>NZ_CP191998.1:2247500-7047500 GCF_050947145.1 Microtetraspora malaysiensis
GGGCGGCAGATAGGCAAATCCGTCTGCCATATAGCCTGAGATGTGATGCCGAGCCGATTGTGGTGAAGTGGGTGATCCTATGCTGCCAAGAAAAGCCTCTAGTGAGTGTCGTAGCGGCCCGTACCCGAAACCGACTCAGGTGGTCAGGTAGAGAATACTAAGGCGTTCGGGTGAACTGTGGTTAAGGAACTCGGCAAATTGCCCCCGTAACTTCGGGAGAAGGGGGGCCTCTGTTGGTGTAGGAGTTTTCCTCCGAAGCTGGTGGAGGCCGCAGTGGCCAGGGGGAAGCGACTGTTTACTAAAAACACAGGTCCGTGCGAAGTCGTAAGACGATGTATACGGACTGACGCCTGCCCGGTGCCGGAACGTTAAGGGGACCGGTTAGTGTGCCTTCGGGTATGCGAAGCTGAGAACTTAAGCGCCGGTAAACGGCGGTGGTAACTATAACCATCCTAAGGTAGCGAAATTCCTTGTCGGGTAAGTTCCGACCTGCACGAATGGCGTAACGACTTCCCCGCTGTCTCAACCACAGACCCGGTGAAATTGCACTACGAGTAAAGATGCTCGTTACGCGCAGCAGGACGGAAAGACCCCGGGACCTTCACTACAGCTTGACATTGGCGTTTGGAGCGTCTTGTGTAGGATAGGTGGGAGACTGGGAAGCCTCGACGCTAGTTGGGGTGGAGTCATTGGTGAAATACCACTCTGGTCGTTTTGAACGTCTAACCCGCGCCCGTGTATCCGGGTGGGGGACAGTGTCTGGTGGGTAGTTTAACTGGGGCGGTTGCCTCCTAAAGAGTAACGGAGGCGCCCAAAGGTTCCCTCAGCCTGGTTGGTAATCAGGTGTCGAGTGTAAGTGCACAAGGGAGCTTGACTGTGAGACTGACGGGTCGAGCAGGAGCGAAAGCTGGGACTAGTGATCCGGCATCGGCTTGTGGAAGCGGTGTCGCTCAACGGCTAAAAGGTACCCCGGGGATAACAGGCTGATCTTCCCCAAGAGTCCATATCGACGGGATGGTTTGGCACCTCGATGTCGGCTCGTCGCATCCTGGGGCTGGAGTAGGTCCCAAGGGTTGGGCTGTTCGCCCATTAAAGCGGTACGCGAGCTGGGTTTAGAACGTCGCGAGACAGTTCGGTCCCTATCCGCTGCGCGCGCAGGAGACTTGAGAGAGGCTGTCCCTAGTACGAGAGGACCGGGACGGACGAACCTCTGGTGTGCCAGTTGTTCCGCCAGGAGCACGGCTGGTTGGCTACGTTCGGAAGGGATAACCGCTGAAAGCATCTAAGCGGGAAGCTCGTCTCGAGATGAGGTCTCCCACCCTTTGTGGGGTAAGGCTCCCGGTAGATGACCGGGTTGATAGGCTGGAAGTGGAAGCGCGGTAACGTGTGGAGCTGACCGGTACTAATAGGCCGAGGACTTGTCCATAGATGTTCGCGTCGACTATGCGATTCAGAGACTGCAAACAGTCCTGCCCGCTGTGATGGTGGGTGGCTGGTTGTGTGTTTCATAGGGTTACGGCGGTTATAGCGGTTGGGAAACACCCGGTTACATTCCGAACCCGGTAGTTAAGCCTTCCAGCGCCGATGGTACTGCACTCGGGAGGGTGTGGGAGAGTAGGACGCCGCCGGACAATTTTTTGTGAGGAAGGGCCACCCCTGATGGGGTGGCCCTTTCTTCGTTTTCGGGGGCTGTTTTCTCGCCGGCTGGTTGGGGTTGTGGTCGCGGCTGGCGGCTGGCGGTTGTTGTTGGGGGTCCGGTGGTGGGCCCCTTTTTTGTTGTGCGGTGTTGGTTGTTGGCGGGTTTGTGGGTTGCCGGCTGGTGGTGGTGGTGGTGTCGTGTCGGCGGTGGTTTGTGTGGTGGGTGTTTTGAGGGGTCCGGTGGGGCCCCTTTTTTGTTTTGGGGCTGTTTCTTCGGTGGGGTGCGGGAGGCCGCTCAGGCGGTCCAGGTGTGCCGTCCTGGGTGGAGGTGGGGCTCGTCGTGCAGGGCGCTGTACGGGTCACAAGGGTCGGAGATAGCGATTCAACCTGTGGTGGTGCCGGGCGGGGTGTGGGGGCTGCTGTGGTGGCGAGGGTTATTGAGGGCGATGGTTGCCGGTGCTGGCCCTGAGAGTCTGGTGTGCAGGCGCGGACGCGGGTGCAGGTGGGGGTGCCGCGGCTGGTGGCGTAGGCGGCAGTGGCGTAGATGGGGGAGCGGTGCCTCTGCTGTTGGTCGTGTTGTTGTGGGGCGGGACGCGGGGCTGGCTGCTCGGTCGGTTGTGGTGGGTTTTGGCCGGGATACGGCGGGAGAGGTTGGCGCGGAGGCGGGGGTTGCGGAGGCCGGCGTAGGACCGTGCCATGTACCACCGTGCCCGCGATGGCCGCGGGAGCGGCATCACTGGGGCGTAACTATCACGGCCGGCCGGAGCAGCCCCCGCCGCAGCGCCTACGGGCCTACGCCGTGCGCAGCGCCTACGGACCTACGCCGTGCGCAACGCCGAGAAGGCTCAGCTCTGCGCAGCGCCATCCCGCATATGAAACTGAGCCAGCGCAGTCCCTGCGGGGCGTCTACGGGCCTGAGCCCGGTGACGCCTGGGAAGTCTGAGCCACTGCGGACTCCGCGATCTTCAGCCACCGCAGGCATTGCCAAGGCCGGAAGCAAACAGACGCATTCGGCTGGGGTGGCCGGGACGGTGGCGATCCGGGGCCGGGAAGGCTGACAGTAAGGTTGATGCGTGGAGTATCGAGAGGTCGAACAGGCCATCATGCGTAGGGGAGTCGAGTGGGAATTCGAGCCGACGCTCGACCGGATCACCGCTTTGGTGGAGCTGCTCGGTGACCCTCACAAGGCGTACCCGATCGTGCATGTCGCCGGGACCAACGGCAAGACGAGCACCGCGCGGATGATTGAGGCGCTGCTGCGGGAGCGCAACCTTCGGGTCGGCCGGTTCACCAGCCCTCACCTGACCTCCATGCGTGAGCGCATCAGCGTTGACGGCGTGCCCCTCTCGGAGGAGCGGTTCACGGAGGTTTACGAGGACATCGCGCCGTACCTTGAGATCATCGACGCGAAGGTCGGGAAGCTCAGCTTCTTCGAGGTCCTCACGGCCATGGGGTTCGCCGCTTTCGCGGACACGCCGGTCGACGTCGCGGTGATCGAGACCGGCATGGGCGGCACCTGGGACGCGACCAATGTGGCCGACGGCACGGTGTCGGTGATCACGCCGATCTCGCTCGACCACACCGACTATCTCGGTCCGGACATCCCGACGATCGCCGGTGAGAAGGCCGGGATCATCAAGGCCAAGGCGATGACCGTACTCTCACAGCAGCCGCTCCCGGCGGCGGAGGTGCTGATGCGCCGCGCTGTGGAGATGGGCGCGACGGTCGCACGGGAGGGGCTGGAGTTCGGCGTCCTGCATCGTGAGATCGCCATGGGCGGCCAGCTTCTGCAGTTGAAGGGCCTGAAGGGCGTGTACGAGGAGGTCTTCCTCCCCCTGTACGGCGCACACCAGGCGAGCAACGCGGCGAGCGCGCTGGCCGCAGTGGAGGCGCTGACCGCGGGTGACGATCCTCTCGGCGACGAGCTCGTACGGCAGGCGTTCGCCCAGGTGACCAGCCCGGGCCGGCTGGAGGTGGTGCGGCGCGGGCCGACGGTGGTCCTCGACGCCGCGCACAACCCGGGGGGCATGGAGGCATCCGTCGACGCGATTTCGGAGTCGTTCGGCTTCACCCGGCTCATCGCCGTGGTGGCGGTGATGGCGGACAAGGATGTCGACACGCTCCTGGAGCTCCTTGAGCCCATCGTCGAGGAGGTCGTGGTGACGAGGAACACCTCACCCCGGTCCATGTCGTCGGAGGATCTCGCGGCGAGGGCGGAGAGCGTCTTCGGGGCGGACCGGGTCCATGAGGTGGCGCGGCTGGACGACGCCATCGATTTGGCGGTCGGACTGGCCGACCAGGGCGACGAGTTCGGCTCGGGTGTGCTGATCACCGGGTCCGTCGTGACGGCCGGCGACGCCCGCGTTCTTCTCAAGGCGGATCGATGACCCAGAGCGGGGCGATGACCCAAGGCGGAGCGATGAGCGGCGGAAGCGGCGAGGGCAGGTTCGAGGTGACCCCGGGGATGCGCCGGCTGGGTGCCAGCGTGCTCGGGATGGAGGCGATCGTCGTCGCGCTGTTCATCCCGGTCGCGATCGCGGTGGCGCACGTCGACACCGCGGTGGCCGTGAGCGTGGGCATCGGCCTGGCGGTGTTGTGCGTGGTGGCCGCGGGCATGCTGAAGCGGCCCGCGGGCTACATCGCGGGCAGTGTCGTGCAGCTTCTGGCGATCGCCACCGGGTTCCTGGTCACGACGATGTTCGTCCTGGGCGCGATCTTCGCGGCCCTGTGGATAACCGCGATATTCGTCGCTCGCCGTGTCGAAGGCGCGACGAAGCGCTAAAGTCGGCCAGCATGGCCGTCCCCCCGATTCCACAGGCCCGGGCCGCGGTGCCGGTTCGTGCTGTACGCGTTCCATTGATGCTCGACGTCGTGGTCGGGCTCCTCGTCGCGGTCGCGCTGCCGCTGGCGATCGTCGCCATCCCGAACACCATCTCCGTAGTGGCCGCGCTGCTGCCGCCGGGCGCCTCGCAGATCGCCATGACGCGGGCGCACGGCCTGGCGCTGCCGGTCATGCTGCTGACCGTGCCGCTCGCGTCGGTCGCGGTAAGGCGGTTCCGTTCCGCGCCCATCCTGGTCGTGGGGCTCACATTGCTCGCCGCGGCGGACGCCGCGGGCGGTTACGCGGGGTCGGCCGTCACGGTCGGCGTGCTGCGCGTCCTGCACGGCATCGGCGCGGGACTGCTGTTGCCCGCGACCCTCGTGGCCGTGTGGGAGCGTCCGCGGCGCAGGTTCCTGCTGCCTCTGTGGGCGGGGACGCTCGCCGCGAGCCTGGCCGGGGCGCAGGCGCTCGCGTTGTGGCCGTTGGCCAAGGCGACCGCCTGGCAGGTCACCCTCCAGCCCTATCCATTGCTCACCGGTGTCGCGCTGGCGCTCGCCGCGGTGTACCTGGTGCTCTGGATCGTGGCCAGAGACGGCGCCGACCGGGCGGAGAGCGCCACCGAGGGGCCGTCGGCGTCGGAGCGGAGCCGGCTGGGACTGGCCGCTGTCCCTGCGGCGGGCATCGCCGTACTGGCCGTCGGGACGACGTTCGACTGGCCGCCGGTCCTCGTCATCGCCGCGGCGGCGGTCGCGGTGGTGGCGATGCTGGGGCTGGGCGCGGTCGTCGCGTTCGAGGGGCCCGGCGGAAGGACGCTCGCCTTCACCAGCGTCGCCGTCGGCCTGGTGGTCCTGCCGACCGCGGCCCAGACGACGTACGTGGAGATGGGCGGGGTCCGTGGAGGGCCGGGGCTCTCCGGGCTGTGGCTGCCCTTCATGCTGGCCGCCGTCGTCGCGCTGGCCACCGCATGCCTTGTGGGTGCCCTGAAGGAGGAGCGGGCCGGGAGGTTCGTCGGGGCCGGTCTGGTCGCGGTGGTGGCCGGTCTGTGCGCGATCAGGCTGATCGCGCCGACGCCGGACGGCCTGCTGCTCGTGGTGCCGTTCGCGCTGCTCGCCGGGGGCTCCGCCGTCGCGCTGGTCGCCGCGCTGCGGCCGGTGCGGCTTGGTACGGCGCTGCTCGGCCTGTCCCTGTGCTTCCCTGCCGTGCTCGCGGGTTTCCTGCTCGGGACGGGTGTCCAGCTCACCCGTCTGCAGGACGTGGCGCGGTCCGGCGATCCGACGAAGCCGGAGCTGATCGCGCAGGCGTTCGTCGACGCGCTGTGGACGTGGGCCCTGGTGGGCGGGTTCGCGGTCGTGGGCATCATCGTGATCGCGTCCTGGCTGGGGCGGCGGGAGCCCGCTCCCTCGCGCCGGGAGTCGGTCGTGCTGGTCCCCTCGCCCACCCCTTCTCCGGAGGAGAAGACCGGGGATAACGGGGAAACCTTCTCAGACCGGTAAGCTGCGGGATGCACGGAGCACCCGAGCGAGCGCGGCCATGAGCACGCTCTGCTGCGGAGAGCCCCCTTTCCCGGCCGTCATCGAGAACGGCTGAAGATCACAACAGAGGAGATTCTCGTGTCGGAGCGCACGCTGGTCCTGATCAAGCCGGACGGTGTCCGTCGTGGCCTTATCGGCGACGTCGTCGGCCGCATCGAGCGCAAGGGCCTCAAGATCGTGGCGATGGACCTGCGCACGCTTGACGCCGAGACCGCCAAGACGCACTACGCCGAGCACGCCGAGCGCCCGTTCTTCGGGGAGCTTGTGGAGTTCATCACGTCCGCGCCGCTTGTCGCGCTCGTTGCGGAAGGTCCGCGGGCCGTCGAGGCGTTCCGCGGGCTGGCCGGTCTGACCGACCCGGTGAAGTCGGCCCCCGGAACGATCCGCGGCGACCACGCCCTGGAGATTGGCGAGAACATCGTCCACGGGTCCGACTCGCCCGAGTCCGCCGCCCGCGAGATCAAGATCTTCTTCCCTGACCGCTTCTGAGCGCTCAGACCACAGGAGAGGCCCCGGCTCAAACCGGGGCCTCTCGTGTTTTCCCTGGTAGTGAAGATTTTGGTGGCCCTGGGACAGAAGATTTTCCAGGTAGCTGACGGTCTCGATATGCCGGACGTTGGGTACAACAAGTTACGATTCGAGTGCGATGCGTTATCCCGCAAACCACCTGAAAGGCCTTCTTCAGCATGGGGAGCAAGCTGGCATTCCTGGGCCGTGACATGGCGGTTGACCTCGGCACGGCGAACACTCTCATCTACGTCCGAGGGCGCGGCATCGTTCTGAACGAGCCGTCCGTCGTAGCACTCAACAACTCCACCGGAAAGATCGTCGCGGTGGGCATCGAGGCGAAACGGATGATCGGGCGAACACCCGGAAGCATCATCGCCGTGCGCCCCCTGCGTGACGGGGTGATCGCCGACTTCGACATCACCGAACGCATGCTGAGGTACTTCATCCAGCGCGTCCACAGGCGCCAGCGATTCGCGAAGCCGCGGATCATCGTCGCGGTACCCAGCGGTATCACTAGCGTCGAGCAGCGGGCCGTCAAGGAAGCGGGGTACCAGGCGGGAGCCCGCCGGGTCTACATCGTTGAGGAGCCCATGGCGGCGGCGATCGGGGCCGGGCTTCCGGTTCACGAGCCGACCGGCAACATGGTGGTGGACATCGGCGGCGGCACCACCGAGGTCGCGATCATCTCGATGGGCGGCATCGTCACCTGCCAGTCGATCAGGGTCGGTGGCGACGAGCTCGACCAGGCGGTCGTGAGCTTCGCCAAGAAGGAGTATTCCCTGATGCTCGGCGATCGGACCGCCGAGGAGGTGAAGATCGCCATCGGCTCGGCGTACGACGACCACGAGGACATCCACGCGGAGATCCGCGGCCGGGATCTCGTCTCAGGGCTCCCCAAGACCGTCGTGATCTCAGCTCAGGAGATCCGCCGGGCGACCGCCGAGCAGGTCAACGCGATCGTCGACGCGGTGAAGACCACCCTCGACCAGTGCCCGCCGGAGCTGTCGGGCGATCTCATGGACCGCGGGATCGCGCTCACCGGTGGCGGCGCACTGCTCAAGGGCATGGAGGAGCGGCTGCGAGACGAGACCGGCATGCCGGTGCACCTCGTGGACAACGCCCTCGACTCGGTGGCGCTCGGATCCGGCAGATGCGTGGAGGACTTCGAAGCCCTCCAGCAGGTGTTGGTGCCGGAGCCCCGCCACTAAGGGGGCGTGATGAGAAACTCTCGCCGCACCCGCCTGATCCTCGGAATCCTCCTCGCTGCGGCTCTGGTGTTGATCACCGTCGGGCATCGCGGCGGCGAATCGTCGGTCGCGGGGCCACTGGGGCAGATCGCGTCCTCGGTGTTCGGCACGGCTGAGCAGGCCAGCACGAAAGTGACGGCGCCGGTCTCGAGGTTCTTCTCGATGCTGACCGGCGCCCCCAGCGCCCAGGAGCGTATAGACGGGCTGAGAAAGGAGAACGCCCAGCTGAGGAGCAGACTGGCCGCCACCGAGTTGGACAAGGACAGGTCCAAGGAGCTCGACCGGATGCTCGGCCTGTCCGGCCTCGGCCGCTACCGGGTCGTCCCGGCGCAGGTGATCGCGCGCCGTCACACCGCCGGCCTGGAGGACAACGTGGAGATCGACGTCGGCTCTCGGGACGGCGTGCGCCGGGACATGACCGTCCTGAACGGCGACGGTCTGGTGGGGCGGGTGGTCCGGACGGGGCCGAGCACCTCGACCGTCATCCTCCTGACCGACCCCGGCTCCGCGGCGGGAGCCCGCCTGGAGGGCGGCAACGAGCTCGGCGTCGTCAACGGCCTCGGCGGCAGCGGCAAGTACGGCGACCTGATCCGGCTGCGTTTGCTCGACTCCACCACGCCGTTGAAGAAGGGCCGGCGGATCGTCTCCTTCGGCTCCCAGAACGGCACGCCGTACGTGCCGGGTGTGCCGATCGGCGAGATCGAGCGGGTCGTGGTGACGCCGGGTGAGCTCACCCGGACCGCCTACGCGCGGCCGTACGCGAATTTCACCGCGCTCGACGTCGTGGGCGTGGTGGTTCGGGCGCCCGATCGCGACCCGCGCGATTCGGTCCTGCCCGATCAGCCGGCCAAGAGCCAGCCGGGCAAGAAGGACAAGAAGGACCAGGCCAAGAATCACAAGGACAAGTCCATGGACCGCGAGAAGCAGCAGCGGGACGCCAGGGACGCGTCCGGCGCCGTCCAGGAGCCGGACCAGGCCGCCCAGCGTGACCTCGGCGGCCCGGCTCCGCGCGGGGCGGACACGCCGGGGCAGGCCGAGGAGAGGGACTGATCGGCATGGCGCGTAACCTGCTCGCCGCGTTTCTCGTCTGCGTCGCCCTGGTCGTGCAGGTGACGATCCTGAACCGGTTGCCCGTCATGGTGGTCCCCGACCTGGTTCTGCTGGTCGTGATCGCCCTGGCCGCGATCAGAGGCCCGATCGACGGCGCCGTCATCGGGTTCCTCGCCGGTCTCGCCGCCGACATCCTGCCACCCGCGGGGGATGTGCTCGGCCAGTACACCCTGGTCATGTGCGTCGTCGGTTTCGTGGCGGGGAAGCTGGGCGAGCACGTGCCGCTGGCCGCCACCATGCTGTGCGCGGTGCTCGCCCCGGCCTTCACGGTCGCGGTGGGGGGCCTGGTCACGGACGACGGCGCCGGCTGGACCTATATGCGAACCGTGTGGCCATGGGTGGCGCTGTGCAACCTGGTCGCTGCCCCGGCCGTGTTGTGGGCGGTGCGGCGGCTGCACCGCGAGCGGGGGCGGCAGCCCGCACTTGTGCCGAGCTGGAGGCGGATATGAGCGAGGGGGCCGCATGACCAGGATGCACACGCGGTTGATTGTCCTTCAGATCGTGGTCGTTTCCCTGATCGTGATCCTCGTCGTACGGCTCTGGCAGGTCCAGGTGGTGCGCGGGAGGGAGTTCGTGGCGGTCGCGACCGAGACGCGTACCCGTGAGGTAGTGGTGCCGGCGTTGCGCGGGCAGATCCTCGACGCCACGGGCCGGCCGCTGGTGCGCAACAGCACCAGCCTGGTGGTCTCCGTGGATCGGACCACGTTGGAACGGCTGCCCGACGGCGGCACCGCCGTACTGGCCCGGCTGAGCAAGGTGCTCGGCATGTCGCCGGAGAAGCTCAAGCAGCAGATCCGCGCCTGTGGGCCGGGGGTGTCGCGGCCGTGCTGGCCGGGCTCGCCGTACCAGCCGATCCCGGTGGCGAGCCGGATTCCCCAGCGGCAGGCGCTGCAGATCGTGGAACGGCAGGAGGACTTCCCCGGGGTCACGGCGGAGATCCAGGCGGTCCGCGACTACCCCACGGGGAGGGACGCGGCCCAGGTTCTCGGGTACCTCCAGCCGGTCACGCAGAGCGAACTGGAGAAGCGCGAAGGCCTCAAGGCCAGTTTCTCCGGCGTTGACCTGGTGGGCCGCGACGGCCTGGAGGCCGTGTACGACCCCGACCTCCGGGGCCAGGCGGGTCTGAGGCGCGTCCAGGTGGACCGGATGGGCAAGCAGATCGCCGTCGAACAGCCGCGCTCGCCGGTCACCGGAGACACGCTGGTCACCAGTATCGACGCGCGGGTCCAGACCATTGTGGAGAAGGCGCTGTCCGAGGCCGTGAAGAGTGTGGGGTCCGACGGAGGCGCGGCCGTGGTGCTCGACGTCAAGACCGGCCGGGTCATCGCGATGGCCAGCCTGCCGACGTACAACCCTGCGGTGTGGTCCGGGGGCATCTCCGAGCGCGACTATCAGCACCTGCTGTCGAAGAAGTCCGGCAAGCCGCTGGTGTCGCGGGCGACCAACGGCACCTTCGCCCCGGGATCGACCTTCAAGATCTCCTCGGTGTCGGCGATGGTCGCGGACGGCTCGCCGCTGCACGGGACGTATGAGTGCCCGAGCGCGTACAACGTCGCCGGCCGCGCGTTCGGCAACGCGGGGGGTATGAGCCTGGGCTCCATCTCGCTGCACACCGCGCTGGTGAAGTCGTGCGACACGGTCTTCTACCGGGCCGGGTACGAGCAGTGGCAGCGCGACGGCGGCAACAAGCCGAAGGGCAAGGTCAAGGAGCCGATGGCGAACATGGCCCGCGCCTACGGGTTCGGCCGGCGGACGGGCATCGACCTGCCGGGCGAGTCCCCGGGCCTCATCCCCGACCGCTCCTGGAAGTTGAACCTGTGGAAGGCCACCAAGGCCGAGAACTGCAGGCGGGCGAAGACCGGCTTCCCGGAGATCAAGGATGAGGGACGGGCGGCGTTCGCCAAGCGGCTCGCCAATGAGAACTGCCTTGAGGGCGACATCTTCCACGCGTACGAAGCGGCCAACTTCTCCATCGGCCAGGGCGACGTGCTCGTCACCCCGCTCCAGCTCGCCAGGGCGTACGCCGCGCTTGTGGGAGACGGCAAGGTCCGCAGCCCGCGGATCGGCTGGGCGCTGTTCCGTCCCGACGGCTCGCTGGACAAGGAGGTCAAGGTTCCGGTCGTCGGGAAGCTGCCGATCAGCAAGGAGACCCGCGACTACATCCGCAAGGCGCTGAGCGAGGTGACGTCGGACGGCACCGCGGCGGGCGCGTTCCGCGGCTTCCCGATGAACGAGGTGCGGATCGGTGGCAAGACCGGTACCGCCGAGGTGTGGGGCAAGCGGGACACCTCCTGGTTCGCCTCGTTCGCTCCCGCCGAGAACCCGCAGTTCGTGACCGTGGTCATGGTGTCGCAGGGCGGTTTCGGCGCGGAGACCGCCGCTCCGGCGGCGAGGAAGATCTGGGAGGGCATCTACGGCCTGGGCAAGGACGACAACGGCAAGCAGCGGAAGGCCGCGCTGCCCTCCGGGCATCCCGTGGAGCGCCTGCCGGTCATCAGGCGGGATGGGACGGTCGCCCGATGACCCAGCAGGCGGCCCTCCGGAGGCGATCGTTCGCGCGCCGTGCGGTGGGGCAGGGGTCGCCGGTCCGGCGGATGGACGGCCTCATGATGCTCGCGATCGCGGCGCTGGCCGTCATCGGGACGCTCCTGGTCTGGTCGTCCACCCGAAGCTGGATGTCCGTCCAGCCGACCGGGATGGCCAAGAAGCACGTGCTCAACATCCTCATCGGCCTGGCGCTGTTCCTCGTGGTCGCCATGATGGACTACCGCCGGCTGCAGACCGCCGCCCCCGGGGTATTCGTCGCGGCGCTCATCGGGTTGCTGCTGGTCATCTCGCCGATGGGAGCGACGATCAACGGACACCACTCGTGGATCACGCTGGGTGGCGGCTTCGCCGTACAGCCGGCCGAGCTGGTCAAGCCGGCGCTCGTGTTGATCCTGGCGCGGTGCCTTGTCAAGCCCGCCGAGAAGACGGGGCGGCCGAGGCTGGTCAGCGTGGCTCTCTGCCTCGGCGCCACGGGGATCACCGCGGCGCTGGTGATGCTGGAGCCCGACCTCGGCACCACCATGGTCCTCCTGGTCATCACCGGGGGCGTCCTGGTGCTGGCGGGGGTGCGCAAGCGCTGGATCATGCTGTTCGTCCTTCTCGGGGGCGCGACGGCGGCCGCGGTGTGGTCCCTGGGGTTGCTGAAGCCCTACCAGGTGGCGCGATTCACCGCTTTGATCAACCCGGCGAGCGATCCGCGAGGGGTCGGCTACAACAGCACGCAGGCGCTCGTCGCCATCGGCTCGGGCGAGATCTTCGGGAAGGGTCTGTTTCACGGAGGGCAGACCACCGGCCGGTTCGTGCCGGAGCAGCACACCGACTTCATCTTCACCGTCGCGGGAGAGGAGCTCGGCTTCCTCGGCTCAGTCACCGTGGTGCTCCTGCTCGGTGTCGTGCTGCTGCGCGCCGTACGCATCGCGCGTCAGTGCGATGACAGGTTCGGGGCGCTGGTGGCGGGGGGCATCGTCTGCTGGTTCGCCTTCCAGAGCTTCGTCAACGTCGGGATGACCATCGGGATCATGCCGATCACCGGCATCCCCCTCCCCTTCGTGTCCTACGGAGGCACGGCCATGTTCGCGAACATGATGGCCGTGGGCATGCTGCAGGCCATCCGCATCCGCGGCTACGGCAGGCGCGCGGCCTAGCCGCGGCCAGGGCTGTGGACAACGGACCTGGAGCGCTTTTCGAAGCGGATACGCTTGGGCTTATGTCTGTCGAGTCACTGTTTCCTCGCCTGGAGCCGCTGCTGCCCAAGGTGCAGAAGCCGATCCAGTACGTCGGGGGTGAGCTCAACTCGACGGTCAAGGACTGGGACGAGGCGAGCGTCCGATGGGCTCTCATGTACCCGGACGCCTACGAGATCGGCCTGCCCAACCAGGGCGTGCAGATCCTTTACGAGATCCTCAACGAGCTGCCGGACACGATGGCCGAGCGGACGTACGCGGTCTGGCCCGACCTCGAGGCGCTCATGCGGTCCGAAGGCGTGCCCCAGTTCACCGTCGACGCACACCGCCCGGTTCGCGCTTTCGACGTCTTCGGGGTGTCCTTCTCCACGGAGCTCGGCTACACCAACCTGCTGACCGCGCTCGACCTGGCGGGCATCCCGCTCGACGCGGTCGACCGGACGGACGAGGACCCGATCGTGCTGGCCGGAGGCCACGCCGCGTTCAACCCCGAGCCCATCGCCGACTTCCTCGACGCCGCCGTCCTCGGCGACGGAGAGCAGATCGCGATCGCGATTTCCGAAGTCGTCCGCGAGTGGAAGGAGGAGGGGTCCCCGGGCGGCCGCGACGAGCTGCTCATGCGCCTCGCCTCCACCGGAGGCGTCTACGTCCCGAAGTTCTATGACGTCGAGTACCACCCGGACGGGCGCATCATGCGCGTCGTGCCGAACCGTCCCGGCGTGCCATCGCGGATCTTCAAACACACCGTGATGGACCTCGACGAGTGGCCCTATCCGAAGAAGCCGCTCGTTCCGCTGGCCGAGACCGTCCACGAGCGGTTCAGCGTGGAGATCTTCCGCGGTTGCACCCGCGGTTGCCGCTTCTGCCAGGCGGGGATGATCACCCGTCC
This sequence comes from Microtetraspora malaysiensis, assembly GCF_050947145.1. NCBI lineage: Bacteria > Bacillati > Actinomycetota > Actinomycetes > Streptosporangiales > Streptosporangiaceae > Microtetraspora > Microtetraspora malaysiensis. Next base: position 2,260,979 of record NZ_CP191998.1, read on the forward strand.
GGTGCGTGAGCGTTCGATCACCACGATCGGCGACATGGTGGAGAACGGCATCCGCGAGTCCGGCTTCAACGAGGTCGGGCTGCTGTCGCTGTCCAGCGCCGACCACTCCGAGATCGGCGACGTGGCCAAGGGTCTGGCCGACCGGTACGAGGGAACCAACACCTCGCTGTCGCTGCCGTCCACTCGTGTGGACGCGTTCAATATCGACCTGGCGAACGAGTTCTCCCGTAACGGCCGGCGCTCCGGGCTGACCTTCGCTCCGGAGGGCGGCTCCGAGCGGATGCGCAAGGTGATCAACAAGATGGTCACCGAGGAGGACCTGATCCGCACCGTCACCACGGCCTACAGCCAGGGGTGGCGGCAGGTGAAGCTGTACTTCATGTGCGGCCTTCCCACCGAGGAGGACGTGGACGTCCTGGGCATCGCCGACCTGGCCAAGAAGGTCATCCAGGCGGGCCGGGAGGCCACCGGCTCCAAGGACGTGCGCTGCACCGTGTCGATCGGCGGCTTCGTGCCGAAGCCGCACACGCCGTTCCAGTGGGCCGCCCAGTGCGACCACGAGACGGTCGACCGCCGCCTGCGTGAGCTGCGCGACTCGTTGCGCGGCGACAAGGAGTACGGCCGGGCCATCGGCTACCGCTATCACGACGGCAAGCCGTCCATCGTCGAGGGGCTGCTTTCGCGCGGCGATCGCCGCGTGGGCCGGGTCATCCGGGCGGTCTGGGAGGACGGCGGCCGGTTCGACGGCTGGACCGAGCACTTCTCCTACGAGCGCTGGATGCGCGCGGCCGAGAAGGCGCTGGCCGACGAGACCGTGGACGTCGACTGGTACACCATCCGCGAGCGCGAGGAGCACGAGGTGCTCCCGTGGGACCACCTGGACGCGGGCCTGGACCGGGAGTGGCTCTGGCAGGACTGGCAGGACGCCAAGAGCGACGTCGAGGTCGAGGACTGCCGCTGGACGCCCTGCTATGACTGCGGCGTCTGCCCCACTATGGGAACCGAGATCCAGGTGGGCCCGACCGGCAAGAAGCTGCTGCCCCTCACCGTGATCTGACAGGGGACTTCCGAGCGAGGCTTATCCTGAAAGACGACGGACCGACACCGGAAGGACGACTTAACACTGAAACCCGTTCCTGATGGCCCCCCGCCCGCGCCCACGGTGCAGCGCCTTCGCGTGCGCTACGCCAAGCGTGGACGGCTGCGCTTCACCAGCCACCGTGACATCTCGCGTGCCGTCGAAAGGGCGGTGCGGCGAGCCGACATCCCGGTGGCCTACAGCGCTGGGTTCAGCCCCCATCCGAAGATCTCTTATGCCGGCGCGGCCCCGACCGGTACGGCGAGTGAGGCCGAGTACCTCGAGATCGGCGTGACCAGGCCGTGCGACCCGCACCGCCTGCGTGCCGACCTGGACGCCTCGTTGCCGCCCGGCCTGGACGTGCTCGATGTGGTCGAGGCACGCGACAGTGGCCTGGCCGACCGGCTGGAGGGCTCGACGTGGGAGCTGCGGCTGCCCGGGGTGGATCCCGAGGTAGCGGCCAAGGCGGTTGAGGAGTTCGTCGCCGCCGACCGCGTGGAGGTCGAACGCCTGACCAAGAAGGGTCTGCGGCGGTTCGACGCCCGCGAGGCGGTGCTGTCTCTGACCGTTCAGGACGGGCCGGGGAGAGCGGCAGGCCAGGAGCCTGATCGGCCGTGTGTCATACTTCGCATGGTCGTTCGGCACGCGACACCTGCGGTTCGACCCGACGACGTACTCACGGGACTGCGTCTTGTGGCGGGCCTCGCGCCGCTGTCACCCCCCGAGGTGACCAGGCTGGCGCAGGGGCCGCTCGACGCGACGACCGGTGAGCCCGCCGACCCGTTCGATTTCGATCGGGTGGGCGGAGACCGATAAGACTTGCCGCCGAGGCACCGAAAGGGAGCCCGGCGGACCGCGAGAGACGAGAGCTCCCGCGCGGCGCGGAGACGTGCCCGGGAGCTGACGGGAGAGCGCCCGCATGCTCGACAACGAGCCCAATGCCGGGGCTGTGAGCCTTGGCAGCGATACGACGACGAATGACAGGACGACAGGGGGGACGCGGAGCGGAGCCGGTGGCACCACTCCCGTGCGCCGTCGTTCGGCGAGCCGGCCTGCCGGCCCGCCGCCCGAGCCGGAGGACTCGCAACCTTCGGTGATCACCGTACCCGCCGCGGCGGCCGGGCCGGCACAGCCGGAGGTGGCTCCGACGGAGCCGGAGGCCGCGCCGGCCGCCGAGGAGACGAAGCCCAAGCGGACGACCCGCCGCAAGGCCGCCGCCGCTGCGGAGGGGGCGGAGGAGGTCGCGCCGGCCAAGCCCGCGCGGCGCACCCGCACCCGAAAGGTTGCCGCCGAGCCGGTGGCCGACACGGGCGCGCAGCCCGCGGCCGAGGCGCCCACTGAGACGCCCGCCGAGGCCGACGCCGGAACGGCCGGCGCCGAGGAGGCCCAGGCCCCCACGCGGCGACGCCGTACGCGTAAGGCGGCGACAGAACGATCGAGCGCGATGACCGCGGCCGAGGCCGAGGTGGCCACTGCGATGTCGCTGGCGCAGCCGGACGAGGAGCCGCTGGACAAGGCCCCCGCCGAGGACGTCGCCGGCGTCGAGGCGGCGGAGGAGCTCGAGATCGAGGAAACCGGGGAAGAGGACCAGGCCGCGGAGGACGCCGCGGCCGAGGCGCCCGGCCGCAACGTGGTGGCCGACCCGTTCGGGCTGCACGCCCAGCGCGTCGTCGAGCCCCAGTCGCTGACGTTCCAGGCCCCGGCCGCCGTGTTCCAGCCGCTGTTCCAGGCGCCGGATCCCTTCGCCGTTCCGGTGATCCCCACCCCGCCGGCCGTACCCGCCGATGAGGAAGAGGAGCGGGCCGAGGGCGCGGAGACCGACGAGAGCGCAGACCACGACGAGGACGACGGCGATGCCGGCGGTCGCCGCAGGAGGCGGCGCCGTGGAGGCCGCGGTCGCGGCGCCAAGCTCCGCGACGGCGAAGAAGCCGAGGAGGGCGAGGGCACGGCCGCCGAGACGGCGGAGGAGCCCGAGGCCGAGGAGCAGCAGGAGGCCGCCGAGGAAGAGGACGCGACCGCGGGGTCGCGTCGCCGGCGCCGCCGTCGTCGGCGCGGCGCCGAGGAGGCCGAGATCACGGTCGACGACCCGCCGAACACCGTCGTCCGCATCAGGGCGCCCCGCGCGACCCGGGCCACGTCCGTGGACGAGGTCCAGGGCGTACGCGGTTCGACCCGGCTGGAGGCCAAGAAGCAGCGCCGCCGCGAGGGGCGTGAGCTGGGCCGTCGCCGTCCGCCGATCATCACCGAGTCGGAGTTCCTGGCCCGGCGCGAGTCGGTCGAGCGCGTCATGGTCGTGCGCCGCCAGTCCGGACGGACCCAGATCGCGGTCCTGGAGGACGGCATCCTCGTCGAGCACTACGTCGACCGGGAGGCGAGCCAGTCCTACGTCGGCAACGTCTACCTCGGCAAGGTGCAGAACGTCCTGCCCTCGATGGAGGCGGCGTTCGTCGACATCGGCAAGGGCCGCAACGCCGTGCTGTACGCCGGTGAGGTCAACTTCGACACCGCCGGGCTGGAAGGCCAGCCCAAGCGCATCGAAGCGGCGCTGAAGTCCGGGCAGTCGGTGCTGGTGCAGGTCACCAAGGACCCGATCGGGCACAAGGGCGCCCGGCTGACCTCGCAGATCAGCCTGCCCGGCCGCTACCTCGTGTACGTGCCGGACGGCTCGATGACGGGCATCTCGCGCAAGCTTCCCGACAAGGAGCGGACGCGGCTCAAGCAGATCCTGCGCAAGGTCATGCCCGAGAACGCGGGCGTGATCGTGCGTACCGCGGCCGAGGGGGCCTCGGAGGAGGAGCTCAGCCGCGACGTGGCCCGGCTGTCGGCGCAGTGGGAGAACATCCAGCGCAAGGCCAAGTCGGCCAGCCCGCCGGAGCTGCTCTCCGCCGAGCCCGACCTGACCGTCCGCGTGGTCCGGGACGTGTTCAACGAGGACTTCGCCTCGCTGGTCGTCGAGGGCGACGACGTGTGGGAGACCGTGGACGAGTACGTCCAGTACGTCGCCCCGCACCTGGCCGACCGCCTGAAGAAGTGGGAGGAGACGGGAGACGTCTTCGCCAGCTACCGGGTGGACGAGCAGATCGCCAAGGCGATGGAGCGCAAGGTGTGGCTCCCCTCCGGCGGCTCGCTGGTGATCGACCGGACCGAGGCGATGACCGTCGTCGACGTCAACACCGGGAAGTTCACCGGCCAGGGCGGCAACCTGGAGGAGACCGTCACCCGCAACAACCTGGAGGCGGCCGAGGAGATCGTCCGCCAGCTCAGGCTGCGGGACGTCGGTGGCATCATCGTCATCGACTTCATCGACATGGTGCTGGAGAGCAACCGCGACCTGGTGTTGCGGCGCCTGCTAGAGTGCCTGGCCCGGGACCGGACCAAGCACCAGGTGGCCGAGGTCACGTCGCTCGGTTTGGTCCAGATGACCCGCAAGCGGGTCGGACAGGGCCTGCTGGAGGCGTTCTCGACCCCCTGCGAGTGCTGCCACGGCCGCGGCCTCATCATCTCGTCCGAGCCGGTCGAGGCGAAGCCGGAGCCGCGGGGCACGCAGGGCAAGATGGCCATCGAGAAGGCCGTCGCAGAGAAGCTCTCGGGCAATGAGGGGACGGCGGCGGTCGCCGCGTCCGTCAACGGGAGGGACAGCGTCACCGACGCGCTCCACACCGACGACGACGCGATGGCCGGTCAGGCTCGGGGGTCACGTCGTCGTTCCCGCAGGAAGACGGCAGAATAGGACTTCGTCTTTCCCGGTGTTCCGCCCGGTTCGACCTGGGTACCGGTAATCCGGTACCCTAGTCAACCGGTGCGCTCGGAGGCGCGCCTGGCTTCGCGCGCCTACCCCGGTTCGCCGGTCGTGTTATCGACAGCAGCCTGGATGCGGGGCGCAGCATCTAAGCATTTAGCCAGAAGAAGGGTTCCGCGGTGTACGCGATCGTTCGTTGCGGCGGCAGGCAGCAGAAGGTCTCCGTCGGGGACGTCCTCGAGGTGGACAAGGTCGCCGGTGAGGTCGGCTCCTCGGTGTCGCTGCCGGCGGTGCTCGTCGTCAACGACGGCGATGTCACCACCGACGCTGCCACGCTTGGCCGGTTCCAGGTGACCGCCGAAATCCTCGGCGAGACCAAGGGCCCGAAGATTCGGATCCTTAAGTACAAGAACAAGTCCGGCTACAAGAAGCGCCAGGGTCACCGTCAGCGGTACACCCAGGTCAAGGTCACCGGCATCAACCCCGGACAGTAAGGATTTCCCGGGGGATGTCCCCCGAAAGGGAGTGAATTATGGCACACAAGAAGGGCGCCTCGTCCACCCGGAACGGCCGCGACTCCAACGCTCAGCGTCTGGGCGTGAAGCGCTTCGGTGGACAGCTTGTCAACGCGGGCGAGATCATCGTTCGCCAGCGCGGCACGCACTTCCACCCCGGTGACAATGTCGGCCGTGGTGGCGACGACACGCTGTTCGCCCTCGCGGCGGGCCACGTGCTGTTCGGCACCAAGCGTGGCCGGCGCGCGGTGAGCATCGTCCCGATCGCGGAGTGAATCCGCTCGGCAAACGGTTGTAGATGAGGCGGATCGAGTTCTCGGTCCGCCTCATCTCATTTCTGAGGGGCGCCGCCCGTGTACGCGTCGGCCCTCCCATAAGGGGAAGCAATGGCTGATTTCGTCGACAACGTCATCCTCTATATCAAGGCGGGTGATGGCGGTAACGGCTGCGCTTCCATCCACCGGGAGAAGTTCAAGCCGCTCGGCGGCCCGGACGGCGGGAACGGCGGCCGCGGCGGGGACGTGATCCTGGAGGTGGATCCCAACACGGCGACCCTGCTGGAGTACCACCACCGGCCGCACCGCCGGGCGGGCAACGGCAAGCAGGGCATGGGGTCCAACCGCGACGGCGCGACCGGCGAGTCGCTCGTGCTGCGGGTGCCGAACGGCACCGTGGTGAAGGACGCCGCGACCGGCGAGGTGCTGGTCGACCTCGTCGGCTCCGGCACCCGCTATGTCGCCGCGCAGGGCGGTTTCGGCGGGCTCGGCAACGCCGCGCTGGCCAACGCCCGACGCAAGGCCCCCGGGTTCGCGCTGCTCGGCGAGCCCGGCGACGCGGCCGAGATCATGATGGAGCTCAAGACCGTCGCCGACGTGGCGCTGGTCGGCTTCCCGAACGCCGGCAAGTCCTCGCTCGTCGCGGCGCTTTCCGCGGCCCGGCCCAAGATCGCCGACTATCCGTTCACCACGCTGATCCCCAACCTGGGCGTGGTGACGGCAGGGGAGACCATCTTCACCGTCGCCGACGTGCCCGGCCTGATCCCCGGCGCCTCTGAGGGCAAGGGGCTCGGCCACGAGTTCCTGCGCCACGTCGAGCGGTGCTCGACCATCGTGCACGTCCTCGACTGCGCGACCCTCGACCCCGGCCGCGACCCGCTCAGTGACTTCGACGTGATCGAGGCCGAGCTGGAGGCGTACGGGACGCTCCAGGACCGGCCGCGGATGGTCGTGCTCAACAAGGTGGACGTCCCCGACGGGCGCGACCTCGCCGACATCGTCCGGCCCATGCTGGAGGAGCGCGGCCTGCGCGTCTTCGAGATCTCCGCCGCCTCCCACGAGGGCCTGACCCCCCTGGCGTACGCGATGGGGGAGATGGTGGCGCGGGCCCGGGCGGAGGCCCCGGTCGAGGAGCCCACGCGCCTGGTCATCCGGCCGCGTCAGCTCGGCGAGACCGGGTTCAGCGTGCGGCGGGTGGACGAGAACACCTTCCAGGTCACCGGCGAGAAGCCCGAGCGCTGGATCCGCCAGACCGACTTCACCAACGACGAGGCCGTCGGCTACCTCGCCGACCGACTGGAGCGTCTCGGTGTCGAGGAGGCGCTCATCGAGGCGGGCGCCCAGGTCGGCGCCGAGGTGGTCATCGGCTCGATGGAGGGCGGATACGTCTTCGACTGGCAGCCGTCGCAGAGCGTGCAGACCAGGGTGTCCGGCCCGCGCGGCACGGACAGCCGGCTCGCCTGAGAGGGGGATCGGCGATGAGCAGGGACCAGGTCGGCGCCGCGGCGCGGCTGGTGGTCAAGGTCGGGTCGTCGTCGCTGACGACGCCGCAGGGCATGATCGACGTGGATCGGGTGGACGCGCTGGTCGACGTGCTGGCCGCGCGCCGCCTGTCCGGCACCCAGATCGTGCTGGTCTCCTCCGGCGCGATCGCGGCCGGGCTGGGCCCGCTCGGGCTCAAAAGCCGCCCCAAGGACCTGGCCACCCAGCAGGCGGCGGCCTCGGTCGGGCAGGGCGTCCTCGTGGCGCGCTACACCTCGTCGTTCGCGCGGTACGGCCTGCGCGTCGGGCAGGTGCTGCTGACCGCGGACGACATGATGCGCCGGTCGCACTATCGCAACGCCCGGCGCACCCTGGCCCGGCTGCTCGAACTCGGCATCGTGCCCGTGGTCAACGAGAACGACACCGTCGCGACCGACGAGATCCGGTTCGGCGACAACGACCGGCTCGCGGCGCTGGTCGCCCATGTCACGTACGCCGACGCCATGATCCTGCTCTCGGACGTGGACGCCCTCTACGACGGCGATCCGCGCAAGGACGGCGCCCGGCGGATCACCGAGGTGCGCGGCCCCGAGGACCTGGAGGGGGTCGAGCTGGGCACGTCCGGCCGGGTCGGCACCGGCGGCATGGTGACCAAGGTGCAGGCCGCCCGCATCGCCACCGGGGCCGGGGTGCCGGTGGTCCTCACCGCGGCCGCGCACGCCGCGCACGCGCTCGCCGGAGACGACGTCGGCACGTACTTCCACCCGGTGGGCCGGCACCCCGGCACGCGGCTGCTGTGGCTGGCCCACGCCGCCACCGGCCAGGGGCGGCTCCACCTCGACGGCGGCGCGGTCGAGGCGGTCGTCGGGCGGCGCAAGTCCCTGCTGCCCGCCGGGGTCGTCAAGGTCGAGGGCGATTTCTCCGCGGGCGACCCCGTGGACCTGTGCGGCCCGGCCGGCACGGTCGTGGCGCGCGGGCTGGTCAACTACGACGCGAGCGAGATCCCCGAGCTGCTCGGCCGCTCCACCCGCGAGCTGGCCAAGGCGCTCGGTCCGGAATATGAACGCGAGCTGATCCATCGGGACCACATCGTCATACTGGGGCACCACCACTAGCGAGTTCTGGAGTGCGGAGCATGTCTGAGGTAGAAGACTTCCTGAAGGTCGCCCGGGCGGCGAAGGAGGCCGCCACCGTGCTGGCGCCGCTGCCGCGCGCCCCGAAGGACCTCGCACTCCGCGCGGTCGCGGACGCCCTGGTGGCCCGCGCCGCCGAGATCGTCGAGGCGAACGCCGCCGACGTGGACCGGGCCCGCGCGGCCGGTGTGTCCGAGGCGATGATCGACCGGCTCCGCCTCGACGTCGGGCGCGTCGAGAAGATCGCGGCGGCGGTGCGGGAGGTGGCGGAGCTGCCCGATCCCGTGGGCGAGGTCGTCCGGGGCAGCACGCTGCCGAACGGGCTGGAGCTGCGGCAGCTGCGGGTGCCGCTCGGCGTCATCGGGATCATCTACGAGGGCCGTCCCAACGTCACCGTGGACGCCGCCGCGCTGTGCCTGAAGAGCGGCAACGCCGTGCTGCTTCGCGGTTCGTCCAGCGCGTACTCCTCGAACGCCGTGCTGGTGAAGATCATGCAGGAGGCGCTGGAGGGCACGCAGGTGCCGGCGGCGGCCGTGCAGCTCGTGCCGGGCCAGACGCGGGAGTCGGCCAAGCACCTGATGCGGGCTCGTGGCCTGGTGGACGTGCTGATCCCGCGCGGCGGCGCGTCGCTGATCAACAGTGTCGTCGAGGAGTCCACCGTCCCCGTCATCGAGACCGGCGTCGGCAACTGCCACGTGTACGTGGACGCCGACGCCGACATCGAGACCGCGCTCAGGATCCTCGTCAACGCGAAGGCGCAGCGGCCGTCGGTGTGCAACGCGGCCGAGACCCTGCTCGTCCACGCGGAGATCGCGGAGGCGTTCCTGCCGAGGGCGCTCACCGCGCTCAAGGACGCGGGCGTGACCGTGCACGGTGACGAACGGGTCCGGGCGTATGGCGCGGACGTGGTCGCGGCGACGGAGGAGGACTTCTCCGCCGAGTACCTCTCGCTGGACATCGCCGCCGCCGTGGTCGACTCCCTCGACGACGCGGTCCGGCACATCAGGACGTACGGCTCGGGCCACACCGACGCGATCATCACCCGGTCGCAGGGGGCGGCGCGCCGGTTCGTCGCGAGCGTGGACTCGGCCGCGGTCGCGGTCAACGCCTCCACCCGCTTCACCGACGGCGGCGAGTTCGGGTTCGGCGCCGAGATCGGCATCTCGACCCAGAAGCTGCACGCCCGCGGCCCGATGGGCCTGCCCGAGCTGACTTCCACCAAGTGGGTCTACACCGGGGACGGTCACATCCGCGGCTGACGCCGCCGTCCACCGGCCGGGCGCCCGGCCGTGTGGCCGGTGGTCATTTCTCGGGGGCCTTCGTGCGATGAGGGCCGCACGCCCGTGGCGGCGGCTTCCCTCAAGGATCGTTCAGCCCGCTTGGGAACGGCTTGTGGTTGCCCGGTCGGGCGATCAACTTTGCGCAAAGCAACGCGCGTGTCACTAGGGGTGACGAGGTCGTGCGGCTTTGCTGTGCCCATGGAAATCGTGGTCGCCCTTGGAATGGCGGTCGGCGTGGTCGTCGCCGCGGACCGGCTCATGCTGTGGCTGGAAAGCCGGGGGCACGTCAACTGGCGGCGCACCGGGCCCAGAAGGCTGAGCGCCGAACCCGAGACGGAGCTGGAGCTCCTTCTGAAGGACTCATGATGAGGCGGGCGCTCTATGCCGTCGCCGCGCTGATCGGCAGGGGGGTGCTCGGGGCCGTCTTCATGACGCACGGCTGGGAGAAGTACGGCCACGGCGTCGACGCCGTGGCCACGCAGTTCGCCTCGGCGGACGTCCCGCTGCCGCATGTCTCAGCGGTCTTCGCCATCATGGCCGAGCTGGGCGGGGGCTGCCTGCTCCTCCTCGGCCTGCTCACGCCCGTCGCGGGGATCGCGGTCGGCATGGTGGCGGCGGGTGCCTTCCTCTACGTCCACGCGCCGCACGGCATCGGGGAGGACGGCGGCCTGGAGCTCGTGCTCGCGCTCGGGGCGCTCGCGCTGCTCGTCGCGGTCGCGGGTCCGGGGCCGGTGAGCCTCGACCACCTGCTCGCCGGGCGGATGAGGGCGCGTCGTCGCGAGGAGATGGTCCAGGCGTCGGTCTGATATCCGCCCGGCGTGCCTTCCCGGATTTGTCCGTCACGGCCGCTATGGTTGGCCCTCCTATGGGTGGACGTCTGGGGCGGGTCGGCCCGTACGCGCTGCTGGAGCGGCTGGGCCGGGGCGGCATGGGCGAGGTCTATCTCGCGGCCAACCGCCGGGGCGAGCAGGTCGCGGTCAAGATGCTCCGCGACCCGCTCGGAGACGATCCGGACGCGCGATTACGCCTTGAGCGCGAGGTACGGGCCCTGCGCAGGGTGGAGAGCCCGTACGTCGCCCGGGTCCTGGACGCTGATCTGTCGTGCGACCGGCCCTATCTGGTGATGGAGCACATCGGGGGCGAGACGCTGCTCGACGCGGTGCGCCGCCGAGGGTCGCTGCCCGAGGCCGAGTCGATCTCGCTGGCCCACGGCCTCGCGACGGCATTGGCGATCACGCATGCCGCCGGTGTCGTCCATCGCGACCTGAAGCCGGCGAACGTTGTGATGGGCGCGGAGGGGCCGGTGCTGATCGACTTCGGCATCGCCCAGGTCCTCGATGCGACCCGGCTGACCATGACCGGGACGTTCCTCGGCACGCCCGGGTACGCCGCGCCCGAGCTGTTCGCCGACGAGACGGTGGGGGAGCCGGCCGACGTGCACGCGTGGGCGGCGACGGTGGCGTTCGCCGCCACCGGCCGGCCCACCTTCGGCAAGGGGACCGTCGAGGCCCAGATGTACGCGATCCTGCACGGCCAGGCGGACCTCGCCGGCGTTCCCCCCGCGCTGCTGCCGTTGATCAGGGCGGCCCTGCACCGCGACCCGGCCAAGCGTCCCACGGCCGCGGTCCTGGCCGACCGGCTGGCCCGGCTGGCCCGTGCCTCCGAACCCGCGCCCGCGGAGGGCGGTCGCGGCGCCGGACGCGTACGGAGGACCGTGCGGCCGGGACGGACCGCCCGCGCCCACCACACCGCCCGTCCCGGCCGTCCCGACCGGACTCCTCGTCCGGGCCGTGCCGACCACGCTCCCCGTGTCGGCCGGGCGGACCGTACGGCGCGGCCCGAGACCTCGGCGTCGGCCGCCGAGGCGGCGGCGGACGCCAAGGTGGACGCGCCGCCGCGCCTCGGCCTCCCGCGTGGAAGCGGGACCCTTCTGGTGCTGGCGTTGCTCGCGGTGCCGTGTGTGGTGGTGTCGCTCGTCTACCCGCTCGCCACGTTCGTGATCACGGGGACGCTCGCGGTGCTCGCCAGGGCGCTGTGGAGCGGCCACTGGCTGGTACGCCGGCGCGAGTCGGCCAGGACGCGCGCTCTCCTGCGCGTGGTGACCTTTCCCCTGACGCTGGCGGGTTCCCTCGTCTCCGCGGTGGCCTGGCCGGGGTTGCCCGCCGGGGCCGCGGCCTTCGCCACTCTCTGGCTCACGGCCGGAGCACGCCTGGAACCGGAGTGGTGGACCCAGGCGGTGCCCGTGACGGTCGCGGGGGTCGCCTTCGGTGTCGTCACCGGCGCGATCATCGGCCGTGAGGTCGAGCGCGTCGGCGCCCGGGTGCCCGGGCTGCGGAGAGAGGGCCTGCGGGCGCTCGCCGTGCTCGGAGGCTTCGTGGCGGTGTGCGCGACAGCCGTGCGAGCGGTGGCGTTCTTCGTCTAGCTTTGCCTGGCGTTGTCCGGCGTGCTCCGGCTCCTTTCGCCGCTGACTAGCTCTCCCTGCGGGCGAACTTGTTGAAGATGCGCTCGCCGGCGTTGACCGCGCCCTCGGCCACGTCCCGCAGGACGCCGATGAAGGGGTCCTGCGACTGGGCCCAGGACTCGCGGTAGGAGTTCGCGGCCGCCTTGACCTCTTCGGTGATCTTGGCGTGGGCGTCGTCGGCGCGGCGCGGGTAGTTCCCCGCCAGGATGGCCTCGTATTCGCCGCTGCGGCGCCAGCGGTCGAGCTCGGCGACCCGGGTGACCGCGAACGGGTGGGTCGTGCCGAGAAGGTTGAGGACCTTGAGCAGGCCGTCGCGGACGTCGCCGCCGGTGTCGTACTCGCGGGCCTGGTCGAGGAACGCCTCGATGTTCATCTCGTGCAGGCGCGAGCCGCCGGCGAGCTTCATCAGCGCGCGCAGCGCGGCGTCGGGGTCCTGCCCGGACAGCAGCCCGCCGCGGTCGGCCGACATCTCCGCCTTGCGCTGCCACTCCTCCAGGGCGGCCACGATCACCCGGAGGCCGATGTAGCCGAGCGGGATCCACGCGACCCGGGTGGCGAGGCGGGTGAGGATGGTCAGCATCGTGCCGTAGACCGCGTGGCCGGACAGGATGTGGGAGGTCTCGTGCCCGATGACGAAGCGGAGCTCCTCCTCGTCCATCAGGTCGAGCAGGCCGGTGGAGACCACGATGAACGGCTCGTCGAAGCCGATGGCCATGGCGTACACCTGGGCGTCCTGCTGCACGTAGATCTCGGGGATCCGGTGCAGGTCGAGGATGTACGCGCTGTCGCGGCCCATGTCGTGGAGGCTGCGGAACTGCGTGTCCGTGGTGCGCACCGCGGACGCCAGGAACATCAGGCGCAGGCGGCGCTCGCTGAACAGCCCGGACGTGCGCTTGAGCACCGAGTCGAACCCGCTGAGCGAGCGCATCGCGACGAGCGCGGACCGGTCTGCGGGGTGTTCGTACGCGCGGGAGCTGATGCCGGGCAGCTGCACGCGACTGCGATCGGGAGTGGTCATGTCCCGCATGCTATGTCGGTGGGCCTGACCGTGCGCGGGACGGGGTTTTAGAGGGGTACCTCCAGTCTTGCGTGACCTGCAGGCTAGGGTCCGTTTCATGAGAAATGGGGCGGCGACCAGACGGCTGGGCATCATGGGAGGGACGTTCGACCCGATCCATCATGGTCACCTGGTGGCCGCGAGCGAGGTCGCCCACCATTTCAGCCTGGACGAAGTGGTGTTCGTGCCGACCGGGCAGCCGTGGCAGAAGGCCCACAAGACGGTGACGGCCGCCGAGGACCGCTATCTGATGACGGTCATCGCCACGGCGTCGAATCCGCGTTTCTCCGTCAGCCGCGTGGACATCGACCGCCCGGGGCCGACGTACACGATCGACACGCTGCGCGAGATCTCCGCCCTCTACGGGCCCGACGTCGAGCTGTACTTCATCACCGGCGCCGACGCGCTGGCGCAGATCCTGAGCTGGCGCGACGTGGACGAGCTGTTCCGGATCGCCCACTTCGTCGGCTGTGACCGGCCGGGGCACGCGCTCCTGGACCCCGGACTGCCGGAGGGACGGGTCAGCCTGATCGAGATCCCGGCGCTGTCGATCTCCTCGACGGAGTGCCGCGAGCGCGTGGCCGCCGGCGAGCCGATCTGGTACCTCGTCCCGGACGGAATCGTGCAGTACATCAACAAGCGCGGGCTGTACCGCGACCAGGCCCGTTGATCCCGTAGACCCCCGGCCGGAGGCGGAATCGGCGGGGTGGTGGCGTACGTTGAAACGGCACGAGGCCGCGTCCGGATAGGGTCGGGCGCGGAAACGGGATTGAATCGCCCGCCTCTCGGCGGGCACCCTTGGAAGAGCCGATCGAGTCCCGCGTCCCGGTAATGGAGGACAGAACCACATCGTGACCGCATCTGAGAGATCGCTCCAGCTCGTGCAGGTGGCCGCCGAGGCCGCCGCGGAGAAGCTGGCCGACAACATCATCGCCTTTGACGTGAGCGAGCAGCTCGTCATCACCGACGCGTTCCTGCTCTGCTCCGCCTCCAACGACCGTCAGGTCCGCGCCATCGTGGACGAGATCGAGGAGAAGCTCCGCGTCGAGGCCGACGCCAAGCCGGTACGCCGTGAGGGCGAGCGCGAGGGGCGCTGGGTGCTCCTCGACTACATCGACATCGTCGTCCACGTCCAGAACGAGGAGGAGCGCACCTTCTACGCCCTTGAACGGCTCTGGAAGGACTGCCCCTCGATCGAGCTTCCGGAGAGTGTCACCCGGGTGGCCGCGCAGCGGGCCCGCGAGGCCGCTCAGTGAGCGAACTGCTCAGGCCGGCGGGGAGGCCCGTGTGAGACGGCGCGTGGTGTGCCTACGCCACGGACAGACGAGATGGAACGTCGAGCAGCGATTCCAGGGACACAGCGACATTCCCTTGGACGTCGCCGGGGTCGCCCAGGCGGCCCGGGCGGCGTCCCTGCTCGCCGCGCTGGGGCCGACCGCGATCGTCTCCTCCGACCTGCAGCGCGCGTACGACACGGGGTCGGCGCTCGCCCGGCTCACCGGCCTCGGCGTGCAGGTGGACAAGGACCTGCGCGAGCGCGGCGGCGGCGCGTGGGAGGGGCTGACCCGCGCGGAGATCGCCGCCGGCTGGCCGACCGAGTACGCGGCCTGGGAGGCGCCGGGCGGCGAGGCCGTGGCCGACGTCGCCGAGCGCGTGTCGGAAGCCATCCGCCGGTGGGTCGCCCAGCTGCCCGACGACGGCCTGCTGGTCGTGGCCTCGCACGGCGCGGCGCTGCGGCTCGGCATCGCCCGCCTGCTCGGCCTCCCCGAGGAGCTGTGGTCCGCTCTGGGCGGCCTGGCCAACTGCAGCTGGTCCGTCCTGGAGGAAGGACGGCGGGGGTGGCGGCTGCTCGAACACAACGCCGGGACGCTCCCCGAGCCTGTGATCAGCGACGACAGGCCCGAGGCGGGCAACGGCGGCTGACCCCCGCCGCCGGCCTGCAGGTGACGATTAGGTAAACGGCGAATGGTCGCTATATGCTCCTCGGGCGCCGCCTCGAGAGAACTCGGAGCGGTGACCAGGGGCTATAGCGCAGCTGGTAGCGCACCTCCATGGCATGGAGGGGGTCTGGGGTTCGAATCCCCATAGCTCCACCTCAATCATTTCCCGGCCGTCCGGCTCGGCCCATCCCAGGTGGATGGCGAAATCGGAGGCGGCCGCCGTCGGCGGTAGCCTACTGGCCATGCTCCCGACCCCCGATCCGCGATGAGCGGCGCGTACTCCGGCTGGCTGATCGGCGCCGCCCTGCTGCTCGCCCTGATCAGTCTGATCACGGCGATCCGCAACCGTCCCATGGGCCTCGTCCTGCTCGCCGGGCTCGCCCTGATCGAGGTGGCCCTGCTCGTCCAGGCGGGCATCGCCGTGGCGCGGCTGTCCGAGGTGAAGCAGGAGACGGCGACGTTCATCGGCTACCTCGCCGGGACCGTCGTGATCCCCCCGGCCGCCGTGTGGTGGGGCAAGGCGGAGCGCACCCGGTGGGGGCCCGGGGTCATCGTGGTCGCCGGCTTCACCGTCGCCGTCATGACGGGCCGCCTCCTCCAGCTCTGGAACGGCACGGCGTGAGCGCTCCGGTGAGATCGGGACCGGGCCGGGTCCTCGTCGCCCTCTACGGCGTCTTCGCCCTCGCCGCGTCCGCCCGCGCCGGCGTCCAGATCGCGACCCGGTTCCACGAGGCGCCGCTGGCGTACCTGCTCTCGGCGCTGGCCGCGGTGGTCTACATCGTGCTCACGGTGGCGCTGGCCCGCGGCGATCGGCGGCTCGCGCTCGCGGCCTGTCTCGTCGAGCTGACCGGGGTGCTGGTCGTCGGCACGTTGAGCCTCCTCGACGCGGCGGCGTTCCCGCACGCCACGGTCTGGTCGGGCTACGGCGCCGGCTATCTGTTCGTGCCGCTCATCCTGCCGGTGCTCGGGCTGTTCTGGCTGCGCCGCGGCGCGTCCCAGGCGGCGCCCGCTTCGTGATCTGCACCGGCGAATCCGACTAGACCGGGTCTGCGAGGGCAGAGCAATCCTCCGAAGCCGCGAAGGCGGGAGGAGAGAGGCATGAGCTCGATCGAACACTCGGTCAACGTGAACGTGCCGGTGCGCACCGCCTACAACCAGTGGACCCAGTTCGAGAGTTTCCCCGAGTTCATGGAGGGTGTGGACTCCGTCAAGCAGGTCACCGACAGCCGGACGTACTGGGCGGTCGAGATCGGCGGGGTGCGGCGCGAGTTCGACGCGGAGATCACCGAACAGCACCCGGACGAGCGGGTGGCCTGGCGTTCGCTGGACCGGCCGCACCACTCGGGGTTGGTGATGTTCCACCGCCTCGACGACGACCACTGCCGTGTCACGCTCCAACTGGCGTACGACCCCGAGGGAATGGCCGAGATGGCGGCCGACCGGCTGCAGATCGTCCGCAGGCGGGTCAAGGGCGATCTGGAGCGCTTCAAGACCTTCATCGAGCGGATCGGCACCGAGAGCGGCGGCTGGCGCGGTGACATCCCCGCTCCCCAGCCGGTGAGCCCGGAGTAGCCGCCGAAGTCTCCGCTTCCCGCGCCCGGCTCGGGGCCGGTTCCGCCGGAAGGCGGCCCGGGGGTGACGCCGCCGCGCGCCTGACCCTTACGGGGGCGCCAAGCTGGTGTTACGGGAGGGTTTGGGGTTCATGTCGTGATTGATCCCTCTGGTACTATTGTCGAGTCATCGGATGATTCGACATTGAAAAGAGGGTTTGCACCGGCATGACCGCCGTCGTCGCACGCAGAGGCCGCCGAACCGGATCGGTCGCCTGGCTCGTCGGGCTCGGTATCGTTCTCGCGGCGCTCAATCTCCGGACCGCCGTGACCAGCGTGGGTCCCGTGCTGGACCAGGTCAGCGCGGCCCTCGGCATGTCGGGTGTGGCGAGCGGGCTGCTCACCACCCTGCCGGTGCTCTGTTTCGCCCTCTTCGGAGCGATGACTCCCGCCCTGTCCCACCGCGTGGGTGAGCATCGGCTGCTGCTGGCCGGACTCGTCCTGCTCGGTGCGGGGCTGTGGATCCGCTCCGTCGTCGGGAGTTCCGGTGTGTTCCTCGCCGCCAGCGTGTTGGCGCTGTCCGGCGGCGCGATCGGCAACGTGCTGATCCCGACGCTGATCAAGCGCCACTTCCCCTCGCGGTCCGGTCTGATGACGACGGTCTACTCGACGGCCATGGCCGCCGGGACGATGCTCGCCGCCGCCGCCACCGTGCCCATCCAGCGGGCGGCGGGCGGCAACTGGCACGTGGCACTCGGTGTGTGGGCGGCCCTGGCCGCCGTGTCCGCCATTCCGTGGCTTGCGCTTCTGCGCAGTGAGCCGGAGCGGCACCGAGCCCGCGGGACGGGGCCGGGCGAGCTGGTACGCAGCCGGCTGGCCTGGGCGATCGCCACGTACTTCGGCACCCAGTCCCTGATCGCGTACGTCATGTTCGGCTGGCTTCCCCAGCTTCTGCAGGACAACGGGTACACCTCGGCGCAGGCGGGGACGCTCCTCGCGGTGTTCACCGGCCTGGGCATCCCGATCTCGATGCTCGTGCCGTCGATCGCCGCGCGGATGGCAGACCAGCGGCTGCTGGTCGCCGCGTTCTGCGGCGCGTACGTGATCGGGTTCGCCGGGCTGCTGACCGGGCGCGCGTTGTGGGTGTGGGCGGTGCTCGTGGGTGTGGGCATGGGCTCTTTCCCGCTCGCGCTGGCGATGCTCGCGCTGCGCACCCGGACGGCCGAGGCCACGGCGGCGCTGTCCGCCTTCGGGCAGAGCGCCGGCTACCTGATCGCCGGCGCGGGCCCGCTCGCGGTGGGCGTGCTGTACGAGCTCAGCGGCGGCTGGACGGTCCCGTTCGTGCTGCTGTTCGTGGTGGTCGGCGCTCAGATGGTCGCCGGCTGGTACGCGGGAGCGTCGAGGTACATCGAGGACGAGCGGCGGCCGGGGGCGCCCGCCGAGGCCGCGCCGGACGAGGGGGAGCGGGGGATCCGTACGGCTTGCGTCTCCGCGGGGGCGTCGCAAGCCGCACGAGAGTAGCGGATTTCCCGCAAAAGGCACTCACGATCACTCCTCGGCACCCGAGGAGTGATCGTGTCTGACCCCAGCTACCTCCCCTGGGTGAGGGCATGGCGTCGCCGACACCGGCTGGTTCGGGGACGAGGTCCGGCGGCTGTACGGCTTCGCGGTGCCGGGCATGGACTACTCCCTGCCCTCCGACCCGGATCTTCCCTGGCCCGCCGTCTGAATTCGCGGACGGAAACGCCGTTCACGCGGCCGGTGATTTGTTTTCCGCAGTTGTCGCGGCGCTCAGTTGATCGCCGTCAGAGCTTTTGGCGACGGGGGTCGTTCTGAGGGAGTGAAGTGGCCGCCCGAGGCGACCTGACCTCGCCTCGGGCGACCACCAGGCAAGAGTACGGCCTGATGCCCCCGTTCGGAAATTCCCTTCGGCGGTGCATCGTCCAGAATATTAATTCGTTGGTGAAATGGGGAGTTCCAGGCGGATCGGCATGTGGGAAAGCCCTGTCCACCCGCTGTCGTGCCGCCGGAACGCCGCGATATCGTGCTCCCCATGCGATTGATCATCTCTCCGCCGCCCGCCCGATAGCGGGCGGACCCTCTCGTCAGCCGGACCCGCGCGGTCCGGCCGGTGGTGGCTGCCCGCTTTCCGGGCCCTTTCCACCACTCACCACGAGAGAGATCAATGACGCATGTTCCCGCCCTGCCTGTACGGCGGGGCCTGATCTTCGTGTCCGCCGCCGGGATCGCCTGGGGAACCGGGGGAGCGGTCGGCGACTTCCTGCGGAGGGCGGGTCACCTCGGCCCGGTGGCCGTCACCTTCTGGCGGTTCGTCATCGGGGCCGCCCTTCTGCTCGCCGTGGCATTCCTCGGCCGCACGGCGGGCCCCCGGCGGCTCGCCGCGCCGCGATCGTGGGGGATGCCCCTGGCGCTCGGGGTGGCCATGGCCGTCTCGCAGGTCACGTACTTCGCGGCGATCGCCGAAACCGGCGTCGCCCTGGCCACGATGATCGCGATGGGCGCGAACCCCGTGTTCGTCACGGCCGGCTCCCGGCTCCTGTTCGGCGAGCGGCCGGGACGGGCCGTGAAGGCGGGCGTCGCCGCGGCGGTCGCCGGCCTGGCCATGCTCGCCGGAGGGCCGGGCGAGTTCTCCGCCGCCGGCGTCGGCTACGCCGTCCTGTCGGGGGCGACGTACGCCGCGGTGACGCTGCTGAGCGGCGTCGAACGCGGCCGGTCGGCCCCCGGGCAGACGATGGCCTGGTCCTTCGCGGCCGGTTCCGTCTGCCTGCTGCCCCTCGCGCTGGCGGACGGCGTCGTCCCCTCCGGAGGAGATTCGGGGGCGGCGGCGCTGTCGCTGGCCTATCTGGGCGCCGTCCCGACCGCGCTCGCGTACGGGCTGTTCTTCGCCGGGCTGGGCGTGGTCAGCAGCACGACGGCCGCGGTCGTCGTGCTGCTGGAACCGCTGGTCGCCGCGTTCATCGGCGTCCTCCTGCTGGGTGAGCACCTGACCGCGCTCCAACTCGCCGGTGGCGCGCTGCTGATGGCCGCCGTCTACCGGCTGGGGCGGGCCGAACTCGCCACCGGCCCGGCGGAGGAGGACGGCGGCCGCAGCTGATCCCGCCGGGGTCAGGAAGGCGTTCAGCAACGGGATCGCCGGCCGTGTTGCGGGCGTGGACGTCGGGGCCGCTCAGTGCGGCGGCCCCGGCCCGAGCCCCAGGGGCGGTGTCATCCGGCGAACCGGCGTTCCGGCAAGCCCGTGCCCGCCCCCGGCAGCACGAACAGTGACCCGGCGAGCGGCTGCCCCTCCTTGGCCTCGGAGGTGATGTAGAGATCGGTCAGGCCGGGACCGCCGAAGGCGCAGGCGGTCGGCTGGTCCACCGGCACGTCCACGACACGGTCGAGCCGCCCGTCGGGCGCGTACCGGCGCACCTGGCCGCTGCCCCAGACGGCGACCCACACGCAGCCGTCGGCGTCCACGGTGAGTCCGTCCGGCGAGCCGCCGTCGATCGCGGTGAACACGCGCCGCCCGGACAGCTCGCCGCCCGGCGAGAAATCGAAGACGTCCACGCGCCGGGTGGGCGTGTCGGCGTAGTACATGAGCGTGCCGTCGGGGCTCCATCCGATGCCGTTGCTGATGGTCACGCTGTCCAGCGCCGTGGTCACCGAACCGTCGGGGTCCACGCGGTAGAGGCGCCCGCCGCCGGGCGCCTGGTCGTACCGCATCGTGCCCGCCCACAGCCGTCCCTGGGGATCGACCGCCGCGTCGTTCCCGCGTACGCCCTCGCGCGCCAGGTCGGCCAGCCACCGGAAACCGCCGTCCGGTTCGAGCAGCCCCACCCCGTCGACCAGGTTGAGCACCAGCCCGCCGTTCGCGCGGGGTCTCGCCGCGCCCACGTGCTGCGGCGCGTGCCGTACGGTGTCGTAGCCGGTCGACGGGGAGAAGTAATGGATCTCCGCGGCCGGGATGTCCACCCACAGCAGCTCGCCCGTCTCCGGGAGCCACGTGGGTCCTTCGGCGACCTGTGCGTTCGTTCTCAACGCGATTTCAACCACGGATTCGGAGCCTAGCCGAGCGATCCTTTCCCGACAGCGCAGCCGCCGCCGCTTCGAGGGCGCTGTGGACGGATACCTCGCCGAGCAGGCCGGGAGCGGCCACGGAGTCGCCCGCGAGCCAGACGCCGTCGCCCCGGTCGATCGCGGGTCGGTCCCGCCAGGTCAGCCCGGGAAGGTCGAGCGCGCCGGTCCGGCCCGCCGCCACGGCGTCGCGCCGCCAGGTCAGGCGGTCCCGCCAGCCCGGCAGGCCGAGGTCGGCGATCCGCTCCAGCCTCGCGACGGCCGCGGCCTTCGACTCACCCGGTCGCATCGGCATCTGCAGCTGGACCAGACTCTCGTCGCGAGGCGCGAGCGTCGGGTCGGGCAGCGAATACCGTTCGAGAAAGCCGCCCTCGTCCAGATCGGAGACCAGGAACATGTCGCCCGGCCGCCGGCGCACGGCCAGGTCGAGCAGGGCGGAACGGCCGCTCTCCCAGCTGAGGGTTTCGTCCCCGAGCAGGTTCCTGGCCGCGTGCAGCGACGTGGCCACGATCACCGGACCGGCGGGGAGTTCGTCGACCCGCGATCCGGTCTCGACGCGCACCCCCAGGCCGCGCGCGTGCGCGGCCATCCGGTCGATGACCCGTCCCCAGCCGCCGATGACGTAGCGGACCGTGGGATAGCGCGGCGAGAAGGCGCGCTTGAGGCGTTCCCAGACGAAGGCCGCGGACAGCCTGCCCGGATCGGCGTCGTAGGTGACGACGCCGAGCAGGCCCGCGGCGGCGCGCGCGGGCGCCGCGCCGAACCGGCGGCCGGCCCACGAAGTGAAGTCCTCGTCCACGGGCGCGCACACCCCCCGCCTGGCGGTCATGGCGAGCAGGCTCAGCGGCGGCCGCGCCGTCAGCCGGTCGCGGTACCTGAACCTGCTCCGGGCCAGTGCCCTCAGCGGCAGGCTCACGTACGGCTGGACCAGCTTCCGCTCCGCCAGCCACCGGAACGGCGCGCCGTCGTAGAAGACGTGCGTGCCGTCGTTCGCGACGTACGGCGCGGCGGAGGACCGGGCGCGGCCGCCGAGGGTCCGGTGCGCCTCGTGCAGGGTGACGGCCGCCCCGCCCTCGGCGCACGCGATCGCCGCGGTCAGCCCGGCGAGTCCGCCGCCGATGATGGTGATGGTTTCGCTCATGTACTACGGGACGTGCCACCGGGCGTGATTCGTGACATCTTCTCCGGATTGGCGATGAGATAGACGGTCTCGATCTTGCCGTCCGAGACGACGAAGGAGAACACGGCGACGGCGCGGCCCTCGGCGGTCGCCACGAGCGCCGGGCCGCCGTTGACGTCGGTGACCTCCAAGCCGATCGAGGTGAGGTCGCCTGCCCCGATCGAGCTCAGGAACCGGCCGACCCCGTCCTCGGACGCGATGGCCATGAGGAACCGTGCGACGTGATCGCGCCCGGTCATCACCCGCAGCGGTGCCTTCGCCCGGCCGCCCCCGTCGCCGACCAGCGTGACGTCCGCGGTCAGGAGCTCCATGAGGCCGCGCAGGTCGCCTTCGGCGCAGGCGCAGACGAAGCGCTCGGTCACCCGCCTG
Organism: Microtetraspora malaysiensis; assembly: GCF_050947145.1. Classification (NCBI taxonomy): domain Bacteria; kingdom Bacillati; phylum Actinomycetota; class Actinomycetes; order Streptosporangiales; family Streptosporangiaceae; genus Microtetraspora; species Microtetraspora malaysiensis. The sequence continues at coordinate 2,283,112 of NZ_CP191998.1, forward strand.
CGCTCCCGCCGGTCCACGTCGAACCGCGGCCTGCGCTCCTGCACGTGGTCGCGGGCCCGCCTGGCGAGCTGCCGGACGGCGGGCTCGCCTCGGCCCAGGATCCCGGCGATCTCCGCGTACGAGAAGCTGAACGCCTCACGCAACACGAACACCGCGCGCTCCAGCGGTGACAGCGTCTCCAGCACGACCAGCAGCGCGAGCTCCACGCCGTCGGCCAGACCGGCGCGTTCCGTCGCGTCCGGCGCGGTGCTGACCGGTTCGGGGAGCCACGGGCCGACGTATTCCTCGCGCCGTGCCCTGGCCCGCCGCCACCGGTCGATCGCCAGGTTCGTGGTCATGCGCACGAGGTACGCCCGGGGATTCTCGATTTCCGCAGCGTCCACCTCGGACCAGCGCAGCCACGCATCCTGCACCACGTCCTCGGCGTCGGCCGCGCTGCCGAGGATGCGGTACGCCACCCCGGTGAGCAGGTCACGGTGACGGACGAACAGTTCGGTGCTCATAGAACCTCAGACGTATCACGGGCCCGCCGGCGTGACATCACGGCCTTCGGTTACCGTCCAACGCGCCGATTCCTATACACTGACTGGCGTCGCAAGGGGCTATAGCGCAGCTGGTAGCGCACCTCCATGGCATGGAGGGGGTCTGGGGTTCGAGTCCCCATAGCTCCACCGATCCGATCAGGGCCGGCAGCGTTCCGAAAGGAACGGGTGCCGGCCTTCGTCGTTCCCGGGCGTTTCACGGCCGGTGCGGCCCCGACCCGGCCGTACGATGTCGATCATGCTGTGGCGGCGGTCTCTCCTGTTGTCGGTGCTCCTGATCTCCGGGTGCGCCGCGCACGCGCCCACCGGCGTCACTCCGCGTACGGCCGCGGATGTGGGGGCGGAGCCACGTCCCGCGGCGGCGGCCCCGAGCGCGCCGGAACCGTCGCCGGAGGCGTCGGGGGCCCGGCGGCCGCGCGATCCGATCCACCACGGGCCGCGGGGGTCCGACATGGTCGCGCTGACCTTCGACGCGGACATGACGGCGTACATGGAGGGGCAGCTCGACCGGGGCGAGGTGGACTCCTACGCGAACCCTCGGCTGATCGCGGAGCTGCGCCGGCTCAAGGTCCCCGCGACGATCTTCATGACCGGGCTGTGGGCCAAGCGCTATCCCCGTGTGGCGGCCGGCCTGGCGGCCGATCCGCTGTTCGAGGTGGCCGACCACTCGTACGACCACGAGGCGTTCACGACCCCCTGCTACGGCCTGGGCCGGACGGGCGACATGCGGGGGAGCCTCCGCAGGACCGAGGCGCTGCTCGACCGGATCGCCCCCGGCCACCCGAAGTTCTTCCGGTTCCCGGGAGGCTGCTTCGACAAGGCGGCGCTCAAGGTCGTGGCGGCCGAGGGCCTGACGCCGATCCAGTGGGACGTGGTCGGCGGTGACGCCTTCGCCACGTCCAAGGACGCGATCGTGCGGCAGACGCTCGGCGGCGTGCGCGGCGGTTCCATCGTGGTGCTTCACCTGGGCGGCGGAAAGCCGTCCGGGCTGACCGATGACGCGCTTCCGGCCATCGTGAAGGGGATCAGGGAGCGGGGGCTGCGCCCGGTCACGCTCTCTACGCTGCTCGGCCACCGTTAGGTCCCGCTTCTTCGGGATCGGTGACGCGATGTCACGCGATGAGCACGTTTTACCGTCGCTTCCGTGACGGCCCCGGCCTCTCCCGGCGAAATGCCGTCGAAAGGGGTGAATGGGAGCCGACGGAGGTACCGGATGAAGCCACGTTTATCGGTCCTGGCGGGGATAGCCCTGCTGTCAGTCGTCCTCGCCGCCTGCGGCGCCGGTGGGGGAGAGGCCCCATCGGCCGGGCAGGCCGCTCCGGGAAACCAGGTCGCGGAGACCGGGAGGCTGGAGCGCGACGCCACCGCCGAGCAGATCTCGACGTTCGCCCTCGACGTCGATACGGCGTCGTACGGCTACGCCCGCCGTGCCGTACAGGAGGGCAGGCTGCCCGAGCCGGCCCAGGTCAGGACCGAGGAGTTCGTCAACTCCTTCCGCCAGGACTACACCGAGCCGGACGACAACGGCTTCGCCGTACACATGGACGGGGCGCGGACGAACGGCGCGGTGCTGCTCCGGGTGGGGCTGCGCACCCGCGGCGTCGGCGCGGAGCAACGCCGGCCGGCCAACCTGACGTTCGTGGTGGACGTCTCCGGATCCATGGCGGAGACCGGGCGGCTCGACCTCGTACGCGACGCCCTGCACACGCTCGTCGACCAGCTCATGCCCGGGGACCAGGTGGCGATCGTGTCGTTCAGCGACTCGGCGCGGCTGATCACCCCCATGGTGCCGGTGACGGACCGGCCGCGGCTGCACGGCGCCATCGACGAGCTGCGCACCGAGGGATCGACCAACCTCGAAGACGGGCTCGTCACCGGATACCGGGAGGCGTCCCGGGCGTTCCGGTCGGTGGCCACCAACCGGGTGATCCTGCTCTCCGACGGGCTTGCGAACACCGGCGCGACCGAGTGGCGCGCCATCCTCGACCGGGTCAGCGACTACGCGGCCAAGCAGGTCACGCTGCTGTGCGTCGGCGTCGGCCGCGAGTACGGCGACGAGCTGATGGAGCAGCTCGCGGACAACGGCGACGGCGCCGCCGTCTACGTGAGCAGCCAGGCGGAGGCGCGCGAGGTCTTCGTCGAGCGGCTCCCGGCCAACCTCGACCTGCGCGCCCGCGACGCCAAAGCGCAGGTCGTCTTCAACCCCGCGACCGTCGAGTCGTACAGCCTGCTCGGATACGAGAACCGGGAGCTGGCGCCGGAGGACTTCCGCGACGACTCCCGCGACGGAGGGGAGGTCGGGCCGGGGCACTCCGTGACCGCCCTCTACTGGGTACGGCTCCGCGCCGGGGCGTCGGGGCAGCTCGCGACGGCGACGGTGCGCTGGCTCGACCCCGACAGCCGCCGGCCCGCCGAGGTCAGCCGCGCGGCGGACGTCCGCGACGTGCACGGCGACCTGTGGGACGAGGCGCCGCTCCGGCTCCAGGTCGACGCGGCGGCCGCGGCCTTCGCCGAGTACCTGCGCGCTCCGTGGAGCGAGCGCGGCGAGCGCTTCGGACTGGGGCTCGCGGACCTGGCGGGGCACGCGTCCCGTCTCGCGGAGTCCACCGAGGACCCCGGCGTGGCGGAACTCGCCGATCTGGTTCGCCGCACGCGCTCCCTCGGTTGATCGGTTACAGCCTCGGCCCGGATGTCCTATACACTGGCGTGGCGCCGCGAGGGGGAAACCCGTCGCGAGCGTCACCGCGGGGCTATAGCGCAGCTGGTAGCGCACCTCCATGGCATGGAGGGGGTCTGGGGTTCGAATCCCCATAGCTCCACCGCGGAGAACGCCCCGTTCCGTCGAGGAACGGGGCGTTCGCTTTTTCCGGCGTACGTGCTCGCCCTGGTCGCAGTTCGCTTCCGGTGGGAGCTTCTGGTGGGCGCCCGATTATTCGATTGCCGCCCCGCCGCGCGTCCTCCTAGCGTGACGAGAGGAAGCGGATCACCTCGGTCGCGCCCTGTGGGAAAGGCCGGCTCTCGGCTTGGCCGTGCGATCCGGGGCCCGACATCGCGGGCGTACGGCCCCGAAGAGCGAAGGGAGCGCATATGAGCGCGCCTCATAAGAAGAACGAGGAGCCGCCGTCCCGCGAGGAGGCCCTCGAATCGGACGCCAGGGGCGGGGAACCCGATCTGCGGCCATTCGTCCGGGACGGACGCCTGATCATGGTCCCGGCCCGGCAGAACCGCCGCCGCGCCGTCCTGGACCACGTGGCGGCGCGCTCCTTCGACCCCGCGGCCGAGTACGACGAGCGGACCGTCAACGAGAAGCTGCGCGTGTGGTGCGAAGGCGGCGAGGTGGATCATGTGGCCATCCGCCGGTATCTCATCGACATGGGCATTCTCGTTCGGGGCGACGGCATCTACCGGGTGAAGGGGGAGACGCCTCCCGAGCCCGGCGCCGCGGAACGATACGTCAGCTCCATGGGCCTCGAGTAAGAGGGCGATCTCGGCGAATGCTCCAGGTCTCTCTGCTGGACTTTCTCCGTGGTGGGCGCTTCGGGCCTATCCGGCTGGGCGCCACCCGGGCCGCCATCCGCGATCTGCTGGGCGAACCCCACGCCGTCCATATCGCGACACGTCGCGTCGCATACGAGGACATCTGGAAATATGGCGATTTCGAGTTCTATTTCGATGACTCGCACGACGGGGCGGACATCCTGTGGATGATCTATACGGACGAGTTCACCATCCCTCGGTGCGGGAGCGGCGTCGATGTGGACCCCTGGCTCCTCCGGTGGGACCTCCCCCTGGCTGAGGCCACGGCCGCCCTGTCCGGGGCGGGCGTCGGGTGGGATCCCCATCCCGCGCCGCCACCAGACATGGACAGCATCGTGACCACCGGCGGCGTGCATCTGGGATTCCCGCATGCGGAGAAGGGCCTGCAGGTGATCAACATTCTGCTGCCGCGCTGAGCGGACCTACGTCCGAGGGCGGGCCGGATCAGGTCCCGCGACCGCGGAGGAGGAAGCCGCCGACGGTCAGGACGGTCGCTACCGCCTGGGCCGTCAGGAACCCGGCCGTCTGCGCGGGCTGGAGCAGCAGGGCGGCGAGCGCGGGGGCGCAGCCGAGCACGGCCACGTCGATGCCGGTGAAACCCCAGAAGAGGGGGCCCAGCGGGACCGGGCCGCCGGGGGTGTCGAGCACCGGCAGCGAGTGGTCGATCGGCCCGCGCCCCGCCATGCGCAGCGCGGCGACGGCGATCGGCGGCGCGCACAGTGGAGCGAAGGCCCACCACGACGCGCCCGCCGCGACGCCCGGCCCGACGAGGCCGAGGGCGGCGAGCGCCACGGCCAGCCACCCGGCGGCGAGCAGCGCGGGCGCGATCGCCCGCGCGGCCCTCGCCGCCTGCCGCGAGACACCGGTCATCCGGATGAAGGTGGGGTTCTCGCTGTCGCGGCGGGCCACCGCCGTCGCCGAGGCGGCAGCGGTGAGGGCGCCCGCGAGCAGCGCGACCGCGACCGGCGGTGTGATCCCGCCGGTGGCGACGGCGGCCAGCGCGGGGAACGCCGCCGCCGCGAGCAGCGCCGCCAGGCGGGCCGGGCGGCGGCCGAGCCGGCGCGCCTCCGCCCAGGCCAGTGCGAGAGGAGCGGGCAGGAGGGGCCAGGGCCGCGAACGCAGCCGCCGGGCGCGCCAGTGATTGTCCTCGGCGATCCACGTGAGCAGCCCGGGATCCAGCGTGACGATCGCGCCCGTGGCCTGGCCGACCCGGGCCGACGAGGCGATCACCGCCCGGGAGGGGAAGCCGGACAACGCCCGCCACGCCCGTACGGCGAGGCCGGTCGCGGCGAGACAGGCCGCCACGGCGGCGCCGACGAGCGTGCTCGCCGGGATCCGGGGGAGCGTGGTGAGCAGCGAGCGCCAGGGGAGCGCCGCGCCGCTCGCCGCCGCGAGCCCGGCGACGATCGCGAGGGCCGCGAGCGCGGCGAGCGCGACCCCCAGCCAGTCCGACTCCGGATCCCCGCGCTGGGCCAGTACGGCCGCGGCAGCCCCGCCGACGCAGGCGGCGACGGCGATGAGGACGGCGCCGGCCACCCGGAGCGTGGCGAGGTCCGGGACCCCGAGCACGGCGAGGACGGTGACGCCCAGCACCGCTCCGGCGACGACCGACGCGACCAGCAGCCGCAGCGCGGCGGGCCGCAGCACGGCCCGCCGGGTGAGCGGCGACGGCACCAGCCAGGCGGCGTCCGCGGGGGAGACCGCGATCGGTCCGACGAGGCGGGCCAGCGCGATCAACCCCGTGTAGGCGAGGACGACGAGGCCGAGACCCGTGCCGATCGTGGCCGGGTCCACCGCGGCGGCCGGCGTAACGATGCGGTTCCACGCCCGGGACAGCGGCTCGCCGGCGACCGCGCCGAGCACCGCGATGGCGAGGGCCAGCGTGTACCGGTCCTGCCAGGTGCGCTCGCGCTTCGCCCGAGGGGCGCGGATGATCGCGCGGGCGGAGGCGAGGGCGTTCACCGCGCGGCTCCGGCGGCCAGCCGTCCGGAGGACAGGACGGTGTGCCGCGCCCCGGTCGCCTCGATGAGGCCGGGATCGTGGCTGGCCATGACGACGGTCCCTCCGCTCCGGGCGTACTCGGTCAGGATCCCGGCCAGCCGGGCGCGGAAGGCGGTGTCGAGGCCGTGCTCCGGCTCGTCCAGCAGGAGCAGGCGGCTGGGCCGGACGAGCGCGGAGGCCAGGCACAGCCGCTGCCGCTGGCCGGTGGAGAGGGTCAGCGGGACGGCGTCGGCCCGTTCGGTGAGCCCGCAGCGCTCCAGGACCTGGGCGACGTCCGGCCAGGCGTCGTCCACCGGCTCGTGCGTGACCCGGATCAGCTCGACGTGCTCGCGTACGGTCAGCCCGGGGTACCACGCCGGTTCGGCGGCGACCAGGGTGACCGCGCGCCAGAACGCGGCGTCGTCGCTTGGCGGCGTGCCGAAGACGGAGACCTCGCCGGAGGTCGGCGGCCGAAGGCCGGCCAGGCAGCGCAGCAGGGTGGATTTCCCCGTCCCGTTCTCGCCCGCGACGGCGACGATCTCTCCCTGATGGACGGTGAGATCGACGCCGCGCAGGACGGGGTTCGCCCCCAGCACGACGTGAAGATCTTTAACGTTGATGATCGGCTCAGACACGACCTGAGCCTAGCCAAATCGGGACTCCGGTCAGCGGGGGCCGGGGACGCGGGAGCGGAACGTCTGGCGATAGGCGAGGGGAGCGACGCCGACCGCCGCGTGCAGGTGCTGCCGCAGTGAAACGGCGGTGCCGAACCCGGCCTTCCTGGCGATCTCGTCCACCGACAGGTCGGTGGTCTCCAGCAGGTGCCTGGCCTGCTCCACCCGGCGGCCGGTGAGCCAGCGGGCCGGGCTGAGCCCCGTCTCCTCGCGGAACCTGCGGGTGAACGTGCGCACGCTCATCCGGGCGTGCGCGGCCAGCTCGGTCAGATCGACCGGCTCGTGCAGCCGCTCCAGCATCCAGGCCCGGGTGGGTGCGGTGCCGGCGCCGCCGGGGGCGGGCAGGGGGCGCTCGATGTACTGCGCCTGCCCGCCCTCCCGGAACGGCGGTGTCACGCACCTGCGGGCCGCCCGGTTGGCCACCTCGCTGCCGTGGTCACGGCGTACCACGTGCAGGCAGAGGTCGATCCCGGAGGCCACACCCGCGGAGGTGAGGACGTCACCGTCGTCGATGAACAGCACGTCGGGGTCGAGCCGTACGCGGGGGAAGAGCCGCTGGAACCGCCGGGCGTGGTACCAGTGCGTGGCGGCCGGTCGATCGTCGAGCAGGCCGGCCGCGGCGAGGACGAACGCCCCCGTGCAGATCGACATCATCCGGGACCGTCTCGCCGCCGCCTGGAGCGCCGAGCGGAGTTCGTCGTCGATCGTGCCGGCGGTGAGCGCGGGTCCGCCGTGGACGCCGGGCACGATGACCGTGTCGGCGGTCTCCAGGACGCCGAGGTCGTGGTCGGGCAGCACGTGGTACCCGGCCGAGCCGCGCACGGGAGCGCCGCCCGGCGAGCAGGTGCTGATCTCGTAGAGCCGTCGATCCGCCGGGCCCCTGGCCACCCGGAAGACCTGCCCGGGGATGCCGAGGTCGAGGGGCGCGAAGTCGTCGAGGGCGACGATCACGACGCGGTGCGGGGGCGCTTCGGGAGCCATGGCCGGATTCTTTCACATATTGGCTTTCAGGCCACTCGTGGCCCGATATCGCCCCATCTGATGATGTCCGGGTGACATCCAGAGGATTGAGAATCAGCCGTCCGCACCGAGCGTGGATCGTGGCCGCCGTCGCGTTGGTCGCCATCATCGGCGCGGCCGGGTTCCGGGCCACGCCGGGAGTGTTCATCACGCCGCTTCAGGAGGAGTTCGGCTGGACGAGGGGCACCATCGGTTTCGCCGTGTCGGTGAACCTGATGCTCTTCGGGCTCACCGCGCCGTTCGCCGCCGCCCTGATGGACCGTTTCGGCATGCGCTCGATCGTGTCCGCCGCGCTCGCCCTGGTCGCGGCCGGCAGCGGGGTCACCGTGTTCATGACCGCGAGCTGGCAGCTCGTGCTGTGCTGGGGCGTGCTCGTCGGGCTCGGCACCGGCTCGATGGCGCTGGTCTTCGTCGCCACGGTCACCGACCGCTGGTTCGTACGGCACCGCGGGCTGGTCACCGGCGTGCTCACGGCGGGTGGGGCCGCCGGCCAGCTCGTCTTCCTGCCCCTGCTGGCCCATCTCGTCGAGATGTCGGGATGGCGGACGGCGGCGCTGGTCGTGACGGCGTGCGCGCTCGCGGTCGTGCCGCTGGTGTGGTTCCTGCTCCGCGACTCCCCCGAAGAGCTCGGCCTGCGGCCGTACGGCGCGGCGCCGGACGCCGAGCCGCGCGTACGGCCGGCCGGGGGAGGGGCGGCGGCCCGCGCGCTCCGGACGCTGCGCGACGCGGCGCGCACCCGGGCGTTCTGGTACCTCGCCCTGGGCTTCGGGATCTGCGGGGCGAGCACGAACGGCCTGGTCGGCACACACTTCATTCCGGCGGCACACGACCACGGCATGCCCGAGACCACCGCGGCCGGGCTGCTCGCCGTCGTCGGGATCTTCGACATCGTGGGGACCGTGTTCTCCGGCTGGCTCAGCGACCGGATGGACCCCCGGCTTCTCCTGGCGGTCTACTACGTGCTGCGCGGGCTGTCCCTGGTGATCCTGCCGTCGCTGTTCGCCAACACCACCCAGCCGAGCATGCTGGTGTTCATCATCTTCTACGGTCTGGACTGGGTGGCCACCGTGCCGCCGACGGTGGCCCTCTGCCGGAAGATCTTCGGCGCGAACGGGGCGATCGTGTTCGGCTGGGTGTTCGCCTCCCACCAGATCGGTGCCGCGTTCGCCGCCACCCTCGCCGGGGTGACGCGCGACCATCTCGGGAACTACGACCTCGCCTGGTACGGCGCGGGCGTGCTCTGCCTGGTCGCCGCCGTGATGTCGGCGCGGATCACCACCCGGGTGAGCGAGACACGCCGGGCTGGGATCCTGGTCGGATGAACCAATGGGTCCTCCCCCTCGTCGTCCGGATCGAACGCGCCGCTCCCCCTGAGCGCACCGACGCGCTGGAAGCGGCCGCGCACGCCGTGCTGAGACTGCTCGACCAGGACGAATGGGCCGATCCGATCGCGCAGTGGGAGCGCATCGGGATCAGGAAGGTGGTCCGCCGGGCGCGCGGGGCGGAGTGGCGCCGGGCGCTCGCCCTGCCCGGCATCAGCGTCGAGGTGCGGACGGCCGAGGTGCGGACGCATCCGCCGGTGCCGCTCGACGATTGGCCGAGGGACCTCCAGCGCCTCCAGGTCTCCGGCACCGATCTGACCGATTCCGGTGTTCCAGGCCGTCCGGATCCGGAGAGCGCGGTCCTCTGGGTGAACCCGTACCTGGAGATGAGCGCGGGCAAGGCGATGGCGCAGGCGGGGCACGGCGCGCAGCTCGCGTGGTGGGGCAGTGACGAGCGGGCCAGGGACGCGTGGCGCGACGCGGGCCTGGGTGTGGCGGTCCGCGTCGCGTCTCCTGAGCTGTGGAACTCCCTGGTGGACAGCGGTCTCCCGGTGGTGCGGGACGCCGGCTTCACCGAGATCGCGCCCGGATCGGTCACCGTGATCGCCGACGCCCCCTGGCTGCGGCTGGGCGGCTTCCGTCCGGCGGGCTGGGGGCCGTTGCGCGCGACATGATCCTCGTTCCCGAAGTGTGATGGGGATCGCGCCCGAAATACTGCGATATGCCGTACGCTCCCGATCGTGTCACCTGGGGACAATGGAACAAAAGCGGTTCCGACTTACGTGGCGGCCGACGCGGAGACGACTCCGCTGCCGAAGATCGTGGTCCCCCCGCCATCGTCGCCTTCCCGCTCGGGCAAGGGGCTGGGCGACCTGCCGATGCGGATGGTCTACCGCCTGATCGCCGGGACGGTCGCCGTCGTGGCGGTGGGCGTCGGCGGGGCGATCGTGCTGAGCCGCGGCGGCGACGCGGCGCCCTCGGCCGCGCCGATCCCGTCGGCCGCGGCGACCGCGATCCCGAGCCTCCCCGTCGCGAACGGCGCCACGGGAGGTCCGGCGGCCACCTCCGGGATCACCCCCATCGCGAGCCCTCTGGCCGGCTCGCCCGCCGCCTCGCCGCAGGCGTCCTCCGCGACCACCCCGGCGACGGTCACGGCCGTCATGCAGGCCGCGCTGTCCGATCCGCGGCTCCGGCAGCTGCCTGAGCGGGACCGCGGGCTGCGCCGCCTCTACGGGCGGCCCACGGCGGCCAGGGGTCTGCTGAAGGACGACCGTTCAGGGGTCGCCTTGCCGCGCTTCGCGAAGGTGTGGAAGCTGACCCCGGCCAGCCCCTTCACCACCCGCCAGATGCTGCCCAAGATCAATGGAACGTCCTTCCGGGGCCTCCTGGTCACGTGCCCGGTGCCGATCCCGGTGCAGGAGAGCGTCAGGGACACCGCCTTCCTGGCCGCCCGGTGGACGCTGAACCACCACCCGTCCGACGCGACGATCTCCTGGACGGCCTCGCAGCCCTTGAAGGTGGGGGAGCGAGACGGCTGGCTGCTCGGGTACACCGTGAACTACAAGATCAGGGGCAAGAAGCGGCAGTCCATGGCGGCCCTCGCGCTGGTCGACGTGGCCAGGGACAAGCCCGCGCTGGTGTTCGTCACCATCCCCGACACGCAGAGGGCACACTGGCGGGACATTAATACCGTCATGTCGCGAATTCGCGTGCTTTAAGAGGTAGTCCTCCTGGGGATGATTACGGCCATCCGAAACAGGGGGATCGATATGTCGGATCTGATTGCCGTCGCGTACAACGACGTCGCCACCGCCAACACCGTCCGGGACAAGCTCTTCGAACTACAGAAGCAGAACCTGATCAAGCTCGCCGACGCCGCGGTCGCGGAGCGGACCAAGGACGGCAAGATCAAGCTGCACCAGACCACCAGCACGACCGGCATCGGCGCCATGGGCGGGGCGCTGTGGGGCGGTCTCATCGGGCTCATCTTCTTCATGCCGCTCATCGGCATGGCCGTGGGCGCCGCGACGGGCGCCGCGGCCGGCTCGATGACCGACGTGGGCGTGGACGACAAGTTCATGAAGCAGGTCGGTGAGGAGCTCAAGCCGGGCTCCGCCGCGCTCTTCGTGCTCGTCACCCAGAGCACCCCGGACAAGGTCATCCCGCAGATCTCGTCCTACGGCGGCAAGATCATCCACACCTCACTGTCCAAGCAGGCCGAGGAGAACCTGCGCCAGGCGCTCGCCGGCGTCCAGCAGTGAGCCCGTAAGGGCCGGGCCGTACGGGGCTTCCGAGCCGCGGAGCCGAGGTCTCGGGTCCGCGGCTCACCGCTCCGCGAGCACGATCACCGCGTCACCGGGCGCGAACGCGATCGGCCGATCCTTGCCGGGGTTCAACACCACGCCGTACCGCGGCGGCTCGTTGATCCCGGCGGCGACCCGGTAGCCGATCGCGGTCTCGCCGCGCCGCCGGGCCGACTCGATCACGGTCGCGAACCGGAGCGGCTCCCCGATGGTCACGTAGTCCTCCACGGGGCGCGGATACAGCTCCGAGCCCTTGGAGTCGAAGAGGTAGCCGAACACGTCGGCCAGGCGCGGGTTCTCCGCGAGCTGCGCGAGAAGGAGCCCGATGACCGTGTCGCTGATCACGATGTCGTCGGCCCGGGCGACCTCGGCGAGCACACGGTTGTTCTCGTCGTACATCTCGCTGACGATCGAGTACCGCTCGCCGAGCGTGGACTGGATGTCGCGCAACTGGAGCAACGTCATCAGGGTGCGTGTGTCCGCGTGATGCGGGTCGTACCTGCCGTCGGAGAGTACGATCACGTGCTCGTAGAGCCCGGTACTCAGCGACTCCAGCGCGTGCCTGTCGGTGATGTCGCACTTCTTGGCGTTCGCGGTGAGCCTGGCCAGGCCGGTGAGGTCGCGTCCCGCGGCCGGATGGTCGCTGGCGATGTCGATCGTCGATCCCTCGGGGACATAGCCGTCGAGATACCGCACGATCTGGGGGGCCCTGCCGTTCCAGCCGAGCAGCAGCGTCCGCTTGGGGCCGGGCCGTTCGTGCGCGGTGGCGGCGATGCGGTCCTCCTCCGCCGGGACCGCGGCACCCCCGAGACGGATGAGCGAGTCGTCGTCGGCGATCAGGATGATCTCGTCGTCCGCCGCGATCACCGTGTCCGACGGTGGGTTGAGCGCCACCTTCCCGGCCGAGCGCAACCCGATGACGGTCGCGGTCCGGTACGCGCCGAGCGCCTCGCCGTACGTCAGGCCGGCCAGGGACGGCTCGGACCGCAGGTAGATCTCCGCGCCGTCGAAGTTGAGCAGGTCCATGCAGACGACCGACATGCCCGACTGCCGGGACGACTGGACGATGAGCCGGGACGCCGTGTCGTCGGAGTCGACCAGGTGGACGCCCGGACCGCCCGCGAGGCGTGCCGCCGCCATGTTGCGCGACGACGCGAGGGCGGCCACGATCGGAGGCTGGTCGCCGTCGCGCTTCGCGAGCGCGAGCAGGGTCTTGATGACGTGGGCGTCCGGGTCGTCGCCCTGCGGCGAGAGCACCACGATGGACCTGGCCGTCTCCAGGCTCATCAGGTCGAGGTCCGCCGGTTCCGTCGGGCGTCCGGTACGGCAGACGAGCCGAGTCCGTCCGGTATCGCCCACCTTGGTGCGGATGGCCTGCTCCATGCCCGGCTTGTCGCGGTCGGCCAGGACGGCGATGACCGACCCCCGCTGGCTGGCGTCCGCCTTCACCAGCTCGCCCACGATCGTGAAGACCTGCTCCGACCAGCCGAGGATCACGGTGTGACCGCTCTCGATGATGCGTGAGCGTCCCTTGCGCAGCTCCTCGATCTTGCCCTTGAGCCCGGTGGACAGTACGCCGACCAGCGTGCTCACGATGAAGATGCCGCCGAGCGAGATGGTGAGCATCAAGGCGAGGAAGGGCGCGGTCCCCGAGTCGCTGGCGATCTTGCCTGGGCTGAGAGCGCGGACCAGTGTCATCCACAGCACGCCCGCCAGCCCCGCGTGCTCGAACACCTCGTCCGGTGTGAGCCACAGGGTCAGGGCCGAGACGGCGAGGATCAGCACGAGTGACGCGAGGCCCAGCCAGCCGATCAGCGCCACCGTGCCCTTCGCCATCGTGTTGTCGAACCAGTAGCGCAGCCGTTCCCGGATCGTCGCCCTCGCCACCGAAATCTCCCGGAAGTTCATCAAACATGTGGATTTATGATCGAAAAACGTACCGGTCCTGGCGGCTCTCTCGTACACGAACGCCGCCACTAGACTCGGGTCCCGTGACCGAACTCGTTCTCGCCTCCGCCTCCCCGGCCCGGCTCGGAGTCCTGCGTGCCGCCGGGCTCGATCCCAAAGTGATCGTCAGCGGTGTGGACGAGGACGCGATCATCGCCGAGACCCCCGCCGCGCTCTGCCTGGTCCTCGCGAAGGCCAAGGCCGCCGCCGTCGCGGCGTCCCTGGAGGACGGGGTCGTCATCGGCTGCGACTCCGTGCTCGAACTCGACGGCGTCGCGTACGGCAAGCCCTCCTCGCCTGAGGAGGCGGTGTCCCGGTGGAGGTCGATGCGGGGCCGGACCGGTCACCTGCTCACCGGCCACTGCGTCATCGACGTGGCCTCGGGCCGTCAGGCCGCCGCGGTCGGCACGACCGTCGTCAGGTTCGGTGCTCCCACGGACGAGGAGATCTCCGCCTACGTGGCGAGCGGAGAGCCGTTGAAGGTCGCGGGCGCGTTCACCCTTGACGGGCTCGGCGGGTGGTTCGTCGACGGCATCGACGGCGACCACGGCAACGTCCTCGGGATCTCCCTCCCGCTGCTCCGCCGCCTGCTCGGGGAGATCGGCGTCCCTGTCACGAGCCTCTGGACGTCGGCGGGCTGATCTCCGGACGCCGGCCTTGGGACGCCGGCCTCTGGGCGGCGTGCCGATCACCGGGCACGGACCTCTGGGGGCGCGCCGATCCCCGGACGCGGGCCCCTGGGCAGCGGGCGGAATGCTGACGCGTGAGGAGATCGCGGCACATGATCCGAGGCGCTAGCCTGCCGGACATGAGCGACATCGTACGACCTGCCCAGCGCGAGGCCGGTGGCTTCCTGAGGGGCGTCGGCTGTGCCTTCAAGGGGCTCGGGTGGGTCGCGCGACACCCCCGCTGGTGGCTCTTCGGCCTCATCCCCGCGCTGATCGCGTTCGTCCTGTACGCCTTCGCCCTGGTATGGCTTGGCACGCACGCCGGCGACGTCGCCAAGTGGGTGACCCCGTTCGCGGACGGCTGGGGCTGGCGGGACGTGTTCCGCACGCTCGTCGGCATCCTGATCTTCGTGGCCGGTCTCGCGCTCGCGGTGCTCACCTACGCGGCGGTCACCCTCGCCATCGGCGAGCCGTTCTACGAGAAGCTGTCGGAGAAGGTCGAGGAGGACCTCGGCGGTCTTCCCGCGGCCGTTGACGCGCCCTTCTGGCGATCGTTGATGCGGTCGATCCGCGACAGCCTGATCACCCTCGGCTACATGCTGCTGTTCACGATCCCGCTGTTCGTGCTCGGCTTCGTGCCGGTCATCGGACAGACGGTCGTGCCCGTGCTCGGCGCGATCGTCTCCGGCTTCTTCCTGAGCGTGGAGTTGACCGCCCTGCCGCTGGAACGGCGCGGTATTGGGCGCAAGGAGCGCTTCGCCCTGCTGCGCGGGGAGAAGGGGGCCACGCTCGGCTTCGGCGTGCTCCTCTTCCTGGCCTTCATGATCCCCCTTGTCGCGGTCGTGCTCATGCCCGCCGCGGTGGCGGGCGCCGCGATCCTGGTACGCGAGCGGTTGGCTCCTCCGCAGGAGGTCTGACACCGCGCACGTCACGGCTGCCGGGGCGTCCCCGAACCTCGGCCGGGTCGGAGTTCTCCACAGGTCGCCTGATATCCCCAGAACGCCATTCGGCCGGTTGGCGGGAGAGCGCGTCGGCGACTCTCGGTCTATGACCTCCGTCTCGACCCTCGTGCTCTCCACCCCGGCCGACATCCTCGCGGCCGTGCCGTACCTGCTGGGTTTCCACCCCCGTGACAGCCTCGTCGTCGCGGTGTTCGCGGGCGGCGCCCTGCGGGTGACCACCCGGTGGGACCTGCCGATCGATCCGGGCGCGCTCGACCCGCTGGCCGGACTGCTGCGGCGCGAGCCGATCACCACCGCCGTCCTCGCCGGGTACGGCCCGGCCGCCCTGGTGACCCCCGCGATCGACGCCGCGTCCCGGCTGCTCTGCCACGCGGGCGTCGAGGTCGTGGATGCGCTGCGCGCCGACGCCGGGCGCTACTGGTCCTACGTCTGCGCCCAGGTCGGCTGCTGCCCGCCCGAGGGCACGCCATACGATCCGGTGTCCGGCAGGGTCGCCGCCGAGGCCGTCCTGCACGGCCTGGTCGCGCTGCCCGACCGGCGCAGCCTGGCCCAATCCGTCGAGCCGTACGGCGGGCTCGCCCGGGTGGCGATGGGGCAGGCCACCCGCCGGGTCGTCGCCGAGACGCGGACGCTGCTGACGGCGCCCGAGCGGCCCGACGAGGCCGCGGCCGCCTTCGTGGCCGGAGGGCGCGCGCGTGTCCGGTCGGCGGTCGCCCGCTACGACTCCGGCGAGCGCCTGGGCGATGAGGAGGCGGCGCGCCTCGGACTCGACCTGGAGGTCCTCCGGGTACGCGACGAGGCGTGGGCGCTGATCGACCACCGGGAGGCCCATGTCGCACTGTGGCGGGACCTCACCCGGCGCCTGGAGCCGCGATTCGTGGCCCCGGCGGCCTCCCTGCTGGCCGCCGCGGCATGGCACGGCGGGGACTGCGCGCTCGCCGGTCTAGCGTTGGAGCGCGCGCTGGCCGTCGATCCCGCGTACTCGATGGCGAACCTGCTCTGCCAGGCGCTGCGCCACCTGATTTCCCCCGACGCGATGCGCGACCGCATGCCGACGCCGGAGGAACTGGACGCCCAACTGGGCCCGCCGCGGATGAGCTGGCTGGTGCCGCTGCTCGCGCTGCTCGTCGAGGAGCCCTCGGTGCCGGCCGGATGAGCCCACGGGGAGGGAGCCCCGGACACCGCAGCCGAGCAGGGGAGCCGCCGCGTGGCGAGCAGACCTTCCGGCCGTATGGGAAGAGAAATTGCGGTGGGGTGACGTCTCAGGCGGATGACGCGTCCCTGTGCGCCACGAGTCTTCGGTGCCCGTGCGGCACAAGGCGAATTCTTGGGCGCATATAAGGCCCCTGTGCGGGGCGAGTTCTCGGGCGCACGAAGGGCCGCTGAGCGTGAACTGAGCGAGCCCTTGGGAGTCACGAAGTCGTCTGCGCGCCGGAGCCTTCGCGCGTAGCGAGGGCGAGCCTCATGCTGAACGGTCGCCCTCCACACGTCACTGCTCGGACTGCCGTCGCTCCTGCTCGCGGCGGCGCTCGTTGTAGGCGCGCATCCGGGCGGGATAGCCCGTGAGCTGCACGTCGTACACCGGAATCGCCAGGTCTCGGGCGACCTTACCGATGACGGCCGGCGACCCGACCCGGCGGCGGGTCCACTCGCCGTCGTGCGCCACGGCGACGGCGGTGGTGTCGGTGGCGAACGTCTCCGGCTCCACATAGAACTCGACGCCGCGCCGTGACCGGGCGAACGCGATCAGGGCCTCGATATCCTCATCGGTGGCCTCCCGGTCGAATTTGGCGACCCGGGGGCCGCGTAGTCGCCTGATTCCGTAACGATCTCGCCATCTCATACCCCTTATATACAGTTCCTGACCGTCATTTCGCGGGGCTACCGGTATGTCGTCAGTGCTTTGGTTTCATGTCGAGACTGCAAGCCGAGACGGGTCCGCGCGGCCGTCACAAATTGGGGCGATTCTCCCGTCCCTCGCATTGGTCCGTGGCCGAAGGCGGAGTACCGCGCGCGTTTGCGGCGGAGCGGCGGCCCGGCGGCTCGGCGGCTCGGCGGCGCTTTCTTCGTGGTGGTCGCCTACCTGCGGTCCCAGGTCGGGAGGGTGACCACGGCGGGTACGCGGCTTCCCCGCGCGAGCGGCCGCCGCGGTCCGGGAGCGCGTCGAGCGATGATCGGTGCGCGCGACGGATAGGGGGTTCTCGGGGGAGACGTCGGGGAGATCCCTGATGACCGGGTCGGCGGAAGCACCCAGGATAGAGGGGGGAGATGCTCTGCCGCCGGCGCGGCGAGGCACACTCGAAGGAAGGCAGGCAGGTCGTGCCCGTTCCGGCGCCGCCAGGCGTCAGATGCGCGCGACATCGACGAAGGTAGGCATCGATGGCGATGGCAGCGACACCGTCCTGGTCCGGGCGCACGCCCGTCCATCCCGACCTGAGGGTCACGAACAACGACCGTGACCAGGTGGTCGAGCACGTCAAGGCGGCCTACGCGGAGGGCCGGCTGGACAAGCTCGAGATGGACGAGCGGTTGCACCAGGCGATGACCGCGCGCACACACGCCGACCTCATCCCGATCATGGACGACCTGTACGGCCCACGCGCCGCCGCGTACGTCCCTCCCGCCCCGCCGCCGGGCCACTACACGCGGGGCGCCGGATACCGGCAGCGGGTGGGATACCCGGCAGCCGGGGCCGTCGACGGCGGTGACCGAGTGGGCGGAGCGGCGGCGCACCTGCTGACGCTGGGCGGCCTGTTCGTGATCGGGCCGCTGATCATGCTGCTGACCGCCGGCCGGACGTCGTCCTTCATCAGGAGGCACGCCGTCGAGTCGCTGAACTTCCACCTCACGGTGCTGGGGGCGACGATGCTGCTGCCCTTCACCGTGATCGGGGTCGTGCTCATCCCGTTCCTGTGGATCCTGGGCTTCGTGCTCGCTGTCGTCGGCGGGGTCTCCGCCATCACCGGAGGCGACTTCCGCTACCCCCTCACCGTTCGCTTGGTGAAGTAGGCCGACGGCCCGCAGCCGATCACACGGCGGCTGTTATTCCCTCCCGACGCAGCAGCGCCGTGGCGATCACGATCTGAGCGGGTTCGAGCGCGGTTTTGCCGTCCTCTATGTCCCACAGGGCGTTCTGCAGCACGCGGCCGAGGCTCCAGCCGGTCGCTCGCCTCCGGTCCAGGCCGAGGACCTCGGTCATTAGGTCGAAGCGGCGGAGCATTGCGCGAGGCGCGTCACCGGTGGCCTCCACCTCGTCCCACCGGTTGTGCAGTGCCGGGAGCAAATCGAACCCCGGGTCACCCGCGAGTGGTTCGGGGTCGATGGCCAGCCAGGGCTCCCGTTCTCCGGCCAGGATGTTGTCGTAGTGCAGGTCCCAGTGCAGCAGGCGGTCGCCGGGCTCGCCGAGCAGTTCGGCGACGGCGGACGCGCAGGAGCGCACGAGCCGCTGTTCGCCGGGAGCGCGCAGCGCCGGCACGGCCCGGGGGACCTGGTCGAGCATGGCGGAGGCGACGTCGGACAGTCGCCGCAGGCCCTCGGGGGCCGGTACCGAGGTCAGACGGGCCATCAGTTCGGCCAGGATCCGCACGGCCGCAAAGTCGTCGGGCACGGAGGACAGGGGCCGGGTCGCGTCCAGCCGTTCCAGCAACTGCGTGGCGCTTTCCTCGTCATGGTCGAGCAGACGCACGATGCCGTCGCCGCCCCACGCCCGCAGGCCGAGGGCGGTGCCGACGGTCTCCTCCCGGAGCTGCTGCAGCTTGAGCACGGCGGGTGTCCCGTCGGCCTGGAGCACGGGCAGGACCAGCGAGGCCATGCCGTACGCGGGCGGGCCGTCGGGCCGCAGTCCCCACCGGTCGAGGAACTCGCCGCCCACGCGGGGCAGCTCGGCGAGCCAGGCACGCGCCTCCTCGCCCTGCGCGCCATAAGACGCGGTGAAGGCGTCAGGAACGTCGATGTACGGTGCCGCGCTCACGGGCACGTCTCCTTCCTGGGCCCCGGGTCGGGATTCACCCGGGAGCGGTGGGGACAGATCCCCGTCAGGGCATGAGGTCGCGGAGCGTGGCCACCGTATCGGCCTCCTCCGGCCGCTTGTCGGGGCGGTACCGCAGAACCCGGGCGAAGCGCAGCGCCATCCCACCCGGATAGCGGGTCGAGCGCTGCACCCCGTCGAAGGCGATCTCCACTACGAGCTCGGGCTTCACCGCGACCACCCATCCGTCCGTCGGCCCATCGGCCAGGCGGAGGAACTGCTCGGTCTGCCAGGTGAGCAGCTCGTCGGTGAGCCCCTTGAAGGTCTTGCCCAGCATGACGAAGCCGCCGGTCTCCGGGTCGAGCGCGCCCAGGTGCAGGTTGGAGAGCCAGCCCTCGCGCCGCCCGCTGCCCCACTCGGCCGCCAGCACGACCAGGTCCAGGGTGTGCCGGGGCTTCACCTTGACCCACCCGGCTCCGCGCCGGCCCGCCGCGTACGGCGCCTGGAGCGACTTGGCCACCACGCCCTCGTGGCCGTTCCGTACGGCGTCGGCGAAGAACGCCTCGCCCGCCTCGGCGTCGGCCGTCACCAGGCGGGGGGTGACAAGTCCGGCGGGAACGGCGGCGGTGAGCGCGGCGTGCCGCTCCTCGGCGGGCCGGTCGAGCAAGTCGGCGCCGCCCACCCGGAGGGCGTCGAAGAAGAACACGCTGAGCGGCACGGCCGCGCGGGCGGTCTTGACGTCGGTGCGGCTCGCCACCCGGCCGGAGGTGACCTGGAACGGCTCGGGCCGTCCGTCCGGGCGCAGGGCGATGACCTCGCCGTCGAGCACGAGATCGCGCTCCGGCAGCCGGAGCAGCGCCTCGACCAGCTCGGGAACCTGCGCTGTGATCTCCTCCAGGGTGCGGGTGAAGACGCCGACCTGGTCGCCGGAGCGGTGGGCCTGCACGCGCACGCCGTCGAGCTTCCACTCGAGCGCAGCCGGGCCGCCGATCTTCTCCAGGGCCGCGCTCACGGACGGCGCGCTCTGCGCGAGCATGGGCGAGACCGGCCGCCCCACCTCAAGATGGAACGCGCGCAGCTCCTCGACCCCTCCGCGCAGCGCGGCGGCGCCCACGGCGGGCAGCCAGCCGCGCAGCGTCAGCGCCCGCCTGACCTCGGTGGCCGGGACGCCCGCCGCCTTGGCAAGGGCTTCGATCATCACGCCGTCGAGCGCGCCCTGGCGCAGCTCGCCGCGGATCAGGCGCCGTAGGAAGGACTGCTCCTGGTAGGTGGCCGCGCTGAAGAGCTCGTCGATGAGCGTCCTGCGCGCCGCCTGCGATCCGGGCCCGGACTGCGCCTTGACCCGTTCGAAGAAGGAGTCGACCTGGGTGAGGGTGGCGGTGGCGATCTGGCGCGGTTCGGGGGCCTCGCTGAGGGTGCGTGGGCCGACGCCGATCTGGCGCTGCGGGATCTCGCCGGACAGATAGGAGATCGCGATCTCGGCTTCGTCAGGCCCCACCCTGCCGAGTAGCTCGGCCAGATGCGCGATCTTGGCCAGCCGCGACGAATCCGCCGCCACGGCGGCCGACGTCCGGGCAAGGTCGATCAGCAACACACCGTCATCCTGCCTCACCGAGCCGGCTCTTGCCCATCCGGGGGACCGGCGGTCAGCTGTAGTGGCGCAGCCCGGGCCACAGTGCCGCCCATGACGTCGCCGGGTCGCGGCACACGGTGATGGGCACGCCCTGCTCCTCTCCGGCCATGCCGTCGACGGACGCGACCTGATCGCAGCGGGCGAACCGCCCGGTCAGGAAGGACGATGGGGCGCCCACCACGACCGCGACGCGGGCCGTCTCGGGTGGTGGCCCCCACCAGTAGAGCTCGTTGTGCGGGCTGTGCACCGGGGGCAGGGCGTACTCTCCGGCCCACCGGTCGAGCGCTCCGGCCTCCCCGTAGTTGGCGGCGAGCAGGATGGCACGCGCGCGGTCATCCGCCGGAAGCGCGCGTACGACCGCGGCCACTTGAGCGGCGAAGCCCGGCCAGCCGACCGACTCGCGGGCGACCTCGTTCGCCAGCGCGACCGGGGTGCCGCGCAGCGACTCCGCCGGGATGACCGGCAGGGCGAAGACGACGTTGGAGACCGCCCCTAGGGCGACCGCGGCCGTGACGAGGACCCGCCGCCGGGGCCGTCCGGCGGCCCATTCCACGGTGGGCACGCATCCGGCGGCGAAGAGCAGGAGCAGCAGCCCCGCGACGTAGTCCGGACGCCCGCCCGCGTAGAGCACCACCGCGCAGCACAGCGGGTACGCGATCGCGAGCGATCGGACGGCGCGGTCGCGCCAGAGCCGGATCCACCCGGCGACCATGACGGGGACGAGCGGCCAGCTCACCAGGACGAGCTGCAGCGGGACGAACGTGATCCGGTTGTCGTCTCCCTCGTCAATCTTCAGGGCGGCCGCCATCTGCGCCTGCGGCCACTCGTGGGTGGCCTGGTAGACCACGTTCGGCGCGGCGATCACCAGCGCGAGCAGCGCGCCGAGCCAAAGCCGCGGGTCACGCAGCGCCGTCCGAGGACCGACGAGCAGGATCCCGGCGCCGACCCCGACGAGCAGCAGCACGATGAGCTGGCGGTTGTAGGCGGCCACGCCCGCCGCCGCTCCGACGGCGAGCCACCAGCGGCCGTCGCCGCGCCGGAGCGCGCGCAGGATGAACAGGATCGCGGCCGTCCACAGCGGCAGGTCGAACGTGAGGGTGAGCAGCGAGTGCCCGGCGACCAGCGGGAACAGCCCGGTCGCGACCCCGGCCGCGGCCATGATCTGCGCGGCGCGGCCGCCGCCCAGCTCGCGGGCCACGCAGGCCACGAGGACGACGAGGACACCCGTCAGCAGCGCGGGTACGACGCGAAGCGCGGTGACGGTGTCGCCGAAGAGCGCAGTGGAGATCCGGGCCACCAGCGGGGTGAGCGGCGGGGTGTCGAAGTAGCCCAGCTGAGGATGCTGCCCGAGCAGGCGGAAGTAGAGCTCGTCGCGGTGGTAGCCGTACCAGGGGCTGACCGCGAGCAGGACGGCGGTGGCGGCGAGTGCGACGGCGCCCACCGGCCGGAGCGCGAAGCGAGGAACGGGGGGTTCCCGGTCGGTCCGAGTGATCTGGGGGGTTGTGGTCACGCGGTCATCATCGACGGGAACGCCGCGCCGTGGAACCCCGATCGGCCGGCCGATCCCGATCCGGAACGCCGGGCGCGGGCCTTCACGACGCGGTGCGCGTGAAGGCCCCCGCCCGATCGATCAGCTCACGCCGAGCAGGTCGACCACGAAGATCAGCGTCTCGCCCGGCCTGATGGCGTTGCCCGCGCCGCGGTTGCCGTACCCGAGGTGCGGCGGGATGGTGAGCCGGCGTCGCCCGCCGACCTTCATCCCGGCGACGCCCTGATCCCAGCCGGCGATGACCCGGCCGCCGCCCAGCGGGAACTGGAACGGCGTGCCGCGGTTCCACGACGCGTCGAACTCCTCGCCGGTCGAGAACGCGACGCCGACGTAGTGCACGCTCACGGTATGTCCGGGCTTGGCCTCCGGGCCGTCACCCTCTACGAGATCGACGATCTCCAGGTCCGTGGGCGCGGCGCCCTCGGGGAAGTCGATCTCGGGCTTTTCCAGTGCCACCTGGCTCTCCTTGTCGCGGTCGCGTCACTCGGGGCCGGGGTCCGATGCCCTGGCCAACCGGATGACTCTACCGGGCGCCGCCCCGCGGTCCGGGCAGCATGGAAAGATCGGTCCGGGCCGGGGCGGGCGGCGTCCGGTTGTCACCAGCTCTGGTGCAGGGGCATCCCCTCGGTGTAGCCGGACGCGCTCTGCACGCCGACGACGGCCCGCTCGTGGAACTCCTCCAGGCTGGTGGCCCCGGCGTAGGTGCACGCGGAGCGCAGGCCCGCCACGATCGCGTCGATCTGGTCCTCGACGCTGGGCCGCACCGGGTCGAGGAACATCCGCGAGGTCGAGATGCCCTCCTCGAACAGTGCCTTGCGCGCCCGCTCGAACGGTGTGTCGTCGGCCGTGCGCAGCCGTACGGCACGGGCCGAGGCCATGCCGAAGTTCTCCTTGTACTTCTGGCCGTCCGCGGTGGTCCGCGTGTCACCCGGCGATTCGTACGTCCCGGCGAACCAGGAGCCGATCATGACGTTGGCCGCGCCGGCGGCGAGGGCGAGGGCCACGTCGCGCGGGTGCCGCACGCCGCCGTCCGCCCACACGTGGCGGCCCAGCCGGCGCGCTTCGGCCGAGCACTCCAGCACGGCGGAGAACTGGGGACGGCCGACGCCCGTCATCATCCGGGTGGTGCACATGGCGCCGGGGCCGACGCCGACCTTGACGATGTCGGCGCCCGCTTCGATGAGGTCGCGCACGCCCTCGGCGGTCACGACGTTGCCCGCCACGACGGGGACGCCGGGGTCGAGCGCGCGCACGGCGCCCAGCGCGGAGATCATCTTGTCCTGGTGTCCGTGCGCGGTGTCCACCACGAGCACGTCCACGCCCGCGTCGAGCAGCTCCTTGGCCCGCGCGCCCACCTCGCCGTTGACGCCGACCGCGGCCGCGACGCGCAGCCGCCCGGAGGCGTCCACCGCGGGCTCGTACAGCGTGGCGCGCAGCGCGCCGGTCCGGGTCAGGATGCCGACCAGGCGGCCCTCCCCGTCCACGACGGGGGCGAGCCGGTGCCGGCGCTCGTGCAGGGAGTCGAAAGCGACCTTGGGGTCGGTGCCCCGGGGCAGCGTCTGCGGCGAGGGGGTCATGACCTGGGAGAGCTGGGTGAACATGTCGACGCCGTGGCAGTCGGCCTCGGTGACCACGCCGACCGGGCGGTTGTCCCAGTCGACGATGATGACCGCGCCGTGCGCCCGCTTGGGCAGCAGGTTCAGCGCCTCGCCGACGGTGTCGTGCGGGGTCAGCGTGATCGGCGTGTCGTGGACGAGGTCGCGTTCCTTCACCCAGGAGATCACGTCGGCGACCACGTCGAGCGGTATGTCCTGCGGGATGACGGTGATGCCGCCGCGCCTGGCCACGGTCTCCGCCATGCGGCGGCCCGCCACGGCGGTCATGTTGGCCACGACGACCGGGATGGTGGTGCCCGTGCCGTCCTTGGCCGACAGGTCGACGGCCAGCCGGGACCCGACCGAGGAGCGGGACGGGACCATGAAGACGTCGCTGTACGTGAGATCGTAGGGCGGCGTCACATCATTGAGGAATCGCACGTTTGTCCAGCATATGCGGTGAGCGGAGGAAGTTGGCATTCCCGCCGGTCCGGTGCCGTGCACCAGCGATCCGCTTTCGTAGGATCCGTGGTGGCGAGGGAATTATTGGGAGGAAATGTGATCATCGTGGACCGGCCGGAGGTGCTCGTCGTCGGCCATGCTGTGCGGACGACCAACGCGGCGGAAGCCGATCCCGCTCGCGCCCAGCTGCCGGCGCTGTGGGCCCGCGCGGGCGCGCCCGGAGCCTTCGCGCACGTGCCCGGGCGCGTGGAGGAGAACCTGTACGCCGTGCTGACGGACTACGAGAGCGACCACAACGGGGCCTATACCCAGGTCGTCGGCGTCGCCGTGCACACCGCGGCGCGGCTGCCCGAGGGCATGGTCGCCGTACGGGTGCCGGGCGTGCCGGCGATGCGGCTGGAGGCGCGCGGCCCGATGCCGGACGCGCTCCTGGAAGTCTGGGACCAGGTGCGGAGGCACACGGACTCCGGCGGCACGCCGCCCCGCGCGTTCACGACGGACCTGGAGATCCACCACCCGGCGGGCGTGGACCTCTTCATCGCCGTGCTGCCGTCCTTCGGGGAGTCCTGACTTCTCGGCGATCCCGCTCAGGCCAGCGTGCCCGCCTCGCGCAGCGCGGTCGCGGTGGCGTCGTCCAGCCCCCACGAGCCGAGGTCGAGCAGACGGGTCGCGGGGGCGAGGTCGCTCCGCCCGGCCCCCAGCAGCCGGGGCGCGGGCGCGGGCTGGGTGACCCCATCCACCTCCACGAAGGTGCCGCGCGCCTCGTTATGCGGGTGGCGCACGGCCTCGGCCATGGAGAGCACCGGGGACACGCAGGCGTCCGACCCCTCGAAGACGGCTTCCCACTCGGCCCGGGTGCGGCCGCGGAACGCCGCGGCGAGCCGCTCGCGGATCAGCGGCCAGTTGGCCCGGTCGTCGCGGTCGGGCAGGTCGGAAAGGCCCATCTTCGCCAGCATCTCGGCCCAGAACTGCGGTTCCAGCGCGCCCACGGCCAGGTAGCCGCCGTCCGCCGTCTCGTACGTGTCGTACATCGGGGCGCCGGTGTCCAGCAGGTTCGTGCCGCGCGGACCCCACAGGCCGGACTGCACGGCCTGGTAGAACATCGCGACCATCGCCGCCGCGCCGTCCACCATCGCGGCGTCGATCACCCGGCCGCGCCCGGTGCGCTCCCGCTCGAAGAGGGCGAGCAGGACGCCGTACGCGAGCATGAGCCCGCCGCCCGCGAAGTCGCCGACGATGTTGATCGGCGCCGTGGGCCGCTCGCCCTCCCGGCCGAGCATCGACAGGACGCCCGAGACGGCGATGTAGTCGATGTCGTGCCCCGCCCTCGGTGCCAGCGGGCCGTCCTGGCCCCATCCGGTCATCCGGCCGTACACCAGACGCTCGTTCACGGCGTGCAGGTCGGCCGGGCCGATGCCGAGCCGCTCGGCCACGCCCGGCCGGAACACCTCGATCACCACGTCGGCGCCGGCGGCGAGCGTCTTGAACGCCTCCACGCCCGCGGGGGACTTCAGGTCGAGCCCGATCGTGCGCTTGCCCCGGTCCATCACGTCCCGGCGCGGCGCGTCGGTGACCGCGGCCACCCGGTCGACGCGCAACACCTCCGCGCCGTGGTCGGCCAGCATCATCCCGGCGAACGGCCCCGGCGCGAGACCGGCGAGCTCCAGCACGCGTACTCCGGCCAGCGGGCCCTTCCCGTCGCTCATGGGACCTCCTCGACGTCGCGTCCGTACGGCAGGCACGAGTAGAACAAGGTTCGGTGCGTAGGCGCAAGTGACAGCGGGTACGGGAGAATGGCCGCCCCCCTGAGGATCACTGATTTCAGAGCCCTGATAGTTTTCTCGGGCTTAACGTGTCCAGTCTGGTCTGGGATGGTTTCCAGGGATAACGTGCCCTAGAGACGATCTCTACATTCCTGGGGGTGGTTTCATGCCAGAGCGCACGGCCAGTATGACCGCCCACGACAAGGCGGTCGAGCAGATCAGGGAGTCGTACGCCGCGATTCCCGAAGGCTCCGCGCCCCGGCTGGCGAAGGCCACCACGAACCTCTTCCGCTTCCGGGAGCCGGTCAAGACGGCCAGGCTCTCCGCGCGTGACCTGGACCAGGTCATCGAGGTGGATCCGGAGCGCAGGACGGCCGAGGTCCAGGGCATGACGACGTACGAGAACCTCGTCGACGCCACCCTGCCGTATGGCCTGATGCCGTATGTCGTGCCGCAGTTGAAGACGATCACGCTGGGCGGCGCGGTGACCGGCCTCGGCATCGAGTCCAGCAGCTTCAGAGACGGCCTGCCGCACGAGTCGGTCGAGGAGCTGGAGATCCTCACCGGCGACGGCCGGGTCGTCGTCGCCCGGGAAGAGGGCGAGTACGCCGACCTGTTCCGGGCCTTCCCGAACTCCTACGGCACGCTCGGATACGCCCTGCGGATCCGGATCAAGCTGGCCCCGGTGAAGCCGTTCGTCCGGTTGACCCACCTGCGGTTCACCGACGCGGCCAAGTGCATGCTCGCCATGCAGGAGATCTGCCAGAGCGGCGAGCACGACGGCGAGCGGGCCGACTTCGTCGACGGCACCTACTTCAGCCCCGACGAGCTCTACCTCACGATCGGCACGTTCGCCGACACGGCGCCGTACGTGTCCGACTACACCGGGATGCGCATCTACTACCAGTCGCTGCGCACGCGCACCCGCGATTGGCTGACCGTCCGCGACTACCTGTGGCGCTGGGACACCGACTGGTTCTGGTGCTCGCGCGCGTTCGGCGTGCAGCAGCCGCTGGTCCGCTCGCTCCTGCCGCGCCGCTGGCTCCGCTCCGACGTCTACCGCCGCCTCGTCGGCCTCGACCAGAGGTACGGCGTGACCGCGCGGCTGGACCGCTGGCGCGACCGGCCGGTGCAGGAGTCGGTCATCCAGGACGTCGAGGTGCCGGTGGAGCGGGCCGCCGAGTTCCTGGAGTTCTTCCAGGAGCAGGTCGGCATGACGCCGGTCTGGATGTGCCCGCTGAAGGCGACGGGGCAGTGGTCGCTCTACCCGCTGGAGCCCGGCCGGCTCTACGTGAACTTCGGCTTCTGGGGAATGGTGCCGCTGCCCAGAGGCGCGCACGACGGCCATCACAATCGTTTGATCGAGAACGCCGTGCACGAGCTGGAGGGGCACAAGTCCCTCTACTCCTCCTCCTTCTATGAGCGGGAGGAGTTCTGGCGGCTGTACAACGGAGACGCCTACTGGCCGGTCAAGCACACCTACGACCCCGGCGGGCGCTTGCTCGACCTGTATGAGAAGTGTGTACGGGGAAGGTGATCAATGAAACTCGCCGAGATCTTCGAGAAGATCGTTGGCCCTAACGCGGATGTGCAGTTCGTCGCCTATGACGGGAGCAAGGCGGGTCCCCCCACCGCCGACGTCCGTCTCGAGGTGAAGTCCCCCATCGCGGTCGCGTATCTCGCGCAGGCCCCCGGTGAGCTCGGTCTGGCTCGGGCGTACGTCTCCGGCCACATCGACGTCCACGGCGACATGTACGAGCTGCTCAACCGGATGTGGACGCTCACGCTCAACGACATCCCGCTCAGCGAGAAGATCGCGGCCATGCGGGCGCTCGGCACCAAGCCGCTGCTGATGCGGGTGCCGCCGCCGCCCCAGGAGATGCGGCGCAGCACGCTGGCCCGGCTCGGCAGCCGGCACGCCAAGCAGCGTGACGCCGAGGCGATCCACCACCACTACGACGTCTCCAACCAGTTCTACGAGTGGGTGCTCGGCCCCTCCATGGCGTACACGTGCGCGGTCTTCCCGACGGCGGACGCCACGCTGGAGGAGGCGCAGTACGCCAAGTTCGACCTGGTGGCCAAGAAGCTGGACCTCCAGCCGGGCATGCGGCTGCTCGACATCGGCTGCGGCTGGGGCGGCATGGTCATTCACGCCGCGCGCGAGTACGGCGTGAAAGCCCTTGGCGTCACGCTGTCGCGGCAGCAGGCCGAGTGGGCGCAGAAGGCGATCGCCGAGGCGGGCCTGTCCGAGCTGGCCGAGGTCCGCTTCATGGACTACCGCGACGTCAAGGAGTCGGGCTTCGACCGGGTCAGCTCGATCGGCCTCACCGAGCACATCGGCAAGGACAACCTGCCGTCGTACTTCTCCTTCCTGTACAGCAAGCTCAAGCCGGGCGGGCGGCTGCTCAACCACTGCATCACCCGCCCGACCGGCAAGGAGAAGACGATCAACAAGGGCGGTTTCATCAACCGCTACGTCTTCCCGGACGGCGAGCTGGAGTCGGTCGGCCACCTGGTCCGCCGGATGGAGGACACCGGGTTCGAGGTCCGCCACCAGGAGAACCTCCGCGAGCACTACGCGCTCACGCTGCGCGAGTGGTGCGCCAACCTCGACGCCCACTGGGACGAGGCGGTCCGGGAGGTCGGCCGGGGCACCGCCCGGGTGTGGCGGCTCTACATGGCCGGCTGTGTCGTCGGGTTCGAGCGCAACAAGGTCCAGCTCCACCAGATCCTCGGTGTCAAGCTCGACCGCGACGCGCAGTCCCAGATGGCGCTCCGCCCGTCGCTCGACTGGCCGTGAGCTCGGGCGGAGGCCGTCCGTAGTACTACGCCGCCCTGACCGCTACCGCAGCTCCCGCTTGAGGATCTTGCCGGTGGCGGTCATGGGCAGGGCGTCGCGGAACTCGACGATCCGGGGGTACTTGTAGGCCGCCATCGTCTCGCGGCTCCACGCGATCAGCTCGTCCTCCGTGACCGTCACGTCCGCCTTGCGGATGATGTACGCCTTGATCTCCTCGCCGTGCGAGTCGTGCGGGACGCCGACGACCGCGGCGAGCGAGACGGCGGGGTGGGTCATCAGCACCTCCTCGATCTCGCGCGGGTAGACATTGAAGCCGCCCCGGATGACCATGTCCTTGGCGCGGTCCACGATGAAGTAGAAGCCGTCCTCGTCGCGCCTGGCCACGTCGCCGGTGCGGAACCAGCCGTCCCGCATGACCTCGGCCGTCGCCTCGGGCCGGTTGTAGTAGCCCTTCATGATGTTGTGGCCGCGGACGGCGATCTCGCCCACCTCGTCCTGGGTGTTCCACTCGGCGTCGATGAGCTTCATCTCCACGCCCCAGATGGGGGTGCCGATCGAACCGGGCTTCGTCGGACGGCCCCGCTGGTTGAAGGCCGCCACCGGGGACGTCTCCGACAGGCCGTACCCTTCGAGAACGCCGACGTCGAAGGTCGCCGAGAAGTCCTTCAGCACCTCGACCGGGATCGCCGCGCCGCCGGAGACGGCGGTGGTCAGGGTGGGGGGCACCTCGGCGGCGCCGGTCCGGACCGCGGTCAGCATCGCCCAGAACATCGTGGGCACGCCCGCGAAGAACGTGACCTTCTCCGCGTTCATCAGGGTGAGCGCCTCCACCGGCTCGAAACGGGGCAGCAGCGCCAGCGTCGCGCGCCGCCGGAACCCGGCGTTCATGACCGTGGTCTGGCCGAAGGAGTGGAACAGCGGCAGCGTGGCGAGGAAGACGTCGTCATCCTGGCGGAGGAACATCTCGTCGCTCACCATCGCGTTGACCAGCATGTTCTGGTGGCTGAGCTCGGCGCCCTTGGGCTGTCCGGTGGTCCCGCTGGTGTAGAGGATGACGGCCGTGTCGTCGGGCGCCGTCTGTACCGTCTCGAACTCGCCGGACATGCCGTCGAGCGCGGCCCACAGCGACTCGCCGTGTGGGGACTCCGTGGCGAACGCCTGCGCGGGCAGCGCGAAGAAGTGCTCCGCGCCGGACTCCTCGAAGCCCTTGCGGCCGCGCTCGCCGAGCGGGAGCTCCGGGGTTCCCTCGAAGCAGAAGAGCGCCTTCGCGTCGGAGTCGTCGAGGTGGTAGGCGATCTCCCGCGACTGGAGGAGCACGTTCAGCGGGACGACGGTCGCGCCCGTCTTGAGGATGCCGAAGTAGACGAAGGGGAAGTAGGGGAGGTTCGGGCAGGCCAGCGCCACCCTGTCGCCCTTGCCGATGCCGCGCGAGACGAGCAGGTTCGCCACCTGATTGGCGACGGTGTTGACGAGGGAGTAGGGGAGGCGAAGGTCCCCGAAGATCACGGCGGTTCGGTCCGGGACTTCCCGGGCGCTGTCTTCGAGCACGACAGAAAGATTGAGCATCGCCGCTCCTCGGTTCTGGGGGGTTACATACCGACCGGTTGGTAACACACCGTACTAGGAGATCGCCTGGAATGTCATGATCGCGGGAGCAACTGGTGCGGGCACGATCGCTGTGGCAGCATCAAAACCGAACGGCATTCTAGTCAGTCGTCAGCCCCGGGAGTCCTCTCATGACATCTCAGCCCGTGGAACGCACGCCGATCAGATCGGCGGCCGACATCAATCTGTCCGACTGGGACTTCTGGGAACGGCCCATGGAGGAACGCGAGCACGCCTTCGCGGTGCTCCGCGGCCTGGAGGCGCCCGCGTTCTTCGCCGAGCCCGAGTCGCCGTTCGCGACCCCGGGCCCCGGCTACTACGCCCTCGTCCGGCACGCCGACATCGTCGAGGCGAGCCGGAACCCCGAGATCTTCTGCTCGGGGGACGGCGGCTCGACGAACATCATCGACATGCCCGCCGAGTTCGCCGAGTACTTCGGCTCGATGATCAACATGGACGACCCCCGGCACGCCCGGTTGCGCCGGATCGTCTCGCGGGCGTTCACGCCGCGCATGATCAAGCGGTTCGAGGCCGACGTCGAGGCGGCTGCCGCGCGCATCGTCGACGACCTGCTGGAGGCCGGACCGGGGTGCGACTTCGTCGCCGAGGTGGCGGCCCGCCTCCCCCTGAAGATCATCTGCGACATGGTGGGCATCCCCGAGCGGGACTACGGGCTCGTCTTCGACCGGTCCAACATCATCCTCGGGGCCGGCGACCCCGAGTACGTCGCCGACAAGGACGCCATCGCCACCGCGCTGCTCTCCGCCGGGATGGACCTGCAGCAGCTCGTGCAGGAGCTCGCCGCCCACCGCGCCGACAACCCCACCGACGACCTCACCTCGGCGCTCGTCAACGCCAACATCGACGGCGAGCGGCTGACCGCGCAGGAACTCGGTTCGTTCTTCATCCTGCTCGTCGTGGCCGGCAACGAGACCACCCGCAACGCCATCTCGTACGGCATGCGCCTGCTCACGCTCCACCCCGAGCAGCGCAGGCTGTGGACCGACGACCTCACCGCGCGCACGCCGGGCGCGGTCGAGGAGATCGTGCGGCTCGCCTCACCGGTCAACTACATGCGCCGCAAGGTCACCCGGGACCACGAGATGAACGGCACGCTGTACCGCAAGGGCGAGAAGGTCGTCCTCTACTACCGGGCAGCGAACCGGGACGAGTCGGTGTTCACCGACCCGCTCCGCTTCGACATCCTCCGCGATCCCAACCCGCACCTGGGCTTCGGCGGGCCGGGCCCGCACTTCTGCCTCGGTGCTCACCTGGCCCGGCGGGAGATCAGCGTGATGTTCCGCGAGCTGCTCACCCGGGTGCCGGAGATCGAGGCGGGCGAGCCGGAGCTGCTCTTCTCCAGCTTCATCAACGGCACCAAGCGCATGACCTGCACGTTCTGACGCCGGGCAGGGTCCGCCGCCCGGTCGGCTAGCCGACCGGGCGGATCCGCTTGAAGACCGTGTTGATGTCGGGCAGCAGCTCGTCCTTCTGCTTGGGCACGTGCATGTAGACGATCGTGGGCAGCTCGCCGCCCGTGTTCAGGGCCGCGACGACCGCGGTGGTCTGCGCGGCGCCCGACTTCACCGTGTACGCCACGAGCTGACCGGTCATGCCGCCCCGCGACAGCCGCTGCTGCGCGGCCTTGGCGAACTTGGTGTCCTTGTCGAAGAGCTTCTGCCGGGCCTGGAGCATCACCGAGGTGATCACCGGGCTGAGGTCCTCTCCGGCGTTGTACTTCGCGGCGAGCGACTTGTCCAACGGCCCGGTCATCACCTGGGCGAACTGCGGCTTGCCCCCGGACGTCATCCCGGCCGCCACGTACTGGCGGGTGGCGAAGCCGTACATGTCGTGGATGTGCTGGGTGCGCTGGTCGTACTGCCAGGGGCCGCCGAGCTTGGGCAGCGTGATCTTGCCCTCGGAGTCGGTGACCGTACCGGCCACCGGAGACGGCGTGCCCTTGAACGTCGGCAGAGCGGGGAGCGACGCCTGCTTGCCCGCGACCGGCGCCGACTGCTTGGCGGACGGCGCGCTGGACGGCTTCGTGTCGTCCGGGGACTCGCCGCTCAGCGGGCCGGAGACGAACGCCCACACCAGCGCGGCGATCAGCGCGATGACCACCGTGCCGAGCAGCGCGAACAGCCAGATCGGCCGCCTGTTCTCGTCGTCGTAGTAATCGTCGTCCGAGCTGCGTTCACCCTCGGGGCCGAAGACGGTGTTCCACAGCTCCTCCTGGCGGTGCGCCGGAGGGGTCTTCGGGCCGCTGATCTGACCGGCCGTGACGAACGGCCGGTACGGATCGTCCGCGCGCTCCATGCCCTCCTGGGGCCGCTGGCCGTACGGGTCGGCGCCGCCGGGGAAACCGGGGCGCTGCTCCGGGCCGGGCTGCCCGGCGGGCGGCGGACCACCGGGGGCCGCCTGCGGGTGCACGGCGGGCGCGGGCATCGACATCGTCGCGTCCGGGCCGGGCGCGGACGACACGGGCGGCGAGGGGGTGGGCAGCGACATCGTGGCGTCGGCCGCCGCGGCGCCGCCGAACGCCAGGCGGTCGTCGCGCAGCGGGTCCGGCCGCGGTGCCTGACCCAGCGGGTCCGGACGCAGCGGGTCGACGGCCAGCGGATCGGGCCGGTGGTCCGGAGAGGGGCCGGAACGCAGGGGGTCCTGGCGAACGCCGAGCGGGTCGTCGCGCAGCGGGTCCGGAGGCGATCCGGGACGGTCCTGCCGTACGCCCAGCGGGTCCGGGCGCAGCGGGTCGACGGCCAGCGGATCGGGGCGGGAGGGGTCCCCGAGAGCGGGGTCGGGCCACGCCGGCTCCGGCCACCTGCTGTCAGCGCGGGCCGGCTCGCTCCACGCCGAGTCCTGCCGCGCCTGCTCCCGCCTGGGCGGAGGACCCCACACGTCCTGGCGCGACTGCTCGGACCACCCGTCCTGGCGCGCGGGCTCGGGGCGCACGCCCAGCGGGTCGCTCCCGTACGAGGCCGGGGACGAAGGGGGGAAGGGGTTGGGGCCGGTCACGTGCTGCGACGACTGCGGCATGCCGTACGGGTCGTCGGCGCGAGTTTCACCGTAGGAGGCCGGGGGCAGGTAAGCGACGCGCTCCTCCCGACCATGAGACGGGTTCCCTGAGGGGCCCAGAGGTGGGTACTCTCCGGTGTGCCGCGATGGGTCCGCGGCCTGCTCGGCCGCTTCGAACGATCGTGCGGACGGCGTGAACGACGAGCCCGGTGGGACCTCGGGCCACGCGGGCGGGACCTCCGGCCACGCCGGTGTCCGCTGCGACTCGCTGTGCTCCGAGGGCACGGTACCTCCCGAGATCATGCCCGAATTGGGTGCGCCTGGCATGATCTCATGCGAACCTGGCGGCGTCGTATGGAAACCCGAGAATGCACCGCGGAATTGCTCGCCCGTCGGGTCGGTCGGCGGGTCCTGCATCGGAAGATCCGTCTGCGGGAATTCCGGGCCCGAACCCGGCTGGACTGAGTTCACCACCCGAAGAGAGTAAACTAAAAGGACATAGACGGTCACAGCGGATCTATCACCTTTGCCGTATCGCCGTCCAGACCCGATGTGGTCCGGTAGATCCTGAAGCGACGCTCTTGCCGTCTGCGCTACCCTTGGTATATGCGCGCCGCGACCCTGCTTGCTTGGCCGCATCGACTGGGCTGATTCCCCCTCGATGCGGCTGCCCCTCGTGCGAAGCGGGGGGCTTTGTTGTGAGCAGGCGCCCTCACCGTGCCTTTAAGGAAAGCATCCCTTCGGGAGTTGACGTGGACGAGCTGGTGTACGACCCGCAGGCGCTGCAGGCCAAATGGCTGCAGCGGTGGGAGGAGCTGAACCCCTTCGCGGCGGTGGAGGACGAGGCGGACATCAGGCCGCGCCGCTACATGCTCGACATGTTCCCCTACCCGTCGGGCGACCTGCACATGGGCCATGGCGAGGTGTTCGCCATCGGCGACGTCGTCGCGCGCTATTGGTTCCAGAAGGGCTACAACGTCCTGCACCCCATCGGGTGGGACTCCTTCGGCCTGCCCGCGGAGAACGCGGCGATCAAGCGTGACGCCCACCCCGCCGAGTGGACCTACACCAACATCGAGACCCAGGCGAACTCCTTCAAGCGCTACGCCGTCTCCTTCGACTGGTCGCGACGGCTGCACACGAGCGACGAGGACTACTACCGCTGGAACCAGTGGCTGTTCAACCGTTTCTATGAGCGCGGCCTGGCCTACCGCAAGGGCGGCCTGGTCAACTGGTGCCCGACGGACCAGACGGTGCTGGCCAACGAGCAGGTCGTGGCCGGCAAGTGCGAGCGCTGCGGCTCGGACGTGGTCCGCCGTGAGCTGACGCAGTGGTACTTCAAGATCACTGACTACGCCGACCGGCTGCTGGACGACATGGCCCTGCTGGAGGGCGGCTGGCCCGAGCGGGTCCTCACCATGCAGCGCAACTGGGTCGGCCGCTCCACCGGCGCCGACGTCCAGTTCCAGATCGAGGGCAGGGAAGAGCCGGTCACGGTCTACACCACGCGCCCCGACACGCTGTACGGCGCGACGTTCTTCGTGGTCGCCGCCGACGCCGCGCTGGCGGAGGAGATCGTGGCCCCCGACCGGCGCGAGGCGCTGAAGGCCTACCGCGCCGAGGTGGCCAAGCTGTCCGACATCGAGCGCCTGTCCACCGAGAAGGAGAAGACCGGCGTCTTCCTGGGTGTCCACGCGATCAACCCGGTGAACGGCGAGCGGATCCCGGTCTGGGCGGCCGACTACGTCCTGTCCGACTACGGCCACGGCGCCATCATGGCGGTCCCCGCCCACGACCAGCGCGACCTGGACTTCGCGCTGAAGTTCGGGCTGCCGGTCAAGGTCGTCGTCCACACCGGCATGGCCGACCCGGGCGAGACCGGTGTCGCCACCCCGGGCGAGGGCAAACTGGTCAACTCCGGGCCCCTGGACGGCCTGACCAAGACCGAGGCGATCGCGCGGATCATCGAGATCCTGGCGGAGCGGGGCACCGGGCGCGCGACGGTCAACTTCCGGCTGCGCGACTGGCTGCTGTCCCGGCAGCGCTTCTGGGGCACCCCGATCCCGATCATCCACTGCCCCGACTGCGGCGAGGTCCCCGTCCCCGACGACCAGCTCCCGGTCGCGCTGCCCGACCTGCGCGGCGCCGACCTGAAGCCGAAGGGCGTCTCGCCGCTGGC
Source organism: Microtetraspora malaysiensis (assembly GCF_050947145.1). Classification (NCBI taxonomy): domain Bacteria; kingdom Bacillati; phylum Actinomycetota; class Actinomycetes; order Streptosporangiales; family Streptosporangiaceae; genus Microtetraspora; species Microtetraspora malaysiensis. The sequence continues at coordinate 2,318,635 of NZ_CP191998.1, forward strand.
CGCGGCGACCGACTGGGTCAACGTGGAGTGCCCCAAGTGCGGCGGCGCCGCCAAGCGGGACACCGACACGATGGACACCTTCGTCGACTCCTCGTGGTACTTCCTGCGCTACTGCTCCCCGGGGTACGAGGACGGCCCGTTCGACCCGGGCAAGGTCCGCCGCTGGGGCCCGATCGACCAGTACGTCGGCGGCGTGGAGCACGCCGTGCTGCACCTGCTGTACGCGCGGTTCTTCACCAAGGTCCTGTTCGACATGGGCCTGGTGACCTTCACCGAGCCGTTCCTGCGGCTGCTGAACCAGGGCCAGGTCATCAACCAGGGCAAGGCCATGTCCAAGTCGCTGGGCAACGGCGTCGACCTCGGCCAGCAGATCGACGCGTTCGGCGTGGACGCGGTCCGGCTGACCATGGTCTTCGCCGGCCCGCCCGAGGACGACATCGACTGGGCCGACGTCTCGCCCGCCGCCTCGCAGAAGTTCCTGGCCCGCGCCTTCCGCGTGATGGCCGAGGCGGGCGCGGCCTCCGCGCCGGGCGCCGACGTCGCCGTGGGTGACCTGGAGCTGCGCAAGGTCACCCACCGGACCATCGACGAGGTCACCAAGCTGGTGGACGCCCACCGCTTCAACGTGGCGGTGGCCCGCACGATGGAGCTGACGTCGGCGGTGCGCAAGGCCATCGACTCCGGCCCGGGCGCCGGTGACTCCGCCGTCCGCGAGGCCGCCGAGACGCTGGCCGTCATGCTGTCGCTGGTCGCGCCGTACACGGCGGAGGAGGGCTGGGCGCGGCTCGGCCATGCCCCGTCGGTGGCGCGGGCCGGCTGGCCGGTCGCCGACCCGGCGCTGCTGGTGCGCGAGTCGGTCACCTGCGTGGTGCAGGTCGCGGGCAAGGTCCGCGACCGCCTGGAGGTGTCGCCGGCGATCTCCGCCGCCGACCTGGAGACGCTGGCGCTGGCCAGCGAGAAGGTCCGGCCGTACCTGGACGGCGCCCCGCGCAAGGTGATCGTTCGCCAGCCGAAGCTGGTCAACATCGTCCCCTGATGCCCCGGCGGCGCCCTGAGTAGGTCTCGATCGTGAGATGGCTGGGGGCGCTGCTGCAGGGGGTCGGGCTCGCCGTGACGACGTGTGGCGGCGGGGCCGGAGACGGCCTCGCCGCCACGCATGAGCTCAACCAAAGGGGGAGCCGGACGCCTTGATCCGGCAGGCCAAGGGCTACCCGGTGCGGCTCGACGTGCCGAACCGCCTGGTCTACTCGCCGCACGAGTACGCCACCTCGGTGTATCACCAGGAGTGGTTCGACGACCCGTCCTACCCCGCGAACATGCCCGCCATCTGGGACCGGTACTGGGCTACCTGTACAAGCAGAACATCGCCCCGATCATGGTGGGCGAGTTCGGCACCACGCTGGCGAGCAACATCGACAAGGTCTGGCTCCAGGAGCTGATGAAGTACCTCGGGAGCGGCGTCAACGGCATGTCGTTCACGTACTGGTCGTGGAACCCCAACTCGGGTGACACGGGCGGCATCCTCAAGGACGACTGGACCACCGTCGACCAGGCCAAGCAGAGCATCCTCCAGCCGTACCTGATCCCGCCCACAGGCGGCGGCACGCCGTCCCCCTCGGCCTCGCCGTCTGTCACGCCGTCGGCCTCCCCGTTGGCGCCCCCGTCCGGAGGGAAGACGTGTACGGCGACCTACACGGTGACCAACTCGTGGAGCGACGGCTTCCAGGGCGAGGTCGCGGTCAAGAACACCGGGACGGCGGCGATGTCCGGATGGACGGTGAAGTGGACCTTCCCGAACGGCCAGACGATCAGCCAGCTCTGGAACGGCACGCTCGCCGCGAACGGCTCCTCGGTCACGGTGACCAACCTGAGCTGGAACGGCGCTCTGGCGGTGAACGCCTCGACGACGTTCGGCTTCAGCGCGTCCTTGTCCGGCGCCAACGACAGCCCGGCGTCGGTCACCTGCACCGCCTCCTGAACGCCGCCCCCGTGGGGCGGCCGGTCAGGACAGCGCGGCGGAGATGCGGCTGAGCATCTCCTCCAGGATCGGCTCCGAGGTGCCGAAGTTGAGCCGCGCGTAGCCCTCGCCTCCCGGGCCGAACAGCGGCCCGGGGTTCAACCGCACCCGCGCCTCCCGTTCCAGGTACGCCGCCGGATCCTCGTCGAGGAAGCCGAGGTCGAGCCACCCCAGATAGGTGGCCTCGGGGATCCGGTAGCCGACCTGGGGCGGGAGCCGCTTGGCGATCAGGCGGCGGTTGCGGTCGAGGATGGTGAGCACCTCGGCCAGCCAGTCGTCGCCGTGCCGCCAGGCGGCCACCGTGGCCTCCACACCGAACAGGTTCGGCGCGCCGTAGATGTGGGCGGGCTGCGCGTCCACCGCCTCGCGCACGGCCGCGGAGCCGAGGTGGGCGACGCAGCAGCGGATGCCGCCCATGTTGAACGCCTTCGTCGCGGACGTGAGGGTGACCGTGCGCTCGGGGAGGATCGTGCCGAACGGGATGTGGGTCCGCGGCGCGTACGTCAGGTCGGCGTGGATCTCGTCGGAGATGACGAGGGCGTCGTGCCGCTCGGCGTAGGCGGCGAGGGTGGCGAGCTCCGCCGCGGTGAGCACGCGGCCGGTCGGGTTGTGCGGGTTGACCAGGAGCAGCACGTCGGCCCGCTCGTCCGGGACCTCGAACCGCCAGCCGTCGCCGTCCGGCACCATCGGGACGGGGAGCAGCCGCCGGCCCATCTGCGCGATCGTGTCCAGGAACGGGTGGTAGGCCGGGGTGTGCAGGGCGACGGTGTCACCGGGGCGGGTGGTCAGGTGCAGCAGCACCTGGAGCGCCTGGTTGACGTCGCTGTACGAGCGGACGTGGCCGGGGTCGAGGCGGAAGCCGTACCGGGTCTCCATGCGCTCGGCGAACGCCTCGCCGAGGGGGCCGACGGTGGGCTGATCGATCCAGGTGGGGTAGCCGAGGTCGGTCTCGACGCGGCGGATCAGCGCCTCGCGCACCGCTTCCGGAACAGGGAAGTCCATGTCGGCGACCCAGGAGGGGATCACACCGGGTGCGGTCTCCGACCACTTGAGGCCGTCGCGGCGGGATGCCGCCTCAAGGGTGAGCTGATCAAGGTTGCGCGTCACACCAGTAAGCCTATTTGCGGCATTCACCCGCATTGCCCATTGGCCAGCCTGTCACGCTGGTGCTCCGCGGTGACCTGCGTCACCGCGGAGCGACGCGTGGACGAACCGGGCTGCCGGTGTCGTCGGTGGTGCTCCGGCCTTCAGTCAGGCCGGGGGCGCGTCAAAGCTTGCGCAGGACGGCGGTGACCTTGCCCAGGACGGTCGCCTCGTCGCCCGGGATCGGCTCGTAGTTGGCGTTGTGCGGAACCAGCCAGACGTGGCCGTCCTTGCGCTTGAAGGTCTTGACCGTGGCCTCGCCGTCGATCATGGCGGCCACCACGTCGCCGTTGTCCGCGACCGGCTGCTGGCGCACCACGACCCAGTCGCCGTCGGCGATCGCCAGGTCGATCATCGAGTCGCCGCTGACCTGCAGGAGGAACAGCGTGCCCTCGCCGACGAGCTGCTTGGGCAGCGCGAAGATGTCCTCGATGCTCTGCTCGGCCAGGATCGGGCCTCCGGCCGCGATGCGGCCGACGAGCGGCACGTACGCGGCGGTCGGGCGGCTGAAGCTCGGCTCCACCTCAGGGGCGTCCGGATCGACCCACAGCACCGGCTCGCCCGGCAGCCGGACCTCCAGCGCGCGGGGCCGGTGCGGGTCACGGCGCAGGTAGCCCTTGCGCTGCAAGGCGGTGAGCTGATGCGACACGCTTGAGGTGCTGGTCAGCTGGACCGCCTCGCCGATCTCGCGCATCGACGGCGGATATCCGCGCTGCTGCACCGAGTCGCGGATCACCTCGAGGATCTTGCGCTGCCTGGGGGTGAGACCAAGGGCATCCCGCCTGCGCACCGCCAGGTCGTTGACGCTCTCTTCCTGCCCGCTCACCAAACCACCTCCCAATCCGTGTTCTTCATGTCGCACAGAGCGACGGTACCTCGATCGAAGATCATCTTCAAACAATTGTTCGATTCGATGTGAATCGCCGTCACCTGCGCAGTTGTATCGACATCGTACGGGAGTTCGATCGACATCGTGTTCGATATTGCCGAGATTTCGCCGATCTTCTTGTAGGGTGCCGCGCGATGCTGTTGGGGTGGGCGACACGCCCGAGCTTCCAGACGGTTCCGCTGGTTGAACAGCCACTTCGCTCGGCGGGGGTCCGCCGACTTGCGTTCAAGGTCGGGCACTTCTACGGTTGGACCACAACATCTAGTAGTTACAGAGATGTACTTCACCACAGCTTGTGTTTCCGTGACCGCTTCACGACGTTTTCGTGAAGTGGGCGCAAGCGTTTCCAGGGAGGCGATGACGTGCACTGCCCGTTCTGCCGTCACCCGGACACGCGGGTCGTCGACAGTCGCTCGACAGAGGACGGGGCGGCCATCCGCCGCCGGCGTACCTGCTCCGAATGCGGGCGCAGGTTCACCACGCAGGAGACCGTCCTCCTCATGGTCAGCAAGCGCAGCGGGGTGACCGAGCCGTTCTCGCGGGACAAGGTCGTCGCCGGAGTGCGGCGGGCCTGTCAGGGACGCCCGGTCGGCGAGGATTCGCTCGCCCAGCTCGGGCAGCTGGTGGAGGAGAACATCAGGGGCACCGGATGCGCCGAGATCGCCTCGCACGAGGTGGGGCTCGCCATCCTGGGGCCGCTGCGCGAGCTGGACGAGGTCGCCTACCTGCGTTTCGCCTCCGTCTACCGGGGGTTCGAGACGCTCGCCGACTTCGAGGCCGAGATCGAGCAGCTCAGAGGCGCGCGTACCGCCGTCCAGCAGTAGCGGCGGAAGGTGGCGGGGCCGCGCACGTCGGCCGTCGTCACTCAGGGTGATCAAACAGACACGTGATCGGATGCGAGGGGCTCCCACCGGGCCCCGGGAGGGGGAATTCATGACGGAGATCGTGAACGGCACCGAGACGGGCACCGGGGGACGCGGCGGCAAGCGGCCGCGTAAGGGTCTGAAGATGAAGCGCGTCTTCACCACCCCGGGGGTCCATCCGTACGACACGGTCACCTGGGAGCGCCGCGACGTCGTCATGACGAACTGGCGCGACGGCTCGATCAACTTCGAGCAGCGCGGCGTGGAGTTCCCCGACTTCTGGTCGGTCAACGCCACCAACATCGTCACCAGCAAGTACTTCCGCGGCGCCGTCGGCACGCCACAGCGCGAGTCGAGCCTGCGGCAGCTCGTCGACCGCGTCGTCGACGTCTACACCAAGACCGGCGTCGAGAACGGCTACTTCGCCACGGACGAGGACGCCGAGATCTTCGACCACGAGCTGAAGCACGCGCTGGTCCACCAGGTCTTCAGCTTCAACTCGCCCGTGTGGTTCAACGTGGGAACCGCCTCGCCGCAGCAGGTGAGCGCGTGCTTCATCCTGGCCGTGGACGACCAGATGGAGTCCATCCTGGAGTGGTACAAGGAAGAGGGTGTCATCTTCAAGGGTGGCTCCGGCTCCGGGATCAACCTCTCCCGCATCCGTTCCAGCAAGGAGCTGCTCTCCAGCGGTGGCACGGCCAGCGGGCCGGTGTCGTTCATGCGCGGCGCCGACGCCTCGGCGGGCACCATCAAGTCCGGCGGCGCCACCCGCCGGGCGGCCAAGATGGTCGTCCTCGACGTCGACCACCCCGACATCGAGGAGTTCATCGACACCAAGGCGCGCGAGGAGGACAAGATCCGCGCGCTGCGGGACGCCGGGTTCGACATGGACCTCGGCGGCAAGGACATCGTGTCCGTGCAGTACCAGAACGCCAACAACTCCGTCCGCGTCTCCGACGAGTTCATGCGCGCGGTCGAGAACGGCGGCGACTTCGGCCTGCGGGCACGGCTGACCGGCGAGATCATCGAGAAGGTCGACGCCCAGTCGCTGTTCCGCAGGATGGCCCAGGCCGCCTGGGAGTGTGCCGACCCCGGCCTGCAGTACGACGACACGATCAACGACTGGCACACCTGCCCGGAGACCGGGCGCATCACGGCCAGCAACCCCTGCTCGGAGTACCTCCACCTGGACAACTCCTCCTGCAACCTCGCGTCGATCAACCTGCTGAAGTTCCTGCGCGACGACGACACGTTCGACGTGGACAACTTCGTCAAGCTGACCGAGCTGATCATCACGGCGATGGACATCTCGATCACCTTCGCCGACTTCCCGACCGAGAAGATCGGCGAGACCACCCGGGCCTACCGGCAGCTCGGCATCGGCTACGCCAACCTGGGCGCGCTGCTGATGGCCACCGGCCATGCGTACGACTCCGAGGGCGGCCGGGCGATCGCCGCGGCGATCACCTCCCTGATGACCGGAGTCTCCTACCGCCGCTCGGCCGAGCTCGCCGCGATCGTCGGCCCGTACGACGGCTACGAGCGCAACGCGGAGCCGCACAAGCGCGTCATGCGCAAGCACGCGAGCGCCAACGACGACCTGCGTACGCTCGACGCGATGGACAAGACGATCCACGCTGAGGCGACCCGCCAGTGGCAGGAGTGCCTCCGGCTGGGCGAGAAGAACGGCTACCGCAACGCCCAGGCGTCGCTGCTCGCGCCCACCGGCACCATCGGCCTGATGATGGACTGCGACACCACCGGCATCGAGCCCGACCTCGCCCTGGTCAAGTTCAAGAAGCTGGTCGGCGGCGGCTCCATGCAGATCGTCAACCAGACGATCCCGCGGGCGCTGCGGCAGCTCGGCTACCAGGAGGAGCGGGTCGAGGCGATCGTCGAGTACATCTCCGAGCACAGCCACGTGGTGGACGCCCCCGGCCTGCGCACCGAACACTACGAGGTGTTCGACTGCGCGATGGGCGAGCGGGCCATCGCCCCGATGGGCCACGTCCGGATGATGGCCGCCGTCCAGCCGTTCCTGTCCGGCGCGATCTCCAAGACCGTCAACCTGCCCGAGACCGCCACCGTGGACGACATCGAGCAGGTCTACCTGGAGGGCTGGAAGCTCGGGCTGAAGGCCCTGGCCGTCTACCGGGACAACTGCAAGGTCGGCCAGCCGCTCTCGGTGGCGAAGAAGACCTCCGAGAGCGTCTCGGAGGAGACCGCCCCCGAGGTCCAGGTCATCGAGGTGCCCCGGCCCACCCGGCGGCGCCTGCCGAACCAGCGGCCGAGCATCACCACGCGGTTCACCGTGGGCGGGGCCAAGGGCTACATGACGGCGTCGTCCTACCCCGACGACGGCCTCGGCGAGGTCTTCCTCAAGATGTCCAAGCAGGGCTCGACCCTCGCGGGCGTCATGGACGCCTTCTCCGTCGCCATCTCGATCGGCCTGCAGTACGGCGTTCCGCTGGAGACCTACGTCCAGAAGTTCGTCAACATGCGGTTCGAGCCGGCCGGCATGACCGACGACCCGGACGTCCGGATGGCCCAGTCCGTCATGGACTACATCTTCCGGCGGCTGGCGCTCAACTACCTGCCGTACGAGGACCGGGCCGCCCTCGGCATCTTCTCCGCCGCCGAGCGGGCCGCGCAGGCGCGCGGTGAGGACCCGGCCGCGCTGCACGAGGTCGTGGACACGGCGGCGCTGGCCCAGTCCGCGCCGATCGAGCCCAAGCGCGCGGAGGTGGCGCGCCCCGAGCCCAAGCGCTCCTCCTCCGACTCTCTGGAGAGCCACCAGGGCCGTACGGCCGACGCGCCGCTGTGCATGACCTGCGGCACGAAGATGCGCCCGGCGGGTAGCTGCTACGTCTGCGAGGGCTGCGGCAGCACCAGCGGCTGCAGCTGAATCCCGGCGCCGTCAGGGATGTGAAATAGCAAGTCGAAGCGGGGAGCCGGCGAGATTCCGGTTCCCCGCTTCTGCTTGTTCGCTCTGCGCGGATGCTGGGCTTCACGGGTTGGACATGCCCGCTTGGGCTTCAGGGGCGAGCTGCCGACGATGCGATGGCGAGCCGGTGGATTCGTCACTTTGCTGATAGTCGGTGAGGTCGCGCAGGTGCCGGATCGGTGAGGCCAGCAGGACCAACGGTATGCAGATGGCCGCGGCGACAAAGATCATCAGGGTGGCCCGGCCGCTGAGTAGCCCGGCGATCGCTCCGGCGATCAACCCGCCGATCGGGATCGCGCCCCAGGAGACGAAGCGGACCGTGGCCATCACCCGAGGCAGCAGGTCGGGCGGGCTGGCGATCTGCCGGTACGTGCGGGTCACCACGCTGAGCACCACGACGCCGGCGGAAAATACCACGTTGCCGACGGCGAAGGCCGCGAGGCCCTGCCAGCCGGTGCCGAGGGGAACGATGAGCGCCCCGGCGACCATGACGAAGCCGGAGACGATCAGGGTGCGGGCGGTGCCGAGCCTGGCCGTGACCTGGTTCGTCAAAGCCGCGCCGATCAGGGCGCCGACGCCGTCCGCCGCCAGCAGAAGGCCGACGAGGCCGGGCTCGGTGTGCAGCTCGCGTACGAGGTACAGCGCGTACAGCGCCTGCTGTGCCCCGCAGACCGTGTTGGCCGCGGTCGCGGCCCACATGCACGGACCCATGACCGGGTGGTGCACGACGAAACGCCAGCCTTCGCGGATCATCGCGCGCACCGGTGGCCAGCGGTCGGGGGCCTCTGCGCGGCGTTCGGGCAGGGTCCGCAGCAGCAGGGCTGAGACAAGGTAGCTGGCCGCGTCGACGAGGAGGGTGGGCACCGCCCCGAGCACCTGGATGAGGAGACCGCCAACCGACGGCCCACCGAGCTGAGTAGTGGCGTGAGTGCCGGACGTCAGGCTGTTACGGGACTGCAGCTGCTCCTTGCTCACGATCGACGGCAGGAAGGTCGAGTTGGCGACGTCGAAGATGACGTTCGCGAAGCTGATCACGAGGGCCACGATCACCAGCTGGGCGACCGTCAGCCAATCCAGCCACCAGGCCAGCGGGATGGAGATGACCGCCGTCGCGCGGGCCAGGTCGGCGGCGACCTGAACCCTTCGCATGGGGAGTCGCTGCACCACCACCCCGGCGGGCAGGCCTATCACGATCCAGGCGACGTAACCAGCGGCGGCGATCATGCCCAACTCGAACGCGGAGGCGTCGAGCACCATCAAGGCCGTCAGCGGCAGCGCCACCGCGCCTACCGCCGAGCCGACCGCGCTGGTCGTGCCAGCCGTCCACCACCGCCAGAAGACGCCCACCCCACCTCCAGTGTCGATTCCCATCCCAGCGCCCCTCCTGAGTAAGTTCCAGAATGGAACGCACTATACTTGAGTGCGTGAAGCGCGCCGATCTGCCCGACTCCGACTGCGGTATCGCACAAGCGCTCGGAGTGATCGGCGACTGGTGGACGTTCCTGGTAGTGCGGGACATCGCGGGCGGCACCACCCGCTTCGACAGCCTTCAGCGTGAGCTCGGCGTCAGCCGTCGAGCTCTGGCCGAACGCCTGGCCGGGCTCGTCGAACACGGGGTGCTCGAGAGGCGGCCCTATTCCGATCGCCCGCCGCGCTACGACTATGTGCTGACCACTAAGGGTGAAGGCCTGCTGCCGGCGCTCATCGCCCTGCAAGATTGGGGCGCCAGACATGTGATGGGCGATGGGGCGCTGACCGCGACCAGCGAGGACGGGTCCGCCGAGAGCCGTCGCGTGCACAAGCTGGTCAACCGGAAAATGCCGGATGTCGTGCTGGAACGACATGACGGCGAGCTGGTCGCGCCCAACGCACCGGGCAGCGTCTGGACGGTGCTCTACTTCTTCCCCGGCGCCTTTGCCCCGGACACCCAGGGCTACCCGCCTGGTTGGGCCGACGTCCCAGGGACGAAGGGTTGCACGTTGGAGGCTCTTACCTACGCGTCACGGTGTGCCGACTTCGAGGCGGCAGGTGCCACGATCCGAGGCGTGAGCACCCAGCGACCCGACCAGTTGGCCGCCTTCGTCACGCACGCGAGGTTGCCCTATCCCCTCCTGTCCGACCAGGACAGCAGACTCGCCGCTGGGCTGCTGCTGCCGACCTTCCGGGCGGCCGGCGTCGACCGCTTCAAGCGCCTCACCCTGTTGGTCGACGCCGACGCGATCATCCGCGCGGTGCAGTTTCCGATCAGCGATCCGGCCGGTTCGGTGGATGAGATGCTTGCCCTCGTCCGCAGTCAATGACAACGATCCGTGCGCGTCGTCGCCCATCGCCCGCCTGCTCTTCACCGCCGCGATAACCTCCTCACCCCGGAGCGGCGCGCGTACCTCGACAAGCTCGGAGCAGGGCATCCTCCGCACCTGTGAGATTCCGGTTCCCCGCTTCTGCTTGTGCCCCCTGCGCGGATGCGCGGCTCTCGCGTCCCCACGCCGAGCCGGAGGCGCGAGCCGTGATCCGGCGAGCCGGACCACGTCGTCGCGCAGCGGTGCGCCGCTGCCGCGGCATGGCTGGACCGCACGGCACATCTGAAGTCACCCCTCGCCTGACCGGCGTCAGGCACGCAGGTGGAGGGTGCCAACTGGACAGCCGCTGAGCCACGTGGAAAAGCTCACTGCATGATTTCGAGGTGCGGGTGGTCGAAGGACGTGGGGCAGGTATAGATCTGCATGTTGTACCCGCGGCCGATCTGCACCATTGGAGGGTCGGACGGGTTCCGGATCCCGACAGGGCCCGTGTGGTCGCGATCTTCGAGGGGAATCCAGCTGCCGCTGCCTCCGTCCCACTCGCCCGAACTGATGGTCAGCAGCGGCCGGTACTCCGAGCCGCAGGTGTCACAGTTCATCGGCCACGGGTCGCAGAAGCTCCAGGGGCCCCAGCCGCCGACCTTCCAGCCAGGAGCGACGCTGTGCTCGAACTGGTAGTACGCGCTGCCGGCATACTGCTCATCGTCTGGGTGCAGTTCGGCCCACTCGGCGCGCCCCCACGCGTGCAGGCGCTCCGCGAGTTCGTCGGGAAGCTCGTGGGATGCGGGGTACTCGGTGACGACCTCGGGGTGCAGCACGCACGGCTCCGGTACGTAGTGGCCGAAGTGGTCGACGTCGAGCGGAGCGGGTGGGTTCGTGAGCACCTTCTGGACGTCAGTGGAATCTCGCCAGATCAGACGAGCCGTGGGCATGCCCCCTTTGTGGTCGAGCGGGCACCACAGTACTTGGAGGACGTCTGCTCCTTCGGGGCCGACGAGCCCCGGGACATCGCGGAGGTACAGCTGTGCGACGGGCAGAAGCGGATTCGGCGCACTGTGCGGAGGATGCCCTGCTTCGAGCTTGTCGAGGTACGCGCGCTGCTCCGGGGTGAGGAGGTTCTCGTGGGACGGCCGGGGCCGGAGCCACGCAGCCTCCAGCAAGTCGCGGCGCCGGCGGATGTCGTCAAGTGAAGCGGGCGGCTGCCAGTGGTCATGTTCGTCGCTGCAAGCGGGCCAGTCCTCGTCGGCGGGCCAGAGCAGAGGCCCGCCGATCGAGCTCTCGTGGATCGTGGGCCGGCCCGGGCGGGGATGCAGGCGAACCGCCCGCCGCGCCAGCGGCACCAGCTCAGGGAACACGGCGGCGATGTCGACCGGCCGAGGTGGAGTGGTCCTCGCCATCTGAACTCCTTCAGTTCACCCGCAAGTGTCGGCGGGACTCTATCCGCATGCCCCGACAGATCCATCTACAGCTTTGGCGGGCAGAAGGGGACGCTGGGGGCGTGAGCTCGGAGCGGGGCCCCGGACAGCCGGCGCCCCGCTCCCGCTTTATGCCGACATGTGCCCCGCGGGCGCCGTCACGCTGTCACGCTGTCCGCGAGGAGGCGCTCCGCGATCGTGGACACGAAGAGGCCGGGGTTCTCGAACGGGAGACCATGACCGCCGGGGAGCGACACGAGATCCGCCCCCGGGATCGACTCGGCCAGCTCGCGCTGGTGGTGCGGCGGCACGATCCGGTCGTGGGCGCTGGAGATGATCAACGTCGGCGCGGTGATCTTCGGGAGCAGCGCGGTGATGTCGACGTCGATGTCGGCCCGGGCCTGCCGTACGAACCCGGCTTCCGCGCCGTCCATGAGGGCGGCGAACCCGGCCGTGGCCTGCTCGAAGTCGGCGAGGTCGCGGGCGCGGAGCGTGTCGTCGCCCATGGCGGTCACCTGGAGCAACCGGGCCAGCAGCTCCCTGTCGACGCGCATCAGGCGGATCCAGAAGTCCATCTGGAAGGCCATCCAGGGATCCGTCCTGGCCCACCCGGCATGTGCGACGAGTGAGAGCACCCGCTCCGGTCGCGTTCCCGCCGCGGCCAGGGCGACGACGGCTCCCAGCGAGTGGCCGACCAGGTGGAACCGCTCCAGCCCGGCGTGGTCGGCCGCGCCGAGGACCTGAGAGACGAGGTCGTGGATGTGGATCGGGCCGCCGTCGTCGACGGTGGCGCCCGAGCCGGACAGGTCGGGGGCGACCACGGTGAACCGGTCGGAGACCGCCTCGATGAGCGGCGCCCAGTTCGTTTCCCCAGTGGCGCCCGTGCCGTGCACGAGCACCAGTCCGGGACCGCTTCCGGTGACCAGGTAGTTGACGGTGCCGGAGTTCACTTCGACGGTGGGCATGACTGCTTCCTTTCAGGCGGTGAGCGCCGCGGGTTCGCCGCGGCGTGCGGACATCAGACGGCCGACGGCGAGCGCGCCGGCCAGGGACAGGGCGGTCAGGATCCACAGCGCGGTCTGTAACGCGCCCGCGTACCCGGCGGTCGCGAGGCGCGTGAACTCCAGGTGATCGGCTCCGGGCGGGACGGCTCCCGCCATGTCGCCCTGGAGCAGGCGCGAGGTGGCGCGGGCGGCGTCGGCCGTGCCGTACCGGACGGTCAGGCTCGCCTGGGTGAGCGTGGACAGCACGGCGCCGAGCACGGCGATGGCGACGACCTCGCCGGTGATCCGCGCGGTGTTGAACAGCCCGGCGGCCATGCCGGCCTGCGAGGCGTCGACGGAGGAGATCGCCGCGCCGTCCATGACGGCCAGGGAGACGCCGAACCCGATCCCGATGATCAGCAGCGGCGCGGCCAGCCGCGCCGGACCCGACCCGGCGGGCAGCAGTGCCAGCAGCCCGGTTCCGGCTCCGACCAGCAGCAGCGTGGTCACGAGCAGGGCGCGCTGGGACAGGCGGCGGGCCATGACGCCGGTGAGCGGCGGCACGATCAGCGTCGGCCCGGTGAGCAGGATCAGCGCCAGCCCGGCCTGTCGGGCGGAGTAGCCCAGGGTGGCCATGAGGTAGGGCGGGAGCACGATGGTCGGCGCGACGAAGCCGAAGGCGAGCAGGAACGGCATCGAGGAGATCGCCACGAAACGCGGGCGGGCCAGCAGTGACAGGTCGACCAGCGGAGCGGGGTGACGCCGCTCGATCACCGCGAAGGCGGCCAGCAGGACGGCGCAGGCGACGAACCCGCCGGCCACTCCCGGATGGGTCCACCCGAGCGCGGGCCCCTCGACCACGGCGAACGTGAACGCGGTGAGGCCGAGCGTGAAGGTGATCGCGCCGCCCCAGTCCACCGGGCCGCGGGCGGGGGCTCGGGACTCGGTCAGCAGCGCGGTCGCGGGCAGGATCGGCAGCAGTACGAGCGCGGCGGCGGTGAACAGGCTCCGCCAGCCGATCGCGGTGACCAGCGCTCCGGCGATCAGCGGGCCGAACGCCAGGCTGAGGCCGATGGTGGTGCCGAACCAGGCGAAGGCCTTGGATCGGGAGACTCTCCCCGGGAAGGCGTGAGCGAGCAGCGCGCTGCCGCCGGTCGTTGTGGCGGCGGCGCCCGCACCCGCCAGCGCCCTGGCGAGGATCAGCACGCCGATGTCCTGTGCCGCCGTAGCCAGCAGCATGGCCGCCGCGAACAGCGCCAGACCTCCGATGAACATCCGGCGCCGCCCGATCCGGTCGGCGAGGGAACCGGTGCACGCCATGAGCGCGGCGAAGGTGAGGAAGAAGGCGTTGACCACCCACTGCGTGGAGGCCAGGTCGGCCCGGAGGTCCGCGCCGATGTCGCCGAGCGCCTCGGCCGTGCCGGTGGCGGTCACCGGGACGCCCGGCACCGCGGCGCAGACCACGGCCAGGGTGGAGGCGGGAGAGCGACTGACAGGCATCGATAGAACACTCCAGCTCTGATGACCATAAAAGCTCTGATGGAAAACAGAGCATGGATTGTCCGGTGGGCTACGTCAAATCGGTAGTAGGGTTCAGGCGTACATCAGGACTTTGATAGTTCGGGGAGCGCGGGTGGGAACCGACGAGAAGAAGGTCGCGGAGTCGGTGGCGTGGCGTCCCGGCGGTGCCGTCAAGCGTGCCGAGCAGGCGCTGATGGCGGAGAAGAGCCGCGTGCTGCGCCCGTTCGGGCTGACCGTGCCGCAGTACGCCGCGATGTACGCGCTCTCGCTGGCCCCCGGCATCTCCGGGGCGAAGCTGGCCCGGCTGTGCTCGGTGACGCCGCAGAGCATGGCCACCGTGATCAAGACGCTGGAGTCGCGCGGCCTGGTCGAGCGCCGTCCCTCCAGCGACCATGCGCAGGTGCTCGTCACCCGGCTGAGCCGGGCCGGGCAGGCGCTGCTGCGCAAAGCCGACGCCGAGGCCGTGGCCGTGGAACGCCGCCTCGTGGACGCCTTCACGCCCGACGAGATCGCGTTGCTGCGGGAGCTGCTCGAACGCGCCGTCGTCGTACTCACCGACGGCGGGCACGACGACGACGGCGCCGGCTCTTTCTGAAGGCCGGCTCTTTCTGACGGCCGGCCCGCGGACCGGCGGACCCGGGCCGAGGGGCGCCCACAAGGGCGCGGCTAGGCTGCCGTCATGCCCGATCGCATCCTGGACTCGCTGGCCCACCCCGTCGTCCTGTCGCCCATGGCGGGCGGCTCGGGCACGCCCGAGCTGTGCGCGGCCGTGTCCGAGGCCGGAGGGCTGGGATTCCTCGCCGCCGGATACAAGACGGCCGAGGCCGTGGCCGCCGAGATCGAGCGGGTCAGGGCCGCCACGGATCGCCCGTTCGGGGTGAACCTCTTCGTCCCCGGCGATCCGGCCGATCCCGACGTGGTGGAGGCCTACGCCGCCGAGCTCGCGCCGGAGGCGGAGCGGTACGGCGTCGAGCTGCCCGACGTCCCGCTCGACGATGACGACGACTGGGACGCCAAGCTCGACCTGCTGCTCCGGAGCCCGGTGCCGGTGGTGAGCTTCACGTTCGGGTGTCCCGACCTCAATCTCGTCGACCGCTTCCACGACGTGGGGACGACTGTCGTGGTGACCGTCACCGACCCCGGTGAGGCGGTGGCCGCCGTGGTCGCCGGCGCGGACGCGTTGTCTGTGCAGGGGCCGGAGGCGGGCGGGCACCGGGGTTCCTTCGTGCCGCGCAAGCCGTACGGGCGCTCCGAGCCGGGGCTGCTCGACCTGCTGGCGGCGGTCCGCGCGGCCGTCCGGACGCCCCTGATCGCGGCGGGCGGCATCGGCGACGCGGCGGCGGCCCTGGCCGCGCGGGAGGCGGGCGCCGCGGCCGTACAGCTCGGGACGGCGTTCCTGCTGACGCCGGAGAGCGGGGCCAGCGCCGTCCACCGGGCCGCGCTGCGCGACCCCCGGTTCACCTCGATGACGGTGACCACCGCGTTCTCGGGACGGCCCGCGCGCGGCCTGACCAACCGGTTCATCCTCGATCATCCGGACGCCCCGGTCGGCTACCCCGCCGTCCACCACCTGACCACGCCGATCCGCCGCGCCGCGGTGGCGCAGGGCGACCCCGGCGGGGTCAACCTCTGGGCGGGCACGGCCTGGCGGCTGGCCGAGGAGCGTCCGGCGGCGGACGTGGTACGCGAGATCGGCCGGGCGCTCGCCTGACCTCGTCCGGGCCCGGCCGTTCCACGTGAAAGGTCAGGAGGCGGCGAACCGGACCAGCCCGGCGGTGAGAGCGGCGGCCGCCGCGCAGGCCACGATCATGAGATCGGTGCCGGCGGCGAGCCCCTGACCGGCGGTGACCGCCGCGGTCAGCGCAGCGCCCACCGAGGAGCCCACGTACCGCGCGGTGTTGTTCGCCCCGGACCCCATGCTGGCCCGGTGCCGCGGCACGCTCTCGATCGCGAGGTGGGTGAGGGACGCGTTGACCAGTCCGCTGCCGATCCCCGCGACCAGGAGCCCGGCGAGCGCCCGCGGAGCCGACCAATGGGCCATCGTGCCGAGCAGGGCGAGGCTGCCGGCGGCGGAGAGCAGCAGACCGAGCGCGAGCCGGCCGCGGGCGGCGAGCCGCAATCGGGGAGCCAGGAGCGCGGCGACGAAGGACGTGCCGGACCAGAACGCGAATACCGCGGCGGTGGCGAGCTGCGTCATGCCGAGGGCCGACTGGAGCACGGTCGGCAGATAGCTCATCAGCCCGACGATCGCGATGCCGGTGACCAGCGCGCCGCCGGTGGCGACGAGGAACGACGGGCGCCGGAACAGACCCATGTCGATCAGCGGCTCGGGACGGCGGACCTCCACCAGGGCGAAAGAGGTCAGGAGAACGGCCGCCGCGGCCAGGGCCGCGAGCACGACCGGCCGGGACCAGCCCAGCCGTGCCTCGGTCACGCCGGTCACCAGGGCGGCGAGCCCGAGGGTGAGCGTGACGGCGCCGGGCACGTCGAGCCGCCGCCGCCCTGGCCGCTGCCCCGGCCGCGGCTCCGTCCGCGCGGGCAGCGTGCGGGCCGCCAGCACGGCCAGCACGACGGAGCAGGCGGCCGTCAGCCAGTACACGCCGCGCCAGCTCGACAGCGTGGCGAGCCCGCCCGACACCAGGGGGCCGATCGCGATGCCCAGGCCGAGCATCGCGCCGTACCGCCCCGTGGCCCGCACCCGCTCGGGGCCCGGGGGAACGACCTCGCCGACCACGCCCAGGCTGGCGGCGAGCAGCGCCGCGCTGGCCACCCCCTGGGCGAAGCGGCCGATCACGAACACCGGCACACCTCCCGCGAGGGCCACGATCGCGCTCGACACCGCGAGCGACGCCATGCCGACGACGTAGACGCGCCGGCGGCCGTGATCGTCGGCGAGCCCTCCGGCGAGGAGGAGCGACACCGCGAGCCCCAGGGTGACGGCGTTCAGCATCCAGACCGGGCCGGTGGGACCGGCGTCGAGCGCGCGGGCGGCCTCCGGCAGCGTGACCATCGGCGCGGTGTAGTTGATCAGCGCGAGCAGTGGCGCCGCGCACGCGACCGCGAGGGTCGCCGGCCGGGCCCGCAAGGGAGCCGGGGTCTCGACCAGCACAGGACCTCCAAGGTTCGGTCATTGAACTGACGGCGCGACGATAACACGGGTTGGTTCAGTGAATGAACTAAGATGGCGCGAAAGGAGGGCGGCGCTGATGGGGCTCGGCAAGAACTACGAGGGGCAGGACTGCTCCCTCGCCCGGTCACTGGAACTGCTCGGCGAGCGGTGGACGCTGCTCATCGTGCGCGACGCGCTGTACGGCGTGCGCCGGTACGGCGACTTCCTCGCCCACCTCGACATCCCGAGGGCGGTCCTCTCCCAGCGACTGTCCGCGCTGGTGGACGCGGGGGTCATGGAGCGGCGCCGCTATCAGGAGTCCCCGCCGCGCGAGGAGTACGTCCTGACCGGCAAGGGGAGGGAGCTCTGGCCGCCGGTGCTCGCCCTCGCCCAGTGGGGCGAGCGGCACATGAGCGCCGCGGGGCCGCGCCGCGTCTTCCGTCACGTCCCCTGCGACGCGCCGATCGGCGCGGGCGCCACCTGCTCGGTGTGCGGGGCGCACGTGCCCGCCGAGGAGGTCGAGATATGGCCCGGTCCCGGCGCCGACCTCACCCGCGAGGACCCGGTGAGCGTCGCGCTGCGCGGGCCGCACCGGATGCTGGAACCGCTGCCCTGACCTCCGGCCGGGCTTCCGGCGTCAGCGCCGCTGGCAGGCGGGACACCAGAACAGGTTGCGCGCCTCCAGGTCGGCGGTGCGGATCTCGCCCCCGCAGATGTGGCAGTGCTGCCCGGACCGGCGGTAGACGTACACCTCGCCGCCGTGGTCGTCCACGCGCGGCGGCCGTCCCATGGCCTCGGGCGTGTGCTCGGGGCGTACGGTGTCGATCCGGCCCGAGGCGGCGCCTTCGCGCATGAGCGCGACGAGGTCCGCCCAGATGGCGTCCCACTCGGCGCGGCTCAGCTCGCGGCCGGGGCGGTAGGGGTCGATCCCGTGGCGGAAGAGCACCTCGGCCCGGTAGACGTTGCCGACCCCGGCGATGATCTTCTGCTCCATGAGCAGCGCCGCGATCGGCCCGCGTGACCGGGTGATCCGCGACCAGGCGCGTTCGGGGTCGTCGTGCGGCCGCAGCGGGTCGGGGCCGAGGCGGTCGTGCACCGCCCGTTTCTCTCCGGCGGTGATGAGCTCGCAGGCCGTCGGCCCGCGCAGGTCGGCGTAATCCCGCTCGTTTTCCAGGCGGAGCCGTACGGCGCCGACGGGTGCGGGCGCGGGGGCCGGGCCGAAGGCGACCTTTCCGTACAGGCCGAGGTGGACGCGCACCCAGCCGTGGCCGTCGAACCCCTCGAAGCCGAGGAAGAGATGCTTGCCGTGGGCGTCGGTCACGGCCATGCGCTGCCCGTCGAGCAGGGCCGCGCTGTCGGAGAACTTGCCCTGCGGGCTGCTCGCCGCGACCACGCCGCCCGTGAACCGCCGGCCGTACTCGGCGGCGAGCAGGTGGATGATGTGACCTTCGGGCATCGGCGGGCAGCGCTCCGGGGAGTCGGGGGAGAGGGGATCCCCACCATATCGGGGGTTCCGGCCCGCCCCGGGTGGGCCGCGGGTCAGTCGGTCTCGAACGCGAGCCGGTCGGTGAGCCAGCGGTGGAACTTGATCGCGTACCTCACCCAGTGGGCGACCACGGTGGTGAGGTGTTCGCGGGTGACGCCGGCGCCGATGTAGAGCTGGGAGTCGCCCACGATGCGCAGCACGCCGCTGTCCTGGGTGAAGGTGTAGACCTTCGGCCACATGGTGTCGGCGTTCCACTCGTTCAGCGCGCTGACCAGCATCGGTTTGTCGTCGACGGAGTAGTGCCGGTCATAGAAGGTGCGGATCGTGAACAGGTCGCCCTCGGAGCCGAACAGGAAGTAGACCGTGAGCTCCGGCGTGGCGATGGCGATGTCGCCCTCAGCGTCGAGGGTGTGGTCGAGGTCCAACTCGTCCAGGATCTGGGTGATCAACTCCTGATCGGGCCGGACGACCGCTGGGGAAGGGGTCACGGCCCCATCCTGCCTCATCAAGTGCGCGAGGCGCCCCCGTATGCCGGGGGTCCCCGGGCGTCACGGGCCGGATCACCGCCGTGCGCCTTCCGAGGGCGCGCCCCCGGACGTCACGCTGGTGAAATCCGCCATGAACCGGGCGAGCAGCCGCGCTAGGTCGGCGCGATCCGCGCCGCTCCAGGAGGAGACCACCCGCTCGATGACGCCGCGCCGGAACTCGTGGATCCGCTCTGACGCCTCGACCCCCTCGGAGGTGCGGACGAGCAGCGACCGGCGTCCGTCGGCCTGGTCGGCCTCGCGCCGGATCAGCCCCGCCTCGACCGCGGCGGTCACCAGCTTGCTGGCGCGCGGCTGGTCCACGCCGAGCGCGGTGGCGACCGTCGAGACGGTGGCGCGCTCCCCGTCGCGCTCGGCGGCCTCCACCACGTCGAGCACGTCGAAGACCGCGCCCGATGCGCTCGCGCCCGACAGCCCGGCGAGTGTGCGGCGCCGTTGGGAGCGCCTGATCGCGACCATCGCTCCCTCGATGACGGCGATCTCGTCCATGGCGTCACGCACTCCTTGGTGATACATAACTATTGACATGTAGCTGTCACTCTACATCTATCGAGGGAGATCTCGTGGATAAGCCGATCGGGTACTGGCTCAAGCGCGTGGACCGCCTCATCGAGGGCGACTTCCAACGCGTGCTCGCGGGGGAGGGTGTGCGGCGCCGCCACTGGCAGGCGCTCAACGTCCTCAAGGAGAACCCCGTCAACGAGGAGGAGCTGGCCGAGGCGCTGCGCCCCTTCTGGGCGGAAGGGGAGATCTCGGTGGGCGAGGTGCTCGCCGACCTGCGGCGCCACGGTTGGGTCACGCCCGAGGCGCCGTACGCGCTGACCGAAGAGGGAAAGGCCGCCCGTGAGCGGCTGGCCCTGGCCGTCCACGCCGCGCGGGCGCGGATCCTGCGCGGTGTCGGCGACGAGCAGTACCGGACCGTGGTCGAAACCCTGCAAACGATGGCGGCGAACCTGGAGCCGGCCGGGCGGTAGGCCTGAGGCCGCCGCCCGGAGGCGGCGGCCGTCCCGCCCGTCCCACCCGTCCCGCCCGTCCCGCCCGTCCCACCCGTCCCGCCGTCCCGCCCGTCCCACCCGTCCCGCCGTCCCACCCGTCCCGCCGTCCCACCCGTCCGCCCGTCCCGGCCGCCGCGTCGTCAGCCGAGGCGGGTGCCGGCGCGGAGCCGTACGTGCTCGGGGACCTCGTGGGCGGCCGCCGGGTCGGTGACGGGGGGCTGCCAGGTGGCGGCGAGCGGCAGCACGCCCGCCCACACGTCGTGCGGGTCGTCGGCGTCGTCCGGCGGCCCCTGGCGGACCTTGACCGAGGCCTCCTCCAGCGAGACGGCCAGGATCACGGTGGCGGCCAGTTCCTTGCGGTTCGGGCGGCGTGCGTAGTCCCACTGGCCCGGGGCGGTGTGCTCGGTGAGGATCCGGAGCGCCTCCAGCTTCTCCTCGCCCTCCAGCGCCCGCGGCACTCCGTAGATCATCGCGCTGCGGTAGTTGACGCCGTGCTCGAACACCGACCGGGACAGCACCAGGCCGTCGACGTGGGTGATGGTCACGCACATGGGTGTCGGTCCGCCGGCCGCGAGGCTGCGGCTGGCGACCGACCCGTGGATGTACAGATTGTCGGAGTCGAAGCCGTAGGCGGTGGGCACGACCATGGGCGCGCCGTCCACGATCACTCCGAGATGGCAGACGAACCCGGCCTTCAGCACGTCGAACAGCTCTGTCCTGTTCGTACGGCCCTGCTCGCGCAGCCTGCGGTGCCGGGTTCGCTCCGTTGACGACAAGTCGGGCATGTCACGCATGAGGTGACATCAAATCAGTAGTCGGGCGTCCCGGGAAGGTCAGGCGGCCGAGGTCGGGTCGGGCTTCGGGAAACGGATGACGTTGCGGCCCGCGTATGCCCGCATGTCCACGATCTTGTTGTCGTTCTTGGGCTTGCGGCGCAGTACGGACCTGATATCCCGCACCTTGCCGAACGTGTCGAGCGACTCGTCGAGTGACGTGACCACCTTCAGCATCTTCCCGATCCCCCCGACCGTGACGATTCCGTTATTTACCAAGATGTCTACCGATCTACCCGTAAAACTGGTGTAAAGCGGTGATATCTGGCGGGACCTTTGTGACTAATGTGCCATGACCTGTTCGCGAGCCCTCGGCCGGGGTGGCCTGGAGCCGCCGCCGCTCGGGCCCCCATACGCGCGGCGGCTTCCCGTCCGGACTGGCGCTTTATCGAATCGAGACGAAACGCGAGCGGGGTCGCGGACGTCTGATGAGCGTGGCGTCGGCAACGTTGATAGCGGAGGACCCCAGGCGGCTGGGCGATTACTGGCTCGCCGGACGGCTCGGCGCGGGCGGCCAGGGGGTGGTCTACGAGGCGTACGACCCCGCCGGACGCCGCGTCGCCATCAAGGTGCTGCACGGGGAGGCGGCGCAGGACCCGGAGCTGCTCCGCCGGTTCGCCCGCGAGGCGGATGCGGCCCGCCGGGTCGCGTCGTTCTGCACCGCCCAGGTGATCGACGCGGTCCTCGACGGGCCCCGGCCGTACATCGTGAGCGAGTACGTCGAGGGAGCCAGCCTGCGCCAGGCGGTCGCCGGAGGCCGCCTGTTCGCCGGTGACGACCTGCACCGCCTGGCCACCGCCGTGGCGACGGCGATCGCGGCCATCCACGATGCCGGGGTGGTCCACCGCGACCTCAAGCCCGACAACGTGCTGCTCGGCCCGGACGGCCCGCGCGTCATCGACTTCGGCGTCGCCCGCGCCCGCGACATGTCCCTCACCGCGACCGGGCTGGTGGCCGGGACCCCCGTGTACATGGCCCCCGAGGTGTTCGTCGGCGAGCGGGCCGGGCCGCCCGCCGACCTGTTCGCCTGGGGCGGCATCGTTCTGTACGCCGCCACCGGCGCGGACCCGTTCAGCGCGGAGAGCCTGGGCGGCGTCATGCACCGCGTGCTCTCCGAGGACCCCGATCTCGGCCCGCTCCCGAGCTCGCTGCGCTCCCTTGTCGCGGCCACGCTGGCGAAGGACCCGGTCGTCCGCCCGGACGCGCGCGAGCTGCTGTACGGCCTGATCTCCGGCCCGCGCGGCGTCGCCGCGGAGGACCTGCTGGTCCTCGGCAGCGCCGAGGCCGGGCTGCTGCCCGGACCGGAGGTCGCCGACCCGGGGCTCGGCCCGCTCGCGGAGGAGAGGTACGGCGCGCTCGTCCAGGCGGAGCGCGAGTTGGTGCCCGAGGTGCTCCTCCGGCTCGCGACCGTGACCGACGACGGCGAGGTCGCCACCAGACGGGCCGCGCGCGCCGAGCTGCTCGACGGCCGTACGGGGGAGGAGGCCGCGGCGGTCGCGCGGATCATCGAGTCCTTCGGGCAGCTGCTGGTCGAGCGCGACGGCGAGGTCGAGCTCGCCCGCCCCGCGCTGATCCAGGCGTGGCCGCGCCTGCGCGCCTGGGTCCAGGCCGAGCGCGAGGGCCTCGCCGTGCTCCGCGAGATCACGGTCGCGGCGCGGCGGTGGAACCGCGGCGCGGACGGCGACCTCCTCCAGGGGGACCGGCTGGACACGGTGCTGCGCTGGGCGGCGACCGGCCGCCGCCATGTCACGCTGAGCCGTCTCGAACGCGACTTCCTCGATGCGGGGTCCGCGCTGGCCCGCCGCCGGGCCCGCCGCCGCCGGATCGTCACCGCCGCCCTCGCCGTGCTGCTGGTGCTCGCCGTCGGCTTCGGCGCCGCGACGGTCTGGCAGAGCGCCGCGGTGAACGAGCAGCGGTATCTGGCCGAGTCGCGCGGTCTCGCCTCCATGGCGGACCGGCTCGGCGACACCGACCCGGTCATAGGGATGCTGCTGAGTGTCGCCGCCTGGCGGCTCGGCCACACCGATGAGGCGCGCGGCAGCCTGATCACGTCGCTCGGCCGGCGGGAGACGGGCGTGCTGCGGCTCAACGGCGCCGTCCACACGCTCAGCGGGGACGGACGGACCGTCGCGTCCCTGGACGGCGACGGCGTGACGCTCCGGGACGCGCGGTCGGGACGGCGGATCGGCGGGTGGTCCGGGCTCGGCGTTGACGGCAGGCACGTGCACTCGATCGCATTGAGCGGGGACGGCCGGCTCCTCGCCGTCGCCGCGGGGCGGCGGGTGCGCGTCTGGGACGCGCGCACCGGGCGGGCTACGGGGCGCGAACTGTCCCTCGGCGCCGGCACGTACGAGGCGCACTATCCGATCGAGATCGCGTTCGGGGCGAGCCCACGCGTGCTGATCATCGGCTTCAGCGGCGCGGTCCGGCTCTGGGACCTCGACACTGGGACGGCGAGCTCCAGACGGTCCGGCTACCTCGCGGATGTGGACCCGGCCGGCCGGATCGCGGCGATCGACGGCATCGGAGAGCGCCCCCGGCTGTTCGACCTGCCCCGCGCCACCCCGCGCCGTACGCCCTCGGGCATCTGCGGCGGCCCGATCCCGGCCCGGGCGGACGACGGGGTCGGACCGCAGGCGCTCGCGTTCAGCCCGGACGGCCGCAGGCTCGCCTGCGCCGCGAACGAGGGCGTCACCCTGACCGATCTCACGGCGGGAAGCACCGGACCGCCGTTCGGCCCACCGGTGGCGGGGCGGCCGGCGGCGACCTTCAGCGCGGACGGCAGGTTCCTCGCGGTCCGCGCCGAGGGATCCATCACGGTGTGGCGGCTGGCGGACCAGAGGTCGCTGCTCGTCCAGCCCACGCTGGGGGAGGCCGCGCAGATACGTTTCGACCGCGACGGAGGGGCGCTGCGGTACATCGTGGACGACACCCTCCACACGGTCGGCATCGCGGACCTGACCGGCCCGCTCAGGGCGGGACCGGCCGACGAGTCCGCCGTGCTCACGCCGGACGGGCGATACGCCGTCCACGGCACGGGCGCCGGCGCCCTCACGTTCCGGGACGCGGGGACCGGCCGGCCCGCGGGCGCGTCCGTCCCGATCACCGCGTCGTTGCAGGCGGTCGCCTTCAGCCGCGACACGCGCGTCATGGCGGTCGCCGACGACACGGGCCGCCGGGCTTGGGCGGTGGACCGGATGAGCGGCCGGAAGCTCGCGACGACCGAGGTCCGGGACGACCGTACGCAGACGATCGTCGGGGTCGCGGTCAGCCAGGACGGGACGAAGGCGGCGACGATCACGGCGAAGTCGTCCACGGAACTGGAGGTCGGTGTCGGCGACCTGCGGACGGGCGCCTGGCGCACCGTCGCCAAGATCGCCGACGCGGGCGGCGGAACCGCCGCCTTCAGCCCCGACGGGCGGGACCTCGCCGTCCTCGGATCGGGCGCCGGCTACCTGGTCGACGTCGCCGACGGGAAGGTCCGGACCTTCGGAGCCACCGATCAGACGCTCATGGCGGTCGCCTTCCACCCCCGTGCGCCCATCATCGTGACGGGCGACTTCGCGGGGCGGGTGATCGCGTGGAACTCGCGGACGGGCGAGCGCCGGGGCGCGGTGCTGCCGCAACGGCGGCCGGTGTCCGCCATGGCGTTCAGCCCGGACGGCTCGCTCCTGGCCGTCGCGGCGGGGCAGGGCGTCCGGCTGTGGGACGTCGAGGCCGGGACGGCGGTCGGGGAGCCGGTCGGCACCTTCGGGGCCGACGTGGTGTCGGTGGCCTTCCGGAGCGACGCCCCGGCGCCCGGAGCGGAAGGCTCCGGCGGCCTCGCGGTGGTCGGCCTGGACGGGAGCGGTGCGGTCGCGTCCCGGCCGGTGACGCCGGACGCCGTCGCCGCCGCGGTGTGCGCGCGGGCGGGGCGGACGCTGACCGAAGCCGAGTGGCAGGAATACCTCCCCGGCCTGCCGTACGAGGACGTCTGCCCGGGAGGCGTACGGTCGCCCTGACGGGCGGGGCCTCCGCCGAGGTCAGACCTCGGCGGAGGCCTCCCAGAGGGAGCAGGGGTGGACGGCGTGGTGGTGGTAGATCATGCCGACGGGCTCGCGAGTGGCGAGCGTCTCCACCGGCTGGCCGCCCGGTCCGCAGACGCAGTCGGGGCTGCCCTCATGACCGATGACATCGTCGAGTGGCATCACATGAACGAATCTGGTCATGGGGGCATCCCTTTCGCGTCAATTAGCCCCCGATGTTACCCCAAATTCGGACAAAAGGGATTAAGAGCAGCTTTATGGTCATCCGCAGTTGTCGAACTTGTCCCGGCCGCCGAACGCCTTCTTCTTGCCGTCCGGGGAGCTCGCCTTGCCCGAGTACCTCACGCACTTGTGGCGGGCGTTCACGTATATCGGGCCGGCGTACCGGTCAAACCAGGCCCCCTCGCCGGCATCGGTTCCGTTCTCCACGTTGAGCCCGACGTAGGTGTAGCTCGGCTTGCCGATGTACATCGTCTTGATCGTGACGGCGCAGTTCTTACCGGTCCTCCCGTTGTAGAGGAGGTGGGTGACGGCGAGCTGCTCGCCCTTCTTTGTCTTGATCGCGCGCGATCCGTCCTTGACGAGCGTGTACCCGGCGCCGCAGATGCTCTGCGGCGACGCCGCCTCGGCGGCGGCAGGCAGGAGTGCGACGGCCGTGATCGCGCCGAGCGTCAGGGCCCCCGCCTTGACGAACTTGATCATCCGGTTCCAATCCTCGAAGGGGAGGCCACCCCGAGGGGTGGCCGATCTTGAGCACCGACGAGTATTTCGACCCGGACGGGCGTCTGTAAAGGATCTATACGGAAGATCCGAAAATGGTGGCTTATGTCCTTCCTTCGGGGGTTTTTGGGGATCTTGGGGGAGATTGACCAATATGTGTGGTGATCGACGCGGTCGCGGGGGTAGACGAAAGCAAGCACCAGATTCGGGGGGAAACATGGCGGCTTGTGAAGTCTGCGGAAACGACTACGACCTGAGCTTCGAGGTGCACGCGCAGGGGGCGGTGCACACCTTCGACAGCTTCGAATGCGCGATCACCAGGATGGCCCCGGTGTGCGAGCACTGCGGCTGCCGCGTTGTGGGCCACGGCGTCGACGTCAACGGCCGCATCTGCTGCTGCGCCCACTGCGCGCGCGAACTGGGCGCCACCCAGATCGTGGACAAGGTCGGCGCGGCGATCTGATCGCCCGCGGCGGGCGCGATCACCGGCAGCGGGTCGTCGGCCCGCCAGGGTCAGGATGCCCCGGGGCGCCGCCCGGCGACCAGGCTGTCGCCGGGCTCGGGGCCGGAGCCCGGTTCAGGACCAGAGCTCGACTCGGGACTGGATCCCGGCTCGCTCCGGCTCTCGGCGGCCTCGTCCCGTGCACGCTTCGTACGGCGCGTCCGCGCCTTGGCCGGGGCGCCCTGTCCGGCGTTCCGTGCGGCCTCCGGCGCCGCGTCGGGTGCCGTATCCGCCGCCGCGGTCGCCGCGGTGGCGGGGCCCGCTCCTCGCGACGCGGCGTCCCCCGGGGGCGCGACGGCCTCGCCGGGCGCGGCCGCCGGAGGGATCGCCCTGGGCCCCTCCGCAGGGTCGCGCAGCGCGGCGATGACGGCGTCCGCCTCCTTGTCCGCGGCGAACTCGTCCGCCGCCTCGGCCTCTCGGCGCTTGATGACGACCATGTGATCGAGTGAGACGCGCCCGGCCCCGCCGACCGAGAGCAGCACGGACGCCGCGCCCAGCGCGACGATGATCTTTACGTCTCCGCCGGTCAGCGGCATGCCGCTGTGCCCGGTGGTGATGACGAAGACGGCGACCGCCTCGGCGAACAGCAGCAGGCCGACGAACGACACGGCGAGGCCCGCCACCAGCAGCGCGCCGCCGACAAGTTCGATGAGCATGGTCGCCGCGGCCCATACCGACGGCAGGGGAGCGCCCAGCTCGGAGAACTGGGCACCGGTCGCGTTGAGGCCCGCTTCCAGCTTCTCCCAGCCGTTCGCGAAGAAGATGCCGCCGACGCCCAACCGGGCCGCCAGCGAGGCCACGTCGTGGAGGGTTCGCTTCACGCTTCCCCATTCTGGGGAGACGGGTGACGATTGCCCAGACATCTGCCCATAAGGATCGACCTCAGACCCGTGGCGCCGCCCGTCACGATGACGGCCGGGGTGAGCTCTCCGACCTCTCCGGCGTCGCCGCTTCCTCCGGCTCGTCGGCGCAGTGACCGGCCGCGGCCTCCCTGGAGATGAACACGGCCGCGGCCAGGGCGGTGAGCCCGAGCAGGATCACGCTGACCACGACCGTGCGGTGCAGGGCGGTGATGAACGCGAGGCGGGCCGCGCCGAGCAGGGCCGCGCCCGGGGCGCCGCCGATCTGGACGGCGACGTGCGCCGCGGCCGCCAGCGACTCCCTGGCCTCGCTCATCAGGTCGCCGGGTACGCCGGGGACCACGCCGAGCGCCGGGGCGTAGACCATCGTGGTGATCGTGCCGAGGACGGCGATGCCGAGACCGGCGCCCAGCTCGTAGGCCGTCTCCTCGATCGACGCCGCGCCGCCCGCCCGTGACTCGGGGACGGCCGCCATGATCGTGTCGGAGGCGGCGAGCAGCGCGACCTCGACGCCGAACCCGATCCCGATGAAGCAGACGGCGAGCATCCCCGGACTCTGCTCGACCCCCCAGGTGAGCACGGGCGCCAGCGAGATCGTGGTGAGCGCGAGGCCGCCGCTCATCGTGGCTCGCAGTCCGATCCGCTGGAGCACGTGCGCCGCCGCCAGCCCGCCCGCGACGGCCGCGATCATCAGCGGCAGCATCCGGACGCCCGCCGACAGCGGGGAGAGCCCGAGGACGAGCTGGAGATACTGCGCGAGCAGCAGCTCCAGCCCCACGAGTGCGAAGATCGCCAGCAGCACGCAGGCGACGCCGGTGGCGAAGCCGCGCCGGGCGAAGAGCGCGATGTCGAGCAGCGGGTATTCCAGCTGCCGCTGCCGCCGTACGAACCAGGTGAGCAGGGCGATCCCGAGCAGGGCGACGGCCAGCGCGGGTCCGCGGCCGATCATGTGCC
This sequence comes from Microtetraspora malaysiensis, assembly GCF_050947145.1. Classification (NCBI taxonomy): domain Bacteria; kingdom Bacillati; phylum Actinomycetota; class Actinomycetes; order Streptosporangiales; family Streptosporangiaceae; genus Microtetraspora; species Microtetraspora malaysiensis. The sequence goes on from NZ_CP191998.1 coordinate 2,346,739, forward strand.
CGTACCCGGCCTCCTTGAGCCCGAACGCGATGGCGAGGATGCCGAGCGTGGACAGGACGGCGCTCAGTACGTCCCACGGGTGGCCGGACCTGTTTCGCGACGGAGGCAGCAGCCGTACGGCGAGGGGGAGCGCCACGATCAGCAGTGGCACGTTGATGAGGAAGACCGCGCCCCACCAGAAGTGCTCGACGAGGACGCCGCCCACCAGCGGGCCGACGGCGGCGCCCGCGGCGGCGACCGCGCTCCAGACGCCGAGGGCGATCGCGCGTTCCTTACGGTCGGTGAAGACCTCGCGGATGATCGACAGCGTTGCCGGCATGATCATCGCGCCTCCGACGCCGAGGAAGGCGCGCGACATGATCAGCGCCAGCGGCGTCTCGGCGAACGCGGCGGAGAGCGAGGCCAGCCCGAAGACGACGTAGCCGGCCAGCACCAGGCGGCGCCTGCCGTACCGGTCGCCGAGCGTGCCGAAGGTGACGAGCAGCGGCGCGACCACGAGCGAGTAGATGTCGATGATCCACAGCAGCTCGACGGCGGACGGTTCGAGCGCCGCGGTCAGCGCGGGCACCGCGATGTGGAGCACGGTCGCGTCCACCGCGATGAGCAGCAGGCTGAAGCAGAGTAACGCGAGAACGGCCCACCGGCTCGCGTGACGCGCGGCGGCGGAAACGGCGCGGGACCGCGTCCCGACCCCCACGACGATCATGGGCGGAATCCGCCGGCCTGGTGGAACATGCGTCGCAGCTTAGGCCATTCCCGGTAGATCCCTCAGCAGCTTCCGGCATTGCGCTTTCTAGCGAGATATAGGTATATATCCGGCATCTAGGCAACCCCTGCTCGGCAACCGATCATGCGGGAGTGGGGAGCGACATCGAGGACCCGGATCACGCCCGCTACCAGGACCACGACCGTGCCGGGAACCTCGCCCGAGATCACGTCCCGCGCCGCTCCCGGCCCCTGGCGCTCCGCGCTGATCCTGTGCGAGTCACGCGGGAGGCGGCTCCCCGGCGACGCCTCGCCCCCGCCGGGCGTCAGCGACGCCGTACGGCACGCCGCCACCTATTCGAGGAGCGTCGTGCTCGCCTACACCCAGCGGGGCTGCCCGCGGGCACTCGCGGTCGGCGCGGTGACCTCGGTGAGCGCGTCGGGCGAGCTGAGGCTGATCGCGGGGGACGAGGCGTGGGAGGCGGTGGAGCGCGATCCGCGGGCCGTCCTCTTCGTGGGCGACCCGCGGTTCTGGGCCGAGGTGCGCGGGGTCGCGGTCCCCTCCGGCGATGTTCTGCGCATCACGCCCAAACGGGTCGTCGTGCGGGAGTACCCCGGCCGCCACCAGGCCCGAGCACGTTAGATCCACCCATCGCGCGTTCGCGTGCGGTATAACCGGGGGGCGAACCGGGGAGGCGTTGATGCGGGACTCCGACAGGGCCCAGCCGGCGGGCAGCGCCGGGGCGCGGGATCTGTTCGAACAAGCGCGGCTGCGCTATTTCCACCTTCCTCCCTTCGTGCGGCGCGTGCTCTTCACCGGGACCCTGATCGCCTCGATCGGCGTCGCCGCGGCCCTGGGGTGGCCGCTGCTCACCACGTTCTTCACCACGGTCGTGGTGCTGGCCTTCCTCGCGCTCGCGCTCAGCTATCCGCGTGCGGCGGCGACCGCGCTCGTCCTCGCCGCCTGGGGGACGCTGCTCCCGCTGTTCCTCGGCGCCTTCGGCGGCGCCCAGGCCGTTGAGCCGTACCTGCTGCTGTTCCTGGCGGCACCGGTCGCGGGCGCGGCGCATCTCATCCGGTGGGTGCCTCCGTGGCTGACCACGCTGGCCGCCCTGGCCCCGGCGGCCGTCGTGGCCTTCGCGATCTCCCCGGTCTCCATCAGCGTCGCCCTCTGGGCCGCGTACGGCACGGCCTGCGTGGTGCTCGTCTACCGCTTCACGCTGGCGCGGCGGGTGCGCGCGGCCATCGCCGTCCCGCATCAGGGCGGCGACGTCCCGGTCAGGCAGCGGCTGCGGGTGGGCGGGCACCAGCACCCCACCGGCGAGACGGGCCCGCCGCCGCCGATCACGGTCGAGCAGGCGCTGGGCGAGCTGGAGTCGATGATCGGCCTCGAGCCGGTCAAAGAGCAGGTGCGGGCCATCGCCGCGTCCATCGAGGCGGCCCGGCTGCGCAAGGAGGCGGGGTTCACCAACGAGCCCCCGATGCGGCACTTCGTCTTCGTCGGGCCGCCCGGCACGGGCAAGACGAGCGTCGCGCGCACCCTCGCCAAGATCTTCTACGCGTTCGGCCTGCTGGAGACGCCCTTCGTGGTCGAAGCCCAGCGGGCCGACCTGGTCGGCGAATACCTCGGCGCCACCGCGATCAAGACCAACGAGCTGATCGACCGGGCGCTCGGCGGCGTGCTGTTCATCGACGAGGCGTACGGGCTGATCAACTCCGGCGACGGCCAGCCCGACCGGTTCGGCGCCGAGGCGGTGCAGACGCTGCTCAAGCGGGCCGAGGACGACCGCGACCGGCTGATCATCGTGCTGGCCGGCTACGAGAAGGAGATGGGCGCCTTCCTCTCCTCCAACCCGGGCCTCTCCAGCCGGTTCGCCACCCGGGTGCGCTTCCCCGGCTACACCCCGGACGAGCTGCTGTCGATCACCGAGGCGCTGCAGGCCAGGCGGGGCGACCGGCTGCCCTCCGACGCCCGTCCCGTCCTGCGCGGCCTGTTCGAGGACGTCCACCGGCGCGGGCTGGTCGACGAGCTGGGCAACGCCCGCTTCGCCCGCACCCTCGCCGAGGCCGCCGCGCAGGCCAGAGACGTGCGCGTGGTGAGCGCCGGGGGAGCGCCCCGCGGCGAGGACCTGGTCACGACCACCGCCGACGACGTCACCAGGGCGTTCAACGAGATCACGGCCAGGTTCCGCGGATACCAGGCCACGCCCACCTTGGAGGAGGCGCTGGCCGATCTGGACTCCATGGCGGGCCTCGAACCCGTCAAGCGGCAGGTCCACGCGATCGCCGCTCAGCTCAAGGTGGCGCGCATGCGCCAGGAGCAGGGCCTGCCGGTCCAGTCCCAGATGCGGCACTTCGTCTTCGTCGGGCCGCCCGGCACCGGCAAGACCACCGTCGCCCGCATCCTGGGCCGGATCTTCTCCGCTCTCGGGCTGCTCGCCCGGCCCGACGTCGTCGAGGCGTCCCGCGCCGACCTCGTGGGCCAGCACCTCGGCGCCACCGCGATCAAGACCAACGAGCTGATCGACCGGGCGCTCGGCGGCGTGCTGTTCATCGACGAGGCGTACGGCCTGGTCAACAACGGGTACGCGGGCGGGGACGCCTTCGGCGCCGAGGCGGTGCAGACGCTGCTCAAGCGGGCCGAGGACGACCGCGACCGCCTGGTCGTCGTCCTCGCCGGATACCAGAGGGAGATGGACGCCTTCCTGGCCACCAACCCCGGCCTCGCCTCGCGGTTCAACCAGTTCGTCGCGTTCCCCTCGTACGCGCCGGGCGAGCTGGCCGAGATCGCCGAGCTGCAGGCGGCCCGCGCGGGGGACAGGTTCGACGCCTCCGCCCGCCGCGACCTCGCCGACGTCTTCGACTGGGTCTGCCGCGAGGGGCTGATCGACGGGCTCGGCAACGGCCGGTTCGCCCGTTCCCTCTACGAGCGGGCCGCCATGCGGCGCGACGTGCGGCTGGCCGCGCAGGGCTCGGCCAACACCGCCGAGCTGACCACGATCATCAGCGACGACGTGCGCAGCGCCGTCGACGAGCTCTCCTGACCCGCGCCGCGACGGCCTGAACGTCACGGCGGGTTCCCGGTTGTCCCCGCCCACGGCGCGGAGGCTCGCCTCACTGATTACGGTCTGTTACATAAAGCATGCAAACTGCGACCGTATCGGGGAGGAGCGCCGTGCAGGCACGAAAGCTGGCCGCGTTGATCACGCTGCTCGTTGTGGGGACCGCGACAGCCTGCTCGGGCGGGTCCTCCGGCGACGACCAGGGGAGCCACACCACCGGCTCCCTCAAGGCGTACGACATCAACCCGGTCGCCCGGGACAAGGTGAAGGACGGCGGCACCCTCAAGTGGGGCCTGTCCGACTTCCCGGCCCAGTGGAACATCAACCAGACGGACGGCGACAGCGGCGAGGCGTGGGCCGTCATCGGCGCCCTCATGCCCATCACGTTCCGCTCCGACGAGAAGGGGCGCCTCTCGCTCGACCGCGACTACGTCCTCCAGGCGAAGGTCACCGAGAAGACCCCGCACGAGGTCGTCAGGTACACGCTCAACCCCAAGGCCAAATGGTCCGACGGCAAGCCGATCACCTGGCAGGACTACGCCGCCCAGTGGAAGGCCATGAACGGCCACGACAAGGCGTACGGCGTCTACACCGGGTCGGGATACGACTCGGTCAAGAGCGTCACGAAGGGCGCGAACGACCACGAGGTCGTGGTCACCTTCGCCGAGCCGTTCGGCGAATGGCGGGCACTGTTCTCCCCGCTCTACCCGCGTTCGGCCAACGAATCCGTGACCGCGTTCAACTCCGGCTGGGTCAACCGCATCCCCGTGACCGCCGGGCCGTTCAAGGTCGAAGGGCTCGACCCCGCGGGCAGGACCATCACCCTGGCGCGCGACACCTCCTGGTGGGGCGATCGCGCCAAGCTCGACCGCATCGTGTTCCGCGCCCTGCAGGGCAACGCCCTCGTCAACGCCTACAGCGGCCGCGATCTGGACACCTTCGACGCCGGCCTGTCACCCACCGCGTACGACTGGGGCAAGAGCGAACCGACCGTCTCGGTGCGGCAGGCGGGCAGCACCGACTTCCGGCAGGTCACGCTCAACGCCGAAAGCCCGGCGCTGTCCGACGTGCGGGTCCGCCAGGCCATCGCCGTCGGGATCGACCGCAAGGCCGTCATCTCGGCCGATCTGAAGGGGATGAACTGGCCGACGGTGCCGCTGAACAGCCACTTCTACGTCCACGGACAGGGTGCCTACCGGGACGACGCGGGCTGGCTCGGCACATACGACCCGGCCCGCGCCGGGCGGCTGCTCGACCAGGCGGGCTGGACGCTGACCGCCGGCACCCGTAAGAAGAACGGCCAGGAACTCGCGCTGCGCTTCCTCATCCCCTCCGACGCGCCGGTGGCCCGCACGGAGGCCGACGTCATAAGCGCGTCCCTGGAGAAAATCGGGGTGAAGGTCGCCGTCGTCGCCGTACCGGGCGACGACTACTTCGACAAGTACCTCGTCCCCGGGCAGTTCGACCTGGCCTCCTTCGCCTACGGGGCCTCGCCGTTCCCCGTGTCGGCCAACTACGGCGTGTACCTCAACGCGACCAACCCGTCCTCCGGCGGCAAGCGCGAGGAGAAGCGGCAGGCCGCCAAACAGTGGGACGCGAACCTCGGCCGCGCCGGCAGCCCCAAGATCGACTCCGCGCTGTTCGCGGCGGGATCGCAGCTCGACCAGGCGAAGGCCGCCGCCAAGCTCAACGCCGCCGACCGGCTCATCTGGGAGCAGGCCACGGTCCTGCCGCTGTTCCAGCGCCCCCAGACCGTGATCGCCAGGTCCACCCTGGCCAACATCGGCGCCACCGGCTTCTACGACCTGAGGTATGCCAACATCGGCTTCACGGGTTAAATGGCCTCGCTTCGCTCGGCGGGCTCGGGGCGCCTTCAGTCGATGTCTTCCCTCGTCACTCGGAGTCGCTCGTTCCTCGCTCCCCACTCGCTCCTCAGTCCAGACACCGCCGCGCCCCTCGCAGGCTTACTCACTGGTCTTGCGGTGTTTGTTTGGCACGGCACGCTGGGGGGCGGGCGAGGTGGGTCAGGGGGAGGTCTCGTCGGGAATGTCGGCGATGTCGGCGAGGGCGGCGGCCAGCTCATCGGGGTGGTCGCCCATCCGCTCGGCGATCTCGATGAGCAGGTGCAGCACCTCATGCCGCTCGTGGCCGAGATCCAGCAGTCGCTGGGCGGCCTCCCACATTTGCGGGGGGTCGCCCTCCCAGAGCCGGGCCGCGATCTCCTCATGCCAGGCGAGGTGTTCGTCGAAGTCGGGCCGGTCGCGCTCGTCGGCGTGATCGATCTCCAGCAGGATCCGGCGGTCGCCCTCGTCCGCCGGATTCAGCGTGTCCAGGATGATCGAGCCGTGGACACCCTGCAGCAGCGGGAAGGCGAAGGCGCGGCGGGCCAGGGCCGACAAATCGCCGTCCGGCAGCAGCCGCTCGACCAGTGCCGGGTCCAGCCCGAAGGTGGCCGGGTCCCGGTACGCCTCGGTGAACCGGGCGGTCGCCTCCCACACCGCGTCCAGCGTCGCCCGGATGCCCTGCTCCGGCAGGCCGGTGCGCGGCCCGGCGAACCGGACCCACGCTGCCAGCGCGTGCGGCATGGCCTCCTGCTCGGCCGGCCGCAGCATCACCTTCCGCGGCAGCCAGTCCAGCAGGAACGTCTCGCACTTGACCGGGCTCACCCGCAGCGGCCGTCCGAGGTCCTGGTCGCACCCGTAGTCGATGATGTGGTCGGCGCACCGGGACGCCGCCGACGGGTCGGAGAGGTTCTCCGCCGCGTCGGAGGCGAGGAACTCGGCCGCGAGCATCGCCCGCCGGTCCCTGCTGTACGGCGCCTCGCTGTGCGGCGGCGCGGGACGCTTGCGACCGGGCGGAAGCGCCTTGATCCGCGAGCGGGCGAACGCGTGGTAGGCGCTGTAGCCGTCGCTGACAAGCCGCGGAGCGTTCCGGCGGTCGCGGCTGAGCGAGTCCCGCGTCGCCTTCATGGCGAACTCCATCAGTGCCCGCGCCTGCTGCGGCTCGATCTCCTCGAACCGGAGCATGGGGTTGACCGCCGCCTCCAGCCTGGCCTGTTCCAGCAGCTTGTCCACCTGTGAGGAGACCCAGGCGTCGCGGGCCATGCCGCGCATGTTGTAGTCGACGACCACGACCAGGGCGTGCGTGTCCTCGCCGTTGTAGGCGAAGGTGCACACCACCGTGTCCTGGTCGCCGTAGATGTCCCTGGACACGTAGCACCCGGCCGGCTTCACCGTGCCCACCCGGTCGGCCCACCGGGGGCGGGCGACGTCGGACTCCATCAGGGCGAGGGCGGCGCCCTCGGCCTTGGCGGCCTGGCGGGCGGTGCCGAGGTAGGCGACGGAGATCAGCAGGGTGAGGGCGGCGGGCGTGCCGGCCTTGGCGGCGTAGTCGACCAGGCCCTCGCCGAGGATCTGCTCGACGTCGCCGCCGCGCAGCCGCCGGCCCCACCAGGCACCCAGCATGTCCGACACCATGAGCTCCGCGTCCAGCGGGCTCCGTACGGCGAGCAGCTCGCGCGCCGCGAGAAGCATCTCGGCGAAGACGTCGTCCGGGGTCTGCGTCTCCCGGGGATCGCGCCGCCTGCGCCCCCTCATCGGGCCGCCCCGCCGCGTGCGGGCGCGGGCGAGCCCGGCCTGCGGTGACTGTCGGGGAGCTCGCTCACGGAACCCACCTTCTCGCATTCCCGGCCCGATCGGCATCCGGAACACGGCCCGGTGACTTCCCTGTTATACGGGCGGCCCTATTCCGCCCGGGAAGGCGGCGCCGAGTTCACCAGGGCGAGCAGGTGCTCGCGCGCGATCCACTCGACCGTCGCCGGTGTGGCGGGCAGCCCGAGATGCTCGGTGCAGGCCCACACGTCCGCGACACAGCGGCTCACCCTTTCCGCGGGTATGGTGCAGAACTCCGCGGCCAGCCGGGCGCTGACCGGTTCGAGCAGGGGCGCCGGCGCGCGGCCGCCGACCCGTGTGGCGAGTGCTGGCATCGTCACATTCCTTGCTGAGTGACCACCCGGCGGTCTCTGCGCCGGAAATGACAGGGACCGGCCGCTTTCATTCCATAACTTTCCGCAGACGTGTCAACCCCTCACGAAGCTCCGTGCAAAGCTGTCCCCATGCGTATCCAGCTCGCCCAGCGCCAGGACGCCGACGAACTGCTCAGTCGGAGCTCCCTGGCGCTGCTCGTCGGCATGCTGCTTGATCAGCAGATCCCCATGGAGTGGGCGTTCGCCGGTCCGCGTACCATCGCCGACCGGCTTGGGCATGATCTGGACGCGCGGGAGATCGCCTCCTATGATCCTTCGGAGTTCGCGGCACTGCTGGCAGCCAGGCCGGCCGTCCATCGGTATCCGGGCTCCATGGCGGGCCGGATCCAGGCTCTGGCCGCCTATCTGGTCGAGCATTACGATGGCTCGGCCGACCGGGTGTGGGAGGATGTCGACGACGGTGCCGAGTTGCTACGCCGCCTGCTGGCGCTGCCCGGGTTCGGCAAGCAGAAGGCACAGATCTTCCTCGCGCTGCTCGGTAAGCAGCTCGGGGTTCGCCCGCCAGGCTGGCGCGAGGCCGCCGGGTCGTACGGCGCCGAGGGTGTGCACCTGTCCGTCGCCGACGTGGTCGACCCCGCGAGCCTCGGTATGGTGCGGGCGGCCAAGCAGGAAGCGAAGAGGTCCGCCAAGAAGTAAGCCCGATCCTGCTGCGCGAGATGGCGCCTTTTGACAGGATGCGTTGACCGCATGCCGGGCGGGGCTTCCGTCCGCGTATGCCCATCGCCGATGATGTAGGGCAGATCCTGCGCTACAGGGAGTGTCTTATGGATCTTGCGGTAGCGACTTGCGGCCCGACGGGTGCGTCCTGGAGCGGAGGAGGGGAGCATCACGGGGTTGTGCACGGCCGCGGGCATGACCAGGCCGTTTGGCGCGGAACCGGCGTCACACGGTAGGCAGAGATCAGGACACGACCGTAAATCACAGTTATGGAGATGTGCCTCGTGGGAGACCCTGGCACGCGACGGAGGTGCCGACCGTGAGCGCCGAAACCTCCGTGCCCCGTCCCCGGGAGTCGGGTTTGGACATCTCAGACTCCGGCCTCTTCCGTGGCCTCATGTCCGAGGCCCCCTTCGCTTTCGCATTCTTTGACGCGTCCGGGCGATTTGTCCGTGTCAATTCGACCTTTACAGAGCTGACCGGCCACCCTGTCGAGCGGCATCTGGAGATGACGCCCGCCGAGCTGCTGTCGGCCGATCTCGCGACCATGATCGATTCGGCTCTGCGCAGGATCGGGGGCGAGGGCCTCCCCGTCACCGACCAGCGCATCCGGACCCGCGCCGAGAACGGCGACACCCGGCACTGGGCGGTGTCGTTCTTCCCCATGCGCGAGGACGACCTGCTCCTCGGCACCGCGCTCTTCGGCGTCGACCTGACCGAGCGCCAGCAGACCGAGGAGGAGCTGCGGCGCAGCGAGGAGCGTTACCGCTCGCTGGTCGAGTCCCAGCAGCAGCTCGTGTGGATCACCTCTCCCAGCGGTGTCGCGGTCGAGGACGCCCCGCAGTGGCGTGCGGTCACCGGCCAGGGCCTGGAGGAGTATCTGGCCCACGGCTGGCTGGACGCCGTCCATCCCGACGACCGCACCGGCGCCGAGGAGGCGTGGCGGGAGGCGCTGCGCGGCCGGACCATGTTCGAGTGGAGCTTCCGGGTGCGCACCCGGGCCAGCGGCTACCGGCACTTCGAGGTGCGCGCCGTCCCGATCATCCGGCACGGCCGCGTGATCGAGTGGGTGGGCGCGAACTCCGACGTCACGCCGCAGCGCGAGGCCGAGGAGATGCGCGGCAGGCTCACCGACCAGCTCGGCGCCGCCGCGTTGCGCACCGCCCGGCTCCAGGGCGCCACGGCCCAGCTGGCCGAGGCGCTCACCGTCGAGCAGGTGGTCCAGGTCATCATCGACGTCGGCCGTACGGCCCTCGCCGCCGACCATTCGGGCGTGGCACTGCTGGACCAGGACCGCGCCAGCCTGAAGGTGATCAACAGCGGGGGCGTCCCCGACGCGCCCGGGATCTCGGGCGACGAGATCGCGTTGTCCACCACCAGCATGATGACCATGGCGGTGAACAGCCGGCGTCCGGTGTTCGCCGAGTCGCAGCAGAGCCTGCGTAACCAGCTCGTCGAGGCGGGCGCCGACGACGAGCGGGTCACCGAGTTCCTCGACGGCACCGGCGAGCGGGCCTGGGTCGGCCTGCCGCTGCTCGCGGCCGGCCGGGCGCTCGGCGCGCTGCGGTTCTCGTTCAACCGCCCGCAGAAGATCTCGCAGGAGGACGGAGTCTTCCTGGAGGCACTCGCCGGGCAGTGCGCGCTCGCCGTGGAGCGGGCGACGCTCTTCGAGCGCGAGCACAAGACCGCCGAGACGCTGCAGCGGAGTCTCCTTCCCGACAACCTGCCCGTGGTGGGCGGGCTGGTCCTGGCCCAGCGCTTCCGATCCGGTTCCCGGCACGTACAGGTCGGCGGCGACTGGTACGACGCGTTCGTCCTGCAGGACGGCCGGGTCGCGGCCGTGCTCGGCGACGTCATGGGCAAGGGCGTCAAGGCCGCCGCGGGCATGGGCCGGATCCGCAACGCCATGCGGGCGCTGGCGCTGACCAACCCGCCGCCGGCCGCGGTGCTCACCGGCCTGGACCGGGTCTTCGAGGCTACCGAAGACGAAGAGCAGGTCACGACGCTCGCCTACATGGTGGTCGAGCCGGGCACCGGTGAGGGCACGCTGGCGCTGGCCGGTCACCCGCCACCGCTGCTGGTGTCGCCGCAGGGCGTGGCGGTGCTGCACGAGACCGAGCCCGGCACGCCGCTGGGCTGGGCGACCAGCCGCAAGCAGTTCAGGTTCTGTGTCCCGCCGGGTCACACCGCGGTGCTGTACTCCGACGGTTTGGTTGAGAACCGGAAGCGCGGGCTGGACGCCGGACTGCGGGATCTGTCGAACGTCGTGGCCGAGGCACCGCCCGAAGTTGTGGCAAGTCCCCACATGTTGCTGGATTTCCTGGTAGATCGGATGCTGTCCGGGTATGAGCAGGATGGCGACGTGACCGTGCTCGCGGTCCACGTACCTCCAGCCACGAAGAGTGACTGAATGAAACAGTCATAACGGTTGCTTTCGGGTATCGGTCCCCCTCATCCGTACGCACTACTGTCTCGGTCGGCCTAGGGTGGGAAGGCAACCGGCCGGAGGTGGCCGTATGGACCGCCGTGGCGTGTCACAATGGCATGTCGCGGTCCGCGCGGCCTCACCATCGGAAAAGAAGCAACCATCTGGGTCCATTCTCGCCATGCGTTCGTTCGAGAGGTGTTCGTGTCGCCTGCAAGTTCGACTCGCTCGAAGCCGTCGGAGCTGAACGAGCCAGTGATTCAGCAGCTCCTCGAGCGTGGGCGCTCGCAGGGTTTCCTCGAGTCCGAGGATGTCCGCAGGGCCTTCGAGGAAGCGGACATCCCGCTGTCGCACGCCGCTGGATTCCTGCGCAGCCTCAGCAAGGAGGGTGTGACCGTCGTGGTCACCGCGGCCGATGCCGCCGCGGCGCCCAAGCGGTCTCGTGGCCAAGCAAAGCGCCGCACCTCCTCCCCGGTCAAGAAGACCACCAAGTCCGCCGCAGCCAAGGAGGCGCAGCCGGAGACCGTCACCGCCGTGGTGACCGGCTCGGCTGATCCCGCGCCCGCGCCCGCGCCGAAGCGGCCCGCCGCGAAGAAGGCCGCTCCGGCCAAGAAGACCGCGGCGCCCGCGACCAAGCCCAAGCCCGGGGCGCCCGCCGCCGGGCCCGACTCCAAGCCCGTCAAAGCGGAGCCGAAGCCCAAGTCGTCCGACGCAGCCGACGACGATGAGGACATCGAGCTCGAGGGTGACGTCGAGATCGAGGACTTCGAGATCGACGTGGACGACGTCGAGATCGAAGCCGACTCCGACACGGACACCGAAGCCGAAACCGAGGGTGACGGCGAGGAGAAGGCGGCGCCCACCGTCCAGTCCGAGGACGAGGTCCTCATCCTCACCGACGATGACGACGACGCTCCGGTGGCCCAGGTCGCGGCCGCCGGCGCCACCGCCGACCCGGTCAAGGACTATCTCAAGCAGATCGGCAAGGTCCCCCTGCTCAACGCCGAGCAGGAGGTGGAGCTCGCCAAGCGCATCGAGGCGGGCCTGTTCGCCGAGGAGCAGCTCGCCAGCGACGGTGAGCAGCTTCCGGTCGACGTCCGCGCCGAGCTGGAGTGGATCGCCGAGGACGGCCGCCGGGCGAAGAACCACCTGCTGGAGGCCAACCTCCGCCTCGTGGTCTCGCTGGCCAAGCGCTACACCGGGCGCGGCATGCTCTTCCTGGACCTGATCCAGGAGGGCAACCTCGGCCTCATCCGCGCGGTCGAGAAGTTCGACTACACCAAGGGCTACAAGTTCTCCACGTACGCCACCTGGTGGATCCGGCAGGCGATCACGCGTGCCATGGCGGACCAGGCGCGGACCATCCGCATCCCGGTCCACATGGTCGAAGTGATCAACAAGCTGGCTCGGGTCCAGCGGCAGATGCTGCAGGACCTCGGCCGCGAGCCCACGCCCGAGGAGCTGGCCCGCGAGCTCGACATGACCCCTGAGAAGGTCATCGAGGTGCAGAAGTACGGGCGCGAGCCGATCTCCCTGCACACCCCCCTGGGTGAGGAGGGTGACAGCGAGTTCGGTGACCTCATCGAGGACTCCGAGGCCATCGTGCCGGCCGACGCCGTCAGCTTCACGCTGCTCCAGGAGCAGCTCCACTCCGTTCTGGACACGCTGTCCGAGCGGGAGGCGGGTGTCGTGTCGATGCGCTTCGGTCTCACGGACGGCCAGCCGAAGACCCTGGACGAGATCGGCAAGGTCTACGGCGTGACCCGCGAGCGGATCCGCCAGATCGAGTCGAAGACCATGTCCAAGCTGCGTCACCCGTCGCGGTCTCAGGTGCTCCGCGACTACCTGGACTAGGACGCCTCCCGCAGCGCGGGCACCGGCGGAACTGGACCCCGGTCGCGTTCCAGCGCGGCCACGTGAGCGGCCCCGCTCTCCTCATCGGAGGGCGGGGCCGTTCCGCGTTTCCGTCGTACTCCCGATGGCACGAGGTCTCCGGCTCGACACGCCGGGCACGCGGTCGGCTGAATGTGATCACGAATCGATCACGATATCCAGGGTCCATGGCTTGCCCGGACGGGGAGCCGGGTGCAGTTCCGCGCGGTGGCCGAGCCCGGTGAGGACCTCGGCCAGCTCTCTCGGATCGCCCGGCTCGCCGGGGTCCTCGACCAGCGATCGGGCCACCACGCCCCTGGTGGCCTTGGCCATGTGGCTCACCACCGTGCGTCTGCCGGCGCTCTCTTTCAGCACCCGTACGGCCACCGCGCGCTCGCCGGCCGGCCAGGCCTGCGCGTACGGCGCGGAGCGCATGTCCACGATCAGGCCGGGCAGCGGGCCGAGGGCCGCGGTGAGGAAGGGGCGCCAGAACGCGGCCAGGCCACCCATCGGCGGGAGCGCGCGGGCCATCGAGAGCCGGTACGGCGGGACGCGGTCGGTCAGCCGGAGCGCGCCCCACAGTCCGGAGAAGACGACGACGCGCAGGTCCGCCCGTCTCCGTGCGTCCGGGGCCAGCGTGGCGAGGCCGAGGTTGTCGTAGAGCACACCGGTGTACAGCTCGGCGGCGGTGAGGGTGGGGGCGTCGTGCAGGTCGCGGTTCCTGCCGATCTCGTCGAGCTGCCTCTCGGACAGGCCGAGCACGGCCCGGGCGTCGGGGGTGTGACAGAGCGTGACGAGGGCGTCGAGCACCTTCTCCCGGGGGGAGGTCAGCTCGGGGAAGCCGAGGGTGTCGAGGTCGAGCACGGGTCCGTCACCCCGGGACGCCTTTCCTTCGGAGGGCGGCAGCAGGATCAGCACGTCCTCAGCCTAGCGACGGCGCCGGCCGGTCCCACGGGCGCCTGTGGATAACGAGTGGCCACCGGGGACGGCTGGGTGGCGGGCGGATCGGCCTGGCGGCTGCTGGGGGCCGATGGGAGCGCTGCGTCACGGCGGGGGAGGGGGCCGGCCCGGTGCGGACGGAGCGGGTCGGGGCCTGGGATAAGGTCGCGCCCATGTCCGAATTCGACCTTCTCGTGGACCAGGCGTGGCCGGCCCCGTATCGGGTGGCCGCCGGCGACTGGGTCTACCGGCACGCGGGCGGGGTGACCAAGCGGGCCAACTCGGTCCTGGCGCTGGGCGATCGTACCGATCTGGGGAAGGCGATCGACGAGGCGCAGGCGTTCTACGCGGATCTCGGCCGGTCGTGCGTGTTCTCCATCGGCGCCGGAGCCACACCCGGCCTGGACGAGGAGCTGGAGTCCCGTGGCTACCGGCTGGTCGATCCCACCCTGGTGATGGCCCGGCCGTCGGTATCGGTGGAAGGGGCGGCGGGCCCGGCGCTCGCGTCCGAGCCGTCTCCCGAGTGGCTGGACACCTGGTGGCGGGTGGACGGGGGCAGGCATCCGGAGGGCCAGGACATCTCCGCCAAGGCGTGGGCGGCGCGGATCCTGACCGGCGTGCCCGCGGCGTACGCGTCGCTGGGCGCGGCGGCGGTGGGCCGGGGCGTGCTTCAGGGGGAGTGGCTCGGGATCTACTGTATGGCCGTGGTGCCCGAGGCCAGGCGGCGCGGGCTGGGCGCGTCGGTGCTGCGCGGCCTGCTCGGCTGGGGCGCGGAGGCGGGCGCGAGCCGGGCCTATCTGGTTGTCACGGAGGCGAACCAAGAGGCTCGCGCACTGTATGAGCGGGCAGGCTTCACGGTGGCCGCCCGTTACCACTACCGCGTCCGCTGATGGGGAAGATCGGGGACGGGGAAGCGGGGAAGAAACGGCGGTGACGCGCGGGGAGCGGTCCGCGAGGACCGCTCCCGGCATCGCCGTCTATCGGGTCAGCGCTCGCTCGTGGCGGACGCGGGGGATTCACTCAGTCGGGCCGACTCGTCCTGGATCTCGGCACCCTTGTCACGCAGCACGCTGGCGTGCTGACGTCCGTGGTGAGCGCAGAAGAGCAACTCCCCTCCCACGGGCAGGGTCGCGCGGATGTAGGCCTGGGCGCCGCAACGGTCGCAGCGGTCCAGGGCGGTCAGCGGCTTGGCGGGGGCGAGAGCTCCAGTCACGTATCGCCTTTCGGGTCACCCCACCTGCTGTGGGGACGTTGGCGTCAGTCACTTGGGACAACATCTAACCGGATGCGGACGTTCCCAATCGCCCCGCCACTACGCCGAGAGCGGAATGATCTGGAAAGTGGTCCGGATCACATCGGAAGGTCAGGAGATCGTCCCGAGCCTGGCAAGCTTAGTACCCGTAAAAAGCTGATGGACGGTAGGCTGCGTACGCCTGTTCGATTGCTAAATGGGAGTTGGTGTGACGGCGGTCAGCGCGGAGACGGGTTATACGGCTCGTCATCTCTCGGTGTTGGAAGGTCTCGAGGCCGTCCGTAAGCGTCCGGGGATGTATATCGGGTCCACCGACACCCGCGGCCTCATGCACTGTCTCTGGGAGATCGTGGACAACGGCGTCGACGAGGCGCTGGCCGGGTTCTGCAGCCGCATCGAGGTGGAGCTGCACGCCGACGGCTCGATCGAGGTCCGCGACAACGGTCGCGGCATCCCCGTCGACATCGAGCCCAAGAGCGGTCTCGCCGGGGTCGAGCTCGTCTACACCAAGCTCCACGCGGGCGGTAAGTTCGGCGGCGGCAGCTACGGCGCGTCCGGAGGTCTGCACGGCGTGGGCGCGTCGGTCGTCAACGCGCTCTCCTCGCGGCTCGACGTGGAGGTCGACCGCGGCGGCCGCACCCACATGATCAGCTTCAAGCGCGGCAACCCCGGCGTGTTCTCCGGAGCCGGTCCCGACGCCGCCTTCGAACCCCGTTCGGGGCTGCGCAAGACCCGCCGGCGCTCGCAGGAGGGCGAGAGCGTCACCGGCACCCGCGTCCGCTGGTGGTCCGACAAGCAGATCTTCCTGCCCGACGCCGAGCTGTCCATCGACGAGATCCACGTACGGCTCCGCCAGACGGCCTTCCTGGTCCCCGGGCTCACCCTGGTGCTCCGGGACGGCCGGGGCGAGGAGCCGGTCGAGGAGACGTACCACTTCGACGGCGGCATCGGCGAGTTCGTCGACTTCCTGTCCCGGGACGAGGCCGTGTGCGACGTGCTGCGGCTGCAGGGCGTGGGGCACTTCCGGGAAACCGTCCCCGTGCTCGACGAGCTCGGCCACATGACCCCCACCGACGTCGAGCGCGAGCTGTCCGTGGACGTCGCGCTCCGCTGGGGCAAGGGCTACGAGACGACGGTGCGCTCCTTCGTCAACGTGATCGCCACGCCCAAGGGCGGCACCCACGTCGCCGGGTTCGAGCGGGCCCTGGTCCGCACGATCAACGAGCAGCTCCGCGAGACGCGGCTGCTCAAGAACGGCGACGACCCGGTCAGCAAGGAGGACATCCTCGAGGGCCTGACGGCCGTGGTCACCGTACGGGTGCCCGAGCCGCAGTTCGAGGGGCAGACGAAGGAGATCCTCGGCACCTCCGCCGCCACCCGGATCGTGTCCCACGTCGTCTCGCGCGACCTGAAGGAGCTGCTCGCCACGCCCAAGCGGGCGCAGAAGCAGCAGCTCCGCGCCGTGCTGGAGAAGATCGTCGCGGCCGCCAAGGCGCGCATCGCCGCCCGCGAGCACCGGGACAACCAGCGCCGCAAGTCCGCGCTGGAGAACTCGGCGCTCCCGGCGAAGCTGGTCGACTGCCGCAGCGACGACGTCGACCGCAGTGAGCTGTTCATCGTCGAGGGAGACTCCGCGCTCGGCACGGCCAAGCTGGCCCGCGACTCGGAGTTCCAGGCGCTGCTGCCGATTCGAGGAAAGATCCTCAACGTGCAGAAGGCGTCCGTCTCCGACATGTTGAAGAACGCCGAGTGTGCGGCGATCATCCAGGTGGTCGGCGCGGGGTCGGGCCGCTCGTTCGACATCGACGCCGCGCGGTACGGCAAGGTCATCCTGATGGCGGACGCCGACGTCGACGGCGCGCACATCCGCTGCCTGCTCCTGACGCTGTTCCACCGGTACATGAAGCCCATGGTCGAGGCCGGGCGGGTGTTCGCCGCCGTGCCGCCGCTGCACCGGATCGAGGTCACCAACCCGGGCCGGGGGCGGGACAAGTACATCTACACCTACTCCGACGCTGAGCTGCACAAGACCCTGCGCGACCTGGAGCGGCGGGGCAAGCGGTGGAAGGATCCGGTCCAGCGTTACAAGGGCCTCGGTGAGATGGACGCCGACCAGCTCGCCGAGACCACCATGGATCCGCGCCACCGGGTGCTGCGCCGGGTGCGGATCGAGGACGTCGAGGCGGGTGAGCGGATCTTCGACCTGCTCATGGGCAGCGACGTCGCCCCGCGCCGCGAGTTCATCGTCGGCAGCGCGGCCGAGGTCGACCGCAACCACATCGACGCCTAGCAGGGCGTCTCAGACCCGACCTGGCCCCCGGATCGCGACCGGGGGCGGGCACCACCCAACCGCGACCGGGCCGTCCGGAAGAGACACGCTGGAACCCTGTCGTGTGCGGGCATTGCCAAGGCTACGTTGAACGGAATAATAGCCCTATGCCCAGGGGAACGTCGGAAGTCAGCGAGCCGATGTACTTCGTGCTCGCCGCGTTGCGCGGCGGTCCGCTGCACGGTCACGCGATCAGCAAGTCGATCCAGGAGCTGTCCGGGGGTCGGGTCCGGCCTTCGGTCGGCACCCTCTACGGGATCCTGGAGCGGCTCAACGAGCGAGGCGTGATCGCCGTGGACCGCGAGGAGACGGTCAACGGCCGCAACCGGCGCTATTTCCGGATCACCGACACGGGGCAGGCGCTGGTCGAGGCCGAGGCCAGGCGTATGTACGAGGTCGCCTCCCTCATCTTGAGGCCGACCAGCACATGACGGCCCTGGAGCGGCACTATCGCCTGCTGCTCATCGCCTACCCGAGGACATACCGTGCCGCGCACGGCGACGAGATCATCGACGTGCTGCTGGCGTCGGCGGGGCCCACGCGGTCGGTTCCGGCGGTCAGAGAGGCGCTGGGACTGATCATCGGCGGCGTCCGTTCGCGCATCGCCCATCTGGCGACGGGCGGCGCCTGGGCGGACGGGGTGCACCTCGGCATCACGGCCGTGTCCGCGGCGAACCTGGCCGCGCTGCTGCCGTACGCGGGCGTGCTGCCGTGGTGGACGCTGCTGTCGGCGCTCGCGCTGCTGGCCGTCCTGCGCGGCCGGCCCCGGACCGCGTTCGCGCTGACCGCCCTGACCGGTATTAAGGCGGTGGCCGTCGCCGGCGGTTGGGCGCTGTTCGACCTGACCCTGGTTCCGGTCGCGCCGACGTTCCTGACCGGGGACTCCCTGTTCGAGCGCGGCAGCCCGTTCACGGTGGCCCTCGGGTACGCGGTCGTGCTGCTCGGCCTGCTGGTGCTCGTCTGGCGGGGCGGGCCGGCGCGAGCCAGGTCCTGGTGGTGGTGGCCGGTCGTGCCGGCGCTCGCGTGGGCGGGACCGGGGTGGATGCCGGACGGCACGTGGTACGCGCTCAGCCTGAGCAGAGTGGCCGTCGAAGTGGCCGTGTTCGCGTTGGCCGTGATGGCGGCCTATCTGGCCCGAGATCCGCGATGGGCGCTTGCTTCGGCCATCTACCTGCTGGTCGCGTCGGGTGAGCTGGGCTCGAATGCCGACTTCCTCACCAGGCAGCACGTGGCCTACTGGGGCGTTCTGGTGCTGCTGATGCTGGGGGCGGCCATCGTGCCGTACCGGCCGCGTCGTCATTGTCTGGATTGACCGCACTTCGTTAAACGAAGTATGGTCTCCGCCATGCCTGAAAGATCAACCATGGCCTCGGCCCTGCTGTGCCTCGGCGCGCTGGTCGTTCTCGGCGGCTGCGGGGGCGCGGCCGAGAGCTCCCAGCCGGAGCGGAGCGCGGCGGCCAAGGCGCCGGAAGGTGACAAGAAGCACCGGCTCGAAGCGGTGAAGGCGGACTGCATGAAGCAGAAGGGCTTCAAGTACGTCGCCTACGTGCCGCCCGGGAGGCCGGAGAGCGACGAGGAGCTCAAGCGCGCTTCCGGCGACTACCAGGCGATGCGGAAATATAGCGCCAAATACGGGTTCGGGGTGTTCGCGGAGTTCGCATACCCCGAGGAGATGAAACGTCGGGCGGACAACGGCAAGGAGGCGGAGAAGGACCCCAACTTCGCGATCCAGGGCAAGCTCTCCGAAGCGCAGGCAGGTGCCTACCGGAAGGCGTCCGACGCGTGCGTGAAGGTGGCGGCCAAGCAGGTCCTCGGCAAGGACGTGAAGTCGGACATGGACTTCTACAACACGATCAACAAGGCGCTGGAGCGCGCCAGGACCGCCACGCTCGACAGCGACCCCAAGCTGGTTGAGCTGGCCGCGGGCATGGCCGCCTGTCTGAAGGACAAGGGCTACCCGATCGGCAAGACCACACCGTCCGCCATGTCCGGGCGTGGCTTCAAGGTGTTCCTCGACCAGTCGGACAGCCTGGGCAGGAAGCAGCGGGACGACGTGCCGGACGTGGCGCCACCGGTCAAGGACGGCGAGGCAAGGATGGTCTACCCGCCGCAGTTGAGCGCCGCGGAGGCCAGGCCGTACATGGACAAGGAGATCAAGGCCGCCCTGGACGACCTCGAGTGCGGCAAGGACTTCTACCCGGCGTATTCGCCGAAGGAGAAGGCCGTCGCCCAGCAGGTCAACGACGAATTCGGCGTGTGACGTCGCCATGAAGTCGCCGCGAAAGCCGCTCATCGGCGCAGTCGCGGCCGTTGTGATCATCGCTGCGATCGGCTGGGTGCTCAGCACCCGTCTACGCTCCCCGGCCGACGAGGCGGCCCGCCGTGCCGCGCCCAAAGCCTCACTGATCACGGCGGCCGTCGAGCGCCGCAAACTCGTCAGCACCGTCGTCGTCAGCGGCACCCTCCAGTACGGCTCGCCGCTTCCCATCTCCCTCGCCGGCGTCGTCGGCGGCACCTCCGACCTGCAACGCGTCACCCGTGCCCCACGCCGGGGCAAGGCCGTCGAAGGCGCGGTGCTGATGGAGGTCAACGGCCGCCCCGTCTTCGCGTTGCGCGGCACCGTGCCGATGCACCGCACGATCGCCCCGGGCACCAGGGGCGACGACGTCAAGCAGCTGCAGAAAGCGCTGCGCAGGCTCGGGTTCGGCGGGCCCGTCTCGGGAGCGTTCGACCAGGCGACCATCGCCGCGGTCACCCGGATGTACCGGAAACGCGGGTACGAGGCCCAGCAGCCCACGCTGACCGATCGGCAGTCGTACGACACGCTGCGCAGGGGCGTACAGGCCGCCGAGGAAACCCTGGCGACCGAGAAGCAGGCACTCGACCAGGGACGGGACGTGCTGCCGCTGAAGGTCAGGCTCACCAACGCCAAGGCCGATCTGAAGTCGGCCGAAAACGCGCTGGAGGAGGCGAAGGAGCAGGAGACGACCTCCGAGGACGAGACGCGACTGGCGGCCGCGGACGCCGCGGTACGGGCGGCCGAGGAGCGGCTGCTGGCGGCCGAGCAGGAGCTGGCCGCCGCCCTGAACCAGGCGACCGCCGAGCCCGGGGCCAGCCCCACGCCGCGGCCGGCGACCGACACCCGGCTGTTGGAGATGAAGGTCACGAACGCCAGGGCGGATCTGGAGGATGCGCGCCTGGAGCGCGGCCGAGTCCTGGAGGAGTCGGGACGGGGCCGCGACAAGAGGCTGGACGAACTGCGCAAGGGCGTACGGACCGCGCGGGAGGCGGTGCTCACGGCGGAGCAGGCGTTGCGCCAGGCCCGTCGACTCTCCCCGGCCAAGCTCAAGATCGCCAATGCCGGGAAGGATCTGGCCGCGGCCAGGTCGATGCTCGCCGAGTTCACGCGGACCTACGGCCCGTCCATTCCGCCGGGTGAGATCGTATTCCTGCCGAAGTTGCCGGCCCGCGTGCAGAAGGTCGCGGTCAGGGCCGGACAGATGGTCGAGAACGACGTCGCCACGGTGACCAGCTCGACGTTCATGGCCACCGGCTCGGTCGACGCCGCGGAGTCCGACCTGCTGCGTGAGGGAATGCGCGCCACGATCGAGCTCGACTCGGGCAAGAAGTATCCCGCGACGGTCACCGCGGTCGGTGAGAAGGCCAAGGTCCCCGGCGAGGAGGAGGGGGCGCAGGGCACGCGGCCGATCCTGCTCACTCCGACCTCGATGAAGGGGCTCAAGGGACTGTCCGGCGCCCCGGTCACGGTCAGGGTGACGGTCGGCGCGACCGAGGAGCCGGTGCTGGTGGTGCCGGTGGCCGCGGTCGTCACCACGGCCGACGGGAAGGTCCGCGTCCAGGTGGAGTACGCCACCGACAAGACCAGGGAGGTCGAGGTCCGTACGGGGCTGACCGCCGACGGCGCCGTGGAGGTCGCCGGCGCGCTCAACGAAGGAGACCGGGTGGTGGTCGGCGGTGCCTGAGCCGGTCATCGAGCTGGACCGGGTCCGTAAGGACTTCCCCTCGCGACCGCCGGTCCGCGCGCTCGCCGACGTGTCGCTGCGCGTGGACCAGGGCGACTACGTGGCCGTCATCGGCCCGTCGGGCTCGGGAAAGTCCACTCTGCTCAACGTGCTCGGCCTGCTGGACCGGCCCACCTCGGGCAGCTACCGGCTCGACGGGACCGAGACCACCGAGCTCGCGGACGGGGCCAGGACCCGGCTGCGCGGCCGCCGGATCGGCTTCGTCTTCCAGTCCTTCCACCTGCTCGCCCACCGCACTGTGGTGGAGAACGTCATGCTCGCCGAGATCTACGGCGATCACGCGCGAAAGGGCAGGCGGGAGCGGGCCCTGGCGGCGCTGGAGCGGGTCGGACTCGGCCACCGGGTGGGCTTCCTGCCCGACCGGCTGTCCGGGGGAGAACGCCAGCGCGCGGCCATCGCCAGGGCCCTCATGGGGGAGCCGTCGCTGCTGCTGTGCGACGAGCCGACCGGCAACCTCGACAGCCGCAACACCGAGGCGGTGCTCGACCTGTTCGACGAGCTACGCGAGCACGGCCTCACGATCCTGGTCATCACGCACGAGCAGGAGGTCAGCGACCGGGCCGCGCGCCGGGTGCGGATCACCGACGGCGTGCTGGTGGAGGAGGCCTAGATGGACGTACGCGATCTGGTCGGCGAGGCGTTCGCCGGGATGCTCGCCAGGCCGGTCCGTTCCGCGCTCACCACGCTGGGCACCGTGCTGGGCATCACCACGCTGGTGATCACACTGGGCGTGGCCGCCACCGCCGGCAACCAGATCGTCGGCCGGTTCGACGAGCTGGTGGCCACGGCCATCACCGTGGAGGTGCCGGAGTCCGAGCACACGCCGCTGGTGGCGTGGGACGCGATCGACCGGCTGACCCGGCTGCGCGGCGTGGTCTCCGCCGCCGCCGTGGCCGAGAGCAAGGACAGCGTGAACCTGTCCGTCCGCTCCAACGACCTCGTGGACCCCACCAGGGTCACCGCGCAGACGTTGACCGTGCTGGCCGCCACGCCCGGCCTGCCCGAGGCGGCCCGCGGCCGGATGACGCGGGGCCGGTTCTTCGACACGGGCCACATCGAGCGCGCGGACCGGGTGGCGGTGCTCGGCGAGCAGGCGGCCAAGATGCTCGGCGTCACCCGGTTGGATCGGGCACCCGCGATCTTCATCGGGAGGAACGCGTACACGGTGATCGGCATAATGGGCGACCTGCGCCGCGAACGCGACCTGAGCGCCGCGGTGATCGTGCCGCCCAGCGTGGGCCGGCAGTTCGGGCTGCGTGACGTGACCAGGGTGCTCGTCAACACCAGCCTGGGCGCGGCCGACCTCGTCGCCGGGCAGGCGCCCACCGCGCTCAGCCCCGGCAACGGCGACGCGCTGCAGGTGATCGCCCCGCCCAGCCCGACCAGGGCCCGCGACCAGGCGCAGGACGACGTCGACGCGCTCTTCCTGATCCTCGGCCTGGTCTCGCTCGTGGTCGGCGCGGTCGGCATCGCGAACGTCACCCTGGTCACCGTGATGGAGCGGGTGGCCGAGATCGGCCTGCGCCGCTCGCTCGGCGCGGCCCGTCGGCACATCGCCGCCCAGTTCCTGCTGGAGTCCACGCTGACCGGGCTGGCCGGCGGCGTGATCGGCGCCAGCGTGGGCGTGGTCGGCATCGTGGCCATCTCGGCCGCGAAGGAGTGGACCCCGCTCCTCGACGTGTGGCTGGCCGTCGCGGCGCCGGTCGCCGGAGCCGTGGTCGGCCTGCTTGCGGGCCTCTACCCGGCGTTGCGCGCGGCCAGGATGGAACCGGTCGACGCCCTGCGATGAGCGGACGTCGCCGCCCGACCGCGGGTTACTTGGACTCGAGTTCGAGCGTGGCGATCCGGGAGCGCGCCTCCAGCATGGCCTCCCGGTAGCGCTCGTCCCAGTGCGGGTCGTCGTCGGGGATGGCCCGCACGGTCTGCCTGGCCAGTTCCACCGGCCCGTCCCGGCCCTGGGTCATCTGCCTGATGGCCACGAGGGTCCAGCCGTTCTCCATCGCCGTGTGGGCCTCCCAACGCGGCGCCTGGCCCGCCGCGCCGCCGGGCTTGGCCCGTACGGCGCCGCGGATCAGGATCACGAGCAGGAAGACCAGGACGGCGACGAGGATCAGGACCGCCGGCAACGCCAGGACCCGCATCGGGACGTGCCTCCCCTCCGCCCGCTCATCGTCGGCGAGCGCTCGGCATGGAGATGATCAGCGGGTGGGCAGGGCCACGCCTCCGGAGTTTCCGGGGGCGTACACGGTGATGCCCTGCGGCAGGGCCTTCAGCTTCTCGATCTCGGCGCAGGTCGGGCACTTGTTGTAGCCGTCCTGCCGCGCCTTGTTGGCGTCGGCCTCGGCCCGGGCCTGGGCGACCTTGGCCTGCGCCTCGGTCACCTTGGCGAAGGCGGCCTGCGCCTGGTCGACCGCGTCCTGGACCTGCTTCGGGAGCGTGACCCGGGAGAGGTTGAAGTGGATGTTGGTGAGGTACTCGGCGCCCAGCGTGCTCTTGAGGTCCTCGGAGAGGCTGGTGTTCACCGCGTTCTGGATCTTGGCGATGTTGGCGTTGTTGCCGAGCTGCTGCAGGCCGGCCTGCCGGGCGCTCGTGTTCTGCACGAGCGAGCACGACGAGACCAGCTCCGCGCAGCGGAAGCTGTTGACCTGGGAGCGCAGGTCGTTGTCGATCACAGGCCGGATGATCTGGTCGAGGAAGGCGGACCAGCCCTCGTCGCTGTCCCAGGGGAAGTACATCCCGCCGCCCGTGGCGCGGAACTTGCGGGTGCCGAACTTGTCGTCGAACGACTTGAGCGTCTCGTGGTCGAGGTTCAGGTTGAAGTAGAGCGTGCCCTCGATGCCCATGTTGACGCCGTCGCTGCTGGGCACGGTCACGACGTCGACACCGGAGCGCTCGCCGCCGCCGCTGGAGGTGATCGTGTAGTAGCGCTGCTGGGCGGGATAGCGGTGGACCTGGGACCACCATCCGATCCACGTGACGCTCGACCCCGGCTCGATGATCTGGCGTACCCGGTTGTCGTCGAGGAGGCCGCCGTTGCGGATGACCGCCACCTCGCCGCCTCCCGTGCGCTCGAAGCCGCCGAACGCGCCGATCACGGTTGGTACGGCGGCGACGATGGCCACGATGACTGCCAGGATTGCCCACTTACGGACGCGCATGGGGGGACTCCTCACGAAACGACTGATCGCTCCGCGACGAACGTAGCAGAGCGAGGACGGTTCCGGCCCCTTCCGTACGCACATGGACGGATCGCCGCACATCCGGACCGGACGGCCGGACCCCGCGACCGGCGGCGGCGTCGCGGGGGCGGCTCAGGCCGGCAGGGGGATGTGCAGCGGCGGGAGATCGGGAGCGACCGGGTCGGCGAAGGCGTCGGTCAGCATCACCGAGACCGTGTACAGGTGCCAGAAGGCGTCCATCCGCGACTCCGGCAGCCGGGTCACGCCGTCCTCGTCGACGACGCGCGCCAGCCCGCCGGCCGTCAACGCGCCACGCGGGCCGACGATGCCCGCGTACATCCGGTCGGTCAGTTCCGGTGAGGGCGTCGTCCGCCAGTTCCAGGGCTTGCTCGCCGGGTCGAACGTCCTCGGCGCGGCGGCTTTCGGCGCGGCGGTCTCGGCAGGGCGGGCGCGCCTCGGCAGCCGCAGCCGGAGCCGGTCCATCAGCGTGCGGTCGGAGGACTCGGCGGTGAACCGCCACGGCGTGCCCTCCACCGGGATGCCACGCAACTGGGGCGCGAAAGCGCCGATCACGTCGTGGATGACCGCCTCGGAACGCCGCCACAGCGGATCGATGCTCAGGGCGGTCCGGACGACCAGGTTGTCGAGGAACGGCGGGATGGGGTTCTGGGCGCGCAGCAACGACGCGCGGGACGCCGCGTGCCAGCGGCCCACGCGATACGTCAGGTACAGATGGTCGAGCGCTCCCGCCCCGTCCTCGCGGCAGCGCTCCTGCCACGGGGCCGCCTGGGCGCGGGCGTGCTCCCTGGCCTCCTCGGTCAGCAGGTCGGCGTTCTTGCCGAACAGGCTGTTCACCCGGCGCCTGATTGCCTTCGGGTCCGGGTCGGCCTGGTTCTGCAGGAAGCCTCCCCGCAGGATCTCCCCGCCGTGGCCCGACATCCGGGGCGTGGGATCGTACGGCCCGCCGCCCGGGACGTTCTCGTACGCCGAGAGCATGCCCTCGCAGGCGAACAGCACGTTGTGGCCGCGGACGCGAGGATGCGGGACGACCAGCTCCGTCCCGCTCTTGGACCGCTTCGGCCGGACGACGCGGTGCTCGGCGCGGAGCGCCTCCGCGACGCGCGCGGCGAGCACCACGTCGGGGTTGTCGTCGTGCCCCGAGGTCGCCGTCACGAACGGGATGCCCGCCTTGTACAGCAGCGCGGCGAGGAGGCGGCTGTCGCGGCCCCCGGTCAGCGACAGCCGTACCGGCTCCGGGGTGTTCCGCAGCGGTCGTACGGCGGCGAGCAGCGCGTCGGCGAGCTCGTCGATCTGGGCGCGCATCCCGCGCCTGGACGTCGGCACCTCGCGTGGGCCGGGAAGCAGGGACACGGTGATGGTGCGGCGGCCGCCGGTGACGCTGATCTCGGAGGCGGGTCGCAACGCGGCGACCCCGAGAAACGGTGTCTCGTCGGAGAGGAAGTACCCGACGCGCAGCATGGACTCCATCGCGGGCAGGTCCCAGACGATCTCGGGTCGGCTCGATCCCGTCTCGGCCGCTCTGGCGGCGAGGTGGACGAGCAGCGCGCGGCTGCCGGCGACGTGGACGTCCGGGGTCTCGGCGTAGAAGACGGGGCAGGCCCGGGTGAGCCCGGTGGCCGCGCTCACCTCCCCTTCACCGGCCCGGAAGACCGAGAACACGCCGCCGGTGCGGGCGGCGGCCTCGCCGAGCCGGGGAGCGCCCAGCAGCCGGTCCACCTCGCCCGGCTCGGCCAGGTGCCCGGTGAGGCCCGCCACCCGGCCACCGCTGGAGCACACGATCGGCAGCCCGTGCCCCTCCGGCTCGTTGGACCAGGACAGCAGCGCGGTGTCACCGGCGGCCGACCGCCATTCGCGTGCGGTCACGGCCTCGGCCGGGACCGGGAAGGCGCGTGTGATGGCCTCGCGCGCCGCGTCGAGCACCGCGGGCGGCAGCGGGGCGCCCGCGCGCTTGGCCGCGACCACTAGATGAACGCGCAACACGACCTCCCCGCCAGGTCGATCCGCCCCGTGGCCCGCCTGGCGCGGCCGTCGACTGTCGCTCCCCGCGTCGTTCCGCGTGTCGTTCCGGTGGGAGGGCGGGCTGCGTTCGGTGGCGCGGTCATGCGGTGGGTGTCCCTTCGATTCGATCGGTTACCCACTACTTCACCGATGCCCCGATTCGCATTCACGGGTGGGACGCGGACGGCGGGAAGAGCGATCGGTTCCACGCCGGAGTACAGGGTGTGATCGAACTGAAGGGACTCGGCCGGCGGCCCGAGAAGTCCGGGCCGCCCGTTACGGGATGCCCGCCTCGTTGTACGGGGAGACGACGACGCGCCACGGCGCTCCCGGAGGGGGAGGGCCGTGGCGCGGCGGGTCCGTTCCTAACGCGGGCGTGGCAGCGAGCCTGTCGAGGACGCGGGCGCGGGCGGTGCCGTTCAGGACACGGGTGTGACGGGCCTGGTCAGGAGGCGGGCGTCTGGCCGTCCTCCCCGTCCTCCCCGTGCTGATCGGCCGGGGCCGAGCCGTCGCCCGGGGACGGCGTCAGGTCCGTGCTGCCCAGCGCGCCGCCGATCGCGGCGACCGTGTGCGTGAGCCGGACGCCGGATCCGTCACGGCGGCCCAGCTCCTCGGGTAGCGGGACCGGCTTGCCCACCGAGGACACCGCCTTCACCGGAGCCGGACCGGCCCAGGCGAGCAGCAGTACGTCCTCGCCCTTGAGGAAGCGCTGCGCCCGTACGCCGCCGGTCGCCCGGCCCTTGGGCGGGAACTCGGCGTAGTCGGAGACCTTGCCGCCCCCGACCTGGGTGCCGGGCAGGGCGGTCGAGGAGCCCGCGATCGTGACGACGCGGGCCTCCTGGGTGGGATCGACCACGCCGAACCAGATCACGCGGGCGCCCTCGTCCAGTCGGACGCCCGCCATGCCGCCCGCCGGACGGCCCTGCGGGCGCACCGAGGCGGCGGGGTAGCGCAGCATCTGGGCGGCGGAGGTGATGAAGACCAGATCATGGTCGGGGGAGGTCAGCTCGACCGCGCCGACGACCGTGTCGCCGTCACGGAGGCCGATGACCTCGAACTCGTCGCGGTTGGCGGGGTATTCGGGGACGACCCGCTTGACCACGCCCTGGGCGGTGCCGAGCGCGAGACCGGGGCCGTCGGGGTCGAGCGAGCCCAGCCCGACGACGGTCTCGCCCGGGTTCAGCGTCACGAACTCGGAGACCGGATGCCCGCCCGCCAGCGTCGGCGGGTTGGCCGAGGGCGGCAGCGTCGGCAGGTCCACCACGGGGACCCGGATCAGTCGTCCCAGCGAGGTGACCACACCCACCTCGGTCCTGACCGTGCAGCGCACCACGGAGACCAGCACGTCGTGCGCGGCGCGCTCGCCCTCCGCGGCGAGCGGCACGGCGTCGGTCGTACGGGCCAGCAGCCCGGTCGAGGACATCAGGACCAGGCACGGGTCGTCGGCCACCTCCAACGGCACCGCCGCGGTGAGCGCCGCTCCCGACGACTCCAGCAGCACGGTGCGGCGCGGCGTGCCGTACGTCTTGGCGACCTCGGCGAGCTCCTTGGAGACGACCTGGCGGAGCCGGTCCTCCGAGGAGAGGATCTCGGTGAGCGCGGCGATCTCCGCGGACAGCGTCTCCTTCTCGCGGTCGAGCTCCAGCTTGTCGAACCGGGTGAGGCGGCGCAGCGGGGTGTCCAGGATGTAGTTCGCCTGGATCTCGCTCAGCTCGAAGGTCTCCATCAGCCCGGTGCGCGCCTGCGCGGTGTCGTCGGAGGAGCGGACGATGCGGATGACCTCGTCGATGTTGAGCAGCGCGATGAGGAGGCCGTCCACCAGGTGGAGCCGCTCCTCGCGCTTGCGGCGGCGGTGGGCCGAGCGGCGGCGCACGACGTCGAGGCGGTGGTCGACGTAGACCTGGAGCAGCTCGCGCAGGCCGAGGGTGCGAGGCTGACCGTCCACCAGCGCCACGTTGTTGATGCCGAAGGTCTCCTCCATCGGCGTCAGCCGGTAGAGCTCCTCCAGCACGGCCTCCGGGTGGAAGCCGTTCTTGACCTCGATGACCATCCGCAGGCCCTTGTGGCGGTCGGTGAGGTCCTTCAGGTCGGCGATGCCATTGAGCTTCTTGGCGGTCACCAGCTCCTTGATCTTGGTGATGACGCGCTCGGGGCCGACGTTGAACGGCAGCTCCGTGATCACGATGCCCTTGCGGCGCGGCGTGACCTGCTCGATCGTGGCCTTGGCCCGCATCTTGAAGGTGCCGCGGCCCTTCTCGTACGCGTCCCTGACGCCGGAGAGGCCGGTGATCGTGCCGCCGGTCGGCAGGTCGGGCCCGGGGACGAAGCGCATCAGCTCTTCGAGTGTGGCGTCCGGCCGCTTGATCAGGTGCCGGGCCGCCGCGATGACCTCGCCCAGGTTGTGCGGCGCCATGTTGGTCGCCAT
Source organism: Microtetraspora malaysiensis (assembly GCF_050947145.1). Lineage (NCBI taxonomy): Bacteria > Bacillati > Actinomycetota > Actinomycetes > Streptosporangiales > Streptosporangiaceae > Microtetraspora > Microtetraspora malaysiensis. The sequence continues at coordinate 2,375,691 of NZ_CP191998.1, forward strand.
GCCGACCGCGATGCCGGAGGCGCCGTTGACCAGCAGGTTGGGGAACGCCGCGGGCAGGACGGTCGGCTCGGTCTCCTGGCCGTCGTAGTTGGGCTTGAAGTCGACGGTGTCCTCGTCGATCGACTGCACCATGAGCAGTGCCGAGGCGGCGAGCCGGGCCTCGGTGTACCGCATGGCGGCGGGCAGGTCGTCGAGGGAGCCGAAGTTGCCGTGCCCGTCCACCAGGGGCAGCCGCATCGAGAACGGCTGTGCCAAGCGCACCAGCGCGTCGTAGATGGCGGTGTCGCCGTGCGGGTGGAGCTTGCCCATCACGTCGCCGACGACGCGCGAGGACTTGACGTGGCCGCGATCGGGACGCAGCCCCATCTCGCTCATCGAGTAGAGGATGCGGCGCTGCACCGGCTTCAACCCGTCGCGGGCGTCCGGGAGCGCGCGCTGGTAGATCACCGAATACGCGTATTCCAGGTAGCTGGCGCGCATCTCCTCGGACACGTCGATGTCGACGATCCGCTCTTCGAAGTCCTCGTCCGGCGGGGGTGTGGTCGTGCGTCGGGCCATATCGAACATTGTGCCGATGACAGGGAGTGGTCGCGACTCAGCGGCGATTCCCGCCCCGCCTAATCCGGTTTAAGTGACTTTTGACGCATTTGCCAGAGATACGTGCTGTTCCTGCCGGTACGACGTGGCAAGGAGGTGAACCTGGTGTTTCGCTCCACTCGCGCGGTGGGGGTCGGTCGGGTGTCCCTGTCACCGTCAGTGGTCACCGCCGTGGCGGACGGTCCCCCGCCGACGTTTCGCGGCGGTGGACCGTCTCAGTGAGCGCCGGGCTCGGCCGGGCTCGGTGAACGCGGGGCCGCCGCCGTGAAAAACGCCGCGTCGCTTCTCGGGCGACCGGGCCTGAGCCGTCTCAGCGGGTGCCGGGCAGCGGACGCATCGCGCCCGGCCAGGGGCCGGGTGTGCTGCCCTCGTCCTCGTCGCCCGGCACGTTCAGCCGGCTGTCGTAGATCCGGAAGCCGCGGGCCTGGTAGTTCGCCAGCGCCGCCGGGCCGTCGAGGGAGCAGGTGTGGAGCCAGACGCGCCGGGTGGGAGGGAGGCCGGGCCAGCGGTCGGCCATGTCCCAGGCCCGTGCCGTACCGGTCGTGAGGAGGTGACCTCCCAGCCCCTGCCCGATCGCGTACGGCAGCAGCCCGAAGCTGGAGATCTCCACCACGCCGTCGTCCTGGGAGACCAGCTCCACGTAGCCGGCCGGCGTTCCGTCGCGCCAGGCGACCCAGGTCTCGCTGCCCGGCCGGTCCAGCAGGGACATCCACTGCTGCCAGGTCCACGGCAGGCGCTCGGTCCACTGCCAGTCGCCGCCGACGGCGGTGTACAGGAACCGGTTGAACTCGGGGGAGGGGATCGCCGCGCGCACGATGTCCACGGGCAGGCGCGGCTCCCGCGCCGGCCGTAGATCTCCGGGGTCGGTCTGCTCCAGGTACCAGGTAGTCACGTCCATAGCGGGATTCATCCAACCATGTCCGCCGAACCGAGTCGGCGGGGGCATACCCGGCCGCTCTACGATCGCGTTGTCCACAAGTGCCGAAGACGGGGCGCGAACAGTCGGAGGGAACTGGTAGCAAAGACCCGTGACAGCAGAAGTGGCAGGGGAAGAGCAGGCGTTGCGCGACGAGGCCGAGGCGCGCCTGCGGGCGCTGGCCGGAGACGGCGCGCGGCTGCGCGACGACCAGTGGGCGGCGATCAAGGCGCTGGTGATGGACCGGCGGCGCGCCCTGGTCGTGCAGCGCACCGGCTGGGGCAAGTCAGCGGTCTACTTCGTGGCGACCGCACTGCTCCGCGAGTTGGGCGAGGGGCCGACGGTGATCGTCTCCCCGTTGCTGGCTCTCATGCGCAACCAGATCGCGGCCGCCGAGCGCGCCGGCATCCACGCCGCCACGATCAACTCGGCCAACCCCGAGGAGTGGGAGAAGATCTACGCCCAGGTCGCCGAGGGTGTGATCGACGTGCTTCTCGTCAGTCCCGAGCGGCTGAACAACCCCGACTTCCGCGACCAGGTGCTGCCCGAGCTGGCCGAGAGCGCCGGGCTGGTGGTGATCGACGAGGCCCACTGCATCTCCGACTGGGGGCACGATTTCCGGCCCGACTACCGTCGCCTGCGCACGATGCTGACCGAGCTGCCGCCCGGCATCCCCGTCCTCGCCACCACCGCGACCGCCAACGCGCGGGTGACCAGGGACGTCGCCGAGCAGCTCGCGGCGAGTCCCGAGTGGGACGATCCCGCCGCCCCGCTCGTCCTGCGCGGCTCCCTTGAGCGCGAGAGCCTGCACCTGTCCGTCGTGCGGCTGCGCGGGGCGGGGGAGCGTCTGGCGTGGCTGGCCAGGACGCTGAACGAGCTTCCGGGGTCGGGCATCGTCTACACGCTGACCGTGGCCGCCGCCCAGGAGATCGCCGCCTATCTGCGCGAGCAGGGGCACCCGGTGGCCGCGTACTCGGGGCAGACCGAGCCGGCCGAGCGCCTGGCCGCCGAGGAGGATCTGCTCGCCAACCGCATCAAGGCGCTGGTCGCCACCTCCGCCCTGGGCATGGGCTTCGACAAGCCGGACCTCGGTTTCGTCGTCCACGTCGGTGCCCCGTCCTCGCCCGTGGCGTACTACCAGCAGGTCGGCCGCGCGGGCCGCGGCGTGGAGCGGGCGGAGGTGATCCTGCTTCCGGGCGCGGAAGACCGGGAGATCTGGTCCTATTTCGCCTCGCTCGCGTTCCCGCCCGAGCAGGTGGTCCGCGCGACGCTCGCGGCGCTTTCGGAGGAGGGCATGCTCTCGACGGCCGCCCTCGAGACGCGGGTCGATCTCAGCCGGAGCCGGCTGGAGATGATGCTCAAGGTCCTCGACGTGGACGGCGCGGTCCGCCGGGTGAAGGGCGGCTGGGAGGCGACCGGGGAGCCCTGGACGTACGACGCCGAGCGTTATCGCCGGGTCGCCGCCGAGCGCGCGGCCGAGCAGGAGGCCATGCTCGGCTACATCGCGACCACCGAGTGCCGGGAGCAGTTCCTGCGCGGGCACCTCGACGACGAGGCGCTCCCGTGCGGCCGGTGCGACAACTGCACCGGCGCCCACCGCTCGGCGGAGGTCGCGGTCGAGGATGTCCAGGTCGCGCACGACCGCCTGGCCCGCCCCGGGGTGGACCTGGAGGCGCGCCGCCAGTGGCCGACCGGCCTCGCCGACCTGAAGGGCAGGATCAAGCCCGAGCTGGCGGCCGAGACGGGCCGCACGCTCGGCCGGCTCACCGACATCGGCTGGGGCACTCGGCTGCGTGAGCTGTTCGCCGGGCCGGACGGACCGATTCCCGACGACGTGTTCGGCGCGGTGGTGGGCGTGCTCAAGTCCTGGCACTGGCCGACGCGGCCGGTGGCGGTGGTCAGCGTCCCGTCCGCGTCCCACCCGCAGCTCGTGCGGAGCCTGGCCGAGCGGATCGCCGCCATCGGCCGCCTGGACTACCTGGGAGAGCTGGGCTATCGCGGCGGGCCGCCGGGACGGCAGTTCAACAGCGCCCAGCGCGTCGCCGCGGTCCGCGGCACCCTCGCGATGCCGCGCGATCTCGCGGAGCGGATCGCCGCCGCGGGCGGCCCCGTCCTGCTCGTGGACGACCGGGTGGACACCGGCTGGACCATGACGCTCGCCACGGCCCAGATCCGGCACGCGGGCGCCCCCGCCGTCCTTCCGCTCGCCCTCGCCGTGACGTCCTGACGCCGCGCGGGGGCCGGGCGGCACCCGGCCGTGAACGTGGAGCCGCGCGCGGGGATGCTGGAAGGCGGTGAGGCTAGAGGCGGGGGCGGGCGCCGAGGTAGGAGATGCACTTGGCGGCCAGGGCGTTGCCCGCCGCCAGGGCCTCGGCGGGCGGCTTGCCGGCCAGCCACGGGGGCATGAAGCCGGCGGCGAACGCGTCGCCGGCGCCGGTGCCGTCCACGATCCGGTCGATCGACTCGGCGGGCGCCCGCACCGGCTCGGACCGGTTGTTGGTGTACCAGAGGGCGCCGTCCTTGTTGAGCTTTATCACGACCTGGGGGAACCAGGCGGTGAGCACCTTCGCCGCGGCCGCGGGCTCGTCCCGGCCGGTCAGCACCTTGGCCTGGTCGATGTTGGCGAGCAGCAGCTTGGCGCCGTGGGTCCACTCCAGGAACGGCTCGGCGCCGGTGCGCTCCACCGGCGCGGACGAGGCGCAGTCCACGGAGATGGACATCCCGGCCCGGCGAGCCAGGTCCAGCGCGGCCAGCCCGGCGTCGCGCGAGCCCTCGTTGATGAGCGTGTAGCCGGACACGTGCAGGTGGGCGCCGCCGCTGAACAGGTCGCGCGGCAGGTCCTCGGGGGCGAGGGCGGCGTTGGCCCCGGGGTCGGACAGCATGGTCCGCTCGCCCTTGTGCGTGACGAGCACCACGCAGGTGCCGGTCGGGCGCTCGGGGTCCATCACAAGCCGGGCGTCCACGCCGTAGCCCATCAGCTCCATGTCCCGGTTGCGACCGGTGATGTCGGCACCGCGGCGGCCGATGAAGGCCACCTCGTGGCCCTCGACCGCGAGCCAGGACGCGATGTTCGCGCCGGATCCGCCGCCGTGCATCGTCACGACCGCCGGAGTGTCGCTCGCCCTCGCGAGGGGGAAGCGGGCGCGCGCGAGTGCGTCAGTCATGAGATCGCCCACCACAACGACCCGCGTCATGATGTCACCACCTTGCCAGCTGCTCGTTGAGGTGAGTCCGCCGGAGGGGGTCGGCGTCCTCGCCGGGCTTTAGGGCTATGCCGAGAAACTTAACAGCTTCTGGCCACGTCGTGGGGGGCGGGTCGCCACTCGCAGGGAGTCGATGCACAAGCGTTGCCCTGCAGAGAGGTGGAGCGCCGGGACTACTCTCGAATCTGTGGAATCCCGCTACCCCGCCCATTGGGAGGCGGACGTCGTGCTCTCGGACGGCGGAACGGCGCATCTGCGCCCGATCCGGCCGGACGACGCGGATCTGATGCGCGCGTTCTATTCGCGTCTCTCCGCGGAGTCGATCTACTTCCGTTACTTCGGTCCCCGGCCGACACTGAGCGACCGCGAGATCGCCTGGTTCACCAACGTCGACTACGACAACCGGGTCGCGCTCATCGCCACGATCGGCACCGAAATGGTCGCGGTCGTGCGCTACGACCGGGTGCAGCCGGCCGACCACGCCGAGGTGGCGTTCCTCGTGGAGGACGCGCACCAGGGCAGGGGCATGGCGTCCGTGCTGCTCGAACACCTGCGTGCCGCCGCCAGGGAGCGGGGCATCCGCACGTTCATCGCCGACGTGCTGCCCGCCAACCACCGCATGATGGCGATGTTCCGCCAGGCCGGATACACCGCGCAGAGCCACTTCGAGGACGGCGTCGTACGCATGACGCTGGACCTGGCCACCACCGACAGCGCCGTGCAGGTGACGGCGGCGCGCGAGCACCGGGCCGAGGCGCGCTCCATCGAGCGGCTGCTGAAGCCGGAGTCCGTCGCGGTGATCGGCGCCAGCCGCGAGCCGGGCGGCATCGGCCAGACCGTGCTGCGCAACCTGCTCGCCGCCGACTTCACCGGCCCCGTCTACCCCGTGCACCGCGAGGTGAGGGCGGTCGCCGGGGTACGCGCGTACCGCAGCGTATCGGCGATCGACGGCGAGGTGGACCTCGCGGTGCTCGCGATCCCCGCCGAGGGCGTGCTCGACGTGGTGAAGGAGTGCGCGGAGAAAGGGGTGAAGGGCCTGGTCGTGGTCTCCTCCGGGTTCGGGGAGACCGGGCCGGAGGGGCGTGCCCGCCAGGACGAGCTGGTCCGCATCGCCCGCGCGTACGGCTTGCGCGTGGTGGGCCCCAACTGTCTCGGCATCGCGAACACCGACCCCGCGATCCGCCTCAACGCCACCCTCGCCGCGACGCTGCCGGGACAGGGAAGGGTCGGGTTCTTCAGCCAGTCGGGTGCGCTCGGCACGGCCCTGCTGCAGCGGGTGGCCCAGCGCGGCATGGGCATCTCGACGTTCGTCTCGGCGGGCAACCGCGCCGACGTGTCGGGCAACGACCTCCTGCAGTACTGGGAGGAGGACCCGGCGACCGACGTGATCCTGCTCTACCTGGAATCCCTGGGCAACCCGCGCAAGTTCTTCCGGCTGGCCCGGCGGATCTCCCGCACCAGGCCGGTCGTCGTCGTCAAGAGCCAGGGGGTGCCGACCGGGCACGCGGCCCGGGTGCTCCGCCTGCCCGACACCGCGCTGAGCGCGCTGTTCCAGCAGGCCGGGGTGATCCGGGTGGACGACCTGGCCCAGCTCTTCGACGTCGCACAGCTGCTGGCCCACCAGCCGCTGCCCGCCGGCCCCCGGGTGGGCGTGGTGAGCAACTCCGACGCGCTCGCGCTGCTCGCCGTCGAGGCCTGCCGCGCCCGGGGTCTGGAACCGGTCCCGCCGGTCAACCTCGGGGCGCGCGCCGGGGGCGCCGAGTTCGCCGCCGCCCTCTCCGGCGTGCTCCCCGACGTGGACGCGGCGGTCGTGATCTACATGCCGCCGATCCCGGGCGGCCACGCCGAGGTCGCCGCCGAGCTGGTCCGGGTCGCCGGGGAGTCCGGCAAGCCGGTGCTGGCCACCTTCCAGGGCGAGCTGGGCATGCCCGTCGAGCTGCGCGTCCCCGGGGAGGGCCCGTCCAGAGGCTCCATCCCGTCCTATCCCGCGCCGGAGGAGGCCGTACGCGCGCTCGCGCACGCCGTCGGCTACGCCCGCTGGCGCGAGCAGCCGGTCGGCACGCCGCCGATGGTCGAGGGCGTGGACACCGCGCGGGCCAGGCGGCTGATCGCCGACGCGCTGGTCCCCGGCACCGAGCAGGTCGAGATCGACGCGACGGAGCTGCTCGCCTGCTACGGCGTCGAGGTGTGGCCCGCCGAGCCGGTCGGCTCGGCCGACGAGGCGGTGGCCGCGGCCACCCGGCTCGGCTGGCCCGTGGCGTTGCGGCCGGTGGCACGGCCTGTGACAGCGGCCGCCGACCCCCACGCGCCCCGCCGGTCCGGCACCGTACGGCTCGGCCTGGGCGAGCCGGGCAGCCTCCGCCAGGCGTACGCCGACCTCGCCGCGACGCTCAGCCCCGGCGCGACGATCGCGGTGCAGCACATGGCGCCGCAGCCGTCGGCCGCCACGGTCGTCGGCGTGCTGCAGGACCGGGACGCCGGGGCGGTGGTGTCCTTCGGGCTGGGTGACGTGGCGGCCCGGCTGCTCGGCGACCGCGCCTACCGGCTGGCCCCGCTCACCACGGAGGACGCCGCCGCGCTCGTGCGCTCGGTGCGGGCCGCGCCGCTGCTCCTCGGCGAGTATGGCTACCCGCCGGTGGCAGTGGACGCGCTGGAGGATCTGCTGGTCAGGGTGGGACTCCTCGCCGACGCGCTGCCCGAGGTTCGCCGGATGGACCTGGACGAGGTGCTGGTGGGGGAGACGGCGGTCGTCGTGCTGGGGGCCAGGGCCGTGCTGCGGCCCGAGGTCGGCCCCCGGCTCGACGTCGGACCGCGCCGTCTGCGGTAAGGAGCCGGTTTCGCGTGAGTGTGAAACCGGTGTCCCTTACAGGGCAGGATGGACCCCATGAGGGAAACCCGAGTCTCCGCCGCCGGAATGCGTGAGGCGATCGAGCGCAGCGGCTACTACCCCGACCTGGTCGCCGACGCGGTCGACTCCGCCCTTGGCAAGGAACAGGTCACGGCATACGTCGTGCATCACGAGGCCACCTTCGACCCGGCGATGGAGGTGCGCAGGCACGTCACCGTCCTGGTGCTCACGGCGAGCCGGCTGCTCGTCTGCCACACCGACGAACACCCGCCCGCCGAGGGGATGCCCGCCTCGCACGCCTCCACCACCACTGAGGCCGTACGGCTCAGCCGCATCCAGTCGGTCGCCGTCACCCGGGTGGTGCCCGACCCGGCCTCGTACGTTCCCGGCGTTCCTCCCACCGAGGCCACGCTGACGATCGGCTGGGGGGCGATCTCGCACGTGGATCTGGAGCCGGCGACCTGCGGCGACGAGAACTGCGAGGCCGACCACGGCTACACGGGGGCCATCACCGCCGACGACCTGTCACTGCGGGTGAGCGAGGCGGCCGACGGCCCGGAGGCGGTCGCGCACGTGCTCGAATTCGCCAAGGCCCTCTCCGAGGCCACCGCCCACGCCGCCGCCTGACCCGTCCCTGGAGGTGACGTGACCGAGTCCCGCTCCGGGCGCTCCGCCGTGCCGTACGTCCCGGAGTACGGCGGGGCCTCGCTGTCCGACCTGCCGGGGTCCGTACTGGCCTCCCTGGGGGCCGGCGCCGAGAACACGCTGCGGCTCGACCCCGCCGAGCGGGTGTGCCTGTTCCTCGTGGACGGCCTGGGCGCCGACCTGTTGCGCGCCCATCCGGACGCCGCGCCGTTCCTGTCCGGGCAGCGGGGGCGGACGCTCACCGCCGGGTTCCCGTCCTCGACGCCGACGAGCCTCGCCACGCTCGGCACGGGCTCGACGCCCGGCGAGCACGGGATGGTCGGCATCCTCATGGCGGTCCCGGGGGAGGGGCGGCTGTTCAACTGCCTGCGCTGGACCGCGCCCGGCCACGCCGTCGACCCCGAGTGGTGGCAGCCGGCCGAGACGGTCTACCAGCGGCTCGCCGCGGCGGGCGTGGACCCCGTCTACGTCGCGCCCGGGGCGTTCCGGGGGACCGGACTCTCCCGCGCGGTCTACCGGGGCGTACGGCACGTCGCGGCGGAGAGCGTGGACGACCGCGTCGAGGGCGCGCGGGAGGCGTTGCGCGGCCGGTCGTTCGTCACCGTCTACTACGGCGGCGTGGACGCGGCCGGCCACGAGACCGGCTGGGGCAGCACCCAGTGGCTGGAGGAGCTGGCCGTCGTCGACCGGATGGCGCAGCGGATCGCCGAGTCGCTGCCGCGCGGCTCGGCCATGTACGTCACCGCCGACCACGGCATGGTCAACGCGGTCGAGAAGGTGGACGTGGACCTGCGGCCCGAGCTGCGTGAGGGGGTCGCGCTCCTCGGCGGCGAGGCGCGGGTCCGCCACCTCTACACGGTGGAAGGGGCGGCCCCGGCGGTCCTGGAGACGTGGGCCGAGGCGCTGCGCGGCCGGGCCTGGGTGGTCTCCAGGGAGGAGGCCGTGGACTCCGGGTGGTTCGGCCCGGCCGTACGCCGCGAGTGGCTGGGCCGGATCGGCGACGTCGTGGCGGTGCCGTACGACGACTCCGCGATCGTCGCCTCCCAGGCCGAGCCGCTCGAAGCCGCCATGATCGGTTATCACGGCTCCTTGACGGCGGCCGAACAGAATGTCCCGTTGCTGGAGGTAAGTGCCAGATGAGCATCCTTGTCACGCCCGAAGAGCTCGCCGGCCTCGGCGAAGTCACGATCCTGGACGTCCGCTGGCGGCTCGGCGGTGGACCGTCCGATCACAAGTCCTATGTGGAGGGCCACATCCCGGGCGCGGTCTTCTGCGCTCTCGACGCCGACCTCGCCGCCGCGCCCGGTGCGGGTGGACGTCACCCGCTGCCCGAGGCGGCGGACTTCCAGGCCGCGATGCGCCGCCTCGGCGTGGACGGCTCCCGCCCGGTCGTCGTCTACGACGAGGCCGACTCGTCGGCGGCGGCGCGGGCGTGGTGGACGTTGCGCTACTTCGGCCATCCCGACGTGCGCGTTCTGGACGGCGGCATCCGGGCCTGGCGGCACGCCGGGCTCCCGGTCGAGGAGGGCGAGGGGGACGCCACCGGGCGCGGCGGCGATTTCACCGCCGTCCCCGGAGGGATGCCGACGCTGGACGCGGACCAGGCGGCCGACCTCGCCGCCAACGGCGTCCTGCTCGACGCCCGCGCCGCCGAGCGCTACCGCGGTGAGGTCGAGCCGATCGACCCGGTGGCCGGGCACGTCCCCGGCGCGGTCAGCGCGCCCACGGCGGAGAACGTCGAGCCCGGTGGCCGGTTCCACAACCGCGAGTTCCTGCGCGAACGGTTCAACACGCTCGGCGCGGTGGACGGGGTGCCCGTCGGGGCCTACTGCGGATCGGGCGTGACCGCCGCGCACGAGGTGCTCGCGCTGGAACTGGCCGGCATCCACGCCGCGCTCTACGTCGGCTCCTGGTCCCACTGGGTGACCGACTCCTCCCGCCCGGTGGCCACCGGCTGATCGGAGGAGGACGGCCCGCCTTCCGCAGCGAAGCTGCGGCCGGCGTCAGCGGGCCGCCAGCCGGAGATCTCCCGCGCCGAAGCACACGAAACCCGGCACATCGGTCGCATCAGCCGCCAGGGCGAGCGCTTCGGCCGGCGTGTGCCCGTCCCTGAGGAGCGGGTGGAACATCGCCATCAGCGCCGGCGCCTCCTCGTCGCGTACCGGCACCACGCCGGCGATCACGCACCGGACGCCCCGGTCGAGGAACGCGCCGGCCAGTCCGAGGACGGCTCCGTCCGCCGGGGCGTGCGCCATGCCCGCCTCGCACGCCGAGAGGATCACCAGCCTCGGCATCCGGTCCAGCCGGGCCAGGTCGTAGGCCATCAGCGGCCCGTCGTCGAGCGTGATCCGGGACAGCAGCGGGCCGCGCGGCGAGAAGGTTCCGTGCGCGGCGACGTGCAGCACGTCGGCGCGGCCGAGGGCGGCGAGCACCGCCGCCCTCGTCGGGTCCACCCGGATCGCGCCCGGATGCGCCCGGACGACGGCGTCCGCCTCGACCGCCGCGTGCTCCAGCCCCGGCCCGGCCACCGCCACGACCGCGGGTTCCCGCACCGGAGGCGCCTCCGGCCCGGCGAGCCAGGAGGACGCGCTCGCGGCCACGGACACGGGGCGGCCCCGCAGGGACGGGAGCAGCGGCCAGGGCAGGGTGTGCAGGGCGCCGGTCGGCACGATCGTCACCGGCCCGGCGGGCACGCCGAGCGGCCCGAGAAGGGCGTCGTCGAGCGCCGCGAGATCGCGGTCGAGGCCGCTCTCGGCCGGCACGTCGCGCAGGTTGCGCCGGCGCAGCGCGTAGCGGACCCGGACCGTGGCCTCGGCCGCCGCCGGGTAGGAGCCGAGCCGCCGCAGGACGCTCCGGCCGGACGTCACCAGCACGCCCGTGAGGTCGGCGTCACTGCGCACCAACTCGATCAGCGCCCCCTCGGAAGCGAACCCCGCCTCGCCCGGGAGACACGGCTCCGGAGTCACCCGTACGAGCGCCCGCCGGCGTTCGGAGCAGGTGAGCACGGTCCACGGGTCGCCGCCTTCCAGCGCGAGCCCCACGCAGAAGCGGCCGAGATCCTCGGCGGACCGGGCGGCGTACGCGCGCGCCTCGACGGGAGCGGCCGCCTCACCGTTCGCGGAGGCGGCCGGGCGCGGCGCGAGCGCCGCCGCCACGCCCGCGCGGGCCGCGTTCAGCGCCCCGGCAAGGTCCCCGTCGAGGCGCCGCAGCACGGCCAGCGCGTGCTGCCGGATCACGGCCGGGGTGGCGGAGCGGGCCAGGAGCGTCAGCCGGTCGCGCGCCGTGGGCAGGTCACCCATCGCCATGGCCGCCTCGGCGACGGTCAGGCGAAGCGCGGCCGCGTCGGCCGCCGCGCCGCCGTCGTCGAGGTCGCGCGCGCAGGCCAGCATCTCGGCGAGCAGCCCGGGTGTCGGCCCGTCCAGCGCGAGCCGGGCGCGCAGCGCCACCTCGGTCGCGAGCGGCGCCCGGGCGGTCCGCCCCTGCCGTACCAGTTCCGACCGCGCCGCCTCGGCCGAGGCGCGGGCGTCCGCGGCCGCCCCGGTGAGCAGCTCGACCTGGGACAGCAGCAGCCGGGCGTCCGCGAGCCCGGCCTGCGCCCCGGACCCGGCGAGATCCGGGACGGCCCGCTCCAGCAGCGTGCGGGCCTCCCCGAGCAGCCGCGCCTCGACCAGCGCGTGCGCGAAGTCGGCGCGCATCGCGGCCAGCCGCTCGGGATAGCCGAACAGCGCGGCCTCCGCGGCCCGATAACTCTCGAACGCTCCCGAGATGTCGCCACGCCGCGCGGCCACGAACGGCAGGTTGCCCTCGGCGAGCATGGCGAGGTGGCCGAGCCCCGCCTCCCTGGCGATCCGCGCGCACGCCGACAGGTCCGCCTCGGCCCGCGCGTACTCCTCCAGATAGGTACGGGCGACCCCCCGGTTCAGCAGCCCGCCCGCGTGGAACCGCGGGTCGCCGCCCAGCCCGCCGAGCGCCTTGTCGCAGTGCCGTACGGCGTCGCGGAAGCGGCCGAGCAGGATGAGCGCGCCGGAGCGCTGGACGCCGAGCCGGGCCAGATCGACGCCGGTGAGGTCACGCTCGGCGAGGTCGGCCAGCCGCAGCCCGCGCTCGGGGTCGCCGAGCTCGGCCACGATGGTCACCAGCGACAGTCGCGCCTGCGCCACCCGGTTCGGGAAGTCCGCGCCGACGATCACGGCCCGTTCGAGCCGTGCGACGGCGAGGTCGATGTCGCCCAGCTCGCGGGCCGCGAGGGCCGCCGCCCGCAGGGCCACCGGGACCGCCTCGGCGCACCGCCGGGTGCCAGGCGGTTCCGCCTCCGCTTCGGCCAGGACGGCGCGGGCCTCCGCCTCGGCGAGCTCGGGATCGGTGGCCGACAGCCAGACCGCGCGCTCGGCCCGGGCCAGCGGGGCTGCCTCATTGCCGTCCGGGCCGACGTCGACCGGAGCGCCGGGGTTCACGGCGGTCAATCGCGGACGCGGAGCCAGCGCGTGGCCACCGGAGCACGACCGGGCCGGTGGCAGACCACGCTGACCCAGCCGGGAGGCAGGCCGGTTACCGCGAAGTGCCCCGTCTCGGACGGGACGCGGCTGCTGCCGGCGCCCGGGGTGCGGACCTCGATCCTCGTTCCCGGGCCGGGAGCGGGGGACACCTGGCCGGCCACGTCGAGGCGGCCGTCGGCGACGGTCACCTCGACGTCGAGGGTGAGGCCGTCCGCGTCGAACCGGTGCATCGCGGGCCGTCCCTCTGAGCGGGCGCCCACGCCCGGCCCGACCTCGGCCGGGCTCGCCACCACGGCGCCGGGCAGCCGCAGCGCGAAGGCGGCGCGCGCGGAGGTGGACACGCGGCCCGGCACCGGATCGGCCCCGGCGGCCATCCGCAGCGCCGCCAGCAGATACGTGGGCAGGTGGTCGTCGTCGGTCACCGTTCCTCCTCGATCAGCGCCCTCAGCCGGGACATGCACCGGGAGCGGGTCGGCCCGATGCTCCCCATCGGGAGGCCGAGCCGCATGGAGATCTGGGCGTACTTCGCGTCGGGGTTCAGCGCGTACAGGCGGAGCAGCGAACGGCACGGCTCGGCCAGCCCGTCCAGCCGCAGCCAGAGCCGCCGGCCGAACTCGGCGTCCACCACGGACGCGGCGAGGTCGGGGACGAGCACTTCCGGGAGCGCGTCCGCCGCCGGGCGCTCTCCCCGGGACCGCCGGGCCAGCCGGACCGCCTCGTGCCGGGTCGTCGTGATCAGCCAGGCGCCGATCCGCTCGGGATCGCGGATGCCGTCCAGGCTCTCGACCATCCGCAGCCACGCGCCCTGGACGGCGTCGGCCGCGTCGGCCGGGCCGAGCCCGCACGCGCGGGCCACCGCCCACATCCGGCCGTCGAAGCGGGTGACGAGCTCCTCCCAGGCCGCCTGGTCCAGGCCCGGGAGCGTCTTCTCAGAGGGCATGTCCGTCACCCCACGCGTCGGAGAGGATGCGAAGCGCGATCACCCTATCGGCCCCGGCCGCGCCCGGCGGGGCCTTTCACCCGACCGGTCCGGCCGCCCGCTCCTCGTCCTGGTCCCGCCGCCGCGGCACCGCCACGCCGAGGCCGGGCATGCGCCGGCCGTCCAGGAGCGCGTGCCGCACGGCGCGGGCGGGTGGCATCTCCCGGCACAGCCGCGCCACCGCTCCCGTGACGACCGCGGCCGCGAACGACGTGCCGCTCCACGTCGCGTAGCCGTGGAAGGCCCCGTGCTCCAGGAAGCTGCTCGTCATCCCCACGCCCTCGGCACAGGCGCCGACCCACGGCCCGTGCGCCGAGAAGGAGGCCCGTGCCGCGCCGTCGAGCGCGCCGGCCGCGACCACGTCCGGCAGCGCCGCGGGCCAGAACGGGCGGGAGGAAGCGGTGTTCCCCGCGCACGCGACCACCGCCGGGAAGGGGCGCAACGCCTCGGCCACCCCGAGCGGCGGCTCGTCGTCCACGGTGTAACCGCCCAGGGAGAGGTTGAGGACGTCGATCCGCTCACCGCCCAGTCGCGCCAGCGCGCGCAGCAGCGTCGCCTGGTCGCTCACCCCGTGGCTGTCGAGGACCCGTACGGCACGCAACCGGACGCCCGGGGCCTCTCGCAGGATCAGCCCGGCCACGAACGTGCCGTGCCCTGCCTGCTCGTCGAGCACCCCGTCGTGGTCGGCGTCGGCGATCTCCGCGACCTCGTCGGAGTACCACTCGGCGAGCCACGGGTGCGGGGCCAGCCCGGTGTCCAGCACACCGACCGTGACGTCCCACGGCTCCTCCCGCGCGTACGACACGGGCCGCGCCGGGACCGGCCGGCCGCCGGGGCCGCCGAACAGCAGCGGCTGACCGAGGAGGACGTGGTTGGGCGAGGCGTGGTGTCCCTGGTCGCGCAGTCCGGCCGCGAGGTCGAGGACGTCGGCGTCGGGCGAGAGCCGCAAGTGGTGGACCGGCCCGGCCGGGACGGCGGCGACCGTCCATCGGGAGACCGCGCTCAGTGACGAGGTGATCAGCTCTCCGGGGCGGATGAGGGCGGGGCGTCCGGGCTCTGGCTCGACGACCCGGACCGCGGGGAGATCGCCTGCGGGTGGGCACATGGGGGTGGCCCTTCGCGTCGGAAATCTTACTGAGCGCAGTCTTTCATATACAGATCGCTGTCAAGTCTTAATCCGTATGACCCCCCTCTGGTGCCTGGCTGCGACGGACGGTAGTCTCTCCTTCTGTCACTTGTGATCATCCCAGTGTGAGGCCGTTGGGGAAGGCGCACCTCATGCGATTTGGGAGGTCCGGTGGCAGCTGCTCGTGGCGTGCTGTACGTCCACTCGGCTCAGCCTGCGTTGTGCCCGCATATCGAGTGGGCTGTCGCAGGCGTTCTTGGCGTGCCCGTCGATCTGACGTGGACCGCTCAGCCTGCCGCGCCCGGGGCGGTACGTGCCCAGGCCGAGTGGGAGGGGCGTCCGGGGACGGCGGCGGCGATCTCGTCGTCGCTCATGGCCTGGCAGCGCATCCGATTCGAAATCACCGAGGATGCCTCGCCCGGCGTGGACGGCTCCCGATACGCGTACACGCCGACGCTCGGCGCCTTCACGGCCGTCGTCGGCGCGAACGGCGACATCCTGATCACCGAGGACCGGTTGCGCACCGCCATGCTCATGGCCGCGCTGGGCCGGGTCGTCCTGGAGGACGAGCTGGACCGCCTGCTCGGCAAGCAGTGGGACGAGGAGCTGGAGTCTTTTCGGTACGCCGGTGAGGGCGCCCCCGTCCGCTGGCTGCACGCGGCCGTCTGACGGCGCCGCGCCTGTCCCGCTCGGTGTGCCGCACGCCCGGCGGGCGCGGCGGAGCGCGGGCCGAGCGCCACCGGCCCGTGCCGCACGAGGGATCTTCCGGCATGAGAACAGGCGCCGGTCCAGTTGCTGGACCGGCGCCTGTTGTCGTCGCCGTCGACCCGGCCGCCGTGCCGCGGCGGCCGGGGCGGGGTCAGAGCGGGATGTTGCCGTGCGCGCCGCGCGCCGGGGTGGCCTGGGCCAGGACCTTGGCGATCGAGCCCCGGGTCTTCGCCGGCTCGATCACCTCGTCGACGACCCCGAGCTCGATGGCGCGGGCGACACCGCCCGACATCTTCTCGTGCTCCTCGGCCAACTTCGCCTCCAGCGCCGGGCGCTCCTCCTCCGGCACGGCGGCGAGCTCGCGCCGCTTGAGGATCCGGACCGCGGCCACCGCGCCCGTCACGCCCACGTCCATGGTCGGCCACGCGAAGACGCGGGTCGCGCCGAGCGCGCGCGAGTTCATCGCGATGTACGCGCCGCCGTACGACTTGCGGGTGACCAGCGTCACCCGGGGCACCGACGCCTCAGCGAAGGCGTGCAGCAGCTTGGCGCCGCGGCGCACGACGCCGTCGTGCTCCTGACCCACACCCGGGAGGTAGCCGGGCGTGTCGACCAGGACCACCAGCGGGACCCCGAAGGCATCACACATCCGGACGAACCGGGCGGCCTTCTCGGCCGAGGTGGAGTCGAGGCAGCCGCCGAGCCGCATCGGGTTGTTGGCGACGACGCCGACCGTGCGCCCGCCGAGACGGCCCAGCATGGTCACCATGTTGGGCGCCCACTTGGGGTGCAGCTCGACACCGGGCTCGTCGAGGATGCCGTTCACGAGCGGGTGCACGTCGTAGGCGCGGCGCGGGTTGTCCGGCAGCAGGTCGCTGAAGTCGGCCTCGTCGACGTCGCGCACCCGGCCCTGGTGGCCGAGCAGCGACGCGATCTGGCGGGCCTTGAGCAGCGCCTCGGCCTCGGTCTTGGTCACCACGTGGGCGACGCCGCTGCGCTTGCTGTGCGGGTCGGGGCCGCCCAGCGAGGCCATGTCGATCTCTTCGCCGGTGACGCTGCGTACGACGTCCGGCCCGGTCACGAAGATCCGGCCGTTGTCGGAGAGGATCACGATGTCGGTGAGGGCCGGGCCGTAGGCCGCGCCGCCCGCCGCCGCGCCGACGACGACCGAGATCTGCGGGACGACGCCCGACGCCTTGGTCATGGCGGCGAACACACGGCCCACCGCGTGCAGCGACTCGACGCCCTCGGCCAGGCGGGCGCCGCCGGAGTGCCAGACGCCGATCACCGGGACGCGCTCGCGGACCGCCACGTCGTACGCGTGGACGATGTGCTCGCAGCCGTCGCCGCCCATCGCGCCACCCTGGACCCGGGCGTCGCTGCAGAACGCGACGACGGGGACGCCCTCGACACGGCCGGTGACGGCCAGGACACCGCTCTTGTCCTCGGGGCTGATCAGCCGGATCGAGCCCTCGTCCAGGAGGTGGCCCAGCCGTACCCGGGGATCGCGGGGATCGGCGGCCTCCTCGTCCGAAGCCTCGGTCACCACCCTGTTGTCAAGCACAGTCATCTAGGGCTCCTAGTCACACCGTGGTGAAGGCCACGGCGACGTTGTGTCCGCCGAACCCGAACGAGTTGTTGATGGCGGCGAGCTGGCCACCGTCGAGCTTCCGGGGCTCGCCGCGCACGAGGTCCACCTCGATGCCGTCGGCGGGGTCGTCGAGGTTCGCGATGGCCGGCACGATCCGCTCGTGCAGAGCCAGGATGGTGAAGATCGACTCGACGCCGCCCGCGCCGCCGAGGAGGTGGCCGGTCATCGACTTGGTGGCGGTGACAGCCGCGTGGCCGCCGATGGCGTCCTTGATCGCACGGGCCTCGATCTCGTCACCGAGCGGCGTGGACGTGGCGTGCGCGTTCACGTGGTGGACGTCGGACGCGGCGATGCCCGCGTCCTTGAGCGCGCTCAGCATGGCCTGGCGGCCGCCCTTGCCCTCGGGGTCGATGCCGGTGATGTGGTAGGCGTCGCTGGTGTAGCCGACGCCGGCCGCCTCGGCGTAGATCCGCGCGCCGCGCGCCCGGGCGTGCTCCTCGGACTCCAGCACCACGATGCCGGCGCCCTCACCGAGCACGAAGCCGTCGCGGCCCTTGTCGAACGGGCGGGAGGCCCGCTCGGGCTCGTCGTTGCGGGTGGACATGGCGCGCGCCGCGGCGAACGACGCCACGTTCAGGCCATGGATCGCGGCCTCGGTGCCGCCCGCGACCACGATGTCGGCGCGGCCGGAGCGGATCATGTCGATGCCGTAGCCGATGGACTCGGCGCCGGTGGCGCAGGCGCTGACCGTGGAGTGCGCCCCCGCCTTGGCGCCCAGCTCGATGCTGATCCAACCGGCGGAGCCGTTCGGCATCAGCATGGGGACCGTGAACGGCGAGAGCCGGTTCCAGCCCTTCTCCCGGTACAGGTCGTACGCGGAGAGGATCGTGCCGATGCCGCCGATGCCGCTGCCGACCACCACGCCGAGACGCTCGCCGTCGACCTCGGGCGCGCCCGCGTCCTGCCAGGCCTGCCTGGCGGCGATCAGGGCGAACTGCTCCGCGCGGTCCAGCCGCCGGGCCTCCGGCCTGGGCAGCACCTCGCTCGGGTCGACCGCGGCCACGCCGGCGAACTTCACCGGAACCGTGTCGACCCAGTCCTCGGTGATGGGGCGGATTCCCGACTTCCCGTCGAGGAGCGCCGACCAGGTCGAGGCGACGTCCCCACCGAGGGGCGTCGTCGCGCCGAGCCCGGTGACAACGACACGCACCCGGTTCGTACTCACTTGTGTGCACTCCTCTTGTTGGTCGTGGACGTGAATGTGCCGCGGCACGGCACATTCACGAGGCCATCTGGCGGGGGTGGGACCGCCGGGCTCTCGCTCGGCGGTCTCCGCTCAGGCCTGGATGAAGTTGATGACGTCCTTGACGGTCTTCAGGTGCTTGAGCTGGTCGTCCGGGATCTCGACGCCGAACTCGTCCTGCGCGGCGACGGCGATCTCGACCATGGAGAGCGAGTCGATGTCGAGGTCGTCCACGAAGCTCTTCTCCGGGGTGACCTCGGTCGCCGGGATGCCGGTGATCTCGTTGACGATCTTGCCAAGGCCGGCGAGGATCTCCTGCTCGGTGACTGCCATGTCGCGATTTCTCCTTGAATTTCGGATTTTTCAGGGTTTGTACGGCAGGCCGTACAAAGCGTTAGGGGATTTCGATGACCTGTCCGGCGTAGGTGAGGCCGGCGCCGAAGCCGAGCAACAGGGCCAGGCCGCCCGGCTGCACCTCGCCGCGCTCGACCATGCGGGAGAGCGCGAGCGGGATCGAGGCCGCCGAGGTGTTGCCGGCGAGCACGATGTCCCTCGCGATCACGGCGTTGTCGGCGCCCAGCTTGCGGGCGATCGCCTCGATGATCCGCAGGTTGGCCTGATGCGGGACGAAGGCGCTGAGCTCGGCGGGGTCCACACCCGCACGCTCGCACGCCAGCTTCGCCACCGGGTGAAGCGTGGTCGTGGCCCAGCGGAACACGGTCTGTCCTTCCTGGTGCAGGAAGGACTGGCGGTTCGCGACGGAGATCGCTTCCGACTTGTCACCGGAGCTGCCCCAGACGACCGGGCCGATCCTCGGGGTGTCGGACGGACCCACCACGGCGGCGCCCGCGCCGTCCGCGAAGATCACCGCGGTGGCGCGGTCGTCCCAGTCGACCCACTGGCTGAGCTTCTCGGTGCCGACGACCAGCACGTGTTTCGCCGAACCGGCGCGTACGGCATCCGCGGCGGCGGAGAGGGCGTAGCAGAACCCGGCGCACGCGGCGTTCACGTCGAACGCGCCCGGCGCGTCGATGCCGAGCCGGTGGGCGACCCGGGCCGCGGCGTTCGGGATCTGCGCCTCCAGCGTGCAGGTGGCCACGATCACCAGGTCGATGTCGGCGTGGGACAGGCCGCTCGCGGCGAGGGCCTTGCCGCCCGCCTGGACCGCGAGGTCGATCTCCGACTCGCCCGGTCCGGCGACGCGCCGCTCCTTGATGCCGACCCTGGTCTGGATCCACTCGTCGTTGGTGTCGATCCGCTTGGCCAGGTCGTCGTTGGTCACGATGTCGGCGGGCTGGTAACCGCCGAACGCCAGAATCTTGGCCCCCGGAGCCCCCTGGGACAGTCTCACTGCTCGTTCAACCCCTCTCGGACGGCTTCGAGGTCCTCCGGCGTCTTGAGGGCGAAGGTGCGTACGCCCTTCAGCCCGCGCTTGGCCAGGCCGGTCAGCGTACCGCCCGGCAGGAGCTCGATCATGGTGGTGACCCCGAGCTCCGCCATGGTGCCCATGCAGGCGTCCCAGCGGACCGGGTTGCTGACCTGGTCGATCAGGCGGCGCAGGTATTCCGCGCCGGTGGCGACCGTCGCGCCGTCCGCGTTGGACAGCAGTGTGACGCGGGGATCGGCCGGGGTGAGGTCCGCGGCGGCCTCGCGCAGGTCGGCGGCGGCAGGGGCCATGTGCTCTGTGTGGAACGCGCCCGCCACGGAGAGCGGGATCAGCCGCGCCCGCTGGGGCGGCTCCTCCTTGAACGCGGCCAGCTGCTCCAGCGTGCCGCCCGCGACGATCTGTCCCGCGCCGTTGATGTTGGCCGGGGTGAGGCCATGCTTCTCGATGGCGGCGAGCACGTCCTCCTCGACGCCGCCGAGCACCGCGGTCATGCCGGTCTCGGTGACGGCGGCGGCCTTGGCCATCGCCTCACCGCGCACCCGGACGAGGCCGAGCGCCTGCTCAGGGGTCAGCACCCCGGCGATGGCGGCGGCGGCGAGCTCACCCACGCTGTGCCCGGCGACCAGGTCCGGTGCGACCCCGAGCGCCTCGTACGACGCGAGCGCGGCCGCCACGAGCAGCGGCTGCGCGACGGCGGTGTCGCGGATCTCGTCCGCGTCCGCCGTGGTGCCGTAGGCGATCAGGTCGAGGCCCACGATCTCGGACCAGGCGGAGAGCCGGTCGCGGAAACCGGGGATCTCAAGCCACGGGCTCAGGAATCCTGGGGTCTGGGCGCCTTGGCCCGGAGAGACGATGACGAGCACATCACAACCCTGCCCTGTAGGGGTTCACCACAGAGATGGAGATCCGGACGAAGTTTGCGGTGATCGGGTTGTAGGGAACCTACAGTCCTTGTTTCCGCCTGATTAAGGTACGGCTGGTTAGGTGAGGCTGAGCCGGCCGAGAATCAGCCCGACTTGCAGCGTGAAGGCCGAGCGGCCCTCGGTGGGCTGGTAGCCGGTGAGCTCGGTGATCTTCCGCAGGCGGTACCGCACCGTGTTCGGGTGGACGAACAGCAGCCGCGCGGTCGCCTCGAGAGAGGTCCCCTGCTCCAGGTACGTCGCGAGGGTGTCCAGCAGCGGCGTCCCCACCAGCGGCGTGTAGACGTTCTCCACGAGCTGGACCCGGGCCGCCGGGTCGCCGTCGATGGCACGTTCCGCGAGCAGATCTTCGGCCATCACGGGGCGCGGCGCGTCCGGCCAGCCCGCGGCGGCGCGGAGCCCGGCGATGGCCGCGCGGGCCGAGCCGGCCGCCGCGTGCAGGTCGGCCACCTCCGGCCCGATCACGATCGGTCCCGGACCGAAACGGGGCGCCACGCTGCGCGCGGCGTCCTTGATGCTGTCCGCGCCGCCGACGATGACGATCAGCCGGTCGCCCTGCACGCCCGCGAGCAGGTCGTAGCCGACCCGGCGCCCCCGGTCGCGCAGGCCGTCGATGACGCTCTGCGGGTCGTCGCCCGGGGAGTAGCCGGCGAAGACGATCACGGGGGAGGACGTCCAGCCGAGCGCCGCGGCCCACGAGTGCAGCCCGTCGTCCACCTTGCCGCGGACCAGCGCGTCCACGATGAGCGCCTCCAGCCGGGCGTCCCAGGAGCCGCGCGCCTCCGCCTCCCGGGCGTATACCTGGGCGGCGGCGAAGGCGACGTCCCGGGTGTAGCGCAGCATGGCCTGGCGCAGCAGGTCTTCGCCGCCGGGGGCGGCCAGCTCCTCGACCTGCGCCTCCACGACCTCGACGACGATGCGCACCAAGTCGACCGTCTGCTGGAGCGAGACGCTGCGCTTGAGCTCACGGGGCGCGGTGCCGAAGAACTCTATGTTGGGTGTCGGACGCCCCTCGCCCGCGTGGCCGAACCACTCGACGAACGCGGCGATCCCGGCCTGGGCCACCAGGCCGACCCACGACCGGTCCTCGGCCGACAGCGCGCGGTACCAGAGGAGCTGCTCCTCCATCCGCGCCATCGCCGCCGTGCCCAGGCTGCCCATCGCCCGGTCGAGCCGTCGCGCGGTGTCTCTGCGTACCTTCTCATCCGGCCGGCCGCTCTCGTCGGCGCCCCTGCCGGCAGGGACGCCGTTCTTGCTCGCTGGCTCGCTCCGCTCCGTCACGGTTCTAGCGTGCCAGGTCACGGGCGATGCTGGAGCCAGGGAGCCGCCGCCCGGCCGAGCGGCCGGCACGGGATGGAATGCTGGGGAGCATGTACCGGGAGAGGCCCTCACGGGTGCCCGGGGCGGTGGTGTGGCGACGGCCGGGGGCGAGCCCCGGGGCGACCCTGCGGATCCTCCCCGACGGCTGCATGGACCTGCTGTGGGTGGGAGGCGAGCTGCTCGTGGCCGGGCCGGACCCGGTCGCCCACCTCGGCACCGGCACGGGGGACGCGGCCGGCTACACGGGCATCCGGTTCGCGCCCGGCACCGCCCCCGCCGTCCTCGGCGTGCCCGCGGACGAGCTGCGCGGGCTGCGGGTGCCGCTGGCCTCTCTGTGGCCGGAGGCCGAGGTCGGACGGCTCGCCGAGCGCGTCCACGCGGCGCCCCGTCCGGGCGTCGCGCTGGAGGAGCTGGCCGTCCGGCGGCTCGCGTCCGCCCCGCAGCCCCCGGACCCGGCCGTTCCCGGCGTCGTCGCCATGCTCCGCCGGGGCGCGGCGGTCGCCGAGGTGGCGGACGCGGCGGGCCTGAGCGAGCGGCAGCTCCACCGGCGCAGCCTCCCCGCCTTCGGGTACGGCCCGAAGACCCTCATGCGGATCCTGCGGATGGACCGCGCCCTCACCCTGGCCAGGACCGGCGTGCCGTACGCCGCCGTCGCGGCCCGCACCGGGTACGCCGACCAGGCGCACCTCTCGCGCGAGGTGAAAGCGCTGGCCGGCGTCCCGCTCGGCGTCCTGACCGCCTGACGGCGGCCCCGCTCAGGAGGGGAGCGGGGCGAAGAGGTCCACGCCGTTGCCGTCGGGGTCGCGGACCAGGGCGTAGCGCTGGCCCCAGAAGGCGTCCCAGGGCTTCCTGTGGCCCTCGTACCCGGCCGCGACGAGGTCGTCGTAGACGCGGTCCACCTCCTCGGGGTCGGCGCAGGCGAACGCGAGCGAGACGCGGGAGCCGCCCGACGGCGCCGTCCGGCCGGGGTCGAAGGAGCGGATCGTGTCGACGGTGTCCCAGGCGAGCCGCAGCCCGCCGGGGAGCGTCGTCTCGACGTGCGGGGCCGAGTCCGCCTCGGCCGGGATGTCGAGGCCGAGCCGCCGGTAGAAGTCCAGCGACGCGCCCATGTCCGCGACGACGAGGCCGATGAGGTTGAAGGTCGGTGCCATGTCCCCGACCCTAGGGGCGGAAACGGGCGGCGGTCTTGAAGGAATCGGACATGTGGGCGGGTCGGGCGCTTGCTCGGACGCGCGCGTCGGCGGTGGGACGGCCGTCAGACGACGGCGACGGCGGTGATCAGGCCGATCACGACGTGGGTGGCCGACAGCATGATCGTGGCCGGCTGGAGCGTGGTCTCGGCGAGCAGCGTCCGCACCGGGATGCCGACGACGCGGTCGAAGGCGATCATGGCGATCGTCTGGACGGCGATGCCGACCAGGCCGAAGACCAGGGTGGCGATCAGCCCCTCGCGCAGCGCGCCGCCCGACGACCAGATCGACGCGGCGACGATCAGCCCGACCGCCACCAGGCCGGCGGCGGCCAGGGCGGCGGCGTTGGGGTTGCGCTCCTCGCGGATGAGCCGGCTGAGCCGTCCGGGCGTGGCGAGGTCGATCGCGTAGAAGCCGGCGACGAGCAGCAGCACGCCGAGCACGGCGTACGCGCCGATCGCCAGCGCTCCGTTGCCGAGCACCTCGGTGAAGGGGGTGGACTGGGTGGTCACCATGGCTCCTTGATGGGCGGCCCTGGGCGGGCGGTTCGGGGGATCGGGTCGCTACGGGACCGCTCGGCGGCGCCGCGTCGGCGCGTCCGGGAGGCCACGCGGCGCTGTGGGGCGGTCAGGACGGCGCGATGCGGTGCGGCACGAACGAGGAGGTGTCGTCGGTGATCAGGCCGGAGGTCTCCCGGATGCCGAGGCCGACGGACTCGTCCTCGACCACCCAGGCGCCCAGCACCGGGCGGCGGCCGTCGAAGTCCGGCAGCGGCAGGAACTCCTGGTGGACGAACCCCTCAGTGCCGTAGTCGCCGGGCGTGTCGAGGGTGAGGCCGGGCGACACGACCCGCATCGAGGCGCCCTCGCGTCCGAGCAGCGGCTTCCGGATGTAGGACGACATGCCGCGCGGTCCGTCCAGGTAGGCAGGGAGCAGGTTGGGATGGCCCGGATACAGCTCCCAGAGGATCGCCAGCAGCGCCTTGTTGGACAGCAGCATCTTCCACAGGGGCTCGATCCAGGTCATGGTCGGCTGCAGGGCGAGGGCGTGCGCCCCGAAGGGCTCGGCCACCATCCACTCCCAGGGATAGAGCTTGAACATCGACCGGATCACGCGGTACTCGGTGTCGACGAAACGCCGGTTCGGGGGGTCCCAGCCGATGTCCTCCATCGCGATGGCGACCGTCTTCAGCCCGGCCTGGTCGGCGGTCTCCTGCAGGTAGCCGAGCGTCATCGCCTCCTCGCCGGTTTCGTCCGCGCCGGTCCACGCGAAGTGCGTCGGGCCGGTCGGGAAGCCCGGGGCGAGCGCGCGCCAGCGGTCGACGAGCCGCTCGTGGATCGAGTTCCACTGGTCGTCGTCCGGATGGACGTCCTTCAGCCAGAACCACTGGATCACCGAGCTCTCGACCAGGCTCGTCGGGGTGTCGGCGTTGTACTCCAGCAGCTTGGCCGGTCCCGAGCCGTCGTAGCGCAGGTCGAACCGGCCGTACAGGTGCGGGTCCCGGCGCCGCCACGACTCCGCGACCGCGGCCCGGCAGTGGGCGGGTACGGCGAAGTCGGCCATGCGGTCGTGCGTGACGACGTGCTCCACCGCGGCCAGGCACATCCGATGCAACTCCTCGACCTGCTCCTCCAGGGCGAGGACCTCGTCCATGGTGAGGACGTAGTGGACGCTCTCGTCCCAGTACGGCCGGTCGAGGTTCTCCGGGTGGGACGAGCGGTGGAAGGCGAGGCCCTGGGACTCGATCAGCTCGGCCCAGCCGTCGCGCGGGGTCGATGGTTGACGTCTCATCGGCGCGCGGTCAGCTCCCGCCGCCGCCGGAGTGGAACCCGAAGCCGCCGCGCTGGATCACCCGGCCGGACCTCGTGCTGATCTGCGCGTCCGCGGGCTTCAGCGTCGTGCCCTGCCACACGCGGCCGCCCATCCGGTTGCCGCCGTAGTACCAGCCGTACGCGCCGCGCGAGCCGTAGTAGCGGTAGGTGCCGCCCTTGTCGCAGTATCTGTCGTCCACGACAGTGTAGGAGCCGTCGGGGTTGCGGCTGTTGAGGTCCACGCAGTCGGCGCCGACCTCCTCGTAGCGCTTCTGTGCCGCGCAGAACCCGACGACGAGAGTGGACAGCACGCCGAGGGCGCCGAGCTTGACGGCGGTCGACGACATGCCGCGCCACTTCGGCGGGGTGTCGCCGGCTCCCATCGCCATCGGATGACGCGGCGGGCCGGGGCTCTCCCCTGGGGCGGTCATCGGGCTCCTGTCGGTCGGGGTCGGCACAGCGTACCGTTCGGGGAGATCAACGGGGGTACACCCCTCTGGGGTTCCTTTTCCTCGTTTTCCGTAACGATCCGGAATTTCCGGGTATCAGACCCTACTGCGGCCCCGGTCGAGGCGCTGAAGCGGACCGCCTTCCTGCCGGAACGCGTGCCCAAATGACCGTGGTCCTCGGCTCAGCCGGGAGGACCGGTGCGCCGCGGTCGGCCCCGGACGGGGTGACCGCGGCGGCCCGCTGAAGTCGCGGCGCGCCCGCGCGGCTCCCGGCGAGTGAGAGGGCACGCCGGCGGAGAGGCACGCCGGCGGATCCCCCGGCCGTCCCCGCTCAGGCATCGGGCGGCTGCCGCTGACCGAGGCGGCGGCGCAGCTCGGCGACCTCGCGCTCCAGCTCCGCGACGTCGCGCTCCGCGCCCCGCTCGTACGCCGGGGGAGCGGGGCGGACGTACCGCGTGGCCCCGTCCGGCGCCTGGGTCGGCTGCTCGTGCTGGTCGTAGCGCGGGTGGCCGTTGTGCCGGTCGTCGTGGCCGGAGTAGCCCGGTCCGCCGTACTGCGGCTGTGGCGGGTACTGGCCCTGGGCCGGCCCTCCCCGCGCGTACGCGCCGGGCGACGGGGCGCTGGAGGACTCGCCCTGGGGCAGCGCGTACCGCGGCGGCGCCGCCTGCCGCCAGTCCTGGCGCTCGTCCTGTCCGCTGATCGCCGTCGCGTGGACGCCGCCGTACGCCTGGCCGTACGAGGGAGGGGTGGCGGCGGCGCGCCTGCGGCGGCGCAGCAGCACCATGAGCAGCGCGAGACCGCCGCCGACGGCGATCAGGACGCCGAGGCCGATGACGATCCAGAGCCAGACGGGCTGGGGTGTCTCGTCCCGGCCGGCCGAGATCGCCTGCTGCGAGTCGGTGATGTATTTGGCGACGTACGGGTGGTTCGGGTGGAGGGCCTGGACCTCACGGAACAGGGGCAGCGCGTCCTTGTAGTGCTTGGCGAAGAAGGCGTCGAGGGCCTCGTTGTACTTCGTCGTGGTCAGCGAGGCCGACGGCTTGACGTTCTTCTCGTTGAGCTTCTCCTTGATGATGGAGACCGGCAGCACGAAGCTCTCGTTCTCCGACGCTTCGCCGCCCTCGCTGACGGTTCCGGCGATCAGCATGCCGACGACCTTGCCGTCGCGGCTGAAGACGGGGCCGCCGGAGTTCCCGTGGTAGGACGGCGCCTGGGTCTGGATGTACGGGACGCCCTCGGTCGTGGTGCGCCGGGCGTTGTACGGCCCCTCGGTCATCGCGGGGTCGAGCTTGGACTCGATGCTGAAGAACGGGGTGTTGGTGACCAGGCCGGGGAAGCCGCTGATGTACAGCGTGTCGCCGGTCTGCACGTCGGAGTCGTCGCCCAGCGGGACCGTCGGCAGGTTCTGCTGGTTGTTGACCTTCAGCAGGGCGAAGTCCTTACCGGGGTAGCTCTCGCCCACGGAGACGAGCTCGGCCGGAACCTCCTTGGCGGTCTTGTCCACGCCGCCGCCGGGGAGCGACTGCAGCACGGACAGGCTCTTCTGCAACTTCTGCAGCTTCATGTGCGCCGAGTTGAAGTTGATGTAGACCATCTGCGCGGCCTCGATCAGCGCCTCGTCGGCGACGACGTTCTCCAGCCCCTTGATCACCTCCTGCGCGTCCTCCTCGTTGAACTTCTGCAGCGCCTGCTGGGCGAAGGTCTGCGACAGTTCGTCGTCGCTCATGTCGACGCAGTGCGCGCCGGTGACCATGTAGCCGTCCGGGGTGACCCACCAGCCGGTGCACATGCCGCCGACCCGCGCCTTGACCGTACGGTTCGGCTTGGCCGGGATCAGGTACTTGTCCACGTCGGCGGCCATCCGCTTGAACATGTACTTGTACATGCTGGGCTCGTCCGAGGGGATCTTGCCCGCCGCCACCAGGACCTGGATCTGCGAGGCGAGTTCCTGCAGCGCGCCCTGCCGGACCTCCGCCGTCGGCACGACCACCTCGGCGCTGAAGGTGAGGCTGGTGAGCTGGACGGCCGGGTGGGTGCGGGCGGCCAGCAGCGTGCCCACGGAGAGGTTCTCACCGCCGTCGGCCCAGGCCGGGGGTGCCGCCGCGACCCCCACAGCGGCTGTCACGGTGAGCAGGGCGATCGACGCCGTCGCGGCCAATCTCCTGATCAAAGTCGTCAAATATCCATTCACGCGGGCAATCGTCGGTTAGCCCGCTTGTCCAGCGCTTGTGACTGACTTGGCGCGACGACAAGTGAGCCGGGGCCACGCGGGCGAGCGGCCGAAACGAGCACTCGACCCCGAAACGCCCAGCTCCGGAACGTTCGGCTGCGGAACGCGGGCTCTGAAATGCTCCCCGGCGAGCGGGACACGTGGAGGGTGTCAGACCGAGATCCGACGCTACGGCGTCCCCGGAAAGGAGAGGGCCGTTGGGACCTCCCGACACGAGAAGGCACCGCTTCGAGGCGATCTACGGGAAATATCACGACGCGGTGCTCGCCTATATCGTCCGCCGTACGGACAACGGCCATGACGCGGCCGACGTCCTCGCCGAGACGTTCCTCGTCGCCTGGAGGCGGCTCGACGAGGTGCCCGCCGGCGAACGGGCCCGGCCCTGGCTGTTCGGCGTCGCCCGGCGCACGCTCGCGAACCTGCATCGCGGCGCGCGGCGGCGCACCGCGCTGAGCGAGAGGCTGCGCGCCGAGCTCGCCCACGCGCACCGCCACGCGGCGCCCGCGACCGAGCCGTCCGCCGTCGCCGCGGCCTTCCGGCGCCTGCCCGAGCAGGACAGGGAACTGCTCGCGCTCGCCGGATGGGAGGGCCTGGACTTCGGGGAGATCGCCGTCGTCCTCGGCTGCTCCCGCAACGCCGTACGGATCCGGATGTTTCGGGCGCGGCGCCGTCTCGCCCGAGAGCTGAACACCCACGAAGACCTGATCGAGGAGCGAGTGGCACCCGCGTCAGAAGGAGGCGTCGCATGAACGTCGAACGACTCAACCCGATCAGCGAGGAGGAGGCCGCCGCGATGGTGAGCCGCCAGACCAGGGACGACCTCGCCGAGCGCGTCATGACGACCTCGCCCGACGAGGCCCCGGCGCCCGTACGGCACGGCCGGTGGGGGCGGCGGCTGCTCGTCGGCGTCCCCCTGGCCGCCGCGGTCGCCGCGGCGGGGGTGGTCGTGCTGTCGGCCGCCGGCCCCGACCAGAAGGTCGGCTCGGTGTCCGTCGGCCCACACCGGGCCGACGCCGCCGCGTTGTCCTTCCGCAAGGAGGACGGCTACCTCGTCGTCACGGTCAAGGACCCGGTCGCCGACCCGGCGCGCTACCGGAAGGAGTTCGCGGCCCACGGGCTGGACATCAAGCTCGACCTCAGGCCCGTCTCGCCGAGGAACGCCGGCACCGTCATCTTCCTGGAGGACAAGGCGGACAGCGGGATAAAGATCATCCAGGCCAAGGGTGCGTGCGGCAGCGAGGTCTGCGGGGTCGGCGTCAAGGTTCCGCTGGACTACAAGGGCTACGCCCACATCGTGTTCGGCCGGGCCGCCCGCCCCGGCGAGATGTACAACACCGGCCCAGACGACGTGCCTGGTGAAGGCGTCGGCCTGCCGGACGTCCCCGGCCGTACGGTGGCCGAGGCATGGGCCGTCCTGGCGGAACGGAAGATCACCGGCGTCGGGTACCGCTACGAGTTCCGCGGCTCCGACCGGCCCTATCCGAACGGGCTCAGCCGCGACCAGGTGAGGCCGGAGTGGTACGTCCACGACGCGGTGGCCGGCGCGGAGGGGCAGGTCATCCTGTTCGTCGGGCCAGAGAAGAAGTGAAAGCGTCGGGCCCCGGACAGGAGTCCGGGGCCCGACAGGAGGGTCCGCCGACGCGGACCCGGAGATTCCGGAGTTACACGCCCATCGACTGGGTGTCGTTGCTCTCCAAGGGCGCGCCGACCTCGGTCACGCCGTTCTTCAGGTGGTAGCGGGCGATCGCCTCGCGCAGCACCTCGGCCTTGATCTCGCCCCGCCGGACGAGCTGGGTCAGCACCGCCAGGGTGATCGACGCGGCGTCCACGTGGAAGTGGCGGCGCAGCGCCGAACGCGTGTCCGACAGGCCGAAGCCGTCCGTGCCGAGCGAGCTCCAGTCACCGGGCACCCACTGGGCGATCTGGTCCTGGACGGCCCGCATGTAGTCGCTGACGCCCACGAACGGGCCCTGAGCCTCGGACAGCTTCCGCGTGACGTACGGAACACGCTGCTCGGCGTCCGGGTTGAGCAGGTTGTGCTCCTCGGTGGCGAGAGCCTCCCTGCGCAGCTCGGCCCACGACGTGGCCGACCAGACCGCGGCGTCGACGCCCCAGTCCTCGGCGAGGAGCCGCTGCGCCTCCAGCGCCCACGGGCCGGCGACGCCGGAGGCCAGGATGTTGGCCTTCGGCCCACCGGTCGAGGGGGCGGGAGCGAAGAGGTACAGGCCCTTGAGGATGCCCTCGGTGTCCACGTCCGCCGGCTGCGCGGGCTGCGGGTACGGCTCGTTGTAGACGGTCAGGTAGTAGAAGACGTTCTCCGGCGACTCGCCGTACATCCTGCGCAGGCCGTCCTTGACGATGTGCGCGATCTCGAACGCCCAGGCCGGGTCGTAGGCGACGACGGCCGGGTTCGTCGAGGCGATGAGCGGCGTGTGGCCGTCCTCGTGCTGGAGGCCCTCGCCGTTCAGCGTGGTGCGGCCGGCGGTCGCGCCGAGCAGGAAGCCGCGGCCCATCTGGTCGGCGAGCTGCCACATCTGGTCGGCGGTGCGCTGGAACCCGAACATCGAGTAGAAGATGTAGATCGGGATCATGTGCTCGCCGTGCGTGGCGTAGGAGGTGCCGGCGGCGATCACCGAGCCCATCGAGCCGGCCTCGCTGATGCCCTCGTGCAGGATCTGGCCCTCGGTGGCCTCCTTGTAGGAGAGCAGCAGCTCCCGGTCGACCGCCTCGTACGTCTGCCCGTGCGGCGAGTAGATCTTGGCGGTCGGGAACATCGCGTCGACGCCGAAGGTGCGCGCCTCGTCGGGGATGACCGGCACGAAGCGGTGGCCGATCTCCTTGTCCCGCATGAGGTCCTTCAGCAGCCGGACGAACGCCATGGTGGTGGCGACGTTCTGCTTGCCCGAGCCCTTGGCGAGCTGCTTGTAGACGTCGTCGCCGGGCAGTTTGAGGGCCTTGGCCCGGGTGAGCCGTTTGGGCAGGAAACCACCGAGCGCGGCCCGGCGCTCCTTCATGTAGGCGATCTCCTCGTTGTCCTCACCGGGGTGGAAGTACGGCGGGAGGTCGCCTTCGAGGTCCTTGTCCGGGATCGGCAGGTAGAGCCGGTCGCGGAACTCCTTGAGCTCGGCCTTCGACATCTTCTTCATCTGGTGCGTCGCGTTGCGCGCCTCGAAGTCCTTGCCGAGTGTCCAGCCCTTGATGGTCTGGGCGAGGATGACCGTCGGCTGGCCGACGTGCTCGCTGGCCGCCTTGAACGCCGCGTAGACCTTGCGGTAGTCGTGGCCGCCGCGCGACAGCTTGCGGATGTCGTCGTCGGTCAGGTGCTCGACCATCTTGCGCAGCCGAGGGTCGCTACCGAAGAAGTGATCACGGATGTACCCGCCGGACTCGACCGAGTAGGTCTGGAACTGGCCGTCGGGCGTGGTGTTCATCTGGTTGACCAGGACGCCGTCCACGTCGGCCGCGAGCAGCGGGTCCCAGTCGCGACCCCAGACGACCTTGATGACGTTCCAGCCGGCGCCCCGGAAGTAGGACTCCAGCTCCTGGATAATCTTGCCGTTGCCGCGTACCGGACCGTCGAGCCGCTGCAGGTTGCAGTTGATGACGAAGGTGAGGTTGTCCAGTTCCTCGCGCGCGGCCAGGCCGATCGCGCCCAGCGACTCGGGCTCGTCCATCTCGCCGTCGCCCAGGAAGCACCACACGTGACTGCGGCTGGTGTCCTTGATCTGGCGGTTCAGCAGGTAGCGGTTGAACCGCGCCTGGTAGATCGCCGCGATCGGCCCCAGACCCATGGAGACTGTGGGGAACTCCCAGAAGTCGGGCATGAGCCGCGGGTGCGGGTAGGACGGCAGACCCTTGATCCCGTGGGACAGCTCCTGCCGGAACGCGTCGAGCTCCGGAGCGGAGAGGCGGCCCTCAAGGAAGGCGCGGGCATAGATGCCGGGCGCCGCGTGACCCTGGATGAACACCTGGTCGCCGGACTCGCCGTGGTCCTTGCCGCGGAAGAAGTGGTTGAAGCCCACCTCGTACAGCGAGGCCGCGGAGGCGTACGTCGCGATGTGGCCGCCGACGTTGGTGCGGGCGTTGGCCCGGGTGACCATCACGGCCGCGTTCCAGCGGATGTAGGCCCGGATGCGGCGTTCGACGTACTCGTCGCCGGGGAACCAGGGCTCTCGCTCCGGTGGAATGGTGTTGATGTAGTCGGTGCTGCGCAGGCCGGGCACGCCGACCTGGTGCTCTCGGGCCCGCTCCAGGAGTCGGAGCATCAGATAGCGGGCACGGGTGCGGCCCTCCGTCTTGATGACGTTGTCGAGCGATTCGAGCCATTCCCTGGTCTCGCTCGGGTCGACATCAGGCAACTGGCTGGGTAGGCCGTCACTGATGATCGAGAAGCGCTGGCGTCCGGAAGCCACTGGGTCTCGCCTTCCGAGGATGGACTATGTCTTGTCTAGGCACTTCCATCCTGGCCGCTTGCCCCGGAAAGTGCATCTCTACTGCCGGGTAACCAGGATGTCCCTGCTGGCAGGCAGGGGTACATGGCCTAGACCACCGATGGTGGGACGATTCTTACAGACCGCCCAGTGTGTCCCGGTCCTCGGGGCGGATCAAGGGCTGCCGCCCTCCCGATTTCCCCGTGTGGATCGGCGGATCCGCGCCGTTCGATCAGGTGGCTCCCGCGCGTGGGTCGCCGCCCGATTTTTCCTGGTCTTGCGTGGTTCGCCGCGGCCGTTCGGTGTCCGTGGCGTAACCCGCCCGCCATCCGCCCCGCCCGTCGTGATGGGACAGCGTAACGTTTCGGTATGCGTTGTTCCTCCCTCTTGCGGAGGATGGGTTACTCCCCTTCCCTGCGGGCGAAAGCCGTATCAGGCTCTGGAGTGAGAGGGAGGAAACGAGATGCATGCAACCGTGGGTGACCGGCTCCTGGTGCATGGGACCGTCGTGGGAGAGCACGACAAGCGCGGCGAGATCATCGAGGTGCGCGGGCCCGGTGGTGAGCCGCCATACGTTGTCAGATTCGACGACGGACACACCGGCCTGGTGTTCCCCGGCCCGGACGCGGTCGTCGTCCCAGCTCAGCGGGGATCGTAATATCGCGCTGTGAGATCCAGAGAGATCGCGGTGCGGACCGGCGCGCGCGACCGGGTGCACGACATCACCGGTGAATGCGAGGAGTTCGCGCGCGAGTGTGGGGGAGACGGGTTGTTGCACGTCTTCGTGCCGCACGCGACGGCGGGGATCGCCCTCATCGAGCTCGGGTCGGGCAGCGATGAGGACCTTCTCGCCGCGCTCGGCGACCTGCTTCCCGCGGATGACCGGTGGAGGCATGCGCACGGCTCCCGGGGGCATGGAAGATCTCATGTCATGCCCGCGATCATTCCGCCGTATGCGACCATCCCGGTGCTGGACGGGAGGCTCGCGCTGGGCACCTGGCAGTCGGTGTCCCTTGTTGATCTCAACGTGGACAACCCCGACCGGCGTGTTCGTTTATCGTTTTTGTCGGATTTTAGATAACGGTGCGGGTCACCGGTCGTGGCGACCGTTGACGACGGTGGGTCACAGCGTGTGGACTGTGCCGAAGCATGGCTCTCAGAGGAGCCGGACAACCGCATACAAGGCGGGGTCACCCAAGCAGGAGGGATAAACGTGAGCGCGACCGCGGGTCAGGCGCAGGGCGAGCGCGGCCTGGCCGAACGACTCGGCCTCAAATCCGGTCAGGTGGTGCAGGAGATCGGCTGGGACGAGGACTGCGACGAAGCACTTCGCGAGTCCATCGAAGAGCTGACCGGCAACGAGTTGGTGGACGAGGAGTACGAGGACGTCGTCGATGTGGTGCTGCTGTGGTGGCGCGACGACGACGGTGACCTGTTCGACGCTCTCAGCGACGCCATGACGGCACTCGCCGACGGAGGCCAGATCTGGTTGCTGACGCCGAAGGCGGGCCGGGAGGGCCACGTCGAGCCCAGCGACATCGGTGAGGACGCGACGACCGCCGGCCTCTCCCAGACGAGCAGCATCAGCGCCGCCCGGGACTGGTCCGGAACGCGGCTGGTCACGCCCAAGGCACGCCGCTGAACTGACGCCGACGCCCTGCCGTACGGCCCGGCGATGCCGTGCGGCAGGATGATGTGCGACCAAGCCAGGGGAGGCACGCATGTCGGTGGAAGTCGGGGAACAGGCTCCGGATTTCGAACTCCAGGACCAGCACGGTGCCCCCGTCCGCCTCGCGAACCTGCGAGGGCGCAACGTGGTGCTCGTCTTCTATCCTCTGGCGTTCACCGGCGTGTGCCACGGTGAGCTGAACGCGATCCGTGACGACCTTCTCCCCGCGGTCGCCGACGACGTCGAGGTGCTGACCGTCTCGGTCGACTCCGTCTTCGCCCACCGCGCCTGGGCTGACCGGGAGGGCTACGCCTTCCCCATGCTCTCGGACTTCTGGCCGCACGGTGAGGTGGCCCGGGCGTACGGTGTGTTCGACGAGGAGAAGGGGGTCGCGAACCGCGGCACCTTCATCATCGACCGTGAGGGCGTCATCCGCTGGAAGGTCGTGAACCCGATCGGATCGGCGCGTGACGTCACCGAGTACCAGAAGGTGCTCACACATCTGTGACCCTGCCTTACGGGAGGCGAAGATGCCCTGCTTCCGTTGCGGGGCCCGGCAGACCGACCCGGTCCGCGGCGTGAGTCCCTGGAAACGCGGGGTGCGCCACGAGACGCAGGTCCTGATCTGCCCGGACTGCCAGCGTGCGCACGATCTCGATCTCGACGCGTGCGTCTCGTGTGGCTCCACCGTGTTGATCTGCCGGCTCGGCGAGGTCGAATGCCGCTCCTGCGGCGCCGTGCGGGTCGCGCGCTCCTGCGAGCCCCTGGTCGCCACGCCCGAATCGCCCGATTTGTCGGCCGAGGTCGAGGCGGCGCTCAACCGGGTTCTCGGCCGATCCTGATCGTCCTCGGGCGTGGATTTGGCGAAAACGTCCTTTGATGACGACGATGTCCGGGTGAGTTACGTGGTTGCCCTCGATGTGGGCGGTACGTCGATGAAGGGCGGGCTCGTCACGCGCTCCGGCGAGGTGACCCCTTTCGCCGGGCACCCGACGGAACGCGAACGTGGGCCGGCCGCCGTGGTCGCCGCCATCCGCGCCTACGTGGGCGAGCTGGCCGGGTACGGGCGCGCCCGCTACGGCGCGGAGCCGTCCGGCGTCGGCCTCGCCGTACCGGGGATCGTGACCTCGTCCACCGCCGTCTACTCCGCCAACATCGGGTGGCGGGACGTGCCCGCCGAGGAGTTCGTGCCGGGCGACCTTCCCGCGTGTCTCGGGCACGACGTACGCACCGGAGGGTTGGCCGAGAGCGTCTTCGGCGCCGGCCGCGACACCGCCGACTTCCTCTTCCTCCCCATCGGCACGGGCATCGCGGGCGCCGTCGTCGTACGCGGCGAGCCGTACGGCGGAGTGCACGGATGGGGCGGCGAGATCGGCCACACCACCGTCTGGCCGTCCGGCGAGCCGTGCGCGTGCGGCCAGATCGGCTGCCTGGAGACGTACGCGTCCGCGTCGGCCGTGTCCCGGCGCTACGAGCGGCGCTCCGGCCGCGCGGCCACCGCGAAGCAGGTCGTGACGCTGGCGGCGTCGGGCGACCCCGTCGCGCGCGAGGTGTTCGACGAGGCGATCGAGGCGCTGGCGATCTCGCTCGCCTCATACACGCTGCTGCTGGACCCGTCGCTGATCGTCATCGGCGGCGGCCTCGGGGAGGCGGGGGCCGTCCTGTTCGATCCGCTGCGTGAACGGCTCGCCGCGCGGCTCGCCTTCTGCGAGCCCCCCGAACTCCGCCCGGCGGCCCTCGGCGTACACGCGGGGATGCTGGGCGCCGCGCTGCTCGGCTGGCAGGCCGCCGGCGAGCCCGGCGTGGGCGCCGACTGGACGCCGGCGACGCTGCTCGGCGCACGCTAGCCCTACCGTGACGCGACGGCCCGGCGGCGGAGGCGCTCCGGCGTCGCCGGGCCGTACGCGAAGGGAACGGACCGATCTCCCGATGTGCTGAAAGGCGCCCTGGTGTCGTAAGGTGTAGTCCAGTCTGGGGCGGTTAGCTCAGCGGTAGAGCACTCGCCTTACAAGCGAGGGGTCACTGGTTCGAACCCAGTACCGCCCACCAGCCAGAACAAGCCCCGTAGCGATCTTGCTACGGGGTTTCGTGCCATTAACGTGCCATTAGCCGACGGGTGATCTTGCTTAGTTGCTCGGCAGGGCTTCTGTGATCTTGCCGTTCATGGCGTTCGTGATCTTGCGGTCGGCCTCCGCCGTGCGGTGTTGGTGGATCACCGCGGCGCGGACGGAGTCGTGTCCCATCCGCTCCATGAGATCCCGGAGGGTCGCGCCCGAGCTGGCGGCGATCGTGTTGCCGGTGTGTCGGAGATCATGGAAGTGCAGGCCGGGGAAACCGATCTTCTTCGTGTTCTTCGCCCAGTCGGTGACTCGGCGGAAGTTGCTTCGCCGGAGGGTACCGCCCCGCGCGCCAGTGAAGATCAGGGCGTCGTCCTCCGGGTCGGTGAAGTCGTCGAGGTGATCCCGAAGCGCGGGGATGATTGCCGAAGGAATGGCGACCGTCCGGACACCGGCCCGTGACTTGGGCGGCCCGACGAGCAGCTCGCCCGTGTCCAACTCGACATGCTGTTGCCGAACGGTGACTGTGCCCGCGTTCAGGTCAAGCGACGGCGCTCCGCGCCGCCGGCGCGCCCTGCGCTCGGCCGCACGCTGCGCGTGCGGCCTGGGGGCCGTTCTCGCGCACGGCGAGCAATGATCGAAACCTGTGGATCTGACGGGAAGGGGTGTACCTTCCCAAATCATCTGATCAAGGTTTCGAGATAAGGCCGACGCGCCAACGTCGGTCGGGAAGGCACACCCGTGCTCACCGTAGTGCCCGAGCTGGCCGCTGACGACCACTCCCCAGCGAACTCCTCCTCGTTGATCGACCAGATCGTTCGTGAGGGCGCGCGCAAGATGCTCGCCGCCGCGCTGCAGGCCGAGGTGGATGCCTACATCGCCGCCTTCGCCGACGAGCGCGACGAGGCCGGCCGCCGCCTGGTGGTGCGCAACGGCTATCACCAACCGCGCGAGCTTCTCACCGGCGCCGGGGCGATCGAGGTGAAGGCTCCGCGGGTCAACGACAAGCGCATCGACGAGACGACGGGCGAGCGCCGGCGGTTCTCCTCGGCGATTCTGCCCGCCTGGGCGCGTAAGACCCCGCAGCTGACTGAGGTGTTGCCGCTGCTGTACCTGCATGGTCTGTCCTCGGGGGACTTCGTGCCCGCCCTGAGCCAGTTCCTGGGCAGCTCGGCGGGCCTGTCTGCCTCGGTGATCACCCGGTTGACCGAGCAGTGGAAGGGCGAGCAGCGCGCTTTCGCCGAGCGTGATCTGTCCGGCGTGGACTACGTCTACCTGTGGGTGGACGGCATCCATGTCAACATCCGGCTGGAGGAGCACAAGCTATGCCTGCTGATGATGATCGGTGTGCGGGCTGACGGCCGCAAGGAGCTCGTCGCGCTGAGCGATGGCTACCGCGAGTCGGCCGAGTCGTGGGCGGACCTGCTGCGCGACTGTAAACGACGGGGCATGCGGGCTCCGGTGCTGGCCATCGGGGACGGCGCGCTGGGCTTCTGGTCGGCGCTGGGCGAGGTGTTTCCGCAGACCAGGGCCCAGAGGTGCTGGTTTCACAAGATCGCTAACGTACTCGGGGCCATGCCGAAGTCGGCCCACCCGGCCGCCAAGAAGCACCTGGCGGAGATCTGGAACGCCGAGGACAAGGACCACGCCCTGGCGGCGGT
Organism: Microtetraspora malaysiensis; assembly: GCF_050947145.1. Classification (NCBI taxonomy): domain Bacteria; kingdom Bacillati; phylum Actinomycetota; class Actinomycetes; order Streptosporangiales; family Streptosporangiaceae; genus Microtetraspora; species Microtetraspora malaysiensis. The sequence goes on from NZ_CP191998.1 coordinate 2,413,167, forward strand.
GAAGGCGTTCCAGGCCGCTTACGGTGCCAAGTACGGCAAGGCCGTGGCCAAGGTCGTCGACGATGTCGAGGAGTTGCTGGCCTTCTACGACTTCCCCGCGGAGCACTGGGTGCATCTGCGCACGACCAACCCGATCGAGTCGACGTTCGCCACGGTCCGGCACCGGACCAAGGTCACCAAGGGGCCGGGCTCGCGTGCTGCCGGGCTGGCGATGGCCTTCAAGCTGATCGAGGCGGCGCAGAAGCGCTGGCGCGCGGTCAATGCGCCGCATCTCGTCGCCCTGGTGCGCGCCGGGGCGACGTTCGTCAAGGGCAAGCTCGTTGAGCGGCCCGAGGAGTCACCGGCCATCGAGGACCAGTCGATAGCCGCCTAAAAGATCTTGATCCACAGGTCTTGACGATTGCTCCGCACGGCCGTGCTCGGGCCACTCGTTCGCTGTACGCAAATCCTTCGCGACGCCTACGACCGTGTCGCATGTGGCGAGACGCACCGAGAACAGCGCGCTTCGCCCCTGGAGATCCACCGGCACTGCTGATGGGACGGCGTGGACAACCAGTACGCCGCAGACATGGTCATGCTGAAGGCGGCCAAGGGCGACGCAGTGGAACCGGCTTGATCGCCTGCTCGTTCCGCTGGCATGACGACATCGCAGTTAACCTGCCCCCTTTGTCGCGGCACCGCGTTCCAGCGGACAGAGGGCCGCCTCGATAGCAAGTACGGCTGGAACCCGCACCAGGTGACGTTGATGATCTGTGCGGCATGCCGGTATGTCCTGCCCTTCTGGGATGAGGATTCAATCTTCAGCTTGGGCTAGGTTGGCCCTCCAGCCATTACAGCTCTCTATAAACGCCGGAGCGCCGAAGAACTGCGCGAAGAGGCATGATCGTCGTGCCATTAGCGCGCCATTAGGCCAGGTCGAGGACGGTCGGCGGGGGAGTGCCGCGCTAGGCCAACACGCAGGCCAGCGTCCCACCGAGAGCGATCTTGGCTCCTTACAAGCGAGGGGTCACTGGTTCGAACCCAGTACCGCCGACCAGCGAAAAAAGCCCCGTGTTCCACCTGTGGAACCGGGGCTCATGCCATTAGCGTGTCATTGGCCGACGCGGACGATCTTGCTCAGTGACCACTCACCTTGGTCGGCAGGGCTTCTGTGATCTTTCCGTTCATGGCATTCGCGATCTTGCGGTCGGCCTCCGCTGTGCGGTGCTGGTAGACGACTCCAGAGAGGCGTCCGGCGTTCGCGCGAATGTGACCGCCGGACGCCAGGGACTAGGAGCACCAGCCAGCCGAACATCCGGATCATGAGCAGGTAGAAGAGACCGCGAGGCACAAGAACCGAGCCTGCCTGAGCAGCCTCAGGTCGATCCGCAGGTAAAGCCCCCTGCGGCGACTTGTGAAGCAGTACAGGCTGAACGGCTACCGCAGCTCCTGGGCTTCGTTACCTTCCTCCTCCAACAACCGGTTAATCCACTTTTGAGGCGTCGTCCGCGACCGCTACCAATCCGGTGAGCGAAATGTCTCGTACTTTGGGCTGATTGTGGGTGGTGGGGACTCTCGTACCATGACTTCGTGCACGGCCTTATTCGCTCCGTGTGGTACGAGCCCCGTTCCCCCAACGCACCGCGTCGGGTGTGGCGAGACTGGGTGCTCGTGGGGGTGTTGCTGCCGGTCGCGCTGCTCGAAGGAGTGGTGCGGCCGGATATGCCCTCACGGGTCATTTCGGTAAGCCTCGCGGTCGGGCTGGTGCCCACCTTGTTGTGGCGCCGCACCCAGCCGCTGTTGATGGTCGTGATCGCGTTCGGCGCGTCGGGTGTGGCCCAGGTGCTGACGGGTGGTGACTCGCCCGAGTCCAACACCATGATTTATCTGCTTCTCCTGCCCTATGCGCTGTTCCGGTGGGGGTCCGGGCGAGAGGCGATCATCGGGTTGGCGATCATTCTCGCCAAAGCCACGTTCTCCATGGTTGTGGACTATCCCGGTCCCGCCGACACCGCCGCCGCCTTCGCCGTCGTGTTCTCGGTGGTCGCCGTGGGAGCGGCGTTCCGGTACCGGACGAGGGCGCGGACGCGGGAGCTTGACCAGGTCAAACTGCTTGAACGTGAGCAACTGGCTCGAGATCTGCATGACACCGTCGCCCATCACGTCTCGGCGATGGCGATCCGGGCGCAGGCGGGGTTGGCGACGGCGGCGTCGCGGCCGGACGCCGCCACCGAGGCGTTGCAGGTGATCGAGGCCGAGGCGACCCAGGCGCTTGCCGAGATGCGTGCCATGGTTCACGTCCTCCGCCGGAACGTGCCCGCGGACCTGGCGCCTGGGCGGAGCATCGCCGATCTCTCCCAGCTCGAAAGCCCGGGACAATCCGGCCCGTCCGTCCAGGTGGAGATCGAGGGCGACACCGTCGGCCTCTCCCCTTCCGTCGAGGCCGCGATCTACCGCCTCGCCCAGGAGTCGGTCACCAACGCGCGGCGCCACGCGCGGCACGCCACCCGCGTCCTGGTTCGGGTCAGCGCCGATGCCAGGTCGGTCCGTCTGTACGTGAGCGATGACGGCGATCCCGTTCGCCCCGCAGGGACACCCGGTTACGGGATCACCGGCATGATCGAACGGGCTGATCTCCTCGGGGGCACCTGTGCGGCGGGCCCCAATCCCGACCGGGGATGGAGCGTCACCGCCGTGCTGCCGCGTACCGGAGTGGCCAGGTGAGCATCCGGGTGCTGGTCGCCGATGACCAGGAGATCGTCCGTACCGGACTGGTGATGATCCTCAACGCTCAACCGGGGATCGAGGTGGTCGGCGACGCCGCCGACGGGCGGCGAGCGGTCGAACTCGCCCGACGGCTTCGACCGGACGTGTGCCTTTTCGACATCCGGATGCCCGTGCTCAACGGCATCGAGGCCACCCGGATGCTCGCCGGGCCCACCGTCGACGACCCACTCGCCGTCGTGGTCATCACCACCTTCGACCTCGACGAGTACGTCTACGCGGCGCTGCGCGCGGGAGCCCGGGGGTTCCTGCTGAAGAACGCCGGCGCCGAGCTGCTCTCCCAGGCCGTTCACGCCGCGGCGGCCGGTGACGCCCTCATCGCTCCGAGCGTCACCGCCCGCCTGCTCACCGCCTTCGCCCACGCCGGGCCCGCCGCGCCGCCGGTCCGTCCCATCGAGGCGCTCACCGAGCGTGAGGAGCAGATTCTCGTCACGGTGGCCCGGGGGCGTACCAACAGTGAGATCGCTGACGAACTTCACATCTCACTCAGCACCGTCAAGACCCATATCGCCAGCCTGATGGCCAAGCTTGGCGCCCGGAACCGGGTGGAAATCGCCATATGGGCGTACGAGACCCATCGGGTCAGGAACTAGTGCAGCGCCGCAAAGATCCTTAAGGGGTCCGAGTCGTAACGGTACGTGCTCAACTTGCTGTCTTCTTCAAGAGTGCGGCACGTGTCCGTTCCTGATCGCGCCGGGTGAGGTAGCGGATGTGGTCGGCGCGTGCGTCGTAGCGCCACCGGTACGGCTGCGCGGTGGCGTTATGGCGGATCGTGAACGTGTCGATCTGCTGCATCAGGTTCTCGCGGGAGGTGAAATCACCGCGGCGGAGAAGGCGGCGGGTCAGCACGGAGAACCACATCTCGATCATGTTGAGCCAGCTGGCGTGCTTGGGCGTGTAGGTGACCGTGAACCGGGGGTGGGCGGCCAGCCAGGCGCGGGTGGCCTTGGAGGTGTGGCTGGCGCCGTTGTCCAGGATCAGGTGGATGTCCAGGGCCGGGTCGATCATCTGATCGAGCAGGATGAGGAAGGCGATGAAGGTCGCAGATGTGTTGCGGTCGATTCGTTCGGCCAGGATCTGGCCGGTCAGGACGTCCATCGCGGCGAGGATGGAGACGGTGCCGTGGCGGATGTATTCGAACTCCCGCCGGGCGGCATGGCCGGGCCGGCCGGGCCGAGCGCAGATCTCGGGGTGTTTACGGGATTTGGCTTGGATTCCGGTCTTTTCGTCCACGCTGAGCAGGACCGCACCTTCGGGCGGGTTGAGGTACAGGTCGCAGACGGCGCCGGCCAGGTGCCAGAACTGCTCATCGTCGAGCCGGTTGAGCCAGCCCCGGACGCGGTGCGGCCGCAGGTCGGCCTCGGCCAGGATCCGCCCGATCTGGGAGGCGGAGATTCCGGTATCGGCCAGGTGGGCGGCGATCGTCGTGTGCGTCCAGGCCGCCTGTCCCTCGGGCGGGGTGCTGGTTGCGCAGGCGATCACCCGTAACCGCACCTGGGGGCCGTAGAGTTCGGGGCGGCCCGGCCGGGGCAGGTCGACCAGCCCCTTGATGCCGCCCGCGGCGAACCGGTCGCGCCATTTACGGACGGTCGTCTCTGTCGTGGACAAGCGTTCGGCGACCGCGGCCACCGGCAGGCGCTCGTCGGCGATCAGCACGATGATCCGGGCGCGCAGCACCAACGACTGCGGGCTGGAGTGCCTGCTGATGATTTTGTTGAGGCGCCTCCTGCGGCGATGACCGATGGTGATGACGACCTCGCTGACCGGTCCAGCCATGAACTCCCATCCTTCGGTGGTCACGAGTGATCGCCCGAGGATGCAGTGCTGACGGTGTCGAAGCGGGACCAACACACCGCTATCGGCCACAATCGTCACCATGCCGGTACCGCCCAAGCAGGTCAAAGTCCTCGTCGAAGAGGACGCCGATTCCTATGCCTTCACGCACTGGCCTCAGCTGGGAGAGGTGACCGTCCGCTGGAAGGGCTCTTTCGGCTATCTGACCGGGCATTTCGATGACGACGAAAGCGATGAGGGTTTCCCGCTGGCCCGGATCGAGTACCTCGGCGATCCCGACGCCTGGGGGTTCGCGATCTACCGGGCCAGTAGCGAGGATTACGAGCCCTCGATCCTGCCGAGCGGCAGCCGCGTCGGCACGCCCAGCGAGGCACTGGAGTGTGCCTGCCGTGTCCACCTTGCAGAATCAGAGGGTTGACTCCGAGTGATCACCTGAACCCCTCAGGGATCTTTGCGGCACTGCACTAGGGTCTGCGGATGATCCACTCGGCCACGGCGAGGTTGATGATCCATCCGGCGGCCACGAGCAGGGCCCTGGGGATCTCGCCGAGGGGGCCGACGAGGAGCATCCAGGGGAGCTGGGTGAACGCCTGGGTGCCTGCGGCCATGCCGATCGCGTAGGCGCGGATCATCCAGGCGTGGTGGCGGCGGAAATCTCTCCGCCGGACCGCGGCGAAGCCGAGCACGAGGGAGGCCGCCATCGCCGTGCCGAACACGAGCCGGAACGCCGTGAGGAGATCGCCGTCGCCTTCCGGGCGGGGATAGAACACGGTCATCCACAGGCCGGAGAGTGCGGCGACAAGTCCGCATACAACGAGAGTCCGTCCTGCCATGCGGTGCCAGCCCGGCCTCCGACGACGGAACCTCTTCGCGAACTGGAAGGCGCCCACAATGCCGTAGAGCGACGCTCCGATGATGTGTAACACCACGGGTAGCGGTGTCGCGAAGAATCGCGCGTTGGCGGGGGTGATCGCCGCGCCACCTGCTAATTCCCCCACACGCAGCGCACCGGCGACCACCGGAATCACGCTGAGCATGATCAGGCCGGTGGGCCCCATCCATCCGGGGACTTTGGCGCCCCGCCCGCCCGGCTGTACCTTCTGGAGCTTGCTGTCCCTCACACTGCTTTCGGTCATGAGGGGATCGTGGCTTCTTCGCCCATGTCTGCTCATCACACGAACGGTCCGATTCAGGTCAGCCGATCATCCAGCGATCAGGCGTACTTTCGGCTGATCCGGTGGTCTGGCCGCGTTTCTTAGCCTTTTGGCTGCCTCCGCACTCGCATTGACTCGCATAAGGAGATGGCGATGAAGGCGTTCGTCTCACGCTCGTACGGGCCACCCGACGTCCTGACACTTAGCGAAATCCCCATCCCCGTTCCTCGCGACGGCGAGGTCCTGGTCCGGGTACGTGCCAGCTCCGTCAATCCGTACGACTGGCATAACATGCGCGGCGAACCGTACCTGGCCCGCCTGATGCCCGGCGGCCTCGCGCTCCGCACCCCCCAGGTCACCATCCTGGGCGCAGACATCTCCGGCCAGGTCGAATCCGTCGGCAGAAACGTCACGGAATTCCGCCCCGGCGACGAGGTCTTCGCCGTCATCAGCGGTGGCGGCTTCGCCGAATATGTCTGCGTCCGCGAATTCGACCTCGCCCCGAAGCCGGAGAGCCTCTCGTACGAGGAAGCCGCCGCGGTTCCCATGGCCGCCAACACCGCCCTCCTCGCCCTGCGCGACGAGGGTCATATCCTGCCGGGCCAGCGTGTTCTCATCAACGGCGCGTCTGGTGGGGTCGGCACGTTCGCCGTACAACTGGCCCGCGCCCTCGGCGCCGAGGTCACCGGCGTCTGCAGCGCTCGGAACGTGGACCTGGTCCATTCCCTCGGCGCGACCAAGGTCATCGACTACACCACCCAGGACTTCACTCGCGAGAGCCAGCGCTACGACCTGTTCCTGGACATCGCCGGAAGCCGACCGGTCTCCGTCTCCCGACGGACCCTGCGCCCCGAGGGGGCCTATGTGGTGGTCGGCGGCCCGCCGGGTCGCTGGATACAACCCATGGGCCATGTGCTCTCCGCCCTGGCGGTATCCCGCTTCGCCGGCCAGCGGATATCGGTGGCAGACGCCCTCAAGTGCCCCAGCCCCAAACAGAACCTGCAGACGTTGAGCGCATTCCTGAACGACAAACGAGTGATCCCGATCATCGACCGTCACTACCCCTTCGAAGAAATCCCCAGGGCAATCGGCTACCTGGAGGAGGGCCATGCCCCCGGCAAGGTCGTCATCTCCTTCTGAGCGGTGCCCTCACCGGAGGCGTCCCACACGTGACGCACCATGGCCTACAGCAGGTACGGAGCCGACGAGGGCCCGGTCAAGGCGATACAAGGTTTCAGGTGCCGCTCCCCTTCCGACACCGGTTCTGCTTGCTACCGGTGATCGAGTCGGCCGAGATCCGGGCCTCTGAGGGCTTGATCACCGTGCCGTCAGCATGCCATCAGGCCAGGCCGAGTAGCGGGCGAAGGTAAGAGCTGTATGAGGTTGGCCCGCAGGTCAGACGCCCACAGTGCTATCAGCGGTTTCCATCGAACTGGAGCAACCCCGCCCAGAGGGCCAAACCACGTTTGGGAGTCATGCGGTCGGCTGGGCCGCATCGAGTGCCTGTACGTACACTGACGGCATGAGTGCGCAACCGCAGGAGTCCACTCCTGAAGGGCACCTGCCGGAGAAGAACCTGCGCGCCATCCGCAGAGCGTTGGTCGTTCCGCAGGACCGAGACGGGTTCGACGCTGGTCTTGACGTCGTCCTGGCGGAGGTCCGCGCCAGTTTGGACCTCGGTCGGCTGAGCGAGTTCATTCACGCCTGGTGGCTGATCGCGTGCGACTCCGTCAAAGATCCGCAGGGCCGCAGAGACCTCTACGAGCGGGCCGCCCGTGTCCAGGAACTGGCCGACGTCGGCGAGTCGATCCCTCGGGGCGACAAGACGTGGCGCGAACTGCTCGCTGAGCGCGGGGTCGAGCGGTAGGTGTACTCGATCGTCGAGCCCGATCCTGTCGCTCAAGAACAGATCGCTGCCCTCCCCGACGATGCCTTGCGATATCTAGCCGGAGCGCTGGATCTGATTGAGCTGGAGCCCTGGGCCGGCGGACCACAGTCGCCAAGCAAGCTCGACGGGAACATGCGGGTCATGCCGTTCGGAGAGTGTGGGCTCGTGACCTATCTCGTATTGGATCCTCAGCGCGAGGTGTATGTCGTCCGCGTGCAGTAGATCTAACCTTCCGTCTGCTCGCAGGCGTGGCTGTACTGGGTGACTATCTGGGAGACAAGCGCCATGGACGAGCCTGGACGGTGGTGGACCGTCGTGGACTGCATGGCCAGGTCAGGGCGGGTGCCGGTGCTGGTTCCGCCCCTTCCTGGGTTGACCTACGAGCGAGGGGTCACTGGTTCGAACCCAGTACCGCCCACCAGCGAGAAGAGCCCTGCCTTCCACCTGTCGAAACGGGGCTCGTGCCATTAGCGTGCCATTGGCCGATGCGGGCGATCTCGCTCAGAGATCGCTCGCCTTGGTCGGCAGGACTTCTGTGACCTTTCCGTTCATAGCGTTCGCGATCTTGCGGTCAGCCTCCGCCGTGCGTAGATCATCGCGGCGCGGACGGTGTCGTGCCCCATCCGCTCCATGAGATCCCGAAGCGTCGCGCCCGGACCGGCGGCGATCCTGTTGCCGGTGCGCCGGAGATCATGGAAGTGCGGGCCGGGGAAACCGATCTTCTTCGTGGTTTCGCCCAGTCGGCGGCTTTCAGAGTGGCCTCCGGTGATCACGCGAATTTGACCGCCGGACGCCAGGGACTAGCGGACGCGGTCGTAGACCATGGCGATCTCGCCCAGCTCGCCGGTCTCCTGGTGTGTGAGCGTCCACTTCGAAGCCGGCAGGCCGTCGTCGAACAGTCGCTGCCCACCTCCGGCGATCTCTGGAGTGATCATGAGATACAGCCGGTCGAGCAGGTCCGCTGAGAGGAGCGCCTTGATGATGCCGGCGCTGCTGTTGACGAGGATGTCGCCCTCACCGGTGGTCTTGAGGTCGGTGACGACGTCCGCAGCGGGGCCGTTCACGAGGCGGGTGCGTTCCCACGGCGCCTCGGTCAAGGTGGTCGAGAGGACCACCTTTTCCGTGTCGACCAGCCACCTCGCGTATCCGCGATCACGTGGATCGGCGTTCTCGTCTTCGGCGACCGTCGGCCAGAACCCCAGGAACCCCTCGGCATTGAGCCGGCCGAGCAGCGCCGTCGTCGCGCCCTCCCAGATCCGGGTGAGGTGATCTCGCGCGACCTCGGTGGTCGCGTACGGGACGATCGCGCCCAGATCGCCGGGCCCGCCGGGTCCGTTGTAGCGCCCGTCGAGGGTGAGGCTGATGTTCGCGGTCACCCGGCGTCCGGTCGGGTTGGTCATGGCTATGCTTCCTTTTCCTTGGTTCGCGCTGCCTTGGTAGTGCGCTGAGATGCGCCGATGGCGTCGGCGAGGTTGTCGAGCACCTGGCCCCAGCCGGTTACGATCCCGGCGATGTAGGGAACGGCCTCGACGGTCGTTTCGGTGATACGCAGGCCAAGCCGCAGCCGGGTGCCGTCAGGGACCACGGCGAGGGCCAGGTCGTAGCGGCCGGTGAACGAGACCGCCCCCGCCGCGTTCAGCACCGAAAGGTCGAACACGAGGTGCTCAGGTTCCTTCGCGGCGTGGACCCGCCCCTCGGAGCGGTATCGCCCCTCGGCATCGCGATACTCCAGGACAGCGCGACCACCCGGCTTCGGCTCAAGGGCGCAGTCGGTGACCGTCATCGACTGCGGGGCCCACCAGGACGCAAGAAGGTCCGGGGCGACCCAATACCGCCAGACGACGTCCCGGGGCACGGCCAGCACGCGCTCGAACGAGAAGGTGCGCCCGTCGGCCCACCGTTCCCGGTCCGCGACCGCGGACTCCGCTTCGATGGCGGCGCGGTAACGCGCGATGACGTCTCGCTCGTTCACATGCGCCTCGATGGTCTCGACCAGTTCCCGCAGGCGGCGCTCGAGGGCCTTCAGCGGCGCCGCCTCGACCGCGTAGACGCGACGTTGCCCGAGCGGGAAGACCGTGACGAGACCGGCGCGGGCCAGGGTCTGGAGGTGCTTGGTGGTCTGCGGCTGCCGTAAGCCGGTCAGCTCAGCCAGTTCGCCGACAGACCGGGGCCGCTCGGCAAGAAGCTCGACGATGCGCCACCGCGCGCCGTCTCCAAGTGCTGATGCGAACTGATCCACGAGGCAAAGTATTCACCACTAGGAATATTCTTGTCAAGGAATGCTTTGCAAGGTCGGATCGGCTGCGGATGGCTCCGCCACAGACGGCCACCCCGCGACAGCGTGCACTTCGCCGCAGGGATCGCTCTGTACTGCAGCAGCCTGCTCGTCCCCGACATCGCCGCCGCTGTTTACCGGCGCTGCCGGCACATGCTCGACACCGGCGACGGACGCAGCCGCAATAGACCAGCTCGAATACCTGGTTGCAGTTGTCTTACAAGTGAAGGGTTACTGGAGTACCGCCCACCAGCGGAAACAAGCCTCGTGGCGATCTTGCTGCGGGGCTTTGTGCCATTGGCTGAGGCGCGCGATCTCGCTAAGTGACCGCGCGCCTTGCGTGGCAGGACTTCTGCGATCTTCCGCGCATCGCGGACACAGCAGCCTCAGGCATGGCTCAGGACAGGCCCGCCACGACACGACGCCTGGTCGGCCGGCCGCTCGCCTGGTGGCGGAGTCGGCCCTCGTCGCAGGACGCGTCTCGCGGATGCTCGGGCTTGAAGCCGGATGGTCGGCGAACTTGGTAGGTCAAGTGCGTCAGTGCTCGTCGGGGCAGTCGGCCGCAGACCAGACAGCTTCCAGGTCACGACAGGTCACCATGACCATGCCGACGGGCCAAAGAGCGATCTCATGCGTACAGCCGTCGGCGTGCGGCAGGACCTCGTCCAGGATCACGACACTGCGATACAGATCCTCGCGGCGCAGGTCGAGCGAGATGGCGGACACGCCGACATAGCCGATGCTCAGGTCTTCCTCGTGCTTCCAGCAGTTGTGCCGGAAGCCGATGTCCAGCCGCATTCCGGCGTCGTCCTCGGTGACCGTGACCCGCCCGAGCGCGAGGTCCTTGACGCATCGCCGGCTGGAGAAGTCGTAATGCCCGGCGTCTGTCGCGAACGCCCGAGCACCGACAGGAAGGTCAGGAGCGAGCGCGGGAAGCTGTCGCACGTACTCCGAGGGATCGAGCACCCCGTCAAGGCCGTTGATCGTCGCGTTGGGGTTGACGTACTTCATATCGGTCAGCCAATCGGATATGTGCCTGGATTGATCAGGGCGTTATCGCATCGAGTCCACGGCCAGGTCTTCCCACGCGAGTGCCTGGAATGCCCGCAGTTCGGGCCCGCTGCCGAATATAGGTATCACGGGCGGCGGGGCGTGCGGTCTGGGGCCGGTCCTCGCCGCCGACAGCTCGGGCCGGCGCCGTCACGTGTCAGTAGAGCACCGCCTTTTTCCCGCTGACATGCTCAAAGCATTTGCCATAGCATCGCCCCGTGCTTCGACTCTTTGGGCTCACAGGCCGAAACGTCTTTCTCGCAATCGGCACCGCCGGCCTTGTCATCGGAGGGTTCCTTGCCCTCAACGGAGAACAAGGCAAAAGTGGCCCCTTCCTCCAAATAGCAATGATCGCCATGCTTGGAGCGATCGCCTGCGCCGTAACCGAGCATCGCGACAAAAGGAACTGATACCTCCGGTGTGGGTCTCGGCTCCGGGTGATCGCCACGAGCAGAAGCCGGGCCCGTAGCCGGCTGGGGCGGGTGCGTGAGCTTCCCGCCCGGCACGGGTGTAAGCGACAGTACGGCTCCCGGGGCGATTGCTTACGGGGAAGGCTCAAGCCACGGAAAGCCGTCGGGGTCAGCTGCGGAGCGGGCCTGAACCATCGCGTCGTCGTGTCCACGCACGTCATTCAAGAATGGGAATTCCGCAGGAGTCACCCGGATCTTGGCCACCGGCCGGGCCGGCGCCAGTTTTGCCACCTGGCGCTGGCGAACACCTCGTGTCGGAGGCTCATGCTCGAACCCCTCGGCGGAGAGGAGATAGACCGTTCCTTCCTGCCATGGGTCGAGGTCGAGTACGGGCCGGCTGATGGAGAAGTAGTAGTAGGGCTCTCCGGAGAGGTCCCTACACGAGTTCATCATCGACAGCGGATGATCACGCTTGAGTATCGCGTAGAACATCGGCCAGATGCCGTCCGACGCCGCATAGACGGCTGTGCGATTACCGAAGTCGTCGCTGTCGTAGGACCGGCGTGGTTCGAAGCGTTCGACCGAGGGATTGTTCGAGCCGTGGAGAACGTATCCGGCTTGCTCGGCGACGTAGCAAAGGAACTGCCACTTCGGCGCGGCCAATGCATAGGGAATCGGTTTGCCGGGTCCTTGGGCAACCGCGTCAGCGAGCAACGAGGCGAAGTCGGCCAGGGTCTTGTCGTCCGGGCTGAAGGGCGGCCGGGGCAGCCAATAGGCAGGAAGATCCACAACCTCAACCTACACACCGTGCTAACCGTGGAATCCTCCAGCCGAACCCCGCCGGGGACGCGACGCAAGCACATCGGACCCTCTCTCGGAAACGGTCGTCATCGGCTCCGGAAGTACCTGTACGTACGCCGACGGCATGAGTGTGCGACCGCATGAGCGCACCGAAGACATCTGGCCGGAGAAGGATCTGCGTTCTATCCGCCGGGCGCCGGCTGGGCCGCAGGACCGAGACAGGTTCGACGGAGGTCTCGGCGTCGCCTTGGCTGAGGTCCGCGCCCAGGGTGGACGTCGGTCGGCTGAACGAGTAGGCCGAGGCGGTGGGGCGGCGTTCTGCGGCTCCGCATCAATGAGAAGAGGCGGTCGATTCAGTTCGGGCGTTCCACACGGCTCGCTTGAAGTCGGGACATTCCGTCAGCGGCTCGTGGTCACAGGTCGCGGCGTGGTCGAGAGCGTCGCGCAACCGGATCAACTGGGCGATGCGCTGGTTCAACTCCCCGGCTTTGACCGCCATTTTTTCGCGTACCTCCTGGTCGCCGGGGCCGGCTCCCAGAAATGAGCCGATTTCGGCGATTCCGAAGCCGGCACTGCGAGCGCACATGATCAGTCCGAGGCGTTCCAGCACCTCGGGTCGGTAGGCGCGGCGCAGACCGTTGCGGCCGGTGCTGGAGATGAGACCTTTGCGCTCGTAGAACCGCAGCGCCGAAGGGGCCAGCCCGGTGCGCTCGGCTACCTCGCCGATATCCAGCAGTGTCTCGTCCACCCCGGTGACTTCCTTGTCTCCTTGACTTGAATCGCGGTTCAAGTTGCAGTCTAGGGCGCATGAAGATCCATCACCTGAACGTCGGGTCGCTGAGGGAGATCGAGGCGACCTACAGCGCCCTCACTCCCAGGCCGATCGTGTGCCACGCTCTGCTGGTCGAAACCGATGACGCCGGCCTCGTGCTGGTGGAGACCGGCCTCGGACTGGACGATGTCCGACGGCCCGAGGAGTCGCTGGCCGCCGACTGGGTCGCGCTGACCGAACCGCTTCTGGACCCAGATGAGACCGCCGTCCGTCAGATCGTCCGTCTAGGGCATGACCCCGCGGATGTTCGCGACATCGTGGTCACGCACCTGGATGTGGACCACTCCGGCGGGCTGCCCGACTTCCCGCAGGCGAGGGTTCATGTGGTGGAAGCCGAATACAGGGCCGCGCTGGCCGAGGCCCCGAGCCGCCGCTACCGCCCCGCCCACTGGGCGCACGATCCGCACTGGATCACCTACGGCAGCGACGGCGGTCAGGACTGGTTCGGGTTCCCCGGGGCGCGTCCGCTGGAGGGGCTGCCGCCGGAGATCCTCTTGGTGCCGCTCGGCGGTCACAGCGCCGGTCATGCCGGAGTGGCCGTACGGCATGATGACCGATGGCTGCTGCACGCGGGCGACGCCTACTTCTACCACCGGGAACTGGACGGTGACCCCCCTCACGGGCATCCGCTCATGGACATCGTGCAGCATGAATCGCAGGTCGACCGAGCGGGCCGCCTCGACACCCAAGCCCGGCTGCGCGCGCTCGTGCGCGAACACGGGGATGAGGTGACCGTCGTGTCCGCACATGATCCCTGGGAGTTCGACCGCGTCCGACCATGAGCTTCGGGCGCATCCAGATGGCGGCCGCGCGATGAGACCGCGATCGAGGTGCGGAACAAGGAGGTCTGGGCGGCGGCACCGCCACCAGCGGAAAAGAGCCTCGTCTCCCACCTGTGGAAACGAGGCTCGTGCCGTTGGCGTGCCGTCGGCCGATGCGGGTGTCGTGCTCAGTGACCACTCGCCTTGTTCGGCAGGAGCGACCCTCCCGTCCATGGCGTTCGCGATCTTGTGGTCCGTGCCGCCGCGGTGGGCGCATGCGCTCTACGCGCGCCTGTCATACGCCGCGCTCTGCGGCCCCGATACGAGGGAACGGGGCGGTGGAGAAGACGACCTCCACCGGGACCTCGAAGTACGCGGCGATTCGCAGGGCCAGGTGCAGGCTGGGGCTGTATTCCCCGCGCTCCAGGTAGCCCACCGTCTGGTAGTGGACCCCGAGGGCTTCGGCGAGTTGCCTGCGGGAGATCCCGCGTTCCGCGCGCAGCATGGCGATGCGGTTGTAGATCACCTCGCTCATGGCGTTCGTCTTTCTCGTGCGGTTCAGCGGGTTCCGGTATGTGCGGCGGCGTCACGACAGGCGTTGCATGGCCTTCTCGCGACGGGCCGCCACTTTTGACCCGGACTCGCGACGCGCCATCCGGCGCAGCACCATCGGCGCCACCACCAGTCCGGCGACGGCCCAGGCCCCGAGGACTCCGACGGTCTCCAGGTGACGCCAGGAGCCGCCGATCTCCACGGCCGCCATTGTGTCGGGGAGCAGTGCCGAGCGCATCCCGAGCCCAAGCCAGTAGATCGGGAAAGCCTGTCCGATCCACTGCAACCACTCCGGGAACTGGGTTATCGGATAGAAGATGCCTGAGGTGGCGGTGAGCCCCATGATGGGCAGCATGAGCAGCCCTGAGCTGCGGGGGTTGGAGAACAGGGATCCGGTGATCGCGCCGATCGGCATGGTCGCCACCAGGCCCAACAGCAGCACCCACGCCAGGGTCACCCACGAGCCGAGACTGCCTGTCGCCAGGCCGTCGAAGATGAACAGGCCGGGGATCAGTACGATGGCCTGCGCGATCAGGGTCATCCCGGACACCCGGACGATCTTGCCGATGAGGTAGCCCAGCATCCCGTTGGGGATCGCCTTGACACGCAGCAGGGTGCCGTCATCGCGGTCGATCGCGAGCAACTGTGTCACAGTCATCAGCCCGCCGGAGGCGACGCCCATGCCGAGAACGCTCGGCAAGGTCATGGACCCCAGGGAGAAGTTCGTGCCCGCGACCGTCGAGCCTCGCATGAACAGCATGGCGACCAGCAGGATCGCTGAGAAGAACAGGTTGGACCCGATGTCCTGAGGGCTGGTGAGGCTCTGCTTGAGCTCAAGCAGACCGCGCTTCAGCCCTGCTCGTACGGCGATCGATGTCGCGTTCATCGGGCCACCACCTCATCGGTCCCGGAGCGCTCCCGGACTCCGAAAGGATGCGCGGCCACATTCCGGCCGGCTTCGTGCTCACGCACCAGGGCCATGTAGGTGTCCTCCAGGCTGGCCCGGCGCACCTCCAGGTCGGAGATGGCATCGCCATGCTGGTTGAACAGCTCGTGAACGAACCGCGTGGCCTCGATTGTCGTGTGCACGAAACGCCCGCCGTCGTGGCTCCACCGTACCTCCGCCTCCGTCGGCATCCGCCGTGACAGCTCGTCGGCCGAACCGTCGGCGATGATCGACCCTCCGGCCAGGATCAGGATGCGGTCGGCCAGTTTCTCGGCCTCGTCCAGATCGTGCGTGGTGAGCAGGATCGTGGTGTCGTCGCTGTCGGAGAGACGATGCACAAGGTCGTGGAACTCCCGTCGCGCCTCCGGGTCGAACCCGACGGTGGGCTCGTCGAGGAAAAGCAGCTCCGGGCGGCCCACGATGCCGATCGCCACATCGAGCCGGCGCCGCTGACCGCCGGACAGCTGCCCGACCTTCTTCTTGACGTGCTCGGTCAGCCCGACCGCGCTGACAAGCTCGTCGACGTCCCATGGACGGCGGATCCGCTCCGTGGAGTAGGGCACGTAGTAGGAGGCGAGGTGCGCGAGCAGCTCGCCCACCCTCCATCTGGCGTGATCGCGCCAGGACTGCAGCACCACGCCGAGCCGCGCCCGCCATCGCTCGTCCCCGTGGGCCGGGTCCACACCGAGCACCTCGACGTGTCCGGCTGACCGCATCCGGAAACCTTCCAGGATCTCGATCGTCGTCGTCTTGCCCGCCCCGTTCGGCCCGAGCAGGGCGAGCACCTCACCGCGGCGCGCCCCGAAGGTGACCCCACTGAGCACGTCAGCTGTGCCGTATCGCATCCGCAGGTCGCGGACATCGAGCACGGTGGTCTCGTCTGGCGGCCTGGGGTTCAGTACCGATGCGGCTGATTCGCTCACGACTGTCACGGCCCACCTTCCTGTCTAAGTCTTCATAAGAAATGTAGCAGGAGTGCTATGAAAGGCAACACTTGTACTGACTGTGGAGATCGCCTGGCGCGACCTCCCCTCAGGCGGATCGCCGCGTCGGCGTGTTCGACGAGCGTGCGGGGGTCGATCGCGCTCGGCGACTACCGGCCGGGCGGGAACGACATCGATTTCGTCGCGGTGGCCGGCGGGCGGCCCGATGTGGAGGTCCTCCGCAGGGTGCGCGGCGAGTTGAAGGCGCGCCAGGCGAAGCCGTTCCTCGACGGGCTTTACGTCACGTGGGACGACCTGCGGCACGACCCTGGCCCGGCAAGGCCATGGTGCTGGAGAGGAGGTGACGTCGGACAACCCGTCGCGACCGGCGTGGGCCTGTCGGTGCGGCCATGGCGGGACGGCCGGTGATGCGCCTTGGGCGCGGAGAATGGGGCCGGCCTGGCGCGGTGGCTGAGCGGTACGCCGATGTCCCGCCAAGCCTCGTCAGCCTTGTCCGGCGGTAACGGATCCAGGGCCTTGCATACTTTCTTCTATGGATGACCGGCCCCCTGCCGGTCGCCGCCGCGGCGTGACCCGTCGGCGGGGGCCCGGGCCGTACGGCCCCCGCCGACGATCGCACCTCGTCGAGCGCTGCACAGCCATGGCAGGATGAGCGGCTTCAGCCGAGCGCCCAGAGAGGCATCTGCCGTGTCCGACTTTGACAGCCAGGTTTCCTACTGGGATGCCGTCGCGGCCACGAAGACGTTCACTCATCCGCTCCATCTGCCTTGGCTCGACGGGATCAGCGCAAACGCTGCGATCCTCGACTATGGATGCGGATACGGCCGCATCATGGAGGAGCTCGAACAGCGCGGATTTCACAACCTCACGGGCGCGGACACCTCGCCAGAAATGATCAAACGGGCCCGCGGTCTGCACCCTGCCATGCGCTTCGCGATCTTGGATGCACCACCCGTTTCGCCCTACCCGGACGCGAGCTTTGACGCGGTCCTGCTTTTCGCCGTGCTGACCTGCGTCCCCAGCGATGAAGCCCAACACCGGTTGATCTCCGAGCTGAACCGCATCCTCAAGCCCGGCGGGATCCTCTACGTCAGCGATCTTCTGCTGCAAGACGACGAACGCAACCGCAGCCGGTACGACCGGTATGTGCAGGAGTACGGCTGTTATGGCGTGTTCGAAACAGGCGACGGCGCCGTCTGCCGCCATCACTCTCGCGAGTGGCTCTCCGGCCTGCTCGCCGAATTCGAACCCGTCGATGCCCGAACCATCACGGTGTCCACCATGAATGGGCACGAGTCAACCGGGATCCAGATCCTCACGCATAAGCCGATGGCGGCATAAAAACGGCTCAGATCCGCAGGTGTCGACAATTACTTGTCCTCTTGAGCGGAGAGTGGTTGGCGTCCAGGTTTTGACGGCAATAGCCTCCAAGCGTGGACATACCGTCTGATCTCGATCGCGTGCTGGAGTCCCTATACACGGCCTTCTCTCCGTATCCGCTTCCGGAGAAAGTGGAAGTCTGTTACCACTGCGTGTCACCTGAAGATGTCCGGGCGGTGCGCTCCGCGCCCCTTCGGATGCTCAGCGCATCACGTCGGATCCATCGGGCGGATGCGGCGGATCGGCGGCCGGGTGCGGTGACGGGGGGCGGAAATTGTCGGCCGGCTTCGCTAGGTTTCCGCCATGGCGGAATTCGTATTGGTTGCCGGGGCGTGGCTGGGAGCGTGGGCCTGGGACGAGGTGGTGCCGGAGCTGCGCGCGGCGGGCCACGGCGCTCACCCGTTGACGCTCTCCGGCCTCGCCGAGAAGCGGGGCGTGCCGGCCGGTCAGCAGACCCACGTCCAGGACATCGTCGATCTGGTCGAACGGCTCGACCTACGTGAGGTCGTCGTGGCCGGGCACAGCTACTCGGGCATCCCGGTGGGACAGGCCGCGGAGCGGATCGGGGACCGGCTGACCCGCGTGGTCTTCGTGGACTCGAACGTTCCGAGGCCCGGGGCGGCGTTCGTCACCCACCCCTACGGCCGGGTGGTGGAGGAGTCGATCGCCGAAAATCAGGGCTTCTGGCCGCCACTGGCCGCGGCCGACTACGACGGCCAGGGGCTCGCCGACGACCAGATCGCCCGGATCGTGGCCGGCTCGACGCCGCACCCGGGGGCGTCGTTGACCGAGGCGGCCGTGCTGGAACGGCCGCTCGGCGAGCTGCCGGCGACGTACATCAAGTGCCTGCTCGACGGCGACAAGCCGACCCCCGACGTGGTCGAGTTGCTGACCAGTGAGAACTGGCGGCTCGTCGAGATGGACACCGGCCACTGGCCGATGTTCTCCCAGCCGCGCGAGCTCGCGCGGATCCTGCTCGACGCCGCCGCCACGTGAGCCCGCGCTCGTAACGACCTGCCGACAGCGGCCGGACAGACGCTCACTCCGTCGGGAACTCTCGCCGGTCCGCTGCGGCTCGGTCAGAGTGCGCTGTCCTCCGGATAGCGACTCCTCATCTCGCCGAAGTAGCCTTCGGGCTACCCTTCCATGTGCTCGGGCAGTCCGTCCACGGCGCGCAGCAGCGGGGTCGCAACGATGCCGGGGCTCCCGTTCTCGACCACATCAGAACCCAGCTGGGCGAGTTGGACTCCCGCATAGCCGACCTCGCCCGGGCCCGTTCGGCTATGGGCGACATCCTCGACGCCTCCACCCGAGTACTCGCCCACGTCTGAACCGGCTGTGTCGCCTCGCTGGTAGATGTCCGCCCGGGGCGGTGGTGGAAGATCAGCGGTTGTGAGTCGCGTTCGATCGCTGAGTGGGGCGCCGATCGAGCGGAGTCCTCTCGATGATCTCTTCGCGGGGCAGTCGGTAGAGCGTATGCAGGGCGCGGAGGAAGCCGTGACGGTCTGCCTCGGGCAGGCGCGCGAGCAAGCGCTCCTCGTTGGCCTGGATCTCGGCCCGCACCGATCCGCGCACCTCGCGGCCCTCATCGGTGATCGTGAGGATCCGCGCGCGGCGGTCCCGAGGGTCCGGTTCGCGGGTGATCAGCCCGGCCGCCTGCAGCCTGTCAAGGGTGCTGATGATGCGGGTCTTGTCGGCGCCGATCGCTTCGGCGAGTGCGGCCTGGGTGCGTACCGAACCGTCATCCAGGGCGCCCAGTACGGCGTAGCCCCACATGGAGACTCCATGCGCCGCCAGCACCGGTAGTTCCGCCGCGATGAGCGACTGCAGAAGAGGATGCAGCATCTCAGCGATGTCGCGGCGGCCCGTCACGGGTCCAAGATATCCACTTGACGAGATCATAAGCATATGCAGATCATATGCGAATGCACATAAATGAGGTGATGGCAAAAGCCGATCTTGTCGCACTCGACACGCAGGCCGTCCGTGCCAGCGTCGAGGTGGCGGCTCAAGTGCGGCCCGCAGACCTGTCCCGTCCGACGCCCTGCCTCGGATGGACCGTGTACGGCCTGCTCGCGCACATGGCCACGCAGCACTACGGCTTCGCCGCGGCGTCCGGGGGAGACGGCGATCTCGCCCGGTGGAAGCTGCGTTCTCTCGGCGACGACCCCGTGGCGAGCTATCGGGTCGCAGCCGAGCACGTCATGGCGGCCTTCGCCGTCGACGACGTGCTGGATCGGGGGTTCCCGCTGCCCGAGGTGAGAAGCGGGAGCGTCTTCCCCGGGACACAGGCGATCAGCTTTCACTTCATCGACTACGTGGTGCATTCCTGGGATCTCGCCAAGGCGCTGGGGACCGAGGTCGTGTTCCCGCCGGACCTGCTGGACGTGGCTCTCGCCGTGGCGGAAGCCGTACCCGGCGGCAAGGCGCGCGAAGAGCCCGGGGCGGCCTTCGCGCCGCCGCTCACGTGCTCGGGCGGGTCACGTCTGGATGAGATCGTCGCAATCCTGGGCCGCTCACCGAGCTGGCCCGAATCTTCGAGAAGGAGCACGATATGAGCAACGGTGTCAGATTGATCCGCAATCACCAGCTCACGCAGCAGGTGGACTACGCCTATGCCGCGGTCGCCGACGCGCCGGTGCGTTCCATCTGGGTGGCCGGCGCATGCCCCCTTGATCTCAACGGCGAGACCGTCGCGGTCGGCGACTACGCCGGCCAGGCGCACCAGGTGATGCGCAACCTCGTAACCGCGCTGGAAGGGGCGGGCGCGTCACTGACCGATGTCGCCAAGACCACCGTCTACGTGGCCTCCTCCCGGCGGAGCGACCTGGTCACGGCGTGGAAGGTGTACCGGGAGTACATGGGTGAGCATGACGTGCCCAGCACGTTGCTCGGCGTGACCGTGCTCGGCTACAACGACCAGCTCGTCGAAGTCGAAGCCGTCGCCGTACTCCCAGGTGCGCGCGACTGATTCCGAGGAGACAGAACCCCGCCGTCGCACCCGGAGCGGCTTCGCGCGCCCGGACCCTCACGTGTCGAGCTGCTCGCTTGGCGGGGACGCGGTCCGAGCGGTGAGCCGGGCGGCGCGGGTGGTCAGGTAGTCGCGCTCGGGGATGCTGGTCGTCCGGCTCGCCGCCGTACGGTAGTCCTCGATGGCCGCCCGGCGGTCGCCGGCCATCTCCAGCAGGTGGGCCCGGGCGGCGTGGAAGCGGTGGTTCCCGGCGAGGCGGCCGTCGAGCGCCTTGAGCAGGTCCAGACCGGTGGCGGGGCCGTGGACCATGGCGGCGGCGACCGCGCGGTTGAGCGACACCATCGGGTTGTCGGACATCCGCTCCAGCAGGCCGTACAGCGCCAGGATCTGCGGCCAGTCGGTCTCCTCGGCCGTCGCCGCCTCGCTGTGCAGCGCGGCGATCGCCGCCTGCAACTGATACGGCCCGACCGAGCCTCTGGCCAGGGTGCGGGTGATGAGCGCGACGCCTTCGGCGATGGCGCGGCCGTCCCAGAGACTCCGGTCCTGGTCGGCGAGCGGGACGCGCATCCCCGATCCGTCGGTGCGGGCGGGGCGGCGGGCGTCGGTGAGCAGCATCAGCGCGAGCAGTCCGGCCACCTCGCAGTCGTGGGGGAGCAGCCGATGGGTCAGCCGGGCCAGCCGGATGGCCTCCCGGGAGAGCTCCACGCGGTGCACGTCGGGGCCCGCGCTGCTGGCGTACCCCTCGTTGACGATGAGGTACAGCACATGCAGCACCGAACCGAGCCGGGTCGCCCGCTCTCCGGGCGGAGGCATCCGGAACGGCACGCCGGACGCCTTGATGCGCTGCTTGGCCCGGCTGATCCGCTGGGCCATGGTGGCCTCGGGCACCATGAATGCCCGGGCGATCTCGGCCGTGGTGAGGCCGCTCACGGAGCGCAGGGTGAGGGCGATCGCCGACGCCGGGGTCAGCGCGGGGTGGCAGCACAGGAACAGCATGATCAGCGTGTCGTCCCGCTCCGTTTCGAGCGCCTCCTCGGCGGAGGGCGCGGTGAGCCGTTCCGGGGGATCCTGGGCGGCCATCAGTTCCTCGCGGCGACGCCGCGCCTGCTCGTTGCGCACCTGGTCGACCATCCGGCGGTAGGCGACCTGGACGAGCCAGCCCCGCGGGTTGTCCGGAACGCCCTGCGCGGGCCACTGGGCGACGGCGTCCAGCATCGACTCCTGCACCGCGTCCTCGGTGGCGTCGAAGTCTCCGAAGCGGCGGGCGAGGAGGCCGACGACCTGCGGAGCGAGTTCGCGGAGCAGGTCGTCGACGGCGGGCGTGCTCACCGGCTCACCCCGGCTGTCCGGCCACCGGCGCCGGGTACGACCGTCGTCCCCATCGGGAGGACGACCGAGGCCGGGGACAACGCACCGGTGGACGGCGTATCCACGGACGTCGCCCCTGTGGACGTCGTGGTCGCCGGCGCCGCCTGGGAGGCCGGCGCTCCGGCCAGTGTCAGGAACGGCATCGCGGCCCCCGTCGCCGCTCGCCCGGCTCTCGCTCGCGCGGAGAACATTTCCACCTCCTTACGCCGCCGGATTCCCCGGCGGATGCCGGATTTCCGACGTGCCGGAAATCCACGGGCGGCGATTGCGGTTATCCGCCGCGCGTCCGTGTTTTCCGGACCATTGACATCGTCTGACGTGATCGCGAATTTGCTAACCTCGAAGATTCAAGGGTGTCGTCGTCATCCGTGTGGAGGACCCAGAGAAAATGCGGACGATCCTCCTGCAGGCTGAAGCCCCCGGGCCCGAATCGTCCACTCTGGAGGTCCCTCCCGGTCGTGAGGTCAGCTTCGGTCGCGGTGACCGATCCGCTCACGTCGACTTCCCGCTGCACCATCCCGGGGTCTCGCGGCGGGCAGGGGCGATCAGGGCGGTAGATGACTACTGGCTGCTGACCAACCTCAGCCGCGCCGCCACCCTCGTGGTGGAGAACCCCGAAGGCGGCGGCGAGTTCCTCAAGGTGGCTCCCGGGCGGGCCGCGGCGCCCGTGCCGTTCGAGTTCGCCCGCGTGGTGCTGCCGGTCGCGGACCGGTCGTGCTCGTTCCTGGTGTTCGCCTCACAGCACAGCTACATCGACTTCGACGCGCCGAAGAGCACGGCGGGGGAGCCGACGCTGTCGGCGTTCGCCGTGGACGAGACGGCGAAGTACTTCCTGGTGCTGGTCGCGCTGTGCGAGCCGCGGCTGCGGGACTGCTCGTCTCCGGTCATCCCCACGGTGCCCGAGGTGCTGGACCGCCTGCGGCGCGCTCCCGGCGGCGTGGAGCTGACCCGGCCCGCCGTCAACTTCCACATCGACTATCTGGCCAGGACCAAACTGCGCGTCAAGGAGGCGTCGGGCGTGCGGAAGGCCGACTGGCAGCGGGCCGCCCTGGTGTCCGTCGCGCTCCGGTTCGACCTCGTCACCGAGGACCACCTGGCGCTGCTCGACGGCTGAGCGCGCGCACGGTTCACGGCTGATAGTCGCCGCGGAAGCGGCGCACCCGGTCCACATACGGCTGGAAGCGGGCCGGTACGCCGTTCTCCTGGCGGATCACGTCGTCGGAGGAGCGGAAGGCCGCCGCCCCCAGCAGGCCCTGGTCCCCGGGCACCCCGGCCAGCAGCGGCAGCCGTACGCACAGGTAGCGACCGACGGCGGGGATGGAGTCCTCGGGGGGCAGCGGAGGCGTCGGGATCTCATCCCGTCTGTCCACCGGAAGGTAGAAGCGCATCACGGACGGTGTCCACCGCGCGAGGCCGTACTCGTCCTTGGCCGGATCGGACAGGTCGGGGTCGAAGCCGCTCTCCGCCTTCAGGATCGCGGCGACGAGCGCCGGGGTCAGGCCGGGCTCGCCGCACAAGGTGCCGGCGTGCACGATCAGCCCGCGATATTCGCGCGGGATGTCGGAGTCGGTGCGCAGCCAGCGCGCGTAGGGGTCAGGCCGGTGGTCCACGGCCGTCGCGCCCGAGCCGCACGCGAGCGTGAGGAGAGCGGCGGCGGCCATCCCCACGACGGCGCGTGTCCTGATCCGCCCTGGCGCGCGTACGGTGCCGGCGAGCACGCGGGCCCGCTGCAGTTGGCGCGCCGCCTCGGGCCGGGACCTCGGGCGGGGCGACAGACAGTCGCCGATCCAGCTCCGCCAGGCGTCCGGCAACGAGGAGGGAAGCGCCAGGGGCCGCTCGCCGGCCGCGTACTCGGCGGCGGCGACGTAACGCGCGCGGGCCGTGGGGGCGCTGAAGGGCAGGTGGCCGGTGAGCAGCTGGCAGGCCGTCACGCCGAGCGCCCAGATGTCGGCCGAGGTCCGTACGGCGTAGCCGCGCTCGGTCAGCGGCTCACTCCAGCGCTCCGGGGGCACGTGGTCGATCGACCCCGCGGGAGGAAGGTAGCCGTGAGTCCCGTCGATCTCCGTGGCCAGGCCGAAGTCGGCGAGCCGGATGGAGCCGTCCGCCATCATGAGCACGTTGCTCGGTTTGAGGTCGCCGTGCATCCAGCCTTCGGCGTGCAGGTGCGCCAGTCCCTCGCAGATCTCCGTGATCAGTCTCGGCGCGCCGGGAACGGGAGTCCCCGGAGCCCCTGCGCGGAGCAGGTCGGCCAGCGATCCTTCGGCGAGTTCCATGACCAGGACACAGGCACCGTCGAGTTCCGGATCGCCCGCGTCCTCCACGACGAGCGTTTCGCTGACCTGGACGATGCGCGGATGCCGGAGCGTGTGGTGGAGGCGGATCTCCCGCTGGGTCATGTCCCGCAGGTGCCGCAGCTGGCGGCGGGTGACGGTGCCGGTGGGGAGGAACTTCAGCGCCGCGGGCGCCGCGTCGCCGCTCACCGGCCGTGCCTCGTAGACGCTGGCCCAGCTGCCGGAGGCGATGGGCCGGGTCACCCGCCAGTCGCCGACCTGGTACCCCGTCGGCACACTGACTGCCCAGCCCTCGGTGTCCATGTGGCGTCCCCATCTTCTCGACGTCACCCTGTCAGCGCACAGTCAGAGTGCACCGTCATGCTAACCGTTGAGGATCTTCGAATTCGAGGGCGATTCGGGAAAGCTGAGGAATTCCGGTGAAATGCGAGGCTCCGCATCCCGCTCCTCGCCGCACGGCGTCACCGGCACTTGTCGCCTAATGGCCGCCATAAGCCACTTACAGTATTTAGTCCTTTTTATGCATTTTTGGAGCTATTCATGTCGCTGAACCGCTCCGCACCTGCCGAAATCCGGCCTCCCCACGCCGACCGGTGCCCCCGGGGCGCGTCAGGCCCGGGAACCGCCGCGCGAGCCGTAGGCCGGGCCGAACACGACCAGCAGTGCCAGATCCTCGGTGATGTCCACGAAGCGGTGTTCCTCGCCCGCCGGAACGAAGATCACCGCTCCGGGGCCGACCTCCGTCTCACCGCTCGCCGCCACGATCCGGGCCCGACCTCTGGTCACCACGTAGATCTCGTCCTCGGTGTGCGGACTTTGGTCGTCGACCCCGCCGGCCGGGATGCAGTAGGTGCCAACGGACAGGTCCGGCACCTTGAGCTGCTCAACCCAATCGTTGGCGGCCCCCGCGGCGGGCTGCGCCCACTCACCCGCACCCGTGATGATCTCCATGGCGGCCAGCGTACCTGTCAGGTCGATCTCTCCGGCGGTTGGAGAGCGGAGGTGCTGCGAACCGGGCTCAGGACTCCGTGGCCGGGACAGCCGACCGGTAGGCGCGCCAGATCGTGACGTCGTACCCGATGGCGAGAGCGGCGCCGAGCAGCAGCGGCGCGCCCGCGACGCCGATCGGCCCGGAGAGCATCGCGGTCGCGGCGACGGGGCTCACGGAGACCGCGACGCTGCGGGCGATGCTGGTCATGCTCGCGGCCGCCGTACGCTCGCTCGGCCGTACAGCCACCGCCATGAACGCCTGGCGAGCGGGCACATCGATCTTCGAGAGGCTCTGCCGCATCAGGAGCAGGACGACCGCGGCGCCGAGGCCCGGGGCGAACGCGACGCAGGCGAGGAGCAGGTTGGACGCGAAATGCGGCAGCAGCATCGCGGTGAGCAGCCCGCGGCGTGCGGCCAGCAGGGGCGCGGTGAGCTGCGCGAGCGCGGGCAGCAGGTTCGCGGCGAAGAAGATCAGTCCCAGCTGGGAGGTGGTCGCGCCGAAGCGGTGCGCGAACCACCAGGCGAGGACGGCCTGCACGACGAGACCGCCCGCGAAGGCGTCCACGGCGAACAGACCCACCAGGCGGTGCACCCGGCGCGGCAGCCGCGACATCGGGACCGGGGCGAGGTCCTCCACGTCTCCGTTCTTCGCCGCGTCCCCGCTCGCGGCGACGGCGCCCGCTTCGGCGGCGGGGGAGAGCCCGAGGAACAGCAGCACGGTCGCGGCCGCCAGCACCGCGTACAGCGCGAACGCGGCGTCCCCGGCGGAGACGACGTGCTGCAGTCCCAGCGCGGCCGCGGCCAGTCCGCCGAGCGCCCCCGCCGCGAGCGCGGTCACGTTGTAGACAGTGAAGATCCTGGTGAGCCGGGCGGGTTCGCACATCTGGGCGAGGATCGACTGCTCGACTCCGGAGAAGGGGGTGTTGTCGTTGGTCGACGGCGAGATGGTGCCGACGAACGCGGCCGCGACCAGGGCCGGGTACGACTCGCTGACCGCGAAGACGGCCCCGGCGAGCGCCATCAGGCATCCGCACACGATCAGCGCGCGCCGCCGGCCCCAGCGGTCGGCGAACAGCCCGAGCGCCAGGCTGGACGCCACGGACCCCGCCGACGCGGCGGCGAGCAGCATCCCCGTCTGCCAGGGAGCGTCGCCGTCCTGGGTGAGCATCCCGGCCAGCAGGACGCTCGTGCATCCGTACCCGAAGGTTCGCAGCGCCCTCGCGGCGACGACCAGCCGGGCGTCCCGCGCCATGCGGCGCGACGGCATCCGTTTCGACCACGTAGTCACGGGCCCACGCTGCGGGGCCGCCCACGCCTCTGCCACCCCGACACGCCTGTGCCGCCCTCTGGAACCCCAACTCCGGGAGGTCGGCGGAGCGTCCACGGCAGGGAACCCGGCCGGCCGAGATTTCTTCCGCGAATTCTCCCGAGAATGTCGAGAACGAGGTCGCGTGCTTCGACCTGGGGTGAACTGTCGACAAGCTCAGGGAGCGAGACCATGAAATACATGCTGCTGATGCAGTTCAGCGGGCAGAGCGACGTCCCGCCGATCCACACCTGGCCGGCGGAGGACGTCACGGCGCACATCCAGTTCATGCGCGAGACGGACCGCAAGCTCGTCGAGGACGGCCTGTTCGTCGACGCCCAGGGACTCACGGGCCCCGACCAGGCCCGGATCGTACGGTCCGGCGACGGCGGCCCCGTGATCACCGATGGCCCGTTCCCCGAGACGAAGGAGTTCCTCATCGGGTGGTGGATCATCGACTGCGAGAGCCCGGAGCGGGCGACCGAGGTCGCGGCCTACATCTCGGCCGCGCCCGGCCCCGGCGGCAAGCCGCTCAACATGCCGATCGAGGTGCGCCAGGTGATGGAGGCGCCGCCCGAGGAACTGTGATGCGTGGACGATCCGCGCGCGTCCGGCTCACGAGCCGCCGGACATGCCACGCGGCCGCCGCCCACGGGATCCGCGCCCGCGCCGGCCTGACGATCGTCACCGGCCGGACGGGCGCGGGAACGGGGGGTCAGGAGTTCTGTCGTACGCCGAGCTCGTCGAGGCGGTTGAGCATGTCGGCGGGGTCGGAGTACACCCGGAACGCGCCCGCGCGCTCCAGCTCGTCCCTGCCGTACCCGCCGGACAGCAGGCCGATCCCGAGCGCCCCGGCGCGACGCGCGGCGAGCAGGTCCCAGACGCTGTCCCCGACCACCATCGCCGAGCGGGGGTCGATGTCGAGCACGGCGGCGCCGGCGAGGAAGAGGTCGGGGTCGGGCTTGGCCCGGCGCACCATGTCACGCGTGACCATGGGGGTGTCCTCCGGCAGCCGGAGCATGTCGAGCGCCCGCCGGGCGGTCTTGGCGTACCCGCTGGTCGCGATCGCCCACGGCACCCCGCGCTCGGTGAGCTCGGACAGCAGCTCGATCGCCCCCGGCAGCGGCTTCACCGAGTCCAGCTGCTCGGTGTAGGCGGCGGCGTGCGCGTGCTGGAGGTCGTCGATCTGCTCCTGCGTCAGCGACAGGCCCGTCTCGCGCAGCAGCGCGGTGACGAAGAGGCCGCCGCTCATGCCGATGCGCCGGTGGATGCGCCAGACCGACAGGTCGATGCCTATCCCGGCCAGCGCCGAACGCCAGGCGATCACGTGCTGGTACACGCTGTCGATCAGGGTGCCGTCGAGGTCGAAGAGGAACGCCGGGTTGGTCGGCTCGGGATAGCGAAGGTCAGTGCTCACCTGGACATTCTCGCGGGACGCCGGTGGAGGCCGTCCGCCGGCCTCCACCGGCGTCCGGGTACGGCGGGACCGCGGGCTCGGATCAGTTCACACTCCGGCCCGGGAGGGGGTGCGCATCGCCTGCTGCTGCGTCTCCTGCCATTCGGCCGTATCGCGCCGCTTCATGTCGCGCATCTCCTCCATGCGGAGTGCGACCCCCATGGCGAAGAACGTCGGCGCCCACTCGCCGACGAAGAGGCCCCAGTGGTCCGCCCGGCCCTGGCCCGCGGCCTTGTCGCCCCTCGACAGGAACCAGGACGTGGCGGCGAGGCCGATCGAGGCGAGCCCAGCCGTGTACATCATGCTGGAGCGCAGCCCCATCTTGTGGAGAGTGCGGATCATGTTCCCCCCTGGACGGTGACATCCCTCTTCTGATTACCCTCCGTAATGTTTGACAAACGGTACGCGTGCGTACAAATCGGCCTAGAAGCGGGCGTCGACCTCCGCGCGTGACGGCGGCGCCGCGCCCTCCCGCGTGCAGGTGAGCGCGGCGGTGAGGACCGCGTAGCGCAGCGCGTCCGGGAGCGCCATGCCCCGGTCGGCGGTCGCGTGCAGGAAGGCGCCGGTGAAGGCGTCCCCGGCGCCGACCGTGTCCACCACCCGTACGGGCACGCCGTCCGCCTCCGCGGGGGAGCCGGCGCGGGGCAGCGCGACCGCTCCGGCCGCTCCCCGGGTCACCAGGACGAGGTCGAGGTCGTGCTCGGCGAGCCATGCCCGCGCCGTGTCGAGCGGGGCGCGTTCCGGGTGCAGCCAGCGCAGATCCTCCTCGCTGGCCTTGACCACGTGCGCCGTCCGCAGCCACGCCTCCACCTTCTCCAGGTACGGCTCCCGCCCCGGCAGCGCGGCCGGTCGCACGTTGACGTCGTAGACCACCGTGACCTCGTCCCGGTGGCTCGCGGCCCACGAGCGCAGCACGTCGGCGCCCGGCTGTACGACGGAGGCGACCGAGCCGACGTGCAGGGCCCGGGTGCCGGGCGGCAGCGTCGCGGGCAGCTCGCCGGGGGTCCACTGCCAGTCGGCGGTGCGCTCCAGGTAGAACCGGAAGTCCGCGGAGCCGTGCTCGTCGACGTCCACGACCGCCAGCGTCGCGGGCTCGTCCGCCTCGACGGCGAGGGAGAGGTCCACGCCGCTCTCGGTCAGGTGGTCGCGCAGCCGCCGTCCGAACCCGTCCCGCGACAGCCGGCACAGCAGCCGGGCGGGGGTGCCGAGCCGCGCGACGGCGACCGCCGTGTTGGCCGGGCCGCCGCCCGGGACGGCGCGCCAGGTGTTCTCCGCGCCGGTCGGGACGAGGTCGACGAGGGCCTCGCCGCACACGATGATCACAGTTCCTCCCGCTGGGTGCCGTTCTCGCCTTGAAGTCTGGCAGCGGCGGGCTGTCAACCGCCAATTTCCTAAATACCTACCTGGACACCATAGAAATCCGATGTCATGATGGCTGACATGAGATCACGGCGAGTTCTGACCGAGCGTCGTCACATCGATCTGCTCCGCGTCTGCGCCGCCGCCTGTTGACCCCCGGTCCCACAAGATCCGGCACGTCACCAGGTCCGAAGGAGAAGCGCAATGACCCAGGCGGAGATCATCGACCTCGCCGCCCGCGAGCCGGTCCATGACCGGGCCGGGGCGGACGAGGGCACCGTACTCAGCGTGGTCCCCCTCCCCGGGGCGGAGGCCGCGCTCATCATCGTCGGGCACGTCGTCCCCCTGTCCCAGGCGCCCCAGGTCCGGGATGCGCGCCAGGCGCCGCCCGCGCTCCCCGTGGACGCCGCCGATGCCGACGGGGTCGTCGTGGACCGCACGGCCCGCACCGTGCGGGTGGACGGCGACGACATCGAGCTCACCTACCGCGAGTTCGAGCTGCTCGACTTCCTGTGCTCCGCGCCCGGACGCGTCTACACGCGCCGCCAGATCATGGCCGCCGTGTGGGACAAGTACGGGGACGAGAGCGCCCGCACCGTCGACGTCCACATCCTGCGGCTGCGCAGGAAGCTGGGCCGGTACGCTGGGAAGATCGTGACCGTGCGGAACGTTGGCTACCGGTTCGTCCGCAGTGCCCCCGCGGTTGTGGCCGGGGGTGGGACGGACTCTCCCGCGTAGCGGAATATGAGTCCTTCCGCCCGGCTTGACCTCGTCGGAACCCCCGGGCGCGACCGCTCCGACGGTAATCCGGTGGCGGAGACATACCCGGCCGTACCTATGCTTACGGCGGGATGAAAACTTCGCTCGCCGATCTGCAGGGAAGCCTGCCTGACCTGATGCTGCGCGATCAGCGCAGGCTCCGCCGGCGCATCGACGGCATGCGCAAGATACGGGACGGCAAGGCGCGCCAGGCCGTGGCCGCAGAGATCGCCGCCGACATCGAGGCGGCCGAACTCCGCGTCGCGGCCAGGCGCGAGGCCGTGCCGCCGATCAGCTATCCGCCGCAGCTTCCGGTCAGCCAGCGCAAGGACGACCTGCTGGCGGCCATCAGAGACAACCAGGTCGTGATCGTCGCGGGCGAGACCGGCTCCGGCAAGACCACGCAGATCCCGAAGATCTGCCTGGAGCTGGGCCGCGGCGTCCACGGGCTGATCGGCCACACCCAGCCGCGCCGGATCGCGGCGCGTACGGTGGCCGAGCGCATCGCCGAGGAGCTGTCGATCTCGCTCGGCGACGCCGTCGGCTACAAGGTGCGCTTCACCGACCACTCCAGCGACGGCACGCTGGTCAAGCTGATGACCGACGGCATCCTGCTGGCCGAGATGCAGACCGACCCGATGCTGCTGCGCTACGACACGCTCATCATCGACGAGGCGCACGAACGCAGCCTCAACATCGACTTCATCCTCGGCTATCTCAGGCAGCTCCTGCCCAAGAGGCCCGACCTCAAGGTCATCATCACCTCCGCCACGATCGACCCCGAGCGGTTCGCGCGGCACTTCGCCTCCCCTCAGGGCGACGCGCCGATCGTCGAGGTCTCCGGCCGTACCTATCCGGTCGAGGTGCGCTACCGCCCGATCGAGGAGGACGACGACCAGGCGCAGGCGATCGCCACCGCGGTGGACGAGCTGTGTGCCGAGGGGCCGGGCGACATCCTCGTCTTCCTCAGCGGCGAGCGTGAGATCCGCGACACCGCCGACGCGCTGAAGGGACGCGACGAGGAGGTCCTCCCGCTGTACGCCCGGCTGTCGGCGGCCGAGCAGCACCGCGTGTTCCAGTCGCACCGCGGCCGCCGGATCGTCCTGGCCACCAACGTCGCCGAGACCTCCCTCACCGTCCCCGGCATCAAGTACGTCATCGACCCGGGCGCCGCCCGCATCTCCCGGTACAGCCACCGGCTCAAGGTGCAGCGGCTGCCCATCGAGCCGATCTCGCAGGCGAGCGCCAACCAGCGCAAGGGACGCTGCGGCCGCACCTCCGACGGCATCTGCATCCGGCTGTACTCGGAGGAGGACTTCCTCACCCGGCCCGAGTTCACCGACCCGGAGATCCTCCGTACCAACCTGGCGTCGGTCATCCTCCAGATGACGTCGCTGGGCCTCGGTGACATCGCGGCCTTCCCGTTCGTGGAGCCGCCGGACAGCCGCCAGATCAAGGACGGCGTCAACCTGCTGCACGAGCTCGGCGCGCTGGACGCCAAGGGGCTGACCCCGGTCGGCCGGAAGATCGCGCAGCTTCCCGTGGACCCGCGGCTGGCCCGCATGGTGCTGGAGGCCGACAAGAACGGCTGCGTCCGCGAAGTCATGATCATCACGGCGGCGCTGTCCATCCAGGACCCGCGCGAGCGCCCGGTGGACAAGCAGCAGGCGGCCGACGAGAAGCACCGCAGGTTCGCCGACAAGGAATCCGACTTCGTCACCTACCTCAACCTGTGGAACTACCTCAAGGAGCGGCAGCGCGAGCTGTCCTCCAGCGCGTTCCGCCGGCTGTGCCGCAGCGAGTTCCTCAACTACCTGCGCGTACGCGAGTGGCAGGACATCGACAGCCAGCTCCGCCAGGTGGCCAAGAACCTCGGCGTCGTCGTCAACAGCGTGGACGCTGACCCGCAGCGGGTGCACGTCTCGCTGCTGTCCGGGCTGCTGTCGCACATCGGCGTCAAGGACGTCATGGAGTCGAAGGGCGCGCGCAAGCCGGACGGGCCGCGCCGCCCCATCACCGAGTACATCGGCGCCCGCAACGCCCGCTTCGCGATCTTCCCGGGGTCGGCGCTGGCCAAGGCGCAACCGCAGTGGGTCATGTCCGCCGAACTGGTGGAGACCTCGCGGCTCTGGGCCCGGGTCAACGCCAAGATCGAGCCGGGCTGGATCGAGCCGCTCGCCCAGCACCTCCTCAAGCGCACCTACAGCGAGCCGCACTGGGAGAAGGACCAGGCCGCCGTCGTCGCCCTCGAGAAGGTGACCCTGTACGGCGTGCCGATCGTGACCGAGCGCAAGGTCAACTACGGCCGGATCGACCCCGAGCTGAGCCGCGAGCTGTTCATCAGGCACGCGCTGGTGGAGGGCGACTGGCGCACCCACCACAAGTTCTTCCAGGAGAATCGCAAGCTGCTCCAGGAGGTCGAGCAGCTTGAGGAGAAGGCCCGCCGCCGGGACATCCTGGTCGACGACGAGACGCTGTTCGACTTCTACGACCAGCGGATCCCCGCCGACGTCGTCTCCGGACGCCACTTCGACAGCTGGTGGAAGAAGACGGCTCCCGCCAAGCCCGACCTGCTGACGTTCTCGCCCGAGATGCTGGTCAACGAGAGCGCCGGGGTGAGCGCCCGGGACTACCCGGACGCCTGGCGGCAGCGTGGCCAGCGGATGCGCCTCACCTACCAGTTCGAGCCGGGCACCGACGCCGACGGCGTCACCGTGCACGTCCCGCTCGCCGTGCTCAACCAGGTTGAGGCCACCGGGTTCGACTGGCAGATCCCGGGCCTGCGCGAGGACCTCGTCACCGCGCTGATCCGGTCGCTGCCCAAGCAGCTGCGGCGCAACTTCGTGCCCGCGCCCAACTACGCGAAGGCCGTGCTCGAACGGGTGTCGGCCGCCCAACAGGAAGGCGCTCCGGCCGAGCCGCTGCTCGACGTGCTGGAGCGGGAGCTGCACCGGCTGACCGGCGTGACGATCCCGCGCGACGCCTGGGCGCCGGACCAGGTGCCCGACCACCTGCGCATCACGTACCGGGTGGTCGACGACAGGAAGCACGTGATCGCCGAGGACAAGGACCTCGACGGGCTCAAGCGGCGGCTCGCCCCCCGGCTGCGCGCCACACTGTCGAAGGCGGCCGACGACCTGGAACGCACCGGCCTGCGCGAGTGGACCATCGGCACGCTGCCCCGCCTGTTCGAGCAGGGCCGCATGAAGGCCTATCCCGCGCTCGTGGACGAGAAGGACAGCGTCGCGGTGCGGATGTTCGACACGCCCGCCGAGCAGGAACCCGCGATGTGGGCGGGCACCCGGCGGCTGCTGCTGCTCGGCTCGGTCAGCCCGGCCAAGGCCATCCTGCGCGGGCTGACCATGACGCAGAAGCTGGCGCTCAGCCGCAGCCCGCACGGAGGGGCCGCCGAGCTGTTCGACGATTGCACCGCCTGCGCCGCCGACCGGCTCATCGCCGAGGCCGGCGGCCCTGCCTGGGACGCCGCCGGATTTGGGCGGCTGCACGACCACGTGCGCGCCGGGCTGTACGACACCACCGAGGACGTCGTCGGCAAGGTGGAGCGGGTCCTGGCGACGTGGCACACCGTGCAGAACGCCGTCACCGGCCCGGCCGACGCGGTCGCCGACATCAAGGAGCACCTCGACGGCCTGATCTATCCCGGCTTCGTCACCGCGACCGGGTACGCCCGGCTGCCCGACCTGCACCGCTACCTGCGGGCGGTCGAGCGCCGCCTGCAGAAGCTGCCGGACGACCCGCACCGCGACCGCGAGTGGATGCACCGGGTCCACGACGTCGAGGACGAGTACCGCGACCTGCTCGACCGGCTCAAGCCGGCGGAGCGCGACAGTCCGGCCGTACGCGAGGTCCGCTGGATGATCGAGGAGCTGCGGGTCAGCTTCTTCGCCCAGCAGCTCGGGACCCCGACCCCGGTCTCGGAGAAGCGCATCCGCAAGGCGATGGAGCGGCTGTGACGGGAAAGCGTGAGAGAAATGTGGAGGAGCGGCCGTGAACATCCGGTCACTGGTGTTCGACGTCGGTGAGACCCTGATCGACGAGACGCGCATCTGGTCCCGGTGGGCCGACCGGCTGGGGGTGCCGCGCCTGACGTTCATGGGCGTCCTCGGCGGGATGGCCGCGCTCGACCGCTCGCACGCCGACGCGTTCCAGGTGATCCGCCCCGGCCTCGACCTCGACGCCGAGATCGCGGCGTGGCGCGCGGAGGACCCGGACCGCCTGCGCGAGAACTTCGACGGCGACGACCTCTACCCCGACGTGCGCGACAGCCTCGCCGCGCTCAGGGCCGCCGGATACGAACTGATCATCGCGGGCAATCAGCCGAGCCAGGCGTACGACGCGCTGCTCGCCATGGACCTGCCGGTGGACGCGATCCACACCTCGGCCGCCTGGGAGGTCGAGAAGCCCGCGCCGGAGTTCTTCGCCAAGGTCGCGGCCGTGGCGGGCCGGAGCCCGGAGGAGATCCTCTACGTCGGCGACCGGATCGACAACGACGTCCGGCCGGCGAAGGGGGCGGGCATGCGCGCCGCGCTGCTGCGTCGCGGTCCCTGGGGCTACCTCCACGCGGAGCGTCCGGAGGCGTCCCAGGCCGACCTGGTCGTCGACAGCCTCGCCGACCTGGCCGCCCGCCTCACCACCTGATCTCCGCCGTCCCGCCCGCGGAACATTCCGTACGGCCCACGCCTCCGGCCGGCATGGGAGGGGGATGGCGGCCGGAGGCGGGTGAGTACGGAGGGGGTGGGTGCGGGGTCAGGCGAGGTCGAACTCGTCGGCCTTGACCCCGGCGACGAAGGCGTCCCACTCGGCGGGGGTGAAGAACAGCTTGGGCCCCTCGGGGTCCTTCGAGTCGCGTACCGCGATCAGCCGGTCGTGGTCCATTTTGTGCGCGGCCCCCGCGACGCGACCCAGCCTGTGGGCGG
The DNA here is from genome assembly GCF_050947145.1 of Microtetraspora malaysiensis. Taxonomy (NCBI): domain Bacteria; kingdom Bacillati; phylum Actinomycetota; class Actinomycetes; order Streptosporangiales; family Streptosporangiaceae; genus Microtetraspora; species Microtetraspora malaysiensis. Next base: position 2,448,154 of record NZ_CP191998.1, read on the forward strand.
CGTCGCCGACCGCCGCGGCGCCGACGGGATGCGAGGGGCCGGCGGCGACGCCGGTCAGCTCCGCGATCTCGACGCAGTTTCCGCCGTTGTCGCCGGAGAAGCTTGACTTGCGCCAGCGCGTCTTGCTCAGGTCCATCGTTCCTCCACCGTTCTCTCAATGAGCTCAAGGGACATGTTCAGCGGCAACGCCTCTGTGCGTATCGCCTCGAACCGCTCGATCGCTGTGCCGACGTCCTCGTGGTCGCTGGTGGCGATGCCCCGGACGGCGGTCTCCGCATACAGTACGTCGGCTCCGCCGTCGAGGGTCGCGATTACGAAACCTCCCAGCAGGCCGGAGTGCATCCCCTGGGGCACCACCTGAACGCTCAGCCGCGGGCCGGTCACCCCGACCAGATGGCGGAGCTGTTCGCGCATCACTTTCGGACCGCCGATCGGCCGATAGAGCACCGCCTCGTCGATCACACATCTCAGGACCGGCGGCGGGGGGTCCTCGCGGGTGAGGATGAGCTGCCGGTGCAGGCGGGCCGCCACCGCCGTCTCGTCGCCGCGTAACACCACCCGCGCGTACGCCTCGGTCTGGAGCAGGCCGGGGACCAGCAGGGGCTCGTAGGTCCGCAACGCGGTGGCGACCTGCTCCTTGTCGCGCCACTTGCCGAACCAGGAGGGGAAGACCTGGCCCTTGCGCCAGTCGAGCAGGCGGCTCAGCGCGCCTCGGGTGGCGAGGGCCTGGTCGCAGGCCGTGGCGAACTCGGGGCTGGCCGGAAGCTGGCCGGTCTCTACGCCGCTGATCAGGGATTCGCTGAAGTGGATCTTTTCGGCGAGCTGGGCCTGGGTGAGGCTCGCCGCCTGCCGGTAGTGGCGCAGCTCCCTGCCCCATATCGCCTGTGGTGAGTAAGCGTCGACCACGATGCCTCCTTTGTCGGAGTTCAATCGCGTGAACCCGATCCGCAAGAAGCGGCCTTGGTAACGAATCCTTTACAGACAGTAGCGCTCTCTCGGCACGCTGGTTCTGGGAATTCGAGACCCCAGGAGAGCACCGATGAAACAGGCGTTCGGCGGCCGTACGACATCAACCGCTCGCATCGCGTCCACCGGGCGCGCGGGGTCCGCCGCCTACGGCGCGGCCGCCACCCGCGCCACCATCTACGAACGCGCGGGGTACGCCACGGAGCGGCTCGCCCCCGTCCTGGGTGAGAAGTGGATCCCGCGAGACGGGAGGTGCCTGGCGTCCGCCCGCCGGTTCGTCCACGACGTGGCCGTCGACTGGAAGGCGACGTCCGACATTCCGGAACTCGCCGAACTCCTCGTCTCGGAACTCGTCACCAACGCCCTCACCCACGGAGCCGTCGGCGTCCCCGCCACGAGCACCGTGCGCATCTCGGTGAGCCGTGAGCGTGAGTTGCTCGTCGTCGACGTCCACGACCCCTGTCCCGCGCTGCCGCGCCGGTGCCGGGCCCGCGACCTGGACGTCGGCGGCCGGGGCCTCGCCATCGTCGAGACCTTCTCCCACGACTGGGGCTGGACCCTCACCTCGTACGGCAAGTCCGTCTGGTTCCAACTCCTCGCCTGGCCCTAGCCCCACAGCATCGACGCCGTCGCGGAGCGGCGATACGACCTGCGCCGGAAGGCGGCCGCCGCCCACCCGGAAGAGTGTGATCCCCGATGTGGGCGGTGCCTGGGGTCGCGGTCACCCGGATTGCGCGGCGGTCGCGGTGAGGCGGTTGCTGAAGCGGGCGAGCATGGTCGTCTGGGCTGTTTCGGGGATCAGCCGGGCGAGCAGTGGAGGGGTGCGCCAGTTGGCGGGGTTGCGCTTGGCCATCCGGGAAACCAGCGATATGTGCGGATAGCGGGCCTTCTCGTAGGCGCGTAGCCGTACCGCCGGATCGTCGCCGCCCTTGGCGAGTTCCTGCCCGAGCACCCACGCGTCCTCAAGGGTCTGGTTCGCGCCCTGCCCCAAAGTGGGCGGCATGGTGTGGGCGGCGTCGCCGACGAGGGTGATGCGGCCCTCCCCCCACACCTGGCGGACCTTGTTCCAGTGGTGTCCGAAGAACTCGAGGTCGTCCTCGGTGGCGGCGGCGAGCACCTCGGGGACGGGTGACGCCCAATGCCCGAACCGGCGTCTCAGCTCGGCCAGTGGCGCGGCCGGCCGCGGAACGGCGGGCGACCAGCGCGTGTCGAACCACCACTGCAGCAGGCCGTCCCCGGCGGGCATCAGCCCGCACGCGCCCTCCCGCCCGGTGATCATGAGGTGGCGGGTCGTGTCGGTGATGGGGGTCTCGATCGGGCTGAGGCCCTGCCAGGTGCCGAAGGTCGCCGGTCGCACGGCGCCGTCGCCCCACAGGTGGCGCCGTACGGCCGAATGGTGGCCGTCGGCTCCGATGAGCAGGTCTCCAGTCGCCGTCGATCCGTCGGTGAAGGTCACGGTGACGCCGTTCTCGTCCTGGGTCACGCTCCGGCAGGTCATGCCGTAGTGCACGAGGTCGTCCGGCAGGCCGTCGGCCAGGCGTTCCAGCAGGTCACGGCGGGGGATCGCCTGGGTCGGGAAGCCGTACCGGTCGGCTGCGTGGGCGATGTCCATGCTCATGCGCAGCCGGCCGCCGGAGGTCAGCGCGTCGATCCTGTCGATTCGGGCGCCGAGGCCGTCCAGGCCGACGCCGAGATCGTTCAGGACGGCGTTGCCGTTGCTCCAGACGAGCAGCGCCTTTCCGGCCGTCCGCCGGGCCGGCGCCTGCTCGAAGATCCGCACCCGGTGACCGGCGGCCAGCAGGACGCGCGCGACGGCCAGGCCGCCCACTCCGGCGCCGATGACGAGAAGGTCCATATCTTCTCCACTTCGAAGTATCTTCGATTCGAAGATACATTGCTTTGGAGTAGGTTCTGGAGGTGGCCGCCAGACATCCAGAAGAAACGCTCTTCCGCGAGTTCCTGATCGCGATCCTGCTGTACAACGAGGCGGTCGCCGACCGGCTCGGCCTGCAACCCGTCGACGTCGCCGCCACGATCCTGCTGGAGGTACGCGGGCCACTCGCCGTGGGGGCGATCTCCGAGGAGCTCGGGCTGCCGTCCGCCTCGACGACGCGGCTGATCGACAGGCTCGAGAAGGCGGGCTACGTGCGCCGGGTCCGCGGCGAACGTGATCGACGCACGGTCACCGTGGAACTGGTCGAGGGCGGCCTGGACGACTATGACGCCGCCTGCGCGCTGTCCCGGCGGCACCTGGACGCGATCGCCACGCATTACACGCCCGAACAGGCGCCGCTGCTGCTGGACATGTTCTCGCGCGTCGCCGTCGCCTATCGATCGGCCACGAAGGAACTCCGCCAGGATGCGACCTGAGCAGACCGTGGCGCCCCGTGAGGGCGCCACGGTAGGAGGCAGGAGAGAAAGCGGGCCGAGGGGATTTCGGCCGCGCTGTCAGACGAGTTGCGAGAGGCGCACCGTGTACGCGAGCCTGCGGCGGCCGGCGTCGCTGAGGTGGATGTGGTCGCCGTGGTCGTACGGGGCGGCGAGCTGGGCGGGGAATCCGGGGTCGCGCACCGCCTTGTCGAAGTCGATCACGGCGTCGAACGCCTTGTTGGTCCTGATCCAGACGTTGACCTGCTGGCGGATCTCCTCACGCTCCTCCGTCCAGGTCGAGTAGCCGTAGAACGGTGTCAGCGTGCCGCCGAGGATGCGCAGCTTCTTCGCGTGCGCGAGCTTGATCATCTTCTTGTATGCGTCGATCAGCGGCTTCGCCGAGGTGTACTCGCCCCGTGAGATGTCGTTGATGCCTTCGAGAACCACGATCGTGCGGACGCCCGGCTGGGACAGCACGTCCCGCTTGAACCGGCTCAGCGCGCTCGGGCCGACGCCGGGCTGCAGCACCCGGTTCCCCGCGATGCCGACGTTGAGCACGCCCATCCGCTTGGCGGCCGGGACCCGTCCGAACCGTTGGTAGAGGTAGTCGGTCCACCGCCGGTTCGCGTCGCTGCCCTGGCCGGTGCCGTCGGTGATGGAGTCGCCGAGCGCGACGACGGAGCCCGCGCCGCCGCCCGTGGTCACCGCGACGCGGTCCAGGAAGTACCACTGGGTGCTGGTGCCGGTGAACGACTCCGCGGTCTCTTCGGCGGCGTGGTCGCCCGGCGTGGAGAGGTAGGTGGTCGCGTACGCGCGGTCGTGACCGGTGACCTCCTCCACGGCGGTCGGAATGTAGGCGCTGACCACCACGTCCTGGCGGCCCGAGATCTTCTCCTCCAGAGGATCGCTCCAGACCGCCTGGCCGGGCTGCACCGTGATCCACTTGCGGCGCTCGAACGTGAGCGGCCGGTTGGACTTGGTGACGAGCTCCGCGCCGTACGCCTGGAGGCCGAGGTGCACGTTCTTGAACGTGACCGGCTTCCTGCCGAAGACGTTGGACAGGCGGACGCGCAGGCCGGACCCTCCGATGCTGATGCGTGCCACCATGCGGACGGTCTGGCCCCCGATCGTGACGGCGAGCCGGTCGGTGGGGGTCAGCCGGTCGCTCGCGGTGGACCACGTCCCCACCAGTTGCCGGGACTCGGCCCCGGCCGGTGATTGAGGCCGGGACTCGGCCCCGGCCGGTGACGCGGGAAGCACTCCCGCAGTCACCGCAGTCATGACCGCCGCCGCCATGGCCAACCGGTGAACCGGCCGTCGCATCGTCGTCCTCCTGATTTGATCGCACCGTGCGACGGCTTACATTACGGGCATTTGTCACAGTAGGCGCATCAGTCAGCGGCGAATTCGCTGGGAAAATCGGTCCATCGCGCCCCAGCTCCCGGGCCGCTGCTCATGATCGCCAGGTGGGCGCGGGTGCGCCGGTCTCCGTCCTTGCCGGGCCGCCGCGCCGTCCGCTCTGACAAGTTCCGTTATGTACGAGCTTGTCCTGGTACGTGCTCCTGGCAGTCCCGCGCGTACGGAGGACGGCGCCGGGCCACCGAGCATTAACTCGCACCTCATGGTGCCGACGCGTGCGCCGGATAAGGTCGAGGCGATGAACGACAACGAACGCTGGATTGCTCTCGACGGTGCTGTCAACGTAAGAGACCTCGGCGGCCTGCCCACCGCCGACGGAGGGACCACGCGGTTCGGGCGGGTCCTCAGGGGCGACAACCTCCAGGGGCTGACCGATGGGGACCTGGCCCGCCTGGTCGGAGATCTCAAGCTCAGGAGCGTGGTCGACCTGCGCTCCCACGCGGAGGTCCAGCTGGAGGGGCCCGGCCCGCTGACCCGGGTCCCCGAGGTGGGGCACCACCACCTCAGCCTCTTCGCCGAGGTGGGCCGGTTCACCGACGTGGAGGCCGACGTGATCGACGGGGACAGGGTCCTGCCCTGGGGCCGGTCGCCGAAGGTCGACGAGGAGCTGCGGGTCACCGGCTACTACTACGGATATCTGCGCGCCCGGCCCGACTCGATCGTGGCGGCCCTGCGGGTGCTCGCCGGCGACGACGGCATGGCGCTGGTCCACTGCGCCGCGGGCAAGGACCGCACCGGCGTGGTGAGCGCGCTCGCCCTCTCCGTGGCCGGGGTGACCCGGGAGGCGATCATCGCCGACTACGTCGCCACAGGGGAGCGGCTGGACGGCGTCCTCGCCCGCCTGCGCGCCAGCGACACCTACCGCGCGGACCTCGACGGCAAGCCCGCCGACCACCACCTGCCGCGCCCGGAGTACATGGCGCAGTTCCTGCACACCCTCGACCTGCGGTTCGACGGCCCCCTGGGCTGGCTGGAGCGCAACGGCTGGACCGAGCAGGACACCGACGTCCTCCGCTCCCGGCTTCGCGACTGACCGCGCTCGGCGGAGCCTCGCGGCCGTGCGCCCCGGCACGGCCGCGGTCGTCCCGGGAGCCGCCGAGCGGGTTCCGGCGCGACGCCGCCGCCAAGGGGCGTCGGCGCGACCTAAGAGGTGACGGCCGGCAGCGCGACCGTGGACCCGCTCTCCGCGGAGCGGCGCGCCGCCTCCAGGACGGCGAGGGACGCGACGGCGTCGCACGGGTCCACCGGCGGGGGAGCGCCGTCCCGCAGGCACGCCACGACCCCCGCGTAGAACTCCTGGTACGCGCCGGGCTCGGTCGGGACGGCCCGGCTGTCGCCCTCGACGCCGAGCTCTCCCCACCGGTCCGGCGGCTCGACGCCCCAGGCCGGGCCGTCGGCCCGTGCTGTCCCGTCGGGCCGCTCGCCCGCCCGCAGGCACGCCTCCTGGGGGTCCAGGCCCGATTTCACGTACGCGCCGCGCGAGCCCAGCACCCGGAAGCGCGGGCCGAGCCGGCCCGCCACCGCGCTCATCCAGAGATGGGAGCGCGCGCCGCTCACATGGGTCAGCGCGACGAACGCGTCGTCGTCGGAGCGGACCCCGGGACGGCGCGCGTCGGCCTCGGCGTAGACGGCGGAGACCGGGCCGAGGAGCTGGAGCGCCTGATCGACGAGGTGGCTACCGAGGTCGTACAGCACGCCCCCGATCTCGTCCGCGTCGCCCATCTCGCGCCAGCCGCCCTTCGGCACCGGCCGCCAGCGCTCGAACCGGGACTCCAGGCGGTGGATCGCGCCGAGTTCGGGCAGCAGGCGGCGGATCGTCAGGAAGTCGCCGTCCCAGCGCCGGTTCTGGAACACGGTCAGCATCAGGCCGCGCTCGGCGGCCAGCCGGACGAGGTCGCGCGCCTGGGCGGCGGACCCGGCGAGCGGCTTGTCCACCACGACGGGAAGGCCCGCCTCCAGAGCCGCCCGTGCCAGCGGCACGTGCGTGCGGTTGGGAGAGGCGATCACCACCACGTCGCAGCGGCCGGGAAGGTCGTCGGCCGAGGCGAGAACGTCCGCCCCCGGATGCGTCCGCCGTACCCGGGCGGCCCGCTCCGGGTCGCCGGTGACCACCGCGGCCAGCCGGAGGCCGGGCGTGGCGGCGATCAGCGGGGCGTGGAAGAACTCTCCGGCCGTGCCGTACCCGGCGAGGCCGACACGGATCTCAGACTCCTGGGGCATGGTCCAACGATATTGGCCCGCCGCGCGCGACCCGTCCGGCCGCCCGGCCGGGCGGCTCAGCTCTCGGTGTCGTCGCGCTCGGCCAGGAACGCCTCGAACTGGGCGGCCAGCTCGTCGCCGGTCGGCATCGGGAGGTTCTCCGCGAGGAGGTTCTCCCGTTCGGCGCCCGCCTGGAACGCGTCGAACTGCTGCTCCAGACCGCGGATGGCGCCGGCCAGTTCGTCGGAGCCCTCGATCTGCTCCTCGATCTCGGCGTTTGTCTTCTCGGCGGCGGCGCGGAGCGCATCGGTGGGGAAGACCAGGCCGGTGCCCCGGGTGACCGCTTCGAGTGCCACGACCGCCGCCTGGTGGTACTCCGCCTGGGCGAGGTAGTGCGGCACGTGTACGGCGTAGCCGAGCGCGTCGTGGCCCTTGGAGCCGAGACGCAGCTCGACCAGGGCGGCGGCGCTGCCCGGCACCTGGACCTTGCCGAACGGGCTGGGCGTCGTCCCGGAGACCAGCTCGGGACGGCTGGCGTGCGCGGTGAGGCCGAGCGGGCGGGTGTGCGGGACGCCCATCGGGATGCCGTGCACGGTCACCAGCTTGCCGACGCGGAGCTGGGTCACCAGCATGCCGACGGCCTCGGTGAACAGCTCCCACTCACGGTCGGGCTCGGGGCCGGACATGATCAGGAACTGGGTGCCGGTGACATCGGTGGCGAGATAGACGGCCAGTTCGGGGATGTCGTAGTCGACCCAGTGGTCGCCGTCGAAGACCATCGGAGGACGGCGCGAGCGATAGTCGAGCAGCCGGTCGACGTCGAACGTGGCGATCAGGCGGTGCTCCAGTTCGGCGAGCAGGTGTCCGACGGCCAGCCGGCCCGCCGCGCCCGCGTCCACGAAGCCCTCGAAGTGGTAGAGCAGCACCGGATCGGTCAGCTCGGGGGCGTCGCCGTCGAGCCTGTAGAGATCCGTCGGGTCGAGCACCTGATTCCCAGCCTTTCCTCATGAACGTTTCTCTGGTGAACCATCGAAACATCCCATGGATTCCGAGTCGGTGTGGTGGACACTACCCGGTGGCCAACGGATCCCTTGAAGTCGGACCCGAAACTGGAGGAGCTCGCGACCAAGCCGGTCGGGCTCGCGCGGGCGGGAGAGGGCTCCGATACCGCCGCAGGTCCTGAAATTTCGGTATTTGCTGTGACCCTAGCCATTTGTTGGTTCGATAGTCATGCTGTTGGACGTGCCGAATCCTTCCCCACTTACCGAAAACAGCCCGCCGCTGCGCATCCCCGAGCTGACCTGTCCGTTCCCCAGCGAGGTCAATCCGTACGTCGTGGAAGTGGACAGGGACACGCTGGCCTGGCTGGCCGCGTCCGGAATGATCGACGGCGCCGACAACCTCGCCCGCTACGGCGCGGCCAGGTACGGGTGGCTGGGTGCCAGAACGTACCCGTACGCGGTGCGGGAGCTGTGCCAGATCGTCACGGACTGGTGCGTGTGGCTCTTCGCCTTCGACGACGCCTTCTGCGAGTCGGACCGGTCGGCGGCCGAGATCGCCAGGGCGCTCCCGCTGTTCGTCTCCGTCATCGACGATCTCGACGACGGAGACCCCGTCGGCAACGTCTTCGCCCGGTCGCTGCTCGAAATCAAGACCAGGATCGCCGCCGCCGGGAACGGCGACCAGCTCGACCGCTGGCGGTCCATGACCAAGGACTACCTCTTCGCCCAGGTCTGGGAGGCGGCCAACCGGGAGCACGACGTCGTCCCCTCCTTCGACGACTACATCGTCATGCGCCGCAGGACCGGCGCCATGCTCACGGTCTTCGCGCTGATCGACGTGGCCGCCGGCGCCTACCTGACCCCCGACGAGTGGCGCCACCCGGGCGTGCGGGCCATCACCGAGCACGCGAACGACGTCGTCGTCTGGGACAACGACCTCATCTCGTACGCCAAGGAGCGCTCCGGCCCGAACATCAACAACAACCTCGTCAGCGTGCTGTGCCGGCACAAGGGGTGCTCCACCCAGGAGGCGATGGACCTGATCGGCGTGATGCGGAACGAGGCGGTCGCCGGGATGGTCGCGCTCAGGCCCCGCCTCGACGCCCTCGGCTCGCCCGGCGTCGCCGCGTACGTCAAGGGCCTCGAACGCTGGATCAGCGGCAGCGTGGACTACTCGCTGACCAGCTCCCGCTACGTGATGGCGCTGTCCGGTTGAGGACCCGCCCGGCTCGGGCGGATCCGGAACGGCTCGCGCGGAGACCGTGTCGGCCCCGGCGGTGCGTGCCCGGCACCCATCGTGCCGGCCGCGTCGCCGGGCCGCCGCGCCCCCTGTGACCGCGGGGCGGCGCGCCCGCGCCGTCAGTCAGCGAGAGACGGCTCGTCGAACTCGTCCAGCGCGTACTCGATCAGCTCGGTCAGCGAGAGCCGCGTGCCCCGGTCGTACGCGTCCTGGTAGGCGGCGTCGCCGAGGAGCTTCCTGCACTCCTTGACGCACTGCTCGTGCTCGTTCGTGAAGAACGGCGCCCCGAACTGCGGCAGCCCGAAGGTGCGCCAGTTGGTCTGTGCCGCGCCCAGCAGATGGGCGGTGTACTCGGGCCGCCCCATCTCCAGATAGAGCCCGGCCATCACGTCCACGCACAGCACGATGCCGAGGACGTCATGGAAGTGGCGCTTGATCCGCACCGACGCCTTGCCGCTCTCCAGCGCCTCGCCGTGGCGGCCGGTGGCCCGCTGGACCTGCGCCGTCGCGTACCACGCGTAGGACCGCAGCCACTGCTCGCCGCGCTCGGTGCACACCTTGACGCAGTCGACGAGCAGGCCCTCGGCCTCCTCGTAGTCGCCCTGCGCGAACAGGACCATGGACAGCTCGACGATCGCGGGCAGCAGACCCGGGTTGAGCTCGCGCCCGCCCCGGTGGAACTCGATGGCCACGCCGAGCAGAGCCGTGGCCTTCTTGGCGTCGCCCTGGAGCATGGCGGTCGTGCCCTGCATCTTGGTCGCCAGGATGACGGCCCCGGAGTCGCCGGCCCGCACCGCCTCGTTGCTGCACTCCTCGGCCGCCGCGAGCGCGCCCGGCAGGTCGCCCTGAGCGCTCCGGATGTACGCGAGCACCCACAGGGCCTTGCATCGTTCCTTGCTCGGCACCCGGGACGCCGCGAGCGCCCGCTCCAGATAGACCGCGCCCTCGCGGGCGAACCCGCACGCCACCCAGAGGAACCACAGCGACGACACCAGCTCCAGCCCGACCTTGGCCTCGATCGGGTCGGAGAGGCAGTAGTCGAGCGCGACCCGGATGTTGTCGTGCTCCTGCCGCATGCGCACGTACCAGTGCACCTGCCGGGGACCCGACCAGGAGTGTTCGCCGCGCTGGGCGAGCTCCAGGTAGTGGTCGCGGTGGCGGCGGCGCAGCGTCTCGGTCTCGCCCAGCTTCTCCAGCCACTCGGCGCCGTACTGCCGGAGCGTGTCGATCAGCCGGTACCGGTGGCCGACCGGGGTGGTGAAGCTGAACAGGATCGACTTGTCGACCAGGCCGGAGATCACGTTGAGGATGGTCGCGGCGTCCAGCCCGTCTCCGGCGCAGACGTAACGCGCCGCGTCCAGGTCGAAGTCGCCCGCGAACACCGACAGCCGGGCCCACAGCAGTCGCTCGGCCGGCTCGCACAGCTCGTGGCTCCAGCCGATCGCGGCGCGCAGCGTCTGGTGCCGGGGCAGCGCCGTACGGCTCGCGCCGGCCAGCAGGCTGAACCGGTCGGCGAGAAGCGCGAGGATCTGCTCGACCGACAGCGCGCGCAGCCGCACGGCGGCCAGCTCGATGGCGAGCGGGATGCCGTCGAGCCGCCGGCACAGCTCGGACACGGCCTGCACGTTGCTCTCGTCCACCACGAAGTCGGGCACGACCGCGCTGCCCCGCACGGCGAAGAGCTGCACCGCCTCGTTCGTGTACGGGCTCTCCGAGGGGTCGTCGCCCGGCACGGCGAGCGGCGGGACCGCGACCGTGAACTCGCCGGGGGCGTTGAGCGACCGGCGGCTGGTCGCGATGATCCGCAGGTTGGGCGCCCTGGAGAGGAGGTCCTGCGTCAGCTCGGCGCACGCGTCCACCAGGTGCTCGCACGTGTCCAGGATGAGCAGGATCTCGCGGTCACCCAGCCACTCGGCGAGGGTCTCGGAGCCCGCCCGGTGCGACTGGTCGGCGATGCCCAGCGACGCGGTGATCGTGTGCTGGACCATGCCGGAGTCCTGCAGCCGCGCGAGATCGGCGTACCAGACGCCGTCCTTGAACTCCTGGCGCACCAGGTGGGCGATGCGCAGGGCCGTGCGGGACTTGCCCACACCTCCGATCCCGGTCACGGTGACCAGTCGGGAGTCGTGCAGTCGCTGTCTGATGGTGGCGAGAAGCCTGGTCCGGCCCACGAAGCTGGTCAGCTCCGCGGGCAGGTTGCCCTCTCGACGCCATCCTGATGGCGTTGCCATGCCGCCTCACGGGGGTCGCGTCCGGCCTGCTACCTGTTTCCGCATCGTACCTTTGCTGGGGGTTGAATGTTTGGGTCGGAGATCTTCGAATCCCGTCTTGGCGGGAAATAGCCGCTTAGCGTGCTTTGTAGGGAATTCCGGTGATTTGCCGCCCCGGGGCGCAGTGGCGACGTGCGGGCGAGACCCGCGTCCGGCGGCCGTGCCGGTTACCATCGTCGTGTGACTGAGCGGCATCCGGATGACATGCGGCCGGTGGACCTCTTCGACGAGGGTCTGCCGGTGTTGCCTGACCAGACCAGCGACGACACCGACCTCGGCTGGGGCGAGTGGCGCGGCGACGCTGATTCCGACGACACGCGACTGATCGAGGAACGCCCCCCGCACTGGGACTAGTACTCCAGTGACACTTCGCGATCTTCGCTGTTGAGGTGGCATGCGAACGGCCACCACGTGATCATTCGGAGTTTGTGAAGACACCTGAAGATCGCGTGATGGCCGTGGCCGCCAGCGTAGACCCTGACCGCTGGATCGTCACCTTCAACGACCTGATGAAGCGGATCGCACACCGGTTCAGCCGGATCGAGCCGCGCCGCGCAGCGAATGCCTACATCCGGGGCCTGCTGTCCGACATCGAGCGGAAGAACTGCTGGAACCTGGCCGAGCAAGCAGGGCTGACCGGCCCTCAAACCATGCAACGCCTGCTGCGGACCGCACGCTGGGACGCCGACGCCGTACGCGATGACGTACGCCACTACGTGAGCGAACACCTCGGCGGCAATGGAGTCCTGATCGTCGACGAGACCGGCTTCCTCAAAAAGGGCTTCCGATCGGCCGGAGTGCAACGTCAATACACCGGTACGGCAGGCCGGATCGAAAACAGTCAGGTCGGCGTGTTCTTGGCCTATGCCACCCCACGCGGGCGGGCATTGATCGATCGCCGTCTTTACCTGCCCGAGCAGTCCTGGCTGGCCGACCAGCGTCGCTGCCGATCCGCCGGTGTGCCGGGCGAGATCGCGTTCGCCACCAAACCCGCCCTGGCCGCGCATATGATCGCCGCCGCGTTGGACGCCGGGATCGACGCACCCTGGGTGACCGGTGATGAGGTCTATGGCCAGGACCCGCGCCTGCGTGCGCTGCTGGAAGAGCGGCAGGCCGGGTATGTGCTGGCGATCGCGGGCACGTTACGGGTGAGGTGCGAGGGCATCGACTGGGAGGCTGCCGCGATCGCCGCGCACGTCCCCGATGCGCATTGGCACCGCTACAGTGCCGGGCACGGCGCCAAGGGACACCGCTGGTACGCCTGGGCCTGGACACGCATCGACACACACCGGCCCGGTCACCGATGGCTGCTGATCCGCCGCAACCTGACCACCGGTGAACTGGCCTTCTACCGCTGCTACGCACCCCGGCCGACGCCACTGCTCACCCTGGTGCGCATCGCCGGCACCCGGTGGGCGGTCGAAGAAGCCTTCCAGACCGCCAAAGGCCAGGTCGGGCTGGACCACTACCAGGTCCGCAGCTGGGAAGGCTGGCACCGCCACATCACTCTGGCAATGCTCGCCCTGGCCTTCCTCGCGGCCCTGGCCGCATCCCAGCCCGACGGCAACAAAGAGCACCTTCCCTTGACGATGCCCGAGATCCGCCGCCTATTGGCCGCCCTCGCCCTCACCCGACACCATCGGATCGAGGAGATCCTGCATTGGTCCCACTGGCGACGCCGCCATCAAGCCATCGCCCGCCGATGCCACTACCAGCGCAGATCCCAGCCATGATCTCAATGTGTCACTGGAGTACTAGGGGCTCTCGCACGCGGGTCAGGACACCACGTCCTTGGCCCGGAACCGCCGGAAGGCGAACGCGACAATGATCACCGAGTACGTCACCGCCACGGCCACCCCCTTGATCATCCCGCTGTAGTCGGGGTCGGGGGCGAGGGCGTCGGTCCAGGCGTTGTTCCAGAACGTGGGCAGGAACTCGCGGATGGAGCCCAGGGCCTCCACCGCCTGCAGGATGCTGCTCACGATCACCAGCCCGACCGCGCCGCCGACCGCGCCGAGGGGCGAGTCCGTGCCGACCGACAGCAGGAACGCGACGGCCGCCACGACGAGCTGGCTCACCAGCGCGTAGGCCACCACGACGGCGAACCTCGGCAGCACGTCCCCGGCCGGGATCGTCTCGCCGGTGCCCGGCACCTGGATGTCGTTCCAGCCGAAGGCGACCGTGCCCGCGAGCAGCGCCATCAGCGGCAGCACGGTCACCGCGGCGGCCGAGTACGCCATCGCGACGACGAGCTTCTGACGCAGCAGCCGGTCACGCGGCACCGGGGCGGCGAGCAGGTAGCGCAGCGACGACCAGTTCGCCTCGCTCGCCACCGTGTCCCCGCAGAACAGCGCCACCGCGACGACCAGCAGGAAGTTCGCGGAGACCGACAGGGCGAAGGCGGCGAAGTTCAGCCCTCCCTGGGTGGCCAGGTCGGACAGCCGCATGCCGCCGCCCTGCCCGCCTCCGGGTCCCGGGCCGAACTGGAACGCCACCACCAGGACCCACGGGAGCGCGAGCAGCAGCCCGAACATCGCCATCGTCCTGCGGCGCCGGAACTGGCGGACGAACTCCACCCGCAGCGACAGCGTCCGGCCCGGCGCGTACCCCGGAGCCGCCCCCGAGGGCCGCGTCGAGGACGCCGGAGACCCGCCCGGAGAGGTCATGACACCGCCGGCCGAGGCCGCGGGCGTGTCCTCCTGGGCGGACGCCCCGGAGCGGGCGGCCGGTGCGGCCCCGTCACCGTTCAGGCTCATCCGAGCCCTCCCTTCAGGCTCAACGTGCCTCTCCGATCAGGTCCAGGAAGACGTCCTCCAGCCGGGGGCCGGGGCCGTCCGAGGGGGAGCCGGTGGCGAGCAGCTCGGCGACGGGTCCCTGGAAGACGAGCCGGCCGCGCCGCATGACCACCACGTGCGTACACGCCTGCTCGACCTCGGCGAGCAGGTGGCTGGAGACGATGACCGTGCGGCCTCCCTCGGCGTACGCCTTGAGCACGGCGCGCATCTCGGCGATCTGCGGCGGGTCCAGCCCGTTAGTGGGCTCGTCGAGCACGAGCAGGTCGGGCAGGCCGAGCATCGCCTGGGCGATCGCCAGCCGCTGGCGCATCCCCTGCGAGTAGGTGCGCACCGCCCGTTCCAGCGCAGCCCCGAGCCCGGCGATCTCCAGCGCCTCGTCCATGTGGGCGTCCGCGGCGGGGCGTCCCGTGGCCTGCCAGTAGAGCTCCAGGTTGGCCCGCCCGGTGAGGTGCGGGAGGAACCCGGGCCCCTCCACGAACGATCCGAGCCGCGACAGGACCGGCGCGCCCGGGACGACCCGGCGGCCGAAGATGTGGATCTCGCCCTCGTCCGGGTGGATCAGCCCCATCATCATCCGCATCGTGGTGGTCTTGCCCGCGCCGTTCGGCCCGAGAAGACCCAGGACCTGGCCCTTCTCCACCTGGAAGGAGAGGTCGTCCACCGCCTTCTCGCCGTTGCGGTAGCGCTTGGTCAGCCCGGTGATCCGCAGCGGAGCGCCGTCGCCGTCCTCGCGCGCGTCGGCGGGAGCCGTACGGCGGCGGCCGGCGAGGAGAAGCGCCGCCGCGACCACGATCGCGGCCAGCGGGCCGGCCCACGTCCACCAGGCCGGTCCCGTCGCGGGCGTGACCAGCGACGCGTCGCCGGGGAGCGAGACGGTCCCGCCGGCGAGGCCCACCCGGTACGCGGCGGGCGCGGACGGCGTGGCGTACCCCATGTCGGTGGTCGTCAGCACGACCCGCAGCCGGTGGCCCGCGTCGAAGCGCCGGTCGATCGCGGGGAGCGTGACGGTCGCGTCCGCGCCGGACTCCGACGCCGTGACGCGCAAGGGCGCCACCAGGCTCGACGGCAGCACGGCGAGCCGTCCGCCGCTCGCGTCGTAGAGCTTGGCGAACAGGGTGACCTCGCCCGTGCCGTACACCTTGATCCGGAGGGTGGGGGCGCCGGTGACGTGGACCGGCGTGGCGAGCGGCGCGGACTCGAACATCGCGGCCTGCCCGGGGATGTCCACGGAGACGCCGGGGTTGGCGCTCCCGCCGCCGAGCAGGCTCATCCCCGGCACGATCGAGACGGACGCCGGGGAGCCGCCGGGCGGGTTCGCGATCTCCTGCACCGGGCCGACGACCGGCACCTCGGTCCGCGAGGCGCCGCCCAGACCGGGGTACGAGGGCGCGCTCGCGTGGACCACGAGGGAGCGGCGGGTGCCGGGGTCCCGGCCGCCGTCGCGCGACACCGTGAAGCCCGTGGCGCCGGTGCCGGTGCCGGTGGAGGTGGAGGTGGAGGTGGAGGTGGAGGTGGTCCGGCCGGCCTGCACGCCGGGGACGGGCGACTCCTTGAGCCAGCGGTCGAGCCAGGCCGTGGTGCGCTCCTCGACCCATTCGGTGTCGATGTCGGAACCGCCGCCGTCGTGCCCGCCGCTGATCCAGGCCACCTCCACGGGCGCGCCGGTCGCGGCGATCGCCCGGGCGTTGGCGTCCGCGTGTCCCAGCGGGAACAGCGAGTCGCGCTGCCCCTGGATCAGCAGGGTCGGGATCTTGATCCGGCCGGGCACCGACACCGGGCTCGACGCGCGCAGCAGCTTCACCGCCTCGGGCGTGGCCCGGCCGGTCTCCGCGACGGTCAGGTACATGTCGCAGATCTCGGCCAGGAAGCGGCCGCACTGGGCCTGCCGGGAGGCCCCCTGCGCCGCGGTCGCGCCCGAGCCGCCGCCGGCCAGGGCGGCCAGACCGCCCGGCGCGCCGCCGGACAGCGCGCTGCCGCTCGAGCTGAAGAAGAGGCCGGCCCACATCTTCTTGAACACGCCGTGCTCGGGGCCCCGCCCGGTGGACTCGGGGAAGAGCGCGTCGGCCAGGTCGTACCAGGTGATCTGCGGCACGATGGCGTCGATCCTGGTGTCGTAGGCGGCGGCCATCAGGGCGATCGCCCCGCCGTACGAGCCGCCCGCGATGCCCACCCGGGGGTCGCCGTCCGCGTCGAGCCGCACCTCGGGGCGGCGGGCGAGCCAGTCGACCAGCGCCCGCACGTCCTTCACTTCGTAGTCCGGCGAGTTCAGCGCGATCTCGCCGGTGGAGCGCCCGAAACCGCGGGCTGACCAGGTCAGTACGGCATAGCCGCGCCCGGCCAGCCGGGACGCCTCGTCCCGCAGGTCGTCCTTGCTGCCGCCGAAGCCGTGGGCGAGGAGCACGGCCGGGGCCCGGCCGCCGGTGGCGGGCGGGAAGAAGGCGGCGTCCAGTGTCACGTGCTGGTCGTCGGCGGGGCCGTCCACGACGGAGATGGCCACGTCCTGCCCGCGTACCAGGGGCTCGGACGGCCACAGGTACCAGGTGAGGCCGCCCACGGCCACCAGCGCGAGCGCCACCAGTGCGGCAAGGGCGCGCCGCCCACCCCGAAACGTCATGCCCCGGAGCCTACTCAGACCTCCTGAGAACCGGCTGAGACAGCACGATCCAGTCGTCGGTCGTGACGGGGGCTCGACGCCGCCGAATCAGGGGCCGCCGAATCAGGGGCCACCGGCCGCATATCCTGGAGGTATCCGGGTTGTCCCCGATTGCGTAGCGGGTGAGCGGACGGCATCATTTCGCGCGTGATTGGAACGCTCAGGCAAACACCTCATCGGATCCTCGACTGGGCCCTCCCGTACTGGACCAGAGGGGAGGCCGGCCGGGAGACTCCGGCGGAACTGTTCCGGGTCCTCTACCTCGGCTGGCTGACGGCGTTCGTCCTGAAGGTGCTGGGGGCGTCCTGGGACGTCTCGTGGCACTTCCGCTGGCTGCGCGACGACCTGGCCCCGCCGCACCTGCTCAACACGGTCGGCACGGTCATCGCCGTCGGGCTGACCATCGTCCACTGGTACACCGGTTACGGCGTCGACCGCCTGGCCTCCAAGCTGATCGTGTGGGGCACGGGCGTCTTCCTCATCGCGATCCCGCTCGACCTGATCAACCACCGCGTCAACGGCCTCGACATCACCGCGTGGAGTCCCTCGCACGCGCTGCTGTTCATCGGCAGCGGCCTGATGATCGCCGGGGTGACCCGGGGGTGGTGGCTCGGCGCGCCGCGCGGCGACGCGCGGGCCGAACGGCGGCGCACCCTCGTCCTCGGCGCGCTGTTCGCCTTCTTCCTGGAGAACCTGCACTTCGCCGCCCAGCAGCAGGAGTACGGCGTGCTGGAGATCGCCTCCTGGGACCGCGGCGACCCGTACGCGGAGCCGAGCCTGCTGGCGTTCGCCGCCAACCAGCTCGGCCGCGCGGTGGACCGGGAGATGCTCGTCAAGTTCTCGCTGCCGGTGCCCGACCTGCTCTACCCGCTGTGGGCCGGCGTGGCGGGCGTGCTGATCCTGGTCATCGCCCGCCTCATGGTCGGGCGGGCGTGGACGGCCACGGCCGTCGCGGGCGCGTACGTCGCCTACCGCGCGCTGGTCTGGCCGCTCTTCGTCGGGATGGGCTTCCCGGCCTCGGCCGTCCCGTTCTTCTTCGTGCTCGCCGCGGTCGGCGTGGACCTCGCCTTCATGGGCTGCCTCCCGCTGGGTGACACGATGGCCGCCCGCCTGGTCCGGCCCGTGCTCGGCGCCGCCCTGGCCACGGCGGGCGTCTACGGCGGCCTCGCGGTGCAGGGCCACTATCTCGCGGCGCCGCCGTACCCGGTGGACTCGTGGCCGCTCGCGGGCGGTCTTCTCCTCGCCGTCTGGCTCGCCGCCGAGTTCGCCACGCGGAAGTACCGCCTGCGCGACGGCGATCGAGATCAGGCGACGGGCGCGCGGGTCAGCGCCACCGCCACGCCGTAGGCGAGGCCCATGACGGCGAGTTCGAACGCCACCCAGGCGGCGAACGCCGTCGGGGCCCGCCGGCTGATCGCGGGCAGCAGCCGCCAGCGGATGTTGCCCCCGAGCAGCGCCACCGCCCCCACGAACAGGATCTTCGCGACGACGAGCCGGCCGTAGCCGGTGGTCACCAGCGAGAGCGGGAACTCCTGGCCCGGCGTCAGCAGCAGCTCGACGACCCCGTTGAAGAGGCCGGTGAGGCCGACCACGAGCAGCGCCACCGTCGCCAGCCGGGAGAAACGCGGCAGCGTCGCCGCGAGCAGGTCGCGGTCGCCCGCGAGCAGCACGGCCAGCGCGAGCAGGCCCCCGACCCACGCGGCGGAGCCGATGACGTGCAGCTCCATCGAGACCATGCTCAGGTCGTGCCAGTACCAGTTGGAGGCGTGGCCGGTCACCGGCAGCGGCAGCAGGCCGAACGCCGCTACCAGCACGCGGAACTCGGCCGGGACCTTCTCGCCGAACCTGACCGCCAACATGCCGACGGCGGCGCTGACCATCGCGCTGGACGCGCTCACGATCAGGCCCTGGCCGGAGCCGATCCGCTCGACGTACTCGGCCACGTCGGGCGCCTGACCGGGGTTCAGCTCGGCCGCGCTCAGCACGGTGGACACGAGCGCGGACGCGGCCCACACCAGTGCCGACAGCACCGCCCAGTGCCGCGCCCGCGAGGCGATCGGCTCGGTGCGCTCCGGATCGCCGAAGCCGAGCAGCTTGGGCAGCAGGCTGAGCCCGACGGTCGCGGTCGCGGCCACGTCCAGGATCAGCCGCATGACGGGCAGCCCGAAGTCGACCAGGGGGCTGGGCATCACGATGCCCTGCGCGACCCTGGGGAGGGTCAGCCAGGTCGAGACCAGCGCCGCGAGCAGCCCCGCGAGGGTGAACGCGGCGACGGCCAGCCTGGGGCGGGCCACCGGCCTCGTGCCCACCGTTTCCACGGTGCTCTCGGGGGCCTCCGCGCTTCCCGGGGTCGCGGTGCTCTGCGGGCTCTCGGTGGCTCCGGTCGCGGTCACGCCGCGCCTCGCAGCCTGCGGTCGTGCCGGACGAGCACGTACGCGGACAGGGCGAGCAGCGCGGCGGCGGCGACGAGCAGACCCCACACCCAGCCCCCGGACGAGCTCTGCGCGGCGAGGTCGGCGGCCGAGGCGGCCGAGCCCGGCTCCCCTCCGGCGGCCGGGGGCAGCGGGTCGCCACCCGCCGCCGGAGTCGAGGCCGCGGAGGGGGACGGCGCGGGCTCGGCAGACGGGGAGGACTGCCCGGCGGCCGGTCCGGCCCCGGTCAAGGTGAAGGTGATCGTCCCGGTGACCGGGTGGCCGTCGTTCGACACGACGCGATAGCCGATCACGTACGCGCCGGCCGGGCCGAGCGGCGCCAGGCCGACCGAGGCGTCATTCCCCTTCGTCGTGATCTCACCCCGCGTGTAGTCGGCCCCGTCGGGACCGGTGACCGCGATGCGCGCGAAGTCCCGGCGTACGGGCTGGTCGAAGTTCAGCGTGATCCGCTCTGGCGCGGTGGAGACCTTGGCGCCGTCCTTGGGATCGCTGCCGACCAGCACGTTGTGCGCCTGGGCCGGCGCCGCGACGCCCAGCAGGGCAGCGCAGGCGAGCAGCAGGACCGTGAGTAGCCGCCTCACCGATGATGACCTTCCATTGGATGCTTCCTGACCCAGACATGGTCCCACCTGTCCGGCACCGGTACGGCTCCCGCCGGGCCCGCCGGAGCCCGCATCGCCTGCGGCGCCGCCCTCGGAGAAAGTGCAAAAGTTCCGATGTGATCATCCGAGCTCGGCGGCCTCCGGCCATGGCGCGGGGGCCCGCTCGCTCCGCGCCGCCGCGAGCGTGGCGAAGAGCCGCTCCCAGCGGAGGCGGATGTCGTCCATCTCGTAGCGGGCCGCCGTGGCTCGGGCGGCGGAGCCGAGCCGGTGTCGGAGGGGCTCGTCGGCGACGAGACGGCCGATCGCCGTGACCAGCCCGGAGACGTCGCGGGGCGGGACGAGCAGGCCGTCCGTCCCGTGGGTGACGATCTCGCCCGGGCCGTGGGGACAGTCGAAGGCGACGACCGGCAGCCCATGGGCCATCGCCTCGACGAGGACCATGCCGAACCCTTCGAACCGGGAGCTGAGCACGAAGACAGCGCCCTTGGCGAACTCCTCCTCGAGCGCCGTGGTGCCGCCCATCAGGAAGACATGGTTGTCCAGGTGCAGCCCGTGGATCAGGTGCTGGAGCCTCGCCCGCTCCCTGCCGTCGCCGTAGATGCGCAGTTGCCAGTCGGGATGCGCGTCGGCGACCACGGCGAACGCCTTGATGAGCAGGTCGAACCCTTTCTGCCGGGTCAGCCGGCCCGCGGCGATCACGATCCGGCCGGCCAGGTCGGCGGGGCGCCGATCTCCAGGAGTCAGCGCGTTCGGGATGACCACCGGTTCGGTGCCGGTCCCGTCCAGGGCGGCCGCGTACCGGGCGGCGTCCGCCTGGGTGAGCACGACGACGGCGTCCAGTCCGGGGTACCACCGGGTGATCTCGGCGGCGAGTTCGGGCTTGTGCGAGTCGAAGTGCATGTGCTCCTGCGCCACTCGAACGACATCGTCCGGGGCGAAGCGCGCGGCCATCAGGTTGAGTGCCGGCCGCGTGGTCACCAATACGCCGCCGTGGAGCGAACGCAGGTAACGGGCGATCCGCACGTCGCTGTACCGGTTGAAGGTGGCGTACCGCGTCTCGGCCGGCGGGATGAGGCGGCTCGGCCGGCGGGCCAGCACGGTGCGGAGTGGGTGCCGCCACCGAGACCCGCCCCGGTCGGCCAGCACGCGCAGCCGGACGCGCGGGTCGACATGGAACGCGGGCGTGCGGCGGGTGCGGAAGACGCTGACCAGCTCGACGTCGTGCCGCGCGGCCATCGCGTTCGCCTGGTTGATCACGGTCCGGATGGTGCCGCCGACCCCGTAGGCGTTCATGATGAGGTAGCGGATCTTCATGGGACGGCTCTCTCGTGGCCCACCCGCGGTTCCGCCCGGCCCGTGCCCGGCATCAGGAGAAGGAACGGCAGGATCGTGGTCTCCGCCAGGATCCTGCGCGCGCTCACCGCCGGCGAGCGGCGCGTGCTGCTCGCGCACGAGCGGACCCATCTCGGCGACCGGCATCGAGGGCGACGCCCCGCGGGGACCGGCTCTTTCAGCGCTCACCGGCACAGTGTGCATGAGCGTGATCCGCCCACGCTCGGTGTTCGCGAATCAAAACAGGGTTCCCCGGGCTCGGCGCGGCGGCCGCCCTGGTCGCCAACCCGATCGCCGGCGCGCTGTCGGACCGTACGGCGAGCAGGTTCGGGCGGCGGCACCCGTGGACACTGCTCGGCGCGCTGCTCGGCTGCCTCGGGTTGCTGTTCTTGTCCACGCAGCACCGACGCGGTCGGCTACGAGCGGCTGTTTCCCGGGGAGAGGGCGAGCGACGGCCTGTTCCTGCTGATCCTGATCTACACCGCGGCCGTGGTACTGACCTCCGTGCTCGTCGGGATGCTCTCCGACCGGCTGGGCAGGCGGAAGCTCCTGGTCACGATCGCCGGCACGATCAGCGCGGTTCCGGCGCTCATGCTCGCGTTCTGGCCGCAGTGCTTACGTGGCCCGCCGTCGGCGGTGGGTCAGGCGAGCGCCCAGCCGTACATCCAGGTGATGAAGACGAGACCGGTCATCACGGGGACGATGTCGGCCGAGGCGGCGCGCAGCCGGAAGGCGGCCGTGATCGACAACACCGTGGCGGCCGCCGCGAGCAGGCCGTACCAGGCGATCGCCGGAGGAAGGCCGATGGCGAACACGATGTCGTTCGGCACGCCGGTGACGCTCAGCGCGGTCAGACCGGCGAAGGCGAGCCCGGCCAGGCCGGCCAGCACGCGCATGGCACCGCCTCGGCGGCGCACCAGCGTGACGAGCCCGGCCACGACCTGCGCCGCCGCCACGAGCACGAAGACCGCGAACGGGGCGATCAGCGCCGGCGACTGCGAGATCCGGTACGGCGCGGCCGTCAGGTGCAGGTCACCCGGCCGGACCGGGGCGGAGGCGCCCGCGCCCGGATCGCACACCGCTCCCGCGGAACCGGAACCGGAACCGGAGCCGGTCGCGGTCGCGGAGCCGGAGGCGGCCGAGGCGGGGGCGTCGAGGAACGCGGAGATCGTCCGGCGTCCGCACTCGCTCGCCAGGAACACCCCATGCCCGACGCCCGCGAACTCGGCGAACCGGGCGGAGGGGATGTCGCCCGCGGCCGCCCGCGCACTCTCCGGCGGCGTGGTCGGGTCGTACTGCCCGCCGAGGACCAGGGTCGGCGCCTCGACGGCCCCGGCCTCGTCCGAGCTGCGGGGCAGGTGCCAGCCGGCGCACACGGCGGCGTCCGCGGCGCCGGTGAACAGCCGCGGTCCGGCAGCGGCGGCGAACGTGTTGAACGGGACCTCGTCCTGGCACTGGACCGCGTAGTACAGGCCCCAGTCGTGCGAGGTCAGCGCGTCGCCCGCCGCGTCGACGACCGGCCGGAGCAGTTCCTTCCTGCCGTCCGCGAGCGCGTCCACGAGCGCGGGCACCAGCGGGAGGAACTCCGTCTCCCGCATGGCCTCCCCGAGAATCGTCGCGATGTCGTCGCCGGTCAGCCGCACGCCGATCCGCTTGCGGGTCAGCGGGTCCGTGGTCTGGAACGCGGCCGGGGCGGCGTTGTACCGGGCCAGCATCTCGTCGAACCGGCCCGCCGCGCCCAGCTTGGCCAGCGTCGCCCGCAGGTCGGGCGCGGCCGTGTCGTACCAGTTGACCTGGGCGGGGAGGAACGAGTCGAGCACCAGGGCGCGGGTGCCGCGCGGGTCCTTGGCGGCGGCCTCCGCCATCGAGCGGGTGGAGTAGCTGACGCCCATCAGGTTCCACTGCTCGTAGCCGAGCGCCGCGCGCAGGTCGGCCACGTCGGCGGCGATCTCCTCGGTGCGGTAGCCGCGCAGGTCGATCCCCTCGGCCTGGTAACGGCTCTGGCAGGTCAGCGCGCCCTGCAGGACGGGAGCGGTCTCCTCCGTCGTCGCCGTGGGCGTCTTCAGCGTCTCGATCAGGCCGCCGACCACCTCCGGGCAGGCCAGCGAGGGCTCCGAGTAGCGGCTGCCCCGCTGCTCGATGACGACCACGTCCCGGTCCGGGAACATCTGCGTCAGGAAGCCGGCGAGCCGCAGTGACGGCGACCCGGGGCCGCCGCTGGAGTACGCCACGGGGTCGGGCCGGCGCTGCGGTGAGGTCGATCGGTGGACGGCATAGCCCACCCGGATCGTCCTGCTGCCCGGCACGTCACGCCGCTCGGGCACGAGCAGGTATCCGCAGGTCGTGCCCGCGGGAACCGCGACCGGGCACGGCCGCTCCTCGGTCCCCGCGGCCCGCTCGGCGGCGTACGCCGTGCGGGGGCCGCCGATGAGAACCGTAACGATCGCCGCCATGAGCGCCGTGACGGCCGCTCCACGCCAACCCCGCAACCGTCCGCTCCGTCTCGTCCACCTGGACATTTCGCGAGAAACCCTAGCGCGCCGGGCGACTCGTACGGACCTTGAAGAGGTCATCGGGTATGAGCCGCCCGACGGAAGGGCCGGTCACGCGACGCGCGGAGGCGCGGTGCTCTCCCTGACGACCAGATCGGTGGCCAGCTCAACCCGGCGCGGCTCGGGCACCTCGCCCCTGCCGATGGCGAGGACCATCCGGGCGGCGAGCGCGGCCATCTCCTGGAGCGGCTGGCGGACGGTGGTCAGCGGCGGCCAGGCGGAACGGGCGAGGGGGAGGTCGTCGAAGCCGACCACGGACAGGTCTTCCGGCACTCGCAGGCCGCGCTGCCTGGCCGCCTCGAAGACGCCGAACGCCTGCATGTCGCAGCCCGCGAAGATCGCGGTCGGCGGGTCGGGCAGCGACAGCAGCGCGTGCCCCTGGTCCCGGCCGGAGCCGACGAGGAAGTCGCCGTTCCTGATCAGCTCGGGGTCGACGGCGAGGCCCGCGGTCTCGAGCCCGGCCCGGTATCCGTCGATGCGGGCCCGGCTGCAGAGCATGTCGGGCGGGCCCCCGATCATGCCGATCCTGGTGTGGCCGAGTTCGAGCAGGTGCCGGGTCGCGGCCAGCCCGCCGTGCCAGTTGGTGGCGCCCACCGACGTCATGCCGGGGGCGGGCTCGCCGTCCGGGTCCACCACCACGAACGGGATGGCACGGGCGTTGAGCTGCCCCTGCTGGCGCGTGGACAGGTGCGACCCGACGATGATCGCGCCGTCGGTGCGGCGGGCCGCGATGCGGTCGATCCAGTCGCGGCCGGGGCCGGTCTTGGTGTGCAGCACGGAGACGACCACGCTCGCCTCCGTCTCGCGCGCCGCGGTCTCGGCGCCGCGGATCAGCTCCATCGCCCACGGGCTCTCGACCTCGGCGAAGACCAGGTCGACGAGGCCGACCGGCCCGTCACCGTGGCCGGTCCTGCGCTGGTAGCCGTGCTTGTGGAGGAGGCGCTCGACCCGCTGCCTGGTCTCGGACGCCACCTCGGGCCGGCCGTTGATCACCTTCGAGACAGTGGGGACGGAGACTCCGGCCTCCTTGGCTATCAGGGCGATCGTCACCCGTCTCTTCGCTGGCATGGACGACAGAGTAGCCGAAAACTTTCGGATGCGCCTCCGGCGGCATTCCGCGCTATGGGATCGCTCCCACAGAGACTATTGACGCGTAACGCGCGATCTACCTATTCTCCGGGTCACGAAATATTCGGGGGTGCACCTGAAACTTTCACTCGGGCTCCGCACGGGTCCGGAGATAAGGAAGGGAAGCACTGACATGTCGTTGACGCGACGAGGTGTGGTCTTGTTCGCGACGGCCGCGCTCGTCCTGGCGGGCTGCTCCAGCCAGGGCGGCGACGGAGCGGCGGACAAGACCGCGTCCGAGAAGGTCACCGTCGAGTGGTGGAACATCGCCACCACCGAGCCGTGGAAGTCCCTCCTCGCCGAGCAGGCCAAGGCGTACGAGGCGGCCCACCCCAACGTGACGATCAAGAACGTCCCCATCGAGAACGAGGCGTTCAAGGCCAAGATCGCTACCGCGACCCAGTCGGGGAAGGCGCCCGACATCTACGCGACCTGGGGCGGCGGCGTCCTCCAGCAGCAGATCGACGCGGGGCTGGTGAAGGACCTCTCCGCCGACACCGCGTCCTGGATCGGCAACTTCACCCCGGCCTCCCTGCAGGCGTACCAGTTCGACGGCAAGACGTACGCGATCCCGGACGACATCGGCATGGTCGGCTTCTGGTACAACAAGGCGCTGTTCGCCAAGGCGGGCATCACCGAGCCGCCGGGCACGTGGAGCCAGTTCCTGGACGACGTCAAGAAACTCAAGACCGCGGGCGTCACGCCGATCGCCCTCGCCGGCAAGGAGAAGTGGCCAGGCCACTACTACTGGGCCTACCTCGCCATGCGCATCGCCGGCCTGGACGCGCTCAAGCAGGCGGGCGCCGACCACGACTTCACCAAGCCGGAGTTCGTGTCGGCGGGCGAGCACCTCAAGCAGCTCGTCGACCTCCAGCCGTTCCAGAAGGGCTTCCTCGGCGCGGGCTACTCGACCCCCGACGGCCAGGCGGCCACCGTGAGCAACGGCAAGGCCGCGATGGAGCTGATGGGCCAGTGGGCCCCGGCCGTCGAGAACGACGCGGGCAAGGGGCTCGGTGAGAACCTCGGCTTCTTCCCCTTCCCCGCTGTCGAGGGCGGCAAGGGTTCGGCGACCGACGCCTTCGGCGGTGGCGGCGGCTACGCGGTCGGCGCGAACGCCCCGGCCGAGGCGCTCGACTTCCTGAAGTTCCTCCACGACCCGGCCCAGCACCGCAAGGTGGTGGAGTCCGGCGCGATCCTGCCCGTGCTCAAGGACGAGGAGGACGCGGTCAAGGACCCGAACCTCGCCGTCGTCGCCAAGACGCTCGCCTCCGCGACCGGGTTCCAGCTCTACCTCGACCAGGCCTACCCGCCCGCCGTGGGCCAGGAGGTCAACGACAGCGTGGCGGCGCTCATCGCGGGCTCCAAGAGCCCCGAGGAGGTCGCGCAGGCCATCACCGAGACGGCCAAGTCCGAATAAGCCCACCCGGGAGTGCGGGCCGGGCGACGACCTCGCCCGGCCCGCGCGCCCGGCACGGACCCAAGAGACGACGGACGGAGCGAAGCGACGTGACACCCCCGGCCCTGACGGGCGAGCGATCGGAGAGCCCCGCGGCCCATCCCCGTACGGCGCGCGCGCAGGCGCCTCCGGAGGCCCGCCGCCGGCGGTTCCGCGGCCTGGTGGCGATCACCCTGTTCCTGCTCCCGGCGCTGGTGCTCTTCACCCTCCTGGTGCTGGTGCCGATCGCCGTCGCCGGTTACACCAGCCTGTTCAAGTGGAACGGCCTCGGCGGCCTGCCCACCCAGTTCATCGGGCTGGACAACTTCACCCGGATGTTCGGCGACGAGGTCTTCCTCGGCGACCTGTGGCGGGGCCTGATCCTGATCGTCCTGTCGGTCACGATCCAGCTCCCGCTGGCGCTCGGCATCGCGATGCTGCTCAACCAGAAGATGCGCGGGCGCGCGGTCTACCGGATGCTGTTCTTCGCGCCGTACATGCTGTCCGAGGTGATCACCGGCGTCCTGTTCACCATGATCCTGTCGCCGGACGAGGGGCTGGCGAACCAGATCCTGGGCACCGTCGGGCTGGAGTCGCTGGAGTCGGAGTGGCTCGGTAACCCGTCCACCGTCCTCGTGTCCGTCTTCATCGTCATGACCTGGAAGTACTTCGGCTTCCACATGATCCTCTACCTCGCCGGCCGGCAGGGCATCCCGAAGGAACTGGGCGAGGCGGCCTCCATCGACGGGGCGAGCGCGTGGGAGCAGTTCCGTTACATCACCCTGCCGCTGCTCGGGCCGACGATCCGCATCAGCGTCTTCCTGTCGGTCATCGGCGCGATCCAGCTCTTTGACCTGGTGTGGGTCCTGACCAGCGGAGGTCCGATCCACTCCTCCGAGACCATGGCCGTCACGATGTTCCAGTTCGGCTTCAAGCGGTCCCAGGTCGGCTACGGCACCGCGATCAGCGTCGTCATGTTCCTGATCAGCCTGATCTTCGCGCTGGGCTACCAGCGGTACGTCCTGCGCCGCGACACCGAAGGAGCGATCACCACCATGCGGGACCAGCGATGAACACCCACCGTACCCAGGCCCGGCGATCGGGCGTCCTCCTTCGTTCCGTCTCGCTCCAGACCCTCGTCGTGGTGCTCGGCGCGTTCGTTGTCGTGCCGCTGCTCTTCGCGCTCGTCGGCGGGTTCAAGGACACCGCGCAGCTCTCCACGAACCCGTTCGGCCTGCCGTCCCCGTGGGCTCCGGAGAACTACACGGACGTGCTCGCGTCGGGCGTGTTCTGGCGGCAGATCCTCAACAGCGTCTTCATCGCGCTGGCCACGACGCTCGTCGTCGTGGGCCTGTCGGCCATGGCGGCCTTCGTCTTCGCCCGCTTCGCGTTCCGCGGCAGGGAGGCGCTGTACACGCTGTTCACGGTCGGGCTGATGTTCCCGTTCACGGTGGCGATCCTGCCGCTGTTCGTGCTGGTGCGGACCATGGGGCTGCTGGACAACCCGCTCGGGGTGATCCTGCCGCAGGCCGCCTTCGGGCTGCCGATGACGATCATCATCCTGCGCTCCTTCTTCCGGACGATCCCGAGGGAGGTCGAGGAGGCGGCGACCATCGACGGATGCACCGCCTTCGGCTTCTTCTGGCGGATCCTGCTGCCGATGGCGCGGCCCGCGCTGGCCACGGTGTCCGTGCTCGCGATCGTCGCGAGCTGGAACAACTTCTTCCTCCCGTTGGTGATCTTCACCGACCCCAACTGGTGGACCGTCCCGCTCGGGGTCCAGCAGTTCTCCGGCCAGTACGTCTCGGACACCGCCAAGGTCCTCGCGTACATCGTGCTCGCGATGGTGCCGGCACTGGCCTTCTACGGCGTCGCCGAACGCCAGCTCATCGGCGGGCTCACCGCTGGTGCCAGCAAGGGATGACCCTTCACGTTCGGCCGAACACTATGACCGCCGGGCCGCGTCCCGGTGCTTTTGAGAAGGAGTTGTGATGACCCTGCGTGTGTCCGGATCCCGCCTCGTCACCGCCGACGGCGCCCCCGTGCGGCTGCGCGGAGTGGGCCTCGGGGGCTGGATGAACATGGAGAACTTCATCACCGGCTACCCGGCGAACGAGTCTTCGATGCGGGCCGCGGTGCGCGAGGTGCTGGGGGAGGAGCGCTACGAACTGTTCTTCGACCGGCTGCTCACCGCGTTCTTCGCCGCCGCCGACGCGGACCTGCTGGCGGATCTCGGGGTCAACTGCGTGCGCATCCCGGTCAACTACCGGCATTTCGAATCCGATGACCGCCCGATGGAGATCGTCGAACACGGCTTCCGCCATCTGGACCGTGTCATCGGCCTGCTCGGCGACCGGGGCATCTACTCCGTGATCGACATGCATACCCTCCCCGGCGCCCAGAACCAGCACTGGCACTCCGACAACCCCACCCATGTCGCCTCCTTCTGGCACCACCGGCACTTCCAGGACCGCGCGGTCCACATGTGGGAGGCGATCGCGGACCGATACAAGGACCACCCGTGGGTCGCGGGCTACAACCCCGTCAACGAGCCCGGGGACGTCGAGGGGCGCGTGGTCGGGCCGTTCTACGACCGCCTGGTCAAGGCGGTGCGCGCGGTGGACCCGGCGCACGTGCTCTTCCTCGACGGGAACCGTTACTCCACCGACTTCTCGATATTTCGGGAGGTGTACGAGAACACGGTGTTCGTCTGCCACGACTACGCGCTGGCCGGGTTCGCGCACGGCGGGCCGTACCCCGGCTACACGCGCGGCGAGTGGTGCGACCGCGCCGAGCTGGAACGCGCCTTCGAGCGGCGGACCGCCTTCCAGCGGGAGACCGGCACGCCGGTGTGGGTCGGCGAGTTCGGCCCCGTCTACACGGGCGACCCCGAGATCGACGCCCAGCGGTGCCAGATCCTGCGCGACCAGCTCGAGATCTACGACGCGCAGGAGGCCGGGTGGTCGCTGTGGACGTACAAGGACGTCGGCCTCCAGGGCCTCGTCTACGCCTCCGGGCCGTACATGGACAGGTTCGGGCCGTTCATCGCCAAGAAGAAGCGGCTCGGCGCCGACCGGTGGGGCTCGACCATGGAGGAGGCCGCGACCGACCTCGCGCCGCTGCACCGCCTGATGGAGCGGGAGTTCCCGACCTGGGACCCCTACCCCTGGGGCGCCCGCTACCAGATCGACGATCTCCTGCGGCACATCCTCATCGCCCAGGCCCTGCTGCCGGAGTACGCGGAGCTCTTCCGCGGCCTGTCCGACGACGAGCTCGTGGCCCTCGCCGACTCCTTCGCGCTCACCCAGTGCGTACGGCGGGAGCCCCTGATCGAGCTCCTGGCCGGGAACCTGGCGCGGTAGGCGCCCCTCCTTGGACCGTGGCTCGCCCGCTCCGCCCGGCGGCGATCCGCGGGACTCCCGGCATGCCGCCGCGACTCTCGCCCGGAACGCCGAGCTCAGGGAGTGTCGCGGTGAATCTCGCAAAATGGTATGTCCGGAATTCACGGATATTGCGGCGAAATTCGCGCATTGGCATGTTCCAATAGGGAGTGGCCGGGTCTCGTCTTCCGCAGCGTGCGAGGCCCGGCCGCCTGACCCCTCCTGCTCCGCGCTCGACCTGGGCGGCGGCCGATCCGGCCCGCGCCCCCGCTCGGAGGGGCGTCCCAGCGGCACTCCGCCGGGTTCGACCGGTTCGTGTACCGCGGGCTCCGGCTACCGCCCGCTCTGCCACCGCGCCCGCCGTACGGCGAGGCCGGCGGCCCGCGTGGCCAGCGCGGGCGACAGCCGTACCAGCCGCCAGACGAGCCGGGCCGATGCGGGCGCCACGATGAGCGCGCGGTTCCGGGCCACCCCACGCAGGATGTCGCGGACCAGCGCGTCCACCGGGTAGAGCCGCCCCTGCGCCCGTACCGCGGCCCTCCGAGCCTGCTCGCCGACCTCCGTCGGCGGCAGGTCCGGATTGGCGTGATCGAGCAGCGGGGTGTCCACGAAACCGGGGCAGACGACGCTCACCCGGACGCCCCTGGCGGCGGCCTCCGCGCGCAGCGCCAGCGACAGGCCGACGACGGCGTGCTTGCTCGCCGTGTAGGGGGCCATCAGCGGCGCCGGGGTGAGCCCGGCGAGGGAGGCGGTGTTCACGATGTGGCCGAAGCCCTGCCGCACCATGATCGGGTAGGCCGCGTGGACCCCGTGCACCACCCCGCGCAGGTTGACGTCGATCGCGGCGTTCCAGTGGTCGAGCGTCATCTCGTCCGCGTACCCGCCGATCGCGATCCCGGCGTTGTTGAACACGTAGTCGAGCCGGCCGTGCTCGTCCCGGACGGCGGCGAACAGGTCCCGCACCGCGCCCGCGTCGGTCACGTCGAGGACGGCGTGGGCGCAGCCGAGCTCGGCGGCCGTCTCCTCGGCGTTCCGGACGTCGGCGACCGTCACATGCGCGCCCCGCGCGACCAGCTCGCGGGCCAGCGCCCGGCCGATCCCCGAGGCTCCACCTGTGACGACGACGGTTCTGCTCATCCGCGCCCCTCTCCCGGTGCTTCCGCCGGCCTCCTTCGAGTTGTACGAGCCATCCGACAGCGGTGCAAACGGGACACTTCGGCAATCGTGCGCGTTTGCCCTACTCACAAGATTCTTTCGCGATAAAGTTCCTATGGGGCACGCGTGTGTGACCTTCTTGAACGTCCTGACCTCACCTACTGTGGAACCCGGAAACGGCGAAGCATGGGGAGCTTGCGTGCGTGAGACCTGTGAAGTCGCGATCGTCGGCGGCGGAGTCATCGGATGCGCGATCGCGCACAGGATCAGGTCACAGGGCCGGAGCGTCGTCCTCGTCGAGGCGGCGTCTCAGCTCGGCCTCGGGGCCTCGGACGCCGCGATGGGCGGCATCCTCACCCAGACCGAGAGCTCGTGCCTCGGCCGGTTGAGCCCCGTCATCAAGCACAGCCGCGACCTCTACCCGGCGTGGCTGGCCGAGCTGGCCGAGATCTCCGGTGTCGAGGTCCCGGTGCTGGACGGCGGCGACATCCAGGTGGCCCTCGACGACGAGGAGATGACCCGCCTGGAGACGGAGATCCTGCCCCTGTGGGAGGCGTCGCCGTTCGCGGTCGAGCAGCTCACCGCCGCCGAGGCCCGGAAGCTCGAACCCCTCCTCAGCGAGGCGGTGGTCGGCGGCTTCCTGCTGCCGGACGAGCTGGCCCTCGACCCGCGCGAGCTGATGGGCGCGCTGCGCCGCACGATGGAGCGCGCCGGTGTCGCCGTGCGGCTCGAGGCCCGCGCCCTGCGGGTGGCGTCCGGCCCCGGCGGCGCGCGCGTCGAGCTGCGGGGCGGCGAGACGATCCACGCCGAGACCGTCATCGTGGCCGCCGGGCACCTCAGCGGCCTGCTGCTGCCCGCCCTCGACGCCGTGATGCTGCCGATCAAGGGCGAGGCGTACAACGTGCGCCGCCCCGGCTTCACGACCTACCCGCTGCGCCACCACGTCTTCGCCGAGATCACCTCCGACGGCCGCACCGGCTATCCGTACCTGGTGCCCCGGCACGACGGGCGGCTCGCCGTCGGCGTCACCTACGAGGAGGGTGTGGGCGACCCCACCCCGACCGCCGCCGGCCGCGACGAGATCGCCCGCTGGACGGCCACGCTCATGCCGGCCGTGGCGGACTGGCCGGTCGAGCGCCACTGGGCGGGGCTGCGCCCGGCGAGCGCCGACCACATCCCGATCATCGGGTACGTCGACGACCACCGCAGGCTGGTGGCGGCGACCGGCCACGCCGGCCTCGGCATCACCCTCGCCCCGGCCACCGCCGAGCTGGTCACGGCCGTGCTGGACGGCCGCGCCGACGAGGAGATCGCGCGGAGTCTGGAGATCTGCCGCCCGGACCGCGCGTTCACCCCGCTCAGGACGGCTCCGAAGCCTGCTCCCACAGCTCCTTGAACCGCTCGATCCGCTGCCGCACCCGGGGCGGCTCCAGCACCAGCAGGGTGTGCACGAACGTGTGCGTGGTGATCTGTCCCACCTGCGGCGCGGACGGCGTGATCTCGTAGCTCACGTCGTCGTCGAAGATGATGAAGTCGAGCAGCCCCAGCGGACTGGACAGGTCCTCCGGGGTGAGGATGCGCACCTCGATCCCGATCTCGGTGTGCATCTTGCAGATCCGGCGGAACATCTCCGACTCCACCCGCTCGGTGCGGTCCACGAAGAAGATCCGACGAATCCGTACCCCGGCCCGGAGCCGGTCGCGCTGGGCCTCCAGGTAGCGCTGGCCCGCGTCCGTCGTCCAGAACCCGCCGTCGAACTCGCTCGGCCCCTGGTCCACCACGTTGAGGCTGAGGGCGTCGAGGGTGTGCTGGGTGTTCCGGGTCAGGCCGAGCAGCCAGTCGCGGTCCTCGCCCTCATAGATGACGTTGCCCTCGCTCAGCTCCCGCAGCAGCGTCGAGATCCGCGCGATCTCCGACTGGGCGAACGCCTGCACCAGCGCCGGCATCTCCTTGTCCACCCGGGTGGCGTTGCTCACCAACTGTGTGATCACGTCGGTCTGCACCGCCGACGCCTCCACCCGGTTGAACAGCTCGGTCGCCTTGGTGATCCGCGACAGACCGGTGATCATCTCGAGGCGGGTCGCCTCAAGCTGCTTGTCGACCTCGATGAGGTACTGCGTCAGGAAGACGACGGCGCTGATGAACACGGTCAGCACCAGCGCCCAGGCGGAGTGCTCGCGGTTGAAGGCCGGCCCGTTGTCGTTGGTGAGGAAGTATGTGGGCACCCCGACCGCCGCGGTGATGAGAACCTTTCGGAGGGTGCGGGGGATGATCTCGGCAGAGAGCCTCGTCCTACCTGGCATGGGCACCTACCACCCGCCCGCCTCCCTCAGCAGAGCCAACGTGTTGATCGCGACCTGGTCGCGTACGCGCGCGACCAGTGACTGCCACTGGCGGGTGAAACCGGGACGCCGCTCCAGCGCCTCCCAGAGCGGGGCGAAGTCGTCGTCCAGCCGGGCCGCCGGCATCCACAGGTGCAGCAGGTGGTCCACCGCCGGGGCCAGCTTGGCGGTGACCTCCGCCCGCGTCGCCGTGCCCACCCTGGCCCTCTCGACGATCACCAGCAGGGTGGTCAGCAGCCAGTCGTGCAGCGCCAGGTCCTCGCAGAAGTCCACCACATCGGGGGTGAACCCGTCCGGCAGGACCAGGCGCAGCGTCCGCACCCGGTCGCGGCCCAGCGTGAACCGGATGCCGGGGCCCTCCCGGCCCGGTTCCTCGGCCACCGCGACCCAGCGCAGCCGCGTCCGCGCGCTGCGGAAGGGCGCCTTCCTGTCCAGCAGCGGGGACGCCTGCACGACGTCCATGAACCGCTCGCCCACGCTGCCGAGGTCCAGGCAGTCGTTCCACCCGCCGCTGTCGGCGAAGCCGTCCGCCAGATCGGGGACGCGCACCTTGCCGAACACCTCGATCACGCCGGGCCGCGCCAGGTAGTGCGACCACGACAGACGGTGGTCGGACTCGGCGCGCGCCACCTGGATGTGCGAGGACCCCTGGAGCACCCGCCCGCCGGTCACCGACGCCCGCGACAGCACCGTCCCGACCCCCCGGACCCTCGCCCGTGACGCGGACGCCAGCCGGCAGTCCACCCCGGTGAGCTGGTCGGGCGACACCGCGTACACGATGGGGCGGCGCGAGGTCCGCACCCGCTCGCCGGAGAGCAGCCCGAGGACGCCCTGGCACAGCGACTCGGGGATCTCCCCCGAGTTCTGCAGGAGCCCGGTCCGGACTTCCCCCATCACCAGCATGTGCGCTCCGATCACGGGTCCGGTGGTCAGGCCCCCAGGAAGATGTAGGAGATGCGATCGACGAGCTCGTCCGGCAGGGGGATGCTCTCGCCGCCGCTGCGGTCGGCCACCTGCCGCAGGACCGCCGCGTCCACGAAGACCTGGCTGAGGATCGTCCGCACCGCCAGCTCCACCGGCAGGAAGCGCGTCGACAGCACCGACAGCGTCGTGTACGCGCTGAACGGGGCCGCGGCCGGGTTGAGCTGGACGATCGCCGGGAGCTCGTCCCAGTTCGCCGGAAACGACGGCCCGCGCGGCACCGGGCGTACCGGCAGCTCACCGTCGTTGCGGATCAGGCCCAGCCGCAGGAGCTGCCACACCGCGGCCAGGAACGGACAGGACCAGGTGCGGCCCCGGCTGTCGCTGTCCCACAGCTCGACGTCGACGAAGATTGAGTGCCGCCGCTTGGCGTTCTGCGCCGGCGGCTCCCACCCCCGGGCCGACCCCATGGCCTGTACGGCGCCGCCGTACGGGGACCTGGCGCCGTTGCAGAGCCAGCCGGTCTCGGTGACCGGCGGGCGCGAGCCGTCGGTGCCAGGAGGCGGGTCGGTGACCAGCCGATCCTCCACCAGCCGGGCCAGCTTCACGCCGTCGGCCTCGGCGCAGGCGGACTCGCGGGCGAGGTAGTCGATGGTCAGGTCGCACTCGGCCGCCGCCTCCAGCACCATCGGCACCAGCTCGGACGGTGTGCTGAACCTGCTGAAGTAGTCGTCGATCAGGAAGCAGGTGCTCACCCTGGCCCGGCCGCCGGGCACCCGGGCCCGCCAGCTCGCCCGCATGGTCTCGGCCCACGGGGCGACCTGCCGGAACTGCTCCCTCAGCCGCTCCGGCCCGGCCTGGAAGTCCTCCATGTAGAGGTGGCCCAGCTCGATGGACACATGCGACAGCGGGGCGGAGGCGACCCTGCGCTCCGCCTCTACCTCGCCGAACGCGGCGTACGCCGGCGTCACAGGGCCTCCCACGCGCTGTCGTCGACGATCTTCTTGGCCAGGTCGTCGAAGGCCGCGACCGTCTCGGCGTTCGCGATCTGGCTGGACAGCACGTCCTCGTCGGAGATGAGCTGCTCGCGCCACTGGAGCACCGGGTCGAGCGGGATCTTGCCGAGCATCGACGTCCGGCCCACGCCGTACCGGCGGGCCAGCTCGCGCAGCTCGCGGTCGCACTCGTTCAGCCACGCCTTCTGCGTCTCGCGCAGCCCCTCGAGCTCGGCGGCGTCCGGTTCGAGCACGGCGGTGCGGACGAAGCGGATGTGGTCGGCGAGGGTCTCCCCGTCGTGACCGTGATCCACACCCGCCGCGAGCAGGCCCTGTCTGCCCTGGACGAGGCCGTGGGCCGCGATGATGTGCTGGCGGGTCCACCGGTGGAAGACGAGCCAGCGGAAGGGCACCCCGGGCAGCCGCGCGGTGGCGGCGAGCGCCATCTGGGCGGCGAACGAGCGGCCGGCGCTGAGGTCGACCAGGCACAGGTCGAACTCCTCCTCCAGGCGGGTGAAGAGCCGGACGCAGCGCAGCAGCATCTCCTCGCTCACCGTGGAGAACTCGCCGCCGCCCTCGTCGCCGGGGAAGAGCACCATCTGACCGGCTCCGGGCGGCTTGGCGCGCAGCCCCTCGCGGTCGGTCTCGGCCCAGATGTCGATGCGGTGCGGGTCGGCGATCCGGCCCTCGAAGTAGCGGTGCATCCCGCCCTGGGTGGTGCCACGCGCCACCGAGCTGACGCTGAAGATCGCGCCGGCGGTGGGCGAGCCGAAGTCGAAGTCGAGATAGCACACGTCGCTGCCCTGGAGCGCGCGGCGGTAGACGATGTTGCTGCTCGTGACCGAGCGGCCGGTGCCGCCCTTGTCGGAGATGGCGAACACGAGCATCGTTACATCGCCTCCGAGGCGTTCTCGCGCGCGGTCGCCTGGCGTTCGAGTTCGAGCAGGGCGTCGCTGATCAGCGCGATCGCGCTCCCCGGACGCTCACCCATGATGGCGCGGGCGCGCTGCAGCGCGGCCTGGACGCCGCTGACGCTGGAGCGCAGGTGCTGCCCGGGGAGGGCGGGGCGCAGCACCTGCTCCCTGCTGAGGAGGTGCTCGGCCTCGCTCAGCATCTCGCCGGCGATCTCGAAGAGCTGGGAGCTGCGCAGCGGAGGCTCGCCCGAGGCCTGGGCCAGCGACACGAGGAACTCCACGACCCGCTCCGTGAAGTACCACGAGGGCTGTTCGTACCGGAGGCCGATGTCGGGGAAGGCGTTCGCCGGCTGATCCCACAGGCCCTTGTGGACGCCGCTGGCGAACTGGCGGGCCTGGATGTGCTGCCAGATCTGGTCGGCGAGGTTGTGCAGCCGCTCTCTGGTACGCGAGCTCTGCGCCACGTTGGAGACCCAGATCGTCCGCTTGAGCAGCGTGATGGCGAAGTCGGAGACGACCCAGATCATCTGGGGCCCGAGCTCGTCGCTGCCGTGGAGGTTCACCCGGACGCCCGGCGTGTGCAGTGCCACCGGCGGGTCGCCCGGGACCGCCCTGCGGATGATGCGCGCCCGCATCGCCAGCTCCTCCAGGATGCCGGCGACCCGGTTGAGGTCCACGTCGCCCGCCCTGCTGCGGGCGAGGTACTGCACGACCATGGCGGTGACGCCGAGGCTGTAGTAGTCGGACTCCTTGCCGTCGGTGGTCCGCCAAGGGATGTCCTCCAGCGGCCAGCGGCCCTTGCCGTATGTGGCGACGGTGCGCCAGTAGGCCTGGGTGAGGTCCCAGCGGCGCTGGAGCGCGGTGGCGAGCTTCTGCTGGTCGTCGTTGAGCAGGCCGAGGACCCGGGTGCGTTCGGACCACAGGTCGACGAGGCCGACCAGGGCGTTCACGGTGAAGTAGAGATAGGGCGTGTCGGCCGCGACGCCCTTGGGCTGCTGGCCGACCTCCAGGTTCGTCTCGACGGTCGGGGCGTCCTTGACGACGCTCCAGGACCAGCCGCACTCGAAGAACAGATTGGGGTTGTCGAGGTCGACGACGCCGGACCCGATGGTGAGGTCGCGCAGTCCGGCGCGGACCTCCTGGAGCTGCTTCTGGAAGTCGTCCAGGACGCGCCGTCTGGGCGCGCCCGTCTGGTTGGCGGTGCGCAGCAGCGCCTCTCCCTGCGGCGACGAGGGCTCGAAGGCGTTGACGGAGAAGCTGCGCAGCATCCCCACCATGGCGGCGGAGAGCCGGTCGCCGGCCAGGGCCTCCAGCTCGCGGATCTCCCGGCGGATGCCCTCGCGCCGCACGCTCTGGCGGAACACCCTGAGGAAGCCGAGCATGCTCAGCATGAGCGTGATCGACATGGAGTAGGAGTCGACGACGTCGATCGCGCGCTGGTCGGCGGTGATCTCGTCGCCGGGCGCGCCGGGCTGGAAGTAGCTGCCGCCGGAGAAGTCCGGCCGGCCGTCCTCGTACGTGTAGGTGCGCAGGTATTGCGTGAAGAGGCGCAGGAGCAGCCGGGGGATCTCGACGCTGTCGCCGAGCACGTCCAGCGCGTTCAGCACGTCGTCGGCGGTCTCGTCGGGAGTGTCGAGACGGAAGCCGGGGAGCTCCGCCGCGGGGTACATCAGGCACAGGAGCTGCTCGGCGTCCGCGATCGAGTTGGCGCCGTCGCGCCCGCCCCAGACCCACTGCCTGTCCTGGTAGGAAGTGCGTGCGGCGGCCTCCCAGAGCTCCATGAGCTGCTGGCGCGGCTGAAGTTTCATGGGTCCCCCTCGCCACGAAGATCCGGCCGGGGGACATCGTCCGGCACGGATGGCTGCCATTCTTACCGCTGAATTCCATT
Source organism: Microtetraspora malaysiensis (assembly GCF_050947145.1). Taxonomy (NCBI): domain Bacteria; kingdom Bacillati; phylum Actinomycetota; class Actinomycetes; order Streptosporangiales; family Streptosporangiaceae; genus Microtetraspora; species Microtetraspora malaysiensis. The sequence goes on from NZ_CP191998.1 coordinate 2,486,143, forward strand.
TCAACAATAAGTCAAGAGTGATTCCATCGCGGCCGGAAGAGACTGCGTCCCTGGCCGGACCTACACTTGGGGAGGCCAGCACCGTTGTGGTATTTCGGGTTTCCCGACGCGCCGAATCCGTTCCGGCGGGTCTACGCGAGAAGGGCGGCCGTGTCGAAAATCCGAAATGCCCGCCATTTACCCCGAAAGACCTGATCATGTCTCAAATGCGGACGAGCGAGCACGTATCCGCCGTGGATGTCGCAGGTAGTGAGATGGCGCTCGCGGGGGCCGCGGTCGGCACGGCGAAGATCGTGGTGAGCGGTGCGGGCATCGACGAGCGGCTCCTCGCTCCCCTGCACGGCCTGGGCTGCCAGGTGGTGTCCATCGGGCGGGGTGAGACGCCGACGGCGCAGGCGTTGCGGGACGAGCTGACGGACGCGGTGGCCTACCTGCACGGGGGCGAGGAGATCGTCTCGGAGGAGGTGCTGGAGCTCGCGGGCGGGCTCAGGGTCATCGCGTTCCTGGGCATCGGCTACGAGACCTTCATCGACGTGGCGGCGGCCCGCCGGCGCGGCATCGTGGTGACCAACACGCCGGATCGGACGCCGGACGCCGTGGCGGAGTTCACCGTCGGGCAGATCATCAACGCGAGCCGGCGCATCCCCCGGCATCTCGGCACCGTCTATCCGCACTGGTCAGGGGCCGAGGAGCTGCCCGACGAGCTGGCCAGCAAGAAGATCGGCATCGTGGGCCTGGGGCAGATCGGCGCCCGCATCGCCGGCATCCTGCGGCTCGGGTTCCACTGCCGGGTCTCCTACTACAACCGCACCCGCAAAGAAGGCCTGGAGATGACCCTCGGGGTGCGGTTCCGGCAGCTCGCCGAGCTGGCCGAGTGGAGCGACGTCCTCGTCGTCATGGTCGGCGGCAACGCCGAGACCGCCGGGCTGATCGACCGCCGCGTCCTCGCGCGGGTCCGTCCCGGCTCGATCCTGGTCAACACCGCGCGGGCCTCGATCGTCGATCCCGAGGCGCTGCGCGACGCGCTCGCCGGAGGGCGGCTCGCGATGGCGGTCTTCGACGGCTACTACCAGGATTCGAGCGTCGCCAAGGACCTGCTGAACGATTTCGGCGACCGCATGTACGTCACCGGGCACATCGCGTCGCACACGAAACAGTCGATGGAGCGGATGGTCCGCCAGGCGGTGGATTCCGTCGTCAACCTGTTGAGCGGCCGGCCCGATCCCAACGCCGTGATCCGCTGAGATATTTATTCCACCTCATACCTTTATATCCGGATGGGCCGGAAATGCGGTCCTCTGTCACGGTGCAGTAACTCGAAGATACGATGCGCACGTACCAGCCCTGGCGTCGAAATCCGAGTGGGGTGGAGATGGAAGCCACGGGGGCGGAGGTGCTCGTCGCCGCGTTGCGGACGCACGGTGTGGACACGGTCTTCGGCATCCCCGGCACGCACAACCTGGCCGTCTACGAGGAACTGGCCCGCGGTGGCGTCTCCTGCGTGACCCCCCGCCACGAGCAGGGCGCCGGATACGCCGCCGACGGGTACGCCCGGGTCACCGGACGGCCCGGCGTCGCGCTCACCACCACCGGCCCCGGCGTCGTCAACGCGGCGGCGGCGCTCGCCCAGGCGTACTCCGACTCCACACCTGTGCTGCTGCTCTCGCCGGGGGTGCCGAGCGACCACCCCCGCCTGGGGCGCGGCTACCTGCACGAGAGCAAGGACCAGTCCGGCGCCCTGGACGCGCTCTGCGCGTGGAGCCACCGCGTCACGTCCATCCGCGAGATCCCGGCCGCGGTGGGCCGCGCGTTCGCCTCGTTCGCCGAGGGCCGCCCCCGCCCCGTTCACGTCGAGGTACCCGCCGACCTGCTCGAACGCCGGGGGAGCGCCGACCTGGCCGGGCCGTACCGGCTGATGCCGCGGGTGCCCGACCCGGCCGCGCTCGACCGGGCCGCCCGGCTGCTGCGCGGGGCGCGCCGGCCCGCGATCGTCCTCGGCGGCGGCGCGCAGCGGCCCGGCGACGACGAGCCGGTCACCGGGCGGCTCGCCATGCGGCTGGCCGAGCGCACCGGGGCGCGCGTGGTCACCACGGTGAACGGCAAGGGCTCCGTCCCGGAGAGCCACCACCTGTGCCTCGGCGCGACCCTGCGGCTGCCCGGCGTGCGGCGCTGGCTGGCCTCCTGCGACGTCGTGCTCGCCGTCGGCACCGAGCTCGGCCCGGCGGATTTGTGGGAGGACCGCTTCGTCCTCCCCGGCACGCTGATCCGCGTGGACGTGGACCCCGCCCAGATGTACGGCGACCACGTGGCGGACGTGCCGGTGCTGGCCGACGCCGCTCTCGCCCTTGAGGGGCTGGCCGGCCGGGTGCCGGAGACGGGGGACGCGCCCGCGCCGGACGACCGGGTGGAGCGCGAGCGCGACGCCGAGCTGCGCGAGGTGGCCCGGCGGTGGGCCCCGCAGCTCGCCGCGCTGCGCGAGGCGATGCCGGCCGACACGGTCGTGGTCGGCGACAACTCGATGATGAGCTACCACGGCGCGATCGTCGGGATGCCGATGGACCCGCCCGGCCGGTTCCTCTTCCCCGCCGGGTACGGCACGCTCGGGTTCGCGCTGCCCGCGGCCATCGGGGCCAAGGTCGGCCGGCCGGACCGGCCGGTCGTGGTGCTGGCGGGCGACGGCGCGCTGCAGTTCAGCGTGCAGGAGCTCGCCACCGCTGTCGAGCTGCGGCTCAGCCTGCCGATCGTGGTCGCGGTGAACGGCGGTTTCGGCGAGATCAGGGACGAGATGCGGCGGCGCGGGATGCCGCCGGTCGGGGTCGATCTGCACGCCCCGGACCTGATGACCCTGGCCGCGGCCTACGGCGCATGCGGACGGGTGGCCGACCGTCCGGAGGAGCTGGGCGACGCGGTCGCCGAGGCGCTCAAGACGCCGCTGCCCACGGTCATCTCCTTCCGGGAACCCGGCTGACTCAGCCGGGCAGGGGGATCCGCAGCACGAACCGGGCGCCCTTGGGGGAGTCCTCCAGCGTCAGCGAGCCGCCGTGGGTCTCGGCGATCTGCCGGGCGATGGGCAGGCCGAGCCCGGTGCCCCCGGCGTCCCTGTTACGCGCGGCGTCGAGCCGGGCGAAGCGCTGGAACACCACCTCTCGCTGCTCGGGCGGGACGCCGCCGCCGTCGTCGACGACCTCCATCACGGCCGTGTTCCCCTGGCGTTCGACCACGAGCGTCACCTCGTGCTCGGCATGGCGCTCGGCGTTGTCGAGAAGGTTGGTCAGCAGGCGGGCCAGGCGGAGCCGGTCGCCTCGGATCACCACGCCGGGGGTGAGCCGCCGGTTCACCGTGACCTTGCGCGTCCTGCGGTCGAGCTCGCCCGTGACCAGCTCGGACAGGTCGACCGGGTCGTTCCTCCCGGGGGCGCCGGCGTCCAGCCTGGCGATCTGCAGCAGGTCGGTGACCAGGTTCTGGAGCCGGTCCAGGCTCTCCAGCAGCGCCTTGCCCGTCTCCTGCCAGTCGGTCTCGTCCGGGTGGAGCATGGCCTCCTCGACCTCGGCGCGCATGGCCGTCAGGGGGCTGCGCAGGTCGTGGGAGGCGTCGGAGGCGAAGCGGCGCTGCCGGTCCACCGCGGACTCGGCCCGGTCCAGCGTCTGGTTCGCGGTCACGGCGAGTCGTCTGAGCTCATCGTGGAAGTGGGGCACCGGCACCCGCTGGCTGAGATCGCTCGAGGTGATCTTCGCCAGTTTGTCGGTGATCGCGTCCACGGGGGCGAGCGTCGTGCCGACCGTGCGGTACGCGCCGAGCGCCGTCAGCAGAACCAGCAGGAGCGAGCCTCCGGCGAGCGAGCCGAGCAGCGGACCGCTGACGTACCACGGCACCTCGGGGTTGGCGGCGTAGAGCCACCAGACGCCGTTGGCCAGGTCGATCGGGAAGGCCAGCACCATCCTGCACTCGCCGGGGAACGACGGCATGTCGCACACGTGCCTGATGGCGTAGGTGTCGATGTCGGGGGTGCCGAAGTCGCCGAGTGGGGGCCCGCCTTTCACGTCCGCGGTCGCGGCCACCAGCGTCCCGACCGGGTTGTAGAGCTGGATGGCGGCCTCGCCGGGGTCGGGGATGCTGGTTGGAGGGCCCTTGCGCCGGAGTTCCTGCACGACCCGTACGGCGTCGGCGACGAGCTGCTGCTGGCGGTAGTCCGTGGCGCTGCCGCGGACGGCCATCAGGATGAACACCGACGCGATGGTGCAGAGCAGCGCCATGACGACGCCCGACACCACCGTGAGGCGTGTCCGTATCGACCATCCGTGCCAAACGCTCACCCGATCCCCCTGTGACCAGATGATCACAGTAGGTCAGGTTCTGGGGTTGGGAGGGAGATTTGACGCCAAAACTGGGCAAACGTCTCTCTCGGGAGGGTCCGCTCGGGGTGCGGAACGGGCTCAGACCGGGATATCGGCCCTCATGGTTTCCCCGCCTCTTCCCCTTCGACACGTACCACGTAGCGGCCGCCGGAGAACCCCGTCACCCGCGCGCCGCCGGCCATGAGACCGCCCAGGACCTCGCGTACGGCGAGCCGCCACGCCCCGGCCTCCGCGGGATCGGCGCGGCGGAGCGACTCGACATCCTCGGGGACGGCGACGAGAACCGCCGGACCCTCGACCGCCCGGGCGACCGGCCGTCCGCCCTCGTGCGAGATTCCCTCGACCGCGCCCCGCGGAACCGCCGGCAGGTACGGCTCCCGCCCGCACGCCCGTACGACGTGGGGCGCGTCCAGCCGCCACACCGCGAGCACACGGTCGGACTCGTCGCCCGCGTTGACGACGTCGGCCATCGGCCCGTAGAACTCGGGCAGATACTCCTCGGGGAGGGCGCCCAGCTTGGTCAGGTTGAAATGGGCGTTGCGCCGTACGAGCGGGTCGAAGGTCCAGGTGATGCGGGTCAGGCCGCGCCGCAGCGCCCAGGCCCGCTGGTGCAGCTTGAGCGCGAAGCCCGCGCCGCGCCGGACCGCGCCGGTGACGTGCGAGTGCAGCACCTCGCCCGCGGGCGCGGCGAAGAACCCGGCGGAGGCGCCCACCAGCCGGTCGCCGTCGAACGCGCCCGCCACGTAGTTGCCCGCGTGGGACAGCGCCCGCATGACCTCCACCGTGATGGGCGGGGTGGCGGGGTCCGGGTGCCAGATCTCGTCGAACAGCCCGAGCACCCGCTCGAAGTCCGCGATCTCGTCCAGGTCGCGGACCCGGACGCCGCAGCGCGCCGCCGCTTCCCCGGCGGCGGCCCACGCGGCGAGTTCGCCGCCCAGGCCGCTTTCCCCGCCCAGGCCGCTTTCCCCGCCCAGGCCGCTTTCCTCGCTTACGGCCCCTTCCCCGCTCACGCGGCGGCCTCCGCGAGCATCGAGCCGACCAGGGCCGCGACGAGCCGCGCGCGTACCGGCATCTCCGCGACGATCACGTGCTCGTCCGCGGCGTGCGCGCCGCCGCCGACCGCGCCCAGGCCGTCCAGAGTGGGGCAGCCGACGCCGGCGGTGAAGTTGCCGTCGGAGGCGCCCCCGACGGCGGCGCCGCGCAGCGGCCCCATTCCGAGATCGTCCGCGAGCCGTACGGCACGGGCGAACAGCGCGGCCGACGACGCGGGGTCGAGGGGCGGGCGGTTGGGGCCGCCGTGCAGCTCCAACCGGGTGTCCGGGAGCCGCGGCGTGAGCGCGCGCATGAGCTCGTCCACCCGCCGCTGCGCCGCGAGGTCCGGCACCCGGACGTCGATCGCCACCCGGCCGGTCGCCGGGACGGTGTTCGTGCTCGTCCCGGACGAGAGCAGCGTGGGTGTGACCGACACCATGCCCGCCTCGGACGAGGACTCCACCCGGTGCGCGATCTCGGTGATCGCCAGGATCTGGTGCGCCAGCTCGACCCCGGCGTTGGCGCCGCGCTCGGGTTCGAGGCCGGCGTGGGCGGCCCTGCCGTACACGAGCAGCTCGTAGCGGGAGACGCCCTTGCGCGCCGTCTTGAGCGCGCCGCCGCCGGCGCTCGCCTCCAGCACGAACGTCGCCGCGCAGCCCGCCGCGACCGACTCGATGAGCGGCCGGGACGTCGGGGACCCCAGCTCCTCGTCGCCCACGACCAGCACGCACACCCCGTCGAGGGACGGCAGCGAGGCCAGGGCGTGGAAGAGCTGCACGAGTCCCGCCTTCATGTCGAAGACCCCCGGCCCGCGCGCCACCCCGTCGACCACCGACCACGGATGCGCGCGCAGCGAGCCGATCGGCCACACGGTGTCGTGGTGGCCGAGGAGCAGCACCCGGGGCGTGCCGAACGTCCACTTCAGGTGGGTGACGCCGTCGATCACGATCGTCTCGGGCTCCGCGCCCAGGAGGCGCGTCCCCTGCGCCGCCACGGCCTTGGCGCTGTGCTCCACCGCCGCGTGGTTGGAGGAGTACGACTCGCACAGGACGAGCTCCTCCAGATCGGCCAGCATGGCCTCCAGGTTCACCGGCCGCGTCCCAGCTCCGATCGGAACAGGCGCATCACGTTGTCGCCGAGGACCTTGACGATCTCGTCCTCGGAGAAGCCGCGCTTGAGCAGCCCCTCGGTGACCAGGGGCATGCCGCGCGGCCCGTCCAGGCCGGGGATGGCGGCGTCCGTGTCGAGCCCGCTGCTGCTCCCCTCGCAGCAGGGCGGGGTGAGGTCCCGGTACACCTCGCGGATGAAGTCAGGGCCGAGCCCCACGTGGTCGATGCCCGCGACGCCCGCGATGTGCTCGATGTGGTCCACCAGGTGATCGATCGTGACCGAACGCGCGTCCTCCGCGAGGAAGGCGGCGAGGAAGTTGACGCAGATCACGCCACCGGTCGCGGCGATCCCGCGAAGCTGCTCGTCGGTGAGGTTGCGGTGGTGGTCGCGCAGCGCGCGGGCCGAGGAGTGCGTGGCGATGACCGGCCGGGTCGCGATCTCCAGGACGTGCGCCACCCCGGACGCCCCGAGATGCGACACGTCGAAGATCATGCCGAGCCGCTCCATCTCCTGGACGGCCTCGACGCCCGCCTCGGTGAGCCGCGACCCGGTGGCGTCCTCGCCGCTGCCGTCGGCCAGGGGAGTACGCCCCCAGTGGGCGATCGACGCGACCCGCACGCCGAGCCGGTGCACGGTCGGGATGAGCTCGACGCTGTCGTCGATGCCGGGCATGCTCTCCATGGCCAGGACCAGGGCGATCCGGCCGAGCGCGAGCGCCTCGTCGATCTGGTCGCCGTCGTAGCAGAGCCGTACGGAGTCGGGGTTGCCCTCGGCCAGCACGTGCGCGCACTCGATCATGCGCAGCGTCTGGCGGAGCGACCCCTCGGGACGGAACTCGCTGTCGATGAACACCGGGAGGACCTGCACGTCCACGCCGCCCTCGACGAGTTGCGGCAGCCACTGCTGCCGGAAGAAGGAGGCCCACTGGTGCGGCGGCCGAGCCGAGACGGCCATGAGTAGGTCGTTGTGGGTGTCGGCGACGACAGCGTCCCTGTGCAGATCCCGAGCCGGCATCCTGGAGTCCCTTCTAGATGGTGTCTTTCGGACGTTACACTCACCGCTTCCGTTCCGCCGTCCCGAGATCGGCCGGAGACCGCCGTGATCTCGGGGAGACGCCGCCGGCGGTAGTCTGCGCCTGTGCTTGCGGATGTCGTTGCCGAGATGGAGACGCTGTACGACCCCGCCTGGGCGGAGTCCTGGGACGCGGTCGGGCTGGTGTGCGGTGATCCCGCCCAGCCGGTGAGGAAGATCCTCTTCGCTGTCGATCCCGTCGCGGTCGTCGTGGACGAGGCGCTCGAGTACGGTGCGGACCTGATCATAACGCACCACCCTCTTTACCTTCGGGGCACGACCAGCGTCGCGGCCACCACGTTCAAGGGCCGCGTGATCCACCGGCTGATCAGGAACGACGTCGCCCTCTACACCGCGCACACCAACGCCGACGTCGCCGATCCCGGGGTCTCCGACGCGCTGGCCCGCGCCGTCGGCCTGTCCGGGGAGCTGCGCCCGCTGCGACCCTCCGCCGACGACCCGCGCCGCGGCCTCGGCCGGATCGGGACGCTGCCGTCCCCGGTCCCGCTGCGCGAGTTCGCCGAGCGCGCCGCCTCCGGCCTGCCCCGTACGGCGGGGCCGCTGCGGGTGGCGGGCGACCCCGAGCGCCCGGTGGTCACCGTCGCGGTCAGCGGGGGCGCGGGCGACTCCCTGCTCGGGGCGGCCCGCGCCTCGGGGGCCGACGTGTTCCTCACCGCCGACCTGCGCCACCACCCGGCGAGCGAGTTCATGGAGGCCGAGGGAGGACCGGCCCTGATCGACGCCTCCCACTGGGCGACCGAGTGGCCGTGGCTGGCCGACGCCGCCGAGCGTCTGACGTCCGCCCTGGCGGCGAGGGGCATTAATGTTGAGGCGCGCGTCTCCCGCATCGTCACCGACGCGTGGACGTCGACGACACCGTAATCGCCCCCGCGAGCACCTTGAGGATCTGCGATGAAGGCCGCACCCGAAGCACAGAAGCGTCTGCTCGACCTGGCGGAGCTCGACGCGGGTCTTGACCGGTTCCGGCACCGCCGCCGCACCCTGCCCGAGCTCGCCGAGATCGAGGAGCTCTCCAAGAGCCTCGCCCGTGCCGCCACCCAGGCCATCGCCGCCGAGACCGAGGCCGGTGACCTCGCCAGGGAGCAGGCCAAGGCCGAGGCCGACGTCGAGGCGGTCCGGGTCCGGATCGACCGCGACCAGAAGCGCCTCGACTCCGGCCAGGTGACCTCGCCCAAGGACCTGGCGAGCCTCCAGTCGGAGATCGCCTCGCTGGACCGCCGCCAGGGCGACCTCGAAGAGGTCGTGCTGGAGATCATGGAGCGCCGCGAGGCCGCCGACGCCCAGGTCGCCGACCTCAAGGTGCGGCGCGACGAGGCCGCCGCGACGCTGGCCGCCGCCGAGGAGCGGCGCGACGCCGCCTTCGCCGAGATCGACAAGGAGGCGGCCGAGCTGCAGGACCGCCGTCCCGCGATCGCCTCCGGCATCCCCGACGACCTGCTGGCGCTGTACGGCAAGCTGCGCGAGCAGTTCGGGGTCGGCGCGGCCATGCTGCACGGCGGGCGCTGCCTCGGCTGCCGGACCACCCTGTCCATCGCCGAACTCAACCGCATCCGGGCGGCGGCCCACGACGAGGTGCTCCGCTGTGAGGAGTGCCGCCGGATCCTGGTCCGTACCGCGGAGTCCGGCCTGTGAGGTTCGTCGTCGAGGCCGACGGCGGATCCCGGGGCAACCCGGGCCCGGCGGGATACGGCGCCGTGGTGAAGGACGCCGACGGCCAGGTGCTCGCCGAGACCGCCGAGGCGATCGGCACCGCGACCAACAACGTCGCCGAGTACCGCGGCCTGATCGCGGGGCTCTCGTCCGCGCTGGCCCTCGGCGGCGAGGGCGCCTCCATCGAGGTGCGGATGGATTCCAAGCTCGTCATCGAGCAGATGGCCGGCCGCTGGAAGATCAAGAATGAGGGCCTGCGGCCGCTCGCGCTCGAAGCGGGCGGCATCGCCCGGCGGCTCCGCGTCACCTGGACGTGGATCCCGCGCGAACGGAACAAGCACGCCGACCGCCTCGCCAACGAGGCCATGGACGCCGCCGCCAAAGGCCTGAAGTGGGAGTCCACCGGCGTCGCGGCGCCCTTGGCCGAGCTTGTCCGTCCCGCCGCCGAGCCCGAGCCTTCCGCCCGAGTCGCCTACGAGGCCGCCGCGCCTGAGCCGGCCTTCGAGGTGGAGAGCGCGCCCGAGCCCGCCGCCTCCCTCGCGGCGCCCACCGCCCCGGCTCCCGGGCCGTCCGTCGCCTCCGCTGACGTACGGCGGGAGCGTGGCGAGGGCACCGGTTGGATGGCCCGCCCCACCCGGGTCGCTACGTCGTTCCTGCTGCTCCGGCACGGCGAGACGCCGCTGTCGGTGGAGAAGCGCTTCTCCGGGGTGGGGGACCCCTCGCTCACTTCCCGCGGTCTCGCCCAGGCCGAGGCCGCCGCGCTCCGCCTCGCGCGCGAGCCGTACGCGATCGACGTGATCGTCAGCTCCCCGCTCGCGCGGGCCCGGCAGACGGCCGAGGCGGTCGCGGCGCGTACCGGCGTGCCGGTGCGGGTCGAGCGGGATCTCAGAGAGGCCGATTTCGGCGCCTGGGAAGGGCACACGTTCACCGAGATCCAGCGGGACTGGCCGGCCGAGCTGACCGCGTGGCTCGGCGACCCCTCGATCGCCCCACCCGGAGGCGAGAGCTTCACGGAGGCGGGACGACGGGTCGAGCACGCCAGGGAGCGGATCGTCGCCGAGCACGAGGGCAAGACCGTGCTCGTCGTCTCGCACGTCACCCCCATCAAGCTGCTGCTCCGCTTCGCGCTCATGGCCCCTCCGGAATCCCTCTACCGGATGCACCTCGACGTGGCGTGCCTGTCGGCCATCGACTACTACGCCGACGGCCCCGCCGTCGTACGGGCGCTCAACGACACCGCCCACCTGGGCTGAGCCGTACGCGCTGCCGGGAGCCCCGGGCGTTTGCCGTCGAGTTGGACAGTGCTTGGGAGGCCGTTAGGCTTGGACGCACGGCGGACGAGCCGGCCGGGCGGCCGCGTCGGGGTCCCGCGTTCGCGCAGGGTCCCGCCGAGGAAGGTCCGGGCTCCACAGGGCGAGGTGGTCGGTAACACCGACCCGGGGTGACCCGCGGGACAGTGCCACAGAGAGCAGACCGCCCCCTTCGCGGGGGTAAGGGTGAAAGGGTGGTGTAAGAGACCACCAGCGCCCACGGTGACGTGGGCGGCTCGGTAAACCCCACCTGGAGCAAGGTCAAGAAGGGACGCTCCGCGAGGAGCGTCCCGCGCGCGACGTTTGAGGGCTGCCCGCCCGAGCCGCGCGGGTAGACCGCTTGAGGCCGCCGGCAACGGCGGTCCTAGATGGATGGCCGCCGGTCGGCGAAAGCCGGCCACAGAACCCGGCCTACAGGCCGACTCGTCCGCCTCTAACGTCTCTGACCTGCGTCTATGATCAGGTCAGGTCCCGCTGTTCCGGCGCTGTTCCGCCTGCGCCGCGGCGATCATGATTTCGACTGCACCTCTGCCCAGATCTTCATCGTCAGGGCGCAGGTGGCCGTAGGTGTCCATCGTCTCAGCGATTGTGGCGTGCCTCAGGCGAAATCCACCTATTAAATGGACTCCATCGCAGCGCCAGTCTCGGTATCAGTTGCTCCCCGCCATTCTCCGGTCTTTTCATCCTGGACGAGCCACGGCTGGTGAAGAGTGCCTTCGGTCCAACGATGCAGCCACTCGGTGAAACTCAGAGGCTGGGGAAACAGCGACACATGGAAGTTGTCACTCGGGGCGGGGTTAGGGTCGATCGCCCACATCCCGGCACTCGGGTCTCCGCAGTTGACGTAAGAGGCAATTCCACACCCCCAGTGGCACACCAGCAGCAGGGCCTTGGCCTTTGGCTTCCATGGTTCGGGCCAGTTCTGCTGTTGCATTCGATAGTCGCTGAGGATGCTTTGCAGGGGTTCGAAACCATAGGCAGGGCCGAAGCCTCCGTCACCCAGTTCGAGATAGCAGCGGCGCAACAGGGGTGGCAGTGGGTGTCCGAGGAGCGCTTCGCACTCGTTCACCGCTTCAACCGAGGCCGGCATCAAAGGCGGTAGCGGCACGAACCGGCCAGCGGCGTGGGCGGCACGGTATTCAGGGGTGCCGCGCCAGTACAGCCGCTGTAGCCGACCGTCGGGGGCGTGCTTGAATGCTCCACCTCCCTCGGTGTCGACACCTGGCAGCCCGGTTCTCTGATCAAGGTAGTCACCTGTCTCCACCCGTGCGCGCACCGCTTCGAACACCAAATCGTCGTTGATCATGCGGCAATGATGCCCGAGAGAACTGACACTTCCAGGTTTGTCTGCCAGCGGCGCCTCCGGCACCCAGTCGCGTGATCACGGCACACGCTCTCTCATGCGGTCCCGGCGCTGAAGTCGGTGGGCGCGGTCGCGAACACTTCGGCAGCAGCGGCTCCAGCCGCGCCCACTCCCCGTCGATCAGGCTGGCCATGACGCTTCGGGCGGTCCTCATCCACATGGATGATCTACATCAAACCGACCCTGAAGATCGCGAAACGCACCCTGGCCGTGGCGATGGGCCAGAAGCGGCCGCCGCGGGTCGATCTCGACGATGCCGAATAGGCGCATTGATCACGGTTAGTCAAATGGTGTACTGTTAGCCATATGGTGAACGATCCGTTCCGGGCCGTGGCCCACCCGATCCGGCGCAGGATGATCGAACGTCTGGGCAATGGCCCCGCGACGGTCGGCGAAGTGACCTCAGACCTGGGCGTCTCCAAACCGACGATCACCAAGCACCTGAAGATCCTCGAAGAAGCCGGCATCATCGTCCGCCACGTCGTCGGCCGCACCCACCGGCTTGCGTTGAACCCGGCGGCCCTCATCGACACCGTCAGCTGGGTCGACCGCCAGCGCGCCCTCTGGGAGCGCATGTTCGACACCGTCGAGGAACACCTTGCCAACAAGGAGCAGACCAACGTGACCGACACGGCCATGCCAACCGCCGTCCGCATCGAACGCACTTATCGGGCACCCGCAGACGTCGTGTTCGACGCCTGGACCAACCCCGAAGTAATCAGGAAGTGGTGGCACGCCGGCCCCGACTGGGACACAGCTGAGGCCCAGGTCGACCTCCGAGTCGGCGGACACCTGCGCGTCGTGATGTGCGACACCGAGGGCGTCGAGTACACCGGAACCGCTACGTACACGGTTGTGGAACGCCCCTCGCGTCTGGGCTGGATCTGGCACGGCGAAGAGGGCGAGGCAGGCACCGGATCGCGGTGCGACCTGGAAATCAGCGAGCGGGACGGCGTCACCCGCGTGGTCCTCACCCACAGCGGCCTGCCCGATCAACACGCGGCAGCGGAGCTCCGCGAGGGCTGGGGCCTGTGCCTGAACAACCTCGACACGGTCCTCGCCCGATGACGCGCCTCGACGGCCCGATGGCCTTGCCTCAGGGCGATGTCCGCCTGCTGGAAACCGACGTGGCCCAACGGCTGCTCCACTCCACCGAGCTGGCCCGCGTCGCCTACGTGGCCAAGGACGGAACGCCACGGGTGTTCCCCATGCTGTTCCACTGGAACGGGAGCGAGGTCGTGCTCTCCACGTTCGGAGGCTCCAAGGTCAACGCCCTACGGGTCCGACCCGACATCGCCATCACGATCGACGCCGCCACCACCCCGCCCTCAGTCCTCCTCATCCGGGGCAAAGCCGAAGTCACCGACGTCGAGGGCATCGTCGAAGAATACGCAGCCGCCCAGCGCCGCTATGGCGGCGAGGAACAAGCAGCGGCGAACATCGCCGCGGTTGACCGGCCCGGCATCAGAATGGTGCGCATCGCCGTCCGGCCGACATGGGTCGGCGTCCTGGACTTCGTCACCCGCTTCCCGGGCGGCACGACCCCCGAAGAGTTCGCTCAGCGAGGTCAATGAGCAGGCCGACCGGCCATCGCCGATATCCCTGGCGAAGGACAAGAGCCGTATGACGGGAGACGGTCACGCACGGTTCTGTGGGAGCCCGGGGGTGAGGTCCCCCCGGGCGGCCCCCGACTACCAGTCGGGACGGCTGCTGGCTCGATCACTCCGATCAGCGGGTGACGGGAACGCCCACCTTGGCTGCGAACTCGGTGGTGAAGGCGACCATGACATCATCGGTGCCCAGGTGGCAGATCTCGCCTGGCGGCCAGTCCGCGGGTCGGCCGGCGGCGATCCACCGCATGCGGGTCCGTCGTGCGTCCCTTGAGCTATGCGCTCTCGAGCGCCGCCCGCACCCGGTCCACCGAAGGGCACGATCAGGTGTATGTACGTCGGCGCAGCTCATTTAATGAATGACCCCATCTACCATCGGATCGTGGAGGGCGCAGACGTGATTTTGGAGGCCTGTGCCGGTGAGGATACTTTCTGTGCTGGCGGGGGTCGTGTTTCTGCTGGCCGGAATAAACGGCTGCATGAGCGAAGGCGTCGACAACGAAGCCAAGCTTTGTCTTGACCGCGCCAATCGAGAGAATGCGCTGTTCCGCCACGCCATCAGCACCGTGCTCCCCGCGGATCAGGTCCTCTCCATCGACGAGCTCAACGGTTGCGATTCAGCGAACAACGGAGCCTGGTTGCAAGTCCGGCTGACTCCCAAGCTGGGCGAACAGGACGTTTGGAAAAGGTTTCAACAGGCGGGATGGTCGGCCGACGGCGCAGTCGACTCTGATCTACGTAAGCAGGTAGGCCGACGGATCATAGGAGTGCTGATCGCCGCGGGGCGAGAGCCGGGGATGACAGTCGAGGTCACAGCGGACGATGCCTGTTGGGGTGACGATGGCTACAGCTGCGATTGAGAGATAGCTGTACAGCAGCGGAGTGGCAACACCGCCTTCTCGTGACCACCCGCACCGGTCCCCACCTGCCTCTTGAGCAGGACGCCGGGACGTCTATGTCGTGACCGGCTTCCGGTTGCAAGCAGAAAGTCAGGGGTTGGGACATCATCCCCGGTGAAACGAGCGGACCGTCTACAAGCTAGCCCGGCAGGAACATCGGCCCATCGCCCCACAGCGCATCCCACAGCAGTGCCAGCGCCAAGAAAACGCCTGCTCCGATTGCGGCACCCAGCAGGAGAGTCATCACGACCAGCTTCACCAGCGCGCGCGGAGAGCGCCGGGCTGGTCGCCGGGGAAGCGTCATAGCAATGATCCTTCGTCGCCGGTCCCGACTGGTCAAGGTTGTTCTAGGAGAGGCCCGGAGGCACATTAGGGGTACGTGGCCGCGGACAGGATTGACAAACGACGGCATCGCCAGCGCCGCAGCGATCATGGGTTTCGGCCGTACCTCTGCCGAGGTCTTCATCGTCCGGGAACAGGTGAATGTATGTGTCCATCGTCTCGGCGACCCTGTGGGTCTCCGGCAGTTCGAGTGACGGGTGGCCTGGAAGTCGCGCGGTCTTGTCGGAGCTCAGCCGGGTCAGGCGGCCACTACCTCTGGTTGCTCGTCTGCGTGGGCTATTCGGGTCAGTTCACGCCACAGCAGGACTACGAAGGCCGCTGATCCCACGAAAGCGAACCAGAAGGGCGCCGTTACGCCATGATGCTCGGCGAGCGTGCCGCCGATGGCTGAGCCCGCGACGAGGCCACCGTAGGTCGCAATCATGTTGACGCTGCCCACCCGACCCTGAAGCTCGGAGGGGACGGCTCGTTGCCTGACCGTGATGGATGTGGTGCCCCAGATGAACGCGTGGGCGCCGAAGACGAAGAAGATCGCGGAAGCCAGCCACGGGGACGTCGTCATCGCCAGGGCGAGGTGGGTGAGCGTTTCGATCACGAGCCCGATGCGCATGATGTTGCCCAGGCTCACCCGCTGGGTGATCCACCCGTACAGGGCGGTCCCGAGGAGGCCGCCGACGGCCGAGACGGTGGTGAGCAGGCCGAACCCGACGGGGCCCATGCCAAGCCGCTTGCTTGCGTAGAGGACGAGGACCGCCCAGGCCGCTCCGAAGGTGATGTTGAAGATCAGGATGGTCAGGACGAGGGTTCGCACGGCCGCGTGGCGCAGTGTCCAGCGGAAGCCTTCTGCTATGTCCTGCCACAGGTTGCCTGTGCTGCCGGTGGCGCGACCGTGTGCGGGCAGCGCGATGCGTGACACAAAGATCACGCCAAGGGCGACAAGAACGACCTCGGCCAGGAATGGCCAAGTCGTGCCTGCCGCGAAAAGGGCTGCCCCGATTGACGGGCCGACCAACTGGTTGAGAGTGATGAAGCCGGCCTGCAATCGGGAATTGGCGAGCGCGAGGTCGTCGCGGGCGACAAGCATCGGCAGGACCGTCGCCGCGGTGTTGTCGGCGAAGACCTCGGCGGTGGCGAGCAGGCTTAGGGCCAGCAGCGCCCCGGTAATGGAGAGAGTGTCAGTGAGCAGCGTGATGACCAGGACGCCCACTATCACGGTGCGGGCCAGGTTCGCGACGACAATGATCATGCGGCGATCGAGACGGTCGGAGAGGGCACCGGCATAGAGGCCGAAGACGAGCGGTGGCGTCCAGCGAAGCAGAGCGGCGAGCGAGATCAGGAAGGGGTTGTCGGTCAGTGAGGCCACCAGCAAAGGACCGGCAGCGATCGCGATGCCGTCGCCGAGGTTGGTTGCCCACGACGACGCCAGCAGCCGCCGGTAACCGGCGCCGAGTCGCGTAGGGGCGATGGTCTCAACGAGTCGGCTCACAAGGAGGGCAGGCTACAGGTGTCGATCATGCGTGTCACGCGGATATCGACCGGGCCGCCCGGTCTGCCGCTGAAGCCGAAGATCGGGAAGTACCGGCTGCGTTTCGACCTCGCTCCACCAGCCGACGTTGATCAGCAAGCGGAGGTCGACCGTCTCATCTCCCTCGGGGCAACGCGCATCGGCATCGGTCAGGGCGACGTCAGCTGGGTGGTCATGGCCGATCCCGATGGCCATGAGTTCCGTGCTCTGCCCCCGCGACAGCGCGAAATCCCGGGTAGACCGTCTCCCCGGGATCCTGCAACACCTTCACGGCCTCTGCCGAACGAGTGAGGTAGTCGCTGAGCCTCAGAGAAGGCCGCCGTCAGCGAGGATGGCCTGTCCGGTGATCCACCGGGCGGCGTCGGAGGCGAGGAAGGCCACCACGTCGGCGATGTCGTCCGGCTCGCCGAGACGGCCCAGCGCGGTCCGGGCCGCGAACTCCTCTTCGCTCCCGGCCAGCATGTCGGTGCGGGTAGCACCGGGCAGCACGCTGTTGACGGTGATCTGCCGCGGGGCCAGTTCACGCGCCGCGGAGCGGACCAGTTGTTCCCCGGCCGCCTTGCTCGCCGCGTAGATCCCTCCTCCGGGGCCGGGCCGCACGGTCGCGCCGCTGGAGATGACGATGATCCGCCCGCCGTCGGTCAACCTGTTCGCCGCTTCGCGCAACGCCAGGAAGGTCGCGCGGGTGTTGGTGGCGAACACGGTGTCGAAGTCCTCGTCGGTGGCCTGCCCGATCGGCGCGGCGCGCCAGATGCCGGCGTTGCTGACCAGGACATCCAGCAGGCCGAAGTGCTCCTCGGCGGCGTCGAACAGGCTCCGCAGCTGGTCCGTATCGGCGACGTCGGCCTGCACCGCGACGGCCTGCCCGCCGCCCGTGGTGATCCGGGCGACGACCTTGCCGGCGGCCTCCCGGTTGGTGCGGTAGTTGATCAGCACGCGATCGCCGTCGGCGGCCAGCCGTATGGCGATCGCCGCTCCGATGCCACGGGAGCTCCCCGTGACCAGCGCTGCCCTCTGTCGTGCCATCGCCCCTCCTTCGCTGGGAAGGGTCCTTCATTGGGAAGGGTAACGTCCGCCGTGAAGACCGTGGGTGCCGGGTGCCGTGCGGCCCGCTGTACGCACCGGGGTTGGCGCGCCGGGTCAGCGGGACGGCGACGGGAGCGGTTTCGCCTGCTCGAAGAATGTCAGGACCGCCTCCGAGAACGCGTGCGGTTCGGCGGCGTGGACGAGGTGCCCGGCCGGGATGGTCGTCGTTCGGCTGTCCGGGATGCGCCGGGCCAGCTCGGCGACCCGTTCCTGCGGTATGTGGCTCGCGGGGCCGCCCGCGATGACGAGGGTCGGCGCGGTGATCCGGCCGAGCCGGTCCATCCAGGCGGGGTCGGGGTCGTCGATCTGTCTACTGACGGCCAGCACCATCTCCCAGTCGTACGACAGGTCGCCGTCCGGCCGAGTGGGGACGACGCGCTCGCGGGGGAGCGGTGCCGGGACGTCCTCCAGGACCAGTCGGCTCACCCGTTCCGGGTGATCCCCGGCCAGCAGGTAGGCGACGAGACCTCCCAGGGAGTGCCCGATCAGATCTACCCGGTCGAGCGCGAGCGCGTCCAGGAAGCCGTGCACGTCGGCGCGCATCAACTCCAGCGAGTAGTCGCCGGGCCGGCCGCTTTCTCCGTGGCCGCGCAAGTCGAGCGCGTACACCCGCCACCCGCCGGCGAAGGCGGGGATGACGACGTCCCAATCGGTGGCGCACTCACCCAGCGCGTGCACGAGCACGAGCGGCGGGGCGTCGCGCGGACCACACGCCCGGTAGGCCAGCCGGATCCCGCCAATGGTGGCGAAGTGATCGGTAATGTCCATACACGGACGATAGCCGCCTCGTTATTCAAGAAGGGGAGACGTTCACCACCGGCCGAAGCGGACCGGTCTCGTCTGACCGGTGGCGTTTCCGGCCCGCTCCCGTTTCCGCCTTGCGCATGTTGCGAACGATCGGATTCCCGGAGCCGGGATCCGTTCGGTCAAGGGCTGCTCTGAGACAGCGTACGGACGGTGCGGGCGAGGTGATGGGACAGCTCGGCGTCGATCCGGTCCGACTCGGCCTCGTCGATCCCGGTGGAGCCCTCCTGCGCGTCGCCTTCTTCCAGGAGAGCGGCTCGCAGCGCGAGGGGCGGCGCCAGATCCCGCCAGGTTCGCCGTGCCGAGGAGGCCTCCCGCCGGGCGATCACCGCCTCGCGATCGACGTCCCCGGACAGCGGTACGGCACAGCGGATCTCGTCGATCGACGCCCCGCGCCGGGCCGCCGACAGGATGGGGGTGAGGCGGCCGTCGGCCATCGTGAGGGCGTCCAGGTAGCGGAGGACGGCCGACACGGCGCGTGCGGCCACCTGGTCGGCGTAGTAACGAGCAACCTGCGACTGCCCCGCCAGGAGCCGCGTCAGCGCGAACTCGGCGAGGAACAGCGGCCAGCCCAGCACCGCTCCGGTGATCTTGCCGATGAGCTGGGAGCCTATCCGCTCCCCGGGGAACCAGACGTTGTCTATCACGGCGTCGCCGGTCGGTCGGTACCGTTCGACGCGCGTGCTCAGCAGGGCATGCCGCCACTCGCCGGCGGTGAGGAGCGCGGACCGCACCAGCAGGCCGCGCGCGGGATCGCCGCCGACGTCCTCGGAGAACGCGACGGCCAGCATGCCCGCCCGCTCACGCGGTGTCAGGGTGAGCAGCAGCGGCAGACCGATGACCAGCGCGGGCCGTCGCCGTACGCCGACCCGCAGATGGGCGCAGGCGAAGAGCCGGTCGTGAAGGTAAACGGTGGCAGGGGGCGCCACTCCGGCCGCGTGTGCGACCCGGTCGGCGACCTCGAACAGAGTCGGCGCCTCGGCCCTGGAGACTTCTTCGGCGCCTCCCGGGGGCCGGACCGCCCGGGGCCGCGACCAGAGCGCGACGGCGGCGAGCCCGGCGCCGAACAGCCAGCCCAGGACCGTGTCGTGCCAGATGGCCACGACGACGATGGCGGCGGCCATGATGGCCGCGGTGATCGCGTGTACGGCGGCCGACATCAGGTACGTGAGGGCCCGCGTGATCCCCGGGTCCGGACGTCCCAGCCGACGGCCTCTCAGCCGGATGAATGTCCTGTGGTCGTCTCGCCGGACGAATCCGGCATTGGTTTCTGATGTGGCAGTGGGGGATGCCATACCGCAAACCTATGTGGCGGGAGCGCTTGCCGAGCGGCGGCGCGGGGCGGGCCACGTCGGGCCGGGGCGGTCCGACGGCCGACGGTACGCCCGGAGGACGGACGCCGATCTTGAGACGGGGTTCGGCGGCCGGCGGCTATCGGGTGATCCCGTGCAGCGAGCACACGTGACGCCAGATCGCGTGGTCCAGCTCCCCGGCGCGGTCCTGGAAGGCGGACGTGGTGACCCGGATCGGGTCGCTGAGGTCGAGGAAGCTGTTGTGGTCGGCGTCGGGGTCCCAGGTGCGGGTCGGGATCTCGATGTGGTCGCTGCGATGCCGCTGGTCCTGGCTGGTGATCTTCAGTACGTCCGCGCCACCCTGATGCGTCGTCAGGACGACGCACGGCCGCACCTTGGAGCCGGGCCCGTCCTCGAACGGCACGTCCGCCCACCAGATTTCGCCGGGACGCTGCGGCGCGCCCGCGTCCGCTCCGTGCGGCCGCCCGCGCGTGGGCTCGCCTCGCCGGGTGGACGGCGTGCCGGTCCGGGACCCGGGCGCGGGAACGGCACCCCCGCGGCCCGTGGGCCGTTCCCCGCCGGGCGCGCCGCCCGGCCGGCCGCCACGCGGTCCGGACGGGGACCTGCGGGGGCCGGTGGGGCGGCTCTGCTGACTCCGGCTCTGCTGCTTCCGCCCCTTCCGCCGTGTGGCAGTCGCGAAGCCCCCGCCCAGGAGGACGACGAGCACGATGAAAAGGGTGGCGAGTTGTGGCAGATCCGACATGGCCGCCAGCCTAGAGGTGCCTGGAGCCATGGGGGAATCCACTTCGTGATCGGGGTCCGATCAGGAGCGGGCGTCCCAGACCGCGAGGATGCGGGCCTCCTTCTCCGGGTCGATGCCGTGCTTCCCGAACCTGCGCTGCTCCTCCGGAATGTCCTTCAGCCACTCCCAGGTGTCCCGCACCGTCTCGCTGACGGGACGGCAGGTGAGCCCGGCGGCGAGGGCCTTGGCCGAGGACGGCAGCCAGACCCCCACCGTGTCCGGGCCCTCCCACGCCCACAACGGCAGCTCGGTCCACATCTGGACGTCGTGCTCCCGCAGGACGGCGTCGTCGACCCAGACGAGCTCGGCATCGGAGCCGGTGACCTTGATGCAGTCACGCAGCCAGTCGCCGTACGTCGTGTTGCCGGGCACACCGGAGGTGAGGAAGCGGCCGGTCGTGCCCTTGGCCGCCTGGTCCACCGCGAAGGCGGCGATGTCGCGGGCGTCGATGAGCTGCATGGCCCGGTCCGGGTCGCCCGGCGCGAGCACCCGCCCTCCCTTGGCGATCCGGGTGAGCCACCACGGCAGCCGCCCGACGTTCTCGTACGGCCCGAGGATGAGGCCCGGATCGATGATCAGCGTCTCGCCGTCGAAGTGCTCCTCGACCGCGCGTTCGCAGCCGGCCTTGAGCACGCCGTAGTCGCCGAAGTCACTGTCCGCGTCCGCCGGGCACTCGTAGCGCGGCGCGTCCTCGTCCAGCCCGGGCACGGTCGGGAAGCCGGGGAACGCGGAGATGCTGGAGATGAACGTGTAGTGGCCGGCATAGCCCGACAGCCTGCGCACCGAGTCGAGGACGACGCGCGGGGTATAGCCGCAGACGTCGATGACGGCGTCCCACTGGCGTCCCTCGACGAGGCGGTCCAGGTCGGCGGGCACCTCGCGGTCCCCGTGCACGGCCTCGACCTCGGGTGCGTCCGGCGCGCTCCTGCCGCGGTTGAACGTCGTGACCTCGTGTCCCTGGCGGAGCGCCTCCGCCACGATCGCCCGGCCGAGGAACACCGAACCACCGATGACCAAGATTTTCATGCCGCCATCTTTCGCCGCGCCCACCACGGCTGTCTCCCCGGTTTCACGGTGGGCGGACAAGTGCGCTCGGGGTGAACGGCGCCGCGGGCGACGGCGGGATCAGCCCGTACGGAGCGTCGGCACGGGCGTGAAGCCCTCCTCGCGCAGCACGTGGACGCTGGCCGCGCCGATGTCGAAGTACAGGCCGGACAGCTCCAGCGTCCCCGACCGGACCAGGGCGTCCAGGCGCGGGTGGGAACGTACGTTCTCCAGTTGCTGGATCACGTTCAGGCGGCAGAGCCGGTCCAGCGGGCCCGCGTCGTCCTCCGTGCTCTCCGTCGCCACGAACCGGGCCAGCGTGTGCCGTCCGTGGCGCAGCCATCCACGCAGGGCGGGGAAGCCGGTGTCGAACTCGGCCGGTGCCGGCGGGATCTCACCGAGCAGAGCCGCCATCGCGCCGCAGCCGGAGTGCCCGCAGACGGTGATCTTCCGTACCCCGAGGACCCCCGCGGCGTACTCGATCGAGGCCATGACGGAGTCGTCGTGCGGCGCGACCCGGTGGCGGGGGACGAGGTTCCCGATGTTGCGCAACGTGAACAGGTCGCCGGGGCCGCTCGCGGTGATGATGTTCGGCACGATCCGCGAGTCGGCGCACGTGATGAACAGGTGGGAGGGCGCCTGCCCGCGCGCCAGCCGGGTCAGCAAAGGCCGCACCAGCGGGGCGGTGCGCCGCTGGAACTCCTGGGCCCCCTTCAGCAGATCCGGTACGGCTTCGCCCCCGTTCGCCGGGGAGACGACGGCCGGGGCGGGCTCGGGCATCGGGAGGACCTCACCGGGACGCGGCCCGGGACTCCGGTACGCCCACGGCAGCCACCACCGGTCGTGCCGGAACGGGCTCTTGGCGGGGAACATCCGGGTGCCGCGCACGGCGGCGGAGTACCACTCGTCGTGCAGCTCGTCGATGTCGATCGTGCCGCCGGCGCGCTCGTGTTCCAGCCGCCAGTGGTGCAGCGCCTCGAAGGCGGCGTTGTCCATGAAGTCGACGTGCAGGTCGAGTTCGACGGCCGCCCCCGCCGGGATGGCCCGCAGCGCTTCGGTCAGCCTCGGCACGCCGAGGAAGGTGAGCGAGCCGGTCACCACGAGGCGCCATCGGTCGCCGTCGGGCCGCACCTGGACCGAGAGCCAGGTGAGCCGGCGGAGCGAGAGCAGCGCGGCCAGGCCGAGCCCCACCAGGACACCCTCGGCGAGCCCGACCAGCACCACGCCGCCCATGGTGACGAAGTAGACCGGCATCTCGCCGTGGCCGCGCAGGTTGCGCACGTGGCCGACGTTCACCATCTGGATGCCGATGAAGACCAGCAGCGCGGCGAGCGCCTCCATCGGGATCAGCGTGATCGCCCATCCGAAGGCCAGGGTGAAGATCAGCACCCACATGCCGTGCAGCACCGTCGACCACCGGCTGCGCGCGCCCGCCCGCGCGTTGGCGGTCGTCCGTACGACCACGCCGGAGACGGGCAGGCCGCCGAGCGCGCCCGAGATGAGGTTCGCCGCGCCCTGCGCGGTCAGTTCCCGGTCGAGGTCGGCGCGCGGCCCGCTGTGCATGCGGTCGGAGGCGACACAGGTGAGCAGCGACTCGACCGCGGCGAGCAGCGCGACCAGCAGCACCGACGACATGATGGCGTGCCAGTCCCCCGACGGGAAAACGGGACCCTCCAGGGAGGAGAACCCGCCGGTCAGGTCCACCCGGGTGACGTCCCAGCCGAGCGCGGCCGCCGGGGCCGCTCCGATCAGCAGGGCTGCGAGCGGGGCGGGTACCGCGCGCAGGCGCGGCAGTCGGTTCCACACCAGCAGGACGGCGATCGTGATGACGCCGACCAGGACGGCGTGGCCGTGGTTGTTCACGATCTGCGAGGGCAGCTCCAGGAGGTTCTCGATCGCCGACTTCTGCGGCTGCCCGCCGAGGACGATGTGGAGCTGCGAGAGCGCGATCGTGACGCCCACCCCGGCGAGCATCCCGTGGACGACCGCGGGGGACACCGCCAGCGCCGCCCGGGCCACCTTGACGAGGCCGAGCAGGAGCTGCAGCAACCCCGCCAGCAACGTGATCATGCACGTGGCGCGCCACCCGTACGTCTGCACGAGGTCGGCGACGACCAGCGAGAGCCCGGCGGCCGGGCCGCTGACCTGGATCACGGATCCGCCCATCGCGCCCGCGACGATGCCCCCGACGACCGCGGCCACCAGACCGGCGGCGATCGGGGCGCCTGACGCGACGGATATCCCGAGGGAGAGGGGCACCGCGACGAGGAAGACCACCAGGGAGGCGGGTACGTCGTGCCGGAGCACGGACCGCCAGCCACTCTTCGTGTTCGTATAGCCGCTCTCCGTCATGACGTGACCCTAAAACAGGGATCACGCGCAGGTCAGGCAAGCGGGAGGAAAGTCAGCGGTAATAGTCGGGATAGTCGGTCTCGGGGCTGCGGTGGCTACCGCGGCGCCCGGTCGGCTCGGGGGTCGTGCCGTACAGCTCGTCGTAGCCGGGCCAGCTCCCGGACGCGGGCTTCTGCTCCGGCCACGCGGACGGCTCCGGCGTGGCCGCGTGCCCCGGCTGCTGGCCCTGGCCGTAGTAGTCGCCCTGCTCGTACGGCGTGGCCGGGGTCGCGGGGGGCGAGCCGGCGGAGGCGGTGGGGGCGGTGGGGCCGCTCACGGTGTCGGAGTCGTCGATCGTCGCCCAGC
The DNA here is from genome assembly GCF_050947145.1 of Microtetraspora malaysiensis. Taxonomy (NCBI): domain Bacteria; kingdom Bacillati; phylum Actinomycetota; class Actinomycetes; order Streptosporangiales; family Streptosporangiaceae; genus Microtetraspora; species Microtetraspora malaysiensis. The sequence goes on from NZ_CP191998.1 coordinate 2,510,156, forward strand.
CCGCGCTCACCTCGTACGAGCTCGGGGACGGGGTGGAGGGGTAGGACGCGCGGTCGGCGGAGTAGGAGTCGTAACCGCCGTACTGGGTGGGCTGGTAGCCGTGCGGAGGCTCCGGGTCGTCCAGCACGTCGCGCACCCCCGGCCAGGCGGGCGTGGCGGGCGGAGCCGCCGGCTGTCCCCAGGAGGGCTCCTCGGCGGGCGGGGACGCGGGCACCGCGTAGGAGGGGCCGGTGTCGGAGGTGAAGCGCCCCGTCGAGCTGTACGGGTCCGCCGGAGGCACGTCGTAGGACGCCGGCCGCTCGAACATCCCGGTCTGGGGGGCGGCGGTGTCGAAGGGGCCGGTCGCGGGGCTGGTGGGGGCGGGGCCGGTGTCGCGGATCGCCTCGAACATCCCGGTCTCGGGGATCACGTTGTCGAACGGGCCGGTCGCGGGGCTGGTGGGGGCGGGGCCGGTGTCGCGGATCGCCTCGAACATCCCGGTTTCCGGGATCACGTTGTCGAACGGGCCGGTGGCGGGCGGCGTGTTGCGTACGGCCTCAAAGGAGCCGCTGCCGCGTACGGCCTCGAAGGAGCCGCTGCCGCGTGGGGTGTTCAGCGGGTCGGCCGGCGGGGCGGAGAAGGGACCGTTCGGCGCTCCGCCGGACGGCGAGCCGGTGGGCAGCGGGGCGCCGCGGTCGAGCAGCGGGTCGGGGCGCCCGGCCGGGGCCGGGGTGCCGAGCGCGCCCAGCGCGTCGGTGCCCGCGGTGGAGAAGGTCATCGTCTTCTGGTCGGCGAGCGCGGAGGCGGGGGTGGCGCGCAGAGGCTCGACCAGGTCGGCCAGTCCGGAGTGCCGCGGGGCCTGCGGGGACTGCGGGGGCACGGCCTGGGGGTCGGCCGAGGCGGCGACGGGGCGGGACGGGTCCGGCTGCGCGCCTCCGGCGCCGTCGAAGCCGCCCTCGTCGGAGCGGACCCGGGTCCAGTAGTCGTCGTCGTAGTCGTCCTGCTCGCCCCACTCGTCCACGCCGCGCCGGCCGCGGGCGGCCGCGGGCTGTTTGCCGCGCTGCGCCCCCGGGCGCGAGGCCTGCCGGCCGCCGGGGCGGGGCGCCGGGCGGGCGGCACGCTGCTGCTTGGCGCTCTGCGGCTCCTCGAACGCGTCGAAACCCTTGGGGAAGCTCTCGAAGAAGGTCTCCTCGGCGGGACGCCGCGGCTTGGGACCCTTGTTCTCGGCCATCGCCTTCAACCGCTCGGGCGGGAGCGCGCTCTCTCTGCGGTTCATCGACCGCATGCCCATGGCCACGACCACCAGCACCAAGAGCACGACGGCGACGAGGCCAGAAATGACCGCGATCATAGCACCACCCTCAAGGCCATGGCCTGCCAGCGGCGCCGGTGAGGTCGCGCGGCCATCGACGCGACCTGCTCCCTTTGTTCACCTGCGCTCAGCAATTGGATCCGATTCTGCTCGACCACGATGACCGTTGTCACACCCTTGGCGAAGATTGGCGAGGTGCTGCTACCTGCGGTGTTCGGCATGTCACTCGATGTTCGAGGCAGTGAGACGGCCGCGGGCGATGGTGTGGCCGGCGATGTGCTCCAGGGTCTCCGCGAGGGGGGCGCCCTGCTGGAGATCGAGCTTCGCGTCCAAGGCGTACACAGTGAAACGGTAGTTCCCGTTGGGGGTGCACGGAGGCACGTATCCGACTTTCCCGGTCGTCGTCTTGCCCTCTCTCGAGCCTCGGGGGACGCCGTTCTCAGCCAGCTCGGTGGTGTTGGGGTCGATGTTGAACACCACCCAGTGCACCTCCGCTTCGCTCCGAGGGCCGTTGTCGTCGACCACCAGGGCCACCGACTTGGCGCCCGACGTACCCGACCAGCGGAGAGGCGGGTTGCCCATCCCTCCGTTGCAGGAGTAGCCGTGCGGCAGGGGGGCGCCGTCGCGGAAACGCGGACTGGACACGCTGATCACGTCGAGGTTCCTGGGCGAACCACCGCCCAGAATCCCGCAGCCTGATGCGGTGAGCGCGACCGCCGCGATGGCGACGGCACGCCGCGCGCGTCCTGACATGTTCGGCGACCCCATGCCCGATGATGCTACGCGGATCTGGACGGTGCGCTGACCGGATCGCGCCGATCCGTTCCCTCGGCCGGCTCCACGGGTGCTTCCCGAGCCTGCGGCCCCGTCGTCCCGGCAGGCGCGGGAAGGGGGGCCTCGGCCGTGGTCACCGCCGGTACGGCGGCCGCGCCTGTCGTCCCAGTGCCGTACGGGGAGCGGGCCCGCGATCTGATCGCCCACCGGCTCCCGAAGAGACGGATAATCGAGGCATGGTGGGGACGGAACGGGACACAGGCCTAAGATTCTCCGCCCTCGGCCCTCTTGAGGTCCGGCAGGACGGCCGGCTGATCGAGATCGGCGGGCAGCGACTGCGGGCCCTGCTGACGGCGCTGCTGCTCGACGCCGGCCGGGCCGTTCCGGTCGACGCGCTCGTCGCGAGGGTGTGGGAGAACAGCCCCCCGAGCGGTGTCGGCAACGCGCTCCAGGCCCTGGTCTCCCGGCTCCGCGCCGCGATCGACCGCGAGCTGGTGGCCGCCCACCCGTCCGGATATCGGCTGGCCGTCTCACCCGAGCTGGTCGACGTCCACGTGTTCACCCGGCTGTGCGGGGAGGGCGGCCGGGCGCTGGCCGCCGGTGACGCCCCCAGCGCCGCACGCACCCTGCGGGACGCGCTCGCGCTCTGGCGCGGCCCCGCGCTTCCCGACCTGCCCGACGGAGCGCCGGAGGCCGCGCGGCTCGACGACCTGCGGATCGCCGCGACCGAGGACCGGATCGACGCCGACCTCGCCCTCGGACGGCACGGCGAGGTGCTGCCGGAGCTGCGCGCCTTCATCACCGCGCACCCGCTGCGCGAACGGCTGCGCGGCCAGTTCATGCGGGCCCTCTACGCCTCCGGACGTCAGGTCGAGGCGCTCGCCGCCTACGAGGACGCCCGGGCCGCCTTCGCCGACCTGCTCGGAGCCGATCCCTCGCCCCGGCTCGCCGAACTGCACCTCGCCGTGCTCCGCTGCGAGCCCCTCCCGCACAACGGATCCGCCCGGGCCGTCGCGGGGGAGGAGCCGCCGGTCGCTCTCCAGGCGCGCGTCACCGCCGTCCCAGAGCCGCCGGCCGCTGTCCCAGAGTCCCCGGCCGAGCCGGAGTCGCCGAACGCTCTGGAGCCGGCCGTCATCCCGGAGTCGCCCGTCATCCCGCCGGTCGCCGACGCGCGTCCCCGCTCCGCGCCGGCCGCGGCCAAGGGCAACCTGCGGGCCAGGCTGACGAGCTTCGTCGGACGCGAGACGGACGTCGAGCGTGTGGGCGGCCTCCTGGACGCGCACCGGCTGGTGACCCTCCTCGGTCCCGGAGGGGCGGGCAAGACACGCCTCGCCGTCGAGACCGCCGAGCAGCTCTCCTCCGAAGTGCCGGACGGCGCCTGGCTGGTCGAGCTGGCGTCGCTGCGCGACCCCGACGAGATCGCGCAGACGATGCTCACCTCGCTCGGCCTGAGGGACGCGAGCCTGATGACCAGGCGGCCGGGCGCCGGGCCGCACGGCGAGGCCGACCCCACCGAGCGGCTGGCCGTCCTCCTCGCGGGCCGCCGGGCACTGATCGTCCTGGACAACTGCGAGCACCTGATCGAGCCCGCCGCGATGCTGGTGGACCGGCTGCTGGCCGCCTGCCCGGACATCCGCGTCCTCGCCACCAGCGGGGAGCCGCTCGGCATCACCGGCGAGATGCTGTGGCCGGTGCGCCCGCTCGACCTCGACCCCGCGGTACGGCTGTTCACCGACCGCGCCACGGCCGCCAGACCGGGATACGCGGTGGACGGGGAGCGCCCGGCGGTCGAGCGCATCTGCCGGGAGCTGGACGGGATGCCCCTCGCGATCGAGCTGGCCGCGGCCCGGCTGCGCGCCCTCTCCGCCGGGCAGATCGCCGACCGCCTCGACGACCGGTTCCGCCTCCTCACCAGCGGGAGCCGTACGGCGCTGCCGAGGCACCAGACGCTGCGTGGCGTGGTCGAGTGGAGCTGGGAGCCGCTGGACGAGGACGAGCGGCGGCTCGCCGCGCGGCTGTCGGTCTTCGCGGGCGGGGCGACCCTGGAGAGCGCCGAGCGCGTCTGCGCGGGGCCGGGCGGGTCGGGCTGGACCGTCGACCTGCTCGGGCGCCTGGTGGACAAGTCCCTCGTCGTCTACGACGACGGCGGCTATCACATGCTGGAGACGATCAGAGCGTACGCCGCCGAGCGGCTCGCAGAGTCGGGCGAGGAGCGGCGGGTGCGGCTGGCGCACGCGGAGTTCTTCACCGAGCTGGCCGAGACGGCCGACTCGCGGCTGCGCGGGCCGGACCAGGTCGGGTGGCTGGCCCGGCTGACGGCCGAACAGGACAACTTGTCGGCCGCGCTGCGCTGGGCGGTCGACGAGGGCGAGGCCGACCTGGCGATCCGGCTGGTCGGCGCGCTTGGCTGGTACTGGTGGCTGGCCGGCCGCCGGGCGGAGGGCGAGGCGCGGACCGCCGAAGTGCTCCGGATCGTCCCCGAGGACGTCGAGCCGGCCAAGCAGGCGCTGCTGCTCGCGGTCTACGGCGTGACCGCGCTGGGCGGCTCCGCCGACTGGGAGCGCGCGCGGGAGGCTCTCGAAGGCGTCGGCTCGCTGGTCGAACTGCTCGCGCCCAGCCCCCTGCACCCGATCGTCGCGCTGGCGCGGCCGGTGCTGAGCCTCTTCCTCCGCCACACCGACACCGTGGACGCCCACCTCGCCGAGCTGTTGGCCGCGCCGGACCCGTGGCTGGTCGCCGTCGCGCACCTGTTCCGGGGGCATCTGCACTTCAACAGCGGCCGGGTCCCCCAGGGGGAGGCCGACGTGGCGGCCGCGCTTGCGGGCTTCCATCTGACGGGTGACCGCTGGGGCGTCGCCAACTCGTTGTCCGCGCTGGCCGAGGTCAAGGCCATCCGCGGGGACAACGCCGGAGCGATCCCGATCATGCGCGAGGCCATCGCGCTCGTCGACGAGATCGGCGCCTCCAACGACACCCCGTACATGCGGAGCCAGCTGGCGACGGCCCTCAACGCGACCGGAGATCGCGCGGGGGCGCACATGGTGCTCGACGAGGCGGAGCGCATCTGCGCCGCGGGGGACGACGTGGTCAGCCTGGCGGGCCTGGGGCTCGTCAGAGGGGAGTTCGCCCGGGAGGACGGCGATCTCGACCTCGCCCGGAGGCACTACGCCGAGGCGGTGTGGCAGATCGACGGACCGGTGGTCCAGCCGCCGCAGTTCCGCGCGCTGGTGCACGCGTCCCTCGGCCTGCTCGCGGAGCAGGAGGGCGACGCGGCCCGCTCGCGCCGGATGCACGCCGCGGCCATGGAGGCGGCCATCACCGCAGAAGACGGTCCGGTCATCGGACGTGTGCTGATCGGCAGGGCGGGGCTGGCGCTCCTCGACGGCGACCCGGAGCTGGCCGCCCGCCTGCTCGGGTCCGCCGCGGCGATGCGTGGCGTGGACGAGGTGGTCGCCTTCGACCACAGCCGCATCACCGCCGCCGCGCGGGCCGCGCTCGGGCCCGAGGAGTTCTCGCGGGCCTACGAGCGCGGCCGGGCGACGCCGCTGGACGACATGGTCGCCGCTGTCTCCGCCGGCTGAGAGCCCGCGCGGCCGGGTCACGTACGGTTGCGGAACGCGCGGATCGACAGCGGGGCGAACACCACCGTGAGCCCGGCCGCCCACAGCAGGGACACGATCGCGCTGGAGGCGATCGGGCCGCCGCTGAGGAGCCCGCGCACCGCGTCGGCCAGGTGGCTGACCGGGTTGATCTCCGCCCACCTCTGCAGCCAGCTCGGCATGGTGGCGGTCGGCACGAACGCGTTGCTGGTGAAGGTGATCGGCATAATCAGGGAGAAGGCCACGATCTGCACCTTCTCCTGGTTCTCCGCGGTCAGCCCGATGAGCACCGCCGGCCAGGACATGGCCAGCGCGAACGCGAGCAGCAGCGCCAGCGCGCCGAGGACGCCGAACACGCCGGTGTGGACGCGGAACCCGAGCACCATGCCGACGCCGAGGAACAGGGCGAACGCCCACGCCTGCTTCAGCGTGTCGGCGACGATGCGTCCGGTGAGCGGCGCCGACCGGGCGATCGGCAGGCTCCGCAGCCGGTCGAACACGCCCTTGGTGATGTCGGTGTTGAGCCCGATCGCCGTCGTCAGGCTGGCGAACAGCATGTTCTGCGCGATCAGGCCCGGCAGGGAGAACTGCAGGTAGTCGCCCGTGGAGCCGGCGATCGCCCCGCCGAACACGTATGTGAACAGCAGCAGGAACATGATCGGCTGGACGCTCAGGTCCAGGAGCTCCATCGGGTTGTGCTTGATCTGCACGAGGCTGCGCCACGCCAGGGTGGCCGTGTGGCGCATGGTCGCTGCGACCCCGGGCCGCGCCGAGACGGTGACCCCAGGAGCCGCCGGGCTGATGGCCGTCATAGCGCGACCTCCTTCTTCCTCGCGGTGCCGTTCCGCGTGTCGTCGTGGGCGCCGGCCCCGCTGCCGGGGCCGTCGCCGGGCCGGTCGCCGGCGTTTTCGGATTCTTCGGCGCGGTGGCCGGTCAGGGCGAGGAAGACCTCGTCGAGGCTGGACTTGCGCAGCGACAGCTCGGCCGCGACCACGCCCAGATCGTCCAGGCGGCGCACGATGGAGGGCACAAGCGCGGGATCCCGGACGCTGCCGGAGACCAGACCGCCCGCGACCTCGGGCGGGGCGCCAAGCACGTCGCCCACCACGCTCGCGACCACGTCCAGGTGGGACGGCCGCAGCGGCCGCACCTCGAGCACCTGGGCGCCGGTGGTGGCCTTGAGCTCGTCGGAGGTGCCGCTCGCGATGACCTTGCCGTGGTCGAACACCACGATGTCGTCGGCGAGCTGGTCGGCCTCCTCCAGGTATTGCGTGGTGAGCAGCACCGTCACCCCGTCGTCCCGCAGGCCGCGCACGACCGCCCACAGGTCCGCCCGGCTGCGCGGGTCGAGGCCGGTGGTCGGCTCGTCCAGGAACAGCAACTGGGGGCGCCCGACGAGGCTCGCGGCGAGGTCCAGCCTGCGCCGCATCCCCCCGGAGTAGGTCTTGGCGGCACGGCCGCCCGCATCGGTCAGGTCGAACCGGGCGAGCAGCTCGTTGGCGCGCCGACGGGCCTCGGCCCGCGGCATGTCGAGTAGCCGGCCGATCATCACGAGGTTCTCCACGCCGGTCAGCGTCTCGTCGACGGCGGCGTACTGCCCGGTCAGGCCGATCAGCGACCGCACCTGGTGGGCCTGTCTGACGACGTCGTAACCGCCGACCCGGGCGCGGCCCCCGTCGGGCCGCAGCAGGGTGGCGAGGACGCGCACAGCGGTGGTCTTTCCCGCGCCGTTGGGCCCGAGGACTCCGAGCAGCCGGCCGCGCGGCACCTCGAGATCCACCCCGTCCAGGGCACGCGTCTCGCCATAGCGCTTGGCCAGTCCCTCGGCCTGAATCGCGTATGTCATGATCTCTCTTCTCGTCGGTATCGGCTCCACTCTGAAGGACGCCACTGACATTTCGCTGATCCCTTCGGCCGGGCACTGACATATCGCTGACGCCGTGCTGAGAAGCGGACTGAGGCGGGTCGTGACCTCGGCTGATGACCGATTGGCAGCTCGTTATCCACTCATTCGGTGAAGAATCACAGCGATTTACCACATATCGGGTACTTAGAGGAGGAAGCGCGGCGGAGCCGCCGGTCGAGATCCTTTTTCCATCTGTTTCCCACGCGAGGCGGGAGGATCATGGAGAGCAACGACTGGGGTGCTTTGCGGATCACTCTTCTCGGCGGATTCCGGCTGCTCGCGGGAGGCGATCAGGTGGTCGTCTCCGGCGGCGCCGAGCGGCTCCTCTCGTTCATCGCCCTCTGCGGCCAGTCCGTGCCCCGCGCGCTCATGGCGGGCAGGCTGTGGCCGGACGCCTCGGAGCGGAGGGCGCACGCGAGCCTGCGGTCGGCCCTCGCCCGCCTCGACGGCGTCGGCCGCCGCCTCCTCGACATCGGCGCGACCGACGTACGGCTGAGCCCCGCCACCCGCGTGGACGTCGACGAGGCGCGGGCCCTGGCCCGGCGCATCCTCGACCGGACCACCCCGACCGCCGAGCGGGATCTGAGCGCCGACGCCGTCGAGACGCTCTCGGCCGACCTGCTGCCCGGCTGGTACGACGACTGGGTGATTTTCGAGGCGGAGGAGTGGCATCGGCTGCGCGTCCACGCCCTGGAGGCGCTCGTGGACGACTTCATCGCCGCCGGGAGGTTCGCCGACGCGGTCTCCGCCGCGTGCCTCGCCGTACGGGCCGAGCCGTTGCGGGAGAGCGCCCACGCCGCGCTGATCCGCGCGCACCTGGCCGAGGGGAACCAGGCCGAGGCGCTGCGTGACTACGAGCGCTGCGCCGGCCTTCTGCAGGCCGAGCTGCGGATCCCGCCCTCACCGCGGCTGCGCGAGCTGGTCGCCGGCCTGCGGCCGTGACGCCGCGAGCCGCCGGATCGGGCCGTGCGGCAGGTGGCGCCGGAGGGGGAACGGTCACGCTCGCGTCACGCCGGTGTCGCGGCGCCGTGGCGCGGCCCCGGTCACGATGCGAGGTGACCGTAGTCGCGCCCACCCTCCGGCCGGACGGTCGCCGGGTGGCTCCATGGAGAAAGGAGACGGCCATGCGACGCACCGGACGTGTGATGCTGCTTGGCTCGGCCCTCCTCACAACCCTCGCGCTCAGTCCGACCGGGGTCTCCCACGCCTCGGCCGCCCCCACCGAGGCGACCCTGAGCATGTCGCACCACTCGGCGTTCAGCCGGGACGACTACAAGAAGGGCTTCCACGACGGGTACAAGGACGGCCGCGCCGACTGCAAGTCCGGCAAGGAGATGAAGAAGGCCATGCACAGCATGGCCGAAGAGGACGACTACGAGCGCGGCTACTCCGACGGCTACGACAAGGGCTTCCACAGCTGCAAGCGGATGAAGAAGGAGAAGAAGGAGAAGATGCACCGCATGCACGAGGAGCGGATGCACCGCATGCACAAGGAGAAGTCGCAGCGGATGTACGAGCAGCGCATGCAGCGGATGCACGAGCAACGGATGTACGAGCAGCGGATGCAGCGGATGCACAAGGAGAAGTCGCAGCGGATGTACGAGCAGCGCATGCGTACGGAGAAGACGCCCCGGATGTACCAGTCGTAGCGGTGATCCGGCCGCCGTCCGGCCCGCCATCGGCCACGAACGGCGATGAACAGGGGGGCGTGGTCGCGCACCATGCCCCCGATCGCCGGGCGACGACGGGAGGTCAGTGGAGCGTGGAGGAGGGCGTTCACGCAGTGGAACGGTCGACCGGGGGGAGATCCGGTCAGCCGGAGTCACATGGGGTGACGTGCCGGTAGAGCGGCCGGAAGCCGGTCGTTCGCGAGACGCGGGGGGAGACGGGCGCGGGCGCCTCGTCAGGAGCGGATCATTCCTGCTTGCGGGCGCCGAACATGATCTCGTCCCACGTCGGGACGGAGGCACGCCGCCCGCGCGACTTGCGGGGCCGGGCCGGAGCGGGCTTGGGAGTGGGCGGGGCCGGCGGCTCGGGCTTCGGCTCCTTCGCCGCGCCCTGCTTGCCCGGGCTCGCGCCTGAAGCGGCGGCGGGCGCGGCAGGTGGTGCGGCCCGCTCCTCACTGAGCCTCGCGGCGGGCACGGCGACGGCCTCCTTGGCCGTGCCGGGCTCGCCCTCCGCCGGCGCGGGCGCGGCGGCAGGTGCGTCAGCAGGGGTCTCGACCCGCTCGGTCGTGGCGGCGTCACCGGGGCTCTCGGCCCGCTCAGCGGGCGCGACCGTGGGCGTGGGCGTGGGCGTGGGCTGCTGGGCTGCGGGCGCCGTCGCTTCGCTCTCCGGAGCGCCCCCGGCGTCCGTCGCGGCGGCCGGCTCGGACACGGTCGGCGCATCTGAAGGCGCCCTGTCGCTCACGGGCGCGGTCGCCTCGACCGACGCGTCTGCCACGTCCTCTGAAGCCGCGGCCTCCACGGCCGTGCCTTCCGAAGCCGTATCTTCCGAAGTCGTGCCTTCCGGAGCCGGGGAGTCCGACGCCGTCGTGGCCTCGATCGCCTCCGCGGCGGCGGCCACGGACGGGGTGGCCTCGTCCTGCCGGCCGGGTGGTGCGGGAGCCGCCGGGACCTCGTCGGCCGCTGGCGCGGTGGCGTTCCGCACCGATGTGCCCGGCGCGCCCGCGGCGCCTACCGGGCTGTCGGCCGCGACGGCCGTGTCGGTGCCCGCCTCGGCCTCGGCGGACGCCTCAACGCCACCGGAGGGCGCGTGCGGTGCGCTCTCCGGCACCAGGGAAAGCCGTTCCTCGGCGCGTGGCGTCTCCTCGGCCACGGGCTCGCGCACCGGGTCGCCGGGACGCGTCGAGTACGCGGCCTCCCCGACGTCAGGCAGGTGCGGGGTAGGGGCGCTCGGCGGTGGTGCGCCGCCGTGGACGGGCGCGGGCTCGGTCACCCGGACCGGGGGCCGCGTCTCGGTCTCCGGCAGGGCCGCCTCCTGGGCGGGTTCGCGCAGGTGGAACGCCGTCTCCCGGCTCGGCTCGGGACGGAAGGCGGGACGGCCCGGGGCTGTCGGGGCCTCGGGCCGGTACGCCGTCTCGGCGGCCGGACGGGCCGCGGGCTCGTCGCGGACCGGATCGTCCCGGCGGGCGGGCTCGGGCCGGACGGACGGGAAGTCGGGCTCCGCGCGGCCGGCGCGGACGGAGAGCGGGCCCTCGGGCAGCGGAGGGACGGGCGCGAGCTTGGACGCCAGGCGAGGCAGGAACGGCCGCACCGTCGTGTCCTCGACGGGGACGGGCTCGACGTACTCGGCGGCGGACAGGCGCATCGCCTCGTCGTCGTTGGGCGTGATGTGGCGGCGGCGCGGGTCGAACAGCCACTCCGCGTGCCGGGTGTGACCGTTCCAGACGAAGCCGAGCTTCACCCGCCAGAGGTTGTCGTCACGCTTGCACGAGTCCCAGTCGATCTCGTCGGCGGGCACGCCGCGCCGGGTCAGCCGCTCCGCGACCAGCTCGCCGAGGGTGGGGCCGGGTGTGGTCTCGCCGGGAAGGCGCACGGCGACCCGCTGCGCCTGCTGGGCCATGTACTCGCGCTCCTGGAGCACGGGCCCCTCAAACCAGCGGACACGTTCGACCGGGATGCCGGCGGTCGCCGCAATCTCCTCCGCCGACTCTCCGGCGCGGATGCGAGCCTGGATCTCCTTGGGACGCAACGGACTCTCCACTTCGATCTCGTACTGGCCGAGACGGGAGAAGTTGCCGCGGACGGCAGCGCGGAGCCGGTCGTCGACGGGAAGCGTGAACCGCGTACCGCGTCCGGCCGTGGCCAGAACGAGGTACGTGCCGTCCTCACTTACCGCGACGAGACGGAGCTCCTGCATGCGAGTCCCTTCGTCGTCGTGCTCAATCTTCCCCCGGACCCTTGAGTTTCTCGCGTGAGCCGGTTGCCTTCCAGCACCGTACCCGGCATGTCCGAACATCGCCTTCCCCAGGGGCGTGGCAGGCGACATGACGCCGGTCACATTTGTCGCATTCACCTTTCTACAGCGTGGCGGGGTTCAGCAAGCGGTTCTTGCCCCTCCGGGGATTCCGGCGAGTCGCGCCGGGCCCGCGCGAGCACGGAGCGGGGCCGCCGACGGAGTCTCAGACGTCATCGAGACGCCATGGTGTCAGCCCAGGACGACGTCCAGGTAGTCGTTCGTGAACACCCGCTGGGGGTCGAGCTCGTCGCGCAGCGCCACGAAGTCGGCGAACTTCGGATAGACCGTGGCGAGGTAGGCGGCGTCCCTGGTGTGAAGCTTGCCCCAGTGGGGACGGCCGCCGAACCTGGTCAGGACCTCCTCGACGCCCTCGAAATATTCGGGGTTCGGCGTCGGACGGTAGACGTGGCAGGCGATATACGCGCTGGGCCTGCCGTACGCGGTGGACAGCCAGGCGTCCGACGGCGGGGTCACCCTGACCTCGACGGGGAAGGTGATCTTCCAGTCCATCCGCTCGATGAGGTCGCGGGTCTCACGCAGGGCCTGGGTCAGGTTCTCCCGCGGGATCGCGTACTCCATCTCCAGGAAGCGCACCTCCCGCACCGAGTTGAAGATCTTGTACGACGTGTCGACGGACTCGGACGCGCTGAGCAGGCTCGCGGAGACCCCGTTGATGCGCGGGATCGCGCCGGGCATCTTCGCGCCGACCGCGCAGGCCGCGCCGAAGATCGTGTTCTCCAGGAAGACGTTGTCCAGCCAGTGCTTGAACGGGCCGGTGGGCCGGGCCGGACCGGGGGAGCGGTTGTTGCGCTTGGCCAGGCAGGTGTCGGTGTGCGGCAGCCAGAAGAAGTCGAGGTGCTCGTTCTCGGCGGTCAGTTCGTCCAGCGTCTCCAGGATGCCGCTGAACGGCAGCGGCTCGCGGCGGCTGCGCAGCAGGAACGACGGCTCCACCCGGAACGTGACGGCGGTGAGGATGCCGAGCGCGCCGAGGCCCACGCGGGCCGCGTCGAACAGCGGGCCCTCGCTGACGGTGGTGATCGTCCCGTCGGCGAGCACGATCTCCAGTTCGATGACCTGGTCGGCGAGGCCGCCGATGTCCCGTCCGGTCCCGTGGGTGCCGGTCTGAATCGCGCCCGCGATGGTCTGCGCGGTGATGTCGCCCATGTTGCCGAGCGCGAGGCCGCGTTTGTGCAGCTCGTCGTTGACGACGTGCAGGGGGGTGCCCGCGGCGACCTTGGCCCAGTCGTCACCGGTCGCGAGCACGCCGGTGAGCGCGTGGGGCCGCAGCATGATGCCGTCGACCAGGGCGATGCCGGTGAAGGAGTGCCCGGTGCCCGTCATACGGACCCTGCGGCCGCTGCGCGCGGCGTCCTGTACGGCTTCGGCCACCTCGGCCGCGGACGCGGGCGTCCTGATCTCGGCGGGGGTGACGGACTGGTTGCCGGCCCAGTTGCGGAACTCGTTCATGACCATCCAAGCCCACGTTTTCGGGAGAAAACATGAACGATACTCATGAAACCGGCGCCGAATCCAGAGCCCGGGGCCGGGAACCTGCCGGTCCCCCCGTCAGGCGGCGTCGTTCCCGGCGACCTCGGGTGTGCGCAGCCAGGCCGACCCGGCGAGGCCCACCGCGACGGCCAGCAGCGCGCAGATGAGCGGGAAGCCGTACGCGTTGGACGCGCCGTAGCTGTCGGTGAGCCGCCCGCCGGCCCACGCGCCGATCGCCACGCCGAACCCGAGCGACGTGGACAGCCACGACATGCCCTCGGTGAGCTGTGCCGCCGGGACCATCCGCTCGACCAGGGAGAATCCGGTGATCAGTGTGGGCGAGATCGCCAGCCCGGCGAAGAACAGGGCGACCGCCATCGTCGGGACGTTGCCCATCAGGATGAGCGGGGTCAGCCCCACGACGAACACCCCGAGCCCGCGCACCAGCCGCCGGCGCAGGTCGATCTTCCAGTGGCGCGAGCCGTACCAGAGGCCGGAGACCATGCTGCCGCTCGCGACCGAGGCGAGCAGCAGGCCCGCCGCGGCCTTTGCGCCGTGCTCCTCGGCGAACGCGACGGTGACGATGTCGATCGAGCCGAAGACCGAGCCGACGGCGAGGAACACCATCACGAGCAGCGCGACCCCCGGGATCGCGATCGGCGAGCCCGTGTGCGCGCGGTGCCGTACGGCCGGCGGCTCGGTGCCGCGGAGCGCGGCGAACGCGAGGGTGCCGCCGACGGCGAGCAGGATGGCGACGACGAGCCCGACGTAGACGTTGACGCCGGTGGCCAGCGCGGTGACGAAAGCCGGGCCGGCCACGAAGATCGCCTCGTCGGCCACGCTCTCGAACGAGAACGCGGTGTGCAGCTTCGCGGGGTCGTCGAGCACGTGCGACCACCGGGCCCGGACCATCGACCCGAGCGAGGTGGCGGCCGCGCCGACGACGAAGGCGGTCACGTAGAGGGTCCAGATGGGCGCCTTGGCGTGCGCGCACAGAATGAGCGCGACGAGCGCGGCGCCGTGCAGGAAGACGAGCGGGACGAGCACCTTGGCCTGGCCGTACCGGTCCACGAGCCGGCCCGACAGCGGCGCGGCGAGTGCGAAGGCCACCGACTCGACCGCCGAGACCGCGCCCGCCGTGGCGTAGGAGCCGGTCAGCTCCGACACCAGCAGGATGATGCCGATGCCCAGCATGGACATCGGGATCCGGCCGACGAATCCCGCGATGACGAAGCCCTTGACTCCAGGCGTGCCGAAGAGCCCGCGGTACGGCCCCACCATGTCGATTTCCCCTCGCACTCCGTGCGTCCGGGCACCTCGATGCGACTGGTGCGGCCGCGGGCTCCCCCGCTCGCGACACGCGGACGTGCACTTATCCTGCCAGACCATGTCCTACCGGCTGGCCGGTTGGCAAGTGATTTTTCGATCTACGTCCCGAAGCGACTAGCCTGAGCCGGGTGCGCCGTGTTCCCTGGTTCGCCGCACTACGTGTGCTTCTGGTGGGGCTGACGGCCCTGGTGGCGGTCGGCGCCGCCGTGCTGTACGCCAAGGGCGAGGAGGGCGGCCGCGAGGACGGCGCCAGGCACAGCCTCGCGGAGACCACGAGATCGACCCCGTCGACCCCCGGCCCCGGCCCCGCGCTTCCCACCGGCTCCCCGGTGCTGGCGGAGGCGGAGATCCGGGCCGCCCCGCCCCAGCTCATGGCGATCACCACGTCGTCCGTGTCGGACGAGACCGTGCGCAGGGTCGCCGGGCTCAAGGGCGTGCGCAAGGCCGCCGCCGTGGACGGGGGGACCGTCCACATCGCGGGCAACCCGCTGCAGCTGCTCGCCGTCGATCCGGCGACCTTCCGTTCCTGGACGCCGCAGCCGGTGGCGGAGCACCCCGAGGTGTGGAGCGCGCTGAGCCGGGGCGAGCTGGTGGCCGACGCGGAGACGGTGCGGCGGCTCGGCATGAACCTCGGCGCGCAGTATCAGGTCGACGGCGGCCCCCGGCTGCGCCTCGCCGCCTCCGCCGCGCTCGGGCTGCCCGCCGTGGACGGGCTGATCAGCGCGGACCTGGGGCGGAGCTTCGGGTTCTCCCCGGGCGTGGTCGTCCTGATCCACGGAGCGTCGCCGGACGCCCGCCGGGTGAAGCGCGTGCTCGGAGCGAAGGCGCACATCCTCGCCGTACAGCCCGGAAAGCGGGAGAAGACGACGAGGGAGAAGACCGCGAAGACCGCGAAGACCGGCGGGAAGACCGGAGGTGGGACGACCACGGGCGGCGGAGGCACCGGGCAGGGCCTCGTGGGACGGCCGGCGAGCTACCTGGAGCTCTACCGGCGCTCGGCCGGGGTGTGCCCCGGGCTTTCCTGGTCTGTGCTCGCCGCGATCGGGCAGGTGGAGAGCGGGCACGGGCGCAACAACGGCCCCTCCTCGGCGGGCGCGCTCGGCCCGATGCAGTTCATGCCCGCCACCTGGAAGACGTACGGCGTGGACGGCGACGGTGACGGCAAGGCCGACATCTGGAGCGCCTACGACGCCGTCCCGTCGGCGGCCAAGTACCTCTGCGCCAACGGGGCCGCCAAGGGCGGGGAGAAGCTCAGGAAGGCCGTCTGGTTCTACAACCACTCCTGGGACTACGTGAACAGGGTCCTCGGCCTCGCGGAGGCGTACGCGCGGGCCTACAGCTGACCGGGGCCGGTCAGCGGGGGCGCCGTGCGGGGGCCGGGCAGCAGGTCGCCGGGCACGGGGCCGGCTCGGGCTCGGCCATCAGCTCGGAGATCATCCGGACGAATCGGGGGTGCGTCCCCGCGGTGGCCGCCCGGGCGAGCGGCAGGCCGAGCCGCTCCGCGAGGGCCGTGGCCTCGACGTCGAGGTCGTAGACGACCTCCATGTGGTCGGAGACGAAGCCGATCGGCACCAGGACGACCGCCTCCGTGCCCGCCGCGTGCAGCTCCTTCAGGTGGTCGCAGACGTCGGGCTCCAGCCACGGGATCTGCGGCGGGCCGCTGCGGCTCTGCCACGCGAGGTCCCAGGGCCGGTCCGCGGCGACCTCGGCCGCCACGAGCGAGGCCGTACGGCGCAGGCCCGCCTCGTAGGAGCCCCCGGCCGGTCCGGCGGTCTCCGCCATCGAGGTCGGGATGCTGTGCGCGGTGAACACCAGCCGCGCCCGGTCCCGCAGCCCCTCGGGGAGCCGTTCCAGGGCCGCGCGCGTGTGGTCCGTCATCGCGGCGACGAAGCCCGGGTGGTCGAAGAAGTGGCGCAGCTTCACGATCTCCGGCGCCCCCGGCACCGCCGCCGTGGCCCGCTCGATGTCCTCGATGTACTGCCGGCAGCTCGAATACGAGCGGTGCGCGGACGTGACGAAGGCGGCCGCCCGGCGCACGCCGTCGGCGGCCATCTGGCGAACGGTGTCCTCCAGGAAGGGGTGCCAGTTGCGGTTGCCCCAGTAGACCGGGACGTCCACGTCCAGCGCCGCGATCAGGTCCCGGCACTGCTGGTTGATCGGACTGACCCCGCCGAAGCGCTGGTAGTGCGCCTCCACCTCCAGCAGTCGCTCGCGCGGCACCCCGCGCCCGCGTACGACGTGCTCCAGGAAGGGCATCACGTCCTCAGGCTTCTCCGGCCCGCCGAAGGACACAACGAGCAGCGCGTCGTAGCGCGGGGCCCGCCCGCCCTCAGGTGTCAGATCGCCCATCGCTCCCCGCCCGATCAGCTTCGCCGTACCGGTCGTCCGCCGGCCCGGGTCTCACAGACTATGTGGCCGCGTCTCCGGCCGGTCTCGCGGACCGTCTCCGCCGCCGATGGGCGGTCAATTGCCTTGGTCACCGCAGATGATCGGGGTAGGTTCGATCGGTGAGTCATTTCCGGGATATGAGTGAATATGTCGCCCTGCCGCGCGTGCTGTCGCTGCGGCTCTCCCCGGACGGGACCCGGCTGGTGTCCGTGGTTCAGTCCCTCAATCCGGATAAGAAGTCGTACGGCACCGCCCTTTGGGAGATCCCCCTGGACCCCGAGGGCCGCCCCCATCGGCTGACTCGGTCAGCCAAGGGCGAGGCCGGCGCCGATTTCACCCCCGACGGCGAGGTGCTCTTCGTCTCGCGGCGCCCCGACGAGACGGTCAAGGACGAGGGGGAGGAAGTCCCGGCGCTGTGGCTGCTGCCCGAGCGCGGCGAGCCGCGGCGGATCGCCGAGCGTCCGGGTGGCGTCACCGGCGTCCACGCGGCCGGCGGCACGATCGTGTACAGCGCCGACGTCCTTCCGGGTGACGCCGCCACCGAGGGCGAGCGCCGCAAGGCCCGCAAGGAGGCCGGGGTCAGCGCGATCCTGCACGAGGGCTACCCCGTCCGCTACTGGGACCACGACCTCGGCCCCGGCCAGACCCGGCTCTTCGCGGCGCGCGCGGGAGCCGCGCCGGACCGGCTGGACGCGCGCGACCTGACGCCCGAGCCGGGCAAGGCGCTCGAATGGGCGTCGTTCGCGGTGACGCCCGACGGCAACACCGTCGTCACCAGCTGGTTCGTCCCGCTCGCCGGCGGCATGAAGCGCTCCGAGCTCGTCGCCATCGATCTGGACGCCGATGCCGGAGCGGAGGGGGCGGGCCGCAGGGTGCTCGCCGCCTCCGACACCCACGACTTCGACGGGCCGGTCGCCGTCTCGCCCGACGGCCGGTACGTCGCCTGCACTCGGGAGCGGCACTCGACCGAGGAGCTGTCGACCGCGTCCGAGCTGTGGGTCATCGACCTGGAGACCGGCGAGGGGCGGGCGCTCGGCGGCGAGCTGTTCCCGTACGACATCGCCTGGGCGCCCTCCTCGGACGCGATCTTCTTCGTCGCCGACCACCAGGGCCGCCGCCCGATCTTCCGGGTGTCCCTGGACGGGGACGGCACGGCCGTCCGCGTCACCCCGGACAACGGCGCCTACATTCAGCTCTGCCCGGCGGCCGACGGATCGGTCTACGCGCTGCGGAGCGCCGTGGACTCCCCGGCCGTGCCGGTGCGGGTCGCCCCCGACGGCGGCGTGACCCGGCTGCCGTCCCCGGCCCCCGAACTGGAGCTGCCCGGCACGCTGACCGAGATCAGCGCCGTCGCCGAGGACGGCACCGAGGTCCGCGGCTGGCTGGTCCTGCCCACGGGAGCGAGCGCGGAGAACCCCGCTCCGTTCCTGCTGTGGATCCACGGCGGCCCCGTTTCGAGCTGGAACGACTGGTCCTGGCGCTGGAACCCGTGGATCATGGCCGAGCAGGGGTACGCGGTGCTGCTGCCCGACCCGTGCCTGTCCACCGGGTACGGCCAGGCGATGATCGACCGCGGCTGGGCGAACTGGGGCCCGGTCACCCACGCCGACCTGATGGCGATCACCGACGAGTGCCTCAAGCTGCCCGAGATCGACGAGCAGCGGATCGCGGCGATGGGCGGGTCGTTCGGCGGCTACATGGCCAACTGGGTCGCCGGGCACACCGACCGGTTCCAGGCGATCGTCACCCACGCCTCCCTGTGGAACCTGGACCAGTTCGCGGGCACGACCGACGCCTCGATGTACTGGGAGCGTGAGTTCGGCTCGCACGGCCACGAGCGGTACACGCGGCTCTCCCCGCACAACTCGCTCGGCGAGATCAGGACGCCGATGCTCGTGATCCACGGCGACAAGGACTACCGGGTCCCCATCGGGGAGGGGCTGCGGCTCTGGTGGGACCTGCAGCGCTCCGGCGTCGAGTCCAAGTTCCTCTACTTCCCGGACGAGAACCACTGGGTGCTCAAGCCGGGGAACGCCGTGGTCTGGTACCAGACCGTGCTGGCCTTCCTCGCCCAGCACGTCCTCGGAGAGGAGTGGGCGCGCCCCGCCTCGCTGGAGTGACCGGGCCACCGCCCCCGCGTCGCACGCCCCGCCGGTCCACGCGGACCGGCGGGGCGGTTCTTGTCCGGCTACCCCGCTGAGACCGGGCGCCGATTCCCGGTACGCCATCCGGTCTCCGTGCGCGCCTGCCTCCCAGCCGCACCTGCCCCGCAGGCCGATCTGGGAGGATGCCTCAAGTGGCCCTTAGTCACGAAATTTCAGGACTTGACGTGATCGGACCGAGGAGGGGGCGGGTCAGGATGGCCGAGGAACGGGGCGCACCCGACCAGGCGGAGTTGCTGGCACTTGCGGTGATCATCGCCGAGGAGGCGGGCCGGATGCTCGTCGCCAAACGGCCGGCCCGGCCGGAGGTGGTCGAGACCAAGACCAGCCCCACCGACGTCGTCACCGCGCTCGACCGCGCCGCCGAGGAACTGATCCGGGCCCGCATCGCCGCGGCCAGGCCGTACGACGCGGTGCTGGGCGAGGAGGGCGGCGACACTCCCGGCACGGGCGGCGCCCGCTGGGTCGTCGATCCCATCGACGGCACGGTGAACTTCCTGTACGGCCTGCCCGACTGGGCGGTCAGCGTCGCCGTCGAGGTGGACGGCGAGATCGTCGCGGGGGCGGTGAGCGTCCCGCAGCGAGGCGAGCTCTACTCCGCGGCCAAGGGCGGCGGCGCCTGGCTGGGCGGCGAGCGGCTGCGGTGCAACACCGGGGTCGAGCTGGGGCGGGCACTGGTCGCGACCGGGTTCGGGTACGCCGCCGCCCGCCGTGCGGTGCAGGCCGAGGTGCTGGCGCACGTGCTGCCCTGCGTCCGCGACATCCGCAGAGGCGGGTCCTGCGCCGTCGATCTCTGCTCGGTCGCCGCCGGCCGGGTGGACGCCTACTACGAGCGCGGCACCCACTACTGGGACCACGCCGCCGCGGGGCTGATCGCCACCGAGGCGGGCGCCCGCATCGGTGGCCTGCGCGGCAAGCCGCACGGCACGGACATGCTGGTGTGCGCCGCCCCCGGCCTGTTCGAGGAGCTGGACGGCCTACTCGCGCCGCTCGACCCCGAACGCGACACCCCCGCCGGTCGGGAGTGACGGCAGGACGGCGATGAAAACACGATGAAAAGACGACGCGGGGACCCGCCGGAAGGCGGGTCCCCGCGTCGTCGAGGGGGGTTATCGCTCGATGGCGATGCCGTGATCGACGGCCAGGCGGCGCAGGTCCTCGATCTCGGCGGTGAGGGTGTCGGCGAGGAAGTCGTCCCCGTTCGCCGTGGCTTCCTGGAGACCCTTGTAGGCCTGGTTGAGCCGGGTTTCGATCGTGGTCGTGAACTCGCCCATACTCACCTTCTTTCTCAGGGGGCGAAAAGGTGCCGGTCGGCCCCGGTGCCGGATCCTGGGGAGAGCATGGCCCTTCCCCGGCACACGGCAGAGGGGTGTAGACCTGCCTTACCCACGCCGGGGGAGCTCTCAAACCACCCAATACTTGTGCTCTACGTCACGTAGAGCTGAAGATCCGCTTACCGTCGACTTACGTCCAACCAGGTCACAATGAGGGCCTGAGACCTTTCGAGGAGGACTTGCATGCGCGTGCTTGTGGTGGAGGACGAACGCGTCATGGCGGACGCGATCGCCACCGGACTCCGTCGTGAGGCGATGGCCGTGGACGTCGCCTACGACGGCGCGGCCGCCCTGGAGAAGACCGGTTACATCGACTATGACGTGATCGTGCTCGACCGTGACCTGCCCAAGGTCCACGGCGACGAGGTCGCGCGCCGCCTGGTCGCCCAGCGGTCGGCCTCCAGGATCATCATGCTGACCGCCTCTGGCGAGGTCGACGACAAGATCGAGGGCCTGGAGCTGGGCGCCGACGACTACCTGGCCAAGCCGTTCGCGTTCATGGAGCTGGTGGCGCGGGTGCGCGCGCTCGGCCGCCGCTCGGCCCCGGCGCTGCCGCCGGTGCTCGAACGCGCGGGCATACGATTGGACCCGGGCAAGCGCCTGGTGACCAGGGATGGCAATGAGGTCTCCCTCACCAAGAAGGAGTTCGCCGTCCTGGAGGAGCTGATGCGCGCCGAGGGCGCGGTCGTCAGCCAGGAGGATCTCCTCGACAAGGCATGGGACGAGCACATCGACCCGTTCACCAACGTGGTCCGCGTGACCATGATGACGCTGCGCAAGAAGCTCGGTGAGCCCCAGATCATCGAGACCGTGCCGGGAGTTGGATACCGACTGTGACCGAGCCGTACGAGCCTGCGAAGGACGACGCGGACGCCGCCCGGGGGTCCTCCTCGGGCTCGGACGGCACCGCCGCCACACCCGACCCGACCCAGGGGGGCCAGGGCGGACGAGGACCCCAAGGGGGTTCACAGCCTCGTACGCGCCTGGGCCGGATGACGTCGGCGATGGGGACCGGGCCCTACCGCACCCAGGTCCCGCCGCCGCCGAGCGGTCCGCCGGTCTGGGACGGTCCGCCGCCGGTGGAGGCCAACCCGGTGGAGCCCGGACTGCTCGACCAGATCCGCGCGCTGCCCGGCCGGATGAGCATCCGCTGGCGGCTGACCCTCACGTACGGCGGCCTGGTCTTCTTCGCGGGCGCGTTGCTCCTCCTGGTCGTGTACGTGCTGGTGGGGCAGGCCATCGCCGCCGGGTGGCCGACCAAGATCATTGTTCCGAACAGCCTGCCGCTGGAGTACTACGACGCATATAGAGACTGGTACGCGCAGCAACAGGCGGCGGTGATCGCTGCGACGCGGGGCGAGCTGCTGAGACGGTCGTTGCTGGCGCTGCTGGGCGTGGGGATCCTCGCCCTCGTTATCGGCTACTTCGTCGCGGACCGGGCGCTGCGACCGGTGAAGAAGATGACCGCCACGGCCAGGAAGCTGTCCGGCACCTCCCTCGCCCACGAGCGGATCGACCTGCAGGGCCCGGACGACGAGCTCAAGGAGATGGCGGACACCTTCGACGAGATGCTCACCCGGCTCAACACGGCCTTCGACGCGCAGCGGCGGTTCGTCGACAACGCCTCCCACGAGCTGCGCACGCCGCTCGCGATCAACCGGACGGTCCTGGAGGTCGCGCTGTCCGACCCGCACGCGTCCGCGGATCTCCAGGTGCTCGGCCGTACGCTGCTCGGCACCAACGCACGTAACGAACGTCTCATCGAGGGGCTCCTGCTGCTCGCCCGCAGCGAGCGCGAGCTGTCCGTGCGCAAGCCGGTGGACGTCCAGGAGGTCGCCACGACCGCCGTCGAGCAGCTCGCCTCGTTCGCCGCCGAGCACGATGTCACCGTCGAGCACGATCTCCAGCACGCCCCCGCCACAGGGGATCCCGTCCTGCTCGAACGGTGCGTCTCCAACCTCGTTGAGAACGGGATCAAGCACAATTCCGGCCCCTCCGGAAAAGTCTGGGTACGGACGGGAATGGTGGACGGGGCCGCCGTTGTTCAGGTCGCCAACACGGGACAGCACGTCCCCGCGTATGAGGTGGATGCCATCTTCGAGCCGTTCCGCAGACTGAACGCCGACCGGGTGGACTCCGCCAAGGGCGCGGGGCTCGGACTGTCCATCGTGCGGGCGATCGTCCGCGCGCACGGCGGCACGGTCACCGCCGTCCCCAGGGACGGAGGCGGCCTCGTGGTGACGGTGCGTCTCCAGGGAGCCGGTGCTCTGGCCGGGACGACACTGTCGGCGCGCTGATAGAGCGGCCGCCCCGCACATGTGGTTGGATGTGCCGTCGAACGCGATGGGGCATACCCGCAATGCTCTAGTTTTCGCCATATTTGGCTAACTGGAGCCTTGCGCGGCATCCCCTCGCGTGTCGGAAGGTTCGGTGATCCGCGAACCGGGGTACCGATTGCAAAATCTCCCGGGAGAAACGGGCACAAGAACGGCCTTCCAAGCGTTAAAGACGCGCGACCCGCGCGACAGATAGATGAGGGGGATGGAGTACGCACATGGCTACCGACTACGACAGCCCGCGCAAGACCGACGATGACCTGAACGAGGACAGCCTCCAGGAGCTTCAGGCGCGGCGGAGCGACAAGTCGTCGGGCAGCATAGACATCGACGAGACGGACCTCGCCGAGTCGCTTGAGCTGCCGGGAGCGGACCTGTCGAACGAGGAGCTGTCGCTCCGAGTGATCCCGCGCCAGGCCGACGAGTTCACCTGCTCGCGTTGCTTCCTGGTGCACCACCGCAGCCAGCTGGCCTCCGAGAAGAACGGCCAGCAGATCTGCCGCGAGTGCGCCGCCTAGGAGACGCGGGGAGGAGTCCGTTGACTTCGAAAGCGGATCGATCGCAGGACGAGGTCGCCGAGCTGGTCGGCCGGCTCGTGGCCCCTGAGGAAACGAACGAGGCCGAGCGGCGCCGGCTGCTCGGCCGCCTCAGTCGAGCGCTCGTCCGGTCCGCGAAGAAGACGAAGGACTCGGTTCCGGGGCGTGGCCGCTGGCTCGCCGATGTCTTCATGAACATCGCGCCGCGTCTCCCGATCAGGGACGCCGCGACGCTTCGGGAGCACCATTTCGGGCTCACCGGCGAGCAGCTGGCCGATGATCTGGTCCGTACGGCGGCGAAGGGCACGATGGCAGTGGGCGCGGTGGGCGGAGCCCTGGCCGCGGCCCAGTTCGTCGCTCCTCCGCTGCTGCTTTCCGCTCCCGCCCAGCTGGTCGCGGAGACGCTCGTCGTCGCGGCGATCGAGGTCAAGCTCATCGCCGAGCTACACGAGATCTACGGCGTGCCGGTCCCCGGCACGACCACCCAGCGCGCCACCGTGTTCGCGGTGGCTTGGGCCAGGGAACGCGGGGTGAACCCGCTCGCCCCCGGCTCGGCCTCCATCGCGGTCGGGGCCGCGGCGAAGACCGCGTTGCGCAACCGCCTGATGAGGACGCTCGGGCGGCATTTCAGCACATTCGGCCCCTTCTTCACGGGAGCCGTCGCGGGCGGCGCGCTCAACCGCATCGCGACCAAGAAGCTCGCCCAGGCTGTACGAGCGGACCTGCGCGGGAACGCCCTTCCTCCCGCCTGACCCCGGTCCGCGGCGCCTGCGCCGGACCGCGCGGTACGTGACCGGACGGTACGGAAATGTAACCGACTGGTCTAAACCTCTTCTCCGACGCCCGTGACCTGGCGAGATCATTCTCACACGTACCCAAATGAATTGTGCACTTCGTGGCGGGTATGGGCGGTATGAGTGGCCTTTCGTATGGTTGTCCTGCGGGGGCTCGGCGTAGTGGGGACGATCTCCGGAGGGCTCAATGGATGGCACCAGCTCGTTTCTGATTGTCGCGAACCGGCTGCCGGTCGACCGGGTAGGCGAGTCCGAGTGGCGGCGCAGTCCGGGCGGCCTGGTGACGGCGATCGCGCCGGTGATGCAGCGGCGCGACGGAGCGTGGCTCGGGTGGACCGGCGCCGGTGGCGAGGAGCTGAAGCCGTTCGACCACGACGGGATGCACCTGATCCCCGTGCCGCTCTCCGCCCTGGAGGTGGAGCTCTACTACGAGGGCTTCTCCAACGCGACCCTCTGGCCCCTCTACCACGACGTCGTCGCGACGCCGGTCTACTCACGGGTGCTGTGGGACGCCTACCGCGCGGTCAACGACCGGTTCGCCCGCGCCGCCGCCGACGCCGCGGCGCCCGGCGCGGTCGTCTGGGTGCAGGACTACCAGCTCCAGCTCGTCCCCGCCATGCTGCGCCGGCTCCGTCCCGACCTGCGCATCGGCTTCTTCCTGCACATCCCCTTCCCGCCGGCCGAGCTGTTCTGGCAGCTCCCGTGGCGCAGGGAGATCCTCGAGGGCCTGCTCGGTGCCGACCTGGTCGGGTTCCAGCGGCCCGGCGGCGCCTCCAACTTCGTCCGGCTCTGCCGCCGCCTCCTCGGCCTGCAGAACCACCGGAACGAGCTGCAGGTCGAGGGCCGCACCGTCCGGGCCGAGGCGTTCCCCATCTCGGTCGACTTCGGCGAGCTGGACCAGCTCGTCCGTGAGCCGCATATCCTCGCCCGGGCCAAGGAGATCCGGGCCGAGCTCGGCGACCCCGAGCACGTGCTGCTCGGCGTCGACCGGCTCGACTACACCAAGGGCATCGGCCAGCGGCTCAAGGCGTTCGGCGAGCTGCTCGGCGACGGCGCGATCCAGCCGGGGGAGGCGGCGTTCGTGCAGGTCGCCACCCCCACCCGCGAGCGGGTCGCCGAGTACATCCGGCTGCGCAACGACATCGAGTTGCGGGTCGGCCGGATCAACGGCGAGTACGGCATGCTCGGCCGCCAGCCCATCAACTACCTGCACCAGTCGTATGACAAGAACGAGCTGGCCGCGCTCTACCGCGCCGCCGACGTCATGGTCGTCACCCCGCTGCGCGACGGCATGAACCTGGTGGCCAAGGAGTACGTCTCCTGCCGCTACGACCTGCGCGGGGCCCTCGTGCTCAGCGAGTTCGCCGGGGCCGCCGACGAGCTGCGCCAGGCCTACCTGGTCAACCCGTACGACATCGACGGGATGAAGCGGGCGATGTTGGCCGCGATGCGCGCGACGCCGCACGAGCTGGCCCGGAGGATGCGCTCGCTGCGGCGCCGGGTGGCCACCCACGACGTCGACAAGTGGGCGGGGGACTTCCTCACCGCGCTGGAGAACGGCTGACGGTCAGAGCTTGGTCTCGGTCTCAGACTTCCACGAGTGCCACTTCTTGGCCGCGGCGCGCATCGCGACGATGCGGGCCACCTCCATGCCCAACCCCATCACCACGGCGTAGGCGATGGCCTCACCCAGGCTGATGTCCAATGAGTCCGCGCTGGCCGGAGGCTTCTTCCCGGTCGTCTTCTGCCAGGCGAACGTGAGCACCTTGCGCGAGGCGAAGCCCACGCCGAGGCCCACCAGGCCGCCAACGATCTTCCATGTCATATCGGGCTTTTCCGCCGCGCCTGATTCGTGGCCGGCGTGCGTGATTTCCGCCATGATTCCTCCTCGGTAACGACCCTAGTCTCTCGGTACGGCGCGCCCGCTGACGCCATACCATTAGTCGGCATGACCGAACAGCCACTGCGCACCGCCGCCATGCCCGAGAAACCCACTCTGGATGGACTCGAGGCGGTATGGGTAGCGCGCTGGGAGGCGGACGCCACCTACCGCTTCGACCGGTCCCGCACCCGCGACGAGATCTACTCGATCGACACGCCACCGCCCACGGTCTCCGGCTCGCTCCACGTCGGGCATGTCTTCTCCTACACCCACACCGACACGGTCGCCCGATACCAGCGGATGAGTGGGCGCGAGGTCTTCTACCCCATGGGCTGGGACGACAACGGCCTCCCCACTGAGCGTCGCGTGCAGAACCACTTCGGCGTCCGCTGCGACCCCTCGCTGCCGTACGACCCGGACTTCCAGCCGCCGGCGAGCGGGGGCAAGGGCGCCAAGGGGCAGGTCCCGGTGTCCAGGAAGAACTTCATCGAGCTGTGCGAGCGGCTCACCGCCGAGGACGAGAAGGCGTTCGAGGAGCTGTGGCGCCGTCTCGGCCTGTCCGTGGACTGGTCCCTGACGTACGCCACGATCGGTGAGCGGGCGCGGGTGGCCTCCCAGCGGGCGTTCCTGCGCAACCTTGCCCGCGGCGAGGCCTACCTGTCCGAGGCGCCCACGCTGTGGGACGTGACGTTCCGCACCGCCGTGGCCCAGGCCGAGCTGGAAGACCGGGAATGGCCCGGCGCCTTCCACCGCATCGGGTTCGAGTTGTCGCCCGAGCAGCGCGAGCAGGGCTTCGGCGACCGGGTGTGGATCGAGACGACCCGCCCCGAGCTGATCCCCGCCTGCGTCGCCCTGGTCGCGCACCCCGACGACGAGCGCTACCGTCCGCTGTTCGGCAGCACCGTGCGCACGCCGATCTTCGGCGTCGAGGTGCCGGTCCTCGGCCATCATCTCGCCGAGCCGGACAAGGGCTCGGGCATCGCCATGATCTGCACGTTCGGCGACGTCACCGACGTCACCTGGTGGCGCGAGCTCGACCTGCCCACCCGTCCCATCATCGGCTGGGACGGCCGCCTGCTGGCCGACCCGCCGGACGGCGTGCCCGCCGAGCCGTACAAGGAGCTGGCCGGCAAGACCGTGCACAGCGCCCGCGAGCGGATCGTGGAGATGCTGACCGAGTCGGGCCACCTGGACGGCGACCCGCGCAAGATCGAGCGCCCGGTGAAGTTCTACGAGAAGGGCGACCGGCCGCTGGAGATCGTCACCACCCGCCAGTGGTACATCCGCAACGGCGGACGTGACGTCGAGCTGCGCCTCGCCCTGCTCGACCGCGGCACGGAGCTGCGCTGGCACCCGCCGCACATGCGGGTCAGATACGACAACTGGGTCGAGGGGCTGGCCGGCGACTGGCTCATCTCCCGGCAGCGCTTCTTCGGCGTGCCGATCCCCGTCTGGTACCCGCTGGACCGCGACGGGCAGCCCGTCTACGACGCGCCGATCCCGGCCGGCGAGGCGTCCCTGCCCGTGGACCCGTCCATCGACGTGCCCCCGGGCTTCACCGAGGACATGCGCGGCAAGCCGCTCGGCTTCGTCGGAGACCCCGACGTGATGGACACCTGGGCGACCTCGTCGCTGTCGCCGCAGATCGCGGCCGGCTGGGAGCGCGACGACGATCTGTTCCGCCGGGTCTACCCCATGGACCTGCGCCCGCAGGCCCACGAGATCATCCGGACCTGGCTGTTCTCCACGGTCGTCAGGGCGCACCTGGAGCACGGCGGCCTCCCCTGGAAGCACGCGGCGATCTCCGGCTGGATCCTCGACCCCGACCGCAAGAAGATGTCCAAGTCCAAGGGCAACGTGGTCACGCCCCTCGCCCTGCTGGAGCAGTACGGCTCGGACGCGGTGCGCTACTGGGCGGCGAACGGCCGGCCCGGCACGGACACCGCGTTCGACACCGGGCAGATCAAGATCGGCCGCCGGCTGGCCATCAAGATCCTGAACGCCTCCCGTTTCGTGCTCGGCTTCGGCGAGGTCCCGTCGGGCGAGGAGCGGGTCACCGAAGCGCTCGACCTGTCCATGCTGGCCGCGTTGCGCGCGGTCGTGGCGGAGGCCACCGAGGCGTTCGAGGAGTACGACTACACCCGGGCGCTCGAACGCACGGAGCGCTTCTTCTGGGAGCTGTGCGACGACTACCTGGAGCTGGTCAAGGCCCGCGCCTACGACGGGAACGCCTCGGCCGTCACGGCGCTGCGGCTCGCGCTCGGCGTGCTGCTGCGGCTCTTCGCGCCGTTCCTGCCGTTCGTGACGGAGGAGGTCTGGTCGTGGTGGCGGGGCGGTTCCGTGCACCGCGCCGCCTGGCCGACGCCGTCCGAGATCGACGCCGTGGTCGCGGACGGGGGCGACCCGGCCGTGCTCGGCGCCGTGGCCGAGGTGCTGCGCCGGGTGCGCAAGGCCAAGTCCGAGGCCAAGCTGTCCATGCGGGCGGAGGTCTCTCGGCTCGCCGTGTCCGGCCCGGACGCCCGGCTCGTCCGGCCCGCGCAGGATGACCTGTGCGCGGCGGGCAACGTCGAGGAGTTCGTCCTCGACGCGGCCGGAGACGAGCAGGTGGTGTCCGTCACACTCGCGGGGTGACATGGCGCGATGTTCGTCGTCGGATGAATATTCGGCTGCGCGCATCGGGGGGTGACGTGTCAGGCTGGACGTTGTGATCCCGGAAAAGCAACGTCGCACCCTTCACGTGCCCCCCACGCTGCTCACACTGGCCGTGTGGGGTGCCTGCCTGATCGTGCTCGGCGTGGTGATCTACTTCTTCTGGCAGATCATCGGCCGCGTCGGCATCATCGCGTTGCCGGTCGCGGTGGCCTTCCTGCTGACGGCGCTGCTCTATCCGGTCACCGGACGGCTGCGCCACGTGATGCGGCCGATATACGCCACCTGGCTCACGATGCTGCTCTTCTTCGCGGTCATCGTCGGCATCGGTTTCCTGATCGGCGTCCGGGCCAACGAGGAGGCGCCGCGGCTCATCGACCAGATCGCCAAGACCTCGCACGAGGTGCAGGACTGGCTGATCCACGGGCCCTTCCAGCTGAAGGAGTCCCAGATCACCGGCGTCGTCGACGAGCTGACGAAACAGCTCACCGAGCGGCGCGGCCAGATCACCGGCACGGTCATCACCGGGGCCACCGCCGTGATCGAGGTGCTCGCCGGCATCGTGCTGATGTTCTTCGTGACGTTCTTCTTCCTCAAGGACGGCGACCGCATCTGGAACTGGTTCCTGCGCGCGTTCGGCGGCGCGGCGCCCCGGGTGGACCGCGCCGGCCGCTCCGCCTGGCGGACGCTCTCCCACTACGTCCAGGGCACCGTCGCGATCTCCGCGATCCACGGCATCGTCATCGGCGCCACCCTGGCCGTGCTGGGCGTGCCGCTGTGGGCGCCGATCGCGGTGCTGGTCTTCATATCGAGCTTCATCCCGATCGTCGGCATCCTCTTCGCGGGCCTCGTCGGCACGCTCGTGACGTTCGGCTCGCAGGGCTGGCTGGCCGCCGTGATCTTCGTCGGCATCCTCATCGTCGAGCAGCAGCTGGAGAACCACGTCCTGCAGCCGCTCATCGTCGGCCGCGCGGTGGAGTTCCACCCCTTGGCGATCATCCTGGTGCTGGGCGTCGGCGGCGTGATTTCCGGGATCGCCGGGGCGGCGGTGGCGGTCCCGGTGTCCGCGGTCATCTACCGCGTGCTGCAGGAGCTGCTGCGCCGCGAGCCGCCCGCGCCCGCGCCCGCGGCGGCGGCGCCCCCGGAGTCACCGCCGCTGCACCCGGAGGGAAACGAGCCGGAGGAGCGCTCCACGCAGGCGCCGCAGCAGCCTCCGAAGTCACCGCCGCACCACCCGGAGGAAAGCGACTCCGGGGAACGCTCCACGCAGGAGCCGCCGGCCACCGGAGAGGCGGTATCTCCCCAGCGCAACGGGTAGTGTTCTGGCTCATGAATGTTGAGGTGCTGATCCACCGTCTCGACACGGGGCTCCCGCTTCCCGGCTACGCGCACCCCGGCGACGCCGGGGCCGACCTGTACGCCGTCACGGATGTCGAGTTGCTGCCGGGGGAGCGGGCCGTGGTCGGCACCGGGGTGGCCATCGCCCTCCCGGACGGGTACGCCGCTTTCGTGCATCCCCGCTCGGGGCTCGCGTCCAAGTACGGCGTCACGCTGGTGAACGCGCCGGGCACGGTCGACGCGGGGTATCGCGGCGAGATCAAGGTCACCCTCCTCAACACCGACACCAAGGAAGCCGCCCGGCTCAAGCGCGGCGACCGCGTCGCCCAGCTGGTCATCCAGCGGGTGGAGAGGGCATCCTTCCACGAGGTGGAACGGCTGCCCGGTTCCGTACGCGGGGCGAACGGGTTCGGCTCCACCGGTCGTTGATCAAAGGCGAGCACAGGTCCTAAGGAGTGTGAACGACGTGTTCGGACGCCGCCGGCGCGCGGAGGAGGAGACGGCACGGTCCGTCCCCGAGAGGGAGCTCGCCGCTCCCGCGCGCGAATCAGGTCCATGGGACGCCGACGAGGGCCATCCCGAGAGCGAGCGGGTCGACCTGGGAGGTCTGCTCCTGCCCGTCGGCCCCGGGTTCGAGGTCCAGCTCACCGTCTCGGGCGACAGCATCGTCGGTGCCGTCGTCCTCGTCGAGGAGAGCGCCCTGCAGGTGCAGGCGTTCGCCGCGCCGAAGCGCAGTGGCATCTGGGACGAGGTCCGGGCGGAGCTGGCCCGCGAGGTGGCCGCCCTGGGCGGCAGCACCGAGGAGCGCGAGGGGCCCTTCGGCACGGAGCTGGCCGCGCGGGTCCCGGCGGAGGGCCAGGAGCCGCAGCCGGTGCGTTACATCGGCGTGGACGGGCCGCGCTGGCTGCTGCGGGCGGCGTTGAGCGGCCGGGCCGCGCTCGACGCGGACGCGGCGGCGACCCTCGAAGGGGTCGTCCGCGACATCGTCGTCGTCCGCGGCGACGAGCCGATGGCGCCGCGCGAGCCCATCGAGCTGCGACTGCCCTCGGAGGCCAGGCACGCCATGGAGCAGGAGCCCTCGCCCGAGGAGTTCCGGCCGTTCGAGCGGGGTCCGGAGATCTCCGAGATCCGGTGAAACCCGGACCGCGCTTCGCCGCCTCCCATCGCCTACGCTTGGGATTGCATGGACACGGAGCGAGCTCGGTGAGCGCGCGGAGTTCCGGGAGGGCGCCCCACGAGGTGGGAGCGTCCCCGGCGGCGAAGCGGCCCGCGGGGCCCGCGAGGAGACGGTGAACGATCGATGAGCACGGCGGAGCCGGTGAAGAAGGGCCGACTGCGCGGGTTCTTCCAGCGGCTGACCAGTACCCAGGCCGAGTTGGAGGCCGAAGAACTCCGCGAGGACCTCGGGCGGCACGGCGCGACACCCATCGCCTCCTGCGCGGAGCGGCAGCGCTCCTGCGTCGCAGGTACGCTACGGACCGTCACGCTTCGGCCTCGGGGCGGGGCACCCGCCCTGGAGGCGGAGCTGTACGACGGATCCGACGTGATCGATCTGGTCTGGCTCGGCCGCCGCAAGATCGTCGGCATTGAGCCGGGCCGCGTGGTCCGCGCCGAGGGCCTGATCAGCGTTCAGGACGGCCGTAAGGTCATGTTCAACCCACGGTACGAGCTGCGCCCCGCCGGAGGGCAGTGATCAGCTGGGAGCGCGCGTGAGCGCGCTCGCCCGGCGGGCCGACGCGAGTGACGCGCCGCGCGGCCGGATGTGCCGGTCGCGACGCGAGGAGGATTCATGAGTGCAGCGGACGTCACGGCGACGCACGCCGCCCACGACACTGTCGAGGCCGCCCTTCGGGCCCAGCTCGGCAGGGCGCTCGGCGGCGCGAGAGGGATCGTCGAGGCGGCGGTGCCAACGATCGCCTTCACCGTGATGTGGGTGAGCACCAACCAGCTCAAGCCCTCGCTGATCGTCAGCGTCGCCGCCGCGGTGGTCCTGCTGCTGGTGCGGCTCCTGCAGCGCAGCACGCCGCAGTTCGTGATCAACAGCCTCGTCGGCATCGCCGTCGGCGCGTTCTTCGCCACCCGCAGCGGCGACGCGAAGGACTACTTCCTGCCCGGCATCCTCTACAACGCCGCGTACGCCGGGGCCATGCTGGTGTCGATCGTGACCCGATGGCCGGTGGTGGGCTTCCTCATCGGCTCGGTGACGGGGGACCCGACGGCGTGGCGCAAGGACCCCGGCATGGTGCGGCTCTGCTCCAAGCTCACCTGGCTGCTGATGCTGCCCTGCCTGGTCCGCGTGCTGGTGCAGCTCCCGCTGTACATGTTCGACCAGGTGGTCACGCTCGGCGTCACCAAGATCGCACTGGGCTGGCCACTCCAGGTCGCCGGGCTGGCCGCCATGGTCTGGGTGCTCGCCCGGGGCCGTACGCCGCTCCAGAGCACGGCCGGCTGAGACCCGCCGGTTGAGAGCGGGGCCTGGGGCGGCCCGTCACGAGCGCGCCCCAGGGGCCGCGGCGGCGCCGGGGCTCAGCGCCCCGACAGCAGCTCGGCCAACTCGTGCTCGACGTCCTGATTGGCCACGAAGAGCAACTCGTCGCCCGCCTCCAGCGGGTCGTCCGCGGAGGGGACCAGGACGCGGCCCTCGCGCAGGATCGCGACCAGCGCCGCGTCCACCGGCCACGGCACCGAGCCGGCCCGCTGGCCCACCACGGGCGCGTCCTCGGCCAGGGTGAGCTCGACCAGGTTCGCCTGGCCCTGACGGAAGGTCATCAGCCGGACGAGGTCGCCCACGCTGACCGCCTCCTCGACCAGCGCCGACAGCAGGCGCGGCGTCGAGACCGCCACGTCGACGCCCCAGGACTCGTTGAACAACCACTCGTTCTTGGGGTGGTTGATCCGGGCGACGACCCGCGGCACGCCGTACTCGGTCTTGGCGAGCAGGGAGACGACCAGGTTGACCTTGTCGTCGCCGGAGGCCGCGATCACGACCTGGCAGCCGTTCAGCCCCGCCTCGTCGAGCGAGGAGATCTCGCAGGCGTCGGCGAGAAGCCACTCCGCCCGCGGCACGCTGTCGATCTTGATGGCCCGTGGGTCGACGTCCATGAGAAGGACCTCATGGCCGTTCTCCAGGAGTTCGGCGGCGATGGAGCGCCCGACGGCGCCCGCGCCCGCGATGGTGACGCGCATCAGTGCTCACTCTCGGACGGTGCGGCGGTCAGCACCTTGTTGATCCGGTCCATGTCGTTCTCCGCGGCGATGACGTGCAGGATGTCGCCGTCCTGGATGACGGTGTCGTCCTTGGGCACCAGGGACTCCCCCATGCGGTTGATGAAGGCGACCCGGCCGCCCGTGGCCTCCTCGACCCTGCGGGTTCGGGTCCCGATCCAGCCGGTGTTGAACGCCATCTCGGCCAGGATCACCGTCCCGGTGGGGTCGCGCCAGAGGGGCTCGGTGCCCTCCGGGAGGACCCGGCGCAGGATCTGGTCGGCGGTCCAGCGGACCGTCGCCACGGTCGGGATGCCGAGGCGCTGGTAGACCTCGGCCCGCCGGGGGTCGTAGATGCGGGCGACCACGTTGTCCACGCCGAAGGTCTCGCGGGCCACTCGCGCGGAGATGATGTTGGAGTTGTCGCCGCTGCTCACCGCGACGAAGGCGGACGCCGTCGCCAGTCCCGCCTCCTCCAGGACGTCACGGTCGAATCCGACCCCGGTGACCCTGCGGCCGCGGAAGCCCGCACGCAGCCTACGGAAGGCCTGCGGGTCACGGTCGATGATCGCGACCGAGTGGCCGCTGTCCTCCAGGATGTGGGCAAGAGTCGATCCGACCCGACCGCATCCCATGATCACGATATGCATGCTCTCCCGCCGTTGGGTAGAGGCGGTCTCCTTCGAGCACAGTATGTCTCCCACAGCGGACGCCGGGTGCGCGGGGAGCCGAGGTGAAGGACTAGCATCGACAGTCGTGTCAAAGGTGACGGACCTCGTCAAGCGGCTCCTGGTGGGGCGTGCGCTTCGCAGCACGCAACTCCATGACCAGTTGCTTCCCAAACGCGTTGCACTTCCGGTTTTCGCCAGTGACGCGCTGTCCTCTGTCGCGTACGCGCCGCAGGAGATTCTCGTCATCCTCTCGCTGGGCGGGGCGGCGTTCTACAGCTTCAGCCCGTGGGTGGCCGCGGGCGTCGTGCTGGTCATGCTGACCGTGGTGGCCTCCTACCGGCAGAACGTCCACGCCTATCCGAGCGGCGGCGGCGACTATGAGGTGGCGACCACCAACCTCGGGCCGAGCGCCGGTCTCACGGTGGCCAGCGCCCTCCTCGTGGACTACGTCCTGACGGTCGCGGTCTCCGTGGCCAACGGCGCCGACTACGTGGGCGCCACCGTGCCCTTCGTCGCCGAGAACCGGCCGTTGGTGGCGATCGCGATCGTCGTCCTGCTGACCATCATGAATCTGCGCGGCCTTCGCGAGTCGGGCGTGGCGTTCGCCGTCCCGACGTACGCGTTCATGTTCGCGGTGATCGGCATGGTGTTCTGGGGGCTGTTCCGGCTGATCGTGCTCGGGGACGAGCTGCGCGCTCCCACCGCCGACTACACGATCGTGGCGGAACAGGCCGACATCGCCGGGTTCGCGATGGCGTTCCTGGTGCTGCGCGCGTTCTCGTCCGGCTGCGCCGCCCTGACCGGCGTCGAGGCGATCAGCAACGGCGTGCCCGCGTTCCGCAAGCCCAAGAGCAAGAACGCGGCGACCACGCTGCTCATGATGGGCGTCATCGCGGTCGTCATGTTCAGCGGCATCATCTACCTCGGCCTCAAGTCCGGGGTGAAGCTGACCGAGCCGGCGAACGTCGCCAGGGACATCCTGATCAACGGCCGTCCGGCCGGGCCGGGCTACTACCAGCAGCCGATCATCGCGCAGGTCGCGTCCGCCGTGTTCGGCGACGGCTCGATCCTGTTCATCGGGATCGCCGCGGTGACCGCGCTCATCCTGTTCCTGGCTGCGAACACCGCGTTCAACGGCTTCCCCGTGCTCGCCTCGATCCTCGCCCAGGACCGGTACCTGCCGCGCCAGCTCCACACCCGCGGCGACCGGCTGGCCTTCAGCAACGGCATCATCCTGCTCGCCGCCGGGGCCTGCCTGCTCATCTGGGCGTTCCAGGCCGACGTCAGCAAGCTGCTCAACCTGTACATCGTCGGCGTCTTCGTGTCGTTCACGCTCAGCCAGATCGGCATGGTCCGGCACTGGACCCGGCATCTGAAGACCGAGACCGATGCCAGGGCGCGCTTCCGCATGCACCGCTCCCGGATCATCAACGGGTTCGGCGGCGTCATGACCGGCATCGTGCTGGCCGTCGTCCTGCTCACGAAGTTCACCCACGGCGCGTGGATCGTCTGCATCGCCATGCCGGTGCTGTTCCTGATGATGAAGGGCATCCGCCACCACTACGACCGGGTGGCCGAGGAGCTGGCCGCGCCCGAGGGCGAGATCGACGAGACGTTGCTGCCCGCGCGCAACCACTCCATCGTGCTCGTGTCCAAGATCCACAAGCCGACGCTGCGCGCTCTCGCGTACGCCCGGGCCACCCGGCCGTCCACACTGGAGGCGGTCACGGTCGGCGTGGACGCCGCCGAGGCGGCCAAGCTCCAGGAGGAGTGGGACCAGCGCGGCATCCCGGTGCCGTTGAAGATCCTCGACTCGCCCTACCGGGAAATCACCGGGCCGGTGCTCGACTACGTCAAGTCGCTGCGCCGCAAGTCGCCCCGCGACGTCGTGACCGTGTACATCCCGGAGTACGTCGTGGGCCGCTGGTGGGAGCACCTGCTGCACAACCAGAGCGCGCTGCGGCTGAAGGGGCGGCTGCTCTTCAAGCCCGGAGTGATGGTCACCAGCGTGCCGTGGCAGCTCGCCTCCTCCGACCGGCTCAAGGGGCGTCCCGAGGCGTTCGCGCCCGGCGCGGTACGACGTTCGCACGGCGATGTGAAGAAGGGCGATAACAAGGCATGAGCCGAGATGTGATCGGCGGGGGGAGCACGATGGCGATCGAACTGACGGTGGGTCAGGTCGCGAACGGCGGCTGGTGCGTGGCCCGCCATGAGGGCCGGGTCGTGTTCGTACGGCACGCGTTGCCCGGCGAGCGCGTGATCGCGGAGGTCACCGAGGAAACGGCGCGGTTCCTGCGCGCGGACGCGGTCGAGATCCTGGAGGCGTCGCCGGATCGGGTGACCCCGCCCTGCCCGTTCAGCGGTCCGGGGCGTTGTGGCGGCTGCGACTGGCAGCACGCGTCGCCCGAGGCCCAGCGCCGGCTCAAGGCGGCCGTCGTCGAAGAGCAGCTCGCCCGGCTCGCGGGCGTCGAGCGCCAGGTCACGGTCGAGGAGGTGCCCGGATCGGCGGGCGGGCTCGGCTGGCGGACGCGCGTCCAGTTCGCCGTCGACCGGGACGGTTCCATCGGCCTGCGCCGCCACCGCTCCCATGACGTCGAACGCGTGGACCGCTGCGCGATCGCCCATCCGGCGGTCGAGGAGGTCGGCGTGGAGGCACTCACCTGGCGCGGGGCGGCGGGCGTCGAGGTGGTGGCCGCCTCCGGCGGCGACCACGCCGTGATCGTCACCCCGAAGCCCGGCAGGAGGGTGTCCCTGCCCGACGTCGACGCCGCGGTCCTGATCGACGAGGGCAAGCGGGGGACGCGCGCGCTGCACGGCCGGGCCTCGATGACCGAGCGCGTCGGCGACCGGGACTTCCGGGTCACCGCGAGCGGATTCTGGCAGGTGCACCCCGGTGCGGCCGCGACGCTCCTCGACGCCGTGCTCGACTTCGCCCGTCCGAAGGCGGGGGAGTGGGCGCTCGACCTGTACTGCGGCGTCGGCCTGTTCGCGGCGGGGCTCGCCGAGGCGGTGGGGCCGGAGGGCGCGGTGCTGGGCGTCGAGTCGGACCCGCAGGCCGTGCAGGACGCCCGGTGGAACCTGCGGGACCTGCCGCAGGCCGTCACCGAGCGGGGCAAGGTCGAGGAGGCGCTCGACCGGCTGGAGATCGAGCGGGCCGACCTCGTCGTCGTGGACCCGCCGCGCGCGGGGCTCGGACGGTCCGTGGTGGACCGGGTGGCCACGCTGGACGCCCCCCGGATCGTCTACGTCTCCTGCGACCCGGCCACCATGTCCCGGGACATCGCGTGGTTCGCCCCGTACGGCTACCGCCTGGCGGACCTGAGGGCGTTCGACCAGTACCCGATGACCCATCACGTGGAGTGCGTCGCGCTCCTGGTCAAAGAGTAAACAGGCAGACCGGGCACTCCGGCGAGGGTGGCTTCAGCTCAAGACGGCGTCGCTGCCGGCCCCGGGCGCGCACCGCGCGCATCGGGGTCGGCAGCGTGCTGTCGTACTGGTCAGCTCGGGTTGAGCTCGTCCTTCCAGAGCTCACGCTCGTCCCGGCGCGGGTCGGAGACGATGGCCTCGCCCGGCTTGTTGTCGCGATAGAAGGTCATCACCGGGCGTTCGGTGGTGTTGTAGGGAGTCCATCCGGCGAGATCACCGGTCTTGATGAACTCGACCCAGCGTCCGTGCAGAGCATCCGCGAGATCTTGGGGCGGGTTCGGTCCGGTGAACTCCTGGCTGTCGGGGTTGTCGAGTGTGTCCCAGGCGAAGGGCAGCGGCAGGCTGTGGCAGGCGCCGAGCTTGACCCGCAGGGCGTTGGGTGTGGTGGGTGAGCGCCAGCCGAACTCGAACACATGGGTGGTAGCCGCATCGGCGCGGGCCTCGGCGACGCGGTAGGTGGGGATGCGGAACATGCGGTCGGTCAGTGCCGCGCAGGCGATGCCGGAGGGCGCGTTGCGGGCGTAGGGCTCGCTGTTGGTCTCGGCGTAGCGGTCGTAGAACCCGGCCGGGACACCGTAGACCTCGGTCCTGGTCCGGAACGGCTTCGCGCCGGGCCAGGCCACCATGAACGTGGGGACGACGAAGAGCCGGAACTCCTCGACGGTGGTGCCGATCAGCAGCGGCACATCAGCGCCCCGTCCCTCGGCGATGGCGTCGATCGGCAGTCGCGGCACCACATTGCCGTCGATCACCGGCATGAGCGACATCCCGCACGAGGCGATGGTGCTCGCTCCGTACTGCTGCGGATCGGCAGTGGTGGTGACGTCGTCGGCCACCTTGTCCTGCGCCGAGACCAGGTCGGCGATGTCCACCGAGGCGAGGGCCTGGGCGGTCGGTTCGACACCCAGGCGTGCGGCGATGGCGGCGGTGACCAGGGCGGCGTCCTCGCGGGTCTGGCCGATGTGCGCGCTACCGCTTTCAACGATGGCCTGGTGGAACAGGCCCTGGTCGAGGGAGAGCAGGGTCAGCACGCTCATCGCGCCCGCGGACTCTCCGGCCACGGTGACGTTGTTCGGGTCCCCGCCGAAGTTGGCGATGTTGTCCCGCACCCATTCCAAGGCGAAGATCTGGTCGAGCAGGCCACGGTTGGCCGGGACGGGCGCGTCGTCGATGTAGGCGAAGCCGTCCACGCCGAGGCGGTAGTTGATGGTGACGCAGACCACGCCGTCGCGGGCGAAGGTGGCGCCGTCGTAGGCGGTCACCGCGGAGGAGCCGGTGGTGAACGCGCCACCGTGGATCCACACCAGCACCGGTGCGTCACCGTGGACGCCTGGACTCCACACGTTCAGGTTGAGGTAGCCGTCCCCCGGGACGACCGGGTTGTGGAACAGCTCGCCGAGCTTCCCCCTGAGGACCGGCTGCGGCGGGGTCGGGCCGAACTCGTGCGCGTCCCGCACCGTCCTCCATGGCTCGGGTGACACGGGTCGGCCGAACCTGTTCGGCCCGACGGGGGCGGCTGCGTAGGGGATGCCGCGGAAGGTAGAGATCCCGTCCTCGATCAGCCCCGACACCGGACCATAGGCGGTCTGGACGTCAACCGTGGTATGCGACATGGCACTCCTGGCGGCCGTGAAGGGGCGGCGAACGCTCGCGCGGGCGGCCATCCCCCTTCGAGCACCGGCCCGGCCACCAGTCGCGCCAGGCACCGCATGACTACCCAGGGTGATGTCTGTTCACTCGAAAGTGACGAAATCTATCTATATACCGAAAGGTCCCGCCGTCGGGCGGGCGTGGGCTGCCGGTCAAGGGTTGACGCCGGACGGTTATAGATCCCTCGCAAATAGTGATCAAATTAGGGAAATCGGTACATCTCTCCGTTCGGGGTGGGGAATCTCCTCCTCCGCAGACATACGACACGGCCCGGTCGGCCGGGCGGTCACGATCACGGGGGGAAGCATGAAGCAAGAAGGAAAGATCACGGCGGAGATGCAGCGATGCATCGACAAGTGCATGGAGGTGCACAGCTCCTGTGAGCAGACCATGACCCACTGTCTCCAGCGGGGCGGCAAGCACGCCGACATGGCGATGATGGGCGCCCTGATGGACTGCTCCGACATGACCCGCATCTGCGGCGACATGATGATGCGCCAGTCGCCGATGGCCATGGAGATGGCGTCGCTGTGCGCCCGGGCCGCGGACAAGTGCGCCGAGATGGCGATGTCCATGAGCGACGGCGACCCGATGATGCAGAAGTGCGCGAACGCGTGCCACGAGTTCGTCCAGATGGCCCGCAAGATGTCCCCGGCTCGCGCCTGATCTCGGCACCGCCCGCGTCGCCCCGTTCCGCCGCCGCGGAGCGGGGCGTCATCGCGTCGGGCGTCCCGACCGGTCCGCCCCGGAGGGACGGCCTCGGCAAGCAGGATGACGGGCTATTTCTCCGCGTACGACCAGGAGTGCCAGGAGGTGACCTGGATCAGGATGACGGGACCGGCGGGCGGCCGCTCCTGGTACTGGGCGTACTTGGCGACGAGGGGGGCCAGGGCGGGCGTCCGCTCCGCGTCATCCTCGACGACCGTGGCGAACCCGTCCGCCCGGACCCACCACAGCTCGATCCAGTCGTCGGAGTAGTGGTCGGCCAGCACGCACACGTTCGGGTTCTCCTCGATGTTCCGCAGGCGGCGCAGGCGTGTCGTGCTCTTCGGCTTGTGGTCGACGGCCGTGACGATCGTGTCCCCGGTGAGCGCGAACGTGACGGGCACCATGTGGGGGACGCCGACGCCGCTCACCGTGGCCAGCCGGGCCACCCGCGCCTCCTCCAGCAACCGTCGTGCGTCCATCTCCCCATTGAAACAGCGGCCCGGCGATCAGGATCCGGCGGCGCCCAGGATCCGGCTCACCTCGTCGCTCGGCCGGGCACCCCGGACCGAGACCCAGGCGAGGTCGTTGCGCGCGCGGAAGCCGGCCAGCCGCCGCGCCCGACCGCCGCCGAGGTCCGCGGGGGAGGTCAGCACCGGGGCGAGTGCGATCCGCTGCCACGCCGCCCGCCCGGTCAGGCCCAGCACATCCCCGAACTGGGCCTGTACGGCACGGGCCGCCACCGCCAGCCGGTGCAGGTTGCCGGACGCGCCCGTACGGAGGGGCACGAGCAGGTTGACGGCGCGGATCTCCACCCCCGCGGCGCGTACGGCGCGCAGCATGGCGGCGTCGTCGGCGGACAGGCCCGACTCCGCGGCGGGAAGCGTGAAGGTGACGGCGAGCGGTCGCCCGGTGGTCGCGGCCTCCTGCTGCAGCAGACCGAGCGCCGCCGCCCGCCGGGCGGTCGTCGCCGCGTCGGCCGAATCACGCACCTCGAAGTCGATGACGGCGGGGTCGAAGGCCCCGATCACCCGGCGGTAGGCGGCGAGCAGCCGGTCCGGCTCGGGGCAGGTCTGCGCGAGCTCCTGCCCCGAGGGGCCGCCGAACGCGATCCCGGCGTCCCCGCCCTGCGCGCGGAGCGGCCCGAGGCGGTTCGCGACGGGGTTCCGGCCCTGCTCGGTGACGCCGCCCCAGCGCGGCGTGCAGCCGTCCGGCCCGGAGGTGAGATGGCCGAGAACGTACCAGCCGGCGCCGGTCCGGCGGGCCGCCTCCGCCAGGTCGAAGCCGGGTTCGCGCACCGCGTCCACGAAGACGACGTAGCCGGCGGGGCCGCCGGTCCGCGCCCCCACCCGGATCGGCGTAACCGGCCGGGACGGGGGCCAGGTGGCCGCGCCGGCGCTCACCGCGGGCACGGGGGCGGTCGCGGCGGGGCTGGGCGCCGCGGCGGCGACGCCGGGAGCGGGAGTGGCGGCGGAGACCGGGACGGAGGCCGGCATGTCGGGGAGTGCCTTGGCGGGCAGCAGCCACATGACGTATCCGGTGCCGGCGGCCAGGGCAACGGCGGCCAGAGCGACCAGGGGGCGCGGAGGCGTCCCCGGCTCGCGCTCACCTCGGGTGGAATCCACGCGTTCACCACCTGGAGTCATATTGCGACTACGTTACGCGCACGATGTGTGGACCATATCAACCACGCCGGAGTGGCCGGGGAGATAATGGCCGGATGAAGCTGAGGATCTTCACCGAGCCGCAAGAGGGCGTGACGTACGACGATCTGCTCGCCGTGGCGCAGGCCACGGAGCGGCTGGGGTTCGACGCGTTCTTCCGCTCCGACCACTACCTGCGCATCCGCCCCGGCGACCCCGGCCCCGGCTCGACGGACGCCTGGGTGACCCTCGCCGGTCTGGCCAGGGAGACCTCGCGCATCCGGCTGGGCACGCTCGTCACGCCGGTGACCTTCCGGCTGCCCGGCCCCCTCGCCATCAGCGTCGCCCAGGTCGACCAGATGAGCGGCGGCCGGGTCGAGCTGGGCCTCGGCACCGGCTGGTTCGAGGCCGAGCACACCGCGTACGGCATCCCGTTCCCGCCGATGGGCGAGCGCTTCGACCGGTTCGAAGAGCAGCTTGAGATCATCACCGGGCTCTGGGGGGCGACCAAGCCGTACTCCTTCGAGGGTGCGCACTATCGCGTGGAGGAGTCCCCGGCGCTGCCCAAGCCCGCGCAGCGGCCCCGGCCGCCCATCATCATCGGCGGCGGCGGAGCCCGCCGCACTCCTCGGCTGGCCGCCCGGTTCGCGGACGAGTTCAACCTGCCGTTCCGGACGCCGGACGAGACCCGGCAGGCGTTCGGGCGGGTGCGTGCGGCGTGCGAGGCGGCCGGGCGCGAGTCCATGGTCTACTCCGCCGCGCAGACGGTGTGCGTCGGCCGCGATGAGGCCGAGATCGCCCGGCGGGCCGCGGCGATGGACCAGGACGTGGCGTCGCTGCGCGCGGGCGGCCTCGCCGGGACGCCCGCCGAGGTCGTGGAGAAGATCGGCCGGTTCGCGGAGCTCGGCGCGGAGCGGATGTATCTCCAGATCCTGGACCCCACCGACCTCGACCACCTGGAACTGATCGCCGCCGAGGTCATGCCGCACGTGTGACGTCCGCGCCCGGATCGGCGCCCTTGTCCGGGCAGCCGGTCCTGGGGATCGGGCGCGGGCGTCGTGGAGATGCGGCAAACCGGTGGAAAGCGCGGGAGACGGTGCGGAATGCTTGATCCGTGCTTCTCACGATCTCGACCGTTTCCTCCGTGACGTCCCGCCCGGCGACCGATCTCGGCTTCCTCCTGCACAAGCACCCCGATCGGGTGCAGGAGTTCGCCCAGTCGTTCGGCACGGCCCGGGTCTTCTATCCGGAGGCGACGGAGCGGCGCTGCACGGCGGCGC
Source organism: Microtetraspora malaysiensis (assembly GCF_050947145.1). Classification (NCBI taxonomy): domain Bacteria; kingdom Bacillati; phylum Actinomycetota; class Actinomycetes; order Streptosporangiales; family Streptosporangiaceae; genus Microtetraspora; species Microtetraspora malaysiensis. The sequence continues at coordinate 2,552,501 of NZ_CP191998.1, forward strand.
TGCTGCTGGACGTCGATGCAATCCGGCTCGCCCGCTCTCGCGGGAAGACCGCGCCCGACTTCAGCCTGGGCCAGTACGTCAACGACCGTCCGTACGCCGCCTCGTCACTGCTCGCGGTGGCGCTCGCGGACGTCTTCCGTACGGCTCGGGCGGGGCGCTGCGCCGCCAGGCCAGAACTGGCGGCGGCGCCGCTGCCGCTGGAGATCCGCCTGCCCGCGCTGCCGTGCCGCGGCGGCGCGGCGCTCGCCCACCGGCTGTTCGAACCGCTCGGGTGGGAGGTCGCGGCGGAGGCCGTGCCGCTCGACGAGGGGTTCCCCGAGTGGGGCGACTCCCGGTACGTACGGCTCGCGCTGCGCGGCGAGGTACGGCTGGCCGACGCGCTCAACCAGCTTTACGTGCTGCTCCCGGTGCTGGACGACGCCAAGCACTACTGGCTCGCGGGCGACGAGGTGGACAAGCTCATCCGGGCGGGTGGGGGCTGGCTGGCCGGGCACCCGGAGAAGGGCCTGATCACCCGCAGGTACCTCGGCCGCCGCAGGGGGCTGGAGCGCACCGCCTTCGCCCGGCTGGCCGAGCTCGGCGACGACGTCGAGGAGGCCCTTGAGCCGCCCGTGGACGAGGAGGTCGTCCCGGAGCGGGAGGACGGCGTCACCGGGACGGATCACGTCACCGGGGCGGATGTGAGCGACCCGGAGGCCCCGGCCGTCGCCGAGGGCCCGGACGAGCGCACGACCGAGCACGCGGGCGAGGCGCCGCACGACTCGGCGGCTTCGGACACTCCGGACGGGGACGCCACCGGCCCGGACGCCGCCCGCGTACCGCTGAACGTCCTGCGTAGGGACGCCGTCGTCGCCGCCGTCGAGGAGCTCGGCGCGCGTACGGTGATCGACCTCGGATGCGGGTCGGGCCAGCTGCTGGCGGCGCTGCTGGCGCGACCGGCCTTCACCAGGATCGCCGGCGCCGACGTGTCCACGCAGGCGCTCGCCATCGCCGCGCGCAAGCTCAAACTGGACCGGATGCCGGACGCGAAACGGGCCCGCCTGGAGCTGTTCCAGGGCGCGCTCACCTACGCCGACCCCCGGTTCGCGGGATACGACGCGGCGGTCCTCATGGAGGTGATCGAGCACGTCGACCCGCCCCGGCTGCCCGCGCTGGAACGGGTCGTCTTCGGCTCGGCGAAGCCCGCGCACGTCGTGGTGACCACGCCCAACCGCGAGTACAACGTGCGCTACGACTTCCTCGGCGAGGGCCGGGCGATGCGCCACCCGGACCACCGGTTCGAGTGGACGAGGGCCGAGTTCGCCGCGTGGGCCCGCGCGGTGGCCGACCGGTACGGCTACCGGGTCGCGTTCCGGGCGGTGGGAGAGGACGACCCGGATGTCGGGCCGCCCACGCAGATGGCGGTGTTCAGCGTGGCGGGGGAGAGGAGCGAGGGCGATGGTTGAGATCAAGGTCCCGGAGATGGGCCTGGTGGTGCTCGTCGGCGTGTCCGGCAGCGGGAAGTCGACCTTCGCGGCCCGGCACTTCGCGCCCACCCAGGTGATCTCGTCGGACTACTGCCGGGGCCTGGTCTCGGACGACGAGAACGACCAGTCCGCCACCCCGGAAGCGTTCGACCTGCTGCACCACATCGTCGGGGTCCGCCTGCGGCGCGGCCTCCTCACGGTCGTGGACGCCACGAACGTCCAGTACGAGGCGCGCAAGAAGCTGATCGAGCTGGCGAAGAGCCATGACGTGCTCGCCGACGCCATCGTGCTCGACGTCCCCGAGGGCGTGGCCGTCGCCCGCAACGCCGTACGGCCGGACCGGGACTTCGGGCCGCGGGTGGTCGTCCGGCAGAACAAGGACCTGCGGCGCTCGCTCGCCCGGATGTCGAAGGACGGCTTCCGCCGGGTCCACGTCCTGCGCGGGGACGAGATCGACCAGGCGGTCATCGCGTACGAGCGGGCGTGGACCGACAAGACCGAGCTGACCGGCCCGTTCGACATCATCGGCGACGTGCACGGCTGCCGGTCGGAGCTGGAGGCGCTGCTGCGCGCCCTCGGCTGGCAGGTCGGCGCCGCGGGCGCGGTCCACCCCGAGGGGCGTACGGCGGTGTTCGTCGGCGACCTGGTCGACCGCGGGCCGGACACCCCGGGCGTGCTGCGCCTCGTCATGGGCATGGTGGCGGCCGGCACGGCGTTGTGCGTCTCCGGGAACCACGAGCAGAAGCTCGTCCGGGCGCTGGGCGGGCGCAAGGTCACGGTCGCGCACGGCCTGAAGGAGTCCCTGGAGCAGCTCGCCGCCGAGCCGGAGGAGTTCCAGCGTGAGGCCAGGGCGTTCATGGACGGCCTCATCAGCCACTACCGGCTCGACGGAGGGCGGCTCGTCGTCGCGCATGCCGGGCTCAAGGAGGCCTACCACGGGCGGGCCAGCGGCCGGGTCCGGTCGTTCGCGCTGTACGGCGACACGACCGGCGAGACCGACGAGTACGGCTTGCCGGTCCGCTACCCGTGGGCGGAGGAGTACCGGGGCCGGGCGATGGTCGTCTACGGCCACACGCCGGTGCCGGAGCCGGAGTGGGTCAACAACACGATCTGCCTGGACACCGGCGCCGTATTCGGCGGGCGGCTGACCGCGCTGCGCTACCCGGAGCGCGAGCTGGTCTCCGTGCCGGCGGAGCGGGTCTGGTACGAGTCGGTGCGGCCGCTCGGCGTGCCGAAGGCCGGCCGGGAGCCGGGCGCCCTGCGGATCGGCGACGTGTCCGGCACCCGCTATGTGGACACGCGCTTCAGCGGGCGGATCAAGGTCCGGGAGGAGAACGCCGCCGCCGCTCTGGAGATCATGAGCCGTTTCGCGGTCGACCCCCGCTGGCTGGTCTACCTGCCGCCCACCATGGCGCCGCCGGAGACGTCCACGCGCGATGGCTTCCTGGAGCACCCGGCGGAGGCGTTCGAGGAGTTCGCCGCGGCCGGGGTCACGCGGGTCGTGTGCGAGGAGAAGCACATGGGCTCGCGGGCGATCGCCGTACTGGCCCGGACCCCCGAGGTGGCGGCCAAGCGGTTCGGGATCACGGATGGGAGCGCGGGCGCCGTCTACACGCGCACCGGGCGGCCGTTCTTCGGCGACGGCCGGATGGGCGAGCTGGTCGACCGGCTGCGCGAGGAGGCGCGTCCGCTTTGGGACGAGCTGGTCTCGGACTGGGTGGTGCTCGACTGCGAGCTGCTGCCCTGGTCGGCGAAGGCGGAGGAGTTGATCCGCCGCCAGTACGCCTCGGTCGGGGCGGCGGCGCGGGCCGCGCTGCCCGACGCGGTCGCGGTCCTGTCCGCGGCGGCCGGGCGCGGCCTCGACGTCGGCGACCTGCTGGAGGGCACCCAGCGTCGCCTCGACAACGCCGCGCGGTTCCGCGACGCGTACGCGCGGTACTGCTGGCCGGTGTCCGGGCTCGACGGGGTGCGGCTCGCGCCGTTCCAGGTCCTCGCCTGCGAGGGACGGGCGACGGCGGCCACGGAGCCGCACTCGTGGCACCTGGAGGCGCTGTCGCTGCTGACCGGCGAGCCGGACGGGTCCCCGGAGGCGACCGCCGGCCGGCTGTTCGCGCCGACCCGGCACGTCTTCGTGTCCCTGGACTCGGAGCGGGAGCGGGCGGACGCGGTCGAGTGGTGGTCGGCGCTGACCGAGGCCGGCGGCGAGGGCATGGTCGTCAAGCCGGTGGACGTCGTCACCGGCCGTGTGCAGCCGGGCCTCAAGGTGCGCGGGCGCGAGTACCTGCGGATCATCTACGGCCCGGACTACACCGAGTCGCTCGACGTGCTGCGGCGCCGGTTCCTCGGCAAGAAGCGCTCGCTGGCGCTGCGGGAGCACGCGCTCGGCCTGGAGGCGCTCACCCGGCTCGCGGAGGGTGAGCCGCTGTGGCGGGTCCACGAGCCGGTCTTCGCCGTGCTGGCCATGGAATCCGAGCCCGTGGACCCACGCCTGTGACGTTCTCGGGGAAGCGGCCGGGGCCGGGGGGCGAGGACCTGGTGCCCCGGCACCTCGTCCTGTCCGTGGTCGTCGGTTCGCGCGCGTACGGCCTGGCCACCGCGGACAGCGACGTGGACCGGCGGGGCGTCTTCGTGCCGCCCACGCCGATGTTCTGGCACCTGGACAAGCCGCCCACCCACGTGGAGGGGCCGCGCCCGGAGGAGTTCTCCTGGGAGGTCGAGCGGTTCTGCGTGCTCGCGCTCGGGGCCAATCCCACGGTCCTGGAGTGCCTCTGGTCGCCGCTCGTCGAGCACGCCACCGAAACCGGGGCGCGGCTGCGCGCGATCAGGAAGGCGTTCCTCTCGATCCGGGCCGAGGAGACCTTCCTCCGGTACGCCGACGCCCAGTTCCGCCGGATCAGCCCGGAACGGCCGAGATGGAAGCAGGTCATGCACATGATCAGGCTGCTGATCAGCGGCCGCCACCTGGTCCGCGAGGGCGAGCCGCTGCTGGACATGTCCGGGCACCGGGACCGGTTGCTCGCCGTCCGCCGCGGCGAGGTGCCCTGGCCCGAGGTGGTGCGGTGGCGCGCCGACCTGGTCGCGGACCTCTCCGGGGGCGGCGGCCCCGCCGCACTGCCCGCCGAGCCGGACCGGGCCGCGGTCGAGGCGTTCCTGATCGACGTGCGCAGGAGTGCGCTGTGACCGTCGTCCCACCCGCCTGGCTCGCCGACGTCTGCGCCGGCGAGCCCTATCCGCTGCTCTTCGCGACGGTCAGCGGCGCCCATCTGTACGGCTTCCCCTCGCGGGACTCGGACGTGGACCTGCGCGGCACGCACGCGCTCCCGGCCGAGGAGGTGGTCGGCCTGCGGACCGGTGAGGAGACGATTTCCCGGTCGTGGGAACGCGACGGCGTCGAGGTCGATCTCGTCACCCACGACCTGCTCAAGTTCTGCCGCCTGCTGCTGACCAGGAACGGCTACGTGTTGGAGCAGCTCCTGTCGCCGCTGGTGGTGGCGTCGTCCCCCGTCCACGAGGAGCTGGTTGCGCTCGCGCCGGCCTGCCTGACCCGGCACCACGCGCACCACTACCTCGGCTTCGCCCGGACCCAGTGGCGGCTCTTCGAGCGCACCGGCGAGCTCAAACCCCTGCTCTACACCTTCCGGGTGCTGCTGACCGGTGCGCATCTCATGCGAACCGGCCGGGTCGTCGCCGATCTGACCCGCCTGCTGCCGTACGGCCCGCCGTACCTGCCGGAGCTGGTGGAGGCCAAGCGCGCGGCCGAGCACGGCGCGCTGCCCGGGGACGGCCCGGGCCGTGAGCGACTCGCCGGGGACGTGCTCGAGCTGACGGCGGCCCTGGAGGAGGCGAGGGAGGCGTCGGCGCTGCCGGACGCCCCCACCGCGGGCACGGCCGTACACGATCTCGTGGTCCGCGTACGGCTCGGCCGGGAGGGGTGACCGCGGGAAGGGGTGGGGAGGGGCAGCCCATCTCCTTCAGGGCCGTGGCGTGTCCCGCAGGTCTCAGCGCAGGTTGTGGACCCGCTTGTACTCCAGCGTGTAGGCCAGCTTGCCGGGCTTGGCGTCGGAGTACGGCTTGCTCAGCTTGTCGAACTCGCCCTTGTCGGCGGCCTTGCCGCCGTTCCACTGGTCCAGCGCGCCGAGCTCGGTGGCGGTGAAGCCGTTGTCGACGGTGGTGTTCTTGGGCAACGCGGCAATCTTCTCCGTCAGCGCCTTGACGGTGGCCAGGTAGCTGCCGTGGTCGTTCTGGTTCCACTTGGCCAGGTCGATCGGCTTGGTGTCGCGGACCCAGCTGCCCCAGTAGAACTCCTGGAACGGCAGCCCGTTCTGCGCGTAGCCGATGTCGCGGCCGAAGTAGAGCAGGCTGCGGTACTTGTCGTCGGTGAAGTTGGCCAGCCCCACGCCGGTCGGCAACTTGTTCACGGTGACCGGCTTGCCGTTGGGGTCACGCAGCCACACCCACTTGTGCGCCCGCATCTGGTTCCAGAAGTCCTGACGGGTGAGGGTGCTCAGGTTGGCCTGTACCCGCAGCCGCACGTGCAGGCCGGCACCGCCGTCGGGGGTCTCGATGAAGGAGGTGAGCGTGTGGTGCCCGTCGGTGAGGAACGGCTCGCCACCGGGGCCGATGACGACGGTCTTCATGGCGGCGATGCTGTCCGCCGTCTCCGCGCCGACCGCGAGCTGGCACGTGAACGAGGACGGGTCGTTCAGGTGCGCGCCGGGCGACACCGACGCCGCCGCTACCCGGCCATCGGCCTCGCACCAGTCGTCGAACTTCTTGTTGATCGCGTCCTTGCCGAGGGTGTAGCGGCCGAGCTTGTAGTACACCTCGTCATAACCCAGCGACGGCTGGGTCGGGTGCACGTCACCGATGCGGACATCGAGCAGGTCATCGGGCTTGGCACACAGGTACTGCGCGAACGGCGTGCTGCGATTGTCGTGGTTGCAGAACGACGGCCGGGCACCGGGTGCGGCGAGTGCGACCGGCGCCACGGCGGCACCGGCCCCGACGGAGACGGCGAGGGCCGCCCCAAGCACGGAGGCCCGGCGGTACGAAGATCTGAAGCGCATGTCACGTGCTCCTCGTCGGCAATGCATATGTCGACGGTGAGGGTGCCGGTAGCGGACCAACACGCGAGATCGTGATCCTGACATCCAGGAAAACCAGGGACGAACATCGTTGATCCTGGGGGATTTGTGGAGTTCTTCCGGATTGGCGAGCCTCCTGTACCGTGCCCGTGTGATCAATTCGGTCGATCTGGTGATCTTTGACTGTGACGGGGTGCTGGTGGACAGCGAGCCCATCGCCGTCCGTACGCATTCCGCGGTGCTGACGGAGCTGGGCTGGCCGATCAGCGAGGCCGAGGTGACCACGTTGTTCGTCGGGCGGTCGACGGCTTCCATCAACGAGATGGTCGAGGAGCGGCTCGGCCCTGAGCTCACGAGGGAGGCCGAGAGCCGTTTCCGGCGGCTGCATCACGAGGCGGTGGAGGCCGGGCTGGCCCCCGTGGACGGGATCGTCGAGGCGCTGGACGCCATCACGTTGCCGAGCTGTGTGGCGTCCAGCGGCGGTCACGACAAGATGCGGCACACTCTCGGTCGTACCGGCCTGTATCACCGGTTCGACGGGCGGATCTTCAGCGCGACCGAGGTCGCCAGGGGCAAGCCCGCGCCCGATCTGTTCCTGTTCGCCGCGGCGCGGATGGGCGTCGCGCCGTCCCGTTGTGTGGTCGTCGAGGACAGCCGTTACGGCGTCCAGGCCGCTCGGGCGGCAGGTATGCGCGCCTTCGGTTACGCCGGCGGGCTCACCCCCGCCGCCTGGCTCGACGGACCCGGCACCACCGTCTTCGACGACATGCGCAAGCTACCCAAACTTCTGGAGGAACAGTGAGCCAGCAGATCCCGGGAATCGCCGGGTATCGCAACGAAGCGGACGTCCTCGCCGAACAGTACGAAGGCGTTACGTTCTCCGAGGTGCATGGGGACACGATCCAGCTGTTTCCCGCCCAGCCCAGCCGCGTTCTGGATATCGGGGCCGGGACCGGACGTGACGCCGCCGCGCTCGCCGCGCTGGGTCACCGGGTCGTGGCCGTCGAGCCGACCCCGGAAATGCGCGGGCACGGGCAGCGGCTCCACGCGGACCAGCCCATCGAATGGATCGACGACCACCTCCCGGACCTGGCGCGACTCGGTGGCTCCGACCGCGAGTTCGACCTCGTCCTGCTCACCGCCGTCTGGATGCACCTCGACCGCCCGGAACGGGAACGGGCGATGGCGAGTATCGCCGGTCTTCTCGCTCCCGACGGCATCGTGATCATAATCCTGCGGCACGGGCCGATCCCGGCGGGACGGCACATGTTCGACGTCACCGCCGAGGAGACCATCACGCTCGCCGAAAGCATCGGCCTGCGCACCGTTCACCGGGGCAGCCGCCCGGATCTCCACGGCCGGCGAGGAGTGCACATGAGCACCCTCGGCTTCCGGGCCGTGCCGTGACCGGCAGGGTTTTCCCGGGCAAAAACTGACGGGAGGGGCACTGGCTAGCATCGGAGGGTGCCTCCCGTTCCGCCGCCCACGCCCGCCGATCTCGAAGCGGCGCGGGACGCCGTGATCGACGACGTGCTCGGGCCGGATCTCGACGTGCTCTTCTGCGGGATCAACCCCAGCCTCTACTCGGCCGCGACGGGACACCACTTCGCCCGGCCGGGAAACCGGTTCTGGCCCGCGCTCCACCTGTCCGGCCTCGTGCCGCGCAGGCTCGCGCCGTACGAGCAGCACCTGCTCCCCGGGTACGGCCTCGGCATCACCAACCTGGCGCCCCGGGCGACCGCACGCGCCGAGGAGCTCACGGCCGAGGAGCTGCGCCAGGGCGCCGAGCGGCTCGCCCGCCTGGTCGCGGAGGTCCGCCCGAGGGTCCTGGCCGTCGCCGGGGTCTCCGCGTACCGGCTCGCGTTCGGGCGGCGCAGGGCCGCGATCGGCCCGCAGGACGAGGAGATCGCGGGCAGCGAGGTGTGGGTGCTGCCCAACCCGAGCGGGCTGAACGCGCGCTGGACCCTGGACGGCATCACGGCCCAGATGCGCCTGCTGCGCCGGCCTATCTGACGCTGCGCCGGTCAACACCCCTGCGTCGGCGGTCACCGCACGGCTGAGAAGTGGATCGGGCTCTGCGACGGACTAATGGTGTACCTGGAAGAAGGGACGCCATGCGGATGACCGCTCCCCCCAATACGCCCGAGAGACTTGACGACGCCGTGCTCATCGAGCAGTCACGGCATCGGCCGGAGTCCTTCGCCGCGCTGTACGACCGCTACTTCAGTGAGGTCTATCGCTACATCGCTGCGCGGATCGGACCGCAGGCCGCCGACGATCTGGCCTCCGAGACCTTTCTCGTCGCGTTCCGCAAGCGACATAGCTTCGATCCTGATCGTGGCGTTGTACGCGGCTGGTTGTACGGGATCGCCACCAACCTCCTCGCCGATCATCGCCGCAGCGAGACCCGGAGACTTGAAGCCCTGGCCAGGATGCCGCTGGAGAGTCACGCCGAGAGCGGGCACGCCGACCGCGTGGCGGCGCGGGTGACCGCGGCAGCCGCACAGCGCCGGCTCGCCACAGAGCTCAGCGGGCTGCCCGACGGCGAGCGAGACGCGCTGCTTCTCGTCGCGTACGGCGATCTCAGCTACGAGGAGATCGCGCAGGCCCTCGGCACCCCCTTGGGCACCGTGGCTTCCCGGCTCCACCGGGTGCGCAGAAGGCTGCGCGCGGCGCTGGGTGACATCACTGCCGAATCTGGAGGATCTGATGGATGAGTTGCATGATGGCCAGGGCTCCCGTCCTCTGGTCGAGCCGCGCCACGTGGACGCGGTCGTCCACCTGCTGGGGTCGCATGAACCCCCACTCGACGCGATCGCGGAGGGCCGCTCCCGGCTGCTCGCCGAGGCGACCGCGACCACCACGGTCGCCGACCTTGAACCTATGCGGAAGAGGCGGCGGGGCCGGTTGGTCGGCGTCGGGCTGAGCCTGGCGATGGCTGCCGCGGTAGCGGTCATCGCCCCAGCCATGCTGTCTGACAGCACGATCTCCATCGTGCCTCAGCCCGGCACGTCGTCCGCGACGGCCGAACCGACCGCCCGGCAGATCCTGCTCGCGGCGGCCGTCGCGGCGGAGAAGGAGCGGGCGAGCGGTGACTACTGGCGTACCACGACGGTCACACAGTGGATGTTGACCGACCCCACCCGCAGCTATGTGATCGAGGCCAACCGGTCGAGGGAGTCGTGGCTGGCGGAACGGCCGGAGCTGCGGAGCTGGTGGATCGATCAGTATCGCGGCGCCAAGCCCGCGACTCCGCAGGACGAGGCGGCTTGGCGGGCTGCGGGGGCGCCCACCGGCTGGCGATATCCCAAGGACATGAACGAACAGCTTTTCGCTGTTCCGTCCGAGCCGCTGACGGCGGCGGCGGGGGAGCGGAGCGCCACACGGCTCCGCGGTGGTTGGAAGGGCACGGGCGGCATTCTGACGGCCCAACCGATCACCTGGAAGGAGTTGCGCGCGATCCCGGGCGAGCCCGAGAAGCTCCGGAGCTACCTGGAAGAGCGCATCACCCGGCAGCTGACAGCGGACCCCGATTCCGCGGTGGACGTGAAGGAGGTGATGGTGCAGCACCTTCGGCAAGCGTGCGTGGACGTCATCAGCGGCCTGCCCGTCTCGCCCGAGGCTCGTGCGTCCGCGTACCGGATCCTGGCATCCCTGCCCGACATGCGAGCTGAGGGGGAGGCGACAGACCCGCTGGGCCGGCGCGGGCAGGCACTCAGCTATCAGGAGGAGGCGGAGCCGGGCCTGTTCACCGAGATCCGGCTCGTGGTCGATCCCGGCGCCGGCCGGCTTCTCGCCCAGGTGAGGACGAACACCACCACGCTCGCGAACGGGCGGCAGGCGGAGCTCCGCCACTCCACCTCGTACCAGGTGGTCGACTGGACCGACGAACGGCCCGAACTGCCCGCGCGCCGGGACTGAACCACTCATCAGCGGGCGCGCGTGCCCGCCGCGGCCGGGACACGGCCCCTGTCACCTCTTGCTCGGGGAGGTGACAGGGGCTTTCGTCATGCCGGGCGTTCCGGTGGGGCCTGCCCTTCAGCGCGCAGCGCGACCGGATCGGTGACGCCTCCGGGGCAGTAGGTGGCCGCGACGTCCCATCCGGCCTGCCGGGCGCCCGCCTCGTACGCGCTGCGCAGGAAGTCGAGCACGGTCCCGCGCGGATCGGCGGCGGCACGGGCGTCCGCGTAGCGCAGGATCGCCAGATGGCTGCCCCGCAGCGGCTTCCACCGCGCCTCGGGAGGGCGGAGCGGCTCCTTCTCCAACCCCGGCGGTTCCGGCGCCGTATAGGAGTAGAACGCCGGTTCGGGCACGTCGGGGTCGCCGAACCAGAACCCCGCGCTGATCACCTCTCGTGAGTACGCCTCGCGGGTCACCACGTCGACCTGCGGCTCCTGGTCCACGCGGCGCTCGGAGAATCGGGTGACCGCGATGTCGAAGGTGTGCCAGAAATGGTGGACCGGGCTGATCTTCCCGGAGAAGCCCGCCGCATAGAGTTCGAGCACCTGGGCGACCTGGCTGAGCACCTGCCAGTAGCGGGTCACCATGGTCGTGTCGTACGCCCGGTGGACGGTGTCCTCGGCGAAGGGGATGTGGTCTTCAAGATCGAACGGCGTCGCCCGGATGGGCACGTCGATGCCGAGCCGGTTCAGCTCGCCGAACAGCTCGTGGTAGAACGACGCGACCGAGTGGCCGGGCATGGAGAACGAGGCGGTGCGTCCGTCGATGACGTTCACCACGAGCCGGTGATCGACGAAGTCGAAGTCGATGGCGAAAACGGGCGTCCGGTCGTCCAGGCCGCCCATCGGGCGCGTGGTGGTGCCCCGCCCGGTCAGGTGGAAGGGCACGTTCCACCAGTGGTTGCGGCGGACGCCCGCGGCCAGCCGTACCTTGCCCACGATCTGGGCGAACCTGTGGACCGTCGCCTTGCTGTCGGCCCAGGCCTCCAGCGGGATGTCCGGGAAGATCTCCATGGGGCGCACTCCTTCACGCGGTTAAACCACACTCGGGGCATCCCCCGGAGTGTGTCACGGCAAGGCCATCGCAGGGGACCGCGATGTTCTACGGCTGTGGGTTTCCGCCTCGTGCCGGTGACCGAGCGGGGTGAGGTGGTACGAAACGACCGATCTTCATCGCAGGCTCGCGCTGGTGACGGGCTGCATTTCGGGGCGTTTGGCAGTGCGGCCGTCGCCGGAGGAGCGGCCTTGGATGCGGCGGAGGATCCACGGCCCCAGGAAGGCGCCGGCCCAGGCGAGTTCGACCCCCGCGCGTCGCCATATCGGCATGGGCGGGAGCGGTGGGAGGGGATCGGCCCAATTCGGGTCGGCGCCGGGGACCTTCAGGGCATCCGCGACGGCCGCGGCTATGCGCGCGTGACCGAGTGGGGTCGCGTGAATGCGGTCATCGCTCCACAGGCGCGGATCTGTGGTGATCGGCTGGTGGAAGGTGTCGACCAGGGTGGCGCCGTGCCGTTCGGCCATGACGCGAATGCGGTCGTTGAAGTCGATGACCTTGGGACGCAGGTGGCGGGCCAGCGGCGCGATTTTGGCGACGTCGGGAAAGGTGAAGGTGACCACGGTCGCGCCGGAGGCCGTCAACGCCTTCAGCATGGCCTCCAGGTCGGCCGCCACGGCGGTGGCGTCGAAGCCAGGGCGGACCAGGTCGTTCATGCCCGCCATGACGGTGATCAGGTCGGGGTTCAGCGCGAGGGCGGCTTCGGCCTGTTCGGTTCTGATCTGGGCGGCGAGGCGCCCCCGGACGGCGAGGTTGGCGTACCGGAAGTCCGGGTGGTGGGTGGCGAGGATCTCGGCCAGGCGGTCGGCCCAGCCCCGGTAACCGGTCTTTTCGGCGCCGTCGTTGAGACCCTCGGTCTGGCTGTCGCCGATTGCGACATAACGCTGGTACGGCATGGCTACTCCGCGGGGATGTTGGTGCGGTGATCGAGGATGGCCACGGCCTGGCGGATCCAGCGGACGTTCTCGCGTTCGAACGCCAGGCCGCGGAGCAGGGTCAGGTACGGGCCGATGCGGTCGGCCTGCGTGAGGTGTTCCTCCTCGGTGCGGCCGTTCAGGAGGCGTGCGCGGAGGCGTTCGAAGCGGGCGATCTTGGCTTCGGCCCAGCTCATGCGTTCACGGAGGGCGTTCTTGACGGCTTCGACGTCACCCGCGTCGACCGCCTGGACCTGCACCATGAGCTCGTCGCGGATCGCGCCGGGGTGCGGCGGCGCGGCGGTGAACGCGTGCAGAGCGCGGCGGCCGGCCTCGGTCAGGGAGAACAACCGCTTGTTGGGACGACGGTCCTGCTGAACGACCCGGCCTCGGATCAGCCCGTCGGCCGCCATCTTCTCCAGCTCTCGGTAGAGCTGCTGGGGGGTGGCCATCCAGAAATTGGCCACCGACGCATCGAAGCTCTTGGCCAGGTCGTACCCGGATGCCTCACCCTCCAGGAGCACGGCCAAGACGGCATTGCGCAACGACACGCCCTGAACGTAGCACGTGATGTACCCATATATGCGAATAGTCAACTAAGTGACTATTCGCGGGGGCTTGTCAGGCCAGACATGACCAGTGACGACTACGCCTCGAATCCGAGCCCTACGTGACCGCTGCGCTCCGGAGCTTCGGGAGCCCGGGCCGTCCCGGGCGCCGGACCCTACTTTCGTCAGGGGTGGTTGTGGCGGATCGCCGGATCTTTCGGAGGCGGCCGATTTCTAGCGTCTCCTTCCGTGAAACGAAAGCTCATCACCTTCGCCCGGCGGACCGGCCTGGCCGCGTCCCTCGCCGTGTCCCTCGTGTCCCCCTTGACCTTGTCCCTCGCCGTGGCCCCCACCGCGGCCACCGCCGTATCTCGGCTGACCGCGCCCGTGGGCGGTGAGCCGTCCCCGGCCGCCATCGACGCCTACCTCGGCAAGGCCATGGAATCCACGGCGCTGCCCGGGATGTCCGTCGTCGTGACCCACAACGGGAAGATCGTGCACGCCGCCGGGTACGGGCACGACTCGGCGGGCCGGCCCGTCACCGAGAGCACCCCGATGCGCGTCGCCTCGCTCAGCAAGTCGTTCACCGCCATGGCCGTCATGACCCTGGTCGACGACGGCAGGCTCTCACTGGACGAGCCGGTCGCCGAGCAACTGCCCGAGTTCCGCCTGGCCGACCCGCGAGCCCGCGGCATCACGCTGCGGCACCTGCTGAACCAGACCTCGGGCATCTCCGACGGCACCGTCGACATCCGCGCGGCGGAGTCCGCGACGACCCTCGCCGGCTACGTGGCCGCGCTGCGCGGCGGCACCCTGGCCGCCGACCCCGGCACCCGCTGGGCGTACTGCAACGTCAACTACGAGGTGGCCGCCCGGCTGGTCGAGGTCGCGGGCGGCATGAGCTTCGGCGCGTACATGAAGCAGCGCGTCTTCGGGCCGCTCGGCATGACCGGCAGCGCCGTCGGCGATCAGGAGGTCAGGCCGTCCAAGGGGTTCAACTCACTGTTCGGGGCCTGGGTGCCGCGGCCGGAGCTGCGCGCCTTCCTCTACGGCGGCGGCGCGGGTGGCGTCATCACCGACGCGGCCGACATGGGCAAATGGCTGATCAGCCAGAACGGCGCCGGCGCACAGCTGGTGCGGCCGGAGAGCCTGACGACCATGCACACCTCCTCGGGCGTACGCGACTACGGCATGGGCTGGGGCCGGGAGACGGTGGACGGCGCCGACCTGCTCGTGCACTCGGGCAACCTGTTCACGTACACCGCCGTGGAGGCGATCGCTCCGGACACGGGGTACGGCTTCGCCGTCATGACCAACGGCGCCGGCCTCTACGACGACGTCTACGACGTGCTCACCGGGCTCGTGGCGATGAGCCGGGGCAGGACCCCGGAGGTGCCGGGCGGCGTCCGGCAGCAGGCCGAACTGGTCCTGGGCCTGATCGCGCTGGCCGCGGCGGGGCTGGGCGTGCTCGGCGTGCTGCGGTCGCGCCGCTGGGCGAGCCGGCGCACGGGGAGTCCCGCGTGGCGGGTCGGGCTGCGCCTGGTCCCGGCGCTGCTGCCGGTGCTGCTGTTCGCGCTGTACCGGGACCTGATCTCGTTCCTGATGAACGGCCGGACCGTCACCTGGGAGCAGCTCACCTACTCCGCCGCGCCCATGACGATCACCTTCGCCGTCGCGGCCGCGGCGGGCGCGGCCACCGTCGTGACGCGGCTGCTCAGACTGCGCGAATCGCGATCGGTAGTCTCATCGCGGTGAGAAACCGTGTGATCCTGGCGGTGATCGCCGAGATCAGCGTCGTCAACGGGCTGCGCCTCGACGACGTCCCGCCGTGGCGGCAGCTTCTGTTCGCCGTGCTGGCCGTCGCCGCCTACCTCCATGGACGTCACCTGCCCGAACGGCGCGACTGGCTGCTGCTTGCCGTCGCCGCGACGCCCGGGGCGGTCTTCGTCGTGCTGGACTTCTGGGAGGGCGTCACGGCACTGATGGCCCTCGGCCTCTTCGTGGTGCTGCCGTGGCTCGCCGGACGCTTCCGGCGGCAGCAGGCCGAACTGGTGCTGGCGGGCCGGGAACGGGTCGCCCGGCTCGAACGCGAGCAGGAGCTGATCGCCGAACGCGCCCGGCTCCGGGAACGCGCCCGCATCGCCGCCGACATGCACGACTCGCTCGGACACGAACTGGCGCTGATCGCGCTGCGCGCCGGAGCGCTGGAACTCGCCGCCGACATGACCGAGCCGAACCGGGAGGCGGTGGCACGACTGCGGGCGTCCGCGGTCACCGCGACCGACCGGCTCCGCCGTACGGTCGGAGTGCTGCGGGAGACCGGCGCCGCCCCCGCGGACGTGACCGGAGGGGCGGGCGACGTGGCGAGCCGGACGCCGACTCAGCCGCCGGACGAGACCGTCGAGGCACTGGTGGATCGCGCGCGCGACGCCGGGATGGCGGTCGAGTTCCGGCACGACGGGGAGCCGGTGGCGCTGCCTCCCCTGGTGGACAGGGCCGTCCACCGGGTGGTGCAGGAGTCGCTGACCAACGCCGCCCGGCACGCGCCCGGCGCGGACGTGCTCGTCCACGTCGAGCGGTCCGCCCGGGCGGTCGCGGTCACGGTGCGCAACTCCGTGGCTCGCCACGAGCCCGGGCCGCCCGGCGGCGGCAGCGGCCTGGCGGGTCTGCGCGAGCGGGTACGGCTGCTCGGCGGCACGCTGCGCGCCGGACCGCACGAGGGTGGGTTCGCCGTGACGGCACGGTTTCCAAGCGTGCCAAGCGGCCAGGGAGAAAGCGAGGTGAGTCGGTGATCCGGGTGGTGCTGGCCGACGACGAGCCCATGATCCGAGTAGGGGTGCGGTCGATCCTGACCACGGACCCGGAGATCGAGGTGGTCGCCGAGGCCGCGGACGGGCGCGAGGCGGTCGAGCTGGTGCGCGCGCACCGGCCCGACATCGCGATGCTCGACATCCGCATGCCCCGGCTCGACGGCCTGTCCGCCGTCACTGAGCTGCGCGCCGCCGTACCCGACGTCGCGATCATCGTGCTGACCACGTTCGACGAGGACGAGTACGTCTCCCGAGCGCTCGCCGAGGGGGCCGCCGGTTTCCTGCTCAAGGCCGCAGACCCGCGCGAGCTGATCATCGGGGTGCGGGCGGTCGCCGACGGCGCGGCGTACCTGTCGCCGAGGATCGCGCAGAAGGTCATCGCGCGCCTGGGCGGCGGCCGGCTCTCCAGGGCGGACACCGCACGCAGGCACGTGGAGACGCTGACGCCGCGCGAGCGCGAGGTGCTCGCCCTCGTCGGCAGGGGCCTGTCCAACCAGGACATCGGCCGCGAGCTCTTCCTCTCGGAGGGCACCGTCAAGTCCCACGTCAGCGCGATCCTGCTCCGGCTCGGTCTGAACAACCGCGTCCAGGCCGCGATCGTCGCCTACGAGGCCGGCCTGGCGCACGCCGACCCGGGCTGACCGCCCCAACGATCAAGCGACCTGATCGGTTCAGGATCGGCCGCTGTGCCGGTGCTGCCGGGGATAGCGGCGGTGGTGGGCGAAGCCGAGCACGGCCATCGCGATCCAGGCGAAGAAGAGCAGCTTGAGCGCGGCGAACAGCGGCCAGGTCACCCCGGACACCAGCGCCGCGGTGACGAGGCCCGCGACGATCAGGAAGGCGACCGGCGGCGGGCCGCCGCGGCGCCTGCCGTACGGTCCGCGTCGTGCTCGGCCGCGTGGCGGCTCCACAAGGCGGGGCCGAGGCCCCACGGGCCGGGCCTGTGCCCCGGTCCACGGGCCGCCCACGGGGCCAGGCCGGGGCCGACCGCGGTCCACGGGCGGTGGCCGGTCCCGGCGTCCCGCGGGCCGTGTTCCGGCTGGTCGGCGGCCCAGGGAAGGCGGCCCGCCCCGCCGGGGCGCCCCCGGTGGCCGGGAGCCCAGCGGGCTCCCTCCTGTCCGCCGCCCGGCTCCCGGCCGTACCCGCCGGGCAGGTCGGCGCTCACCCGGCGCAGGTCGCCCTCGGTTTTCGCGGCGAGCGTGGCGTCGAGGCGCTCGTCCAGCTCCTCGCGGGTGATGCGGCCCTGGGCGAACGCGTCGTGCAGCGCCGCGGTCACCTCGTCGCGCTCGCGGTCCCCGATGCGGAGCCCGTCACGCGGTGCCGGCTCCGGCCGGGACGTCGAAGGCCTTTCCGGTCGCGAAGAAGACGGCTGCTCGGAGGAAGACATGTCGATCACCTCACCTCGTCGTGCGGGAAACCCGCGGTGCGGTCGTGGGAGGAAGGGGACACCGCGCGTCACTCGTCCTCGGTGTCGCCGTCGGCCAGGATGTGGTAGAGCTTGCGGCGGGTCTCGGCGAGCACCTGCCTGGCCTTGCTGACCTGGCTCTCGCTGCCGCTGTGCGCGATCTGGAACAGCGCGGACGCGGCCTGGCGGGACATGTCGAACAGCTCGTGCACGTTCTCGCCGATGTCCGGCGTCATCTCCTCCCAGGGGGCGCGGACCTCGTCCGGGTGCTCGGCGATGTAGGTCTGTCCGGCCTCGGTCAGGCGGAAGGTCTTGCGCCCCTCCGTCTCGTCGGAGCGGACCAGGCCCTCGTCGGTGAGCTGCTGGAGCGCGGGGTAGACCGCGCCGGGGCTGGGCTTCCAGCCGCCCTGGCTGCGCTGGGCGATCTCCTGGATGATCTGGTATCCGTTGCGGGGCTCCTCCGCGAGCAGGGCGAGGATCGCGGCGCGGACGTCGCCGCGCTTGGCCTTGCGCCCCCGGCCGAAGCCGCGCCCGCCGAACGGGAAGCCCGGGCCGCCGAAGGGGCCGCCGGGACCGAAGCCGCCGCCGAAGGGGCCGCGCCCCCACGGTCCTCCGCGGTGCCGGCGCTCGTGTGCCCCTCCCTCGTCCTGCGGGCCGTGGTGGCCGTGCGGCGCTCCGCCGTGGTGGCCGGGGTTCCAGGTCGCGGCGCCGTGGCGCGCGGCCTCGCGGAGGGCTTCCCGCATCCCGTGGCCGATGTGGTGGAGGGCCCATGGCCCCCTCATGGCATACGTGTGGTTCACGTTCGTCTCCTGACGTTCCTTCGATTGTTCTTCGATGCTTCAACGATATATCGAGAACATTACTGGAGCAATCCCTTAAATGCGACAGGCCGGTCCCGGGTGGTGGGGGTCGAATCGGATCGACCCGGCGGGGCGAGGCCGCTATGCTGACACCATCTAAACGATTTTGGTGGTGTTGATGATCGAGGATGGCGCGGTTGCCACCGGTACGGACGAAGTCGGGGCATCCGGCACGGGGAACGGCGGCGCGGATCGGGCGCGCTCCGAGGTGCCGGAGCCGGTCGCCGGACCGGGCGGACCGTCCCGGGCCCGAAGGAACGAGGTCGTGCTCGTCGCGTTCACCGCGATGACCAACCTGGCGGACGGGGTCCTGAAGATCGTGTTGCCGCTGCTCGCCGTGGGGCTGGGCGGCTCGCCGGGCCAGGTCGCGCTGGTCGGTCTCACGCTCACGCTTCCGTGGCTGGTCGTGTCGCTGCCGGTGGGCGTGCTCGCCGACCGCGCGGATCGGCGCGCACTCGTCATCGGGGCCGACCTCGTCCGGCTGGCGGCCGCGGCGGGTCTGCTCGTCGCCGTCGCGGCGCAGGCGTCCTCCCTGCCCGTCCTGTACGCGTGCGGGCTGGTCGTCGGGCTCGCCGAGGTCGTCGCCAACACCGCCGGCGGCGCCCTCGTGCCCGCCGCCGTCCCGCCGGAGCGGCGGGCGCGGACGAACGCCTGGATCGCCGGGGCCGAGACGCTGGCCAACGAGTTCTGCGGCCCCGCGGTGGGCGGGCTCCTCGTGGGGTTGGGCACGGCGGTCGCGCTGGGCTCCGTCGTGGCCGCGTTCGCCGTGGGCGCCGTGCTCATCGCCATGCTGGCCGGCCGGTTCCGCCCCGTTCCCGCCGCGCCGGGACGGCGTCCCGGCGAAGGCGCCGGGACGGGCGGCGTGGTCGCGGAGATCCGGGAGGGGCTCGGCTTCGTGTGGCGGCACCGCCTGCTGCGCACCCTCACGTTGACGATCGCCGTGCTCGCCGCCTCATGGAGCGCGTGGCTGGCGCTGCTGCCGTCCTACGCCGCCTCGGTGCTGGAGACGGACGCCGCCGGGTACGGATTCCTGATCAGTGCGATCGGGCTGGGCGGGCTGGCGGGAGCGGGGCTGGTCACCGTGATCAACCGCCTGCTGGGTGTCAGGTGGGCGCTCTTCGCCGACCTCGTCGGGACGTTCCTCATGATGAGCGTGCCCGCGATCTTCCCGGCGTCCTGGGCGGTGGCGGCCGCGGCCTTCGCCGGAGGGATGGGCGGCACGCTCTGGACGGTCAACTCCCGCACGATCGCGCAGGCGCTCGTTCCCGACCGGCTCCTCGGAAGGTACGGCGCGGCCTCCCGGCTGCTCGGCTGGGGGACGCTTCCGGTCGGCGCGGGCCTCGGCGGACTGCTCGCCGAGATCTTCGGGATCCGGACGGCGTTCGCGCTGTTCGCCGTGATGGTCGTGATGCTCCCGATTCCGTTCTTGCGGACCGTAACCACGGCGGAACTCGCCAGGTCAGCGGGGTCGTGACCTAGATCACAAGAAATCGGTGCAAAACGCGGGAACAGGTCCCGAGACCAAAGCGTTGCCACCCATAGACGGGGTTGTTCTGCTCTGAGAGGGCTGGGGGGTGCTCTTGGAGCGGAACGATCCCGTCTTTATTTATGCCCCGTTCTGACCGGTCGCGCCCGATCTCCAGGCCGCGCCGTTCCGGGGCCAGGGGGAGCGAAGAGCACGACGCGTGATCCGTCCTGCCGCTCCGTCCATGGAACGCGCCACGCATGAGCCACGCACGGTAAAGATCGATTTTGTCGGCCCTTTCCCGTAGCATTACCAGGCGTGATCTGGACATGATGGGACACTCGCACTCACTGAGCGGGGCGGTCGTGTGGCTCGGGGTCGCGCCCGGCCTGGCCGCGCTCCCGGCCGTCGTCGCGCCGGAACTCGCCTCCGTGACCACCAACATGCTCAGCCCGACGGAGCTGATCGCCGGAGCGCTGGTCTGCGCGGGCGCCGCCATGTTGCCGGACCTCGACCATCCCAGCGCCACGATCGCGCAGACCTTCGGGCCGGTCACCTACTGGCTGAGCAAGGGGGTCAACGCCATCAGCGGCGGGCACCGGCACGCCACGCACTCGTTGCTGTTCGCCATCCTGATGGGCCTCGGAACGTACTTCCTGGCCGACAACTATCCGATCGGGCGCGACGTCATCGTCGTTCTCATGATCGGTCTGTCGCTGCGCGCCATCGGCATCGGGGTGCCGGGGAAGACGCTCACGTCCGCGGTGGTCAACATCTTTCTCACCGCCGGGGTCTTCGCCACCTTCCTTCTGCTGGGCGTGGGCTACGCCTGGCTCGGGCTGGCCATCGCCGTCGGCTGTCTGACCCACATCGTCGGCGACTGCCTGACCGAGCACGGGTGCCCCGTGTTGTGGCCGATCAAGGGCCGGTGGGTCCTGCCGTACAAGATCGGGTTCAAGACGGGCAAGGCGTTCGAGCAGAAGGTGCTCGCGCCCGCGCTCTCGCTGGCCGTCGTCGCCCTGCTCTGCCTGCGGCTCATGCCCGCCTGACTGTCCCGTCGAGGAAGCGCCGGCGGGGCGGGTGTCCGCCCGTAGGAGCGACTGGATTTCCCCGAAAAACCGGATAATTCGCCGACACAGTCGGCGCGCGGCGGGAGATCATGGCGGCATGGGCAACGCCTCCAGGACCATGGTCACGCTCGTGCTCGCCGTCGCGGCGCTCGCCGCCTGTGGGACCGGAGGCGCTCCTCCGGCCGGGCGGTCCGCGCCGTCGCTCGCGGCCGACGGCGGCGCCCTGTCACCGTCGCCGGGAGTTGGGAGGAGCATGAACGGAGCGTCTCCGGGGCGGGAGGCCCTGTCCCGCGAGCAGGCCGCCACGCTGGCGACCCTGCGCAAGGTGGACGACCACCCCTTGTGGACGATGACCTTCCAGGGCGGATACGACCGCCTGGCGACGGCCGCGCCCACACTGACACCGGACACGTTCGGCTGCTCGCTGTTCGCGGCGCACGGCGACCCGGCGGCGCCGGTGTTCGGCCGGAACTTCGACTTCGACCACCAGCCCGCGCTGCTGCTGTTCACGTCGCCGCCGGACGGCTACGCCTCGGTCTCCATGGTGGACGTGTCCTACCTCGGGCTGAGGTCGGACGCCGACTTCACCACCGACGCCGGGCGGCGGGCCCTGCTCGGCGCTCCGCTGTTGCCGTTCGACGGGATGAACGCGAAGGGACTGGCCGTGGGCATGGCCACCGTGCCCGAGGCGAAGCCGACCTTCGACGGCAAGCGGCGCACCGTCGGCAGCCTGCGCGTCCAGCGCCTCGTGCTCGACCAGGCGGCGACCGTGGACGAGGCGATCGCCGTCTTCAGCCGGTACAACGTCGATTTCAGCGACAGCCCGCCGCTGCACTACATGTTCGCCGACGCGCAGGGGCGGTCGGCGGTCGTCGAGTTCTCCGGCGGCGAGATGGTGGTGCGGCGCGGCGAGGGCCCGTGGCAGGCCATGACGAACTTCACCCTGGCGACGTCCACGGAGGAGAGCCGCCAGGCCGATCAGCGCTACCGGACGCTGAGCGAGGCCCTGGAGAGCAGCGGAGGCAAGGCGTCGGACGACCGGGCCATGGATCTGCTCGCCGACGTCCGGCAGGGCCACACGCAGTGGTCGATCGTGTACGGCCAGAAGAGCGGAGAGGTGCGGCTGGCCACCGGCCAGAGGTACGGCACCGTGCACCGGTTCCACCTTCCCGTCGGCTGACGCGCCCGCGAGCACCGGGACGCCGCGGTCCGGTTCTGGAGGCAATCGGGGATTTAATTTGATATCAAGATATCTACCGAGATATCTTGATATCGAGAGACTCCCAAGCCGGTTAGGTGAACCTAACTGTCGGATGCGATCCGAGGGTGCGGGAGGATGCGAAAGCGAACTTTGACAGCCCGGAACCTGGGGAGGCGAAACGTCGTGTCCGAAAACAGCTTCGGCAGCCGCGACACGTTGCGCGTCGGTGACGCGTCCTACGAGATCTACCGGCTGGATGCCGTCGAGGGGTCGGCGCGCCTCCCGTACAGCCTGAAGACTCTGCTGGAGAACCTGCTCCGCACCGAGGACGGCGCGAACATCACCGCCGACCACATCCGCGCCCTGGCGAACTGGGACCCGAACGCCACGCCGAGCGTCGAGATCCAGTTCACCCCGGCCCGCGTGATCATGCAGGACTTCACCGGCGTGCCCTGCGTCGTCGACCTCGCCACCATGCGCGAGGCCGTACGCGACCTCGGCGGCGACCCGGCGCGGATCAACCCGCTGGCCCCCGCCGAGATGGTCATCGACCACTCCGTCATCGTCGACTACTTCGGTGGCCCGGACTCCTTCGCCCGCAACGTCCAGCGGGAGTATGAGCGCAACCACGAGCGCTACCAGTTCCTGCGCTGGGGCCAGACCGCGTTCGACGAGTTCAAGGTGGTCCCGCCGGGCACCGGCATCGTCCACCAGGTGAACATCGAGCATCTCGCCCGCGTCGTCATGGTCAGGGACGGCAAGGCCTACCCCGACACCTGCGTCGGCACCGACTCGCACACCACGATGGAGAACGGCATCGGCGTCCTGGGCTGGGGCGTCGGCGGCATCGAGGCCGAGGCCGCCATGCTCGGCCAGCCGATCTCGATGCTGATCCCGCGTGTCGTCGGCTTCAAGCTGACCGGCAAGCTCCCGGCCGGCGCCACCGCCACCGACCTCGTCCTCACGATCACCGAGATGCTGCGCAAGCACGGCGTCGTCGGCAAGTTCGTCGAGTTCTACGGCGAGGGCGTCTCCAGCGTGCCGCTCGCCAACCGCGCCACCATCGGCAACATGAGCCCCGAGTTCGGCTCCACCTGTGCGATCTTCCCGATCGACGGCGAGACGATCAACTACCTCACGCTCACCGGCCGCTCGGCCGAGCAGATCGCCCTCGTCGAGGCGTACGCCAAGGAGCAGGGCCTCTGGCTGGACCCGTCCGCTCCGGAGCCGGTCTTCTCCGAGTACATCGAGCTGGACCTGTCCACCGTCGTCCCGTCGATCGCCGGTCCGAAGCGTCCGCAGGACCGCATCGCGCTGTCCTCGGCCAAGGAGGCCTGGCGGGCCGCCGTCCGCGACTACGTCCCGGGCGACAGCATCCAGGGCCCGACCGACGAGGCGTCCGCCGAGTCGTTCCCGGCGTCGGACTCCCCGGCGATCTCGCACGGCGGCGCGGGCGACGTCCCGCACGCCGCCCGGCTCAACGGCGGCCGTCCGAACCGGCCGACCCCGGTCACGCTGGCCGACGGCACCTCGTTCGAGGTCGACCACGGCGCCGTCGTGATCGCCGCGATCACCTCCTGCACGAACACCTCGAACCCGTACGTCATGCTCGGCGCGGCCCTGCTCGCCAAGAACGCGGTGGACAAGGGCCTGTCCCGCAAGCCGTGGGTGAAGACGTCGCTCGCGCCCGGCTCCCAGGTCGTCACCGGCTACTTCGAGCGTTCCGGCCTCCAGCCGTACCTCGACAAGCTCGGCTTCAACCTCGTCGGCTACGGCTGCACCACCTGCATCGGCAACTCCGGCCCGCTGCCGGAGGAGATCTCGGCCGCCGTGCAGAGCTCCGACCTCGCGGTGACCGCGGTGCTGTCCGGCAACCGCAACTTCGAGGGCCGGATCAACCCGGACGTCAAGATGAACTACCTGGCGTCCCCGCCGCTCGTGGTCGCCTACGCGCTGGCCGGCACGATGGACATCGACCTCAACAACGAGCCGCTCGGCGTCGGCGCCGACGGACAGCCGGTGTTCCTCAAGGACATCTGGCCCTCGCCGGAGGAGGTCTCCGCCGTCGTGGCCGAGTCGATCGGCCAGGAGATGTTCCTGCAGGACTACGCCGACGTGTTCAAGGGCGACGAGAACTGGCAGTCCCTGCCGATCCCGACCGGCAACACCTTCGAGTGGGACCCGGCGTCGACGTACGTGCGCAAGGCGCCGTACTTCGACGGCATGCCCGCCTCGCCCGAGCCGGTGACGGACGTCCACGGCGCCCGCGTGCTCGCCCTGCTCGGCGACTCGGTCACCACGGACCACATCTCGCCGGCCGGCTCGATCAAGGCCGACTCGCCCGCCGGGCAGTACCTGCGGGAGAACGGCGTCGCGGTCAAGGACTTCAACTCGTACGGCTCCCGCCGGGGCAACCACGAGGTGATGATCCGCGGCACCTTCGCCAACATCCGGCTGAAGAACCTGCTGCTCAAGGGTGTGGAGGGCGGCTACACCCGCGACTTCACCAAGGGCGGCGAGCAGTCGTTCATCTACGACGCCTCGCAGAACTACCAGGCCGCGGGCATCCCGCTGGTGGTCCTGGCCGGCAAGGAGTACGGCTCCGGCTCGTCCCGTGACTGGGCCGCCAAGGGCACCGCGCTGCTCGGCGTCCGCGCCGTCATCGCCGAGTCGTACGAGCGCATCCACCGCTCCAACCTCATCGGCATGGGCGTGCTGCCGCTGCAGTTCCCGGAGGGGCAGAGCGCGGCCTCCCTGGGCCTGACCGGCGAGGAGACCTTCGACATCGTCGGGGTCGAGGAGCTGAACACGGGCGACACGCCCGCCACCGTGACCGTGCGCGCCGGGGACGTCGAGTTCCAGGCGGTCGTGCGGATCGACACCCCGGGCGAGGCGGACTACTACCGCCACGGCGGGATCATGCAGTACGTCCTGCGTTCGCTGCTCGCCAAGAGCTGAGCGGCCGGACGCGGAACCCGGCCGCCTTCCCGGCGGCCGGGGCGTGTCCCCAGGCCATCTTCACCGGGCACGCACCGAGGCCGTGAACCTCGAACAGGCCGCGGAGCCGTCCGGGCAGGGACACCCTCCCTCCCCGGACGGCTCCGGTGTTTTCTAGAGCATCTCGCGAACCCACTCGGCGATCTCCGACACGTATCCCTGGTTGCGGCCCACGGGCTCACCGCGGTCAGCCCACCAGATGTCACTCTGCCTGATCCGCACGGCCATCCTCCGGGGGTGCGATCACGCCCTCCCACTCGGGGGCTAGGCGCTCGGTCGGAGAAGGGCCACCGAGCCAGAGGTCTTGCTCGGCGAGATACTCGGCCCAGCCTTCGGGGTCTTCCCGTCGGGTTCGCTCCATCTGCTCCGCGACCCGCTGCCAGCGGAGGGTCCTCTCCCGTTCTCTGATGGCGTCGTCGACCACTGCCGTCATGGACTTCCCATCCTGTTCGGCGAGTTTTGCGATCTTGTCCCGCGTGGCGAAGCTGACCTGGATCGTCGTCTTGGGTTCGGTGTTCATACGCTGTTTTAGTGACTGTGCGATTACTCTCGCAAGGGGATTCGATTACTGTCGGTGATTGTCCGGGTATGTGACCTATGACGGCGGGGTGTGCCGGGCGGAGCCGGGTTTCGGACGGTGGTTAGCCTCGGCTGGCATGGATCACGATGTTCATTTCCTGCTCGTCGCGGGCCTGGCGGTCTGCGTCGGGGCGATCGTCCAGGGCGGCGTGGGTTTCGGTCTGGGGCTGGTCGCCGCGCCGCTGCTGACGCTGCTCGACCCGTCGGTCATGCCCGGGGCCGTCCAGGTGGTCAACGTCACGCTGCCGCTGTTCACGCTGGCCGCCGAGTGGCGCAGGGTGGACTGGCGCGGGCTCGGGTTCGGCGTGCTCGGCCGCCTGCCCGGCACGTTCGTGGGAGCGCTGGTGGTCGTCCACGTCAGCACCGGAACCCTGGGCGTGCTCGTCGGGGTGATGGTCGTGGTCGCGATCGGGCTCAGCGCGCGGTCGGTCAGCGTGCCGCGCAACGCGGCGACCCTGGTCGGCGCGGGCTTCTGCTCGGGGGTCACCGGCACCGCCACCGGCATCGGCGGCCCGCCGATGGCCCTGGTCTACCAGAGCGCCAAGGGGCCGCAGATCCGGGCGACCCTCGCCATGTTCTTCTTCCTGAGCGCCGCGCAGTCCCTGGTCGTCCTGCGCGTGGTCGGCAAGCTGCCCGACCGGGCCGTCGTCGCCGGGCTCTCGCTGATCCCGTTCCTGATCGTGGGGTTCCTCGTCTCGCGACCGCTGCGGCGCTACCTCGACGGCGGGCGGACCCGCGCCGCCGTCCTCGCCGTGGCGGCGGTGTCGGCCGGGGCCCTCATCGTGCAGAGCCTGGCCGGCCAGGCCGGTTGACGACACATTTCTTGATTGTTACTGCGGACAACAAACGTTACATTCCTGTGTCTTTCAACAGCATCGGCCCTGGATTACGTTGTGCCAGACAACATTCACCGGTGTGGTGACCGCCGTGACCCGGCGGTGCCGTACCGGCTCGGCGCAGAGCTCGGCCAACGTCCAGACCCCCAGTGTCAGAGAAAGGACCCAGGCAGTATGCGCAAAGGGATCCTCAGCATCGCCGCCGCGAGCGCGGCGCTTTCCCTCGGTCTCACCGCCTGCGGGGGCGAGAGCGGTGACACCACCACCACGGCGCAGGCCGGTGACACGCCCTCCGCGGCGGCGGCCCCGAGCGGCAAGATCGGTGTCATCCTTCCCGACAGCAAGTCCTCGGCCCGGTGGGAGACCGCCGACCGCAAGTACCTCGAAGAGGCGTTCAAGGCTGCGGGTGTCGCCTACGACATCCAGAACGCGCAGGGGGACAAGAACTCGTTCCAGACCATCGCCGAGCAGATGATCACCGGGGGTGTGACCGTCCTGGCGATCGTCAACCTGGACAGCGGCACCGGCAAGGCCGTCCTCGACAAGGCGAAGTCGCAGGGTGTGGCCACCATCGACTACGACCGCCTCACGCTGGGAGGCGACGCCGACTACTACGTGAGCTTCGACAACACCGCCGTCGGCAAGCTCCAGGGCGAGGGCCTGGCCAAGTGCCTCACCGACAAGAAGGCCGACAAGCCGATCGTCGCCGAGCTGAACGGCTCACCCACCGACAACAACGCCACCCTGTTCAAGGAGGGCTACGACGGCGTTCTCAAGCCCAAGTACGACGCCGGCGAGTACGTCAAGGGCCCCGACCAGTCGGTGCCCGACTGGGACAACACCCAGGCCGGCACGATCTTCGAGCAGATGCTGACCAGCACGCCCAAGATCGCCGGTGTCCTCGCGGCCAACGACGGCCTCGGCAACGCGGCCATCTCCGTGCTGAAGAAGAACAAGCTCAACGGCAAGGTGCCGGTCACCGGCCAGGACGCCACCGTTCAGGGCCTGCAGAACATCCTCGCCGGCGACCAGTGCATGACGGTCTACAAGGCCGTCAAGCAGGAGGCGGACGCCACCGCGGGGCTCGCGATCGCCCTCGCCCAGGGCCAGAAGCCGGCCGCGAACGGCAGTGTCAAGGACACCGAGACCGGCAAGGACGTCGCCGCGGTCCTGCTCGCCCCGAAGGCCATCTACGTCGACAGCGTCAAGGACGTCGTGGCCGACGGATACGTCAGCAAGGACGAGCTGTGCACCGGCGACTTCGCCGACAAGTGCGCCGAGGCCGGAATCAGCTAACCCCCGTCCCGGCCGCGTACGGCTCGCGCTCCGTCGGCCGGGCGCCGGACGCGCCGCGCGGCGCGTCCCGCGCCCGGCCCGCGAGCGGTGCCGGCCCCCGAACAACGGAGTAGTCCATCGTGTCCCAGGCACCTGTCCTGGACCTGCGCGGGATCCACAAGAGCTTCGGTCCCGTGCAGGTCCTTCACGACGTCGCCTTCTCGGTGTATCCCGGCGAGGTGACCGCGCTCGTCGGCGACAACGGGGCGGGCAAGTCCACGCTGGTGAAATGCATCGGCGGCATCTATCCGATCGACTCCGGCGAGTACTACTTCGAGGGCGAGAAGGTCCAGGTCGGCGGGCCCAGGGACGCGGCCGCCCTGGGCGTCGAGATCGTCTACCAGGACCTCGCGCTGTGCGACAACCTCGACATCGTGCAGAACATGTTCCTCGGACGGGAACGCAGGAGCGGCCTGATCCTGGACGAGGCCACGATGGAGGAGCTGGCGGCCAGGACCCTGGACGGCCTCGCGGTCCGTACGGTGACGTCGCTCCGCCAGCGGGTCTCCAGCCTTTCGGGAGGTCAGCGGCAGACCGTCGCGATCGCCAAGGCCGTCCTGTGGAACAGCAAGGTCGTCATCCTCGACGAGCCGACCGCCGCCCTCGGCGTCGCCCAGACGGCGCAGGTCCTCGACCTGGTGCGCCGTCTCGCAGACCGTGGGCTCGCCGTGGTGCTCATCTCGCACAACATGAACGACGTGTTCGCCGTGTCCGACCGGGTCGCGGCGCTCTACCTCGGCCGGATGGCCGCCCAGGTGAAGACCTCCGAGGTCACGCACTCCCAGGTCGTGGAGCTCATCACGGCCGGACGCAGCGGCGAGCTCGGCCTGCAGAACGGCAACGGAGCTACGTCATGACGACCACCATGGTTCCGGAGAAGGGCGCCGCCGGCGCTCCGGCCATCGCCCCGCACGTCCGCGACTATGTGGAGCGCGTCCGGGGCGGGGAGCTTGGCGCGCTGCCGGCGGTGACCGGGCTGGTCGTGCTCTGCGCGGTCTTCTCCGTCCTGCGCCCGGCGTTCCTGTCGCCCATCAACTTCGCCAACCTGTTCACCCAGGGCGCGGCGGTCGCGGTCATCGCGATGGGCCTGATCTTCGTGCTGCTGCTCGGCGAGATCGACCTGTCGGCGGGCTTCGCCAGCGGCGTCTGTGCGGCGGTCCTCGGGGTGCTGCTCACCAACGAGGGCTGGCCCTGGTACGCGGCCGTGCTCGCCGCGATGGCGACCGGCGCCGCCATCGGCCTGGTGATCGGCACGCTGGTCGCCAAGCTCGGCATCCCCTCCTTCGTGGTCACGCTGGCCGCGTTCCTGGCCTTCCAGGGCGTCGTCCTGCTGCTGCTCAAGGAGGGCACCAACATCTCGATCCGGGACCAGACGATCCTGGCGATCGCCAACAGGAACATGCCGCCCGTGCTCGGGTGGGTGTGCGTGGCGGCCGGCGTGCTGGCCTACGCCGCGCTCCAGGTCATGCAGGCCCGCAGGCGGACGGCGCGGGGACTGTCCGCCGTCCCGACGTCGCTGATCGCCTTCCGGGTGGGCACGCTCGCGGTGATCTCGGGCGTCGCCGTCTTCCTGCTCAACCTGGAGCGCAGCCGCAACGCGGCCATCGTCTCGCTCAAGGGCGTGCCCATCGTGGTACCGGTGATCGTCGTCCTGCTCGTCGTGCTGACGTTCGTGCTGCAGCGCACCGCGTACGGAAGGCACATCTACGCGGTGGGCGGCAACGCGGAGGCGGCGCGCCGCGCCGGTATCAACGTGGACCGCATCCGCATCTCGGCGTTCGTCATCTGCTCGTTCATGGCGTCGGTCGGCGGCGTCATCGCGGCCTCCCGGGCCAACTCGGTCGACCCGAACACGGGCGGCAGCAACGTGCTGCTGTTCGCCGTGGGCGCCGCGGTGATCGGCGGCACCAGCCTCTTCGGCGGCAAAGGCCGGGCGCTGGACGCCCTCCTGGGCGGCGCCGTGGTGGCGATGATCGAGAACGGCATGGGCCTGATGGGCTACACCTCGGGCGTCAAGTACGCGGTCACCGGCTGTGTGCTGCTGCTCGCCGCGGGTGTGGACGCCCTGTCCCGTAAGAGGGCGGCGGCCACCGGCAGGAGATGACCCCGCTAAGGTGGTCCCCGAACCATGAATCCCCGACGAAGCCCGGACGGATGATGCGCGCAGGTCCCTCACAGGAGGAGATCCGCAGGCACAACCTGGGCACCCTGCTCCGCCACGTGCACCTGAGCGGGCCGACGTCCCGGGCCGAGCTGGCGGGCCGCATGGGATTGAACCGCAGCACCATCATGGCGCTCACCGCCGACCTGACGACGGCGGGGCTGGTGCGCGAGGAGCTGCCGCGGGAGACCGGGCGGGCCGGGCGGCCCTCACTGGTCGTGCGGCCCGAGTCCGCCCGGGTCTACGTGCTCGCCTTCGACGTGGGCGTCGACCGGCTGGTCGCCGCCCGGGTCGGCCTCGGCGGGGTGATCCTCGACCGCCGCGAGACGGTGCGGCCGCGCGAAGGCTTCGAGATGCCGGAGGTCGCCGCCGCGCTGGCGGGTTTCGCGCGGCAGATGCACCGCAAGACCCGCCCGGACACGGTCTGCGTCGGCGCCGCGGCGGCGGTCTGCGGCTCGGTCGGCCGGACGGACGGCGTCGTCAGGTTCGGTCCCAACATCGGGTTCAAGGACGCGCCGTTCGGCGAGGAACTGTCGAAGAGGCTGGCGCTGGGCCTGCCGGTCACCGT
The DNA here is from genome assembly GCF_050947145.1 of Microtetraspora malaysiensis. Lineage (NCBI taxonomy): Bacteria > Bacillati > Actinomycetota > Actinomycetes > Streptosporangiales > Streptosporangiaceae > Microtetraspora > Microtetraspora malaysiensis. The sequence continues at coordinate 2,582,813 of NZ_CP191998.1, forward strand.
CGGCAACGACGGCAACGTGGGCGCGATCGCCGAGCAGTCGCGCGGTGTCGGTCTCGGCTGCCGGGACCTGATCTATCTGCACGGCGACGTGGGCATCGGCGGCGGCATCATGGTGAACGGCCAGCTCCTCGGGGGCCTGGCCGGCTACGGCGGCGAGGTCGGCCACATGGTCGTCAACCCGGGCGGACGCCCCTGCGCCTGCGGCTCCCGCGGCTGCCTGGAGGCCGAGGTCGGGGAAGGCGCGCTCATGGAGCTGGCCGGCCACAGCACCGAGGTCACCGGTAGGGAGGTCGTGCGCGCGGTCGTCGACGCGGCCGGCCGGGGCGACGTACGGGCGCAGAACGCGCTGCACCGGGTCGGCGACTGGCTCGGCCTCGGCGTGGCCAACCTGGTCAACATCTTCAACCCGGAGATGGTCATCTTCGGGGGCGTGCTGAGGGAGCTCTACCTCGGCGCGGCCGCTCAGGTCAGGAGCCGGATCAACACCTCGACGCTGGTCGCGTCGCGCGAGGACCTGCGGCTGCGCATCTCGGCGCTGGGCGACGACGCCACAGTAGTGGGGGCCGCCGAGCTGGCTTTCGCCCAGGTGCTCGCCGACCCCCTGGAGGTGTTGTCGCGCCTCGCTTGAGGCCGCGGTGTCAGGTCACCCGCGCGTTCGGCGCCACCCAGGTGTTGCAGGAGCCGGGCGAGGCGGAGTTGAAGCCGCGCTCCAGCCACCAGGCCTGGTTGCGGCCCGAGCCGTGAATTTTGTCCGTGGCGTGCTTGGAGGCCCAGTCCACCACGTAGTCGTACTCGCGCCGGTCCACGGGCAGGTACTCCTCGGTGGCGCGAAGGAAGACCCCGGCGAAGCACTCCGCCTGCTGTTCCAGGCGGTGGCTCATCTGGCTTCGGGCGGTGGCGTTCCGCGTCCGGCTGTAGGTGCTCCAGTAGGTGGGGATGATCCCGCTGCGCTGCTGCACGTGGTGCGCGTACTCGTGCGCTATGGTCTTGGCCAGGATGAGCGGGAACGGGTCCTTGACCTGCGACTTGAGCAGGCGGACGTAGATCGTCCGGGAGTCAGGGCAGTAGTGCGCCCAGGACCAGCTCGTGAGTGTGCCGCACGGCGACTTCGTGCCGGTAGTCATGATCACGATGCGGGGCCGGCTGAATTGCAGGCCGACGGCCTTGAACTGCCGGGTCCACAGGATGTCGTTGCACTTCGCGACGTACTGCAGGTAGAGCTTGATCGAGGCGACGCTGCCCTTGCGCGGTTCCGTGGGGGAGCAGGCCACCTCCCTGGCCATGCCGGAGCGATAGAGCTTGTTCTTGGTCAAGGCCGTGGGCGTCGATGTCGCGCTCGTGGCCGTATCGGTCGTGGCCGAGGCGGGTGCCGCGCCGGCGACGATGAAGCCGGCGAGCAGTCCTGGGACCACTGCGATGAGGGGGATTCGCATGGTCACGTGAGCTTATTGCACCAGACTGACACTACATGACCATCATCACGATTTGTTCGACGTTTTGTGACACGACCGGTACGGCCGGCCAGGGCGGTCGGCCGTACGTCGCCCCAGATCAGGCGACCTTCGACGCGGGCGCGGAGAAGGTGTTGCACACGGCCGGCGCGTTGCCGTTCCAGCCGCGCTTGAGCCAGTAGCGGATGTTCTTGGCCTTGCCGTGCAGCGGGTCGCCGAGCGTGCGCTCCAGCAGGTCGTCCCAGTCGAACTGGTCGCGGCCCAGCGAGTGCCACACGCTGCCGATGAAGGCGCCGGAGAAGCACGCCGCCTGCAGCTCGATGCGCCGGGTCCAGGCGTAGGCCGTGGCCTTGTTCGCCTTGCGCGTCGCCCGGTCCGCCGCGGGGAGGATGCCGGCTCGGTCCTGGACGTAGTGTCCGTACTCGTGCGCGATCACCGCGAACAGCTCGAACTCGGACGGGTCCTTGAGCTGGTGCTTGTCGATGAGGATCCACATCGTCTTGTCCACCTGGCAGTACATGCCGGCCGCGTAGCCCGCCGGGTACCGGCCGCAGCCCGTACGCGCGGCCCCGGTGATGAATCGCACCTTGGGCTTGCCGAACGGCAGCTTCGCCTGCGCGAACTCCTCGCCCCAGGAGAGGTTGAGGCAGTCCATCAGGTGGTCGAGATAGATCTTGTACGAGTCGACGTCGTCGGGCTGGCGGTTCAGCTCCTTGCACTCGGTGAAGTCGAACTCGCCCGTCGCATAGATCGGGTTCTTGGTCAGCGCGGTCTTGCCGGTGGGTACAGGTCGTGCAGAACCGGAGGCGACGGCCGTGCCGGAAAGGAGAAGGCTTACGATCAGCCCCATGAGCAGCGCGATAAAGGATTTCCGCATGGAGTCAGGAGCGTAGGGGAAAGGTCAAGTTCCGGTAAAGCGGAAATATGTCGATTCTGCTTGAAATAGTGTGACGCTTCGGTGCCACCCAGGGAAGCGTCACGATGTTCTCGAACTAGACTCAGCCTGTTCGACGGCGAGCGGGAAGGATGTTTCGTGGGGATTCTGGACACGGTGAAGGGTCCACAGGACGTCAAGCGCATAGACGCCGGCGACCTGCCGCGGCTCGCCGAGGAGATCCGCGAACTGCTGGTCTCGTCCTGTGCCAAGACGGGCGGCCACCTCGGCCCCAACCTCGGCGTCGTCGAGCTCACCATCGCCCTGCATCGGGTCTTCGAGTCGCCGCGCGACCCCATCCTCTTCGACACCGGACATCAGGCGTACGTGCACAAGATGCTCACCGGCCGGGCCGGCGACTTCGGCACGCTGCGCCAGGAGGGCGGCCTGTCGGGATATCCGAGCCAGGCCGAGTCCGAGCACGACCTGATTGAGAACTCGCACGCCTCCACCGCCCTGTCCTACGCCGACGGCCTCGCCAAGGCGTTCACGGTGCGCCGCGAGACCGGCCGCACGGCCGTCGCGGTCATCGGCGACGGCGCGCTGACCGGCGGCATGGCGTGGGAGGCGCTCAACAACATCGCGGGCCGCAAGGACCTCCCGCTGATCATCGTGGTCAACGACAACGGCCGGTCGTACTCCCCGACCATCGGCGGTCTCTCCAACCACCTGGCGTCGCTGCGGATGACGCAGAAGTACGAGGACGCGCTGGGCTTCGTCAAGGAGAACCTGGCCAAGGTCCCGGTGGTGGGCGCGCCCTTCTACGACGCCCTGCACGGCATGAAGAAGGGCATCAAGGACATCATCGCGCCGCAGGTGATGTTCGAGGACCTCGGCCTCAAGTACGTCGGCCCGATCGACGGCCACGACCTGGAGGCGCTGGAGGCCGCCCTGCGCAGGGCCAAGGGCTTCGGCGGGCCGGTCATCGTCCACGTCCTCACCCGCAAGGGCCAGGGCTACTCGCCCGCGGAGAACCACGACGAGGACAACTTCCACAGTCCAGGTGCGTTCGACCCCGTCACGGGCGAGGAGCGCCCCAAGCCGCACAGCTGGACGAACGTGTTCAGCGAGGAGATCGTCCGGCTCGGCGCCGAGCGCCCGGACATCGTCGCGATCACCGCGGCGATGCTGTACCCGGTCGGGCTCGCCCCCTTCGCCGAGGCCTACCCCGACCGCATCTACGACGTCGGCATCGCCGAGCAGCACGCCCTCACCTCCGCCGCCGGGCTGGCGCTGGGCGGGCTGCGCCCCGTGGTCGCGCTCTACGCCACCTTCCTCAACCGGGCCTTCGACCAGCTCCTGATGGACGTCGCCCTGCACCGGCTGCCCGTCGTGGTCACGCTGGACCGCTCGGGCGTCACGGGCGACGACGGCGCCAGCCACAACGGCATGTGGGACCTGTCGATCCTCCAGGTCATCCCCGGCCTGTCGCTGGCCGCGCCCCGCGACGCCGTACGGCTGCGCGAGCTGCTCCGCGAGGCGGTCGCGATCGAGGGCGGCCCGTCCGTGGTCCGCTACCCCAAGGGCGCGGTCGCCGCCGATATCGCGCCCATCGGCAAGATCGGCGCGATGGACGTGCTGCGCTCCGGAGAGCCCGACGTGCTCCTGGTGGCGGTCGGCTCGATGGCCGAGACGTGCCTGGACGCGGCGGCTCTGCTCGACGCCCAGGGCATCTCCGCCACCGTGGTGGACCCGCGCTGGGTCAAGCCGCTCGACGAGGCGCTGGTCCCGCTCGCCGCCGAGCACAAGCTCGTGGTGGTCGTCGAGGACAACGGCCGGGTCGGCGGCGTGGGCGACGCGGTCGCCCGGATGCTGCGCGACGCCGACGTGGACGTGCCGGTGCGCACCTACGGCATCCCGCAGCGCTTCCTCGACCACGCGAAGCGGCCGAAGATCCTCGCCGAGATCGGCCTCACCGGGCAGGACCTCGCCCGGGAGATCACCGAGGCGGTGGCGCGGCGCTCGCCCGCACTCGAGGACGACCCGGCCGGCCAGGTCTGACACCCCCTCCCGGAAACGCGCGTGAACCGCGCGTTTCCGGGAACCTTGCAGGTCATCGCCAGTTGGGGGGCCTGCTTATGAGCCGGATGGCCATTTTTCGGACAAAGTCGGTCGAGCAATCGCTCCAAGACACTCAAGGTGGAAAATACCGGCTCGTCCGCACCCTGAACGCCCTCGACCTGACCGTTTTCGGGGTCGGTGTCATCATCGGCACCGGCATCTTCGTGCTGACCGGCGTCGCGGCCAAGACCACCGCGGGCCCCGCCGTCGCGATCTCCTTCGTCGCCGCGGCGATCGCCTGCGGCCTCGCCGCCCTCTGCTATGCCGAGTTCGCCGCCACCGTCCCGGTCGCCGGCTCCGCCTACACCTTCGCGTACGCGACGATCGGCGAGTTCCCCGCCTGGATCATCGGCTGGGACCTGACGCTCGAACTCACCCTTGCCGCCGCCGTGGTCGCCTCCGGCTGGTCGGGCTACTTCACCTCGCTGCTGCGGAGCGTCGGCGTCAACCTGCCCCCCTCCATCGCGGGGGACACCGCCGTGGTGAACGTCCCCGCCGCGGCCATCGTGCTGCTGCTCACCGCCATCCTGATCGCGGGCATCAAGACGTCCGCCCGGTTCAACGCCGCCATGGTAGCGATCAAGATCAGCGTCGTGCTGCTCGTCATCGTGGCCGGCCTGTTCTTCCTCAAGGCGGAGAACTACCAGCCGTTCATCCCCCCGTCCCAGGAGATCGCGACCAGGGGCGGGCTCGCCGCGCCGCTCATCCAGGTGCTGTTCGGGGTGACACCTGTCGCGTTCGGCGTCTCCGGCATCTTCACCGCCGCCGCGCTGGTCTTCTTCGCCTACATCGGGTTCGACGTGGTCGCCACCGCCGCCGAGGAGACCCGCGACCCGCAGCGCAACCTGCCGATCGGCATCCTCGCCTCCCTGGGGATCTGCACGTTCCTGTACGTCGCGGTCTCCCTGGTGGTCGTCGGCATGCAGCCGTACACGGAGCTGAGCGAGTCGGCGCCGCTCGCCGACGCGTTCCTCTCGGTCGGGCAGTCGTGGCTGGCCACGGTGATCAGCCTCGGCGGCATCGCCGGGCTCACCACCGTGGTGATGATCCTCATGCTCGGCCAGAGCCGGGTCCTGTTCGCCATGTGCCGCGACAGCCTGCTGCCGCACGGGCTCGCCCGCGTCCACCAGCGGTTCCACACGCCGTACGTGATCACGGTGATCATCGGGGTGGCCACCGCGACGCTCGCCGCGCTGATCCCGCTGGCCGCGATCGCCCAGCTGGTCAACATCGGGACGCTCTTCGCGTTCGTGGTCGTGTCCATCGGGGTGGTCATCCTGCGGCGGACGCGGCCCGACCTGCCCCGCGGGTTCCGCGCGCCGTGGGTCCCGGTGCTGCCGATCCTTTCCGTGCTGGCCTGCCTGTACCTGATGCTCAACCTGCCGGTGGAGACCTGGCTGCGGTTCGTCGTGTGGATGGCCGCCGGGATCGTCGTTTACTTCGCGTACGGCGCCCGCCACAGCAGGGCGCGGCTAGCCGGCGACGCCCCGGATGAGCAGCAGCAGCCCGGTGACGGTCAGCAGCAGGGCGCTCCCTGCGAGCAGGACGCGATAGCCGCGCACCCCGAGGCGGTGCCGTCCCGCGCCGATCAGCGCCGCCAGCGCCGCCTTGGAACCGACCAGCAGCAGGTAGAAGCCGCCGGTGAACGCCAGCGCGGAGGCCGGGGAGCGGTCCCAGGCGGTGGCGAAGATCGGAGCGCCGACGGCGATCCAGAAGAGCCACGGGTGTGGGTTGAGCATGTTGACCGTGACGCCGCGCAGCAGCTCCCGGACGGAGGAGGGCGCGACGACGCCGGGCTCGGGCGGGAGGGCGGTACGGGCCTCACGGGCCGAGGAGACCCCCAGGTAGACGACGTAGAGGCCGCCCACGACGGACAGCGCGCGCAGGAACGCCCCGGGCAGCGCGCCGACGGCGGTGACCGAGAGCAGCACGGCGGGCAGGTCGGAGAGGAGGGGGACGCAGGCCAGCCCGAGCCCGGCCCGGAAGCCACCCCGCAGGCTCGCCGTGATCACCAGGCCGAGCAGCGCCCCCGGCGTGACCCCGGCGCCCAGCCCGAGGCTCAGCCCCAATAACAACTCCCGCACCCGGAACCTCCCGCTTCGGGGGAGAAGGCTATCGAGCGGCCGTCCGCACGCGGGAGTCCCCCGGAGCCGCCGATCCGCGGCTCCAGGGGACCAGGTGTACTTCTCGGCCGGTTTCCTAGGCCGGCACGGACGCCACGCCGGGGGCGAGGAACCGGGACCCGGTCACCGCCTCCGAGACGCCCGCACGGTCCAGGTACGGCGTGATGCCGCCGGTGTGGAACGGCCATCCGGCGCCGAGGATCATGCACAGGTCGATGTCCTGGGCCGCCGCGACGACGCCCTCGTCGAGCATCAGGCGGACCTCCTGGGCCAGCGCCTTCAGCGCGCGCAGCCGCACCTCCTCGCCGGTGGACGGCGACGAGCCGCCCTCGAAGAAGGCCCGCGCCTCCGGGTCGATCTGGAGGTCGGCGCCGTACACGCCGGGCTTGCCCGCGGCGACCAGCGCGGCCAGGTTGGCCGACACGCCGAACCGGTCCGGGAAGGCGGTGTGCATGGTCTCCGCGACGTGCAGCGCCACGGCCGGGCCGACGAGCTGGAGCAGCGTGAACGGTGTCATGGGCAGGCCGAGGCCGTCCAGCGCGTGGTCGGCGACCTCCAGCGGCGTGCCCTCGTCCACGGCCGCGATGACCTCGCCCATGAACCGGGTCAGCAGCCGGTTCACCACGAACGCGGGCGCGTCCTTGACGAGCACGGACGACTTCTTCAGCGTCTTGGCCACCGAGAAGGCCGTGGCCAGCGTGGCGTCGTCGGTGGCGTCGCCCCGGACGATCTCCAGGAGCGGCATCACCGCCACCGGGTTGAAGAAGTGGAAGCCCACCACCCGCTCCGGACGCCGCAGGCCGGAGGCCATCGCGGTGATCGAGAGCGAGGAGGTGTTGGTGGCCAGCACGCACTCGTCCGAGACGACCGCCTCGACCTCGGCCAGCACCTTGCGCTTCACGTCCAGGTCCTCGAAGACCGCCTCGATCACGAAGTCGGCGTCCGCGAACGCGTCCTTGGAGAGCGATCCGGTCACCAGGGCCTTGATCCGGCCGGCCTGGTCGGCGGAGACGCGGCCCTTGGCGCGCAGCTTGTCCACCTCGGCGTGGACGTAGCCCACGCCCTTGTCCAGGCGGGCCTGGTCGAGGTCGGTCAGCACGACCGGCACCTCCAGCCGCCGCGCGAACAGCAGCGCGAGCTGGGAGGCCATCAGCCCGGCGCCCACGACGCCGACCTTGGTGACCTTGCGGGCCAGCGCCTTGTCCGGCGCGCCGGCCGGCTTCTTCGCCCGGCGCTGCACCAGGTCGAACGCGTACAGCCCGGCGCGCAGCTCGTCGCTCATCAGCCGGTCGGCGAGCGCCTCGTCCTCGGCGGCGAAGCCCTCGTCCCTGGAGGCGGTCTTCGCCAGCGCGATCAGGTCGAGCGCGCGGTAGGGCGCGGGGGAGGCGCCGCGCAGCTTCATGTCCACCAGGAAGCGCGCGTCGGCGACCGCCTTGTCCCAGTCCCCCTCGTACGGCGCGCGGGTCACGGTCTCCTCACCGCGCAGCACCCGGGCCGCCCAGCGCAGCGACTCCTCCAGGAAGTCGGCCGGCTCGAACATCGCGTCGGCGACGCCCAGCTCGTACGCGTCCCGCCCCTTGATCATGCGGTTCTGCGAGAGCGGGTTCTCGATGATCAGCTTGATCGCCTTCTCGGGGCCGATCAGCCGGGGCAGGAGCTGCGTGCCGCCCCAGCCGGGCACCAGGCCGAGGAAGCACTCCGGCAGTGCGATGGCCGGCACCCCGGACGACACCGTCCGGTACGCGCAGTGCAGTGCGATCTCCAGCCCGCCGCCCATGGCCGCGCCGTTCACGAACGCGAACGTCGGCACGCCCAGCTCGCCGAGACGGCGGAAGACGTGGTGGCCGAGGGCGCCGATGGCGGCGGCCTCCTCGCGCGTCGCCACCGTGGCGGCGCCCTTGAGGTCGGCGCCGACGGCGAAGATGAACGGCTTCCCGGTGAGGCCGACCGCCGCCACGTCGCCGCGCGCCTCGATCGTGTCCAGGGCGTCGTTCAGCGAGAGCAACCCCTGGGGCCCGAACGTGTTGGGCTTGGTGTGGTCGTGCCCGTTGTCCAAGGTGATCAGGGCCATGGTGCCCGCGCCGTACGGCAGGTCCACGTCGCGGACCAGGGCCCGGGTGACGACCTCGCCGGTCTCCTTGCCCGCGAGCAGGCTCTTGTACGTCTCGATGTCGCTCATGCGAGGTTCTCCCAGATGACCGTGCCGCCCATGCCCATGCCCACGCACATGGTGGTGATGCCGTACCGGACGTCCGGCCGCTCGGCGAACTCGCGGGCGAGCTGGATCATGAGTCGTACGCCGGAGGAGGCGAGTGGGTGGCCGAAGGCGATCGCGCCGCCGTACGGGTTCACCCGGGGGTCGTCGTCGGCGATGCCGAAGTGCTCAAGGAACGCGAGCACCTGCACGGCGAACGCCTCGTTGATCTCGAAGAGGCCGATGTCGTCGATGGACAGCCCGGCCAGGCGCAGCGCCCGCTCGGTCGAGGGGATCGGGCCGATGCCCATGACCTCGGGGTCCACGCCCGCGAACGCGTAGGAGACCAGCCGCATCCGCGCGGGCAGCCCCAGCTCTTCGGCGATCTCCTGGGCGGCGACCAGGCACCCGGTCGCGCCGTCGTTGATGCCGGAGGCGTTCCCGGCGGTGACCCGGCCGTGCGGCCGGAACGGCGTCTTCAGGCCGCCCAGCGCCTCCAAGGTCGTCCCGGGGCGCGGGGCCTCGTCGGCGGTGGCCAGGCCCCAGCCCTCGGCCGCCTTGCGCGCCGCCATCGGGACCAGGTCCGGCTGGATCTTGCCGTCGGCGTACGCCTTGGCCGCCTTCTCCTGGGACGCCACGGCGAACGCGTCAGCCCGCCCCTTGGTGATGGACGGGTAGCGGTCGTGGAGGTTTTCCGCCGTCATCCCCATGATCAGGGCGGAGCCGTCGACGAGTCGCTCGGACAGGAACCTGGGGTTGGGGTCGACGCCCTCGCCCATGGGGTGGCGGCCCATGTGCTCGACGCCGCCGGCGATGGCGACGTCGTACGCGCCGAAGGAGATGCCGCCCGCCACCGTGGTGACGGCGGTCATCGCGCCGGCGCACATCCGGTCGATGGCGTAGCCGGGCACCGACTTGGGCAGACCGGCCAGTACGGCGGCCGAGCGGCCGATGGTCAGGCCCTGGTCGCCGATCTGGGTGGTGGCCGCGATCGCGACCTCGTCCACCCGCTCGGGCGGGAGGCCGGGATTGCGGCGCATGAGCTCGCGGATGACGCGGACAACCATGTCGTCGGCACGCGTCTCGGCGTACAGGCCCTTGGGGCCCGACCTGCCGAAAGGCGTGCGCACGCCGTCGACGAAGACGACTTCACGGGACGCAGGCACGAGGTTGGCTCCTACTGATCGGTAGCTTCTCGGACCAATGCTACTTATCGGTAACTACCCGTGGGAGCGGGGTGCCCGGCTCGGCGTGCCGCGCACGGCCACGACACAGGCCGCCAGCGCCACCGCGGCCAGTGCGAGCACCGTCAGCGTGTCCGGGGTCCACAGGTGCGCGCGGGCGCCGATCAGGGCGAGGAGCGGCAGGAGCGCCGCCGCCCCCGGCAGCCGCCGCGGCAGCGGCCGGGACGCCCCGGGGACGTCGTCCCACGGGTCGGACGGCGGCCGCCGCCGCGCCGCCGCCATGATCACATCCCTGCCCCACCACAGCAGGAACGCCATGCCGCTCATGTAACAGGTCATCGCCAGCGTCTCGGCGACGTCCGCCAGCCGGTCGGCCGCGCCGTACAGGCCGGCGTCGGTGAACAGGCGGGGCACGGTGAGGCCGAGCAGCACCAGCACCGCCCAGCAGACCGCGACCGACAGTCGCGCGAGCAGGCGCCGGATGTGAGGGCGGCTCCTGGTGGCGAAGACCTCGCGCTCGCCGACCCGCGCCTCCTGCTCCCGCAGGCCCCACAGCACCTGGCTGGCGGTCATGGCGGGCAGCGCCGCGGCGAAGACCACGAGCGCCGCCACCGCGTACGGCGCGGCGGCCTGGCCGGTCTCGGTCCGCTCCGCCAGGAGCTGGACGGTCACGAGGAGGGTGGTGGAGATCCCGAGAACGAGGAGCGCGGCGCGCCGCGCTCCGGCCGCCCGCTCGCGCAGGTAGGCGAGCCGTACGGCTCCGGGGGACGCGGGCATCCCGTCGGGGGCGGGACGACGCCGCGGTGTGAGGGCGGACATCTCGTAATCATGCCGTTACCGCACGCGATCAGGGGCCAAAACGCGGATATCTCCCGGAGATCCGGCGCCGTCCGTGGCCGCCTTCGTACCGGCTCAGGTGATGTCGCGCCGCAGGGGGACGACGACGGCGATCACGGCGGCGACCACCGCGTACCCGAGGAGCACGGTGGCGCCCAGCGGGGCGGGCAGGAGCGAGGTCGCGCCCCCGCCCGTCTGTTCGGCCAGCGCGTCGGCCAGGAAGGTGAACCCCGTGAGCGCCGCCGTCGCGCCGCCGGGCAGGTAGGGATAGAGCTCCTTGACACCGGGGACGAGCAGCAAGGCCGTCTCGATCATGTAGAAATAGGCGCCCAGAATCGCGGCCGCGGCCACCTGGTTGGGGATCAGGGCGCCGATTGCCACGCCGACCAGGGTGTAGACGGCCATCGTCACCGCGATCCTGGAGAGCAGGGCCAGCACGGTGGCCGTCGGCAGGCCGAGCGCGACACCCTTGACCGCCGCCGCCCCGAAGAGGGCCGCCCCGGCCACGGTGACGGCGATCAGCCCGTAGGCGAGCCCGGCGATCGCGTACGCCGCGAGCTTGGCGGCCAGCATGGTCCATCGCCGGGGCGCGAACAGCGCCGTCGTGGTGATCGTCCGGTGGCGGTATTCCGATGCCACGGCGGTCGTGCCGAGCAGGGCGGGGATGAACGCGCACAGGCCGAGCAGGCCAAGCACCGCGCGCACGCCCGGCGCCGTATCCAGCCCGGGCGCCGGCGGATCGAAGTTCTCCGGGCCGACGAGGGCGAGCAGGCCGACGAAGCCGCCGCTGCCGAGCGCGGCGAGCGACCCCCACATGGGGAGCCGGGTGGCCGCCAGGCGGCGCAATTCCGCTGAGACGAGGGCACGCGGCGAGATTGACGCTGTCATGAAATATCCCCCTAGTGGTGTCCGATGAGGTGGAGGAAGGCCTGTTCGAGCGTGGGCCGCTCCGGAGTGATCTCGTGCAGCGGAATGCCGTGCGCAGCGGCGGCCGACGCGATGTCGGCGGTCGTCAGGCCGTGGATCCGCACCGTGTCCGGCCCGAGGTCTGTCACGTGGACCGCGCCGCCGTGGGCGGCCAGGAGGACATCGGTCAGCGACCCGGCCCGCGGTGAGCGGACCCGTACGGCGGCCTCGCCGTACAGGTCGGCGACCGCGCCGGCCGCGACCAGCCGCCCGCGGTCGATCACCACGACCTGCTCGGCCGACTGCTCCACCTCGCTGAGGACGTGGCTGGAGATCAGAACCGTGCGGCCCTCGGCGGCGAGCCGGCGCAGGAAGCCGCGCAGCCACGCGATGCCCTCGGGGTCCAGCCCGTTGCCGGGCTCGTCCAGCAGCAGCACGTGGGGATCGCCGAGCAGCGCCGTCGCCAGGTGCAGCCGCCGCCGCATCCCGGTGGACAGGGCCCGGGTCCTCCGCCCGGCGAACGGCGTCACCCCCGTCAGGTCCATGACCTCGTCCACCCGTGACCGGGCGAAGCCGCCCAGGCGGGCGTACACGCCGAGATGGTCGCGGGCGGTGTGGTCGGGGTGGAACCCCGACGTGTCCAGTACGGCTCCGACCGTCGCGGCCGGACGGGGCAGCTCCGTGTAGCGCAGGCCGCCGATGGTGGCGCGGCCGGAGGTGGGCGTGACCAGGCCGAGCAGCATCCGCATGGTGGTCGTCTTGCCCGCTCCGTTCGGGCCGAGGAAGGCGGTCACCGTGCCCGGGGAGACGGTGAAGCCGAGGTCGCTGACCGCCGCCACGGAGCCGAAGACCTTGGTCAGGCCGTGCACCTCGATGTCCCAGGATCCCGTGTTCACGCGCTCGCCTCCATGACCTGGGCCTGGAGCCCGGGCGCGTCCGGAACGCTGAGGACCAGCTCGTCGACGTTCTCGATACTGCCGGTCAGGACGACGCGCACACCGGCAAGGTCGCGACGGGCGCAGACCAGCCGCCGGACGCCGCCCCGGCCGGTCCACGTGCCGACCTTGAGGAACCCGCTGACGAGCAGGCCCGCGTGCGTCCCGGTGGCGACGGCCTGCGGGTTCGCCTCGAGACGCACCTCGCGGATCGCCTCCAGCGGCACTCTCATCTCGGCTCGCCGTACGAACGGCCGTGTCCATGGCGCGAAGGTCGCCACCAGCATTCCGTCGCGGATCTCTGTCTGGATCACGTCGCCCCCTTCTGTCTCACCAGGTGTATCTGTTCTATAAGTTGTATAGCAGCTACACTGCTGGATGTGAACTTGACGCTGGATCTCGACAGCGAGGTCCCGATCTACCAGCAGATCAGGGACCGGATCGTGGAGGCGGTCGCCCGCGGAGAGGCGGTGGAGGGCGACCCACTGCCGTCCACGCGCCAGCTCGCCGCCGACTTCGGGATCAACTTCCACACGGTGAACAAGGCCTACGACCTGCTGCGGCAGGAGGGGGTCATCCGGATCAACCGCAAGAGCGGCGCGGTGATCCGGCGTGACCCGAGCTCCGGGCCGCCCGAGCCCGGGTTCGCCGGCGACTGGGAGGGCAGGATGCGCGTTCTGCTCGCGGAGGCCACCGTCCACGGACTCGACCGCGAGGACGTCGTACGGCGGTGCGCGGCGATGCTGTCGGGATTCCGGGCCGAGGAGAGGGCAACACCATGACACCGTTGATCGCCGCCGACCTGACCGCCGTCGCGCTGGTCACCGGCTTGATGCTGGCCCTGCCCGCGATGACCGCGCCGACGACGCCGTTCGGCGTGCGCGTGTCCCACGCCCGGGCCGCCGACCCGGCCGTGATCGCCCAGCGGCGCGTCTACGCCAGGCTGGCGGCGGCCGCCGGCGTGTGCGCCGCGGTCGTCTCCGTGCCGCTCCTCGCGACGGGAGGGAGCGCGACCGTCGTCGGTGCGACCGCGACGGCCCTGATCGTGGCGGACCTGCTGCTCTACTGGCGCTCCGCGCGCCGGCTGCGCGCGGCCAAGGTGGCCGGAGCGTGGCGGGACGAGCAGCGCCAGGGCGTCACCGTCGACACCAGCTTCCGGACCGATCCGGTGCGGCTGCCCTGGTCCTGGGCGCTCCCGGCGGCAGTGATCCTCCTCCTCACCGCGGGCCTCGGCTGGTGGCGGTACGGCGACCTGCCCGCCGCGTTGCCGCGCTTCACCGGCTACGGCGTCGACGCCACCGGGCGGGAACCCGTCACCGTCTGGGCCGCGTTCGCCCCGGTGCTGTACCAGCTCGTGATAACGCTGCTGTTCGTCGCTCTGACGCTGCTTCTGCTGCGCGCCCGCCCCGACCTCGACGCCGCCCGCCCCGTCGGCTCGGCCCGCAGATACCGCGTGTACCTCCGCGGCGTCGCCCGCCTCTCGCTGCTCGGCGCGACCTGCCTGAACCTCGGCCTGCTCGTCTCGGCGCTCCAGCTCTGGGCGGTCGTCGAACCCTCGGCGTTCTGGACCGTGGTCGTGTACCTGCCCCTGGCCGCCCCGGTGGTCGCCTGGCTGGCGTGGGAGAGCCGCGTCGGCCACGCGGGGCATCGCCTGCCGGCTCTCCCCGGGGAGGAGGACGAGGATTCCGGCGTCACCCAGCGCGACGACGACCGGCACTGGTTCCTGGCCGGAACGGTCTACATGAACCGCCGCGACCCGGCGATCCTGCTCCACGCCCGGATCGGGGCGTCGTGGACGCTCAACCTCGGGCACCCCGTCACGTGGGTTCTTCTCGCCGCACTGGCCGTGGCAGGACTGCTCGCCGCCTTCGGCGTCATCGACCTGCCCCGGCGGCAGAACATCTTCTGACGCGGGACGGCGCCGGGCGCCGCCGGTGGTCCGGCGGGCGCCCCGCGCCGGCGGTGGTCAGCCGGTGCCCTTGGCGTCCAGCCGCTGGAGCGCCTTCGCCATCGGGACCGCCGTCAGGGCGATCTGCCACTGCCGGGCGCCCAGCTCGGCGAGCCGCGCCGCGATCGACTCCTCCGACAGATCGGCGGGCGGCTCCCAGGTGAGCCGTCGTACCGCGTCGGGTTGCAGGAGGTTCTCCGTCGGCATCCGGTGCTCGTCGGCGAGAGCGGCGATCACCGCTCGGGCGGCCGCCAGCCGCCGCGCCGCCGCCGGGTCGCGGTCGGCCCACCGGTTGGCCGGAGGCGGGCCGTCGCCCGGCCCCATCGGCTGGGGCAGATCGGGGTCCGGCAGCGTCCGGCCCCGGGTGACCGCGGTGAGCCAGGAGCGCAGATGACGGCGCGCGCTGCGGCCGGTGAACGGGGCGATCTCGGTCAGCGCCTTGGTGGTGCGCGGCTGGTCCAGCGCGGCCTGCACGATCGCGGAGTCCGGGAGCACCCGGCCGGGAGCGAGGTCGATCTCCCTGGCGATCTCGTCGCGCAGCGTCCACAGCTCGCGGACCACGGCCAGGCCGCGCAGCGACCGCACCCGATGGATGCCTGACGTACGCCGCCAGGGATCGCTGCGAGGCGAGGCGGCCGGAGCCGCGAGGATCGACGAGAACTCCTCCATCGCCCACTCCAGCTTGCCGCTGGAGGTCAGCTCGGCGGACAGCGCGTCCCTGAGCTCGACCAGCACCTCGACGTCGAGCGCGGCGTAGCGCAGCCAGTCCATGGGGAGGGGTCGGTTCGACCAGTCGGCGGCCGAGTGGCCCTTCTCCAGCCGCAGCCCCAGCACGACCTCGACCATGGTGCCCAGTCCGACCCGCTCGTAGCCGAGCAGCCGGCCCGCGAGCTCGGTGTCGAACAGCCTGCGCGGCCGGAAGCCGAGCTCCGTCAGGCACGGAAGGTCCTGCGTGGCGGCGTGCAGGACGATCTCGTGGTCGACGACGGCCTCGTGCAGGGCAGTCAGATCGGGGCAGGCGACCGGGTCGATCAGCGCGGTGCCTGATCCGTTGCGGCGTAGTTGTACGAGATAGGCGCGGCCGCTGTAGCGGTAGCCGGAGGCGCGCTCGGCGTCCACCGCGATCGGGCCGCTGCCGGCGGCGAAGGCGCGCACGACCGCTGCGAGCGCGACATCATCCTCGATGACGGGCGGGATTCCCTCACGCGGCTCCAACAAGAGCTGAATTTCAGGTTCGGTCACGAGTTACGGGGCTTTCGGATCTTCACGACGCGCCGGGCGGAGCCGCAGCGCCGCGACATCGGGTGGAAGGGGTGGGATGCCGGCGGCGAGGCACATCAGATCGCACCAGGCGGCGGCGTGGGCGGACAGGTCCTCCTCGAGGGGGGACCAGGAGGCCCGCAGCTCCAGCTCGGTGGTGACAGGATCGTCGGCTTTGTTACCAAAACCCTCGGAGACCGCTCGTGTCACCGTGCCACCGGCCGCCGCGTAGGCCGCGCCGTGCGCGTCGAGCGACTCGGTGAGCCAGCTCCAGGCCACCGGCCCGAGCAGTGGATCGCTGGTGATCTCCGGCTCCATGTCGGCGCGGACGTACGCGACCAGGCGGAAGCGCCCTTCCCAGCCGCGCTGGCCGTCCGGGTCGAACAGCATGATCAGCCGGCCGACGGCCAGCTCGTCGTCATCCCGGTAGACCGAGGCCCCGACCGCCCCCGAATAGGGCGCGAGGCGCTGCGGCGCGGGGATGTCCTCCAGCTCGATCTCCGGCCTGACCTTGGCGGGCCGCAACGTCTCCAGCGCCCGCCGGAAGGCGGCCGGAGGTACGGGCGCGTCACCGAGGGTCATAGCCGAAGCGTAGGCCGGATTCGGGAGTGCGCGAAGCAGGGGGATGGCTGTGGGGGGCATACGTACCGATCAAACCGAGGCCGTCGCAAGCAACAGGGCGAATCCGCAGGTCGTGCACACCCGTTCGGGACAGTCGTCGTGAGCGTCGGGGCAGGGCGGCTGTTCGAACGCGCGCTCGGCGCCGCAAGCGGCACAGTGCTCAGTGCGGTGTTCGGAGGAACTCCACATCGACGTCATCGCTCCGGGGCCTCTCGTCGGATCCACGGTTGTGTCCCAAGTGATCGGGACTGATCTGACGTTGACATGTCCCGCCGACATTTCCCCGCAACGCGCTCGGCGTGTCTCGAAAGTGGCATTGGAATCGATGCTGGAACCCCGATTGCGAACACTTTGCCGAGCAAGGAGGCGAACCTCACGAAGCGGAGAACCTCACCTTACCGATGCTTGGCGCGGAGTGTACCCTCGGCGCCCGCGACACGCGCGTGAGGGACCATCGGGCGGGATCGGCGTACGAACACGGGCGGCCGGGCGGGCCGGTCCGGGGGTGCCCGGGGGGCGGGCGTCCCAGGGCGCGGAGCGGCGCGGCTCCCGGCGGGGGAGGGGAGTCGTGCGCCGGCACGCACGCGACCGGTGCGTGGACCGGGCCTGTGACATGGGACGCTGGTGGCGTGACTGCCCACCTTGCCGATTCAGCCTTCCTCCGCGCCTGCCGCCGCGAGCCCGTCCCGCACACGCCCGTCTGGTTCATGCGCCAGGCCGGCCGGTCACTCCCGGAGTACCGCCGGGTGCGCGAGGGCACCTCGATGCTCGCCGCCTGCGCGACGCCGGACCTCGTCGTCGAGATCACGATGCAGCCGGTCCGGCGGTACTCGACGGACGCCGCGATCTTCTTCAGCGACATCGTGGTCCCGCTCAAGGCCATCGGCATCGATCTCGACATCCAGCCCGGCGTCGGGCCCGTGGTGGGTAGCCCGATCCGGGACGCCTCCGGCGTCGCCGCGCTGCGGCCCCTCGAACCGAGTGACGTGCCGTACGTCACCGAGTCCATCCAGGCCCTGGTGAAGGAGCTCGACCGGGTCCCGCTCATCGGCTTCGCGGGCGGCCCGTTCACACTCGCGTCGTACCTCATCGAGGGCGGGCCCTCGAAGAACCACGACCGGACCAAGGCGATGATGTACGGCGCGCCGGAGCTGTGGCACGAGCTGATGGACCGGCTCACCGCGATCACGCTCGCGTTCCTGCGCGTTCAGGTGGCCGCCGGCGCCTCCGCGGTCCAGCTCTTCGACTCGTGGGTGGGCGCGGTCGCCCCGGCGGACTACCGCACCTACGTGCTGCCGCACACGAGCAGGATCTTCGCGGGGCTGGCGGACCTCGGTGTGCCGCGCATCCACTTCGGGGTGGGCACCGGCGAGCTGCTCGGCTTGATGGGGGAGGTCGGGGCCGACGTCGTGGGCGTCGACTGGCGGGTGCCGCTCGACGAGGCGGCGCTCCGGGTGGGCCCGGGCAAGGCGCTCCAGGGCAACCTCGACCCCGCCGTCCTGCTCGCCCCCTGGGACGTCGTGGAGCCCCGCGCCCGTGACGTGCTGGAGCGCGGACGGGTGGCCGAGGGGCACGTCTTCAACCTCGGCCACGGTGTCCTGCCCTCCACGGACCCCGACCAGCTCGCGCGGCTGGCCGACTTCGTCCACGAGGCGTCCGCCCGCTGACCCCATCAGGGGGAGTTACGGCGCGTCCGGCTCCGACTCCTGCCCGGGCGCCGGCTCCGGTCCCCGCGGCGCGCCGGATTCGCTCTCCTGACGGGCGCTTTCGGCCTGGGGCCGCGCGCCGGCTTCGGCCCGCTGCCACTCACCCGGCGGCGGCACCCGGAGCGGCCGCGCCTCCGCCGTACGGCGCGCCGCGCGGCGCCGGGTGATCGCGATGAGGGGCAGGCCGATGACGGCGCCCAGGACGAGCCAGGGCAGCAGCACCCCCAGCACGACGAGGCCGACCTCGACCGACCCCACCAGCGCGTTCCAGCCGGCGTGGAGGCCGGCGAGGAACCCGGACTCCTTCGGCTTGGGCTTGGGCTTCGGGGCGGCCGGACCGGCCAGGCTCAGGGTGACGGTCGCCATGCCGGTCTGGGCGGCGAGCGCCTTCTGCCGCGCCTGGAGCGACTCCAGCTCGGCCTCGCGGTTGGAGATCTCCCGCTCGATCTCCAGGATCTCGCCGATCTTGTTCGCCTTGCGCAGCAGCGTCCGGAACTGGTCGAGCGTGGACTCGGCGGACTTCACCCGGCTGGCCACGTCGGCGACCTCCTCGGTGACGTCTTGCGCGCCCTGGTGCAGCGCCTCGCGCTTGCCGAGGTCGCGGCCGAGCTGGGTCAGCACGTCGGGGTACCGGGCCGGAGGGATCTTGAACGTGACGACGGCCTCGTCCCGGCTGGAGAAGGAGTTGCTCCGTTCCTCGGAGACGTAGCCTCCGGCGACGGTCACTATCTGTTTGGCCTGGTCGGTGGCGGCGGGGACGTCCTTCACCCGGACGGCCAGCTCGGCCGTGTAGATCACCGCCCGGGCGTCGGGCACGATCGTCGTCTTCGGGGAGGAGTCCGTCGAGTCCGCCCCACCGGCCGAGCTGCGTATCGCCTTGGCGCTTGCGGCAGGACGGGCGAGCTCGGGGGCGGAGGCGGAGTCGTCGCGGGCCACCGCCGAGGGGGTGTCGCCCCCGGCGCCACAACCGGAGATCAGGAAAGCGGTCGCGACGACTAGCGCCGTTCCGTACCGGAATCTGGTCATGTTCGGAAAGACGGGGCGGGGAGGGCGCGGGTTCGGCGACCGGAGTCACGGTCCCGTCACGGGTCTCGCACCGGACGGTCACGCTCGCCCGGCCGCGCTGCCACGAGGATCACGCCGCTTCCGGCGTACGTCATGCGGTCACGCCGGTTCGGGGACCGCCCCAACCGAGGGGTAGCTTTGACGTTTATGGAAGGAACCCCAGCTCCACGCCATGTCGTGGTCGTCGGCGGTGGCATCGCCGGCCTGGCCGCCGCCCTCTACTTGCGGCGCGGCGCCGCGCACGAGATCCGGATCACCGTCCTGGAAGGGGCGCCGGGGATCGGCGGCAAGCTGCACGTCTCAGAGGTCGCCGGGCTGGAGGTGGACGCCGGGGCCGAGGCGATGCTGGCCCGCCGTCCCGAGGGCAAGGAACTGGCCCGGCTGGCCGGCCTCGACGACATGCTGGTTAATCCGGGCACGACGCACGCGTCCATCCTGTCCAGGGGGGCGCTCCGCCCGCTGCCCGCGGGCCAGGTGATGGGAGTGCCGTCCGACCTGGGCGCGCTCGCCTCCTCGCGCGTCCTGTCCCCGGCGGGGCTGGCCCGCGCCGCGCTCGACCGGGTCCTCCCGCCGAGCCCGGCCACCACGGACGTCTCCGTCGCGGCCTACGTCCGGGCCCGCGTCGGCTCCGAGGTCGTCGACCGCCTCATCGAGCCGCTGCTCGGCGGAGTCTACGCCGGCCGTTCCGAGATGCTCTCCCTCCAGGCGACCATGCCGCAGATCGCGAAGATCGCGCGTACGGAACGGTCCCTGACGAGGGCCGTCGCGGACATCGTCGCGGCGGCGCCCAAGGACGCCGGGCCGGTCTTCGCCACGCTCAAGAACGGCATGGGCAGCCTCCCCGAGGCGGTCGCGAAGGCGTCCGGCGCCGACGTCAGGACCGGCGTGACGGTGCGCGAGCTGATCCGCATCCCGGGCGGCTGGCGGCTCGTCACCGGCCCCAACGGGGACGAGGAGGTCGTCGAGGCCGACGCCGTCGTGCTCGCCGTGCCCGCCACCGCGGCCTCCCGGCTGCTGCGGCGTGAGGTGCCCGGCGCGGCGGCCGAGCTGGCCGGGATCGACTACGCGAGCATGGCGATCGTCACCCTGGCCTACGCGAGGGACGCCTTCCCCGCGCCGCCGTCCGGCAGCGGCTACCTGGTCCCGCCGGTCGAGCGCAGGCCGGTCAAGGCCGCGACCTTCAGCACGGTCAAGTGGCCGCACCTGGCCGAGGCCGACCCCGGCGTGATCGTGATCCGCTGCTCCATCGGACGGCTGGGGGAGGAGCACGTCCTCCAGCGGGACGACGCCGACCTGGTGGCGACGGCGGTGGCCGAGATGGCCGAGGTCACGGGGGTGGCGGCGTTCCCGCTCGACACGCGGGTCACCCGCTGGGGCGGCTCCCTGCCGCAGTACAACGTGGGACATCTCGACCGGGTCGCCCGCATCCGCGCGGCGACGGCCATCCAGCCCGGCCTCGCGCTCTGCGGCGCGGCCTACGACGGCGTGGGCATTCCGGCGGTCGCCGCCAACGCCCGTACGGCGGCGGCCGAGATCCTGGCCCACCTGGCCGCCACCGACGCCCGGTACGCGGCCGGGGCGGCCGAAGACCCCGAAGTGTGAGAAGGAAGAATGGAACGTATGACGGACGGTACGACGCGTCCCAAGGCGCGTGATCTCAACCAGGTGATCCGGTACACCATGTGGTCGGTCTTCCGGCTGCGTGATCAGCTTCCCCAGAGCCGCGACGGCGTCGCCGACGAGGTCGACGAGTTGCTGGCGCAGGCGGGCGGCAAGGACGTTGTGACGCGGGGCTGCTACGACGTGTCCGGGTTCCGCGCCGACGCCGATTTCATGTTCTGGTGGCACGCTCCCACGGCGGAGGACCTGCAGGAGGTCTACTCGCGCTTCCGCCGCACCGCGCTGGGCCGCGCCAGTGAGCCGGTTTGGTCCGCGATGGCGCTGCACCGGCCGGCCGAGTTCAACAAGTCGCACATCCCGGCCTTCCTCGCGGATGAGGAGCCGAGGGGGTTCGTCTCGGTCTACCCGTTCGTCCGCTCCCTGGAGTGGTACCTGCTGGACGACGTCGAGCGCCGGACGATGCTCGCCGAGCACGGCAGGATGGCCCGCGACTTCCCGGACGTGCGGGCGAACACGGTGGCCTGCTTCGCGCTGAACGACTTCGAGTGGATGCTCGCCTTCGAGGCGGACGAGCTGCACCGCATCGTCGACCTCATGCGCCACCTGCGCGGGGCCGAGGCGCGGCGGCACACCCGGGTGGAGATCCCGTTCTTCACCGGGCGCAGGAAGCCCGTCAGCGAGCTGGTCGCGGAGCTGCCCTGACCGCTGTGCCGCGTTCCACCCGACGCCCGCCGGCCTCATCCGGCGGGCGTCACGCGTTTCCGGCCGCTCGGTGCGACCCCCGGAGATTCCGCGCGTACGGCGCCCGCCGCGGGGTAGGAATCGCGAAGATCGAGCGTGTCATGGGGAAAGATCTACCTCGCTGTACTAAATGCCGGGAACCACCGATATGATCTCGTTACCTTTGTCATACTCGGGCAAAGCCCCTAGGCCGTTGTGAGGCGAGGTGTTGAGCGTTCTGGCACGGTCCAAGGGCCGTCGGAGGAAGCGGCGGACCAAGGCACGCGTGATCAAGGCGTCCATCGGTCTGGCGGTCGTCGCCGCCGGCGTGGCCGTGTCGCGGCCGCTGCTCGCCGGGGCGGACGGGACGCCGGCGCCGGTCCGCGCGGCCGCCGTGGCCCCGGCGGCGAGCTCCGGCGCCGCCGCCTCCGGCGGTGATCTCACCGTGACCAGCGCGGCGAGCTCCGGCCGGGTCGCGCGGTCCAAGGGCGAGGTGACCGCCTCCGGCCGGTCGAAGTACACGGACGACCAGGCGGTGGCCTATTTCACCAGCCGGTGGGACGACAAGACGACCAAGCGGGTGCGCGACATCCGCACGACCGGCCGGTACCTGCGGATCTACACCAACCTGTCGGAGAACGCGAGCAACTCCAAGTCCGCGATCACTCTGTGCAAGAGGGGCCTGGAGTACCTCAAGGAGATCGGCGAGTCCAACCCGGTCGTCTTCGTCCAGGCGAAGTACGGCCAGAACGGGAACCCCGTGCTGGCCAACATCCTCGGCCCGGACGACGACACCTGCCGCGTCACCCACCCCAAGCCCAGGTGACCGGCGCCGCCGGGGATCACTCGGCGGCCGGCTCCAGGGTCAGGCAGACCGAGTTGATGCAATAGCGGTCGTCGGTGGGCGTCGAGTACCCCTCGCCGTGGAAGACGTGCCCGAGATGCGAGTCGCACCGGGCGCAGCGGACCTCCACCCGGGACATGCCCAACGAGTCGTCCCGGATCAGGGTGACCGCGTCCGACTCCGACGGCTCGTAGAACGACGGCCAGCCGCAGTGCGACTCGAACTTGGCCCCGGAGCGGAACAGTTCGGCTCCGCAGGCGCGGCAGGAGTAGACGCCAACGGTCTTGGTGTCGACGTACTCCCCGGTGAAGGGCCGCTCGGTGCCGGCCTGGCGGAGCACGCGGTACTCCTCGGGCGACAGCTCGGCGCGCCACTCGTCGTCGCTCTTGATGACCTTGTCCATGTTCGCCTGCCTGTGGGTGATCGGGTCAGTCATGTGGTCATCGCGTAGAACCACGCGGAGCGCGGAGACCTTCCCGGCAGAGTTCTTTCCGGGCGAAGCATCCTTCGGAGGTCGTTTCGGCGTCTTCACTGGTGAGAGGGCCGATCCTCCCGCCAGGGAGGCCCGGCCGTCCCGCCGTCGAGGCGGCGAAGCGCCCTACCCGTGCTGGACGCCGCCCGTGCGGCAGGAGAGGTGTCGTCCTGCGGGGCGGCACGCCGGGTCCGTCCCGTCCGACCTCCCGGACCGGCGCCAGGTGTCGCGCGCCGGTCGCCGAGAGTAGAGGTCCGGGACGGGCCCGTCTCCACCCGGGTAAGGTCGCAGGCATGGCTTCGCCGTACATCGAGATCGAGGCGGGCGGTCGGACCGTCAAAGTGACCAACCCCGACAAGATCTACTTCCCGGGCATCGGGGCCACCAAGCGCGAGCTGGTGGAGTACTACGTCAGCGTGGGCGACGGCGTCATGCGCGCCCTGCGCGACCGCCCGACGCACCTCAAGCGGCACCCCGACGGCATCGAGACCGAGGCGATCTACCAGAAGCGGATGCCGCGACATCCCGACTGGATCGAGACCGTGCAGGTGCGCTTCCCCAGTGGGCGCACGGCGGACGTGTTCCGCCCGACCGAGATCGCCGCCGTCGCCTGGTGCGCCAACCTCGGGACGATCGACTTCCACCCCTGGGCGGTCCGGGCGGCGGACGTGGAGCACCCCGACGAGCTGCGCGTCGACGTCGACCCGCAGCCGGGCACCGGCTTCGACGAGGCGCGCAAGGTCGCGTTCGTCGTCCGCGAGGTCCTCGCCGAACTCGGCGTGCGCGCCTTCCCCAAGACCTCGGGCAGCCGCGGCATCCACATCGCCGTGCGCATCCGTCCCGAGTGGACCTTCACCGAGGTACGGCACGCGGGCATCGCGCTGGCGCGGGAGGTGGAGCGGCGTGCTCCGGGCCTCGCCACCACCGCCTGGTGGAAGGAGGAGCGCGGCGAGCGGGTCTTCATCGACTACAACCAGAACGCCAGGGACCGCACCGTGGTCGCCGCCTACTCGGTGCGCGCCCGTCCGGAGGCGCAGGTCTCCGCGCCGGTCACCTGGGACGAGCTGGCCGACTGCGATCCGCGCGACTTCGACGTCAAGACGATGCCTGAGCGCTTCGCCCGGCTTGGCGACGTCCACCGCGCCATCGACGACGAGGCGTTCGGCATCGGCGCGTTGCTGGAGTGGTACGCCGCCGACGAGCGCGGCGACCTGCCCTACCCGCCGAACTATCCGAAGATGCCCGGCGAGCCCAAGCGCGTCCAGCCGTCCAAGGCCCGAAGCGACGACTGACCCCGGGAGGGTCTCACAGGCGATCCGCGGTCGAGGCGGCCAGCAGCACCAGGACGAACGTGGCGACCCCGACGATGCCGTGCAGGGCGACCGCGACCACCGGGAAGCGGCGCTCGGAGCCCCGGGCGTGACGACCGCCGCCGATCCAGCGGGTGAACAGCGTGAAGCCGAGCAGCGCGACGGCGGTCAGCACGGCGAAGGCCGCCCAGGCGTACGAGCTGTCGCGGGTGCGCAGGAAGGCGATCCACAGGCCGAGGCCCGCGACCGCGAGCGCCGGGTGGGCGATGATCAGCAGGGCGGGGAACGCGGTGACCTTCGTCTCCTGCCGCCGCGGGCCGCCGCCCGCCAGCCACAGCACCAGCAGGCGGAGCCCTGCCAGCGAGGTGACGATCCAGACCGCGAGAGCGGCGTGTTCCACGCGTCTCCTCCGGAGCGGACGGGAGACAGGTGTCCCGGCCTGTCGCGCCGCTGTGGCTCGATCCAACACCGTCCGTTCAGAGGTGGGAACAGGGGACATCGAAACGTTATGTCGGGGAGATGTGCCACTGTAGGGAGCGTGCGCCGCATACATCCCGACATTGAAGACGACCCGGATCTTGTCGCCGCCTACGCCCAGCCCCCGGGCGAGTGGCTGCGGATCAACATGGTGGCCAGCGCGGACGGCGGCGCCTGGCTCAAGGGCCTGTCCGGTGGCCTGTCCAGCGAGGGCGACCGCCGGATCTTCGGCATTCTGCGCGGCCTCTCCGACGTGATCCTCGCCGGCGCCGCCACCGTGCGCACCGAGGGGTACGGCCCGGCCCGGCCGCGCGAGTCGTGGCGGGCCCTGCGGGCAGGCCGCCCGCCCGCCCCTCCGGTCGCGGTGGTCACCCGGCGGCTCGACCTGGACCTCGGCAGCGCGCTGTTCACCGAGACCGAGCCGTACGCGCGGACGATTGTGATCACGACCGAGTCGGCGCCCGCCGACCGGCGCGCGGAGGCGGCCAAGAACGCCGACGTCATCGTCGCGGGGGAGTACCGCGTCGATCTGACGCTGGCGGTGCGCGAGCTGCGTGACCGCGGCCTGGCCACGATCCTGTGCGAGGGCGGGCCGCGGCTGAACGCCCAGCTCGCCGCCGCGGGCCTGGTGGACGAGCTGTGCCTCACCCTCAGTCCGCTGCTGATCGGCGGCGACGCGGCCCGCATCCTGAACGGCACCGCCTCGCAGACCCGGCTGGGGCTCGCCCAGGTCCTCCAGGAGGAGGGGTTCCTCTTCTGCCGATACGTGAGAGAGGTGTCGGATGAACTTGCCGGTTGAGCCGCCCGTGGCCCCCATGCTGGCCAAGGCGGTGAAGCGGCTGCCGCCGCAGGACGGCTCGCTCTTCTACGAGCCGAAGTGGGACGGCTTCCGCTGCATCGTGTTCCGGGACGGCGACGAGGTCCATCTCGGCAGCAGGAACGAGCGCCCGTTCACCAGGTACTTCCCCGAGCTGGTCCAGGCGGTCCGCGAAGAGCTGCCCGAGCGGTGCGTCGTCGACGGGGAGATCGTGGTCGTGAGCGGTCAGACGCTCGACTTCGACGCGCTTCAGCAGCGCATCCACCCGGCGGAGTCCCGGGTGCGGCTGCTCGCCGAGCGGACGCCCGCGTCGTTCGTCGCGTTCGACCTGCTCGCGCTCGGCGACGAGAACCTGATGGCCACGCCGTTCGCCGAGCGGCGGGCCCGGCTGGAGAAGGCGCTGGCCGACGCCGGCCGGTCGGTCCGGCTCACCCCGGTCACCCGGGACGAGGGCCGGGCCGCCGAGTGGTTCGACGCGTTCGAGGGCGCCGGGCTCGACGGCATCGTCGTCAAGCCCGGCACGCTGCCGTACGAGCCGGACCGGCGGGTGATGTTCAAGGTCAAGCACGAGCGGACCGCCGACTGCGTCGTGGCCGGATACCGCGAGCACAAGACCGGCGACGTGGTCGGCTCGCTCCTGCTGGGCCTGTACGACGCCGAGGGGCGGCTGCACCACGTGGGCGTGGTGGCGGCGTTCCCGATGAAGCGCCGCGCTGAGCTGGTGGGGGAGCTCGCGCCGTACCGGCTGGAGGAGCTGAGCGCGCACCCGTGGGGGGCGTGGGCGGCGCAGTCCGGCGAGACGGGCCCCGACGGCCAGCGGATGCCCGGCGCGGTCTCCCGGTGGAACGCCAAGAAGGACCTGTCGTTCATCCCGCTGCGGCCCGAGCTGGTGATCGAGGTCGCCTACGACCACATGGAGGGCGACCGGTTCCGGCACACCGCCCAGTTCCGCCGCTGGCGCCCCGACCGCGAGCCGTCCTCGTGCACGTACGAGCAGCTCGAACGGCCCGTCGCCTACGACCTGGGCGACATCCTGCCGCGCTGATCGGGCCGCTTCACCGGTGCCTCAGCCGGTGAGCGCGCGTACGGCGGCGGTCACGACGATGGCGGCGCCGACGACCACGAGGAACGGCGCCCGCAGCAGCAGCGCGACGGCCGCCGCGGCGAGCCCGGCAGCGCGCGCGTCCACGACCAGGTCCCGGCCGCTGCCGAAGGTCTGGATGGCGGTGAGCGCGGCCAGCATCGCGACCGGCACGAGGGCCGCGAGCCGGCGCACCAGGGGCCGCTCCAGCAGCCCGGCGGGCACCGACAGGCCGAGCAGCTTGACGGCGTAGCAGCCGAGCGCCGTGACGGCGACGGCGATCCAGACGGTCATGGGCGCGCCTCCTTGCGGCGGGTGACGGTCAGAACGATCGGCGCGGCCAGCGCGGCGACCAGGACGGGGACACCGGCCGGCAGCAGCGGCAGGCAGGCCAGTGCCAGCACGACCGCGAGGACCGCGACCAGCGTCTCCTGCCGCCCCTTGAGCATGGACCCGAGCAGCGCCAGGAAGACGGCCGGGCCGGCGGCGTCCAGCCCCCAGGCCGACGGATCGCCGAGCGCCTCCGCTCCGAGCGCGCCGAGGAGCGTGGTCAGGTTCCACAGCGTGTACAGGGTGACCCCGGTGACGGTGAAGCCGAGCCGCGCGGAAGCCCGGTCCGGCTGCGCCATGGCGACGGCCGACGTCTCGTCGATGATCCAGTGCGCGGCGAGCGGGCGCACCGGGCCGGGCAGGCGCAGCAGGTGCGACAGCCGCAGGCCGTAGAAGGCGTTGCGCACCCCGAGGAACAGCGCTCCGGCCACCGCGGCGGCGGGGTTGCCGCCCGCCCCGAGCGCGCCCACGAGCGCGAACTGCGACGCGCCGGTGAACACGAAGAGGGAGAGGGCACACGTCTGGGCCAGGCTCAGCCCGGCCCCGGCGGACGTCACGCCGAAGGCGAACCCGGACAGGCCGACGGCGACGCCCACACCCAGGGCGTCGCGCACGACCGCCGCCCGAGGGCGGCTGCCTGTCCGTTCTCGCGGGATCTGTATGGATTCCGTCGTCACGGCCCGAGATTACGTAGCCCCGCCAAAACGGTCTTGTACGTTCTTGCGCTCCCGCTGGTACGCCCCGGGTGGTACCCCGAGGACCCGGCTGAAGTGCCGGTTCAGGTGAGGCTGGTCGGTGAAACCCACGGCGACGGCCGCGTCGGCGGGGCTGACCCCGGCGTCCAGCAGGTGGCGGGCCCGGCGGACCCGCGCGTCGGTGAGCCAGCTGTGCGGCGGCATGCCGTACGCGGCGCGGAACGCCCGCAGCAGTGCGAACGGGCCGGTGCCCACCTCGGCCGCGAGCCGCTCAAGGGAGGGAGGGTCGGACATCCGGGCCTCGAGGATGGCCCGGGCCGTCGCGGCCTTCCGTGCGCCGGCCCCGCGTGGCCGTGACGCGGGGAGCGCGGAACCGTGAAGGCGGAGCAGGCGGGCCACGGTGAGCCGCAGGAGCGTGTCGGCGGCGAGGTTGTTGCGCTCGTCTACGGCCCGCAGGACCTCGGTGACGAGGCGCACGGCGGGCGGGTCGTGGGCCACGGGGACGGCGAACCCGGCGGTCCCCGTGATCGAGGTCGTCTCGGCGGCGATCGCCGCGACCAGCGCGGCCTCGGGATAGACGGCGCTGTAGGTCCACCCCTCCGGCACACCCGGGCGGCCGGTGTGCGGCGTGTCAGGGTTGATCAGCGCGAGGCCGCCGGGCCCGGCGCGTTCGATGCTGTCGCGTACGTGGAACTCCTCGACGCCCCTCGTGATCGCGGCGATGACGAAGTTCTCGTGGGTGTGCCGGATGAAGGTCTTGCTGATGTAGCGGGCCCGGAGCAGGTCCACCCCCGGGAGTCCGGGGTGCCGCCAGTGCCGCGCCTCCTCTTCCTCGTCCGGGTTCATGTACCGATTGTCCGGGAAGCGCCCGGGGAATCCGGCAGCAGGTCCGGAACCCAGCGGGAACGGGCAGACGATCGCCGCCCTGTCCCCGGCGGAGGACGGCCCGATTCTCGTCGTCAACGGTAGGTTGACGATTGGCCATCGTCAACCTACCGTTGACGATATGGAGAATTCCGTTTCCGTGACGAAGTCCGTCCGCCTCGACGACCTGATCGAGGCGATCAAGAGGGCGCACTCCGACGCCCTCGACCAGCTCTCCGACGCGGTCATCGCCGCCGACCACCTCGGCGAGGTCGCCGACCACCTGATCGGCCACTTCGTGGACCAGGCGCGGCGTTCCGGCGCCTCGTGGACCGAGATCGGCCGGAGCATGGGGGTGACCAAGCAGGCCGCCCAGAAGCGGTTCGTGCCGAAGGCCTCCGCCGAACCCGCCGACCTCGACCCGAACCAGGGGTTCCAGCGGTTCACCCCGCGGGCGAGGAACGTCGTGGTGGCGGCGCACAACAAGGCCGGCGCGGCCGGCAGTGAGGAGGTCCGTCCCGCGCACCTGGCGCTGGGCCTGCTGAGCGAGCCGGAGGCCCTCGCCGCCAAGGCGATCGTCGCCCAGGGCGTGACGCTGGACTCCGTCCGGCAGGCCGTGACCGAGACGCTCCCGCCGCCCGCCGAGCGGGCGCCCGAGGTGATCCCGTACGACGCGCAGGCGCGCAAGGCGCTGGAGCTGACGTTCCGGGAGGCCCTGCTGATGGGCCACAACTACATCGGGACCGAGCACATCCTGCTGGCGCTGCTGGAGCTGGAGGACGGGACGGGCCCGCTCTCCGGGCTCGGCCTCGCCAAGCCGGCCGTCGAGGCGAACATCAAGGCCGCCCTCGCCGCCGTCGTGGCATCCCGGCAGGCGGTGGACCGAGCGGGCGAGGAGAGCCAGGAGGGCTGACCTCCGCGGATCGTCCCTTGGGGACGCGGGCCGAGGCCGCCGAGCACACGCCCGCCGCCGGACGCCTCCGTCAGGCGGGCTCGTCCCCGGCGCAGCACAGGATCTGGACGGATCGGCCGGCCACGGAGACGTCCACGCCCGCCGGCCAGACCTCGCCGGGGAGGGCGTCCCGCCTCGGAGCGTCGTCCGCCGTGTCGAGCACGGGACGCCACCGGTCGCCGAACTCCATGCCCGGCAGGGTGAACGTGAGGCTCTCGTGGTGGGCGTTGATCAGCAGGAGGAACGAGTCGTCCGTGATCCGCTCGCCCCGGGGGCCGGGCTCGGAGATGGCGTCGCCGTTGACGAAGACCGCCAGCGACTTGGCATAGCTCGCGTGCCAGTCGGCCGAGGCCATCTCCTTGCCCGACGGCGTGAGCCAGACGATGTCGCGCAGGTCGTCGTCGGCCCTGCGGCCGTAGAAGAACCGGCGGCGGCGGAACACCGGATGGTCGCGCCGGAGCGCGGCGAGCCGCCGGACGAACTCCAGGAGGCCGCCCTCGCCGCGGGCCAGCGACCAGTCGACCCAGGAGATCTCGTTGTCCTGGCAGTAGGCGTTGTTGTTGCCGTGCTGGGTGCGTCCGAACTCGTCGCCGGCGAGCAGCATCGGGACGCCCTGGGAGACGAAGAGCGTGGCCAGGAAGTTGCGCCGCTGCCGCCGGCGCAGCGCCGCGATGCCAGGGTCCTCGACCGGCCCCTCGGCGCCGCAGTTCCACGAGCGGTTGTCGTCGGTGCCGTCCCGGTTGTCCTCGCCGTTGGCATCGTTGTGCTTGCGGTTGTAGGAGACCAGGTCGGTGAGCGTGAACCCGTCGTGGCAGGTGACGAAGTTGATGGACGCCACCGGGCGGCGGCCGCTCTGTGCGTAGAGGTCGCTGGACCCGGTGAGGCGGGAGGCGAACTCGGGCATCGTGCGCGAGCCGCCGCGCCAGAAGTCGCGCACGGAGTCGCGGTACTTCCCGTTCCACTCGGTCCACAGCGGCGGGAAGTTGCCCACCTGGTATCCGCCCGGCCCGACGTCCCACGGCTCGGCGATCAGCTTGACCTGCGAGATCACCGGGTCCTGCTGGATCAGGTCGAAGAACGCCGACAGCCGGTCCACGTCGTGCAGCTCGCGGGCGAGCGCGGCGGCGAGGTCGAACCGGAAGCCGTCCACGTGCATCTCCAGCACCCAGTACCGCAGCGAGTCCATGATGAGCTGCAGCGCGTGCGGCGAGCGGACGTTCAGCGAGTTCCCGCAGCCGGTGTAGTCGAGGTAGAAGCGCCGGTCGGAGTCGTGCAGCCGGTAGTAGGCGGCGTTGTCGATGCCGCGGAACCCGAGCGTGGGACCCATGTGGTCGCCCTCGGCCGTGTGGTTGTAGACCACGTCGAGGATGACCTCGATGCCCGCCTCGTGCAGGGCGCGGACCATGGCCTTGAACTCCTGGACCTGCTCGCCCCGCTGCCCGGCGCTGGAGTACGCGTTGTGCGGCGCGAGGTAGGCGATCGTGTTGTAGCCCCAGTAGTTCGTCATGCCGCGCGCCACCATCGCGTGCTCGGGGACGAACTGGTGGACCGGCATCAGCTCCACCGCCGTCACGCCGATCGACAGCAGGTGCTCGATCACCGCCGGATGGGCCAGTCCGGCGTACGTGCCGCGCTGCTCCGGCGGCACGTCCGGGTGCCGCATCGTCAGGCCGCGCACGTGCGCCTCGTAGATGACCGTCTCGTGGTACGGCGTGCGCGGCGGCCGGTCGTTGCCCCAGTCGAAGAACGGGTTGATCACCACGTTCTTCGGCATGTACGGCGCCGAGTCGCCGGTGTTCAGCCGTCCCGGGTCGGTGAAGTGGTAGGAGAACAGCGCCTCGTTCCAGCGCACGCCGCCCTCGATGGCCTTGCTGTACGGGTCGAGGAGCAGCTTGGCGGGGTTGCACCGGTGGCCCAGCTCCGGCTCGTACGGCCCGTGGACGCGGTAGCCGTACCGCTGGCCGGGCATCACGCCGGGTAGGTAGCCGTGCCAGACGAAGCCATCCATCTCGGGCAGGTCGACGCGGGTCTCGGCGCCGTCGTCGTCGAACAGGCACAGCTCGACCCGCTCGGCGACCTCGGAGAACACCGAGAAACTGGTGCCCACGCCATCCCAGGTGCCACCGAGTGGATACGGCTCTCCAGGCCAGACTTCGCGCATGTGCCCCCATTCTCCTCTCGGCAGGGGGCTTCGTGTACCCCAAAAGATCTGCGAGATCCAGCCCAGTTTTGTCCGCTTTTATGCGGATTCATCACCTTATGTGAGGTTCGCTGTGCCGGTTCCCTCCCGAGCCGGAGGCGGCGGGGAAGGCGGGGGGAACACACGCGCGGACCCCCGCCGGGCCGGGACGGCCGCGACGGGGGTCCGTAGCGGTTCAGCCGACGAGCTCGGCGTTCAGCGTGATGGTGGTGCCCGCGAGCGCCTTGCTCACCGGGCAGTTGGCCTTGGCGCCCTCGGCCGCCTGCTGGAAGTCCTCGGCCGAGATGCCGGGGACCTGGCCGCGGACCGAGATCACGATGCCGGTGATGCCCTCACCCGGCTGGAAGGTCACGTCCGCCCGGGTCTCCAGCGACTGCGGCGGCGTCCCGGCCTTGGCCAGGCCGTTCGACAGCGCCATCGAGAAGCAGGAGGAGTGGGCGGCCGCGATCAGCTCCTCGGGGCTCGTCTTGCCGTTCGCCTGCTCCGCCCGGGACGGCCAGGAGACGTCGAACGTGCCGACTCCGGAGGAGTCGAGCGAGACGGTGCCGGAGCCGTCAAGGAGCGCGCCCTTCCACTGGGTGGTCGCGGTACGGGTGGTCGCCATGGCGATATCCCTTCAGTCGTTCAGGTGCCCATCTTCAATGCCATGAGCGACCCTAACGCCGCCGGGTCCGCCGACGGAGGACCGGCCCGCGATCAGCGCTGCCCCGGGCCGGACCCGCGTCAGCGGATGACGGTCTCGATCTCCAGGCCGAGCCGCGTCGCGCCCTCCAGGGCCAGGTCGCGCGCGTAGTCGTCGTCCGTCTCCGACAGCACCCGGTGGATCCCGCCGATCGCCCGCCGGTCGCCCCGTTGCGCCAGCCCGCGCGCGGCCTCGGCCACCGTCGTGATGTCGCGGTCGGCCAGCCGGGCGGCCAGGGCCTCCCGGATGCGCGGGGTGTCGGCGTCCAGGCCGGCCAGGCCCATGGTCGCCCAGTCGCGGACCTCGGCGTCGTCCTCCTCGGTGAGCCGTACCAGCCGGGCCAGGCCCTCCTCGTCGCCCGGCGGCAACACGGCGGCGAGCGCCATGGCGTCCTTGCAGGACGGCCGGCGCCCCGGCCGGTCCAGGATCTCCAGCACTTCGGGCAGCGCCTCCGCGTCGGCGTGGTGCGCGATCGCGCTGAGGAGCGCGTCGACGACCTTGGGCTCGGTCTCGGCGGGGGCCATCCGCCGCAGGATCGCCAGGCTGCGCTCGCGGAAGGGCCGCACGTCCGCGTCGTAGCCGAACTGCGCGAGCACGTCCACCGCGAACTCGCGGTCCTGGGGGTCGCCGCTGTCGCACAGCTCCGCCGCGGCCTCGAACGTCTCCTCGTCATGGCGTTTCTGCAGTGCGTGCACCGCCGCCCACCAGGTCTCGCCATCCTCGTCGAGGTCCAGGTACGGCGCGGCGCGGGCCACCAGCTCCTCGGCCGATGTGCGCAGGCCGAGCGCCTCCTCCAGCAGGATCGTGATCGCGGCGTGGCCGCGCTGGCGGGCGGTCCGGAAGCCGTCGCCCTTCGCGTCCCTGGCCTCGGCCACGATCAGCTCGGTGCCGTCGGCGGCGTGGTCCTTGGCCACCATGATCGCCCACCCGGGCTCGGCGTGCCGGGTGACCTCGTCGCGTAGCTCCGCCTCCAGGTCGATGGCCGACCAGCGGCGCGCGATGTCCAGGGCGGTGTCGCCCGCGCCGTCCCGCAGCGCCGGATCCGCCCCGTGCTCCAGGAGCGACCAGACGACGCCGTACGCGCCGAACCGGGCGGCCGCGGTGAGCGGCGTGTTGCCCGCGTCGTCCGCGGTGTCAGGGGCCGCGCCCGCGTCGAGCAGGTTGTCCGCGGATCTGAGGTGGCCCTGGGTGGCGGCCCACAGCAGGGCGGTCCACCCCCCGGCCTCCGCGGCGTCGGGGTCGGCGCCCCCGTCCACCAGGGCCTGGACGGCTTCCCAGTGGTTCCAGGAGGCGGCCGCGCAGAGGGGGAGCCCCTCGTCCTTCCCCCCGCTCGCCCGGTCCGGGTCGGCGCCGTATTCCAGCAGCAGCCGGACCATCTCGTGGTCGCCGTGGACGGCGGCGCGGTACAGCGGGGTGGTCCCGGGGGCGCGGTTCAGATCCGTGTCGGGATGGAGCATCCGCCGCACGCTGTCGACATCGCCCTCCGAGACCGCGTGCAGAAGCTCACGGTACGTCACTCTTCCATGGTCACACAGGTGGACAAATGCTTCCTTCCCAGGGAGGATGGGCGGCCGCATTCCCCGGGATAGGGTTGCCCCGTGAGTGATCTGGGTGGAATGCGGGCATCCGACGCCGAGCGGGAGGCCGTGGTCGAGCGGCTGCGTGAGGCGTCGGTGGACGGGCGGCTGACCCTCGCCGAGCTTACGGAGCGCACGGAGGCGGCCTACCTGGCCCGGACCCACGCTGAGCTCGCCCAGCTCACCGCCGACCTGCCCGGGGGCGCGCCCGCGCCCGCCTACCATCCACCCGCGCCCGCGTCCGCCCCCGGCGGCGGCGGGAAGCTGCGCAAGTGGATCGTCGCGGTCATGGGCGACACCAAGCGGCAGGGCACCTGGCGCATCGACCAGGAGATCGGCGCGGTCTGCGTCATGGGCGACGTCACGCTCGACCTGCGCGAGGCCGAGGTCCGCTCCAACACGATCGACATCGTCGCGACGTGCGTGATGGGCGATGTGAAGATCATCGTGCCGGACGGCGTGGACGTGGAGCTCTCCGGTTTCACGTTCATGGGGGACAAGAAGGTCGAGGTGGTCGAGGCCCCGCCCAACCGGAACGCCCCCGTGGTCCGGGTCAAGGCATACGTCGTGATGGGCGACGTGAAGATCATCGGAGACTCGCGGGCCAAGCCGATCAAGCGCGGCTGGTTCGCGTGGAGCGAATGGTGGCAGGAGCGCCGCGTCGAAGCGGGCTACGGGCTCCGCCACGAGCTCGGTCACGGGATGCGCCAAATGCACCACGAAAGCCGCCAGGCACTCGGCGAGGCGCGGGACGCGTTCCGCGACATGCGCCGCGAGGCCCGGGAGACCCACAGGGAGATGCGCAGGGAGGAGCGCGAGGTACGGCGAGAGGCCCGGGACACCTGGCGCGCGGCCCGCGACGGCTACCCGCCGGAGTCTCCGGAGCACTACCGCTAGTGGGGCGTCCGCGAGCCTGGGCCAGGGCGGTCACCGCGCCGTAAGGAACCTCCGGTCCTCGCGAAGCCCGCTCCGCTGGGCCAACGCTTCGGTCCTCGCTCCCTTCCGCTCCGTTCACTCCCTAGCGCTGTGATCTTCGCGTTCGCGCCCGCATGCAACACCTTGCCCCGGTTCGGGAGTAGTGATCGGTGACGGTCTCACCGAACGAATGAGGGCTCCATGCGGAATCGGGCGGATTTCGAACGCTACGTTGAGCAGCGGTCGGCTCGCCTGCTCCGCACGGCGTACCTGCTGTGCCGCGACTGGGCGACGGCCGAGGACCTGCTGCAGACCGCGCTCGCCCGGGCATGGCTGGCCTGGAGGAGGGTCGGGGACAATCCTGACCCGTACGTCTACCGCATCCTGACGAACACGCACGCCTCCTGGTGGCGGCGCAGATGGCGGGCCGAGGTCCCGGCCGCCGACCTGCCCGACACCGCGGTCGCCGACGAGGCCGACCTGGTCGGCGCGCGCGACGCCGTACGGCAGGCGGTCGACGGCCTCCCGCCCCGGCAGCGCGCTGTGATCGTGCTGCGGTACTTCGCCGACCTGCCGGACACGGAGATCGGCGAGATCCTCGGATGTTCGGTCGCGACCGTACGGAGCCAGGCGAGCAGGGCGCTGGCCAAGCTGCGCGTCGATCCCGCGGCACGCGCCGCGACGAACCTGGGGAGCCGATGATGACCATCACCGAATCCGACCTCCGCGACATCCTGGCCGCCGGCAGCGGGGACGGCCCCGGCCGCGGCGTGGCCGCGGCCGACGTGGAACGGCGGGCGCGGCGTATCAGGCGCCGCCGCCTGGCCGCCGTGACCGGCGTCCTCACCGCCGGTCTGGCGGTCGCCGGTGTCCTGACGGTCCCGCGCACCGTCACCGCCGAGGTCCCCGACGACGTCTGGACCGCGGTCATGGCCCAGCCCGAGCCCTCGACGTCGCCATCGCCGTTGCCGACAGGCGCGTTCACGCATATCGCGGTGGGGAAGCTCGCGGAGCGGAAGTACCACCGGGCCGGCGTGAAACAACGCTTCACCTACCGGAACGGGAAGGGCATCCCCGCCCTCCAGATCAGGTGCCCCGACGCGCCCTCGTACGTCGTTGTGTGGACGAACCGGTTCTGGGTGCAGGGGCAGTCCTGCGGCACCGTTGAGGGGAAGCGGACCGACGGACAGATGTCCGATGCCAACCGTTCGTGGGCGAAGGACGGGCTGAACACCGTTGAGGTGCTGGTGATCCCGGCCGGCGACGTTCCGGACAGCCTGCCGTCGCGGCTGAAGGATCTCAGCACGAGGCCGGCGGGCGCCATCCTGGCGAAGGATCTCAGCATAAACGAGGCGGCCGCCGTCCTGGCGAAGGCCAGGCCCTATCAGGCCGACTGGAACGTGACCCTGTGGGACATGGCTCCCCGCCTCTCCTAGGCGAGTCGGCGCGCATCGAAGGTGTTCCGGTGCCAGCCGTGCGGCGGCCCCGCGGCGGAACCGAGATACATCGCGGCCATCTGGAACGCGACGGCGGGCAGCGACGGGATTGTGCGCGCCCTGATAGCCAGAGTGGCGCTAGTCTGCGGCCTCGCACGCGAGACGAGGGACGCGGTGCCGAGCATGACCACGGAGCGTACCGATGCTGAGCCACCCGGTGAGTAGCAACGCCAGAGCTGCAGGCGTCAGCGCCCATGCGGACAGGTCGCCCGGATCGGCGCCGTTAGCGAGCAGGCTGCTGCCTGCGGCAGCTCCCGCGGCGGAACCGAGATACATCGCGGCCATCTGGAACGCGACGATCGGCATCGCCTGCTCGGGCCGGTCTCCGGTCAGGGCTTGCTGCAGGGTAGGGACGCTCGTCCATCCTGTCGCACCCCACAACGCCGCCGCGATGAGCCACGCTGCCGGGGCGGTGAAGACCCAGATAGCGGCGAAGCTCCCCAGTAGCACTGCGGGCAGAGCGATGAGCAGAGTGCGGGGCCCGAATGCGTCTAGAGGCCTGCCGACCAGGGCGGAGCCGGCGACTCCACCGATGCCCCAAGCCCACACCAGCGCGAAGCCCCAGTCCTGAAGCCCTCGGGCCTCGGCCATCGGCAGCAGGTAGGTGTAGAGCCCGAGACTGGCCACACCGAGGAGAAACGCAGCAGCGACCCCGATGAGAGTCTTCGACGACCGCAGTACCGCGAAGGCAGGACCACGCGAAGCGGGCAGCGACGGGATCGTGCGCGCCTTGACAGCCAGAGCGACCATGCTGAGAAGACCAACAGCGACGACCAGGGCCATTGTCCATCGCCAATCCAGCTGGTTGCCGATGATCATCCCGACCGGCACTCCAGCGACTGTTCCGGTGGACAGCCCGAAGGTCACCATGGCCATTGCGCGACCCCGTTCGTGGTCGGCGACCATGGCGGCGGCAGCCGCGGTTGCCACCGCGGTGAGCATGCCGGCGCCGCCGCCCGCAATCACCCGCGAGGCGAGAAACACCTCGGTCCCCGGCGAAACCACGGTGATGAGGTTGCCGAGATTGAACACACCCAGCGCGATCAGCAGCGCCCTAGCGGTACTCCCACGGATCAGCATTCCTGACAGCAACGGCCCCGCCAGAGCGTATGCCGCAGTGAAGGCTGTCACTCCCAGGCCAACCGCCGCGACCGTCGTGGCAAGCGAATCAGCGATCGAGGGCAGCACCCCGGCGAGAACATAGGCATCGATACCCAGCGCGATCGCGGCCGCGACAAGCGGCCAGACGCGGCGGATCATGCGTCCTCCTTCGCAGGAGCGGCTTCCTGATACCCGTTGAGGATCGTGTTGATCAGGCCAGGGAACCGCGCCTCCAGGTCATCGCGGCGCAGCTGGATCATGCACTTGCGTCCTTCGGCGCGGACGAACACCACCCCGGATTCGCGCAGGAGGCTGGTGTGATGTGTGAGCGTCGACCGTGGCAGGCCCGGTCCCAGCTCGATGCTGTCCACCTCACCGCGTTCCGCGAGCAGCCGCACCATCGACAACCGCAACGGCTCGCTCAACGCGAACAGCACCCGCGGGATCGCGATCTCATCAGCCTCAGGATGCTCGTACACCCGTGACGGCGCCATCGGAACCACCTTTCATCGTGCGACTATTCCCGCACAATGATAGTGCGGGAATTCTCGAACGATCAAGTTGATCCGCCAAGCCCTCTCGGGTGGCTGATTTCGAGCGCTGATTGGCGACAGCACTTTCCGACAGGTGGAACGGGGCTCTGTCCTTCCTGAGGAGCACCGATGCGGATCGTCTACTCCCGCTCGTCCACCGCGGCCCAGTCCCTGCTGCAGCAGCGGCACATCCTCACCGAGGCCGGGCTGCTGGGGGTCCCAGTAGCAATGAAGAAATCTCCAACGAAGTAGCCTCTGACCTGCGGTGAGCCTGATCGCGACGAAACGGATCGGGACGGCCTCGTCGCCCTCTCCCTTGGAGAGGTCAGGCATCTACTGGCACACGTGATCACACACCCGCCCAACCTCGATCAAATCCAAGCCTGGTCACGCTGGCGCCGTCGCCATCAACACACCGCCAGGACCAGCCACTACCGCCGAAGACAGTCAAAGATCACAAAGTGATGCTGCTAGAGCGCTGTCCGCAGACGTCGCCCTGCTTTGCGGCCGAAGCGACACGAGGGGTAGTTGAAATATTGCTCGGGGTGGTTCTAGGCGGTCGCGGCGGGTTCCGGCCGGCGGACGGCCTGCTCGTAGCGTTCGAGCAGGAGCGCGACGAGCTCGGGGGCCGGGCCGAGGACGTCGGCGACCCGGTCCGCGCCGGCCGCCAGCGTGTCGCGGCGGACCTTGTCCGCGAAGTGGCCGGGGGCCAGCAGATAGGGGGCGACGACCACCCGGGGCGCTCCGGCGCGCGACAGCCGTACGACCTCGTCCGCGGGGGCCGGGGCGGCGGCCGAGGCGTAGGCGGCGGTCGCCGACCACCAGGAGCGGCGCCGCGCCCAGGAGCGCGCCACCCGGGCCACCACGACGTTGGCGCGGGGGTCGCT
Organism: Microtetraspora malaysiensis; assembly: GCF_050947145.1. NCBI lineage: Bacteria > Bacillati > Actinomycetota > Actinomycetes > Streptosporangiales > Streptosporangiaceae > Microtetraspora > Microtetraspora malaysiensis. The sequence goes on from NZ_CP191998.1 coordinate 2,621,611, forward strand.
CGAACCGGCGGAGACCAGCACGACCGCCGTCTCGGGGTCGCCCGCCTCGACCCCGGCCTCCGCCAGGCGGCGCTCCAGGGCGGCGACCAGCAGCGGGTGGGGGCCGAGCGTCGGCCCGAGCCGGGCCCGCAGGAGAGGGCGGCGGGCGGACGCCTCCCGCAGCGCGGCCGGGATGTCCACCCGGCTGTGGTAGGCCGCCGTGAGCAGCAGCGGCAGCACGACGGCCTCGTCCAGCCCCGAAAGGGCCCGGGCGAGGGTCGGCGGCGCGTGGTCCAGGTAGGCCGTCCGCACGTCCAGGTCGGGCCGCGCGAGCCGTACGCCGTCGAGCAGCGCCTCGACCGCCGTGGCGGCGCGCGGGTCGCGGGACCCGTGCGCCACGGCGATCAGCGGCGGTGCGGTCGGATGGGTGTTCACGGACGGCTCTTCCAGGTCTCCTCTGGTGCGGACGGGACGGCGACGGGCGGTCAGAGGTGGATGCCGCACTCGATCTTGCCGAGCCCGGCCCACCGGCCGCTGCGCGGGTCCTCGCCGGGCGCGACCCGCCGGGTGCAGGGCGCGCACCCGATCGAGGGGTAGTCGTCGTAGTGCAGCGGGTTGATCAGCACCCCGTTGTCGGCGATGTAGTTGTCGACCTCCTCCTGGGTCCACCGCGTGATCGGGTTGATCTTGACCATCTGGCGCTTGGCGTCCCACTCGACGACCTTGGTGTTCGCCCGGGTCGGCGACTCGTCGCGCCGGATGCCCGAGACCCAGGCGAGGTACGGTTCGAGCGCCCGGTTGAGCGGCTCCACCTTGCGCAGGTAGCAGCACAGGTCGGGGTTGCGGCCGTGCAGCCGGGGCCCGAGGTCGCGGTCCTGCTCCGCGACCGTGCGGGACGGCGTCACGTTGATCACGTTGAGGTTGTAGACCGCCTCGACCGCGTCATGGGTGCCGATCGTCTCGGCGAAGTGGTAGCCGGTGTCGATGAACAGCACGTCGACGCCGGGCTTGACCCGGCTCACCAGGTCGATCAGCAACGCGTCGCTCATCGAGGAGGTGAGACAGAGGCGGTCGCCGAACGTGGCCGCCGCCCACCGGATGATCTCGCGGGCGGGCGCGTCCTCAAGGAACCGCGCGGCGGACTCGACGATGCTCTGCAGGTCGAGCACGCCGCGCTGGCGTTCAAGACCTTCCTCTATCTCCACCAGGGTCATGACTACTCCTCAAACGTCGTATTTCGAGGGGACTAGCTGTGCCGTACGCCGATGCCGAGGAACTTCACCCGGAAGGCGCGGGCGCACGAGCGGCAGTACCAGCCGTAGCTCTCCTCTTCGGAGGCGTACGGCTCAAGGTCTTCGTCGCCGCAGTAGGGGCAGTAGTAGGGAGCCGCGCGCTCGCTCATGACCCCTCCTCGCCTGGCGGCTCGGAGTCGCATTCGCGAATCGCACTGCGCTTATTGATTCGCTCGCTCCGCTCGCTCATGATCGGCTCCGCCCCTGGGTGGCCGTCACTTGAGGTCCGCCTCGTCGGCCCGGTGGACCCACTCGGAGAACGTCTCGCCGTCGTTCTTCTGCTTCTCGAAGTTGCGCACCACGCGCTCCACGTAGTCGGGGAGCTCCTCCGCGGTGGCCTTCAGCCCGCGGACCTTGCGGCCGAAGTTGGGGTTCAGCCCGATCGAGCCGCCCAGATGGACCTGGAATCCCTCGACCTGCTCGCCCTCGTCGTTCACCACGAGCTGGCCCTTGAGCCCGATGTCGGCCACCTGGATGCGGGCGCAGGAGTTCGGGCAGCCGTTGACGTTGATCGTGAGCGGCTCGGCGAAGTCCGGCAGCCTGGCCTCCAGCTCGTCGATCAGCCGGGACGCGGTCGCCTTGGTCTCGACGATCGCGAGCTTGCAGTACTCGATGCCGGTGCAGGCCATCGTCTGGCGGCGGAACGTGGACGGGGTGACCCGCAGGTCGGCCGCCTCCAGCTCGGCGACGATCGACTCGACCCGGTCGGGCGCGACGTCGAGGATGACCATCTTCTGCTCGACCGTGGTGTGGACCCGGCGGGAGCCGTGCCGCTCGGCGATGTCGGCGATCCGGTGCAGCGTGTCGCCGTTCACCCGGCCCACCCTGGGCGCGAACCCGACGTAGAAGTTGCCGTCCTTCTGCGGGAAGACGCCGACGTGGTCGCGGCGGCCGCCGCGCGGCTCCTCGGGGGCGGGCCCGTCGGGCAGCCGGTAGCCGAGGTACTCGGTCTCCAGGATCTCGCGGAACCGCTCCGCGCCCCAGTCGTTGATCAGGAACTTGATCCGGGCGCGGTGGCGGAGCCGGCGGTAGCCGTAGTCGCGGAAGATCCCGCAGACGCCGGCCCACACCTCGTGCACCTGCTCGGGCCGGACGAACGCGCCGAGCCGCTTGGCGAACATCGGGTTGGTGGACAGCCCGCCGCCGACCCAGACGTCGAATCCGGCCTCGCCGTCGCGGACCACGCCGACGAACGCGATGTCGTTGATCTCGTGGACCGTGCACTGCGCGGTGCATCCGCTGATCGCGGTCTTGAACTTGCGCGGCAGGTTGGAGAACGCCGTGTCGCCGATGTACCGGGTGGTGATGTCGTCGATCTGGGCGGTGCCGTCGATCACCTCGCCGGCGTCGATCCCGGCGAGCGGGCAGCCCATGATCACGCGTGGCGTGTCGCCGCACGCCTCGGTCGTGGACAGGCCGACGGCCTCCAGGCGCTTCCAGATGTCCGGGACCGACTCGATCTCGACCCAGTGGAGCTGGATGTTCTGCCGGTCGGTGATGTCGGCCGTGCCCCTGGCGTACTCGTTGGAGATGTCGGCGATCGTCCGGAGCTGGTCCAGGTCGAGCCGGCCGCCGTCGATGCGCACGCGGAGCATGAAGTAGCGGTCGTCGAGCTCCTCCGGGGGCAGGACCGCGGTCTTGCCGCCGTCGATCCCGGGCCTGCGCTGCGTGTAGAGGCCGTACCAGCGCATGCGGCCGCGCAGGTCGGCGGGGTCGATCGAGTCGAACCCGTGCTTGGAGTAGACGTCGATGATCCGCTGACGGACGTTGAGCCCGTCGTCGGCCTTCTTGTTCTCCTCGTTCTTGTTCAGCGGCTCACGGTAACCGAGAGCCCACTGGCCTTCGCCGCGCGGGCGCTTGTGGTGGCGGTTCGCCGGGCGGGCCGGGGTGCTCATGAGGGCGTCCTTTGATCCGAGGGATGCGAAACGGGCCGGGAGAAAAACCGGGCGAAGGTCACGCACGGCGCGACCCCGGACGCGTGCCTCAGGCGGCCGCCCGCCTCATCGTCGAGTGCGGGGGCGAAAACGAAAAAGGACGCCTGCTCACGCGCCCACTGTCAGAAAAGATGGGCGACGATCAACGGGCGTCGATACAGATGGCGCTGCGGACACGCAGAAGGTCGACGTGGCGTCGCACGACGAGCAACGGGTCCGCTGGCATAGGGCAAACGATACCCGGGGCGTCCGTGATGTCCAAGTTAGGTTTCACCATGTGGACGAAACGCGCATGACATCTGGACGACATGCGCCCACGTGAGCGGGCAGCGGGACGCCGGGCGACGCTCGGCCGGGCGCGGGTCAGCCCTGGCTGACCCAGTTCTGGGCGGGCTCGTTCCCGCCGGGCAGGGCGGGCGGTTCGTGGTGCTGGCAGTCGCACCAGGAGTCGCCGCGGCAGTTCTCGTGCCGCCGGTCCTTGCAGGCGTCGCAGATCATGATTTTCCCCGTTTTCAGTAGAAGAAGATTCGGTTACGCTCGCCGTCCAGGAGGTGTCATGGCCGTTCCCACGTCCGATCTGATGTCCGAACTGATCATCGACCTGAGCGCCGAGACGGCGGAGCTGCGTGAGATGGTCCGCGTTCTCGACCTTCCCGGCTGGGAGCTTCCCACTCCCTCCGAGGGCTGGGTCATCCGCGACCAGATCAGCCATCTGGCCTGGTTCGACGATGCGGCCACCTCGGCGCTGACCGACCCGGACGGGTTCCGCGCCGCCCGCGCGGAGCTGATGGCGCGCGTGGAGTCCGCCATGGACGACCAGGTCGCCGCCGCGCGCGGGCTCGCCCCGGCGGCGCTCCTCGAATGGTTCGACACCGCCAGGGCCCGGATGATCCGGGCGTTGCGCGCGGTCGATCCCGCCACCCGGCTCCCGTGGTACGGCCCCGACATGTCGCCCGCCTCGTTCGCGACCGCCCGGCTGATGGAGACCTGGGCGCACGGCCAGGACGTCGCGGACACGCTCGGGATCGACCGCGCACCCACCACGCGGCTGCGCCACGTGGCCCTGCTGGGCGTGCGCGCCATGCCGTACGGCTTCGCGGTGCGCGGGCGGCAGGCGCCCGCGCGGCCGGTCCGGGTGGAGCTCGCCATGCCGGACGGCACCCTGTGGGTCGCCGGGCCTGAGGGGGCCGCGGACGTGGTGCGCGGGCCGGTCCGGGACTTCTGCCTCGTCGTCACGCAGCGCTCCAACGTCGCCGACACCTCGCTGTCCGTGACCGGCGACATCGCCCGCGAGTGGATGTCCATCGCGCAGGCGTACGCCGGGCCGCCGGGACCGGGGCGGGAGCCCGGGACGCGGAAGACCGCCTGAGGCCGAAAAGTACCCAAAATCAGGGAGAAGTCCGGGAAGATCGCCAAACCGGCGGAAGGTGACGTGCGTCATGATTGAGATATGCGGACACTGCTGAACGTCATCTGGCTGGTCTTCGCCGGTGTGTGGCTCGCCCTGGGCTACGTGGTCGCCGGGATCATCTGCTGCATCTTGATCATCACCATCCCGTTCGGCATCGCGTCCTTCCGGATCGCGGCGTACGCGCTGTGGCCGTTCGGGCGCACCGTCGTGCGGGATCCCGATGCGGGCGTCATGTCCGCGATCGGAAACGTCATCTGGCTGGTCTTCGCCGGGATCTGGCTGGCGATCGGGCACGTCATCACGGCGATCCCGCTGTTCGTGTCGATCATCGGCATCCCGCTGGGCATCGCCAACCTCAAGATGATCCCGGTATCGCTCCTGCCGCTCGGCGCCCGTATCGTGGACGTCGACAGTCCGTACTATTCCGCCCGGTAACGGATAGTCGCCGGTTCACTCATCGGTGTCATGACACCCCGCCAGTACGAATACGGTTAGATGCCATGACGTCCGCGGACGCGCACACACACCGGCCGAGACGCAACTCGCGCCGGGGCATGGCGCGCGCCCGGGCCCGCCTGGACTGGGTGCGCGGGTCCAACGCGTGGGCGCTCGCCAAGGCCACCACCATGGCGGGGGTCAACTACCGCGTCACGGGCCTCGCGGGAGAGGCGGCCTTCTTCGCACTCCTGTCCCTGCCGCCGTTCGTGCTCGGGCTGCTCGGCGTGATGGGCCACCTGAGCGGCCTCCTCGGCGCCGAGACCGTCCTGCGGATCAAGCAATGGGTGATCGACCAGTCCGAGCTGCTCTTCACCGCCAACACCGTGGACCGGGTCGTCCTGCCCCTGCTCAACGACGTGCTCGCCGGGGGACAGGTCTCGCTCATCTCGGTGGGCTTCTTACTTTCGCTGTGGTCAGGCTCGCGGGCCCTCTTCGTGTACGTGGATCTCATCTCCATCGCGTACGGCCTGGGTGAGACCCGGGGGATCATCCGCACCCGGGTCCTGTCCTTCGGGCTCTATCTGGCCGCCCTGCTCATCGGGCTGGTCGTCATGCCGGTGCTGGTCATCGGCCCGACGCTGCTCGCGGAGGCGCTGCCGGGCTACAGCACGCTCATCGCGATCCTCTACTGGCCCGTGGTGATCGTCGGCTCGGTGGTCATGCTGACCCTGCTCTACCACGTGAGCGTCCCGATGCGGACGCGCTGGTGGCGCGAGGTTCCGGGGGCGGTGCTCGCGCTCATCATCTGGATCGTCTGCGGCTCCGTCCTGCGCGAGGTGCTCGCCGCCTGGTTCACACCGCTGTCGATCTACGGCTCGCTCGCGGCGCCGATCGCCGTCCTGCTCTGGCTGTACATCACGGCGCTCGCCGTGCTCATCGGCGCCACGCTCAACGCCGAGGTGGACCGCATGTGGCCCCTGGCGGGCACCACACGCCGCCAGGCGGACTGAGGCCGCCTCGTCCGGCGGCCGGCGGGTCACCCCAGGCCGGAACGTTCCGGCCTCGGGCGGCGTGAGCCGTATCCGGGGCTCAGATAGGGTGGGAATGGTCGCGACTGGCGCTGACGTGCCCTCGGGCATGTGCTAGGTGGGGCACCACCGGGGAGCGAACGTGCGGAGGCCGTGCGCCTGGGTCACCGCGGCTGTCGATGTTGACAAGGAAAGGCGCCAATGGCTGAGAACTCGTTGAACGTCGTCGATCCCGAGATCGCCGAGCTGATCAGGGCCGAGGAGCGGCGGCAGGCCGACACGGTCAAGCTCATCGCCTCGGAGAACTACGTCTCCCGGGCCGTGCTTGAAGCCACCGGCACCGTCCTGACGAACAAGTACTCCGAGGGCTACCCCGGCAAGCGGTACTACGAGGGCCAGCAGGTCATCGACCAGATCGAGACGATCGCCATCGACCGGGCCAAGGCACTGTTCGGCGTGAACCACGCCAACGTGCAGCCCTACTCCGGCTCGCCGGCCAACCTCGCGATCTACCTGGCGTTCCTGAAGCCCGGCGACACCGTGCTCGGCATGGGCCTGCCGTTCGGCGGCCACCTCACGCACGGCTGGTCGGTCTCCGCGACCGGCAAGTGGTTCAACCCCGTCCGATACGGCGTGCGCAAGGACACCGGCCGCATCGACATGGACGAGGTGCGCGCCCTGGCGCTTGAGCACCGGCCCAAGCTGATCTTCTGCGGCGGCACCGCCATCCCGCGCACCATCGACTTCCCGGCGTTCGCCGAGATCGCCCGCGAGGTGGACGCGGTCCTCGCCGCCGACATCGCGCACATCGCCGGCCTCGTCGCGGGTGGCGCGCACCCGTCGCCGGTCGGGTACGCCGACGTGATCTCCACGACCACGCACAAGACGCTGCGCGGCCCGCGCGGCGCCATGCTGATGGCCACCTCCGACGAGCACGCCACCGCGCTGAACAAGGCGGTCTTCCCCGGCCTGCAGGGCGGCCCGCACAACCACACCACCGCCGCGATCGCGGTCGCGCTGCGTGAGGCGTCCCAGGCGGAGTTCAAGGCGTACGCGGCGCAGGTCGTGAAGAACGCCAAGGCGCTCGCCGAGGAGCTGGCCTCCCGCGGCTTCGACCTGGTCTCCGGTGGCACCGACAACCACCTGATCCTGATGGACCTGACCCCCAAGGGCGTCGGCGGCAAGCCCGCCGCCCAGGCGCTCGACCGGGCGGGCCTGGAGACCAACTACAACGCCGTCCCGTTCGACACGCGCAAGCCGTTCGACCCGTCGGGCATCCGCATCGGCACCCCCTCGGTCACCTCGCGCGGCATGGGCGAGGCGGAGATGCGCCAGGTCGGCGCCTGGATCGACGAGGTCGTCACCGCGGTCGCCAAGGGCGACGCGGAGGACGTCATCGCCCGGGTCCACAACGAGGTCAGCGAGCTGACCGCCAAGTTCCCGGCCCCCGGCCTGTCCTGACGCCGGCGCCGGACCATCGCGTACGCGTGACCACGCCCTCGACAGGGGGCGTGGTTGCGGTGTTTTATGGCGAAAAATCGGTTGCGGGGACGCGCCGGGGATGCGCTAATGTTCTTCCGACGCCGCGCTTCGGACGCGGCCTGCACTCCAGGGAGGTGACGACTATGCGGGTCTTTCTGATGACCATGCCGTCCGTCAACCTCCGGGTGCCCCTCTAGACGATCACTGGGCACCCGTTTCCGAAGGGTGTCACCCAGTTGAATTCCGGTTCGTTCTCCGGTTCCATCGATCTTTCTCTTCTCGGCTGGAACGACGCGCTGCCGCTTCCCGCCGGCACCGTCCCCGCCCGGGTCGCCCGCGTCGACCGGGGCGCCGCCGAGGTCATCGCGGCCGAGGGCCAGTTCCAGGCCCGCTACAGCGCCCGGATCCGCCGCGCCGCCGCCGAGGACCCCGTCAGTTTGCCCTGTGTCGGCGACTGGGTCGCCCTCGCGGCGCTGCCCGAGGGGCGCTACGAGCTGGACGCGGTGCTTCCCAGGTCGTCGGCCTTCGTCCGCGGCGGCGTCAGCAGGGACTCGCGGGGCGGGCTCTCCGGCGACGGGCAGGGCCAGGTCCTCGCCGCCAACGTGGACGTCGTGTTCGTGGCCGAGCCGTCCATGCATTCGACCGACTTCGCGGACCTCGGGCGGATCGAGCGGCTGGTGGCCCTCGCCTGGGAGAGCGGAGGCGTGCCCGTGGTGCTCATCACCAAGACCGACCTGTTCGAGCTCGGGCTCGACGAGCTGCTCGCCGACGTACGGGCCGCCGCCCCCGGCGTGGACGTGCACGCGTTGTGCGCACAGACAGGGGAGGGGGTCGACGTGGTGCGGGCCTACCTGCACGGCGCGAAGACCGCCGTCATTCTCGGCCCCTCGGGCGCCGGCAAGTCCACCCTGGTGAACGCGCTCGCGGGAGAGGACGTCATGGAGACCCAGCAGGTACGCGCCGCCGACGGCCGGGGGCGGCACACCACCGTCCATCGCGAGCTGATCCCGCTGTCCGGCGGCGGGCTGATCATCGACACCCCGGGCATCCGCCGGGTCGGCCTGTACGCCATGAACGACGGCGTTGACCTGGTCTTCTCCGACATCGAGGAGCTCGCGGAGGGCTGCCGGTTCGGCGACTGCTCGCACGGCGGCGAGCCCGGCTGCGCCGTACAGGCGGCGGTGGAGGCGGGCGAGCTGCCCGAGCGGCGGCTGGAGAGCTGGTTCAAGCTCCAGCGCGAGGCGGCGTGGATGGCCCGGCGCAGCGACGCGCGGCTCCGCAGTGAGGAGACGCGCAAGTGGAAGATCCTCCACAAGGCGTGGCGCCAGCCGGGCCGGAATCGTCCGTAGCCGCGCCGGAATCGCGCGGAACGCCCGGCGGACAGACGAAACCGCCGGGCGTTCCGCCCGCCGTGTTGGGGTATCGGCGGGTAGAACGGCCCGGCGGCCTCGTGTGACGCGTGTCGGGGGAGACGTTCAGACGGTTCAGGCGACCGCACTGATGCCGGCGCTCGCGGCGCGGCGCATCCGGCGGCGACGCTCGGAGGCGCGCTCGTCCTCGTTCAGCCCGCCCCAGGTGCCGTACTTCTCAGGACGGGAAAGGGCGTAGTCGAGGCACTCGGCACGCACAGGGCACTGAGCGCAGATGGCCTTGGCCTTGCGCTCGCGGATGTCGCGCTCCGGCTGACGCTCACCGTCAGGACCGAAGAACAGCACAAGGTCCTCTCCCCGGCACGCGGCATCATCCTGCCAACCCCAACTGGGGCGCGGGCGGGCGAGCTGCCGACGTACCTGAGACATGAGAAACCACCTTTGGTGAGAGGTATTTCGTGTTTGTGCCGCATCGGGCGCTTGTGGCGTCCCTGGGTCCAACGCCGGGATTTGCCGTGGTGTTCCCAGCTCTTCGCAGAGCCTCAGGCCGGTACTGGACTGAGCTCGCTCAGCTCCGCCAGCCTGTAGGTCGAGATCTCTTCGGTGCAGGTCGTGCCGCACGGTGCCGCGAACACCGCAGGCTCGACCACTACCCGAAAGCGCGACAGACCACCAGGCTTCGTGTGGTGCACGATGCACACGGTGGCGTTGCCTTCCGACCGGGAGGATTCCACGGCCACCCCGCTGACCGAGAGCTCGCCCGTATGTGCACGGACGAAATGCTCGGCGGCTTGCAGTGGCTCAGGGATACCCGCGCGCCCCCGGTAACGGTCAAGGACGACCTCGCCGTTCCGGTACGCGTTTGCCGCCGCGATCGCAGCAGCCTGAGACATGCTGCCGTAGTAAAGCCCGTGTGGCAAGCATACGAGGTTAGCGGCGTATCGATCGCCGCCCACATGGGTGGTTTCCCACACATTGCCCGGGAGGTTCTCGTCGAGGAACCGCGCGAGCGGGAGCCCGAGACGCGCACAACAAGCGTTGCGCTTGGCGTGGGTGCACACGAGGAACACCGGCTCGCTCACCAGTATGCAGGACTCCGGAACCACTCCGTGCACGAGTGAGCCCAGGTCAAGATCGTTGGACCGTTCGAACGTACCCTCCGCGATCCACGGCCGGAAGCCCACCGACGAGGCGACGAACACGTGCAGCGGGCCGCTCGCGGCGGCGCGCCGGCCGGGCCGGCGGATGAGCTGCGGCCGGATGCCGAGGGCGGTGGCCCGCTCGATCAGGGCGCGCGTGTCGTCGGGGAGCCGGCACTCGTCGAGGTACGCCGCCCAGGGGCCGGAATGCTCGATGAGCAGCCAAGATCGGGCGCCGACCGTCGCGCTGGCGAGAATCGGCGCCTCGCCCGTGTGCAGCGCGGCGGCGTGTCCGCACCCATTCGCCATGCCGGTTCGTTCTCCCACTCGTCGGTCCTCGCCGCGGTCCGCGCGCCGGGGGTTCCCGCGCTCGGCCGATGGAATTAGGTAAGACTAACCTTATCGATTCGCTATCGAGCGGGCGCGTGCGGGGGTCACAACTTCCCCCTCCGCATCACGTCAACGGCCCCGTATGGAGATCCTCGTCACACTTGTCCCGCTGGTCGCGTTCCGTCACCCCGCGCACGCGTTCCGGTGCGACCCGGCGGGATCGCTCCTTCGGGGCCGAGGGCGAGCGCCGCCTCGGCGGCGGGGAGCGCCGCCGCGCGGTCCTCGGGGACCAGGCCGATCCTGGTCCGGCGATCGAGCAGGTCGTCCACATCGAGCGCGCCCTCGTGCCGCACCGCCCACACCAGCTCGGCGCGGGTGATCCCGGCGGCGACCGTCTTGCCCAGCGCCGGATCGCGCCGCGCCAGCTCCTGCACGGCCCCGGCCTCCCAGCCGTACCGCGCGACCAGGTCGGCGGGCGACACGCCGGGGTGCCGCGCTTCCGCGCCCGGAGCAGGCCGCGCGCCCACCAGCGGCAGCCGGGCGGTCCGGCTGCGCGGCGCCGTGGGGCAGGCCGCGTCGACCGCGTCCTCGGCCATCCGCCGGTAGGTGGTGAGCTTGCCGCCGACCACGGTCACGACGCCGTCGCGCGAGGTGATCACGGCGTGCCGCCGGGACAGGTCGGACGTGCGCCTGCCGTCCGGGTCGTCCGGCGCCTCCCCCGCGGTGAGGAGGGGGCGCAGCCCGGCGAAGGCGCCGGCCACGTCGGCCCGCCGTACCGGCTCGCGCAGGACCGAGTTCAGGACGTCCAGAAGGAACGCCACGTCGCTTTCGGGGGCCTCCGGGACGTCGGGTACCGGACCATCCACCGGCTCGTCCGTGAGGCCCACGTAGATCCGCCCGTCGGCCTGGGGGAGGACGAGTGCGAACCGGTTCCGCTCACCCGGGATCGGGACGTGCAGCCCGGCCCCGAGGCCGCCGAGAGCTCCGGGGCGCAGCACGAGGTGGGTCCCGCGCGACGGGCGCAGCTCCACCTCGGGGGACAGGCCGCCGGCCCACACTCCGGTCGCGTTGATCACCGCACGCGCCCTGACGCCGAACTCGGCGCCGGTCAGTTCGTCCCGCACCTGGGCGCCGTCGCCGGACAGCGCGATCGCGCGGCACCGGGTCAGGACGCGGGCGCCGTGGGCGGCGGCCGTGCGGGCGATCGCGACCACCAGCCGGGCGTCGTCCACGACCCGGCCGTCCCAGGACAGAAGCGCGCCGCGCAGGCCGTCCGCGCGCAGGGCGGGCGCCAGGCGGAGCGTCCGCTCCGCGGTCAGCCGCGACGGCCCGGGAAGCAGCGGGCGCGGGGTCCCGGCGGCCACGCGCAGCCCGTCGCCCAGGCGGTAGCCGGCCATCACGAACCGGGCCTGCGCCGACCGCACCGCGGGGGTGAGCGGCAGGAGGTACGGGTGCGCCCGCACCAGGTGGGGCGCGGTGTGGCGGAGCAGCGCACCCCGCTCGACCGCGCTCTCCCGGGCCACCCCGACCTGTCCGCTGGCCAGGTAGCGCAGCCCACCGTGGATCAGCTTGGAACTCCATCGTGAGGTGCCGAAGGCGAGGTCGTGGGCGTCGATCGCGGCGACCGAGAGCCCGCGCGCGGCCGCGTCGAGCGCCGCTCCCGCGCCGGTGGCCCCGAGGCCCACGACGAGCACGTCCACCACGCAGTCCCGGATCTCCGCGAGCTCGCGGGCACGCCGCGCCGCGTTCAGGGAGGAGCCCAACGCAACTCCTAAATCCTCATCTATTACTCTTTAGTAACCTAGCCTCAGAGGTGACGTCGTGGAACCACCGCAGCCCCCCGCGCAGATGTTCTGGTCCGGATGGGGAGACCCCGCCAAGGCCGCCGAGCTGCCCCCGCCCGTACGACGGCTGCTCGCCGACCTGCTGGGCGTCCGAATGCCCGAGACCCCGGCCGCGACCCTCGACGAGGTGCGGCCGCCCGCGTCCACGCTGCCCCCGGCCGCTCTGAAGGCGCTGTCGGCGGCCGTCGGCGAAGAGCACCTGCGCGTCGACGACGAGACGCGGATCCGGCACACGCGCGGCAAGTCCACCCCCGACCTGCTGCGGATGCGCGCGGGCGACGCCTCGGACGCGCCCGACGCGGTCGTGCTGCCCGGCTCGCACGACGAGGTGGCCGAGGTGCTGCGGGTGTGCGCGGAGCACCGCGTCGCGGTCGTGCCGTTCGGCGGCGGGACGTCGGTCGTCGGCGGCCTGGTCGCCGCGCGCGACGGGTTCGCCGGCGTCGTCGCGCTCGACGTGGCGCGGCTCGACCGGCTGGTCTCCGTCGACGCCGAGTCCATGGTCGCGGAGTTCGAGCCCGGCGTGCGCGCCCCGGAGGCCGAGCGGCTGCTCGCGGAGCACGGCTTCACGCTCGGCCACTTCCCGCAGTCCTTCGAGTACGCGACCCTCGGCGGCTTCGCGGCGGCCCGCTCCAGCGGCCAGGCGTCGGCGGGGTACGGCCGCTTCGACGACATGGTGGTCGGCCTGACCGTGGCCACGCCCCAGGGCACGCTCGACCTCGGCCGCGCGCCCAAGTCCGCCGCCGGGCCGGACCTGCGCCAGGTGATCCTCGGCTCCGAGGGGGCGTTCGGCGTGATCACCTCGCTCCGCCTCCGCGTACACCCCGTGCCCGAGGTCCGGGTGTACGAGGGGTGGCGGTTCGCGTCGTTCCCGGCGGGGGTCGCCGCGCTGCGCCGGCTGGCGCAGGAGGGGGCCGCGCCGACCGTGCTGCGGCTGTCGGACGAAACCGAGACCATGGTCGGCCTGGCCCGCCCGGAGGAGCTCGGCACGCTCGCCTCCGAGCCCGCCTGCCTGGTGATCGCCGGGTACGAGGGCACGCCCGGCGACGTGGCGTACCGCCGGGAGCGGGCGGCGGCGACGCTGGCCGAGACGGGCGGCGTCCCCCTCGGCCCCGAGCCGGGGGAGAAGTGGGCGCACGGCCGCTACTCCGCGCCCTATCTGCGCGACTCGCTGCTCGCCGCAGGAGCCACCGTGGAGACGCTGGAGACCGCCTGCTTCTGGTCCGGCCTCCCGCGCCTCTACGAGGCCGTACGGGAGGCGCTGACGGCCTCCCTGGGGTCACCGCTGATCATGTGCCACGTGTCCCACGTGTACGCCACCGGGGCCTCGCTGTACTTCACCGTGGTGACCGCGCAGTCGGACGACCCGGTCGCCCAGTGGGAGTCGGCCAAGGGGACGGTCAACGACGCGATCGGCCAGGCGGGCGGCACCGTCTCGCACCACCACGGCGTCGGCCGCGACCACCTCGGGGCGTACGCGCGGGAGATCGGGGAGCTGGGCGTCGCCGTCCTGCGGGGTGTCAAGGAGCGCCTCGACCCGGACGGGATTCTCAACCCGGGAATCCTGATCTCGTAGCGGCGCCGGTCATGATCAGGCAAAGATTGGGTCATGGCCGATGTGGATGTCGACGCCGGTTCGCGCACGTCCCGGAGCGCGCGGCAGTCCTCGCGCGTCTCGGAGGCGGGGGCGGGCTGGAACTGCCAGCAGATCGGCGCGTTCCAGAGCCTGCGGCCGAACGAGACGACCTTCACCTGGCTGCGGCCGCGCACGCTCTGGAGGTCGCGTAACGAGATCCTCGCCCAGCTGTTCGGCGACCCCTCGGGCGAGGTGCGCCACCGCTGGGTCGAGGCGCAGCGCGAGCGCGGCGTGGACCCCGATTTCCGGATAGTTCAGGACGTGGGGGAGGACTTCTCGTTCCTGGTGCTCGGCGACACCGGAGAGGGCGACGCCTCCCAATACGCCGTCGTTCCCGGCCTGCTCAAGGCGGGCGCCGGCACCGCGTTCGCGGTCATCGCCAGCGACGTGATCTACCCGACCGGCTCCGGCAACGAGTACCGCGACAAGTTCTTCCGGCCGTACAAGAACTATCGGGCGCCGATCTACGCCGTGCCGGGGAACCACGACTGGTACGACGGGCTGGGCGGCTTCATGCGGGTCTTCTGCGACGCCCCGCCGCTGCCCGAGCCGCGGCAGAGTTCCGGGCTGCGGGGGCTGCTGTGGAAGAGGCCCGAGAAGATCGACGAGGCGGCGCTGGCCGAGGCCCGCGAGATGCGCTCGGCGCCGGAGCAGCGGGCGGCCGTGCCCGCGCCGTACTGGGTGCTGGACCTCGGGCGGCTCCTCCTCGTGGGGATCGACACCGGCATCCGCGGCGACATCGACCGCGAGCAGGGGGAGTGGCTGCGCCGGGTCTCCGCCGACCCGCGGCCGAAGATCCTGATCACCGGCAAGCCCATCTACGTGCGCAACGAGTACCACCCCTGCGAGATCCAGGGCGGGGGGACCGTGGACGAGATCGTCCGCGACCCGGCGCACAACTACGTGGCGGCGATCGGCGGCGACGTCCACAACTACCAGCGCTTCCCGGTGCGGGTCGGCGACCGCGTCATCCAGTACGTCGTCTCGGGCGGCGGCGGCGCGTTCATGCACGCCACCCACACCATCCCGCGCGTCGACGTCGGCGGCGTCCACGAGGACGACTTCAAGTGCTACCCGCTGCGCGGCGACTCGCTGTCGTTCTACAGCCTGCTGTACAGCAGGCGGCTGCGCATGCGCTGGCTGTACCTCACCCCGGACGAGGGGCTCGCCCTGATGTCGCGGCAGGTCGGCAACGTCCCGCCGCGCACGATCGCCGCCGCCTCGGACGGCACGTCGCCGGTGCGGATCACGGCGCGGATGCGGTGGGCGGCCCGGATCCTCGGCGGCTGGCCGATGCCGTTCCATCTGCCCGTGGGCCGGGTCTTCCACCGATGGATCTCCGAGCTCTCCGACTGGGACACGCCCCCGTTCTTCAAGAACTTCCTGCACTTGTCGGTCAGCGGGGACGTGCTGCGGATCCGCTGCCTGGCCGCCACCGGATGCCTCGCCCAGGAGATCGACCCTCCGCTGGAGGACGAGATCGAGATCGGCCTGGCCGCCACCCCGTCCTGAGCCCGCGTGGCGCGCTGTTCGCACACGTTCATCGGGATCGAGGGAGCGCGGCGGGCTTCGCGAGGAGCGCGGGTTCCTTCGGGCGAAGTGACCGGCCCGGCCAGGTTCGTGGACATCCCACCAGCTGGGCAGGGCGGCGCGGCGGAATGTCGGTGGCGCCTGGCAGGCTGGGCGGGTGCAGGTGCTGGTCGCGGTGGATCCGGAGGGCGGGGGGACGATCCGTCCCCTCGGCGGTCCGGCGGAACGGGTCGGCGACCTGGCGGAGGCGGTGCGCGAGCTGGAGGCGGCCGTCCGCCCCCGATGGGTCTGGGCGGACGCGCGGCGGATCTACCCCGGCCTGCTCGCCCGGGGCGTACGGCTGTCGCGGTGCCACGACATCGCGCTCACTGAGGCGCTGCTGCTCGGCGCCGACGGCCGGTACGGCGAGCCCCGGTCGGCCGAGGCGGCGTACGCGCGGCTGCGCGGGCTCCCGGTGCCGCCGGACCGGGACGAGACGGCGGAGCCGGGCCAGGCGACACAGGGAAGTCTGTTCGAGCCCGAGGTGCCCGGGCGGGAGGCCCCGGAGGTCGCGGAGATCGACCTCGTCGGCGAGGTGTACGAGGACCAGCTCGCCCGGATCGCGCGCACCGGCCACCCGGGGCGGTTCCGGCTGCTGGTGGCGGCGGAGTCGGCGGGCGCGCTGATCGCGGCCGAGATGGGCCACGACGGCATGCCGTGGCGTGAGGACGTGCACGACGCGCTGCTGACCGAGCTGCTCGGCCCGCGTCCGGTCCACGGGATGCGCCCGTCCCGGCTTCAGGCGCTCGCGGACGAGATCTCCGCCGCCTTCGGCCATCCCGTCAACCCCGACTCTCCGCAGCAGATCGTCAAGGCGTTCAAGGGTGCGGGCATCCAGATCCCGTCGACCAGGTCGCGCGTCCTCGCGGGCGTCGACCATCCGGGCGTGGCCCCGCTGCTCGCGTACAAGGAGCTGGCCCGGCTGTACAGCTTCCACGGCTGGGTCTGGGCCGACCAGTGGGTGCGCGGCAACCGCTTCCGCGGCGAGTACGTGGTGGCCGGCGTCGTGTCCGGGCGGTGGGCGACGAGCGGCGGCGGCGCGCTGCAGATCCCCAAGGTCATGCGCCGGGTCGTGACGGCCGACCCCGGGTGGTCGCTGGTGGTCGCCGACGCCGCCCAGCTCGAACCCCGGGTGCTCGCCGCGATGGCCGGCGACCGGGGGCTGGCCATGGCGGCGGGCGAGATCGACCTGTACGCCGCGCTGGCCCAGGCGTTCGGCGGCGAGCGCGACTCCGCCAAGATCGCCATGCTGTCCGCGATGTACGGCGGCACCAGCGGTGACGCGCCCAAGCTGCTCGCCGTGATGCGGCAGCGCTTCCCGAAGGCGTACGCGTTCGTGGAGGACGCGGCGCGTGCGGGCGAGGAGGGGCGGCTGGTCAGGTCGTGGCTCGGCCGTACCTGCCCGCAGCCGTCCGCCCGGTGGCGGGAGCTGGTCTCCGGGCCGGACGGCACGCGGGCCGCCCGCGACCGCGGCCGGTTCACCCGCAACTTCGTCGTCCAGGCCACCGCCGCCGAGTGGGCGGCGACGCTCATGGCGGTGCTGCGCGGGCGGCTGCCGGAGCCGGCCCGGCTGGTGTTCTTCCAGCACGACGAGGTCATGGTGCACTGCCCGCTCAACCTGGCCGACGAGGTCCGGGCGGCGGTGGCGGCGGCGGCCGAGGAGGCGACCCGGCTGCTGTTCGGCGCGACGCCGGTCCGCTTCCCGATGGAGGCGGTCGCGGTCGCCCGCTACGCCGACGCCAAGTAGTGCCGCCCCCGCCATTCCCCGGCCTGGCCGTCTCCGGCATCACGCGGAAGCTCGTCGTCCTCACCGGCAAGAACAAGGGCAAGCATCCCTCGGCGGTCAGCGCCGGAGACGGTGGGCTGATCGCTGCCGACCCTTGGCGTCAGTGAGTGGGGGCCGGCCGGGCGGTCGCAGATTATTGCGTGTCAGGCGGCGCGCAGGAGGGCGGCCAGGTCGACAGGCATGGACATGGGCTGGGTGAGCCCGACGCCGGCTCGACCGGTGTTGCCCTCGGGGTAGCGGCCCAGGGCGGAACCGGGCGCGGCCACGATGATGCGGATGACCTGGCCCAGAGCTTCGCGCCGGTCCCGCCGGCGTACGGCCAGGGCGAACATGGCCAGGTGGTTGGCCGTGTGCGGCCAAGGCCAGGGCTGGGAAAGGATGTGTGCCCGTTCCAGGTGCCGCCACCGAGCCACGTCGTCGCCGGCGGTGCGGGCGGCGCGCATCTCGGCGCGGTAGGCGGCCCGCACGCGGGCGGGCATCGGACGGCCGATCAACGGAGATCCTCCTTGTGAGTGAAGCGGGTGGTCGTGCGAGCGAGAGACGACACCGGCTGTGGGTCTCAGTGGTGCCGGCCCCACGGCCGGGCCGCTAAAGGAACAAGAAGCCGATCGCGCCGGCGGCGATCAGCGTGCCCAGCGCGATGGCCGGCTGGCCCAGGCGGCGAAGCCGGGCAGTTCCTCCAGGGTGTGCAGCACGTACACGCCGAACGGCAGCAGCAGCGGCCAGGCGGCGTGCGCGGCGGGGGCGTCCAGCAGGCGGGCGGGACGGACAGAGGCGGCAGCGGACATCACGATCACTTGTCCACCAGTTCATGTGAATAGACCTTCATATGTGGAAGATAGCGAAGCCGGCTCGCATGCTGTCAAGATCCCGGCGGTGCCGAAATCGGGGGATCGTCGCCATGGGCCTGGCGAGCGGCAGCGCGGGCTACTGTTCCTGGCGCCGAACGCCAAGAGGAAGGACTGGGACCGGTCGCGGCTGCGGCCGAGGTACGCACACCACCCCGTCGCCGCAGGTCACGGTGGAATTCAAGGTTGTTCGCAAGGATTCCCCAGGGCCGGCCGCGCATCGTCGTCACAGAACCGGGATGCGGTCGTCGCCGGATCCACCTTCCCGGACCGGGGCGGCCACCGTTGCCAACGAAGGAGATCCCATGAAGAGCACGTTGCTACGCCTGACGGCTGCCTTGCTGTTCGCCGTGTCCGCAACGGCCGGTGGGGTGGTCGTCGCGTCGTCCGCGTCAGCCGATATGGTCCACTGCTGTTGATGAACACACCGTGCGGAGAAGTGCCTTTGAACGGGAAGCGCAGGGCTCGCCGAAGGTCCTTTCAGCGTCCCGTCAAAGGCACTTTTCACGTTCAGGAACGCTGGTCGGTGACCGCGGGGATGCCCTCCGGCTCCGGGTGGTGGCTCAGGTGGCGGCCGGGCGCTCGGCGGCCGGAGTGAGGCGGCGGGCGGCGACGACGAGCCAGACGGCGAACAGGCCGATGAGCACGGCTACGGCGGCTCCCAGGACGCCGTAGCCGGCGAAGCCGACGACCGCTCCGGCCAGGATCGTCCCGGTGGCGCCGCAGACGTTCATCAGGAGGTCGGACATGCCCTGGACGGCCGGGCGGTGCGCGATCTCCACCGCGTCGGTCAGCATCGCCGAGCCGGAGACGAGCCCGCACGACCAGCCGATGCCGAGCAGGAGGAGCCCCGCGCCGACCTGGGTCACGCGGTGGCCCCCCGATCCGGCGAGGACGGCGGCGCAGATCAGGACGCCCATGCCGATGAGCATGACGTTCCGCCTGCCGATCCGGTCCGCGAGCCAGCCGACGAGCGGGGACAGCACGTACATGCCGGCGATGTGGACGCTGATCACGATGCCGATGACCGAGATGGAGGCGCCCTCGTGGTCGAGGTGGACCGGCGTCATGGACATGACCGACACCATGGCGGTGTGGCTGACCGCGATGCCGGCGAGCGCGCGGCGGGCCTGCGGCGAGCGGCGGAGCACCTCCCAGGCGGTGCGGAGCGTCCGGCCACCCGCGTCCCGCGCGGCGGCGGGCCTCGCGGATTCAGCGGGCTTCGCAGATTCGGTGGACTCGGCGAGGTCGGTGGGCTCGGCGGGCGGCGCGGCGATCCGCCGGGCGAGGATGAACGGGTCGGGCCGCAGCCCGATGGCGACGATCAGCGCGGTCACCGCGAAGGTGAGCGCGGAGAGGGCGAACGGCCCGGCGGCCCCGGTCAGTCCCAGAGGCTCGGCCACCGCCTGCGCGGGCTTGACCAGGTTGGGCCCGGCCACGGTGCCGATGGTGGAGGCCCAGACCACCAGGGAGAGGTGGCGGGCGGCGTGCCCGGGCGGGGCCAGGTCGGTCGCGGAGTAGCGGGCGGCCAGGTTGCCCGCGCTGCCGCCGCCGACCAGGACGAGACCGGCGAGCAGGAGCTGCCACGACTCCAGCCCGATCGCCACGACCGCGACGACCGAGCCCAGCAGGGCGCAGACGTAGGCGAGGGTCAGCCCGGCCCGCCGTCCGCCCCGCCCGGCGGCCCGGGCGGTGGGCAACGCGAGCAGCGCCGCGCCGAGCACGGTGGCGGTCCCGGCGAATCCGGCGATCACCGTGGAGCCGGACAGCCGGCTCACGACCAGGGAGCTGAGGGCCAGCCCGACGGCGACGCCCGCCCCGCTGACGATCTGCGCCGCGGACAGCACGCCGAGCACGCGCCGCTGCACGCGGGACACATCTATGGGGATTTTGGTGGGGGTCGTCGTCATGCGTGAAGTTTGCCATGGTTCATTACCGGCAATCCCATCACGCTGGCGCGAAACTGCCCCAAACCGCCTTCCGTACACCGGCGGCGGAATCGCTCCAGTCGTAGTCGGGGGACGTGACGGCGACCGAGTACGCCTGGCCTTCCACCTCGATGTACCGGATGAGCCGGTGCATCGTGACCCGGCCGGAGGCGGTGTAGGTGTACTCCCACTCGGCGGCCGGCCACCGGTACTCGGTCTCGCCCAGGCGCACCTGCGTGTAGTCGTCGTACTTCGCGCGCTGCTCGGCGGCCTTGAGCGCGCTGAGGCCGCCGTCGGCGATCTTGCGGACGACGACGCTCTGCGCGCTGTCCTTGGGACCGGAGAAGGTGGTCGCGCCGGACTCCGTCGACACCGTCCAGCCCTTGGGTACGGCGACGGACACACCGCCGCCGGTCAGGACGGTGTAGCCCTTCGGGGTCTCGAAGCCGGCCGCCGTGCCCACGTCCCCGCCTCCGCCGCTCGTCGTGCCGCCGTCGGCGCTGTCCGTGCTGTCCGCGCTGTCCGCCTTCAGGGGAGCGGCGGTCGGTTGCCCGGCGGAGCGGACGCCCTTGTCGGCCGACCCTCCGGGGAGGATCAGCAGGACCACTGTGACGATCACGGCGACGATCGCGAGCGCCGCCACGGCGATCAGGATCGTGGACCTGCCCGTCCGCTCGCCGGACTGCCGCCGGCTCCCGGCGCGGCGGCGTCCGCCCGGCCGGCCGCCGTTCCTGGCCCGTCCGGCGGTCCCAGCGGTCGCGGCGGTCGGGTCTCCGGCGGTGCGGGCGGGGGTGGAAACCGCCTCGGCCGTCTCCGGGCCCGCGTGCGCCCCGGCCGCATCCGGGCCTGTGTGTGCCCAGGTCGGCGTCTTCTCGGCCGGTGCCTTCTCGCTCGCCGTCTTCTCGGTCGGCGCGGAACCGTCCGCGCTCCTGGACCCGCGCGACCTCCTGGCCATCCGGGACAGCCGCGAGCCCTTCGAGTCCGCGCCGGGATCCGGCTCGGGCCTGCTGTGCGCCCCCTCGGTGTGCTTCCTGACCCGTCCGGGACCGGTCGCGGACGGGTCGTCCGGGTCGAGGCCCAACGGCCCCGGCAGGTCGGAGGGCCCGGGCGCCGGCCACGCCTCGGCCCGGCGCTCCGGCGCGTGCATCGATCCGGAGGGCATGGCGAACGCGTCGAACGGCGCGGACGCCACGGGTGGCGCGGAGCCGAACGGGACGGAGGCGCCGTCCCGGCCGTGCCGTACGGGAAGGGGGGCGGCGAGAGGGTCGCCAGGCGGCGCGGCGGGGCCGCCCGTGGCGCTCGCCGGTCCCGCCGCTCCTCCCGGAGCGGGCGCGGCGCCGTCCCACGGGTGCGACCCGCTGGTGAGCCCGGCGGAATAGGGGCCCGACGGGCTCACCAGCGGGTCGGCGGGCACCCGGATCGGGCCGGACGGGGTCTCGATGATGCGCGACGGCAGCGGCCCCGAGGGCGCGTCGAGCGGCGGCAGCAGTTGCGCCGGGGTGGAGTCCTGCGGGGTCGGCATCGCGTTCCGGTGCCCCGGCGCGGACCCGCCCGCTCCGTGGGTCCGCAGGACCCGCTCCAGCATGTCGGCGACCTGCGCGGCCCCGATGCGGTCGGCGGGGTTCTTGCGGAGCAGGCCCTGAATGACGGGCAGCAGCGCGCCGGCCCGCCGCGGCCGGGCCGGTTCCCGCGTGAGCACCGAGCCGAGCACGGCGACCGCGTCCGCCCCCTCGTACGGCGGGCGGCCCTCGACGGCGGCGTAGAGCGTCGCGCCGAACGACCACAGGTCGGCGGCGTGCGTGATCGGGCGGCCCTGGAGCCGCTCCGGCGGGATGTACGCGGGCGACCCCATCAGCAGCCCGGTCTGGGTGATCGAGACGTCGCCCTCGATGGCGGCGATGCCGAAGTCGGTCAGTACGACCCGGTCGGCGGTGAGCAGCACGTTCCCCGGCTTGACGTCGCGGTGCAGGATCCCGGCCCCGTGCGCGTGTCGCAGCGCGTCCAGCACGCGCACGCCGATCTCGGCGGCCTGCACGACGGGCAGCGGCCCGCTCTGCCGTACGGCCTGCTCCAGGGACCAGGCGCGGACCAGCTCCATGACGATCCAGGGCCGCCCGTCCTCCTCGACCACGTCGTGGACGGTGACGATGCCGGGATGGCTGAGCCTGGCCGCGGAGCGCGCCTCGCGCAGCATGCGCTGGTGGGCGCCCTGCAGGCCCGCCTGGTCGAGGCCGAACGGCAGGAGGAGCTCCTTGACCGCGACGTCGCGGTCGAGCAGCACGTCATGGGCATGCCAGACCATGCCCATGCCGCCGCGGCCGACCGGTGAGAGGAGGCGGTAGCGCCTGCCGACGAGCCGTCCCTGCCCTTCGGGCACCGGTCCGGCCGTACTTCCTCCGATGGGACCTTGACCCTCCGGCATGGAGGGGACCATACCGAGCAGATGATCAGTTGTCATGCCCTGGCCCCCAATTCTGGCTCAGTCCGCACAAATCCCCCCAAGACCCGATCCGCGCGAATTCACAAGATATGTGAGGTAGGCAACCGATATTAGGGTCAAAGTTGGGTCAAAGGGAATTCATACGTCGGTCAGGGCCGCCAGCGCCGCCGTGAACGCCTCCATCGGAGGACTGACCAGCCCCGCTCCGACCTGGCCCGTTCCCGCCACCCGGCCCGCGATCCCCGTGTTGACGACCGGCAGCGTGCCGGTGCGGGCGACGAGGGTGACGTCGACGCCCACCGGCGTGCCGCGGAATCCGAGCCCCGGGATCTGGTACGCCGGATGCTCCGCCAACGTGATCTCGTACATCGAGGTCGTCGCCGCGACGGCGTCCGCCACGTCCCCGCCGACGAAGCGCACGATCGCCGGAGCGGCGGCCATGGCGAAGCCGCCGAGCCCCGTCGTCTCCGTGATCGTCGAGTCCCCGATGTCCGGATTGGCGTCGCCGGGGCCGTACGCGCCGAGGTAGAGGCCGTCGGGAACCCCGGCGGGGCCGGTGAACCAGCGATCCCCGAGCCCGGAAACCTGGATTCCGAAATCGGTTCCATTGCGGGCCATCGCCACCACGAGGCTGGAGCCGGGCACATCTCTGGCGGCGTCCGCGCTCACTTTCGCCGCCGCCATTCCCGCGTTCAGGAAGAAATGATCGTTCCCATTGATAAATCGCAACACCTCGGCGGCGTGCCCGGGAGCGGCCTCCACGACGGCGGGCGCGAGCTCCCGCACCATCAGCGACGTGGCCGCGCGGTTGCGGTTGTGGAGCTCGTCGCCCATCTGCAGGGCCTGCGCGATCAGTCCGCGCAGGTCGAGCGGCCCGTTCAGCGCGAGCGCCGCCTGGAGCGCGGGTCCGAGCACGTCGCCCATCCAGCGCAGCCGCTCGACGACCTCCGGTCCGTACGCGCCGTAGCGCAGCACCTTGCCCAGCCCCTCGTTGAGCGAGCAGTACGCGGTGCCGCCGTGCTCGGCGTCCGCGACCTCCAGCATCCACATCGACGGGCTCACCACGCCGGCCATCGGGCCGACCGTCCGATGGTGGTGACAGGAGTCCAGCGTGATGCCGGACCCGGCCGCGAGCCGCTCCTCGGCGTCCTCGGGTGAGGTGGCGAGCCCCTCGAAGAGCATCGCGCCGATCAGCGCCCCCCGCATCGGCCCCGAGGCGCGTTCCCACGAGATCGGCGGCCCCGCGTGCAGGAACGTGCCGGGCTCCAGACCCAGCGCCTCCCGGGCCCGCCGTACGCCGGCGAGCCGGGGCCGGGCGGACACCATCCGGCCGACGGCGAGCGCGTTGGCCCGCTCCCTGCGCGGGTCGGCGAGCGCCGCGGCCAGCGCGGCGGCGGTGCCGGGGACGGGCGGCCGCCAGTCCACGTCGGTCCTGGCCACGGCCTGCTGGTCCAGCGCCTCGCCGAGCAGCGCGGTCCCGGCCGTGATCACATGAGGTTCGCGACTCAGCATGGACAGCGTCGTCGGGTTCATCGCCCTCCTATCGGGGTCGGTCCGGACCGCGGACACCGGCCGGGCCGCTCTGTCGCGGATCGTTCTGGGACGCCTGGAGCGTCAGGAATGGACACGCGCCGCGGCCAGGTCGCGGGCGTGCCGCGCCGCCGCCGCGTTGGACGTGAACACCGCGGCGCCCGCCTCGTTCAGCCGGGCCGCCTGCGCGCGCAGCCCCTGCGGGTCGCCGTCCGTGCCGATGAGCGCGACGACCACGGCGACGCCGCGTCCGCACGCCCGCGCCACCGCCGGCGCCAGCCGCGCGGACGGGTCGGGGTCGGCCCCGTGGCCCAGCACCACGTCGAGGAGGACCACGCCGGACTCGACGGCGTCCAGCGCCTCCAGGCGGAGCGTCGGGTCGATCATCGGGTGGGCCCGCCCGCGCGTGTACGCGTCGTCGCCGAAGTCGGTGAACTCGCCGTTCCCCGCGATGACGGCGGCCTCCGCACACAGCGTGCCGCCCGAGTAGAGCCCGCGCAGCGGGCCGCGGCACTCCGAGCCCGGCGTGCCCGGGGCGCCGGGCGGCGCGGGCCAGCAGGGCCAGGCCGGCACCTCGCGGCCGAGCGCGCCGAGGACCTTCTCCACAGCGGTCGTGAGGTCGTCCTGCCCCGGCCCGAGCAGCGCGGTGACCAGCTTCGTGCCGAGCCCCAGATCCCGTACGGCGCCGGCCGCCTCGGGGGCGGGCGGTTTGGAGACGAGGAGGATCAGCTCGGTCGCCGGATCGGCGTCGAGCGCCCGCAACGCCTGGATCGCCGAGCGCCCGCCCACCTCAGCCGACAGGTCGCGCCCGCCCACACCGAGCAGGTGGCTGACACCGACGCCGGCCAGGTCGAGCAGGCTCGTCACCTGCTGTGCCCCCGTGCCGCTGGCGGCCACGACGCCGACCGGGCCGGGGCCGAGCACGTTGGCGAAGCCGAGCCCCGCGCCGCCGATCACGGCGGTGCCGCAGTCGGGCCCCATCACCAGCACGCCCTGCTCCCGGGCGCGGTCCTTGAGCAGGATCTCCTGCTCGACGGGCACGTTGTCGCTGAAGATCATGACGGAGAGCCCGGCCTCGACGGCGTCCAGCGCCTCCAGGAAGGCGTACTCCCCGGGGACACTGACCAGGGCGACTGTCGCCCCGCCGGACCCCGCCGCGTCCCGGGCCGCCGCGCGCGCCGCCGACCGGACGGTGCGCGGCGGCCGGTCCTCGTGTCGCGCCGCACCGGCCGCCTCGCGGGCCGCGAGCCGCCGCTCCAGCTCAGCCGCGGCCTCCTGTACGGCGTCGTCCGTCGAGGCCCTGATCGCGACGAGCAGGTCGCCCGGCGTGGCCGCGGGCACCGCGAATCCGGCGTCCCGGGCCAAGCCGACGTTGAGTTCGGTGGCCATCGCGACGATCGCGACGCTCACCCCGGGCAGCGCGGCGAGCGCCTGGCTGACCCGCATCAGGCTCACGGAGTCGCGGTAGACCCCCGCGCGCACTTCGACCAGATCGTTCACGGACGCTTCCTCCTGCTTCTTTGCCTCGCTTCGCTCGGCGGGCTCGGGGCGCCTTGAGTCGATGTCTTCCCTCGTCGCTCGGGGTCGCTCGTCCCTCGCTCCCCGCTCGCTCCTCAGTCCAGACACCGCCGCGCCCCTCGCTTCCCACTCGTACCTCAGACATCGTTCGGCGGGTTCGGAGCCGCTCGTTCCTCAGTCCAGACACCGCCGCGCCCCGAGCGTGATGGTTCGACGCCGTGACGATCGATGGCGCTCCCGTCGGGTCATCGGTTTGCGGGCCACGAGCGCAACGCGAGGACCGCGGCCAGCCCGGCCCGTATGCCCCAGGCGAGGTCGGCGCCCGAGGTGTGGCCGAGGCTCAGCAGGCGGTGCACCGCGGGGTCGAGCGGCTGGTGCCCGGCGATCGCGCGCAGCACGCCGAGCACCTCCGACCCGGCCTGGCCGCGCGCCGCGCAGTGCAGCAGCGTGGCCGATATGGGCGTCGTCCGGGTACGGGCGTCGTACGTCACGGCGGCGGCCAGCCAGTCGGCCAGCCAGATCGCGCGCGGCGCGCCCGCGGCGAGGCCGAGGTGGCGCAGCGCGACCAGCAGCCCGCACAGCATGTCGTCGCCGCTCGGCGTCAGCCCCGGCCCGAGTCCCAGCAGCCGCTCCGCCGCGACGATGCCGTCCACCAGGGAGCCCGCCAGGCAGCCGGAGGCCAGCAGGCCGGGCGCGCCGGCGACATCCAGGCCGGGCCGGCGCTGGGAGTGGTCGCAGATGTCGTCGAGGTGCGCCAGCGCGCGGGTCAGCCGGGACGGCTCCGCGCTCCCGAGCGGCGGCGCGGGGTCCCACCAGCGGCGCACCCGGATGCCGACGCCGCCCAGGCCTATGGAGCCCTCGCCGACCCAGCACTCGTCGCCCAGCGGAAGCCGGGCGAGCGGCGCCGCGACCACCACCGCGTTCGGCAGGCGCGCGGCCTCCCCGCTGACGAGGGCGATGACGTGCGGCTCGTACTCGCTCCTGACCTCCAGGTAGACGGCGAGCGGGAACGCCGCCAGCACACGGGCCGGACGGCGGGGCGATTCGAGCGCCGGGCGGAGCGCGATGCTGGCGGCTCCGCCGATCTGGGTGCGTCCTCCCACGCCTGTCGAGGGGCGGGGTGAGGAACGTCGTGCTCTCGGACGTGTGTCGACGGTCAACGAACCTCCCCGATAGCGCGCCTGAGCCGACGCTAGAACGCCGCCCTCGGGCTCCGTACGGAGAAAGCTGCCAACAGTGGGCCAAATGCTTGGCTCTTCCTGACAGTCGGATTGTTCGGCACAATCGGCGTCAGCCGCACAGATCTCCCGATACCCCCCCCGGAAGCTCTACCTCGGAGCGCACGATGACGAGCGATCCCGCCGCGCCGGCGATGAGACTGGCCAGCACAGGAACCATCCTCCACGGTGTCTCCGTAGGGGAGGTACTCGGCGTGTCGACCCTCGCGGACGCGCGCCTCATCGCCGGAAGATCCGGCCTCGACCGCATCGTGCAGCGCCTCAACGTCATGGAGGTGCCTGACATCCTGGCCTGGGTGAAGCCGCACGAGCTGCTGCTCACCACGGGCTACCCGCTGCGCAACACCCCGCAGTCGCTGGACCGGCTGGTGGCCGATCTCGACGAACGCGGGCTCGCCGCGCTGGCGATCAAGCTGGGCCGGTACCTCGACGAGCTGCCGGAGGAGATGGTCGAGCAGGCCGACCGGCTGGGCTTCCCGCTGATCCTGCTCCCCAACGACGTGGGGTTCGACGACATCCTCAACCAGGTGCTCACCGACATCCTGAACCGGCAGGCGGGCCTGCTCGCCAGGGCCGAGGAGGCGCACCGGGCGCTGGTGCAGATCGTGCTCGCCGGAGGCGGGATGCGCGAGGTCGCGGCCGAGGTGGCGGGGCTCCTCGACGTGGCCGTCGCGGCGCTGGACGCCGGGGGCCGCGTCCTGGCCACGGCCGGCGACGCCGAGCGGGTGGCGACGCTGCGCGCGACCTGCCAGGCGGCGGAGGGCGCGGTGACGGCCGTGGGGACCGTGTCCGCGCCGGCCCAGGAGCGGCCGCGCGCCGCCGCCCTGGCCACGGCGCAGGAGCGCCACTACGCCGTGGTGCCCGTCGTGGCGGGCGGCCACCACCACGGCAGGATCGTGGCGTTCAGCGACTCCGGCACGCTGACGCCCAGCGACGTCGGCATCCTGGAGCGCGCCGCGACCGTGGCCGCCCTCGTCGTGACCAAGCAGGAGGCGGTGACCGCCGTCGAGAGCAAGTACCGCGCCGACTTCCTGCGGGACGTGCTCATCGGCAGGGGCGGCACCCGCGTCGCCGAGCGCGCCCGCGCGTTCGGCTGGGATCTGGAGCGCCGGGTCAGCGTGCTGGTCGCGGAGATCGACCCGGACACGGAGGAACGCTCCACCCAGGACCGCATGCTCGCCGCCTGGCAGTCCGCCGTGCGCAGGTACGACCCGCGCGGCGCGGTCGCCGGGTTCTCCCACGAGGTCGTCGCCGTCATCGGCGCGGACGTGGACACCGTCCGCCTGGCCAAGGACGCGCTCGCCGCCGTCTCCGACTGCACGTTCTCCACCGGCCTGAGCCGGGTCGCCGGGGGCGCGGACCTGCTCCCCGGCGCGTACGGTCAGGCGCTCAAAGCCGCGCGGGTGGGCCGTCAGCTCCACGGGGCGGGCGCGGTCGCGCACTTCGACGAGCTCGGCGTGTACCGCCTGCTGTCCCTGGTGAACGACACCGAGGAGCTGCACGCCTTCGTCCGCGAGACGCTCGGGTCGCTGGCCGGGGACGGCGACGTGGAGAACGCGGACCTGCGCCGGACCCTTCAGGTGCTGCTGGAGACCAACCTCAACGTCGCGGAGACCGCCCGGCGGCTGCACTTCCACTACAACACGCTGCGCTATCGGATCGGGAAGCTCGAGCGGATGCTCGGCAACTTCACCGAGGACGCGCACCTGCGGCTCAACCTGACGCTGGCGCTGCACGTCCTGCGTATGCGCGGCATCTGAGCGCGCCCCTCCCTCCCGGGGCTCCTGGGTCGTGTCTGACAAATCAAGCCCTGCTGCGCGCGGCCCAGACGGCGCCTCGCTGCGTTGTCGCCCCACCCACGAAAATTCCTCGCAGGCTCGGACTTTCCGCGGGGCCCGGGATCGTCGGCCGTAGGCTCCGCTACGGCCTCCTCCTCCGCCTTGCGATGCATCCATCTGGATCCACGCTCGCTACGGGCAGCATTTGTCAGACACTCCTAAGCTTGCGCCCGTGAAAGAGACATTCGAGCTGCGCGGCGACTACATCCCGCTCTGCGACCTGCTGAAGTACTGCTACGTCACGGAGACGGGCGGCGCGGCGAAGCACCTGATCGCCGAGGGGAACGTCCGGGTGGACGGCGCGGTCGAGCTGCGCAAGGCATGCAAGATCCGGGCCGGCCAGGTCGTCACCGGGGAGGGCTTCGAGATCCGCGTCGTCGCCCCGGGCGAGTGAACCGGCGCGCACCGCTCAGCCGGCCGGCGTGACCGGGTACCGGATGATCGTCTTCATCTTCTCCGGCGCGGTGCGACCCGGCACCGACAGGTAGATCTCGTGGTGGTTGCCGTTGATCGTGTGGCCGCCCTCCTCCAGGAAGGTGTGCAGCCGTTCGAGGGTGGCGGCCTCGGTGCTGTACGGGCCGACGTGCAGGATCTGGCCGCACCACCCCTCGCGCAGGGTCTCCAGCCGCACTCGATCGATCGGCGACGACGGCTTCTTCTTCCGCGCGGTCGCGACCGCGTCGTCGAAGAACATCGCCACGCCGGCCTGCGGCGGCTGCATGATCATCATCGTCCACTGCCACAGGTCCCGGTGCGCGGTGAAGTCGGACCGATGATCCTCTTCCGTCCACCACAGGCCCTGCAACGGCATCACCGGATATTCCATGACACCGGCGCCCTTCAGGGCGAAACGGATCGCGTACGCCACGCCGTACAACGCCTCGACGGCGGAGGCGTAGCCGGGTGAGGACGGATCCCCGGCGCCGTCGATCATGAGATAGGGCAGCTCGGGCGCCAGCACCAGCCCCGGCTCCGGCTTGGCCGTGTACAGCTCGCGATACTCCTTCTTGACGTCGGTCTTCGGCGTGCTCATGGGATTCGTCCTCTCCTCCGGGCGGTGCGCCCTCATGGACGCGGGCGTCGGCGCACATGCTGATGTCTCCCCCGGGGGGAGGGTCCAGCGGGAGGACATCGGAGGATGTGATATTCACGGTGCCGCGCGGGCGCGCAATGCGATTGCTGCCGATCGACTCTGGTTTGGCACAAGATGCCCGTGTGTAATGGCAATCGCGGGCCTAATGTGCCCGCAACAGCAGTGCCGCGCTGGGATGCCCACGGGGTGGCCACCGGACGTCGGCCCAGGTAACAGAGGGGCATGCATGGCTTTCGGCTGGAAATTGCACGGCGACGGGAAGACCCTGCCACCGGGTGAGGTCGTAAAACCGAACGAGAGACTGAGCTGGCCGCGCATGGTCGGCTTCGGCGCCCAGCACGTGATCGCGATGTTCGGCGCTACCTTCGTGTTCCCCCTGGTCATGGGGTTGGACGCGAACCTCGCCATCATGATGTCGGGTGTCGCCACGATCCTGTTCCTGCTCATGGTGCAGGGGAAGATCCCGAGCTATCTCGGCACCTCGGCGTCGTTCGTCGGAGCCGTGGCCGCCATCCGGGCCGCGCAGGGCGACAGCGCCACGGTCACCGGCGCGATCCTGGTCGCCGGTCTGGTGCTCGCGGTCGTGGGCGTCGTGATCCACTACCTGGGCGTGCAGATCATTCACAAGATCTTCCCGCCGGTCGTGACCGGCGCGGTGGTCATGCTGATCGGGTTCGGCCTGGCCTATGTCGTCGCCGACGTCTACTGGCCGCAGGACCACTGGGTCGCCCTGATCACCATGGCCGCGACCGCGCTGTTCCTGGTGGTCTTCAAGGGGTTCCTCGGCCGGATCGGCATCCTGCTCGGTCTCGTCTTCGGGTACGTCCTGTCCTGGGTACTGGACATGACCGCCGGCAAGATCACCGCGCCCACGGGCAGCGGCGAGATCACGTCGCACTTCCGGGTCGATTTCAGCAGCGTGGAGAAGGCGTCCTGGATCGGGCTCCCGGAGTTCCACGGGCCCACCTTCAAAGTGTCGGCGATCATCGTCGTGCTGCCCGCCGTCATCGCGCTCATCGCGGAGAACGTCGGCCACGTCAAGGCCGTGGGTGAGATGACCGGCGCGGACGTCGACCCCTACATGGGCCGCGCCGTCGCGGCCGACGGCATCGCCACGGTCGTCGCGACCTCCGTGGGCGGCTCGCCCACCACCACGTACGCGGAGAACATCGGCGTCATGGCGGCCACGAGGGTCTACTCGACCGCCGCCTACTACGTCGCGGCGGTCATCGCGATCCTGTTCGGCCTGATCCCGAAGTTCGGCGCGCTCGTCGCCGCCACGCCCGGCGGCGTGCTCGGCGGCATCACCGTCATCCTGTACGGCATGATCGGCTTGCTGGGCGCGAAGATCTGGATCGAGAACCGGGTGGACTTCTCCGACCCGGTGAACATGGTGCCGATCGGCGCCGGGATCATCCTCGCCATCGGACCGGTCACCCACCTGATCACCGGCGACTTCGCGCTGGCCGGCATCGCCCTGGGCACCATCGTGGTCCTCGGCGGCTACCACCTGCTCCGTGCGCTCGCGCACGGCCCGAGGAAGGAGGTCTCCGGTGGGGAGATCGGATTCGAGCGGGATGCGGCGAGCTGACCGGCGGGCCGCTCAGGCCACGCCGTACGGGAGCGCGACCGCCTCGTGAAGCCGCCTCCGTTCGCGTACCACGCCCCGGTCTCGGTGGACGAGGCGCTCGCCGCCCTGGCCGAGACCGGGCCGCACGGCAAGGTGCTGGCGGGCGGTCAGAGCCTCATCCCGCTGCTCAACATGCGGCTGGCCGCGCCGTCCCACCTCGTGGACATCAACCGGATCGGCGAACTGGACACGATCGCCGCCCGTCCCGGCGGCGTACGTGTGGGGGCGCTGGCCCGGCACGCGGCGGTCGAGCGCTCGGCCGCCGCGGCGGCGGTCCTGCCGCTCCTGCGCCAGGCGCTCGCGCTGGTCGCGCACCCGATGATCAGGAACCGGGGGACCGTGGTCGGCAGCCTCGTCCACGCCGACCCGTCCGCCGAGATGCCCGCCGTCCTCGCCCTCCTCGGCGGGTCCGTACGGCTCGCGCGGCTCGGCGGCGAGCGGGAGGTCGCGGCGGCCGACTTCTTCACCGGCCCGATGGAGTCGGCGATCGGGCCCGGGGAGCTCGCGGTGTCGGCGTTCTTCCCGGTGCCGCCGCCGCGCTCGGGCACCGCGTTCCGTGAGGTCGCCCGGCGGCACGGCGATTACGCGGTGGCGGGCATGGCCGCGCTGGTCACGCTCGACGAGGATCTGCGGATCGCCGCCGCCCGGGTCGCCTGCGTGAGCGTCGGCCCGGCCCCGGTCGTGATCGACCTGTCCGACGCGTGCGGCCGGCGGCCGGCCGCGTCCGTCTCCTGGGACGCCGTCGCGGCGGCCGTACGGGACGGGATCGACCCCGACGGGGACATCCACGCGACGGCCGAGTACCGGAGGCACCTGACGGGCGTGCTGGCCGTACGCGCGCTCAAGGACGCGGCGCGGAACGCGGGAACGGAGGCCGTCGATGAGTGAGGAAACCACCCGGTATCTCGTCACCCTCGTGGTCAACGGCGTGATCAGGGAGGCGGCAGTGCCCGCGCGGCGGCTGCTCTCCGACTTCCTCCGCCACGACCTGGGGCTGACCGGCACGCACGTGGGCTGCGAGCACGGCGTCTGCGGCGCGTGCACGGTCCTGCTTGACGGCGAGCCGGTACGGTCCTGCCTCACATTCGCGGTGACGGTGGACGGCCACGAGGTCACCACCGTGGAGGGCCTGGCCGGGGACGGCGAGCTCTCTCCCGTGCAGCGCGCCTTCACCGAGTGCCACGGCCTGCAGTGCGGCTTCTGCACCCCCGGCTTCCTCTGCGCGGTGACGGCCTTCCTGCGGGACAACCCGGCGCCCACCGAGGAGGAGGCGCTGGAGGCCGTCTCCGGCAACCTGTGCCGGTGCACCGGCTACCAGAACATCGTCAAGGCCGTACACCGGGCCGCGGAGATCCAGGCGGAGACCCAGGTCCGGCCGGAGGACCGAGGGGGCAGGGCGTGACCACGAAGCTCTTCGGCGAGCCGGTCCAGCGGCGCGAGGACGCCCGGCTGGTCACCGGCCAGGGCCACTACCTGGACGATTTCGGGCCGGGCGCACTGGCGGCCGCCTTCGTCCGGTCGCCGCACGCGCACGCGCGCATCAAGGACATCGACGTGTCGGCCGCGCTCGACGTGGAGGGCCTGGTCGCCGTCTACACCTGGGAGGACCTGCCCGGCGCGCTGGCCGAGCCGCTGCCGCTGCTGATCCCGCACCCCGCGCTCACCCACGGCCGTACGGCGTACCCGCTGGCCAGGGACATCGTGCGGCACGTCGGCGAGCCCGTGGTGATGGTGGTCGCCGAGGACCGCTACCTCGCCGAGGACGCCTGCGCGCTCATCGAGGTCGAGTACGAGTTCCTCAAGCCGGTCGTCGGCGTGGAGGAGGCGGTGCAGGGCGCCCACCTCGTCCACGAGGACGTGCCCGGCAACGTCGGCGCGCACCTGGTCCAGGAGGTGCCGTCACGGGAGGGCCGGTCGGCGGCCGACGCGATCGACGCCGCACCGCACCGGCTGGAGTTCCGGCTCGACATCGAGCGCAGCGCGAGCATGCCCCTCGAAGGCCGCGGCGTGTACGCCCGCTGGGACGCCGGCGACGGGTCGCTGCGGGTCTATTCCTCCACCCAGACGTCCACCAGCGTGCGGATGGCGGTCGCCGCCAAGCTCGGGCTGCCGCTGCCCAAGGTCGAGGTGATCGCCCCCGACGTCGGTGGCGGCTTCGGCGTGAAGATCGTGCACCCGTGGCCGGAGGAGATCCTCGTGCCCTGGGCGGCCCGGACGCTCGGCCGCGAGGTCAAGTGGACGGAGGACCGGCGCGAGCACTTCGTCTCCTCGGCGCACGAGCGGGCCCAGGTGCAGCACGTCAGGGTCGGCTTCGACGACGAGGGCCGCGTCCTCGGCCTGGACGTGACCATCCTGCACGACCACGGTGCGTACACGCCGTACGGGATCATCGTGCCGATCATCACCTCCACCCAGCTGCTCGGGCCGTACAAGATCGGGGCCTACCGGGTGGAGTTCTCCTCGATCTACACCAACACCGTGCAGGTCACGCCGTACCGGGGCGCGGGCCGCCCGCAGGCCGTCTTCTGCATGGAACGGACGCTGGACCGCGTCGCCGCGTATCTCGGGAAGGACCGGACCGAGGTCCGGGCGGCCAACTTCATCGGGCCGGACGAGTTCCCCTACGACCAGGGCCTGATCTTTCAGGACGGGCGGCCGCTCGTCTACGACAGCGGGAACTACCCCGAGTCGCTGCGGATGCTCAAGGAGATGGTCGGCTGGGACTCCTTCCCCGAGATGAAGGCGCGCGCCGCCGCCGAGGGCCGCCGCATCGGCATCGGCATCGGCTGCTACGTCGAGGGCACCGGCGTCGGGCCGTACGAGGGCGGCCACGTGCAGGTCACCTCCGACGGCCGGGTCCACGTCTCGACCGGCCTGACCTCGCAGGGGCAGGGCCACGAGACCGTGTTCGCGCAGATCGCGGCCACCGAGCTGGGCGTGCCGATCGAGCGGGTGTCCGTCGTCACCGGCGACACCCGCCGCTTCGGGTACGCCGTCGGGACCTTCGCCTCCCGCGCCGCGGTGATGAGCGGCAACGCGATCGCGCTCGCCTGCCGGAAGGTGCGCGAGAAGGCGCTGCGCATCGCGGCGGACGCCCTGGAGGCCGACCCGCGCGACCTGGAGATCACCGACGGGATCGTCCACGTCGCCGGGACACCGTCCGCGTCGATCCCCCTCGCCACCGTGGCCGTGCTGTCCAACCCGCTCCGGTACGCGTTCGACGAGGAGGCCAAGCGCGCCACCCAGTTCTCCGGGACGTCCGCGCTGGACCGGCCGCCGGTGGACGAAGGGGAGGAGCCGGGCCTGGAAGGGCGGGACTACTACTCGCCGATCAGGTCCACGTTCGCCTCCGGCATGCACGCCGCGATCGTGGAGACGGACCCGGAGACCGCCGAGATCACGATTTTGCGGTACGCCGTCGTCCACGACTGCGGCAAGCTGATCAACCCGATGATCGTGGAGGGGCAGATCCACGGCGGCGTCGCCCAGGGAGTGGGCGGGGCGCTCTACGAGAAGATGGTCTACGACGAGCACGGCCAGTTGCTGAACGCCTCGTTCATGGACTTCCTGATGCCCTACGCGACCGAGGTGCCGCGGATCGAGACCGCCCACCTGGAGACGCCCTCACCGCTGAACCCGCTGGGCATCAAGGGCGCGGGCGAGGCCGGCGTGATCCCCGTGTCCGCCGTGATCGCCTCGGCGATCGAGGACGCCGAGGGCATCCCCATCGATCGGATGCCCATCTCGCCGTCCGACCTGCACACCCTGCGCCTACGGCTCGCGGGGTGAAGAAGGGGTGCCGGACCCGCACCTGACCTTCAGCGCACCAGCCCGAGCATGAGATGGAGTGCCTCGTCGATTTCGAGCAGTTCGGCCGGTGAGAGCCGACCGGCGAAGGAGCCGAGCCGCTCTGGCGCGACTGCGGCGGTCTGCTCCACCATGACCCGGGTGGACTTGCCGAGCAGTTCGATCTCGGGGCGGAAGGATGTGGGGCGGGCGCTGGTCGACGTCGGGGCGACGAGCAGTGTCGAGAGCGCCGGGACGAAGTCGGACTGGAGCACCACGGCGAACCGTTCGCCCCTCTGTTCGTGCTTCATGGCGTCCAGGGCCGCACGCAGGCGGTAGACATCACCACGCACGAAGCGACTCCATGTCGCGCATGATCGCTCGGGCTTCCTCGCGATCGTCCGGGTCGTCGGCGACGGCGAGGGCCTCGCGACGCGCTGTTTCCGCGCGTCGCAGGCGCCAGGCCATCACGATCGCTTCGCGGATGACCTCGTCGGGAGCTTGACCGTCGGCTGTGAGTTCGGCCAGCGCGGCTTCGGTGCGCTGGTCGGCCTGGAAGGTAACCACCCTCATATCTTCAGCGTACGACACGGGTTCCCGTAGCCCTTTGCGACAATTAGTGAGCGACCGATTTCGATGTGTGTTTGGCGTTGCTGGAGCCGGCCGGTGTCCGCCGCCCGGCTCCGTGGTGGTCATGTCGGGACATATCGCTCAATGAGGGGAAACGTCCACTGTGAGGCGCTTGCGGAAGACCCAGTAGGTCCAGCCCTGGTACGCGAGCACGCCGGGCAGCGCGAGCAGGCCGATCCAGGTCAGCATCGTCAGCGTGTACGGCGCCGACGCCGCCTCGGCCACCGTGAGCCCCGGCAGGGGGGCGGGCCACAGGGCGCCGAACAGCGCGGCCGCGGTCAGCGTGATCGACAGCGCTGTGGCGGCGAAGGCCCAGCCCTCGCGCCGCCGCCACACCAGGGCCACCCCCGCCGTCAGCGTCGCCATCGCGAGCAGGGCGCAGGCCCACAGCCAGGGCGAGGTGGACCAGTTCGGGACATCCATGGCCGACCCGGGCACGGACGGCAGCGCGACGATGCCGACCGGGATGGCGGCGGCCGAGGTGAACAGGGCCGCCCGGCGGGCCCGGCCGCGCACCGCCCCCGACGTCTTCAACGTCACGAACACCGCGCCGTGCAGGATCGCGACCGACAGGGACAGCACGCCGCCGAGGACGGTCGCGAACGCCGTGCCGTACAGGAGGTTGCCGAAGACGGCGCCCCACAGGAAGGCGGTGAGGACGCTGCCGATGACGATCCCCGCGTCGCACAGCGCGCGCTCGCGTCCGGAGCGGACCTTGCCGCGCCACTCCAGGCCGACGCCGCGCACGATCAGCGCGGCCACGATGAGAACCATCGGCAGGTAGTAGGTGCTGAGCAGGCCCGAGTACCACGCCGGGAACGCGGCGAACATCGCCCCCACGGCCGTGATCAGCCAGACCTCGTTGCCGTCCCAGACGGGTCCGATCGTGCCGAGGACCTGGCGGCGCTCGGCGTCGCTCCGGGAGATCAGCGGGAGCAGCGCGCCGACGCCGAAGTCGAACCCTTCGAGCACGAAGTAACCGGTCCAGAAGAACGCGATGAGAATGAACCAGAACGTCGTCATCGTAGGTCTCCTCAGTACATGAGGGTCGGCGCGAGCGGCGCGGCGCCCGAGTCGGTGTCGGAGTCAGAGGCGACGGCGGGGTCGCGCGGCGCGGGTGGCATTTCGGGTCCGGCCTTCACGTGCCGGACCAGCAGGACCGCCTCGGCGACGGCGAGCACGCCGTACAGGACGGTGAAGAGGGCAAGCGAGATCGCGACCTCGGTGAGGCCGACCCCGGGCGAGACGCTCGCGGCGGTCAGCAGCTCGCCCTGGACGGTCCAGGGCTGGCGGCCGATCTCGCTGAGCAGCCAGCCCGCGATGATCGCCGCCACCGGCAGCGGGAGCGCCAGCACGCAGGCGCGCGCGAACCAGGATGGCACCGGCGCCGCCGTCCGCCCCCGGCTGGGGCCGCGGCGCTTCCTGGTCAGCCAGAGACCGAGGACCGAGAGCCCGACAGTCACCATGCCGAAGCCGAACATCACGCGGAACGACCAGAAGATCACGGGCAGGTTCGGGGTGTAGTCGGCCGGGCCGAACTGCTCCTCGTACCGTCGCTGGATGTCCTCGATGCCCTGGACCGTGGCGCCGGGGTCGTGCGCGGAGAGCAGGCTGAGCAGGCCCGGCACCTCGACCCCGGGCACGATGGTGAAGCTCGCGCCGGCGGTGTCGCGCGCCAGCCCCTCGGCCGCGGCGAGCTTCATCGGCTGCTGCTCGTGCAGGAGCTGGCCGGACAGGTCGCCGGTCCCGGCGACCACGACCCCGGCGAGCGCCGTCATGACGAGCGCGCCGCGCAGGCTGGTCCGCCACATGTCGGTACGGCGGCGCGGCGGGACCGCGGCGTCGCCGACGGCGACGGCGGCAGCGGCGGTTCGCCGGCCGACGGCGGCGACGCCGCGCTCACGCAGGATGCGGTAGCCGCTGACCGCCAGGATGAAGCCGCCCGCCACGACGAAGGCGGCGGCGACGACGTGGGGGATCTGGACGAGCGCGGTGGGGTTGGTGAGCACGGCCCACAGGTCGGTCATCCTGGCCCGGCCGTTCACCACCTCGTAGCCGACCGGGTGCTTCATCCAGGCGTTGGCGGCCAGGATGAAGTAGGCCGAGATGTTGGACCCGATGGCCGCGGCCCAGATGGCGGCCAGGTGGAGCCGCTTGGGGAGCCGGTCCCAGCCGAAGATCCACAGGCCGAGGAAGGTCGACTCCATGAAGAAGGCGAGCAGCGCCTCCAGCGCGAGGGCTGCTCCGAACACGTCCCCGACGAAGGTCGAGTACTCGCTCCAGTTCATGCCGAACTGGAACTCCTGCACGATGCCGGTGACCACGCCCATGGCGAAGTTGATCAGGAACAACTTGCCGAAGAATTTCGTCAGCGTGAGGTAGTGGTCCTTGCCGGTGCGGTGCCAGGCCGTCTGCAGACCGGCGACGAAGACGCCGAGGCCGATCGTCAGAGGTACGAACAGAAAGTGGTACACGGTGGTCACCCCGAACTGCCACCGTGCCAGATCAAGCGCGTCCATGTTCCCCTCGCGGGTGCCGGAGCTCTACAAGTCGTAGTTCTACTTTCAGTAGTACTACAACCTGTAGAGCAATTGGTGGGACGACTGCACCGCGAGATCTTTGTCACATTCGAGGATCGATGCCCCCATGATCCTCGTTCGCGGCACGCGTCCGGTTCCATGAGAATGCGGGCCGGGCGGTCCCTGGGTGAAGGGACCGCCGACCTGGCTCTCCGGGAACGTCTCCTGTGACGCCCGGTTCCGATAATGGACACTTCACCGGAAAACGGCGTCCGCCGCTGGGCTGATTGCCCGGTACGCCGCGCGGGGGACATCGGCGACCCGCGGTGGCAGGCCAGGTTGGCAGGCCGCGGCGCCCGGGACCACGTCCCGGGCCCGTACGGGCGCCCGGCCGAGGCCGGTCAGGAGACGGGCACGCCTCCGGCCTTCAAGTACGCGTGCAGATCGCCCAGCTCGAACCCGCGGCGCTTGATCTTCTTGACCAGGATCCGGAAGTCCCGGGACAGGTTGGGCCGGAAGTGCAGCAGCAGGATGTCGCCCGGCCGGAGCTGCTTGTCCGGCACCTGGTAGGCGATCTTTCCTTCGGGCTGCACGGTCGCGCTCCACATCATGATCGCCTTGAGGCCGCACTCCGTGGCCGCCTGGGAGGTCGCCTCGTTGTAATTGCCGAACGGCGGCCGGAACAGGGTGGGCCGGCGGCCGGTCTCCTTGCGGATGAGGGTGGACATCCCGCAGATCTCCGCCTTCTGCCGGTCGTAGCCGAGCGTCCGGAGGTTGGGGTGGGTGAACGTGTGGCTCTCGATCGGCGCGCCGGCGTCGCGCAGTGCCCGGAAGTAGTCCCACTGGCCGGCGCCCGTGTACCGTCCGCCGCCGGACGCGGCGTCGGGCGACCCCTTCGCCTCGACCGCGTCGCGCATCGCGAACACGGTGATCGGGATCCCCTCGTCGCGCACCTGCTTGAGGAAGCCGGGGTCCTGCTCCCAGCCGTCGTCGATGGTCAGGAAGACGACCTTCCGCTTGGTCGGGATCATGCTGATCACCGGCACGCCGTTCGCCGGCTTGGGGATCCGTCCGACCTCACCCGGGCGGGGGAGTGCGGCGCGGGGGGTCGGCGACGCGGCGGGCGCGGAACGCGCGCCGCCGGGCGAGGAGGAGCGCGACGTCGCCGGGGCCTTCGGCTCCGCCTGGGTGGTGCCGCCCTCCGCGCATCCCGCGGCCAGAATCAGTCCCATCAGCACGCCTGTCAGACGTCGGTTGCCCTTCATGACCAACAATCTTGGTCCAACCGGACATCCGGTGCGTCTCGTCGATACCTCCCATAGAGGGACGACCGGTACGCCAAACTCGTCCTGACCTGCGGCAAAGCGGCGCGATGGCCGAAGTGTGAAACGGGGCACCTAAGGCGCGGCGGGTGCGGCGCGGAGAGACCTGCCTAGGGTTGATCATGGGTGTGGGCACATGTTGCCCTTATCCACGCTGCCGGAGAGTCCCTAGTCTCCGGAGCCAGAAGGGTGCGGGAGAGGTGATGGTGTGAAGATCACGGGAAGCGCCGTGCTCGGTGTCGAGCGGGGCCGCGTCTGGACGGCGCTGCGGGACCCGGGCGTCCTGGTGTGCACGATCCCCGGATGTGAACGGCTGGAGGCCGTCGGCGACGACGTCTACAAGATGACCGTGAACGCCGGGGTGGCCTCCATCAAGGGGCTCTACCAGGGCGAGGTCGCGCTCTCCGACCCGCACGAGCCGGAGCGGTTCGTGCTGCGGGCCCGGGGGCAGGGCGCGCCCGGCACAGTCGACGCCACCGTGCGCATCAGCCTCAGCGAGGTCGAGGGAGGCACCCGGGTCGACTACGACGCCGAGGCCGTCGTCGGCGGCATGATCGGCGGGGTCGGCCAGCGGATGCTCGGCTCGGTCGCGAAGAAGACCGCGGGCGAGTTCTTCACCGCCGTGGAGGAGCACCTCCTGACCGGACGGGCCGCCGCCCTCGCAGCGTCGGTGGCACCGGTCGTGGTGGGTGCGGCGACCGGCGCGGCCGCGGCCGGAGACCGGGCAGGGACGGAGGTCGGAGCGGACGTCGGCGCCACACCGGCTGTGCCGTACCAGCCGGAGGTGGGGCAGGTGTTCACC
Source organism: Microtetraspora malaysiensis (assembly GCF_050947145.1). Classification (NCBI taxonomy): domain Bacteria; kingdom Bacillati; phylum Actinomycetota; class Actinomycetes; order Streptosporangiales; family Streptosporangiaceae; genus Microtetraspora; species Microtetraspora malaysiensis. The sequence continues at coordinate 2,661,968 of NZ_CP191998.1, forward strand.
CGGGAGGCGGCGGTCGCCGGCCGGGCGCAGCGCGCGGGCGTGCCGCCGTGGACGATGTTCGCCGCGTTCGGCATGGGCGCCGGGGTCGCGCTCGGCAGCGCGGTCATCGGATGGGTTCTCGGACGCCAGCGGCGGTGACCTCCGGCCTGAGACGGGCCTGAGACGGGGAATTGTCCCGTGTCGCGGCCGGTTAGAGCAGATCGTGAAGATTGAGATTTTCTCCGACGTCGCCTGTCCGTGGTGCTATATCGGCCATGCAAGGCTCGCCAAGGCCGTGGAGCTCTTCGACGGGGATGTCGAGGTGGTCCACCGGCCGTTCCAGCTCGCCCCGGACGCGGTCTCGCGGAAGGAGCCGCTGCTCGCCGAGCTGGCACGCAAGTTCGGCGGACCCGCCCAGGTCGCGCAGATCACGCACCGGGTGGCGCAGGCGGCGGCGGAGGACGGGCTGGAGTTCGACTTCGAGCGGGCGGTCCAGGCCAACACCTTCGAGGCCCACCGGCTGATCTGGCTGGCGCAGCGCGCGGGACGCGGTGCGGAGGCGGTCGAGCGTCTCTTCCGCGCGTACTTCCAGGAGGGGCTCGACGTCGGCGACCCCGAGACGCTGGCGAAGCTCGCGGCCGAGCTCGGCGTCACCGACACCGGCGAGGGGGCCGAGGAGGTCCGCGCCGAACTGGCCGACGCCCGCGACCTCGGCATCAGCGGCGTTCCGCTGTTCCTGTTCGAGGGCCAGTTCGCCGTGTCCGGCGCGCAGCCGGTCGAGACGCTGGTCGCCGCCCTCAACGAGGTCCGCGCCCGCACGGCGGTCGCCTCCGCCCAGAGCGGCGGCGACGCCTGCGACGACGGCTACTGCGCGGTCTGACCGCGGCTCTTGTGGTCCGGTCCCCGGAGGGGCCCGTCTGACCGAACCGGGGGCGGTCCCGGCCCGGTCCGGCGGGGGTGGCACGAGGGGCGCGCGGGAGCGGCGCCGCCCGGTCAGGCGTGGGTCGCGGGTTCCAGGGGACGGGACGCCGCGGCCTCGTCGCCGAGGTCGCCGTTGCGGTGGTGGCGGCGGCACAGCACCCGGTAGTGCACGCCCACCTCGCCGTCGGGCTCGGCGGAGTTCACCGGGGCCGTCGAGCCGGTGTCCGCGATGACGACCTGCTCGCCGGTCCTGGCCATCACGCCGCCCACGATCCGGGCGTTCAACCGGCCGGGACGGCCGCACCAGCACAGGACCTCCACCTGCAGCCGGGCGACCTCGTCGGCCAGCTCGAACAGCCGCTGCGCGGCCGGGAACATCTGCGACCTGAAGTCGGACGCCAGTCCGAAGGCGTAGACGTCGATGCCGTGGTCGTCCACCAGGTCGGCGAGCTGCTCGATCTGCTCCATGCTGTAGAAGCACGCCTCGTCGCAGATCAGGTAGTCGATGCGGTCGTACGCGCAGACCAGCTCGACCAGGTCGAGGCCGTCCACGACCTCGACGGCCTCGTTGTCGATGCCGATCCGGCTGGTGACCCGGGGCCCGCCCGAACGGTCGTGCTTGGTCAGCACGATGCCGCGCCTGCCTTGCCTGCGGTGGTTGTAGTTCAGCTGCAGGGCCAGGGTGGACTTCCCGCAGTCCATGGGACCGTAGAAGAACTTGAGCACGGCGTCCCGGGCCCCCTGTGTGGGCGAAGAAGACAAGGCAGACAGATCAGTCACGGGGCGTCAGCTTACTGGTAACGCTCCCGACAGATGCCGGTCCTGCCCAGGCCACCGCCGCGCCGTACGGAACCCGTCGGACCGGGGCTCCTGGCCCCTACGCGGTGATCTTAGAGAGCGGATTGATGCGGACGAGATATCGCGTGTGCGGCGGGGTGGCGCTGTTGGCGTGATCATGTACAACATGGGACATTCCTCTTCATCGGAATCACGGGAGGTGCGATGACCACGCCAGAGGAGCAGCCGGAGACGCCGAGTCCGCTGGAGGCGATGATGCTCGCCGACGACACGGCGGCGGCCGAGGCGGACGCCGACCGCTGGCGGTACGGGTTCTACGTCGTCCTCACCGGCCTCGTGGTCACCTTGGCGGGATTCAGCGTCGCCGTGGTGAGCACGGGCCAGGCGAGCACCCTCTTCGCCGGGCTCGCCGGAGTCGTGGGCACGCTCACCGGCGCGTACTTCGGCGTGCAGAGCGGCCAGGCGGGAAAGGCGAAGGCCGAGGCCGAGCTGCGCCGGGTCAACGAGCGGGCCATGCGGATGGCGTCGTACGTCGGTCCGCAGCACATCGAGGAGATCATGGGGCGCGCCCCCGGCGGTGCGGCCGTGACCCGCTGGCCGCGCCCGCCCAAGCAGCGTTCCTGATCCGTACCTGATTCGGTCCTGACGGCCGCCCGGTCGGCCCCGGGCGGCAGGCGGGTAACGAGGATTCGCCGATTATTCGGCGGATTATTCGGCAGAGTGCGCCGGTTCCCGCCGTCGGCGGGGGTCTGTAGACACTGGAACATGCCTAGCGTCCGCATCGGGGTCGACACCGGGGGCACGTTCACCGACGTGGTTCTGGTCGACGAGCACACCGGCACGATCGTCACGACCAAGACTCCCTCGACTCCTGCCAACCCCGCCGACGGTTTCATGGCAGGGGTCCACAAAGTGCTGGAGCTGCACGCCCCTTCCCGGGAGGGTGGGCTGGACGGCGTGTCCGGCATCGTCCACGGCACCACCGTCGCGACCAACCAGCTCCTTGAGGACCGCGCCGACGGCACCGCGCACCTCGGGTTCGTCACCACCGAGGGCTTCGAGTTCCTGCTGGAGATCGCGCGGCAGAGCGTGCCCGACGGGTACGGCAACTCCTACTTCTGGGTGAAACCACCCAGGATCGTCCCGGTGCACCGGGTCAAAACGGTGGGCGGCCGGCTCGACCACCTCGGCCGGGAGGTCCGTCCGTTTGACGAGGACGAGGCGGTCGCGGCGGCGCGCTGGTTCCGCGACCACGGCGTCACCGCGATCGGCGTCTGCTTCCTCCACTCGTACGCCGACCCGGTCCACGAGCTGCGGATGAGGGACGTGCTGGCCCGCGAGCACCCCGAGGCGGTCGTGTCCCTGTCGAGCGAGGTGCTGCGCGAGTACCGGGAGTACGAGCGGTCGGTGACCACGCTGGTCGACGCCGCGGTCAAGCCGATCATGCGCCGGTACATCCAGAACCTGTCCGACCGGATCGGCCGGCCGTTCTCGGTGATGAAGAGCAACGGCGGCGTGCTCTCGGCCGCCGAGGTCGTCCACCAGCCCATCACCACCGTCCTGTCCGGCCCCGCGGCGGGCGCGCTCGGCGCCGCGCTGATCGCCGGTACGGCCGGCCGTCCCAGCGTGATCACCCTGGACGGCGGCGGCACCTCCACCGACGTCGCCGTGGTCGTCGAGGGCGAGCCGTCCCTGACCACCGAGGGGAGCATCGGCCGCTACCCCTGCAAGATCCCGATGATCGACATCGTCACCGTGGGCGCCGGCGGCGGGTCGATCGCGTGGATCTCCCCGGAGGGGACGCTGAAGGTCGGCCCGAAGTCGGCGGGGGCCGACCCGGGGCCGCTCTGCTACGGCCGCGGCGGCACCGAGGTGACCGTCACCGACGCCCACGTCTTCCTCGGCCGGGTGCCCCCGCACCTGCTCGGCGGCGAGATCCCCCTCGACGTGGCGGCGGCCAGAGCGGGCATCGAGGCCCTGGCCGGCAAGCTCGGGCTGACACCGGAGCGCTGCGCCACCGGCATCCTGGAGATCAGCGCCTTCAACCAGTCCAACGCCATCAGGCAGATCACGGTCAAGCGCGGACTGGACGTGCGCGACTTCCCGATGGTCGCCTTCGGCGGGTCCGGCCCGCTGCTGGCCTGCCGTCTGATCGACATCCTCGGGCTGCCCGCCGCCGTCGTGCCGCCCAACCCGGGCAACGTCTCCGCGTTCGGGCTGCTCACCGTGGACGTCAAGAACGACTACGTCCGTACGCACGTCTCCCGCGCGCCCGCCCCGGAGGCGCTCGCCGGGATCTACGCCGAGCTGGAGGCCGAGGCGGCGGACGCGCTCGACCGCGAGGGGTTCGCCGACCACGTGTACGCCCGCAGCGCCGACCTCCGCTACTACGGCCAGGCGTACGAGGTCCGGGTGGCCGCGCCCGGCGGCGCGCTCGACGACGCCTGGTGCGCGGCCGTGGTCGAGCGCTTCCACGCCGAGCACGAGAAGCTCTACGGGTACGGCTACCGCGACGACCCGCGGCACGCCGTCGAATGGGTCAACCTGCGCGTCTCCGGCATCGGCCCGATCACGCGGCCCGCGCTCGCCCGCGTGCCGGCCCAGGTGGGCGAGGCGAGCCCGGTGGGGACCCGCGAGGTGTTCTACGAGACGTGGGGGCGCACCGTGATCTACCGCCGTGCCGACCTCGGCGCGGGGGCCGTCGTCACGGGCCCGGCCGTCGTCGAGGAGTACGGCTCCACCCTGCCCGTCCACCCCGGCTTCACCGCCACCGTGGACGACCACGGAAACCTGATCGTGGTGAGCGACCGATGAGCGAGCGGAGGAACGAGCCGATGACTTCCCGGAAGGCGGCCCGGAGGACGGCCCCGGCGGACCCGGTGCTCGTGGAGATCGTGGAGGGCACGCTCGCCTCGGTCGAGAAGGAGGTCGAGACCGCCATCGCGCGGACCGCCCGCTCGCCGATGATCCGCGACGCGCACGACTTCCGCGCCGGCATCCACGACGTACGGCTGCGCAAGCTGACCGGCCGGTCGTACTCGGCGCTGGTCCAGCCAGTCGTGCGGGACTTCCCGCTGGAGACGATGAAGCCCGGCGACGTCTTCTTCCACAACGACGTCTACCTGTCCGAGGGCGGGATCGGGCACCTCCCGGACCTGTGCGTGACCGTCCCGGTGTTCCACGAGGGCGAGGTGGTGGCCTTCGTGCAGGCGTTCGGCCACCACGATGACATCGGCGGGGCCGTCCCCGGCTCGATGCCGTCGCACGCGCGCAGCGCCTTCGAGGAAGGCCTGATGGTGCCGCCGATCAAGCTCTGGGACCAGGGCGTGCCCAACCGCGCCGCGCTGACGATCATGACGCGCAACTCGCGGATGCCGGACTCGCTCGCGGGCGACCTCGACGCCGAGTGCTCCGCCTGCCTCATGGGCGCCCGCAGGCTCGCCGAGCTGTTCGACCGGTACGGCCGGGCCGCCGTCGAGGCGTGCTTCGACGCGATCATCACGAAGACGACCGAGACGTTCCGCCGCGAGCTGCTGACGAAGATCCCGGAGGGTGTCCACGTCTGGGAGGACTACGCCGAGCATGACGGCGTGGACGAGCCCCGGCTGCACACCCAGCGCATCACGCTCACCGTCGATCATTCCGCCGAGGTCCCGCTGACGATCGACTTCACCGGGACGTCGCCCCAGGCCAAGGGGCCGATCAACCATGCGGGCGACTACGCGGACGGCGTCTTCCTCAAGAAGTGGCTCGCGCCGATCCTGCGCAACCTCGCCGACACCCCGGAGCGGATGGCGGAGCTCGACGTGAACGAGGGCGTCGTCCCGCTGATCAAGATGGTGTTCCCGGAGAAGGGCACCCTGCTCACCCCGATCTTCCCGGCGCCCACCAACGCGCGGACGTTCGTCATCCTGCGCCTGCTCGGCGTGCTCGCGGGCGTGCTGGCCAAGGCGACCGGCGGCCGGATGCCCGCCGACCAGGAGACGATCAGGTACACCGGCGTCTACGGCGACTCCGACGACGGGCCGTACCTGATGCGGGAGGTCCTCGGCGGTGGCTCCGGCGGCCGCTGGTACGCCGACGGCGAGGACACGATCCACGTCGTGCCCGACTCGCGCAACATCCCTGTGGAGTTCGCCGAGGCGCGCTGGCCGTTCCGGGTGGAGCGGCTCGGGCTGGCTGTCGACAGCGGCGGGCCGGGGGAGTACCGGGGCGGTCTGGGCTACGACAAGCACATCCGGATGCTGCGCGACGCGTCCTTCATGTCGATCGCCGACCGGTCCATCCTGTCCTGCTGGGGCGTCAACGGAGGCCGCGCCGGCCGGCCGTTCGTCGTCACCGTGGACGGCGTGCCGATGGAGGGCCTGGTCGACGACTTCCCGGTGCGCGCGGGGGAGATCGTCCGGGTGCGCACCACGGGCGGCGGCGGGTGGGGCTCGCCGTACAACCGCGCCCCCGAGGCGGTCGCCGCCGACGTGCGCGACGGCAAGGTCTCCCCGGAGGCGGCGCGGGAGGACTACGGCGTCGTCCTGCACGGCGCCCGCGACGACCTTCGTGACGACCTTCGTGTCGACTACGCGGGGACGGCCGAGCTGCGCGCGACCCTCCGGGCCGCGGCGCCGGAGGACGCCCCCTTCTTCGACCGCGGCCCCGGGTACCCCACCCTGTCCGATGGTCTTCCGTACGCCGAGGTCGACACCGTCTGATCCGGTGCCGGGGGTGCCGGGCCCGCGCGAGGGGACCGGCACTCCCGGTGATCTACCGCCAGGGACTCCTCAGTACCCTGATGGTCCAGTTGTCCGCGTTCGGCGACGTGTAGAGGTGGAGCGGGACGACCTGTTCGCCGCCGGGTTCCATGGCGAGCGTTCTCGTCCGCCAGACTCCGTTGCATTCCGTGGTCACCGTGCTTTTGGTGGGTATGGTGGGGTCCGCCGTCAGCATCATTCGGGCGCAGTGTCCGTCGCCGGGTCCGGAGTCGCGGAGCTGCGCGGAAACAGTGACCCAGGTCCGCTTCTCGGCACGGTCCCTGCGCCAGGTCACCGTGATGTTCCGGAGCTGGGCTCTGGCCTTCCCGGTCTCGGGATACTGCAGGTAGGAGATTCTGGTCGTCTTGACATCGATTACGTGCTGAGCGGATGCCGAGGCGGCTGACGGGGCGGCGAGCGCCGCGAGGGTCAGGCCGGTGGCGAGTACGGCGCGGAGAGGTCGATTCATGGTGCCCCCATTGGTGGTGACTGTGCTCGGGGCGATGATCCGACATATCCGTATACGGACGGTATATCGCCTGGTCGACTGCCTGATTGCCCTCGCTCCGCTGGTCTCTCGCGGTCGGCCTGCCTTCTTTTGCACCGCTCGCTCCGCCGTCCCGTCGCCATGAGAGGTGGGCAGCGCAGAACGCCGGGGGAGGATGCGTCGGCGATACGGTTACGGGTCTGTACCGACGCGATGCAGCGATCTTGACAACCCCAACTTACGCCGAAAGGTGGAGAAACATCGGACTTGGCGGGGACCGGCACTCCCGGTGATCTACCGCCTCCCCCAGGGGTTCGTCAGTTCCCTGAGGGTCCTGTTGTTCGCGCTGGGCGACGTGTAGATGCCAAGGGTGACGAAATCGTCGAAACCGGGCTCCATGGCGAGCGTTCTCGTCCGCCAGACTCCGTTGCATTCCGTGGTCACCGCGGTTTTGAAGGGTTCGAACGCGCTGACTTCCGTCGCCAGCCTCAATCGGGCGCAGTGTCCGTCGCCGGGTCCGGAGTCGCGGAGCTGCCCGGAGACGGTGACCCAGGTCCGCTTCTCGGCACGGTCCCTGCGCCAGGTCACCGTGATGTTCCGGAGCTGGGCTCTGGCCTTCCCGGTCTCGGGATACTGCAGGTAGGAGATTCTGGTCGTCTTGACATCGATTACGTGCTGAGCGGATGCCGAGGCGGCTGACGGGGCGGCGAGCGCCGCGAGGGTCAGGCCGGTGGCGAGTACGGCGCGGAGAGGTCGATTCATGGTGCCCCCATTGGTGGTGACTGTGCTCGGGGCGATGATCCGACATATCCGTATACGGACGGTATATCGGCAGGTTGGCGAGGCGAGGCGAAGAGACCGGCCCGGCCAAGGTTCGTGGACACCTGACTAAGCAGCGGCCGGCGCCGGCTCGGGAACGGGTGCGCTCTTCGCGGCGGCGAGGTTCCGCCAGAGCAGAACGGAGGCGGACACGCAGATCCCCACGGCGGTGTAGAAGACAGCGGGCAGCCCCGCGAGCTCACCGAGCAGGCCAAGGCCGTTGAACGGCTGGGGGGGGCGTCGACGCGTCGCGGCCCGGCGCACCCGAGACCGGGCGCGGCGATGTCGTACGAAAGATGTCGTACGAAAGTGGTGGGCATTTCGAAGGTGGTCGGCAAGACCTGACAGTTCACCCTCCGAGATGACCTGGCAGGCTTGCCGTGAGGAACCGTTCGCGACGCGGAGGACGATTTGCAGGGACCACTTGAAGGCATCGTCGTTCTGGACCTGTCCCGCGCGCTGGCCGGCCCGCACGCCGGTCAGATGCTCGGCGACCTGGGCGCCCATGTGATCAAGGTGGAGCATCCCTCCTCAGGGGACGAGTCGCGCGGCTGGGGGCCACCCTTCGTCGGCCCAGATCACGACATATCCACATATTTTTTGGCGGCCAACCGCAACAAGCAGTCCATCACGGTGGACATGAAGGCCCCCGAGGGCAAGGAGCTCATCGAGCGGCTCATCCGGCAGAGCGACGTGCTGATCGAGAACTTCCGCACCGGCGTCCTCGACCGGCTCGGCTTCTCCGTCGAACGGCTGCACGGGCTCAACCCCCGCCTGGTCGTCCTGTCCATCACCGGATTCGGCCACGACGGCCCCGAAGGCGGCCGTCCCGGATACGACCAGATCGCCCAGGGCGAGGCCGGCCTGATGTCCCTCACCGGACCGTCCCCGGACGAGCCGTACCGCGTCGGAGCCTCGATCGCGGACCTGCTCGGCGGCATCCACGGCGCGTACGGCGTCGTCGCGGCTCTCTACGAACGCGAGCGGACGGGCCGCGGCAAGGTGGTGCGCACGTCACTGCTCGCCTCGGTCGTCGGCGTCCACGCCTACCACGGCACCGCCTGGACGGTCGGCGGCCAGGTCCCGAAGGCCGCCGGGAACCACCACGCGTCCATCTCCCCCTACGGCGCCTTCCGCTGCGCCGACGGCATGATCCAGGTCGCCGTCGCCAACGAGGGCCAGTGGCGCAAGTTCGCCGTGCTGCTCGGCATCGACCCCGACACGCCGAAATACGCCACCAACGCCCAGCGGTTCGCCCACCGCGACGACCTGATCGCCGACCTGGAGAAGGCCCTCGCCGCGCACGACCGGGCGTACTGGCTCGCCTCCCTGGGCGAGCTGGGCATCCCGGCCGGCGCGATCCGCACGATCGACGAGGTGTACGCCTGGGACCAGGTCAGGTCGCAGGGACTCCTCGTCGAGGTGGACCACCCCGTGCTCGGCCCGATCGAGCTGCCCGGCCCGCCGCTGCGCTTCGAGGACCCCGGCTCCGGCCGGGAACACGCCCGCCACCACGTCGCGCCGCCGATGCTCGGCCAGGACAACGACGCGGTGCTCGGCTGGCTGCGCGCGCGGGAGAGCGAGCCCGGCCCCTCCGGCGCGTCGTCGCCCGAAAGCACGCCCGCGACCTCGAACGGCGCGGACCCCGCGACCGAGAGCGAGCGATGACGAGGCCCGACGCCCGGACGCTGATCCGCCGGGTGCTCGATCCCGGCTCGTGGAAGTCGTGGGACGAGCCGCCCGCCGACCCGGTCGAGCCCGGCTCCCCGTACGCCGAGGAACTGCGGGTGGCACGCGAGCGGACCGGCTACGACGAATCCGTGATCACGGGGGAGGGCACCCTCGACGGCCGCCGCGTCGCCGTCGCGGTCTGCGAGTTCTCGTTCCTGGCCGGGTCGATCGGGGTGGCCGCGGCCGAACGGCTGACCCGGGCGGTCGAACGCGCCACCGCCGAGCGGCTGCCCCTCCTCGCCGCGCCCGCCAGCGGCGGCACCCGGATGCAGGAGGGCGCCTTCGCCTTCGCCCAGATGGCCAAGATCACCGCGGCCGTCGCCGCCCATCGCGCCGCCGGCCTGCCCTACGTCGTCTATCTGCGCCATCCGACCACCGGCGGCGTCCTCGCGTCATGGGGGTCGCTCGGCCACGTGACGGCGGCCGAGCCGGAGGCGCTGATCGGGTTCCTCGGCCCGCGCGTCTTCGAGTCCCTGCACGGCTACCCGTTCCCGTCGGGGGTGCAGCTGTCGGAGAACCTGTACGCCCACGGACTGGTGGACGCGGTCGTCTCCGCGGAGGACGCGAGGGGGATTGCCATCCGGGCGCTGTCCGTCCTCTGCGCGCCCAGGACGGGCCTGGCCCTCCCGCCCGAGCCCGAGGAGGGGGCCGAGGAGGCCGAGGCGTGGGAGGCGATCACCCGCTCCCGCCGCGACGACCGCCCCGGCGTGCGCAGCCTGCTCAAACTGGCCGCCTCCGACGTCACCCCGCTGAACGGCACCGGCGTCGGCGAGAACGACCCCGGCATGCTGCTGGCGCTCGCCCGCTTCGGCACGGTCCCCGCCGTCGTGCTCGGGCAGGACCGGCGGCGGCTCAAGGCCGGAGGACCACTCGGGCCCGCCGGGCTGCGGGTCGCCCGCCGGGGCATGCGCCTCGCCTCCGAGCTGGGCCTTCCGCTGGTCACGGTGATCGACACGGCGGGCGCGGCGCTGTCCAAGGCGGCCGAGGAAGGCGGTCTCGCCGCCGAGATCGCCCACTGCCTGGCCGACCTCGTCATGCTGGACGCGCCGACGGTCTGCCTGCTGCTCGGCGAGGGCGCGGGCGGCGCGGCGCTGGCGCTCCTGCCCGCCGACCGGGTGCTCTGCGCCCAGCACGGATGGCTGTCGCCGTTGCCGCCCGAGGGCGCCTCGGCGATCCTCTACCGGACGGTGGACTTCGCCCCCGAGATCGCCGCCGCCCAGGGCGTACGCGCGGCCGATCTGAAGCGGGACGGCGTCGTCGACCGGATCGTGGCCGAACGGCCGGACGCGGCCTACGAACCCGAGGCCTTCTGCCGCCGGGTGGCCGCGGCCCTCGAATACGAGATCGCGGGCCTGCTCGCCCGGCCCGCCGAGGACCGGTTTGCCGCGCGGCTGGCCCACTACCGGGCGCTGGGCACCTGACCGGGCCCGGCTACGCGTCGCCCGTCGCCCGATCGGCGTCGGGCCTGATCGGGACGGAGATCCGCTCCACCCGGACGGACTGGACCTCGTCGCGCGACACGACGACCTCGTAGGCGCCATGGTCCACCAGCCAGTAGCCCAGCGCCTCGGCGCGCACGCCGCTGTGTCCCGCGTAGGCGATGTGCAGCCCCGGCACGTCGCCTGTGTCGTCCTCGTCCAGGACCACGCAGGGCTCGCCCCCGTACGTGCCGACCGTGCGGAGCAGGGTGAGCCACTCCAGCTCGGCGCGGGGGACCTGGCGCCGCCAGTACCCCGCGGCCTGCGTGAAGCCCTCCTCCGGCGACTCGCTGAACAGGACCACATCGTCGTTGTCCGGACCGATGGCGGCGGCGTACGCCTGGCCACGGTGGCCGGCGACGAAGCCCAGCCCGACCGGCTCGATGTCACTCATGACCCGTCCCGCTCCGTAGTCGTGGTGGATGCCCTTGTGAATGCCGGGGAAAGCCGCCGCGTCCGCGTGATGCCGCGGCGCCCGTGACAGCGCCCGGTCATAGGGCCGGTCACGCGGCGGGTCGCCAGGACAGGCCGTCATACCGGGCGAAGATCCGCTCCCCGCTCCCGGTCAGGTGGATGATCTCGGCCCCGGCGGGGATCGGCATCGGCATCGTGTGGAACTGCGGCACCGCGCTGTCCTGCGACGTGGTGTATCCGTTGCCGGCGAACGGTGGTGCATCGTTCCAGTCCCCGCCCCTGTGCGGGGCGTACGGGACGACGTAACTGTCCGTGTCGCGCGCCCGCCAGCGCATGATGTACAGCTCGGGCACCCCCGGCACCAGGTCGGACCCCTCGAACTGCAGGTCCAGGGCGGCGACCAGCGCCGCCGGCGTGGTGAACCGGTCGCAGTCCCGCACGCGGTACACGTATCCGGAGATGATCGTCCGTTTTCCCGACAGGCACGGCACGAGCAGCCGCGGCGGGATCACCTTCTGCATCGGCGTTCTGGGTCCCGGCTCGGTCATGACCGACAGTTTACGATCCGGGCGCGGCCTCGCCCGGCGGGCGGGAGAAAATGTCCGCCCGCCGGTGCAGCAGCGAGGGGACCGTGGCGCGCACCTCGGCGCCGAACGCCTGATCGATCTCCACCGTCCGCACGGCGCGCCCGGGGCCGAGGTCGTGCCGTACGACGCCGAGGGGGTCGACCAGCATGCTGCGGCCCACCCCGAAGCCGTCCGAGGCGGAGGGGTTGGGCGCCTGGCCGACCGCGACCGTCCACGTGGTGTTCTCGATGGCGCGGGCCCGGACGAGGGTCGCCCAGTGCTCCTCCTTCATCGGGCCCGACCCCCAGGCGGCGATGACCGCGAACGTGTCCGCGCCCGCGTCGACCAGCGCCCTGGCCAGCTCGGGGAACCGGACGTCGTAGCAGGTGATCAGCCCGACGCGGAGCCCGGCCAGCTCGACCACCACGGGCGCGTCGCCGGCGACGACCAGGTCGGACTCGCGGGCGCCGAACGAGTCGAAGAGGTGGATCTTCCGGTAGGCGGCCTTCAGCTCGCCCTCCTCGGAGATCGCCACGGCCGTGTTGCGCACGCGGCCGTCTCCCGGCTCGAACGTCCCGGCGATGACGGCGGTACGGAACTCCCGCGCCGCGTCGGCCAGCCCCGTCACGAACGGGCCGTCCAGCGGCTCCGCCGTCTCGGTCACCCCCCGGCCGAACCGGGTCAGCGTGGCCTCGGGGAACACCGCCAGCTCGGCGTCCCCGGCCTCCGCGAGCGCCTCACGTGCGGCTTCGAGGTTCGTCTTCGGGTCATGGGAGATCGGGATCTGGCACAGGGCTACGCGTGTCACGGCTCTCAGTCTGCCCGCGCGGGTGGGGTTCCCGCCATGCCTGGGGCGGTTGTCCACAGGCTGATCCGGACGGGGCGGGGGCACCCGGTACATTGCCAGCGTGAGAGAGCCTCTGGTGGCACGGATGCGCGAGTTCGGCACGACCGTCTTCGCGACCATGACGAGACTGGCCGTCGAGACCGGTTCGATCAATCTGGGACAGGGCTTCCCGGACACGGACGGTCCCGAGGCGATGCTGGGGCGCGCCGTCGAGGCGATCCGCGGCGGCCTCAACCAGTACCCGCCGGGCCCGGGCGTCCCCGAGCTCAGGCGCGCGGTGTCCGAGCACCAGAAGGAGTACTACGGCCTCGGCTACGACCCGGACGGCGAGGTGCTGGTCACGGTGGGCGCCACCGAGGCCATCGCGGCGACCGTCCTCGCGCTGTGCGAGCCGGGCGACGAGGTGATCGTCTTCGAGCCCTACTACGACTCCTACGCCGCCGCGATCGCGCTGTCGGGAGCCGCGCGCGTCCCCGTGCCGCTGCGCGTGGACGCCGGGCGGTTCACGTTCGACCCCGACGAGCTGGCCGCGGCCGTCGGGCCCCGCACCCGGGCGATCCTCGTCAACTCGCCGCACAACCCCACCGGCACCGTGTTCACCCGCGAAGAGCTCGCCTCCATCGCGGCCCTGTGCGAGGCGCACGACCTGATCGCCATCACCGACGAGGTGTACGAGCACCTCACCTTCGACGGGGTCGAGCACGTCCCGCTCGCGACGTTCCCCGGCATGCGCGACCGCACCGTGACCATCTCGTCCGCGGGCAAGTCCTTCTCCGTGACCGGGTGGAAGGTCGGCTGGGTCTGCGCGCCGTACGCGTTGGTCTCCGCGGTCCAGGCGGTCAAGCAGTTCATGACCTTCACCTCCAGCGCGCCCTGGCAGCTCGCCGTCGCGTACGGCCTGCGGCACGAGATGGAATGGGTGGCCGCCCAGCGGGCGTCCCTCTCGGCCAAGCGCGACCGGCTGACGGAGGGACTGGTCGCGGCCGGCTTCGACGTGCTCCGCCCCGCCGGGACGTACTTCATCCAGGCCGACATCCGGCCGCTCGGGTTCGACGACGGCCTCGCCTTCGTGCGGCAGCTCCCCGAGCGCGTCGGCGTGGTCGCCATCCCCACGCAGGTCTTCTACGACCACTCCGAATACGGCGCGCGGTACGTGCGGTTCGCCTTCTGCAAGCGCGACGACGTAATCGACGAGGCCGTGGACCGTCTCAAGCGCCTCTGATCCTCCCCGGCCTCCACCGCTCTACCGGACCGCTCCACCGCTCTACCGGCCTGCCCGCGGGGCAGGCCGCGGCATGTCGTGCGCCCGTCGACCCGGGCGCGGGCCGGCGGATGGCGATGACCTGACATGTCCGTTGTCCGCCAGACGCACTTGTAGCGTCGTTGGTCTCTCCTTAACGAAGCTTTGCTCTGCCGGTACCGAACCCCCCGTACCGGTAAAGGAGAGCCATCGCACATGCGCATCAGACGTAGTACGGCGCTGCTCAGCGTCGCTATCGCCGCCACGCTCGTCGTGGCCGGCACCGGGAGCGCGTACGCCGAGCCACCGGGTCCCATTGCGGGGGTCACCGGCCTGCCGGCGCCGTCGACCACCACCGTACGGGTCACCCTCATCACCGGTGACCAGGTCACCGTGACCAGCCAGGAGGGCAAGACAGTCTCGGTCGCTGTGACCCCGAACAACCACTCGGGCAACGACCTGCGCACCTTCTCGGTCGGCGATGACGTGTACGTGATGCCGAGGGAGGCCATGTCGCTCGTCGGCTCCGGCCAGGTGGACAAGCGACTGTTCAACGTCACTCAGCTGATCGCCCAGGGCTATGACGACGCGCACAGCGCGTCGATCCCGACGATCGTGGGGTACTCGGAGAACACCGCCAAAAAGGCCGGTGCGCCGAGCGCGCCCAAGGGTGGCAAGGTCACGCGGAGCCTGCCGGGAATCCGCGGCGCGGCCGTCACCGTGGACAAGAAGCAGGGCGACAAGTTCTGGGAGGCCGTCGCCGACGACACCGCCACGGCGGGTACGCCCAAGACCAAGCTCTCGGGCGGCATCCAGCATCTGTGGCTGGACGGCAAGGTAGAGGCGCTGCTCGACAAGAGCGTGCCGCAGATCGGCGCCCCGGACGCCTGGGCGGCCGGGTATGACGGCACCGGCGTCAAGGTCGCGGTGCTGGACACCGGCGCGGACCTGAGCCACCCCGACATCGCCGACCGGATCGTGGAGAGCCAGAGCTTCGTGCCGGGCGAGACCGTGCAGGACGGCCACGGCCACGGCACTCACGTCGCCTCCACGATCGCCGGCTCCGGCGCGGCGTCCGGTGGTAAGTACAAGGGTGTGGCGCCCGGCGCCGAGCTCGCCGTGGGCAAGGTACTCGACAACGACGGCTCCGGCATGGATTCGTGGATCATCGCCGGGATGGAGTGGGCCGCCCACTCGGGCGCGAAGGTCATCTCGATGAGCCTCGGCGGCGGGGCAGGCAGCGACGGCACCGACCCGATGGCCATGGCGGTCAACCGGTTGACCGCGGAGACCGGCGTGCTGTTCACCGTCGCCGCCGGGAACAGCGGACCGGGGCCGGCCACCGTGGGCACCCCCGGCGCGGCCGACGCGGCCTTGACCGTCGGCGCGGTCGACTCCGCCGACGCGGTCACCGACTTCTCCAGCCGCGGCCCCCGTGGGGGCGACGGCGGTCTCAAGCCGGAGATCACCGCCCCCGGCTACAAGATCGTCGCAGCCCGTGCGAGCGGCACCACCATGGGCACGCCGGTGGACGACAAGTACACCACCGCGAGCGGCACGTCCATGGCCACGCCGCACGTGGCCGGCGCCGCCGCGATCCTCGCCCAGGAGCACCCGGACTGGACCGCGGCGCGGTTGAAGAGCCAGCTGATCAGCACGGCGAAGACGACCGCCGACGCGTCGGTGTATGACCAGGGCGCCGGTCGGGTCGACCTGACCCGAGGCGTCCGGCAGGTGGTCTCCGGGTCGGGCGTGGTCGACTTCGGCCTGATGGACTGGGACTCCGCCGGGCATCCGGTCACCAAGCAGATCGGCTATGTCAACGATGCGGACCAGCCGGTCACGCTCACGCTGGCGGCCAAGGGCGCGGGCGCGGACCTGCCGGCCGGGACACTCACGCTCGGCGCGGAGACGGTGACCGTGCCGGCGCACGGCTCCGCCGAGGTGCCGGTCACCGTGGACACGGCCGGTGTGGCGGAGGGGCCGCACAGCGCGCACGTCACCGCCACCTCGGCCGACGGCCAGGCGGTCGTGGCGACCGCGGTCGGCTTCGTCAGGGACGTGGAACGCTTCGACGTCACGTTCAAGCTGACCGGCCGGGACGGCAAGCCGGCCACCGGCTTCGCTTCCGTGCTCGACTACGACTTGGAGAATTTGCACTTTCCGGAGGAGCTCTACCCCGGTGACGACGGCACGGTCGCGGTGCGGCTGCCGCGCGGCGAGCACACCTTCGGGGTGGAGATGTCCGACTACCGCGCCGACTGGCGCCTCTCGGAGTTCACCTACGGCGCGGAGCCGAACATCATCATCGATGGTCCCCAGACCATCACGTTCGACGGCAGCACGGCCGGCCCGGTCACCATGACCACCCCGAAGCCGACCCAGACGAACAGGGTCCGGGTGGGTCTGGCCACGCGGCACTCGGTGGACGCGAAGAGGTACGGCCACGAGGTGCATCTCGGCGGTGAGACGCAGGTCTATTCCATCCCCTCGCAGCGGGAGAACGACCACTTCGAGTCGC
Source organism: Microtetraspora malaysiensis (assembly GCF_050947145.1). Lineage (NCBI taxonomy): Bacteria > Bacillati > Actinomycetota > Actinomycetes > Streptosporangiales > Streptosporangiaceae > Microtetraspora > Microtetraspora malaysiensis. The sequence goes on from NZ_CP191998.1 coordinate 2,678,514, forward strand.
GCGTCGGGTGGGACCTCACCGCGCCGGACGTCCAGGCGCAGATCGTCGGCCCCGGTGGGGGGCCGATCGAGCCGATGTACTTCCGTGGCTGGGGAGGCTCGCCGCGGATCGACGGCACGCTGACGCTGCCCGTGGTGAACGCCGGCACCGGCCGGCCGGAGGAGTACGCCGGGAAGTCCGTCAAGGGCGGCCTGGCACTGGTGAAGCGCAGCGACGACCTCACCGAGATGCAGCAGGTCGACAACGCCGCGGCGGCCGGGGCACGCGCGATCATCGTTTACGACTACTTCGACACCGCTGACGGCTGGCTTGGCGAAACCTGGAACCGCGAGGACACCCCGATCCCGGCGATGACCCTCTCCGGCGCGCAGGGCGCCCGGCTGGCGGCGCTGGCCGGCAAGGCCAAGGTCCAGTTCAAGGGGACGGTGGCGAACCCGTACACCTACACGCTGATGAAGTATCGGCAGGGCGGCATCCCCGCCGACCAGCGCTACCAGGTGCGCGACAACGAGCTCGCCACGGTCCAGTCGACGTTCCACGCCTCGGCGCCCGGCACGGAGGCCTCCTACGGCCGGACGTTGCACTCGCCGATGCAGAGCATGGCGTACCCGGTGACCGAGCGGACCGTCATCCCGCGGCCCCCCCTCACCGAATATGTCACGGCCGGCCTCGAGTCAGCCGAGCTCCTGCGGATGGGTGGCGTGTGGGAGGCCGTGCCGGCCTCGGAGACGACCGGGTGGACGGTGCTCAAGGCCGGTCAGCGGGTGTCCCGTGACTGGAACAAGGCGGTCGTCCGTACGGCGCTGGCGGGTGAACACGGAAGGGCGGCCATCCGGGCAGGCGACGTCGCCGCGATGAACGTGAGCGGGTTGTCCGACACGGCGCCCAACCAGTTCAGCGTGGGCTCTGCCAGCGGGGACCAGGTGTTCGCCATGGTGTATCAGGACGGACAGGCGCTCGGGTCCGCGAAGTCGACGGGCTTCGCCTGGCCGGCCGTGCCGGAGCGCGCCGAGTACCGGGTGGTGCTCGACGTGCAGCGGGACCAGCCGTGGTGGACGACCTCGACCAAGGTGAACACCGATTGGACGTTCCACTCCGAGCATGCCGAGGGCGAGACACAGCTGCCGGTCATTTCGGTCGATTATGACGTCGATGTCGACCAGACCAACAGCGCCTCGGTGAACGGCCCGCTCCGTGTCGGGCTCGGTATGCGCTACCTGAAGGGCATGGCCAACCCCCGGATCACGGAGGCGAAGCTGTGGACCTCCTACGACGACGGCGCCACCTGGCAGCAGGTGGAGATCAGCTCCGCCGGTGACGCGGCCTTCACCGGCACGATCAAGAACCCCAAGTCCGCCAAGGCGGGTGGGTTCGTCTCGCTGCGGGTGCAGGCCGGTGACGCGGACGGTAACACGGTCCTCCAGACCGTGACCCGCGCGTACCAGCTGCGGTAGTAGCCAGATCCGGATGGGCCGGGGCGCCTCCGTCCGCTCGGCGGGCGGGGGCGCCCTGTGCCATTCGGATCGGCTCACATCGGGATCATGCCGGACTGGGCGGCGTACCAGGCGAGTTGCATACGGCTGTGGGTGCCGGCCAGTTTCATGAGCCGGCGGATCCTCCTCTGCACGGTGCGTTCGCTGGTGCCGAGCCGGCTGGCCACCATCTTGTCCGGCATGCCGGACAAGAGATATGTCATCAGCGTCACGTCGACGTCGTCCCACGCGGGAACCCCCTCGGTGATACCCGCGGCAGTGAGTTGCAGGGGCGTCGCGGCCTGCCAGACCCGCTCAAAGAGTGCCACCAGCATGTGGACCAGGGCCTGCCCCCGGACCAGGAGGAATCCGGGATGGACGCTCGTCTGGTCGGGCAGCGTCGGCAGCAGCACCGCCTCCCGATCCACGATGATCATTTTGCCGGGCAGCTCGGGAGCGATCCTGACCCCGAACCCGCGCTTGAGAAATTTGCCGATGCCGGCCGGCGTTCGCGGATGATCGAGAGCCGCGCGCTCGTACACGTATCGGTAGCTGACCTGCGCGTTGGTGGAATCGTCGGGGTCGACGTCGAGTACATACGGGAGCCGGAAGAGGTTCAGCACTTCTCGTTTGGCGCCGCGCTCCATGATGTTCAGCCAGGTGGTGACCTGCTCCGGCGTGGTGAGCACCTCTACCTCACCCGCGGTCGCGGCGGCTCCCGTCCGGTAGACCTCCGCCAGGTCCGCCAGTGCGCCCTGGACCTGTTGCAACGCGGCCTGTCGTTGCGCGATCAGAGTGCCGAGCCCGATGTCGGGTGGTACGACCACGTGCATGCCGCTGTGGTCTCGGGTGGCCAAGCCGAGCGCGACCAGCCGGGCCAGGGCGGCCGTCACGACCGGAATCGGCATGTCCAGCACCTTGGCCGCGTCACCGGCCGTCGCCTGGCGGCGTCGCAGCAGCTCGACGTAGACGGCCTCCTCCTGCTCGCTGATCCCCAGCCCATTCAGCATCTTCCATCACTTTCTGCCCAAATCGCGACATACGTCCCGGCGCTTACTATGCATCGTGACTAACGATCAGCGACAGGGCAGTCGACGGCAGGACCGCTCGCGTGCGACCCGGCCTGCGGAGATCCTGACCGCCTTGGCGGTCGGAGCGGGATTCGGCGCGGCAACGTCCCTCATGAACGCCCTCTCCCACAGCGAAGCCGACCTGGAAAGCCGTGCCTATGCCACCAGCGGGTGGTCGATCGCGGAAATCATGAGCCTGCTGCTCGACTCCGGCTGGGCGTGGGCGGGTTTGGCGGTCGCGGTGGGATGGCTGGTCACCCGCGCCAGGGCGAGCCGTCCCAGTGCACTGGCGCAGGGCGCCGCCGCCGGTGCGCTGGCCCTGCTTGCGGCCACGGCCGCCTACGGCATCGCGGATGGCATCCGTAACGGTGGGCAGTTGTCCGAGTCGCCCGTGTGGTGGGTCGCCAGTGTCGTCCTCGGAGCGCCCCTGGGTGCCGTCGGTGCGTGCGTCAGGCGACCGGGAGCGATCGGTTTGCTCGCGAGACTGACCGTGCCGGTCGGCGCCGCCGTACAGATGGTCGTGCTCCCGCCCGGCAGGAACGAGGTGGTCCAGACCATAGGGAGGACGGTCGTGTGGACGGCGGCTGCCGTGAGCGTCGGCTTCATCGTCGTCCGCTTCCTCCTCGTGGAACGACGCCGGCGCTCTTCGGCGGCCGCGGAGTCGCCGTAGGAGGAGTCCGGGTGCCGGGATGTCAGACGAGGCGGACGGGGAGGCGCTTGGCGCGGACCGCGGACCGTACGGCGTCGGCCATCCGGGCGTACTCACTGGCGCGCGGGGACGTGGCGCGATAGGCGAGGCCGATGCGGCGGCCCGGAGGGCGCGCGAACCGGCGCAGCGCGATGCGCACCCGCTTGCCGGTCTCGACCGGCACCGCGAGTTCCGGGAGGAGGGTCACGCCGAGGCCGCCCGCCACGAGCTGGACCAGCGTGGGAAGGCCCGCCGCGTAGGTGGTCATCGTGGCCTTCGTGCCGACCTCGCGGCAGACGTCGATGGCCTGCTCCCGGAGGCAGTGGCCCTGGTTGAGAAGCACGATGTCGAGCCCTTTGAGCACGTCGCGGCCGAGCGGCTCGGTGCCCGCGGCGAGCGGGTGGTCGTACGGCAGGGCGAGCAGGAAGTCCTCGTCGTACAGCGGCTTCTCGACCAGGCCGTTGGTGTCGGTGGGCAGGGCGAGCAGCACCATGTCGAGGCGGCCCTCCCGCACCTCTTCGAGGATCGTGTCCGTCTTGGCCTCGTGCACGGTCAGCTTCAGACGGGGGAAGTCCTTGGCGAACATGGGGAGCAGCAGCGGCAGCAGGTAGGGGGCGACGGTGGGAATCACCCCCAGATGGGCGGGGCCGCTGTACGGCTCGCGCGTCTCCGCGACGTCGCTGACCAGCTCGTCGATACCGGCGAGGATCCGGGCGGCGTGCGCGCTCACCCGCTCACCCGCGGGCGTCAGCAGGACCTTCCGGGTCGTACGCTCCAGCAGGCGGGTCTCCAGGATCTCCTCCAGCGCGGACACCGCGCTCGACAGCGCGGGCTGGCTCATGCGCAGGGTCGCGGCCGCCTCCCGGAAGTGGAGATGGTTGGCCACCGCGAGGAAGGCCCGCAGCTGAGCGATGGTGGGCACTGCCTCACTGATAAGGATCACCTCTCAGATTAGTCCGACTGCTCGATTTCTCATATCAATGGTAGATGGGGCACTCTGAGCAGGACAACGTCGTCCTCAGGAAGGTGTCTGACATGCTCACCGTTGGTGACCAGTTCCCCGAATACGAGCTCACCGCCTGCGTCTCGCTGGACGCTGACAGCGCGTTCGAGACCATCCACCACAAGACCTACGAAGGCAAGTGGCGGGTCGTCTTCTTCTGGCCCAAGGACTTCACCTTCGTCTGTCCCACCGAGATCGCTGAGTTCGGCCGTCTGAACGACGAGTTCGCCGACCGCGACGCGCAGGTCCTCGGCGTGTCCGTCGACTCCGAGTTCGTGCACCACGCGTGGCGCAAGAACCACCCCGACCTGCGCGACCTCCCCTTCCCGATGCTGTCCGACATCAAGCGCGAGCTGTCCTCCGGGCTCGGCGTCCTCGGCGACGACGGTGTGGCCATGCGCGCGACGTTCATCGTCGACCCGAACAACGAGATCCAGTTCTCGATGGTCACCGCCGGCTCCGTGGGCCGGAACGTGAAGGAGGTCCTGCGGGTCCTCGACGCGCTCCAGTCCGACGAGCTCTGCCCCTGCAACTGGAACAAGGGCGAGGCCACGCTCGACGCCAAGACGCTGCTGGCCGGCTGATGGGGATCGGCAACCTGAAGGATGCCCTGCCGGCGTACGCCAAGGACATCAAGCTCAACCTCGGTTCCCTTGTCACCACGTCGTCGCTGAGCGAGCAGCAGCTCTGGGGGACGCTGCTCGCCACCGCCGTGGCGACGCGGTCGCCGAAGGTCATCACCGAGGTGTCCGCCGAGGCCGCCGACTATCTGTCGGCCGAGGCGTTCACCGCGGCGAAGGCCGCCGCGAGCATCATGGCGATGAACAACGTCTACTACCGGACGACGCACCTCATCGGTGACGAGACGTACACCACGATGCCCGCGAAGCTGAGGATGACGATCATCGGCAACCCGGGTGTCGAGAAGCTCGACTTCGAGCTGTGGAGCCTGGCTGTCAGCGCCATCGGCGGGTGCGGCACCTGCCTGGAGTCGCACGAGAAGGTCGTCCGCAACGCCGGCCTGTCACGTGAGCAGGTCCAGGAGGCCGTCAAGGTCGCGGCGGTGATCAACGCGGTCGCGACGACGCTCGAGGCCGAGGCCGTCTCCGTCGGGGGATGAGGCGGTCAAGCCGCTGAACGCGGCAGAGGACGGAGCGGCCGGGAGCTCGGAAGAGCGCCCGGCCGCTTCGCCGTCTGCCGGGGTAACCGGCTGCTTCGCTTAATGCCGGGGGCAATCGGCCGCTTCGCCTTATGCCGGGAGCAAGCTGTCGGGGGCAAGGCGCGCGGACAGATCACGATAAATCGGGACAGCAGTAGCATGAGCGCCATGCACCCCCCGGCACCGCATACGCCATGGAGTCAGCCGCCCCCACCCGCGGCACCACACACGCCATGGGGTCAGCCGCCCCCACCCGCTCCCCCCGGGGCACCGGCGCATCTCGTCCTCGATGTGAAGCGGCACTGGCTCGGCTTCATGATGGCCGTGATCACACCAAAGATCATGCTCAACGGCCACCAGATGCTCGGCCGGTGGGGCCGCAACATCATCCCGCTTCCTCCCGGTCAGTACCACCTTCACCTCCACCTGCCGTACCTCCTTCCTCCACAGATGGGTCCGGCGGACCTGATGATCTGGCTCCAGCCCGGGATGACGCTCGAACTCGAATACCGGGCCCCCGTGTGGGCCTACTCCCGAGGCGCCCTCGGGCCCGCCCCGCAGCCATGGAACGGAAAGGGCGCCGCGATCGCTCTAACGGCGATCGTGGGGGGCATATTGGCGCTCATGCTGGCGCTGGTCATCTTCGCGGCACTCTCAGTGGGCTGAGGCTCGAGGGCGCTCTGTGGAGCCTGGGCTGTCAGCGCCATCGGCGATGCGGCACCTGCCTGGAGTTCCCCTTTGGCGCGCCGACGGGCCCGAAGGTCAGGTCTGACGGCCGAGCCGACTGGAACCGCGGCCTGGTCGAGATCGCGCCGAGGGCCTGGCGACGAGAACCGGCCCGTGCCACGGTCACCCCTGCGGGTGCCCTCGCCAGATGATCGACGCGCGTTCCGTAATCGAAACCATGGACTGGGCCGGCCTGCACCACGCGTACGGCGAGGCGTCCGACGCGCCGGAGGCCCTCCTGGCACTGCTGAGCGGGGATCCAGAGAGCTGCGGCGCCACTCTCGGCTATCTTGACGCGGCCGTGCTGCACCAGGGCTCGCTCTACCCGGTCATCGCGCCGGCCGCACTGTTCGTCGCCGGCGTCCTTGGCGATGAGCGGACGCTGATCCTCTGCGAGAGCGACCTGCCCTGGGACGACCGCGAGCGGCCGCTGCGGGCCGCGCTGCTGGAGTGGCTCGGCTCCGTGGCCGAGTCGGCCGCCGATTGGGATGACGAGGAAGACGACGAGGACGACGAGGACGAAGGGGGCGAAGGCGACGAGGACGACGAAGCCCGCTCGGCCGCGGCAAGCCAGGCGATCCGGCGCGACCTCTACGCTGCCGTCCTGCCCTTCCTCGACGACGCGGACGATGCGGTGCGCAGGGCGGCGGTCGGTGCCATGGGGCAGCTCATGCTTGCGCCCGAACTCGCCGAGTTCCGAGGCGAGCAGGCCCAGTGGATGCAACGCCTGGCGCACCACCCGACCTCCGCGACCGCCGTGGATCGGGCGGCAGCCGCGCTGACCCTGGGCAACTGGGGCATCGCACCGCAGGCGTTCCTCGCCGACCCGGACCCGTCCGTACGCGCCGCGGCCGCGCTGGCGCCCGCGCTGGACCCGGATCCGCGCGCGCTGGCGGAGATCAGGCGGGCGCTGGTCGATCCCGGCGCGGCGGACGACTGGTTCACCGAGCACCTGCCGCAACTGGATGGAAAGCTCCGGTTCGGGCTGGTCAAGGCGCTGCTGCGTCGGACGCGGGATTTCGAGGAGATCCTGCCCGAAGCTCTGGCGGTGGCCCAGATGACGAGCACCTACACGGTCGACGCCGATTGGGGGCCGTTGCTGAAGCGCGCCTTCACGGAGCGTCACACGCCGGGCCGGCCTCTGACCACGGCGCAGCGGCGGTTCCTCTCCGCGATCGTGGACAACGACGAGTGCTGGAGCGGCGTCGCCAACCCGTTGCTGTGGTTCAGGGACGCCGGTCTGCCGCACAACCGCGAGTCCTTGCGCACGCTGGTCTCCGCCACCTGATCGCGGATCTGCCGGAGAGAGCGCCTGTACCGACGTTGTCCGGTCCGCGTGAGGCAGTCGGCCGGTAGCCGACGACGGCCCTCAGATGGCTTCAGAGCACCGTCGCCCGGTCGGCGGCCCACCCCCTGCAAGCCGGAAGCTGAGGGAAGGTGAGTCCTTCGATGCGAACTCTTCCCGGAAGGTCGGCGGCTGTGGCGCGAAGAGGCCGTTGACTGGGCAGCCCTCGCAGATGAGGATCACAGTCACGGATCGATCCCCGCGGTGACGTCGGCAAGGGAATCGGATGCCAAGGCCGGTCATTGAGGACGATCCGCCGGAATGCGCGATGTTCGTAGAGCCTGCCGAAACCGCTGGATATCAGCCGAACAGGGATATAGCCCCCTGTCGGGGCTTATGTGACAGGAAGGGGCCATTGCCCAATGGGAAGAAAGCTCTTCGACGTGGTCTTTCGCGGCTATGACCGCCGACAGGTAGACGCGATATGGGCAAGGGTCGACGCAAACGCGATCACCCGTGACGAGGTACGTGAAGCAGCTTTCGATGTGGTCGTCCGCGGTTATGACCGGCATCAGGTGCATGCCGCCCTGGCTGACGTGGTCAAGACCTTCGAAGAGAGGTCGGAAGGGTAGCAGCCGAAGTCTCGCCCGTCATGCACGCAGCCGCGTTCGCGATGGTCGCCCCGCCATGACGCATTGGACCAGGAGGCGCCTGCCGTGAACGGTCAACCGGGCGGCAGGCCACTTCCCGGTAGGCGCTCCACGGCGTTGGCATAGCCGTCGTCCACCCCTACCAGGCCGACACGCGGAAACACTCCGCGGATACCGGGCAGAACCCGGACGTGCCCGCCCGGCCCTACGGCGAGGCCGAGTACACCACCACCCGCAAGAACAAGCCGATCGTGTCCACCAGCAGGTGCCGCTCACGATCCCGCACCTGCTTGCGTGTCATGGCCGATCCGTTCGGCCCTCGTGGTTCTCGGCGGACGGTGAGCCCGGGGCGGGGGCAGCGGGTCGCGGCCGCCCGCACGGACCATCGTCGCGCCCCTCAGTTGCACGGGTCCGTCACCGTGACCCGCAGATGCACGGATCCGTGGCCGCGCCCCCAGCCGCAGGCCCCGTTCCGGCAGTGTGGCGGCGCCCCTCGCGAATACCCACCAAACGGAATGTCGTACACAGCGGTCACAAATGGTGCAAGTGTGACTACTTAGAGTTGTCTATCGAACGCGTGAACGATATCCTCGCAGAGGGTCGGCCGTCAGACCGGGAGGGGAGGTGCGCAGAGATGATGCTTTCGGGTGGCGTGCTGCTGTCGCGCCGACCGGAGGACGCTCCTCCATCCCGACCGTCTGACGCGCCTGCGATGTCCCCGCGACGGCGGCGTGGGCCCAGGCGGCACACGCCGTTCATCGGATCGGATCGTTTCTCCGGTGACTCCTACGGTGCGGTGCTTCTCGACCGCGCTCGCAGCGCCGGGCTCCTCGATCACGCCAGCGGCTCCGGCGACCGCGGAGGAGCCTCTGATCCCGCCCCGCACGACCCGGCGCGGGCCGAGGGGCGAGTTGCGCGGAGCGGTGAGCCGGGCGACACGGTGCGCTCTGACGGGCGAGGTGGGCGATGCGGTGATCCGGAGACGACGCACTCCTGGGCTCGGCGGCTGCTCGGCCTCCCGGAGGCGGCAGGAGACCAGAAGCCTGACGGCGGCGGACGGCCTTCAAGTCCAGCGCGATCGCCGATCGCCTCCGCTTTTCCAGGGACCGCCTGCCCTGGCGAGCGGACAGCCGAGCCAAGGGAAAAGGCCGACGGAGGGGGCGGGCCGGAGCGTCCCGGGAGAGAAAGCGGTGCTCTTTCCGGTCGGGACGAGCTACCGCGGCCCGGGTGCGACCGTGGTGACCTGTCGGCCTGGGATGGGATCTGGCAAGGCCGCCGCCCCACCCAGGAGGAGCCGTCCGCGAACCGTCCCCTGCGTGCCGGTCGGGATGATCGGCAGCAGAGCGGCAGGGACCAGCAGGGCAAGGACCGGCGGGGCCGGGGCCGCTGGGACTCGGCAAGGAAGTGACGCTCGGCGCGGTGACCGGTGGGCGGGTGGTGATGCTGCCGCCGATGGCCGGGGCGCTGATGGCCGGGGTATCGGTGATGCTGGCCCGGCCGCTGGTGGTGGCCGCCGGGGCGCTGGTCGGGATGGCCAGGACGCTGTCGGCCGGGGCGCTACCACCGACCGCCGAGACACTGACGGCCAGGGCATCGGCGGTGATGGGCAGGACGGTGCGGGCCCGGATGCTGCTGGTGGTGATAGCCGGGTAGCGGACTGGCCCGATCTGAACCTGGCCGGACGCGACGTCATAGACCTGCTCGCCCGTGCCGAGCGGCTGGCCGCGGCTGCGGGAAAGGTGCCGGGCGAGACCGTGGCCGGCGCTGGGGCTGAGACCGAGACTGGCGCTGGGGCCGGTGTTGGCGGCGAGACTGGTGCCGGTGCCGGTGCCGAGGTTGAGGTGGTGATGGCGGAGATCGTCGCCCTGGCGCGGGCGATCGATCTGGCCGAAGCCGCGATCGCTACCCGCCTCCCGATAGCCGAAGCGGGTAAAGGCCACCACCTGTTCGGGCGGCGGTCGATCGGAGCATGGCTGGCAGCAGCCACCGGTTCACGCACCGCCCGCGCCGGAGAACGCGTCACACTCTCCCGGCAACTGCCGCGCCTGCCCCGCACCGCTGGTCTGTTCGCCTCGGGCCGGTTGTCCTACGGGTATGCGGCGACGATCGCGTCCGCCACCCGCCACCTGGACGACGCCGAAACCGAACTGGCGGAACCGATCCTGGTCCAGTTGGCACAAGCGTCGGCGTCCACGGTCGAGGACGTGGCCCGCGCCGGCCAGACCATCATCGAGACCATCGACCCGCAGGGGAAGCTGGCGCGGGCGGCGGCCAAGACCGAACGCCAGCACCTGACGATCTCCGACACCGCCGATGGGGTGGGCCGCCTGCGCGGGCTGCTCGACCCAGAACTGAAGATGCAGCTGAAAACCTGGCTGGAACCGCTGGCGGCCAAAACCGACAGCACCGACCTGCGCAACCACGGCCGCCGCATGGCCGACGCCCTCGCCATCCGCCTATCGCAGGGCGGCAGGCGCACCGTGATGCACGTGTCCGTCACCGAGCAAACCCTGACCGGCCAATCGGAAGAACCGGCCTACCTGGAGGACGGCACGGCTATCCCGGCCGAGGATGCGCGCCGGATGGCCTACACCGCCGAACTCCGCAGGGTGCTCCGCGACACCGACGGCATCGTGAAGGACTTCGGACGGGCACGCCGCCTGGCCTCGGCCGACCAGCGGGAAACGATCCTGGCCACGTACCGGACCTGCTGCCGCGAAGGATGCGACATCCCCGCCTACCTGGCCGAGATCGACCACATCGAACCCTGGTACCCGACCGGCCGCACCAACCTGAACAACCTCGCACCGCTGTGCGCGGCGGACAACAAATGGAAGTCCCGCCACCCCGACCGGGTAGAAGTGATCGATCAAGGGGACGGGACCGTGTCGATGCGGTTCTACCGGTATTCCAAGCTCCGCCCCCGACGCTGGACCGACAGACGGTAACCAACCATCACTGAACAACAATTCCCGCGATCCGTGGTCAGTGATCCGCGGTCGGTGATCCGCGACCCGCGAACGGCGAGCCGCGATTCCTCATCCATGATCGGCAAGCCATCCAGCCGTGATCGACGAGCTTGATCGCGGCGACCACCCGGTGATCAGGCCCCACCCACGAGCCGGCCCGGCAGCATGCCCGAACTCCACGCGCCAAGGCCCCACACGCCGGGGCCCCATGCGCCGGGGCCCCATGCGCCGGGGCCCCACGCGCCAAGGCCCCACACGCCGGGGCCCCATGCGCCGGGGCCCCACACGACAAGGCCCCACACGCCGGGGCGTCCGCGTGCAGGACCCCCATGTGCGGTGAGCCAGGTATGGGGCCCGAACACGGAGGCCCGGGGTCGCCCTCTGACATGGCGGCGAGGCTCGTGTGCGCAAGGCTTGCCGAAGGATGGGTCGCCGATGGGCGATAGTCGCCAATGAAGCCCGGTCCCCAGCTGGATAGTTTCGCGATGTGGGCGAACGCGTACTGATCGCACTGGGCGGAAACGCCATGACGTCTCCCGAGGGGAGCGCGTCGCCGGAGGACCAGCGCCAGGCGGTTGAGCAGGCCATGACGCACGTCGCCGCGCTCATCCGGGCCGGGCACGAGGTGATGTTGACGCACGGGAACGGCCCGCAGGTCGGCAACATCCTGCTCAAGAACCAGCTCGCCGCGCACGTCCTGCCGCCGGTGCCGCTGGACTGGTGCGTGGCCCAGACGCAGGGCACGATCGGCGTCCTCATCATGAACGCGCTGGAGCGCGCGCTCGCGCCGCGGCCCGCCCGGGTGGCCACCGTGGTGACCCGCACCCTGGTCGACCGGGACGACCGGGCGTTCGCCGATCCGGTGAAGCCGATCGGGCAGTACTTCGCCGAAGACGACGCCCGCCGCTTCGAGAAGCTGGGGCAGAGCTGGAAGCGACTCGAGCGCGGCTGGCGCAGGGTCGTCGCCTCGCCTGAGCCGATCGAGATCCTCGACGCCGCGCCGGCGATCGCCCTGATGGAGGCGGGTTACATCGTGGTCACGGCCGGAGGGGGCGGCGTGCCGGTCGTCCGCGCGCCGGACGGGACCCTGGAGGGCGTCGAGGCCGTCATTGACAAGGACCTCGCCGCCGCCGCGCTGGCGAGAGCCGTACGGGCGTCGGCGCTGGTCATCGCGACGGACGTCCCGGGCGCGGTCGCCGGTTACGGCACGCCCGCCGCCCGGCCGATCGGGAAGGTCGGCCTCGGCGAGTTGCGGCTGCTCCAGGCCGCCGGGCACTTCGCGAGCGGCAGCATGGGGCCAAAGGTGGAGGCCGCGTTGCGCTTCGTCGCGGGCGGCGGGCGGCGAGCCGTGATCACCTCGCTGGAGCACATCGGCACGGCCCTCGAGGAGCCCGCCGGAGCGATCGGGACGATCCTCGAGAAGTGAGCCACGCCCCGGGCGGCCTCGGCCCGACCACGACAACGACCGTGACAGTTGGGTACGACGCCGGACGCGGTCCCCGTTCCCGACCCGGAACCGCCGCCGACAACAGACCCGGAACCGCCGACAACAGAGCCGACGAAGCCGACGACGAAGCCGACGACAGAGCTGACGAAGACGACAACAGACCCGGAACTGCCGATGACAGAGCCGACGACGAAGCCGCCGACGACGAAGTCCACGACAGAAGCGCCGAAGACAGAGCGAGACGTCCGAGCCAGACAACGAAAGGTGCAGGAGATGCCGGATCCGATCGAGGTACGCAAGGTCGCCATCGAGAGCGTCACCGACGCCTCCGGGCTCGCGAAGCTGATCGACGACGGAGTGATCGAGGCCGACCGCGTGCTCGCGGTGATCGGCAAGACCGAGGGCAACGGCGGTGTGAACGACTACACCCGCATCCTCGCCGACCGCGCCTTCCGCGAGGTCCTGGTCAGCAAGGGGACGCGGACCGAGGAGGAGGCCAGGCAGGTGCCGCTCGTCTGGTCCGGCGGCACCGACGGCGTGCTCAGCCCCCACGCCACGATCTTCGCGACGGTCGACCCGGCGACCGCCGTACCGACCGACGAGCCGCGGCTCAGCGTCGGCGTGGCGATGAGCGAGGTGATTCTTCCCGAGGACATCGGCCGTCCGGCCATGGTGGAGAAGGTCGCCAGGGGAGTCCGTGAGGCGATGAAGATCGCGGGCATCGACGACCCGGCCGACGTCCACTACGTGCAGACTAAGACGCCGCTGCTGACGCTCGCGACCATCACCGACGCCAAGGAACGCGGCCACACGGTCGCCACCGAGGACACCCTCAAGTCGATGGACATCTCCAACTCCACGACGGCGCTCGGCATCGCGGTCGCGCTCGGGGAGATCGAGATGCCGACGGCCGAGCAGATCCACAAGGACCTGTCCCTGTATTCGTCGGTGGCCTCGTGCTCGTCCGGCGTCGAGCTCGACCAGGCGCAGATCGTCGTCGTGGGCAACGTGCGCGGCATCGGCGGGCGTTACCGCGCCGGCCACTCCGTGATGAGGGACGCGCTGGACGCCGACGGCATCTGGGAGGCGATCCGCGACTCGGGCATCGAGCTGCCGGAGCGGCCGCACCCGAGCGACCTCGGCGGACGGCTGGTCAACGTCTTCATGAAGTGCGAGGCCGACCCCTCCGGGCGGGTGCGCGGCCGCCGCAACATCATGCTGGACGACTCCGACGTGCACTGGCACCGCCAGATCAAGGCCACGGTCGGCGGCGTCGCGGCGGCCGTGACCGGCGACCCGGCGATCTTCGTGTCGGTCGCGGCGGTCCACCAGGGGCCCTCCGGCGGCGGCCCCGTCATCGCCATCGCCGACCTTTCCTGATCGAGAACCCGTGCCCCCTCCGACCGGTGTGAGGAGGGGGCATGGGGGCGGGTAGGCTCGCGAATCGTGCTGACCATTCCGCAGCCGCTCGTGCCCGACGACGACGGCAGCGCCGACGCCGCCGTGGCCTCCGCGCTCTCCGCGTTCCAGGCCGGTACGGCGTCCGCCGCCGACGTGCTCCCGGCGATCAGCCAGGCCCGGCTTCTCGTGCCCGTGGTGGCGCTGCTCACCGAGTCCGAGATCGGCGGCCACGGGCTGAGGCAGGAGAAGGAAAGCGAGATGGCGCTGCCGAAGCTCGTCGGCAAGGACGGGCGGGAGGCGGTCCTCGCGTTCACCAGTACTGAGGCGCTGAAGATGTGGCGTCCGGACGCGCGGCCCATCCAGGCCGGCGGCCCGCAGGTGTGCCATGCCGCGCGGCAGGAGGGGACGGCGGCCGTGGTGATCGACGTCGCCGGGCCGATCCCGTTCGTGATCGAGGGTGGCATGCTGCAGGCTCTGGCCGCGATCGAGGACGTCAAGCGCGACCCGTCGGCCCTGGACGGTCTCGCCGACGCGGTGCCCGGCATCACCGTCACCAAGATCGGCGAAGCGGCGCCGCGCCGCCGCTGGTTCCGGCGCGGGCGCGCCTCGTAGTTCTTCCTCGTTCTTCCTCGACCCGGCGCGGAGACCGCCGCGCGGGTTAGGGTCGCGGCGTGCCCCTCGCCGTCCTCGCCGCCTGCCTGCTCGGGCTGGCCGCCGGAGCGTTCGCCCGGGTTCTCGCCGACGGCTTCGGCGAGGGTTCCGGTGCTCCCCGCCGCGAGGCGCGCGCCGCCGTCGCCCGGGCGGCGCGCATCCCTCCTCTTCCCCGCCGGCCGTACGTCGTGGAGGGGGTGACGGCGGCCGTCTTCGGGCTGCTGACCTGGCGGGCCGCGAGCCTGGCCGACCCTCTGGACGCGGGGGCGATCGTCCCGGTCGCCCTGACAGCGGCCCTGCTGTACGCGGCGGTCGCCGGCGTGACGCTCGGCCTGATCGACTGGCGGACCCGGCGGCTCCCTGACGCGATCACCCTGCCGTCGGTTCCCGTCCTGGCCGTCCTGCTCGCGCCCACCGGCCGCCTCGGCGCCGCACTGCTGTCGGGGCTCGCCCTCGCCGCGGCGTACGCCGTGCTGTGGTTCGTCCGGCCGGCGGCGCTGGGGCTGGGCGACGTGAAGCTCGCCGCGCTGGTCGGCATGGTGACCGGCGTGTTCGGGATGAACGCGGTGATCCTCGCCGCGGTCGGCGCGCACGTCCTGGGCGCCCTGTACGCGGCCGGGCTGCTGATCACGCGGAGGGCGACCCGGGCGAGCGAGTTCCCGTTCGGCCCCTTCATGCTTGGTGCCGCGCTGCTCGCGGTCGTACTTCCGGTCGGGTAGACGCGCGCCCAGGTCACCGTTCCGCGCGGGGCGCGGAACGGAATCGCCGTCTCGCCTGGTGAGAGGGAGGGACGTCGCACTGCGAGACACATGGAAGACTTGTCATCATGCTGCGCTGGTTGACCGCCGGGGAGTCTCATGGCCCCGAACTCGTCGCGATCCTTGAAGGCCTGCCCGCCGGGGTGGAGGTGACCACGGCCGAGCTGGACGAGGCGCTGCGCCGCCGCCGTCTCGGTTACGGCCGCGGGGCGCGGATGAAGTTCGAGCAGGACGTGGTGTCCGTGGTCGGCGGCGTCCGGCACGGCCGCACGCTCGGCTCGCCGGTCGCGGTGCGGATCGGCAACACGGAGTGGCCCAAGTGGGAGACCGTGATGGCCGCCGACCCGGTGGACCCCGCGCTGCTTGAGGGCCAGGCGCGCAACGCGCCGAGGTCGCGCCCCCGGCCGGGCCACGCCGACCTCGCCGGCATGCAGAAGTACGGTTTCGACGACGCCCGTCCGGTGCTCGACCGGGCCAGCGCGCGGGAGACCGCCGCCCGCGTCGCGCTCGGCCAGGTCGCCCGGAACTTCCTCAAGCAGGCGCTCGGCGTCGAGATCGTCAGCCACGTCGTCTCCATCGGCGGCGCGGCCGCGCCCGAGGGCGTGATCCCCGAGCCGAAGGACCTCGCCGCCGTCGACGAGGACCCGGTGCGCTGCTTCGACCCGGCCGCGAGCGCGGCCATGGTCGCCGAGATCGACAAGGCGCACAAGGACGGCGACACGCTGGGCGGCGTCGTCGAGGTCGTCGCGTACGGCCTGCCGCCGGGCATCGGCGGTTACGGCCAGTGGGACCGGCGGCTGGACTCCCGGCTCGCCGGCGCGCTCATGGGCATCCAGGCGATCAAGGGCGTCGCCGTCGGCGACGGGTTCGAGACGGCCCGCCGTCCCGGTTCCCGCGCCCACGACGAGATCGTCAACACGCCGGACGGCGTGCGCCGGGTCACCAACCGGGCCGGCGGCATCGAGGGCGGCATGACCAACGGCGAGCCGCTGCGGGTCAGCGCCGCGATGAAGCCGATCTCCACGGTGCCGCGCGCGCTCGCCACGGTCGACGTGCGCACCGGCGAGGCAGCCAAGGCGCATCACGAGCGGTCGGACGTGTGCGCGGTGCCCGCCGCCGCCATCGTCGCCGAGGCGATGGTCGCCCTGGTGCTCGCCGACGCGGCCCTGGAGAAGTTCGGCGGCGACTCGGTGGAGGAGGTCGCCCGGAACCTCTCCGGCTACCTCTCCTCTCTGATCATCAAGTAGCCGCTCCCGACGACGGAGGGACGGCTCCCCGACATCTGCGTACGTCCGGCCGGAACGGGCCGGGGAAGGCTCGATAGGGTTCGTCACCATGGAATCGGCAGAAGAGCGGCGGCCCGCCGCGGTCCTCATCGGGCCGCCGGGATCAGGCAAGAGCACGGTCGGCACTCTGCTGGCCGAGCACCTCGGGGTCGGCTTCCGCGACACGGACGCCGACGTCGAGGCGGTCGCGGGCAAGTCGGTGAGCGACGTGTTCGTCGAAGACGGCGAGGAGCGGTTCCGCGAGCTGGAGGCGGCGGCCGTACGGGCCGCGCTGGAGGAGCATGACGGCGTGCTGTCGCTGGGCGGCGGCGCGATCCTCGACCCGGCCACCCAGGAGGCGCTGGCCGGGCACCGGGTCGTCTACCTGCAGGTGAAGCTCGACCAGGCGGTCAAGCGGGTCGGTCTCGCCTCGGCCCGCCCGCTGCTCGTGCTGAACCCGCGCAGCCAGCTCAGGAGGCTGATGGAGGAGCGCCGCCCGATCTACGAGCGGCTGGCCCGGGTGACCGTGGCCACGGACGAGCGTGAGCCCGCCGACATCGTCGCGGAGATCGAGAAGGAACTCGGATGAGCGCCGTCCGCACCCTGAGCGAGTCACGCCCGGGTGAGGTGGCCTCATGACCCCCACCCGCATCACCGTCCGGGGCGACAGCCCGTACGACGTCGTCGTGGGCACCGGCATCCTGGGCGAGCTGTCCGGGCTGCTCGGCGCCGCGGTGCGCACGGTCGCGGTGATTCACCCGGCGAGCCTGCCCGAGATCTCCCGCCCGGTCTGCGGCGCGCTGGAGGCGGCCGGGCTCGAGGTCGTCTCGCTGCCCGTGCCCGACGGCGAGCAGGCCAAGTCCGTCCACGTCGCCGCCGAGCTGTGGTCGGCGCTCGGCCGGTACGGCGTGACCAGGTCCGACGCGGTCGTCGGCGTGGGCGGGGGAGCGACCACCGACCTGGCCGGCTTCGTCGCGGCCACCTGGCTGCGCGGCATCCAGGTCGTGCAGGTCCCCACCACGCTCCTGGCCATGGTCGACGCGGCCGTCGGCGGCAAGACCGGCATCAACACGCCCGAGGGCAAGAACCTGGTCGGCTCGTTCCACCCGCCGAGGGGCGTCCTGTGCGACCTCGCCACGCTGGTCACCGTGCCGCGCGCGGACTACGTCGCGGGGCTCGCCGAGATCATCAAGGGTGGTTTCATCGCCGACCCGGTGATCTTGGACCTCATCGAGGACGACCCCGCCGGGGCGTGCACGCCCGAGGGCCGGCACACCCGCGAGCTGATCGAGCGCAAGGTCCAGGTCAAGGCCGACGTGGTCGGGGTCGACCTGCGTGAGAGCGGCCTCAGGGAGATCCTCAACTACGGTCACACGCTGGCCCACGCCATCGAGCGGGTCGAGGACTACCGCATCCGGCACGGCGAGGCCGTCGCCATCGGCCTGGTGTACGCCGCGGAGCTGTCCCGGCTCGACGGCCGGATCGGCGGCGAGATCGTCGAGCGGACCCGGTCCCTCCTCACCTCGGTCGGTCTTCCCACGGCGTACCGGAGGGAGGCGTGGCCCGCGCTGCGCGACCACATGCGGGTGGACAAGAAGAGCCGGGGCGCCCGGCTGCGCTTCGTGGTGCTGGACGGGCTGGCCCAGCCGTCCCGGCTGGAGGATCCGGCCGAGGAACTGCTGGAGGCCGCCTACCACGAGGTCGCCCGGTGAGTCCCGTCCGTCTTTCCGGCCGTCTTTCCGGGGCCGGCCGTCCCGGCTTCCCCGACTCCGGCTCGCATGTGAAGGCGGTGCGCCGATGAGGCCCGTGCTGGTTCTGAACGGTCCCAACCTGGGACGCCTGGGAAGTCGCGAGCCGGACGTGTACGGCGCGCAGACCCTGGAGGACCTGGCCGCGCTCTGCCGGGAGACCGGCCGCGAGCTGGGGCTGTCCGTCGAGGTCCGGCAGACCGACGACGAGGCGGAGCTCATCGGGTGGATCCACGAGGCGGCGGACAGCAAGATCCCGGTCGTGCTGAACCCCGCCGCGTTCACGCACTACTCGTACGCGCTGCGCGACGCCATCGCGCAGCGGACCGCGCCGCTGGTGGAGGTGCACATCTCCAACCCGAACGCGCGGGAGGAGTTCCGTCACACCTCGGTCGTCGCGGCCGTCGCCACCGGCACGATCGCCGGTTTCGGCATGCGCTCGTACGTGCTCGCCCTGCACGCGATCGCCGAACTGCCGTCCTGAGCCGCCCCCGCGTTTCGCCCGCGTGACCGGCATGGGGAAAACTAGACGAAAGCTCGGTTGATTCGCGGCGTCTCGCGGCGCGGACGGCAGGGGCCGTCGAGGAAGGGCAGACAAGAGGGGGTTGGCGTGGCCTACACGTCGTACGTGGCCGTCGGGGACAGCTTCACCGAGGGGCTCAACGATCCCCCGATCCACGCGACGGGCGTGGACCCCGGGCAGGCCGAGCGGTTCCGCGGCTGGGCCGACCGTGTGGCCGAGCACCTCGGGCGGCTGCAGCCGGGCTTCCGCTACGCCAACCTGGCGATCCGGGGGAAGGTCCTGGACCAGATCATCGCGGAGCAGGTCCCGCTCGCCATGGAGATGCAGCCCGACCTCATCAGCTTCTGCGCCGGAGGCAACGACCTGCTCCGCCCGGGCAGCGACCCCGACCGGATGGCCAAGAAGCTCGCCGCGGCCGTACGCGATCTGCGGAGCACCGGAGCGGACGTGCTGCTGTTCACAGGGGTGGACCCGCGTGACACGCCCATCATGCGGCGGGCGCGGGGCACGTTCGCCACGTTCTACCTGCACGTCCGCTCCATCGCTGACCTGTACGGCTGCCACCTGGTGGACCAGTGGTCGATGCAGGGGCTGCGTGACTGGCGGGCGTGGAGCGACGACCGGCTGCACATGAACGAGCACGGCCATCGGATGGTCGCGGCGAAGGTCCTCGACGTGCTCGGCGTCCCGTCCGAGGACACGTGGCGTACGGCGTGGCCGCCGCGTGAGGACGTCGATCCGCGGGCGAAGCGTCGTGAGGACGCCCAGTGGGTGCGCGAGCACCTCGTCCCGTGGATCGGCCGGCGGCTCACCGGACGGTCGTCCGGTGACGGTCTCGCCGCCAAGCGCCCTGATCTGGCGCCGCTGGACTCCACCGGTTCGTGACGCCGTGCGGCCGCCGGCTCGGAGCGGGTGAACTACGCGACCGGCCACCACGAGGAGCGGCTCGCCGAGGCCGAGGCCTGCTCAAGGCCTGCTCAAGGTGCCGGTCGGCCTGACCCGTGCCGGGGCCGCGCGCACCGGGCCGGGGCACGATCACCGTTGACGTGGCGCCGGTCGGCCTGACCCATGCCGGAGAGATTCGCGCTGGAGGTCGCGGGGAGAGCGCTCTATCGTGTGATCATGCGGCTCCGTGATATCCACATTTATCCCCTTAAGTCGGCTTCTGGTGTGCCGGTGGACGCGGCGACCATCGAGCCGTGGGGCCTCGACGGAGATCGCCGATGGGCCGTCATCGGCGACGACGGTGACAACCTCTGGCTGGGTGAGTTCCCGCGCATGCTCTCCGTCACGGCGCGCAACCTCCAGGACGGCGGTCTCCACCTGGCCGCGCCCGGCCTGCCCGAGCTGGTGGTGCCGCCCGCGACCGGCCCCCGCGTCCCCGTGGGCTTCACGGGGCTGGACCACGCGGTGGCCGCCGACGCGGCGGCGCACGCCTGGTTCTCCACCCTGCTCGGCCTGCCGGCCCGCCTCGTGTGGCTGGACGACCCCCGGCGCCGCGCCGTCCCTCCCGCGCACGGCGGGCTGCCCGGCGAGGTGGTCAGCTTCGCGTGGGACGCGCCCCTGCTGCTGACGTCGGCGTCGTCCCTCCGGCGGCTCGACGAGTGGATCGCCGCCGGGGCGGCGGAACACGGCGAGGAGCCCTCCGGACCCCTGTCCATGGTCCGCTTCCGGCCCAACGTGGTCGTCGAGGGCGCCGGGCCGTACGAGGAGGACGGCTGGGCCGAGGTCCGCATCGGCGAGGTCGACTTCCGGGTGTCGGAGAGGTGTGACCGCTGTGCCGTCACCACGATCGACCCGGACACCTGGGTGAAGGGGAAGGAGCCGATCCGCACCCTGGCCCGGCACCGCAGGTGGGACGGCAAGACCTGGTTCGGCGTTCGCCTGGTCCCGCGCGCGCCGGGGAAGATCGCCGTCGGCGACCCGGTCACCGTCCTGTCGCGCGCCTCGTCCGCCTGAACCGGGCGGGCCGCCCGCGCTTCACAGGCACCGGCCCGGCGGACGCGGCAGGGCGGCCGGGGCTCAGGAGGCGGAGAGGCGGCGCAGCGCGTCGCGCACCTTCGCCGGGTCGCTGGTCCGCCAGAACGGCGGCAGCGAGCCCAGCAGGAAGCCGGCGTAGCGGGCGGTGGCCAGCCGCGGATCGAGGACCGCGACCACACCCCGGTCGGTCATCGACCGCAGCAGCCGCCCCGCGCCCTGGGCGAGGAGCAGCGCGGCGTGCGTGGCGGCGACGCTCATGAAGCCGTTCCCGCCCTTGGCGGCGACGTGGCGCTGCCGGGCCGAGGCGAGCGGATCGTCGGGACGCGGGAACGGGATCCGGTCGATGATCACGAGGGTGAGCGAGGGGCCGGGGACGTCCACGCCCTGCCACAGCGACAGCGTGCCGAAAAGGCAGGTCGCCGGATCGGCCGAGAACTGCTTCACCAGCAGCGACGTGGAGTCGTCGCCCTGGCAGAGCAGCGGCACGTCCAGCCGCTCGCGCAGCGCCTCGGTGGCGGCCTTGGCGGCCCGCATCGAGGAGAACAACCCCAGGGTGCGCCCGCCCGCCGCCTCGATCAGCTCGGTGATCTCGTCGAGGTACGCCTCGGGCAGGCCGTCGCGGCCCGGCTGCGGCAGATGCTTGGCGACGTAGAGGATGCCGCTGCGCGGGTGGTCGAACGGCGAGCCGACGTCGAGGCCGGTCCAGTCGTCGCTGAGGCCCCACTGCCGGGCCATGCCGTCGAACGAGCCGCCGAGGGCCAGCGTGGCGCTGGTGAGGATCACGGTCCGGTCGCCGAACAACTTGTCGCGGAGCATCCCGCCGACCGACAGCGGGGCCACCCGGAGCGTCGGCGGCACCCGGCCGTGCCCGGCGTCCAGCCAGACAACCTCGGCGCGGTCGGCCTCGGACTCGACGCCGAACGCGTCGAGCATGCGTTGCGCGGTGTCGTGGACCTCGTCCAGCGCGGTGAACGCCGCCTTGCGCGCGCCCGCGTTCTCCGGGTCGTCCTTGTCCTTGTTGCGCGGGCCGAGGGCGGTGATGCAGCCGAACGCCGCGTCCCGCACGAGCGCGAGGGTGAGGCCGAGGGACTGGGGGAGGTCGTCGACCCGCCCCGGCGGGGCCGCCGTGAGCAGCGCGCCGAGATCCTCGCCGGCCTCCTTGAGCCGGTCGGCCACGCCCTGCTCGAGCAGCCTGCCCGACCGGCGGACCGCGAGCCCGACGCTGCTCTCGGAGAGCTCGTCGGTGACCACGGAGGTCACCCGGTCGACCAGCTCGTGCGCCTCGTCCACCACCACCACGTCGTGCTCGGGCAGGATGGCGAAGTCCTCCATGGCGTCGATCGCGAGCAGCGCGTGGTTGGTGACCACGACGTCCGCCTCGCCCGCCCGCTGCCGGGCCAGCTCGGCGAAGCACTCGGCGCCGCTCGGGCACCGCTGCGCCCCCAGGCACTCCTTGGCGTTGACGGAGAACTGCCGCCAGGCGAGATCGCTGACGCCGGGGACCAGCTCGTCCCGGTCGCCGGTCTCGGTCTCGTTCGCCCACTCCTGGATCCGCTGGACCATCCGCCCGGTGGCGCTCACCTCGCGCGGGTCGAAGAGCTGGTCCTCCTCGTCGTCCGGCATGCCGGCGGACGCCTTGTACTGGCAGAGGTAGTTGCGCCGCCCCTTGAGGATCGCGAAGTCGGGCTTGTGCGGCAGGTGCGGCTCCAGCGTCTCCGCCAGCCGGGGGAGGTCGCGATCGACGAGCTGGCGTTGCAGCGCGATCGTGGCGGTCGAGACCACGATCGCGTCGCCGGTCTCCATGGCGTGCCTGATCGCGGGGACGAGATAGGCGAGCGACTTGCCGGTGCCCGTGCCCGCCTGGACGGCCAGATGCCGCTCGCTCTCGACCGCCTCCTGTACGGCGCATGCCATCGTCACCTGACCAGGCCGCTCGGCGCCTCCGAGGCCGGTCACCGCCACGGTGAGCAGCTTGTCGACAGGGGGCAGCGCGATCTTGGAGTCACTGGATGGCACGGGAGAACGGTACCCGCTGTCGCCGACATTCGTTGCTCCGCGTCATGCCCGGCGGCCCGATTCCGGGGGCTCCACGTCCGTGTCCCGAAGGGCCGTTTCGCCGCGTCCCGGCCGCGTCCCGGCCGCATCCCGGCCACATCCCGGCGTCTCCTCCGGGGACTTCTGACAGCTCCGGTAATCGCTCCTGTGCCGGCTTCTGTGACGGGGCCGCCACATCCCGGCGTTCCCGGTTCGGCGGAGCGGGGCGCGTGGCACACTTGCGGGCGAGCCCCACACGGTCAAGTAACGATCTACCCGGTACGGGGCCAAGGGCTCCGAAACGGGCCCGGAACAGGCGTTACTGTAGGGATTCCCGTGGTCGAGTGGACGGATAAGGGCAGGTAAAGGCACTATGTCCTCCATGTCGGAAGTTGTCCCACTGCCATCGTTCGGTGAGGTGTTCTTCGACGCCCGTGGTCAGGACCGCGTGCTCAGGGTCACCTGGCATGAGGGAACGCTGGTTCTCAGCCTCTGGCGGGGCGAGATGTGCACCGCCAGTTTCCGCATGCCCATGGCCGACGTCGGGCGTCTCATCGACACCCTGGACGACGGCTTCACCGAGGCCGGCGGCCAATACGACGAAGAGCCCGGAACCGGTCCGCTGCCGCAGGTCAACACGGGCGAGTACCCCGGCACCGGCCAGTACCAGCGGCCGCAGCTCCCTGACCAGGGATACCCGCCACAGCAGGGGCAGGAGGGGTACGGCGCGGCCGACCAGGGCGCGGCGCCGTACCAGCAGGAGCCCCAGGCCCCCGCGTACGCGCAGGCCGGGCCGGACGGCGGCTACGGCCAGGCGGACGACGGTTACGCCCAGCAGGACGGCGGCTACGGATACGCCGACGGGGGCTACGGGCACCCCGACGGCGGGTACGGGCGCGCGGACGCGGGTTACGACCAGCAGCAGCCCGAGGGCGGCTACCCCGACAACGGCTACGGCCAGCAGGACGGCGGATACCCGCAGGCCGGGCCGGACTACGGGCGCCCCGGTCCCGAATACGGCCAGCCGGAGCCGGACTACGGCCGCCAGGGCGGCGAGTACGGCCAGCCCGAGCCCGACTACGGCCGTCCCGAGTACGGCCAGCCGGAACCGGACTACGGCAAGCAGCCGCCGTACCAGCAGGAGCCCGCTCCGGCCGCGGTCGGTCCGAACGACGTGCTCGTGGCGCGGGGCAATCCCGGCCGCGACCGGCGTGCGGCCGCACCGACCGACAGCGTTCCGAGAGAGAACCTGATCGTGGGCGACTCCCTGCCCTACGACCCCACCCCGCCGGGATACGGCCAGTACGACACGGGCCAGTACGACACGGCCCACTACGAGACCGGCAGGTATGAGCCGCCGGGCCAGTACGACCGGGACCAGAACGAGACCGGCAGGTATGAGCCGCCGGGCCAATACGACCGGGACCAGAACGAGACCGGCAGGTATGAGCGACCGGGCCAGTACGACCCGCAGCCCCGGTCCGGGGACCCCTCCGGCGGCGGGTACGAGCCGGGGGAGCCGGTGTACCAGTTCCCCTCGCCGGTCCCGGGCCGTCCGGCCTACCGGTTCGATCCCGAGCCCTACCCGCAGCAGGGACAGCCGCAGCAGGGCCAGCAGCAGCCCCAGCCGGGCCAGCCGCAGGCCGCACCGTCCACCGGTGTGGACCCGAACGACCCGCTCGGCCTGGGCACCCCGGCGTCGCGCCAGACCGACCCGTCGCTGACCCGGCCCTACGTCCAGGACCCGATGTACAGCACCGGCGAGCGGACGCGCCCCGAGCCGCGGGACGAGCGCGACTGGTGACGGGGACCGCCCGGCGTCCGTGACGACCACGCGAGTACGCTCGACGGTTGATGGACATCTCGACGGTCGCCGGGCTGGTCCTGCTGGCCGTCGGCGCGCTCGTGGTCGCCGGGACCGCCAGGAGACGGGACCTGTCGGCTCCCTTGCTGCTGGTGATCGTCGGACTGGTCCTGTCGTACGTGCCGGGCGTGCCCGAATACCGGCTCAACCCCGACGTCGTCCTGCTGGTCTTCCTCCCGCCCCTGCTGTACTCGGCGGCGCTGGACAGCTCCTATCTGCGGCTGCGGGACACGGCGCGCGCGGTGGGCCTGCTCTCGGTGGGGCTGGTGCTGTTCACCACCGTCGTGATCGGCATGGTCGCGCACCTGATGATCCCGAGGCTGCCGCTCGCGGCCGCCTTCGCGCTCGGGGCGATCGTGGCGCCGCCGGACGCGGTCGCCGCGGTCGCCATCGGCCGCCGGCTCGGCCTGCCGCGGCGGCCGCTCACCATCCTGATCGGTGAGAGCCTGTTCAACGACGCCACCGCCCTCACCGCGTTCCGCGTGGCGGTCGGCGCCGTGGTCGGCACGGGCGTCGGCCTGGTCCAGGCGGGCGGGAAGTTCCTCTACGCCGCCGGTGCCGGGGTGGCCATCGGGCTCGCCATCGCGTACGCGGCCGGGCTGGTGCTGCGCCGGTTCACCGACGCGCTCGTCACCAACGGGTTGTCGCTGCTCCTGCCGTATGTCGCGTACCTGGCCGGGGAACTGGTGCACGCCTCCGGCGTGATCGCCGTGGTGATCGTGGGCCTGTATCTCGGCTATCGGATGAGCCACTATTCCTATGGGACCCGGCTGCTGTCCAACGCGGTCTGGCAGGTGGCCGACTTCATCCTGGAGTCGATCGTCTTCATCCTCATCGGCCTGCAGTTCCGGCCGATCGTGCTCGGGCTGAAGGGGGAGAGCCCCGCCCGGTTCGTAACGTACGCGCTGGTCCTGCTGCTGGTGGCGGTGGTGGCGCGGGTCGTGTGGATGATCCCCTCGACGTACGTGCCGCGGATCCTGTCCAAGAGGATCAGGCGACGCGAACCCGTCCGGCCGCCCTGGCGGCACGTGGTGGTCCTGAGCTGGGCGGGGATGCGGGGCGTGGTCTCGCTCGCCGCCGCGTTCGCCCTGCCGCAGGATTTTCCCGAGCGCGATCTGCTGCTGTTCGTGACGTTCGTCATCGTCATCGGCACGCTGGTCGTCCAGGGGCTGTCCTTCCCCTGGCTGATCAGGAAGCTGGGCGTGTCCAACGAGCGCGAGCGCTACCAGGACGACCTGCACGAGGCCGCCGCGCAGCAGGCCGCCGCCGACGCCGCGCTGGCCCGGCTGGACGAGATGCTCGCGGAGAGCGTCCTGGACGTCCACGAGGAGGTCGTCGAGGTGCTGCGTGCCCGGACCGAGCGCAGGGCGTTGCACGCCTGGGAGCGGCTGGGCGGCGGCACCGGACCGGAGGGGGAGGAGACGCCGGCGTCGCTCTACCGGCGGCTGCGCCGCGAGATGATCGACACGGAGCGAGACGTGATCATCCGGCTTCGCGACGAGCGCCGCATCGATGACGAGGTGCTGCGGCGGATGATGCAGGAGCTCGACTTCGAGGAGGCCACGCTCGTCCGCGACTGATCACGGACGGGTGACCGCCGGGCCCGCCACCAGGAGGTCAGGCGAGGCCGTCGTGCGCGTCCATCAGGTTGTCGAGGTAGCACCAGCGCCAGTTCTCGCCGGGCTCGAACGAGACGATCACCGGGTGTCCGGTCTCCCGGAAGTGCGCGGTGGCGTGCCGTCCGGGGGAGGAGTCGCAGCATCCGATGTGCCCGCAGCGCAGGCACTTGCGCAGGTGGACCCAGCGCGTCCCCGTGGCGAGGCACTCGGCGCAGCCCTCGGGCGTCACCGGCGCCGGGGAGTCGGCGCCCTCCAGGTGTTCACACGTCGCCATTGGTTCCCCCGATCTCTCCGCGCCCGCCGGTCGCCGGGCCTGTCCTGTCACCGCGGCCGTCCCGGGTCTCCGGTTCCCGGTCTCGCCGCGCGTCACCGGACACGGCCCGGGAAGGTCACTCGGGGCGGTGCGCTCCTCATGCCTGCCAAGGATCTCGGTTTTCCGGGGATATCCCCATCGATCCTGGTGATTTCCTGGGAAAGGCCGGGTCATGATCCCGGGCGTCGATGTCGATCACACCTGTAGCGGTGTTCCTCGTTTCCGGCATTCCATCATAACTAAGGGGAAATGTCGCAAAATATTCTTAGGTTCATGGATGGGCATGAACCGGATCCGCGATTTACGCTGGCCAACGAGCGGACGTTCCTCACCTGGCTCAGCACCTCGCTCGCGATGAGCGCGGGCGGCATCGCGATGGCGGCGGTCCCCTCCCACATCTTCGTGGACTGGATCAAAACCCTGCTCGCCGTCGTGCTCGTGGTGCTGTCCGCCGTGACCGCCGTCATGGCCTACCCCCGTTGGAGGCGCGTTCAGCGGGCGCTGCGCCGTCAGGACCCGCTGCCGCCGCCCGCCCTCGCGCCGCTCTTCGGGTACGGCGTGGCCGGGGTGGCGGTCATCGCCCTCGTGCTGATCGTGCTGGCATGACGGACACCGAGGCGGGCGCCGACCCGACCCTGGTGAGCTGGGACCCGGGCCTCCCGAACGAGCGCACCCGGCTGGCGTGGGTCCGCACCGCCGTCGCCCTGTGCTCGCTCTCCCTCGTCGCCACGGGCGTCACCGTACGGCACGGCATGGGAGGGGTCGCGCTCGCCGCCTTCTCCTTCGGCGCACTCTGCGGCACCGCGCTGCTGGCCCGGGTCGGCGCCCGTTTCCTCCGGTTGCAGCGGGCGCTGCACCTGGGGCATCCGCTGAACTTCATGACCGACGCGCTGCTCGCGTGGTGGGGCGTCCTGGCGGTCGTGGCGGGCGCCGCGATCTTCGTGCTCTCGGTGTGAGCGCGGCGCCCGCGACCCGGCGGCGCGGGAGTCAGTCGGCGGCCATGGCGATGGTCTCGGTGACCTCCTCGTGGCGCTCGGCCTCCTCGCGGGTGAACCGCTCCGCGTCGATCTTGTCCGCGATCTCCTCGTCCTGCTTCATCAGCGCCTCGAGGTTCTGCCTCGCCATCTCCAGGACGCCCATGTCGGCGTAGGCCTGCTGCAGGCGCGGGCTCCACAGGCCGATGTCCTTGACGCACGGCACGATCCGGCTGAACAGCAGCGAGCGGAACAGGCGCATGTAGTCCGACTCGTCGACGTGGCCCATCGCCTCGTCGACCTCCTGCTTGGACAGGTCGAGGGCCTCCCACGTCTCGCGCCCGCGCAGCCGGTCGCGCATCAGGTAGCAGCCCTCGATGACGAAGTCCTCGCGCTCACGCCGTTCGGTCTCCGAGAGGTTCTTGTAGTAGTCGCGCAGCGCCATCCGGCCGAACGCGACGTGCCGCGCCTCGTCCTGCATCACGTACGCGAGGATCTGCTTGGGCAGCGGCTTGGTGGTGATGTCGCGCATCACGCCGAACGCGGCCAGGGCGAGGCCCTCGATCAGCACCTGCATGCCGAGGTAGGGCATGTCCCAGCGGGAGTCGCTCAGCGTGCTGTCCAGCAGGGCCTTCAGGTGTTCGTTGATCGGGTAGGCCAGCCCGACCTTCTCCTTCAGGAAGCGGGCGTAGGTCTCGGCGTGCCGTGCCTCGTCCATCGTCTGCGTCGCGGCGTAGAACTTCGAGTCCAGGTCGGGGACCGACTCCACGATGCGGGCCGAGCAGATCATCGCCCCCTGCTCGCCGTGCAGGAACTGGGAGAACTGCCAGGCCGCGCCGTGCAGCCGGACCTCTTGGCGCTGCTTCTCGCCCATCCGCTCCCACAGGGGAGTCCCGTAGATCGCGATCGTGTTGTCGGGTACGCCGAGCACGTTGTACGGGTCGACCTCGATGTCCCAGTCGATGCGCTTGACCGAGTCCCACTGCTTGTCCTTGCCCTTTTGGTAAAGGGCGAGCATCCGATCCCGGCCGTCGTCATATTCCCAGGTAAACCGGGCCGATCCGGCCATCTCCACATCCCATGTGGAGAGTTCGGCGGGGATGGTGTAAAGCTCGTGGGTCGACACATTGACCTCCCGTCTACGTACACCGTACGTCCCGACCGTGTCACGTACGCTGTACGTCGTCAATGGTCTGGGGGAGAATCGCTGCCATGTCGACCCTGAACCGGGCGAGGATCGTCGCCGCCGCCGTGGGACTCATCGAGCGCGAGGGCGCGGACGCGGTCTCCATGCGCCGGATCGCGGCCGAGCTCGGGGTCGGCGTCATGTCCCTCTACAACCACGTGCCGAACAAGTCCGCCCTGCTGGACGGCGTGGCCGAGGCGGTGCTCTCGGAGATCGAGTTCACCGACGACCCATCCGCCCACTGGGGCGAGCGCGTCCGGATCCAGGCCAGGGCCTTCCGTCAGATCGCCCACCACTACCCGCGCTGCACGATGGTGGTGGTGAGCCGCCAGCTCCGCTCCCCGGCCGGGATGATCCCGGCCGAGCGCGCCCTGGCCACGCTGCGCGAGGCCGGGTTCGACGGCGAGGAGGCGGTGCGGATGCTGCGCATGTTCATCGCCTACATCGTCGGCTCGCTGCTCCGCGAGGTCGGGGTGACGCCCACGTTCGCGCCCGATCGGCCGGACGTGCCGGTGGGCGTGGCCGACCCCGCCCTCTTCCCCGAGTTGCACGCCCGCGCCTCGGAGCTCACCGCCTGCGACCACGAGGCGGAGTTCGAGTTCGGGCTGGAGCTCCTCGTGCAGGCCATGGCCGTACGGCTCGGCGAGCGCGGGCTGACCGGACACTCTTGACACACTTTCGACAAGGGCCCGGCAGGAGCGACGAGGCGGGAGCTCGGGCCGGACAGCGGCGGTGAGGGCGGGGAGAGCGCCCGAGCCGCGGCCCCGGGCGCTTCCCAAGGAGTGGTCCCTTCCCCTGGTCACTCCTTGATGTCACGGATTCCATCGCACCCTCACGACGTTTCATCGCGCGTCGTGGGGCTCCGTCGCGTGGAACTCGCTAGTACCAGTTGTGGGACTGGAAGTGTCCCCATGCCCCGCACGGCGAGCCGTACCGGGTCCTGATGTATTTCAGCCCCCATCTGATCTGGGTCAGCGGATTGAACCGCCAGTCGACGCCGGTTCCGCTCATCTTGTTGCCGGGCAACGCCTGCGGGATCCCGTACGCACCGGAAGACGGGTTCTCCGCCCGGTGGTTCCAGCCGCTCTCCCTCGTCCACAGGCTGTCCAGGCACTGGAACTGGGGCGCCGCGGGTTGCCGCCCGCGGGTGCTCGGCCACGACCGCCGGGCCACCAGCCGAAAGGCGTACGCCTTGTTGAGGACCGCCGGCGCCGCCACGCTCACCTTGGGCTTGACGGCCTTGGCGCTGGTCCTCCAGACGGCGGTGTGAACTGCTGTTATTCCGCTGACGGAGGTGGCGTACGCCGGGCGCTCCGCGACCTCGACGGATCCTGTCACCGCGGGTCCCGCGGCCGCGCTCTCCGCCGTGGATCCCCTCGTGGCTGTCGCCTCCGCGGACGTCTCCGCGGGAGCCTGAGCCATGGTTGCCGCCTCCGCGGACGTCTCCGCGGGGGCCTGCACCCTGGCTGTCACCTCCACGGGCGTCTCCATGAGGGCCCGCACCGAGGCGGCGGAGGTCTGCCCGGTCTTCCCGGTCCGCCGCTTGGTCTGCTCGGCGCTCGCGGCGGTGCCGCTTGCCATGCCTCCGACCACCGAGACCGCGATCACGGCGACCGCCGTTTTGCGGATCAGAACTCGGTGGCTGACTCTGTTGCTGTCCAATTCGGTCCTTGTCGTCGGGTCGCGTGCGGAACGCGGGGCGCACGTGTGCGCCCCGTCCGGCGGTTCATCACCCATGGCGTGGGCACGACCGTCCGCTCGGCCTCACCGGATCCAACGTGCACTCCCGGGCAGGCGCCGCGACGGGCTCTTCAGCCGGATTGAAGTAGGAGTTCCGGCCCGATCCGGTGAACTGCGACACGCTGGAGGAAGTTGTTTGCCGCCCGCCCGACGACTTCTGGAGCTCCCAAGAGGACCCGCTGGTCATGCGGTCGCGGACGTGGGGACGGCGGTTCCGCAAGTTTGGCCGTGGCTTGGGGTTTGCCCCTCGCACCCGCTCTGACCAGCGCGTCCGTCGCTCATTCGACCGTGGCGTGACGGTGCGCGGGCGGAACTTTTACCCGCTTCCGTCGCGTCTCGTCGAACGGTGTTCTGGTGCCGTCCTGGGCGACGCGACGGGGCAAAGATTGCCGGCAGGGCAGTAGGTAAAGTCGGCGCCATGAGCATTCTTGAGATCCCGGTGCGGACCCTGGACGGGACGCAGACCACCCTCGGCGGCCTCCTCGGCGGCCGGGCGGCCCTGGTCGTCAACGTGGCGTCGAAGTGCGGGCTGACCCCGCAGTACGCCGGCCTGGCGCGCCTCCAGGAGACCTACGGCGGGCGCGGCTTCACGGTGGTGGGCGTGCCCTGCAACCAGTTCATGGGCCAGGAGCCCGGCTCGGCGGAGGAGATCCAGGAGTTCTGCTCCACCACGTACGGCGTGGACTTCCCGCTGCTGGAGAAGATCGAGGTCAACGGCGACGGCAGGCACTCGCTGTACGCGTCGCTGACCCAGACGCCCGACGCGGAGGGCGCCGCGGGCGACATCCAGTGGAACTTCGAGAAGTTCCTGGTGGACGGCGCGGGCGAGGTGGTCGCGCGGTTCCGGCCGCGCACCGAGCCCGAGGCGTCCGAGGTCGTCGCGGCGATCGACAAGACCCTCTCCGCCTGACCCCGGCGGCCCCCGGCTCGCCGGGGGCACCGTCGTTCAGGTCATGGCCGGTCGGCCTGGAGGAAGCGCAGCAGCCGGTCGAGCGGCCAGGCGTTGATCACCTGATCGGCGGTGAGCCAGCCGCGCTGCGCGGTGGCCACGCCGTACCGCATGTTGGCCAGATGGGGTACGGCGTGCGCGTCGCTGTCGACGGCGAAGAGGACGCCCTTGCCCGACGCCCGCCTGACCAGGTCGGCGGGCAGGTCGAGACGCTCGGGAAAGGCGTCGATCTCCAGCGCCGTGCCGGTGCGGGCGCAGGCGGTGAACACCGTGTCCCAGTCGGCGTCCACCGGCTCCCGCCTGCCGATCACGCGGGCCGTCGGATGGCCGATGATCTTTATGTGCGGGTTCTCGCAGGCCCGCAGCAACCGCCGGGTCGTCTCCTCGCGCGGCTGGGTGAAGTGGGAGTGCAAGGAGGCCACGCACAGATCGAATCCGGCCAGGAACTCCGGCGGCCAGTCGACATCCCCCTCCGGGTCGATGTTGAGCTCGGTGCCGTGCAGCAGCCGCATCCCGCCGTACGCGCCGTCCAGCTTCCGCACCTGCTCGCGCTGGGCCAGGGCCTTCTCGTCGGTCATCCGCTGCATGTAGAGCTCGGGCGCGTGGTCGGTGATCGCGAAGTAGGCGTATCCGCGCTCCGCCGCCGCGGCGGCCATCTCCTCCAGTGACGCCAGCCCGTCGGTCAGGTTCGTGTGCGTGTGCAGGTCACCGCGGAGGTCCGTCTCGGCCACGATCCGCGGAAGCTCACCGCGCAGTGCCGCCTCGATCTCGCCGCTGTCCTCGCGCAGCGTCGGCGGGATCCACGGCAGCCCGAGCATGCCGTACACGTCCGCCTCGTCGGTGGACGCGATCTTCTCCCCGGTCGTGACGTCGAACAGGCCGTACTCGGACAGCTTGAGCTTCTTGTGGACGGCGATCTCCCGCGTCCGGATGTTGTGCGCCTTGGAGCCGGTGAAGTACTGCAGGGCCGCGCCCCAGGAGTCGGCGGGCACGACCCGCAGGTCCACCTGGAGGCCGGCGACGGTGCGGACCGAGGTCTTGGTGTCTCCGTGCGCGATCACCTCGCCGGTCGT
The DNA here is from genome assembly GCF_050947145.1 of Microtetraspora malaysiensis. NCBI lineage: Bacteria > Bacillati > Actinomycetota > Actinomycetes > Streptosporangiales > Streptosporangiaceae > Microtetraspora > Microtetraspora malaysiensis. Next base: position 2,711,061 of record NZ_CP191998.1, read on the forward strand.
GGGGAGCCGGGTGAACGCGTCCATGAGCGCCGCCGGCTCGCGTGCGGTGGCGAGGACGTCGATGTCGCCGATGGTGTCCTTCATCCGGCGGAGCGACCCGGCGTACACGCATCGTTCGCATCCCGGCACCCGGAGCAGCGCCGCGACGATCTCCTCCGCGGCGCTCATCCCGACGCCGAGATCCACCCGTTCGCCCGCCTTGTGCATCACTTCGATGCCGTGCAGAAGGTTTTCCTCGGTCTTGGCGCCGAAACCGTGCAGATCGTGCAGCAGGCCCGCCCTGATCGCCCCCTCAAGGGACTCGATCGAGTCGATGCCCAGCTCGTGGTAGAGCATCACGGCCTTCTTCGGGCCGAGCGAGGGAACCACCGTGAGCCTGCGGACGCCTGCCGGGATCTTGCCGCGCAGCTCCTCGAGCTGGTGGATCGCCCCGGTACGCAGGAACTCGTCGATCTTCGCCGCGATCGACGTGCCCACGTTGGGGATCCGGCGCAGCTCGCCGGCGTCCATCTTGGCGATGTCGCCGGCGTAACCGCCGACCGATCGGGCCGCCTTCTCGTACACCCTCGCCTTGAAGGCGTCGCCGCCCGTGATGGCGATGAGGTCCGCGTACTCCTGCAGCAGGTTCGCGACCTGGTCATTCGAACGTTCCACGGCTGACACTCCCGCCGGGGTTCGACCTGGCTTCTCTCCAGCATCGATCGCCGGGAGTGAGGGGAGATAGGGCTGAAGGTCCCGGATGAGACGGCGCCCCGGAGCCGCGGGTTTCTCGTCGAAACAACAGGGCGCCGATGACGGCCCCTACCGGCGCGGCCTCCTGGGGCCGCAGCTCGCCCGGACGACCAGCTCGGACGGCAGCACGACCTCGCGCGGCCTGCGCCCCTGTCGCAGGACCAGCTCGGCCGAGCGGTACCCGATGTCCTGGGCCGGCTGCGCGATGACCGTGAGCGGGGGAGAGCACAGCTCGGCCCAGGGCACGTCGTCGAACATGATCAGCGAGACGTCGCGCGGCACGCGCACGTCCAGCTCCCGGGCGGCCAGCACCGCCGCCTCGCCCAGGATGTTGCCGCCGGTCAGTACGGCGGTGACGTCGGGGTGGCGCTGCAGCAGGCCCGCCGCGGCGGCGTAGGCCGAGTCGCGGCTCGCCCGCGCGTGGACGACGAGCTCGTCCTCCACGGGCACGCCGAGCGCCGTGAGCGCGCCGGCGAAGGCCGCCACCCGCTGGGACTGGCCGCGCCGGGCCAGGAACGCGATCTTCCGGTGGCCGAGGCCGGTCAGGTACTCCACCGCCGTGCGCACCCCGTCGCGGTCGTCGGCGAGCACGGCCGGCACGTCCGGTAGGTCGAGGTCGGTCCGCCGGCTCGCGAAGACGACGTTCACCCCGGCCCGGAGCACGGGGTCCCACACCTCGCCGTCGCCGGACGGCACCGCTATCACGCGGTCCATGCTCTGCTCGATGAGCGTGCCGATCAGCTCGCTCTCCCGCTCGGGGTCGTCGCCGGTGACGCCGACCGTGACCGGCTCGCCGTACGAGCGGGCGCAGGACAGCACGCCGTCGGCGAGGCGGGCGTAGAAGCTGTCGGTGATGTCGGGGACGAGCAGGCCGATGCCCCCCGTGTGCCGCCGGCGCAGGTTCCGGCCGAGCGCGCTCGGGTGGTAGTCGAGCCGCGCCGCCGTGGCCAGCACCTTCTCCCGCGTCCCGGCGCTCGCCGATCCGCCCGACAGCACCCGCGAGACGGTCGCGACGCCCACACCGGCCGCCTCCGCCACGTCCTTGATCGTCGTACGCCGCTGTCCCGAGCTGTTCATGGAAACGATTCCAGCATATTTCCATGATTATCGCGAATCTCGGAACGGTAACAAGCCCCGTATGACAAGCAGATTGGGTTGACACGTCCTGATCTGTCCGCTGAGATTCATGAAAACGTATCCACTTCCTGTGGTTATCCCCCAGGAGAAAGCCCGGCCCGCATCGGGGGGACCCGCGACTGCAGGACAGGGCGGAATCGTCAGGAAGCGACGAAGGACTGAGATGGCTTCTATCGTTCTGAACGGCGTGGACAAGATCTACGCGGGCGGCGTCAAGGCTGTGGACGGCCTCAACCTGGAGATCAGGGACGGCGAGTTCATGGTGCTGGTCGGCCCCTCCGGCTGCGGCAAGTCCACCGCGCTGCGCATGATCGCCGGCCTGGAGGACATCAGCGGCGGTGAGATCGTCATCGGCGACCGCGTGGTCAACCACCTGCCGCCGAAGGACCGCGACATCGCGATGGTCTTCCAGAACTACGCGCTCTACCCCCACATGACGGTCGAGGAGAACCTCGCCTTCGGCCTCAAGCTCCGCAAGATGCCCAAGGCCGAGATCGCCAAGCGCGTCAACGACGCCGCCAAGATGCTGGGCCTGGAGCAGTACCTCAAGCGCAAGCCGGCCGCGCTCTCCGGCGGTCAGCGCCAGCGTGTCGCCATGGGCCGCGCCATCGTCCGCGAGCCCCAGGCCTTCCTGATGGACGAGCCGCTGTCCAACCTGGACGCCAAGCTCCGCGTCTCGATGCGCGCCTCGCTGAACCAGCTCCACGAGCGCCTCGGCGTGACCACCGTCTACGTCACCCACGACCAGGTCGAGGCCATGACGCTGGGCCACCGGGTCTGCGTCCTGCGCGACGGCCTGCTCCAGCAGGTCGACACCCCGCAGAACCTGTTCGACAACCCGGTCAACCTGTTCGTCGCCGGCTTCATGGGCTCGCCGTCGATGAACTTCACCTACGCCGAGCTGGTCCGGGACGGCAGCGGCGCGGCCGTCGCGTTCGCCGGGTACAAGCTCCCGGTCCCGGACTCCACCTTCACCGAGAAGCCGGGCCTGGACAGCTACATCGGCAAGAAGACCATCCTCGGCATCCGCCCGTCCGACTTCGAGGACGCGAGCGCCGCGAACGGCAACGCCGCCGGTTGGGCCCGCATCCCGGTCCGCGCCAACGTGACCGAGGAGCTGGGCTCGGAGATCAACGTGCTGTTCACGATCGACGCCCCGCCGGTCGAGCACAAGGACACCGTGGCCGCCCAGAACGACGGCGACGAGGAGGAGACGGCGACCCTGCCGCTGGCCGGCGACAAGTCGCTGTGGACCGCCCGCGTCAACGCCCGCAGCCACGTCCGCCCGGGCCAGAACGTCGAACTGGTCGTCGACACCCACAACCTGCACTTCTTCGACGTCGACTCCGGCCTTGCCATCGGGCACGAGGCCAACGTCGGCCGCTGAGCCGTACGGCTCGCCTTCCCGGGGCCCTCGCCGCCTTCCCCCTCCTGCGGCGAGGGCCCTTCGGCGTCTCCGGGCGCCGTAGGCTCACCGGGGCCGGTCGATCGGCGTCGGGTTCACGCGTTCACCGGGGTTTTGACGTCCGAGAGGTAGCCGAAGGCCGCCTTTCGGCGATGGCTCCGGGGCGCTTTCGGGGCGGTGCGTAGACGGGCACCCGTTGTGAGAGCGTGACGAGGACGAGTGCCGCGATGACGGCGGCCGGCACCGTGACGATCGGCGAGATCCAGCGCACCGCCGTCCCCATGCCGAGCATCCCGCTCGCTCCGGCGACCGAGGCGAGCAGCAGCGCCGTCAGCCTGGGGCCGAATCCCAGCCGGCGCAGCCGGTGGGACAGGTGGTCCGCCTTTCTCCGGAACACCGGGTGGCCCGTCCTCAGCCGCGACAGCGTCACCACCCCGGTGTCGACGACGGCGACGAAGGCGGGAAGCAGCAACCCGGCCGTCGCCGCGCCCGTTCCGTCACCGGTGATCAACAGGGTCGCCAGGCAGGCGGTGGTGAATCCGATGAACAGCGATCCCGCGTCCCCCATGAACACCTTCGCCGGCGCCCAGTTGTGCGGGAGGAAGCCGAAGCAGGAGGCCGCCAGGGTGACCAGGAGCAGTCCCGCCCCGTACTCGCCGCGGGCGAACGCCGTCACGGCGAGGGGGGTGGCACCCGCCAGCGCGACGGCGCCGAGAGCGCCGTCCACGTTGTCGAGCCGCGCGAAGGAGTTGGTGACGATGACGATCCACACGACGGTGATCGGCACGTCGAGCCAGGTCCCGGTGATCGACGCCTCGACGCCGCCGAGCGCGACCCCGGTCGCCGTCACGCATTCGACCGCCAGTCGCGTCGCCTTGGGCAGCGGCGAGATGTCGTCGACGAGGCCGAGCAGGGCGATCGCGATCCCGCCTATCACGACGACGGCCGTGCGTGGATCGGAGAAACCGAGCAGCCCGAGCGCCGGCACGACCGTTCCCAGCATGATCGCGATGCCGCCGAGCCGGGGCACGGGCCGAACGCGCGTCCGGTAGCCCTCCGGCCGGTCGGTGATGCCCCAGCGCAGCGCCAGGCGCCCCAGCGCGTGGGTGCCACCGCCGGCCAGCAGGAACGCGACCGCCCCCGCGCCCGCGACGGTGACGCCGTTCACCGCTGCGACGCCTCGGCTTTCTCGAACCACTCCACGGTCAGGCGCAGCCCCTCCTCCAGCGGCACCGGCCGTACGCCGGGGAACAGGTCGAGCAGCAGCCGGGGTGACGCCTGCGACTCGCGGACGTCGCCGACGCGCGGCGGCAGGAACGCCACCTCGACCGGGTGGCCGAGCACCGCCGCGATGGCGTCCTTCAGGGACAGCAGCGAGATCCGCGTCCCGTACGCGAGGTTGACCGGGGTGTCGCTGCCCACCCGGCGGACGACCGCGTCGGCGAGCACCTGCGCCACCGTGCCGACGTAGGTGAAGTCGCGCGCCTGCGTGCCGTCCCCGTGGACGGGCAGCGGCTCGCCGGCGAGCGCGGCGGACACGAACGCGGGGACGACCGCAGTGTGCGGGTGCCCGGTGGGCTGCATGGGGCCGTACACGTTGAAGAAGCGGAACGGCAGCACCCGAAGGCCGAAGCTCTCCGCGAACGCCAGGGCGTAGGCCTCCGTGGCGAGCTTGGTGACGCCGTGCGGGCTGAGCGGCCGGGTGGCCAGGTTCTCGTGCTTGTACGGCTCGGAGCCGTTCCCGTAGACGCACGACGAGGACGCGAGGATCACATGCGGCCTGGTGGCCCGGCAGGCGTCCAGGACGTGGAGCGTGCCCGTCGCGTTGACCGTGTGCGAGGCCAGCGGATCGAGCAGCGACCTCGGCGCCGAGGGCATCGCGGCAAGGTGCACGACCGTGGTCACGGACGGGACGAGTTCCGCCAGCAGCCCCCCGTCCAGGATGCTGCCGGTCACCAGGTCCACCCCGATGCCCTCGACGTTCCGCCGGTCTCCGGTGCTGAGATCGTCGAGCACTGTGACGCCCTCGACCTCGGGCCGGTTGACGAGCGCGCGGCACAGGTTCGCGCCGATGAAACCGGCGCCGCCCGTCACGAGGATCCTCATGTGTTGGTTCCCTCCGGTGTAAGGCGGTGCCGGGAGGCGCCGCGAAGTGATCGGTACAGGGCCTCGGTGTCGGCGACGAGACGTTCGACGCCGAAGGCGCCCGTCGTCCAGTCGCGGGCCGTCGCGCCCATCCGGGCGGCCGCGCCGGGATCGGACAGCAGCCGTACGACGTGTGCGGCGAGCGCGCCGGCGTCGGGGGCGGCCAGCAGCCCGGTGTGGCCGTCGCGCACCACCTCCGCGACGCTGCCGACACGGGTGGCGACGACCGGGGTCCCGGCCATGCCCGCCTCCACGAGCGTGAGCGGCGTGCCTTCGTTGTCGGAGGTCAGCAGCACGACGTCGGCCGCCGCGTAGACGGTCTCGACATCCTTCCGCCAGCCCAGCAGGCGGAAGGAGTCGCGGGCGGGGGCGATGCCGTGCTTCACCTCCTCGCGCAGGTCGCCGTCGCCGCACATGACGAACCGGCAGCCGGGAACGCGGGCGAGCACCGCGCCCGCCGCGTCGAGGAACCGGTCGGGCCGTTTGACCCGGGTGAGCCGGCCGATGTAGGCGACCACCGGCGCGTCCAAGGGCAGCCCCAGCTCCGCGCGGGCCTTCTCCCGGCTCGGCACCGGGCCGAGCCGTACGCCGGGCGGGATGACGACGTACTGCTCCGGGCGGCCGATCCCGGCGGCGAGCAGCTCGTCGCGGACCTGGGCGCCGCCGGTCACCAGCTGGTCCGTCACGGAGGCGAGCGCTCGCTCCGCCCGCACGTAGAGGCCAAGCTTGACGGGGGAGAAGTACCCGTGCAGCAGGTGGCCGTGGAAGACGTGCACCCGCGCCGCCCCCACGCCCGACAGGCGTGCCGCCGTACGGCCGATGGCGCCGGCCTTGGTCGTACGCGTGTGCACGATGTGCGGACGGAACCGTCGCATGGCGCTGACCAGCCGGAAGAGGGCGCGGAGGTCGTCGGCGGGATTGATCGACCGGCCCAGACCGCGCACCCGGTGCACCCGTATGGACGTGTCGCGCAGGCGCAGATGGTCGCCCTCGTCGCCCTCGAGATAGCCGGTGTAAAGACGGTGGTCGAATTCCTCCGGGTTCAACCCCTCCGACAGTCCCAACACCTGCGTGGCAGGGCCGCCGACATTCATCCGGGCGATGATTTCCATGACACGAATCCGGCTGCCCGTCTTCATCGGACTCCTTGCTGCCAAGCATGCTTCATCCCGGAGAAGCTAACTTGGCCGCGAGGCTTCCCAACGGTGCGCTCACTGTGGCGGCGCAGAGTTTCCGAATTCGGTACCCGGACATGATCCGGCGCTCGTTCTTCCGTGAGCCCGGCAGGGGTGGGCCGACCAGGGCATAGGCGCACGATCGACCTCGCCTCCCACGACTCCGGCAAGACACGGAGCGGGCGCGAATTCGTGCTGCGAAGAACGCTGCCGCACCTTTCGGATCGGCACGTCCTCGTCATGGACGAAATCCAGGACAATCTGGCATTCCGTGAATACGCCGAGAAGCAGCTTCTCTTCCGCGATTTCGAATATGAGGGAAAGTGCGTCGGGGTGACGAGGCCGGGTCTGTCGAGTGCGGAGCGGAACTCTCCCTGATCCGCCTCCCGGCCGTGAAGTGGGGCCTCAGGCCGCCGGCGCCTGTTGCTCGGCCGCACGGGTCGTCCGCTGAACGAGCTGGTGGCGTTGTGCCCAGCGGACGGCAAGTGGCGCCGTCAGGCCCGTCACGGCGAACAGCGCCCCTATGACGTACCATCCGGGGCGGCCCCAGGTGATGCAGAGCGCGATGAGCAGGCCCGGCCCAAGGGCCTCGGCCAGGCCGGCGCCCAGGCCGAACACGCCCAGGTACTGGCCGGTGGCGTGCTTCGGGGCGAGGGCGAAGGACACCTCGAAGCCTGCGGCGGAGTGCCACAGCTCACCGAGCGTATGGATCACCACCGCAATCATGAGCAGGGCGGCGGCAGCCCATGCCGGTATCCCCGCGGACAGCGAAATCAGCGAACAGGCGGCAAGGAAGGCCACGCCCGCCCGACGGTAGGCGCGTCCGCCCGCCGCGGGGGAATCGATGTCGCGGCTGGCTCGCACCTGAAACACGATGACGATGACGGTGTTGATGACCATGGTGCCCGAAACGAGCCAGCGCGGTGCGGTGGTGGCCTCGACCAGCCAGAGTGGCACGGCCACGGTGAGCACCTTGAACTGGACGGCCATGAGGCCGTCGAGCGCGGTGATCAGCAGATAGGGCCGGTCCCGTAGGGCGATCCAGCGGGGGCCGCTGCCGGTGGGCTCGGGCGTGACCGGCGGCAGGATGACCAGGATCGCCGCGGAAGCGGCGAAGGCGATCGCGTTGCCGATGACCAGGAGCTGGTAGGCGGGGAGGCTGCCGACCTGGACGGCCCAGCCTGCCAGCGCGGCGCCGAGGGAGACGCCGACGTTGGTCACGGCACGGAGATAGGCACGGAATTCCTGCGGCCGGTCCCCTCCGTAGTGCCTGATGAGCGGACTACGCGCGGCCAGTCCGGCCGCCTTCGCCCCGGTGGCCACGCCCACCACGACGACGAACGGCCAAAAGCTGTCCGCCAGCACGAAGCCGGCCGTTGCCAGCGCCTGGATGAGAAGGGTGGTCGCGTAGACGCCGCGTGCTCCGTGCTTGTCCGCGAGATGGCCCACAGCGATGCCTGCGGCCAGTGAGACGACACCGGCGATGCCGAGTCCGAGCCCCACCTGGGCCGCCGGAAGGCGCACCGCCTGGGTGAAGTACAGCACCCCGGCAGTCAGGTAGAGGCCGCTGCCGACCGTGTAGACGAAGTTGGAAGCGGCGATGACGCGCTGTGGTCCAGCGTCCGGCAGCAGCTGAGGCATTGCGGCAACTCCGCGTCCTGATCGGGCAGTAAGGACGAGCCTCAGCTTGTTGCATATAGGTCGCAATAGCAAGTAAGTGGCGATTATTGTCGAACGGGGCATTCGTCGAGGAGCCGGTGGTCGCGGCCACTCCCTCGTCGGCCGTAACGTCGAGGTCGCGAGGGCGGCCGCGGTGCCGAACTCCTTTCCGGTCATGGTGGGCGACCACAGCAAGGTTCAGGTGCGGGGATGAGGATCCTGGTCTCGGGGGGCGCCGGCTTCATCGGCTCCCACTACGTGCGGTCGATGCTCTCCGGCGCGTACGCCGGCTACGAGGAGGCCCGTGTCACGGTCCTCGACAAGCTCACGTACGCGGGCAACCTGGCGAACCTGGCGCCGGTCGAGGCGACCGGCCGGCTCACCTTCGTGCGGGGGGACATCACCGACGCCGCCCTTCTCGACGAGCTGGTGCCCGGCCACGACATCGTCGTCAACTTCGCCGCGGAGACGCATGTGGACCGGTCCATCATCGGTGCGGCGGACTTCGTGGTCACGAACGTGCAGGGCACGCAGTGTCTGCTGCAGGCCGCGCTCGACCACAATGTGCGCACGGTCGTGCAGATCTCGACCGACGAGGTGTACGGGTCGATCGGCGAGGGCTCGTGGACCGAGTGCGAGCCGTTGCTGCCCAACTCGCCCTACTCCGCCGCGAAAGCGGGCGCCGACCTGCTCTGCCGGGCCTACCACCGCACGTACGGGCTGGACGTACGCGTCACCAGGTGTTCGAACAACTACGGCCCCCACCAGTATCCCGAGAAGGTCATCCCGCTGTTCATCACCAACCTGATCGACGGCAGGCCCGTCCCGCTGTACGGCGACGGCCGCAACGTGCGCGAGTGGCTGCACGTCGACGACCACTGCCGGGGCATCCAGCTCGTGCTCGACAAGGGCGCGGCGGGCGAGGTCTACAACATCGGCGGCGGGGCCGAACTGACCAACCTGGAGCTGACGCGGCGGCTGCTCGACGCCTTCGGCGTCGGCTGGGAGATGGTCGAGCACGTGCCGGACCGCCTCGGCCACGACCTGCGCTACTCCGTCGACTCGGCCAAGATCCGTTCCATCGGCTACGCGCCGCTGGTCGACTTCGACAAGGGACTCGACGAGGTCGTGCGGTGGTACCGCGACCACGAGGACTGGTGGCGCGGCCTCCGCGCCGCCATCTGATCCGCCGGGAGGCCGCGCGCGGGCGGCGCCTCCCCCACGCGGCGGCCCGGGTGACCGGCCGGGTCAGCGGCGCCCGAGGCGGCCCGACACCTGCCCGATCAAGGTCCGCGGGACGAACTTGCCCACCGACACGATCGCCTTGTAGCGCGCCGTGGGGACGCTGACCCGCCGGCCGCGGGCGAGGTCGCGCATCGCCTCGTCGACCACCTGATCGGCCGACAGCCACAGGAAGTCCGGGATGCCGGAGGTGTCCATCGCGGCCCGCTGGTGGAACTCGGTACGGACGAATCCGGGGCACAGGGCCATGACGCGCACGTTCGGCTCGGGGATCTCGGCGGCGGCCGACTCGCTGAAGTTGACCACCCACGCCTTGGACGCGCTGTAGGTGCCCCGGGTGAAGAACGCCGCCACCGACGCCACGTTGATCACGTAGCCCCGGCCGCGCGAGCGCATCCCGGGCAACGCGGCCAGGGTGAGGCGCAGCACCGCCTCGCAGTGGACCCGCAGCATGGTCACCTCGTCGGCGACCGGGACCTCCAGGAACGCGCCCGGGTGCCCGAAGCCGGCGTTGTTGACCAGCAGGTCGACGCCGCGCTCCAGCCGCTCCTCGACCCGGCGGATGCCCTCGTCGAGGGAGAGGTCGGCGGGCAGCACCTCGACGGCGACGCCGTACCGCTTGCGCAGCTCCGCCGCGGACGCGGTCAGCCGGGCCTCGTCGCGGGCGACGAGCACGAGGGAGAGGCCGTCTGCGGCGAGGCGGCGGGCGAAGGCCGCGCCGAGGCCGGCGGTCGCGCCGGTGATGAGAGCGGTGGGCATGACGGCAGACTAGTCCAACAGGCCGACAACGATCTCCGGCCGGGCGCGGGGACGGGTCAGTCCGCGGGACCGGTTCCGGACGCGCGCTCGATCAGCTCCTCGACCTGTTCGTTGAGGCGGGTGCCACGCGGCCAGCCGGCGTAGTAGGTCAGGAAGACGACGACCTCGCGCAGCTCGGTGGGGGTCAGCTCCCCGGTGCGCAACGCGGTGTCGAGCTGGACGCGCAGGGCGTCGTCGAGGCCTTGGCCGACGAGCAACCCGAGCAGCAGCAGCCGCCGGTCCCTGACCGACAGCACGTCGCGTGCCCAGATCTCGGCGAAGAGATGCTCCACCGTGATGCCGAAGAACTCGCCGGGCGCCTCGCCGGGATGGTCCCACCCGTTGACGCGCTTCATGATCTCCAGCCCGCGAGCCCAACGGTCAAGGTCGTCCACGCTGTCGCTCATCGAAGTGCTCCAAGTCCGTCGGCAGTGCGTCTGCGGCGAGTCCGGTGGGCGGCACTTCCGACCCCTCCATCCTTGGCCACTTCGCGCGCTGGCGATAGGTGGATTTTCGCCGGGCTCCCCGATGGACAGCACTATCTCACGCGATCAGTCATCCGGAGTTACATGATCGAGTCATCGCTTTCCCGTCATGGCGTCCGATAACAGGCGAAGCCGCGATATGGGAAATATTCGGATACTTTTCCGCGGATGATCCCCGCCCATCACGAGATGGATATGACGAAAGCGGGCACTACTACCTCGTACACCCGCAAAGCGGAGGTTGGGCCCTGGTGGAAAGTCGGCGGGTTTGGTCCGGAATGGTGGCGTTGACGACAGCCTCCGCACTGGTCGCGGAGCTGTCGGGATGCGCGAGCACCGCGTACACGTACGTGCGCGACGTCGCCGGGGCGACGTATTTCAAGGTGCCCTCGGCCTGGCGCAAGGTCGACCAGGGCTCGCTCGACGGCAAACTCTTCGGTGACCCGCAGTCGGAGACCGCGCGGTCGCAGAAACAACTCACCTGGACGGTCGGCTTCGACGCCCACGCCACGCCCTCCGCCGACCATCTCCTGGTTCCCGGCTCCATCGCCGGGGACCGGCCGTTCGTGATGGCGAAGGTCCAGACGCTCACCCCGGCCCAGCGCGACGACGCGTCGCTCAACACGCTGCGCAACTCGTCCGGGCTCCCCGTCGCGGTGAGCGAGGAGGCGCGGCAGCAGTTCGAATCGTCGGCGGCCTCGCCGTTCAAGGGCTTCGAGGTGCTCAGCGACCAGGTGCTGCCGGTGCGGGACGGCGTGCGCGGGATACGGACGGTCTTCAACTACCGGCTGCTCGGCGGGCCGGTCCAGACGTTCGACGAGACGGCCTACCTGTCCGCCGACGGAAGCCACGTGTCCACGCTGCTGATCCGCTGCACGGCCGCCTGCTACAAGCAGCGGGCCAAGGAGATCGACCTGGTCGCGCGGTCCTTCAAGATCAGGCGCGTCACCTCGTGAAGGAGTCCCTCGGATGAACACGGCACATCGGCCCGAGGGGCTGCGCGAACCCGGATCGGGTCCTGTCGACCGTGACCCGCTCACCAGGAAACGGCTCCCGCTGTGGGACCGGGGGAAGTTCCTGCTGTTGCTCGCGGTCCTGTTCGGCGTCCTCGTCCTGAACACCGTCGGCGCCTTCCGCGAGATCATCACGGTCCCGGAGGCGCTCGCCGTCACCGCCCGCGAGTCCACCTGGCTCCTGTGGCTGGCCGGGCTGGAGGCGGTCAGGCAGCTCCACTTCCTGATCAGCGAGCGCTCCGCGGCCTACCACCGGTTCTGGACCGAGAAGGTCTTCGGCGGGTGGAACCGGTGGACCCGCCGCCGGTTCGGCGACTGGACCCGCTACCGGCTGGCCCGCGCGGTGAAGTGGGCGATCTGGATCGCGGTCGTCGCCGTCGTGCTGGGGCGGCTGGGGGACGTCTCGCCCCTCGAGGCGCTGATCCAGGCCCCGGCGCAGGCGATCGGCTATCTCCCGACGGTCCTGCAGGTCCTCCTCTACATGCTGCTCGCCGTCGGCCAGTTCGCCGCGATCTTCTGGTTCCTGTCGCGCGGCGGCGTGGACGTCTACTTCCCCGACGACATCAAGACGCGGTTCTCCGACGTGTGGGGCCAGGACCACGTGGTCGAGCGGGTCAAGGAGAACATCGTCTTCCTCGAACGGCCCGACGAGATCGAGGCCCGGGGCGGTTATGTGCCGAGCGGCATCCTGCTGTGGGGTCCTCCGGGCACCGGCAAGACCCTCATGGCCGAGGCGGTCGCCGGCTCGACCGGCAAGCCGTACGTCTTCGTGGACCCCGGCGCGTTCATCAACATGTTCTTCGGCGTCGGCGTGCTGAAGGTGAAGTCGCTGTTCCGGAAGCTGCGCAAGCTGGCGCTCCGCTACGGCGGCGTCATCGTCTTCTTCGACGAGGCCGACGCCCTCGGCAACCGCGGCGCGCTCGCGCAGGGCGGCCCCGGCGGGGGGTGGGGCCGGACCGCGCCTGCGCCCTTCCAGCACACCGGATGCAACGGCTTCGCCTACCTCGACCAGGAGACCCGGTGGCTGCTCGGCCGCGACGCGCTCGGCGGCGGCCGGGAGCGGGCCGAGGCGGACGCCCCCAGGTCCAGGACCGGCGCCTTCGTCAGCCGCCTGATGTACGGCGGGGGCATGGGCGGCGGGGGCGGCATGGGTACGCTGCAGGCGCTGCTCACCGAGATCTCCGGCCTGAAGAAACCGCGCGGCTTCGTCAACCGGTACGTGCGGCGGCTGCTCGGGATGCGGCCCAAGCCGCCGCCGAAGTACCGGATCCTGATCATGATGGCGACCAACCTGCCGGAGGCGCTGGACGAGGCGCTGCTGCGCCCCGGCCGCATCGACCGCATCTACAAGGTCGGCTATCCCTCCAAGGACGGCCGGATCCGCACCTACCAGGGCTACTTCGGCAAGGTGCGGCACGAGCTGACCGACGAGCAGATCGGCAAGCTGGCCACGATCACTCCGTACGCCACCGGCGCGACGATCAAGGACCTGGTCAACGAGTCGCTGATCACCGCGATCAGGGACGGCAGGGACACGATCACCTGGTCGGATGTCATGCGGGCCAAGCGGCTCAAGCAGCTCGGCCCCCCGGAGGACGTGGAGTACATCGAACGGGAACGGCACGCGGTGGCCGTGCACGAGGCGTGCCACGCCGTCGTCGCGTACCGCACCCGGCACCACCTGGAGATCGACCTCGCCACGATCGAGAAGGGCGCCGACTACCTGGGCATGGTGTCCAGCATCAAGCCGGAGGACCAGTTCACCCGCTGGAAGTCCGAGTACGAGGCGGACATCATGGTCTCCCTCGCCTCGCTCGCGGGCGAGCGGATGTTCTTCGGCGAGGACAACTCCTCGGGCGTCTCCAGCGACCTCCAGTCGGCCACGCTGCTGACCGGGCTGATGGAGGCGCACTGGGGCATGGGCATCGGCGTCGCGTCGCTGCCCGCCCTGCAGGACCTCGGCATCCGCGAGGGCCGGGCGCAGAAGGCCCCGGGCCAGGGCGGCGGGATCGGCTTCACCGGCACGCCGCGGTCGCGGGAGAACGACCGCCTCACGCCCGACATGCTCCCGGAGCGGATCGAGTTCAACCTCAACCAGCTCCTGGAGAAGACCGCCGCGCTGCTGCGCGAGAACCGGCGCGAGGTGCTCAGCGTCGCGCACGCCCTGGAGCACCACAAGACGCTGAACGGCGACGACGTGGTCGCGGTCATCGAGGGGACCCGCGGGCCGCTCGTGGACGGCACCGTCTACGGCTCGGACGGGTTCTACGAGGAGATCGAGGCGTACCACGTGGCCGCCGCGGAGGCCCACCGCGGCCACAGCGCCGTCCAGGTGGACCTGCCCGCGCCGGACCGGGTGCCGGAGCTGGAGCCTTCGGCCGTCCTCGCGGCCGCCCGGCCGTACGCGCCGGTGCCGTCGAATCCTGATATGTCGGGGATGTCGGGCGTGCCGAGCTTCGCGCCTCCGTGGGGCGAGCAGTCGTACGAACCTCGGGAGACGTCGCCGAGTGTGCCGGCCGTGGTGATTTCCACGACGCCGCCCACGATGCAGCCCACGATCCCGGCCGCGATGCCGGTTTCGGCGCCGGTGAACGGTCACGGCACCGGTTATGGCGACATCCCGGACTTTCCGTACCAGAACGGCTCCGGTCCCGCCGTCCACCCGGCCGGGCAGGGGCGCGGTGGGGCGCACGGCCTGCTGTGGGCGCTGATCGGCGGCGTCATCGCGCTCGTCGTGCTCACGTTGCTCGGCGTGGCCTTCCTGCAGGACGGCGTCGCCGTGACGACGGAGGAAGGAGCCGACGGCGTCCCGTCGGGGACCGCGCTGATCCTGTTCCTCGCGCTCCTCGGCGTCGTCGGGCTGATCGTGGCCGCCGTCGCGGTGGTGCGCGCCCAGCAGGCCGCCCGCAGGCGGGCGGAGGAGGCGAGGGACCGGGCGGCCGAACGCGCCCAGTTGCTCGCGGCCGCCATGGACCCCGAGATCGCGATGCGGGTGCTCGGGTACGACGGCCGCCGCGGCCCCGAGGCCACGGCCTGACGTCCCGGCCGCATGCCGGGACGGCCCCGGACTCCGCGCAAGGAGTCCGGGGCCGTCCGGCGTCCGGGTCGCGCCTGGGTCAGAGCCTGGGTCAGAGGCGGAAGGCCAGGTCGGGGGTGATGTCGGCGACGTCCATCTGCGCCTTCTGCAGGCGGCCGGAATAGTCCCAGTTCATCGCCTGCCAGCGGGTGAACTGGTCGAGCACCCACACGCCGCTCTGCCGGCTGCCGTTGCCGGACTTGCCGTTCCCGCCGAACGGCAGGTGCGCCTCGGCGCCCGACGTCGAGTTGTTGACGCTGACCATGCCCGCCGAGACGCCCTCGCGGAACCGGAACGCGGCCTTCGGGTCGGTGGTGTAGATCGACGACGACAGGCCGTAGCCCGGCCGGTTGGCCAGCGCGATCGCCTCGTCGATCGTGTCGAACGTGGTCACGCCGACGATCGGGCCGAACGTCTCCTCCAGGAAGAGCCGGTCGTCCGGGCGCACGCCGTCCACGATCACCGGGTGGTAGTAGAGGCCCTCGCCCTCCATGCGCCCCGTCGGCCCGGGCAGCACCGTGTGGTGCGGCTCGATCCAGGTCAGGTACTCCTCGTACCGCTCGGCGAACTTGCGGTCGAGCAGCGGCCCGTAGAGCACGTCGCCGTTCGGGTCACCGATCTTCGCCGCCTGCACCGCCTGGACGTACGCGCGCACGAACGCGTCGTGGACGTCGCGGTGGACGATGACCGTGCCGAGCGAGGTGCAGCGCTGGCCGGCCGTGCCGAAGCCGGAGAACAGCGCCCCCTCGACGGCGAGGTCGAGTTCGGCGTCCGGCATGACGACCATCGGGTTCTTGCCGCCGAGCTCCAGGCAGGGCGACTGCAGGTGCCGTCCGCACAGCTCGCCGACGCTCCGGCCGACCGCGCTGGACCCGGTGAAGCCGACCTTCTGCACGGTGCCCTCGGACAGCGCCAGCTCCAGCCCCTCGTACGTGGCGGCGCCGTCGGCGAACACGATGTTCAGCACGCCGTCCGGCAGGCCGGCTGCGGCGAACAGCCGGTACAGCGCGTGCGCGGACGCCGCGGCGTACTCGGCGGGCTTCCACACCACGGCGTTGCCGCACAGCAGCGCGGGCACCAGGTACCAGGAGGGGACGGCCACCGGGAAGTTACCCGCGGTGATCACCGCGGCGACGCCCACCGGGACCCGGAAGGTGAACAGGTTCTTGTCCGGCATCTCCGACGGCACCGTCTGGCCGTACAACCGGCGCCCCTCGCCCAGGAAGAAGTCGCAGGTGTCCACGATCTCGCGGACCTCGCCCAGCGCCTCGGCGTACGGTTTGCCGATCTCCTCGGTCACGAGGCGGGCCAGCGCCTCGGTGTTCGCCTCGACCAGCCGGCCGATGGAGGCGATCACCCGGCCGCGCACCGGGGCGGGCACCCGGGACCATTCCTTCTGCGCCTCGGCCGCGTCGCGGCAGGCGCGGGCGAACGTCGCCGCGTCGGCGAGCGGGACGGCGGCCACCGCCTCGGAGGGCCGGGCCGGGTTCGTGGACGTGTAGGGAGAGCCGGTGGGCTCGGTCTTTCCACCGATGACGGAAGCGATCTGGCGGGTCACCGTTGACCTCCTCTTTCGGGGCTACCGTCGCATTGTTACAAGCGGGCGCGACGGGGTGAAGCGCGGACCGGCAACGTGGCAGATCACTTTTCGGCGGCCGCCCGGCGCCCGTGCGCGACGGCCGCGGCCTGGGTGCGGCTCGCCACGCCGAGCTTGGCCAGGATGTTGGAGACGTGCACGCTCACGGTCTTCTGCGAGATGTACAGCAGGGTGCCGATCTCGCGGTTGGACAGGCCGGCCGCCACGTGTTCGAGCACCTCGCGCTCGCGGACCGTCAACGCCTCGAGGCCGCCCTCGGCGTCTACGTCGGCGTCGGCGGTCTCGGCGGACGGCCGTGACGGCTCGGTGAACCCGGCCCGCCGGCCCAGCGTCTCCAGCGCCGCACGCAGCGGGGCGGCGCCGAGCCGCTCGGCCGTCTCCACGGCGCGGGACCACTCGGCCCGCGCGGCCTCGCGCTCGCCCGCGTTCAGCAGCGACTCGGTGAGCCGCCACCGGCACCGCGCCTCCTCGTAGACGAACCCGAACCCGAAGGCGTCCGCGGCCTCCCGCCACACGCGCGGCTCCGCCGTCCCGCGGACCCGGTGCCACTCGGCCTCGGCGCGCCGCAGCCAGGCGGCGCCCTCGGGGCCCAGCTCCTCGCGCGGGCCGTACGGGCCGTTCGCGGCGGCCCACCGCGCTCGCTCGATCAGGTCGTCGGCGCGCTCGCGCGCGTCGTCCGGCGCCGCGCCCTCCGCCAGCGCCCACAGGGCGGTCGCGCAGATCCGGATCAGTCCCGGGTCGAAGGGGTCGAGCGTGTCCGTCACCGCCGTCACGTGGCGCAGCGCCGTCTCCGGATCGCCGCGCCAGAGCGCCTGCTCGGCGGTGAGCCCGCCCGCCATGTAGGTCACCAGGCCGTCGCCGCCCTGCTCGTCCGGCCGCCAGAACGGCCGCAGCCACGACATCCGCTCGTCGGCCGCGTCGCCGCCCCGCCCGACCTCGATGAAGAGCGCGAAGGAGGACAGGCGCGCCGCGGCGATCGTGCCGACGCGCACGCCGAACCCGGCCGCGATCCGCTCGGCCTCGTCCCAGTCGCCGGCCGCGTACTGGATCAGGAAGCGGAGGAAGCGCAGGTCCGTGCCGTACAAGCTCCAGGTGAGGCCGCAGCGGGCGGCCAGCTCGACGCCCGCGCCCGCCAGGCGCGCGGCGGCCTCCAGCTCTCCGTGCTCGTAGCGCACCCGGGCCGTGTGGAAGGTGGCGCGCAGGTGGATCGACAGGTCGTCCGACCCCGTCGCGGCGGCCAGGTCGAGCAGCTCCACCACGCGCTCGATCGTGCCCGTCACCTCCTCCACGATCGCCAGCGAGATCAGCGCGCTGACCTCGGCGTCGCGCGCCCCCACCGCCCGGGCGGCGTCCAGCGCCTGAGCCGCCAGATCGCGTACGGCGGTGGCGGAGGTGGCGAACATGGTCCGGGCGTACGTCGCGAGCGCGCGGGCGAGCAAGGGGGTCGGCTCGTCCGGCGGCAGCGCGTCCACGGCCGCGCGGGCCGCTTCCACCATGCCGGAGCCGAGATCGGAGTCGCTCAGGTAGTAGGCGAGCCGCTCGTTTGCCTCGGAGATCAGCAGCGGGTCGCCGAGCGTCGGGAGCAGCCGCCGGATCTGGGCGACCGCCCGGCGGTACTCACCGGCGTCCGCGGCCGCCGCGGCGCTGGACAGGGCGATGCGGACGGTGCTCGTGCCGGTGATCCGCTCGGCGTCGGGCACGTGCTCCCAGATCTCCAGCGCCCGGTCGAGGTGCCGGTGCGCCTCGGCGGGCGCGCCGAGGCCCGCGGCGATCCGGCCCGCCTCGACCGAGGCGCGCAGCGCGCCCGGCAGGTCGTGTCCCGCCTGGTAGTGGTGGGCCAGCTCGGCGGCCGGGGCGCCGCGCGCGGCGAGCAGCCGGGCGAAGGCGCCGTGCAGCCGGGTCCGCTCGCCGGGGAGCAGGTCGTCGTACACGCTCTCCTGGAGCAGCGCGTGCCGGAACGCGTAGCCGTGCCTGCCCGCGGTCAGCAGCCCACGCGAGACGATCTCGCGCAGCGTGTCGTCGAGCGCGACCTCCCCGAGCCCGGCGGCGTCCGCGAGCATGTCGTGGTCGACGCTGTGGCCCGCCACCGCCGCGACCCGCAGGACGTGGCGCGCCTGGTCGGACAGCGCCTCCACCCGGGAGAGCAGCAGGTCGGACAGACTGCCGGGAACGCCGCCGCAGGTGGCGGCGGCGGTGAGCAGCTCCTCGGCGAAGAAGGGGTTGCCGCCGGCCCGCTCCAGGACCTGGCCGATCACGTCGTCCGTCACGCCGACGGGCTGACGGGAGGCCCCGTCCACATCGGCGAGATGGCGGGCCAGATCGTCGTCCCCGAGCGGGGGCAGCTCGATCGTGCCGACCAGCGGCAGGCGCTGGAGCTCGGCGAGGACCGGGCGCAGCGGGTGTCTGCGGTGCAGGTCGTCGGTCCGATAGGTGCCGATCAGGGTGACCCGCTCGCGCTGCAGCATCCGGGTGAGGAAGACCAGCAGGTCGCGGGTCGAGCGGTCGGCCCAGTGCAGGTCCTCGAACACCACCAGCACCGGGCGGTGCTCCGCGAGGGACGCCAGGAGGCCGAGCACCGAGCCGAAGAGCTGCTGCTGGGCGAGCGCGCCCGTCGCCGCCCCCGCGGGGTCCGGGTCGGCGCCGGGAAGCAGCCGCCGCAGCGCGGGCCAGGCGGCGAGTGGGTCGCCGCCGGGCGCCTCCAGCTCCGCCAGCCCGCGCAGCGCGTCCACGAGCGGCAGGTACGGCAGGGCGTCGCCGAGCTCCGCGCACTGCCCGGCGAGCACGGTGAATTCGCGTTCCTCGGCGAGGTCCCTGACCTCGCTGACGAGGCGCGTCTTGCCGATCCCCGCGTCGCCGCCCACCAGCGCGACCCCGGCCAGCCCGTCCTCGGCCGCGTCCAGCACGCCCAGCAACCGGCCGAGCTCGGTGGAACGACCCATGAGCGCGGTTTGCACGGTTCTCGGAGTCACGGCGCGAGTATGACACGCGGGACGGAAACCGCCGTTGTGCCAGAACTCTCCGTATGCCCCGGTGCGCGACCGTGGGACCCCGCCGGTCCCGGATCGCCGCGCTGACCTGCGGCGACGGGCAGGCGGGACGTGGGGACCCGGTTTTGTCGGGGGCGCTGGCTACTGTGCGGCGCGTGATCGAACGGTGGAGCCGCGATCAGGTGCTCGCACTGGCACCGGACGCGGCGTCGCAGAAGACCGCCACGGGCGTGAGCTCGCCCGCGAAGTGGTCCGCCCACGGAGTGACCTCCGAGGTGCTCTGGGGCGAGTGCAAGGGCAGCGGGTCCAAGCCGTACCGCGCGTGCGTGGACCTGTCCGAGCCCGCGTACCGGTGCAGTTGTCCGAGCCGCAAGTTCCCCTGCAAGCACGCGCTGGGACTGCTCCTCCTCTGGTCGGCCGACGGGGTGCCGGCCGCGGACGAGCCCGCCGACTGGGCCGCCGAGTGGATGGAGCAGCGCAGGGACCGCGCCGAGAAGCAGGCGTCGCGGCTCGTCGCGGCCCAGGAGAAGGCGGCCCAGGAGAAGGCGGCACAACCGGCCACCCCGGACGGCGCCCCGCCGCAGACCGCGGGCACGCCGGACCGGCGCGCGGCGCAACGGGAGCAGCGGGTCACCGCGGGCCTGTCCGAGCTGGAGCGGTGGCTGGCCGACCAGATCGCGCAGGGGCTCGCCGACGCCCGGCGCACCGGCCCGGCCGAGTGGGACGCTCTCGCCAAGCGCATGGTCGACGCGCAGGTCCCCGGGATGGCGGGGACGTTCACCCGGCTGTCCGTTGTGCTGCGTGACGAGGACTGGCCCGGCCGCCTCCTCGGGGAGTACGCGCTGGTCCACCTGCTCGCGGTGGCGCACCGCCGCGCGGCCGGGCTGCCGCACGCGCTCGGCGAGACGGTCCGGTCCAGGATCGGGTTCCCGGTGGCGCGCGAGGACGTGCTCGCGTCGCCCGCCGTACGGGACCGGTGGGACGTGATCGGCAGCCGGGACGAGGAGCAGGACCGGCTGGTCGCCCGCCGCGTCTGGCTGCGGGGCAGGGAGACCGGGCGGGCCGCGCTCGTGCTGTCGTTCGCCCCGGTGGGGCAGGCGCTCGACGCGTCCTTGGTCAACGGGACGACGGTCGACGCGGAGCTGGCGTTCTATCCGGGCGCCGCGCCGCTGCGGGCACTGGCGGTTCGGAGGCACGGCGCGGTCCATGCCGGACCGCCGCCCGGCCCGAGCGCCGCCGAGACGCCCGGCCTGCTGGCGGGCGTCCTGGCCGAGGACCCCTGGATCGATTCGTGGCCCGTCGTCCTTTCGGGAGTGGTGCCGGCGAACGACGGCGGCTGGCTCCTCGCCGACCCCGGACTCCGGGACCCCGGCTCCGATGACGAGGGCGGTGCCGAGGTGAGCGGGATGCGGCTCGACCCGGCGGCCGGCACGCCGTGGCGGCTGCTCGCGGTGTCGGGCGGCCATCCGGTCACGGTCGCCTGCGAATGGACGCCGCGCGGGCTGTGGCCGCTGACGACGTGGGACGAGGAAGGCCAGGTGGTGTTGCTGTGATCGCGACTCCCGACCTGAGGTGGACGGCGGCGTGGGAGGACCTCGTGTCGGCCGCGCTCGTCGGCACGGACCGCCGACCCGTGCCGGGCGGCCGGCCGCCCGGCAGGGCGGACGCAGCGGACCCAGCGGACACGGCGGACACGGTGGGCGGCGCGCCGGTCGCGCCTCCGGTCGAGCTGCTGGAGCAGGCGGCCGTACAGGTGATCCGGGCACGGGCGGGGCAGCGGCCGCATAGGGGCCGGCCGCTACCTCCCGCTCCGCCGGAGACCCGGCCGCTGGTCGGCCGTGCCGCGGCCGCCCGGCTGGAGCGGATCCTTGCCGGGGAGCAGGGGCGCCTGCTGCCGGAGTGGCTGGAGATCGCCGCGGAGAGGGGCGCCCGCCTCCCGGCGCGGCTCATCCCGAGGCTGCTCGACCTGGGAGCCAGGGACCAGTCGATCCGGTCTCACCTGGGGGTGCTGGCCGGAGCGCGTGGCCGGTGGCTCGCCGGGCTCAACCCGGCCTGGTCCTACCTGCGGGACGAGCCGACCGGCGGGGCCGGGTCCGCCGAGGTGTGGGAGTTCGGCACCAGCGGGGACCGCAGGGCTCACCTGGCCGCGCTCCGCGCCCGCGATCAGGAGGCGGCGCGGGAGCTGCTGGCGGCGGGGTGGGACAAGGAGACGCCCGAAGACCGGGCGGCCTTCACGCGGATCCTCGCCGACGGGCTGGCCATGGGCGACGAGCCGTTCCTTGAGGCGGCGCTCGACGACCGCCGCCGCGAGGTGCGGCAGGCCGCCGCCGATCTGCTCACCCGCCTGCCGGAGTCGCGGCTCGGGACGCGGATGGCCGAGCGTGCGGGACGGCTGCTCACCCGCGACGGCGACCGGCTCCGGGCCACGCCGCCGAGGGCGTGCGACAGCCGGATGGAGCGCGACGGCGTGCGGGCCCGGCCACCCGCCGGGAGCGGGCAGCGCGGCTGGTGGTTGCAGCAGGTCATCGCCCACACGCCGCTCTCCTTCTGGCCGGAGCACCTCGGGCTCTCCCCGGCCGAGATCACGGCCATGGAGGTCGGCGACTGGGCCAGGGAGGTCCGCATGGGCTGGACCCGCGCGGCGATCCTCCAGGGCGACGCCGTATGGGCGCGGGCGCTGGTGGATGTCGAGCCGCTGACCGACCTGCTCGCGATCCTGCCCCCGGAGGAGCAGTCCCGGATCGCGGCGGAGTTCGTCCGGCGGCACCCGGTGGACGGCCAGATGATCATGATGCTCGGCGGCATCCCCCGGCCGTGGGGCACGCCGTTGGCCAAGGCCGTACTGGACAAGATCGCCGGTGTGGCGACGGCCCAGCCGTGGAACGCGGGCGAGCTGGCGCGGCTGGCCGGAGAGCGGTTCGACGCGGCGGCGCACGGCCAGGTGGCGCGGCTGTCGGACCTCCCCGAGGTCCACGAGGTGACCACGACGCTCCGATTCCGCCACGAGCTGGCGCGAGAGCTGCTGGACGACACCCCCGGGCTGCCGGACGACACCCGCGCCGAGGGGCCGGGCGGTGCCCCTGAGAAGAGACGGACAGACGACGGACACGGCGCCGCCGGCGAGACCGGCGGGCCGCTAGGCGAGGAGGACAAGTGACGGTTCTGCGCCCGCACGCGGAAGACCAGTACGCCGACGAGCTGGCGATCCTGGCCAAGCACGACGATCGGCCGCGGCCGCCCGGCTGGCGGCTCTCGCCCTGGGCGGTGACGACCTACCTGCTCGGCGACCCCGACCACCCCGGAGGCGTCATCACGCCGAAGTACATCGGCCCGAGAAGGATCGTCGAGGTCGCGGTCGCCACCCTGGCCACGGACCGGGCGCTGCTGCTGCTCGGCGTGCCGGGGACGGCCAAGACCTGGCTCTCCGAGCATCTGGCCGCCGCCGTCTGCGGCGACTCGACCCTGCTCGTGCAGGGCACGGCGGGCACCGCGGAGGAGGCCGTCCGCTACGGGTGGAACTACGCCCGGCTGCTGGCCGAGGGCCCGTCCCGGGAGGCGCTGACCCCGAGCCCCGTCATGCGGGCGATGTCCGAGGGACAGCTGGCCCGGGTGGAGGAGCTGACCCGCATGCCGTCCGACGTTCAGGACGCGCTGATCACCGTCCTCTCGGAGAAGACGCTCCCGATCCCCGAGCTGAACGAGGAGGTGCAGGCAGCCAAGGGGTTCAACGTGATCGCGACCGCCAACGACCGGGACCGCGGGGTGAACGAGCTGTCCAGCGCCCTGCGCAGGCGGTTCAACACCGTCGTGCTGCCGGTGCCCGCGAGCGCCGAGGAGGAGGTGGACATCGTGTCCCGCCGCGTCGCGCAGCTCGGCCGCTCCCTGGAGCTGCCCGAGACCCCGGCCGGGCTGGAGGAGATCCGCCGGGTCGTCACGGTGTTCCGCGAGCTGCGCTCGGGCGTGACCGCCGACGGCCGCACCAAGGTCAAGTCGCCGAGCGGCACGCTCAGCACGGCCGAGGCGATCTCGGTCTTGACGAGCGGCCTCGCCCTCGCCGCGCACTTCGGCGACGGCGTGTTGCGCCCCTCCGACGTGGCGGCCGGGATCGTCGGCGCGGTCGTCCAGGACCCGGTGTCCGACCGGGTGGTCTGGCGGGAATACCTGGAGGCCGTCGTCCGCGAGCGCGAGGACTGGCGTGACTTCTACCGGGCCTGCCGCGATGCGGGCTGACGGGATGCGGGCTGAGTGGGTGATGGGGTGACGACCACGATTCTGGGCGTCCGGCATCACGGTCCGGGTTCCGCCCGCGCCGTGCGCTCCGCTCTGGAGCGGTTGAAGCCGGACGTCGTGCTCATCGAGG
Source organism: Microtetraspora malaysiensis (assembly GCF_050947145.1). Classification (NCBI taxonomy): domain Bacteria; kingdom Bacillati; phylum Actinomycetota; class Actinomycetes; order Streptosporangiales; family Streptosporangiaceae; genus Microtetraspora; species Microtetraspora malaysiensis. The sequence goes on from NZ_CP191998.1 coordinate 2,734,872, forward strand.
GACCGCCGGAGGCGGACGCGCTGGTGCCGCTCGCCGCCGACCCCGGCATGGAGCCGCCCGTCGCGCTGCTCGCGTACGTGCCGGGCGATCGGGCGAAGGCGGCGTTCTGGCCGTTCGCCGTGTTCTCACCGGAGTGGCAGGCGATCCGCTACGCCGTCGAGGCCGGTGTGGAGGTGCGGTTCTGCGACCTGCCCGCGGCGCATTCCCTCGCCGCCGGCGAGGAAGAGACCCCCGAGGAGGAGCGGGCCGTCCGTGTCGATCCGATCGGGGCGCTGGCCGAGGCGGCGGGGTACGACGATCCGGAGCGGTGGTGGGAGGACGCCGTCGAGCACCGGCTCGACCATCCGGCGGACCACCCGATGGGGCATGGCGGCGAGGCCGGGCCCGAGACGGTCTTCGAGGCGATCGCCGAGGCCATGGCCGCGGTACGCGAGGGGTACACGCCCGATCCGCGCGAGGCCCGCCGCGAGGCGTACATGCGCCGGTCGCTCCGGCAGGCGGTCAAGGACGGCTTCCGCGAGATCGCGGTCGTGTGCGGGGCCTGGCACGTTCCCGCGCTGGCGGCGCCCTCGCGGGCGTCGGACGACGACCGGCTGCTCAGGGGCATGCCCAAGGCCCGGGTCGAGACGACCTGGGTGCCGTGGACGCACGGCCGGCTCGCCGCCTGGAGCGGTTACGGCGCGGGCGTCACCTCCCCGGGGTGGTACCACCACCTGTTCACCGCGCCGGACCGGCCGATCGAGCGGTGGCTGGCGCGGGCGGCCCAGGTGCTCCGCGAGGAGGACCTGCCCGTATCGTCCGCGCACGTCATCGAGGCCGTACGGCTCGCGCACGGCCTGGCCACGCTGCGGGACCGGCCGCTCGCCGGTCTGAACGAGGTGAGCGAGGCGGTCAGGGCGGTCCTGTGCGAGGGGGACGAGCTGCCCGCGGAGCTGGTGCGGCGCCGCATGGTGCTCGGGGAGCGGCTCGGCCGGGTGCCCGACTCGACCCCGATGGTGCCGTTGCAGCGGCACCTGCGGGAGGAGCAGCGGCGCGTACGGCTCAAGCCGGAGGCGCTCGGCCGGGACCACGACCTCGACCTCCGCAAGGCGCTCGACCTCGACCGCAGCCGGCTGCTGCACCGGCTGCGGCTGATCGGGATCCCGTGGGGCGAACCCCGCGACAGCAGGGGCAAGGGCACGTTCAAGGAGTCGTGGACGCTGGAATGGCGGCCCGAGTTCGACGTCGCCCTGATCGAGGCGGCGGTCTGGGGGATCACCGTCGAGGCGGCGGCCACCGCCCGGGTGCGCGAGCTGGCCGCGTACCCGGAGGCGCCGCTCGCCGACCTGACCGCCCTGGTCGAGCGGTGCCTGCTCGCCGACCTGCCGGAGGCGCTGCCGTACGTGCTGCGGGCGATCGGGGACCGGGCGGCGCTGGACAGCGACGTCGGGCATCTGATGGCGGCGCTTCCCGCGCTGGTCCGGGCCCAGCGGTACGGCGACGTCCGCGGCACGCCCTCCACCGGGCTGGCCGCGATCGTGGACTCGCTGCTGACCCGCGTCTGCGCCGGGCTGCCGAGCGCGGTCACCGGACTGGACGACGAACCGGCCCGGCAGCTCGTCTCCCAGATCGACGCCGTCCACGCCGCCGTGGCCCTGCTGGACGACATACCGGGACGAGCCGACCACGGCGAGTCGGACGGCTTCGGCGGGCCGGGAAAGGATGACCGGGGCGCCGGACCGGGGGAGGAGAGCCGCCCGGAGGCCGGGCAGGCGCCGCGCGACCGCTGGCTCGCGACCCTGCGCGGCGTGGCGGACCGGAGCGACCTGCCGGGCGTGATCGAGGGCCGCCTGGTGCGCATCCTGTTCGACGCTCGGATGGCGGACGACGTCCAGGTACGGATGTCCAGGGCGATGTCCCTCGGCCATCCGCCCGCGCGGGCCGCCGCCTGGGTGGAGGGCTTCCTGTCCGGAGGCGGCCTGCTGCTCGTCCACGACCCCCGGCTGCTCGCCGCGGTGGACGGCTGGCTGGCCGGGCTGTCCCCGGAGGCGTTCGTGGACGTGCTCCCGCTGCTGCGGCGCACGTTCGGCGCCTTCGACGCGCCCGAACGCCGCGCGATCGGCGAGCGGGTCAGGTCCGGCGCGTCCGCCGTCCGCGGCGGCGGGGGAGCGGGCGCCGGGGCGGATCACGACGACGAGCGGGCGGCGCCGGCCGTCCGCACTGTGCTGGAAATCCTGGGGAGGGCGTGATGGAGGAGCGGATGCGCCGCTGGCGGCTGGTCCTCGGCGGCGGCGACGCGGACGGCACGGGCTGCGCGCTCGGCGGCGCCGACGCGGGCATGGACGCGGCGCTGGCCGCGCTGTACGACGCCGAAGCGGGGACGACCGGGCGCGAACGCGGTGCGGGGCTCGGGGCGTCCGCGCCCCGGGTGGCCCGCTGGCTGGGCGACATCCGCGCCTACTTCCCCTCGACGGTCGTGCAGGTGATGCAGAAGGACGCCATCGAACGGCTCAACCTCAGCCGCCTCCTGCTGGAGCCCGAGATGCTGGAGGCGGTCGAGCCCGACGTCCACCTGGTCGGCACGCTGCTCTCGCTGAACCGGGTCATGCCGGAGAAGGCGCGCGAGTCGGCCCGCGCGGTGGTGCGCAAGGTCGTCGCGGAGCTGGAGGCCAAACTCGCGCAGCGGACCAGGGCGGCCGTCACCGGGGCGCTCGACCGGTCGGCGCGCACGCACCGGCCGCGGCGGGTGGCCGACATCGACTGGGACCGTACGATCCGGGCGAACCTGAAGAACTACCTGCCCGAGCGGAACACGGTCGTGCCGTCCCGGCTGGTCGGGTACGCCCGCCGGCAGCAGGCCGTCCAGCGCGAGGTGGTCCTGTGCATCGACCAGAGCGGGTCGATGGCCGCGTCGGTCGTCTACTCCAGCGTGTTCGGCGCGGTCCTCGCGTCGATGCGGTCGCTGCGGACCAGCCTCGTCGTGTTCGACACCGCCGTGGTGGACCTGACCGATCAACTCCATGACCCGGTTGAGCTGCTGTTCGGCACCCAGCTCGGCGGCGGCACCGACATCAACCGGGCGATCGCCTACGGCCAGGGCCTGATCACCCGGCCGACGGACTCGATCTTCATCCTGATCAGCGATCTCTACGAGGGCGGCGTCCGCGAGGAGATGCTGCGCCGGGTCGCCGCGATGACGGCGGCCGGCGTCCAAGTGATCGTGCTGCTGGCCCTGTCGGACGAGGGCGCGCCGTCCTACGACCGCGAGAACGCGGCGGCGCTCGCGGCGCTCGGGGTGCCCGCGTTCGCCTGCACGCCGGACGCGTTCCCCGGCATGATGGCCGCCGCCATCGAGCGCCGGGACATCACGCAGTGGGTCGAACGCAACATCTCCGTCGAACGCAATAGGGCCTGAGGAGTGTCTGATAAATGCTGCTTGTAGCGCAGCGAGGGTTTGATTTGTCAGCCATGACCTAGGTCCAATGGCCGATTTCGGACAGGATGCGGCCATCTGTAATGTCCGTCGCGTGAATTCGGTAATGACGGCACCGCCGGTCTTCTCGCAGCGTTATCGGGCTCTCGGTGTCGGCATGGTCGCGATCATCATGCTGATCGCGTTCGAGTACCTCGCGGTCGCCACCGCGATGCCCGTCGTCGCCCAACGACTCGACGGCATGGCGCTGTACGGCCTGGCCTTCAACGCGAGCCTGGTCGCCAGTGTGATGGCGACCCTGGTCGGCGGGAGGTGGAGCGACGCGCGCGGCCCGCTGGTGCCGCTGTGGACCGGCCTGGCCGGTTTCGGCGGTGGCCTGCTGCTCGCCGGGACCGCCCAGAACATGGAGGTCTTCGTCGCCGGGCGGTTCCTCCAGGGGCTTGGCGGCGGCCTGTTCTCGGTCGCGCTGTACGTGCTGATCGACCGGGTCTATCCCGCCGAGATGCATCCCAAGGTGTTCTCCCTGCTGTCGGCCGCCTGGGTGGTGCCGTCGCTGGTGGGCCCGGCCATCACCGGCGTGGTCGTGCAGCACGTGGGCTGGCGCTGGGTCTTCCTGGGGGTGCCGATGCTCGCCGCCCCCGCGGCCGTCTTCCTGTGGCGCGGGCTGGCCGATTACCGCCGCACGCGGACCGCGTCGGCCGCCGTCGGCCTTGACCTCGGCGACGATTCCGGGGCCGCGACCGGTGACGCCCCCGCGGCCGCCGCAACGGGGACGCGGAAGTTCGCGATCAAGCTGGTCTGGGGCGTCGTCGTGGCCACTGGAGCCACGCTCATGCAGTACGGCAGCGGCTCCGGGGCGGTGCCGCTCCTGATCACCGGGCTCGCCGTCCTCGCGGTCGCCCTGCCCCGGCTGCTGCCCAAGGGGACGCTGCGGGTGGCGCGCGGCGTCCCCGCCGTGGTCGCCCTCCGGGGCCTCGCGGCGGGCGCGTTCTTCGCGGCCGAGGTGTTCGTGCCGCTCGTGCTCACCACCGGTCGGGGTCTGAGCCCGACGGAGGCCGGCCTCGCGCTCACCGGCGGCGCGCTCTTCTGGTCCACCGGCTCGTGGATCCAGGGGCGCAAGCCGCGCGACCGCCGGCTGATCCTGCGTACGGGCACCTCCCTGATCGCGACGGCGATCCTGCTGGCGGGGCTGATGGTGTTCCCGTCGGTGCCGGTGCTCGTCGGGTTCCTCGGATGGTGCGTGGGCGGGCTCGGCATGGGCCTGACCTATCCGACCTTGTCCGTGCTGATTCTGAAGTTGTCGCCGCCCGCCGAGAAGGGGGCCAACAGCGCCTCGCTCTCCATCGGCGAGTCGGTCTACTCGGTCGTCGCCGTCGCCGTGACCGGCGCGATCTCCACCGCCGCCCACCGGTCGGTGGCCAGCTATGTGGTGTGCTTCGGCCTGCTCGCCCTCATGGCCGGCGCCGCGGCCGTCTCCTCCGGACGTTTTGAGCACCCTCGCGCAGCGGGCACCATGGAGGTCTAACGGAGGGGGTTGCCACTTGCCGCGCGTCCGGGAGCTCGAACTCTTCAGGCTGACCCTGCCCTACGGCAGGCGGCCAGAGAGCGTCCTGGTGAGGATCACCGACTACGGCGGGATGGTCGGCTGGGGAGAGGCCGTCCGGCGCCCGGCCGCGTTGCCCGGCGAGCGCGGTGACGATCAGGAGGGCGGGCACGAGAAGCTGTGGGCCACCCTGGAGGAGTCCCTGCCCGCGGCCCTGATCGGTGTCGACTGGGAGCACCCCTCCGAGCTGGGCCGCGTTCCCGGAGGCTCGGCCGCCGACATGGCCTGCTGGGACCTGTGGGCCCGGATGAAGGGTGTCCCGCTGGCCCACGCCCTCGGCGGCAGCCGTACCTCCCTGATGGCGACCGTGCGGCTGGGCGCGGAGCGCTCACTCGAGGGCATGGTGGCCCGGGTCAACCGGCACGTCTGCGCCGGGTACGCCCACGTGACGATGGACGTCTACCCCGGATGGGACGTCGAGCCGCTGCGCGCGGTCCGCGCCGCCTATCCCGGCCTGGCCATCGCCGTCGACGGGCACGGCGCGTACACCGAGATCTCCCAGCTCGAGGCGCTCGACGCGTACGGGCTGGTGGCGATCGAGCGGCCGTTCACCGATCTGGAGGCGAGCGCCGACCTGCAGGAGCGCGTCTCCGCGGCCGTCGTCGTCGAGGCGCGTTCGGTCGAGGAGCTGGACGAGGCGGTGGCCGCGCGCGCGGGCCGGGCTCTGTTGCTGCGCCCCGCGCGGTTCGGCTCCCTGTCCGCCGTACGGCTCGCGCACGACACGGCGGTGGCGGCCGGATGGGAGGTCACCTGCGCGGGCGGGCTCGGGGTCGGCCTGGCCCGGGCGGCCACGGTGGCGGTGGCGAGTTTGCCCGGGTGCACCCTGCCGAGCGACGTCGCAGAGCCGCCGCGTAGCGCCCAGATCGTCACGCCGCCGGTCGGCGCGTCCGGAGGGGTCGTCGCGGTGCCGCTCACCCAGCCGGGTCTCGGGCACACGATCGACGAGGAGAAGGTCCGCCGCATGGCCAAGGACACCTTCCGCGTCTGAGGGCGTCGTTTGTTTCGCCCGCGCAGTGTGGCGCGGGAGGGGCCGGCCGCCGTTCACCCCGGTGGAGTCGAACGACGAAGGCTTGGCGCGGAACGTGGCGTCCCCGCCGGACGGCGCCGAGCGGTCACCTGACGTTCTCGCGTACCCGGAAGCCGGCGTGCCACAGGTAGTGCCCGGGGAAGCTCCGGCCAAGTTGCAAAGAGGCTTTGCAAAGAGCGTTTGCGAGCGATACGGTGCTCTTGTGGATCTCGTTCCAGAGGAGATAACCGATGTCGAAGCGCTGAAGCTCCTGGCGCATCCCATGCGACAGCGGATCGAGCGGCAGTTGCGCAACGGTCCGGCCAACTCCGCGACTCTCGCCCGAGCACTGGGCGAGAGCACCGGCCTGACCAGTTATCACCTGCGCCAGATGGCCAAGCACGGCTTCATCGAAGAGGTGCCCGAGCTGTCGAAGGGACGGGAACGCTGGTGGCGCCAGGTGCCCGCTGATCGCAGGATCCCGCCCTACAGCCGGCAGACGCCGGAGATGCGGGTGGCGGTCGAGGAGATGAACCGGCTCGACTTCGCCGAGGAACTCGAACAGTTCAGCCGCTTCCAGCTCGAACGCGACGACCTCGGGGAATGGGCGGACGCCCTGGCCTGGTCGCGCTCGGCGATGCGCCTCACCGTCGACGAACTCAAAGAGTTCCTCGAGGAGTACGTGAAACTGCTCTACCGCTACAAAAGGCCGGACGAGGCGACGCCGCCCGGAGCGCGCGTCGTGCTCGCCCGGATGCTCGCGTTCCCCGCCCCCACATCCGCCGACGACGGCGAATGATCTGGGCCGCCGGGTGGCAGCCCGACGGCCCAGAGACGAAATCCGCATCACCACGCCCCGCGAAGGGCGTGTCTTCACGTGCACAGATTTCCCATAGAAAGGAGAGCACCTCGTGCTGCTCTCACGCAAACGCTGGACGTGGTCGCTGTTGCCCGTCCTGCTCGCGGTCGCCTTGTGCGCCGTACCCGTGCCCGCGCACGCACACGCCGACGCGCTGGTCACCAGCGATGTCACCTTCATCGGGGACGGCGGCGTGACCTTGCGCGGGACGGTCGTGGCGCCCAAGACGGCGAAAGGCCGCAGGCCCGGCATCGTCATGGTGCACGGCGCCGGGCCGGTCACCCGGGAGGAATTCCGGGACGAGGCCGAGGCCTACGCCAAGCGGGGCATCGTGACCCTGATATACGACAAGCGCACCATCGGCTACTCCACGCTGCGGCGGAACTACGAGACGCTCGCCGGTGACGCGCTCGCGGCGGTGCGCGCACTGCGGGCCCGCGCCGACGTGAACCCCGCGATGGTCGGCATCTGGGGACTGTCCGAGGGGGCGTGGGTGGCGCCGATCGCGGCCGCCCGATCGTCGGACGTGGCCTTCCTCATCGTCGCCGGAGCGGTCGGAACGACGCCCGCCAGGCAGCAGGCATGGGCGTACGGCGAGCGGCTCCGGCACGCGGGCGTACGCGGGTCGCTGACGCTCATGCTGCAGGAGCGCGCCATCAGGTTCGGGATCGGGAGCGGCCTGTTCGGCGAAGAGGACCGCGACCCCATGCGGAGCTGGGAACACGTCGACCAGCCGGTCCTCGCCCTGTGGGGAACCCTCGACCGGGAAGCGATGCCGGCCGAGAGCTCCCAGATCATCCGGCAGGGCCTGGAAAACGGCGGCAACGGCCACTACACCATCCACTTCATCGCCGGAGTCCGCCACAACCTCAACCGCACGTTCGACGACGGCTTCGACCGTCCCGACAGCCTCGCCGCCGACTACGCCGAATTCGAGGCCGCCTGGATCGCGAACCTGAGCGACGGTCCACCGGCGGCCGGCGCGGACCAGCCGCCGTCCCAGGATCGGCTGAGCCGTCCGGTGGACGGACCGTTCGCCTGGTACGAGTCGCCCTGGCTGCAGCTCGCCGCCTTCACGATCTTCCTGGGGGCGTCCCTCGGCTACGCGCTGGCCGCGATCATCAGGCGGCTGCGGCGACGTCGCGGCGCGCCTCCGGCCGCACGATCGGCTCGCTGGCTCGCCATCGCCATCACGGCCTCCACGCTCGGCTTCCTCGGCTACTTCTGCGTCCTGGTGCTCACCGGCGCCTACCTGATCGGGCCCGTGGTCCTTGGCCGCTCTCTGCCCTGGCTGGCGCTTCAGCTTCTCGCCGTGGCCGTGGTCGTCGCAGCGGTCGCCACGGCCGTCGCCACCTGGCGCCACCGCCACGAGCTGTCCCGCGGAAACCGGATACGGCTGGGCATGGTCCTGGCCGCGGCCGCGGTGTTCGTGCCGTGGGCGGCCTACTGGGGTGTGCTCCTTCCCTGAGAACCGGTGGGGCTTCTCAGAGGCGAGACAGCGGGTCCGCGGACCGCGGCGACGGGGCCTGGCCGAGTTACCAGGCCCCGAGACCGGGTCCCGCGACCGAGCCCGAGACGGGCCTGAGGCAGGGCGTCAGACGGCGGTGCATCCTGCGCCGATCGGGCTCGGCGCGCCCGGGGTGGCCAGCGTGTGCTTGACGCCCCGCCGCTTGGAAGCGGAGGACTTCTCGATCGCGTTCGCCGTGAGGAGCCGGATCTGCGCCCAGTTGGGAGCGCTCGTGTTGATCAGCGGCGGCATGAACTGCACGCTGGTGACGCGGGCGTTCTTGGCCTTCACGGCCAGCGGGACGAGGTCCTGCAGCATCGATCGCGGGATGTCGGTGCGGAGTATCCTCCGGGTCGCCGCCGCGATCTGGGTGAACCGGGAGAGCACGGTCGCCGGGTCGGCTTGGTTGAGCAGCGCGCTGAAGACGCACCGCTGGCGGCGCATCCGGCTGTAGTCGTCGCTGTTGGTGCGCGACCGTGCGAACCACAGCGCGTCGGCGCCGCTCAGCTTGCGCGTGCCCGCCGGGATCAGGCCCTCGTCGTACTTCCCGTACACGATGTTGGTGTCCACGGTCAGGACGAGGCCGCCGAGAGCATCGATGATCTTCGCGAAGCCCCAGATGTTGACCAGGGTGTACCAGTCGATCCGGAGGCCCAGGATGTAGCCGACGGTCTGCTTCAGCGTCTCGGCGCCCATGTGCCGGCGGCCGCCGAAGAGCTCCGGGTGGTCCTCGGCGTACTGCCACACGCCGAACAGGAGGTCGTCGCGCCAGCCGGGGCGCGACTCCGGCAGCGTGAACCCCGTCGGGAACCGGCGCGCCATGGGGCTGCCCGGCGGGAACGGCACGTGCTCCAGGTTCCTCGGCAGGCCGAGCAGCACGGTGTTGCCGGTGTGGACGTCCACGCTCGCCACGTTGACGCTGTCGGTACGCATGCCGGTCCGGTCGTTGCCCCAGTCGCCGCCGAGGAGCAGCACGTTCACCCGCTCCCGGCCGCCCCAGGGGTCGCTGTCGACGAGCCGCCCGCCGGGTACGACGGGGAACAGCGGCCCCGCGGACGCGGCGAAGATCTTGTCGATGGTCCGCTCGGACTCCGACACGAACTGCGCGGCCATCGTGAACGGAAGCGCGACCACGATCGACAGCGTCCCGGCGGCCACGCCGGTGGCGATCTGCGCCGCCCTGGGGAGGCCCTGCGGCCACAGCACCACGAATGAGTGGATCACCAGCGCGAACCAGGCGGCCCCGGCGGCCGCGGTGACGACGGTGATCAGGCCGAGCCAGTTGAGCGCCCGGCCGGCCAGGTGCGCGTCCGCGTTCACCGCGACGGCTCCCACGACGGTTAAAACCACCACGTACGCGCCGAACAGCGCGTATCCGGTGCGCTTCCATCCGGCGCGCAGGTGCGCGGCCCCGGGCAGCACGACGGACAGCGCCGTCCAGCCGATCAGCGCCGCCGCGCTGACGGGCGTTCTCAGCAGCTCCGGCTCACGGACGCGGTCAAATATCGGACGGGCGAAGGGCACGTGCTCACCCCAAGGGACGTATCCGCACAGAACTGAATAAAGTTCGGTTCATGGCTTTCGACGGATCGAGAACCGTGCGGCCGGGAATGCGGCCGTGATCACAGTGACTCCGACAGCGCGCCGTCGCGGGGGAGCCCCCGCGTGCCGTGGCGAGTCGATACGGGCATTTGACCTGGTCAATGCGCATCACGCCCGAGTGGAACGGGAACGTTACCCCGGTTTGCGGCCGGAGAGATCCGGTGTCCCATCGCGGCTCGCGGAGTCGCGATGACCCCCGTCCCCGACATCCTCGGCGCGGACTACGAGGCCCTCGTCCTGCCCATGGGCCACGACGCCGAGGGCGAGGTCGTCGCCACGCTCGTACGGCGCCGCGTGCCCGGGGCCCGCCGGGCCGTCCTGCACATCCACGGCTTCACGGACTATTTCTTCCAGACCCATGTGGCCGACCACTTCGTCCGCCAGGGCGTGAGCTTCTACGCGCTCGACCTTCGCAAGTACGGCCGCTCCCTGCTGTCCCACCAGACCAGGGGCCTGGTCGGCAGCGTCACGGAACACTTCCCCGAGATCGACGAGGCCGTGCGGATCATCCGGGCCGACCACGACGAAATCGTGATCAGCGCCCACTCGACCGGCGGCCTGATCGCCGCACTGTGGGCCGACCGGGTGCGCGGCCGCGGTCTGGTGGACGCCCTCGTCCTCAACAGCCCGTTCCTCGACCTCAACGTGCCCGCCCCGGTCAGGGGAGCCGCCGACGCGATCGGAGGCATCCTGGCCAGGCTCCCCGCGACGGCCGTGCTGCCCCTCGGCGCCGCCACCGCGTACGGCACGAGCCTGCACCGCGACCACAGCGGCGAGTGGGACTACGACCTGGAGTGGAAGCCGCTGGGCGGCTTTCCGGTCCACGCGGTGTGGCTGGCGGCGATCCGGCGGGCGCACCGGCGACTGCGGACCGGGCTCCGCGTCGACGTCCCGGTGCTGGTGCTCTGCTCCGACCGCAGCCTGCGGGTGCGGGACTTCGTCCCCGACGCGCACTCGGCCGACGTCGTCCTCGATCCGGAGCACATCGCCCGGTGGTCCACCAGGATCGGGCCGCACGTCACGTGCCTGCGGGTCCCGGGAGGGATGCACGACCTGCTGCTGTCACCCGCGCCGGTACGCGAGCGGGCGCTGGCCGAGATCGACCGCTGGCTCGTCTACGCGTGCCCGCCCGAGCGTGCGGGACGCGGCGTCCAGGAGGTCGAGGAGGTCCGGGAGGTCCGGGAGGTCCGGGAGGTCCGGGAGGTCCGGGAGAACGGTCACCAGGGGAACGCGAACAGCCCGAAGTAGGCGGCGGTGAGCAGCAGCAGCCCGGTGCCGCCGAGCACGCACGCCAGCGTGGACGACTGCCAACGGGTGGGCTCCCACCCGTCGCGCAGGGCGCCGATCACGGCCGCGATCGTGGAGACCTCCTGGGCGAGCATCAGCACGGTCAGCAGCCGCACGACCAGCCATCCGGACTGCACGGCGGGCCAGGCCCCGGCCTGGTTCACCGAGAAGAGCACGATCAGCGTGATGAACGCGAGCGCCGCGGCCAGCATGCCGAGCCCGGTCCAGGCCATCCGCCTGATCCTGCGCCGGATCCCGGACCAGGCCTGCGCGTTGGCGGCCAGCCTCAGGTCGCGCCCGCGGAGCCGGACGACCATCTCGGTGACCGGGGCCGTGACGTAGCCGACGGCGGCCAGGCAGATCGTGAGCCACAGGAAGGTCGTGCCGCCGTACCAGGGAGCCGCGGGGACGTCGCTGGCCTCGAACCGCTGGACCGGCGTCGCGCCCGCGAGCGGCGGCTGCTGTCCCGCGGTGCCGGGCAGGCCCTTGATCCAGTTCGCGAGCGTCGGCAGGTAGTCGGAGACGAACCGCCCGCCGCTGACCCGCATCGCGTGGTCGGCCCCGGCGAGGAACCTGATCGTGTAGTCGGCGTTGCCCGCCGCGCGGAGCGCCGAGGTGAGGGTTCGGGTGCTCGCGACGAACGGGATCGAGGGGTCCATGGTGCCGTACAGCGCGAGGACCGGCTGCCGCACCTTCGACAGCGCCGGGACGCCGTCGTGGCGCAGGAAGTCGAAGCCGACGCCGCCCATCGCGCGGGTCAGCAGGTCGCGCGCGCCCGTCGGCGCGTGCAGGCGCAGGAGCTGCTCGTTCAGCGCCCAGGCGACCTGCCGGAGCGGCGAGACGTTCGGCGAGGACACCAGCACGACATACCGCACGTCGGCGCTGCGGGCCGCCGCGATGGGCACCACCCAGCCGCCCTCGCTGACACCCCACAGCCCGGTGCGCGCCAGGTCGACGTCCGGCCTGGCCCGCAGGAGCTCGATCATCCGGAGCGCGTCGTCGGCCAGCAGTCCGAAGTCGCGGTCGCGGAACGAGTACCCCACCGTGCGCTTGTCGTACGCGACGGACACGACGCCGCGCTCGGCCAGCCACCTCGCCTGGGAGGTGAACTCGCTGCCGGTGCCCGACCCCGAGCCCTGGACGAACACCATCGCGGGATGCCGCCCCGGGGAGAGGGGCGCCCGGATCGTGGCCGTCAGCACCTCTCCCTTCGCCTGCACGCTGACCTTCTCCGTCGAGAAGGCCGACTCCGCCGGGATCGGACGGGACTCGGCGGACGGCTGGGCCGGAAGCGAGTGGAACTCCTCGGACGTGGGCAGCGGCGCCGGGTCGAACAACGGAGGTGAGAGCACATATCCGACCATGGCGAGCGCGACCGCCACCACGGTGGCGGTCGCGGCCAGCGTTCCTCGGCCGATGTTCATGACACCGCTCCCCGATTGACGGAACCTTACGCAGCCGCGTCCTGCTCTTTACCTTTGCCCACTGATCGCCCGGCTAAGTCATTACGTGATTTACCTGAGGTTTGCACGAGGCGCCATTTGTCACAGGGACCTGTTAGCTTCCTGCGACATGCGGGTTCTGCACACCTCCGACTGGCACCTGGGCCGGTCGTTCCACCGCGAGAGCCTCCTGGCAGCTCAGGGGGCGTTCGTCGACCACCTCGTGGAGACCGTGCGCGCCGAGCGCGTGGACGTCGTGGTCGTCTCGGGCGACGTCTACGACCGCGCCCTGCCGCCGGTGGACGCCGTCGCGCTCTTCGACGACGCGCTGCGCCGGCTCGCCGCGCTCGGCGCGCACACCGTGGTGATCAGCGGCAACCACGACTCGGCCGTCCGCCTCGGGTTCGGCGCCGACCTGATGGAGCGGGTGCACCTGCGTACGGACCCGGCCCGCGCCTGGGAGCCGGTGCTGGTCGGCGACACCGCGTTCTACGGCGTTCCGTACCTTGAGCCGGAGCTGGTCAGGGGGCCGTGGGAGCTGCCGGAGCGCAGCCACGGCGCGGCGATCGGCCACGCGATGACCGCGATCAGAGCCGACGCGGCCACGCGGGGCGGGCACTCCGTCGTGCTGGCGCACGCCTTCGTCACCGGCGGGGAGGCCAGCGACAGCGAGCGCGACATCACCGTGGGCGGCGTCGCGCACGTCCCGCTGAGCGCCTTCGACGGTGTGGACTACGTCGCGCTCGGCCACCTGCACGGGCGGCAGACCATGACCGAGACCGTCCGATACTCCGGGTCTCCGCTGGCGTACTCGTTCTCCGAGGCCGATCACGTCAAGGGGTGCTGGCTGGTCGATCTTGCGCCGGGCGGGGCGCGCGCAGAGTTCGTGCCCGCGCCGGTGCCGCGGCGGCTCGCCCGGCTGCGCGGCCGCATCGACGACCTGCTCACCGCCGAGCGGTACGCCGACCGCGTGGAGCACTGGCTGCAGATCACGCTGACCGATCCGGTGCGGCCCAAAGAGGCGATGGAGCGGTTGCGCGCGCGCTTCCCCCACACGCTCGCGCTGGCCTTCGAGCCGGACGGCACGGCCGGGGCGGCGGCCACCCCGCGGCAGATCGCCGGGCGCGCCGAGATCGAGGTGGCGCTCGACTTCGTCCGCGACGTGCGCGGCGAGCCCGCCGACGACGAGGAGAGACGGCTGCTGGAGCGAGCCGTGGAGGACTGCCGCATCAAGGAGGTCTCGTGAGGCTGCACCGGCTGAGGCTGACCGCCTTCGGCTCCTTCCCCGGTGAGGAGGAGGTCGACTTCGACGCGCTCGGCGAAGCCGGGCTGTTCCTCGTCCATGGTCCGACCGGCGCGGGCAAGACCACCCTGCTCGACGCCGTCTGCTACGCGCTGTACGGCCGGGTGCCCGGGCAGCGGGACAGCGCCCGCAGCCTGCGCTGCGACCACGCGCCGGCCGGGCGCGGCCCGGCGGTGACGCTGGAGGCGACGATCCGGAACCGGCGGTTCCGGATCACCCGGTCGCCCGCCTGGATGCGGCCCAAGCTCCGCGGCTCCGGCCTGGTGGAGGAGAAGGCCAAGGCCCTGGTCGAGGAGCTGAACGAGGCGTCCGGCGTCTGGACGCCGCGCACCACCCGCAGCGACGAGGCCGGCCACCTGGTCGGCGAGCTCCTCGGGATGAGCGCCGACCAGTTTTGGCAGGTCGCGATGCTCCCCCAGGGGGACTTCGCCCGTTTCCTGCGCGCGGACGGCGACGACCGGCGCAAACTCCTCGAACGGCTCTTCTCGGTCAAGGTCTACACCGAGGTCGAGAAGTGGCTCGCCGAGCATCGCACGCGCACCGGGCGAGACCAGCAGGAGCTCCGTCAGGAGGTCGACTCCGTCGTCAACCGGATGCGCGGCGCCGCCGGTCCCGTCCTGCCGGACGAGGCTCCCGATCCGGGGGAGGACCCGCTCGGCTGGTCCGGCGCTCTGCTCGCGGCCGCCACCGGCGTGGTCGAGCGGAGCGGGGAGGAGCAGGGGCTCGCCGCCGCCGCGCTGGCCTCCGCCCGCGGCCGCCTGGACGAGGGCCGCGCGCTGGCCGACCGCCGCAGACGCCACGCCTCCGCCCTGGCCCGGCGCGAGGAGCTGGCGCTGGCCGCGGACGAGCGGTCCGACCTGGAGGCCATGCTCGACGAGGCGGCGCGGGCCGAGCGGGTGCTGCCGCTCATCCGCCAGGCGGACCAGCGGGTGGAGAGCGCCGCCAAGGCGCGCCGGCTCGCCGCGGACGCCGTGGCCCGGGCGCTGCCCCTCACCGTCCTCGACCCCGCGTCCGGCACCGTGACCGGCATTGGGACCGGCACTGTGACCGGAACTGTGACCGGGGCCGTTCTCGGCGCGACGCCCGCCCTCGACTCTCCTGCCGGGGCCGGTTCCGTTCTGCCCGGCTCCCTCGCCGAGGGCGCGTGGCCGGGCGTGGCCGGGCTGCGTGAGCGGGAGCGCGAGCGCCGCGACGAGGTGGCCCGCCTGGAACAGCTCCTCCCCGAGGAGGCCCGGCTGGCACAGGTTCGAGCCGACCTCACCCGGGCGGACGGGCGGCTGGCCGAGCTGGCGGTCCTGCGGGACGGGCTTCTCGCCCGCCTCGCCGTACTGCCCGGGGAGCTGGCCTTGGCCGAGGAGCGGCTGGCGGCGGCACGGCTGGCCGCCGCGCGTCTCCCCGGTCTGCGGGCCGCCCGGGACGCGGCCGATCGTGACCTTGCCGCGGTGCGCCGCCGGGACACGCTCGCCGCCGAACTGGCCGACGCCAGGCGGGCGCGGGCCGTCGCCCTCGAGGCGCTGCCCGACACCCCCGACCTCCGGCCGGTACGGATGACGCCGCCGGATGGCGTGCCGTCCGGCGAGGCGTGGCAGGGGGACGCGGCGCCGGACGCCGCCGTGCCGCTGGAGGCGGAGCGGGCCTGGCATGAGGAGCTGGCCCGGCTGGAGCGGGAGCGGCGGGACGAGCAGGCCAGGCTGGAGCTGCTGGCGGACGAGGAGGAGCGGCTGGCCGGGGTCGTGGCCCGGCTGGTCGAGGTGCGCGCGGACATCGAGGAGGCCGCCGAGCGGGAGGCCGCCGCGCTCGCGGATCTCGCCTCGCTCCCGGCCGTGCTCGCCGAGGCGGACGGGCGGCTGGCCGTGGCGCGGGCCGCCGCCGCGCGGATCCCGGCGCTTGCGGCCGTCGTCGCGGCGGCCGGCGACTTGCACGCCGCCGCCGTACAGCGAGACGCGCTGGCCGCCGAGCTGGCCGAGGCCGAGCGGGAGCGCGGGGCGGCGGTCGACCGGGCGCAGGACGCGCGCGACCTGCTCCAGGGCGTGCGGCTCGCCCGCATCGACGGCATGGCCGCCGAGCTGGCGCGGTCGCTCGTGCCGGGAGAACCCTGCGCGGTGTGCGGCTCCGCCGAGCATCCCGCGCCGGCCGCGCCGTCGGCCGCCGCGCCGACCGCGGACGACGAGCAGGCGGCACAGGACGCGTTCGAGGCTGCCAGACAGGGCCGGGAGGACGCCGAGAGCCGGGTCGCCGTGCTGGCCGCCCGGCTCGACGAGGCCGCCCGGCGGGCGGAGGAGCTGTCCGTCGAGGACGCGCGGGCCCGGCTCGCCGCCGCGGAGGTCGAGCTGACGGAGGCCCGGGACGCGGCGGCCGACGAGCCGGAGGCCGCCGCCGGGGTCGAGCGGCTCGCCGCGGAGTCGGAGGCGGTGCGCGACCGGGCCGACGAGGCGGGCCGCGCGCTGGCCGGGCACCGCACCGGCGAGGCGGAGTTGCTGGCCGAGCGGGACCGCCTCGCGGGCCGCCTCGGTGAGGCGAGGGGAGCGGACGACAGCGTCCGGGCCAGGCGCGACCGGTTCGCGGCGGAGGCCCTGTCCCTCGCTGTCGCCGCTCAGGCCGTCGCCGGGGCGGTGGAGGCGCGCGTCGCGTACGAGAAGGCCCGGGCCGAGGTCGCCGAGATCTCCGCGACGTGCGGGGCCGCCGAGCGCAGTGACGAGGCGGTGGTGCGCGGGGACGCCGAGCCGAGTGAGGAGGCGGTGGCGGCGGTCCTCGCGGCGGCGGAGCGCACGCTGCGCGCGGCGAGCGACACGGCGGCGGCCGAGCTGGCCCTCCGGGAGGAGACCGGGCGGCTGGCCGCCGAACTCGCCGAGGCCGGGGAGCGTTCCCGGTCCCTTGATCTGGAGGCCGCCGAGACCCGCACCCGGCGCGACCAGCTCGCCGAGCAGCGGGAGAGGCTGGCCGCCCTGCTGGACGAGGCACGCGGCGGCGACCCCTCGCTGGAGGCCCGGCTGGAACGGCTCGCGGCGGAGGCCGCGCTGCTTCACGACGCCGCCGAGGCGGTCGGCGCGTCCGCGACGGCAGAGCGGGAGCGGGAGGCCGCCCGCGCGCAGGCGTCGTCCGCCACGGCCGAGGCCGGGTTCGCCACCCTCGACGATGCCCGGGCGGCGGAGCGCGGCGCGGCCGAGCGCGAGGAGATGGCCGAGCGGCTCCGGCGCTTCGCGGACGAGCAGGCCGCCGTGGAGGCGTTGCTGGCCGATCCGGAACTGGTCACCGCGGCGGCCGCGCCCGAGCCGGAGCTCGCGACGCTGGAAGCGGAGCACGGGCGGGCCGAGCAGGAGGCCGCCGACCGGACGTCGGCCCGCGACCACGCCCGGAGCAGGCTGGGGCAGCTCACCGGGCTCGCCGCCGAGCTGGAGGGCGCGCACCGGCGTTACGGTCCGGCGGCCGAGCGGCACCGGCTCGCCCGGCGGCTGGCCGAGCTCGCGGGAGGGACCTCGACGGACAACCCCCTGCACATCCGGCTGTCGGCGTACGTGCTGGGGGAGCGGCTCCGCCAGGTGGTGGCCGCCGCGAACGACCGGCTCGACCGGATGTCGGGCGGGCGGTACCTGCTCCAGCACAACCTGAGACAGGCGGCGGGCGACCGCGGCCGGTCCGGCGGCGGCCTGGGGCTGCGGGTGCTCGACGGCTGGACCGGTGTGGACCGTGACCCGGCGACCCTGTCCGGCGGCGAGAGCTTCGTCACATCGCTGGCGCTGGCCCTCGGCCTGGCCGACGTCGTGACTGCGGAGGCGGGCGGCCCCGAGATCGGCACCCTTTTCGTGGATGAGGGGTTCGGCACGCTCGACGAGGACACGCTCGACGACGTCCTGGACATCCTGGACGGCCTGCGCGAGGGCGGCCGGGCGGTCGGCATCGTCAGCCACGTGGCCGAGCTGCGGACCCGCATCCCCGCCCAGATCCGGGTACGCAAGGGACGCGGGGGCTCCACGCTCTCCATGGCCTGATCCACGACGTGATCCACGGCTTGGAGGTGCGCCGGGACGCCGGTCCGCAGGGCTGTGAGCGTCGGCTCTGCTCGACGGATGACCGGGAGAGACGGGCTCAGGGGGAGACGAGCTCAGAGTGACGAGGCCCGGGGGCGGCGAGCTCAGGGGGTGGCGAGGCCCGGGCAGGGAGCGCGTCAGGGAACGCGTCAGGGGGTGGGGTCGGCCTGGAGGGCTTGGAGCGCCAGCCAGGCGATGACCCGGTCCTCGGTGACGCCCACCGAGAGCCCGGTCAGCTCCTCGACCCGTCCCATCCGCTGGCGGAGGGTGTGCCGGTGGATGCCGAGCTGCGAGGAGGCCGCCTCCCAGTTGTTGTTCTCGCTGAGGAAGACCCGCAGCGAGCGGAGCAGGATCCGGGTGGAGTCGTTCTCCAGGAGCGGCCGCAGGGGCGAGGTGAGCGCGGTGCGTGCGGCCGGGTCGAGATGCTGGAGAATCAGCCGCTGGGTCGGCAGTTCGGCGAACTCGACGACCGGGCGGGCGTCGGCGACCGCCACCTCCAGCGCCTGCTCCGCCTGACGGCGGCTGAGCAGGGACACGGACGGCGGCTGCGCGGTGCCCACGCCGCAGCGGGCGGGGACGCCCTCGCGTTCGACGGCCTCACACACCCGGGCGCTCCACCGGCCCAGCTCGTCCTCCGGCAGGATGACCGTGACCAGCGACGACTCGGAGCTGACGAGCGGCGGGAGGTCCAGCTCCGCGCACCATTCCAGCACGTTCTCCTCCAGCGGCACAGCCCGTGACCGGGAGCGCAGCAGCGCGACGGCGACGTTCCCGGCGAGGAGGTTCCACCGGGCGGAGACCCGCTGGACGAGCCCCTGGTCGCCGGACATCAGGGCGTCCACAGCGTCGGCCCGGGCCAGCCCCCAGGTGTCGCCGCCGCTCAGCGGGTTGAGCGCCAGGTCGAGCAGCAGGGCGGCGTGCTGGGCCAGTTCGCGGGTGACGCTGATCCGGTCCGGACGCGGCGCCACGACGAGATGGGCGCGCGGGCGCACCGGGTCGCCGACGCCGTACACGGTGAGGCCGGGGTGCCGGATGCGGGACCGCTGGCCGAGCGCGGCGGCGCGGGCGTCGTCGAGGTGGACCCGGGCGGCGCCGACCGCGGCGTGCGTCTTCCCGTGCCGGTCCATCAGCACCGCCCAGCTGTCGATCCGGGCGGCGAGGGTGGCGACGATCCCCTCCGGCCCGGCGCTGCGGGCGACCTTGGTCATGCTGGAGACGCCCTCGGCGATCAGCCGCGACTCGGCGGCTCCGGTGCGCAGCAGGTCGCCGTTGAGCTGGTAGGTGATGTCCTGGAACGGGACGCCCGAGGGGATCTCCAGCACCGCGAGGCCGTGCTGGGCCGCGCCGGTCACCAGGGCCTCGGGCACGGAGGTGTGCCGGATGCCGACG
Source organism: Microtetraspora malaysiensis (assembly GCF_050947145.1). Taxonomy (NCBI): domain Bacteria; kingdom Bacillati; phylum Actinomycetota; class Actinomycetes; order Streptosporangiales; family Streptosporangiaceae; genus Microtetraspora; species Microtetraspora malaysiensis. The sequence continues at coordinate 2,754,310 of NZ_CP191998.1, forward strand.
CCGAAGCCGAGGGCGGCGACCCCCGCCTCGGCCAGCCGCCCCGTGTAGGCCGTGAACGCCTCGCGCGGGGCCCGCCGGTCGATCTGGAGGCCCAGGGTGAGCAGCAGTTCACCGCCGCGCAGCCACGGCGTGGGGTCGGGCAGCTCCGAGATGTGCGTCCACCGGATGGGGCGGTCCAGGCCGGTCGGTCCGGTCGGCACGCGCAACCGGAACCGTTGCGCGACATCGCCCACTGTTTCCAGCACGGCGCAGCACCCCTTTCTGTCGACGTTCCCCTTCCGGGCCGCCCGCGAGCCACGGGACCGGCGGGCCGCGGGCGGGAGCCGGGCCGCGCGCGGAGAGCCTGGGAGCCGGGCGGCGCGCGATGAGCCCGGGCCGTACGCGGATCAACGTTGGGTCACCGTGACACGGGGCCGGGCGCGGGGGGAAATATCGGATCGGCGTCCCCGTCGCAGCTCAATGGACATTTGGCTACATGCGGGAAGAAAACCGGCAAACCTACCCTGTACCCGTTCCACTAACACCGGGTGACGGCAGCGCTGTTCCCCGGACAAGGGAAAGGGGCGGTATGCGCGCCGCGGTTTTCGAGTCACCCGACAAGCCCGTGACGATCGAGCAGGTCGAGCTGGCTCCTCCCGGGCCCGGCGAGGTCCGCGTCAAGATCGCCGCAGCCGGGGTCTGCGGTTCGGACCTGCACGTACGCCGCGGTGAGTGGGACGTGCCGCTGCCGCTCGTCATGGGCCACGAGGGCTCGGGTGTCGTGACCGCGCTCGGCCCGGGGGTCACCAGCCTCGCCGAGGGCGACCACGTCGTCCTCTCCTGGGTCGCTCCCTGCGGCCGGTGCCGCTACTGCCGCAGCGGTCACGAGGCCCGCTGCCAGGTCGCCGCCACCGTCGTCGCGCCCGGCGGCGTCCTCCAGGACGGCACCAGCCGGCTCAGCCGCGGCGGCGAGTCGCTCTACCACTACCTCGGCGTGTCCTCCTTCGCCGAGGAGGCCGTGGTCCCGGCCTCGGGCGCGGTCAAGATCCGCGAGGACGCGCCGCTCGACACCGTGGCGCTGGTCGGCTGCGCCGTCGCCACCGGCGTGGGCGCGGTGACGAACACCGCCGCCGTCCTGCCCGGCAGCACGGTCGCGGTCATCGGCTGCGGCGGCGTCGGGCTGTCCGTCGTCCAGGGCGCCAAGCTCGCCGGCGCCGAGCGGATCATCGCCATCGACACTCGCGCGGAGAAGACGGCGCTCGCCGCGACGCTCGGCGCGACCGACCAGATCTCCGGCGCCGGGATCGACGTGTCCGAGGCGCTGCGCGACCTGCTGCCCGACGGCGTGGACTACGCCTTCGACGCGGTCGGCCACCAGGCCACGCTCGAATCGGCGGTGCGGATGCTCGGCCTGGGCGGCGCGGCCGTCGCGGTGGGGCTCCCGCCCAAGGGCACCCTCGCCCGGTTCGACCCCCTCGTGCTCGCCGAGGCCGACCAGCGGATCCTCGGCTCGAACTACGGCAGCGTGCGCCCCGCCATCGACATCCCCGCGCTGGTCGACCGCTACATGGACGGCCACCTCCAGCTCGACCAGCTCGTCAGCCGCCGTACCTCCCTCGACGAGGCCGGACCCGCCCTGGACGCCCTGGCCAGCGGCGAGGCGCTGCGCACCCTCCTGATCCCCTAAGGACCTCCCCAATGACCCAGACCAGCGTCCCCACCTCGTCGGCCGAACACGGGCTACGGCGAGGGGCGATGTCCGGTGGCGAGGTCGTCGCCCAGGCCATCGCCAACATCGCCCCCAGCGCCGTCATCGCGTTCTCCGTCGCCGGGATCTTCGCCACCTCCGGCAACGCCTCGTGGCTGTCGTTCGCCCTCGCCACGATCGTGATCCTCGCGGTGGGCTACTGCATCTCCCAGTTCGCCAAGCGCCGCGCCTCGGCCGGCTCCCTTTACAACTACGCGGCCCAGGGCCTCGGCCCCCTCGGCGCGTACGTCACCGGCGTCACCCTGATCATCGGCTGCTTCGGCATCGCCTCCGGCTCCCTCGGCGGCGCCGTCTTCCACTTCAACGCCTTCCTGTCCTCCATCGGGCTGACGATCGAGAACACGGCGTGGAACGTCTTCCTCGCGCTGGTGATCGGCGGGCTGGCCATCCTGTTCACCGTGTGGGGCATTCGAATGTCCGCGCGGATCTCGCTGGTCCTCGAGGTGATCTCCATCGCGATCATCACGATCATGCTGGTGATCGTGCTGGTCGCCGGCGACGGCCCCGTCTTCGACGCCGACCAGTTCTCGCTCAGCGGCGCGACGCCGCACGGCATCGCGGTCGGCATGGTGCTGGCCATCCTCGGCTTCGTCGGCTTCTCCAGCTCCGACGCGCTCGGCCGTGAGGCGCGCAACCCGTTCAAGGCGATCCCCCGGGCGATCATGTGGAGCGCGGCCGGCGTCGGCGTCCTGTACATCTTCTCGTCCTACGTCCAGGTGTCCGGTTACCGGGCGCTCGGCGACCTCGGCGCGAGCGGCAACCCCCTTGACGAGCTGGCGGTGGCCATCGGCATGCCCGGCTGGTTCCGCCCGGTGCTCAGCCTCGGCATCACGGCCTCGTTCTTCGCCGTGGTGGTCGCGCCGATCAACGTGCTCGGGCGCATCGCCTTCGTGATGGGCAAGGAGGGCGTGCTGCCCGCCGCGCTCGGCCGTACGCATCGGACCCAGCAGACCCCGCACCGCGCCATCCTCGCGATCGCGCCGGTCGCGGTGCTGCTGACCGCGCTGCTGTTCGCCTTCAACGTGGACGGCATGGAGATCACCGTGCTCGTCGACACGTACGGCACCTTCGGCTACATGGTGGCGTACGTCGTCGTCGCGCTCGCCGCGCCGATCTTCCTGCGCCGCGAGGGGGCGAAGGCCTCGCTGATCTGGCCGTGCGTGGCCGTCTCGGTCATCGGCATGGCGTACGTCTTCTACGTCAACGTCGTGCCGTGGCCGGCCTGGCCGCTGAACTTCGTGATCTGCGCGTTCCTCGTCACCTTCGCCGTGGCCCTCGGATGGTACGGCTACCTCAGGGCGGCCCGGCCCTCGGTGGCGCAGACGATCGGCACCACCGAGACCGACTTCGCGGAGATGTCCTGACCTAGGTGTACTGCGCCGCCGCCCGCCGCGACCGCCCCACCGGGCGGTTACGGTGCGGCGGCGGCCGCGTCCGGGCTCGGCTCCGGGACGGCTCGCGGGCGGACCACCCACTCCGCGAGCATGCGCACCCGCTCCGCGTGCCGGTCGTGCCCCACGATGACCGGCGGCTCGTTGTACGGCATGGCGTCGGAGGAACGGCGCAGCTTCACGTACTGTCCGCAGGCGTCGATGGCGTAGGGCTCCATGTCGTCCTGGAGCGCGCCGATGACCGTGATGCCGTGCATCTCGCCGATCCGGCGGAACAACGCGACGGCCTCCCGGCGGTGCTCCTTGCCGAGGTTGCGGCCGAGCTCGTCGAGCACCAGCGTCAGATGGCCGCCGCCGGATGAGGCGATCGCGGCGGCGCAGACGAGCTTGACCGCCTTCTCGTCCATCAGCGCCGTGTTGGCCCGCCGGTTGTACGGCACGAACCCCTGGCCGTCGCCGCGCCGCCACTTGGGCACGACCCGCCACGACCAGCGCTGCTCGGGGTCGGCGGGGGCGGCCGGCACCGGGAAGTCCAGCGTCGCGCCGTACCCGCCGTAGCCCACGTCGAGCTTCTCGAACTCGTCGGCGACCCGGGCCAGCCGCGCCCTGATCGCCTCGGTGAGGGCCGCGCGGTGCACGGCCGTGGACTGCGCCGCGTCCTCCGCGCCCCGGGTCGCGGTCTCCAGGTCGCGGCGGCGCGAGGAGAGCTGGGTCTCGATCTGCTGGCGGCGGTGCCGCTCGTACTCCTCCTGGCCGCGCAGATAGGCGCCGAGCGCCGCGCACACCGCCGGGAACGTCGCCAGCTCCTCGGCGGCCCGCCCGCCGCGCCGCTCGTTGACGAGGAAGGCGAGCTCCTCGGGCATCTCGTCGCCGGTCTGTGCGGCGTCGCCGAAGCCGCCGCGCAGGGCGGCGTCGAGGTGGCGCTCGGCGCCGCGCCACCACTCGTCGGCGGTCAGCGGCTCCTCGTCGGCGAGCCACTCGCGCGCCTCCTCGACCGAGCCGCCCCACTCTTCGGCGAGCCCGTCGAGGTCGAGCGCCCGCCGCTCGGTGGCGGTGCGGGCGGCCTGCTCGCGGGCCCGGTCGCGGTCGGCCTCGAAGCTCGACCGGCGGCCCTCCAGCCGCTCGATCTCCATGTCCCGGGTGCGCGCCCGGAAGTCGAGCGTGCTCACGCCCTCCTCGGACGCGTCGAGCGCCGGGGTCAGCTCGTCGGCCGCGGCGTGCAGCGCGGCCAGCAGCTCACGCTGGGACTCCAGCCGGGTGTGGATCTCGTCGAGACGCACCGCGGCCCGGGCGCCCTCGGCGCGGCGGGCCGCCTCGGCCATCTCGGCCTCCGCCCGCCGTACCGCCGCGGCGGTACGGTCCTGCGCGTCGCGGGCCCGGTTCAGCCGCTGCTCGGCGGCCTTGACCCGGGCCTCCCGCCCGGTCACCGCGCTCTCGAACGCGCCGACGACCGTCACGCCGGTGGAGCTGACCAGCACCGAACCCGGCAGATCGGCCAGCGCCTCCGCCGCCGCGGCCAGGTCGGCGCCGTCCACGATCACCGCGTGCTCGTGCGGCCAGGACCCGGCGGCCACCAGGCCGGCGGCGGACGCGTCCCGCGCCTGCTCGGCGACGTCGATCGTGTCGAGGAGGCCGGCGGCGGCGACGCCCCGGGCGGCCAGCGCCGCGAGCTGGGCGGCGGCCGGACCGTTCTCCACGTCGTCGAGCGCCGCCCGGGCGGTCGCGACCTCGCGATCGGCCACGCCGAGCGCCTTGAGCGCCTCGTCCACCCGGGCGCGCGCCTCGGACATCTCCCGCTCGGCGGCGGCGACGTCCCGGCCGTCGGCCTGGCGGCGCAGCTCCTCAAGCGCGGGCATCTGCCCCCTGAGCCGGTCGGCGGTGCTCTGGGCCACCGCCCGGTCGGCCTCCAGCTTGGCCGCCCGCGCCTGGATCCCGGCCAGCTCGCGCCGGGCCGAGGCGAGGGCGCGGTCGAGCGAGTCGTCCTTCAGCGCGGCGATCTCCTCGCGCAGCCCGGCGATCGCCTCGGACGACGACTCGGCGGCCTCCTGACAGGAAGCCAGCTCGGCGTCCAGGGCCTCGTCGCGCGCGGCGGCGTCCCCGAGCCGCCGGGCCTGCCGTCCGCGCCAGCAGCGCAGCGCGCTCGCCAGCTCGACGCGGGCCCGGTCACGCCGGTCGAACGCCGCGATCAGCCTCTCGGACTCGACCTCGAACTCGCGCAGCCGGTCGACCGCCTCGGCCGCCCTGACCCGTTTGGCGTGCTCGTCCCGCCTGGCCTCGCGCTCCTGGTCCAGCTCGGCGTCCAGGCCGGTGAGCGCCGCGATCGCCTCGAAGATGCGCTCGGGGGAGATCTCGTTCAGCGGCTGGGACAGCAGGTTCGTGGCGACCTTGCTCCGCACCGACGTGGACAGGAACGACACGCATCGGACGCGGTCGCCGTACAGGACCCGGGTGAGGTCGCGGGCCACGACGTCGCGCCGCCCGGCGCCGCGCGGGAGCTGCGCCCACACCTCGTCGGACCGGGTGACCCGATCGGCCTCCGACGCGCCCGCCGCCAGGCGCACCCCGTCGGTCCACCTGATCTCCAGGTACGGCGCCTCGCGGTTGACCCGGAGCCACACCGTCATCGGCAGCCCCGCCGACGGCACGTCGAACACGCCGATGATGTAGCCGTGGTCGGCGCTGGCCCACTGCTGGTCGCCGTGCGCGGCGAGCTCGGCGTTGAACAGCAGCTCGGAGACGGCCTTCGCCCCGGACGCGAACCGCCACTGCTCGTCGCCGAGCAGCGCGGTGATCGCCGCGATGAACGACGACTTGCCCGCGCCGTTGGAGTCCTTGGGACCCGCGCCCGCGACCACGATCAGCGTCCCCGGCACGGTCGGCACCGGATGGGTCGACAGCCGGGAGATGTTGATCGCCTGCACGGCGACCAGCACCCGGTCTCCGACGACGTTCTCGGTCTGCGTCAAGCCGCTGCTTCCTTTCCTCGCTCGTGTTTCCCCGTCACGCCCGCCGCGCTCTGATCGCGGTGGCGAGCGGCGTCTGCGGCCCGGCGGCCAGGATCAGCTCCTCCTGGAGGCGGCGGCGGGCCGCCGCGGTGAGCCGGTGGAACTGCGGGCCGGGGACGTACCCGCCGGGCGTCTCCTCCGAGACGGCCTTGACCTGGGTCAGCAGGCCCGCCTGGCGCAGCGTCCGCAGCGCCGACTCCAGCTCGCCGATCGGCAGCAGGGTGCGGCGGCGCAGCTCCTCGACCGCCACCGGGTACGGCGAGAGCCAGGTGTCCTCCGACAGCAGGCCGTCGGCGCGGGGGATGGCCACCGAGTGGACCAGCACCAGCGTGAGGACCGCCCGCTCGCCCTCCGACAGCCCGGGCCGCCTGCCGGTGTCGGCCCCCGGCGCGCTCGCTATGCGGGCGGCCACGTCGTCGTCGTATCCGGAGGTCCACGTGTCGCGGCGCTGGATCAGGGTCCGGCCGCGCCGCGCCAGCATCTCCGCGAGCGTACGGCGCAGCGCGGGATCGCGCAGGGCGGCGAACCGCGCCTCGTGAACCGGCTCGGCGGCGTGGTCGACCGCCATGAACGCCGCCACCAGCTCGGCTCGGCGGCGCTCGTCGTAGGGGGAGAGCAGCCCGTCGAGATCCGAGACGGTCTCATCCCGCCCGGCGCCGCCCGGCCGCGCCCCGACCGGCGCGGCTGCCGGCCCGCCGTGGCCCGGGTGTGCCTCCCCGGAGGACGCGGCGGGCGCTTCGGGCGCCTCAAGCGGAGCGGGCCGGTCGGGCGGGGTGGACGCGTCCAGGGGAAGCGTCACCGGGCCCTCCGCCGCCTGCGGCCCGGGCAGCCGGCGGACCAGCTCGCGCAGCACCGAGTGCGACTCCGGCGGCCAGGTCGCGCACCGTGGGCCGAGCCGTACGACGTCACCCGACCTGATGATCCACCCGGTGTCGGCCAGGCGGCGCAGCGCGCCGACGGCCCGGCTCCGCGTCATGTCGTCGCCGCGCCCGATGAGGGCGCGGTAGCAGGCCAGCACGTCCGCGACGGAGGCGGGCACCCCCGGCCACGGCTCCGCCGACAGGTCGCTCCAGCACGCGCGCAGGCACGCGGCGAGCACCCGCCGGGTCTCGCCGGAGCGTTCCACCGGTACGGGCGCGGCGCCGTACTCGTCGAGGATCGACGGGGTGGCGCCGTCCGGCCAGGCGGGCAGCGCGATCACGGGCGAGGTCGCCGAACCGCTCGTGGCCCGGGCCGCGTCCCCGGTAGCCGGCGGTGCGGCCGTCACCGCGTCGCCGAGGGTGAGCCGGATGAAGCCGGGAGGGGCGGGCTCGGTGAGCCGCAGCGTGAGCGGCCCGTACGCGCGGGCCCGCGCGTGAGCCGACGCGGCCGCGAGCGCCGGGGTCTCGGCGGCGTCCGTGCTCGTGGCGGCGTCCGTGGTGGGGGTCTCAGCCATCGGCCGGCACCCGTTCCAGCGTGCCGTCGGACCGCCAGCTCGGCCGCCCGCCGGGGTCGGCGGTGACGGCGTCGGACCAGCGGAGCCGGTAGGGCAGCTCAGGGCGCAGGTCCGCCGACGTGAGGTCGGCGAGCACCCGCCGCATGGCGGCCCAGTCGCCGGTCAGCACCTCGTCCAGCTGAACCGAGGCCCGGCCGCCGAGCGTGGACTCCGCCACGGCGGCCAGCCGGTCGAGCCCGGCCACGCCGCCGTCGGCGGACTCGACCGGCCCGGTGTCCGGGAGCGGCGAGCGCGGGGGAGCGGGCCGGACCGGCGCCGGGCGCGGCGCCTCGTCCACGGCCGTGGCGATGGCCGCCGGATCGTGCCAGGGGGCGGGCGCGTCGAACATGAACCCGTCGAGCACGGCGGCCAGCCGCTCCTTCGAGGCGGTCTGGGCGAAGGTGCGCCACGCCTCGGCGGGCAGCAGCGTCAGGTTGCGGGTCGTCCCCGCGGAGTCGGCGAGGCGACCGGCCGCGCGGCGCGAGGCGTCGCTGTACGCGTAGATCGCGGCCCGCAGCTCGGTGCAGGTGCGGTCGAGGTCGGGCCACCTGCGCAGGATCGTCGCGTGCAGGCTCTGCGCCCGCCGCGCGATCTCCTCGGTGCCCCAGAGCTTGGGCGCCTGCTCGCGCAGCTCCTCGATCGTGCCGTTCGTCAGGGTGATCAGCTCCAGGGCCCACAGCCGAAAGGCGCGGGCCAGGTTGCCCGCGGACTGGCGGGCCTCCTCCATGGTCGTGCGCGGGTCGGCGGCGTTGAGGTCTTCGAGCGCGAGCAGCCGGTGCATCTCGGACTGGCCGCCGTCGTCCATCATGCGCCGGATGAACATCAGCCCGACCACGCTGGTGAACGACGCCCGGTAACGGAGCTGGTTGGGCTTGGGGAAGACCTCGCGGATCGCGCCGAGCCCCTTGAGCACGCGCAGCCGGTTCTCGAACCGATCCGTCGGGTGGGCCCGGCAGGCGTGCCGCATCTGCTCGTGGGTGAGCCATTCCTCCCCGGCCTCCGCGAACGCGTCGAACAGCGTCTCGGCGATGTCGACCAGGGCGGGGTCGTCCACGACCGCGCCGCTGTCGCGCGCCAGCGCGGCGAACATCCGCCGGTACGTCGCGAGCACGGCCTCGTCGGTGAGCGCGGCGTCCAGCGTCTCGGGCAACGCCTCCGGGCCGGGGTCGCGGCCGGCGTCCCGCCGGTGGGCGGGCCGCGACGGCGCGGGTCGTCTCTCTCGTGAGATCTGCTGAGGCACGCGCAATACCGTACGGCTTGGCGGCGACATTCCCCGCCTCGATCCCGGAGAGACCCAGGTCAGACCGGGGCGAAAACGGAGGGAAGCAGGGCGGGGAGGTCGACGAGCAGCCAGGCTCCGGCGGCCAGCGCGGCGACGGAGACCAGCAGGAAGACGACGACCCAGAACGTGCCCGGGACGTGGGTGAGCCGCGCCAGCTGGTCGGCGTCGGAGTCGGGCGCCCGGCCGCGCCGTCGCTTGCTCTGCAGCTCGACGATCGGTCGTACGCCGCCGAGCAGGAGGAACCAGACCGCGGCGTAGGCGACGACCGCCTGGACCTCCGGTCTGGTGAAGGACGAGATCGCGAAGACGGCCCCGCCCGTGACGAGCAGCGAGACCGCGCCGAAGACGTTCCGGATCATCAGCAGCATGCAGGCGAGCAGCGCGAGCACGCTCCACAGCAGCAGCGTGATGTGCCCGGCGGCGGTCAGCCAGGCGGCGCCGAACCCGAGCAGCGACGGCGCCACGTAGCCGGAGCCCGCGGTGATGATCATGCCGAGGCCGCGCGGGTTCCCCCGGGTGAGCGTGACCCCGGAGGTGTCGGAGTGCAGCCGGATGCCGTGGAGCCTGCGCCGGGTCAGCACGGCCGCCAGCGCGTGGCCGCCCTCGTGCGCGATGGTGATCAGGCCGCGGGACACGTGCCACGACGGGGGATAGGCGACGACGGCGAGCGCGGCGAGCCCGGCCAGGGCGATCAGCCACATCGGCGGCGCGTCCTGCGTCGCGACCAGATGGTTCCAGAGTGCTTTCAGGGGGGCCACCTCCGGAAGACAGCGTACGGCCGGGGAGATCGCCGCGATGTAAACCCGTCGCGGCCACGCGCCCGGCGGCCCGGCGGAGCGGAGGCGGACACCTCGGGGTGCCAGTGCGCTGTGAAAGGTTCTACGGTCTATGTGTGGCTGAGCGTCGAATGCGCGGTTTGCGGGGACTCGTCCGAACGAAGCGGGATGTCGCTCCCGAGGAGTCGATGGACCCCCGGTCCGCCGAGGCCCCGACCGAGGAGTGGCCCGCGCGGGGCAGTGTCGTCGACAACGCGGTCTACGTGGACGGCAAGCGGGTCGACTCGCCGGTGTCCCTGGCCGAGGCGATCGCCTCCCTGCGCTCCCGGCCCGGGGCGATGGCGTGGATCGGGCTCTACCGTCCGGGAGCGGGGGAGCTGACCGCCGCCGCCGACGAGTTCGGCCTGCACACCCTGGCCGTCGAGGACGCGATCGTCGCCCACCAGCGGCCGAAGGCGGACCGCTACGACGACACGCTCTTCGTCGTGCTGCGAGCCGCGCAGTACATCGACAAGGCGGAGAAGGTCGCCTTCGGCGAGCTGCACGTCTTCGTCGGCCCCGATTTCGTCCTCACCGTACGGCACAGCGAGGCGCCGGACCTGTCGAAGGTGCGCGGCCGGATGGAGTCCGACCCCGACCTGCTCAGGCAGGGCCCGCAGGCCGTGCTGTACGCGATACTCGACGCGGTCGTGGACGGCTACGCGCCGGTTGTCGCGGGGCTGCAGAACGACATCGACGAGATCGAGGTGCAGGTCTTCGGCGGCGACCCGGCGGCGCCGCGGCGCATCTACGCGCTGTCCCGCGAGGTGATCGAGTTCCAGCGGGCGACCACGCCGCTGGTCGCCATGCTCGACGGCTTCATCGCGGCGTCCCCCAAGTACGACGTGGACGAGGAGCTGCAGCGCTACCTGCGGGACGTGGCCGACCACGCGATCACGGTCACCGAGCGCGTCGCGGGCTTCCGGCAGATGCTCCAGGACATCCTCATCGTCAACTCGACCCTGGTCAGCCAGGCCCAGAACGAGGAGATGACCAAGCTCACCGCGGCCAGCATCGCGCAGGGCGACGAGGTGAAGAAGATCTCCAGCTGGGCGGCCATCTTGTTCGCGCCCACGTTGGTCGGCACGATCTACGGCATGAACTTCGACCACATGCCCGAACTGCACTGGCTGTTCGGGTATCCGTTCGCGGTGGCCCTGATGGCCATGGTCTGCGTCACCCTCTACCTGGTCTTCAAGCGCCGCGACTGGCTCTGAATCCGGCCTTTCCCGCCTTCCCTGGCCTTGCTGTGCCAACTATCTAGATATATCGTTCACGTATCTCGATAGTTGAGGGGGTCACTCATGCGTGACGACCAGCAGATGTCGTGGGACGACGCGGCGTTCCCTCCCGGGCTGCCCTCGTTCTCCCCGGAACCACCGGGCCCGCCGGCTCCGCCGCCTCACCTGGCTCCCCCGGGCCCGCCCGCCCCGCCGGCTTTCGGGATGCCCCCGATGCCGCCGATGCCCCCGGGCCCGCCCGCCCCGCCGGCTTTCGGGATGCCCCCGATGCCGCCGATGCCCCCGGGCCCGCCCACCCCGCCGCACCTGTCGCCGCGCGTACCCCGGGGCGGGGTGCGCGCGGCCCTGCTCGCGCTCCTGGCCGAGGGCGCCGCGAACGGCTACCAGATGATCGAGGAGATCACCCGCCGCAGCGGCGGCGTCTGGCGGCCGAGCCCGGGCTCCGTCTACCCGGCTCTGCAGCAACTGGAGGAGGAGGGGCTGGTCCGGGGTGAGGAGTCCGGCGGCAGCCGCGTCTACCAGCTCACCGAGGCGGGGCGCGAGGAGGCGCGGGGGCGCGACGGCGAGACGCCCTGGGCAGCGGTCGCGCGGAGCCTGCCCGAGGACCGGCAGGAGCTGCGCCTGTTGTGGGGCCGGCTCGGCGAGGCGTTCGTCCACCTGACGAGCGTGGCCAACGACCGGCAGGTGGCCGAGACGAAGAAGCTCCTGCGCGACACCCGCAGGTCGATGTTCCGGATCCTCGCGGAAGACGGCGAATGACGGTCGCGGAGCAGACGCGTCGCGGCCGCCCTCATCCACCCCCTGAACGAGAGCAGATGAGCACGATGGACGACATGCGGAAGGCCGCCGAGATGGGGCTGGCCGACATCAACCGGGCCCACGCCGAGCTCGTCGCGGAGACCGACCTGCGCCGCCGCCTCCGCGCGGCACGGAGCGTCCGTGCGGGCGACGACGACGATCGGATGGCGGCGAGCCTCCTTGGGGGCGTGCGCCACCGGCTGGCCGTGGTCATGCGCGGCCTGGCCGACGGCATCGACCCCCTGCCGCGCCCGATGTGCGAGCCCTGACGTTCGCGGCCGTACGCCTCCTCCTCTCGCCGACCGGGAAACGTCGTCTTCGGCGGGGAAAACGCCCGCTCCGGACGGAGAACCGCCGGATCCGGGGCCCGAAGACAGCGGCGGCCCGGGGCGTCACCGCCCCGGGCCGCCGCCTCGTCCGGGCATCCCGGACGATCAGTGCGCAGACCTCGCAGACCTATGCGTCACGCGCCTCAGCGCTTGACGCGGACCCAGTCCCTGGCACTGGAGGAGCCGTCGGCCTCGTCGTTGCCGGCGAAGACGACCTTCCAGTACCCGGACTTCGTCGCCTTGGTCTTGGTCCAGAACTTGCCGGAGCCGTTGGTCCAGGTGCTCTTCACGTACTTCCAGGAGCCGGTCTTCGTCTTGAACCACACGGTCACCTTCTGGTGGCCGTATCCGGCCCAGCGGCCGTCCCACGCCTGCAGCTTGCCCTTGAAGGAGAGGTACTTGCCGTACCGCACCGGCTCGGGGTAGGCGTCGAACGAGATCACGCGGGTGTCCAGCGAGGCCGGCGGCTCCACCGGAGGCCGGACGACCGTGACGTGGTCGTCCGCGTGCGAGCCGCGCACGCCGTCGCCGCCGGCGTACTCGGCCCGCCACCAGCCCGACGCGTTCGCGGTGACGTCGGCGGCGAACCTGCCGTCACGGCCGGTCCACGCCGAGGTCACATACCGCCAGGAGTAGCCGCCGTCCGCCTTGAACAGCAGGTTGACCTTGGCGCCCCGGACGGAGTCCCAGGAGTTCCAGGCGCCCGCCTCGACCTTGCCACGCAGGCGCACCGTGGCGCCCGTGTTCACCTGCTCGGGGGAGGCGTCGAACCAGACGCGGGACGTCCGCGCCCGGTCCCGGACGTCGACGCGGTCGCTGTCGCTGACCGTGCCCTCCGTCTCGGCGGAGCCGGCGTACTCGGCCCGCCACCAACCGGACCGGTCCACGTTCTGCGCGACACGGAACCGGCCGTAGGCGTCGGTCGTCACCGTCCTGACCGCGCCGTACGAGCCGCCGACCGGCTTGAAGGAGATCTGGACGGCCTGCTTGTCGTAGGCCTTCCAGCTGCCGCCCTCCTTGTACTTCAGGGCGCCGCTCAGCCAGACGCGGCCGTCGCGGTCGACGACGTCGGGAGAGGCGGAGAAGTCCAGGTCCGTGATCCAGTGGACCGCGAACCCCTTGGTGGACTCGGCGGTGGCCCCGTCCTTGGTGGCCGTGGCGACGAGCTTCCAGGCGCCCGGCTCGTCGTTGAAGTTGAACGTGTAGCTCGCGGTGTAGTTCGGGCCGCCGCTCACGGTCAGGGGGACGTTCTTGCCGCTGGGGTCCACGAGCCTGGCGGAGCCCGTGCCCTCGCCGGCGGTGAAGCCGAACGTCGCCGTCCGGCCCCCGCCGTCGCCGACGACAACGGGATCGGGTGACGCCTGGAGCGCGGTGGGGGTCGCCGGAGCCTCGGTCGCGTGGGCGGGCGAGGCGAGGAGCGCCACGCTGCCCAGCGCCAGCGCCGCGGCGACGGCACTGATGCGTTTCAACATCTCGGGTGAACCATCCTTCCCCGGTGGGTTGAACGCGGCTTTGAGGGTGCCACGTCATTCCTTTACCTGTAGACGGTCAAACCCAGTGGATGGTTGAGTAACAGTGCCGGTCTGTTATCGATCGGTGTTGTTCGGGCGGTTCCGACAACAAGACGTCAACATAGTCATCACTGTTGCGGACGTCGCACCCGTCCGGGCTACATAATCGGCCTTGTGCTCCGCGACACTGTTGAGACGCATTTCCTCGAGGCTGTGGGCGCTCTGACCCCCGGGCCGTCCATCGACCCCGCCCTGCCCGTACGGCCAGGCACCACCCTGACGGGCCGCCGGTGCAGGGAACTGTTCGAGGTCCAGCTCGGCAGCCGCCTCCTCGACGTCGCGGCGCGCGTCCTGCGCGAGCGGAACGAGGGCTTCTACACCATCGGCTCCGCCGGTCACGAGGGGAACGCGGCCGTGGCCGCCGCGCTGCGCCCGACCGACCCGGCGCTGCTGCACTACCGGTCGGGCGCGTTCTACCTCGAACGCTCCGCCCAGGCGGGCCGGCTGCCCGAGGAGGGCCTGCGCGACGTGCTGCTCGGGCTCAGCGCCTCCGTCGAGGAGCCCATCGCCGGAGGCAGGCACAAGGTCTTCGGCCACCCCGAGCTGGCGGTGATCCCGCAGACGTCCACGATCGCCAGCCACCTGCCGCGCGCGGTCGGCGTCGGCTTCGCGATCGACCGGGTGCGCGCCCTCGAGGCTCCGTCGAAGTGGCCCGCCGACGCCATCGCCGTGTGCAGCTTCGGTGACGCCACGGTCAACCACGCCAGCGCGCTGAGCGGCCTGAACACCGCCGCCTACGGCGCCTACCGGGGGCTCCAGCTCCCCGTGCTGTTCGTCTGCGAGGACAACGGCATCGGCATCAGCGTGCGGACGCCGCAGGGCTGGGTCGAGGCGTCCCGGCACCCGTTGATCGAATACTTCCACGCCGATGGATGCGACCTCGCCGAGGTCCACGACGTCGCCCGCGCCGCCGCCGACCACGTCCGCGCCACCCGCGCCCCCGCGTTCCTGCACATGAGCACCGTCCGCCTGATGGGGCACGCCGGCTCCGACGTCGAGATCGCGTACCGGACCCGCAAGGAGATCGCCGCCGACCTGGAGCGCGACCCCCTCCTCGGCACGGCCCGGCTGCTCGTGCAGGCCGGTCTCGCCGAGCCGGACGAGCTGATCGCGCGTTACGAGGCCGAGCGCGAGCACGTGCTCAAGCTCGCGATGGAGTGCACCCGGCGGCCCCGCCTCACCTCCGCGCGCGAGGTGATGGCCCCGCTCGCCCCCGCCGACCCGCCCACGGTGGCCGCCGAGGCCGCCCGCGCCGCGGACACCGTCGTACGGGAGCGGGTCTTCGGCGCCCTGCCCGAGCAGGAGGGCGGGCTCACGCTCGCCCAGGCGATCAACCGCACGCTCGCCGACGCGATGGCGCTCGACCCCGGCGTGCTGCTGTTCGGCGAGGACGTCGCGCGGAAGGGCGGCGTCTACGGGGTCAGCCGCGGCCTGCTGCGGAAGTTCGGCACGGAGCGGGTCTTCGACACGCTGCTGGACGAGCAGTCCATCCTCGGGCTGGCCCTCGGCTCGGGCGTCTCGGGCCTGCTGCCGGTGCCCGAGATCCAGTACCTCGCCTACCTGCACAACGCGCTGGACCAGATCCGCGGCGAGGCGTCCTCGCTGCAGTTCTTCTCGGGCGGCGCCTACCGCAACCCGATGGTCGTCCGCGTGCCCGGCTTCGCGTATCAGAAGGGCTTCGGCGGCCACTTCCACAACGACAACTCGGTCGCCGCGCTGCGCGACATCCCCGGCGTGGTCGTCGCCTCGCCCGCGCGGCCGGACGACGCCGCGTCCATGCTGCGCACCTGCCTCGCCGCCGCGCGCGCCGACGGCCGGGTGTGCGTCTTCCTCGAACCGATCGCGCTCTACCACACCCGCGACCTGTTCGAGGAGGGCGACGGCGGCTGGCTCGCGCCGTACGTGTCGCCGGCCCGCTGGGCGGAGACGCACATTCCGATCGGCCGGGCCCGCTCCTACGGCGACGGCCGCGACCTGACCATCGTCACCTTCGGCAACGGGGTGCGGATGAGCCTGCGGGCGGCGGTCCGGCTCACCGCGGAGGACGTGGGCTGCCGGGTTCTCGACCTGCGCTGGCTGTCGCCGCTCCCGGTGGAGGACCTGCTCCGCGCCGCCGAGCTGACCGGCAGGGTGCTGATCGCGGACGAGACCCGGCGCAGCGGCGGCGTGTCCGAGAGCGTCGTCACCGCGCTGGTCGACAACGGGTTCACCGGGCGGATCGCGCGGGTGACCTCGCAGGACAGCTTCATCCCGCTGGGCGCCGCCGCCGACACGGTGCTGATGTCGGAGGCGGACATCGAGCTGGCCGCCCGCAAGCTCATCGCCTGACCGCGCGCCGTCCGGGTCAGGTCAGTACGGCCAGCGAGGCGACCGCCATGCCGTGCAGCAGCGGGGCCATGGCCTCCGGCGGGAGCTCGCCCGCGCTGCGCGGAGTCGAGTTGAGCAGTCCGAAGACGGCGTGGGTGGCGGCACGCAGCCGCGCCGGGGGGCAGTCGGGATAGAGCTCGCTCAGCACCGTGACCCACTCCTCGACGTACAGCCGCTGGAGGCGGCGGACGCGGCGGCGGTCCGGCTCGGGCATGTTGTCCAGCTCACGCTCGTGCACCCGGATCAGCGCCGGGTTGGCCAGCGCGAAGTCGATGTGGCCGCGCAGCAGCGCGTCCAGCGCCGCCCGCGCGTACGCGCTGCCCGCCGGGGCGTCCGGCTCCGTCACCAGGCGGGCGCCCTGCTCGCGCAGCCGCTCGCTGATGTCGAGCAGGATCTCGCTGAGCAGGGCCTCCTTGCCGCTGAAGTGCCGGTAGATCGCGGGCCCGGAGACGCCGACGGCCGAGCCGATGTCCTCGATGGACACCCCGTGGAACCCGCGCGCCGCGAACAGCTCCGCCGCCGCCTGGAGTATCTCGGCGCGCCTGTTGCGGGTAGGGGTACGGGGAGCCGTCATGCGACGCAATGGTAGACGAGCCGGTTAATGGTGACTAACATCGCCGGTGGTGTTAGCGACCATTAACTCGCCGGAGGTGGACGGCATGGAGCCGAACCCGTGGCCGGTGCTGCGCAGTGCCTGTGATCCGGGCGGTGAGCCGTACAAGCGGAACGCGGAGGCCGGCGAGCTGCTGGCCGCCGAGCTGCGGCAGCGGCTGGCCGTCGCCGCGGAGGGCGGTCCGCCGCGCTCCCGCGAGCGGCACATCGCCCGGGGCAAGCTGCTGCCCAGAGACCGGGTGGACGCGCTGCTCGACCCGGGCGGCCGATTCCTGGAGCTGTCGCCGCTCGCGGCCGACGGCCTGTACGACGGGCAGGCGCCCGCCGCCGGCATCATCACCGGCATCGGCCGGGTGTCCGGCCGCGAGGTCGTCGTGGTGGCCAACGACGCCACGGTGAAGGGCGGCACGTACTACCCCCTCACCGTGAAGAAGCACCTGCGGGCGCAGGAGGTGGCCCTCGACAACCACCTGCCGTGCGTCTACCTGGTCGACTCGGGCGGCGCGTTCCTGCCCAAGCAGGACGAGGTGTTCCCCGACCGCGAGCACTTCGGGCGGATCTTCTACAACCAGGCCACCATGTCGGCGCGCGGCATCCCGCAGATCGCGGCCGTGCTCGGCTCGTGCACCGCCGGAGGCGCGTACGTCCCGGCGATGAGCGACGAGGCCGTGATCGTGCGGAACCAGGGCACGATCTTCCTGGGCGGGCCGCCGCTGGTGAAGGCGGCCACCGGCGAGACCGTCACCGCCGAGGAGCTCGGCGGCGGCGAGGTCCACGCCAGGACCAGCGGCGTGACCGACCACCTCGCCGAGGACGACGCCCACGCGCTGCGGATCGTCCGCGACATCGTGGCCACGCTGCCGCCGCGCGCCGCGCGGCCGTGGGAGACCATCCCGTCCGAGCCGCCCGCCTACGACCCGCGCGAGCTGTACGGCATCGTCCCGCAGGACACCCGGACGCCGTACGACGTGCGGGAGGTCATCGCGCGCGTCGTGGACGGCAGCCGGTTCCTGGAGTTCAAGGCGGAGTACGGCCCGACCCTGGTCACCGGGTTCGCCCGGCTGCACGGGCACCCGGTGGGGATCGTCGCCAACAACGGCATCCTCTTCTCGGAGTCGGCGCTGAAGGGCGCGCACTTCATCGAGCTGTGCGACCGGCGGTCGATCCCGCTGGTGTTCCTGCAGAACATCAGCGGCTTCATGGTCGGCCGGGCGTACGAGGCGGGCGGCATCGCCAAGCACGGGGCCAAGATGGTCACCGCCGTCGCCTGCGCGCGGGTGCCCAAGTTCACCGTGATCATCGGCGGCTCGTTCGGCGCGGGCAACTACGCCATGGCCGGGCGGGCGTACTCGCCGCGCTTCCTGTGGATGTGGCCGAACGCCCGCATCTCGGTCATGGGCGGCGAGCAGGCCGCGAACGTGCTGTCCACCGTCGGCAGCGCGGACCAGGACGCGATCCGCGCCCAGTACGAGCACCAGGGAAACCCGTACTACTCGACCGCCCGGCTGTGGGACGACGGGGTGATCGACCCCGTCGACACCCGCACCGTCCTCGGCCTGGCCCTGTCGGCGGCGGCCGGTGCCCCGCTCGACCCGGTCGGGTACGGCGTCTTCCGGATGTGAGCAACGTGATCGTGGAGAGGAGGTGACGGCGTGTTCGGATCCGTGCTGATCGCCAACCGTGGCGAGATCGCGGTCAGGATCATCCGCACGCTGCGGGCGATGGGCGTCCGTCCGGTCGCCGTGTACAGCGACGCCGACCGGGACGCCCGGCACGTCCGCGAGGCCGACCTGGCCGTCCGGCTTCCCGGCGGCTACCTCGACGTCGAGGGGGTCGTCGCGGCCGCGCTCCAGACGGGCGCGGAGGCCATTCACCCGGGCTACGGGTTCCTCGCGGAGAGCGGGGCGTTCGCCCGGCGGTGCGCGGAGGCGGGCCTGGTCTTCGTCGGCCCCCCGCCGGAGGCGATCGAGGCGATGGGCGACAAGATCCGGGCCAAGGCCACCGTCGCGGCGGCCGGCGTACCGGTGGTCCCAGGAGGCGCCGAGCCCGCGGACGACCTGGCCGAGGCGGCCCGCGCCATCGGCTTCCCCGTGCTGATCAAGCCGTCGGCGGGCGGTGGCGGCAAGGGCATGGTCCTGGTGCGGTCGGACGCCGAGCTGGCCGAGGCCATCGCCTCGGCCCGCCGTACGGCGCTGGCCGCGTTCGGGGACGGCACGCTGCTGGTCGAGCGGTTCGTCACCGACCCGCGGCACATCGAGATCCAGGTCATGGCGGACGCGCACGGGAACGTCGTCCACCTGGGCGAGCGTGAGTGCAGCCTGCAGCGGCGGCACCAGAAGATCGTCGAGGAGGCTCCCTCGCCGCTGCTCGACGCCGCGACGCGGGCCCGGATGGGCGCCGCCGCGGTGGAGGCGGCGCGCTCCGTCGGCTACGTCGGCGCGGGCACGGTCGAGTTCATCGTCCAGGGCTCGGGCTGGGGAGCGGACGGCTCCGGCGGCGCGGCCGGACCCGACGGGCCGCCGTACCACTTCATGGAGATGAACACGCGGCTCCAGGTCGAGCACCCGGTGACCGAGATGGTGACCGGCCTCGACCTCGTCGAGCTGCAGCTCCGGATCGCCGCGGGCGAGCCGCTGCCCTTCGGCCAGGACGACGTCCGCCTGACCGGCCACGCCGTCGAGGCCCGCGTGTACGCCGAGGACCCGGCGCGGGGCTTCCTGCCTTCCGGCGGGCGGGTGCTGGCGCTGCGCGAGCCCGGCGAGGGCCGTGCCGCCCGGGTGGACTCGGGGCTGGCCGAGGGCACGGTCGTCGGCGGTAGCTACGACCCGATGCTGTCCAAGGTCGTCGCTTGGGCGCCCGACCGCGCGGGAGCGCTGCGGGCCCTCGATCGGGCGCTCGCCTCGACGGCGATCCTCGGGGTGACGACCAACATCGGCTTCCTGCGCGGGCTGGTCGCCCGGCCGGAGGTCGCCGCCGGACGCCTCGACACCGGGCTGGTCGAGCGCCTCCTCCGGGAGGAGGCGCCGGACGGCGGCCTGAGCGGGGCGCCGTTGCCGCCGGATGCGCTGGTGGCCGCCGCCCTGCTCTTCCACTCCCGGCAGGGCGCGGAAGGCGGCGCGGAGCACGGCGACCCCTGGGACGTCGCCGACGGCTGGCGGATCGGCGGGCGGGCGTGGACCGGCTACCGGCTGGAGTGCCAGGGCGACGTCATCGACGTACGAGTGCGCGGACTCGTCGGCGACGCGGAGGTGGATGTTAATGAGCATTCACATTCGGTGTCGCTGCGCCGGTGCGGCGGGGACGAGATCGCGGTCACCCTCGACGGCGCGACGCTGCGGTACGTCGTCGCCTGGGACGAGGCGGCGCGCGGCGGCGGTGTCCTCTGGCTCGGCCGCGACGGCCTGGCCTGGCCGGTCGTCCGGCATGAGCTGGGCGACCCCGGCGACCGCGCCCGGAGCGGCGGCGCGGCCGACGGCGTGGTCCGCAGTCCGATGCCCGGCACCGTCCTGGTGATCAAGGCCGAGGTCGGCGACCGGGTGAGCGCGGGTCAGCCGCTCGTCGTGGTCGAGGCGATGAAGATGGAGCACTCGGTGCCCGCCCCGGTGGACGGCGTCGTCACCGAGCTGCCGGTCAGGATCGGCCAGTCCGTCGAGCTCGACGGCGTCCTGGCCCGGGTGGAACCCGACGGGAGCGCGCCATGACGACAGCGGGATCGGCGGGATACGGGACGTACCGCCTGGACGGGCTGCCCGCCCGGGTCACCATCCACGAGGTGGGCCCGAGGGACGGCCTGCAGAACGAGGCCGCGATCGTCCCGGTCGAGGTCAAGGCGGAGTTCGTGACCCGGCTGGCCCGGGCGGGGCTCACGCGGATCGAGACGACCAGCTTCGTCCACCCGAAGTGGGTGCCGCAGCTCGCCGACGCGGCCGAGCTGCTCGACCGCCTGGAGCCCGCGCCCGGCGTGCGCTACCCCGTGCTCGTCCCCAACGAGCGCGGCCTGGACCGGGCCTTGGAACGCGGCGTGGCCGAGATCGCGATCTTCGGCAGCGCCACCGAGACGTTCGCCCGGCGGAACCTCAACCAGGGGCTGGAGTCGCAGTTCGCCATGTTCGCCCCCGTGGTCGAGCGCGCCCTGCGGCACGGCCTGCGGGTCCGGGCGTACCTGTCCATGTGCTTCGGCGACCCCTGGGAGGGCGCGGTCCCGGTCGAGCAGGTCGTGCGGGCCGGCGCCCGGCTCCTCGACCTCGGCTGCTTCGAGCTGTCGCTCGGCGACACGATCGGGGTCGGCACCCCCGGCCACGTCGCGGCGCTGCTCGACGGCTTCGCGGCGGCCGGGGTGGGACCCGAGCGGCTCGCCGTCCACTTCCACGACACGTACGGCCAGGCGCTGGCGAACACGCTCACCGCGCTCACCAAGGGCGTCACCGTGGTGGACGCCTCGGCGGGCGGCCTCGGCGGCTGCCCGTACGCGGAGAGCGCCACAGGCAATCTCGCCACCGAGGACCTGGTCTGGATGCTGGACGGCCTCGGCGTGGAGACGGGCGTGGACCTCACGTCCCTGGTGGAGACCAGCGTGTGGCTGGCGGACCGGCTCGGCCGGCCGAGCGCGTCCCGGGTCGTCCGGGCGCTCGGACCGGCCGACGCCGGCGGAAGCGATTGAACAGAGGCGAGGAGGAGCGCGAGATGCTCGACGTTGAGCACGGTGAGTACGCGGAGTTGCGCGAGTCGGTGGCGCGGTTCGCCCGCGAGGTGGTCGCCCCCGTCATCGGGGACTACTACGAGCGGTGCGAGTTCCCCTACGACATCGTCGCCAAGATGGGCGCGATGGGGCTGTTCGGGCTGCCCATCCCGGAGGAGTACGGCGGCATGGGCGGCGACTACTTCGCCCTGTGCGTCGCGCTGGAGGAACTGGCCCGGGTGGACTCCTCTGTCGCCATCACGCTGGAGGCCGCGGTGTCGCTGGGCGCGATGCCGATCCTGCGCTTCGGGACGAAGGAGCAGAAGGCCCACTGGCTGCCGAAGCTGGCCACGGGCGAGATGCTCGGCGCGTTCGGGCTGACCGAGCCCGGCGGCGGCTCCGACGTACCCGGTGGGATGCGCACGACCGCCACCCTGGACGGCGGCGAGTGGGTGATCAACGGGACCAAGGCGTTCATCACGAACTCGGGCACCGACATCACCGGCGTGGTCGGCGTCGCCGCCATCACCGGACGGCGTGAGCGCGACGGGAAGACCGTGCCGGAGATCAGCACCATCCTGGTCCCGGCCGGGACACCCGGGTTCACGGTGTCGAAGAAGTACTCCAAGGTCGGCTGGTCGGCCAGCGACACCCGCGAGCTGTCCTTCGACGACTGCCGGGTCCCCGAGGAGAACCTCCTGGGCGAGCGCGGCCGGGGATACGCCCAGTTCCTGCAGACGCTCGACGAGGGCCGGGTGGCGATCGCCGCGCTGTCCGTCGGGCTCGCCCAGGGCTGCGTGGACGAGTCGCTGCGCTACGCCTCGGAGCGGGTCGCGTTCGGCCGGACGATCGACCGCTACCAGGCCATCCAGTTCAAGATCGCTGACATGGAGGTGCGTGCGCACACCGCGCGGCTCGCCTACCACCACGCGGCCGAGCGGATGCTGGCGGGCCTGCCGTTCAAGAAGGAGGCGGCGATCGCCAAGCTGGTCTCCTCGAACGCGGCGATGGACAACGCCCGGGACGCCACCCAGATCTTCGGCGGGTACGGCTTCATGAACGAGTACCCGGTGGGCCGCTTCTACCGGGACGCCAAGATCCTGGAGATCGGCGAGGGCACCAGCGA
The DNA here is from genome assembly GCF_050947145.1 of Microtetraspora malaysiensis. Lineage (NCBI taxonomy): Bacteria > Bacillati > Actinomycetota > Actinomycetes > Streptosporangiales > Streptosporangiaceae > Microtetraspora > Microtetraspora malaysiensis. The sequence goes on from NZ_CP191998.1 coordinate 2,776,746, forward strand.
GGTCCAGCGGATGCTCATCGCCCGCGAGCTCGGCGTCCCCGGATCCTGACCTGGGTCCCTGGGCGTGGCGCGGACTGAGGTCCGTAGGCGCTGCGGCGGGGGTTCCAGGTACTTAATAAATCCTTAGAAAAGGGGGCGGGGAGCCGGATTTGGCCTGGTGGTACTGGTTGGGTGAGAGACCCGACCTGACCCGAGGAAGGCAGCATCGTGGACCAGAACCTCACCCGCCGTCACGCTCTGAGCACGGCCGCTCTCGCGGGAGTGGGCGCGGCTGTCGCGGCCTGCTCGTCCGGTACTGAAACGTCCGCTCGAAACGTCCCTCCCGCGGGCCCGCAGGCCGCGGGCGGGGAGACCGCGGATGGGAAGGCCACGGACGGGGAGGCGGCGGGGGAGAAACCCGCCGCGGCCGGGGCGCTGGCCAAGAAGTCCGATATCCCGGTCGGCGGCGGTGTGATCGTCAAGGCGGAGAAGGTCGTGGTCGTCCAGCCGGAGGCGGGCACCTTCAAGGCGTACCGCGCCATCTGCACGCACGAGGGCTGCCCGGTGAAGCGGGTCAGGGACGGCCTCATCGTCTGTCCCTGCCACAACTCGACGTTCTCCATCGCGGACGGCTCCCCGCAGAAGGGGCCGGCCAAGAAGGCCCTCGCCGAGGTCCACATCTCGTCCGAGGGCGACACCATCACCCTGGCCTGAGGCACCTTGGCCTGGGGCACCCTCGCCTGACACGTCGCACCCGGGGTGGTTCTCTCGCCGCGTGGCCCGCGCCTGCCCGGTTCCCGCACCAGGGCCCGGGCGGGCCTGCGACACGCCGCGACCGTGGGATTTAATTGGGCGATGGACGTATTCGCCCCGGTAAATCTAGAGTCCTACCCATGACGTCTGGTGATCTCCGGATCCGGAAGGCGGAGAAGAGCGACGCGGAAGAGATTTTCGCGCTCGCCCGCGAGTTCGCGCTGTCGTTCCGTCCGGAACGCGCCGCCTTCGACGCGGCGCTGCCGCAGCTCCTCCAGAACGAGGACGCGCAGCTCTTGGTCGCCACCGTGGACGGGACGGTCCGCGGGTACCTCCTCGGCTTCACGCATCTCACGCTCTTCGCCAACGGGCGGGTCGCCTGGGTCGAGGAGGCGATCATCGAGCGGAATTTCCGCCGCCACGGCATCGGGCGGCGGCTCCTCGAGGAGTTCGAGAGCTGGGCGCGCTCGCGAGACGCCGGATACATGGCGCTCGCCACCCGCCGCGCCGCCGGCTTCTTCAGCGCGCTCGGCTTCGACGTCTCGGCCACGTACTACCGGAAGATGCTCACGCCGCCCGCGCGGCCCTGACGCGCGGACCCTGGGAGGCCCGCTCCGGCCGCACGCTTCGTCGGCGTCGACCGCGCGTCCGTGCGCGAGGTGGTCGGCGACTGAGTGGACGTGTCACCCGAGGACGAGCGGCAGCTTCGCGGCCAGCTCACCGAGTTCGGCCTTCTCCGCGTCGCTCGGCGCCCGGCGCCCGGTGCCGATCAGCAGCGCGTCCTCGTCGGAGAACGACGTGGGGAACGCGGCCCCGGCGATCTCTTCCAGCATCGCGCGGGAACGGGAGAGACCCTCGGCGGGCGGCCCCGCCACGTCCGGGAGGCGCGCGATCAGGTCGAGATGGTGCAGCGTCCACTCCATGACGTACACGGAAAGGTAGTCGCTCACGGTGAGGACCTGGTCGCGGGTGCTGACCCGGACGCCGGGGTCGGCGAGTTCGGCGGCGCGCCCGGCGGCGGAGCCGACGTCGTCGAGATGGAACTTGAGCAGCCGCGGGTCCTCGTACGCGGCGGCCAGCCGGACGGTCAGCGCGTCGAGCGGGTCGTCGCCGGTCGGCGCTTCGACGAGGTCCCAGTAGGTCACCGCGTTCCTCGTCGGTTCCGTTTCGGCGGGGGTGACGAGGGTGATGAGGACGTCCTGCGCGTCGATGATCAGGTGGCACACGAGGTCCCGTACCAGCCAGCCGGTGCAGCCGGACGGCTGCTCGAAGTCCTTGTCCGAGAGCTCGGCGACCGCCGCGCGCAACGCCGTCCACGAGTGCGAGAAGAGATCCACTACGGCAAGCTAACAACGCATGCTGCCGAGAGCGATCGATTTCGCCCCTTTCGCGGCGCCCTGCCTCCTGGCGCGATGATCATGTGCGTCGTCATGCTCGCTCAACGACGTGTGGCGCCGGTCGCCGGTCCGTGGAGCCAGAGGACGATGACCACTCCCAGTCCCGCCAGCGCGGGAAGCGAGGCGAGCGCCCCATACGGGTACGGGACGACGTTGACGTACTGGCCTCCCGAGAACCCGAGGCACAACATGGCGTGGCAGGCGCCGAGGGCGAACATGACGGTGGCGGCCACGCGTGACCAGCGCTTGCGTCTGGCGACGGCCCAGATCGTCCACAGCCAACCCACGATGCCGAGCAGGGTGACGACGGACAGGTAGACGATGATGGCGTTCCGGTCCCCGGCCACCAGGTCGGCGGGCCAGTCGGGATAGGCGCCGCGCACGTGGCCGGTGATGCTGTCGACGGTGGCCACGTCGACGAACGGGGCGACCGCCGCGATCACAGTCAGGGCGAGTCCGGCGTACATGACACGCAGGCCGGACGGACGTCCAGAGGCGGATTCCCCGGTCCTGCGCGTAGGTGGTGTCGGCAATTCTCTTCCTTCTCTGTCGGTGAGGACGTCGAGGCGCGGCAGCGCATAATTTACGACGTAAGTTTCAGCGCTTCGCATGCTAAACTTACGTCGTAAGATTCGTCAAGCGTGAGGACGACCAGGGATGTCCGGTAACCGCACTCGCGGACAACGTGCGGGTCTGACCCGTCAGGCCGTACTCGAAGCGGCCATGACGCTGGTCGACCGTGACGGCTTGAAGGCGTTGTCGATGCGCCGGCTCGGCGCGGAGCTCGGGGTGGAGGCCATGACCCTCTACAGCCACGTCTCCAGCAAGGACGCACTGCTGGACGGGCTGGTCGAGCAGCTTTTCGCCCGGGTCGCCCCGCAGCCCTTCACGTCCGCGTCATGGCAGGCCGAGCTGCGCGACTACGCGCACTCGCTGCTGGCGGCGCTGCTCGCGCATCCGAACATGATCCTGCTGGTGGCGTCCCGGCCCGCCACCACCTCGCAGAACCTCCGCACCATGGAGAACGCTCTCGAGATGTTGCGAGTGGCGGGTTTCCCGCCGCACATCGCCCTTGACATGCTGTACGCCGTTTCCGGCTTCGTCGTCGGGCACGTCACGACGATCAGCCGTGACGGCGCCGCGCCGGACCAGACGCGATCGCTGTCCGATGTGGATCCCGACGAGTTCCCCCTGCTCGCCGAGGCCGCGCGCGCCGGGCACCCCACTGGGCCGCACGCCCGCTTCGACTTCGCGCTCGACGCCATGCTGTCCGGATTCGAGGCGGCCCGAACCGCCCGCTCTCCGAGATAGGGAACATCCGAGGACTCGCCACGAACCGCTCATCGATCACCGAGGGGACCGTGCCCGACGCGATCGTGCCGACGCCGGTGCCGAGGAGCAGGGGCCAGGGAAAGGGCGTCAGGACGTGAGCTGGGCGTCCAGGCGGTAGCCGTCCACGGTCACGTAGACCGAGTCGCCCGGCCGCGCGTTCAGCCGCATCAGCACGGGCTGGAGCGAGTCGAAGACCGGCTGCTGGTCGCGCCAGACCAGCACCACGGCGTTGTCGCCGGGACCGGTGACCGACAGCAGCGTGCCCGGGCGCATGCCGAGCTGGGTGGCGTACCCCTCGGGAACGGCGACCGGCTCGCCGCGCAGGTGCCCGCTGGTCACGTCGATGCGCTGCCAGCGACGCGGGTCGGAGGACGGGCTGGTCGGCGTGCTGCGCGGGCTCGGCACCAGGTGCGGGCGCGGCGCGGCGGCGCCGGTGAGCGCGTTGAGCGCGGCCAGGGCGGTCGCCGGGTCGGGTCCGTTGCCGGCCTGCGAGGGGACCGGGACGCCGTTCCGCTGCTGGTGCCCGTTCGCGCCGGGGGTACGGCGGGGCAGCGGCTTGGGCTCGCTCGGCGCGGCGGCCGCGGACCGCTGCTCGGGATGCGGCTGCTCCTTGGGCAGCGAGTCCAGCCACGCCTTGGCCGAGTGCGGACGGATGCCGAGCTGGCCGAGCAGCTCGACCACGTCGGTGTCGGCGGGCTTGCCGGCGAGGAGCTGGCGGGTCTTGTCGCGCAGGCCGCCGACGTCACCGACGACGAGCCAGCCCTCCTGGAGGCGGCGGTCGGGCATGAGCGTGACGAGCACTCGCCACAGCGGCGTCCCCAGCGCGGGGACCTCCGCCGGGTGGGAGGGGTCGGCGGCGATGAGCTGCTCCTGCGTTGCGGCGGTGCCCAGCCACTCGGTGAGGCCGAACAGGTGGCCGGTCAGCGCGGCGGAGTCGGGGGAGCGCAGCCACATCAGGACCCGTTCCTCCGCGGACCGCTGGGCCTGGGAGAGGATGTCGCGGTCCACGTTGAGGCGGTGGGCGAGCGCGCGCAGGCTGACCGGTTCGGCCGCGAACAGCCGCTCGGCGGCGACGGCCTTGGAGAGCGGGTCCCAGTCCCGGAAGAGGTGCTCCACGAGGCCGACCATGGGGTACTCGCTCGGCGCGGGCGTGGCGGGAGCCGCGGCCGCGGGCCGGGCCGGGCCGGCGGGGGCGGGCGCGGGGGTGCCCGGCCGGGAGTTCTGGCCGGGCTGCCGGGCGGGCAGCGACGGCGCGCCCGGCGCCTGCGCGGCGGGAGTGGGCGCGGGCAGTGGGCCGGAGACCGCGGGGGAGGGGCGGGTCGGGGGGGCCTGTTCGGCGGGGGCGGCGGCCTGCTGTCCCTGCGGTCCCGCCTGGCCCTGCCCGGCGGGGGCGGCCGGCGTGGCGGTGGACGGCGTAACCTGCTCCGTCGCCGCGTCCTGCGCCGGTGCGGACGGCGCGGCGGACGCGGCCGGGTCGGCGGCGGTCACCGAGAGCTGGAGATGGGTGAAGATCTCGCGGAAGACGATCGCGAGGACGGCCTCGGGAGTGGCGGGCGCGGAGGGGCTCTGCAGATCTCCGGGGGTGAGCCGGCGGAGCCGGTGCCAGCCGCCGAGGCCGGTGACCGCGGAGCGGGCCGGCTCCTGCCAGCCGGGGAGAGTCGGATCCACCGAGTGGACCTGGATCGCGGGGAGCAGGTCGGTCAGCGCGAGGTGATCCCAGCGGGTCGCGGCGAGCCGGGCCAGCCGCTCGCAGAGCCAGTCCACTCCGGTCGCGCCGAGGGCTCGGCCGAGCGCGACGGAGCCCCACCAGCCCGCGGGCAGGCGAGGGTCAGCCAGAACCTCGGCAACGTGCTGTGCACGGGTCCAGCGAAGGGCGGGAACCAGATCGCTCAGGCAGATCGTTGACTCGGCGTCCATCGGTATGACCGCACCCTCCCGAGAGTGACGCATGTTGCTAATGGTGCAGCTTACGCCGCAAGCTATCAATCAGTGTCAATAGGGTAAAGCTCCTTGGCGATACCGGCTGACTGAGCGGCCGCTCCCGGGACCGGAGGACGGCCGCCGACCTGCGCGACCGCCACGGCGCCCGCCCGGCAACCATTTTCCAGCGCGGCCCGAGGGTCGAGTCCGGACAGCAGCGCGGCGAGGAACCCGGCGGCGAACGCGTCGCCCGCGCCGGTCGAGTCGACCACCTCGGCGGGCGCCGCGGGCGCCTTCGCCACGACCGTTCCGTCCTTGCCGAGCAGCGCGCCGCCCGCCCCCAGCTTCACCACGGCGGTGCCATACGCGTCGCTGAGGGACGCGGCCGCGGCCTCCGGGGCGGTCGCGCCGGTGAGCAGCAGCGCCTCGTCGAGGTTGGCGATGACGATCTGGGTGGCGGAGGTCTCGTGGACGAAGCGCTCCGGCCCGAACTCGCGGAGGAACCCGGTCGAGGCGGCGTCCACGCTGACGGTCACGCCGCGTGCGGCGGCCTCGCGCATGGCGAGCCGGGCGAGGTCGAGGCCCGGCTGCTCGAACAGTGTGTAGCCCGACAGGTGCAGGTACGCGACACCGTCGAGGAACGAGGGCGACCAGTCCTCCGGGCCGATGTGGCGGCCCGCGCCGCGGTTGGTGAGCATGGAGCGCTCACCGCTCGGGTCGACCATGGCGATGACGACGGCGGTCGGCCGCTCGGGGTCGATCCGCAGGTGCGGCCGGACCCCGGCCTTGACCAGCTCGGCCCGGTGCCACTCGCCGGTGTCATGCCCGGCGCGGGCCAGCAGCCGCGTGTCCGCGCCCAGACGGGCGGCCCAGCAGGCCGTGTTGGCCCCGGAGCCGCCCGGACGCAGCACGATGTCGGCCGCGGTGTCGGTGCCGGTGGCGACCGGCTGTCCGTGCAACGCCACGACGTCGGTGACGACGTCGCCGATCACCAGCAGGCCTCCCACGTCAGTCCTCCCGCGACCAGGATGCCGCGATCTCCCCGGCGAGGCGGGCGTTTCCGCGCACCGCGGCCAGGTTCGCCTCAAGGGAGGCGCCGTCCGTTCCGTTGACCAGGTACTCCAGCAGGAACGGCGTGATCGCCTGCCCGGCGATGCCCCGCTCGTCGGCCGCGCGGAGCGCCTCGGCGAGCACCCGGTCGTGCAGCGCCGGGTTGAGCTGGTCGGCGACCGGCACCGGGTTGGCGACGATCAGCGCCGTCTCCGGCCCGCCGAGCAGGTCCTGCGCCCGCATGATCTCGGCGGCCTCGGCGGCGGTCTCGATCCGCCAGTCCACCGGCTCGCCGGAGGTGTTCAGGTAGAAGCCGGGGAACTCGTCGGTCCGGTACCCCACCACGGTGACCTGCCGGGTCTCCAGCCGCTGCAGCGTGGCGGGCACGTCGAGGATGGACTTCACGCCCGCGCAGACGACCGTGATCCTGGTACGGCTCAGCGTGTCCAGGTCGGCCGACTCGTCCTGCACGGTGGTCCAGCCACGGTGGACGCCGCCGAGCCCGCCGGTGGCGAACACGCGGATGCCCGCCCGGGCGGCGAGGAACGAGGTGCCGGACACCGTGGTCGCGCCGCTGACCTTCAGCGCGGCGGCCGGGGAGAGGTCGCGGAAGCCGAGCTTGCGCAGGCCGGGCTCGGTCGCGATGCGCTCCAGGCCCTCCCGGTCCAGCCCGGCGCGGGGCACGCCGTCCAGGACCGCGATGGTCGCCGGCACCGCTCCCGCCGCGCGCACGATCTCCTCAAGTTCGAGGGCGACCTCCAGATTGCGCGGCTGCGGCAGCCCGTGGGAGATGATCGTCGACTCCAGCGCCACGACCGGCCTCCCGGCCGACAGGGCTTCGGCGACTTCCTCCGACGGCACGACCTTGAGCATGACTCTCCCGGGTAGCTTCCCAAATGGTTACAAAAGGACAAATTTATACGTATCGCTCGGGGCCGTCCACCGCACGATCAGCCGGCGAAACAGCGGAGAAGTGGGCATGGACCCCCTGGTCCAGGCGGACCCTCCGGGCTAGTGTGCCCCTCACGCGCGGCCACGCGGCGACCTGGGGTCCCTGCCGGCCGCGACACGTCCGGTACCCCGCCGCCTCCGGCCGGCGGCCGACCCCTGGAGAACGATGGCTCACTCGCGCTATGACGCGGTCGTCGCCGGCGGCGGGCACAACGGCCTGGTCGCCGCCGCCTATCTCGCCCGGGCGGGACGCCGGGTGCTCGTGCTCGAACGCCTCGACCACGTCGGCGGGCTCGCGGTCTCCGCCCGGGCCTTCCCCGGCGTGGACGCCCGGTTGTCGCGGTATTCCTACCTGGTCAGCCTGCTGCCCAGGAAGATCGTCGAGGACCTCGGCGTACGCGTCGAGCTGCGCCGCCGCCGCTTCGCCTCGTACACGCCGGTCGGGGACACCGGGCTGCTCGTGGACGGCGGGGACGAGGCGCGCACCGCCGCGTCGTTCGCCGCCGTCACCGGCGGCGCCGGCGACCACGACGCGTGGCGCCGCTTCTACGCGATGACCGCCCACGTCGCCCGGCAGGTCGCGCCCACCCTCCTCGAACCGTTGCCCGACCGCGCGGCGCTGCGCGACCTCGTCGGGGCGCAGGCGTGGCGCGACCTGTTCGAACGCCCGATCGGCGAGGTGGTCGCCGAGCGCTTCGCCGATGACACCGTGCGCGGCGTGGTCCTCACCGACGCGCTCATCGGCACCTTCGCCGACCCGGCCGCCGACCTGCTCGCCAACCGGTGCTTCCTGTACCACGTCATCGGCGACGGGACCGGCGACTGGAACGTCCCGGTCGGCGGCATGGGAGCCGTCACGCAGGCCCTCGCGGACGCGGCCAGGAGCGCCGGGGCCGAGATCAGGTGCGGCGCCGAGGTGCTCGCCGTCGACCCGTCGGGCGAGGTGGCCTTCCGTGACGCGGACGGTGAGCACACGGTCTCCGCCGGCCACGTCCTGGCCGCGCTGCCGCCCGCCGTGCTGGCCCGGCTGCTCGGCGAGACCCCGGAGCGGCCGGAGGGCTCCCAGCTCAAGGTCAACATGGTGGTCTCCCGGCTGCCCCGGCTCAGGGACGCCTCCGTACGCCCGGAGGAGGCGTTCAGCGGCACCCTCCACATCAACGAGGGGGCCGGGCAGCTCGCCGCCGCCCGCGCCCAGGCCGCGGCGGGCCGGATCCCGGACCTGCCGCCCGCCGAGATGTACTGCCACTCGCTGACGGACTCGTCCATCCTCGGGCGTGAGCTGCGGGAGTCCGGCGCGCACACGATGACGCTGTTCGGCCTGCACATGCCCGCCCGGCTGTTCACCGCGCCCGGCGCCCGCGAGGAGGCGCTGCGCCGCACCCTCGCGTCGGTCGACGCGGTGCTCGCCGAGCCGATCGAGGACTGCCTGCTCCGCGCGCCGTCCGGCGAGCCGTGCATCGAGGCGCGCACCCCGCTCGACCTGGAGGCCGAGGCCGGGCTCCCCGGCGGGCACATCTTCCACCGCGACCTGTCCTGGCCGTACGCCGAGTCCGCCGCGGACGGGCAATGGGGCGTGGAGACGGCGCACGAGCGGATCCTGCTGTGCGGCGCGGGCGCCCGGCGCGGCGGAGGCGTCAGCGGCATCCCCGGTCACAACGCCGCGATGGCCGTCCTGCTCTCATCGAGCTCTCATGGGGCGCGGATACCGTGAGACGGTGACGGGAGTAGAGGGTGGGGCGGCGCGGCTGCTGGTGGTCGACGACGAGCCGGCGCTGCGTGAGGCGCTGCGGAGCAGCCTGGAGTTCGAGGGATACAAGGTCGAGACCGTCGCGGACGGGACCTCCGCCCTCGACCGGCTGGAGCGCGAGCCGTACGACGCGGTGCTGCTGGACGTGATGATGCCGCGCCTGGACGGCCTCACCACCTGCCGCCGGCTGCGCGCGGGAGGCAACCACGTCCCGGTGCTGATGTTGACCGCGCGCGACGCCGTGGGCGACCGGGTGTCCGGCCTCGACGCGGGGGCCGACGACTACCTGGTCAAGCCGTTCGAGCTGGACGAGCTGCTCGCCCGGGTGCGCGCCCTGCTGCGGCGCGGCGCGCTGAGCGCCGGAGCCCCGGGCGCGGAGGCGGGCGCCGTGCTCGCCTTCGCCGACCTGCGCATGGACACCGCCGCCCGCGAGGTCACCCGGGGCGGCCGCACCCTCGACCTGACCCGCACCGAGTACCTGCTGCTCGAACTGTTCCTCGTGCACCCGCGCCAGGTGCTGACCCGCGAGCAGATCCTCAGCGAGGTGTGGGGCTTCGACTTCGAGCCGTCGTCCAACTCCCTCGACGTGTACGTGATGTACCTGCGGAGGAAGACCGAGGCCGCCGACGAGGCCCGGCTGATCCACACCGTGCGCGGCGTCGGATACGTGCTGCGGACCTCCCCGTGAGGAGACGCCGTTCGCTCAGGTCCCGGCTCACCCTGGTGATCGCGTCCGCGGTGGCCGCCGCCGTGGCGCTGTCGGCGGCGATGTGCTGGTTCCTGATCCGCGACCAGATGCAGGGGCAGGTGCGCGACTCGCTGCTGGAGTTCATCCCGCGCGCCGAGCAGGTGGCGCTGGCGCTCGCCGACTGCGACGGCACCGCGCGCCAGAGCCTCCCCGGGGTCAAGGGCGCGGGGCCGCCGCACCCGTGGGACCCGTCCGGGCGCGGCTGGTCGGTCATCCGGGCGGACGGCTCCGTCTGCGTCTTCGGGGGCTCCGACCGGGTCGTCCCGACCGCCGAGGAGCGGGCGCTCGCGGTCTCGGGCGGCGCGCCGGTCCTGCGCGACGCGGTGACCGAGAACGGCAGCGAGGTGCTCGTCCTCACCAGGACGTACACGTTGCAGCCGCCGCCCGGGGCGCCCGACGACGTACGGCGGTTCGCGGTGCGCGAGCCGGTGGCGGTGAGCGTGTTCCGCTCCACCGAGGACCTGAGCGGGACGCTCCGGATGCTCGCCCTGATCCTCGGCTCGGTCGCCGTCGCCGGCGTGGTCGGCGCGGCCGCGGCCGGTCTCTGGCTGGCCCGCGCCGCGCTGCGCCCCGTCCAGCGGCTGACGAGCGCGGTCGAGCACGTGGCGCGTACGGAGGACCTGGCGATCCGGATCCCGGTCGAGGGCACCGACGAGATCGCCCGGCTGGGCCGGTCGTTCAACACGATGACGGCCGCGTTGTCCAGCTCGCAGGAGCGCCAGCGGCGCCTGGTCTCGGACGCGGGACACGAGCTGCGCACGCCGCTGACCAGCCTGCGCACCAACATCGACCTGATGCTGCGCAGCGAGAACACCGGCCGGCCGCTGGCGCCGGAGGCAAAGCGCCGCCTGCTGGTCAACGTCAAGGAGCAGTTCGAGGAGATGTCGAGCCTGATCGGCGACCTGCTCGAACTGTCGCGCAGCGCCGAGACGGGCGAGCGCTCCGCCGACGTCGAGTTCCACGACCTGGTCGCCGCCGCCGTGGAACGCGCCAGGCGCCGCGGCCCGGGGCTGGAGTTCCGGGTGGACCTGAAGCCGTGGCGGGTCCACGGCGACGTCCGGGGCCTGCAGCGGGCCGCGGTGAACGTGCTCGACAACGCGGTGAAGTTCAGCCCGCCGGGCGGCCTGGTCGAGGTGCGGCTCGCCGACGGTGTGCTGACCGTGCGCGACCACGGGCCGGGCATCCCGGACGACGAGCTCCCGCACGTCTTCGAACGGTTCTGGCGGTCTCCGTCGGCGCGCAGCCTCCCCGGCTCGGGGCTCGGCCTCGCCATCGTGGCCCAGGCCGTACGCGACGCCGGGGGCGAGGCGCGCGTGGCGAAGGCGCCGGGCGGCGGGACGGTGGCCACCGTCGCCCTCCCGGGGACCCCGGGCGAGTCCGGCTGACGCCGGTGCGGGGACGGGCGACGAGCGGCGACGGGAGGCCCATGATCAGGGGCTCCCGGGCTTTTCTCAGACATCCTTAATCGGCGGCTCACCAAGGTTCAATTCGCTCTGCCGACGTTGGACGACATGAGCATCGCGACCGTTCCCCCGACTCCGGCCCCGCCCTCCGGCGGGGCTCCGGGAAGGACCCGCCTCGTCGAGGTCGTGGTCCCCGTACACAACGAGCAGCGCGTGCTGGCCGAGAGCGTCCGCAGGCTGCACGCCTACCTGAGCCGGGACTTCCCGTACGGCTTCCGCATCACGATCGCGGACAACGCCAGCACGGACGGCACCTGGGCGATCGCGGCGGAGCTGGCCCGCGAACTGCCGGGTGTCCGGGCCCTCCACCTGGACGAGAAGGGACGCGGCCGCGCGCTGCGGCGGGCGTGGGCCGAGAGCGAGGCCGACGTCGTCAGCTACATGGACGTGGACCTGTCCACCGACCTGGACGCGTTCCTGCCACTGGTGGCCCCGCTGCTGACCGGGCACAGCGACCTCGCCATCGGCACCCGTCTCGCCACCGGCTCCAACGTGGTGCGCGGGCCCAAGCGCGAGTTCATCTCCCGCTCCTACAACCTGTTGCTCCGCTCGCTGCTGGGGGCGGGGTTCTCCGACGCGCAGTGCGGGTTCAAGGCGGGCCGCACCGAGATCGTGCGGGCGCTGCTGCCGGTCGTGGAGGACCAGGAGTGGTTCTTCGACACCGAGCTGCTGCTCCTCGCCGAGCGGCACGGGCTGCGCATCCACGAGGTGCCGGTGGACTGGGTGGACGACCCCGACAGCCGGGTGGACATCGTCAGGACCGCCGCCGACGACCTCAGGGGTATGTGGCGGGTCGCGCGCAGGACGCTCTCCGGCGCGGTGCGCCTGCCCGTCCCGGCCCGCGTACGGCACGCCGCGCTGCCCGCCGGGATGGCCCGGCAGCTCCCCAGCTTCGCGATCATCGGGGCGATCAGCACCGCCGCCCACTTGGCGATCTTCTGGCTGCTGCGCGGCGTCATGCCCGCGGTCGCCGCGAACGCGGTCGCGCTGCTGGTCACCGCGATCGCCAACACCGCCGCCAACCGGCGCTTCACGTTCGGGGTCACCGGGACGTCCGGGGCGCTGCGGCACCAGATCGAGGGACTGGCCGCCTTCCTGATCGGCCTCGCCCTCACCACCGGCATCCTCGCCCTGCTGCCCGCGGGCGCCTCGCGCGGGACCGAGCTGGCCGGGGTGATCGTCGCGAACGGCGCCGCCACCCTGGCCCGCTTCCTCCTCATGCGGGTATGGGTGTTCAACCCGCGGAGGGAGGGCCGGTGAGCGCGTCCCCCACCGCGGCGCCCCACGCCGCCCCGGCCGTCACCGCGCCGCACGGGTACGGCAGGACGCGCCGGCTCCTGCTCGGCCGTCCCGGGGACCCGCGCTGGGCCCGCCCCGCGCTGTGGGCCGTGCTCGTCCTCGCGGCCGTCCTGCACACCTGGGCGCTCGGCGCGAACGGATACGCCAACGAGTACTACGCGGCGGCCGTCTACTCCGGCACCCGGAGCTGGACGGCGTTCTTCTTCGGCGCGCTGGACGCGGGCTCGTTCATCACCGTCGACAAGCCGCCGCTCGCCCTGTGGGTGATGGGCCTGTCGGCGCGGATCTTCGGCTTCGGCACGTGGAGCATGCTGCTGCCGCAGGCCGCCGCGGGTGTCGCGTCCGTCGCGGTGCTCCACTCCGCGGTCCGGCGCTCCCTGGCGGGCGCCGCCGGGCACGCCGCCGCGCTCGTCGCGGCCCTGGTGATGACGCTGACGCCGATCACCGTCGCCATCGACCGCGACAACAACCCGGACACCGTGCTGGTGCTGCTCCTGGTGGCGGCGGCGTGGTTCTGCCTGGCGGCGGTCCGCGACGGCCGCACGCGCGCCCTTGTGGTCGCGGCGATCCTGGTCGGCCTCGCGTTCAACGCCAAGATGCTGCAGGCGTACCTCGTGGTGCCCGCGTTCGCGCTCACCTACCTGTACGCGGCGCCGGGGGCGTTCCTCCGGCGGGTGGGACGGTTGCTCGCGGCCGGGGCCGCGCTGGCGGTGTCCAGCGCCTGGTGGATGGTCGTCGTCGACCTGTGGCCCGAGGGGAGCCGGCCGTACATCGGGGGCAGCACCGACAACACGGTGTGGGACCTCGTCATCGGCTACAACGGCCTGGGCCGGATCTTCGGCGGCGGCGAGCGCGGCGGCTTCGGCCAGGGCGGCCCGTCCGGCGGCGGACGCGGCGGGTTCGGTGGTCCCGGCGGGTGGGGCGGCGAGGCGGGGGCGGGGCGGCTCTTCAACGACGTCCTGGCCGGGCAGATCTCGTGGCTGATCCCGTTCGCGGTGATCGCGCTGGTGGCGGGGCTCGTCCTGACCACCCGCCGGTTCTCCCCGGGCGTTCCGGCGCCGGGCGCGGGAACGGTGACCGGGTCGCGGCCGGGCCGGCGCTCCGTTCCCCGGGCCGCGTTGCTGCTGTGGGGCGGCTGGCTGCTCGTCCACTACGCCGTGTTCAGCTTCTCGGAGGGCACGTTCCACCCGTACTACACGACCGCCATGGCGCCCGCGATCGCCGCGCTGACCGGCCTCGGCGGGGTTCTGATGTGGCGGGCGCGGCGCGCCTCCCGCGTCTGGGGGTGCGTGCTCGCGGCGTCCGTCGCCGTGACCGGCGTGTGGTCTTTCGCGGTGCTGCGCCGTACGCCGGAGTTCGTCCCGTGGCTGCCCTGGGCGGTCGCGGGGACGACGGCCGCGGCGGTCCTCGGGATCGCGGCGGCGGCCTTCGGCGCGCGCCGCGTCGCGGCGGCCGGGCTGACCGCCGGGGTGCTCGCCGTGCTCGCCGGTCCGGCGGCGTACGCGGTGACGCCGCTGGGGTCCCGGGTGAACGGCACGAACCCGACGGCGGGTCCCGTCACCGGTCGCGGGGCGGGCTTCCCCGGAGGCCCCGGAGGCCCCGGAGGAGGGGCCGGAGGCGGCTTCAGAGGCGGTTTCCCGGAGGGCCCGGGACAGCGGACAGGTGATCGTCCCGAAGGCCGGTACGGCGGCCCCAGCGCATCGGGCGTCCCCGGCGGCCCGGGGTTCGGCGGCGGTCCCGGCGGCCGGGTCGACGAGGCGATGACCGCCTATCTGGAGCGGAACCAGGGCGGGGCGACCTGGCTCGTCGCGGTGGCCTCCGCGCAGAGCGCCTCGTCGCTCATCCTCTCCACCGGCCGGCCGGTCATCGCGATGGGCGGCTTCACCGGAGGCGATCCGGCGATGACGGTCGCCGAACTCCAGGAGTACGCCGCCGACGGCCGGCTGAAGTACGTCCTGCTGGGCGGGCAGGGGCCGCGCGGCGGGTCCTCGGAGGTCACCGCGTGGGTCACGGCCAACGGCACGCCGGTGGCCGCCTCCGAGTACGGGGGCGCCGACGGGGAGGCATCGCTGTACCGACTGAACTGAGGCGGCTCGTCGGGTAGGTACGAGCCGTCAGGCGGGGAGGGCGGCCAGGAGGTAGGCGAGCCGGGCGGCGGCGGACTCGACGCACTCGACGGTGCCGAGCCGGTAGCCCCACGAGGTGAGGAAGGCGCCGTCCTCGGAGCAGGTGACGGTCTCGCGGAGGGTCTCGCTGAACCGGTTGCGCACCTGGACCCGGGGAGGCATGTCGCCGACGACCCGGACCGAGAGGTCGATGTGCGTGCGAACCGCCGACGCGAACTCGTGGATGCGCGAAACCGTGTCGACCAACGCGCTTCACCTCCCGTTCAGGTGGAAAGGATTGCACGCGTTGGGAGCCGGATACAAGCAATTGCGCCGATTCTTCCGGCGACGACGGGCCGCGCGGGACGGGACGGGACGGCCGCGGCAGGCGGGCGCGGCGACTGTGTGGCCCGGCCGTTCACGCGGTCAGCTCGGCGGCTGCCGGTCGTAGTCGTCGATCACCTGGACGATCAGACGGCGGGCGTCCTCCCCGAACGCGGCCACCGCGCAGAGCTCCTCGAACTCGCGGGCGTAGAAGGCGATGTCCTCGGAGTCGCGCAGCAGGATCTCCTTGGTCTTGGTGGCGACCCCGACCAGGGAGTCGTTGTAGATCCAGAACGGGTTCACCAGGGTCGTGGGCAGCAGCGCCCCGGTCGGGATGACGCCGAACTCGACGTTCGGCAGGGTGGTGACGGCGAGCAGCCGGTCCATCTGGCCGCGCATCACGTCGAGCGGCGCGAACCGGTAGCGCAGCACCGCCTCCGGCAGGACGAACCGGAACGAGCGGGCGGGGTCGTAGAGGATCTCCTGGCGCTGCATCCGGACCCGGATCGCCGCGTCGATGTCGTCGGTCGCCTCGTACAGGCGGCGCACCCGGGTGAAGATGTTCCTGGCGTACTCGGCGGTCTGCAGCAGGCCGATCACGATGCCGGGTTCGAACGCCCGGATGATCCGGGTCCGCCATTCCAGGTCACGCAGGTCCTCCTGGAGGGCGGCCAGGCCGCTCCGGTGCCGCTGCCGCCAGGAGTCGTGCCGTTCGACGAGGCCGCGGGCCCGTTCGATCAGGTCGTCCACGGTGTCCGGGGCGGCGCCCACGGCCTGCCCCCAGGTGACCACGTCGTCCTCGGTGGCGGTCTGCCGGGCGTTCTCGATCCGGGAGACCTTGGACGCCTGCCAGCCGAGGCGCTCGGCCAGCTCCTTGCCCGACAGGTGCGCCGCCTCGCGCAGCCGCCGCAGCTCGGCCCCCAGGTCCACGCGGGCCTGCTGGAAGCCGCTCACCCGAGGACCCTCCCGCGCGGTGCCGCCGGGCTCCCCCCTCCGGCGCGTGGATGGGCGGTCGCCGTACGGGTGGTTCGGTCGGTCACGTGCTACCTCCGCCTGTGGTGCGCTCAAAGGTAGACCCGCCGGGCCGATCCGGCCATAGGGGTGTGCCTAATCGTGATCAGGCGAGCACGCGTCTGGCGATCTCCACCAGCAGCTCCTTGGGCACTTCGACGGCCGTCTCGCCGTCGAGCACGTGGCGCAGGTCCGCCCGCGCGTCGGCGTCGACGAGCTCCATCCCCTGCACGACGATCGTGCCCCGGTCGGTCTCGTAGAGCGAGGGGCACGCCCCCGCCTCCGAGGTCGAGCCGAGAAAGCGCAGTCGCATGGGCGATCCTTCCCCGAAACCGGCAACAATCGCTGGGAATTGTAAAGGTTCTTGGGTTTTTCGGAGGGTCACTCCGGCAATTTCCGGTTGTCCGCCAGCAGGCGCTCCGGGATCGGCACGGTGACCGCGCGCAGCCGCTCGCCGAGCGCCTTGGCCTGCGCGTCCAGCAGCGGGTTGGCCGCCACGCCCCGGCCGAGCAGCCCGTGGACGACGAAGTTGAGCGCCAGCAGGTTGGGCAGCTCGAAGCGCTCGACGGTGAGGTCGCGCGTCTCCGGCAGCAGCTCCTTCAGCCGGTCGGCGGTCAGCTCCGCCGCCAGCCAGGCGTACCCGTCGGGGGTCGTGGCCCAGACGCCCAGGTTCGCGTTGCCTCCCTTGTCGCCCGAGCGCGCCCCGGCCACCCGCCCGAGCGGGGCCCGCCGTACGGGGACGCCGGGAGCGGCCGGAGCCGGGACGGGGAAGGACGGGGCCTCCGGCAGGCTCTCGTGGCGGCCGCGGTGGACGTCCGCGGGGGCGAGGCACGGCACGGTGATCCGCCTGCCCTCGACCGTCACCATCGCGGGCACCTCGCCCGCGTCCACCAGGGCGGGCCAGAAGACGCCGTACGGCGCGGCGTCGCCCGGGGGAGTGAGCGCGTAGAACCCCGGGTAGCTCGCCAGCCCGGTCTCCACCACGGCGGAGGAGAACCGCCGTCCGGCCTTCTCCTTGTCGGGGTCCATCACGGTGATCCGCAGCAGCGCCGTCGCCGCGTCGCCGTCCGGCAGCGGGGTCAGCTCGACGTGGACCCGCTCGAACGACTCCCGGGGCACCCGCGCGAAGACCGCCTCCTCCGCGACCCGCGCCTTGGCCTCGATGTCGAGCCCGGTGAGGACGAGCGTCATGGTGTTGCGATGGCCGCCGACCAGGTTGATCCCGGCCTTGAGCGTGTCCGGCGGCGGCTCGCCGCGCACGCCGCTGATCCGGACCCGGTCCGGGCCCTCCTGCTGCAGCCGGATCGTGTCGAAGCGGGCCGTCACGTCCGGGCCGAGATAGCGCGGGGAGGCGATCTCGTACAGGAGCTGGGCGGTGACCGTGCCGACGGAGACCAGGCCGCCGGTGCCCGGATGCTTTGTGATCACG
Organism: Microtetraspora malaysiensis; assembly: GCF_050947145.1. NCBI lineage: Bacteria > Bacillati > Actinomycetota > Actinomycetes > Streptosporangiales > Streptosporangiaceae > Microtetraspora > Microtetraspora malaysiensis. The sequence continues at coordinate 2,794,254 of NZ_CP191998.1, forward strand.
CTCGACCCGTCCGCGTGCAGCTCGGCGATCGGGAAGCCGCACCGCGCCAGGTCCGGCACCTCCTCGAAGAAGGCGTAATTGCCTCCGGTCGCCTGGCAGCCGCACTCGATCACGTGCCCGGCCACCACCGACCCGGCGAGCGCGTCCAGGTCGCCGGGGCGCCAGCCGTACCACCACATGCCGGGGCCGGTGACCAGGGCGGCGTCGGTGACCCGCCCGGTGACGACCACGTCGGCGCCCTGCTCCAGCGCGACGGCGATCGGCCGCCCGCCGAGGTAGGCGTTGGCGGTGACCGGACGGCCGGTGAACGGCTCCCCGGTGTCGGCGTTGACGAGCGCGGCGGCCGGGATCGGTTCGGGGGAGCCCGGCGACAGCCGGGGCATGAGGTCGTCCCCCGTCACGTGGGCGATCCGCGCCCGGCGGCGGGCGACGCGGACCCGGCCCTCGATCGGGTCGACGGCGGGCGTGTGGCCGACGGTGACCGACAGACCCAGCCGGTCGGCGAGCTCGGCCACCGCCTCCGCGCACCCGGCCGGGTCGAGCCCGCCCGCGTTCGTGACGATCTTGATGCCGCGGTCCAGGCAGGTGCCGAGCACCTGCTCCATCTGGGTGAGGAACGTGCGGGCGTAGCCGGGACGGCCCTTCAGCCGGTTCCCGGCGAGGATCAGCATCGTCAGCTCGGCCAGCCAGTCGCCGGTCAGCACGTCGATCGGGCCGCCCTCGACCATCTCGCGCGCCGCCGACAGCCGGTCCCCGTAGAACCCGCTGCAGTTGGCGACGCGGAGCGGCCCGGCGCCCGCGCCGTCCCCCCGCCCGGTCATCGCGGCGCGTCCCCGGAGGCGGGCGCGGGCGGGATCCAGGCGGCGGGCCGCTTCTCCATGAAGGCGCGGATGCCCTCCTGCCCCTCCTTGGAGGTGAACCGCTCGGCGGACAGCTCGGCCATCCGGCGCAGCCCCTCGTCCACCGGCATCGCGGGCACCTCGCGGACCAGCCGCTTGGTGATCGCCAGCGCCTCCGGACCGCCGCGCAGCAGCATGTCGGCGTAGCGCGCGACGGTCGCGTCCAGCTCGTCCTCGGGCACCGCCCGGGTGAGCAGGCCGACCTCGGCGGCCCTGGCGGCGGAGAAGGCCTCGCCGGTGAGGAAGTACTCGGCCGCCGCGCGCGGCTCCATCCGGCGCAGGCAGGTGACCGCGATCATCGCCGGTGCGACGCCGAGCCGCACCTCGCTGAACGCGAACGTCGCCGACAGCGGCGCGAAGGCGAAGTCGCACGCCGTCACCAGGCCGAGGCCGCCCGCCCGCGCGGTGCCGTTCAGGCGGCAGATCACCGGCTTGGGGCTGTCCCAGATGAGGGAGAGGATCTCGGGGAACGCCCCGGTCACCGGCGCGGCCCCCGGCTCGCCCTCCCGCTGCGCACGCTGCTCCTTCAGGTCCGCGCCGGAGCAGAACACCGGCCCGGCGCCGGTCAGCACGATCACCCGCACATCGGGGTCGGCCAGCGCGCCGTCCAGGGCCTCCCGCAGCTCGCCGAGCAGCCGGACCGACAGGGCGTTCCGGTTGGACGGGGAGTCGAGGGTCAGCGTGCGCACGCCCCCGGCGGACTCACTGCGTACCAACGTTGTCATCGGCGTTGTCATCGGCGTGCTCCTCGATTACGGCGAGTACGGCTCCCGCCTCGACCTGGCGGCCGGCGACGGCGTCGAGCGCCGCCACGACGCCCGCCCCGGGCGAGACGATCTGGTGTTCCATCTTCATCGCCTCAAGGACGATCACCGGCTGGCCCGCGGCGACCCGGTCCCCGGGTTCGACGGCGACGCGAAGGACCGTACCCGGCATGGGCGCGAGCAACGACCCCGGCTCCACCTGTCGCGCCGGCTCGGGCAGCCGCTCCAGCGGCGCCAGCCGCACCGCCCCGAGAACGGAGTCGACGTACGTCACGCCGGGGCGGGCGTGCACGGCGAACGCGCGGCGGACCCCGGAGATCGACAGCACGACCTCGCCGGGCGTCGCCGAGACGAGTTCCACGCCGTCGAACCCCTCGGCGGACAGGCCGTCCCGGGTGATCAGATAGGCGATCTCGACGCGCTCCCCGGGGTCCCCGGGGAGCACGAACGCGGTCCGCTGGGGCTGGGAGACGACGTTGCGCCAGCCGCCGGGCAGCTCGCCGAGCACCCGGGCCGCCGCCCGGTTGGCCGCCGCGCCGGCGAGCGCGGCCGCCAGCGCGGAGATCCGTACGGCGTCCGCGCCGGCGCGCGGCGCCGAAACGGCCGCGGCGTGCCGGTCGAGGAAGCCGGTGTCGGTCTCGCCCGCCAGGAACGCGGGATGGCGCAGGACGTTGACGAGCAGGTCGCGGTTGGTCACCGGCCCGTGGAGGCGGGCCCGGGCGAGCGCGGTGGCCAGCCGCCGCGCCGCGCCCGCGCGGGTGGGCGCGTAGGCGATCACTTTCGCCAGCATCGGGTCGTAGTGCGGGGTGACCGTCGCGCCGTCGGCCACGCCCGAGTCGAGGCGCAGCGTCCCGGCGGCGCGGAACTCGGCGTCCACGCCGGGCACCTCGAAGCGGTGCAGGACCCCCGCCTGCGGCCGCCAGCCGTTCGCCGGGTCCTCGGCGCAGAGACGGGCCTCGATCGCGTGGCCGACCGGGCTCGGCGGCAGCCCGGGCAGCGGCGCGCCCTCGGCGATCTCCACCTGGAGCCGGACCAGGTCCACGCCGTAGACGTACTCGGTCACCGGGTGCTCGACCTGGAGCCGGGTGTTCATCTCCAGGAAGGCGACGACGTCGTCCTTGACCAGGAACTCGACCGTGCCCGCGCCCACGTAGCCGATCGCCTGCGCGGCCCGCACCGCGGCGTCGCACAGCTCGCGGCGCAGCTCGGGGGTGACGGCGGGGGAGGGCGACTCCTCGACGATCTTCTGGTGGCGGCGCTGCACCGAGCACTCGCGCTCACCCAGCGCCCAGACCGTGCCGTGGGCGTCGGCCAGGATCTGCACCTCGATGTGCCGGGCGTGCTCCAGCAGCGGCTCGGCGAAGACCGTGCCGTCGCCGAAGGCCGCGAGCGCCTCCCGGCGCGCCGACGCGACCGCCTCGGGCAGCTCCGCGGCGGCGCGCACGATCCGCATGCCGCGCCCGCCCCCGCCCGCCGACGCCTTCACCAGCAGCGGGAGCGGCGGGCGGGCGTCATCGTCGTCGAGGTCGTACGTCGGGAGCACCGGCACCCCGGCGGCGGCCAGCAACGTCTTCGCCTCGACCTTGGCGCCCATCGCGGCGACGGCCTCCGGCGGCGGGCCGACCCAGATCAGGCCCGCGTCGAGCACGGCCCGGGCGAACTCGGCGTTCTCGGAGAGGAAGCCGTACCCCGGATGGACGGCGTCCGCGCCGGCGGTCCGGGCCGCCTCGACGATCGCGTCCGCGTCCAGGTACGACCGGGGGCCGCCGAGCCGTACCGCCTGGTCGGCCTCGGTGACGTGCGGCGCGTCCGCGTCGACGTCGGAGAAGACGGCGACCGTCTCCACGCCGAGATCGCGGCAGGTGCGGAACACCCGGCGGGCGATCTCGCCGCGGTTGGCGACCAGCAGCCGGTTGATCGTCCTCATCGCACCCTCACATCCGGAAGACGCCGTAGCCCGCGGGCGCGGCGGCCGGGGCGTTGCCGATCGCGGACAGGCACAGGCCGAGGACGGTGCGCGTGTCCCGGGGGTCGATCACGCCGTCGTCGTACAGCCGGCCGGAGAGGAAGAACGGCAGCGACTCGGCCTCGATCTGAGCCTCGACCGCCTGGCGCATCGCGACGTCCGCCTCCTCGTCGTAGACCTGGCCCCTGGCCTCGGCGGCGGCCCGCCCGACGATGGACAGCACGCCCGCGAGCTGCGCGGGCCCCATCACCGCCGACCGCGCGCTCGGCCACGAGAACAGGAAGCGCGGGTCGTACGCCCGGCCGCACATGCCGTAGTTACCCGCGCCGTAGGAGGCGCCCATGACGATCGTGATGTGCGGGACCGTCGAGTTGGACACCGCGTTGATCATCATCGCGCCGTGCTTGATGATGCCGTCCTGCTCGTACTCGCGGCCCACCATGTATCCGGTCGTGTTCTGGAGGAAGATCAGCGGCGTACGCGACTGGTCGGCGAGCTGGATGAACTGCGCGGCCTTGCGTGACTCCGCGCCGAACAGCACGCCCCGCGCGTTGGCCAGGATCCCGATCGGGTGGCCGTGCAGGGCGGCCCAGCCGGTGACCAGACTCGGGCCGTACAGCGGCTTGAACTCGTCGAAGTCGCTGCCGTCCACGATCCGCGCGATGACCTCGCGTGGATCGAACGGGATCTTCAGGTCCTCCGGGACGATCCCCAGCAGCTCGTCCTCGTCGTAGCGGGGCGGCGGCGCGGCGGCGAGTGCGGCCCCCGGCTCGCGCCGGTTGAGCCGGCCCCGCCGGGCCACGATCCGGCGGCCGATCCGCAGCGCGTCGTGCTCGTCGACCGCGAGGTAGTCGGCCAGCCCGGAGATCCGGGCATGCATGTCCGCGCCGCCGAGCGACTCGTCGTCGGCCTCCTCGCCGGTCGCCACCTTGACCAGGGGAGGGCCGCCGAGGAACACCTTCGCCCGGTCCTTCACCATGACGACGTAGTCGCTCATGCCCGGCACGTACGCGCCGCCGGCCGTCGAGTTGCCGAAGACCAGCGCGATCGTCGGGACGCCCGCCGCCGACAGCCGGGTCAGGTCGCGGAACACCTGCCCGCCGGGGATGAAGATCTCCTTCTGCGCCGGGAGGTCGGCGCCGCCCGACTCGACCAGGTTCACCAGGGGGAGCCGGTTGCGCAGAGCGATCTCGGCCGCGCGCAGCGACTTCCGCAGCGTCCACGGGTTGGACGCGCCGCCGCGCACCGTGGGGTCGCTGGCGTTGATCACGCACTCGACGCCCTCGATCACCCCGATGCCGGTGACCACGCTCGCGCCCACCGGATAGTCAGTGCCCCAGGCGGCCAGCGGCGAGAGTTCGAGGAACGGGGAGTCGGGGTCGAGCAGCAGCTCGATCCGCTCGCGGGCGAGCAGCTTGCCGCGCGCCCGGTGCCGCTCCACATACTTCGGGCCGCCGCCCGCGACCGCCTTCGCGTGCTCCGCCGCCAGCTCGCCCAGCCGGGCGAGCATGGCCGCGCGGCGCGCGTCGTACTCGGGGGCGGCGGCGTCCAGGCGACTGCTCAGGATCGCCATCGCGCCACCGAACCGTGTCCAGCCATGAGCAAGATCCTGCTCGGAGAGCGGCGTGCGCGTCAACGCCGGGCCGGTCCGGGGTGTGCCGGCGGCGGGCCGTCGTCGTGTGCCCGCCGCCGTGCCGCCGCCGTGCCGGCGCCGGGCCTGCGCGGCCGCGTCAGCCGCAGTGGGACCAGGCGCTGTTCCAGGCGGCGGAGCCGTACCCGCCTCCCCAGATGACGCACTTGCCCTTCGCGGCGAGCTTTTTCGGGCCCGCGTAGGTCGTGTACGAGCCCCAGTCGCTGGCGGAGGCGCCGCCCTTGACCTGCAGCACCGCGCCCATTTTGATCTTGCCGGGCACCACGTTTTTGGACATGGTGATCACGCAGTTGTTGCCCGTGGACGCGTTGTAGAGCAGGTAGGTCGTCGCGTTGCCGCCCCACCCGTGGGAGTCGATGACCTTGAAACCCGCCCCGCACACGCCCGTCGCCGTGTACGGGTTCGGCTTCGGAGGCGGCGGCGCGGCCGTTTTCGTCGGGGCGGGCGCCTTCGTCGGCGCCGGGGTCTTGGCCGGCGCGGTCGTCTTGGTCGGCTCCGGGTCCGGGTCCGAGCCCGGCGGGATCAGGACGGAGGAGTCCGACGGGCGTGGCGTCGACGCGGATTTCGGCGGCGCGGTGCGGGTCGGCGCCGCGGTGTGCGCCGGTTCCCGCCGGGCGGGCACGGGCGGCGGCGCGGTACGGCTCTGCGCGGGGCGGGAGCGCGGGGACCGCGACGGCGAGGGCGAGGGGTCCGCGGTCCGGGGCATGTCCGGGGTGGGGACGGTGGCGTCCGCGGGATCGCCCGTCTCCACCGCGGCGGCCTTCGGCTCCTCGTTGGCCACGTTCGTGGTGGTCTGTGTGTTCACCAGAGTGGCCGCGATGATCGCCGCCACCGCGACCACGCCCCCGGCGCCGGCGAGGATCGGCAGTCGCCGCCCCGCCTTCCGCCCGGCGGGCCGGGTCGTGGGCGCCGCCGGCCCCGCCTGCGGCCCCGGGCCCTGCACCGGGGACGGCCCCGGCTGAGTGGGCACCGCGCGGGTGGGCGCGGGGGGCGCGGCTGCCGCGTGGGAGGGCTCAGGGTGCGCGGGCGCCGCGTGGGCGGGCCCGGTGTGCGCGGGCGGCGCGTACGCCCCCGGACGGCCGGTGAGCATGGCGACCACGTCGTCGGCGGTGGGCCGCCGGGTGGGGTCCTTCGACAGGCACGCGGAGACGAGGTCGCGCAGCGGCGGCACGAGCGCGCTGACGTCGGGTTCGACGTTCAGGATCCGGTTGATCACCGTCGGGATCGAGTCGGCGCCGAACGCCGGCGTCCCGGTCGCCGCGAACACCATGGTGACGCCCCAGGCGAAGACGTCGGCGGCCCCGGTCGCCTCGCTGCCCGAGAGCAACTCGGGCGCGAGGTACGACGGCGTCCCCATGGTGGCGCCGGTCGCGGTCGCCTGCGGCGAGTCCAGCGCCCGGGCCACGCCGAAGTCGATCACGACCGGGCCCTCGGGCCCCATCAGGACGTTGGCCGGCTTGAAATCGCGGTGCGTGATCCCGGCCCGGTGGATGGCGGCCAGGGCGGTCGCCGTGCTGATGGCGAGGCGTTCGAGCGCGGCCCCCCGGCGCGGCCCCTCCTTGTCCACGAGCTGCCGGAGCGACGGCCCCGGGACGTACTCGCTGACGATGTAGGGCTGGTTCCCGGCGAGGTCGGCGTGCAGGACGGGCGCCGTACAGAAGCGCGCGACCCGCTGGGCCAGCGCGACCTCGCGCAGGAACCGGTGCCGTGCCTCGGGGTCCGCCGAGAAGCGGGTGTGCAGCAGCTTGACCGCCACCTGCTCGCCGGCCGGGCCCCGACCGAGGTAGACGACCCCCTGGCCGCCCTCTCCGAGCCGGTCCACGAGCTCGTACGGGCCCAGCTTCTCCGGATCACCTTCCCCCAGCGTCATGTTGACCCCGTTTTCCCGAATTAGCGTGACAGGAGAGGAAAACGCTACCAGTGATAGAAGGTGGGGCGGATTTCTATTGCTTTAGATGGCCTTACCAGGATTGAGAATATTGAGCGGATCGAAGACCCGCTTGATCCCGTGCTGGACCTCGGTGGCCACCGGTCCCGACTCCAGCGCGAGCCAGCGGCGCTTGAGCAGGCCGACGCCGTGCTCGCCGGTCAGCGTGCCGCCCAGCGCGAGCGCCTCGCGGAAGACCTCGTCGGCCGCGGCCCACACCTGCGGCGGGGGCTCCGCCAGTCCGCGCTCGAAGACGAACACCGGGTGCAGGTTGCCGTCGCCCGCGTGCGCCACCGTCGCGATCATCACGTCGTGCCGCGCCGCCGCCGCCTCCACCGCCGAGATCATGCCGGGCAGCGCCGACCGCGGCACGCACACGTCCTCGACCAGGCACTGCCCGAGGCGCTCCTTGGCCTGGTAGGCGAGCCGCCGTACCCCGACCAGCTCCGCCGCCTCCTCGGGCGAGCCGGACAAAGCGGTGAAGGACGCGCCGTTGGCGTCGCACAACTCGGCCATCCGGGCGGCGGCCCGCTGGCTGTCGGAGGCGTCGGACTGCGCGATCAGCATCGCCTGGGTGCCCGGCTCCAGGCCGATGTTCTTCCAGTCGTCGATCGCCTTGAGGGTGGTGCGGTCCATCAGTTCGAGCAGCGACGGCTGGCATCCGGCCGCGATGATCGCCGAGACGGCCGCCGCCGCGTCCCGCAGCGAGGAGAACTCCGCCGCGACCGTGGCCACCTCGGCCGGGGCCCGCCGCAGCCGCACGGTCGCCTTCGTGATGACCCCGAGCGTCCCCTCCGAGCCGACGAACAGCCCGGTCAGGTCGTAACCGGTGACGCCCTTCACCGTGCGGCGGCCCGTCTCCAGCACCCGCCCGTCGGCGAGCACCACCTCCAGGCCGAGCGCGGAGTCCCGCGTCACGCCGTACTTCACGCAGCGCAGCCCGCCCGCGTTGGTCGCGAGGTTCCCGCCGATCGTCGAGATCTCGTACGACGACGGGTCGGGCGCGTACATGAGGCCGTGCTCGCGGGCCGCGCGGTCCAGGTCGGCGGTGATCACGCCGGGCTCGACGACCGCGATCTCGTCGTCGGGCGCCAGTTCGAGGATCGACGTCATCCGATGCAGCGACAGGACGACGCTGCCGTCCGCCGCCGTGGCCGCGCCGGCCAGGCCCGTGCCCGCCCCGCGCGGCACGACCGGCACCCGGTGCTCGGTGGCCCACCGCATCGTGGTCACCACGTCGTCCCGCGACTGGGCGAGCACCACACCCAGGGCTTTGCCCGGACGCAGGAAGGTCCGGTCCCTGGCGTACGACTCGGTGACATCGGGATCGGTGAGCACCCGACCCTCGGGAAGCGCGGCGATGAGCTCTTTCACAAATAGGACTTTACGCCGCAGCAAGCTCACCTGATGCGAGAAATCGCAGGTGGGGACATCGGTCGAGCCGCCGCGTACGGCGCGCACGGCGTCCGCTGCAGGTGGGGCGGCGCCCGATTCCGCGGAGATCACGGTTCTACAAACTTCCCTTGCGCCCCTTTACGCCCCCTTTACTTGCTCTTTATCTTCCGCTTGCGGCTCCCGGGGCGCGCCTCGCCACGGGACCCCCCCAGGCCAGGCGTGCGCTCATCCCGGTGCGCCTCGTGACGCGTCCGGCGAACCCGGGCAGGAAAGGGATCTTGTTGTCCAGGAGACTCAGGCGTCTCGCTGCGGTGGTGCCCGCTCTCGGGCTGGCCGCTGCGGGACTCGCCACCTCAGGTGCGGCCACCCCCCAGGCCAACTATCAGCCTTCGGCGGCTGACCACTACATCAACTACGCGGCGCCGAGCGTGCAGAGCGACGTCACCGAAACCCCGGAACAGGTCCCCTCGAAGGGCGCCGCCCGCACGGCCGCGCTCGCGAAGGAGATCGACCGCAAGTACGCCAGCGGCAACCCCGTCGCCGCGCGCGAGCTGGCCAAGAACGAGAAGCGGGCCATCAAGACCGGTCAGAACCCCTTCGACTTCCTGTACAAGAAGTCGAAGACCACCAAGACCGCCAAGCTGCTCACCCTGCTCGTCGAGTTCAACGACCAGGCGAACGACGACTTCTCCGGCTTCTCGCACCCCAAGACGATCGACGACGTCGACGACTGCGTCACCGAGCCGCCCGGCACCAAGGTGAACGGTCCGCTGCACAACACCATCCCCAATCCGGCCAACGTCGCCGGGGGTGGCAAGGACAACAACTCGATGTGGGTGTCGGACTTCAACAACGCCCACTACAACAAGATGCTCTACTCCTCCGAGGGCATCACCACCCGCGTCCGCCCCGACCTGACCGACCCTCGGGACGGCAAGAAGGGCATCGACATCTCCGGCTCCACCATGAAGAACATGTACGAGGAGATGTCGAAGGGCGCGTACACCGTCTCCGGTGAGGCGGTCGGCTGGATCAAGCTGCCGCACTCCGAGGCGTGGTACGGCGCCGGCAAGTGCGGCTCGGCCATGCAGGACATGTCCGGCCACCCGGACAACCCGCGCGGCGCCGCCCAGCTCCCGATCGACGCGGTGAACGCCCTCGCGGCGCAGAACCCGGACTTCCCGTGGGCCGACTACGACAAGGAAGACGTCTCCGACGCGAACGGCGACGGCAACTACGACGAGCCGGACGGCGTGATCGACCACCTGGTCCTGATCCACGCCGGTGAGGACAAGTCCGGCGGCGGCGGCGCCGAGGGCACCTTCGCCCTCTGGGCGCACTCCAGCGACGTGACCGGCGGTTACACCGTCCCCGGCACCAACGTCAAGATCTCCAACTACATCGTGCAGCCCGAGGACTCCGGCGTCGGCGTCTTCGCGCACGAGTACGGCCACGACCTCGGCCTGCCGGACCTCTACGACGCCTCCGGCGGCGGCGACTCCGACGTGGACTTCTGGGACCTCATGGCCAGCGGCTCCCACGCCGGGCCGATCTTCCAGTCGCTGCCCACGCACATGGGCCTGTGGGACAAGTGGGTGCTCGGCTGGGCGAACCCCAAGAACCTCAACCCCGGTGACGGCACCAAGGCGCTGACCATCGGCCAGACCTCCCGTACTCCGAAGAACATGGAGGACGGCCTGCGGATCAACCTGCCGGACAAGCACATCGTCATGACCACCCCGCACAGCGGCTCCAAGGTCTGGTGGTCCAACAGCGACCAGAACTGGGCCGACTCGAAGTTGACCAGGACGGTCGACGTCCCGGCCGGCGCCGACGAGAAGTTCTGGTGGTGGAGCGAGTACAGCATCGAGCAGGACTGGGACTTCGGGTTCGTCGAGGTCTCCGCGGACGGCGGCGCCACCTGGGCCGAGCAGAAGGTCTACAAGGAGGGCGGCTCCCTCGCCAGCACCGACGACGGCTATGCCGACCCCAACGGCCGTCTGCGCGACTACGGCAACAAGAAGTACGGGATCACCGGCGACACCGACGGCTGGACCCACCTGTACACCGACCTGACGCCGTTCGCGGGCAAGTCCGTCCAGGTCCGCTTCCGCTACGCCACGGACGCGGCGTCCGTCAACACCGGCTGGTTCCTCGACGACTTCTCGCTCACCGACGGCGGCACGTCCGTCTGGAGCGACGACGTCGAGAACGGCGACAACGGCTGGACCGCCGCCACCGGCACCTTCACCAACACCAGCGGCGCCGGCTGGGTGACCCACACCGGCGAGCTGCAGTCGGCCCAGTACTACCTCGCCGAGTGGCGTAACTTCGACGGCTTCGACAAGGGCCTCGAGTACACCTACGACACGACCTGGCAGCGCGACGGGGCCTGGAAGGTCGAGAAGCTCAAGTACAACGCGCCCGGCCTGCTGGTCTGGTACCGCGACACCTCGCGGGCCGCCAACAACGTGGCCGACAACAGCTTCGACCTGCCCTCGGTGGGTCCGAAGGGCCAGCTCCTCCTCGTCGACTCGCACTTCGAGCCGCTGCGCCGTACGGGCGAGGCGGCGACCAAGGACCGGTCGACGCTGAAGAACCTCCCGTCCCGCCCGCAGTCCTCCAACGCGTCGTTCAACTTCGCCGGCACGTACCCGTTCAAGGAGTGCATCGAGGGCGAGCCGTTCACGGAGTACTGCACCTCGTTCGCGAAGCAGAACGCCGTGTCGACCTTCACCGACGCCAAGGGCTGGTACCCCGGCTTCGAGATTCGCAACGGCCAGCTCTTCTACCGGCACCGTGACGGCTCCGCGGTGGTCCCGTCCAAGGACAACCAGCCGTACACCACCCGGATCGTCCACCCCGACGGCACCCCGGCGACCGAGCTGTACGGCGCCGACGTCAACGGCGCGATCCTCGGCACCGGCAACCCCGGGGACGAGAACAAGCAGCTCGGCGTGGAGATCAGGCTCCTCACGCCGATGCCGTTCAACCTCGGCGTGGTCGTCCAGGTCAAGACGCCCAAGAAGTAACAAGAAGTAACAAGAAGTGACCGCGATGCGGTAAACGGACGGGCGGGCCCGGCGGCGCACAGCAGCCGCCGGGCCCGCCTACCATGTGATCATGCGGAGCAAAGCGGACCATACGGCCGCGATCCATGCGCATCGCCGCGCCGCCGTCGTGGTGAACACGCGGTCGCGACGGGGGCGACGCCACTACCCCGAGGTCATGCGGCTCCTCCGCACCGGCCGGTTCGACCTGGTCGGCGTCCATCAAGTGACCGACCCCACCCGGCTCAGGGCGACGATCGAGCGGGCGCTCGACGCCGCGCCCGACCTGCTCGTCGTGGGCGGCGGCGACGGCACCCTGAGCAGCTCGATCAAGCACCTCGCGCACCGCGACGTCGCCCTCGGCGTCCTGCCGCTCGGCACCACCAACAACTTCGCGCGCAGCCTCGGCCTGCCGCTCGACCTCGCCCGCGCCGTACGCGTCTTCACCGAGGGCAAGGTCGCCGACATCGACCTCGGCCTCTGCGGTGACCGCCCCTTCGCCAACCTCGCCAGCTTCGGCGTGTCCGTCGAGGTCGCCGGGACCGTGCGCCCCTGGGTCAAGCGGGTCCTCGGCCGCGCCGCCTACCCGCTGACCGCGATCCGGCTGCTGCCCCGCCACCAGCCGTTCCGGGCGTACATCACCGTGGACGGCCGGCGGCACGAGGTGCTCACCCACCAGCTCAACATCGCCAACGGCCGCTTCCACGGTGGCTGGCAGATCGCCAGGGACATCAGCATCGACAACCGGAGGCTCGTCGCGTACCAGCTCGGCTCCGGCAAACGGCTCAGGCTGCTCGCCGAGACCCTCATGCGGGCCACCACCGGCCGCTGGCAGAGCCTCGCCGGCGGCCCCTTCGTGTCCGGGACCGAGATGCTGCTGGAGACCGACCCGCCGATGGCCGCCGACATCGACGGCGAGGTGCGGCTGCGCACCCCGCTCGTGATCAAGACGATCCCGAACGGCGTGCGCGTCATGGTGCCCCAGAGCTTCACCGACACCTGAGCCAGGCGGTCAGTCCCGGTCCGCCGCGCCCTCCGGGCCGCCCTCCGCGAGCACGCGGTACGCGGGCCGCAGCAGGTCGAGCAGCGGGATGTGCCGCGCCTTGACCGGCGGCGGGTCGAGGGCGCGCAGCAGCAGGTCCGACGGAGAGGCGGGCAGGTCGCCGCGGTCGCGCAGTCGGGCCGGCGAGACGGGCGTCTCGTAGAAGTCCGCCATCCGCTCGGCGAACGGCACGTCGGGCACGTCGAAAAGGCCCGGCCGGGACGGCTCCTCGCCGCCGCCCGTCCCCGCCAGAGCCGTGTCGCGCAACGCGTCCAGCAGACGGTCCCTGGCCATGCCCCGCCAGGCCAGCACCAGGAACGGGTCGTCGTCGAACGACTCCGCCAGGACGTACAGCACCGCCGACAGGTGCTTGCAGGGGAACCCCCAGTCCGGGCACGAGCAGGACATCTCCAGCCCGGCCTCGTCCGGGAAGAGCGGCAGGCCGACCGAGCGGAAAACGTCCTCGATCTCGGGTGGCATCTCCCCGGCGAGCAGCGCGGCGCGGTGCCGCGCCTGCCCGGCCAGCGCCTCGACCACGTCCCGCCACCGGTCCGCGCCGTACGCCTCGACCTCGACGACGACCCGGTACGGCGTGGGCCGCGACCCCTGGACCCGGGACCGCACCCGGCCCGGCGCGATCTCCAGGTCGAGCACCTGACCGGACCGCGCGTACGAGCGGCCGCGGGAGAGCCGGCCGCGGTCGCAGACCGTCTCCAGGATGTCGATGAACCGGCGCGACCACCACTGCTCGCCGATCGAGCCGCGCTTGCTGCGCACCCGCAGGCCGCCCTCGACCTTGATCGGGCGGGAGGGCTCGAACCAGTCGCCGCGCGACCCGCCCCCGGACTTCTTCCGGATCACTGCACGGCCTCCGATCCGAGCTGGAACAGCTCACGCAGCCGGTCCGTGGACAGCTCGGCGATCCAGTCCTCGCCGGCGCCCACGACCCGCTCGGCGAGCGCCGTCTTGCGCTCGATCATCTCGTCGATCCGCTCCTCCAGGGTGCCCACGCAGATGAACTTCCTGACCTGCACGTTCCGTGTCTGCCCGATACGGAAGGCGCGGTCGGTGGCCTGGTTCTCCACGGCCGGGTTCCACCACCGGTCCACGTGGATCACGTGGTTGGCGGCGGTGAGGTTCAGGCCGGTGCCGGCCGCCTTGAGCGACAGCAGGAACAGCATCGGCTCGTCGTCGTTCTGGAACCGCTCCACCAGCGCGTCCCTGCGGCTCTTCGGCAGGCCCCCGTGCAGCCACAGGACCGGCCGGTCGAGGTGGGCGGCCAGGTAGGGCTGGAGCAGCGCGCCGAACTCGGCGTACTGCGTGAAGACCAGGGCCTTGTCGCCCTCGGCGACGACCTCCTCGGCCAGTTCCTCCAGCCGGGCCAGCTTCCCCGACCGGCCGGGCAGCCGCGAGCCGTCCTTCAGCAGGTGCGCCGGATGGTTGCAGACCTGCTTGAGCTTGGTCATCGCGGCCAGCACGTTGCCGCGCCGCTCGATGCCCTCGCTGTCCGCGATGCGGGCCATCATGTCCTCGACGACCGCCTGGTACAGCGTGGCCTGCTCGGGCGTGAGGGTGCACCAGACCTTCATCTCCATCTTCTCCGGCAGGTCGGAGATGATGGTCTTGTCGGTCTTGAGGCGGCGCAGCACGAACGGCCCGGTGGCCCGGCGCAGCGCGGCGGTCGCCGCCTCGTCGCCCGTGCGCTCGATGGGCTCCTGGTAGCGGGTGCGGAACTCCTTGGCCGCCCCGAGCAGGCCGGGATTGCAGAACTCCATGATCGACCAGAGCTCGGCCAGGTGGTTCTCCACCGGCGTGCCGGTCAGCGCCAGCCGGGTCCGCGCGGGCAGGGCCCGCACCGCCCGCGCCTGCCGGGCCGCGCTGTTCTTGATCGCCTGCGCCTCGTCGCAGACGACCCGGCCCCAGTCGAACCCGGCCAGGGCCTCCTGGTCCCGCAGGGCGGTGCCGTACGTGGTGAGCACGACGTCCGCCCGGCCCACCCGCTCGGCCAGCTCGTCGCCGCGCTCCCGGCCCGTGCCGTGGTGCAGGTAGACGTCCAGCGACGGCGCGAACCGCGCCGCCTCCTTCTGCCAGTTGCCGAGCAGCGACATCGGGCAGACCAGCAGCGTCGGAGCCGGCCGCGCGCCCGACTCCCGCTCGCTCAGCAGCAGCGACAGCGTCTGGGCGGTCTTGCCCAGGCCCATGTCGTCGGCGAGGACGCCGCCGAGGCCGATCGCGGACATGAACGACAGCCAGGCCAGCCCACGCTCCTGGTACGGCCGCAGCGCGCCCTGGAAGGCCTCCGGGGTCGCCACCGGGCGCAGCCGGCGGTCGGCCTCGCCGGACAGCAGGTCGCCGAGCGGGCCGTCCGCGTCCACCGCCACCAGCGGCAGCTCGTCCTCGCCGCCCTGGGCCACCTCCCGGAGCACCTCGTGGACGGTCGCCGCGCCGTTCCGGCGGCGCTCGACCGCGCGCAGCGCGGCCCGCAGCTGCCGGTCGTCCAGCTCGACCCAGCGCCCCCGCACGCGTACCAGGGGGACCTTGAGCCGGGCCAGCTCGGCCAGCTCCTCCTCGTCGATCGTCTCGTCGCCGATCGCGAGCTCGGCGCGGAAGTCCACGAGCTGCTCCATGCCGAACCCCTGGCCGACGACGGCTCCGGGACCGGACTGCCGCGTCCGCGCGGTGAGCTTCAGCCCGAGCCGGGTGCGGCCCGCCCAGGCGGGGAGTTGCACCCCGAACCCGGCGGCCTGCAGCAGCGGTGCGGCGTGCCGGAGGAACGCGTACGCCCCGGCCGTGTCGAGGTCCAGGCCGTCCGGGCGCGGGCCGCGCAGCGCCTCGTCCACCTTCGGATACAGGCGTACGGCCCGGCCGAGCCCGGCGAGCAGCGTCTCGTCCGGGCGGCCGGGGAACCCCGGCGCGCCCGCCCCCGCCCAGATGTCGCGGGCGGTCAGGTAGAGGCTGGGGTCCTCGGCGGACTGGAGGGCGAACTCCAGCCGCCACACGCCGCCGTCCGGGGCGTCCGGGGCGGCCGCGGGCTGCCCGCCGTACGCGGCGACCACATCCGCGGGCACGAACGCGGCCGCGTCGAGGTCCGGGTCGAGATCCGGCTCGGGCTCGGGCTCGGTCAGCCGGAAGCAGACCCGGACCGGCCCGTCGAGGCGGTGCGCGGCGGCGAACCACTCCAGCAGCGGCGCGGCCAGCTTCTCCGCCTCGGCGGGCTTCACGCCGGGCAGCGCCGCCGCCTCCCCGCTGAGCGCCACCGTCCAGCGGTCGGCCAGCGGGCTGCGCGGGCCCGGGCGGTGGCCGCGCAGCAGCCGGTCGGGCAGCGACCGCCGCACGACCGCGTCAGTGAGGCAGGCCAGCGCCTCGATCAGCACGTGGGCCGAGGGGCGCTCCTCGTCCACGGCCCGGCAGACGGGCGGCATCGCGGCGGCCAACTCGCGGAACCGGGCGGCGTAGGGGCCGGTCAGCACGGGACGCCAGCGCGCCGCGTAACCGCCGTCCTCGCCGACGAGCTGGGGGAGCACCCGGCCGTGCGCGACGAGATCGGCGGCGTATCCGGCGACCGCGGCGAGGTAGCGCAGCGAGGCGCCGGGGACCGGGACCCGCGACGTCGATCCCACCGGTTCGGAGGACCCGCCGAGGTCGTCGCCCGGTCCACCCGCCCCGCCGAGGGCCGGCGCCTCGCCCGCCTCGTCCGCCTCGTCCGGCTCGTACGCCGCGGCCGGGAGGTGGGCCGGCGCGTCCACCCGCTCAAGCAGGGCGAGCGCCTCACTCGCGGGGATCCGCAGCGCGGGCACCCGCCACAGCGCCATGGACGGGCGGCGCGCGGCGGTCGTGAGGCCGGACTCCGGGGACGGCAGCGGGCCGCGCGCCGAACCGGGCAGCAGCAGGACCAGGTCGGCCGCGGCCGCCTTGGCCGCCGCGGCGCCGGGGTCCTCCCCCCACAGCGACAGGTCGGCGGCGACGGCCGCCGCCGGCGCCGCGAACGGATGCGGGCGGATCTTGGCCCGTGACGCGGTGGCCGGGCCGCCACGCGTGTCCTCCGCCCAGATCGCCAAATCGCCGCCGCACCAGGCGCCGTGGATCACCAGCACGCGGTAACTCCCTTCCGAACAGGGCAACGCTAACAGCGGGCGCCGGGTGGAGGAGCCCGTCCGCCGGGAGCCTCCGGGCCACCTGTCCGCCCGTGACCGACGGGAAACGAAAGAGCCCCCGGAACGGTTCCGGGGGCTCGGAGAGGGACGCCCTCCGGCGGCGGATCCGAGAGTTTCGCCATTTCGACGAAAGTTTCGGAAACGGCCGCGCGGAAGGTCGTCCCGGATGTCCGCGGGTCAGGAGGCGCCGCAGGTGACGGAGGACGGCGTGCCGTTGCTCCCCGACCAGTCAGCGGTGAAGCCGAACGTGGTCGAGCCGTTCGGCGCGACCGTGCCGTTGTAGCTCACGTTCCGCACGGTGACGTTCGCTCCGGACTGGCTGAGCGTGCCGTTCCAGAGCTGGGTGATCTTCTGGCCGTTCGGGAACGCCCAGGTGACGGTCCAGCCGCCGATCGACGACGAGCCGGTGTTCGCGACCGTGACCTCGGCCTGGAAGCCGTTGTTCCACTCGTTCACCTTGCGGTACGTCGCCGAGCAGGACCTGCCGGGGTTCGGCGAGGAGGTCGGGCTCGCCGACGGGCTCGGGCTGGAGGTCGGGCTCGCCGAGGGGCTGGGGCTGGAGGTGCCCCCGCCGAGCGCGCCGCTCACCCCCGTGTACGCGGGCTTGGCGTTGAAGGAGTCGTCGAACAGCAGCGGAGCGCCGTACCCGGGGAACACGTCCGGCACCCAGGAGTACTTGTCGGTGACCCCCCAGACGGTGATGCCGACGCAGCGCGTGACGTTCAGGCACGCCTTGGTCAGGGCGGCGTAGTTGGCGCTCTGGGTCGCCAGCTTGCCCGAGTCGGCCGGGGTCTGCATCCGGACGTCCACCTCGGTCAGCGCCACATCGACGCCGAGGTCGGCGAAGCGCTGCAGGTTGGCCTGCAGATCCGAGGGGACCTGGCCGAGGATGAGGTGCGTCTGGAGGCCGACGCCGTCGATGGGGACGCCCTGCTGCTTGAAGGCCTTGACCATGTTGTACACGGCCGTGCTCTTCGAGTTGATCCCCTCGATGTTGTAGTCGTTGTAGTACAGCTTGGCGGTCGGGTCGGCCGCCCGCGCCGCCTGGAAGGCGGTGGCGATGTAGCTGTCGCCGATCGTCGTCTGGAAGACCGACTGGCGGCGGGTGCCGTCGTCGTTGAACGCCTCGTTGACCACGTCCCAGGCGTACAGCTTGCCC
Source organism: Microtetraspora malaysiensis (assembly GCF_050947145.1). Lineage (NCBI taxonomy): Bacteria > Bacillati > Actinomycetota > Actinomycetes > Streptosporangiales > Streptosporangiaceae > Microtetraspora > Microtetraspora malaysiensis. The sequence continues at coordinate 2,812,261 of NZ_CP191998.1, forward strand.
TTGTAGTGGCCGGCGACGTTGCTGATGTGGTTCTGCATGACCGAGGTCAGCGTGGCGGCGTTGAAGCCGCCGTTGCTCACCCAGGACGGGAGCTGGCTGTGCCAGACCAGGGTGTGCCCGCGCACGCTCTGCCCGTGGCCCTGGGCGTGGCTGACGATGGCGTCGCCGCCGGTGTAGTTGAAGGAGCCGCGCGACGGCTCCGTGGCGTCCCACTTCATCTCGTTCTCGGGCGTGACCGAGTTGAACTCCCGGTCGGCGACCGTCGCGTACGCCGACTCGCCGAGGTGGTTGTTGGCCAGGGCGGTACCGAAGTACCTGCCCTGGGCCGCGGCGAGCTGGCCGAGGCCGCTGGCGGCGGACGCCGGGCCGGTCACCGCGGCGACGACGGCCGCGGCGGCCAGGGCCGTCGCGGCGAGGCCCGCCAGGGTCTTCGCAGGCGTGCGGGAAGCGCTTTCCATCATCGGGTGTGTCACCTCTTCTGTCCTTGCAGGGGTGGCCCCGGAGGCGGACACCGCCGGGGAGCGTGCCCGCCTCCCCTGGGGGCGTGGTTCGGGGAGGCGGGCGGTCAAGGGGGCGCGGGAGCTACGCGGGGGTGCAGGTGATCGGCGCCGGGTCGCCGCCCGCGCCGGACCAGCCGCCGGTGAAGCCGAACGCGGTCGAGGCGTCCGGGGCGAGGGCGCCGTTGTAGCCCACGTTCTTGACGGTGACGTTCGCCCCGGACTGGCTCAGCGTGCTGTTCCAGACCTGGGTGATCGTCTGGCCGTTCGGGAACGCCCAGCTCACGGTCCAACCGCTGATCGCGGTCCCGCCGCTGTTCGTCACGGTGACCTCGGCCTGGAAGCCGTCCTGCCAGGAGTTCGTCACCCGGTAGGTGGCCGCGCACGCCCGGCCCGTGGGGGACGGGCTGGCCGACGGCGACACCGAGGGGGAGGCGGACGGCGACACCGAGGGCGAGGGAGACGCGGACGGCGAGACGAAGGGGGAGGGGGAGGGGGTCGCGGACGGCGACGGCTCGGCGCCGGGGGCCGTGCCCCAGATCGTCGCGCCGCCGGAGTGGATCGTGATGTTCCGCACGGTCACCGGGGTGGAGCCCGGGGTGGTGGACACGCCCGAGTACGACCAGTCGTTCGACGGGTCCCAGGAGCCCGAGCTGGCGATCCGGAACTGGACCTCCCGCCGCGACTCCGACTGGCCCGCGGACGCGATGACCTGGCCCGAGCAGTCGATCGTGACGTAGTAGATCCGCCCGGAGAACTGTGTCGGGCCGGTGGCGTTCACCGACGCCTGGGCGTAGATCTCGGGCCCGTCGGGCGTCTCCGCCGGAGGGAAGTTCGTCAGCGGCGTTCCGCCGTACTCCTTGTACAGCCGGGCCAGCGCGCCGGTGAATCCGGCGTTGTAGTCGGTGGCGACCTCGTTCATCAACAACCTCCGAGGAGACCTCCGCCTTCAGGCGGAGGAGGAATCGGACTCCCTGCAGGGCAGGGCAAAGGTAGAAGATCCGCCATAAATCGAACACGCGTTCGATTCATGGCGGATCTTGTGGCAGGGTGTGCGGCATGGCGCAGACCGTGAAGCGGGCCTACAAGTACCGCTTCTCCCCGACCCCCGGGCAGGCCGCCGAGCTTGCCCGGACATTCGGGTGTGTGCGCCTGGTCTACAACAAGGCGCTGCAGGAGCGGACCCGCGCCTACAAGTTGGACGGCCGCCGCGTCTCCTACGGAGAATCCTCGGCAGCGTTGACGGCGTGGAAGCAGACGGAGGAACTCGGCTTCCTCAACGAGGTGTCGTCGGTACCGCTGCAGCAGGCACTGCGCCACCTTCAGGCCGGGTTCGCGAACTTCTTCGCCAAGCGCGCGAAGTATCCGGTGTTCAAGTCCCGCAAGAAGTCCCGCGCGTCGGCGGAGTACACCCGCTCGGGTTTCCGCTGGCGTGAGGGCCGACTGTGGCTCGCGAAGATGGATGCACCGCTGGACATTGTGTGGTCGCGCCCCTTGCCGGAGGGCTCGGAGCCGTCCACCGTGACCGTGTCGAAGGACGCGGCCGGGCGGTGGTTCGTGTCCATCCTGGTCGAGGAGAAGATTCGCCCGCTCGACCCGGCTGGCAGCGCGGTGGGGGTGGACGCGGGGATCACCGCCCTGGTCGCCCTGTCCAGCGGGGAGAAGGTGGCCAACCCCCGGTATGAGCGGGCCGATCGGCGCAGGCTGGCCAAGGCGCAGCGCTCGCTGGCCCGTAAGGCCAAGGGCAGCGCGAACCGGGCCAAGGCCCGGATCGCGGTCGCCCGCGTCTATGCCCGGATCGCCGACCGCCGCCGGGACCATTTGCACAAGCTGTCGACTCGGCTCGTCCGTGAGAACCAAACGGTCGTGATCGAGGACCTGACCGTCCGCACCATGGTCAAGAACCACAGCCTGGCCCGCGCCATCTCTGACGCATCGTGGAGGGAACTCCGCTCGATGCTGGAGTACAAAGCCCAGTGGTACGGGCGGGAGCTGGTGGTCGTGGACCGGTGGTTCCCCTCCTCCAAGCTGTGCTCGGCCTGCGGTGCGTTGCAGGAGAAGATGCCGCTGGACGTCCGCACCTGGGAGTGCGCCTGCGGCGCGGTCCATGACCGGGACGTGAACGCCGCGATGAACATCTTGGCCGCTGGGCTGGCGGACAAGTAAAACGCCTGTGGAGCTGGTGTAAGACCTCAACGAGAGTGTCCTCTCGGACGGGGCGACTGGCGGTGAAGCAGGAAGCCTGACCGGCGACGGTTGGAATCCCCCTCGTTTACGAGGGGGAGGATGTCAACACGTAGTCGCTCCGGCTGTCGGTGTAGGCGTCGTCGGCTGCCTTCGGCCCGCCGACCAGCGCGCCGTACAGGATGTGCCAGCTCGCGGCGGGTTCGGCGATGTTGTTGGACCACGAGCCGTGCGCGGTCCGGTGGTGCGGGTTCTTCGGCGGGTTGGCGCCGAACCCGATCATGTACGACGAGTTGCGGGGGTTCGCGCCGAGCGCGTAGTCGATCTGGCGGACGCCGAAGTCGTGGTAGCGCGCCTTGCGGGTGGTGTCGGTCAGCCAGTCGCTGTAGACGAGGGCGACGAACGCCGTGTTCGCCGCGTAGCGCAGCGACCCCCACTGGTCGAGCACGGCCTCGCCGCCGGGGGAGTAGGGGACCTTCTGGCCGTTCACGCCGACGGTCCAGAAGTCCAGCCAGCGGTTGGCGTCGTCGGCGTACTGCTGCTTGCCGGTGAGTTTGGCCAGCAGCACGTAGCACCCGTACGACTTGTCGTCCCAGGCGATCGGCCGCCGGTGAGAACGCGGCCGCGGCCAGCAGTGCCGCCAGAGCCGTGAACATACGCCGCATGTGGATGCCTCGCTTGGGGGGTCGGGGGCGCGACGGCGGGTCAGGCGCCGTCGCGCCCCGGCTTCGGCGGGGAGGCCGGGCCCGGTGCCCGGCCTCCCCGGCGGTACCGGGGGGTGCGGTGAAGGGTCAGGCGACACCGCTCCCCCGGGTCTGGATCACCGGGTCCGCGCCGCCGGCCTGCTGTCTCAGGGGAAGAGCAGGCCGTACTGGCCGAGGGCGGTGGCCACGTCGACCTGCGCCCAGAACCGGTGGTAGTTGAAGGTCGGCGCGGGGGCCGTGCCGTTCAGGTACGCCTGGACCTTCGGCCAGTCCGGGTCGTTCTTGTACCAGGACCGGATGGAGATGAAGGTCGAGTTCGAGTTGATCGCGTCGCCGTTCGGCATCGTGCCGGTCCAGCCGGCCGGGACGTAGACGGGGTCGTCGAGGCGGTTGTAGTCCGCCTTGGTCTCCGGCACCGACACGCCCTTGGCGTCCTGGTTGTGCTGCCAGATGCCGTCGAGCAGCGCCTTGGCGGTGCTCTTGGCGGCCGCGTGGCCAGACTTGGCGGCGTAGAACATGAGGGTCTTGGCGTAGGAGCCGGCGACGCCCACGTCGGTGGTGCGGTCGACGACCGTGACGTGCAGGCCGGTGTTGGCCGGGGGCATCCCGGGGCCGCTGAAGTTGGCGCCCGGCTGGCCGGTCCAGCGCAGCGTCGAGGGGATCTGGTAGGTGCCGTCGGCGTTCACGGTGGTGTTGGCCAGCGCCCAGGTGACCCACTTGTCCAGGATGGTCTTGGCGTTGGCGTCACCCGTGGCGTAGTAGTACTCGGCCACGCGCTCCATCGACCAGGCCTGGAAGCCGAACCACTGGTTGGACGGCGGGTCGTGGTAGACCGGCTGCCAGTCGTACGACATGCCGAAGAAGGTCGGCAGGTTCGCCGGCGGGGCCGCGTAGTGGCCCTGGTAGCTGTTGGTCGCGCCGCCCGCGATCGCGCCCTCGGCCGACTGCAGCCACTTGTAGAACTGGAGCTGGCGGGTGAGGCTCGCCGACCAGTCGGTGACCGCCGTCGTCCCCTTGGGCTTCAGCTCGGTCACGTTCGACAGCGCGTACGCGGCGAGCGGGTTCTGGTAGCCGGAGTGGTTGTGGCTCGACCCGATCCGCCAGGCCCAGCCGGCCGAGCTGTCGTTCGCGCCGCCCCAGGCGTAGTACCAGCTCAGCAGGTAGGCCGCGCTGTCCTTGCCGGTGCCGGCGGCGCAGGAGGTGGCGGTGCAGCCCTGCTTCTTGAAGTACTTGTCGTACATCGCGTAGCGCAGGTAGTCGCCCATCTTGGCGGCCTTGGCGACCGTGCCGGAGATCTGCGACTCCTTGCCCTGGTCCTTGGCCCACTGCAGCGCCCAGTAGGCCACCTGCACCGCGCGCGCGTCGGCGTCGGGGGCGTTGGTGTACTTCCACTGCTTGGCGTACGAGGCGTCCTTGGTGAACAGGTCGAGGTACCCGTTCGGGCCGCCGAACTTGAACGTGTCGCAGGACGGCTGCGGGATCGTCTCGAAGACCGACTCCTCCGGCCCGCGCTGGTAGGTGTTGATGTACGCGGGCTTGGTGGTGCCGTCGCCGCAGCGGCCGAAGCTGTAGGTGTTGTCCACGTCGAGCAGCCAGTGCATGCCGTACACGTCACCGGTGCCGTAGGCGGACTTCAGCTCGCCCGCGATCGGGTCCACGCCGACGCTCACGCCCGACTCGAGCTGGGACGGGTACTTCGTGATGTCGTCCCACTCACCGGCGTACGTTGCCGGCTTGCTCGCGTTGTAGAAGGAGTTCGTCGGCTGGTCGGCGGTGGCGGGGATGATGTACTTCTCCAGCGAGGCCCACGCGTTGTTGAACTTGCTCCAGTCCCCGGTGACCTTGCCGTACATCGCCTCCAGCCACAGGTAGTAGCTGTAGGCCTCGGACGTGGTCTCGTGGCCCTGGTCGGGGGCCTCCACCATCAGCGTCTCGACCGAGTGGTACGGCACGCCCTGGGGTGAGAAGTACCCGTTGGCCGGGTCGTGCAGCTTGTTGTACATCGTGAGGAAGTTCTGCACGTACGCGTTGCCCGGCGGGCTGACGGTCGGCGACGCGGACGGGGAGGGCGAGGCCGACGGCGACGGCGAGGCGGAGGGAGACGCCGACGGGGACGCTGACGGCGAGGGCGACGGACCGCCGCCACCGCAGGTCACCCCGTTGATCGTGAACGAGGTGGGCGCGGGGTTGGCGCCGCTCCACGTGCCGTTGAACCCGACGCTGGCCGAGCCGCCGGTGCCCAGGGAGCCGTTCCAGTCCAGGTTGGTCGCGGTGACGGCGGCGCCGCTCTGGCTCCAGTTGGCCGACCAGCCCGGCAGCGTCACCTTCTGGCTCCCCGGGAAGGTGAACTTGAGCGTCCAGCCGCTGATCGGATCGCCGAGGTTGTTGATGGTGAGGTTGGCGGTGAACCCGCCCTCGCCGGGTGAGGACGTCCACTCGTTGACCGCGTACGTCACGCCGCAGGAGACCGCGGCGGACGCGGGGGACTGCGCCAGGCCGGCCAGCATGGCGGCGGAGACGCCGGCGGCGGCTACCCAGGCGATCTGTCTCCGTGATCGTGGGAGCGCTCCCGCTCGTGGGGGTCGTGTGCGCATCTTCTGGGGTTCTCCAATGGTGGGGGGTGGCACCGGCGAGACGGAGCGCCAGGTGGCGGACGCGGCCTCGCGGTGCGGACGGACGGCTGGATCGAACCGGACATGGGAGCGCTCCCATTCAGGATTGTGGAACCACCCTCCGCGATGTCAATCGCCGTCCACGCGGCGCCCGTTCGCGCTCTCTCCCGCGCCGGGCGGGCCGCGCGCGCAGGCTGGCCTTTTGCCTGGTACGCCGCTGAATAGCAGGCGTGCACCGGTTGAAACTTTCATCTGTTTCGCCCGGGTTTGGGGCCAGGTTGGCGGGTAGGCGCATACGCATCTCCGATATGGGAGGCGACCATGGTTCACACCAGGGAAGGTCACTCGACCGGCGAACTGGTCCGGCAGATGTCGGAGCAGGTGTCCCGGCTGGTCCGGGGCGAACTGCGGCTCGCCAAGATCGAGCTCATGGAGAAGGGTAGGCACGCCGGGTTCGGCGCCGGGCTCCTCGGCGCGGCCGGGGCGACCGCGCTGCTCGGTGGAGCGGCGCTGGTCGCCGCGGCGATCATGGCGCTGGCGCTCGTGCTGCCCGGCTGGGCGTCCGCGCTGATCATCGGCGGCGGCCTCCTCTTCCTGGCCATGCTCGTCGGGGTGGTGGGCAAGCAGGTGGTGTCCTCCGCCACACCGCCGACGCCCCGTCGCGCGATGCGCAGCGTCAAGACCGACATCGGCGTGGTGCGAGAAGGCGTGCGCCGATGAGCGAGACCGGCTCCGGGACCAACCGCCACGGTGCGGGAGAGGTGGGGGTGCACAGCCACCTCGTGGAGGGCGGCGCGGTCGCCGACTCCGGCGACACCCTGAACGAGACCATCCAGCGCGTCGCCGTCGCGTGGCGGCCCCTCGCCGACGAGCTGGCGGCGGTGCGCGGCGACATCGAGCGCGACCGCGCGGAGCTGGCCCGCACCCTGGCCGAGCTGGCGTCCCGGTTCGACCTGAGGAGGCGGGCCCGTGCGAAGGCCCGCCAGGCCGGCGGCCTGATGCTGCCGGCGGCGGTCGTCGCTCTCGGCGCGGCCGCCGGGCTCGCCCTGCGCCGGGCGAGGAGGCGCCGGATGCGCGGCCGGGGAGGTGTCTGAACGCTCGTGAGTGGCCCGGCATCGCGATGATGGCACGATGTCGGGAGCATCACGAGAAGGAGCGCGCGTGGACGAATGCGTGTTCTGCGCCATCGTGGCGGGCCGCACCCCCGCCGCGACGGTGCTGTCGGACGAGGTGGCCGTGGGCTTCCTCGACGCCCGGCCGGTGTTCAAGGGGCACGTCCTCGTCGTGCCCCGCGTCCATGTCGAGACCCTGACCGACCTGGATGACGCCGACGTCGGGCCGTACTTCCAGCGGGTACGCGAGGTGGCCAGGGCGGTGGAGGAGGGCCTCGGCGTCGCGGGCACCTTCGTCGCGCTGAACAACCGGGTCAGCCAGAGCGTCCCCCACCTGCACACCCACGTCGTGCCGCGCGACCGCAAAGACGGGTTGCGCGGCTTCTTCTGGCCCCGGGTGAAGTACGCCGACGAGGGCGAGGTCATGGAGTACGCCGCGCGGATCCAGGCCGCGATCCAGAAATCTACAACGTAAAGGACGCGGCGTGGAACCTGTGGTGGCGGCCCTCGTGGTCGCGGTCCTGATCGGCGTGCCGTCCGTCGTCCTGTGGCGTGTGCTGCGCGGCCGGAGCGAGCTGGGCAGCAGCCCGGCCGAGCGGGCCACGTTCGAGACCCTGCACACGGCCTCGCTCGCCGCGCCGCCGCTGCGCGCGGGGCTCACCCAGGCCGGCGCGCTCAAGGCGTCCCGGCACCTGCGCGAACTCCTCGGCTCCCCGGCGATCGCCGTCACCGACCGCGAGGAGCTGCTCGTCTACGACGGCGCGGGCGACCACCACGCCAAGGACGCGTTCGGCCACGCCGCCAAGACGCTGGAGGACGGCAGGACCCAGGTACTGTCGCTGGACTGCATCTACCTGGAATGCCCGATCCGGCACGCCGTGGTCGTGCCGCTCACCACCGAGGACCGTGTCGTCGGCACCCTCGCCGCGTACGGCGACCACGCGTCGGCGGGGCTGGTCCGGGCGGCGCAGGAGGTGGCCCGGTGGGTGGACTCGCAGCTTGAGCTGGCCGAGCTGGACCGCTCCCGCACCATGCTGATGGAGGCCGAGGTCAGGGCGCTGCGCGCGCAGATCTCGCCGCACTTCATCTACAACTCGCTGACCACGATCGCCTCCTTCGTCCGCACCGACCCGGAGCGGGCCAGGGAGCTGCTGCTGGAGTTCGCCGACTTCACCCGGTACTCGTTCCGCCGGCACGGCGACTTCACCACGCTCGCCGAGGAGCTGCACTCCATCGAGCGCTACCTCACCCTGGAACGGGCCCGGTTCGGCGACCAGCTTCAGGTGACGCTGCGCATCGCCCCCGAGGTGCTCGCCGTCGCCGTGCCGTTCCTGTGCCTGCAACCGCTGGTCGAGAACGCCGTACGGCACGGCCTGGAGAGCAAGCCGGGCGTCGGCCGGATCTCGATCCTGGCCGAGGACGCGGGCGCCGAGTGCGGCATCAGCGTCGAGGACGACGGCATCGGCATGGACCCGGAGCGGCTGCGCCGCATCCTGTCCGGCGAGGACCGGGCCACCGGCGTCGGCCTGGCCAACGTGGACGAGCGCCTGCGGCAGGTGTACGGCGACGAGTACGGGCTCGTGGTCGAGACCGGCAGCGGCGCCGGGACCAAGGTCAGCATCCGTCTCCCCAAGTACCACCCCGGCGTCTCGGCCTGACAACCGGCCGCGTTCTTCCGGCGCGTCGATCCCGCGGGGCCGAAGCGTTGTGATCCCTGTGCCGCTGAGGCGTTGACTTCGGCTGTCCTGATTCATCACCCTCTAGGGGATTCCGTGGTGAAGGAGGGCTCCCGTGACCGGCCTGCGGGTCCTGGCGGTGGACGACGAGCAGCCCGCCCTGGAGGACGTGGCGTACCTGCTCAGGGCGGATCCGCGCATCGGCGAGGTGCTGACCGCCCGCGACGGCGCGGCGGCGCTGAAGCTGCTCGACCGCGCGATGGCCGAGGGCAGGCCCGTGGACGCGGTCTTCCTCGACATCCGGATGCGCGGGCTCGACGGCGTGGTGCTCGGCCGGCTCCTCGCCCAGTTCACCCGGCCGCCGAAGATCGTGTTCGTCACCGCGTACGAGGACCACGCGGTGGACGCGTTCGAGCTGAAGGCCGAGGACTACCTCCTCAAACCGGTCCGTCCCGAGCGGCTGGCCGAGGCGATCCGGCGGGTGTGCGGCAGCCGTACGGAGCCGGAGACCGGTTCGCAGGCGGACACGATCCCGGTCGAGCTGGGCGGGGTGACCCGGTTCGTGACCAGCACCGAGGTCCGGTACGTCGAGGCGCGCGGCGACTACGCCCGGCTGCACACCGCGACCGGGAGCCACCTCGTGCGCATCCCGCTCGCCGCGCTGGAGGAGCGCTGGGCGACCGCCGGGTTCGTCCGGGTCCACCGCAGCCACCTGGTCGCGCTCAGGCACATCGACGAGCTGCGCATCGACTCCGGCCGGTGCGTGGTGCGGATCGGCGACACGGAGATCCCCGTCAGCCGCCGGCACACCCGCGAGCTGCGCGACCTGCTGGTGCGGCGCGCGCGCAAGGCCGGGCCGCGATGACCGAGAAGCGGATCTCCGATTTGCTGCGGGTGAGCCGGTCGGGCGCCGACGCGGAGCGGCCGCGCCGGGTCGCCGTCACCAGCCCCCGCGCCGCCGCCGCCCGGCGTCCGCGCCGCCCGCTCACCACCGAGATCGACGAACAGACGCGGGTCGGCGAGGTCTACATGGCCTCACTGGTGCGGACCCAGTTCCGGCTGGCGCTGTTCGTCTGCACCGTGCTCGGCTGCGTCGTCGGCGGGCTGCCGCTGCTGTTCCTGCTGGTGCCGGAGCTGCGCTCGGCCGACCTGCTCGGCGTGCCGCTGCCCTGGCTGGTGCTCGCCGGGCTCATCTACCCCGCGTTCGTCGTCGGCGCCTGGTTGTACGTTCGGCAGGCCGAACGGAACGAGCGCCACTTCGCCGAGTTGATGGACCGCGAGTGAGCGGAGCGCGGCGGTGAGCCCCGCCTACGGCGTGACCGCGGTGGTGCTGGTCCTGTTCGCGGCGGTCCTGATCGGGGCCTTCGGCATCCGGGTGTCCCGGACAACCTCGGACTTCTACGTCGCCTCGCGCACGGTGTCGCCGCTGTGGAACGCGTCGGCAATCGGCGGGGAGTACCTCTCGGCGGCCTCGTTCCTCGGGGTCGCCGGGCTGATCCTCACCTACGGCGCGGACATGCTGTGGCTCCCGGTCGGCTGGACCGGCGGCTACCTCGTGCTGCTCGTGCTCGTGTCGGCCCCGCTGCGCAGGTCGGGGGCGTACACGCTGCCGGACTTCGCCGAGGCGCGGCTGGAGTCGATGGTGGTACGGCGCGCCTCCAGCGTGCTCGTGGTGTTGATCGGCTGGCTCTACCTGATGCCGCAGTTCCAGAGCGCCGGGCTGGTCTTCCAGACGGTGACGGGCGCGCCGACCTGGGCCGGGGGGCTGCTCGTGGCGGTGGTGGTCGCCCTCAACGTGCTGTCCGGCGGCATGCGGTCGATCACGTTCGTCCAGGCGTTCCAGTACTGGCTCAAGCTGACCGCGATGGCGGTGCCGCTGGTCTTCATGCTGATCGCCTGGCGGTCCGGCGGCTCGCCCGGCCTGCCGCCCGGCGACCCGTGGGCGCTGCCGCTGCACGGGCGGGAGCACCCGGTCTACGCGACGTACTCGCTGATCATGGCGACGTTCCTCGGCACGATGGGGCTGCCGCACGTGCTGGTGCGGTTCTATACCAACCCCGACGGCCGGGCCGCCCGCCGGACCACGCTGCTGGTGCTCACGCTGCTCGGCGCGTTCTATCTGATGCCCGCCGTGTACGGATACCTCGGCCGGGTCTACGGGCTGCCCGCCACGGACGCCGTCGTCCTCACCCTGCCCGGGCGGCTCATCGGCGGGACGGCGGGGGAGCTGCTGACGGCGCTGGTGACGGCGGGGGCGTTCGCCGCGTTCCTCTCGACGTCGTCCGGGCTGGCCGTGTCGGTCGCGGGGGTGATCGCCCAGGACCTCATGGGCGGCGGGGTGCGGCCGTTCCGCATGGCGACGGTCCTCGCGGTGACGGTGCCGTTCGCGCTGGCGGGCCTGGCGCGGACGCTCCCGGTGGCCGACGTGGTGGGGCTGGCGTTCGCGGTCGCGGCGTCCTCGTTCTGCCCGCTGCTCGTGCTCGGCATCTGGTGGCGTCGGCTCACCACGGTCGGCGCGCTGGCCGGGCTCCTCACCGGAGGCGGGCTGGCCTGCGGCGCGGGCGTCGTCACCATCGTCGGCGGGCCGTACTCGGGCTGGGTGGAGGCGCTGCTGGCCCAGCCGGCGGCGTGGAGCGTGCCGATCTCCTTCACCGTCATGATCGTGGTGTCGCTGCTGACGCCGTCCCGGGTGCCGAGGAACGTGGCCAGGACCATGGTCCGGCTGCACACCCCCGAGATCCTCGACGTGGACCGGGGTGACTGGCGGCCGCGCTCCGTCTGACTGTTCGTCGTCCGTCCTCGTCCGTCCGCGTACATCCTTGTCCGCCCTGGTACGCCGACCGACCGTCGCGGCGGCCGAGCGCTCGGCGGTATGTCCGACCGCTCGGCGCATTGATGGGACCATTCGCCGCACGCCGCACCTGCTTGACCGCCGCGAGGCGGCGGCTCACCGACGAGAGGGCCTGGGCGTCTCGTCAGGGCCGCGCCCCCCTCCTACGCTCTGCGTGATCCAGATCACAGCCGTGGGAGGTCGTGTGACGACTCGGCAACATGACGCGTCCGTTTATGAAGAGATACAGACGAGTGAGCGGTTCCGCGAGCTGCGGAGCCGGTTCCGGCGCTGGGTCTTCCCCATGACCGTCGCGTTCCTCGCGTGGTACGTGCTTTACGTCATCATGTCGGGCTTCGCCCGTGGCTTCATGGGCACGAAGCTGTTCGGCAACATCAACGTGGCCCTTGTCTTCGGCATCCTGCAGTTCGTCTCGACGTTCCTGATCGCCTGGGCCTACTCGCGGCACGCCGCGCGGAAGCTGGACCCGCTGGCCGACGAACTGCGTCACGAGGTCGAGGAGAAGACCGCCGAATGAGCCACGAGACCCTCTCGACGATCCTTTTCGTCTTCTTCGTCGCCGGCACGCTCGGCATCACCTTCTGGGCCAGCCGCAACACGAAGACCGCCGCGGACTACTACGCGGGCGGCCGCTCGTTCAGCGGCCTGCAGAACGGGCTGGCGATCGGCGGCGACTACATGTCGGCCGCGTCCTTCCTCGGCATCGCCGGCATCATCGCGCTCTCGGGCTACGACGGGTTCCTCTACTCGATCGGGTTCCTCGTCGCCTGGCTGGTGGCCCTGCTGCTGGTCGCCGAGCTGATGCGCAACTCCGGCAAGTTCACGATGGCGGACGTGCTCGCCTTCCGGATGAGCCCGCGCCCGGTGCGCACGGCGGCCGGGGTGTCCACGATCGTGGTCAGCATCTTCTACCTGCTCGCCCAGATGGTCGGCGCGGGCGCGCTCGTCGGCCTGCTGCTCGGCATCCACTCCGAGGCCGGCAAGATCTGGACGATCATCGGGGTCGGCCTGCTGATGATCGTCTACGTGGTCTTCGGCGGCATGAAGGGCACCACCTGGGTGCAGATCGTCAAGGCCGTCCTGCTGATGACCGGCGCGGCCCTGATCACCCTGCTCGTCCTCGGCAAGTTCGGCTTCAACCTGTCCAGCCTGCTGGGCGAGGCGGCGGCGAAGAGCGGCAAGGGCGACGCACTCCTCGAACCCGGCCTGAAGTACGGCACCGAGGCGCAGGGCATCGCCGGGAAGATCGACCTGATCAGCCTCGGCCTGGCGCTCGTCCTCGGCACGGCAGGCCTGCCGCACATCCTGATCCGCTTCTACACCGTGCCCACCGCCCGGGACGCCCGCAAGTCTGTCCAGTGGGGCATCGGCCTCATCGGCGTGTTCTACCTGTTCACGCTGGTGCTCGGTTTCGGTGCGGCGGCGCTGGTCGGCGGTAAGGCGATCACCGAGCAGGACAAGGCGGGCAACACGGCAGCGCCGCAGCTCGCCGAGGCGATCGGGCGGGAGATCTTCGGCGAGGTGGGCGGCACCATCCTGCTCGCGGTCATCGCGGCGGTCGCGTTCGCCACGATCCTGGCCGTGGTCGCCGGTCTGACCCTGGCCTCCTCGTCCAGCTTCGCGCACGACCTGTACGCCCACGTGTTCAAGCGGGGCAACGTCACCGAGCGCCAGGAGGTCGTGGTGGCCCGGATCTCCGCGTTCGTGATCGGCGCGGTCGCGATCGGGCTGAGCATCTTCGCGCAGTCGCTCAACGTGGCCTTCCTGGTCGCGCTGGCCTTCGCCGTGGCCGCCTCGGGCAACCTGCCGGCGATCCTCTTCAGCCTGTTCTGGAAGAGGTTCAACACCGCCGGCGCGGTGTCCGCGATCTACGGCGGTCTGGTGACGTCCGTCCTGCTCGTGGTGTTCTCGCCGGTGGTCTCCGGCGCGCCGACGGCGATGTTCCCCGACGCGGACTTCCACTGGTTCCCGCTGTCGAACCCGGGCATCGTCTCGATCCCGGTCGGCTTCCTCGCCGGATACCTCGGGACGATCCTCAGCAAGGAGTACAACGCGTCCAAGTACGCCGAGATCGAGGTCCGCTCGCTGACCGGCGTCGGCGCGGAGAAGGCCTCCGAGCACTGAGCGCGCGCTGAACAAAGCGCGGTGACCGGACCTCCGGCCATACCCCTCGGGGACGGCGCCGCGCATCCGGGACGCCCCCGGTGGCGGTCATGGTGGTCGCCTTCGGACAGAACGCCGAGGGCGTCCCGGACCCGGGTCAGGCCCGGTCGTGGGTGACACAGCGCCCCGCGGCCGGGCCGTCTCGTCTCAGCCGCCCCTCTTGCGGCCGCGAAGCGCCGGCCGGACTCCGATCGTGTCACCGACACCGTGGCGCGGCTCACCGGCCGCCCGCCCGGCACGTTCGCGCAGTGGGCCGCCGACCACGCCCCCGAGTTCCGCTGACCGCCCGGGCGGGTTGACCGCGCGCGGAGATCCTCAGTGGCCTTCCGGGTGGAAAACGCGCGGAGCGGCACCGGGACGGCCGGGACCGAAGGGTCAACTGTCCGTTGCGTGATGGTACGCCGGATCCCGCGTGGTTATCGTCGGATCCGTGTACCGGCAGACGGCCAGAACCCGGATTCTCGACGCGGCCGAGGAGCTCTTCTCGGGCGGCGGGTACGACGCGACCCCGACGGCGCGGATAGCGGAGCTGGCCGGGGTGCCCAAGGGTCTGCTCTTCCACTACTTTCCCCGCAAGATCGATGTCCTGATCTCGCTGGTGGACGAGCGGACCCTGGTCACCGAGCACGACGCAGAGGACGCTGAAGACGCCGTGGAGCGCGGGGCGGCGGCCGCGCCGGGCGACGCCGCCGGGGCCCTGTCCCGGCTGGCCCGCAGGCTGCCGCTGCACGCCTCGCCCGCCATGCGGCGGATCCTGTTCCGCGAGGCCGACACGCACCTCTCGGTGCGGGAACGGCTCGGCCGCCTGAACGCGGAGATCATCACACGGGCGCGGTTCGCCCTCGAACTCGCCATGCTCGGCGGTCGCGGCGACGCGGCCCGGCTGGAGGCGGCCGCCGCCACGTTCGCCGCGGTCCTGCTCTATCAGGAGAGCATCTGCCAGCTCACCGGCCACCACATCGATCCGGACGCGGTCGCCGAGCTGATCGCGCACGCGCTGGGCTGACCCCCGCGATCGACGGCCGACCTCGTCGCTCGCCTCAGGCGGGGATCTTCTCCACGGCATCGGGCTCGGCCGTACCGGGGTCCGGCGCCGACCGCCCGGCGCCCTCCGCCGTCCCGGGCTGCCGCTGCGCCGGGCCCGGCTCCTCCGGCTCCATCGCCGCCGATTCCCGCTCGGCGGCCCGCTCACGCTTGGCCAGCGTGGTCAGCTCCTCCATCGCCTCGTCGATGTGCCCGATGAGGCTCCACACGTCCGAGACCCGCGTCGGGCAGGCCACGACGCCGAGGTCGAGCCGTCCGTCGTAGGAGATGCAGGTGATGCTGAGCGCGCCCGTCACGTCGGTCAACACGGACATCGGGTAGTACGACAGCACCCGAGCCCCGCACAGGTAGAGCGGGAACGGCGGTCCGGGTACGTTGGACACGATCAGGTTGACGCCGGTGCCCACCATGCCCGCCAGGCGGAACAGGGCCGGTGTCGCCAGCGCGGAGAACGGCGCGGGGAACAAGGCGCACACGTCGTTGAGCCAGGTCGCGGGCGACACCGCGAACCGCCGCTTGGCCGCCAGCATGGCCGAGCGCACCGTCGACAGCCGTTCCTTCGGGCACTCGATGTTCGTCGCCAGCGGGGTGATCATGGCGGAGATCTGGTTGCCGATCGTCTCGCTGCCGCGCGCCGTACGGACCGCCACGGGGACCGCCGCGATGAGCGGCTGATCGGGCAGCGCGTCACAGGAGATCAGCCAGCGGCGCAGCGCCGACGCGCACAAGGTCATGACGACGTCGTTCACACTCATCCCGAAGGTGCGGGAGACCCGCCGGATCTCTTCCAGGGGGATCGAGCCGAAGGCGAAGCTCCGCTCGCCGGAGATGACCCCGTTGAACGGCGTACGCGGGGCGGCCAGCGGCGGCAGCTCCGGCCGGGGCCGTTCGTCGCCGAGCAGTCGCCGCGTCGCGCGGGCGATCATCCGGGCCCCCGGCAGGGCCGAGGCGAGAGGGATGGCGTCGAGGTCGGCCACCGCCCGGGTGAACGACCGCAGCGCCGCGACCGGATGGACGACCGAGCGGGCCAGCCCGCCCGCCAGCAGGCCGATCTGCTCCGGCGTCTGCTCCGCCGGGACCTCCGGAGGCGTCTCGACCAGGCGAGGCTCGGGGGAGAGGTCCATCAGGGAGGCGAGGATCTCGGCGCCGGACACCCCGTCGATGGCGCAGTGATGGACCTTCGTGTAGAGCGCCACCCGCCCGTCCGGCAGGCCGTGGATCAGGTGCATCTCCCACAGCGGCCGGCTCCGGTCCAGCCGGCGCGCGTGGATGCGGGCGACGTGCTCGGCGAGCTGGTCGTCGTCGCCGGGGGCCGCCAGCGTCGACTCGTACACGTGCTCGCGCAGGTCCAGGTCAGCGTCCTCGATCCAGTACGGCCGGTCGAGGGCGAGCGGCACGTCGGCGATCCGCATCCGCAGGGGAGGAGCGAGGTGAATCCGCTCGCGCAGCAGATTGATCAAGCCGTCGCGGGTGACCGTACCGGTGGGGGCGCACGCCGGATCGAGGATCGCCACGCCCCCGACGTGCGATGCGGTGGTGTGCGACTCCGCGCTCAGAAACTGCGCGTCGAGTGCCGTGAGCTGGCGCATCGGTGATCCTTCCTGCTCTCCTCCGCGCTCCGGTGGCGGACGATCATTGTCCGCTCCCGAAGTGTGACCATCATCTCCGTGCCGGGTTACCGGCGCGTTTCCTGCGCGTCTCCGGGGAGATTTGGGCCGCGCGTGACCCCGGCATGGGGCCCGGGACAGGCCACCGGAGCGGGACCTGTGCAGGTCGGACGCGCCTGACCTCTCCTGATGCAGGTGAGGTGGCCTTGTGGTGACATTCCCGTGGGCCCGCTCGTCTAGTGCCGTGATCAGCCAACCTTTGCCGGGGTTGGGGGTGAGGATCTCATTCGGGCCCCGGTGGTTCCCTTCCGCTCCCTCGATTCCCTCGATCCCGGTGAACCTGTGCGGACAGGGACCTAGCCGGTCACCGTGACCGGATGCCGCACGATCCCGTCGTAGAGATAGCCGAACGTGTTGTGCGGGGTGCGCTCCGGCTGGGTGGCCCCGGTCTCGTCCGTGGCCCGGGCCATCAGGACGTACCGGCCGGGATCGCGAGGGAACCAGGCGATGTGCCACGGCGTCCAGCCGGCCGCGGGGGCGCGGCCCCGGCTCACGGCGCGCTGCCACGACCGCCCTCCGTCGACGCTGACCTCGACCCGTACGATCCGCCCGGTGCCCGACCATGATCGGCCGCGCAGGATGTGCCGCTGTCCGGCCTGGAGCGCCGCGTTCCAGGGCAGCTCGAACGCGCTCTTGACCACCTGGGTGGTCAACGGCTCCTCAGGTCGGCCCGGGCCGAACATCCGGTAGAGGTCGGTGCTCCAGGGCGAGGACAGCGGGGCGGTGGAGACCTCGATGTCGCCCACCCACTTGATCGAGGCGATCCCGGTCCAGCCGGGGACGACCAGCCGCGCGGGGAAGCCGTGGTCGGGCGGCAGCCGCTCGCCGTTCATCTCGTACGCGAGGAGCACGTCGTCCAGGGCCTTGGCGATCGGCAGCGGGCGGCGGACGTGGCCGAGGTTCACGCCGTTGTCGACGTACTCGGGGTCGAGGCCGGTGGGCAGGACGTCCACGGCGTCGCCGCGGAGCCCGGCCAGGGCGAGGAGCGTGGACAGCGGCACGCCGCGCCAGCGGGCCACGCCGATCGCGCCGAGCCGCCACGGCGTGCCGGGGGCACCCTGTCCCTGCTGCGCGGCGAAGAGGGAGCGCCCGTTCCCCGCGCACTCGATCGCCACGTCCGCGGTCCGCGTCGGCAGGGCGAGCAGTTCGTCGTACGTGAAGTCGCGGGGACGGCGCAGCCCTGACCCGTGCAGCCTGAGCCGCCAGGTGGCGGCGTCGATCCGCGGGGTCGAGGTGTGGTTCCGGACGAAGAAGCGGTCGTTGGGCACGTGGTAGCCCCGGCCGCGCATCGCCTCCCAGCGCATCTCGGCACAGGAGCCGTGGATGTCGAACAGTTCGGGAGGCAGCGGCTTGACGATGGCCCGCTCCGCCTCGTCGTCCCCGGACAGCCCGTCGGGGCCGGCGGATGCTTCGCCGCCGGGGTGGGCGCCGGTACGGGGGGAGGGGAGTGACGGAGTGCGGTGGGTCTCCTCGCGCGGGTGCGGAATGCCGGACCCGGAGACGGACGCGCCGGTCAGGTCATCAAGAGCCATGGTGGACCACCCCTCCTTGAATTTCCTATTTACCTACTAGGAAACCATTGAATCAGTGAGTGCGGGATGTCAACGGGGGGCGTGCCGTTGGTCCACCAGGATTGCGCGCCCGCGGGCCGCGTCAGGTGGGCCTGTTCCAGGCGGACCCCGTCCTGTCGGTGGAACTCGTCGAGGAGGTGCCGAGGGCGACACGGGTGCCGCCGTGATCGATGTCGGCGGCGGCGCGACCCTACTTCCGCCCGCTTCCCTGCCGCGGCGACCACGGCAGATAGCCGGCGCCGATCGCGATGAGGCAGCCGAGGGCCGCGTCTGCGGGACGGATCGCGAGCATCCCCGCCCCCGTATGGTCGGTGAGCGCGCCCGCCAGGACCGGACCGCACATGCCGGCGGCCCCGGCGAGCATCGGGCCGACGGGGAGAGCGCGGTACGCGGCCCGGGGTGGCCTGTCCCGCTGCGCCTTCGTGGTCGTCACCGCACCCCCAGGCACGATCGGCGAATGCTACGCAGATCGATCGCCCTGACAGAGGAAGGCGCCGACGTACTCATGCGGTACGCGCAGGAGTCCGACGCGTGGCTGGCCCAGAGGATGGCATGCGAGCTCACCCCGACCGAACGCGGGCTCCTGCGCCTGGCCGCCGGCCTGCTGGACCGGCTGGTGAGCGGTGACGGCGAGGGCCGGGAGGCGGACGGCTCTTCCTGAATCATGTGAAGGCGGGTCGGCCCCGGCCGCAGGACCGGCACACCCCCCTCGTGCGGTAGTGGTAACCGACAGCCGCGAGCCCCATCGCCAGTCCCATGATCAGGAACCAGGCGTAGATCACGTCGAACACCCACAGCGAGACGCCCTTCATCGACACCTGTGCGATGCCGAGCACGGTCGCGATCCGGTAACCGATGCCCAAAATTCCGACCGGGACCAGCATCACGCAGCCGACGAACGCGGCCGTGAGCGGCAGCCAGCGCGGCATCCGCAGCGGAGGCCGCCAGGTGCGGGCGAAGCCCAGCCCGAGCGCCATCCCGATCAGCGCCAGCAGGGCCGTGTCGCCCATCCCCGACGACCACAGCCGAACCTCCCCGAACGCGTGGGGATCGTCGAGCCCGATGGTGCCGCCGAGGCCCCACTGGGCCTTCAGCGCGCCGTACCCCGCGGCGAGTGCCACCGTCGCGTACCCGGCTCCTACGCTCAGCCTGTCCCACATCCTCCGACCCTCGCCGGCGGTGGCCGTGGGCGTCCTCCGGCTCTCGCCGGCGGTGGACGTGGGCACGGGCGGGCGCCCGCACCGCCGGCACGCGCAGCGGGCGCGGCGGTGGCGCCGTACGGCGGAGACGAGCAGCGCCGTGCCGACTACGAGTGCGGCAGCGCGGGCGGCGGTCATCGGCCAGTCGAGCGACAGCTGGACCGCCTCTTCGGCCCCGGTGACCGCCGCGAGGGCCGCCATGACCACTCCGACGATGTCGAAGGCGATCCCGGTCGCCCCGAAACCGGCCAGCCCGACGCCCGCCATGACCGCAGCGACGGTGGCCGCCGTATGTGGTCTTGTTGTCTTCATGGCCTCAGCCTGACGGCGTGGGCCGGGCCGATCCTCCCCGTCCAGCGGGACTCCGCTCCCTCCGGAGAGGGATGAGCGTCCTCGTGGGGCCGCGGCTCTCGTGGAGCGAGGTGCCGCGCCGCTCTAGCGGCCGAGGAAGGCGAGCAGGCGGTCCAGCGGCCAGGTGTTGATCACGTCGTCGGGGGTCAGCCAGGCCCGCTGGGCGACGCCGACCCCGAACTTCAGATTGGCCAGATGCGGGATCGCGTGCGAGTCGCTGTCGATCGAGAACTTCACCCCGTGGTGGCGGGCCCGCCGGACCAGGTCGGACGGGAGGTCGGCCCGGTCCGGGAACGAGTCGATCTCCATGGCGGTCCCGGTGCGCGCCGCCGCCCGGAAGACCGCGTCCCAGTCGGCGTCCACCGGGGGTCGCTTGCCGATCTTGCGGGTGGTCGGGTGGCCGATGACGTGGACGTTCGGGTTCTCGCACGCGGTGATGAAGCGGCGGGTCATCTCGTCGCGGCTCTGCCCGAAGTGCGAATGGACGGACGCGACGCAGATGTCGAACTCCTCCAGAACCTTGGCCGGCCAGTCCACCGAACCGTCGGGGCCGATGTTGAGCTCGGTGCCATGCAGCAGCCGCATGCCGGGATATCGCCCCTGCAGCGCGGCGATCTGGGCCCTCTGCTGGAGCGCCTTCTCCAGGGTCATCCGCTGCATGAACAGCTCGGGCGCGTGGTCGGTGACGGCGTAGTAGGCGTAACCCCGGCCGGCCGCCGCGGCCACCATGTCGTCGAGCGAGGCGATGCCGTCGGTCAGATTCGTGTGCGTGTGCAGGTCGCCCTTGATGTCGCCCAGCTCGACCAGGCGGGGGATCCGGCCGTCGAGCGCCGCCTTGACCTCGCCGCCGTCTTCGCGCAGCGTCGGCGGCACCCACTCCATGCCGAGCGCGCGGTAGATGTCCTCCTCGGTCTCCGAGGCGATGACGTCGTCCTCGCCGTCGAACAGGCCGTACTCGGAGAGCTTCCACCCCTTCTTGACGGCGATCTCGCGGATGTGGACGTTGTGCTCCTTCGACCCCGTGAAGTAGACGAGCGCGGCGCCCCACGACTCCGCCGGGACCAGGCGTAGGTCCACCTGGATGCCGCGGTCGGTCCGGACCGAGGTCTTGCGGTCGCCGCGCGCGATCACCTCGGTGACGTACGGCTGCGCCACGAAGGTGGCCATCAGCTCGACCGGGCCGACGGCGAGGATGTCCACGTCGCCGATCGTCTCGCGCATCCGCCGCAGCGAACCGGCGTACGCGATGCGCTCGGCGGGCACCGAGGCGATGACCCTTTCGGCCAGGTCCATGGCGATGCCGATGTGGACCCGCCGGGCCGACTGCTCCAACTGCTCGACCCCTTTGAGCAGGTTTTCCGCGGTCTTCGGGCCGAATCCGCGCAGCCCGGCCAACCGGCCGCCCCTGATCGCCTCGGCGAGGGCGGCGGGGGAGTCGATGCCGAGCTCCTGGAACAGGAACAGCGCCTTCTTCGGCCCCAGCGAGGGGACCCTCGTGAGCTCGCGCACCCCGTCGGGCACGACGGCGCGCAGCTCGTCGAGCTGGCGGAAGCTGCCCCGCTGGAGGAACTCATCGACCTTCTTGGCGATCGCCTCGCCCACCCCCGGGATCTTCCGCGGATCCGTCTCGCGGAGATCCTCCGGGTAGCCGGCGATCGACTTCGCCGCCTTCTGGTAACTGCGGACGCGGAACGCGTCCCCGCCGTTCAGCGCGAAAAGCTCCGCGTATTCCTCGATCGCGGCAGCCGCATCATCGTTCGACCGACCCATGCCCTGCAGCGTACGGTGTGCCCCTGACAATCTTCGACGCCGCCACGGACGGCCACAGCGGGCGCCGCGAGGAGGCCCGCCGGGACCGAGGCGCCCCTGGGGACGTTGCTCCGTGGGCGCTGGCCGTCCGCTTCACTGGCCGTCCGCTTCACTGACCGTCCGCTTCACCGGCCGTCTGCTTCACCGGCAGGCGACCGCACCGGCGAGAGCCGGGCGGCGTCGCCGAGGCCCGATGCCGCCCGCACCGGGCGCTCGCCCTGCGCGTCTCGAACGACGTCCGGCTCGGGCAGGACCGGGCCGGACGCGCGCTCGAGGTATGACGCGGATGCTCTACCGATGGCGTGTTCGGCCTCCTCGTACATATGGCGAATCTAGCCTTTAGGTACCCAGCAGATCGGTGGTCTGTAATTATTGTCCTCGGCGCTCACGTAATCCACGCGAACCGTTTCGGCGGAGTCGCCCTGCTTTTCGCAGATCGAATAGCTCACTTCATACCAAGTCGCACCACCCGTACAGGGCGTAGGACCGTCGACACGTAACCCATTAAGGCCAGAACAATCTCTGAGGTGATCTCTCCAGATGGAGTCGCATGTCGCGATCTGCCGGAAGGTGCCGGCTTTGAGATCATGCAAGCACCCGATCCTCATGTTCGACCCGAATGCGCACTCATTAGGGGATAACCCTTCATGGGCGCAAGCAAGATACTTGTCGAGAAGGTCGGAGCAGCTCACCCTCGCCGTATGACACACACCGAGAATCTCGATATATGTTGAGCAGAACATGTAATCGCTTCGCGTGTCGTCGCGACAATCGTAGTAGGCGTCTCGCGCCTTCACACAGTCGAAATCGATGTCCGGACCAAAGCTGCCCGGACCAAAGCTGCCCGGACAGCGCAGCAACGCTCTCTCGGCTGCGGCGCACACGTCATCAGACCGTTTCGGTTTTCCCATCCGGCATGACAGGTAAGATTCGAACGATGAGGCGCAGTCGTATTCGCCGAAAAAGATGGCCAGTTCTCCGCGACGGCATTCGATTCGGACGATCAGCGCTTGCTGGCACAGTGTGGCCGAATTTTTCACCGGATGCCGCTTCATGCACGCCTTATACCCGGGAACTTTGGAACGACAATCCAAGCCCCTCGGCCCCCGGCCCTTCGGGCAAAGATCGTCGGCCGCGGCATGCGAACTGCTTTCGTCCAGAAAGCGCCACGTCGGCTGCGGCCGTGGGACCTTCGAAGTGGTTGCGGTTGTGGAACAACCGGTCAAGATGGCAATGGCCGTGACCGTGGCCAGCACGCACCAGATCCACCGTCTCCCTGCGGCCATGTGCCCTCCCAATCGATCGCAGGTCCGGCATCAGCCTGTAGACATGGGCATAATGGGCTCGCTATGCCGAATCCGCCATTTGTATCACGACGGTTCAGTTACGGCACCCCGCGTGAACTCTTTCTACTGCCCAGACGGGACGATCAGGGCTTCTACCTCAGCCCTCTATGGCCCTGCTGCTCACGAAGGTGATCATCCGGATCCCGGAGCGCTCCGGGGTTTGGGGCAGGGCCCCAAGGTTTTCCCACGAGCTGACGCGCAGTTTTCTCTCTACCCACGCCTTCGCTGGTCGTCCGAACGCGCGCCGCGTTAACGGGTGGTTGGCAGGTGTTCGAGGTTTCGTCTGGTCTCCATCACCTGCGGAAAGAGACTCTCATCGGCATAAACGTATGCCGCCAGTTCGCCACTGCGACGCTCAGCTTGCCGAAGGCCGCGCGCCCGACGCGGCGGGATCGGCCCGAAGAGGCCGCACGCCCGCCGGAGGCGAGGCGCGGGCCTGCGGCTCTGCTCGTGCGGGCGCGAGTTCTCGGACATGCGGTTGACTGGCTTCCTGCGGCTGCGCTTTGCTCTCCTCGCTTTCGTCCTGGTGCCCTCGGCTGACACACCCCACGACTTCGCGCGCCTCTCACTCTCTCCTCAGTGCGGGCGGCGCGTGCCTCCCGCCGAAGGCGGCTTGACCCTGTAGTGAAAGTCCTCACCGAATCGGGTCTTGTGCCGGGCTCGTGACGGCGACGGCTGACCTGAAAGGAGGTGTGCCCTGGAGCGAATCGACAGCTCAACGGGGCAATTCAAGCGTGTGGGTCGGCGAATGAGGAACGTCAGGCGGCCAGATTCAACATGCTGCATGAAGTGAACCGCTTGTTGTAGTGCGGCTGTATGGCGACGAATTTGGTCCAGCCGTTGCGTTCGGCGGTGCGCTGGGCCTTGGCGAACTGCCAGGCGTACATGGAGGAGGCGCCGATGTAGCGGGCCTTTCCGGCGCGGACGACGTCGTTAGCCTCGATCTTTCGTGATCTTCGTTTGGTTGGCTGAGCTGTTCGGCTGAGATTGTTTTCGCGGCCCTGGTCAGCTCGTTGGCCCGGCTGTCGCGCCGGGTGAGCGGGGTTCCACGGGCCCACGGTTCCTTTCCTGGCCGTAGGGACGGTTTGGTACTGGTCAGGTCGGCGCGGGCAGGGTGTTCAGTCGCGCCAGAGCGGTGATGATCTGTGCCGCCCATGGCCATCGTGTGGCGATGCGAAGGCGGAGGCGTCGGCCGCCGCGGAGGCGACGGCGAACAGGCGTAGCCGCAGGCGGTTGGGTTCGTAGCGGCGAGCGGGGGTGCCGTGCGTCGTCGGTGAAGGTGAACCCGACGGAGTAGGCAAGCCGTCGGCCTGGGCGAGTGAGCCAGGTGAGGAACTCGTGGGTGCCGCCGCCGGAGTCGGTGCGGATCAGTACGCGGCGGCGGCACTGTTTGGGGAGCTGTGCGAGTGCCAGCCGGGCGGCGTCGCCGAGGCTCGATGCCGCCGCCCGCACCGGGCCTCGCCATGCTCGTCGTCGATCGCCGACGTCAGAAAATGATCGGACGCGGGAGGTACGGCTCGGAGAGGAAGGCGAGCTCCTTCTCACTCAGGGCCAGATCCACCGCGGCGACGGCGTCGTCCACGTGCCGCTCCTTGGTGGCGCCCACGATCGGGGCGGTCACGCCCGGCTGGTGGAGCAGCCACGCCAGCGCCACCTGAGCTGGAGGTACCTCGTGCTCACGCGCCGTCTCGACCACCCGCTCGATGATCACGGCATCTCCCGCGCCCCCATAGAGCTGCTCCTGGCGCGCGCCGTCCCCGACCTGGCGGGCGGTGTCGACCGGGGCGCCCGCGCGGGCGAGCAGGCCGCGAGCGAGCGGGCTCCACGGGATCAGGCCGACGCCCTGGTCACGGCACAGCGGGATCATCTCCCGCTCCTCTTCTCTGTAGAGGAGGTTGTAGTGCGGCTGCATGGCGACGAATTTGGTCCAGCCGTTGCGTTCGGCGGTGTGCTGGGCCTTGGCGAACTGCCAGGCGTACATGGAGGAGGCGCCGATGTAGCGGGCCTTTCCGGCGCGGACGACGTCGTGAAGGGCCTCCATCGTCTCCTCGATCGGGGTCTCGTCGTCCCAGCGGTGGATCTGGTAGAGGTCGACGTAGTCGGTGCCGAGGCGGCGTAGCGAGGCGTCGATCGCGGCGTGGATGTGTTTGCGGGACAGCCCCCGATCGTTGGGACCGGTGCCCACGGGGAAGTAGGCCTTGGTGGCGAGGACGTAGTCCTCGCGGTGGGGGAATATGGCGCGCAGGAGGTTGCCGGTGACCTCTTCACTGACGCCCTGGGAGTAGACGTCCGCGGTGTCGAAGAAGGTGACGCCGTTGTCGGCGGCTTTGCGGACGATGGGTTCGGCCTGGTCCTGGGGGAGTACCCAGCCGCCCCATTTGTCGGGGTCGCCATAGCTCATCATGCCGAGGCAGATCCTGCTGACTTTGAGTCCGGTGGTGCCGAGCCGTACGTAATCCATGCCGATCACCCTAGGTTCCGTCCGGTCGCGGTGAACATACGGGCTTTACGGCGTCGTTGGAAGCCCGCGGAAGCTCCTGTCGTTGTGAGCGCTTTCGTTGTACGTCACCTGCTGCCGAAGGAGAAACATTTGCCCCAACTCGATCGGCAGCCTAATGATCTGCGAGAGTCCGCCTCCAACACGACAGGTCACCAGTGCCAGGACGAAGGATCCCCGCCGGCTCACCGCATGCCTGCGGACGGCTTCGACGTGCATGACGGATCGCGCTCGCCGGTCGCTGTTCAGTGATCGCCGGTCGCCGGTCCTCGATCCTCGATCACGGATCGCCGGTCGCCGTTCATGGGCCGCTGTTCGCGGGATTGTTGGTCACTGTCTGTCGGTCCAGCGTCGGGGGCGGAGCTTGGAATACCGGTGGAAGCGCATTGACACGGTCCCGTCGCCCTGATCGATCACTTCTACCCGGTCGGGGTGGCGGGACTTCCACTTGTTGTCCGCGGCGCACAGCGGTGCGAGGTTGTCCAGGTTGGTGCGGCCGGTCGGGTACCAGGGTTCGATGTGGTCGATCTCGGCCAGGTAGGCGGGGATGTCGCAGCCTTCGCGGCAGCAGGTCCGGTACGTGGCCAGGATCGCTTCCCGCTGGTCGGCTGAGGCCAGCCGGCGTGCCCGCCCGAAATCCTTCATGATCCCGTCCGCGTCGCGGAGCACCCGCCGTAGTTCGGCGGTGTAGGCCATCCTGCGCGCATCCTGCGCCGGGATAGCCGTGCCGTCCTCCAGAAAGGCCGGCTCTTCTGATTGGCCGGTCAGGGTTTGCTCGGTGACCGATACGTGCATCACGGTGCGCCTGCCGCCCTGCGATAGGCGGATGGCGAGGGCGTCGGCCATGCGGCGGCCGTGGTTGCGCAGGTCGGTGCTGTCGGTTTTGGCCGCCAGCGGTTCCAGCCAGGTTTTCAGCTGCATCTTCAGTTCTGGGTCGAGCAGTCCGCGCAGGCGGCCCATCCCATCGGTGGTGTCGGAGATCGTCAGGTGCTGGCGTTCGGTCTTGGCCGCCGCCCGCGCCAGCCTCCCGTCCGGGTCGATGGTCTCGATGATGGTGTGGCCGGCGCGGGCCACGTCCTCCACCGTGGACACCGACGCCCGCGCCAACTCCACCAGGATCGGTTCGGCCAGTTCGGTTTCGGCGTCGTCCAGATGCCGGGTGGCGGACGCGATCGTCGCCGCATACCCGAACGACAGACGACCCGACGCGAACAAGCGGGCGGTGTGGGGCAGGCGCGGGAGCTGCCGCGCGAGTGTGACACGTTCTCCGGCGCGGGCGGTGCGTGACCCGGTGGCCGCTGCCAGCCACGCCCCGATCGACCGCCGCCCGAACAGGTGGTGGCCTTTACCGGCTTCGGCTATCGGGAGGCGGGCGGCGATCGCGGCTTCGGCCAGATCGATCGCCCGTGCCAGGGCGACGATCTCCGCCATCACCACCTCAACCTCGGCACCAGTCTCGGCACCGGTCCCAGTCACTGCGCCAGCCCCTGCCCCAGCACCGGCGTTAACACCGACTCCAGCGCCAGTCCCGGTCTCGGCTCCAGCCCCGGTCTTGGCTTCGCCCGACACCTTTCCTGCAGCCGCGGCCAGCCACTCGGCACGAGCCAGCAACTCGATGACGTCGCATCCGGCCAGGTTCAGGTCGGGCCAGTCTCCTACTCGGCTGTCACCACCAGCAGCATCCGGGCCCGTGGGGTTCTGGCCGTCACCGCCAGCGCTGCCTGCACCAGCGCCTCGGCCCCGGCCGACAGCGTCCTGGCCATCTTGACCAGCGCCCCGGCGGTCACCACCAGCGGCCGGCCCATCACCGCCGATGCCCTGGCCAGCGCCCCGGCCATCCCGACCAGCCCGCAAGGGACGGGTCGCGGGCGACTCGTGGGTGGGGCGACGGCCTTGCCAGATTCCATCCCAGGCCGACAGGTCGTCACGGTTGCATCCGGGCCGCGGTAGCCCGTCCCGACCGGAAAGGGCACCGCCATCGCTTCCGCGGCGCTGCGACTCCTCCCTGCTGTCAGGCTTCTGGTCTTCTGTCGCCTCCGGGAGGCCGAGCAGCCGACGGGCCCAGGAGTGCGTCGTCTCCGGCTCACCGCGTCGTCCACCTCGCCCCTCGGGGCGGGTCGTGTCGTGCGGGGCGGGATCAGGGGCTCCTCCGCAGCCTCCGAAGCTGAGGCCGTCACCGAGGAGCTCGGCGCTGCGAGCGCGGTCGAGAAGCACCGCACCGTAGGAGTCACCGGAGAAACGATCGGATCCGATGAGCGGCGTGTGCCGCCTGGACCCGCGCCGCCGTCGCGGGGATGCAGAAGGCGCGTCAGACGGCCGGGACGGAAGAGCGTCCTCCGGTCGGCGCGACAACAGCACGCCACCCGAAAGCATCATCTCTTCGCACCTCCCCTCCCGGTCTGACGGTCGACCCTCTGCGAGGATATCGTTCACGCGTTCGATAGGCAACTCTAAGTAATCATGCTTGCACTATTTGTGACTACCGTGGACGGCATTCCGATTGGTGGGCATTCGCGAGCGGAGAGGTCACAGCGGCTCGCCACCGGAGGCCGGCTTCCCTACCGTCGACGCCATCGCTGTCAACTCTCGGGGCCGGGTGACCCGCAGCTATGGGCGGAAACATTGAGGCCGCCCTGTTTGCGCGGCTTGCGCTTGCGTGCCAGCCCGCCGCCCGCGTGGGTCAGGGTTATGGCGAGCAGGTCCCAGGCTGCCGCCACTGCGCGCTCTCTCGGTGCCGTGCCCACCATTCGGTTCGCGCGCTGCACCACGGCGACGCCGTCCGCCCGCAGTCGTAGCTCTTCGTCCGCCTTTGTAAGCGCCTGGTCTTCGCGGACGTAGTACACGTCGCGGCAGGTGGTTGGGGTGGCCGAAGCGATGCCATCAAGATGTCATCAAGGCGTGCCCGAACTCGTTCGGGTTCGCGGACGCGGGCCTTCAGCTCTGCTTCGATGAGCATGTTCTCCCCAGTCACGCGTATGGGCGCGAAGATCGGTCAGCTTTAGTTCGGCCGGCGGCACCACGGGGGACTTGCTCGATTCCAGCTACAAGCGCGCAGGGCTCTCCCGTCCAAACGATGGCAGCGGGCAGGAAACCCGTGACCCTTCGTCAGATCAGGCGGCTTGTGTACCCTGCCTCGACCAGGCGCTCATAGGCCGACCGGACGTCGGCGGGGAACGGTTGCTCGACGGCGTAGCCGAGCTTGGGGTACTCGGTGATCCGTTGGGTGTCGCCGACGAGCATGCTGATCACACGGTCGGGGTTCCCGATGCGCTCCAGATATTCATCGAGTGACATCGGAAGGGACGCGCACGTGATGTCGATCTCCGGCCAGAGCTTCGTGCAGGTGGCGTAGGCGCGTCGCTGCTGGTACGGCTTGGAGATGATGACGGCCGAGCGGACCTTGACACCTTGTTCGGTGAGAAGTGCGCGAGTTCGGCTGATGTTCTCGCCGGTGTTGGTCGCCGTCGGCTCGATGAGGATGGCTTGGGCGGGAACACCGCGCTCGATGGCGTGCTCCCGGTAGTGAACCGCCTCACCACGTGGGAAGTCGTTGACTGTGGTTGGGGCGTTGGCGCCGGTGAAGACGATCAACGGGAATGTCCCGCGCAGGTAGAGATCGGCGGCGCATGTCGCCACTCCGAGGTCATGACTGCCCAGCCCGATGCCGACGTCGGCGGGGCGTACACCATGGTGCATGTCGTGGTAGTCCCAAAGTGTCGCGACGTCGGCGCGAAGCGTGTCGGATAGGACGGCACGGGGTGTCATGGCGGGTTCCTGTCCTCAATCGGGGATTTTGAACGTGTATGACCATGCGAAGCGTGAGGCGGCATGGATGTCTCGCGCGAGCTCGACCAGGCGTCCGTCGCGGGTGAATGTGCGTCGGTGCAGGACCATGACAGCCTCGCCGGCGGGTAGCTGGAGCACCTCAGCTTCGTGTGGCGTGGGCGTTCGCGCATGGATCGTCTCGGTCATGCTGTCGGGTTCGAGGCCCTGGACGGTGAGCACGGCGAACCCTCCGCCATGTCCTCCTGTTCCGGCGTCAGATCAAAAAGAGGGGTTCGTTCGGGTCGGCGGACGGGTGATCAGGGCTTGCCGGCCGGGGGCGGTGGCGAGCCGAAGCGCGCCACGTAGTGCCAGACCTTCTTCAGTGCCTGCACGTCGTAGCGCCCGGTGCGGGTGGCGTCTCCGATGACCCGCGGATCGAGCAGGCCGTCGACCGCGATCTCGGCGCCGAGCGCTACGTACTCCTGTCCCCGGTAGTTCGGGTGGCGCCGCAGATGTTCGGTCGTGAGGCGGAAGCCGGAATGCCATTCCACCGCGCACGGAAGCCGGCGGGCCGCGGCCTCCACGGCCGTGCCGCGATAGCTGGGATCGAGGAGCAGGGCCTCCACGTCCCGATCGAGCCGGACCGGCCCGTGCACCTGCGCCTCGATGTAGTCGTCCAGGAGGTCCTGGTCGTCCGCCTCGGCCAGGCCGATCAGCGCCATGCGGGACGCGACGCCGAACGCCGAAGGTTCGAAGAAGCTGTCCGGGTAGCAGAAGGTGGTTCGCCGAAGAGTCTCGGCCGTCAGCCTGAAGTGGGCGGATCCGAACCGCGGCGCGGCGCCGATGGGCTTATGTCGGAAGTTCAGCGCACCGTAGACGGGGCGCGCCTCGGCGGGCGCATGGTCGTACGCGCCGCCGAAGATCCTGCTTTCCCAACGCCACCGGTCGCCGCCGGGATGAGCGGTGAGTCCCCCGTTGCTCGTTCCGGTGACGAATTGCGACAGGTAGACGCCGTCGTCGGCCAGTCGGAGCAGGATCTGCCGGTCGCCGACCAAGCGGTCGGGGTGGAAGTTGAGGGTCACACGCAACCGGGGGTCGATCGGGTCCCCCGACGACAGGGTCTCGACGTGGCGGAGGGCTCGCTCCTGCGGCGACGTGAACGTGTCCGCGCTCATCCGCGCAGTCTGCCTGAGCGCGATCTGTCGTCGCATCCCGAATTGACTTGGGACCCGGCCCCGATGGTCTTCCCTCATCCTGATCTCTGTTCGCCTTCGCCCCGGGCGCGACGCGGCAGCAGGTCAGCCGACAGGTCAGTTCAACTTCGGTCTGACACTGGGAACGTTCGCCTTCGCCCTGCCGCACGGTTTGATCTTGTTGCTGGCTTGGCACAAGCGACAGAAGGCCGCAGCCGCCGGCGCGGTTTCAGGATTCGCCCGACGAGTAGGCCCTTCCCGATCTTGAACCGCAGGCCGCGGACATCGTCCCCTGCACAGCGGCTTCCGGCGGATCCTGCCGCGATGTGTCGGTCACAGAGGGGTTCCTCGCGTATCCAGGCGGTGGACGAGTTCCCGGAGCGCCTGGATCTCGGCGTCCAACGCGCGTTTGCCCTTCGGGGTGATCGAGATCCACGTCCGGGGTCGTCTGCCCTCGTATCCCTTGCGCATGGCGATCAGGCCGGAGCTTTCGAGCACCTTCAGGTGGCGGGAAAGGTTGCCGTCGGTCACCGCGAGCTGGTGCTTGAGGAAGCCGAACTCGACCTGGTCGGCCTCTCGGGCGATCGACAGGACGCCGAGGCGTACGCGCTGGTGCACCGTGTCGTCCAGCGCCTGTGTCGGATGGAGGGCCTGCGTGTCGTCGGGATGCGCGGGCGTGGTGGTCGTCGCGTTCAAGTCGTTCTCGCGATCAGAGAGCCGGTGCGGTGTGCTCGCGCCGGCCGGGCGGAGGCCCATTCGGCGGCACCCGCGAGGAGCAGGATCGCGGCCAGGAGCAGCGCCTTGAACTCCGGCCCGTCGAGCCAGCCGGGCTCAGCGGGGTGCGCCCAGGGGAGCCAGCTGGTGCCCCACGTCGGGGCGAGGTAGGCCGACAGCAGCGCGACATGACACAGTCCCGCCGTGGCGGTGATCCATCTGCGTTCGAGGAGACCGAGGACCAGCAGGCCCACTCCTACGACGTACCACGGGCTGGCATAGCTGTTCTCGAGGAAAGACGCGTTCCCCGGCTGTCCGCGGAGGAGGAAGAGAGCGAGCGAGGCCGCCACGACCAGTGTGAATGTGAGGGCCACGGCCCACAGCCACGGACGTCGGCGAGGCATGATCCCCCGGATCTCACCACGGCGGCGATACCAGCGGGCGAAGGTCAGCCAGAGCACCGGCAGCACCGCGAACCAGAGTCCCCATGCCAGGAAACGCAGGACCGAGCCGTCGAACTCGTGGGCGTCGCACGGAGCGCCCTCGACGTGGACGCGGCAGACGCCCTTCAGTTCGGCGTACGCGAAGAGCGGATAGGAGACGACGTACCGGCCGTGCGCGCCGAAGTTGAAGGCGTGACGGGCGATGGGAACCGCCGCGAGCGACACGAGCCCGAAGCCCAGCAACGGCCCCCACGAGCCGCGCAGGTGTTTCCGGGCGGACGAACGCAGGGCGTGGTGCTCCGCGAGCAGGGCGCCCTGCCCGCGAGATGGTTCGCCGGGATCCTCGAAACCGGTCCGGGCAGGTCTGTCCATCTACGGCCTTCCCCTCGCATGCTGATCCGCCGCCGAGACGTCAACTTTGTATTGCAAAGTAGTTGGCGGTCAAGAGTGAAGGGAAGTCCGCTCCGCACCGTGAATGATCGAGGGTGGGCGCGGATGCCCGGGGCGGCGGTGGTCAGGAGGGCGGGGGACTGCGGGTCCAGGAGCCCCGGCGGTCGGGGCTCTGGGGGCGGGAGCCGGACCTGCGGGCGGACGCCCGTTTCGACCAGCGGGCCAGGGCCAGCGCCAGGACCAGCACGAGGGTCACGCCCGCGTAGACGGCCAGCTCGGTGAACTGTTCGCGGCTCTGCTGCGCCGTCATCGTGACCTTGAGCCGTACGACCACGGACAGGACGTGCCGGACCACGGCGATGATGCCGACGATGATGAACGGGTCGACCTGCAGATGCCTGCCCTTGAGGTGCATCTGCACCGTCACGAAGATCTCGACGACGATCAGGACGAGCAGCAGCTCCTCCAGGATCACGCTGACCGTGTCGGCCCAGCTCGCCGAGGCGCTGATCGCCGTCACGACCATCATGACCATGATGCCGCCCGCGACGCAGAGGAGGACGAACGCGACCACGTAGAGGAGCGCCCGCTCGATGCGGGTGAGGATCCGCAGCAGCAGCGCCTCCAGGTCGCTCTGCGCAAGGGCGCTCGGCGGTCGCGGCCTACCTCTCGGCGGCGGTGTGCGTGTCTCATCGTCCATAGGCGGGCCTGTCCGTGGGTCGCGTCACGCATGGGGCGGAACCGAATCGTGTGTCGCGTGCGGTCGTCCCGCCTGTCACCGCTTCCTCAGGCAGTACCCGGATATATCGGCCGATGACGGTCTTTACCGGTCTTTTCCGGGCGCCTGTCGGCGCCCGTCGAAGCTCGCCGGTGCTTGTCGGCGCTTGTCGGGGAACGCGGCGCGACCAGGGGATCGACGAAATCGTGGCTCACTCATGGTGACGGATCACGAAATATGCCCACGGCTTGCGGGAATACCGTCAAATCGGGGCGAACCGGGGAAACGTCTAAACGTGGGAAAGCGTCGGCCTCTCCCGGGAAACCCCCGGGGAATATCGCTCTCGCCACGGAGCGCTTCCCTGAGAGAACGCCGGTGTTCTCCGGAACGCAGCTCCCCGAAGACGGAGCAGGAGGGTGGCTTCGATGTCCGTCGCACTCAACCACACCATCGTGCCGAGCAGGGACAAGCGCGCGTCGGCCGAGTTCCTGGCCGACATCCTCGGGCTCACCGCGGCCCCGCAGTGGGGGCCGTTCGTGCCGGTCCAGACGGCCAACGGCGTCACGCTCGATTACATGGACGCCGACGAGGTCCAAGGGAACCACTACTGCTTCATCGTCAGTGAGTCCGAGTTCGACGTGATCTTCGAGCGGATCCGGGGGCGCGGGCTCGACTACTGGGCCGACCCGCACCACGGGAAGCCCGGGGAGATCAACCACCTGTACGGCGGGCGCGGGGTCTACTTCAACGACCCCAACGGCCACAACATGGAGGTCATCACCCAGCCGTACGCCTGATCCCGGAAGCCGCCGCGCCAACCGGTGCGCAAGCCGTCGCCAAGTCGCGGCCGCTACAAATGGGGCGTGAACGGATACGAGATCAGACGGCCCTCCAAGGCGGACGCGCGGGCGATCCACGAGCTGGTCGCCGAGATCGACACCATGGCCATCGGCCGCCCCGACTCCACGTTGGACGACGTCGCCGAGGTGCTCAGCGAGCTGGACCTCGCCGCCGACAGCTGGCTGGTGTACGAGGGCGGCCGGCTCGTGGGCTGGGGCTGGGCCTGTCCCAAGGGGACCGGCGGCGACGTGGACATCGACGTACGGGCACTGGTCCCCGAGGTGGCGGACCGGCTCTGGGCGCGCGTCCTCAGCCGGGCGGTGGAGATCGCCCGCGGCCTCGGACACGGCCGGGCCCGGGTGGACATCAGCGTCTACCGCGAGGACGCCGAGCTCCAGGCGGCGGCCAAGGCGCACGGGCTCGCTCCCGCGACCAGCTTTCACCGCATGCGGATCGACCACGCCGGCGGCACGTCCGTCGCCGACCCCGAGATCCCCGCCGGCGTCATGATGGAGAGCGGCGAGCCCGGCGAGGAACGGCTCCGCACCGCCCACCGGATCCAGCAGGAGGGCTTCGCCCGGCACTTCGGGTTCGTGCCCCGGACGTTCGACGAGTGGGTCTCCGCGATGGAGGCGGCGCCCGCGAACGACTGGAGCCAGCTCCTGGTCGCCCGCGTGGACGGCGAACCCGCCGCGATGCTGCTGGGCACCGACCACTTCCTGGCCGACGAGAACTGCGGCTACGTGCGGACCCTGTCCGTGCTGCCCGCCTTCCGCGGCCGGGGGCTCGGGAGGCTCCTGCTGCGTACGGCGTTCGCGGCGGACGCGCGGCGCGGCCGCGCCGGGACGATCCTGCACGTGGATTCCAACAACGTCACGCCCGCGCTCGGCCTCTACCTCTCGGTCGGGATGCGCAGCGTGCTCGTGATCGACGCCTGGCGGGCGGACCTCCCGACCGGCCCGGACCGGTCCGAGGCGGTCGGGGAGATTCCGGAGTCCCTCGCATAACGCCGAATCCGCGCACGCGGGTGTCAACCGGCGGGGAGGAACACCCGGAAGAGCGTGTCGCCCGGGCGGCTCTCCACCGAGACGTCGCCGCCGTGCGAGGCCACCACGGCCTTGACGATGGCCAGGCCGAGGCCGCTGCCGCCCCGCGCGCGCGACCGCGCCTTGTCGGCGCGGACGAACCGCTCGAAGATCTCCGCGCGTACGTCCTCGGGGATGCCGGGCCCGTCGTCGTGGACGGTCAGCTCGGCCGCCCCCGGGGCCGGGGCGCGTACGGACACGGTGACCGTGGTCCCCGGCGGGGTGTGGGTGTGCGCGTTGGCCAGCAGGTTGGCGACGACCTGGTGGATGCGTCCGGCGTCACCGGTGATCGTGACCGGCTCCTCCGGGAGGCGCAGCCGCCAGCGGTGGCCCGGGGCGGAGACCCGCGCGTCCCCTGCGGCGTCGATCACGACGCGGGTCAGGTCGACGGGGTCGCGGGCGAGCGGCCGCCCTGCGTCCAGGCGGGCGAGGAGCAGCAGGTCGTCCACGAGTGTGCCCATCCGGCCCGACTCCGCGTCGATCCGCTCCAGCGCGTGCCGTACCTCGCCGGGGACGTCGCCGGGGTGGCGGCGGGCCAGCTCGGCGTGGGCCCGTACGGTCGCCAGGGGCGTGCGCAGTTCGTGGCCCGCGTCGGCGGCGAAGGTGCGCATGCGCTGCTCGCTGGCGTGCCGCCGGGCGAGCGCTTCCCCGACGTGGCCGAGCATCCGGTTGAACGCGGCCCCGAGCTGGCCGACCTCGGTCCGCGGATCCTCGTCGGGGACCCGGTCCGGCAGCGCGACGGCGCCGCTGGCGAGCGGCAGGGTGCTCACCCGGCGCGCCGTGGCGGTCACCCGGTCCAGGGGCCGGAGGGACAGCCGCACCCAGGTCGTGCCGGCCACGCCGGTGAGGATCATCACGATGGCGAAGACCACGCTCTCGGTGATCTGGAGGCGGTGCACCGCGGCGTTGACACCCTCCAGGGGGAGCCCGTTGACGAGGACGTCGCCGTCGGCGCCGGGCACCGCCATGACGCGGTAGTCGTCCAGCTCCGACAGCTCCACGGAGTGCGCGCGCCGGTCCAGGGGCACGGCGGCCAGGACGGCGGCGTCCGCTGAGGTGAGCCGGATGTCCGCCTCCTCCGCGGTCACCACGGCGGCGTGGGTGACCCGGCCGTCGACCAGGCGGACGCCCAGGGTGCCGGGGCTCTGCCCGCGGCTGTCGCCGTGCCCGTCGCGGTCGTCGTCGTGCTCCAGGCTCGCCGCGAACCTCCCGGCCGTCATGGAGAGCTGCCGGTCGAGCTGGTCCACCATGAACCGGTTGAGGGAGAGCGAGCCGGCCGCGCCGACGGCGGCGCAGGCCAGCGCGAGCAGGACGAGCAGGCCGGCCACCAGCCGGGCGCGGAGCGTGCGGGGTCTCATGGCCGGAGCACGTATCCCACGCCGCGCACGGTGTGGATCAGCGGCGGCCGTCCCGTGTCGATCTTCTTGCGCAGGTAGCTGATGTACAGCTCGACCACGTGGGCCTGGCCGCCGAAGTCGTAGGACCAGACCTGGTCGAGGATCTGCGCCTTGCTGAGCACCCTGCGCGGGTTGCTCATGAGGAAGCGCAGCAGCTCGAACTCGGTCGGGGTCAGCTCCACCAGCTCGCCGCCCCTGGTGACCTCGCGCGCGTCCTCGTCCATCGTCAGGTCGCCCACGATCAGGCGGGAGCCGTGCGAGGTCCGCGCCATCCCGGCCCGGCGCAGCAGGCCGCGCAGCCGGGCGAGGACCTCCTCCAGGCTGAACGGCTTGGTCACGTAGTCGTCGCCGCCCGCGGTGATGCCGGCGATCCGGTCCTCGACGGCGTCCCTGGCGGTGAGGAAGAGCACGCACACGTGCGGCGACTCCGCACGCAGGCGGCGCAGCACCTCCAGGCCGTCCATGTCGGGGAGCATGATGTCGAGCAGCACCGCGTCGGGCCGGAACTCGCGGGCCGCGGTCACCGCGGCCGTGCCGTCCGCGGCCGAGCGCACCTCCCACCCCTCGTAGCGCAGCACGGCGCCGAGCACTTCGACGAGATCGGGCTCGTCGTCGACGACGAGGACGCGGACGGGGGTCCCGTCGGGGCGGATCAGTTCGGGCGTAGCA
The DNA here is from genome assembly GCF_050947145.1 of Microtetraspora malaysiensis. Lineage (NCBI taxonomy): Bacteria > Bacillati > Actinomycetota > Actinomycetes > Streptosporangiales > Streptosporangiaceae > Microtetraspora > Microtetraspora malaysiensis. Next base: position 2,848,758 of record NZ_CP191998.1, read on the forward strand.
GGGGTCGTACGCATGGTGATGACCACCGTCCTCCCTGTACGCGCGGCGAAACCTCTGAGCGACCTCTGAGAATCCTATGAATGCTTCTGCTATGTCATGGCTCATAGGTAAATGAGAAGTTCGACTGGCACGGTGCTCCACGGACCTACGAGAGGAGATCCGCGTGAGCACCGGATTCGCATCGCCGGCCCGGCAGGGGGGAGGCGTCACCGGAGCACGCCGGAGCGCGCCCCCCGGCGGCGTCCGCGCCCGGCCCGCGGCCGTCCTGGCGGTCGTCGCCGCCGGCGCGCTCGTCGTGCTCGGCCTGTGGTGGGCGGGCACGCCGAGCGTCTCCGGGCCGGACGGCTGGCTCACCGGCGCGGGCCGGATCACCGGACTGCTCGCCGGATACGGCTTCGCGGTGCTGCTCGCGCTGATGGCGCGGGTCCCCGCGCTTGAGCGCGGCGTCGGCTCCGACAGGCTCGCCCGCTGGCACTCCATGGGTGGCCGGTACGTGGTCGGGCTCTCCGTCGCGCATGCCCTGCTGATCATCTGGGGGTACGCCGTCACCGACGGGGCCGACGTGGTGAACGAGACCGTGACGCTCAACCTGTCCTATCCGGACGTGCTCAAGGCCACGGTCGCGCTGCTGCTCCTGGTGGGGGTCGGCATCATCTCGGCCCGCGCCGTACGTCCCCGGTTGCGGTACGAGACCTGGCTCCACCTGCACTTCTACACGTATCTCGTGGCCTGGCTGGCGTTCGGGCACCAGCTCGCGAACGGCGCCGAGTTCCTGACGTTCCCCGCCGCCGGGACCGCCTGGACCGTCCTCTACGTCGCGGTGGCGGCGCTGATCGTCTGGTATCGGTTCCTCACGCCCGTGCGGCAGGCGTTCCGGCACCGGCTCAGGGTCGCCGCGGTCGTGCCGGAGGCCCCCGGCGTCGTGTCGGTGTATGTCTCCGGCCGCCGCCTGGACCGGCTGCGGGCCGAGCCCGGCCAGTTCTTCCGCTGGCGGTTCCTCACCCGGGACCTGTGGTGGTCCCCGAACCCGTACTCGCTGTCGGCGGCGCCGCGATCGGGCGGGCTGCGGATCACCGTGAAGGACCTGGGCGACCAGAGCCGGGCGCTCACCCACCTGCGCCCCGGCACCCGGGTCGTCGCCGAGGGACCGTACGGCGCCTTCACCGCGGCCCGCCTCGGGAGGCGCCAAGGGAGCGGCAGGCGGGCGCGCCGCGGGCGGAAGGTGCTGCTCGTCGCCGGAGGAGTGGGCGTCACGCCGGTGCGCGCCCTGTTCGAGTCGGTCCCGGCCGCGCCCGGCGATCTCACTTTTCTCTACCGGGCCAGGTCGTGGGACGATCTTGTCTTCCGTGCCGAGCTGGAGGCGATCGCCGCCGCGCGCGGAGCGGCGCTGCACTACTGCCTCGGACCGAGGAGCGAGATCGGCGACCCGTTCAGGCCGGAGATCCTCGCCCACCGGATCCCCGGGCTGCGCGACCACGTGGTCTACGTCTGCGGGCCGGCGAGCATGACGGCCCAGGTCGTGTCCGCGCTGCGCGCCGCCGGAGTGCCGAAGAAGCGCATCCACCACGAGTCGTTCGAGTTCTGACGAAGTTCTGAGGAAGGCGGAGAACGTTCATGCGTAGAGCGATAACGGCTGCGCTCGTCACCGCTGTCGGCCTGGTGCTGCTGCTCTCCTTCAAGCCGCACGAGATCGCGACCTCCGCGAGCCGGCCGTCCGCCGTGGCGCGGGCGGAGGCGCCGTCCGGCCGCGATGAGGGCTTCGGCGCAGCGGACGGAGAGGGCACGGACGCGGGGGCCGGACGCCGAGGAGGGCGCGACGGGGGCGGGGCCGCCACGACCTCCACGGGCACCTGGACGGGCGAGGGGGCGAGCGCCGGCGCGACGAGCGGCGAGCGGATCGCCACCGGCGACACGGCCGACACCCGCTGGGGCCCCGTGCAGATCCAGCTCGTCATCTCCGGCGGCAAGGTGACCGGCGTCAAGGTGCTCCAGGCGCCGGACGGCAACCGCAGGGACATCTCGATCAACGACCGCGCGCTCCCCGTCCTGAACGAGGCGGCGCTCTCCGCCCAGTCGGCCCAGATCGACGCGGTCTCCGGCGCGACCTACACCAGCGAGGGCTACATCACCTCGCTGCAGAGCGCCCTCGACAAGGCCGGGCTCTGATGCGTCACGTCGAGCACGTCATGGGGACGGTGTTCTCCTTCGACGTGCGGGACCCCGTGGACGCGCGCGAGGGCGTGGCGGAGGCGGTTGCCTGGCTGCACCGGGTCGACGCGACCTTCTCCACGTACCGGCCGGACAGTCCCGTCAGCCGGCTCGGCAGGGGCGAGATCGGCCTGGCCGACTGCCCGGAGGAGGTGGCGGAGGTCCTCGGCCTGTGCGAGGCGGTGGCCCGGACCTCGGAGGGCTACTTCACGGCACGTCCGGGAGGCCGCCTCGACCCGTCCGCGATCGTGAAGGGGTGGGCGGTCGAACGGGCGTCGCGCATCCTCACCCGGGCGGGCGCGCCGAACCACTGCGTCAACGGCGGCGGCGACATGTGGCTCGCCGGGTCCGCCGCTCCCGGCCGCCCGTGGCGGGTGGGCGTCGCCCATCCGCTGCGGGCGGGGGAGCTGGCCGCCGTGGTGGCCGGGACCGATCTCGCCGTGGCCACCTCCGGCACCGCCGAGCGCGGGCCGCACATCCTCGACCCGCACACCGGCCGCCCGGCGACCGCGCTGGCCTCCGTCACCCTCGTCGGGGCGAGCCTCACCATGGTCGACGCGTACGCGACGGCGGCCTTCGCCATGGGCGGCGCGGCCAGGGAGTGGGTGGCGCGGCTCGACGGGGTGGAGGCGTTCGCGGTCACCGCCGACGGCGGCACCTGGCGCACGCCCGGCTTCCCCCTTTGCCCGTGATCGGCTGCCCGTGATCGGCTGCCCGTGACCGGCGTTCAGGACGCCGGGCGCTGCAGGTGGTCGCGAACCTTGGCGGAGATGGAGCGCAGATGGGCCACGTCGGCGGGGGAGAGCAGGTCGAACATGTGGGCGCGGACGGCGGCGACGTGGCCCGGGGCGGTGGCCGCGAGCTTGGTGGCGCCCGCCTCGGTGAGCTCGGCCTCGGTGCCGCGCCGGTCGTCCGCGCACTCGGTGCGGCGGACCCAGCCGAGCCGTTCCAGCCGGGTCACCGCGCGGGTCGCGCCGCTGCGGGTGGACAGCACGGCGTCGGCGATGTCGCGCATCCGCAGCCGCCGGCCGGGCGCCTCCGACAGCACGACCAGCACCTCGTAGTCGAGCATCGAGACGCCCGCGTCCGCGTCGAGCTGGCGATCGAGGGCCTGGATCAGCAACCGTGTGCCGTCCAGGTAGGCGCGCCACGCCTGCTGCTCCTCCGCGTCGAGCCACCGCACCTCGTTCATGCGGCCCAGCCTAGCGGGAATAGTTGACGGCGCAACGACATTGAGTAGAGTGAATGTCGTTGACGGCGCAACGACCTCGTGCCGTACGCCGCCCGCGACCCTGCGAGATCGGAAGGAAGGCCGCCATGCCCGCCGTCACCGTGGAGAACCCGCTCGCCCTGCCCCGCGTCCCCAGCCCCAACCCGCTCACCGACACCGACCGGCCGGTCGTGTCCGTCACCACCGCGCCCCGCGCGCTCGAAGGCGAGGGCTTCCCCGTGCGGCGCGCCTTCGCCGGCGTGGACATGCGGGCGCTGGACCCGTTCATCCACATGGACCAGATGGGCGAGGTCGACTACGGCGCCGGAGAGCCCAAGGGCACGCCCTGGCACCCGCACCGCGGCTTCGAGACCGTCACGTACATGATCGACGGGGAGATGGCGCACTCCGACTCCCACGGCGGAGGCGGCCTCATCGGAGGCGGCGACACCCAGTGGATGACCGCCGGCTCCGGGATCCTGCACATCGAGACCCCGCCGGAGTACCTCGTCGCCAGCGGCGGGCTGTTCCACGGCATCCAGCTCTGGGTGAACCTGCCGCGCGCCCAGAAGTTCGCCGCGCCCCGCTATCAGGACATCACCGGCGGCAACGTCGCCCTGCTCAGCTCGGCCGACGGCGGCGCGCTCGTCCGCGTCATCGCCGGTGAAGTGGGCGGGCACGCCGGCCCCGGCTCGACGTACACGCCGATCACCCTCGTCCACGCCACCGTCTCGCCCGGCGCGTCGCTGACGCTGCCCTGGCGTCCGGACTTCAACGCCCTGGTCTACGTCCTCGCGGGCAGCGGGACCGCCGGCGCCGAGCGGCGGCCGATCCAGACCGGGCAGCTCGCCGTCTACGGGCAGGGCGACACCATCACCGTCGCCGCGGACGCCCACCAGGTCTCGCGTACCGGCGGGCTGGAGGTGTTCATCCTCGGCGGGCAGCCGATCCGGGAGCCGGTCGTGGCGTACGGCCCCTTCGTCATGAACACCAAGGCGGAGATCATCACGGCCATGGAGGACTACCAGGCCGGCCGTCTGGGCAGCATCCCGGCCGCCCACGCCGACGTCCGGGGCGCCACGCCGGCCACCGACGGCGACGCCTAGATCCGGCGCCGCGCCGCATGTCTATCCCTCGGGGTGGAGCACCCGGCTGAGGAACTCGCGAGTACGGGCATGCCGGGGAGCGGCGATCACCTGCTCCGGCGGCCCGTCCTCCACGATCACCCCCTGGTCCATGAACACCACACGGTCGGCGACCTCGCGGGCGAAGTTCATCTCGTGGGTGACGACCATCATCGTCATGCCGTCCCCGGCCAGCTCGCGCATGACACCGAGGACGTCGCCGACCAGCTCGGGGTCGAGAGCCGAGGTGGGCTCGTCGAACAGCATCAGCGACGGGTTCATGGCCAGCGCGCGGGCGATCGCCACCCGCTGCTGCTGGCCGCCGGAGAGCTGCGCGGGGAAGGCGTCGGCCTTCTCGCCGAGACCGACCCGCTCCAGGTTCTCCCTGGCGATCCGCTCGGCCTCCGCCCGGCCGCGCCGCAGCACCCGCTCCTGCGCGATCGTGACGTTGCGCAGCACGGTGAGGTGCGGGAACAGGTTGAACTGCTGGAACACCATGCCCAGGCGGCGGCGCACCGCGTCGATGTCCACGTCCGGGTCCGTGATCTCCGTGTCGTCCACGACGACCCGGCCGGACGTGGGCCGCTCCAGCAGGTTCACGCACCGCAGCAGCGTCGACTTGCCCGACCCCGACGGGCCGATCACACAGACGACCTGCCCCGCCTCCACCGTGAAGTCGATGCCCTTGAGCACCTCCAGCTTCCCGAAGGACTTGCGCAGGTTCCTGATCTCGACGGTGCTCATCTGTCGCTCACCCCTCCTTGACGTGATTCGAGGCGGCGGGCGACGTACCCGAGGGGGATGGTGATCAGCAGGTAGGTCAGGCCGGACGCCAGGATCGGGGTCGGGTTGGCGAAGGTCGACGCCTGGTCGTTGCCGAACTTGGCGAGCTCCACCTGGGCCGCCGTCACCCCCAGGAACAGGACCAGCGACGAGTCCTTGAACAGCAGGACCAGCTCGTTCGTGAGCGGCGGGATCACGACCCGGACCGCCTGCGGGACGACGATCGACAGCATCGCCCGCCCATGGGACATGCCGAGCGAGCGGGCCGCCTCCATCTGCCCCTTCGGCACCGCCTGCAGACCGGCCCGGAACGTCTCCGCCATGTACGCCGCGGAGACGAGACCCAGGCCGAGCGCGGCCTGGCCGTACACGCCGCCCGGGATCTGGAACCCGGGGAACGCCAGCGGCAGGCTCCCGATCATCAGGAAGATCACCAGGGCCGGGACGCCGCGGAAGATCTCGATGTACGTCGCGGCGATCCACCGGTACGGAGCCACCGAGGACTGCCGCATCAGCGCCAGCAGCATGCCGAGCGCGAACCCGACGACGTACCCGCTGGCGGTGAAGATCACGGTGTTCTTCAGGGCGACGGCGAACAGCCGGGGCAGGCCGTCGGACATCACCTGGGCGTTGAAGAACGACTGCCTGATCGCGCCCCAGTCGGCGAGGCAGGCGAGCGCGACCACGACTGCGACCAGCAGGGCGTACTGGGCGCCCCTGCCGATCCGGCGCCGCTCGCGGGGACTCAGCCCTCGGTGCGGCGCGAGGGCGGTGCCGGGCGCGGTCACGCCGCCGCCGCCGGGCTCAGCTCGACGCCGAACCACTTCTTGTAGAGGGCGTTGTACGTGCCGTCCGCCCGGGCCTGCTCGATCACCTGGTCGACGGCCTTGGACAGCGCGGCGTTGCCCTTCTTCATGCCGATGCCGTACTGCTCGCCGGTGTCCAGACGGGCGACCACGTCGTACTTCGCGCGGATCGCGGGCTTCTTCAGCCAGGTCAGCGCGACGGGGAGGTCCTGCACGATCACGTCGGCCTGGCCGGTCTCCAGGCCGAGCAGCTCCTTGGAGGAGTCGGCGAACTCGATCGGGTCGAACCCCTTGTTCTTGACGTACTCCAGGCCGGTCGTGGAGGCCTGCGCGCCGAGCTTGAGGTTCTTGGCCTTCACATCCCCGAGGGAGGTGACCCCGCTGCCCTTCCTGGCCAGCAGCGCCTGCGTGGCGTCGAAGTACGGCACGGAGAAGTCGATGTTCCTCCGGCGCTCGTCATTGATCGTCAGGCCGGCGGCGGCGACGTCGCACCGGCCCGCGCTGAGTACCGCGCCGCTCTTGATCGCCGCGAAGTCGATGTCGACGACCTCCTGCTTGACGCCCAGCTTCTTGGCGACGAGGTCGATGACGTCCACGTCGAAGCCGACGGTCTGGGAGCCCCGGGTGAACTGGAAGGGCTCGTACTGCAGGTGCGTGCAGGTGGTGAGCTTTCCGGCGTTGACGAGCCGGACGCCGCCCGCCGCGGTGCCGCCACCACCGCCCGCGCTCCCGCCGCTCCCGCAGGCGGAGGCGGTGAGGGCGGTCACCAGCGCCGCGGCGCCGATGGCGAGCATCCGGTGACGCATGGGCCAAAGAGCCACGCGGCCCTCCCTGTAAATGCGACAAAAGACAACATTTACGACAATCTATATGAACTGACAGATAGCTCTACCTCGTTCTGACAAGGGGGAGACAAAATGGGGATTTCGCGAAATAAGGGCTGAATGATGCGGCTGTTACCGGCGTTTTCCCTGGTTCCGGTGACAGTCGGCCGGAGGCAGGCCGGGGTGTGGCGCGGAGCGGCCGTCCGGCCTGGGATTCCCGCACGCCGCCGTCGCCCCAGGCGCTAGCGTTCGGGGCATGGACCGGATCTTCAGCCTCGACGAGGCCAGGTCGCTCATGCCCGACGTCCGCGCGAAGGTGGCCGACCTGGTGGCGCTCCGGGCGGACCTCGCCGAGATCTCCTTCGACCTGGCGGACGCCGGAAGCTCACCGCTCGGCGGCATCCCCGAGCGGAAGGCCCTGGAGGCGCGCATCGGCGAGATCCTGTTGTGGTTCGGCGATCAGGGCATCGAGCTCAAGGGAGCGGCGCCCATCCTCGTCGACTTCCCCGCCGAGCTCGACGACGAGTCGGTGCGCCTGTGCTGGGTCGAGGGCGAGACGGACCTCGCCTGGTATCACCGCACCGAGCTCGGCTTCGCCGGCCGGCGCCCCCTGCCCCGCTGACGTACGCCCCGGAGGCTCAGGGTGTGCGACTGACGCGGTAGATCGACTTTTCATGCGCCGGTGCGCATTTCGGGATCTCCGGGCTTATGGCCATGGAGGCGTTCGCCGGACGCCGTCCTCCATGTAGACCGCACCCCGTCCCAGGGCGTCCAGACAGCCGCGGATCCGGCGGGCCATGTCCGCGGGCACCAGCTCGTCCAGATCGGCCGCCGCCACGAACGCGAACCCCTCCAGCTCGTCCGGCGGGAGCCGGATGTCCGCCACATCCTCCGCGGGCAGGACCCCGCCGTCGAAGACGAACATCAGGCCGCCGTCCCATGGCGGCCGCGGAGGCACCCAGTCCACGCAGAGCAGGGGCCCGATCTCCGGCGCGATGGACAGCTCCTCGCGCAGCTCGCGGACGCACGCCGCGAGCGGAGACTCGTCCGGTTCGAGCGCGCCGCCCGGGATGTCCCAGGTCGCCTTGTAGGTCGGGCGGACCAGCAGCACACGCCCGTCGTCGTCCCGGAACAACGCGCCGGCCGCGGCCCGGACGCGGACCAGGCCGGCGATGAACGCGAGGTCGGGATCGTGATCGGAAACGCTCACCAGCCGACAGTACGCGGAGGCGCTCGCCCCAGACAGTCGCGGACCCGGCGGCGAAATGACGGTGGGCGAAATGGCGGTGGAAACGCGGACATGGACGGGGTGACCGACGATCAAGTAAGGAGGCCGGATGGGAGCCGATCCCCACGGCCGGTTCGCGGACGTTTACGAACGTGCGTACGAACCGATACTCGGGTACGTCCTGCGCCGCTGCCGGGACCCCGAGGACGCCGCCGACGTGGTGGCCGAGACGTTCACCGTTGCCTGGCGGCGGATCGACGAGCTGCCCGAGGGCGACGAGGCCAGGCTCTGGCTGTACGGCGTGGCCCGGCGGGTGCTCGCCAACCACAGGCGGGGCGAACTGCGCAGGGAGCAGCGGACGGAGGCGCTGCGTGAGCACCTCGCCTCCCTGCCCGCCGTGACACACACGCGCTCGCCCGAGGAGGACTTCTCCCCGGTCGGCAGAGTCTTCCGCACGCTGCCGGACGGCGACCGGGAACTGCTGTCCCTGGTCGCCTGGGAGCGGCTCGACACCCGGCAGCTCGCCACCGCGCTCGGCGTCTCCCGCAACGCCGTACGGATCCGGCTGTATCGGGCGCGCAGGAGGTTCGCGCGGGCGCTCGCCACGGCCGGAGTCGACCATCCCCACGCCGCCATGCTCGAAGGGAGCTCGTTGTGAACCTCGCGAACCTCGCCCGGCTGCGTGACGAGGATTTGGCCGGACAGGCATCCACCGCCCAGGCCCGGACGCTGATGGAGTCGATCGTGTCCGAGGAACGCGCGCCCGCCCGGGTGGCGCCCGCTCGCAGGACGCGGCGGGCGCTCGCGCTCGGCGCGGTCGCCGTGGGGCTGGGCGCCGCCGTCGCGATCGGCGTCGGCCTGCCCGGCGGACCGGCCACCCGTTACGCCAACGCGGCGGTCACCATCGAGAGGGCGCCGGACTACGTCAGCGTCACCGTCACCGATCCGGCGGCCGACCCGGGCCGCTTCGAGGAGGCGTTCCGGGCGGTGGGGCTGAACGTCACGGTGAAGACGATCCCGGTGCCGTCCGACGATGTGGGCAGGCTGATGGGACCGGTCGTGCCCGACGGGTTCCGCGGTCCGGGGAGCATCGGCGTGCAGCACGTGGCGCCATGCGCGGCGGCGTTCTGCGGCAAGGTGTGGCTGCCCGCCCGCTACTCGGGCCGGGTCGTGATCGGGATCGGCCGCGCCGCCGCGCCGGGCGAGCCCTACGCCGACGATCGCCCGTTCGATCCGTCGGGAGACGAGGCCCTGGACGGCTACCGGAGCCACGGCAAGACGGTCGCGGAGGTCCGGGCCGAGCTGCGCCGCCAGGGGCTGAAGGTCGGCTATCGCCTGTACTGGACCAACCCGGACAGGGGCTTCTTCGACCAGGGGGTCACCGCCGACCGGATCGAGGACGGCTGGGTCGTCCAGGGCTCCCGCCACTCCAGCTCCGACACCGTCGACCTTTATGTCGTCCCCGGTCCCGAAGCGGGTCCGGCGCCCGATCCCATGACCGTCTACAAGGACGAGCCTCACTGGTACGACCTGGAGGACTGACACTCTCCTCCGGCCTTAGAACGCCCGCTCCGCGGAGCACCGACGGGGAGCGGGCGTGCGCCGGGAAGGGGGCACCGAGCGCGGGCCGGTCCGCCCGCCTCCGACTGAGGCCCCGGCAGGGCCTCAGTCCTCGTCGGACTCCTCGTACGAGCCGAGGGCGGTGCCGTAGCGCATGCCGACCAGGCGGGCGACGGCCTCGTGGGCGCCGAGGGGAGCGGCGCAGCCCGCGCCGATCGCCTCGGCCGCGGCGGTGGCGCGGTCGTGGTCCGCTTCCGGCCCGATGACGAACGGGACGAGGGCGAGCCGGTTGGCGCCGATCTTGCGCAGCCGTTCCGCGGCGTCGGAGACGTTCGGCACGCCGTCGAGCGCCGCGGGCACGACGGGCAGGGTCAGGCGGGCGGCGAGGAGCACCGCGGTGGCGTCCGCGCCGCGGGCGCCCTCGTCGCCGCCGGTGGTCGCGACGATGATGCCGTCCACGGGAGAGGTCACGTTGAACAGCCGCATCCGGTCGACACGCGCCAGCCCGGCCTCCGCCAGCCGCATGTGCAGCGCCTCGGCGAGCAGCGGGTGCGGGCCGAGCGGATCGCTGATCATCACCGGGGTCTCGCTCTGCGTGACCGCGTCCCGTACGGCCCGCATGACGCGGGGGTGCGGGCCGGTCACCAGCGGAACGACCACCGCGGCCGTGTCGGCGGCCGGCCGGTCGGCGGCGGCGGAGACGAACTCCTTGGCCAGGTCGGCGCCGCCGTCCACGAGCGAGACGAGGCGGAGGTCCACATGGGGGTTGTCGAGGCGGATGATCGAGGCGATCTCGGCCGCGACGTCTCCCGCCATGCCGGGAACGGCCAGCACCAGGGCGGGCGCATCCGGCGGCAGGGTCGCCGGGAGCGGTCGCCGGTGGCGGCCGCTCCCAAGCCGGGATGAGCGCTCCCGGACAGGAAGCTTCGGCGGGTCGTCGTGACCTTCGTTCACATCGGCGGATTCTAGGGCGAATCAGGTCGAATGAGTGAACCAACCCACCGCTTGATGCCGATCTTTAGCCTGATCGTTTTATGCGATCGTGACTTGACGCTCTCTGTGACGGGCGTGTTTCATTGCCACATCCCATCCGTAAACGTTTACAGCAACGCAGCTGCCGTAAACGTTTACATAGCCGCTGACGAGGTGACATGTGGCCGAAGGCCCCACGATCAACACGATCGCTCGGCATGCCGGGGTGTCCATCGCCTCGGTCTCCCGGGTCCTCAACGGGTTACCGACCCGCGAGGAGACGGTCCGCCGCGTGTTGCGCGCCGCCGAGGAGCTCGGCTACGTCCCCAACTCCGTGGCCCGGTCACTCAAGAGCCGGCGCACGAACCAGGTCGCGTTCGCGATGGCCGACATCGGCAACCCGGTCTATCTCGCGATGGTGCGGGAGATCCAGCCGGTGCTCCGCGCCGCGGGCTACCGTCTCCTGCTGCACTCGACCGACGCCGACGTGGCCGACGAGCTGGACGTGCTGCGCGGGCTCGGCGAGCGGTACGTCGACGGCCTGATCATGATCCCGCTGCGGGTCACCGAGGGGCACCTGAGCGCCCTGGCCGCCGCCCGCGCCCCCGTCGTCGTCATCGGCTCGGTGCCCGAGGGTGCCGGCGTCGACAACGTGCGGGCCGACTCGCGCACCGGCGTCCGGCTCGCGCTCGACCATCTGTACGGCCTCGGCCGCCGCCGGATCGCGTTCGTCAACGGCCCGGCCGACACCGTCCCCGGCGCCGCGCGGGCCGCCGCCTACCGTGAGGCGCTCGACGCCCTCGATCTGCCGTACGACGAGGATCTCGTCGAGGTCGGTGATTTCTATCGGGCGGAGGGCGCGCGGGCCGTACGGACGCTCCTGGACCGCGCGGGCGACGTGGACGCGCTGATGTGCGCCAACGACCTGATCGCGCTCGGCGCGCTCGACGTCCTGCGCCGCGCCGGGCGGCGCGTCCCCGAGGACGTCGCCGTCGTCGGCATGGACGACACCGACCTCGCCGCGGTCGCCTGGCCGTCGCTGACCAGCGTGTCGCTCGGCTCGGCCCGCCGCGGCCGCGCCGCCGCCGAACTGCTGCTCGACCGCCTGGAGAACGGCGAGCGGGAGCCGCGGGTCGTCACCGTCGAGCCGCGCCTCGCCGTACGCGCCTCGACGGTCGGCGCGCGGGCGGCCGAGGAGTACGGAGAGAACGGAGCGGCCGGAGAGGCCGGAGACGGCGGGGAGGGCGCGCGGGAGGCCGGGCGCGCCGCCGGTGAGGAGGGGATCCGATGACGCTCACAGCAGCCCGGCCCGCCGGAACCCGGCGGCGCCCCGCGCGGAGCCGGTCAGGGGGCAGGGAGACCTTCCTGCTGCTGCTCCCGGCCCTCGTGCCCGTGCTCGTGCTCAGCGTCGGCCCGCTCCTCTACGGCATCCTGCTCGCGTTCACCGACGCCCGCTCGGGGCGGAACACCGAGACGTCGTTCGTCGGCCTGGCGAACTTCGGCGACCTGCTCGCGGACGGCGACTTCTGGGAGTCGTTCCGCATCGGCATGGTGTGGGCGGTCTCGGTGACCGTGCTGCAGTTCCTCGCCTCGCTCGGGCTCGCCCTGCTGCTGAACCAGGATCTGCGGCTGCGCGGGTTCGCCCGGGTGCTCGCGCTGGTGCCGTGGGCGATGCCGCCCGTGGTCATCGGCCTGATGTGGCGGCTCGTCTACCACCCGGACGCGGGCATCCTCAACGCCGTCCTCGGCACCGACGTGGACTGGCTCAACGACTTCTCCGTGGCGCTTCCCGCCGTGATCCTCGTCGGCGTCTGGATGGGGATGCCGCAGACGACCGTCGTCCTGCTCGCCGGGCTGCAGAACGTCCCCAAGGAGTTGCACGAGGCCGCCGGAGTGGACGGCGCGGGCGTGTGGCGGCGCTTCTGGAACATCACCCTGCCGCAGCTCCGGCCCGTGATCGTCGCGATCACCTCGCTCGACTTCGTCTGGAACATCAACCAGTTCAGCCTCGTCTACGTGCTGACCCAGGGCGGGCCGGGCGGGCGGACGCGGCTGCCGATGCTGTTCGCCTACGAGGAGGCGTTCCGTTACGGCTTCTTCGGGTACGCGGCGACCCTCGGCGTCGCGATCACGATCGTCGTCCTGGCCGTGCTCGGCCTGTACCTGTGGCGCCAGATGAGGGAGGCCGACTGAGATGGGAGGCTCGACGGTGCGCACCGCCCTGAAGTACCTCGCCCTGCTGGGCTACCTCGTCTTCCTGGCGTTCCCGCTCGCGTGGCTGCTGTCCACCGCGCTGAAGACGCCGCAGGAGATGGCGAGCCTGGACCCGACGTGGATCCCGCGCAATCCGACGCTGACCAACTTCGCCGACGCCTTCGGCGAGCAGGACATCGTGGGAAGCGCCGCGCGCAGCATGGTCGTCGCGCTCGCGAGCGCCGTGATCACCGTGCTGGTGGCGCTTCCGGCGGCGTACGCGCTGGCGCGGTTCCGGAGCACCCTGAACAAGATCGCGATCGGGTGGGTGCTGGTCAGCCAGGTCTTCCCGGTCATCCTGATCATCATCCCGCTGTTCATGGTGCTGCGCCGGCTGGAGCTGGTGAACACACTGCCCGGGCTCGCCCTCGTGCACGTCACCTTCACGCTGCCGTTCGCCCTCTGGATGCTCCAGGGCTACGTGCGCGCCATTCCCCGCGAGCTGGAGGAGGCCGCGTCCGTGGACGGGGCGGGGCGGCTGCGGGCGCTCGCCAGCGTCGTCGCGCCGCTGCTCGTCCCCGGCGTCGTGGCGACCCTGCTGTTCGCGTTCATCTCGTCCTGGAACGAGTTCCTGTTCGCGCTCGTGGTCCTCAAGGACCCCGAGGTGGCCACGCTGCCGCTGACGCTGGTCAAGTTCACCGGCCCGGAGGGCGTCGTACGGCTGGGCCCGCTCGCGGCGGCCTCGCTGCTGGCGACGATCCCGAGCCTGGCGTTCTTCGCGATCATCCAGCGGCGGCTCAGATCCGGCCTGATGGCGGGCGCGGTCAAGGGATGATGCCGCTCCCGGGGCCGCGTTCCCGCCCCCTCCCCCTGTGCCACCCCGCGGAGACCTCAGGAGCTCGCGCGCCGGATCCCCGGTCGCCGAGATCCCCGAGTTTCTCAAGTTCCTCGAATTTCACCAGATATCCCCTGAGTTCCCCCCAGTTCCCCGATAGGAGAGTCACATGAGGCGTTGGAGTGCCGCGCTCGCGGTGGCGGCCGTCGTTCTGGCCGCCGGGTGTTCGAGCGGGGGAGGCGACGGCGACGGCGCCGCTTCCGGCGAGCCGGTGAAGCTGCGGTTCCTGAGCCTGGCCTGGCAGAAGGAGTCGATCACCGCCAACAAGCAGCTCGTCGACGAGTGGAACAAGGCCAACCCCAAGATCCAGGTCGAGTACGTCCAGGGGAGCTGGGACAACGTCAACGACCAGCTCGTCACCTCGTTCGAGGCGGGCGACGCGCCGGACGTGATCCACGACGACTCGCCCGCCCTGTCCGGGTTCGCGGCGCGCGGCTTCCTGCTCGACCTGTCGAGCTCGCTGCCGTCCGAGCTGAAGAGCGACATCCCCCAGGCCGCCTGGGACACCGTCACCTTCGGTGACGGCAAGGGCGGCCAGGGCGTGTACGGCGTGCCGTTCCTGCAGGAGTCGCAGGTCCTCTACGCCAACAAGAAGCTCCTCGACGCGTCCGGCGCCCGGATGCCGACCCCCGACGAGCCGTGGACCTGGGACGAGTTCGCCGAGGCGACCAAGAAGATGACCAAGGGCGGCGCGTACGGCGTGGCCTGGCCGATGAAGTCGCCGGTCAACAAGGTGCTCACCCTCGGGCTCAACTTCGGCGGCACCTTCTTCACGACCGAGGGCGGCAAGACCCGGGTCAAGGTCGGCGCCGAGGAGCGCGAGGTGCTGAGCCGCATCCACGACCAGCTCTACAAGGACAAGTCGGCCGACCCGTCGGCGCTCGGCATGGGCACCGCCGACCCGCTGCCCGGCTTCTTCGGCGGCAAGTACGCGATCGTGCCGGCGGGTGTCTACCTGCGCCAGCAGGTCGCCGAGCAGGCGCCCGACGGGTTCGAGTGGGTCACCCTGCCGCCGCTGAAGGGCGTCACCGCCGAGCAGGGCGCCACGTCCCAGACCCTGTCCGTGGCGGCCGACAGCAAGCACGCGCAGGAGGCCGTGAAGTTCATCTCGTTCTTCCTGAACGGCCCCAACCAGGCCAAGCTCGCCAAGGGCGACTGGCTGCTCCCGACGAGCACCTCGGCGGCGGCCGACCCCGCCATGACCCAGAAGGAGAACTTCTGGGACGTCGCCACCGCATCGGCCAAGAACCTCGTGGTCGCGCCGTACCTCAAGGTGGACGGCTACGACGAGTGGAAGAGCAAGGTGGCCACGCCGGCGCTCCAGGAGTACTTCGCGGACAAGATCAGCCTCGACGAGGTGGCGAAGCGGCTCGTCGAAGAGGGTGACAAGGTCCTGGAGCGGTACGGACGGTGACGGTTCCTCTCGCGCCCGCCGGATCGCCGCGCGATCGCGCCCGGGGGTGTCTGCTCGGCCTCGCGGCCGGCGACGCCCTCGGCGCGCCCGCGGAGAACATGACGCCCGAGGCCATCGCCGCGCGCTGGGGCGTGCTCGCGGAGGTCGAGGGCGGCGGCACGGACGACACCGAGTACAGCCTGTTCGCCGCGTCCCTCCTCCTCCGCCACGGCCACGCGCTCACGTCGCGGGACGTCGCCGAGGCGTGGCGCGCCGAGATCGTGGCACGGCTCGACGGGCCCATGCGCGGCGCCGGGTTCTCCGAGCTCGGCACCGTGCAGGCGCTCCGCCGCGGGCTCGGTCCGTCGCTGAGCGGGCGGTGGCACCCGCACGGCTGGTCCGACGGCCTGGCCATGCGCGCCGCGCCGTACGGGATCTTCGCGGCGGGCGACCCCGATGAGGCGGCGCGGCTGGCCGAGATCGACGGGCGGGTCAGCCACAGCGGCGAGGGCGTCCTCGGCGGCCGGGCGGTCGCGGCGGCGGTGGCGGTCGCGATGACCGGCGCCGCGCCGGACGAGGTGGTCGAGGCGGGGCTCCGGGCGGTTCCCGCGGACTCCTGGACGGCCCGTGCCGCCAGGAAGGCCCTCGTGATCGCCCGTGACGCAAGGGAGGGGACCTCCCGCGAGGAGTTCGCCCGCGTCCTGCACGACTCGGTCGTGGTGAAGCACTATCCGTGGACCGATCTGGCCCCGGAGGCGGTCGCGCTCGCCTTCTCCGCCTATGTCAGGGGCGGCGGAGAGGTCGAGGCGGCCGTGGTCACCGCGGCCAACCTGGGCCGGGACGCCGACACGACGGCCGCGATCGCGGGCGCGCTGGCGGGCGCGGGCGCCGGCGAGGCGGGCGTGCCCGAGCGTTGGGCACGCCGTGTCGGGCCGGTCGCCGGCCGCTGCCTGCCCGTCGTCGCGGGCCGGCATGTCCTGGACGCCGCCGACGCTCTGACGGGTCGTCCGGAGGGCGGCCCGGCTGACGGCCGAACCGGCGGGCCCGCGGGCCCGTCCGGCGTCGGATGACCCTGGAAGGGATGAAGAAGAGCATGTCATCGGGGGGCGGCGGCACGCCGCCGCCGGAGGAGGACCGGATTCTCGGCGCCTTCGCCGGCCTCGCCATCGGCGACGCCGCGGGCTGGCCCGCGGCGCGCCACCGGTCGCTGCGGCTGGCGCCGTGGAGCAGGCGGCTGTACCGCGAGCTGGACGCGTTCGCCGAAGAGCGCCAGGTGACCACGCTGCCGGTGCCGTTCGCGCTGAACCAGCCGGTCGAGCCGCTGGCGCTCGGACCGTCCGACGACGCCGAGTGGCTCGCCTGGACGGCGGCGACGATCCACGAGGATCGTGCCGAGGCGTTCGGACGGCTGGCCCAGCGCGACGACCTGCGCGCCCGGATCTCCGTCTGGTCCGCGCTCGACAACCTCGCCGCCGGCCTCGGGCCGCCCGCGAGCGGCCACGACAACCCGCACTTCTTCGACGACGCGGCGGCGGTCCGGGCGGTGGCGTTCGGCGCCGCCGGAATGGACCCGGTCGCCGACGCCGAGGTCACCAACTCAGGTGACGGCGTGCTCGGGGCGGTGGCGGTCGCGACGGCGGTCGGCGCGCTGGTGAGGGGCGCGCCGATGCGGGAGGCGGTGGACGCCGCCGTCGCCGCGCTCCCGGAGGACACGGCGATCGGGCACGCGGCCCGTGCGGCGGTGGCGGTGGCGCGGGAGCACGGCGACCCGTTCTCCGCCGTGCCCGCGCTCGACGCGGCGCTGCTCGACCACGTCTACAGCTACGGCGTCACCGCCGCCGAGACCGTCCCGATCGCGCTGGCGCTCGCCGACGCGGCCGGGCCGGCGTTCGGCGCGGCCGTGTCGGCGGCGGCCTGCCTGGCGTCGGTCGCGGACTCGGCGCCCGCGCTCACCGGCGCGCTCGCCGGTGCGTACGCCGGATACGAGGCGCTGCCGCGGGCGTGGCGGGAGACCGCGCGCACGCTGGCCGGGTGCTGCCTGCCGGAACTGGCCGGAACGGACCTGCTCGACGTCGCCCGGACCCTGGCGTCCGGCGGCCCGCAGGGGAGCCAGCCACAGAGCGCCACATGACAGAGCAGTTCGCCGCAGAGCGGTTCAAAACGGAACGGTTAGACACAGAGGGGGACGGCATGACGCCGCTTGAGGACAGGGCTGTCGGCTGCGTGGCCGGGGCGGCGGTCGGCGACGCGCTCGGGGGCGCGACCGAGGGCTGGACGCCGGAGCAGATCCAGGTGCGTTACGGAGGCCTCGTTGAGGGCGTGGTCCCGCCGTACTACGCGGACTGGCGCAACGCGCGGCCGATCGCGCCGTACCACAAGGGCGACGGCCATGTGACCGACGACACACTGATGACCCACGCGCTGATCCGCGTGTACGAGCGGGTGGGCGGCCACCTGGACGCCTACGCCGCCGCCGAGTACCTCGTGCCCGAGATGATGGGCGAGAAGCGCTGGATCCCCGAGCTGGAGACCGAGGCGCTGCCGCTGCAGCGGGTGTTCCTGGCCGAGAAGTGGCTCGCCCTGCGGCTGCACTACGGCCACGTGGACCCGCGCGAGGCGGGCGTCGGCAACATCGTGAACTGCGGCGCGGCCATGTACATGGCGCCGGTGGGCGTCGTCAACGCGGGCGACCCCGACGGCGCGTACGCCGAGGCGATCGACCTCGCGGGCGCGCACCAGTCCAGCTACGGCCGGGAGGCGGCCGGTGTGCTCGCCGCCGCGGTCGCCGAGGCGATGCGCCAGGGGGCCACACCCGACTCCGTCGTCGCGACCTGCCTGCGGCTCTCCCGCGACGGCACGCGCGCGGCCATCGACGCGGTGTGCTCGGCGGCGCGCGACCTCGGCCATTGGGAGGGGTCGTTCGAGACGCTGCGCGCCGCCATGCGGCCGTACGACACGGTGGCCGACACCTACCGCGACCAGGGGCTGGGCGCGCGTCGTCCGAGCCGGGTGCACAGCATCGAGGAACTGCCGCTCGCCCTGGCCTTCCTGCTGATCGCCAAGGGCGACTATCGCGAGACCGTGCTGGGCGGGGTGAACTACGGCCGGGACGCCGACTCGATCGCCTCCATGGGCGGCGCGATCGCCGGGGCGCTGGGCGGGCGGTCGGCCGTGCCGGCCGCGTGGATCGAGGAGGTGTCGGCGGCGAGCAGGACCGACCTCGTCACGCCCGGCCTCGCCCTCGCGTCGGTGGCGCGCCGGGTGCGCGCGGCCGACGCCGAACGCCGCCGGGCGGCCGACGCCGCGTTCGCCGAGCTGCTGGCCGGGGACGGATCATGATGCGGCTCACCTGGGTCCAGCCGGAGGACCTGGTGGGCCACGAGCTGCGCCAGGCCGCCGAGGACGGCAGGGGAAACCTGCCGGGGGTGCGGGAGATCGCGGCCCGCTGGCGCGCGGCCGGAGGGCACGACGCGCCGCCCCGGGCGGGCGCCTCGCCGCAGGCTCCGCCCGTACGGATGCGCCGCCTGGCGGAGGACCTGCTCGACGAGCTGGCGGCGATCCCCTCGCCGTTGCCCGAGCCGTCCGGCTGGGACGAGATCGTCGCCGCCTGCCCGGACTGGCCGGCGGCGCGCGGGAACGTGACGGGCGGGCAGGGATCCGGCGGGCAGGAACACAGCGGGCAGGGGCCCGGGCGGAGGGCCGCCGACCCGGCCCGGGTGCTCGGCGCCTGGCAGGGACGGGCCGCCGGGTGCGTCCTCGGCAAGCCGGTGGAGAAGATCCCCCGCGAGGGCATCAGGGAGATCGCCGAGTCGACCGGCAACTGGCCGATCCGCGGCTGGTTCACGGCCGTGGGCCTGCCGCCGGAGGTCGCGCTCAGGTGGCCGTGGAACCGGCGCAGCGCGGTCAACAGCCTCGCGGAGAACATCGACGGGATCCCCGAGGACGACGACCTCAACTTCGCGCTGCTCGCGCTCGCCCTGCTGGAGCGGTACGGCAGGGGCTTCACGACGGCGGACGTCGCGCAGATGTGGCTGGACGAGCTGCCCGGCGGCCGGGTGTTCACCGCCGAGCGGGTGGCGTACCGCAACCTGCTGATGGGCATCGAGCCCGAGCCGTCAGGCGCGCGGGACGTGGAGCCGGGGCCGGCGACCGCCACCTACCGCAACCCGTTCCGGGAGTGGATCGGGGCCCTCATCCGGGCCGACGTGTACGGCTGGGCCAACCCGGGAGACCCGGCGACGGCGGCCGAGTTCGCCTGGCGCGACGCCCGGCTGAGCCATACGGCGAACGGCCTGTACGGCGCGATGTTCACCGCCGCCATGTGCGCGCGGTCCCTGGACGCCTCCTCGGTGGCCGAGGTGGTCGAGGCGGGCCTGTCGGTGATCCCCGCCGGATCCCGGCTGGCCGCCGCCGTACGGGACGCCGTGGACGTGGCGGGCGCGGAGCCGGACTTCGAGCGGGTCGTGGACCACCTGCACGCCCGGCACGGCCGCCTGCACTGGGTCCACACGATCAACAACGCCGCACTGATCGCGGCGGCGCTGGTCCACGGGAAGGGGGACTTCACCGCCTCGATCGCGGGCGCGATCGCGGCCGGCTGGGACACCGACTCGGCGGGCGCGACCGTCGGCTCGATCGTCGGCGGCCTGAACGGCGGCGTGCCCGGGCAGTGGTCCATGAAAGACCGCCTGACCAGCAGCGTCACCGGATTCGACGGCATCGCCCTGGGGGAGCTCGCCCGGCGGACCGGGTTGATGGCAGGGTAAGCGGGATAAAGGTGACGATCCTGGAGGAAACATCGTGATCTCGGTGTTCGGCAGCGCCAATATGGACCTGGTGGCCTACGTACCGTCCGCTCCCAAGCTGGGCGAGACCGTGGCGGGGCGTGCGTTCCGTACGATCCCCGGCGGCAAGGGCGCCAACCAGGCGGTCGCCGCCGCGCGGGCGGGTTCCCAGGTGGCGTTCATCGGCGCCGTCGGCGACGACGCCTTCGGCCCGGAGCTGCGCGGAGCGCTGTTCGAGGCGGGCATCGACACCAGCAGGCTGCGGGTCGTGCCCGGACCGTCCGGGATCGCGCACATCGTCGTGGAGGACAGCGGCGGCAACTCGATCATCGTCGTGCCCGGCGCCAACGGCTCCGTCACCGGCTGCTCCGCCGAGGACATCGAGATGATCGCCCGCTCGCGCGCCCTGCTGCTGCAGCTCGAACTGCCGCTGGAGGGGGTCGTCGAGGCCGCCCGCGCCGCCCGCACGGCCGGCGTCCCCGTGATCCTCACCCCCGCCCCCGTCGTGGAGTTGCCCGACGAGCTGCTCGGCGCCGTGGACCTGATCGTGCCCAACGAGCACGAGGCCGCCGCCATCACCGGCGCCGCCGACCCCGACGACGCGCTCAAGGCCCTGCTCGACCGCGTCCCCGAGGCCGTGATCACCCTCGGCTCCCGGGGCGCGCTGTACGGCTCGCGCGCCGGGGACCGGCTGCTGGTGCCGGCCGTACCGGTCGAGGCGGTGGACACCACGGCGGCCGGCGACACGTTCGTCGGCGCGCTCGCCACCGCGAGGTCCGAGGGCCGCTCCCCGGCGGACGCGCTGCGCTTCGCCTCCACGGCGGCGGCGCTGTCCGTCCAGCGGGAGGGCGCGAGCACGTCCATGCCCAGCCGCGCCGAGATCGACGCGGCGCTCACGTGACCGAGGGGCCGCGCGGACGCGGGTTCCCTCCCGTCCGCGCGGCCCCCGACGCGATCGCCGGGGGCGGCCCCGGTGCGCGAAACCCACTGGAGGAACGAATGACCGCCCCCGCCACGCCGCCTCTGTCGGGCGTACGCGTACTCGACCTGGCGACGCTGTTCGCCGGGCCGATGGCCGCGATGCTGCTCGGCGACTACGGCGCGGACGTGATCAAGGTCGAGCATCCGGCGAAGCCGGACCCCTCACGCGGCCACGGGCCGGAGGGGCTGTGGTGGAAGATGCTCGGCCGGAACAAGCGCGTGATCACCCTCGACCTGTCCACCCCCGACGGCCAGGACCTGCTGGCCGAGCTGGCGCGGGACGCGGACGTGGTGATCGAGAACTTCCGGCCGGGCACGCTTGAACGGTGGAACCTCGGCTACGACCGGCTGAGCGCGGCCAACCCCGGGCTGGTGCTCGCCCGGGTGACCGGCTTCGGGCAGTTCGGCCCGTACGCCAGGAGGCCGGGGTTCGGCACGCTGGCCGAGGCGATGAGCGGCTTCGCCGCGATGACGGGGGAGCCGGACGGCCCGCCGACGCTGCCGCCCTTCGGACTGGCGGACGGCATCTGCGCGCTCGCCACCGCGTTCTCGATCATGACCGCGCTCAAATCGGGCCGCGGCCAGGTGGTGGACATGTCGATCATCGAGCCGATCCTGAGCGTCCTCGGCGCGCAGCCCACCGTCTACGACCGGCTCGGCGTCGTGCCCCCGCGCACCGGCAACCGGTCGGTCAACAACGCGCCCCGCAACACGTACCGGTGCGCGGACGGCTCGTGGGTGGCCGTCTCCACCTCCGCCCAGAACATCGCCGAGCGCGTGATGCGGCTGGTCGGCCGTCCCGAGTTCATCGACGAGCCGTGGTTCACGACCGGCGCCGGCCGGGTGCGGCACGCCGACGAGCTGGACGGGGCGGTGGCGGCCTGGGTGGCCCGGCACACCCGCGACGAGGTGCTCGCGGCCTTCGAGGAGGCGCAGGCCGCCGTCGCCCCCGTCTACGACGTACGGGACGTCATGGCCGACCCCCAGATCGCCGCGCTCGACGCGATCACCACCGTCGAGGATCCCGAGCTGGGGCCGCTGCGGATGCAGAACGTCATGTTCCGGCTGTCGGAGACGCCGGGGGCGATCCGCTGGACCGGCCGCCCGCACGGCGCGGACACCGACGAGGTGCTGGGCGCGCTCGGCCTGCCGCCGGCCCGGATCGCCGAGCTGCGTGAGAAGGGGGTCGTGTGACGGATCACAGCCCCGCCGGGGTTGACTCGGCGTGTCAAGGGGATCATCAGGCGGCAGAAGAAGCCGTGAGGAGTGACCCCGTGCCCCCGACCACGCCCCCGACCATGCCCCCGATCACGCCGCCCGGACCCGGTTCCGCGCCGCGGTTCCAGCCGCTCACCTTGTTGTACGTCCCCGCCGACCGGCCGGACCGGGTCGCCAAGGCGCTCGCCACGGACGCCGACGTCGTCATCGTCGACCTGGAGGACGCGGTCGCGGCCGAGAACAAAGGCCTGGCCAGGGCCGAGACCGTCGCCCTGCTCGCCACACCGCAGCCCCGGGTCCAGATCCGGGTGAACGACGTGCGCACGCCGTACGGGCGGGCGGACCTGCACGCGCTGGCCGCCCTCGTCACGGGGACGTGCGGCGTCCGGCTGCCGAAGGTGGAGTCGGCGGCGGAGGTGCGGGAGATCGCGGCGGCGCTGCCCGGCGTGCCCCTGCACCCGCTCATCGAGTCCGCCCTCGGGCTGGAACGCGCCTTCGAGATCGCCACCGCCTCCGACGCGGTGGCGAGCATCGGGCTGGGCGAGGCCGACCTGCGCGCCGATCTCGGCGTCAGCGGTGACGGCGGGCTGGCCTGGGCGCGCTCCCGGATCGTGGTCGCCGCCCGCGCGGCCGGGCTGCCCGCGCCCACCCAGTCGGTGTACCCGGACGTC
Source organism: Microtetraspora malaysiensis (assembly GCF_050947145.1). Lineage (NCBI taxonomy): Bacteria > Bacillati > Actinomycetota > Actinomycetes > Streptosporangiales > Streptosporangiaceae > Microtetraspora > Microtetraspora malaysiensis. The sequence goes on from NZ_CP191998.1 coordinate 2,871,608, forward strand.
CGGGACCTCGCCGGGCTGGCCGCGTCCTGCCTGGAGGGGCGCGCGGCCGGGTTCCGCGGCCGGACGGCGATCCACCCGGCCCAGCTGCCGGTCATCGTGGACGCGTACCGGCCTACCGAGGCCGAGATCGCCGCGGCCCGCGAGGTGCTCGCAGCGGCCGGGCAGGGCGCGGTCGCCCTGCCGGACGGCCGCTTCGTGGACGAGGCCGTGGTGCGGCAGGCCCGCCGCGTCCTGGAGTTCTCCCCGGGGGATCCGGTGGCGGGCCCGCCCGCCGAGCCACCCGGCGAGGTGCCCGGTGCCGTACGGCGAGACCGTCTCGGCCGCCACCGCGTGCCGGGACACGCCGGAGGGTAGGGGCACGGGAGACCCCGCGTGAGAGGACCCCGCCGTGAACCCCGCTGACTCTGCCGCCGTAAGCCGGACTCCTGAGGCGCGTACCGGGGGGAGCGCCGGCGAACCCGGCGGGCGGGGGCGTCCGGCCCGGGTCAGGATCGCGAGCGCGCCGGTCAGCTTCGGCGTGTACACGACGGAGGGCGCGTCGATCGCCCCCGACGACATGCTGGCGATCATGCGCGCCGCCGGATACGACGGGACGGACTCCGGCCCCATCGGCTATCTCGGCACCGGGGCCGAGCTGGCCGATCGGCTCGCCCGGCACGGCCTCGGCCTGGCCGGCGGCTGGGTGGACCTCCGGTACGGCGACGCCCGCGGGTTCGCCGAGGACCTGGCCGCGCTGGACGCCGCCCTGGACGTGTTCGCCGGGGTCCCGGTGGACGACCCCGGGTTCGCGCCCCGGCCGACGCTCGCCTGCCCGCCGAACCCGGCGCGGTTCGCCCGGCCCGGCGCACCGGTCGATCGGGAACTCCAGCTCACCCCGGAGGAGTGGCCGGGGTTCGCCGCACGGGTGAGCGAGGCCGCCGCGCGGTGCCGCGACCGGGGCCTCGAACCCGTCTTCCACCCCCACCTCGGCACCGACGTGGAGACCGAGGAGGAGGTCGAGCGGCTGCTCGACCTGACCGACGTGTCCCTCTGCCTCGACACCGGGCACCTGTGGCTCGCGGGCGGCGACCCGGTGGCCGCGATCGGACGCTGGGCCGGCCGGATCCGGCAGGTCCACGTCAAGGACGCCTCCCGCGACACGCTCGCCCGCGTACGCGCCTCGGGCGGCGACCTGGGGGAGGCCGTCCGCCGGGGCGCCTTCCCGCCGCTCGGCGCGGGCGACCTCGACATCGGGGCCGTGACACGCGCGCTGGAGCGGGCCGGCTACGAGGGATGGGTGGTCGTCGAGCAGGACGTCCCGGCCACCGGCCGGGATCCGGAGCTCGTGGCCGCCGACCAGGTGGCCAACCGGGAGCGGTTGGCCCGGACGATCACGAATCGGTGACCGCTTCCCCGGAACCCGGCATTTCCCCGCTTTGACGCGGCAGGGTTGAGCCACCGCACGGACGAGGAGGGGATCGGTGGCTCTGGCTCGGATGACGCGGCTGCCCGCGTCGGCGGCCCTGCCGTACGCGCTGCGGCGGGACACGGAGGGCGCGGCGGCGCGGGAGGCGGCCCTCGCGGCCTTCCTCGCCTCGCGCACCCGCACCACGGTGGGACGGGTCCTGGAGAAGGCCACCCGGGTGGCGACGCACAAGCGGCCGGCCACCGCGCTCAAGGGCGTGGCGGCGACCGACTGGTTCCGCCTCGACACCAAGGACGACGTCACCGAGAAGTGGTATCCGCAGGGCCTGTCCTGCAGCTCCGACGCCGGGCTGGCCAGCCCGGCGGCCTTCGCGATCAGCTGGTACTGGAGGCCCGCCCCCTCGGTGGAGCCGCAGCGGGGCATCCGGGTCAGCTTCCTCAACGTCGCCACCCTGCGGTACGCCCACGTGCTGCTGGTGGAGCCGGACGCCGCCGGCGAGCCCGTCCCGATCAACGTCCACGCGGGCGGGCTCGTCTGGTACAAGAACCTGCTCTACGTGCCGGACACCACCGGAGGGTTGCGGGTGTTCGACCTGCGCAACCTGTGCGTGGGCGGGCCGTTCGACTACCCGTACACGTTGCCCCAGTCGGACGTGTGGTCCTGCGACCGGGCGCTGGGCGCGCGGTTCTCGTTCGCGTCCCTCGACCGCGGCGCCGACCCCGTCCTGCTCGTGTCGGGCGAGTACCTGACCTCGGGCACGGGGCGGGTCGTCCGCTGGGCGCTCGACGCCGACGGCTCCCTCGCCGCCGACGAGACGGGGACGGCCGTGCCCGTGGACGCGTACACCGGGCCGGGGTCGAAGATCCAGGGCGCGGCCTCCTACAAGGGGCGCTGGTACTTCAGCCAGTCCGGCCTCGCGGGCGCGAACGACCGGCTGCTCACCACCGCTCCGGGGGAGGCGGTGCGGGAGCGGATGTACCCCAAGGGCCCCGAGGACCTCACCGTGTGGCGGGGGAAGAGCACGGTCTGGACGATCGCCGAGAAGCCCGGCGGCCGGGTCATCCTCGGCGTCCCCCTCTGACAGGTCCCAGGAGTGTCGGGGCCTCCGCGTATCGTGACGGCATGGTGCTCGAACTCGACGGCAGGGAAGTGGAGATCACCAACCCGGACCGCGTGGTCTTCCCGCGTACCGGACACACCAAGGGCGACCTGATCGCCTACTACCAGGCGGTGGCCGAGGGCGCCCTGCGCGGCGTCGCGGACCGCCCGGTCATCCTCAAGCGCTACGTGAACGGCGTCGCGGAGGCGCCGTTCTTCCAGAAGCGCGCCCCGGCGAAGCGGCCCGGGTGGGTCGAGGTGGCGCAGTTCGGCTACGCCTCCGGGCGCACCGCGGACGAGGTCGTCGTCCGCGACCTCGCGCACCTGCTGTGGACGGTGAACCTCGGCTGCGTCGACCTCAACCCCCATCCCGTACGCGCCGGGGACCTGGAGCACCCCGACGAGCTGCGGATCGACCTCGACCCGGTGCCCGGCGTCGAGTGGGAGCAGATCGTCCGGGTCGCCCTGCACGCCCGGGACGTGCTGGAGGACCACGGCCTGACCGCGTGGCCCAAGACGTCCGGATCGCGCGGCTTCCACATCTACGCGCGGATCGAGGCCCGGTGGACGTTCCACGAGGTGCGCCGGGCCGCCGAGGCGGTCGCCCGCGAGGTCGAGCGGCGCGCCCCCGAGATCGCCACCAGCCACTGGTGGAAGGAGGAGCGCGAGGGCGTCTTCGTGGACTACAACCAGAACGCCAAGGACCGGACCGTCGCCTCGGCGTACTCGGTGCGGGCGACCGGCCGCGTCTCCACGCCGCTCGCCTGGGACGAGGTGGAGCGGTGCCGCCCGGACGCGTTCACGATCGCCACCGTGCCGGAGCGGCTGGCCGAGAACGGCGACCCGTGGGCGCCGATGGACGGGGCCGCCGGCAGGCTGGACGCGCTGCTCGACCTCGCCGAGAAGCAGGGCCCCCGCCCGAAAGCACCGAAAGCCGCAAAAGCCGATAAATCCGGGAAAGCGGGGACGGCCGGGGAAAGCGAAGGCCGGCGCCAATCCGTCAAGCCGCTGATCGAGATCGCCCGGGCCGAGACCGAGGACGAGGCCAAAGCCGGGTTCGAGCGGTGGAAGGCACGCCACCCGGACGTCGCCCGGCTGCTGCGCCCGGCCGACGTGCTGGTCGACTCCATGCGCGGCCGCAGCTCGACCTGGACCCGGATCCGGGTCAACCTCCAGCACGTCCCCGAGGCGGAGCGCCCGCCCCAGGAGCCGCTCGAGGTCGACTACGACCCGTGGCGCGGCCGGTAGACCTCCCACAACTCCCCGAGGAAGAACCGGCCGAACCGCGCCAGCGTCGCCGCGCCGTCCGGCCCCGCCGTACGGAACGTCGTCAGCATCCGGGCCAGGTCGGACGGCAGCACGTGCAGCGTGCCCGCCGCGAGCACCGGCGCGGTGTCGTCCGCGCCCTCGGCCACCCGGCCGTCGAGAAGCCGGACGAGCAGCGTCGTGGTGTCCGGCCACACCCGGGTCGGCGGCCCCGGCCGCACGTCCTTCCAGCCCACCAGTGTGCGGGGGCGGCCCGCGTCGTCGGTGAACTGCAACCGGTAGCGCATCTCCCTGGCGTCCGCGCGGTCGCCCGGCGCGAAGAGGTTGAACCAGCCCCGCTCGATCGGACGCCGCCCCCCGCACATGGCGGCGTCGATCCAGCCCTCGGCCCGCGCGGGATGCTCCGCCTCGGCCAGGAAGCGGCCCGCGTCGTCGGCCGTGATCGTCAACCGGAAGGCGAACCGGCCCCCCTCCGGCATGCCGTCCAGCTTCCGCGGGTCGGTCAGCCCCGGCGCGAGGAACCCGCGCATCTCCTCCACGAACGACAGCGACGTGCGACCGCCGGAAGCACCCGGGCCACCCAGAACGGCCGGGCCCTCCGTGCGGTCGCACGCCGCGTCTCCCCCCACCACACCCGCGGGAAGGACCGGTGGCCCGGCCTCCAGCAGGCGCGTACACATGCGGTCCGCCAGGGCCGCGATGGTCAGCGACGGATTCGCCCCCACCGGGCCCGGCATCGCCGCGCCGTCCGCGACGTACAGGCCGGGGAAGCCGAACACCTCCCCGTACGCGTCGCACACCCCCTCGCCCGGGTGGCGGCCCATCGGCGCCCCGCCGAGCGGGTGGACCGTGATGGTCCGGTCCCGGTGCCAGGCCGGGCTGTCGGCGTACTCCGCCCCGAGCACGTGGCCGATCCGCCGCATCGTCGCCCGCACCCGCTCGACGTACTCCGCGCTCGTCTCGGCCGTCCACACGACGTCGAGCCGGTCGTTCCGGAGGCGGAGCAGGCCGTCGGGGACGTCCCGGCCCATGCCGAGCAGCGGAAGCGAGCTGCCGGACAGGTCGCCCGGCCCGAGCAGCGCGGCGATCTCGGCCGACATGTTCGTGTCGTGCCCGGCCAGCGCCCGCAGCCGGTCCAGGGCGAACCGGGCGACCCGGCCGAGCTCCCCGCGCACGTCGGCGCCCTCGACCAGCCAGTCGACGAACCCCGGGTAGCCGCCCTCCTCGATGTAGGCGCCCCGGCCGCCCTCGCCGTCCGGCAACCGGACGGCGCTGGTGATGACCGGGCCGTGGCTGGCGCTGACCGGCAGCGTGCGGCTGCGGTCCCGCGCCCGCAACAGGAAGGACAGGATGTCGCCGTTGCCGGAGAACCGGGTGCCGAGCGTCCCGCTGAGCCCCGGGAAGTTCGCCCGGTTCTTCAGCAGCAGGTACGACGTGCCGAGCGTGCCGGCGGCCAGGACGAGACGGTCGCACGTGATCGTGCCGCGCGTCCTGCGCTCCGGGCCGGCGGGGTCGTGCCGCACGTAGTCCACGGCGTACCCGTGGCCGTGCCCGCAGTCGAGCCGCGGCCGGAACCCCTTGACCTCGTGCAGCGTGCGCAGGTCGGCGCCGTGATGCCGGGCGGCGGCGAGGTAGGTGTGGTCGAGGCTGTTCTTGGCCCCGTCGTTGCAGCCGATGTCGCACTCGCCGCACAGCCGGCAGGTGCGGCGCAGCACGCCGTGCATGCTGCCGTACTCGGGGTCGACGACGGGCAGGCCGAGGCCCGGCTCGGCGCCGGGGGAGGGGGCGAAGCTGATCGCCAGCGGCGGCAGCCGCCAGTCGAGGCCCAGCTCGGCCGCCGCGTCCCGCATCGCGCCCGTCTTCAGCGTGCTCGAATACGCCGGCCGGTCGAACGGGTACGGCGTGACGCCGATCATCCGCTCCACCGCGTCGTAGTGCGGGTCGAGGTCGGCCCGGGTCACCGGCCAGCACTCGTACCCGCCGCCCGGCAGCGCCTCCTCGTGGACGAAGGTGTCCTCGTCCTTGCGCAGCATCACGTTGGCGTAGATCAGCGAGCCGCCGCCGAGGCCGCTCGCCACCAGCGAGTCGCAGTCGCGGAAGCTCCACACGTCGAACATGCCGTACAGGTTCTCGGCGGGGTCCCAGAACGCGCGGCCCATCTGGGCCGGGCTGCGCGGGAACGACCCCGGCGCGTACGCGCGTCCGCGTTCGAGCACGACCACCGACAGCCCGGCCTCGGCGAGCCGGTAGGCCGCCACCGCCCCGCCGAACCCGGAGCCGACGACGACGGCGTCCACATGCTCGGCGCCATGCGCCGTGCCGGATGCCACGTCAGTGCCGCTTCAGAAAGTCGATGATCTTGGGGAACACGTCGATGTGCGCGTTCTTCCCGATCATGGTGTCGATGTGCCCGTAACCGGGGATGATCTCCAGCTCGTGCCGTCCGGGCAGCGCCCGCTCCAGGACGCGGTGGGCGACGATGTTGGAGTCGGTGAACACGTCGTTGTGGTCGCCCGTCACGTAGAGGACCGGCGTGGCCGCCCGGTCCGGGTTCGCCAGGTGGTGCGCGAGGTAGTCCCCGGGCAGCCCGGCGTGGCGGGGGTCGGACGGGTCCAGCCGCACGGCGCGGCCCGCCGCCACTATCGCGGACACGTGCCGGTAGTAGTACAGCCCGGCGGAGCTGTTCAGGTCGGCCAGCCGCTCGTGGACGTGCGTCTCCGGCCGCAGGTTGCCGTGCCGGTACATCGCGGGCCGGCCGCTGCCCCACATGAAGCTCTGCATGTGGCAGGCCGGCTCCCGGCACTCCGGATGCGCCAGCGACACGGCCCCGGCCAGGAGGCGGCGCCGCGACAGCCGCGGCGCGTCCGCGAACCGCGGATCCAGGCAGGTCAGGCCGATGACGTGCTCCAGGATGGGCGGGCCGAACCGGAGCTTGAGCCGCGCCCACGGGTGGACCCGGAGGATCGGCCCCACGCTGTTCGCCACCAGGCTGGCCACACCGCCCGTGCCATCGGTGTCAAGCGCGCCCCCGAAAAGGCTCATGTGGAACGACACCGACCCCAGGCAGTGCGCGATCACGTGGATCCGCCGCGCCCCAACGTAGCGGCGGAGCTCACGTAGCGCGGCCGGGTGGTCGAAGTGCGCGATGTCGTCCAGCGTGTGCCCGCGCGTCTCGACGTTGTACGGAAACCGGTTGCTCATACGGAAGTCGAGCGCCCAGACGTCCCCGAACCCGTTGCCATGCAAGAACCGGACCAGGTTCCGGTGCTCCGGCATGATGAACATGTCGGAGGACGACGTGAGCCCGTGGACCAGCAGCACGACGTCACCCTCGGAGGAGCCCGGCGACGGGTCGAGGAACCGGGTCAGCGTGAGCCCGAGATCATCCTCAGTCGTGAACGGGTGAACCGACACCTGCGCGCCGGACACCCCGTCCAGCGTGAATCGCGGAATGGTGCGGTCCATCTCGTTCCCCTCCTTGACGGCATTTATGCTCCCAAGCCCACCCGTAGCGCCACATCGTGGAAAACCCGTACTTGTCGCGTCCGTATCTCCCGTATCGATGTCCGTATCGAGCTCCGTATCGAGCTCTGTATCGGCCGGCAGACGTTCAGGTCGCGCGGCTGAGAGCGGTCGCCACGCCCACCCGGGACGAGACGTCGAGCTTGGCGAAGATCCGGGAAAGGTGCGTCTCGACGGTCCGCACGCTGAGGAACAGCCGCTGCGCCACCTGCTGGTTGGTGAGCCCCTCGGCGACGAGCAGGGCCACCTCCAGCTCCCTCGGGGACAGCCCGAACGGCGTGTCCGACCTCCCCACGGGCGCGGACGCCGTCCGCACGCCCAGGCGGCGCAGCTCGCGGTCGGTCCGCGCCTTGAGCGTGCGCGCGCCGCAGGCGTCGAAGTCGGCCGCCGCGTCCTTCAGCTCCGCCCGCGCCCGCGCCCGCTCCCCGGCGTCCAGATGCGCCAGCCCGGCCGCGAGCCGCGCCCGCCCCACGTCCAGCCGCCGTCCCGCCCCGGCCAGCAGGGCGGCCGCCTCTCCGGCCGTCTCGGCGGCGCGGGCGGGTTTGCGCGACCGCAGCGCGTGCGCGCGGGCGAGGAGGACGAGCCCCGCGAAGGCGGGCAGGCCGGGATCGTCCATCGCCGCGGCGCGCTCGGCCCAGACGGCCGCGCGCTCGGGGCGGCCGAGGTCGGCGGCGGCCTGGGCCAGCGTCTCGCAGCTCATCATCAGCGTGCCCCGGTCCAGGCGAGGCGCGGAGAACCCGTCGCACGCCTCCAGCACGGCCCGCGCGCCCTCCTCCAGACGGCCCGAGTTGATCAGGGCCTGGCCGCGCGCGTGCCGGGCCATCGCGCCCCAGACCTCGCCGCCGCCCACGCCGCGCCGTACCGCCTCCTCGCCGGCCAGGATCGCCGCCTCGTCGTCGCCGCTCCACGACGCGGCCAGGCAGCGCTGCGTCAACGCGAAGACGAGCTGCTGCCCGGAGTCGAGCAGCCGGGCCTCCTCCTCCGACTCCTCCGCCGCCGCCAGCGCCTCGGCCAGCCGCCCCGTCATGATCAGGGTCCGCGCCTTCCCGGCCAGCAGGTTCGTCAGGATGTAGCTCTGCCCGGTCGCCGCCGCCACCGCCGCCGCCCGGTCGAAGTCTCGTAGCGCCTCGTCGTGCCGGCCCATGTTCATCTCGGCCCAGCACAGCCACGAGACGGCGTCCAGCCACTCGGCCAGGTGGTCGTCCGGCGCCGCCGCCATCAGCCGGCCCGCCGCATCGGCGTACCGCACCGCGTCGGCCGTCCGCCCCGCCGCGTACGCGGGCATGGGCCGCAGCGCCGCCACCGCGACGGCGAGACCCGGCTCCCAGCCCTCCGCGGCGTCCGGCATCAGGTCAAGCACGGCCTGGGCCGCGTCGAAGTCGACCCGCATGAGGCTCTCGGCCACCAGCCGCATCCGCAGCGGCACGGCGGCGGCGGCCCGCGGGTGCGGCATCCGGCCCAGCTCGTCCAGCAGGAGCGCGCGGGCCTCGTGCGGCCGGTCGAGCTGGCGCTCCATCAGCGCGCACAGCCGCGCCGCCCTGCCCCGCCGCGTGTAGTCGTCCAGCGGCAGCGTCCGCAGCAGCTCGCGCGCGGTGTCCCGGCCCTCCGCCAGCCTCCCGCTCACGCCCTGGGCCCGGCTGAGCTCCAGCAGCATCTCCATCCGCGAGCCGCGGCCGTCCGGGTCGTCGGGCATCAGCCGTACCGCGGCCTGCAGCCAGTGCGCGGAGGTGGCGGGCGCGTGCGCGGCGACCGTGCGGGCCGCGTCCACCAGCACCTGGATGGCGCGCGGGTCCCCGAAGGAGCCGGAGCGTTCGAGATGGCCGGCCTGGGCGACGGCGGGCGCGCCGAGCGCGGCGAGCCGGGCGGCGATCCGCGTGTGCGCGGCCACCCGCCACCCGGCCGCCGCCGACTCGTAGACGGCACGCCGGACGAGAGGATGCCGGAAGCGGAACCGCCCCCCGTACGCGCGCACGATGTCGCGCCGCGCCAGCTCGTCCAGGGCATCGAGCGCGGCCGCCGTCAGGACCTCGGCCGCGATGGCGGCGATGGCGGGGTCGAACTCGTCGGCCGCCACGGCCGCGCCCTGTGCCACCAGCAGGGCGCCGGGCGACAGCTCGGCCAACTCGACCTGGAGCGCGGCGAGCACCGTGGGCGGCAGCCCGCCCGGCGCGCTCAGGCCGTCCTCCTCCATCCGGGCCAGTGCCTCCAGATAGAAGGGGTTGCCGCCGCTCGCCTCGTACAGCGCCCGGCGGCGCCCCTTGCCGACGCGGGAGCCGAGGAACTCCTCGGCCTCCTCAGGGGTGAGCGGGCCGACGGCGACCTCGTGCGCCCGCGCCGCCGCGGCGAGCGGCAGCGCGGCCAGCCGGGGCGGGGCCTGGGCGGGGCGGAAGGCGACCGCGAGCAGCACCGGCGCGTCGGGCGGGTGCCGGGTGAGGTGGTCGAGGAACTCCAGCGAACTCTCGTCCGCCCAGTGGACGTCGTCGAGGATCAGGACGAGCCCACCCGGCCCGGACAGCGTGTCCAGCAGGCGCCGCATCGCCCGGTAGCGCCGGTAGCGGGCGAGGCCGCGCTCGGGGGACGGCCCGCCGTGATCTCCGAGGACGAGGTCGCCTTCGTGGTCCGCGATGTGGTCGGTCACCGGGTCCACCGGGTGGCGGGGGGTGAGCGCGGGGAACACGCTCGACAGCAGCCGGGCCGTCGCCGGCCCGAGCGCGTCCGCGACCTCCTGGCGCCGGGTCTCCAGGTGGTCGTCGAGCGCGTCGACGAGCGGGCTGAACGGCATCATCTGCTCGAACTCGGCGGCCCTGCCCCACATGGTGACGCGGCCGAGGCCCGCGGCCATCGCCGCGAGTTCGCCGAGCAGGCGGGTCTTGCCCGCGCCGGGGTCGCCCGCCAGGGCAAGGAAGCGGAAGCCGTGCCGTTCGCTCGCGCCGAGGGCGTCGCGCATCGCGGTGAGCGCGTCCCGCCGCCCGACCAGGGGCGCCGGTGCGCCCGGTACGGCCCGCCCCGCCGTACGACCCTCCATGCCCACCTCAGCAGCGACGCGTTCCGCGTCACGACCCGTTTCACGCGGACATCAGTTTGGTAGGCACTTTACAGATCTTGCGTGCCGGGAGCGGTACATATTTCCCGGAAACGCACATAATTCCATTCCGGTCGCCGGATCAGCCGGCCATGACCCCCGGTTTGCGGCCCATCCCGGCGAGCAGGTAGCCGGGCAGCCCGGGGCCGTCCGCCCGATCCTGCGGCTCGGGCCTCCAGCGGGAGCACTCGACCAGCCCCGGCTCCACCAGTTCGAAGTCGTCGAAGAACGCCATGATCTCGGCCGGGCTGCGGTCGACGGCGCCGGCCACCGACGACCCCCGGTAGATCTCGCGCACGCTCTCCTCCGTCTCGGGCCGCTGCCCGCCGCTGCCGTGGGTGAGGACCAGGTAGCTGCCCGGCGCCATCCGCTCGCGGAGCGCGCGGACCACGCCGAACGGGTCGTCCGCGTTCTGGAGGAAGTGCAGGATCGACACCAGCAGCACCGCGACCGGCCGGTCCAGGTCGATCACCCGGGTCAGCTCGGGGGAGGAGAGGATCGTCTCCGGCTGCCGCAGGTCGGCGTGGACGAACACGGTGGAGCCCCGGCCCTCCAGCAGGGCGCGCGCGTGCGCGGCGACCACGGGATCGTTGTCGACGTAGGCGACCCGGGCGGCCGGCCTGGTCTCCCCGGCCACCTCGTGGACGTTGCCGCCGGTGGGCAGGCCGCTACCGAGATCGATGAACTGGTCGATCCCCTCGGCCGTCAGGAAGCCGACGGCCCGGCGCAGGAAGGCGCGGTTGGCCCGCGCGAGCGCCGGCGCCTCAGGGATGAGCTCCATGATCGCCTCGGCCGCCTCGCGGTCCACCGCGAAGTTGTCCTTTCCGCCGAGGAAATAGTCGTACATACGAGCGAGATTGGCGGTCTTCGCGGTGAATTCCGGCAGGGAGGCGTTCCGTTCGGTCACGTGACCACCTTTTCGTTCGCCGGTCCGGAGGATTTTCACGGGTGATCGTAACGTCCGGTCAGTCCGCGTGCCAGATGAGATATCCCCTATGAATGCCGCCATATGTATGGTGCGCTTCGTGATGGAAACTGGGCGTTTCCCCTTCGCCTCCGGCCTCGGAGGGCTCCCGCCGGCGGAGCTCTCCGCAGGTCACCCCGGTGACCCGTTCGGCTCGGCCGCATTGCCGAGCGGGGACGCAGTCACCCCCGCCGTCCGATGAGAGGGTGACCTCGCGATTCTGGGTGCCCTGATTCAGGGGAAATTTGAATTACCCGCATGCCCAGAATGCTTCCCGGATTCGGCATATCGGACGACCCGAAATTTCCGGACAAATATGACTCCGCCCCGCCCCGCCACGCGCGCTGTCCGCTGCCACGCCGGCGGCCGGAAGCCCAAACTCGGCCCCCGCCAGGGCGCACGTGCCCGGCGGGTGCCCGTTGAAATCAACCTCGGGTTCGTCCTTGTCTCAGTCCAGCGCTGCCACGACCTCGGCGGTCGTGCGGACGGTAGCGATACGCGGGAAGACGTAGTCGAAGGCGAACTCGTGGGCGTGCGCGTCGAGTGCGGTGACCGCGTCCTCGGGGACGATCACCGTGAAGCCGAACTCGTCGGCGAAACGGGCGGTCTGTTCGACGCCGAAGTTCGTGGCGATCCCGGTGATGATCAGGGTGTCGACGGCGCGCTCACGCAACGCCTCCTCCAGCCCGGTGTTGTGGAACGCGCCCCAGGTGCGCTTCACGATCTCCAGGTCGCCGGACACCCCTTCCACCAGCTCGCTGCCCGGTGGCTGCTCCGCGACGCCCGGCCGCTCGACCCGCACGGAAACGACGAGACCGCCCGCCTTTCGCATCGCGTCGGCGAGAGCAAGGGAGCGGGTGACCACGGCAGGTCCGGAATGTGGTGCCGTGGGCTGCTCGACGATGCGCGTCATCAGGTCGATAAGGAGCAATGCGGTGCGGCGGGGATCCAGTTTGTCCATGATCGGCATAGTAGCGAGCCGAATCGGGCTACCGGCAGGGAAGCGGAGCCCGCCCGGCGGTTGCCGGGCGGGCCGCACTTCTCGACCACCGATTACGGTGTGACAGCGTCGAGAACCTCGCGCAGCGAAGTGATGCCCTCGGAAGCGAGGAAGTGACCGGCTCCCGGAACGACCTGCGCGGAGGTGCCGAGCAGACGCGCGAGGCGGTCGGTGTGGCCGGCCGGAACAAACGGGTCTTCGTCTGACCGGATGACCGTCAGTCGACCGACGTGCTCCCCGAGCCCCCGTACATCGCAGCCACTCTCGATATAAGAATCCAGGTTCGAGAGTGCGGGCAAGCGGTCGACGAATCCCGAGACCAGCACGAGGGCACCGAGCCGCCAGGGGCCCGAAAGCGTGCTCAAATGCCGCAGCACGGTCAGGCAGCCCAAACTGTGCGCGACGATGATCGAATCCTCGTCGGGCTGCCCCAAAGTCGCTCGTACGGCGTCAACCCACCGGACGGGGTCCGGGTCTTCTGAGGCCGGAAGCGCGGGGATCGTGGTGGGGATGCCCGCAGCGTCAAGTTCTTTCGCCAGCCAGGGGAACCAGTGATCTTCGGGGGAAGCGGCGTAGCCGTGGAAGATCCAGGCCTTCTTCCGGGTTGCTTCAGTCGTCATGTCGCACGACGGTATAGGTTCACATCAATGTGAGGGTCAAGTCGGCAGCGGCCTCGTCCTGGTCGCCGAGATGCTCGGCGTCCGCCACCCGCCACCACAGCCTGCGCCCCGACGACGGCAAAGCCGTCTGGTGATCGCCACCAGCCGCTGACCGGCCGAGAACCTGTCCAGGTTAGGGAGCGTTCAGCGCCGCGTCGATGGCCGCGGCATTGCGTTCCAGCCATGCCGCACGCCGTTCGATCTGGTCACCGATGCCCGCGTCCCACATTCTGGCCCAGCCGCCGCCCTGCTCCTCGGCGGCCTGCTTCATCGAGAACCACGACCGCCGCGTCCGGATCACGGCCACCTCGACGAGGCGGGAGCGGTCGGCATCCGACATCCCGTAGGCGTCGGCGAGGATCCGGCAGCGACGCGGCATGTCCACCTCCCGCAGCAGCGGGTCGGCGTCGGCCGGGTCGCACAGCGGCGCCCAGTACAGCATCGCGTTGTACACCTCATCGACCCTGGCCACCGGCTTGGCGACGTCGAAATCGATCAGCGCGGCCGCCCTGCCGTCCCGGAAAACGATGTTGTCCGGCGTGTAGTCCATGTGCCCCACCACCTCGGCCGGGTAGGGCGGCGCGGGCGGCATGCCGGGCTGGTCCGAGAACCCGTAGCCGGGCCGAACCCCTTCCGGCATGACGAAACCCGCGACGGACGCGCACGACCCCTTCGGTGACGTCCCCGCCGGCGAGCGGGATCTCGGGATGGGGCTCGGGTGATTCGACGTACGCCAAGGAGTCCATTTTCCCTCGCCAGAAGAGAGACAGAGTCGTCGTTCGTATCGTCCCAAAGGCGGGCGGCCTTGATCGGCGAAGGGCCGCGCGCGGACGGGTCCTTGCCGACATCAATGTCTGTTTCCTGCCAGCATCGTTGCACCGATGCTTCCTACGGTTGGCGCGTGAAAACTGATTTCGCCGGTGTCGATCAGCACCGCCAATTGCCCAGTCCTGTCGTCTGGTTCATGTCGCTTGCGGCTGCGCTCGGGACAGCGACGATCTACCCGTTGCAGCCGGCGATCGCCGATGTGGCGAACTCGTTGGAAGCCTCGCTCACTGAGGTCGGGGTAGCGCTTGCGTGCGGGCCGATGGGGTACATGGTTGGGCTCGGTCTGCTTGTCCCTCTGGTCGACCGATTTCCTCCGGGGCGAGTGCTGTCGGCGCAGGTCGGCGGCCTGGCGGCTGCCCTGCTCTTGAGCGCTGTCGTCGGCAATGTATGGGCGTTGGGGGCGGCGATCGGCGTGATCGGGGCCTGCTCGGCAGTTGGCGCGGGCCTCAGTTCGGTGGTCGGCCGACTCGCGTCCCCGCATCGGCGAGCGGCGACGCTGGGGATCGTAACGGCCGGAATATCGGCGGGGATCCTCGTCGGCCGGATCGTCGGCGGCTGGCTTGCCGAGGTGATCGGCTGGCGTGGCATGCTCATGGTGTTCGCCGCGGCCTGTGCGGCCGTCGCGGTGGGCTTGCTGCTGGTGGTCCCGGGCACCCGGGGAGGAGCCGAGCGTGGTTATCTCGCCACGCTGAGGTCGATTCCGGGCCTGTTCGTCCGGTACACGGCGTTGCGGGTGGCCGCTACCCGTGGCGCCCTGTGGTTCTTTGCGTTCTGTGCGCTGTGGGCTGGGCTGGCGGTAGCACTCTCGGAGCCCCCTTACTCGTACTCGGCAGAGCGTATCGGTATGTACGCACTTGCTGGACTCCTCGGCATTCTCGCCACCCGGGTTTCGGGCATGTGTACCGATCGCGTGGGCGCGCGCCGCGTGATCCTCGTAGGTCTGGTGATCGCCGGAGCCGCGGCGGCAATCGTCGGGTTCGCCCTCCCGAGTGCTGCCGCGGCCTTTGCCTGTCTAGCGCTGTTCGACGCAGGACTGTTCGCTGCACAAGTCGCGAATCAAAGCACCATCCTCGCGATCGACCCCGCAGCACCCGCGCGGTTCAACAGCGCCTACATGCTCGTCTACTTTGTCGGCGGAAGCCTCGGGACGGCATTCGGCGCCACGGCCGTCGAGTGGTTCGGCTGGCCTGCGACAGCGGCGATCACCTCAGCCGCCATCACCATTGCCGCGGCGATCACGCTGGGCGCGGACGATCGTTCGATTTGATCCACTTCCACACGTTGCGCTCAAGACCGTTTTGTTAGGAACTCTCAGAGACGCTGGCTGACGGGTTCGGCCCCGAGGGGGATTCCACGCAGAGTGAGCAGTGCGAGCAGAGCACAGCTCGCTGTGAGCGCGATGTCGGCGACATTGCCGACGAAGAGGCCGCCATAGTCGATGAAATCGACGACATGGCCTCGGCCGAACCCGGGAGAGCGCGCGAGGCGATCGAGCAGATGGGACGTCGCACCGCCCAGCATCCCGCCTAGCGCGTAGGTCCAGGCGGCCGAGCGCAGCCGTCGCCCCGCGTACAGGATGCCGGCTACCGCGACGGCCGCGGCCACGGCGAACACCGGCGTCGCCTCCGTCGCGAAGGAAAACGCCGCGCCGGGGTTGTACACCAGGCGGAACTCAAGCAGTCGCGGGAGCACCGTGACGCGTTCTCCTCCGGAGAGGGCGGAAACCGCCCAGATCTTCGAGAGCTGGTCCGCGACAAGAACCACGGCGGCCAGCACGATCATCCACACGTACAGGCGCGGCTGTCCCTTCGCCTGCGAGCGTCCGGCCACCAGGTCACCTCCCAATCAGCGATCTCCCGCATCATAGCCATGGTCAGGTCGTGCGGGCGCGCGGCTCGATGCCGGCGAACGCCTTGCGGAGCAGGTCGTGCAGCAGCGCCCGCTCCCGCTCGTCCAGCGCCGCCAGCACGTCGTCGCGCACCCCGGCCGCCGCGACCAGCGCCTCGTCGAGCAGGGCGACGCCCGCAGAAGTGATGGTGACCGAGTAGCGCCGCCGGTCCCTGGGGTCGCGGGTGCGCTCGACCAGGCCGCGCGGAGCCAGCGTGTCCATCACCGCCACCAGGTCGCTCGGGTCGATCCCCAGCCGGACCCCGAGATCGCCCTGCGAGGCGGGCCCGAAATCGCGCAGTGCGGCGAGCACCGCCAGGTCCCACAGCCCGATGCCGTACGCCTTGAGCCCGTCGCCCATGCGGCGGCGGCCCGCGACGCCGACCTTCGACAGCAGGAAGACGGTGATGTCCAGCAAGGACGGGGGGAGTTGCGGAACGTCGCTCACAGGGCTAACTATAGGGCACTGTCAACTATTAGTTCTTACCAAGGAATTCTCGTGGACGCTCTCTATCCCCGCCTGCTGGTCACCCGTTTCGCCGAATGCCTCCGCTTCTACGACGGCCTGCTCACCGGCGTTCTCGGCGCGCACCTGACCAAGGGGACGCCGGACGGGCCCTACGCCCACTGGGACCTCGGAGACCAGGGCCTGCTGTCGCTGTTCGAGCGCTCGCTCATGGACGCCGTGACCGGCGCGCCGCGCCTTCCCGTCGATGCCGCGCGTCCCGACATGGTGGCGCTGGTCCTCACCGTCGAGGACATCGAGAAGGCGGCGCTGGTCGCCGTCCGGCACGGCGGCACCGTGATCGTGCCCCCGACCTTCCGGCCCGAATGGGGTCCCGGCTGCCGCACCGCTCATCTGCGCGACCCCGACGGCAACCTTGTCGAGCTCCAGTCCTACTGACCCGCCTCACCCCGCCCTCGGCGTCCGTCTGGCGCTGAGGCCCGGGACGCATCCGTTTGGGACGACGGAAGTGGGGGAGAAACGCGAAGACCCCGGACCGCTGAGCGGTACGGGGTCTTCGACGATGGTGGACGATACTGGGATTGAACCAGTGACCTCTTCCGTGTCAGGGAAGCGCTCTCCCGCTGAGCTAATCGTCCGTGCAGGAACTGCGAGCGGAAGACGGGATTCGAACCCGCGACCCTCACCTTGGCAAGGTGATGCTCTACCACTGAGCCACTTCCGCGCTATCGGTTGAGGTTTCCCTCGCCGACGCCTTCTTTACTTTAGCGGATCAGACGGAGTGCCCGTACCGTCCGCTAGAGGTGGAGACGGGATTTGAACCCGTGTACGCGGCTTTGCAGGCCGCTGCCTCGCCTCTCGGCCACTCCACCAGGATCACAGGCCGCACCGAGGTGCCGCCGGTAAACCGAGCGGAAGACGGGATTCGAACCCGCGACCCTCACCTTGGCAAGGTGATGCTCTACCACTGAGCCACTTCCGCGTGTTTCCGGGAGAAGTCCCGGCCACGCGGAAGACTCTATCGCCTTCCGGCCACTGCCCGTGCAAGGTCGGCGGACGGCCGGGCCGGTTCGGGTACGGCTCCGCGTGTCGGGGAAGAAAGGGAGAGCCGAGCGAGAACCCGGCCATGGCGATCGCGGAGCGCTCTGAGATACTGATTCCTGCCCGATTTCGGGCATGAAACTTGGAGTTGTCCATCTCCCATCCGTAAGGTCCTGCTCTGTGTCGACGCAGCGGCATCCCCATGAGGACCTCATCGCTCACCTGACCCGCACGACCGCGCTCGGTCCCGGGGAGGCGGCGCGAGTCGTGGCCGACGTGCTCACCTACTTCGGCGAGCCCGTGGACGAGTACGTGCGACGCCGCCACGGTGAGCTCCAGTCGAAGGGATTCTCCAACGACAAGATCTTCCCGAGGATCTCGGCCGAGCTTTCGGGAAGGCGCGTCGCGGCACCGGAGCTGTCTCTACGTCAGCTCCGCCGGATCGTCTACGGATAGGAGCGGATATGTGCGGAATCGTCGCTTATGTAGGGCCGAAGGACGCGGCCCCCATCCTGCTCGAAGGTCTCCAGCGGCTGGAGTACCGCGGGTACGACTCCGCGGGCCTCGCCGTGGTCAACGGCAAGTCGTTGAAGATGCGCAAGGTCAAGGGCCGAGTGTCCGACCTGGCGGAGGCCGTGCCGGCCCGGTTCAAGGGCGCGTGCGGCATCGGGCACACGCGGTGGGCCACGCACGGCGTGCCGAGCGACGTGAACGCACACCCGCACCTCGACCCTGAGCAGCGCGTCGCGGTCGTGCACAACGGCATCATCGAGAACGCCGACGCGCTCCGCCAGCGGCTCGAGGCCGAGGGCGTCACCTTCGAGAGCGAGACCGACACCGAGGTCCTGTGCCACCTCATCGCGCGGGCCGTCAAAGAGACCGATTCCCTCGATGACGCCGTCCGCCGCGCGCTGAAGAGCATCGTCGGCACGTACGGCATCGCCGTGATCGACGCGCAGCGGCCCGGCGAGATCGTGGTGGCCCGCAACGGCAGCCCCATCGTCCTCGGCATCGGCGAGAAGGAGATGTTCGCCGCCTCCGACGTCGCCGCGCTGGTGCGCTACACCCGGCAGGTCGTCCACCTGGAGGACGGCGAGCTGGCCGTGCTGCGGGCCGACGGCTTCCACACCTTCACCAGCGACGCCAGGGAGACCGCCAAGGAGCCCTTCACGGTCGACTGGGACACCGGCCACTACGACAACGGCGGCTACGAGCACTACCTCCTGAAGGAGATCTCCGAGCAGCCCGACACGGTCGCCCGCACGCTGCGCGGCCGGATCGACGACCGCTTCCACATCGCCCACCTGGGCGGGCTCAACATGGACGCCAGGGAGACCCGGTCGTTCCGGCGGGTGAAGATCATCGGTTGCGGGTCGGCGTACTACTCGGGGCAGATCGGCGCGCAGCTGATCGAGGAGCTCGCCCGCATCCCCGCCGACGCCGAGCCCGCCTCGGAGTTCCGGTACCGGAACCCGGTCGTCGAACCGGACACGCTCTACGTCGCGATCAGCCAGTCCGGGGAGACGTACGACACGCTCGCCGCCGTCCAGGAGCTCAAGCGCAAGGGCGGCCGGGTGCTGGGCATCGT
Source organism: Microtetraspora malaysiensis (assembly GCF_050947145.1). Lineage (NCBI taxonomy): Bacteria > Bacillati > Actinomycetota > Actinomycetes > Streptosporangiales > Streptosporangiaceae > Microtetraspora > Microtetraspora malaysiensis. The sequence goes on from NZ_CP191998.1 coordinate 2,890,414, forward strand.
CAACACGGTCGGCAGCGCGATCGCCCGCGAGTGCGACGGCGGGCTCTACCTGCACGCGGGGCCCGAGGTGTCGGTGGCCTCGACGAAGGCGTTCACCTCGACCGCGGTGTCGTTCGCGCTGCTCGCGCTGCACCTGGCGCGGGTGCGCGACCTGTCCCCGGCGGACGGCCGGCGGATCTGCGAGGGGCTGCGCCGCCTGCCCGAGCAGATCGAGCAGATCCTCAAGCTGGACGAGCAGATCAAGACCCTCGCCGAGAAGTACGCCCATTCGCCGAGCATGATGTTCGTCGGCCGGGTCCGGGGATACCCGGTGGCCCGCGAGGGCGCGCAGAAGCTCAAGGAGATCTCCTACGTCCACGCCGAGGCGTACCCGGCCAGCGAGCTGAAGCACGGGCCGCTCGCGCTGATCAACCCGGACATGCCGACCGTGGCGATCGTCCCCGACGACGAGCTGCTGGACAAGAACCTGACCACCCTGGGCGAGATCCGGGCGCGCAGCGGGCGCATCCTGATGATCGGCCACCGGGCGGCGGATGCGGCCGACGACTGCGTCGTGGTGCCCAAGAACGAGACGGAGCTGGACCCCATCCTGCTGACGATCCCGCTCCAGCTCTTCGCCTACCACGCCGCCGTGGCGCTCGGCCGCGACGTGGACCGGCCGCGCAACCTGGCCAAGAGCGTCACCGTCGAGTAGGCGTCCCCGCGCCGCCCGCGTGAACACGGCTCCCGCCCCGATCCCGGGGCGGGAGCCGTACGGTGCGGCCGGGCGGGGTCAGGAGGTCACGGCGCACTGCCCGCGGTCCTTCTTGACCGGGCCCTCGGCGGTCGGCCGCAGGTCGAAGTCGAAGATCTCGGTCGGCAGGTAGAGCGTGCAGCACGCGTTGGGGATGTCCACGATCCCGCTGATCCGCCCCTCGATCGCGGCCGACCCGAGCAGCAGGTACGCCTGCTCGCCGGTGTATCCCCACGTCTTCAGGTACTCGACCGCGTTCAGGCACGCCCTGCGATAGGCGACCGTCGCGTCGAGGTAGTGGTTCGTGTCGGTGTCGTGGTCCACCGAGATGCCGACGAACGTCAGGAACTCGCAGTACCGCGGCTCGACGTTGCCCGGCATGAAGATCGGGTTGGTGGTGACCCCGTACTTGGCCATGCCGCCCTTGATCAGGTCGACGTGGAGGTCGATGAAGCCGCCCATCTCGATCGCGCCGCAGAAGGTGATCTCGCCGTCCCCCTGGCTGAAGTGCAGGTCGCCGACGGAGAGGTTGGCCCCTTGACGAAAACGGGGAAGAAGATCCGCGATCCCCGGGTGAGGTTCTTGATGTCCTGGTTGCCGCCGTGCTCGCGCGGCGGGACCGTCCGGGCCCCCTCGCGGGCGATCCGCGCGGCGACCTCGCCGGTCGCGGTGCCGGTGACGGCGTTGCTCGGGTCCGGGGGGTTGGCCAGCGGCGGCACCCGCCGGGGGTCCGTGTCGATGAGCGCCTGCTCCCTGCGGTTCCATCGCGTGAGCAGCTCGGCGGAGGGCGCCGTGGCGAACAGCCCGGGGTGGGTGATCCCGGTGTGCCGTACGCCGGGGATGTGGCGGGACGTCGCGTGGATGCCGTGGAAGTCCCAGATCGCCTTGTACGCGTCGGGGAAGTAGTCGGTCAGGAAGCCGCCGCCGTTCGCCCGGGCGAAGACGCCGGTGTATCCCCAGCCCTGGCCGGGGACGGCGCCGAGCCGCTCCGGGTAGTGGATCGGGCCGAGGTCCATGATGTCGACGATCAGGAGGTCGCCGGGCTCGGCTCCCTCGACCGCGAAGGGCCCGCTCAGCATGTGGACCTTGGTCAGGTCGATGTCGCGTACGTCGTTGGCCGAGTCGTTGTTGCCCACCTGGCAGTCGGTCCAGTCCCGGCACTCGACGCGGAACTCGTCCCCGGGGCGCACCGTGGCGACCGGGGGGACGTCCGGGTGCCAGCGGTTGTGCCCCGGCACGTCCTGCTCGCTCATGGGCTTCGACTGGTCGATGCTGAACACGACTTTCGGCATTGCCGGGTCCTCTCTGTGGATCGCGCCGGGACGGTCCCGGCCACGCGGATGGGTGTGCGCCGGCGAGGTGGTCGCGTTTCAGGCCGAGCAGCAGGAAGAAGAGGAACCACAGGAACGACCAGTAGAGCCAGATCACGCCGAACGGCGGGTCGCCCAGGATCCGGAAGTTCGCGTACGAATAGCCCAGCGCCATGATGGCCACGAAAAGCGAGAAGTACCCGACGCCGGTGGTGTCGAATCCCCCGAGAAGCCCGATTCCCACATAAAGGTAGGTAAACGCGAAAAGGTACAGCCCCGATGCGGACAGAATCTCCTTCGTCCCTCCGCCCGCAGCGATGATCAGGTAGGTGGGCGTGACCACCTGGAGCCCTCCGACGAAGAGGTTGAAAATGGCGGCCGCCCGGGCCTCGACCAGGCCCAGCAGCATCAGGCCGTTCATGAAAAGCACCGCGCCGACGTAGAGAAGTCCGACATCTCCCATCGGGACGCACCTCCTGGCGCCGGTGAGAAACGGCGAGGGCGCGGTGGGCGCCGCCTCCGTTCGGCTCGCTCGGGGCGGGATCGGGTCCCGGGGGCCGGCCGTGCCGTCCGGGGAACCGCACGGGATCGCGGCTGGTCAGGGCCGGGGAAGCCCCGGGTGCGGCGGCCGGGCCGGCCGCTTGGAGGCCGCGCGGGGGGCGCCCTCGCGCGCGCCGCCGGACCTCGCGTCCGGCCGGCGGACGACCTCGGGTGCCTCCCTGCTGCGCTCCTCCACGGCCAGTCCGGCGGCCAGCGCCGGATGCACCCGGCTCAGGTTCGGTCCCGAGTAGCGGCGGCGGGCCTTTCCGCCGCAGGCGGCGCAGTTCCGGGCCTGCGGCGCGGTCCCCATCGGCAGGGACACGTCGAACGGCCCGCACTCCGGGCACAGATATTCATAAATCGCCATGCGCACCCTCTAAACCGGACGAACGGCCCCCAGTGTGGCCATACATACCCCGACAACCTAGATAAAAAGTTATGTGTCACGATAAATATCGTGATCGTCTAGCGTGGTGCCTGGTCGCCGATGGTTTGGTCAATAATCGTTGAACTGCGCGGAAGTTTTGATTGCTCGGAGAATGTCGCGTGTTGCGGTGTCTCGGGGTTTCCTGTGCGGGTTTTTCCAATTTCCTGGTTGCGATTCTCCGGGCCCCGGGCGCCCCCGCCCTCCCGCGTCGATCCTCCCGGGGATTCCGACATTTCATTACTAATCGTGACAGGTCGTACGCTGGCCGTGCCAGGGACTCTCGGGGGAGGGGTACCGACGTGAGGCGCCGCGCGTTTCTTGCTCTGGGGATGGGTCTGCTCCCTCTGGTCGCCGGTTGCGGAAGCCGCCGGCCGTGGACCGGCGGCCCCATCTCGTTGTTCGTCCCCGCCCAGGTCGCGACACAGGGGGGACCGTTCGCCCGGGAGCTGAAAGGCCTCATCGAGCGGCAGCGGCTCGCCGGGCCGATCGAGATCCGCACCCGCAGCGGCGAGACCGGGGCGCGGGCGCTGGCCGGATACGTGACCAGGCCCGCCTCGGGCGAGCTCATGGTCGTCGGCTCCGCCCTCGTCGACTTCGCCGCGGTGAACGGGACCGGCACCCTGGTCGAGCGGACGTCGCCGCTGGCCAGGTTCGCCGGGGAGTGGATGGTGCTGGTCACCGCGCCGCACTCCCGCTTCCGCACCTTCGACGACCTGGCCGCGGCCCTGATCCGCGACCCCGGGCGGCTGCGGCTGGCCGGCCGGGACACCGGCGGCCTCGACCACGTGCTCTACGGGCTGACCGCCCAGGGGCTGGGCGTCGACGCCCGCAGGCTCAACTACGCGGCGTTCCCGGACCTCTCCCACATGCTCGCCGCGGTGGCCGAGGGCAGCGTCGTCGCCGGGGTCGGCGGCCGTACGGAGCTGGCCGCCCCCATCAGGTCCGGGCAGGTGCGGCCGCTCGTCGTCTCGTCGATGGAACGCCTGGACGGCGTGGACGCGCCGACCTTGAAGGAGTCCGGTGTGCGGACGCACTACGCCAACTGGAGCGGGCTGCTCGGGGCCGGTCGTCTCCCCGAGCGGGAGCGGGAGCGGCTGCTCGACCTGTGTCGTGCCGTCGCCGACCAGCCCGGCTGGGCGGAGGCCTGCCGCGCGAACGGCTGGACGCCGATGTACCTCGACGGCGCCGACTTCCGCCAGTGGCTGGGCACCGAGCAGCGCCGCGCCAAGACGGTCCTCCGGGAGCTCGGGTTCCTCTGATCGCCGCGGCCCGCGCGATCGGGCGGAACGCGAGCCATCCGGGACCGGTCCCCCGTATCGACACAATTTCTTGTGGTGGTTGCGAGAACCGGCACTAGATGTAGGATCCTCCACGTCGCTGGTTCACCCCGTGCCTGGGGTGAGGCAAGAGGGAACCCGGTGTGAGTCCGGGACTGCCCCGCAGCGGTGAGCGGGAACGACCGCCGTCACACGAGCACTGGGCCGCCCGCCGGCCCGGGAAGCGACGGCCAGTAGAACCGGCGCGCGAGAGCCGTACCCATCGGCCCGGCCGCGCCACGCCCGCGAGTCCGAAGACCTGCCGGCGACGTGCGCGCGGATCCGACGTCCGCGCGTGTTGTGCCGGGCCTCGAGGGAGGGCCCGCCGACGAGCGACGCGCCAGATCTGATCATGTCCGGCGCGACCCTGGCGCGAGCCCGCCCGCTCCGACGCGTATGCCCGCCCGCCGAGGCCCCTGACGGGGTTCCGACTCGGGAGGGGAGATCACGTGACACTGGCCACGATCGCGGATGCGGGGATCGAGGACCGATGGGCGGCCATCGAGGAGGCCGCGGCGCGCGTCGTCACCGACCCGGAGAACTCGAAGGCCGCGGCCCGCCTGCTGGCGGCGCTGATCGCCGACGAGGCGGCCGGACAGGGCGTGACCGGCGACTCCGGCTTCTCCCGCTCCGTGGCCGCGACCCACGAGGCGGGCCTGGTCCACGACGAGCTGGCCGCGTTCGTCGCCCGGCACGCCGGGGAACTGGACGCGCTCGTGGACCACGCGGCGGACGAGCGGTTCGAATACTTCGGCCTGCGCACCGTGTACGACCGCTACCTGCTGCGGCACCCGGTCACCCGGCGGGTCCTGGAGCGCCCGCAGCACTTCCTCCTGCGCGTCGCCTGCGGCCTGGCCTACCGGTCCGGCGTGGCCGAGGCGGCCGAGCTGTACCGGCTGATGTCCACGCTGGCCTACCTGCCCAGCTCGCCCACGCTGTTCAACTCGGGCGCCCGCCGCCCGCAGCTCTCGTCGTGCTTCCTGCTCGACTCGCCCCGCGACGAGCTGGAGAGCATCTACGAGCGGTACGGCCAGGTGGCCCGGCTGTCCAAGTACGCCGGCGGCATCGGCGTCGCGTGGACCCGGATCCGGGCCCGGGGCTCGCTGATCAGGGGCACCAACGGACACTCCAACGGCATCGTGCCGTGGCTGCGCACGCTCGACGCCTCCGTGGCCGCGGTCAACCAGGGCGGGCGGCGCAAGGGCGCGGCCTGCGTCTACCTGGAGACCTGGCACGCCGACATCGAGGAGTTCCTGGAGCTGCGGGACAACACCGGCGAGGACGCCCGCCGCACCCACAACCTCAACCTGGCCAACTGGGTGCCGGACGAGTTCATGCGCCGGGTCGAGGCGGACGGCGTGTGGTCGCTGTTCGACCCCAAGGAGGTCCCCGAGCTGACCGACCTGTGGGGCGAGGAGTTCGACGCCGCCTACCGGGCCGCCGAGAGCGCGGGGCGGTACGTCCGGCAGATCCCGGCGCGCACGCTGTACGGCCGCATGATGCGCACCCTCGCCCAGACCGGCAACGGCTGGATGACCTTCAAGGACGCGGCCAACCGGACCTCCAACCAGACGGCGCTGCCGCACAACGTCATCCACCTGTCCAACCTCTGCACGGAGATCCTGGAGGTGACCAACGACGCCGAGACCGCCGTGTGCAACCTCGGGTCGGTCAACCTCGCCGCGCACCTCACCACCGGGCCGGCGGGCGCCCGCGCGGTGGACTGGCCCCGGCTGCGCGCCACGGTCCGCACCGCCGTACGGTTCCTGGACCTGACCATCGACCTGGGCTTCTACCCGACGCCGGAGGCCGAGGCGGCCAACCGCAGGTGGCGGCCGGTCGGGCTCGGCGTGATGGGCCTCGCGGACGTGTTCTTCGCGCTGCGGCTGCCGTTCGACTCGCCGGAGGCGCTCGCCCTCTCCGCCCGGATCGCCGAGGAGATCGCGCTCGCCGCGTACGGGACGTCCGCCGACCTCGCGGTGGAACGCGGGCGACACCCCTCCTACGACGAGACCCGCGCCGCCCGGGGCGTGCTGCACCCGGACCACTATCCGGACCGCCATGCGGCCCGCGCGGAGAACGGCGCCGAGTGGGCCGCCCTGCGCGCGAAGATCGCCGAGACCGGGCTGCGCAACTCGCTGATGATCGCCATCGCTCCGACGGCCACGATCGCGTCGATCGCCGGGTGCTACGAGTGCATCGAGCCCCAGGTGTCCAACGTGTTCAAGCGGGAGACCCTGTCGGGGGAGTTCCTCCAGGTCAACCGCTACCTCGTGGCCGACCTCCAGGCGCTCGGGCTGTGGACCCGGGAGATGCGCGACGCCATCAAGCAGGCCGACGGGTCCATCCAGGCCGTCCCCGGCATCCCCGACGAGCTGCGCGTCCTCTACCGGACGGCCTGGGAGCTGCCGCAGAAGGCGCTCATCGACCTCGCCGCGGCCCGCCAGCCGTACATCGACCAGGCGCAGTCGCTCAACCTCTTCATGGCGACGCCCACCATCGGCAAGCTCTCGTCGATGTACGCCTACGCCTGGCGGTCCGGGCTGAAGACCACCTACTACCTGCGCTCCCGCCCGGCGACCCGGATCAGCCAGACCACCGTGCCCGCGACCGTGCCCGCCGCGTCCGCCGGTGTGCTCGCGAACGCCGAGACCGTCCCGGCCGAGGCGGCGGTGGCGTGCTCGCTGGAGAACCCCGAGATCTGCGAAGCCTGCCAGTGACCGCCCCCACCGAAGAAAGCGTGACGACGATGTTGCTCGACCCCGGGATGGACCTGACCCTCCGGCCGATGCGGTACCCCGACTTCTACGAGCGGTACCGCGCGGCGATCAGGAACACGTGGACGGTCGAGGAGGTGGACCTCCACTCGGACCTGGCCGACCTGGCCCGGCTCGACGCGCAGGAGCGGCACCTGATCAACCGGCTCGTCGCGTTCTTCGCGACCGGCGACTCGATCGTGGCCAACAACCTGGTGCTCAACCTCTACCAGCACATCAACGCGCCGGAGGCGCGGCTCTACCTCAGCAGGCAGCTGTTCGAGGAGGCCGTGCACGTGCAGTTCTACCTGACGCTGCTCGACACCTACCTGCCCGACCCGGACGAGCGGGCCAAGGCGTTCGCCGCGGTCGAGCACATCCCGTCGATCCGCGACAAGGCCGAGTTCTGCTTCCGGTGGATCGACTCCGTCAACGACCTGACCCGCCTGGAGACCCGGGACGACCGGCGCCGCTTCCTGCTGAACCTGATCTGCTTCGCCGCCTGCATCGAGGGCCTGTTCTTCTACGGCGCCTTCGCGTACGTCTACTGGCTGCGCTCCCGTGGCCTGCTCGGCGGCCTGGCTTCCGGGACGAACTGGGTGTTCCGCGACGAGTCCATGCACATGGAGTTCGCCTTCAGCGTCGTGGACACGGTCCGGGACGAGGAGCCCGACCTGTTCGACGACGAGCTCGGCGCCCAGGTCACCCGGATGATGGAGGAGGCGGTCGCCGCCGAGCTGGCCTTCGCCCGCGACCTGTGCGGGGACGGCCTGCGCGGCATGAGCGCCGACAGCATGCGCCAGTACCTGGAGTACGTCGCCGACCGGCGGCTCGCCCGGCTCGGCCTGCCCCTCCGGTACGGCACCGCCAACCCGTTCGCCTTCATGGAGCTCCAGGACGTCCAGGAGCTGGCCAACTTCTTCGAGCGGAGGGTCTCGGCCTACCAGGTGGCGGTCGAGGGCGACGTCAGCCTGGACGAGGCGTTCTGAGCCGTCCCGCCGACCCGTCCGGGCCGTCTCACGACGGCCCGGACGGCCGCAGCACGCGCGTGGCCCCGGCGATCAGCGCCGTGGCGAGGACCCAGCCCGCCGCGATTAGCCCCCCGGCCAGCCACTGCGTCCAGCCGACCGGCTCCCAGGCGCCGCGCTGGTCGAACAGGCTGACGGGCACCAGCAGGTCGAGCGTGTAGAGCAGGGGGTTGAAGCTGCGCCGCTCGTCCAGGCCGATCTGCGAGGGGTGGTGGGCCGAGAACACTGCCGTGCCCAGCGCCAGCAGCAGGCCCACCCACACCCCGGCCAGCCACGGGCGGTAGCCGTACCCCACCATGACGTCGAGCAGCCAGCCCCACAGGACGCCGGGGAACCGGAGCGTCCGCCGCCGGCCGCGCTGCTTGGCCAGGAGCACCCGGCGCGCGTCCGACTCGTGCCCGATCCGCCGGAAGTACGCGGCGAGCTGCTCGTACGGCTGCGGCCGGTACCCGTCGGGGTCCTGCCGCAGCCAGGCCAGCCGGTCCGACAGCTGCGCGGGCCCGCGCAGCGACTCGTATGTCGCCTCGTTGAGGCTGACCGCCCCCGGATAGGAGTCGGGCCGGTCGAGCAGCACGCCGATGCGCGAGTAGCCGAGGTTGACCTCCCCCTCGATCGAGGCCGGGGTGAGGATCAGCTCGTCCACCTGCATGTGGCTCACGTGCAGCGCCCGCTCCGGGGCCCTGAGCACGGAGCGGTGGAAGGACAGCACCCCGGAGATCCGCGCCCCGCGCAGCCGCACCGTGCCCTCGGCGGTGAAACCGTCGCTGAACTCGGCCGTCGTCGCCTGCAGGTGGTCGGCGTGCACCGCGTACGGCCCGGCCGAGGTGATGACGGAGCGCTGGAGGTAGATCCCGCTGTTGAAGCGGGCGCCGATCAGGCGCAGCGTCCCCGTGCTGCGGACGCCGCGCAGGAAGGCGCCGCCGTCCACGACCAGGCCGCCCGCCCACAGCGCCGTGTCGCCGCGCGTCCGCCCGCGCGCCGCCACCTCCTCCCGGCTGTACGGGAGCCGCGTGTCCTCGAGGTGGCTCTCCGAGCCGCGCGAGACGTCCTCGGGGGTGCCGACCGTGGCCCGGGACAGCCGGAACTGGCCGGTGACGTGGGTGTTGTCCAGGCGCACTCCGGCGTGCACGGTGGAGCCGTCCAGGTCGAACAGCCCGTCGATCACCGCCCGGCCGGCCTTGAACCTGCGGATGTCGCAACCGCGGAAGCGGACGCCGCCGGTGCGCGCGTCGTTGAGCGAGACCGCGCCGGGGATGTAGCAGTTCAGCAGGTGCAGCTTGGGGGTGAAGACGGCGTCGGACAGGTTGAGGTCACCGACGATCCGCGCCCCGGCGAGCCGGACCCCGGGCACCTCACCCGGACGGCCCTCGCGCGCCCCCAGCAGCAGCGCGGCGATCACCTGGGCGCGCACCGCGCGCTCACGCCCCCAGCTCGCCCCGGCGGAGGGGTCGTCGCGGTCGCTCTCGCGCAGGTCGACCCAGGCTCCCGAGGGATAGGCGTCCCACAGTTTCCGCTCTGCCGGATTGAGCCGCCAGAAAGGCCGTGATCTTCCCACTCGTCGGACTGTATCGCTGGATGGCCCGGATCGTCCCGGCGATCTGGCCGATATGCCGCGGTCATTCCAGGCGCTGACCTACGCGGGCGGGGCCGCCGCCTCCCGCATGGCGGTGACGGCCGCCGTCGGGACGTAGTTCTCGGGCACGCCGTCGACCATGATGATGTCGCCCTCGATGTGCCGCGAGCGCAGCGGCGCGATCTCCCGGTACGCGGGCGAATCCCACCACGCCCGCGCCTCGGCGATCCCCGGGAACCCGATCATCACGACATGTCCCGGCCAGTCGCCCTCCTTCACCTCGTGCTGGGTGGCGTGGACGAGATAGCGGCCGCCGTACGGCTCGAAGGTGGTGGGGAGCCGCTCGATGTACTCGGCGATCTCCGGGTGCGGGGCCGCCTCCCGCAGGTGGGCGATGACGTAGGCGGGCATGATGTCCTCCCGGTTGAGTCGTGCTCGGTGCGTTTGCCGATCTTGACACGCCCTTCGTGCGGAGGGCGATTACCCGGCAGGTAAGCGATTTCCGATCGGTGGCCCGCCAACGGGGGCGGCTGTTACTGCTTGTGCGTGTGCGCCGTGGGTGGTTCGGGGCGAGCCGGTCGACGATGGCGGCCATCTCCGGGGACCTTCGGTGGTCGTCTCGGAAACCTGGTAATAGCGCCAAGAAGCGATGTCCGACCGTCCCCTATACGGGCAGATCGGGATTACAGCAGGTCAACATGGGAAAATTGGACCTGCACGTGTCGCATCGAGTTTTGTTAAATAGGCATAAACGGGACTCGCAGCGGTAATGACCCTGTGAGGTGTGAGATGTCGCAGAATCCATTCGCCCGGCTCGCTCGATGGCTGGGGTTCGACCGGAATCCACTGCGCCGCCGGTGTGACCGGATCGAGGCGATCGTGAGACTGATCGCCGTCATGGGCGTGGTGGTCGCCGTCGTGCTCGGGGTCCTCTTCGGCGTCCGGGCGTACGGCGACGGACTGCGCACCGAGGCCGCCCAGGCGCAGTCGCGCCACCTGACCTGGGCGACGCTGCTTCAGGACGTCCCGGCGCGCGGGCTGTCTCCCTCCGGGGTCGCGGTCGGGCGCGCCCGGGCGGAATGGACCGTCGCGGACGGCGCCCACCGCACGGGGGTCGTCGAGGCGCCGCCGGGCAGGCGCGCCGGCGAGGTCGTGCAGATCTGGACCGATGGCAGCGGCATGCCCACCCGGCGGCCCCAGGACCGGGAGACCACCGTGGTCGCCGCCATGACGGTGGGGCTCGGCCTGCCCACCGGCGCCGCCGCCCTGCTGACCCTGCTCGTCCTGGCCACCCGTACGCTGAACCAGCGGCGGGCCACCCGCGCCTGGGAGGCGCAGTGGAGCGTCGTCGAGCCGATGTGGCGGATCAACGGTCGATGATCTCGTTCTTGCCGATGACCACGATCCCGCCGCGGGTCACTGCGAACCGCTGCCGGTCGTAGTCGAGGTCGAAGCCGATCCGGGCGCCGTCCGGGACGACCACGTTCTTGTCGATGATCGCCCGTCGCACGACGGCGCCCCGGCCGATCTTGACCGAGCCCATCAGCACCGAGTCCTCGACCAGCGAGTGCGAGTGGAGCACGACGCCGGGGGAGAGGATCGAGCGGACCGCCGTGCCGCCGGACACGATGACGCCGGGGGACACCAGCGAGTCGAGGGCGTGGCCGATCCGGTCGCCCTGGTTGTGCACGAACTTCGCGGGCGGCAGCGGGTCGTGCCCGGTGTAGATGGGCCATCGGCTGTTGTACAGGTTGAACACCGGATGCGCCGAGATGAGATCCATGTGCGCCTCGTAGTAGGCGTCCAGCGTCCCCACGTCCCGCCAGTAGCCCCGGTCCCGCTCGGTCGAGCCGGGGACGACGTTGTCGGCGAAGTCGTACACTTCCGCGCGGCCCGACTTCACGAACATCGGGATGATGTCGCCGCCCAGGTCGTGGTGGCCGGCGGGGTCGAGCGCGTCCTCGCGCAGCGCCTCGATGAGCGCCTGCGTCTTGAACACGTAGTTGCCCATGGACGCGTAGATCTGGTCCGGCGCGTCGGGCAGGCCCACGGCGTCCTTCGGCTTCTCGCGGAAGGCCGTCATGCGCCGCCTCGTCGGGTCGGTCTCGATGACGCCGAACTGGTCGGCGAGCGCCAGCGGCTGGCGGATCGCGGCGACCGTCACGTCCGCTCCCGAGTCGATGTGCTGCTCCACCATCTGCCGGGGGTCCATCCGGTAGATGTGGTCCGCGCCGAAGACGATGCAGTGGTCCGGCAGTTCGTCGTAGATCAGGTTGAGGTTCTGGAACAGCGCGTCGGCCGAGCCGGCGAACCAGCGGGGACCGAGCCGCTGCTGGGCCGGCACGGGCGTGACGTAGTTGCCGAGCATCGCCGACAGCCGCCAGGTGCGCGAGATGTGCCGGTCGAGGCTGTGGTTCTTGTACTGCGTCAGCACCACGATCTGCAGATAATGGGCGTTGGCGAGGTTCGACAGGACGAAGTCGATCAGCCGGTATATCCCCCCGAACGGCACAGCGGGCTTGGCGCGGTCCGCCGTCAGCGGCATCAGCCGCTTGCCCTCACCGCCGGCGAGCACGATCGCGAGGACCTTCATAGCCAGGACCCTAACCCGCCAAAGCTCGTATAAAACACTGCGATTCCCGACGAGAAACTTCAAACCACCGCAGAATCCGATGCACTCGGCCGTACGTCAGGGCTTGATGTGGCCGGTGCGACCGTAAGCTCCTGCCATGCGTGTCGATCTGCTCAGCCGCGAGTACCCGCCCGAGGTGTACGGCGGCGCGGGAGTCCACGTCGAATACCTGGCGCGCGAGCTGCGCCGGCTCGCCGACGTCCGGGTCCGGTGCTTCGGCGCCCCCCGCGACGAGGTGGGCGTGGCGGCGTACCGGGTGCCGGGCGGGCTGGAGACCGCCAACCCGGCGCTCCAGGTTCTCGGCGTCGATCTGGAGATGGCCGCCGGGTGTGCGGGCGCGGACGTGGTGCACAGCCACACCTGGTACGCCAACTTTGCCGGGCAGGTCGCCAAGACGCTCTACGGCATGCCGCACGTCGTGACCACGCACAGCCTGGAGCCGCTCCGGCCGTGGAAGGCCGAGCAGCTCGGCGGCGGGTACGCGCTGTCGTCCTGGGCCGAGCGGAGCGCCCTGGCCTCGGCCGACGCCGTCATCGCGGTGTCCGAGGGCATGCGCCGCGACGTGCTCACCGCGTATCCCGAAATATCGCCCGACCGGGTGCGGGTCATCCACAACGGCATCGACACCGCCGAGTACGCGCCCTCGCGGAACACCGAGGCGCTGGCCCGGCACGGCATCGACCCCGCCCGGCCGTACGTCGTCTTCGTCGGGCGGATCACCCGCCAGAAGGGGCTGGTCCACCTCCTGCGCGCGGCCCGGTCGTTCGACCCGGGCGCGCAGATCGTGCTCTGCGCCGGGGCGCCGGACACCGCCGAGATCGCCGAGGAGGTCGCGTCCCTGGTCGCCGAGCTGGGCAGGACCAGGAAGGGCGTCGTCTGGATCTCCGAGATGCTGCCGCGCCCCGAGGTGATCCAGATCCTCACGCACGCCGCCGTCTTCGTCTGCCCCTCGGTCTACGAGCCCATGGGCATCGTCAATCTTGAGGCGATGGCCTGCGAGACGGCCGTCGTCGCCACCGCGACCGGCGGGATCCCCGAGGTCGTGGCCGACGGCGTCACCGGGCTGCTCGTCCCCGTCGAGCAGGGCCCGGACGGTGAGCCGTACGACCCCGGCGCGTTCGCGGCCGCGATCGCCGAGCGGGTCGGCCTCCTGCTCGCCGACCCGGACCGCGCCGCCGCCATGGGTGCGGCGGGCCGGAGCAGGGCGGTGGAGCACTTCTCCTGGCGCAGCATCGCCGAGCGGACCCACCGCCTCTACACGACGCTCGCGCGGGCCGGCACGTGAACGGCCGGCGCGTCATCTCCGGGCGGCCCGCGCCCGCCCACCCCCGGACACGGCGGCCCTCCACTCCCAAGGAAGCACCATGATCGCGATTGACCAGGTCCGAATGACCTTCACCGACCGGCACGACGGCGTCAGCGCCGAGCCGTACGGCGCGTGCAACCTCGGCGGCGCGGTGGGCGACGACCCCGCCGCCGTCGCCGCGAACCGGGCCGCGACGGCGACGCGCCTCGGCCTGGCCGAGGTCGTCTTCATGCGGCAGGTCCACGGCGCGGACGTCGCCTACGTCACCGCGCCCTTCGGCGAGGACCCGCCCGGCCTGGACGCGGTGTTCACCGACCGGCCGGGCCTCGGGATCGCGGTCCTGGTCGCCGACTGCGCGCCCGTCCTGGTCGCCGACCCGGCGGCGGGCGTCGTCGGAGGCGCGCACTCGGGCCGCCCCGGAACCGAGGCTGGGGTGGTCGGCGCGCTCGTCGAGGCCATGGCGGCGCGCGGCGCCGCGCCGGAGCGGATGGTCGCGGCGATCGGCCCCGCCGCCTGCGGCCTCTGCTACGAGGTGCCCGACGATCTGCGGGAACGGGTCGCCGGGCGCGTGCCGGAGACCTGGTCCACGACGCGGTGGGGTACCCCCGCCCTCGACATCCGGGCGGGCATCGCGGCGCAGCTCGCCCGCGCAGGAGTGACCGACGTCAGGCACGACGACCGCTGCACGATCGAGACGCCCGACCTCTACTCCTATCGCCGCGATCAGCGCACCGGCCGGTTCGCCGGATACGTCTGGCTCACCGAATAGGGAGCCGCCCCCGGAGTGTGCTGATCACGGCGCCGCGTCGCCGTCGCTCAGCGCCGGGTGAGCCGGCAGGCGTCCTCCCACCGCTCCGGATCGACCGGCATCTGGCGGCGGATCAGCTCGGCGCAGTCGGTGATCGCGTCCGTCAGCAGCGCCCTGAGCAGCGCGTCCGGATCGGCGACGCACGCCTCCGAGATCCCCCGGACCGCGAGCTGCACCGTGTTCGGCGCCGCGTACCTGCGGAACCCCTTGGCGGAGACCCGTACGCCGCGCCGGAACCGGTACGCCCAGCGGGCCGCGTCCGGCACCTTCGCCAGCGTCCGCGCGCTCTCCTCGCTGACGCTGCCCTGCGGCCGCCCGTCGAGGGTGGCCAGCACGTGCTCGGCGGAGAGCACGGACACCGCCAGCGCGAGCTGGCGCTCGTGCGAGACCACCGGCAGCGCCGAGATCGCGCACCGGAGCGCGATGCAGGCGTCGATGCGCGGGTCGTCGCCGGTGAGCCCGATCACGGACGGGATCATCGGGGCCAGCAGCGGCCGGGCCGGGTCCGACGTGTGGTCGTTGACCAGGCGCGCGAGACCGGCCAGCAGCGGATGCGTACAGGCCGGATGATCGCTCCAGCGCTCCCCGGCCAGGAAGGACGCCAGCTCCATGAAGCACGCGCCCTTGTTGGGGTTGCGATGCTTGCCGCGCGACAGCAGCGGCATTGCCGTGGGCATCTGATCGTGCACGAGAAACTCCCACCCGAATCGCCCAACATGTCGCTTTCCAGTGTGCGCTCAGGTGGCGGCAATGAGAAGAACCGCCCCCCGCGGCCCCTGTGCGGACGCGGAAAGCCGGACGCGGCGGGACGTGGCCGGGTAACGCCGTGGACGACGGCGGGCGGCCGGGAACCCCGCGATTTCACGGAATTTCCGGAAGTGCCGCTTTCATATTGGGCAAAACCGTGTTTCGGTGCGTCCATGCGCGACAGCGCCCGCGCGGCCGGGCCTTCCGGCGGGCGGCGCGGCCAAGACACCGGTAATCCGCGCTAATGATGGCTTTTGCCGGTAATGGGTAACCAGCAGGATATTCCGCCTTTAGCGTG
Source organism: Microtetraspora malaysiensis (assembly GCF_050947145.1). Classification (NCBI taxonomy): domain Bacteria; kingdom Bacillati; phylum Actinomycetota; class Actinomycetes; order Streptosporangiales; family Streptosporangiaceae; genus Microtetraspora; species Microtetraspora malaysiensis. Next base: position 2,905,888 of record NZ_CP191998.1, read on the forward strand.
AAACGAGGGAGTTACCCGATGAATACCGCCGGTTGTCGACCGCGGATCCGGATGGACCCGCCGCCGAGACGGGGGAGGTGGCCGGAGCGAGCCTCCGGCCGACGACCCCGGCCCCCGGAGAGCCCGTCGCGTGCGAGGAGCTTCGCCGGAGGGGGCGGCGAGCGCCACCCGGCCGGGTCGCGACAGGCGTGATTTGTCGGGAACGACCTGAGGCGCCGTTTCGGCGTCTTCCCGGGAGACCGATTCGACGCTCCGTCGATCCGCGAGTGCCACCGGCCCAGTCGATCCGCTCGGCGGGCCAGGCGACACCTGCGAACGCGTCCCGCCGGCGAGCGGGCGTGCAACCTCACCACACGGAGTGATTTAGATGCTCAAGCAAGTAATCGCGGCAGGCGCGATGATCGCTTCGGCGCTCGTCGTCCCCGCAGCGATGCCCGCGCAGCCCGCGGCCGCCGCAACGCCGGCCACGGTCGTCACCTCGATCGGCGAAACCGGGCAGCTCAAGCCCTGCCCGCACGGCCACTGTCACCGGCACAGACATCACGGGCACCACAGGCACCACAGACAGCAGCAGCAACAGCAGCAACAACAGCAGCAGCAACAGCAGCAGCAGCAACAGCAGCAACAGCAGCAGCAGGGGTAAAGCGCTGCCGCGCATAGCGGGCTCCGCCCGCTGATCCGGCGTCGCCCCGTGAGCGCTCACGGGGCGACGTCTCTTGTTTCCGGTCTGTTTCCTGCGCAGAGAGCCCGTCACGGGGGCGCGCGCCGTTCGAAACGCGACGGTCTGAGCACACAGCAGACCTGTTCACCGGAGCGATGCGGAGGTCACGACGCCAGCCACGCGTCGACGCCGCGACACAGCCGCTCCTTCGTGGCGTCGGGCGCGAACGACGCGTCGATCCCCGCGCGGGCCAGCTCGGCCAGCGCGTCGTCGTCGTACCCGAAGGCGTCGCGGACCCGGGCGTACTCCTCGACCAGCGACGTCCCGACGATGGACGGGATGTCGGTGTTCAGCGTGACCGTCAGCCCGGCCGCGCGCAGTCGGTGCAGCGGGTGGTCGTCGAGCGACGGCGCGAGCCCGAGGGCGACGTTCGACGTCGGGCACACCTCCAGCGGGATCGCCCGCTCGCGCAGCTCGGCCACCAGCCTGTCGTCGTCGAGGACGGTGATGCCGTGCCCGATGCGCTCCGCGTGGCCGAGCGAGAGAGCCTCGCGGACGCTCTCGGGGCCGCCCTCCTCGCCCGCGTGATGCACGAGGCGGACGCCCTCGTCCCGCGCCGCGTCGAACACCTCGGCGAACGGCGCGAGGGGATAGGACTCCTCGCCCGCCAGGCCGATGCCGACGACGCCCTCCGGGGCGTACCGCGTGGCGAGCTTGAGCGTGCGCCAGGCCCGGTCGACCGATCGGCGGCGGGAGTGGTCCAGGATCACCCGGCACTCGACGCCGTACGCGGCGCGACCCTCGGCCAGCCCGTCGAGCACGGCCTCAAGCGGCATCTCGGGGCTGCCGAGCCGGTCCCCGTGCGAGGCCGCGGTGAAGGTGACCTCGGCGTAGCGCGTGCCCTGGGCGGCCTCGTCCTCGCAGAACTCCAGCGCGATCCGGCGGAAGTCCTCGGGCCGGCACAGGCTCTCCCGCACGCGCGAGTTGTAGTCGGCGAAGCTGCGGAAGCCGTCGAACGACCCCGGAAGGTCCGGGACCGTCAGGCCGTTCGCGTCGGCGATCTCCTGGGCGGTCCGCCACCGTACGGTGCTCTCCAGGTGGACGTGCAGATGGGCCTTGGGCAGCCGAGCGATATCCCGCATGCCGCAAAGCGTAGGGATACGGCCCAGGGCGGGGCACGCAGTTATTCGGCTCTGCCGCTGAACAAACCCGCGGTCTATCCGAACAGACGGTAATCTTCCCCGTCCGAGCCCTTTGCCACTTACGGGTGACCACCAGCCGCAGGCGTCCCTACCGTTGGGGTAGGTCGACACGCCGTTTCGGCGTCATCCCGGGAGACCGATTCGACGCTCCGTCAGTCACCAAGCGCCCTGGCAGGCCGCATCGCCGGCGAGCCCCGGCGGGTACGGAGATCCGGCCCTCGCCATGAGGGGGCGCGATCACCAGCACAAGGACACCAACGGAGTGATTCTCATGCTCAAAAACGCACTCGCCACCGGCGCGCTGGTGGCTTCCGCCCTCGTCCTCCCCGTCACCTTCTCAGCGCTTCCCGCGAACGCGACCACCGCGTCCCAGGGGGAGGGCAGCGGCTCGACCTCGACCACGACGAAGAAGGCCGCCGACTGCTGGTGGAGCAACGGCTGCAAGTACTGCAGGAGCCACGGAAAGACGCGCCGCGTCACCTGCGAGCACCGCCGAGGCCACGAGCGCGGTCGTTACGAGCACCGGGAGCGCTACTACGAGCACGGGCGTCACCCGGGACGTTACGAGCAGCGGGAGCGCTACGAGCACGGGCGTCACCCGGGACGCTACGAGCAGCGGGAGCGCTACGAGCACGGGCGTCACCCGGGACGCTACGAGCAGCGGGAGCGCTACGAGCACCGCGGCGGCGAGCACTGGAGCCACGAGGAGCGTGGCCGCCGCTGACCGGACCGGCACCGGCCGCTAGGACGGCCTGCCGCTGAGAACGGCCCGGCGCCCCGGGCCGGCCGCGCCGTCGCCTCGCGGGAAAACCCGCGGGGCGACGGCCCTTTTCGGAGGGCGGTTCGGTGTGGTCAGCCGCCGCTCTTGCGGCGGAAGGTGCGCTTGCCGCCCGCGGGGCCGTGCGCGGCGTGCACCTTCGACGGGTCCTTGCCGGCGCCCGTGGCGTTCCGCTCGGCCTGCGCGCGCTTCTTGCGCTCCAGCGCCTCGCGGAACTTCTGCTTCATCTCGTCTTCGGGGGCGTCGTCGCGCTCCGGTTCGGCGGCGGCCATGCGGACCTCCTGAGGCGTGCAGGCGCACGGTTTCGGGACCGGCGCGGTAGACGCTCACCCTACCGCCACCCGCGCGTTCTTGATCCGAGCCGAACTGTGGCGTCGTCGGATCGGGAGCGAGCGAAGGGGGCCTCGTGGTACGGCCGGTCGAAGAGTCATGACAGGATCGGGCGCGGCGTATCCGAAGAACAGCGAAACCGCGATTGGATCCGAATGCAGAGGTGGAGACGGGATTTGAACCCGTGTGGACGGCTTTGCAGGCCGCTGCCTCGCCTCTCGGCCACTCCACCGAGGGAGGCCCATGTCGGAGACCTCTCAGAGCGGAAGACGGGATTCGAACCCGCGACCCTCACCTTGGCAAGGTGATGCTCTACCACTGAGCCACTTCCGCGACCGCCTGACGGCGTTGCCGCAACTGTACCGGGTTTCCGGCTTCGATGCGTACTTATACGACTCGCGCCGTTCACCGGCGCGTGCGTCCGCGTTCACTCTCCGCAGCGAAGCACATGATCTTGTACGTCTCACACCTCGCCGGCGGCGAGAATGAACGCATGAAAATCGGGACGTTCGAGGTGTGGCCCCCGGTGGTGCTCGCGCCGATGGCGGGGATCACCAACATCGGCTTCCGCTCGCTCTGCCGGGAGCAAGGCGGGGGCCTGTTCGTCTCCGAGATGATCACATCGCGGGCGCTGGTCGAACGGGTGCCGCTGACGTTCCAGATGATCCGCTTCGGCGCGGACGAGCGCCCGCGCAGCATCCAGCTCTACGGCGTCGACCCGGCCATCGTCGGCAAGGCCGCCCGGATGGTCGCCGAAGAGGACCTGGCCGACCACATCGACCTGAACTTCGGCTGTCCCGTCCCCAAGGTGACCCGGCGGGGCGGCGGGTCGGCGCTGCCGTACAAGCGGAACCTGCTGCGGGCGATCCTCAGGGAGGCGGTGGAGAACGCCGGCCCGCTGCCGGTGACGATCAAGATGCGCAAGGGCATCGACGACGACCACCTGACCTACCTGGAGGCGGGCCGGATCGCCGCCGAGGAGGGCGTCGCGGCGGTGGCCCTCCACGCGCGCACGGCCAAGCAGCACTACGGCGGCACCGCCGACTGGGATGCCGTCAAACGGCTGAAGGACGCCGTGCCGGAGATCCCCGTGCTGGGCAACGGTGACATCTGGACGGCCGACGACGCGCTGCGCATGGTGGCCGAGACCGGCTGCGACGGCGTCGTGGTCGGCCGCGGCTGCCTGGGCCGACCCTGGCTGTTCCGCGACCTCGACCTCGCCTTCCAGGGGTCCGCGGAGCGCACCCGCCCCTCCCTCGGCGAGGTCGCGGCCACGATGGTGCGCCACGCCGAGCTGCTGTGCGAGGTCATCGGCAGCGAGCCGCACGGGCTGGCCGACTTCCGCAAGCACGTGGGGTGGTATCTCAAGGGTTTCGTGATCGGCGCCGAGACGCGCCGCGGGCTGACCACCGTGTCGAGCCTGGCCGAGCTGCGCGAGCGCGCCGCGGAGCTGGACGGGGCGCAGCCCTGGCCGGCCGAGGCCGACGGCCCACGCGGCAAGAGCGGCGAGCGGACCAAGGTGATGCTGCCGCACGGCTGGCTGGACGACCCCGACGACATGACCGTTCCGGGGGCGGACGCCGAGGACGCCACCTCCGGCGGCTGACCCGCCGGAACGCGACGCCTCAGACCCGTCCGCGCGCTCGCGGCCGGCCGGGAACGGTCACATGCGGGTCATGCCGGTGACGTGGAGCACGGCGTGGCCCTCCTCGTCGGAGGCGGCGAGATCGACCTGCGCGGCGATGCCCCAGTCGAGGTGCCCGGCCGGGTCCTCGATGACCTGGCGGACCCGCCACAGCTCCTTCTCCTCCTCGATCTGGAGCAGCGCGGGGCCGCGCGCGGACGGGCCGGTGCCGATCTCGTCGTGCTCCTCGTAGTACGCGTCGAGCGCCGCGCCCCAGTCCACATCGGGCGCCAACTCGACCAGCTCCTCCTCGCGGTCCAGCGCGGCCAGCTCGACCATGCGGAACATCGCGTTGCGGACCAGCACCCGGAACGCGCGGGCGTTGGCGGTGACCGGCCGGATCCTGGTCTCCAGCTCGGCCTCGGACTCCAGCGCCTCCGAGGGGTTGGCCAGCTTTTCCCACTCGTCGATCAGGCTGGAGTCCACCTGCCGGACCAGCTCGCCGAGCCACTCGATCAGGTCGATCAGGTCGTCGGTCTTGAGGTGCTCGGGCACGGTCTTCGACAGCGTGCGGTACGCGTCCGCGAGATATCGCAGGACCGTGCCCTCCGAGCGGGCCAGCTCGTAGAACTGGATGTACTCGGTGAAGGTCATCGCCCGCTCGTACATGTCGCGCACGATCGACTTGGGGCTCACCGTGTGGTCGCCGACCCAGGGGTGGCCGTGCCGGTACGTCTCGTACGCGCCGAAGAGCAGGTCGGCGAGCGGCATCGGGTAGGTGATCTCGGCGAGGCGCTCCATGCGCTCCTCGTACTCGACGCCGTCGGCCTTCATCTCGGCGACCGCCTCGCCGCGTGCCTTGTTGAGCTGCGCGTGCAGGATCTGGCGCGGATCGTCCAGCGTCGACTCGACGATCGAGACGATGTCCAGCGCGTACGTCGGGGACTCGGAGGAGAGCAGCTCGAACGACGCGAGCGCGAACGTGGACAGCGCCTGGTTGAGCGCGAAGTCCTCCTGCAGATCCACGGTGAGGCGGGCCCTGCGGCCGTGCTCGTCGGGCTCCTTGAGCGCCTCCACGATGCCGCCGGCGAGCAGCGACCGGTAGATCGCGATCGCGTGGCTGATGTGCCGCCGCTGCGCCTTGCGGTCCTCGTGGTTGTCGGTGAGCAGCTGTTTCATCGCCTGGAAGCAGTCGCCCGGCCGGTTGATCACCGAGAGCAGCATCGCGTTGCTGACCTTGAACCGCGAGGTCAGCGGCTCGGGCTCGGCCGTCTGCAGCTTCTCGAAGGTCTCCTCGCTCCAGCCGACGAAGCCCTCCGGCGGCTTCTTGCGGGCGTAGCCGCGCCGCCGCTTCGGATCGTCGCCGATCTTGGCGAGCGCCCGCTCGTTCTCGATGACGTGGTCGGGCGCCTGGCACACCACGTACCCGACGGTGTCGAAACCGGCGCGGCCGGCCCGCCCGGCGATCTGGTGGAACTCGCGGGCGCGCAGCCGCCGCACCCGGTTGCCGTCGTACTTCGACAGCGCGGTGAACAGCACCGTGCGGATCGGGACGTTGACCCCCACGCCCAGCGTGTCGGTGCCGCAGATGACCTTGAGCAGGCCCGCCTGGGCGAGGCGCTCCACCAGGCGGCGGTACTTCGGGAGCATTCCGGCGTGGTGGACGCCGATGCCGTGCCGGACGAGCCGGGACAGGGCCCGGCCGAAGCGCGTGGTGAACCGGAAACCGCCGATGAGGGAGGCGATGGCCTCTTTCTCGGCCTTCGAGCACATGTTGATGCTCATCAGCGACTGCGCCCGCTCCATGGCGGCCGCCTGCGTGAAGTGGACGACGTAGACCGGGGCCTGCTGCGTGGACAGCAGCTCCTCCAGGGTCTCGTGCAGCGGCGTCACCCGGTAGGAGTAGAGCAGCGGCACCGGCCGTTCGGCGCTCTTCACCACGGCGGTGGGGCGTCCCGTGCGACGGGTGAGGTCCTTCTCGAACCTCTCGACGTCCCCCAGCGTGGCCGACATCAGCACGAACTGCGCCTGGGGCAGCTCCAGCAGCGGCACCTGCCAGGCCCAGCCGCGGTCGGGCTCGGCGTAGAAGTGGAACTCGTCCATGATCACCGTGCCCACGTCGGCGCGCGGGCCGTCCCTGAGGGCCATCTGGGCGAGGATCTCCGCGGTGCAGCAGATGATCGGGGCGTCGGAGTTGACCGAGGCGTCGCCGGTCATCATGCCGACGTTCTCGGTGCCGAAGATCGCGCACAGGTCGAAGAACTTCTCCGACACCAGCGCCTTGATGGGCGCGGTGTAGAAACTGACCTCGTCCCGGCCGAGCGCCGCGAAGTGGGCGCCCGCGGCGACCAGACTCTTACCGGACCCCGTGGGGGTGGCCAGGATGACGTTGTTGCCGGAGACGACCTCGATCAGCGCCTCCTCCTGCGCCGGGTACAGCGTCAGCCCCCGCTCGGTGTTCCAGGCGGTGAACGCCTCGTAGAGGGAGTCGGGTTCGCTGTCGGCCGGAAGGCGCCCGATGAGGTTCATGCTCTTTATCCTGCCGAAGCTTCGGGGCTGCTTCGACCGTCGGCGCCCGCGCACCCCGGGAACCGCGGCAGCCGTACATCTGGCGCTGCTCGGCGCGGACGGGCCTACAGGAGCCTTCGTCGTGGACGAAGGTTATCTCCCCTGGTGGAAGGAACTCCAACCTGAACGATATTCGGCTCGCGGCCACCCGGTACAGGCTCGATTACTGTCTGCGACTGTCCGATCGCAGATCACGAGAGGAATCGGTACGTTGACCGTGACCATAGAGAGCTTGGACAGGCGGGTGACCGCGCTCGAAGGGCAGGTGAAGACCGTGAGTCACTTCGCAGGACTGGCGCAGCGGCGCTACGAGGCCACCGCGCAGTGCGTCGCCCTCGTACAGGTGGAGATCAAGGTGCTGCGCACCGAGATGAACGAGCGGTTCGACGCTCTCGGTGAGCGCGTCGGCAAGCTCGAACAGCGCATGGACCGGTTCGAACAGCGCATGGACCGGTTCGAGGAGCGGATGGACCGGTTCGACGAGCGCCTCACCAAAGTGGAGAGCCGCCTCACGAACGTGGAGAACCGCCTGACCAGGGTCGAGCAACGCCTCGACGGCGTCGAGGTGATCCTCAAGTCCCACGGTGAGATGCTGCGGGAGATCCTCCAGAGGCTTCCCTCCGCGGCGTAGGCTCACCGCCCGGCCGAGATCCTCAGCCGGGCATTCGGCCGACCGTGCGACCACGGTTCGACGGCATCCCGGGGCCCGTACCCCGGGATGTCGGATGGACCGGCTCCCGGTAAAGGCGGTCCCGGCCCGCGCCGCCGGGCGGGCGGGTGGACGGTCTTCCTCCCGGGCGTCAGAGACCGAGGTCCTCGATCTCCTTCAGCAGCGCCGACCGTGAGTCGCCCGTGGACCCGGGCGAGGCGCTGTCCCGGCCGCGGGACGCGGCGGGCGGGCCGGAGGACGCGACGGCCCGGCGGTCACGGAACAGGTAGCCGCCCGCGATGCCGCCCACGAACCCGAACAGGTGCGCCTGCCAGCCGATCCCCTCGGCGGGCAGGAGCCCCGTGAACTGGTACGCGAAGCAGAGGCCCATCACCACGCCGATCACGATGTCGATCAGGTGCCGGTCGAACGCCCCGCGTACCAGGATGTATCCGAAGTATCCGAACACCAGGCCGCTCGCGCCCGCTCCGACGGTCGAGGGGGCGGCGGTGAACCACGCGCCGAGTCCGCTCGTGACGGCGATCAGGGCGGTCACCCCGAAGAACTTCTTCACTCCCCGGTACGCGGCGAGGAACCCGAAGATGAAAAGAGGGCCCGAGTTGCCCTCGATGTGCTCCCAGCTCCAGTGCAGGAACGGAGCGGAGACGATGCCGGGCAGGCCGTCCAGTTGCCACGACCTGATCCCATAGCTGTAGCTGAGCCCGTAGCCGGCGGCCCAGTTGACGATCTGGACGATCCAGATGAGGCCGAGAAAGCCGACCATGACCCAGAACGCCTTCCGGGCCTCGGCGATCATGATCTCGGCGGTGCGGCCGTCGCTCAACGAACCCTCCCGTACGCCGGATACTCCAGCCGAAACATATCCCTGGGTGGGCACGGCCGCCACCGGCGGGCATTCCGCGCCCGGCCGCAACTGCCGCGCGGCGAGCCGGGCCGGGCGGCGGGAGGCCGCCCGGCCCGAGCCTCGGTCACGCGCGTTCGATGACGACCACCGGGATCTCGCGTTCGGTCTTGCGCTGGTAGTCGTCGTACGCCGGCCAGGTGGCGGCCATGGTGCGCCACATGTCCGGCTTCTCTTCCGGGGTGGCCGCGCGGGCCACGGCCGCGAACCGGTCACCCTTGACCTGGAACTCCACATGTGGGTCGGCCTGGAGGTTCCGGAACCAGAGCGGTGGCTCGTCGGCGCCGCCCTTGGACGCCACCACCAGGTAGGCGTCGCCGTACTTCTGGTAGATGAGCGGGGTGCTGCGACTGAGCCCGGACCGGCGGCCGGTGGTCGTGAGGATCGCGACCGTCGTTCCCTGCCAGTCGTGGCCCTCGGTGCCGTCGGTTTCGACATACCTCTTCACGTGTTCCGCGCCGAACAACATGTCACCCTCCTGCTGTGGTCGGTTGCCGATCTGCTCTATGCCCTGGAGGACACGGGGCCGTCCGCGACGGCCGGATCCTTCCGAAGCGTGCCACGATCCACACTGTCCGGCCGGTGCCTTCGCGTGGGCGCCGGGCAGAATTTGATCAGTTTTCCGCTGGCGTGGGGCACTCTTCCGCGGAGTCGATCAGTTCCAGCGCGAGCTGGAGCGCGGCCTCGGTCCGCTCCTCGTCGCCCACCTTCTCGTCGCGCAGTACGAACCAGACCGCGTGCATGGTGAAGATCGCCATGGAGCGTCGGAGCTTGACGGTGATCGGGTCGTCGGCGTCGCAGAGGACGGAGATGAGGGCCGTCATCCGCTCACGCATCATCATGACCTTGCTGTGCTGCTGCAGCGCGGTCTGGTTGCGTTCCAGGAAGCGCATGACCTCGTGGTCGCGCCCGCGCGTCATGTCCTCTGAGTAGCGGCGGGCCAGCTCCCGGCGGGTCTCCACCGTGCGCGGCTGCTCCTGGGCCCAGGCGACCAGCGCGTCCAGGGATTTGATCCGGTCCTCGGTGAGGCTCGCGATGATGTCGTCTTTGGTTTTGAAGTGGTAGTAAAGGGCGGCTTTGGTGACGTTGAGAGCTTCGGCGATCTCGCGCAGAGAGGTCGCCTCGTAGCCCTTCTCTGTGAAGAGCCGAAGCGCGACATCTTGGATCCGGCTCCGCGTGTCGGTCTGAGCACCCATTGCCTTGCTTAACCCCTTTATTTAACTTGACGGCCGGTAAGCAGGGAGCCTACCGTAACCCTCTGCCACTTGCCGGTCGGCAAGTAAGTAGCGCTTCAAGGGGGACGCAAATGACGGAATCCGCCGCACCACCAGGCAGGTCCAAAGAGGTCATGATGGTGCTGCCGGGCCTCATGCTCGCGATCATGCTGGCGATGCTCGACAACATGATCGTCGGTACGGCCATGCCGCGCATCATCGGCGAGCTGAACGGCCTGGAGTACTTCACGTGGGTGACCACCGCCTATGTGCTCGGGACCACGGTCTCGACGCCGATCTGGGGCAAGCTGGGTGACCTTTACGGACGTAAGGGTATCTTCCTGGCCTCGATCGTCATCTTCCTGGTGGGATCCGCGCTCTGCGGCATGGCGGGTTCGTCGCTCTTCGGCGGGACCGAAAACGGCATGATCGAGCTCATCGCCTTCCGTGCGATCCAGGGCCTCGGCGCCGGCGGCCTCCTGGTGAACGCGATGGCGATCGTCGGCGACCTCGTGCCGCCCCGCGAGCGCGGGCAGTACCAGGGCATCATGGCCGCGATCATGTCGCTGGCCATGATCGCGGGACCGCTGGTGGGCGGCTTCATCACCGACCACGGAGACTGGCGCTGGGCCTTCTACGTGAACCTGCCCATCGGCGGCATCGCGCTGGCCTGGCTGATCCTCAAGCTGCACCTGCCCAAGCACCGCACCGAGCACCGCATCGACTGGCTGGGCGCGGCCGTCCTCACCGTCGGCATCACCGCCATCGTGCTGGTCACGTCCTGGGGCGGGCAGGAGCACGGCTACCCGTGGGGCTCCTGGCAGATCCTCGGCCTGGCCGCCCTCGCCGTCGTCTCGCTGGCGATCTTCCTGCCGATCGAGAAGCGCGCGGCGGAGCCGATCCTGCCGCTGCATGTGTTCGCCAACCGCAACTTCAGCCTGATCTCGGCGCTCGGCTTCCTGCTCGGATTCGCGATGTTCGGCGCGATCAGCTTCCTGCCGCTGTTCCAGCAGACCGTGCAGGGCGCGAGCGCCACCAACTCCGGCCTGCTCCTGCTGCCGATGATGGCCGCGTCGATGGTCGTGTCGCTGTTCGTCGGCCGCGCGATCACCAAGACCGGCAAGTACAAGATCTACCCGGTCGTCGGCGGCGTGGTCATGGCCATCGGCACCTTGCTGCTCTCCCTGCAGGACGCGAAGACCAGCACGCTGACGACAGGTGTGTACATCGCGGTCCTCGGCCTGGGCATGGGCTTCCTGATGCAGACCACCATGCTCATCGCGCAGAACAGCGTCGAGCAGAAGGACCTGGGCGTCGCGAGCAGCGCCTCCACGTTCTTCCGCTCGATCGGCGGCTCGTTCGGCATCTCGCTGTTCGGCGCCATCTTCAACAACAAGCTGACCGACGAGCTCACCGCCAAGCTCGGGCCGGAGATGGCCGGCAAGGTGGCGTCCAGCGGCGGCCGGATGAACCCCGCCCAGCTCGCCCAGCTTCCTCCGCAGATGAAGGACGGCATCCTGGGCGCGCTCGCCGACTCCATCAGCGGTGTCTTCGCGTGGTCCGTCCTGTTCGCCGTGCTCGTCCCGGTAATCGCGATCTTCGTGAAGGAGGTCCCCCTCCGCAGCGGTGCCTCCGCACCCGGAAAGGCGGAGGACAAGGCCGAGGCCGTCCCGGTCTTCGAATAGACCGGAGGCCCGCGGTTCACGTGGTACGGCCCGCACCCCGCGCCCGGGGTGCGGGCCGTACCACGTTTTCCGGAGGTCGCGCGCGAGCCCCGGTCAGGCGGGCCGTTCCCGCCGGTCGCCGGACCAGTCGGTGTGGAACGCGCCCTCCCGGTCCACCCGGCGGTAGGTGTGCGCGCCGAAGAAGTCACGCAGGCCCTGGACGAGCGCGGCCGGCAACCGGTCGCGGCGCAGCCCGTCGTAGTACGCGAGCGCGGACGAGAAGCCGGGCGTCGGAACGCCGATCGTCGCCGCCGTGGCGACGACCCGGCGCCAGGAGTCCTGCGCGTCGGCCAGCGCGGCGGTGAACGCCGGGGCCGCGAGCAGCGTCGGCAGGGCGGGATCGGCCTCGTAGGCCGCGCGGATGCGGTCGAGGAACTTGGCCCGGATGATGCAGCCGCCCCGCCAGATCGTGGCCATGGCTCCCCGGTCCACGTTCCAGCCGTACTCCTCGCCCGCGGCGGTGATCTGGTCGAACCCCTGCGCGTACGCGACGATCTTGGAGGCGTAGAGCGCGCGCCGCACGTCGTCGACGAGCTCCGCCCCGGGCGCGGCGCCGTTCGGCCCGGTGAGGGAGCGCGCGGCGGCGCGCTGGCCGGGATGGCCGGACAACGCGCGGGCGAACACCGCCTCGGCGATGCCGGTGACCGGGACGCCGAGTTCGAGAGCGCTCTGCACGGTCCAGCGGCCGGTGCCCTTCTGCTCCGCCTGGTCGAGCACCACGTCCACGAACGGCCGGCCGGTGGCGAGGTCGGTGTGTCCGAGCACCTCGGCGGTGATCTCGATGAGGTAGGACTCCAGCTCGCCCCGGTTCCACTCGCGGAAGACGTCCGCCAGCTCGCTCGGCGACAGCCCGAGCGCCTGCCGCAGCAGGTCGTAGGACTCGGCGATGAGCTGCATGTCGGCGTACTCGATGCCGTTGTGGACCATCTTCACGAAATGCCCGGCGCCGTCCGGCCCGACGTGGACGCAGCACGGGGTGCCGTCCACCTTGGCGGCGATGTCCTCCAGCAGTGGCCCGAGCGTCTCGTACGCCTCAGAGGCGCCGCCCGGCATGATGCTGGGCCCGTTCAACGCGCCCTCCTCACCCCCGGAGATGCCCGTGCCGACGAAGTGCAGGCCGCGCTCCCGGAGGGCGGCCTCCCTGCGGCGGGTGTCCTGGAAGTGCGCGTTGCCGCCGTCAATGATCATGTCGCCCGGCTCCATGCACGCGGCGAGTTCCTCGATCACGGCGTCCGTGGACGGGCCCGCCTTGACCATGATGATCGCCTTGCGCGGCCGCCGGAGCGAGGAGACGAACTCCTCCACTGTGGAGGACGGGACGAAGGCGCCCTCGTCGCCGTGCTCCTCCATGAGCTGCTTGGTGCGGCTCTCGGTCCTGTTGTGGACGGCGACCACGTGACCGTGGCGGGCGAAGTTCCGCGCGAGGTTGCGGCCCATCGTGGCCAGCCCCGTCACCCCGATATCTGCTGTGCGCATGCTCCCAGTCTTATCCCACGGACTCGGCCCGGGAACGCGACCGGCGGGTTGACCAGCGCGGACAGCCTCGTGGCCCCCGGCCCCCGGCGGCGCCGGGGGCCGGATTTCCCACGGCGAATCCGGGTGTGGAGGTCTCGGACGGACCGGGGAGCCCCGGGCATCCGCGAGAATGGATGACCGGGATTACACAGAAAGGGTGCGTCGATCGTGGCTGTAAGCTCCGAGACCGACTGGGTCTCCCGTTTCGCGGACGAGGTCATCGCCGAGGCGGAGCGTCGCGCGCCCGGAAAAACCATCGTCTGCGCATCTGGCCTCAGTCCGTCCGGGCCCATCCACCTGGGCAACCTGCGTGAGGTCATGACGCCGCATCTCGTCGCCGACGAGATCCGCCGCCGCGGATACGAATGCGTGCACATCATCTCCTGGGACGACTACGACCGGTTCCGCAAGGTCCCGGCCGGCATCGACCCGGCGTGGGCCGAGCACATCGGCAAGCCGCTGACCTCCGTGCCCGCGCCCCACGGCAGCCCGTACGCGAGCTGGGCCGAGCACTTCAAGGCGCCGATGATCGCGGCGCTCGCCGAGATGGGCATCGAGTTCCACGGCATCAGCCAGACCGAGCGGTACACCTCGGGCGCCTACCGTGAGCAGATCCTGTTCGCGATGCGCGAACGGGAGTGGATCGACGCGATCCTCGCCCAGTACCGGACGAAGGACAAGGGTGCCTCCCAGGCGCCGCGGCAGACGCCGGTGGACGAGGCGGAGGCCGCCGCCGCCGAGGGGTCGGGCGCGGCGACCGAGGACGACGGCAGCGCCGCCGCCGGCTACTTCCCGTACAAGCCCTACTGCTCGGCCTGTGAGCGTGACCTGACCACGGTCACCTCCTACGACCCGGAGACGACCGAGCTCGCCTACACCTGCGTCTGCGGCTTCTCCGAGGTCGTGCGGCTGTCCGAGCACAACCGGGGCAAGCTGGTGTGGAAGGTCGACTGGCCGATGCGCTGGCAGTACGAGGGGGTCGTCTTCGAGCCGTCGGGGGTCGACCACTCCTCGCCGGGCTCCTCGTTCGTCGTCGGCGGGCAGATCGTCAGGGACGTGTTCGGCGGCGACCAGCCGATCGGCCCCATGTACGCCTTCGTCGGCATCAGCGGCATGGCCAAGATGAGCAGCTCCAAGGGGGGCGTGCCCACTCCCGCCGACGCCCTGGAGATCATGGAGGCGCCGCTGCTGCGCTGGCTGTACGCGCGGCGCAGGCCCAACCAGTCCTTCAAGATCGCGTTCGACCAGGAGATCCAGCGCCTCTACGACGAGTGGGACGCACTGGCGCGCAAGGTCGCGGACGGCACGGCGCTGCCCGCCGATCTCGCGGCGCACGCCCGGGCGATCGGCACCGCCGCCGGCCCGCTGCCGACGACGCCGCGGCCGGTGTCGTACCGGACGCTCGCCTCGGTGGTGGACATCACGGCGGGCGACCCCGAGCAGACCCTGCGCATCCTGCGGGACCTCGACCCGGCCAACCCGATCGAGTCCCTGGACGAGACCCGGCCCCGCCTCGATCGGGCCACTCACTGGGTCACCACCCAGGTGCCGGTCGAGCAGCGCACCCGCGTGCGCGACGAGCCCGACGCTGAGCTGCTGGCGTCCCTCGGCGACGCCGAGCGGGGGTCGCTGCGGCTGCTGCTGGACGGGCTCGACGAGCACTGGTCGCTCGAGGCGCTGACCACCCTCGTCTACAGCGTGCCGAAGCTCCAGGCGGGCCTGCCGGCCGACGCCAAGCCGACACCGGAGCTGAAGGTCGCGCAGCGCGAGTTCTTCGCCCTGCTGTACCGGCTGCTGGTCGGGCGCGACACCGGCCCGCGGCTGCCGACCCTGCTTCTCGCGGTCGGCGCCGGCCGGGTGCGCAAGCTGCTCGACGCCTGACGCCTGACGTCTCCACCAACGGCCCGGGATGGCCTCGCCTCCCGGGCCGTTGGCGTACCTGCGGTGAAGGCGCGGTCAGCGGGCTCGTCACCCCTCTCTTGATCACAACGCGACGAGCTCGCCTACCGCTGCCGCATGCCTTCGATCGCTTCGGCCTGCGCCAGAGATTTCGATTGACTGACCGATCAATTGAATGTAGATATGACTCCATGGAAAGTGAGGGCAGGCGCCCGTACCGTATGGGTGCCCGTGCAGCGGCCGTGGAGGCCACGCGCGCGCGCATCCTCGAAGCCGCGGTCGCGCTGTGGACGCGGCGGTGGTACGACGACGTCACGCTGCAGCACATCGCCGACGAGGCGGGCGTGTCGGTGCAGACCATCGTCAACCACTTCGACAGCAAGGACGGGCTCGCCGATGCCATCGCCGACCAGGTGGCATCCCAAACGGAGGTCGCCCGTCAGGCGCCGACCGGTGATGTACCGGCGATCGTGGCCGTGCTCTTCGAGGACTACGAAGGCCACGGCGACGCCAACGTGCTCTGGATCGCGCAGGTCGATCGCGTCCCGGCGATCGCCCGCGCGGCCGCCCACGCGCGCGGCCAGCATCGGGCGTGGCTGGAGCGGGTCTTCGCCGACCGCCTCCCGGCCCGGGGCCCCGCACGCGAGCACGCGCTGACCCTGCACTACGCCGCCACGGACGTCTACCTCTGGAAATTGTGGCGGCGCGACCTCGGGCTGTCGCGCGAGGACGCCGAACGTGCCATGTGCGACTTGCTGACCTCGATCGATCCGCGAAAGAGGAACTATGAGTAGGAACTTCCTGTTCGCCACCTGGTCCGGCGGCGGAGCCGTGCCGCCCACGCTTTCGGTCGCCCGCGCGCTGCGCGAACGCGGCCACAGCGTCCGAGTGCTGGCCGACAGGTCGCTGCACGACGAGGTCGCCGCCGCCGGCGCGGAGCCGGTCGCCTGGACGACGGCGCCCCAGGGCGACACCGCCGACCCGGCCAAGGAGGTCCTCAAGGACTTCGAGGCCCGTACGCCGTTGGGTGCGTTCGCGCGGCTGCGGGACCGCATCGTGTGCGGACCCGCGGCCGACTACGCCCGGGACACCCTGGCCGAGTTGCGTGCTCATCCGGCCGACGTGCTGGTCGCCGACTCCTCGCTCCTCGGCACGCTCACCGCCGGCGAAGCCGCCGGGATCCCCG
Source organism: Microtetraspora malaysiensis (assembly GCF_050947145.1). Lineage (NCBI taxonomy): Bacteria > Bacillati > Actinomycetota > Actinomycetes > Streptosporangiales > Streptosporangiaceae > Microtetraspora > Microtetraspora malaysiensis. The sequence continues at coordinate 2,922,160 of NZ_CP191998.1, forward strand.
TGGCCTCGCTCGCGACGACCATCTATCCGATGCCCACCCCGGGAGCACCGCCGTTCGGTCCGGGATTCGCGCCCGCCACTGGCATGCTGGGGCACCTCCGCGACCGGATCCTGATGGGGCTGATCATGAAGCCGTGGGCGAAGGGGCTGCCGGCGCTCAACGCCGCCCGCGTCGCCAACGACCTGGCGCCGCTGGACTCGGTCGTCGACGCGTTCTGCCGCGTCGATCGGTGTCTCGTGCTGTCTCCCCGTGCGCTCGACTACCCCAGCCGGCGCTTCCCCGACTACGTGCGCCACGTCGGCCCACGGCTCGACGACCCCGCCTGGGTCGGGGAGCTGGAGCTGCCAACGGGTGACGCACCGCTGGCGCTGGTCAGCCTCAGCTCGACGTTCATGAACCAGCGCGTGGTGCTCGAGCGCATCGCCGAAGCCCTCGGCACGCTGCCGGTGCGCGGGCTGCTGACCACCGGCCCGGCCGTGGACCCGGCGACGATCCGGGCGCCCGGCAATGTCCTCGTCACCGCGGCGGCGCCGCACAGCCTGGCGCTGCGCCACGCCGCGGTGACCATCACGCACGCCGGCCACGGGACGGCCGTCAAGTCCCTGGCCGCTGGGGTCCCCCTGGTCTGCGTGCCGCTCGGGCGAGACCAGCGCGAGGTGGCACGGCACGTCGAATTCGCGGGCGCCGGGATCACGGTGAGCAAGAGCAGCTCACCCCGCACGATCGCCCGCGCGGTCGACCGCGTCCTGCACGACCCGTCCTACCGCCGCGAAGCGCAGCGACTGGCGGCCGAGATCGCCGCCGAGACGGCCACCGACCGAGCGGTCGCCGAACTCGAGGCCCTCGCCGAGCGGACGACCGGCAGGGACGAGGGCACTCCCGCGCGCGACGTGGCCGAACCGACCGGGCTCAACAGCGCCGGTTGAACCACCGTCCCGGCAGGCGGAGATCCGCCTGCCGGCGCTCCGGGCGGACCCGTCAGCCGGTCAGCTCCTCGGCCAGCAGGTCCATGAGGAGGCCGTCGTGCCAGGTGCCGTCCGGGCCGCGCTCGTACCGCCGCATGACGCCGACCGGGCGGAAGCCCACCTTCTCGTAACACCGGATGGCGGCCGAGTTGTCCGCGGCCGGGTCGATCGTCAGCCGATGGTGGCCCCGGTCGGCGATCAGATGCCGGGCCAGCGTGCGTATCGCGTCGGCGCCGATGCCCCGGCCGTGCACCGCCGGATCGAGGAAGACGTCGATGCTCGCGTGGCGGTAGTCGGGCTCCTCCTCCGCCCCCCACTGGATCTGGCCGACCACGCGGCCGTCGTACACGATCGCGAGGACGGCGGTGTCGGGAGCGCTCAGGTCGCGGGCCACCTCCGCCGCCAGGTCCTCCTCGCCCCGCCACCATCGGTACACCTCGGGAGTGGCCCGGATGGCGGCGAGCGCCGGGATGTCGGCCTCCGTGGCGGGGCGTAAGGTCACCGCCGTGCCGTACAGGGTGGGATGTGGATCGAGGGACATGTCCGGACGCTACCTCAGCGTTTTCACGGGTGCGGCGAGTCGCTCCGTACCGGGAAAACCGGGTTGATCCCGGTCCGGGCGGGCGGCATCCTCACGGCATGACCGAGTCGCCGGAGTTCGCGCCCGAGATCATGGACTACTACCTGCGGGGAAGAGAGAACGAGCGGCTGCGCTCCGGCCGGGGGCGGCTGGAGCTCTGGCGCACGCGGGACGTGCTGCGCCGTGTGCTGCCGCCCGCCCCGGCCCGCGTCCTGGACGTGGGCGGGGCCAGCGGCGTGCACGCGGAGTGGCTCGCCGCCGACGGCTACCAGGTCGAGGTGGTCGACCCGGTGCCCGCGCACGTGGATCAGGCGGCCCGGCTGCCCGGCGTCGTCGCCCGGGTGGGGGACGCGCGGGCCCTGGAGGACGCCGGCGGCTCGGCCGGCGCGGTCCTGCTGCTCGGCCCGCTGTACCACCTGTCCGACCGGGCCGACCGGGTACGCGCCCTGGCCGAGGCCCGCCGGGTCGTCCGGCCCGGCGGCGTGGTCGCGGCGGCCACGATCAGCAGGTGGGCCGCCGTGCACGACATGATCAGGTCGGGCCGTTACGCCGAGGAGAGCGTCCGGCCCGTGGTGGACGACTCCGCTCGCCACGGGCTGCTCCGGGGGAACGAGCGGATCGGCTTCACCACCGCCTACTTCCACGACCCGGACGAGATCCTCGGCGAGTTCGCCGACGCGGGCCTCCCGGAGGCCCGGCGATACGCCCTCGAAGGCGTGTTCAGCCTGTACGCCGACATCAACGAGTGGCTGGACGACCCGGAGCGCCGCGGCATGCTCCTCGACGTGGCCCGGCGCTCTGAGGGCGAACCCACCCTGCTCGGCGTGGCCGGCCACATGCTCACCGTCGCCCGCTCCTGACTCAGGACGCGCGGAGGCGGGTGGCGGCTCCCGGCCGCCACCCGCTCCCCGTCACCCGGACACCAGGAAGGCGAGCATCTCGGCTCGTGCCCCCTCGACCGGTTCGATCGCCGCCGCCCGCCGGACCCAGTCTCGGGCCTCATCCGGTACGGCGTCCGCCGGCCAGGCGGCCAGCGCGTTCACCGCCGCCCGGCGGAGCCGGTTGATCCGGTTGCCCAGCGCCACGCGGATCAGCGGCAGCCCGACCCCCGGAAACGCGTCCAGCCCGCCGACGACGGACTCCAGCGCCCGGTCGGGGGCGTACTCCTCGCCGATGTCATAGATATCGCCGGGGCCGTTGGCGAGATCGGGTAGCGGGAGGAGCCGTGCGGCGAGGTCGCAGAGCAGCTCGGCTTCGACGGGCGTGGCCTGGCGGATGGCCGTCCACCAGGCGAACCCGTCCAGCGGGTCGATCTCCAGGCGGGCGACGAGCCGCGGGATGACCGGCAACCGGAGCGAGCCGGCTGCCCACGTCGCCTCGTGAAAGTCGGCGTCGCGCGGATCCGACAGGTGTGCCAGCACCAGGTCGCTCCACCGGGGCTCGGTGAGGCGTTCCTCGTAGCTCCGGCGCAGCCGCGCGATGTCGTCGGCCGGCCAGGGGCCGCCGTTGGCGGACTCGCGCAGGACGAAGTCCCGCACGTTCAGCAGGCCGCGCAACCTCTGGAGGGTGGGACGGCGGCCGGCGAGAAGCTCGGCGAAGCGGCCCACGACCGGGAGGGCGTCCTCGTAGTCGCTCATGTCCTCGGCCGGGCCGCCCTGTGCCAGGGCGGTCAGGATGTCCGCGGCGCCGTCGAGCAGGGCGTCGTCGACGTCCGGTTCGAGGAGTGCCGAGTAGAGGTCGCCGGACGTGGCGGCGACGTGGGCCAGGTACTCGTTCATGACCTCGTTGCGGAAGCCGTCCCGCAGCAGCCAGGCCTTGATCTCCGGATCATCGCATCCCCTGAGCCGCTCCACCGCGTGGATGCGGCCCCAGCCGCGGACGCGCCGGGCCAGCTCGTACATGGCGCGCTGCCGGTCGGGCTGAGTGTTGGCCAGGGCGACCGCCGCGTACAGGGTGAGCTCCTCCAGGCTGCCGAGCAGGAGCAGCAGGTCGCGGTCGCGTTCGTCGCCGCAGGCTCCGATCAGCACCAGGCCGATCTTCACGGCGTTACGGCGGGTGCCGTGCTCCGCCAGGTGGCGTCCCAGGTCGCGGATCCGTTTCCGGGACGGCCGCCGGAGCCGGATCTGTTCGACGAGGTCGTCGGCGACGTCGAGCGTCGGCACCTCGCTCGCCCGCTCATGCAACCGCAGGAGGTCGTCCCGCGTGGGTACGCCGAGGGCGAGCCTGTCGAGCAGGTCGGCGATCTCAGTGACGGCGAGCGCGTCAGGCGCGATGTCGAAGTGGTGGCTCCTGAGCCCGTCCATGACGACGCCGGGGACGAAAAGGTCGCCCTCGGCCGCGGGAGGCGGAACGTCGGGGAGCGTACGGGCTTCGTCGGGCCACGGGCCGGGTCCGTGGCGCAGGGACATCGCGAGCGCGTGAGCGAGGAAGGTGGGGCGATCGTCGACGGGATCGTCACCCAGCTTCCAGATGCCGGGGTTCATCGGCTGGGGCGGTGGCCGCCCTTCCCATAGATCATGGCGCCATGATGGTCCATGGGCGGCGAACACCGCAATCCAGATTCCGACGGGACAGCGGGTCCGGAAACAGAGAACCCCAGGCCGTGGGGCCTGGGGTTCTCACGAGTGGACGATACTGGGATTGAACCAGTGACCTCTTCCGTGTCAGGGAAGCGCTCTCCCGCTGAGCTAATCGTCCTTGGCTTGGGGCCAGAGGTGGAGACGGGATTTGAACCCGTGTACGCGGCTTTGCAGGCCGCTGCCTCGCCTCTCGGCCACTCCACCACGTAAAGCTCCGAGCGGAAGACGGGATTCGAACCCGCGACCCTCACCTTGGCAAGGTGATGCTCTACCACTGAGCCACTTCCGCGTGATTTCCCGCCTCCTTGGAGGCGGCCTCACGCAGAGAACTCTAGCGAATCCGCGCCGACTCCCCAAATCAAGCGGGAGACCCGGGGGATGTAAGCAGCTAACATTGCAGACGCTAGTTACGACGTGCGGGAAGAGTGGGACCATGCGCGACAAAGAGGTCGTGGAGATCAGGCCGGAGCCGCCGGCCTTCGATGACGTGATCAACGTGGCCAGGTACGGCGCGCCCGTACGGCTCACGGACGACACGATTGCGGAGATGGCCGCGTCACGAGGCCGGATCGAGGAGCTGGCGGAGAGCGAGACCCCCGCCTACGGTGTCTCCACCGGGTTCGGCGCCCTCGCCACCCGGCACATCGACCCGTCGCTGCGCGCCCAGCTCCAGCGGAGCCTGGTCCGCTCGCACGCCGCCGGCTCGGGACCCGAGGTGGAGACCGAGGTCACCCGGGCCATGATGTTCCTGCGCCTGCACACCCTCGCCACCGGTCACACCGGCGTGCGGCCCACGACCGCGCGGGTCCTGGAGAGCCTCCTCAACGCCGGGATCACGCCCGTGGTCCACGAGTACGGCAGCCTCGGCTGCTCCGGCGACCTCGCGCCGCTCTCCCACGTCGCGCTGACCATCATGGGGGAGGGCGTCGTCCGCGACCGCGAGGGCCGGGTCCGCCCCGCCGACGAGGCGCTCAAGGAGTACGGCATCGAGCCGGTCGAGCTGGCGGCCAAGGAGGGCCTCGCGCTCATCAACGGCACCGACGGGATGCTCGGCATGCTCGTGCTCGCCATCCGCGACCTGGAGCGGCTGCTCAGAACGGCCGACATCAGCGCGGCGATGAGCGTCGAGGCGCTGCTCGGCACCGACCGGGTCTTCGACGCCGCGCTCCAGGCGCTGCGCCCCCACCCGGGCCAGGCGGCCGCGGCGGCCAACATGCGCGCTCTGCTGGACGGGTCGGGGATCATGGCCTCGCACCGGGACGGCTCCTGCACCCGGGTGCAGGACGCCTACTCGCTGCGCTGCGCGCCCCAGGTCGCCGGCGCCGCCCGGGACACCGTCGCGCACGCCACCACGGTCGCCGGGCGCGAGCTGGCCAGCGCGATCGACAACCCGGTGGTGCTGGCCGACGGCCGGGTCGAGTCCAACGGCAACTTCCACGGCGCTCCCGTGGCGTACGTGCTGGACTTCCTGGCGATCGCGGTGGCCGATGTCGCGTCGATCGCCGAGCGGCGTACCGACCGGATGCTCGACGTGGCCCGCAGCCACGGGCTGCCCGCCTTCCTGGCGGACGATCCGGGCGTCGACTCCGGACACATGATCGCCCAGTACACGCAGGCCGCCATCGTGTCGGAGCTGAAGCGCCTGGCCAACCCCGCCAGCGTCGACTCGATCCCGAGCTCGGCGATGCAGGAGGACCACGTCTCGATGGGCTGGTCGGCCGGGCGCAAGCTGCGCCGCGCGGTCGACGGCCTGACCCGGGTGCTCGCCGTCGAACTGCTCACCGCCGCCCGCGCCATCGACCTGCGCGCGCCGCATGCCCCGGCCCCCGCGACGGGGGCGGTGACCGCGCTGATCAGGGAGTCGGTCGAGGGCCCCGGGGCGGACCGCTTCCTCGCGCCGGAGATCGAAGCGGTCGTACGGCTCGTCGCCGAGGGAGCCGTCGTCGCCGCCGCGGAGTCGGTGACGGGTCCGCTGGGCTGACCGGCACGGCTGGGCTGACCGGCACGGCCGTACGCGGAGCGGCGGGTCAGCGGATCGCCGCGATCACCTCGACCTCCAGCAGCGCACCGGGCAGGAAGAGGCGGGAGACCTCGACGGTGGTGCTCGACGGCGGTTTCCCGGTGAGGTAGCGCGCGCGGACGTTCCCGTAGTCGGCCAGCCGCTCCATGTCGGTGACGAACGACTTGACATGGATCACGTCGTCGAACGAGCTTCCCTGGTCCGCCAGGATCAGGCGCAGGTTCTCGAAGATGTGTTCCGTCTGCCGGGCCATGTCGTCCTCGCCGAGGACGTGGCCGTGCTCGTCCGCCGCGACCTGTCCGGAGACGAACAGCAGGTCTCCGAAACGCACCGCGTGGGAGTACCGACCGTTGGTCGGCGCGACCGTCGAGGGGTTGATCCGCACGGCGGCTTTCCCGCCCCGGGCGCGCTCGCCGATCGCGGCGTCGCCGGGGGCGTCCGCGGCGGCGGCCCAGCGGACGACGGCGGTGAGGTCCTGGGCCCCCAGGCCCGCCGCCTCGGCCGCCGCGAGCAGGTCCCGCGCGGCCGCCGTCACCGTCTGAGCCGCCCCCGCGCCGCCGGTCGCGAGTCGCAGGTCCTTCGCCGCCAAGCCGAGCGCGTACCGGGTCTCGATGGGGCCCCGCTCCGTCGCGGCGGCCGCGAGCCGGTCGGCGAGCGCGCCGAGCGGGGTGCCCGCGAGGACGTCGAGGAAGGTCGCGGGGGCGATGCCCATCCGCTCCGCGTACGCGAGGTTCTCGGCCAGCATCACCTGGGCGGAGACGAGCGCGCTCATGACGGCCAGCTTCAGCGCGGCGCCCGATCCCGGGCCGCCCACCTCGCGCACCGTCCCGAAGACGGCGAGCACATCGCGGCAGCGCGCCAGGTCCTCGGGCGAGCCACCGGCCAGGACGGCCAGTTTCCCGGCCTTCGCGGGCTCCACGCTGCCGAGCACCGGCGCGTCCACCAGTCCCGCTCCCGGGGGCAGCGTCTCCCGGAGCCGCGCGACGGCGTCCGGGCCGATCGTCGACATCTCCACGACCACGGCGTCCGGGCGCAGGCCGGGCAGCGCGGCGCGCGCAACGGCGTCCACCGCGTCCGGGTCGGCCAGCATCGTGATGACGAGCTCGGCGCCCGCGACGGCTTCCGCGGGGGTCGCCGCCACCGCCGCCCCCGAGATCTCCTTACGCGTGCGGTTCCATACGGTCACCTGGTGCCCGGCGTCCACGAGCCGCCGGGCCATGAGGGAGCCCATGCGCCCCAGTCCGAGAAAAGCGATCATGTCTGGGGACTTTAGGTCGCACCCGACCCATTCCACCAGCGACTAAATCGCATGATATCCATGCCTCTGACTCATGGATCGATGGAGGGATCATGTTCGGCACCGACGCGCTCAGGCTGCTCGACGCCGTGGCCCGCACCGGCTCCTTCACGGCGGCCGCCGCCGAGCTGAACTACACGCAGTCGGCCGTGTCGCGGGGGATCGCGTCGCTGGAGGCGCGGGCGGGCGGCCCGCTGTTCGAGCGGCTGCCCAGGGGCGTACGGCTCACGCCAGCCGGGCACGCCCTGCACCGCCACGCCGTGGACGTGCTCGACCGGCTGCGCTCGGCGGCTGAGGAGCTGTCGGCCATCCACCGGGGCGTGGCCGGGAGGCTGCGCGTCGGCGTCTTCGCCACCGCCAACGCCGCGCTCGTCCCCGGCGCGCTGCGTGCGTTCCTGCGGCGCGGTCCCGACGTGGAGACCCAGATCGTCGAGGGGCCGAGCGGCCGGCTCATGGAGCGTCTCGCCGACGGCGACATCGACGTCGCCGTGGTCAGCGACTACCTCTCGGGGCTCGCCGCCGGACCCGAGAGCACGCTCACCCCGCTCCTGGAGGACGAGTTCCTGGTCGCGCTGGCGAGCGGCCATCCGCTGGCCGGGCGCGCGGTGGTCGACCTACGCGACCTGCGGGACGAGAACTGGATCGAGGCGCCGCCGCGCGGGCACACGACGATGCTCCTGACCGCGTGCGCACGGGCCGGCTTCACGCCGCGGGCCGGCTTCCGCGTGGCCGAGTGGACCGGCAAGTTCGGGTACGTGGCCGCCGGTCTCGGCGTCACCCTCGTCCCGGCCATGGCGGCGGACGGCGTCCGTGCCCGCACCGACCTGGTGCTCCGCCCGCTCGGGGAGTTCGCGCCGCGCCGGTCGGTGTACGCGGCGCTGCCGTCCGCGGCGCCGCTCCCCGCCGCGGTGACGTTCCTGCGGCTGCTCCAGGACGAGGTGGCCGCACGAGCCACCCCGGGAAGGGCGTGAGAGCGCCGCCGACTGCCCGGCCGGCCCCGACCGCGAGTGGTTCGGGGCGCTGTACGCGAAGCCGAAAGGGCGCCGGGAGCGGACTCCCGGCGCCCTTTCGTCAGTCTCACTTCTTGCAGTTGAGATAGGCGCTGCGGCCGCCCTGGGCGACCTCACCCTGAGTCCGGGTGTCGTAGATGACGGCGCTGTACCTGACGCACTTGCCCTTGGCGGATGCCTTCACCGGGCCCGCGTAGTACTTGTAGGACTTGGAGTCGGTCACCGGCTTGCTGCCCTCCACCTGCAGGGTCGCCATGGTGAGGGTGGCGGTTCCGACGTACGACTTCTTGATGGTGACCACGCAGTTGTAGCCGTTGCTGCTGTTGTAGAGCAGGTAGACATGGCCGAAGGTGGAGCCGGACGGCGTCTTGACCGCGCGAGAGCCGTCGCTGACCCGCGCGTACCCCGCCCCGCAGACACCCTCAGGCGAGTACGCCGCGGCGATGGCAGGCGCCGGGCTCACGGTGAATGCTCCGACGGCCAGCCCCGCCGCGACGAGGGCGGTCTTCGCGGATTTACGCACGTGTACGTGTCCTTTCGTTTTCGACCGCCGCGACATCGCGCCGGTCGAAGGATCTTGCGCAACAGGCTTCGGTCAAAGAGCCGAAGATCCTGTAACCCCATGACGTCAAATCTTTCGTGGGTTTCGGTGGCGCGCGGCAGTGCCTCAAGCACGATGTCGGCATGCAGATCGCACCGGGGAATCGTGCAGACTGCACATTTCCCGCTACAGCCAGCCGGCCTCGGTGGCTATGCGGACGGCATCCACCCGGTTGCGCGCGTTCAGCTTGGTGACGGCGGAGGCCAGATAGTTGCGCACGGTGCCATACGACAGGCACAACCCGGCGGCGATCTCCGCCGCGCCACTGCCCGTGCTGAACTGCTTCAGCACCTCGGCCTCGCGACGGGACAGCGGGTTCTCCTCCACATCGAGAGCCGCCAGCGCCAGTTGCGGATCGACCGCCCGGACGCCGGCGGACACCTTGCGCACGGCGTCGATCAGTTCGTTCACCGGGGCGTCCTTGGCGATGAACCCGTGAACTCGCGCGGCCAGGGCGCGGCGCAGTTCTCCCGGTCTGCCCGAGCCGGTCAGTATCAGCGTGCGACACTCCGGCAGCCGCTCGTGCAGTTCGGCCGCCACGACGATCCCGTCCGTACTGGGAAGGTCGACGGCGATCACCGCCACGTCCGGCCGGTACGCAAGCGCGGTGGACACGACGTCGTCCCCCGTCTCCATGGCCGCCACCACGTCGAGATCGTCCTCCAGCTTCAACACGGCGACCAGCGTGTCGCGCAGGATGCGCATGTCTTCCGCCACCAGAATCCGGATCACAGACTCCTCCTGGACCAATCCATGCGATCGGTTTCAGACGTCATATGTTCTTAAGACGGGTCCGAAAATATCCCAGAAGAAGATCGCTGATATTGGTTGACGGTATTCCCTGCCACGCCACCGTGCCGGCGCTTGAGGACGCCTCGCATGCCCGCCTGAGGTGGCGTTCCCGCGGCTGCTCCAGGACGAGGTGGCCGCACGAGCGGCCTCGGGGGAGGGCGGGGCGGGAGAATACGGTCGCCGAATCGGGCGAAAATGGTCCGGTGAAGGACGCTTACGCCCATGTTGGCGGCCTCTTGGCCACCGGCCTGCGCGATGTGACGACCGATCCGGCCGCGCTCGACTCGACCGGATGGTGGGCCGTCGTCGTGACCTACGAGGGCAAGGTCACGTGCGCGCGTTTCGACGATGTGCGCCCCGCGCCGCTGCCCCGGCCGCGCGCGCCCTGGCCGGGCCCGGCCCCCGAGGCGTGGACGAGTTCGCTCGACCGCGCGGCATACGAGCAGGGTGTGCGCGCGATCAAGGACCACATCGAGCGGGGGGACGTCTACCAGGCCAACCTCTGCCGGGTGCTGTCGGCCCCGCTCGCCGACGACGCCGACCCCGCGGCCCTCGCCGTACGGCTCGCCAGGGGAAATCCGGCGCCCTACGCCGCGCTGATCGACGTGCCCGGCCTGACGGTCGTGTCGGCCTCGCCCGAGCTGTACCTGTCGCGCGCCGGTGACGTGGTCGAGTCCCGGCCGATCAAGGGCACCGGCGTCACCGCGGCCGACCTGCTGGAAAAGGACCACGCCGAGAACGTGATGATCGTCGATCTCGTACGGAACGACCTGGGCCGGGTGGCCGAGGTCGGCTCCGTGTCGGTGCCCGCGCTCTGCGAGGTCGAGGAGCACCCGGGGCTCGTCCACCTCGTCTCGACCGTACGGGCCAAGCTCGCGGCCGGAGCGGGGTGGCCGGAGCTGTTCGCCGCGACGTTTCCGCCCGGTTCGGTGACGGGAGCGCCGAAGTACACGGCCCTGCAGATCATCAATCGACTCGAACCACAGCCGCGCGGGCCATACTGTGGGGCAGTGGGCTGGGTCGACGCCGACCGGCGGGAAGCCGCGCTGGCGGTCGGCATCCGCACCTTCTGGGTGGAGCAGGGCATGATCCGCTTCGGCACCGGAGCGGGCATCACGTGGGGCTCCGACCCCACGCGGGAGTGGCGCGAAACCGAGTTGAAGGCGTCCCGGCTCATCGGACTCGCGTCACGGAGCTAGCACGAGCAGGGATGGAGATCGAGATGACCGTACCCATTTGGGTCAACGGTGAATTGCTGGACCCGGAGAAGGCCGTCGTCTCGGTCTTCGACCACGGGCTGATGGTGGGTGACGGCGTCTTCGAGACGGTCAAGTTCGTAGGCGGCGAGGCCTTCGCGCTCACCCGGCACCTGGAGCGGCTCGCGCTCTCGGCCAAGCGGATGGACCTGCCCGAGCCCGACCTGGCCGCCATCGCCGACGGCGTGCGGCAGTGCGTCGCCGCCGCGCCCGCCTGGCCGCTGGGCCGGATCAGGATCACGTACACCAGCGGGCCGGGGCCGCTCGGCTCCGACCGCGGGTCCCAGGGGACCAACGCGATCATCATCGTCGCGGAGCAGAAGCCGTTCCCCGAGACGGCCGCGGTCACCGTGGTGCCCTGGCCGCGCAACGAGCGCGGCGCGCTCGCCGGGGTCAAGAGCACCTCCTACGGCGACAACGCCAAGGCCCTCGCGTACGCCAAGGAGCGCGGCGGCGCCGAGGCGATCTTCGGGAACCTGGCGGGCAACCTCTGCGAGGGCACCGGCAGCAACATCTTCATCGTGACCGGCGGGCGGCTGGTGACGCCGACGCTGGCCTCCGGCTGCCTGGCCGGTGTGACCCGGGCGCTGGTCCTGGAGTGGTGCGGTGGCGTCGAGGAGGACGTTCCCCTCTCCGCGCTCTACGAGGCCGAGGAGGCGTTCCTCACCTCCACCACGCGGGACGTGCAGCCGATCCGGCTGGTCGACGACCGCGAGTTGCCCCAGGCGCCCGGTCCGGTGACGCTCGCGGCGATGAAGGCGTTCGCCGCTCGCTCGGCGGCCGACCTCGACCCGTGATCGGCCGTCAGCCGCGGTAAGAGTACTGGGTCTGGGCGTTGAACTCCTTCACGGTGACGTCCTTGGCGGGGTCCGTACGCGGGTCGTCGATCCGCAGGACGTCCAGACCCTTCGTGATGTCGCTCGAATAGATGTGGCCGTTGTAGTAGTACGCGGACCACGACCCGCCCACGCGCAACCCCGCCCGCAGCGGTCCGCGCTCGAAGAAGCCGATCTCGACGGGGTGGTCGGAGTCGGTGAAGTCCCAGACGGAGACCCCGCCCTGGTACCACGCCTGGACCATGATGTCCCGGCCCGGGACGGGGATCAGCGCACCGTTGTGGGCCACGCAGTTCTCCTCCGAGCCCTGGACCCGAGGGATCTTGAAGTAGCCGTGCCGGACGAGCTCGCGTGCGGGGGTGATCTCGTAGACGGCGTTCGCGCCCTTGGTGTCGTTGCCCGAGGAGTCGCACGTCGCGACCATGCCGCCGCCCAGCTCGTCGCCGAAGACGACCTTGGTCCCGTCGTTGTTGAACGTGGCGGAGTGCCAGAGGGAGAAGTTCGTCCGGTCCGACTCGGTCGTGAGGACGACCGGCTTGACCGGGTCGGAGATGTCGATCAGATAGCCGTCGCCGTAACACGCGGCGGCGGCCAGCTTCTTGGCCGGATAGACCGTGATGTCATGGCAGCCCCCGTAGCCGCCGCCCTGATGCCCCTTGAACAGCGCGGGGGTGGCGACGACCTTGGCCGCCTTGGGATTCTTCACCGGCACTTCGACGATCGAGATGCCGTCGTGCGGCGCCGGGCAGTTCGGCGCGCCCGGGTCGGGCCCGCCCGCCGAGACGTAGACGTAGAAGGCGTTCGGGTCCGGTCCGGGCACGATCACGTTGGTGTGGGAGCCGCACTCGGTCGCCACCGCGGCCACGTAATCGGGCCGGGCCTTGTCGGAGATGTCGAAGATCCGGACGCCCTCCCAGCCCGACTTGGTCGAGGGGGCCATGAAGTCGCTCTCGCAGCGGTCGTCGGCCCGCGGGTCGTCCACGGACACGATGAGCAGGTCGCCGGAGACGGAGACGTCGTTCTGCCCGCCCGGGCACAGCACCCGGGTGACCACCTTCGGGTGCGCCGGGTCGGAGATGTCGTGGACCGTGAAGCCGTCGTAGTTCCCCGCGAACACGTAGTCGCCCTGGAAGGCGAGATCGGTGTTCCAGGAGTGGGGGCCGTCGAACGGCGCCTCAAGGGGGACGTTGGCGATCGGCGTGATGTTGTCGCTGTGCAGGACCTCGTCGACGCCGAGATCGGCGCTGGCGCGCTTGGCGACGCCGGACGCGTCGCTCGCCGCGCGGGCCGCCTCGGACGACGGCGCGGCCCCGGACGGGGCGGAACCGGAGGAACAGGACGCGGCGCACAGCGCCAGCGCCAGGCACGCGATGAGCCCCGCACGCTTCACTGTTCCCCCTGGATCTTGGAGACTGCCCCACTATGGACGTTATGTCGGGCAGAAGCGGCGCGGGTGGCACTTTTGTAACAGTTGTGCTGGCAGTTCTGGTCGCGGGAGCGGCGGGCTGCGCCGCGGACACCCCCGCCGACCGGAGGGCCCCATTCGTCGCGGGATCCGGCGCGCCTGTCGTCGTCCCTGACGGGCCCGGAGGGCACGCCCGTACGGCGACGCCAGGGGAGCGGATCGGCGAGTCGGACGCGCGGGCCACGGCCGCCGACGTGCGTTTCGCGGAGGCGATGATTCCCCACCATCGGCAGGCGCTGGAGATGACCGGCCTGGCCGACGGCAGGGGCGCGGGAGGCGAGGTGGCCGTGCTGGCCCGGCGGATCGCCGGGGGCCAGGGGCCCGAGATCGCGACGATGACGTCGTGGCTGTCCTCCCTCGGCCGTCCCGCCCCCGCCGTACACGATCACGCTCGCCAGGGCGCGTACGGCATGGCCACGCTGGAGGAGATGAACCGCCTGCGCGAGGCGCGGGGCGCCGCCTTCGACACCCTGTTCCTGCGGTTGATGATCAGGCATCACGAGGGCGCGGTGCGAATGGCGGAGGACGAGCTGCGCGACGGGACGGACCGGCTCATGCGGGAGATGGCCCGTGACATCGTCTCGGGGCAGCGGGCCGAGATCGGCCGGATGCGACAGATGCTCGCCGGTTAGGACGCCCGATCAGGGCGTCCGGGGACGGGACGCCGGCCCGTCAGGGCCGGTCCCGGGATGATCACTATCGCCGGCTTCGGCGCCGGACGATCGGGACCGGTCGGATCAGGAGCTCCACAGCATGTTGGTGAGCTCTTCGTCGAGGTCCATGAAGTCGGTCTCACGGCCGGCGGGGACGAGCTCGAACGTACGGTGCAAGAACTGCGTCAGCGGAGCCAGGGGCACTTCGAACAGGGCCTGTCCGAACGGGGAGGTGAGACTGATGTTCAAGGTGCGCTCGCCGTCGGAGCGGGCGGGCCACACCTGGACGTCACCCTCTCCAACGCGCCGGACGATGCCGACGGTCAACAGTTCGCGAGCGAAGATCCACTCGACCGGTTCATCGTTCCCCACGTGGAATGCCATGCGTATGGCGTACGGGTCCTCGGCCGTGTAACTGAGCCCGGCGAGCAGGGGCACGGTAGTACGGTCGGGGACCACAAGTCGAAGGCCCAGCTCGGCAGTGACGGTGGTGCTGTTCATCGTCAGCCAAACCTTTCGTGTCGGGTCCCCTCATAGGGGCTGGCAACTGCTCTCACGGACTTGCTGTCGCCCGCGAAGCTATGTACGCGAACGAAGAAACCCGTAGGAGAGATTCCGCTTCCGGGGCCTTCTGTAACGCATCTCACAGGTAGACATTTGAGCATCTACCTGGTCAAACATCGCTAACAGCCGCAAGTTGGCGCTGGTTTTGCGTGTCGATCCGACTGTCATGGCGAAGTCTTGCACGGTACAAATGATCTTAGCTCGGGGCGTATACGGGGACTCTGGGGCATCACGATGCTATGACAACACAGCGAGGTCCCGCTGGTCCCGGAGGAAACGATGCGACGAGGGGGTCGCCCCGACGCCGCCGCCGAGCGCCGGCCGCGCCACCCGGTCGACCGGAGGGTCGTCCGGGGATCGCTGAAGGGCCCGGCGGTGGGGAGTGGCCCGGAGGATCGTTCGCTTCGCCAGGACCCCGCGAAGTGCGGTATGGTTTTCCCCGTCGGCGCCGCAAGGGGCCGATCATCCCGGGCGATTAGCTCAGCGGGAGAGCGCTTCGTTCACACCGAAGAGGTCACTGGTTCGATCCCAGTATCGCCCACCATATTGATGCAATTCAGAGGCCGGACCCCCGAGATCGGGGGTCCGGCCTTTTGATCGTCTGGCCCGATCTGCTCCCGGATCGACCCATTCACGATCCCCGAGCCCTGGGGTCTCCATATCGGCTGGGGAACCGCCATCGCCGTCGTCGTCGAGCTGCTGTAACGGGGTCGACCCGGACCGCTCCTCAAGCACGTCGCGCCCTGACGGGAAGCACGGGGCGTCACACGGCTGGGCGGCCGCGCATATTTGCGGCCGCCCAGCCGGCGTCACCACGATCGGCAGCCCGCGGTGTGGCTGCGGGGGATCAGAGGTGGTTGTAGCCGTCGTGCTCCGGCCTGTGCCGACGCCGACGCGGATGCCGGGTGAGGCTGTAGCCGCCGACGCCGGTGATGGCCGCGATGACACCGCCGACGGCGGTCCAGGCCCAGCGGGTCGACAGGTCGGGGAGCCAGTCCCAGCTCCAGCTCCAGCCAGTGCCCTTCTCCTTCTCGGCCGCGACCGGCGGCGCCGAGGTCTGCACCGTTCCGGCGGCGACCGGCTGGGTCAGCGGGGTCGTGAGCTTGCCGCCCTCCGGCTGGATGTCGTCGCTGTCATGAGCGCTGATCCGCATCGCCACCTGCATCGGCAGGCCCAGATCCTGCTCGGGTAGTTCGGTGACGGCCAGTCGGACGTAGTAGGTGCCGGGCAGCGGGTCGCCGGACCACGGCTCGGCCCAGGCGCGGACCTTCCGCAGAGTGCAGCCCAGGGTGACCGATGCGGCGCCGGCCGCAGCGGTCGGCGTCTGGGCGCCCGCCGTACAGGCCTGGCGGCGGCGGAGCCCGTCGAAGACGTCCACCGCCCAGCTGGATGCGCCGTGCCGGGAGGCCTTGGGCGGCAGGGTGACGGTGATCGCGATCTTGTCGGTCCGCCCGGCTTCGGAGGTGAACGACCAGTAGAGGTAGTCGCCGGTGGAGCCGGCCAGCTGCACCGGCTGTCCGGGCTGGACGGCGGTCGCGGTGAGGAAGGACGACCCGGCAGTGGTCACCGGCGCCAGGCTCTCCGACGCAGACGGTGACGGCGAGGTGATGTCGGCGACGGCCGGACCGGCAGAGAGCAGCAGTGCGGCCGCAGCGGCGGACAGCGCCCCGACACAGCTGCGGACGGAAGTTGTACGCATCGTCAGTTCTCCATCCAGATCGCGACCCGCCAGCGCGCCAGCCAGCCGAAGACCAGGCCGCCCACCAGACCGGCGAGGGCCAGCAGGCCGAGCAGCCCCCAGCCGCGGCCCAGGTCCGGGCCGTTGGGGGCGGGGGAGGAGTCGACCACGCCGACGGTCAGCTCCAACGGCATACCGGGCGTTGCGGCGGTGGCGGCGGTGGGCGAGGAGAAGGAGTTGCTGACCACCAGGCAGACGGTCTGGTCGGGAGCGTTCTGCTCGGCGGACCAGCGCAGGCCGGTGGAGAGCACATCGGTGCGGCCGCTGCCCGCGTCGGTGCCGCGAACCAGCTCCCGCCCGTCCTGGGAGACGGCCCGCAGCAGCACGCCGTAGTCGCGGTTGAGCGCGCGGTCCAGGGAGACGCTGACGGAGGCCCGCAGCTCCTGCCCGTCGCGGACCAGGACCCGGTACCAGCGGTGCTCCTGGAACTTCTCCCGGTCGGTGTAGGCGCCGGGGCTGAGCAGCGGGGCGCGGCTGCAGTTTTCGGTGCCGTCCACCTGAGCCGGGGTCTGGGTGTAGGTGGTCGCGGCGCGGTCCACCAGCTGGTTGATCCGGTTCCTCAGCTGGGTCTTGCTGGTGACGGCGGTGTAGGTGCCGCCGGTGGCGGAGGCGATGCAGGTGAGCTGCCTGCGCACCTTGTCGTTGAGGGTCAGGCCGAGGGTGTCCACGACCAGGTGGGTGCCCTGCGCGGCGAGCTCCCGGGCGACCTCGCACGGGTCGGGCGGGGCGCAGGTGTCCTCGCCGTCGGTGATCAGGACGATTCTGCGGGTGGTCTCGCCGGTTCCGAGGTCCCGAGCGGCGGCGCGCAACGCCAGGCCCACCGGGGTGAAGCCGGTGGGGCGCAGGGTGGCGACGGCGGTCTTGGCCTCCAGCTTGTCGATCGGGCCGATCGGCACCAGCTGCTGGGTGTCCCTGCAGCCCACGGCCTTGTCCTTGCCGGGGTAGGTGGCGCCGAGGACGCGGATGCCGACCTGGGCCTCGGAGGGCAGCGCGTCCAGCACCTCGTTGAAGGCCTGCTGGAGCACCGAGATCCGGCTGTGGCCCTCGATGTCGCGCGCCCGCATCGAGCCGCTGATGTCGAGGACCAGCTCGACCTTGGGCGGTTCCTTCGGGGTGGTCTCATCGACCAGCTCGACGTTGGGCGGTTCCTTCGGGGTGGTCTCGTCGGCGTGAGCAGGGGGCACACCGAATATGGAGAGGGCGGCCAGCATCCCGAGCAAGGCTGCGGCCGGACGTCGTCTGATGATCACGTCGGCGATCCTAGTGATCATCAAGATTGCACGGATAACCGTCCTTGCCCGGCCTAAGGACAGCTACTTTGCTTTTGGGGAGAATCTGGGCAGACCGCAGCTGTCCATGAGCGCCACGGTCACGCTCACTGCGACCGTCACCCTGGACGACGAGGGCTGATACGTCGCGCGCTGCGTCCAGGTCGAAGTCGCCGGCCAAGGCTGGTCCGTCGACGAAGCACTCGCCAACCTTCGCGCCCCCCTTGAGCTCTACGCCGCCCCTCGGCCGTGAGCGACCCCGCTGAGCGAAGCGGGGCTGCAGCCGTCGTCACGTGGGGCGACTCTGGGGCTCCGCACACGGGCCCGAGTGGAGGGACCGCCACAAGGCGTCCCGGTCCAGCGTGTCGATCTGCCAGGTGCGCGATCGCAGCGTGCCGCGGTGACGGTATGCGCGCATGATCCGCACATGCGGACGCAGCCGTACGAACGCGTGGAGGTCGTCTTCGCCGCGCCACACGGACAGCGAGCCGACCCGGTGGCCGGGGAGATCGAGCCAGAGCCACATGCCCACCGCGCCGGGCAACGCCGGCCACAGACGGCTCAGCGACAGGCCGTGCCGCACGACGCCGGGCAGGTCGAGGAGGCGGTTCATCCGGTAGTCCGTCAGCGCGGCGACCAGTGGACCCGGCGGCTCGGCCGCCGGGCCGGCGATCCAGCGGGACCTCAGCACGCCGCCGCCGTTCGGCGGAGCAGAGGTTCGGCGGCGGTGCGCAGTTCGTCACTGAACGGCGCGGGCCGCAGTGTGGCCGGGTCCAGGTTGACGTTGACGCGGTAGCCCTCGGCATGCACCACCGTGCGGTCGGCGGACAGCACGCGGAAGCCGTAGACGCCGCTCGTGCGGCCCATGCGGTCCATCCAGAAGTGCACCAGCGGCTCACCCGCCCCCGCGATGGGCACGTGGTAGGTCACCTTGAACTCACGCACCGCCAGGAACACGTCCTTGAACGCCGACCGGACCGGATCGGGTGCCCAGCCCAGGCGCTGCCAGTACGCGCCGATCGCCCGCTCGACCAGCAGGGCGTACCGGGAGTTGTGCAACAGGCCCATGGCGTCGAGATCGTCGAAATGCACCTGGACCGGCTCGTGCACGCCGTCTTCAGTCATGATCAATCCTCCGGGAGAAGCGTCGGGTCGGGGCAGAGCGCGCGCAGGCGTTGCAGCACGGCGCGGCGGGCGTGGACGAGGGCGACCGGACCGTCATGCAGCCGGGAGTGGACGACCACCATCTCGCCGAGCGCGTCGATCTCGTACGCGAGCTGGGCCGCGTCCACGCTCTCGGCCAGCTCGCCCTGCGCCACGGCCTGTGCCACCTGCCGCCGGATGAACTCCTGCCACTCGCGCATGGCGCGCGCGACGCGATCGCGCACCAGGCCGGGACGATCGTCGAACTCGGCCTGGACGGTGAAGAAGAAGCACCCGCCGGGGAGCACTCCCTCGCCGTAGAACCTCAGCCGCGCCTCGTGCAGCGCGAACAGCCGCCGCACCCCGGCCGGGGCCGCCATGGCAGGCGCCACCACCTGGTCGGCCCACTGGCGGGTGGCCCAGTCGAGGGCGTCGAGCTGCAGTTGCTCTTTGTCGCGCCAATGGGCGAAAAATCCGGACTTGCTGGTGCCGGTCGCCGCCGCCAGCCGCCCCAGGGAGAGTCCGTCCAGTCCTTCGACGGAGGCCAGGGCCACCGCCCGTTCGAGGATCGCCTCGCGGCTGCGCAACCCGCGCAGCCGCCGGCCGTCTTGCGTCATGAGGCTCAAACTATATTAACGACCGATCGGTTGTATACCTGGTTGAGGCGCCGCACCGGTCGCATCGTCGCCCCGGCAGCGGGTGAGGCGGGCGAGAAGGACTATCGATTTCGCGCGTCCGGAGGACCAAGAAGACAGCGTTTTCGCAAGTCAATGGCGATATGTGAACAGCATGTTCGCGTTTGCCCAAGGGTTCCGCCGGGTCGTCCGTGAGCCGTTCCCCGACCTCGCCTGGTATCCCGTCCACGAGCGCGACATCGCCGACGTGGCCACGGCCGCCCTTCTGGAGGACGGGCACGGGGGCGCCGCCTACACGCTGAACGGCCCCGAGCTCATCAGCCGCCGCGATCAGGTGCGCGTTCGAGGTCCGAGCCGCGGCTGGCCGCCTGGCTGGACCAGCGTGAACCCGACGCGGAGCCCCGGCGAACCGACTGGTGGGACTGTCTCCGAACCGTGGTCGCCAGGCGCACCGGCGGAACCGTCACGGACAGGGCACGGTGGTGGCGGCTCCGCGCCGCTCTCGACCGCCATGCGGCGGAACGGGGTGTGGACCGCGAGGACGAGGCGGCCGTCAACCTGATCACCACGCTCGTCGAGGTCCGGGACTCAGATGTGGCGGACGGCTTGCCGACGATGGACGAGGCGGTAGAGCGTTGGCTGGCGGCGACAACGACCTTGGCGTATGCCGCACACCTGTGCACCGAGCGCCCTCTCGGCCCCGCCGACATTCGGTTGTCCCGCCGCCTGCGTAACCAGATCCACGCCATCCAGCCCTGCTGGCCCTACGTCGCCTCGGCCGTCCTGGCTGATGAACTCCGGGCCTGGATCGAACTCAAACGCCCGCTGCTCCGACTGCCTGTTTCACATGGCGGGGTGTGAGGCATGTCCGACCCAGCACGCGGCACGGCTTCGGGGGTTCAGGTGTGACCTGAGGCGGCCGAAGCGGTGCCACGCGCCGTGAGGGAGCCGCTCAGGCGGACTTCTCCTGGCTCCGCGGTCCGTGGCCGGGGCGCTCGCGCGGCACGAGGGTCGGGTTGACGTTGTGGAGCACGGTCTCCCGGTCGATCACGACCCGCGCGACGTCCTCCCGGCCGGGCACCTCGTACATGACGTTGAGCAGGACCTCTTCGAGGATGGCGCGGGCTCCTCGGGCGCCGGTGCGGCGCAGCAGCGCCTGGCCGGCGATCGCGTCCACCGCGTCGGTGGTGAACTCCAGCTCGACGCCGTCGAGCTCGAAGAGCCTGCGGTACTGCTTGAGAAGCGCGTTGCGCGGCTCGGTGAGGATCCGGGCCAGCGTCGTCCGGTCCAGCGGGTGCAGGGTCGCCACGACCGGGAGCCGGCCGACGATCTCGGGGATCAGCCCGAACTTCAGCATGTCCTGCGGCGTGACGTCGGCCAGGGTGTCCGCTCCGTCTTCCACCTGGGCGATGCGGAGCGCGGCGTCGAACCCCGCGCGGCCGCGGCCGACCCGCTGCTCGATGATCTCTTCCAGACCGGCGAAGGCGCCGCCGACGATGAACAGCACGTTCGTGGTGTCGATCGCGATGAACTCCTGCTGGGGGTGCTTGCGTCCGCCCTGCGGCGGCACGCTCGCGACGGTGCCCTCAATGATCTTCAGTAGGGCCTGCTGGACGCCCTCGCCGGAGACGTCACGGGTGATCGACGGGTTCTCGCTCTTGCGTGCGATCTTGTCGATCTCGTCGATGTAGACGATTCCGGTCTCGGCTCTTTTCACGTCGTGGTCGGCGGCCTGGAGCAGCTTGAGGAGGATGTTCTCGACGTCCTCGCCGACGTAGCCCGCCTCGGTGAGGGCGGTGGCGTCGGCGATCGCGAACGGGACGTCGAGCAGCCGGGCGAGCCGCTGGACGAGGTACGTCTTGCCGGAGCCGGTCGGGCCGGCCAGCAGGATGTTCGACTTGCCCAGCTCGACCGGCTCCTCGCCCGCGGCGTCGCTTCTCCCGGCCATCGCCCGTACGCGCTTGTAGTGGTTGTAGACCGCCACGGAGAGCGCCTTCTTGGCGCTTTCCTGGCCGATGACGTACTGGTTGAGGAACGCGTGGATCTCTCGCGGTTTCGGCAGGTCGCCTCGGGGCGGAGCGGACGATTCGCCGCCCTCCTCCTGGATGAGCTCGGTGCAGAGCTGGACGCACTCGTCGCAGATGCACAGCGGGGTCGGCCCGGCGATCAGCCGCCTGACCTGGTTCTGGCTCTTTCCGCAGAACGTGCATTTCGGCAGGTCGTCGCCGTTGTCGGTGCGGGCCATTCCGGAGCGTCTCCTCAGCGGTCGAAGGGGTCCACGGCCGCCCGGACCGGGAGCGCGGACGAGGCGGTGGGGCGGTGGTCGAAGAAGCGCCTTTCCAAATGGCGACAACACATGTTCTCATCATCTGGATGGCTTCGGTATCTTGCAACCGGAGTACTGCGACCGCGCCGGGTCGGGAGGACGATGGGGCGGCTCACCAGAGCGCAGGCCCAGGAGCGCACCGCGCGAAGGTGCTGGCCGCAGCCCGGGAGGAGTTCGCCGAACGCGGCTTCCGCGACGCCAAGATCGACGGCATCGCCGAGCGGGCCGGGGCGCGCGTCAACGCGGAGACGGGGCGCGGGCCACTCGTGTGTGGGGGAGCCGCACGGCGGCGGCGGTGACGGCCGCGACCAGGCCGAGTCCGGCCAGGGCCGTCGCCGCGCCCCGGTTCCCGGCGTCGAAGAGCGGCCCGGCGGCGAAGCTCCCCGCCAGGGCGACCACACCGGAAAGGAAGTTGAGCAGGCCGATATAGGCGCCGAACCGCCCGGACGGCGCGCAGCGGGTGACGGTCTGGAACAGCGCCGCCTGTGTCAGGCCGGAGGCCAGTCCGTGCAGTACGGCGGCCACCGCCAGCACGGCGATCCGGTCGGCCCCGGCGGGTGGAATCGCGATCAGCATCAGGTAGCCGCCGCCGGCGCAGAGCAGGCCGCTTTTGAGCAGCCAGGGGCGCTCACCCCGGCGGGCGGCGGCGCACCACGGCTGGATCGCGGCCGTGGTCACCGCCACCGCGGAGAAGAACAGGGTCGTCGTGCCGGCGTCGACTCCCCTGAGGGGGACCACGGTCGCGACCTGGGTGGTGAGCAGCGTGGTGGGCGCCGCGGTCAGGGCGAACAGGAGGAAACCCCGGTCGCGGAGCACCGCCCACACCCCGGCGACGATTTTCCGTACATCCGGCCGTGCCGCCCCGGCGCCGGCAACCGCCTCCCCGTCCACGGGGGAAGTCGTGTCCGTATGGGAAGCCGGGCCGGGAGCGCGGTGGAGCAGCATGAACAGCACGGCGCCGACCGCCCACGCGCCCGCCGTCACCGCCGACAGCAGCCCGAACCCGCCCGTCAGCAGGAGCAGGAGCCCCACGGGCGGCCCGACCACGGCGCCGATTTCGCTGGTGATCAGATAGGCGGCGAAGCCCCGGGAGCGGCGCGCCGGAGCCACCCCGGCGAGTAGGGACTGCGCGGCCGGGTGGAACAGCGCGCCGCCCACCGCCATGACCACGACGGCGCAGAGCAGTTCGCCGACCCCGCTGGTGACGCCCAGCAGTGCGAACGCCGCCATCCGCAGGGCGCAGGCCAGGGCTCCCGCGCGCGCCGGGCCGATCACGTCGGTGAGCGCGCCGACGGGAAGGAACAGCATGTACTGCACCGCGACACGCACGCCGAGGACCGCGGTGACGGTCCCGGCGAGCATGCCGAGGTCACGGTGCAGGTGCGCGACCAGGTGGGCCATCATCGCGTAGTAGCCGAGCGAGATGGCCAGGCTCGTTCCCACGACGATCGCGATCACCCGGCGGTCGGGGACCGCCCGCCCTCGGGGCGCGGGGGCGCCCGCCGTCGCCGCGCGCCCGGTCGACAGCCGGCCGGAGGAGGCGGATTCCGCGCGCGGCGAGGTCATGGCAGCGGACTGTCTCACGGGCCGCGAGGTCTGTCCAACTCGGTCAGGCCTTCGGGAGGACGCCGAGAGTCGTCAGCAGGTCGCGGGTGAGGGGGATCCGCTTCTCGGTGTCCTTGTCGGTGTTCACGTCGATGTTGAGCGCGAAGGTGTAGAGGCGGCCGCCGCGCTCGACCCAGCCCACCCACCAGCCGATGTTGGGCGTGGTCGACATGCCCCATCCGGTCTTGGCGAACAGCGCGTAGCCGTCCTTCTCCTCGACCTTCAGCAGCTCGCGCACCGTGAGCTGGTTCTTCTTGGATGCCGGGAGCTGCTGACGGGCCAGCCGGGACAGGAAGCGGGTCTGCTCGACCGCGGAGATCTCAAGGGGGCCGTCGAGCCAGAAGCGGTCCACGACGGGGCCGATCTGCCGGTTGCCGTAGTTCAGCCGGTTCACCCACTGGTTCTCCCGCTTGAGGCCGATCCGGCGGGCGAGCGTCTGGAACACCGGGACGTTGGACACCCGGATCGCGTCGCGCAGGTTCATGTCGTGCTCCCACTCGGGGAACTGCTGTGGCTGCCCGCCGTACGGGATCACCTCGTTCTCGTCCTTGACGGCCTTGGTCTCCAGGGCGATGAGGCTGTGCGGGATCTTGAACGTCGAGGCCGGGATCAGCCTCTTCTGCGCCCGCGCGGCGTCGACGACCGTGGTCCGCCCCTGCCGCACGTCGAAGAGCGCGAAGGTTCCGCGCACTCCCGCCTGGCGGAACAGCGCCTGCAGGTCGTCGCGGACGATCATGCCGCCGTGGACGGCGGCGGCGCTGTGGCCGGCCGTGTTCACGGCGCCGGTGGCGCCGTAGGCGGTTCCGCCGAACAGCGCAGAGGCGGTCAGGACGGCCGTGCCCAGCGTCGCGCGCAGCCGCGACCGGGAAGCGAAGGTGGGGGAGTTCCGCATGACAAGCTCCTCAACTTTGTCGATCTTCTGCGAGGAGCAGACCAGAGGCGTCGCATCATGTCCAATATCGATATGTCTGATACATCAATATCTCTATGCGTATCAAAGCTGGCCGGAAGGGCTGTCGAAGAGGGGATCGGGGTGGTGGGCCCGCACGACATTGAATGGACCGGGGACGGACGGCCCGCCCTGCGCCGGTCGTTCGGGAGGAGTCCGGCGCCCAGGGAGGTCGTCGACCGGCGGGGATCAGGACGCCTGGCGGTCGCGTGTCCAGGCAGGACTGTCGAGGAAGTGGTTGTCGTATACGTCCTGGGCGGCCAGCAGTTCCTCGAGCGTGGCCTCGCCCCTGCGGAGGCGGTCGAGCAGGCGGAAGTAATCAAAGCGCTGGATGCCGGGGGCGACGACGATGAGGAGGTCGGCGGTGTGGCCGGGGGCGGCGGCGAAAGCATGAGGTGTCAGCGGAGGCACGGCCGCCACATCGCCCGCCGCCAGCGTCACGATCTCCTCGCCCGACAGGATGCGGGCTTTGCCCTCCAGGACGTAGAACAGCTCGGTCGACGTGGCGTGGTGGTGGGGCACGGCGCCGTCCGCGCCTTCGGCGAGCGTCATCCTGACGGTGCTCAGTGCGCCGCCAGTGTCGCTGGAGTCGAGCAGCAGCCGTCCCGTGGCCGTGGGCGAGATGATGGTCTCGGCGTCGACCTGGCGGACGATGGCCGTTTCCGCGATCAGTGACATGTCAGGCTCCCTTCGAGCGCGGAGGACACGAGCCGCTCTGCGTAGGCCCGGTCGATCGGCGCGCCTGTGATCATTACTCGGTAGTAGAGGGCGCCGGCCAGCTGGTCGAACAGCGCCTCGGCGTCAAGGTCGGCGCGCAGCTCGCCGCGTACACGCGCACGCTCGATCAGGGCGAGCGCGATGGTGTTGCGCGTGGCGTACTGCTCGCGGGTCAGCCGGCCGATGTCCTCGTGTCTGGCCGCGGCCGCCACGAGCTCGCCGACGGCCCCTGCGGATGGGCCTTCGCGGCCGCCTGCCGCACGCATGCGGTTGAGCCCGGCGGCGATCTTCTCCATGTAGTCGACGAGGTCGGCCCGGATGTCGCCGGTGTCGGTGATCTCGTCGTCGGCCTGCAGCCGGGCCACCACCGCGACGGCCAGATGATCCTTGGTCGACCAGCGGCGGTACAGCGTGGTCTTGGCCACGCCTGCCTGCTCGGCCACCTCGTCGATGGACAGACCGGCGTAGCCGCGTTCGAAGATCAGGGCAGCGGCGATCCGCAGCACTCGCTCGTCCACCTGCGTGTCGCGTGGTCGTCCGCGAGGCGCCAAGGCGACCTCCTCCATTTCGAAACTCATGTAGCGAAATAGAAGCTATCCCTCGCGAGTCAATTACGCAACTCCAGTTTCGTAATTGGTGGGTGGCCGAACGCGCAGTCCATGGTCGCCGCGCCGCTTCGGTGTGCCCACCGGTCGCTGCCACCGGGTTGAGCGGTACTCGGACGGCCCGTGGCGTCAGTGGGCCCGTGAAGGCCGGGGCGGCAGATCGTCCCCGTGCGCGGCGATCAGATCGAGGTTGGTCCGCCGGCGGCGGGATGCGGCCGTCGGAGACGGCTTTGGGGCCGACGTGAAGCGAAGGCTCGGCGGGCCGCCAGGTCATATGACGCCAGATCGTGACGCCTGTCATCGACAGGAAGTGTCGATATTGCGAATTCACTAGTTATCCATGCATTAGAGACAAGATGCAGGTGGGTGGCGCTTTACCCTTTTTGCCCATGCGTGCATTGCCCCGGGTACTCGCGATCCTCGCGACCGCCGGCGTCACCGCCGGCACGATCGCCGCCCTTCCCTCAGCTCCCGCCGTCGCGGCGCAGAGCACCGTCCTCATCAGCCAGGTGTACGGCGGAGGCGGAAACTCCGGCGCCCCCTTCACCAACGACTACGTCGAACTCTTCAACCGTGGCGCCGCCCCCGTATCGCTGGACGGGTGGTCGGTGCAGTACACCAGCGCCAGCGGAACCGGGAACTTCTCCGCCAACAAGACGGCACTGACCGGCACCCTGGCCCCCGGCCAGTACCACCTGGTCCAGCTCGCCGCGGGCACCACGCCCGGCGCGGCGCTGCCCACGCCCGACAACGTCGGCACCATCAACATGAGCGGCACCGCGGGCAAGGTGGCCCTGGTCAGCTCCGCCGACGGCCTGGTCTGCAACGGTTCCACCACCCCCTGCACCGACGACCAGATGGCGCTCATCGCCGACCTCGTCGGGTACGGCGCGGCGAACTTCTTCAAGGGCAGCCCCGCGCCCGGCCTCACGAACGCCACCGCCGCGATCCGCAAGAACGGCGGCTGCGCCGACACCGGCGACAACGGCGCCGACTTCGACGCTGCGGCCCCCGCGCCGCGCAACGCGGCCACGCCGCCCGCGCCGTGCGGCGGCGAGCCGACCCCGTCCCCCTCCGCCTCGCCGTCGAGCTCGCCCTCGGCCAGCCCGAGCCCCACGTCGAGCCCCACGTCGAGCCCCACCCCGGGGGCCACCTGTGACACTCCGATCACGCACCGGATCGCGCAGGTGCAGGGGAGCGGCGACGTCAGCCCGCTCGCCGGCACGGACGTCCGGGTCGAGGGCATCGTCGTCGGCGCCTTCCAGGGAGCCGGCCAGTTCGGCGGCTTCTACATCCAGGACCCGAAGCCGGACGCGGACCCCGCCACGTCCGAGGGCCTGTTCGTGTACTCCTCGTCGCCGGTCAAGGCCGGTGACCGCGTCCTCGTCTCCGGCAAGGTCATCGAGTACAACGGCCTGACCGAGATCTCGCCGGCCACCGCGGTCAACGTGTGCGGCACCGGCGTCATCACGCCGACCAAGGTGAAGCTGCCGCTCAAGAAGGGGGTCACCTTCGAGCGATACGAGGGCATGCTGGTCACCTTCAAGGGCGACCTGGCGGCCTCCGAGATCTACAACCTCGGCCGGTTCGGTGAGATCACCCTCGCGCAGGGCGGCCGGCTGTGGCAGCCGACCGACCGCAAGAACGTGAACACCGAGAAGGACGCGGGGCGGACGATCCTGCTCGACGATGGGTCCACCGTCCAGAACCCGGCGACCCTGCCGTACCACTCGACCGGGTCGAACACCGTCCGGATCGGCGACCGGGTCAAGGACCTGACCGGCGTGCTCACCTACGGCTTCGACGCCTACCGGATCCAGCCCCTCCAGCCCTTCGAGTTCGAGCCGGTGAACCCGCGTCCCGCCCAGCCCGAGAACGTCGGCGGCGACGTCCGGGTGGCGAGCCTCAACACGCTCAACTGGTTCACCACGCTCAAGTCCCGGGGCGCGACCACCGCGGCCGAGCGGGACCGGCAGCTCGCCAAGCTGGTCGCCAACATCACCGGGCTCGACCCCGACGTGGCCGGGCTGATGGAGGTCGAGCGCAACTCCGACGTGGCGCTGAACGCCCTGGTCGACGCCCTCAACGCCAAGGCCGGCGCGGGCACCTACAAGGCGATCACCCACCCCAACCCGGGCACCGACCTGATCCAGACCGCGCTGATCTACAAGCCGGCCAAGGTCACCCCGGTCGGCGCGGCGCAGTCCTCCTCCGACCCGATCCTCAACCGGCCGCCGCTGGTCCAGACGTTCCGCAAGGCTCAGGGGAACGGCAAGAGCTTCACCGTGCTGGTCAACCACTTCAAGTCCAAGGGCTGCAGCGACGTCGACGGTCCCGCCACCGGCGCCGACGCCGACCAGGGCGACGGCCAGAGCTGCTACAACGCCAAGCGGGTCAAGCAGGCCCAGGCCGTGCTGTCCCTGATCGACAGCCTGAAGCTGCAGAACACGCTCGTCCTCGGCGACATCAACGCGTACGGCGAGGAGGACCCGATCCACACGCTGGAGGCGGGCGGGCTGACCAGCCTGAGCAAGAAGTACGTCTCGGCGAAGGACCGCTACAGCTACGTCTTCAACGGCCTCTCCGGCGAGCTCGACCACGCCATGGCCGACAAGCAGCTGAGCAAGCTCGTGACCGGCGCCACCATCTGGCACATCAACAGTGACGAGGGCCGGTTCATGGACTACAACACTGAGTTCAACCCGCCGTACCTGTACGCGCCGGACGCCTACCGCTCCTCCGACCACGACCCGCTGCTGGTGGGCCTGGATCTCTGACGGAGCGTTTCTCCCCGTGAGGCCCGGGGCGCGGCACATCCGTGCCGCGCCCGCGGTCTTCGCGCGAGGGCGCGGAACGCGGCTCGCCACCGTCGACGCGTTCAGGCGCCTGCAAGCGGCGTACAAGCGGTAGTCCGCCTCCCGAAAGCGGCGTGCAGGCGGGTGCGCCTATCACTGAGGTGCAACCCCGGCAGCACCCGTCCTCGAATGTGGGGGAACCGAAATGCGTCGCTCCATCCGTAACCTCCTCGCTCTCGCCGCCGTCGGCACCACCGTCGCCCTCGGCATCCCGGCGGTCGCGACCGCCGCGAGCGCCACCACCACCACCGCCGGCGCGGCCACCGCCTCCGCCGGCAACCCCTACTGGGGCCCGTACTGGTCGAAGAATCGGCTCGCCAAGGCCAACGGCTACATCGACGTCTACTGGGACGACGACACCTCCAACAGCGTTCGCATCACGGGCAAGCTGTGGGACCTCGACAACCGCAACGAGCACCAGGGCGGCAAGTGCGCGTACGTGAAGTTCCGCTTCCAGGACCTGGACGACGAGGACGACGTCTCGCCCAGCTTCAAGTCGTACAAGTACTGCGGGGCGGGCGGCTCCAAGAGCTTCAGCGTCCAGCGGCACGACCTGCGGAGCGTTCAGGTCCAGGTCTGCCAGATCGGGCTGTACGGCAGGTACCCGACGAAGTGCGGCTTCTGGTACTGGCTCGGCGGCGACCGCCTCTACGACAACTGATCTCTTTCAGGCACGCGCGGCCCGCCCCCTCGCCGGGGGGCGGGCCGCGGTGGTTCTCAGGCGGGTCGCTCGGCGGTGTCAGCGACGGATCGCCCGGCCGGGCAGCGCGTCGAGGACCGGCTCGCCGTCGCGCACCACGTGCCGCCCGCCGACCAGCACGTGCGCGTAGCCGGTCGAGGGCCTGGTGCTGTCCGCGTAGGTGGCCTGGTCGCTGACCACGCCGGGGGAGAAGACGACCAGGTCGGCGTCACACCCGGTCTGCACCCGGCCCTTGCGCCGCATGGCCGGCACCGACTCCTCCAGCACCCGCGCGGGCAGCAGGCTGCACCGGCGCACCGCCTCGATCAGCGACAGGCGCCCCGTCTCCCGGACGTAGCGGCGCAGCACCTTGGAGAACGTGCCCGCCGTACGGGGATGGGTGACGGCCCCCGGCGGCAGCGGCCACGCCATCGGGTCCGGCCGCTCGCCTCCCGTCCACGTCAGCGGCATCGCGTCGGAGCCGATCACGGTGTCCTCGCCGAGCAGCGCGCGGTCTATGACGGCGACGTCCGCCGGGACGTCCTCGTCGAGGAAGTGAACGATCGCCAGGCCGCCCGGGTCGGTGGCGCGTAGCTCGCCCAGCCGTGCCGCGTCGGCCACCCGTTCACCTGTCGGGGCGTAGACGATCGAGTCCGGCCGGATGCCTCTTCTGCCGAGCAGCTCGGCGGCGAGGAAGGTCGCGCCGATGCCGGTCATGCCCGCGCCGTACGGGTAGGCCTCGGTGGACACCCGCGCGCCCTCGGCGCGAACGCGCTCGATGAGGGCGAGCACCCGGTCGACCTGGCGCAGGGACGTGCTGTTGACGTGGCAGTAGTGCATGTGCGCCCCGGTGGCCGCCGCGGCCTGCGCCACCTCCGTCGCGCCGTCGATCGGGGTGTCCGGCGTCTGCTCGACGAGGTCGCGGGCATGCGTGTAGGTCGGCACGCCCGCCTCGGCCGCGAGCCCGGCCACGGCCAGGTACTCCTCGGGGGCCACCCGCGGGGCGTAGCCGACGAGCATGCCGATCCCCAGCGCCCCGGCCGCGAGGTCGGCGCGGATCAGCTCGAACAACGCGTCGAGCTGGCGCGGGGTCGCCGCCCGCTGCCAGGCGGGGTTGCCGAGGTGGCTCAGCCCCGCGGCGAGGCCGCCGCCGAGAGGAAGGCCGCCGACGGCCGTCATCCTGGCCTGGGCCCAGGAGGCGGAGAACCCGTAGTTGAGCGGTCGCCCCTCGGCGGCGGCCGCGTCGTAGGCCTCGCCGACCGGTGCGACGCCCGCCTCCAGGTCGAGGGCCGTGGTCACGCCGTCGAGCGCCTGGAGGCGGTGCCCGGCGACGGTGTGGGAGTGGCTGTGCAGGTCGATCCAGCCCGGGGCGAGCACCAGCCCGGAGACGTCGAGCGTTTCGCGTCCTTCGAGCGGGCCGGGCGACACCGCCGTGATGGTCGCGCCGGTCACCCCCACGTTCGCGACCGCGTCGTGGCCGGTCTCCGGGTCGAGCACTCTGGCTCCCGCCAGCACTAGATCGTGGGTCTTGGCCGTCATGCGGCGAGCCTAGGGACGGCCCGGCCGCCCGGCTTCGTCCGGAACGCCGAAAAGGGGCGGGTCTCTTGTCCGCCCGGCCCATCACACCACTGGCCGGGAACGCGGCGCGAGACAGCGGGCGCGGTGCCGGCGTCCTCGCCCGAGCTCCGCCGCGACGGCCTCCCCGGCGGCTCGGGGCCGGGGCTCAGCGGGCGAGCCGGCCGAGCAGGCAGGACGCGGCGGTGATGCCGGCCGTCGCGGCGGCGAGCAGGACCAGGAAGTCCAGCAGCAGGTGCGAGGGCGTGTCCAGCAGCAGGCCGCGCAGGGCGTCGACCTGGTAGCTGAGCGGGTTGACCGCGCTGACCGCCCGCAGCCAGTCCGGCATGACGTCGACCGGGTAGAGCGCGTTGGACCCGAAGAAGAGCGGCATCGTGATCGCCTGGCCGACGCCCATCAACCGGTCGCGGGTCAGCACGATCCCGGCGATGCTCATCGACAGGCAGGAGAAGAACGCCGAGGCCAGAAGTACGGCCGCGGCCACGCCGAGCAGGCGCAGCGGGTTCCAGGTCAGGGAGACGCCGAGCAGGGTGGCGAGCACGAGGACGACC
Organism: Microtetraspora malaysiensis; assembly: GCF_050947145.1. NCBI lineage: Bacteria > Bacillati > Actinomycetota > Actinomycetes > Streptosporangiales > Streptosporangiaceae > Microtetraspora > Microtetraspora malaysiensis. The sequence goes on from NZ_CP191998.1 coordinate 2,953,424, forward strand.
GCCGCCTGCATCAGGGACTTGACCCCGGCCGCGAACGCCTTCCCGGTCACCAGCGCGGCCCGCGGGGTCGGCGTCACCAGGAGCTTGGTCAGCACGCCCGAGTCGCGCTCCCAGATGATCATGATGCCGTAGAAGATCGCGATGAACATCGCCGACTGGGCGATGATCCCGGGCGCGAGAAAGTCCAGGTACGGCACGCCTCCGGTCGGGATCGCCCTGATACGAGTGAAGGTCTCGCCGAAGATCAGCAGCCACAGGGCGGGCTGGACGGCGCGCGTGTACAGCTCGGTCCGGTCGTGGCGCAGCTTCTGCAGCTCCACCAGGCACATCGCGCCGACCCTGGCGGGCAGCACCAACCATCCGGGACGGGCGCGGGGCGTGGTGAGCAGCGGGGCGAGCCCCAGGGCCGCGGCGGATTCAGCCGAGGCGGGAGGCCGTCCGGCGGGTGCGACGGACATCACGGAAATCTCCCCCTTCTTCGCTCGCGCCGAGGTCGCCGCCGACGACGTCGCGGAAGACGTCCTCCAGCGTCGGCGCGGCGTCGTCCCCACGGCGGTCGCGCAGCGCGGCCTTGAGCCGTTCCGGCGTGTCGAGCGCCTGGACGCGCCCGGCGTGCATGAGCGCGACGCGGTCGCAGTACTGGTCGGCCTCGTCCATGTAGTGGGTGGTGACCAGCACCGTCATGCCCGTGGCGGCCCGGATCGCGGTGATGTGCTCCCACACGCCGGTGCGCGCGATGGGGTCGAGCCCGATCGTCGGCTCGTCGAGCATCAGCAGGCGGGGCGCGCTCACCAGGGCCTGGGCGAGTTCGAGTCGCCGGATCATGCCGCCGGAGTAGGTCCCCACCATCCGGTCGGCGGCGTTGGCGAGGCCGACCGCCTCCAGCGCGAGCGCGACGCGCTCCGCCCGCTCGCGGCGGCGCACGTCGAACAGCCGGGCGAAGAGGGCGACGTTCTCCCGTCCGGTGAGGCTCGAGTCCGCGGAGAGCTGCTGCGGGACGTACCCGATCATGCGCCGGACCGCCATCCGCTCCCTCGCCGCGTCGTGGCCGAAGACCCGCACCGTCCCGGGCGGGACCGGCAGCAGCGTGGTGAGGCAGCGGATCGCGGTGGTCTTGCCCGCGCCGTTCGGGCCGAGCAGGCCGAAGACCTCGCCGGAGGCGACGGTCAGGTCGACCCCGTCCACGGCCCTCGTACGGCCGAAGGAGTAGCGCAGCCCGCGGCAGGAGACGGCGTCGGGGGCCACCGCGCCGGTGGTCACGGCGCCGGTCCCCGTGGTTTCGGGCGCCGTGGTTCCGGGCGCCATGGTTCCGGTCGTCAGGGGAGCGGGTGTCACGGTTACGGTCGTCACGGGCTCGGGTTTCACGGGCTCGAGTGTCACGGTCCCTCCACTTCCTCGTGCAGGCTCTCGGCGAGCCTGCGCAGCGCGGGGAGCGCGGCGGCCAGGGCCGCCCGGTCGTTCTCGCCGAGCCTCCCCACGTGCTCGCGGACGAGCGCGGTCCGCCGGTCGTGCCACGTCCGCAGCCGTGACTCGGCCTCGGGTGTGGCGAGCAGCCGGGCGGTCCGCCGGTCGTCCGGGTCGGTCTCCCGGACCAGCAGGTCGGCCGCCGTGAGCTGGTTGACCAGCGTGGACACGGAATTCCCGGCGAGGTAGAGCTCCCTGGCCGCCGCCGACACACTGATCCCCGGATTGGCCAGCGCCAGCTGGAGCAACTCGACCTGGGCGCCGCGCAACCTCGGTCCGGTCAGGCCGCTACGCACTCTGCGCCGGATGAGCCGCTGGATGCCGGACAGGACATCGGCAAGGGCGTCAGGAGGGTCCGTTATGCCCGTTATGTCCATATTGAAAGGTTAGCTCTGTGTGCGAGGTATTGATAGAGGGGGTGGCCTGGCCACGTCTGTCAGTTTCCGAAGTCGTGCGCACGGATGCGCGAAGTGGTCTGCACGCCTGTGGGCTCCCTCGGCAGAGGCGAGGGATAATTTGCGAGGCTTCCCGCCTGGATATGAGCGATCGCTCATGGCGCACGCATGGTCTGATATTGGTGCTCAGGCCGGAACGTCGCATAGTGAGGCCATGGACCGATCTCTGCGCGTCGCGGTCATTGGCGACCGCGACCTGGCTTTTCCTCCGCACGTGGCTACCGACGACGCGCTGCGGCACGCCGCCGCGCACCTCGGCATCGGGGTGGACGTCCGCTGGCTGGCCACCAAACCGCTCGAATCTGACCTGGCCGAGGTCAAGGCCGCCGACGTGTTGTGGTGCGCGCCCGGCAGTCCGTACCGCAGCCTGCGCGGCGCCCTCGCCGCGCTTCGGCACGGCCGCGAGCACAGCGTGCCCACCCTTGGGACGTGCGGCGGCTGCCAGCACATGGTCATCGAGTACGCCCGCCACGTGCTCGGCTACGAGGACGCACAGCACGCAGAGTACGACCCATACGCCTCTACCCTCTTCGTGTCGGAACTGGCCTGCTCGCTGGCCGGCAAGACCATGCCTGTCACCTTGGTCCCCGGTACCCGAGTGGCCGCACTGTACGGACGGACCGAGGTCGAAGAGGAGTATTACTGCAACTTCGGTCTCGACCCCAGCCGGCAGGAGACCCTGCACGAGGGTGGCTTCTCAGTCACAGGAGTGGACGGTGATGGCGAGGCCCGGGTGTTGGAGATTCCCGGCCACCCCTACTACGTGGCGACACTGTTCGTGCCGCAAACCCGCTCGCGTCCTGAGGCCCCGCACCCGCTGGTCGTCGGCCTGCTGCGCGCGGCGCTATGACCTTCACCCAACTGAGGATCCTGCAGGCGGTCGCACGCACCGGCAACATGACCCGGGCCGCCGAGGAACTGGCCACCACGCAGTCTGCCGTCAGCCACGCGCTGCGCGCCCTGGAGAGCGAGCTCGGGGTCGCGCTGCTGGTGCGGGGCAACCACGGGGTGAGCCTGACGGCGGCTGGGCGTGCCGTGTGCCGCCGCGCCGCACTCATTCTCACCCAGGTGGAAGCGCTGGAGCAGGAGGCGGCCGCAGCCCGGAAGCATGAGCGTGGCAGCCTACGCGTCGGTGTCATCCCCAGCGCCAACGTCCGGCTGCTGCCGCCGATCCTGCGGAGGTTCGAGGATGCGCATCCGCAGGTGCGGCTCACGGTGATGGAAGGCTCGGACGACGAGGTGCTGGAGTGGCTCGAAACGGGAGCGGCGGATATCGCAACTGTGTCAGCCGGAGTGGCGGGCGCACGGGCCACCACGGCCGCGCTCCCTGCAGGGTTGATGGCGCGACCACTCGCCACCGACCGCATGCTGGCCGTCCTGTCCAGCGGTCACGAACTGGGCGTCCGCGACTCGGTACCGGTGGTCGAACTGTCCCGGCAGCCGTTCATCATGTCCACGGGCGGCTGTGAGCCTCTGATCACGGCACTCGCGCGGGCGGCGGGGGCGAGCCTGAAGTGCCACTACCGGGTGCGCGACACCAACAGCATTCTCGCCATGGTCGCCGAGGGGCTCGGGGTGAGCATCGTCCCTGAACTGTCGCTGCCCGCCCATCGCCCGGGCGTGCACGCGATCCCGCTGGACCCGGCTGCTGAGCGCACCGTCCTTCTCGCCTTGCCCGCCAACCCGCTCCCAACGGCCACCGCCTTCGCCGAATTGGCCGTTACCCTCACACCCCAACCCAGCCGCGCTGAAGGGATGGGTCCCGGCAGGGAATTCGCGGGCCCGGTCTCAGGGCGCGCTGGTTGACTTCGCCATGGAGCACGATCCGTCGTCGTCCCGCGTTGACATTCCTCGAGCGCTTGGTCACGGTGAGACTCCTGCGATCAGGGTGGAGGAAAGGCGAACGCTTGGACGGGACGGGGAGCGAAGACGCGGCACTCGCGACCGCGGCGCTCACGGCCAAGGAGACGAGGGCCCTCGTCCAGGAGGCCAAGCTCGTCCTCGCGGACGCTCGGACGCTGCGCGCCGACGACGCGCGTGCCCTCGGCGACGTCGGACAGGCGTTGTCCGCCGTACGGGCACGTTCGGCGCGGGAGGACCTGGGGTCGATTCCGATATCGCGGGTCAGGGACGTCACCGAGGGGCGGCTGGGGCTCGGGGCGCTCGAGCATGCCGGATACAGCACGGTCTTGGACGTTCTCGACGCGACGCCCTACGCGCTCCAGCTCGTTCCCGGGATCGGGGCGCGTACGGCGGCGCAGGTGCAGGCAGCGGCCCGGCAGATCGCGGACGCGGCGGAGCAGACGGTGGCCGTCCGGATCGACGTCGACGATCGGACTCCGGAGACCACGGATCTGCTGATCGCCCTGAACGTCCTGGTCATCGCGGGCCCCGATCTCGCGCGAGCGCGTGACGCGGCGACGGACATCGAGAAGCGGCTGACCGTGCTGCTGCCCGCCGCGCGGCCGGCTCGCGGCCGGTGGCGGATGCTACTGGCCGGCAAGGAAGGCCGCGGCCGGGCGCGGGAGGCCGTCGCCCAGATAGCGAGCATCCTCGCGGCGGCGAGAGCCCGCGGCACCCGGCTGCTGATCAATCAGGCGACCGTCGACCTGCTCCGCCCGCGAGTCACCGGGTTCGAGGCATGGGCCGACTTCGAACTGCGGGCGTCCGAGTACTACAGCCTGCTCACCGAGGCCGCGGGCCTGGAGCCGGATCGCGCCGCCGCCGAAGGCTTCGTTCCCGACGACATCTCCTCCCAGGTCAAGGCCCAGCAGCTCGACGACACCCATCGCCGGGTGTCCCTGCGCGGATACCAGTCGTTCGGAGCCCGATTCGCGCTCGTCCAGCGCCGGGTGATCCTGGGCGACGAGATGGGCCTGGGCAAGACGGTCCAGGCCATCGCCGCTCTCGCGCATCTCAAGGCCCGAGGCGGCAGGCATTTCCTCGTGGCCTGCCCGGCCAGTGTCCTGATCAACTGGGTGCGCGAGATCGAGGGGCGCAGCACTCTCAGGGCCCATCCTCTGCACGGCCCGGACCGTCTCGCGGCGGAGGAGGGCTGGCTGCGCGAGGGCGGCATCGCCGTGGCCACCATCGACATCCTGCACCGGGTCGAGGTGCCCGCCGGATTCACGATCGAGATGCTCGTCGTGGACGAGGCGCACTATGTGAAGAACCCGGCGGCCCGCAGGTCGCGGGCGGTCGCCGAATGGTGCGACCGCACGGAACGGGTGCTCTTCATGACCGGCACTCCGATGGAGAACCGCGTGGAGGAGTTCCGAAGCCTGGTGGGCTATCTCCAGCCGGAGCTCGTCCCCCATATTCGGGGGAGCGACGCGGCGGCGGGAGCGGAAGCCTTCCGCAGGGCCGTCGCGCCGGCTTACCTGCGCAGGAACCAGGAAGACGTCCTCACTGAGTTGCCCGATCTCGTCCAGGTGAACGAGTGGGAGGAGCTCGGCCCGGCCGACCTCACCGCGTACCGCGAGGCCGTGGCGCAGGGGAACTTCATGGCCATGCGCCGCGCCGCGTACGCCTCTCCGGCGGCGTCGGCGAAGCTCCAGCGGGTGCTGGAACTCGTGGAGGAGGCCGCCGGGAACGGCCACAAGGTGGTGATCTTCTCTTTCTTCCGGGATGTCCTGGCCGTCGTCCGCGGTGCTCTCGGCGGCCGCGCCCACGGGCCGATCTCCGGGAACGTCCCCGCGGCCCGCCGCCAGCGGATCGTCGACGACTTCACGGCGGCACCGGGGCATGCCGTGCTGCTCAGCCAGATCCAGGCCGGCGGTGTCGGGCTCAACCTGCAGGCCGCGTCCGTTGTGATCATCTGTGAACCCCAGGTCAAACCGACCATGAAAAGCCAGGCCGTCGCCCGCGTTCGCCGGATGGGGCAGGTGCGCAAGGTCCTGGTGCACCGCATCCTCGCGGCGGACAGCGTCGACGAGCGCATGCTCGAGATCCTCCGCGGCAAGGCCCGGCTGTTCGACGCGTACGCCCGGCGGAGCGACCTGGCCGAATCCACGCCCGACGCCGTCGACATCTCCGACCAGACGATCGCCCGGCAGATCGTCGAGGAGGAGCAGCGGCGCCTCGGAGTGACCCCGCCGGTCCCGGACACGTCCCCGCCGATCACGCCGCCTCGGGCCGAGGGCGCGGTCTGTCCGGACAGCGGGAACGTGCCGTCACGGTGGTGACGTTTCACCTGCGCTGACGCGTCGAGGCGACCGCTTTCTCGCACATCCGGATCCGGGCATGGGAGAACCCGCAATCGGGGACTATCATCTGATGGAATCATCGGATGATTGGTATTCCCTCAGGAAGCAAAGGCGGTGGCCATGACGCTGTGGGACCAGATCCCCGACGCCGACCCGGAGGAGACGGCCGAATGGCGCGAGTCCCTGGAGGCGCTCGTACGGGAGGCGGGCCCCGACCGGGCACGCTATCTGATGGGGCGGCTGCTCGACACGATCGGAGCGCCGACGGTCCCCTACCTCAACACCGTTCCCACCGCTGAGGAGCCCGCGTACCCGGGCGACCTGGCGATCGAGGAGCGCATCGCGGCGTACGACCGGTGGAACGCCGCCGCCATGGTGACGAGGGGCAGCAAGCTCGGCCTCGGCGGCCACATCTCCACCTACGCCTCGGCGGCCTGGCTGTACGAAGTGGGCTTCAACCACTTCTTCCACGGCACCGAGGACCAGGTCTACTTCCAGGGCCACGCCTCACCGGGCATCTACGCCCGCGCGTTCCTGGAGGGGCGGCTCACCGAGGCCCAGCTCGACCGGTTCCGCCGGGAGGCCGGCGGGGGAGGGCTCCCGTCCTACCCGCACCCGCGAGCGATGCCGGACTTCTGGCAGTTCCCCACCGTCTCCATGGGGCTCGGCCCGCTGAACGCGATCTACCAGGCCAGGTTCAACCGCTACCTCGCCGCCAGGGGGATCAAGGACACCTCGGGCGGCCACGTGTGGGCCTTCCTCGGCGACGGTGAGATGGACGAGCCCGAGGCGACCGCCGCGCTCACCCTGGCCGCCAGGGAGAAGCTCGACAACCTCACCTTCGTGATCAACTGCAACCTCCAGCGGCTCGACGGGCCGGTACGCGGCAACACCCGCGTCGTACGCGAGCTGGAGAACGTCTTCCGCGGCGCGGGCTGGAACGTCGTCAAGGCGCTGTGGGGCACGGAGTGGGACGGCCTGCTCAGCCGCGACGTCGGCGGGCTGCTCGCCGCCCGCCTGGGCGAGGTGCCCGACGGGCAGTTCCAGACCTTCGCCGCCTCCGACGGCGCCTACATCCGTGAGCACCTGTTCCGGGGGCTGGAGCACCTGGCCGCGCCGTACGGCGACCAGGAGCTCGAACGCCTCGTCGGCGGCTCGCGCGCCGGACACGAGCCGCGCAAGGTCTACGCCGCCTACCGCACGGCCCTGGACCACCACGACGGGCCCACGGTGATCCTGGTGCAGACCGTCAAGGGGTGGACGCTCGGCTCGGGCTTCGAGTCGCGCAACGCCAACCACCAGATGAAGAAGCTCACCCAGGACGAGTTCCGCGCCATGCGCGACCGCCTCGACCTGCCCGTCCCCGACTCGGCACTGGACGGGGACCTGCCGCCGTACCTGCAGCCCGGCCCCGAGGAGCGCCGCTACCTCGCCGAGCGGCGGAACGCGCTGGGCGGCCCCATGCCCCGCCGCGCCACCGTGTCCGCCCCGCTGCCGCCGGCGCCGGACCGGCCGTTCGAGGCGCTCGCCAAGGGCGGCGCCACCGTCGCCACCACGATGGCCTTCGTCCGCCTGGTCAAGGACCTGATGCGGGTGCCCGAGACCGGCGCGCGCTGGGTGCCCATCGTCCCGGACGAGGCCCGCACGTTCGGCATGGAGTCGCTCTTCCCCACCGCGGGGATCTACTCCCCGCTCGGGCAGAGGTACGACGCGGTCGACCGGGAGCTGCTCCTGTCGTACAAGGAGTCGGCGACCGGGCAGATCCTGAACGAGGGCATCACCGAGGCCGGCTGCATGGCGAGCTTCACCGCCGCCGCCACGAGCTATGCCACGCACGGCGAGCCGGTGATCCCGTTCTACATCTTCTATTCGATGTTCGGCTGGCAGCGCACGGCCGACCAGATGTGGGCGCTCGCCGACCAGATGGGGCGCGGATTCCTGATCGGCGCGACCGCGGGCCGCACCACCATGACGGGGGAGGGGCTGCAGCACGCCGACGGCCACTCGCAGCTCCTCGCCTCGGCCAACCCCGCGTGCCTCAGCTACGACCCCGCCTTCGCGTACGAGGTCGGGGCGATCGTCCGCGACGGCCTGCGCCGGATGTACGGCGAGGCGGCGGAGGACGTCTTCTACTACCTCACCGTCTACAACGAGCCGCTGCCCCAGCCGGCGATGCCCGAGGGCGTCGAGGAGGGCATCGTACGCGGCATCTACCGCTACTCCTCCGGAGGCGGCCAGGCGCAGATCCTCGCCAGCGGCACCGCGATGCACTGGGCCCTGGAGGCGCAGCGGCTGCTCGCCGACGACTGGGGCGTGGGCGCCGACGTCTGGTCGGTCACCTCCTGGAGCGAGCTGCGCCGTGAGGCGATGGCCGCGGAGCGCGAGCGTGTGCCGTACGTCACCGCCGCCCTGGGCGGGGCGGACGGGCCGGTCGTCGCGGTGAGCGACTGGATGCGGGCGGTCCCCGACCAGATCAGGCCGTGGGTCGAGCAGGAGTGGGTGTCGCTGGGCACCGACGGGTTCGGCCTGTCCGACACCAGGGAGGCGGCCCGCCGCCACTTCGGCGTGGACGCGCAGGCGATCACGGTGGCGGTGCTGCGGGCGCTCAAGCCCGAGCTCGCCGAGGAGGCCGCGCAGCGGTACGCGTCCGCCTGACCGGCGGCTCTCCCGGCAGGCGGTGGCCGACCGGCTCCCGCCTGCCGGCTACTGCCGCGAGCCGAGGTGCGCCCGGATGGCGTCCATGACGTCGTCCGGGGAGGCCGAGCGCGGGAAGGCCGCCACGACCACCTGGTCCTCGCCCTCGTGCGGACCCTCCATGTTCTCCAGGTGCCGGAACGTCCTGATGACGTACTGCAGGGCGTGGTCGAGCGGTTCGAACGGGTCGTAGGAGCCGCCCGCGCGCAGCCAGCCGCGCAGCACCTGGTTGTGGGCGGCGACGACCGACGAGGCCATCAGCTCGGCGCGCAGCGGGGCGTCGGGTGTCCCGGCCAGCCAGTCGCCGACGTACTCGCGGAACAGCCGCTGGTAGCGTGCGACGCTGGCGATCTCGCGGTGCCGCAGCGCGGGCACCCGGCCGACCAGGCGGTAGCGCCGTAGCGACACCTCCGCGTCCTCGACGTAGTGCGCGAGGACGATGCGGACGGCGTCGCAGATCGCCACGATCGCGGTGTCCGCGGTGGAGGCCCTCAGCCGGGCCTCGACCTTCGCCAGCAGCGCGTCGTGGTCAGGGAAGATCACCTCTTCCTTCGACCGGTAGTACCGGAAGAAGGTGCTGCGGCTCACGCCGGCCCGGGCCGCGATGTCGTCCACGGTGGTCTCGTCGTAGCCGCGCTCGTTGAAGAGCCCAATCGCCGCGTCGGCGAGGCGCTGGCTGGTGGGCGATCTTGCCATCGGCCCATTCTCCCTGTTTGGCGAACCTTGTCGAATGCTGTGAGACTCAGTATCGTACGATTGAAACTCAGTCTCAAGAGGTGTGGTGATCAATGGATCTGCACAGTACGGCGGGCAAACTCGCCCATCTCGAAGACCGACGCGACGAGGCCGTGCAGGTCGGATCCACCGGTCGAGCGGCCGAGAAGCGGCGCGCCGAGGGGAAGCTGAGCGCCAGGGAACGGATCGAGCGACTGCTCGACGAGGGCTCGTTCGTCGAACTGGACGCGCTCGCCAAACACCGCAGCACCGCCTTCGGGCTGGAGCGCAACCGCGTCCCCGGCGACGGCGTCATCACCGGATACGGCACGATCGACGGCAGGAACGTCTGCGTCTTCGCCCAGGACTTCACCTTCCTCGGTGGCAGCCTCGGCGAGGTGTACGGCGAGAAGATCTGCAAGGTCATGGACCTCGCGGTGAAGACCGGATCCCCGATCATCGGCATCAACGAGGGCGCGGGGGCCCGCATCCAGGAGGGCGTCGTCTCTCTCGGCCTGTACGGAGAGATCTTCCGGCGCAACGTGCACGCCTCCGGCGTGATCCCCCAGATCTCCCTGATCATGGGCGCCTGCGCGGGCGGCCACGTGTACTCGCCCGCGCTGACCGACTTCACCGTCATGGTCGACCAGACCTCGCACATGTTCGTCACCGGCCCCGAGGTCATCAAGACCGTCACCGGCGAGGACGTCACCTTCGAGGAGCTCGGCGGCGGCCTCACCCACAACACCAAGAGCGGCAACGCCCACTACCTCGCCCATGACGAGGACGACGCGCTCGAGTACGTGAAGGCGCTGCTGTCCTACCTGCCCCAGAACAACCTCGACGAGCCCCCGGTCTTCGACGAGGAGGCCGACCTCGAGGTCAACGACGTCGACCTTGCGCTCGACACGCTGGTGCCCGACTCGGCGAACCAGCCGTACGACATGCGGAACGTCATCGAGTCCCTCCTCGACGACGGCGATTTCCTCGAGGTGCAGGCGCTGTTCGCGCCCAACATCATCATCGGCTTCGGGCGGGTGGAGGGCCGGCCGGTCGGCGTGGTCGCCAACCAGCCCATGCAGTTCGCCGGCACCCTCGACATCAACGCCTCGGAGAAGGCCGCGCGCTTCGTGCGCACCTGCGACGCGTTCAACATCCCCGTGCTCACGCTCGTCGACGTCCCCGGCTTCCTGCCCGGCACCGACCAGGAGTGGAACGGCATCATCCGCCGCGGCGCCAAGCTCCTCTACGCGTATGCCGAGGCCACCGTCCCGCTGATCACCGTGATCACCCGCAAGGCGTACGGCGGCGCCTACGACGTGATGGGGTCCAAGCACCTCGGCGCCGACCTCAACCTCGCCTGGCCGACCGCGCAGATCGCCGTGATGGGCGCCCAGGGCGCGGTCAACATCCTCTACCGCAAGGAACTCGCCGCGGCCGACGACCCCGAGGAGCTCCGTGCCAAACTTGTCACGGAGTACGAGGACACCCTGGCCAACCCCTACCAGGCGGCCGAGCGTGGCTACGTCGACGCGGTGATCGCCCCTCGCGAGACCCGGAGGGAGATCGTCCGCTCGCTGCGGCTGCTGCGCGGCAAGCGGGAGGGGCTGCCGCCCAAGAAGCACGGGAACATCCCGCTGTGAGCGAGCTGCGCGTCGTCAAGGGCGAGCCATCCCCGGAGGAGCTCGCCGCATTGGTCATGGCGGTCGCCGCGCGCGCGGCGACCGCTCCGGCGCCCGTGCCCGCCCCGCCACGTCGCTGGGCCGCCCGTCACCACATGATGCGCCGGCCCCTCGCCGCCGGTCCCGGAGCCTGGCGCGATTCGAGCTGGAAGCTTGGAGGACTTCAGTGAGCAACTCTCCCGTCCTGCGCAAGGTGCTCGTCGCCAACCGCGGTGAGATCGCCGTGCGCGTCGTCCGCGCCTGCAAGGACGCCGGAATCGGCAGCGTGGCGGTCTACGCCGACCAGGACCGCGACGCCCTGTTCGTGCGGATGGCGGACGAGGCGTACGCGCTCGGCGGGGCCAGCCCGGCGGAGACCTACCTCGACATCGAGAAGATCCTCGACGTGGCCCGCCGTACCGGCGCCGACGGCGTCCACCCCGGGTACGGCTTCCTCGCCGAGAACTCCGCCTTCGCCCAGGCCGTCATCGACGCCGGCCTCGTCTGGATCGGCCCCCCGCCCTCCGCGATCGACGCCCTCGGCGACAAGGTGCAGGCCCGGCACATCGCGCAGAAGGTGGGCGCGCCCCTGGTCGCCGGCACCAGCGACCCCGTGTCCGGCGCCGACGAGGTCGTCGCGTTCGCCCGCGAGCACGGCCTGCCCATCGCCATCAAGGCCGCGTACGGCGGGGGCGGGCGCGGGCTGAAGGTCGCCCGCACCCTGGAGGAGATCCCCGAGCTCTACGAGTCGGCCGTCCGCGAGGCCGTCACCGCGTTCGGGCGCGGCGAGTGCTTCGTCGAGCGGTACCTGGACCGTCCCCGCCACGTCGAGACCCAGTGCCTGGCCGACCGGCACGGCAACGTCGTCGTGGTCAGCACCCGCGACTGCTCGTTGCAGCGCCGCCACCAGAAGCTCGTCGAGGAGGCCCCGGCCCCCTTCCTCTCGCGCAAGCAGATCGCCACGCTGTACGAGTCGTCCAAGGCGATCCTCCGCGAGGCCGGCTACGTCGGCGCCGGGACCTGCGAGTTCCTCGTCGGCCAGGACGGCACGATCTCCTTCCTGGAGGTCAACACGCGGCTCCAGGTCGAGCACCCGGTCAGCGAAGAGGTCACCGGCATCGACCTGGTCCGGGAGATGTTCCGGATCGCCTGTGGCGAGGAGATCGGCTACAAGGACCCCAAGGTCGGCGGGCACTCGATCGAGTTCCGGATCAACGCCGAGGACGCGGGCCGCGGCTTCCTGCCCGCGCCCGGCACGATCACCCGCTGGCAGGCCCCCTCCGGCCCCGGAGTGCGGCTCGACGCCGGGTACGACCAGGGCGAGACGGTCCCCGGCTCTTTCGACTCGCTGGTCGCGAAGCTCATCGTCACCGGCCGCGACCGCACCCAGGCGCTGGAGCGCTCACGCCGCGCGCTGGCCGAGTTCGTCGTCGAGGGCATGCCGACCGTGCTGCCCTTCCACCGCGTGGTGGTCGACGATCCCGCGTTCATCGGCAACGGCAAGAGGTTCGGCGTCCACACCCGCTGGATCGAGACCGAGTTCGACAACACGATCGCCCCGTACGCCGGGGACACGGCGACCGCCGAGCCCGGCGCCGTCGAGCGCATCACGGTCGAGGTCGGCGGCAAGCGCCTGGAGGTCGTCCTGCCCGCCGGGCTCGGAGCGACCGGGGCGGCCGCGTCGGCCCGGCCGAATGGCGGGCGGCCGAAGCGCGCCGGCGGCTCCCGCAAGGCCGGCGGCGCCGCGGCGAGCGGCGACGCGCTGACCTCGCCCATGCAGGGCACGATCGTCAAGGTCGCGGTCGAGGACGGCGCCGTCGTCACCGAGGGCGACGTGATCGTGGTGCTTGAGGCGATGAAGATGGAGCAGCCGCTGACCGCGCACAAGGCGGGCACCGTGACCGGGCTCTCCGCCCAGGTCGGGGCGGGTGTCACCGCCGGGTCCACGATCTGCGAGATCAAGGACTAGCGCCGAAGCCGGGGTGCGCGTCCCCGTCGTGCCGGACGACTGGTCGTCGTCCGGCACGACGGGGAGCGCCGGGGCGCTATGGCCCCGGCGCCTGCGCGTCCACCTGTTCGCCCGGTGGCCGGACGCCGCCCGAGCCGCGCGCGTGGACGCGGCGGACGACGCGGGCCAGCAGCCAAACCTGGAGGGCGGTGAGCAGGAGCCCCAGGAGGGTGCCCGTCAGCATCGCCTCCCCGAAGCCCGCCGACCCGCCGCAGTCCAGCACGCCGCCCCGTTCGTACGCGGAGCAGACGAGCGTGCGTGTCGTCACCGTGCCGAGTAGCCAGTCGACGACCGCGAGCGGCAGCAGGCAGACGAAGCCGATGAGCGCGACGACCCGTGCCATTTCCTCTGGGGTGGCCCCCTCACGGACCGGGACCGGTTCCGTCCGCCGCCCTGCCATGTGACCTCCTCGTGCCGCTCACGGGCCAGCCAAGCACGTGGATGTGGGAGCGGGAACGAGGAGTTGTGCAGACTCCACACTGTTCTGGTGCGGGTCCGGCACTGGCCCTGGGGCGGCTCCCCGGCAGGCCAGGGCGCGAGCCGTACCCGGGGATCAGGCCCGGCGGAGGCGGCGAATCGGAGACGTCAGCAGCAGGGCCGCGCAGACCGCGAAGCTGACGCCGGTGGAGACGAACAGCAGGCCCCGAGGGCTGACGATCTCCGAGACCGGTCCCACCAGTGCCTGCCCGACGGCCATTCCGGACACCGATCCGGCGATCTCGTAGGCGGTGACCCGGTTGAGGACGTCGGGGGCGACCTGGGTCTGGACGCTCGTCGACCACATCACCGACCAGAAGGCCAGGGACATCCCGCCCAGCAGGTGGCCCGCCATCAGCAGCGGCAGCGGCAGTTCCAGCGCCACCGTCAGCGGGATGAACCCGAACCCGAAGATGGCCGCGCCACCGGCGGCGAGCGGTCGTGACGGCCGGAGCCTGATCGCGATCAGCCCGCCGAGAACGGTGCCGGAGCCGAGGCCGGCCATCACCCAGCCGTAGGCGGCATCGCCGAGGCGGTCGCCGACCAGGCGCGAGGCCAACGGGATGTAGGGGCCGAAGACCAGGATGCCGAAGAACACCCAGATGAGGATCACCGACCACATCCAGTTGCGGGAGCGGAACTCCAGCCAGCCGCGGCGCAGGTCCACCATGACCGTCGAGCGTTCCTTGGCCCCGGCGGCCGGAGCCAGCCGGATGAAGGCCAGGCACAGGCCGCTGAGCAGGAAGGTTCCCGCATCGACCGTGTAGACGGCGCCCGCGCCGGTCAGCGTCATCAGCAGGCCCGCGAGGACGGGCCCGCCGAGCTGGGTGGCCGCATCGGCGATCTTCAAGGTGCCGTTGGCGCGCTGCGGGTCCTTGGCGACAAGGGGGACCATGCCGTTGACGCCGGGCTGGAACATCGCGCTTGCCGTACCGGACAGGAACGAGGCGGACAGCAGCAGCCAGAGCGGCGGGGTGCCGGTGAAGAAGGCGACGGCCACCGCGGTCTGGGTGAAGATCCGGATGATGTCCGCGCTGACCATCATGGTCCGGGCGCCCAACCGGTCGGCGAACACTCCGCCGAACGGGATGAAGAGCACGAACGGGGCGGTACAGATGGCCAGCACGTAGCCGACGCCGGACACCCCGTAAATCGCTCCGACGGCCAGCGCGGTCGCGACGGGCATCATCGCGTCACCGAGCAACGACACCGCTCTGGCGCCGAAATACAAGACGAAGTCCCTGGTCCAGAGCCTGGCCGGGGCGGCGAGGGACTGTTCGCAGTCGTAAAGCGCGGTCATTTCCTGAACTCCATGACCACCTACTGTGGACATCCCGCAAGCCCGGCACAGGTGTCCACAATGACATCATTAGGTACATTTATGCCATGCTCATGAAGCGCCGCGTGGTCGCCCTGCTCAGCCCGCTCCAGGAGCTGTATCCGGTGACCAGCGCCTCCGCGGTCTTCGGCTACCACGGCCCGGACATCCCCGAGCACTACGACTTCACCCTCTGCGCCGAACGCCCGGGGCCGGTCCGGACGACCATGGGCGTCGACATCATCGTCGAGCGCGGGCTGGAGGCCCTCGCCGAGGCCGACACCCTTCTCATCGCGGGCTGGTGCTCAACGGTGGAGGTCTCCTCCGATCTCGGTGCCGCGATCCTGGCGGCCCACGCCCGCGGTATGCGGATCATGGCCATCTGCTCGGGGATCTACATCCCGGCGAGCCTCGGCCTCCTGGACGGCCGCGCCGCCGCCACCCACTGGGAACAGGCCGCCGAGATCGCCGCACGCTTCCCCCGCGTCCGGCCCGACGCGTCCGTGCTCTACGTGGATCACGGCGACGTGGCGACGGCCGGTGCCACCGCCACGACCATCGACCTCTGCCTGAACCAGGTCCGGCGAGAGTACGGCGCCGCCCTGGCGATGCGCATCGGCCGCCAGTTGTCGGCCGCCCCGCACCGGGAGGGCTGCCAGCGCCAGTACCCCGAACTGCCGACCACCGGCCCGGTGCCCGACTCGCTCGCCCCGCTGCTGGACTGGATCACCGCCAACCTGGACCGGCCGCTGACGATCGAGGACATGGCGGCCCGTTCCGGCCTGTCCTGCCGTACCTTCAGCCGTCACTTCACCAGCCAGCTCGGCATCTCCCCCGGCCGCTGGCTGCTCGACCGTCGCATAGCCGGTGCCCGCGCCCTCCTGGAGGAGACCGACCTGTCCGTCGAGACCATCGCCCAGCGCGTCGGCCTGTCCTCGGCGGTGAACCTGCGCCGCCGCTTCCACAACGCGCTGAACACCACGCCCGCCGCCTACCGGCGCTCCTTCCGTTGAAGCGGCGGTCCCCGGCGCGGACGCGGGCGCGTCATGGACTTGAAGAAGTTTTCAATTGGCTATCATGGCGTGTGACGAATTCTCGTTGTCAGCCGGTTCCGCACCAAGGAACGGAGACGTGCATGTGTGACGTCGCCGGGCCGCGCGCACCTCGACGAGCAGCCCCCCCGCCGGGGGCGGATGGCCGCAGGGGGAGGTGCTGATGCCCGTTCCCCTCTACCAGGCGAAGGCGGATTTCTTCCGCACGCTCGGCCATCCCGTACGGGTCCGGGTCCTGGAACTTCTCCAGCACGGCCCCCTCCCGGTGCGCGATCTGCTCGCCGGGATCGAGGTGGAGGCGTCCAACCTTTCGCAGCAGCTCGCCGTGCTGCGGCGGGCGGGTATCGTGACCTCGACGCGCGAGGGATCCACCGTCGTATACGCACTGAGCAGCAACGACGTGGCCGATCTGCTGCGAGCGGCGAGACGCATCCTGACTGACATGATCGCCGGACAGGGCGAGCTGCTGGCGGAGTTGCGAGAGGCGGAGCATACCCGGCCCGGGTGATCGGGCCTCGCACGTCGTACGGAAGGCGCGGCGCACCCGCCGAGGGGCCTCGGGGCCGCCGGTGCGCCGCGTCGCGACCCCCAGCGGACCCGCCCGGTCCCACGGGTGCGAGCCGTACGCCGTGGACAAACCTATGCCCAACACCTAGACGGTGTGGGAAATTGCATAATTCTTCAAATGATAGAGAATAGGGCGAAGCACGGCCTGTGTGACGGGAGGACGATCAATGGGGCGGGGTCGGGCCAAGGCGAAGCAGACGAAGGTCGCTCGCGAGCTCAAGTACGCCAACCACAACATGGATCTCGAGAGGCTGCGCCAGGACCTCGGCGTGGTCGACGAGCCCATGCGTGATGACGAGACCGATGCTCCCAACGACGGTGCAGGTCAGGCGTAGGCGCGGAGAAGGACCGGTCCCTTGCGGGGACCGGTCCTTCCGCTTCCCGGTGCCTTCATGACGTTCTCCCCGCCGCGGGCCACCGCTCCCGGCGTGCCGGGCAAGGTCCGGTCCAGGCTTCGGAACCTGGCCCTGCTCGAAGCGGCCAACATCCCCTTTCAGGCGTGGGTCTGGTTCGGGGTGGTCGGCCTGCCTGTCACGGCGGCGAACGCCGTGGGATTCGTTCTGGCCGCGCTCCTCCTCGTCCAGGGGTCGCTGTACTGGATCGCCAAGCTCCGCCAGTTGCGAAGGCCGGGCCCTCTTCCGGGAGTCCGCGCCTTTCTGATCGCGCGAGTGGCCGATGTGCCCCTCCTGGTAACCGGAGTGGCGTTCACCGCGTACGCCGCGGCCGCCGGCCCCGGGCGCGCTTCCTGGCCCGGCGTGGCGTTCGCTCTCGTCGCGGTGCTCGAATACGTCAACTACTTCCATGTTCAGCTCATGCACGACACCGCGGCCGATCTCCGCCGGTTGGTGGCCGCCGGGTTGCGTCCGTCGCACTTGGCGCGGGATCTCGCCCGCGCCCGGCGAGGGTGACGACCGCCGGGGCCGGCCTCGGCGACCCACGACGGCAGTCCGCCTGGAGTTTTCCGGCTGACCGGGTTTCTTGTGGTGAAAGCTCTCCAACGGGGCCTTCGCGCTGACAAATAACATGAGGTGGGTTTGGGTGGCGGCTTTTCGCGCAACCCGCCTGGCATATTTCTGGCACAGCCATCGCATAACTGATGAGTGACCGATTGCGAAGTGGCGTCTGCCCTTTTTAGGGAAGCCACTCCTGGATCCCGGCGAGATGCCCGAGTTCTGACTCGATGCGCTGCCTGTCGCCGGAGGTGAGCTCCAGACCGCGCAAATCGGCGGCCCAAGGATCGGTGGGCTCGCCGAGGGCCGTCGCCAGATCGATGAGGTGGCACAGGGCGATGGCCCGCTCGACCACCGGGGCGTCCGCGCCGTGCCTGCGCACCGCCGACTTGAGCGCGCGGAAAGCCTGCAGGTCATCATTCTTGAACTCGCGCAGAATCCGGGCGTTGTCGAGCGCCTTGGCCAGGCCGGTCAGCTTCTTCGAGCCGCCATACTCCAGTTCGGCCGGCTCGTCGCGCTGGATGAACATGATCGAGTTCCCGGACGGATCGATCAGCGTAAACCGGGACGCACCTGGCCGGTAGCGGGTGATCCGCGGCAGGCCGGAACTCAGCACCTTGCCGTGAACCCGGCGCATCGCCGCGACGAACGCCGCGTGATACGGCGCCACGGCGTCGACCAGGACCAGGCAGCCTCCGGACTGCTCCCGGGCCGGATCCAGCCCTTCGGGCGCCGGGCCGAAGTGCAGGTGGAATCCGCTCCATCGCAGCGCCAGATAGACATAGGGCTTGCTCTGCTTGTAGGTCGCCTCGAACCCCAGCGCCTCATAGAAGGCCAAGGTCTCTTCCACCGACGCGCACGGCATCAACGGCACCGTCGTCTCGTTCGGCCGAACCGCGATCTCACTCACGTCATTCCACCTTCCAGGTCGTCCGGCGATGCTCGCACCCCGGAGCGAACCTCGCATATGGATCGTTCCACTTCGATTAGGACGCAGGTTGGTGTAAGCGGGCATCCGTGACGTCGGTTCGAACTGCAGGCGGGTAAATCCGGCTCAGGGCGAACTTCCGTTTCGCCCAACAAGATGGCGACATTCTGGAATGATCGCGGGGCATACCTCGTGTTCTTCGAGACTGATGGACAGTGACTGATGCCCCCCATGGAGAAAATCACCGCCTTTATGGCGGATCATCCAGTCGGTACCGCTGTTATCTGCGTATTCGCCCTGATTATTCTGATTGTGGGGTATTTTGCGCTCCGGGCCGCTTGTCGGACAATCATCACCCTTTATCGGCGTTTCGCCGCGCCGCGTCCCCCGGAGGACATCCTCACGATCGTCGCCGCGACCATCGCCACCGGCGTTTCCGCCCAGGGCATGTGGCGCTTCTCGGGCGACGTCCTGGGCTTCGACGGCCCCCTTCGCCTTCTGCTCTTCGCGTTCATCGAAGTCGCCGTGATCACTAGCGCCGTACGGGCCCGCCGGAACATGCGGGAGAACTACTCGGCCGGCATCGACGGAATCGCCGTATGGGTGTTCACCTCCCTGTCGGCGGTGCTGTCCAGCATGGACGCCCGCAGCCTGCCCGAGGCCCTGTTCCGGCTGGCCGCCCCGCTCGTCGCGGCCTGGCTCTGGGAGCGCGGCATGGCGATCGAACGGCACCGCATCACCGGACGGGCCCGCATCAACTGGCGGGTCACCCCTGAGCGCGTCATGGTCCGCATCGGGCTCGCCGAGGCGGGCGACCGCACGGCCGGCGAGGTGGACGCGCACCGCCGGCTCACCCGCGTGGCGCTGGCCGCCAAGCGGGCCCGCGCGCTGCGCGCGGCCGGAGCGTCCGACCGGAAGATGCGCGCCGCGCTCAGGAAGCTCGACCGGGCGATGGACCAGGCGGTGGAGCACACGGGACTGGCCGTGGACTCCGAGCGGCAGGAGGCACTGTTGTCCCAGATCGGGGCGCTCTACAACACGTCCGCCCTGATCGACCTGAGCCCGCCCGTCCCGTGGGCGCCCGAAGAGGAGGAAAAGCCGGCGGAGCAGTCCGTACGTCCCGCGCACGCCGTGCTTCTCGCCGCGGGCGCACCGCTCCTCGACGACGAGGACGACGACGAGGAGGGACGTGAGGTGGTCGAGCCGGCGCCTCCGGTCGACACGGCGCAGCGCGCCGCGCTGATGCGCGCGGCCCGCCAGTACTGGGAGCGGGAGATCGAACGCCGCTTCGTGCCCCGCGCCGCCGACATCGCGCACGAGATCGGCATCCCGCTGGTGACCGCCCGCGAATATCGCGCGCTGTGGAAGCTGGAGCCCAAGGCCCACGCGCTGCTGGAGGCCGCGTACAACGAGCACGGGATCATCGACACCGGGACGTTCCCGGCGATCACCACGCCGGAGAGCGTCGTGACGGTGAACGGTTCCGCGGCGAGCCGTTGAGCCGGGGACGGGCGACGCCGTCGCGGGCGTAGGTCGCGGGCGTAGGCGATCAGTAGCGGCGGGCCCAGCGCGGCTCGACGCTCGTCCAGGCCTCCTCCCAGCTCTTCCGGTTGAGGCGCCGCATGGTGCGGCGGAGGAGGCCGACGAACATCGCCAGCACCGCGGCGAGCCCGGAGAGCGCCGCGAGGGCGACGATCACGGTCGCCATGATGATCTCCAGAGCGCCGGCGGGCTCCCGGGACGGCTCGCTGTGCGCGTCGACCCAGATGTTCACCTTCGTGCCGACGGTGGCGGTGCCCCTGACCGGGATCACCGCTTCGTGGAGCTTGCCGTCGGACGTCTGCCAGCGGGCGCCGGCCCGGAACTCGGCCGTGCCGCCCAGCCGCGACCCCTGAGCGGGGGAGGGCTGCTCGTACAGCGTCGCCGTCACCTGGTGCTTGCCCGCGTTCTCTGTCTGCGCGGTCACGTACGCCGTGCGGGAGGCGAGGTACGTCCCCACAGGGATGATCGCGGTGAAGAGGATGAGCAGCGTGATGAGGATCGTCGATTCCACATGATCGGCCGCGCGGCGCAGGGGATTGTGATCCAGGCCTAGGAACCGGGCCAGCCTCGCTGATATCGGCGTATTCATCCCATACCTCCACACGTACCCGACCGTAGGGAACCGGCCGAGGCCCGGCACAGTGCTGATCGACCCGGCTATGGAGGGACCTTCGTCCGTACCCGCGCGGTGCTGTGCCCCGGCTCGCGCCGGGTACGGACGCGTCCGGCGCGGGCCGAGGTGTTTCCGGCAGGCCCGGGGGCGGATCAGGGGGAGAATCGCGGCGATGGTCCCCACGGTCCGGGACCTCAGACCCTGACATCGCCCCTTACTCCTGGTGATGTCATGGAGGAGAAGGCTCGCTGCGAAGGGAGTCGGAGATGGGTGCCATCGCACGCAGGGAGTCCGGATGGCCTTTCCCGGACCTGCTGGAATGGCTGGAATCGCCGCTGATGGGGCTGCGCTCGTCCGCCGAGCTGATCCGAATCGAGGACTACGTGGAAGGCGACCGGTACATCGTACGGGCCGAGCTTCCGGGCATTGACCCGTCGAGGGACGTCGACATCACCCTGACGAACGGGGTGCTCGAAATACGCGCGGAGAAGAGTGAGGAGATGAGGGAGCGCCGCCGCACCGAGTTCCACTACGGGTCGCTCTACCGCTCCATCACGCTCCCGCTGGATGTGCGGGAGGACGACGTCCAGGCCACGTACAAGGACGGCGTCCTCGAGGTGAGCGTCGGCCTGGAGACGGAGAAGAAGGCCGAGGGGCGGCGGATCCCGATCCAGCGGACGGCGGGCGAGGAACGCCCGCAGATCGGGGAGGCGACCTGATTCCGAGACGGACGGGGCGGGGGCCGGGCGGGCTCCCGCCCTTTCCCATGTCACGGGAGCGGCCGCATGTCACGGGAACGGCGCCTTCCACGCGCCTCGGCCGTGAGCCGCGTACCCGCCGGGGAGTCGCGCCGGGGAGTCGCGGTCAGCCGCGGCGCCACCGCGGGGTGTCGTCCTCTTCCCACTCCAGCTTGTCGACGACGTCGATCACGCCGTGGACCCGGCGGGCCATGGCGACCACGATCGCGGCGTCGCTGCGCCGGGTCGTCCACCCGGTCAGCGTGACGACCCCCTGACACACGTCCACCTCCATCCGCGAGCTCTCCGCCCACAGCGAGTGCCCGACGACGTCATCGCGCACTTCCTCGGCGAGGTCGGCGTCGGTGCGTACGAACACCCGGAGCATGTCCTGGCGGCTGACGATGCCGATGAGGACGCCGTCGGCGTCCACGACGGGCAGCCTCTTCACGCCGTGCTGGTCCATCAACCGGATCGCCGTGACGACGGAGGCGCCGGGCGGGACGGTCACCGCCGGGGACGTCATCAGCTCGGCGGCGGTCTCGCCGTGGGCGGTGTCCCTGATGCTGTGGTTCTTCTCGGTGAGGCGGTGCCGCAGGCGGGCGCGCAGCGGCGGCTGGTAGCCCTCGCCGTAGTACTGCTCCTTGAACTGCTCCTTGCGCAACAGGTCCGCCTCGGAGATGACCCCGATCACGTGGCCCTCGTCGTCCACCACCGGTACGGCGCTCACACTGTGCGCGATGAGCACTTCCGCGACGTCCTTGAAAGGCGTGCCTCCGTCGACGGACACCACATGCGGGGCCATGATGTCCCTCACTTTGACGCGCATCACGTGCCTCCAAATACGGCCGGGAAACGATGGGAATGCCCGGCCACCATCCAAGTGGCGCCGGGCGGCGCCGGGCAGAGGTCGGAAGTCCCGAAACGGAGGGCCCTTCGGACGTAGAGCGCAGCTCATGCCCGCCCCCGGACGGGCCTCGGAGCGGAGGGCGGCGGCACGCGGGTTCCCTCCTCTACGGCAGGAGCACGGCCGCGCCCTCGACGCGGTCGGCGGCGAGGTCGGCCAGGGCCCGGTCGGCGGCCCCGAAGGGGTAGGGCGTGGTCGCGACCCGGGGAGGGTGCAGCGCGGCGAGTTCGAGGAACGCCCGCCCGTCCGCGCGGGTGTTGGCCGTGACGCTGCGCAGGGTCCGCTCCTGGAACAGGTGGCGTTCGTAGTTGAGCACCGGGATGTCGGTCAGGTGGATCCCCGCCACGGCGAGCGTCCCGCCGCGGTCCAGGGCCGCGAGCGCGGGCGGCACGAGGTCGCCCACCGGCGCGAACAGGATGGCCGCGTCCAGCGGCTCGGGCGGTGGGTCCCACGCCCCGCCCGCCGACCGCGCGCCCAGCTCCAGGGCCAGTTCCCGCGCCTGCTGCGATCGCGTCATCACGTGTACGGCGGCGCCCTGGGCGATGGCGACCTGCGCCGTCAGGTGGGCCGAGGCGCCGAAGCCGTAGATCCCGAGCCGGCCCCCGGGCGGCAGGTCGGCACGGAGCAGGGCCCGATAGCCGATGATCCCCGCGCACAGCAGCGGCGCGAGCGTCTCGGCGGCGTGATCGTCCGGCAGGAGGTACGCGAAGCCCGCCGGTACGGTGACGTACTCGGCGTAGCCGCCGTCGGCGTCCCAGCCGGTGTAGGTGGACGCCGGGCAGAGGTTCTCCGCTCCGCGCAGGCAGTAGCGGCAGCGTCCGCACGTCGAGCGCAGCCAGGCCACGCCCACCCTGGCGCCGAGCGGCGGGCTCTCCGCTCCGGGGCCGTGCGCGGTCACCCTGCCGACGACCTCGTGGCCGGGGACGGTCCGCGGCCGCCGTGGAGGCAGGTCACCCTCCGCCAGATGCAGGTCCGTACGGCAGACGGCGCACGCCTCGACGCGTACGAGCAGCTCGCCGGGTCCGGGGGTGGGGACCGGGAGCCGCGCCCGTTCGAGGGGACGTGTGGCGATCGGGCCCGGACGGGCGACCACCCAGGCGTCCATGCCGGCGTCCATGCCGGTCAATCCTCTCGGCCCCGATCGCCGTGGCCGCCTCCGCCTCCGGCGACCCGGGCGACCGGGATGACCGTCATGCCGTCCTGGACGATCGGTTCGCCGAACACGCGTTTGACCGCGGGTTTGTCCTGTGCTTGCTCGATCATCTGGATGATGTCCATCACGGCCCTTTCGCGGCGAATGTCCCTCTATCCATTCCCGCGTACGGCGACCACGAAAGACGGGAAACCGCACCTCCGGACCCGGCCGGGTACACAGGGACCTGTGAGGTTGCGCGATGAAGGAGAGAAAAGATGATCATCGTTGGTGTCGACGGTTCCGGGGCGGGGCTGGAGGCCGCCGCCTGGGCGGCTCGTGAGGCGGCGCTGCGCGGCACCCCGTTGCGTGTGGTCCACTCGATGCCGAAGTGGGCGTCCGAGATGCCTCCCCATGGTCCGTACACGGACGTGGCGAGGTGGATGCGCGAAGGAGCCGACACCGTTGTCGCCGAGGCGTTGGACCGGATCGGGGAGCAGGAAGGAGATGTGGCCGTCGAGTCCGCCCTGCTGCCGGGGGATGCCCGGACCGCGTTGATCAAGGCGGCGGAGGAGGCGGAACTGCTCGTGGTCGGCAACCACGGGCTCGGCGGTTTCCGCGGGCTTCTGCTCGGCTCCGTGGCGCTCGGCGTGGCCGGAAGGGCGCCATCCCCTGTCGTCGTGGTTCGCGCGCTCCCGGCGGAGGGCCGCCGCAGGATCGTGGTGGGCGTGGACGGGGCGCCGTCGAACGCCGGCGCCGTCGAGTTCGCGTTCGCCGAGGCCGCCCTCCATGACGCGGAACTGCACGCCGTCCACGCCTGGCGGGGGCTGGTCGCCGGCGGCTTCGAGGCCGCCGCGTCCGCGCAGGAGGAGGACGGCCTGCGCGCCATGCTGTCCGAGGCGTTGGCGGGCCCGGCGCGCCGCCACCCCGAGGTGAAGGTCACCGAGCACGTCGTCAACGGGCACCCGGTCGAGGTGCTGAAGGAGGCGTCGGCCGGCGCGGGGCTGCTCGTCGTCGGGTCCCGCGGGCGCGGCGACCTGGCCGGGCTGGTGCTCGGCTCCGTCAGCAACGCCCTCCTCCAGCACGCCGACTGCCCGGTGGCCGTGATCCCGCCGCCCCGGGAGCGGTGAGACGCGGGCGGGGGCGGGGCCGGCTGTTCGCCACCCCCGCCCCCGCCTCGGATTCCGTGGGCGACCCGAGAAGGCTCAGCTGGACCGGGCGGCCGCGGCGAACTGGGCCACGTCCTCGGCGCCGTCCTCGATCAGTTTGGCGGCCAGGTCGGACAGGGCGCGCCCTGCCGCCAGCTCGTCCCCGATCTGCGGCACCGGCCGGTCATGCGGGTTGCGCCGGGCGTGTGCCACGCTCTCGTGCCGGGTGCCGTCGCCCGCGTGTAGCACGGCCCGGGCTGTGGTCACCTGGTCGGTTTCGTCCTCGTCGATGAAGATTTCGACGTTCCACTCCTTGCGCTCCATAGTGAACACACCTCCCGATTTAAGCGTCCCCTCGGTCCATCGCGAACGGAAGGGGCTTTTGGCCTGGCATGTCGCTATTTGTAACTTTTGTGGAGAATTTACGGTCAAAAGCTGCTGATCCGGCGGCCGCTGATGGTGTGCGGCGCGATCCGGATGTACGTCTCGCGCGCGCCCCCGGCCCAGGGCTCCACCCCGGTGCCGGCCGCCTCCTCCAGCTCGTCCGCCGAGACGCGGTGCGCGGGCCCCTGGACGAGGACGCTCCACCCCTCGCGGTTGACCTCGTCGATGTGGTCGACCTCGAAGCCGATCGTCAGCTCGACGCCTTCCAGTCCGGTGCGCACCGCTTCCTCCATCGGTCCGCCGTACTGGGTGCGGAAGACGATCGCGCCCTTGTAGACCTTGAAATTCACGGGGAGGACCGTCGGTCCGCAGGGCCCGCTGAAGGCGACCCTGCCCACGCCGCCCGGCTCGATCAGGCGCATGCACTCCTCGGGATCGAGCGCGTGCAGGACCGGGTGCGCCGTGGCCGGTCCCTGGCCGGGCGGCCGGTCCATGTCGGCGCCGAGTAGATCGTCCGTGGTGGTCTCCAGCGCCGCCGCGAGCCGCAGCAGCGCCTCCTCGGTGATCGAGGCGGCGGCCTCCTCGACGTACTCCACGAAACCGGGAGCCATGCCCGCGCGCTCCGCCAGCTCCTCACGGCTGAGCCCCAGGCGCTTGCGGTGGTGGGCGATGCGGCGGCCAAGGTCACCGGGCGAGACCGTTCGGCGGGACATCTGCTCCCCTTCCTTCGTCGAGGGTCATGACACCTTCAGAAGCGACGGTACGCCGTGCCCGCCGCCGTCGTCGCGATACCCCTGCCCCGGCCGCTTATACCGCCCTGAGCGGGGCATTCAGGGACCTAAGCCCCGCGTGCGGAGGACGTACGCCGCTGCCCGGGGGCTCCGCCCCGGGCGGACCCTGGTCGGGAGCGAGGGAGCGGCAGCGAGGGAGGACGCCATGTCCGTCACGGTCAGAGACGTCATGGGACGTGTGGCCATCGCGGTCCAGGAGGACGCGGGCTTCGCCGACATCGCCGCCGCGATGGAGAGGTACAGGGTGGGAGCGGTTGCGGTGATCGACGCCGAGCGCCGGCCCGTCGGCGTCGTCTCGGAGGACGACCTGCTGCTCCGCGAGACCGGCGCGCCCGGAGGACCCGGCGCGCTCCTGGACCCGGGCAGGCGGCGGCGCGAGCACCGCAAGGCGCTCGGCGTCACCGCCGCCGAGATCATGAGCACGCCGCCGGTGACCGTGACCCCAGGAACCCCCGTACGGGTCGCCGCGCGGCTGATGCACGAGAAGCGGATCAAGCAGCTCCCCGTGATCGACCCGGTCACCGGGCGCATCGTCGGGACCGTCCACCAGTCCGACCTGCTCCGGATCTTCAACCGCCCGGTGGAGGACATCCGCGCCGACATCGCCGAGGTGATCGGGCACCAGGCCGACCCGGAGTGCCTGGACGTCCTCATCGAGTGCGGCATGGTCACCATCCGGGGCAGGGTGCACAGGCGCTCGCAGATCTCCCACCTCGTCGAGGCGGTACGCGCGGTCGAGGGCGTGATCGGCGTGACGACCGAGATCACGTTCGCCAAGAACGACCTCGTGGTGCCGCCGCTC
This sequence comes from Microtetraspora malaysiensis, assembly GCF_050947145.1. Taxonomy (NCBI): domain Bacteria; kingdom Bacillati; phylum Actinomycetota; class Actinomycetes; order Streptosporangiales; family Streptosporangiaceae; genus Microtetraspora; species Microtetraspora malaysiensis. The sequence continues at coordinate 2,979,973 of NZ_CP191998.1, forward strand.
CACTGACCGGCGGCGACGCCGGGCGCCCCGGGGCCCCGGTCACTCGCCGCGGTCGACCTTGAGCCGCGCGGCCAGGGCCGCCGCCTGCGTGCGGCGCTGCATGTTGAGCTTGCTCAGCAGGTTGGACACATAGTTCTTGACGGTCTTCTCGGCCAGGTAGAGCCGCTCGCCGATCTGCCGGTTGGTCAGCCCCTCGCCGATCAGCTCCAGGATGTGCCGTTCCTGCTCCGACAGCGCCGCGAGCGGGTCACGCTTGTCGGCCTGCTCGCGCAGGCGCTGCAGCATCCTCGCCGTCGTCTGCGGGTCGAGCAGCGACTGCCCCGAGGCCACCGTCCGCACCGCGCCGACCAGGTCGGAGCCGTGGATCTGCTTGAGCACGTACCCGGAGGCCCCGGCCATCACGGCGTCGAACAGCGCCTCGTCGTCGGCGAAGGACGTCAACATGAGGCAGGCCAGCTCGGGCATCCGCGAGCGCACCTCCCGGCAGACGTCGACGCCGCTGCCGTCGGGCAGCCGTACGTCGAGGACGGCGACGTCCGGCTTGAGCGCCGGGATGCGGGCGATCGCGGACTCGGCCGTGCCCGCCTCGCCGATGACCTCGATGTCGTCCTCGGCCTCGAGCAGGGCCGCCACACCGCGCCGCACGACCTCATGATCGTCCAGGAGGAATACACGAATCATGTCATGCACGCTAGCGTCCGATCCGTCTGGATGGGTAGGCGGCCGGAACGAGGCCGGCCGTTCCCGCCGGGCGCGGGGCCGGAGGTCCCGCAATCATGGGACGTTCGGCCGCTGGGCTGCCGAGAGCCCGGTGGTGGAATGGAATTCACCGGCCCTAGGAGGAGACGCGCCATGATCGCACCCATCGTCGTCGGAGTAGACGGTTCCCCGCAGTCGACCGCGGCGGTGGACTGGGCCACCGACGACGCGGCACGCCGGGGCGCGCCGCTGAAGATCGTGCACGTCCGTGAGCCGTGGTCGCACCGGTACCCCTTCCACGGCGTCGAGGGGTACGACCAGTCGCTCTCCGAGCACTGCGAGGGTGTGATCAACGCGGCCGCGCAGCGGGCGAGGGAACGGGTCCCGGGGCTCGCCGTCACCGCGGAACTGGCCTCTGGCACGGTCGTGGAGAAGATGAAGGCCGAGTCCCGGAAGGCCACAGCCATGGTGGTCGGCAGCCGGGGCATGGGCGGCTTCGCCGGGCTCGTGCTCGGCTCCGTCGGGCTGGGCCTGGCCGGTCACGCCGCCTGCCCCGTCGTGATCGTCCGCGGACCGAGCAAGGACGTACGCGGGCCGGACGAGGAGGCGGGGCGGGAGATCGTCGTCGGCTTCGACGGCTCCGAGCACTCCGAGGCCGCCATGCGGTACGCGTTCGAGGAGGCCGAGCTGCGCGGGGTCCCGGTGCGGGTGGTTCATGCCTGGCAGGTGCCCGCGTTCACCCCGTTCGGGGTCGGCTACACACGGGCGCTGGAAGAGGTCTTCGACCAGAGCGCGGACACGGCCCGCCGGCGGATCGCGCCGTGGCGCGACAAGCACCCCGGCGTGCAGGTGGAGCAGTCCTTCATCTGCGGGCACCCGATCGCGGTCCTGTCGGAGTTCTCGCGCCGGGCCGACCTGCTCGTGGTCGGGTCCCGGGGCCTCGGCGCGTTCGGCTCCGCCGTGCTGGGATCGGTCGGCCACGGCGTCCTGCACCGGGCTCACTGCGCCGTCGCCGTCGTGGGCCGGGGAGAGGAGGAGCAATGAGCGTGGAGGATCTGACCGCGGAGCAGATCATGACCCGCGTGCTCGTCACGGTCACCGCGGAGGAGTCGCCGCTGATGGCGTGGGAGTTGATGCGCCGCGCCGACGTCCACCACCTGCCCGTCGTGGATGACGACTGCCATGTCCTCGGCGTCCTGACCAGGGAGGACGTCGCCGCCACCTGGTGCGGCGGCGGGCCGGACGAACACTCGCGCCGCCAGGTGCGCAGCCTCCTCGGCCGGCGTCGCCTGCCGAAGGTGGGGCCGGGGCAGACGCTGTCGCGGATCACCTGCGTCATGCTCGACGTGGCCTGCGACGCCGTTCCCGTCGTCTCCGAGGCGGGCAGGCTGCTCGGCCTGATCACGGTCAGCGACGTGCTGAGGGCAGTGGCGGGCCGTGCCGGCCGCGACGAGGAGCGGGGCGAGCAGGGCCGGACGCGGGAGAGCGGCGGCGAGGTGCGGACCGGGTTGTTCCACCTCAACCCCGTCCTCCCATCCGACTGACCGCTGCCGCGGGCGCGCCAGAGACGTCCGGGGACCAACGGCGCGCCCCGCACCGACCTTCGGCCCTGACCGCCCTCCGTGCCTGTCCGGAGACTGATCACCGAGGTGATCTTGATGGCACGGGTACTGGTCGCGTACGGCTCCAAGATGGGGGCCACGGCCGAGATCGCGGAATGGATCGGCCAGGCGCTGCGCGAGGAGGGCCACCAGGCCGACGTCGTCGCGGCGGCGGACGCCCGCGACGTACGGGAACACGACGCGGTGATCCTCGGGGGCGCGCTCTACGCCCGGCGGTGGCACAAGGACGCCCGGAGGTTCGCGCTCCGTCACGCGGCGACCCTGCGGGCTCTGTCGGTGTGGCTGTTCAGCAGCGGCCCGCTGGACGGCTCGGCCGTGGAGGAGGACATCCCGCCGACGCCGAACGTCGCCCGCTGGTGCGTCCGGCTGGAGGCCCTCGGCCACGCCACGTTCGGAGGCCGACTGGCGCCGGACGCCGCCGGTTTCCCCGCGTCCGCGATGGCCAGGACCATGGCCGGGGACTTCCGCGACCGCGGCCAGATCACGGCGTGGGCGAAGGCGGTCGGCCGCGAGCTGGGGTAGGAGCCCCACATGGGGCACCTTCCGGCGTACGAGCCGATGACGGCCCGGCTGGGGGAGTTGCCGCCGGAGCCGCAGGACGCGTTGTTCGGTTTCGAAATGAAGTGGGACGGCGTGCGGGCCCTCGGCTACGTCGAGGACGGGCGGCTGCGGCTGCTCTCGCGCAACGGGCTGGACGTCACGGTCGCCTATCCCGAGCTGGGGCCCCTCGCCGGCGCCGTCGCGGACGAGGCCGTGCTGGACGGGGAGATCGTCGCGTTCGGGCCCCGGGGGCTGCCCAGCTTCGCCGCCCTCCAGCCGCGGATGCACCAGCGGGACCCGGTCAAGATCCGACTGCTGGCGCGGGCCACTCCGGTGACGTACCTGATCTTCGACATCCTGCACGCCGGGGGCCGGCCGGCGATCCGCCGGCCGTACGCCGAGCGGCGCGAACTGCTCGACCGCACGGTGGTGGCGGGGGAGCGCTGGGACGTGCCGCCGTACTCCCCCGGAGGTGGCGCGACCGCCTTCGAGACCAGCCGCGAGCTGCTCCTGGAGGGCGTGGTCGCCAAGCGGCTGACCTCGACGTACCAGCCGGGGCGGCGCAGCGCGGACTGGATCAAGATCAAGCACTTCCGCACCCAGGAGGCGGTCATCGGCGGGTGGAAGCCGGGCGAGGGCAGGCGCGCCAAGGGCATCGGCTCGCTGCTGCTCGGCGTCCACGACCAGGAGGGACGGCTGGTCTACGCCGGACACGTGGGGACCGGGTTCACCGAGGCGATGCTCGCCGATCTGGGGGCGCTGCTGGCGCCGCTCACCCGGGAGACCAGCCCGTTCGCCGACGAGGTGCCACGCGGGCACGCCCGCGACGCCCGCTGGACCGACCCCACCCTCGTCGGCGAGGTGCGGTACGCGGAGTGGACCGCCGACGGCCGGCTCCGCCACCCGAGCTGGCGCGGCCTGCGGCCGGACCGCCGCGCCGAGGACGTGGTCCGCGAGCCCGGCTGATCGGCGGCCCGCCCGTACGGCGACGTCCGGGGCGGCGATCGGCGCGGCGACCCGGGCGGTGGGAGCCGCGCCCGGTCACCGACGCGCAGCTGCGTCACGGCCGAGACATAACCTGGATTCTGTCGAGCCCGTTTCCGTGCCCGGCGGTCCGCGAACTGAGGCGTTTGATGGCGGCGATGACAACCCAGACCTCGAAGCGTCCACACGACAGGCTGCCCACCGAGGTGACGAGCTTCGTCGGCCGCCGCCACGAGGTGGCCGAGGCCAAGCGGATGCTGTCCCACTCCCGCATCGTGACGTTCACCGGCCCCGGCGGGGTCGGCAAGACCCGGCTTGCGCTCCGGATCGCCGCCGACGTACGCCGGGCCTTCCCCGACGGTGTCTGGCTGGTCGAGCTGGCCGCGCTGGACGACCCCGGCATGCTGTGCCAGACCGTGGCCGAGGCGCTGGAGATCCGCAACCAGTCGTCCCGCCCGTGCCCGGACGTGCTCGCCGACCACCTCAGGGACCGGCAGGCGCTGCTGGTCCTGGACAACTGCGAGCACCTGCTGCAGGAATGCGCCGTGTTCGTGGAGAAGCTCGCGCGGGCCACCGCCGACCTGCGGATCCTCGCCACCAGCCGGCAGGCCCTGGGCGTCGCCGGGGAACAGACGCTGGCCGTGCCCGCGATGTCGCTGCCCGACATGGACGGCGCCGTCCTGCCGCTGGAGACGCTCGCCCAGTTCGACGCCGTACGCCTGTTCGCCGAGCGGGCCTCCGCCGTGGTGCCCGGATTCGCCGTCACCGAGGCCAACCACGAGACGGTGGAGCGGATCTGCCGCACGCTGGACGGCATACCGCTCGCGCTCGAACTGGCCGCGGTGCGGCTGCGGGCGCTCTCCCTCGACCAGCTGCTCGACCGGCTGGACGACCGGTTCCGGCTGCTCACCGCGGGATCGCGCGCCGTGCTCCCGCGGCACCGCACGCTGCGCGCGCTGATCGACTGGAGCTACGGCCTCTGCACCGAGCAGGAGCGGCTGCTGTGGGCCCGCGTGTCGGTCTTCGCCGGGAGCCTCGACCTGGAGGCGGCCGAGGAGGTCTGCTCCGGCGACGGGATCGCCAGGGAGGACGTCCTCAACCTGGTGATCGGCCTGGTCGACAAGTCCATCCTGATCCCCGACGAGCACGGCCCGGCGATGCGGTACCGGATCCTGGACACCATCCGCCAATACGGCAGGGAGCGGCTGGAGGAGACCGGCCAGGAGGACGCGCTGCGGCACCGGCACCGGGACTACTACCGGGGCCTGGCGGCCGAGGCGGACCGGCTGCTCTTCGGGCCGGACCAGGTCGCCTGGTTCACCCGCCTGCAGCACGAGCACGCCAACCTGCGCACGGCCCTGGAGCACTGCTTCGGACAGGGGGAGACCCGCACCGGCCTGGAGATGGCGACCGACCTTCTCTACCACTGGACCACCGGCTACTACCTCAGTGAGGGCCGCGGCTGGCTGGAGAAGGGCCTGGCGGCGGAGACCGAGCCGAACCCGACCCGGGCCAGGGCCCTGTGGTGCGCGTCGTGGCTGGCGATCATCCAGACCGAGATCGCCGCCGCCGACGACATGCTGGTGGAGGCGCGCGCCATCGGCGAGCGGCTGGAGCTGGCGCAGGTCCTCGCGTACGCCGCCCTCTTCTCCGGCATGATCGCGATGTGCCGGGAGGCGCCGGCCGAGGCGATCGCGCTGTACGAGGAGGGGGTGCGCCGCGCCCACGAGATCGGGGACCCGGTGGCCGAGGCGCTCGCCCGCAACCGGCTCACCCTCGCCCGCTCGGTCGTCGGCGACTCGGACGCGGCGATCGCCGAGGGGGAGCGGTGCGTCGCCCTGTGCGACGCGTACGGCGAGCAGTGGCACCGGGCGTACGCGCTGACGGCGCTCGGGGTCGAGCACTGGCGGCGTGGCGACGACGCCCGAGCCGCCGAGCTGGCCGAGGAGAGCCTGCGGTTCAACCGCTCCCTCGACGACATGCTGGGCGCGGGGCTCAACATCGAGGTGCTCTGCTGGATCGCCGCGGGCCGGCAGCAGTATGAGCGGGCCGGGCGGCTGCGCGGCGTGCTGGGGAGGATCTGGGAGTCCCTCGGCACGGCCATGTCGAGCTACGCCTACCTGACGCCGTACCGGGAGGAGAGCGAGGAGCGGGCTCGCCAGGGGCTCGGGGAGACCGGGTATCGCGCCGCGGTGCGCCGCGGCGCCAGGATCACGTACGAGGAGGGGGTCGCCTACGCCCTGGGGGAGGCCCCGGAGGAGGAACGGGCGGAACGGCCCGCCGACGCCTCGCCGCTGACCCCGAGGGAGACGGAGATCGCCCAGCTCGTCGCCCAGGGCATGAGCAACAAGGAGATCGCCGCCACGTTGGTGATCGCGCAGCGCACCGCCGAGGGGCACATCGAGCACATCCTGAGCAAGCTCGGGTTCAGCTCGCGCGCCCAGATCGCGGTCTGGGTCCGCGAGCGCGACCACGCCGCCGGGGACCCGCCCCGGGAGTGAGCGGCGGTGCGGTCAGCGCGGTGCCGTGTCGCGGGCGTGGCAGGGGCGGCTCACAGACGGGAACTCGGCCCAGACGGCGACGCCCGTGGCCGTGTGGACCCGGCCCCAGCAGCAGGCGAGCCGTTCGAGTGCCGGCCGTTCGACCCCGTCGGCCCCTCCCCGGGCCCCGTTCTCGACCTCGGCCTCCGCGCGAAGCGTGCCGTCGACGAGGTAGAGGCTGAGCCGCACCGGCCCGCCCGCGAGCCGCAGGGCCTCGCTGACCAACTCCGCCACCAGCGGGTCAGCCACGCCGCGCCGGTCGCGCAGCGCCCAGAGGCCGAGCTGGTCGCGGACCAGCCGCCGGGCCCGGCGCACGCACGACGCGTGTCCCGCGAGCACCCAGGACGCGCTGTCCGGCTCGCCCTCCCCAAGCGACGGAGCGGCGGGTCGGGAGGACTGGGCGTGCCGGCCGTCGTCGCCGGAGGCGAGCCCCAGAGCGTGCGCGAGAGCCTGTGCCAAGGTTCGCCTGCTGTGCCCGGAACGACGATCGGTGCCGTGGCGGCCTTCCCGGTCGAGAGTGTCCGCCGGCGCGGACGGTGACGCGTGCTCGTCCATGACTCATTCCCCCCGGGTCCTCGTCCGCGTGGGACCTCCCGGGGACACTTTCTCCCCGGACCCACGCTCAAGGAATGGGGATAAATCCCCATATAAATACCTATCTCGCACCAAAGCACCTGCTGGGGCGGGGTGCGTGCCCTGCCGGCGCGGCGGATGAATGGGGACGGGCGTCATCCGGGCAGGGAGGGACGATCAGCCGGATCGGGCGGCGGCACGACGTCCCCGATGAGCTCCGTACGCGGCGGCCGGGAGAGCCGAGACACCCGTGGCGGTCGGACGCGAAAGCGAACCGTGATCGATGGGATGGGGGACAAGCGCGCGAATTCGCCCCGACGGCACCGGTAGCATCGGAAGGTAACCATCGGAAGGTGAGGTGCCGCGAGCGCGTCGCACTCCTGCGCGGCTCCGCCGGCTGTCTCATCCATCGGGAATCGAGCAAGGAGCTACCCGTGTCTGCCGCCCTAGAGATACGCATCACCCTCGCCGGAGCCGAGCGCGTGGTGGCGGCGGGCACGACGGCCGGGGAGGCGCTCGACGCCGACGGCCGGTCGGTCATCGCCGCCCGGGTCAACGGAGAGCTGCGCGACCTGGCCGCCGAGGTGGCCGACGGCGACGTGATCGAGCCGGTCGCCATCGACAGCGCCGACGGCCGCGCCATCCTGCGCCACTCCACCGCGCACGTGATGGCCCAGGCCGTGCAGGAGATCTTCCCGGAGGCGAAGCTCGGCATCGGCCCGCCGGTGGAGAACGGCTTCTACTACGACTTCGACGTCCAGGAGCCCTTCACCCCTGAGGACCTCAAGCGCGTCGAGAAGCGGATGCGCGAGATCGTCAAGCAGGGGCAGACCTTCCAGCGGCGCCCGGTCAGCGACGAGGACGCCCGTGAGGAGCTCGCCGCCGAGCCGTACAAGCTGGAGCTGATCGGGCTCAAGGGCGGCGCCGCGGACGAGGAGAGCGTCGAGGTGGGCGCCGGCCAGCTCACCATCTACGACAACGTCGACCCCAAGTCGGGCGACCTGTGCTGGAAGGACCTGTGCCGCGGTCCGCACCTGCCGACCACCCGGGTCATCCCGGCGTTCAAGCTGATGCGCAGCGGCGGGGCCTACTGGCGGGGCAGCGAGAAGAACCCGCAGCTCCAGCGCATCTACGGCACCGCGTGGGAGTCGCGGGAGAAGCAGGACGAGTACCTCCAGCTGCTCGCGGAGGCCGAGAAGCGCGACCACCGCAAGCTCGGCGCGGAGCTCGACCTGTTCAGCTTCCCGCCGGAGCTGGGCAGCGGCCTTCCGCTCTTCCATCCCAAGGGCGGGATCATCCGCAAGGAGATGGAAGACTACATGCGCCGGCGGCAGGCGGAGGCGGGGTACGAGTTCGTCAACACCCCGCACATCACCAAGTCGTCGCTCTTCGAGACCTCGGGGCACCTTCCCTGGTACGCCGACGACATGTTCCCGGCCTTCGAGCTGGAGGGTGTCGAGTACCGCGTCAAGCCGATGAACTGCCCCATGCACAACCTGATCTTCCGGGCGCGGGGGCGTTCCTACCGTGAGCTGCCGCTGCGGCTGTGCGAGTTCGGCTCGGTCTACCGGTACGAGAAGTCGGGTGTGGTGCACGGGCTGACCCGGGTGCGCGGCATGACGCAGGACGACGCGCACATCTACACCACCAGGGAGCAGATGGCCGACGAGATCAAGTCGCTGCTGAGGTTCGTGCTCAGCGTGCTGCGTGATTTCGGGCTTTTGGACTTCTACCTGGAGCTGTCCACCCGGGATGACTCCGAGAAGTTCATCGGCGACCCCGCCGAGTGGGACGAGGCCACCGAGGCACTGCACCAGGTCGCCACCGAGTCGGGGCTGGAACTGGTGGACGACCCGGGCGGCGCCGCCTTCTACGGGCCGAAGATCTCCGTGCAGGCCAAGGACGCGATCGGCCGCACCTGGCAGTTGTCCACCATCCAGCTCGACCTGAACCAGCCCAAGCGGTTCGGTCTGGAGTACCAGGCGGCGGACGGCAGCAGGCAGACCCCGGTCATGATCCACCGGGCGCTGTTCGGCTCCGTCGAGCGTTTCCTGGGCGTGCTCACCGAGCACTACGCGGGGGCGTTCCCTCCCTGGCTGGCCCCGGTCCAGGTCGTCGGCATCCCGATCGCCGACGCCCACGTCCCGTACCTGCAGGATGTCGCCAAGCGGCTGCGGGAGCGGGGCGTCCGGGTCGACATCGACACGGCCGACGACCGGATGCAGAAGAAGATCCGCAACGCGCAGAAGGCCAAGGTGCCGTTCATGCTGCTCGCGGGTGACGACGACATCGCCAGCGGCGCGGTCTCCTTCCGCTACCGCAACGGCGAGCAGAAGAACGGGGTGTCGATCGACGAGGCGATCGCCGAGATCGTCGACGCGATCGACCGCCGTATCCAGGTCTGAGTCAGAGCCGGGCGCCGCTTCCTGTCACGGGAGCGCCGCCCGGCCGGCCGTCGTGAGCCCCCGCCGCCCGAAAGGAGCGGCGGGGGCTTTCACGTCCGGACGGCGGAGGAGTCAGGCCGCCTCGTCGTCCTCGGCGGCGCGGCCGCCGCGGCCCTCGCCCGGCAGGCGCACGTCGTCCACGGTCACGTTGACCTCGACGACCCGCATCCCCAGCATCCGGCTCACCGACCTGGCCACGTTCACCTTGACCTCGGCGGCCACGTCCATCACCACGTGCCCGTACACGATGACGATGGTCACGTCCACCGCCACCTGCTGGTTCTCGATCTGCGCGCGCACACCCTGGGTCGCCCGCTTGGAGCCGACGCCGATGCGATCGCGGACCGCCTCGAAGGCGCGCTCGAAGTCGCCGCCCAGGTCGGCCACGCCGGGGATCTCCAGCGCGGCGAGCGCCGCGACCTTCTCGACCACCTCGTCGGCGACCTTGATGCGGCCCTTGACGACGGACGCTCCCAGCAGGCCGGACCCGCCGTCGCCCGCCGTGTCATCGGCGATCTCCTGCGGGGCGCCCGGATCGGCCGGACCGCCGGCGGGCTCCTCGGCCCGCTCCTCGACCGGTTCCTCGATGGTGGCGACATCGGACATCTGAACACTCCTCGGAGAAGGGAAGATCCGTGGGCTCGCTCAGGACGTGATTCTGCCGGAACCTGATGTGATTTATCCGGTATCTGCGGATGTCGCCGGAGCCGTAGGCGACCCCCGCGATGGGCGGCAATATGCTGGCCCGCATGACGAACGAGCCGGAGCAGCAGCCGGGAGCGGGAGTGCCTGACGCGTTTGGGAGGCTCTGGACTCCGCACCGCATGGCCTACATCAAGGGGGAGAACAAGCCCAGCGGGTCGGGGCCCGGGGACGGCTGCCCGTTCTGCGAGATCCCCACGATGAGCGACGAGGACGGTCTCATCGTGGCCAGGGGCTCCGCCGTTTTCGCCGTGCTCAACCTCTATCCGTACAACTCGGGCCACCTGATGGTGTGCCCGTACCGGCACGTCGCCGACTACGCCGACCTGGACGAGGCGGAGACCGCCGAGCTGGCCGACTTCACCAAGCGGTCGCTGCAGGCGCTGCGCAAGGCGAGCGGCGCCCAGGGGTTCAACGTGGGCATGAACCTGGGCCAGGTGGCGGGCGCCGGCATCGCCGCCCACCTGCACCAGCACGTGGTGCCGAGATGGGGCGGCGACACGAACTTCATGCCGGTGGTGGGGCAGACCAAGGTGCTGCCGCAGCTCCTGCGTGACACCCGGGAACTGCTCGCCGACGCCTGGCCCTCCGCCTGAAACCCGACGGTCTCCCGCCCCTGACCCGAATGTTCGCTGAGCGGGGCGTGCGCGACCTCACGCGTACGGACGCCGTCCGGATCAGGGGAGCTTGACCGTGACCCGCGCGGCGTCGCTCTCGTTGTTCAGCCGGTCGAGGGCGGTGACGAAGTAGTCGCCGCCCTCCTTGGCCGCGTACGCCGGGCTGCCCTGGGCCGGGACGAGCGCCACCAGGTGCCGGGCGTCCACGGTCGCGCAGCCGGCGTTCTTGCCGTCGGCCCGGTAGACGGCGTACGTCCGCGCACTGTCCGCCGGACTCCAGGTCAGCGTCCCGGCGGCGCTCTTCAGGTTCGCCGGCGTGGCCGGGGCGCCGGCCGGCAGGCCCTTGATCAGCGGAAGCAGCGCGGGCCGCGTGTACTGGTTCTTCTCCAGCCGGTCCAGCACGCCCAGCGGGTTGGCGGCCAGGCCCTTGGCGCTGAAGTAGACGTCGCCCTTCACCTCGGGGTAACGCCGGTTCACCGTGAGGTGGGAGGGCATCTCCGCCGGTTTCGTCCAGGCGGGGGTGTCCTTGGTGCCGACGCGATAGAGCGCCTGGCCGATGTAGAGATCGACGTCGGTGCCGCGCACCGCCTCGGCCCACCAGGGCACCAGCGCGTCGTAGTCCGCCGCGGCGAACCCGCGCGGCCAGTAGAGCTGCGGGATGAGGTAGTCCACCGACCCCGCCTTGATCCACGCCTTCGCGTCCGCGTAGATCGCGTCGTAGGCCGACATGCCCTTGGTGGCCGACCCATTGGGGTCGTCCGACTTGTTGCGCCAGATGCCGAACGGGCTGATCCCGAACTTCACGTACGCCTTCGTCTGGTGCACGGCAGAGGACACCTGCGCGACGAGCTTGTTGACGTTCTCACGGCGCCAGTCGGCCAGCTTGACGCCCTTGCCGTACTTGGCGTGCGTCGCGGCGTCGGCGAACCGGGTGCCGTTGCCCGGATACGGATAGAAGTAGTCGTCGAAGTGGACCCCGTCCACGTCGTAGCGGCGCACCACGTCGGTGACGACCCTGGTCACCCAGGCGCGCACCTGCGGCAGCCCGGGGTTGTAGTAGAGCTTCCCCTCGTGGCTGACCGTCCAGTCGGGGTGGAGCCGCGCCGGATGCCCGGCCGGCAGCGTCGCCGGGGTCGCCGCCCCGTCCGCCGCGCGGTACGGGTTGAACCAGGCGTGGAACTCCAGGCCGCGCTTGTGCGCCTCGGAGATCAGGAACGGCAGCGGGTCCCAGCCCGGGTCCTTGCCGACGGTGCCGGTGAGGTACTTCGACCAGGGTTCGAGCGAGGAGCGGTAGATCGCGTCCGACTCCGGCCGGACCTGGACGAACACCGCGTTGAGCCGGCGCTGGACGGCGTTGTCGAGGATCTTGACGTACTCGGCCTGCTGCCGGGCGGGGGAGAGACCGGGCTTGGACGGCCAGTCCGTGTTGTGCACGGTCGCGATCCACACCCCGCGCAGCTGCCGCTTGGGATGGGAGCCGCTCGCCGTGCAGGTCTCCGCCTCCGCGGCCGCCCGCACCGTCGTGGTCTTCTTCGGGGCGGGCTGGGGGCCGAACGCGTAGGCGGCTCCGGCGCTCGCCGCCGCGATGACCAGGCTCGCCAGAAGCGGAACGCGTATCGACCGCGGCCGATCCGGCGCGTCTTCCTCACTACTCGCCCGCATGCGGCGGCCCTCCCGTTTCGCCATGGGTCATCAGTTTGGCATCGACCGACCGATGGTTTGGCCGGAAGAGGAAACCCGATGACGAAAACGCGGGGACACCCCGTACCTGCGGCCGGGCGCCGGCGGCCCGCCGCCCGGCCGCAGGTACGGGATCAGTGCTCGGCCGCGGACGCGACCTTCTCCGCGAGATGGGCCGGGAGCGGCTCGTAGCGCAGGAACTCCCGGTGGAACGTCCCCGTCCCGTGGGACATCGAGCGCAGGTCCACCGCGTACCGGGTGATCTCCAGCTCGGGGACCTCGGCCTTGACGAGGCTGCGTCCCCCACCCGCCGGCTCGCTGCCGAGCACGCGGCCGCGGCGCCCGGACAGGTCCGACATCACGGCGCCGACGAACTCGTCGGACACCAGGACGGAGACCTCGTCCACGGGTTCGAGCAGCAGCGCGGGCACCTTGGCCGCCGCCTCCTTCAACGCGAGCTGCCCCGCGACCTGGAAGGCCATGTCCGAGGAGTCGACGGAGTGGGCCTTCCCGTCGTAGAGCGTGACGCGGATGTCCACCACCGGATATCCGGCCAGCACGCCGCGCTCCATCTGCGTCCGCACGCCCTTCTCCACGGACGGGATGAACTGGCGAGGCACCACGCCGCCGACGATCTTGTCGACGAACTCGAGGCCGCCTCCCGAGGGCAGCGGCTCGACCTCGATGTGGCAGATCGCGTACTGCCCGTGGCCGCCGGTCTGCTTGACGTTGCGGCCCAGGCCCTGGGCCCGGCCGCCGAAGGTCTCGCGGAGCGGCACCCGGAGCGGGATCCGCTCCACCTCCACGCCGTACCGCCGGGACATCCGGTCGAGCAGGACGTCGGCGTGCGCCTCTCCCATGCACCACAGCACGAGCTGGCGGGTCTCGGCGTTGTTCTCCAGCCGGAGCGTCGGATCCTCGGCCACCAGGCGGGCCAGCGCCTGGCTCAGCTTGTCCTCGTCCGCCTTGGACCGGGCCTGGATCGCCACCGGCAGCAGCGGCTCGGGCATGTCCCAGGCCTTCATCAGCAGCGGCCGGTCCTTGTCCGACAGGGTGTCGCCGGTCTCGGCCCGGGACAGCTTGGCGATCGCGCAGACGTCCCCGGCGACGCACTTGGGCACCGGGCGCTGCGTCTTGCCCAGCGGCGAGCCGAGCCCGCCGAGGCGCTCGTCCACGTCGTGGTCCTCGTGCCCGCGGTCGGTGAGGCCGTGCCCCGACACGTGGACGAGCATGTCCGGGCGCAGCGTTCCGGAGAACACCCGGACGAGGCTGATCCGTCCGACGTACGGGTCGCTCGTGGTCTTGACGACCTCGGCCACGAGCGGGCCGTCGGGATCACAGGTGATGTCCGTCACGGCCTTGCCGTCGATCGTGGTGATCTCGGGCAGCGGGTGCTCCAACGGTGACGGGAAGCCCTGCGTGACGACCTCGAGGATCTCGATCATCCCCGTTCCCGGGGCGGCCGCGAGCACCGGATGGAAGCTGCCCCGGGAGACGGCCTTCTCCAGATCGTCGATCAGGATCTTGGTGTCGATGGACTCGCCGGAGAGGTAGCGGTCCATCAGGGACTCGTCCTCGCTCTCCTGGATGATCCCCTCGATCAGGTCGCCGCGGTACTGCTCGATCAGGGCGAGCTGCTCCTGGTCGGGCTCCCGCTCGGTGCGGGCGCCGCCGGAGTAGTCGAGGAACCGCTGGGACAGCAGGCCGAGCAGTCCCCTGCCGTCGACCGGCAGGTACAGCGGGGCCACGCCGTCGCCGAACGCGTCCTGGCAGCTCGCCAGCACCTCGTCGAAGTTCGCGCGGTGGTGGTCGATCTTGGTGATGACCACGGCGCGCGGCATGCCGACCAGACCGCACTCCTCCCAGAGCATCCGGGTGAGCCCGTCCACGCCTTCCACGGCGGAGACGACGAAGAGCGCCGCGTCGGCCGCCCGGAGCCCGGCGCGCAGGTCGCCGACGAAGTCCGCGTATCCCGGCGTGTCGAGAAGATTGATCTTGATGCCGTTGTGAACGAGCGGGGCGAGGGAGAGGTTGACCGAGCGCTGCTGGCGCACCTCCACCTCGTCGAAGTCGCTGACCGTGGTGCCTTCCTCCACCCGCCCGGGGCGGGGGACGGTGCTTGTGGCCGCCAGCAACGCCTCGATCAGCGTGGTTTTGCCGGCTCCGGAATGGCCGACCAGCACGACATTGCGCACCGTGTCCGGCCGATCGGCCGAGGGTGCCCTGCCCGCGGCCCCTGCTGGACCGCCGTTCGCCTTTTCCGCCACTTCGCCTCCCGGATTCACGAGCGGCCGGGGCGCCGGCCGCTCTGCCGTAGCTGCGCGCGCCACCCGGACGCCGGCGGAGCCCTTCGCCCCGGGTCGTCCTGGCCGGGCGGCCCGTCCTCCCCGCCGGGAATCCCAGGCGCGTGTTCTTCACCTTTTACCCATGTGGCGCAGATCACAAGACCTATCTCCGGAATGGGCTTGGTCGCCTCACCAGGCGTTCCATGGCCTACGATCGGAGCGCGATGCTGAACGTCCTGCGCCCCGCCGTCACCCGAGTGCTGACCCCCCTGGGGCGGGTCCTCGCCCGCCACGGGATCTCCCCCGACGTCGTCACCGCGGCCGGCACGCTGGGCGTGGTCGTCGCGGCACTGACTCTCTTCCCCACGGGCCACCTCTTCTGGGGCACGCTCGCGATCACGGTCTGCGTCCTCGCCGACCTGCTCGACGGCGTGCTCGCCCGGATGAGCGGCGGCACGGGCAGCAAGTGGGGGGCCTTCCTCGACTCGACCCTCGACCGGCTCGGCGACGCCGCGATCTTCTCCGGGCTCATCCTCTACTTCATCCTTGAGGACGAGCCGGAGTTCGTCCTCGCGGGCGTGGCGCTTTTCTGCCTCGTCGCGGGAGCATTGGTGTCATATGCCAAGGCTCGGGCGGAGGGGCTCGGGATGACGGCGAACGTCGGGATCGCCGAGCGCGGCGAGCGGCTCGTCGGCGTCCTCGTCGCGACCGGACTCTCGGGCCTCGGCGTGCCGTACATCCTGGCGGCCGGGCTGTGGCTGCTCGCGGCGGCGAGCGCGGTCACGGTCGTCCAGCGAATGGTCCACGTCTACCGACAGGCGGTGGTCAGGTGAATCGCCCCGACGGGCGGTTGCCCGTTGCCGATCGGATCGTCGCGGCGAGCTACGCCGCCGGGTGGGTGGTGGTCCGGCGCCTCCCCGAGCGCCTGGCCGGATGGATCTTCCAGAGCATCGCCGACGTGATGTGGCGCCGGCAGGGCAAGGCCGTACGCCGGCTGGAGTCCAACCTGGCCCGCGTCGTCGGCGCCGACGCAGGCTCCGCGGAGGTGCGCGGGCTCAGCCGGGCCGGGCTGCGCTCCTACTTCCGCTACTGGGCCGAGGCGTTCCGCCTTCCCTCCATGAGTCGCGAGCGGATCCTCGGCGGGACCCACGCCAGCGGTGAGCAGGCGATCTTCGACAACCTCGCCAGGGGCCACGGCGTGGTGCTCGCCCTGCCGCACATGGGCAACTGGGACGTCGCCGGCGCCTGGCTGGTGCACAAGGGGCACCCCTTCACCACCGTGGCCGAGCGGCTCAAGCCCGAGTCGCTGTTCGAGCGCTTCCTCGCCTACCGGCAGAGCCTCGGCATGGAGGTGCTGCCGCTCACCGGCAAGGGTGGCGGCAGCGCCATGGCGTTCGGCACGCTCGCTCAACGGCTGCGGGCGGGCCGCGCGGTCTGCCTGCCCGCCGACCGCGACCTGACCGCCTCC
Organism: Microtetraspora malaysiensis; assembly: GCF_050947145.1. NCBI lineage: Bacteria > Bacillati > Actinomycetota > Actinomycetes > Streptosporangiales > Streptosporangiaceae > Microtetraspora > Microtetraspora malaysiensis. The sequence continues at coordinate 2,996,127 of NZ_CP191998.1, forward strand.
GGCGTCGAGGTCGACTTCTTCGGCGCGCGCACCCGCATGGCCCCCGGGCCCGCGCTGCTCGCGCTCCAGACCGGGGCGGCCCTGCTGCCCGCCACCCTGTGGTTCGAGGGGGCCGACTGGGGGTTGCGGATCCACGAGGAGATCCCCGTCCCCGAGGAGGGCACCCGCCGGGACAAGGTCGCCGTCATGACCCAGCAGATGGCGTCCGTGTTCGAGAAGGGCATCGCCGAGCATCCGGAGGACTGGCACATGCTCCAGCGGCTGTGGCTCGACGACCTGGAGCCGCGACCCGCGGACGCGTCATGAGGATCGGCATCGTCTGCCCGTACACCTGGGAGGTCCCGGGCGGCGTCCAGGCCCACGTGCGCGACCTCGCCGAGGCGCTCATCGCCGACGGCCACTTCGTCTCCGTCATGGCCCCGGCGGGCGACGACGCCCCGCTGGAGCCGTACGTCGTCTCGGCCGGCCGGGCGGTGCCGGTGCCGTACAACGGGTCGGTGGCGCGGCTGGCGTTCGGCTTCCTGTCGGCCGGCCGGGTCCGCAAGTGGATCCGCGAGGGCCGGTTCGACGTGCTGCACGTCCACGAGCCCGCCGTGCCGTCCCTCGGCCTGCTCGCCTGCTGGGTGGCGCGCGGCCCGATCGTGGGGACGTTCCACGCCTCTTACGAGCGCTCCCGCGCCATGTCGGTGGCCGCACCGATGCTGCAGAGCGCGCTGGAGAAGATCACCGCGAGGATCGCGGTCTCCGACGCGGCGCGTAAGACGCTGGTCGAGCACCTCGGCGGCGATGCCGTCCTGATCCCCAACGGCGTCACCGTCAGCCGGTACGCCGAGGCCGAGCCGCTGCCCGGCTGGGGGCCGGACGGCGGCGTCATCGGCTTCCTCGGCCGGATGGACGAGCCGCGCAAGGGGCTGCCCGTCCTGCTGTCGGCCTTCGAGATCCTCGCCGAGGAGCGGCCGGGCGTGCGGCTGCTGATCGCCGGCCCCGGCGACGCGGCCGACGTGCTCGGCCGCCTGCCCGAGCGGCTCCACGACCGGGTCGGGCTGCTCGGCATGGTCAGCGAGGAGGACAAGGCGCGCGCCTACCACTCGGTGGACGTCTTCTGCGCGCCCAACCTCGGCGGCGAGAGCTTCGGCATCGTGCTCACCGAGGCGATGTCGGCGGGCGCGCCCATCCTGGCCAGCGACATCCCCGCGTTCCGGCGGGTGCTCGGGGACGGTCAGGCCGGCGCGCTGTTCGCCACCGGCGACCCGGCCGCCCTGGCCAAGGAGGCGGCCCGGCTCCTCGACGACCCCGGGCGCCGCGCCAAGCTGTCCGACGAGGCGCGGCAGGCGGTGCGCAAGTACGACTGGTCCACCGTCGCCCGCGACGTGTCGCGCGTCTACGAGACCGTGACCGACGCGACCGCCGGTGTGGTGGAGGACGACGCGTCGTGACGACCACCGTCCTGATCCTCGTGGTGGGCGTGATCGTCGTGCTCACCGCCGTCTACATCTCCTGGCGGGCCGGTCGGCTCGACCGGCTGCACATCCGGCTGGAGACCGCGCAGGCGGCGCTCGACGCGTCGCTGCTGCGGCGGGCCGCGGTCTGCCTGGAGCTCGCCGGGTCGCGCATCCTCGACCCCGCGACCTCGCTCGTGCTCGCGGCCGCCGCCCACGAGGCCCGTACGGCGGGGCTGGACGAGCGTGAGCACGCCGAGAGTGACCTGTCCCGGACGTTGCGCGCGGTCGTGGACCAGGACCGCTTCCGGGAGAGGCTGGCCGAGCATCCCACCGGCCCGGATTTGCTGGAGGAACTCGACGCCGCGGTGGCCAAGGTGGTCTACTCCCGGCGGTTCTACAACAACGCCGTCGGCGTCACCCGCACGGCGCAACGCCGATGGCTGGCGCGTACGCTCCGGCTGGCGGGCCACACGGAATATCCTCGGTTCTTCGAGATCGACGATGCGCCTCCGGCGGTCCTCGCGGCGGAATAGTCACTTTTGACCGTTCCAAGCGAGATCTACTATCTAGCGCCGGTAAGCTCGTTGCCATTTCGCGGCGCGAGCCGGTCCGGATGCGGCGTTCCCTGCTGATTTCGGCTGGTTCTCCATGGGAGGAGCTTGAGGGTGCGGGCGCAACGGATGATCGGTGTCACGCTTGGTCTGGGGGCGGTTCTCGCCGGTGCCGCGTGCTCCTCAGACAGTGACAAGCCGCCCCTCGCGCAGCCTGAGGCCGCGACCGCCTCCCCGTCGCCGACCCCGCCGCCCGAGCACCCGTTCACCGGACGCCCGTTCAACCAGGCTCGTCCGGTTCTCGCCGTGAAGATCGAGAACACCTCGGCCGGCAAGCCGCAGATGGGCGTGCGCAGTGCCGACATCGTCTACGTCGAGCAGGTCGAGGGCGGGCTCACCCGTCTCATGGCGATCTTCTCCTCGAAGCTGCCCGCCCAGGTGGGGCCGGTCCGCAGCGCCCGGATCTCCGACCTGCACATCCTGCCGCAGTTCGGCAAGCCCGCCCTGTCGTACTCGGGCGTGCAGACCAAGATGATCCCGTACGTGCAGAAGGCGTCGCTGTTCGACGTCTCCGACAGCAGTACGCCCGGCGCCTACTTCCGGGCCCAGGGCCGGTACGCGCCGTACAACCTGTTCGCCACGCCCCGCAAGCTGCTGGCGAAGGCGTCCCAGGCGACCAAGGCGGACGACGTCGGCTTCGTGTTCTCCGACGAGCCGCCCGCCGGGGGAGTGCCGCAGAAGAAGGTGCGCGTGCGCTACCCCGCGGCGAACTTCGAGTTCGCCTGGTCGGAGACGCAGAAGCGCTGGCTGGTCACCCAGGACGGCAAGAAGGACATGGCGGCCGAGGGCGGCCAGCAGGGCGCGCCGACGATCGTGGTGCAGTGGGTGAAGACCGAGAGGTCGGAGTTCCACGACTTCACCGGCAGCTACACGCCCCTGGTCCACAGCGTCGGCAAGGGCACCGGCGTCGTGCTGCGCGACGGCATGGCGTACAAGGTCAGGTGGGAGCGCCCCTCGGAGGAGGGGGGCACCACCTACACCATGGCCGACGGGTCGCCGATGCCGTTCGCGCGCGGCCAGGTCTGGGTCGTGCTCGCCTCACGCAAGCCCATCGCCCCCTGACCCGTCCGTACGGGAGGCGACGCCGGGACCGGGCACGACCGAGGAATGGGCGCGGCGTACAAAACGCGGGATGAACCCTTACAGAATGGTGCGTCGGGCCAAGGTTCGGTCAGGACCTACCATGGAAGAGAATCCACTGATCCGCCGTCGTGAGGTAGCAACGTGTCCAGCAGCACGCCTGAAGTCAACGAGACCGCCGTCGGCACCGCCCGCGTGAAGCGGGGCATGGCCGAGATGCTCAAGGGCGGCGTCATCATGGACGTCGTCACGCCCGAGCAGGCCAAGATCGCCGAGGACGCGGGAGCGGTCGCGGTCATGGCACTGGAGCGCGTCCCCGCCGACATCCGCGCCCAGGGCGGGGTGTCCCGGATGAGTGACCCCGACATGATCGAGGGCATCATCAACACCGTGTCGATCCCGGTGATGGCCAAGGCCCGGATCGGCCACTTCGTCGAGGCCCAGGTGCTGCAGGCGCTTGGCGTCGACTACATCGACGAGTCCGAGGTGCTCACCCCGGCCGACTACGCCAACCACATCGACAAGTGGCGTTTCACCGTCCCCTTCGTCTGCGGGGCCACCAACCTGGGTGAGGCGCTGCGCCGCATCACCGAGGGCGCCGCGATGATCCGCTCCAAGGGCGAGGCCGGCACCGGTGACGTCTCCAACGCCGTCACCCACATGCGCACGATCCGCGGCGAGATCCGGCGGCTCACCTCGCTGTCCGAGGACGAGCTGTACGTCGCGGCCAAGGAGCTGCAGGCGCCGTACGAGCTGGTCGCCGAGGTGGCCAAGGCCGGCAAGCTCCCGGTCGTGCTGTTCACCGCGGGCGGCATCGCCACCCCGGCCGACGCCGCGATGATGATGCAGCTCGGCGCCGAGGGTGTCTTCGTCGGCTCCGGCATCTTCAAGTCCGGTGACCCGGCCAAGCGCGCCGCCGCCATCGTCAAGGCCACCACGTTCTACGACGACCCGGACGTCGTGGCGAAGGTGTCGCGCGGCCTGGGCGAGGCCATGGTCGGCATCAACGTGGACGAGATCCCGGTGCCGCACCGCCTGGCCGAGCGCGGCTGGTGAACTCGCCGGTCTGACGACCGAGCGTCCGCTGAGGAACGGCGGCCCCGCCATGCGGGGTCGCCGTTTCGGCTTTCCGGAAGATCCTGGAATATCAGGCGGATGAGGGCCCCTCCGGAGAAATAGTTAGCCAGGCTAAGTTAGCATGGCAAACTATGACGACGGATGACACGCGGGCGCTGGCCGAGCGCCTCTCCCGCGAACTGCGCCACCTGGTGATGCTGCTGCGCCGCACGACGGCGGGCCAGCCGATCACCGCCCAGCAGTACGCCGTGCTCGGCTCCCTGGAGGGCGGCGGCCGGCGGATGACCGAGCTGGCCGAGGATCACGCGGTGCAACTCCCCACCATGACGGTGCAGATCAACCGGCTGGAGGACGCCGGGCTCGTCGCGCGCGCCGCCGACCCGGCCGACGCCCGCGTGCGCACCGTCGAGCTCACCGAGGAGGGCCGCGCCCGGCTGCACGCCGTACGGGAGTCCAGGATCGGCTATCTCACCCGCCAGCTCGGCTTCCTCACCCCCGAGGAGCGCGCCGCCATCGACGTCGCCCTGCCCGCCCTCGCCAAGCTCGGCCGAAGCTGAAGGAGCCCCAGTTGTCGCAGCCATCCGGCGGGATCCTCCGCCAACCCGTCTCGGTGTGGGCCACCGCGTTCGCCGCGGTGGTGGCCTTCATGGGGATCGGGCTCGTCGACCCCATCCTCCCGTCGATCGCGCAGGGGCTGCACGCCACGCCCAGCCAGGTGTCGCTGCTGTTCACCAGCTACTTCCTGGTCACCGCGGTCGCGATGCTGGTCACCGGCTGGGTCTCCAGCCGGATCGGCGGCAAGCGCACCCTCCTGCTCGGTCTCGCGCTCGTCGTCGTCTTCGCCGCGCTGGCCGGGACCTCCGGCACGGTCGGCCAGCTCGTCGGCTTCCGCGCCGGATGGGGCCTCGGCAACGCGCTCTTCGTGGCCACCGCGCTCGCCGTGATCGTCGGCGCGGCCAGCGGCGGTGCGGAGAAGGCGATCATCCTCTACGAGGCCGCGCTCGGCCTCGGCATCTCCCTGGGCCCGCTGGTCGGGGCGCTGCTCGGCGACTGGAACTGGCGTGCGCCCTTCTTCGGCACCGCGACGCTGATGGCCGTCGGGTTCGTCCTGATCGTGACCCTGCTCGCGCCGACGCCGAAGCCCGCCATGCGGACCCGGCTGAGCGACCCGATCCGCGCGCTGGCCCACGGCGGCCTGTCCACCACCGCCTTCACCGCGCTCTTCTACAACTTCGCGTTCTTCACCGTGCTGGCGTTCACCCCGTTCATCCTCGGCATGTCCGCGTACGGCATCGGCGCGGTGTTCTTCGGGTGGGGCGTCTGTGTGGCGCTGGCCTCCGTCTTCGGCGCGCCGTGGCTGCAGCGCCGCCTCGGGTCGGTCCGCGTGCTGCTGCTCTCCCTCGCGCTGCTCGCCGTCCTCCAGGTGGGCATCGCCCTCTCCGGGCAGGCCGGGACCGTGGTCTTCGTGATCCTGTGCGGCATCCCCATCGGGTTCAACAACACGATCTTCACCGAGGCCGCGATGGAGGTGTCGGACGCGCCCCGTCCCGTCGCCTCGGCCGGCTACAACTTCGTCCGCTGGATGGGCGGGGCGCTCGCGCCGTACATCGTGACCAAACTGGGCGAGGAGTTCGGCGAGGCCGTGCCGTACTACGTGGGGGCGGCCTGCTGCGTTGTGGGCATCGCGATCCTGTTCACCCGGCGGCACCACCTGGCCGCGCTCGACCACGTCGACACCGATCACACCTTTCGCGACGCGTCGCCCGCGCAGGCATAAAACGTGCAGTTTGGGGCGTTCTGCGCCTTGGTTCTACGCTGGGACCACCGCCGGACGAAAGGACGATCGTGACGACTGCGCCGCTGATCGGTGTGCTCGCCCTCCAGGGCGATGTGCGCGAGCACGCCCGCGCCATCGAGGACGCGGGGGCGAGGGCGATGGCCGTACGCCGCAAGAGCGAACTGGACGCGGTCGACGGGCTGGTCATCCCCGGCGGGGAGTCCACCGCGATGTGGAAGCTCGCGACCGCGTTCGACCTGCTCGAACCGCTCAAACTGCGGATCAAGGAGGGGCTGCCCGCGTACGGCTCCTGCGCCGGGATGATCATGCTGGCCGACCGCATCGAGGGCGGCGCCGACGGTCAGGAGACGATCGGCGGCATCGACATGGTCGTCCGCCGCAACGCCTTCGGCCGCCAGGTCGACTCCTTCGAAGCCGATCTCGACTTCGCCGGACGCGGCTCCGTCCGGGCGGTTTTCATCCGCGCACCCTGGGTCGAATCGGTCGGCGCCGACGTTGAGGTGCTGGGCCGGGCCGAGCCCGGGGGTAGGATCGTCGCGGTCCGACAGGGACCTTTGCTCGCGACGTCCTTCCATCCCGAGCTGACGGGAGATGCGCGGGTCCACTCGTATTTTGTCGAAATGGTGAGGGAGTTCTAGGCGATGTCCGGCCACTCCAAATGGGCGACGACGAAGCACAAGAAGGCCGCGCTCGACTCCAAGCGCGGCAAGCTGTTCGCCAAGCTCATCAAGAACGTCGAGGTCGCGGCCCGGACCGGTGGACCCGACCCGGACGGCAACCCGACCCTCTACGACGCCATCACCAAGGCGCGTAAGAACTCCGTCCCCATCGACAACATCGAGCGGGCGCGCAAGCGCGGCGGCGGCCTGGAGGCCGGCGGCGCCGACTGGCAGACCATCATGTACGAGGGCTACGCCCCGGGCGGCGTGGCCGTCCTGATCGAGTGCCTCACCGACAACCGCAACCGCGCGGCGTCCGAGGTCCGGGTCGCGCTGACCCGTAACGGCGGCTCGCTCGCCGACCCGGGCTCGGTGTCGTACATGTTCAACCGCAAGGGCGTCGTCATCGTGCCGAAGGCCGGCGACCTCTCCGAGGACGACGTGCTGCTGGCCGTCCTCGACGCGGGCGCCGAGGAGGTCAACGACCTCGGCGACAACTTCGAGGTGGTGTGCGAGGCCACGAACCTGGTCCCGGTCCGCTCCGCGCTCCAGGACGCCGGCGTCGAGTACGAGTCGGCCGAGCAGAGCTTCCTGCCGACCATGAACATCCCGCTCGACGAGGACGGCGCCCGCAAGGTCTTCCGCCTCATCGACGCCCTCGAGGACAGCGACGACGTGCAGAACGTCTGGGCCAACTTCGATGTCTCCGACGAGATCATGGAGAAGCTCGAGGCGTAGTCCCGCCTCCGCGTGACCCCGCCGCCACGACGGCGAGCGGCGCGGGTCACGCGGAAAACGGTTGGCGCCGGACCGGCGATCCGCATATTTTGTGCGATCGTGGATATTCGTGATCTCACCGTCGACGATCTCGACGCGGTGCTGGACAACCGTAAGCGGGCCTTCGGGCCCATCTCCGGCAGCGACATCGAAACGTGGCGCGGGCTGGTGGTGCCCGTGTTGCCGACCGGGCGCTACATCGGTGCCTTCGACGGTCCCCGTCTGATCGCCACGGCCCGGATCAACGCGTTCACCCAGTGGTGGCACGGCCGCCCGATGCCGATGGGCGGCGTCGCGAGTGTCACCGTCGCCCCCGAGGACCGGGGCCGCGGCGTGGGCCGGGCGATCACGCAGGCCGTCATCGAGCGCGCGGCCGAGCTCGGGGACGTCGTCTCCGCGCTCTATCCCGCCACCACGCCGCTCTATCGGAGCATGGGCTGGGAGCACGCGGGCGGCCTGACCAGGGTCACTCTCCCCACCGAGGCGCTGCGCGGGCTGGATGCGGCCGGCCCCGGCGTCAAGCTGCGCCGGATGGGCCCCGACGACGCGCCGGAGCTGATCGCGACCATCGGGCGGATCCACGCCGCGACCCGCGCCTCCGGCCCGCTCTGCTACGACGAGCGCACGTGGCGGCTGTGGCTGGCCGAGGACGACGACTTCTGCTATGTCGCCGATGACGGGTTCCTGATCTACCGGTGGAACAGCGGCGACATCCAGGTCGACAACTGCGTGGCCGGATCCGAGGCCACCGCGCGGGCCCTGTGGTCCCTGGTCGGCACCGCCTCCTCGGTCGCCAAGTCCGTCACCGCGGTCGTCGAGCCGTACGACCCGGTGCTCTGGCTGCTCCGGGAGCGGAGCAAGGACGAGATCCGGCAGACACGCTGGATGTTCCGCGTGATCGACCTGCCCGCCGCCGTCGCGCGGCGCGGTTTCCCCGCCGGGATCTCGGTGGACACCGTCATCCATGTGGAGGACCCGCAGCGGCCGGCGAACAGCGGAGCCTGGAGACTGGAGATCTCCTCGGGGGCGGGGTCCGTCAGCCCGTCGTCGGGAGCCGGACCCGCCTTCGGCGTCCGCGGCCTGTCCGCGCTGTTCGCGGGCGTCCCCATGGCCACGCTGCGCCGCGCCGGTCTGGTCACGGGTGGCTCCGCCGAGGACGATGAGGCGCTTGACGCGGCCTTCCGCTGCGCCGCGTACATGCTCGACTACTTCTGATCCGCGGTTACCCGTGATCTCGCGCCTCCACCGGGAGTAGAGTTCTTCGCCGAACACGTGTTCGGCGAAGAATGGATCCCGGGGGAGGCGTTCCGGTGCGGTTGCCCGAGCTGAGGGTGATGGGGGTCGATCCGGGGCTGACCCGGTGCGGCCTCGGAGCGGTCGAGGGTCGTCCGGGTGCGCCGCTGCGCATGGTGGCCGTCGGCGTGGTGCGCACGCCCGCCGAGGACGACATCGGTGCCCGGCTGGTCGCCATCGAGGCCGAGATCGAGCGCTGGCTCGACGAGATCAAGCCCGACGCGGTGGCCGTGGAGCGGGTCTTCGCCCAGCACAACCTGCGTACGGTCATGGGCACCGCGCAGGCGTCCGCGGTCGCCATCACCTGCGCCGCGCGGCGCGGCCTGCCGGTCGCGCTGCACACGCCGAGCGAGGTCAAGGCCGCCATCACGGGGAACGGCAACGCCGACAAGAAGCAGGTCGGCACCATGGTGACCCGCGTGCTCAGGCTCGACGCCATGCCGAAGCCCGCCGACGCCGCCGACGCCCTGGCCCTCGCCATCTGCCATGTCTGGCGCGGCGCCGCGCAGAACCGGCTGGCCCAGGCCCAGGCCCTGGCCGGGCGGGGACGGCCTGTCGCGCTCCAGCCCGGATACCGCCATCCCGGAGCCGGGCGGTGACCCCGGCGACGTCGCCAGCCGTCGCTATGTCGGCCGCTTCTGGTAGGACTGGGGTCCGCGAAGCAGGGCGGGCCGATCGGGGAGGGAGCGCGCAGTGATCGCATCCGTGGCGGGCCGGGTGACCGGGATCGGGCCGGAGGCCGCCGTGGTCGAGGTCGGCGGGGTCGGCGTGCTGGTGCACTGCACGCCCGGCACGCTGGCCGGGCTGCGGATGGGCGAGCCCGGCAGACTCGCCACCTCGCTGGTGGTCCGCGAGGAGTCGCTCACGCTGTACGGCTTCGCCTCCGAAGACGAGCGGACCCTGTTCGAGATGCTGCAGACGGCGAGCGGGGTCGGACCGCGCATCGCGCTCGCCATGCTGGCCGTCCACACGCCGAGCGCGCTCCGGGTGGCCGTCGCGACCGCCGACATCAAGGCGCTGACCATGGTCCCCGGCATCGGCCAGAAGGGCGCCCAGCGCATCGTCCTGGAGCTCAAGGGCAAGCTCGGCACGCCGGAGGACGCGGTCAACGCCGCGCTCGGCGGCGGCGCGCCGGTGCTTCCCTGGCGTGACCAGGTCCACTCCGGCCTGGTCGGCCTCGGATACTCGGCCAAGGACGCGGACGAGGCCGTCGCCGTGGTGGCGCCCGAGGCCGACGCCGAGGTGACGGCCGGCCGGTCCCCCCAGGTCGCCACCCTGCTCAAGTCGGCCCTGCGCGCGCTGAGCGTCCGGTGAGCCGTCCGATGAACGTTTCAGCGCACCGCCGGCGCCGGGGGAGGCCGTCATGAGCATCGACCGCGACCTGGTTTCGCCCGACGCCGAGGGGGACGAGCACGCCATCGAGGCGGCGCTGCGTCCCCGCCGCCTGGAGGAGTTCATCGGCCAGGGGCGGGTGCGCGAGCAGCTCTCGCTGGTGCTGGAGAGCGCCCTGCGCCGCAGCCGGCCGCCGGACCACGTGCTGATGAGCGGTGGCCCCGGCCTGGGCAAGACCACACTCGCCATGATCATCGCGGCCGAGCTGGGCGCGCCGCTCCGGATGACCTCCGGCCCGGCGCTGGAGCGCGCCGGCGACCTCGCCGCGATCCTCTCGACCCTCTCCGAGGGCGAGGTCCTCTTCATCGATGAGATCCACCGCATGGCCCGCCCGGCCGAGGAGATGCTCTACCTCGCGATGGAGGACTTCCGGGTCGACATCGTGGTCGGCAAGGGGCCGGGGGCCACGTCCATCCCGCTGGACATCGCGCCGTTCACGCTGGTCGGGGCGACCACGCGCGCCGGACTGCTCCCGGCACCGCTGCGCGACCGCTTCGGCTTCACCGCCCACATGGACTTCTACGACGTGCCCGAGCTGGAGCAGGTGCTGCACAGATCCGCGCGGCTGCTGTCCGTCGAGCTTCCCGGCGAGGGCGCGCACGAGATCGCCCGCCGGTCGCGCGGGACGCCCCGCATCGCGAACCGCCTGCTGCGCCGGGTCCGCGACTTCTCCGAGGTGCGCGCCGAGGGCGTGATCACCCGCGAGGTGGCCGCCGCCGCGCTCAACCTCTACGAGGTGGACGGCGAGGGCCTGGACCGGCTCGACCGCGCCGTGCTGGGGGCGCTGCTGCGCAAGTTCGGCGGCGGCCCGGTCGGGTTGTCCACGCTCGCGGTGGCGGTGGGGGAGGAGCCCGAGACCGTGGAGGTGGTGGCGGAGCCGTTCCTCGTCCGGCAGGGCCTGCTCGCCCGCACGCCGCGGGGCCGCGTGGCGACCACGGCGGCCTGGACGCATCTCGGCCTGGTCCCGCCTCCGGACGCCCCCTTCTGAACCGTGGCGCCGCCCCGCTTCCGCGGAAGGAGCGGCGGAACGCGGCCGAGTCGTGAATGACCGTCGACGAAAGCTGCGCATTTCTTGAATGGCAGAGAAATATCAGGGTGTCGAAGTCGGTCACGAAGGGCGCATCAGCCGCTTATGGTCACAGATCGGTTGCAAAGGCGCTGAAATGGGCACTTTCCCGCGTGCCATATCGTGGGTTCGTTGCCGCTCTTCGAGCGGCTCGCCTACACTGCGTGGCTTGACCGGCCGCTTACGCTGACGCTTCTCGGCGACGCGGTCGCGGCGCGCAAAACGCGTAACAGGACCTCCGGTGTCACACCGGTTCATCACCTAATGGAAGGGTGGCCCCCGTGGGCAACAACCCGCTTGGGACGTTTCTGCCACTGATCTTGCTGGTAGTGGTGTTCTACTTCTTGCTGATCCGCCCCCAGCGCAAGCGTCAGCAGGAGCAGCTGCAGATGCAGAACACGCTCACGCCGGGCGCGCGCGTCATGACGACCACGGGTCTGTTCGGCACCGTGGTGGGCCTCCAGGACGAGGACGTCATCCTGGAGATCGCGCCGGGCGTGGAGACCCGCTGGGTCAAGGCCGCGATCGGTCGCGTTGTGACTCCCGTTGACGGCGCCGACGCCGACGAGACGGATTCTGCCCAGCCCGTGGCGGAAGAGGGCGTTCGCGACGACGCCCATGAGGACATTCAGAAGGACAAGGGCGAGCAGGCGACCGAGACCTCCGAAGACGGGGGCAGCAAGGACTCGGGCACCAAGCAGTCCTGACCACGCTCACTGAAGATCCCTTGACGAGAGAGTCGACCACCAGTGGCCCCACCGACCAGTAGCCAGATCAAGCCAGGGCGCATGCTCCTGGCCCTTCTGGTGATAATGCTCGCCATGGGGGCGTCGATCGTCTTCCAGAAGGCGTTCGTCCCCAAGTTCGGTCTCGACCTCGCGGGCGGCACGACAGTGACGCTGTCGCCCGTGACCGCCGACGGCAAGGCCCCGCCGCAGGAGAGCCTCGACCGGGCCGTCAACATCATCCGGGACCGCGTGAACGGCACCGGCATCTCCGACGCCGAGGTCGCCAGGTCCGGCGACAACATCGTCATCTCGGTGCCGGGCGCCGGCCGCGACGAGGCCGTCAAACTGGTCGCCACCACCGCGGAGATGCGTTTCCGCCAGGTGCTCGCGGTGGCCGCGGCCACGACTCCGCCGGCCGCCCTTCCCACGACCGCGGCCACGCCGAGCTCGTCGGCCGCCACCCCGTCCCCCGGCGCCACGCCGGCCGGGCGCGCGGTCTCCAAGGTCCTCGCCGAGCCCACCCCGACGCCGAGCGTGACCAGGCGGGCAAGGTCGCATACCGCCACCGGTGAGAGGTCGGCGGCCGGGACACGGGCCAAGGCGACGCCGTCGCCGTCGCCCTCGACCAGCGCCGGCGAGGAGGACCCGCTCGCCGGGCAGGACGTCTCCGGCATCGACCCGGCCGCCCTGGAGGCGTTCCGCAAGATCGACTGCACCGCGAAGAACCGCGGCCAGGGCGCCCAGGACGACCCGAACAAGCAGATCGTGGCCTGCAGCCAGGACGGCTCCGCGAGGTACATCCTCGACAAGGCCGCCGTGCAGGGCGCTCAGATCACCACCGCGTCGGCCGGCGTACGCCAGGACACCGGCGAGTGGGTGGTCAACCTCGACTTCAAGAGCCAGGGCGCGTCGCAGTGGAGCGACCTCACCGCCAGGGCCTTCGGCGCCCAGCCGCCGCGCAACCAGATCGGCGTCGTCCTCGACGGTCTCGTGATCACCGCCCCCGCCTCGAACGGCCGGATCCCCGGCGGCAAGACCGAGATCTCGGGCAGCTTCACCCAGCAGACCGCGACCGAGCTCGCCGACCAGCTCAAGTACGGCGCGCTGCCGCTCAAGTTCGTGCAGAGCTCCGTCGTCTCCGTCTCCTCGACGCTCGGCCAGGACCAGCTCCGCGGCGGCCTCGTCTCCGGAGCCATCGGCCTGCTGATCGTCATGCTCTACCTGCTGCTCTACTACCGGGGCCTCGGCGCGATCGGCATCGCCAGCCTCGGAGTGGCGACGATCGTCACCTACCTGTCGGTGGCCGTCCTCAGCTCGAACGTCGGCTTCCGGTGGTCGCTGCCGCACATCATCGGCCTCGTGGTCTCGATCGGCATCACCGCGGACTCGTTCATCGTCTACTTCGAACGCATCCGTGACGAGATGAAGGAAGGCAGACGCACCCTCCGCGCCGCCGTCGAGGTCGCCTGGCGGCGGGCGAAGCGGACGATCCTGGTCGCGGACGCGGTCATGTTCATCGCCGCGGTGGTGCTCTACTTCCTCGCCGTGGGCGGCGTCGCCGGGTTCGCGTTCGCCATGGGCCTGACCACGCTCATCGACATCGTGGTGGTCTTCCTCTTCACCAAGCCGCTCATGTCGCTGGCCGCGCGGCTGAAGTTCTTCTCCAAGGGCCACAAGCTGTCCGGGCTCGACGCTGAACGCATGGGCCGTACCGGCACCGAGCAGACTCTGCAGGAGGCGTGATGCCGGGCATTATCAGCCGCCTGTACCGCGGCGACATCGACATCGACTTCGTCGGCAAGCGGAAGCTCTGGTACGGCCTGTCGGCCCTGCTGATGGCGGTCTCCATCCTGGGCATGGTCGTCCACGGCCTCAACCTCGGCGTCGAGTTCCGGGGCGGCTCGGTCTTCGAGTTCCCCCGGGCGGCGAGTTCCAGCGTCGAGGAGGTCAGGGACACCATCCACGAGACCGGTGTCCACCAGACCATCGTGCAGCAGGCCGGGTCGAACTGGCGGGTCACGACCGAGAGCCTGGACACCAACGAGGTGCCCAAGGTCCAGCAGGCGGTCGCGAACAAGTACCACATCGACGTGAACGAGGTCAGCACTCAGGTCATCGGCGCGACCTGGGGCGGCGAGGTCGCCCAGAAGGCGTGGATCGGCCTGGCCGTCTTCATGCTCGCGATCATGCTGTACCTCAGCCTCGCGTTCGAGTGGCGGATGGCGCTCGCCGCCGTCGTGGCCCTGGTCCACGACCTCGTGATCACCGCGGGCATCTACGCCTGGTCCGGCTTCGAGGTCACCCCGGCCACCATGCTGGGCTTCCTCACGATCCTCGGTTATTCGCTGTACGACGCGGTCGTCGTCTTCGACATGATCAAGGAAGTGACGGGCAAGCTCGGCACGAGCGCGAAGATGACCTACACCCAGGCCGCGAACAACGCGCTCAGCCACACCCTGATCCGGTCGCTGAACACCTCGCTGGTCGCGATCCTGCCGGTGGCGGCGATCCTGTTCATCGGCACCACGCTGCTCGGCGCGGGCACGCTGAAGGACCTGTCCCTGGCGCTGTTCGTCGGCATGGTCGTCGGCACGTACTCCTCGCTGTGCGTGGCCACGCCCATCCTGGTCACGCTCAAGGAGCGCGAGCCGCAGTGGCAGGCCCTGGCCAAGCGGGTGGCCCAGCGCGAGGCCTCCGCCGCCAAGGCGGCCGCGGCCGAGGCACGCGCCGCCAAGCAGCCGGTGAGCGCGGGGTCGCAGAACGGAGTCCCGGCGACCGAGGACGACAAGCGCAAGAAGCGTTGACCGGTACGGTTGACGCGTAAGAACAGCGACGGCGCTCCTGTGCCGCCTCCGGCGATGCTCGGCATCGCCGGAGGGACGCGGGGGCGCCGTCCTCATGAAGTGGGCGGAAAATGACCGAGTGGGTCTCCCTGATCAGAGACGTTCCCGACTACCCGAAGCCGGGCGTCGTGTTCAAGGACATCACCCCGCTGCTGGCCGACCACGGCGCGTTCACCCAGGTGGTGGACGAGCTGGGTGCCGGCCTGGCGTTCGACAAGGTGGTCGGCATCGAGGCGCGCGGCTTCATCCTGGCCGCCCCGGTGGCGTACCGGGCGGGGGCGGGGTTCGTCCCCGTGCGCAAGAAAGGCAAACTGCCTGCACAGACGTTCGAGGCGAACTATGATCTGGAGTACGGCTCCGCGACGGTCGAGGTGCACTCCGACGCCTTCGTCCCGGGCGAGCGGGTGCTGATCGTGGATGACGTGCTCGCCACGGGAGGCACCGCGAACGCGACCGTGGAGCTGGTCAGGAGAGCGGGCGCCCACGTCATCGGGGTGTCCGTCCTGATGGAGCTGTCCTTCCTCTCCGGCCGCGACCGGTTGCCTGGCCTGGAGGTCCGTTCCCTGGTGACCGTCTGAACCGACCGAATCCAGGCGAAAAGCGGGCAGACGGCGCGGATACACTGGGGAGCCTGGACTCAACGTGAGGAGTCTGTGTGCCCCGTGATGTGGTCGTGCCCGACGGCGTGCGGGCCCGGAGTGAGTCCTGGCCCGCCGATGCCGTGGAGACGGTAGCCGCGCGCGACGCATCGGAGGCAGCGGAGGAGAGACCCGCGCCTGCCCAGCGACGGCGGCGGGCGCGGTTCGGGGGGCAGTGGGGTGCTATGAATCCGGTGTTGGAACCGCTCTTCAAGACGGTTCGCGCGACCCATCCCAAAGCGGATCTCCGGCTGATCGAGCACGCCTACGACGTCGCCGCCCACCATCACCGCGACCAGAAGCGCAAGAGCGGCGACCCGTACATCACGCACCCGCTGGCCGTGGCGACGATCCTGGCCGAGCTCGGCACCGATGACGAGACGCTCTGCGCGGCGCTCCTGCACGACACGGTCGAGGACACCGCCTACAGCCTGGAGGAGCTGCGCGCCGACTTCGGCGAGAACATCGCCCTTCTGGTCGACGGCGTGACCAAGCTGGACAAGGTCAAGTTCGGCGACGCGGCGCAGGCCGAGACCGTCAGGAAGATGGTCGTCGCCATGGCGCGCGACATCCGCGTGCTGGTCATCAAGCTGGCCGACCGGCTGCACAACATGCGCACGATGCGCTACCTGCCCGAGCACAAACGGCAGCAGAAGTCCCGCGAGACGTTGGAGATCTTCGCGCCGCTCGCGCACCGGCTCGGCATGAACACCATCAAGTGGGAGCTGGAGGACCTCGCGTTCGCCATGCTCTACCCGAAGCGGTACGACGAGATCGCCCGGATGGTGTCGGAGCGCGCGCCCCGGCGGGACCTGTTCCTGCAGGACGTGATCGAGAGGGTCTCCGCCGACCTGCGCGAGGCCAAGATCCGGGCGAGCGTCAAGGGCCGTCCGAAGCACTACTACTCGATCTACCAGAAGATGATCGCCAAGGGCGTGGCGTTCGACGACATCTACGACCTGGTGGGCATCCGCGTGCTGGTGGACACGGTGCGCGACTGCTATGCCGCCCTCGGAACGATCCACGCGCAGTGGAGGCCGTTGCCCGGGCGGTTCAAGGACTACATCGCGATGCCCAAGTTCAACATGTACCAGTCGTTGCACACGACGGTCATGGGTCCCGAGGGCAAGACGATCGAGCTGCAGATCCGCACCCGCGCGATGCATCACCGCGCGGAGTACGGCGTGGCCGCCCACTGGAAGTACAAGGAGGAGATGAACGGCGCCCCCGGCACGGCGGGCAAGGGGAAGCAGGTCAACGACATGGCCTGGCTGCGCCAGCTCCTCGACTGGCAGAAGGAGACCTCCGACCCGGGCGAGTTCCTGGAGTCGCTGCGCTTCGACCTGTCGGTCTCGGAGGTGTTCGTCTTCACGCCGCGCGGCCAGGTGATCGCGCTGCCCGAGGGCGCCACCCCGGTCGACTTCGCGTACGCCGTGCACACCGAGGTGGGGCACCGGTGCATCGGGGCCCGGGTGAACGGCCGCCTGGTGCCGCTGGAGTCGCGGCTCGGCAACGGCGACACGGTGGAGATCTTCACCTCCAAGTCGCCGGACGCGGGTCCCTCGCGCGACTGGCTGAAGTTCGTCAAGAGCGGCCGGGCCCGCAACAAGATCCGGCAGTGGTTCTCCAAGGAGCGCAGGGAGACCGCCATCGAGGCCGGCAAGGAGGCCATCGGGCGGGCGATGCGCAAGCAGGGGCTGCCGCTGCAGCGCCTGATGTCCGGCGAGGCGCTCCTCGCGCTGGCGCGCGACCTCAGGTACCCGGACGTGTCGGCTCTCTACGCCGCGGTCGGCGAGGGCCACTCGGGGGCCCAGGCGGTCGTCCAGAAGCTCGTCCAGTCCCTCGGAGGTGTCGAGGGGGCACAGGAGGACATCGCCGAGGCGGCGGTGCCCACGAAGCTCAGAGGGCGTCCCAGGGGCGGTTCCAACGCGGGAGTCAACGTGGCGGGCGACCCGGACGTGTGGGTGCGGCTGTCGCGGTGCTGCACGCCGGTGCCCGGCGACGAGATCGTGGGCTTCGTGACCCGCGGCCACGGGGTGTCGGTCCACCGGACGAACTGCCCCAACGTGGAGGAGCTCAACGCCCAGCCCGACCGGCTCGTGCAGGTGTCGTGGGCCCCCAGCGGAGACTCGGTCTTCCTGGTGGCGATCCAGGTCGAGGCGCTGGACCGGCCCCGGCTGCTGTCGGACGTCACGCGTACGCTTTCGGACCAGCACGTGAACATCCTGTCCGCCACGGTGGCGACCAGCCGGGACCGGGTCGCGGTGAGCAAGTTCACCTTCGAGATGGGCGATCCCAAGCACCTCGGCCACGTGCTCAAGGCGGTGCGCAACATCCAGGGCGTCTACGACGTCTACCGCGTGACGAACTGACCGTCCGCGCGGGGCCCTTCGGGCCGCGTCGCCCCCTGACCCCTGACACGCGTCGTCCCCCGCCGCGCGATCGCGACGGGGGACGGGACGGTCCGGCGGCGGGGGCGGCCGGCGCCGCCCCCGATGAACCCGGCGTCAGGAGAACTCGGCGAGCGTGCGCTCGGCCTCCTCAAGCCAGGAGCGGCGCGCGGTGAGCGCCTCCTCGGTCTCCTTGACGTCCTTGTCGCGGCCCGCCGCCCGGGCCTTGGACAGCCGGGTCTCGAGCTGCTCGATCGACCGGCGGAGCTGGTTGACGGTGTCCTGGGCGCGCGCCCTGGCCTCCGGGTTCGTGCGGCGCCACTCGTTCTCCTCGGCCTTGCGGACCGCGTCATCGATCTTGCGCAGGCCGCCCTCCAGCCGGTCGCGCTGCTCCCGCGGCACCGGTCCGGCCGCCTCCCAGCGCTCCAGGATGCCGCGCAGCACCGCGCGGGCGCTCCTCGCGTCCGTGATCGGCAGCAGCTTCCCGGCCTCGGCGAGCAGCGTCTCCTTGATCTCCGCGTTCGCCGCGAAGGAGGCGTCCCGCTCGGCGAAGACGGCCGACCTGGCCTGGAAGAACAGGTCCTGCGCACCCTTGAACCTGGTCCACAGCTCGTCCTCGACCTCACGGGAGGCGCGCCCGGCGGCCTTCCACCGGTGCATCAGCTCCCGGTAGGCGGCGGCGGTCGCGTTCCAGTCGGTCGAACCGGCGATCGCCTCCGCCTCGGCGACGATGCGCTCCTTCTCGTCGCGCACCGCGTCCCGCTGCTCGTCCAGCGAGGAGAAGTACGCCTTGCGCCGCTTGGCGAACGCCGTACGCGCGGCGGACAGGCGCTTCCACAGGCCCGCCTCGGTGGGGCGGTCGATGCGCTCGGCGGCCTTCCACTCCTCGACGAGCTGGCGCAGCCGCTCGCCGCCGGACTTCCAGTGGGTCGCCTCCTCGGCGATCCGCTCGGCCTCGGCGACAATCCGCTCCTTGACATCGCGCGCCTGGGTCCGCGCCTTGTCACGCGCGACCTTCACTTCCTCGCGACGCTTGCCGACGATCTCGCTCAAGGCCTCCAGGCGGCTCTGGAGCGCGGCCAGGTCGCCCACGGCGTGGGCCTCGGTGACGGCCTCGCGGAGCTTCAGGATGCTCGCCTCCGCCTGCGTGGGCGGCAGGTCGGTGCCCTTCACCCGCTGTTCGAGGAGCTGAATCTGGCCGGCCAGCTCCTCGTACTTGCGGTGGTAGTAGGCGAGAGCCTCCTCCGGTTCACCGGCCTGCCAGGACCCGACGGCTCGTTCACCCTCGGCCGTACGTACGTAGACGGTGCCGTCGTCGTCTACCCGGCCCCACGGGTCGGTGGTCACGGTGTCCTCCCGCACTCGAATCAGCCTCCGGGGCCCCAATGTGCCCTTGGTTGTATTACGTCAGCTCTTGCTGGTAATTGTCACGTCTTTGATTTCGACGGGCCGCTTGGGTGCGCCCGTGCCGTCGCCACCGGCTCCGGTGATCACGCCCCGCTTGGCCACTTTGTCCAGGATTTCCAGCCCCTTCGTCACGGTACCGAAAGGCGTGTAGTCCGCGCTCAGCCCGGTGTCGCCGTACACGATGAAGAACTGGCTGCCGTTGGTCGCGGGGCCGCTGTTGGCCATGGCGAGCACGCCGCGGGTGTACTTGGCGCCCGCGAGGTTCTCGTCCACGAAGCGGTAGCCGGGGCCGCCCTGTCCGTCGGTGGGGTTCTTGCCGTCGGCCTTGGCCAGCGGGTCGCCGCACTGCAGGATCGGGAAGCTGGTGCCCATCCGGTGGCACCGGCTGTTGTCGAAGTAGTCCTTCGACGCGAGGAACTTGAACGAGTTGACCGTGCAGGGCGCGTTGACCGCGTCGAGGTCGGCGACGATGTCCCCGTAGTTGGTCTTGATCGTCATGACCGCCGGGGCGGTGCTCACCTTCTCGGGCGGCATGCCCACGTCCTTGACCGGGCCGCCGTCGGCCGCCTTCACGTACGAGCACGTGCCGGCGGCGGGGTCGTACCCCTTCGGCTCTTCGCCGGCGGCGATGCTCGGCTTGGCGTTCGCGGTGGCGTTGTCGTCACGCCCCAGGAAGGCGATCGCCCCCACGATCGCCCCCACCGCCACGACGGCGACGGTGGTCGTTCCGATGACGGCGGTGCGCCGGGCCTTGCGCTGCCGCTCAAGTCTCGCCTGCGTCTGCCGCTGGTAATGATCCCGGGCCAGCTGCTTCTGGCGGTCCTTGCCGGTGACCACTTCGTCCTCCCGACTGTCCAAGAATGACTATTGAGGTGGGCGAATCGTATCGGCACACGGGTATGCGTTCGCAGCCTGCCGACCCGCACCGGTACCCTTCGGTTACATTCGCTCGCGCATTCCTTGATACATCTTCTGAGACGAAGAGGCCGATTCCGTGCTCGTCGCCGGGTTTCCCGCAGGGTCCTTCCAGACCAACTGCTATGTTGTCGCGCCCGCCGAAGGCGAGGAGTGCGTCATCATCGACCCAGGTCAGGACGCTGTCGAGGGCCTCGACGAGATCGTGCGCGAGTACCGGCTCAAGCCGGTCGCGGTGCTGCTGACCCACGGCCACATCGACCACATGTGGTCCGTCGTGCCCGTCTGCGGCGCGCGGGACGTGCCCGCGTGGATCCACCCCGAGGACCGCGAGCTGCTGTCGGATCCCGGCAAGGGGCTCTCCCTGCAGGCCGGGCAGATGCTTTTCGGCGGGCTGGAGTTCACCGAGCCCGACGACGTCCGCGAGCTGAGCGACGGCGCCGTGCTGAAACTCGCGGGCATGGAGATCACAGTCGACCACGCGCCCGGCCATACCAGGGGGTCGGTGACGTTCCGGGTTCCTGAGATCATGTTCTCGGGCGACCTGCTGTTCGCCGGCTCCATCGGCCGTACCGACCTTCCGGGCGGGGACCACGAGACGATCCTGCGCAGCCTGGCCACCGTGTGCCTGCCGCTGCCGGACGAGACGACGGTCCTGCCCGGCCATGGACCGCAGACGACCATTGGCCGCGAGCGCGCGACCAACCCCTACCTCCGCGGGCTGCTCGACCAGCAGGCCCCGGGCGGGGACGCGCCGCCCGCCGGCCCGACCAGGGGACTGTGATGAGCTTTCAAGCGCCGAAGGGCACCTTCGACTGGATGCCGCCGCGCTCCGAATGGGCGCTCGCCGTACGCGACGCGCTGTCCGCGCCGGCCCGCGCGGCGGGCTACGGGTACATCGAGACGCCGGCCTTCGAGGACACCCGGCTGTTCTCCCGCGGCGTCGGTGAGTCCACCGACATCGTGACCAAGGAGATGTACACCTTCGAGGACAAGGGCGGGCGGTCGATCACGCTGCGCCCCGAGGGCACCGCCTCCGTGGTGCGCGCGGTGATCGAGCACGGCCTGCCGGGCGGCCCGCTGCCGGTCAAGCTGTGGTACTCCGGCAGCTACTACCGGTACGAGCGGGCCCAGAAGGGCAGGTACCGCCACTTCTCCCAGGTCGGGGCCGAGGCGCTGGGCGCGGAGGACCCGGCCCTGGACGCCGAACTGATCACGCTCGCCATGGACGGCTACACCCGGCTCGGGCTGCGGAACGTGCGGCTGCTGCTGAACTCGCTGGGCTGCCGCGAGTGCCGTCCCGCGTACCGGGCCGCGCTGCAGGAGTTCCTGCGCGGGCTCGACCTGGACGAGCCGACCCGTCAGCGCATCGAGATCAACCCGTTGCGCGTTCTCGACGACAAGCGGCCCGAGGTCCGCGCCCAGCTCGCGGACGCGCCGCTGGTCACCGACCACCTGTGCGGGGCGTGCAAGGCCTACCACGAGGAGGTGCGCGGCCTTCTCCGTGAGGTGGGCATCTCCTACACCGACGACCCCCGGCTGGTCCGCGGCCTCGACTACTACACCCGTACGACCTTCGAGTTCGTGCACGACGGCCTCGGCGCCCAGTCGGCCGTGGGCGGCGGTGGCCGCTACGACGGCCTGAGCGAGATGATCGGCGGTCCGCCGCTGCCCAGCGTCGGCTGGGCGCTCGGCGTCGACCGCACCGTCCTCGCGATGGAGGCCGAGGGACTGCTCGCCGAGCGTCAGGGCAGCGTGGACGTGTTCGCCGTACCTCTCGGCGAGGAGGCGCGGCGGCGGGTCTTCGCCCTGGTGGCGGAGCTGCGCCGGGCCGGCCTTTCGGTCGACATGGCCTTCGGCGGGCGCGGCGTCAAGGGCGCGATGAAGGCGGCGGACCGCAGCGGCGCCCGGTACGCCCTGATCCTCGGCGACCGGGATCTGGAATCGGGGACCGCGCAAGTGAAGGACATGACCACAGCCGAGCAGACCGCGGTGCCGATCGCCGAGGTCGTCGACATCCTGAAGGGGAAATTCTCGTGATCCGCAGTCACGAAGCAGGGACGCTTCGTAGGGAGCATGCAGGCCAGCGGGTGACGCTGGCGGGCTGGGTGGCCCGCCGCCGCGACCACGGCGGGGTCGTCTTCATCGACCTGCGGGACGCCTCCGGCTCCGCCCAGGTGGTCTTCCGTGAGGAGGATCACGCCCACGACCTGCGCTCGGAGTACTGCGTCAAGGTGACGGGCGAGGTTCGCGTGCGCCCGGAGGGCAACGAGAACCCCGACCTGCCGACCGGCGCCGTCGAGGTCGTCGCCTCCGAGGTGGAGGTGCTGAGCGAGGCCGCGCCGCTGCCGTTCCCGATCGAGGGCAGCAGCGGCGTGTCGGAGGAGGCGCGGCTGAAGTACCGCTACCTCGACATCCGCCGGGCCCAGGTCGCCGACGCGCTGCGGATTCGCTCGCAGGCGACATACCTGGCGAACGAGGTCATGCGGGAGCGCGGGTTCGTCTACGTCGAGACCCCGACCCTCACCCGCTCCACCCCGGAGGGCGCCCGCGACTTCCTGGTGCCGGTACGGCTCCAGCCGGGCAACTGGTACGCCCTGCCGCAGTCGCCGCAGCTCTTCAAGCAGCTCCTCATGGTCTCCGGCCTCGAGCGCTACTACCAGCTCGCGCGCTGCTTCCGTGACGAGGACCTGCGGGCGGACCGGCAGCCGGAGTTCACCCAGATCGACATCGAGATGTCGTTCGTCGACCAGGACGACGTCATCGAGCTCGGTGAGGCGCTGATCGGCCGCATCTGGAAGGAGACCCTCGGCTACGAGCTGCCGACGCCGCTGCCGCGGATCAGCTACGCCGAGGCGATGTCCAGGTACGGCTCCGACAAGCCGGACCTGCGCTTCGGGGTCGAGCTGACCGAGCTGACGGACTACTTCGCCAACACCTCCTTCCGCGTCTTCCAGGCGCCGTACGTCGGCGCGGTCGTCATGCCGGGCGGCGCCGGACAGACCCGCAAGGAGCTGGACGCCTGGCAGGAGTGGGCCAAGTCGCGCGGCGCCCGGGGCCTGGCGTACGTGCTGGTCCAGGAGGACGGGCTCGGCGGCCCGGTGGCCAAGAACCTGTCCGAGACCGAGATCGCCGGCCTGGCCAAGGTCACCGGCGCGCAGCCCGGGGACGCGATCTTCTTCGCGGCCGGCCTGCCGCACGCCTCGCGGGAGCTGCTCGGCGCGGCCCGGCTGGAGATCGGCCGCCGCTGCGACCTGATCGACGAGTCGCAGTGGTCGTTCCTGTGGGTCGTGGACGCCCCCATGTTCGAGCCGGTGGTCGACGAGGTCGGCCGGCAGACCGGCTGGACGGCCGTGCACCACCCGTTCACCGGACCCAAGCCCGAGTTCGCCGACACCTTCCACGACAACCCCGGCGAGGCCCTGGCGTACGCGTACGACATGGTCTGCAACGGCATGGAGATCGGCGGCGGCTCGATCCGTATCCACCGGGCCGAGATGCAGCAGCGGGTCTTCGAGGTGCTCGGCATCTCCAAGGAGGAGGCGGAGAGCAAGTTCGGCTTCCTCCTCGAGGCGTTCAACTACGGCCCGCCGCCGCATGGCGGCATCGCCTACGGCTGGGACCGCGTCTGCATGCTCCTCGCGGGCGGCGAGTCGATCCGCGACGTGATCGCGTTCCCGAAGACCGCCTCCGGGTTCGACCCGCTGACCGCCGCTCCCACGCCGATCACGACCGAGCAGCGCAAGGAGGCCGGGGTGGACGCCAAGCCCAAGGGCGAGGCGGAGCCGAAGGCCTGACCGCGCCGCTTCCGCGCACATGACGACGGCCCCCGGGCCCGGTGGTGAACCGGGCCCGGGGGCCGTTCGTCGTGCGGTGCGACCGCGGGTCAGGAGATCCTGATGGTCTTGATCTGGACCTTCATCTTGGGAGCGTTCGAGCCGCCGTCGTCGCTGGTGATGTCGACGCCGTCCTTGGCGGTGTTGACCCCGCCCTTGGCGACCTTGTCGACGATCTCCATGCCCTTGCGCACGATGCCGAACGGCGTGTACGCCTGCGGGAGCTGGGCGTTCTCGTCCGTGTAGGAGATCACGAACTGGCTGCCGTTGGAGTTGGCGGCGTCGCCGCCCTGGGCCATGAACACCACGCCGCGGGCGTACTGCGGGCCGAGGTTCTCGTCGGGGAACAGGTAGCCGGGGCCGCCGGTGCCGTCGGTCGGGTTCTCGCCGTCGCCCTTGGCCTGCGGGTCGCCGCACTGCAGCAGGCCGAGACCGTTGCTCTCGATCGTGGTGAGCCGGTGGCAGACCGTGTTGTCGAAGAACTTCTTGCTCGCCAGGAACGCGAACGAGTTGATCGTGCAGGGCGTGTCACCGGGGGCGATGTCGATGACGATGTTGCCGAGGTTGGTGTAGATCGTCATCGTCTTGGCGTTGATCACCGCCTTCGACAGCTGCTTCGGCGGGAAGCCGACCAACTTCGCCGGGCTGTCGGTGTCGTCCTTGCGGTACTCGCAGGTCACCTTGCGCAGGTCGGTCTCCTTGACCGTGGGTGTCGCCTCAGGGAGTTCAGAGGGGACGGCGGAGGGCGCGTCCGAGGGGGCGGGCGTCGGAGCCCCGTCCGCGGAGTTCTTCGCCTCGCTGCACGCCGCGAGGCTCCCTGCGAGCGCGAGCACACTGAGGCCGACGCCGATGGTGCGCCTGGCCTTGCTCCTGGGCCGAGCCGGGTGCTGCTGTCGGTCCGTGTCGGTCACCGTTACGCCTTCCCTTTTTACCTGTCTTGACCACTTGCGATGCGTCACTTTATCGGCGTTCATGTCGGGTAGGTGTAAGCAGGAGACTCACAGGTATCTTGAGTAGCAAAAATCACGATCTTGCGGTAAAAGGGCTTCCCGTTACGATTATTTGGTGACGAGTGGGTCTTACCTTCGATTTCCCCACGTTCACCGGCGATCGCTGACGTTCGTCGCGGAAGACGACGTCTGGATCGCCCCGCTCGACGGCGGCAGAGCATGGCGGCTCACGGTCGATCGGGCCGGGGCGAGCCATCCGAGGTTCTCGCCCGACGGCACCAGGGTCGCCTGGACCAGCCGCCGCGACGGCGACCCGGAGATCCATCTGGCCGCGATCGGAGGCGGCCCCGCCACCCGGCTCACTTACTGGGG
The DNA here is from genome assembly GCF_050947145.1 of Microtetraspora malaysiensis. NCBI lineage: Bacteria > Bacillati > Actinomycetota > Actinomycetes > Streptosporangiales > Streptosporangiaceae > Microtetraspora > Microtetraspora malaysiensis. The sequence continues at coordinate 3,021,401 of NZ_CP191998.1, forward strand.
CGACCCGTACACCGAGTCCCGGGGCTGGGTCGACGACCGCACCGTCGCCGCCGTCAGCGCGCACGGCCAGCCCTTCACGTTCTGGACCTGGGCGTACGCGATCCCGGACGACGGGCGGCCGGCCACGCGGCAGCCGTACGGACCGGTGGAGGACCTGCACGTGTCGGGCGGGGACACGCTGCTGCTCACGGGGGCGGCGGGACACGACCCCGCGCACTGGAAGCGCTACCGGGGTGGCGGCACGGGCCGGCTCTGGCTCAACGGGCGGCGGCTGCTGGAGAGCCACGAGGGCCAGATCGCCTCGCCCATGATCGTCGAGGGCCGGGTCGCGTTCCTGTCCGATCACGAGGGCGTCGGCAACGTCTACTCGTGCGCCCTCGACGGCTCGGACCTGAAGCGGCACACCTGGCACGAGGACTTCTACGCCCGCCAGGCGAGCACGGACGGGCGGCGGATCGTCTACACGCGGGCGGGGGAGCTGTGGCTGCTGCCCTGCCTGGACGCCCACCCGGAGCGGCTGGACGTGACGCTGGGCGGCGCGGGGACCGGGCGCCGGCCCCGCCCCGCGCCGCCGCTGCTCGACGACCTCGCCTGCGACGCCACGGGACGGGCCAGCGCCGTCGAGGTCGCGGGCGCCGTCCTGTGGCTCACCCACGAGGACGGCCCGGCGCGGTGCCTGGACGCCCGTCCCAGCGTCCGTGCCCGGCTCCCCGTCGTGCTCGGCGCCGTACGCGCGCCGGAGGGGGAGGAGGCGGCCCGGCGCGGCAACGGACCGGTCGCCTGGGTGAGCGACGCGGGCGGCGAGGACGGCATCGAGCTGACGGAGCCCGGCGGCACGGTCAGGAGCCTCGCCCGCGGCCGCCTCGGGCGGGTGCTGGAGCTGTCCGGCTCACCGGACGGGACCATGATCGCCGTCAGCACACACGACGGGAGGCTCCTCCTCGTCGACGTCACGGGCCGCGGGACGGACGCGACGGTCACCGAGCTGGCACGGTCGGAGAGCGGCCCGCCCAGCGGGGCCAGGTTCTCGCCCGACTCGGCCTGGCTGGCCTGGTCGCACCCGGGGGTGGGCTCGCTGCGGGCGATCCGGATGGCCCGGCTGCGCTCCCGGACGCCCCGCGCGGCGCCTGAGGGAACCCCCGGCGATCCGGACCCGGCGGACCGGGTGACGCGCGCCGACCCGCTCGTCGTCGAGGTCACCGACGGCCGCTTCACCGACTTCGAGCCGGTGTTCACCCCCGACGGGAGATATCTGGCGTTCCTGTCCAGACGGGCCTTCGACCCGATCTCCGACGCGCACAGCTTCGACCTGGCCTTCGCGGCGGGCTCCCGGCCCTTCCTGCTGCCGCTCGCGCGGAGCACGCCCTCGCCGTTCGCGCCCTCCGTGGACGGCCGCCCGGCCGAGCCGGAGGACGCCGGCCGCGGCGACCTCGTCGTGGACACCGAGGGGATGGCGGGCCGGGTGGTCGGCCTGCCCGTGCCCGAGGGGCGCTACACGAGCCTCCAGGCGGTCAAGGACGGCCTCGCCTGGCTGCGCCACCCCCTGCGCGGCTCCCTCGGCACAGGAGAGCCTGGGCCGCCGCGGCGGCCCCTCCTGGAGCGGTTCGACCTCGCCAAGCGCTCCTGCGAGGAGGTCGCGCCCGCCGACGCCTTCTCGGTCAGCGGCGACGGCGCCCGCATCGCGTACGTCGAGGGACGGGCGATGAAGGTCATCGGCGGCGGCGAGCCGGTCGAGGTGGACCTGCGCCGGATCCGGGTCGAGATCGACCCGCCGAGCCGCTGGCGCCAGGCGTACGCGGAGGCCGGGCGGCTGGTGCGCGACCAGTTCTGGGTGGCCGACCTCGCGGGCGTCGACTGGCCCGGCGCGCTCGCCGCGTACCGGCCGTGGCTCGATCGGATCTCCGGCGCGGACGACTTCGCCGACGTGCTGGGGGAACTGCTGGGCGAGCTGGCGTCCTCCCACGCCTACGTGGCGCCCGCCCCTCCGGAGGGGTGGTACCGGTACGTCGGCATGCTGGGCGCCGACCTCGCGCCCGACACCGACGGCCTGTGGCGGGTCCGGCGCGTCCTGCCCGCCGAGTCCTCCGACCCGAACGCCCGGTCGCCGCTCGCCGGGTCCGGCGTGCGGCCGGGCGACGCCGTACTGGCCGTGGACGGCAGGCCGGTGGACCCGCGCACCGGGCCCGCGCCGCTGCTGGTGGACACGGCGGGCCGCCCGGTGGAGCTCACCGTCGAGTCCGGCGACCGGGTGTTCCGGGTGGCCGTGGTGCCGCTGTGGGACGACCGCACGCTGCGCTACCACGCCTGGGTCGCGGAGCGCAGGCAGCGGGTACGGCGGCTGAGCGGGGGCCGGGCGGGCTACCTGCACGTGCCCGACATGGACGCCGCCGGCTGGGCGCAGCTCCACCGGGACCTCGGCCGGGAGCTGGCGCGGGACGCCCTTGTCGTCGACGTGCGGGGCAACCGCGGCGGCTTCACCTCGCAGCTCGTGCTGGAGAAGCTGTCGCGGCGGATCGTTGGCTGGAACCTGAGCCGCCACCACGAGCCGGCGAGCTACCCCATGGAGGCGCCGCGCGGCCCGGTCGTCGTCGTGTGCGACGAGGCGACGTGCTCGGACGGCGACGTCATCACCGGCGCGGCGCAGGCGCTCGGCCTCGGCCCGGTGGTCGGGGCGAGGACGTGGGGCGGCGTCATCGGCTACGACGAATGGCACCGGCTCGGCGACGGCACCTCCCTCACCGTCCCCGGCTACGGGCTCTGGATCCGCGGGTACGGCTGGGAGCTGGAGAACGGGGGCGCCGCACCGGACGTGGCGGTGCTCAACACCCCGGCCGACTGGGCCGTGGGCGCCGACCCGCAGCTCGACACGGCGGTGCGGCTGGCGCTGGAGGGGCTCGACGCGACCCCCGCCGCCGGGCCTCCCGACCCCGCCGGCCGTCCCCCGCGGGGCCGCGCCGCCACCTGACCGCGGGGGGTCGCTTACGTGAGCGGGGCGCCGCGTGCGCTCATATTGTTCTCAGATCTCTCTGAGAACCTCGCCGTGATCATGTACGCATCAGGGTGAGGAACCACCCTGACCCGATCGCGAAGCCAGGAGCGACGCCCATGTTCGACGAGATGTTCGGCCTGCCCGTCCACCCCATGCTCGTCCACGCCGCCGTGGTGCTCACGCCGCTGCTGGGACTCCTCAGCGTCGGCTACGCCGTGCAGCCGAGGTTCCGCGCGAAACTCGACTGGATCCTCGTCCTGGTGGCGATCGGCGCGCCCGTCGCCGTGTTCGTGGCGAAGGAGAGCGGCGAGTCCTTCGAGAGGAACCTCTTCGAGGGGCATCCGTCGGCCGCCGTCAACGCGCACGAGGCCTTCGCCAACCCGCTGCTGCTGAGCACCGGCGCGCTCGGCGTGGTAGCCCTGCTGCTCGTCTTCGGCGCGCGGCGGTGGCCGAAGGCCGCCGGCACGGCCCTGTCCGCCGTCTCGGTGGTCCTCGCCGTCGTCGCGGGCTACTACGTCGTACGCGCCGGGCACAGCGGGGCGACGGCGGTCTGGGGCAGCTGACGTCTGCGTTGAATGGCCTCGCTGCGCTCGGCGGGCTGACGGCGCCGGCCGCCGCTTCCCGGCGGGGCGCCACGCCCGGAACGGCTAGAGTCGAGGTTGTGGACAGTATGTTCGATTCGGTGGCCGAGGAGGCCCACAGGAGCCACGAGCCGCTGGCCGTCCGGATGCGCCCGCGCGGGCTGGACGAGGTGATCGGACAGCGTCACCTGCTCGGCCCCGGCACGCCGCTGCGCCGCCTCGTCGAGAGCGAGGCCCCCATGTCCCTGTTCCTGTGGGGTCCGCCGGGCACCGGCAAGACCACGCTCGCCTACGTCGTGGCGGGCGCGACCAAGCGCAGGTTCGTGGAGATCTCCGCCGTCTCCGCCGGCGTCAAGGACGTACGCGCCGCGATCGACCAGGCCCGCCGCGAGCTGGGCATGAGCGGGCGGCAGACCGTGCTGTTCGTCGACGAGGTGCACCGGTTCAACAAGGCCCAGCAGGACGCCCTGCTCCCCGCGGTCGAGAACCGCTGGGTCACCTTCATCGGCGCCACCACCGAGAACCCGTTCTTCTCCGTCATCTCACCGCTGCTGTCGCGGTCGCTGCTGCTCACCCTGGAGTCGCTGGAAGAAGACGACGTGCGCGTCGTCCTTGAGCGGGCGGTGCGCGACCCGCGCGGCCTCGACGGACGCGCCACGCTGCATCCCGACGCGCTCGACCAGCTCGTACGGCTCGCCGGCGGCGACGCCCGCAGGTCGCTGACCTACCTTGAGGCGGCGGCGCTGCTGGCCGACCAGATCACTGTCGAGGTCGTGGAGCGCGCGGTCGACAAGGCGGCGGTCCGCTACGACCGCCAGGGCGACCAGCACTACGACGTGGTCAGCGCGTTCATCAAGAGCATGCGCGGCTCGGACGCGGACGCGGCCCTGCACTACCTGGCCCGGATGGTCGAGGCGGGGGAGGACCCCCGGTTCATCGCCCGCCGGATTGTGATCTTCGCCTCGGAGGACGTGGGCATGGCCGACCCCACCTGCCTCCAGGTCGCCGTGGCGGCGGCGCAGGCGGTCGAGTTCATCGGGCTGCCCGAGGGCCGCATCAACCTCGCCCAGGCTGTGATCCACTGCGCGCTCGCGCCCAAGTCCAACGCGGTGGTGACGGCCATCGGCGCCGCCTCCGACGACGTACGGCGCGGCCAGATCGGGCAGATCCCCTCCCATCTGCGCGACGCCCACTATCCCGGGGCGAGCAAGCTCGGCCACGGCAAGGGCTACCAGTACCCCCACGACTTCGAGCACGGCCTGGTCCGGCAGGACTACGCCCCCGAGGAGCTCAGGGACCGGCGCTACTACCGGCCGACCAAGCACGGGGCGGAGGCCAGGTTCGCCGAGCGCTGGGGCAAGATCCGCGCCTTCCTCAGGGGCGAGAGCGGCGCCTGACGGGGGCGTGCGCGGTCCGAAGGGGGCCCTGGAAGGCGTGGTGGGCCTCGGCGTGTCCGGCGTTCGCGGTAGGGTCTTGCCATTCCAGCCGGATCCGCGCGCCCGAGACGCGCGGCGCGGATTCGCGCGACGTCACGCGCCCTGCCACCTACCGAGGAGACGGATCCGCACATGCTTACCGCGGGAGAGGTCGCCGGTCTGATCGTCGCGATGTTCTGGGCGATCCTGGTGTGCTTCATGGCCGTCGTGCTCGTCAGGCTGGCCCGCCTGCTCACGGAGACCTCCAAGGCGGTGTCCGAGCTGAGCGATCGGGTGGTGCCGCTCCTTGAGGACGTCGGCCACACGGTCAACGAGACGAACCGCCAGCTTGTCGCGGTCGAGGCGATCACCGAGAACGTCAAGGACGTCAGCGGCAACATGGTGAAGATCACCGGTGTCGCCGCCATGCTGTTCGCCGGCCCGATGATCAAGCTGTCCGCTCTGAGCTACGGCGTCCGCGAGGCGCTGGCCCGCCGCGAGCGGCGCGCGATCGGAGGGCGGCGCCCGTGATCCGCCGGACCTTCTACATCACGGTTGGCGCGTTCCTCGCGGTCTGGGTCATGCGTAAGCTTCAGGCCATGCGGCCGGACAGCGTCGCCAGGCGCGCGGCCGACCGGGCCGCGGGGCTGGCCGGTGAACTCGCGGAGTTCGCCGGGGACGTCCGCGCCATCGCGCGAGACCGGGAAACCGAGTTGCGCTCCCGTATGGGGCTCGACAGTGTTGACAGAAACCACGACCACGACGTAAAGGATGGCCGCTGAAATGGAGTCGGCAGAGATCGCCCGCCGCTTCCTGCGCTTCTTCGAAGAGCGCGGGCACACCGTCGTGCCCTCGGCCAGCCTCGTCGCCGAGGACCCGACGCTGCTTCTGGTGCCCGCGGGCATGGTGCCCTTCAAGCCCTACTTCCTCGGCCAGCGCACGCCGCCGGCGTCGAGGCTGGTGAGCGTCCAGAAGTGCATCCGCACCCCGGACATCGACGAGGTCGGAAAGACCACGCGGCACGCCACGTTCTTCCAGATGCTGGGCAACTTCTCCTTCGGTGACTACTTCAAGGCGCAGGCGATCCCGTTCGCCTGGGAGCTGCTGACCCGGTCGGAGTCCGACGGCGGCTTCGGCTTCCCCGAGGAGCGTCTCTGGGTCACCGTCTACGAGGACGACGACGAGGCGGCCGACATCTGGCACAAGACGGTCGGCGTCCCGCTTGACCGCATCCAGCGCCGGGGTCTGGCCGACAACTACTGGCACATGGGCGTGCCCGGCCCGGGCGGTCCCTGCTCGGAGATCTACTACGACCGCGGTTCGGAGTACGGCCGCGAGGGCGGTCCGGTCTCCGACGAGAACCGCTACCTCGAAGTCTGGAACAACGTCTTCATGCAGTTCCAGCTCAGCGCGGTCCGCAACAAGGTCGACTTCGACATCGCGGGCGAACTGCCGAGCAAGAACATCGACACCGGCATGGGCCTGGAGCGCATGGCGGCGATCCTGCAGGGCGTCGACAACATCTACGAGATCGACACCACCTACAAGATCCTCGACCGGGCGGCCGAGCTCACCCGCACGAAGTACGGCCGGGACAGCCGCGCGGACGTGTCGCTGCGCGTCGTGGCCGACCACACGCGCGCCGGCGTGATGCTGGTCGCCGACGGAGTCCTGCCCTCCAACGAGGGCCGTGGGTACGTCCTGCGCCGCATCCTGCGCCGCAGCATCCGCAACCTCCGCCTGCTCGGCGCGGGCGAGGAGCGGTACATGCACGAGCTCACCGCGACCACGATCGACGTGATGGGCGAGCTGTACCCCGAGCTGAGGGCCGACGCGGCCAACATCCACACCGTCATCGACGCGGAGGAGACGTCCTTCCTCGGCACCCTCCGCACCGGTACGGCGATCTTCGACGCGGCCGTGGAGGAGTCCAAGCGCAAGGGCGCGGTCACCCTGGGCGGCGACCAGGCGTTCCAGCTCCACGACACCTACGGCTTCCCGATCGACCTGACCCTGGAGATGGCCGGCGAGCAGGGCCTCAAGGTCGACGAGGAGGGCTTCCGCCGGCTCATGAAGGAGCAGCGCGACCGCGCGAAGGCGGACGCCGCGGCCAAGAAGACCGGCAACGCCGACATCTCCGTCTTCAGCGGCATGCTGGAGAAGGCCGGCCGGGTCGACTTCCTCGGCTACGACCACACCACGGCCGAGGCCAACGTCATCGGCCTGATCGTCGACGGCGGCTCCGTCCCGGCGGCGGGGGAGGGCACCGTCCTGGAGGTCGTCCTCGACCGCACGCCGTTCTACGCCGAGGGCGGCGGCCAGCTCGCCGACCAGGGCGTCATCCGCACCGCGGGCGCCGAGGTCGAGATCACGGACGTGCAGTCGCCGATCGGCGGCCTGATCGTGCACCGCGGCAAGGTCCGCACCGGCGAGATCCGGGTCGGCGAGCAGGCGCAGACCGATGTCGACCTGGAGCGGCGCCGCGCGATCTCCCGCAGCCACACCGCGACCCACCTCGTGCACCGCGGTTTCCGCAACGCGCTCGGCGAGTCGGCGGCGCAGGCGGGCTCGGAGAACTCGCCCGGCCGCTTCCGCTTCGACTTCACCGCGGCCGGCGCCGTCTCCCCGAGCGTCCTGCGCGACGTCGAGGACGAGGTCAACGCGGTCCTGATCAACGACCTCAAGGTCAACGCGTTCTACACGTCCCAGTCGGAGGCCCGCGCCATGGGCGCGCTCGCGCTCTTCGGCGAGAAGTACGGCGACGAGGTGCGCGTGGTCGAGGTCGGGGACTACTCCCGCGAGCTGTGCGGCGGCACCCACGTGGCGAGCTCCGGCCAGCTCGGCCTGGTCAAGGTCCTCGGCGAGGCGTCGATCGGCGCGGGCGTGCGCCGGGTCGAGGCGCTGGTCGGCCTGGACGCCTTCCGCTTCCTGGCCCGCGAGAGCGTCCTGGTGGCGCAGCTCAGCGAGCAGCTCAAGACCCGCCGCGAGGAGCTGCCCGAGCGGGTCGAGGGCATCGTCACCCGGCTGCGCACGGCCGAGAAGGAGCTGGAGCGGCTCCGTTCGGCGCAGGTGCTCGCGGTCGCGGGCGAGCTGGCCGCCGGGGCGGCCGACGTGGACGGCGTCTCGGTCGTCACGCACCGCGCGCCCGCTGGCACCTCCCCCGATGACCTGCGTAAACTCGCCCTCGACGTGCGCGGTCGATTCCCGAGTGACCGCGCCGCGGTGGTCGTGGTCGCCGGCGTCCCCTCCGACCGGCCGGTCGTCGTCGCCGCGGTGAACGAGGCGGGACGCGGCCGCGGCCTGAAGGCCGGTCGGCTGGTCGGTGTCGCCGCGAAGGCGCTTGGGGGTGGCGGTGGCGGCAAGGACGATGTCGCTCAGGGCGGCGGTACTCGCGCCGAGGCGATCGGCGACGCGTTGCGCGCCGTCGAGGAGGCCATCTCCTCGTCCCTCACCTGATCACCGGGTCTTTCGGGGAGAGCCGGCTATGAGGCAGGGTGTGCGACTCGGCGTGGACGTCGGATCCGTACGCGTCGGCGTGGCGCGCAGCGACCCTTCGGGGCTGCTCGCCACGCCGGTCGAGACGGTACGGCGCGGCCGGGGCGACGTGGAGCGGATCGCCGCGATCGTCGCCGAGCACGAGGCGATCGAGGTGGTCGTGGGCCTGCCCACGTCCCTGTCGGGGCGGGAGAGCCACGCGGCCGGGGCGGCGCGCGAGTTCGCCGCCGTCCTCGCCGACCGGCTCACGCCGATCCCGATCCGGCTCTTCGACGAACGGCTGACGACGGTCACCGCGCAGCAGCGGCTGCGCTCCAGTGGCGTGAAGGCCAAGAACCAGCGTTCGGTTATCGACCAGGCGGCGGCCGTGGAGTTGCTCCAGGCGGCGCTCGACTCCGAGCGCGCCACCGGCCGGCCGCCGGGCAGCTCCCTCGAACCGCCGGGCGGCCCCGGCGGCGGGAAGGCGAGCGGCGGAGCCGGCTGATGCCCGCCGCGGCGGCCGCGCCCGCCCGTCTCCTCGTCCTGGTGGCCAGGTCACGTCCGCCGGGCCAGGCCGTGCCGCGCGGGGCCGGGACGACGCCGCGCCGCGTCGCCGCCCCGCTCCCAGAGATCCCGCACCGGGACGAACTTTTCGCGAAGCCCGGGAATGCCGGCCGGACACTCCGTGCCGACCGCCCCTTCGCGGCCCATTCGGCTGGATCCGCGCTCCCCGAGGCGTCGGCCGTCCGCGCCCGGGGCGAGGAAGCCTTCACCGGCACGTTTCCCGCTCTCCCTCTCCTCCGCTCACGCGCGCCGACTATTCCGGCAGCGATGCCATACTTAGGGCACTTCGCTCCAAAAATGGGCGATTGGTACCGGTTTGTCAGAACCGATCTTCACCATAGGATCATCCAAATCACTGACAAAGAGGACGAGTTTGTGAAATACCGGGAAGAGTTGAGCGCGTACCTAGGGACCATCTAGGACATGACCATTCACGCCCGGAAGGACCGTCCTGGCCCGCCTGGGGGCCGGGTGGCCGCTCCCTCCCGCGAGGGACGGTCCGCCCGCAACCGGGGCCCACGTCCGCCCCTCGCGGGGGCAGGCGCGTAATCGAACGCCGGAACGCCCTCGGTTCTGCCACACTCGCTTGACGCGGGGGCGCGCCGTACCGAGAGATTGGCCAGCGCACTATGAATGATCTCGATATGGACTTCCTGCTGGGCTCCGACGACGACGGGCCCTCCCGGCGCCGTGCCCGCGGCCCGAACCGCAGCCAGCGGCGCCGCAGTCGCCGGCGGCGCACCCGGCAGCGCCGCAAGGGATTCGCGGCCTCCTTCTTCGCCATCCTGGTCGTCGCCGCGGTGCTCGGTGGCGCGGGATACTTCGGCTTCAACTGGTTCCGCGACCTCCTCGTGCCCAAGGACTTCACCGGCGCCGGCAGCGGTGAGGTCGTGGTCGAGGTCAAGGAGGGGGCGACCGCCTCCGACGTCGCCCAGGAGCTGGAGGAGCAGGGCGTCGTGGCCAGCGCGCGGGCGTTCGTCAACGCCATCGGCGCGGCGGGCAAGAGCTCCTCGCTCCAGCCGGGTGAGTACAAGCTGCGCAAGGGCATGTCGGCGGAGTCCGCGGTCACCCTGCTGGACCCGAAGAACCGCGTGGTCAGCGGTACGCTGACGATCCCCGAGGGCCTGCGGCTCAGCAAGATCTTCGCCGATCTGTCCACCGCCAGCGGTAAGCCGGTCGAGGAGTTCAAGAAGGCCGCCAAGAAGGACATCGGCCTTCCCCGGTACGCGAAGGGGCGGCTGGAGGGCTATGCCTTCCCCGCGACCTACGAGATCACGCCCAAGCTCAGCGCGAGCCAGATCCTCACCAAGATGGTGGACCGCTTCAACCAGACCGCCCAGCGGCTCGACCTGGAGCGCCAGGCGAAGCAGCTCGGTTACACCGCGCACGACATCATGACCGTCGCGAGCATCGTCCAGGCCGAGTCCGGCAGTCAGGCCGACATGCCCAAGGTCGCCCGCGTCATCTACAACCGGCTCAGCCGGAACCCGCAGATGAACCTGTCGATGGACAGCACGGTCATGTACGGCCTGAACAAGTACGGGATCGCCGCCAGCCACAAGGACCTGGAGAGCACGTCGCCGTACAACACGTACAAGTTCCCCGGCCTGCCTCCCGGTCCGATCGACAGCCCCGGCGACCACGCCATCGAGGCGGCTCTCAAGCCGGCCGACGGCAACTGGCTGTGGTTCGTGACCGTCGATCCGAAGAAGGGCATCACCAAGTTCACCGACAAGGAGTCGGAGTTCATGCAGTTCGTCGCTGAGTTCAACCGGAACCACGGATGACTCAGCCCTTCGGATCGGCCGAGGCCGGGGAGGGACCGTACGCGCGCAGAGCGGCGGTCCTCGGTCTCCCGATCCGCCACTCGCTCTCGCCGATCCTGCACCGCGCCGCGTACGCCGGGCTCGGCCTTTCGGCGTGGCGGTACGACGCGATCGAGTGCGGCGAGGACGACCTGGCCGAGCTGGTCGCCGGGCTCGGCCCGGAATGGGCCGGGCTTTCGCTGACGATGCCGCTCAAGCGCGTGGTGTTCCCGCTGCTCGACACGGTCTCCGACCTTGCGGTCGAGGTGAACGCGGTCAACACGGTCGTCTTCCGTGATGGCCGCCGCCACGGCGAGAACACCGACGTGTACGGCATCGTCCGGGCGCTGGCCGAGGCCGGGGTGACCGCGCCGTCCAGCGCCTCGATCCTGGGCGGAGGCGCGACGGCGGCGTCCGCGATCGCGGCGCTGCGCGAGACGGGTCTGCGCGAGGTGACGCTGGTCGTGCGTGAGCTGTCCCGGGCCGCCGAGACGCTGGAGGTGGCCGAACGGCTCGGCGTCATGGTCGCCGTACGGACCTTCGCGGACTTCGACGCCGACGTGGATCTGCTCGTCTCCACGCTCCCCGCGGGGGCCGCGGACGCCGTGGCGGACAGGGCCGCCGGGGCGAAGGCGGTCTTCGACGTGGTGTACGCGCCCTGGCCGACGACCCTCGCGGGGGTCGCGCGGGAGCGCGGCGCCGTCGTCGTCGGCGGGTTCCCGATGCTCCTGCACCAGGCGGTCCGCCAGGTCGAGCTGATGACCGGCCGTACGGACGTGCCGGTCGAGGAGATGCGCGCGGCCGGCGAGGCGGAGATCCGCAGACGGGCCGCGGCAGCTAAGTAGCCGGGCGCGAGGGGCGCGGCATCGACTGAGGGCGCCCCGAGCCCGCGCGAGCGGAGCGAGCGCAATAGGCACTCTGTGGTAGTATTGGCAATTGATCGGTCCGGCATGCCGGCTGGACGCGCAAGCGGAGGTCCTCCTCCCACCTGATCGGCCGAAAGGCCGACGGGTCAAGGATCACAACCAGGGTTCTCGTCGCGAGAGCTCAGTGACCCCGCATGCGTGACGTGCGGGGTTTTGTGTTTTCTCGCGCGGTCGAGCATCAAGCGGAAGTCCTTTGGAGGTCCCATCAGCACCGAGCCCCGCATCAACGATCGTATTCGCGTGCCGGAGGTTCGCCTCGTCGGCCCGAACGGCGAGCAGGTCGGCATCGTCTCGATCGGCGATGCACTGAAGCTGGCCCAGGAGAGCGACCTCGACCTCGTCGAGGTCGCGGCGACGGCCCGGCCGCCCGTGTGCAAGCTCATGGACTACGGCAAGTTCAAGTACGAGTCGGCCATGAAGGCGCGCGAGGCCCGCCGTAACCAGGCACACACGATCATCAAGGAGATCAAACTCCGGCCGAAGATCGACCCGCACGACTACGAGACCAAGAAGGGTCACGTCGTGCGCTTCCTCAAGGCGGGGGACAAGGTCAAGGTCACGATCATGTTCCGGGGTCGCGAGCAGTCCCGGCCGGAGTTGGGCTTCCGGCTGTTGCAGCGGCTCGCCGAGGACGTCACCGAGCTGGGCTTCGTGGAATCGCAGCCCAAGCAGGACGGGCGAAACATGATCATGGTCATCGGCCCGCACAAGAAGAAGGCCGAGGCCAAGGCCGAGAAGGCCGCGGCCAAGGCGCAGCGCGCGTCGGACTCCGAGTCCGAGTTCGAGTCCGAGTCCGTGGAGCAGGAGTCAGCGCCCGCGGAGTGACGCGCGCGTCTGAGGGATCAGACACGCATGGAGAAGCCGAGACCGGGACGGTCTCGCAGAGCCAGGCATGCCGTCGGCTCGGGTCACCGGCCCGGGCCTTCGGCACGACCAATGAGGGAGAGACGGCTGAGATGCCGAAGATGAAGACGCACAGTGGTGCGAAGAAGCGGTTCCGGTTGACCGGCTCCGGCAAGATCGTGCGCCGGCGTGCGAACCGGAAGCACCTTTTCGAGCACAAGCCGTCCACCCGCACGCGCCGGCTCGAGGGTGACGTCGTGATCAGCGACGCCGACGCCAAGAAGATCAAGAAGCTGCTCGCGAAGTAACCGACCCCGGGGAGACTGAACAACATGGCACGCGTGAAGCGGGCGCTCAACGCCAAGAAGAAGCGCAGGGTCGTCCTCGAGCGGGCGAGCGGTTACCGTGGGCAGCGGTCCAGGCTGTACCGCAAGGCCAAGGAGCAGATGCTCCACTCGATGACCTACGCCTACCGGGACCGCAAGGACAAGAAGGGCACCTTCCGGCGCCTGTGGATCCAGCGGATCAACGCGGCGGCCCGTGCGAACGGCATCACCTACAACCGGTTCATCCAGGGTCTGCGCCTCGCGGGCATCGAGGTGGACCGCAAGATCCTCGCCGACCTCGCGGTGAACGACAGCCAGACCTTCGCCACGCTGGCCGAGGCGGCGAAGAAGGCTCTTCCGGCCGACGTGAACGCGCCGGTCGCCTGAGTCAGACGCGATTCAGCATTCATAGGGGCTCACCGGCATCCGGTGGGCCCCTTTTGACGAGGGAAGGCATGGCCGGAACCGAGCTCACCAACATCAGGTCCCCGCGGGTGAAGGCCGCCCGGCGGCTCACGAAGCGCGCTTTCCGGGACCGCGACCGGGCCTTCCTGGCCGAGGGGCCGCAGGCCGTACGCGAGGCTCTCGCGCTCGACGGCGTGACCGTGGAGCTGTTCGCCACGGCCGAGGCCGAGATCAGGCACGCCGACATCATCGGGGCCGCGGAGGCCGCGGGCGTCCCGGTGCTCCGGGTCAGCGGCGAGGTCATGGCCGAACTGGCCCAGACCGTCACCCCGCAGGGGCTGATGGGCGTCTGCCGGTTCGTCCACGTCCCGCTCTCCGAGGCGGTGCCGTCCGGCGCGCGGCTGGTCGCCCTCCTCGCCCACGTCCGCGACCCCGGTAACGCCGGCACCGTCCTGCGCACGGCCGACGCCGCCGGTGCCGACGCGGTCGTCTTCACCGACGCCTCCGTCGATCCGTACAACGGCAAGTGCGTCCGGGCCAGCGCGGGCAGCCTGTTCCACCTCCCCGTCGCCACCGGCGCGCGGGTGGAGGACGCGGTGCGGCACGTACGGGACGCGGGGATGCGCGTCCTCGCGGCGGACGGCACCGGCAAGGCGACCCTCGACGACGTCGATCTCAGCGTGCCCACCGCGTGGCTCTTCGGCAACGAGGCGTGGGGGCTGCCCCCGGCGCTGCTCGAACTCGCCGACGAGGTGGTGCGGGTGCCGATCTACGGGCGGGCCGAGAGCCTCAACCTCGCCACCGCCGCCGCGGTCTGCCTGTACGCCTCGGCGCGGGCGCAGCGGTAGACCTTACATCGCGTGGAAGATCCATCTACCCCCGCGGTCTGACACGGCCGACTAGAGCGGGAAACCCGCTATTGTCGGCCTTGGAGCGCGCACGGTTCCCCATCCGGCGTGCTTTCACAGGTTCGAGGGAGGCGGTCGCGTGCGAGGTGAGGGCACTCCCCGGGGCGCCCGAAAACCGGTCGCGGGCGGGAGTGCGGACGTCTGTGCCGACGATCTCCCCGACGGCCTCGTCGTGACCGACTCCGACGGCGTCGTCCTGGTCGTCAACCGGGCCGCGGAGCGGCTGACCGGAGTGGCCCGCCGCGCGGCGGTGGGACGGCACGTCACCGACGTGCTGCCGTTCCGCGACCCGGAGGGCCGCGACTGGTGGAAGTGCCTCGACCCGCACGGCGGCCTGCCCACCCGGACCCGCCAGCCCGAGCGCCCGGTGCACCTTCCGGGGCGGCAGGAGGTGCTGCTCGCAGCCCGGCTGGTCCGCTGTCCGGAGCGCGGTGGCCCCGTGGCCCGCGTGGTGGTCACGCTGCGGGACGCCTCGGCCCGGGCCCGGCTGGAACGCAGCCGGGCCGACCTCGTCTCCACTGTCGCGCACGAGCTGAGGTCGCCGCTGACCAGCGTCAAGGGGTTCACCGCGACGCTGCTGGCCAAGTGGGGCCGATTCACCGACGCGCAGAAGCTCGTCATGCTGCAGACCGTCAACGCTGACGCCGACCGGGTCACCCGGCTGATCACCGACCTGCTCGACGTGTCCAGGATCGAGTCCGGCCGGCTGGAGGTCCACCGCCAGGTCGTCGACATCCCCGCGCGCGCCCGTCGGCTCATCGAGGGCCGGATCGCCGCGGGGGAGTCCGCCGACCGGTTCTCCCTGGACGTACGCGGCGAGTTGCCCGAGACCTGGTGCGACCAGGACAAGATCGACCAGATTCTCGGCAACTTGCTGGAAAACGGGGTGCGCCACGGGCGCGGTACGGTGACGATAGTGGTCGAAGCCGTCGAATTGGGAGTGGCTGTGTCTGTGCGTGATCAGGGTGAGGGCGTCGCGCCCGAGCTGGTCACGCGCGTCTTCCGGCAGTTCTGGCGCGGCAACGGCCGCAGGCGGGGCGGCACCGGCCTCGGCCTCTTCATCGTCAAGGGCCTGGTCGAGGCCCACGGCGGCACGATCACCGTGCAGCGCGCCCCCGGCGGCGGCGCCGAGTTTCGATTTACCGTGCCCACCGGGACCCCTGACTTCGCCTGACCCCGAAGCTGAATTCTTCGCCGCCGGAGTCAGAGCCGATCTCAGCCCGGTGGGCGCCCCGAGGGCCCGGCGGCCCCGTCCCCGCACGGGTGGCCGGCCGCGCCGGAGCCTCCGCCACCGATCTTGGCGGGGGCGTATCTTGACCCATCCGGCACTAGACTCGTGCACGCTTAAGCCCTGGATACGGAGCTCTCTCTTGTCGAACACCTATGACCCGGTCGAGGTGACGCCGCTGCACGCCGACGAGGTCGCGCGGGCACAGGCCGACGCCCTCGCCGCGATCGCGGCGGCGCGCGACCTCGACGAACTGAAGCAGGTACGGCTCGCGCACGCAGGCGACCGCTCGCCGATCGCGCTGGCCAACCGCGAGATCGGCGCGCTGCCGCCGCAGGCGCGCTCCGAGGCGGGCAAGCGCATCGGCGGCGCGCGCAAGGCGATCGGGCAGGCGCTCGCCGCCCGCCAGGCCGAGCTGGAGGCCGAGCGCGACGCGCGCGTCCTTGTCGAGGAGACCGTCGACGTCACCCTTCCGTGGGACCGGCGGCCGCGTGGCGCCCGCCACCCGTTGACCACGCTGCAGGAGCGCGTCGCCGACGCGTTCGTGGCGATGGGATACGAGGTGGCCGAGGGGCCCGAGCTCGAAGGCGAGTGGTTCAACTTCGACGCGCTGAACATCGCGCCGGACCACCCCGCGCGCTCCGAGCACGACACGTTCTTCGTCGAGAGCACGGCCTCCGGCAAGGTGCTGCGCACCCAGACGTCGCCGGTGCAGATCCGCGCCCTGCTGTCGCGTGAGCTGCCGGTCTACGTCGTGTCCCCGGGCAAGGTCTTCCGCACCGACGAGCTGGACGCCACGCACACGCCGGTCTTCCACCAGGTCGAGGGGCTCGCGATCGACAAGGGGCTGACCATGGCCCACCTCAAGGGCACGCTCGACCGGTTCGCCGAGGTGATGTTCGGTGAAGGCATCACCACCCGCTTCCGGCCCAACTACTTCCCGTTCACCGAGCCGTCCGCCGAGATGGACCTGCGCTGCTTCGTCTGCCGCGGCGCGTCGGCCGCGCCGGGCAACCCGCCGTGCCGCACCTGCAAGTCGGAGGGGTGGATCGAGTGGGGCGGCTGCGGCATGGTCAACCCGCGGGTTCTGATCGCCTGCGGCGTGGACCCGTCGGTCTACTCCGGCTTCGCGTTCGGGATGGGCATCGAGCGCACCCTGATGTTCCGCAACAACGCCGAGGACATGCGTGACATGGTCGAGGGCGACATCCGCTTCACCCTGCCGTTCGGAATGGAGGTCTGATGAAGGTCCCGCTTTCATGGCTGCGGGAGTACGTCGATCTCCCGGCCGTCACGGCCCAGGAGGTGGCCGACAAGCTCACCTCCGCCGGTCTCAAGCTTGAGGCGATCACCGCCCACGGCCACGAGATCAAGAACGTCGTCGTCGGACAGGTCGTCGTCATCGAGGAGCTCACCGGCTTCAAGAAGCCGATCAGGCACTGCCTGGTCGAGGTGGGGGAGGCCGCGCCGCGCGAGATCGTGTGTGGCGCGACCAACTTCTCCGAGGGCGCGATCGTGCCGGTCGCGCTGCCCGGCGCCGTCCTGCCCGGCGGTTTCGAGATCGGCGCCCGCAAGACGTACGGGCGGCAGTCGGAGGGCATGATCTGCTCGGAGGCCGAGCTGGGCATCGCCGAGTCCTCGCCGGGCATCCTGCTGCTCCCGCAGGACACGCCGATCGGGGCCGACGTCGTCGAACTCCTCGGCCTGCGCGACGATGTGCTTGAGCTGGAGATCACGCCCGACTGCGGGTACGCGCTGTCGATCCGGGGCGTGGCGCGTGAGGCCGCGACCGCGTTCGGCGTGCCGTTCCGCGACCCGGCCGCGGCCGAGCTGCCAGCCGCGTCCGGCCCGTCCTACCCGGCGTCGATCGCCGATCCGACGGCCTGCGACCGGTTCGTGCTGCGTTCGGTGTCCGGGTTCGACCCGGCCGCCGAGAGCCCGCTGTGGATGCGGGTGCGGCTCATCCGCGCCGGGATGCGCCCCGTCTCGCTCGCCGTGGACGTCACGAACTACGTGATGCTGGAGCTGGGCCAGCCGCTGCACGCGTTCGACCGGTCCCGCCTGTCCGGCGAGATCGTCGTACGGCGGGCCGCGCCGGGGGAGACCCTGGAGACGCTCGACCACGTGACGCGGAAGCTCCACGTGGAGGACATCCTCATCACCGACCACACCGGGCCGATCTCGATGGCCGGCACGATGGGCGGGCTCCACACCGAGATCTCCGGCTCCTCGACCGACGTCGTGATCGAGGCGGCGCACTTCTCCGCCACGGGCATCGCCAGGGAGTCCCGCCGGCACGACCTGGTCAGCGAGGCGTCCAAGCGGTTCGAGCGGGGCGTGGACCGGGAGCTGCCGCTGGTCGCCTCCTGGCGCGCCGTCCAGCTCCTGGTCGAGCTGGGCTCCGGCACCGCCGACCCGGGCGTCACGCACGCCGAGGTGGACGTCGCCCCGGTCCGGGTCGTCATCCCGGCCGACTACCCGGGACGCGTCGCGGGCGTGCCGTACGAGCGGGAGACCGTGATCCGCCGGCTGGAGCAGGTGGGCTGCGCGGTCGTCGAGGGCGCGGACGCGGCGAGCGGCGACGGCGGCGCCCATGGTGTGGCCGCGACCGGCGTGGTGTCCTCGGGTGACCTGCACGAGAAGCTGGCCGTGCGCGGCGACGACCTGCTCACGGTCACCCCGCCGTCGTGGCGGCCGGACCTGACCGACCCGAACGACCTGGCGGAGGAGGTCATCCGCCTGGAGGGCTACGAGGGCCTGCCCTCGGTTCTGCCCCCGGCCCCCGCCGGGGCCGGGCTGACCGAGGAGCAGCGGCTGCGCCGCCGGGTTGGCCGGGCGCTGGCCTACGCGGGCTACGTCGAGGTGCTCTGCTACCCGTTCATGGGCCTCCGCGACCTGGACGACCTGCAGCTTCCCGCGGACGACCCGCGCCGGCGGGCGACCCGGCTGGTCAACCCGCTCAGCGAGGACGAGCCGTACATGCGGACCACCCTCCTGCCGGGCCTGCTGAAGACGCTGGTCCGGAACGTGGGCCGCGGCTTCGGCGACGTGGCGCTGTTCGAGACCGGCCTTGTCTACCGGCCGGAGCCGGACGCCCCGGCGGCCGCGCCGGTGCTCACCGTGGACCGCAAGCCCACGGCGGAGGAGCTGGCCCAGATCGAGAGCGCGCTGCCGCGGCAGCCGTTCCGTGTCGCCACCGTGCTGGCCGGGGAGTTCGACCGGTCCGGCTGGTGGGGTGCGGGCCGCCAGGCCTCCTGGGCGGACGCGATCGAGGCGGCGCGGACCGTGGCTCGCGAGGCCGGTGTCGAGCTGGAGGCGCGGGCCGACCGGCACGAGCCGTGGCACCCGGGCCGGTGCGCCGCGCTGTACGTGGGGGACGTCCTCGTCGGGCACGCCGGCGAGCTGCACCCCCGCGTCGTCGAGGCGTGCGGCCTGCCGCCGCGCACCGCCGCGATGGAGCTGGAGCTGTCGCTGCTGACCCCGCCGGGGCCGGCGCAGGCGCCCGCCGTGTCGGCGTACCCGGTGGCCACCCAGGACGTGGCGCTGGTCGTCCGCTCCGAGGTGACCGTCGCGGAGGTCGAGGCCGCGCTGCGCGAGGGCGCCGGCGAGCTGCTGGAGTCGGTCCGGCTGTTCGACGTGTACACGGGCGAGCAGGTGGAGGAAGGCCACGCGTCCCTGGCGTACACGCTGCGGTTCCGCGCGCCGGACCGCACGCTCACCGTGGAGGAGACGACGGCCGCCCGCGACGCCGCCGTGGCGCTCGCCCACGAGCGGACCGGGGCCCGGCTGCGCGGCGTCTGACCCGCACGTTCACGACCCCACCGATGCCCGTCCGGCCTCCCGCCGGGCGGGCATCGCCGTGTCCGGAGGCGAAATCACCCATTGATGCGAGGGTTACCAACGAGTATCGTCCAGAGCTGAGCAGCCCTCATATTCGCGCGCGAAACCTGTAACCCCTGACACCCCCCGGCTTCTCGCGAAGGGAAGTTCGCCATGCACGCGCGCCTTCGAGGGGCGCTCACGGCCACTGCCGTGCTCGCCCTCGTGATCACCGGCTTACCGGCGACATCGGCCGCCTCCGCCTCCGCCTCGTCGTCCTCCTCCTCTTCTTCTTCCTCCTCCTCCTTGTCCTCCTTGTCGGCGGCCGACGCGGTCACCGACGACTACTGCCTCGGCCAGTGCGCCGACATCCTCCCCCCTGGCCAGAACGGCAACGCCACGCTGGTCGACATCGTCGGGAACCAGACCCTCGGCACCCGCCCGGCGCACAACGCCGACCAGCTCGGCAGGTACGCCGGGCTCATCTCCGGCTACACCGGCCTGACCGACGACCAGATCGCGTCGTTCTTCAACGACGCCTCCTTCGGCGTGCCCGCGGGGCAGGTCGAGAGCACGGTCAGCCCCCGTTCGGACGTCACGATCGTCCGCGACAAGGCCACCGGCGTGCCGCACATCACCGGCACCACCCGCGAGGGCACCATGTTCGGCGCCGGGTACGCGGGCGGGCAGGACCGTCTGTGGGTCATGGACCTGATGCGGCACGTCGGCCGGGGCGACCTCACCCCGTTCGCCGGAGGCGCCCAGGGCAACCGGGAGCTGGAGCAGAGCGTCTGGCGTAACTCGCCCTACACCGAGGCGGACCTGCAGGCCCAGATCGACCGGCTGCGCGATTCCGGCCCACGGGGCGCCCAGCTCTACTCGGACGTACGTAACTACATCGACGGCATCAACGCGTACATCGACGTCTGCATGGCCAAACGCAACTGCCCGGGCGAGTACGTCCTGACCGGGCACCTCGACGCGATCACCAACAAGGGCGGTCCGGTCGACTTCACGATGACCGACCTGGTCGCGATCTCCGGCGTGATCGGCGGCCTGTTCGGCGGCGGCGGCGGAAACGAGATGCAGTCGGCCCTGGTCCGGGTCGCCGCGCGGGCCAAGTACGGCACCACCGCGGGCGACCAGGTCTGGGCGGCGTTCCGCGGCGAGAACGACCCCGAGACCGTGCTCACCCTCCACAACGGCCAGAGCTTCCCCTCCGGATCCGCGCCCGCCGGCGCCACCGGCGTCGTGCTGCCCGACCCCTCGACCGCGCCGGTCGACATCGTCGAGAACAGGACCGGGACCGCCACCACCGCCACGACCGCCGTGAAGAGCCCGCTGGACGGCCTCACCGTCGACAACGCCAAGCCGGGCATGTCGAACGCGATCGTCGTGTCGGCGGCCAAGTCGGGCTCCGGCCACCCCGTCGCCGTCTTCGGCCCGCAGACCGGCTACTTCTCCCCGCAGCTGCTCATGCTGGAGGAGCTGAACGGCCCCGGCATCCGGGCGCGCGGCGCCGCGTTCGCCGGGCTCAACCTGTACGTGCTGCTCGGCCGGGGCGCCGACTACGCCTGGAGTGCCACGTCGAGCACGCAGGACATCACCGACACGTACGCGATCACGCTGTGCGACCCGAAGGGCGGGACGCCGACCACGGCCTCCGAGCACTACCTGTACCGCGGCACCTGCACGGCGATGGAGACGCTGCGCAAGAAGAACTCCTGGAAGCCGAACACGGCCGACTCCACCGGGGCCGGGTCGTACGAGCTGGTGGTCAAGCGCACGAAGTACGGCCTGGTGACGTGGCGCGGCACCGTGGACGGGGCGCCGACCGCCTTCACCTCGCTCCGCTCGACCTACCGGCACGAGCCCGACTCGGCGATGGGCTTCCAGATGTTCAACGACCCGGCCGAGATGGGGTCGGCCGCCGCGTTCCAGAACTCCGCCGCCAACATCGGCTTCGCGTTCAACTGGTTCTACGTGAACTCGACCGACGCGGCGTACTTCATGTCCGGGAGCGCCCCGGTGCGCTCGGCCGTCTCCGACCCGAACCTGCCGATGGTCGCGGACGCCGCGCACGAGTGGACCGGGTACGACCCGGACGCCAACAGCGCGACGTACGCGGCGGCGAGCACCCACCCGCAGGCGGTCAACCAGGACTACTTCGTGAGCTGGAACAACAAGCAGGCCAAGGACTACGGGGCGGCCGACGGCAACTTCAGCTTCGGCTCCGTCCACCGCGGCGACCTGCTGGACGCGCCGGTGAAGGCCGCTCTCGCCTCGGGCACCCTGGACCGGGCCGGCACCGTGAAGATCATGGCGAACGCCGCGATCACGGACCTGCGCGGCTGGAAGGTCCTGCCCAACCTGCTCCGCGTGATCAACAGCGCCGACGTGACCGACCCGACGCTCGCCTCGGCCGTCGCCAAGCTGTCCGCCTGGGCCTCCGCCGGAGCCCGCCGCGCCGAGACCTCCCCGGGCAGCAAGACGTACGCGCACGCCGACGCGATCCGCTTCTTCGACGCCTGGTGGCCCAAGCTGGTGCGGGCGCAGTTCCAGCCCGGCCTCGGCGACGGGCTCTACCGGTCGCTGGTCGACGCCCTGCAGATCAACGAGTCGCCGTCCGGACGGCAGCAGGGCGACACCTCCACCCTCGTCACCTCGGCGAACGAGGCCCAGACGCACAAGGGCTCCTCGTTCCAGTACGGCTGGTGGGGCTACGTCGACAAGGACATCAGGAACGTGCTGGGCGACACCGTAGGGGGGACGCTCCCGGCCCGGTACTGCGGAGCCACCGTGCAGGCGTGCCGTACGGTCCTGCTGGACAGCCTGTCCGCGGCGCTTGTGGAGACGGCGGCGGTCACCTACCCGGCCGACGACGTCTGCTCCGCCGGCGACCAGTGGTGCGCGGACGCGGTGCGGCAGTCGCCGCTCGGCGGGATCAAGCAGGACCTGATCTCCTGGCAGAACCGGCCGACCTACCAGCAGGCGGTCTCCTTCCCGGCCCGGCGCGGTGACAACGTCGCCAACCTGGCCGCCGGGGCCACGGCGAGCGCGTCGAGCAAGGAGAGCTTCCTCTACCCGCCCGCCAACGCGAACGACGGCGACCGCTCCACCCGCTGGTCCAGCGCGTTCAGCGACAACCAGTACATCCAGGTGGACCTCGGGGCGGTCACGACCGTGGGCCGGGTGATCCTGCGCTGGGAGGCGGCGTACGGCAAGGCGTACCGGATCCAGACGTCCACCGACGGGAGCGCCTGGACCACGGTCTCCACGACCACGGCCGGCGACGGCGGCGTGGACAACGTCGCCTTCGCCCCGGTGAACGCGCGCTACGTCCGCATGCAGGGCGTCACGCGGGCCACGTCCTACGGCTACTCGCTCTACGAGTTCGAGGTGTACGGCCGTTAGGCGGCGGAGCCGCCCCGGCCTCGGGGTGAACGTTTCACCCCGGGGCCGGGGCACGGCCCGCGTCTGATCCCCGGAGGCACCAGGTCACCGGGTCCCGGCCGGGACGGTGTGCGGCCCGCGAGAAGTGGGGCTGGTCGTGGAACGCGACAGGCCCGTACTCTCCGGCCATGGCCTGGAGGACCCGTGTCCCTGACCGTCCCGTGGACTCCGCCGCCCCCCGGAGGCACTCGCTGCTCGCGTTACCGGCCGTCCGCCGGGTGCTCGCGGCCGTCCCGCCGCCGGGCCGGTGGCCACGCCACGTCGTCGCGCTCGCTGCTTTATGCGCCGTGGCCGCCGGGGTGTACTCCCTCCACGGGCTGACCAAGCTGCGCGCCTTCCGCACCGGCACGTACGATCTGACGATCTTCGACCAGGCGGTGCGCGGCTACGCCCACTTCCGGCCGCCCGTCGTGCCGCTCCTGGGTGTCACGCTGGATCGGGGGACGGACTACCTCCAGCTCGCCGACCACTTCTCGCCGATCCTGGCCCTGCTCGCGCCGCTGTACTGGCTGCACGACGAGCCCGCGACGCTCATCGTGGCCCAGGCCGTGCTGTTCGCGCTGGCTGTCCCGTTCCTGTGGACGTTCACCCGCCGCCGGCTCGGCACCGCTCCCGCCTACCTGGTCGCGGTCGCGTACGCGCTGTCCTGGCCGATCGCGCAGACCGTCGGCGTGGAGTTCCACGAGGTTGCCTTCGTCCCCGTCCTGACCGCCGCCGCGATCGAACGGCTGGACGCGGGGAGGCGGCTCACCGGCCTCCTCGCACTGGCCGGACTGCTGCTGACCAAGGAGGATGCCGGGCTGATCGTGGCCGGCGTCGGCGCCTGGCTGTTCCTCACCCGGCGGCGGCGTCTCGGCGCGGCGGTCGTCGTCGGGGGCGTGGCCGCGATGGAACTCACCCGCAAGGTGCTGATCCCGCTCGCGGGCGGCCGGGCGGACGATCGCTGGTACTTCTCCCAGCTCGGCGCGGACCTGCCCGCCGTGCTGCGCACGGCCGTGACCGACCCGCTGCGCGTCCTCGGCGTGCTGACCGCCGACCAGGTCAAGCTGGACACGACCGCGCTGCTGTTGTGGCCGACGCTCTTCCTCTGCCTCCTGTCGCCGATCGCGCTGGCGGC
Source organism: Microtetraspora malaysiensis (assembly GCF_050947145.1). NCBI lineage: Bacteria > Bacillati > Actinomycetota > Actinomycetes > Streptosporangiales > Streptosporangiaceae > Microtetraspora > Microtetraspora malaysiensis. The sequence goes on from NZ_CP191998.1 coordinate 3,045,254, forward strand.
GCTGCCGCACGTCGCCGAGCGGATGCTGTCCGACGCGCCCAACTGGTGGTCCACCGCCTGGCACTACGACGCGTTCACCGTCGCGATCCTCTTCCTCGCCGGGGTGGACGGCACGGCGCGCCTGATCCGGTGGCTGCGCCGGAAGGAGCGGATCACGGAGCCGGAACGGCTCGGCCTGCTGTGGTCCGTCGCGATCTGCGCCGTCGCGCTCACCCTGGTACCGCACCGCCCCTTCGGCGAGCTGCTCCGTCCGGACTTCTACGCCGCGGACGCCCGGGCGGCGGCGCGGCAGGAGGCGCTCGCGCTGATCCCCGACGGCGTGGTGGTGGAGGCGAGCAACGACTTCGGCCCCCACCTGTCCGCCCGCGACACGGTCCTCTGGTGGGACTACCGCCACCGGAGGACTCCGTGGATCATCGCGTCGGCGGGACAGGACCTGCGCGGCGTGATCGACGACTACGTGCGGGACGGCTATCGCCTGCTCTTCGACCGGGAGGACATCGTCGTCCTGCGCCTCGGCGGATAGCCGGTCGCGATGTGCCGCGCGCCCCCGCGTGAGCCGTACGGGGGCGCATCGGTCAAAAGCGGTCGATCTCGGTGAGGTCGATGTCGATCTCGAAGGGCAGCGAGACCTTGAGCCGGTCGTGATGGATGCCGGTGAGGAAGTAAGCCGAGGTCCCGGGGTCGATCTCGTAGACGTAGACGGCGGGCCGACCCTTCTGGTTCTCCACCCGCCAGAAGTGTGGGATGCCCGCCTCGGCGTACAGCACCGGCTTGCGCTTGCGGTCGCGGACCTCGGACTCCGGTGAGACGACCTCGACGACCAGGACCGCGTCGGCCGCCTGGTAGGCGGTCTGCTCGTCCTCCTGCTCCGCCTCGGCGCGGATGACGCTCACGTCGGGCTCCGGCCGCTGGCGTGAGTCGAGGACCAGGCTCATCTCGCGCCGGACTCGCAGCTCGCGCGGGGCGACTCCGCGCAGAGCGTTCTCCAGAAGGGACACGGCACGGGAGTGGAAGGAGGACTGAGGGCTCACGAAGACCAAGCTTCCGTCAATCAACTCCGTGTGCGCAGGCAAATCCGGAATGTGATCGAGGTCCGCGGCCGTGTAGCCCTTGAGCGGGGGGAAAACCCAGCCGGGCAGCTCCGATGAGTCGCTCATGACGTCGCTCCGTGCCTCTGCCTCCGCCGCTGGTGTCGTCTTCGCCGCTGCCGTAGTCTCCGTCGTCTCTGTCTCCGCTACCGCTGCCGTCATGCGCACATCGTAACCAGCCGGTCTCGCTGAGGGGCGGGTTCGTCCGGGTTGTGTCAGGTGGCCGCGGGCTGCTCCGCGCGGCGGGCGCGTTCGGCGAGGGCGTGCTCGTCGGTGCGCGCGTCGTAGCGGCGGAAGCGGGGCAGCGCGGCCGCCATCGCGGCCACCGCGCCCACGCACAGCAGGCCGCCGAACCCCAGCGAGAAGCGGGCGCCGCCCCAGCCGGCCAGCGCCCCGGCGCGCACGTCGCCGAGCATCGGGCCGGTCGAGTAGGAGAGTAGCTCGATCCCCGCGAGGCGGCCGCGGTACTCGTCGGGGATGGTCTGGTTCCAGATCGTGCCGCGGAAGAGGCCGCTCACCATGTCCGCGCCGCCCGCGACGGCGAGGAACAGGAAGACCAGCCACACGTTCGGCATGATCGCCGCGATCGCCACCGAGACGCCCCACAGCGCGGCCGACACGATCACGGCCATCCCGTGCCGGTGCACGTGGGCGGTCCAGCCGGAGGTCAGCGAGGCGATCACCGAGCCGACCCCTCCGGCGGCGTACAGCAGGCCGAGCGCCTGCGGCGTCCCCAGGTCGTCGGCGAGGAACGGGAACAGCGCGGTCGAGCTGGCGAACGCCATCGCGGCGATGTCGACGAGATAGGTGCCCATCAGGTCGGGGCGCCGGACGGCGTAGCGGACGCCCTCGGCCAGTGACCGCAGCGAGGCGGGGGAGGCGTCCTGGGGGCGCGGCACGGGGCGCACCCGCACCAGCAGCGCCAGTGAGACCAGGAACGAGGCCATGTCGATGCCGTACGACACGGCGGGGCCGAGCGCGATGACGACCAGCCCGCCGACAGCGGGGCCGACGATGACCGCGCTGTTGCGGACGAGGCCCTGCAACGCGTACGCGGCGGTCATCTGGTCGAGCTTGACCACCCGGTTGATCATCGCCTGCTCGCTCGGGCCGCGTACGCTGCTGAACCCGGCGGACAGGGCGCCCGCGACATAGAGGAGCCAGACCTGCGGATGGGGCAGCAGGGCGTTGACCAGCAGGATGCCGGTCGCGACGCAGAGCCCCAGCTCGGAGTAGATCACGATCTTGCGCCGGTCGAGCGCGTCGGCGATCGCGCCGCCCCACAGCCCGCAGACCACCATCGGCACGAACTCGGCCATGCTCACCAGACCGACCGCGAGCGGTGACCCGGTGAGCTGTTTCACCTGGTACGGCACGGCCACCATCGTGAAGAGGGCGCCGAGCAGGGTGATCAGGCTGGAGCCGAGCAGGAGGCGGAAGTCGCGGGACTCGCGCAGCGGGGTGACGTCGACGCGCATCCGGCGGGCCAGCGCACGCAGCGATCGATCCGAGCGTTCAGACACGAACGGCCATGTTCGCCGAGTGACGGATCGCCGGGCAATCGATTTTCGGGGGTGCGACGGGGCGCGGTCCCGCGTACGCCGGGGGACGCCCCGTCGCTCACATCGCGGGCACCTTGTCGAGGAAGCCGTGCACGTCGCGGATGCGCCCGTCGGCGTCCAGCGCGGCGACGTCGAAGCCGACCACGACCGGCTCGACGGCCCCCTCCGGAGCAAGGTGCCAGGTGAACCGCACGATGTCGTGGTGGCCGTCGAGCACCTCGCCGCGGCTGAACACGAAGCCGGGGAACATTCCCTGGGCTCCGGCGATCACGGCGGCGATGGCGTCGTGGCCGCGCACGGCCGCCATCGGGTCGGTGTAGCCGCCGTCCTCGGCCCACAGCTCGGCCACGGCCGCGGCGCGGGCGGCGGCGTCGGTCTCGTTCCAGGTGGCGATGTAGCGGTCGACCAGGGTGGAAAAGTCGCTCACGGGGACTCCTCAGTTCGCGTGTCTTCGTTGACACGGGAAAGTTCCCATGACGCGATGCGCCCCGTCGATTACTCGCCAGGTAACCCGGCGCGCTACCGAGGCGCGCCGGGATCCCGGGTCAGGAGCCGAGGACGCGGCGGCGCAGCGCGGTCTTGAGGATCTTGCCGCCGGGGTTGCGGGGCAGCTCCTCCTCCAGGAACCAGACCGTCGCCGGCACCTTGAACCCGGCGAGGCGTTCGCGCACGAAGGTCCGCAGCTCGTCCGCGGAGACGTCCGAGCCCGGCGCGCGCCGCACCACAGCGCCGACCTCCTCACCCAGCTCCTCGTGCGGGACGCCGATCACCGCCACGTCGTCGACGCCAGGGTGATCGAACAGCGCGGCCTCGACCTCGGCGCAGTAGACGTTCTCGCCGCCCCTGATGACCATGTCCTTGGCCCGGTCGACGATGTAGACGAAGCTCTCCTCGTCCACCCGGGCGAGGTCGCCGGTGTGCAGCCAGCCGTCCACGAAGGTCTGCGCGGTGGCCTCCGGCTGGTTCCAGTAGCCGCTGATCACGATCGGCCCGCGGATGCACAGCTCGCCGACCTCGCCCGGAGGCAGCTCCGCCCCGCCCGGGTCGCAGATCTTGACGTCGTTCACGGCGAGCGGGAGGCCGATGCTGTCCGGCCGCGCCGCGTAGTCCGTGCCGCAGTTGTAGATGGCCAGCCCCGTCGTCTCGGTCATGCCGTACCCGTTGGCGGGTGCGCGGCCCGGCAGCAGCTCGGTGATGCGCTCCCGCAGCTTGGGTGGGGCCGGCGCGCCGCCGTAGGAGATGGAGCCCAGGGACGAGATGTCGTAGCGCTCCAACGCGGGGTGGGAGAGGAGCTGCCAGGCGTTGGTCGGCACACCGGCGAGGCCGGTGACCCGCGCGCGCTCGATGGTCCGCAGCGCGCGTTCGGCGTCCCACTTGTACATGAGGGCGAGCCCGCCCCCGCTGAAGATCGTCGGGATCAGCACCGCGAAGCAGCCGGTCACGTGGAACAGCGGCACCGCGAGGAGCGTGACCCGTTCGGCCGAGGTCGTCTCCGCCGGGTCCTTCCCGGCGAGTAGCGTCGCGCGCATCATCGCGTACGCCACGGTCATCGGGGCCTGGCCGAGGTTGCGGTGGGTGCCGAGCGCGCCCTTCGGGCGGCCGGTGGTCCCCGAGGTGTAGAAGATCGTGGCCAGGTCGTCGGGGCCGAGGTCGACGGGGGGCAGGGTGACGTCGGCCCGCACCTCGCCCATCACCTCGGCGAGATTCGCTCCCGGCCCGCGCGCGATGATCACCGGTATTTCGGGCCCGCCCGCCTCCGCGGCGCGCTCGGCGCGCTCGGCGTCGGCGATCAGCAGTCTCGCCCCCGAGTCGGCCAGGCCGTACGCGAGCTCCTGGCCGGTCCACCACGCGTTCAGCGGCACGGCGACCGCCCCGGCGGCCAGGATCGCGGAGAACGCGACCACCCATTCGGGATAGTTCCGCATCGCGAGGGCCACCCGGTCGCCCCTGCGGAGGCCGTAGTCCTCCACGAGACGCCGTGCCAGGGTCGCCGCGCGGCGGAAGTGCTCCTCGTAGGTGATCCGCTCGTCCTCGTAGATCAGGAAGACCTTCTCGCCTTGGAAACGGCTGTTCTGCAGCAGGTCCCGGAAGGTCCGGGGAGCGTGCTTCCACGCGCGGATCGTCGTCCCCCCGGCCTTCGCCTCTTCCATCTCGAAGAGCTGGCCGGGCGCGGTGAGCTGGGCCTGTACCTGGTCGTGCGTCATAGCCATGGACTGCGCTCCAAGCCGCGATGGTAACCGGAAAAATCACGATACCGACCGGTAGGTACGGACACCAGGGTGCCGATTCCCAAGGTCGTGGCAGGCGCGGACGGGGTCGTGCTCGCTTGCATGATCATGCTGAGATATGCATACTCTTCAGAGTAAGAAGATGTGCTCGTTCGCATGAACATGCAGGGGGATCGATGAGGGCGGCGATCGCGGGAGCGACGGGTTACGCGGGGGGTGAGCTGCTCCGGCTGCTGCTCGGGCATCCGTCCTTCGAGGTCGGCGCGCTGACCGCCGGCTCCAGCGCCGGCTCGCGCCTCGGCGAGCACCAGCCGCACCTGCCCGCCCTCGCCGACCGGCTCGTCCAGGAGACCACCGCCGAGACCTTGGCCGGTCACGACGTCGTCTTCCTCGCGCTGCCCCACGGGCAGTCCGGCGCCGTCGCCGCCGAGCTGGGCGAGGACACCGTCGTGGTGGACTGCGGCGCCGACTTCCGGCTGGAGAGCGCGCAGGACTGGGCCCACTTCTACGGCGGCGCCCACGCGGGCACCTGGCCGTACGGGCTGCCCGAGCTTCCCGGACAGCGCGAGGTGCTGCGCGGGGCCCGCCGCATCGCGGTGCCCGGCTGCTACCCGACCTCGGTGACGCTCGCGCTGTTCCCGGCCTTCGCCGCCGGCCTGGTCGAACCCGACGTGGTCGTGGTCGCCGCCAGCGGCACCTCGGGCGCCGGCCGCGCCCCCAAGACCCACCTCCTCGGCAGCGAGGTCATGGGCTCGGTCAGCGCGTACGGCGTCGGCGGCGTCCACCGGCACACCCCCGAGATGGAGCAGAACCTGGCGAAGGTCGCGGGAGCGCCGGTCCGGGTCTCTTTCACCCCGACGCTCGCGCCGATGAGCCGGGGCATCCTCGCCACCTGCACGGCCCCGGCCGTGCCCGGCCTCACCGCCGCCGCGCTCCGGGAGGCGTACGAGACGGCGGTCAAGGACGAGCCCTTCCTCCGCCTGCTGCCGGAGGGGACGTGGCCCGCGACCGCCATGACGGCCGGGGCCAACACCGCCGTCTTGCAGGTGGCCCTCGACGAGCGCTCCGGCAGGGTCGTCGCCGTCGCCGCCGTCGACAACCTGACCAAGGGCACGGCCGGCGGCGCGATCCAGAGCGTCAATCTGGCCCTCGGCCTGCCCGAGGAGCTCGGCCTTCCCGTGAACGGGCTGGCCCCGTGACCGCGGCGGAGTACGCGGCGCACCACAGCAGCGGGCGAACGCAAGAACGGCACGTGACAGGCGACAGCGGCCCGGGGCCGCGAGGCGAGGAGGAAGTATGAGCGTCACGGCTCCACTCGGGTTCCGGGCGGCGGGCATCGCGGCGGGCATCAAGGCGAGCGGCGCGCGCGACCTCGCGCTCGTCGTCAACGACGGGCCGTCCCACGCGGCGGCGGGCGTCTTCACCGCCAACCGCGTCAAGGCCGCCCCGGTGCTGTGGTCGGCGCAGGTGCTCTCCGGCGGCCGAGTCAAGGCGGTGGTCCTCAACTCCGGCGGCGCCAACGCCTGCACTGGGCCGCTCGGCTTCCAGGACACCCACGCCACGGCCGAGAAGGTCGCCGCCGCGCTCGCGGACTCGGCGGGCGAGATCGCGGTCTGCTCCACCGGCCTGATCGGCGAGCGGCTGCCGATGGACGCGCTGCTCGGCGGGGTCGAGACCGCGGTGTCCCAGCTCTCCAGGGACGGCGGCCTGGCCGCCGCCGACGCGATCAGGACCACCGACACGGTCAGCAAGATCGCCTTCCGCAGGGGAGAGGGCGGCTACATGGTCGGCGGCATGGCCAAGGGCGCGGGCATGCTCGCCCCGTCGCTGGCCACCATGCTCTGCGTCATCACCACCGATGCCGACCTCTCCTCCGAGGAGCTGGACGCGGTGCTGCGCAAGGCGACGGGCGTCACCTTCGACCGCCTGGACGCCGACGGTTGCATGTCCACCAACGACACCGTGCTGCTGCTGGCGAGCGGCGCCTCCGGCGTGCGGCCCGACCTCGCCGAGTTCGAGAAGGTCGTCACCAACGTCTGTGCCGACCTCACCCGCCAGCTCCTGGTCGACGCCGAGGGCGCGTCCAAGGCGATCACCATCGAGGTTGTGGGCGCGGCCGGCGTCGAGGACGCCGTCACGGTCGGCCGCGCGGTGGCCAGGAACAACCTGCTCAAGTGCGCGATCCACGGCGAGGACCCCAACTGGGGCCGGGTGCTGTCCGCGGTCGGCACGACCGACGCGGTCTTCGAGGCGGACCGGCTCAACGTGGCCATCAACGGCGTCTGGATCTGCCGCGGCGGCGCCGTGGGCGACGACCGTTCCAAGGTGGACCTGCGCCCCCGCGATGTGACGATCACGATCGACCTGTCGGCCGGTCCGCACTCCGCGACGATTCACACCACGGACCTCACCGCGGCGTACGTCCACGAGAACTCGGCGTACTCGTCATGACGCCCCGCAGGAACGGCGCGCTGGACAAGGCGCACACGCTCATCGAGGCGCTGCCCTGGATGGCGCGCTTCCACGGCGCGACCGTCGTCATCAAGTACGGCGGTAACGCGATGACCGAGGAGCACCTGCGCGAGAAGTTCGCCGCCGACGTGGTCTTCCTCAGGTACGCCGGGCTCCGCCCGGTGATCGTGCACGGCGGTGGCCCGCAGATCCAGCGGCAGCTCGACCTGCAGGGCATCGAGAGCCGCTTCGTCTCCGGCCTGCGGGTGACCACGCCCGAGGCCATGCAGGTGGTGCGCATGGTCCTCGTCGGCCAGGTCAACCGCGACGTGGTCGGCCTGATCAACCGGCACGGGCCCTTCGCGATCGGCATGTCCGGCGAGGACGCCCACCTGTTCACCGCCGAGCGCAAGCAGGTCGTCGTGGACGGCGTCGCCGTGGACATCGGCCAGGTCGGAGAGATCGTCGGCGTCGAGGTGGGAGCCGTCGAGGCACTGCTGAACGACAACCGGATCCCGGTCGTGTCGTCGATCGCGCGGGGCGAGGACGGCACCATCTACAACGTCAACGCCGACACCGCCGCCGCCGCGCTGGCGGTCGCGCTGGGCGCGTCCAAGCTGGTCGTGCTCACCGACGTCGAGGGCCTCTACGCCGACTGGCCGAACAGCGACGAGGTCGTCAGCAGGATCACCGCGACCGAGCTGGCCGAGCTGCTGCCCTCGCTGTCCAGCGGCATGGTCCCCAAGATGGAGGCGTGCCTGACCGCGGTGCGCGGCGGCGTCACGCGGGCGCACGTGCTCGACGGCCGGGTGCCACACTCCTTGTTGCTGGAGATCTTCACGGATGAGGGCATCGGCACGATGGTCCTGCCCGACTCCGCATCCGCCCCGGCCGAGCCCGGGCCGGCCGCCGTTCCGATCAAGGAGGACGCGTGAGCGAGGAGACGAAGCCGAGCCGGAACCCGGCCGGAGAGGCGCTCAGGAAGCGCTTCGAGGCGGCGTTCATGCCCAACTACGGCGTGCCGCCGATCGCGCTCGCACGCGGCGAGGGCACCGCCGTCTGGGACCTCGACGGCCGGCGCTACCTGGACCTCATCGGCGGCATCGCGGTCAGCTCGCTGGGCCACGGCCACCCGGCGCTGGTCGAGGCGGTGTCCCGGCAGGTGGCGACATTGGCGCACACCTCGAACCTGTTCCTGCACGAGCCCGAGGTGCTGCTGGCCGAGCGCCTGGGCGGCCTGCTCGGCGCGCCCGCACGGGTCTTCCTGGCCAACTCCGGCACCGAGGCCAACGAGGCCGCGCTCAAGCTCGCCATCAAGTACGGCAAGGCGAACGGCAGGAGCTACTTCGTCGCCGCCGAGATGGGCTTCCACGGCCGCACGCTCGGCGCCCTGTCGCTGACCGGCAAGCCCGCGATCCGCGACCAGTTCGGCCCGTTCCCGATCGACGTCCGCTTCGTCCCGTACGGCGACGCCGACGCGCTCAAGAGCGCGGTGACCGACGAGTGCGCCGCGGTCTTTCTGGAGCCGACCCAGGGCGAGGCCGGCGTCGTGCCGCCGCCCGAGGGGTACCTCCGGGCGGCCAGGGAGATCTGCTCCGCCACTGGGGCGCTCCTGGTGGCCGACGAGATCCAGTCGGCGATCGGCCGCACCGGCCACTGGTTCGCCCACCAGGCGGACGGCGTGCTGCCCGACGTGCTGACCCTGGCCAAGGGCCTCGGCGGCGGCATGCCGATCGGCGCCTGCGTCGGGATCGGCCCGGCCGGGACGATCTTCGAGAAGGGCGACCACGGCTCGACGTTCGGCGGCAACCCGGTCTCGTGCGCGGCGGCGCTGGCCGTGCTGGACACGATCGAGCGCGAGGACCTGCTGGCACACGTCCAGGCCGTCGCCCGGGAGCTCCGCGGCGGCATCGAAGCGATCGGCCACCCGCTGCTCAAGGGCGTGCGCGGCCGCGGCCTCTGGCTGGCCCTCGTGCTCACCGCCGACCGCTCCGCGCGGGTCCAGGAGGCGGCCCAGGAGGCCGGGTTCCTGGTCAACGCGCTCCAGCCCGACGCCGTACGGCTCGCGCCCCCGCTCGTCGTCACATCGTCCGAGGTGCGGTCCTTCGTGGACGCGCTTCCCGGCATTCTGGAGGCCGCCAATGGCTAGTCAGGGACCCGTCGCGGATCCGAAGCAGGTCAGGCACTTCCTGCGGGACGACGACCTGACGCCGGAGGAGCAGGCGCAGGTGCTCGACCTGGCCGACGCGATGAAGAAGGACCGCTTCGGCTACCGGCCCTTCGCCGGCCCCCGCACCGTCGCGGTGCTGTTCGACAAGCCGTCCACCCGCACACGAGTCTCGTTCGCGGTCGGCGTCGGCGAGCTCGGCGGCCTGCCGTTGGTCATCGACGCCGGCTCCTCCCAGATGGGACGGGGCGAGCCGATCGAGGACACCGCCCGGGTCCTGGAACGCCAGGTAGCGGCGATCGTGTGGCGTACCTCCGGCCAGGAGCGCGTCGAGGCGATGGCCTCGATATCGTCCGTCCCCGTGGTGAACGCGCTCACCGACGAGTTCCACCCCTGCCAGATCCTCGCCGACCTGCAGACGATCCGCGAGCACAAGGGCATGCTCAAGGGCCTCACCCTGGCGTACCTGGGCGACGGCGCCAACAACATGGCCCACTCCTACCTGCTCGGCGGCGCCACCGCCGGGATGCATGTACGGATCGGCGCCCCGGCCGGATACCTGCCGGACGCGGTGATCCTCGACCGGGCCGCCGAGATCGCCGCCGCCACGGGCGGCTCCGTCACCGCGGTCAGCGATCCGGCGGCGGCCGCCGCCGGGGCGCATGTGCTCGCCACGGACACCTGGGTGTCCATGGGGCAGGACGGCAAGGAGGAGCGCGTGGCGGCGTTCACGCCGTACCGGCTCGATGCGGACCTGCTCGCCCAGGCGAGCCCGGACGCCATCGTGCTGCACTGCCTGCCCGCGTACCGGGGACTGGAGATCACCGGCGAGGTGATCGACGGTCCGCAGAGCGTGGTCTGGGACCAGGCCGAGAACCGGCTCCACGCGCAGAAGGCGTTGCTGCACTGGCTGGCAGTCCGCAGCGGGCAGGCGTCCGGCGCCCCGGAAGCCGGTACGGCGGGGCCGGTGGCGCGACGCGGGGAGGCGCTGTGACGATCCCGCTGACCAAGGCGGCACGGCACGCCCGGATCGTCGACCTGCTCACCCGGAACAAGATCCGCTCGCAGCCCGAGCTGGCCCGGCTGCTCGCCGAGAGCGGCGTCGAGGTGACCCAGGGGACGCTCTCCCGCGACCTGGACGAGCTGGGCGCGCTCAAGCTGCGGACCGACGACGGCACCTTGGTATACGCGGTTCCGGGAGAGGGAGGCGGCCGGATCCCGCTCTACCGGACCGGCACGGGGGAGAACCCCTACGCCCGGCTCCGCGGCATCGCCGAGGAGCTCCTGGTCTCGGCGGAGGCATCGGCGAATCTGGTCATCCTGCGCACCCCTCCGGGAGCCGCGCAGTTCCTGGCCTCGGCCATCGACCATGCCGACTGGGAGTCCATCCTCGGCACGGTCGCGGGCGACGACACCATCCTGGTGATCAGCCGTGACCCGCTAGGGGGAGAGGAACTTGCGGCCGCCCTGCTCAAACTGGCGGACCGCCGAGGCTGAAGCCGCCGGTTCGAGTCAAGAGGCGATCACACGACACACCGGTGCACGGCACACGAGAGTGATCACATTCGGTGACCGTGAAGCAGTGGAACGGAGCGGCATTCGCGCCGCCGATCCGGAAGCGGAAGTGCCGACAGGCAGTGTGACCTGTGAAAACATAAACGTGACCACGTAATTGGAGAATGATCATGAGTGACAGGGTCGTACTCGCCTACTCCGGCGGCCTCGACACCTCTGTGGCCATCCCGTTCCTCGCCGAGAAGACCGGCGCCGAGGTCATCGCCGTCGCGGTGGACGTCGGCCAGGGCGGTGAGGACATGGAGGCCATCCGGAAGCGCGCGATCGACTGCGGTGCGGTCGAGGCCGTCGTCGTCGACGCCCGCGAGGAGTTCGCCCGGGACTTCTGCGTCCCCGCACTCCAGGCGAACGCGCTGTACATGGATCGCTACCCGCTGGTCAGCGCCCTGTCCCGGCCCCTGATCGTCAAGCACCTCGCGGCGGCGGCCGAGGAGTTCGGCGGCACCCACGTCTCGCACGGCTGCACCGGCAAGGGCAACGACCAGGTGCGCTTCGAGGCCGGCCTCGCCGCGCTGAACCCGGACCTCAAGGTCATCGCCCCGGCCCGCGACTACGCCTGGACCCGCGACAAGGCCATCGCCTTCGCCGAGGAGAAGGGCCTGCCGATCGACGTCACCAAGAAGTCGCCGTACTCCATCGACCAGAACCTGTGGGGCCGCGCCGTCGAGACCGGCTTCCTCGAGGACATCTGGAACGCGCCCATCGAGGACGTGTACGACTACACCTCCGACCCGACCGTGCCGCGCGAGGCCGACGAGGTCGTCATCACCTTCGCCCAGGGTGTGCCGGTGGCCCTTGACGGCCGCACCCTCTCGCCGTTCGAGATCATCGCCGAGCTGAACCGGCGCGCGGGCGCGCAGGGCGTCGGCCGCCTGGACATGGTCGAGGACCGGCTCGTCGGCATCAAGTCGCGCGAGATCTACGAGGCCCCCGGCGCGATCGCGCTGATCACCGCGCACATGGAGCTGGAAAACGTCACCGTCGAGCGTGACCTCGCCCGGTTCAAGCGCTCCGTCGACCAGCGGTGGGGCGAGCTCGTCTACGACGGCCTGTGGTTCTCGCCGCTGAAGAACGCCCTCGACGCGTTCATCGCCGACGCCCAGCAGCACGTCTCCGGCGACATCAGGCTCGTCATGCACGGCGGCCGCGCCGTCGCCACCGGCCGGCGCTCGGACGCCTCGCTGTACGACTTCTCACTGGCCACCTACGACACGGGCGACGCGTTCGACCAGTCGCTGGCCAAGGGCTTCGTCCAGCTCTGGTCGCTGCCCAGCAAGATCGCGGCCGGCCGCGACGCCCGCCAGGGCTAGAAGGTGTGACGTGCGCCCCGGCTCCGGTCGGAGCCGGGGTTCATGTCGGTTAAGGTCGCGGATGAAACTCGGAGGGAGAACGACGGTGGCGGACAACAAGCCGATGCGGCTGTGGGGCGGCAGGTTCGAGGGAGGGCCGGCGGACGCGCTCACCCGCCTGTCGGTGAGCGTGCAGTTCGACTGGCGGCTCGCGCCGTACGATCTGCTGGCCTCGCGCGCGCACGCGAGGGTGCTGCACCGCGCCGGCTTGCTGACGGAGGAGGAGCTCGGGCGGATGATCGGCGCGCTCGACGACCTCGAGCGGGCCTGCAAGGCCGGCGAGTTCCGGCCGACGGTCGCCGACGAGGACGTGCACACCGCGCTGGAGCGCGGCCTGCTCGAACGGCTCGGCACGCTCGGCGGGAAGCTGCGGGCCGGCCGCAGCCGTAATGACCAGGTGGCCACCGACCTGCGGCTGTATCTGCGCGACCACGTCCGCACGATCGTCTCGCGCCTGGTCGAGCTGGAGACCGCGCTGATGAGCCAGGCCGAGGCGCACGCCTCCACGGCCGCCCCCGGCATGACCCACCTGCAGCACGCCCAGCCGGTGTCGTTCGGCCACCAGTTGCTCGCCCACGTCCACCCGCTGACGCGGGACATCGACCGGCTGCGGGACTGGGACCGCCGCGCCGCGATCTCCCCGCTCGGCTCCGGCGCCCTCGCCGGCTCCTCCCTGCCGCTCGACCCGCAGGCCGTCGCGACCGAGCTCGGCTTCGACTCCGCCGCGCCCAACTCGATGGACGCGGTCGCCGACCGCGACTTCGCCGCCGAGTTCCTGTTCTGCGCGGCGATGGTCGGCGTCCACCTGTCCCGGCTGGGCGAGGAGATCGTCCTGTGGGCCTCCCAGGAGTTCCGCTGGATCGAGATGGACGACGCCTACTCCACCGGCTCGTCGATCATGCCGCAGAAGAAGAACCCGGACGTCGCCGAGCTGGCCAGGGGCAAGAGCGGCCGCCTTATCGGGGCGCTGATGACGATGCTGACGACGCTCAAGGGCCTGCCGCTCACCTACAACCGTGACCTGCAGGAGGACAAGGAGCCGGTGTTCGACGCGGTCGACACGCTGCTCCTGGTGCTGCCCGCCGTGTCCGGCCTGGTGTCCACCATGCGGGTCAACACGGCCAAGCTCGAGGCGAGCGCCCCCGACGGCTTCGCCCTCGCGACGGATCTGGCCGAGCTGCTCGTCCGCAAGGGCGTCCCGTTCCGCGACGCGCACGAGGCGGTCGGCCACCTGGTCGTCTGGTGCCAGGTCAACGACAAGGACCTCGGCGACCTCACCGACGACGAGCTGGCCAAGGTCTCGCCGCACTTCACCCCGGACGTCAGGGACGTGCTCAACGTGGCCGGCGCCCTCGCCGCCCGCAAGGCCCACGGCGGCACCGCCCCCGACCGTGTCCGGGACCAGCTCGCCGCGCTGCGCGAGATCGCCGACGTCCAGGCGGCGTGGGCGAGCGGAAGCTGACCATGACGGCAGGTCCGGACGCCCACGGGGGGCCCGCCGCCTCCGGTGAGACCGGTCACGCGAGCCCCGTCGTGGGGCCCGCCGACCTCGCCGTTCTCGGTCCGGGGGCGGGCGCGCCCCTGGACCGGGCGTTCTTCGACCGGCCGTCCCCCGAGGTCGCGGCGGACCTGCTCGGTCGCGTGGTCGCGCACGGCCCGGTGGCCGTCCGGCTCACCGAGGTGGAGGCGTACGGCGGGCCGGGCCAGGACCCGGCCGCGCACACCTACCGCGGCCGAACCCCGCGCAACGCCGTCATGTTCGGCGAACCCGGCCACCTGTACGTGTACTTCACGTACGGCATGCACTTCTGCGCCAACCTCGTCTGCCTGCCGGAGGGGCGCGGCTCGGCCGTGCTCATGCGGGCCGGCGAGGTGATCGCCGGGGCCGACCTCGCCCTCGCCCGCCGCCTCTCCACCGGCGGCGGGGCACCCGACGATCCGGGGGCGGGCGAGAGCGGTATTCGCCCGGGGGGACGCCGGAGCATCCCCGACCGCGACCTCGCCCGAGGGCCGGCGCGGCTGGCCGTCGCCCTCGGCTTCGAACGGCGGCACAACGGCCTCGACTGCTGCGCGCAGGGGCCGATCCGCGTCTTCACCGGCAGGCCCGCCGATCCCGCGCTCATCCGCACCGGACCGCGTACGGGTGTCTCCTCCGGCGCCGAGACGCCCTGGCGGTTCTGGATCGACGGCGACCCCACCGTTTCGCCGTACCGGCCGCACGTGCCCCGGCGTCGTGGCCGGACCGAGGGCCCCCAACCCGAGGTGCGCTGAGCCCCCGGCCCGCCGGAGGCTCCGCCTGTACGACAGGTGAGAGTCCGGCGAACCGCGAGATGTCCGGCCGCTCGACGTGGCGGGACACGTGTTCGCGCTCGTGGCCCTCCCGGCGACGGAGAGGTTCTCTGGCCGGGCAGTACGCCGCGATCCCCGCGGATCGCGGGGATCTCAGCCGGCCGTGGGCCGAGCGGGAGGCAGGACCGACCGGACCGACTCGGGCGACCGGCCCACGACAGCCGTCCCGTCGTCCGCGGTGATGATCGGCCGCTGGATCAGGATCGGGTGGGTGGCCAGCGCAGCGATCCACCGGCCGCGGTTCTCCTTGTCGCAGGGCCACGACGCCATGCCGAGCTCCACCGCCGCCGTCTCCCCGACGCGGGCGATGTCCCACGGCTCCAGGCCGAGCCGCCGGAGCACGTCCTCGAGTTCCTCGGCGGTCGGCGGGTCCTCCAGGTAGCGGCGGACCGTGTACTGGGCGCCCTCCTCGTCCAGGAGCGACAGCGCGGAGCGGCACTTGGAACAGGCCGGATTGATCCAGATTTCCATGGCGCCCATTCTTCCGCCGGAGCGCCGGGCGGAGGGCGAACGCGCGCCGGGACGCTCCCTCCGGGGGATCTCCGGGTGGGGAGGTGTCCCTTCTCACACCCGAAGCCCGGCCACCGTGGACCCACCGGCACGTCCGGCCCCCGCCGCCCGGCCCGGCCAGCTATTGAGTGGCGATAGGGTTTTGTGATCAGGCAGGCTGGTACGGGGGCGAAAGCCGTACATCCATCGAAGACCCATCCATCGACACTGAAGGCCGAGATCGTGACCGACATCCTCGATGAGCTCGAATGGCGCGATGTCATCGCGCAGACCACCGATGCCGACGCGCTGCGCAAGGCACTGGCCGAGGGTCCGATCACGGTCTATGCCGGCTTCGACCCGACCGCGCCGTCCATCCACATGGGAAACCTCGCCACCCTGCTGATCCTCACCCGATTCCAGCGGGCGGGACACCGGCCGATCGCGCTGGTCGGCGGTGCCACCGGTCTCATCGGCGACCCGAGTGGCCGCAGCACCGAGCGTTCGCTGAACTCCTCGGACGTCGTCGCCGACTGGGTGAGCCGGATCCGGGGACAGGTGGAGCGGTTCCTCTCGTTCGACGATGGGCCGACCTCCGCGACGGTGGTCAGCAACCTCGAGTGGACCGGCAAGATGTCCGCGATCGACTTCCTGCGCGACGTCGGCAAGCACTTCCCGGTGAACCGGATGCTGGCCCGCGAGTCGGTGGCCGCGCGCCTCGGCGGTGAGGGGCTCAGCTACACCGAGTTCAGCTACCAGATCCTCCAGTCCAACGACTACCTGGAGCTGTACCGGCGGCACGGCTGCACGCTGCAGCTCGGCGGCAGCGACCAGTGGGGCAACATCACGGCCGGGGTCGACCTGATCCGCCGCGTCGAGGGCGCGCACGTCCACGGGCTCACCGGCAAGCTGATCACCAAGGCCGACGGCACCAAGTTCGGTAAGACCGCCGGGGGAGCCATCTGGCTCGACCCGGCGCTCACCTCGCCGTACGCGTTCTACCAGTACTGGCTGAACGCCGACGACCGGGACGTGGTGCGCTTCCTGAAGGTCTTCACCTTCCGGTCCCAGGAGGAGATCGCCGAGCTGGAGAAGGCCGTCGCCGAGCGTCCTGCCGCGCGCGCCGCGCAGCGGACACTCGCCGAGGACGTGACGACCATGGTCCACGGGGAAGCCGAGCTCGCCCGGGTGATCGCCGCGTCTCGCGCCCTCTTCGGGCAGGGCTCGCTGGAGGAACTCGACGCCCGGACCCTTGAGTCGGCGCTGGCCGAGGTGCCCAAGGCGACCGTTCCCGCCCTCGGGTTGCCGTACGTCGACCTGCTCGCCGAGAGCGGCCTGGTCGATTCCAAGTCGGCCGCGCGGCGTGCCGTCAAGGAGGGCGGCGCGTACCTCAACAACGTGAAGATCACCGACGAGGAGTACGTGCCGAGCCAGGACGACCTGCTGCACGGCCGGTTCCTCGTCCTCCGTCGCGGCAAGCGCACTGTCGGGGGCGTCGAGGTCGCCTGACGGTTCGCAGGAGGCTTCCGACCTGTGGCTCCGCGGCTCAGGGCTGTCCCGGAGAGGACGCGCCCAGGGCTGGGGGTGAAGGCCGGAGCCGTGCCCTTCGGGCGAGATACGAAGTGAGACCAGGGCCTCCCGGCACCGTCCGGCGGGGCCCTGGTCGTGTTGTGATTCCGACGGCGGCAGGTGAGCCCGCTGAGCGCCGCGCCCACGCCGCCATCCGCGGCGCTACGCGAGCGCGGACACGATCGCCCGGATGTCCCCGACGGTGCCGACCCACCCGTCTGGCATGTCCGGCGGCACGGTGCGTTCGTTCGCCCGGCGGCGCCGACCGGGTCGTCTTGTTCACGCCCATCCCCGGCCCAGCCCGGGACGCCGGACGCCTGCGGGATCGCCGCTCCGCGTTCAGCGATGTGGCGGAATCCTGTGCGAAGCCGCGCCGTACCACGCTGTTGGGCTGGGAGCCCGGACGTGACGACGGGCAACCGCACTGACGGCAGCCTTGGGAGGAGGGCAGGCCTCGGGGTGCTCGCTTGCCGGCATCCCGAGCTGATGCCCCTCCCGTCAATCTTTGCCCCGTCGCGTCGCCCAGGGCGGCACCTCGCGGCGTTGACGCCCCGCCCACGAAATGTCCTCGCAGGCTCGGACTTTCCGCGGGGCCCGGGGTTGTCGGCCGTGGGCTCCGCTACGGCCTCCTCCTTCGCCTTGCGATGCACCACCCCGGACCATCGGTCCGTCCGGGCAAACCTTGCCGGTCACGGCACTGGGTGCCGGGGCGCGGTGGAGCGCGTGGTGGCACTCGGGTTGCTTGAGGCGCCGCCGGGGCGCTGCCGATGGTGGTTCTGAGCCGGCGGAAGGCTGCGTCACCGTTCAGGACACGTACGTCGTCGCAGTGGCTCGCGGTGAGAAGCGATCCCGCCTCCGCGTGCTCCCCGGAACCAGGCGATTCCGACGGGTGGCGTGCCATGTGCCCTGGTGAGGGACGTTCCGGACCACCCGGGAGCGGACGTCCCGGTGGTCCCGGAAGGGTGGTCAGCGAGGTCAAAAGTGTCTGTGACGGCGGTAACAGTCGTGTCGCGAACCGGGCCAGGTTTTCGTGATCAGCCCTCTGACCTGCACCTTTGTGTGGATAGCCCGGATTTGACGATGCGCCGAGTCTTGCCTAATGTTCTCTTCGCCCCGAGAGACAGGGAAGCCGCAAGGCGAGCCGGGTCTCCAGGGGCCAGCCACTTCCGAAAGCCACATGGATCCGGCTCCAGGGTCGATCCCGTCGCTTCGCAAGGTGTCCAGATTTCAGCCCGCCAGGCTGACTGGACAGGGAGCAGACAGTGAGGTAGTCTGGAGTGGTTGCCCCGGAGACGGGGATCGGATCCCACGGTGAGGTCCAGCCGATGATCGGTTGGAACTCTCGGGATTGAACAGACGAGATCAATGCCCCAGAGGGGTCGGTCGAGACGGCCGGTCGTGATGGTGCTCGCGTCCGTTTCTTGAGAACTCAACAGTGTGCTAAAAGCCAGTGCATGATGCACAACCCCGTCCTTACCTGCATCTTCGGGTGTGGGGGGATGGATTCCTTTGGTTGACATTCATGTCGAATGTTGGCCAGGAAAAACTCGAAAACATTGTTTGGAGAGTTTGATCCTGGCTCAGGACGAACGCTGGCGGCGTGCTTAACACATGCAAGTCGAGCGGAAAGGCCCTTCGGGGTACTCGAGCGGCGAACGGGTGAGTAACACGTGAGTAACCTGCCCCTGACTCTGGGATAAGCCTGGGAAACTGGGTCTAATACCGGATATGACTACTTCGGGCATCCGATGGTGGTGGAAAGTTTTTTCGGTTGGGGATGGACTCGCGGCCTATCAGCTTGTTGGTGGGGTAGTGGCCTACCAAGGCGACGACGGGTAGCCGGCCTGAGAGGGCGACCGGCCACACTGGGACTGAGACACGGCCCAGACTCCTACGGGAGGCAGCAGTGGGGAATATTGCGCAATGGGCGAAAGCCTGACGCAGCGACGCCGCGTGGGGGATGACGGCCTTCGGGTTGTAAACCTCTTTCAGCAGGGACGAAGTTGACGTGTACCTGTAGAAGAAGCGCCGGCTAACTACGTGCCAGCAGCCGCGGTAATACGTAGGGCGCAAGCGTTGTCCGGAATTATTGGGCGTAAAGAGCTCGTAGGTGGCTTGTCGCGTCTGCCGTGAAAGCTTAGGGCTTAACCCTAGGTCTGCGGTGGATACGGGCAGGCTAGAGGCTGGTAGGGGCAAGCGGAATTCCTGGTGTAGCGGTGAAATGCGCAGATATCAGGAGGAACACCGGTGGCGAAGGCGGCTTGCTGGGCCAGTTCTGACGCTGAGGAGCGAAAGCGTGGGGAGCGAACAGGATTAGATACCCTGGTAGTCCACGCTGTAAACGTTGGGCGCTAGGTGTGGGGACCTTCCACGGTTTCCGCGCCGTAGCTAACGCATTAAGCGCCCCGCCTGGGGAGTACGGCCGCAAGGCTAAAACTCAAAGGAATTGACGGGGGCCCGCACAAGCGGCGGAGCATGTTGCTTAATTCGACGCAACGCGAAGAACCTTACCAAGGTTTGACATACACCGGAAAGCCTCAGAGATGGGGCCCTCTTCGGACTGGTGTACAGGTGGTGCATGGCTGTCGTCAGCTCGTGTCGTGAGATGTTGGGTTAAGTCCCGCAACGAGCGCAACCCTTGTTCCATGTTGCCAGCACGCCCTTTGGGGTGGTGGGGACTCATGGGAGACTGCCGGGGTCAACTCGGAGGAAGGTGGGGATGACGTCAAGTCATCATGCCCCTTATGTCTTGGGCTGCAAACATGCTACAATGGCCGGTACAGAGGGTTGCGATGCCGTGAGGTGGAGCGAATCCCTAAAAGCCGGTCTCAGTTCGGATTGGGGTCTGCAACTCGACCCCATGAAGTCGGAGTCGCTAGTAATCGCAGATCAGCAATGCTGCGGTGAATACGTTCCCGGGCCTTGTACACACCGCCCGTCACGTCACGAAAGTCGGCAACACCCGAAGCCCGTGGCCCAACCGGTTTTCCGGGGGGAGCGGTCGAAGGTGGGGCTGGCGATTGGGACGAAGTCGTAACAAGGTAGCCGTACCGGAAGGTGCGGCTGGATCACCTCCTTTCTAAGGAGCATCTGGCTTCTACCGGCTTGACGTTGGTAGTAGTCCATGTCGTGTTCATCGGCGAGTGTCCGATGCGCGGCGAGCTCATTAGTGGAGCACTGGTTATTCAGTTGGTTCGGGTTTCCGGGCTGCTAGTACCGTCTGACCGTTCCTCGTTTCGAGGTTTGGTTGGGAGTGGGAACGTGGTTGTCGGGGGGCTGGGGCTGGCTGGGCACACTGTTGGGTCCTGAGGGAACGGGCGTTTGCTTGTCTCTCGTTGACGGGACCGGTCTTCTGCCATACCTGCCGGGTTTTCTGGTGTTGGTGGCGGGGTTGATTCGGTTGGCTGTTTGTTGTTTGTGAATTGCATAGTGGACGCGAGCATCTTTTGTGGCCAAGTTTTTTAGGGCACACGGTGGATGCCTTGGCATCAGGAGCCGATGAAGGACGTGGGAGGCTGCGTTAAGCCTCGGGGAGTCGCCAACCAGACGTTGATCCGGGGATGTCCGAATGGGGAAACCTAGCACCAGTTATGTGGTGTTGCCTCCGCCTGAATGTATAGGGCGGTTGGTGGTAACGCGGGGAAGTGAAACATCTCAGTACCCGTAGGAAGAGAAAACAAGAGTGATTCCGTGAGTAGTGGTGAGCGAAAGCGGATGAGGCTAAACCGTGCATGTGTGATAGCCGGCAGGCGTTGCGTGTGCGGGGTTGCGGGACCCTCTGGCAGTCTCTGCCGAGACTGCGAGAAGTGATAAACCTGTGGGATAGTCGAAGCCTCTGGGAAGGGGCGCCGTAGACCGTGAGAGCCGGGTAGACGAAATTTTGCAGGCTTCTTGAGGGGATCCCAAGTAGCACGGGGCCCGAGAAATCCTGTGTGAATCTGCCAGGACCACCTGGTAAGCCTAAATACTCCCTGATGACCGATAGTGAACGAGTACCGTGAGGGAAAGGTGAAAAGCGCCCCGGTGAGGGGTCGTGAAATAGTACCTGAAACCGTGTGCCTACAAGCCGTAGGAGCGTAGACGTCTTCGGGCGTCTGTGATGTGACTGCGTGCCTTTTGAAGAATGAGCCTGCGAGTTATGGTGTGTGGCGAGGTTAACCCGTGTGGGGGAGCCGTAGCGAAAGCGAGTCTGAATAGGGCGTTTGAGTCGCATGCTGTAGACCCGAAGCGGAGTGATCTACGCATGGGCAGGTTGAAGCGTGGGTAAGACTGCGTGGAGGACCGAACCCACCAGGGTTGAAAACCTGGGGGATGACCTGTGTGTAGGGGTGAAAGGCCAATCAAACTCCGTGATAGCTGGTTCTCCCCGAAATGCATTTAGGTGCAGCGTTGCGTGTTTCTTGCCGGAGGTAGAGCACTGGATGGCCGATGGGCCCGACAAGGTTACTGACGTCAGCCAAACTCCGAATGCCGGTAAGTGAGAGCGTGGCAGTGAGACTGCGGGGGATAAGCTTCGTAGTCGAGAGGGAAACAGCCCAGATCACCGACTAAGGCCCCTAAGCGTGTGCTAAGTGGGAAAGGATGTGGAGTTGCTGTGACAACCAGGAGGTTGGCTTAGAAGCAGCCACCCTTGAAAGAGTGCGTAATAGCTCACTGGTCAAGTGATTCCGCGCCGATAATGTAGCGGGGCTCAAGTACACCGCCGAAGTCGTGGCACTCACACGTTTGTGTGGGTGGGTAGGGGAGCGTCGTGCGACCGGTGAAGCGGCGGAGTGATCCAGCCGTGGAGGTTGTGCGAGTGAGAATGCAGGCATGAGTAGCGAATCAGAAGTGAGAAACTTCTGCGCCGGATGACCAAGGGTTCCTGGGCTAGGCTAATCCGCCCAGGGTAAGTCGGGGCCTAAGGCGAGGCCGACAGGCGTAGTCGATGGATAACGGGTTGATATTCCCGTACCCGCTGTGATGCGCCCATATCGAATCCAGTGATACTAAGGGTCCTTAACCCCTGCTGTCCTTCGGGATGGTGGTGAGGGTGAACGCCTGGCCTGATCTGGTAGTAGGTAAGCGATGGGGTGACGCAGGAAGGTAGCCCATCCCGGGCGATGGTTGTTCCCGGGGTAAGCATGTAGGGCGGCAGATAGGCAAATCCGTCTGCCATGTAGCCTGAGATGTGATGCCGAGCCGATTGTGGTGAAGTGGGTGATCCTATGCTGCCAAGAAAAGCCTCTAGTGAGTGTCGTAGCGGCCCGTACCCGAAACCGACTCAGGTGGTCAGGTAGAGAATACTAAGGCGTTCGGGTGAACTGTGGTTAAGGAACTCGGCAAATTGCCCCCGTAACTTCGGGAGAAGGGGGGCCTCTGTTGGTGTAGGAGTTTTCCTCCGAAGCTGGTGGAGGCCGCAGTGGCCAGGGGGAAGCGACTGTTTACTAAAAACACAGGTCCGTGCGAAGTCGTAAGACGATGTATACGGACTGACGCCTGCCCGGTGCCGGAACGTTAAGGGGACCGGTTAGTGTGCCTTCGGGTATGCGAAGCTGAGAACTTAAGCGCCGGTAAACGGCGGTGGTAACTATAACCATCCTAAGGTAGCGAAATTCCTTGTCGGGTAAGTTCCGACCTGCACGAATGGCGTAACGACTTCCCCGCTGTCTCAACCACAGACCCGGTGAAATTGCACTACGAGTAAAGATGCTCGTTACGCGCAGCAGGACGGAAAGACCCCGGGACCTTCACTACAGCTTGACATTGGCGTTTGGAGCGTCTTGTGTAGGATAGGTGGGAGACTGGGAAGCCTCGACGCTAGTTGGGGTGGAGTCATTGGTGAAATACCACTCTGGTCGTTTTGAACGTCTAACCCGCGCCCGTGTATCCGGGTGGGGGACAGTGTCTGGTGGGTAGTTTAACTGGGGCGGTTGCCTCCTAAAGAGTAACGGAGGCGCCCAAAGGTTCCCTCAGCCTGGTTGGTAATCAGGTGTCGAGTGTAAGTGCACAAGGGAGCTTGACTGTGAGACTGACGGGTCGAGCAGGAGCGAAAGCTGGGACTAGTGATCCGGCATCGGCTTGTGGAAGCGGTGTCGCTCAACGGCTAAAAGGTACCCCGGGGATAACAGGCTGATCTTCCCCAAGAGTCCATATCGACGGGATGGTTTGGCACCTCGATGTCGGCTCGTCGCATCCTGGGGCTGGAGTAGGTCCCAAGGGTTGGGCTGTTCGCCCATTAAAGCGGTACGCGAGCTGGGTTTAGAACGTCGCGAGACAGTTCGGTCCCTATCCGCTGCGCGCGCAGGAGACTTGAGAGAGGCTGTCCCTAGTACGAGAGGACCGGGACGGACGAACCTCTGGTGTGCCAGTTGTTCCGCCAGGAGCACGGCTGGTTGGCTACGTTCGGAAGGGATAACCGCTGAAAGCATCTAAGCGGGAAGCTCGTCTCGAGATGAGGTCTCCCACCCTTTGTGGGGTAAGGCTCCCGGTAGATGACCGGGTTGATAGGCTGGAAGTGGAAGCGCGGTAACGTGTGGAGCTGACCGGTACTAATAGGCCGAGGACTTGTCCATAGATGTTCGCGTCGACTATGCGATTCAGAGACTGCAAACAGTCCTGCCCGCTGTGATGGTGGGTGGCTGGTTGTGTGTTTCATAGGGTTACGGCGGTTATAGCGGTTGGGAAACACCCGGTTACATTCCGAACCCGGTAGTTAAGCCTTCCAGCGCCGATGGTACTGCACTCGGGAGGGTGTGGGAGAGTAGGACGCCGCCGGACAATTTTTGTGAGGAAGGGCCACCTCTTAACAGGGGTGGCCCTTCCTTCGTTTTTGGGGGTCCGGGGGCGGGCCCCTTTTTTTGTTGTGCGGTGTTGGTTGTTGGCGGGTTTTTCTGTGCGCGGCTGGTGGTTGCGGCCGGGGCCGGCGGGGTTGTGGTTTCCCCCGCGGCTGGTGGTGGTGGTGGTGTCGTGTCGGCGGTGGTTTGTGTGGTGATGTTTTGAGGGGTCCGGTGGGCCCCTTTTTTGTTTTGGGGGTTGTGCTTCGGTCATTGTTGCGAGAGGTCCTGGGGGTGTGCCTGTCGCGCTACCTATTGGACGGCTCATCGCTGTTATCGGTGGGTGGTGGTCCCGAGCGCGATGTGGGGGCAGCTGTGCTGGCGGGCGTTATTGAGGTCGGGCAGTTTGCCTGGGTTGATCGTGGGTGGTGTTAGGCGGCGTCTGGTCAGGGCCTGTCGCGGTTCCTGTGGAGGTGCTCTCGGGCTGTGAGGTTGTGCTGTTGTCGGCGCTGCCTGTCTGGGTTGCGTTGTTGCTGCGCTGGCTGAGTTTTTTGAGTGCTGGGCGAGGGGTGCTCCGGTTGAGCCGGGACAGCATGGTGACGGTCGACCTTTTCCCGCGCATGGGCTGGTTGTGCTGGGGGGTGCCGAGGCAGAGGCGCGCCTCTGCCGTTGGTCGTGTTGCTGTGAGTCGATGTGTGGGTGTGGCTTCTCGTGCTGGTCGTACTTGGTCTTGGACGGGGTACGGCGGGAGAGTTTGGCGCGGAGGCGGGGGATTGCGGAGGCCAGGATAGGACCGTTGCCATGTACTACCGCGCCCGCGATGGCCGCGGGAGCGGCATCACTGGGGCCGCAACTATCACGGCCGGCCGGAGCCGCCCCCGCCGCAGCGCCTACGGACCCTAGCCCTGTGACGTGACCCGGGCCTAAGCCGTATCCGAGCAGCTGGGGTGCTTCTCCGCAGTGAGTAAGGCAGGGATTTCGCTGGCGCGGTGACGGCGGCAAACAGGCGATTGGGGCCACGTAAGATACGGGTTCTGACTTCGGCTTGTGTGGTAGTGGCGACTTGCTAGGCTTGAGACCGTCGGGCCACCCCCAATTGGGTGGCCTTCTTCGCGTCAGGCAAGGAGCGAAGGCCACGGCGAGCGACGAGAGCCGGCAGCCATTCAGACTTTCGGCCGGAAGTGGACGTTCAGCATCGTCCGGCTCATAGTCCATCTCCTGCGGGGCGGGACGAGGGACCAGTATCCCTGCCAGCCGTACGCGGTGAGTGAGTAATAGAGGACAGAAGTGAACAGAGAAGACGGACGTGACGGCGTGGGCCGTGGCGAAGAGAACAATGACCGGCCGCGTCGTACCACCGGAGGCGACGAGAGCCGAGGGGGCTCCGTGAGGCGCGATGGCGAGCGGCCTGAGGGCCGTTCCGGCGACCGAGGCGACTTCCGGGGACGCGATCGCGGTGACCGTCCCTTCAGCAGGGACGCGGGAGATCGCCCTCAGCGTTCATACGGCGATCGTGACGCTTTCCGCGCTGACCGTCCGCGGCGTACCTTCGGGGATCGGGACAACGACCGGCCGCAGCGTTCGTATGGTGACCGGGACAACGATCGTCCGCAGCGTTCCTACGGGGACCGGGATTCTGCGCGTGGTTTCCGTGATCGTGATGATCGTGGTCCGCGGCGTGAGGGCGGCGGCTTCGGCGGCCGTTACGGCTCCCGGGATGACCGTGGTCAGCGGTCCTTCGGTGACCGGCCGCAGCGTTCCTACGGGGATCGGGACAACGATCGTCCGCGGCGTTCGTTTGGTGACCGGGACAATGATCGTCCGCAGCGTTCGTACGGGGACCGGGATGCGGCGCGTGGTGACCGGCCGCAGCGTTCCTACGGCGATCGGGATTCTGCGCGTGGTTTCCGTGATCGTGACGACCGTGGTCAGCGGTCCTTCGGTGACCGGCCGCAGCGTTCCTACGGGGATCGGGACAACGACCGGCCCCAGCGTTCCTATGGGGACCGGGATGCGGTGCGTGGTGATCGTCCGCAGCGTTCGTACGGGGACCGGGATGCGGCGCGTGGTGACCGGCCGCAGCGTTCCTACGGCGATCGGGATTCTGCGCGTGGTTTCCGTGATCGTGACGACCGTGGTCAGCGGTCCTTCGGTGACCGGCCGCAGCGTTCCTACGGGGATCGGGACAACGATCGTCCGCAGCGTTCCTATGGGGACCGGGATGCGGCGCGTGGTGACCGGCCGCAGCGTTCCTACGGGGACCGGGATTCTGCGCGTGGTTTCCGTGATCGTGATGATCGTGGTCCGCGGCGTGAGGGCGGCGGCTTCGGCGGGCGTTACGGCTCCCGGGACGACCGTGGTCAGCGGTCCTTCGGTGACCGGCCGCAGCGTTCCTACGGGGATCGGGACAACGATCGTCCCCAGCGTTCCTATGGGGACCGGGATGCGGCGCGTGGTGATCGTCCGCAGCGTTCGTACGGGGACCGGGATGCGGCGCGTGGTGATCGTCCGCAGCGTTCCTACGGGGATCGGGACAACGATCGTCCGCAGCGTTCCTATGGGGACCGGGATGCGGCGCGTGGTGATCGTCCGCAGCGTTCCTACGGCGATCGGGATTCTGCGCGTGGTTTCCGTGATCGTGATGATCGTGGTCCGCGGCGTGAGGGCGGCGGCTTCGGCGGCCGTTACGGCTCCCGGGACCGCGACGCGGATTCGCGCCCGTCGGGTGGACGTTTCCAGCGGAACGATGAGCGCGGTGGGCGCCCGTTCCGGGAGCGTGACGGCGAGGCCGGTTTCCGCGACCGCCCGCGTGAGGACCGCGGCGGGCCTAGGCCGTTCAGCCGCGATGATTTCTCGGGCGGGAGCCGCACCCGATACGGGCAGGAGGCCGAGCCCAATGAGCGCGAGAAGCTGC
The DNA here is from genome assembly GCF_050947145.1 of Microtetraspora malaysiensis. Taxonomy (NCBI): domain Bacteria; kingdom Bacillati; phylum Actinomycetota; class Actinomycetes; order Streptosporangiales; family Streptosporangiaceae; genus Microtetraspora; species Microtetraspora malaysiensis. Next base: position 3,071,753 of record NZ_CP191998.1, read on the forward strand.
CCGAGCTGCCGCCCGACATCACGCCGGACGAGCTGGACAGCGAGGCGCGCGCTGAGCTGAGGTCGCTGCCGAACGACCTGGCCAAGCTGGTGGCCAGCCACCTGGTGGCGGCCGCTCGCGCGCTGAGCGAGGAGGAGCCCGAGCGGGCGTACGAGCACGCGAAGGTCGCACGCCGTTTCGCCGGCCGGATCGGCGTGGTGCGCGAGGCGGTCGGGATCGCGGCCTACCACGCGGGTCAGTACGCCGAAGCGCTCGGCGACCTCCGGGCCGCGCGGCGCCTGACGGGTTCGGACGAGTACCTGCCGATCATGGCGGACTGCGAGCGGGGTCTCGGCCGACCGGAACGTGCTCTGGATCTGGTCCGCTCCCGCGAGGCCGAGCGACTGGACCGGGCCGGGAAGATCGAGCTGGCGATCGTCGAGTCCGGCGCCCGCCGTGATCTCGGCCAGCACGACGCCGCGGTGATCACGCTTCAGCGGGTGCCGGAGCTGCGCGATCCGCAGCCGCGGCCGTGGTCGGCCCGGCTCGCGTTCGCGTACGCGGACGCGCTCGCCGACGCCGGTCACCACGCCGCCGCCGCTGACTGGTTCGCCAAGGCGATGGCGTTCGACGAGGACGGCGAGACCGACGCGGCCGAGCGCTATGCCCAGCTGACCGGTGGCGTCATCGAGGACCTCGAAGAGGACTACGACCTCGACGATTCCGGCGACTCCGACGATGCTGGCGTGGCAGAGAAGGTCGCTGAGGAGCTCCCGTCCGGCGAGGATGAGGTCTCCGGCGACGCGGAGGCAGGGGACGAGAGCGAGTCGGCGCTGGAAGTGGCAGCTCCGGAGCCCTCCGCCGCACCGGCCGCCGAGGAGGGCGACGCCGTCTCCGATGAGGAGAAGGGCGACGCCGTCTCCGATGAGGAGAATGAGGATGCGGCCAAGGGGGAGGCGGGCGCTCTGGGGCCGGCCTTCATCGAACCGCACTTCGGTGACGTCCTGGATGGCCCGGAGGACCGGGACAAGCCGGCGTCCTGACGGATACATGCTGAAGGGCGGTGCCACCGGATCTGGTGGCACCGCCCTTTTCCGTACGCGTATCGGCCTCGAGCTCGCGTGCCTGTCCCGGACCGTAGGGGGTACGGCACGCGCCGGGAGATCAGCCTGACGTGCGGTCCAGCCAGTGAATGATGCCCGCGACGTTGGACGGAGCGCCGCTGAGCAGCTCGAACTGCTCGGCGGTCGCCTCGTCTCCCCGCAGGGCGGCGTACCGCTCGTGCGTCCGCTCGCGGACCATCGCGACCGCGTGATCCAGGTCGAGACCTTCTGATCGGGCCTGGCGGGTGAGGTCCACCCAGATGCGGAGTTCCTCCGCCGACCGTTCGAGGGTTTCCGTCACGTTCGACACCGGTCCGTAGTGGCTGAAGAGCAGCCGCTGCGGACCAAGTGCCTCGAACAGGGCGATCGAGTCGAGAGCGACCCCGAGGTCGAAGTCCGGCGGCGGAGTGGCGGGGCGGAGGTCGCCCGTCTCGGGCAGGTAGACACCGGCAGCGTCACCGACGTAGAGGTCGCCGCTGAGCGAGTCGAGGAGACCGACGTGGTGCTTGGCGTGGCCCGGGGAGTAGTGGCTCGACAGCGTCCGCCCGTTACCGAGGTCGATGCTGCCGGTGTCGCCGAGCGCCCGGATCCGGGCCGCGTCGGTGGGCGCCAGGGTGCCGAAGAGCACGTCCAGCTTGTCGCCCCACACCATCTTCGCGCTCGCCATGAGCCGCGACGGGTCGGCGAGGTGCCGGGCGCCCTTCTCGTGTACGACGATCTCGGCGGAGGGATAGAAGCGGGAGATGTCTCCGACACCGCCCGCGTGGTCCAGATGGATGTGCGTCACGACGACGGTGGCCAGGTCGTCGGGGCCGACGCCAAGTGACGTCAGCGCGTCCCTGACGATCGGCGCTGAGGTGGAGGTTCCGGTCTCCACCAGACAGGGCCGGTCGCCCAGGATCAGATAACCGGCGGTGATGCCGGAATATCCCGCCATCCTCGTGTCGATCTCGTAGACGTCCGCGCCCAGCGGTGTCACGTTGTCCACAGTCACCCCAATATCCCCAGAATCTGGTTCGGGCAAATCTCCTTCAGCCTAGTGAAGGACAGTGGTCTCTCGACGAGAGGGGAGAGACCACATGCATCTGAACTCTGTGCTCCTGCGCGGACGGCTGTCCATGGAGCCCGAGCATCGGGAGCTGCCCAGTGGGGTCGTGCTCACGCGCTGGCGGCTCGCGGTCCGGAGGCCCGACGATCACCCGGGCAGTCAGCGCGCCGACGCCATCGAGTGCGCGACGTTCGAGGACGACGTCCGCGCGATCGTGTCCGGCTGGCGCCTCGACGACATCGTCGAGGTCGAGGGCGCGGTGCGCCGCCGCTGGTGGCGTGGTGGCAGTCGCTACGAGATCGAGGTCTGTACGGCGCGCCTGGTCGAACGTCGTTCTGCCCGGAGAGCGCGCGCCGGCAACGATGAGCTCGGCGCGGCTGAGCGCGCCAGGGAGACGCCTGGAGCGGACGACCACCCCGCGGCCCCGCCGCCGGACACGCTGTCTCCGGTCGGTCCTTCTTCCCCGTCGGCGTCACCGGCGTCCTTCGCGGCAACTGCCGCCCCATCTGTGACACCGGCCGATGCTGGAGACGTACCCGCGGTGGAGACACGTCCGGAGGTCGAGGCCGTCGCGGGGAAAGGTCACTCCACGGCGAAGAGGCGCATGACGAGTCCGGTTCGGGGCTTGGGGCTGAACGAGGTGGACTTCCGGGGGACGCGCTCACCCTGGGCGGCCACGGCCAGCGCGTCCTCGGTCGCCAGCGGATTGAGCAGGACGGCGGTCCCGGACAACTGGCACGCGAGTCGTACGGCGGCATAGGGGTCGTGATGGACCACCAGCACCTGGCGCTCGTTGTCGGAGATGCCCCAGACCTTGGGCAGGAGAAACTCGGCGAGGATCGATGTGTCCAGCGCCCGCCAGCGGGCGGACCGCTCGGGCGGCATCGCGTGTTCGACCTGCAACGGGTCGGGGTTGGTCAGCAGGTGCGCGTGGCCGTCTCCGGCGAGCACGAACGCCGGCCCCGTCGCCGTGGCGAGCCCGGACAGCGCGTCGTCGAGCGAGACGAACTCCTGCACCTGCCAGGCTCCCTTGGCCCGCGCCGCCGCCTCCGACAGCGCCAGGCCGGGGATCACCCGGTGGATGGCCTTCAGATCGGGTGGGTAGACCGTGGAGTCCACCAGGAGCGCCAGCCCGTAGTCCCATGGGCCGGACTCCTCGTGCTCCTCGCACAGCTTCTGGTACGTGGAGTAGCGGTGGTGTCCGTCCGCGATCAGCGCCTGCCGGTCTCGCAGGTCTTCGCCGATCGCCGCGATCTCCACCGGGTCGGTCACCGGCCAGAGGCGGTGACGGAATCCGTCGTCCGTCTGGACGTCGAGGATCGGGACGCGCAGCGCGGCGACCTCGTCCACCAGCCGCGACGCGGCCCCCCCGCCCTCGTACAGCAGGAAGATCGGTTCGAGGTTCGCCTCCGTCGTCCGCATCAACGCCAGGCGGTCGGCGATCAGGCCCGGCATGACGTCCTCATGCGGCAGCACCGAGGGGGAGCCCACCCCCAGGGCGCCGATCAGGCCGCGTTGGAGGATCCCGGCACCACTCTGCTCGTACACGTAGAGCGCGGGCAGCGGGTCCACGGTGAGGGCCCCGGACGACAACCACTCGTCCAGTTCGGCTCGCGCGTCCGCGTAGTGGCTCACACCGGGAAGGATCAGGCGCACCACGTTGTTGGGGTGGACGTCGAGCAGATCCTGAGCGTCATCGGGGGAGACGAGGTCGTACGGCGGCGAGGTCACCGCAGCGAGATCGTCCACCGTGAAGCGCACACCGCGGAACGGACGCAGCACCAGGGCCGGCCGTTCAGAAGTCTCCATACCGGGCATGTTGCCATAAATGCCCAGTCTTCCCGAGGCTGCGGTGGCCCGTTGGTCAGGAATTCGCATTGCAGGAGGCCCCACAGAATGATCCAGGGACGACACGGACCATCGGATGACCAGCAGAACGGCCCGGCTGGGGGTGTTTACGAGTGGTTCCAGCGTGGCGTCAAGCTCCTGGAAGAGGGCAGCCCGGCCGCCGCGGCGGCGCTCCTGGAACGTGCGGCTCAGGTGGAGCCCGATTCCCGCAGCATTCGTGAGGCGCTGGCACGGGCGCAGTTCAACTCCCGCAGGTACGTCGATGCGATCGGCAGTTTCCGCTGGATCGTGGACGCCAACCCGGCCGAGGACTACGCCTACTACGGGCTGGGCATGGCATTGTGGCGTACTGGTGACATCGAGGGAGCTCAGGAGCCGCTGGCCGTCGCCGTGGCCATGCGTCCCGATCTGCGACACTACGTCTCCGCGCTGACCCAGGTGCGGGCCACCCTGCGGGCGAGGGAGGCGTGAGTCCCGACATGCCGGCAAGCCTGCTCGAGGCGTACGACACTCTTCTGCTCGACCTGGACGGTGTCGTTTACCTCGGCCGCCATGCCGTCCGGAACGCTCCCGAAGCCCTCGCCGAGGCGCGGGAGCGCGGGGGACGGCTCGCCTTCGTCACGAACAACGCCTCCCGGACGCCGGGCGCGATCGCCGAGCATCTCACCGGTCTCGGCATCCCGGCGACCTGCGACGACGTGGTGACGTCCGCCCAGGCGGCCGCCCGGCTGGTGGCCGAGCGGTTCCCGGCCGGATCTCCCGTGCTGGTCGTCGGCGGCATGGGGCTGCGCGGTGCGGTGCGGGCATACGGGCTGCGTCCCGTGACCACCGCGCTGGACGGTCCCGTCGCTGTCGTCCAGGGCATCTGGGACGGCCTGTCTTACGGCCTGCTCTGCGAGGGGACGCTCGCCGTACGGGCGGGGGCCTGGTTCGTCGCGGCGAACGGGGACACGACGATGCCGACCAATCGGGGCGAACTGCCGGGTAACGGCTCGATGAGCAGGGTGATCGCCACCGCGGCCGGCGTCGAGCCGGTCGTCGCGGGCAAGCCCGAGCCGCCGCTACATCGGGAGTCGATCATCCGAACGGGGGCGGAGCGGCCACTGATCGTGGGCGATCGGCTCGACACCGATATCGAAGGCGCGACCCGGGCGGGCGTGGACAGCCTGCTCGTCCTGACCGGTGTGACGGGGCCGCTGGACCTGCTCACCGCGCCGCCAGAGCATCGGCCCACGCATGTGGCGGCGGACCTGTCCGGGCTGCACGAGCCCCCGGCCCACGTACGGCGCGGCTCCGGCGGATGGGAATGCGGAGGGTGGACGGCCCGCTGCGAAAGCGGCCGGCTCGACCTGTCCGGCGGCGGTGAGCCGATCGACGCGCTGCGCGCGGCGTGCGCGGCGGCATGGGATGCGGCCGGCGACGGCAGGGTGGACGAGGACGCGGTGAAGCCGGTCCTCGCGGCCCTCGGATCGCTGACACGATGACCGCGAACCCCGGCCGGGCGGGCGACGATCGTCGCGCCTGGCCGAGGGAGCCTCAGGGAGGGAAGGGAACCGTCGGAGCGGGCATCCGCGGTGACGTCAGAGAAGCTTGCGGAGCCGCAAGAGGTCGCCGAGGCTGGCGTCGATCTTGACCCGGCCGCCGAAGAGCGCGCGGCCCATGTCGAGTTCGCCGTTGACCATGGAGATCAGGTCCGAGCTGGCGATTGTGATCTTGACCTCGCTGGGCCGGCCGTCCTGAGGAGGGGCGTCGGTGAACGGGTCCAGCCCCGACCGGTGGATCCGGCCGTAGAAGGTCATGCCGAGGTCGGAGATATGGCAGGTAAGCCTGCGCTCGACGACGTGCCTGGCACGGTCCTCGTCGCTGATCTCGTCGAACTGTTCGACGAGTTTCTCGAGCGCCGCCCGGCATTCCTCGACGGTCGCCATGCGTATGCCTCTCTTCCCACGGCCGATCAGATGCCTCTGTACCTACGGACGGTAGCGTTCCTCATGAGCGCTGCGCGAAATGTGACACGTACCGGAGGATCAGCGACAAGGGGGCCGCATGGTGGTCGAGGCTCTGCCAGGCTATGTGCGACTGGCCGATGCCCTCACCACGGCCGCCCCGTTCTCGCCGTGGAGCCGTGCCGTGCACCGAGCGCGCCGCCCCTGCCGGGGTGGCGCGACCGCCGCACTGTACGGACCGTACCCGGCCGACAGAACCGCACTGTACGCATCGCGTCCCAATCACCGGAACCGTGATTTCCGGGCCCGCGTGGGAGAGCCGCCGGGTGGCACCCGGCGAGGCGCCCACCACGAGGCTGTGCCGGACAGAGTCCGCTACGGTCGGACCGACGAGCGTCAGGCGTGCCCGCCGTCACGGCGCGGAACCGGACGGGCGGCCGCGATGGCGCACGGGGAACCATCCAGCACGACCAGGATCGGCGCAGGCCGGATCCATCGGAGGGGACGAATGACCGAGACCGGCGCAGAGCCGTCGGAGGGGCAGCCGACGCCGCGCGGGGGCGACGAGGCTGTCCAGGGGGCGCTGTCCGCGCTCCGGCGGCTCGGGGACCTGCCCGTCGCCGAGCACGTCGGCGTGTTCGAGGAGGCGCTCACGTGTCTGGAGGGCGCGCTCGCGTCCGTGGACGAGCCCACCGGAGAGCCGCGCAGGTGAGCCGCCGATCACAAGAGGCGGCGTCAGCCTCCTGCGTCGCGTCCCGCCCAGCTTCCCGTTGTGGGCCCGCCTGTGGGCGTGGTGTGTTGGAGATGTTTCTTATGGGCTGGTGGGGCCGATGAAGCGGGTGCGTCTGGACAGCGAACTGGTCCGTCGCGGGCTGGCCCGCTCGCGGGAACAGGCAGCGCAGCTCATCGAGGCGGGCCGGGTGTCGGTGGGCGGCCGTACGGCGGCCAAGTCGGCGACCCAGGTGGACACCGCCGCCGCCATCGTGGTGGCCGAGGACGTCTCGGGACCCGACTATGTCTCGCGTGGCGCGCACAAGCTGCTCGGCGCGCTGGCCGCCTTCGAGGGGCTCAAGGTCGAGGGACGCCGCTGCCTGGACGCCGGGGCCTCCACCGGCGGGTTCACCGACGTGCTGCTGCGGCACGGCGCCGCCCATGTGCTCGCGGTGGACGTCGGGTACGGCCAGCTCGCCTGGTCCCTGCGTACGGACGAGCGCGTCACCGTGATGGAGCGGGTCAACGTCCGCGACCTCACTTCCGACATGGTGGGAGAACCGCCGACCCTGGTCGTGGGCGACCTGTCGTTCATCTCGCTTCGCCTGGTCCTGCCCGCGTTGACCGCCTGCGCCGCCGAGGTGGCCGAGTTCGCGCTGCTGGTCAAGCCGCAGTTCGAGGTGGGGAAGGAGCGCGTCGGAGCGGGTGGCGTGGTCCGCGACCCGGCGCTGCGCGCCGGGTCCGTCCGGGACGTCGCCACGGCCGCGCTGGAGTTGGGCCTGGTCGTGAAGGGCGTCACCGCGAGCCCCCTGCCCGGCCCGTCCGGCAACGTGGAGTACGTCATCTGGCTGGGCAAGGGGCCGGGACACGAGTCGGTGGCCGACCTGGACGCGGCCATCGAGCGGGCAGTGGCGGAAGGGCCGCAGTGACGACAGAGAAGGCCCCCACGCGGACCGTCATGGTCACCGCCCACACGGGCAGGGAGCAGGCCGTCGACAGCGCCAGGCTGGTGATCCACCGGTTACTCGGCGCTGGGCTGCGCGTACGCGTGTTCGACGTCGAGGCGGAGGAGATCGCCTGCCCCGGCGTCGACGTCGTGTCCGCCACCCCCTCCTCGCTCCACGAGTGCGAGCTGATGATGGTGCTCGGGGGCGACGGCACGCTGCTGCGCGCGGCCGAGATGGCCCGCCCGGCCGCGGTCCCGCTGCTCGGGGTCAACCTCGGGCACGTCGGGTTCCTCGCCGAGGCCGAGGTCGCCGACCTCGGTGCCGCCGTGGACCGCGTGGTTGACGGCCGCTACGAGGTCGAGGAGCGGATGACGGTCGAGGTCGCCATCCGGCTGAACGGCTCCACGCTCGCGGACACGTGGGCGCTGAACGAGGCCACGGTCGAGAAGGTCGACCGGATGCTCGAACTGGTCGCCGAGATCGACGGCCGTCCGCTGTCGCGCTGGGGGTGCGACGGGGTGATCTGCGCGACGCCGACCGGCTCCACGGCGTACGCGTTCTCCGCCGGGGGGCCGGTCGTGTGGCCGGAGGTGGAGGCGCTGCTGATGGTGCCGATCAGCGCGCACGCCCTGTTCGCGCGGCCGATGGTGGTCTCACCGCGTTCCACGCTCGCCATGGAGATCGTGCCCGAGACCAGCGCGGGGGTGCTGTGGTGTGACGGTAGGCGCCGCTTCGACGTCCCGCCCGGAGCCCGGGTGGAGGTGCGCCGGGGAACCGTCCCCGTACGGCTGGCCCGGCTGCTGGGCGTGGAGACGACCGGAGCGCCGTTCACCGACCGCCTGGTCGCCAAGTTCGGCCTGCCGGTGGAGGGCTGGCGCGGGCGCGTCCGCTCCCCCTGACACCCTCCTTCCTCGAAAATCTTGGCGATTTGTGCGTAGGATCTCTGGGCGAGATCTGTCGGCGAAACGGGAGGGGACCAGTGCGGCCACGGGTCGAGGAGGTCCGGATCCAGGGGCTCGGCGTGATCGACGAGGCCGTACTGGAGCTGTCACCAGGGTTCACCGTGGTGACCGGTGAGACGGGCGCGGGCAAGACGATGGTCGTCACCGGGCTCGGCCTGCTGTTCGGCGGCCGGGCCGATCCGGCGCGGGTCCGTCCCGGGGCGGACCGGGCGACGGTTGAGGGCACCCTGATCGTCGCCACCGACGGCAAGGTGGCCCAGCAGGTGCACGACCTCGGAGGCGAGGTCGAGGACGGCGAGCTGATCATCTCAAGGACGGTCTCCGCCGAGGGGCGATCCCGCGCCTGGCTGGGCGGGCGCACCGTCCCGGTCGGGACGCTCACCTACATCGCCGACGACCTCGTGGCCGTGCACGGCCAGATGGATCAGCAGCGCCTGCTCCAGCCGGGCCGCCAGCGCGCCGCGCTGGACCGGTACGCCGGGGACGACCTGGTCAAGCCGCTGCGCGCGTACGAGCAGGCGTACCGGCGGCACCGGCAGGTCGTCGAGGAGCTGCGGGAGCTGACCACCCGGGCCAGGGAGCGCGCGCAGGAGGCCGACGTGCTGCGCTTCGGCCTGGACGAGATCGAGAAGGCCGACCCCAAGGTGGGTGAGGACGCCGAGCTCAGGGAGGAGGCCGAGCGGCTGGCGCACGCCGACGCGCTGCGCACGGCCGCCACCACGGCGCACTCCGCGCTGCTCGGCGACCCCATGGCCGGCCCGCAGATCGCGCAGGACGCGGTGTCCCTGGTCGGGCAGGCCCGGGCGGCGGTGGAGGCAGTGCGCTCCTTCGACCCGGAGCTCGCCGGGCTCGCCGACCGGCTGGCCGAGGCCGGATACCTCATCTCGGACGTGGCGACCGAGCTGGCCGCCTACGCCGAGTCCGTCGAGGCCGACCCGGCCCGCCTCGCGGCCGTGCAGGAGCGCAGGTCGCTGGTGACGGGGCTGACCCGCAAGTACGGCGAGGACGCCGCCGCGGTGCTCGACTGGGCGCGGAACGCGGCGACCCGGCTGGCTCAGCTGGACGGCGACGACGGACGGATCGAGGAGCTCACCCGCGAGCAGGATGAGCTCGTCGCGCGTATGGAGGAGCTCGCCGCCGACCTGACCGCGATCCGGGAGGCCGCGGCCGAGCGGTTCGGGGCCGCCGTCACCGCCGAGCTGACGGCGCTCGCCATGCCGCACGCCCGGGTGAGCGTCGCCGTGACACGCGGTGACGGCTTCGGGCCGCATGGCGTCGACGAGGTGGAGCTGCGGCTGGCCGCGCATCCGGCGGCGCCGCCCCTGCCGCTGGGCAAGGGCGCCTCCGGAGGCGAGCTGAGCCGAGTCATGCTGGCCATCGAGGTCGTCTTCGCCGGAGCGGATCCCGTGCCGACGTTCGTCTTCGACGAGGTCGACGCCGGCGTCGGCGGCAAGGCCGCGGTGGAGATCGGCAGGCGGCTCGCCAGGCTGGCCAGGAACGCCCAGGTCATCGTCGTCACCCACCTGCCCCAGGTGGCCGCGTTCGCCGACCAGCACCTGGTCGTGGAGAAGGCGAGCGACGGCAGCGTGGTGCGCAGCGGCGTTGTCGCGCTGACCCAGGAGGGCAGGGCCCGCGAGCTCTCCCGGATGCTCGCGGGACTGGAGGACTCCGAGCTGGGTAGAGCGCACGCCGAGGAACTCCTCTCGATCGCTTTGGCGGACAAGAACACACCCTGACACAGTGTGACAAAACTGACACGCTCTGAGCTGCGGGACCATCTTGGTCGCCCACTCTGGCAGGATGGTCACGATGAAGGTCCCGAGCTTGAACGTTCCGGGCCTCCGCCGCAGGAAGGCAGACGACCTTCCCGGGGTGACGGCAGTGGCGAGAATCGACAGGCGGACCAAGAGGCTGACCAAGCGCCTCAAGGCCGGGGAAATCGCGATTATCGATCACGTTGACGTCGACCGAGTGAGCGCGGAGGCCCTTGTCGCGTGTGGCGCGGCCGCGGTGGTCAATGTCGCGGCGAGTATCAGCGGGCGCTACCCCAACCTCGGGCCGCAGATCCTCGTCGAGGCCGGTGTCGCGGTCGTCGACAACGCCACCCCCGAGCTGTTCGAGCGGATCAAGGACGGCGACGTCGTCCGCGTCCATGAGGGGCAGATCCACCTCTGCGACGAGCTCGTGGGCAAGGGCGAGGTGCAGACCGTCGAGTCGGTCGAGGCCGCCATGACGGAGGCCAGGGCCGGGCTGTCGGTCCAGATCGAGGCGTTCGCCGCCAACACCATGGAGTACGTGCGGCGCGAGCGCGATCTGCTCATCGACGGCATCGGCGTGCCCGAGGTCCGCACCGTCATGGAGGGCCGGCACGTCCTCATCGTCGTCAGGGGCTACCACTACAAGGAAGACATCGCGACGCTGCGGCCGTACATCCGGGAGTACCGTCCGGTGCTCATCGGCGTGGACGGCGGGGCCGACGCCCTGGTGGAGGCCGGCTACCTGCCCGACATGATCGTCGGCGACTTCGACTCGGTGTCGGAGAAGGCGCTGTGCTGCGGCGCCGAGCTGGTGGTCCACGCCTATCGGGACGGCCGCGCTCCAGGTCTTGAGCGCGTGCACCAGCTCGGGCAGCAGGCCGTCGTGTTCCCGGCCACCGGCACCAGCGAGGACATCGCCATGCTGCTCGCCGACGACAAGGGGGCGTCGCTGATCGTCGCCGTCGGCACGCACTGGACGCTCGTCGAGTTCCTCGACAAGGGGCGGTCCGGCATGGCCAGCACCTTCCTCACCCGGCTCCGGGTGGGCAGCAAGCTCGTCGACGCCAAGGGCGTCAGCAGGCTGTATCGCAGCCGTATCTCCACGCCGTCATTGCTGCTCCTCGTCGCCACCACGCTGATCACGATCGGTGTGGTGCTCTCGGTCTCGCCCGTCGGCCGCATCTGGCTGAACGGGCTGATCGAGGCGTGGAACGGCTTCACCTTCTGGCTGGTCGGACTCTTCTCGTGATCGATTTCCGTTATCATCTCGTCTCCATCGTGGCGATCTTCCTCGCGCTCACGGTCGGCATCGTGCTCGGCAGCACCGTCCTGGAGACGCCGTTCTACCGGACGGCGGAGGAGATCACCGGCCAACTGCGCCAGGCGAACACGGAGAACCGGGAGACGATCACCGCGTTGCAGGCGCGGGAGAAGGGTGCCGCCGCCTTCGTCACCGCGCACACGGCCGAGCTGGTCCGCGGCCAGCTCCCCGGCGAGCGGGTCGTGCTCGTCGAGGCCCCCGGGGCCCCGGCCGGCCTGCGCGACGACCTCGTGAAGGTCCTCGGCGACTCCGGCGCCGTCTACACCGGACGGGTCAGCCTGACCGAGAAGTTCCTCGAGGCCGACCAGACCAATGTCGTCGACCAGCTCGCCGGCACCGTCGCCCCCGCCGGCACGCGGTTCCCCGACGAGGCCACGCCGTACGAGAAGGCGGCGGCGGTGCTGGCCGGTGCCCTCGTCACCGGCGACCGGGGCCAGGCGGGGCGGGACGACCCGGCCGCCGTGAGCGTGCTCGAGGCGTTCCAGACCGGCGGATTCCTGGCTACGGCTGGCTCCCCGGCGCAGCGGGCGAACGTCGCCATCGTGGTGGCGCCGACCCAGCCGTACGAGGGGGAGACCGCCGAAGGCCAGACCGCGGCGGTCGTGGCCCTCACGGCCGGGCTCGACTCCGCCGGCCTCGGCGCCGTCCTGGTCGGCACCACCACCGCCTCCGGCACGGGCGGCACGATCGCCGCCCTGCACGACGCGGGCGAGGCGGCGTCGAACGTCTCGACGGTGGACACCATCGATATGCCCGCGGGCCGCATCACCGTCGTCTACGCTCTGCGGGAGCAGCTCGCCGGCCGCTCCGGCGCGTACGGTGTCGGCAGTGAGACCACCGCGTTCTCGCCGCCCGTGTCGCCCGGCGTCGGCCCCACCCCCAAGCCGGTAGCCTCGGGCGGCTGACCCAACGCGTCCCGAGCACGATCGAGGAAGATCCGAGGAAGAGGAGCCTGCTGTGGCCAGTCGTCCCTGGACCGGTCTGGTGGCGAGCGCTCTGCGGCGTACGTCGGCGGGAGCGCGTCCCGGATCGGCGATCGGCGCCCTCGCCGCCGCCGTCGCGGGCGCCGCCGCAGGAGCGGTCGCCGCCCGCGTCGCCTACGCGGCGTTCCGTCGCCGCCCCCCGATCGGCGACGAGAAGACGTGGACGAGGACCAACCACAGAGGCGAGCCGATCACCCTGCTGGAGGGCCCGGCCCTGGTCGCCGGAGCCGGCGCGGCGGCGGCGCTCGCGCCGGGCCTGCCCGCGCGGCTCCGCGCCGCCGCGCTGCTCGCGGGTCTCGGCGGCGGCGCCCTCGGCGCGTACGACGACGTGCTCGGCACGACCGCTTCCAAGGGCTTCAAGGGGCACCTGACGGCGCTCGCGCGCGGCGAGGTGACGAGCGGAGCCATCAAGATCATCGGGATCGGCGCCACCGGCCTCGCCGCGGCGGCGCTCGCCCGCGACCCGGCCGCCCGTCCCACGGGCGCGGCGGCGGTCGCCATGGACACGCTGCTCGACGGGGCCGTCATCGCCGGGAGCGCCAACCTGGCGAACCTCTTCGACCTCAGGCCGGGGCGGGCCATCAAGGTCGCGTTCCTGGCCGGGACGCCGCTGCTCGCGGTCTCCCTGGCGACGCGCCCGACCGGCGTCCCCGCACGGAACACGACGGCGGCCGTGCTGACCGCGATGCCGCTGGGCGCCGCCGCCGCGCTGCTGCCGGAGGACCTGGGGGAGCGGGCCATGCTGGGCGACGCCGGGGCGAACGCGCTCGGCGCGCTGCTCGGGCTCGCCGCCACGGTGCGGCTGGGCCGTGCCGGCCGGCTGGCCGTGCTCGGCACGGTCGCCGCGCTCACCGCCGCGTCGGAGAAGGTGAGCTTCACCAAGGTGATCGCCGCCAACCCCGTGCTCAACCGCATCGACATGCTGGGCCGGCGTCCCGTGCCGCCGCCGCCCGCGGTCGTCTCCCCGACCCCGTGAGATGCGGCTCCGCATGACCCGCCGTCTGGGCGCGGGCGTCGCCGGCGCGGCGGTGCTCATCGGGGCGATCAGCATCCTCGCCCGCGCCACCGGCTTCGCCAAGCAACTGGTCTTCGCCCGCGCCGTCGGCACGAACTGCCTGTCCACCGCGTACGTCACCGCGAACAACGTGCCGAACATCGTGTTCGAGATCGTCGTCGGCGGGGCGCTCGCCGGGATGGTCGTGCCGGTCCTGGCCGGAGCCGCCGGACGCGGAAACCCCACCCCGGGGGCGGGCGCCGACGAGGGGGCGCGTGAGGAGGTCGGCTGGATCTCCTCGGCGCTGCTGACCTGGGCGGTCGTGCTCCTGGTGCCGTTCGCCCTGCTCACCGCGCTGCTGGCCGGGCCGCTCGTCGGCCTGGTCGCCTCGACGGTCCCCGGGTGCGACGCGGGCCAGGTGGCCGAGATGGCGACCCGGATGCTGGTCGTCTTCGCCCCGCAGATCCCCCTGTACGGCGTGGCCGTCGTGCTCTACGGCGTGCTCCAGGCCCACCGTCGCTTCTCCGCCCCGGCCGTCGCCCCGCTGGTCTCCAGCGTGGTCGTGATCGTCGCGTACCTGCTGTTCGTGCCGCTCGGAGGGGTCGGCGCCGACCTGGCCGAGCTGCCGCGCCCGGCCGAGCTCGCGCTCTCCGTCGGCACCTCGCTGGGAGTGCTCGCCCTGGTCGTCACGGTGATCGGGCCGGTCTCCCGGCTCGGCCTGCGCCTGCGGCCGACGCTGCGCTTCCCTCCCGGTGTCGCCGCGCGGGTGCGCGGGCTCGCCCTGGCCGGGCTCGGCGCGCTGGTGGCGCAGCAGGCGGCCACGGCGATCCTGATCCCCGTGGCCAACCGGATCGGGGGCGGCGTGCTCACCGCGTACGGCTACGCGTGGGCGATCTACCAGGTGCCGTACGCCGTGCTCGCGGTGCCCATCGCGACGAGCGCGTTCCCGGTGCTCTCGTCCCGGGCGGCCGGCGGCGACCGGGAGGGCTTTGCCGCGCTGTCGGCCCGTACGACGCGGGCCGTGGTGCTGGTCTCCGGGCTCGCCGCGGGAGCGCTCGCCGCTGTCGCCGCTCCCGCCGCGGAGGTCTTCCTGGCGCAGGCGGACTCCCGCGTCGACATCGCCGAGTTCGCCCGCGCGATCGCGCTGTTCGCGCCGGGACTGGTCGGCTACGGCCTGACCGCCCACCTCAGCCGGGTGCTGTACGCGGACGGCCGGGGCAGACAGGCCGCGCGCGGCCTCGTTGCCGGATGGCTGATCGTCATCGCCGCCCAGATCGCCTTCGCGGCCGTCCTGCCCGCCGGGTGGAAGCTCGCCGGGCTGGCGCTCGGCCAGGCGGTCGGCATGACGGCGGGGGGAGCGCTCCTGCTCGTCTCGGTGTTGCGGGCCCGCGGTGGGGAGGCGCTGCGGGGCGTACCCAAGGCCGCGGTCGCCGCGCTGGCCGGCGGGGTCGCGGGCTGGCTGGCCGGCGCGGGAGTCGTACGGCTCGTGGACGTGAGTGGACCGTGGGCCGGCGCGGGAGCGGCGATCCTCGCCGGGACCGCCGCCGTCGCCGCGGGGGTCCTGGTGGCGGCGCTGCTCGATCGCGAGGACCTGCGGGCGGTCAGGCCGCGCCGGAAAGCGGCGGCCGGGACAGAGGAGGCCGGGACAGAAGCGGCCGGAACGAGGGGGGACGGTGTCTGATCACGACGTGCGCCGCATCGCGCTCGTGCTGGGGACCAGCGCGGGAGGCGTGGGCCGGCACGTGCGGATGCTCGCCGAGCGGCTCGCCGGGGACGGCCGCCAGGTGGTGGTCGCGGGGCCGCGCGCGACCGAGGACGCCTTCGACTTCACCGGAGCCGGCGCGCGGTTCGCGGAGGTGCCGATCGCGGATCGGCCGCGTCCTCTGGCCGATGCCGGGGCCGTCCGACGGCTGCGCGGCGCTCTCAGGGGCGCGGACGTGGTGCACGCGCACGGGCTGCGGGCGGGCGCCTTCGCCGCGCTCGCGCTGATGGGGTCCGGGCGCGGGCCGCGCCTCGTGGTCACCCTGCACAACGCCGTCACCGCGGGCGGGGCGATCGGCGCCATCTACGGCGTTCTCGAGCGGATCGTGGCGCGCCGGGCCGACGCGGTGCTGGTCGTGTCCCCGGATCTCGGTGAGCGGATGCGGGCCAGGGGAGCGCGGCGCGTCGCCGCCGCCGTGGTGCCCGCGCCGCCCCTCACGCCGCCCGCCCGTACGCCCGAGGATGTGCGGCGCGAGCTGGCCGAGCGGGCCGCGGGCTCCTCGGGCTTCTCGGCGGACCGGCCTGTCGTGCTCACGACCGCCCGGCTGGCCCAGCAGAAGGGTCTGGAGACGCTGCTGGACGCGGCCGCCGGGCCGTTCGAGGCGCGGCCGTTCTTCGTGGTCGCCGGGGACGGCCCGCTGCGGGAGGAGCTGCGGGAGCGGATCGACGCCGAGCGGCTGCCCGTCCTGCTGTACGGCTGGGCCGACCCGGCGGACCTGCTCCAGGTCGCGGACGTGATGCTGGTGCCGAGCCGCTGGGAGGGGCAGCCGCTGACCGTCCAGGAGGCGCTGCGGGCCGGGACGCCGATCGTCGCCACCCGGGTCGGCGGCATCCCCGACCTCGTCGGAGACGCCGCGGTGCTGGTGCCCGAGGGGGACGCGGCGGCGATGCGCGCGGAGGTCGACCGGCTGCTCGGAGACCCGCGGCTGCTCGCGGCCCTCGCGGAACGGTCCGCCCGGCGGGGCCGGGAGTTGCCGGACGAGGCGGACGCGCTGGCCTCGGCCCTGCGGGCCTACTCCGCCGGGGGGCCGCTCTGACGGCCCGCGGCCGGGCAAGGTGCCGCCAGGTCGTCGCTGACCTGGCGATGCGGTCTTCTTGAACGTTGGATTAGGAGCGTCCCCGCCTGATCCCTATACTGGGCGCGTTGGGGGGAGTATCCCTTCGCGGCGGTTTCGTCATCACGGTGTCAGCGCACCCGGAGCCGTCGGTCCGGCTTGCGTGCGGGCGGGAGAGACTCCGGCAGTGTGTTTCGCGCGCGCCGGAGGTTAAAGATCTTGAACGTTTCCGTGTGGATCTGGGTCGCAGTGGTGGTCGGGCTGCTCCTCGTCCTGGCTTTCGACCTGTGGATCGTCGATCGCGGTGAACCCCGCGAGTTCTCCATGCGGCAGGCCACGTTCTGGGTCGCGTTTTACGTGGCGTTGGCGGTGCTCTTCGGCATCGGCCTACTCGTGTTGTGGAGTCCCGAGGCGTCGGGAGAGTTCTTCGCCGGATACATCACCGAGTACAGCCTGAGTGTCGACAACCTGTTCGTCTTCTTCATCATCATGTCGCGGTTCTCGGTGCCGCGGTTCTACCAGCACAAGGTCCTGCTGGTCGGCGTCCTGCTCGCCCTGGTGATGCGGGGGGCGTTCATCGCGCTCGGCGCGGCGGCCCTCGCGCAGTTCAGCTGGCTCTTCTACATCTTCGGCCTCTTCCTGATCTACACGGCGTACACGCTGGTCCGGGATCACAACAAGGAGGACGACGAGTTCACCGAGAACTTCCTGCTGCGCACCGCCCGCCGGGTCTTCCGCACCACGCCTGACTACGTCGGCTCGCGCGTGACGGTGAAGGTGGACGGCAAGCGGCTGGTCACCCCGATGCTCATCGTGATGATCGCCATCGGCACCACCGACCTGCTGTTCGCGCTCGACTCCATCCCGGCGATCTTCGGCCTCACCCAGGACCCGTTCATCGTCTTCACCGCGAACGCGTTCGCCCTGATGGGACTGCGTCAGCTGTACTTCCTGCTGGGTGGTCTGCTGCAGCGCCTGGTGTACCTCAGCTACGGTCTCGCGTTCGTGCTCGGGTTCATCGGGGTTAAACTCGTTCTCGAGGCGTTGCATGAGAGCCATGTCTCATGGGCGCCGCAGATCCCGATTTGGGTGTCTCTGGCGGTTATCGGCGTCACGATGACCGTGACGACGGTCGTCAGCCTGATCAAGGCTCGTCGGGATGAGGTAGTCACTCCCCGCTGAGGGCCCACAGGGCTAGCGCAACGGGAACTGACACTGTTTGCTTGTCTCGTTGTGCCGTACAAATGACCACGGGATCGGTAATATCGATCGTTAAGGCGCATATCGGTCCCCTGTCGCAAAGAGTACAAAGGTTCCCTGTGTCCAACGATTCCGAAAATCCCCGAGGCCGGGTCCGGCTCGCACGCGGGGTGTCGCCGTGGCTGGCACCTACCGTCGCCGCGGCGGTCGTCAGCACGGCCCTCGTCCGCAAGTCCCCCCGATGGGCCCTGGCCGCGGTGCCGCTCACGGCGCTCACCGGCGCGATGCTCTGGTTCTTCCGTGACCCCGAGCGTGTCCCCGGCGAGGGGCGGATCGTCTCGCCGGCCGACGGGGTGGTGCAGAGCATCGACCCGTGGCCCGACGGGCGCACCCGGGTGGCGATCTTCATGAGCCCCCTGAACGTGCACGTCAACCGCGCGCCTGCGGCCGGCACGATCACCTCGGTCGAGCACGTGCCCGGCGGGTTCGTCCCGGCCTTCAACAAGGACAGCGACAAGAACGAGCGCGTCGTGTGGCACTTCGACACCGCGCTCGGCGACATCGAGATGGTGCAGATCGCGGGCGCGGTCGCGCGCCGGATCGTGCCGTACCTGTCCGCGGGCACGAAGGTGTCGCAGACCGAGCGGGTCGGCCTGATCCGGTTCGGTTCGCGGGTGGACGTCTACCTGCCCGAGGGCATCGAACCGGCGGTGAGCGTCGGCCAGAAGACGGTAGCGGGGGTGACTCGCATTGACCACGCCTGAGCTGCGCGCTGAGAGCTGGCCCGTTGGCGAGCTGGAGGAGGAGGAGCCCCGCGGCCCCGTGGGCAAGGCGTTTCGCCTGTCCGCCGCGGACTCCCTCTCGCTCGGCAACGCGCTCAGTGGATTCCTCGCCGTCTGCGTCCTGGCGTGGTCGGCCATCTCCGACCTTCTGCAGCGGTCCGGCGCCAAGTTCGAGCCCGACCCGCGGTTCTTCGGCACCGCCGTGGTCCTCCTGCTCATCGGCGCGACCTGCGACCTGTTCGACGGCCTGGTCGCCCGCAAGTTCCGCGCGTCCGCGATGGGCGCGGAGCTGGACAACCTCGCGGACGTGATCAGCTTCGGCTTCGCGCCCGCCTTCATGGTCGTGATCTGGGGCGGCTTCTCCGGCCGGCTCCCGTTGTGGCTTGTGCTGTGTGCGGCCGCGTCCGTCCTGCTCGCCGGCGTCGTACGGCTGGCCCGCTTCGCCTGCGTCAAGACCAAGAGCGGCGACTTCATGGGCCTTCCCATCCCCATGGGCGCGATGACGGTCGTGTCGCTCGTGCTGCTCTTCCAGCCCAACTACGTGACGATCGCCGGCATCTTCGCGGTCGCCTGGCTCATGGTCAGCCGCATCGAGTACCCCAAGCCCAAGGGCAACGTCGCGGCGATCGTCCTCGCCTGGATGATGATCAACGTCGCCTGCCTGAGCATCTGGGCGTCCGGCCTGGCCGGGGGCGACCAGCTCATCACCGTGGGCGCGGTCATGCAGATCGCCATCGTGGCCGCCATCCCGCTGCGTGTGCTGATCTTCAAGTGGGAGCGCCGCCGGGCGCGCCGCTCCGAGCACGAGCACGAGCACGTCGGCTGACCGCGCGACGCGGAACGCGCATTGTGAGGGGCCCGGATGCGAATCCGGGCCCCTCCGCTTTCGTGTCCGGCTTCCGGCCCAGGCGATCACCTTGTTTAATGAGGCATGACCGCTACTCCGCCTCGTGAGCACACCCGGACGTACTTCCTCGGCAAGCTGGCCGAGGTGTTGGAGATCAGGGGACTCGACGTCGCGCTCCGGTCAAATCCTCCCTCGCTGAAGGCCACCGATCCGGGCGCGACGATGCTCAGCGAGACCGTCGACTGCGTGGCCACTCCGGACGGCTGGTTCTACCGGTGGTCCTGGGGCGAGATCGTGGAGAGCGCGGACGACCCGGAGGCCGCGGCCGACCGCATCCTGAAGGTGTTCGCCCTCCGCTCGGCGGGCGGGCCCGCCTGAGGCGGCCGGCGGATCCCCACCGTCACCAGCCGCGGGCGCGCCACTCCGGCAGCGACGGGCGCTCGGCGCCGAGGGTCGTGTCCCTGCCATGGCCCGGATAGACCCAGGTCCCGTCCGGCAGCCGATCGAAGAGCCGCTCGACGACGTCGGTGTAGAGCCGGTCGAACCGCTTGGGGTCCTTCTGCGTGTTGCCGACCCCGCCGGGGAACAACGAGTCGCCGGTGAACAGGTGGCCGCCCGCGCCTTCGTACAGCAGCGCGATCGACCCCGGCGTGTGCCCGCGCAGGTGGATGACCTCGAGCGGGATCCGGCCGACGGTGATCCGGTCGCCGTGCTCGACCGTACGGGCCACGGCGACCGGCAGCTCAGGCGCGTCGAGAGGATGGGCCACCACCCGCGCCCCGGTCGCCGCCGCAACCTCCTTCAGGGCCATCCAGTGATCCCCATGCCGGTGGGTCGTCACGATGGTGCCGATCGGGCGGTCTCCGATCAGGTGGAGCAGGCGGCGCGGCTCGGCGGCGGCGTCGATGAGGAGGCCTTCGCCGGTCTCCGTGCAGCGCAGCAGATAGGCGTTGTTGCCGAAGTCGCCGACCTCGATCTTGGAGATGGTCAGGCCGGGCAGCTCGCGCACATCCGCGGGGCCGCCCTTGGTCACGTCACCGGTGTAGCTCATGCCACTCCTTCATCCTCGGTCCGGGCGTAGGTCATCATCGCGGACTCGGGGGCGTACGGTCGCAGGAGCCCATACCCTGGACAGACAGGGGACACGACCATCGGAGCGTCCGCGGAGGCTTGGCGGCGAACCGGGGGCGGCTCCGGCCCCCACGAAATTGTCGGTGCCTCCAGATAGCCTCCCCGTGCACCTCTGTTGACTCCAACGACCTATCGGGACCGCTGTGGCTGACCGCCTGATCGTGCGTGGCGCACGTGAGCACAATTTGAAGGACGTCTCGCTCGACCTCCCGCGAGACGCTCTGATCGTCTTCACCGGGCTATCTGGCTCGGGCAAGTCCAGCCTGGCCTTCGACACCATCTTCGCCGAGGGCCAGCGGCGCTATGTCGAGTCGCTGTCCTCCTACGCCCGGCAGTTCCTCGGGCAGATGGACAAGCCCGACGTCGACTTCATCGAGGGGCTGTCCCCGGCCGTCTCCATCGACCAGAAGTCGACGAGCCGCAACCCTCGCTCCACCGTGGGCACCATCACCGAGGTCTACGACTACCTCCGTCTGCTCTGGGCTCGTATCGGCAAGCCGCACTGCCCCACCTGCGCCCGGCCGATCGCCAAGCAGATGCCGCAGCAGATCGTGGACCGGGTGATGGAGCTGGAGGAGGGCACCCGGTTCCAGGTGCTCGCCCCCGTCGTGCGCGGCCGCAAGGGCGAGTACGCCGAGCTGTTCCGCGAGCTGCAGACCAAGGGCTTCGCCCGGGCCCGGGTGGACGGCACCATCGTCCGCCTGGAGGAGCCGCCCACGCTCAAGAAGTACGAGAAGCACGACATCGAGGTCATCGTCGACCGCCTCTCGGTCAAGGAGAGCGCGCGCCGCCGGATGAACGACTCGATCGAGACGGCACTCCAGCTCTCCGGCGGCACGATCACGCTCGACTTCGTCGATCTGCCCGAGGACGACCCGGGCCGCGAGCGCTTCTACTCCGAGCACCTGTACTGCCCCTACGACGACCTGTCGTTCGAGGAGCTGGAGCCGCGCTCGTTCTCGTTCAACTCGCCCTTCGGCGCGTGCCCCGAGTGCACCGGGCTCGGCACCCGGATGGAGGTCGATCCGGATCTTGTCGTGCCCGACCCGGAGCGGGCCCTCGGCGACGGCGCGATCAGCCCGTGGTCCGGCGGCCACACCAGCGACTACTTCGTCCGGCTGCTCGAAGCGCTCGGGTCCGCGATCGGGTTCGACCTCGACACGCCCTGGGAGCGGCTGCCGAAGAAGGCGCAGAAGGCGATCCTGAACGGCCACGCCGAGCAGGTGCGCATCCGCTACAGCAACCGGTACGGCCGGCAGCGCGACTACTACACCACCTTCGAGGGCGTCATCCCGTGGGTGCAGCGCAGGCACGCCGAGTCCGAGAGCGACGCGATGCGCGAGCGGTTCGAGGGCTTCATGCGGGAGATCCCCTGCCCCACCTGCAAGGGGTTCCGGCTCAAGCCGGTCTCCCTGGCCGTGACGGTGGGGGACGCCTCGATCGCCAAGGTGTCGGCCATGTCGATCGCGGACTGCGCCGCCTTCCTGTCCTCGCTGGAGCTGTCCGACCGCGACGCGCACATCGCCGAGCGGGTGGTCAAGGAGATCAACGCGCGGCTCGGCTTCCTCCTCGACGTCGGCCTCGACTACCTCACCCTCGACCGGGCCGCGGGCACGCTCGCCGGCGGCGAGGCGCAGCGCATCCGCCTGGCCACCCAGATCGGCTCCGGCCTCGTCGGCGTGCTGTACGTGCTGGACGAGCCGTCGATCGGCCTGCACCAGCGGGACAACCACCGGCTGCTCGAGACCCTCATCCGGCTCCGTGACATGGGGAACACGCTCATCGTCGTCGAGCACGACGAGGACACCATCGCGGCGGCCGACTGGGTCGTCGACATCGGCCCCGGCGCGGGTGAGCACGGCGGCCAGGTGGTCGTGTCCGGCACGGTCGAGGAGCTGCTCGCCAGCGAGCAGTCGCTCACCGGCGCCTACCTGTCCGGCCGCCGGGCGATCGAGGTCCCGGACCAGCGGCGCAAGCGCGACCGCAAGCGGCAGCTCGTCGTCAAGGGCGCCCGCGAGCACAACCTCAAGGGCGTCGACGTGGAGTTCCCGCTCGCCGTCTTCACCGCCGTCACCGGCGTCTCGGGCTCCGGCAAGTCCACGCTGGTCAACGACATCCTGTACGCCGCGCTGGCCAAGGAGCTGAACGGCGCGCGCACGGTCCCCGGACGCCACTCGCGGGTGACCGGCACCGACCTGGTGGACAAGGTCGTGCACGTGGACCAGTCCCCGATCGGACGCACGCCGCGTTCCAACCCGGCCACCTACACCGGCGTCTTCGACCACGTGCGCAAGCTGTTCGCGGCGACCACCGAGGCGAAGATCCGCGGCTACCTGCCGGGCCGGTTCAGCTTCAACGTCAAGGGCGGCCGGTGCGAGGCCTGCGCGGGCGACGGCACCATCAAGATCGAGATGAACTTCCTGCCGGACGTCTACGTCCCGTGCGAGGTCTGCCACGGCGCGCGCTATAACCGGGAGACCCTGGAGGTCCACTACAAGGGCAAGACGATCTCCGAGGTCCTGGACATGCCGATCGAGGAGGCGCTGGGGTTCTTCGAGGCCATCCCGGCGATCCGGCGGCACCTGCAGACGCTCCACGACGTCGGCCTCGGCTACGTACGGCTCGGCCAGCCGGCGACCACGCTCTCCGGAGGCGAGGCCCAGCGCGTGAAGCTCGCCTCCGAACTGCAGCGCCGCTCCACCGGCCGGACCATCTACGTCCTGGACGAGCCGACCACCGGTCTGCACTTCGAGGACATCCGGCGGCTGCTCGGCGTGCTCAACCGGCTCGTGGACAACGGCAACACGGTCATCGTCATCGAGCACAACCTGGACGTGATCAAGACCGCGGACTGGATCATCGACATGGGTCCGGAGGGCGGCTCGCGGGGCGGCACGGTCGTCGCCACCGGCACCCCGGAGGAGGTCGCCGACGTCGAGGGGAGCCACACCGGCGTCTTCCTGCGCAAGATCCTCGGCGTCTGACCGCGACCCGTGCGCCGGGGCGTCGAACGGCCCCGGCGTCGTCGTGGAGAGCACCGTTACCGCCCCGGCAGGTGTCGCCTCGCCGCCGGCCGGGGCGGATGCGGGGGCAGCGGCTTCCGTCCATAGGCTGGAGCCACACCCCGATCCCGAGAAGGAAATCACCATGACCAGCACCTCCCCCTCCATGCCCACGCGCCGTCAGGTGCTCGGGACCGCGGGCGTTGCGGCGTGCGGCGTCGCGCTCGCCGGATGCGGCGTGGGCGTGCCGCCGGAGCCGGTGGTGCCGCCCGGCATCAAGGGGAAGGTCATCGCCAAGGTGGCCGACGTCCCGGTCGGCGGAGGCACCCTGATCAACGACTGGAAGATCTTGATCACCCAGCCGGCGGAGGGCGTGTTCAAGGCGTTCACCGCCGTCTGCCCGCACAAGGGCTGCGCCGTCGGCCGGTTCGCGGACAAGGCCGTGGAGTGCCCCTGCCACGGGAGCGCGTTCGCGCTCGACACCGGCGCCTGCCTGCGCGGCCCGGCCGAGGCGCCGCTCAAGGAGTTCCCGCTCCGGGTGGACGGCGACGGCATCGTGATCCTCTGACGGGCGGTCCCCGGCTCGTCCGCCGCTCGGTCGCGATCTGCTTTGTCGGTCGCTGACAGTAGGCTTGCATTTGTGGCGGATCCGGCAACCTATCGACCAGCGCCTGGAGCGATTCCCGACTCCCCGGGCGTCTACCGCTTCCGCGACCCCGGCGGCCGGGTGATCTACGTCGGCAAGGCCAAGAGCCTGCGCCAGCGGCTCAATTCGTACTTCGCGGACTTCGCCGGCCTGCACCCGCGGACCCAGACGATGCTCACCACGGCGGCCGGCGTCGACTGGACGGTGGTCGGCACCGAGGTCGAGGCACTCCAGCTCGAATACTCCTGGATCAAGGAGTTCGACCCCCGGTTCAACGTGAAGTACCGGGACGACAAGTCCTATCCGTACCTCGCGGTGACGATGGGGGAGGAGTTCCCCCGCGTGCAGGTGCTGCGCGGCGCCAAGCGCAAGGGGACGCGCTACTTCGGGCCCTACTCCCACGCCTGGGCGATCAGGGAGACGGTCGACCTGCTCCTGCGCGTGTTCCCGGTGCGCACCTGCTCGGCCGGGGTGTTCAGGCGGGCCGGCCAGATCGGGCGGCCGTGCCTGCTCGGATACATCGACAAGTGCTCCGCCCCCTGCGTCGGGCGGGTCACCCCGGAGGAGCACCGCGCCCTCGCCGAGGACTTCTGCGACTTCATGTCGGGCAACACCGGCCGGTTCATCAAGCGGCTCGAGAAGGCCATGCGCGAGGCCGCCGCGGTGGAGGAGTACGAGCGGGCCGCCCGGCTGCGCGACGACATCCAGGCGTTGCAGCGGGCCCTGGAGAAGCAGACCGTCGTGCTCGGCGACGACACCGACTGTGACGTGATCGCCCTGGCCGAGGACCCGCTTGAGGCGGCCGTCCAGGTCTTCTACGTGCGCGGCGGCCGCATCCGGGGCCAGCGCGGCTGGGTGGTCGACAAGGTCGAGGACGCCACCCCGGGCGACCTGGTGGAGCACTTCCTGCTCCAGATGTACGGCGAGGCCGCGATCCCCCGGGAGATCCTGGTCGCCGCGCTGCCGCCGGACGTGGAGGCCCTGGCCGAGCTGCTGTCCGAGCAGCGGGGCGCCCGGGTCGATCTGCGCGTGCCGCAGCGCGGCGACAAGAAGAGCCTGATGGAGACCGTCGAGCGCAACGCCAAGGAGTCCCTGGCCCAGCACAAGCTCCGGCGCGCGAGCGACCTCACCACCCGCAGCCGGGCGCTGCAGGAGATCGCCGAGGCGCTCGGCCTGGACCAGGCGCCGCTGCGGATCGAGTGCTACGACGTCTCGCACATCCAGGGCACCGACGTGGTCGCCTCCATGGTGGTGTTCGAGGACGGCCTGGTCCGCAAGAGCGAGTACCGCCGGTTCTCCATCAAGCAGGCCGAGGGCGACGTCGCCTCCATCCACGAGGTCATCTCGCGCAGGTTCAAGCGCTA
Organism: Microtetraspora malaysiensis; assembly: GCF_050947145.1. Classification (NCBI taxonomy): domain Bacteria; kingdom Bacillati; phylum Actinomycetota; class Actinomycetes; order Streptosporangiales; family Streptosporangiaceae; genus Microtetraspora; species Microtetraspora malaysiensis. The sequence continues at coordinate 3,097,140 of NZ_CP191998.1, forward strand.
TCTGGAGGAGCGGTCGGCGACCGGCGAGCTGGGCGCCGAGCCCGCCCCCGAGTCGGCGACCGGCGACGGGCGGGAGAGCGAGGGCGCCGACGGGCCGGACAGCGAGGGCGCCGACCCGCGCACCGGCCTGCCGATCGACCCCGACACGGGGCGGCCGCGCAAGTTCGCGTACCCGCCGAACCTGGTCGTGGTCGACGGCGGTCCCGCGCAGGCGGCGGCCGCCCAGCGCGCGCTGGACGAGCTCGGCGTGGATGATGTCGCGGTCTGCGGCCTCGCCAAGCGGCTGGAGGAGGTGTGGTTGCCGGGCGACGACCTGCCGGTGATCCTCCCGAGGTCGAGCGAGGGCCTTTACCTCCTGCAGCGCGTTCGGGACGAGGCGCATCGGTTCGCCATCGCCTACCATCGTTCGAAGCGGTCCAGAGCCGTGAAGGAGAGCGCGCTTGACGAGGTCCCCGGCCTCGGTCCCGCCCGCAGACAGGCGCTTCTCCGGCACTTCGGGTCGCTGAAGCGGCTGCGCGAGGCGGGCGTGGCCGAGATCCGAGAGGTCCCCGGCATCGGTCCCGCGACGGCCGAAGCCATCGTGGCCGCGCTGAGCGGCGCGCGGGACGCCGACCGAGAGAAAGCGGTGAACGACTGATGTGCGCTGCGAGAGAGCCGGCGTTCGTGATCGTCACGGGCATGTCGGGGGCGGGCCGCAGCACCGCCGCCAAGGCCCTTGAGGATCTGGGCTGGTTCGTCATCGACAACCTGCCGCCAGGGCTGCTGTTCTCCCTGGCCGAGGAGGCGGGCCGGGTCAAGCTGGCCGCGGACAAGGTGGCGGCCGTCGTCGACGTCCGCAGCCTCGCCTTCACCTCCGACCTCAACGCGGCGATCGGCGAGCTGGACGGCCGCGGGGTCGGGTTCCGCGTGGTCTTCCTGGAGGCCAGCGACGAGGAGCTGGTGCGCCGGTTCGAGAACGTGCGGCGTCCCCACCCGTTGCAGGGCGACGGCCGGCTGGTGGACGGCATCGCCCGCGAGCGCGGCATCCTGCGCGAGGTCCGGGCCAACGCCGACCTCATAATCGACACCTCCTCGCTCAACGTCCACGAGCTGCGCAACAAGATCGTCTCCTTCTTCGGTGGCGAGGACCGGCCGGGCCTCAAGGTCAACGTGGTCTCCTTCGGCTTCAAGTACGGCCTGCCGGTGGACGCCGACCTCGTGGTGGACTGCCGCTTCCTGCCCAACCCGCACTGGGTCCCCGAGCTGCGCCCGATGAGCGGCCTGGACGCCTCCGTCCGCGAGTACGTCCTCGGCCAGATCGGGGCCAAGGAGTTCCTCGACGCGTACGAGGAGGTCTTCGGGGTGGTGGCCGCCGGCTACGCGCGCGAGGGCAAGAGCTACGCGACGCTCGCCGTCGGCTGCACCGGCGGCAAGCACCGCAGCGTGGCCATGGCCGAGCAACTCGGCGCGCGGCTGCGCGACCGGGGCATCGAGGTGCAGGTCAGCCACCGCGATGTGGGGCGCGAGTGACGGTTCAGGACGAGGGGAGCGAGGACGGCGGCTCCTCCGGCCCGAAAGTGGTCGCCCTCGGCGGAGGACACGGCCTGTACGCGTCCCTGTCGGCGCTGAGGACGGTGACGCGGCACCTCACGGCCATTGTCACCGTGGCCGACGACGGGGGCTCCAGCGGCCGTCTCAGGCGTGAGCTGGGCGTCATCCCGCCCGGTGACCTGCGCATGGCCCTCGCCGCGCTGTGCGGCGACGGTGAGTGGGGCCAGACGTGGAGCCGGGTCGTCCAGCACCGCTTCCGCAGTGAGGGGGAGCTGCACGGGCACGCGGTCGGCAACCTGCTGATCGTCGCGCTGTGGGAGCTGCTCGACGACCCGGTCGAGGGGCTCGACTGGGTGGGACGGCTGCTCGGCGCCCATGGCCGGGTGCTGCCCATGGCGTCGGTCCCGCTGGACATCCAGGCCGAGGTCGAGCTGGACGGCGAGGTCACGACCGTGCGCGGCCAGGTGGCGTGCGCGCTGACGCCCGGCCGGGTCCGGGCGATCTCGCTGCTCCCGCCGGACCCGCCGGCCTGCCCCCAGGCGGTGGAGGCCATCCACGAGGCCGACTGGGTGGTGTTCGGGCCGGGGTCCTGGTTCACCAGCGTCCTGCCGCACCTCAAGGTCCCCGAGCTGGCCCAGGCGCTGCACGCCACGACCGCGCGGCGGCTGGTGATCCTCAACCTGGCCCCCCAGCCGGGTGAGACGGACGGTTTCTCCCCAGAGAAGCATCTGGAGGTGCTCAGGGAGCACGCCCCATCGCTGACCGTGGACGCGGTGCTCGCCGACAACGGTCTGGTCGGCGACCCCCGCGAGCTGGAGAAGGCGGTGGTGTCGCTGGGAGCGCGTCTCGTATTGGCCGATGTGGGTGCTTGTGACGGATCTCCCCGGCACGACGGACCACGTCTTGCCAACGTCCTGGACGAGATTTTCCGTGAGAAGCGGTGAGACCGGCCCTCCTAGGTGCGAGAGACTGGCTGTCAAAGTCTGTTTGGGGGAGGACACGCGCAGATGGCCATGACGGGTGTGGTGAAGGACGAGCTGAGCCGCCTTTCGGTGCTGAAGCCCTGCTGCCGTAAGGCCGAGGTCTCGACGCTGTTGCGGTTCGCGAGCGGTCTTCACCTGGTGGGCGGGCGGATCGTCATCGAGGCGGAGCTCGACACCAACGTCACCGCCCGCCGCCTGATCAGGGACATCGGCGAGGTGTTCGGCCACAAGGCCGAGGTGCTGGTGCTGGCCCCGGCGGGGCTGCGCAAGGGCTCGCGCTACGTCGTCCGGGTCTACCGCGACGGCGAGGCGCTGGCCCGGCAGACCGGCCTGATCGACAACCACGGTCGTCCGGTCCGCGGGCTGCCCCGCCAGGTGGTCTCGGGCGCGACGTGCGACGCGGAGGCGGCCTGGCGCGGCGCCTTCCTGGCGCACGGCTCGCTGACCGAGCCCGGACGGTCGATGTCGCTGGAGGTGACCTGCCCGGGACCCGAGGCGGCGCTGGCGCTGGTCGGCTCCGCGCGGCGGCTGAAGATCCACGCCAAGGCGCGCGAGGTGCGCGGCGTGGACCGGGTCGTGGTCCGCGACGGCGACGCGATCAGCGCCCTGCTCACCCGGCTCGGCGCGCACGACAGTGTGCTGGCCTGGGAGGAACGGCGGATGCGCCGCGAGGTCCGGGCCACGGCGAACCGGCTGGCCAACTTCGACGACGCCAACCTCCGCCGGTCGGCCAGGGCCGCCGTAGCGGCGGGCGCCCGGGTCCAGCGGGCGCTGGAGATCCTCGGCGACGACGCGCCCGAGCACCTGGTGATCGCCGGGCGGCTCCGGGTCGAGCACAAGCAGGCGTCGCTGGAGGAACTCGGCCAGATCGCCGACCCGCCGCTGACCAAGGACGCCATCGCGGGGCGGATCAGGCGGCTGCTCGCGATGGCCGACAAACGCGCCCAGGATCTGGGTGTCGCCAACACCGAGGCCAACCTCACAGCCGACATGCTGGCCCCCTGACCTCGGCCTTTTCCTCTCGCTTCCATGGCGGCCGGTTTGCGTGTGCGAACCGGCCGCTTTGCCGCGCGCACGCCTTGCTGACGCCCGCTTTGCCGGTTCCGATCAGCGGTGGGGCCGCGTTGGTCTAAACCAATTTGAGTCAGATAAGGTCTGTGACTGAGGTTTCAAGCCAGCCCTGTCGCCGGGCAGCCGGCGCACGACGTACGAGGAGACCGATTCCGTGAGCATCCGCGTAGGCGTCAACGGCTTCGGCCGTATCGGCCGCAATTTCTGGCGCGCTGTGGCAGCCAGCGGTAAGGACATCGAGATCGTCGCGGTCAACGACCTGACCGACAATGCCACTCTTGCCCACCTGCTGAAGTACGACAGCATCCTTGGCCGCCTGCCGTACGAGGTGAAGGCCTCGGCGGACGAGATCACCGTGGACGGCAAGGCCATCAAGGCGTTCGCCGAGCGTGACCCCGCCAAGCTGCCGTGGGGCGACCTGGGCGTCGATGTTGTCGTCGAGTCGACCGGACTGTTCACCGACGCCACCAAGGCCAAGGTGCACGCCGACAACGGCGCCAAGAAGGTCATCATCTCCGCCCCGGCGAAGAACGAGGACGTGACGATCGTCATGGGTGTCAACCACGACATCTATGACCCGGCCGCGCACACGATCATCTCCAACGCGTCGTGCACGACCAACTGCCTGGCCCCCATGGCCAAGGTCATCAACGACACCTTCGGTATCGAGAAGGGTCTGATGACCACGATCCACGCGTACACGCAGGACCAGAACCTGCAGGACGGCCCGCACAAGGACCTGCGCCGGGCCCGCGCCGCCGCGCTGAACATCGTCCCGACCTCCACCGGCGCCGCCAAGGCGATCGGCCTGGTCCTGCCCGAGCTCAAGGGCAAGCTCGACGGCTTCGCGCTGCGTGTGCCGATCCCCACCGGCTCGGCCACCGACCTGACCGTCGAGGTCCGCCGCGAGACCTCGGTCGAGGAGGTCAACGCCGCGCTGAAGGCCGCCGCCGAGGGCCCGCTGAAGGGTGTCCTCAGCTACACCGAGGACGAGATCGTCTCCGCCGACATCGTCACCGACCCGGCCTCCTGCATCTTCGACGCCGGCCTCACCAAGGTGATCGGCAACCAGGTCAAGGTCGTCGGCTGGTACGACAACGAGTGGGGTTACTCCAACCGCCTCGTCGACCTCATCGAGTACGTGGGCGCCTCGCTCTGATGCGGACCATCGACTCGCTCGACGTGAAGGGCCGGCGCGTGCTCGTGCGCGCCGACCTCAACGTCCCTCTCGACGGGGAGACGATCACCGACGACGGGCGGATCCGGGCCTCGGTGCCGACGATCAGGAAGCTGCTCGACAGCGGCGCCAAGGTGATCGTCTGCGCCCACCTCGGCCGCCCCAAGGGATCGCCCACCCGGAAGTACTCCCTCGCGCCCGTCGCGCGCCGGCTGTCGGAGCTGCTCGGCGAGCACGTCGCGTTCGCCACGGACGTGGTCGGCGAGTCCGCGCAGGCCACGGTGGCCGCGCTGCAGGACGGCCAGGTCGCGCTCCTGGAGAACCTGCGCTTCGAGCCGGGTGAGGAGTCCAAGGACGACGAGGTCCGCGGCGCGTTCGCCGACCGGCTGGCCGCCCTGGCCGAGCTGTACGTCGGCGACGGCTTCGGCGCCGTCCACCGCAAGCACGCCAGCGTCTACGACGTGCCCAAGCGGCTCCCGCACGCGGCCGGCGGCCTGATCGTGGCCGAGGTCGAGGTGCTCAAGCGGCTCACCGAGGACCCGGCCCGGCCGTACGTGGTGGTGCTCGGCGGCGCGAAGGTCTCCGACAAGCTGGGCGTCATCGCCAACCTGCTGTCCAAGGTCGACCGGCTGCTGATCGGCGGCGGTATGGCCTACACCTTCCTCGCGGCGCAGGGCCACGAGGTCGGCGGCTCGCTGCTGCAGGAGGACCAGCTCGACCAGGTGCGCGGCTTCCTGTCGGAGGCGAAGGAGCGCGGCGTCGATCTGGTGTTCCCGGTGGACGTGCTGGCGGCGACGGAGTTCGCGCCGGACGCGCCGCACGAGGCGGTGGACGCGACCGAGATCCCGGCCGACCGGCAGGGGCTCGACATCGGCCCGCGTACCCGCGAGCTGTTCGCCGCCAAGCTGGCCGACGCGCGGACCGTCTTCTGGAACGGCCCGATGGGCGTGTTCGAGTTCGACGCGTTCGCGGGCGGGACCCGGGCCGTGGCCGAGGCGCTGATCGCCTCCGGCGCGTTCACCGTGGTCGGCGGCGGCGACTCCGCGGCGGCTGTGCGCCGCCTGGGCCTGCCGGAAGACGGCTTCTCGCACATTTCCACCGGTGGAGGGGCGAGCCTCGAATACCTCGAGGGCAAGACCCTGCCCGGACTCGCAGCTCTGGAGGACTCGTGAGCCGCAAGCCGCTCATCGCCGGCAACTGGAAGATGAACCTCAACCACCTCGAGGCCATCAACCTGGTGCAGAAGCTGGCGTTCTCGTTCACCGCCAAGGACTTCGACGCCGTCGACGTCGCGGTCCTCCCGCCGTTCACCGACCTGCGCAGCGTGCAGACCCTGGTGGACGGGGACAAGCTCCAGATCACGTACGGCGGGCAGGACCTGTCCCGGCACGACGCGGGGGCCTACACCGGGGAGATCTCCGGCGCCATGCTGGCCAAGCTCGGCTGCACCTACGTGCTGGTCGGCCACTCGGAGCGGCGGCAGTACCACGCCGAGGACGACGCCGTGTGCAACGACAAGGTGAAGGCGGCCTACCGGCACGGGATCACGCCGATCCTCTGCGTCGGTGAGGGCCTGCCGGTCCGCAGGGCCGGCGAGCAGGTGCCGCACACCCTGGCCCAGCTCGACGGCGCTCTCGACGGGATCTCCGCCGAGCACGCGAAGTCCCTGGTCGTGGCGTACGAGCCGGTCTGGGCGATCGGGACCGGCGAGGTCGCCACCCCGGAGGACGCGCAGGAGGTCTGCGGGGCGATCCGGACACGACTCGCCGAGCTCTACGACGGCGAGGTGGCCGCGGCCGTCCGTATCCTTTACGGAGGATCGGTCAAGTCCGACAACATCGCCGGGATCATGGCGCAGCCCGACGTGGACGGTGCCCTCGTCGGAGGGGCCAGCCTCGACCCGGGCGGGTTCGTGAAGATTTCCCGTTTTGGCGAGATGTCGGCGGGCTGAGCCGTTCGGGGGGTGCGACTTGACAACAAGCCGTACCCTCATAAGGCAAGATTGAATCGTCACACCGCTGGTGTCGCGCACCCGCGCGAGTCATAGGAACAGGTCAACGGTGATTATCGGAATCTCCATCGCCCTCATTCTGTCGAGCGCCCTGATGGTGCTGCTCGTGTTGCTGCACAAGGGCAAGGGTGGTGGTCTCACGGACATGTTCGGCGGCGGGTTCTCGTCGTCGTTCGGCGGGTCGGCGGTGGTCGAGCGTAACCTCGACCGCCTCACGATCATCACAGGCGTGGTGTGGTTCGTCTGCATCATCGCGCTGGGCCTGCTGCTCAAGCCGTAACGGCCGTAACGTCAAAATCGGTCAGGCTGTAAAAAATAGGGCAGAAACGGCTCATCTGCGGCGACACGTGACATAGATTCATCTTTCCCCCGTGTCCCGCGGGGCGTGAGAGCGAGGAGTTCATTCGTGGGTAGTGGCAACGCGATCCGTGGCAGCCGAGTCGGTGCGGGCCCCATGGGGGAGGCCGAACGCGGCGAGGCGGCCCCCCGAGTGCGGGTCTCGTTCTGGTGCGCGAACATGCACGAGACGCGTCCCAGCTTCGCCAGCGACGCGGCCGTCCCTGAGCACTGGGACTGCCCCCGGTGCGGACTGCCGGCCGGTCAGGACGAGGCGAACCCGCCCGCTCCGCCGCGAAACGAGCCGTACAAGACGCATCTCGCGTACGTGAAGGAGCGGCGCAGCGACAAGGACGGCGCGCAGATCCTGGCCGAGGCCCTGGAGCGGCTGCGGTCCTCGTCGCGTCCGATCTACTAGACCGGACAGATCTCCAGGCCCGTCTCACGGCATCGCGAGGCCCCCGTTCCCCAGTGGAACGGGGGCCTCGTCGTATCCAGGGTCAGGCGGAGCCGTTGTCCGCGACGCACTCGCCGTCGACGAAGGTCATCCGCACGCCGGTCGTCCAGATGTCCTTGGGGTCGAGGGCGAAGGGGTCGCGGTCGAGCACCGCCAGGTCGGCGGGGCGGCCCTCCTCGATCACCCCGGCGGGCGAGCGGTTCAGCCAGGCCGACCCGGCGGTGTACGCCGTCAGCACGGTGCGCAGGTCGATGCTCTGGCCGGGCAGGAACGGGGTCTGCGCGGTCGGGTAGGACGCGTGGACCGAGCTGCCAGGTTCGGTCCGGTTGACCGCCACGTGGACCGCCTGCAGCGGGTCGGCGGACGAGACCGGCCAGTCCGATCCGGCCGCCAGCCGGGTGCCGTGCCGTACGAGATCGGCGAAGGGGTACTGCCAGGTCGAGCGCTCCTCGCCCAGGTAGGGGAGGCACAGCTCGTCCATCTGGGCGTGGTGCGTGGCCCACAGCGCCTGCAGGTTCGCGGTGACGCCGAGGGCGGCGAAGCGCGGCACGTCCTGCGGCGTGACGATCTGCAGGTGGGCGATGTGGTGGCGGTTCTGCGGGGACGTGCCGGTGAGCGCGTCCAGCGCCTCCCGCACGGCGCGCTCGCCGATGGCGTGGAAGTGCACCTGGAACCCGTGGGAGTCGAGCTCCTTGACGTACCCCTTGAGGAGCTCCGGGTCCACGTACGACAGCCCGGTGCCGCCGCAGCGGCAGTAGGGCTCGATGACGGCGGCGGTGAAGTTCTCCGCGATGCCGTCCTGCATGATCTTGATCGAGGTGGCGCGGAAGCGGTCCAGGCCCTCGGCGCGGGCGCGCCGCTCCAGCAGCTCGGGGATCTGCTCGGCCCCACGGGAACGGTCCCACCACAGGGCACCCACCACGCGAGCCTTGAGACGGCCGCTGGAGGCCGCGGAGAGGTACGCGGGGAGCTGGTCGTCCGAGCCCGCGTAGGAGCCCACGATGGCGTCCTGCCATCCCGTGATGCCGAGCGAGAACAGGTACTGCTGCGCCTCAAGCAGGGCCGCCTCGAGGTCGGCGGGGGTCGGGCGCGGCGTGAGCAGGCCGACGAGGTCCATCGCCCCCTCGTGCAGCACGCCGCTCGGGGTGCCGTCGGGGTCGCGCTCGATCCGTCCGTCGGCCGGGTCGGGCGTGTCCTTGGTGATCCCAGCCAGTTCGAGGGCGCGCGTGTTGACCCACGCCGCGTGGTGGTCGCGCTGGATCAGGTACGCGGGCCGGTCGAGGAAGTCGAGCTGGGTGCGGTGGGGGAGCCCGCCGGGGAAGGCCGCCATGTCCCAGCCGCCGCCGCTGATCCACGTCTTCTCGGGGTGCGCGGCGGCGAACGACGCGACATGCGCCAGATAGTCGTCGAGGCCGTAGATCTCGGCCAGGTCGCAGGCGGCCCGCTCCAGTCCCGCCTGCACGGGATGGATGTGGGCGTCGACGAAGCCCGGCGTCAGCAGCCCGCCGCGCAGGTCCACCGGCTCGGCGCCGGGCGAGAGCCGTACCAGGTCGGACTCGGCGCCGACGGCGGCGATGACGCCGTCGCGCACGAGCAGCGCCTCGGCGAATCCGCCCGGGGTGAGGACCCGGCCGCCGCGGAACAGGATGGAGGAGCTCACGATCGTCCTCTTTCTTCATGTGCTCGTGGTCGTTCCACGTCACCCGCGCCGACGTGGTGGCGAAACGGTATCCGCACGCCCGGAGTGCCCGGGCCGCGCGGGAGAGGTCAGTGACCGGTGATCATGTCGGCGACGCGGGCCAGCACGGAGGTCTTGCGCATGCCCTTGGCCTCGCGGGCGTCGGCGACGCGGTACAGGCGGTACATCGAGTGGACCCCGAGCCAGCGCAGCGGCTCCGGTTCCCAGGAGCGGACGCGGCGGTCCACCCAGGGGAGGCCGGTCAGCGGCGTCTCCCGCCCGAGCACCAGGTCGCGCAGCGTCCGCCCGGCCAGGTTGGTCGTGGTCACGCCGTGCCCGGTGTATCCGCCCGCCCAGCCGAGCCCCGTCGCGCGGTCCAGGCCCACGGTCGCGCACCAGTCGCGCGGCACGCCGAGGACGCCCGACCAGGCGTGCGCCACCCGCGAGGACGCCGCGGCGGGGAAGAACGACGTCAGCAGGCCCCACAGCGCGTCCACGGTCCAGTCGTGGGTGTGCCCGCGGTCGTCCACGCGCGAGCCGTAGAGGTAGGGGCGCCCGCGCCCGCCGAACGCGATGCGGTCGTCCGCGGTGCGCTGCGCGTACATGTAGTAGTGCGCCATGTCCCCGAGCAGTTCGCGGCCCTCCCACCCGATCGTCTCCCACACCTCGGGCGGCAGCGGCTCGGTGACGATCAGCGAGCTGTTCATCGGGAGCCAGTCGCGGTGGTGGCCCGGGACCGTGGCGGTGAACCCCTCCGTGCAGCGCAGCACGTGCGCCGCCCGCACGGCGCCGTACGGCGTGACCGCGCGGCCCGGCTCGATCGCCGTCACCGGCGTGCCCTCGAAGAGGTCCACGCCCAGGGCGCGTACGGCGTCCGCGAGCCCCCGGGCGAGCTTGGCGGGCTGGATCCTGGCGCAGTGCGGGCTCCAGGTGGCGGCGACCGCCCCGGACACGCGCAGCCGCTCGTCCCTCTCGGCGGGGGAGAGCGGGCGGACGTCCTCCTCGGTCCAGCCCCACGCGCGCTGCCCGGCGATCTCGGCGCGCAGCCGGGCCTCCTGGGCCGGGCCCCGCGCGACGTTGAACAGTCCTCCCTTGACGATGTCCGCGTCGATGCCCTCGGTGGCGCAGACCGCGATGACCTCGTCGACCGCGGCGAACATCTCCCGCTGCAACCGCTGGGTGGCCTCCCGCCCGTGGGTCTTGGCGTACCGTTCCGGCGAGCCCGCGAGCGCCCCCGTCAGCCAGCCGCCGTTGCGTCCGGACGCGCCGAACCCGGCGAACTCCTTCTCCAGGACCGCCACCCGCAGCGAGGGGTCGGCCTTCTTCAGGTAGTAGGCGGTCCACAGGCCGGTGTAGCCGCCGCCGACGATCGCGACGTCCGCCTCCCGGTCGCCGTCGAGCCGGTCGCCGGGGGCGGGGATACCCAGGGATCGGAACCAGAAGGACACATCGCCGTTGACGAAATCTGGGGACAGCGGAGCGTTCATGAGGCATATCCTGCTATATCCGTACCAGTTGGAGAACCTCGCTGCGGAAGTCGTTGCGAAACGTCGGCTGGCATGCCGATAACGTCGCCAGTGGCAGGATTTTCCAGGGCGAAACGGTCGGCACACCTTCGTGTAGCAATCGCGTAACAGATCTACGACAGGATTGCCTCATCACGGAGGGAGCGGTATCGATGGGGTTCTTGCGGATCAGGACGACGGTGGACGAGCGACCCGGGCGGCTGGCCTCCCTGGCGGCGGCGCTGGCCGACAAGGGCGGGAACATCCTCGGCCTGTCCGTCCAGCCGGACACGGACGGCACGGTGGACGAGTTCGTCGCCGAGATCCCCGCCTCCGCCGAGACCGTGCGCGCCGCCCTGGAGTCCGCCGGCGGGCGCCGCGTCCAGGTCGTCACCGCGACCGCCCACGACCTCACCGACGAGCCCACCCGCGCGCTGCTGCTCGCCGCCCGCCTGCGCTCCACGCCCTGGCGGCTCCCGGAGATCCTGCGCGAGCTGATGCGGGCCGACGACGCCCGCTGGGTCTACGGCGCGGACCTCTCCGACCTGCCCGACCCGACCCTGCTCACGGTGCCCGTGGCGCCGAAGCGCGCGATCCGGCTGCGCCGGGCGGGGCTGCCGTTCACTCTCACGGAGGCGGCCCGTGCCGCCGCGTTCGTCCGGCTCGCGCAGCCGCCCGCCGAGGCGCAGAGGTCCGAGCGGCCGGTACGGCTCGGCGACGGGGCCGAGGTCGTGATCAGGCCGCTGACCCCGCTCTACCGCGAGGCGGTCCGGGACCTGCACGAACGCTGCTCGCCCGAGTCCCGCAGGTTCCGCTATTTCACGGCCATGCCCACGCTGCCGCCCCGGATGTTCGAACGGCTCTGCGACCGCGGCCGCGGCCACTCCCTCGTGGCCGGGCACGACGGCCAGGTGGTCGCCATGGCCAACCTGCAGTTCAGCCCGGAGCCCGGAACCGCCGAGATGGCCCTGCTGGTGGAGGACAGCTGGCAGGGACGCGGTCTCGGCCGGATCCTCGCCCAGATGCTCCTGGAGGCGGCGCGCGACCTCGGCCTCGCGGAGGTCAGGGCCTCGTTCCTCTCCGACAACGCCCGGATGCGGGCGCTCCTGCTCTCCCTCGGCGCCACGCTCACCTACACCGAGGACCCCGGTGTGGTCGAGGCGCGGATGCCCGTGGGCGTGATGGCGCCGACCTCCCCGAGCTGAACCGGGGCACGCCGAGAACACCTGGACCGTGGCGCGGTGGTCCCTACCGTCGCCTGCGCTGGCCGAGGGCGTAGGCGACGTTGACCGCGACGATGCCGGTCCACACGATCACCAGTCCGGATATGCCGCCGCCGGAGAACGAGGCCGCGCCGGTGAGCGGGATGGAGATGCCGAGCGAGCCGAGGGCCAGGCCGAGGTGGCGCTTGCGCTCCTGCTGCTCCGCCCACGTGGAGTGGCGCGGGTCGGGGAGCCGGCTGTCGGCTTCCGCCTTGACACGTTGCGCGATGGTGGCCTCGATGCGGTCGAGGAAGGCCTCCGTCAGCGCGGATTCGTACTCGGGGCCGAGCTCGCGGCGGGCTTCGACGGTCGCGCGCAGCTCGTCGCGGGGCAGAGGGGTGTCTGGCATAGGTCCAATCTGCCAGATTTCTCGTGATCACGCGCCTACCGGCGGTCGCGCTCGCGGGGTGCTGTGCCTATGGCGCTCGCCGCGATCGCGGGGTCAGGGGGAGGCGATGCGGCCGAGGCCGGGCGGGATCTTGCCGGCCGCGGCGCGGTCGAGCAGGAACAGGGTCCGGCGGCTGCCGCGGGCCCCGGCGGCCGGGACCTGGATCGGCCCCGCCCCCGACAGCGCGAGGTGGACGGCCTGCGCCTTCTCCGCGCCCGCGGCGACGATCCACACCTCGCGCGCGGCCTTGATCGCCGGGAGGGTGAGCGAGAGGCGGGTGGGCGGCGGCTTCGGTGCCCCGTGTACCGCGACGACCGCGCGCTCCTCCTCGTAGAGGGCGGGCTGCCCGGGGAACAGCGACGCGACGTGGCTGTCCGGGCCCATACCGAGCAGCAGCACGTCGAACGACGGAACCGGGCCGTGGTCCTCGGGACGGGAGGCCTTCTCCAACTCGGCCGCGTAGACCTCGGCCGCCTCCTCCGCGGTCAGCCCGGAGTCCGCCGCCGGCATGGCGTGGACCCGCGCCGGGTCCACGTCCACGTGGTCGAGCAGCGCCGTGCGCGCGCCGGTCTCGTTGCGCTCGGGGTCACCCGCGGGCAGGAAACGCTCGTCGCCCCACCACACGTCGAGGGCACGCCAGTCGATGGCGTCGCGCGCCTTCGACCCGGCGAGCGCCGCGAGCGTCGCGATGCCGACGGTGCCGCCGGTCAGCACGAGATGGGCCGACCCGCGGGCCGCCTGGGTGTCGGCCAGGCGGGTGATCAGGCGGGCCGCCACGGCCTGGGCGAGCACCTCCGCGTCGCGGTGGACGATGACGTTGGGGACACTCACGGCTGTTCCTTCTCCATTGGGGCACTACGGGCGGTTCGGGCTCAGGAGGCCGGGGACTTCGCCAACCACTGGATCGCCGATCCGTAGACGTCGTCCGAGTCCAGCCGGCGCAGCTCCTCGGCGAGCAACTCGGCGGTCGGCCGGCGGGCCAGGGCGACGCGCCGGTTCGGCTGTCCCGGCCGGGACAGCGTCGCCAGCCGGGCGTCCGTCCTGGAGATCGCCAGCTCGCCGCCCTCGGCGAGGGTGAGCCGTACCTCGGTGAGGCCCGGTCCCACGCTCTCGGCCACCTCCACCGAGGCGTTGAGCCGTTCGGAGAGCCAGGCCGCGAGCAGCGGCACGCTGGGGTTGCCCGCCGCGCCGTACACCGCGCCGGACAGCACCCGCCCGGGAGGCCGGTCGAACGCGGACGCCAGGAGGCTGCGCCACGCCGTGAGCCGCGTCCAGGCGAGGTCGGTGTCGCCCGGGAGGTAGCCCTGGTGGCGGCCGGCGATGGCGGCCAGGGAGTCGGCCGCCGCCCGGGCGTCGGTGATCCGCCGGGTGGCGAGCCGGCCCACGGCGTCCTGCGACGGCGCCGGAGGCGCGTCGCCGGGCCACCACGCCACCACCGGCGTGTCGGTCAGCAGTAGCGGGCTGATCACCGAGTCGGCGTGCTCGGTGAGCCGGCCGTACAGGCGGAGCAGGACGACCTCGCCCGGGGACGACTCGCCCATCCGTACCTCGGCGTCGAGCCGGTCGGGCTCGTTCGGGTCACGCTTGATGACCGTCAGCACCCGGGAGGGGTGCTCGCGCGCGGCCTCGGTGGCCGCGCGCACGGCGTCGTACTGGCCGGCCTCGTCGCACACCACGACAAGGGTGAGCACCATGCCCACCGCCGGCGCGCCCATCTGGTGGCGCAACTGGGTCAGCGTCGACGAGATCTTCGAGGCCGTCGTGTCGGTCAGGTTGAAGGTGGTCACGGCGCCTTCCGTTCACTCACAGCCGTCGCCACACGCGCCCGTCACGCGTGATCATGGCGTCGGCGGACGGCGGGCCCCACGTGCCCGCGGGATAGCCCTCAGGACGGCCGGAGGCCGCCCAGTGCTCCTCGATCGGGTCGAGGATCTTCCACGACAGCTCGACCTCGGCCTGGTGCGGGAACAGGGGCGGATCCCCGATGAGGACGTCGAGCAGCAGCCGCTCGTACGCCTCCGGGGAGGACTCCATGAACGACTCGCCGTAGGCGAAGTCCATGCTGACGTCCCTGACCTCCATGGCGGTGCCCGGCACCTTCGAGCCGAAGCGCACGGTGATCCCCTCGTCCGGCTGGACGCGGATGACCAGGGCGTTCTGCCCGAGTATCTCGGTGTCGGTCGAGCTGAACGGCAGGTGCGGCGCCCGCTGGAACACCACCGCCACCTCGGTGACCCTGCGGCCGAGCCGCTTGCCGGTGCGCAGGTAGAAGGGGACGCCCGCCCAGCGGCGGTTGGCCACCTCCAGCCTGACGGCGGCGTAGGTCTCGGTGATGGAGTCCGGCGAGATGCCCTCCTCCTCCAGGTAGCCGGCCACCGACTCGCCGCCCTGCCAGCCCGCGGTGTACTGCCCGCGCGCGGTGCCGAGCGACAGGTCGGCCGGCAGCCGGACCGAGCGGAGCACCTTCTCCTTCTCGCGCCGCAGCGAGTCGGCGTCGAAGGACGTGGGGTCCTCCATAGCGACCAGGGCGAGCAGCTGAAGGAGGTGGTTCTGGATCACGTCGCGGGCGGCGCCGATGCCGTCGTAGTATCCGGCCCGGCCGCCGATGCCGATGTCCTCGGCCATCGTGATCTGGACGTGGTCCACGTAGCCGCGGTTCCAGATCGGCTCGTACAGCGTGTTCGCGAACCGCAGGGCCAGGATGTTCTGGACGGTCTCCTTGCCCAGGTAGTGGTCGATGCGGAAGACCGACTTCTCCGGGAACACCGCGCTGGTGATCGCGTTGAGCTCGCGGGCGGTCTTGAGGTCGCGGCCGAACGGCTTCTCGATGACCACCCGCCGCCAGGCGCCCTCGGGGGCGTTGGCCAGGTTGGTCCGCTTGAGCTGCTCCACGACCACCGGGAAGAACTTCGGCGGGACCGACAGGTAGAACGCGTAGTTCCCGCCGGTGCCGCGCGTCTCGTCGATCTCCTTGAGCATCATCGCGAGCACGTCGAAGGCGCCGTCGTCGCTGAACTCGCCGGGGCAGAAGTGGATGCCCTCGGCGATCTGCCGCCAGACCTCCTCGCGGAACGGCGTCCGCGCGTGCTCCTTCACCGACTCGTACGTCACCTGGGCGAAGTCCTCGTGCGCCCAGTCGCGGCGGGCGAAGCCGACCAGGGAGAACCCCGGCGGCAGCAGGCCGCGGTTGCCCAGGTCGTAGATCGCCGGGAGCAGCTTCTTCTTCGCGAGGTCGCCGGTCACACCGAACAGGACGAGCACGCAGGGGCCGGCCACCCGGGGCAGCCGCTTGTCACGCGGGTCCCGCAGCGGGTTCGCCACGCCCTCCTCGTCGGCGGCCAGGCCGAGGGCGGCCGCCAGGTCACGCTCCTCCGATGTCTCCGACATTTCGGAGACATCGGGCACCCGCCCGCCGTCGTGTGTCTCCGCCGGGCCGGCCGGCTCGGCCGCCGCCGGGACGTCAGGCGTCCCGGCGACGGCCTGCGCCGTCTCGGCTGGGCGGTTGTCCCGCTTACCCATCGGATCTCCTCGCCCTGCGGCTCGTGGCCAGTGGCGTGCTCATCGAGGTCAGAGCTCCTCCGCCACCGACAGCAGGTGCTTGACGCCGGCCACCCGGTCGGTGAGGTGCAGGCGCACCGCCGGACGGCCCCGCGAGACCAGCGCCCCGAAGTCGCCCAGGGCCTGGGCGAGCTGGAGCCGGCCCAGGGTGTACGGCTTGTCCGGCACCTCGACGTCCTCGGTGACCGCGCCGGTGATCTGCAGGAAAACGCCCACCTCCGGACCGCCCTTGTGGAACTGGCCGGTCGAGTGGAGGAAGCGCGGTCCCCAGCCGAACGTGACCGCGTGGTCGGTCCGGTAGTCGAGCAGCGCCCGCAGCGTGGCCGGATCGGCCGCCGCCCACGCCTCGGTCAGCTCCTCGAACGAGGCGTCGCCGACCCGGGCCGCGTCGAACGCCGCCTCCCGGTCCAGGTACGCCATGACCGCGAGGTAGCCGTGCTTCGGGATCGCCCGCAGCAGCCAGGTCAGCACGTCCGCCAGGTTCTTCGGGCCGCCGGGCACGTCGCCGTAGACCTCGACCGGGCCGTCGGTGAGGAGCGGCGTGCCGGTCGGCAGCGGCCCATCGCCCGCCTCGCTCAGGATGCGGGTGGTGTTCTCCTTGGACTCGGCGACGTTCGGCTGGTTGAACGGGTCGATCCCGAGCAGCCGGCCGGCGATCGCCGTGGCGTACTCCCAGACGAGGAACTGCGCGCCCAGCGGGCCGTCCACCGAGGCGCCGCTGTCCCGGCCGATGTTCACCAGGAACTGGTCCCCGGCCTCGGCCGCCTCGGCGCCGACGACGGGCAGGATGCCCGTGCCCGACTTGCCGGTCGACTCCGCGATGAGCTGCTCGATCCAGTCGGGGAGCCCGTTGATGTCGGTCATGCTGTCGCGCAGGACCATCTTGTCGCGCCCCGCGAGCGCCTCCGCGCCGAGCAGCACGCCCAGGTCGAGGCCCGGGTTGCCGTCGTCGCGGGACAGCAGCGGCGCGACCGCCGCCGCGTCGTCGAGCAGCCGCGCGATGTCGGCGCCGGCGAGCGCGCTCGGCACCAGCCCGAACGCGCTGAGAGCGCTGTAGCGGCCCCCGACGTTCGGGTCGGCCAGCACGACCTGGTAGCCCGCCTCGATGGCCATCTGCTCCAGCGGAGAGCCGGGATCAGTCACCACGACGATGCGGTCGGCCGGGTCGATCCCGGCGTCGCGGAACGCCTTCTCGTAGATCCGCCGGTGGCTGTCGGTCTCGATGGTGCCGCCGCTCTTGCTGGCGACGACCAGCAGCGTGCGCTCCAGCCGGTCCGCCAGCGCCCGCCGGACCTGCCCGGGGTCGGTGGTGTCGAGCACGGTCAGCGGGACGTCCTCGGTGGCGCAGATCACCTCCGGGGCCAGCGACGAACCGCCCATCCCGGCCAGTACGACGTGGTCGAGGCCCTCCGCGCACGCCTTCTCGACGAGCTTGGTGATCTCGGGCAACAGCTCCCTGCTGGTGAGGGGGAGCTTCAGCCAGCCGAGGCGGACGGCCGCCTCGGTCCTGGCCTCGGACCCCCACAGGCCGGGGTCGCCGGCGGCCAGCGCCGCCGGCACCCCCTCCGCCACCAGCTTCTCCCGGAGGGCGCGTACGTTCTCCGGTTCCGGGCCGAGAGTTACCTCGATGGTCATCTCAGGCCTTCCCGAGCTCGGCGGTCACGGTCTCCAGGAGCTCCTTCCAGGAGATCTCGAACTTGTCCACGCCCTCGCTCTCGAGCACCCGTACGACGTCGTCGTAGTCGACGCCGGCCTCCTTGAGCGCGGCCATGGTGTTCCACGCCTGCTCGTAGAAGGGACGGATCGTGTCGCCCGAGATCTTCCCGTGGTCGGCGACCGCGTCGAGCGTCTTCTCCGGCATCGTGTTGACCGTGCCCGCCGTGACGAGCTGGTCCACGTACAGCGTGTCCGGGTAGTCGGGGTTCTTCACACCGGTCGAGGCCCACAGCGGGCGCTGCGGCCGGGCGCCCGCCGCGCGCAGCGCCTGCCAGCGCGGGCTCGCCATGATCTCCTCGAAGGCGGCGAACGCGAGCCGCGCGTTGGCCACGGCGGCCTTGCCCTTCAGCGCGGCCGCCTCGGGCGTGCCGACGCGGTCGAGGCGGGCGTCGATCTCGGTGTCCACCCGGCTGACGAAGAACGAGGCGACCGACTCGATGGCGGCGAGGTTGACGCCGTTCGCCTTGGCCTTCTCCAGGCCCTCCAGCCAGGCGTCCATGACCGCGCGGTAGCGCTCGAGGGAGAAGATCAGCGTGACGTTGACGCTGATGCCCTCCGCGAGGCACTGCGTGATCGCGGGCAGGCCCTCGACGGTCGCCGGGATCTTGATGAACAGGTTGGGCCGGTCGACCAGCCACCAAAGCGCGCGGGCCTCGGCGATCGTCCGCTCCGTGTCCCGGGCCAGGCGCGGGTCGACCTCGATGGAGACCCGGCCGTCCACGCCGTTCGTCGCGTTGAAGACCGGGCGCAGCACGTCGGCGGCCCAGCGGATGTCGAACGTGGTGATCGACCGGACCGCCTCATCGACCGAGACGCCCCGCACCCGCAGGTCGTGGAGCTGCGCGTCGTACGCGTCGCCCTTGCTCAGGGCCGCCGCGAAGATCGTGGGGTTGGAGGTGACGCCCACGACCTGCTTGTCCCGGATCAGGGCGGCAAGATTGCCGGTGCGCAGGCGATCACGGCTGATGTCGTCCAGCCAGATCGACACGCCGGCCCCGGTGAGGCGGTTCAGGTTCTCGCTCATGATCTCCTCAGTTTCCGGTCGTCTCGCCCTTGTCGGCCCCCGTCTTGGCGAGGCTCGCCTTGGCGGCGGCCACCACACGGTCGGCGGTGAGGCCGAACTGCTCGAAGATGGTCCTGTACGGCGCGGAGGCGCCGAAGTGCTCAAGGCTGAGCACTGCCCCCGCATCACCGACGAACTCGTGCCAGCCGAGGGAGATTCCCGCCTCGACGGCGACCCGGGCGCGGACCGCCGGGGGCAGCACGGACTGCTGGTAGGCGGCGTCCTGGGCGCGGAACCACTCGACGCACGGCATCGACACGACCCGGGTCGGGACGCCCTGCTCCTCCAGGATCCGGCGGGCGCCGACGGCCAGCTCGACCTCGCTGCCCGTGGCGATGATCACGACGGCGGGCTGGCCGGTGGAGGCGTCCTGAAGGATGTAGCCGCCGCGCGCGACCCGGTCCGCGTCGCCGGTGCCCTCGTAGACCGGCAGGTTCTGCCGGGTCAGCGCGAGCGCCGCCGGGCGGTCGGTGTGCTCCAGGATCACCTTCCAGGCCGCGGCCGTCTCGTTGGCGTCGGCCGGGCGCACCACGTCGAGGCCCGGGATCGCGCGCAGCGACCACAGGTGCTCGATCGGCTGGTGGGTCGGGCCGTCCTCGCCGAGGCCGATCGAGTCGTGCGTCCACACGTAGGTCACCGGCAGCTTCATCAGCGCGGCGAGCCGGACCGCCGGACGCATGTAGTCGCTGAAGACGAGGAAGGTGCCGCCGTACGGGCGGGTGCCGTTGTGCAGGGCGATGCCGTTGAGGATGGCGCCCATGCCGTGCTCGCGGATGCCGAAGTGCAGCGTGCGGCCGTACTTGTTGCCCGGGAACTCGTGGGTCTGGTACTCGTCCGGGATGAAGGACGGCTCGCCCTTCATCGTGGTGTTGTTGGAATCGGCGAGGTCGGCGGAGCCACCCCACAGCTCGGGCAGCACCGGCGCGAGGGCGCTCAGCACCTCGCCGGACGCCTTGCGGGTGGCGATGGAGGAGCCGACCTCGAACGACGGCAGCGCCTTGGACCAGCCGTTCGGCAGGTGGCGGGCCGAGATCCGGTCGAACAGCTCGGCGCGCTCGGGGTTGGCCGCCCGCCAGCTCTGGTAGCCCTTGTCCCACTCGGCGCGCAGCTCGCGGCCGCGCTTGACGACCTCCCTGGCGTGGTCGAGGACGTCCGCCGGGACCTGGAAGGTCTGCTCGGGGTCGAGGCCGAGCACCCGCTTGGTGGCGGCGACCTCCGCCTCGCCCAGCGCCGCGCCGTGGATCTTGCCGGTGTTCTGCTTGTTCGGCGAGGGCCAGCCGATGATGGTGCGGAGCTTGATGAACGTCGGCCGATCGGTCTCCGCGCGGGCCGCCTCAAGCGCGTCGTACAGCGCCTGGACGTCCTCCTTGTACTCCCCGGTCGCGGTCCAGTCGACCTCGAGGACCTGCCAGCCGTACGCCTCGTAGCGCTTGGTGATGTCCTCCGACAGGGCGATCTGGGTGTCGTCCTCGATCGAGATGTGGTTGGAGTCGAAGACGACCGCGAGGTTGCCCAGCTTCTGGTGGCCGGCGAGGGCGCTGACCTCGTGGCTGATGCCCTCTTCGATGTCGCCCTCGGAGGCGATGCACCAGATCATGTGGTCGAACGGCGACGTCCCCGGAGCCGCGTCCGGGTCGAACAGGCCGCGCTCGCGGCGGGCCGCCATGGCCATGCCGACCGCGTTGCCGATGCCCTGGCCGAGCGGGCCGGTGGTGGTCTCCACGCCGACGGTGTGGCCGTACTCGGGGTGGCCGGGGGTGAGGCTGCCCCACTGCCGCAGCGCCTTGAGGTCCTCCAAGCCCAGGCCGTACCCGGACAGGTAGAGCTGGATGTAAAGGGTCAGGCTGCTGTGACCACAGGAAAGGACGAACCGGTCGCGGCCCGCCCACTTGGCGTCGCAGGGGTCATGCCGCAGGACTCGCTGGAAAAGGAGATAGGCCGCGGGAGCCAAGCTCATCGCAGTTCCGGGGTGACCTGAGCCGGCCTTCTCGACCGCGTCCATGGCGAGTGCTCGCACCACGTCGACCGCGCGCCGGTCGAGGTCGGTCCACTCAAGGCTTGCGCTGCTCAACTGCTGATTCCCCTCTACGTTCATTGCGCCGGATTTGGCATTTCCCGCCCACACGGGACCCTAACGGGTCGGCGCTCCTACCGTTCGGTAGACCACCGCCGTACCGGCTGTCCGGTGCGGCGAGCAGGGCGTACCGGCGGGGTCGCGAAGGCGCCCCTCCCGGCCCCAGTTCAGGGACCATCGGTTCTCCCGACTACAGTGAGTCCTCAAGTGCCTGGCTCCTGCCTGGAGATCCGCTCAATTCAGAGGTTACGCGTTGACCCCGCACACGCTGGAAGCGCCTTGACGGTGCTGACGAAGATGGAATCGGTGCCCCCGCTCGGAACGGCGGTGGCGACCGCGCCGCGCTCCCTGGGCGCGCTTGTGCGGGCGTACGTCGCGCTCACCAAGCCGCGGATCATCGAGCTGCTGCTGATCACAACCCTCCCCGTCATGTTCCTCGCCGCGCGCGGCCTGCCGCCGTTGTGGACCGCCATCGCGACGATGGTCTTCGGCACGCTGTCCGCGGGCAGCGCCAACGTGCTGAACTGCTACATCGACCGGGACATCGACAAGACGATGCGGCGCACCCGCCGCCGTCCCCTGGCCAAGGCGGAGGTCTCCCCGGCGGGCGCGCTGGTCTTCGGCGTGGTCCTCGGCGTCATCTCCACCGTCGGCCTCGGCCTGGCCGTGAACTGGCTCGCCGCCGCGCTGTCGCTGGGCGCGATCCTGTTCTACGTCCTCGTCTACTCGATGGTGCTCAAGCGCCGCACCGTCCAGAACATCGTCTGGGGCGGCATCGCGGGCTGCATGCCCGTGCTGATCGGCTGGGCGGGCATCACCGGCAGCCTCTCCTGGGCCCCCGTCGTGCTGTTCGGCGTGGTGTTCTTCTGGACGCCGCCGCACACGTGGACGCTGGCCATGCGCTACCGCGAGGACTACGCCTCGGTGGACGTGCCGATGCTGCCGGTCGTCGCGACCGAGCGCCGCGTGGTGCGCGAGGTGATCGCCTACACCTGGGCGACCGTCCTGTGCT
Source organism: Microtetraspora malaysiensis (assembly GCF_050947145.1). Taxonomy (NCBI): domain Bacteria; kingdom Bacillati; phylum Actinomycetota; class Actinomycetes; order Streptosporangiales; family Streptosporangiaceae; genus Microtetraspora; species Microtetraspora malaysiensis. The sequence goes on from NZ_CP191998.1 coordinate 3,118,961, forward strand.
CGCTGCTGCTGTGGCCGGTGGCCGGGACCTCGCTGCTGTACCCGGCCGTCGCCGCCGTCCTCGGCGCCGCCTGCCTGTGGGAGGTCTACCGCCTGCTCGGCCGGCTCAACGCGGGCAAGACCGGGGTGGACCTGCGCCCGATGCGCTTCTTCCACTGGTCGAACATCTACCTCGCCCTGCTGTTCCTCGCCGTCGCGGTCGACTCGCTCCTGGTCTGACCGGGAGCGGGGGCCCGCGCCCCGCTCAGGCGTAGAACGCGTGGACGTTGTCACGCGGAGCCGCCCGATGCTCGCCCGCCGGACCGCGCGCGAAGGCGCGCAGCAGGTTCGCCGTCGTCCTGGTCACGAATTTGCGGGTCCGCGCGTCCATCCCGTGCAGCTGGGGCCCTCCCGGATAGCCGGCCCTGAGCGCCTCCACCCACCGCATCGTGCCCGTCGCGAAGACTCCGGCGCCGCTCGGCGTCGTGTAGTACGCCGAGTCGGCGAAGCTGGGCCGGTTCCCGCACATCAGGGGCGAGTGGGCGATGATCTCGATCGGCCGGGGCGTCGGCACGCTCGGCGTCACCCGGTCGTACTCCACGCCGACCAGGTGCGGGAACGCGTCGTCGCGCCGTACCCCGGTCCCCTCGAACAGCCAGTGGTGCGGCGCCGTCACCACGTAGGGGGCGTCGGCGGGGAACCCGTCGTAGTAGACCCCCGTGAGCGACGACTCCGGGTCGGGCGCGGGCGCCGACCGGAAGTCCGCGGTCACATCGGCGGGGCGCCGCCCGTACATGGGGTCGCTGGCGTACTGGTCCTTGTAGCAGACGATCAGGCGGCCCCGGTTCTCGATCCGGATGCGGCGGTAGCACGTGTTGGCCCCGAGGAACGCGATGTTGGAGCCGGCGTCCCTGGCCCGGGTGACCTGCCTGCGGGCCTGCGGCGTCCAGTACTCGTCGTGGCCGAGGAAGACGACGGCCGCCGCGCCCTTCATCACCTCGGGCGTCAGGTCCAGGCCCGTCGTGTACGCCAGCGGGACGCCGAGGCGTTCGGCGAGGACGACCAGCCCCCGCTCGTAGACGAGGAACTTCTCCGCGCCGTTCTTGTCGTAGGGGCGGTCGAAGCTGACCGCGAGTGAGCGGGCGCCGTAGCTGCCGTCCTTGCCGTAGTAGAGGCTGTAGCCGCCCCACTGGTTGTACGCCTGCCAGGTGGCCGCCGCGTGCACCAGCAGCGTCCGCCCCGTGGCGTCCGTGGAGCGCACGATGAGCGGCACGTACCGCTGGTGCCCCTTCGCGGAGTCGAGCCGCAGCAGATAGGCGCCCTCGGGCCAGCCGGCCGTCGGCACCGTGAGGGAGCGCCGCCAGTTCGCGTGCACCGTGCGGGTCGCGCCGTCGATGTCGCCGCGCCCCTGCCTGCGTCCGGGCAGCCACTCCGACCGCCACACCCGGCGCGCCTCGGCCCCGCCGTACCAGCCCATGCGGTACGCGGTGACCCGGTAGCGGTCGGCGGTGGTCGAGACGCGCAGCTCGACCGGGTGGCCGGGAAGCACGCTCACCTGGTCGCAGTACCCCTCGATGGCCTCGGCGGGGCCGTACGAGCGGGCCCGCCAGGCGGGGTCGCCGGGCCGGAGCCGTTCGTAGCGGGTCGGCGGCGGGGACGCCGCCGGGTCGGGGGAGGGGCTCTGGGACGGCAGCAGGAGCGGCCCGGACGCCGGCGTTCCGGCCGCGCCCGCCCGCGTCGCCTCCTCCGCGGCACTGGCCCCGCAGGCCGTGGCCCCCGCGCCGGCGGCTGCCACCACACCGAGGAAGGTCCGGCGGCTCAGCCTGCCGCCGTCGTTCTCGCCCATCCGCTCCGCCCCCTGTGACGAACGGCACACATGAAGATCACTTCGACAGCACGTTACCCGCGGCCGGGAAAGGCCCGGTCGAGCATATGGTCAGGCGGTGGTCCGCATTGGGGAAAGCCGAAGGACACCCTCGGCCAAGGGATCTTCGGGGGCGGGGCGGACAGCGGGTCCCCAGTCGGTTACATTCGCGGAGTGGCGAGCCTGGATCCGCGTACCGTGCTGAAGGAACGTCCGTCGGTCGGGCTGATCATCGGTCTGGTTCTGGCAGGCGTCTGCGCCCTCGTGACGCTCTCGTTCGACATCTTCGACGGCGAGCCCGTCCAGTTCTTCATCGCCCTCGTGCTCGCGGTCGCTCCCGTTCCGCTGCTGCTCGCCGGGGTGCTCGCCCTCGACCGGATGGAACCCGAGCCGCGCGCCAACCTCGCCTTCGCGTTCGCCTGGGGCGCGGGGGTGGCCGTGCTCTTCGCCGGTCTGCTCAACTCGCTCAACCTGATCTATATCGAGCACCAGATCGGCAACACCACCGACGCCCGCAACCTCGTCGCGACGTTCGGCGCCCCGCTGGTCGAGGAGACCATGAAGGGCCTGGTGCTGGTCGGGCTGCTCCGGTTCCGCCGCCAGGAGCTCGACGGCCCGACCGACGGCATCATCTACGCCAGCATGGTCGGCCTGGGGTTCGCCATGTCGGAGAACGTCAGCTACTACCTGGCCGCGCTGTCCGAGCACGGCCCGGAGGGGCTCGCCGCCACGGTCGTGCTCAGGGGCGTGCTCTCGCCGTTCGCGCACCCGCTGTTCACCTCCTTGATCGGCATCTCCGTGGCGTACGCGGCCCAGCGGCGCGGCGCGACCGGGGTGGTGCTGGCGGGCTGGGCCGGTGCGATGGTGCTGCACGGCCTGTGGAACGGCCTCGCCTCGTTCGGCGGCTTCCCCGGGCTCGCGGTCGCGTACCTGGTGCTGATGGTCCTGCTGTTCATCGAGTTGGGCGTGATCTTCCGGGACCGCAAGCGGATCGTCGCGCTGATCCACCACTATTTGCCGCCGTACGAGCGCAACGGGCTGATCAACGAGGCGGACATCTTCATGCTGTCGTCGCTCAAGGGCCGGCGGCAGGCGCGCCAGTGGGCCAAGGCCCACGGGGGCAAGGCGGGGGTGCGGGCGATGAGCGACTACCAGCTGGCCGCCACCGAGCTGGGGCTGCTGCACGCGCGGGCGTCCCGCGGCGGGATCGACGAAAGGTCCTTCCTGGAGCGGCAGCGCGCGCTCGCCGGCCTCATGGCGCACGCGCGCATGTCGTTCCCGCGGCCCGCGGCCGCCCAGGGGATGCCGCCGCCCGGATACGCGCCCGGGGCCCCGCCCCCCGGGCAACCCCCTCCGCCGCCTCCGGGGCGTCCCCGCTGGACCCCGCCATCTGGCGCGTAGCGCACGAGATCCCCGCGACCCCGGGCCGTACCCGCGCGATCAGGAGGCGAGGGCGCGATCGAGGGTGACCTCGCGCGGACCGAGCAGGGGGTCCTTGTGGAGGATCCGCGCCTCCAGGAGCGCCTTCGCGGAGGCGAAGAACTCGCGGGCGGCGTAGATGGACGTCTGCAGCGGCCAGTCCGTGAAGGAGTCGTCGCCGACGCCGAAGGCGTCCAGCCCCGCCGTACGGCACAGCGCGACGGCGCGCGGCAGGTGGAAGTTCTGCGTCACCACGACCGCCCGCGACGCCCCGAAGATCTTCCGGGCGCGCACGCAGGAGGCCCAGGTGTCGAACCCGGCGTAGTCGAGGACGACCTTCTCCGCGGGGACGCCGTGGGAGGAGAGGTAGTCGCGCATCGCCGTCGGCTCGTCGTAGCCGACCCGGCTGTTGTCGCCCGACACCAGCAGCGCGCGGACCTTGCCCGCGTGGTAGAGCCGGGCGCCGATGTCGAGCCGGGTGCGCAGCATCGGCGTGGGGGCGGCGTGCGCGGTGAGCCCGGCGCCGAGCACGAGGGCGACCGGCATCGCGGGCACCGAGGAGAGCCAGGCGTTCGAGCGGTCCGCCGTGACGCGGTGCCCGGAGCTGTCCAGCCACGCCCAGGTCATCGGGGTGAGGGCCAGGACGCTCAGCGCGACCAGGACCTGGAAGCCGCGTCGCCGGCCGCCGCGCGACCAGGTCCAGGGGAGCAGTCGACTCGGGAGGGCGCTCATGGAGCGCCAAGTCTAGTGCGCGGGTCAGGACCGGTCGGCCGCTTCGGCGTCATGGACGATGAGCGCGATCTGGACCCGGTTGTTCAGCCCCAGCTTCGTGAGGATCCGCGACACGTGGGCCTTGACCGTCGGCACGCTCAGGTAGAGCTCGGCCCCGATCTCCGCGTTGGACTTGCCCTCGCCGAGCGCGACGGCGACCTCCCGCTCGCGCACGCTGAGCTTGTCCAAGTGGACGCGGGCCCGATCCCGGCGGCCTCCCGCGCCACCGTCGGAGACATGCGAGATGAGCTGGCGGGTGACCGCGGGCGACAGGATGGGCTCACCCGCGGCGACCTTGCGTACGGCGGACACCAGGTCGGCCGGGTGGATGTCCTTGAGCAGGAACCCGGCCGCGCCCGCCCGCAGCGCCCGCAGCACCTGCGCGTCGGCGTGGAAGGTGGTCAGCACCACCACCTCGGGCGGGTTGGCCGTCGCGCGCAGCGCCTCGGTGGCGGTCAGCCCGTCCACCCGGGACATCCGGATGTCCATGAGCACCACGTCCGGCCGGTGCTCGGCGACCATGAGCGGCACCTGGTCGCCGTCGGCCGCCTCGCCGGCGATCTCGATGTCGCCCGCGCCCGCCAGGATCATCGACAGCCCGGCGCGCACGAGCGCGTCGTCGTCCACGATGAGCACCTTGATGCGACGGTCCATGCCCTCCCTTTCTCGAGTCACGACCACGGCAGCCAGGCGCGGAGCACGAACGCGCCCTCGTCCGCCAGGTGGTGGTCCAGTCGTCCGCCGGCCAGTTTGGCACGTTCGGCCAGGCCGATGAGCCCGGTGCCGGCGCCCGGGATCTCGGAGACGGTCTGCCGCCGGTGCGCCGCCGTCGGCACCGGGTTGGCGACCTCGACCGTCAGCCCCGCGCCGCGTGCGCCGGTCACCCGTACGGTAACCGGGGCGCCTGGGGCGTGCTTGCGGGCGTTGGTCAGCGCCTCCTGGACGATGCGGTAGGCGTTGCGGCCCAGCGCCTCGGGCGGCGCGGGCACGGACAACTCAGGCACGGACGGCGCGGGCTCGACGAGGTCGAGCGCGACGTCCATCCCGGCCTGCCGCGACTCCTCCACCAGCGCGGGTAGGTCGGCCAGCGTCGGCTGCGGGCGCTCCGGCCGCGCGTCCTCCGGCGTCTGCCGCAGGACGCCGATCACCTCGCGCAGGTCCTGCAGCGCCTGGTGGGCGCTGGTCCTGATGGCGCTCGCCGCCCGCTGGATCTGCTCGGGCGGGGCGCCGGGGCTGTACTCCAGGGCTCCGGCGTGCAGGCTCAGGATCGAGATGCGGTGGGCGAGCACGTCATGCATCTCGCGGGCGATCCGTTCCCGCTCCAGCTGTCTGGCCTCGGCGGCGGCGGCGGACGCCCGGGCCCGCAGGGAGATGACGAGCTGCCGTCGGGCCCGTACGACGATCCCCCACGCGAAGATCATCATGGTGAGCGCCACGATCAGCAGGAACATGCCCCACACGCCGACGTCGGGGTCCGGCCAGAGGTGCACGTAGGGGATCGCCGTCAGGAGGAAGAAGGCGGCGACCGATCCGGCGATCTTGAAGGGGCGGTGCACGGCCACGGTGAACAGGGCCACCACGCCGGCGCCGCCGATCAGCGTGAACACCGAGCCGAGCAGCGCCGTCGCCAGGGCCAGGGTGACCGGCCACCGGCGGCGCAGCCACACGGCAGCGCAGGCCAGCGCGCCGAGCACCTGTTCGGCGACGACGTACGCCCGCGGCTTGCCGGCGATGTCCGGCGCCGAGGCGATCGCCAGCCCGCAGGCGGACAGGAACAGCGCCGTGTCCACGATCCAGTCGCGTGTGGAGCGCCGCGCGGGCCGCTCGCCCTCGCCCTCGCCGAGGAGGACCGAGGGCAGCAGCCACCGGTACTCCGTCCTCGACTTCATGTTCACCGAGGTTACGGCGTGATCGCGGGTGCGCGACAGCGACCAAAGTAGCCGGTCTCGGCTACTTCGGGCAGAAGCGGCCGCTCGCGCCGCTCCCTGAGGCTTGCACCATGAAGACGTTGCTGGAAATCGCGGGCTGGGTGGCGCTGGTGCAGGGGGTGGGCGGCGTCGGCAACACCCTGCTCGGCTGGTGGCGGTGGGCGCACGACCTGCTGATCGTCCACCGGCTCGACGTGCTGGCGGGGTACGAGGCGTTCGCCTCGATCGCGCTGGCTGTGCTCGGCCTCGCCCTGCTCGGGACGGCCGACACCCTCAAGAAGGACCGGGCCTCGTGACGGCCTCTCTCCGGCTGCGCCCGCCGCGTCACCGGGCCGATCCGCGCGCGGTGGCGTGGTGGACGGTCCAGACGCTGCTGGCCGCCGTCCCGGTGGCGGGCGCCGCGATCTTGGCGTACTGGCGGTTCACGGACCGGCCCGCCTGGCTGGGCGCACTTCTGGTGGTGTTCGTCCTGCTCTGCGCGGGTTTCGTCTTGGTGGTACCCCGGGTGTACTACCGGACCGGGCGGTGGGAGGCCACCGAGGACGCGGTCTACACCCGTACCGGCCTGCTGACCCGGACCTGGCGGATCGCGCCGATGTCGCGTGTCCAGACGGTGGACACCGTACGCGGGCCGGTGCAGCGCCTGTTCGGCCTCGCGGACGTGACGGTGACGACGGCCTCGGCCGCCGGGCCACTCAAGATCGAGGGGCTCGACGAGAAGCTCGCCGCCGAGCTGGCCGAACGCCTGACCGCGATCACACAGAGCACCCCCGGAGACGCGACATGATCCCCGACATCGAGGAGACCGCCACGGAGGAGGACGCCGCCTGGCGGTCGCCGCACCCGCGCGTGGTGGTCGCCGCCGCCGTCTTCTCCCTCGCCGTCGCGGTCCCCGCCGCGATCGCCCTGGCGCGGTTCCTGGTCGGCAAGGGCGTCGCCCTGGACAGGGGCGTCGCCGCCGCGGCGGCCGCGGCTCTCCTCGTCGTCGGCGCGGCCGCGGTCTACGAGACCGCCCGCAGGCGCGCCACCCGGTACCGCCTGACCGGCCGGCGCCTGGAGCTGCACAGCGGCATCTGGACCAAGGAGTACCGCGCCGTCCCGCGTGAGCGCGTGCGCAGCGTGGACGTCACCGCCGATCCCGTACGGCGGGTGCTCGGCCTGGCCGTGGTGAAGGTGGGCACGGGGGAGAAGGACGCCTCGGGCGGGCCGGTCGAGCTCACCCTCGACGCGCTCGCGGTCGCCGAGGCCGAGGCGCTGCGCGGCATCCTGCTGGGCGGGTGCGCGGAGCGGCCGGACGACGGGCCGCTCGCCGAGCTGCGCTGGTCGTGGATCAGGTACGCCCCGCTGACCGTGTGGACGTTCGTCGGCGGGGGACTGGCTCTCGGCGGGCTGTACAAGCTGTTCGACACGCTGGGATTCGAACCCGCGAAGTGGGAGGCCGCCGTGCGGGCCTGGGAGTGGATCACCGCCACCCCGTGGATCACCGTGCCGCTCCTCCTGGCGGCCAACGCGCTCCTCGGGTTCGCGGGGGCGGCCGTCCTGTACGCCGAGTCGTGGGGACGGTACCGCCTGGAGCGCCGGCCGGGCGTCCTGCGGCTCCGCCGCGGCCTGCTCACCACCCGCTCTCTCACGCTGGAGGAGCGGCGGCTGCGCGGGGTGGCGGTGACGGAGCCGCTGCTGCTGCGGCTCGGTGGCGGGGCCAGGGTCACCGCGGTCACGACGGGGCTGCGGAAGGCCGAGGAGAACGTGACCGAGGAGGTCGCCGCGCTGACGCCGCCGCTGCCCGCCCGTGAGGCCCGCCGGATCGCCTCCGCGGTGCTGGGGGAGGAGCTCGACCCGGCCGGGCTGCGCGGCCATCCGCGCGCGGCCCGCGGCCGGCGGGTGCGCCGGGCGCTGGTCGCCGCGGCGGCGCTCGCGGCCGCGCTGGGCGTGCTGGACGCGTGGACCGCGTGGGTGCCCGCCTGGGCCTGGGCGCTGCCGGTGCTGGCCGTACCGGCCGGGTGGGCGCTCGCGGCCGAGGGCTACCGCTCGTTGGGACATGGCCTGACCCGGCGGTATCTGGTCACCCGCACGGGCGCGGTCCGGCGCAGGACGGTCGCCCTGGACCGCTCCGGGATCATCGGCCTGACGATCAGCGAGTCGCTGTTCCAGCGACGGGCCGGCCTGGTGACCCTGTCGGCCACGACCGCGGCCGGCGAGGGCCGGTACGACGTGCTCGACGTGGGGCGGGACGAGGGGCTCCGGCTGGCCCGCCACGCGGTGCCGGGCCTGCTGGAGCCGTTCGTCGAGGAGAGCGGCTGACCGCTCAGGCGGTGGCGTCGCCCGGCGTCGACGGCGTGAGGACGCGCGGATCGTCCGCGTCGCGCTCGCCCGTCGCCTCGTCGGCGGCGTCGCCGACGGGGAGCGGGTCGCGGGTGCGCATGAGGAAGACGATGCGCAGTGTGCCGATCCAGACCAGGCTCGCGCCGAGCACGTGCAGCAGCACCAGCAGGGCCGGGATGGCCAGGAAGTACTGCACGTAGCCGATCACGCCCTGCGCGAGCTCGATGCCGAACAGCGCGAGCGCGGCCCGGCGGACCCGGGCGGGGGAGTCGGTCAGGTGGAGCGCGAACAGCAGCGCGAAGGTGAGGCCGACGACGATCCACACGACGTCGGCGTGCAGCCGGGCCACCGTCTCGATGTCGAAGCCGAACCGCGAGGCGGCCTCGTCGCCCGAGTGCGGCCCCGTCCCGGTGACGACGACGCCCGCGACGAGCAGCACGCCGACCGCGCCGAGCAGCACGTAGCCGAGGGTGCGGATGTCGCGGTGGACGACCCGCCGCGGCGGCGCGTCGCCCTCCCCGGCCCGCGCGAACAGCGCGTACGCGGCGACGATCATGGCGATCGACAGCAGGAAGTGGACGCTCACCGTGACCGGGTTGAGCATCGTGCGCACGACCAGGCCGCCCCACAGCCCCTGGGCGAGCACGCCGGCCGGCTGGAGCCACGCGAGCCACACCAGGTCGCGGCGGCCCCTGCCCCCGGACTCCTCGCGGACCAGCCGGACGGCGGCGAGCACGCAGGCGACGCCGACGGCGAGGACGAGGAAGGTCAGCAGCCGGTTGCCGAACTCGATCGCCATGTTGAGCGCCGAGTGCCCGTCGTGCTGCGCCGGGACGAAGCTGTCCGGCGTGCATTTCGGCCAGGTCGGGCAGCCGAGGCCCGACTTGGACACCCGCACGCCGGCCCCGGTGACCGTGATACCGGCGTTGACGACGATGCTGGCGAGCGCCCATCGCCGCAGCGAGGCCGCTGTGGGCAGCCAGTACGACCGGTGGAAACCGCGGATCTGGGCGGAGAGGCTGGTCACGCTCAAATGGTAGGCGGCGGTGGGGGTGGTCCCGCCTTCGCCCCATTCGGAGGGAGATCGGGGGGTATTGCCAGGGGGCAATAAAATATGACACATTACAGGCCGCCGAGAAGGAGGTGGCGTGCGTGCCCGACGTCGTGGTGATCGGGGCGGGGATGGTCGGCGCGGCCTGCGCCTACTACGCCGCCCGCGAAGGCCTGAGCGTCACCGTGGTGGACCGGGCGTCGGTCGCGGGAGGTGCCACGGGATCGGGGGAGGGCAACGTCCTCGTCTCCGACAAGGAGCCGGGCCCCGAGTTGGACCTCGCGGTGCTGTCCTGCCACCTCTGGACCGAGCTGGCCGCCGAGGCCGGTGAGCCGTGCGGCTTCGAGCACGAGCCCAAGGGCGGGCTGGTCGTCGCCGAGAGCGACGAAGTGCTGCGCGCCCTCACAGAGCTGGCCGGACGGCAGGAGAAGAGCGGCGTGGCGACCCACCGGGTGACCGCGGACGAGCTGGGGGGTTATGAGCCGCATCTCGCCCCCGGATTCGCCGGCGGGGTCTTCTACCCCCAGGACGCCCAGGTGCAGCCCATGCTCGCCGCGGCGCGCCTGGTGCGGCGGTGGCCGGGCGTCGAGCTCCGCACCGGGACCGAGGTGACCGGCCTGCTCACGGAGCGCGGCCGGGTCACCGGCGTACGCACCGGCGCGGGCGACATCCCGGCCGGGGCCGTGGTCAACGCGGCGGGCGTCTGGGCCGGGGAGGCCGCCGCGCTCGCGGGCGTCGAGCTCCCGATCATGCCGCGCCGCGGGTTCATCCTGGTCACCGAGCCGCTGACCGCCCGGGCGGACGGGCGCCCGTTGGTCCGGCACAAGGTCTACACGGCCGCGTACGTCACGAACGTCGCCAGCGACTCCGAAGGGCTGGAGACCTCCGCCGTGGTGGAGGCGACCCAGGCCGGCACCGTGCTGATCGGGGCCAGCCGCGAGCGCGTCGGCTTCGACCGGACCGTGTCCCTGCCCGTGCTCGCGCGGCTGGCCCGGCAGGCGGTGGGCCTGTTCCCGGCGCTCGCCGATGTGCGGGCGATCCGGGCCTACTGCGGGTTCCGGCCTTACTGCCCCGACCACCTGCCGGTCATCGGGGCCGATCCGCGGGTATCCGGGCTCTACCACGCGTGCGGCCACGAGGGCGCGGGCATCGGCCTCGCCCCGGTGACCGGCCTGCTCATCGCGCGGCTCCTCACGGGAGCGGTCCCGGAGCTCGACCTCGCTCCCTTCCGCCCCGACCGCTTCACCGGGGCCGCGGCGTGAGCGCGTACGGCGTACGGCGCGGCGGGCCGCGCCGGAGAACACGTGGACGAGGGAGGGCGGCATGACGGGAGCCTCGCCGTACCGGCTGGTGGGCGCGCGGCCGGAGCCGGAGTTCGAGATGCGGGTGGACGGGCGGCCGGTGCCGGTGGTGCCGGGCCAGACCGTGGGCGCGGCGCTGCACGCGGCCGGGATCCGGACCTGGCGGACAACCCGCTTCGACGGGCGGCGGCGCGGCCTGTTCTGCGGGATCGGCGTCTGTTTCGACTGCCTGGTCACCGTCAACGGCGAGGAGAACCTGCGGGCCTGCCTGACCGAGGCCCGCCCCGGCGACGAGGTGACCACGTCATGACCAGGAGCGAAGTGGCGTACGACCTGGCCATCGTGGGCGCGGGACCCGCGGGCCTGGCGGCGGCGGGTGTGGCGGCGCGGGCGGGCCTGCGCGTGGCGCTCCTGGACGCCGGGACGCGGGTCGGCGGCCAGTACTTCCGCCAGCCGCCCGATGGGTTCCATGCCACCCGGCCTGGGGCGCTCCATCACGGCTACGCCAGGTTTGTACGGCTTCGTGACGGGCTCGGCGACACCGACGTCCTGCTCGGCCACCGGGTGTGGGCGGTCGAGCCGGCCGCGAGCGGCGGCTTCGCCGTCCACTGCCTGAAAGGCGGGCGGGAGCGGGCCGCGACCGTCGCCGCGACGCGGCTGCTGATCGCGACCGGCGCGCACGACCGCGTCCTGCCGTTCCCCGGCTGGGACCTGCCCGGGGTGATGACGGCGGGCGGCGCGCAGGCGCTGCTCAAGGGCAACCTCGTCGTCGCCGGACGCCGCGTCGTGGTCGCCGGCACCGGGCCGTTCCTGCTGCCCGTCGCCACCTCGCTGGCCGCGGCGGGGGCGCGGGTCGTCGGGGTCTTCGAGGCGGGCGGCCGGTTCACGCTCGCGCCCCGGGCCCTCACCCGGCCGGGCAAGGCCGCCGAGGCCCTCGGGTACGGCCGGCTCCTGGCCCGGCACCGCGTGCCGTACAAGGGGGGCCGCGCGGTGGTGGCCGCGCACGGCGACGGCGAGCTGACCCACGTGACGGTCGCCAGGGTGGACGCCGAATGGCGGCCGTACCAGGGCGGTCACGAGACGATTCGGTGCGACACCCTCGCGGTCGGCTACGGCTTCACGCCCCAGCTCGACCTCGTCGCGCAGCTCGGCTGCGAGATCGGCGCGGACGCGGCGGGCGTCCCGGCGGCGCGGGTGGACCGGCACATGCGCACCAGCGTCCCCGGCGTGTACGCGGCGGGCGAGACCACCGGCGTGGGCGGCGCGGACCTGGCCGCGCTGGAAGGGGAGATCGCGGGCCGCGCCGTCGTGGCCGACGCGCGCGGCGTCCCGGCGGCGGCGCACCCGGCGGCCGTCCGGACCGAGGCGCGGAGGCGGCGGCTGGCCGCGTTCGCGGACGCGCTGCTGCGCGCCTACCCGGTGCGGGATGGCTGGACCTCCTGGCTGCGCGACGACACGCTGATCTGCCGCTGCGAGGAGGTGCCGTACGGCCGGGTCAAGGAGGCCCGCGACCTCGGCGCCGCCGACGCGCGCTCCATCAAGCTGCTGGCCCGGCCCGGGATGGGCTGGTGCCAGGGACGGATCTGCGGCGAGGCCGTGGCCCGCCTCGCGGGTGAGGCCCTGGGGCCGCCCCGGCGGCCGATCGCCCAGCCCGTACGACTCGGCGATCTCGCCGCCATGAATGAGAGGACATCGGATGACGACGCGTGAAAAGCCCTGGCATGGGGTCATGGTGGCCACCGCGCTGCCGCTGCGTGACGACCTGAGCGTCGACTACGACGCGTACGGCGAGCACTGCCGGTGGCTGGTGGACAGCGGGTGCGACGGCGTGGTGCCCAACGGCTCACTCGGGGAGTACCAGACGCTGACTCCCGAGGAGCGGGCCCGGGTCGTGGAGACCGCGGTGGAGGCCGTGGGCGGCGACCGGGTCATGCCGGGCATCGCCGCCTACGGGGCGCTGGAGGCGCGCCGGTGGGCCGAGCAGGCCCGCGAGGCGGGCTGCGGCGCCGTGATGCTGCTGCCGCCGAACGCCTACCGGGCCGACGAACCGGCCGTGGTGGCGCACTATCGCGAGGTCGCGCGGGCCGGGCTGCCGATCGTGGGCTACAACAACCCGATCGACACCAAGGTGGACCTCACGCCCCGGCTGCTCGCCACGCTGCACGCCGAGGGGCTCATCGTGGGCGTCAAGGAGTTCACCGGAGACGTCCGGCGGGTGTACGAGCTCGCCGAGCTCGCCCCCGGGCTGGACGTGCTGATCGGCTCCGACGATGTGCTGCTGGAGGTGGCCCTCGCGGGTGCGGTCGGCTGGATCGCGGGCTACCCGAACGCGCTGCCCGTCTCGTCCGTCGCGCTCTACCGCGCGGCGATCGCCCGTGACCTGGACACCGCGCTCCCGCTCTACCGGTCCCTGCACGCGCTGCTGCGCTGGGACTCCAAGATCGAGTTCGTCCAGGCGATCAAGCTCTCCATGGACATCGCGGGTCGCCCCGGCGGCCCGTGCCGTCCGCCCCGCGGGCCGCTGACGGCCGAGCAGGAGGCCACCGTGCGCGCCGTGACCGAGAAGGCGCTCGCCGAGGGGCTCCGCTAGTGGAGCGCCGTACGGCGGGAGTGCGGGCGCGATGAGGACGAAACGGGTCTTCCACGCGGTGGACTCCCACACCGAGGGGATGCCGACCCGGGTGATCACCGGGGGTGTCGGCGTGATCCCGGGCGCGACCATGGCCGAGCGCCGTGAGCACTTCATGGCGCATCTCGACCACGTACGCACCCTGCTGATGTACGAGCCGCGCGGGCACTCGGCGATGAGCGGCGCGATCCTGCAGCCGCCCACCCGGGCCGACGCCGACTTCGGCGTGCTCTACATCGAGGTGTCCGGCTGCCTGCCGATGTGCGGGCACGGCACCATCGGCGTCGCCACCGTCCTCGTGGAGACGGGGATGGTGGAGGTGACCGAGCCGGTGACCGTGATCCGGCTCGACACCCCGGCCGGGCTGGTCGTCGCCGAGGTGCGGGTCGAGGACGGCGCGGCGGTGGCGGTGACCATCACCAACGTGCCGTCGTTCAGCGTCGCGCTCGACCGCGCGGTGCGGGTGCCCGGCTTCGGCGAGGTGCGCTACGACCTCGCCTACGGCGGCAACTTCTACGCCATCCTGCCCATCGAGTCGGTCGGGCTGCCGTTCGAGCGCGCGCGCAAGCAGGAGATCCTCGACGCGGGGCTCGCGTTGATGGCCGCGATCAACGAGGCGGACGAGCCGGTCCATCCGGAGGATCCGGGGATCCGCGGCTGCCACCACGTCCAGTTCGTCGCGCCGGGGTCGGACGCCCGGCACTCCCGGCACGCGATGGCGATCCATCCCGGCTGGTTCGACCGCTCGCCGTGTGGCACCGGCACGAGCGCGCGGATGGCCCAGCTCCACGCCCGGGGAGAGCTGGGCCTGGACACCGACTTCGTCAACGAGTCGTTCATCGGCACCCGTTTCGTCGGCCGCCTGGTGGCCGAGACGTCCGCCGGGGGTCTGACCGCGGTGGTCCCCACGATCACCGGCCGGGCCTGGGTGACCGGGACCGCGCAGTACTTCCTCGACCCCCGCGACCCCTTCCCGTCCGGGTTCCTGCTTTAGGTCGTGGCCCCTTCCCCTCGCGGTCCACCGCGAGGGGTTTTGGGCTGCCCTCCTCTTTCTCGGCGCTTTCCCCGCGGGCCTCGTCCGCCGGTGCGACGTGCCGGCGGCGGTGCGACCACGGCCCGCTAACGGTCTGGTATCAGACCTTGACCCGATCTTCCGTGGGACTGCAATGTCACATTCCACATATGGCAAGAGGAGGCGCGGATGCGCAAGTTCTATAGCACGGCCCTCGTGGGTGTCATGGCGTCGGCGGCCCTGCTGACCGCGGGGTGCGGGCAGGGACTGCTCGCCGGCGACACCGGCTCCGACGAGAAGAAGAACGAGCCGATCGTGCTCGGCATGCTGATCCCGCAGTCGGGCAGCGAGGCCGCGATCGGCCCCTATATGAGCAATGCCGCCCAGCTCGCGGTGGACGAGATCAACGCCAAGGGCGGCGTCCTCGGCCGCACCCTGGAGCTGAAGACCGCCGACGACGCGTGCGACCCGCAGAGCGCGGCGGCCGGGGCGAACAAGCTGGTCACAGCGGGCATCCACGTCTCGATCGGCGGGTACTGCTCGGGCGCGACCCTCCCCACGCTGCCGATCTTCGCCAAGGCCGGCATCCCGATGATCATCCCGGCGGCGAACTCGCAGGATCTGGTCGACCAGAAGCTCAAGAACGTCTTCCTGATCAACGGCACCGGTGCGCAGCAGGCCGGGGCGGCCGCCGCGTGGATGGCCAAGGACGGCGCCACCAAGGTCGCCCTCATGCACGACAACACCAGCTACTCCAAGGACATCGCGCTGCGCACCCAGGCCCTGGTCGACGAGCCGGGCGGGCCGGAGACCGCGATCCTGGAGGCGGTCACGCCCAAGGAAAGCGACTACAGCGCCAACATCACCAAGGTGCTGGCCAAGAAGCCCGACTACGTCTACTGGACCGGCTACTTCCAGGAGGGCGGCCTGATCGCCCGGCAGCTCCGCCAGGCCGGGTACACGGGCAAGATCATGGTCGGCGACGGCTCGGTCTCGCCGAAGCTGATCGAGATCGCCGGTCCCGAGGCCGCCGCCGGCCTGTACGCGACCATGACCCAGACGCCGGACACGCTCAAGGGCGCCGAGAACTGGATCGCCGACTACAAGAAGAAGTTCGGCACGGACCCGGGCCCGTACTCCAACCAGGCCTACGACGCGGTACGGCTCGCCGCCGAGGCGGTCACCAAGGCGGGCGGCACCGACGGGGAGAAGATCATCTCGGCGCTGGAGGCGATCGACGGCTTCCCGATGTTCTCCGGGCCGCTGAAGTTCACCCCCGAGCACACGCTGAGCACCGGTGGCTTCCAGATCCTCGTCGTCAAGGACGGCGCGTTCGCCCTCCAGGACGCTCTCCAGTAACCCCCAGGGAATCCTGAAATGTCACAACTGGTCTGGAACGGGCTCTTCGTCGGGTCGTTCTACGCGCTCGTGGCGCTGGGCTACAGCATGGTCTACGGGATCATCAAGCTGCTCAACTTCGCCCACGGCGACCTGTACATGCTCGGCGCGTTCGTCGGCTTCGCCGTTCTCGGCGCGGCCGGCGGCGTGTCCGCCGCGATGGCACTGCCGGTGCTGCTGCTCGTCCTCGTGCTCACCATGGGCGTCACCGGCCTGGCCGGGGTGGTGCTCGAACGGGTCGCCTACCGGCGGCTCCGCGGCGCCCCCCGGCTCTCACTGCTGATCACCGCGGTCGGCGCGTCCTTCGCCCTCGAATACGGCATGCGCGCCGGCGCGGGCGCCGACCCGCGCGTGTACCCGGTGCGGCTCAGCGGCACCACGCTGGAGGTCCTGGGCGCGCGGGTCACGCTCCAGCAGCTCACCCTGGTGGCCGTGGCCGTCATCCTCATGATCGGTCTCAACCTGCTCGTCAACCGCTCCCGCGAGGGACGCGCCATGCGGGCCGTCGCGCTCGACCCCAGGGCCGCCGCGCTCATGGGCATCGACGTGGACGCCATCATCTCCCGGACCTTCTTCCTCGGCTCCGCTCTGGCCGGAGCGGCCGGGGTCATGGCCGGGGCGCACTACGGAAAGATCGACTTCATGATGGGCTTCCTGATCGGCCTCAAGGCGTTCACGGCGGCCGTCATCGGCGGCATCGGCAACATCCCCGGCACCATGCTCGGCGGGCTGCTCCTCGGCCTGCTCGAATCGTTCGGCACCTTCTGGCTGGGCGGCGAGTGGCGGGACGTCTTCGCCTTCGGCGTGCTCATCCTGTTCCTGACCGTGCGGCCGACCGGCCTGCTCGGCGAACGCGTCACGGAGCGGGTGTGACCGGGCCGGGCGGGGGCGCGCCCCCCGCTGAGGCCACCTCCGAGGCTGCGCCGGCGCCCAGCGGCGGCCGTCGCGGGGCCGGCCCGCGCTCGATCGCGTCCCGGCTGATGGAGAACCGGTGGGCCGGGCTGGCCGGGCTCGCGGTCGCGCTGCTCGCGCCGTTCGTCAACGCCTCGCCGTACGCGCTGTCGGTGATGACCAGCGCCGCGATCTTCGTGATGCTGGCCGCCGGGCTCAACATCGTCGTCGGCTACTGCGGCCTGCTCGACCTCGGGTACATCGCCTTCTTCGCGGTCGGCGCGTACACCAGCGGCGTGCTGTCCACCCGCCTCGGTCTGCCGCTGGTCGCCACCCTGCCCGCAGTCCTGGTGGTCACCGTGATCGCCGGGCTGGTGATCGGCGCGCCGACGCTGCGGCTGCGCAGCGACTACCTCGCGATCGTGACGCTCGGCTTCGGCGAGATCATCCGTGTCACCGCGACCAACCTCGACGTCACCGGAGGTCCCTCGGGGATCTACGGCATCCCCGGGCTGACCGAGGGGCCGGTGTCCTTCTACTACCTGACCGTGCTGGTCGTCGCGGTCGCGGTGATCGGCGCCGCCCGGCTGGGCCGCTCCCGCCTGGGCCGGGCGTGGCGGTTCGTCCGCGAGGACGAGGACGCCGCGGAGGCCATGGGCGTCCACACCTACAAGGTC
The DNA here is from genome assembly GCF_050947145.1 of Microtetraspora malaysiensis. Taxonomy (NCBI): domain Bacteria; kingdom Bacillati; phylum Actinomycetota; class Actinomycetes; order Streptosporangiales; family Streptosporangiaceae; genus Microtetraspora; species Microtetraspora malaysiensis. The sequence goes on from NZ_CP191998.1 coordinate 3,136,202, forward strand.
AAGATGGCCGCCTACGTCGTCGGCGCGGTCTGGGGCGGCCTGGCCGGGGTCCTGTTCGCCGCGCATCTGTCGGCGGTCTCCCCGGGCAGCTTCACGTTCCTGCAGTCCGCGCTGGTGCTGATGGCGGTCGTGCTCGGCGGCATGGGTTCCATCAGGGGCGTCGTCGTCGGGGCAGTGATCGTCAGCCTCCTGCCCGAACTGCTGCGCGACCTGGCCGATTACCGGTACGTCGCCTTCGGCGTCCTGCTGATCATCGTGATGCTGGTGCGGCCGCAGGGTCTGTGGCCGGCCCGGCCCAAGGAGGTCGCCAAGTGAACGCCCCGCTGCTCTCCGTCGAGGGCCTGCGGCTCGCCTTCGGCGGCGTGGTCGCCATCGACGGGCTCACCTTCGCCGTCGGCGAGGCCGAGATCGTCTCGGTGATCGGCCCCAACGGCGCGGGCAAGACGTCCGCGTTCAACTGCGTGACCGGCTTCTACCGGCCCACCGCGGGATCCGTGCGGCTGCGCGGGCGCGACATCACCGGCCTGCGCCCCTCGGCGGTGGCCGCGCTCGGCGTCGCCCGCACGTTCCAGAACCTGCGGCTGTTCGGGGAGATGTCCGTCCTCGACAACGTCCGCGCCGGGACCCACCTGCGGAGCAGGCAGAACGTCCTCGACGCGCTGCTGCACACCCCGCGCTACCGCAGGAGCGAGCGGGAGAGCACCGAGCAGGCCCACCACTGGCTCGACTTCGCCGGGTTGCGCGGCGACCGGTACGGCCCCGCCCGGGCCCTGCCGTACGGCGAGCAGCGCCGGGTGGAGATCGCCAGGGCGCTCGCCCGCCGCCCCGACCTGCTGCTGCTCGACGAGCCCGCCGCCGGGCTCAACCACACCGAGAAGGCCGAGATGCTCGACCTGATCCGCCGCATCCGCGAGCAGGGCGTCGCGATCGTCCTGATCGAGCACGACATGGGGTTGGTGATGGACGTCTCACAGCGCGTGGTCGTGCTCAACTTCGGGCGGGAGATCGCCGACGGGCCCCCGGACGAGGTGCGGCGCGACCCCCAGGTCGTCGAGGCGTACCTCGGCCGGGACGCCGACGAGGCCGAGATCGAGCAGGCCAGGGCGAGCGTGGCGGGAGGACGCGATGGCGGCGCTTGAGATCGACGGGCTGGACGTCCACTACGGCGGCGTCCACGCGCTGCGCGGGTTGTCGCTGACGGTCGGGGAGGGCGAGGTCGTCGCCCTGCTCGGCAACAACGGCGCGGGCAAGACGACGACCCTGTCGGCGGTGTCGGGGCTGGTGCGGCCCAGCGCGGGCCGGATCACCTACGAGGGCCGCGACATCATCGGCGCCAAGGCGAGCGCGATCGTCCGGCTCGGGCTGGTCCACGTCCCCGAGGGCCGGCGGGTGTTCAGCACCCTCAGCGTCCACGACAACCTCCTGCTCGGCGGGTACGCGGTGCGCGACCAGGCCGAGGTCAAGCGGCGGATCGACCGCGTGTACGGCCTGCTGCCCCGCCTGGCCGAGCGCGCCGGCCAGCAGGGCGGCACCCTCTCCGGCGGCGAGCAGCAGATGCTCGCCATCGGTCGCGCGCTGGTCACCGGGCCCCGGCTGCTGCTGCTCGACGAGCCGTCCATGGGCCTCGCCCCGCTCGTGGTCGCCGCGGTCATGGACGTGATCAGGGAGATCAACGCGGAGGGGACGGCGGTGCTGCTGGTCGAGCAGAACGCCAGGGCCGCCCTGAAGATCGCACACCGCGGCTACGTGATCGAGAACGGGGCGTGCGTCCTGACGGGAACCGCCGCCGACCTGCGCGACGACGCGCGGGTCGCCGAGGCGTATCTGGGAGGAACCGCGAGATGAGAGCTGTGTACGACGTCCGCACGGTCGACTACCACACCGCGGGCGAGCCGTTCCGGATCGTCGTCTCGGGGGCGCCGCCGATCCCCGGCGCGACGGTGCTCGACCGCAGGACGGCCGCGTCCGCGCCCGAGGTGGACGCCGTGCGGCGGCTGCTCTGCCACGAGCCGCGCGGCCACGCCGACATGTACGGCTGCTTCCTCGTCCCGCCAGACGACTCGTCCGCCGGTTCCGCGCCGGCCGACCTCGGCGTGCTCTTCTGGCACAAGGACGGCTACTCCACCGCGTGCGGCCACGGCACCATCGCGCTCGGCGCGTACGCCGTGGAGTACGGCCTGGTCCCGGCCGCCGAGGACGGCGAGACGACCGTCGAGATCGACGTGCCGTCGGGCCGCGTGCAGGCCCGGGTGCGCCGCGCGGGCGGCGTGGTCGAGGCGGTGACGTTCCGGAACGTGCCGTCCTACGCCGTCGCCAGGGACGTGCCCGCCTGCGGCGTCACGGTGGACGTCGCGTACGGCGGCGCGATCTACGCCTCCGCGCCGGCCGCCGCGTTCGGCCTCGCGGTGACCCCCGAGGACCTGCCCGGCCTGATCGCCGCCGGCCGGTCGGTCAAGGCCGCCCTGGAGGGGCACTCGGCGGCGCGGCACCCCACCGACGACCGGCTCTCCGGGATCTACGGTGTGATCTTCTACGACGATCTCGGGTCCGAGGGTGACCGGCACCACCAGCGCAACGTCACCGTCTTCGCGGACGGCGAGGTCGACCGGTCGCCCTGCGGGTCGGGCACCGCCGCCCGGCTGGCGTCGCTCGCGGAGGGCCGTCCCGATCCCCGGGCGGTCACCCTCCGGCACGAGGGAATCGCGGGCGGCGTGTTCCTGGCGAGCGTGGCCGCCGTGACCGAGGAGGCGGGACGCCCGGCGATCGTCCCGGAGATCGAGGGCACCGCGTTCCGGACCGGAGAGCACCGGTTCGTCCTCGACCCCCGCGACCCGCTCGGCCCCGGGTTCACCCTCCGATGAGATCCCGGCACGCCCGAGGGCAGCGGGAGAGCGAGACGGCGGCGAAATGAGGAGAAAACCCGGATGAACGGCCTGCCCCACCTGGACGGCGACACGATCGACCGGCTCGTGCCTCCCGGCCGGGCCGTGGAAGCCCTGGAGGAGGCGCTGCGCGGCGGACTCGACCCCGAGCAGGCCCCGCCGCGCCCGGTGGTCGACGTCCCGGCGGGGCAGTTCCTCCTCATGCCGGCCTCCTCCGGGCCGTACGCGGGCGTGAAGGTGGCCACGGTGGCCCCGGGCAACCCGGCGCGCGGGCTGCCTCGGATCCAGGCCCTCTACCTGCTGCTCGACGGCGCCACGCTCACCCCGCTCGCCACGATGGACGGCACCGCGCTGACCACGTTGCGCACCCCCGCCGTCTCGGCGCTCGCCGTACGGCGGCTCGCGCCGCCGGACGCCCGCTCGCTCGTCGTGTTCGGCTCCGGACCGCAGGCGTGGGGGCACGTGACGGCCCTGCGCGGGGTGCGCCCGGTGGAGGAGGTCACCGTGGTGGCCCGCGACCCGGAGCGCGCGGCCGGGCTGGCGCGGCGGTGCGCCGCCGCCGGGCTGACCGCCCGCTCCCATCCGGCGTCCGATCCCGCCTGGCGGCGGGCGGTCGAGGAGGCCGACCTGGTCGCCTGCTGCACCACCGCGCGGACGCCGCTGTTCCCCGGCGGCCTGGTGCGCGACCGCGCGGTCGTGGTCGCCGTCGGCTCGCACGAGCCGGACGCGCGCGAACTGGACGACGACCTCGTCGCCCGCTCCGTCGTCGTCGTGGAGGCCCGTACGGCGGCCCTGGCGGAGGCGGGTGACCTGGTCGTCCCGTTGCGGGCCGGTAGGATCACGGCTGACCACCTCGCCGGAAACCTCGCCGACCTCGTCGCCGGCCGGGTGGCGCCCGGGCCGGGCCCCGCCGTCTTCAAGAGCGTGGGCATGGCCTGGCAGGACCTGGCGGTCGCCTCCGCGGCGTATGACGCGTGGACCGCCCGTGGGGAGATCTCCGGTGAGCACGAAAGAGGGTTATGACATGGCGCCTTCGGCCGCGGACGGGCTCGGCCTGCCGTTGGTGGGCGAGCGGCAGAGCCTGCGCGAGCAGGTGGCGCAGGCGCTGCGGGACGCCCTCGTCGCGGGTGAGATGCGGCCGGGCGTGGTCTACTCGGCGCCGGTGCTCGCCGCCCAGTTCGGCGTCTCCGCGACCCCCGTGCGCGAGGCGATGCTCGACCTGGCCAAGGAGGGCCTGGTCGAGGCGGTGCGCAACAAGGGTTTCCGGGTGACCGAGATGACCGACCGCGACCTCGACGAGATCACCGAGGTCCGCCAGCTCATCGAGGTCCCGACCGTGGCCCGGCTGGCCGGCCGCCGCCCGGCCGCCGACTTCGAGGCGCTGCGGCCGGTCGCCGAGGAGATCGTCGCGGCGGCCCGGCGCGGTGACCTGATCGCCTACGTCAACGCCGACCTGCGCTTCCACCTGGGGCTGCTGAGCCTCTCCGGCAACACCCACCTCGTCGAGGTGATCCGCGACCTGCGTGGGCGGGCCCGCCTGTACGGCCTGCGCGGCCTGGCCGAGCGCGGCATACTGATCGACTCGGCCCGCGAGCACGTCGCCATCGTGGACGCCCTGGTCCGCGGCGACGCCGGGGCGGCGGAGCGCGTCATGAGCCACCACATCCAGCACGTACGCGGCATCTGGGCGGACAAACCGGAAAGCAGGCCCGAGACCCGGCCGGCCCCGGAAGAGCCGGAGGCGTAGGCGCCCCAGGGCGCCCCAGGGGGCTCAGGGGCGGCTCAGCCGGAGCGGGTCGCGCCGATCGAGGCGGCGACCACGCAGCCGATCGCCGCCCACTCGCGGGCCTGCAGGAGCTCCCCGAGCAGGAGGAGGCCGACCAGCGCGGCGACGGCGGGTTCGAGGCTCATGAGGATGCCGAAGACCCGCTTCGGCATCCTTCGCAGGGCCTCCAGCTCGATCGTGTACGGGATGACCGAGGAGAGCAGCCCGACCCCGGCTCCCAGGAGAAGGATCTCCGGACGCAGCAGGTCGGCGCCGCCGGAGGCCACCCCGACGGGGGCGACGGCGATCGTGGCGACGACCATGGCGAGCGCGAGCCCGCTCGACCCCGGGAACCGGGCGCCGGTGGCGGCCGACAGCACGATGTAGGCGGCCCACAGGGCGCCCGCGAGCGCGGCGAATCCGATGCCCACCCAGTTGGCGCCGCCCGCCTGGCCCCACGGGGCGAGCAGGACCACCCCGGCGGCGGCCAGCGCGACCCACACCAGGTCGAGCCGCCGCCGCGACGCCACGACGGCCACGGTGAGCGGCCCGATGAACTCGATCGTGACCGCGATGCCCATGGGCAGCCGGGCCAGCGCCTCGTAGAAGGACAGGTTCATGAGGCCGAGGCTGAGCCCGAAGGCCACGCCGACGGCGAGGTCGCGCCGGGTGAGCCCCTTCAGCCGGGGCCGGGCGACGGGCACGAGGATGACCGCGCCGATCGCGATGCGCAGGAACACCACGGCGGTCGGTGGCAGCTCGGCGAAGAGGTTCTTGGCCAGCCCGGCCCCGACCTGCACCGACAGGACCGCGAGTAGCACCAGCCCCGGCGGCGGGATCGAGTCCGACGCCGCCCGCAGCAGCGCGCCCGGGCGCATCCCGCCGCGCCCCATACGGAACGGTCCGATCCGGTACGGCTCCGCCGCCCCCCCACGGGTTCAGCCGTCATCCGGCCGCCACCTCCCAAAACGTCCGCCGTACGCCTCTCGAAGACGGCGCCGGCCACTCGACCCGAGCGTCAGAACCTATCGCCCCGGCCCAGGTCGCACCGCACCGAGGTGGGCCCGGCGGGCGTCATTCCCAGCGGAAGGTGCGGGAGGCCACCGCGAGCGTGACCACGGCCCATGCCAGCAGCACGAGCACCGGACCGGCCGGGAAGCCGCCGCCGGAGGCGAGCACCGAGCGCATCCCGTTCGTCAGCGCGGTGATCGGCAGCAGCTCAAGGATCGGGCGTACCCCTTCGGGGAACCTGGCGACGGGGAACACGACGCCGCCCAGCCCCAGCAGGACGAGGTAGACGAGGTTGGCCGCGGCGAGCGTGGCCTCGGCCCGGAGCGTGCCCGCGATCAGCAGGCCCAGGCCGCTGAAGGCGGCTGTGCCGAGCACGATCAGCAGCGCGATCCAGAGCGGGTTTCCGTGCGGGGACCAGCCCATGGCCAGCGCGACCGCGGAGATCACCGCGACCTGGATGACCTCCACGCCCAGCACGGCCGCGGTCTTGGCGAGCAGCAGGCCGGGCCGGGACAGCGGGGAGGCCCCGAGCCGCTTGAGTACGCCGTAGCGCCGTTCGAACCCGGTGGCGATGGCCTGGCCGGTGAACGCGGTGGACATGACGGCGAGCGCGAGGACGCCGGGCGTGACGAAGTCGACCCGGGCCCCGGACACGTTGATCAGCGGTGCCCGCGAGAACCCGACGAGCAGCAGCACGGGGATGATCAGGGTGAGCAGCAGCTGCTCGCCGTTGCGGAGCATGGCGCGCATCTCCGCCCCCGCCTGCGCCAGCACCATCCGCGGCAGCGGGGCGGCCCCGGGCCGGGGGGCGAAGTCGAGCGTCGTGGTCATCGCAGCTCCCGGCCGGTGAGTTCGAGGAAGACGTCTTCGAGGGTGCGCCGCTCGATGCTGAGGTCCTCGGCCGTGACCCCTTCGCTGGCGCACCAGGCGGTGACCGTGGCGAGCAGGCCGGGTGCGACCTGCCCCTCGATGATGTAGTGCCCGGCGGGCGACTCCTTGGCGGCGCTCCCCTCGGGGAGGGCGCTGAGCAGCTCGTCGAGGTTCAGCCCCGGGCGGGCCCGGAACCGGAGCTGGCGCTCGGCGCCGGTCAGCGTGGCGGGGGTCCCGGCGGCGACGACCCGTCCGTGGTCGATGATGATCACCTGGTCGGCGAGCTTCTCCGCCTCGTCCATGAAGTGCGTGGTGAGGACGACCGAGACCCCGGCCTCGCGCAGGCCGGTGACCACGTCCCAGCAGGCGTATCTGGCCTGGGGGTCGAGGCCCGCCGTGGGCTCGTCGAGGAAGACCAGCTCGGGCCGCCCCACGATCGCCCCGGCCAGTGACAGCCGCTGCTGCTGCCCGCCGGACAGCCGCCGGTACGGCGTGCGCGCGTGCTCGGTGAGGCCGAGCCGGTCCAGCAGTGCGGCGGGGTCGAGCGGGTGGGCGTGGAACCGGGCCATGAGGCGCAGCCACTCGCCGGCGCGCATCGCGGGCGGCACGCCACCGGACTGGAGCATCACGCCGACCCGGGCCCTGAGCGACCGGTCGGACGGAGGGAGGCCCAGCACGCGCACCTCACCGCCGTCGGCGTGGCGGAAGCCCTCGCAGATCTCGATGGTGGACGTCTTCCCCGCCCCGTTGGGGCCGAGGATCGCGGTCACCCGGCCGCGCGCGCAGGACAGCGTCAGGCCGTCGACCGCGGTGGTGCGGCCGTAACGCTTGACCAGGTCGCGCACCTCGACCGCGGGCGTGCCGTCGGCGCCCGCCGCGGGTCGCGTGTTCGCGGCGTCCGGCATCATGGTTCTCCTGCCTGCCGTCCGCACCATGGCAGACGCGGGGGCTCGCAGCCGGAAGTCCGCACGCTCCCGGCCTCCCCCCAGCCAGATGGGACACACTTCTTGACGAGACGAGTCTAGGGAGGCGGCGGGGTGCCCGGGCCGCCGGAGCCCTGATCGCGCGCGGCGTCGGGCGTCGCCGCGACGCCGGGCAAGTGTGTTAGGTAAGCCTACCCTGCGTGACAAATTGCATTCCTGACTGCTCCTACCTTCGTTTGTGGCGCGGGAAGGAATTACGGCACACTGATGTTGTGAAATACGTGTCCGGGAAGACGAGCGTCGAGGGTGCCGCGGCGACGCGGCGTTCCGGCGTGCCCGGCAACACGACCGAGAGCAGGGCCGAGATCGCAGTGGGGAGCGCGTTGTCCGCCGAGCGCGGCACGCGGGCGCGGGTCGCGCGTCTCATCCTCGAACACGGTCCGGTGACCGCCGCCGACCTGGGCGAACGGCTGGGGCTCACCCCCGCGGCCGTCCGCCGCCACCTGGACGCGCTGCTCGCCGACGGGATGATCGCACCCCGTACGGCGCGGCCGCGCGGCCAGCGGGGAAGGGGCCGGCCGGCCAAGCTGTTCGCGATCACCGACGCGGGCCGCAGCGCCTTCGTCCACGCCTACGACGACCTGGCGGGCAGCGCGTTGCGCTTCCTGGCCGAGCGGCTCGGCGACGAGGCCGTGTCCGAGTTCGCGCGGGCACAGGTCGCCGGCCTGGTCGACCGGCTGGAGTCGGTCATGCGCGAGGTCCCCGCCGACCAGCGGATCCGCGTGCTGGCCGAGGCGCTGTCCGCCGAGGGCTATGCCGCCTCCGCCACGGAGACGGTCATAGGAGGCGAGCAGCTCTGCCAGCACCACTGCCCGGTCGCCCACGTCGCCGCGAAGTTCCCGCAGCTGTGCGAGGCCGAGACGGAGGCGTTCGGGCAGCTGCTCGGCACACCGGTGCAACGACTGGCCACGATCGCCAACGGCGACGGGGTCTGCACCACACACGTGAGTCCTCACGCGCTGGCCGTACGGCACGCGCGCAGTCCTGAAACGACGAGCAAGGAGTCCGGAAGGTGACTGTCACCGACCGCCCGGAGCTGGAAGGCCTCGGGAATTACAAGTTCGGCTGGGCCGACTCGGATGCGGCCGGTGCCGCGGCCCGCCGTGGCCTGTCCGAGGAGGTCGTGCGCAACATCTCCGAGCTCAAGAACGAGCCGGAGTGGATGCTCGACCTGCGCCTCAAGGGCCTGCGGCTGTTCGGGAAGAAGCCGATGCCGACGTGGGGCTCGGACCTGTCCGGCATCGATTTCGACAACATCAAGTACTTCGTCCGGTCCACCGAGAAGCAGGCCGCTTCCTGGGACGAACTGCCCGCCGACATCAAGAACACCTACGACAAGCTCGGCATCCCCGACGCGGAGAAGCAGCGCCTGATCGCGGGTGTGGCCGCTCAGTACGAGTCGGAGGTCGTCTACCACAAGATCCGTGAGGACCTTGAGGAGAAGGGCGTCATCTTCGTCGACACCGACACCGGCCTGCGCGAGCACGAGGAGCTCTTCAAGGAGTACTTCGGCTCGGTGATCCCGGTCGGCGACAACAAGTTCGCCTCGCTGAACACCGCGGTCTGGTCGGGCGGCTCCTTCATCTACGTGCCGCCGAACGTGAACGTGGAGATCCCGCTCCAGGCCTACTTCCGGATCAACACCGAGAACATGGGCCAGTTCGAGCGGACCCTGATCATCGTGGACGAGAACTCCTACGTCCACTACGTCGAGGGCTGCACCGCGCCGATCTACTCGTCCGACTCGCTGCACTCCGCGGTCGTCGAGATCATCGTGAAGAAGAACGCCCGCTGCCGGTACACGACCATCCAGAACTGGTCGAACAACGTCTACAACCTGGTCACCAAGCGCGCCGTGGCGTACGAGGGCGCGACCATGGAGTGGATCGACGGCAACATCGGCTCCAAGGTCACGATGAAGTACCCGGCGGTCTACCTGATGGGCGAGCACGCCAAGGGCGAGACCCTGTCGGTGGCCTTCGCGGGTGAGGGCCAGCACCAGGACGCCGGCGCCAAGATGGTGCACCTCGCGCCCAAGACGTCGAGCACGATCGTGTCCAAGTCCGTCGCCCGGGGCGGCGGCCGCACGTCCTACCGCGGCCTCGTCCAGATCGAGGAGGGCGCGGCCGGATCGGCGTCCACGGTGAAGTGCGACGCGCTGCTGGTGGACCAGATCAGCCGCTCCGACACCTACCCCTACGTGGACGTCCGCGAGGACGACGTGTCGATGGGGCACGAGGCCACGGTCTCCAAGGTGTCCGAGGACCAGCTCTTCTACCTGATGAGCCGCGGCATGAACGAGGACGAGGCGATGGCGATGATCGTGCGCGGCTTCGTCGAGCCGATCGCCAGGGAGCTCCCGATGGAGTACGCCCTGGAGCTGAACCGCCTGATCGAGCTGCAGATGGAAGGGGCCGTCGGCTGATGGGTCTGGAAACGATGCCGGTGTCCAAGCTCCACGCGGAGTCGTCGTACGACCCGGCCGACTTCCCGGTGCCGACCGGCCGCGAGGAGGAGTGGCGGTTCACGCCGCTGTCCCGCCTCAAGGGGCTCCACGACGGCACGGCCGCGCCCGTGGGCAACGTCGTGGTCGAGGTGGACGCCGCACCCGAGGTGACCGTGGAGACGGTCACCCGTGACGACGCCAGGATCGGCGCCGCCTACGTGCCGTCCGACCGGGTCAGCGCGCAGGCGTACGCGTCGTTCGAGAAGGCGACCGTCATCACGGTGCCCCGGGAGGTCGTGGCCTCCCGGCCGACCGTGGTCAACGTGCGCGGCCTCGGCGAGGGCGCGGGTCACGGGGCCACCTACGGCCACATCGTGGTCCGGGTCGAGCCGATGGCGCAGGCGGTGCTGGTCCTCGACCACACCGGCGGCGCCGTCTACGCCGACAACGTCGAGTTCGCGATCGGCGAGGGCGCGACCCTCAAGGTCGTCAGCCTGCAGGACTGGGCCGACGGCGCCGTCCACGTCTCCCACCACCACGCGCAGCTCGGCAAGGACGCGACGTTCCGGTCCTTCGTGGTGACGCTCGGCGGCGACCTCGTACGGCTCTCGCCGTCCGTGTCGTACACCGCTCCGGGCGGCGACGCCGACCTGACCGGGCTCTACTTCGTGGACGCCGGGCAGCACCTGGAGCACCGTCTCTGGGTGGACCACGGGGTGCCCAACTGCCGCAGCAACGTGACCTACAAGGGCGCGCTGCAGGGCGACGGGGCGCACTCCGTGTGGATCGGCGATGTGATCATCCGGGCCGAGGCCGAGGGTACCGACACCTACGAGCTCAACCGGAACCTCCTGCTCACCGACGGCGCCCGCGCCGACTCGGTGCCCAACCTGGAGATCCTCACCGGCGAGGTCGCCGGGGCGGGCCACGCCTCCGCCTCCGGCCGTCTCGACGACGAGCACATCTTCTACCTGCAGGCTCGGGGCATCCCGTACGACGAGGCCCGGCGTCTCGTGGTGCACGGCTTCTTCGCCCAGCTCCTGGAGAAGATCGAGGTCGAGGAGATCCGCGAGCGGGTGCTGTCCGCGGTGGAGGCTGAGCTCGCGCGATGAGTTTCGAGAAGGTCTGCAAGGTCAGCGACATCCCCGACGACGGCGCCCTGGGCGTCGAGGTGGGGGACACCCCGGTCGCGCTCGTCCGCACCGGCGGCGAGGTCTTCGCGCTGCACGACGTGTGCTCGCACGCGGAGGTGAAGCTGAGCGAGGGCGAGGTCTACGACCACACCCTGGAGTGCTGGCTGCACGGCTCGTGCTTCGACCTGCGCTCCGGCAAGTCCACCGGCCCGCCCGCCACCAAGCCCGTGAACGTCTACCGAGTCAAGATTGACGGCGACGACGTGTACGTCTCGCTCTCGAAGGAGTAATACATGTCAACCCTTGAGATTCGTGACCTGCACGTCGCAGTGGGCGACAAGGAGATCCTGCGCGGCGTCAACCTGACCATCAGCTCGAACGAGACCCACGCGATCATGGGGCCGAACGGCTCCGGCAAGTCCACCCTCGCGTACGCGATCGCGGGTCACCCGAAGTACACCGTCACCTCCGGAACCGTGCTGCTCGACGGCGAGGACCTGCTCGCCATGTCGGTGGACGAGCGGGCCCGGGCCGGTCTCTTCCTCGCGATGCAGTACCCGGTCGAGGTGCCCGGCGTGAGCGTCTCCAACTTCCTGCGCTCCGCGGTCACCGCCGTGCGCGGCGAGGCCCCCAAGCTGCGTGAGTTCGCCAAGGACCTGAAGAACGGCATGGACGCCCTGTCCATCGACCCGGCCTTCGCCCAGCGCAACACCAACGAGGGCTTCTCCGGCGGTGAGAAGAAGCGGCACGAGATCCTCCAGCTCGAGCTCCTCAAGCCGAAGATCGCCGTCCTGGACGAGACCGACTCCGGCCTCGACGTGGACGCGCTGCGCGTCGTCTCCGAGGGCATCAACCGGTTCCGCGCCTCCGGCGACACCGGCGTGCTGCTGATCACCCACTACACCCGCATCCTGCGCTATGTGAAGCCCGACTTCGTACACGTCTTCGCCGGCGGCCGGGTCGTCGAGGAGGGCGGCCCCGAGCTGGCCGACAAGCTGGAGGCCGAGGGTTACGAGTCCTACGTGAAGGCGTCCGCGTAATGAGCGTTCCGAGCTTCGACGTGGAGAGGGTCAGGAAGGATTTCCCGATCCTCTCGCGCGAGCTGCCCGGCGGTCGGCCCCTGGTCTACCTCGACTCGGGCAACTCCTCCCAGAAGCCGGCCCAGGTGATCGACACCATGCGCGAGCACCTGGCCCAGCACTACGGCAACGTCGGCCGGGCGCTGCACGCGCTCGGCAGCGAGTCCACGGAGGCGTACGAGGGGGCCCGCGACAAGATCGCCGCGTTCGTGGGCGCGTCGTCGCGCGACGAGATCGTCTTCACCAAGAACGCCTCCGAGGCGATCAACGTGGTGGCGTACTCCTTCGGCAACCCGACCAACACCGACGAGCGGTTCCGGATCGGCCCCGGCGACGAGATCGTCATCACGGAGATGGAGCACCACTCCAACATCGTGCCGTGGCAGTTCCTGGCCCAGCGCACGGGCGCGACGCTGCGCTGGTTCTCCGTCACCGACGAGGGCCGTCTCTCCCTGGACAACCTCGACGAGCTGGTCAACGAGCGCACCAAGATCGTCTCGATCGTCCACCAGTCGAACGTGCTCGGCACGGTGAACTCGATCTCGCCGATCCTGGACCGGGCCCGCGAGGTCGGCGCGCTGATGATGGTCGACGCCTCGCAGTCGGTGCCCCACCAGCAGGTGGACGTGACCGACCTCGACGTCGACTTCGTCGCCTTCACCGGGCACAAGATGCTCGGCCCGTCCGGCATCGGCGTGCTGTGGGGCCGCCGCGAGCTGCTCGAGGCCATGCCGCCGTTCCTCGGCGGCGGCGAGATGATCGAGGCGGTCTGGATGGACCACTCGACCTACGCCCCCGTGCCGCACAAGTTCGAGGCCGGGACGCCGCCGATCGTCGAGGCCGTCGGCCTCGGCGCCGCGGTCGACTACCTGACGTCGATCGGCATGGACGCGATCAAGCAGCACGAGCGGGAGCTCACCGGCTACGCTCTCGACGCGCTGGGGGAGATCCCCGGCCTGCGGATCGTCGGGCCGCGCACCGTCATCGCGCGCGGCGGCACGGTCTCGTTCACGCTTGAGGGCATCCACCCGCACGACGTCGGCCAGATCTTGGACGACGTGTTCGGCGTTGCCGTACGGGTAGGACACCACTGCGCCCGACCGCTGCACCTGCGGTTCGGAATTCCCGCGACCACTCGGGCGTCGTTCTACCTGTACAACACGACGGCCGAGGTCGACGCTCTGGTTCGCGGCCTCCACCATGTCCAGAAGGTGTTCGGCTGAGCCATGATCGCTGAATCCATGTACCAGGAACTCATCCTGGAGCACTACAAGCACCCGCAGGGCCGCGGGCTGCGTGAGCCGTTCGACGCAGAGGTGCACCATGTGAACCCGACCTGCGGCGACGAGGTCACGCTGCGGGTGAAGCTGGGCGACGGCGGCAAGGTGGTGGACGTCTCCTACGACGGGCAGGGCTGCTCGATCAGTCAGGCGGCGGCCTCCGTGCTGCACGAGCTCGCCACCGGCTCCACGATCGAGGAGTCCCTCTCAGTGGTCGACGAGTTCACCCGGCTCATGCAGGGGCGAGGCCAGATCGAGGCCGACGAGGACGTGCTCGGCGACGCGGTCGCCTTCGCCGGAGTGGCGAAGTTCCCCGCCCGGGTCAAGTGCGCGCTGCTGTCCTGGATGGCCTACAAGGACGCCGTGCTGCGGAGCCAGGCGTGACCGCTCGAACGAACGTAAGGAGGATGGCGTGAGCAAGCCGACCGAGACCCCCACGGTGGCGTTCGACGGAGAGATCTCCCTCGACGACGTCCTGGAGGCGCTGAAGGACGTTGTGGACCCCGAGCTGGGGATCAACGTGGTCGACCTCGGCCTCATTTACGGGGTCAACCTCGACCCCGCGGGCGAGGGCGAGCGGCCCGTCGCCACCATCGACATGACGCTGACCAGCGCGGCCTGCCCGCTGACCGATGTCATCGAGGACCAGGCCAACTCGGCCCTCGCCGACCTCGCGTCCAGTGTTGTGATCAACTGGGTGTGGCTCCCGCCGTGGGGCCCGGACAAGATCAGCGACGAGGGCCGCGAGCAGCTCCGGATGCTGGGCTTCAACGTCTGACCAGGCTTTTCTCGGGCCGACCTCGGGCTTCCCGGCCGGGGGTCGGCCCGTTCTCGTGCCACCGCCCGGCGGTCTTTACCGTGATGTTGGTGGCTGAGGGAATGGTGTAGGGTTGCATCTCGTTATGCCCGAAGCGACTTGAATGACGGTGTCCGTGACAAGGCCGCTCGCATCCATGCGGGTGACCGGCACGACTGCGGGAACGCCGAGGTCGCCGGATTGACCGTGGTACCGCACCGCGCGACGCGCGCATCACGCGGAACCACCGCCTGACGCAGGGGCCAGCCCGCCGGAGTGCTCGGTGGCGCCGGACTTTGTGTCCGTCCAGGAAACGATCCTGGAAGCCCCGCCCATGAACACCCCTGCGTACTGAATGAATGAAGTACGGCGCCGCCGTACCTATGTCCTGGCTCGTCCTTTCGCAGAAGTGACGCGCCCCCGTGTTTCGACACGTTGACTTCGATGAAAGGCACGAACCTCGTGACCATGCTTGACGCTGGCCATGTTTCCCCCGCGTCCTCGCCCGAGGACGACGCCGCCGCCCCGTCCGAGGCGGCTCCCTCCTCCGACGTCTCCTCCGCGCCGTCCGGCGCCGGGGACTTCGCGTCGCTCGGCCTGCCGCGGCCGCTCGTCTCCGGGCTGGCCAGGGACGGCATCACCGAGCCGTTCCCCATCCAGAGCGCGGCGATCCCCGACGTCCTCGCCGGCCACGACGTCCTCGGCCGCGGGCAGACCGGCTCGGGCAAGACGCTCGCCTTCGGCCTGCCGACCATGGCCCGCATCGCCGGGGAGCGCGCGCTGCCCAAGCGCCCGCTCGCCATCATCCTCGTCCCCACCCGCGAGCTGGCCCTCCAGGTCGCCGACACCCTTGAGCCGCTGGGCCGGGGCCTGTCGCTGCGCACCAGGACCGTCGTCGGCGGCATGTCGATGGGACGGCAGATCGAGTCGCTGCGCCGGGGCGTCGAGATCGTCGTGGCCACGCCCGGACGCCTCACCGACCTCATGGAGCAGGGCGAGTGCTCGCTCCAGGACGTCCAGGTCACCGTGCTCGACGAGGCCGACCACATGTGCGACCTCGGCTTCTTCCCCGTGGTGAGCGCGATCCTGAATGCCACCCCCTCCGACGGGCAGCGGCTGCTCTTCTCCGCCACGCTCGACGGCGACGTGGACAAGCTCGTCCAGAAGTTCCTCACCGACCCGGTGACCCACTCGCTCGCTCCGGCGGCCTCGTCGGTGGCGACCATGGAGCACCACCTCCTCCAGGTCCACCGGGACGACAAGGTCGACGTGACCGCCGAGATCGCCAACCGCGAGGGCCGCACGATCCTGTTCGTGCGCACCCAGCACGGGGTGGACCGCGTCGTCAAGCAGCTCGCCCGCGTCGGTGTCCGGGCCGGCGGCCTGCACGGCGGCAAGCGGCAGAACCAGCGCACCCGCATCCTCGGGGAGTTCCGCGAGGGCAACGTGAAGGTGCTGGTCTGCACCGACGTGGCGGCCCGGGGCATCCACGTCGACGACGTCAGCCTGGTGCTCCACGTCGATCCTCCGATGGACCACAAGAGCTACCTGCACCGCGGCGGCCGTACGGCCCGCGCGGGCGAGAGCGGCAGCGTCGTGACGCTCGTCATGCCGAACGAGCGCCGCTCCACCGACGCGATGACCCGGCGCGCCGGCATCACGCCGTCGCGGCACCGGGTGCGCCCCGGTGACGAGGTGCTCGCCGAGGTCGCCGGCGCGCGGCAGCCCAGCGGCGAGGCGATCCCCGTCTGGGAGCCCGACGTGCGCAAGCCGCTGCGGCCGCGCCGTGAGGGCCCGGCCGGCGAGGGCCGTCCCCGCCGCTTCGGCGACCGCAGGGAGCGCCGGTTCGACCGTGACGGCCGGGGCTTCCGGGGCGACCAGGAGGGCCGTTCCTTCGGCGCGGACCGCGAGACCGGTGAAGGCCACGAGCGTCGTGAGGGCCGCCCGTTCCGCGGTCACCGCGACGGCGGCGACCGTCCGTTCCGCGACGACCGCGAGCGCCGTCCGTTCCGTGACGAGCGTCAGGGCCGGGACGACCGTCCGTTCAAGGGCGACCGGGACGGTGGCGACCGTCCGGTCAAGGGCGACCGGGAGGGCGGCGACCGTCCGTTCCGCGACGACCGTGACCGCTCCTATCGGGGCGACCGCAACGACCGCAACGACCGCCCGTTCCGCCAGGACCGCGACGGCGGCTCCTACCGGGGCGGCCGTGAGAGTGGTTCGTACCGGGGCGACCGTGAGAGCGGTTCGTACCAGGGCGACCGTCGCGGCCAGGGAGACCGCCCCTTCCGCGGCGACCGGGACGGCGGCTCCTACCGGGGCGATCGTGACGGGCGCCAGAACCGCGGCGACCGCGGCTACCAGGGGGACCGCTCGCGTGGCTCCTTCGGCGAGGGCCGGGGCTCACACGGCGGGTTCCGCGATCAGTCGCGCGGCCAGAGTGGGGAGGGCCGCCCCGAGCAGCGTGGCGGCTCCCGGGACGGCGAGCGCGGCGGCCACCGTGACGGCGAGCGCCGCCCGGACAGCCGCGGCGACTTCCGCACGCCGCGTGGCGGCGGGTTCCGGCAGGGTGGCCGCCCCGGCGGGCGCGCCGGAGGCCACTCCGGCAACCGCTACGGTCGCTGAGACCTGATTCCGACCGCTCTTCGCGGTTGTGCTGCGCCGGTGTCCCGTACGGGGCACCGGCGCTCGCCGTTTTCCGGGCGACGGTTCCACGAGCCCCGCGGACATCCGGGCCTGAGCCGGATCCGGTAGGTTGTCGCCGCCCGGGCGCCTGCCGTAAGGAGTCCCCCTGTGTTCGTCGACCTGCCGCTCGACCATCTTCGCGCCTATCTTCCAGAACGGGATGAGCCCGCCGACTTCGCCGACTTCTGGGCGCGGACCCTGCGTGAAGCCCGTACGTACGACCTCGCGGCCACCTTCACACCCCACGACGCCCACCTCGCGCTCGTGGACGCGTACGACGTGACCTTCGCCGGGTTCGGCGGGCACCCGATCAAGGGGTGGCTGCTCACCCCAGCCTCGCCGGACGGGCCGCTGCCCTGCGTCGTCGAGTACATCGGCTACAACGGCGGACGGGGTCTGCCGCACGACTGGCTCCTGTGGCCGTCCGCCGGATACGCGGTGTTCGTGATGGACACCCGGGGCCAGGGCGGCGGCTGGCGGCAGGGGGACACACCCGACCCCGCGCCCGGGACCGGCCCCGAGACCGCCGGGAAGCTGACCCGCGGCGTGCTCGACCGCGACGAGTACTACTACCGGCGCCTCTACACCGACGTGGTGCGCGCCGTCGAGGCGGCTCGGGCGCACCCCGCCGTGGACGCGGAGCGCATCGCGGTCTCGGGCGCCAGCCAGGGCGGCGGCATGGCCCTGGCCGCCGCCGCGCTCGCGCCCGGGATCTCCTACGCCTTCGTCGACGTGCCGTTCATGTGCCACATCCGGCGTGCCGTCGAGGTCACCGACGCCCTGCCGTACGGGGAGCTGAGCCGGTTCTGCGCGGTCAACCGGGAGCGGGCCGACGACGTCTTCGCCACCCTGGCCTACTTCGACGGGACGAACTTCGCGGCCAGGGCGACGGTGCCCGCCCGGTTCTCCGTGGGGCTGCGCGACGAGGTCACCCCGGCCTCGACCGTCTTCGCCGCCTACAATCACTACGCCGGTCCCAAGGACATCTCGGTCTGGCCGTTCAACGGGCACGAGGGCGGCCAGTCGCTGGAGGCCCTGGAGCACCTGAAGATCGCCAAGAAGATCTTCGGCTGACCTCGCGTCGGCCCGGCGACGGCGCGGAGGCCCACGAGACGCGCCCGGTCACGCGGCCGGTCACGCGGACCGACTACGCTGGTTCCGCATCGCCCGACAACCCTGAAAGAGATCATGAAGACCTTCGAAGAGCTGTACGCCGAGCTGTCGGAGAAGGCGCGCACCCGGCCCCCGGGCTCGGGCACCGTGGCCGCGCTGGACGCCGGGGTCCATGCCATCGGGAAGAAGGTCGTCGAGGAGGCCGCCGAGAGCTGGATGGCCGCCGAGCACGAGTCCACGGAGCGGGCCGCGGAGGAGATCTCCCAGCTCCTCTACCACGTGCAGGTCCTCATGCTGGCGCGCGGCATCGGGCTCGACGAGGTCTACAAGCATCTCTAGGCCGCCCGCGAGGCGGCCGAAACGCGTCCAATGACCTCGTCATCCGCGTCCCGAAGGGGTTCCGTCACACCATGCTGCGTCTCGCCGTACCGAACAAGGGCGCGCTCGCCGAAGCCGCCCAGACCATCCTGAAAGAGGCGGGGTACCGCCCGCGCACCGACAGCAAGGAGCTCGTGGTCGTCGACCCCGAGAACTCCTGCGAGCTGTTCTTCCTGCGTCCCCGCGACATCGCCGTCTACGTCGGCGAAGGCACGCTCGACGCCGGCATCACCGGCCGCGACATGCTCTTCGACTCCGGCGCCCCGGCCGAGGAGGTCGTGCCGCTGGGCTTCGGCCGGTCCACGTTCCGCTTCGCCGCGCCCGCCGGACGGTACAGCAGCGTCACCGACCTGGCCGGCCTGCGGATCGCCACCTCCTACGCCGGTCTGCTCGGCAAGTACCTCGCCGAGGAGGGCATCGACGCGCGGGTCATCAAGCTCGACGGCGCGGTCGAGACGGCGATCCGGCTCGGCGTCGCCGACGCGGTCGCCGACGTCGTCGAGACCGGCACCACGCTCCGCAACGTCGGCCTGGAGGTCTTCGGGGAGCCCATCGCCCACTCCGAGGCCGTGGTCATCAAGCGGGCCGGCGCCGCCGAGACGAACGGCTTCCAGCAGCTCATCCGGCGGCTCCAGGGCGTTCTGGTCGCCCGCGACTACGTGATGATGGACTACGACATCCGGGTCGAGCGGATCGAGGAGGCCATCGCGATCACGCCCGGCGTCGAGGGGCCGACGGTGTCGCCGCTGCACCGTGAGGGCTGGGTCGCCGTACGCGCCATGGTGCCGCGCAAGGGCCACCAGCAGATGATGGACCAGCTCTGGGAGATCGGCGCGAAGGCCATCCTGATCACCGCCATCTACGCCTGCCGGCTCTGACGTCCGTCGCCGCGCGAGCGGGATCAGCGCCGGTGGTCGTTGAGGAGGCCGGACCGGTTCAGGTAGTCGACCAGCGGGCCGCTTGAGGCCAGCCGGCCCTTCCGCTGCGCCTCGTTCATCGTCCGGCTGAGCTCGCGCAGCTTCTTGCGCACCTTCTCGGGCTTGCCGTCCGCGATCTTCTCCCGCATCTCCTCGATCTTGTCGCGTACCTTCTCGGCCGTGTCGGAGTCGATGCCGCCCTGCTGCTCCTGGGCGGCCAGGGCGCTCGCGAGCCCGGCCAGCCAGGCGAGGGGGCCGTTCACGACCCTCGTGGGCGACGGAGACGGAGCCGGCGGCGTCGGGGTGACCGACGGGGTCGGTCTCGGGGTGGCGGACGGGCTCCGCCGCACCGGCGCGGGCGTCGTCGCGGCACTCGTGGGAGCCGCCCCGGCGGCGTCGGGCGTGGACGTCGAGGACGGGGAGGCCAGCCACACCACGGCCAGGACGGGGACGACCGCGCCGGCCGCGATCATCGCCCCCTTGCGCCGGGACATCCCGCCGCGCTTCGGGCGTCCGGAGTTTCCGGAGTTTCCGGAGGACCACGGCCCCGGCGTGACGGACGTGTGCGCCGTCGGGCCGCCGTCCGGGTAGGCGAGATGCCCGCCGTATGCCGACGTGGGCGGCCAGGCGGTCGGGTGCGCGGTGTGCCCCTGCGTGGGCGCCCCGCCGCCCTGATAGGCCTGCGGAGGCCAGCCGGAGGCCGCGCCGCCCCCCTCGAAGAACCCGGCGCCGCTCACGTCGAGCAACGCTGTGTCGCCGGCCCGCGCCGGGCCGGGAGGCGGGGGCGGGGCGCTCCGGGTCCGGGCGATCACCTCTCCGGCCGTCGGCCGGGCGCTCGGCTCCTTCTCCAGCAGCGCCAGCACCAGCGCCTCCAGGTCCGCCGGGAGCTCCGGACGGAAGCGGCGCGGCGGTGGGGGCGGCTGCTGGATGTGCTGGAAGACCAGCTCGGCCGACGACCCGGCGAACGGCGGGTGGCCACACAGCAGCTCGTAGCACACGCAGCCGAGGGCGTACATGTCGCTGGCCGCGTCACCGGGGCGTCCCATGATCTGGTCCGGCGACATGTACGCGGCGGTGCCGACGATCATGCCGACGGCGGTGAGCCGTCCCGCCGCCTCGTCCGCCAGCCGGGCGATGCCGAAGTCGACCACCTTGACCTGGCCGCCGTCGGTCAGGTGCAGGTTGGCGGGCTTGATGTCGCGGTGCACGACCCCGGCCCGATGTGCGGCGTCCAACGCGACGGCCACCTGCCCGACCAGCCGGCGGACCTCGTCCACCTCCAGCGGCCCCCGCGCGGCCAGCTCCTCGGCCAGGCTCCGGCCCGAGAGCAGCTCCATCACGAGGAACGGCCGCCCCTCGTGCTCGCCCACGTCGTACACGCTGACCACGTTGGGGTGGACCACCCGCGCGGCGGTGCGCGCTTCCTGGGCGAACCGGGCCCGCATCGACGGATCGGACCCCTCGGCCGCGAAGACCTTGACCGCCACCGGCAGATCGCGGACCAGGTCGTGGCCGCGCCACACCTCGGCCATCCCGCCCCGGCCGATCGGCGCGTCCAGGCGGTAGCGGTCGCCGAGCACGGAGGAGACTCCCACCCAGCCGTTCACCGCAGCCCCCTACACATCAGCGTCAAAGGATGACGAACACCCTAACGGAGGGATCAAGGGGACCGGGCCCGCACGACCGGCCGCGCTTCTCTGACAAATGTCATGAAGAAGGCCGGAGGTATGGAACTGCAGCGTGCAGCGGTACGCCTCCTAGCATCGAGCGCGTGAACGCCATCTCCTTCTCCCAGGTCACACGGGCCTACGGGGACGTGCTCGCGGTGGACGGGCTCGACCTCGACATCCCCCCGGGCCGTACGGTCGCCCTGCTGGGGCCGAACGGCGCCGGCAAATCCACTTCGATCAACATGATGCTCGGCCTGCTCCGCCCGACCAGCGGCCAGATCAAGATCTTCGGGGAGACGCCCGAACGCGCCATCGCCCGCGGCGACGTCGGCGCGATGCTCCAGGAGGGGACGCTGATCCCCGAACTGACCGTCGCCGAGACCGTCGGCTTCGTCCGGAGCCTCTACCCCGACCCCCTGCCCCTCGACGAGATCCTCCGCATGGCCGAACTCACCGACCTGGCCGGACGCAGGGCCGGACGGCTGTCCGGCGGACAGACCCAGCGGGTACGGTTCGCGCTGGCCATCGCGGGCGCTCCCCGGCTCCTCATCCTCGACGAACCCACCGCCGCCATGGACGTCGAGTCCCGCCGCGCCTTCTGGGACAACATCCGGGCGTACGCGGCACAGGGGCGCACGGTCCTGTTCGCCACCCACTACCTGGAGGAGGCCGACGAGAACTCCGACAGGGTCGTCGTCATCGCACGCGGCCGGATCGTCGCCGACGGGACGGCCGCCGAGATCAAGGCCGGAGTCGGAGGCCAAACGGTGAGCTTCACGCTCGGCACGCAGTCCGTCGCCGGCCTTGACGCGCTGCCCGGCGTCATCGCGGTCGAGATCACATCGGGCCGTGCCGTACTCAGGACGAGCGATCCGGACGTCACCGTCGACGCGCTCTACCGCAAGACCGCCCTCGATGTGCGCGGCCTCGAGATCGCCGGGGCCGATCTCGAGGACGCCTTCCTCGCACTGACCCAGGAGTCCTGATGCTGAAGCACATCAAGATCGAAGCGCTGCGGATGCTGCGCAACAAGCGCTACGCCGTCTTCGTCGTGGCCTTCCCCCTCGGCTTCTACCTGCTCTACTCCAACCTGTGGGGTGATCAGGTGGACGCGACCACCGGGGTGAAGGCCAGCGTGATCCTCATGGTCTCCATGGGCGCGTACGGCGCACTGGCCTCGTCCATC
The DNA here is from genome assembly GCF_050947145.1 of Microtetraspora malaysiensis. Taxonomy (NCBI): domain Bacteria; kingdom Bacillati; phylum Actinomycetota; class Actinomycetes; order Streptosporangiales; family Streptosporangiaceae; genus Microtetraspora; species Microtetraspora malaysiensis. The sequence goes on from NZ_CP191998.1 coordinate 3,158,396, forward strand.
ATGTCCACGGCGGTCCCCTGGGCGCAGGAGCGGGAGAGCGGCTGGCTGCGCCAACTCCAGATCACGCCGCTGCCCAGCTGGTCGTTCATCGTGACCAAGCTGGTCGTGTCCCTGCTGCTCACTCTGCCCGCGCTCGTGCTCGTCGGCTTGGCGGCCGTCCTCACCCAGGGCGTCTCGCTTCCGCCGGGCGCGTGGGCCGGGCTGGTCGTCGCGATGTGGCTCGGTGTGATCCCGTTCGCCGCGCTCGGCCTGGCCATCGGCTCGCTGACGCGCCCCGACACGGCCCAGCCGCTCGCCATGATCGGCATGTTCGGGCTCGCGCTGCTCGGAGGTCTCTGGATCCCCCTCGACATCATGCCGGAGACCATGCGGTCGATCGCCAAGGTGCTTCCCTCGAACGACTACGCCACCATCGGCTGGCAGATCGTCGCAGGAGAGACGCCGTCCGCCTCGGCGGTCCTCGGCATCCTCGGGTGGGGCGTCGCCCTGATCGCGTTCGCCATCTTCGCCTTCCGGCGGGCTACCGTACGCGCATGATCGGCAGGCTGGAGCGCGTCTTCACGTTCGGCAGGACAGGGGGACGGGGGTCACGACCGCGGCGCCTGATGGGCATCGCGTTCGGCTTCATGTACCTCGCCTACCCGGTGTCCGCCATCGTGACCGGAGAGGTCTCCGGCGCGGAGGCGGTCTGGCAGAGCGTCGCCCTCGGGGTGTTCGTCGTGACCTACGTCGTCGCCGTCCTCACCCCGGGGGAGCACGGCGAGCGCGGTAGGCGGGCGATCACGCTGATGGCCCTGACCACGCTGATGGCGGTCGTGTTCCCGCTCCTCTTCGGGAGCGAGTGGACCGCGTTGCCGATCTACGTCACCGTGATGCTCTCCATGGCGCTGCCCCTGCGGCACGCCCTGGTAGCGATGGCGGCGATGTCCCTGGTCGTCCTCGTCGACTGCCTGGTCGCGGGCGCGGAGATCGGCACCGTGATGATGCTCCTGATGCAGGTGTGGACCCTCGGCATCCTGTTCGCCAGCGTTCGTAACACGCGCTTGCTCGTCCTCCAGCTCGAGGACGCGCAGCGGGAGGTCGCTCGGCTGGCGGCGAGCGACGAGCGGCTCCGCATCGCGCGAGACCTGCACGACCTGCTCGGGCACAGCCTGTCGCTGATCGTGCTCAAGAGCGAGCTCGCCGGCCGCCTGGCCGAGCAGGGCGCGGAGCGGGCGGTCCACGAGATCGCGGACATCGAGTCCGTCGCGCGGCAGGCCCTGGTGGAGGTACGCGAGGCCGTCACCGGATATCGCCGGCGGGGGTTCGCCGAGGAGCTCGACGGGGCGCGCGCCGCGCTCGCCGCCGCCGGGCTGGCGGTGGCCGCCCGGATCGCCGGGACCCCGCTGCCCGACACCCTCGACGGCCTCTTCGGCTGGGGGGTGCGCGAGGCAACCACCAACGTCGTACGGCACGCCCGCGCCACCCGCTGCGAGATCACCGTCACCAACGACGGGACCCATGCCACGCTCGAGGTCACCGACAACGGCGTCGCCGGGCCGTACGAGCCGGGAAGCGGCCTGCGCGGCCTGGCGGAACGGGTCCGCGCCGAGGGAGGCGCGATGGAGGCCGGGCCGTCGCCGGGCGGATTCCGGTTGCGCATCGCCGTGCCCGCTCCGCACCTCGCCGGGCCGGAAGACGAGTCCGCCGCTCGCGACACCGGCGTCCATCTAGGCTCGGGCACATGATCCGCGTCATTCTGGCCGAGGACCAGGCGATGGTCAGGGGAGCGCTGGCGTCACTGCTGGACCTGGAGCCCGACATCGAGGTCGTGGGGGAGGCGGCCACCGGAGAGGAGGCGGTCGCCGTCGTGGAGCGCCTCGAACCCGATGTCGCCCTCCTGGACATCGAGATGCCCGTGCTGGACGGCATCGCCGCCGCCGCGCGGATCCGCGCGCGGACGCCCGGATGCCGGGTGGTGATCCTGACCACCTTCGGACGGCCGGGATACCTGCGCCAGGCCATGGAGGCGGGTGCCTACGGGTTCCTCGTCAAGGACAGCCCGGCGCGCGAGCTGGCGGTCGCGATCCGGCGGGTACTCGGCGGCGAGCGGGTGATCGATCCCGGCCTGGCCGCCGCCGCTCTCAGCGCGGGGCCGAACCCCCTCTCGCGCCGGGAGCGCGACGTCCTGACCGCGGCCGCGGACGGCTCCACGATCATGGACATCGCCCGCGCGCTGCATCTTTCCGAGGGCACGGTACGCAACTACCTCTCCTCGGCGATCCAGAAGACCGGCGCGCGCAACCGCATCGAGGCCGTGCAGCGGTCGCGGCTCCAGGGCTGGCTCTGACCGCCCCGCACTCCTCGCGGTACTCCGGGCATGGCCGTGCCCGGGCGGTCGGCGAGGTCAGCGGGCGGGCCGGAGGCCGGCCACGTTGCGGATGAGGTCGCCGACGCGGACGATGCCCATGCAGCGGCCGACCTCGTCGACCACCACCAGATCGTCGTAGACCCGGGACGCGTCACGCCCCGCGAGCTGCATCGCCGCGATCGCGGGGGTCGTCCTGGGCACCGTCCTCGGGGCATCCGCGATGCGCCTGGCCGGTTTCTTGGCATGCAGCGCGTGGCCGTACGCGCCGGCCATGAAGAGCAGGAAACGGCTCCGATCGGCGCTCCCCACCGGCCGCTGGTACTCGTCCACCAGGATGACGCTGGTGATCGACGGCTCGGAGCCGAACGCTCCGACCACCTCCTCCGCGGTCGCCTCCGCGGACAGCGTCACGCCGGGGAGCAGCAGCTCCTGGACCCGCGGTCCGAGCAGCGCCGCCGCGGGCGTGGTGTCCGGCACGGGAAGCGGGACGCGCACCCGGACCCGCCCCGCCGACGGCTTCCAGTCGATCGGCGCGAGCAGCGGGCCCTGCGCCAGCCGGATGCCCCAGCCGCGCACCGCGGCGAGCTGGGTCTCGTCCCGCAGTCCGGGGGCGAGCACGTGCGTGCCGAGACCGCGCGCCACCCCGACGAGCGACTCGGCGAGCGCGCTGCGACGCGGGTCACGCGGCAGCCGGTCCACCAGGTCGCGTGCCAGCACCACCACGTACGGCGAGGTGTCGGCGAGCAGATCGAGCGGCAACGGCGCGCTGCCGAGCCCGCCGAAGGCGATGAGATATCCGGCCGCCCGCAGGCCGTCGATCCCGGCGAGCAGGGCGCGCCGGTCGGCTTCCGGGACCTCCCCCTCGACCACCAGGATCAGTTCGCGCGACCTGCGGCCCGACACGCGCACCGCCTCGTGCAGCGGGGCCAGGCCGCCGGAGCCGCCGATCACCGCGCGGGCCGGGATCGGCAGCACGAGCGGGAGCAGGGCCGCCGCCCGTGACGCGGCGAGCAGGCCTCGCACCGTGCCGGAGACGTCGGACGGCGGGGCCCCCGGTACGTCGCCCGTGTTCACCTCCACCGCGACGACTCCGCCGGTGTCGAGATCCACGATCGGCACGAAGACCGGGGTGGGCGGGTGGCCGGGAGCCCGCGGGTGGGCGCCGGAGGAGCCGGGCGCGGGTGCGTCCGGGGCGGTCTGGGCGGATGGCGCCGCGAAGGGAAGGGGGACCGACACGGTTGAATTGTGCTGCCCCGATACCCGTGATCGGTGGGGCAGAAAGCGAAGTTCACCCACTTTTCCCCTGCTGTTCTGTGGGGATATATCGCCGCAGGTCCGGCACGTCACCGGACGATCCGATGCGCCCTTCGGAGCCGCCGGAACCTTCCCCGGTATGCCGCCTGAGCGCCTGCCCCGAGGAGCCGCAGGAGCGCATCCCGCCGCCGCATGACAGTGTCGACCAGACCGGCGTGGGCATCGGAGATGACCATCTGCACCCCGGATAGGCCGCGCCCGCGCGTGCAGGCCCGCGCGTGCAGGCCCGCGCGTGCAGGCCCGCGCGTGCAGGCCCGCGCGTGCAGGCCCGCGCGGGCGGTACTCGCCGTCGATGAGCGGCGCTGCGCTGCGGCGGGTGGCTGCTCCCGAGTGCGTGGTTCGCGCCGCTGCTGAACGGCGAGCGCTGCCGAGCGGTGAGCGCTGCTGAACGGCGACCACTGCTGAACGGCGACCACTGCTGAACGGTGACCGCTGCGCTGCGGCGGGCGGCTGCTCCGGCGCGCCGTGATAGCCGGCCTCTGGCGTTACCGCTTCGCGGCTTCGGGCGCGGTGGTACATGGCACGGTCCTACGCGCGCCTCCACAACCACCCGCACTCCGCTCCGCTCACCCTCGCGCCGGCTCCTCGCCGTAGGCGCATCGCCTCGTCCTCGGCCTTCTTCTCACCGCAACCTGGGAAACCCGCTCATGGTCAGGCGCTACCGGGAAACCAGCTCATGGTCAGGTGCTGCCGGGAACGCCGCTGCGCTGCGGCGGGCGGGCCCTCCGGCGCGCCGTGATAGCGGACCTCTGGTGATGCCGCTTCGCGGCTTCGGGCGCGGCGGTACATGGCACGGTCCTACGCGCGCCGGAGGTCCCACCCGCACTCCGCTCCGCTTTCCCGTCGCACCCACTTCTCACCGTCACACGCCCTGCCCCGCTTCCCGGCGCACCTGCTTCCGCCGCCATGCACCCTGTCCCGCTCTCCCGCCGCACCCACTCCTCACCGCCACGCACCCTGTCCCGCTCTCCCGCCGCACCGACCTACGTCCACATTCCAGAGCCGCTGGTTCGGGAAAGCAGACTTACCGAACCAAATCCACAGATTCCCCAAATGGGCCTTTATTGACCCATCTACCGATCGCCGAGTTAGGTGCGTAGGCGGAACTCTGCGGCGTTTTCCGGAGCGGGAACTGTGACTCCAGGAAGATGCTTCCCAGCCCATTCATGCGGGCTTACGGGGAAGGCGTTTTTGTCGGTGCCGATGGTTACCGTCACCCTGTGACCAAACAACGGCAGCCGATCCCGCCCGGCCTGGAGCACCTTGCCCCCGGCGCGGAGCTGGCCGCCGTCCTGGCCGGGATCGACATCACCCTCCTGGACGGCTTCGACGCCGTCATCGTCCTGCAGGCCTATGCCCGCCTCGAAGCGCACGTGCAGGCCCGGAAAGCCACCGTGATGGCCGAAGTCGGCCTCTATGAGATTTCCGCCAGCGGCATGGAGAAAATGCCCGAGCCGGACAAGAACTCACCCGACGAAATCCGGGCCGCGTTGCGGCTCACCCGCCGCGCGGCCGAGCGTGAATACGGGATCGCCTACGACCTCAAAGTCCGCCTCCCCATGGTCCGAGACGCCCTGGAAGCCGGGACGATCGACAAAACACGGGCGGTGGTGTTCTGCGACTGGCTCGAAGACATCCCCATCGAACTCGCCCGCGCCGTCGCAGGGCACCTGCTCCCCAACGCAGGCCGGTGGACCACCAGCGAACTACGCGAGAAGATCAAGAAGCTGCTCATCGCCGCCGATCCCGGCTGGGCCCGCCGCCGTTATGAGCGGGTGGTTCACCAGCGGCGGGTCGTCGGAGTGCGCCACGCCGACGGCTCGGCCACCATCACCGGCCAGCAACTGCCGGTGGACCAGGCCGCCGCCGCGATCGCCCGCGTGGACGCCATCGCGATACGGGCCAAGAGGACGGGCCTGCACGCCCCGATCGACCACATCCGCGCGGATGTGTTCCTCGGCCTGCTGGACGGCAGCATGTCCGGCCTGGACGACGACGGCGTGATCGCCGTCTTGTTCGCCGCCGCCGCCCGCAGGAAGGCGGGTGAGGAAGAGGACTACGACGACCAGCTTTCTGACGACCCCTCGACCGAAGACCCCTCCACCGGCAGCCCTGAGGATTCCGGTCCTCTCGATGGCGGCGAGACCGGCCACGCCAGCACTCCTGATGACACCAGCGCACCCGCCGACACGTCCCAACCGCAGGCCACGTCCCAACCGCAGGTGCGGGAGGGTCAGGGCCGTCCAGGCCACACCACCGATCCCGGCGCCCCTCGCCCCTTCGATGGCGGCGAGACCGGCCACATCAGCACCCCTGGTGACCCCAGCACACCCGATGACCCCAGCGGGCCCGACGACACGCGCCAACCGCAGGCCACGTCCCAACCGCAGGCCACGTCCCAACCGCAGGCGCGGGAGGGCCAGGGCGGCTGCGACCCCCTCTCATCCGACGCGGCTTCCCCGGCTGCTGCCGCGTCGGTGGGGGCTGGCAACGGCGCGATCGGCAAGGCGCGGGCCGGGGGCCGGACACGAACACGGACCGCCGCTGAATCGGCGCGTTCAGATGCCGAAACTGACGGGAGGGCGGGTGTCCGAGGGGGTGGGAAGGTGCGGGCAGCGTCTGATGGCAGTCAGAGCGCGCCCCTCGGGTATGCGGCCGGTGAACTGCGGGTGCGGGCGTCCACGCTGATGCATCTGGACGACCTGCCCGCCGAATTGGCCGGATGGGGGCCCATTCACGCTCATCTCGCTCGTATCGTCGCCAAGCGCCAGATCGGCGGCGAGTGGCGGTTCGCCGTGTGCGATGAGGACGGGCACCTGTTGTTCGCCGGGGTTACCCGGCGTCGTCCCGGAGGCTGGCCCCGCCAGACAGGGGTTGCCCAGAAGCTGGGGGTTGCCGGGGAAGCGGAGCGAGATGTGCGAGCGGCGTCGGTACGCGGTCGCGGGATCGTTGAGCTGCAGTTCCCGCTGTCTCTGCTGCGCGCGTTGCATGCCGATCTACACGCGTTGGGCGGCTGGGCCGGTGTGGTCGCCGATGCCGTCGGCCAGTACGAGGCCGCCGGCCCGGACCACGCCCCCGGCGAGGGTGCGGGCGATGGCGCTGATGCCGGTCGAGGCGCTGGTGCTGGTGGGGCTGATGGTGTCCGGAGCAGCGGCGGTGCATATTCCGCACCTGCCGGGGCTGTCCCGCAGGAGGCGGCCCCGCATGACGGTGCGAGCGACAGCGGGGATGGGCGGCGGCGGTTCCCCAGAGCGGGCCTGCGGCGGCACATCCAGGTCAGGGACAGGGTATGTACGCATCCCGGCTGCCGTGCCCCGGCGACCCGGTCGGAGCTGGACCACACCCGCCCCTACGCTGCGGGTGGTTCCACGAGCGAGGGGAACCTGGCCGCCGCGTGCGCGCATGACCATGACCTGCGTGACAACGGCTGGCAGGTCGTGCGGACGGGGCCTGGTCATGTGACGTGGATCAGCCGGACGGGTCACCGCTACCCGGCCCAGCCGCCGCCCGTCATCGAACCGCTGCCCGAGCCGTTCGCCCCGGCAGGCTGGGCCCACCTCAGGCCCGCCGATTCCGGGTACGGCGCGGGCAGCATCACCGACCCCGCCGTCGACGAACTGCCCTACGTACCGGCCTACCGGTATGAACCCGCCTGGTGGGAGGAACCCCTCGCCAAACCGGACACGGCACAGGAGGTCACTGTTCGTGCCGGTCCGCCGGCTGACCCGGCCGAGGACATCCCGCCCGTCTGCAATATGGCGTGCCGCCACGTCCGGTAGGCCCACGTGTGCCACACGGTGCAGGGGCGTAACCGTGGGAAGCGGGTGTGGCGGGAAAGCGCGCGATGGCCGCGCCAGCGGCATCACCAGAGGCCCGCTATCGCGGAGCGCCGGAGCAGCCCGGCCGGGGGGAAGTAGGGGATAACCTCGGGTCCCATGACGGCACGACCGGCCGCGGGTGGGGGCAGATGGGTCACGGTGGCCCCGGAGCGCGTTGAGCGCTGGGCGGGCGGCTTCGCGGCCCGGCACGGCGGCGCCGAGGCGATCGCGACCCCCGATCTCGTACGGCTGACCGCCGCCGACGGGGCGGTGGCCGAATTGCACGTCCCGTTCCCGCCCCTGATGCTGGCAGAGGCCCTGGAACAGGCCGCCATCCGGGCGGTTGAGCCCGAGAGCGGCGCCCGGCGGGACCTGGCGCGCGTCGCCGACCAGGGGGCGGGGCACGGAGTGGGAGCGGACACCGAGCACTCCGAGGCCGCGCTTGGCGACCCGGTGGCGGCGCTCGCCGCGCACGCGCGCCGCGACCGCCTGGTCGGTGTCCTGCTCGTACGGCTCGGCGGCCACGCGGCGGGCGTGTTCGACGGGGAGCGGCTGGTGGCGTCCAAGGTCGGCTCCCGGCAGGTCCACGGCCGTAGTGCGGCGGGAGGGTGGTCGCAGCAACGGTTCGCCCGGCGCAGGGAGAAGCAGTCGGCCGAGGCGCTGGAGGCGGCGGCCGACGTCGCCGCGCGCGTGCTGCTGCCGTACGCCGGTGAGTTGGAGGCGGTCGTGCTCGGCGGGGATCGGCGGGCGATCGACGGTGTGCGCCGCGACCGGCGGCTGGCCCCGCTGCTCGCCTTGGAGCAGCCGCCGTTCCTCACGGTGCCCGATCCCCGGCTGGCCGTTCTCAGGGAGACGCCGGCGACGTTCCGCGCGGTCCGGGTCCGCGTCGTCGGCTGAACCGGTACAGCCCGGCGATCCCGAGGAGCCGCCGTGGATCTTATGGTCCCGGGAGGAGCGGTGCGCAGGCCGTACACTGGGCGCTATGCGCGCTCCCGACTAGATCATCTCCCCGAGATCGCACGGACCCGCTCTGGCACCCCTCCGGGCGTTCGTGCGACCACGCGCCGGTCCTGACCCCACCACACGGGATGTTCCCCTGATCATGATCATTGCAACTGATATCGAGCTGCGCGCCGGGTCCCGGCTGCTCATCGAGGGCGCCTCGTTCCGGGTTAACCCGGGCGACAAGATCGGCCTGGTCGGCCGCAACGGCGCCGGAAAGACCACACTGACCAAGGTGCTCGCGGGCGAGGGCATCCCCGCCGTCGGCTCCGTCACCGCCACCGGCAGCGTCGGCTACCTTCCGCAGGACCCCCGCTCGGGCGACCTGAGCATCCTCGCTCGCGACCGCATTTTGTCCGCCCGCGGGCTGGACGACGTGTTGCGCGAGCTGCGCGCCGCCGAGCAGGGCATGGCCGCCGACGACACGCGCACCCGCGACCGGGCCGTCCGCGCGTACGGGCGGTTGGAGGACCGGCTGCATGTCCTCGGCGGGTACGCGGCCGAGTCGGAGGCCGCCTCCATCGCCTCCAGCCTCGGTCTGCCGGACCGGGTGCTCACCCAGCCCCTGGAGACCCTCTCAGGAGGGCAGCGCCGCCGGGTCGAGCTGGCCCGGATTCTCTTCAGCGGAGCGGAGACTCTCCTGCTTGACGAGCCGACAAACCACCTCGATGCGGACTCGATCGGGTGGCTTCGTGATTTTTTGCGATCCCACCAGGGCGGCTTGGTGATCATCAGCCACGATGTCAACCTACTTGAAGCGACGGTAAACCGGGTTCTGCACCTGGACGCCAACCGCTGCGTGATCGACACCTACAACGTTGGCTGGACGGCCTACCTCACCCAGCGCGAGACCGACGAGAAGCGCCGCAAGCGCGAGCGGGCCAACGCCGAGAAGCAGGCGTCGGTGCTGCTCGCCCAGGCCGACCGGATGCGGGCCAAGGCCACGAAGGCCAAGGCCGCGCAGGACATGGAGCGCCGCGCCCGCCGGATGCTGTCCGGCGTCGAGGGTGAGCGGCGCAGCGACCGGGTCGCCAAGCTGCGCTTCCCCGAGCCCGCCCCCTGCGGCAAGACCCCGCTCACCGCGGCCGGGCTGTCGAAGTCGTACGGCTCGCTGGAGGTCTTCACCGACGTGGACGCCGCCGTGGACCGCGGCTCCCGGGTGGTCATCCTGGGCCTCAACGGCGCGGGCAAGACCACACTGCTGCGCATTTTCGGCGGTCTGGAGCAGCCCGACACCGGCGAGGTGCGGCCCGGCCACGGCCTCAAGCTCGGCTACTACGCCCAGGAGCACGAGACGCTCGACCCCGACCGCACGGTCCTGGAGAACATGCGCTCGGCCGGCCCCGACCTGGCCGACGTGGACCTGCGCAAGGTGCTCGGCTCGTTCCTGTTCACCGGCGATGACGTGGACAAGCCCGCGGGCGTCCTGTCTGGCGGGGAGAAGACGCGGCTCGCCCTGGCGACGCTGGTGCTGTCGAGCGCCAACGTGCTGCTGCTCGACGAGCCCACCAACAACCTCGATCCGGCCTCGCGGGAGCAGGTCCTGTCGGCGCTGCGCTCGTATGCCGGCGCGATCGTACTCGTCACGCACGACGAGGGCGCCGTCGACGCGCTCCAGCCCGACCGGGTGATCCTCTTGCCGGACGGGGTAGAGGACGCGTGGAGTGACGAATTTTCCGATCTTGTGGCCCTCGCCTGATCTTAATTTGAGCGGGTAGGGATCTTTTCCGGCTGAGTAGGTAGCCGATCCCGCGGAAATGACTGATCATGGCCTGAGTAACGCTGCGGAAGTCTGGCACTACAGGAGGTACTCGTGGCCGAGACTCTTAAGAAGGGCACCCGGGTGACCGGGGCCGACCGTGAAAAGCTGGCCAGCGATCTCAAGAAGCGGTACGCCGCGGGTGAGAGCATCCGCGCGCTGGCCGCTTCGACCGGCCGGTCCTACGGGTTCATCCACCGCATCCTGAGCGAGTCCGGCGTGGCTCTGCGCGGGCGCGGCGGGGCGACCCGAGGGAAGTCCAAGCGCTAGAGATCCGCCTCGCGGGCGCGCGACCGCAGCCGCACGTTCCAGACGTCGTACGGTCCCGCCAAGAGCCATCAGAACGATATTCGGTAGGCTCGGGCGGGACCGCGGAAAACGACGGACGCAGGAGCTGTGGATGGCGGACGCGACACTTGGGGGGAGCACGGAGGCGATCTCGGCGGCTGAGCTCGCGGAGATCGGACTGCGCTGTGAGGTGGACGGCGAGATCGCGACCATCACCCTTGATCGGCCGGAACGGCGTAACGCTCAGACGTTCGCCACCTGGTCGGCACTGGCCAGGATCGGGGAGAGCCTCCCCGGCCAGGTACGGGTGGTCGTGATCCGTGGTGAGGGGCCGTCCTTCTCAGCGGGCATCGATCTGCGCATGTTCACGCCCGAGGGGGTGCCTGGGCAGGGATCATTCGGTACGGTCGCCACGCTCGACGACGCAGCCTTCGAGCAGGCGGTCGCCGAGGCCCAGCGCGGGTTCCTGTGGCTTCGCCGGCCTGACATCGTCTCCATCGCCGCCGTCCAGGGTCACGCGATCGGCGCCGGGTTCCAGCTCGCGCTCTCCTGTGACCTGCGGGTCGTCGCGGAGGATGTCAAGTTCTGCATGAAGGAGCCGGCGCTCGGGCTGGTCCCCGATCTCACCGGCACCAAGCCGCTCGTCGACATCGTCGGCGTCTCCCGGGCGATCGAGATCTGCCTGACCGCGCGCACCGTCGGCGCTGACGAGGCGCACCGGCTCGGCCTGGCCGAGCTGGTGGTCCCGGGCGAGGAGCTGTCCCAGGCCGTACGGGATCTCGCCGCGGCGCTGCTCGGTACGAACCGGGACGCCGCGGCCGCGACCAAACGGCTGCTTCAGGGTGCCCCCGGCCGGACCCTGGAGGAGCAGGCCGCGGCCGAGCGCGCCGAGCAGGCGCTCCGCATCCGAGCCTTGTTCGCCTCCAGCTGACTCCGGGAATGGGCGGTATCCTCCCCGGTGCTTCACAAGCGGGAGGATGAGCGTGGCGATGATGGGCGGGGGCTACGGCCCCCAGGTGATGCGGTCTCTCCGGCGTGACAGCTCGGTGACCAAGGAACGGCTCGCGCCCGGCACCGTCCGGCGCATCGCGGGGTATGCCCGGCCGTTCAAGCGGCAGATCGGCGGCTTCCTCGCGCTGGTGGTGGTCGGCGCGTTGATCGTGGTCGCCAATCCGCTGCTGATGAAGTCGGTCATCGACGACGGCATCGTGCCGCGCCGGGTCGACGTCGTGGTCTGGCTGGCCGTCGGCATCGCGGGGCTCGCCGTGGTCGACGCGCTGATCGGCCTGGCCCAGCGGTGGTTCTCCGCCCGCATCGGCGAGGGCTTGATCTACAACCTCCGCACCGAGGTCTTCGACCACGTGCAGCGCATGCCCGTGGCGTTCTTCATGCGGGCGCAGACCGGCGCGCTGGTGTCCCGGCTCAACAGCGACGTCATCGGCGCGCAGCGGGCGCTCACCAGCACCCTGTCGTCCGTGGTGTCCAACGTCGTCAGCCTGGTCGTGGTGCTCGGCGCCATGCTGGCGCTGTCCTGGCAGATCACCCTGGTCGCCCTCGTCCTGCTGCCGATCTTCATCTTCCCGGCGAAATGGGTCGGGCGCCGCATGTCGGCCCTCACCCGCGAGCAGATGCAGCTCGACGCCGAGATGAGCTCGCTGATGACCGAACGGTTCAACGTCGCCGGCGCCATGGTGGCCAAGCTGTACGGCCGGCCCGAGGACGAGGCGGTCCACTTCGCCGGGCGGGCCGGACGGGTGCGCGACATCGGCGTGATCGTCGCGATGTACGGCGCGGTCTTCCGCATCGCGCTCGGCCTGGTCGCCGCGCTCGCCACCGCGCTCGTCTACGGCCTCGGCGGCGCCTTCGCCATCGGTGGCGCTTTCGAACTGGGCACGCTGGTCGCCCTCGCCGCCCTGCTGATGCGCCTGTACGGCCCGCTCACCAGCCTGTCGAACGTCCACGTCGACGTGATGACCGCGCTGGTCAGCTTCGACCGGGTCTTCGAGGTACTCGACCTGAAGCCCATGGTCGCGCAGGCGCCCGACGCCCGCCCCGTCCCCGCCGGGCCGGTGACGATCGAGTTCGACGACGTCCACTTCCGCTACCCCGCGGCATCCGAGGTGTCGCTGGCCTCGCTCGAGTCCGTCGCCCGGCCGGACACCGGCCCGTCGCAGCCGGTGCTGCAGGGGGTGTCGTTCACGGCGCGGCCCGGAGAGCTGGTCGCCCTGGTCGGTCACTCCGGCGCGGGCAAGACCACGATCACGTCGCTGGTCTCCCGCCTCTACGACGTGAACGAGGGCGCCGTCCGGCTCAACGGACGCGACGTCAAGGACGCCACCATGGACAGCATCAGGGACACAGTCGGCGTCGTCATGCAGGACTCGCACCTGTTCCACGACACGATCGGCAACAACCTGCGCTACGCCCGGCCGGAGGCGACCGACGAGGAGATCTGGGAGGCGCTGCGGGCGGCGCAGATCGTCGACCTCGTCAGCGCGCTCCCCGAGGGGCTGGACACGGTCGTCGGCGACCGCGGGTACCGGCTCTCCGGCGGTGAGAAGCAACGGGTCGCGCTGGCCAGGCTGCTGCTCAAGGCCCCCAGCGTCGTCGTGCTGGACGAGGCCACCGCCCACCTCGACTCCGAGTCCGAGGCGGCGGTGCAGAAGGCGCTGAAGATCGCGCTGGCCGGCCGTACCTCCCTGGTGATCGCGCACCGGCTCTCCACGATCAGGGAGGCCGACACGATCCTGGTGATCCAGGACGGCCAGGTCGTCGAGCGGGGCGGCCACGACGAGCTGCTCGCCCGCGACGGCGCCTACGCCGAGCTCTACCGGACCCAGTTCACAGGTAGCCCAGACGCGTGAGCTCCTCGCGCGCCACCTTCTCGGCCAGCGCGAGATCGGTGGCGGACAGCCGCGCCCGCCACGCCCCGGCCGGCGAGGGCGCCGTGCCGTACAGGGCGGCCGTGGAGAGCGGGGCCGAGAGGAACTCCGCCGTCGCCGCCACGGCCTCGCCCGGTTCGGCGAGCACGTCCTCGTAGCGGAGCGTCAGCAGCTGCTCGCGGGGCAGCTCCCTGCGCAGGGTCGCGCTGAGCCGTACGGCGGCCCGCCAGCGCAGGGCGCACTTGCCCGCGGCGGGCATCTTCAGCCAGCGCTCCCGGTGCTCGGCCGACCGCACCCCGAGGAATGGGCTGGGGAATTCGGCGTCCTCGCTGAGCATGTGGGGGCGGAACCAGGTCATGCACGCGGGGTCGGCCAGCATGTCGGCGACCACGTCCCGGCCGTCCCTGACGATCTGGACGAACCTGGCGTCGGGGAACGCCCGCAGCAGCACCGGGGCGCTGTAGAGCAGATCGGGCCCGGCGTCGCCGAACACGGCGGGCGCCCGGCTTCGCACGCACGGGCCGTCCTCGACGACGCCGCTCGCCTCCCGGCAGGCGGCGGGGCACCCGGTACAGGCGTCCGGGCCGATCCGCCACGCCTCCGCCAGCGCGTCCCTGATCACGCTCGGCGCGCCGCCGCTGCGCGCGATCGACGGCCGGCGCGCGAACGCGTAGACGACGCGGGCGACGGCGGGGCGACCCATCGTCACGTGGAAGCCGGCGGAACGTTTCAGCACGCGGGCCAGCAGGTCAGCGCCGGAATGGGGGGCGCCGAGCACGAACACCGGACGATGGACCTTGACGCCGTTGACAACCAGGATGTGTGTCGGAGGTCGCATAGGTACGGCTAGTCTGACACCCTTTGCGAGGTGAACGAACGCAGCGACACCGGGTCGTGTCGTGGTTGAACGTCCGCGCCGGCTGCGTCCCGGCGACACCGTCGCCGTCGTCGCCCCCTGCGGTCCGGTGGATCCCGAGCGGCTGGAACGCGGCACCGGTGTTCTCCGCGGGCTCGGCCTCAACGTGATCGTCGGCTCGCGGGCGCTCGGCAGGCAGGGGTTCCTCGCCGGCCCCGACTCCGCCCGGGCCGCCGACCTCCAGGCCGCCTGGTGCGATCCGCAGGTGTCCGCGGTGATCTGCGCCAGAGGCGGCTACGGCGCCACCCGGCTGTTCGGGGTGCTGGACTGGGACGCGATGCGCGCCGCCGGGCCGAAGATCCTGCTCGGGTCGAGCGACGTCACCGCGCTCCACCGGGCGTTCGCCGCGGAACTCGGCGTCGCGACGCTCTTCGGCCCGATGCCCGCCTGCTCCCTCCTCGGCGTCCCGGAGGGCCCCGAGCCGGAGACGCTGGCCCGGCTCCGCGCGGCGCTGTTCGCGGGCGAGCGGCCCGAGCCCGTCCACGGGGACCGGGTCCTCCTCCAGGGCCGGGCCGAGGGCCCGCTGGGCGGCGGCAACCTCAGCCTGCTCGCCGCTCTCTGCGGCACGCCGTACAGCTTCCGCGCGGACGGCCACATCGTCCTCCTGGAGGACGTGGGGGAGGTGCCGTACCGGATCGACCGGATGCTGACGCAGCTCCTGCAGGCGGGCGTTCTGGACGGCGCGGCGGGGTTCGCGCTCGGGTCGTGGACGCGCTGCGGGGACCCGGACGAGGTGCTCGACGTGGTGGCCGGGCGGCTGGCCCCGCTCGGCGTCCCGATCGTCGCCGGCCTCCCCATCGGCCATGGCTCACCACAGTTCAGTGTGTGGATGGAGGCGGATGGGGTTATTGATACGCAATCGTGTTCTCTGACTGGTCTCTTCCGCTATCCGGAGCGGGCACCCTGAAACGCGCCCGGAAAAATCCTGGCGCGGCGGAGGGATGGTGCTTTGGGACTCTTGCGGCGACTGCGCGGCCGGAAGCGGCCTGACCTTCCCGCACCGAGATCCGTCGAGGACGTCGACCTCGACTCCCTGCTCGCCCTGGTCGCCGAGACCATGGGCTTCACCTGCTCGTTCGCCCCGAACGGGACGTCCCTGACGATGGGCTCCCCGCCGCCCGGCGACGGCCGGGACGACCGGCCGGGCCAGATGCGGGTGGTCAACCTGGTCGGGCTGCGGCGCGAGGCCGCCCGCCGGTCCCGCGAGGACTGGCCGATGCTCGTCTCCGAGCACCTCGCCCACGCCGTGTCGGGCGAGCCGTTCGACGCGTGCAACCTGGCGCCGATCCGGCCGCTGCTGCGCACCCGGGTGCGCGCCGCCGACGACCCGGCGATCCCCGACCCGTCCCGGATCATCGGCCGCCATCTCAGCGCCGACCTGATTGAGGTGCTCACCATCGGAGCCCGGCCGGTACGCCCCGAGGAGGCGTTCTGCTGGCCCATCCCCCCGGCCGAGGCGCTCGGCGTCGCCGTGGCCAACGCGCTGGCCGACGAGCGGCCCGCGGTGTCGCGGATCGACCTCGGCGGGGTGCGGGCGGGGCTGCTCGCCGCGCCCAGCGCGGCGGCGCACCTGCGCAGCCTGGAACGTTACGTGCCGGTCCCCGACGACGGAATGCTGGTCGCGCTGCCCCACCCCGGCGTGCTGGCCCTCCACCCCGTGGACGGCATCGGCGTGGTGCGCGCGATCGAGCGGCTGCGGATCTTCGCCCAGCGGGAGTACGACGAGCGGCGCGACGGGCTCAGCCCCCACGTCTACTGGTGGCACATCGACGCCGGGCACGGGTGGCGGCTCACCCGCATCCAGGCGGACGTGATCGCGCAGGACGGCCAGACCCGCCTCGTCATCGCGCCGCCGCCGGAGTTCGCCCGGCTGCTGGCCAGGATCGCCGGCCAGGCCCGGCCCTGAGCCGGGGCCTGGGTCGGGGTCAGAGGCTGAGGGCCTGCGCGGTGTGGATCAGCGGCACGTGGCTGAACGCCTGCGGGAAGTTGCCCGCCAGCCGGCCCCGGCGCGGGTCGTACTCCTCGGCGAGCAGGCCGACGTCGTTGCGCAGGGACAGCAGCCGCTCGAACAGCTCGACCGCCTCCCTCCTGCGGCCCACCATCGCCCGGGCCTCGGCCAGCCAGAAGCTGCAGGCGAGGAACGCGCCCTCGCCGCCCGGCAGGCCGTCCACCGGGTTGTCCTCGGCGGTCGGATAGCGCAGGACGAAGCCGTCCGCCATCAGCTCGCGCTCGATCGCCTCGATCGTGGAGCGCACCCGCGGGTCCTGCGGTGGGAGGAAGCCGACGATCGGGATCATCAGCAGCGCCGCGTCCAGCTCGCGTGAGCCGTACGACTGGGTGAAGGTGCCGCGCTCGGAGTCGTAGCCCTTGTGGCACACCTCGGCGTGGATGCGGTCGCGCAGCGCCGTCCAGCGCTCGATCGGGCCGGTGCGCTCCAGCTCGCGGACCAGGCGGACGGCGCGGTCGGCGGCCACCCACGCCATGACCTTGGAGTGGACGAAGTGCCGCCGGGGGCCGCGGACCTCCCACAGGCCCTCGTCCGGCTCCTCCCATCCGCTCTCCAGGAAGTCCATCAGCTTGCGCACCAGCGACCAGGCGTGGCCGTTGGGCGGCAGCCCCCCGCGGCGGGCGACGTACAGGGAGTTGACCACCTCGCCGTAGACGTCGAGCTGGAGCTGGCTCGCCGCGCCGTTGCCGATGCGGACCGGGCGGGACTCCTCGTAGCCCGCGAGCCAGTCGAGCGTCATCTCGGGCAGCCGCCGCTCGCCGGCCACGCCGTACATGATCTGCAGGTCCTCGGCGCGGCCGGCGATGGCGCGCAGCAGCCACTCGCGCCACGCGCGGGCCTCGTCGAGATAGCCGGTGCCGACGAGGGCGTCGAGGGTCATCGTGGCGTCGCGCAGCCAGCAGTAGCGGTAGTCCCAGTTGCGCACGCCGCCGAAGTCCTCCGGCAGCGAGGTCGTGGGGGCGGCGACGATGCCGCCGGTCGGAGAGTAGGTCAGCGCCTTGAGGGTGATCAGCGAGCGGACCACCGCCTCGCGCCAGCGGCCCTTGTAGTCGCAGGCGGAGACCCACTCCTTCCAGAGCTGCTCGGTCTCCGTCAACTGCTCGAACGCGTCGATGCGCTCGGGGCCGTCCAGGTGGGACGGGTGCCAGGTGAACACGAACGGCACCCGGTCCCCGGCCGAGACGGTGAAGGTCCCGGTGTGGTGGTAGTCGCCGCCCTTCAGCGGGACGGCGGAGTGCAGCCACACCGCGTCAGGTCCGCCGACGGCCAGCAGTTGGCCGTCCACGCGGCGCACCCAGGGCACGATCCGGCCGTAGTCGAAGCGGATGCGGATATCGGTGGCCATCTCGACGCTGCCCGACAGGCCCTCGACGATCCGGACCAGGTCGGGGTTGGACTGCCGGGGCGGCATGAAGTCGATCACCTTGACCGCGCCGGTCGGCGTCTCCCACACGGTCTCCAGGATCAGTGTCTCGTCCCGGTAGGACCGCCGGGTGGCCATGGGCTCCGGTTCGCCCCCGCCGCCTCGGCCGCCCGGGCCGTTCGCGCCGAAGGCGCTCGCGGGGGCGAGCTTCCAGCGGCCGTTGGACGCGTCGCCGAGGAGGGCGGCGAAGCAGGCGGGGGAGTCGAACCTGGGGAGGCAGAGCCAGTCGATCGAGCCGTTCCGCCCCACGAGGGCGGCGGACTGCATGTCGCCGATGAGCGCGTAGTCCTCGATCCGCATGCGGATCACGCTAATACGTACGGGAAGGATCGGCGCGCAGAGCTTTCATGAAGAACTGGGTCGTGGGCCCGATCGCGAGAGCGAAGACGATCGTCCCGACGCCGACGGTGCCGCCCAGGAGCCAGCCCACGGCGAGCACGGTCAGCTCCACCAGGGTCCTGGCCACGCGGATGGACAGGCCGAGGCGGTGCAGCCCGGTCATCAGCCCGTCGCGCGGCCCCGGCCCGAAGCCGGCGCCGATGTAGAGGCCGGACGCGGCGGCGATGCAGACGATGCCGCCGAGCAGGAACGCCCACTTCACCACCCAGAAGGACGGCGCGGGCACCAGCGCCATGGTGGCGTCGGCGCAGGTCCCGACCACCAGCACGTTGCTGATCGTGCCGAGGCCGGGGCGCTGGCGCAGCGGGATCCACAGCAGCAGCACGAGGGCGCCGACGAGGTTGATGCACAGGCCCATCGACCAGCCGGTGCGGATGGACATCCCCTGGTGGAACACCTCCCAGGGGTCGAGGCCGAGCCCGGAGTGGACCAGCAGGCCGATCCCGGCGCCGTAGCCGGCCAGCCCGACGTACAGCCGCAGGAGCCGCGCGGGCAGCGACCCGGCACGGGGCAGTGAGAGTTCGCTCATAGTGGTCCCATGGTCCGGGCCATTGACTTGCAAATAAAGGGCCAATCAGGACAATTGGCTTTATGGACCGATATCTTAGTGCGCGGCAACTGGCCCGCCTTGTCCAGGTCCCGGCCGAGACGCGGCCCTACTACAAGGCACTCGCCGAGTCGGTGCGGTCACTGATCCTCGACGGCCGCCTCGCCGTACGCGTGCGACTGCCCGCCGAGCGGCACCTCGCCGAGGAGCTGGGCGTCAGCCGCACCACCGTCACCACCGCCTACGACCGGTTGCGGGAGCAGGGCTACCTGGAGAGCCGCCAGGGGGCCGGAAGCTGGACCGCGCTGCCCGACCCCGCCGCGCTCGGCGTCGAGGGCCCCTGGGTCGTGTCCGACGACGAGGGCCGGCTGCCGCTGCACTGCGCCGCGCCGCCCGCCACGCCGTACCTCGGGGACGCCATCGCGGCGGCGGCCGAGGCCTACCACCGGTACGCGCTGGGCATGGGGTACGACCCGATCGGGGTCGCGCCGCTGCGGGAGGCCGTCGCCCGCAGGTACCGCGAGCGCGGCGTCGCCACCCGCCCCGAGCAGATCATGATCACCGCGGGCGCCCAGCACGCCATCCACCTCGTCATGTCGCTGCTCGTCGGCCCGCAGGACCCGGTGCTGGTGGAGTCGCCCACCTTCTCGCACGCCATCGACGTCGCGCGGCTGCGCGGCGCCCGGCTCGTCCCGGTCGGCATCCAGGAGGACGGCTGGCACCTCGACCTGCTGGAGTGCGCGCTCCGGCAGTCGGCCGCCCGGCTCGCGTACGTCATCCCGGACTTCCACAACCCCACCGGCCACCTGATGGGGGACGAGGACCGGGCCGCGCTGGTGGCCGCCGCACGCCGTAACGATGCCATCCTGCTGGCCGACGAGACCTGGGCCGAGCTGGCGCTCGACGACGTCGGCCCCCGCAGGCCGCTCGCCTCCTTCGACACCGACGGCCGGGTGATCAGCATCGGCTCCGCGTCCAAGCTCTGGTGGGGTGGCCTGCGCGTGGGCTGGATCCGCACCACCGCCGCGCTGGTCCGCAGGCTCGCCCTCTTCCGGGCGTCCGTGGACATCTCGGGCGCGATCGTCGAGCAGCTCGCGGTGACCCACCTGTTCGACCGCCTGGAGGAGACCCGCGCCGACCGGTGCCGCTCGCTGCGCGCCTCACGAGCGGCGCTCGTCGCGGCGTTGCACGCGGAGCTGCCCTCGTGGACGTTCACGCCGCCGCCCGGAGGCGGTTCACTGTGGATCAGGCTGGACGCGCCGGTTGCCACCCCGCTCGCGGACGCGGCCGCGGCGCGGGGCGTGCGGATCGCGCCCGGCCCGTGGTTCGGCGTGGACGGGACGCTCGAACACTACGTCAGGATCCCGTTCACCCAGCCGCCCGACGTCCTCACCGACGCGGTCCACCGCATCGCCGCCGGCACCGGCTCGTACGGCTACCGCCCGGCCGAGCCGCTCACACCGACCCTCTGACGCCCCACGCCAGGGGCGCGCGCCAGCCGTACCGCATGGCGAGGATGCGGAACGTGAAGGCGAGCACGGCCGAGGACAGGGTGGCGACGAACCCACGCACGCCCGCCGTGTACAGCACGGCCATCGCGGTCGCGCCGAGCATCGCGGGCAGGGCGTAGAGCTGGCGGTCGTAGAGCAGGGTCGGCATCTCGCCCGACAGGACGTCGCGGATGACGCCGCCCCCGACCGCCGTGCAGACGCCGAGGAACACGGCGTGCAAGGGGGCCATGCCGGAGTGCAGCGCCTTGGCCGTCCCGACCGCGCAGAACAGGCCGAGGCCCGCCGCGTCGAACACCAGCACGCCCGGCATGGCCCGCTCGACCCGTGAATGCCAGAAGAACGCCACGACGGTGGCCGCGATCGGCACCAGGAGATATCCGGTGTCGCGGAACGCGGCGGGCGGCACGCCGATGAACAGGTCGCGCATGATGCCGCCGCCGACGGCGGTGAAGAAGGCCAGGACCGCCATGCCGACAACGTCGAGCCGTTTGCGGACGCCTTCAAGCGCGCCGGACAGGGCGAAGACAAAGATTCCGGCGAGGTCGAGCACGTGGTTCACGTCTGCTCAGTCTCCCATAAGCCGGGAGAGCCTCCGAGCGCAGGCCAGCATGACGAGGCCCGCAATCACCGCGAAGATGGCGAGGATCAGGAAATACCACGGCATCGGCACCACGCGGGTGAGCCGGTACGCCTGGCCGCCGATGGAGTCGCCCAGGGCGACCGCGAGGAACCAGACGCCCATCATCTGGTTGACGAACGCCTGCGGGGCGAGCTTGTTGGTGACCGACAGCCCCACTGGGCTGATGAACAGCTCGCCGAGCGTCTGCACGAGGTACACCGAGATCAGCCACATGATCGACACCTTGGTCCCGCCGGACGCCGCGTCCGCCGCCAGGGCCATCACCACGAAGCTGAGGCCGACCAGCACGAGCGCGGCCGCGAACTTGAGCGGTGTGCCGAACCGGTCGCCCGCCTTGATCCAGATCTCCGCGAACACCGGCGCCAGGATGATGATCACGAGCGAGTTGACGTTGGACACCCACCCGGCCGGGATCTCGAAGCCGAGGACGTTCAGGTCGGTCTGATGCTGGGCGAAGAGCGTGAGCGCCCCGCCCGCCTGGTCGTAGATCATCCAGAAGATCGCGGCCGCGATGAACAGCCACAAGTACGCGACCAGCCGGGTCCGCTCCCGCGGCGTGATCTCGTGCGAGCCCAGGAACAGGAAGGCGAAATACGCCGCGGGCACCGCGGCGGACACCACGGTCAGCACGATGGTGAACCGGTCGAGGTTGAGGGTGCCGGTGATCGCCCACAGGACCATCGCCGCGACCGCCGCGCAGCCCGAGGGCAGCGCGACCCGGACGAACCGGGCGCGCTCCTCCGGGGTCAGCCGGTGCTCCGCGTGCTCGCCCGCGCCCTTCAGATGCCGCTTGCCCAGCACGTACTGCAGGAGCCCGAAGGCCATGCCGACCGCCGCCGCGGCGAACGCGAGGTGCCAGCGGTCGCCCCGCTGGAGCCACGGCACCACCTGGATCCCGGCGAACGCCCCGACGTTGACTC
The DNA here is from genome assembly GCF_050947145.1 of Microtetraspora malaysiensis. Lineage (NCBI taxonomy): Bacteria > Bacillati > Actinomycetota > Actinomycetes > Streptosporangiales > Streptosporangiaceae > Microtetraspora > Microtetraspora malaysiensis. Next base: position 3,180,173 of record NZ_CP191998.1, read on the forward strand.
CCATGTAGAACACCGAGTAGCCCGAGTCGCGCCGGGCGTCGTCCTCGTGCCGGTAGAGGTCGCCGACCATCGCCGAGATGTTCGGTTTCATCATGCCGCTGCCCAGCGCGATCAGGATGAGGCCGAGCCACACGAACCCGCCCCCGGACGGTACGGCCATGCTCACGTGCCCGGCCATGATGACGCTCCCGCCGTACAGCACGGCCCGGCGCGCGCCGAAGACCCGATCGGAGAGCCAGCCGCCGGCCAGGGCGAGCAGGTAGACCGAGGCGATGTAGACGCCGTAGACGCCGATCGCGGTCACCCCGGGCAGTCCCATCCCGCCGCGGGCCGGGGAAGCGGTGAGGAACAGCACGAGGATCGCGCGCATCCCGTAATAGCTGAAGCGCTCCCACATCTCGGTGCCGAACAACGTCGCCAGGCCGCGCGGATGCCCGAAGAACGTCCGCTCACGCGCCCCCGTCTGCGACTCCATGCCCTGTTCCCACACGCCCAGGACCACCCCCGAACCGCCCCCGGCGGGTATTACCGATGTCTGCCCCGTCGTGCTGCGAGCAAGCGCGAAACGTCGAGAGAAGTGGGTCTTGTCGCTGCCCGTCCGATGTGGTGCGATGCATGCCACTCGTCCAAGACTCCACGCACTTGGAGGCGCGATGCCCGGGGTCCTTGAGGAGCGCGCCGCGATCGAAAGCGAGATCGCGGGCCTGACGATCTGTGCACAGCTGAGGCGGACCGCCGCCGAACATCCCGACGCCCCCGCCTACTCCGATCCCGTGGAAGGCGGCTGGCGTACGCTGAGCTACGCCGAGGCACGGCGGCGGGTCCTGGAGATCGCCGCCGCGTACGCCGCGCTGGGCGTCGGCCCCGGCGACGCGGTCGCCCTGATGATGGTCAACCGCAGCGAGCACGTCCTGGCCGACCTCGGGGCGGTCCACGCGGGCGCGTTCGCCTGCTCGGTCTACAGCACCTTCACCGCCGACCAGGTGGCGTACATCGCCCGTGACGTCGAGGCCAGGGTGGCCGTCGTCGGCTCCGCCGAGCTGGTCCGGTGGGAGCCGATCCTGTCGCGGCTGCCCCTGCTGGAGAAGGTCGTCGTGCTCGACGGGACGCCTCCTCGCGACGACCGCTTCCTGAGCTGGGACGACTTCCTCGCCCTCGGGGCGGCGCGGCTGGCGGCCGACCCGGAGGCCGTCGAGTCGCGCTGGCGGGCGGTCCGCCCCGGCGACGTGGCGACCGTCCTGTACACCTCCGGCACCACCGGTGACCCGAAGGGCGTCCCCCTCACCCACGCGAACCTGGCCTACGAGGCCGTAGCCACCGACAGGATGACGAACCTGCCGTCCTTGGGTGCGCAGATCTCCTACCTGACCTACGCCCACATCGCCGAGCGTGTGCTCAGCCTCTACCTGCCGCTCTTCAAGGTCTCCCATGTCCACTTCTGCACCGACCTGGCGAACCTGGCCCCGACGCTCGCCCAGGTCAGGCCGGTGATGTTCTTCGGCGTGCCGCGCGTCTGGGAGAAGATGGCCGCCCGGCTCCAGGCGCTGCTCGCCACCCAGCCGGAGGAGCGGCAGGAGCAGGTCCGCGCGGCCATGACCGCCGGGCTCGCCTACGTCGAGGCCGGCCAGTACGGCTCGTCCGTCACGCCGGAGATCCAGGCCGCCTACGACCGGGCGGACGCCGCGCTGCTGTCGTCCATCAGGTCGCTGATCGGCTTCGACCGGGCGAACTGGCTCGCCACCGCCGCCGCGCCCCTGCCGGCCGAGGTACAGCGCTTCTTCGCCGGCCTCGGCATGAAGGTCATCGACGTGTACGGCATGACCGAGACGACCGGCGCGTTCACCGCCAACACCCCCGCGGCGTACAAGCTGGGTTCGGTCGGCCGGGCCGAGCCGGGCGTCGAGGTGCGGATCGCCGAGGACGGCGAGATCCTCACCCGCGGCCCGCTCAACACCGGCGGCTACCTCAACCGGCCGGACGAGGGGCTCTTCGACGCGGACGGCTGGCTGCGCACCGGCGACGTCGGCTCCATCGACGCGGACGGCTTCGTCCGGATCGTGGACCGCAAGAAGGAGCTGATCATCACCGCGGGCGGCGAGAACATCTCGCCGGCCAACATCGAGAACACGCTCAAGGCGCACCCCCTGATCGGGCAGGCCCTCGCGTACGGCGACCGCCGGCCGTACCCGGTGGCGATCCTGACCCTGGACGCCGAGGTGGCCCCGGGATGGGCGCGGGCGCGCGGCATCGAGTTCGACGACCTCGCCGAGCTGGCCGGGCACCCCGACGTGCTGAAGGCGGTCGAGACCGCCGTCGACACGGCGAACGCCAAACTGGCCCGGGTGCAGCAGGTGAAGAGGTGGCGGCTGCTGCCCGTCGAGTGGACGCCGGAGACCGAGGAGCTCACGCCAAGCCTGAAGCTCAAACGGCGGGTCATCCACGCGAAGTACGCCGACCTGATCGCCACGCTGTACGAGTGAGCCGGACGAGCCGGATCGGGTGACGTTTTGCCATCCGGGGTGGTTTTCCACCCCGGGGGCATTACCCGGGCCTGCCTACGGTCTTCGGCCATGAGCAGACGTCTAATCGCCAGGGCGGCCGTCGCGGCCGCCGTCCCGCTGGCCGCCCTCGGGGCGGCGCAGACACCGGCGTTGGCCGACGACGAGCTGGCCATCCGATCCGTCACCGTGCAGCCGGGCGACCCGGTCGTCGGCCCGTCGGGATCAGAGAAGCTGGTGGTCGACGTGGTCACGCGCGGGACGCGCGGCGACCGCGCGGTCACCGTCAAGGTCGAGCCCGGCCCGCCGCCGGCCGCCTCCACCGGACAGTCCCCGGGCGCCGCCCCGGCCGTCGTCCCGCCCCGGCCCGGGGCCGCCCCGGTGCGCCCGCTCATCGACGGGAGCACCGGCTCCGTCTCTGTCTCGGCCACGCGGTCCACCCAGGGCGGCCAGGGCGCCGGACGGTCCACCGGGTGGGAGAAGTGGAGGTTCCAACCTGAGGTGGGGCTGTCCCGCTGGTACCCGAGCGGCCAGTGGACCGTGGTCGCCACCGCCAAGGGCGCGAACGGCGCCACCGTCAACAGCTACACGACCTTCTACCTCCGCCGGTCGACGCGGTTCGAAGGCATCAACGTGAACCGCGGCGGCGACGGCACGCGCGTCACCGGGACCCTCATGCGGGTCGACCCGAAGGGCCAGGTCGACTACCGGCCGTTCGCCGGGCAGGAGGTCACGATCCGATTCCGCGAGTCGGGCGCGGCCGACTGGAAGAACATGGGGACCGCCGTCACGAACAAGGACGGCTGGTTCGAGAGCCGGGCGCCGGTCAGGACCGGGGGCACCTGGCAGGTCGAGTTCGGGGGGACCGCGCACTACGGTTCGGACACCGGTGTCGCCTCAGGCTGATATCACCCTTTTAGAAGGCTAGTTGCGAATTTGTGATGTTTTAGGGGCAACTTTTCTCTTCCTTTACACGTCTCTTGACGTAAGCGCGCCCCGTGCCGGGGCGCGTTCACAAACGGGGAGAGGAAAGAACCCTCATGGTGAAACGCATCACCGCCACTCTGGCGGTGGCCGTCATGGGCGCCACGGCGCTCGCGACGGCCACGCCGGCCTTCGCTGACGCACCGGACGACTCCCGCAGCCCGAGCCCGCAGGTCTCCCAGACGCCCGATGCCTCCTTCTACCGGGCCGACTCCCGGATCGTGTCGGTCGACGTCAACCCCGGCACGGTCGTCGTCCGCCGGCACGGCTCGGTCCGCGTCACCGCGACCGTCCGGACCAAGGACGTCAAGGACGTCACGATCGACGTCGTGGAGCCCCGGGGCGGCGGCCACGGCGGCGGCCACGGCCACTGGGGGGCGCGCAAGGACGACAACCCGGAGCGGCTGCGCGGGCCCAAGTGGGACACGAAGTCGCAGTCCTGGGACTTCGACTGGAGCCACAAGACGGGCACCTGGACGGTCCACGTCGAGGCGTTCGGCTACGACGGCAAGGTCATCACCGCCGACCGGACCATCTCCGTGAAGCACGACGACTGGCAGCGTCCGCCCGCGCCGCAGGGGCCGAAGGCCACCCGCATCAACGACTTCACCGCCTCCCCGAAGCCGGTTCGGAAGGGGAACCGGCTCAACCTGCAGGGCAGGCTTGATGTCGCGCAGTGCTACAGCGACTGGTACTACGACTGGGACGACTACACCGGCCGCTGGGGCCGGGGCGACGACTGCCGCGAGGGCCGGGGTTACTGGCACGACTGGCACTGGCTCGGTGGCAAGGACGTCGACGTCTACTTCCAGCCCCAGGGCTCCCGGCGCTGGAAGTACGTCCAGACCGCCGAGACCGACGGCTCCGGCCGCTTCGCGACCAAGGTCCGGGCCACCCAGTCCGGCACCTGGGCCGTGCGCTTCGACGGCGACCGCCGGCTGAAGGGCTCCGAGGCGTCCGCGTACGTCAAGGTCGTCGGCCGCGGTTGGGGCCACCGCTGAACGGAGGACCTGACGGCGCGTACCGGCGCCGCCACGACTCGGCCCGGCTCCCTCATGGGAGCCGGGCCTTCCGTCTTCTCTTCTCCGGAGCCGTTCTTCACTGGGCCGCGGCCGCGAGGGCGGCGTCCTCGCACCTGATCCGGACCGCCATCAGGGCCGCGTTGAGCACGGTGAACCCGATCGCCGTCAGCCACGCGGAGTGCACCAGCGGCAGCGCCATGCCCTCCACCGCCACGGCCACATAGTTGGGATGGCGCAGCCGACCCAGCCGGTACGGCCCGCGCCGCACCGGCGGCATCCCCGGCACCACGATCACGCGGGTGTTCCATCGGGGGCCGAGCGTGGCGACGCACCACCAGCGCAGCCCCTGCGCGGCGAGGACCAGGGCGAGCATGGACAGGCCGAGCGCCGGGACGAACGGCCGACCGGCCAGGCGCACCTCGACCAGACAGGAGACGAGCAGCCCGGTGTGCAGCGCCACCAGCGCCGGGTAGTGGCCGCGCCCGCTGACCACACCACCCCGGGCCAGGCTCCACCGGGTGTTGCGCCGGGCCACGACCAGCTCGGCGACGCGTTCCGCCGCCACCGCGAGGACGAGCAGGGCGTACCAGCTCACGGTGTCCCTACCAGCGGAGCAGGACGAGTTCGGAGCAGAAGCCGGGGCCCATCGCGAGCAGGACGCCCGGCGTGCCCGGAGGCGGCGGCTGCGGTGACGCCATCGTGTCCCGCAGCACGAACAGCACCGAGGCGGAGGAGAGGTTCCCCGCCTGGGCGAGTGAGCGCCAGGTCACGTCCAGCGCGCCCTCGGGCAGGTCGAGGGCGGCGGCGACGGCCTGGAGCACCTTCGGGCCGCCGGGGTGGCAGACCCAGGCCGTCACGTCCTTCGTCGTCAGCCCCTGGTCGGCCAGGAACTCGCGCATGTCGTCGGCCAGGTGCTCGCGTACCAGCTCGGGGATGCGCACGTCCAGCACCACCTGGAAGCCGCTGTCGCGCACGTCCCAGCCCATCACCCCTTCGGATTCGGGATAGAGGCGGCTGCGCGTGGCCACTACGGCGGGGCCGGAGCAGGCCCGCTCGTCGCCGCACGCCACGACGGCGGCGGCGCCGTCCCCGAAGAGGCCGCTCGCGATCAGGTTCGCGATCGAGCTGTCCTCGCGTTGCAGGGTGAGGGAGCAGAGCTCCACCGCGAGCAGTACGGCGACCTCGCCAGGCGCGCCGCGCAGGTAGTCGTGCAGCCGTGCGATCCCGGCCGCTCCGGCGACGCAGCCGAGGCCGAAGACCGGGAGCCGCTTGACGTCGGGGCGCAGCCCGAGCCGCCCGGCCATCCTGGCGTCCAGCGAGGGCGCGGCCACTCCGGTGGTGGAGGCGACGATGATCAGGTCCACGTCGGAGCCTTCCAGGCCGGCCGCCTCGAGCGCGGCGGCGACCGCCTCCGCCCCCAGATCGACCGCGGCGTCGACGTAGACCTCGTTCGCCGCGCCGAATCCGTCGAGTTTGGCGTACTTCTCGATCGGCAGCACGAGGTGGCGCTCACGGACGCGGGCGCTCGTGTGCAGCCGGTCGAGGAGGGGGCGGACGTCCTCCGGGATCGGGCACAGCTCCGCCAGCCGGTCGGTGATCTCCTCCTGGGCGTACCGGTTCGGGGGGAGGACGCACTCGACGGCGGTGATTCGCGGCATCGAAACCCCCTAAGGCGGGAGATATGTGCCATTTATCACTATTTGCCCGGTTTGATGGGCGTCATGCCTGGGATCCGGCCGCACCGGGCCGGGTCCAAGGCCCGCGGGGCGCGGAAAGAGGGGGCGGAGCCGCTCCGGGAGAGATCGCGTCACTATTTCGCGCCCTTCCGGGGGAGGGCTTCCAGGCTGAGAGCTGTGGCACAGTATGGCCGTGACAAACACGTACATAAGGGGCGCAACCCTCGAGGACCTCGACGCCATCGCGGCGGTGGCCCTGGCCACCGGCCAGGGAGAGGAGTGGACCGGAGCCGATCCGGCGTACGTCGGTCACCTGCTGGCCCACGGCCGGGTGGTCGTCGCCGAGCAGAACGGCACGGTGACCGGGTTCGGCGCGACCCGCAGGATCGGCGACGGGCCGGACGCGGTGACGATGCTCTGCGACCTGTTCGTCGACCCCCGATCCCACGGCCGCGGAGCGGGGAACGCGATGCTCAGGGCCCTCTGGCAGGACACCCCCCGGCGCATGACGTTCAGCAGCCTGCACGCGCACGCGCTGCCGCTGTACACGAGGTCCGGCCTGGACGCCTGGTGGCCGCTCCTCTACCTGGGCGGCGACGTGCGCGCCCTTCGCCTCCCGCGCGGCTGGACCGTCTCGGAGACCGGTCCCGGCGAGGTCGCCGCGCTGGAACTGGAGTGGACCGGCGTGGACCGGGCCGCCGACCACACCGCCTGGGTGGCCCGTCCCGGCGGACGGGCGCTCCTCGTCTCCCGTGACGGCGTGGTGGTCGCCGCCGCCGCCGTGGGCGGCGCCGAGCCCGAGTACGGTGTCACCCACATGGCCGCGGACCCCGCGGCGGGCGCCAACGCGGTCAGGGACGCGGTCGTCGCCGTGCTCGCGACGCTGGACCCGCCCGGCGGCCGGGCCACGGTCTGCCTGCCCGCGCCCCACGTGGCGACCCGCCCCCTGCTCGCCGCGGGATGGCACAGCGACTCCATGGACGTCTTCATGGCCACCGACCCCAGCCTCCTCGACCCGCGCCGCAGCGTTCCCTCACCCGCCCTCGCCTGACGCGGGGCCGACGGTGCGGGCGGAGAGGTGTGGGCGGAGAGGCGACAGGCCATAGGCTTGAGGTCTCCGAACGTCCGGGAGGTCCCCCTTGCTGGTTGACTCATTCGGCCGGGTCGCGACCGACTTGCGCGTCTCACTGACCGACCGATGCAACCTGCGGTGCTCGTACTGCATGCCGCCCGAAGGGCTGGACTGGCTTCCCAAGCCCGACCTGCTCACCGCCGAGGAGATCGTCCGCCTCGTCACGATCGGCGTGGAGCGGCTCGGCATCACCGAGGTGCGCTACACCGGGGGCGAGCCGCTGCTCCGCCGGGAGCTGGTGGAGATCGTCGCCGCGACCGCACGGCTGCGCCCGCGCCCCCAGATCATGCTGACCACGAACGGCATCGGCCTCGCCAGGCTCGCCGCCCCGCTGGCGGAGGCCGGGCTGGACCGGATCAACGTGTCGCTCGACACCCTGGACCCGGCCGTGTTCCTCCGCCTCGCGCACCGCGACCGCCTGCCCGACGTCCTCGACGGGCTGGCCGCGGCCCACCGGGCCGGGCTCACCCCCGTAAAGATCAATGCGGTGCTGATGCGGGGCGTCAACGAGCACGAGGCGGTCCCGCTGCTGCGTTTCAGCCTCGACCACGGGTACGAGCTGCGCTTCATCGAGCAGATGCCGCTCGACGCCCAGCACGGCTGGCGCCGCGAGAACATGATCACCGCCGACGAGATCCTCGGCCGGCTCAAGGCCTCCTTCGACCTGGTGGGGGACGATCCGCGCGATCGCGGCAGCGCGCCCGCGGAGCTCTTCCTCGTGAACGGCGGCCCGGCGCGGGTGGGCGTGATCGGCTCGGTCACCCGTCCGTTCTGCGGAGCGTGCGACCGCGTCCGGCTCACCGCCGACGGCCAGATCCGCAACTGCCTGTTCGCCACGGAGGAGTCCGATCTCCGTACTGCCCTGCGCTCCGGGGCGTCCGACGACGACCTCGCCGCCCGCTGGATCAGCGCCGTTGGCCGGAAGAAGGCCGGTCACGGCATCGACGACCCGTCCTTCCTCCAGCCGGCCCGGCCCATGTCGGCCATCGGAGGCTAGGTTGTGCCGTACGACGCGGTGATCCTGGCCGGCGGGCACGCGCGGCGGCTGGGGGGACGGGACAAGCCGGCGGAGCCGGTAGCGGGACGGTCCCTGATCGAGCGGGTCGCCGCGGCCGTTCCCGGCGCGCGGACCCTCGTCGTCGTCGGCCCCCCGCGTCCCGGGCGCGGGCTGGAGCGGGCCGTGCACACCCGGGAGGAGCCGCCCGGATCCGGCCCGGTGCCGGCGCTGCGGGCCGGGCTCGCCCTCGTCACGGCCGATGAGATCGCGCTGCTCGCCGCCGATCTGCCCTTCCTGTCCGCGGATCACGTGACGGCGCTGCGGGCCGCGGCGCGGGAGGCGGGCGCCGCGGGCGCCGTGCTGATCGACGACGAGGGCGCCGAGCAGTGGCTGACCGGCGTGTGGCGGACGCGGGCGCTCCGCGAGGCGCTCGCCCGGTACGGCGGCCGCTCGCTGCGCGGGGTGCTCGGCCCGCTCGAACCGGTGACCGTCCGCCTCGCCGCGGAGGCGGGCGGGCGGGCCCCCTGGTTCGACTGCGACACTATGGACGATCTCGACCGGGCGCGCCGGACTCGAGGGACGAACGAGGAGACCGCGTGAACGTGCTGGAGGAATGGACCGCCCTGGTCTGCCGCGAACTGGGCGTCGATCCCGCGAGGGTGGACCGCGAGGCGGTGCTCGACCTGACCCGTGATGTGGCCCACGGCGTGGCCCGGCCCGCCGCGCCGCTCACCGCCTACCTGCTCGGGCTGGCCCAGGGAGCGGGCACCGCCCCCGAAGACGCGCTGGAGCGTCTCTCCGCCATGGCCCGCAACTGGGAGCAGGCGACGACCGAAACCCGCAAGGACGCCTGACCACGGATCCGTGATCCCGTAGTGCCTGTCCGAAGGTTGCGGATATATCGCGACACGCTGTGAAACGATGGCGTTCGCATAAAAGCGGTAATTTGTTCGAATTAAGGCGAAATTCGAGAAAAAAGAAGGGCAGCGCCGGGTGGTTACGGGGGCAAACCACCCGGCGCCGCTTCATCGGCGTTCCGACGGGGGCCCGGAACGCCGGCACCAGCGCTCCGACGGGGGACCAGAGCGCTTGGCTAAACTGTACACCTACAACCCATGGGTTGCGTCAAGACTTTGTCACGACCCGATCTCGCGTCGATGCCGTGGTATCTCGTTTTGGTTAGATTCCACGGTTTCCATGGGCGACGGTTGACCTTTCCCTCGCTCATTGGCCCCGATCACGGCAACGTATGGCAAAACCACGGCCCCCGCGACGAGCAGCGCCCGCACCGGCCACGGCGCCGGCACGGCGACGGCGAGCACGAGGCACACGAGACGAATGGACATCTTGATCACGTAGCTGATCTCGCGGCGCCGGATGTCCGCCGACAGCGAGGGCCTGGCGTCCGTAACCTTGTGCACTGTCCGGTTCCGGCCCAAAAGCTTCACAAACTCCACGGTAGACCCCGCATGGTGGGGGCGCGAAAGCGCCGCAGCGATACGAGCATGAGTCCGAGCGAGAGGGAGGACGTCATGTCGGACCGAACCTATCGGGTGACCGAAATAGTGGGCACTTCGGGGGAGAGCGTCGACCGGGCCATCCGCAACGGCATCCGGCGCGCCGCCGAGACTCTGCGTCACCTCGACTGGTTCGAGGTGACCGAGGTGCGCGGCTACATCGAGGACGGCGAAGTGGCCCACATCCAGGTCGGGCTGAAGGTCGGTTTCCGCCTCGAAGACGCCTGAGGCGCGGCCGTCACGGGAACGGCCGCGCCTCGACAAGACCTCGGGGTCAGTTCGCCTGGCTGACCGTGGACATGTTGAAGTCGGGCACCCTGATCGCCGGCATGACGGTGCGGGTGAAGTAGTCGTTCCACTCGCGCGGCAGCGTCTGCTCGCTCCGCCCGACCTCGGACAGCCGGCCGAGCAGATCGACCGGTGACTCGTTGAACCGGAAGTTGTTGACCTCCCCGACCACCTCGCCGTTCTCGACGAGGTAGACGCCGTCCCTGGTCAGACCGGTGAGCAGCAGCGACTGCGGGTCCACCTCGCGGATGTACCACAGGCAGGTGAGCAGCAGCCCGCGCTCCGTGCCGGCGATCATCTCCTCCAGCGAGCGGCCGCCGTCCGGCCCCGTCATGATCAGGTTGTCGATCGACGGGGTGGCCGCGAGCCCGGTCAGCTCGGCGGAGTGCCGGGTCTGCACCAGGTTGGCCAGCCGTCCCCCGGAGATCCAGTCCGTGGCGCCGAGGCCCAGGCCGTTGTCGAAGACCGACTGCTCCCGGCCGGAGGCGTGCGCGAGGACGAACGGCGAGCACTCGATGCCCGGGTGCGCCGGATCACTGTAGAGCCGTACGGGGAGGTCCGAGAGGCGCTCCCCGACCCGCGTGCCGCCGCCCGGCTTCGAGAAGACCGTACGGCCGTCGGCCGCGTCCCTCGCCCCGGACGACCAGTAGAGGTAGATCATCAGGTCGGCGACCGCGGTCGGCGGCAGGATCGTCTCGTACCGCCCGGCCGGGACGTCCACCCGGCGCTTGGCCCAGTCGAGCCGCCGGGCGAGCGTGGCGTCGAGCGCCGCGACGTCCACGTCGGAGAAGTCGCGGGTCGCCACGCCGGTCCACGCCGACCGGGACAGGTCCGCCGACTTCGCGTTGAGCTCCAGCCGTCCGGTGGGCTGGTCGTGCCGGGCGCGCAGCCCGGACGACGTCCCGACGAAGGTGGAGGCCAGGATGTGCTCGGCGAAGCCGTACAGCTTCCTGCCGGAAGCCTCGGCCGCCGCGAACGACTCGCCCAGCGCGGGCGCGAAGTCGCGGAAGATCTCGATGGTCGTCGGCTCGACCGCCCGGTTCCAGTCACCGAGGGAGTCGCCGCCGGGAAGCGACCGGGCGTCCTCCGACGGCTGGGCGTCCCGCGCGGCCTGGTCGGCCGCGGCCACCACGTCGGCGAGCTGGTCGGGACGCACCGCGGCCCGGGACACCACGCCCACGCCCTGCCCCACGATCGAGATCACCGTCAGCCGTGAGGACCGCGCGACCCCGTTGGTGGTGAGGGTGTTGCCGGCGAACCGCAGGTTCGCCGTGGACCCCTCCTCCACGATCACCACGCAGTCGTCGGCGCGGCTGAGCGCGAGGGCCCGCTCGACCGTCTCCTGGGGAGTGCCCATGCGCTCGCTCACTTGCCGCCCTCCTGCACCGTGTTGAGGATCCGCACGCCCCGGAACAGCGCCGACGGCGTGCCGTGGCTGACCGGCGCCACCTGCCCCGGCTGGCCCTTGCCGCAGTTGAAGGCGCCGCCGAGGACGTACGTCCCCGGGCCACCGACGGCCTCCATGGAGCGCCAGAAGTCGGTCGTGGTCGCCTGGTAGGCCACGTCGCGGAGCTGCCCGGCCAGCCGGCCGTTCTCGATCTTGTAGAAGCGCTGGCCGGTGAACTGGAAGTTGTACCGCTGCATGTCAATCGACCAGCTCTTGTCACCGAGGATGTAGATCCCGCGCTCCACCCGGGAGATCAGCTCCTCGGTGGAGGGGCCGCCCTCGGCCGGCTGGAGGGACACGTTGGCCATCCGCTGCATCGGCACGTGACCGGGGGAGTCGGCGAACGCGCACCCGTTGGAGCGCCCGAAGCCCTTCAGCAGGGCCATCCGCCGGTCGAGCTGGTAGCCCACCAGGACGCCGTCGCGCACGATGTCGAACGACTGCCCCTCGACGCCCTCGTCGTCCCAGCCGACCGTGGACAGGCCGTGCTCGGCGGTGCGGTCGCCCACCACGTTCATCACCGGCGAGCCGTACTTCAGGGTGCCCAGCTGGTCGAAGGTGGCGAACGAGGTGCCCGCGTACGCCGCCTCGTAGCCGAGCGCGCGGTCCAGCTCGGTGGCGTGGCCGATCGACTCGTGGATGGTCAGCCACAGGTTGGACGGGTCGACCACCAGATCGTACGAGCCCGCCTCGACCGAGGGCGCCTTGAGCTTCTCGGTCAGCAGGTCGGGGATCTCGGCCAGCTCGGCCGGGAAGTCCCAGCCGGTGCCGGTCAGGTATTCGAAGCCGCGGCCGACCGGGGGCGCCAGGGTGCGCATGTCGTCGAACCGGTCGCCGTCGGTGCGCATCGCGGTCAGCACCGGATGCAGCCGCACCCGCTGCTGCGTGGTCACCGTCCCCGCCGTGTCGGCGTAGAACTTCTGCTCCTTGACCTGCATCAGCGAGGCGGAGACGTGGTCGACCCGGCCCAGCAGACCGGCCGACCAGCCGCCGAGCAGCTCGACCTTGTCGCGCAACGGCACGTCGAACGGGTCCACGTCGTACGCGGAGACCCAGGTGACGTCGGCGTGGACGGGCTCGGGCGCGAGCTCGATCGCCTCGCGGTTGATGGGCGCGCTGACCTCGGCGACCCGCACCGCCTCCTCGGCGGCGCGAACGGCGGCCTCGGGCGTCAACTCGACGCCGGAGGCGAAGCCCCAGGTGCCATCCTTGATCACTCGTACGGCGAAGCCGAGGTCGTCGGCGTCCATGGAACCCTCGAGCCGGGCGTCGAACAGGCGGAGGGTCTCCGAGCGCACCCGCTCCAGGCGGAACGCCGCGTGCTCGGCGCCCAGGTCACGGGCGCGCTGCAGGGCCGCGTCCGCCAGCCGCCTGAGCGGCAGGGCGAGGAAATCGGGATCGATCTGGCGCATGTCCACGATCCTAACCGTGTGATCTTGTGCCCTGCGGACAAGTGGGTTACCCGGCAGTAAGCGATAGCGTCCCGTGCATGGCTCGTTCTGTTCTCGTCACCGGCGGCAACCGCGGCATCGGTCTCGCCATCGCCCGCGAACTCGCCGCCGCCGGCGATGCCGTCGCCGTCACCTACCGCTCCGGTGAGCCCCCGCAGGGCCTCTTCGGCGTCCGCTGCGACGTGACCAACACGGCGGACGTGGACGCCGCCTTCGAGAAGGCCGAGGCCGAGCACGGCCCGGTGGAGGTCGTGGTCGCCAACGCCGGCATCACCAAGGACACGCTGCTGCCGTTGATGAAGGAAGAGGCCTTCACCGACGTCATCGACACGAACCTCACCGGCGCGTACCGCGTAGCCAAGCGGGCGGTGCGGCCGATGTTGCGGCTCAAGCGCGGCAGGATCGTGCTGATCTCCTCGGTCGTCGCCATGCTCGGGTCGGCCGGCCAGACCAACTACGCCGCCTCCAAGGCCGGGCTGATCGGGTTCGGCCGGTCGCTGGCCAGGGAGCTGGCCTCGCGCGGCATCACGGTCAACGTCGTCGCGCCCGGCTTCGTCGAGACCGACATGACCGCCGTGCTCGACGAGGCCCAGCAGGAGGCGATCCGCAAGAGCATCCCGCTCGGCCGCCAGGCGAGCGCGGACGAGATCGCGAAGGTCGTCAGGTTCCTGGCGAGCGACGACGCCTCCTACGTAACCGGCGCGGTCATCCCCGTGGACGGTGGCCTCGGAATGGGCCACTGACCTCCTGGAAGCAACCCGGAAGGCATTCCGGCACGGACGAGAACGGGTGGCCGAGGGCCACCGGGAACTGGAGCTGACACATGGGTCTGCTGGACGGCAAGAGGCTGCTGGTCACCGGCGTCCTCACCGACTCCTCGATCGCCTTCAGCGTGGCGAAGCTCGCGCAGGAGGAGGGCGCGAGCGTCGTGCTGACCGGCTTCGGCCGCCTCAGCCTGGTCGAGCGCATCGCCAAGCGGCTGCCTGAGCCGCCGCCGGTGATCGAGCTGGACGTGCAGAACACCGAGCACCTCGACACGCTCGCCGACCGCGTGGGCGAGCACCTGGACGGCCTGGACGGCGTCGTCCACTCCATCGGCTTCGCCCCGCAGACGTGCCTGGGCGGGAACTTCCTCAACACGAGCTGGGAGGACGTGGCGACCGCCCTCCACGTCTCCACCTACTCGTTCAAGTCGCTCGCCGTCGCGTGCCTGCCGTTGATGAAGGACGGCGGCGCGGTCGTCGGCCTCGACTTCGACGCCACCAAGGCGTGGCCGGTCTACGACTGGATGGGTGTGGCCAAGGCGGGGCTGGAGTCCTGCTCCCGTTATCTCGCGCGCGACCTCGGCAAGCACGGCATCCGGGTCAACCTGGTCGCCGCCGGGCCGCTGCGCACCATGGCCGCCAAGAGCATCCCCGGCTTCCAGGAGTTCGAGGAGAGCTGGCCGGACAAGGCGCCCCTCGGCTGGGACCTGACCGACACCGAGCCCGCGGCCCGGGCCTGCCTCGCCCTGCTCTCCGACTGGTTCCCCGCCACCACCGGGGAGATCGTGCACGTCGACGGCGGCGTCCACGCGATCGGAGCCTGACCCGGCCGCCGCCGCACTCATCGTGCGGCGGCGCCGTCGGTCGCCGATGACCGGCGCTCAGGCCATGCGGTGGCGGCCCGGCGAGCCGCTGAGCCGGATGCCCTCGAGGGGCATCGACTCGGGCACGTTCGCGCGGGCGCGGCGCGCCGACACCACGCGGGTGGCGAGCACCGCCGACAGCAGCAGTGCCGCGGTCAGCGCCGTCTCCATGCCGTTCTGCGACCGTCGCGCCGGGATCGCCGCGCCCTTCATGTGGGTGGACAGCCCCGGGACGTACTGCCCCGGCCACAGCAGCGGGATGCCGACGTCGTCCGGGTCCACCGAGAGGTCGACCGGGCGGATGGTCCGCCCCTCGTCGATCAGGTTCGGCCGGCTCTCCGGGGGGCGGATGGGTTCGGTCGGGAGGATGTCGTTCCCGGCCTCGCCGCGCACCATGCCCGCCTTGGTCTTGTCCGCCGCGTCCTCGCCGGACGGCTTGGCCGTACCGCCCCCCGTGTCGCCGCAGGCGCCGCCGGGGGCCCCTGGGAGGCAGCCGTCCTTCTCCGTCTCCGTCTGGGTCAGCCCGCCGGTCAGGTCCGCCGCGCCCCGCACGACGTCGTCGACGGCGCCCACCGCGCCCCCTACGACTCCGCCGACCGCGCCGCCGACACCGCCTCCGGACGATCCTGAGCCGGCCGAAGCACCCGTGCCGCCCGTGCCGCTCTGGGCGCCCAGCGCGTCACCGAGTCCCTTGACCGTGCCGTTCAGCGTGTCCGTGACCCCGCCGACGGTGTCCCCGAGGGTGTTGGTCACGCCGCCGACGGTGCCTCCGAGGGTGTTGGTCAGGCCGCCGACCGTATCGCCGAGCCCGCCACCGCCGCCGAGGCCGCCCACCGTGTCGGCCACTCCGCCCACGGTTGTGCTCAACGTGCCGGTCACGCCGTTGACCGTGCCGTTCACCGTGCCCGTCACACCACCGACCGCCGTGTCGACCACGCCGCTGAGCCCTGACGTCGCGCCGCCGGTCGCCGCGTCCAGCGTGCCGGTCACGCCGTGGACCACCGAGCAAAGTCCGTTGGTCACGCCGGACAGGATCCCGCTGCCCGTGCAGTCGGCCGCCTGCGCCGGCTCGGCCGCCAGCAGGGGGACTCCCACGCTGAGGGCAACCGCCAGCGCCCCCGCAGAGATCGCGGAGGTGTGACGTCCGATCTCCATATGCTCCCCTTCCCGAAATCCGGATTCGTCGTTTCCCCGCTCGTCGGACGTGTCCGGCGCCCCGCCGCTCCCGACCCGGCCACACCTCGCCGTCGCCGTACGGTGAATGTCGTGGAATGTCGCGTGAACGTGATGGGCGGCATGTGCCGGACGAGCCCTACGACTCCCACTCTTTTCCCATGCGCCCCGATTTTTCGCCGAAAGTTGCGATTCGGTATCGACGCGTGATACGCGAGAAGAACTCTCGTTTTTACGTCAGGGGTGCCGGAGACCGACGTCGGGGCGGCTCAGGAGTCGGAGACGTCGTCCAGGGCTTCGCGGATCTCCCGCGGGAGGGTGAGCTCCTCGGCCTGGAGAACCCCGAGAAGCTGGGCATGCGTGCGCGTGCCGACCACGGCGGCCGACACGCCCGGGCGGTCCCGGATCCACGCGAGAGCCACCGAGAGCGGCGACACGCCGAGGCCGTCGGCCGCCGTAGCGACCGATTCCACGATCCTGCGGCACCGTTCATCCAGGTATGGCCGGACGAACTCGGCGAAATGCGGCGTCGCCGCGCGGGAGTCCGCGGGGATGCCGGTGCGGTACTTGCCGGTCAGCACGCCCCGGCCGAGCGGCGACCAGGCCAGGAAGCCGGCGCCGACGTGCGCGGCGGCCGGGAGCACCTCCTGCTCCGCGTCCCGGGCGAGCAGGGAGTACTCCCCCTGGGCGCAGACGATGGGGGCGCGGGAGTCGGCCGCGCGCTGCCACACCGCCGCCGCGGCGAGCTGCCAGCCGGCGTAGTCGCACACGCCGGCGTAGGCCGTACGCCCCGTGGAGACGGCGAGATCGACGGCGGCGAGCGTCTCCTCCAGGGGGACGTCGGGGTCGAAGGCGTGGAGCTGCCACAGGTCCACGTCATCCAGCCCCAGCCGCGACAGGGAGGCGTCGAGTGCGCGGATGAGATGCCGGCGCGAGGCGTCGGGCCGTCCGCCGGGGGTCAGCACCGCCTTGGTGGAGATCACCAGCTCGTCGCGCCGCACCACGTCGCGGAGCAGGCGGCCGATCAGCAGCTCGGCGTCGCCGCCGCCGTAGACGTCGGCCGTGTCGATCAGCGTGCCCCCGGCCTCGACGAACGCGGTGATCTGGGCGGTCGCCTCCTCGGCGCCGGTGTCGCGGGCCCAGGTCATCGTGCCGAGCCCCAACCGGGACACCGACAGACCGCTGCGCCCGACAAGTCGCTGATCCATTGTCAGGCCAGATTAGCGCGTCGGAACGTTTAGGCTGGCCCATCGTGGACTCTCTCCAGGCCATCGTGCTCGGCATCGTGCAGGGACTCACCGAATTCCTGCCCATCTCAAGTTCCGCGCACCTGCTGATCGTGCCGAAGCTGCTGGGGTGGTCCGATCCCGGCGCCGCCTTCACCGCGGTGATCCAGCTCGGCACGATGCTGGCGGTGCTCATCTACTTCTGGCGCGACATCGTCCGGATCCTGTGGACCTGGCTGCGCAGCCTGTGGACCCCGGACCTGCGCGGCCACCTCGACGCCCGCATGGGCTGGTACATCGGCCTCGGGACCGTTCCCATCGGCGTCGCCGGCCTGCTGTTCAAGGACGCGATCGAGGGCCCGGCACGCAACCTGTGGCTCAACGCCGGCATGCTCATCCTCTTCGGCCTGCTGCTGCTCGCCGCCGACCAGATGGGGCGGAAGAAGAAAGAGGTCGCCGACCTCGGCCTGCGCGACGGTTTGATCATCGGCGCCTGGCAGATGCTGCCGCTGATCCCCGGCGCCTCCCGGTCCGGCTCCACGATGACCGGCGCGATGTTCCTCGGGTACACCCGGGAGGCCGCCGCGCGGTACTCGTTCCTGCTGTCGATCCCGGCGGTGGTCCTGTCCGGACTGTTCGAGCTGCGCCACATCGGCGACGGGGGAGGCGTGCCCCCGGTGCCGACCGCGATCGCGACCATCGTCTCGTTCATCGTCGGGTACGCCTCGATCGCCTGGCTGTTGCGCTACGTCGCCAAGCATTCGACCATCGTGTTCGTGGTCTACCGGGTCTTCGCGGGCGCCTTCCTGCTCACGCTCCTCTCGCTGGGCGTGATCTCCTCATGACGACCCTCCTGCTCCTGCGGCACGGCCTCACCGCGATGACGGGGCCGGTGCTCGCGGGCTGGACGCCGGGCGTCCACCTCGACGAGCGCGGGCGAGGGCAGGCCGACGCGCTGGCCGCGAGGCTCGCGCCCCTCGACCTCGACGCCATCGTGTCCAGCCCGCTCGACCGCTGCCAGGAGACCGCGCGCGCGGTGGCGCTGCGTCAGGAGCGGTGCCGTACGGTCCAGACCGACGACCGCTTCGGCGAGTGCGGCTACGGCGACTGGACCGGCCGGCCGATCGAGGAGCTGGCCCGCGAGCCGCTCTGGCAGGTAGTCCAGGCCCACCCCAGCGCCGCGGTGTTCCCCGGAGGCGAGGCGCTCGCCGACACCCAGAGCCGGGCCGTGCGCGCCGTGCGCGAGTGGAACGACCGGCTGGGCGAGAAGGCGACCTACGCGGTCTGCACCCACGGCGACGTGATCAAGGCGATCGTCGCCGACGCGCTGGGGCTGCATCTGGACCAGTTCCAGCGGATCACCGCCTATCCCGCCTCGCTCACCGTCATCCGCTACACCCCGTTGCGCCCCTTCCTGCTCAGGCTCAACGACATCGGCGGCGACGTGGCGGACCTGATCCCTCCCAGTGAGGTTCCGGAGGAGCACGGCGGGGGAGAAAACATCACCGGGAGCGATGCCGCCGTCGGCGGCGGAGCCGGGACCACGTAAGGTCGGGTTATGCCGGTCTTCGACTACGATCCGCCTGACAGGTTCGTGGCCGGTGCCGTCGGGCAACCGGGAGCACGGGCCTTCTTCCTGCAGGCCCGCGGCCAGGGCAGGATCACCACGGTCGCGCTTGAGAAATTCCAGGTCGCCGTGCTCGCCGACCGGCTCGACGAGCTGCTCGACGAGGTGCTGCGCCGCACCGGAGGCCGCGCCCCCGTCCCCGCCTCCGCGCCCGTCGAGCTCGCCGACGATGCCCCGCTCGACCTGCCGATCGACGAGGACTTCCGGGTGGGCACGATGGCGCTCGCCTGGGACCCCGAGACCTCCCAGGTGATCATCGAGGCGCAGGAGGCCACGGCCGCCGAGGAGGAGGACGAGCTGCTCGAGCCCGACGAGCTCGAGCTCGAGCCCGCGGTCCTTCGGGTGCGGATCAGCCCCGCCGCCGCACGGGCGTTCAGCCGGCGGGCCCTCGACCTCGTCGCCGCCGGCCGTCCGCCGTGCCCGCTGTGCGGGCAGCCGCTGGAGCCGGAGGGGCACATCTGCGTACGTCTCAACGGACACCACCCCGGGGGAATGTCGGCGTGAGCGAGCGAAGCGGCGGGGCGGGCGAGCCGCCCGGCGGGGGTGCGGGCGGCGCGCCGGGCAGGGGGGCCGGATGACCGCGGAGAGCGATCCGGCCGTCGGCGTGGACGGCGTCGCCGGGCTGGACGACGCCACGGCGCTCCGCCTGCTGCGCGACGGCACCATCGATGTGGCCGGCCGTCTGGTCGAGGCCACGAACATGACGCTCTACTGCTCGGTGCGCCTGGACGAGCTCGTCGCCGCCTGTGTCTACAAGCCGGTGCGCGGCGAGCGGCCACTCTGGGACTTCCCCGACGGCACGCTGGCCGCCCGCGAAGTCGCCGCCTACGAGGTGGCCGCCGCCACTGGCTGGCGCATCGTCCCTCCGACGGTTTACCGCGACGGCCCCTTCGGTGCGGGCATGGTTCAGCTCTGGATCGACGCCGACCCGGCCGTTGACCTACTGACCTTGATCCGCGGCCGGACTCCCGGGCTGCGCCGCATGGCCCTCTTCGACGCCGTCGTCAACAACGCCGACCGCAAGGGCGGGCACCTGCTCCCGCTGGGCGACGGGCACATCTATGGCGTCGACCACGGGGTCTGCTTCTCCGTGGAGGACAAGCTGCGCACGGTGCTGTGGCAGTGGCGCGGCAAGCCGCTCTCCCGCGAGGCCGTCTCGGTCCTGGTGCATCTCGAGCGCGAGATCGACCGGGGCCGGCTGGGGCGCCGGCTGCGCGAGCTCCTCACCCAGGCCGAGGTGGAGGCCACCTGGCAGCGCGTACGGCGGCTGCTCGACACCGGCGTGCACCCCTACCCCTCCGATGACTGGCCGGCGGTTCCGTGGCCACCGATTTGAGACATCGGCGGACTTGTGCAAATCGCTCGAAACCATGCACTCTGCATGCGTCTCTACCGATTCTGGAGGGAAACCAGCATTGTGCACGGTAATCGTGAGTGTCGACCCCGAGGCTCGGGTGCCGGTGCTCCTCGCGGGTGTCAGGGACGAGTTCGTGTCGCGGCCGTGGATGTCGCCGGCGCGATACTGGGCCGCCCATCCGGGGCTGATCGGCGGGCGTGACCTGCGGGCCGGCGGCACCTGGCTGGCCGTCGACCCGGCCAACCGGCGGGTGGCCGCCCTGCTGAACGGGCAGGGGACACCGGCGCCGGAGAACATCCGGCGTTCCCGGGGCGACCTCCCGCTGCGCGCCGCGGACACCGGCGAACTGCCCCGGATCGACCTCGCCGCCTACGACCCCTTCCACCTCGTCGTCGGCGGCCTCGACGGCGTACGGCTGTGGAGCTGGAACGGCGAGCGGGTGACGGAGGAGAAGCTGCCCTCCGGCGTCCACATGATCGTCAACGGCGGGTGGGAGCGCGGTGACGACAATCCGCGCGTCAGCCGGTTCCGGCCGAGGTTCGCGGCGGCGCCACGTCCGGCGCGCCTGGGCTCCGGTTCCCCGCGCAGGTTCTGGGGGGAGTGGCTGCCGATCGCGTCGGGAGACGGCCTGCCCCTGGAGGACCCCCGCGCCCTCGTTTTCCGGCAGGTCACCGAGGACGGCCGGATCTTCGCGTCCCTCTCGGTCACCCTGGTGGCGCTGGCGGACGAGGGTGTGCGCTACGACTTCTGCCCTGTCCCCGGAGACGTCTCGTCCTGGCACCAGGTCGAGACGGTGTGACGGGGAGGGGAGCTGATCCGAGCTCTCCGCGGCGCGGATAGGCTCGGGTTCATGCGATCGTGGTCTGCTCCTAACATCCCCGCCCTGCCCGGTCCGGGTCTTCCCCTGCGCCTGTACGACACCGCCGTGCGAGAGGTCCGTGAGACCAGGCCGGAGGGCGAGGCCAGGTTGTACGTCTGCGGGATCACCCCCTACGACGCAACCCACCTGGGGCATGCCAACACCTACTTGGCGTTTGATCTGGTGAACCGGGCATGGCGGGACGCCGGCCATGAAGTCCACTACACCCAGAACGCCACGGACGTGGACGATCCGCTCCTCGAGCGCGCCCAGGCGACCGGTGTGGACTGGCAGGAGCTGGCCGAGCGTGAGATCGAGCTTTTCCGCACCGACATGGAGGCGCTGCGGATCATCCCGCCGCGTGAGTACGTCGGTGTGACCGAGGTCGTCGACCAGGTCGCGGAGCTGATCGGGAGGCTCGGCGACCGAGGCGCCACGTACCGGATCGGCGAGGATGTCTACTTCTCGGCGGCGGCGGCGCCGAAGTTCGGTGCCGTGTCGGGTTACTCCGAGGAGCAGATGCTCGAACTGTTCGGCGAGCGCGGCGGCGACCCCGACCGCGAGGGCAAGCGCCACCCCCTCGACTGGCTGCTGTGGCGCGGCCACCGGCCAGGTGAGCCGTCCTGGCCCTCGCCGTTCGGCCCGGGCCGTCCCGGCTGGCACGTGGAGTGCACCGCGATCGCGCTGGCGAACCTCGGCACCGGCTTCGACGTCGCGGGCGGCGGTTCCGACCTGATCTTCCCCCACCATGAGATGGGCGCCTGCGAGGGGCACGTCGCCACCGGGGAGTGGCCGTTCGCCCGCGCGTACGTGCACGCCGGCATGGTCGCCCTGGACGGCGAGAAGATGTCCAAGTCCCGGGGCAACCTCGTCTTCGTCTCCCGGCTGCGGCGGGGCACCGACCCCATGGCCGTACGGCTCGCGCTGCTGGACCGGCACTACCGGACGGACTGGGAGTGGACGCCGGACCAGCTCGCCGAGGCCGAGGCCAGGCTGGCCCGCTGGCGGGCGGCGGTGGCGCGTCCCTCCGGCCCGGACGGCCGGGCGGTACTCGAGGAGGTCCGGGAGCTGATCGCCGCCGACCTGGACGCGCCGGGCGCGCTGCGCGTGATCGACCGATGGGCCGCGGAGGAGGGGACCGACACGCAGGCCCCGGCACTCGTCCGGGACGTCGCCGACGCGCTGCTCGGGGTCGCGCTCTGACCGTCACGCCGACGGTCAGCCGACTTTCAAGGTTCTCACAGGCACGCCTCAACCTTGCCTGCTTGCGTGAAGGAAGCTATAGCGTTTGAGCCGAGGCCGGGGGCTCTGAGCGTGGGCCGGCCCAAAGGGGAGACACGGTGCGTGTTCGATTCCGCCGATGGGCCGGCATGGTTGCCGGTGCGACGATTCTGGGGCTCATCCTGATCGCCTGCTCGTTCGGCGGCGGCGCGTCCGGCCAGGCGGTCTCCGGGGCGGAGGTCACCGCCACCGAGGCCGCCGCGACCGCGTCCACCTGGCCCGTCTTCGGCTTCACGCATACGCAGTACACAGTTGACTACGGTCAGCGGCAGGCGCTCCGGGTCGCCCGCAACGCGATCGCCGAGAAGCGCGTCCTGCAGAACCAGCACATCATGGGCTTCGGCGCGCTCAACCCCGAGCCCCGCCCCGGTGTGTACGACTTCGCCAGCCTGGACGAGCGGATCGACCTCATCCGCAAGACCCACGGCATCCCCGTCATCACCCTGTGCTGCGCGCCCGACTGGATGAAGGGCGGCACCCCCGGCCGTACCAACTGGAGCCGCATCGAGGTGGCGCCGCTGCCCGAGCACTACCAGGACTTCGCCGACCTCGCCGCCCGGATCGCCCGCAGATATCCCGACGTCACCCACTTCATCGTGTGGAACGAGCTCAAGGGCTTCTTCGACGAGAACAAGCACCGGTGGAACTACGAGGGTTACACCGACATGTACAACCGGGTCTACCAGGCGCTCAAGGCCGTCAACCCCAAGATCGAGGTCGGCGGGCCGTACCCGGCCCTGGGCGGGTTCGACGCGCCGTCTGAGGTGCACGGCGACTGGGGCAACGTGGACCAGCGCGTGCTCGACGCGCTGAAATACTGGATCAAGCACAACAAGGGCGCGGACTTCATCGTCGTGGACGGGACGTCCGAGAGCGACAAGGGGATGGTCCCCGACGCGTTCGGCGCGCTGAAGAAGTTCTCCGCCGTCAACGCGTGGCTGCACCGGCACACGAACCTGCCGATCTGGTGGGCCGAGTGGTACGCCGAGCCGGCCCGCTCCGGCTGGCCGGAGAACAAGCGGCTCGCGGTCCACGCCGCGGCCATGATGGAGTTCGCCCGGAGCAGGACCACCGCCGCCCTCTACTGGAGCCGCCAGGAGGAGAGGGGGGAGTGCCCCGAGGGCTGCCTCTGGACGAACCCGCGCGAGTCGGACGGCGGGCGGCCGAGTGCGATGCTCCGCCTCATCCAGGAGTTCGCCCGCTCGTTCCCCAGTGGCACCCCGATCGTGCCGGTGAACGTCTCGCCCGCGTCCGTACGCGCGCTCGGGCAGGCGGACAGAATCGTCGTCGTGAACACTCGGGATAAATCGGTCAAAGCGACAATTGACCGAAAAGTCGTTGATCTTGCGCCATATGAGGTCCGCTGGATTTCTCGCGGGGGATAATCCGTTCAGGTAGCATTTTTCGGCATGAGCGACCACAACTGGCCTTCCGTTGCGGCCGTCATCTGCTCCCGTGGTGACCGCGCCGTCTTTCTGCGGGAGGCGGTCGAGTCGATCGTCGCCCAGGACTATCCGGGTCGCATCACCGTGATGGTGGTGTTCGACCGCGCCGAGCCCGACGAGAGCCTCACCGAGCTGGGCGCCGGCCCCACGCGCGAGGTGCGGGTCATGCTCAGCGACCGCCGTCCCGGGCTGCCGGCGAGCCGGAACGCGGGCATCCTCGCCACCGACTCCGAGCTGGTCGGCTTCTGCGACGACGACGACGCCTGGTTGCCCGGCAAGCTCACCGGCCAGGTGAAGGCCCTGCAGGCGCGGCCCCGCGCGCTGTTCGCCTCCTGCGGCGCGGTGACCATGTACGACGGGTGGTCGGCCGAGTGCATGTGGCCCAAGCCGCAGATCGCGCACGCCGACCTGCTCATGTCGCGGGTGAAGGAGGCGAACGCCGACTCCTTCCTCGTCTACCGCGGCGCGCTCCTCGGCCCGATCGGACTGTTCTCCGAGGAGATCCCCGGCGGCTTCGCCGAGGACTACGAGATGCTGCTGCGCGCCGCGCGCCACTCGCCCATCGTGTACGCCCACCAGGTGGGGGTCCGGGTCCGCGGCCACGGCCGCACGTCGCACTTCACCGGCGACTGGGAGACCATCGCCGAGGCCAACGAGTGGCTCCTTTCCACCTATCCCGAGTTCCGCGCGGAGCGCCGGGGGTTCGCCCGCGTGGCGGGGCAGATCAGCCTGGCCTGGGGCATGCTCGGCCGGCGTGGCGCGGCGCTGCACTGGGCGTGGCGCGCGTTCCTGGCCAACCCGCTGGAGATCCGGTCGTACGTGGTCACCGCGCTGGCGATGCGCGCGGTGAGCCGCTCCTGGGTCCAGCGCCGCCTCAACGCCGCCGGGGCGACCTCCTGACCGCCGTCCCTCAGGTGAGGTTGTCGGCGAGCCGGGCGATGCCGTCGATCAGCGGCGGGATCGCCGCGATGTGCCCGGCCGCGCGGACCGGCCGGGCCCGCCGGAGCTGGGTGCGCAGCCACTTCTCCGCCGGCGCGGCGCGCAGCCGCAGCGAGCCGTACCCGTCGCCGATGCAGGACCGGGTGTAGGCGAAGGGGCCCTGCTCCCGGTACGGATCGACGGTGACGCAGCCGTAGGCGTACCCGGCGGCGCGGACCGCGTCGAGCACGCGCCCGTCGGCGAAGCCGTACGGGTAGCAGATGCCGTCCGCGGGCTGGCCGGTGATCTCACGCAGGATCTCGCGGCTACGGGTCAGCTCCTTGGCCAGGCTCTTGTCGTCCAGCGTGGTCAGCGCGGTGTGGGTCAGGCCGTGCGAGGCGATCTCCATGCCGGCGTCGGACGCGCGCCGCAGGTCGTCCGCGCTCATCAGCTCCTTGCGCGGGCCGGGCTCGTCCCACTTGTTGTACTGACTCAGCAGCCCCGACACGATGTACAGGCTCGCCGTGAAGTCGTAGCGCCGCAGGACGGGAAGCGCGTGCTCCATGAAATCGGCGTACCCGTCGTCGAAGGTGAGCGCGATCATGCCGCTCCGGTCATCGGCGGAGAGCAGCTCCCGCATCGTCACGCCGCGCTTGTCCTGCTTGTAGATCCACCTGATCTGCGTTTCGAAATTGTCGGGAGTGACAGTCAATGTGTAGGGATCGTACGTGTAGTGATCGACTGAGTGATACATCCAGATCGCAGGCACTTAAGAAGTGTAGGAATTCAAT
The DNA here is from genome assembly GCF_050947145.1 of Microtetraspora malaysiensis. Classification (NCBI taxonomy): domain Bacteria; kingdom Bacillati; phylum Actinomycetota; class Actinomycetes; order Streptosporangiales; family Streptosporangiaceae; genus Microtetraspora; species Microtetraspora malaysiensis. Next base: position 3,205,489 of record NZ_CP191998.1, read on the forward strand.
TAGCACGCTTTCGGGTTCGTGATCGCATCGTGACGTACATGTGCACGGCGAAAGCCGCACCTTCTCACAAACCCCATGAATAACGGATCGCGCTGCTACGATCACGGTCATGAGCGAAGAGCGCCCGCCTTCGGTGGCGGCCGTCATCTGCACCCGCGGTGACCGTGCCGAGCTCCTGCGGGAGGCAGTGGAGTCGATCGTTCGCCAGGACTATCCGGGCCGGATCACCGTGATGGTGGTCCACGACCGGGTGGCGCCCGACGAGAGCCTCACCGAGCTGGCCGCGGGCCCCGCGCGCGAGGTGCGGGTCATGCTCAGCGACCGCCAGGCGGGGCTGCCCGCCAGCCGGAACGCCGGCGTCCTCGCCACCGACTCCGAGTTGGTCGGCTTCTGCGACGACGACGACGCGTGGCTGCCCGGCAAGCTGTCCGCGCAGGTCGACGAGCTCGCGCGGCGTCCCGACGCGGGCTCCGTCGCCTGCGGGGCCGTGTCCCTGCACGACGGCTGGACCAGCGAGTGCGTCTGGGGCAAGCCGGAGATCACCTTCGCCGACCTGCTGCGCTCCCGGGTGAAGGAGGCGCCGCCGTCCTCGTTCCTGATGCGGCGCGACGTGCTGCTCGGCCCCGCCGGGCTGTTCTCCGAGGAGATCCCCGGCGGCTTCGCCGAAGACTACGAGATGCTGCTGCGCCTGGCCGCGCACGCTCCCGTGGCGTACGTGCGGCAGGTGGGGGTGCGGATCCGGGTGCACGGCCGCACCTCCCACTTCACCGGGAACTGGGCGGTCATCGCCGAGGCGCTGGAGTGGCTGCTGCGGGAGTATCCCGACTTCGCCGGGGTGCGCCGCGGGCACGCGCGCATCGCCGGGCAGATCGCCCTGTCCAAGGGCATGCTCGGCCAGCGGCGCGAGGCGCTGCGCTGGGCCTCGCGGGCGTTCCGCGCCAGCCCGCTGGAGATCCGCTCGTACGTGGCCGCGGCGATGGCGCTGCACGCGGTGAGCCGCTCGTGGGTGCTCGCCCGGCTGGCGGCCGCCGGGGCTACGAGCTGACCGCGCCGCCGTCGCCGCGCGAGTCCGCCGCGGCCCCGCGGCGCAGGTTCCCGTACCGCCGCAGCACCCGGTCGGCGACGCCGTACAGGCGCGGCCGGTCCAGCACGTACTGCTTCGCGGCCCGGACGGGGGAGTGGCGGACCCAGTGCAGCGCCGCCCCGGCCGAGCGGCGGCGTACGCACCCCTCGGACACCATGTGGCCGCTCGTGCGCAGGTTCTGCTTGTAGTCGTCGCCCTTGCTGACGCTCCAGTCCATCTGGGTGATGCCGTCCTGCGCGGCGGCCTTCGCCATCAGCAGGTGCTGGACCAGCCCGGGGGAGTACTTGGAATACTCCGCGTCGTAGGCGGGGAACCAGCCGGCCAGCAGCGGGCCCGAGCGCAGCCCGATGTGCCCGGCGATCGGCGTGTCCCCGGCGTACAGCATGGTCAGCAGGCCCGCGCAGCCGGGCGCGTCGCCGGCGTGCAGCCGCTCGACCAGTTCGACCACCCACGGCTGCCCGAACCGGTCCGGGCGGCCGATGCGGCGGTACTGGCTCGACTTCCACCGCATCAGCGTGCGCAGGTCGGCGATGTCGGCGCTGTGCAACTCCACCCGCAGCGGCCCGACGTCGCGGCCGAGCTTGCGCTCGCGGTAGAGGCCCATCTTGAGGGTGCGCGGCGCGTTGGCCTTCACCTTGGCCAGGTAGTCGTCGTATCCGCCGCCCACGTCGATGAGCACCGACTCCGCCTCCAGCGCGGCGTACGGGGCGAACCACGGCTGGCCGCCGACCAGGAACTCGAACTCCCAGACGGCCAGCCCGCAGCCGCGCAGCAAACGCGCGGCGTCGATCTCGGTCCCCGGCCGGTGGACGACGCCCTGGGCCAGCGAGACCCAGCCGGCGATCGGCTTTCCCACCCCCATCGGATGGCGTTCGAACGGGAAGAATCCGACGGTGCGGTTCCCCTCCGAGAGCACCGCGACGAAGGCGTCGCCTCGCACCTCGCCGACGGCCATGGTGAATTCCGGGGAGAGGAACGGGCTGGCCAAATGCGGCTGGGAGTCCTGCATCGACCGCCATTCCGCCTGTTCGCCGGGGCCGAGTTCATTCGGGCGGATGACCGAGATCTGCATGAGATCCTTTCGCGGCGGGGGGAATGCCCATTCTAGGGTGACGGAATGCCGCGATGTGGGATCCTTTGGGAGTGGAGCTCACCGCTGATCTTGACATTGCGAAGCTGGACTTCTGGGAGCGGCCCGTTTCCGAGCGACACGAGGCTTTCGCGTGGCTCAGGGAGCAAGAGCGTCCTTTGTTCTTCGCCCAGCCCAAGGTCCCCCTGGCGCGCGCGGGCAAGGGTTTCTACGCGCTCGTCCGCCACTCGGACGTGACCGAGGCGAGCAGGAACGGCGCGGTTTTCGCCAACAGCCCGGCGGTTACTAATCCAGAACCCCCCAAATGGGTGAAATACATCTACGGCGACTCGCTGGAGAACAAGGACGCCCCCGAGCACACCCGGCTGCGGCGGATCGTCTCCCGCGCGTTCGCTCCCCGCATGATGGCGCGGCTGGAGGAGCCCATGCGGCGGCGCGCGGAGCAGGCCGTGAGCGCCCTGGCCGCGCACGGTCCGGGCGACTTCGTCGAGCTGGTCACGCAGGACTACACCACGCACGTGGTCTGCGACCTGCTGGGCATCCCGGACGAGGACCGGCCGCAGGTCATGCGCTGGGTCCGCGACACCGTGGAGTACCAGGCGGTGCGCAGTGACCCCAAGGGGATGCTGCGGCACGCGCTGAAGAACACCAGGGCCACTTTCGGCCTGCGCAACCTGGTGATCCGGTTGGGCAGGCAGCGGCGCCGGGACCCCGGCGACGACGTCATCTCCGCTCTGGCGGGCGCCGACGTCGAGGGCGAGCGGCTGACCGGCATGGAGCTGGGCGCGTTCTTCCTGCTCCTCGTGGTGGCCGGCATCGACACCCCCGGCCACACCATGTCGCACGCGCTCGCGCTGCTGAGCGAGCACCCCGAGCAGCGCGAGCTGCTGCTCTCGGACTACGACCGCCACATGTCCGGCGCGGTGGACGAGATCGTGCGCTACGCCTCGCCCATCACCCAGCTCCAGCGCACCGTGACGAAGGAGTACGAGCTGCGCGGGCAGCGGCTCGCCCCCGGGGACAAGGTGGTGCTGTTCTACAACTCCGCCAACCGGGACGAGCGGGTCTTCACCGACCCCGGCGTCTTCGACATCACCCGCGGCCCCAACCCGCACGTCGCCTTCGGCGGCCCGGGAGCCCACTACTGCCTGGGCGCCCACCTGGCCAAGCGCGAGCTGACCGTGCTCTTCCAGGAGCTGTTCACCCGCCTGCCGGACATCCGGCTCGCCGCGCCCCCCGAGCCCATGGTGTCCACGTTCAATCACGCCATCCGGCGGCTGCCCGTCACGTTCTCCTGAGCCGGGCGTAGGTCTTGAGTACCCGGTCCGCGCGGTCGCGCAGGACGGGGTTGGCCAGCACGGTGTTGCGCAGCGCGCGCACCGGCGTGCGGGCCAGCCACTGTACGGCCGCGCCCGGCGACGGCCGGGCCACCCGGCCCTCGGCCACCTCCAGGTCGCGGGTCTTGAGTTTCTCCTTGTAGTCCTTCTCGCCCCGGCCCATGTCGATCAGCGTCAGGCCCATCGCGGCGAAGTCCCGGGCGATGTCCAGGTGCATGACCATGCCGGGGGAGTAGCGGGCGTACTCGACGTCGTAGGTGGGGAACCACATGCACAGCCGGGTCCCGGTGCGCAGGCCGAAGTGCCCGGCGATCAGCCGGTCCCCGGCGTACAGCAGCGACAGGGCGCCGGCGAAGCGGTCGGTGCGGATCGCGTGCAGCCGCTCCACCAGCTCGACGATCCACGGATGCGCGAACCTGTCCGTGCGGCCGGTCCTGCGGTACTGCGCCGACTTCCAGGCGAGCAGCTCGCGCAGCGCGGCACCGTCGGCGGACTCGGCGACGTGCCTGACCTCGCCCACCTCGCGGCCGAGCCGTCCGCGCTGGTAGCGCGTCATCTTGTGCGTCTTCGGGGAGCGCTGCCGCAGCGCGGTGAGGTACGCGTCGAACCCGTCGGCGATGTCGATGGCCGGGGACGGGAAGCGGGCCGCGTGGTGGGGGGCGAACATCGGCTGCGCCACGGAGAGGTGGTCGAACTCCCACGTGGCGAGGCCGGCGGCGCGCAGCAGCCGTCCGGCGTCGAGCTCCAGGCCCTGCGCGTACACCATGCCCTGCAGGTCGGTGAGCCCCGCCGCGACCGGGCGGCCGATGCCGAGGCGGTGTTTCTCGAACGGAAAGAATCCCGCGATTCCCGAACCGTCGCCGATGACGGCCACGCGCACGTACGGGCGGAGGATCCCGACATTCTGGACGAACTCGGGGGACAGAAAGGGATTGTCCTGTTCCGGATCCGCGTCCTGGAACTTTCGCCACCGATCGAGTTCCGGTTCGCCGAGATCACTGGGATGGATCACAGAAATCTGCACCACGCCATAATCTCGCTTTAAAGCCGATAAGCGACCCCAATCGCCCGCAAGGTCTATCTCGCCTCGATATTCTTTCGCGCGTGGGACGGCACTCGACCGGTACGGGGTCGCCTCGTTGGCCGCTCGCGGTCGGCCTCCTCGTGGTGACGGTCGCCGCGATGGCGGCGATCCTTGGGGGCGCCGCCGCCCGGCGCTCCGGAGGCGCGGGTGGCGCGACGACGGCGCCGCGCCCGGTCTCCGCGGTGACGCCGCTCTCCTTCGAGGGGGTGGCGGGCCCGCCTGAGCGGTGGCCGCGCTGGGGCATGACCCACACGCAGTACAGCGTGACCGAGGACGATCCGGCGGCCGCGGAGCGCGCGCGGGAGGCACTGGGCGCCCGGCCCGTCGTGCAGAACCAGCACATCATGGGGTTCGGGGCGGGCAACCCGGAGCCCGAGCCGGGAGCGTACGACTTCTCCTCCCTGGACGAGCGGGCGCGGCTCATGGCGGAGACCGGGGCGGCCCCGGTCATCACGCTCTGCTGCGCCCCCGACTGGATGAAGGGCGGGCGTCCCGGCGAGACCGACTGGAGTCTGCTGGAGATCGCCCCGCGGCGCGAGCACTTCGCCGACTTCGCCCGGCTGGCCGCGGCCGTGGCCCGGCGCTATCCCAACATCCGCCACTTCATCGTGTGGAACGAGTTCAAGGGCTTCTGGGACGGCCCGCGCCGGGAATGGAACGCCGCCGCCTACACCGAGCTGTACAACCAGGTGTACGACGCGCTCAAGGCGGTGAACCCGGCGATCAAGGTGGGCGGGCCGTACGTGCCGGTGGCCAGCCGGGCCGGGGACGCGGCCGGCTCCGAGGTCGCCGGTCCCTGGGGCGCGGTGGACCCCACGGTGCTCAAGGCGGTCGACTACTGGCTGCGCCACAAGCGGGGCGCGGACTTCGTGGTCGTCGACGGCGGGGTGACCGGCGAGGACGGCCGGTCCCGGCCGGACGAGTTCGGGGCGCTCGGCAAGTTCGGCGCGATGACCACGTGGCTGCGCGAGCGCTCCGGCCTGCCCGTGTGGTGGGCCGAGTTCTACCCGCTGCCCTGCGCCTCGCTGGAGCCGGGCGGCGCCTGCCCCGCGCTCGACTGGGACGAGCGGCGCCGTACGGCGGTGACGGCGGCGGCGCTGATCGAACTGGCCGCGAGCGGCGCGGACACCGCGCTCTACTGGGACACCCACCGGCCGAAGGCCCGCGACTGCCCGCTCTGCCTGTGGTCGGGAGATGACGGCGCCCCGCGGCCCGCGCTGGCGCTGCTGCGGGACTTCGCCCACCGGTTCCCCGAAGGGACCGAACCGGTCGCCGTGGACGTCTCGACGCCCCGGGTGCGCGCTCTCGGCGGTGTCGGACGGACGATCGTCGTGAACACGACCGACCGCCGTCTCACCGCCCGGGTGGACGGCCGCGAGCTGACGCTCAAGCCGTACGAGGTGCGCTGGACGGACCGCTGACCGGCTGACGGTCAGAGGCCGAGGGTGAGAAAGCGCTCCACCACGACGGCCAGCGCGATCACCGCCAGGACGGCGGCGGCCTGAATGAGGCGGCGGCGCGTCCGCGTCCGCGGCGACCCGGTCAGCCGCATCGTCTCGGCGGAGATCAGCGTGCCGGTGTACAGGACGACGGCGGCGACGCCCACGGGCGTCCAGGGGGTGCCGCCGGGCGGAGTCACCGTGAGGTCGGGCGCCGGGGGGACCGAACCCGCCGGGGGCCGGCGCAGCGCGTAGACCGCGGCGTCCCGGTTCGCGTACAGCGTGACGAGGTCGGGGGAGGCGGCCATGGCCCCGCGCATCCGGACGCCCCAGTCGCGGGGGAACCCGTCGCCGAGCGGGTCGGTGACCTCCATCATGGTCTCCTGGCTGCGCGCGGCCAGCAGGAAGGTGCCCGGCCCCGTCTCACGCAGTGCCGCCACGATCGGCGCGATGTCGGTGGGATCGACCGGCGGGGAGACGCCCAGCCACTCGATCCGCTCGACGTGCTTCTCCCGCCACGGGATCACGCTGTAGGCCGTGTCGCCCGTCACCGTGCCGGGTTTCTCCTCGGTCGGGGTCAGCATCAGGACGCGCGCGCTCGGCTTGTCGTGGGCGTAGATGTAGTCGAGCGCCGCGGCCTCACCGGAGGTCACCCGCTCGAACTGCTCGTTGCCGTACTTGGCGATGTAGAAGCCGCCGGCGAGGCTGAGCACGGTCACGAAGGCGAGCGCCATCGGGAGACGGGCCCGCAGCCGCACCAGGGCGGAGCGGGCCGGCCGGGTCTGGCGGACCTCGCGCAGCCGCACGCTGTCGGGCGAGCTGGGGAAGAACGCGTACGCCGCGAGCAGGCAGGCCCCGGGCAGCATGAAGAAGTAGACGCGCAGCCCCATCTCGCCGCCGTAGCTCTGCATGGCCATGGCGGACACCGGCAGCACGGTCAGCACCAGGGCGACCCGGTCGATCACCCGGCGCCGCAGCCGGCGCAGCAGGCCGATCCCGGCCAGCAGCGCGAGCGCGACGGCGAAGCCGAGCCGCACCTTCAGCACGAGCGCGTGCACCGGGTCGCCGGTCGAGGCGGCGATCCGGCCGGTGGTGTTGGTGGTCAGGTTGTTCACCAGCGACCCGAAGGCGCCGAACATGTCCCCGAGGTGACCCGCCCAGTACGGCGTGGCCAGGTAGCTCACCCACGCGACGGCCAGCCCGCCGATCAGCCACGGCAGCGTGCTCAGCGAGCAGCGCCGTACGATCACCAGGCCGAGGGCGGCCGAGGTCATCATGAACGGGGTGATCTGGTGGCTCGCGGTGGCCGCGGCGCCGAGCACGATCAGGACGGCGAACAGCACGATCCGCGTCATCCCGTCCGCGGGACGGGAGGCGAACTCGCCGGGGTCCGCCGCGTCGAGCAGCCGGGCGATCCGGCCGAACACCGTACGCGGCGGCCGGCCCGGCTCGGCGCGCTCCTCCCTGCCGAACCAGGTGACGATGATCGCCAGGAACAGCAGGTACATGAAGTACGTGGTGCCCTGCGGCGAGAAGTAGTCCTGGCCGATCCACTGGAGGGTGACGAACAGGATCGCGGCCAGCCACTTGGCCCGCCGGTCGGCGCGCATCCGGCGCAGGATCAGCAGCAGGGGGACCAGGTAGAGGATGTTCGCGGCGACCGGGTACCAGTTCATGAACTGGCGCAGGTCGTCCATCCCCATCGCGCTGCCGACGAAGGCGAACAGCGAGAAGAACCCGGGCCAGCTGAAGCGCGCGTCCAGGCCGGGCAGCGTCTCGCCGCTGCGCGCGATGAACTCCACGAACCCCGCGTGCAGCCAGGCCGTCGGGAACCGCGGCTCGCCGGAGACGAGCGCCGACGCGCCGTGCAGGCAGAAGGTGACGGCGAAGAGCTGCAGGAGCAGCAGGACCGGACGGTAGCGGCGCTGCGTCAGCGTCACGAAGAACGACGCGATGAGCAGCGCCAGACCGCCGAGCGCCACCGGAGGGAGCACGGAGATCAGGCCGAGGCCGTTCATCCGGTCCGTGTCGACGCCGGTCAGCGAGGTGCGCGGGGCGACCAGCGCGATCACGAAGATCGCGAAACCCTCGGTGGCGAGCACCGGCAGCACCCAGCGTCGCGCCCGTTCCGCCCAGCCCGGCCCGGGGCCGCCGGCGCGGATCGGCACGGCCCGGCCGAGCGAGGAGACGAGGGCGCCGGCACGGTGGGGGATGGTGGCCACGGAGACCATCATGCGTGAGACCGGGCCGGTCGGGGCGTGTCCCGGGACGATCAACGCACGCAGCAGGGAGGGCGCGATCGCGAGCGCCACCGCGAGCTGCGCGACCAGGAGGGCCGTGCCCACGCCGTTGATCCCGAGGCGGGGGAGCAGCAGGAAGGCCCCGCCGAACGCGAGGGCGCACATCGCGCCCTGGACGACGGCGAGCGTCCTGGCGCGGCTGCGCGCCCGCAGCACGCCCAGATAGATCTCGATCACCGCGCGGGGCAGCGCGGCCAGGGCGATGAGCCGCAGCAGGGCGGTCGCGTGCGCGGCGTGCCCCGGCCCGAACACCGCCATGACGTACGGCGCGAGCACGAGGACGGCGAGCACCGCCGGGGCGAGGACCGCCAGCGAGCGGGCGAGCGCACGGCGGGCGTGCTGGGCGAGCCCGGCCGAGTCGAAGACGGCCTCCACGGTCAGCGAGGAGGCCATCGTGAAGGCCAGCATCTCCAGGATGCCGCCCAGCATCCCGGTGCTGTAGTAGTAGTTGTACGTTGTCGCGTCCACGTGGACGCCCACGATCACCGGCAGCAGATACGTGATCGCCAGGATGAACGTGGATCCCAGGTAGTCGCCCGCGAGGAACCGTCCGACGGCGCGCAGGGTGGGCGGCGTGCGGTCCGCGGTGTCGCGCGCGTGGCGCGGGACGAGCCTGCGGAACATCAGCAGGTTGACCGGCACCACGGACAGCGCGACCGCGACCACCCACGACACGGTGATCCCGGCCGCGGGCAGGAGCCGGGCCAGCGCGACCAGCAGCACGATCTTGACGAGGCTCGACCCGATGGTGCTGAACGGGACCCAGGTCGCCTTCCGCAGCCCGGTCAGCGCCACGTCCTGGAGGGTGAAGACGACCCAGACGAGCACCGCGCCGACGAACAGCGTCCCCGGGCCGAGCCCGGCCAGGTCGCGGTAGTTGTCCCCCCACCGGTCCAGGGTGAGCAGGAAGACCACGGTCGCCAGGCCCGCCGCGGCGAGGGAGACCAGGTAGACCGAGCGGATGAACCGGCCCGTCGCCCGGCCGGCGTCCGGGATGAACCGCGTGAGGGTGCCGACGAAGCCGAACGACGTGATCGCGGCGAGAAGGCGCATCGCCCCGATCGCGGCCATCGCGCGGCCGCCGTTCGCCGTGTCGTACAGGCGGGCCGCGAGCACCCAGTAGATCAGGCCGAGTCCGCCGGAGCCGACCGCGCTGACCATGAGCGCGTACGCGTTCCTGAGCAGGGGGTCGCGCAGGCCGAGGGTGAAGCGTGCGCCACGAGTCGCGCGCCCCTGATCCTCCCGCGTCACGTCGTCGGGCGTCGTGCGAGGGAGGATCTCAGTCACGGGGCTGCTTCCAGCGGCACAGCGGGTACCCCCACATCGGGCCGGACGGCGACGCCGCGCCGCGGGCGGCGGCACGGCAAGATCGACGTGATTGTCCGGCAGGACACCGCCGCGCCGCAAGGGGAATCGCGAAGCGGCGGAGCCGTGCGGACGGTCACGCGGCCCCCTGGTCGGCCGCGGCGGGCGGGGCCTGGGCGGGGGTCCGGACGGGCGCCGCCGTCCGCTTCGCGCGCTCGCGCACGATCGTCTTGAGCACCCGCCACCCGTCCCGGACCGCGCGCAGGTTACTCGTCCCATGAATGCGGTTGCGCTCGTGGCTGGGGATCTCGTGCACCCGCAGCCCGGCCTTGGCGACGCGGATGTTCATCAGCGTCTCGACTTCGAAACCGTCGCAGTCGAGGCCGAGCACGTCGAGGTGGCGGGCCCAGAAGGCGTTGTAGCCGTAGCACAGGTCGGTGTAGCGGGTGCCGTAGAGCCGGTTGACCAGCGTGCTGAGCACGAAGTTGCCGAGGCGCCGGCAGAGGGTGATGTCGTCGCTGCCGCCGCCGCTGGCGAACCGCGACCCCTTGGCGTAGTCGGCGCCGGCGACCAGCGCGCCGACGAACCTGATGATCTCGCGGCCGTCGGTGGAGCCGTCGGCGTCGATCATCACGATGATGTCGCCCGTGCAGGCCGCGAACCCGGCGGCCAGCGCGTCGCCCTTGCCCTTCCCGCTCTGCTGGACCACGCGCAGGCCGGGACGCAGCCGCCGGGCCACCGCGACGGTGTCGTCGGTCGAGTTGCCGTCGACCAGGACGACCTCGCTCACCCAGCGGGGGAGCGTGGCGAAGACGTGCGGGAGGTTCTCGGCCTCGTTGAGGGCGGGGACCACGACGCTGACGCGCGGGGATATCGCCATATCGGGCGTTAAGCGGATAAATCCGTCGCTGGACGGCTTGTGAGTGAATGTCGTTAAATGTGAACGCGAGATAGATTTGGTGCTCTCGGGGTTCATGTTATGAGGATCCTCCGGGGGCATTCGGGGCATGGTGCTGACGGCGTCATCGGCGCGGGGGCACATTGCCCGTCGCTATCAGCGAGGACGTTGGAACGTACCTGTTAGGTCTCGCGACGGCCCGGTCAGGTTGGCAGGACGACCGAAAATCCGGCGAAAAACGAGGGCTACGTTACATTCCTGATCTATGTCCCGGGCGGCCGATCGCGTGGTACGCCTTTTGCCCCGATTTTCGAGCGGATCTCGCGCAATGCCCCCACACCCTCGCCGAACTCGGTCTTCGCGCCGACGCGGGGCACGGAATCGGAGGAGGGATAAACCGCGTGACCCCCGGCGGCGGCTGATCGTTAAACTCATCTGACCAAGCGCGCGGTAGGGTGTCAACGCTGACGTCCGGATTCCTCGTCCCGTTTACCGCGTTCCCAAAACGTGATCCAACCGTCGTGCGCTGCCTGGCCGGCCCCCGATGCGGCCGCGCGGGCGTGGAAACGGTCCGATCCCACGCCCGCGCCGAGTTCGTCAGTCCGTAATGTCGCGCCGTCCCAAGGACGGGCCGTGCTCGAAGGGCACGCCGCTCCCGAGGAAGTCCCCCCTGCCCGGAAGCGCGAGCCGTCGCGGCGGCCGGCGCTCGAACGGCACCGGCGGCGCGGCCCGCGCCGCCCGGGCCGCCAGGGCGGCCGCCTGCGAGGGGTTCTGGAACTGCGCCATCCGCCGGACCACCTGGCGGCGCAGCTCCGGCAGGTATGCGTAGAGACTGTCGCCGGGACACGACGTGGTGTTGAGGTCGCGGTGGCCGACGATCGCCACGGTCGGGTCGAGCCCGTAGACCCCGCAGAGCCAGGCGGCGAGGCGGGTCAGCGCGTCGATCTGCTGCTGCGGAGGCAGCTCCTTCATGTACGTGCCCTCGGTCTCGATGCCGAGCGTGTGGTTGTTGTGGTTGGCCGTGTGCGCGCCGACCACGTGTTCCCTGCGCGCGATGGCGGCGAGCGTGCCGTTCCTCCCCTCCATGACGTAGCCGCCGCGGCTGACCGTGAACTGCTGGCCGATGTCGTTCCAGCCGTTGCGGTACATGTGGTAGCGCTGGATCGCCTGCGACAGCCGGAAGGCGGCGTCGATCCCGGTGTCGGAGACGTTGGCGGTCGCGGTGTGGTGGATGACGATCCGGTCGGGCCCGTGGTGCACCACCTGGGCGCGCCGCCGCGGCGCGCGGGCCCGCCACTCCTGCCGGGTATAGATGTGCGGCGGGAGGGCTAACGCGGTTCCCGTGGTGAGCCGGGCGATCGGCGCGGCCCCCCGCATGCCCGTGCCCGTCGTGCCGGTCCTGCCCGCGCCCGCGCGCGTCATTCCGGCTGTTCCTGCCACGCCTGTGCCATCTATGCTCGCGGCGGTCATGCCCGTGTTGGGGCCGGCCGCCGTTTCCATGCCCGTCGCGCCTGCCGGGAGTCCCATCTCTGTCGCGGCCCACTCGTCGGTCGTCCACGTCGCCGCGCCTGTCGCCGCGCCTGTCGCCGCGCCGCCCGAAGCGGCGCTCGCGGCCCCGGCGGCCGTCGTTCCGGTTGCCGCGCCCTCACCGGTCGCCGTGGCCGGCGTCCGCGCGGTCCCCGGCGAGCCCGGGGGAGCCGGTGGCCGGAGCAACGCTGCTCCCGCGATGCCGCCTCCGATTGCCAGGAACGCCCGCCTGCTGATCGCGGGCGAGTCGCTCGCCGTGCCGGCCACCCCGTCAGGGAGCGGGCCGTCCAGCGAGAGGCCGCCGGAAACCGCGGCCTCCACAGCCGGCGTGAGACCGCGTGTGCGCACGACCTCGGGAGCCGACCCGAGGTCGCCGGAACGTGCGGGCTCACCAGCCGGCGTGAGACCGCGGTGGAACACGGACATGTTGACCCTCCCGAGTTGAGCGTGGATTCTCGGGGTTTCCACGACCATTGGGGAGGTCGAAGCCATCGTCCCCAGCGTCGGAGACGGCTACTCCTCGCGGTCGGATAGTGACAGGTATGTCCGCTGCCCTGTCCTGCGCCCTGTTTGGCGCCATTTCCGCCCAGTCCGGCGGGGGGCAGGGGCCGTTACGGGATGGCGGCGAGGAAGCGCTCCCGCTCCTCTGCGGGCAGGTGGTCGACGAAGAGGACGCCGTCCAGGTGGTCGGCCTCGTGCTGGAGCACCCGCGCCAGCGTGCCGATGGCGCGCACCGTGATCGGCTTGCCGTACATGTCGCGGCCGCGGGCGACGGCGGAGAAGGAGCGTTCCAGCGGCCACCACATCCCGGGAGCCGACAGGCACGCCTCGTCGGCCCGGATCAGCCGGCCGGAGACCTCCAGGCGCGGGTTGACGATGTGGCCGGCCCGCCCCTCCACCTCGAAGGCGATCACCCGGAGCGGGACGCCGATCTGGGGCGCGGCGAGCCCCGCCCGTCCCGCCCCGGCCCGCATGGTCGCGGTGAGCGCCCGGACGAGGTCGCGTACGGACCGGTCGAAGGCGGTGACCGGTTCGGCTACGTCGCGTAGCGAAGAATCACCGAACATTCGGATCTGCCGGACACTCATGCACGCTCCCCGCGGCTACGACGACACCACAACGAAATGCCCACACCGGGCGCGGTCCAATCTCGGGTAGATCCCTATTACACCGTTGCCGCGGCGGATCCGATGACGCGCCGCGCGCCATGTGTGATCTTCGTGTGGTTGCGGAGAGTAATCGTGCGCGGATCGCCGCCCGGCCTTGGGCGACGCCTCGGGTTGTTCGCTTCCGGCCGGTCAGCCGTCGGTGCCGCGGTCCCTGCGCCTCAGGTAGCGCTCGAACTCGGCCGCGATGGCGTCGCCGCTCGCCTCGGGCAGTTCGGTGGCGTCCTTGCGCTCCTCCAGCTCGCGGACGTACTCGGCGACCTCGGTGTCCTGCGCGGCCAGTTCGTCCACGCCGTGCTCCCACGCCCTGGCCTCCTCGGCCAGGTCGCCGTACGGCATCGGCAGGTCGAGCATGTCCTCGATCCGGCGCAGCAGCGCGAGGGTGGCCTTGGGGTTCGGCGGCTGGGCGACGTAGTGCGGCACCGACGCCCACAATGAGACGGTGCGCAGCCCGGCCGTGCCGAGGGAGTGCTGGAGCACGCCGACGATGCCGGTCGGGCCCTCGTACTTGGTCAGCTCCAGGTTGAGCGCGCGCGCCATCCCGGGGTCGCTCACCGAGCCGGTGATCGGCACCGGCCGCGTGTGCGGCGAGTCGTTGAGCAGCGCGCCCAGCAGCACCGCCAGCTCCACGCCCAGCTCGTGGCACAGGCCCACGATCTCCGCGCAGTACGAACGCCAGCGCATGTTCGGCTCGATGCCGCGCAGCAGCAGGACGTCCCGCTGCGCGCCCGGCGGCCGGGCGAGCAGCAGCCGGGTGGTCGGCCAGACGATGGACCGGGTCAGGCCGTCGTCGCCCATCTCGACCAGCGGCCGGGTCACCTGGAAGTCGTAGTAGTCCTCCGGGTCCAGCTCGACCAGCGGGGTGGCCTTCCACTCCGACTCAAGGTGCGCGAGCACTCCGCTGGACGCCTCGCCCGCGTCGTTCCACCCTTCGAACGCGGCGATCAGCACCGGGTCGACGAGCTCAGGGAGCCCTTCGAGCTCGATCACGCGCCGCCTCCTTCACTGGCCCACAGGGATGTGACCTTTTCATAAGACTATTCGGTGGGGAGCCTCCGGCGTCACCCACGCGCCCAACATGATCGTCCGCTCCGGCACGGGAGGGAACCGGGCGCGGACCCCGTGCGTTCTTATTGGCCGGATTGTCCAATAGGCCTGACGCGGGGCCGGATAGGCTTGGCCCATGACGAGTGGACTGTCCTTCCGTAGAGCCCTGTCCGAGCGCGTGCTTGTGGCGGACGGGGCGATGGGCACGATGCTGCAGTCCTACGACCCCACGATCGACGACTTCCAGGGGCACGAGGGCTGCAACGACGTCCTCAACGTCAGCAGACCCGACATCGTGCGGGCCGTGCACGACGCCTACCTCGCGGTGGGCGTCGACTGTGTCGAGACCAACACCTTCAACGCCAACCACGCCGCGCTCGGCGAGTACGGCATCTCCGACCGCATCTTCGAGCTGTCCGAGGCCGGCGCCCGCCTCGCCCGTGAAGAGGCCGACCGCTGGTCCACCCCGGACCAGCCCCGCTTCGTCCTCGGCTCGATGGGCCCCGGCACCAAGCTCCCCACACTCGGCCACCTGCCGTACGCCACGCTCCGTGACGCCTACCGCGACAATGCGGCGGGCCTGATCGCCGGCGGCGCCGACGCCATCATCATCGAGACGTGCCAGGACCTGCTCCAGGTGAAGGCCGCCGTGGTGGGCGCCAAGCGGGCCGTCGAGGCGGCCGGGCGCGACGTGCCGGTCATCGCCCAGGTGACGATCGAGACCAACGGCGCCATGCTGCTCGGCTCGGAGATCGGGGCCGCGCTGACCGCGGTCGAGCCGCTCGGCGTCGACATGATCGGCCTCAACTGCGCGACCGGGCCGACCGAGATGAGCGAGCACCTGCGCTACCTGGCCCGGCACAGCCGGCTGCCGCTGTCGTGCATGCCCAACGCCGGCCTGCCGGAGCTCACCGCCGACGGCGCCCACTATCCGCTCACGCCCGCGGAACTCGCCGACGCGCACGAGGCGTTCACCCGCGACTACGGCCTCGCCCTGGTCGGCGGCTGCTGCGGCACCACCCCCGAGCACCTGCGCCACGTCGTCGAGCGCATCCGCGGCCGGCGGCGCGAGGCCCGGCGTCCCCGTCCCGAGGCGGGCGCGTCCTCGCTCTACCAGCACGTGCCGTTCCGGCAGGACACCTCCTTCCTCGCCATCGGCGAGCGCACCAACGCCAACGGGTCCAAGGCGTTCCGTGAGGCGATGCTCGCCGGGAGCCATGAGGAGTGCGTCGAGATCGCCCGGGCGCAGGCCCGGGACGGCGCCCACATGCTGGACCTGTGCATCGACTACGTCGGTCGCGACGGCGTGAACGACATGCGCGAGCTGGCGTTCCGGTTCGCCACCGCCTCCACACTGCCGATGGTGATCGACTCCACCGAGCCCGCCGTCATCGAGGCCGGCCTGGAGATGCTCGGCGGCCGGGCCGTCGTCAACTCGGTCAACTACGAGGACGGCGACGGGCCCGACTCCCGGTTCACCCGGATCATGCGGGTGGTCCGGGAGCACGGTGCGGCCGTCGTGGCGCTGACCATCGACGAGGAGGGCCAGGCCCGTACGACCGAGAGCAAGGTCAGGATCGCCGACCGCCTCATCGAGGACCTGGTCCACAACTGGGGCATGCGGGTCGAGGACATCATCGTCGACTGCCTCACGTTCCCCATCGCCACCGGCCAGGAGGAGACCAGGCGCGACGGCATGGAGACCCTGGAGGCGATCCGCGAGCTCAAGCGGCGCCACCCCACCGTGCAGACGACGCTGGGCCTCTCCAACATATCGTTCGGCCTGAACCCCGCCGCCCGCATGGTGCTGAACTCGGTCTTCCTCAACGAGTGCGTCAACGCCGGGCTCGACTCGGCGATCGTCCACGCGTCCAAGATCCTGCCGATGTCGCGGATCCCCGACGAGCAGCGCCAGGTCGCGCTCGACATGGTGTACGACCGGCGCCGCGAGGGCTACGACCCGCTGCAGCGGTTCATGGAGCTGTTCGAAGGCGTGAACGCCGCCGAGCTGAAGGCGACCAAGGCCGCCGAGCTGGCCGGGCTCCCGCTGTGGGAGCGGCTCAAGCGCCGCATCATCGACGGCGAGAAGAAGGGCCTGGAGGCCGACCTGGACGAGGCGCTCGCGCAGCGGCCCGCCCTGGAGATCATCAACGACGTGCTGCTCGACGGCATGAAGACCGTCGGCGAGCTGTTCGGCTCCGGCGAGATGCAGCTCCCGTTCGTGCTCCAGTCGGCCGAGGTGATGAAGAGCGCGGTCGCCTACCTGGAGCCCCACATGGACCGGGTCGACGGAGGCGGCAAGGGGCGCATCGTCCTCGCCACGGTCAAGGGCGACGTGCACGACATCGGCAAGAACCTCGTGGACATCATCCTGTCCAACAACGGCTACGAGGTGGTCAACCTCGGCATCAAGCAGCCGGTGTCGGCGATCCTGGAGGCCGCCGAGGACAAGAAGGCCGACGTGATCGGCATGTCCGGTCTCCTGGTGAAGTCGACGGTCATCATGAAGGAGAACCTGGAGGAGATGAACTCCAGGGGCATCGCCGAGAGGTTCCCCGTGCTCCTCGGCGGCGCCGCGCTGACCCGGGCGTACGTCGAGCAGGACCTGGCCGACCTGTTCCAGGGCGAGGTCCGCTACGCCAGGGACGCCTTCGAGGGCCTGCGGCTGATGGACGCCTTCATGGCGGTCAAGCGCGGCGAGCAGGGCGCGGAGCTGCCCGCGCTGCGCGCCCGCCGGGTGAAGACCGGCGCGGTCCTCACCCGCACCCCGGTCGAGCAGCTGCCGGCCAGGTCCGACGTCGCCGCGGACAACCCCGTCCCGCGCGCGCCCTTCCTCGGTGACCGGGTGGTCAAGGGCATCCCGCTCGCCGAGTACGCGTCCTTCCTCGACGAGCGGGCCACCTTCATGGGCCAGTGGGGCCTCAAGGCGGCGCGCGGCGGCGAGGGACCGTCCTACGAGGAGCTCGTCGAGTTGGAGGGCCGCCCGCGGCTGCGCATGTGGCTGGACCGGCTGCAGACCGAGGGGCTGCTCGAGGCGGCCGTCGCCTACGGCTACTTCCCGTGCGTCAGCGAGGGCGACGACCTGGTCATCCTCGACGAGGCCGGCAACGAGCGCACCCGCTTCACCTTCCCGCGCCAGCGCCGGGACCGGCACCTGTGCCTGTCGGACTTCTTCCGGTCGCGCGACTCCGGCGAGGTGGACGTGGTCGCCTTCCAGGTGGCCACGATGGGCAGCCGCATCAGCGAGGCCGCCGCCGAGCTGTTCGCGAAGGACTCCTACCGCGACTACCTGGAGCTTCACGGCCTGTCCGTCCAGCTCACCGAGGCGCTCGCCGAGTACTGGCACGCGCGGGTCCGCTCGGAGCTGGGCATCGGCGGCGACGAGACGCTCGCCGACATGCTCAAGGTCAACATCGCCGGGTGCCGCTACTCCTTCGGCTACCCGGCCTGCCCGAACCTGGAGGATCAGGTTCAGCTGATGGAGCTGCTCGACCCGTCGCGGATCGGGGTGACCCTGTCGGAGGAGTTCCAGCTCCACCCCGAGCAGGCCACGTCCGCGCTCGTGGTCCACCACCCGGAGGCGAAGTACTTCAACGTCTGAGCGGCCCCGCGCGCGATCAACCGGATGCGCCCGTATAGCATGGCTGACCTGCGCATCCGTTGATCGTGACCTCTCGGGGCTCCCCCGGCACGCGGCGACGCGCCTGGATCACCCGGTACGGCGAAGCGGCAAGGGGGAAGCTTGGACGCGGTTCTCTTCGACATGGACGGGCTGCTGGTCGACACCGAGAAGGTGTGGTTCGAGGTGGAGTCCGAGGTGGTGGCCCGCCTCGGAGGCACCTGGGGTCCCGAGCACCAGGGGCAGCTCGTGGGCGGCTCGTGGCAGCGCAGCATCGCCTACATGCTCAAGGTGACCGGGGCCGACGTGGCCCCGTCCATCGTGGGGGAGTGGCTGCTCGACGGCATGGAGCAGCGGCTCGCCGACGGGGTCGAGACCATGCCGGGCGCCCTCGACCTGCTCCGCGCGATCATGGAGGAGGGCGTGCCCATCGCGCTGGTCACCTCGTCGCTGCGGGTGATCGCCGACTCGGTGCTGAAGTCGGTCGGCCGCGAGCACTTCGACGTCATCGTCACCGCCGACGACGTCACCTGGACCAAGCCGCACCCCGAGCCGTACCTCACCGCGACCAGCCTGCTCTCGGTCGATCCCGCGCGCTGCGCGGTGCTGGAGGACTCCCCGAACGGCGTGGCCTCCGCGTCGGCGGCCGGATGCCGGGTGGTCGCGGTGCCCAGCCTGGTGGACATCGACCCCGCGCCCGGGCGGGTCGTCGTTCCGTCGCTGTGCCACGTGGACGTCGCGCTTCTGCGCGGCCTCATCGGCTGACCGGCTCCTCCGCGGCTCCTCGCGGCACGTCCCTGACCCCGTCCGCGTGATCTCAGGGGGATCTCAGGGTCCTCCCGGCGATCTCGGGGCACTCGCCCGGCGGCGGCGCGTGCCAGGATGGAACGAACGCCGTAAAAGGAGCATGTCATGTCCTTCACCGCCATCGCCTGGACGCCGCTGTGCGTCGGAATCACCGTCGTGGGGCTCGTGCTGAGCTACCTGGCGTTCCGCCGCCGGGGGCTGGCCGCCGGGCTGCGCGCCACGGCGTGGTCGTTGCTGCCGCTCGCCGCGCTGCTGACCGGGATCCTGGAGACACTGTGGAACGTCGTCTCCACACTGGTGTCCTTCGTGACCCGGCTGGTCCTGTCGCCCATGGTGTGGACGGGCATCGTCCTGGCCGGCCTGTCCGTCCTGCTCTTCGTCGTCTCCGGCGCGCTGCGCGGGCGTGCCGTCACGCGGGACCGCAAGGGGTCCGCCGCCGCGGACGCCTCCACGGCGGCCCCCACCGGAGCCCCCGCCGCGGCGCCCGCCGGAAAGGCCAAGCCGGTCGAGCGTTCCGCCCAGCCCGCCGCCGCGGACGACTTCTCCGACATCGAGGACCTCCTCCGGAAGCGCGGCATCGACTGAGCCGGCCCGGCCGCTTCGGCGCGGAGCGCGCGGCCGAGCGACCCCGGTGCCCGAATGGCGTGAATGTCATGATTCTGAGACGGAACTGAAACGGCTCTCGGACATTCCTTGCAAGATCAGTACGAATAAGTTTCGCGTCAATCACAGTTGGGCCACATAGACCCCCTTTGGGCTTGTTTATGCAGCTCAGAACGTAGATCCTCCCTTCTGGGACCCGGGGGCTGCCGGGACCGCAGGAGAACGTCTGGATCCCAGGGGGCCGACACGCATGGCCGCGCGCAGCAAGGTCATCTATACGCACCGCATCCCGGTCGCGGAGTCGACGCCGCATCTCACGGTGAAGCGCGAGACGGCGCTTTCGGCGCACATGACGGGTGAGGGCCGATGACGGCGCCGCTCGACGTGCCGGACGCGTCGGTGGACCCCGCATCGGCACCCGCGGTCGCCGGAGCCGGCGCCGCTGCCATCCAGGGCCGCTCGCTGGGACAGATCGCCTGGATGCGGTTGAAGCGCGACAAGGTCGCCATCGCCGGCGCGCTGGTCGTCATCTTCCTGATCTTGGTCGCCGTCTTCGCGCCCCTCCTCGTCAAGGCGTTCGGACAGGACCCGACCCAGTTCAACTCCGATCTCATCGACGCGTCGACCATGGCGCCGAAGGGCGGCACGGGCATCAGCGCCGACCACCTGTTCGGCCTTGAGCCGGTCAACGGCCGCGACATCTTCAGCCGGGTCGTCTACGGCGCGCGCATCTCCCTGCTCATCGCCTTCCTGGCCACCCTGCTGTCGGTGGCGATCGGGACGCTGCTGGGCGTCACGGCCGGCTACTTCGGCGGCCTGGTCGACTCGATCATCAGCAAGGCGATGGACGTCTTCCTCGCCTTCCCGCTCCTGGTCTTCGCCATGGCGCTGGCCGGCATCATCCCCGACAGCGCGTTCGGCCTGACCGGCGACACCTTGCGCGTCGCGATGCTGGTCTTCGTCATCGGCTTCTTCAACTGGCCGTACATCGGCCGGATCATCCGCGGCCAGACGCTGTCGCTGCGCGAGCGCGAGTTCGTCGACGCCGCGCGCAGCCTCGGTGCGCGCGGGCCGTACGTCATCTTCCGTGAGATGCTGCCCAACCTGGTCGCGCCGATCCTGATCTACTCAACGCTGCTGATCCCCAGCAATGTGCTGTTCGAGGCGGCGCTGTCCTTCCTCGGGGTGGGCGTGCGCCCGCCGACACCCACCTGGGGCGGCATGCTCTCGGACGCGGTGCGGTTCTACACGATCCCGCACTTCATGTTCTTCCCCGGCATGGCGATCTTCATCACCGTACTGGCCTTCAACCTGTTCGGTGACGGCCTGAGGGACGCTCTCGACCCGAAGGCTCGCTGATCCTCTCCCGATTCCCTGTTGTTCCCCGCCACGAAACCAAGGGGTTTGTAGATGAAGAGAAGAACCACGACGGGCGCGGCTGCGCTGGGCGCGGTGCTCGCCCTCGCGCTGTCCGCCTGCGGCGGCGGCTCTGGCTCGACGCCGAAGGACTCGGCGCAGCCCGCCGACCAGGGGGGCAAGGCAGAGTTCAACGCCGCCCTCACGGGGATCGTCAACCCGTCGGACAAGAAGGGTGGGGTCCTCAAGCTCGCCAACGAGGGTGACTGGGACTCCCTCGACCCGGGCGACACGTACTACGGCTACTCCTGGAACTTCGTCCGGCTCTACGGTCGCTCGCTGCTGATGTTCAAGTCGGCGGTGGGCAAGGAGGGCAACGAGCTCGCGCCCGACCTGGCTGAGGGCATGGGCCAGCCGAGCGACGACGCCAAGACCTGGACGTACAAGCTCAAGCAGGGCATCAAGTTCGAGGACGGCACGCCGATCACGTCCAAGGACGTCAAGTACGCCGTGCTGCGCTCGCTCGACAAGGAGGTGTTCCCCGACGGGTACACCTACTTCAACGACTTCCTGGACCTGCCGAAGGGCTACAAGGGCCCGTACAAGTCCAAGGGTGTCAAGACGGACCAGGCGATCGAGACGCCGGACGACCAGACGATCGTCTTCCACCTGAAGCAGTCGCTGAGCAACTTCGACTACTTCGCCCAGCTTCCCGCGACCATCCCGGTCCCGGAGGCCAAGGACACGGGTGCGAAGTACCGCGAGCACGTGATCGCTTCCGGGCCGTACATGTTCGAGAAGAACGACATCGGCAAGGGCTTCACGCTGGTCCGCAACCCCAACTGGGACCCGGCCACCGACCCGAACCGCCGCGCGCTCCCGGACGGCTACGAGGTCTCGACCAACGTCAACGCCGACGACATCGACAACCGGATCCTCTCCGGCGACCTCGACGTCGCGGTGCTCGGCACCGGCATCAAGCAGGCGGCCCTCGGTCGTGTCCTCGGCGACCCGACGGTCAAGGCCAACTCCGACAACCCGACGAGCACCCGCCTCTGGTACACCTCGATCAACGGCAACGTTCCGCCGCTGGACAACATCGACTGCCGTAAGGCCGTTCAGTACGCCGCGAACAAGGTGGACTACCAGACCGCCTTCGGCGGCGAGTTCGCCGGCGGTCAGATCGCGTCCAGCATGCTCCCGCCGGCGATCCCCGGTCACGAGGACTTCAACCTCTACCCGCCGGGTGCCGACAACAAGGGCGACCTGGAGAAGGCGAAGGAGTCCCTGAAGGCCTGCGGTCAGCCGGACGGCTTCGAGACCAACATCTCCTACCGCGTCGAGCGCCCGAACGAGAAGGCCGCGGCCGAGGCGCTGCAGCAGGCCCTGGGCCGGGTCGGCATCAAGGTGACGCTCAAGGGGTTCCCGCAGGCGGACTACTTCGCGCTGTACGCCGGCAAGCCGGGCTTCGCGAAGGACAACAAGATCGGCCTGGCCCAGAACGGCTGGCAGTCCGACTGGCCCGACGGTTTCGGCTTCTTCGGCCAGATCGTCGACAGCCGCGTCATCCGCGACACCGGCGGTTCCTCGAATGTCAGCGTCCGGGACCCCGAGGTCGACAAGCTGCTCGACCAGGCGATGGCGGAGACCGACGAGACCAAGCGCAACGCGATCTGGACCGCGATCGACAAGAAGGTCATGGAGGACGCCTACGTCCTGCCCGGCATCTGGACGAAGACCCTCCTCGTCCGCAGCAAGAACGCGACGAACATCTTCGTGAACGACGCGTACGGCATGTACGACTACCTGGGCCTCGGCGTCAAGTAATCGCGAAACCGATCCGACACACCTGAGCACGGCAGAGGGCCGGCCCGTTCGGGCCGGCCCTCGGAGCCGGGGGGACTGTGGTCACATACATCTTCAAGCGGCTGATCTGGGCGGCCGTGATGCTCACCATTGTGAGCATCATCACGTTTGCCATCTTCTTCCTGGTGCCGCGCCTGGCGGGCGCGACGCCGGAGAGCCTCGCCGCTCGCTACGTCGGCCGTACCGCCAACGCGGAACAGGTGCAGATCGCCGCCGAGAAGCTCGGCTTCAACGATCCCCTGGTCGTGCAGTACGGACGATTCGCCAAGGGCATTGTCGCAGGCGCGGACTATGACTACGGTCCGGGCGTGGAGCGCTGCCCCGCTCCGTGCTTCGGCTACTCCTTCCTCACCCGGCTGCCCGTCTGGCCGGACCTGCTCGACCGCCTCCCGGTGACGATGTCGCTGGCGTTCGGCGCGGCGATCATCTGGGTGCTGGCGGGTGTGGCGACCGGCGTGGTGTCCGCCCTCAGACGGGGCAGCTTCTTCGACCGGGCGGCGATGACGATCGCGCTCGGCGGCGTCTCGCTCCCGATCTTCTTCACGGGCATCGTGTCGATGGTGGTGTTCAGCTACGGCAACCCGTTCTCGATCACCGCGCCGGGCGGCAGCTACACCCCGATCACGGAGAACCCGGCCCAGTGGGCGTACAGCCTGATCCTGCCGTGGGTCACCCTCGCCTTCCTGTACGCCGCCGGATACGCGCGGCTCACCCGGGCCGGGATGCTGGAGACGATGAACGAGGACTACATCCGCACTGCTCGGGCCAAGGGGCTGGCCGAGCGTACGGTGGTGCTCAAGCACGGCCTGCGCGGCGCGCTCACCCCCCTCGTGACCATCTTCGGTCTCGACGTCGGCCTTCTTCTGGGCGGAGCGGTGCTCACCGAGAGCACCTACTCCTTGCCCGGCATGGGCAAGTACGCCATCGACGCCATCACGAACCAGGACCTGCCGAAGGTCATGGGCGTGGTCCTGTTCGCCGCGTTCTTCGTCGTCGTGGCGAATCTGATCGTCGACCTGCTGTACGCCGTGGTCGACCCGAGGGTGAGGTTGGCGTGACCTTCCTGGAACTGAAGGATCTGCGGATCCACTTCCCGAGCGACGACGGTCTCGTCAAGTCGGTGGACGGGCTCTCGTTCCGGCTGGAGCGGGGCAAGACCCTCGGCATCGTCGGCGAGTCCGGCTCGGGCAAGAGCGTCACCAGCCTCGGCATCCTCGGCCTGCACAAGGGCGGCCGCGCCAAGATCTCCGGTGAGATCTGGCTGGACGGCGAGGAACTGGTGACCGCGAGCACCGAGCACGTGCGTACGCTGCGCGGCAAGAAGATGGCGATGATCTTCCAGGATCCGCTGTCCGCGATGCACCCGTTCTACACGGTCGGCGCGCAGATCATGGAGGCGTACCGGATCCACCACGACGTGAGCAAGAAGGTCGCGCGCAAGCACGCGATCGAGATGCTCGACCGGGTCGGCATCCCGCAGCCCGACCGGCGGGTGGACAGCTACCCGCACGAGTTCTCCGGTGGCATGCGGCAGCGCGCCATGATCGCCATGGCGCTGAGCTGCGACCCCGAACTGCTCATCGCGGACGAGCCGACGACGGCCCTCGACGTGACCGTCCAGGCGCAGATCCTCGACCTGATGCGCGACCTGCAGCGCGACTTCAACGCCGCGCTGATCGTCATCACCCACGACCTGGGCGTGGTCGCCGAGCTGTCCGACGACATCCTGGTGATGTACGCGGGCAAGGCCATCGAGTACGGCACGGCCGAGGACATCTTCGAACGGCCGGAGCATCCGTACACCTGGGGTCTCCTCGGCTCGATGCCCCGCCTCGACCGGGAGCGCACCGAGCGCCTCCTGCCGATCAAGGGCTCGCCGCCCTCGCTGATCAACGTGCCGCCGGGGTGCGCCTTCCACCCGCGCTGCACGTTCGCCGACCGCACCGGCGGCAAGTCCACCTCGGAGGTCCCCGAGCTCCTGGAGAGCGAGGGCGGTCACCTGGTGCGCTGCCACCTGACCCGCGACGTCCGGCGCACCGCCTGGGAGAACGAGATCAAGCCCAACCTGGAGGCGTCGTGAGCGAGCGTGGGACGCCGGCCGGAACCGGCGCGGCCCGGGATCCTCTGCTGAGCGTGCAGGACCTGCAGAAGCACTTCCCGGTCACGAAGGGGCTGCTCAAGCGGCAGGTGGGTGCGGTCAAGGCCGTCGACGGCATCAGCTTCGACGTCTTCAAGGGCGAGACCCTCGGCCTGGTCGGGGAGTCGGGCTGCGGCAAGACGACCACCGGACGGCTGATCACCCGGCTGATCGAGCCGACCGGCGGCAAGATCGTCTTCGAGGGTCACGACATCACCCACATGCCGCAGGGGCGGATGCGGCCGCTCCGCCGTGACGTTCAGATGATCTTCCAGGACCCGTTCAGCTCGCTGAACCCCCGCCACACGGTCGGCGCCATCGTCGGGGCGCCGTTCCGGATCCAGGGGATCAAGACCGAGCAGGGCACCAAGAAGGCGGTCCAGGAGATCCTGGAGATGGTCGGGCTCAACCCCGAGCACTACAACCGCTACCCGCACGAGTTCTCCGGCGGCCAGCGCCAGCGCATCGGCATCGCGCGCACGCTCGCGCTCAAGCCCAAGCTGATCATCGCCGACGAGCCGGTGTCCGCGCTCGACGTGTCGATCCAGGCGCAGGTGGTCAACCTCCTGGAGGACCTGCAGAACGAGCTCGACCTCACCTACGTGGTGATCGCGCACGACCTGTCGGTGGTCCGGCACATCAGCGACCGGGTCGCGGTGATGTACCTCGGCAAGATCATCGAGCTGGCCGACCGCAAGAGCCTGTACGAGGCGCCGATGCACCCGTACACGAACGCGCTCCTGTCGGCGGTGCCGATCCCGGACGTGAAGCGGCGCAAGGAGCGCGACCGCATCCGGCTGCTGGGGGACGTGCCCTCGCCGCTCAACCCGCCGCCCGCGTGCCGCTTCCACACCCGCTGCTGGAAGGCGCAGGAGGTCTGCTCGAAGGTCGAGCCGCCGCTGCTGGCGCTCGCGTCCGGCCACCAGGTGGCCTGCCACTTCCCGGAGAACGCCCCCGCGGGCGGGGCCGCGACCGGCGCCGAGCCGGCGGACGGGAACGGTACGCAGGGAGAGGCCGCGCCGGGGGAGGGCGCGACGACCTCCTCGTGACGCGCGGTCACGCCGGGCGGCCCCTCAGGAGCGGGCGCCCGGCGTGATCAGCCCGGTCTCGTAGGCGAGGACGACAGCCTGCACCCGGTCGCGCAGGGACAGCTTGGTCAGCACGTTGCCGACGTGCGTCTTCACCGTGGTCTCGCTGACCACCAGCTTCGCCGCGATTTCGGCGTTCGACATGCCCTTGGCGATGAGCTGGAGCACCTCCAGCTCGCGCTCGGTCAGCCGGTCGAGGCGGGCCGGGACCGCGCGCTCGTGCGCGGACGGCAGCCGGGTGGCGAACCGGTCGAGCAGCCGCCGGGTGACGCTCGGCGCCACGATCGCGTCGCCCCCCGCCACCACCCGGATCGCCTGCACGAGGTCGTCCGGCGGCACGTCCTTCAGCAGGAAGCCGCTCGCCCCGGCGCGCAGCGCCTCCACGATGTACTCGTCCAGGTCGAACGTGGTCAGCACCAGGACCTTGGGCACGTGCGCGCTGGCCGACGCCTCCCGCACGATGCGCCGGGTCGCCTCGATGCCGTCCATGCCCGGCATCCGGATGTCCATGAGGACGACGTCGGGCAGCAGCGCCCGGGACTGTTCCATGGCCATCGCGCCGTCGCCCGCCTCGCCGACGACGGTGACGTCCTGCTCGGCCTCAAGGATGAAGCGAAATCCGGTACGCAGCAGCGGCTGGTCGTCCACCAGCAGCACTCTGATCGGCATCATCTGTCCTTGAGGGGGAAACGGGCGTTGACCTCGAACCCGCCCCCGTCGCGGGGACCGATTCGCAGGACTCCACCATAAAGGGCGACCCGCTCCTTGATGCCCACAAGGCCGTGACCGGTCCGGGTCGGAAGCTCGGGTTCCGGCGCCGGGCCGCGCCCGTCGTCCTCCACGTGAACCCGCAGCTCGCCGCCCTCCCGGCGGACGGTCACCCATGCCCTGGCCGCCGGTCCCGCGTGCCTGAGGCTGTTCGTGAGCGCCTCCTGGATGAGGCGGTAGGCGGCGAGGTCCACACCGGGCGGGAGCGCCGGCAGGTCGCCCCCCGCGCCGCCCTCGACGCTCAGCTCGGTGCGCAGGCCGGCCTCGCGCATCTGGTCGACCAGCGTGGGCACGTCCTGCATGCCCGGCTGCGGCCCGAGCTCGGCCGGGCCGTCGGTGCGCAGCACGCCCACGATGTTGCGCATCTCCGCCATCGCCGTGCGCCCCATCTCCTCGATGGCGCTCAACGCGTCCCGCGCCACGTCCGGCTTGACCGCCAGCATCTTGCGCGCGGCCGCGGCCTGGACCGTCATGACGCTCACGTGGTGCGCCACGACGTCGTGCAGCTCCCGGGCGATCCGGGACCGCTCCTCGGCCCTGGCGGCCCGGGTGTCGGCCTCCCGCGCCCGCTCCAGCCGGTCGGTACGGTCGACCAGCTCGGCGAGATAGGCGCGGCGCAGCCGCACGCTGCGCCCGCCGATCCAGCAGAGCATGGCGACCACCACCGCGATGACATGGTCCGCCCAGGAGAGCGGCTCGTCGCCCAGCAGCGCGCCCACGGCGTAGCCGAGGCCGGCGACGGAGAGGGCGATCAGGCTGACCGCGAACCCCCGGTGCGCGGCGGCCGAGTAGAGGAGGATCAGCGTCGCGACGCCGCCCAGCCCCGGGTTGAGGTCGAACGCGTGGAGGGCCACCTCGGGCAGCGTGGCGAAGGCCAGCGCGATCAGCGGGTAGCGGCGGCGCAGCGCCACCGGCAGCGTGCACAGCACGGCCAGGACGAGGCCGAGCGCGCCCGAGGCGCGCGGCTCCACCGCTGGAACACCCGCCCAGCTCTCTATCAGCCCGTCGCCCAGCAGCAGGATGAGCGCGAGCGACGCCGCGGTGAGAACCGCCGCGACAGCCGAGTCGGTGATCAGGGGGTGCGATCGGATCGAGGATCTCGCACTGCCGGGGGTGGAGCGCACGCTCCCAATTTACGGACCCCGCCTGAGCGACCGACCCTGCCCCGGGCGGATATTCGGCTCGTCCGAAGGGATGAGTCCCGCGAGGCCTGCCGGGCGGCGGGCGTCACAGCTCGTCGCTGGCCGCCCGGTGGCTGCTCCTGCGCGAGCTGAGCCCCGGGTCACGGTCGGGGACGGGCGGGGGAGTGCCGCCGAACTCGGGGCACAGCTCCTGGTGGTCGCACCAGTCGCACAGCCGCGAGCGCCTGGCCCGCCACTCGCGCGACTGCAGTGAGCGCTCGATCGCCTCCCAGAGCGCCTGGACCTTCCGCTCGGTGGCCCGCAGGTCGGCCTCGTCCGGCACGTACCGGATGATCTCACCGTTGCCGAGGTACATGAGCTGGAGCATGCGCGGCACCGCGCCGCGCAGCCGCCACAGCGCCAGGGCGTAGAACCGCATCTGGAACAGCGCCTTGGCCTCGAACTCCGGGCCCGGCGCGCTGCCCGTCTTGTAGTCGACGACCCGCACCTCGCCGGTCGGCGCCACATCCAGCCGGTCGATGTAGCCGCGCAGCAGCAGTCCGCTGTCCAGCACCGCCTCGACGTACATCTCGCGCTCGGCCGGTTCGAGACGACGCGGGTCCTCCAGCGTGAAGTACCGCTCGACCATCCCCCTGGCCTCGGCGAGCCAGCGGTCCCGCTCCTCGTCGTCGGCGAACAGCCCGCCGTACTCCGGGGCCTCGTCGAGCAGCCGCCGCCACTGCGGTTCGAGCAGATCCTGCGCGGCCGCCACCGTGCGGGCCTCCGAGGGCAGGTCGTACAGCCGCTCCAGGACGGCGTGGACCAGCGTGCCGCGGACCGCGGCGGGGGAGGGCTTCTCGGGGAGCCGGTCGATCACCCTGAACCTGTAGAGCAGCGGGCATGTCATGAAATCGCCGGCACGGGATGGGGAGAGGGCGCCGATGATCGCGCGCTCTTCGGTGAGAGCCATGTCCCGCACTGTAGGACACCACGCTGACAGAAACCGGTCCCGGTGCTCGTACGGCCCGTGTCAGGCGTGGCCTGCGGCCACCCCGCGGCGCGTACCATCGAGGCCAAGGAGGGAAGACGACCACCATGAGTACCCCTGTGAATGGCTCCCCCGGCCTGCGGATGGGACGGCCGTTCGGCATCCCGGTCTACGTCTCGCCGACCTGGCTCCTTGTGGCCGCCTTCATCACCTGGAGCGCCGAACCGTGGTTCGCGGCCTACCTCCCCGGATACGGCCGCCCCGCCACGTACGCGGTGGCGCTGCTGTTCGCGGTGCTGCTCTATCTGTCGGTGCTCGCGCACGAGCTGGCCCACTGCGTGGTCGCCAAGCACTACGGCTACCCGGTGCGCAGGATCGTCCTCTACATGCTCGGCGGCGTCTCGGAGATCGAGCGCGAGCCGGACACCCCGGGGCGTGAGTTCCTCGTCGCAGCGGCCGGCCCGGCGCTCTCGCTGGGCCTCGGCGGCCTTGGGTCCCTGCTGCTCACCTTCGCCATGCCGCCCGAGGGCCTCTTCTACGTACTCGTTTTCCAGCTCACCGGGGCCAACCTGATCGTCGGGGTCTTCAACCTGGTGCCCGGCCTCCCGCTCGACGGCGGCCGCATCCTGCGGGCGGGTGTGTGGAAGATCACCCGCAACCCCGTCAGCGGCACCGTGGCCGCCGCCTGGGTCGGCCGGGGCCTCGCCGTCGTCATGATCGCCTGGCCGCTCCTGACGTCCGTCATGACCGGGCAGGAGATGGACATCCCGCTGATGCTCTGGTCGGTCATCCTGGCCTCGTTCATCTGGATGGGCGCCACGCAGTCGCTGCGGGTGGCCCGGGTGCGCGCCCGCCTTCCCCACCTCCGTGCCCGCACCCTCGCCCGCCGCGCGGTGCCGGTGACCGCCGAGGTGCCGCTGTCGGAAGCGCTGCGCCGGGCGCAGGACGCGGGCGCCGGAGCCATGGTCGTGGTCGACCACGAGGCCCGCCCGGTGGGCATCGTCAACGACGCCGCGGTGAACGCCACGCCGGAGCACAGGCGGCCCTGGGTGAACGTCGGAGCCCTGGCCCGCAGCCTGGAGCCGTCGCTGGTACTCGGGGCCGACCTGGAGGGCGAGCCGCTGCTCGACGCCATGCGCGGCAGCCCGTCGGGGGAGTACCTGCTGGTCGAGCGCGGCGGCGAGATCTACGGCGTGCTCGTCACCTCCGACGTGAACCGGGTTTTCTCCGGAGTCTGACGGCGCGTCCGGCCGCGGACGCCGATCCGACCTCCCCACTCGTCTAGTGGGGGCAGGTGCGACTAGTGTTCTGATCAAACCGATCAGGAGCGTGCAGTGGCCAGCCCTCAAAGCGTCGGCGCGCCGACCCGCGAGCCATTCGGCGTCGTGCCCGCGCCCCGCACGGCGGCGGGCCGATCGGATGTCCGGGCGCGGGCGTCCGGGAGCGGATGGCCTCAGGAAGGCTGTATGCCGTTCTTTTTGCTACGTTCTGGGGTGATCGACCTGGTGTCGCCTTCGGTCACGTTCCGGGCCCCGCCCCCCGCGGACGGATTCCCGGTGAGCGCGCCGATGCCGGTGCCGTTCAACTGGTGGGGTTTCCGGAAAGGGAGAGTTCAGTGACGGAACAGGGCGTGGGAGTGGTCCGCCCGCTGCCGGGAGATGGCGTCGTCGCTCATGTGAACGGCCTGCTGCTGGTCTGCGGAGCCGAGGACCAGCCGGTCGATGAGCTGCTCGCGGCGCTACGCGAGACCGCGACCTCCGGCGGGGACGGCCGGGCGCTGGCGCGCCGGGTCGCCCAGGTCCTGGCCGGGACGATGGACCGGACCACGGGCGAGCCGGTCGCCTGCGCGATCGCCGGGCCGACCGACGGCGGCGTCGCGGTCCTGGTCAGCGGCGCGGCCGAGGCCAGCGTGCGCGGCGGGCCCGACGGCGACGTCCATCTTGCCGGGCGTGACGCGCTCACCTGGACCGATCGCCTGGTGCGCGGCCCGGTGACGTCGATCGAGCTGCGCCTTCCCGGCGCCGGCCCCTCCAGCCCGTACGCGCGGCTGGACGGCGGCGTGGTGACGGGCGCCGGCCTGGTCCAGGACTTCACCGAGACCGGAGGGGTCGCCTTCCCGCCGCCACCGCCGAGGCGGCAGCCGACGCCGGCTCCGGTGGCGCCGCCGGCGCCCGAGCCGATCGTCGCGCGCGAGCCGGTCGTGCCGCCGCCGGCGCCCTTCGCGCCGATGGAGCCGCCGTTCCCGCCCGGGGAGCCGCACCGGGAGCCGCAGGCGCCGCCGTCGCCCTTCCCCAGGACCGACCCCGACCGCGACTCGGGACCGTTCGCCCCGGTGACGCCCGACCCGCTGCCGTACTCCATCGCGCCGACCGACTCCGGCCCCTACCCGGCGCCGTTCGCCGAGGCGTCGCCGTACCCCGCGCCGCCCGCGCCCGGCCCGGAGATCTCCGGCCCGCCGTCCGGCCCGATCCTGGGGCTCGGCCCCGGCCCGATCGGCGAGGCGTTCCCCGGCCACTCCACCGGCCCGCAGCCGGAGCCGGAGTCCTTGCGAGGCAACGAGGACGAGGGGTCGTTGTACGACAGCGGAGGGTTCGAGCCGTTCCTGGGTTCTTCCCCGGCCGGTTCGTCGTCGGCGCCGCCCGAGGAGGAGGTGGGGGACTCCACCCAGCTCGACTCCACGCCGTCGTCGGACCCGATGCCCATGGTCTACGGCGTCGACTGCAAGAACGACCACTTCAACGACCCGCGGGCGCAGTTCTGCGCGGTCTGCGGTGTTCCCGTCCCCGCGCACGTGCTCGTGCCGTACAAGGGGGTGCGGCCGTCGCTCGGGGTGCTGGTGCTCGACGACGGCGTCACGCTGAGCCTCGACTCGGACTACGTGCTCGGGCGCGACCCGGAGCGGGCGCCCGAGGCGCAGTCGGGTGAGGCGCGCCCGGCCAGGGTGACCAGCCCCGACGGTTCGGTGTCGCGGCGCCACCTGCGGATCACGCTCGACGGCTGGGACGTCACGCTCGTCGATCTCGGCTCGGTCAACGGCACCCAGATCCAGCCGCCGGGCGACCCGAACTTCTACGACATCCCGCCGAACGAGGTCGTCGCCATCGCTCCGGGCACGACCGTGCGGATCGGGGTCTCCCGCACCATGCGCTACGAGCCGCACCGTACGGCCTGAGCCGGCCGGGCCCGTTCCGCGGGCCCTCGGCGTCGCGCTCCCGGGATCACCGTGCCCCGGGGGCGCGCGGGCGTCAGCGGCCGGCGAGCCGGTCCAGCTCGCGGAGGATGAGGCGTTCGAGCCGCTCCGGGGACATCCGGTCGGGGTAGAGGAGCCGGTGCGCGCTGAGCCCGTCGACCAGCGCGAGCAGCCGCTCGGTCACGTCGTCGAGGTCCTCGCCGAGGTCGGCGGCCGCGCGGATCTCTCCGGCCTCGGCCGCCGAGGAGAGCAGGCTGCGCACGAGGTAGCGCAGCTCGGCCGCGTCCTCACGCTGGAGGGCGAGGAGCGCCGGGCTGCTCAGGCCGCGTCCCCAGAAGCCGACCTCGAGGCCGGTCTCGGCGGCCCGCTCCTCGTCGAGTGGCAGGTTGTCCAGCAGGACCTCGCGCAGCGCGGCGAGGCCGGTGAGCCCGGCCAGCTTGTCCTTCAGCCGGTTGGCGATGCGGCGGTGCGAGTCGCGCAGGGCGGACAGGAGGATGTCGTCCTTGTCGGCGAAGTAGTGCGTGAGCACGCCGTTGGAGTAGCCCGCCTCCTTGGCGATCGCGCGGGTGGTCGCGCCCTCGACGCCGTCGCGCAGGATGACCCGCCGGGCCGCCGCCATCACCTCGTCCCGCCGCTCGGCGTGGTCCACGATCTTCGGCATCCCGATTCCCCCTTCGTCTGTTGACATTTTAGTCGGACGCCCGTCTATTATCCCGGGCATGACGGTCGTCACCCTCGGCGTCCACATCGTGGACGTGCTGGCCCGCCCGGTTGAATCCATCCCCCAGGGCCAGGACACACATCTGCTCGAACAGATCCGCATCACGGCGGCCGGGGCCGCCGCGGGCACCGCGGTCGACCTGGCCGCGATCGGACTCCCGGTCGCCTCCATGGGGGTGGTGGGCGACGACGAGCTCGGCGACTTCCTCGTCATGATCATGCGGCGGCGCGGGGTGGACGTCTCCGGGATCGTCCGCAGGCCGGGCGAGCAGACCGCCGCGTCGATCCTGCCGATCCGGCCGGACGGCGGCCGCCCGTCCTTCCACGTGCCGGGGGCGAACCTCGGGCTGGCCACGGCCGACCTCGACAAGGACCGCGTCCTGGGAGCGTCCGTGCTCCACCTCGGCGGCATGGACGTCACCTGGGGCCTGCACGACCCCGCGTTCTTCGCCCTGCTGGACGAGGCCCGCGCGGGCGGCACGGTGGTCACGATGGACCTGCTGTCCAACATGCCGGACCTCGTCGCCGGCGCGCGGACCTTCCTTCCCCACGTCGACCACGTCCTGCCCAACGAGGAGCAGGCGCTCATGCTGACCGGCGCGGGCGACGTCGAGGAGGCGGCCGGCGCCCTGCTCGCCACAGGACCGTCCAGCGCGGTGATCACGCTCGGTGGTGAGGGCAGCCTGGTGGCCACCGCCGGCGGCCGGATCCGGATCCCCGCGCTCGACGTCCCGGTGGTCGACACCACCGGCTGCGGCGACGCGTACTGCGCGGGCTACATCGCCGGTCTCCTCGGGGGCCGCGACGCCGTCGGCGCCGCCCGGCTCGGCACCGCGCTCGCCGCCAGGGTCGCCGGAGGACTGGGCAGCGACGCGGGCCTCGCCGGGCTCGACCCGGCCACCCTGTGACCACCCCGACAGGACGAAGGAGCTCTCCCGTGACCGGTTTCTCGGACGCGTCGCTGCGCGAACGCGCCGCCAAGGTCGTCCCCGGCGGCATGTACGGCCACCTCAACGCCGCCCTGCACGGCGACGCCTACCCCCAGTTCTTCGTACGCGGCGAAGGCGCCCGGCAGTGGGACGCCGACGGCCGCGAGTACGTCGACCTGATGTGCAGCTGGGGGCCGATGATCGTCGGGCACCGCAACCCCAGGGTCGAGGCCGCCGCCGCGGCCCAGCAGGCGCTCGGCGACTGCCTGAACGGCCCGGGGCCGGTCATGGTCGAGCTGGCCGAACTGCTGGTCGACCTGATCCCGTCGGCGGACTGGGCGATGTTCTCCAAGAACGGCACCGACGCCACCACGCAGGCGCTCATGGTGGCCCGCGCGGCGACCGGGCGGACCAAGGCGCTGGTCGCGCACGGCGCCTACCACGGCGCGGACCCCTGGTGCACGCCCGGCCTGTCCGGCACCACCCCGAACCAGCGGGCCGACACCGTCGAGTTCACGTACAACGACCTGGCGAGCGCGGAGGCCGCGGCGGAGGAGGCGGCGGGGGACGTCGCCGCGATCCTGGTGACCCCGTTCAAGCACGACTCGTTCGAGGATCAGGAGTTCGCCGAGGCGGACTTCGCCCGGGGGCTGCGCGCCCTCGCCGACCGGATCGGCGCCGCCCTGGTCATCGACGACGTGCGCGCGGGCTGGCGGCTCGACCTGCGCGGCTCCTGGGAGCCCTTCGGCGTCCGCCCGGACCTGACCGCGTGGAGCAAGGCGATGGCGAACGGCTTCCCGATCGCCGCCGTCACCGGTGTGGACGCCCTGCGCGGCCCGGCGCAGACGCTGTACTCCACCGGATCCTTCTGGTTCTCGGCGACCGCCATGGCGGCGGCCAAGGCGACCATCGAGATCCTGCGTGAGACCGACGGCCCCGCCCTCATGGAGCGCGCGGGGACCCGCCTGCGGGAGGGCCTGGCCGCGCAGGCGGCCTCCCACGGGTTCGTGATCAAGCAGACCGGCCCGGTGTCGATCCCCTGGTTGTCCTTCGCGGACGACGCCACCCTGGACAAGGGCATGCGGTGGGCGGCCGCCTGCCTGAGCGAGGGCGTCTACCTCCACCCCTGGCACAACTGGTTCCTGTCCACCGCCCACACGGACGAGGAGATCGACCGCGCGCTGCTCGGCACCGACGCCGCCTTCGCCAAGCTCAGGGCGGCGTTCGGCGCCGACTGACGCAGTATTGGTCGGGGTTCAGCGGGTGCGCGACCACTGGATGTCGTCCACGCGGGTGCCGTCGGGGCCGGGCAGCAAGCCCTTGACGAGCACCTCCTGGACGAACCCCGCGCGCTCCAGCACCCGCTGCGAGGCCGGGTTGTCGGGCGCGGTGCCCGCGATGAGCCGGCGCAGCCGGGTGTGCGTGAACGCCCAGTCCGCGAGCAGGTCCACGGCGCGCGTGACCAGGCCGCGCCCGCGGAACTCGGGACGCAGGCCGTAGCCGATCATCGCCTGGTCGAGTGGCGGGACGACGTTCGCGAGCTGGATGTCGCCCGCGTACTCGCCGGTGACGGCGTCCCGGATCGCCATCTCGGCCGCGAGGCCGGCCAGCCACCGATGGCGGGCGTACCGGCAGCGCTCCTCGGACTCGGCGTACTGCGGCGGCTCCGGGGGCACGCGGCGCATGTAGATGTCGGGGAGGGACACCGTGGCGTTGTAGTCGCCGGCGTCCGCGACGGTGAGGGGCGTCAGCCGCACGACGCCGTCGGTCAGCTCGCCGCCGGGGAAGAAGGGCAGGTACGGCCGGATCGCGTCGCCGGGATCGGACGCCAGGCGGGCGAAGTACGCCACGTCGGCGCGCGAGCCGTCGCGCCGGTTCGACGCGCCGCGCAGCACCCCCTCGCGCCGGAAGCCCGCGGCGTATGCGACCCGCTGGCTGGCGATGTTCTCGGCGTCGGCTTGCAGGGCGACCCGGGGGACGTCCCGGGTGAAGGCCAGCTCGGCCAGCGCCCGGGTGGCGGCGGTGGCGACCCCGCGGCCGCGCGCCCACGGGGCCACCCAGTATCCGACCTCGCTGTTGCCGAACCGGTCGGCGGGCTTGAGCCCGGCCGCGCCGAGGAACTCGCCGGTGTCCGGCTCGGTGATCGCGTAGTCCGCGCCCCCGCCCTCCCACGTCGCGCGGGAGATCTCGTTGATCCAGTTCAGTGCGTCCTCGCGCGTGTACGGCGACGGCATTACCGGGAGGAACCGGGCGGTCTCGGGGTCGTTGCAGGCTCTGGCCACCGCGTCGGCGTCGGCCTCCACGGCCCTGCGCAGCGTGTACGGCCCGGCGGAAACCATGTTTTCGGGGTACATACGGTGGTTCTACCAGCGTGAGCCGATTCGCCGCGACGGGGTTACGGACGCGGCGGCCCGGAAGACCCGGGGAAGAAACGGGGCGGGGCCGGGGCGCGATTGGTACAGGTCGAACACGGATAGCCTTGGCGCCATGGGTTTTCGCAGGCACGGGCCGTTCCAGGCCGGAGATCAGGTTCAGCTCACCGATCCGAAGGACAAGCGGCACACGGTGACGCTGAAAGAGGGTGGCGTCTTCCACACCCACAAGGGCTCCATCCCGCATGACGACCTGATCGGGCAGCCCGAGGGCTCTGTGGTCCGCTCGTCGGGAGGCACCGCGTATGTCGCCTTCCGCCACCTGTTGCAGGACTACGCGGTGTCGATGCCGCGCGGCGCGGCGGTGGTCTATCCGAAGGACGCCGCGCAGATCGTCGCCATGGCCGACATCTTCCCCGGGGCCCGCGTGGTCGAGGCGGGGGTCGGCTCGGGCGCGCTGACGTGCTTCCTGCTGCGGGCCGTCGGCGCGGAGGGCTCGGTCACCTCCTACGAGCGGCGCGCAGACTTCGCCGAGGTCGCCACCAAGAACGTGGAGAAGTTCTACGGCGGCCCGATGAACCAGTGGCGGCTGGTGGTCGGCGACTTCGTCTCCGCCCTTGACGAGCAGGACGTCGACCGCGTCGTCCTCGACATGCTCGCCCCGTGGGAGTGCGTCGACGCCGCGGCCAAGGCGCTCACCCCCGGTGGCGTGATCTGCTGTTATGTCGCGACGACCACACAGCTCTCAAGAACCGTTGAAACCCTCAGGGAACACGGGAGTTTCACGGAGCCCCACGCGTGGGAGACCTTGGTTCGCGACTGGCATGTGGAAGGGCTCGCGGTACGCCCCGACCACCGCATGGTGGGGCACACCGGGTTCCTTGTCACGGCTCGCCGCATGGCGGACGGCGTCACGCCGCCGCCGAGGCGCAGGCGCCCCGCCAAGGGGGCGTACGGAGAGGGGACCGACTCGATATGACGATTCAGCCACAAACCGGCAAAACCGCGTGATTGGGGAACAACTAGGTGTGTCCCTAATGCTCACCTGAATAAACCGTCCATTCGGTGCTAAACACCGGACACCCGATGTAACTACACGAACACTGCCCGGCCAGGTTACGTACAGCGGCAAGATAGGTAGGGTCTTGAGTAGTCGTTCTCGACGGGGAAGGAGGTGACGGGGCGTGGCAGCTCGCGACGACGCTGAGGCTCGGGCCGCGCAGCGCGAACGGGAGGTCGCCGACCTCACAACGCAGGTCTCCTTCCTGCAGGAGGAGATCACCGCACTGCGGCGGAAGCTGGCAGAGTCCCCTCGCCAGGCCAGGGTCATCGAAGAGCGTCTCCATGAGGCACAGGCCCAGGTGGCCGCCCTCACTGGGCAGAACGAACGGCTGGTCTCGACACTCAAGGAGGCCAGAGACCAGATCGTCGCATTGAAGGAAGAGGTCGACCGGCTGGCGCAGCCGCCATCCGGGTTCGGCGTCTTCCTGGAGACGAGGGAGGACGGCACGATCGAGGTGTTCACCGGGGGCCGCAAGCTCCGGGTGAACGTCAGCCCGGCCGTGGACGTGGACTCGCTCCGGCGTGGCCAGGAGGTCATGCTGAACGAGGCGCTCAACGTGGTCGAGGCCCTCGGCTTCGAAGACGTCGGCGAGATCGTCATGTTGAAGGAGCTCCTCG
The DNA here is from genome assembly GCF_050947145.1 of Microtetraspora malaysiensis. NCBI lineage: Bacteria > Bacillati > Actinomycetota > Actinomycetes > Streptosporangiales > Streptosporangiaceae > Microtetraspora > Microtetraspora malaysiensis. The sequence continues at coordinate 3,243,010 of NZ_CP191998.1, forward strand.
AGGACGGCGAGCGCGCGCTGGTGATCTCGCACGCCGACGAGGAACGCGTGGTCAAGCTGGCCGACTCGCTGAAGGAGCAGCCGGTCCGCGCGGGTGACTCGCTCCTGCTCGAACCTCGTTCCAACTATGTCTACGAACGCATTCCCAAGTCCGAGGTCGAGGAGTTGGTGCTCGAGGAGGTGCCGGACATCTCCTACGAGGAGATCGGCGGCCTCTCCCGGCAGATCGAGCAGATCAGGGACGCGATCGAGCTGCCCTACCTCTACGCCGACCTGTTCCGTGAGCACAAGCTCCGTCCGCCCAAGGGCGTGCTGCTGTACGGCCCGCCCGGGTGCGGCAAGACGCTCATCGCCAAGGCGGTCGCCAACTCCCTGGCCAAGCAGGTCGCGGAGAAGACCGGCCAGTCCGGCAAGAGCTTCTTCCTCAACATCAAGGGCCCCGAGCTGCTGAACAAGTACGTCGGCGAGACCGAGCGGCACATCCGCCTGGTCTTCCAGCGGGCGAGGGAGAAGGCGTCCGAGGGCACCCCGGTGATCGTGTTCTTCGACGAGATGGACTCGATCTTCCGCACCCGGGGGTCCGGCGTCTCCTCCGACGTCGAGAACACCATCGTCCCCCAGCTGCTGTCGGAGATAGACGGCGTGGAGGGCCTGGAGAACGTCATCGTCATCGGCGCGTCCAACCGCGAGGACATGATCGACCCGGCGATCCTGCGGCCCGGCCGCCTGGACGTCAAGATCAAGATCGAGCGGCCGGACGCCGAGGCGGCGCGGGACATCTTCTCCAAGTACCTCATCAGCGACCTGCCGCTGCACCCCGACGACCTCACCGAGCACGGCGACAGCCGGGAGAGCACGATCGCGGAGATGATCCAGCGGGTCGTCGAGCGGATGTACACCGAGAGCGAGGAGAACCGCTTCCTCGAGGTGACCTACGCCAACGGCGACAAGGAAGTCCTCTACTTCAAGGACTTCAACTCCGGCGCCATGATCCAGAACATCGTGGACCGGGCGAAGAAGATGGCGATCAAGGAGTTCCTCGACACCAAGCAGAAGGGCCTGCGGATCGCACACCTGCTGGCCGCCTGCGTGGACGAGTTCTCCGAGAACGAGGACCTGCCCAACACCACCAACCCCGACGACTGGGCCCGCATCTCCGGCAAGAAGGGCGAGCGGATCGTCTACATCCGCACCCTCGTGCAGGGCAAGCAGGGCACCGAGGCCGGCCGTTCGATCGACACGGTCGCCAACACCGGCCAGTACCTCTAGTCACCGGCTCCGGTACACCGAAGGCCGGGAGGGGATCTCCCTCCCGGCCTTTCCATATATCCGGAAACATGCTATTTAGGGTGAAATGTACTAATTTCCGGAAAGTCATGTGAGGATTCCGGAAATTTCGTGGAACCGGGGAGATCGGATTTACGTCAAAGGGGCGTGATCTACCTAGGTGTGCGCCCGTGACGTATGTGCCTGCGCATGGTTCGGCTGCGGGCCGTACGACGAGGGGGCCACGCCTCGTCGAACTCGACGTGCTACGTTTCATCGCCGCGTTCGCCGTCATGTCCTTCCACTTCATGGCGGCCAGCAAGTCGCTCTGGGACGACTACCCCACGGCGCTGTTCTCGAGCGTCAACCGCGTCACGACACTCGGCATCCTCGGCGTCGAGCTGTTCTTCCTCATCAGCGGGTTCGTCATCCTGATGAGCGCGTGGGGGCACAGCCTCGGCGACTTCGTGGTCTCCCGGGTCTCCCGGCTGTACCCCGCGTACTGGTTCGTCGTGATCGCGCTCTTCGTGATGTACACGTTCGTCGGTGTGAAGGGCTTCGACCCCAAGCTGTCGCTCCGCGACTACCTGGTCAACATGACCATGCTGCAAGGCGGAACCGGCATCGGGCACGCGGGCGCCGTCTTCTGGTCGCTCTGGGTGGAGCTCAGGTTCTACATCCTGGTGGGCCTGTTCACGCTGGTCGGCATCACGCTGCGGCGATGTCTCGGCTTCATGGCGGCCTGGCTCATCCTTGTGGTCCTCGCCGAGGGCACCCACAACGACGTGCTGACCTTCCTGTTCATGCCCCGCCAGGCGCCCTACTTCATCGCCGGAATGGCGTTCTACCTGATCTACCGGTTCGGCTCCACGCTGGTGCTGTGGACCTTCGTGGGCGTGTCGTACGGGCTGTGCCTGCTCGCGGCCACCGAACGGATCAAGGGCCGGGTGGACATGATCGGGTTCGCGCACTATCCGGCTCCCCCGGAGGGCGCGATCATCGCGATCACGCTGATTTTCCTGCTGATCGCGGCGGTGGCGTTGGGCTGGCTCCGCTGGCTGCGGTGGCGGGCGCTGACCACCCTCGGCGCGCTCACCTACCCGCTCTACCTGATCCACCAGAACGTCTCGGCCGTGCTCATCCCCGGCCTGAAGGACTCGATCGGCCGCTGGCCGCTGGTCGGCCTCACCATGGCGACCTCGATCGCGGTCGCCTACCTCATCTACCGGCTGGTGGACCGGCCGGGACAGCGGTGGCTGCGGGCCGCCCTGGGTGCCTCGCTGGACCGGATCCGGCTGCGCGACGGGGTTTCCGCAACGCCCCCTCCCGCACCGGTGGCGGGGGCCGCTACGCAAACAAAGGAAGCATCTGTGCCGTAACTATCCGGTAGCCGGGCATAGAGAAGAGGCTAGGCTCGGGGATATAACGGCGGAACGACGGCCTAAAGCAGGCGGGGTGCGCATGACGGTACGGCGGGTGATGGGCATCGAGACCGAGTACGGCATTGCCGTACCCGGGCAGCCGGGGGCTAACGCGATGGTGACCTCCTCACAGGTCGTCAACGCGTACCTTGCGGCCTCGGCCGCGAGAGCTCGCCGGGCTCGGTGGGACTTCGAGGAGGAGAACCCGCTCCGCGACGCCCGGGGGTTCGACCTCGCCAGGGAGGTGGCCGACCAGAGCCAGCTCACCGACGAGGACCTGGGCCTCGCCAACGTGATCCTGACCAACGGCGCGCGCCTGTACGTGGACCACGCCCACCCGGAGTACTCCACGCCCGAGTGCACCAACCCGCGTGCCGTGGTGATCTGGGACAAGGCAGGGGAGCGGGTCATGTACGACGCCGCCGTCCGCGCCTCGGCGATGCCCGGCAACGCGCCCATCCAGCTCTACAAGAACAACACCGACGCCAAGGGCGCCTCCTACGGCTGCCACGAGAACTACCTGATGCGGCGGGCGACGCCGTTCGCCGACATCGTGCGGCACCTGACGCCGTTCTTCGTCTCGCGCCAGGTCGTCTGCGGCGCGGGCAAGGTCGGCATCGGGCAGGACTCGCGCGGCGAGGGCTTCCAGATCAGCCAGCGCGCCGACTTCTTCGAGGTCGAGGTCGGCCTGGAGACGACGCTCAAGCGGCCGATCATCAACACCCGGGACGAGCCGCACGCCGACCCGGAGAAGTACCGCCGGCTGCACGTCATCATCGGCGACGCCAATATGTCGGAAATTTCGACATATTTGAAGCTGGGGACGACGTCGCTGGTACTCGCGATGATCGAAGACGGCTTCCTCACCCAGGACCTCTCGGTCGAGTCGCCGGTCGCGGCCCTTCGCGCGGTCTCCCACGACCCGACCTGCCGCTACGAGATCGCCCTGCGCAACGGCCGCAAGATGACGGCCGTCCAGCTCCAGATGGAGTACCTGGAGCAGGCCCGCAAGTACGTCGAGGACCGCTACGGCGCGGGCGTCGACGACATGACCAAGGATGTTCTCAACCGGTGGGAGTCGGTGCTCACCCGGCTCGCCGAGGACCCGATGCAGCTCTCGCGCGAGCTCGACTGGGTGGCCAAGCTCGAACTGCTGGAGGGCTACCGCACCAGGGACGGCCTGCCCTGGTCGCACCCGCGGCTCCAGCTCGTGGACCTGCAGTACACCGACATCCGGCCCGACCGCGGGCTCTACAACCGCCTGGTCGCACGCGGCCGGATGCAGCGCCTCGTCGAGGAGCCGGACGTGGAGCGCGCGATCGAGCTGCCACCCACCGACACCCGCGCCTACTTCCGGGGCCGCTGCCTGCGCCAGTACAGCGACTCCGTGGCGGCCGCGTCGTGGGACTCGGTCATCTTCGACATCCCCGGCAGGGAGTCCCTCCAGCGGGTGCCGACCCTGGAGCCGCTGCGCGGGACCAAGGCCCACGTCGGGGATCTGCTCGACCGCTGCCGCACCGCCGCCGCCCTCGTGGCGGCCCTGACCGGCGACAAGTGACGTCGGTCCGGCGAGATCTACCTGGTGAAGGCGCGGGCCGGAGGCACTTCGGGCCGCCGGCCGGGCGGCGCCGCCGAGATGCCCAGCCGCCGGAGCACGCCGATCAGCAGCGAGACCGCCTCCTTGGCGGTCAGCCGGTCGTCCGGGTCCGGCCGCAGCAGGCCCTCGAGGACGGGACGGAGCGGGCCCGCACGGTGTGACGGCGCGGGTTCACTCCCCAGAGCGCGCACCAGATCGGCCAGCGACCTCGTCTCGCCGTACGGGGGACGGCCCTCCACGGCGCGGTACAGCGTCGCCCCGAAGGACCACAGGTCCGCCGCCACGGTCGGCGCCGCGCCGGTCACCCGCTCCGGGGCCAGATAGGCCGCCGTACGGACGATCGGGAGCGTGGTCGAACCCGCGCCGTCGATCGCCGCCATCCCGAAGTCGGTCAGCACGACGCGGTCCTCGGTCAGCAGGACGTTCGCCGGCTCGATCGCCCCGTGGACCACTCCCGTCTCGTGGGCGTGCCGTACGCCGGAGAGGAGCTGGAACCCGACCCAGGCGGCCCAATGGGCCGGCAACTGGCCGAGGTGGCGGACCGTCTCCTCCAGAGTGAGGCCCTCGAGGAGCTCCGTGACGATCCACAGCCGGCCGTTGGCCTCCAGAAGGTCGTGCACGGTCACCACGCCGGGGTGGCTCAGCCGGGCGGCCGACCGGGCCTCGCGCAGCGCCCGCCGCCGCGCCGTCTGCAGGTCGGGCTCGTCCTCCTCGTGGGACGGCCGCAACTCCTTGATCGCCACGTTGCGCCGCAGCCGCAGGTCATGCGCGTGCCACATGACCATCTCCCGCCCGCGGCGAACGGCGGAGAGCAGCCGATAGCGATCCCCCAGTAGTTCGTGATCCGTCCCCATGAGCCACCCCCTGACACGACACGGCCCCAATGTCTCCCGGATACATATTGTGGTCGTAAAAAGGATCACGGTTGTCCGGGGTACGGCCCCGGTGGGGGTAACGATCCGGTCTCCGGGATGATCTTGGCATGCCCGCCCGGACTCCGCGGGCGGGACGCGGGCTTGCTTTCCGGCCGCGCGGAGGGTTGAGTGTCTGGACCGCTCCCCGAGCTGGGCGAAAGATCGCGGGTGATCCGCGCGAATTGTCGCCGGTTCGGGGAAGATACGAGAGAGAGGCATCCCCCGAGCGGAGGTATCCATATGGCGACGAGGGACACCGGCGGCCAGAAGCAGACGGGCCGTCAGGAGAGCGAGGTCGAGGAGACCGAGGCGCAGCCGACTCCCGATGTTCAGGAGCGCCACGAGAAGCTCAGCGACGATGTCGACTCCATCCTCGACGAGATCGACGAGGTCCTTGAGGAGAACGCGGAGGAGTTCGTGAGGTCGTACGTCCAGAAGGGCGGACAGTAAGGCCGGGAACGGCCGCGAAGGGGAGGCCCGGGTCCGGAGGAGATCGCGGACGTGATCCGCGGACTCCAGGCCCCGGGCCGGCACCCGGCGTTCCCCTGACGTCGCCGGTCAGGCCGAGAGGTGAACGGTGGCGATCTCGAAGGGACGCAGCGGGAGCCGTACGACGCCCGCCGAGACCGCAAGGGGTGCGGTGGGGGAGCCGAGGGCGTCGGCCAGGCGCGCGGCCGTGAAGTCGCCGCGGATCACGGCCTCTGTCGCCGTCGGATGCTCGGCGACCAGGCGGACCTCCAGCAGGCCGTCCCGGTCCCGCAGCGCCGCCATCACGACGCCCTCGCCCGACACCGCGATCTCGCGGTTCCTCCGTTCAGGAGCAGCCGTGGCGACCGGCTTCGGGGCGTTTCCCGCTCCGGGGACGGCGAGCAGATCGTGGCGGTACTCCTCGGCCAGGCGCGGCAGGTCCGCCTCGGCCCAGCCGCCCGCGTAGGGGAGAACGGCGAACCGCACCGAGAACGGCCCCTGGCACTGGGCGGCGGGTGTCGCCAGCTCCGGTCCCGCGGGCTCGTCCCGATAGGGGTTCCGGTTCCGTGACAGATATCCGATCGACCGCATCAGGGTGAGGGCCAGCTCCGCACGCCCAGGCGCACCATCCGTGCCGCCTCCTCGCCCGGCGGGAAGCACCTCATACTCCGTGACGTGGTCGAGCAGCACCGCGAGGCCGCCGGCCGCCACGAATCCCTCGGCGGGGAAGGTCGGGATCGGCCGCTCACCGGAGCCTCCGGCCTTGTCGTCCGCACCTGCTGCCGCGTCGCCCACCGGGGTCAGGCCGCGCCGTACGACCGCGAACTGGCCCTCCGCGAACGACTCGGCGGCCGGGCGGGGGAGCGGCGCGTGCCACCGGAGGCGGTGATCACGACAGCGGACGTCGAGATCGATCGCGCACCGGGCGAACGGCTCGCCCGCCCGCAGCTCCACCCGGGTGGTGACGACCGTGCTCACGCTCTCGTCGCGGGACGCGCCCCATTCGGCGGACAGGGCGCCCACGGGCCACTCGTAGGACCGGGAGACCTCCAGCACGGACACGAGCGGCCCCCGGCAGATCTCCTCGACCTTCACGTACGCAGGGCGGTCGACGACGCGGTCTCCCGGCGGGGGCGCGTAGTTGTAGGTGTCGCCGACGTCGCCGCCGTGCGCGATCCGGCCGACGCCGTGCGCCTCGGTCCCGTCCCGGCCGTACAGCGAGAGCGTGCCGTCGTCGGCGACGGTCACCCGCAGCAGTCCGTTGTCCAGGGTGTTCTCGGGGGCGGCGAGGGCGGCCGCCGCCTCGGGTGTGCGGGTCAGCGGGATGGAGCCCCAGGAAGCGGGTTCCGCGGTCAGGACGGAGCGGCCGAGCGGCGGCACGGTGACCTGTGCCGCGACGGTGACGACCGGTTCGGCCAGCGTCTGCACCGTCCACGGGCCGGGACCCGCCTCGACGATGGCCCGGCGCAGGTCCTCGTACGCGTAGTCTCCGGAGGCGTGCCGGCTCACGGTGATCGTGAAGACGCCGTCCGCGGCCTCCCACGAGACGATCTCGTGCCCGAACAGCTCCCGCTCGTGCACCCGGCCGAGGAGTTGGGCGAGATCGTCCATGACGGTCTCGTCGAGCAGCGTGGGCGCGTGCTCCAGCCGCTGGATCGGCACGGCGTCCCCTGCCGAGTCCGTCAGCCGCGAGCGGTGCTCGGGCAGGTCGGCCAGCACCAGCGCGGTCCGTTCGAACGGCGACGGGTTGACCACGACCAGCGCGCCGCGCGGCGACTCGGCGGCCAGCGTGGCGCTCACCAGGTCCACCACGGCCTGGCCGATCTGCTCCGCCTCGGCGATCCGGGCGGCGACCTGCTGCGCGGTCGCGTCGGCACCGCACCCCGTCACCGAGTCGTGCCCCGAGCAGGCGATCAGCCGCCGCCAGGCGAGGTCGAGCAGCCGGGCGGACGCGGTGCGGTCGGCCGACCACAGGGTGGACAGCGGCTCGGCGTACCGGATGAGGACGCGCTCCGCGCGGGCCATCGCCTGCTTGATCGGGACGCGGGCCGAGACGACTCCGGGCAGGATGTTCGCCCGCGCGTGGGAGCGCAGCTCGCCGCGCACCTCCGGCAGGTCCGAGGGGGCGCCGGCCAGGTCGAGGAACTCCTCGAGGGTGGCGACGCGCGGACCGTGTCCGGTGATCTCGGCGGCCGGGGCGGAGTGGTCGGCGCCGTACATGGCGAGCAGCGGGCCGTCCGGACGCCACGGGCGCATGGACGCGGCGAACGCGGAGAGCCGGTCGGGCAGCCCCTCGCCGGGGCCGCTGAACAGGGCGACGGCGTTGCCGTACCCGCCGGGCAGGTAGCGGGTCTCGACGGTGGAGCCGTCGGCGCCGGTCCACGCGAAGGCGTCCCGGCGCACCGACGCGGGCACGCCGCGCCACAGGCACGCCCGGCGCAGTCCGGCGAGCGAGAGGATCTGCGGCATCTGCGCGCAGTGCCCGAACTGGTCGGGCAGGTACCCCACCCGCATGGCCCCGCCGAGGGCGGCCGCGCCGCGCATGCCGTACTCCAGGTTGCGGATCAGGGTCTCGCCGGAGCAGAGGAACTCGTCGGCGAGGATCATCCAGGGGCCGACGGCGAGGCGGCCCTCCTCGACGAACCTCCTGACGTCGTCGCGCCGCTCCGGGCGGATCTCCAGGTAGTCCTCGACGGCGGCGAGCTGCCCGTCCACGGTGAAGCGGTAGAGCGGGTCGGCCGCCATGATGTCGAGGACCTCGTCCAGCATGCGGACCAGTCCCATGCGGAACCGCTGGAAGGGCAGGTACCACTCGCGGTCCCAGTGTGTGTGCGGGACGATGACGATCTCGTGGGGGGCGTTCACGCGTCCTCCTGACGGACTGGTCCGCGCGGCCGGGCGGCGGACGAGGCGCTGCGGGTAGTGACAGCCGGGCGATGCGCTTCAGGTCGTGGTCGGCGAGGTTTCCGGGGACGCGGCGGGCGGCGCGCCCACGTCCGGGGAGGCCTCCGGTGTGGCCGCCTCGCCTCCGATCGGCAGTCCGGCGGACTCGGCGAGGCGTCGGACGATCCGCTGCGCCGTGACGATATCGCTCAGGGCGCCGTCCCGTCCGGTGAGTGGCGGTTCGTCCTGGGTGGCGAACCGGTGGAAGGCGACGAGCTGCCGTTCGAACGCCTCCGCGATGTCCCGGAACACGATCCTCCGCTCGGTGGTCCCGATCCGGGTCACCGAGGTGAGCGTCGTGGGCGTGTTCATCAGGTACGGCGACGCGAAGTCGAGTTCGAGCGAGCCGTGCTCGTGGTGGATGATCACGCGCTCCTGGTAGGAGGGGTATCCCGGCAGGTAGTGCCAGCGCAGGCTGTACCTGCCGACGGCCAGGTCCCCGTTCGCCTCCACCGAGGGCGGGAAGACGTCGTCCGGCCAGACGGCCACGTGGTCCACCCCGGTCGGCGGGTCGGTGAACATCCGCATCAGCGCCATGTCGTGGCAGAGGCTGCCCAGCACGACCTGGGAGTAGAGCCGTCTCAGCCGCTGCGGCGCCCGCGGGCCGAGCGCCGTCGTGACCGCCTTCTCGTCCACCTCGGCGTACGGCGCGAGCGCCTCCGGCGACGGGTGCGAGGTGCGCACCTTGGCGAAGAGGAGCTGGGACTCGCTCGACGGATGCAGCACGGTCACGTCCAGATGCCGCACCGACTCCGGGCCGCCCGCCTCGTGGAGGACCTCGGCCATCCGCTGGCTGGCCGGGTCGTACTGCTTCATGTAGCCCACCATCAGCCGCGCGTCGGCCGGGATGGCGTCCAGCTCGGCCCTGCTGTACGCGAGCGGCTTCTCACACAGCACCCAGTAGCCGCGGTCGAGGGCGGCCCGGACCAACGGGGCGTGCGTTCCGTTGGTGAGCACGATGAGCGCGTCGAAGCCGCCTCTGTCGAGCAGCACCATGGGATCGCCGTACGCGGTCACGCCCAGCTCTCCGCCGATCCTGGCGGCGTGGGCGTCGTCCAGGTCGCAGACGGCGGCGAGCTCGAAGAGGTCCCTGCGGCGGGCCAGCAGCGGCAGGTACATCACCTGCGCGGCGATCCCCAGCCCCATGACGGCGATCTTCATGGCTCCCCCAATCGCGGTGGGCGCGATCGCCCGGAAGAAATGGGCGAATGAGCTCTTTGTCGGATTTGTGACCAGGTACAGATTCCCTGGGAAGCGCCCCGGCATGCGGCGGACCGGGCCCGGGTGTCAGGTGCACAGGGCCATGACCTCGTTCGCCGGGGTCTCCAGCCGGTGCGTACCGGGGCCCGCCGGGAACGCGGCCCGCTCGCCCCGGACCACCGCGCGCGTTTCGGGGCCCCACAGGACCAAGCCGTCCGCGTTTATTGCGAGGAACTCGTCGCCGTGGCGCAGCAGCAGCGGCCCGTCCGGCGCGGCGGAGACGGCGGTGCGGCCCTCCGCCACGGCGGCGACGACCCCCTCGGCTCCCGCCGCCGGGTCCGCGAGCACCCAGGTCGTCGGCGCTCCGGGCGGATGCCCCTCCTCCGGCCGGTGGAAGTCGCCGCCCCCGACCACCACGACATCCTCCGCCCACGCCTGGCCCCAGGCGAGTGGCGCGCCCCAGGTGCGGTCCCACCAGCTCCAGTGCCACAGCTCGGCCACCCTCGGCCGCTCCGCGGCCCACGGATGCCGCCACGCGCAGTCGACCGCCACCGGGTGGTTGACCGACAGGACGCCGCCCCGCTCGCGCACGGTCTTCGCCCACTCGTCCGGACCGGTACGGAAGTCCACCCAGCCGATGTCGCCGTACGCGTTGGCGTGCCCGAGATCGGTGGTCACCTCCTGTCCGGGGACGAGAAGGAGTCCGGCCAGCGCCGAGGCGGCGGCCAGCTCGGCGTGGTGGCTGACGGTGTTGTGGTCGGTGACGGCGAGGAAGTCCAGACCGCGGTCGGCGGCGAGGCAGGCCAGTTCGTGCACGCCGAGCGAGCCGTCGGAGTGGGTCGTGTGCGCGTGCAGGTCGCCGGCGAGCCAGCGCAGCCCCTCCAGTCCGGGCAGCCCGCGACGGGAGGCGGCCGGCTCCCGGTGCTGAACGCGCGGCACCCGGACGCCGGCGACCGGATGGTCGCGCGGCATCGCCGGAGGGCGCCGGTGCGGGATCACGCTGATCTCGTACGGCAGGCCCTCCGCCGGGACCCGGTAGAGCCCGAGGAGGACCGACCACACACCCGGCTCGATCTCGCCGGGCAGGTATCCGGGCGTGGCCCACATCGGCCCGATGGTGAACTCCGAACGCGCGCCGCCCGACCAGCCTCGGAAGCCGCCCGGCCCGGAGCAGCCGAGGTCCAGCGTCCCCGCGGACCGGTCGTAGGAGAGCCGCACGGTCACGGCGGTGGTGCCCGGGGGCAGCTCGACCGGCACCTCCCGCACCGGGCCGCGGATCCGGTCGTCGAGCGTCCACACACCTCTGATCGCCGTCATCGGTTCGCACCGTTCGCGGGGCAGGGGGACACCAGCCGGTCATCGCGGTAGACGAGCGCGCGGCCGGGCCGGGGAACCGCCCACGCGGCCGTGCCCGGGGACGGCTCCGCGCCCTCGGGGACGACGGTCTGGATCAGGTGTTCTCCGGATTCGAGGGTGACGAGATGCGCCGTGCCGAGGTTCTCCACGACCGCTACCTTCCCCGCGAACGCGTCTGCTCGCGGCGTGAGCGATAAATCCATATATTCCGGGCGTACGCCGTACACGATCGGGCCGTCCGGGATACCGCCCGGCAGGGGGAGGACGGCCCCGGCCACGCGCAGGGCGCCGTTCCCCGCCGTGCCGGGCAGCAGGTTCATCGGGGTCGAGCCGATGAACGCGGCCGTGAACGTGTTCGCCGGCCGCTGGAAGACCTCGGTCGGCGTGCCGACCTGGGTGAAACGGCCCGCCGACATGACGGCGATCCGGTCGGCGAGCGCCAGCGCCTCGCCCTGGTCGTGCGTGACGAAGACGGTGGTCACCGCGAGCTCGCGCTGGAGCCGTTTGAGGAAGGTGCGCGCCTCCAGACGGAGCCGCGCGTCGAGGTTGGACAGCGGCTCGTCGAAGAGGAACGCCCTCGGGTGGCAGGCGACGGCCCGGGCCAGGGCCACCCGCTGCTGCTGCCCGCCGGACAACTGGCCGGGGCGGCGGGTGAGCAGCTCCGAGAGGCTGAGCCGGGAGGCGGTCTCGGCCGCCCTGGCCTCGCGCCGGGCCCGGGGGACCTTCCTGATCCGGAGGGGATAGGCGATGTTGGCCGTGACGTCCATGTGGGGGAACAGCGCGTAGTCCTGGAACACCATAGCGACGTCCCGCTTGCCCGGCGGGACGGACGTCACCTCGGTCCCGCCGATCCAGATATTTCCGGATGTGGGGGTTTCCAGGCCGGCGATCGTCCGCAGCAGCGTCGTCTTCCCGCACCCGGACGGGCCGAGGAGCGCGAAGAACTCGCCGTCGGCGATCTCCAGATCCAGCCCGTCGAGCGCCCGCACCCCGCCGGGGAACTCCTTGGTCAGCCCGCGCAACGCGATCAACTCTTGATCCCTCCGTGGAAGCGGAAGCCGTACCTGCGACTGACGAACACGTACATGACCACCACCGGCAGCGAGTAGAGCAGGGAGAACGCGGAGATCAGGTCGAGCCGCGGCGCGCCGCCCTCGGTGTACAGCGTGTAGAGGATGACCGCCCCCGGCGCCTTCTCCGGATCCCGGAGCAGGATGAACGGCTGCAGGAAGCTGCCCCACACGTTGGCCACCGCCCACACCGCGATCGTCGCCAGACCCGGCCGGACCAGCGGGATCACGACGTGCCGCAGGATCTGCCCCGACGACGCGCCGAACACCCGCGCCGACTCCTCGTACGAGGTCGGCGTGCCGTCCATGAAGTCCTTCATGATGAAGATCGCCGCAGGCAGCAGGCCGCCGGACAACGTCAGCACCACGCCCAGATGCGTGTCGATCAGGCCCAGCCTGGTCGCCAGCTCGAACAGGGGCACCATCGCCGCCGTGCCCGTCACCACCGACGACAGCAGCAACAGCACGTACAGCAGGGCGTCCCGGCCCGGGACCCGCGCCCGCGACAGCGCGTACGCCGCCAGCGCCGCGAGCGTCACCACCAGCACCGCGCTTCCCCCGGCCTGGATCAGCGAGTTCCGCAGCGAGGTCAGCGCGTACGGATTGTCGAGCAACGCCTGGAAGTTCCGCAGCGTGAACTCCGGAACCGACACCGCGATCCCCGGCCGCGCGTCGAACGGGGCCGTCGCCAGCCACAGCAGCGGCAACGCGAAGAACCCCAACACCGCGGCCAGGAACGTCGCCCGCCCGATCACCGCCACTACATGCCGAAAGTGTTCCCTCATGGGGCGGCCTCCGCGTGGCGGGAACGGAGCAGCCGCAGATAGGCGAGAGCGAAGACCAGGTTGACAAGCAGGACGAGGAACGAGATCGCCGCCCCGAAGCCGAGCCGCCCGCCGCTCAGGGCCACGTTGTAGATGTAGACCGGCAGGATCTCCGACCGCCCGTCGGGCCCGCCGGCCGTGATCTGGAACGTCGAGAAGTCGTTGAACGTCCACAGGCTGATCAGCAGCAGGTTCGTCAGCACGTGCCCCTTGATGTGCGGCAACACCACATCCCGGAGCTGCTGGAACGTGGACGCTCCCGCCAGCCGGGCCGTCTCCAGAAGGGAAGGCGGGACGTTCGAGAGCGCCGCGCCGTACAACATCATCGAGAACGCCGTCCCCCGCCACACGTTGAAGACGATGATCGACGGCATCGGGTGGTCGAGCAGCCACGCGGACCCTGGGGTGTGCAGCAGCGCGTTCAGCGTCCCCTCGTCCCGGTCCAGCAGCGCGATCCACAGGAACGCCACCACCGACGACGGCAGGATCCACGCCAGGAGCACCAGCCCCTCGGTGACCCGTTTCACCGGCCCCCGGCGGTCCCGCAGCACCCAGGCGATCGCGAACCCCAGCCCCGCCTGCCCGATCACCGCCGACCCCAGCACGAACTGCACCGTCAGCCACAGCGACCCGCGGAACCGCTCGTCACCCAGCGCCGAGGTGTAGTTGTCCAGCCCGACCACCTGCGGCTCGGCCGCCTCCAACCCCGTGAGCCGGTAGTCCGTCAGCCCCAGATAGATGGTCCACAACGCGGGGAAGACCAGGAACACCCCGATCAACACCAGCGCCGGCAGCACGAACGTGCTTACTTGCCTCGCTTCGCCCGGCGGGCTCGGGGCGCCCTTGAGGCGGCTCATCGGGAGACGTTGGAGGCGCCAACGATGGATTCGAGTTTGCGCTGGTAGGCGGCGGCCGCCTCATCGACCGACCGGCCGGACACCACCTCGGCGGTGGCCTCCTGCAGAGCGACCGAGACCTGCGGATAGACGGCCAGCGGCGGCCGGTACGCGGTGATCGGCAGCACCTCGTCCGAGACGAACTTGAGCATCGGGTCGACGCTCAGCACCGTGTCGTTCACGTCCGTGCGCGAGGTGATCCGGACCGCGCCCGCGAGCTGCGCCGTCGTCGCCTCCGCCGAGTGCATGAACGACAGCAGCTCCCACGCCAGCTTCGGGTTCTTCGAGAACGGGTTCACCACGCGTACGGCGCCGCCCGACATGCTGACCGCGTCCTGCCCGCGGATGCCCGCGCCGGGGCGCTCCGCCGGGATCAGCGCGTACCCGACGTCGGAGTCGCGGGCGGCCATCGGCGCGACCCCGGTCTTGGGGTCGATCACCGAACGCCAGAAGTAGTCGCCCTCCGCGAGGATGCCGACCTTGCCCTCGGCGAAACGGGCGAACGACTTGTCCCGGCCCTGCGCCTCCTGCTGCAGCCGCGGATCGCCGAGCCCGGTCGTGTAGATCTGCCGGTAGAAGCCCAGCACGTCCTTCACCGCCTGGGTGGCGCCCGTCCACCTGCCGTCGGCGTAGATCTCGGCCCCGGCGCCCGCGAGCAGCGGCAGCATCCCCTGCATGGTCGTGGCCTCGCCCATCGCCGTGCCCGCGTCGATCTGGATCGGCACGGGCACCCCGGCCCGCTTGAGCGCCGCGCCCGCGTCGAGGATCTCCTGCCAGCTCTTCGGCCGCCACTCGGAGGGCAGGCCGGCCGCGGCGAACAGCTTCTTGTTGTAGAAGAGGACCCGCCCGTCCGTGCCCTGCGGCAGCGCGTACCGCTTCCCGTCGAAGACGCCGAGTCCCTGTACGGCCGATGGGATGCGCGCCCAGCCCTCCCACGCGTCCACCTCGGGCCCGGCCACGTCGGCGAGCGGTTTCACGTAGCCGGCCTGGGCGAACTCGCCGACCCAGATGCCGTCCAGATCGATCACGTCCGCGCCCGCGTGCGACTTGAGGTCCAGCGCGATCTTCGTCTTGTACTGCTCGTCGGCGACGCCGCTCGGCTGGAAGCGCACCCGGACGGTACGGCCTTCGGCCTTCTGCGCGGCCTCGAACCGGGGGATCACCCACTTCTCGGTCCACTCGGCGGACTCGGAGTTCTTGCCGCCGGAGATGGCGTTCGCCGTGATGACGAGCGTGACCTCACCGCCGGAGCCGCCGGACCCGCCTGACCCACCACCGGATCCACCGCCGGTCCCGCACCCCGCCAGAGCCAGTACGGCTCCCGCCACCACCGCGAACGCAGGTCTCATGGACGGCCTCCTCGTCGAGGTTAGGACGTACAGACAAATCGACAGTCGCACGTGATGACGTGACGGTAAAGAACGAGTCGGCCTGTCCGGTAAGGGCTTCCGCGTTGGGGTGGTTCGCCCTTAGCTGATCGGGAAGAGTGCAACCAGCGCCGCGACATGAGTAGGGTCGGTTCGTAACAACGCACGCTTGGAGGGAGTCGCGTGGCATCTCAGCAGGCCTGGATGAACAACCTCTTCACGAACACGGGATCGCCGTCGTTCACCGAGTTTCTCGGCGCGTACGCACCGGACCTGCTGCCGACCCGCGCGCAGGCGCTGGCCGTCCCGGTCGAGGACCAGATCCCGCACGCCACCACCATCATCGCCGCCACCTGTGCCGGAGGCGTGGTGATGGCCGGCGACCGGCGCGCCACCTCCGGGAACATCATTTCCCAGCGGGACATGGAGAAGGTCTTCCGCACCGACGACTACTCGTGCGTCGGCATCGCCGGGACCGCGAGCACCGGCATCGAGCTGGCCCGGCTCTACCGGGTCGAGCTCGAACACTACGAGAAGATGGAGGGCCGCTCGCTCTCCACCGAGGGCAAGGCCAACCGCCTGGCCACCATGATCCGCGGCAATCTCGCCATGGCGATGCAGGGCCTCGTGGTCGTCCCGCTCTTCGCCGCGTACGATCCCGACCGCGACGCCGGGCGCATCTTCGGATATGACGTGGGCGGCGGGCCGTACGAGCAGCGGCAGTACCACTCGATCGGCTCCGGGTCGATCTTCGCGCGCGGTTCGCTGAAGAAGCTGTACCGGGAGAACTCCTCCGCCGAGGACGTCGTGCTCACCTGCCTGCAGGCGCTCTACGACGCCGCCGACGACGACTCGGCCACCGGCGGGCCGGACGTGACGCGGAAGATCTGGCCCGTGGTCGCCGTGATCACCGCGGACGGTTATCGCCGCCTGTCCGACGACGAGGTCGCGGAGTACGTCCAGCGATTGATCGACGGCAGGATGACCGACCCCGACGGCCCGACCGCCCCGCTGCGATAAGTCGAAGAGAGGATCACCACCGGTGTCCATGCCCTTTGGATATGCCTCACCCGAGCAGATCATGCGGGACCGCGCGGAATACGCGCGGAAGGGCATCGCGCGAGGCCGCAGCGTGGTCGTCATGCAGTATGCCGACGGCATCCTGTTCGTGGCGCCCAACCCGTCCAAGGCGTTGCACAAGATCAGCGAGATCTACGACCGCATCGGGTTCGCGGCCGTCGGGCGGTACAACGAGTTCGAGTCGCTCCGCCTGGCCGGCATCCGCTACGCCGACATCAACGGCTACACCTACAACCGCAGCGACGTGACCGGCCGCGGGCTGGCCAACCTGTACGCCCAGCAACTCGGCATGATCTTCACCGAGTCGATCAAGTCGCTGGAGGTGGAGATCGTGGTCGCCGAGGTCGGCGAGGAGCCGGAACGCGACCAGATCTACCGGCTCACCTTCGACGGATCGGTCTTCGACGAGCAGGGCATGGCCGTCATCGGCGGTCAGGCCGAGGCGGTCGGCGGCCGGCTGAAGGAGCGCTACCGGGAGGGCCTGCCGCTCGCCCAGGCGCTCGAGGCCGCGCTGTTCGCGCTCACCGAGCCGGGAGGCGAGCGCCCGGCCCCGGCCCAGCTCGAGGTGGCGGTGCTCGACCGCAACCGCGAGCACCGCAAGTTCCTCCGGCTGACCGGTCCCCGCCTGCAGCGGCTGCTCGAGGAGACCGAGCTCCCCACGCTGCCCGCCGAGCCGTCCCCGGCTCCCGCCCCCGAGACCCAGCCGCCGATCGGCCCCGAGGGCGAGATCGACACCGGCTCCGGCGAGTAGCCCCGACGTTCTCCGCCCCCCGCCGCGCCCCCCAGGGGGCGCGGCCTTCCGCGTCCGCCGCGCCGGCGGCGCGTCAGTGGCGAAGATCACGGACCGCGGACAAACCCAACCCAGGGTTCGCTAGTCTCATGCGGTTATGACCATATTCACGGACTTTACGACGTTCGGTGCGTTCCGGCGGGTGGGTGTCCCCGTCGCCATCGCCGTCTCCGCCCTTTCGCTGGCCGCCTGCTCGGGGTCCGGCACCGACGCCGCCCCCGCCGCCACGGTGACGGTGACGGCGCCCCCCTCCCCGTCCGAGGAGCCGTCCTCCGAGCCGGCCCCGGACGCGTCACCGTCGGCGTCCGCGTCCGCCGCGGGCGGCGTTTTCGACGACCCGGCCGACGACGACTGGCCGCCGATCACGGGCAAGAACCCGCCGGTCTTCGGCGAGCAGTTCCAGGCTGACCCCGGCCACGACTTCACCAAGGGCGTCAGCCCCAGCCGGGACGGCGTCATCCGCGCCGAGCTGCGGACCATGCAGGACGCGAACGTGGCCGAGTACGTCCCGATCAAGTTCGTCAAGGACCCGAGCACCAACCAGGGCCGGTTCGAGGGGCCGGCGGAGGGCGACGTGATGGCCTTCGCCGCGCCGGTCGCCAAGAACGTGGTCTTCCTGAGCGCCGTCGGTTGTGACGGCAAGGACCAGACGATCAACGGCCAGTACGTCGGCACCCAGAGCTGCTCCCGTGACACGCTCATCTCACGCGCGGTCAAGGGCGGTCTGTACGCTCTGGTGACAGTGAAGAACCACCAGATCGCGAAAGTCGTGGAGATTTACGCGTCGTGACCGGGTACGGCTACCGCCACACGCACGCCGCGGTAGCCGTACGTCGACACACCTGTGACCGATCCCTATCCGCTTGTCGCCTTCGGGGAATAGGGTGATGTGATGGATCGTCGCATCTTCGGGCTCGAGAACGAGTACGGCGTCACCTGCACGTTCCGTGGACAGCGGAGGCTGTCGCCGGACGAGGTCGCGCGGTACCTGTTCCGTCGAGTGGTGTCCTGGGGCCGATCGAGCAACGTCTTCCTCCGCAACGGCGCACGTCTGTATCTCGACGTGGGCAGCCATCCTGAGTACGCCACCCCTGAGTGCGACAACGTCGTGGAGCTGGTCACCCACGACAAGGCAGGGGAGCGCATCCTCGAAGGACTCCTCCTGGACGCCGAGAAGCGGCTCCGGGAGGAGGGCATCGCGGGGGACATCTACCTCTTCAAGAACAACACCGACTCCGCGGGAAACTCCTACGGCTGCCACGAGAACTACCTCGTCGGGCGGCACGGCGAGTTCGGCCGGCTGGCCGACGTGCTGATCCCGTACCTCGTCACCCGGCAGATCATCTGCGGGGCGGGCAAGGTGCTGCAGACGCCGCGCGGCGCGGTCTACTGCGTGTCGCAGCGGGCGGAGCACATCTGGGAGGGCGTGTCGTCCGCGACCACCCGATCCCGGCCGATCATCAACACGAGGGACGAGCCGCACGCCGACGCCGAGCGGTTCCGCCGCCTGCACGTCATCGTCGGCGACTCGAACATGAGCGAGACCACGATGCTGCTCAAGGTCGGCGCCACCGACCTGGTGCTGCGCATGATCGAGGCCGGAGTCGTGATGCGGGACCTGTCGCTGGAGAACCCGATCCGGGCGATCCGCGAGGTGTCCCACGACATGACCGGGCGCCGCCGGGTCCGGCTCGCGAACGGCCGCGAGGCCTCCTCGCTGGAGATCCAGGAGGAGTACCTCGTCAAGGCGAAGGACTTCGTCGACCGCAGGGGCGGCGACGAGACGAGCAAGCGGGTCCTGGAACTGTGGGAGCGCACGCTCCGCGCGGTCGACACCGGCGATCTCGACCTCGTCGCGCGCGAGATCGACTGGGTCACCAAGTACCAGCTCATTGAACGTTACAGACGGAAGTACGACCTGCCGCTGTCGTCGCCGAGGGTCGCCCAGCTCGATCTGGCGTACCACGACGTGCATCGGAAGCGGGGGCTCTACTACCTCCTGCAGCGTCGCGGCTCGGTCGAGCGGGTCGCCTCGGACGTCCGGATCTTCGAGGCGAAGTCGGTTCCGCCGCAGACCACGCGGGCGAAGCTGCGCGGCGAGTTCATCCGCAAGGCCCAGGAGAAGCGCCGTGACTTCACGGTCGACTGGGTGCATCTGAAGCTCAACGACCAGGCTCAGCGGACGGTGCTCTGTAAGGATCCCTTCCGTAGCGTTGACGAAAGGGTCGATAAGCTGATCGCGGGCATGTGATCTCTTTACCTCGGGCGGACAGCGGGTTCGGGTAGGGTTACGCGAACCTAGCTGTCTGTCTGAGGAAATCCACATGCGCCGCCGTACGGCAGTACTCGCCGCTCTGCCCTTGATATTCGCCGCAGCCTGCGGAACCGCCCAGAAGAGCGACTCCAGCGGGAGCTCGGCGGCGGCTTCGGAGATCAAGGTGACGGGCAAGGCCGACCAGAAGCCGACCTTGACCTTCCCGACCGGGAAGCCGTCGCTGACCTCCTCCTCCAAGACGATCATTGAGGGGAATGGGGACCCGGTCAAGGAAGGTGACGTGCTCACCGCCAAGGTCACCGTCTACAACTGGGACGGCAAGGAGAACAAGTCTCCCGGCTCCGACTACGACCAGGGCAAGTCCGAGTTCGTCACCGTGAGCCCGCAGCTGCCCAAGGCGCTGTACCAGGCGCTTCAGGGGGCCAAGCCGGGCGGGCGGGTCCTCGCGGTGATCGCGAAGGACAACCTGACCGAGGACCAGGTCTCCAACGCGAAGCAGCAGGGCACCGACTTCACCACCAGCTCGCAGGTCCTCGTGGTGGACGTCCTGGCGAGGGCGCCGAAGGCGGCCCAGGGCGCCGCGACCGACCCGGGAATCAAGGGCGTCAAGATCGTCAACCCGGGCGATGACAAGGCTCCCACGCTGACCACCAAGACGGACGCCAAGCCGCCGAAGGACCTGGTCGTCAAGACGGTGATCGAGGGCAAGGGTCCCAAGGTCACCGCCGACCAGACGGTCCTCGCGCACTACACCGGCAAGATCTGGGGCACCGACAAGCAGTTCGACTCGAGCTGGGAGCGCGGCGAGCCGTCGACGTTCGCCCTCAACCAGGTCGTGAAGGGCTGGTCCCAGGGCCTCACCGGCGTCCCGGTCGGCAGCCGCGTGCTGATCACCATCCCGCCGGAGCTCGGCTACGGCAAGGAGGGCAACCCCCAGGGCGGCATCAAGGGCACCGACACCCTGGTGTTCGTCGTGGACGTCCTCGGGGCCGCCTGAGCCCGCGACCGCGTCGTGAAGCGGCGGCGCGCCGGAGACGGGACCCGTCTCCGGCGCGCCGCTCTCGTATGCCCGGAGCCCCCGGGCCCGATCACCTCTTGATCGAATAGCTGTCGCCGTACACCTTCCACCTGAGCGGCGGGTCGAGGTCGAGGTTGCCCGCCCTGAGGAAGACCCGCTGCGCGGTGTCCACCCGGCTCGTGTCGCCGTGCGCCTCCTCGGTCTTCATCGCGGCCGTGCGCGCGTCGAGGAAGGCGTTGAGGTAGGCGACCTCGTCGCCTCCCTGCGCCGGCGTCCTGGCCTTCTTCATGGCGTTCCGCCGGATCGCGCCGAAGCTCGCCGCGTCGTCCCCTCCGCCGTGCATCACGATGGCGTCGTAGTAGGCGAACTGGCCGAGCGCGCGGAGCCCGTCCCGCTTCGCCTGCCGTACGGCGGGGGTGAAGTAGACCCGGTCGCGTTCGTCGTTCTGCGCGCGCTGGAACTTCCTGTCCTTGGCGGCCCGGCGCCAGGCGCGTTCGAAGGCGGGGCCGAGCCCCTTGTGGGAGTCGGTGCCGTTGACCTTGCGCAGGGCCGGGAGGTACCGGGCGAGCACGTTCCCCGGCTTGCGCCGGGTGTAGCGCCTGACCAGGTCGAGCATGTCGCCGGTGCCCGAGCAGAACCCGATGATCCCCGCCGTGTAACCGCGGCCGTCGTCGATGTCCTCGATGTACTTGTACTGCGCCTTCCAGTTGAGGGAGGAGTTCTCCGCGCTGGAGACCAACCGCATGGCGATCTCCTCCTTGTGCGGGTCGCTGAGGTCGGTGTGACGGCCGTCGGCGGCTGCGGCGGAGACCCGGGCGGCCGCGAGCTGGGCCCGTACCGGATGCCGCGCGGGGAGCTGGGCCGTGGCGACGGCGACGGCGGTCGCCGCGAGCAGGAGAGCGGTTCGCCTGATGGCGGGGTGAGGCATGGAGGTCGTCTCCGTTTCCCGCCGCTCGCTGCCGGCGTGTCGGGGGAGCGAGGGCGGTCGAGTGAGGGGGAAGATCCGCGGACATCCTGGCAGAAAGACGCAAGTTAAGAAGGTTTCCTACCGAGAGCGGGGTTGATCTCCGCCGTCAACGTCGCGCCCCGGGCGGTCCGCCTAGACTCCGGCTGTGGAAAGCGACGAACTCGACGCCGTTGGCCTGCTGAGCGACCCTCTCCGGCGGAAGCTGTACCGCTTCGTGGCCGAGCGCGGGCGCGAGGTCGGCCGGAACGAGGCGGCCGAGGCCCTCGGGATCCAGCGCACTCTCGCGGCCTTCCATCTCGACAAGCTGGCCGACGCCGGCCTGCTCGAAACGGACTTCCGGCGCCTCGGCGAGCGAACGGGGCCGGGAAGCGGCCGCCCGGCCAAGGTGTACCGGCGGGCCGGGGTGGAGCGGCTGGTGAGCCTGCCTCCGCGCGACTACCGCGCCCTCGCGCTGATGATGGCCGAGGTCGTCGATCTCCTCGGGGCCGAGGAGGAGGCCGAGCGGGTCGCCCGGCGAGCGGGTGAGCGGCTGGCGCGCGCCGCGTCCCCGGCGGACAAGGGGGGCGACGTGCCCGCACTGCTCGCGGAGCGCGGCTACGAGCCGTACGAGGAAGGCGGCCGGATCCGGCTGCGCAACTGCCCGTTCCGGATGTCGGCCGAACGGCATCCGCTGCTGGTGTGCTCGATGAACCTGGCGCTGTGCCAGGGCGTGCTCGCGGGGCTCGGC
The DNA here is from genome assembly GCF_050947145.1 of Microtetraspora malaysiensis. Taxonomy (NCBI): domain Bacteria; kingdom Bacillati; phylum Actinomycetota; class Actinomycetes; order Streptosporangiales; family Streptosporangiaceae; genus Microtetraspora; species Microtetraspora malaysiensis. The sequence continues at coordinate 3,265,188 of NZ_CP191998.1, forward strand.
GTGTCCGAAGGGGCGGCGGAGCTGGACCCGCGTCCGGGGGAGTGCTGTGTCTCGATTTCTAAAAACAATGAGAGTTGACATAGAAGCGACGGGCGCGGAAGGCTGGGCGGCATGCATCTCGCCCAGCTGAACGTCGCGCATCTGATCGCGTCCCTCGACAGCCCCCAGCTCGCCGACTTCGTCGCCAACCTCGAACCCGTCAACGCCGTCTCCGACGTCGCGCCCGGCTTCGTCTGGCGGCTCAAGGGCGGCGACCAGCCGACCGACACCGTCAAGCACGACTACGGGGACGATCTACTGATCAACTTCTCGGTCTGGGAGTCGCGCGAGACGTTGTGGAACTTCGTCTACCGCAGCCCGCACCTTCCGGTGCTGAAGCGCCGCCGCGAGTGGTTCCACCGGGTGGCCGTGCCGTACACGGTGATGTGGTGGATCTCCGAGGGCCACATCCCGTCACTGGAGGAGGGGATGGCGCGGCTGGCCCTGCTGCGCGCCGAGGGGCCGGGCCCGGAGGCGTTCACCTTCAAGGAGTTCTACGAGCCCGACGGCGCCTTCGCGAGCTCCTGACCGACCGCGCCCTGGCGCGGCCTCGGATTCAGGGCGTCAGGCGAGGAGGGAGGCGGCGTGGCGGCCGGCCGCGGCCGAGGCCAGGAAGCCGGCGAGGTCCTCGTCGAGTCCCCGGCCCATCGTGGACAGCCGGACCGGGCTGCGCCGCAGCGCCTCGTACAGGCCGTCCACGGGCACCCGGACCAGCTCATGCCGTACTGCGAGGGCCTCGGCCTGCTCCGCCACCCGCCTGCCGAACTCGCCCGGCAGCTCCGGGACCACGACCTGCGCCCGGGTGAGCGCGACCCGCCCGTACGCGGTGAGCGAGTGGTGCGACACCCCCTGGTGGCGTTCGCGCAGGTCGCCCTCGCTCACCCGGAGCGCGGCCACCGGACGCCCGCCGAGGGTGGCCACCGCGTTGACGGCCTCGCCCGCCGAGACGCCGGAGAAACCCCAGCGCGTGCCGGTGCCGAGGTTGCCCGGCCCCTGGGCGACGATCGCGACGTCCGCGCCCAGGACGTGCCGGGCCGCGAGCAGACCCGTGTGCAGGGTCGCCGCCTCCACGTCGCCGCCGAACGCCTGGCCCGTCGTGACCACGCCGCACAGCCAGTCCAGCTCGCGCAGGCGGGCGGCCGACATGGAGAACCAGGCGGGGAGTGCCCCGCCGTCCGGCATCACGTACGCGACGCGGGGATGCGGCCCCGGCCAGGGGAGATCGCCGTCCCCCGCGACGGAGTGGGTCGCGTCGAACAGGCCGCACAGGACGGCGGGCAGGGCCGAGTGCAGGTCCGCGACGATCACGGGCATCCCGTCGATCGAGTCGGCGTCCCTGAGGAGCAGGTGGTGGGGCGAGTCCTGCTCGTCCGCGCCGAGGACCGTCGCCTGCAGCGGGGTGTACCGCGCCTTGACCAGATGGCCCGGTCCCGAAGGATCTTGTGGCAAACGGTCCGGGACGGCGACCACCATGGCGTAACCTCCCGTACCGAGACCCATGGCGAGCGCGGTCGTGTTCAGCAGCACCGTGTCGCCGGGCTCAGGACGACCGACCAGCGAGGGATAGGCCAGCGCCCGGCACTCTCCCTCCGGGACGGTGACGTCCAGCTCCATGGCCCCCGGCCATTCCCGCCGGACCCGGAGCACCTCGCCCTTGCGCCATCTGATCACGTCGCAAAGGGTAGCGTTCAGCACGGAATGACGGGGCGCGTCCGAACGAGGCCGGAGGGGAGGCACGATGTCACGTCGGAAGACCGAGCGCCTGCTCAATCTTGTGATCTGCCTGCTCGCGACCCATCGGCCGCTGAGCGCCGAGCAGATCAGGCAGGCCGTGCCCGGGTACGACCCGGACAACGACGAGGCGTTCCAGCGCATGTTCGAGCGCGACAAGAACGAGCTGCGCGAGATCGGCATCCCCATCGATGTCCACAAGGACCCCTGGGACGACGATCCCGGCTATCGGATCGTCCGTGAGTCGTACGAGCTGCCCGAGATCACGCTCGAGCACGACGAGGCGGCGGTCATCGGGCTCGCCGCCCAGGTCTGGCAGCGGGCCAGCCTCGCCGAGGCGGCCAGCGGCGCCCTGCTCAAGCTGCGGGCGGGCGGCGTGCGCGCGGACCTCTCCCCGAGCCCGCTCGAACTCCGGGTGGACACCCGCGACCCGGCCTTCCCCCCGCTGTGGGAGGCGGTCAGGGACCGCCGCGCGGTGACCTTCGGCTATCGGCGGGCGGCGGGCGAGTCGGTGCTGACCCGCACCGTCGAGCCGTGGGGCGTGGTGAGCCGGCGCGGCCGGTGGTACGTCGTCGGCCACGACCGCGACCGGGGTGCGTCCCGGGTGTTCCGGCTCGGCCGCATCGTCGGCACGGTCACCCCGATCGGCAGGCCCGGCAGCGTGATCGTGCCGGAGGGCGTGGACCTGCGCGCCATGGTCGGATTCCAGGAGATGGGCGTCGAGCGGACCGCCCTCGTCCGGGTCCGCCGGGGCACCTGCCTCGGGCTGCGCCGCGCGGCACAGGAACTGCGGCCCGGCCCGGACGGCTGGGACGAGGCGGAGCTGACCTTCTCCGACCCCGAGTGGCTGGCCGGCTGGATCGCCAGCCTCGGCTCCGACGCCGTCGTCGTCGGCCCGCCGGACGCGCGCGAGGCCGTGATCCGCCGGTTGAAGGGCGCGCTCCAGTGACCGCCACGCCGCCCCAGCACCGCCGCGCCGTACGAAGGGGGATCGAGCGATGAGTTCCGACCGGCTGCCGCGCCTGCTCGCGCTGGTGCCGTACCTGATGTCGCACCCGGGCGCGGAGGTGCCCGAGGTGGCCGAGCTGTTCGGCCTGTCGGAGAAGCAGCTCATCGACGACCTCCAGCTCGTGTGGATGTGCGGGCTCCCCGGCCACACCCCCGGCGACCTGATCGACGTCTCCTGGGACGGCGGCGAGATCATCATCGACAACGCCGACACGATCGCCCGGCCGCTCAAGCTCGGCGTGGACGAGGCGAGCGCGCTGCTCGTGGCGCTGCGGATGCTCGGCGAGCTACCCGAGTTCAAGGACATGGACGTGCTCGGCCGCGTGATCGCCAAGCTGGAGAGCGCGGCGGGCGAGGGCGCGGCCACGGTCAGCGCCCAGGTCCAGGTCGAGATCGGCGCGGCGCCGGGCGCGCACGCGGCCATTACGGACGCGACGCGGCGGCGCAGGCGGCTCTCGCTGCGCTACTACGTGCCCGGCAGGGATGAGATCACTCCCCGCGAGGTGGACCCGATCCGGGTCGTGCTCGTGGAGGGGCGGCACTACCTCGAGGGCTGGTGCTACCGGGCCGAGGCCATGCGGATGTTCCGTGTCGATCGGATCGTCGAGGTCGAGATTCTCGACGTGCCCGCCGACCCCCCGGCCGAGGCCGAGCCGATGGACGTCACCGAGGGCGTGTTCCGGCCCTCCGAAAGCGACGAGCTGGTGGAGCTGGAACTCACCGCCATGGGGCGCTGGGTCGCGGAGTACTACCCCTGCGAGGAGGTCACCGAGCTGGGTGAGGGCCGTCTGCGGGTCACCCTCCGGGTGCGCGACCAGTCCTGGCTCGTACGGCTCGCGCTCCGGCTGGGCGAGAACGGCACGGTGATCGCGCCCCTGTCGCTGACCGAGCAAATCGCCGACGCCGCCCGGCAGGCCCTGGCCAACTACGAGCACGTGGCCTGATCGGCTGCGACCTGGGGCGGCGACCGCGACCCGGCATCGGTACGATGGCGCATCATGATCTGGATCTCTACCGCGGTCGGACTGGCGGTCCTGGGCCTCGCCGTTCTCGGCGTGCTCGGGGCCCGGGTGTTCGTCGCGGCCCGCGATCTGAGCCGGGAACTCGACCGGACGCGTCAGCGGCTGGAGCGACATTCCGGTGAATTTCGGGTGCGGATAGGGACCAACCGGGACGGGCAAGGGTGAAGACTGCCCGCCACACCGCGTACCATCGGGCTGAGGTACTCCCTGCGTTTGCTAAGGATGCGTTATGGCTGGTTTGGGTGCACCTGAGCTGATCATCATCGGCGTGGTGCTCGTTCTGCTGTTCGGCGCGAAGAAGCTGCCGGACACGGCGAGGGCGCTGGGCCAGTCCCTGCGGCTTTTCAAGAAGGAGACCGCGAAGCTCCGCGACGACGACTCGTCCGAGCCCACCGTGGTCAAGGCGCAGGCCGAGACCGTCACGACGCCGGCGGCGCCGCAGCAGGTGACCACCGCCCCCTCGGTCGAGGACCGGCTCCGGGTGCTGGAGGAGGAGAACCGGCGCCTGAAGGCCGCCACCGCCGAGCCCACGGTCAACGGCGCGCCGCTCTCGCAGACGCAGAAGGACCAGTCGTCGAGCTGAGCTCCCTCCCCGCGGTAAGGATCCCCAGATGGCGCTGCTGAAGCGGTCGAGCACGGCTGCCCCCGCCGACGACGACGGTCGCATGACCCTCATGGAGCACGTCCGTGAGCTGCGCAACCGTTTGATCAAGATGATCCTCGCCGTGCTCGCCGGCACGATCATCGGGTTCGTCTTCTTCGACCCCATCTGGACCTTCATGACGGGGCCGTTCTGCCGGCTTCCCGAGGCGTACAAGCTCAACGGCGGTGCGGGCTGCACGCTGGTCGTGCACGGCGTGCTGGACGGTTTCTTCATCAACCTGAAGGTCGCGGCGATCTTCGGCGCCGTCGTCAGCGCGCCGATCTGGCTCTACCAGATCTGGGCGTTCGTCACCCCCGGTCTCTACAACAACGAGCGGCGTTACTCGCTGGCCTTCCTTGGCCTGGCCGTCCCGCTGTTCGGGGCGGGCGCCGCTCTCGCGTACCTCACCCTGGACAGGGGGCTCGCGCTGCTCCTGGGGTTCGTCCCCATGAACGCCGTCCCGCTGATCGACGTGAGCGACTATCTCGGGTTCCTGATCATGATGCTCGTCATCTTCGGGATCTCGTTCCTGATGCCGCTGCTGATGGTGTTCTTGAACTTCCTCGGGGTGCTGAGGTTCAAGATGGTCGCCAAGCACCAGCGGATGGTCGTCTTCCTGCTCTTCGTGTTCGCCGCGGTGGCCACGCCGAGCCAGGACCCGTTCACCATGCTGGCGCTGGCGATCCCCATGGTGCTGCTGTTCTTCGCCGCCGAGGGCGTCATGTACCTCCGCGACCGCAAGCGCGATGCGGAGGAGGCCGCCCGGGAGAAGGCGCTCGAAGAGGAGCTCAACGGAACGGCCGCCGCCGACGACGACTGGTAGCCGGCCGGGCGCGGGTCCGGCCCACTGCGAGGAGATCGCTCCGGGGTCTCGACTGAGGGGATTCGTCCCGATAGGTTCCGGGTGTGTCCGGTGATCTCGTCGTTCTGGTGAACCCCACCGCCCGCGGCGGCAGGGCCCGCCGGGTGGTCGGTCCTGTCGTACAGCGGCTGCGGGAGGGCGGACACGACGTCCGCGTGATCGTCGGCGCGTCCGCCGAGGACGCCCTCGCCAAGGCGCGTACGGCGGTCGCGCAGGGATCGGACGCGCTGGTCGCGCTCGGCGGCGACGGGCTGGTGCATCTCGCGGTGCAGGCCGTGGCGGGCACGGGCGTCCCCCTCGGCATCATCCCGGCCGGGACGGGCAACGACATCGCGTCCGCGCTGGGCATCCCCCGCGATCCGCTGGCCGCGGCCGCCGTCGTGGCCGCGGCGGCGGGAGGCGACGGTACGGCGGTCCGGTCGGTGGACGCGGCCCAGGTCGGCGGCCCGGGCGGCGAGGACCGACGATGGTTCGCCGGGGTCGTCGCCTGCGGCTTCGACTCGCGGGTGAACGAGCGCGCCAACGGCATCGCGTGGCCCCCGGGGATGGCCAAGTACCTCGTGGCGCTGGTCCAGGAACTGCGTACCTTCTCCCCGATCCCGTTCCGGATCACGCTCGGCTCCGGCGACGGCGCGGAGGAGACGGAGGTCATCGAGCGGGAGGCGATGCTGGTGGCCGTGGCCAACACCCGCTCGTACGGCGCCGGAATGCGGGTCTGTCCGGATGCCCGGCCGGACGACGGCTTGTTCGACGTGCTCGTCCTGGGGGCGGTGCCCAAGGGGGAGTTCCTCCGTACGTTCCCGAAGGTCTACCGGGGCAATCACGTGGGGCATCCGGCGGTGACCATCCGGAGGGCGGCCCGCGTCACGCTGGAGGCGGTCGGGCCCGGGGCCGATGTGGTCGCCTACGCAGACGGGGAGCGGGTGGGCCCGGTCCCCGTGACCTGCGCGGTGGTGCCGGGCGCGCTGCGCGTACTGGTGCCCGCCTGAGAGCGGACGCGAGCCGTTCGCCGGGACGACGACCGTCCTGATCATTTCGTTTCGCCGCTCGTCGGACGGGCAATTACTGTCCGCAGTCGCTCCGATGCCGGCACCGATCAAACGGGCATCCACTGCGAGACACATCGCGCGACCCGCACTTACGGCGGGAGCTCCTCAACACAGCAGTCGGGGGAATCACATGGCCAACGACGCCCTCACGCCATCGGATCCGATCGGCGTCGAGGCGTGGGTTCTGCAGTTCCTGCGCCTCACGGGTGCCTGTGCGTCCGTACCCGATCAGCGCGTCTACCTGCCCCAGAGCATCGTGCCGCTCCGGCCCGGCCCCCGATCGGAGGAGCCCGCCGCCGAGTGACGGCGCGAAGATCGCCGATGGGCGACCGCGCACAACCGCGGCTAGAGTCGTCGCTTCCTGGAAGATCAAGCGATCAGGAGGCAGTTGTGGCGTTCGGCAGGATCCGGAAAGCCGATGAGCCGCCGGTGGAGCCCGTCGCGTGGACGGAGGCCTGGGAGTTCGTCGTGGGCAAGGTGGAGCGCCCGGAGACGCCCAAGCGCAAGAAGGAGAGCTGGGGAGCGCACGCGGTGCGGGTTCCCCGCGGCGGGAAGTTCGACAAGGTCCTCGCCCCATGCGCGTACGTCGCCTCCGGGCGGTCCGAGGGGTTGCCCGCGGCTCCGGGGCTGACCCTCTTCGAGGACGCCGCCCAGCAGCGTCTGCTCTGTTACGTCGCGGCTCCCCAGGAGGTGGACGGGGAGCGCCACCATGTCGTGCACGACGGCCAGGGCCAGGTCATCGGCACCATAAAGCGGATCCCGCCGAAGCGCCCGTTCCGGCACACCTGGCGGATCGAGCAGCCGGGACATCCGGAGATCACGGGACGCAACGAGTGGGCGAGCGGCAGCGCCACAGAGGTCGCCGGGCTGGCGGCCGTACGGTTGCTGTCCACGGTTGTCGACGGTCTGCTCTCTCCTGGAGACGGGTCTGATCAGGGTGGGAAACCCCGCTCACTCGAATGGCGGGCGGGCGATGAGGTCGTGATGACGTCGGAGGGGAGCGCCCAGGTCAGGATCCGCAAGGAATGGCTGGATCGGCGTCTCGCCTTCGCCTACGCGCTCATCGGCGACGCCTGAGGCGCCGCGCGACCGGCCTGATCGCTCTCTCCGTAGCGCCGTCATCCGATGTGACCCGAGCACGACCGCTGCCGCCCGGGGTGTCATCGCCGTGCGGAGAGCGGCGACGGCGTGTCGCCGTCGCCGCTCCGACGGCCCGCCTCACGCGGGCCGTTCTACCGGCCGGAGCCGATCACGATCAGGGTGTCGGCGCGGTGCCGCCACCGCCGTGCCCCGGCCACATCGGCCGGCTGAGGTCCGCGACAAACGCGGCGGGGGCGGAGTCGCCCTTTCCGACGGCGACAACGAACGCCTTGTCGCCGGTCGTGATCTCGGCCAGCCCATTGGGTCCCGTGGAGACGCGGCTGGTGTCGGTGATGGCGTACTTCTGCGCGACGCCGTCCAGGCCCTTGATCTCGATGGAGTTCTGGTCGACCGATGTCACGGTGCCGCTCTGCACGGTGAGGGCCTGCTGGCCGCCGCCCTCCTTCGTGATGGTCAGCTCGCCGCGGATGGAGCCCATCGAGTGGCCGCCGGGCGTCTCCTCGCTCGGAGACAGCGTCGTCCGGGCGGAGGGGGAGTCGCCGCTGGCCGCGGCGGCCACGCCTGTACCCGTGGCGAGGAGCAGCACGGTGGCGGCTCCGAGAAGGAGTCCGCGACGCGCGGCGCTTCGGGCCGGTTTGGTGGCGGGGAGGTGGGTTCGGGTGATCTCGAGATCGGTCATAAGGCTTGGGGCGGAGAACCCCGCCTCCGTGCGCGAGGTGGGGAAGACCGCCCCTCCTCCTCTCGGGTTCCCGTTGTGCGGTATCCGTCGTTTTCGGGTCCGCACGCGGTGTGGCTGCCCCTCTACCCGGCTGGGGGCGATGTTGACGGCCGTGTCGGTAAAGTCCGTGTCGAGTGGGAGCTACCGATCCGGCAGGTCCGAGACATGTCAAAGCAAGTCGCTGACGGCGTGCGCATCGCCGCCATGGCACCCGAGCACGCCGACCAGGTACTCGCGATCTACCGGCTCGGCATCGACGAGGGACAGGCGACCTTCGAGACCGCCGCCCCCGACTGGGAGCGGTTCGACGTGACGAAACTGCCCGCCCACCGGCACGTGGCCCTCGATGACGAGGGGCGGGTGCTGGGTTGGACCGCCGCCGTGGCGGTGTCGGACCGCTGCGCCTACGCCGGCGTGGTCGAGCATTCCGTCTACGTCCACCCCGGGGCGCGTGGACGAGGAGTCGGACTCGCGCTGCTCCAGGCGTTGATCGACTCCACCGAGGCCGCCGGGATCTGGACCATCCAGTCGGGGATCTTTCCGGAGAACACCGCCAGCCTCGCCCTGCACGCCCGCGCCGGCTTCCGCCTGATCGTTAGCGCGCCCGCCCAGGACGATCGCGGTCAGCGATCGGGTGGCCCAGGACGCCGGCCGGCCAGTGTGACGCTCTCCGGGATCGCGGCGAAAGACCGGTCGAGGCGGCTGAGCAGGCCTGCCCGGCCGCCCTCGCCAGCGGCGCCGGTCCACGCGGTGGCCGCGTGCCGCCACGCGGCGATCGAGATCTCGACCGCGAGGCGGAGTCGCGCATCGACCGGGTCGAGACCGAGGAGAAGCCCGAACCGTTCGACGGCGGCCTGGGTCGTCTGGTTGCAGTAGCGCAAGCTGTGCGCCTCCAGGGTGGGCGCCGTCTCACACAGCGCACGGGTGGCCAGGAAGCGCTGCTCCCAGTCCTCGTCCAGGCGGGCGAGGCTCACCTGGAGCGCATCCCGGAAGACATCGACCACCAGGCCCGAGGAGTCACGGGTGTCCAGCTCGGCGAGGAAGGTGGACCACAGCTCGTCGTCTGCGGCCAGCGCCACGTCCTCCTTGGTGGGGAAGTTCCGGAAGAACGTGCGTTTCGACACCTCGACGGCATCCACCAGCTCGTCGAGCGTCGCGCGGTCGTAGCCCTTCTCGGTGAACAGCCGCATCGCCGTCTCGATCAGCGCCTTTCGCGTGCGCGCTTTCTTTCGCTCTCGCAGCGGCAAAGTGCCAAGGTCCATGAGGCCACTATAGCCATTTGACAGCTAATGCCACTCAGTGGCACATTCGCCCAAGTGGCCACTTCTATCGTTTCGCTGAGTGCTAAGGAGCTTGTCTTGACCGTCCTGACGCGGGAACGCAGGTCGTCGTCACTGACCGCCGTGGTCGTGCTTGTCGGCATCCTCGTGGTGCCCATGTCGATCTCCGGCTCCGCCGTGGCGCTGCCACGCATCGGCGCCGACCTGCAGGCCTCCGGCGCAGCCCTGCAGTGGGTGATGAACGCCTACAACCTCACCTTCGCCTCGTTCATGCTCGTGTCCGGCTCGCTGGCCGACCTGTTCGGCCGCCGGAAGGTCTTCGCACTGGGCGCCGCTGTCTTCGCGCTCGGCAGCGTGCTCGGCGCGGCGGCCCAGGACATCTGGCTGCTGGACGCAGCCCGGGCGTTGTCCGGCGTCGGGGCCGCGGGCGTGTTCGCGGGCGGCGCCGCCATCCTGGCGACCACCTTCGACGGCCCTGCCCGCACCCGCGCCTTCGCGGCCCTCGGCGTCGTCGCCGGGATCGGGCTCGCGCTCGGCCCGACGATCTCCGGATGGCTGGTCGGTGGGCTCGGCTGGCGTGCCCTCTTCCTGCTCAACGCGTTCGTCCTGGTCGTCGCCCTGGCGGGTTCCGCACTCATGCCCGAATCGCGGGCGGCCGAGCGGCCCGCAGTCGATGTCAAGGGCGCGGTGCTGTTCGTGGCCGGGCTCGCCCTGCTCACCGTCGGCGTCGTCCAGGGCTCCGAGTCCGGTTGGGGTAGCCCGCCGGTGCTCGCCCTGCTCGCGGCGGCCGTCGCGCTGTTCGTGATCTTCGCGCGTACGGCCGGCCGTACCGCCAACCCGATCCTCGACCTCCGCCTGCTCAGGAACCGGCGGTTCCTGGCGGTCAGCCTGGTCCCCGTGGCGACCTCGTTCGGGTTCGTGACTCTGCTGACCTTTTTGCCGACGTACCTGATCAGCGTGAACGGCGTCTCGGCGCAGGGCGCGGGCGCGTGGATGCTGATGCTGACCGCGCCGGTGCTGATCGTCCCCACGATCGGCGGCGCGCTGGTCAACCGTGGGGTGTCGGCTCGAGGCCTGGTGACGGGGGGCGTGCTGCTGTTCGCGGTGGGCAACGCGTGGCTGGCGCTCGTCGACCCCTCTTCCGGCTTCGCCGGCCTCGCCGGACCACTGATGGTGATCGGAGCCGCAGTGGGGCTGTTGTTCGGGGTGGGCGACGGTATGGCGATGAGCATGGTGGAGCCGGAGAAGGCAGGGATGGCCGCCGGGTTCTTCAACACCATGCGGATCGGCAGCGAGGCCGTCGTCATCGCGGTCTTCGGGTCGATGCTGCTCACTCTCATCCAGGCCCGGGTGGGCGACGCGGAGCTGGCGGGGAGGGTCGCCGCAGGCGCCGGCGGCCGGCTGGCGGCCGACTTCACCGGCGCCTTCCACACCCTGCTCTGGGGGATCGCGGCCATCTGCCTGGCCATGGCCGCCGGCATCCACGCGATGCTCAAGCCCGCAAGGGGTTGACCTCCATCCACCGTTCTGTGGATTCCCACAGGGCCGCCCGCCGATGATCCTCGAGGCATGACAGTCGTGAAGCCTCCCCACGACTAAGGTCGGGGATGCCAGCCAGTTCCGGGCTCGCCGTAACGTGAGCCTGGACTGCTGTTGCTTGGCGGTTGGCCTTCCGGTCCACGCGGTCGCGTGGTTTGCGCGCCCCAACCCGCACTCCCGGCCGTGAGGATGTTCTTGGCGGCGCGGCCTGGACATGGGCCAGGGCGGAGGTGCGGCTACTGATCCGCAGTGGGGCCTCGGAGATGCTGCGAGCATGTCGGTGAGCGCGTTGGTCATGAGGTCCACTTCTTCCTGATCGTGACCTACCTGGACGGTGTCCGTGCTGTCGGCGACATTCTGGTTACCGTCTGCGAGGGGTGGGTCTGATCGGGGTGGTGTGTCGTGACCGGGTGCCTGTGAGGGGCCCCGGCCGGGCAATGGCCGGCACCACACCCGGCTCTCGTAGCGCCGCTCAGCCGCGCAGCTGCGCGTTGAGCCGTGCGGCCTGTCGCGTGAGGTGGTCGCGTTCAGGGAGGCTGGGCGCCGATCGGGCAGCTTCGGAGTAGAGCCGTGCCGCGGTGACCGGGTCACCATCGCGCTCGTATAGGTACGCCGCGACGGCGGCGTGGCGTGGCAGGGCGGGGTCGAGCCCCGCCAGGGCGGCCAGACCGGCCCGCGGGCCGTCGGCCTCACCGACCGCGACGGCCCGGCTGATCCGCTGGGCCATGGTCGCTTCCGGCACGAGGTAGGCCTGCGCGATCTGACGCGTGGTCAGGCCGCCGACCGCGCGCAGCGTGAGCGCGACGGCCGAAGCCGGTGTCAGGGACGGGTGCGCGCACAGGAAGTACAGCTGGAGCGTGTCGTCCACCAGCTCGCCGGGGCCGGGCACGGGCTCGACCTCGACACGTGCCTCGCGGTGCCGTCGAGAGGTGTCGGCACGGGCGGCGTCGAGGAACTTACGCCAGGCCACGGTGACCAGCCAGCCTTTGGGGTCCTGCGGCGGGCCGCCCGGCCACACGCGCACGGCCTCGACCAGGGAGTCCTGCACGGCGTCCTCGGCCGCCGCGAAGTCGGCTCCGCGACGGACGAGGATGCCGATCACGGCGGGGGTGAGGCGCCGCAGCAGGGTCTCGTCCACCGTGCGTCACTCCGTGATGGTCGGGCACGCGGTCAGGAACGGGCGCAGCTCGAGCCATTCGTGGATCGGCTTCCCACCCGCACCCGGAGCCGCGGACAACTCGCCGGCCAGCTCGAGCGCCCGCTCGTAGGACTCGACGTCGATCACCATCCAGCCGGCGATGAGGTCCTTGGTCTCGGCGAACGGGCCGTCGGTGATGGGCGGCCGCCCCTCGCCGTCGTAGCGGACGAACGTGCCCTCCGGGGAGAGCGCCTGACTGTCGACGAACTCGCCGGTCTCCTCGAGCCGCGCGGCGAAGTCCCGCATGTACTGCAGGTGGGCCGAAACCTCCTCCGGCGTCCACTGGTCCATCGGTACGTCGTTGACCGATGCCGGCGCGCCCCGGTAGTGCTTGAGCAGCAGGTACTTGGCCATCAGATTCTCCTACGAGTGGTACGGCCCAGTGTGGCCGTGTTCACTCCGGGACGAAGCCGCGCGCGGGTTCTCGACATCCCCTCGCGATATTTTCTGGCGGATGGTTGCACGGTTACCGCCGAGGACAGCGGATCATGCCGGGATCGGTAGGGTTGGAGTCATGAGCACGCCTGCGGAACGCTACGCCGCCTTCCGTGAGCAGCAGGCCGGTAGCGGGCCCGCCCTCACCTCGTTCCGGGGTCTGTACGACTTCGCGCTCGACGAGTTCCAGATCGACGCCTGTGAGGCGCTGGAGGCCGGAGACGGCGTCCTGGTCGCCGCCCCCACCGGGTCGGGCAAGACGGTTGTCGGGGAGTTCGCCGTCCACCTTGCTCTTGAGCAGGGGCGCAAATGCTTCTACACCACCCCCATCAAGGCGCTGTCGAACCAGAAGTACAACGACCTCGTCCGCCGGTACGGCGCGGCCAAGGTGGGCCTGCTCACCGGGGACAACAGCGTCAACGGCGAGGCCCCGATCGTCGTCATGACCACCGAGGTCCTGCGCAACATGCTGTACGCCGGGTCCGGCACGCTCGCCGGGCTCGGCTACGTAGTGATGGACGAGGTGCACTACCTCGCCGACCGGTTCCGCGGCGCGGTGTGGGAAGAGGTGATCATCCATCTGCCCGAGTCGGTGCGGGTGGCCGCGCTCTCCGCTACGGTCAGCAACGCCGAGGAGTTCGGCGAGTGGCTCGGCGAGGTCCGCGGCGAGACCACCGTCATCGTGGACGAGCACCGCCCGGTGCCGCTGTGGCAGCACATGCTAGTCGGCAACCGCCTGTACGACCTGTTCGCCAACGAGAGCGACGGCGTGCTGCGGATCAACCCCAACCTGATGCGGATCTCCCGCGACGAGGTGCGGGAGGCCCAGGCCCGGGGACGGCGCGGCTACTCCCGGCCGCGGCGCGGTCCCGCCGCGAACCGGCCCGGCGTCATCGAGAAGCTCGACACGGAGGGGCTGCTGCCCGCGATCACGTTCATCTTCTCCCGCGCGGGGTGCGACAGCGCCGTGATGCAGTGCCTGTACGCGGGTCTGCGGCTGACCACGGAGAAGGAACGGCACGAGATCCGGCAGATCGTCGACGAGCGCACCGCGCACCTGCCGGACGAGGACCTGGCCGTCCTGGGCTACCTGGAGTGGCGCGAGTGCCTGGAACGCGGGCTCGCCGCCCACCACGCGGGGATGCTGCCCGCGTTCAAGGAGGTCGTCGAGGAGCTGTTCACGAAGGGGCTGGTCAAGGCGGTGTTCGCCACCGAGACCCTGGCGCTGGGCATCAACATGCCCGCCCGCTCGGTGGTGATCGAGAAGCTCGACAAGTGGAACGGTGAGACCCACGCCGACCTCACGCCGGGGGAGTACACCCAGCTGACCGGCCGCGCCGGGCGGCGGGGGATCGACGTCGAGGGCCACGCGGTCGTGGTGTGGCAGCCGGGCATGGACCCGGTCTCCGTGGCCGGGCTCGCCAGCACCCGCACGTACCCGCTGCGCTCCAGCTTCCGCCCGTCGTACAACATGGCGGTCAACCTGGTCGGGCAGGTCGGCCGGGTCCGGGCCCGCGCGCTGCTGGAGGACTCCTTCGCGCAGTTCCAGGCCGACCGGGCGGTCGTCGGGCTGGCCCGCCAGCTCCGCAAGTCCGAGCAGGCTCTGGAGGGCTACACCGAGGCCATGACCTGCCACCTCGGCGACTTCCCGGAGTACGCGGCGCTGCGCAGGCGGCTGTCGGACCGCGAGTCCGAGCTGGCCCGCCAGCGCGGGGCCGCCCGCAGGGCCGAGGCCGCACGGTCCCTGGAGGAGCTGAAGCCCGGCGACGTCATCCGGGTCCCCGGTGGGCGGCGGGCCGGGCTGGCGGTGATCCTCGACCCTGGCGTGAAGGTCAGGGGAGAGGGACCGTCCCCGCTCGTGCTCACCGCGGGCAAGCAGGTGAAGCGGCTGTCCCCGGCCGACTTTCCGGTGCCGGTGGAACCGGTCGAGCGCATCAGGATCCCCAAGGGCTTCAACGCCCGCACCCCCAAGGATCGGGCCAACCTCGTCTCCACCATGCACGCCAAGGTCGGCGATCGCGACCTGGGCAAGCCGCCGCGCGCCAGGGACCACGTCACCGAGGACGAGGAGATCCTGCGGCTGCGCCGGCAGCTCCGGCAGCACCCCTGCCACGGCTGCGACGAGCGCGAGGACCACGCCCGCTGGGCCGAGCGGTACCACAAGCTGCTGCGCGAGACCGAAGGGCTGCGCCGCCGGGTGGAGGGGCGCTCGCACGTCATCGCCCGGACCTTCGACCGGGTCTGCGGCGTGCTCGACCAGCTCGGCTACCTGGAGGGGGAGAACGTCACGCAGGAGGGGCGGCGGCTGGCCAAGCTCTACACCGAGCTGGACCTGCTCACCGCCGAGTGCCTGCGTGCGGGGCTGTGGGACCGGCTGGACCCGGCCGAGCTGGCCGCCTGCGTGTCGTCGCTGATCTACGAGTCGCGGCAGTCGGACGAGGCCCGCAACCCGCGCATCCCGGCCGGGCCGGCCCAGGAGGCGCTGGCGGCCATGATCCGGCTGTGGGGCGAGCTGGAGTCCATCGAGGAGGACCACGGGCTCTCCTTCACCAAGGAGCCCGATCTCGGGTTCGTCTGGACGGCGTTCCGCTGGGCCAAGGGGCACAGCCTCGACGCCGTGCTCACCGACGGCGATCTCGCGGCCGGCGACCTGGTCCGCTGGATGAAGCAGCTCCTCGACCTGCTCGGCCAGCTCAGAGATGCCGCGCCGGTCGGGAGCAAGGTCAACGAGAACGCCGACAAGGCCATCGACGCGCTGCGTCGCGGGGTCGTCGCGTACTCCTCCGTCGGCTGACGTCGCACGCCCGCACGCCCGCACGCCCGGGCGTGTCCGGGCGTGCGCGGCGAACTGACCGCCCGGTCGGGCGTGTGTAGCGGCCGGTTCGCGGACAGTAACCGCGCGGCAAGGTTCTCGGGTGATCTGGGCGGAAATTTCCCTATAACAAGCCCCCTGGGTCCCTGGAGGTAGGGATGTTCGCTCTCCTCGCCGCGTTGTTCTTCCTCGCCGCGCTGGTCTTCGCCATCGGCGGCTGGGCCGTCGGCGCCGTCCTCACGGTGACCACCCTCGGCGTCGCCGGCCTGTTCTTCCTCGCGCTGCACCTCGGCGGGTACGGCACGAGCTGGAGCCTCAAGAAGTAGCCTCCCGCGGCTACGCACCAGGAAACACCGCGGGCCCCGAGGACGGCCGTCCTCGGGGCCCGCGGTGTGCCGCGCGGGCGTTCAGGCCGCCGTGCGCGAGGAGAGTGCGGAGAGCAGGCGGTTCACCGGTCCGTCCAGGCCGTACCGGTCGGCGAGGGCCACCAGGCGCTCGGCGTCGCGCGGCTCAGCCGGGCAGGCCAGGTCGGCGGCGGGCATCGGTGCGTCGTGCGCCACCCGCACCACGGCGGGCGCGACGTCGAGGTAGGCGCGGGCGGCGGTCAGCTTGGCCCGCGTCCCGGAGGGGAAGCCCTCCTGGACGCCCTCGTCGAGCGCGCCGAGCAGCTTCTCCAGGGAGCCGAACCGGCTGACCAGGGCGGCGGCCGACTTCTCGCCGATGCCGGGGACGCCGGGCAGGCCGTCACTCGGGTCGCCGCGCAGCGTGGCGAAGTCGGCGTAGGTCCGGCCGGGGATGCCGTACTTCTGCGTCACGAACGCCTCGTCGACCGTCTGGAGATTCCGGATTCCCCTTACTGTGTACAGGACCCGGCACGGGCGCGCGTCGTCCACGAGCTGGAAGAGGTCGCGGTCGCCGGTGACGATGTCGACCGCGCCGGCCTCTCGGTGGGCCAGGGTCCCGATGACGTCGTCCGCCTCGTAGCCCTCGGCGGCGAGCCGTGCGATGCCGACCGCGTCGAGGAACTCCTCGATGACGGGGATCTGCGGGACCAGGGCGTCGGGTACCTCCTCCTCGTTTCCGGTCGCGACGCGGTGCGCCTTGTACGAGGGGATCGCGGCGACCCGGAAGGCGGGGCGCCAGTCGGCGTCCATGCAGGCGGCCAGGCCGGTGGGCGAGTGGTCGCGGACCAGCGTGGCGATCATGTCGATCAACCCGCGTACGGCGTTGACCGGCATGCCGTCCGGCGCGGTGATCGAATCAGGCACGCCGTAGAAAGCGCGGAAGTAGAGCGACGGGGTGTCGAGAAGCATCAGCACCCGTCCATTGTCGCGCTCCGGAGCGGCGGCGGCGCGGCTCGTGTTCGGCGCCGCGTCAGCGCCGGGGCGCTGCGCATGGTTCCCGCCGCCGCGTGTGCGCGCTAGCCGTCGAGGACGCCGACCGCGAGGAGACAGGTGTCGTCCTCGGGGTTAGGGCCGCCGAGCGCGTCGAGCAGCCGGTCGAGGCCGGGGTCGAGGTCGTCGTGCCCGGAGATCATCTCGGCCGCGTCGAGGGTCAGGGCGAGGCCCTCGTCGATGTCGCGCGAGCGCCGCTCGACCAGGCCGTCGGTGAACATCAGCAGCAGGTCGTCCGGGCGGAGCGGTATCTCGGCCACGCTGTACCTCGGGCCGGGAGCCGCGCCGAGAACCACGCCTTGCGGCGGCTGGAGCTGCCGGGCGATGCCGTCCCGGACCAGGATGGGCGACAGGTGGCCCGCCTGGGCCCAGGTGAAGACCCGGGTGGCCGGGTCGAACCGGCCGACGATCACGGTCGCGGTGGTCTCGTCGAGGCGGCTGAGCACGAGCTCGTTGAGCCAGGCCAGGAGCCGGTCCGGGGACTCGCCGGTCATGGTCAGCCCCACCAGCGCGTGCCTGAGCTGGGCCATCTGCGCGATGGCGGGCAGTCCGTGGCCGGAGACGTCGCCGATGGCGAGGAGCATCCGCCCGTCCGGGAGCTGGGCCGCCTCGTACCAGTCGCCGCCGAGGCTGGCCGCCTTCTCCGCCGGGACGTAGCGGACCGCGACCCGCGCGTGCGGGAGGTCGATGGAGCCGCCCGGCTCGGGCAGGATCGCGTCGCGCAGGGCCAGCGTGACCGTGCGGTCCTCGGCGGCCTGCTCGCGCACTTCGAGCAGCTGCGTTCGCAGCCTGTCCACGATCTCCGCGGTCGTCGTGGGGACCACTGGGCGTTCGCCGGGGAGGGGAGGGCATGGTCCGGCGCCGCCAGCTACGGCGATCATGGTTGAGTAGCTCCTCGAGCAGGAAGGGATGGGGAGCGACAGAGAGTGACTGTCTAGAGGCGCAGCGTAGCACCGTGGGGAGGTTCTCCGAACCGCGGGGGTGGCCCCGAGGGGGGCCCGCCACCTGCTCTCCCGGCGGCTCCCGAGCCACTCCCGGAGGGCACCTGATGTGGGCCGTCCGCGTGTCTGTCGTTAGATTGGATCGCGTGACAACGACGTCCTCTGATCTCTATCCCGTGTCCCGACTCGCCGCCGTCCGGGAGGCGACCGCCGCCGCCGGTCTTGACGCGCTGCTGCTCACGCCCGGCCCCGACCTCCGCTACATCAGCGGGTACGACGCGCTGCCGCTGGAGCGGCTCACCTGCCTGGTCGTCCCGGTCTCCGGGGAGCCGTTCATGATGGTCCCGCGGCTCGAACTGCCGGCCGCCGAGCACTCGCCCGCCTCGCGGCTCGGCGTCGAGTTCGTCGCCTGGGACGAGACGGACGACCCGTACGCGCACGTCGCGCACCGGCTCGGCTCCGTGACCAAGGTGGGGCTCGCCGACCGGATGTGGGCTCTGCAGTCGCTGCGCTTCCGCGCGGCGATGCCGGGTGTCGAGCAGGTGCTCGGCGGGTCGGTGCTCGGCCCGCTGCGGGCGCGTAAGTCCCCCGCCGAGGTCGCCGCGCTGCGGGCCGCGGGCGCCGCGATCGACGTGGTCCACGCCCAGGTGCCGCAGTTCCTCAAGGCCGGGCGCACCGAGCGGGTCGTGGGCAAGGACATCGCCGAGGCGATCCTCGCCGCCGGGCACGCCACGGTCGACTTCGTGATCGTCGGCTCCGGCCCGAACGGCGCCAGCCCGCACCACGAGGTGTCCGACCGGGTCATCCAGCCGGGTGACGCCGTGGTGGTGGACATCGGCGGCACGATGCCGAGCGGCTACTGCTCGGACTCCACCCGGGTCTACTGCGTGGGCGAGCCGTCGCCGGAGTTCGTGAAGTACTACGAGGTGCTCAAGGAGGCCCAGGAGGCGGCCTGCGCCCACGTGCGGCCCGGCGTCACCTGCGAGTCCGTCGACGCCGCCGCCCGTGACGTGATCACGGAGGCCGGTTACGGCGAGTACTTCATCCACCGGACCGGGCACGGCATCGGCCTGGAGACCCACGAGGACCCGTACATGGTGTCCGGCAACACCACGCTGATGGAGCCGGGCTTCGCGTTCTCGGTCGAGCCCGGGATCTACCTGCCCGGCCGCCACGGCGCGCGGATCGAGGACATCATGATCTGTGGGGAGACCACGGGCGAGCGGCTGAACCACAGCACCCGCGACCTCGTCATCGTCTAGCGGCGGGAGGGGTGGCACCTGGTGGCGATGATGTATTCCGCGGTGCGCCGGTGAGCGGCGCGGCGCATCCGCTGGCGGAGGTGCTGGACGCCGCCGGCAAGGGCGCCTTCCCCGAGCCGGACGGCGCCGTACGCTTCCTGGGCCAGCCGAACGCCCGGGACTGCGGCGTGATCGCCTTCACCGCGCACAGCGTCCTCTTCGCGGACGTGGACCCCGCGTGGGCGCGCGGGCTACTGCCGGAGGACGACCTGTCCGCGCCGCTGAACCCGCCGTTCCTCAGCGCTCTGGAGGAGCGGACCGGGCGCAGGGTGAACAACATCGACATGCTGGTGGTGGCGGAACCGCTGCCGGGTCCGCCCCCGCTCGCCCTCACCGAGATCACCGACCCCGGCCACCCCCGGGTGCGCTATGCCGTACGGCACCGGGACGGTGTGCGGGTGTGGGGGGCGGACGGCGGGATCGTCCTGCTCGGCCGGGGCGTGGCGGGCCGCTGGGAGATCGCGGTCGAGGTCGATCCCGGCCACCGCGGCCGGGGGCTCGGCGCGCTGCTGGCCCGCGCCGGACGGCATCTGCTCGGTGAGAGGAGGGTGGTGTGGGCCCAGATCGCTCCCGGAAACGCGGCGAGCGTCCGGACCTTCCTGTCCGCCGGGTTCACGCCGGTCGGGGCCGAGGCCTTGCTCGTCCCGCCCGCCGATCACGACGCGTGACGACCGGGTGGGCGGTCAGGCGGCGGCGTCCGGTGTGGCGCCGATGGCGTGCGCCAGAGGCGCGGGCAGGGGGTAGGGACGCTCGACGGGGAGCAACTCGGTCACGTCCCGTCCCTCCCGCACCGCCGCGTGGATGTCCCGGACCCGGCCGGTGACGTCGGCGATGCCCACGATCCACTCGTCCACGTAGCGGCCGACCGCCTCCCCGGACAGGCCGATCTGGATGGAGCGGTACGGCAGGGCGTTGTGGTGCGGGTCCCGTTCGGGGTCCCACTGGATCCGGACGGGGCTGCGCCGGAGCCGCTCCGCCCACGCGTCCCGGTCGGCGCCGTCCGGGTGGCTGAGGCAGGCGTGCCCGAGCGCCCACTCGAACCCGGGTCGGGAGATGTCGATCGCCAGGACGCGGGTCTGCCCCGGCTTCGCGGCCCAGCCGCAGCGGTACATCATCCAGAGGAACGAGGGCTTGATCCACGTCATGCGCTCCCGCTTGAACGGCGGGACGAACCGCCCCGCCGCGACGGCGGGGCCGGCGATCGCCGGATCGTAGGCCTGGTAGACGGTGACGGCCTCCTCGTCGTAGGCGGCGCGGATCTGCCGGTAAAGCGTTTTCATGCCGTTCAGCGTCGCGAATCCGTCCGCGGCCCGGCAACCGCATTTCGGGTTGTCGAGCCGCATTGAGGGAGCAGGCGCTCCGCCCGCTCGGTGAAATGGCCTCTTGGCCGGTGGCGGCCGACGTAGCACCATCGGTGCGTGGCGGCCCTGGCTCCCGGCGACCCGCGCCGGATCGGTGAGTACTGGCTCGCCGGTCGGCTGGGCGAGGGCGGCCAGGGGATCGTCTACGAGGCGTACGACGCGGCGGGCCGCCGGGTGGCCGTCAAGGTGCTGCGCGCCGGCGACGGGGTGGGCACGCGCGCGAGGTTCGCCAAGGAGGCCGCCGCCGCGCGCCGGGTCGCCCCGTTCTGCACGGCACGGGTGATCGAGGCCGACCTCGACGCGCCTCTGCCGTACATCGTGAGCGAGTACGTGGGCGGGCCGAGTCTGCGCCGGGCGGTCGAGCTGGACGGGCCGTACGAGGAGGACCGGCTCTACCGGCTGGCCACCGGCGTGGCGACCGCGCTGGCGGCCATCCATCAGGTGTCGGTCATCCACCGCGACCTCAAACCGGACAACGTGCTCATCGGCCCGGACGGGCCGCGGGTGATCGACTTCGGGATCGCCCGGACCCGCGAGATGTCACTCACGACCACGGGACACATGGCGGGCACGCCGGCGTTCATGGCGCCGGAGATCGTCCTCGGGCGGCGCGCGGGCCCGGAGGTGGACGTCTGGGCGTGGGGCGCGGTCACGGTGTTCGCCGCGACCGGGCGTGAGCCGTTCGGCGGGGACGGCGTCGCCGCGCTCTTCCACGGGATCCTGGCCGAGGACCCGGATCTCTCCATGCTCAAGGAGCCGCTGCGCGGCCTGGTCGCCGCGGCGATGGCGAAGGACCCGCGCGACCGGCCGTCCTCCCGCAGGCTGCTGCTCGGCCTCGTCGGCGGCGGCGACGAGCTGGCGCCGCTGCTCGCGGCGGGCACCCGTACGGCGGAGCTGGTCCGGCCCCCGGCGGGCGCCTCCCCGCCGTCGCTGGCGACGCTGGCCGAGGAGGCCTACGCCGGGCTGGTCCCCGGGGACCGGTCGCTGGTGCCCCGGGTGCTGCTCCGCATGATCACGCCGGGGGAAGGCGGCGACGACCTGCCGAGGAGGGTCCGTCCGGACGATCTCCTCGACGGCGTGGTGGGGTCGGAGACCGCAGAGCGCGTGCTGTCCGCGTTCGCCCGGATGGACCTGGTGGCGCGGGAGGATGGCGAGGTGTCCGTCGCGAACGCGGCTCTGCCTCGGGCCTGGCCGCGGCTGCGGGAGTGGATCGATGCGGAGCGGGACGGCCTGCGCTTTCACCGGCGGCTCGGCGAGGCGGCGGCGCTGTGGGACGGTCACGGCCGACGCCCCGGCGACCTCTACCAGGGGACGGCGCTGGAGGCGGCGGTGGCGTGGGCCGCCACCGGCCGCCGGCACGTCACGCTCAACCTGCTGGAGAGCGCCTTCCTCGACGCCTCGCTCGCGCTCGGCCGGGTGCGCGGCCGGCGCAGGCGCCAGCTCACCGCGGCGCTCGCCGCGCTGCTCGTCCTCGCGCTCGCGTCGGCCGTGGTCGCGGTCGTGCAGGGGGCCGCGGCCGCCCGGCAGCGCGACGTCGCCGCCGCGCGGCAGACGGCCGCCCGCGCCGACTCGCTGCGGTCGTCCGACCCGGCCACGGCGATGCTGCTGAGCGTCGCCGCGTGGCGGCTCGCCCCGGTGTCCGAGGCGCGGGCCGCGCTGTACGGCTCGCTCGCCCAGCGCGAGCGCCGCGTGTCCGCGCCGCCGAAGGTCACGGCCGAGGCGCGCTTCGCCCTCAGCGGCGACGGCCTGACCCTCGCCGTCGTGGACCAGGACCGCGCGGTGCTGTGGGACGTGGCGGCCGGCCGGGAACGCGGCGCGGTGTCCGGCGTGGGCCGCGCCGTTCGGGAGGTCGCGCTGAGCCGGGACGGCAGGTGGCTCGCGGTCGCGGGAGAGCGGTCGGTGCGCGTCTGGGACCTGTCGGCGCGGCGTCCGGCCGGGCCGGAGATCGCCGAGGCGGCGCGGTGGCTGGAGTTCGGCCCGAGCGGGCGGCTGCTCGCCCTGGTGACCGACGGCGGCCGGTGGCAGGTCTGGGGCGCGGCCGGCGGCGCCCGGCTGATCGACCGTCCCACCTCGGGGGCCGAGGCCGTCGCGGTGTCGTACGACGACCGGCTGGCGGCACCGATGCTGGACGGCGACCGCTTCGAGCTGTGGGACCTGACCACGGGGCGGCCGCTGCGCGCCCCAGGTGGAGGGCGGGCGGTCTGGGTCGCCTTCGATCCCGACGGCCGGACCCTCGCCGTGAGCGCCGGGCCCGACGTCGTCTTCTGGGACCTGACCGGCCGCGCCCGGAGCGGAACGCGGCTGGAGGGCGCGGGGGCGGTCTGGGTGGCCTTCGGCGCCGGCGGCCGCCTCGTGGTCACCTACGACAAGCGGAGCGTCGGCCTGTGGACGTCCGAGGGCGTGTCGCTCCTGCGCTATCCGCTGGCCGACACCACCGGGATGCCGTCGGCCGCGATCGGCGCGGACGGCCGCACCCTCAGCTACCTCCTCGGCGGAGGAGCGGTCGCGGTGCTGGACGTGGACGCCGGCGATCGGCCGCCGCGGCTCGCCTCCGAGATCCGGACGGTCGCCTTCGGCGGCGACGCGCGCCTGGCCGCCGTGCAGACCGCGACCTCCCTTGAGCTGTGGGACGTCGCCGCGGGCCGGAGACTCGGCGATCCCCTGGAGTCCCCGGCGGCCACGGCGCTCGCGTTCAGCCCCGACGGTCGGCTGCTGGCCGTGGGCGCGGAGGATCCCCCGGTGCTCACCCTGTGGGATGTGGCCCGGCGGGAACGGCTGGCCGCCCTTCCGCTCGCGGACGTGAGCTGGGTGGGCGGGCTGGCCTTCAGCCCCGACGGGCGGACGCTCGCGGTGTCCCCGTCGAACGGCAGCTTCGAGCGGGTGCAGCTCTGGGACGTGGCCGCCCACAGGAAGTCGGCGGTCCTCGCGCACGAGGGCGGGGACGTCATGGCGTTCCGGCCGGACGGTGCGGCCCTGGCGGTGGGCGGGCTCGGCAACGCGCTCGTCGCGCTCCCGAGCGGGCGGGTCTGGGACCGGCCCTTCGGGCCCAGCGACGACGGCGTGCGCTCGGTGGCGTTCAGCCCGGACAGCCGCACCGTCGCGACCGGGTTCAGCAAGCTCGGGGTGGACCTGTGGGACGCCTCGACCCGCCGCCGGATCGGCCGTCTCGCGCCGACCCAGGGACGCCTCGACGACGTGGTGGCGCTGGCGTTCTCCCCGGACGGCCGCCTGCTTGCCACCGGAGGGGCGAGCGGCGACGTGCGTCTGTGGGACGTGGCGGCGCGGCTGCCGCTCGGCCGGCCGTACTCGGCGCACTCGGGGCAGGTGGCGGCCCTCGCGTTCGGCCCGGGCGGGCGCGATCTCTACAGCCTGGGCGGGGACGGAACGCTGCAGCGTTATCCCGTCGATCCCGAGCGGGCCGCGGCGGCGGTCTGCGCGCGTGCCGGGACGACGTTGTCGGAGGACGAATGGCGAGGCCTCATCCCCGAGGCGTCCTATCGAAAGGTGTGTTGACCGTGCTGCGACTTCTCCTTCTTCTCTGGACGTCCACGCTCGCCCGCCTCTCCGGGGGCGGCCGGCGACCGGGCGACGACCGGGACCGGGACCCGGCGGCCGTCGAATACGCCGAGGTCGTCCCGGACCCGGTGGTGCTGGAACGGGGTGCGCGGACGCCGATCCTGATCAACCTCGTCACCAGCGGATCGGCCGGTGAGCGGCCGCGCGGCGTCCTGGAGGGGCCGGACGGCTCCCGCGCCGAGCTGGGCTTCGACCGCTCCGACAAGGCGCCGTACGAGGAGGGCTGGCGGGCGGAGCACGTCTTCCTCCCGGGCATCGCCCTCGGGACCTGGCGGGCGGTCATCGAGTACGGCGCGGCCGTCCACGAGCTGGAGTTCTCGGTCGAGGACGCGGAGGAGAGGGATCCGACCACCATCGTGGACTTCCGCGTGGTCGCCGACCCGGTGGAGGAGGACGCCCCGATCACGCTCGCGGGCTTCCTGAAGGCCGAGCGGTCCCGGCTGCGGGATCGCCGGGTCGTGCTGTCTTTCCGCCCCGAGGACGCGCTCGCGTGGAGCGAGATCGCGGAGGCGTGGACCGGAGAGGACGGCGACTTCGCCGTGACGCTCGACGCGTGGGAGCCGGGCTGGTGGCGCGCGGTCTACTACGGGACGCCACGCTGGTCCGACGGCGGGCGCCCGCTGCGGGGCACGCGCAGTGAGGCCGTCTTCATGGCGATGCGCAGCGGGCCCAAGACGCGGTCGCGGTTCTCCGGCTACACGGCGCTGCCCTCGTCCACGTCCGCCGGGAAGCTGGTGAAGCACTCGGGGCGGCTCATCCACGAGACCCCGCTCGACCCGCCGCCCGGCGTCGAATGGGTGGCCGCCGCGTCGCGGGAGGTGACGTTCTGGTTCAGGCCCGCGGGCGGCTCGTGGTCGCCGAACCCCGTCGGCAGGGCGATGACCACGAACAACGGCTCCTTCACCAAGAAGCTCACCGCGTCGAGGTCGGGGGAGTGGCAGGTGCGCTACGGCGGACAGAGCGGGGACCTCAAGGCCACCCCGAAGAGCCGTCAGGTGAAGGTCAGGTGAGGGGCCGGTGAGAGTGAGGACAAACTGACACCTTCCGGCGGCCCCCGGCGCTTTGATCCGGCGCTACCGTGTCAGGGATGGAGGAGATCGATCGCCGCATCGTGTCGTTACTGGCCCGTGACGGCCGGATGAGCTTCACCGATCTGGCCAAGGAGACGGGGCTGTCGGTGTCGGCCGTGCACCAGCGGGTGCGCCGGTTGGAGAAACGCGGTGTGATCCGCGGCTACGCGGCGCTGGTCGACTACGACGAGATCGGCCTCCCGCTGACCGCGTTCATCTCGATCAAGCCGATCGACCCGGCCGCGCCCGACGACGCGCCGATCCGGCTGAGCCACATCACCGCGATCGAGGCGTGCCACAGCGTGGCGGGCGACGAGAGCTACATCCTCAAGGTCCGGGTGGCCTCGCCGATCGCCCTGGAGGAGCTGCTGCAGCAGATCCGTGCCTCGGCCAACGTGAGCACCCGCACCACGATCGTCCTGAGCACGCCGTACGACTACCGCAGCCCGGAGATCGAGCCCGGCCAGGCCGGCGGCGACGCCGAGCGCTGACCGGGCGGCCCGGGCCGCCGCCGAGCCCTCGGGGCGGCGGCCATGGGACGACTCATGATCTCAGCCCGCCCGAGGCCGTCGCCGGCCGGGGCGATCTAGTGCCCCTCCCGCCAATCTTTGCCCCGTCGCGTCGCCCAGGGCGGCACCTCGCGGCGTTGTCGTCGTCGGCCGTAGGCTCCGCTACGGCCTCCTCCTCCGCCTTGCGATGCACCACCCTGGACACCGCTCCGTCCGGGCAAACCTTGCCGGTCACGGCACTAGACCTGGGCCGGGAGGAAGTGCCCGCGCACCCGTTCGTAGGCCTCGGGCGCGGCGCCGAACCGGTCGAGGCCGAGCAGGGCGGCCCCGACGATCGGCGGCACGTCGGCGACGACCAGCACGGCGTGCGGCGCGCGCTCGGCGTAGTCCCGTTCGACGAGCGACATGAGCAGCTCGTCGCCCGCGGTCAGCACCCCGCCGCCGAGGACGACCTCGCACGGCTCCTCCAGCAGGCCGAGGCGGCGCATCGCCACCTCGCCGAGGACGGTCACCTCCTCGGCCAGCCGCTCGACCAGGCCGCGGGCGATCGCGTCGCCGCGCGCCGCCGCCAGCAGCGGGGGCACCAGCTCGTGCAGCCGCTCGGCGGGCAGCTCCCCGAAGTGCAGCCCGATGACCGCCTCCTCGACCGTGGCCGTGCCGAACCCGGCGCGGACCACGTCCACCAGGGCGGTGCCCGGCCCCCTGCCGTCCTCGGCGCGCGCGGCGTGCCAGAGCACCTCCTCGCCGAGGCCGTACCCGCCGCCCCAGTCGCCGCTGAGCCGGCCGAGCGCGGGGAACCTGGCCACCTCGCCGGAGGGGGCGACGCCGACGGCGTTGATCCCGGCTCCGCAGACCACCGCCACGCCCCACGGGCCGGAGGCCCCGGCGCGCAGCAGGGCGAACGTGTCGTTGCCGACGACGACGTCGGGGGCGTGGCCGCGCGTGAACAGTTCGTCGCGCAGGCGCTCCTCCTCGATCGGCAGGTCGGCCCCGGCGACGTAGGCGGCGACATGGTCCGCCACGGGGACTCCGGGACGGTACGCGGGGACCGTGCGGGCGACGATCTCGCCGATCACGTCGATCGCCGCCGCCACCCCCGCGCTCTGCGGCAGGAACGCGGCGCCTCTGCCGGTGGCGAGCACGGACCCGTCCTCGGAGACGAGGGCCACGGCGGTCTTGCTGTTCCCCCCGTCGACCGCCAGCACGGTGCGCGGACGGCGGTCGGTCACCGGGACACCGCCCACGGCAGATGCGCCCGGCCCGCCTCGACGAGCAGCCGGGCCAGCTCGTCGGACAGGGAGGCCTGCCCGACCAGCGGGTGCGCGAGCAGGGCGTCCCGCACCCGCCGTTCGCCGCCGCGCAGCGCCGCGTCCAGCGCCAGCGACTCGTACGCGGAGACGTGCGCGACCAGCCCCCGGTACAGCGGTTCGAGCGGTTCGACCGGGAGCGGCACGGCCCCGGCGGCGGTGATCCGCGCGGGCACCTCGACGACCGCGTCGGCGTCCAGGAACGGCAGCGTGCCGCCGTTGCGGGTGTTGACCACCTGGACGTCGCCCCGGTCGTTCACGAGGGACGCGATGAGCGCCACGGCCGCCTCCGAGTAGAAGGCGCCGCCCCGCTTCTCCAGCAGCTCCGGCTTGGTGTCCACGGCGGGGTCGGCGTACAGGTCGAGCAGGGCGGACTCCATGGCCGCGACCTCGGCCGCCCGGGACGGCTTGCTCCGCTGCTCCTCCACCACCTCGTCGTGGGCGTAGAAGTAGCGCAGATAGTAGGAGGGGACGACGCCGAGGTCGCGGAGCAGCCCGACCGGCAGCCCGAGGTCGGCGGCGATCTCGTCGCCGTGCTCGGCCAGAATCCGGGGGAGGACGTCGCGCCCGTCGAGGTGGACGGAGCGCACCCAGGTCAGGTGGTTGAGCCCGACGTGGCCGAGCGAGATCCGTTCGGGGGGCACCCCGAGGCCGGCGGCGAAGCGGCGCTGGAACCCGATCGCCACGTTGCACAGCCCGATCGCGCGGTGGCCCGCGTCGAGCAGCGCCCGGGTGACGATGCCGACGGGGTTGGTGAAGTCCACGATCCACGCGTCCGGCGCGAGCCGGCGCACCCGCTCGGCGAGGTCCAGCACCACGGGGACGGTGCGCAGCGCCTTCGCCAGGCCACCCGCCCCCGTCGTCTCCTGGCCGACGCAGCCGCAGCGCAGCGGCAGCGTCTCGTCCACGTTCCGCGCGGCCTGCCCGCCGACCCGGAGCTGGAACAGCACGGCCCCGGCCCCGGCGACGCCGTCCTCGACGGTCGTGGCGGTGCTGACCACGGCGGGATGGCCGGCCCGGGCCAGCATCCGGCGGGCCATCCCGGACACCAGCCCCAGACGGTGCTCGTCCGGGTCGATCAAGGTGATCTCAGACAGCGGGAGTTCGTCGCGTAGCCGGGCGAACCCGTCGATCAGCTCCGGCGTGTACGTCGAGCCGCCCCCGACAACGGCCAGTTTCATTTCACTCCTGTCAGTTTGACGCCCTCGATGAAGACCTTCTGGGCGAAGAAGAAGATGACGATCACGGGCGCCATGGCCAGCACGGTCGCGGCCATGGTGAGGTTCCACTGGACGCGGTGCACCGACCGGAACGCGGCCAGCCCGAGCGACAGCGTCCAGTTGTCCAGGTCGGTCCCCGCGTACAGCAGGGGGCCGTAGTAGTCGTTCCAGCAGTAGAAGAACTGGAACAGGGCGACGGCCGCGATGGCCGGCTTCGCCATGGGCAGGATCACCCGGACGAGCGTGCGGAACTCGCCGCAGCCGTCGACCCGGGCCGCGTCGGAGTACTCGCGCGGGATCGTCACGAGGAACTGCCGCAGCAGGAAGATCGAGAAGGCGTCGCCGAGCAGCATCGGGATGATCAGCGGCCACAGGGTGCCGGTGAGGTGGAACCGCGCCCACACGAGGTAGACGGGCACGGCGACGACCTGCGGCGGCAGCATCATCGTGGTGATGACCAGCAGGAACGCCAGCCTGCGCCCCCGGAACCTGAACCGGGCCAGCGCGTACGCCACGGGGATCGACGACAGCAGCATGAACACGGTGGCGAGCACCGAGTACATGATCGTGTTGCCGATCCAGGTGAGCAGCGGCGTCTTCTCGAAGATCTCCGCGAAGTTGGACCAGTTCCAGGCGTCCGGCCACAACCGCGAGGTGAGCGCCTGCTGGTCGCTCATCACGGCGGTGAGCGCGATGAAGACCAGCGGACCGAGGAACATGATCGCCAGCGCGATGGCGATGGCGTGCTTGGCGATCCAGTACAGCGCGGCCCGGCCGCGGCGGGGCCGGGCGGGCGCGGGCGGCGTGGCGCCGGCCCGCTCCCGGACGGTGGCGGCGGGGGCGGCGGTCATGCGTCCTCCTCACCGAAGCCGCGGAACTGGCGCAGCAGGATCAGGGTGAACACCATGGACACCGCGAACAGGACGAGCGCCAGGACGCAGGCGTAGCCCATCGCGAAGTCGCGGAACCCCTGATGGAACAGCCATTCCGGGAAGGTCAGGGTGGACTGGTCGGGATAGCCGGGGGCGAACACCGACCCGGCGGAGTCGGTCGCGCCGGAGGCGACCCGCGCGGCCACCATCGCCTGGGTGAAGTACTGCAGGGTCTGGATGACCCCGGTGACGGCGGCGAACATGAGCACCGGACGGATCACCGGGAGCGTGATGTGGACGAACTGCCGCCAGCCGGTCGCGCCGTCGAGCGCGGCGGCCTCGTAGAGCTGCTTGGGCACGTCGAGCAACGCGGCCATGAAGATGACCATCAGGTCGCCCACCGACCAGAGGGCCAGCATGGTGAGCCCCCACTTCGACCAGGCGGGGTCGCCGAACCAGTCGGGGGACCTGACCCCGACCGTGCCGAGGATCGCCTGCACCGGGCCGGTGGCCGGGTTGAGCAGGTAGACGAAGCCGAGCGTCCCGGCGACGAGCGGCACCAGCGACGGCAGGTAGAAGATCGTCCGGAAGATCCCGGCGCCCGCCTTCAGACGGGTGATGAGCTGCGCGACGCCCAGGCCGAAGACGACGCGCAGCGGGACCATCACCACGACGAGCCACAGCGTGTTCCTGATGGAGGTCCAGGCGGCCTCGTCCTGCAGGAAGTACCGGTAGTTCAGCAGCCCGACCGGTTCTAGCGTGAACAGGTCGTACCGCTGGAACGAGAAGTACACCGTGGAGATCAGCGGATAGACGAAGAAGAGCGCGAACCCGATCAGCCAGGGGGAGAGGTAGGCCAGCGGGCGGAGCCGGTTGCCGAGGGTGATGGCGGCCATGGCGTCAGCCGCCCGCGGTCAGCTTGAGCTTCTCGTTGATCTTCTTGTCCACGTCCGCGAGGAGCGCGTCCAGGTCGGTTTTCCGGCCCGACTCCCAGGCGATCTGGGCCTCCTGCAAGGTCTGCTGGTTGAAGACCGAGTTGATGTGCGCGGGCAGCGTGGAGCTGTTCGGGTTGGCGAAGACGTCGAGGAACGTCTGGAAGTTCGGGTCCTTCTTCAGGTCCGGCGACCGCAGCGCGGGCAGCGTGCTCGGCACGTTCCTGATCGCGTTGGAGAGCGTGACCAGGGCGTCGGTGTCCGTGGTGAGGTACTTCACCAGCTCCCAGGCGGCCTCCTGGTGCTTGGCACCGCGCGGGATGCCGATGACGGTGCCGGCGATGAAGCCCGCGCCGTACCGGGCGGCCTGGTCGTCGGCGACCGGCAGCGGGGCGGTGCCGTAGTCGAGGTCGGGCGCGTCGGCGGCGATCATGGCGTTGCGCCATTCGCCGTCGATCGCCATGGCGACCTTGCCCTTCTGGAAGGGGTTGTCGGCGGACCACTCGTCGCCGAAGCTCTTACGGAACTTCTCGAGCTTGTCGTAGCCGAACCAGTCGGTGAGGTCCTTCTGCCACTTCATGAGGCTCTTCCACGCCGGGTCGGAGCCGATCGCGGAGGTGCCGTCCGGGTTCGTCCACGTGGCGCCCACCATGACGCCGGTGTGGATCGGGGCGTTCTCGTACATCTGGCTGGACGGCACGAACCCGGCGACCTTGATGGTGTCGTCCGCGTCCCGGACCGTGAGCTTCTTGGTGAGGTCGGCCAGCTCGGACAGCGTCTTCGGGGGTTGCTGCCCCTTCATCAGCTTCTTGTTGTAGTAGAGCCCGTACGTGTCGGCGAGCATGGGCATCACGCACCGCTTGCCCTCGTACTGGGTGTACTCGGCGATCACCTTCGGGAACAGCGTCGCTGGGTCGATCTTGCCGGCCGTGAGATACGGGTTGAGGTCCTGGAAGATCCCGGCCTTGCAGAACTGGGCGACGCTGTCGGTGGTGAACGACAGGGCCACGTCCGGCGGGTTGCCGCCGCGCACCGCCTGCAGGATCTGGTCGTCCTGGATCGCCTTGGTCGCCTTGACCGTGATCCAGGGGAACTTCTGCTTGAAGCCGGCCAGCGTGTCCTCGAACGCCTTGAGCTCGCTGTCGGCGGTGAAACCGTGCCAGAACTCGATGGTGACCGGGTCGTCGGCCGTCGCGGACGTGGGCGCGGGACCGGGGGACTCGGTGCCCGCCGTGCAGCCGGTGACCAGCGCGAGGCCGGCCACGGCCGAGATCGCCAGCAGTCGTTTCACATGCGCCTCCTATGGGCGAAGGGGGGTGGGGATGAGCGGGTTGCCGCCCCGCTCCGGCGCTTCCCGGCGCCCGGACGATCCGAAGAGCTCGTCCCGCGCGGTGTCGAGGGCGAGGTCCAGCGCCCCGGCGAGGACGGGGTTGCCCTCGACGCTGGACAGACGCAGCGGGGGACGCGGGATGGTGAGCGCGTGGAGCTCGCGCTCGATGAGGTCGCGCAGCGTCTCGCCTCCGGCGAGTAGCACCCCGCCGGAGAGGACGACGATCTCGGGGTCGACGACCGCCGTGATGGCGGCGAGCCCGACGGCGAGGCGCGAGGCCAGCTCGCGCAGCGCCTCCGCCGCCGCCGGGGCGAGCCGGCCGCCGGACTCGACCGCGCGGGCCGCGTTCTGCACGGCCGCGGCGGGCGTCGCGCCGCGCAGCCCGTGCGCGCGCATGATCCGCAGGACGGCGGGGCCGCCGGCGAGGGCCTGGAAGCCGTGGTCGGCGCGTCTGCCGACGTCGCGGGCGGTCGGCGCGCCGATGGCGGGCATGTAGCCGACCTCGCCCGCGCCGCCGGTCGCCCCCCGGTGCAGCCGGCCGCCGAGGACGAGCGCCGACCCGATGCCCTCGTCCGCCCACAGCAGGACGTAGTCCTGGTGCCCCCTGGCCGCGCCCCGGGCCTGCTCGGCCTGGGCGACCAGGTTGACGTCGTTCTCCACGTCCACGGGCACGCCGAGGCCGTCCCGGAGGGTGCCGACCACGTCGGGGATGTGCCAGCCGGGGATGTGCGCGGCGTACCCGAGGCGGCCGGTCGAGGGGTCCACCGCGCCGCCGATGCCGATGACCACCCGCCGCAGCGCCGTGACCGCGACGTCGGCGCCGGGGCCGTCCGCGGGCGCGCCGTCGGTCTTCACGGCGGAGCAGGCGCCCTCCAGGGCCGCCCGCACCTTCTCCACGATGTCGCCGCCCGCCCGTCCCGGAGTAGGCAGGCAGTACTCCGCCACGACCGTCCCGGTGATGTCGGCGACGGCGACGGCGATCCGGGCCGGGGTGACGTCGAGCGCCGCCACGTGGGCCGCGGCCGCGTTGATCCGGTACAGCTCCGCCGTACGGCCGGGGAGGCCCTCGCGGATGCCGTCGAGCACGACCAGGCCGGCCTCCTGGAGCCGGGCCAGGAGCTGGGACGCCGTGGGCTTGGACAGGCCGGTGAGCGCGCCGAGCTCGGGCCGGGTCAGGGGGCCGCGGTCGAGAAGGACCATCAGCGCGGCGCGGTCGTTGATCGCGCGCAGCAGGCTGGGTGTGCCGGGGGTCGGCTGGCTCACGGGAGTCCTTCCGGGAATAGCGAAGAAGTTAGGAAAGGTCACTAACTTGAAGAGAAAGTAAGGAAACTTTCCAAACTCGTCAAGGGGGGCGGCGTCCCCCGCAACCGACTCGTGACGCGGCCACCGTCCCGGCCCGTGCCGGCACGCCGGGAACCTGCCTCTCACCTGGCCGGATCCGGCCAGGACGGCCGCGAGGGGGGGCCGGATGGAGGGGCCGTCCTCAGCCACGTAGAATCGGGCGGCCTATGCCTTATTCATCGGCGGGCGAGCTGGCCCGGGAACAGAAGTACGTCGCCACTCTCTATGAGCGGCTCGACGTGCTGCGGGTGCGGACGCGCGGGCAACTGGACGAGGTGCTCGCCCAGGGCGCGACGGGCACCCATCAGAACCGTTCCGAGCGCGATTCCTTCGCCGACATGTACGCGCAGCGGCTCGCCCGGCTGTGGGCGGTCGAGCACGGCCTGTGCTTCGGCCGGCTCGACAACGCCGACGGCGGCCGGCTGTACATCGGCCGGATCGGCCTGGCCGACGACGACCAGGAGCGGATGCTGATCGACTGGCGGGCGCCGGTCGCCCAGCCGTTCTACCGCGCCACCCCGGCCGCGCCGATGGGCGTGACCCGCCGCAGGCACCTGCAGACCCGGGGCCGTACCGTCACCAACGTCGACGACGACCTTCTCGACCTCGACGGCCTGACCGACGCCGACCGCGCCTCGCTCAACGGCGAGGCGGCCCTGCTCGCCGCGCTCGGCGAGAAGCGCACCGGCCGGATGCGCGACATCGTCGCGACCATCCAGTCGGAGCAGGACGCGATCATCCGTGGCGACCTGAACGGCGTCCTCGTCGTCCAGGGCGGTCCGGGCACCGGCAAGACCGTGGTCGCCCTGCACCGCGCCGCGTACCTCCTCTACACCTACCGCGAGCGGCTGGAACGGCGCGGCGTCCTCATCCTCGGCCCCAACCTCACCTTCCTGCGCTACATCGAGCACGTGCTGCCCTCGCTGGGTGAGACCGACGTGCTGCTGTCCACGGTCGGCGAGCTGTACCCCGGCGTCACGGGCACCCGCTGGGAGCCGCCGGAGGCCGCCGCGATCAAGGGCGGCATCCGGATGGCCGACGTGATCGGGAAGGCCGTGCGGGACCGGCAGCGTGTGCCGTCCGCGCCGGTGGAGATCCGCCTGGACAAGTTCACGCTCAAGCTCGACCGGCAGACCTTCGAGGCGGCCCGGTCGCGCGCCGTCCGGTCGCGCCGGCCGCACAACGAGGCGCGGGCCGTGTTCGTCCGGCACCTGCTCAACACGCTGACCCGGCAGGCGGCCAGGCAGCTCGGCCGCGGGATGCTCGCCGACGACGACTTCGCCGACCTGCGCGAGGACCTGCGGACCGAGACCCCCGTGCGCACCGCGCTCAACCGGCTGTGGCCGTACCTCACGCCGCAGCAGCTCCTGATCGGCCTCTACACCTCCAAGGAGCGGATGGCCGACGCCGGTCTCGCGCCCGCCGAGTGCGACCTGCTGCTGCGTGAGCCGCCGCGTCCCGGTGAGAACTGGTGGAGCGAGGCCGACGCGCCGCTCCTCGACGAGGCCGCCGAGCTGCTCGGCGAGATCGACGAAGGCGTGCTGCGCGCCGCCCGCCGCGCCGAGGAGGAGCGCGAGGAGCAGCTCGCGTACGCCCGCGAGGTGCTGGAGCTGACCGGCATGGCCGACATCATGGACGCGGAGCGGTTCGCGGCCCGGCAGCGCGCCGACGACGTCTACCTGACCACGGCCGAACGCGCCGCCAAGGACCGCACCTGGGCGTTCGGGCATGTGATCGTGGACGAGGCGCAGGAGCTGTCCCCGATGGCCTGGCGCGCCGTGATGCGGCGCTGCCCGACCCGCTCGATGACCGTGGTGGGCGACATCGCCCAGACGGGGTCGGCGGCCGGCGCGGCGAGCTGGGGCCGGGTCCTCGACCCGTACGTCAAGGGCCGCTGGCGCGAGGCGGGGTTGTCGGTCAACTACCGCACACCCGCCGAGATCATGGCCGTGGCCGCCGACGTTCTCGGCCTGGTCGGCCCCGGCCTGAAGGCCCCCGATTCGGTACGCGAGACGGGCGAGCGGCCCTGGTCGGCCAGGGTCGCCGACCCGGTGACCGGCCTCGCGCCGCTCGTGCGCCGCGAGATCGTCCCGGACGGCCGGCTCGCCGTGATCGTGCCCCACACGCGCGAGGCGGAGCTGGGCGCGGCCCTGGTGGCCGGGGTGCCGGGCGCGGTCGCCGGACCCGGCCCGGGGGCGCTCGACGCGCCGGTGTGCGTGCTCACCGTCGCCGAGGCGAAGGGGCTGGAGTTCGACTCGGTGATCGTGGTCGAGCCGGGTGAGATCCTGAGGGAGTCCCCGCGAGGACCAAGCGATCTTTATGTGGCGCTGACCCGGGCGACGCGACGACTCGGCGTGATCCACTCCGAGCCGCTGCCCCACGCCCTGGAGAGCCTCGTTCCGCGTGCCGACTGATGCGAGAGTGCCGGGATCTGTGCGAATATGAGCGAGATCGCACACACGTCCTGCCTCGATCCCGGACATCCATCCTGTCCTAGCTGCGAAAACTTGGTGTTTCCGCTGTTGGGGGCACGGTTGACATCTGAGCTGAGGTCGGTAGTTTGCTGCGCAGTCCAGCACGGGACTGACCGGTTGACCGTCTTCTGACATCGCCCGATTCTGCGTCCGTGACGGAGGCATACTCCGTCTGCAAGCCAGGCGCAGCGCTGGCGTTCCGTCGAGTCGGGGCACCTCAGCCGGCCGGGGGGTTGGACCCGGGAGGGGTCCGGATACCCAGTAGACAACGGAGCTCCGCGCCCGCCGCCGACGGGACGGATCCGGTCCGAAGGGTCTGTCCGGGCCCCCTTCCGTCAGCGAACGCCCTCCCGGGAACGTTCCCATGGAAGCCCCCGTCCCCCGTGCGCCCCGTCCCCGCCAGGCGAAAGCACGCCTTTCCCGCCCCGCCGCCGCGACCAGATAAAGTCGGGGTGTTCCGCGACGGCCACGTGGGACGCGCAAGGTCCGCTCTCCGCTCCACATCCGGCGCGGCGTGCCGTGCCCGGTCGGCCGGCGAAAGCGGGAAACCGGGCGCTGGAAACTCCTGGCGGTCAGGCCGCGGCAGGACGTCGAAGGCGAGGAGAACACCGCCCCCGTGGCAACCGAAGTGAAACCTCAGGCGACCCCGGGGGCCGCCCCCGGCGATCGGCGCCCGGCGCGCACTCGCCTCGCGGCGCGGGTGGGGTGCTCCGTCGCGGGCGCGCTGCTCCTCTTCCTCGCGTTCCCGCCCCTCGACTGGTGGTTCTGCGCCCCCCTCGGCGTCGCCCTGCTCACCCTCGCCCTGTACGGCACCCGCCCCCGCCGCGCGGCCTGGCTGGCCTACGTCGGCGCGTTCGCGTTCCTGCTGCCGACACTTTCGTGGGTGCGGCCGATCGGTGACGACACCTGGCTGGCGCTGGTCGCCATCGAGAGCCTCTTCTGGGCCGCCCTGGGGGTGTTGGCCTCCCTCGTGATGCGCGTGCGCCTGTGGCCGCTCTGGGTGGCCTGCCTGTGGGTCGCCCAGGAGTGGGCCAGGGGCCTGGTGCCCTTCGGCGGCTTCCCGTGGGCCAGACTCGCGTTCAGCCAGGGCGAGTCGCCGTACACGGGGCTCGCGGCCCTGGCGGGCGCGCCGCTTGTAACTTTCACGGTCGCCCTGACCGGCGCCCTGCTGTCCCTGCTGCTCGCCGGGCTTCCCGGCGCGCTGCGCCGCCCCCGTGTCGTTGCGGGGACGCTGCTCGCCGCGATAGCCCTACCCCTGCTGGGGCTCGCGGTGCCCCGGCCGGGCGACGAGGGCGGGACAGTGAAGATCGGCGTCATCCAGGGCAACGTCCCCGGCCGCGGGATGGATTTCCTGGGTGGCGAGCCGGCCGTCGTGCTGCGCAACCACGCCGACGAGACCCACCGGCTGGCCGAGGCCGTACGCGCCGGAAAGCTGCCCAAGCCCGACATCGTCGTCTGGCCGGAGAACTCCAGCGACATCGATCCCAATCGCACCGCGTTCGCGCGCGACGTGATCGACTCCGCGGCCAAGGACGTCGGCGTGCCGATCCTGACCGGGATCATCGCCCTGATCGGCGACGAGCACCGCGCGACCCGGAGCCTGATCTGGGACCCGGTAACGGGCCCCGGCGCCTACTACGACAAGCGGAACCTGGTGCCCTTCGGCGAGTTCACGCCGTTCAAGGACCTCATCCTGGCGCTGTCGGACCGGGCCAACCTCGTCGGCCGCCAGTCGATCCCGGGCGACCGCCCCGGCGCGCTGCGGATGGGCCCCGTCACGGTCGGCGCGGTGAGCTGCTACGAGGTCGCCTTCGACGGCACGGTACGCGACACGGTGGCCGCCGGAGGCAGCCCGCTGATCGTCCAGACCAACAACGCCAGCTACGCGCTGACCAACCTGCCGCCGCAGCAGCTCGCCATGTCCAAACTGCGCGCGGTCGAACACAACAGAAGTGTGATCACTACCGCTACAACGGGTATATCCGCATATGTGGACCCGGACGGTACGGTCGAGTGGCGCACGCGCGAGCTCGAACCCGCGATGAACGTCGTGACCGTCCCCGTAAGAACACGCGGCACGATTGCCACCGAAGTGGGCGCCGTTCCTGAGTGGATCCTGATACTGATGGGAGCCGGCGCGACGGCGGTGGCGCTCGTCTCACGAAAGCGAACCTCAAACGCGATCGACACGGACGTCCCGCCGGCGGCCCCGGCACGGCCGGAAGATCACGGTTACGCGAGCGAGGAGCGGTGAGCGACCCCTTGGGCATGGAGGAAGAGCTGGTGGAGCGGACTTCCGGGCGGGTGCTCGTCATCATCCCCACATACAACGAGTGCGAGAATCTCCCGATGATCGTCGGGCGTCTGCGCGCGGCGCTGCCCGACGTGCATCTGCTCATCGCCGACGACAACAGCCCCGACGGCACCGGGAAGATCGCCGACGAGCTCGCCGAGAAGGACGACCACATCCACGTGATGCACCGCCCGCGCAAGCAGGGGCTGGGCGCGGCCTACGTCGCGGGCTTCCAGTGGGGCCTGGCCGAGGGCTACGACATCCTGGTCGAGATGGATGCCGACGGCTCCCACCAGCCCGAGGAGCTGCACAAGCTGCTCGACGCGGTCGCCGAGGGCGCCGACCTGGCGATCGGCTCCCGCTGGGTGCCGGGCGGCAAGGTGGTCAACTGGCCCGCCTCCCGCGAGTTCCTGTCCCGGGGCGCCAACACCTACAGCCGTCTCATGCTCGGCATGCCGGTACGGGACGCCACCGCCGGCTTCCGCGCCTACCGGGCCGCCACGCTGGAGAAGGTGGGCCTGGAGGACGTCGAGTCCCAGGGGTACTGCTTCCAGGTGGATCTCACCCTCCGCACCGTGCGCCGGGGGCTGCGCGTGGCCGAGGTGCCGATCACGTTCGTCGAGCGCACGGCCGGCGCCAGCAAGATGAACCGGGGCATCATGACCGAGGCGTTCTGGCGGATCGCCGTCTGGGGCGTCAACGGCCTGCCCGGCCGGCTCCGCCGGAAGAGCTGAGCCCAGGAGCGCGCGCCCGGCCGCCTGTCCGGGGACGGGCCTGAGGCGGCGCTCCCCGCTCCGCCTTTCGCTCTGAGCGATATCGGAACCGCATGGGCCGACGGGGGCGTTCCTCCTAGCGGAGGTCCTGATGACACGTAGGTGGCTGCTCCCCGGCCTGTTGCTCTTCCCGGTCGTGGAGATCGTGCTGCTCATCCTGGCCGGTCGGGCGATCGGCGGCGGGCTGACGCTCATGGTGCTGCTGGTCGGCGCCGTGGCCGGGATGTGGCTGATGCGCAAGGAAGGGCGACGGGCCTGGTCCGCCCTTCAGGGGGCCGCGCAGTCGGGCCGCATGCCCGACCGCGAGCTGGGCGACTCGGCCATCGTGATGGCCGGGGGCGCGCTGCTGGCGATCCCCGGCTTCCTCAGCGACCTCGTCGGCGTCTTCCTCATCCTGCCGGTCACCCGGCCGATCGCCCGCCGCGGCCTGGCCTGGTTCTTCGCCCGCAGGGTGGGCGACATCGCCGCCCGCTCGCCGTACGGCCCGCTGTTCGACCGCATGGGCGGTCCCGGGGCGCCGGGCGGTCCCGGGCAGCAGGGCCGGGTCGTCCACGGCGAGGTGATCCACGACGACGAGCAGGAGGTCGTCGAGGGCCGGGTCGTCGTGCGGCGGCGCGACCCCCAGTAAGGGCGGCCCGGGAGCCGGCCGGGGCTTCCGCTCGGGCCGCCGGAGAATCCGGTAGCGGATGGACACTTCCCGAACCGGAGTTGACCGTCGGATGGGGAACGTCTCCCTAGCCTGGCCGAATGGCGCAGCGACTCCCCAGGCCGCTATGACGGCGGCCGGCCCCTTGTGGCGAGCAGGCGAGCGAACCGGGCCCGACACCCTCCCCGGTTCCCGACGGGCCCGAACGGCCCGCACGATCCGTACGGTCGCCCTGGCTCTGACCGGAGCGACACTGACCGGCACCACCCTGAGCGGGTGCGGTACGGCTCCCACGGATGTCACGACCAGCCCGGCGGCGGGACGCGGCGTCGTCTCCCCGTCGCCCGCACACGCGTCACCGTCCGGTTCGGCGGCCGACGCCGCCTCCGGGCCGAGAGACTCCAAACGGGCCGCCTCCAAGCGCGACATCTACGCGGCCGACCGGCCGGGGATGCTCAGCCCCGTCGTGGCCGGGTTCCCGTCCCGCGTGTACGTGCCCAACAGCGAGAGCGACAGCGTCGACGTCATCGATCCCAAGACGTACAAGGTCATCGACCACTTCCGGACCGGCCGGCTGCCACAGCACGTCGTGCCGTCGTGGGACATGAAGCGGCTGTGGGTCAACAACAACCGGGGGAACACGCTCACCCCGATCGACCCGAAGACCGGCAAGCCCGGCCGTCCGGTACCGGTGGAGGACCCGTACAACCTGTACTTCTCCCCGGACGGCCGGGAGGCGCTGGTGATGGCCGAACGGAACAACGAGCTCGACTTCCGTGATCCGCGTTCGATGCGGCTCCTGCACTCGATGCCGGTGCCCTGCCGGGGGATCAACCACGCCGACTTCACCGCCGACGGGTCGCTCTTCCTCGCGAGCTGCGAGTTCTCCGGCGACCTGGTGGTCATCGACTGGCGGCGGCGCAAGGTGACCAAGACCATCGCCCTCGGCCCGGCGAGCATGCCGCAGGACGTCAAGCTCTCCCCTGACGGCACGACCTTCTACGTGGCCGACATGGACAGGGGCGGCGTCTGGCTGGTCGACGCGGCCACCTTCAAGGTCATCAGGTTCATGCCGACCGGCGCCGGGGCGCACGGCCTGTACGTCAGCCGCGACTCGCGCGTCCTCTACGTGTCCAACAGGGGCGCGGGATCGGTGTCGGTCGTGTCCTTCAAGGAGCAGAAGCCGATCGCCACCTGGCCCATCCCGGGCGGCGGCTCACCCGACATGGGCGGGCTGTCCGCCGACGGCCGCGAGCTGTGGCTGTCCGGCCGCTACCACGGCGTCGTCTACGTCTTCGACACGGTGGCCGGGAAGCTCACGCACACGATCAACGTCGGCGCGGGGCCGCACGGGCTGTGCGTCTACCCCCAGCCGGGCCGTTACTCGCTCGGCCACACCGGGATCTTCCGATGACGTCCGGTGGGACCCCGCCTTCTCCTCTCGGGCGGCCGGATCGCCGGCTGCTCCTCCTGGCCGCGACGATGGCCCTCGCCTCCGCCTGCTCCCGCGAGGGTGAGGGCGAGGGCGCGGGCGGGGCCGGGAGCGCCGCGGAACCCGCCGCCGGCTCCCCGGCGGCCAGGACGCGGGCGAGGCCGCCCGTGGGGAAGAGCCCCGCGGCGCCCAGCCCGTCCGCGGCGCCCACCCTGTCCCGGCTGCCCGCCGAGGTGGCGCACGGGCCGCGCCAGCGCAGGATGGTCGCGCTGACCTTCCACGGCTCGGGTCCGCCCGAGCTGGCCGAGGCGGCGCTCCGGGCGATCGAGAAGGCGGGAGGGCACGCCACCGTGCTCGCCGTCGGCACCTGGCTCGACCAGTACCCGGCGATGGCCCGGCGGGTGCTCGACGGCGGCCACGACCTCGGCAACCACACCCAGAACCACCTCGACATCTCCTCGCTCGACGCGGCGTCCGCACGCCGGGAGATCGAGGAGTGCGCGGCCCGCCTGCGCGCCCTTACCGGGTCGATCGGCTCCTGGTTCCGGCCCTCCGCGGCCCGCACCGCCACGCCGCTGGTGCGCCGGCTCAGCGCTCGCGCGGGCTATCCCACCTGCCTGTCCTACGACGTCGACTCGCTCGACCACACCGATCCGGGCCCGCGCGCCGTCGTGGACAACGTGCTGCGCGCCGTACGGCCCGGCTCGGTGGTGAGCATGCACCTCGGGCACCAGGGGACGGTCGCGGCGCTGCCCCGCGTCCTGGACGGGCTGCGGGCCCGGGGCCTGCGGGCGGTCACCACGACGGAACTGCTCCACGCCTGAGCCCCGGGGCGGTCAGTCGCGGGCGACGGCGTCCAGCGCGGCGAGGGCGGCGCCCCGGGCGCCCGCCATGTCGAGGTCGTCCACCAGCGACACGACGGCCACCCGCCGCTGCTCCTCGCGCAGCAGGGTGTTCTCGCGCACCTTCTCCAGGAACCACTCCCGGAAGTGCGGCGCCGCCTCCACGACCCCGCCGCCCAGGAAGTACGCGCTGGGGTCGGTGAAGTTGGCGGCGATCGTGAAGAGCCGGCCGATCGCCTTCGCCTGCTGCCCGAAGACCTTCAGCGCCAGCGGGTCGCCGTTCTCGCCGTAGCCGCGCAGCAGCTTGGCGGCCTTCCCGGGCGGATCGACGGAGGCCAGCTCGTGGTCCGGGAACCGGGTCAGCCAGAAGGGCAGCAGGTTCTTCTCGATGCCGGTCAGGGACGCCACGCTCTCCGCGTCGCCGGTGAAGCCGCAGTTGCACTCCGGGAGCGGCTGACCGTCCTCGAGGAGGCCGTGCAGCGGGATGTGGACGTGCCCCAGCTCGCCCGCCATCCCGGCGGCTCCCTTGACCACGCGGCCGTTCTCGATGACGCCGCCGCCGAGGCCGGTGCCGACGATCGCCGAGATCGACGAGTGCTCGTGCGCCGCGGCCCCGAAGCGCATGTGATGCGCGTACAGGGCGGCGGCGTTCCCGTCGTTGTTGTAGACGACCGGGAGCGCCAGCCGCGCCTCCAGCGCTCCGCGGAAGTCGAAGCCGTGCCAGGGGGGCTCGGAGAAGTTCGTCGCCCCCTTGGACGAGATGACGCCGTCCGCGCTGGCCGGGCCCGGGGTGTCCAGCCCGACGGCGCGGACGCGGGAGCGGGCGACTCCGGCCAGCCGGAGCACGTTCTCCATCGCGTCGGCGAGGCGCTCCACCGCCACCTCGGGCCCCTCGCGCACCATGCTCGGGGTCTCCACCAGCCGGTCCACCAGGAAACGACCCGACGCGTCGAGCACGGTCGCGTTGTTGCTGGTGCCGCCGTTGTCGAGGCCGACGACGACGAACGACTCTGCATCTGCCATGCGGGAGATTCCTTTGCCTTCGCTTGTCCGTGCGAAGACTATTGCGACAACGACCGTCGAAAGAACCCCCCGCCGGGCAATCAGCTGAGCGGATAGGGCCGGTCAGCGGGCGGTCACGGGGACCCGGCCGGTCACCGACAGCTCGTCGAGGCCGGAGACGACGATGTCCGCCGAGGGGCCCGCCGGGAGGTCCACCCGCCTCCCGTCCCGGTCCACGTCGATCACCAGGCCGAAACCGCCCCGCCGGGCCGCCTCCAGGCCGGGCAGCGTGCTCTCCAGCACGGCGGTCCGCTCCGGGGGGACGCCCAGGCGGCGGGCGGCCTCGACGAACAGCGCCGGGTCGGGGCGTCCGGGGAGGCCGATCCGGGCGGCGTCCTCGCCGTCCACCACCTCGTCGAACAGGTGACGGATCGCGGCGGCGGTGAGGACGCCGCGGCAGTGCCGGCTCGCGGAGACGGCGGCGATCCGCGCGCCGCGCCGCCGCAGTTCGAGCAGCAGCGCCACGCCACCCGGATGGGCCGCCACCCCGTGCCGCCGCAGATGCGCGAGGAACAGGTCGTCCTTCTCGGCGGCGAGGGAGCGAACGCTCGGCATGCCGGGCGGGCCCTCCTCGGGCAGGCTCAGGCCGCGGGAGGCCAGGAACGTGCGGATGCCGTCGAACCGGGGCCGTCCGTCCACATGGCGGAAGTAGTCGTCGCGGATGTCGAACGGCTCGGAGCGGCCGTGCAGGAATCTGTCGAACACGTGCTTCCAGGCCGCCGCGTGCGCACGGGCGGTGTCGGTGACGACGCCGTCGGTGTCGAAGATCGCCGCGCTGATCGAGGTCAGGTCGATGGCCGCCATGACGTCGTCCCTTCCGTGCTGGATCGTGGAGTGAACACGGACCTCTCCAGTCCGGATCGGATGGGCACCCACCGGACCGTTCCATCATGGGGGACGGCTCCATGGCGGCCATGACCCACCCCACCATCTCCTGCCCTCGCCCCGGAAAGGCCGAAAGTCCGTGATCGTCGGACCGAATGTCCCGCCGTCCATGGGCCGGGTCGCCCTGGTCCGTCCGAACACGAAGGGTCAGAGTGGGAGGAAGCGGCCTTTTCGCGGGGAGGGGAACGGACGTGAGACGGTACGGCCTCGTCGCACTGCTCGTCGTCACGATCGGCGCGCTGCTCGGGGG
This sequence comes from Microtetraspora malaysiensis, assembly GCF_050947145.1. NCBI lineage: Bacteria > Bacillati > Actinomycetota > Actinomycetes > Streptosporangiales > Streptosporangiaceae > Microtetraspora > Microtetraspora malaysiensis. The sequence continues at coordinate 3,308,436 of NZ_CP191998.1, forward strand.
CGGCGCCCTGTGGCTGCTCGGCGCCGTCGCCGCGGCTGACATCGCGTGGGCCGTGGGGACGCTCGCCGCGCTGCTCCCCGCCGCCTGGTGGCTGGTCTCGGCGCTGTGGCGGGGCAGGCTGGGCGTCGACGCCATCGCCGTGCTCGCCCTCGGCGGGGCGCTCGCCGTACAGGAGTACCTGGCCGGCGCGCTGATCGGCGTGATGCTCTCGACCGGCCAGATCCTGGACGACTACGCGCTGCGCCGGGCCCGCCGGGACCTGACGGCCCTGTACGAGCGCGCGCCGCGCACCGCCCGCCGCTACGAGGACGGCACACCGCACGTCATCCCCGTGGACGAGGTGCGGCTCGGCGACCTGCTGCTCGTCCCGACCGGCGAGACGGTCCCGGTGGACGGCGTCGTGCGGCGCGGGGTGGCGCTGCTCGACGAGTCGGCGCTGACGGGCGAGTCCCTGCCGGTGGAGCACCCCGAGGGGGAGAGCGTGCCCAGCGGTGTGGTCAACGCGGGCGGGGCGTTCGAGATGCGCGCGACCGTGACCGCGGCCGAGAGCACGTACACCGGCGTCGTCCGGCTGGCCCGCGAGACCGAGGCGGACAGCGCCCCGATCGTGCGCCTCGCCGACCGGTTCGCGGCCTGGTTCGTGCCCGCGACCCTCCTGGTCGCCGGGCTGGCCTGGCTGGTCTCCCGCGACCCGGTCCGCGCGGTCGCGGTGCTCGTCGTGGCCACCCCCTGCCCGCTGCTGCTCGCCGCGCCCGCCGCCATCGCGTCCGGCCTGTCCCGTACGGCACGGCACGGCGTGGTGGTGAAGGGCGGCGGGGCGCTGGAGACCCTCGGGAGGGCCCGGACGCTGGTGCTGGACAAGACCGGGACGCTCACCGTCGGCCGGCCGCAGGTGGTGGACGTCGTGCCCGCGCCCGGCCGGACCCGCGACGAGGTCCTGCGGCTGGCGGCGGCGGTGGACCAGATGTCGTCGCACGTGCTGGCCTCGGCGATCGTCCGCACCGCCCGCGAGCGGGGGCTGGAGCTCCCCGTGCCCGGTGACGTGCGGGAGGAGCCGGGCAGCGGGACCAGCGCGCTGGTCGAGGGCGCCAAGGTCCGGGTCGGCAAGGCCCGTACGGCGTCGCGGTCGGAGTGGGAGGAGACGCAGCGGGCCAGGGCGGCGCTCGACGGCGCGATGACGGTGTGGGTGAGCGTGGACGACGCGGTCGCCGGCGTGATCCTGCTGCGGGACGAGGTGCGCGGGGACGCCGGACGCACGTTGCGGCGGCTGCGCTCGGCCGGGATCGACCGGGTGGTGATGCTCACCGGCGACCGGGCCGAGGTCGCGGAGAGCGTCGCGACCGTGCTCGGCATCGACCAGGTGTTCGCCGAGCGCTCCCCGGCGGACAAGGTGGAGGGGGTCCGGGAGGAGGTGCGGCGAGCCACGACCGCGATGGTCGGCGACGGCGTCAACGACGCGCCGGCGCTCGCCGCCGCCGACGTGGGCGTGGCGATGGGCGCCCGCGGCTCCGGCGCCTCGGCCCAGGCCGCCGACGTGGTGCTCACCACCGACCGGATCGACCGGCTGGCCGACGCGATGGAGGTCGCCCGGCGCTCGCGGCGGATCGCCGTGCAGAGCGCGGGCGTGGGCATCGGGCTCTCGCTGGCGGCCATGATCGTGGCGGCGTTCGGCTTCCTGCCTCCGGCGGGCGGTGCCCTGCTGCAGGAGGGCATCGACGTCGCGGTCATCCTGAACGCGCTGCGGGCGCTCGCGCCCGGCCTGGGGGCGCGGCAGCGGGTGAGCGGCCGGACGGACGCCCTGCTGCGGCGGTTCGAGAGCGAGCACGCCGAGCTGCGCCCGCCGCTGGAGAGCATCAGGGACGTCGCCAACGCGCTCACCTCGCCGCCCGCTCCGGGCACCCTCGCCGAGCTCCGCAGGGTCCACGACTTCCTCACCGAGGACCTGCTTCCGCACGAGCACGACGAGGAGGAGCGGCTCTACCCGGCGATGGGTGAGCTGCTCGGCGATTCGGAGGCGACGGTGACGATGAGCAGGGCGCACGCCGAGATCGACCGGCTGGTCACGCGGCTCGGCCGGCACATCGAGCTCGCCGAGCCCGGCGGCCCGCACCCGGAGCAGCTCGACGACCTGCGGGCCTGCCTGTACGGGCTGTACGCCGTGCTGACCCTGCACTTCGCGCAGGAGGAGGAGGCGTACTTCTCCCTCGCGACGAGCGGCCGCGACTGATGCAGCGACCGATGCGGCGACTGATCGCTTCGCGCGATCACGGGGCGCGCGGCCCCGTCGGCACTGTCATTCGCTGATGGAGGGGCGGTTGTGCAGGGTCACCAGTGTCTGGTTCCCCTCCCCGTCCTCGATGTCCAGCGCCCACGGCGTCCCCGGGATCGACGAGGTCGTCTGGATCCTCCGGGGGTGGTTGATCGCGTGCCGCAACACCACCGGGTACTTGCCGTCACGCCCGCCGAGCCCGACAGAGAAGCAGTCGTCCTTCTCGTCGTACTCCAGGTAGGCGAGTGGGAGTTTCGCCGCCTCCGTCTGGTCGCCGAAGGTGCGGTCCAGCACCTCGACGGTGACCGAGGCGCCCTCGTAGTCCTTGGTCAGCTTCTCGAAGAAGTTGTGCCACTCCGCGCGGGGGAGGTCGGCCTGCTGCTGGGTCATGTCCTGGCTCCTTCGGCTCGCCTCACTTCATGCTGATCACCGCCTCGGGGCCGTCACATCACCCGATCGAGTAGGACTCGGTCAGAAACGGTCGGCGCTCATCACCGCCGGGAGTCGTACGCCACCCCGGGCCTTGACCCGCTTTCCGCCGAGGTCGGGCGCCGTCCCTTCCCGCGTCACCGTCAACGGGCCGAGTGCGGAGAAATACAGCCCAGCCCCACAGCGTCCACAGATCCCGCCACGTGCGCGGTGGGGTCGCGGCCCTCGCGGACCGGCGCAGGCTGCAGTCGGGCGGAGGAGCGATGGACCGCTTCGAGGGTCGCCGGGCGATACCCGAAGCGGCGATCCTTATGATCCTTTAACATTCAGGACCCTAAAGTACTAGCAGTCTAGATAAATGGAGTTATCTGGTGATCGAGTTCCATCTGGACAGCAGGTCGGGTGTGTCGCCATATCTGCAGCTGGTCCAGCAAGTACGGCATGCCCTACGACTCGGCCTGCTGCGCGAGGGCGACCAGCTGCCGACCGTCAAGGAGGTCGTGGCGCAGCTGGCGATCAACCCCAACACCGTGCTCAAGGCCTATAGGGAGCTTGAGCACGAGGGCCTGGTCGCCGCCCGGCCGGGGGTGGGGACGTTCGTGGCCGCGACCCTCGCCGGCACCTCGCTGGCGGCACTCGGCCCGCTGCGGCTGGAACTGCGGCGCTGGCTGGCCAAGGCCCGCCGGGCCGGCCTCGACGACGAAAGCATCGAGGCCCTTTTCATGACCACCTTTCGGACCGCCTCTCAGGAGGACATAGCGTGACCGCTGTCCTGCAGGCTCAGGGACTGAGCAAGAAGTACGGCAAGCGCTGGGCGCTGCGCGAGTGCACCATCGACATCCCGGCGGGCCACGTCGTCGGGTTGGTAGGCCCCAACGGAGCCGGCAAGACTACGTTGCTGAAGCTGGCCGGCGGCCAGCTCGAACCGACGGCGGGCGACATCTCGGTGCTCGGCGGCCGGCCCGGGGGCACACCCGCGCAACTGGCCAGGGTCGGGTTCGTCGCCCAGGACACCCCCGTCTACGCCGGGCTGACCGTCGCCGAACACCTGCGATTAGGCGCCCGGCTCAACCCCCGCTGGGACGCCGATATGGCGCGGGAACGGATCAGGCGGGTCGGTCTCGTCCCCACCCACCGGGCGGGCAAGCTGTCCGGCGGCCAGCGCGCCCAGCTCGCCCTCACCCTGGGCCTGGCCAAACGGCCCGAGCTGCTGATCCTGGACGAGCCGGTCGCCTCGCTCGATCCGCTGGCCCGTCGCGAGTTCATGCAGGGGCTGATGGAAGCCACGGTCGAGCACGAGTTCAGCGTGGTGCTCTCCTCCCACCTGGTCTCCGACCTGGAACGGGTCTGCGACTTCCTGATCGTGCTCGCCGAATCCCGCGTCCAGGTGGCCGGGGAGGTCGACAAGCTGCTGGCCACCCACCACCGGCTCACCGGCCCGCGCCGCGATCCCGACCGGCTGCCCGCCGACCAGCAGGTGGTCTCCGCACGCCACACCGACCGGCAGAGCACGTTCGTGATCCGTACCGACGCCCCGATCCACGACCCCGCCTGGACGGTCACCCAGCTCAGCCTCGAGGACCTCGTCCTGGCCTACATGGACAAGCGCACCGCCGAGAACCGGCGAGTCACGCTGGAGGTGCAGCGATGATCTGGCTGACCTGGCGCCAGTTCCGCGTCTCGGCCGCGTCGATGGCCGCCGTACTCATCATTCTCGCCGTCGTCCTGGCCCTGACCGGCCCCGGCTTGGCCTCCGACTACTCCGCCGGGATCGCAGCCTGCACCCAGGACGACACCTGCGACCGCTTCTACGACCACTTCTTCGGCGGGCACGAGACCCCGTTCATGGCCCTGACTCTCGTCGTGCTGCTCCTGCCCGCCCTCGCCGGGCTCTTCTGGGGAGCACCGTTGATCACCCGCGAGCTGGAGGCGGGCACGCACCTGATGGTGTGGAACCAGAGCGTCACCCGCGGCCGCTGGCTGGCGGTCAAGCTCGGGCTCATGGGCTTGACCGCCATGGCCGTCGCCGGCCTGTGCGGCCTCATGGTGACCTGGTGGTCCGATCCTCTGGACAAATCAGCCGCTGAGAACTTGGCCCTGATGGCTCCCCTGGTGTTCGGTGCGCGCGGCATCGCCCCGATGGGGTACGCGGCCTTCACCTTCATCCTCGGCGTGACCGTGGGCATGCTGGTGCGCCGCACGCTGCCCGCCATGGCCCTCACGCTGGCCGTCTTCGCCGCGTTCCAACTTGCCATGCCGCTGCTGGTCCGGCCCCACCTGATGCCCCCGATCACTTCGACCTTTGAGCTCGGCAAGACGAACGTGGAGAGCATCGGCATAAACCGGGACCGAGGTGGATATGTGGAGATTCGCCTGAGGTCGGCCGTTCCCGGTCACGCGGGCGCCTGGGTCCTGTCCGCCAACCTGGTCGATCCATCCGGGCGTGCGATCGGCACCGATGGCGGCTTCGCCACCGCCCAGGTCTCCACCACGTCGGGCCCCTGCGCACCGTCGGCGGGCGCCGGGGACAGCTGCGCGGTCGAGATCAACCGGCTCGGCTACCGGCAGCAGGTGACCTACCAGCCCCTTGAGCGCTTCTGGCCCTTCCAGTGGATCGAGACCGGGATCTACGCCCTGCTCGCCCTCGGCCTCACGTGGTTCTGCTTCTGGTGGATCCGCAGGCGCCTGTCATGACCGCCATCAGGACCGCTACCGCCGGGCTCGCCCTCCTGCTGGCCGCGGCCTGCGCGGCGCCGACGGCGCCGCGCGGCCAGGCGAGCACGGCAGCCAGTACAGTCTGCGCGCCGCCCCAAGGGCCCCCGGGGGCGGAGACGGCCACCACGATCGACGTCGTCGAGCAGGCGTACTTCTGCGTACTCGGCAACTACTACAGCGGCGCCACGCTGGACGACCGCTCGCTGCTGACCGCCGGATTCGTCGCCCTGACCCAGGAGCTCAACCGCAAGGGGCGCGACGTGCCCGAGGCCACCATGCCGGCGCTGACCGGTGACCGGAAGGCCGACTGGGCCGCTTTCGAGGCCGTCTACCGGAAGATCACCGATCAGGTGCCGGACCTGCGCGACCGGCTGGCCGTCGTCACTCTCGAGGGCATCGTGGCCGACCTCGGCGACAACCACGCCTCCTGGGCGCACGACATCAAGCAATCGCCCGACTACTACGACGGTGACGGCTACGGCCTGGGTCTTCAGGCGAACATCAACGGCCCCCAGGTGCTCGGCAACCCCGGCGCCGCCCTTCCCCCGCTGTTCGTCACCACGGTGGAGGGCGGCGCGGCGCAGGCCGCCGGAGTGCGCCCGGGCGACATCATCGAATCGATCAACGGATCGGCGCCCTTCATCGACGCCAAGCCCACCCCCGCGATCGCCGCCCTCTACCCGCAGTACCCGCAAGCGCGCCCGGTCCGGCTGCGGCTCCTGCGGCAGAGCACCGGCCGCCGCTGGAGCGTGACGCTCAAGCCCGGCCTGTTCCAGCGGGATCTGGCCGCCCTGCAAGTGGTGCAGTCGAAGCTCCTGGACGACAGCATCGCCTATGTACGGATGCGCGGGTTCGCTCCCGACTCTGCGGACAGGGTTCTCCAGGCGATCTCCAGGCTGCGCACCGGCCGGACGCTCACCGGCGTCGTGCTGGACCTGCGCGGCAACGGCGGCGGCAGCCCCACGGAGGCGATCCGGCTGCTGAGCGCGTTCGTCCACGGCAAGGCCACCGCCTACCTGTGCACCGTGGACGGCACGTGCGAAGCCTTGCGGACCGACGACACCGTCGAACTGCTCGACCTGCCGCTGATGGTGCTCACCGACCGCAGCTGCGCCTCGGCGTGCGAGCACTTCAGCTCCGCGGTCCAGGACCTGCGGATCGGCCAGTTGGTCGGCACCAGAACCGCCGGCGTCGTCTCCGGCCCGGCGCAGGGGTACCTGCTCAGCAACAACACCATGCTGGGCTTCCCCACCAGGCACCACCTGGGGCCCGATCGCGAGGTGATCGACCGGATCGGCGTGCCCCCCGACCACTATGTGCCCCTGACCCCGAAGGACGCGGCCGCCGGGCGCGACCCCGCCCTGGCCAAGGCCCTTACCTTGCTGAACAAGTGAATGGACCTCTCCATGAGACAGATCCTGGCGGTCACCGCGGGACTGGTCGTCCTGGCCGCGTCCGCCTGCTCCGCACCCACGCCGCCCCGCTCCGCCGTCCCGTCGGCCACGCCGACCGGCCCCGCCACCCTGCCCGCACCCACCGGCGCCCATCCGGTCGGCACCACCGCCCTGCATATGAAGGACACCTCCCGTCCCGATCCCTGGAACCTCGACGTCGACGCCAGGGAGCTCAAGGTCACCCTGTGGTACCCGACCAAGCAGCGCGACGGGCAGAAGGCGCCGTACATGTCGCCGGAAGAGTCGGAGCTCGTCCTGAGGGGGTGGGGGATCGGCGGCGTGCCGGACGACACGCTGAGCAAGACTCGAACCAACGCCGTCAAAGACGCGAAACCCTCGGGGCGCAAGCTGCCGCTGGTGGTGCTCTCTCCCGGCTTCACCAGGCCGATGAGCACGCTCACGTCCCTGGCCGAGGATCTGGCCAGCCGAGGGTACGTGGTGGCCGGAATCGACCACACCTACGAAAGCTACGCCACGACCCTGGCTGACGGGCAGGTCGCCGAATGCCTCGCGTGCGACAGCGACACCGACCCGGGCTTCGGCACCGGGGTGGTGACGGGCCGGGCGGCCGACGTCTCCTTCGTGCTCGACCAGCTGACGACGAAGTGGGACGGTGCCGGCCTGATCGACCGCTCCAAAATCGCGATGGCGGGCCAGTCGATCGGCGGGGCCGGCGCCATGGCGGCCATGATCAAGGACTCTCGGCTCCGCGCCGGGATCGACATGGACGGCACCACCTACGCCCGGATCCCCAAGAACGGGTTCTCCCGGCCGTTCATGTTCCTGGGCTCTGCGCAGCACGTCCCCGGCGGCGCCGCCCCCACGTGGGACCGCGACTGGAAGCTATTGACCGGGTGGAAGCGCTGGATCGTGCTGACGGGCGCCGAACACCAGTCCTTCACCGACGGCCCGCTGCTGGCGGAGGCCCTCGGCATCAAGCCCGCCTACGGCGTTCTGCCCGCGGCGCGCGCCGCCGAGCTCACCCGCACCTACGTGGCAGCCTTCCTCGACCAACACCTGAAGTCCAAGCGGCAGCCCCTCCTGGACAAGCCGTCATCACGCTACCCCGAGGTCGAATTCTGCCCCGCGACCTGCGGTCAGTCCTGAGGCCCGGCGGCGCCCTCTGCGCGAGTCGTCCGCCGGCCGAACGGCTTGGCTACCCTGATCCAGGGGCCGGGCAGTCCCGGCGCAGGGCGACGGGAGGGGCGTAGATGGCGGGCAGTCGAGCGTTGCGTATGGGGGCGATCCTGGCCGGGGCGGCGGCCGTCGCCGCGGCCGGATGGGCGCTGAGAGAGGTCCCGGCGGCGCTCGGCGGCAGACCCTCGGGCCAGCGGGCCGCGCGGATGCGCCGCTCGCCGCACTTCACCGGCGCCGCCTTCGCCAACTCCTCGCCCGTCGTGGTCGCCACGCCGGGGCAGGGCGGCCGGCTGCTGCGCGACATGATGGCGAGCGGGCCGCGGCGCAAACCGGCCGGGCCGGTGCCGGTGCTCGTCCCGTCCGCCGCCGCCGAGTCCGATCTGGACATCGTCTGGTACGGCCACGCCACGACCCTCGTCGAGATCGAGGGGCGTCGCGTGCTGTTCGACCCCGTGTGGAGCGACCGGTGCTCGCCGGCGCCCCTGGCCGGCCCGAAGCGGTTGCACCCGCCGCCCGTGCCGGCCGAGGAGCTCCCGCCGCTGGACGCCATCGTGATCTCGCATGACCACTACGACCACCTCGACATGGCGACGGTCCGTACGCTGACCAGGACCCAGGTGGCGCCCTTCCTCGTGCCGCTCGGAGTGGGCGCGCACCTCGACCGGTGGGGCGTGCCCGCGAATCGGATCGTCGAGCTCGACTGGGACGAGACCTTCACGATCGCCGGGCTGGGCGTCACCCTCACCGAGGCCCGCCACTTCTCCGGCCGCGCCTTCTCCCGCAACCCGACCCTCTGGGGTTCGTGGGTGCTGGCCGGGGAGCGCCGCAAGGTCTTCTACACCGGCGACAGCGGCTACTTCGACGGCTACGCCCGGCTCGGCGCGCAGTACGGGCCGTTCGACGTGACGCTCATGCAGATCGGCGCGTACAGCCCGAGCTGGCCCGACATCCACATGACGCCGGAGGAGGCGGTCGAGGCCCACCTCGCCCTCGGCGGGGACCTGCTCGTGCCGGTCCACTGGGCCACCTTCGTCCTTGCCTTCCACGGCTGGGCGGAGCCGGTCGACCGGCTGTGGCGTGAGGCGAAGGACCGCGGCCTGCGGATCGCCGTCCCCCGGCCGGGGGAGCGGATCAGCGTGGACCGGCCGCCCGCGGTCGACGCCTGGTGGCAGGCGGTCGGCTGACCCGTCCGTACGCGCCCGGGGGGTCGGCGGCGGCCGTCACGGCAGGGTGAGCACCCTGGGGCCGTTCTCGGTGACGGCCACGGTGTGCTCCACGTGGGCGGCCCGGCTGCGGTCCACGCTCTGCAGCGTCCACCCGTCCGGGGCGACGCGGTACTGGTCCCGGCCGCCGGAGATGAACATCGGCTCGATGGCCAGCACCATGCCCGGCCGCAGCACCATGCCGCGTCCCGGCCGGGCCTCGTTGGGGACGTGCGGGTCCTCGTGCATGTGCCGGCCGACGCCGTGGCCGCCGAAGTCGGAGAGGATGCCGTATCCGGCGGCCCGTCCCACGGTGGCGACGGCGTGGCCGATGTCGCCCAGCCGCGCGCCCGGCACGGCGGCCGCGATCGCCGCGTCCAGCGCGGCCTGGGTCGTCCGGATGAGGGCCAGGTCGGCGGCGGAGGCGGTGGGATCGGACTGTCCGACGACGATGCTGACGGCCGCGTCCCCGGCCCAGCCGTCCAGGTAGGCGCCGCAGTCCACGCTCAGCAGGTCGCCCTCGCGCAGGCGGTAGCCGTCCGGGATGCCGTGCACGACGCTGTCGTTCACCGACGTGCAGATCATCGCCGGGAACGGGGTCGGCGCGAAGTGCGGCTTGTAGTTGAGGAAGGCGGATGTGGCGCCCGACTCGTGGATGACCGTGGTGGCGGCCTCGTCCAGATCCTTCAGCGCCGCTCCGGGCACCGCCAGCTCCCGTGCCGCGGCCAGCGCGCGGGCGACCACCCTGCCCGCCTCGCGCATCACGGTCAGTTCTCCCTCGGTCTTGATCTCGACCATGCGACCCTCCCAGTTTTCGAATAACAATACCGGTATTGTTATCACGCTTGCTAGGATCTGCGCATGGTGCGACCGCCGCTGACCGAGCTTGATCACGAACGAGGCAACCGCCTGGGCACCCTGCTGCGGCAGGCGCGGGCCGAGCGGAGCATTGTGGAGGTGGCCGCCGCCGCCGGCCTGTCCCCGGAGACGCTGCGCAAGATCGAGACCGGTCGGGTGCCGACGCCGGCCTTCTTCACCATCGCGGCGCTCGCCGCCGTCCTGAACGTCTCCCTGGACGTGCTCGCCGAGGTCTGCGCCCAGGACCGCGCCGCCTGAGCCGCTACCGGCAGCTCTCCAGGATGGTGGCGTTGGCGAGGCCGCCCGCTTCGCACATGGTCTGCAGGGCGTACCGCGCGCCGCGCTGCCGCATCGCGTTGACAAGCGTGGTCATGATGCGGGCGCCGCTGGCGCCGAGCGGGTGACCCAGGGCGATGGCGCCGCCGTTGACGTTGACCTTGGCCGGGTCCGCGCCGGTGTCGCGCAGCCAGGCGAGGACGACGGACGCGAAGGCCTCGTTGACCTCGAACAGGTCGATGTCGTCGAGCCGCAGGCCGGCCCGGCGCAGCACCCTCTCGGTGGCGGGGATGACCCCGGTCAGCATCAGCAGCGGGTCGGAGCCGGTGACCGCGAAGCTGTGCAGCCGGGCCAGCGGGCGCAGGCCGAGCGCGGCCGCGGTGTCGGCCCCGGCGATCAGCACGGCCGCCGCCCCGTCGTTGATGGGGCTGGTGTTCCCGGCCGTCACCGACCAGGAGATCTGCGGGAAGCGCTCGGCGTACCCGGGATCGGCGAACGCGGGCCGGAGCCCGGCGAGGATCTCCTCGGTGGTGCCGGGCCGTACGGACTCGTCCCGGTCGTGGCCGTCGAACGGGACGACCTCGCCGGCGAACAGCCCGTCTCGATGTGCGGCGGCGGCCTTCCGGTGGGATGAGACGGCGAAGGCGTCCATCTCCTCGCGGCTGATCGACCACTTGGCGGCGATCAGCTCCGCGCTGATCCCCTGCGGCACGAGGCCGTCGGGGAAGCGGGTCGCGAGCGCGGGACCGAACGGGTCGGCGCCGGGCGGCACGTTCGACCACATCGGCACCCGGCTCATCGACTCCACGCCGCACGCGACGACCAGGTCGTACGCGCCCGACATGACCCCCTGGGCGGCGAAGTGCACCGCCTGCTGGGAGGAGCCGCACTGCCGGTCGACGGTGACGGCGGGGACCGAGTCGGGGAAGCCCGCGGCGAGCCAGGCGTAGCGGGTGGTGTTCATGGCCTGCTCGCCGACCTGGTCGACGCAGCCGCCGATCACGTCGTCCACGGCGGCGGGATCCACCCCGGCGCGCTCGACGAGGGCGCGCAGCGTGTGGGCGAGCAGATCGACCGGGTGGACCGACGACAGGGCGCCTCCTGGCTTGCCCTTGCCGATCGGGGTGCGCACGGCTTCCACGATGACGGCGTCGCGCATCGCGGACCTCCTATCAGCTATCAGTTGGAAAACTGGATGCACTGTAACCCGGTAGGTTGGAAAAACCAACGGGGTGCCGTACGGTGGCGGCGGCACGCGTCGGATCGCGGAAAGGACGGTCGGGGATGACGGGAGCGCGCCCCTGCTCGATCGCCGACGCGCTGAGCGTGATCGGTGAGAAGTACTCGCTGCTGGTGCTGCGCGAGGTCTTCTTCGGCGTCCGGCGCTTCGACGCCATGGCGCGGAACATCGGCGCCCCGCGCGACATCCTCGCCGCGCGCCTGCGCCGTCTCGTCGAGGCCGGCGTCCTGGAGAAGGTGCCCTACAGTGAGCGGCCGCGCCGGTTCGAGTACCGCCCGACCGAGGCGGGCCAGGAGCTGCGGCCGGTGCTTCTCATGCTGAAGCGTTGGGGCGACCGGCACCTCGCCGACGTCCCGCCCGTGATCCTCGACCACTCCTGCGGCGCCGAACTCGACCCCGTGGTGGTCTGCGGGGCCTGCCGGGAGCCGGTCGTGAAAGAGTCGATGACCGCGCGGTTCCAGGTCCCCGGCTGGACGGCGGCCGGCGCCGTCGACTGATGGCGTTATCGCCCGCGGGGGCGGGTCATGCCGGCTGGGCGCCGCCCTGCAATTGCCGGACGGCATCGACCAGGGGCGCGAGCACGGGATCGGTGGCTGCCTGGTCGAGGGCCTCGCGCAGGGCGGCGTTGTGGGTGGGACGTGCCTCCTCCAGCAGGCGCAGGCCGTCGCCGGAGACGTCGGTGTAGATGCCGCGGCGGTCGGTGGGGCACAGGTAGCGCGAGAGCAGCCCGCGGTCCTCCAGCCGGGTCACCAGCCGCGTGGTGGCGCTCTGGCTGAGGACGACGGAGTCGGCGACCTGCCGCATCTGCAGGTGTCCGCCCTCGCCGTCGTGCTGGCGGCTCAGCACGTCCAGCAGCGAGTACTCGCGTGCGCTCAACTGGTGTTCGGCCTGGAGTGCGCGTTCGACCCTGCTCTCGATGCGTCCGTGCAGCAGCGAGAGCGCCGACCAACCGTGCGCCAGTGCGGTCATCGCCGGGTCGGTGGCGGTCATGAGCGGCTCCCTCGGTCGGGTCGTGCGAGCGGAGGCGTAGCCGGAGACCTGCCGCCGCATCACGGACTTCACTATACCCGCGTTTGCCATTAGTCGGCGTGTGCAATTATTGTCGACGCTTGTAAAGAGCTCGCGCAACTTCACCTTGCATGTCAAAGGACCCTCGTCATGCCGCTCGCACTGCTGGCCCTGGCCATAGGGGCCTTCGGAATCGGCACCACGGAATTCGTGATCATGGGGCTGCTGCCCCAGGTCGGCGCGGACCTCGGCGTGTCCGTGCCGACGGCCGGCTTCCTGGTCACCGGCTACGCCCTCGGCGTCATGATCGGCGCACCGATCATGACCGTCCTCGGCACCAGGATCTCTCGCAAGAACATGCTCATGCTGCTCATGGGCCTGTTCATCCTCGGCAACCTCATTTCTGCCGTCGCCCCGGTCTTCGCCGTCATGCTGATCGGCCGAGTGGTGGCCTCACTGGCCCACGGCGCCTTCTTCGGCATCGGCTCCGTCGTCGCCGCCGAACTGGTGGCGCCGGAGAAGAAGGCCGGCGCCATCTCGATGATGTTCACCGGCCTGACCGTGGCCAACGTCGTCGGCGTGCCCCTGGGCACGTTCGTGGGCCAGAACGCCGGCTGGCGCGTGACCTTCCTGATCGTCGCCGCCCTCGGCGTACTCGGCCTGGCCGGCGTCGCCAAGCTCGTACCCGACGTACCCAAGCCGGATGGAGTACAGCTGCGGCACGAGGTCGCCGCCTTCAAGAACACCCAGGTCATTTTGGCGATGGCCATGACGGTCCTCGGCTTCGGAGGCGTGTTCGCCGCGATCACCTACATCGCGCCGATGATGACCGAGGTCAGTGGCTTCGCGGAATCCTCCGTCACCTGGCTGATGGTGGTTTTCGGGCTGGGCATGGTGGCCGGCAACCTCATCGGCGGCCGTTTCGCGGACCGCAAGCTCATGCCGATGCTCTACACCGCCCTGGGCGGCCTGGCCCTGGTCCTGCTGCTGTTCACCTTCCTGGCCTCCGGCAAGGCCGCGTCCGTCGTGGCCGTCTTCCTCATCGGCGCTCTCGGCTTCGCCACCGTCCCGCCACTGCAGAAGCGCGTCCTGGACCACGCCCACGGCGCGCCGACGCTGGCCTCGGCGGCCAACATCGGCGCCTTCAACCTGGGCAACGCCCTGTCCGCCTGGCTCGGCGGCCTGGTGATCTCCGCCGGCCTCGGCTACAGCGCGCCCAACGCCGTCGGGGCCATCCTGGCCGCCGCCGCCCTGGTGCTGGCCGTCATCTCACGCCGGCTCGAGCTGCGGCCCATCCGCACCACTGCGGCTTCCGCCCCGGCGAACCTCGATCCCGCCGCGGTGGGAGCAGTCCGCTCCTGATCCCCCGTACCCGCCCTGTCAAGGCAGCACCAAAGAAAGGACCCCTGATGACTTCCGTGCCGAACGTGACGCTCAACAACGGTGTGACCATGCCCCAGTTGGGCTTCGGCGTCTTCCAGGTCCCCGACGAGGAGACCACCGCCGCGGTCACCAGCGCCTTGGAGGCCGGCTACCGCAGCATCGACACCGCCGCGATCTACGGCAACGAGCGCGGTGTCGGCAAGGCCATCGCCGCCTCCGGCCTCCACCGCGAGGAGCTGTTCGTCACGACCAAGCTGTGGAACGAGGACCAGGGCCACGACCAGACCCTGGCCGCGTTCGACGCCTCCCTGGACAGGCTCGGCCTCGACCACGTCGACCTCTACCTCATCCACTGGCCCACCCCGGCCCGCCACCTGTACGTGGAGACCTACAAGGCGCTGGAGAAGATCCTCGCCGACGGTCGTGCCCGCGCCATCGGCGTCTCGAACTTCCAGATCCCCCACCTGCGGCGGCTCCTGGAGCACACCGGCATCACCCCGGCGGTCAACCAGGTGGAGCTGCACCCCGGCCTTCAGCAGACCGCGCTGCGCGCCTTCCACGCCGAGCACGGTATCGCCACCGAGGCCTGGAGCCCCCTGGCTCAGGGCGCGGTCCTCGGGGACGAGGCGATCGCCAGAGTGGCCGAGGCGTATGGCGTCACCCCGGCGCAGGTCGTGCTGCGCTGGCACCTGCAGACGGGCAACATCGTGATCCCCAAATCCGTCACCCCCGGCCGCATCCGGCAGAACCTCGATGTCTTCGGCTTCGCGCTCACCGACGCCGACATGGCCGCCGTCACGAGCCTCGACCGGGGTCTGCGCACCGGCCCGGACCCCGACACCTTCAACTGACCCGGCCGGTGTCTGACCCGCACGGCACCGGGCCGACTCGATCAGCCGGCCCGGTGGCCTCCGTCAGCGGTCGGTGAGACCGGCGCGGCGCAGCGCCTCGGCCATCGCGCCGCCGGGGGCGGCGGAGCCCCGGCCGCCGGACCCGCCCGACGAGCCGCGGCCCGACCGGCCGCGGTCCTGGCGGGACCGGCCGCCCTGGTCCCGCTGGCCGCCGTCCCGCTGGCTGCCGTCCCGCTGGCTGCCGTCCCGCTGGCTGCCGTCCCGACGGCCGCCGCGGTCGCCCTGGCGCTGGTCGCCGCGCGCCGGGGTCTCGTCCTCGAGTCGGAGGGTGAGACCGATGCGCTTGCGCGGGATGTCGACGTCGAGCACCTTCACCCGGACGATGTCGCCGGGCTTCACCACGTCGCGCGGGTCCTTCACGAAGTTGCTGGACATGGCCGAGACGTGCACCAGGCCGTCCTGGTGGACGCCGACGTCGACGAACGCGCCGAAGGCCGCGACGTTGGTGACCACGCCCTCCAGCACCATGCCCGGCTTGAGGTCGGAGATCTTCTCGACGCCCTCCTTGAAGGTGGCCGTCTTGAAGGCCGGACGCGGGTCGCGACCCGGCTTCTCCAGCTCCTTGAGGATGTCGGTCACGGTCGGCAGGCCGAAGGTGTCGTCCACGAACCGGGCCGGATCGACGGCCCGCAACGCGGCGGTGTTGCCGATCAGGTTCTTGATGTCGCTCCCGGCGGAGTCGAGGATGCGCCGGACGACGGGGTAGGCCTCCGGGTGCACGCTCGACGCGTCGAGCGGGTCGTCGCCGCCGGGGATGCGCAGGAAGCCCGCGCACTGCTCGAACGCCTTCGGACCGAGCCGCGGCACATCCTTCAGCGCCCGCCGGGAGCGGAACGGGCCGTTGGCGTCGCGGTGGGCCACGATGTTCTCGGCCAGCCCGGAGCCGATGCCCGAGACGCGGGTCAGCAGCGGGGCCGAGGCGGTGTTGACGTCGACGCCGACCCCGTTGACGCAGTCTTCCACCACCGCGTCGAGCGAGCGCGACAGCTTCACCTCGGACAGGTCGTGCTGGTACTGCCCGACGCCGATCGACTTCGGATCGATCTTGACCAGCTCGGCCAGCGGGTCCTGCAGGCGGCGGGCGATCGAGACCGCGCCGCGCAGCGACACGTCGAGGCCGGGAAGCTCCTGCGAGGCGTAGGCGGAGGCGGAGTAGACCGACGCCCCGGCCTCGGAGACCACGATCTTGGTCAGCCCCGGCATCAGCTTGACCAGCTCGCCGGCGAGCTTGTCGGTCTCCCGCGAGGCGGTGCCGTTCCCGATGGCGATCAGCTCGACGCCGTGCTGCTGGACGAGCCGCCCGAGGACGGCGAGCGACTGGTCCCACTGCCGCTTCGGCTCGTGCGGATAGATCGTCTCGGTGGCGACCACCTTGCCGGTCGCGTCGACCACCGCCACCTTCACGCCGGTGCGCAGGCCGGGGTCGAGACCCATGGTCGTCCGGGTGCCGGCCGGCGCTGCGAGCAGCAGGTCGCGCAGGTTGGCCGCGAACACGCGGACCGCCTCCTCCTCGGCCGCCTGCCACAGGCGGGTGCGCAGGTCGATGCCGAGGTGGACGAGGACGCGGGTGCGCCACGCCCAGCGGACGGTGTCGGACAGCCAGCGGTCGGCCGGTCGCCCCTGGTCACGGATGCCGAAGCGCTGCGCGATGCGCAGCTCGTACCCGTTGGGCTCTTCGGCCTCGGGGTCGAGCGTGAGGGTCAGGACCTCCTCCTTCTCGCCGCGGAACATGGCGAGGATGCGGTGGGAGGGGAGCTTGGTGAAGGGCTCGGAGAAGTCGAAGTAGTCGGCGAACTTGGCGCCGGCCTCCTCCTTGCCCTCGCGGACGGCGGCGGCCACCCGGCCCCGCGACCACATGCGCTCGCGCAGCTCGCCGATGAGGTCGGCGTCCTCGGCGAACCGCTCGACCAGGATCGCCCTGGCACCTTCGAGCGCCGCCGCCGCGTCGGCGACGGACTCGCCGACGAAGGCCTCGGCGCTCGCGTGCGGGTCGAGCGTCGGGTCGGCCAGCAGCTGGTCGGCCAGCGGCTCCAGCCCCGCCTCGCGGGCGATCTGCGCCTTGGTGCGCCGCTTGGGCTTGTAGGGGAGGTAGATGTCCTCGAGCCGTGACTTGGAGTCGGCGGCCATGATCTGCGCCTCGAGGGCCTCGTCGAGCTTGCCCTGGGAGCGGATCGACTCCAGGATCGCCGCCCGGCGCTCCTCCATCTCGCGCAGGTAGCGCAACCGCTCCTCGAGGGTGCGCAGTTGCGCGTCGTCGAGCATGCCGGTCGCTTCCTTGCGGTAGCGGGCGATGAACGGCACCGTCGCGCCGCCGTCGAGCAGGTCGACGGCCGCTGATACCTGGGCCTCGCGCACGCCGAGCTCGTCGGCGATCCGCTGCTGAATAGAGGTCGTCACGGTCGCCTATTCTGCCCGACGCCTCCGACAGTCCGCGTCGTACGGCCAGGCAGGGCCGTACGACGCGGACGGAGAAGGACGCCGGGAGCGCGGGGTCAGGCAGGCCGCGCCCCCAGCGCCGGCTCAGCCGAGGCCGTTCTTCATGGCCGTGATCAGCTCGCCGTTGGCGGTGTCACCACTGAGCTCCCAGAAGAACGAGCCGCCGAGGCGCTGGTCCTTGGCCCAGCTCATCTTGCCCGCGATCGTGCTCGGGGTGTCGTAGCTCCACCAGTTGCTGCCGCACTTGGCGTACGCCGTGCCGGCGATCGTGCCGTTCGACGGGCAGCTGGTCTTGAGGATCTTGTAGTCCTCGATGCCCTGCTCGTAGGTGCCCTGGGCCGGGCCGGTGGCGGTGCCGCCGGGCTCGGCCTGGGTCACGCCGGTCCAGCCGCGGCCGTAGAAGCCGATGCCGGGCAGCAGCTTGCCCGCCGGAACGCCCTTGTCCAGCAGCTTCTTGATCGCCGAGGCGGTGTCGAACTTCTCCTTCGGGATGCCTTGGTAGGTGGTCAGCGGCGAGTGCGGCGCGGTCGGGCCCTTCGCGTCCCAGGCGCCGAAGAAGTCGTACGTCATGACGTTGTACCAGTCGACGGACTGCGCGGCGCCCGCGTAGTCGGCCAGGTCGATCTTGCCGCCGTCGGACGCGTCCGCGGTGATGGCCGCGGTGACCAGGGCGTTCGGGCCGAACTTGGTGCGCAGCGCGGCCATCAGGTTCTTGAACGCCGCCGGTCCGCTGCTGTCGCAGGTCAGGCCGCAGGCGTTCGGGTACTCCCAGTCGATGTCGATGCCGTCGAAGACGCCGGCCCAGCGGGGGTCGTTGACGAGGTTGTAGCAGGAGTCGGCGAACGCGGCCGGGTTGGCCGCGGCCTGGCCGAAGCCGCCGGACCAGGTCCAGCCGCCGAACGACCACAGGATCTTCAGGCCGGGGTGCTTGGCCTTCAGCTTGCGGAGCTGGTTGAAGTTGCCGCGCAGCGGCTGGTCCCACGTGTCGGCCACGCCGTCCACACTGCCGGCCGCGTCGTAGGCCTTGTCGTAGTCCGCGTAGCTGTCGCCGATGGCGCACCGGCCGCCGGTGACGTTGCCGAACGCGTAGTTGATGTGGGTGAGCTTCGACGCGGAGCCGCTGGTCTCGACGTTCTTCACGTGGTAGTTGCGGCCGTAGACGCCCCACTGGATGAAGTAGCCCATCAGCTTGTTGCCGCCGGTGCCGCCGCCGTCCTTCTGCGTGGTGGCCGACACCTGGTTGCTCGCCGGGGACACGTTCTGCGCGGCGTCGAAGGCCTTCACCGTGTACGTGTACGTCGTGTTCGGGGTGAGGCCGGTGTCGGTGAAGGTGGTGGTGGTCGAGGTGCCGGCGAGGGTGGCGCCCCGGTAGACGTTGTAGCCGGTGACGCCGACGTCGTCGGTGGAGGCGGTCCAGGACAGTGCGGCTGTCGTGGTCGTGGTGCCGGTGACCTTCAGGTTGGCCGGGGTGGTCGGGGGCGTCGTGTCTCCGCCGCCGGTGTCCTTCTTCGTGGTCGCGGTGACCGGGCTGCTGGCCGGCGAGACGTTCTGGGCCGCGTCCCGCGCCTTCACCGTGTACGTGTACGAGGTGTCGGGGGTGAGGCCGGTGTCGGTGAAGGTGGTGGTGGTCGAGGTGCCGGCGAGGGTGGCGCCCCGGTAGATGTCGTAGCCGGTGACGCCGACGTCGTCGGTGGAGGCGGTCCAGGACAGTGCGGCTGTCGTGGTCGTGGTGCCGGTGACCTTCAGGTTGGCCGGCGCGGTGGGCGGTGTCGTGTCGCCGCCGCCGGTGCCGCCGGTGACCTCGATGGCCGACACCGTGGCGTAGTTGCTGCCGCCGTTCATGTTGAACTGCACGTTGAGCTGGCCGTCCGTCACCGTCGTGGTGAAGGTCCGGTCGCAGGCCGTGAGCCGCCCGCAGGAGGCGAAGATGTCGAAGCCGGTGAGCACGTTGACGCCCTCGGTGCGCACGTCGAACTTGCGCTGACCTGCGGCGTTGGCCCAGTCCTCGACCATCCGGAGCTTGACGGTGTACGTGCCGTCGGCGACGTCGAACTTGTAGCCCGTCCAGCCGTTGAACAGGTTGTACGTCTGGTAGAGGGCGCCGTCGGAGGTGCCCGCGATCGTGCCGGAGGCGGACCCGGACCCGTACAGCGTCTCGTGTCCCCAGCTTCCGCTGGCGTAGGCCTTGTCGGCCGACCAGGCGTTGCCGGAGCCGTCGGTGAACGCCGGGCCGTTCGCGTTGACCCGGATCGGGGTGGTGACCGCCGCCTGGGCGCCGGGCGGTGCGATCGCGAGGGGGAGCAGCAGCGAGCCCGCCGCCGCCAGAAGTGCCGGGATGATGGTGCGTTTCATGCGTGCTCCACGTCCGGTGGGCTGATGGGGGTTGGGGGGTGCGATGGACGCGTGACGAGGCGGGGAGCTCTCGTCGATTGGTGGGGGTGAGTACGGATCGGCATTGCCGGGTGGTGTTCTCGGCACGGGTGCGCTCCCGCCTGCGGGTTTCCGTATTACTATTAGGAAGCTTTCCTTTTAATTTCTCGTGAAACTACCCTCGGCGAGATCGCGCGTCAATATCCCGGGGTGAACCCGCGGTCAGGGGGCGTGGGACCATCCTTCGGTCGCCGGCGTCGATCCCGGCGGCGTCACCGCGGAGACACGCGGAGAGACACTGGAGACATGAGCGAAAGGACCACCCTGTGGCCGACGTGACCTTCCACTTCGACCCGGTCTGCCCATGGACCTGGCGCGCGTCGCGCTGGCTCGCGAACGTCGCCGAGGCGCGCGGGCTGGACGTCGAATGGCGGTCGTTCAGCCTCGCCGTCCTGAACGAGGGCAAGGAGATCCCGGAGGCGTACCGGGCGCCGATGGCCGCCTCCGCGCGTGCGCTGCGGCTGGTCGAGGCGCTGCACGCGGGCGGCCGCGGCGAAGGGGCCGCCGCCTTCTACGCCGAGCTCGGCGCCCGGGTGCACGAGACCGGGGCTCCGCTGACCGACGAGGTCGTGGCTGAGGCGGCCCGGGCGGCGGGGGTGGGGGACGCGGTGTCCGCGCTGGACGACCCGTCGTGGGACGCGGCGGTCCGCGCCGCCCACGACCGCGCGTTCTCCTCGGCCGGGCCGGACATCGGCTCACCCGTGATCATCCTGGAAGGGGCGGAGCGGGGCCTGCACGGGCCGATCCTGTCCGAGATCCCCGGAGAGAAGGACGGCCTGGCTCTGTGGGACGCCATCGAGCCGCTGCTGCGCAGCCCGATCTTCTTCGAGGTCAAGCGCGGACGCGGGTGACGCGCTCCGCTCAGTGGACGCGCACCTTGCGGTAGAACTCCAGGGTCATGAAGACCAGGAGGGAGATCGCCAGCAGGGTGCCGAGCAGGTACGCGGGCCGGTGACGCACCCGCGCCGCCCGCCGGAGCCCGTCTCCGGCCGGTCCGGCCTGCCGGGCGGGGGCCGGCGGCCGGGCCCACGCCGACCGCGCGGGCCGTTCGGCGGGTCGCGTGGTCCGCTCGTCCCGCTCCGGCCGGTGCGGGGTCACCGGCACGGCCGGCACGCCGGCCGCGGC
Source organism: Microtetraspora malaysiensis (assembly GCF_050947145.1). NCBI lineage: Bacteria > Bacillati > Actinomycetota > Actinomycetes > Streptosporangiales > Streptosporangiaceae > Microtetraspora > Microtetraspora malaysiensis. The sequence continues at coordinate 3,329,309 of NZ_CP191998.1, forward strand.
GGCGATCTCCGCGTGGTGCGCCAGATAGCCGGCGGGGAAGGTGGTGACGCTGCCGCACCCGCAGTTGGGGCAGATCGTCCCGGCCCACGGCGACTGGACGGGGAGGTCGCCGCGCAGCCACACGACGACGTCGTTGCCGTGCCCGTCAGAGAGGCGTCGGACGACGTACTCCTCCTCCCAGATGAGCCAGCAGCGCAGGCACTCGAACGGCCATTTCTCGTTCGCGCTGAATCCGTCGTGCTCGTGCACCAGGACCACCCCCGGGGGCGCACCGTTTTTGCCGTGGTGATCCCAGTGTCCGTACCCTCACGCAGTGTCGGCAAGGCGACGAATAACTACAAATAGTATCGATTCAATTACCTTCTGTCAGCGACATGTGGCGCTCAGGGGAGGCGGAGCCGCCGGCCCCGGGTCACCGCGCGCAGATCCGCCTCGATCCGGGAGGCCGTCTCGGTGAGCGGGGGCAGCAGCGCCGCGAGTGTCTCCTCGACGGGGCCGCGCGCCGCGTGGGTCGCGACGTTGAGCGCGGCCACCACCTGGCCGGCGCGGTCCCTGACCGGGACGGCCAGCGAGCGGAGCCCCTCCTCCAGCTCTTCGTCCACGAAGGCGTGCCCCTGCTCGGCCGCCCCCTCGACGATCGTCGCCAGCTCCGCCGGGTCGGTCACGGTCCGCCCGGTGATGGGGCGCGGGTCCGCGCCGGCCAGCCGCGCCGCCCGCTCCGTGTGCGGGAGGCCGGCCAGCAGCACCCGCCCCATCGAGGTCGCGTACGCGGGGAGCCGGGTGCCGACCGTGATGTCGACACTCATGATCTTGTAGGCCGGCACGCGCGCGACGTAGCGGATGTCGTCGCCGTCGAGCACCGCCATGGACGCCGACTCGTGCGTGCGCCGGACCAGGTCGGCCATGTGCGGCTGCACGATCTCGGCGAAGCCGAGCGACGACAGGTGCGCGTATCCGAGTTCGAGTACGCGGGGCAGCGGCCGGAAGTCGCGTCCGGCGTGCTCGACGTAGCCGAGGTGCTCCAGGGTGAGCAGCGCGCGCCGCGCGGTCGCCCGGGCCAGGCCGGTGCTCTCGGCGACCTCCGACAGCGAACGCGTGCCGTCGAGGGCGCAGAGCACCGTGAGCCCCCTGGCCAGGGACTGCAGGAACTCGGGCCCCAGCTCGCGCTTGGCCGTCCGCGCAGGGTCCGCCCCGGCCGGGGGCGCGGCCGCCGCGCCCGGCCCGCCGGAGGCTCGCTCCGCCAGGACGCGCGCGAGGGCCGCCTCCATGGCGCCGGCCTCCTCGCGTAGCCGGGGGAGCGTCGCCTCGGCGAGCGAGGCGACCGTGTGCCTGCTGGTGTGGCTCACCACGCTGACCGCGCAGGCCGCCCGCCCGGACGGGCCGCGCACGGGCACGGCCACCGCGATCAGGCCGGGCTCGATGAGCTGGTCGTCGGCCGCCCAGCCGTCGGCGGCGGCGTGGGCGACGCGGCGGTCGAACTCCTCCGCCTCGACGGGCGGGCGCGCGGGCACGGCGGGGAAGTGCTCGGGGAAGCGCTCCGGTGACGCGCGCCGGGCGAGCCAGGCCGCCCGGGCGGCCTCGTCCCACTCGGTGGCGAAGAGCGGGCCGGGGGCGCATCGCTCGGCGGGCAGCAGGTCGCCGATGCGGAAGGCCAGCGACATGGTGCGCCGGCGGGTGATCTGGGTGACGAACCTGACGCCGTCGCCGTCGGGCACCGCGACGGAGACGGACTCGTCGAACTCGTCGGCCAGCCGCTCGGCCACCGGTCCGAGCGCGTCCGGGATGCCGCAGCCGGCCAGGTAGGCGTTGCCCGGCTCCATCAGCGGCGGGGCCAGCTCGACCTCGCGGTCGATCTCGCGCAGATGGCCGAGGTGGACGAGGGTGGCGACCACGCGGTCCACGGTCGAGCGGGCGAGTCCGGTGGCTCGGGCGAGCTCGCTCGGACGCATCCGGTGCCCACCGGGCGCCGACATGACGCGCAGCACGGCCAGCCCTCGTTCGAGCGGCCCGACGACATCCATCTTGACATCCGTTCGTAGGCGGGAGGAAACTCCTGGCAAGTCAATTATGAACGAAAGTTCACCGGGCGAACAACCCTGCGAACAACCCGAGGAGCGATGGCAGAGATCCGGAGTCTGCGTGACGCCGTGGCCGGCCTCATCCATGACGGCGACACCGTCGCCATGGAGGGCTTCACCCATCTGATCCCGTTCGCGGCCGCGCACGAGATCATCCGCCAGGGCATCACCGACCTGACCCTCGTCCGCATGACCCCCGACGTGATCTACGACCAGCTCATCGGCATGGGCGTCGCGCGACGCCTGGTCTTCTCCTGGGGCGGCAACCCCGGGGTGGGCTCACTGCACCGGTTCCGCGACGCGGTCGAGAACGGCTGGCCGCGCCCGCTGGAGCTCGACGAGCACAGCCACGCGGGCATGGCCAACCGCTACGTCGCGGGCGCGTCCCGGCTGCCGTTCGCGGTGCTGCGCGGCTACCGGGGCAGCGACCTGCCGAAGCGCTCCTCGACCATCGCCACCGTCACCTGCCCGTTCACCGGCGAGGAGCTGGCCGCCGTCGCCGCGGTGAACCCCGACGTCACGGTCATCCACGCGCAGCGCGCCGACCGCGCGGGCAACGTCCAGCTCTGGGGGCTCGTCGGCGTGCAGAAGGAGGCCGCGCTCGCCGCCGACCGGGTCCTGGTCACCGTGGAGGAGATCGTCGACGAGCTGGAGCCGATGCCGGACGCCGTGGTCCTGCCGAGCTGGACGGTGAGCGCCGTGGCCCACGTGCCGAACGGCGCCCACCCGTCGTACGCGGCGGGCTACTCGGTCCGCGACAACGAGTTCTACCAGGCGTGGGACCCCATCTCCCGGGACCGTGAGGCGTTCCTGGCCTGGATGCGCGAGCACGTGCTGGAGGCATCGTGAGCGACACGACGAACGCCGCGCCGGACTGGACGGCCGACGAGCTGATGACCGTCAACGCGGCGCGCGCGCTCCACGGCTCGCGCACCTGCTTCGTCGGCATCGGCCTCCCCAGCGCCGCGGCCAACCTGGCCCGCCGCACCTCCCAGCCGGACCTCGTGCTCATCTACGAGTCCGGCACGCTCGGGTCCAAGCCGGCCCGGCTGCCGCTGTCGATCGGCGACGGCGAGCTGGCCGCCACCGCCGACGCGGTCGTGTCGGTCCCCGAGATCTTCAACTACTGGCTGCAGGCCGGGCGGATCGACGTCGGCTTCCTCGGTGCCGCCCAGGTGGACCGGTACGCGAACATCAACACGACCGTGATCGACCGGGGGCCGGACCGGCCCGAGGGACGGCTCCCCGGCGCGGGCGGCGCCCCCGAGATCGCGGCGAGCTGCCGCAAGGTGCTGATGGTGCTGCGCCACTCGCGGCGCAACTTCGTGGAGCGGCTCGACTTCGTCACCACCGTCGGGCACGGTTCCGGCCCCGGCGACCGGGCCGGGCTCGGCCTGCTGGGCCAGGGCCCCGTGGCGGTCATCACCGACCTCGGCGTGCTCCGTCCCGACCCCGAGACGGCCGAGCTCGTCCTCACCGAGATCCACCCCGGGGTCACCGTCGAGCAGGTGACCGAGGCGACCGGCTGGAAGCTGCGCGTCGCCGACTCGGTCGGCGTCACCGAACCCCCCACCCAGGCCGAGCTGGCCGCGCTCCGCGCGCTCAAATCCGGAGGTGACCCCCGTGCGTGACGTGTACATCGTCGACGCCGTCCGCACTCCCGTCGGCAGGTACGGCGGAGCGCTGGCCGGCGTGCGGCCGGACGACCTGGCCGCCCACGCGCTGCGCGTGCTCGCCGAGCGCACCCCGGCGCTCGACCTCGCGCGGGTGGACGACGTGGTGTTCGGCAACGCCAACGGCGCCGGCGAGGAGAACCGCAACGTCGCCCGCATGGCCGCGCTGCTCGCCGGGTTCCCGGTCACCGTCCCGGGCACCACCGTCAACCGGCTCTGCGGCTCCGGGATGGAGGCCGTGATCCAGGCGTACCGCGCCATCGCGGTGGGCGACGCCTCCGTCGCGATCGCGGGCGGCGTCGAGTCGATGAGCCGCGCCCCCTGGGTGGTGCCCAAGCCCGAGCGGGCGTTCCCCGCCGGGCACCAGCAGATGGTGTCCACCACGCTCGGCTGGCGGCTGGTCAACCCGCGGATGCCCGAGGAGTGGACCATCGCGCTGGGCGAGAGCGCCGAGCTGCTCGCCGACCGGTACGGCGTCACCCGCGAGGAGCAGGACGCCTTCGCGCTGGCCAGCCACGAGAAGGCGGCCCGCGCCTGGAAGGACGGCGCGTACGCCGCCGAGGTCGTCCCGCTCGACGGGCTCGCCCGGGACGAGAGCATCCGCGAGGACACCTCGCCGGAGGCGCTGGCCAGGCTGAAGCCCGCGTTCAGGAAGGGCGGCACGGTCACCGCGGGCAACTCCTCCCCGCTGAACGACGGCGCGGCGGCGCTGCTGCTCACCGACGAGGCCGGGCTCGCCGCCACCGGGCGTGAGCCGCTCGCCCGCGTCCGGGCCTGCGCGGTCACCGCGGTCGAGCCGCAGTACTTCGGCATCGGCCCGGTCGAGGCGGTCAACCGGGCGCTTCAGCGGGCCTCCCGGACCTTCGCCGACCTGCTGACCGTCGAACTGAACGAGGCGTTCGCCGCGCAGGCGCTCTCCTGCCTCGGCCGGTGGCCCGACCTCGACCCCGCCGTCGTCAACCCGCGCGGCGGCGCCATCGCGATCGGCCACCCGCTGGGCGCCTCGGGTGCGCGGATCACCGGCGCCGTCGCCCACCAGCTCGCGGCGGCCGGCTCCGGCACCGGCGTGGCCGCCCTCTGCATCGGCGTGGGCCAAGGCCTCGCCGTCGTCCTGGAACGCTGACCGGCGAAGCGAAGGAGCCCCATGACAGCGAGGAGGCAGGCATGAGCACGACCCCCCCGACGCCCGAACCCCAGGCCGTCATCGACGCCGAGATGGCGCGGATCCGGACGGAGGCCGAGAAGGCCGCCGCGGACGGTGCCCCCGAAGAGCTCCAGCCGCGGCGCGACTACCCGCCCTACCGCAGCTCCGTCCTGCGCCACCCCGAGCGGCCCCTGGTCGCCGCGCCCGAGGCGTTCACCGAGCTGCGCGGGCCGGTGTTCGGCGTCACCGACGTGACCGAGCTGGACAGCGACCTCACCCGGCAGCACCACGGCGAGCCGCTCGGCGAGCGGATCGTCGTGACCGGCCGGGTCCTCGACCGGGACGGCCGCCCGGTGCGCGGCCAGCTCGTGGAGATCTGGCAGGCCAACGCGTCCGGGCGGTACGCGCACAAGCGCGACCAGCACCCGGCCCCGCTCGACCCCAACTTCACCGGCACCGGCCGCTGCCTCACCGACGACGAGGGCCGCTACACCTTCACCAGCATCAAGCCGGGGGCCTATCCCTGGCGCAACCACCTGAACGCCTGGCGCCCGGCGCACATCCACTTCTCGCTGTTCGGCACCGCCTTCACCCAGCGGCTCATCACCCAGATGTACTTCCCGAACGATCCGCTGTTCCCGTACGACCCGATCTTCAACTCGATCACGGACGAGCGGGCCGGGCAGCGCCTGATCGCCACGTACGACCATGACCTGTCCAGCCCCGAGTGGTCGCTTGGCTACCGTTGGGACATCGTCCTCGACGGGCCGTCCGCGACCTGGATGGAGGAAGGCCGTTGAGACCGCCCACACCGTCCCAGACCATCGGCCCCTTCTACGGCTACGCGCTGCCGTTCGCGGGAGGGGGCGACCTCGTGCCGCCCGGCCACCCGGGTGCGATCATCGTGCACGGCGCGGTCCTCGACGGCGCCGGGCAGCCGATCCCCGACGCGCTGCTGGAGTTCTGGCAGGCCGACCCCGCAGGGGGGCTGACGGGCGCGCCCGGCTCGATGCGCCGCGACCCGGTCACCGGCTCCTTCGCCGGCCGTTCCGGCGTCGGTTTCACCGGGTTCGGCCGGGTAGCGGCCGACGCCGACGGCCACTGGACGCTCCGCACGCTTCCTCCGGGGCCCGCCGCTCCCGGGGCCCTGCCGTACATCTCGGTGTGCGTCTTCGCGCGTGGGCTGTTGCACCACCTGTACACGCGCGTCTACCTGGAGGACACGGCGGGCGACCCGCTGCTCGACTCCCTCGACCCGGACCGCCGCGCCACGCTGATCGCCCGGCCCGAGCAGGACGGGACCTACCGGTTCGACATCCGCCTCCAAGGCGGCGAGGAGACGGTCTTCCTTGACTTCGGCTGACATCCCGGCCCGGAGCCCGGACGAGGGGCGGCCCGGCGAGCCGGGCCTGCTCACCCCCGCCTGGACCGGGAGCGCCGTCGAGGAGGCCGCCGGCGACGTCGCCGTCCTGCAAGCGATGCTCGACGCAGAGGCGGCGCTCGCCCGGGCCCAGGCCGCGCTCGGCATGGTCCCGGCCTCCGCCGCCGAGGCGATCGGCGCGGCCGCCGACGCCCGGCTCTACGACGTGCGCGACATCGCCCTGCGGGCCGGGGCCGGCGGCAACCCGGCGATCCCGCTGGTCGCCGACCTCACCGCGGCCGTGGCCCGCCGCGCCCCCGAGGCGGCGCCGTACGTGCACCTGGGGGCGACCAGCCAGGACATCGTGGACACCGCGCTGATGCTGGTGGCCTCCCGGGCGCTGCCGCTGATCGCCGCCGACCTCGGCCGCGCCGCCACGGCGCTGGCCCGGCTCGCCGCCGAGCACCGCGACACCGTCCTGCCCGCGCGCACGCTCACCCAACACGCCGTACCGACCACCTTCGGGCTCAAGGCGGCGGGGTGGCGCGCCCTGATCCTGGACGCGACGGACCGGCTCTCCCGCCTCACGCTGCCCGCGCAGCTCGGCGGCGCGGCGGGGACGCTGGCCGCCTTCCACGAGTACGCGGGAAACCCGGCCGCGGCCGAGGGCCTCGACGTGGGGGTGGCGCTGCTGCGCCGGTTCGCCGCCGAGACCGGGCTGGCCGAGCCGCCGCTGCCCTGGCATGTGCTGCGGACGCCGGTGGCCGACCTCGGGTCGGCCCTCGCGTTCACCGCCGGCGCGCTCGGCAAGACGGCCGCCGACGTGCTGGTGCTGACCCGCACCGAGATCGGCGAGCTCTCCGAAGGCGCGGGCGGCGGCTCGTCCGCCATGCCGCACAAGAGCAACCCGGTCCGCGCCACGCTCATGGCGGCGGCCGCGCGGCAGGCGCCCGCGCTCGCCGCCGTCCTCCTGGCGTCCCTCGCCGCGGAGGACGAGCGCCCGGCGGGCGCGTGGCACGCCGAGTGGCCCGCGCTGCGGGAGCTGCTGCGTGTCGCGGGCGGAGCCGCGGCGAACGCCGCCGAGCTGGCGGAGGGGCTGCGCGTCCACCCCGGCCGGATGCGCGCCGACCTCGGCCACACCGGCGGCCTTCTCCTCGCGGAACGCCTCGCGGCGGCGCTCACCCCGGCGCTCGGCCGCGCCGCCGCCAGGGCCGCGGTGGAACGCGCCGCGCGCCGGGCCGCCGCCGACGGCGTCGGCCTGGACGAGGCGCTCCGCGACGAACGACTCCCCATCACGGGGGACGAGCTGCGCCGTCTGCTCGACCCCGCCGCCTACGTGGGTTCCGCCCCGGCGCTGACCGAGCGGGCCCTTCGCCGCCAGTCGCAGGTCAAGGAGTGACGATGAAGCCTGCCCACGCTCCCGGCAGCCCCGGGCGCCTGCACCACCGCGCCGACGGCCGCCGGGACGCTCCCGCGCTCCTGCTCGGCCCCTCGCTCGGCACCACCCTCTCCGTGTGGGACCCCCAGGTGCCCGCGCTCGCCCGGGACCATCGCGTCGTGCGGTGGGACCTTCCCGGCCACGGCGGCTCGCCGTCCGTGCTCGACGAGGGGGCCACGGTCGCCGACCTCGCCGGGCTCGTCCTCGACCTTGCCGACGCCCTCGGCGTGGACCGGTTCCACTACGCCGGGGTCTCCCTCGGCGGCGCGGTCGGCGCGTGGCTGGCGCTCCACCACCCCGACCGGGTCGCCTCGCTGACTATGGTGTGCTCGTCGGCCCGGTTCGGCCCCGAGGAGACGTGGCGCGAACGGGCCGCGCTCGTCCGGGCCAAAGGCACCGGCATCGTGGCCGACTCCGCCGCCCGGCGCTGGTTCACCCCCGCCTTCACCGAGGCGGCCCCCTTCCTCGACGAGCTGCGCGAGGTCGCCGCCGACGGGTACGCCGCCTGCTGCGACGCGCTCGCGACCTACGACATCCGCGCCGAGCTGGGCCGGATCACCGCGCCGACCCTGGTGATCGGCGGCCGGGACGACGTGGCCACGACGCCCGCGCACGCGCGGGAGCTGGCCGACGGCATCCCCGGCGCGACGCTCGTGGAGATCCCCGGAGCGGCCCACCTGGCAGGCGTGGAACGGCCCGGCCCCGTGCTGACCGCCCTGCTCACCCACCTCGAAGGCGGCGGTCCGGCCCGCGCGGACGGCTCCCGCCGGTACGCCGCCGGGATGGGCGTGCGCCGCGTCGTGCTCGGCGACGCGCACGTGGACCGGGCCACCGCGAACGCCGACTCCTTCACCGCCGACTTCCAGGACTTCATCACCCGCTACGCCTGGGGCGAGATCTGGACCAGGCCCGGCCTGGACCGCCGTACGCGCAGTTGCGTCACGCTGACCGCGCTCGTCGCGGGCGGCCACCTGGAGGAGCTGGCGATGCACGTCAGAGCCGCGCTGCGCAACGGTCTCACCCCCGACGAGATCAAGGAAGTCCTGCTGCAGGCGGCCGTCTACTGCGGCGTCCCCGCCGCCAACGCCGCGTTCGCCGTGGCCCAGCGCACCCTGAACGAGCTCCAGGAGAGGAACACATGAGCGTCCCCGCCCGCACCACCGTCGCGATCATCGGGGCCGGCCCCGCCGGCCTGCTCCTGGCCCGGCTGCTCCGGCGCTCAGGCATCGACTCCGTCGTGCTGGAACACCGCGACCGCGCGTACGTCGAGCAGCGCCAGCGCGCCGGCATCCTTGAGCAGGGCACGATCGACGTCCTGCGCGCGTGCGGCGCCGGTGAGCGGATGGACCGCGAGGGCCTCCCGCACAACGGCGTCGAGCTGCGCTTCGACGGCCGGGGCCACCGGATCGACTTCCCGTCGCTCACCGGCGGCCGCGCCGTCATGGTCTACGCCCAGACCGAGATGGTGAAGGACCTGGTGGCGCTCCAGCTCGCCGAGGGCGGCCCGCTGCTGTTCGAGGCGCGCGCCGTCGCCATCGAGGGGCTGGAGGCCGGGCAGCCGTCGGTCCGCTACGTCCACGAGGGTCGTGAGCACACCCTGGCCTGCGACTTCGTGGTGGGCTGCGATGGCTTCCACGGCATCGCCCGCGCCGCCGTCCCGTCCGGCGTGCTGCGCACCTTCGATCGGGAGTACCCCTACTCCTGGCTCGGCATCATGGCCGACGTCCCGCCCTCGTCCGACGAGCTGATCTACGCGCACTCCGAGCGCGGCTTCGCCCTGCTCAGCATGCGCACGCCCACGGTCAGCCGGCTGTACCTCCAGGTGCCGAACGGCACCGACCCCGCCGACTGGCCGGACGAGCGCATCTGGGACGAGCTGGACCTCCGGTTCGCCGTGGACGGCGACTGGAAGCTGGAGCGCGGCCCCATCACGTCGAAGTCGGTCACCCCGATGCGGAGCTTCGTCACCGAGCCCATGCGGTACGGCCCGCTCTTCCTGGCCGGGGACGCCGCGCACATCGTGCCGCCGACCGGGGCCAAGGGGCTGAACCTCGCCGCCGCCGACGTGGTCGTCCTGGCCCGGGCGCTCGCCCGGTGGCACGAGACCGGCGCCGCCGACCTTCTCGACGCGTACTCCGACACCTGCCTGCGCCGGGTCTGGCGGGCCGAGCACTTCTCCTATTTCATGACCACGACCCTGCACCCCGACCCCGCGCAGAGCGACTTCGACACCCGGCTGCAGCTCTCGCAGCTGCACCGGATCGCCGACTCCGAGGCCGCGGCGGCCGAGCTCGCGCAGAACTACGTCGGACCCCCCTTCGAGTGACCGCCGGCCCCGTCTTCCCGCCGTCTCCCGGCGGGGGACCGGGCTGTCTCCCCGCCGCCTGATGCGCGCGGGCCGCGTCATGGCGTATGCCTATTTATAGGCAGATAAGGCGCGACCCGGCGCTGGAAGGGTGCCCTCAGCCCTTCCGCGGCCGGAACTCGGGGAGGAACAGATGGTTGAGCTGCTGGGAGCGGTGGTCTCCCTGGCGGCCGTGACGCTGCTCGGTCTGATCGCGTTGCTGCTGATCTCGGTGTGCATGCTCCTGGGGTTGGCGGGGATGGCCGCCTCCACCCGGCGTGAGCCCCAGCCGGTCTCCCGGATGCCCGCCGCGTGATCCAGATCCCCGCCGGGTGACCCGGATCCTCCGGGCCGCCCGGCGGGCGCGTGCATGAGGGCCCGCTCTCGGGGGACAGGGGGACCCATGGGGGAGAGCGGGACGGCCGCCGCGCCCGCCCGCGAGCGCGGCGTATGGGCGGTGATCCTCGCGCTGATGCTGGCGATGCTCCTCGCCGCCCTGGACCAGACGATCGTGTCCACCGCGCTCCCGACCATCGTCGGCGAGTTCGGCGGGCTCAACCACCTGTCGTGGGTCGTGACCGCGTACCTGCTCGCCTCCACGGTCTCCACCCCGCTGTGGGGGAAGCTGGGCGACCAGTACGGCCGCCGGCACCTCTTCCAGGCCGCCATCGTGATCTTCCTGGTGGGGTCGGCGCTGTGCGGGCTGGCCGGGGGAATGACCCAGCTCATCGCGTTCCGGGCGCTGCAGGGCCTCGGCGGCGGCGGGCTGATGGTGCTGGCCATGGCCATCGTCGCGGACGTGGTCGCCCCCCGTGACCGAGGCCGCTACCAGGGATTCTTCGGCGGCGTCTTCGCCTTCGCCAGCGTGGTCGGGCCGCTGCTCGGCGGGTTGTTCGTCGACCGGCTCTCCTGGCGCTGGGTCTTCTACATCAACGTGCCGATCGGCGTCGTCGCGCTCTTCGTCATCGCCGCGACCCTGCGCGGGTGGCGGGACCGCAGGCCGCACGCCATCGACTATCCGGGCGCCGTCCTTCTCGGCGCGGCGGTCACCTGCGTCGTGCTCGCCACCTCCTGGGGCGGCAGCCGATACGCCTGGGACTCCCCGCCGATCCTCGGCCTGGGCGCCGCGGCCACGCTCCTGCTCGTGCTGTGGGTGCGGGTCGAGCGGCGCGCCGCGGAGCCGATCGTGCCGCTCCACCTGTTCCGGGTCGACGTGTTCTCCGTCGCCGCCGCGCTCGGTTTCGTGGTGGGCTTCACCATGATGGGCACGCTCGCCTACCTGCCCCTGTTCCTCCAGGTGGTGCACGGCGTTTCGGCGACCACGTCCGGCCTCTACCTGCTGCCGATGATGGCGGGGATGCTCGGCACCTCGATCGCGTCCGGGCAGGCGATCAGTCGCACCGGGCACTACCGGATCTACCCGATCGCCGGCATGGCGATCACCACGGGGGCGTTGCTGCTGCTCCACGGCATGAGCGAGCACAGCTCCACACTCTCCCTGAGCCTCCGGTTCCTGGCCCTCGGCGTCGGGCTCGGCCTGGTCATGCAGGTCCTCGTGATCGCCGTGCAGAACGTCGTGGACTACCGCGATCTCGGGGTCGCCACCTCGTCGGTGACGTTCTTCCGCTCCATCGGCGGATCGTTCGGCGTCTCCCTCTTCGGCACGGTCTTCGCCGGGCAGGTCGCCGTACGCGCCGCGGAGGCGCTGCGCGGCGCCGCGCTCCCGCCCGGGTTCCACCCGGCGGCGGTGCAGGGCAGCCCCGCGCTGCTGTCCCGGCTGCCCCCGGACGTCGCCGCCCGGGTCGTGCACGCCTACGCGGAATCGGTGACCACGATCTTCCTGTACGCGGCACCGGTCGCCTTCGCCGGACTCGTCCTCGCCTGCTTCCTGCGGCAGGTGCCGCTGCGGACGACCGTCGGGACCTCGGCCGCCGACCTCGGCGAGGGCTACGGGGCGCCGTGCGGCCGCTCCTCACTGGAGGAGATCGAGCGGGCGCTCACCGTGCTCATGCGGAAGGACCCCGAGGCCGCCCGGCTGTACCGCGAGCTGGCCCGGCGCGCCGGGTACGACCTGCCGGCCGGGGCCGTGTGGATGCTCGCACGGGTGGCCAGGACCGGCCGCGCCGGCCGTACGGCGCTGGCGGCGCGGGCCGGCACCACGCCGGAGCGGGGCGCGGGCTGCGCCCAGCCGCTGGTGGACCGCGGTCTCGTCGAGCGTTCAGACGACGACCTGGTCATCACCGGCCCGGGCCGGGAGGCCGTCCGGCGGATGGTCGCGGTCCGCCGGGCCGCGCTCGCCCGCCACCTCGACGGGTGGAACCCGGACAGCAACCCGGAGCTCACCGCGCTGCTGTCCCGGCTGGCCGCGGAGACCGTCGGCGACGACCGCGACGCCCGGGGCGCGGTCGACGCGATCTGAACACGCGAGCGGAAAGCCGCCCCGCCCGGACGCATACGTACGCGGAGAGGGGCAGGGGACGCGTATGAGCGAGCGCACGAGACCGGAGCCCGACCCGCGCTCCCGGGCTGAGGACGAGGGCATCCCCGACCTCGGGGAGGGGACCCCGCAGCGCCAGTGGGCGAACGACCCCCAGGAGGAGCCGCTCCCCGGGGACCGGCCGGTCGGCCTCGACGAGTACGGCACCACGCCCGCGGAGATGGCGCAGGGGGAGTCGCTGGACATGCGTCTGCGCCGGGAGGTCCCCGACAAGACGCTGCTCTACGGCTCGCCGGAGGACGCCGAGCCCGACATCGCCGACGAGAGGATCCCGTACGGGGGCGACGAGGAGGAGGTCGGCCGCTCCGAGGACGAGGACGAGGACGTCCGCCGCCCGGCGGGGCGCCTCGTGGACCCCGACGAGGGGCTCGGCCCCGACGTGGACAAGGAGATGATCGGGGAGGACGTCGGACCCGACACCGGCGGCTTCGGCCCCGAGGAGAGCGCGATGCGGATCGAGCCCGAGTGACCCCGCGCAGGCGTCCGGTGACCCGCCTCCCGGGTGCCTGCGCGGCCAGCGGCGGACACGGTCCCCGAGATCGGCTGTGAGCGAAGCGGGCCGCCAAGATCGGTGATCTTGCAGCTGGACGCGTTACGCTGCGACGATGGCGGATGTTGAGACACGGCACGAGTGGCGGGTGCCGCGGGGGATCCTCGCGGCCAAGGCGATCGCCGCCGCTGTCTGCGTCGCCCTGGCCCTGCTGGGCGACGTCGCCCAGGCGTTCCTCGCCTCCGTCGCCGCGGCCGGGTTCGCCGCGCTGGCCCTGCGCGACCTGATCGCGCCCGTACGGCTGGCGGTGGACGAGGGCGGGGTCACCGTGCCCGCGGGCTTCGCCGGGAGAGAGCGGCACTCCTGGAACGACGTGGACCGGATCCGGGTGGACACCCGCCGCCGCTACGGCGTCACGGCGCGGCTGCTGGAGATCGACACGGGGGATCAGGTCCACCTGTTCAGCCGCTACGACCTCGGCGCCCCCGTCGTCGACGTGGCCGAGATCGTGATGCGACTGCGTCCCTGACGCAGGCCCGGCCCGGAAAGTTCCCTGATCCACGCGCGCACAAGGTCGATTGTGAGAACCGCGCCGGCGAGTGCCGTGTGCCGGGTCGATCCCCGAGTGTCTCCAGACATGGAAGAGCCCCCGCGGTGTCGGAGCTGATCGGGGTCTCCAACTCCCCCGGCTTTGCCGTCGTCCTCGGCCGGACCCGTATGAGGGTGTCCGGTTGTTGTCCACATGTGCTGTCCACGGGTGGTGGACACCGTGCCGGCCGTTCAACAGTGATCTCACGTTGTTTCGTTACGAAGGGAGCAGACGATGAGAAAGGTCGGCGCGCTGGTGGGGGGCGGGCTCCTCGCAGTAGGGATGACTGCCCTGCCGAGTTCGGCCGCGGCCAAGCAGGCACCCGTCGGCAAGGTGATCAACACGGCGGGGCTCGCCTCGTTCGAGGCAACCACCATCGGCGGGAGCGCTGCTGATGGAGACGTGTACAGAATCGACTTCAGCAAGCGCCCCGTGAGGTGGTACGCGTACGGGGCTCCGATTTATCCAGTGTGCTGGATAGAGGGCCCGAAGGTCACCGGCCCGTACGGCTCGACCACTGCCTGGATCTCCGTGGGCGGTGGCTACAGCGCCAGCGGTGCCGGCTCGGAGACAGTGCTGACCGACGCATGGGTCTACACCGGCAACGACATCCGCAAGCAGATCAAGAAGTGCGAAAAGCCGGAAATTGACGGGCAGTAGAGGGCATCGGCGCTAGGGAGTGTCTGACACGACCTAGTCGTGCGACCTCGTTGATCTGTCGTACGAGACCTCGTGCGGGCGGCATCGAAGGGCTGTTGATCAGTGCCGCCCGCACGTCCCGAGGCCGATCGACCGCTGCCGCCGCATACGGCTGTTCTGACGGATCGAGCGCCTCCCAGGGAGGCACCTTCACCCACCACACCTCTGGAGCCACGTGATGAGTCAGCAACCGTACGGACCACCGCCCCAGCTGCAGCCGCCGGCGCCGCAGCCGCGACCCAGGCCGGCCGGCGGCCTGGCCGTCGCGATCATCCTCGCCCTTGCGGTCGGGATCCTGCTGGACATGGTGAACATCACGCAGTGGCAGGCCCTGCGCGGTGACGTGCGGGAGCTCACCATCGGCGAGGCGACCGACCGGCTGGCACAGCTCAGCGCACTGGGATGGGTCGACACCCTGCTTGTCTGGGGCACCACCGTCATCTGGATCGTCATGCTGCTGAGGATGCGGGGCAACATCGAGCTGCGCACGCCCGGCATGATCCAGTGGAAGAAGGAGACGCTGGTCGCGCTGTTCGTCGTGCCCGTCCTGTTCGGACTCGCCAGTGCCGTGCTGCCCGCCCTATTCCTGCCGGCCATGCTGGTCAGCTTGGCGTCAGGCATCGCGCTGATCATCGTGGTCAACGAGATCTGGCGGCTGGGCCATCCCCTACGTCCGGGGCCCACCTCCGTGCTGGTGATCGCGTGGGGAGTCGTCGGCATCCTGGATGAACTGTTCCTCACCCTGGCTTCACGGTGGTGGTACTGGGAGATGCTCGACATGGCCTCCGACCGCGAGGCCGGCGGGGATCGCGAGCTGGTCAGCACGGACTTCATCCCGGTGTCCAATGCGA
Source organism: Microtetraspora malaysiensis (assembly GCF_050947145.1). NCBI lineage: Bacteria > Bacillati > Actinomycetota > Actinomycetes > Streptosporangiales > Streptosporangiaceae > Microtetraspora > Microtetraspora malaysiensis. Next base: position 3,344,472 of record NZ_CP191998.1, read on the forward strand.
TGTCCGTCGCCTACATCCTGGACGCGCTCTTGTGCGTCGTCGCGATCCTCATGGTCTGGCGGCTCGCCATGAAGCACAACGAGGGTCTGCGCACGCCGTGACACCAGGACGCCGGTGCAGCGGTGACTCAAACGGGCGCCTGCCGCCTGTGAGCAGCGCGGTGCCGAGCGGTTCTATTCGTCGCTCCAACGGCATGTGGCGCGGGCCGCGGATGCGGTCACGGTGTAGGTGTCGATGGCCTGATGAGGCTGGTTGCCCAAGATGAGGGTCAGCCGTCCGGGCCCGGGCACCGGCCAGGTGCCCAGGGTGACCCAGGCGCCTCGGTGGGTCGTCTGATCGATGGTGATAGGCCCGGCCAGGTGCGGCATGGTGGTGTCGTCGTCGTCGAGGTAGTAGGAAGCGGTACCGGCTGAACGGCGGTCGTCGGCGATGAAGGCCTCGATGATGCAGCGGGCCTCGGGACGAGTGTCGAAGTACCAGTTCACCTCTTGGGTGAACTGGCCCGGCTCGGAGCTCACCTGCAGGAACAGGGCGGTACCGGTGCAGCCGTCTTTCGTCCAGCCTCCGCCGGTCGGTCTCCAGCCGGGGTCCGCGTAGAACCATGCCGCCTGGCAGCCGAGGCCGTGTACCGCGCTCCAGGTGCCGGTGCGCTTGCCGACAGGCGTGGTGAGGATACGTGCGGGAGCAGTGGGCGTGGCGGGGTTGGTGGTCTGGGTGAGCACAGCTGCCTGCGTGTAGGGCGACGGCCGTGTCCCGGTGGGCTGGGGCCCGGCGAATGTGTCCATGCCGCCAAGGGACGGTATCCCGGCCACGAGGAGGACGGCGAACGCCGGCACGGCCACCATCGTGATCGTCCGTCGCCGGGAGGCCTTCCGCGATAGAGCCTTGTGGCCACGGGCAGCGTGGCCCGTGGCGGGGCTCTCCCCGACTGCGGTGCTTTGTTCAGTGGCGCCGCGGCCCTCGCCGGTGGTCTGCTCGACAGGGCTTTCCCGCACTGCCGCCGGTGTGGCTCTACTGGCTGCAAGGGCCTGCGCGCGACGGTCCACCCAGGGTTGGGGGTCGTCGACGCCGAGAGCTTTGACCAGCGCTCGCAGCACCCCCTCCGACGGCAGACGGTGCCCCTGCAGGGCCTGGCCGATGACCGACTTCGAGTAGGGCGCCTGGGCGCGCCGGGTCCTGTCCGCCAATTCCCGCACCGACGGTGACCCCTGCTGCTGATGCAGCGCCCGTAACTGTGCGATGAACGCGGCCACCGGATCCTCGCCTGATTCCGGCTGGTGTCCACGTCCCTGTTCGGACAGCGGGTCATCACGATCAGACATGCGCCTTCACCCTCGATTTCTCGCTCGTCAGCCTCTGTACAGACCTGGCGGGTGTCCGGTCGTTGTCCACATGCGCTGTCCACTTGTGGTGGACACGGCACCGGCCCTCCGAAAGTGATCTCACGCCATCACGGCACATCGTCTCGACCCGACAGGAGTCATTCAGTGAGATCTTTTCAGCGCATCGCCGCACTGGCCATCCCCCCAGCGGCCCTCATCTCCCCGCCCCGGCCCCGCTCGACGACACCGCGCAGGACGCGCCCGAACCCGTGAAGCTCACCTGCGTCGCCTGGGGCGGCGGACTGCAGAACGAGAACGGGGACATCCTCGCCAACTTCACGCCCACCTCCTGGCGGCCGTCCTAACAGCTGGCTGTGGTGATCGCCACAGCACAACCGCCATTCCTGCACGAACTCGCGCGAAAGGAAGTTCACTTCGATGAAATACCGCTACAAGATCCTCGCCGCTCTCGCCGCCACGCTGCTCATCCCGCTCACCGCCACTTCCCAGCCCGCGTTCGCGGCCGAAGGAGGCGGCTGTGACAGCGACCATCACATCGGGAACGTCGTTATCAGCGGTTGCATCAGCGCCACAGGCTGGGCCTCGGCTTACGTGGACGGCTACGTCAGGACGACCGGCCCCGCCAGCAGCTGTAACGTCGAGCTCCAGCTCCTCGGTGAGGACGGCTCGGTTCTGGACCACACTCAACCTCTGGACTGCGACGGCCACAAGACAGGCATCTCGACCTGGCGGCCGTTCGGCAAGTATCGCGGCAGCATCTGCGTCACCTACGGGTGGGGGAGCGACTACCACTACGGATGTTCCTGGAGCCCGCTCATCACCATGCCGTAGGCCATCGGCCCCAGACTCGCCTGCCGCGGGTTCTCAGCGGACGGCGATCGGATCGTGCACGTGCGCGCATGCACGATCCGTGCTGGGGTTTCAGGTCATGAGCGTGCGGCGTTTCTGAGTCGCCGACAAGCCGGATGCAAGCCATGGTCAACCGTCTATCTCTACTTTTCCTGCCATGTCGGAAAGCGGCCGGGTGGAGACGTTGGGGACACCCCGCCGATCCGGGCATCCCGCGCGCGGTGCACCATCACTGGTGGAAGCCGAACCAACGACACCGGACGACGGGGGCAGTGACCAGGTATGGCGCGGCAACTGAGCGCGCTCGACGCGCAGTTCCTCAACTTCGAGACGAGCAGCAACCTCGCGCACATCGCGGGGCTCGCCGTCCTCGACCCGTCCACCGCGCCGGGCGGGGAGGTCACCCGCGCGGCGCTGATCGAACTGATCAAGGAGCGGGCGCACCTCGCTCCGCCGCTGCGGCGCCGCCTGGTGCAGGTGCCGTTCCGGCTCGACCACCCCTACTGGGCGGAGGATCGTGAGATCGACTTCGACTACCACGTCCGCGAGATCGCCCTGCCGCGCCCCGGCGACGACCACCAGCTCGGCGAGCAGGTCGCCCGCCTCCACAGCCGCCGCCTGGACCGGCGCCGTCCGCTCTGGGAGCTGTACCTCATCCACGGGCTGTCCGGCGGGCGGATCGCCGTCTACACCAAGGTGCACCATTCCGCCATCGACGGTGTGACCGGCGCGGAGGTGCTCGCCGCGCTCATGGACCTCGGCCCCGAGCCGCGGCGCGAGACCCCGCCGCCGGAGTCCGAGCCGGACACGCCGCCCGAGACCGTCGAGATGATCGTCCGGGGGGTCGGCCGCGTCCTGGAGAACCCGGGGGCGGCGGTGCGCTTCCTCGCGGGCGTGATGCCGCGGCTCGACGAGATCCCGGTCGTCTCGCAGATCCCCGGCACCGGCCTGGTCTCGCGCGTCGTGCGCGGCATCGGCGCGGAGCCGCTGCCCGGGCTGCCGCGGATGACGGTGCCGCGCACGCCCTTCTCCGGGCCGATCTCGCCCCATCGCCGGTTCGCGTTCGGGACGCTGCCGCTCGCCGACGTCAAGCGGATCAAGAACGCCTTCGGCGTGACCGTCAACGACGTGGTCCTGTCGCTGTGCGCGACCGCGCTGCGGCGCTGGCTGGTCCAGCGGGACGAGCTGCCCCGTGAGCCGCTGGTCGCCGGCATCCCGATCTCCAGCCGGGGTCTGACGGAGGGCGACGTCCCCGCCAACGAGGTGGTCCTCGCGATGGCGACGCTCCCCACGGACGTCGCCGACCCCGGCGAGCGGCTGCGCGGCGTGAGCCGTTCCATGAAGACCGTCAAGGACCGGTACGCGGCGGCGCCCGCCACCTGGCTGCTGGAGTTCAGCGAGGCCATGCCCGCCGCGCTGAGCGGCCTCGCCGACCGCGCCGCCTTCCGTATCGCGTCGCGTACCGCGTCCGCCATGAACCTCATGGTGTCGAACGTCCCCGGCCCGCAGTTCCCGCTGTACATGTGCGGGGCCCGGCTGCTCGCCCACTATCCGGTCTCGGTGATCACCGACGTCAGCGGCGGGATCAACATCACCGTGTTCTCCTACGACGGGTCGCTGGACGTCGGCATCGTGGTCGATCGCGACATGGTGCCCGACGTGTGGGACTTCATCGACTATCTGCGCGACGCCCTGGACGAGCTGAGCCGGACGAACCCGTGACGGGCGCCGGCGCGGCGGCCGGGGCGGCGGCGGGGCTGCCGGACGGGGTCGGATAGGTGGCGCGGCCGAAGCTGCCGGCCGACCTGTTGGGCCCGTCCACCCGCCCCAGGCACCGGTAGCCGCGCGCGCCCGTCGCGTACTTGGCGGCGCTCGGGGGCAGCACGGTTATCTCCCACCTGTCCGCCTTGATCGTCGTGGCGGCGCCGCGCCGGGACAGCAGCAGGACGTACTTCGAGCAGACCCGCGTGACGGTGGGGTGCTTCTCCACCGTCGGCTGGTCGCTGGCCACCCCCGGCGGCAGCGGTGCGATCGCGAACGTCTCCCACACGTGCGGCTTGGCGCAGGGGATGGAGCGTGCGGTCGCGTCGCCGGCGATCACGACCGGGCCGGCCCAGCACTCGGGGGTGGAGACGCACGCCGCCCCGGCGGAGGCCACCTCGGCGGCGGGGCAGCCAGCCGTGTAGGTCGCCACGTCGAAGCCGCCCTGCCCGCTCGCGGCGGGAGGCCCCGTCGGGCTGTGGGAGGCCGCCGCGGCTCCGGGGCTCAGGCCGGTGCCGCCCTGGTCCGCGTCGCTGGGGGTGAGCAGGACGATCCCGACGACGAGCAGGACGGTGAACACGGCGGCCGTCGCGGCGAAGACGGCCGGATGGCGGGCCGCCCGGGGCCGCGCGGCCGGCATCGCGCCCGCTCTCACCCGCGGCGGCGCCGTACGCGCATAGGGGCCCGCGGCCGGGTTGCCTCCGGGGGCGCCTGGCGGCCTGACCCCCGGGACGGCCGGGTTCGGGATCGCGCTCGCTCCGGTCGGGGCATGCGAGAGCGCGCGCGGAACGGAGGGAGCCGCGCTCATCTCGGGTGAGGCGGCCTCGGGGCGCGCGCTCGCGTACGGGCCGGGGGCCGCGGAGGCGTACCCGGGGGAGGCGTGACCCGGTGCGGCGCGATCGGCGGCGCCGTCCGGGCCGAGCGCGGCGAGCGCGTCGCGCAGTTCGGCGACGCTCGCGATCCGCTCCCGGGGGTCGCTCGCCATGCCGTGGCGCAGCACCTCGACCAGCGCGGGCGGCGCTCCGGGGATGTCGGGGACGGGCAGCCGGTGCAGCGCGAGGATCGCCGCGATGTTCACCACGCCGCCTTCGGGGAACCGGGGCGGCCTGCCGTTCAGCAGCGTGTACAGCGTGGCGGACAGCGCGTAGACGTCCCCGGCGGCGGTCGGCTCGGTGAGCTCGAACGCCTCGGGAGGCGCGTAGGCCGGGGTGAGCGACTCGCGGGTGACCGAGGCGTGCTCGCCTCCCGCGCCGCCCGGACGTGTCGCGAGCCCGAAGTCGGACAGCACGACCAGCCCGTACGCGTTGACCAGGATGTTCGCCGGTTTGACGTCCCGGTGCAGCACCCCGGCCGCGTGCGCGGCGGCCAGCGCGTCCGCGATCTTGATCCCGATGTCGCGGACCTCGGCCGCGCCGAGCGGCCCGTACGCCGCGAGCCGGTCCGCCAGCGACCCGCCGGGGCACAGCTCCAGGACCATGTACGGCCGGCCGTCCGGCAGTACGCCCGCGTCGTACACGCCGGCCACGTGGGGGTGGCCGGACAGCGCGCCCGCCGCGGTGACCTCGCGCAGGAACCGGCGGCGGTCGCGGTCGGAGAGCAGGACGCGGTTGTCGAGCTTCAGCGCGACCTCGCGGCCCACCGTCAGCTGCCTGGCCCGGTAGACGACGCCGAAGCCGCCCTGCCCGAGGACGCCCAGCACCTCATATCCCGGCACCAGCGGCGCGCCCGTCTCGCCCACCCCAGCCACCTCCAGACAACCGTCCGGAACATTACCGCAGAGATCACGTCATTGATCGACATAGCGGGATCACGTGGGAGACGGGCCGGGGCAAGGCCCCGGACACGGCGACGCCCGGTGACCCTGTCGCGGAGGCACCGGGCGCGTGGAGCCGTACGGGATCAGGAGGAGCCGGCGACCTCCAGATCGTGGACGCGGGGGTCCTCCCGGTCGGCCACGTAGTCCTCGGGCCGGGTCGCGTCCGGACCCTCCGCCATCTTGACCGCCCGCGCCAGCAACGTGCCGAGCACGGCGACGATCAGGTTGACGGCGAGCGCGAGGAACCCGGCGTAGACGGTCATCTTGGTGTCCAGGCCCAGCTTCTCCAGCGGGAACGCCGAGCCGCCGAAGTGCGCGTGCTTGGTGGCCGGGTTCGCGATGTTGTACAGCATCACCAGTCCCGCGCCCATCCCGGCGACCCACCCGGCGATGAGACCGGCCCGGTGGAACCAGCGCCCGAAGAGCCCGAGGGCCACGGACGGCAGGGTCTGCAAGATGATCACGCCGCCGATGAGCTGCAGGTCGATCGAGAACTGGGGGTCGATCAGCAGGATGCACAGCACCGCGCCGACCTTCACGACCAGCGAGACGATCTTGCTGACCGAGGCTTCCTGGGCGTCCGTGGCGTCGGGCCTGATGTACTCGCGGTAGATGTTGCGGGTGAACAGGTTGGCCGCCGCGATCGACATGATGGCCGCGGGCACCAGCGCGCCGATGCCGATGGCGGCGAACGCCACGCCGGCGAACCAGTCGGGGAACATGGTGTCGAAGAGCTGCGGCACCACGGTGTTCACGTCGGTGCCGATGGGCTTGATCCCGGCCGCGATCGCCATGTAGCCGAGCAGCGCGATCAGGCCGAGCAGCAGGCTGTAGGCGGGCAGCGCGGACATGTTGCGCTTGATGACGTTGCGGCTCTTCGCCGCCAGCACGCCCGTGACGCTGTGCGGGTAGAGGAACAGCGCCATGGCCGAGCCGAGGGCCAGCGTGACGTACTGGAACTGGTTGTTCGAGTTGAGCAGGATGCCGTCGCCCGGTGCCGGGGTGGCGTCGAACTTCGCCTGCGCCGCGTCGAAGATCGCTCCCCAGCCGCCGAGCTTGGAGGGGATGTAGATCACCGCGACCAGGATCACGAGGTAGATCAACGAGTCCTTGACGAAGGCGATCAGCGCCGGCGCGCGCAGCCCGGACTGGTACGTGTACGCCGCGAGGATCGCGAACGCGATGATCAGCGGCAGGTCGCCCCGCACGCCCATCGTCTTCAGCACCGCCTCGATGCCGACGAGCTGCAGCGCGATGTACGGCATGGTCGCCACGATGCCGGTGATGGCGACCAGCAGCGCCAGCGTCGGCGAGCCGAACCTCGCCCGGACGAAGTCGGCCGGGGTGACCAGCCCGTGCACGTGCGAGACCGACCAGAGCCGGATCATCACGAGGAAGACCAGCGGATAGGTCACCACCGTGTACGGCAGGGCGAAGAACCCGGTGGCCCCCGCGCCGAAGAGCAGCGCGGGCACCGCCACGAAGGTGTAGGCGGTGTAGAGGTCCCCGCCGACCAGGAACCAGGTGATCCACGACCCGAAGCTGCGGCCGCCGAGGCCCCACTCGTGCAGGCTGGCGAGGTCGTTCGCGCGCCGCCAGCGGGCCGCCACGAACCCCATGCCGCTCACGACCAGGAAAAGGACCGCGAAGACGACGATCTCGGTGCTCACCGGCGGCTCCTGGTCATCCGGTAGACCACCGTGGTGGTGGCGACGCCGAGCAGGATGAAGGCGAGCTGCAGCCAGTAGAACAGTGGGATGCCGAACAGTCGCGGCTCGACGGCGTTGTACAGGGCGGGGATGAGGGGGATCGCGATCGGTATCAGAAGGAGCCAGTTCCAGGGACTTCGGTCACTGCGAGGGGCGGCCAACGCGCCCTCCTTTCTGACTGGGGGTCGCTCCGCAGCGTAAAGTGACGCGCGTCACATCCGGATCGCCGATCGCCGAACGGTCGGGTTGGCGCGCCGAGCGTCATGGCTCGCTCGGCCTCTCAAAGGCGGGAGCCGCGTGACCTGGGTTTCCGATCCGCGCCGCGTCAGGGGGCCGCGTCAGGGGGCGCCCCGCGGTCAGCTTCGGGCGGTCAGCTTCGGACGGCTCGGGGGAGCAGGATCGCGGAGGGACGGGCCGGGTCGTGCAGGACCTCGTGGTCGCAGCAGACCAGCGCCGCCCCCGGCCCGAGCGGGTCGCCGGTGCCGGGGTTGCGGGAGATCCTGGGGTAGGCCCCGCCCGCGACGTGGACCCTGATCCGGTGGCCGCGCCGGAAACGGTGCGCGATCGGCCACAGGTCCACCCGGATCCGCCGCACGCCGTCCGGGTCGGGCAGTTCGGCCGGGGTGAGCCTGCGGACGCCCTCGCACACGTTCATCGAGGTCCCGTTCGGGTGGACGTCGCAGACGCGGACCACGACGTCGGCGTGCTCGGTGCTCGTCCGGATGTACAGATCGGCGGACACCTCCCCGATCAGGTCCGTGTCCGCCGCCAGTACGGGCGAGGTATACACCAGCACGTCCCGCCGCGACTCCAGCCGCCGGTTGTCCCGCGGCGTCGAGTTGCCGATGAGGACCGGGCCGCCGAGCACCGGGGTGGGGTGCCGCGGGTCGTACCGGAACCGGTCCGGCCCGGACGGGGCCGGGTTGTCCGTGGAGAGCGCCCCGCCCGGCTGCAGGTGCCAGCGCTCCGTCCGCGTCCCCGGCACCGGCCAGTCGGGGTAGTCCCGCCACTCGTCCGCGCCGGTCACGTAGAGCCGCACCGGCGACGTCCGCAGCCCGGACGGGTCGCCGAGCAGGTGGGCGCGGAACCAGGCCAGAGCGCCCGCGCTCGCCACCCGCCCGAGCCGCAGGTCCGCGTGGTACCAGGGTCCGATCGTCAGGTGCGGCTGCCGCCCGGCCGCCCGCATCGCCTTGTAGTCCTTGAGCTGCCACGGCAGGAACACGTCGTACCAGCCGCCGGTCATGGTCACCTCGGCCGTGACCTCGCCGACGGACGCGGAGAAGTCCCGTTTGCGCCAGTACGCCGACGACGGGTCGGCGTGGTGGGCGATCAGGTCGCGGAAGAACGGCAGCGGGCGGCCCGCCGACACGAGGTCCAGCTCGGACAGCGGCCGGCCGGACAGGCCGGACCGCACGGCCCGGCGGGTGCGGCGCGGGGCGAGGAAGGTCGCGGCGGCGCCGCCCAGCCGTCCCTCCATCCCGGCGGTGAGCGTCGTCCAGACGAGCGTGGACTCCAGGGCGAACGACCCGCCGACGTAGGCCGCGTCGCGGAAGCACGACGCCGTCACCTGCGTGGCCATCGCCCTGAGGTCGGGCGCCTCCGCCGCGATGGCCCACTGGGCGTAGCCGAGGTAGGAGGGGCCGTGCATGGCGAAGCTCCCGCCGTACCAGGACTGGGCCCGCATCCACATGACCGTGGCCAGGCCGTCCTCGCGTTCGTCGCCGAGCGGGTCGAGCAGCCCGCCCGAGCCGAACCCGCCGCGGCAGCTCTGGATCACGACGTGGAACCCGTGCCAGGCGAACATCCGGCCGTACATCCAGCCGACCACCCCGGCCCGGCCGTACGGGGAGCGGATGAGGACGGTCGGCGGCCGGTCGGCGCCGACCGGCACGTACCGGTCCGCGAGCAGCGTGACACCGTCCGGCATCGGCACCGGCACATCGCGGTGGACGAGCACCCGGTGAGCGCGGTGCCGGGGGAGCTGGAGTGCCATTCGTCCCTCCTCGCCGTGTTTGTTACATACTAGTAACATTATTGGCCGGGGCCAGGGAGCAACGTCGTTGCATGATCACGTGCGAGGCCACTAACCTGTACGTCATGCGAAATCCAAATCAGTGGTGGCGCCGCTAGCAGGCGGCGTGGGTTTCGCATACGCGAGCAGGAGCAAACGGCCGCCCCGAGAGGCGGCCTTTTTCATGTCCGCCCCCGGGGCATTACGAAAATCAAGGGGCGAGACAGGTGGATACCAGCCGATACACCACGGCCGGCGGCGTCGAGGTCGAGCGCATCGTGCGCGACGTACCCGAGGCCGCGCTCGAAGAGATCGTGACCTCGCTCGGCGAGCATCGCGGCGGGGCGTTCTCCTCTGGCATGGACTATCCCGGCCGGTACAGCCGGTGGGCCTTCGGCTACGTCGATCCCTGCGTGGAGATCGTCGCCAGGGGACGGCGGATCGCGGCCCGCGCGCTCAACGAGCGCGGCCGCGTCGTCCTGCCCGCGGTCACCTCGTGCCTGCTCGCCGCGGGCAAGCCGGTCGCCGCCCCCACCGCCGAGCACGTCGAGGTGGCGATCGCCGAGTCGGAGGACATCCTCCCCGAGGAGATGCGCAGCCGCCGTCCGACCGTCTTCACGGCGATCCGCGAGCTGATGGCGGCCTTCCGCGGCGACGACCCGCACCTCGGCCTGTACGGCGCCTTCGGATACGACCTGGCCTTCCAGTTCGAGCCGATCCGCTACGCGCTGCCCCGCCCGGCGGACCAGCGCGACCTGGTGCTCCACCTGCCGGACCGGCTGGTCGTGATCGACCGCGTACGCGAGACCAGCATGGAGTACCTGTACGACTTCGTCGTGGACGGCGTCTCCACCCGGGGCCTGGAACGCACGGGTGAGACGTTCCCGATGGCCGCCCCCACCGAGATCCCGCCGAACCCGGAGAGGGGGGCGTACGCCGAGATCGTCGCCAAGGCGAAGGAGAAGTTCAAGCGCGGCGACCTGTTCGAGGTCGTCCCCGGCCAGGTCTTCCACTCCTCCTGCACCGATCCCGCCGGCTTCTACCGCTCCCTGCGCACGACCAACCCCGCGCCGTACGAGTTCCTGCTCAACCTCGGCGACGGCGAGCACCTGGTCGGCGCCTCGCCCGAGATGTACGTCCGGGTCAGCGGCGACCGCGTGGAGACCTGCCCGATCTCCGGCACCATCGCCCGCGGCGCCAACCCGGTCGAGGACGCCGAGGCCATCCGCACCCTCCTGTCCAGCGTGAAGGAGGAGTCCGAGCTGACCATGTGCACCGACGTCGACCGCAACGACAAGTCGCGGATCTGTGTTCCCGGCAGCGTGCGGGTCATCGGCCGCCGCCAGATCGAGATGTACTCGCGGCTGATCCACACCGTGGACCACATCGAGGGGCGGCTCCGTCCGGAGTTCGACGCCCTCGACGCGTTCCTCACCCACATGTGGGCGGTCACCGTCACCGGGGCGCCCAAGACCTGGGCCATGCAGTTCATCGAGGACAACGAGGCCACCACCCGGCGCTGGTACGGCGGCGCCGTCGGCTTCATCGGCTTCGACGGCTCGATGAACACCGGGCTCACCCTGCGCACCGCGCAGATCAGGGGCGGTGTCGCCACGGTCAGGGCCGGGGCGACGCTGCTGTTCGACTCCGACCCGGAGGCCGAGGAGCGCGAGACCGAGCTCAAGGCGAGCGCCCTGCTCGGCGCTCTCGCCGCCGTCGGCCGGGAGACGCCCGAGGACGAGGGGCGCCCGGCCGCCGAGCTGCCCGGCGACGGGCACACCGTTCTGCTCGTGGACCACGAGGACTCCTTCGTCAACACGCTGGCCGACTACTTCCGGCAGCAGGGCGCGTCGGTCGTGACGCTGCGGCACGGCTTCCCGCTGGAGATGCTCGACGAGATCGCGCCCACGCTCGTGGTGCTCTCACCCGGCCCCGGCTGGCCGTCCGACTTCGGCTGCTCCGCCCTCGTCGAGGCGCTGTACGCCAGGGAGCTGCCGGTGTTCGGCGTCTGCCTCGGCATGCAGGCCATGATCGAGCAGGCGGGCGGCAGCCTGGAGCTGCTGCCGTACCCCGAGCACGGCAAGCGCGGCCAGGTGCGCCGGGAGGGGGAGAGCGCGCTGCTCGACGGCCTGCCCGAGGAGTTCGTGGCCGCCCGCTACCACTCGCTGCACGCGAAGAAGCCGGGTGTGCGCGGCTTCGCCGTCACCGCCACCACGCCGGACGGCGCGGCGATGGCGATCGAGGACGCCGAGAACCGGCGTTTCGCCGTGCAGTTCCACCCCGAGTCGATCCTGACCACACAGGGCGGCGCGGGGGCGCGGATCATCGCCAACGTTTTGCGCCGCTGCGCGCGCTGACGGCGGCACCCTCCGGTCTCGCCGTCCGTGCGGCGGCGAGACCGGCCCAGTGCCCGGTTATTGATCGCGTTTCTCGCGCTTTGCTCGATTTATCGTTATAAAGGATGAGGAAATTACGCGATTTCGCCGCGATAATCGCGGGCGATGACTGCGATCGAGATCCGAAACCTGTCGAAATCCTTCGGCGCGGTCCGCGCGGTCGACGGCGTCTCCTTCACCGTGAAGGCAGGCACCGTCACCGGTTATCTCGGACCGAACGGCGCCGGTAAGACCACCACACTGCGCTCCCTGCTCGGCCTCGTCACGCCCGACTCCGGCGAGGCGTTGGTCAACGGGAAGCGCTACCGCGACATGGCCACGCCCCTCAACGAGGTCGGGGCCGTGCTCGAAGCCACCAACTTCCATCCCGGCCGCACCGCGCGCAACCACCTGCGGCTGCTCTGCGTCGCCGCCGGACTCCCGGTCTCGCGGGCGGACGAGGCCCTCGGCCAGGTCGGCCTCGCCGACGCGGCGGGCAAGCGCGTCGGTGGCTTCTCGCTCGGCATGCGCCAGCGGCTCGCCCTCGCCTCCGCCCTGCTCGGCGAGCCCAAGGTGTACATCCTGGACGAGCCGGCCAACGGCCTCGACCCGGCCGGCATCCAGTGGCTGCGCGGCTTCCTGCGGCACCTGGCCCACGACCGTGGCGCCGCCGTCCTGGTGTCCAGTCATGTGCTGTCCGAGGTCGAGCAGACCGTGGACGACATCGTGATCATCGCCGGCGGCCGGCTCGTACGGCAGGGCACCCTGGCCGAGCTCACCACCAACGGCGAGAAGACCGTGCGCGTCCGGACGGCCGGGGACGGCGAGCTGGCGCCCGCGCTGGAGAAGGCGGGCGCGACGGTCGATCGGCTCGACGACGGCGCGCTGCGCGTGCACGGCCTGGAGCCCGAGGAGATCGGGCGGGTCGTGCTCGACCAGCGCGTCGTGCTGACCGAGATGCTCGCCGAGCGGTCCGACCTGCAGAAGGTTTTCCTGGAACTGACGGAGGAGCGATGATCGCCCTGGTGCGCGCGGAGCTGCTGAAGCTGTCCACCACGCGGCTGTGGTGGATCATGCTGCTCTCCACGCTCCTGCTGATCGGCGTCAACCTCGCCTTCTACATCGGCTTCGCCGGGAACGCCCAGGGCGGGCTGCCCGCGCTGGACACGCCGGAGTGGGCGCAGCTCGCCTGGTCGGCCGGGGCGAGCGGCCGGATCTTCGTCATGATCCTCGGCGTCGTGATGATCACGTCCGAGTACCGCTACCAGACGATCACCGGCACCTTCCTCACGACGCCGCGGCGCGGGCGGGTGATCACCGCCAAGCTGGTCGCCGGGCTGATCGTGGGCGTGCTGTTCGCGCTGGCCGTGCTGCTCTTCACCGCCCTGGTCGTGATCCCCACGGTGCTGCTCGCCGGGGGCGAGCTGTCGCTGACGGAGGCGCGCGTCCCGGCGATCGCCCTCGGCACCGTGGCCTCGCTCGCCCTCTACACGATCCTGGGCATCGCCGTGGGCGCGCTCGTGCGCAACCAGATCGCCGGCATCGTCGGAGCCGTCGCCTGGGCGTACGTCATCGAGAGCCTCTTCCTGGCCATTCCCGCCCTGCAGGTCGTGGGCAAGTGGTTCCCCGGCGGCGCGGCGCAGTCGCTGATGAGCATCGACGTGACCCCCGGCATGGGGAGCAGCGACCTGCTGCCCGCCTGGGGCGGCGCCGCCGTCCTGATCGGCTACGCGGTGGTCTTCGCGGTCGTCGCCAACGCGACGACCGTACGCCGCGACATCACCTGAGATCGGCGCCGCGCCCCCGCCGGGGGCGCGGCGGCGGTCAGTCCCACCAGAACGACCAGGCGTTCTTGCCCTGGATCTGCTCCGCGTAGTCGGCGAGCGTGCCCGGCCCCTGCAGGATGCTGTCCGGGCAGAAGGTCCAGTGCTCCGCCGCGACGTGGAGCGCGTGCTCCGGCGTGGCCGGTGGCGCGGCGACGCTGAGGTCGAGCGTGTTGAACCCCATGCCGATCACCCGTACGCCGAAGCGCTCCTCCCAGCTCCGCACCACGGCGGCGAGGGGGACGCTCCACTCGTTGTGGTGCACGGCGCCCTGCCAGCCCATCACCGCCAGGACGTCGGCGCCCCGGTCGACCGCGGCCAGCCCGAGCGGCGTGCGGCGACCCGCCACGATCCGGGCGTACCAGTCGGCCACCACGTCGGGGTCGGCGACCAGGCCGCCGGGCTCCGCCAGACCGGGACACTCCTCCCCATAAGGGGCGAGGTCCGCCACGCCCCCGGCCAGCAGGTCCCGCCAGACCTCCGCCATGAAGGCGCCCGCCCCGTAGTTGTCGATCTCCGACACCGGCTCCGGCGCGATCTGTCCGGCCGACCAGGGCTGTACGGAGTCCTCCAGGAGCACCGGCCAGAGGCCGGATCGCGGATGCTCGGCCCGCAGCCGGCTCCACAGCGAGGCGGGGACAGGAGAGTCGCTGAGCCAGAACGAGGGGCGGCGGTGGGTCCGGAGCCGGTCGTACTCGGGGTCCGGCCACACCAGGGACCCCGGAGGGAGGTCGTCCGGGAGCGCGCGCCCGTCTCCGCCGTCCGGGAACAGCAGCCCCAAATGTTCACCGTCGTCCGTTCTGATCGCCACCCCCACAGGATCTCAGAATCGCTGTCGGAGGCACCCGGGGAGTTCGCCGGAGTTTTCGCGCGGGCTCCCCGGCGCCCGTCAGGGGAGGTCGAGGCGGCAGAGCCCCTCGGCGAGGGCCTTGGTGGTCAGGCGGGTACGGCTGTCGCACCCGAGCTTGGCGAAGACGTGCTCCAGGTGGGTGGTGACCGTGCGGACGCTGAGGACGAGGGCGGCCGCGATCTGCGGGTTGGAGTCGCCCCGGGCCACCCGGGTGAGCACCTCCAGCTCGCGCGCCGTCAGCTCGTACGGCAGGGTGCAGGGGCGCTCGGCGATCACCGCCCCCTGGATGGAGCCGTGGAGGCCGACGCCGGCCCGGTGGATGCGCATCTCGCGCCACTGGCCGGCGCTGTCCAGCCACAGTCCGCGCCGGGACAGCTCGCGCGAGTCGATGAACTCGCGGGCGAGCCCGGCCATCGCGGGCTCGGCGCGCAGCGCCTCCGACGGCGGCCAGCCCGCCACCGTACGGCACCGCCCGCCGCGCTCGTACGCCAGCGCCTGGTAGCCGGACGGCAGCCCGAGCGGGTCGATGACGCAGCGGGTGAGGTCGGTGACGTGGGCCAGCGCGGGGGAGACCGCGGAGATCACCGGCGCCGCCTCCGGCGGGAAGTCGTCCCGCGAGTGGAGGTGCAGCAGCCCGGTGTAGCGGCCCTCGGACAGGAACAGCGGCGTGGTGATGCCGGCCCGCCAGCCGTACGGCTCCAGATGGCGGCGGAAGTATCGCTCGGTGCCAGGGGAGCCCATGACCAGCGGCTCCTTCAGCGACATGGCCTGCCGATAGGGGGCGAGGCTGGTGTACTCCTCGGCGGCGTCGGCGTCCACGCGGGCGTACCCGGCGGACACCAGCGACCGGTGTCGTCCGGTCGCCGGGTCGAAGGCGACGAACTCGTAGGCCTCCACCGGGATCACCTGGCGCAGCGCCGTCATCGCGCCGTGCGCCCCGTCCTGGGCCACTCGAAAGCCCAGTTCGGCGATCGCGTGGAGGTGGCGCGCGCTCAGGCTGATCAGATCCATGGGGTCCTCCAGGGTAAGCCTGCCCGAGATCCTTTTGGCAAGGAATACGTAAACCATCCGATGTAAGCACTTGAACCGCTCTTTACCCTCACCGCAACAGTAGAGGCGGAGGATCACGTGACGCTCAGCAGAAGACGAACCGCCGCACTCGCGGTGGCGGCGGTCATCCTCGGCGGGGTCAGCGGATGCGGCGGCTCAGGCGGAGGGCAGGACAAGCAGGGCGGGGACGCGCAGGGACCGAGCGTGTTCTCGGTCGCGCTCACCGAGCCCGACCACCTGACGCCGGGCAACACGTCGAGCAGCTATTCCATTGCGGTGCTCGACGCCATCTTCGACACCCCGGTATATATCGACGCCGACGGCAAGCCGCAGATGCGCGCCGCCGAGTCGGTGACCAGTGATGACCAGAAGGTCTGGACCATCAAGATCAAGCAGGGCCAGAAGTTCAGCAACGGCGAGCCGGTCACCGCCGAGAGCTTCGCGGACGCGTGGAACGCGGCCGCCTACGGCCCGAACGGCTGGACCAACAACTACTACTTCGCCAACATCGAGGGCTACGACGCGCTGAACCCAGAGGAGGGCGAGCCCAAGGCGGACAAGATGTCCGGGCTGCAGGTCGTCGACCCCAACACCCTCAAGGTCACGCTCACCGGCCCGTTCAGCCAGTTCCCGATCACGCTGGCCTACATCGCGTTCGTGCCGATGCCGAAGGCCGCGTTCAAGGACCTCAAGGCGTACGACCAGGCGCCGATCGGCAACGGCCCGTTCATGCTCGACGGGACCTGGGAGCACAACCAGAAGATCGCCGTCAAGAAGTCGCCCGACTACGCGGGCGACCGCAAGGCCCAGTCGGACGGCGTCGAGTTCAAGATCTACGCCAGCCGGGACACCGCGTACACCGACCTGCGGGCCGGCAAGGTGGACCTGCTGACGACGATCCCCCCGGCCAGCGCGCCGGAGGCGAAGAAGCTGCTCGGCGACCGCTTCGTGGCGACGGCCGGCGGCACGATGGACTACCTCGGCTTCCCGATGTTCGACAAGCGGTTCGCCAACGCCGACCTGCACAAGGCGATCTCGATGGCGATCGACCGGCAGGCGATCGTCGAGGCCGTCTACAACGGCACGTTCAAGCCGATGGCGTCGCTGGTCGCCCCGCTCGTGCCCGGCTACCGGGAGGACGCCTGCGGCGAGACCTGCACGTACGACCCGGCGAAGGCCAAGCAGCTCTTCGACCAGGCCGGCGGGTTCAGCGGCACGCTCAACCTGTACTTCTCCAACGCCGACCCCAGCTACGAGCAGTGGATGACCGCGGTCGCCAACCAGCTCAAGCAGAACCTCGGCATCCAGGACATCAAGTTCCGCAAGATCCCGGCATCCGACTACCTGACGACCCTGCGGGAGCACAAGGAAGACGGGCCGTACCGGCAGAACTGGGTCATGGACTACCCGAGCCCGCAGAACTACCTCGAGTTCATGTGGGGCGAGGGCAACAAGATGGGCTGGGAGAGCAAGGAGTTCAACGACCTCATCAAGCAGGCGAACGAGGCGCCGAGCATCGAGGCGAGCCTTCCGCTCTACCAGAAGGCCGAGGACCTCGCGCTCGCCGAGATGCCGCTGATCCCGCTGTGGAACTGGCAGGACCAGTCGGGCTACTCCGCCAGGCTCGGTGACGTCCAGCTCACGGCATACAGCAACAACCTCCAGACGATCACGGTCAAGAACAAGTGAGATACGCCGTCCAGCGCCTGATCCAGGCCATCCCGGTCTTCGTGATCACCACCTTCCTCATCTACACGATGGTGTTCGCGCTGCCAGGAGACCCGATACTCGCGCTGGCCGGCGACAAGCCGGTGCCCGAGCAGGTGCTCAACGTCATGCGCGAGCACTACCACCTGAACGACCCGCTGCTCGTGCAGTACGGCTACTACATGCTCGGGGTGTTCCAGGGGAATCTCGGCGAGACCTTCACCGGGCAATCGGTGAGCGAGCTGCTCGGGGACCGGTGGGCGGTGACCGCGCAGCTCGCGGTCACCGCCTGGATCTTCGAACTGGTCGTGGGCGTCGGCCTCGGCATCGTCGCGGGCCTGCGCCGCGGCGGCATCGCCGACACGGCCGTTCTCGCGGGAACCACGTTCGTCATCGCGGTCCCGGTCTTCGTGGTCGGGTACACCGCGCAGATCCTGCTCGGCCTCAACCTCGGGCTGTTCCCGACGGCGGGCACGGACGAGGGGTGGCCGGTCAGCTACCTGCTGCCCGGCATGGTCCTCGGCTCGTTCGGGCTCGCCTACGTCGCCCGGCTCACCCGGACCTCGCTGGTGGAGAACCTGCGCGCCGACTACGTCCGCACGGCCACGGCCAAGGGCCTGCGGCGGCGCCGGATCGTCGGGCTGCACGCCCTGCGCAACTCGCTGATCCCGGTGGTCACCTACCTCGGCATCGACTTCGGCAACCTGATGGCCGGCGCGGTGGTCACCGAGGGCATCTTCAACCTGCCCGGCATCGGCCAGCAGGTGTTCCAGTCCATCCAGCTCCAGGAGGGGCCCGTCGTCGTCGGCGTGGTCACCCTCCTCGTCATGATCTTCATCGTCGCCAACCTGGTCGTGGACCTCCTCTACGGTGTGCTCGACCCGAGGATCCGCCGTGCCTGACCTGCATCCCGGACAGCCGAAAGGCCGCCCGAAGCCCGTCCTCCCGGCGGAGTCGCCGGACACCGGGACCTCTTCCGGCTCGGCCGTTCTCGCGGACGCCGTACCCGAGACCGGTCCTTCCGGGCGGTCGTTGTGGCACGACGCCTGGCTGGAACTGCGCGGGCGGGTCGTCTTCTGGTTCTCGGCGGCCGTCCTCGCGCTGGCCGGGGTGATGGCCGCCTTCCCGGACGTGTTCGCCGCGATGGGCCCGAACGAGAACTGCAACCTCCGGATGTCCAAGAAGGGACCCGGCAGCGGCGCGGTCTTCGGCTATGACCTGCAGGGCTGCGACTACTGGTCGCAGATCGTCCACGGCACGCGGGCGTCCATCGTGATCGGCGTCGCCGTGACCGCGTTCGCGCTGATCATCGCGATCCTCCTCGGGCTGGTCGGCGGCTACTACGGAGGCGTACTCGACGCGCTGATCGCCCGGATCACCGACGTTTTCTTCGGCATCCCGTTCGTCCTCGGCGCGACCGTCGTCCTGGTGGCCTTCCCCGGCCACGGGATGTGGGCCATGACGCTGGTCCTCGTCCTGCTCGGCTGGACGACGATGACGCGCCTGATGCGCGGCCAGGTGATCGCGGTGAAGGACACGGACTTCGTGGCCGCCGCCCGCATGCTCGGCGCCGGCGACCGGCGGATCATGTTCCGGCACATCCTCCCGAACTCCATCGCGCCGGTGTTCGTCGTCGCCATGCTGAACGTCGGCAACGTGATCGCCGGTGAGGCGACGCTCGACTACCTCGGCGTCGGCCTGCAGTACCCCGACGTGTCATGGGGCCTGCAGCTCAACGTCGCCCAGACGTTCTTCGCCGACCATCCGCACCTGCTGGTCTTCCCGGCGCTGTTCCTGACCGCCACCGTGCTGAGCTTCCTGATGCTCGGCGACGTCGTACGAGACGCCCTCGACCCCAAGCTGCGATAGCTGAATCTCTTGACAAGGAGTGGGGCCACGGGCGTCGGTTCCGGCGTGGCTCGGCCCACGTCGGAACCCTGGACGGGCCGCCCTGCTGCGGCTCACCTGTTCCGGATCGGCTGCGGCTCCAGATCCCGGTTGATTCGCCGCCACGCCTGCAGCGCCACGATGTTGGGTGGCTCTCTCCAAGCGCCGCGGCCATGGAGGCCAGGGTGGCCTCGCGTATCTGGTCCGACTGGGCGGTCCTGCCCATCGCGGCGAGGGTCCCTGGCCGAGCGGGTAGCCGGGGATCAGCATCCATTGGCGGCCGTGGCTCGAAGGGGCACCCAGGAGAGCGCCGCAGCCGGACAGGAAAGCAGCGAGTGACAAGGGCTCTTCGATTGGAAGGCCTCGAGATGCCACGAAGCTGTTCGCGTGGAGCAGGCCACTTCCGCGGAGGAGTGCCTCACCTCCGCGGAGCGCTCGTATTCGATCAGTGCTCGGTGGTCGCCGGGGGCTCCGTCTCCGCGAGCAGCAGCCGGTCAAGGACGCGGACGCCGAACTCCAGTCCCTCCACCGGGACCCGCTCGTCAACCCCGTGGAACATGCCGAAGTAGTTCAGGTCAGGGGGAAGGAGCAGCGGCGCGAAGCCGTACCCGCGGATCCCGAGCTGGGCGAACGCCTTCGCGTCCGTGCCGCCGGTCATCACATACGGCACCGGGTGGCCGGTCGGGTCCTCGGCCAGCAGGGCGCCGCGGAGCTGGTCGAACAGGCCCTCGGCCGGCGCGGAGACCGCCTCGCCCATGCTGACGAACTCGCGGGTGACCTTCGGGCCGAGCAGCCGGTCGATGGTCTCCAGGAACTCGTCGCGGTACCCGGGGAGGAAGCGCCCGTCCACGTGGGCCTGCGCCGTGCCCGGGATGACGTTGACCTTGTACCCCGCGTCGAGCATGGTCGGGTTGGCCGAGTTGCGCAGCACGCCCTTGAACAGCATGGACGCCTGCGGCAGCCGCTCGATCTCCTCGTCCAGCCGGTCGAGGTCGATCGTCGTGCCGAGCGCGCGGGAGAGCCCCTCGACGAGCGCCGCCACCGCGGGCGTGACCCGTACCGGCCAGCGGTGGTCGGCGATCCGCACCAGCGCGCGGGACAGCTCCACGACCGGGTTGTCGGCCGCGGGCTTGGACCCGTGCCCGGCGACGCCCTTGGCGGTGAGGCGCATCCAGGCGGTGCCGCGCTCGCCCACCGCCACCGGGTAGATCCGGGTGTCGCCCTCGTGCCAGCTGAAGCCGCCCGACTCGCTGATCGCCTCCGTGCAGCCGGCGAACCAGTCCCGGTGGTTGTCCACGACGTAGCCCGCACCGTACTCGCCGGTGGCCTCCTCGTCGGCGACGAAGGCGAGCACGATGTCGCGCCGGGGCCGCACCCCGCGCCGGGCCCACTCGCGCACCGCGGTGAGGGTCATGGACAGGGTGCCCTTCATGTCGACCGCGCCGCGGCCGTGGACGCACCCGTCCTCCACCTCGCCCGAGAACGGGTGCAGCCGCCACTCCGACGGGTCGGCCGGGACGACGTCGAGATGGCCGTGGATCAGCAGGGCGTCCGGATCGGTGCCGTCGCCGGGGATGCGGGCCAGCACGTTGGTGCGCTGCGGCGCGGACTCCACCACCGTCGGCTCGATGCCGACCTCGTCCAGCAGGCCCGCGACGTATTCGGCGGCCTTGCGCTCGCCGGAACCGGGGTTGGTGGTGTCGATCCTGATCAGGGTGGAGCAGATGTCGGCGACCTCGGTCGTCACGGTCATGCGGAGTCTCCTGGAGTGAACGTCACGGATGGGCCCCGCAGCACGAGCGGCGGGACCTCAGGCGTCGGGAAGCCGAAGATCAGGCCGTAGAAGGCGAGCTCGGCTTCCAGAACCGCGACGATCGTCTCCTCACGTCGCCATCCGTGTTGTTCCCCCGGGAAGGCGAGGTACGCCCAGGTCCCGCCGTGTCGCTCCAGTTCGGCGGCGAACCGCTCCGCCTGGGACGGATCGACGATGGCGTCCTCCAGGCCGTGCATGAGCAGTGCCGGGCCGGATGCCCGCTCGGCGTGCAGAGCGGGGGAACGGTCGAGGTAGCGCTGCCGGGTCTCGGGAAGGGGGCCGATCAGCCCGTCGAGGTAGCGCGACTCGAAGTCGTGCGTCTCCGCCGCCCAGCTCTCCGGGTCCCCGATCGCGTAGTGGGCGGCCGCCCCGCAGAAGACGTCGCTGTGGACCAGCGCCGCGAGCGAGGTCCAGCCGCCCGCGCTGCCGCCCCTGATCGCGACCTTGCCCGCCGTGCCGTCGGCCAGCAGCCGGCGCGCCACGGTCTCGCAGTCCTGGACGTCCACGACGCCCCAGTTGTGCCGCAGCCGTTCGCGGTAGGCCCGGCCGTACCCGGTGGAGCCGCCGTAGTTGACCTCGGCCACGCCGATGCCCCGGCTGGTGAAGTAGGCGACCTCCAGGTCCAGGATCGGCGCGGCGGCGCTCGTCGGCCCGCCGTGCACGAACACCACGTACGGCGGCGCCCCCTCCGCCGACGGCGGGCGCAGCGGCGCGTAAAGGTGGGCGTGGACGCCGTCGATCATGACCGGCTCGGGCGTCGGCAGCAGCTCGGCCGGGGGGAGTCGCTTGGGCGGGGACAGCGTCTCCCGCTTCCCGGTGGCCAGCTCGATCCGCACCACCTCGTACGGCCGGTACGGCGAGGCGGCGACGCCGACGACGTGGGTGGCGTCGGCGGCCAGGGTCGGCGACCAGTAGGTGGCGTCGCCGCCGATCTCCCGCGGCGGGGCGCCGCTCTCGTCGATCACGCCCAGCCGCCGCAGGTCGGCCGTGCCGTACATGGTGACGATGGAGTCGCCGGAGACCGCGAAGAACGTCTGGCCGAGCTTCCACACGGCGTCGCCGAACTCCATGGGCAGCGGCGTGAGGTTCCGTGCGGTCGCCGGGTCACCGTCGAGCGGGACGAGGTGGATGTTCCACCAGCCGGTCGTGTCGGTGACGGCGTACAGGCTGCCGGCGTCCCGCCACTCGGCCTGGGCGACCGCGCCGCCCGCGACCACCCGGTACGGCTCCGCCCCGTCGAGCGGGGCGACGCACAGCTCGGTGGCGTCCCACGGCATGTCCGGATGGTTCCAGCCGATCCAGGCGATGTGCCGGCCGTCCGGGGAGACGCGCGGGTTCATCACGAAGTGGTGGGCCTCGACGAGGACGCGCAGGGGGCCGCCGTCGAGGGGCACCGCCACGATCGCCCGCTCGCGGCCGATCTCCCGTACGCACAGCACCTCGTCGCCGTGGATCACGAGGTCGCCGTACCGCGCCGGGCCCTCGGGGGTGAGCGGGACGGGTTCGCCGCCGGGAGCGCAGCGGTAGAGCCGCTGGTCGGCCCAGTTCGTGAACACCAGCGCCCCCTGGTGGGACCGCCAGGACCGCCCGCCGTACTCGATCACCCGGTTGCGGGCATTCCATCCCGGCGGGAGCACATCCTCCACGCTCCCGTCGGCGCGGCGGCGCACGACACAGCGGCGGCCGCCCTCCTGCGGGCGCGGCTCGTCCCACCAGACCTCGTCGCCGCAGATCTCCACCCACAGCGGTCGATCGTCCACCCGCGCCACGTCGACGGCGCTGATGCTCACCGGTTCGGTTCGGCTCACCAGTTTCCTTCGGAGAGAGGGAGTGGGACGTCCGGCGGGTGGACCACATGCACGATCCCCCCGCTGCTGGAGCCGCGCAGCCAGACGTTCTCGAACGCCTCGCGCGGATAAACCCGGCGTACGGCCTCGTCCGAGGGCGCCGCCGGATCGTTGGCTATCACGTCGCCCGTCGGCGTGACGCCGACGACGACCATGATGTGGCCGCTGGTCGAGTACCCGGAACCGGGCAGCTCGTGCTCCTTGAACGACTGTGATGTGATCACGGGGATGCCCGCCCGGACGAACAGTTCCAGCTCTGACACCGAGCGTAGCCGCGTCACGAAGCCCTCGAGACCGTAGCGTCCCGCGTAGGCCACCCCGAAGGGCCAGTTGCCCGTGCCCTGGTAGCTGTGGTCGTACATGTCGCGCGCGGCGTGGTCCACGGACGGGCACGGGTCGTCGGAGGAGACCCAGGCGAGCTCGTCCGGCGCGGGGCCGCGCTCCCAGTAGCCGAGCACCATGGTGAAGGAGGCGGGGCTGCACCACGACTCGCCGCCGCCGTCCCACTCCGGGTGGTGCCCCGGGTGCGTCATCTGCGAGTGGCGCGGCACGTTCAGCTCGACGCTCGCCGTCCTCGGCGGGGAGACCGTGTCCGGGTGCGCCCCGTTCGTCAGGGCCGGGGCCGGGCCGCGGCCCGCGCTCGCCGGGCCTCCGGGCGGCACCGCCGAGGCCATCACGTTGACCGACCGCACCCGGCCGCCCGCGCCGTAGAGAGTGACACGGACCTGGTACGCGACGACCGGCCGGGCCGCGACGAACGTGTCCACCGCGACGTCCCCGTCCTGGTCGCCCTGCCCGGGGAGCGAGGTGCGGTGGATGTCGGCGTCGCCCTCGGCCCAGCGGCCCATGCAGTACCACTTGGTGTGGGCGCCGGTCGCGGTGCGCGCCCGGAGCTCCACCTGCAGCCAGGAGCCGGGCGGGGTGTTCGCCGTCCAGGACGGCACCAGCTGGGTCGCCGGGAAGCCGATCTCCCGCTCCTCGGAGGTCCACCGGATGTACGGCCAGCTCGTGCCGCCGTCGGCGTCGTCGTTGCGGATCCCGGAGGGGCCGAACACATCGAGGTAGGAGGCCACGCCGCTCTCCTGGCCCTCGAAGGACCACCGATGGAGGACGACGCTGCTCACGCGTGCCGGAGACGGGGTGACCACCTTGCCGATTGTGGTTTCCGACCGTAAGCGGCACATCGGATGGTTTACGTATTGGTTTACCAGTACGTAACAGCGGCTCTGCGGTGCGGCGCGACACCGAGCGGCGAAAACCGGCGAACATCACAAAAACGGGGCGTAGTACCCTCATTACTGTACGTCGAGGGCCTTTCGCAGGCGGACGCGTATGGCACCGCTCATGCGGACACCTGAGGTGAGGCCGTCAACGGGGGGTGTCTGCATGGAAACGTTGCGACTCGTCCTGGTCTTTCTCCACTTCGTCGGTTTCTCCGCCCTCCTCGGGGGCTTCCTCCGTGAGATGCGGCTCCGGACGATGGTTGTCGGGGCCCCCGTCGTGATCGCCGCCGTCGCCCAGTTCGTCACGGGCGCCCTGCTCATCTGGATCCGTACGACGATGGACATGTCCGTCTCCGGCCCGAAGATGGCCGTCAAAGCGGGACTCGCCCTGGCCATCGCCCTGGTGGCGGTCGCGGGTACGCGCGTCAGGCCGCCGTGGGCGTTCTACGGCGTCGGCACCCTGGCCGCCCTCGCCACCGCGGTCGCCGTCTTCTGGAACTGACCCACCGGGCGCTCCGCCTCCGCCTCCGGGCCCCCGAGCCCGCGCCGCAAGTGGCGGCGGGGGCTCGGAGCCTCGGATTCGGCCGTCCTCAGAGATACAGGCCGGTCGAGGCGGTCGTCTCGGGCGCGGTGAGCCTGTGCCCCTCGCGCAGCGCGAACAGTTCCGCGAGCGTGGCGCCGTCGGGGCCGACGCCCGCGGCCCCGCCGTTCGGCGCGGCCGAGCCGCCGGAGCGGTCCGCCGACGTGTTGAGCCAGGCCACGGCCTCGTCCGGGGCCAGCCGTCCGATCTCGATCTGGGCCAGACAGCGGCCGGGCCGCACCACGGCGGGGTGCAGCTGGTTGAGGTCCTCGTTCGTGGTGATCGCGACCAGGACGTCCCGCCCCTGCCCCAGCAGGCCGTCGGTCAGGTTCAGCAGCCGGGACAGCCCCTGGCCGGTGGACTGCTTCGCCTCCGCGCGGATCAGCTCGTCGCAGTCCTCCAGGACGAGCATCCGCCAGCGGGGCTCCTCGTCGTCGTCGGGGCAGTCGAAGCCGACCGCCACATCCATGAGGTATCCCGGGCTGTTGAACAGCCGCTCCGGGTCGAGGACGCAGTCCACCTGGCACCAGCTCGCCCACTCGCGGGCGAGCGTGCGCAGCAGGGTGGTCTTGCCGGTGCCCGGCGGGCCGTGCAGCAGGAGCAGCCGGCCGTTCACGTCCGGCGGCCGGATCGCCATGAGCCGGCCGAGCCGGTCCTTGGCCGCGCGCGGATAGTTGTGCCTGATCCCGTCCCAGGGAGCGGTGGTGATCGGCTTGGCGGAGCGGCGCATGCCGTGATCGGACAGCCACACGAAGCCCATCGCGACGTGGTCCTCGTCCTTGGCGACCTCCTCCTCCGCGCCCTTGGTCGCCTCGTCGAGGACCGAGCGGGCCAGCTCCTCGCTCGTGGCCGTCACGGTGAAGGTGGCCGACCTGCTGATGTAGCGGACCACGCGCAGGGTCCACCCCTCGCCGGAGATCAGGCGTGACTCGTGACCGTCGCTGTCCTGGGCGACCCGGAGCACCCGCCCGCCTTGGGGGACCGTCGGGGGCTCCAGCCGGACCCGGTCCACGGTGGTGCTGCGCGACCACGGCTGCGTCCCCGTGGCGAACGGCGACAGGGCGAGCGCGTCGATCACGTCGGCGGGGCTGTCGCCGTCGTCGAGCCACACGTTCATCGGAAGCGGCTCGCGGGGTTCTGGTCGGGAGGGGAAGTCGACCTCCTTCACGATGGACATGCCTGCCATGATTCCGGTGCCATGTCGGCCTGTCGACGGATTTAGCACTGTCCGTCGATGAAATGCGCGTTTCCCGTACGGCAGGCCCACGACTTCGTTCCGATTCGTCGTCAATCGCGTTCGGAGGGTGAGCGAGAGGCGGCGGGACGACGGGTGCCGCGTCAGGCGGACGGGATCCGCTGGAGGAACTCCAGCCGGTTGCCGACGGTGTCGTGGGCGTAGAAACGCCGGTGGCCGGGGAAGTCGTCGTCCCAGGTCACCTCGACGCCGTGCCGCTCCAGCCGGGCGGCCAGGCCGTCCAGGTCGGTGACGAGGATGCCGGGGTGGGCCTTGCGGGCCGGGCGGAAGCCCTGCTCGACACCCAGATGGATCTCCAGGGAGTCGGCCCGCACCCACAGGCCGCCACGTGCGGCGAGCGCCGGCGGCTTGGGGATCTCGATCATGCCGAGGATCCCGACGTAGAAGGCGCGGCAGGCCTCCTCGTCTCCCCGCCCGATCGCGAGCTGGACATGGTGCAGGCCGTAGCCGAGACCCGACACGTGGTCCGGGCCGTACCCCCTGCTGGAGATCGTCTCTTCGGACATCGCTGCTCCTTCTCCTCGTCGCCGGAGGGCCGGGCCCGCGCCCGGACGGGCGCGGGCCCGGCCCGGGTCGAATGATCCCGGGCCGGGCCGGGGCTCGTCTACGATCAGCTCGACAGGCCGGCGAACATGCCGGGCTCGTAGGAGCCCCCCTTGGTGCGCACGATCACGCCGAGCCGGTTGGCCGCGTTGATCATGGCGACCAGGTAGACCAGCGCGGCGATCTGGTCGTCGTCGTAGTGCTTGCGCACCTGGGCCCAGGTCTCGTCGGACACGCCGTGGTGGGCGTCGGCGAGCCGGGTGCCCTCCTCGGCGAGCGCGAGCGCGGCCTGCTCGGCCTCGGTGAACACGGTGGACTCGCGCCAGGCGGCGACCAGGTTGAGCCGGACCGCGGCCTCCCCGGCGGCCGCGGCCTCCTTGGTGTGGACGTCGACGCACCAACCGCAGCCGTTGATCTGGCTGGCGCGCAGCATGACCAGGTCCTGGGTGGCCTTGGGCAGCGACGACTGCTCGATCGCCAGGCTGACGTTGTAGAACCGCTTGCCGATCTTGGCGCCGAGCTCGTTGGTCATCAGGTTCATCCGGGGTTCCATGGCTTCGTCCTCGCTACGGGGGTTCGCGTCGCGCGAATCGTTCGCGCGGCGTCCTGACGACCATGAAGATGCCGCCGCCCCGACCCCTGTGACAGCACGGTCATGTGATGTACGCCACCGGTCGCGGTTGTCACAAAGCGGTGGGGACCGGTGTCTTGTCCTTATGGCATGGTCGAGAGCGAACAGGCAGGAGCGCGCAATGAGCGAGCACGGCGAGCGGGCAACGGAACCGATCGAGCCGCCCGCTCGCGGCGGCCGCGTGGACTCCGCCACCGAGGCGTTCGTCGCCCACCGCCAGCTGCTGTTCACCGTCGCCTACGAGATGCTCGGCTCGGCCGCCGACGCGGAGGACGTCCTGCAGGAGACCTGGCTGCGGTGGGCGGGCGTCGATCTCGACGCGGTGCGGGATCAGCGCGCGTACCTGGTCCGGATCACCACACGCCAGGCGCTGGGCCGGCTGCGTACGCTCCGCCGTCGCAGGGAGTCCTACGTCGGCCCCTGGTTGCCCGAGCCGTTGTTGACCACGCCCGACGTGGCCGAGGACGCCGAGTTGGCCGACAGCGTCTCGATGGCGATGCTGCTGGTGCTGGAGACGCTCGCGCCGACCGAGCGGGCCGTGTTCGTGCTGCGTGAGGTGTTCGCCGTGGAGTACGACGAGATCGCCGAAGCCGTCGGCAAGAGCCCGGCGGCGGTCCGCCAGATCGCCCACCGGGCCCGGGCCCACGTCGCCGCGCGCCGACCACGCGGGGTCGTTTCCCCGGCCGAGACCCAAGACGCGCTCAAGGCGTTCCAACGAGCGATCGAAACGGGCGATCTGCAACGCCTGCTCGACATCATGGCGCCGGACGTGGTCTTCCTGGGCGACGGCGGCGGAGTCGTGCAGGCCGCGCCGGCGCCCATCGTGGGGGCCGGCAGGGTGGCCTCCCTGGCCGCCGGGCTGAGCAGGTTCGGCGCCGCGGCGCTGCGGCCGGCGCAGGTCAACGGCTATCCGGCTCTGGTCCTCCGGCGAGGCGGCGAGGTCGACACCGTCATGGCGGTGCGTATCGACGACGGTCTCATCACCGGTCTCTACGCCGTGCGCAACCCCGGGAAGCTGTCGCGTATGGAGCGGGAGACGGCCCTGTTCCGCTGAGCGCGCGGAGCCTGGCCGGCCGTCGCCAGCGTGAGCCGCCACTCGCCGGCCTGACATTCCGAGGTGTTGTCTCGTCCTACTGGTGAGAGCGGATGTGACAAGGAAAAAGGAAAGCCGGGGACATCATGACCACTTCGTCCGAGCCGGGAGACAGCCGGCTCGATCCGGGCCTGAACGCGATCATGAGCGAGCGGCGCCAGCTGATCAATCTCGCGTACCGGCTCCTCGGCTCCCTGGCCGACGCCGAGGACGTCGTCCAGGAGACCTACGCCCGCTGGTACGCCATGTCCCGGGAACGGCAGGAGGCCATTGAATCCCCCGGCGCCTGGTTGACGAAGGTCGCCGGCCGCATCTGCCTCGACGTGCTCGGCTCGGCCCGGGCCCGGCGCGAACGCTACGTGGGCGAATGGATCCCGGAGCCGCTGCCCGACCGTACGGAGTGGATCAGCGGGCGGCCGGACGGCGCCACGGCCGACCCGGCCGACCGGATCACGCTCGACGAGTCGGTCAACATGGCCTTCCTCGTCGTGCTCGAATCGATGACCCCGGCCGAACGCGTCGCGTTCATCCTGCACGACGTCTTCCGCTACCCCTTCGCCGAAGTGGCCGAGATCGTCGGCCGTACTCCGGCGGCCTGCCGCCAGCTGGCCTCCTCGGCCCGCCGTCGCGTCCGCGAGTCGCAGCCTTCCGCGACCCCGGCGGCCCGGCGCGCCGGCATCGTCAGGGACTTCAAGGAGGCATGGGAGGCCAAGGACATCGAGGCCCTCATCGGCCTCCTCGCCCCCGACGCCACGGGGGTCGGCGACGGCGGCGGCCTCGTCGCCGCCGTGCTCCGCCCGGTCGAGGGCGACGAGCAGATCGCGCGCGCCTTGGTCGACATCGCCGAAAAAGCACCCGGCCTGGCGATTCTGGAGCGCACGGTCAACGGTCAGCCCGGTCTGGTGGCCCAGCAGGACGGCGTCACCGTGGTGGTGATGGCGTTCGACATCGCCGGCGACCGGATCAAGCACATCTGGGCGGTACGCAACCCCGAGAAGCTCCGGCCGTGGACGACGTGCTGACGCGTGCTGCTCACGCGCGCGAACCGTGACCGGCCCGGACCTGAACGATCACCCACCTGTTCTCCCCTTTAGGAGCGACCACGCATGTCGACCATGACCACACTCACCGAGCTGACCGGCGACTACGTCCTCGACACCGCCCGTTCGCGGATCGGCTTCGTCGCCCGGCACACGATGGCCACCCGGGTGCGCGGCCGGTTCGAGGAGTTCGAGGGCGGCGCGCACCTGGACGGCGACGACCCGTCGAAGTCCAGCGCCCGGCTCACCATCCAGGCCGAAAGCATCCAGACCCACAACCGGCAGCGCGACGACCAACTGCGCGGCACGTTCCTGGACGTGGCCGCCCACCCGGCCCTCACCTTCATCTCCACCACGGTGCGGCCGGCCGGCCCGAGCGGCCTCACGGTCACCGGTGACCTGACCATGCGCGGAGTGACCAGGCCGGTGACCGTGGACTTCGAGCTGATCGGCACCGAGAACGACCCGCGAGGCGACTTCCGGGTCCGCCTCACGGGCAGCACCACGATCAACCGCAACGACTGGGGCGTGAACTGGAACGCCGCGACCACGGTCATGGTCGGCCCGAAGGTGACGCTGGAGTTCGACGTCACCGTGGTCCGGCGGTCCTGACACGTTCCCGCCCCGGAGGCCTGGGGCGGCTCGTCAGGCGACGATCGCGACGACCGCGGAGGCGTAGCCGACGGCCTCGAGCGCCGACTTCACCGTGCCGTCGAGGTTGAGCTTGACGCTGTTCTTGCAGCTCACCTGGTAGCTCGACGACGCGCGCCAGGCCGTGGGAAGGGAGGAGATGGTGCCCGACTTGCTCCAGTTGTGGTCACGGGAGCCGGAGTCGAACGTTCCGTGGAGCCGTCCGAAGGTCTCGAACACGAAGGCGGAGCCCGACGACATACGGACGACGCAGACGCCGGTGAAGTTGTAGCTGGGTGCACCGGAGTCGTGCATGTGCCCGGACCACTGGTACGTCCCGTTGTCGTACACGGTCAGCGACGTCCAACCGCCCACCGGGACCCCTCCGCTGAAGGTGACCTTGCGGTTGACGACGATCGGCGAGGGCAGCTTGGACGACGAGGCGACGCGGCCGGCCGCGTCGGCGTTGTCGGCCCGCACCTGGTTGCGTACGGCGGGGGTGACGCAGACGTCGTCGCCGGAGAACGCCTCGCGCCAGACGTAGCCGGTCACGCAGGTGTGCGGGCCGTACGCGCCGTTGGTCCAGCGGGAGGCCTTGACGGCGTTGTCCTGGGCGGTCTGCGTGCGTACGGCGGGGGTGACGCAGACGTGGTCGGAGGGGCGGGCCTCGCGCCAGACGTAGCCCTGAGCGCAGGTGTCGGAACCGTAGTCGGCGGCCGACGCGGGCGCGGCGGCGACGACGGCGGGCAGGACGCCGAGGCCGGTGATCGCGGCGGTGGCGAGACCAAGTGCGGTGCGCTTCATGGTGATCTCCTGAGAGCGGATGCTTCCCGGCGTGACCCTTGCCTTCCGGGCTCGTGTACTGAGTGAAACCCCGCCCGGTTACATATTCCTTGAGCACGGCATACGTGGCGTGTTGCAAGGCCCCTGCAAGGCGCGCTGCCCCTGGGCTCGCCGTCGCGCGACCTGGCGTACCAGCAAAAATTACGAAAAAGGATGCTATTTATTTGGTGATGTGGTTAGGGTCGTTTTGCCGGATTCCCTGGTCGAGCGCGTGGATGAACCGCCGATTCCGGACCTTTCCGTGCCGGGGCGTCCGGCGGCCCCCCGTCCGCCTTGCCCATCCGGGAGTACGTCCGTGGCCATCGACCTCGTCTCTCGCGCCGCGTGGGGCGCCCGCGCGCCCAGGGGTTCCTATTCGCGACTGACCTCCACCAGGGGAGTGAAGGTCCACTACACCGGAGGGAGGGTCGATCCCGCCATCGTGACCGACCACGCCAAGTGCGTGGCGATGGTGAAGTCCATCCAGGACTTCCACATGGACGGCAACGGATGGATCGACCTCGGCTACTCCATGATCGCTTGTTCGCACCGGAAGGTGTTCGTCGGGCGGGGGCCGCACAACCTGCCCGCGGCCAACGGGGCCGGCCTCAACTCCGGGCACTACGCCGTGCTCGGCCTGGTCGGGAACTCCGGCCTGGTCACACCAACCGACGGGCTCCTGAACGCGATCCTCGACGCGATCGAGTACCTCCGTGCCAAGGGCGGCGCGGGCAAGGAGATCAAGGGGCACCGCGACGGCTACTCCACCGACTGCCCCGGCGACGCCCTCTACGCCTGGGTGCGCGAGGGCGCGCCACGCCCGGGAGGCGGGGGCCAGCCGCCTGACCCCGGATCCACCCCGCAGTGGCCCGGACGGCTGCTGAAATATCCGCCCATCATGCGAGGTGAGGACGTTCGCGCCTGGCAGCGGCAGATGGCCGGCCTCGGATACGTGATCGAGGTCGACGGTGCCTACGGTCCCAAGTCCACGGCCGTGTGCGTCACGTTCCAGAAGGAGCGGCACCTCGACCCCGACGGCATCGTCGGTCCGCTGACCTGGAACGCCGCCTTCGACCCGGCGGGGCACTCCGAGTCCGCCGCGCCCGGAGCCTGACCGGCCCGCCCCCACCTTCTCGTAGACCGGGACCCGGATATATGTTCTGGGGACGATGCGCCTAGCATCCCTCGCATGACGGTGCCGCCTCTTGAATTCGCCGCAGGATTCCCGCCCGGCACGCGGGAGCAGTGGCGCACGCTCGCGCTCGGAGTCCTCAGGAAGTCCGGCGTCCTCCCCGAGGACGCCGTCCCCGCCGCCGCGGAGGAGGCGCTGTCCTCCACGACGTACGACGGCGTGACGATCGCCCCCCTCCACGACGCCTCCGACCTGCCCGACGCCCCGCGCGTCGTGCGGCCCGCCCGTCCCTGGGACGTACGCCAGCGCCACGCGCACCCGGACCCGGCGGTCACCAGGGAGGCGGTCCTGGCCGACCTGGAGAACGGCGTCACCTCCATCTGGCTGGACCTGTCCTCCATCGGCCCCGAGGCGCTGCCGCGGGTGCTCGACGGGGTCTACCTCGACCTCGCCCCGGTGGTCCTGGAGGCGGGCGACCGGGCGCACGAGGCGGCGACCGCGTTCCTCGACCTGCTCGCCGAGCGCGGCGTGACCCCTCCCGGCGGCAACCTCGGCCTCGACCCGCTCGGCGCCCGCGCCCGGGGCGCGAGCGTCGCGCCCGGATTCGACCTCGGACGCGAGGACGCCTTCCCCCGCGCGACCGATGCGGCCAGTGATCTTCTGCGGCGTTGCGCGCGCGACTTCCCGGCGTTGCGGACGTTCGTCGTCGACGCCCTGCCGTACCACGACGCGGGCGCGGGCGACGCCGAGGAACTGGGCTGCTCGATCGCCACGGGCGTCGCCTACCTGCGGACTATGACCGCCGCGGGGCTCTCCGCCGAGCAGGCGCTCGGGCAGCTCGAGTTCCGCTACGCGGCCACCGCCGACCAGTTCCTCACGATCGCCAAGCTCCGCGCCGCGCGGCGGCTGTGGGCCCGGGTGGCGGAGGTCGTCGGCGGCCCCGGCGAGCAGCTCCAGCACGCTGTGACCTCCTCGGCGATGATGACCGAGAGGGACCCGTGGGTGAACATGCTCCGCACCACGCTGGCCTGCTTCGGGGCGGGGGTCGGCGGCGCGGACGCGGTGACCGTGCAGCCGTTCGACGCCGTCCTCGGCCTGCCGGACGCGTTCGCCCGGCGCATCGCCCGCAACACGCAGTCGCTGCTCCTCGAGGAGGCGGGCGTGGCGCGCGTCCTCGACCCGGCGGGCGGCTCCTGGTACGTGGAGCGGCTCACCGCCGACCTGGCCGAGAGCGCCTGGGCGTGGTTCCAGGAGATCGAGCGCGCGGGCGGGATGGCCGTCGCTCTCGAGCGGCTCGTCCCCGAGCGGCTGGCCGCCACCCGCGCCAGGCGCGCGGACGGCGTCGCCCACCGCCGCGACCCGATCACCGGGGTGAGCGAGTTCCCCAACCTGACGGAGCGGCTGCCGGAGCGCGAGCCGGGCCACGGCCTCGCCGGCGCCCCCTCCGGCGCGGGGCTGCCCCGCGTCCGGTACGCCGAGGAGTTCGAGGCGCTGCGCGACCTCGCCGACGCCCAGGACGAGCGGCCCACCGTGTTCCTCGCCACGATCGGGCCGGTCGCCGTGCACACGGCGCGCGCGTCGTTCGCGGCCAACCTCTTCGCGGCCGGCGGCGTCGCCACCGTGACCAGCGGGCCGGGCACCGACGCCGCCGCCATCGCCGCCGCGTTCCGCGACGCCGGCACGCCGGTCGCCTGCCTGTGCTCCAGCGACCGCCTGTACGGCGAGCGCGCGGAGGCGGTGGCGGCGGCGCTCCGCGAGGCGGGGGCTCGGCGCGTGTGGCTGGCCGGGAAGGGCGAGTATGAGGGAGTGGACGACCGTGTGTACGCCGGCTGTGACGCGCTCGGCGTGCTCCGCACGACCTTCGACGATCTGGGAGTGACCCGATGACCATCCCTGACTTCTCGGGAATCGACCTGGGCTCCGGGGCGGGGACCGTGCCGGACGTCGACGGCGTGGTCTGGGAGACGCCGGAGGGCATCGAGGTCAAGCCGTTCTACACGGCCGGGGACCTCAAGGGGATCGACTTCCTGGAGACCTACCCCGGCATTCCGCCGTACCTGCGCGGGCCGTACCCCACCATGTACGTCAACCAGCCGTGGACGATCCGCCAGTACGCCGGCTTCTCCACGGCCGAGGAGTCGAACGCGTTCTACCGGCGCAACCTCGCCGCCGGGCAGAAGGGCCTGTCGGTCGCGTTCGACCTGGCCACGCACCGGGGCTACGACTCCGACCACCCCCGGGTCGCGGGCGACGTCGGCATGGCCGGCGTCGCGATCGACTCGATCTACGACATGCGGCAGCTCTTCGACGGGATCCCCCTCGACCGGATGAGCGTGTCGATGACCATGAACGGCGCGGTCCTGCCGATCCTCGCGCTCTACATCGTGGCGGCCGAGGAGCAGGGGGTGGCCCCGGAGCAGCTCGCCGGGACCATCCAGAACGACATCCTCAAGGAGTTCATGGTCCGGAACACCTACATCTACCCGCCGGGCCCGTCGATGCGGATCATCTCCGACATCTTCGCGTACACCTCGCGGCGGATGCCGAAGTTCAACTCCATCTCGATCTCCGGCTACCACATCCAGGAGGCCGGGGCGACCTGCGACCTGGAGCTGGCCTACACCCTCGCCGACGGCGTCGAATACCTGCGGGCCGGGGTGGCCGCGGGCCTGGACATCGACGCGTTCGCGCCGCGCCTGTCGTTCTTCTGGTGCATCGGCATGAACTTCTTCATGGAGGTCGCCAAGCTCCGCGCGGCCCGGCTGCTCTGGGCCGAGCTGGTCCGCGGCTTCGGGGCGAAGAACCCCAAGTCGCTGTCCCTGCGCACGCACAGCCAGACCTCCGGCTGGTCCCTGACCGCCCAGGACGTGTTCAACAACGTCGTACGGACCTGCGTGGAGGCGATGGCCGCCACCCAGGGGCACACGCAGTCGCTGCACACCAACGCGCTGGACGAGGCGCTCGCCCTGCCGACGGACTTCTCCGCCCGGATCGCCCGCAACACGCAGCTCCTGCTCCAGCAGGAGTCGGGCACCTGCCGGGTGATCGACCCGTGGGGCGGCTCGTACTACGTCGAGCGGCTCACCAACGACCTCGCCGCGCGGGCGTGGGGGCACATCCAGGAGGTCGAGCGGGCCGGAGGCATGGCCCGCGCCATCGACCAGGGGCTGCCCAAGCTCCGCATCGAGGAGGCGGCGGCCCGCACCCAGGCGCGCATCGACTCCGGCCACCAGCCGGTCATCGGGGTCAACAAGTACCGCCCGCAGGCCGACGAGCCGATCGAGGTGCTCAAGGTCGACAACACGGCGGTGCGCGAGCAGCAGCTGGAGAAGCTCCGCAGACTGCGCGAGGAGCGCTCCCAGGCCGACGTGGACGCCGCGCTCGACGCGCTCACCAGGGCGGCGGCCGAGGGCGGGAACCTGCTGGAGCTGGCCGTGGACGCGGCGCGCGCCAAGGCCACCGTGGGTGAGATCTCGGCCGCGCTGGAGAAGGTGTTCGGACGGCACGCCGCGGAGATCCGTACCATCTCCGGCGTGTACCGCGAGGAGGTGGGCCAGGGAGTGGACGAGGTCCGCGCCGCATGCGCCGAGTTCGAGAAGGCCGAGGGCCGCCGCCCGAGGATCCTGGTCGCCAAGATGGGCCAGGACGGGCACGACCGGGGCCAGAAGGTGATCGCGACCGGCTTCGCCGACCTCGGCTTCGACGTCGACGTCGGCCCGCTGTTCCAGACGCCGGAGGAGGTCGCGCGCCAGGCGGTGGAGGCCGACGTGCACATCGTCGGCGTCTCGTCGCTCGCCGCCGGGCACCTGACCCTCGTCCCGTCGCTGAAGCGGGCGCTGCACGACCTCGGCGCGGACGACGTCATGATCGTGGTCGGCGGCGTGATCCCGCCGGGCGACTTCGACGCGCTCCGCGAGGCCGGAGCGGCGGCGATCTTCCCGCCCGGCACCGTGATCGCGGACGCCGCCCTCGACCTGCTGCGCGCCCTCTCCCGCACGTGACCATGGGGAACGCGCTCACCGACTACGTCACCGGAGTGCTGGCGGGCGACCGGCGGTGGATCGCCCGCTCCATCACGCTGGTGGAGTCCACTCGCGCCGACCACCGCGATCTCGCGCAACGCCTGCTCGCCGAACTGACCCCGCACGCTGGGAAGGCTCGGCGGGTGGGCGTCAGCGGGGTGCCGGGGGCCGGGAAGTCCACGTTCATCGAGGCTCTCGGCACCCACCTCACCGGGCGCGGGCACCGCGTGGCGGTGCTCGCCGTCGATCCGTCGTCGCGGCGCTCGGGGGGCAGCATTCTGGGCGACAAGACGCGGATGGCGCGGCTGGCCACCGATCCGAACGCCTTCATCCGGCCGTCCCCCACCGCGGGCACCCTCGGCGGCGTCGCCGCGGCCACCCGGGAGGCGATGGTCGTCGTCGAGGCGGCCGGCTACGACATCGTGCTCGTGGAGACCGTCGGCGTCGGGCAGTCCGAGACCGCCGTCGCCGACATGGTCGACACGTTCCTCCTGCTCACGCTCGCCCGTACGGGCGACCAGCTCCAGGGCATCAAGAAGGGCGTCCTGGAGCTGGCCGACGTGATCGCGGTCAACAAGGCCGACGGCGAGCACGAGGTGGCCGCGCGCCAGGCCGCGCGCGAGCTCGCCGGGGCGCTGCGGTTCCTGCGATCCGGGGAGACGGCCCCGGTCCTGACCTGCAGCGGGCTGACCGGAGCCGGGCTGGAGGAGCTGTGGAAGCACGTCGTACGCCACCAGGAGGGCATCGACCTGGCGGGCAAACGGCGTCGCCAGCAGGTCGAGTGGACGTGGGCGCTGGTGCGTGACCGGCTGCTCGCCCGGCTGCACGAGAAGACCGCCTCGATCGCCCCGGAGATCGAGCGGCAGGTGCTCGACGGGAGCCTCACGCCCGGCCAGGCCGCGGACCGGATCCTCGCCGTGTTTTCGGGTCCGGCCGGGGATTTGTGACAAGCGGGACGCGTGATTTCCTCCCAGGTGTTATAGACCGCTACCCCCAGGTGAGGAGCGCCGCCGGCGCGCGGATTTCCGCGCAGGTTGTGATGTCACCATGGCCCCGTTGTCGACGAACGGGGAGGCACCATGCATCACGACCCGCTGCTGCCGCCGGCAGTGGCACGCGCGCTCGAGGAGTACGGCGCGCTGCTGGCCGAGCACGGTCTCACCTGGGGTGAACCGCCGCTCGACTACGTCCGGATGATGACCTTCCTTCGGTTTCCGAAGGAGGCCGAGCGGATGTCCGTGGCCCCCGGAGCCGACCTCGACGCCGCCTTCCGGGACGTGCTCGGCGAGACCCTGCCGGACGGGCTCGTCGCCCTCCGGGTCACCCCGCACGGCCACCGCTTCGACCCCGGGACGGTTCACGCGGTGGTGGCCGCCCGCCCGGTCGAGGTCACCCTCGTCGTCGACTCCTCGCGCGACACCGCGACCGCCGTCACCGTGGACGGCAGGCCGTACGAGATCGCGGCCCGCGGCGCGCTGCTGGTGGACGTCCGCAGCGACTCCCACGTGACCGTGGACGGCGTGCCGGTGGACCTGTCCCCGCTCCGCCGCCATGCCGTGCCGTCGCGGCTGCGGCTGCGCGCCGGCTTCCCCTGCCGGTGGAGCGTGACATCGAAGGGCGGCCAGGGCTGGTACCCCGAGGGCGTGCCGCGCCGGCTCGACTACCACGGCCGGCCGTTCTTCCACGGCGACGACCTCGTGCTCGACGTCCCGGCCGAGCCTCTCACCGTCCAGGTCACCCGGGGCATGGAGTACGACTGGGCCGAGACGACCGTCGTGCCCGAGCCGTGGGGGGAGACGCGCGTCGAGCTGACCCCCGAGCGGATCTACGACGCCGCCGCCCGCGGCTGGTACGGCGCCGACCTGCACGTGCACCTCAACTGGGCCGGCGACCTGGTCGCCCCGCCCGCCGCGGCCGCGCTGATGCAGCACGGCGAGGACCTGCACGTGCTCAACCTCGTCGCGGGCAACGTCTCCGGCGAGCGCGTCTACGACCGGGAGGCGCTCCAGCACTGGGCCGGACGCGACCTGCCCTGGTCGGACGCCGGACACATCGCCCGGATGGGCGTGGAGTACCGCAACGACCTGTTCGGGCACGTCCACGCGTTCGGGGTGACCGCCCCGCCCATGCGGTACCACACCGGCTTCGGCGACGAGGCCGACTGGCCGCCGAACGGCGCCGCCTGCGGTGAGATGCGGGAGACGGGCGCGGTGCTGGGCTACGCCCACCCCTTCCACCGCTCCATCGCCACGCCGGAGGACATCATCGCCGAAGGCCGCAGGAACTGTTCGGCCAGGGCGGTCGTGGTCGACGCCGCGCTCGGCCTGGTGGACGGCATGGAGCTGCTGCACTTCTCCGACATCGAGGGCACGGTCGAGGTCTACCGGCGGCTGATCGGCGCGGGCAACCGGCTCACCGCGCTGGCCGGCACCGACTCCATGCTCTCGTTCACCCGGCAGGAGACCGTGTCCAGCCCGCCCGGCTGGGAGCGCGTCTACGCCCGGCTCGACGGCCCGCTCACCGCGGAGGCGTACGCCACGGCGGTGCGGCGCGGCCGTACCTTCGCGACCACCGGGCCGTGGCTGGAGCTGTCGGTGGACGGCCACCAGATCGGCGACACCCTGAACCTGTCCCCGGGCGACCGGGTGACGGTGCGGGCCAGGGCGATCGGCCCCGAGGTGGAGCGGGTCGAGATCCGCACCGCGGACGGCGTGCTCGCCGAGGGCGGCGGAGGCGAGCTGACCGCCGCGCTCACCGTGACCGAGCCGACGTACCTCGTCGCGGTCGCCTCCGGCGGCGGCCACCGCCGCTCCCTGCACCGGCAGGTGTACGCGCACACCAGCCCGATCTATCTGGACGTGGGCGGACGGCACGTCGCCAGGGGCGAGGACGTCCGCTGGTGCCTGCGCTGGCTGGTCCTGCTGGAGGAACTGGTGCGCGGGCAGGCCCGGCTGGAGGGCGAGGGGCAGCTCCGCGACCACCTTGACCTCATCGAGAAGGCACGCGCGGTCTACCGGGCCCGCCTCTGACCGCCCTCGCCGCGGGCCCCTTCCCGGTGAGGTCAGCCCGCGGCGAGGGCCTGCGTTATCGCCCGCGCCACGGTGAGGGCGCCGGCCAGGCTCTCTTTGGCGCCCATCAGGGTGGACTTGGGAGAGTTCAGCGGCGTACCCTCCGGCCGATCGGCGCCGAAGAAGTCGACCGTGACGACCGCCGAGCCGTACCGCACGGCCACCTGGCCGATCCCGGCGTGCACGGTGGGCGTCCGGTTGGTCCGGTATTGGCGGAAAGCGGCGTCGCCCAGGCCCTTGATGTCGATCGACGTGTACGAGAACATGCCGCCGAAGCCGCTCCCGGCCATCCTCCGGCCCTCGGCCCGCTGGTCGATGAAGCGGTTCTTCGCGCCGTTGGGGTCCTCGGCGCCGACCCGGTTCGTGAAGCGCTGGACGGTGATCATCACGCTGCGCAGCCGCGTCTTCGCCCCCGCGGGGAACTCGCGGTTCATCCAGACGCAGTCGGTGCTGGTGGACGAGGCGTCCTGGATCTGGGTCGCCTTCTGGGTGGCCTGCGGCACGTAACGCTGCGCGACCGCCGACACCTGCTCGCAGAAGGCGGGCATCGCGATCGGGGTGGGCGACGGGGAGGCGGTGGCCGACGGCGACGCCTCGGGGGTCGAGCCGGCGGCGTCCGTCCCGCCCGGATCGCCTGTCGTGCTCGCCGGGCCGCGGCCGTTTCGCCACGTCGTCACCGACGCCGCGACCTCGCCCAAGAGCGTGGAGGCCTCGCGCAGCGCGTTCTCCTCGTTCACCCCCTGAACGCCGTCCGTGGAGAAGATCGGCGCGTCCTTGCGCTGCTGGCTCGCCTGGTATTTCACCTCGATCACCACGTCGCCGACGCGGCCGATCGCCTGGCCGTAGGAGTACATGTTGTTGTTGCTCTTGGCGTCCCGCGCCCACGTGTAGCGGGCGAACGCCTCCTCGCCGACGCCGGACAGGGTGCGCACCTTGGAGCTGTAGTTCTCCTTGGTCGAGTGGGTCTCGGCGTACTTGCCCCCCGTCAGTTCGGCGTCGTAGGAGTTGCGGGCGACGCGGACGGCGGTGAGCTCGCCGTCCGCCTCGTAGCGGGTCAGCTCGATCTCGATGCTCCGGGAGCGGACGTACTCGCCGAAGGAGAAGTTGTCGTTGCGCAGGGTGCAGACCCAGCTGATGTAGCCGGTGTCATCCCGGTGGTCCCGGGTGTCCTTGGTGCTCTTCGCCTGGGGGACCAGCCGTTCCACGGTGGCGTGGCGCGGCATGGCGCACGCGTCCGGCGCGGCGAGCGTGGCATGCGGCGAAGGCGTGGAGCTCGCCGGGCGCGCGGCGGCGTCGCTGTCCCCTTCACGGAACACGAAGAAGGCGGTCGCGGCAGCGGCGGCGACCAGCGCGGTCGCGGCGGCCACCGCCGGGACCAGCTTGCTACGGCGGCGCGGGGGGATCGGCGCGACCAGCGCGCCCAGCCCCGTCGGCCCCGTCGGCGCGCCCGGCAGGCCGGGGCCCGCCGGTCCGCCCGGTCCGCCCGGTCCGCTCTGGCCGTTCTGCCCGTTCGCCGCGTACGGCCACGAAGGCGGGGACGAGGGGCCGCCGGGCGTGCCGGGTGCCATGGGGCCCGGAGCCGCTCCGTTCGGCCAGGGCGGCGCGGAGCCCGGGACCGGGCCGTCCGGCGGCGGGCTCGGGTGGCCGGGCCAGGGCGTCATG
The DNA here is from genome assembly GCF_050947145.1 of Microtetraspora malaysiensis. Lineage (NCBI taxonomy): Bacteria > Bacillati > Actinomycetota > Actinomycetes > Streptosporangiales > Streptosporangiaceae > Microtetraspora > Microtetraspora malaysiensis. Next base: position 3,385,014 of record NZ_CP191998.1, read on the forward strand.
GGACGGCCGTCCTCGGCCTCGTTCGGATCGCGCGGGCCGTTTTCCTGGCTGTCCATGTGCTCTCCTCGGGGGCTCAAGCGCGACCGATCGCTTCCGCGGTGAGTTTCGCGGCGCGCTCCGCCGTACGCCGGGCGGCGGGGGTGACGGCGGGGCCGTCCAGCTGGTGGTACCGGACCTCGCCGATCATGTTGCCGACGCGGAACCAGACCGTGCTGGTGGTGGATTTCTGGAAGGCGTTCGACACGTCCTGCGCGAAGCCCTCGGCGCCGGCGCCGGGTACGTCCCGGACCCCGGACGTCGTCTCGTGGAACGCGGTCCCCTTGACGGACGCCTGAACGGAACGGCGGGAGGCGAGGGAGAGCTGGGCGGCCTCCCCGCTGTGCTCGGTCCGGAGCAGCAGGGTGACGCTGCGCCAGACGATCCCGTCCTGGCGGAACCGCCACTCGCACTCGCCGTCCGCCGCCGAGGTTTCGGTGGGGCCGCCGAGAAGCTCGGTCGCCTGGGCGTCCGTGAGCAGGGCGCACGGGTCGGGCACCGTGGCGAAAGGAGCCGCGCCGCTCGTGCTCCCTGCTGAAGAGGCGTCCGGCCGCAGGGCGAGCCAGCCCGCCGTGCCGGTGGCGGCCAGGGCGACGAGCACGGTGGACGCGATCAGCAGCGGCCTCCGCTTGGCGGGACGCGCCCTACCGCGCCGCGAGGGCGCGGTGGGCAGGGTGCCCGACACCGGTGACGACGGGTCGGCCGGCACGGAGAGCACACCGGCCGTGGGATGCGCGGCCGGTGCGGGGGCGGGGTCGTACGCGGCGACCGCGCGCAAGGCCTCCCGGATCGCGTCCGGGGAGGGACGGGCCGCCGGGTCCTTGGCCAGCATGGCGAGCAGGAGCGGGCCGAGCACGGGCCCCGCCCGCTCGGGCGCCGGTGCCTGACGCAGCAGGATCGCGGCGGTCACGGCGGCGGCCAGTTCACGCGCGAATGGAGCGCGCCCCTCGACCGCCGTATAGAGCGTGGCGCCCAGCGACCACAGGTCGGACGCGGGTGTCGCGGCGCCGCCGGAAAGCCGTTCCGGCGCCGCGTACCCGGGAGAACCCGCCGTGGTGAGCCAGGCGGCCGTCTCCCGGCCGGCGTCGGGGGCGGATCCGGACGTGTCGCCGGTGGCGGCCGGTAGGGCGATGCCGAAGTCGGCGAGCAGGGCCTGGCCGTGCTCGTCGAGCAGGACGTTGGCGGGCTTGACGTCTTGGTGCAGGAGCCCCTGGGCGTGCGCGGCCGAAAGGGCGCCGAGGAGGCGGAGCCCGATCTCGGCGACCCGGCGCGCGGGCAGCGGCCCGCCGTTCTTGATCACATGGTCCAGCGAGCGGCCGCGGATCAGATCCATCACGATCCACGGCCGGTCCCGGTCGACGACGACGTCGTGGATGACCACGATGGCCGGATGGCTGAGCCTGGCGGCGGAACGGGCCTCCTGGATCGCCCGCCCCCCGAAGGCGCGCCTGGCCTCGCCGGTGAGTTCGGGTGGCACGCGGATGTCCTTGACCGCGACGTCGCGGTGCAGCATCTCGTCCCTGGCGCGCCAGACGGTGCCCGCACCGCCTTCGCCGAGGGTTTCGAGCAGGCGGTATCGACCGGCCAGCAGCACGCTGCTCATCCCTTCGTGCGCAGCGCGGCGTCGCCCATGCGGGCGACGGAGAGCGCCGCGCTGCGGATGTCGTCGTCGGTGGGGGTGGTCGAGAGCGTCGAGTAGGCGGCCTCGACCACGAGGTCGCCCAGCCGGAAGAGCACCACGCCGCCGAACGTGTGGCCCTGCGCCGTCGTGAACTCGTAGGCGAGCGCCTCGTCTCCCACGCCCTTGACGGGCCGGGGAGCGGTCTGCACGAACGCGATCGGGCGTGTCTGCCCGATCTCCTTCCACTTCCAGTCGCCCTTGAGCCCCTTGGCGTACTTCTTGGCGAGGCTCTCGTACAGCAGGCTGGAGGACTCCTCGGTCATGGCCCAGGGGTCGGGCGTGTCGGAGTCCTTCTTCGGGATGAGGCTGATCCCCTCGCCCCTGACCGCCCACTCGCAGCCCGCCCCGGAGACCGCGCCCTTCGGCGCCGGCGCCGTACGGACGACCTCGTGGACCTGCTCGGAGGTGAGGAGCGCGCAGAAGTCGACGGGACGCGTGAACGACGGTGCCTTCTGCGCGCTGCCGTCCGGAAGCACGACGAACGCCACGGTCGCGGCCACCGCCGCGACCAGGGCCACGACCGCGCCCCCCAGGAGCATGCGCCGTCTCGTGGCCGGGGGATCGGCGGTTCCCGGCGCGTTCGGCACGGCCGGGTGGGTGGGGCCGGTACGCGGTCCGTGCGGGGCGCCCGGGAAGGCGACGTCAACGGCGGCGTTCGGCATGCCCGGAGCGGCGGCCCACGGGTCGTGCGGGCCGGGCTGGTGGACGACGTTGTGCGGGTTGGAGTGGTCGGCGACGCCCACCGGATGGCCCGGCCCTCCCGCGCCCTGCCAGACGGGGTAGCCGGTGGCGCCCGCGAACGGCGCGCCGCCCTGGCCGCTCTGCGGCCCCGGATAGCCAGGCCCGGGGGCGACCGGCCCCGGCGGGATCGGCTCGTTGTACGGCCCGAAGGACGCGGGCGGGATCGGCGCCGGAGCGGCCGGGACGGGCGACAGCGTGGGGGAGCGGCCCTCGGAGATGTCGATGAGCAGCCGGAGCGCGGTCGCGGTGTCCGGCCGAGCCGCGGGGTCGCGGTCCATCATCCACATCAGCAGCGGCCCCAGGGCGCCCGCGCGGCGCGGAGGCGGGGGAGTCCTGTTGGCCAGCGTGGCATGGATCCGCTCGACGGGTCCGCCGTCGTACGCGGGGGCGCCCTCGGTCGCGAGATACAGGCTCGCGCCGAGGGACCACAGGTCGGAGGCAGGTCCGCCGGTGGCGCCGTCGAGCCGCTCGGGAGAGATGAAGCCGGGTGACCCGATCGTGGTGTCGGCCGCGGTCAGCGTGACCTGACCCTCCAGCCGGGCGATGCCGAAATCGGTCAGCATCGTACGTCCGTCCTCGTTGAGGAAGACGTTCGCCGGTTTGACGTCCCGGTGCTGGATGCCGTGCGCGTGCGCCTCCCGGAGGGCGTCGAGCACCTCCGCGCCCACGCGGGCGGCCCGCTCCGGGGGCAGCGGCCCCCGTTCCTTGACCTCGTCGGCGAGCGTACGGCCGCGCAGCAGCTCCATGATGATCCATGGCCGCCGGTCTTCGACCAGCACGTCGTGCAGGCTGACGATGCCGGGGTGCCGGACCCGCGCGGCGGCCCGCGCCTCGCGTACGGCGCGTTCGACGGTGTGGGCGCGCTCCGCCTCGTCGAGGCCGTCCGGCAGGCGGAGCTCCTTGATCGCGACTTCGCGTTGGAGCATCTCGTCCCAGGCCAGCCAGACCGTGCCCATCCCGCCACTGCCAAGTTGACGGCGCAGGAGGTAACGAGAGGCGAGTCGTCCCCCAGAGGACTCGGGCATATCGGGAGGATAGTGGATCGAGCCTATGTGGACGCTGGGGTAGTCGTGACTGAAGAAATCCTGTTATCTCCGATGCGTGGTCAGCGGTGGCCGCTGAGCACGACGAGGCGGTGCCCGCCCAGGCGTGCGGACAGCGCGTCCAGGAACTCCGCCGTCAGCGGTGGCCGGTTCCAGAATCGCACCGCGACGTGCGCGAACGCCCACGGCTCCTCGATGTGCCACTCGGACAGCGGCCTGTGCTCGCCGCAACTTCGGCAGGTCCGTTCCGGCCGCCGCCCGGATGGCCAGTCGTAGATGGGGAGGACGAACTCGTCCCACTCAGACGCGGCGACCCTGTCCGCGCGCAGGACCGTCCGGTCCCCGCACCCGGGACAGGTGACCGACTCGCCCTTCTCCGGAGAGCAGATCATCCGTCCACTGTGGAACGCCACCCCCGACGGCCGATGGCCCGGCCCGTCCGCGTCGCGCCAGAGATGCACTCCCTTGGCCTCGAAGCGGAAGCCGGCGACATCGGGAGAGACCATCCCGGCGGAGACCAGCCACTCCCGCACCGACCCGACGAGATCTCCGCTTTCCGCCTCGGTGGCCTCGACGTCGGCCACCCACTGGTATCCGTGTTCCGTCGGTAGCGCGACGCCGCAGGTCATGAAGCGCTCCAGCGCGAACGAGTCGTCGTACGGCGCCAGCTCCAGGGCCCGGTCGAAGTCCGCGAGCGCCTCCTCCCGACGCCCCAGTGACCGGTACGTCACACCCCGATGCCCGAGGGCCCAGGTGTTGTCGGGGTCGAGTTGGATGGCGCGGTCGAAGTCCGCGAGCGCCTCTTCCCGACGCCCCAGAGATTGATAGGTGAGGCCTCGGTGCCCGAGGTTCCAGGTGTTGTCGGGGTCGAGTTGGATGGCGCGGTCGAAGTCCGCGAGCGCGTCGTCATATCTGCCGAGGTGCTGGTATATGTCCGCTCTGTTGGCGATGGCCCATTCGTAGTCGGGTTTGAGACGGATCGCCTCGGTGAAGTCGGTGAGCGCCTCATCGTGGCGTCCGAGCGCCTGGTATGTGAGGCCCCGATACGTGAGGTCCCAGGGGTCATCGGGGTCGAGTTGGATCGCGCGGTTGAAATCGGTGAGTGCGTTGTGGTGCCGGCCGAGCAGTCGGTACGTATTGGCTCTGTTGCCGATGGCCCATGCGTTATCGGGGCGTAGGCGGATCGCCTCGTCGAAGTCGGTGAGTGCGTCGTCGTATCGGCGGAGTCGCCGGTATGTCTCGGCTCTGTTGGCGATGGCCCATTCGTAGTCGGGTTTGAGGCGGATGGCTGCGGTGAGGTCCGCGAGTGCCTCTTCATGGCGTCCGAGCGCCTGGTATGTGAGGCCCCGATACGTGAGGTCCCAGGGGTCATCGGGGTCGAGTTGGATGGCGCGGTTGAAGTCGGCGAGTGTCTCCTCATGGCGTCCGAGCGCGTGGTAGGTCATCCCTCGATGTCTGAGGTTCCAGGTGTCCTCGGGTTCGAGCTGGATGGCGCGGTTGAAGTCGACGAGCGCGTCGTCATATCTGCCGAGGTGCCGGTACGCGTTCGCTCTGTTGGCGATGGCCCATTCGTAGTCGGGTTTGAGGCGGATGGCCGCGGTGAGGTCCGCGAGTGCCTCTTCGCGGCGTTCGAGCTTGAGGTAGGTCATCCCTCGCTGAGCGAAACTCCAGGCGTCATCGGGGTCGAGTTCGACGGCGCGGCTGTAGTCCGCCACCGCCTCGTCGTGACGTCTCAGCGCGTTGTAGGTCATGCCGCGGCGTATCAGGAGCCAGGTTTCGTCGGGTTCGAGGCAGATCGCACGGGTCAGGTCGGCCAGTGCGTCCTCGTATCGCTCCGCGAGCCGGTACGTATCGCCTCGTCCGGCTATCGCGCGTTTGAGGGCGGGGTCCAAGGTGATGGCCCGGGTGAAATCGTGCAGGGCCTCGTTGTAGCGTTCCGCGTTCCTGAGCAGCACCCCTCTGTGCTGGTAGGCGTGTGCTCTCCCGTCGTCGGGAAACGCGGGGTGCCGGAGTGCCGTGTCCAGAAATCCGACGAGGTCGCCTGTCTCGGCCACGCTGCGCTGCAGGACGCGGGCGAGCCTGACGAGCCTGTCGGCGTCGGCGTCGCGCCCCGCGGCGGCGATCGTCTCCGCCCATCCACGCGCCGTCGCCATGTTCTCCATCGTGGCGCGGATCACCCTGGGCAGGACCTCGGGGAGGCCGCTGGCCGGGTCGGCGCACAGCAAGTGGTAGGACTCCTCCCGCAGACGACCCTCCCAGTCGCGGTCCGCCCAGCCGCTTTTGCCCGAGAGCCCCATCCCGGTACGGCGTTCGCGATAGAACTCCGCGAGCCTGCGGTGGGACTGCTCCCAGCGCTGCCGCGACCTGCCCCGGGCGAGCCGGATCATCGGCTCACGGACGACGTCGTGGTATTGGCAGCGGCCGCTCGTACTGGAGACGAAGCTCTGCGCGTGCAGCCAGCCGTACAGCTCGGCGGGGTCGGCCCCGTCGTCGACGAGCACGGCGACCACGTCCTGGTCGAGCCGGCGCGGCAGCGCCGCGGCGAGCGCGAAGTCGCGCTTCTCCTGGTCCTGCTCCCATTGCAGGAACCGGTCCACCAGGCCGCCCGAGGGGTCCTTCACCGCGTCGGGTGCGCTCGGCCGCTGCTCGGCCAGCATCGCCACGCCCAGCGGCAGGCCGCCGGAGACGGCGCGGATGACGTCGATCACCGTCTCGTCGGTCACCGACTTCTGCGCGAGGAGCTGCCGCACCTCGACCTCGGTGAATGCGACGAGCGGCAGGTCGGCGACCACCCCGAGGTACGGTGCCCAGCGGTGCGGGTCGAGAGGGCGGCGTCCGGCCACGGTGACGATCATCTCCAGCGGGGCGTCACCGTACCGGCCGTCCAGGATCGCCCGCAGCCAGTCGTCCAGGTAGACGCCCGTCCGCTCGTACGTGTCGAAGAAGAGGGCAAGGGGTTTGTCCGCGTCTCGCAGGCCCTCAAGGAAGGCGGGGGTGAGCTCGTCCACCGGGGACGCCACGAGCCGGGCGTCGTCACGCTTGCGCAGCCGGTCCACGGCAGCCGCGCGGAGGTGGTTGACCTGGTCGGGGTCGATGGCCTTGCCGATCAGATTGCCGCCGGGGACGAACGTCTCGACCGCACCCGTCGTGATCTTGGTCGCCGCCTTGGTCAGCGTGGCGGCCACGCCGTCCTCGGAGCCGAGATCGGTCTCGTGCCGGCGCTTGCGGTACGTCTCAAGCTCGCGCGAGAACCGCTTCAGCTTGACGCCCTGCTGGTCGAGGTGGGCGGCGATTCCCTCCATGACCTCGACGACGCCGAACGCGTTCTCGTCGACGCCAGCGATCAGGCGGCCCCGCTCCCGCGCGACGTCCTTGAGCCGGCCGATCAGGAAGCTCTTGCCCATCCCGCCGTCGCCGTGGATCGAGAACAGCAGGCGGCGGCGCTCGTCCTCGACCGGCAGGTCGAGGTTGTCGCGGAAGAAGGCCAGCTCGCCCTCCCTGCCGACGAAACCGGCCTGCTGCCGGCGGCGCACGAGATCCTGGAGTGAGCGAGGGGGGTTCGCCATGCTCCCAATCACAGCGCCTGCCGGCGGCGGCCGCAACGCATCTGACAGCATTCGGTGAAGAGGGTCTGACGCCAATGGTCCGGCGTCGGTGATGCCGGGCGGGCAGGCGGTGAGACAGCGTCAGGTGAAGAGGGCGCGCCCCCAGTAGTCACCGGCGTCCGTCACGCCGGGCGGGCAGGCGAACAGCCCGCTGGAGACGTGCTTGATGTACTCGTTGAGCGCGTCCTTGGCGGCCAGCTCCCGCTGGATCGGGACGAACTGCTTGTGCGGGTCCCGCTGGTACGCCATGAAGAACAGCCCGGCGTCGAGACGGCCCAGGCCGTCGGAGCCGTCCACGTAGTTGTAGCCGCGCCGCAGCAGGTGGGCGCCGCCGTGGACGGAGGGGTGGGCCAGCCGCACGTGGGCGTTGTCGGCGATCACCGGCTCCCCGTCGGGGCCGTTCTTGGCGAGGTCGGGCTCGTCGAACTCCTTCGCGCCGGTCAGCGGGGCCCCCTCGCCCTTGTCGCGGCCGAAGATGACCTCCTGCTCCGACAGCGGCGCGCGGTCCCAGGTCTCGATGTGCATCCGGATCTTGCGCGTGACGAGGTAGCTGCCGGCGTCCATCCACCCCTGGCCGTCCCCCGCCGCCGCCCAGAGCTGCTCGCGCAGGAGCTGGGTGTCCTCCAGCTTGAGGTTGGCGGTGCCGTCCTTGAAGCCCATCAGGTTGCGCGGGGTCGCCTGGGCCCGCGAGGTCGAGGACGTACGGCCGAAGCCGAGCTGGGAGTAGCGCACCGACACCTTGCCGAACCCGATCCTGGCCAGGTTGCGGATCGCGTGCACCGCCACCTGCGGGTCGTGCGCGCACGCCTGCACGCAGATGTCGCCGCCGGAGATCTCCGGCACGAGGTCGTCGCCGCGGAACGCGGGCAGGTCGGCCAGGGCGGCCGGCTTCCGGTCGGCCAGGCCGAATCGCTTGTCGAACAGCGATGCGCCGAAGCCGATCGTCAGGGTCAGCCCGGAGGCGGGCAGCCCGAGGGCCTCACCGGTGTCGTCCGGCGGCGCCTCACGGTCGCCGCCGACCGCGCCGAACGTCCCGGCCTCCTTGCCCTGCGTCATCCGCGCGGCGGCAGACGTCCAGTCCTGGAGCAGCTCGACCAGCTCGGCGCGCTTGTCCGTCGTCACGTCGAAGGCGACGAAGTGCAGCCGGTCCTGGGCCGGGGTGACGATCCCGGCCTGGTGGGCGCCGTAGAACGACACCGGCGCGGACGTCGTCGCCGCGTACGCGGGGGCGGGCGAGCCGGTGACCAGGGCGCGGCTCGCGACCGCGCCCGCGCCGACGGCGGCGACGCCCGCCGCGCCGAGCCCGAAGAGCCTCCTGCGGCTGATGTTCATTGCCTGCTCCGTCCCGGTACGGCTGCCGCGGTCACTTGCTCACCGTGGAGGCGATCCGGCTGATCGGCTCGGAGAGCGCGTTGATCACGTCGGACAGCTTCTTCAGGTCGTCCTTGGACAGGTCGGTGTGCAGCTTCCAGCCGTCGCCGGAGCGGTGCGCCTCCAGGGCGGCCTCGGCGGCGGCGAACTTCTCGTCGAGGGTCTTCACCAGCGCGGGGTCGCGCTCCTCCAGCACAGGGCGCAGCGCCTGCACCGCGGCCTTGGACCCCTCGAGGTTGGCGTCGAAGTCCCACAGGTCGGTGTGCGCGTAGCGGTTCTCCTCGCCGGTGATCTTGCCGGTGGCGACCTCGTCGAGCAGGCCCTTGGCGCCGTTGCCGAGCAGGAGCGGGGAGATCGTCGCCTCGTTGGCCTTCTCGACGATGGTCTTGATGTCGGCCATCAGCTTGTCGGCGATCGGACCGTCCTCGCTGACGTCCTTCTTCACCCACAGGTCCTTCTCGAGGCGGTGGAAGCCGGTCCACTCCTCGCCCTTCTCGACGTCGTTCTCGCGGGCGTCGATCGCCGGGTCGAGGTCGCCGAAGATCTCGGCCACCGGCTCGATGCGCTCCCAGTACGTACGCGCGACGGGGTAGAGCTGCTTCGCCTTGTCGATGTCGCCGGCCTTGACGGCGTCCACGAACTCCTGGGTCTTGGTGAGCAGCGTCTCGCTCTGGGTCTTGATGTAGCGCTTGTAGCTGGCGGTGGCCTCGGAGAGCTTGGCGTCGTCGCTCAGCGGCTTGTGGTCGCCGGTCACCTTCAGCGGGTTCCTGATGCCCTTGCCCACCATGCCCGGCTTGCACGCCGCCTCGTACGTGCCGGCGGGCAGCTCGACCATGACCTCGCGGGTGAGGCCGGGCACGATGTTCTCCACCTCGCCCATCACGCGGTCGCCGCCCGCGTAGACGTAGAACTCGGTCACCTTGCTGCCGTTGTTGGTGATCGAGAAGGTCGAGGTGCCCGCGGGCAGCTCCGTCGCGCCGACCTTGCACTCGGTGTCGCTGGCCGCCACGGTGATCTTCCCCGGCGTGCCGGCGCCGCCGGCGGCGGTCGTGTCGGCCGTGCCGGAGCAGGCGGCGGCGAGTAGGCCGAGGACGGCCACGGCGACGGCGGCGGGGGTGCGCATGCGGAGGACTCCAGTTCTGGGAAAGCTCGATGGGGACGTCGGGGAGGCGGGGAGCCCGCGCTCAGGAGGCGGGCACGGTCGGCGCGTCACCAGCCGGTACGGCGGGGCCACGCGTCGCCTTCGGACGGCCCGACGGCCGCAGGAAGAGGATGAGGACCGGAACGGCGTAGGCCACCCACGCCAGGGTCTCCACCACGGTGGGCTGGGCCGTGATGTTGAACATGCCGCTCAACAGCGCGGAGTACCAGGCGCCCGGGTCGAGCACGCCGCTGATGTCGAAGGCGTAGGTGCTCAGGCCGGGGACGATGCCCGCCTCCTGGAGGTCGTGCACGCCGTACTTGAAGATGCCCGCGGCGACCAGGATCAGCAGCAGGCCGGTCCAGGTGAAGAACGTGGTGAGGTTGATCCGCAGCGCGCTCTTGTAGAGGCCCCAGCCCAGCGCCACGGAGGTGAGCAGCCCGAGGGAGATGCCGACCAGCGGGCTCGCGGTGGCCGAGGCACCCTGCGCGGCGGCGAACCACAGGAGGGCCGTCTCCAGCCCCTCCCTGGCCACCGCGAGGAACGCCATGACGACGACCGCGGTGGCGCCCAGCTCCAGCGCGTGGCCGAGCTTCTCGCGCAGCTCGCCGGACATCCGCCGCGCCGCCGTGCGCATCCAGAAGATCATGAACGTCACGAACACGGTCGCGGCGAGTGAGGTGATGGCGTCGAACAGCTCCTGCTGCGTCTGGTTCAGGTGCGCGGCGGTGAACGTGAGGAGCGCACCGAACCCGACCGAGAGGAGGACGGCGCCGGCAACGCCCGCCCACACGAGCGGGAGACGGTCGCGGCGGTCGCTCTTCACGAGGAAGGCGACGAGGATGGAGACCACGAGGGTGGCTTCCAGGCCCTCTCTGAGGCCGATGAGGTAGCTCGCGAACACTGTGCCGCTCCTGCGAGATCGAGTAAGGCGACCCTTATTTAGGCCAGCGTTACCTTACCCGTCCGCCGGCTACCTCAGCCAGAGGGGTAGCTAAATGTCGCTTCAGTGACGTTCGCCACTTTCCGCCCCAAGCCGGGCACGCCGAGCGGCGGCGAGGCGAACGTCCGCAGGGGCGGACTTCCGTGGGGGCGGCCCGCCGAAGCCGTTCACCGGGCCTTGAGCGCGCGGTGGACCGCCTCGAGGAGCGTGGCGGCCCTCCGGTCCGGCACGCCTTCCTGGATGCGGTTCATGACATAGCCGAAGGCGAGGCCGTTCGCCGGGTCGGCGAAGCCGAGCGACCCGCCGTAGCCGGGAAACCCGAAGGCGGTCGGGCTGTACCAGAACGCGTCGGGGGTCGGCAGACCGAAGCCGGTGCCGATCCGGACGGGCACCCGCAGGACGCGGTCGATTCCACTGACCTGTTCCGCGGTCGCCGCGGCCAGGGTCTCGGGCGTGAGAACGCGATGCCCGTCGACCTCGCCGATGAGCGCGGCGTAGAAGCCGGCCAGCGCGCGGGCCGTGCAGATGCCGTTGGTCGCCGGCATCTCGGCGGACTGCTCGCCGGGGTCGTCGTGGTTGAGCGGCGGCGTGACGACGCCCATCGAGCGTCTGGTCAGCGACGTGGGATCGGCGTAGGCCCGCATCACCTCGCGTGCGGGTTCGGGAAGGGCGTCCAGGTCGATCCGGGAGAGTGCGTCCAGGTCGATCGGGTCGGCGACGATCCGGCTGACCCGATGGTGCTCGGTCTTCGGCAGCCCGATCCACAGGTCCAGGCCGAGCGGCGTGGCGATCTCGTCGGCGAGGAATGTGCCGATACTGCGGCCGGTCACCCGGCGGACGACCTCCCCGACCAGCCAGCCGTACGTGTGCGCGTGGTAACCGTGGTCCGTGCCCGGCTCCCAGAAGGGGCGCTGGGCGGCCAGCGCGGTCACCATGGGATGCCAGGCGATCGCCTCCGCCGGTGTGATCGGGTGGTCGAGCGCGGGCAGTCCGGCCTGGTGGGTGAGCAGCCAGCGGACCGGGACGTGCTCCTTCCCGTTCGCGGCGAACTCCGGCCAGTACTCGGCGACTGGCGCGTCGAGGTCCAGCTCGCCCCGCTGGGCCAGCAAGTGCGCGCAGGCGGCGGTGACGCCCTTGGTGGTGGAGAACACGACCTGCAGGGTGTCGCGCTGCCAGGGGTGGCCGGTTTCGGGGTCGGCGACTCCGCCCCATAGGTCGACGACCTTCGTGCCGTGCAGGTAGACGGCGACCGCCGCGCCCACCTCCTGGTCTCCGGCCAGATTGGCCGCGAACGCGTCACGCACTCCTTCGAATCCCGGTGCGGTGTTTCCGCCGATTTCGGGCATGCGGCATCGCCTTCCGTGCATGGGGTGTGTCGCCGGAAAACGCTAGCTACGCCAGCTCTCGATGAGCCAGGCGCAGATCTCCGGCTCGGTCATCTCCGGAAACTCGTCGGTGAACGTGGCAAGCGCGCGGATCGCCTCGTCCCGGGTGAAGCCGCGTGCGGACGCCGCCTTGAGATACTCCTGACGCGCGGCGGAGGGGCGGCCGCCGCCCGCGCCGCGGCCCGGCAGGCCGTCGCGCCACCGCACGATCTCTTCCAGTCGATCAGCCCGCCAGCCGGGAGCTCCGTCGACCTCGACGTCGGGCTCGGGAAACGGGTGACTCGAACCGCTCGGATAGCGGGAGCGCCACTTGTGCACCGCGTGCCGGCTCACTCCCAGCGCCTCGCCGATGCCGAGAACGCCGAGGAAATGCTCGGTCATGGTGCACCAACTTGTCTGTCCGGCCTCCTCTGGGGGTCCCATTACTACCACGCTCGGCGCGGAGTCCCGCTTGCGCGAGACGTTGAACATCGTCTCCGGTAGAGACAACATTAGGGGAGGCGTAAAACATCGTCAACGATGAAGACGAAGTTTTTTCGGGAGCTCAGGGGGATCGAGGGAGCGGAGCGGAAGGGAGCGGGGACCGCAGCGTTGGCCCGGCGAAGCGGGCTTCACGACTACCTAAATAGGGCACAAAATAGAGGTAGATCGGACAAACGACCGACCTACCGGAGGCCCAACGTGCAGATCTCCAAGATCCAGGTACAGCGCATCGACGGCCCGCGCGTGCTGGCCGACTACACCCGCAAGTCCCAGGACCGCGACGGCACCGAGCACGGCATTGGCTCCCAGCACCTCGAAAACCAGGACTTCGCCGACGATCAAGAGTTAGGAGAGATCACCCGCACCTACAGCGACAACGACATCAGCGCTCGCGACGAAGACGCCTACCGGCCCGATTACGAGCGCCTGTTAGTCGATATGTCCAACGGCCAAGTTGGCAAGCTGATCATCTGGGATGCCACCCGGTTGCATCGACGCGTGGACCAAGCGCACGCCTTCGTCCGGCACGCCCTCACCTACGACGTGCGCGTGTACTCCCGTGCCCGAGGCGGTGAGTACAACTTCCGGACAGCGGCCGGGCGTGCGGACTTCATCCGTGACACCGTCAACGCCGAGCAGGAATCCGACCTTAAGGGCGAGCGGGTAGCCGTCGCGCGTAAGCGCCAGGCCCGAAACGGCGACTACGGCGGCGGCGTCCGCCCTTTTGGGTGGGGCGTGGACACTGGCCGTGTTCGGTCGGTGTGCATCAACCCCAAGGCCCCCACGATGGAGCGCCGGTATGAGGACCGGCCGGTACTGGACATGAACCAGCACAACCCGGAGGAAGCCGAGGAGATCAGGTCGTGGAAAAGCGATCTGTTAGCCGGGGTCCCGATGAACCAGGTCCTTAGGTCGCTGGCCGAGCGTGGAGTGTTGACCGTCAGCCAGAAGGACGGGCGAAAGCTTCGCCGTAACGGCAAGATCCTCCAGCCGCAGGGGTGGGGCAGGAAGACGATTCAGCAGATCCTCATCCACCCGCGCACGGCCGGACACCAGGTCTACCGAGGCGAGATCATCCGCAAGAACGCGCTACCCGCGATCATCACCGAGGACGAGCGGCAAGCGTTGATCGCGATGTTTGCCGACCCCAAGCGGCGTACCGGGCCAGGCAACACCCCGAAATGGCTCGTCAGCCGGATCATGCAGTGCCCCGTCTGCGACGACGGACCGACCATGACCGTCCGGTACAACTCCCAGGGGATCGCTGTCTACCGGTGTGTCATGGGCGGACATTGCAGCACACCCGCCGAAGAAACTGACCGATGGGTCGAGACCGTCATGATCGAACGACTGTCACGACCAGACCTGGCCGACCTGTTGCCCCAGCGCGCGACGGTAGACGTGGCCGCCCTACGCGCTGAAGTGATCGCGATCGAGGCCCGCAAGAAGAACGCCGGGAAGATGTACGCGCGTGGCGGCATCGATGAGGAGACCTTCCAGGACACATGCGAAGAGGCCGACCGCCTTATCGCCGAGATCAACGAGCAGTTGAAGGCCGCCGCCGGGGAAAGCCCGCTCGCCGTGTTCATCACCAGCGACGACACCGCCGCCACATGGGCCGGTCTGAGCCGAGGCCGTAAGAGGGAGATCATCACCCTGCTTGCCACCGTGACCGCCGTCCCGATCGGCCGAGGCCGCCGCAAGACGCGCCCGCCGATCAACGAGCGAGTGATCATCGACCCCATACCGGTCCGCGCCGCCGCCGCGTGACACTCGCCCCGAGAACGCCACTACCCCCGCCGTATCTCCACCCGGCGGGGGTAGTGGCGCTACTGCCCTACGCGGCCCGCCCGGACAGCAGCAGCCCGAGCCGGTTCCGCTCCCGCGCGCCCAGCTCCGGCCAGTCAGCCACCAGAGCCCGAGCAGCCGCCCTCAGACGCGCACTCTCGGTTTCCTGATCTTGACGGGACTTCTCAACGTCCCCCGTGCTGTGCCGTGATCTGTCGGTGCGTTCGTGCCGTTCCCCCTGCTCACACCCCACGGTCGCCGCTTTCTGTGCCTCCTTCTCTTGCCATCCCGCCCACCCGACCCGGGGGTCCCGCCGTGGCAGCCGCCGCACCGACCACCCTCGCCGCCCCCAAGCGGTCTTTCATCGGTGCCTACGGCACGCCCCGCCAAGCGCGCCCCACCATCGATGACGGCTGATCACAGCGGCGCATGATCCGTCCAATGCCGGATCAGCCTCCCCCGACGCCACATCCACCGCTTCACCGCGCCGCCCTCCGTCTCGCGGGCCACCCACACATCTCGATGCACCGGGAGCCCCACCGATTTTTCCGCCGCCAGCTCCCTGACCTCCCACCAGGTCATGACGACCTCTTGCCTGTTCGCCCGCCTCCCGCTCTGGGTCAACACGTAGCGGTGACGGCGAGCGATCGGCGCGCCCGACTCCGTCCGCTCCACATCCGCCCACCCGTCCTCCCCCCGCGCATGCAGCCAGACCAGCACCGGGACCGCCAGCAGCAGGACAAACACCAAAACCAAGCCGACATCCACCGCGTGACCCCTTCCGACCGCTACCGACGCCCTACCGTCCCGCCGACCCGGCGTCCGTCCAGTGGCGGAGGAGCACCCGCCTGCGCCACACCCACCGCTTGATCCCGTCGCCGTCCTCGCGAGACACATACACATCCCGCCGCATCGACCTTCTGGCCGCCAGCTCCTTCACCTCCGCCCACGACATGTAGACGACCTGCGCGTTATCCGGATTGGTGCCGATCAGGTAGCGGTGCTTCATGGTGGGCGGAGCATCGTGGATCGGAAAGCGCGGCTCCGGCCTGCGCCGCCCCATCCTCGGACGAGGCTGCCGCCAGTGATCATCTTCCGCGTCGCCCCACTTGCGGTCCCGCCGGTCCCGAATCCACATCTCGAACGGGATGACCATCCCGAGCACCACGACGAGGACGAGTCCGAACCCAAGCGCCTCACTGACCATGTGTCCCTCCTGACGCCTCTGATTGCCGATCTGTGCGGTACCGCAGCCCTCACCGCTTGCGGCGCTTGTTGTCGCGGATATAGAGGCATCCCAGATAAGTCGTCAGCGAGACCACCATCAGTAGAAGAAGACCTCCGATGCCCATGGGCCACCTCCTGTAGCTCCGGTTACCGAGCCGACGCTCCCTGACTCCGCGCCGCCTGTGCTTCTTCTGTCGCGGCGATCACATCACCATCTGATCCCTCCACACCCGGCCGCGCTAGCGATTCCGTACAAAAGGGGCCTTCCGCCGCGCCCTCCCGGTGCCTGCGCTTCCTGCCGCTCCGCCACCGGCCTCAACCGCTACGCGGCCCCTTTGGGGTGCTTTGCATTGACGCCGGCCGCTGCGCTCCCCGTTGTCGAAAGACAGCCGACCCTGCGCCGTCCCGACCATCAGCCCGCGCCCGGTGGTGACTCATCGCCCGCTCTGGCCTGTTGCTCTCGCAGGAGCCGCCGCCGCTGCTGCGCTCTCGCCACTTCGCGCAGCGTCCGCATCGCCCGCGACCCCAGATCCGGATCACCGTCCGGGATCGGCGACCACTCGAACCGGCCCGGCTCACTGGCCGTCGGCTCATCGGCGATGCCGAGCATTTCCAGCACCCAGGCCCGCCGGTCCCGCTTGTGCTCGCCAAGGGTCTTGTTCGACCACTTCCGCGAGACCAGCACCCGGCGGCCGGAGTAGCCCAGATGCTCCGGCTTGTGCGCCTTCCTCCGGCACCGGCCCGGCACCATCCCCGGCGTCGCGTCCTTGGGCTGCACCCCATACCGCAGCCAGTTCGGGCACTCCGGACAGCACGGCTCCCACCGCAACGCCTCCACCAGCCGGGCAGCGTGCGCCCGCCGCGCCACCTCATCCGGTCCGACCTGGCCGCCGAGACTCTTGGTCAGATACTTCGCCAGGTAGCGGACGCACTGGTCAGCATCCTTACTGCCAGCGAGCACGCCCTTCACGTCAGCCTGCGTCCCGAACCGCAGCACGTGAACCGGCTCCGCGTCCTCCGCCCCGTCCAGCTCGTCAAGGGCATCCGCCCACGTCGGCAGCACCTCACCCGAGACCGGATCGACGTAATCCCCGTCCTGCCCGTCCGCGTACGCCCCGCCGTCCGCTCGCCCAGGACGTGCGGCCCAGACCGGCAGGTGGTCACCCTCGTACACCACCTGATCAGCCGCAGGCCACCACACCTGGTGATACGTCGCCGCGACGATCTGTCTGATCTCCGCACGCGGCAGCGTCCCCCGCGCCGCCATATGCACGTGAGGCGCAAGCCGCTTTTGCGGCTCCACCGTCGCGAAGTACTGAACATCGAACCCCGCCACCCGGCGGAGGTTCTGCACGAACCGATCCACCAGCTTGGAGAAGTGCAACGCGTCCCGAGCCGCCCGCCGGTAGTCATACGTGCCCGGATCGACCGGCACCCCATCCCGCACCCGCCCGTACGACGGCAACGTAAGAGCCTGTTAGCGATCGGTTTGGGTGGGTTGGCGTGTCGGCTCTGGAGACAGAAGAGGGCTTCTGATAGTCGAGGGAGTGTCTAGATCACTCGCCCACCAGAAGCCCTTGGATGACTGTCTACCGGTTTCCTGGCGTCAGCGCCAGTTGTGTTGTGCCCGGTTGCCTGTGCCGGGATCGGATCCGGTCGTACCCGTCGGATCTGACCGATGAGCAGTGGCAGGTGCTGCGGCCGGAGGCCGAGGCGGTGATGGCCAGGTTACGCAAGGGCCCAGGCGGTGCACCGACACGTCATGATCTACGGGCGATGCTGGACGCGATCGGCTATGTGACCAGGTACGGGATCGAGTGGCGGGCTATGCCGGTGGACTTCCCGCCATGGCCGGCGGTGTACGCGTTTTTCGAACGCTGGTCCGCCCGGGGGATGCCGCACAGCTTGGTGGATCGGCTGCGCGGCCGGATCCGGGTCGCGGCCGGCCGCAAGGAGGCGCCGACCGCGGCGGTGATCGATGCGCAGAGCGTGAAGGCGGCCGAGACCGTCGGCTCGGCCGCCTGCGGGTACGACGGCGGCAAGAAGATCAAGGGACAGAAGCGGCATATCGCGGTCGACACCCTCGGCCTGCTGATCTGTGTGATCAGCACCGCGGCCTCAGTGCAGGACCGTGACGGTGCCGCTCCGCTGCTGGCCCGGCTGCGGGAGAAGTTCTCCACCATCGGCCTGGTGTGGGCTGACGGCGGCTACGCCGGACGGCTGGTCACCTGGGCCAAGCAAGTCCTGGCCTGCACCATCGAGATCGTCAAGCGCAATGACGACATGAAGGGGTTCGTCGTGCTGCCCCGCCGGTGGGTGGTGGAGAGGTCCTTCGCCTTGCTGATGCGCTACCGCCGTCTGGTCCGCTGCTATGAACGAAAACCGGAGCATCACGAAGCCATGGTGCTGTGGGCCACCGTCCACCACATGACCCGCCGCCTCACCCGTGACCTGGCAGGACTGCCAGCCCACGGCCGCTGGAGCGACCCTCCACCGCTGCCGGCGCCGACCAGCCCCGACCGGCGCGGCAAGGTCCTCGAACTCCTGGCTGCCCAGCCCTGGCGGGCATGGAAGGGCACCGAGCTGGCCGCCATCCTCGGGATCGACAACGTCAACAGCTTCCGCGTCCAGCTGTCCCAATGGTCACGCCAAGGCCACATCAACAAGATCGGCCCTGCCCTCTACGGACCCGCACTTAAGCATCTGTGAACAGGCTCTAAGCTTGATCTTTAACCTCACCCGTCGGTCGGCTGGGCGAGATGGCGGCGGCCTTTGGCGTTCGCCGGACAGCAGAGCGGCCCTGGCGTGATCATGTGCGTTGCTGAAGCACCCATGATCACCAACCAAGGCCGTAAGGATGAGTTTGCTAGACGATCCCGCCCGCGTCGAGTCGCTGACCGTGTTGTCCCGGTTCCGAACCGACCTGTATGACTGCTTGACCGCTCGGGCAGACGCGCTGTTCGAGCTCACCGACGCACTGCTGTGCGCCGACGGCGCGGTCAGATCTCTAGTCGATCTGACACTGACGCCCGAACACCGGCGCGGGCACGGCGCCCTCTACGACGGGCTGAACTGCGGCCGGATCGAGGAGAACCGGCTGCGTGCCGTCCTGACCGACCTGCCGATCCCCAAGACCGTCGACGGTCGGATCGTACTGGTCGTGGATGTCAGCCCCTGGCTGCGCTCAGACGCACCGACCAGCGCGGAACGCCTGTTCTGCCACGTCTACGGCCGCGGCAAGAATCAGGCCCAGCTGATCCCGGGCTGGCCGTACTCCTTCGTCGCGGCGCTGGAACCGGGCCGCACCTCCTGGACCGCAGTCCTGGACGCGGTCCGCCTGGGGCCGACGGACGACGCCACAGCGGTGACCGCCGACCAACTCCGCGCGGTCGTCGGACGTCTCGTCTCAGCTGGACACTGGCAGGCCGGCGACCCGGACATCCTGATCGTCATGGATGCCGGCTACGACGTCACCCGGCTCGCGTTCGTCCTGGCCGACCTGCCCGTCGAGGTGCTCGGACGGATCCGCTCCGACCGCATCCTGCGGCTGCCCAAGCCCTCCCGGCTGCCTGGCGCCATCGGCCGCCCGCCCAAACACGGCCCCGAGTTCGCCCTGGACAAACCCGCCACGTGGCCCGAACCTCAGCACACCACGACCACCGACACGACCCGCTACGGCACGGCGCGTTCCAGTAGTTGGGACCGGCTCCACCCCCGCCTCACCCACCGGACCAGTTGGCTCGACCACGAGGGCGAACTCCCGATCATCGAGGGCACCTTGATCCGGCTGCAGGTGGAGCATCTTCCCGGGGACCGTGACCCCAAGCCGGTGTGGTTGTGGTCCTCGGCCACCGGCATCACCGCCGCCGACGTCGACCACCGCTGGCAGGCGTTCCTGCGCAGATTCGATATCGAGCACACCTTCCGGCTGTTCAAACAGACCATGGGATGGACCGCCCCGAAGATACGCGACCCCGCAGCGGCCGACCGCTGGACCTGGCTGGTCATCGCCGCCTACACCCAGCTACGCCTCGCCCGCCCCCTCGCCGTCGACCTGCGCCGCCCTTGGGAGAAGCCCGTCGCGCCAGGACGGTTGACGCCCGCCCGGGTCCGGCGCGGGTTCCGGAACATCCGCGCGAACACCGCACTGCCCGCCAGCGCGCCGAAACCTAGCAAGCCCGGCCCCGGCCGGCCGCCAGGCTCCAAGAACCGCAGACCGGCACCCCATCACGACGTCGGAAAGACCAGCAAACGAGACCTCACCATGACCGCCCGACAACAGCGCACAGGTTAAAGATCAAGCTAAGAGTGATGAACATCGACGGCCGGAACGTCTTCCCCTCCGGAGTCATGAACGTCCGCCCCAATGTCGTGTCCGACATCGCCCGCCGGGGCAGATCGGGGGTGTCCTGCCGCCGCCGCGTCGAACGCGTGCGCCGCTCACCCACCCCCGCACCGTCCAGGACGTTGCCCCGCACCCCCGATGCGGAGATCTCCGCGTCAACGTCGGCGATCGTGGCATCCCAGAACGCCACGTCCCCGCCCTCCGCGATCCCCTCGCGTTCGGCCCGCTCCCGCTGCTCTTGCGCGTAGGCCCGCCACCCGATCAGCCACTTTTGATGTTCCGATGGCGGGTCCGGCTCCGCCACCGGCTCAGACTCCAGATGCCAGCCCTCCCGGCACTGCACCATCCGAAGCTGACGACTCCGCCGCGCGCACGGCTTACACGCGCTTTCCAAGGTCGCCCCGCAAGGGATCTCCACCACCCGACTCGCGCCGGTCTGCGTGTCAACAACCCGCATCGCGATCGACCGGGTACACACCCCGTTCTCTTCGGCCACCAGCTCGGCGACATCCCGCGCCAGCGGCAACCGCGCCCGCTCCGCCCGCGACAGCGAGTCCGTCACACACTCTCCCTTCGCCGTGCCCCCCGGCCCTGGTCATCGCTCTGCCGCTTGCCGCTCTGGTCGTCGTCGCTAGCAGCCGTGATCTCCGCGTCCATGAGAAGCGCCGACTGCCCGCACTCCCGGCACTCGACGATGCCCCGGCCGTGATCGGCCCACAGGTGATCCCGCGCACCGCAGACCACACAGCGCAGCCCGGACAGATGCTCATGCAAGGTCATCGACCACCACCGAACGCCGGGTCTACCGCGTTCTCACCCGCGTAGCTGTCTTCGCAGCCGCTCCAGTCCAGCCAGGCAGAACGGCCGCACGTCTGGCATTCGATGACCTCGCGGTCGGCCCACAGATCCACCGCCCCGCACCCCGCGCACGCCAGCTCCGCCAGGTGCTCACGCGTCGCCATACGCCGCCGCCTCCCAGCCCCACCCGTCCGCGCCGTCGTAGCCGTCCCCGAAGCCCTCGCCGTCCTCGCCGCCGAGCACCGTCCGGTACCCGCAGGCCCGGCACTCCACAACCCCCCGCACCGCGTCGTGCCACAGCTCTCCGTCCGCCTCGCACTCAGCGCAGGCCAGCCCCTCCAGAACCCTGGCGAGGATCACGAAACCTCCATCGCGTAGATGACCATCTGCCTGATGTCCGCGTCCGACACGTACGCGGCCCGCACCCGAACCGGATCCGGCGCGTTTTCGAGCCGCACGAACGCCACCCCCGCCCCGACCGACGGGTCAGCCGGATCACGGACGATCTGATCCGCCAGCGCGCCCCGATCCCGCGCGCCGTCGCCGAGAACCATGTCCACCTGGTCCGGCTCGTCCAGCCGCAGCGCTACCCGATCCGGGAACAGGTTCCGGATCGACAGCACGTCTTTGCGCGGGTCCTGCAACGCCGCCATCACCCCGACACCGACCGCCCGCCCCTGCGTGGTCAGCGTTGCCAGCGCCGCCATGGTCCGCTGCTTGAGACCCCGATCCGACTGGTAGGCGGTCAAGAACGCCACCTCATCGACGATCACCAGTAGAAACGGGTCCCGCACCGTGGGGACGTGATCACGCCGCACCCCGGCATACCGGTCCGCCCGTTCCTGCATCACCGCGACCGCGTGCTCCAGCAGCTCCGCGCAGTCCTCCGGCGTCGCCGCGTATGCGTTGAACACCGCCCGCCCGTACGACAGCTCCATCCGTTTGGGGTCCAGCGCCCACAGCTCCACCAGGCCCGCACGCTGCGCGGGCAGCAGCCCCCGCACCGCCGACCACAACCACGAGCCCTTACCCGCCCCCGTCGCGCCCGCGATCAGAACATGCGTGCCATGCACCCGCAGCCGGTACCGTGACCCGTCCTCACAGACGCCGATCTCCACCGGCCCCACGCTCGCCGTCGCAGGCATGGGACGCGCCCGCACCACACGCGCCAGAGGGTCACGGCGCGGCAGCGTCAGCACCACCCAGCCCGGCCGCAGAACCGACACCGCGCAGGACCCCGCCCCGAAGCCGTGCGCGATGTTCGCGAGCCGATCGGCCCACTCCTGATCCGTCTGCCCCCGCAGCATGCGCACCGTGACCCGGTCCGCCCACGGACCGCAAACCACCCGCCGCAGGTCAGGCAGGTACACCCGCCCGCCGATCTGACGGCCGAGCCCGGCCACCGCCATCACCGACCGCCACTTGCGCCGGTAGACCCACACCAACCGCCACCAGGCCAGCAGGCGCGCCCCCACCACGCGCAGGAACGAGGCAGGCCACAGCGCCGCCCACATCGACCCGGCCAGGCCCACCGCTACGACCTCGACCAGGGCCGCGCGCCAGCCCAGCCCCCATCCGAGCCCGGCCAGCGAGGCGACCCAGCCGCAGGCCACGGGATGCCGCACCACCGTTTTGACCAGCCCAGCCAGCAGCCGCCACAGCCAGACAACGATGGCGACGATCGCGGGCGTCTTGACCACCGTGGGCGCGAAGACGATCGAGGTGTCGGGAGTCGTCGAAACGACGTTCTGAACTTCCGTGCCCGGCAACTTGCGTAGCACGAAGAAAGTCACCCTCTCTGATGACGTGAGGAAGAAGAGAAGACGGATGCGCCGGGGACTCCTGAACGAACGTCAGCGGTCCCCGGCCACACCTCATGGCAGGGTTTCTCACCCGTGAATTGATCGCGTGCCCGTCGCACGCACCGGCCCTACCTGGCCGCGACTTATCCGGCGTCCTCCGCCGACCCCTTGCCGTGGCGAGCCTTACCGGCCCCAGCCACGGACACCGCGCGCATCCCGCGCGCCTTGAACGAGTACGCCAGCCGGTTTTGAGGGTTCACGTACGGCGTCACCGCAAGCGCCTCGAACTCCACCGGAACGAAGGGCAGGCCCGCCATCTCCGGCGGAGCCGCAGGGATCACCGGCTCAACCGGTGACAGGATCTTGACCGACACCGACTTGGCGGCGGCCTTGAGCGTCGGGTCCCCGTCCATCACAGGGACCGCCCACATCAGTTCGCCCGTCAGCTTGTCACGCGCAGGCACGGGACGATCTTTGGTGCTCGCCTCGAAATCGAGCACCGGCGAGACCTCCCCGACGACATAGCAGCCGTACGGGAAAGCCGTGGAGTGCTGAACAGGGATACCACCCTGTAAAGCCACCCGCAACCCCTCCTATCGGTCGAGTTGACTGATACCCGGCCAACGAGTAAGTGCCGCATAAGGTTCCGAAATCTCAGCAATAACACAAAGATTCTCAACTCGCTGTTAAGGGTGTCCGTAAATGATTCTCTGGATGCAACAGAAAGCCCGCCACTGTCGCCCACTTGGGCCGTCCCGGTTGGCCCGGCCAGCCAGCAAACATTGCCGAATTAATCTCATAAGAATCAAGGGCGGCGCTGCGCGCCGCCACCGCCCGGCCGCGTAGCGGCCAGCGGGCGGGCATGCGGCCTGGGGGCCGGTCCCGGCCCGCGCCACCGCGACCAGGCGGCACCAACACAGCCGCCCACCTTCAAGATCGACAAATAGCGCAGCCGCGGAACACGCTACCTCCACCAAGATGGCCATTCCGCTGCACCAGCTTCAACCGCAACACGGCAGCCCCTTCCGAACTCCTTCACGTTAGTCGCCAGAGGTTCTCTCCGTCGCATCACCGACATTGGCACACTCAAGGACTTTGCCGTCCATGACCTCGACACGAGGTCTTGAAATACCATATCTGACTCTAAAGATCGACCCTTGTTGATCGAAGTCTGATAGATGTACATTCGCGGAGCGAGATCGGTCCTGACGATTCTCGGTTCACAGTGAGGGAAACCGAAAGGGGGGGAATGTCCTTCAAAAGGATGCTCCTTGCAGTTATTCCCGTGTCAGCACTTCTTCTGGCCGTTGCCTCTCCGGCGGTGGCAGACGATGACCCGAACGACGTCCCAACCAGTGACGTTCTGCCTGGAGAGCCGGAACTTTCGGGCGAGCCCGGTATGGCCTTCTCAGGAGTGGAGGCCGATCCTGATGTTCAGGGCGCTAGCCTCGATGAATCAGGCCTGAGTCGGGTTCGGTAAGGGCCTCCGCCCTGCGGAGGTTTCCGCCTGATCGTCCTGTTCAGGTCCTCGGCCGGTACGGCGGGTTACCCGAGGCGCTCGGGTGGGCGTCGGCTTCCACGGGCCGGGGGGTGGTGCGGCCAGTCCTTCCTTGCGTGACGGATCGGATTCGGGCTGGTCAGCCGGGCGCTGGAAGGGCGCATAGACGCTGCCAGCACGTCAGGAACGCAGCCGTCCACGGCCAGGTGACGCTGATCTTCAGGATGCGGCGGCGAGCGTGACGGACGAGCCGGGCGGGCAGGTGCCACAGGCAGTAGCGCATGGTCTGCGGCTCGGCGCGGGCGAGTTCGGCGTCGTCGTACAGGCCGAGCAGGCGGGTCCAGGCGTCCAGATCGGCGGCGAGGTTGGCGGCCAGGACCCAGCCGACGTTCACCGTCCAGGTCTTCGACGGCAGGTTGCGCAGGCCCATGGCCTTGTTCGTCCTCACACGATCTTCCACAGTGGCGTGGGCGCGATGAAGCACGTCGATGAACTGCGCATGATGACTGCCCGGCACGCAACGCATCCCCCGCGGGCCCATGTTGGTCGCGATGATCGAGTACTTCCAGCCCGTCTTCTTCTCCAGCGCCGTCAGCGTCGCCTGATGCCGCCGGGAGGGCTTGACCCGGCGCACGACCAGCCGTACCTTCCACACACCGGCACGGGCGTTCAGGCCGGTCAGCTCGGCGACGGCGGCGTCTTGGTGAAGGCTGCCGTCCTGGCGCAACGCGGCCTCCCACGCCCCCTGGGGCAGCGCGGCGATCGCCGCCTCATCGACATCGGTGATCGCCCAGCCGACGGTGAACCGGACCGTCCGCCGCGTCGTGTTGAGCTTCTCCAACCGAGCGAGCAGGTCATGGGTGGCACCCGCGCCGTCGATACGGATCAGCAGCTTGGACCGCCGGTGTGCGGGGATCTGCGCGATCGCCGCCGCCAGCACCTCCAGGTGGTCGATGACGGTGTTGGACCCGGCCGATCCCTCTCGCAGCAGCATGGCCAGGCACTCCTGGGTCTGGGCGCGCCAGGCGGCCAGCGGATGAAAGCCCCACGTCTTCTTGAACGTCGCCGCAGCCCCCTCCTTCTTGGAGTGCGCGGTGATCAGCGTGGCGTCGATGTCGATGACGACCCAGCCGGTCAGGACCTTTCCCGCCACGACCATCCAGGGGAAGCCCGCCCCGGTCGCCTCGATCAACTCCCACACATGCGCGCGCGTCCTCGCCCGCGCCCGGGCGATCCGCCCAAGCAGCACCGGGTCGCTCCCGGCCGCCTCCAATGCTCGGCGCACGGTCGAATCCGACGGCGGCGCCCCGAACAGGTCGGCCCGATGGGCCAGCACGCTGATCTGCCGCATGCTGGTCGCTCCCAGCACGATCGCCACCGCGAGCTGGACCATCACGACACCGCGATCCCACAGCGGCGAGGACTCCAATCGGGCGAAGACCGCCCCGAGTTCCTTGGTCAGGCCTGTCTGATCAGCGCACTTACGTAGTAAGACGGCTCCTGCGTGGCCAACGAGTCCTTTGGCGTCCCCGGCGACAGACAGCCGGTGGTCCCATCGCGTACGCTTCACCCGAACGGTGAACCCGATTCTGTTGTGGACGTTGATCTAGGCAATCGCATCCTTGCAGATCAGGTGCACCTTCTTCATTTCAACGGTCTTGTCCGGCCTTCAGCGCTGAATAGCGGAGGCTAGCGCCGCTCCGATCGGCTGCACAGTCGTGGCAGAAGCTCCGTTCACCGTGACGTACAACAAGCCGCCTATCTGGGCAGAGGCATACATCAACTTCTGCACGACCCCAAAGCCCGAGGACTGCCGGATCGAAGCGGATCTCGAAGAGTACTTCCCCGGCACCGGCTTGTGGTCGGTCGTGGCGAGCGGCCCTGTGAAGTACGGGTGCAACGTTAGCAACAACAAGAACTACAAGTCCAGGGTGTCCTACAACTGCGCTCATGACCCGCGCGGGGCCCACAAGTACCGGACTCGCGCGTACATCACCACCAAGTACCAAGGCAAGTGGGCACCAAGTCCCGCCGTTGCGACTAGCGGCGTGAATAGCTGGTGGTGCATATAGCCATCAGCCTTCCTTAACCAAGGACAGCCGCCCGTGAGTGCCCGCAAGGCCTCACGGGCGACTGTCCGGCTTCAGCCGCGCAAAGGGGACCAGACGCGACGCCCTCACCTCGCAGCGTCTGATGAAGGATTCGTTTTCGAGCAGGCGAGCCAGAAGTTTGTCCGGATTCTCACCGACAGGTGACGCTACGACAGGCCAGGCGTCGATATCCGCGTCAATGAATATTGAGATACCGCTTCCCGTGAGAAGTGCATCGGCGGGATGCATGCGGCGCTCATGCCTCAGGACAACATGCGTTTCCCCATCAGGCAGGCATGAAAGGACGGCGCGCTCTGCATGGCCCATTTCCGGCCTCGCAATCATGAGCGTGACAGAAGGCATGCCGGTGAACTTGTATAGCAGGATTCGTCCTCTGGTCAAGCTAAAGACGAACCGGTTCAACGCGCCCACAACCGTGACGACAAGTAGTGGCATAACCCATCTCATCGCTCGTCCTCCCAGGACTTGAGGCGACCTTCAGGATAAGACAGCCGGACTGAGGCTGGACCGACCAGAAATGCAACGGTCCCCGCCTGGTGGGGACCGGGCAGCGGCACGGACGCGCAACCGCACCCCGCACCACCACTGAAGGGAAGGGCGCGGCGATGCCTAGAACGACTCCGGACCTCTCCCCAGGGGGCGGTCCGGAACGCTGCGCCCGGCAACGGAGTCCGTCAAGCACTCGCCAGTGGGAGGCAGCGGCACAGACCAGACAAAGGCCTACGCTACCTGGCACAACTCCGGTGGGATGCTCGGGCAGACCTCAACGGCCTACAGCTCGGGAGCCGCGCTTTCGTGCTAGAAATGGTTACGTGAAGGCCCCTGAACTCACCGTGTTCGCCGTCCGAGGCCGTTACCTACTGGAGGGGACCCTCGGACGGCGAACTGTGGATTACTGGTTCCGAACCCCATGGCATTGGCGAACGGAATTGCCAGGCCAAGGTCTGATCCACATGGCAGGGGAAGACTGGAGCTATGGCCGTTTGGAGCCTGAGCTCCAAGCGGATGAGGTCACACTCCTTTCACGCCCACCGGTCATGGCGCGAAACCTGCTGAGCTGCACCTTGGGAGAATGCAACTCCCCGGCGATCGACCCGACATTGCGTCGGACCGCCTACAGGTGCGCGCTTCTTCATTCAAATACTGAGATCGGTTCTATGACCATCGATGTGAGCACTCATTTCGTGCTCCACATTGATGCCGTTCAATCCGATCTGAAGGTTCACTTAAAGACGACCGACTTCCGTCTTCTCGACGATCCTGACCCCGGCCTGTTCCTGTGGTCTGGCTGGGATGAGCAGCCACGCGCGTAGGTCACTCCGGACTCCAACGGCCGAGGTCGGATGCGCCGCCTGACCGGCCGCTTGTATCCACGCAGGCGCGGCGGTTGATCACATCTGCCACCCGGTCGCTGGCCGCTACGCTGTTTTCTTCATGACCACGGTAACGCCATGTTCGCTGGAGGAGCGATGCGTAAGCAGTCAATTAGCAGCAAGCGGCTCATACTGCCACTTCTGGCGACATCGATTGTCTACTCAGCACTTATCGCGTCACCTGCCGCCACCGCCGCCACAACAAATCACCCGACGGCCGCCCCCTCGGAGCAGTACATACAGGTCGATGTGGCCACAGGAAAGGTGATTTCTATCAGCACGACCCCACTACCGGCCCGAGACCTACGGCAACCCAGCCGCTACAGCAACTTTCCTGCCTTCGGATGGTGGGCAGCCCCCTGACCCAAAGGTCGCTGGCCGGTAGAAGGGTCACGGACATCTACGCTCGTCGTGATGTCCGAGGCCCTCCTTCTATCCCCACGGCCTCGCTCCGCCACCGGCCTCAACCGCTACGCGGCCCCCTTCGGGGTGCTTCGCATTGACGCCGGCCGCTCCGCTCAGCCCAGCGGACATAGGGAAGGCCCCCGCCCTCTGCTCTGGAGCTCAGAAAGCGGGGGCCAACTCGCCGCCGTCCCAGGTGTGGGGACCGGACAGCGGCACGGACGCGCAACCACACCCCTAGGGATGGCGCAGGAGGGGTTCAGCAGCGCGAGGTATGGAACGGCGCGGCGATCCAAGCCCGCGGCGAGGAATCAGGCGGCCCGCATAGCCGCGCCGGTCGTACACCGCTGGTCAGCCCTCGTAGGGGACAGCGGTAGTAGGTGAGGTCAACCGTCCCGGAGCCAGAGCCCGGTAATGCCATCCTGGTACTTGCCGTAAAAGGTGTGCAGCGTGGTCTGAAAGCCCCACTCCTCCAACATGGCGCGGCTGATCGGCGTCACGTGAGTCGAGTCCATCGCCAGGACATCCCAGACATCGGGATTGGGCGTGGTGACGACGAGCCCTCGTGTCGCGTGCTTCTGGAGCACCTCCACCAGGCGGCCCGGTTCGTTGAGGTGCTCCAGAATCTCCAGGGCGGCGAACCAGTCGAAGCAGCGGTCAGGCTCCCAGGTGTTCAGGTCAACGCCGTCGAGCCACCCGTCTACCGGGACGTACCGGCCGCGCCATCCGTGTTCGACCCGTAGACAGACATCCAGTTCGGTGAGCCCGGCCCCAACGTCCACCAGAATGTCAAGGTTGGACAGCCCGCCCAGGTAGAGCCGATCCGCCGCCGCCTGGTACCGGGCCTTGCGTTCCGCATAGGGGCGGCGGGGGCGTCGGATGTACTCCTCACACCGCTGGACGCGGTCGTTCACGATCACGTGTCCTCCTGATCCTTGGGGGTAGAACCGGCCCACGTGTCGGGTCTGCCTGACGGCGCTGTCCGGTCAGACGGCGGGCCAGAGCAGATCGGGGTCGGAGAGCAGGGTGTAGTCCACACCCGGAACCTCGAAGCCGTACAGCCGCCGGACCTCGTCCCGGAACCAGCCGGTGTCGGCGAGATCCCCGATGGTGTCAGGGGTCGCCGCCTCCCATCGCTCGGTCACGGCCGCCTGGACCTCCTCGTCAAGCTCCCAACGGTCGAGGCGGATGCGGCCCTGTTCGTCGGTGTCGAGCGGGGCGGTCCCGGTGAGCTGGTCCCACAGGTCGATGGACTGGGCCAGCGGCGACGCCATGCCCTCACCGAGGACATCGCGCAGCAGACTCACGTACAGGGCGATGCCGGGGATGGCCGTTGACGCCTGCGTGACCGCCGCCCCGTTGACGGAGGTCAGGGCACGGCCGCCGTGGGCGCTCAGCCGATCCCTGAGGACGGATGCCGTCCCCTCAAGATGCAGTTTGGCCGCTCCGATCGTCCCTGCCCGGTAGATGGCCGAGGTGAGATGGGAACCGATGTAGGACAGCGCCACCGTGGTGAAGCCCGGCCGGATCAGATCGCGCGCCTCCAGAGCATCGACCCAGCGCGCCCAGTCCTCACCGCCCATGACCTTCACCGTGTCGGCCGCCTCCTCGTCCGTGGCGGGCTGGACGCGGATCTCTTTGAGATGGGGCGTCCCGTCCTCGTCGAATTCGAGCGTCTTGGTGACGTGCTCGGCTCCGATGGGCTGGATCACCGACTGATGGAGCGCCCCCGTGACAGGGTCGGTGCGACGTGGCGCGGCGACGCTGTAGATCAGGTAATCGATGCCCCCGAACCGCTTGGCCACCAGGTCGAGTACGTCATCCTTGGTGGCGTCGGCGAAGGCGTCCCCGTTGACGAACGCGAAATCGCTCCCGGTCTCCTGCGCGAGTGTGGCCGTGGCGATCGTTCGATACCACCCCGCCGTCGCCGTCCGGCGGGCGGTCGGAGGACGCTCGAAGCACAGGCCCACCCCCTGCACGCCGTACCGGGTGATACCGGCGACTGAGGCGGCCAGTCCGTAACCGGCGCTGGAGCCGATGACCAGGGCGACCGGCCGTTTCCCCTCACCCGGTTGCGTTTTCGGCTGAACCTGGGCCGCCATGTCGGCGACGATCCGCGCGCACCCCGCGGGGTGGGAGTCGAACAGCAGGAAGCCGCGCCCGGATGGCTGAATGAGTCGTGCGGTCATCGTTTGCCTATCTGTGTCGAAGTCGGATCGGTACTGGTGAGCCGGTGGATCACGGAAGTGAGGTCGGCGAGGGTCCGTATCTGCCCGGTGTCCTCGTCCGGGATGCTCACCCGGAATCGCTTCTCCAGGATCTCGACCAGTTCCAGCAGGGCCAGGCTGTCCACGCCGAGGTCGCCCAGCAGATTCAGATGCAGATCTTCACGCGGCGGCTCACATCTGGTGACCTGTGCCACAGCCTCGGAGACTATCGCCGCGATCCGTGGGGCCGAGTCATCCACACGCGTTGTCCCTTCCTGCGCGTGTGGCGGCCAGCCGGGACCACAGCGTGTCAACGTTCACCATCGGCAGCGCAGGACCACCCGGCCCCCGCTCGCCTGTGCGCTGCTCGTAGGCGTCGATGAGCAGGGAGCAGGAGCCGCAGAAGCTCCCGCACGTCATCTTCTCGGTTTCGGCGCGCGGGATGACGCGGTGCAACGCCTTAAGGCCCCCGCCCTCCCGCACCGTGGCGACGTATGACGAGCGGTTGGTGCGGGCGATGACCTCGCGCAGCGGCTCAGCGAAGATGTTCCCGAACCGGAGCTTCTCCGGCACGTTGAAGGCCGCGCAGGCGTACAGGTCGCCGGACGCCTTCAGCAGGGCAGTGGGCAGCACGTAGGCCCCCACCGTGGGCGCGAAGCAGTCATAGCAGTGGTCCATCCACTTGGCGACCGAGGTACGACCCGGACGGTGGATCAGAGCTTGATCCTCCAAGCGCTCGTTCTCCAGGTACACGCGCATGGTGGAGTGGACCCGGTCATGCGGGAACCCCCCGTACGTCTCCTCATACAGCCGCATGAGGGGATAGATCTTGTGCTCCCGGTCGGCCGGATCGGCGAGGCTGGACACCGCGATGTTGAGTTCACGATGGCTGAACTCGGTGACCACATGGTGAATGATCCGGCACACCCGATCCAGCGGGGTTGTCTGCTCACCGATCGACACCATGAGCAGCGGCACGAACAGCCGGTTGTCTAACAGGCCGTGCGCGACCAGCCGATCAAAAGTCGGCCCGCAACGCCGCTCCGACCCCCACACGCCATTGGTGGTGAGCTTGGAGATATCCACCGTGCCCCGCGCACGGTCCATGAACCGAAGCAGCGCCCGCGTGGCGACGAACGGTTCACCGCCGGTGATGGCGACGCTTGGCAGAGCGATGCTCTCGAACTCCGACACCAGATGATCGAGTTGCCCATCGGTGAGCGAGCGGCCCGCTTGCAGGGACAACGCGCCCATTCCGCAGCTCGGGCAGGTGTCGTTGCACTTGGTCGTCAGCTCGAACTCGATCCGCAGCGGACGATAGGGCGCATCAGCGAGTCCCGCCCGATCCCACCCCGCCCGGATGAGGTCGAAGACCCGAGCATCCTTCACCGCGTACTTACCGGTGAACGGGATCACGGGTCCCTGCCCGTCCACATACGTGGCCGTTCCCTCTTTGATCATTGATTCCCTCTCCGTGACCCCGATGGAAGGCGGGCGGTACGGGGCAGTGCGCTGGGTTCCCGTACCGCCGCGCCGCTCATGTGCCGCCTAAGCGGGGGCCGGAACCTGGAAGGCCCCGTGCAACACCAGCCCCGAGCGGGGAACCACCGGGGCGAGCAGTTCCCACGCTTCGGCGACGAGATCCGGATGCACCTCCGCCACCTCCGGCAGCAGCGGCTCCAACCGGACAAGCTGCCTGCGCAGGTCCGACAGGATGCGGCACCACGCACACAGCGGCTCCCGCGCCACCCGCACCCGATACTCCTCCAAGGCGGTGTCGGCCCCCGATGGCCGCTCGCAGTACCAGCAGCCCCGCCGAGCCGTGCTCGGTACCGCGAAGCCTTCCGGGACCGCCGCCAGCGTCTCGCCGACCTCCCGCGATCTGGGGTGACCGTGCCGTAGCTCCGCATACCGGGCCGCGACCCGGCGAGCCGCCGCGACGGGGTCATCTACGGGGCCGTAGGTGTACTTGCGGAGACTGGAGCGCGGAAAGTGCTCGCCCGTCCACCACAGGTAGGAGTACGCGCCGTCCGTCCAGACGACCAGATCGACCCAGACCGACACCAGCGCGACCCCGTCGCCCTCGTGAATGTCCGCCCCGATCCCGTACCGCTCCAGTTCCTCCCGCAGCCGCTCCGCCGCGACCACAGCAGGAGAGCGACGCGCGGCCCGATGCCCGTCTGGCCGCCTCACCTCTTGATCCCGATCGCGCCGAAGAACGGGACGTCCGGATCAACGGGGCTGACCTCCTCATCCGGTCGCCACTGCCGGACGTTCACCAGCCCCGGATAGACCAGGTCCATCCCGTCGAAGAACCGGCCGATCTCTTCCACCGGCCGCGCCACGACTGGAGCACTGGCCCGCGCGTAGGACGCGGCGACCGCGTCCTCGTACTCCGGCTGATGCTCCACGTGCGACAGCACCAGGCAAGAGCCCGACGGCACCGCCGCCATCAACGAGGCGACCAGATCGTAAGGATTGTCCTCATCGCGGATGAAGTGCATCAGCGAGACCAGCATCACCGCCACCGGCCGCGACAGATCCAGCAGCCCGCGAACCTCGGGATGACGCACGATGTGCACCGGGTTGCGGACGTCCCCCTGAATCACCCCTGTCCGCGCGTTGGTGGCCAGCAGCGCCCGAGCGTGCGTGAGCACCATCGAGTCGTTGTCCACGTACATCACGCGCGACGCCGGGTTGACCCGCTCCGCGACCTGATGGACGTTGTTTTGCGTGGGCAGGCCCGCCCCGATGTCGAGGAATTGATCGATCCCCGCCTCGTCGGCCAGGAACCGCACCGCCCGCCCCAGGAATGCCCGGTTCGCACGCGCGGTCTCCCGCACCAACGGAACCGTCGCGATCATCTGTTCCGCGCGCTCGCGATCAACCGCGTAGTTGTCCTTGCCGCCCAGGTAGTAGTCATACATCCGCGCGACGTTCGGCGTCGTCGTACTGACCGCCGGTAGAGGGTCAGTGCTCGGGCGCACGGGAACGAGAGAGGAGACTCTCCCGAGTGTCCCCGCTCGTGCTCTGCTGCCGGGGCTCGCTCCGGCCCTGCCGGTGGCTCTATCGTTTCCCATGGGTCGCACCTCCCGTGTGCGATCAAGGACCCGTCCCGGTGTTCGAGCACTGTGGGCGGGTCCGCTCATTTCTTGGGACCTCTTGTGTCTTCTCGCGCACTAGCGCGTGATCACACGATCGCAATTCATGAAGCGCCCTCGCACCTGCGCAAAAGCGTGTGGACGCCCGGATCTGTGGGCGGGCATGACCTGCGTCTTTTCGTTGATGCCACCCCATTGCCCATTTGAATGGGTAACCTTGATGTCTCAAGCCAGCCCAACGCGGCAGTCCGTTGTGAGCGCAGCGGTGGAGGGTAGCCATGACCAAACAGAGACAAGCAGGGGTAAGTCCACAAGCGCGCGGGCGTGAAATGGCACGCCTTGGCAGACACCTGTGGCAGCAACTGGGATCGGTCAAAAAGGCTGCGGTAGAACTGATGAATCAGCATCCGGATATCTGTAGCCTTCAGGCGCATCGCTACGCCTGTGGCCTCTCACAGGATCAAGCGGCTGTTCGTTACAACGAGGTCACCGGCCATCAGACCAGCCTCGGCGGGACCACCCTCAACGCATGGGAGGCATGGGCGCGAGGCCGTGGCGGAGCCGGGTCGCCCCCGACGTTCTCAAGTCTCTTGATTCTCGCCACCGCATACGGCCAAGGCCCGCTGGGCGTCGCAGAGGAACGCATCTCACCCGGTGATCTGGTCGCCGAAGCGTACGAGCGCCTTGCCCCCGAAGATCAACTTTCACTCAAGAGTTTCGCTGCTGCGACCTTGCCATCAGCGCGCCCAGAGACGGCGGAGGCGGCTACCCCTGGCAGCTTGCCACTATCTCAATCATCAGCCTCACAACTGCTTGCGGCAGGAGGCAACATCATCGGTGGCGACTTCAGCCTCGACGTTCCAACAGTCGAGAACGGTAACCCGGCCATCCGGGTGTTCTCGTTACCGAATCCCCAACCTGGTCAGTTGCTGAACTTGACCTGGACATCCTTCGGGTTTGGGGTCGAACGGCTCATTCGCCAGATCAAGAATCTCGGCCGCCGCTTGGACGCGGATGCATGCTTCGGCATCAACGAAGCTGGCCTCGTTATGGCTACTCTCCTCGCGTCCGCGCAGTTCGGCCGGTGTCCCATCGGCTACCTCAAGTGCATCAAGAACCGCGACGACATTGCCCTTGATGAGGCATCGTCCTATCCGGCTCTCCGGGAGTCCCCGACTATTGTCCTCTGCGACTTCGAGGTGAAGCATGCGAACGTCGTCGGCTTCATCACCAACCAGCTCCGCCACCGCTACCCAGGAGCCGAAATCTACTTTGCGGTCTTCGGCGCAATGACGAAGGACCCCCGCCTTGAGGTGGCAGATTTCGACGATCTAACCGGAGCCGGAATTATGAGAGCAGCCGACTTCGCCGCAGTGTTCATCGCCGCCACGATGAGCCCTCCCGGTATCGAACCGCCTCTCGAACTACGCTGACCAAATGGAGGCTACTCATCGTGGCACCTCAGCACCCTCTACCGGATCTCGCACACAATCTCGCCCAGATGGTCACTACAGTGATCCGCGAGATCCGGCCTCGACTGATCGAGGCTGCACTCTCGGGCGAGCACGCCGAGAGCAGAAACCTTCGACATGCGGACAACTTCCTCTCGGACCATGACCTGTGGATGCATGAGCGTTACCAGAAGCTACTTAGTGACTACCTTCCGTCTTACATCTACGCCTCAGAGGAGGCAGATCCACAGCTCGTTGGAGACGATCCCGACCCCGATCTCTGCGTCCTGGTTGATCCACTCGACACGAGCGAACTCGCTGTTCGCGCTCTGCACGGCTACACCCATGTCATGGTCTACTCGCGTAACCTTGCGCGCCCAATCGCGGCGGTGGTTGGCGACATCTTCCACCACCTCCAGATCTACATCGCGGCCCGCGACCACACCGGACGAGATCATGCCTTCGTCATCACAGCGGACGGACAGCGCTACCCCCTACGCCCGGGGAAGGCAGCTTCGCTGCCTGAATCGTTGATCACCAACTACCTCATGAAACCAACCGAACGCTTCCTTCCGCTGGCTCGACAGACCGATTTCCTAGAGAGGCTGGGGCAGCGATCTCCAAGCGGGGGGAACCGGGGACGCATCGGGGTCGACTTCGGGTCGGTTGGTTTGTGCCATGTCGCGGCAGGCTTCACCGATGCGATGATCGAGTTCGCCAAGGGGTTCGCCATCTGGGACCTTGCCCCAGGCCACTACATCCTTCACGCCGCCGGTGGCGTTGTCCTCGACCTGCAAGGCAGCCCTATCCCGCTGGACTATCACTTCAGCACGTTGGCCGACATCGCAGAAGCCATGAACCGGCGACAGAAGTTTGTTGCCGCCGCCAGCCAGACTCTGGCCCAAGATGTCCTCAAAGTGATCACAGGGACATAGCCGGTAGGACGCAAGGGGAGAGGTTGCCGAATTGTTTCGGAGCCACCCGTACGGGGACCCCTCCAAGATCGCACAAAGGGGGCGGAGGGGAAGTTCGCGGGCAGGGGCACCGCCCATCCCCATTGGCTGACCAGCGTAATCCCCCTTTGTGTGATCTTGCCCCGCACGTGCAGCACCACCGCAACGATTCGGAAACCCCTCTACGTAGCGCGGTGCCGGGGCCTCCAGGCAAGGGCACAAATGTGTCACAATCCCGTATTGGTCTTCGCGAGAACCGCAGGTTTCTTCCGGCGAAGCGATCGGCCCGGCCGAGATTCGCGGACACCCCACTAAGAGCCTGTTAGCGATCGGTTTGGGTGGGTTGGCGTGTCGGCTCTGGAGACAGAAGAGGGCTTCTGATAGTCGAGGGAGTGTCTAGATCACTCGCCCACCAGAAGCCCTTGGATGACTGTCTACCGGTTTCCTGGCGTCAGCGCCAGTTGTGTTGTGCCCGGTTGCCTGTGCCGGGATCGGATCCGGTCGTACCCGTCGGATCTGACCGATGAGCAGTGGCAGGTGCTGCGGCCGGAGGCCGAGGCGGTGATGGCCAGGTTACGCAAGGGCCCAGGCGGTGCACCGACACGTCATGATCTACGGGCGATGCTGGACGCGATCGGCTATGTGACCAGGTACGGGATCGAGTGGCGGGCTATGCCGGTGGACTTCCCGCCATGGCCGGCGGTGTACGCGTTTTTCGAACGCTGGTCCGCCCGGGGGATGCCGCACAGCTTGGTGGATCGGCTGCGCGGCCGGATCCGGGTCGCGGCCGGCCGCAAGGAGGCGCCGACCGCGGCGGTGATCGATGCGCAGAGCGTGAAGGCGGCCGAGACCGTCGGCTCGGCCGCCTGCGGGTACGACGGCGGCAAGAAGATCAAGGGACAGAAGCGGCATATCGCGGTCGACACCCTCGGCCTGCTGATCTGTGTGATCAGCACCGCGGCCTCAGTGCAGGACCGTGACGGTGCCGCTCCGCTGCTGGCCCGGCTGCGGGAGAAGTTCTCCACCATCGGCCTGGTGTGGGCTGACGGCGGCTACGCCGGACGGCTGGTCACCTGGGCCAAGCAAGTCCTGGCCTGCACCATCGAGATCGTCAAGCGCAATGACGACATGAAGGGGTTCGTCGTGCTGCCCCGCCGGTGGGTGGTGGAGAGGTCCTTCGCCTTGCTGATGCGCTACCGCCGTCTGGTCCGCTGCTATGAACGAAAACCGGAGCATCACGAAGCCATGGTGCTGTGGGCCACCGTCCACCACATGACCCGCCGCCTCACCCGTGACCTGGCAGGACTGCCAGCCCACGGCCGCTGGAGCGACCCTCCACCGCTGCCGGCGCCGACCAGCCCCGACCGGCGCGGCAAGGTCCTCGAACTCCTGGCTGCCCAGCCCTGGCGGGCATGGAAGGGCACCGAGCTGGCCGCCATCCTCGGGATCGACAACGTCAACAGCTTCCGCGTCCAGCTGTCCCAATGGTCACGCCAAGGCCACATCAACAAGATCGGCCCTGCCCTCTACGGACCCGCACTTAAGCATCTGTGAACAGGCTCTAAGGACGGATCGGGAGCGGGGCTGCTGGAGGTGGACGGCCGCTGACCGGGCACTGTCCCGGAATGTTCCAGGTTGACACATCCTGACGGCTGCGGAGAAAGTTGTACGAGTGATCTCCCCGCGACTCTCCGCGCTCGCGCTCACGGCGAGCCTGACGTTGACCCTGGCGGCCTGCACCTCCGGCGGCGGCGCCGGGGCCTCCTCCAATTCCGGCTCCAATTCCGGTGACCCCGCCTCCGCGTCCGGATCGGGGAAGGGGGCGGAGTCGCCGGCCGACACCGCGCTCGCCCCGGACGCGTACCAGGTCGAGCTGGACGCCGTCGGCGTGCCGGTCGGGGCCGCGCTGCGGGACATCGCCAAGGCTCGCACCTTCAAGTCACTCAGCCAGCGGGTACGGCGCGCGCAGAGCGCGGTGGATTCGGCGGCGGAGCGGCTCGGGCCGCTGCACCCGCCCGCCGAGATCGACACCGAGCACACCGACTATCTGGCCGCGTTGCGCGCCATGAACGGCAAGCTCGACGAGCTGGGCCAGGCCGTGGGCGACCGGTCGCTGTGCACCGCGTCGAGCGTGCTCGCCCGGCTCGGCAAGTCCAGCGAGTTCGGCGGGCTGAAGGAGGCCGGGGCCGACCTCTCCGGAGGTGGCGACTACAAGGGCGGGCTGATCAAGTTCACCCCGCCGAAGGAGCAGAACCGCAGGCTGGGCAACGGCACGATCCTGGCGTCCGCCATCCGGGGCGGGAGGGGCTCCCTCACCGTGAAGAACGGCACCGCCGGCGACAGCGTCGTCACGCTCGTCCTCGGCAAGAGGAAGGCCGTCAGCGTGTACGTGCGCAAGAGGTCGACGGCCAAGGTGACGAACATCAGGGACGGCAAGTACCGCGTCTACTACACCAGCGGCAGCGACTACGACCGTGCCACCCGGGGGTTCACCCGCAACTGCGTCTTCCAGAGGTTCGACGACTCGCTGTCGTTCACGACCACCTACACGGCGACCCAGATCCGCTGGAGCACCTGGACGCTGACCCTCCAGAAGATGATCGGCGGCAACGCGTCGACGAGCGACGTCTCCCCGGACGACTTCCCGGCCTGATCTCCCGTCTGACGGAAGCCCGGGGTCGTCGGCTTCCGGTCTGACGGCCCGGCCGAGGAGAGGGCCGGGCCGTCCGGACGAGGTCAGCTCGAGAACAGCATGCCCACCCAGCTCCGCTCGTGGTGGTGATGGTGGTGGCCGTGGTGCGGAGCGCCCCAGGCGGGCGCGCCGTGCGCGGGTGGCGGCGCGTACTGCTGCTGCGCCCACTGGCTCTCCAGCCGGGTCAGCGTCTCCAGCTCACCGTAGTCGAGGAAGATGCCCCGGCAGTTGTCGCACTGCTCGATGTGGATCCCGTTGCGGTCGAACGTCCGCATGTTCCCGCGGCACTTGGGGCACTGCATCAGTTGATCTCCTTGATCGCGTAACGGCTGGGTAGGGCCGTCTGCTCTGGTGGTGCGGTGGTGCTGGTGAGGCTGGGTACTGCTTGGTGGCGCCCCGGCTCAGACGTGCGCCGTCGCGAGGATCCTCGCGCAGGAGGACACCAGCGCCCGCGTCGAGTCGTCGAGCGGCCGCCCGGCTCGTCTCGCCGTCGCGACCGCCGTGGCGGCCAGTTGGACGGTCAACGCCCGGGCCGGCAGGTCGAGTTCCCTCCACGGGTCGTCGCGGCTGACCGCGCCGCCGCCCGCGGCCAGGTACGCGCCGAGGAACCGGTCCCAGGCCGTGGTGGCGAGCAGACCGGCGGCGAACCAGGCGGCCGGTCGGGCGAGATCCCAGGCCGGGTCGCCGTGGCCCAGGTCGTCCGGGTCGATCAGGGTCCAGGCCGCACCGATCCGGACGAGCTGGCCCAGGTGCCAGTCCCCGTGGACCAGCGCGGCCCGCGGCTCGCCCCCCGCCGCCAGGCCGGGCCGTACCGGCCGGTGCTCCGCGCCGCTCCACGGCAGCGTCCGGTACGCGGCGCGGATCGCCGGCGGGACGTCGTGATGCCCGTCGAGCGCGGCGACGGCGCGTGCGAGCCGCGCCGGGCCGCCCGCCGCGGGCAGCCCCGGCGGCAGGGGACGGGCGTGCAGCCGGGCCAGCAGCCGCGCGCCCTCCGCCCATGGCGCGCGGTCGTCGCCGTCCTCCAGATCGGCGGGTGTCAACGGCTCACCCGCCGGCCAGATCGTGACGATCCGCGCCCCCAGCCGCTCGACGCCGAGAGGGGCGAGCATCAGGCCGGGCAGCCGGCCCGCCAGGTCGAGCCGGACCCGCAGGTCGGCCTCCGGCGTCCCCTCGGGGTGGGCCTTCACCACCACGTCGCCCACCCGGACCACCACGACGCCCGCTCCGGAGTCCATCCGAGGGGAGCCGGTGCTCTGCTTGAGCACGGTGACCGGGCCCTCGCGGGGCGCGAGCCGTACGAGCCCGGCGACCAGGCCGGCGTCCGGCCCGCCGGGGGGAGCGGTGACGGAGGGCGCGGCGTCCGGCGGAGCCGCGCCGGCCGGTCCCCCCGATGATTCGATCATGAGCCCAGCCTATGGTTCCGGTATGAGGATTGGCTTTGCCGTACCGGTCTCCGGCTCGTGGGCGACGCCGGAGAACATGAAGCGGATCGCGCGCCGCGCCGAGGAGCTGGGCTACCACGAAGTGTGGACCTTCCAGCGGCTGCTCTATCCGGTCGGACATCCCATGGGGCCGGTGTACCGCAGCGTGCGCGATCCGGTCGTCGCCCTGTCCTATCTGGCGGGCGTCACCGACCGGATCCGCCTCGGCGTCGCGGTACTGAACCTGCCGTTCGTCTCGCCCGCCCTGATGGCCAAGCAGCTCGCGACCCTGCAGGACGTCTCCGGCGGGCGGCTCGACGTCGGGCTCGGCCTCGGGTGGCTTCCGGAGGAGTTCCGGGCGTCCGGCGTGCCGATGGAGCGCCGGGGGAGGCGGGCGGAGGAGTACGTCGGGCTGCTCCGCCGCCTCTGGACCGACGACGTGGTGGAGCACCGGGGCGAGTTCTACGAGCTGCCGCCGGTCCACCAGGATCCGAAGCCGGTCGGCGCGCCGCCGATCCTGCTGGGCGGCACGGCCCCGTCGCGCTGCGCCGGGCCGGGCGGATCGCCGACGGGTGGATCAGCCCCAGCCGCGCCGACCTCGCCACGATCGGGGAGCAGATCGCGATCGTGAAGGACGCGGCGCGCGAGGCGGGGCGCGACCCCGCGACGCTGCGGTTCGTCTGCCGGGGCGTCACCCGCGCGCAGGAGGACGACTCCGCCCCGCTCACCGGGTCGTACGAGAAGATCCGCGCCGACGTCGCGGCCCTGGGGGAGAAGGGGGTGACGGAGGTCTTCCACGATCTCAACTTCGACCCCGGGATCGGCAACCCGGACGCCGATCCCGCCGCGTCGATGCGCCGGGCGGAGGAGGCGCTCGACGCCCTCGCGCCCGGCCGATCCTGATCTTCACTCGGTCACCCGGTCACCCGGTGCTCAAGGAGGCGGTCAAAGGGTTTCTCGCCGGGGTGTCCAACCCCGACACGGCCCGGCCCTACGCCACGGAGCTGCGCGCCCTGGCCGAGAAGTTCGGCTCCTTCACTCCGGTGGGCTCGTTGGAGGGGGAAGTGGTGGCCGACCGGGTCGCGCGGGTGCTGAACAGCCGGGTGGGTCGCTCAGATGGTCAGGGCGACGTTGATCACGACGGCGACGACGACGATCGCCAGCAGGATCCAGGGCCACTGCCGCTTCTGCTTGGGCGGGGTCCAGCGGGGTTCGGTCATGTCGATCTCCTAGTCAGGCGTGGCCGCTGAGGGCCTGGATGGGGCGCGTTCGCAGGGCGATCCGCGCGGGGACGAGCACCGACAGCACGCCGAGCGCCGAAGTGGCGCCGACGACTGCCAGGTAGGTCACGGGCTGGATGGCGGGCAGGGGCAGCCCGGTCAGGCCGTAGGCGATCATCGTGAGCGGGAGGAGCGGCGCGGCGGTGCCGATGATCACCGCGAGCGTGACGATCAGCACCGACTCTGC
Organism: Microtetraspora malaysiensis; assembly: GCF_050947145.1. NCBI lineage: Bacteria > Bacillati > Actinomycetota > Actinomycetes > Streptosporangiales > Streptosporangiaceae > Microtetraspora > Microtetraspora malaysiensis. Next base: position 3,426,079 of record NZ_CP191998.1, read on the forward strand.
GCGCAACATCCGCATGACCTGGCCGCGGCTGCCCCCGGCCAGGCGGAGCAGTGCGAACTCCCTGGTCCGCTCGGTCACCGCGAGCATCAGGGCGTTGGCCACCGACATCGCCAGGTAGCCGAAGACCAGTAGGAGCGGGATCAGGCCGCCGAGCATCGCGGCGGCTTCGCCCTCCTCCTGGGCGGCCCGCATGGCCGCGCCGTCGCTGACCACCAGCCCTGGGTGAGCCCTGGTGAGCGCGTCGAGGTCGGCCGAGGGGTCGGCGCGCACGAGGACGGCGTCGTCGCGGCTCCTCGGCACAACCGCGCGCGGCAGCGTGAGGTCGCCGAAGCCCGAGCCGCGGCTGTAGATCGCCACCACTTCGGGCTGGTACGGCGTGCCGTCCCCGAGGTAGAGGTGGAGCATCGAACCGATCTTCGCCGACAGTGTGCCCGCGGCGGCCCGGCTGATCGCCACCGTCCCGGGACGCAGCCCGGCCAGCGACCCGGCCTCCACTCCGAGGTCGACCGTTCCGGACAACCCCGCCGGATCGACGGCCTGGGCCTGGTAGTCGAGCACTTCCGGGCTGTCGAGCAGGCTGATCGCGGCGTAGACGCGGGTCCGCACGACCGGCGTTGCGGCACGCACGCCCGGCAGCTTCCGCACGTCGCCGCTCACACCGGGCGGCAGCCCCCACTCGCCGCCGGTGAGGGTGTGCGTGGCCAGCGTGCCGGCCTCCAGGTCACGCTGGGCCGCGGACGCGGTCGTGGCCGGCAGGCCGAGCTGCAGGAGCGCGAAGCCGATCGCGAGGATCATCGGGGAGACCGTCCCGGCCAGCCGTCGCGAGTCGGCGAGGCTGTTGGCCGTGGCAAGGTAGCCCGCCGCTCCGTACGTACGGCGGAGCCGCCCGGCGAGCATCCTGGTGCCCAGCCGCATGATTGGCGGCCCGAGCACGCTGAGCGCGATGATCATGACTAGACCGCCGCTGGCGGCGATGGCCACCGCGAACACGCTGCTCCACCACAGCGGCGCCGACGACGCGCCGATTCCGATGATCAAGAGCAGCGCGCCCGAGGTGATCCGGACCGGCGACAACCGGGGCGGCTCCACGGACGCCTCGGTCAACGCCTGCGCGGGCAGCGGGCGCAAGACCCGGCGGCTGACCGCCCAGGCGGCGGCCTGCGAGATGAGCAGGCAGGCGCCGACCGCAGCCAGCGCCGGGATCGGCCCCACGGAGATCGCGAAGTCGTCGGGCGCCAGACCCACCAGGCGAAGCGCGTCGAGGAGCCGCGCGGCCAGCAGTCCGCCCGGCAGGCAGCCCAGCAGGCCCGCGAGCAGGGCGACGGCGGCGGTCTCCGCGGCGATCATGCGGGTGATGTGCCGCGAGCTCGCGCCGACCGCCCGCAGCAGCGCGATCTGACGGCGCCTGCGGTGGGCGGTGAGCGAGAGCGCGCCGGTCAGCACCAGCCCGGCGATCACGACCACGCTGCCGATCAGCGAGGCGGCCATCTCCTGCAGGTCGGAGCGTGCCCGCCGGACGTCGCCGAACTCGGCCCGGCTGCGCGCCTCACCTGTGGAGACGGTGACGGAGTCGCCGAGTGCCTCTTCGAGGCGTTCGGCCAGCTCCTCCGAGTCGGTGCCGGGCTGGGCCAGCACACCTATGGCGTCGAGCTCCTGCGGCTTGCCGTACAGGCGGGTGGCCTCCGCATCCTGGAAGAGCGCCAGCGGGCGGCGCAGGTCGCCGCGGACGATCCCGGCCACGCGGTAGGTGGCGGCGGGAGCCGTACCGGCGACGACGGTGACGCGATCGCCTGGGCGCAGCCCGGCGGCGGCATCCAGGACGACCTCGCCGGGGCCGGGGGCATGCCCGGCGGCGAGGGTGAACGGGGCGAGCGGGGCGGTGGACCAGCCGTGGCCGGTGGCGGCCGGCGAGGCGCCGTCGTCGGTGATGAGGTCGACGGGGAAGCCGCGGTCGGGGATGGCGGCACGCACGCCCGGCACCGCGGCAACGTGGTCGAGCAGGGCGGCCGGCAAGGTCGCGGGCTCGGTCAGTGGCTTGGTCTTGCTCTCCCCGCCGATCGTCACCCGCACCGAGTCAGGGCCGCTCACCACGACGTCGGCGGCGGCATACCGCTCGGCCGAGACCCCGGCGCCCAGGCCTGACTGGAGGATCAGCCCGCAGGCGGTCAGCAGCGCTGAGGCGGCGAACAGGGCGGCGAACGCACCGGCCAGGCCCGCCTTGTCGGCTTTCAGGAGCTTCCAGATCAGGTCGGTCATGACGCGCCCAGCTGCGTCATGCGCTCGGCCACCTGCTCCGGCGTGGGCCGCAGCGCCTCGCCCGCCAGGTGCCCGTCGGCGAGGAAGACCACGCGGTGGGCGTAGGAGGCCGCGACCGGATCGTGGGTGACCATGACCAGGGTCTGGCCGGCCTCGTCCACCAATTCGCGCAGCAGCGTCAGCACCTCGCGGGCGGTCCGCGTGTCCAGCGCGCCGGTGGGCTCGTCGGCGAAGACCACCTCGGGATCGGTGATCAGCGCCCTGGCCAGCGCCACCCGCTGCTGCTGGCCGCCGGACAGCTCGGCCGGGCGGTGACCCAGCCGCGAGCCGAGCCCCACCCTGGCCGCGATGGCCATCAGCTTGGCCTCGTCCACCGGGCGTTCGGCCAGGCGCAGCGGCAGGGTGATGTTGTCGGCGACGTTGAGCGCCTGCAGCAGGTTGTAGGCCTGGAAGACGAAGCCGATCCGCTCCCTGCGCAGTGCGGCCAGCCCCGGTTCGTCCAGTGCCGTCACCTCCACGCCGCCCAAGAGCACCCGGCCGGAGCTCGGCGTGTCGAGCCCGGCCGCGCAGTGCAGCAGCGTGCTCTTGCCCGAGCCCGACGGGCCCATCATCGCGACGAACTCGCCGTCGGCGATCTCCAGCGTGACCCCGGCGAGCGCGGCCACCTTCCCGTACGTCTTGTGGAGCTCTTCCACCCGAACCGCCAACGCAGCCCCCATCAATCTCTCTCGGACCGCACAAACGTAGGAGTGAGAGATGAGGGCGCGACATCCCATCGGTGGGCGTCTTGGAGGTGGTGTGTACACCACCATGCAGAATGTCGGCCATGAACGTCCTGACGGCCACGCGGAACGCGGCGCGCTTCCTGATGCTCGGGTCGGGTGTCGCGCTGCTCGCGTTGCCGCTGTTCTGGCTGGTCGTCTGCGTCACGCTGCTGAGTCTGGCCGGGATCGGCCTGCCCCTGATCTCGCCGGTGACGCGTCTGGTCAGGCGGCTGTCCGGGTGGCAGCGCCGCCGCCTGGGGATGCCGACTCCGCCGTACCTGCCGCTTGAGGGGCCGCTGCCGACGCGCGTGCGCGCGGCCGTGGGCGACCCCGCCACGCCGCGGGAGGTGCTCTGGCTTCTCACGCACGGCGTCACCGGGATCATCCTCGGGTTCCTGGCGCTCGGCCTGCCGCTGGCCGCGCTCAACGCAGCGACCCTGCCGCTGTGGTGGTGGATGATGCCGGGCAGCCCGCCGTCGGTGCTCTGGTATGCCATCGACTCCTGGCCGCTGGCCCTGACCGGCCTGTTCGTCGCCGCGGGCTATCTGGGAGTGGCCTGCCTGGTCCTGCCGACCGCCGCCGGCCTGTCCGAACGACTCAGCCGAAGCCTGCTCAAACCCCTGGGCCGGGTACGGCTGGCGCAGCAGGTGGCGATGCTGACCGCGGCCAGGGCCTCGGCCCTCGAAGCCCACGCCCAAGAGCTCAGGCGCATCGAGCGCACCCTCCACGACGGCACGCAGAACCGCCTGGTCGCCGTCGTCATGCACCTCGGCATGCTCGAACGCGCCCTGGCCAACGCCCCGGAGAGCACCCGGCAGATGGCCGGACGGGCACAGGAGGCCGCCTCCGACGCGCTGGTCAACCTGCGCGATGCCATCCGGGCCATCCACCCGCCCGTCCTCACCGAACACGGGCTCGACGGCGCGCTCGCTGCGCTGGCCGCGCGCAGCCACGTCCCCTGCACCGTCGAGACCGCCGATCTTCCCCGCTTGCCCGCGGCCGTCGAGGCGGCGGCCTACTTCACCGCCGCCGAAGCGCTCACCAATGTCGCCAAGCACAGCCATGCCGGCAAGGCGGCGGTGCGCGTGTACCTGGACGGCGGCCTGCTGGCCATAGAGATCGAGGATGACGGCGTGGGCGGCGCCCAGAGCGGCACCGGCAGCGGCCTGACCGGAATCGACCACCGGGCCGCCGCCTTCGGCGGCCGGAGCACCCTGACCAGCCCGCCTGGCGGGCCGACCGTACTGAAAGTGGAGTTGCCATGCGGGTTGTGATCGCCGAAGACGACGCGCTGCTGCGCGAGGGGCTGGTGCTGCTGCTGGCCGCCGAGGGCATCGAGGTGCTCGACGCCGTCGACAACGCCGCCGACCTGCTCGCCGTCGTCTCGACCAAGGCGCCCGACGCCCTCATCGTGGATGTACGGCTGCCGCCGGACTTCCGCGACGAGGGCCTGCGCGCGGCGATCGAGGCCAGGCGGATGCGGCCCGGGCTGCCCGTGCTGGTGCTGTCCTCCTATGTCGAGGACACCTACGCATCCGCCCTGCTCAGCGAGGGTGGGGCGGGGGTGGGTTACCTGCTGAAGGAGCGGGTCGGCAAGGTGCAGTCCTTCCTCGACGCGTTGCGCCGGGTGGCCGGGGGCGGGACCGCGATCGACCCCGAGGTGATCGCCCAGCTCCTGGTCCGGCGCCGGGCCGGTGATCCCCTCCACGCGTTGACCGCTCGGGAGCGGGAGGTGCTCGCGTTGATGGCGGAGGGGTTGTCCAACACCGATCTCAGCGAGCGGCTGGTGATCAGCGAGGGGGCGGTCAACAAGCACATCAGGAACATCTTCGCCAAGCTCGGCCTGCAGCCTTCCGACAGCGGTCACCGGAGGGTCCTGGCGGTGCTCGCCTACCTCAAGGCCTGACCGGTAAGAGCCAGGCCCTCGCGAGGTTCTGACCCGCGAGGGTTCGCCCGAGCGGCCCGCTACTTTTCGGCGCAGAGGACCGTGTCGAGGGCGGCGGTGAGCTGCTTGTCGCCATCTGCCGTGAGCGACTCCGCGGTCGCGGTGACCGTGGCCGATCGGCCGCCCTCGATGGCGCCGCTACGGGTCGAGTAGCCGCCGACATCACCAGTGTGCCCCCACGCGAGGCCGCCGCAGCTCAGCGGGGTCTTCGTCAGCCCGAGCCCGTACCCCCACCCCTCGAGGGCCCCGGGCACCGAGACCGTCCGCTTCATCTGCTCCAGCATGGCCGGCTTGAGGAGCTTGCCACCCAGCAGCGCGCTCAGGAACCGGTTGAGGTCCCGTGGCGTGCTGACCAGTTGCCCGGCCGCCCACCCCCTGGACGGATCCATCTCCGACACGTCCACCGGCTCGCCGCCCGGTTTGCCGGTCTTGGACTTATAGGCGCTGGGGTGGGCACCCCGGATCTTCTGCTCGCCGGCACCGGGCCAGTAGGTGTCACGGAGCCCCAGCGGCGTGATGATCCGATCGGTGATCTCCACTCCGATCGGGCGGCCCGTGACCTTCTGCACCATTAGCCCGAGCAGGACGTACCCGGTGTTGCTGTAACTCCACCCCTTGCCGGCAGCGAACAGCGGCTTCTGCGTCAAGGCCAGATCGGCCAGTTCCCGGGGCTCGAAGTAGCGGTGCTGGCTTTCGAAGAACGTCCCCGCGATGGCCCTGCCGTGCTCCGGCAAGCCCGAGGTGTGCTGGAGCAACTGGCGGACGGTGATCAGGCGGCCGTCATTCCCGCTGCCGCGTACCACGTGCGGCAGGTACTTCTCGACCGGGGCGTCCAGCTCGACCTTGCCCTCGCCGGCCAATTGCAGCACGACGGCGGCGGTGAAGGTCTTGGTGATGCTGGCGATGCGCACCTGCCCGTTGACCGGGACCTTTGCCCGCGTGGCCAGGTCGCCGACACCTGCGGTGTAGTTCCGGCTGCGCCCGTCGCGTTCCCTCACCGCGGCCAGCGCACCGGGGAATTCGCCGCCGCCGACCAGCTCGTTCAGCGCCGTCTGTACGGCGTCGCCCGGCTGGTTTCGCGGAGCGACGTCGGCGGCCGCCGGGCTCAGGGTCCCCAGCGCGAGGGCCAGCACCGCCGCGGCGCCCACCCGGGCGCTGCGGAAGGTAACGGCAGGATGCTGAGACATCGGGAAACTCCCTTGATGACGTGGTTGCGATGTCATCCAGCATGTCGGCGCGACCAGCTCGTGATCGATCCCGCGCGTGGGTGTTTCCGCACTACAGCCAGCGCTACCGCCGCCCCGGGAACTCCTGGTCCACGGCGGTGATCGCACTCTCTGGTTCGCACGAGCAGGCCGAGCAGAGCGCGGCCAGGAGAGAGCAGGAGCCGCCGCCGTACCGGAACGTGCTCCAGCGAGACGATCTCCGTCAGCAGCGCGTCCGCCCCTGCGGTGGACACCCGGCCGGCCAGGTCCTCATCCAGCACTCTCGCCCGGTCCTTGAAAATCTGGTCGTTGTTCACCCTGCCCCGAGGTGCCGGCGGCACCCAAGGAACCACACCCGTCATGAGCGCAACGCCCGCCTGGCCTGAGTGCCGGTAAACGACCGTCTGCCGACACTCGTACCAGTGATCATGAACCCGCAGGTGAGCGGTGTCGGTAACTCGCGTCGGTCACCGGGTCACGCGGTCATGCCGTACGCCTCGGCGATGAGCCGGTAGGAGCGGAGCCGCGCCTCGGCGCCGTGGACCATCGTCGTGATCATCAGCTCGTCGGCGCCGGTGCGCTTGCGCAGCTCCTCCAGGCCGGCCCGGACCCCGTCGGCGTCTCCGTAGACCACGTTGGACAGCCGATCGCGGACGAAATCCGTCTCCATGGGCGTGTACGCGTACGCTTCGGCGGTCTCGGGAGACGGGAACAGGCCGGGCGTCCCCCGGCGCATCCGCAGCCACGAGAGCGCGCCCGGCATGGCCTGCCGGAGCGCCTCCGCCTCGGTGTCCGCCGCCACGGCGGACACCCCGATCAGCGCGTACGGCTCGGAGAGGACCTCGGAGGGCCGGAACGAGGACCGGTACAGGTCGAGGGCGGGCTCGGTGTTCGCGGCGCTGAAGTGGTGGGCGAAGGCGAAGGGCAGCCCGAGTAGCCCGGCCAGCCGCGCGCTGAACCCGCTGGAGCCGAGCAGCCAGATCGGCGGCCGGCCGGCGGAGCGCGGGATCGCCTGGATCTTGGCGTACGGGTGGTCGCCGGGGAAGGCGCCGTCGAGGAAGGAGGCCAGCTCCGCGACCTGCTGGGGGAATTCGTCGGGGTCGATGTCGGCGGAGCGGCGCAGCGCGTTCGCGGTTGCCATGTCGGTGCCCGGGGCGCGGCCGAGGCCGAGGTCGATCCGTCCGGGATGCAGGGCGTGCAGCGTGCCGAACTGCTCGGCGACGACCAGCGGGGCGTGGTTGGGCAGCATGACGCCGCCGGAGCCGATCCTGATCGCGCGCGTCGCCGCCGCCAGATGGGCGATCAGCACGGCCGGGGAGGAGCTGGCCACGCCGGGCATCCCGTGGTGCTCGGCGACCCAGATGCGGTGATAACCCCACTCTTCGGCGTTTCTCGCCAGCTCGGTCGCGGAGCGGAGCGCGTCGGCGGGCGTGTGCCCTTCGCCGACGGTCGCGAGTTCGAGGATCGACAAGGGGATGTCGGCCGTCCCGCGCGGGACGCCGCGGATGATGTCCGTGGTCATTCTCCGAACAACCGGAGTGGCTGTCCGTTTATTTCCGGCCGGGCTCCGCGGGTGACAACTGGTGGGAGGGTCTCCCCGCTGCCCGCCCTCCGGCCGCCTGTCCGGAGCCGGAAAGCGGTCGAGGGGAGCGCTCCGGGAGCGCTCCCCTCGACCGCCGTGCGGTACGCCGTGACTCAGAGGACCTTGGACAGGAACGCCTGCGTGCGGGCGTGCTGGGGGTTGGCCAGCACCTCACGCGGGACGCCCTGCTCGACGACCACGCCGCCGTCCATGAAGACGAGCGAGTCGCCGACCTCGCGGGCGAACCCCATCTCGTGGGTCACGACGACCATCGTCATGCCCTCGCGGGCCAGGTCGCGCATGACGTCCAGGACCTCGCCGACGAGCTCGGGGTCCAGCGCCGAGGTGGGCTCGTCGAACAGCATGAGCTTCGGCTGCATCGCCAGCGCCCGCGCGATGGCGACCCGCTGCTGCTGGCCGCCGGAGAGCTGCGACGGGTAGTTGCCCATCCGGTCGGACAGGCCGACCCGCTCCATCAGCTGCTCGGCCCGGGCCTTGGCCGCGTCCTTCGACTCGCCCTTGACCAGCATCGGCGCCTCCATGACGTTCTGGAGCGCCGTCATGTGCGGGAAGAGGTTGAACCGCTGGAACACCATGCCGATGTCCCTGCGCTGGGCGGCGACCTCCTTCTCCCGCAGCTCGTACAGCTTGTCGCCGCGCTGCCGGTAGCCGACGAGGTGGCCGTCCACCCACAGCCGGCCCGCGTCGACCTTCTCCAGGTGGTTGATGCACCGCAGGAACGTCGACTTGCCGGAGCCGGAAGGCCCGACGACGCACATCACCTCGCCCTGCTGTACCTCAAGGTCGATGCCCTTGAGGACCTCCACGTGGCCGAAGTTCTTGCAGACCCGCTCGGCCTTCACCATCAGACCCTGGGCCGCGACGTCCCCGGCCGCCATGTTCGTGAGTCCGGTCATCGCGCGTACCCCTTGCCGTAGTGCCGCTCAAGGTAGTGCTGGCCGATCATCATGAGCGACGACAGGAACAGGTACCAGATGCACGCCATGACCAGCATCGGGATGATCTGGTAGGTGTGCGAGTAGATGTTCTGCACCGTGAAGGTGAGCTCCGTGTACGGCACGGCCGCGACCAACGCCGTGTTCTTCAGCATCGAGATCGCCTCGTTGCCGGTGGGCGGCGCGATCACCCGCATCGCCTGGGGCAGGATGATCCGGCGCAGCGTCTGCGCCCGGGTCAGACCGAGCGCGCTGGCCGCCTCCTGCTGGCCGGTGTCCACCGACTGGATGCCGCCGCGCACGATCTCGGCCATGTAGGCCGCCTCGTTGAACAGCAACCCGAGCGCCGCCGCCGCGGCCGCGCTGTAGAGCGCGTTGGTCTGCGCGGTGACGAACTCCGGCCCGAACGGGATGCCGAGGCCGAGCGTGGGGAACAGCGCGCCGATGTTGCCCCAGATCAGCAACTGGGTGAACAGCGGGGTGCCGCGGAACACCCAGACATAGACCCAGGCCGCGCCGCGCAGCAGCGGGTTGGCGGACAGCCGCATCAGCGCCAGCACGATGCCCAGGAGCACGCCGCCGAGCATGGCGGCGACCGTCAGCCAGATGGTGGTGCGGACGCCTTCGAGTACCGCTGGCGCGAACAGGTACTTGAGCTGCTCGGCCCAGTTGTAGGCCTCGTTGGTGATCAGGTTGTTGACCAGCATCGCGGCGAGCACCGCGACCGCCACGGCCGCCACCCAGCGGCCGGGGTGGCGCACCGGGACGGCCTTGATCGTCCCGGTGCGTGTTTCCGTTTGACCGGCGGACATGGATCAGCCGCCGGCGCCGTTGATCACGGGGGTGGTGATGGCACCGTCCTGGACGCCCCACTTCTCCAGGATCTTGGTGTAGGTGCCGTCCGCCATCAGCTCCTTGAGTGCGCCCATCACGGCGTCCTTGAACGTGCCCGAGGTCTTCGCGAAGGCGAAGCCGTACGGGGCCGCGTCGTACATCTGGCCGATGATCTCCAGCTTGTCGCCGGTCTGCTTGATCGCGTAACCCACGATCGGCGAGTCGGCCAGCATGCCGTCGATCTTGCCCGAGACCAGGTCGGCGTTGACCTCGGTCTGGCCCTTGCGCACGACCTGCTCGATCGCGGGCTTGCCGTCCTTGACGCACTTCTCGCTGCGCGCCTTGATGTCGTCGACCTCGACCGTGCCCTGCTGGACGCCGATCTTCTTGCCGCACGCGTTGTCGGGGTCGACGCCCTGGGGGTTGCCCTTGAGCGTGGCCCACGAGACACCGGCGTTGTAGTACGTCACGAAGTCGACAACCTTCTCCCGCTCAGGGTTGTCGGTGAAGGACGAGATGCCGAGCTCGTACTTGCCGGACTGGATGCCCGGGATGATCGTGTCGAAGCCGGCGTTCTGGAAATCGGCCTTGAGCCCGAGCTTGCCGGCGATCGCCTCACCCAGCTCGACCTCCCAGCCGACGATCTTCTGGTTGGCGGGGTCGACGGACTCGTTGGGCGGGTAGGAAGCGTCGCTACCGATAAGGATCTTGCCGTCCGCCGCGATGTTCTCCGGCACAAGCTTGGCCAGCGTGCTCTCGGCGCTGGGCGCCGGGGCCGCCGTGTCGGTCCCGGCGGAGTCGTCGCCGCCGCACGCCGAGAGGCTGAGCCCCGCAGCAACGGCGAGCGCGCCCATCACCGCTATACGGCGCCGCGTGATTGATCGTGGAAGCACGAGGCACTCCTTGGTTCTGTCGGCCGGCTCGGGCCCGGCCACGCGTGGGGATTCGGCCTGATGCGCCGGTTGACCGGTGCCCGGGGCGATGCGACGCCTCGGTATGCGGAATCGGGCACCAGGGTGAACACTCCTCGAATGGTTTTTCGGGATGGCACACGTTATCCCAGATGTGGGAATCGTCCGCAACCCTTACGGCCTGCGGTTTTCCTGATCGTGATCCTCTGGCGCGGCCATCCCCGTGCCCTCCGCGCCTTCCGCGCCTCGCGGGCTCGCCGCGCTCCCTGACATCCTGGAGACATGAGCGAGCGTAAAGCGATCGAATGCTGGTTGTCGGACATGGACGGCGTGCTGGTTCACGAGGGGCACCCGGTTCCGGGCGCCGACGAATTCATCGCGAAACTGCGCGCGACCGGACGCCGTTTCCTCGTTCTCACCAACAACTCCATCTACACCCCACGTGACCTTTCCGTACGGCTGCGCGCCGCGGGCCTGGACATTCCGCCGGAGTCCATCTGGACATCGGCGCTCGCGACCGCGGCGTTCCTGTCGAGCCAACGCCCCGAGGGCTCCGCGTACGTCATCGGGGAGGCCGGGCTGACCACCGCGCTGCACCAGGCGGGATACGTGCTGACCGACCTCGACCCCGACTACGTCGTGCTCGGCGAGACCAGGACCTACAGCTTCACGTCGATAACGCGGGCGATCCGGCTGATCGAGAACGGCGCCCGGTTCATCGCCACCAACCCCGACCCGGTGGGCCCGTCGAACGAGGGGTCGCTTCCGGCGTGCGGGGCGGTGGCCGCCCTGATCACCAAGGCCACCGGGGTCGAACCGTACTTCGTCGGCAAGCCGAACCCGATGATGATGCGCAGCGCGCTCAACCGGATCGACGCGCACAGCGAGAGCACCGCCATGATCGGCGATCGGATGGACACCGACATCGTCTGCGGCATGGAGGCCGGCCTGCACACGATCCTCGTGCTGACCGGCGTCATGCAGAAGGACCAGATCGACCGGTACCCCTTCCGCCCGTCACACGTGGCCGCCTCGATCGCCGACCTGATCGACCTGGTCTGACATCCCCGCCGCGGTGAACCGCGTTCACCTGGAACCAGGGTCGGAGAAGGACCCTGTCAGCCGATCAGCTGGGGCAGGTGGGAGATGTACTCGCCCAGGTAGGTCCTGAGCTCCTCGGGGATCAGGTTGATCGCGCTGATCTCCTCCGGCCGCAGCGGCAGCCGTACGACCTCGTAGTGGCCGCGCGCGGGATCCTCGAACTCGGGCCCGCAGCGCAGCGCCACGTCCATCGTGACGAGGCGGCAGCCGTACACGTGCTGCGTCTTGACGCCGTTCTCCTGGATGCAGCTCAGTGTGGTGAGCGGGGTGATCGCCTCGACGGTCGCGCCGAGTTCCTCCAGCATCTCGCGCCTGAGCGTGTCCTCCAGGGTCGCGTCCTCCGGCTCGACGTGGCCGCCGGGGGCCGACCAGTAGAGGTCGCGGCCGGGCACGGTGCGCCGGAACAGGATGAGCCGGTCCTCCTCGCCGTCGGATTCGAGAAGCACGGCCCGCACGCTCGGGGGGAGTTCCATTTGCTCAGCCTACGCGTTCACTCGGTACCGCGCCGCAGGCGTTTGAGGTCGGAACGGTGCTTTTTGGCGGTCAGCCGCCGCTCGACGGACCCGCGGGAGGGCTTGGTCGGACGGCGCCGCCGGGGCGGCGGGGCGATCGCCTCGGCGATCAGGTGCGCCAGCCGTATTTCGGCGGCCTCCCGGTTGCGGAGCTGCGAGCGATGCTCGGACGCCGTCACCGTGAGCACTCCGTCGCGGAGGCGGGCGCCGAGCCGTTCGAGCGCCCGGGCCTTCAGCGCGGGGCCGAGCGCGGTCGTGGCGGCCACGTCGAAGCTCAGCTCGACCCGGCTGTCGGTGGTGTTGACGCCCTGGCCGCCGGGGCCCGACGAGCGCGAGAAACGCCAGCCGAGCTCCGCCTCCGGGATCACGGTCGAACCGCGGACGTGCAACGGGCCTGGCATGGTCTCCTCTTTCACGGATCTCCCGGGCGTTCCCGGGGCGGGTGTTTCGGGTTGTGAGGGCCGCGCCGTACCGGGGCGGTGACGGGACGGCCTCGGGATGGTGACGGGTCGGCCTCGGGGGCGGTTCAGCGTAGCGATCCCGCCCGTGGCCGGATCAACTGATTTATCCCCAGTGAACCAGGCGGGGTACGCCTCGGCGACCCGGCCCGCGGCCGCGTGCGGGATGGTTGGGGCGGGCGAGGCGGACGCGCGCACCCGCGGGGGCTGAGGCAGCGGAGACAGGGGCACGGGCATGACGACGATGGTGGGCGTCCACGGCATCGGCAAGTACCACTACTACCAGGAGTCCGGGGAGTCACCGGGCCGGGCGGCCGAGACCATGCGGCTGAAGTGGAACGGCTATCTGGACAAGGGGATCACCGGCGGATCCCCGTACGGCGGCGCCGAGTACTTCTCGGAGATCGCCTACTACGCGCACCACCTGCGCCGGACGGCGCCGGCCCCGGTCAGGACGATGGCGGCGGACGCGAAGCTGGTGTTCTCCGACTGGGCCAGGCAGCTCGACGGCCGGGTGCGCAGCCAGGCGGGCGAGACCCTCACCGGGATCGCCCACCGGCTCGCCGAATGGCTGCTCGGCAGGCTGGGCGACCAGGCGGTGCGGTTCGCCGAGGACTTCTGCCCGGAGGTGGCGGCCTACCTCGGCGGCGGCGACCCCAGGGTCAAGGCGCGGGACACCGTCGCCGACGTCATCCGGCGCAGGCAGCCCCAGGTCGTGGTCGCGCACTCGCTCGGCAGCGTGGTGGCGTACGAGGCGTTCTGGGCCCACCCCGACCTGTCCGCCGACCTGCTCGTCACGCTGGGAAGCCCGCTCGCGATGCGGAACGTCGTCTTCGAGCGGCTGCTGCCCGTGCCCCTCCAGGGGCGGGGAGCCCGGCCGCCGGGCGTCGGACGCTGGATCAACATCGCCGACAAGGACGACATCGCGGCGATCCCGCCGGGCCTGCGCGACCACTTCGACGGCGTCGAGCGCGACGTGAGCTGCAACATCGACTGGCTCGACTTCCACACCGTGCGGAACTACCTCGGCTGCGGCGCCGCGAACGAGTTCCTGCGGCCGTACCTCTGACCGGCCGCGCGTCCCCCGCGTCACCCGAGGGACGCGTGGCGCGGTCGAGGCGTGGGACGGTGTCCTCGCTGGATGGCGGCGTTCACCCGGCTTCCTGGTCCCGCTCCTCCAGCGGCGGCGCCGCCATGCCGCAGTGCGTACGCCCCGCGGGCCCGGGAGCCGCGGCCAGCACGTTCGACCTGATCGTGACGAACGCGATCAGAGCCGAGACGGCCAGCATGGCCGCGCTGACGAGCATCGCGACGCGGAACCCCGAGGTGAACTCCACCGGCGAGTCGTAGGCGCTGCCGGTCAGGCCGACCAGCGGCGGGATCGCGGCGACCGCGAGCAGACTGCCGGTGCGGGCCACCGCGTTGTTGATGCCGCTGGCCAGGCCCGCGTACCGCTCCCTCGCCGACGCCAGCACCGTCGCGGTCAGCGGTGCGACCGCCGCCGACAGGCCCAGGCCGTACAGCACGGCCGCCGGGAAGACGTCCGCGAGGTACGTGGCGCCCGGCCCGATGCGGCTCATCAGCAGCAGCCCGGCGGCGCACATCAGGATGCCCGCCGTCATGGGCGCGCGGGGGCCGATCCGCTTGGCCAGATCGCCCGCGGGGGCCGACAGCAGCAACATCAGGACGGTGACCGGCAGCATCGCCAACCCCGCGGCGATCGGCGAGAACCCGGCCGACACCTGCAACTGGACCACGAGCAGGAAGAAGACCACGCCCATCGCCGCGTACATGATCATCGTCACGATGTTGATCGAGGTGAAGACCCGCGAGGCGAAGATCTGCACCGGCACGAGGGCCTGCGGCGAACGGCGGACCTCCAGGACGGCGAAACAGACGGCGAGCACGACGCCGACGGCCAGCGCGACCCTCCCCGCGCCCGGCTCGATCAGGCCGTACGTGATGCCCGCGAGGGCCAGCGCCGCGAGCGCCGATCCCAGGACGTCGAAGCGCCCGGAGGAGCGGGTGTCCCTGCTCTCCGGCACGTGCCGCAGGGTCACCAGCACGGCGACGGCCGCGATCGGGAGGTTGATCCAGAAGACCCAGTGCCAGCCGACCGCCTCCACCAGCCAGCCGCCGACCAGCGGCCCCACGGCCGCGGCGACGCCGCCCAGCCCCGACCAGGCGCCGATCGCGCGGGGCCGGTCGTCCCTGGCGAAGCACGCCTGGATGATCGCCAGCGAGCCGGGGGTGAGCAGCGCCCCGCCGACGCCCTGCGCCGCCCGGGCGATCACGAGCACGGGGACGTTGGAGGCGACGCCGCAGAGGGCCGAGGCCACCGCGAACCAGACGATCCCGATGAGGAAGATCTTGCGCCGGCCGAACCGGTCGCCGAGCGAGCCGCCGAGCAGGATCAGCGCGGCGAGGGTGAGCGTGTAGGCGTTCACCGTCCACTGGAGCCCCGACATGCCCGCGTCGAGGTCCCGGCCGATGGCGGGAAGCGCCACGTTGACCACCGTGCTGTCGAGCATCGCCATCCCGGACCCCAGAACGGTCGCCAGGATGACCCACCGCCCGGTGGCGGACCGGAGCCGGATCTGGTCGGATTCCACATCGCCCATCATGCGGCCGAAGACCCCTTTATGGCAGGGGGAGGGGGCATCAGCTCTCCGCCACCAGCGAAACGACGCCTGTTTCCGGGTGACCCCGATGGCCGGCGTACCACGCTCGGGTTTGGTCCCGCGTTCCCTGTCCGGCCGCCCGTTCGAGGTCTTCCGGCCATGTCCCCGTGTCGTCATACAAGCGAGAGGCGCAGCCCATGGTCGTGCTCGCGGCGAATGGGCGCCTCGCCTCTCGCGCTGGGCGCGGCGCCGGCCCCACCGTCGGCGCGCCGGGCGTCGTCACACCGACCGGGGGAACACTGACCGTGAGGCAGCCGATGGGCCCGGGCGGCCGGAGCAACCTGACCACCACACCCCGCCGGAGAACGCCATGACCGCCATGCCCACCATGAACTCGCCGGACACGCCGGACGCCGGCCCGGCGTCTCTGGCTCCGATGGGACGCCGCGTGCTGATCGCGACGGACACCTACCCGCCCGACGTGAACGGCGCCGCGTACTTCACCCGCCGGCTCGCGGCCGGGCTGGCCGAGAGGGGCAACGACGTCCACGTGGTCTGCGCCTCCGAGCAGGGGCCGCCGCGCATCGAGACCGCGGGGGACGTGACCGTCCACCGGCTGCGGTCGGCCCCCCTCCTGGTTCACCCGACGATGCGGGTCGCCGTCCCCGCCGGGCTCGGCCGTACGATGTCGCGGCTGATCCAGGGGTTGCGCCCCGACGTCGTGCACATCCAGGGGCACTTCGTCGTGGGGCGGGCCGCCGTCGGGGCCGCCCGGCGCGCTGGGCGGCCGGTGGTCGCGACCAACCACTTCATGCCGGACAACCTCTTTCCGTTCGCGCGCGTTCCCGCCCGGCTGCGGGACGTCGCCGACCGGATGGCCTGGCGGGACGTCGCCCGGGTGTTCTCCAGGGCCGACCACGTCACCACACCGACCAAGATCGCCGCCGAGCTGCTCGCGGCCAAGGGGTTCACCGGCGTGGTGGAGGCCGTCTCCTGCGGCATCGACCTGGACCGGTTCCGGCCCCGGCCGTGGGACCGGATCCGGGCGCGGGAACGGTTCGGGCTGCCCGACCTGCCGACCGTCCTCTTCGTCGGCCGCCTGGACGAGGAGAAACGCCTGGACGACCTGATCCTCGCCCTTCCGCAGGTGCTGAACCACGTGGAGGCGCAGGTCGTGCTGGCCGGGACCGGCGGGCGCAGGGCCGCGCTGGAGCGGCTCGCGTCCCGGATCGGAGCCCGCGAGCGGGTGCGCTTCCTCGGGTTCGTCCCGGACGCCGACCTGCCGCTGGTCTACGCGGCGGCCGACGTCTTCGCCATGCCGGGGATCGCGGAGCTGCAGAGCATCGCCACCCTGGAGGCGATGGCGAGCGGCCTTCCCGTCGTCGCCGCGGACGCGATGGCGCTGCCGCATCTCGTGGACGGCAACGGCCACCTCTACCCGCCGGGCGACGTGCGGGCCATGGCCCGGCAACTGACGGCGATCCTCACCGACTCGGGGCTCCGCGCCGCCATGGGACGGGCCGGTCTCGCCCTGGCCGCGTCCCACGACCACCGGCTGTCCCTCGCCCGGTTCGAGGAGATCTACGCGGAACTCACGACAAGGAGCGTGCAGGCGTGATCGGCACGGGCGGGCGCGTCGCGATCGCGGGGGCCGGCGAGGTCGCGGTCCAGGTCGCCGATGCGGGAACTGTCGGACGCCTCTGGTAGGACAGTGCCCGCAGCTTTCCCCCGGCGAGGAGTTCGGCATGGTCGACGACGAGTATCAGCGAGCCACCCACGACTACCGCGACGGCTACGCGGGTCTTCCGGTCCAGGTGGTCGGCCTGGACGATGCGGACGGTGAGCTGCCGGCTCCCGATTCGGTGGTCTGGTGGTTGTCGGCGGACACGTACGACGCCGAGCACACCTTCGCGGAGGTGTTCGCCTGGTTCATGAAGCGGGTGGACACGACCAGGGTGACCGCCGTCGTGATCGGCGCCTGGGAGGACGCGTACGAGGACTCGTCGGAGGAGATCATCCGCCTTCTGGTCGACAACGCCGCCCGCTTCCCCGCGCTGCGCTCGCTGTTCGTCGGGGCGATGGAGTCCGAGGAGTGCGAGATCTCGTGGATCCAGCAGTCCGATGTGACGCCGCTGCTGGAGGCGTTCCCGCTGCTTGAACGGTTGGACGTCCGTGGCGGCACCGGCCTGGGGCTGCGCCCGATCCGGCACGAGGCGTTGAAGTCGCTTCGGCTGGAGACCGGGGGCCTGCCCGGCGCGGTCGTCCGCGGCGTGGGCGGCTGCGACCTCCCCGCGCTCGAGCGCCTGGAGCTGTGGCTCGGCGTGGAAAACTACGGCGGCGACGCCAGTATGGGTGACCTGGAGGGCATCCTGTCCGGCGTCCGGCTGCCCTCCCTGCGCCATCTCGGCCTGCAGGACAGCGAGATCCAGGACGAGATCGCGGCGGCGGTCGCGTCCGCGCCCGTCGTCGCCCAGTTGGAGACGCTCAGCCTGTCCATGGGCGTGCTCACCGACGCCGGGGCCGAGGCGCTGCTCACCGGCCAGCCGCTGACCCACCTGCGCCGGCTCGACCTCCATCACCACTTCCTCAGCGGCGGGATGATGAAGCGGATCCACGAGGCGCTGCCCGGCGTCAAGATCGACCTTTCCGAGCAGGAGCAGGGCGACGACGACGGCGACGGCCGCGTCTGGCGCTACGTGGCGGTGAGCGAGTGAGCGTGCGACGCGTGCCCGACCGGCGCGCGGAGCGCCGCGCGGATGAGTGACGAGCAGGGCGACGTGCGATTCGCCGTGGTGGGCACCCCGGGAGACCGCAGGGTGACGATGTTCCGCGACGCCGTGCTGCGCCGCGATCTGCCCGAGCCGGTCGTGATCTCCTGGAGCGACGTCCTCGCCGGCCTTCTCGCGCCCGGCCACGCCGTCGGCGAAGCCTCCGTTGAAGCCGGTGCTCAGGGCCTCGGTGTCCGCGGATTCGACGCGCTCGCGCCCGGCACGCTGGTCCGGATCGACTCTCCCGGCGAGGACGCCCGGACCGACGCCCTGCTGCGCGGTCCCGGCGACCCGAGCCGGGTCACCGGCGGCGCCCGGTGGTACCGCACCTTCGTCGCCGGTCTGGCCAGGGTGCGGGCCCTGACCGCGACGGTGCCGTCGGCGTGCCTGCTCGGCGACCCCGGCGAGATCGCGGTGATGTTCGACAAGCGACTGAGCCATCGGCGGCTGCGAGCCGCGGAGGTCCCGGTCCCGGACGCCCTGACCGGCCCGGTCACCTCGTACGACGAGCTGCGGGAGGAGATGGCGCGACGGCGCTGGACGCGTGTGTTCGTCAAGCCCGCCCACGGCTCGTCGGCCTCCGGCGTGATCGCCTTCCAGGTCCACGGCGCCCGGGTCAAGGCGGTGACCTCGGCGGATCTGGGCCCGGGGCAGGCGCTGCACAACTCGCTGCGGGTCCGGACGTACGAGAGCGAGGACGACGTCGCGACCATCGTCGGCGCGCTGGCTCCCGAGGGGCTGCACGTCGAGCGCTGGTTCCCCAAGGCGTCGCTCTCCGGACGGGCGTTCGACCTGCGCGTGGTCTGCGTGGCAGGGACGCCCACGCACGCGGTGGTGCGCCTCGGGCGCGGCCCCATGACGAACCTCCACCTGGGCGGCGCCCGGGGCGATCTCGACGGCGTGCGGGCGCGGCTGGGGCCGGTGACCTGGGAGCGCGTCCTGGACGCGTGCGCGCGGGCCGCCGCCTGCTTCCCGCGCAGCCTCGCGGTCGGCGTGGACGTCATGGTGGGGGCGGACCTGCGCTCGGTGGCGATCGCCGAGGTCAACGCCTTCGGCGATCTGCTGCCCGGCCTGCCCGGCCTCACCGGGACCCCGGTGGCCGGCCTCGACACGTACGCCGCGCAGGTCGCGGCCGTGCTCGACGGGTGGCGTCCCGAGGCCGGCGGCGCACGGGAGACGGCATGCGTGACATGAACGCCGTCGTGGGCAGCCACGACATCCTGCTGGTGACCCTCGACACGTTGCGTTACGACGTGGCCGCCGAGTTGGTCGAGGAGGGGCGGCTGCCCACCCTCGCCCGCGTGCTGCCCGGAGGGCGCTGGGAGCGGCGCCACAGTCCCGGCAGCTTCACCTATGCCGCGCACGCCGCGATGCTCGCCGGGTTCCTGCCGACACCGGCGGAGCCGGGGCCACATCCCCGGCTGTTCGCCGCCGTCTTCCCCGGCAGCGAGACGACCGCCCAGGGGACCTGGGTCTTCGACGCGCCCGACCTTCCGGCGGGGCTGGCCGCGGCGGGCTACCACACGGTCTGCGTCGGGGGAGTGGGCTTCTTCAACAAGCTGACGCCGCTCGGCTCGGCCCTTCCCGGCCTGTTCGCGGAGAGCCACTGGGAGCGCGAGTTCGGCGTGACCTCCGAACACTCCCTGGAGCGGCAGATCGACTGCGCCGAGCGGGCGCTGCGCGACGTCGAGCGGCCGGTGTTCCTGCTGCTCAACGTGTCCGCGCTGCACCAGCCGAACTGGTTCCACCTGCCCGGAGCGACCCGGGAGCACGGCGACACGAGAGAGAGCCACGCCGCCGCCCTGGAGTACGTGGACCGGCACATCGGGCGGCTGTTCGCGCTGATGACGCGGCGGCGCCCGTGCCTCGCGATCGTCTGCTCCGACCACGGAACGGCGTACGGCGAGGACGGCCACACCGGCCACCGGATCGGTCACGAGGTGGTGTGGACGGTCCCGTACGCCGAGTTCGTCCTGGACCGCGCCCCGCACGCGTCGCCGGCCGGGGAGCGGGATCCGGACGATGGCGCGTGACGTCACCCCCGAGGCCGGACGTCCAGACGCCGGCGGCGGGCGCGGGGCAGCGAGGACGGTTGATCAGGACATGGAACACGAGCGACACAGGGGGCACGGCCATGCGGGCGGGGAGTGATATGGAGAGGACCGGCGCCGTCGAGATCGGTGTCGGCGGGCCACCGCCGGAGCGGGTGCACGGTGTGCCGGCGCGCCACGAGGCGATGTGGGCCGACGGTGACGGCCTCGACCGCGACGCGGACGGCGACCGGCCCTACCAGGGATACGTGTACGCCTACCCGCACAAGACGGCCTATCGGGAGCTCGACCCGCGCCCCCTGCTCCGCGAGGTGTGGGCGGGGGAGCGCACCGACGCGCTCTTCCTCTACCTGCACATCCCCTTCTGCGAGATGCGCTGCGGGTTCTGCAACCTGTTCACCCGCACCGGCGCCCCCGAGGAGCTGACCACGGCCTACCTGGACGCCCTCGAACGGCAGGCGGACGCCGTCCGCGACGCCCTTGGTGCGGCGCCCCGGTTCGTGACGGCCGCGATCGGCGGCGGCACGCCGACCTATCTCAGCGCCGGCGAGCTGACCCGGCTGTTCGACCTGACCGAGAAGATCATGGGAGTCGACCTGCGGACGATCCCGCTGTCGGTGGAGACCTCGCCCGCCACCGCGACCCCCGACCGGCTGACCGTACTCGCCGAGCGCGGCACGACCCGGGTGTCGATCGGCGTGCAGAGCTTCATCGACGCCGAGGCCCGTTCGGCCGTCCGGCCCCAGCGGCGGGCCGAGGTCGAGACGGCGCTCGACGCGATCCGCGCCCAGGGGTTCGAGACGCTGAACATCGACCTGATCTACGGGATCGACGGCCAGACCCCGGCGTCCTGGCGGCACTCCCTCGACGCCGCCCTCGCCTGGCGGCCGGAGGAGCTGTACCTCTACCCGCTGTACGTCCGGCCGTTGACCGGTCTGGGCAGGCAGGGTCGGGCCTGGGACGACCAGCGTCTGGAGCTGTACCGCGTCGGCCGCGACCACCTGCTGGCCGCCGGATACGAGCAGGTTTCCATGCGGATGTTCCGGCTGCCCGGCCGCGGCGGCGGCACCGAGTACTGCTGCCAGACCGACGGCATGGTCGGCCTCGGCTGCGGCGCCCGCTCCTACACCCGCGACCTGCACTATTCGTACGAGTACGCGGTGGGCGCCCGCCACGTCCGGGCGATCATCGACGAGTACGTCCGCCTGCCGCGCGAGGAGTTCGCGGTGGCGAACGTCGGCTTCCGGCTCGACGACGAGGAGCGCCGCCGCCGGCATCTGATCCAGTCGCTGCTCCAGGCGGAGGGGCTGTCCCGGGCCGACTACGGGAACCGCTTCGGGACCGACGTGCTGGCGGACTTCGGCGCCGAACTGTCGCGGTTCACGGGACGCGGGTGGCTGGAGGTCGGCGACCAGGCGGTGCGGCTCACCGCCGAGGGGCTGGCCCACTCGGACGCGGTTGGCCCGGCGCTGTTCTCCCGCCGGGTCGGGACGCTGATGGACGGCTACGAGGAGCGATGAACGACAGGACGCTCCCCATCGTCTCCCCGGCCCCGGCCCGCTGCGAATCCCACCGTGAGACTCTCCGCCCGGCCGCCCGCCCGGCCGCCCGCCCGGCCGCCCGCCCGGCGGAGAGTCGGGGGCGGCGGGACGCCGGGGACGGGCATCTGTCGATCCTCTACCGGGGGCCGCTCGCGAGCTGCGACTACGACTGCGCGTACTGCCCCTTCGCCAAGCGGAGGGACGACCCGGAGCGCCTGCGCGCGGACCGGGCGGCGCTGGAGCGCTTCACCGCCTGGGTGGCCGGGCGCGACCACCCGGTCTCGGTGCTCTTCACGCCGTGGGGCGAGGCCCTGGTCCGCTCCTGGTACCGGGCGGCCATGGTGGAGTTGAGCCGCCTTCCGCACGTGCGCAGGGTGGCCGTGCAGACCAACCTGAGCTGCCGCACCGGCTGGCTCGCCGACGCGGATCTCACCCGGCTCGCGCTGTGGGTCACCTACCACCCCAGCCAGGTCGCCCACGACCGGTTCCTCGCCAAGTCCCGGGAGCTGTCCCGGCTCGGCGTACGGCACAGTGTGGGCATCGTCGGCCATCCGGATCACCTGGCCGCCGCTCGCCGGCTGCGCGCCGACCTGCCCGCCGGCACCTACCTGTGGGTGAACGCCGAGGAGGGCCGCCGCTACACGGACGACGAGGCGGCGCAGTGGGCCGCGATCGACCCGCTCTTCGGATACAGCAGGTTCGCCCACCCGAGCGCCGGGCTCGCCTGCCGTACCGGAGAGAGCGTGGTCTCGGTGAGCGGGGACGGCACGGTCCGGCGCTGCCATTTCATCCCCGAGGTGATCGGCAACCTCTACGACGGGTCGTTCGATCGGGCGCTGGGGCCCCGGCCGTGTCCCGCCACCACCTGTGACTGCCACATCGGTTACGTCCATCTGGAGCCGCTCGGCCTGTACGACGTGTTCGCCGACGGGGTCCTCGAACGGATCCCCGCCGGATGGCCCGCCCTGCCCTGATCGGCAGGGCGGACGCGTGCGCCCCCGGGGGGCGAGGCGCACACGTGGCCGGAGCGGGGATCAGGTCTCGCGCTCGGGCTGGTACTCCTCCTCCGTGACGCCGAACGTCCAGGCCACGCCCTGTCGCGCCCGCACGATCCACGGGGGCACGCGCAGGAAGTAGGTGCGGCGGGTGCCGTCCGGCTCGGGGGTGGAGTTGACGACCTCGACCATGGTCACGTCCTCGTCATCCGGCAGGGAGATCCGCCAGAGCACGCCGGTCTCGTCCGCGTGGACGGGAGACGCGCCCGAGCCGGTGAGGTAGCGGTCGTAGCCGTAGTGCTCCAGCATGACCCGGCGCAGCTCGGCGTTGTTCTCGCCGCGGATCAGGGCGGGGTCGAGCGCGGCCATCGTCGCGCCGAATCCGGCGGGGACCGGCATCCCGTGCCAGGCGTTCAGGGCGAAGCCGTCCGCGAAGAGCATCGCGGGGCCCTCCGCCCGGTGCAGCCGGCCGAGGTCGTCGAGGTGCAGCTCCAGCGGCCGCTCGCACAGCAGCGCGACCCGCTCGAAGGGCCACCACCAGCCGGCCGACCGCGCCACGTCGTAGAGCCCGCCGAGCGCGGACCGCTCCGTCTCCGCCACTCCGGAGAGGATCTCGCGGAGCACGCCCGGGTCGGGGGCGAAGGCGCACAGCCACGCGGCGTCATGCTGGCCGAGGACGGCGTCGAGCGTCGCCCCGCGCAGCAGTTCGCCCGCGGCGCGGTCCAGCCGGACCGGCTCACTCCCGGCCGCCGCCTCGCCGCCGCTCGTCGCGGTCCCGGCGGTCCGGGCCGCCGTCTCGCCGCCCGCCGGTGCCCCGGCCGCCGCGATCTCCGCGAACGGGTTGCCGTCCGTGTCGCGATCTCCGGCGATGGCCTGCCGGATCTCGACCACCAGGCGGTTCACCTGCGGCCACAGCTCGCCGCCGCTCGCCGCCCACGCGCTCGACCAGCCCGCCGGCCCGAGCACCTCGTGCAGGGCGCGACGGGCGCGTTCCCACGGCCCGGTGCGTACGGCGTCGCGGACGTTGCGTCCGGCGGGAGCCGCGCCGACGCGGGCGAGCACCTGGTCGGCGATCTCGCCGAGGCCGGCGGCGGCCAGGGTCGCCCGGGCCTTGGGACCGCCGGACAGCGCGGCCGCGGCCACCGCCCCGGCCGCCGGGGACTCGAACCAGAGAACGTGCTCCGGCTCGGGCAGCCCGGCATCGCGGTAGGCGCGACGCACACCGGCCTCCGCGACAGTACGGTCCGCGGGCCCGGTGGCGAGCGCCGCCTCACGCCAGGCGACGGTGAAATCGACGTTGAGATCGGTCGTCATCAGTCGGCCACCACCCGGAACGCGCCGGGGACGTACTCCCGCTGCCTGATCACCTGGTACCACCCCTTCGGCAGGGAGATCGCGTCGTGTTCCTCGTGAACGAGCCGTCCGCCGGAGGGCAGATGCAGAAATCCGGGGTTCTGCGGGCTGGGATCGAGCAGCAGGGTGCCGGGGCCCGGGATCGCGTGAGCGTGCCCCGTCGCCTCGCCGAGGGCGAGAACGAGACGACCACGCGAATCACGCGGCTGCGGCGGCAACGCCCGGGCCCGCGCGGGCACGGATTCCTCGGCCACAGGAACGATCAGGATGTCTCCCTGCCGGTACACGACGGCTCCTTTCGGTCAGCTGATCGCGAAGATAGGGGAGAGCACTGACATTTCGCACACTGCCCGGTTCCCCTCGTCCACGCTCGGCGGCGAGGCCCGCGGGCGGTGCGGCTCCCACCGATCTCGATGCCGCGCCCGGCGGCGCCCGGAACGCCCGCCGACCGGCCCTGTCCGGGGGATTCGGGTGACCGGGGCACGAGACAAGCCGTACGTAACGCCACGAAAGACGCAAAAACGCAGGCGAATTACAGAATTACGATCGCTCACAGCGAACTCGCGCAATCAAGGGAACACGGCCGGACTCGCGTTAGTTGAGTCGGCATAACTCAACCTTCGGGAGCGTCCAGATGACACAGATCCTTCCCGTCCTTCCCCTGGACGACGAGGTCGTCCTGCCCGGCATGGTGGTCCCCCTCGACCTGTCGGACGCCGAGGTCCGCGCGGCCATCGACGCCGCTCGCGCCGGGACCGGCGAGAGCAAGGTGCTCCTGGTGCCGCGGGTGGACGGCCGGTACGGCGCCGTCGGGGTCAGTGCGGTGGTCGAGCAGGTCGGCCGGCTGCCGGGCGGCGAACCCGCCGCCGTCGTGCGCGGCGTGAGCCGGATGCGCGTGGGCACCGGCACCACCGGCCCCGGCGCGGCGCTCTGGGTCGAAGCCACCGTGCTCGAGCCGGTCCCGGTCGGCTCGCGGGCCGACGAGCTGGCCAAGGAGTACAAGGCGCTCACCACGACGATCCTGCAGAAGCGCGGCGCCTGGCAGGTCGTGGACGCGGTCAACCAGATCGAGGACCCGTCCGAGCTCGCCGACAGCGCCGGCTACGCGCCCTGGCTGACCACCCCGCAGAAGCTGCTCCTCCTGGACACCTCCGACCCCGCCGAGCGCCTGGAGCAGCTCGTCGGCTGGGCCCGCGACCATCTCGCCGAGATGGACGTCGCGGAGACCATCCGCAAGGACGTCCAGGAGGGCATGGAGAAGCAGCAGCGTGAGTTCCTGCTCCGCCAGCAGCTCGCGGCCGTGCGCAAGGAGCTGGCCGAGCTCAACGGCGACCCCTCCGACGAGGAGGAGGACTACCGCGCCAGGATCGAGGCGGCGGAGCTGCCGGAGAAGGTCCGCGAGGCCGCGCTGAAGGAGGTCGCCAAGCTCGAACGGACCTCCGAGCAGTCGCCCGAGACCGGCTGGATCCGCACCTGGCTGGACACCGTCCTCGACATCCCCTGGAGCACGCACACCACCGACGAGTACGACATCGCGGGCGCGCGGGCGGTGCTCGACGCCGACCACACCGGCCTCGACGACGTGAAGGACCGCATCGTCGAGTACCTCGCGGTGCGCAAGCGCCGGGCCGACCAGGGCCTCGGCGTGGTCGGCGGCCGCCGCAGCGGCGCGGTGCTCGCGCTGGCCGGGCCGCCCGGAGTCGGCAAGACCTCGCTCGGCGAGTCGGTCGCGCGGGCGATGGGCCGGAAGTTCGTCCGCGTCGCGCTCGGGGGCGTCCGCGACGAGGCGGAGATCCGCGGTCACCGGCGCACCTACGTCGGCGCGATGCCGGGCCGGATCGTCCGCGCGATCCGCGAGGCCGGTTCGATGAACCCGGTCGTGCTGCTCGACGAGATCGACAAGGTCGGCGCCGACTACCGGGGCGACCCGACCGCGGCGCTGCTGGAGGTGCTCGACCCGGCGCAGAACCACACGTTCCGCGACCACTACCTCGAGGTCGAGCTGGACCTCAGCGACGTGCTCTTCCTCGCGACGGCCAACGTGCTGGAGCAGATCCCCGGCCCGCTGCTGGACCGCATGGAGATCGTCACGCTCGACGGCTACACCGAGGACGAGAAGGTCGCCATCGCCCGCGACCACCTGCTGCCCCGCCAGCTCGAGAAGGCCGGCCTGACGCCGGACGACGTGACGATCCACGACGACGCGCTGCGCAGGCTCGCCGGTGAGTACACACGGGAGGCCGGCGTGCGCTCGCTCGAACGGTCGATCGCCCGCGTCCTGCGCAAGATCACGGCGAGGGTGGCGCTCGGCGAGGCCGAGCTCCCGGTGGAGGCGTCCGCCGACGACCTCGTGCCCTACCTGGGGCGCCCGCGGCACGTCCCCGAGTCGACCCTGCCCGAGTCCCGCCAGCGTACGGCGGTGCCCGGCGTGGCGACCGGCCTGGCGGTCACCGGCGCGGGCGGCGACGTCCTGTACGTCGAGGCGTCCCTGGCCGACCCCGAGACCGGATCGACCGGCGTGACGCTGACCGGCCAGCTCGGCGACGTGATGAAGGAGTCGGCCCAGATCGCGCTCTCCTACCTGCGCTCGCGCGGCGTCGAGCTGGAGCTGCCGGTCGGGTCGTTGAAGGAGCGGTCGGTGCACGTCCACGTCCCGGCGGGCGCGGTGCCCAAGGACGGGCCTTCCGCGGGCGTCACGATGACGACCGCGCTGGCCTCGCTCCTGTCCGGCCGTCCGGTGCGCGGCGACGTCGCGATGACCGGCGAGGTCTCCCTCACCGGCCGGGTACTGCCGATCGGCGGGGTGAAGCAGAAGCTGCTCGCCGCCCACCGGGCGGGGATCACCACGGTGCTCATCCCCGCGCGCAACGAGCCCGACCTGGACGACGTCCCCGCCGACGTCCTGGCGGACCTCACCGTCCACGCGGTCAGCGACGTGCGCGAGGTGCTCGACCTGGCGCTGACGCCCGCCACGGTGGCGCAGAAGGCCGCCGCCTGACCGCCGTCCTTTCCGGCGGCCCTGCTCGGTCCCCGGTCCTGCCCGCGACCGCCCACAGGACCGTCCGTCGCGTACGGCCCGTGCCTCTTTCCGAGGCGCGGGCCGTACGCGTTCCGGGCGAGTGTGAGGTAAGCCACATTAATTGTCGGGAATTATCGGAATATCTCCCACCAGGCCATCTGTTGGTGTGACCGTGAACGTGATGTGCGACGCTGCCATGCCCCTGCGGACGCGGGGCGTGATGATGTGCGGCTGTCGTCCGGCCTGAGCCCCATTCCATTGATCGACACTCGCTCCGAAGGCCCGTTCATGACCTCCCCTACGGACTTCCTGGTCCTGCGCCGTTTCAGCCACCTGCCCTTCCCGCCCGGGACCCGCCGGCCGTGCCCGTACTCCGCCGCCGAAGTCGTCGTTCCAAGGGAAGTCTTGTGATCAAAGTGTCCGGCCTGCGCAAGGCCTACGGCTCCGTCGTGGCCGTCGACGGCGTGGATCTCCACGTCCGCGAGGGTGAGATCTTCGGCGTGCTAGGACGGAGCGGAGCCGGCAAGAGCACCCTCCTGCGCTGCGTCAACCTGCTGGAACGCCCGACCGGGGGATCCGTCACCGTCGGCGGGCGGGAGCTGACCGCGCTCGGCGATCGGGAGTTGCGCCAGGCCCGGCAGGGCATCGGCATGATCCACCAGCACTTCGCGCTGCTGTCCTCGCGCACCGTCGCGGGGAACGTCGCCTTCCCGTTGGAGATCATGGGCGTGCCGCGAGGCGAGCGGGCGCGGCGCGTGGAGGAGCTGCTCGACCTGGTCGGGCTGGCCGGGAAGGCGGGCGCGTACCCCGCGCAGCTCTCCGGCGGCCAGAAGCAGCGCGTCGGCATCGCGCGCGCCCTCGCGGGCCGTCCGTCGGTGCTTCTGTCGGACGAGGCCACCTCGGCGCTCGACCCCGGCACCACGCAGTCGATCCTCGCCCTGCTCAAGCGGCTCAACCGCGACTTCGGGCTGACCATCCTGCTGATCACGCACGAGATGGACGTCATCAGGGCCGTCTGCGACTCGGCCGCCATCATGAGCGCGGGCCGGATCGAGGAGGCGGGACGGATCGCCGACCTGCTGGCCCGGCCGGGGTCCCGGCTCACCGAGGAGCTCTTCCCGCTGCCGCCCGCCGAACCCGGCAGTGTGACGATCACCTTCACCGGGGTGTACTCCGGCCGCGCCGACGAGGCGGTCGTCTCCCAGGTCGTACGGAAGTTCGACGTGGACGTGAACATCCTCGGCGGCGCCCTCGAGGACGTCGCCGGTGTCTCGGCCGGGCGGCTCCGTGTCCGCCTGACGGGCGGGGAGTCGGAGGCGGCGCTCGGTTATCTGCGCGACCGCGGCCTGCTGGTGGAGGTGGCGGCCTGATGACCTGGTCGGACATGAGCCCCCTGCTGTGGCAGGCCACCGGGCAGACCGCGCAGATAGTCGCCTGGTCCACGCTGTTCACCGTCCTGTTCGGGCTGCCCCTCGGCGTCGCCCTGGTCGGGACCGGCAGGGGCGGGCTGTTTCCCGCCCCCGTCGCCAACCGGGTCCTCGGGGCGGTGGTCAACGTCGGCCGCTCGCTGCCGTTCATCGTGCTGATGATCGCGGTCATGCCCGTCACCAGGCTGATCATCGGTACCACCATCGGGGCCGGCGCGGCGGCGGTGCCGCTCACGATCGGCGCCGCGCCGTTCTTCGCGCGGCTGGTGGAGACCGCCCTGCGCGGGGTCGGCCGGGACGTCGTCCAGGCCGCGCAGGCCATGGGCGCGAGCCGGGGCACGATCGTGGCGAAGGTCCTGCTGCCCGAGGCGCTGCCCGGCCTGGTCGCCGCGCTGACCGTCACGATCGTCACGCTGGTCTCGTACTCGGCGATGGCGGGCGTGATCGGCGGCGGCGGGCTGGGTGACCTCGCGATCCGGTACGGATACCAGCGCTTCGAGACCGGCCTCATGATCGTCACGGTCGTGGTGCTGGTGGTCATCGTGCAGGCCGTCCAGAGCCTCGGCGACGCCGTCAGCCGCAGGCTGACCCGCCGCTGACCCCGCGCGCCTCCCCCTTTCGACCTGATCCCCCTTCGACCTGATCCCCCTTCGACCTGATTTCACCGTTCCCGTCGTTCCCGGGAGGCCCGGCATCGGGCGGCCCGGGAGACGCCGGGCGGATTTCCGCACCCACCGACCCACCAAGGAGTGGTCACACCATGCGCAAGTTGTTCGGGCTCGTGCTCGCCGTCGGGCTGTCGCTCGGCCTGGCGGCCTGCGGCTCGTCGTCCTCCCCGTCCTCGTCCGACGCGACCGCGTCGGGCGCCGCCGCCGCGAGTGAGCCGCTCAAGGTCGGCGTGACCCCGGTGCCGCACGCGGAGATCATGAAGTTCGTCGCGGACAAGCTGGCCCCCGCCGCCGGGCTCAAGCTGGAGATCGTGGAGTTCAGCGACTACGTCCAGCCGAACCTCCAGCTCCAGGACGGCCAGCTCGGGGCGAACTACTTCCAGCACAAGCCGTACCTCGACGACTTCAACGCCTCCAAGGGCACCAAGCTGACCTCCGTCGCGTCGGTCCACCTGGAGCCGCTCGGCCTCTACTCCAAGAAGATCAAGGACGTGGCCTCGATCGGGCAGGGCGCGACCGTGGCCGTGCCGAACGACGCGACCAACCTCGGCCGCGCGCTCAAGCTGCTCGCCGACAACGGCGTGATCACCCTCAAGGACGGCGTCGGCACCGCCGCGACCGAGCGCGACGTCACCGGCAACCCCAAGCAGATCAAGTTCCAGCCGCTTGAGGCCGCCCAGATCCCGCGCTCCCTGGAGGACGTGGACGCCGCCGTCATCAACGGCAACTACGCCCTGGAGGCGAGCCTGAACCCGAGCAGCGACGCGCTGGTCCTGGAGAAGGCCGAGGGCAACCCGTACGCCAACATCCTGGTCGTGGCCGAGGGGCACGAGAGCGACCCCCGGATCGTCACGCTCTCGAAGCTGCTGACCAGCCCCGAGGTGAAGCAGTTCATCGAGGACAAGTACAAGGGCGCCGTGATCCCGGCCTTCTGATCGCCGCGCACAAAGCCGACATTCATGGGCGAATCATTCGGTCGCTTGACCGAATGATTCGCCCATGTTGTTATGGGCTGCATGCTGTACGGAACGCCGGACCTCGAACCGGTCGACGAGAAGATCCTCGGCGAGGTCGAGGAGATGCGGCGGGACCTGAGGTACCGCCTGGCCGAGACCCATCGCTGGGACGGCCAGCTGCGCCGCCAACTCCAGGCGCGCGCCATCCAGGGGTCCAACTCCATCGAGGGCTATCGCGCGAGCGTCGAGGACATCGAGTCCATCATGGTCGGCGAGGAGCCGCTGGAGACCTCCGCGGCGGTGGCCCGGGAGATCGCCGGGTATCAGCAGGCGCTGACCTACATCTCCCTGCTGGCGAAGACGCAGTCCTTCCGGTACGACGTCGGCCTGCTCAACGCGCTCAACTTCATGATGATCGGCCACCATGTCGACAAGACCCCGGGCACCGTCCGCCCCGGCGGGATCTACGTGCGCGACTCCGCGACCGGCGAGGTCGTCTACGAGGGACCCGGCCACGAGGCCGTCCCGGCCCTGCTCGACGAGCTGGTGGACTGGCTGAACGCCGGCGACCTCGACGCCCCCAGCTACGTCCGCGGCGCCATGGCCCATCTGAACCTCGTGAAGATCCACCCATGGAGGGACGGCAACGGGCGCATGTCCCGCGCGCTGCAGACCCTGGTGCTCGCCCGCGACCAGATCACCATGCCCGAGTTCTCCTCGATCGAGGAGTGGCTGGGGGAGGGGCGGACGACGTACGACTACTACGACGTCCTCGGAGAGGTGGGCCGTGGCCACTGGAGCCCCAACGGGGACACGCTCTCGTGGGTGCGGTTCGTTCTGCGCTGCCACCACATGCAGGCGCAGCGCGTCCAACGGCGGCTGGCCGAGGCGGGCGAGGTCTGGATGCTGCTGGAGAAGCGGGCGGACGCGGAGGAGCTGCATCCCCGCTGCGTCTCGGCGCTCTACCAGGTCTTTGTCTCCCGCCGGCTGCGCCGGAGCATGTACCAGGCCGACGAATCCCTCAGCCAGGGACAGGCGGCCCGCGACCTGCGCGAGCTCGCCGCCCGCGACTGGCTCAGCCCGTACGGCGAGACCAAGGGACGCTTCTACGCCCCGGGGCCCAAGATGCTGGCCATCCGGGAGGAGTTCGCCGGCCGGGCCGTGCCCCTGCGCGATCCGTACGCGTAGCGCGGTGTGCCGGTTCACACCCAGGTGGGAACAGCCTGGGGGGAACAGCCGGGGATCGGCACGGGTTGGGAAGGGCAGGAAAGCGTCGGACTGTAGAAGCCGGACGAGCGTCGGAACCCGCTGTTCACAGGCATGAGGACAGGAAAGTTCCGGGCTGTCGCTGATCGCTTAGCGTGACCTTACAGGTCGTTTGGCATGGTTGAGACGTACCGGAGAAGAACCCGGAAGATCTGGCAGCCACGAGGGGGAAGACGATGAGCTCCGAGGAGCGGACGCCCGAGAACGAGAGCACGACGGGCCACGGATGGAGCCAGTTCGGCAGCACCCCGCCCCAGCACGGGCAGTACGGCACCTACGGCGGCCAATCCCAGCAGGGTGACACGGCGGCGTACGCCGCGCCCCCGTTCCAGCAGGCCGTGAAGCAGGGATGGACCGGCGGGCAGAAGGCGATCGCCGGGCTCGCCCTCGCCGCGGTGGCCCTGGGCGGCGGGGTCGCGGGGGCCTTCGTCGCGACCGGCTTCAGCGGAACCACGACCGTCGTCTCCTCGCCGGTCCTCCCCGTGTCGAACAGCTCGGGGAACAGCATCGCGGCGGTGGCCAAGGCCATCCAGCCGTCGGTGGTGTCGATCAAGGTCAGGACGCGGACCGGCGGAGGTGAGGGGTCGGGTGTCATCCTCTCTGGCGACGGTCTGATCCTCACCAACAACCACGTGGTCGCCGACGCCGGGCAGGGCGCGATCGTCACCGTCAAGTTCAGCGACGGGACAACCGCCTCGGCCACGATCAAGGGAACCGATCCGGCCACCGACCTCGCGGTGATCCAGGCGCAGGACGTCTCCGGCCTGACGCCCGCGAGCCTCGGCGACAGCGACAAGCTCCAGGTGGGCGACTCCGTTCTCGCGATCGGCAGCCCGCTCGGCCTGGAGGGCTCGGTGACCTCCGGCATCGTGAGCGCGCTCGACCGCACGCTGACGGAGGGCGGCCAGGAGCAGCAGCCGCAGTTCCCCTGGGGGCAGGAGCAGCAGCAGCCGACCCAGCAGGTGACCATCGGCGGCATGGTCCAGACCGACGCGGCGATCAACCCGGGCAACTCCGGTGGCGCGCTGGTCAACGCGGCCGGTCAGGTGATCGGCATCAACACCGCCATCGCCACCTCGGGCTCCAGCTCCGGCAACATCGGTGTCGGCTTCGCCATCCCGATCAACACGGCCAAGCAGGTGTCCGAGCAGCTCATCAAGTCGGGTAAGGCGACCCACGCCTTCCTCGGTGTGAGCGTCGCGGACTCGACCGGCGAGGCGGCCGGCGCGGTGGTCGCGTCGATCACCAAGGCCAGCCCCGCCGACAAGGCGGGCCTCAAGGAGGCCGACCTGATCACCAAGATCGACAACGTGCTCGTCGGTGACGCGGAGACGCTGGTCGGCGTCATCCGCCGCCACCAGCCGGGTGACGAGATCACTCTGACCTACACCCGGAACGGCAAGCCCTCCACCGCCACCATCACGCTCACCGAGAACAGCGGCACGAACTGACCTCCCCCCGCCCATCGTCCCCGCCCGGGCTGCACGCCGACCTCCGAGGTCCGGCGGCCGCCTGGGCGGCTTTCGTTGTCACCCCCGTGGGCGTCCGGCCCGGTGCCCGCCTGGACGGCCGGCCGCTCGGGAATGGCCGGCCCGGTCCGGGAGGCGGGCAGCGGTGTCCGGGGACGCGGCCGGGGGTCAGGCGCCGGAGGCGCGGGATGCCGCGATCAGGGTCTCGGACTCCCACAGATCCCGGTAGTAACCGGGTGCCGACACCAGCTCGGCGTGCGTGCCGCGCTGGGTCACCCGGCCGTCCTCCAGGACCACGATCTCGTCGACCTGCTCCAGCCCGCGCAGCCGGTGGGTGACGAGCAGGGTCGTCCGGCCGCGCGTCGCGTCGAGCAGGTCGGCGGTCAGCGCGTCGGCCGTCTCCTCGTCCAGCGCCTCCGCCGGCTCGTCGAGCAGCAGCACCGACGGATCGAAGAGCAGGGCCCGCGCGAGCGCCAGACGCTGGAGCTGGCCGCCCGACACGGTCCGGCCGTCCTCCCCGAGCACCGTGTCCCAGCCGGTGCGCTCCGCCCACGCGTCCAGCCGTGCCCGCCGTACGGACTCGGTCAGCTCGCCGTCGGACGCCTCCGGCCCGGCGAGGCGCAGGTTGTCACGGAACGACGCCTGGAACACGTACGGATCCTGGGTCAGCCCCGTCATCACCGCGCGGACGTCGTCCGTGGCGTAGGAGCGGATGTCCACCCCGTTGATCCTGATGTCTCCCGAGCCGATGTCCACGGTGCGCATCAGCGCGGACAGCAGGGTGCTCTTCCCGGCTCCGCTCGGCCCGACGACCGCCACCCTCCGGCCCGGGGTGAGGGTCAGGCTGACCCCGTCGAGCGCCGGGGCGCGGTCGCCGTGGCGGATGACGAGGTCCGCCACCTCCACGGTCAGCGGCGCCTCCGGCGGCGGCGCGGGCGCGTCCGGTTCGGTCACCGTCACCGGGGTCTCCCGGACCTCCGCCAGCCTGCGAAGCGCGGCGGACACCCCCGCGAAGCGCTCCCCGGCCGCGGCCAGCGGCAGCACCGGTTCGAAGGAGACCAGCGCGGTCAGGGCGAGAACGGCGGTCGCCACCTGGCCGAGCCCGGCGGTCTGGGCGATCAGCGTGATCGCCGCCACGGTCGATCCCTGGACCAGGACGCCGAGCCCGAGGGCGGTCGCGTTGATCCTGGACTGCCCCCGCTCCAGCGCGGCGAGACGGGCGTCCGCCGCCATGCCGTCCGAGAGGGCCCGCTCCTTCGCCCCGTACGCGGCGAGGTCGGCCGCGCCGTGGACCAGGTCGGCCACCCGGGCCGCCAGCTCGGCTCGCGCCGGGGCGATCCTGGCCGACCAGCGGCGGGCGGCGGCGGCCGTGCCCGCGGGGAGGAGCACGCCCGCGACCAGCAGCCCGAGGGCGAGCACGAGCGCGGCCACAGGCAGCAGGAACGCGCCGATGACGACGGCCGCGATCCCGGTGAGCAGCGCGGCGATCGCGGGCAGCAGGCAGCGGACCAGCAGGTCCTGCACCGCCTCGGTGTCGTCCACCATGCGGCTGAGCAGGTCGGCGCCGCGCTGGCGGAGCGGCCCGGCGGGGATCAGCGAGTCGTACAGCCGCTCGCGCGTGGCCGCCTGCGCCCGCAGCGCGACGTCGTGCCCGGTGAGGCGCTCCGCGTAGCGCAGCACGCCCTTGCCGGTCGCGAACGCGCGCACCCCGACGATCGCGACCGAGAGCGCGGCCAGCGGCGGCTGCTCGGCGGCCCGGGTGATCAGCCACGCCGCCGACGCGATCAGCGCGACCCCCGCGAGGTCGGCGGCCGAACCGGCGAGCGCGGCGACGACCAGCCTGCGGGCCATCCCCGGGCCGAGAAGCGTTCCGATCATCCGGGTTCCCCGGACGCTCCCGCCGGCGCGGCCACTCACCGTGCCGGTGCTGTCGGCCGTGGCGGTGCTGTCGGTCGTGCCGGTCATCGGGCGTCGCCCCTTTCCGCCGTGAGGGCGTCGGAGTGGCGGTCGTGGACGATCCGGCCCGCCCCGATGCGGACGACCCGGTCGGCGAGGCCGATCATCGCGGGGCGGTGCGCCACCACGATCGCCGTACGGCCCTCGGCGAGGGTGCGGGTGGCCTCCACCACGGCGGCCTCGCTGCGGCCGTCCAGGCGGGCGGTGGGCTCGTCGAGCAGTAGAACCTCCGCTGACGGCCGGCAGAAGGCCCGGGCCAGCGCGACCCGCTGGCGCTGCCCCGCCGACAGGTTCACACCGCGCTCGCCGAGCACCGTCTCGTAGCCCTGCGGCATCGCCTCGACGAACCCGGCGGCCTGCGCGGAGGCCGCCGCGGCGCGGATCAGTTCGGGGGAGGCGGCGCCGCCCAGCCCGATGTTGTCCGCGACCGACATGGCGAACAGGTGCGGCCGCTGCGGCACGAAGGCCAGTCTGCGGCGCCACTCGTCCAGGTCCAGGGTGGCGAGATCGACGCCGTCGACCAGCACCCGGCCCTCGGACGGCGTGATGAACCCGAGGAGCAGGTGGAGCAGCGTGCTCTTCCCGCCGCCGCTCTCTCCGACGAGCGCGACCCGCTCGCCGGGCGCGACGACGAGGGACACGTCGTCGAGCGCGGGCTCCTCCCGGCCGGGATAGCGGACGGTCACGTGCTCGAAGCGGATCTCCGGGGGCCGCGTGCCCGCACGCCGGGCCTCCCGAGGCTGGGCGTCCGGCGTCCCCCCGGTCCGGCCGTCCCGGTCCCCGGAGGCCGGGGTGAGCAGGGCGAACGCCTCGTCCGCGGCCGCCACGCCCTCGACCGACGCGTGGAACTTCGTGCCCATCGCCCGCAGCGGCAGGTACGCCTCCGGAGCGAGCAGGAGGACGAGCAGGGCCGTGTCCAGGTGGAGGGAGCCCGAGAGCAGCCGGAGCCCGACGGGAACGGCCACGAGGGCGAGCGAGAGCGAGGCGACGAGCTCCAGCACCAGGGACGACAGGAACGCCACCCGCAGCGTGCGCATCGTGGCCGCCCGGTGCGCGGCGGCGACCTCGCGGATCACCGTGGACTGGTGGCGCGCCCGCCCGAAGGCCCGGAGCGTCGGCAGGCCGCGCACCACGTCCAGGAAGTGCCCGCCGAGCCGGGACAGCGCCCGCCACTGCCGTTCGGTCACGGTCTTGGTCGTCCACCCCACCAGAGCGCCGAAGACCGGGATGAGCGGAAGCGTGACCAGGACGATCAGGGCGCTGGCGAGGTCGGCGACGAAGAGCCGGGCCAGCACGGCGATGGGCACGACGGACGCGACCGCCGCCGCGGGCAGATACCCGCTCAGGTAGGGGTCGAGTGCGTCGAGGCCGCGGCCCACGAGCGTGACCAGCTCGCCCGAGCGTGGTCCCGCCGGTCCGGACTCCTGGAACCGCCGCATCAGCCGGGCGCGCAGGACCGACTTGACGCCGGTGGCCGTACGGCCGGCCGACACGCCCTGGAGCCAGCCGAGCGCGCCGCGCACGACCACGACCCCGACCAGGGGGAGGAGGGCCGCCAGGGCGAACCTCCCGGACAGCACGCCCGAGAGCAGCTCGGCCTGCGCGAGCACGAGCAGACCGGCGAGGACCGCGGCGGCGAGGCAGAGGGCCAGATGGCGCCGCACGGCCGGTTCCGCGCGGGCGAGCCGCAGGAGATCTTTGTGCATATGCCCTTCAGTATTCCCGAATGCCCGGAGTGCCCCCGACGTGCGCGATCACGTGAGCCGGAGAGAGCGTGCGCGATCGCCACGGCGCCCGAACGGCCTCGGGGACGGAAACGATCGAGGCCACGGGAACACCATGGCACCCGGTGGGGCCGGTGCCGATTTCGGGGCGGGCGTTGCACCGCCGTCGGCGGGTGCGGCGGACCGGAGGTCAGGGCTGCGACCGGGGAGGGTCGTGGGACTCGCCCGGCCTGGGCGCCACCCGGGCGGCCAGATCGGCGCGTACGGCGACGCCGGAGCGAGCGGCGGCATGGGTGCCGGACACGGCGCCACGGGTGCCGGGCGCCCCGGCACGCGGGCGGGGCACGACGGCGCGTGCGGCGGGCGGCGGCGCCTGCGCGGGAACGCCGCTCCCCGTCCACGGCGGGCGGCGCGCCACGTGCTGGGGAGCCGAGGACGACCACAGCAGGCTTCCGGCGGCGACCGCGGCGACGAGGACCAGCCAGGCGAGCGCGCGGCCGGTCCGCAGGCCGTACCCGCACAGCAGCCAGTAGACGCCGAGGACGGCCCGGGCGGCGGGACCGGCGGCGGACATCCGGCGCATCTCCATCGCGCCGAACGCGAAGTCGGTGGCGGTGCGGTCGTCGTCCACCCGCAGGCCCGTGTACAGATGTTTCAGACGACCGGGATCGACCGCCGGCCGGGCCGGGCCGAAGCGCCAGGCGTGCTCGTCGGCGAGGACCTGGCGTTTGCTCCACCACCGGACGGGCGGCCAGCTCAGCCGGAGCTGGACGCCGCGCGGGGTGGTGGCGAACACGCAGCCGGAAAGCCGTAGCCGTCCCGGGTCGGGCACCCCGGCGAGGTGGCATCCGCTCAGGTCCGCGCCCGACAGGGACAGCCGGTCGACGTCGAGCCGTTCCAGGGACAGCACCCGCACCCGGCCGGAGCGGCGGACGAGGCTCGCCTGGCCGCGGGAGACGAGGCCGCGCAGGTCCACGTCGGCGTCGGCGAGCCGGAGCGTGAGCCGCCCCTCGGTCCGGGCGTTACTGAGGTCGACCAGGCAGCCGGACGCGTCGATCTCCAGCTTGCCGTCGGCCCGCGCCCCCGCGAGGGCGAGCCGCCCGGCGACGGACCTGGGGGACAGGTACGCCTCGGCCGCGAACCGGGCGCCCTCGAACACGGCGGCGCCGTCGAACCGGGCCCGGGACAGGGAGACGGCCCGGCGGAACCGCACGCCGCGAAACCGGGCCTCGCCGTGGAACCCGGTGCCGTCGAACGAGGTGAACCCGCGGAACTCGGCCTGGTCGAAGGACGCCGACGACAGGCAGGCGTCGCCGAAGAGCGCGTCGCTGCCCACGCTGGACCGGTCGAACGAGGCGTGGCCGTGGACGCGCGAGCCGTGCATCGTCAGCTCGCGGGCGAACACCGCCGCGCCGAAGGAGGCGTTGCCGGTGAACCGGGCGCCGAAGAACGAGGCCAGGCCGTCGAACCGGGCCCGGTCGAACGTCGCGTCGCCCAGGAACTCCACCCCGGCGAACCGCGCGGGACCGGTGAAGCGGGCCAGGTCGAACCGGGCCCGGCCGAGGCGGCGGCAGGCCGCGTCCAGCACGAGGTCGAGCAGTTCGGCGCTCACCGCCGTGCCGCGTAGATCGACGGCCTGCCCGGGGGAGAGGGACCGGAGCGTGGACTCCAGCTCGCCGGGGTCCAGGTGCGCCAGGCAGCGTCCGTACGGCGGATGCGCGGCGCCGGGACAGTCGTCGCGCGCGCACGTGATCCAGCCGACGTCGAGAAGGCTTGGGGGCATAGGAGAGACATACCCGCATTCACCGGTGTTCGGGACGTTCGCGGTGAGTGATGCTTCGGTCCCGGAAAGGTGAGGCGATCGGCCGCGGTGCGCGCGGGGGGCGGCCGGATGGAATGCTGGGCGGTGGGCACGTGGTTATGCGGGCGAAACGCAGACGAGAGGAGTCGCCGTGGCGACCATCGAGGTAACCGAGAAGAACTTCAACGAGATCGCCGACAAGGGCATCGTCCTGCTGGACTTCTGGGCGTCGTGGTGTGGCCCGTGCCGCACGTTCGCGCCGATCTTCGAGAAGGCCTCGGAGCAGAACGCCGACATCACGTTCGGCAAGATCGACACGGAGGCCCAGCCCGCTCTGTCGGAAGGGTTCGACATCACGGCGATCCCCACGATCATGGCGATCCGGGACGGCATCGTGGTCTTCGCCCAGCCCGGGGCGCTGCCCGCTCCGGCGCTCGAGGACCTGATCAAGCAGCTCCGGGCGCTCGACATGGACGCCATCCGCGCCGAAATCGCGGCGGATATGGAGCCGAAGAAGTAAGGCCCGGCCCGGCCCGCGTGTCCGCGGGCGGCCGGGCCGCCCCGACCCGTCGGCGAAGATCCCGACGGCCCGGCGAGGGCCGCCGGTTCACGAGCGGTGCTCGGAACCGGCGGTTCGGTGTCGTACGGCGCCGCCGAAGCGCGCCGCTCAGTCCTGCGAGCGGTAGAGCTCCGCGACGCGGAAGGCCAGATCCAGCGACTGGCCGCGGTTGAGGCGCGGGTCGCAGGCGGTCTCGTAGCGCAGCGCCAGGTCCTCTTCCACTATCGGGTGCCCGCCGCCCACGCACTCGGTCACGTCGTCACCCGTGAACTCGATGTGGATGCCGCCCGGGTGGGTGCCCAGCGCCCGGTGCACCTCGAAGAACCCGGCCACCTCGTCGAGTACGTCGTCCAGGTGGCGGGTCTTGTGGCCGCTCGGGGCCTCGAAGGTGTTGCCGTGCATCGGGTCGCAGATCCACGCCACCGAGGCGCCACTGGCCGTGACCTTCTCCACCAGCGTCGGCAGCGCCTCGCGGACCTTGCCCGCGCCCATCCGGCTGATGAAGGTGAGCCGTCCCGGCTCGTTGTCCGGGTTGAGCTTCTCGACCAGCGTGAGCGCATCCTCGGGCGAGGTCGTCGGCCCGAGCTTCACCCCGATCGGGTTCTGGATCCTGCTGAAGAACTCCACGTGCGCACCGTCGAGCTGCCGGGTGCGCTCGCCGATCCACACCATGTGCGCCGACACGTCGTACGGCAGGCCGGTCCGGGAGTCGATGCGGGTGAGCGCGCGGTCGTAGTCGAGGATGAGCGCCTCGTGCGAGGAGTAGAAGTCCACC
Organism: Microtetraspora malaysiensis; assembly: GCF_050947145.1. Taxonomy (NCBI): domain Bacteria; kingdom Bacillati; phylum Actinomycetota; class Actinomycetes; order Streptosporangiales; family Streptosporangiaceae; genus Microtetraspora; species Microtetraspora malaysiensis. Next base: position 3,465,552 of record NZ_CP191998.1, read on the forward strand.
GTGTGGAACTCGGCCGGGTAGGGGCCGCAGGCCCGCATGAACGCGAGGGCCTGGTCGATCTCGCGGGCGAGCTGCTCGTACCGCTGCCCGGCCGGGGACGCGGCCACGAAGTCCTGGTTCCACGCGTGGACCTGCCGCAGGTCGGCGTAGCCGCCCTTGGCGAACGCGCGGGCCAGGTTCAGCGTGACGGCCGAGGAGTGGTAGGCGCGCAGCAGCCGGTCCGGGTCCGGCGTGCGGGCCTCGGCGGTGAACTCGAAGCCGTTCACCATGTCGCCGCGGTAGGCGGGCAGCTCCACACCGTCGCGGATCTCGGTGTTCTTGGAGCGCGGCTTGGCGAACTGGCCCGCCAGCCGGCCGATCTTGACGACCGGGACCTTCGCGGCGTAGGTGAGCACGATCGCCATCTGGAGCAACGTCTTGAGCTTGTTGCGGACGTTGTCGGCGGTGGCGCCGGAGAAGGTCTCCGCGCAGTCTCCGCCCTGCAGGACGAAGGCCTCGCCGCGGGCCACGGCGGCCAGACGCGCCTTGAGATCGTCGCACTCCCCGGCGAACACCAGGGGCGGGAGGCCCTGAAGCTCGGCCACGACCTTGTCGAGTTCGGCGCGGTCGGGCCACTCCGGCTGCTGGGCCGCAGGCAGGTCACGCCATGAATCGAGATTGTTTGCGCTCACGGTATACCAGGCTATGACACACGGTCGGTGAATCTCACCGCCGTGTCCACGGAATGAGATCACGTCGGGAACGGCCGCGCCGAACCCGGGTCACCGGCCGCGCGGACGTCGAGGGAGCGCGCGAGACACTCCGCCGTACGCGCCCGGACGGGCGCGTAGGACTCCTCCGGATATTGCCGGGGGCCGTCCTCCACGAGCATGATCAGATACAGGTAGGCCCGGTAGAGGGCGTCGCGGATCGGCGCCTCCGGATCCGCGGGCACGGTCCCGCCCGCCTCCCGGTAGCCCGCCAGCATCGGGTCGTCGTCCCGCAGGTCCCCGAACAGCGTGGGCGTGACGAAATCGGCGAGCGGATCGCCCCAGAACGCCCGTTCGTGATCGATCAGCGCCTGGATCCGCGGCGTCCCGCCGCCGGCGTCTTCCGGGCCGGTGAGGAAGACGTTGCCCGGCCAGACGTCGAAGTGGACGAGAACGGGCCGGGTCACCCGGTCCAGCGCGTCCGCGTTGGCGTGGACCAGGCCGGCGATCTCCAGGATCGAGGCGGGCAGCGGCGTCGCGTAGCGCACCGCGTCGTCGAGGATCGCCCCCACCATGGCGAGGAACGCCTCCCGCCAGCTCCGCCCCGTCAGCCCCGCGTACGGGTAGCCGTAGACGCCGTCGCCCAGGATCGTGTGCAGGCGGGCGAGGTGGCGGCCGAGCTCGAACCGCAGGCCGCTCTCCTCCTCGGGGGAGAGCGAGGCGCGGTTCCAGGGCACGCCGTCCAGCGCCGTGAGGATCAGGTAGTCGCCGCCGACCACGGGGTCGTCGTACCGCGCGTGCAGCAGGGCGGGGAGGGGCAGGCCCGCGGCCGAGGCCAGGTGGTAGACCATGGCCTCGGTCCGCAGCAGGTCCCGTTCGTACCTCAGCAGCTCCAGGCCCGGGGGAGGTCCGACCTTGAGCACCACGTCGCGCCCGTCGTCCAGCCCGAGCCGCCACACGGCGTTGGCGTAGCCGTCGGGCAGCTCCCGCGCGGACACGACGCCCGCCCCCAGCGCGTGGAGCACCAGGGTGCGGAGCTGAGCGGGGGAGAGCCTCCGCTTCGTCCTGCTATCCATGGGAATTTTTCCGAACGGGATCAGAAGGCGGCTATCGTCCAGGCCGCCTCGTGCGTGTCCCCCGGCTTGAGCACGACGAGGTCGGTCCCCGAGTTGAAGGCGTCCGGCGGGCAGGTCATCGGCTCCACGGCCACGCCCCGGTGGCCGAGCCCGGTGCCCGTGCAGACCTGCACCCAGGGCATCGCCGCCGGGTCCCAGGAGACCTCGACTCCGCCCTCGGGCCCGCGCAGCCGGACCCGGCCCGCGGTCAGGCCGGTGAACGCGTGGTCGATCGCGGTGGCCTCGACCGGGCGGGGCCGCCGGAAGTCGAACGGCGTGGCGGAGACGTCCGCCAGCTCGCGCGGGCGGAGCAGGTCGTCCGTCAGCAGCACCTGACCGGCGGGCAGATCGAGCTCGTATTCCTCGACGTCCGGGCCGGCCAGCAGCCAGGGGTGCGGGCCGCAGCCGTACGGGGCGGCGGTGTCGCCGACGTTCTGGGCGGTGAGGGTGGTGACCAGCCCGCGCGCGGACACCGCGTGGCGCACCTGGAGGGCCAGGCGGAACGGGTAGCCGGGCGCCGGCTCGACGGTGTGGGTCAGCCGGACGAAGCCGTGGTCGTCCTCGGCCCGCAGCAGCTCGGCGACCGTCCAGGCGACGTCGGCGACGAGCCCGTGCAGGGCGTTCCCGCGGTCGGGCTCGTTGACGGGCAGCTCGTGGCGCGCGCCCTCGAACTCGTACGCCGCGCCCGCCACCCGGTTGGGCCACGGGGCGAGGATCGTGCCGCTGTAGAAGGGGATGGGCCCGTCCTCCGGCCAGCTCGTCACCAGGTCGCGGCCGCCGTGCCGGAGCACCCGCAGGGCGGCGCCCCGGGGGCTGACCTCGGCGTGATAGCCGCCGCCGAAGATTTCGTACTGGGCCACGGGGGATGTCCTTTCGCCGGAGGAACGGTCATATCAGCGTAAGCGAGGCAAAACCGCGCGGACGGCCCGCGCGGACGCGCCGTCCGTCAGCGGATCTCGCCCGACTCGATGACATCGCGGTACCAGAGGGCGCTGTCCTTCGGCGTGCGGCGCTGGGTCGCGTAGTCGACGTGCACGATGCCGAACCGCTGGCTGTATCCCTCGGCCCACTCGTAGTTGTCCAGCAGCGACCACACGTGGTACGCCTCCACCCGGGCGCCCTCCGCCATCGCGCGGTGCATCGCGCGCAGGTGGCCGTGCAGGTAGGCGATCCGCTCGTCGTCGCGCACCCGCCCGTCGGCGTCCGGGGCGTCCACGGTGGCCAGGCCGTTCTCCGTGATCACGAGCGGCACGCCGTCGTAGTCCCGCCTGAGCCGGACCAGGACGTCGTGGAGGCCCTCGGGGTAGATCTCCAGCCACTCGGCCTGCGCCCTCGGGTTGGTGATCACCCGCTCGCCCGCGCCGTCGACGAAGATCGGCGTGTAGTACTGCACGCCGAGCAGATCGATCGGCTCGCTGATCACGGCGAGGTCGCCCTCCCGGATGTGCTCGGCCATCGGGCTCCGCTCCGCGATCCAGGCCAGGGTGTCCTCCGGGTAGCGCCCTTTGAGGATCGGGTCGAGGTAGAGGCGGTTCTCCAGGCCGTCCTGGTGCCGCGCCGCCGCGAGCGCCTCGGGGCTCTCGTCCGCCGGATAGCTGGGGTGCAGGTTGAGCGCCGGGCCGATGCGCCGCCCCGGGTGCCCGGCGTGCAGCCGCCGGGTGGCGAGCCCGTGGCCGAGCAGCAGGTGGTGCAGCGCCACGAAGGCCCGCGCGTCGTCCCGCACGCCCGGGGCGTGGATGCCGTTCCGGTAGCCGCAGTCCACGACGGTCTTCGGCTCGTTGACGGTCAGCCAGTCCCTGACGGGCAGGGCGTCGAACACGATCTCGGCGTAGTCGGCGAAGCGCTCGGCCGTGTCCCGGTTCTCCCAACCGCCCCGGTCCTGGAGCTCCTGCGGCAGGTCCCAGTGGAACAACGTGGCCATCGGCCGGATGCCCCGCTCCACCAGGCCCTCGACCAGCCGGCGGTAGAAGTCCAGGCCCTTCTGGTTGGGCGCCCCGGAGCCGGTCGGCTGGATCCGCGGCCACGCGACGGAGAACCGGTAGCTCTGCAGGCCCAGCCCGGCCATGAGGTCGAGGTCCTCGGCGTAGCGGTGGTAGTGGTCGGCCGCCGTCTCCCCGGTGTCGCCGTCGCGCACGTTGCCCGGCGTCGCGCTGAAGGTGTCCCAGACGGACACGCCGCGGCCGTCCTCGCGGGTGGCACCCTCGATCTGGTACGCGGCGGTGGCGGCGCCCCAGACGAAGTCCGAGGGAAATCTCGCCGGTGAATTCATCGGGCTCGTCCAATCCTCATGTCGTGAAATGTCCGGGGTTTTCGAGCGTCGGCCGCGGCGTAGCGGGCGTGCCAGTCGGACCGGCGCGCCCGCTCGATCTCCGCCGGGGAGCGCGTGTCGTCCCCCCTGCTGTGCGGGCCGATCCGGTGCGTGACGAACTCGGCGACCAGCGGCGCCGGCTCGGAGCGCACGGCGGCGACAGCGGGGCGAGCTCGGCCCGGATCTCCTCGACGTCGGTGGACGTGATCCGGTGGTGGCGAACGCCGAACGCGGCGGCCCGCGCGCCGATCGTCCCGGCGAGCTTCAGCGCCACGCCGGTCGCCACGGGCAGGCTCTCGCCCTGGACGCCGGTGGACAGGAACCGCCGGTGGTAGACGTGCTGGCTGCCGCCGACTCCGCCGCACAACGCGCCCTCGCGCCCCATGATCTCCGCGAGCAGCCCGTACGGCTCGGCGTGGCGGGCGAGGAAGTGCCCGTGGCCCCGGTGGTTGCTGAACACGAAGTCCTCGTCGAGGAGCAGCGGGGCCAGGGCGACGGGGACGTACTCCTGCCCGAGGCAGGTGTGCGTGGTGCCGCTGACGGCGCCCTGCTCGAACAGCCGGAGCAACGCCAGCTCGAAATGCCGGATGAGCAGCAGCGACCGCAGGTCCTGATCGGAGGGGGGTGGCCGCAGGCTCTGAGGAGATGCAGCGGTGACGATCACGGGTGATGCGCTCCTGGGGGCGTCGGCGATCGAAGGCGCGCTCGACCGGGCACAGGCCGTCAAACCATTTGGGAGCGCTCCCACCGGAGCGTAGATTCGCCTCAGGTTGCTGTCAATCCCGGCTGGAGGATCGGATCGCACTGAATCCGCACAAGCAGCCCGCTGAAATGCGGAAATATCTGAATTTGGCGCATTGAATCGCTGAGAATGGCGTGAAACCTCCATAACTCTTGACGAACCAAAGCCGTAATCTCTAACGCCCATGGACGTGGGAGCGTTCCCAATCGAATGTGTTCCCACCAACTGCCGGCAGCCCGGGACCGAACGCGAGCGGCGGCGGCCTCCCCGCCCCCACCGATCGGCCCGGCGCCGGCGGCATCACCATGGCCCCCGCCGGTGCGGCACCACGATCCGGCTCGCCATGACGACTCCAGCACCACCACGCGCGAACGCCACCCGGGTCGCGGCCCGGCTGCGCCGGACGACGGGGGTGGAGGTGCCGGTGCGGACCGTCTTCGAGGCCCGGACGGTGGCCGAGCTGGCGTCCGCCGTGGAGGACCTGCTGATCGCCGAGCTGGACGGGATGACCGACGAGGAGGCCGAGCGGCTCCTGGCCTCCCCCGAGACCTGACGTCCCGGGGGTTCCAGGTGCGCGAGGGTCAGGCGGGTTCGGGAGCGGTCAGCCGCGCCAGGGCGGCCGCGGCCCGCTCGCGGTACTCGGCGACCCGGGCGAGCTTGATGTCCTCGTACCCGCGGATCGCCTCCGGCAGGGCTGCGATCTCCGCGACGGCGTCGGCCGTCCCGGGGGTGAGCCGGGCGAGGGCGTCGCGGACCAGGGCGCGATACTCGCCGACCAGCTCCCGCTCGACCCGGCGCACCCCGGCGTAGCCGAAGACGTCGAGCGCGGTGCCGCGCAGGACCCGGGCGGCGCGCAGCCCCTGGAACAGCGCGCCCGCCGAGCGGCGCAGCCTGATCTTGCGCTTCATGCCCAGCGCGCGCAGGAGCGGCGGGTGCAGCAGCACGGAGACGACCGCGTCCGCGCCGAACTCCTCCTCCCGCCTGGCCTTCTCCGCCGGGTCCAGGTGCAGCCGGGCGACCTCGTACTCGTCCTTGTACGCCATGAGCTTGTGCAGGGACCGGGCGTAGGCGAGGCTGATCCGCGCCCCGGCCTCCTCACCCGCCCGCTCGGCGGCCAAGGCGGCCACGCGGCGCACGTCCTCGGCGTACGTGCGCGCGTAGGCGGCGTTCTGGTAGCCGGTCAGGTCCGTGACCCGCGTGGCGAGGGCCCGCTCCAGGGACTCGGGCGCGGTCTCCGATCCCGCGGCTGATCCCGCTTCTGGGGCCGTCGCCCGCGCCGGGGACGCGGCGGCGAGGACGGCGTCGCGGTCCACCACGGCGGCCCGGCCCCAGCGGAAGGCCGCGAGGTTCTGCTCGACGGCCGCCCCGTTGAGCCGGATGGCCCGCTCGATCGACTCGGCCGAGACCGGGAGGCAGCCGTGCTGGTACGCCGCGCCGACGAGGAGCATGTTGGCCGGCATGTGGTCGCCGAACAGCGCCTCGGCCAGCCCGTGGGCGTCGAGATAGAGGTTGTCCGCGCCGCGGGTGGCCGACTCGACCCGGGTGAGCGCGTCGGCGGGGGAGCCGGGCACCGCGACGCGCCCGGTGACCATCGCGGCGGTCGGCACCAGCGACGTGCTGACCACGGCGACCGTGCGGTCGGGCGACGCGACGGCGAGGTTGCCGTCGGCGGCGGCGCCGAGCAGGTCGAAGCCGATCAGTACGTCGGCGGTGCCGGGCGTCGCGCGGAGCGATCCGGGGACCGGTTCGGTCGAGACGCGCAGGTCGCTGACGACGGGGCCGCCCTTCTGCGCCAGCCCGGTCTGCTCCAGCCCGGCCGCGTGCAGCCCGTCCATGTGGGCCGCCATCTGCAGGATCTGCGAGACCGTGACGACGCCCGTGCCGCCGATGCCCGGCATCCTGATCAGCGCCGACGCGCCGCCCAGGCGGCGGGCCGGCTCCGTCACCTCCACCGGCGGCCGCGGCACGAGCTTCGGCGCGGCCGCGCGCGGCTTCTCCGAGCGGCGCGGCTCGACCAGGAGGAACGAGGGGCAGTCGCCCTTGAGACAGCTCAGGTCGGAGTTGCAGGACGGCTGGTGGATCCGGGTCTTACGGCCGTACTCGGTCTCGACGGGCAGGACGGACAGACAGGTCGAGACGTCGCCGCAGTCGCCGCAGCCCTCGCAGACCCGCTCGTTGACCACGACCTTCGCGGCCGGGGTGGGCAGCTTGCCCCGCTTGCGCAGGCGGCGCTCCTCGGCGGCGCACCGGTCGTCGTGGATCAGCACGGTCACGCCCTCGACGGCGGCCAGCTCCCGCTCGACCTCGGCCAGGTCGTCCCGATGCCGGACGGTCGCGATCGGCGCCACCCGCACCCCCCGGTAGCTCTCCGGCTCCGGCGTGGTGATGACGATCCGGCGGACCCCTTCGACGGCCAGCGACCGCGTCAGCGCCGGGACGTCGAGCCGGCCTTCCGCGCGCTGGCCGCCGGTCATGGCGACGGCGTCGTTGTAGAGCAGCTTGTACGTCATCGTCACCCCGGCGGCGACGGCGGCGCGGATCGCCAGGGAGCCGGAGTGGTGGAAGGTGCCGTCGCCCAGGTTCTGCACGAAGTGCCGGTCCTCGGTGAAGGGGGCCAGGCCGATCCACTGGGCGCCCTCACCGCCCATCTGGGTGATGCCGATCCGGGTGCCGCGCCCGTTCCCGTCCAGGGCGATCATGGCGTGGCAGCCGATGCCGACGCCGACCAGCGTGTCGTCGGAGGTGCGGGTCGAGGAGTTGTGCGGGCACCCCGAGCAGAAGTACGGCGTGCGCGCGGCCACCAGCGGCAGCGTACGGCGGGACGCCTTGCGGGGAGCCAGGGACTGGAGCCGGACGGCCGCCGCCCGGGGCAGCCGGTCCGTGCCGACGCAGGCGGCGAGCGCCCGGGCCACGTCCTCGGCGCCGAGGGTGCCGCGGGCGGTGAGCAACTCGCGGCCCACCACGTCGGGGACGCGCACGCCGCCGTAGAGCGCCTCCTTCAGCTCTCCCTCCAGGAACGGCACCTTGTCCTCCACGACCAGCACCTTGTCCAGGCCGGCGGTCATGGCGGCGAGGTCCTCGTGGGCCAGCGGGAACGGCATCGCGAGCCGGATCAGCCGCAGGCCCAGGTCTCCCATCGCTTCCTCGTCCAGGCCGAGGTCGGCCAGCGCCCGCCGCACCACCGCGTACGACGTGCCGGAGGCGAGCACGCCCAGCGTGGCGCGCGGCGCGTCGAAGGTCACCCGGTTGAGGCCGTGCTCGCGGGCGTAGCGGCGGGCCAGCTCCAGCCTGCGGGTCAGCATGTCGTGCTCGGCGTCCAGGGCGGCGGGGCCGACCAGCAGGGGCGAGGCGCCGCGGTCGGCGTGGTCCGGCGCCGGCACGCCCTGCCGGAGCGGGCCGAGATCGACGGTGGCGGACGCGTCGGCGACGTCCGCGATGATCTTCAGCCCGGTCCACAGCCCGCTGAGGCGGGACACGGCGACCGCGTGCAGGCCGAACTCGATGATCTCGGCGACCGTGCCAGGCGCGAGCAGCGGCATCGACAGGCTCTGGCACATCGGCTCGCACGAGCTGGGCACGGTCGAGGACTTGCAGCCCGGGTCGTCGCCGATCCACGCGACGGCGCCGCCGAGCGCGGCGGTGCCCGCCAGCGTGCCGTGCCGGATGGCGTCGGCGGCCCGGTCCAGGCCGGGGTTCTTGCCGTACCAGAAGCCGGTCACGCCGTCGTGCCGGCGGCCCGGCACCTGCGCGAGGAGCTGCGTCCCGGCCACCGCCGTGGCCGCGAGCTCCTCGTTGAGTCCGGGCCGGAACACGACGCCCGCCGGTTCGAGGAAGCGGGCGGCCCGGCCCATCTCCAGGTCCACCCCGCCCAGCGGCGATCCCTGGTAGCCGGAGACGAAGACGCCCGTGTTCAGGCCGCGCTCCCGGTCCAGGCGGCGCTGCTCCAGCGTCAGGCGGACCAGGGCCTGGATGCCCGACATCAGCACCCGGCCGTCCGCTGCCGTGTACCTGTCCTCAAGTGACACCTCGGTCGGACCGGCTGCGGAAGTGGGGCGCACGCGAACCTCCTGGCTTCGTTCGGGGGAGCCCAAGCACAGCAACGCGTTCCGGGCGGGCGCAAGTATCCGGCGAGTACAAGCCGAAAAGACGCAAAAGGTTTGCAGGAAAGTCGCGTTTCGCTAAGGTTCGTTTCGCCGAGCCGAGGAGTTCTCCCATGTCCGAAATCGACGACATCGACCACCGCATCCTGCGGCTGCTGCGCGAGGACGGGCGCCGGACCTTCTCGGAGATGGCGGCGGAGATCGGCCTGTCGGTGGCCGCCGTCAAGCGGCGGGTGGACCGGCTGCGCGAGATCGGCGTGATCACCGGCTTCACGGTGCAGATCGACTACGCCAAGCTCGGCTGGGGCATCGAGGCGTTCACCGAGCTCAGCTATCCCGGCACGACGCCGGTCAGCGAGATCGTCCGGACCGCGATCGACGTCCCCGAGGTCCAGGAGGTGTACACGATCGCCGGCGATCCCGACGCGCTGGTCCACGTCCGGGTGCGCGACCTCGGGCATCTCCAGCACGTGATCGACCGCCTGCGCCGGGCCGGCAACGTCACCGGCACCAAAACACTGATGGTGCTGGGCTCGTGGACCCGCGACGCGCCGGCGCCCCGGGCGGCCCCGGGCGCCGCTTCCGGCACGGCGTCCCGGGGGCCCCGCATGGGATGACGGCCGGATGGCCGTGTGGGCCGTACGGCCCGGCGGCTACGCCGACGCGCGGATGACCAGGTGGGTGTCGAGGATGACCACGGGCTGCTCCAGCGCGTCGCCGTTGATCCGCGCGACCAGGAGCTGCACCATCTGGCGGCCCATCGCCTCGGTCGGCTGGTGGACGCTGGTCAGCGGCGGCTCCGTGTGCAGCGCGAACCGCGAGTCCTCGAACCCGATCAGCGCCACGTCACCGGGCACGCTGAGGCCGCGCTCCTTCAGCACGTGCAGCGCCCCGACCGCCATCGAGTCCGACGCGGCGAAGACCGCGTCGAGGTCCGGGTGGCGGTCGAGGAGCTCCCGCATCGCCGCCTCGCCGCTCGCCTCGGAGAAGTCGCCGTACGCCACCCGCTCGCCGGTGCCGGTCGCGAGCAGCGCGTCGCGGTAACCGGCGAGACGGTCGACGCCGACGCCCATGTCCTGCGGGCCGGCGATCGTGGCGATCCTGGTGCGGCCCTTGCCGAGCAGGTACTTGGCGGCCTGCCGGGCGCCCGCCCGGTTGTCCATGTCCACATAGCTGTACGGCGTGGGCCCGACCGGCCGGCCACCCATCACCGTCGGCACGCCCAGCGCCTCCAGCCGCTCGGGCAGCGTGTCGGCGCCGTGCACGGAGGTGAGCAGGACGCCGTCCACGTGCTGGCCGGTGAGGTAGTCCGCCAGCCGGTCGTGCTCGGCCCGGTTCTGCGCCATCGTCAGGATGAGCTGGAGGCCCGTCTCGGAGAGGGCCGAGCCGATCCCGCGGATGATGCCCGCGAAGAACGGCTCGTCGAAGACCCGCTGCTCGGACTCGGAGACCACCAGCGCGATGGTGTCGGTGCGGTTGGTCACCAGAGTGCGCGCCGCGCGGTTGGGCACGTAGCCCAGATCCTTGATCGCCGTCAGCACGGCGTCGCGGGCCTTCTCACTCACCTTCGGCGAACCGTTGATCACCCGTGACACCGTTCCGCGTCCGACGCCCGCGCGGGCGGCGACTGCCTCCAGAGTCGGGCGTGCCCCCGGTCGGCGGTCCCCGTTCATCGTTGCCCCCTCCTGACTTTTCTCGGGCCTATTCTGCTGCGCCCGGCAACCCACCGTGTCGCGCCGCCTCCGCGTACCACAGGGCGCTGTCCTTCAGGACGCGCCGCTGGGTCGGATAGTCGACGTACACGAGGCCGAAACGCTTCCCATAGCCCCAGGCCCACTCGAAGTTGTCCATCAGCGACCACGCGAAGTAGCCCCGCAGCGGGACGCCCGCCTCGATGGCAGCATGACAGGTCCGCAGATGGGCGTCGATGTAGGCAAGTCGCTCCTGGTCATGGACACGGCCGTCCGCGGTCAGCTCGTCGTCGAACGCCGCGCCGTTCTCGGAGATGACCAGGGGGACGGACGGGTAGTCCCGCGCCAGCCGGGTCAGGATCTCGTACAGGCCCGAGTCGTCGATCTCCCAGCCCATGGCCGTCACCGGGCGGCCGCCGTTGACGAAGCCGACGTGCTCGCTGCCCACCCACGGCGACCCGGAGTCCGTCGGCGCCGCCGCGGCCGACCGGGCCCCGCCGGGCGCCCCCGACACGGTGAACCGGCTGTAGTAGTTGACCAGCAGCGTGTCGAGCGGCGCGCCGATCAGGGCGAGGTCGCCGTCCTGGATGAAATCCGTGTCGGTGACCGCGCGCAGGTCCGCCAGCACGTCCTCCGGGTACGCGCCCTTGAGCAGCGCGTCCAGGAAGAAGCGGTTCTGCAGCCCGTCGATGCGCCGGGCGGCGTCCCGGTCGGCCTCGCTGCCGGTGGCCGGCGAGATCGCGTACAGGTTCACGCACCCGCCGATCAGGGAGTCGGCCCGCTGTGCCCGCATCGCCTGTGTGGACAGGCCGTGGGCGAGGTTCAGGTGGTGGGCGGCGCGGATCGCCGCGGCCGGCTCGCGCCGTCCCGGCGCGTGCTCGCCCGAGGCGTAGCCCAGGAAGGCGGCGCACCACGGCTCGTTGACCGTGCTCCAGTTCGTGACCCGGTCGCCGAGCGCGTCGTGGACCAGGGCCGCGAAGTCGGCGAAGCGCGCCGCCGTGTCCCGATCGGGCCAGCCGCCCGCGTCCTCCAGGGCCTGGGGGAGGTCCCAGTGGTACAGCGTCAGCCACGGGTCCACGCCGTGGGCGAGCAGCTCGTCCACGAGCCGCTTGTAGAAGTCGAGCCCCTTGGCGTTGACCGCCCCGGCCCCGTCCGGCTGGATGCGCGGCCAGGACACCGAGAACCGGTACGCGGTGAGGCCGAGGCCGGCCATCAGCCGCACGTCCTCGCGGTAGCGGTTGTAGTGGTCGATCGCGACGTCGGCGTTCTCGCCGCCCACGACGTGGCCCGGCTGGTTGACGAAGGTGTCCCAGACGGACGTGCCCCGCCCGTCCGCGGCGACCGCGCCCTCGATCTGGTACGCCGAGGTCGCCGCGCCCCAGACGAACCCTGTGGGGAACATCAGTCCGGGGCTGCGGGTCTCGGCCCGAGTCTCCTGCGTGGTCACGCTTTGACCGCACCTTCCATGAGTCCACCGATGATCTGTCGGCCGAAGAGGACGAATACGAGAATGAGCGGGAGGATGGACATGGCCGTCCCGCTGAAGACCAGCACGTAGTCGGTGCCGAACTTCGCGTTGAGTGAGTTGATCGCGACCTGGACCGTCGGGTTGTCCGGGGTCAGCGCGATGAGCGGCCACATGAAGTCGTTCCAGGTCAGCATGAACGTGTTGATGCCGAGCACCGCCATGCCGGGCCGTACGGCGGGCAGGATGACGTTCCACCAGATTCGCAGCGTCGAGGCGCCGTCCACGCGGGCCGCCTCCACCAGCTCTCCCGGCACGGCCTGCTCGGTGTACTGCGTCATCAGGAAGACGCCGAAGCCGTTCAGCAGGTACGGGAGGATCACCGCCTTGAGCGTGCCGATCCATTCGAGGTTGACCATGACCCGGTAGAGGGGCACGATGCCCATCTGCTGCAGCGGCACCATCATGGTGATGAGGACGAGCAGCAGGAGCAGCTTGCCGCCCCTGAAGCGCAGCCGCGCGAAGGCGAAGCCGGCGAAGGTCGAGATCAGCACCACCGACACCGTGACCGTGGCCGCGATGATCAGCGAGTTGGTGAGGCCGGTCAGGTAGTGCGCGTCCTCGTTGGCGAGCACGCGCCGGATGTTCTCCCCGAGGTTGCCGCCGGGAAGGAACGGCGGCGGGATGTCGGTCGCCTCCTTGTTGGTACGCGAGGCGATGACGATCATCCAGTAGATCGGGAAGGCCGAGATCACGATGGTGACGATAAGAACGATCTTGGTCCACGGCGTGGCCGACCACATGTCGGACCGCTTGCGCCCCGTCGGGGGACGACGCCGGTCTCCCACGGTGAGCGTGGTCACTTGTTGCCCCCGATCCGGCGGACGAGCAGGAAGTTGACGAGCGATCCGATGAGGATCATCAGGAAGAGCAGCCACGCGGCGCCGGACGCGTACCCGTAGTCGAACTCGCGGAAGCCCTGCTCGACGATGAACATCGAGACGGTCTGGAACTGGCTGTTGGTGCCGCCGTGGACGTTGCCGCCGAAGAACGTGGTCGGCTCGGAGAAGAGGGTGAGACCGCCGATGGTCGAGTTGAGCACCACGAAGATCATGGTCGGGCGCAGCATCGGCACGGTGATCTGCCAGAACTGGCGCCGGCGGGAGGCCCCGTCGATGGAGGCCGCCTCGTAGAGGTCCTTGGGGATGGTCTGCATCCCGGCCAGGAAGATGATCGAGTTGTAGCCGGTCCACCGCCAGTCGATCATGGTGGAGATGGCGATCCACGAGGGGATCCGCTGGGCCTTCCAGTCGATCGGGTCCGCGCCGAACAGCCCCAGGATCCAGTTGATCAGACCCCAGTCGCGGCCGTAGAGCTGGGTGAAGACGACGGCCACCGCGACGACCGAGGTGACGAGGGGCAGCAGGACGCCCATCCGGACCAGCAGCCGGCCCCTGATCCGCTTGTTCAGGGCGTTCGCGAGCAGCAGCGCCAGCAGGATCTGCGGCACGGTCGCGATGAGGAACATGCCGACTGTGTTGACGACGGCGTTCCAGAAGGCGCCGTCGGACAGGAGCGCGGTGTAGTTGCCGAGCCCCGTCCATTCCTCGGTCCCCGTGAGGTCGTACTTGAAGAGCGAGTACCACAGGGTGAAGCCGAGCGGGAAGATCCCGAAGACCAGGAAGAGGAGGAAGTACGGCGAGATGAGCAGGTACGGCGCGGCCTTCAGGTCCAGCCAGGACAGGAAGCCCAGGCCGGAGGGGCGCCGCGGGCTGCTCCTCGGGGGCGGGATCGGCGCCTGGCTGGCGCGTCCCGCGTCGACGTTAACGCTCATGGGTCACCTTTCAGCGGAAGCAGGCGACCGGCCCGCCGGCGGGGTGCCGCTGCGGCGGGCCGGTGCTGGTTCGGCGAGCGGGGATCAGCCGGCCGCCTTCACGGCGTCGTCGACGAGCTTCTGCCAGCCCTGCGCGTACGGCACGGAGCCGTCGTCGATCGCCGAGACGACCGACTCGATGGCGTTCTTGACCTGGGCGTGCTTGATGCCGAGGAAGATCGGCTGGAGCGAGGAGGCCGACTTCGCGAAGATGTCGCCGACCGGAGCGTTGTTGAAGTACTCGTTGCTGGCGCTCTGGACCGCCGGGTCCTGCTGGGCGAGGGTGTTGCTCGGCATGTTGCCGGCGTAGTTGAAGACGCTGACCTCGCCCTCCTGACCGGTCAGGTAGTCGAGGACGGCCGCGGCCTCCTTCGGGTGCTTGCTCTGCTTGGGCACCGCGAGCCAGGAGCCGCCCCAGTTGCCGCCGTCGCCCGGGACCGCCGCGACGTCCCACTTGCCCTTGAAGTCGGGGCCGGCCGCGTCGTCGCCGCTGACCACGCCGAGCATCCAGGCCGGGCAGCCGAGCGTCGCGAACTGCGACTTCTTCATGCCCGTCTTCCACTCGTCGGTGAAGTTGCGCAGCTTGGCGGTGAGGCCGTCCTGGCTGATCTTGGCGGCGAAGTCGTAGGCCGCCTTGATCGCCGGGTTCTTGTCGACGATCAGGTTGTTGTCCTTGTCGAAGTAGGTGACGTTGCCGTTCTTGGCGCCCTCCTGCACCAGCACGACGTTGTAGAGCGTGTTGGTGCCGTCGACGAACTTGGTGTCCTTGACCTTGGCCTGGAACTCCTTGCCGACCTTGACGAAGTCGTCCCACGTGGGCCAGAGCTTGCTGACCGCGTCCCGGTCGGCCGGCAGGCCCGCCTTCTCGAAGAGGTCGCGGCGGTAGCACAGGCTCATGCCGCCGATGTCGGTGCCGAGGCCGAACAGCTTGCCGTCGGAGGTCGTGCCGCCGTCCCACTTCCAGGAGGCGAAGTTGGCCTGGCGGTCCTTGAGGCCGTACTCGCCGAGGTCGGCCCACCATTCGGGGTGCGCCTTGGCGAGGCCCATGCCGCCCTCGTCGATGCCGACCACGTCACCGGCGCCGGTGCCGGACTGCAGCCACTGGATCATCTGCGGCCAGTAGACCTGCTCGAACTGGTCGGTGAGGTGCTCCTCCTTGATGATGATGTCCGTGTGGGAGGCGTTCCACTTGTCGATCGCCTCCTTGTAGCCGAAGTTCTTGCCACCGCCGAAGGTCTGCACCTTGACGGTGACCGGCTCCGCCGCCGCGGCGGAGCCGCCGTCGCCGGCCGGCTTCTCGTCGTCGCCGGTGCCGCAGGCCGCCGTGACGCCCAGGGCGAGCGTCGCCACAGCGGCGAGCGCGAGCAGCCTGCCGCGACGGGAGGTGTGCATCATTCCGGACCCCTCTCAGGTGGTATCCCGAAGTCATGGGAGGTGCATCCCGGGCCGTCCCCGACTGCCGGTCCGAGATAGGTAGATGTTGGGAGCGCTCCCACGAAGGTTGCTCCATGGGTGATGTCGGCGTCAATACGCCGAAACATAACCGTTACGCCAGGGCCGATTTGATCGATAGAACGGGATCTTACGGAACAAAGCGCCTAATCAGCCGTTTGGGAGCGCTCCCATCCCATAGGGCCCAAAATGCTCACGCAGCGTGACCCGGCCCCCGCGCGGGGGCGCCGTGGCCGGTGGTCGCCGGCCACGGCGGTGTAGGCGGCGGTGTGGGCGGCGGTGTCAGCGGGGGACCGCCCGCAGCAGGGCGCGGCTCTCCGCGTCGGCGATCCGGCAGGTGGCCCCGGAACAGCTCCGCAGCAGCGCGAGCCGGGCCGAGAACGTGTCCACCTGGTGCGGGTCCGCCGTGGCGGCGACGTTCCGCAGCTCGTACGGATCGGTGGCCAGGTCGTAGAGCTGCCGCTCGCCGGTGCCGTACTCGACGTAGCTGTACCTCTCGGTGCGCAGCACGCTGTAGGTCGGCGCCGCGTACGGCGCGTACGGCGGCTGGAAGAACTCCACGAGGACGGCGTCGCGCCACGGCACGTCCTCCCCGCGCAGGATCGGGACCAGCGAGCGCCCCTCGGCGAACGACGGCGGCGTCGCCCCGCCCAGCTCGGCGAAGGTCGGCGCGAGGTCCACCGTCGAGCAGAGCCGGTCGATCGTCGAGCCGGGCGTGATGCCGGGGCCGCGCACGACCATCGGGATCCGGATGTCCTCCTCGAAGGGCGTGGTCTTGCCCGGGTGCAGCCGGTGCTGTCCCAGATGGAAGCCGTTGTCGGAGGTGAAGAAGATGTACGTGTTGGCCAACTGCCCCGACTGCTCCAGTGTCGAGACGAGCGAGCCCACCATGTCGTCCACGCCGAGCATCGCGCGCAACCGGTCGCGGTGCAGCTCGTCGATCCGCCGCACCGCCTTCGGGGTCAGCGGGGGCTTCTCGCGCAGCCAGAGCGGCTCCGCCGACATGTCCTGCTCGTCGAAGGACGGTGTCCGCGGCGCCACCTCGTCCTGGAAGGCGTCCGCGTGCCGCGGCGCGTAGTTGGCCGGCTGGTGCGGCGCCACCGGGGCGAGATAGAGGAAGAACGGCTGGTCGCCCGATGAGGAGACGAACTCGTCGGCCTTGTGGCTCAGCACGTCCTCCAGGTAGTCCTCGGGCGTGTAGCCGTGCTGGGTGACCGAGCCGTCGTCGTTGAGCGCGTAGCCGTACTCCTGGTAGAGCCGGGTGACGGGGACGGCCCAGCGGTCCCATCCGGGCGGGATGTAGTGCCGCGACGCGCCGAGCGGGTACTGGTTGAGGTACTTCCCGAGGAGCCCGGTGCGGTAGCCCGCCGACCGCATCCACGTGCCGATCGTGGACTCCTCCAGCGTCCGGAACTTCGGGAAACCGCCGGTCGGCGGGCGGTTGCTCTCCACCTGGTGGCTGTGCATGTACTGCGACCGCAGGATCGACGACCGCGACGGGCAGCACCACGGGTTGGTCGCGAAGAACCGGGAGAAGACCGCGCCCTGCTGGACGAGCAGGTTCCAGATGTTGGGAAACCGCTGCAGGTCGGTCGAGTCCAGGTCGTCGGTCAGGATGAGCACGACGTTCGGTGGACGCGTGGACGCGCGCTGCGGCTGGGCGGCGGCCCCGGAGAACGCCGTACACATGAGGAGCGCCACGGCGAGCCAGGGACACCACCGGCGGGGCTTTCTGGGGAACGGCATGGGTCAGATCATTACCTGCCCGCTACCAGCGGAAACGTACGGCCTGTACCCAGTAGTGCGCAGGCCGTGACGAATCCGTATATATCTCGCGAGCGGGAATCAGCCGCCCAGATCAGCCGAAGGTCGCCGGATCCGGCCCGAGGCGGCGGTCCGCGTCCATGGAGGCGATCTCGGTCATGTCGGCGGGGTCCAGCTCGAAGCCGAAGACGTCGATGTTCTGGCGGATCCGTACGGGCGTGACCGACTTCGGGATGACGATGTTCCCGAGCTGGATGTGCCAGCGCAGCACCACCTGGGCCGGGGTGCGCTCGTGCTTGGCCGCGATCCGCCGCAGCGCCGGCTCGTCGAGCAGGCCCTTGCCCTGGCCGAGCGGGCTCCACGCCTCGGTCGCGATGCCGTGCGCGGCGTCATAGGCGCGCAGCGCGTCCTGCGCGAACTGCGGGTGCAGCTCGATCTGGTTGACCGCCGGCACCACGTCCGCCTTGTCGAGCAGCCGGTCCAGCGTCTGGACGGTGAAGTTCGAGACGCCGATCGCCCGCACCCGGCCGTCGGCGTAGAGCTTCTCCAGGGCCTTCCACGTCTCGATGTACTTGTTCTGGGCGGGGGCCGGCCAGTGGATCAGATAGAGGTCGAGCACGTCCAGGCCGAGCCGCTCCATGCTGGCGTCGAAGGCGCGCAGGGCCTGGTCGTAGCCGTGCTCGTCGTTCCACAGCTTGGTCGTGATGAACAACTCGTCACGCGGGATCCCCGACTCGCGTACGGCCCGGCCGACGCCCGCCTCGTTGTGGTAGAGCTTCGCCGTGTCGATGCTGCGATATCCGGCGGAGAGGGCGGTGGACACCGCGCTCTCCGCCTCGTCGTCGGCCACCTGCCACACACCGAAGCCGAGCTGCGGCATGGTGACGCCGTTGTTGAGGGTGATGGTGTTCATGTTTCCATGCTGCCCGACCAGCTTTCGGCGAGCGGAAGCAGGACCCGGTCGACGGCGTCGGCCATGAAAACGTCGTCCAGCGGCTCGCCCAGGACGATCAGCCGCCGCCAGATGAGGCCCTCCGCGACGGAGAACAGCGCGCGCGGGTCGACGGGCCCCGGCAGGTCCCCGCGTTCGACGGCCCTGCCCAGCAGAAACTCCAGGCCGGACAGGTCCCGCCCCGGCATGTGGTCGCGCACCGCCCCGGCGAGCTCGGGGCTGGACAGCATCGCGGAGACCAGCCCGATGATGAGCTGGTGCCGGTGCCCGATCGCCGAGCAGATGGCGCCGAGCGCCGCGAGCAGGTCGCCGCGCAGGGAACCGGTGTCCGGTGCCGGGGGCAGGTCGATGTCCAGCCGGTTGCAGACGAGATCGACGACCAGATCGGCCTTGCCCGTCCACCGCCGGTAGATCGTCGCCTTGCTCGCCCCGGCCCGCCGGGCGATCTGGTCCACCGACATCCGGTCGTACCCGGTCTCGGCGAGCAGCTCCAGCGTGGCGTCCAGGATCGCCTGCTCGCGGGCGGGGTCGAGTCGTCGCGAGGTGGCGTTCTCCATGGGCTCCCTGTCGCTGATGTCCAGTCGCGGTCTGTCCCGCGCCGCTGTCGTGGACCTACTCTGCCGCCTACTCTGCCGCCTGCTCTGCCGCGCCTCGCGGCCGGGGATACGCGGCGAGGTCCGGGAATTGTACGCCGGTGAGCTCCTCGGAGACGGTCCAGAGGCGTCGCGCCAGCGCCTCTTCCCTGGCCGCCGCGCTGGTGGCGGGCGGCTTCAGCTTCGGTCCGAGGAACTCCCCGCCCCGGATCTCGGGCGACGTCGCCGCGTACAGGGAGGGCAGCGCCCCGGCCTCGGGCGGCTGCATGGCGACCCGCAGCAGCACCTTGAGTACCCCGCTCAGCGGGCCCAGCTTCACGATGTCCGTCGCGGTCGCGCCCGGGTGCGTGGCCACGCTCAGCAGCCGGGACCCCGCCCGCCGCTGCAACTCGAACGCGAACAGCAGGTTGGCCAGCTTGGACCGTCCGTACGCGCTCATCCGGCCGTATCCCCGACGCAGCTCCAGGTCGTCGAAGTCGAGCCGGCCCATCTTGTGGGCGTCGCTCGCCACCGTGACGACCCGGGGGCACGTCCGGGCGAGCAGCAGCGGCATCAGGAGGCCGGTCAGCGCGAAGTGCCCGAAGTGGTTGGTCCCGAGTTGCGTCTCGAACCCGTCGGCGGTGGTGCTCCTCGGGATCATGCCGACGCCGGCGTTGTTCACCAGCAGGTCCAGCCCGTCCAGCCGGGACCCGATCGCGTCGGCGAACGCGCGCACCGAGCCGAGGTCGGCGAGGTCGAGCCGCTCGAACTCCGTGTGCGCGCCGGGCGCCCGCTCGAGGATTTGCCCGACGGCCGCCCGCCCCCGGTCCGGGTCGCGGCTCGCGACGATGACGCGGGCCCCGTGCCGGGCCAGTTCGAGCGCGGTCGGGAGGCCGATGCCCGAGTTCGCTCCGGTGACCACCGCGGTGCGGCCGGTCAGGTCGGGGATGTCGTCAACGCTCCACATGCCATCTCCTAGGTGTACGAAACGGTTTCGTACACTACATGTCAGGCGCCGGTTCGCGACACCCCGCCCGGAGTCGGCGCCTGTTCACCCGGCGTTCGCGAACGCGTCGGAGGGGCGCCGCCTGCCGCGCGTAGTCTCGTCGCGTCGTGAACGGGTCTTCACCGGACGTGGGCAACGCGGGTCGGCGCCACGCCGTCGAGCAGGGGCCGGCCGTCGCGTGGGTGGAATCCCCGCTGCAGTTGTTGTGCGTCGCCGAGGCGCACCACGCCGGGCTGCTCGCCCCGGAGACGCTCGTCGTGCCCAGGGCCGGCCAGCGCGCCCTGCGGCTCACCGGGCGTGAGCTGCGCCGGATCGGGCTCCCCGAGGGGCTGCGGCTCGCCGAACCCTCCACGGGCATGCCGCGTCCCGGCCGCGTGTGGGCCGTCGGTGACGCGTTCTCCGGGCGGGTCCAGGCGCGCGTGCTCACCACCCGCCTCCACCGGGTCGTGCTCGTGGACGACGGTCTCGCCACGATCCGCCTCCTCGAACTGCTCACCGCCCGCCGCCCGCTGCTGCGCGCCCGGGCCACCCGCGAGGGCGCGGCGGGGATCGCCCGCGCGGTCCTCGGCGCCGCCGCTGGAATGCGGCTGCGCGGCCGCAGGCTCACCGTGTTCACCGCGCTGCCCGTTCCCGAGCCGCTGGCGGAAGCCGTCCGCGATCTGGGCGCCGAGCTGGTCCGGCACGACTTCGGATGGCTGCGGTCCCGGCCCGCCGGCCCCGCGCCCGCGGAGCGCACCGTCGTGCTCGGCACGTCCCTGGTGCGCAACGGGCTCATCCACCGCGACCGCTACCTGCGCTGGCTGCGCGAACTCGGCGAGCCGGTCGCCTACTACCCGCATCGGCGCGAGGATCCCGCGGACCTCGCCCGGGTCGCCAGGATCGACGGTCTCACCGTCCACGACTCCGGGCCGCCGGTCGAGCTGACGCTGCGTGATCTGCGCCCCGGGCAGCGCGTGGTCAGCCTGCCCTCCACCGCGGTGACCTCGCTGCGCGTCCTGCTGTCCGGGCGCGGCGTCTCCGTCGAGGCCGTCGAGGTGCCCGACGAGTGGTGGACGGCGGCCGCCGGTCCCTCGCTGCGCGCCCACCTGCAGATCTTCACCGACGTACCGGCCCCCGCCGCCGAGGGGGAGAGCCCCGCCCGCGGCGGCCTGCCGGGACATTCCCCCGCCCCTGGAAAGGTAGCTCCTTGATCCGCGTGCTCGCCGTGGCCGACTCCGACTCGTACCTGAAGTGGGCCGCCGGCCTCCTCGACGCCATGCCCTCCGACTGGGTGACCGAGCTGCTGGTCGTGCGCTCCCCGATCGCGCCGTCCGAGAGCCAGATCCAGGCGGCGGTGAGCGGGACGCGGATCGGCCGCGCGGGCGGGCCGGCCGGCTCCGGCCGCCCGGGGGAGGGCGGGGGCGGCCTGCCGCCCGTGCTCGCCGCCCGGCGGCTGCGCCGCGCGGCCGAGCGCTTCCGGCCCGACGTCGTGCTGCTGGCCTGCACCGGCCCCGTCGTGGACGTCCTCGCCGCCGAGATCCTCGACGACCTGCGGCCGCGCCCCGCGTTCGTGTCCGGACTGCCCGGCATCTCGGTGCCCGCCACCGAGAAGGCGTGGCTGTACCGGAGCGGGTGCGAGCTGTTCGTCGTGCACAGCGGCCGGGAGGTGCGGGAGTTCGCGGCCATCGGGGCGGCGCTCGGAGGCGGCGGGTCGGCCGCCGGGGGCGGGGTGGCCCTGGCCCGCCTGCCGTACCTGGACCTCGGCGGCCCCGTGCCGGCGGAGCGCGACCGGGTGATCTTCGCGACCCAGGCGAAGGTGCCGCGGCGGCGCGAGGAGCGCGAGACCGTGCTGCTCGCCCTTGCCGCGCTGGCCGAGGCGCGTCCCGATCTGGATGTCGTGGTCAAGCTCAGGGGACGCGACTCCGAACGCCAGACGCACAACGAGCGGCACCACTACGAGCGTCTCTGGCTCGCGATGGCGGGGGAGGGCCGGGTCCGGGTCGACGCGCTCCGGTTCGCCACCGGGCCGATGCACGAGCACCTCTCCCGCGCCGCCGGGTTCGTCACGGTCAGCTCGACCGCGGCCCTGGAGGCGATCGCCGCCGGCGTGCCGCTGCTCATCCTGTCCGACTTCGGGGTGAGCGCGGAGATGATCAACCTGGTCTTCGAGGGAAGCGGGTGCCTCGGCACGCTCGACGACCTCGCCAAGGGCGAGTTCCGCGTCCCGGACGGGGAGTGGTGCCGCGCCAACTACTTCCACGACGACGCCGAGAGCGACTGGCTCGACCGCATCCGCGAGCTGGCCGCGGCCGCCGGTGAGGGGGGCCTCGCCCCTGGCCGCTCCCTGCTCGACGGGCCGGAGCACGCCGCGGCCCGCCGCCGCGCCCGGCTCCGGCTGGAGGTGCCGCCCCGGGTCCTGCGGTACGGCTACCGCGCCAGGCGCCGCGTCCGCCGGTACCTGAAGGCGCTCTGATCTCGGACCACGAGGCCCCGCCCCTCATACGGTCAGGGTGGCGCACGTCGGCTTCGTCGAGCGCGAGCGCGCGCGACCGATGCCGGTGCTCCCGGCGCACGCGGGGATGGGTGCGTGGGGCTCTTGAGTGATGCCCTTCAGCCGGATCATCGCGCGGCGCCGGCCGTACGGCGGCGGAGAAGACGCGGCAGGGCGACGGCGAACACCCCGACACCGGCGGAGCCGGCCAGGGCGACCGCGAAGAGCACCGTGGAACGCCAGGGCCAGCCGGCCCTGGAAAGACGCAGCTGTCCGACGGGATATTCGGAGAACTTGGCGGTGATACGGGCGGTCACGTCGCCCGAATGGGCGGCGAGGTCACGAAGCATCGGGTCGAACCCGAACTCTCCGTCCCGCCGTCCGCCGCCGGGCAGCTCCGGTGTGAGACCTCGTCCCGACGCCCAGCTCGCGAGCGTCGGCGTCACGTCGCCGCGCACCCCCGGAACCACGAACCGGTCCAGGCGCGGCACCGCCGTACCCGCCGGTTCGGTGAGCAGGATCACGCCATGCCGCGTGGTGACCGTTCCAGTGGCGCTGATCGGGATCGCGCGGGAGCTGAAGGAGACACCGGAGTAGACCTCGAACGCCGCGGCGGCGTCGATTTCCCCCACTCCGTCCTCCAGCCCGATGCCGATCGTGGGGCGCCGCCAGGGGAACGCCGCGTTCAGCGCGTACGGCAGGTCGGACAGGGCGAGGTGGTTCGGGGTGATCGCGGTGGGGCCGTCCAGGCGCCAGCCGGGAAAGTGGAGCGCGCCGCCGATCCGCCGGGCCTCATCCGCACCCGCGAGCCTCTCGACCAGGCGGAGCGCGCCGACGGTGCCGGAGGTGATGCCGGCCGTGGTGGTGATCGTGCCGTCCTCCACGTAGCGTTCGCCGCTCTGCCATCGCACCGCGGGGTGGTTCCGCTTCAGGGAGTCGATGTTCGCCCAGAAGGAGGTCGCCCGGCGGTCGTCGAGCACACCGGCGGCCGCGAGGAATTCTGAGCCCGCGCAAACGCCCAGCAGGCGGGAGCCGTGCCGCGACCGTGCGGCGATCCACTCGCGCAGCCGCTCCTCCGCCGTGCCGGTGGGATCGACGACGGCGGGCACCACCACCACGTCCGGTTCGGGAACGGCGCCGGTCCCGACCTCGTCCAGGGTGTGGTCGGGCAGCAGGTGTACGCCGCCGGAGAGCGGGGACGGGGTTCGCCGCGCCGCCACGGTGTAGACGGCGAACCGTCCCGATCGGGCGAACACCTCGTAAGGGGCGAGAACGTCGGCGGAGACCGAGCCGGCGTTGCTGAGCACGACCGCGACGGTGATCCGTCCGCCGGGTATCGCCTTGGCGGCCGGCCAGCCCCGGGCGGGCGGGCGTCGGTCGAACTCGGGGTAGCTCTGGCCCATCGTGGTGGCGACACCGGCGGCGCAGATCCCGCCCAGGGAGGCGAGGAACACGGAGGCACCCAGCAGGACACGCCCGATCCGGCGCACGACGGGCCTGTTCGGACGCACACTCGGACGGCTTCGGACAGAAGACACAGGAGGCTCTCTTCTTTGTACGGCCATGAAGGCATGGCCAACTCACGGCAGCACAGATCGGCGGCGCGCATCGGCAACACGATCCGCGCCGTGGAAGGGGGAATCAGGGGAAGGTCCGCCGCTCAGCGCGCGTGCTTGCGCGCCTCCGACGGAGACATCCCGTACCGGGCGGAGAACAGGCGGCGGAAGTGGCGGACGTCGCGGAAGCCGCAGCGGCTCGCCACGGCGTCCACGCCGAGGTCGGTGTCGGCCAGCAGTCTCGACGCCCGTTCCAGGCGCAGTCGCTGCTGGTATTCCAGGGGGCTGATGCCGATCGCCGTGGCGAACGCCCGGCTCAGGCCCCGCGGGGACAGGTGGGCCACGGCGGCCAACTCGGCGAGGGTGTGAGGGGTGTCCAGGTGCTGGGCGAGATGATCCTGCACCCGATGGACGGCCGGATGCAGGTGCGAACGGTGCCGGAGAAAGGGACTGATCTGGGAAGCCGAGCCGTTCCGCCGCAGGTAGACCACCAGTTCCCGGGCGACCGCGGCGGCGAGTGCGGGGCCATGATCGCGTTCCACGAGCGACAGCGCCAGATCGATCCCGGACGAGATCCCCGCGCTGGTGCTCACCGTGCCGTCGTGGACGTACAGGACCCCGTCCTGGACCCGGGCCGCCGGGTATCTCCGCCGCATCGCCTCGACGAGCGACCAGTGGGTGGTGCACCGGCGTCCGTCCAGCAGCCCGGCCTCGCCCAGCGCCGCCGCGCCGGTGCACACCGAGGCGATCCGGGCGCCGCGGTGATGTGCCGTGCGCAGCCACTGTGTCACCGAGTCGGGAACCAGGGGCTCGCCCGTCCGGAGATCCTTCAATCGGTGTCCCGGCACCAGCACCAGGTCGCCGGGCTCGGTCGACGGCAGACCGGCGAATCCGGCCAGCCGCAGTCCCTGTGCCGACACCGCCTCTCCGGCGTCGGACACGTACTCCAGCCGGTAGTCGGCACCCAGGTGCGCCGCGGCGTCGAAGACCTGCACCGGACCGCCCAGGTCCAGCAGGTTCACGTCCGGAAGGACCAGCACCACGACCCGGCCCGTGCTCGCCACTCGCTCACTCACGGCGCCTACGCTAGACCGCTGGCACCGGGCTCCGGGAGGGCCGTACGGACCGCACACCGGACGGATCAGGCACTCGCCGGCGGCCCGAGAGCCACCGCGCCCGCCGCCCGCCGGGGGCGCGGATCCGGATAGGGGCGTCGCCGGGGCTCAGCGGGAGAAGAGACGGCGCAGCCGGGAGGTCCGGCCCTCTACCGGGCCCTCACCCCGGGCCTCCCCCTGGTCCTCGCCCAGGGCGTCCGGCGGTGTCTCGGCCGGCGGCGTGGGGGCGGGCAGCAGGCCCAGCGACGACAGCCGGCGGCGGGTGAAGTAGCGCGCCGGCCCGTTCGCCTCGACGTACGCGGCGGCGGCCTCGCGCAGGCCCGGGTACGCCGCGGCGCGCATGCAGTACCCGACCGCGCCGACCAGGGCGCCCAGATCCACCGGCGGCGGCTCCTCCAGCGAGCCGTCCGGGCGGAGCCGGGGCAGGGACGCGTCCACGACGGTCGCCGGGATCCGGTCGGCGTTCTCGTACGGCGAGAGCCGTTCGAGCACCAGGTCGGCGCCCACGGTCGCGGCCGGGATGCCGAAGAGGCGCCGCGCGGTCACCAGAGCCGTGGAGAAGCAGCCGACGACCAGGCGCGGGCGGTGGACGGCGAAGCAGACTTCCGCCGGGGCCGAGCCGTCCGCGACCAGCAGCTCGACGCCCAGCTCCTCGGCCACCGGCCGCAGCTCGCGGGCGTGCCGCCGCCCCGCGGCCGGGTGCGGCTGGAACACCACCGCGCGGTGCCCGCGCGCGGCGAGGCCGCGCAGCATGGCCGCGTGCAGCTCGGCCTCCTCGGCGGCGCTCAGGATCCCGAGGGCGGAGAGGTGCTGCCCGACGATGACGGCCTCCCGGCGCGGCCCGTCTCCGGGCCCCCCGGACCGGTCGCCGGCCGCCCGCTCGACCACGCCGTGGAACGCGGAATCGGACACGATCTCCGGCGGCACGCCGTGCTCGGACAGGAGCAGGGGAACGAGGCCGGGGACGAGGTCGAGGTGGAGCAGGCGGGTGATCCGCCCGGCGATCTCCCCGGGCAGGGGGAAGCGGGTGGGCCCGTAACTCATCAGGCCATCCGAGTAGACCGTGATCGGGACGTCCCGCAGCAGCCCGGCCAGGGTGCGGGCGGGCGGCACCGCGATCGACTCGACGACCAGCTCGTCCGGGTCGCCCAGGCGTGCCGCCAGGAGGCGGCCCAGCATCGGGGCCTCCACCGAGCGCGCCTTCCACTCGGAGGGGTGCAACGGGGCGATGACCGCGTTCCACGACACCACCTCGTCGAACCGGTCGCGGATCCGCGCGAACCCCGGCGACTCGTCCGGCGCCGGGGTGATCTCGGGGATCGCCGCGTCGTTCGACACCAGCAGGATCCGCCGGCCCGGGCCGAGACGGCCCTCGTCGCAGGCCGCCGCGAGGGTCATCGCCCCGAGCGGCGTCGAGGCGCAGAGCAGCGTGGTCCGTGCCATGTCTCTCCCCAGATCAGTCGATCCGCGCGTCCGCGTCAACGTCCCCGTCCCCGTCGGCCGGACCGCGCGCGAGCGACGCGACGAGGGCGCGGCGCTCCGGATCCATGCCCGCGAGGGCCTCCTCGGGCACGCGCCGCAGGATCACGGCGGCCCGCTCCTCGAACGCCGTCCGCAGCTCCGGCGTGAACCGGTCGATCAGCTCCACGTGGTGCGCGAGCAGCCCGGTGAGGTTGCGCGCCGCCTTGCGCAGGAACTCGGGCTCGACCTCGTCCAGGATCGTCTCGTACGCGGTGAAGAAGTCGAGCTGCCGCTCGTCCCCGATCGCGGTCAGCGACCCGGGCACCCCGCGCCGGTAGAAGACGCCCGCCAGGGACATCACGGCGAACGAGCGCGCCCTCCGGTGCAGCCGCCAGATCCACGGCCGGTCCTCCGCCGTGCGCAGGCCCTCCGGGAAGGCGAGCAGCGATCCGAGGTCGCGCCGGTAGATCCCGGCCCAGGCGTACGCGTAGTCGACCATGGTCCTGGCGTCGAACGGCAGGATGGCCTCGCGCGGGTCGAGCACGGTGCCCCGCCTGCGCGCCGGCGCGCGGAGCAGCTCCCGCCTGCGGCCCTCGACCTGGACGTGGTCCACCCGCACGAAGTCGCACCCGAGCGCGTCGATCGCGGCGGTCAGCTCGGCCAGGTAGCCGGGCGCCACCCAGTCGTCCCCGTCCAGGAACGTGACGTAGCGCCCGGAGGCGGCGGCGAGCCCGGCGTTCCTCGCCGCGGCCACCCCGGCCGGCGCGGCGTGCCGCAGCAGCCGGAACCCCGGCAGGTCGGCGCGGAAGTCCTCGGCCACCGCCGCCGTCGCGTCCGCCGAGCCGTCGTCGACCACGACCACCTCCATGTCCGGGAGGGGGCCGCGGGTCAACGACGTCAGAGCGTCCGCCAGGTACGGCTCGCCGTCACGGACCGCGACGATCACCGAGAGCTCGGGCACCCGGCCGCCTTCCTCGCCGGCTCGCCGGCGGTCGGTTCCGTCACTGGGCGGCGACGCGGCGCAGGCGGGCGCGCGGCGCCTCCTCGCCCGGGAAGACGCGCTTGACGCCGTCTCCCAACGCGGACTCGATGATGCGGATGTCCCGGACCAGGTGCTCCAGCCCGCTCGGCTCCAGCGAGGCGGCGTGGTCGGAGCCCCACATCGTGCGGTCCAGGGTGATGTGCCGCTCGACGGCCACCGCGCCCAGGGTGACCGCCGCCAGGGAGATCTGCAGGCCGCGCTCGTGGCCCGAGTAGCCGACCGGCACGCCGTACCGCTCACGGAGCGTGACGATCGTGCGCAGGTTGGCCTCCTCCGGCGGCAGCGGGTACGTGGATGTCGCGTGCATCATCACCAGGCCCGAGGTGCCGAGGATCTCCACCGCCTGGTCGATCTCCTCGATCGTGGACATACCGGTCGAGAGGATGATCGGCTTCCCGGTGGCGGCGAGGGCGCGGAGCAGTTCGTGGTCGGTCACGCTGGCGGACGCCACCTTGTGCGTGACGACGTCCATCTCCTCCAGGAACTCCACGGAGGGGACGTCCCAGGGCGACGCGAACCAGTCGATGCCGCGCGCGGCGCAGTACCGGGCGATCTCGGTGTACTCGTCCCGGCCGAACTCGGTCCGGATCTTGTAGTCGAGGTAGGTCATCGCCCCCCAGGGCGTCTGCCTGATCTGGCCGCGCTGCTCGGGCGGCACGCAGATCTCCGGGGTCCGCTTCTGGAACTTGACCGCCTGGCAGCCCGCCTCGACCGCGACGTCGATCAGCTTGCGCGCGATGTCGATGTCGCCGTTGTGGTTGATGCCGATCTCGCCGATCATGTACACCGGCAGGCCGGGGCCGACCAGCTCTTCGCCGATCCGCACCGGCTCGCCCTTGACCCGCAGCTCCGGCCGGGGCAGCCGGCGCGGCATCCGCTCGGCGGCGTCCGGGCCCGCGGGCCGCGCCGCGAGCACCCGGTCGCACAGCTCCCGTACGGCTCCCGCCCCGCCGGCGTGGCCGAGCACGACCCGGGCGGCCGCCCGGACCCGGGGGTGGGCGTCGGGGACCGCGACCGGCCAGCCGACCAGCGCCATGCAGCCGAGGTCGTTGACGTCGTTGCCGACGTACGCGACGCGGGCCGGGTCCAGGCCTTCGATCGCCAGCCAGTCGCGCAGCGCGGTCTGCTTGGCGTTGAGCCCCTGCAGCACCGGGACGCCGAGCTTGCGGGCGCGGGCCGCCACCACGGGGTTGCGTTCGGTCGAGAGCACGAGCAGCCGGACGCCGGAGCGCTTGAGCAGCGCCACCCCCATCCCGTCGGACCTGCTGACCAGGACCATCTCGCGGCCCTCGGAGTCGACGTACGCGCGGTCGTCGGTGTGCACGCCGTCGAAGTCGGTGACCACGGCGTCCACGTCGATCGGCAGCGGCTCGTCCACGAACGGCGCGAGCGCCCGCACGATCTCCAGGTCCTCGGGGGAGTCGACCTCCACGGCGTGCCGGGCCGGGACGGGCTGGACGGCCACCCGGCCGAAGAAGCGGTGCCCGTGCTCGCGCAGCCCCGCCGTACGCATGACGTAGAAGGCGCCGGTCTCGCGGAAGTGCGGCTCGCGGTCCTGCCGCCGCGGCCGGACCGCGGGGTCGTGGTTGACGCCCACGCCCGCGCCGGTCCACACGAACTCGTAGGTCTCCATGCCGGAGAAGACCACGTCGGCCTCGCCGTCGAGGACGCGGCCGATGGCGGCGTCCAGGTCGTCCGGGTCGATGAACGCGCTGGTGCACTGCACGAGGAGGACCACCTCCGGGTCCTCGGGCAGCGCGTTGAGCGCGTGCAGCACCGCCGATTCGCTGGACGCGGTGGCTCCGCTCAGCTCCGCCGGGCGCTCGACGAGGCGGGCCCCCGCCTCGCGCGCGGCCGCCGAGATCCCCTCGTGGTCGGTGCTGACCACGACCTCGTCGACGAGGGCGGCCCGCAGGCACGCGCCGACGGCCCGCGACACCAGCGGGACGCCGCCCACCCTCTCCAGGTTCTTCAGCGGTACGCCCACCGAACCGCCACGGGCGGGGACAACGGCCAGGACTCGCACGGGGCACTCCTTCTACCTGCGACGACGCCCCCGAGGCCCCGGGGGTGATCCCAGAACCTAGTCAGAGGGATGTCACGCAGGGGGTGCCCGAGCTGAACGCGCAGGGGCGCCTGACTTAACTTTCCGTACTTGCCGTGCTTCGGGCTCGTGCTTCGGGCTCGTGCTTCGGGCTCGTGCTTCGGGCGTCAGGAGTGGGAGCCGGGGGCGGAGGGCAGGTCGGAGTCCGGCTCGGAGTGCGGCTCCGGCCCGGAGGTCGCCGGCAGCCGGACCACGAACAGCGCGCCGCTGTCGGTGTCCTCCGCCCGGACCGTCCCGTGGTGGGCCTGGATGACCTCGCGGGCGATGGCCAGGCCGAGCCCGGTGCCGCCCTGGCCCCTGCCGCGGGCCGAGTCGATCCGGGTGAACCGCTCGAAGATGCGCTCGCGATCCTCCGCCGCGATCGGCTCGCCGTCGTTGCCGACGGCGAGCACGGCGTCGTCGCCCTCGCGGTGGACATCCACCGTGATCAGGCTCTTGGCGTGCCGCTCCGCGTTGTTCAGCAGATTGACCAGCACTCGGGACAGATGGGTGCTCACGCCGTTGACGATCACCCCCGGCGTGATCCGCGAGTCGATCGCGACCGGTCCCGAGCCGCGGCGGTTGACCTCGTGCGCGACCAGCGTGCCCAGGTCCACCTTCTCCCGGATGGAGCGGTCGGTGGTGCCGATGCGGGCGAGGAACAGCAGGTCGCTCATGATCGCCTCAAGACGCTTGGTGTCGCGCAGCGCCGCCCGCATGGCCTCGGGGTGATCCTCCGGGTGCGGCATCGCGCTTTCGAGCTGCGCGCAGATGCCGGTGATCGGGGTGCGCAGCTCGTGCGAGGCGTCCGCGGCGAACTGCCGTTGCTGGGTGACCGACCGCTCCAGCCGCTCCAGCGCGTCGTTGACGGTGCGGGCGAGCCGGGCGATCTCGTCCTTGCCCGGGGGTTCGAGCACCCGCGCGCTCAGGTCGCTGCCGCTGATGTGGGCGAGCTGGGTGCGGATGGCCTCGACCGGGCGCAGCGCCCGCCCGGCCACCTTCCACGACACCCAGGCGATGACCGCGGTGAGCAGCGCGACCACGCCGGCGATGAGGAGGTCGAGCAGCCGGGTCGCGATGAGCAGCGGCTGGCGGCGGACGGCGACGACGACCGGGGCGTTCGGCTGCGCCCCGGTTCGCAGCTCGACCCCGTTTCCGCACCTCCCCTGCGGGAGGCCGCAGGTGCTGAACTCGACGAACCGGTCGTCGGGGCGCGGCCACGTCCGGGTGAGCGAGGGCAGGCCGCGCGCGGATGGAGTGGACGCGAGGATCTGCCCGGATGGCGTGACGACCTGGATCAGCTCCGATCCGCTGGGCGTGCGGATGGGGTCCTCCAGCCCGCCTTCGCGCACATCGGCGGCGACCTTGGAGGCCATCTGCCGGGCGTCCTCCCACAGGTGCGCGTTTACGGCACGTCGTACCACGATGTCGGCGCCGATCCCGAGCGGGATCAGCACGAGCAGCGCCACGACGGTCGTGAGCAGTGTCAGGCGAGCGTGTATGGACAGCTCGCGCAGCCAGGGGAGGGACATTTTTTGAGGGTACTGACCGTGGTTACAGGCGGATTCGTGACACCGGAAAGATCTGACTAAACCTGGTCAAAGTGTCACATCCAGGGCAAGCGCTCCCCAGGTGTCCGCGCGGCGCCTTCGTCCGCTTCGGCGGCGGGGGTCCGGGGAGTCCGGCACCCGCCTGGGCCGCGAGGCAGGACCGTGCAAGATCGGCGGCGGAATCCCTGAAACTTGCGGCAAGTCTTGCGGTCGCGCCGGGGGAGTCCCGTACCGCGGCATCGCCGTACCCGTGCCGTCATTTCACTAAAAACCGACTTTAGGTCGATAAAATGGACAAACCTGAGCGCGCGAACTCGGCTTGCCAGGGGGCGCCACCATGACGAACCACCGGACCGGCCACCGGACCGGCCACCGCGCATCGTCCGCCGCGCGGAGGAGCGCGCGGCCGTCGGTCGACTGCCGGCGCGTGTACGAGGACGCCTCGCCGTCGGACGGCGTACGGGTGCTGGTCGACCGCATGTGGCCGCGCGGGATGCGCAAGGAGGACGCGCACGTCGACGAGTGGCTGCGGGACGTCGCGCCGTCCACCGGGCTGCGCCGGTGGTACGGCCACGAGCCGAGCCGCTTCATGGAGTTCCGGCGGCGTTATCTCGCCGAGCTGGGCGATCCCGAGCACAGGAGGGCGGCGGAGCACCTGCGGGACCTCGCCGGCGAGGGAGAGCTGACCCTGCTCACCGCGACGCGCGACATCGGGCACAGCCAGGCGGCCGTCCTCGCGGAGTGGCTGACGGAGAACACCTGACCCCGCCCCGCGGAGCCCGGCGGACGCCCGGCCGACAGTGCGGTCCGGCCCGGAAGGCCGGACCGAGATGCGGTCTGTGAGCGGGACCGTGTCACCGGCCCGCGGGCCGGTCGGTACGCGCCGCTCCGGGTGCCGGTCCGGGAGCCGGGCGTCGGCAGCATGTTCGACATCTGCCGAAAACACGCCCGAAACCTCTTTCCGGCACAGTTTAGGAAAGTGTTGCGCCGGAAGAGAGGGAACGGGATGCTGCTGCGGCTACGCGTTTCACTGCCGGACCGGCCGGGGGTGCTGGGCCAGGTGGCGCGGGCCTTCGGCGTCATGGGTGCGGACATTCTTCAGGTCACGGTGCTCGAACGGGACTCGGGGCGGGCGATCGACGATTTCACCGTGTCCTGGAGCGGGGTGCTCAGCGCGGAGGAGCTGCGCGAGCGCGTGAGCGTCGTCCCCGGAACCAGGGTCGAGGCCGCCTGGCGGACCCGCGAGGTGCCCGGGGCAAATCCGGACTACGACCTGCTCGGCCATGTCGCGGCCGACCCGGGCCGGGCACTGCCGACGCTGGTGGACGCCGTGCCCGACCTGGTCAGCGCCGACTGGGCGGTGGCGGTGAGCGCCGCGGACGGCGCCCTCGTCCACGGGAGCTGGCAGGCGCCGGAGACATTGTCCTGGCCGGAGGCGTGGGCGGACCGGGGGACGGAGCTGACCGCGATCCGGTCGTCGGCGGTCACCCTGGACGGCCCGCTGCACGTGCTCAGCGTGCCGCTGCCGCCCCTGCCGGGTGAGAACATCCTGCACCTGGTGGTGGCGAGGATCCAGGGGCCCGCCTTCCACCGGGTCGAGCTCGACCGGATGACCCGGCTGATGGAGCTGGTCGAGGTCGTCGTCCGGGCCGGGGTCAGGGCGTAGGACCCGAGGGACAGAGCGAAGGGACGCGAGGGACTGAGCGAAGGGGCGCCGGCCGGGCCGGGGGAGCCCGGCCCGGGGCGTCACCGCCGGGGCGGGTCGATCCGGCTCCCGGCCTGGGTGAACAGCATGAGCCGGGACACGTCCACCGCCACCCGGCCGTGCTCGCCCGCCCGCCAGACGGGCCGCCCGCCGAGCCGTACGATCAGGTCCGCCCTGCGGTGGGTGCCGCCGATCGACGGCGCGGGCGTGTGGTCGGCTTCGCCGTCCCCGGCGCCCCAGAGGCGGCGCACCATGGACCGGGCGCGGCCGCCGCCTCCGCCGTTCGCGTACGCGTTGTGCCGCGGGTCGGGCGGCTCGGGCACGGTGACCGAGGGGATCCCGGCCTCCAGGTACGCGAGCCACTCGTGGCCGTGGTACTCCAGGGTCCGGACCCGGCCGAAGAAGCTGGGCCCCTCGGTCATCTCGGGGACCGGTGTCAGGGTGTCCGGGCGGATGCCCACGATGATCTGCGAGCCGGTGTGCTGGGACACCGCGTAGGCGCGTGGATCGCTCCACGGCATCGTGATCTGGTGCGGGCCGAAGTCGAGCAGGACGAACTGGTTCTGCGGGGTGCGCACCGTCGCGGCGAGCAGGTTGAGCTGCTGCGAGCTGAGGAACGCGGCGGTGAACGCGGTGGCCGGGTCGTTGTAGACCTGCGCCGGCGTGCCGATGTCCTGCAGCACGCCCCGGTTCATGATGGCGATCCGGTCGGCCAGGGTGAGCGCCTCGACCTGGTCGTGCGTGACGTACACGGTGGTGACCCCGAGCGCGCGCACCAGCGACGAGATCTCCATGCGCAGCTCGGTGCGCATGCCCGCGTCCAGGTTGGACAGCGGCTCGTCCATGAGGAACAGGGACGGCCGGCGGACGATCGCGCGCCCCATCGCGACCCGCTGGCGCTGGCCGCCGGAGAGCGTGGCCGGCCGCCGGTCGAGGGTCTCGTCGATGTGGAGGGCGCGGGAGAGCTCGACCACCCGCTCCCGGGTCATGCCGGGGTCGGCCTTGGCGATCTCCAGCGGGAAGGAGATGTTGCCGCGGACGGTCCGGTGGGGATAGAGGGCGCCGTTCTGGAAGACCATGGCCACGTCGCGGTCCCGGGGCGCGAGGTGGTTGGCGAGCTTCCCGCCCAGCCACAGGTCGCCGGATGTGATCTCCTCCAGCCCCGCGACCATGCGCAGCAGCGTGGACTTGCCGCATCCGGAGGGGCCGAGGAGCACGAGCAGCTCGCCTTTTTCCGCCCGCAGGTTCATCCGGTCGACGGCGAGGAAACCGCCGGGATAAACCTTCGTCACATTGTCGAGGATCACCGCACTCATGACGGCACCCCGGCCGGCCGCCCGTTGACGCATCCGCACGGGCAACACTTGTCGAATCGCTCGCCGCGTTCGCTCATGTGGAGACTCGCTTCTCCTCGGGCACCGGTGCCCTGACCCCGGATATCGGTGTGATTGATGAGGTAGTACATCGCGTCTGGCCACGCGTGTCCATACATGTCCGTGAGAAAAACGGCACCTCCTCGTTACCCACTGGTAGCGGATTGTTCCCGCATTAGCGGTAAATAGCCAGGTATATGCCGAGAATCGACAGATGTCGGTTACTTAGAGAAAGACCGAACTGTCGTTTCCGGCGACCCGGGGGCGGGGAAACGGTCGTGCACCATTCCTCAGCCGCCGCTCGCGCCACCTCCCTCTCCCGTCATACATGTCCCTTTTGTGGTGCGTTGCGGCTCGGCTCCTTCGTACTCTCCGCGCCGGGGCGAAAGGTCGGATGATCGGCGCTACTCCGCCGGTCAAGCGGCATATGTAACGAATTTGCAGAAACTTTCTGCAACGGGTTTCATGTCCGTTCACATCGCTGTTACGTTCCGGCGTACACCCGGCGTGCCGGCTTCCCCACCGCGACGCCGTTCCCCCCTGAGCCATGAGGAGTGCACAACATGCGGCGAGTCATCTCGGCCGCGGCGGCTGCCGCGGCCCTCGCTCTCGCGGTGTCCGCCTGCGGGAGCAGCGACTCCGGCGACGCGGCGCCCGCCAAGTCCGCCGTCGCCGACCCCGCGCAGATCAGTGGAGAGATCACCTGGTGGGACACCACCCGCCCGGACAGTGAGGGCCCGACCTTCCAGAAGCTCATCAAGGAGTTCGAGGCCGCGTACCCGAAGATCAAGGTCAAGTACGTCAACGTCCCGTCGGACCAGGCGCAGGGCCAGTTCCAGACCGCGGCGCAGTCGGGCACCGGGGCTCCTGACGTGATCCGCTCCGAGGTCGCGTGGACCTCGCAGTTCGCGTCCCTCGGTTACCTGCAGCCGCTGGACGGCACGCGCGCGGTGGACAACGAGAGCGACTACCTGGCCGGCCCGCTGAGCAGCACCAAGTACAACGACAAGACGTACGCGGTCCCGCAGGTCACCGACACCCTGGCGTTGCTGTACAACAAGCGGATCCTCAAGGAGGCGGGGTACGAGGAGGCGCCCAAGACGCTCGAGGAGCTGAAGAAGGTCGCCCTCGACGTCAAGGCCAAGACCGGGGCGAACGGCCTGGCGCTGAACGTGGACTCCTACTTCCTGCTGCCGTTCATCTACGGCGAGGGCGGCGACCTCCTCGACGTGCCGAACAAGAAGATCGTCGTCAACTCGCCGCAGAACGCGAAGGCGATGGCGGACGTCACCGACCTGGTCGCCTCGGGGGCGGCGGCCAAGCCCGCGCTTCAGGACAGCTATGCGAACGCGATGACCGCGCTGAAGGACGGCAAGGCCGCGATGATCTACAACGGTCCGTGGGCGCTGTCGGAGGTCTACCAGGGCAAGGAGTTCAAGGACAAGACCAACCTCGGCATCGCGCCGGTCCCGGCCGGGTCGGTCAAGGCGGGCGCGCCGACCGGCGGCTGGAACCTGGCGATCTACGCCGGCTCCAAGAACATCGACGCGTCGTACGAGTTCGTGCGCTTCATGAGCTCGGCCTCCTCCCTCGCCACCGTCTCCGGTGATCTCGGCCTGCTGCCCACCCGGGCGTCGAGCTTCCAGGACCCGAAGGTGCAGGCCAACCCCGACGTGGCGGTCTTCAAGCCGATCCTCGACACCGCGGTCGGCCGTCCCTGGATCCCGGAGGGCGGCCAGCTCTTCCAGCCGCTCCTCGAGGGCTACCAGGCGCTGCTCGCCGGCACCAAGCCGGAGGACATGCTCAAGCAGGTCGACGAGCAGTACCACGGCATCATGAAGGACTGGAGCTGACCCGTGGCCGCCTCGACCGGACCCGTCCCTGAGACGGCCGGGGGCCCGGACCGGGCGGAGGGCGCCGGACGCGCCCCCGCCCGGCGCGGGGCCGAGCCGGGCCGGATCCGCCTGGCCCTGACCCGGCACTGGTACGCCTGGGCGATGACCACCCCGGTGATCGTCGTCGTCGGCGTGCTGGTCGGCTGGCCGCTGGCCCGCGGGGTGTACCTGTCCCTGACCGACGCCACCGAGGCCAACGTCGGCCGCACCATCGGCGTCAACGTCATCCCGGCCACCTACAAGTTCGTCGGCCTGGACAACTACCCTGTCCATCCTGTCCAGCGGGCTGTTCTGGGAGCGGCTCGGCTGGACCGTGGTGTGGACCGCCGTCTGCGTCGGCCTCCACTACGGCATCGGCCTCGCCCTGGCGATGATGCTGCACCGCAAGGTCCGCGGCCGCTCCGTCTACCGCGTGCTGCTGATCCTGCCCTGGGCCATCCCCGGCTTCGTCTCCGCCTTCATCTGGCGCTACCTGTTCAACAGCGACTTCGGCGTCATCAACGCGATGCTCAAGGCGTCCGGCTTCGGCGCCGTCGGCTGGCTCGACGACCCCTTCACCGCCAAGATCGCGGTCATCGCGGTCAACGTCTGGCTCGGCGTGCCGTTCATGATGGTCGCCCTGCTGGGCGGCCTGCAGTCCATCCCGGCCGAGCTGTACGAGGCGGCCGAGGTGGACGGCGCCACCCCCTGGCAGCGCTTCCGCCACATCACCGTCCCCGGGCTGCGCTCGGTGTCCAGCACCGTCGTGCTGCTCGGCACGATCTGGACGTTCAACATGTTCCCGATCATCTACCTCATCACCAAGGGCGGGCCGGGCCACTCCAGCGAGATCCTGGTGACCTACGCCTTCCGTGAGGCCTTCACCGGGGTGCGCGACTACTCCGGCTCGGCCACCTGGGGCGTGCTCATCCTCGCCCTGCTCGTCGTCCTGGCCACGGTCTACCGCCGCGCGCTGCGCCGGCAGGGGGAGGTCTGGTGAGCACCGTCACGGCGACCCCGAAGGCACGCTCCCGCGGCGGACGCGGACCGCTGGCGTCGATCCTGTTGCACGGCGCGCTGATCACGGCGTCGCTGATCTCGCTCTTCCCCGTGGTCTGGCTGGTGCTGACCTCGCTCAAGCCCCGCGACGGCTGGCTGTCGTCCGAGCTGGAGATCTTCAACCAGCCGTCCCTGGACAACTACGCCCGGGTGCTGGGCGAGACCGAGTTCCCGACCTGGCTGCTCAACTCGGTGCTGGCCGCCGCGCTGACCACCGTGCTCGGCGTGTTCGTCGCCTCCACCACCGGATACGCGATCAGCCGGTTCCGCTTCCCCGGCCACCGCGGCGTTATGTGGCTGCTTCTGGTCACCCAGATGTTCCCCGTGGCCATCCTGATCGTGCCGCTGTACAACCTCATGGCCGGGCTCGGGCTGCTCAACCAGATCCCCGGCCTGGTCATCGCCTACCTCACCGTGGCCGTGCCGTTCTGCGCGTGGATGATGAAGAGCTACTTCGACACCATCCCGCGGGAAATCGACCAGGCGGGAATGGTGGACGGTTTGACGCCGTTTGGCACGTTTTGGCGGGTCGTGCTCCCGCTGGCCCGCCCGAGCCTGGCGGTGACCGCGTTCTACTCCTTCATGACCGCCTGGGGCGAGGTCGCCTACGCCACGGTGTTCATGTCCCAGGAGGAGAAGCGCACCCTCGGCGTGGGCCTCCAGCAGTTCGTCGGGCAGCACTGGTCCGACTGGGGTCTGCTCACCGCCTCGGCCGTGCTGATCGCGATCCCCGCGGCGGCCGTCTTCCTACTCGTCCAACGGCATCTCGTGACCGGCCTCACCGCGGGTGCCACCAAGTCGTGATCGCATGATTCGCAAGATCGGGGGAACCCAATGACCGAGCTCGTCGAGGACGCCGCCGTGGCGGACACCGCCACCCGCTGGTGGCGCGACGCCGTGATCTACCAGGTGTATGTCCGCAGCTTCGCGGACGGCAACGGCGACGGCGTCGGCGACCTGCTCGGCGTGCGCAGCCGGCTGCGCTACCTGGCGGAGCTGGGCGTGGACGCCATCTGGCTCACGCCGTTCTTCACCTCGCCG
This sequence comes from Microtetraspora malaysiensis, assembly GCF_050947145.1. Taxonomy (NCBI): domain Bacteria; kingdom Bacillati; phylum Actinomycetota; class Actinomycetes; order Streptosporangiales; family Streptosporangiaceae; genus Microtetraspora; species Microtetraspora malaysiensis. The sequence goes on from NZ_CP191998.1 coordinate 3,503,610, forward strand.
ATGGCCGACTTCGGGTACGACGTGGCCGACTACCGCGACGTGGACCCGATCTTCGGCTCCCTCGCGGACGCCAAGGCCCTGCTCGACGACGCGCACCGCCACGGTCTGAAGGTGATCGTGGACGTGGTGCCGAACCACACCTCCGACCGGCACGCCTGGTTCCAGGAGGCGCTGGCCGCGGGACCGGGCAGTCCCGAGCGTGCGCGCTACATCTTCCGCGAGGGACGCGGCCCGCGCGGCGAGTTGCCGCCCAACGACTGGGAGTCCATCTTCGGCGGCCCGGCCTGGACCCGGCTGCCCGACGGGCAGTGGTACCTCCACCTGTTCGCCCCCGAGCAGCCCGACCTGAACTGGGAGCACCCCGAGGTCCACGCCGAGTTCGCCGACATCCTCCGCTTCTGGCTCGACCTCGGCGTGGACGGCTTCCGCGTCGACGTCGCCCACGGCATGGTCAAGGCCGACGGCCTGCCCGACGTCGGCCACAGCGACCAGGTGCGGCTGATCGGCACGGACATCGTCCCGTTCTTCGACCAGGACGGCGTCCACGAGATCCACCGCGCCTGGCGCCGGATCCTTGACTCCTACGAAGGGGAGCGGATCGGCGTCGCCGAGGCGTGGGCGCCCTCGCCGGAGCGGCTGGCCAACTACGTCCGGCCGGACGAGCTGCACCAGGCGTTCAACTTCCACTTCCTGACCACGCCGTGGGACGCGGCCGCGTTCCGTGAGGTGATCGCGGTCTCGCTGGAGACCGTGACGCTCGTCGGCGCGCCCTCCACCTGGGTGCTGTCCAACCACGACGTGAAGCGGCACGTCACCCGGTACGGCGGGGGCGAGATCGGGCTGCGCCGGGCGCGGGCGGCCACCCTGCTCATGCTCGCGCTGCCCGGCTCGGCCTACCTCTACCAGGGCGAGGAGCTCGGCCTGCCCGAGGTGCTCGACCTGCCCGAGGAGTACCTCCAGGATCCGCAGCGGCTGCGCGACCCCGACAGCGGCCGGGACGGCTGCCGCGTGCCCATGCCGTGGACGGCCACCGACGAGCCGCCCTTCGGCTTCGCCCCTCCCGGCATCTACGAGAGCTGGCTGCCGGTGCCCCCGGCCTGGCGCGGCCTGAGCGTCGAGGCCCAGCTCCGGGACGCGGCGTCCACGCTCAGCCTGTACCGGTCCGCGCTGCGGATCCGGCGGGAGCACCCGGCGCTCGGCGACGGCGCGATCTCCTGGCTGGACTCCCCGGCCGGCACCCTCGCCTTCACCCGCGGCGGCGGCTTCGCCTGTCTGATCAACATGACCGCGGAGTGGGTCGAGGTAGAGCGTCCCCTCGGCGCGGCCGGGCCGCTCCTCGCGAGCGCCGACCCCGTGACCTCCGGCGAACGCGTCCTGCTGGCCCCCGACTCCACCACGTGGTGGACTCTCGAAAATGTCTAAAGTTGTGCCCATGACCAACGCGCGGCTCGCCGACATCGCGGCTCAGGCAGGTGTCAGCGAAGCGACGGTGAGCCGGGTGCTCAACGGCAAGGCGGGGGTCGCCTCGGCGACCCGGCAGGCCGTGCTCACCGCGCTCGACCTGGTGGGGTACGAGCGTCCGCAGCGGCTGCGCCAGCGCAGCAACGGTCTGATCGGCCTGGTGATCCCCGAGCTGGGCAACCCGATCTTCCCCGCGTTCGCGCAGGCGGTGGAGAAGGCCCTGACCCAGCACGGGTACACCCCGATCCTGTGCACGCAGGAGCCCGGCGGCGCCCCCGAGGACGAGTTCACCGAGATGCTGCTCGACCGGGGCGTCTCGGGCATCGTGTTCGTCTCCGGGCTGCACGCCGACACCACCGCCCGGATGGACCGGTACAGCCGGCTCACCGACCGCGGCCTGCCGATCGTGCTCGTGGACGGCTACAACGAGGGCATCGACGCCCCGTTCATCTCGCCGGACGACCGGCTCGCCGCCCGCCTGGCCGTCCAGCACCTGGTCGATCTCGGGCACGAGCGCATCGGGCTCGCGCTCGGCCAGCGGCGCTTCGTCCCGGTGATCCGCAAGATCGAGGGGTTCCGCCAGGCGATGGCGCAGCTTCTCGGGCTCGGCGACGTGGACGACCTGATCCAGCACTCGCTGTTCTCCGTCGAGGGCGGGCAGGCCGCCGCGTCCGCGCTGATCGAGCGCGGCTGCACCGGTATCGTCTGCGCGAGCGACCTGATGGCCCTCGGCGCGATCCGCGCCGCGCGCGAGCGCGGCCTGGCCGTACCGGCGGACGTCTCGGTGGTCGGGTTCGACGACTCGCCGCTGATGGCGTTCACCGACCCGCCCCTCACCACGGTGCGCAAGCCGATCGGCGCGATGGCCTCCGCCGCCGTCGAGACCCTGCTCGAGGAGATCGGCGGCACGCCCGCCAAGCACCTGGAGCTCGTCTTCCGGCCCGAGCTCGTCGTGCGCGGCTCCACCAGCTCGGGCCCCCTGGTCAACCGCTGACCCCGCGCCACGGCGCGGCGTACCCCGGAGGTCACGTGACAACGATCCGGCACGACGTGGTCGTGCTCGGCGGCACCGGCGTGGACACCACCGTCTACGTGCCCGAGCTGCCCCTGCCGTACCGGGACACCTACCACGTGCCGCCGGTGCTCGACCGGATCGGCAACACGGGCTCCGGCGTCGCCCTCGGATGCCGGGCGCTCGGACTGCGGGTGACGCTGGTGGACCTGATCGGCGCGGACCCGCAGGGCCGGCTGGTCCGCGACCACCTCACCGCCCGCGGCGTCGACCTCGCCTGGGCGCCGTCCCGCGCGGGCACGATCCGCAGCGTCCTGCTGGTCACGCCGGACGGCCGCCGCCTCTCGCTGCACGACCCGCGCGCGACGCCGGGGGAGCGGCTGCCCCGCGACCTCTACCTGCCCGCCGTACGCGCGGCCCGGCACGTCCACGTCTCCATCGTCGGCTCCTGCCGGCACGTCTTCCCCGACATCCCGGACGGCGTGACCACCTCCACCGACCTGCACGACTGGGACGGGACGAACCCCCACCACGAGGACTTCGCGTACGCCTCGGACGTGGTCTTCATGTCGGCGGCGGCGCTCGGCGACCGCAGGGACGCGGTCATGCGGGCCATCATGAGCCGGGGGCGGGCCTCGCTCGTCGTCTGCACGGACGGCGCCGACGGCTGCCACGTCCTCGCGGCGGAGTGGGACGGCGTCCGGCATTTCCCGGCGCAGCCGCTGCCCGGGCCCGCGGCCGACAGCAACGGCGCGGGCGACGCGTTCGTCTCCGGCGTGCTCTACGGCCGCCTGCGCGGTCTCCCCCTGGAGGAGTGCGTACGGCTCGGCGCCCTCGCCGGGGCGCACGCCTGCACCGCCGCCGGCACCCACGAGGACCCGATCACCCTCGCCGCGCTCCTGGAGCGGGCAGGGGAGGGCGGGCAGAAGAGTGGGCTCGTGACCAACGGGTGAGGAGGTCACGAGCCCGGGTTCCATGAACGTGTTCACCGGGTTTCGGTCACGAACATGGCCGTCAGCTTCGCCGAGGGAGGATGGCTCGGCTGACGAGGTTCTGGGGCCGCTCGGTCAGCGCAGCGCGGACGCCTCGAGGGCGAGCTTCTCAATGTGGCCGTAGTCCCCGGCGGCCAGCGCGTCGGCCGGGGTGAGCCAGGTGCCGCCGACGCACCCGACGTTCGGCAGTGCGAGGTAGGCGGGCGCGGTCGCCGGCTTGATCCCGCCGGTAGGGCAGAACCGCACGTCGGCGAGCGGGCCGGACAGCGCCTTGAGGTAGGGGACGCCGCCCGCGACCTCGGCCGGGAAGAACTTCATCTCCGTGATGCCGCGCTCGCGGACCGCCATGGCCTCCGACGCGGTGGCCACGCCGGGCAGGAACGGCACGCCGCCGTCGACCAGGGCGTCCAGGAGCGACGGGGTGGTGCCGGGAGAGACGAGGAAGCGCGAGCCGGCCGCGACCGCCGCCGCGATGTCGCCCGCCGAGCGCACCGTGCCCGCGCCGACCACCGCGTCCGGCACCTCGTCCGCGATCCGCCGGATCGCGTCGAGCGCGGCGTCCGTGCGCAGGGTGACCTCGATGACCGGAAGCCCGCCCGCGACGAGCGCGCGGGCCAGCGGTACCGCGGCCGCGGCGTCGTCCACGACGACGACCGGCACGACGGGCGCAAGATCGAGCAGACTCATAGATTCCTCCAAGCGCGAAGGTAACATTCGCGCCGATACTCGGTCATACCAGCTCAACATTACTTGCCCGCTGGGCGAGCCAGGCGGCGGCACCGACCAGAGCGGGCTGCTCCGCCACGATCAGCGACGTGGCGATCCCGGAGATGTAGCCGGACAGCGCGGGCACGGTCATCTCGAACCGCGCCCGGAACGTGCTCGCCCTGGCCCGTTCGACGATGCGCGGCAGCACCCCGCCACCCAGGTAGACGCCGCCGCGCGCGCCCAGGGTCAGGGCCACGTTCCCGGCGAAGCCGCCGAGCAGCGCGAGGAAGACCTCCACGGTCTCCACCGCGAGCGGATCGTCCGACGCGACGATCTCGGACGCGGTCACCGCCTCCGGCGCGACGCCGCGCACCATCGACAGCCCGCGATGGAGCCGGGGCAGCCCGGTGCCGGACAGCAGGTGCTCGGCGTCCACGTACGGCACGCCGTCCGCTCGCAGCGCCCGCACGATGTCGATCTCCAGGTCGGTGATGGCCGGGACGGCGGTGTGGCCGCCCTCCCCGGGCACGGCGATCCATCCGGACTCGGCGGGGACCAGCCCGGCCACCCCGAGCCCGGTCCCCGGCCCCAGCACCGCGCGCACCTTGCGCACCGTCCCGTCCGTCGGCTCGGGCCCGCCGAGGGACGTCAGGTCGTCCGCGCCCAGGTGCGGCAGCGAGATCGCCAGGGCCTCGAAGTCGTTGAGCAGCTCCACGTACGGGATGCCCAGCGCGGACACCGACCCCGCCCAGTCCGCGTTGGTCAGCGCGTACCGGTCGTCCTGCACCGGCCCGGCGATCGCCAGGCACGCCGCCTCCGGCCGCACTCCGCCCCCATGCCGATCGAGATAGGCGGCTACGGCATCCGGCAGGCTCGGGTGCTCCGCGACGCGCAGGACGGCGACGCTCTCAAGCTCGCCCCCCGGCCGGGTCACCAGGCCGAAGCGCGCGTTCGTGCCGCCGACGTCGGCGACCAGCCACGGCGTCGCCGGGGCCGTCATCAGCGGCTCCCCGCGTCGACGGCACGTCCGGACCCGACTCCCATGACGCCGCGGGCCGCGCCGAACACGCTCGCGCCCCGCTCCGCCGGTCCGACCGTACGGCGGAACGCCTGGAACAGCTCCCGGCCGGTCCCGGCCCACCGGGCGTCGGAGAGCGGCGCGCCCTCGGGGGTGCGGCCGGACAGGTCGGCCAGGACGGTCAGCGTCCCCGCCGCGGAGTCCAGCCGGATCACGTCGCCGTCCCGGACCAGGGCGATCGGCCCGCCGTGGGCCGCCTCGGGGGACAGGTGGATCGCCGCCGGCACCTTCCCGGAGGCGCCCGACATGCGGCCGTCGGTCACGATTGCCACCTTCTGCCCCCGATCCAGCAGGACCGCGAGCGGAGGCGTGAGCTTGTGCAGCTCCGGCATCCCGTTGGCGCTCGGCCCCTGGTAGCGGACGACCGCCACGAAGTCCTGGCCGTCGAGCTCGCCCGCCTCGAACGCGCGCAGCAGGTCGAGTTGGTCGTCGAACACCCGGGCCGGCGCCTCGATGACCAGGTGCTCCGGCTTGACCGCCGACACCTTGGACACCGCGCGGCCGAGGTCGCCGTCCAGGATGTGGATGCCGCCGTCGGGCGAGAACGGCTCGGCGACCGGGCGCAGCACCTCCAGGTCGCCGCTGCCGGCCGTACGCTCCTCCCAGACCGGCGACCCGTCCTTGAGCGAGGGCGCCGAGCGGTACAGGTCGAGGCCCCGCCCCGCGACCGTGAGCACGTCGCCGTGGAGCAGGCCGGCGTCGAGCAGCTCGCCGATGAACACGGCCATGCCGCCCGCGGCCTGGAAGTGGTTCACGTCCGCCTGGCCGTTGGGGTACATCCGGGTCAGTAGCGGCACGACCTTGGACAGGTCAGCCAGATCGTCCCAGGTGAGGGTAATCCCGGCGGCGGCCGCCATGGCGACCAGGTGCAGCGTGTGGTTGGTCGAGCCGCCGGACGCCAGCAGCGCGACGCACGCGTTGACGATCGCCTTCTCGTCGACCACCTCGCCCAGCGGGGTGTACTCGTCGCCGTGCGCGCTGATCTCCACCGCGCGCCGCGCCGCCGCCTCGGTCAGCGCGTGCCGCAGCTCGGTGTGCGGGTTGACGAACGTCGCGCCGGGCAGGTGGAGGCCCATCACCTCGATGAGGAGCTGGTTGGAGTTCGCCGTGCCGTAGAAGGTGCAGGTGCCCGGCGAGTGGTACGACTTCGCCTCGGCGTCGAGCATCTCCAGCCGGGTGATCTTGCCCTCGGCGAACTCCTGCCGGCTGCGCGCCTTGATCTTGTTGGGCAGGCCCGAGCTCATCGGCCCGGCCGGCACGAAGATCGCGGGCAGATGCCCGAAGTGCAGCGCCCCGATGAGCAGCCCCGGCACGATCTTGTCGCAGACGCCGAGCAGCAGTGACGCGTCGAACATGTCGTGCGACAGCGCGATCGCGGTCGCCATGGCGATCACGTCCCGGCTGTAGAGCGACAGCTCCATGCCGGCCCGGCCCTGCGTGATGCCGTCGCACATGGCGGGCACGCCGCCCGCCACCTGGGCCACGCCACCCGCCGCCCGGACCGCCCGCTTCAGCTCCGGCGGGTACGTCTCGTACGGCTGGTGCGCCGACAGCATGTCGTTGTACGACGTGACGATGGCCACGCCCGGCTTCGCCGTACCGCGCAGGTCCGCCTTGTCGTCCGGCGCGGAGGCGGCGAAGCCGTGCGCGAGGTTGGCGCAGGCGAGCCGGCCGCGCGCCGGGCCGCGGTCGCGCAGCTCCCGCCCCGCGGCCGCGACCCGCTCCAGATAGGCCGTGCGCCCCTCACGGCTGCGTTCCCGGATCCTGTCGGTGACCGCCGAGACGACGGGGTCGATCGCGTGCGCGTTCACAAGTCCTCCTCGTGCCAGGTCCGGCCGCTGCGGGCCAGCAGTTCACGGGCGCCCGCCGGGCCGGCCGTCCCGGCGGGGTAGGGCTCGGGCAGGGCCGCGGAGCCCTCCCAGGTCTCGATGATCGGGTCGATCCAGCGCCAGGCGGCCTCGACCTCGTCGCGCCGCATGAACAGGGTCGGGTTGCCCGCCAGCACGTCCATGAGCAGCCGCTCGTACGCGTCGGGCACCCGGCTCTGGAACGTCTCGGCGAAGCTCAGGCTGAGCGGCACCGGCCGTAGCGCGACCTCACCCGCGCCCGGCTCCTTGGCCATGAGCAGGAGGTGGATCCCCTCGCTCGGCTGGAGCCGCAGGACCAGCCGGTTCGGCGTCGCCCCCGGGAAGATCGCGTGCGGGACGTCCTTGAACTGGACCACGATCTCCGACCGCCGGCTCGGCATCCGCTTGCCCGTGCGCAGGTAGAACGGCACGCCGGCCCAGCGCCAGTTCTTCACCTCGGCCCGGATCGCCGCGTACGTCTCGACCCGGCGCGAGATCTCGGTCGGCGGGGTGCTCGCGGGCTCGTCCAGGTAACTGGGGACGTCGTCGCCCGCCGCGTACTGCCCGCGCACGGTGAAGCGGTCCACCTCGGAGCCGACGATCGGGCGCAGCGACTGCAGCACCTTCACCTTCTCGTCCCGTATCGACTCGCGGTCGTTGCGCGACGGGGGCTCCATGGCGACCAGGCAGAGGAGCTGGAGCAGGTGGTTCTGCACCATGTCGCGCAGCGCGCCCGCGTGGTCGTAGTAGCCGCGACGGCCGGGCGTTCCCACGGTCTCGGCGACGGTGATCTGGACGTGGTCGATCCAGAGCGAGTTCCAGACCGGCTCCAGGAAGGCGTTGGCGAACCGGAGCACGAGCAGGTTCTGCACCGTCTCCTTGCCGAGGTAGTGGTCGATCCGGAAGATCTGCCGCTCGTCGAAGATGGCGCCGACCTCGTCGTTGATCGCCTGGGCGCTGGCCAGGTCACGGCCGAGCGGCTTCTCCAGTACGACCCGGGAGTGTGGCGTGACCAGCCCGGCCTCGTGCGCCTCCCGGCAGAACGGCCCGAAGGTCATGGGCGGGCTGGCCAGGTAGAAGACGCGGTCGCGGTCCTCGTAGCCGGCCAGCAGCCGGGACAGCGCGCCCCACCCGCTGCGGTCGGAGCCGCCAACGTCGACGGACACGTGGTGCAGCCTGCGGAGGAACCGCTGCCAGCCCTCGTCGTCCTCCCCCTCCGGGACCGGGCGCGCCTCGGCGTCGACCTTGCCCCGGAAGTCGGCGTCGGTGAGGCCGCCGCGCGACATGGCGATGATCCGCGTCTCGTCGGCCAGCCGGCCGTCGCGGTCGCAGTGGTAGAGGGCGGGGATGAGCTTCCGCATGGACAGGTCGCCGGTGCCGCCGAACACGATCAGGTCGGCCGCGTGCCGGGGCGTCGCGCCGGTGCCGATCTCGTCGACGGCCGAGAACGTCCCGGAGGCCGTACGGGCGGTCTCGGAGGCGGTCTCGGAGGCGGCCTCGGAAGCGGTCGTCGTGGCGCCGCCGAGCGGGCCGGATGGGGTCGATGGGGCGAGACCGCCGTCGGGCGCGACGATCTCCGGTGCCGACAGGGAATTGCGGGGGGACACAGACATCTTGCGGCTGCTGCTCCTGCGGGGGCTAAAGGGGACAAGTGGGACAGTAGCCGGAAGTTAGGCACTATATCAACCGAGTTTTGTAACTCCAGATGAATAAGTCGTTGTGCTTGGGTGCCTATATGTGCTTCACTTTTGCACGATGTCACGACTTGCTACTACCGGTGAAGTCCTCCAGCTCGTCCGGAGCGGGGAGGCGGTGACCCGTGCCGAGATCGGCCGCGTAACCGGGCTGTCCCGTCCCGCGGTGGCGCACCGGGTCGCCGAGCTGTTGCAACGCGGCCTGATCGTCGAGGACGCCGAAGGGCCCTCCACGGGCGGCAGACCGCCCGTCCGGCTGCGCTTCAACGCCGCCGGAGGCGTGGTCCCGGTCGCGTCGCTCGGCGCCCAGCGCACCCAGATCGCCGTATGCGACCTGGCGGGCGAGGCGCTGGCGCGCACGGACGTCGAGATCGACGTCGAGGAGGGGCCCGACGTGGTCCTCCCTCTCGTCATGGACACCTGGGAGAAGCTGCTCGACGGCAGGACCGACATCGTCGGCATCGGCCTGGGTGTCCCCGCCACCGTCGAGTTCGCCGCCGGGCGCACGGAGAGCGCCCGCGTCATGGCGAGCTGGACCGGGGTGATGATCCCGCCCATCATCGAGAGCAGGTTCCCCGTACCGGTCCTGGTCGACAACGACGTGAACGTCATCGCCATGGGCGAGCACCGCATGGCGTACGCATCAGAGATCGACGACCTGCTCTTCGTCAAGGTCTCCACGCGCATCGGCGCCGGGGTGATCTCCGGCGGTGGCATCCTCCGCGGCGCGCTCGGTGCGGCGGGCGAGATCGGCCACATCCCGGTCAGGGACGGCGGGGGAGTGCTCTGCCGCTGCGGCAACGTCGACTGCGTCGACTCGGTGGCCAGCGGCACCGCGATCCTGCGCGACTTGAGCGAGAAGGGCCGCGACGTGTCCTCGCTCGCCGACGTGACCGCGCTGGTCCGCGCGGGCGACGCCGAGACCATGGCCGTCGTACGGCAGGCGGGCCGCAGGCTCGGTGAGGTGATCGCCACGGCGGTGAACCTGCTCAACCCCGCCGTGGTCGTGCTGGGCGGCGACGTCGCCGAGATGTTCCAGCCGCTGGTGTCGGGCGTTCGCGAGATCGTCTACCAGAGGTCCACCCAGCTCGCCACCCGCAGCCTGCGCATCGAGCGCAGCCGCCTCGGCCCCGGCGCCGGCATCACCGGCTGCGCCCTCATGGTCATCGACCACATCCTGTCACCCGCGGCGATCGACGACACCCGCGCGTCCTGACCCCGGGAGCGCTTCCCGACGGGGGCGTACTGACGGTGCGGCATCTCGGCGGGGGCATGCCGCTCGCCACCCGGGATGTTCACCCCTGGCTCACCCGTGGCTCACCCCCCGGCTCACCCCTGGCGAGGGCACATGACGCAGCTCAGCGCGTGCTCCATCTCGGCGGCGTTCGCCGCCGGGGAGGGCCAGGGCAGCCGGATCAGCCGGTCGGGGGCCGACCACACCGTCGCGCCGTAGCGGTCCAGCTCCCACAGCCACACGTCGGCGCTCACCGGCTCCCCGAGCAGGTGCGCGATCGCGAGGGCGAGCTGCTCACGGTGCCACTCGTTGACATGGCGGAGGATCCGCTCGGCCGGGTCGAGGAACGGGTCCGGGGACGCGTCGAGGTAGTTGTCCGCGTCGAGCACCCCCGACTCCTGGCCGGTCAGGTAGACGACCTGGGCCACATCCACGCGGAGCAGGCGCGGGGCCGGTCCGGCGATCGGCGGCCCGGGAGCCGGCGGTGCCGCGGGCGATTCGGGAGCGCCCGTGGGCGTGGGAGGAACGCGCTGCTCCGCCGCGTCGACGGCGGCGAGGAGATCGTCATCGGGGCACCGATCCGCGATCGCCACCGCCGCGGCCCGCACCTCCCCGTCCGGCACGGCCTGCGCCCATCCCTGGATCTTCAGCAGCCCGCGTGGCCGGTCCCTCCCGCCCGTGTCGCGGGTCGCCACCAGGTCGACGGTCACCACGACCTCGTCGGCGATGCCGTACAGGTCCTCGCCGGGCTTGACGAGCACCACCGGGCGGCCCGCCGCGTCCACTCCGCCGCGCGCCGCGCCGGACAGGGGGGCACCGGCGACGGACACATGCGTGGGGACGGCCACGGCCGCAAGCGTGCGGATCCGCTCCGCGATCGGGGGAGCTTCCACGGGGTGCATAACCCTCCTTGCTAAGGTTAGGCTTGCCTTAATTAGGCTTACCTAACCACAGGAAGGTGAACGTGCGCTACACAGGTCCCAAGGTGCGGCTTTCCCGCCGGGCGGGCGTCCCGCTGACCCGCAAGGCGGTCCGGTACTTCGAGGCCCGGCCGTACCCGCCGGGCGAGCATGGGCGTAAGACGAGCCGTCGCAACGTGGGCGACTACGGCATTCGGCTCCTGGAGAAGCAGAAGCTGCGCTGGTACTACGACGTGTCCGAGAAGCAGCTCCGCCGCTACTGGGATCTCGCGCTGCGCCGCCCCGGGCGGTCCGGCGAGGAACTGGTCGTCATCCTCGAGACCCGGCTGGCGTCGCTCGTCCTGCGGGCGGGACTCGCCCCGTCTATCTACGCCGCTCGGCAATACGTCAGCCACGGGCACATCACCGTGGACGGCCGCAAGGTCGATATTCCGAGCTACCTGGTCAAACCCGGCCAGGTGATCGGCGTACGCGCCCGGTCGCGCGGGATGCAGCCCTTCGTGGCGGCCTCCGAGGGCGTGTACGCCGACGACCGGATCCCCGCATACCTGTCGGTCGATCACCAGGAGCTGCGCCTCACCCTCGTCTCCCAGCCCGTCCGTGAGCAGATAGCGGTTCCGGTAGACGAGCAGCTCGTCGTCGAGCACTACTCCCGTTGACCTGACCGCTCTTCCGCCGCCGAGCTGATCGCCTCAAGGGTTCGCGCCGACCTGAAGGGTTCGCGCCGGCCTGGTCGCCTTCAGGCGCTGCGTTGACTGATCGCCTTGAGGTGGTGCGCCGGCTTGATCGCCCCAGTTGGGGGGCCACGTCGGCCTGATCGCCGCCTAGGGTGGCGCGTCGGCTTGCTCGCCCCTTAGGGGCGCGTTGACCTGATCATCCCATAGGGGTCGCGTCGGCTTACTCTCGTGTCGGCGTGCTGGGGGAGTTCCTCGGCCGGAGCGTCGTGCCGAGGAAGCCCATAGCGCGAGGTGAGAGAGCCGGACCAGCTCGGCGGCGGCTTCTCCTCAGAACGCCCCGCCCGTCCCGGCGCGCCGTACGGCGGAGGCGCGCCGAAGGCGGTCGGCTACATATGGGCATGTCGATCACTCGTACCGGCCGTGTCCGTTATGCTCTCGGGCGATCTCGTGTCGTATCCCCCAGGAGCATGTGTGCGTGAGCGCGTCCGCCTAGTCATCGAGTCACGGCGGTTCCAGCAGGCGATCATCGGGGTCATCCTCATCAACGCGGCGACCCTGGGAATCGAGACCTCACCGTCCGCCGTCGCCCGTTACGGCGATCTGCTGCACATCGTGGATCACTGTGCGCTGTACGTCTTCGTGGTCGAGCTGCTGGCCAAGGCGTACGTGTACCGGCTGCGCTTCCTGCTCGATCCCTGGAACGTTTTCGACACGCTCATCATCGCCATCTCCTTCCTGCCGACGGCGAGCGGCCTGTCGGTGCTCCGTGCTCTGCGTGTGTTGCGAACGCTCCGGCTGATCTCCGTCGTACCGTCCCTGCGGCGGGTCGTCTCGGCGCTGCTCAACGCCGTACCGGGGATGGCGTCGATCGTGCTCCTCCTCGGGCTCGTGCTCTACGTGGCCGCCGTCATGGGCACCAAGCTCTACGGCACCGCCTCGCCCGAGTACTTCGGCGACTTGTCGAAGTCCCTCTTCTCGCTGTTCCAGGTGATGACCGGTGACGCCTGGTCCGACATCGCACGACCCCTCATGGATACGCATTCGTCGGCCTGGCTGTACTTCGTGGTTTTTGTGCTCATCTGCACGTTCGTGGTGCTGAACCTCTTCATCGCCGTAGTCGTCAGCGCGATGGAGGAGGAGAGCCGTGAAGAAGGCCGTAAAGGACGCCACGACGAGCAGGACGTGCTGAGTGAGGTGGCGGCCCTCCGTCAGGAGATCCAGAGCCTTCGGGAGCTCCTCGTCGAACGTGTCCCCTCCTGACGGCCGAGGGCCCGTGGACGCGACACTCTCGCCGCCCCGCTGACCCGTGGAGCCGAGGGAACGATCATCGCCCTCTTGGCCGCGGGCCGATGTAGGTGAAGCCCCAGCGGTTCTTGCCGACCTGGTGGAGCCGGTAGTGGGCGGGGTTGCGGTAGCGGTCGCGGTTGTGGAACTGGCAGGTGGGTCCGAGGTTGTCCAGGTCGGTGGTGCCGCCGTCGGACCAGTTGGTGATGTGGTCGATCTGGCACAGGTGGGCGGGCATGGGGCAGTGGTCGACCATGCATCGGGTGTAGCGGGTGAGGATGGTCCGGCGTTGTCGTCGGGTGGCGCGGCGGGCGGTGCGTCCGACGTCGAGGACGCAGCCGTCGGCGTCCATGACCAGGCGGGTGAGTCCGGAGGTCTGGGCGAGGCGGTGGATGTCGGTGACGGGCAGGAGCTGTCCGGTGGCCAGAAGCAGCCCGGGCAGTGTGCGTCCCGAGATGAGCCCGCCGGGCGTCGCCCAGTCCGCACCCCGCCCCCGCGCCTGTTCCTGTCCCGGTTCCTGTCCCGGTCCCCGCGCCTGTCCCTGGCCTTGTGCCTGTCCCGGTCCTTGTTTGCGCTGTTCGCCATCGCGAGCAGGCCGATCGCCTCGCCCGCCGTCGTCCTCGGGCTGCCGGGTCTGCTGCGGTTCCGGCTTGTGCCGCACGCCATCGTGAGCGCTGCCTTCCGGCGGGCCGGACGCGTGGGCTGACGAAGCGGCAGACGCCTCACCGCCCGAGAAGGAGGACGTTCCGGCCGGTGTGGAGTCGGACACCTCACTGCGCGAAGGGCCGGATGTCTTGGAACGCGCGGGGTCGGACCCCTCAGACCGCGTCGGGTCGGGAGTCTCGGCGGGCGAGCGGTCGGATGTCTTGGAGCGCGCGGGGTCGGACGCCTTCGGCCGCGAAGGCGCGGGCGTTCCCGCTGATGAGGATTCGGACGTCTCGCCCGGTGAGGAGGCGGGAGGGTCGTCGGGAAGGGACTCGGCGTTGATCAACACCAGCAACTCGGTACCGATCTGCTGCTCCAACAACGCGATCAACACATCCGCGTTCCGCACCCGCAGCGGCCGCTCATCCCCCGCCACCCTCGGCTTCGCATACGCATCCAACAACGCCCGCAACCGCGCCCCCGCCTCCCGAGGCAGCCGAAACTCCCCCTCCACCCCGCCCGAAGCGCTCTCCCGTACCAACAGGAACCGGCCCCGATAATCCGCCTCGCCGTCGTCGGCTTCCCCGTCCGGGTCCAGCACCGCACGCAGATACCGCCCCGCACGTGCGATCTCCGCAGGAGTTGCCTGGTCCGCCAGCCCGACCAGAATCGGCTCCGCCAACGCCGCCTGCTCATCCGTCAGCCGCGCGGTCGCCGAACAGATCGCCGTCACCGCACCCTCAGCCAGGCTCCCCTGCGCAAACCGCGCCCGCACGGTCGGCAGGCGGGCAAGCTCGGTCGCCAACGCCAGCACCCGGCCCGCCCCGGCCACACTCATCCCCGCCGCCCCCCGCAACCACGACCGCGTCGAGGCATGCCCAGCCCGCCTGGCCTCACCCGCGGCATGCACCCGCTCCACCCGCGCCGCGATCGCCGAGATCAGCCGGTCCCGCGCGAACAGCAGATCCTCCGCCTCCGCCAGACACACCCCCGGAGCGTCCGGCGCCACCCCCGCCGCCAACGCCGACGCGACCTGCCGGACCTGCGCCACCAACGGCCACGACGCCCGACCCGCGTGGGAAGAGTCGTCGCCAGGAGTGGGCCCTTCCTGCTCGGAGGTTCCATCCCCAGACTCGCCGCCGCCCGGCCCCTCAGTGGGCGGGAAGGTTTCATCCCCATCAGAATCCTCGCGGGAACGGCCGGCACCATCACGGCCCAACGCCCCCTCGGAAGTGGGGCCGGAAGCGGGAGACCCGGTGGAGCTCCATGGCTCACCTGTGAGCGGCATCTCCCTGTGGGAACCGTCGCCGCCCGGAACGTGTGGGAAAAGATCCCAGCCGTTGTCGGGGGCAAGGGCTGAACTGCCGTCCGATCCCCGGGATTTCGCTTTCGAGGTGATGTGCTCCCACCAGTCGGCATCACATGGACCAGGTGAAGGTGGGCGCTCATCTGGCGGCGAGAAAAACGCCGATGATCCAAAGGATTCCGGCACGCCCGCCTCCTCTCGGTCGCATGGTCAATCGAATGTGTATACGAATAATGACACATGCGAACGAGTGTTCGCAAGCCTTTTTGGGTGAATGGAGGGGCGGATTTCTTGGCGAGAATTCGCAATAAGTCCCTTTTGGGATATAGATGATTGTTTGAATTTTCCAGAGCGAGCGGAGATGGGCGAAAAGTGCTTCAAATTCACGGTCTTGCCCGCTTTGTCGTGGCTGGTGGTAATTGTGGAGAACGTGGCCCGATTTGAATGTCGAGATTATGGAAGGACGGCATTTCGGGCGCTTGGCGTTTCGGTGTCGGCGCCACGACCGCCCAGTGGATGCCGGCGATGGGTACCAGGGTGGACAGTGGTGTCGGCCGGGCGAAGGGGATCTCGCCTGGCACACCGGCGGATCGGCAGCGGGGCTGGTCGGCCAGCCAGGAGTGCTCGGGCAGGTAGCGACGGCGATCGATCAATGCCCGCCCGCGTGGGGTGGGATAGGCCAAGAACACCCTGACCTGACTGTTCTCGATCCGGCACCTGCCGTACCGGTGTATTGACGTTGCGCCCCGGCCGATCGGCAGCCCTTTTTGGAGGAAGCCGGTCTCGTCGACGATCAGGACTCCATCGCTGCCGAGGTGTTCGCTCACGTAGTGGCGCACGTCATCGCGTACGGCGTCGGCGTTCCAGTGTGCGGCGAAGATCGTGAAGTGTCACTGGATACTCCAGCGAGGCTTCGTAATCTTCGGTTACGCCATGGGGACGGCCATCGCGTGAGCATCGGGAGTCGGCGAGGACAATCAAGATCACGTGCTGGCCGTGGCCGACAGCGTAGACCCTGATGGCCGGCTGGTCACCTTCGGCGACGAGATGGACGCAGCCGCCGGAGGCTTCGGCGGCATCGAGTCGCGCCGTCAACCCACCCCGGCCGAAGAGATCCTGCGTCGGTCAGGATGGCGCCGTCGGAACCAGGTCACGCTCCGGCGCTTCCACGACACCATCGAGTGACATGAACAGCCCGGCCAGGGTTCGGACACCCCACTACCTTGAGCGGCCGACTGGTGTCCAAATCGGCCGAAAGTACCGTTCGCGCGGCGCCGGCCGTACCTTCGGCCGATACCGAGGCCAGGGCCGGGTTCGCAGGATCAACCCATGGCATATCAACATCCCAGTCCGGTGCTGAAAGCCGAGGGTCAGGCCAAGAAAGGCAAGGGTCGTCCGGTTCCGGCCGACCGTCGTCCGAGTAGTGGAAAGCCGAGGCTGCGCACTCTGGTCCTGCGGGGCGGACCGGCCGCCGTCGCCGGGCTGCTCACTCTGGCGGTCCCTGCCTCCTGGGCGCCGGCGTCCGCCTTGTCCGCGCTCGTGCCTACTTCCGTCAGCCCTTCGGCCATGTCGAGCAGCACACCGTATCTGCCCAAGCCGACCGGTCCCCATCCGGTCGGGACGACGTCCCTGCATCTGAAAGACGCCTCTCGCCCCGACCCGTGGGTCCCCGAGGCCAGGGTGAGGGAGCTCATGGTCTCCCTTTGGTATCCGGCGAAGTCGCGGAACGGGCCACCGCCGGATGGTCTGGGCCGCAGGGGTCAAACCGGTCAGCGCCCGCCGTGGCACCCCGCACGGCTCCGGCCTGGGTAGGCATCGCTGGGTGATCGAGCAGACGATCGCCCTGTTGCATTGGTTCCGCCGCCTGCGCATCCGCTGGGAGATTCGCGACGACATCCACGAAGCCTTCATGATCCTCGCCGCCGCCATCATCTGCCGGCGACGCCTCACCACTGATCATTCCGTTCGGACTTTTCATAGCAGTCGGGCGCGCGCAGCCTCACAGCCGGGATCTCAGCACGTCGATCTCACAGCCCGGCGCGAATGGGTCGAAGCCGTGCTCGACCAGCCAGCGAACATTCAGCAGGCTTCGCAACGACCACCACGCGCGGATCACGTCGAGGTCGACGTCGGTGCCGTAGCCGGCGACGACGTCGCCGAGGTGCTCCTCGTGTCCGAGCGTCAAGGTGGCGAGGTCGTACAGGGCATCACCTTGGCCTGCCTCGGACCAGTCGATGATGCCCGTGATCCCGTCGCCGTCGACGAACACGTGATCGATCTGCAGGTCGCCGTGCGTGAAGACCGGTGTCCACGGCCGGAGCGCGGCCTCGGCGACCTGGCGGTTGCGGGTGACCAGGTCGGCGGGCAGGACGCCGTTCGTCACGAGCCACTCGCACTCGCCATCGAGATCCGCCGCCAACTCGTCGAGGCCCCGGCCGGCCCGGCCGAGCCTGGGCGGCAACGGCGCATCGTGCAACCTCCGGATGGCGGCGCCCGCCGCGGCCCACGCTGCCGGGGATGCGGTCGACGGCTCGCCGAGGCGGCCGAGCGCCGTTCCCGGGAGTGCGGCGATCGCGAGCACTGGCGGCTTGTGCCACAGGACCTTCGGGGTCGGGACCGGCGCGAGGGACATCGCCTCGACCTCGACGTCGATGCGCGCCTGATCGGCGTCCACCTTCAGGAACACGTCGCCGACACGCAGGGTCGCGCGCTCGGAATGAGCGACGACCATTTTGACCTCATCCATGGGCGACCAGTATCCCGGGGATGGTCGTCGACGTCACCGGGTTTATCGCGTGCGATTGCGCGGCTGACCGCGTCCCGCTACCAAGCGGCCTCGTGCGCGACACCGACCGCTGGCCAGGTCAAGTCCACCATTTTTGTTAGGAGCCCTAAGTCCGTATATAGGGATAAAGGGGGATTGGTCCAGGGGCTTTCCGGGGAAAGCGCGGACTCTGGGGCTGAGTCTGAAAACTCTGCAGGGCTGTCCGAGTTCTCCATCATGCGGGTGAAATCCGGTTATTTGTCCACGCTGTGCGGAAACGGGCCGGCGTGCGTAGGGAAATCGCGCCAAACCGCGGGTTCCGGTGATGGTGGAATTTACCGGAATTAATCCAGTCCAATCGCCATCGACGCTCCGTGGTCTTTTGCCGCTCCGGGGATTTTCTTGCGATCAACCTGATTCTTCGGCGGGTAGGCACGGTCCCGTCGCTTCAATGGAAATCTTTCGGGGTGTGACCGGCTGACGCCGCATTCATCTGTGTGGGCGCTCATCAGCCGGGGACCCGTCTGGGGATTTTGGAAACGCTCAGTGCGTTTTCTCTCCGCGGTGGATTTCGTATTGATGTCGACATGTCCGGTGAAGGTTCACGCGAGTCCTTTCAGGAGAATCCGTGCAAGGTTTTTCTCGACGAGCACCGCTGGTCGCGGCGCTCGCCATGGCCACAGCGGCATTCCTGGGCGGCGTCGCCCAGGCAGACATCACCGCCTCGGCCACGGGCCCCCGGTCGCCTGTGCCGTCGACCCTGGAGAGAACGCCCACCGCCAAGCCCACCGCCAAGCCCACCGCCAAGCCCACCGTCGCTTCGAGGCCGGGAATCGTCGCGCCCGGTGTCGCTTCGAGGCCGGGAATCGTCGCGCCCGGTGTCGCTTCGAGGCCGGGAACTGTCGCGCCCGGTGTCGCTTCGAGGCCGGGAATCGTCGCGCCCGCCGTCACTACGACGCCGGGAACCGTCGTGCCCGCCGTCGCTCCCACGCCGAGAACCCTCACGCAGGTCTGCGGCCTGCCCTATGTTCAGGGCAATCCGAACCTCGGCCCGCTGAACCTTCCGCAAAACGGATGGCTGGCCAAGATCCTGAAGGGCTACGTGCCTCTTGGCGGGCTGAAGCCGATGGCGTTCATCGATCGCTACTGGAACGAGTCGGCCAACGGATGGCGTTATCCGACGGACTTCGGTTTCGCCCATTCCGGGGGCTACGGCAACGGCAGGCCGCTCGTCTCATCGGTAGTCCTCCTGGTTGGGACGAAACTCGACCGCTTCGGCGGTGAGGGCGGATCGTTCCTCGCGCCGTACGGCACGCCGTACGTACGGAGGTCCCTCCCGCCGAACAACCTGAACACGTTCTCCGGCGACCCCGGGCACCCGTGCAACTATCACGCGTACGAGGTCGTCAGGGCGTTCACCGTCGATGCCGGGCCGGCCGCCTCCGCGTTCCAGCAGCAAGGGGTCGGCAGGCAGTACCACCTGCTCAGCAGGTACATCCCTGAGGCGCCGCAGATGCCCGCAGAACTGCCGGTGAGCTGGCTGGTCGCCAATGGATACCTCAAGCGGCTGAACTGATCGGCCTCGCCCGACCACATCGCCCCTCCCGGCTTCTCGACTGCCGGGAGGGGCGCGCCGCCGACTATGTGGCCTTCCTGCCCAAGGGTGGGAGGGCCGTCGGCATTCATGCCGGAGAACGCGTCAATGACGGCTCGGGCCGCGTCCCCAGGGGATGAGATGCCGAAGCTGCTGGTCGATCGGTGGTGCGCCGATGCGGTTGTCCACCTCGACGTACGGCACGGCGGGCGGCTCGTTCACCCGGATGGCCTGGAGGTACTCCTCGAATCGTTCGAGCTTCTGGCCGTCCCTGGGCAGCCCGCGCTCGACCAGCCGGGAGCGCAGGGTGGGGCCGTCGGAGCGGACCCACAGGAGACGGACGGGAGGTCCGCCCAGGTCGGTGACCCAGTGACGCCACAACTCGGCGTCGTGGACCTGGGAGGTGAACGGCCCGCTGAGCATCACCGGGCAGCCGTGCGAGCGGATCTCGTACGCGGTGGCGGTCAGGCCGTCGTATTCGTGGCGCTTGATGTGCCGGTCGTACCAGGGGCCCTCGCGCTCGCCGCCAAGTCTGCCGTAGGCGGCGAGGGTGGCCTCGACGAAGGCCCCGTAGACCGTGTCCTTGTCGAGGAGGGCGGGCACGGGATCCAGCCGGCGCAGCAGCGCCGAGCAGACCGTCGACTTGCCCGCTCCGGGAGGGCCGGACACGATCCAGACGGGCGGTTTCACCACTCCATCATGGGTTATGTCCGGCGCACGCGGCCCTTGGCTTCCTGACCTGGGGCCCACATCGCCGCGCTCGCGATCCCGTGGGCCCCGGACGCATGGTCTGGGCCGGTCAGAACCCGCAGATCTCCGAGAGCGAGTCCGCGGCCTTGTTGTTCGGCGTCGGGGTGACCGGACGCGTGGGCCTGCTCGCCGTGACTCCGGCGGAGGGGGTGGCCGCGGCGCTCGCGGTCGGTGAGCCGGAGGCCGACGCGCCGCCGGTCCCGGTGCCGCTCGGGCTCGCGGTGACGCCCGCGGCCGCGGTGCGGCTGTCCGCCGTGGACTCGCGGATCGCCTTCCGGGTGAGCAGGCGGATCTTGGCCCAGTCCGGGTTGCCGGTGTAGATGGTCGGCGGCACGAACTGAAGGCTGGTGATCTTGGCGTCCTTCACCTTCAACCCGACCGGGACCAGGTGCTCCAGGAGGTCGCGCGGGATGTCCGTACGGAACATGTGCCGGGCGGCCGCGGCGATCTTGTTGAAGTTCGCGAGTACGGTGGTCGGGCTGGCCTGCTGGGCGAGCGCGCCGATCACACAACGCTGGCGCGACATGCGGGAGAAGTCGTCGCTGTTCACCCGGGAACGGCCGTACCAGAGGACCTCTTCTCCGTTCAGTTTCCGGTAGCCGGCCTTGATGGTGCCGGCGGTGCCGAAGTGGCCGCCCCACTTGACGTCCTGCTCGACCCGGATGCGGAGCCCGCCGATGGCGTCGATCAGGCGGGCGAACCCGAACATGTCGACCATCGCGTAGTAGTCGATGTTCAGGCCGAGCGTGTAGCCGATCGCGTCCTTCAGCGCCTCGGGGCCCCGGTTCTTGCCGCCCATGAGCTGGGGGTTGTTGTCGGCGTAGTACCAGACGGCGTTCAGCAGGCCCTGGCCCTCGGCGTTGAACCCGTCGGGGAACTGCTTGTGCATCGGGCTGCTCGCCGGGAACCGCACGTACTGCAGGTTGCGCGGCAGGCTGAACAGGACGGTGTTGCCGGTGACGAGGTTGACGCTGGCCACCGTCATCGAGTCGGTGCGTACACCCTCGCGGTTGCCCGCGGCGTCCGCGCCGATGAGGAGGAAGTTCACCCTCTTGCGGCCGTTCCACGGGTCCTCGGCCCTGATGGGGGACGGGCTCGGGCCGCCCGGCTGGGGGACGAAGACGTCGTCGAGCAGGTCGCCCGCGGTCTTGATGGTGGTCGCGGTCAGCGCGAACGGCGCCATCACCGAGACGCACAGCACGCCGACGACGATGCCGGAGACGACCTGGCCCTTGCGGGGCAGGCGCTCCGGGCGGAGCGCCATGTACGACATCGCGATCAGCGCGAACCAGGCGAGGGCGCCCGCGCCCGCGCCGACCATGACGGTGGTGAGCGTGCTCTGCCGGACCGCCGCGCCCGCGTTCCCCAGGAACTGCAGGCCGTAGACCACCGCCGCGATCAGGAGCGCGCCGAAGAAGGCCAGCATGATGAATCCGGTACGGCGTTTGCCCGCCCGCAGGTGGGCCGCTCCGGGGACGATCGCCGACAGCGCCGTCCAGCCGATGAGGGACGCGGTCGTCACGGGCTTCCCGTATCGGGGACCCGGCCCCTTGGCCTGCCGCTCGCGGGGGTCTCCGTTCGGGCCGCCGGCCGCCCTCGGGGGCTCCTGGCCCTCGATCCGTGGTCCCTGGCCCCCGGTCGGGGGTCCCTGGCTGTCGTGCCGCTCCGCGCGGCCGTCCCGTCGAGGGGCCCGGCCGTCGCGCCCCGGGCCGCCGGAGCGCGGGGGTTCTCCGCCGCCGCGTGGCGGGGGCGGCGTCTGCGGACCTCCGGCGGTACGGCGGGAGGCCTCGCGCCCGGAGGCGTCCGGCCCCTGCTGCGGCGGTCGCGGCCCGCGCGCCGGCCTGGTCGGCCCACTGCCGCCGCCCGCCCGGTCGTGGCCCTGCCCCGGAGCGCGGTTCCCTCCTGAGCCCGCCGGGTTCCGCTCGGGCCCGTTCCCGTGGCCGGGGTTCCCGGCTTCACGACGGGGAGTGCCGGAGCCGCGCTCGGGGGTGTCGTCACCCCGTTTGGCCTCTCGTGGCCCGTCCCCGGGCGGACGTCTCCGGGAACGCGGTTGCGACGGGTCCTCTGGACCGTCTCCGGCCTCGTCCATGGCGTCCCCACGGCGCATGGTGAACCGCTCCCGTCTCGTAGGCAAATGCCGGGTATCCGAAGTTGCAAGAATTGACGACGGATTCTAGCCCCATATCCCCACAAGGCTGACAGAAGCCAAATAAAGGACGATGAAGGCGCTGAGTGATGCATCGCGGAGTGGGGTGACCGCCGTGGTCGCGCCACCGCGCGACCACGCGACCGCCCCTTCGTGCTCCCGGGAGACGGAACGGTGACCGCCCCCGGGTCACCGCAGCCCCCCGGCCACGGCCGCCGGCGGCTCGGGCGGCCCCTGGACGCGGCGAGTCGGGAAGGCACCCGCCGCGGCGCGGAGGCGTGATCTGTGTCAGGCGGGACTCAGGAGATCGAGGACGCGCCGACGACAAAGGTGTTGCATTGGAAGGCCTTCTGGCGCAGGTATCCCTGCCGGAACCACGCGTAGTTGTGGGCGAGGTTGCCGTGGTCGCGCGGGTAGCCGGGCTGGTCGCCAAGGGTGCCCCAGACCGACATCAGTGAGTTGCGCTGGCTCGCGTTGATCGGATAGGTCGCCTGCACCGACCGCATGAACATGCCGGCGAAACACGTCGCCTGCAGCTCGTGCCGACGAGTCAGCGCCAGCTGCGTGTTTTTGGAGGACGTGGCGTTGTAGAGCCGCCACTCGTCCTCCGAGATGCCGGTGATGGTTTGGATGTGGTGGCCGTACTCATGGGCCATCAAGCTGGTGTAGTAGCCGTGCCAGCTCCCCATGGAGCCGTACCCCTTGACGGTCGCGGATGTCGAGACGTAGATCGTGTTGTTCTGCGGACAGTAGAACGCTTGCGAGCTCCCGATGGGTGGGTAGTCGCCGCACGCGCCGCGCCCCCTGCCCGCTGCGATCATGTAGCCCGGGGGGCTCCAGGTGATCCCCACGCGGGTCAGCATCGGCTTCCATGCCCGTTCCATGCACTGCCCGGTCCTCAGGATCAGTGCCTTGAACTGGGCGTGGTTGTAGATGTTGACGCTCCCCGCCGCGCACCTCGTCGCCGGCAGGGCTCCGGCGAGGTAGACGCTGTTGGCCTTCACGGTTCGGTTGACCGGCCTTGACGTCGGTTCTTGCGTCGGCTCCTGCGTCGGATGCGATGTCGGATGCGATGTCGGATGCGATGTCGGAAGCGATGTCGGAAGCGACGTGGGTTCCGACGTCGGCTCGGATGTCGGTTCGGATGTCGGCTCGGATGTCGGTTTGTCGTACGGCGGAGGGGAGAAGGTGTACGAGGGCAGTGCGACCGGGGTGTAGCCGCTCCGCGAGCCCTTGAGCAACGCGGCGCCCACGACGAGCACGACGAGGGCGAGCGCCATCACGCCCAGCAGTCCGCCGACGATCGCGCCCGCGCCCGACTTCTTCTTCGGCTGCCAGGCGGGCGGCGTGTAGCGGGGCGGGCCGTACGGCCCGGTCGGCCGCGGGGGACCGGGCGGGTACGGAGGGCTCGGAGGCTGCGGCTGGGGCGGCCAGCCCGTCGGTCCCGGGCCGTATCCCTGTCCGGGCGAGGGCTGCGGCGCCCCCGGCATCCCCCGCGGCATCGGTCCCGGCATCTGCGGGGGCATTCTGCCCGGCGCGACGGGTGGCGCCC
Source organism: Microtetraspora malaysiensis (assembly GCF_050947145.1). Lineage (NCBI taxonomy): Bacteria > Bacillati > Actinomycetota > Actinomycetes > Streptosporangiales > Streptosporangiaceae > Microtetraspora > Microtetraspora malaysiensis. Next base: position 3,527,274 of record NZ_CP191998.1, read on the forward strand.
CGTGCGGAGGTCCCTGTGGCGCTCCCTGCGGCGGCATTCCGGTCGGACCGTACGGCGGGCCCTGCGGCGGTGCGGGCGGTGGGTACGGGGCCCCGTGAGCGCCTGCCGGAGCGGCCTGCGGCGGTGGTGGCGGGTAGGGCGGCCCCTGCGCCCCGGGAGGTGGCGGGGGGAATCCCGCGGCCGGTTCCGGGTACGGATTTCCGCCCTGCGACGGCGGTGGAGGGTACTGCGTCGCCAAGTTTTGCCCCCTTGCTCCGAAATATCGGGCAAAACCTTACTCATTTCACATATGTAACGGATGTCGCAGTAAGTAGGAGCGGAGGGTAATCAGCCGAGGTGATCTCTGCGATGTTCCGGAATGGCCGGGCCGGTCTGCCCTAGCTTTTCTCGCAACCCGCACTGTCCCGCGCGATCCGGGATCTGGAGCGCGAGCTGGGCCTGACCCTCTTCGCACGTTCGGGGCGCCGGGGCGGACGCCGTACGTCGTGAAGATGTGGTCGAACTCCCTGCGCCGGGGGGCTTCCCGGGGTGGGTGACGAGGTCGGTCGGCACGGGCAGGTCGGTCAGGCCGAGGTCGGCGCGCTGCTCGCGCACGGCGGTGACCACGCTGTCGCGCCCGTCGCAGCGCACGATCTGCACGCGGATGCCGGGATGCTCCGCCGCGTAGGCGGGGAGCAGCCGCCCGGCGAGCCCGGGTTCGAGGCTGGGGGTCGCCGCGATGCGCAACTCCGCGCCGGGTGCCTGCTCGCCGGCCGCCAGCATCTCGATCTCGCGGACGGTGTCGAGCGCCTCGCGGGCGAGTTTGACCACACGCCGCCCCTGCGGCGTCACGACGACGCCGGTCGCGGTCGAGTCCGATGACAGGGCCGGCTGGCTGGGTGTGGTGAAGGACGCGGGCGCGCATCTGCTCGGGCGGCCCCCGGACGCGGCGAGGCGGGAAGGCGCCGCCTCGCCGCGCGCGGAGGCGCGATCTGTTCGGCGGGACTCAGGAGACCGAGGACGCGCCGACGGCCCAGGTGTTGCACTGGTAGGCCTTCTGGCGCATGTATCCCTGCCGGAACCATCCGTAGTTGTTGGCGGTGCTGCCATGGTCGCGCGGGTAGCCGGCCTGGTCGCCCATGTAGCCGTAGGCCGACAGCAGCGAGCTGCGCTGGCTCGCGTTGATCGGATAGGTCGCCTGCACCGACCGCATGAACATGCCGCCGAAGCATGTCGCCTGCAACTCGTGCCGACGGGTCAGCGCCAGCTGCGCGCTCTTGGACGACGTGGCCTGGTAGCGCTGCCACCACTCATCCGAGATGCCGGAGATGTTCTGGATGTGGTGGCCGTACTCGTGGGCCATCATGCTGATGATGTAGCCGTGCCAGTTCCCGAACGAGCCGTACTCCTTCACCAACGCGGACGTCGAGGCGTAGATCGTGCTGTTGCGCGGGCAGTAGTACGGCACGTTGCTCCCGGGGGACGGGTAGTCGCCGCACGCGCCGCGCCCCTTACTCGGCGCGATCATGTAGCCGGGGGCCCGCCAGGTGATCCCCACGCGGGCCAGCGTCGGATTCCACGCCCTTCCCATGCACTGCCCGGTCCTCAGGATCAGCGCCCTGAACTGGGCATGGTTGTAGATGTTGGCGCTCCCCGCCGGGCACCTCGTCGTCGGCAGGGCTCCGGCGAGGTAGACGCTGTTGGCCTTCAAGCTCCGGTTGACCGGGTGCGACGTCGGCTCCCGCGTCGGCTGGGAGGTCGGCTGGGAGGTCGGAAGCGATGTGGGCGGGGACGTGGGCTCCGATGTCGGCTGGGACGTGGGCTCGGAGGTCGGCTCGTCGTACGGTGCGGGGGAGTAGGTGCTCGTGGGCAGCGCGACCGAGGTCGGCGGGTCGTCCTTCCCCGAGCCCTTGAGCAACGCGGCGCCCACGACGAGCACGACGAGGGCGAGCGCCATCACGCCCAGCAGTCCGCCGACGATCGCGCCCGCGCCCGACTTCTTCTTCGGCTGCCAGGCGGGCGGCGTGTAGCGGGGCGGGCCGTACGGCCCGGCCGGCCGCGGGGGACCGGGCGGGTACGGAGGGCTCGGAGGCTGCGGCTGGGGCGACCAGCCCGTCGGTCCCGGGCCGTACCCCTGTCCGGGCGAAGGCTGCGGCGCCCCCGGCATCCCGTGCGGCATCCCCTGGGGCGCGGCGGTGCCCGGCATCCCCTGCGGCATCGGTCCCGGCATCTGCGGGGGCATTCTGCCCGGCGCGACCGGCGGCGCCCCGTACGGAGGTCCCGGAGGCGCTCCCTGCGGCGCGGCGTACGGGCCACCGGGAGGCACCCCGTAAGGAGTCCCGCCAGGTGCTCCTGGCCCCGCTCCGGGTGGCGTTCCCTGCGGCATCCCCTGCGGCGGCATTCCGGTCGGACCGTACGGCGGGCCCTGCGGCGGCGTGGGCGGCGGGTAGTGGGCGCCCTGCGCGCCCGCCGGAGCGGCCTGCGGCGGTGGTGGCGGATAGGGCGCTCCCTGCGCCCCGGGAGGTGGCGGGGGGAATCCCGAGGTGGGGTCCGGGTACGGATTCCCGTCCTGCGGCGGCGGTGGAGGGTATTGCGTCGCCAAGTTTTGCCCCCTTGTCCTGAAATATCGGGCAAAACCTTACTCATTTCACATGTGTAACGGATGTCGCAGTAGACGGGAGCGGAGGGTAATCAGCCGAGGTGATCTCTGCGATGTTCCGGAATAGCCGGGCCTATCTGCCCTAGCTTTTCTCGCATGAATCTGCAGCAGCTCCGTTATGTGGTCGCGACTGCGGAGCACCGCACCATGACCGAGGCGGCCCGGTCTCTTTACATCGCGCAACCCGCACTGTCCCGCGCGATCCGGGACCTGGAACGCGAGCTGGGCCTGACCCTCTTCGCGCGCTCGGGGCGCGGCGTCGTCGTGACGCCGCAGGGGCGGCGTGTGGTCAAACTCGCCCGCGAGGCGCTCGACGCCGTCCGCGAGATCGAGATGCTGGCGGCCGGCGAGCAGGCGCCCGGCGCGGAGTTGCGCATCGCGGCGACCCCCAGCCTCGAACCCGGGCTCGCCGGGCGGCTGCTCCCCGCCTACGCGGCGGAGCATCCCGGCATCCGCGTGCAGATCGTGCGCTGCGACGGGCGCGACAGCGTGGTCACCGCCGTGCGCGAGCAGCGCGCCGACCTCGGCCTGACCGACCTGCCCGTGCCGACCGACCTCGTCACCCACCCCGTCGAGCGGCAGGAGTTCGTGCTCATCTCGCCGCCCGGGGCGGGCCTCCCCGAGCCCGTGCCGCTCGCCAGGCTGAACGGCATGCGCCTGCTGCTGCCCACCCCGGGAAGCCCCCGGCGCAGGGAGTTCGACCACATCTTCACGACGTACGGCGTCCGCCCCGTGGTCGCGGTCGAGTCCGACGACAGGGCCGGCTGGCTGGGTGTGGTGAAGGACGCGGGCGCGCACCTGCTCTGGTACCGGGCGATGGCCGAGCAGGCCGCGCGGGCCGGCCTGGAGGTGCGCGCGCTGAGCCCGGCGCTCAAGAAGGTCATCGCGGTGGTGCACGCCCGGCGGAGGCTTCCGCCGATCGCACAGGATTTCGTCGCCATCGCGGAGGGCGGCTCCGCCGCATAGCTTTGCCGCGTAGCTTTGGAGCGCTCCAAGAGCCACCGAGGTCCGCGGCGGCCCGGCGCTGCCCGCAGGGGACGACGGTTTTGATCGTCTCTTCAGCTCGCGGAGGTACGCTGACCGGGATGTCTACTCTGCGCCTTCGCGGCCGGGCCTTCGGCCCGGGCGACCACGCGATCATGGCGGTGGTCAACCGCACGCCCGACTCCTTCTTCGACAAGGGAGCGACCTTCGGGTTCGGCGCCGCGCTCGACGCGGTCGCGCGGGCGATCGACGGGGGAGCCGACATCGTCGACATCGGCGGCGTCAAGGCGGGGCCGGGGGACGAGGTCGATCCGGCGGAGGAGATCCGCCGGGTGGCCGACCTCGTCGCCGAGGTCCGGGCCCGCCACTCCGGCGTGATCATCAGCGTGGACACCTGGCGGTCCGAGGTCGGCGAGGTGGTCGCCCAGGCCGGAGCCGACCTGCTCAACGACACCTGGGGCGGCGTCGATCCCGCGCTCGCCGGGGTCGCCGCCCGGCACGGGATCGGCCTGGTCTGCGCGCACGCCGGCCGAGTGGAGCCGCGTACCCGCCCGCACCGCATCGCGTACGACGACGTGGTGGCCGACGTGATCGGCTACACGACGGCGCTCGCGGAGCGGGCGGTCGCGGCCGGTGTGCGGCGGGACGCGGTGCTGATCGACCCGGCGCACGACTTCGGCAAGAACACCTGGCACTCGCTGGAGGTCAGCCGCCGCCTCGACGAGATGGTGGCCACCGGCTGGCCGGTGTTGGTGGCCGTGTCCAACAAGGACTTCGTCGGCGAGACGCTCGGCGGCCTCCCGGTCGAGGAGCGCCACGCGGGCACCATCGCCACCCTGGCCGTCTCCGCGCTCCAGGGGGCGCGGGTCTTCCGCGTCCACGACGCTGCCGCGGCCCGCGCCGCCCTGGACGTGGTCGAGCGCCTGAGCGGCTGAGCCGGCGCCCCCCGCCGCCGGCCGTCAGGAGTACATCGCCGACAGGAACCTGACCAGCACCGCCTCCCGGGTCCCGGCGGGCAGCGCGTCGAGGACGGCGTTCACGACGGCCATCCCCTGCGAGCCGCCGCCGTCGAGCGCGATGCCGACCGAGGCGGCGAGCTCGGTGAAGGTGGCGTCGTCGAGCGCCTCCAGGTCCACCGAGGCGATGAGCTCCGGCAGGCCGTCCGGCACCGCGGCCGGCCCGGCCAGGCGGGCGGCCTCCGCCGACTCCGCGATCACCTTGAGCATCTCCTCGACGCCGTGCAGGGTGACGCCGGTGACGGTGACGTGCAGGTTGGCCGGGATCCCGGCGTACGAGAGCTGCGGCTGGAGGAACCAGCCGCGCCCGCGCGCCTCGTCGGCGAGCACGAACATGTCGATCGCGCCACCGGGCGCGTCCGGGTCGGCCGCGATGGCGACGAGCGACGACTCGGGACGGCCGAGCACCCGCAGCCCCGGGATCGCCGACACGCCCTCGACCAGCCTGCGCGTCGCCTCCAGCGTCGTACGGCCCAGCTCCAGGTAGCCGTCGCGGCCGAGGGACTGGAGGGTGGCCCACGCCCCGCCGAGCGGACCGGCCGAGCGCGAGCTTTGCACGGTGGCGTTGATGATCGTGTATCCGGGCCAGGCGGCGGACGCGAAGTAGGCGCGGCGACGCAGCGCGGCGTCCGCGAAGAGGAGGACGGAGGCGCCCTTGGGCGCGTAGCCGAACTTGTGCAGGTCGCAGGAGAGCGACGTGACGCCGGGCACGCGCAGATCGAACGGCGGGATCTCCGCCCCCGCCTCGCGCAGCCAGGGGAGCAGCCACCCGCCGACGCAGGCGTCCACGTGGCAGGGGACGCCCCGCGACGAGGCGAGCGCGGCGATCTCCGCCACGGGGTCGATCACGCCCTGCGGGTAGGACGGCGCGGAGACCACGACGAGGATCGTCCGGTCGCCGATCGCGGCCTCGACCGCGGGGACGGAGACGCGGAACGTCACCGGGTCCACCGGCACGGGCACGACCTCGACCCCGAGATAGTGGGCGGCCTTGTGGAACGCCGGATGCGCGGTCACCGGGAGCACGAGCTGCGGGGCCCGGCCGGCGCCTTCTCCGGCGCCTTCCCCGGCGTCGCCGGATGCGCCGTTCCCGGCGGCCGTGCCTCCGGCGGCCGTGGTCGCGCGCCAGTGGTCGCGGGCCGCCTTCACCGCCAGCATGATCGACTCGGTGCCGCCGCTGGTGAAGATCCCCGGAGTGGTCGCGTCGCCGCCGAGCAGGTCCGCGACCGCGCCGACCACCTGCTTCTCCAGCGCCACCATGCTGGGGAACGCCGTCGGGTCGAGCATGTTGACCTCGAGCATCTCGGCGTACGCCCGGTGGGCCGCGTCGTGGATCTCGGGACGGCCGGTGTCGTACACGTAGGCGGTCACCTTGCCGCCGCGGACGGGCAGGTCACCGGCCTTCAGCTCGGCCAGCTCGGTGAGCAGCTCCTGGGCCGGGCGGCCGTACTCGGGAAGCATCGGATCTCCTTGGGGGACGGAGGGACGGAGGGGGGCTCCGATCGCTCCGATGCTAGAGAAGGTACGCGGCGGGCGGATCTTCGGGCAGGCGGCGCCGGCGTCAACCGGACGGTGAGGGGCTCGGTGAGGGGCTCGGTGAGAGGTTCGGCGAGGGGGAGGCGGGGGGTGTGGGGCTCGGCGAGGGCGAGGGCGAGGGCGAGGGAGAAGGCGAAGGGGAAGGGGTGAACCCTGTCGGGCTCGGCAGGGTGGAGGCGACGCCGGCCATCTGCACCGGGACGTTGCGCACCGTCACCTCTCCGGCCTGCTTGAACCGCATCTGCAGCGTGACGTACTGGCCCACGGTGAGCGGCCGCTCCAGGTCCTGCAGGGTGACCGTGTACGGGCCGGTGCCCACCCACACGAGCGCGAGCGGCGGCACGCGGACCTCGGACTGCGACATCGAGACCGACCTGGCCACACCCTCGGCGCGCACCTGGACCAGGCTGTCCTCCGCGCTCCCGGCGTTGATCAGCGAGAAGTAGACGGGGGCGGAGGAGCCCGCGGCGGCGGTCGCGGTCGGCGCCGGGCCGACGATCGACACGTTCCTGATCTTGATCTGGCCGGCCTGCGTGTTGGCGCCCTCGGTCGTCGGGTAGTACTCGGGCGGCGTCGGCTCGGTGCCGCAACCGGCGCCGGACAGGACCAGGACCGCCGCCGTCGCGGCCCACCGCAGCCGTCCCCATGCGTAGGCCATGAGCCACACCCCCAATACGATTTGTGATGACCTGGACACACAACGTATATGTCGTGCTGTGGCGGAACTCGCGTGGCCCCGCCGCTCAGGCGCAGCCTTTACCCGGCCCCGCCCCGGCCCCGCCCCGGCCCCGGCCACGGGCCCGGGGGTGACGCCTACCGGGACGTCTCGGGGGCCGCGAGGGGCAGCCGTACGACGGCGCGCAGGCCCGGGGCGGCGTCCTCCAGGTGAACGGTGCCCCCGTGGGCGCGCACGGTGTCGCGGACGATCGCCAGGCCGAGCCCGGCGCCACCCTCGTCCCGGCTGCGCGCGCTGTCCAGTCGGGTGAACCGGTCGAAGACCCGTTCCCGGTCCTCCGCCGGGATCCCGGGGCCGTCGTCGGTCACGGTCAGGACCGCGACACCCCCTCCCGTGGCGCCCCCTCGCGCGACGCCGGCCGTGCCCCTGCCAGGAGCCGATCCGGAACCGGACCGGGGAGCTCCGGCGCCGGGCGGCTCCGCGTGCAGCGCGACGACCACCGTGGACGTGGCGTGCCGCACCGCGTTGGCGACCAGGTTCGTCAGCACCCGGCCGAGGTCGAGGGCGTCGCCGTCCACGGTGACGCCGGGGGCGATGTCGCCGGTGACGCTGTGCCGTTCGACCGCCCGCTCGACCAGCGCGGCGAGGTCGACCGGCTCCCGGCGGGCGGTGCGCCCCTCGTCGAGGCGGGCCAGCGCCAGCAGGTCCTCGGCCAGCCGGGACAGCCGCATCGTGTCCTCGAGCACGCCCTCGGCGGTCTCCCGCCAGTCCTGCCCCTCCGGGTGGCTGAGCGCGACCTCCAGTTGCAGCCGGATGCTGGCCAGCGGACTGCGCAGCTCATGCGACGCGTCGGAGATGAGCGCGCGCTGCCGGGCGTCGGCCGCCTCCAGCCGGGCCAGCATGTCGTTCAGCGTCGTGGCGAGGGAATGCACCTCGTCCCGCGACTCGGGCACCGGCAGCCGCCTGGCCCGCGCCGTCCCGCTGATCTCGGCCGCGCCTCTGCGCAAAAGCGCGATCGGCCGCAGCGTCCTGCCGATGACCAGCCACGACGCCGCCGCGAGCAGGACCAGAAGCAGCGGTGTCCCGACGACCAGCACGTGACCGGTGGTCGTCAGGCTGCCCTGGACCTCCGTGAACGACCGCGCCGCGATGACGGTGCGCCCGGCGTCGGCGCTGAGCACCCGCGCCCGCAGCGGGCCGGGGATCCCGTACGGCCTGCCGTCCAGGAACACGGGACGGCCCGAGCGTACGGCGCGCTCCCGCCGATCCGCCCCGAGCAGCGGGACCAGGCGGTCGGTGCCCGGGGTCGCGTTGACGATCCGCCCGGAGGAGTCGAGCACCTGGACGATCGTGTTGTCCGTCGTGACGATCCGGTCGCCGAGCCGTCCGTCGTCGGCCAGCGCGACCACCTCGCGGGCGCGCTGGTACACCTCGTCGTCGATCGTGCCGGCCAGTGCATTGCCGAGGACGCCGACGAACACGTACGCGGAGGCCGCCAGGGCGAGGGCCAGGACCGCCGAGGCGGTCGCGGTCAGCCGGAACCGCAGGCTCCTGCGCCGCCACCATCCGGCCGGGCCGCTTCCGGGCCTGCGACGGGGCGGCTCAGTTTCCATCGCCGACCAGCCGGTATCCGGCGCCGCGCACAGTCTGGAGCGTGTTCCGCCCGAACGGCGTGTCGATCTTGCGACGGAGGTAGCCGACGTACACCTCGACGACATTGGGGTCGGTGTCGTAGGTGTCCCACACGTGTTCGAGGATCTCGGACTTCGAGACCACCTCGTCGTGCCGTCGCATCAGGAACTCCAGCAGCGAGAACTCGCGGGGCGTCAGCTCGATGGGCGTCTCGCCGCGCGCGACCAGGCGGCGCGCGGGATCGAGGGACAGATCTCCGGCCCGCAGCACGGCGGGCCGCCGGGTGCCGCCGCGCCGCAGCAGCGCCCGCAGCCGGGCCACCAGCACGACGTACGAGAACGGCTTCGCGAGGTAGTCGTCGGCGCCGAGGTCGAGCCCGTCGGCCATGTCGTACTCGCCGTCCTTGGCCGACAGCATCAGGATCGGCACCCAGTTCTCCTCGGCGCGCAGCCGCTTGCACACGTTGTAGCCGGACAGCTTGGGCAGCATGATGTCGAGCACCACGACGTCGTACTCGCCCGTACGGGCGCAGTGCAGGCCGTCCTCGCCGTCGTGGGCGAGATCGACCGCGAACCCCTCCGCCTGCAGGCCCCGCTTCAGGGCCGCCGCCATCCTTCGTTCGTCTTCGACAACCAGCACCCGCATTGCCCCATCTTGGCGGGTTTCTCCTGAGATCCGGCTGAGAGCCCTCTCAGGTCGTCTCAGCTTCGGCTCAGGTTCGGGCGCGCAGGCTACGGAACGTCGGATCGATCGGATCCGATGACATTTGTTCCGTTTCGCGCGGGAAACCGGGTGATTCAGCACAGTGGAGGCATGACATGCGTATTGGAACACACGCCGTGAGGTGGGGCGTGCCCGTCGCCGCCGTGGCGGTGGTCGCCGGCGTCGTGGCGGCCGGGCCGGTGATCGCGGCGGTCCAGGGGGAGCCGTCCCTTCCCCGTCGCACCGCCGCCGAGCTGCTCGCCGACGCCGCCGAGAAGTGGCAGTCGGGACGGCTGCCGCAGATGTCGGGCACCATCGTCGAGACCGCGTCCCTCGGACTGCCCGCGCTGCCGGCCGCCGGCGGTGCGACCTCGCCGCTTGGCCTGCTGTCCGGCTCCCACCAGGCCAAGGTCTGGTACGGCGGGCCCGACCGGCTCCGCCTGATGGTGCCCGATGAGATGAACGAGAGCGACCTCGTCGTGAACGGCGACCAGGTGTGGTGGTGGGACAGCGCCGCCAACACGGCCACCCGGGTCAAGGGCGCGCCGGACGGAGCCGGGCGGCCGGACGCCGTGCCGTACGCGAAGACGGTCACCCCGGCGCAGGCGGCCGAGGAGGCGCTGCGGGCGGCGGGCACGGACACCGAGATCGCCATCAGCGAGGACGCGACCGTCGCCGGCCGCGCCGCGTACCAGGTGGTGCTCACGCCCAAGGAAGCCGGATCGCTGGTCAAGGAGGTGCGGCTGGCGATCGACGGCGAGACCCTCGTCCCGCTGCGCGTCCAGCTCTACGCGAAGGGGACGGCGGAGCCGGCGTTCGAGGTCGGCTTCGACTCGGTGACGTTCACCCCGCCCGCGCCGGAGAACTTCGCCTTCACGCCCCCGCCCCGGGCGAAGGTCGAGGAGACGACGGCGCCGTCGATCGCGCGCGGACCGCACGGCAAGGACGGCATGGACGGCGTGGACGGGCATGACGGCGCCGCGCCGCGCGTCGTCGGGGACGGCTGGGACCGGGTGGTCGTCGTGTCCCTTCCGAAGGGCTTCGAGGGTGACCTGGCCGGGGCGGCGGACCGGGCGAAGGGCGCGCGGGACAGGGACGGCGTCGCCTCCCTCGCGAACGGCATGGTGAAGGTGGCCACCCCGGTCAGCGGGGAGTGGGGGAGCGGGCGACTGATCCGGACGAAGCTCGTCTCGGCGCTGCTCACCGACGACGGCCGGATGTTCGCGGGCGCCGTCACCCCCGAGGTCCTGTACGCCGCGGCGGCGGCGAAGTGAGCGGGGCGCGGCGGGCGGCCCCGTGAGCAGGGCGACGAAGGCGGGGCCGTCCGGCGAGGCGGCCCCGCCCCACCCCGACGACCACGAGACCGCGTACGGGCCCGGCGCCCGGGCGGAGCGGGCCGCCGCGGGCGACACCGGGCACGCGATCGCCACGGCCGGGCTGACCAAGCGGTTCCGCGGCGGCCACGTGGCCGTGGACGACCTGCACCTGGCCGTGCCACGCGGATCGGTCTTCGGCTTCCTCGGGCCGAACGGTTCGGGGAAGACGACCACCATCCGAATGCTGCTCGGACTGGTCACGCCGACGTCCGGCCGCTGTTCCGTGCTCGGCGAGCCCATGCCGGACGGCGTCTCCAGGGCGCTGCCGAGGGTCGGCGCCCTCGTCGAGGGCCCGGCCTTCTACCCGTACCTGTCGGGCGAGGCCAACCTGCGCCGCCTCGACGCGGCCGACCCCCGCTCCGACCCGCGGACGGCGGCCCGCCGCATCGGCGAGGCGCTCGACCGGGTGGGGCTCGGGAACGCGGCGGGCAAGCGCTACCGGGCCTACTCCCTGGGGATGCGCCACCGGCTGGCGATCGCGGCCACCCTGCTCGGCCCCAGGGAGCTGCTCGTCCTCGACGAGCCGACCAACGGCCTGGACCCCCAGGGCACGAGGGAGGTACGCGCACTGATCAAGGAGGTGGCCGCGGACGGCACGACGGTGTTCGTCTCCTCCCACCTGCTGTCGGAGGTGGAGCAGATGTGCACCCACGTCGGGGTCATGCGCACCGGGCGGCTGGTCGCCCAGGGGCCGATCGCCGAGCTGCACGCGGGCGTGGCCGTCTCGGTCCGGGTGGAGACGCCGGAGGCGGGCGCGGCGGCGGCCGTGCTCGCCGGGCTCGGCCTGACGGCCGTGAGCCACGCGGGCGGTGTGGCCACCGCCGAGCTGGGCGACACGCCGCCCGAGCGGATCTGCGCCGCGCTCGTCGAGGACGGCGTCGCCGTCCGCGGCTTCGCCGTGGTGCGGCCCAGCTTGGAAGACGTCTACGTCCGCCTCACGGGGGAGGGTTTCGATGTCGAGTCATGAGACGCTCGCCCACGCCGCGCCGCTCCGGGCGGCCGGGCCGGCACGCGCGGCGGCGCGGCTGCTCGCGTCCGAGACGGCGCTGACCTTCCGCAGGCCGCGGCACCTGGCCATGCTCGCGGTGCTCGCCGTCGTGCCGGTGCTGTTCGGGGTGGCGGTGCGGATCGCGAGCACGGACGGCGACGCCGGACCGATCATCGCGCGGGTCGCGGGCAACGGGCTCGTCCTCGCTTTCACCTCGTTGTCCGCCATGTTGCCGCTGATCCTGCCGCTGGCCGTCTCGGTGGTGGCGGGGGACGCGGTGGCGGGCGAGGCGAGCCAGGGCACGCTCAGGTACCTGCTCACCGCCCCGGCGGGCCGCGGCCGGCTGCTCGCGCTCAAGTACGCGAACGTCCTGGTCTTCTGCCTGGCCGCGTGCGCGCTGGTCGCGGTGTCCGCGCTGGTCGCCGGGCTGGCGCTGTTCCCGACCGGCCCGGTCACGCTGCTGTCGGGCACGACCGTGCCGTTCGCCGAGGGCCTGCTGCGCGTGGGGCTGGCGGTGCTGTACGCGGCGGCGGGGATGGCGGCGCTCGGCGCGCTGGCGCTGATGTTCTCGACGCTGACCGAGAACCCGATCGGCGCGATCGCCGCGAGCGTGGTGCTGGTGGTCGTCTCGCAGGTGCTCGCGGTGTTCCCGCAGTTGTCGGCGCTCCGGCCGTTCCTGCTGACCTCGTGGTGGAACGCGTTCGACGGCGTGCTGCGGGCGCCGATGGACACCGGGCGTATTGGCACGGGCCTGCTGGTCTTCGCGGGATACGCCGCGGTGTCCGGCGCGTTCGCCTGGGCCCGCTTCACCTCCCGCGATGTCACGTCCTGATGGCTCTCGTCGAGAAGTGTGCCTTTAGATCGGATTTGTCGCTAATGTGTACGCCCAATCGCGGGGCGCCCGCACCCCCCTCACAGGGCGCTCCCAGACGAGGTGGTTGTTATGCGACATTTCTTCGGGTTGCTCACCGGTGTGCTTCTCACGGCCGCCCTCCTCTTCGGCGCCGGTTGGGCCGCGCCGGAACTGGCCCGCGGCGCGCAGATTCTCAAGGTGAGCCCCTCGGGGGACGGCCGGATGCTGATCGCTCTGGGCGTGGTCGCCGCCGTGGGCCTGCTGCTCGGGCTGGTGCTCGTGTGCCGGACCTCGCCGCTCGCCGCCTTCGTCCCGTCGATCGTGCTGCTCGCCTGGACGGTCGTCTACGCCCTGGACGTCCCGCGGGCGCTCGACCTGGCCCCGACCGCGACCTCCCTCCAGGCCGAGGTCGCCCAGGCGGGCCAGGGCATGGTCGCCCTCCTCTCCACCGGCGTGTACGGCGCGCTGGGCGTCGCCCTGTTCCTGCCGGTGCTCATGCCGTCGCGGTGGGCGAGTCCTCTCCGGGACGAGGAGGACGAGTTCGCAGAGCAGAGCTATTGAGGTAGAGGTGGGCGACGACGTCCTCGATCGACGTCTCGCCCGGCACCGTGGCGCGCAGTTCGTCCACGGTGCCGTCGAAGGCCAGCCGCCCGTGGTCGATCAGGATCACCCTGCGGCACAGCCGTTCGACGTCGCCGACGTCGTGGGTGGTCAGCAGGACGGTGGTTCCGCGCTCGGTGTTCAGGTCGCGCAGGAACGCGCGAACCTCGGCCTTGCTGACGATGTCGAGCCCGATCGTGGGCTCGTCGAGCACCAGCAGTGACGGGTCGTGCAGCAGCGCGGCGGCGATGTCGCCGCGCATGCGCTGCCCGAGGCTGAGCTGGCGGACCGGGGTCGCGAGGAACTCGCCCAGCCGGAGCCGCTCGGTCAGCTCGCCGAGCCGCTCCCGGAACCGTATGCGATCTACTTTGTAAAGGAGCCGGACCAGTTCGAAGCTGTCCCGCAACGGGAGGTCCCACCACAGGGTGGTCCGCTGTCCGAACACCACACCGATCTCGCGCGACCGCCGTTCGGCGCCGGGTCGGGTCCAGGCCGGCCACGGTGACCCGGCCGGAGGTGGGCGCGAGGATGCCGGTGAGCATCTTGATGGTGGTGGACTTGCCCGCGCCGTTCGGGCCGAGGCAGCCGACGAACTCGCCGGCCGCCACGTGGAAGGACAGGTCGCGCACGGCGTGCACGGTGGCGCCCCGGATCCGGAACGACCGGCCGATGCGGTCTGCGTCGATCATGTGGTCTAGCTCCCTGTCGATCGGTAGCGGCGGACTCCGGCACGCCAGGCGAACGCGGCGACGACCGCCAGCGCCGCCGCCGCGGCCGGAGAGAGGAAACGCAGCGCGTACGGCAGGCCCAGGGGGTCCGCGCGGCCCAGGACGTACAGGCCCGGCTGCCAGTTGACGAACGCCAGCGGCAGGACGTAGGTGACGCCCCGCACCAGGTCGGCGCCGTAGACGGTGAGCGGGTACTGGGTGAGCGTGACCCCGCCGTACGTGAAGGCGTTGGTGACCTCGGGTGCGTCGGTGAGCAGGAACTGGAGCGCGCCGCCGAGGGCCCAGATCGAGGTGAAGATCACGATGCCGCAGGCGACCATGACGGGGATCATCCAGGCCCGCGACGCGGGCACGTCCAGCCGGGCGAGGGCGACCCCGAGGACGATCGCGGCCTGGAGCACGCGTCCGGCGCGGTGCGGTGTGAACCGGTCGGCGGCGATCTGGACGAACGTGCCGACCGGCCGGACCAGCATGGCGTCGAACGTGCCGGCCTTGATGTGCTGGCTGATCCGGTCGGTGTTGCCGAAGAGGAGGTCGGCGACGGAGAACGGCAGGCCCGCCGTGCCGTACAGGAACATGACCTCGGAGACGTCGAAGCCGCCGAGCGTCGTGGTGTTGCTGAACACGATCCAGATGGCGGCGACCTCCAGCCCGGCGGTGACCGTCCCGGCGACGGTCATCAGCGCGAACGAGGTGGGGTAGCGTGCCGCGGCCCTGGTCCACGTCCAGATGAGCAGGAGATAGACGCGCATCAGCACTCACCCGCCATCGATGACCACCTTCCGCCGGGCCGCCCGGGTGATGAGGGCGCCCAGGGACAGCAGGACGGCGGCCCACATCGCCTGGAACGCGAGCGCGCCGGGGACGTCGGCCTTGCCGAGGTAGACGTCGGCGGGCACCTGGACCATCGCGGCCCAGGGGAGGGCGCCGGCGATGGTCCCGAGCGGCTCGGGGAAGATCACCAGCGGCAGCATCAGGCCGCTGAAGAACGTGGTCAGGACCAGGGACACGACCGCGAGGCCCCGATCGTCGCGGAGCCAGCAGGTCGCCATCGCGACGATGTAGCGCCAGCCGAAGCTGATCACGATGCCCAGTGCGAAGCTCGCGGCGAACGCCGCCCACACCGCGACGTCTCCGGGCAGGACGATCCCGAACAGCAGCGTCCCGGCGACGGTCGGCGGGAGGCTGCGCGCGAGGAAGAGGTAGCCGGCCCGGCCGAGGTCCTGCGCCAGGCTCCAGAGGAGGAGCGGGGCCGGGCGCACCAGGTCGAGGGCGATGTCGCCGGTCCGGATGCGCTGGGTGACCTCCAGCCCGCCGCCGAAGACCTGCATCGGCCCGATGTACGCCTGGGTCAGGAAGCAGAAGGTCACCGCGTCGGCGATGTCGTACCCGCCGAGGCCGGGGCGGGCCCGCCACAGGGCGATCAGCACGTACGCCCGCAGGACGCCGAAGACGGTGTTGGTGAACGCGCCCGCCGCGGCCGCTCCCCAATATGTTGCGTGCTTGCGGAAGCCGTACCGGACAAGTTGGGCATAAAGGGATAAGAGGGGTGGTTGAGTGAGGAACCTCCGATGAAATGGCGGCACGAACGACGGAACCTAGCCGCCCGAGCCGGACGGACGCAATGGATTTACGGGCGGCCTGAACCGGCGGCCGTCCCGCGCGCCTCGTCCGCCCCGAAAGCCTCTCCTGCCCCGTCCGATCGGACGCCGATCGGGAATGGACGCGCAGGTCTGACCGGGGATTTTCTGGGCAGAGGGGTTTCCGCATATAGCGACATATAGTGAAGTGTTTCCGGCCTATCCGGTATCCAGCGGCAAGAGCGACGGTCCACGGCGATGCTCTGAGGAGAGAGGCTTTCAGGAGACGGCGCTCTCACGAGGCGGGAGTGGAGGTCAGCGTGAAATCCGAGATCGATGTCGACATCCATCCCGGTTACCCCGTGAGCTGGCAGGCCGCCGCCTTCAACGGCATCCTCCGCGGCACCGCGCGCCCGCTCTCCGCCGTCCTCCTGCGGCACACGGCCGGAATGGCCCTGGCCAGCAGGCTGATCGGCCTCGGACAGTGGGTGCCGGGACGGCTGCCGCCGGAGGCGTCCACCGCCCGCGCCCGCCTCAACGGCTGCTCGGGCGAGTGGGTGCGGGGCGGCGCCGGCCTGGACGAGAGCAAAGTGGTGCTCTACTTCCATGGCGGCGCATATTTCATATGCTCCCCGGCCACCCACCGGCCGATCACCTGGCGGCTGTCGGCCGCCGCGCGGCGGCCGGTGATCGCGCTGGACTACCGGCAGGGGCCGGTCCACTCCCTCTCCGAGTCCCTCGGCGACGCCCTGAGCGCGTACGAGTGCCTGCTCGACCGGGGGTTCGGGGCCAAGGACGTGCTGCTGGCCGGTGACTCGGCCGGCGGGCACCTCACCCTGGCCACACTGCTGGCGCTGCGGGACCGCGGGCTGCCGCTGCCCGCCGCCGCGATCTGCCTGTCCCCGTGGACCGACCTGAGCGACGGCTGCCGCAGGGACAACCGGTGGCTGGACCCGATGCTTCCGGCGGGCCGGGTGGACTGGCTCGCCCGCCAGTGGACGGCCGGCCTCGACTGCCGCGACCCGCTGGTCTCCCCGGTGTTCGGCGACTACACGGGCATCCCGCCGCTCATGATCGTGACCGGCTCGACCGAGATCCTGCGCAACGAGGCCCGGAGGGTCACGCTGAGCGCCCGGGAGAACGGCGTTCCGGTGACGTACGAGGAGTGGCGCCGGATGCCGCACGTGTTCCCGATCCTGGCCGACGTGGTGCCCGAAGCACGGATCTTCTTCCGCCACGTGGCCCGTTTCCTGCGCGCGGTCGAGGAGCGGGCCGGCGGCTCGGACACCGCCGCCGCCTGAGTCCATCCCTCGGACGATCGCCGCGAGCGCGGCGGCCGCTGTTGCATCCTTGACCCCATGAGTACCGATGGAGCAGCCCTCGAACTGAACGGCATCACCGTCCGCGCGGCCGGCCGCACCCTCGTGGCTGACATCGACTGGCGCGTGGAGTACGGCCAGCACTGGGTCGTGCTCGGCCCCAACGGCGCCGGGAAGACCACGATGCTCTCGGTCGCCGCGGCCGTACGGCACCCGACGTCGGGGACGGCCGAGGTGCTGGGCCGGCGGCTCGGCCGGGTGGACCTGCGGGAGCTGCGGCGGCACATCGGCCTGGTCGCGGCGAGCCAGCGGCTGGTCGACGAGGCGCTGCTGGAGGAGGAGGGCGCCACCGCCCTCACGGTGGTGCTCACCGGTCACACCGGAACGAGCGCCCCCCTCTGGGACAAGTACGGCGACGCCGAGCGGGAGCGGGCGCACCGTCTGCTGGCCGACCTCGGCTGCAAGGACCTGGGGGACCGGCCGTTCGGCGTCTGCTCCCAGGGTGAGAAGGCGCGGGTGCGGGTGGCCAGGGCGCTGATGGCCGACCCGGCGATCCTGCTGCTGGACGAGCCGTTCTCCGGGCTCGACCTGCCGGCCCGCGAGGACCTGATCGAGGCCCTGGAGAACCTGGCGGCGGCCCGCTCCGATCTGACCACGGTCCTGGTGACCCATCACCTGGAGGAGGTGCCGGCGAGCACCACGCACGCCCTGCTGATGCGCGACACCCGCGTCGTCGTCGGCGGTCCGGTCGGCGAGGTGCTGACCGGCGCGAACCTCTCGGACTGCTTCGGCCGGCGGCTGCTCATCCACCCGGTGGACGGACGCTGGTACGCCCGCGCCGTGCGGCTCTGATCCCGACCTCCCCGGGACGGCCGTCCCGGGGAGCGGGAAGGCCCCGCCGGCCGCCGTCTGGTCCCGGAGGGTGACCTGCGGCGTGCCGGCGGGGCCTTCGGCCTCGACCTGGCCGGGGCGCGTCCCGAAGGGGGAGAGGACGTCACCCGCTCCCGCCGGTCAGTGAGCCTGCGTGAACTGCTCCTCCTCGGTCGAGCCCTTCAGGGCCGTCGTCGAGGAGTCCGGCGCGATGGCCGTGCTGACCAGGTCGAAGTATCCGGTGCCGACCTCGCGCTGGTGGCGGGTGGCGGTGTAGCCGCGGGGCTCGGCCGCGAACTCCCGCTCCTGCAGCTCGACGTAGGCCGGCATGCCCTCCTCGGCGTAGCCGCGGGCGAGGTCGAACATCGAGTAGTTGAGTGAGTGGAAGCCGGCCAGCGTGATGAACTGGAACTTGTACCCCATGTGCCCCAGCTCCCGCTGGAACTTGGCGATCGTGGAGTCGTCCAGGTGCTGCCTCCAGTTGAACGACGGCGAGCAGTTGTAGGCGAGCATCTGGTCGGGGTACCGCGCCTTGATCGCCTCCGCGAACGTGCGGGCCACGTCGAGGTCGGGCGTGGAGGTCTCCATCCACAGCAGGTCGGAGTGCGGCGCGTACGCCAGACCGCGGGCGACGCAGGCGTCCACGCCGTTGCGCACCCGGTAGAAACCCTCCGCGGTGCGGTCGCCGGTGCAGAACGCCTGGTCGCGGGGGTCGACGTCGCTGGTGAGCAGGGTCGCGGCCTGGGCGTCGGTCCGCGCGATGATCAGCGAGGGGACTCCGGCGACGTCGGCGGCGAGCCGGGCCGCGTTGAGGGTCTTGATGTGCTGGGCGGTCGGGATGAGCACCTTGCCGCCCAGGTGGCCGCACTTCTTCTCGGAGGCGAGCTGGTCCTCCCAGTGCACGCCCGCCGCGCCGGCCGCGATCATGCCCTTCATCAGCTCGAACGCGTTGAGCACGCCGCCGAAGCCGGCCTCGGCGTCGGCCACGATCGGCGCCAGCCAGTGGGGCGCGTTCTCGTCGCCCTCGGCCCAGGTGATCTGGTCGGCGCGCAGCAGCGCGTTGTTGATGCGCCGCACGACGGCGGGCACCGAGTTGGCGGGGTAGAGGCTTTGATCCGGGTAGGTCTGCCCGCCCAGGTTGGCGTCGGCGGCGACCTGCCAGCCGGACAGGTAGATGGCCTTCAGGCCGGCCTTGACCTGCTGAACCGCCTGGTTCCCGGTGAGCGCGCCCAGCGAGTTCACGTAGTCCTCGGTCCGCAGCAGATGCCACAGCCGCTCCGCGCCGAGCCGGGCCAGCGTGTGCTCCTCCTGGACGGAGCCGCGCAGCCGCACGACGTCTTCCGCGGTGTACGTGCGCTCGACGTCCTTCCAGCGGGGGTTGGTGTCCCAGTCGTCCTGGAGCCGCCGCGCGGCCTCCGTGAACCGGTCCGACATTGTCCGTCACTCCCTTGTTGCTGCCGCTCGCTACAGGACAGCTGCCCTGTTTGAGGCGCTTTGTCGTCACCTGGGTGCTTGGTTCGAGTTTCCGGCGCGGTGGGGAGATCCAGCAACCCGAGATCGACATGAAAAGCGATGAAATTTCTGCCTAAGTCAAGACTCGTGAGTATTCAGCAGAGAAGAAACGCGGACTTTTCTCTCTGGACTAGACCAATGGCGGGCGCCCGCAACTGCCGCGGAGCCGTCGGCGCCGGGCTCGGAGGCCGCCGCAGGCAGGAGGTCATGCGGGGTGTTGCGGACGCCTCCAACCTGGAAGAAACGGCGAAATTTCGCATATGATCCGGGTATGCCGTCCATGCTTGGTGAAGAACCGCTGTCTTTGACACAGGAGCTCGATCTCCTGGCCTTCGGGCAGCGGCTCCGGCATCTGCGCAAGCAGCGCGGCCTCACCCTCTCGGAGCTGGGCGAACGCGTCAGCCGCGCCCCGAGCCAGCTCTCACTGCTGGAGAACGGCAAGCGGGAGCCGAAGCTGTCGCTGCTGAAGTCCCTGGCCGCCGCGCTGAGCGTCCCCGTGGAGGAGCTGCTGCGCCGCCAGGCCCCCAACCGGAGGGCGCAGCTCGAGATCGCGCTGGAGGAGGCCCAGCGGGACCCGCTGTACGCGAGCCTCGGGCTGAGCAGGCTGAAGGTCTCCGCCCGCGTCACCAACGACGTCCTGGAGCACATCCTCGGCCTGTACGAGGAACTCAAGGCCCGCCAGGCCAAGGGGACGGCGACGCCGGAGGAGGCGCGCGCGGCCAACGCCGAACTGCGCCGCAAGCAGCGCGAGCTGGGCAACTACTTCGAGGAGATCGAGAAGGCCGCGGCCGCGGCGCTGGCCGCCGTGGGCTACCGCGCCGGCGCGCTGTCGGAGAGCACCGTGCAGGCGCTCGTGTCGTACTTCGGGTTCACCGTGCACACCGCGCAGGACCTCCCGCGCTCGGCCCGGTCCGTGACCGACCTGCGCAACCGGCGCATCTACCTCAAGCGCGAGCAGCTCGGCATGCACACCCCGCGCACCGTGCTCCTGCAGACCCTCGGCCACTTCGCGCTCCAGCACCACAAGCCGCGCGACTTCGCCGACTTCCTCCGCCTGCGGGTGGAGGCCAACTACTTCGCCGCCGCCGTGCTCGTGCCCGAGGCGGCGGCCGCGCCGTACCTGCGGGAGGCCAAGCAGGACCGGGCGCTGTCGGTGGAGGACCTGCGCGACGTCTTCGCCGTGTCGTACGAGATGGCGGCGCACCGGTTCACCAACCTGGCCACCCGCCATCTCGACCTGGTCTGCCACTTCGTCCGCAACGACGCCGGCGGGACCATCTACAAGGCGTACGAGAACGACGGCATCGTCTTCCCCGCGGACGAGCAGGGCGCGATCGAGGGCCAGCGGATGTGCGTGCAGTGGTCGGGCCGCCAGGTGTTCCTGTCGCCGGACCGGTTCTCGGTGTACTACCAGTACTCCGACTCGCCGACCGGGACGTACTTCTGCGTCGCCCACGTGGACCCGTCCCAGGGCAAGGACTACGCGATCACGCTCGGCGTGCCGTTCCGCGAGTCGCGCTGGTTCCGGGGCCGCGAGACCACGAACCGGACCAGGTCCAACTGCCCGAACGGCGAGTGCTGCCGCCGCCCGCCCGCCGAGCTGGCCCAGCGCTGGGAGGGCTACGCGTGGCCCTCGGCGCGGGCGAACTCACACGTGCTCGCCGCGCTGCCCCCGGGGTCGTTCCCCGGCGTGGACGAGGCCGACGTGTACGCGTTCCTGGAGCGGCACGCCGCCTCCTGACCATCAGGGTCCGCGCGCGTAGGTCGCCCGGCCGGGGCCCGCCGCGCCGATCCGGCGCCCCGGCCGGGTCCGCCGGCTCAGGGGCCGGGAAGTCCGGGCGGGCCGGTGCGGCCCCTCAGTCCAGGGCGGCCCGGACGAACTCCACGACGCTGTCGCGCATCGCGTCGTGGTCGGCGGCTCCGTCCGCACCGAGGAAGATCCGGTTCAACTGGGGCATCGCCGTGGGCCACATGGCCATGCCGATGAGCATGAGCATGGTGCGCGCGACCTGCGGCGACGGCTCGCGGCCCAGGCCCTCGGCCAGGGACACGGTCTTGCGGCCGCACTTGTCCACCCGCCGCTCCTGCCCGGGCAGGAGCTTCTCACCTCCGTAGTGCAGCGCCTCCCACATCAGCAGCCGGACCAGGTCCGGATGCTCGCGGTAGTAGTCGTACAGCCGGCCCACGTAGTCGGCCGCGTCCTTCCCGGGCATCGACACGGCCTCGGTGACCTGGTCGAGCGCGGTGACGACGACGGCGTCGAACAGCTTCTCCTTGCTGCCGAAGTGCCCGTAGATGCGCTCCTTGTTCACCCCGGCGCGCTCGGCGATGGTGTCGACGCGCGCCCCGGCCACGCCCTTCGCGGCGAACTCGACGCGGGCCGCCTCGAGGAGGGCCGCCCTGGTCGCGGCGGTCGAATCCTTGGGTGACATCCGAGGGCCCCTCCCGATGGTGCTGACGTGCCGGGCTCCAGGATAGGCCGCAATCGGACCGGGCGCTACCAACTAGTTGGTTGACATCCAACTAGTTGGTTGGCTACCGTCCTCGGGCATGACGACAGTCCTTTCCCCGTCCTCCCGCCCCGCTCGCCGGGGCTCCGCCACGCCCGCCCCGGCCTGGGCACCCTTCGGGCGCACCCTGCTCGCGTTCGTGCTGACCGGCCTGCTCGCCACCGGCCACCTCTACGGTGTCATCCCCCTCATCGGCGCCATGTCGAGCCAATGGGGCGCTTCGCCGGTCACCCTCACCTGGCTCGTCAGCGCGTTCGGGTTCGGCTACGCGGGCGGTTTCCTGGTCTTCGGCCCGCTCTCCGACCGGTACGGCAGGCGCCGCGTGATCACGTCCGGCATGGCGGCGACCGCGCTCGCGACGGCGGCGGTGGCCCTGAGCACCGGGGTGGGCGCGGCCGTCGCGCTGCGCTTCGCCGAAGGCGTCGCCACGGCCGCCTTCGCGCCCGTCGCGTTCGCCTACGTCGCCGAGCGCGTCGAACCCCGCCGCCGTGGCGTCACCATGACCTCCGTGACCTCCGCGTTCCTGGCCTCGGCGGTCATCGGGCAGCTCGCCGCCAAGGCCCTCGCCGACCTCGCCGGATGGCGGGCGGTGTTCCTCGCCGGCGGCGCCGCCTTCGCCGTCATGGCGCTGGTGCTCGCCCGGGTGATGCTCCCGGACGCGCCCGGCGGCGCGGTCGCCAACCCCTACGCCGCCGTCCCCGCCCTGCTCCGCGACCCCCGGCTCGTGCTCGTCTACACCGCCACGCTGGTGATCCTCGGCGCGTTCGTCGCCGTCTACACCGCGCTCCAGCTCGACGGACCCGCCGAGATCGCCGGAGACCCGGCCGCGCTGCTGGCGCTGCGCTCCACGGCATTGCCCGCGTTCGTGGTCATCCCCTTCGTCACGCCGCGGCTGGCCGTGATCGCCCCCGCCCGGCGGGCCGGGCTGGCCCTGATGCTGGCCGCCGTGAGCGCCGCCGCCGTCGCGGTGACCGATCCCGGCCTCGTCGGGCTGGCGGTGCTGTTGGCCGTCTTCGCCTTCGCCATCGGCGTGGCCGCGCCAAGCGTGATCGAGACGGTCGGCGGCCTCGCCGGGCGGGCGCGCGGCACGGCGGTCTCCCTCTTCACGTTCGTCCTGTTCGTCGGTGCGAGTCTCGGGCCGCAGGCCGCCTCCGCGCTCGCGGCGCACGGCTTCACGGTGCTGGTGGCCGCCGTCGCCGCGGCCCTCGTCGCCGGGGCCGCCCTCATCCTGCTCGCCGCCGCCGTACGGTCGAGGTGACGCCGTCCGGGCGGCGCGCGCCCCGACTGCCGAGCGCGATCGGACACCATAAGGTAATAACTGTGGACTGCGGCGGAGAAATGAGGATTGTGCGTGCTGCCTGAGGTGGAAACCTGGCTGCGCGGCCGTACGTCATCCTCGGCCGACTGGCCCGTAGGGGCCCTGATGGAGGCCAAGGGCGCCACGAGGATCAGCGTCGTGCTGCCGGCCAGGAACGAGGCCGAGACCGTCGGCGAGATCGTCTCGGCGATCCGGCATGACCTCGTCGAGGCGGTGCCGCTGGTCGACGAGCTCGTCGTCATCGACTCGCGGTCCACCGACGAGACCGCGGCCCAGGCGCTGCAGGCGGGGGCGAAGGTCTTCGCCCAGGACGAGATCCTGTGCGACCTGCACCCGCTCGACGGCAAGGGCGAGGCGCTGTGGAAGTCGCTCGCCGTGACCACCGGCGACCTCGTCGTCTTCGTCGACGCCGACCTGCGTGAGTTCCGCACGTCGTTCGTGACGGGGCTGCTCGGCCCGCTGCTGGCCGACCCCTCGATCGTGTACGTCAAGGGGTGCTACGACCGGCCGCTGTCGGAGCTGCAGGGCGGCGGCGGCCGGGTGACCGAGCTGGTGGCCCGCCCGCTCCTCAACCTGCACTGGCCGCTGCTGGCCGGGTTCGTCCAGCCGCTCGCGGGCGAGTACGCCGGGCGGCGCAGCGCCCTGGAGCGGGTGCCCTTCGTCACCGGGTACGGCGTGGAGCTCGGCCTGCTGATCGACCTGCTCGACCTGGCCGGGCTGGACGCGCTGGCACAGGTGGACCTCGGGCGGCGGGTCCACTCCCACCAGTCCACCGAGGCGCTGGGCGGCATGGCCGGGCAGATCATGTACACCGCGTGGTCGCGGCTTGAGCGCCAGAACCGCATCGTGTCGCTGCACGCGCCCTCTCCTCAGCTCACCCAGTTCCGGCGCGGCGTTTCCGGAGGCGATCCCGGCCACGAGCCGATCGTTCGGGACGTCTCCGTCGCCGAGCGCCCGCCGATGGTGACCGTCCCGCACTACGCCGCGCGCGGACGTTGACGCGCTCCCCGGCCGGTTGCGGAAAAATGCTACCGACCGGTAAGTTTGCGCGCCGTCCGGTGTTTCGTCCCGGCGACCCCCCATGGCCCGAACCCTGACGGAGAAGTGCGATGAGCGACGGCGCGACGGGCTTCTGCCCCGAACTGAACGACGATCTGCGAGAGGTGCGGGACTGGGTGCGCCAGTTCGCCCGCGACGTCGTCCGCCCGGCGGGCGCGGAGTGGGACGAGCGCGAGGAGACACCCTGGCCGATCATCCAGGAGGCCGCCAAGATCGGGCTGTACTCCCTGGACTTCTTCGCCCAGCAGTGGTTCGAGGAATCCGGCCTCGGGCTGCACGTGGCCTTCGAGGAGCTCTTCTGGGGTGACGCGGGCATCGGCCTGTCCATCGTCGGGACCGGCCTGGCCGCCGCCGCCCTCGCCACCGGCGGCACGCCCGAGCAGGCGGGGGAGTGGCTGCCGCAGATGTTCGGCACCCCCGACGACGTCAAGGTCGCCGCGTTCTGCGCCTCCGAGCCGGACGCCGGCAGCGACGTCGGGGCGATCCGCACCCGCGCCGTGTACGACAACGGCGACTGGGTCCTCAACGGTGTGAAGACCTGGGCGACCAACGGCGGCATCGCCGGCGTGCACATCGTCGTCGCCTCCGTGGACCCCGAACTGGGGACGCGCGGCCAGGCGTCCTTCATCATCCCGCCCGGAACGCCCGGCCTGTCCCAGGGCCAGAAGTTCCGCAAGCACGGCATCCGCGCCTCGCACACCGCGGAGGTCGTCCTCGACAACGTGCGGATCCCCGGCTCCTGCCTGCTCGGCGGCAAGGAGAAGCTCGACGCCCGTCTCGCCCGCGTACGCTCGGGCGCCCGCGCCGGCGAGCAGGGCGCGATGCGGACGTTCGAGTCCACCCGCCCGCTGGTGGCCGCGATGGCCGTCGGCACGGCCCGCGCCGCGTACGAGTACGCCAGGGACTACGCGCGCGAGCGCGAGCAGTTCGGCCGCAAGATCGGGGAGAACCAGGCGGTCGCGTTCATGCTGGCCGACATGGCGACCCGGGTGGACGTCGCGCGGCTGATGACGTGGCGCGCCGCCTGGATGGCCCGGCACGGCCGCCCGATGGATCAGGCCGAGGGCTCGATGAGCAAGCTCGTCGCCAGCGAGACCGCGGTCTGGGTGAGCGAGCAGGCCATCCAGATCCTCGGCGGCGCCGGCTACACCCGCGAGCACCCCGTGGAGCGCTTCCATCGCGACGCCAAGATCTACACGATCTTCGAAGGCACGAGCGAGATCCAGCGCCTGATCATCGGCCGCTCCGTCACCGGCCTGCCGGTGAGGTAGGAACTTCGTAGGTCAGAGGGGTGGCGTGGCTCGCAGAGCGGCTGTCGCGCCACGCCTCCTCTGATCGGCATGCCTACAGCGATCAAATGCCAGGCCAGCGCCGCCGTCGAGGGCAAAACCATCTCGGCGCCGGCCCGCGAGGCGTTCGAGCGATTTCTGCGCGAGTCCTAGTGGTACGTCGTCGCGACAGCGATTCTCATCGCTCTCGCCGGCGCACTGTTCGCAACCCGCTCAGCCGGTTCGGAACGCATATTGCTACGGATCAGCGGCGGCTCCGCCGCGACTCTGCGATTCCTCGTCACCCGCCGTCGCCTCCCCCTGGCTCACCCGCTCCTCCCGAGCCGCAAAAGTGCGCTCCCACGCCGTAGCTTCAGAAGGCGGCCCAACTGGCTAGTGTGACGCAGGCCCAAGTACGGGCTCTATGTTCAGCCTTTGGGTCCACGTATCTCCTCCAACGCCCAGGCTGCCCTGGTACGGACATACGGGTCGGCGTCGGCGGCGGCTTCCTCCAACGCTGTCTCCGCGTCGCTGTCCGGATGAGCGGCCAGTACGCGTATCGCCTCGCGGCGGTCGCCACGGAAGATCGTGCTGTCCCGCAGGATCTCGATGGCAGCGGCGCGACTGGCTCCTTGGTCGAGTTGGATGAGTCCGCGCACGGCGAACAGACGGACGTTTGGCGCGGTGGACGCGGACGTGGCCATGTTCAGCAGTGCTGGTATCGCGCGGGTGCAGCCGGCCTCGCCGAGGGTGAGTGCGGCCCGTGGATCGCCCGCTTGCAACGTCGCGATGGCCAGGTCTTCGGCCTCGGTGCGCTCGTCGCCGGTCAGGCGGGGCAACCACGCGATATCGCCGAACATGGAGTCGTTGGCGACCTTCCACCCAAGGTGGCCGTAACTGGAGGTGAGCCCTCGCACGACTGCCTCGAACATCCACGATCGCCCGGGCATGCTACTTCTCACAGCGATAGCGACAGGCGGCGATCATGATGGTGTCGTCGTTGACGCGGCAGAAGAGCCGGTCCAGGTGGTAGCGGATGGTGGCGAGCGCGTCGGCGGGATCGCGAACGCCGAGCAGCAGTTCGCCACCGAGGCCGTCGATCATGGCGAACAGCGTGACGGCCTCGCGGACCGGATCCAGTTCGGGTCGGAGCTCACCGTCACGCAGCCCCTGTTCGATCAGCTCGGTCACCCGCTCACGCACACATCAACCCCACGCTCGGCCTGGCCACCGAACTGGTGACGCGCGGGCACCACGTCACGTACGCCACCACCGAGGTGAACGCGCCGCGGGTGGCCGAGACCGGCGCCGAGATCGTCCCCTGGACCTACGCCTGGGACTCGCTCTCTCTGGACGACGTGCCGCAGATGCACGGCAAGGAGCTCATCCGGGCCATGGGCCTCCTGCTGGACGAGACCAGACCCTGGCCGCATTGCCCCAGCCAGCTCGACCACGGCCGGCGCCCTGACCTGGTCGTCCACGACGGCCCGCTGTGCTGGTGGGGCCGGATGCTGGCGGCCCGCTGGCGGGTGCCCTCCATCGAGACCTGGCCGAACCTGGTCAGCAACGAACACCGGTCGATGAACCGCGAGTACACCACCTTCAACCCCGTCAGCTTCCGCTTCCTGCGCGTGGTCCTGCGCCTCAACCGCCTCCTGCGCGCGGAAGGGCTCGGCGACCTGCAGGCGTTCATGCGGGGCGACCGGGCCGCGATACGGCTGGTGATGCTGCCCAGGGCGTTCCAGTACGCGGGGCAGACGTTCGGCGACGGCTTCGCCTTCGTCGGGCCGGGCCTGACCGGACGCGCCTACCAGGGCGAGTGGGAACCGCCGGGCGACGGGCTGCCGATGGTGGCGGTGCCGCAGATGGCCGAGCAGCGGGCCAACGCCGACCGCATCGCCGGGCATTCCAGGGTTATCCCTTGAGGAGAATACGGATCTTGAACAGCTGGAGGTGAACGCCCGAGTATCGAGCCGCACCCTGCGAATCGGAGTTCCCTCATGCGCAAATTCCTCGGCCATCCGCTGTCTCAGGCGTTCACCCTGCTGATCGTGGTGCTGGCCGTCTTCTTCGCCCTCCAGGCCGTCCTGGCCGCGGCCCTGCAGATCGGGCCCGATGGTCTTTCTCCGGCCTTGGGGTTGCTGCTGGGCCTGGCGGGGGTGGTGGCGGCGCTGGTCAGCATCCCGCTGGCCCGGCGGATGGAGGGTACGTCGCTCGCGGGCATCGGCTTCCCGGCCAAGAACGCGATCCCCCACCTTCTGAGCGGTCTGGCGATCGGTGCGGCGGTTCAGGCGTCGGTGTTCGGAATCATGGCCCTGGCGGGCTGGTACACCGTCTCGGCGGTCACGGTGAACGTCGGATCGCTCGCCACCATGACGGTGCTCGCCCTGTGCGTCGCCTTCTGGGAGGAATGGGCCTTTCGCGGCGTGCTGCTGCGGCTGCCGGAGAAGGCTCTGGGCTCCTGGTGGGCGCTCGCGCTCAGCGCGGTGGTCTTCGGGCTCCTCCACGCGCCCAACGCCAACGCCACCGCCATGACGCTGATCGGCATCGCCGTGGCGGGCGGGCTCGTCCTCGGCGGCGGTTTCCTGCTGACCGGCTCGCTGTGGCTGCCCATCGGCATCCACACCGGCTGGAACCTGTTCGAGAGCTCGGTGTTCGGGGCGGGATCGACCGGTGCCGGCGCGATCAGCGAGACCCCGTTGCTGCGCGGGCATGTCGACGGCCCGCAGTTGTGGACCGGCAGCGGCCCCGGCGACCTGGAGTCCGGGCTCGTCCTCATCCTGGTCAGCGCGGCCGTGGGGACCGTCCTCCTCACCCTGGCCGCGAAGGCGGGACGCATCCGGACGCCGCGCCGGAAGCCGGTCGCGGTTACCGTGTGATCGTGCAGGTGATGATCGCGGACGACTCCGCGTTGTTCCGCGAGGGCATGGCCGCTCTTCTGGAACGCGCGGGGTTCACCGTCACCGGTCTGGCGGGCGACGGGCAGACGCTGGCGCGGCTGGTCCGGGCCCGCCCGCCCGAGGTGGCGGTCGTGGACATCCGCATGCCGCCCACCTACACGGTCGAAGGGCTGGAGCTGGCCGTCCGGCTGCGCCGGGAGCATCCGTCCGTCGCGGTGCTGCTCCTGTCCAACCATGTGGAAACCCACTACGCGGGAGAGCTCTTCGGCGCCACCCCGTACCGGACGGGCTACCTGCTGAAGGATCAGGTCGGGGCACCGGACGAGCTGGCCGACGCGCTGCGCCGCGTGGCAGCCGGGCAGACCGTGCTCGACCCTGCCGTGGTCGCGCAGTTGGTGTCCCGGCCCCGTGAACCCGGCCCGCTCGACCGGCTCAGCCCGCGCGAGCGGGAAGTGCTCGCCCTCGTCGCGGAGGGCAGATCGAACCAGGGCATCGCGGCCCTGCTCGGGCTCACGCAGAAGACGGTCGAAGGGTACGTACGCGGCGTCTTCGGCAAGCTCGGCCTAGCGGACGCGACCGCCGACAACCGGCGGGTTCTGGCCGTACTCCGATACCTGCGCGGGTAACACGGCCCGTACGGTGGTCCCGGCCCCAGGCGGGCTGTGCACGGACAGTGTGCCCCCGCACGCTACCACCCTGTCGGCCAGGCCGCGCAGACCTCCCCCGAACACGGCACCCCCACATCCGTCATCGGTCACCTCCACGGTCAACAGGCCCTTCCCCAGCACGGCGGCGATCTTCACGGTCGCCGGGCGGGCGTGCCTGCTCGCGTTGGCCAGCGCTTCAGCGGCCACGAAGTACGCGGTGCGCTCGACCAGCGGCGCCGGCCGTACGGGCAGAGCCGCCCGTACCTGAACGGGCAGGGCGGCCCGCTCGGCCAGGGAGCCGAGCGCGGGACCCAGACCCGCCTCGGCCAGCACCGCCGGGAACGTGCCGCGGGCCAGCTCCCGCAGCTCCTCCAAGGCCCGGCCCAGCTCGGCGACCGCCTGACCGAGGCGGGCCGGCTCGTCGCGCGCCAGCCCCAGCAACAGCCGCACGTTGACCAGCCGCTGCTGGGCGCCGTCATGGAGGTCACGCTCGATCCGGCGCCTGGCCTCGTCACCCGCGTCGAGAAGTTCGGCCATCCGGCGCGCCGCCTCCCTGCGGCCGAGCGCGACACGGTAGGCCAGCGGCCAGACGATGAAACCCAGCACGACCAGGCTGTCCGGCAACCCGCCGGTGAAGTGGACCGCGAGCCCGCCGGCCCGCGCCAGGTTGCCCGTCTCGTACACCAGCACCAGCAGCATGAGCGTCAGCCCGGAGAACATGACGGCGGTGTCGCGTTCCGGCCGTGGCAGCCGTACCCACCGCAGGTACACCGCCGCCGACAGCGCGACCGCGTATCCGCCGGCCATCGTCATCCCGACCAGGGCCAGCGGTCTGCCCCCTGTGACCAGGCCGAACGCCTGAGCGAGGCAGAGGCACTCCCCGCCGGACGGCTCCCCGTACGCCATCGACATCGCGCCGGACAGAAGCGGCACCGCGTATCCGAGCGCCACCACCCCCCGGCGGATCGGCGTGCCGGCGCGGCCATGCGGCAGCACGACCATCGCGTGCCCGAGCAGTCCGTGCTGGAGGGCCGGCGCCGCTGCTCCCAGTGCCATGGCCGCGGGTACGTTCGCGTAACCGGCCCCCGAGGCCAGCCACATCACCCCGCTCCACGCCAGCAACGATCCCACCGGGCTGTCCGGCCATCGTGTCCTCGCCCACAGGCCGGCCGTCACCGCGGCGGCCCCGGCCGCGTATCCCATGAACAGCAGCGGGATCTTCGGCCCCGCGAACTCCGCACCGAGCATGGCCACTGTTCCCAGGGCGGCGAGCACGACCGCGAGCAGGATGATCAGCCTGTGCACCCGACCATTGTGGGGCTTATCCGACATTTCCCACAGGCGGTCCCGCGAGGTGTTGACCCGTCCGGAGGCCGAATTGACGCCGTGACAGCGTTGGACCTTCTTACCCGAACCGCATGGGCACGGGGCGTTGCGGTCTCGACCTTTGTATCGGGCGCGCGTGCGTTCGGAAGAACGTTTCAGGTTCTGCCGTAAGACTTTCGCTTGCGGGTGATCGGGGCGGTCTCTAGACAGTAAATGCCGGAGGAGCAGCCGGACTAGCTAGCTAGGGGTGAAATTCCGTCAGAGCTTCCTGCCGACGGCTCCGTACGCGCCCGCCAGACGGGTGTCGCGGAAGGGATCGTCGTCCGGGTGCCAGTCGAAGACCGCGACCATGCCGGGTTCCACGAGTTCGAAGCCGTCGAAGAACCGGGCGATCTCGGCGCCGGTGCGCGGGGTGAAGAATGTGGGGCCGGTGTTGTACGCCTTCGCGCTGGCACCCACGGCTTCGGGTTCGAAGTCGGCGGTGACGTGGGAGATGGCCAGGTAGCTCCCGGCTGTCACGGCGTCGGTGTACCGCTTGACGATACTGAAGGGGTCCTCGTCGTCCTTGATGAACATCAGCGTGCCCACGATCACGATGGCGATCGGCTCGTCGAAGTCGAGAGTCGTCAGAACGTCTGGATGCGTCAGGATGCTCTCCGGGTCGCGGAGGTCGGCCTCAACGTACGTGGTCTTGCCTTCGGGTGTGCCGCGCAGAAGCGCACGGGCGTGGACCATCACGATGGGGTCGTTGTCGACGTAGACGATCTTGGACTCTGGGGTCACTCCCTGCGCGACCTCGTGCGTGTTGCCCTGCGTGGGGATGCCGGTGCCGATGTCCAGGAACTGGCGGATTCCCTGTTCTGCGAGGAAGCGTACGGCACGTCCCAGGAAGGCGCGGTTGTCCTTTGCGCCCTGGACCACTCCAGGAGAGGCGGCGTGGGTGGCTTCGGCGACCTTGCGGTCGGCTTCGAAGTTGTCCTTGCCGCCGAGCCAGTAGTCGTACACGCGAGCGGGATGCGGCACCGAGGTGTCGATTTTCAATGGGGTCGGCTCTGGGGTCTCAGACCACGGAAGGAAGGGCTTGTCGTTGGCCATGCCGGACTCCAGGGAAGCTGTTTTTTTCTGATCTTAGCCTCAGTCGGTCGCACCCGTGAGTGTGCTCGTGGATCTCGTATCCGTCGGGGGCAGCAGCACATCGCGGTGCGTACCGCCCGGCCGCAGTCAGGCTTGTGGCACTTGTGGTGCGGCCCGTGGTCGATGAAGACGGGCCACAGCGTGATCGGACGGCGCGGGCTGTTGTCGCCGACGTAGCGGATGGGCTCGCCGCACCAGGTCATTGACGTGCTTGACGTGGATCGGCGCAGACTTCGGCAGCAACACCGACGTCGTCCACGTGATTAGGGACTCCCAGCCGTTGCTGGTCTTCCTCCACGCGAGGAGGAACGCGCCGCGCGGATTCGCCGCCATCGACTACCTGAAACGAGGAGGAAGTCGGAGCTGCTGCGCGGCCTACCTGACCTCGACGGTACCGGCTGGTCCAGCAACGCCCCTATGTCGCAGAAAATATGGCTCCTGGCGCGTGAAGTGCCCATATTTCGCCCGAAGTTGATCTTGTCGTTGCTAGGTTGATCGTGATCAACCAAATCAGCCAACGGCCAGCAGGGTGATGCACTTGCGCAAAAATACCCAAATCGGCGGAACGTCTGCCGTAAGTCGTCGCACGCTCCTCCGAACCGGTACAGGGATAGCAGCCGCCGCCGCCAGCGGCGGCCTTTCCTTGTTCGCGGCTGAATCGGCGTCCGCGGCCGTCCCGACGTCGCAGCGTTTCGTATTCGAGGGGGCCGGCGGCGATCCCGTTGTGCGGGCCACACTTCACCAGCCTTACTGGGCGATGCAGTCCTTCGCCTTCGACCACGTCCACGGGCACATCTACTTCGTGCAGACCAAGGTCGGGAGCACGAACGGCGACCTCTGGATGACCAGGACCGACCTGAGCGGCAAGGTGCTGGGCGCCATGGCGCTCCAGGGGTTCGACCACGGTTCGTCGATGGCGATCCAGCCGGACACGTCCGGATCTCCGTACGTGTGGCTCGCGGGCGACTGGAGGAGCTTGTCCCCCGGTACGGCCCCGAACAGCCACACGATCTGCCGCATCAAGTACAGCGACGGGGGCCTGCTCGACTACGTCAAGGACGCGGGGGTCCGGAAATTCCCGATCCGCCTCTCCGATTTCCGGGACTGTCCGAGACCGTCGATCGATCCCTACACCAACCGGCTGCTCGTCCGGTACATGGGGAAGACGAGCCCGTGGCGCCTCGCTCTGTTCGACCTCCCCGCCGTCATCAACAAGGGCATCAGCGACACCACTCCCATCCTTGCCAAGCGCGCCCTCCCGACCAACGCCCAACTCGGTCTCTCCGACTCCGACCACTTCCAGGGCGTGACCTCGTACGGCCAGTACGCGTACCTCTCCTACGGTGGTCCGCCCGCGAAGCCCTCGGACCCGGCCAAGCCGTCCTACCTGGTCCGTCTCGACATGAACAAGGCCGGGGCCTCGGTCGAGGAGGTGTACCGGACGAGAGCGGGCGAGTCGCTGTCCGGTCGCGAACCTCAGGGAATGGCGATCTGGCGATCGTCGGGCGGCCCGCGCCTCGCGTTCGGCTTCTCCAGCAAGATCAGTGGCAGTCCTGACCAGTTCCGGGCGACCGTCTTCTACAAGAGCGACCTCACCTGGTAAGTCGCGTCAGCTTCTCGGCCCTGAAAGGGCCGAGCTTGCAGCTCCTCGCCGTACCTGGCGGGTACGGGTCAGGCCGCGTCGTCGGCAGCGTGACTCACTGCCCAGCCCGTGACACCGCGCGAGGCGATGTTGCGGGCTGCGTTGACGTCGGCGTGCTCAGCGAAGCCGCACGACGTACAGGAGAAGGTTGCCTGGTCGGTCCGGTTGGCCTTGTCCACGTGCCCGCAGGCCGAGCAGGTCTGGGAGGTGTAGGCCGGATCCACATGGATCACGGCGACCCCGTGCCGGGCCGCCTTGTAGGCGATGAACGACCCGAGCTGGTGGAAACTCCAGGAATGCAGCGTGACCCGCTGGGGCTTGCGGAGCCGTACCCGGTCACGGATCCCGCCCAGGTCTTCCAGGGCGATGCCGCGTCCGGTGCGTTCTGCCTCGGTCACGATGCGTTTGGCGATGGTGTGGTTGGTGTCGGCGGCCCGCCCGTATGGCGCGGGTCACCCCGTGCCGTACGGAACGCGGACCGGCGGGCGGACGGAGCAGGACCGTACGGGCCGGGCCGGATCCGCGTCGCCACTCACCTGACCCGTGCGGTCCTTGAGCACCAGGCCGAAGACGCCGCGTTGCGCATCAGGTCGGTGTCGGTGTGGCTGGCGGTCGCCCGGGCGGCCGCGCCGCTCGCGCAGGCTGGCTCCGCCCCGGGGATGGGGTGGAGCCAGAAGTCCAACGCCTTCAGCGGCCTTCTAACGGGTCGTCACGCAGCATCTTTGGTCGATGACGCTGGCGACCCCAGGCATCCCCTTCGCCGTTTCGATCACTGGGCGCCAGTCCGCACCGGGCTTCATCGTGACCCGGAACGACTCGTGCATGTCCTCAACCGTGAGCTGCTCAAGCACTTCTGGCTTCCCCCCAGACTTAACAAAGCTCTTGCGGAAACGGTCATACAGGGCGGCCTTGTCCTCGAACGTGACGTTCTCCACACCCGGCATCGTGGTCAGCGTCTTGTTGACGTTCTCCTTCTCCTGCTCGGTGATCGCCGAGCCGCCACCTCCGGGATCCCCCGTGCTGCCGCCACACGCGGGCCATGCGTCATCTTCGAAGCACAGGAAGACCGAGATCACTGGCTCTTCGGCGCCCGCCAAAAGAACCTGTTGCAGGCTCGCCGCCATAACGACGCGATCCTCTGATGGGGCGGGTGCCAGTGCGACCGCGGCCACGACGCCGACGAGCACGACAGGAACGGCCACCGCCGCCAACCGCAGCCGCAGGGAGAAGAAGCGACGGCGAGGAGTGGCGAGGGTGCGGGCGAGGTCGGACTCGCGGCGGCGCTGGTAGGCGTCGTCGGTGTCGGGGCGCAGGGACATGATCAGGTCGTCGAGGTCGTTCATGACTGCTCCTGGAAGGTGAGGCGGGTGCGGCCGAGTGCGTCGGCCAGGCGGCGGCGGGCACGGTGCAGGCGGACATTGAACGTGCGAGCCGAGCAGCCCGCGACCTTCGCGGCCTCGGCTGGGTTGAGGCCGTACCAGCTGGCCAGGAGCACGGCCTCGGCGTCGCGCTCGGACAGGTCCGCGAGCGCGTTCAGTGCCGCCTGTCGCTCGGCAACCTGTTCGGCGACATCGCCGGCCGGGGCCAGCTCGGCGAGCCGCTCAACCAGGCTCTGTCCGCGCAGCCGGGACCGGCGTTGCGTCCGCAGCAGATTGCGGGCCACACCGAGCAGCCAGGGCAGCGGCGGCTCAGGCACGCGGTCGAGTCGTCGCCAGGCGATCAGGAAGGTCTCGCTGGTGATGTCCTCGGCGGTCTGCTGCTCGGCTCGCAGCAGCACGTAACTGAGCACGCTGCGGTAGTGCCCCTTATAGAGCGCGGTGAGTTGCGCTTCGGAATCGTCCACACTTGGTAATGACCTCTACATCCCTTCGATTACCGCCGTGGAGAAAATCCTCCCGTAGGGCTCACGTTCTTCTCGGACGGCGTTTTCGCATCAGGGTGCGACGGACCCCGGGGAGGGGTCCTCATCGCGGAGCCCAGCGTGGATCTGGTCGTGGTGCCGTTGGTCGTGTTGCGGCCGGCGCGGTGCAGGTGGCGCGGTCGGCGTCGCGCTGACGGAGTCCGGGCACCGACCGGCGGAGGGAACGGGTATAGCGCGCGAATCCCAAAATTGTGTAAAGAATAGGGGTGGGAAGAATCTTGTCCATCCCACGCTGGGAGCGCATGCACGTTGGCCATGCCAGGGGCCGGTGGCCCGCCGATGAGCATCGAAGCAGTCGACTTCGCGCTGCGCCGCCGTGCCGAGGAACGTGATCGGATCTCGGACGACCTGCTGGACCTCGACTCCCACCCGGGTTACCGGCTGCTCAAGGGTGCGCGGCTGGCCGGGGAGACCCGGCGCCGCTGGGACGAGGCACAGGCCCGAGCGGTGACCTTGTGGTGGCTGTTCGACGCCTACCGGGGGGTGCTCGATCGCGCGCAGGAGCTCAGGGCCGGCAAGCCCGACCTGGCCGCGCTGACCGGGCTGCTCGCCGGCCCGTCGGTGGAGCTGAAGCCGGAGAACGTGCCCGTCGAGAAGCGGTCGCTGCTGCGGGCCGCAGGCGAGTGGATCACGTTGGACACGGTGGTGGCGCGGATGGACGCCGCCTACCGCGACGTCGCCGAGACGGTCGCGGCCGCGGACGACGCCTGGAGTGCGCTGCTCCCGCGGCTTGACGAGGCCGACGTCGCCCGCCGCTCGGCTCAGGACCAGCTGCGCGACCTCGACGGCGCCGATCCGGATCTGGAGCGCATCGGCGCCGGGATCGACCGGATTCGCGCGGTGGTCACCGCCGACCCGCTCGGCGCTGCCGCCCCCGATGGCAAGATCGGTGGCGAGCTCAACGGATTACTCGCCGACCTCGCCGCCCGTCGCGGGCTGCTGGAGCAGGCCGCGCGGATCCGGGCGGAGTACGGCGACCGGGCCCGCCGCCTCGGCGAGCGCATCGCGCAGGTCGCCGAGGCAGAGAACGAGGCTCGCTCGATCCGGGACACGGTGCTCGTCAAGATCGCCTCACCCGCGCTGCCGGCGCTGCCGGACGAGGCCGCCGCGCTGCGGGACCGGCTGGCCGCGCTGGATACGGCCGGCGGTCGCTGGCTGGAGCTGGTCGAGCGGCTGACCGGGCTGGAACGGGCCGTGGACGAGGCGCTGGCGCGAGCGCGGACCGCGACCGAATCGATGGCGGGCCTCATCGGCCGTCGTGACGAGCTGCGTGGCCGGCTGGAGGCTTACCACGCCAAGGTGGTCCGGCTCGGGCATGCCGAGGACGCCGCACTCAGTGAGATGTACGGGGAGGCCCGCGCCCTGCTCTGGACGGCACCGTGCGATCTACGGCAGGCTACCGTCGCGATCGCCGCCTACCAGCGGGCGATCAGCCGGATCGGAGTGGCGGGATGATCAGATGCGCCCAGCCGGGGTGCGGCGGCACCGTGGAGGACGGTTACTGCGACGCCTGCGGCCTGGCCCCGCAGCCGGAGCCGGCCGCACAGCCGGACCCGGCGCCGGCGCCGCCCTCGGCGTCCCTGACCAGACCGTCCATCCCGCTGGACATGTCGGGTACGGCACGTACCGGCACGAGCCGGCCGAGCGGCCGGTCGAGCAGAGGCCAGCTCGGGATGGGCCTGGTCGAGGTGCCGGCCGTGCCGTACCGGGACCCGGCCGGGGTGGTACTGGCCCACCCCCAGGTGCCGGAGGACCGGCGCTTCTGCGGCAATCCCGACTGCGGCAAGCCGGTGGGCCGCCGCAGAGGTGACCAGCCGGGGCGACCGGAGGGGTACTGCCCGCACTGCGGCTGGCGGTTCTCGTTCACGCCCAAGCTCGCCGCGGGCGAACTCGTCGGCGGGCAGTACGAGGTCAAGGGCTGTCTGGCGCACGGTGGTCTCGGCTGGATCTACCTGGCGGCCGACCGGCACCTGGAGGGCCGGTGGGTGGTCCTGAAGGGGCTGCTCGACACAGGGGACGTGGAGGCGCTGGCCGCGGCGGAGGCCGAGCGGCATTTCCTCACCGCGATGGACCATCCGAACATCGTCAAGATCTTCAACTTCGTCACCCACCCCGACCCCGGCACCGGGACGATGGTGGGCTACATCGTGATGGAGTACGTCGGCGGTGTGTCGCTCCAGGAGATGCTGCACGCGCGGCTACGGGAGGGTGCCAACCGCCAGGCGCTCCCGGTCGCCCAGGTCATCGCCTACGGGCTGGAGATCCTCAAGGCCTTCGGCTACCTGCACGACCAGGGCCTGCTCTACTGCGATCTGAAGCCGGGCAACGTCATCCAGGTGGAGGAGCAGCTCAAGCTCATCGATCTCGGCGCCGTGCGGAGGATCGACGACGCGGACAGCGCGATCTACGGGACGGTCGGGTACCAGGCGCCGGAGATCGCCTTCGACGGGCCGTCAATCTGTTCCGACCTCTACACGGTGGGGCGCACGCTCGCCGTGCTGGGCTTCCCGTTCAGTCCCGTCAGGGACGGGTCCGCCGCTCCGCTGCCGGCGATCGACCAGGGGTACGAGTCCTACCGCCGGTTCCTGGAACGGGCGACCGACTCCGAGCCGGCCCGGCGGTTCCAGAGCACGGCGGAGATGTCCGACCAGCTCGTCGGCGTGCTCAGGGAGGTGCGTGCCGCCGAGCTGGGCGTCCCCCACGCCGCGCAGTCCGGACTGTTCGGCCCGGAGCGCCGGGCCGTCGGAACCGAGCTCGCCCCGGCGGCCACAGGCCAGGTCTTCGGCCCACTCGACCGCCTCGCCGTCGTGTCCGCACTGCCCGTCCCCCTGGTGGACCCGCTCGACCCCGGCGCCGGCCTGCTCGCGGGCCTCACTTCGGGAAATCCCGCCGAGCTGGTGACGCTGCTCGAATCCGCCCCGTCCACTCCGGAGACCACGCTCGCGCTGATCAGGGTGCTCAGTGAACTCGGCCGTCCGGTCCCCGACCAGCTGCTCGCGGACGCCACCGGGCAACTGCCGGGAGACTGGCGGATCTGGTGGTATCGGGGGGTCGGGCAACTGGCCTCGGGGGACCCGGAGGAAGCGGCGCGCATCTTCGACGGGCTCTATTCGTGGCTCCCCGGCGAGGCCGCGCCCAGGCTGGCCCTCGCGTTCGCCCTCGAAGCCGGCGGAGCGGGCCAGGAGGCGGCTCGCCATTACGCGGCCATCTGGCAGACAGACCGCTCATACGTGAGCGCCGGCTTCGGCCTGGCCAGGCTCCGGCTGGCGGAGGGCGATCGCGCCGGGGCGACCACCGGCCTGGACGAGGTGCCCGCGACCTCCATCCACCGCACCGCCGCGCAGGCGGCCGCGGTGGCGGCGGCCGTACGAGGACATGACCCTGCCGAAGGCGAACTCGTCGCCGCGGGCGAGCGGCTGCGGAGCCTGAAGCTCGACGCCCGGGACCGCGACGGGCTGCTCTCGGAGGTGCTGCGGAGCGCCCTCGGCCGGGTCACCACCGGTCAGGCCGCCTCATCCGGGCAGGCGACGCTGCTGGGCACTCGGCTGCACGAGCAGGATGTGCGCGCCGAGCTGGAGCGCGTCTACCGGGCGCTGGCCAGATCGGCGCGATCCGTGGAGGAGCGGCACGCCTTCGTCGATCTGGCCAACACCGTACGTCCGAGGACGCTGTGGTGAGCGGCAGCTGTCCCGCCTGCGGGACGCTCGTCCTGGCGGGTGAGGCATTCTGCGAGCAGTGCGGCCACGCGCTGGGAGTCGCCGGCTGCACCACGTGCGGCGCTCCGGCGGTCGGGGCCGACGGCTACTGCGAGAACTGCGGCATGCTCCAGCCCTCCGACCGCGACCACGTCGAGATCGAGCTGGAGGTCGCGGCCGGGGTGAGCGACCGTGGCCTGCGGCACAACCGCAACGAGGACGCCATGGCGCTGACGGCGGCCGGCACGGCAGCCGACATGGTGGCCGTAGGAGTGGTCTGTGACGGGGTGTCCACCTCGCCGCGCCCGGAGGAGGCGTCCCAGACCGCCGTCGACACCGCCGCGGCCGTCCTCGCCAAGCACCTGGGGGAGGGGGCCGACGCCGAGACCGCGACCCGGGAGGCGGTACGGCTCGCCGCCGAAGCCGTCGCCG
Organism: Microtetraspora malaysiensis; assembly: GCF_050947145.1. Classification (NCBI taxonomy): domain Bacteria; kingdom Bacillati; phylum Actinomycetota; class Actinomycetes; order Streptosporangiales; family Streptosporangiaceae; genus Microtetraspora; species Microtetraspora malaysiensis. Next base: position 3,566,136 of record NZ_CP191998.1, read on the forward strand.
CCTTGGCCGAGAAGGGCGGGGACGCGCCCGCCTGCACCTACGTGTCGGCGGTGGTCGGCAGGCGGCAGGTCACGGTCGGCTGGGTGGGCGACAGCCGGGCCTACTGGCTCGGACCCGGATCCGAGGTGCTGACCGGTGACGACGCCACCCCGGGAACGCACATGCTGACCGCCTGGCTGGGCGCGGACGCGGGCGAGGTCGTGCCGCACATCCGCACGTTCACCCCGGACGGGCCGGGCGTGGTCCTGCTGTGCAGCGACGGCCTGTGGAATTACCACCCCGAGCCGGCGGCGCTCGCGGCCGTCGCCCTGAACGCCACCCCCCGCGCGGCGGCGCAGCGGCTCGTGCGGCTCGCGCTGGAGGCCGGAGGACACGACAACATCACCGTCTTGGTGATCCCTTTCGGACCCGGGGATCAGGCCGAGGCCACCGTGGTCTTCCCGAAGGAGCAGCAGTGACCGACTTCGCCATGCGCGTAGACCAGAACAAATACCTTCCCACGGGAAGCGGGGAGGTGCACGCGATCGTCACGGTCGAGGCGAGCGGCCCGATCGAGCGTGCCCCCACGGTCGAGGCCGCCGAGATCATCATCGTCGACACCTCCGGCTCGATGTCGTACGACAAGATCGCCGAGGCGAGGAAGGCCGCGCGGGCCGCCATCGACACCCTCCGCGACGGGGTGCACTTCGCGGTCGTCGCCGGCAACCACGAAGCCCAGATCATCTTCCCCGACCGGGCGATGCTGGTGCCGGCGACCCCGGAGAGCAGAAGCGCCGCGAGGGAGGCCGTCACCCGGCTGGTGGCCGAAGGGGGGACGGCGATGGGCCGGTGGCTGCGTCGCGCCGCCGATCTGTTCAGCGATTTCCAGCAGGCGCACCCCGGCGCGATCAAGCATGCCATCCTGCTGACCGACGGAAAGAACGAGCACGAGAAGGCGCCGGAGTTCGCCGCGAACCTGGCGTACTGTGCGGGGAAGTTCGTCTGCGACTGCCGCGGCGTGGGCGTCGACTGGGTGGTCGCCGAGCTTCGCGAGATCGCCTCCACCCTGCTCGGCAGCGTGATGGACATCCGCCGGCCCGAGGACCTGGAGGCCGACTTCCGGGCGATGACCCAGGCGGCGATGGGCAAGACGGTCGCGGACGTGGCGCTGCGTCTGTGGACGCCGCGCGCGGCGAAGCTGAACTTCGTCAAGCAGGTCTCGCCGACGTTGGAGGACCTGACCGGCCGCCGCACCGAGGTGGACGCGCTGACCGGCGACTACCCCACCGGAGCCTGGGGCGGCGAATCCCGCGAATACCACATCAACGTGCGGGTGCCGGCCGGGAACGTCGGCCAGGAGATGCGCGCCGGCCTGGTGCGACTGGTTCTGCCCGGGACCGGAGAGGTGCTGGCCAAGGGGAACATCCTGGCGCAGTGGAGCGACGACCCCGTCCAGTCGACCCGCATCAACCCCCGGGTGGCCCACTACACCGGCCAGCAGGAACTCGCCTCGCTCATCCAGGAGGGCCTGCAGGCCCGCAACGACGGTGACCTGGACACCGCGACCGCCCGGCTCGGCAAGGCACGCGGCATCGCCGAGAAGGCCGGCAACGAGGAGACCGCCAAGCTGCTCGACAAGGTGATCGAGTTCGACCCCGGCACGGGAACCGCCCGCCTCCGGCGGGACGTCGACAAGGCGGACGAGATCGCGCTCGACACCCGGTCGGTCCGCACCGTCCGGATGCGCAAGGACCCGGAGGCCTGAGCATGGCGATCTGCCCGGTAGGGCACGATTCTGCGGACGAGGAGTACTGCGACGTCTGCGGTGCGCTGCTGGCGGGCACCCCGGCCGCCCCGGCTGCCCCGGTCGCTTCGGCTCCGGCCGTCCCGCCCGACGCCCACCAGCTGGACGACTGTCCCGACTGCGGGGCGCCACGTGGCGGCCGATTCTGCGAGAGCTGCGGCTACGACTTCGTGCTCGGCGGCGGGAACCAGGTGACGCCGCCGTCCACGCCGCCATCCCCGCAGCCCTCCACGCCGGACACCCCGGCCTCGGGCTGGGTCGCGGTGATCGCGGCGGACCGCGACCACTACGAGGCCGTGATCGCGCAGGGCGGCCCCGACGCGGCCCGCGTCGCGTTCCCGCCGTACTGCCCGGAGCGGCGGGTACCTCTGGCCGGGCTCGAGGTCAGGATCGGGCGGCGCAGCAAGTCGCGGGCGCTGACCCCCGAGATCGACCTGGCCGGGCCGCCCGAGGACCCCGGCGTCTCCCACCTGCACGCGGTGCTGCTCGCACAGCCCGACGGGACGTGGCAGCTCGTCGACCTGGGATCCGCCAACGGAACCCTGCTCAACGGCAAGACGGTGGAGCACAACGCGCTGATCCCGCTCGGCGACGGGGATCGCGTCCACGTCGGCGCATGGACCAGCATCACGGTGCGGAAGGGCTGAGATGGCCGTTGTCACCCCCACCACCACCACCGGCCCAACCACCACCGGCCCCACCTCCGCGCCCGTCCCTCCGCCCGCGCCTGTAACCGCGCCCACGCCCGCCTCTTCGCCGCCGCGCGCCCTGCGGCTGCGAACGGTTCCCGGGCGGATCCGTGCCGGGGCCGGCGCCGCCGTCCTCGCCGTCGGCCTGCTGTTCGCGCTGATGGGCGTGGCCCTGGGGCACGCCGGGGACGGACTGCGGGCGATCGGGCACACAGCGGGCCCGCAGGTGGTGGCCACCGCCGACCTGTACTTCGCGCTGAGCGACATGGACGCTCAGGTAGCCACCGTGCTGCTGACCGGCGAAAAGGGCGGGCCCGGCCGCCAGGCCGCGCTGGACCGCTACGACCAGCGCCGCGCGCAGGCCGACAGCGCCGTGCTGCAGGCCGCCGACCTGGCCGGAGACGACCCGACGGGGCAGATGACCGTGCGCGCCGTACTCGACGGGCTCGGCCGCTACGAGCGGCTCGCGTCGCGCGCCCTGCTCCTGGACGAGCAGTCCCGGCATGCCGCAGGGCCCCCCTCGCAGGCGGCTCTCGACGTCTACCGCCAGGCCACCGACCTGATGCGGTTGGACCTGCTGCCCAAGGCGTACAACCTCACGCTCGACAGCGGGACCGTCGTCAGGCACGCCTACGCGGACGAGTCGGCCGCCGTGCTGGCGGGCCGGTTCTGGGTGGCGCTCAGCGGGGCGCTCGCGCTGGCCGTCCTCGTCGCGCTGCAGGCCTTCCTGGCCCGCAGGTTCCGTCGTGCGATCAACCCGGCGCTGCTGGCGGCCACCGTCGTCGTCGGTGTGCTGACCATCGCGGGAGTGCTCGTCCTGCAGCGGGTGTCCGACGATATGCGGACGGCCAAGGAGGATGGCTTCGACTCGGTTCTCGTGCTGTCTCGGGCACGCGCGATCGGGAACAGCCTGCACGGTGATGAGAGCAGGTATCTGCTCGACCCGCAGCGGGCGGACACCTACGAGCAGGTGTACCTCGACAAGTCGCAGTCGGTGCTCTACGTCCCCGGCGGGAACCTGGACAAGTACTACGCCGCGGTGGACAACAGCGTCGCCGCCTTCCCCGGTAAGGCGGACTTCCTCGGCTTCTACGGCTCGGAGGCCGGTCGTATCACCCTGCCCGGCCAGCGTGAGGCCCTGGCCAGGGTGCTCACGCTTTACCAGAAATTCCAGCACGATGACCGGCAGATGCGGCAGCTCGCCACAACGGGCAGGAGCGGGGACGCCGTACGGCAGGCCACGGGCGCCTCATTCAGGGCCTACGACGGCGCCCTGGTCGAGCTGACGAAGCTGCACCGCCTGGCGTTCGACGACGCCGTGGCGGAGGGCGACCGCGCCCTCGGTGGCTGGAACCTTCTGCTGTCAGGGGCGGCGCTCGCGGCCGCCCTGCTGATCCTGGTCGGAGTCCGGCCCCGGCTCGCCGAGTACCGGTGAAGGGAAGATGTCAATGGTCGGGCTGACCAGGAGGGGCCGTTTGCGGCGTATCGCCGCGTCGGTGCTGCTCGGGGCCGTGGCGCTGCTGTCGGCGACGGCCTGCGGCGCCGGCTCGTCGATCCTCGACAAGGATGTCCTGGTCATCGGGGTGAAGCCGGACCAGCCCGGGTTGGGGATGAAGAAGGCGGAGGGCGAGTTCGCCGGATTCGACGTCGACGTGGCCGGCTACATCGCCCGCAAGCTGGGCAAGAACGCCAGGTTCGTCGCGGTGCCCTCGTCCGAGCGGGAGAAGGCGCTCATGAACGGCTCGGTCGATCTGGTCGTCGCCACCTATTCGATCACTCCGGAACGCAAGACGAAGGTGGCCTTCGGCGGGCCGTACTACGTCGCCCACCAGGACACTCTCGTACGGGCCGGGGAGAGCGCGGTCGCCAACGTGCGGGACCTGAAGGGGCGCAAGCTGTGCCAGGTGACCGGTTCGAACTCCTGGCGCCGGGTGAAGGAAGAACGGAAGATCGCCGTGGAGCTGGTCGAGGCCGCCTCCTACAGCGAGTGCATGTCCGATCTGAAGGCGGGGAAGGTGGACGCGGTGTCCACCGACGACCTCATCCTGGCCGGCTTCGCCACCTCGGACATGAAGATCGTCAACGCGCCGTTCACCGACGAGCGGTACGGCGTGGGCATCAAGGCCGGGGACCTGGACGGCTGCGAGGCGGTCAACAAGGCCATCACCGAGATGTACCTGGACGGAACCGCGAAGAAGCTGCTGCAGGAGTGGTTCGGGAAGTCCGGCCTGGCGCTCACTTTCACCGTCCCCCAGTTCGAAGGCTGCGGCTGACCTCCGCCGCCGACGCGGGGCCCGTGGCCCGGGGCCCGACGGTCAGGCCGCGCCCGGACCGGCAGTGAGGTGTGACTCGGCGCTGCCGAGCAGCATCTCCAGGGCGGCGGGGTAGGCGCTGTCGTTCATGCCGGCGACCAGCAGGGGGGCGACCGCCGCGATGTTGGGATGAGTGGCCGCCGGCAGGCGTGCGTAGGTCGCCTGCCAGATCTCCTCGTCCGCCGTGCGTGCTTCCTCGGGCAGCGCCAGGGACGCCGCGTCCAGCGCGGCGAAGGCCAGAGTCATGTCGATGAAGGCGTGGTAGATGCGGACGACGTCTCGGTCCGGGAACCCCGCGCCCCGCAGCAGCCCGAGGATCGCCTCGTCGGCCGCGACTTCGTGAGACTTGCCGGATATGCGGTTGGCGGTCAGCACCGCGGCCTGTGGGTGTTCGAGGTAGGCGGCGTGGATGCGCAGGCCCAGCTCGCGAAGATCGGCACGCCAGTCGCCGGTGCCGTACCAGTCGGCCATCGCCTGGCCGATGAGCAGGTCGCCGATGGCCAGCGTCAGGTCGTCCATGCCGGTGAAGTAGCGGTAGAGCGTGCTGGGGTCGGCTCCCAGGGCGATGCCGAGCCGTCGCACGGTCAGACCCGCGGAGCCATGCTCGCGCAGCATACGCAGCGCGGTCCGCACGATCAGCTCCTCCGAGAGAACCATCCCGCTCTTTGTCGGGCGGCGGCGTTGCCGCGCCGACTCCGAGACCACCGGCTTGGGCACGGTGTTCCCCTCCTCCTGTCGCCTGTTCCTTCGCCCCCAAGCTTATGCCAACACAATTGACGTATGAAGGGGCGGTGACGTTGGATCGGGCACACCAAGGCGTGTGCCTCGGAAAGGGGATGTTCTGTCATGCGTGTTCTGCTTGTCGGTGCCGGTGGTGTGGGCACGGCGATCACCCGGATCGCGGCCCGCCGATCGTTCTTCGACCACATGGTCGTCGTCGACTACGACCTGTCCCGCGCCGAGGCGGCCGTCGCCGCGCTCGGGGAGGCGGGTACCCGCTTCAGCGCCGGGCGGGTCGACGCGAGCGACGAGGCGGCCGTGGCGGCACTGCTGGAGGAGCACCGCTGCGACGTCCTGCTCAACGCCACCGACCCGCGCTTCGTGATGCCGCTGTTCCGGGCGGCGCTGCGCGTCGGCGCGCACTACCTGGACATGGCGATGTCGCTGTCCCGGCCGCACCCGGAGCGCCCCCATGAGGTGTGCGGGGTCAAGCTCGGCGACGCTCAGTTCGAACTGGCCGCCGAGTGGGAGAAGGCGGGCAAGCTCGCGCTGGTCGGCATCGGTGTGGAGCCGGGGCTGTCGGACGTCTTCGCCCGTTACGCAGCCGACGAGCTCTTCGATCACATCGAGGAGATCGGCATCCGCGACGGTGCCGACCTCACCGTAGAGGGGTACGACTTCGCGCCCTCGTTCAACATCTGGACCACCATCGAAGAGTGCCTCAACCCGCCGATCGTCTACGAGGCCGGCCGAGGCTGGTTCACCACCCCGCCCTTCAGCGAGCCGGAGGTGTTCGACTTTCCCGACGGCATCGGCCCGGTCGAGTGCGTCAACGTCGAGCACGAGGAGGTGCTGCTCGTTCCCCGCTGGGTCGACGCCGAGCGGGTGACCTTCAAGTACGGACTGGGCGCGGAGTTCATCCAGACGCTGCGAACCCTGCACCTGCTCGGCCTCGACCGCACCGAGCCGGTCCAGGTCCTCGGTGCGGACGGCACTCCCGTCATGGTCTCCCCGCGCGATGTGGTCGCGGCGTGCCTGCCCGACCCCGCGACCCTCGGGGAGCGCATGCGCGGCAAGACGTGCGCGGGCACCTGGGTCAAGGGCACCAGGAACGGCAGCCCGCGCGAGGTCTACCTCTACCACGTGGTCGACAACGAGTGGTCCATGCGGGAGTACGGCTCCCAGGCCGTGGTGTGGCAGACCGCCGTCAACCCGGTGGTGGCCCTTGAGCTGATAGCCGCGGGCCTCTGGTCCGGCGTCGGCGTCCTGGGCCCGGAAGCCCTTCCGCCCCGGCCCTTCCTCGACCTGCTGACCGCGTACGGCGCCCCGTGGGGCATGCGCGAACAGTGACCGTGAGCGTCGGGGCGCCCTGCCCCCGGACCGCCATGACGACCTGACGAAGTCCTGCCCGCCGTCTCCGCGGACGAAGATTCGGCGTGGGCATCAAGGCCGGGGACCTGGACGGCTGCGGTTGACCTCCGCGGGATCCACCGCGATGGGCGGGATCCGCTTCAGGCAGGCGGTCGGCCCGGGGGTTCCCTCGGCGACGAAACCGGTGACGATGCCGGAGACGCAGCCGCTGGGGTCCAGGTCGGGGACGTGGCCCAGGTTCGGTACGGAGACGAGCCTTGATCGCTTGAACCTGCGGGCCACCTTGGCGGCGTCGGAGTCCGGGGTGATCGCGTCCAGGTCGCCGGTGAGCACCAGGGCCGGGACGTCGGGGAAGTCGTCACTGACAGGGTGGGGCCGGGTCGCGCTCTGGCGCGGCCACTCCAGGCAGATGTCGCCCGACCAGAAGGTCGCCGCGGCCGCGGCCGCCGGGCTGAAAGCTCCGAAGCCGGCGGGGTCGGTGCGGGCGAGCGCCCGGTCGTACTGCCGGCGCCGCTGGGCCGGAGTGGCGTCCACCGACCAGGCTCTGGGGTAGTCGTTGCACGCCACGCTGATGCCCAGGGAGGAGTTCGGCTCCTCTCCCTCGGCCCCGACCACCCGCTGGACGGCGGCGGTCAGCAGCGTGAAATCGCCGCGGGCGGCGTCATGTATCAGGGCCGGGAAGGCGCCGATCAGTGAGGACGCCTGGGGATCGGCGCCGGTTCCGCTGGTGGAGTTCTGGATGGCCAGCCGGGTGAGCCACTCCTCGCCGAACTCCACGACGCGCTTCTCGGCGCCGACCTTGACCGACAGGGGGACCGGCCGCTTCCGGACAGCGGCGGCGAAGATCCGCAGGTCACGTACGGCCGCGGCGCCGTCACACGCCTTGCTCCGCTCGCAGATCCGGCGCAGGGTCATCGTGAAGGCGCGGGCGTTGGGCCGCTGGAAGGTGTCGAAGTCGAGCGGCAGCACCCCCGACAGCGTGATCGACCTGACCTGCCGGGGATGGCGCTGGGCGTAGATCTGCATCAGGTAGGTGCCGTAGGACTCACCGACCAGGTCGAGCTTGGCGGCCCCGAGCCGGGCCCGTACCGCGTCGAGGTCGTCGGCGGTCGCGGCGGAGGTGTAGCCCCCGGCGCGCGGTCCCAGGCTGCTCCCGCAGCGGGCGACGGCCTTGCGCCGCCCCTGGGTCGTGCCCAGGAGGTCAGCGGTGGTGATGCCGCAGTCCAGGGGGCTGGACACGCCCGTACCCCGGGGATCGACGAGCAGCAGGTCGTGATCGGCAAAGAGCGGCGTGAGCAGGCCGAGATAGGCCGAGGCGAGAGGGAGCGCGGGGTTGCCGGGACCCCCGGGATTGACGGCGATCGTCCCGGTGGCGGGACGGTCCAGCGCGCTGCGCCGTACGACGGCGTAGCCGACCGAGACGGTGCCCAGCTCCGGCCGCTCCGCCACCAGCGGGCGGGTGATCGTGTCGCACTCCACCCGGTGTCCTGGGACCTCGGGACACCAGGGCTCTGTGGCCGCGGCGGCCGACGGGGTGGCGCCGAGCAGGGAGACTCCGGTGATGGCCACGGCTGCCAGTGCCGTGGTCCGCTTGGTTACTGAACGCATGGCATCCACGATCGGGCCTGCCCGGTGTCCGGATCATCCTGCTACGGGGCCGAGTTCGCGTCCGCTTCTCCTGCGTCGGGTGGAGGACCAGGGGCCAAGTCGACCAACCCCGCCTGGTAGGCGACGATCACGAGCTGTGCCCGGTCGCGTGCGTCCAGCTTCTGCAGCAGCTTGCCCATGTGGGCTTTCACGGTCGACAGCGTCACGTGCAGCTTCGCCATGATCTCGCTGTTGGACAGTCCCCGCGCGACCAGCTCAAGCACCTCGATCTCGCGCCCGGTCAGTGAATCGAGGACGGACGGGTTTCGGGGTGCGGGGGCGCGGCCGACGAAGTCGGCGATGAGCCGCCGGGTGATCGGCGGCGCCAGGAGCGCATCTCCGGCCGCGACCACCTCGATCGCCGCCACCAGTTCCCGGGGCGGGACGTCCTTGAGCAGGAACCCGGTGGCTCCGGCCCGGAGCCCCGCGTACACGTATTCGTCCAGGTCGAAGGTGGTGAGGATGAGCACTTTCACCGCGGGGTCGGCCGCCGTGATCCGGCGGGTCGCCTCGATGCCGTTCATGACCGGCATCCGCACGTCCATCAGCACCAGGTCGGGGCGAAGGGTGCGGGCCAGTTCCACGGCCCGGCCGCCGTCGGCGGCCTCCCCGACCACCTCGTGGCCCTCCCCGGTCAGCACCATCCGCAGGCTGGCGCACACCAGCCGTTCGTCGTCGGCGACGACCACCCGGAGCGTCACGACACCGCCTTCGCGGGGATCGGCAGATGCGCGGTGACGGCGTAGCCGCCGCCGGGCAGCGGTCCCGCCCGCAGCGACCCGCCGTACAGGGCGACCCGCTCGCGCATGCCCGTCAGCCCGTGCCCGCCGTCGGCGGGCGGGATCCGGGGCCTACGGCCAGGCGGTGGCGGGGGGTTGGTGATGTCCAGCAGCACCGCGTCCGGTTCGTACCCGACCAGCACCGTGCCGCTGCCGGTGCCCGCGTGCTTGATGATGTTGGTGAGCGCCTCCTGGACGACCCGGTAGGCGACCAGGTCCGCCCCCGCCGGCAGGGGGCGGGGATGCCCGTGGGTCCGCAGCTCCATCTCGACCCCGGCCTGCGCCGTACGGGCGATCAGTGAGCCGAGCCTGGCCAGGCCGGGCATCGGGGCCAGCTCTGGGGCCGCCGCCGTACCGTCCGGCTCCTCGCGCAGCACCTGCAGCAACCGCCGTACCTCCGTCATCGCCGCCCGTCCCGTCATCTCGATGGATCCCAGCGTCTCGCGCAGCACCGCCTCATGCTGTGGCGTGTGGAGGGCGGCGCCCGCCTGCATGGTCATCACACTCAGCCCGTGCGCGACCACGTCGTGCAGCTCGCGGGCGATGCGCATCCGCTCGGCGGTCAGCAGCGCCCGCGTGCGTTGCCGTTCGAGCGTGGCCAGCCCGGCGAGGTACGCCTGCCGGGCACGTGACAGCTCCCCGGTCAGCAGCCCCGGCACCACCAGTTCGATGTCGCGCGTCAGCTCGCTGACCGGTTGCCGCACCGCCACCCCCGCCACCAGCAGCACCACGGTCACCGTTCCGGCGAGGGCGGCGGCCTGTCGCCTGTCACGGGTGACAGTCATGGTGTGCAGCGCCAGCACCATCGGGATCGGCGGGTAGCCGCTCAGCGCCCCGGAGACGAGCAGCACCAGCGTGCCCGCAGTCACCACGACCAGGACGCCGACCGGCCGGCGGCGCCGGGCGATCGTCACCAGCGCCACCACCGCGCCGACCGCCTGCGACAGGAGGCTGCCCTGGCCGATCAGCAGCATGATCGCGCAGGTCAGCGCCGCGCCCCCGACATCGAGAGCGACCCAGTGCCGGGATCGCAGGCGGATCCAGTAGGTCATGAACGAAGCTAACCCGATCTCTCCCGGGCGCCTGTCATCCAAGGGGAGGAGGGCTGTTGGCCTGCGGGCCAACCCGGCCTACGACCGGAGAAGGAGGCGGGAGAGCGAAGAAGCCTCCCCGGCCCGGGAAGGATCAGGCCGTGGCGGACCGGGGAAGTGATCGGGGCCGTTGCAGGACCGGTTGGTGCGGTGGCGTCGGTTGATCCACCGGAAAGATGTGGCCCTCTCTACGCGGGGGCCTTCGCGACATGAAGTCCTCGGGTGATCGGTTCGAGCGCATCGTTCGCCAACTTGGACGTGGTGACCCTGACCAGCAGTCCGCGATCTATCAGCCACATCATGTCTGTGCGGTCATCGGAGATCACCGGATCACTGTCCTTCCTGGGCTCGACAGGACTCCGCATGACATTCATCGCGAGAATGTCCATGGCGTCGCGTATCTTGCTCGACCGGTAGACGGACACCTGCACGGTCCGAAGGCCGTCGCTGTCTTGCCAGCGAAGCGCCTTCCCACTGAGGCCGGCGACGTGCGCAGGCAGGCTCTCCGGCTGGCCGAGACCATCGGGAACGTAACGTACTTCAACCCCATCGATCTTGGGGACATCCGCGGCGACGGCGCCGCCGGTGGTTTCACCGGGCTGTGAGATGACGGAATAGGCCCAGCCGGCTGCCGCCGCGACAACTATGGCCATGGCCGTGATGATGACCTTCGTGCGCGTACGGACTCGGTTTCGCTGGAGCGGTATCGGGGCGGTTTCCTCTGCCCACACCGGGGACTCAAGTCGCGACAAAACGTCCTCCTCACTACAAGTGAGGATCAACAGTAAGCCAGACGCGGCCGCGTAGAAGGTCGAATTCGGTGAGTGGTGCCTGCTCGGCCCCGCCCCGCGCCGCCCCGCCCCGCCCCGCGCTCGCGGCACCCCCCAACGCCGGTCGGTCAGAGGTCGAGGACCAGGCGCGGGGACGCGCAGCGGGAGACGCAGAGCATCATGCTGGCCCCGGCGGCGCGCTCGTCGGCCGAGAGCACCGAGTCCCGGTGGTCGGGGCTGCCCGCGAGCACCTTCGTCTCACAGGAGCCGCAGGTGCCCTGGTAGCAGCTTCCGAGGTCGGCCAGGCCGGCGCTCTCGACCACGTCGAGGATCGACGTCCTCGCCGGCACGCGCAGCGTGACGCCGGAGCGGGCCAATTCGACCTCGAACTCCCGGTCGGCGGCCGGGTCGCCGGCCACCTCCGCGGGGGTGAAGCGCTCGACGTGGAGCGTTCCGGGGGGGGGGAGCCGCCTGCATGAGATCGACGCGCGGGAGGGCGTGCTCCACTCCATGCTGCTGCTCATGCCGCACTTCGAGCCCGAGTTCGCCGAGCGGGTCCGCGCCGCGATCGACCGGACCACGGCCGGCTGATCCGCCCCGTGGGGTGTGGCCCCGCCGCCTCGGAGAACGCAGGCCGCGGGGCCGTCGTCGCTCAGGCCTCGACGCTGCTCATGTCCGCGTAGCGTGCGCCGCGCACCGCGTCGGCGGGTACGGCCGACTCCAGCGCGGTGAGCTGGTCCGGCGTCAGCGTGATGCCGGCGGCTGCGGCGTTCTCCTCCAGGTAGCGGAGCCGCTTGGTGCCCGGGATCGGCACGATGTCGTCACCCTGCGCGAGCAGCCACGCCAGGGACAGCTGAGCCGGGGTGATCCCGGCCGCCTCGGCGATCTTCCGGACCTCGGCGACCAGGGCGGCGTTGCGCGCGGCGTTCTCGCCCTGGTTGCGCGGTGCCCACTTGCGGAAGTCGTCGTCGGGAAGCTGATCGGCCGGAGGGACGGTGCCGGTGAGGATGCCGCGGCTGATCGGGGAGTAGGCCACAAGCCCGACGCCCAATTCGCGCGCGGTGGGTAGGATCTCCTCCTCCAAGCCTCGGGTGAACAGGGAGTACTCGCTCTGCAGGGCGGCGATCGGGTGGACGGCGTTCGCCCTGCGCAGCGTCTCCGCGCTCACCTCCGACAGGCCCAGGTGCCTGACCTTGCCCTGCCGTACGAGCTCGGACATGGCGCCGACGGACTCCTCGACGGGCACGTCGGGGTTGCGGCGGTGCATGTAGTACAGGTCGATGTGGTCGACGCCGAGCCGCCGGAGGGAGGCGTCGCATGCGGCCCTGATGTACTCCGGCGTGTTGTCGATGGAGCGGACGTTTCCGTCACGCCTGATGCCGAACTTGGTGGCCAGCACGACCTCGTCCCTGCGGTCCCTGATCGCCCGGCCGACGAGGTCCTCGTTGTGTCCGGTGCCGTACATGTCGGCCGTGTCGAGGAAGTTCATGCCCAGGTCGAGTGCCCGGTGGATGACGGCGATCGACTCCTTCTCGTCGGCCGGGCCGTAGAACTCCGACATGCCCATGCAGCCGAGGCCGAGTGCCGAGACCTCCAGGCCGCTCTTTCCGAGGGTGCGCTTGATCATGTTGTCTCCCGGTAAGTCTTGATCTTGTAGTCCAGGGCCGACAGGTCCTGGGTGAGTTCGGCGATCCTGGCCGCGACCTTCTCGCGGTGCCGTTCCAGCATCCGGCGGCGTTCCTCGGCGGTGTGCGCGCCCGCGCGGAGCAACTGGGCGTAGCGGCACATGTCGGCGATCGACATGCCGGTGGAGCGCAACCTGGTGAGGAAGGCGAGCCATTCGAGGTCCCGCTCGTCGTAGTCGCGGTGCCCGCTGCCGTTCCTGTCGACGGAGTGGATGAGCCCGATCCGCTCGTAGTAGCGCAGCGTGTGCGCGCTCAGTCCTGACCTGCGTGCGGCCTCCTGGATCGTCATGTCTCCAGGGTCGCCCTTAGAGTGCGCTCGAAGTCAAACCGGCACGGCTCCCTGCCGTCCGGGCGATGATTCACGTCGGGCGCCGCGGGTGGTCGCGGACGTCGTCCGGCGGGTCGAGGCCGGCGAATTTGGGCCTTGACGGCGAACGGCCCGCGCTGTTCCCTGGCAATGAAAGTTAGGAAGCTTTCCTAACCTTTGTGTCCCCGCCATGACCAGCTGGACCTGCGCCCGCTCGGGGGAGCGTGAACGCGCGGTCCGGCGGAGAGGGCTGTCACGGTGTTCCCCCGCAGTCTCCGACGTCCGTTGATCTTCTTGGCCTCGCTGGCCACACTGGCCGGCTTCCAGCTCGTCGTCTCGGGGCCCGCTTCGGCGGCGACCCGCTACGAGGCGGAGAACGCCACGATCTCGCAGGGGGTCGTGGAGGCGAACCATCTCAACTATTCCGGTACCGGGTTCGTCAACGGTGACAACGTCGCCGGCAGCTACACGCAGTTCACCTTCAACGCGCCCGCGGCGGGCACCGCGACGCTGGTGCTGCGCTACGCCAACGGCACGGGCGCCGCCCGCACGGCCGACGTCGCGGTGAACGGAACCGTGGTCTCGGCCGGCCGATCGTTCGGAGCGACCGCCGACTGGGACACCTGGGCGAACTCGACCCTGACCACGAACGTGAACGCGGGCGCCAACACGCTCCGGGTGACCGCGACCTCGGCGGGCGGCAACCCCAACCTGGACTACCTGGACGTGACGGTCACCGTCCCGTCGACGGTGTACCAGGCCGAGGACGCCACGCTGTCGCAGGCGTCGGTGGCGACGAACCACACCGGGTACACCGGGACCGGGTTCGTCGACTACGTCAACACGGTCGGCGGTTACATCGAGTGGACGGTCAACGCCGCCTCCGCCGGGCCGGCGACGCTGACGCTCCGGTACGCCAACGGCACGACCACCGACCGGCCGATGGACATCGCGGTCAACGGGACGACCGCCGGCTCCAGGGCGTACCCCGCCACGGGGAACTGGGACACCTGGGCCGACGACACCGTCACCGCGAACCTGAACGTGGGCGCGAACATGATCCGCGCCACGGCCACCACCGCGGGCGGCGGGCCGAACGTCGACAAGCTCACCGTCACGGCCGCCCCCGGAGGCGATGCGGACGGCGGCGTGCCGTCGAGCATCACGACGATCTCGTCGGGCTGGACGATCCCGTGGGGCCTGTCCTGGCTGCCCGACGGCCAGACGGCGCTCGCCACCGAACGGGACGACAAGGTGACCGCCGGCCAGTTCAAGGTCTTCATGGTGACCCTGGCCGGGGCCCGGACCCAGGTCGGCACCGTGCCGAACGTGCAGACGACCGGCGGCGAGGGCGGCCTGCTCGGCGTGGCCGTCGACCCGGGCTGGGCCTCCAACCACTACGTGTACTTCTTCCACACCGCGTCCGAGGGCAACCGGATCGTCCGGATGACCTACAACGGCACCTCGCTGAGCGGCTACACGGTCCTGGTTCAGGGGATCAAGAAGAACAAGTACCACAACGGCGGCCGGCTGGCCTTCGGCCCCGACGGCTACCTGTACGCGAGCACCGGCGACGCCCAGACGTCGAGCCTTGCCCAGGACACGACCTCACTCAACGGCAAGATCCTGCGGATGAAGACCGACGGCACGCCCGCCCCGGGCAATCCGTTCGGGACGCTCGTCTACAGCTACGGCCACCGCAACCCGCAGGGCCTGGCCTTCGACCGCAACGGCAGGCTGTGGGAGGCCGAGTTCGGCGACAGCTCGTTCGACGAGCTCAACCTGATCAAGCCGGGCGGCAACTACGGCTGGCCGACCTGTGAGGGCACGTGCGGCGTCTCCGGCATGACCAACCCGAAGGCGACCTGGCCGGTGAGCACCGCGTCGCCGAGCGGCATCGCGATCGTCCGCAACGTCGTCTACATGGGGGCGCTGCGCGGCGAGCGGCTCTGGCGGATCCCGATCACCGGCGACACCGAGAACGTCGGCGCAGCGACCGCCTACTACGTCGGCGCCTACGGCCGGCTGCGCACCGTGGTCAAGGTCCCCGGAGCCGACCAGCTCTGGCTGACCACCACCAACACCGACAACAACGGAGGCGCCGCCAACGGTGCGGACAAGATCTTCCGGGTCGCCATCAGCTGACACCCGCCTCCGGGTCCCGCACGGAACGCGTGCGGGACCCGGGCCACCCCCCAACCAGCAGGAGCGTCACGTGCGCAAGTCATCCGCATGCGTCCTCAGCGTCGTCCTGGCCGGATCGCTCGGCTGCCTGGCCTCGTCCGCGCAGGCCGCGTCCACCGTGTACCAGGCGGAGAACGCGATCCTGTCGCAGGCGTCGGTGGCGACGAACCACACCGGGTACACCGGGACCGGGTTCGTCGACTACGTCAACACGGTCGGCGGCTCCATCCAGTGGACGGTCAACGCCGCCTCTGCCGGTCCGGCGACGCTGACGTTCCGGTACGCCAACGGAACGGCCGCCGACCGGCCGATGGACATCACCGTCAACGGCGCCTCGGTGGGCTCGACGTCCTTCCCGGCCACGGCGAACTGGGACACCTGGGCCGACGCCTCGATCCCCGTCACCCTCAACGCCGGCGCCAACACGATCCGGGCCACCGCCACCACGGCGACCGGCGGCCCGAACGTTGACAAGCTCACTGTCGTCACCTCGGACACGGGCGGCGGCCCCTCCATGGCGGTCGCGCCGTACGAGTACCTCGGGTGGGGCAACCCGCAGCCGCCGGCCAGCGTCATGTCCGCGACCGGCGTCACGTGGTTCACGCTCGCCTTCGTGCTCTCCGACGGCACCTGCAACCCGAAGTGGGACGGCGACCGCGCCCTCACCGGAGGGTCCGACCAGGCCGCGATCAACTCCATCCGCGCGGCCGGTGGCGACGTCGTCGTCTCGTTCGGCGGCTGGAGCGGCGCCAAGCTCGGGGAGAAGTGCTCCAGCGCGTCCGCCCTCGCGGGGGCGTACCAGAAGGTGATCAACGCGTACAACCTGAAGGTCGTCGACGTCGACATCGAGGACACCGAGTTCACCACCGCGAGCGTGCGGCAGCGGGTCGTCGACGCCCTGAAGATCGTCAAGACGAACAACCCCGGCATCAAGACGATCATCACGATGGGCACCACGCCGAACGGACCCGACTCGACCGGCGCCGACCTCATCAACCGCGGCGCGGCGGCCGGGCTGGACAACGACGTCTGGACGATCATGCCGTTCGACTTCGGCGGCCACACCGGCACGATGGGTGCCGCCACCGTCAGCGCCATGGAAGGCCTGAAGGCCAAGGTCAAGAGCGCGTACGGCTACAGCGACGCGGTCGCCTACACCCGCGTCGGCCTCTCCTCGATGAACGGCAAGACCGACGAGGCCGGCGAGACCGTCACCACGACCGATTTCCAGACCATGCTGTCGTACGCGCGGCAGCACCACATCGGCCGGTTGACCTTCTGGTCCGTCAACCGGGACCGGCAGTGCGGCTCCGGTTCCGACGCCGACTCCTGCAGCGGCGTCTCCCAGTCCGCGTACGCCTACACGAAGATCTTCGCCCAGTACACAGGGTGAGCGGACAACGGTCACCGCGCCGCGCACGACGCGCGGCTCGGGTGGCCGTCCAGCTCCGCGGCAGCGGCATCACCGCACGTGCGTGGGGCCGTCCGGCGGGACGGCTCTTCGCATGCTCCCCCGTGTGAGGGAGGCGAATGCTTCGCGTGGGGGAGGCGGGTGCCGGGCGCTCGCCGGACGATTTCGAGCATGAACGAGAACGGGTTGGACGCGTCGGTGAGCGGCACCGCGACACCGGTCGGCGCCAAATGGACCGCGGCGCGCGTAGTGGCCGGCTACGGCGCCGCGCTGTCGCTGTCGCTCTATCTCACGGTGAAGGTCATCTGGGTGGTGGCGGCGCTGTTCGGGAGCACGCCGTCCACCTTCACCGACGGCGACTGGATTCTGTTGAACGGGGTCACCGTCGTCATGTCGGTCGTCGGCGTCGTTCTGGGGCTGGCCCTCGCGCAACGATGGGGACGTCGCCTCCCGGTGCCACCGGTGGTCTTCTTCGCCTGGATGGCAGCCGGATTCCTCATACCGATGATCCCCTACATGCTGTTCGGCGCCGTCCTCGGAGGGGGCGCGGGAGGCGGCGACTCCGGAGGCGGGGACGCCGTCCCGTCCTGGGAGACGGCCTTCATCGCCATCGGTTTCGGGGGCATGGCCCTGGGGCTGGCCATCGCGCTCCCCATCTACATGCGGGAAAGGTGGCCGGCCGCGTTCCTCGGACGCGTCGGTGACCACCGGCCGGCGCCCCTCGGCCGATCCCATCTGCGAGCTCTGTACGTCCTGGTCGCGGCACCGGCCCTCCTGTGGGCGTACTGGGCGGCGGGCGGGACGCTCGGCCTCACCCACCGCGACCTG
The DNA here is from genome assembly GCF_050947145.1 of Microtetraspora malaysiensis. NCBI lineage: Bacteria > Bacillati > Actinomycetota > Actinomycetes > Streptosporangiales > Streptosporangiaceae > Microtetraspora > Microtetraspora malaysiensis. The sequence goes on from NZ_CP191998.1 coordinate 3,583,713, forward strand.
ATGAACGCCGACGGACGGCTGCTCGCCGGCAACTCTGCGCTCTGGGCCGTCCTGGGCGCCGCCGCGATCCGCACGGTCGCCACCGGACGGCCGAGGATGCCCCGGTGGATCCCCATGGCGGTGGCCTTCACGTCGTCGGGCTCGCTGGTCGCGTGGTCGGTGTGGAAGCTCCCGTGGGCCCTACTCCGGCCGGGCGGTTACACGGCCGCCGAATATCCGGCCGTTTCCGTCGTCCAGTACGGGCTGAGCATCACCGCCGGAATCGTGATGCTGGCCGCGCTGCTCAAGGCCGCCCCGGCGCCCCCCGGAAGGAAAGGGGGCGGGGAGCACGCGGTCACCTGGCCCCGGCGAAGGTCACCCGGATCGAGTACAGGTCCCCGTCCGAGCCCGTGATGAACAGGTTGTTGCGCTTGGGGCCGCCGAAGGTGAGGTTCGAGGCCGCCTCGGGGAGGCGGAGGCGGGCGATCAGGGTGCCGTCGGGGGCGTAGCAGTGGAGGCCCTCCATGGCCGCCGCCCACACCCGGCCGTAGCAATCGAGGCGGATCCCGTCGAACCAGGCCTCGGCGAAGACCTTGCCGCCCGCCAGAGTCCCTTCCGGGGTCACCTCGAACACCCTCAGGTGCCGCTTGCGGGTGTCCACGATGTACAGCAGCGACTCGTCCGGCGAGAAGGCCAGGCCGTTCGGCCGGACGAAGTCGTCGGCCACGATCGACAGCTCACCGGAGGCGGGGTCGAGGCGGTAGACGTGGTCGCCGCCGATCTCGCTCTCGGCCGGGCTGCCCTCGTAGTAGCCGGTGATGCCGTAGCGCGGGTCGGTGAACCAGATCGTGCCGTCCGAACGGACCACCACGTCGTTGGGGCTGTTGAGGCGCTTGCCCTGGTAGCGGTCGGCGAGGACGGTGACGGTGCCGTCGTGCTCGGTCCTGGTGACCCGCCTGGCGCCCTGCTCGCAGGTGATCAGCCGGCCCTCGAGGTCAACGGTGTTGCCGTTGGCGTTGCCCGACGGGGTGCGGAAGACGCCGACGGCGCCGGTGGTCTCGTCCCAGCGCAGCAGCCGGTCGTTGGGGATGTCGCTCCAGACCAGGTAGCGCCCCGCGGGGAAGTAGGCGGGCCCTTCGGTCTTACGGCTGCCGCTGTGGAGCACCTCCACGTAGTTGTCGCCACCGTCGTAGCCGAAACGCTCATCGAGCACCTCAAATTCGGCCCGGAATCGCTCCATGACTGAACCTCCTTCGGTAATATTTGCATTATGCCAAACGAGGTTCAGTTGGACGACATCGATCGCACGCTTGTGGCCGAACTGCAGCGCGACGCCGCGCAGTCCTACGCGGCGCTGGGGCGGGCGGTCGGGCTGTCGGGCGGGGCGGTGCACGAGCGGGTGCGCAAGCTGCGCGAGCGCGGGGTCATCCGGGCGACCACGGTCGAAGTCGATCCCGTGGCGCTGGACCGGCCGGTGCTGGCGTACGTGATGGTCGGCGCCGACGCGTGGATGGGGGAGTCCGGGGGCGCCTTCGCGGAGATCCCGGAGATCATGGAGGCGCACGTGATCGCGGGGGAGGCGTCGGTGCTCGTCAAGGTGCGTACGGCGACCACCGAGCAGCTCCAAGACGTGCTGCGGCGGATCTACGGCATCCAGGGAGTGGCGCATACCCAGGCGATCGTCGTCCTGGAGACCTTCTTCGAACGCCCGGTGATCCCCTGACCGACCGACCGGCCGGCCACACGAAGGTAGGGACCGGCGGTGCCGAAGGTCGGGGAGCGCCGTCCCGATCTTGATCCGGCGGACGCGGAGCGCCGAGACTCGATCGCCCACGGGGACCCCGGAGTGTCGGTGGGGCTCGCCGACCACGTGGCGGCGATCACCCAGCTCGCGGCCGAGCGGCCCTACCTCGACCTGGACCGGGTCGGGATCGCCGGCCACTCGGGCGGCGGCGCGGCCACGGTCCGGGCGCTGCTGACGCACCCGGAGTTCTTCGGCGTGGGCGTCGCCTCCGCCGGCGACCACGAGCACAGCGGCTACTACGCGATCTGGAGCGAGACCTACCAGGGGCCGCCGCCGCAGGACTACACCGCCGACTCGCTGCTGCCGCACGCGGAGCGGCTGGCGGGCAAACTGCTGATCCTCTTCGGCGAGATGGACGACAACTGCCATCCCGCCCTGTCGCTGCGCCTCGTCGACGCGTTCATCCGGGCGGACGCCGACTTCGAGATGCTCATGGTCCCCAACGCCGCGCACAGCTACCTGCACGCCGAGGCGCACGTGCTTCGCCGCCAGTGGGATTTCCTCACCCGGCACCTGATCGGCGCCGAGCCGCCGGCCGGATACCGCATCGACCCGGCCGGGGCCAGCCTGGCGATGCGCGCCGGAGACCTGCTGGCCTTCGCCCGCGCCCACATGCGCGGGGACCCGGCCGTACTGCCCGCGTCGACGGCGCGGCTGATGCGGGAGCCGCAGGTCGCGCTGCCCGATCTCGGCCGTCCGGGCCACTGGGGGCTCGGCTGGGAGCTGCCGCGCTGGACCGGCGGAACGGTGGCCGGGCACGACGGGTCCACCCCGGGGCAGGCCGCGACGTTGCGGCTGGTGCCCGACGCGGGAGTGGCCGTGGCGCTGCTGACCAACGGCGGCGACCCCGACCCGCTGCGCGCCGGGCTGGTCGAGCCGATCCTGCGCCGCCTGGCCGGGGTCGTCCCGCCGGAGCCGCCGGCGCCCCCGGCCCCTCCGCTGCCGATCGACGTCCCGCGCTACGCCGGCCGGTACGTCTCGGACGTGACGGCGTGGGAGGTGGCCGGGGACGAGGCCGGGGACGAGGCCGGACGGCTGTGGGTGACGGTCACGCCGCTCGGCGTGATGGCCGAGCACGGCGGGCCGGGCGGTCGGCCGTCCGGGGGGCTGGAGCGCCAGGCGGTAGCTTGGGAAGTGGAGGCGATGGCCATGCCCACTGCTCGAGAGCTCAAGGACGCGCTCTTCGACGCGATGAACGCCCACGACCTGGACAGGGTGCTCGCCTGCTACAGCCCGGACGCCGTCTACGTGACCCCGGCCGGCGTCGCCGAAGGGCACGAGCAGATCGCCTGGCAGTTCGAGCACCTCTTCAAGGCCTTCCCGGACCTGCACATCGCGGCGTGGTACAAGGTCGAATGCGACGATCCCGCGGTCACGGAATACACGCTCGTCGGCACCCACACGGGGCCCTTCCTCCTGCCGGACGGCGTCGAGTCCGCGGGGACCGGCCGCCGCGTCGTGCTCCGCGGCGCCTGCGCGTGCGCGACCGAGAACGGCCGGATCATCACCGACCGGGACTACTACGACCAGCTGGAGCTGTACTGCCAGCTCGGTTTCCACCTCGAACCCGACCAGGCCGCCTGATCCACGTCGGGCGGCGGGGATCAGGCGAGCCCCGGCGGGCTCAGGACAGGTCGAACTGGTCGTCGCGCCACTCGGTGGCCGGCCGGTCCTGCGCGTGCTGCTCCTCGCGTTGCCGCAGCTCGACCCGGCGAATCTTGCCGGAGATCGTCTTCGGCAGGTCGTAGAACTCCAGGCGGCGCACCCGGAGGTAGGGCGGCAAATTCTTCCTGGCGTAGGCGAGGATCGACCGGGCCGTCTCCTCGTCGGCCACGTGGCCGGGGGCCAGGGCCACGTACGCCTTGGGCACCGCCAGTCTGACCGGGTCCGGCGCGGGGACCACGGCCGCCTCGGCCACGGCCGGGTGCTCGATGAGCACGCTCTCCAGTTCGAACGGGCTGACCTTGTAGTCCGAGGCCTTGAAGACGTCGTCGGTCCGCCCGATGAACGTGATGTAGCCGTCGGCGTCCCGGCCGGCGACGTCGCCGGTGTGGTAGTAGCCGTCCGCCATCGCCTCGGTGTTGCGCGCCTCGTCCCCCTGGTACCCGGTCATCAGGGTCAGCGGGGCCCGGGACAGGTCGAGGCAGAGCTCACCCTCGGCCTCGCCGGGGAGCACAGCGCCGGTCACCGTGTCGACCAGCACGACCGGCACGCCCGGCAGCGGGCGGCCCATGGACCCCGGCTTGAGGCGCTGCCCCGGCGTGTTGCCGACGGACGCGGTGGTCTCGGTCTGCCCGAACCCGTCGCGGATCGTCAGCCCCCACCTCTTCTCGACCTGGGTGATGACCTCGGGGTTCAACGGCTCTCCCGCGCCGACCGCCTCACGCAGCGTCGTCGGGCGCTCGGACAGGTCGGCGTTGATCAGCATCCGCCACACCGTGGGAGGGGCGCAGAACGTGGTCACGTTCTCCGCCCGCAACTGCGCGAGCAGCCGCGCCGGGTCGAAGCGCGAGTAGTTGTAGACGAACACGGTGGCCTCCGCGAGCCACGGGGCGAAGAAGTTCGACCACGCGTGCTTGGCCCACCCCGGCGAGGAGATGTTGAGGTGGACGTCCCCGGGCCGCAGCCCCAGCCAGTACATCGTCGACAGGTGGCCCACCGGATAGGTCACGTGGGTGTGCTCGACCAGCTTGGGCCTGCTGGTCGTGCCCGAGGTGAAGTAGAGCAGCAGCCGGTCGCCGCTCGCGTTCCCCGGATGCGGCAGCGGCGCGGCCTCCAGCTCGTCCGCCCCGGCGAACTCGCGCCAGCCGTCCACCGCCCCTCCGACGACGACCTTCAGGTACGCCCCGGGGACGGTCGCGAACTTCGGCGCGTCCGCGGCGTTGCAGACGACCGCCTTCGCGTCGCCGCGCTCGACCCGGTCGGTCAGCTCGGCGGGGCCGACCGCGGTGGTCGTCGGCATGATCACGGCGCCGAGCTTGATGATCGCGAGCATCGTCACCCACAGCTCGACCTGGTTGCCGAGCATGACGACGACGCTGTCACCGCGGCCCACCCCGCCCGCCTTGAGGAGGCGGGCCACCTGGTCGGAGCGGCGGCACAGCTCGGCGAAGGAGTAGGCGGCCCGGCTGCCGTCCTCCTCGACGATCACCAGGCCGGGGCGCTCGTTGTCGCGGGCCCAGGTCTCGAACCAGTCGTGCGCCCAGTTGAAGGTGTCGCCCACGTCGGGCCACGAGAACGCCGCGACGGCGTCGTCGTAGGCCGTCCGCAGGTCGAGCAGCCGGTCTCGCGCGGCTCGCAGGGCAGAGGTGGGGTCGGGTGACATCGCGGGCCTCCTTGGTCGTCCGCCGCACATCGTGACCGTCGTCACGCCGTCGTGGCACCCCCCGATGGGGGGTACGCGGACGGGGCCGGGGGATGTCGGCGGATTTCAGCGGGTTGCGGGGGACTTCAACAGACTCCAGCGGGCTTCGGGGAAGATTCCATCGGACTTCGGGGGCTTCGGGGACTTCACGGGGCTTCAGGGGATGAGGCCGTGGCGGCGCGCGACGACGACGGCCTCGTGTCGGGTGTGCGCGTCCAGCCGGAGGAGGATGTCGCGCATGTAGCTCTTGACCGTCATGGGGGAGATGCCGAGATCGGCCGCCACGCTCGCGTACGTGCGGCCGGTCGCGACCAGCGACAGGACGGCCAGCTCGCGGGCGCTGAGCACGGGGACCTTGCCGGACGCCTGGCCGGACGGGGCCGGGGCGGGCGGGCCGGACGCCTCGTCGAGGAGCGCGGCGATCCGCTCGCGAAGCGCCTCGTCGGACGTGCTCCGGTGCAGCGCGTGCAGGCCGGAGTGGACCTTGCGCAGCCGTTCGAGGGCCCTGGCCCGCGTCCGCTCGACGGTCGCGAGGCGGGCGGCCACCCGCCGGTCGATCTCGTCCTCGACGGCCAGCTTCCGCGCCAGCGCGCGGGCCGCCGCCGAGGTCGCGGTCTTGAGCCGGTCGCCCAGGCCCGGGCTCTCCCGGAGGGCGGCGTAGATCACGCCGCGGACCGCGGCGCCCACGACCACGGGCGCCGCGACGGTGGCGCGGATCCCCTCGGTGAGCACCGGGACGTCGTAGTCATGGGAGATGTCGTGGGCCGTCCGGTAGTCGTCCACGCCGACCACCTGGCGCTCGCCCAGCGCCCGGCCCCCGACGCCGGCGCCGAGGGAGATGGCGAGCCCGGACAGCAGGCCGGTACGGGTGCCGTCGAAGTGCTGGAGGCGCAGCCCGCCGTCCGTGACGGGGCCGCCGAACGCGATCGGGGCGCCGGTGGCCTCGCGCAGTGAGCGCAGCTCCTGCCCCCACATGCGGGGGACGTCCGGGGACGCCTGGCTGTGAAGCGGGACCATGCCTCATCTTGCCCCGGTTTGCGCCCCGACGGAAACACGGCACGGCGACCTCGGCCGTTCTGGTTTCGCCCGCCGCGCCGTACGGACGCCGGCGGGACCTCGGAGGCGGGGGCGCCCGGCCGTGCCACCGGGACGCGCCGGGCAGAATGTGGGGATGTCCCAACGCCGCGCCCGCCCCACGCTCCGCCCCGATCCCGCCTCCTCGTGCCCCTGCGGCACGGGCCTGCCGTACCGCGACTGCTGCGGGCGGCTGCACCGGGGGGAGGCCGCCGCGACCACCGCGGAGGCGCTGATGCGGTCGCGGTTCAGCGCGTTCAGCGTCGGGGACGCGGGCTACCTGCTGCGCACCTGGCACCCGTCCACCCGTCCCGCACGGCTCGACCTCGCCGAAGGGCCGCGGTGGGTGCGGCTGGAGATCCTGGGCAGCACCGGCGGCAGCGCCGTCCACACCGAGGGCACCGTGCGGTTCCGGGCCCACTACGAGGATCGCGGGACGCCGGGGGCGATGGAGGAGAACAGCCGCTTCGTCCGCGACGCGGGCGCCTGGACGTACCTCGGGGCCCTCTGACCGCGACGATCTTGGGCCGCGCGACGCCGGATACATTGGTCCTCGGTGCAATCTCCCGAATGCGGTGAGGTGTCATGGAGGACTACCGCTCGGTCGCCGACGAGGTCGCGGCTGAGATCGCCTCGGGCCGTCTGCGGCCGGGAGACCGGCTCCCGACGCAGCGCGCCTTCGCCCGGGGGCGCGGCATCGCCGACTCGACCGCCAGCCGCGTCTACCGCGAGCTGGCCCGGCGCGGCCTCGTCGTCGGCGAGGTCGGCCGCGGCACCTTCGTCCGCGCCGCGCAGCCGCCGCCCACGCCCGCGCTCGCCGAGCCCTCCACCGCCGGGATCGACCTCGAACTGAACTATCCCGTGGCCCCGGGGCAGCCCGCCCTGCTCGCCCGGGGGCTCGTCCCGCTGCTGCGTCCCGACGTGCTCGGCGCCGCTTTGCGCCCGGCGGGCGCGGCCGGCACCCCGGAGGCGCGGCAGGCCGCGGCCCGGCTGCTCGAAGCGGACGGCTGGCGCCCCGACCCGGCACGCGTGCTGTTCGCGGGCAACGGGCGGCAGGCCATCGCCGCCGCGGTCGCCGCCCTGGTGCCGCCGGGGGAGCGCCTCGGGGTGGAGGCCGTCAGCTATCCCGTGGTGAAGGCCGTCGCGCACCGGCTCGGTGTGACGACCGTCCCCCTCGCGATGGACGCCGAGGGGCTGTGCCCGGACGCGCTCGCCGCCGCGCACCGTGCCACCCCGCTGCGCGCGGTCTACCTCCAGCCGACCCTGCACAACCCGCTCGGCATCACCATGCCGGAGGGGCGGCGCGCCGCGATCGCCCGGACACTGCGCGAGCTGGGGCTGTACGCCGTCGAGGACGCGGTCTGGAGGTTCCTGGACGACGCCGCGCCGCCGCCGCTCGCCGCGCTCGCCCCGGAGCACGCGATCATGATCGACAGCCTGTCGAAGCGGGTGGCCCCCGGCCTGACCGTGGGGTTCGCCGTGCCGCCCCCGGGACTCGCCGACCGGCTCTCCGCCGCCCTGCGCTCCGGGGCGTGGACCGCCCCCCGGTTCGCCCTCGACGCCGCCGCCCGGTGGGCCGCCGACGGCGCCCTGGCCGCCGTCGCCGAAGCGAAACGGGCCGACGCCGCCGCGCGCCAGCGGATCGCCGCGGAGCGGCTCGCCGAGTTCACCGTACGGGCCGACCCTCGCGCCTATTACTGCTGGTGGGAGCTGCCGGATCAGTGGCGGGCCGAGACGTTCGTCGCCGCCGCGGCCCGCAGGGGGATCGCGGTCACGCCCGCCGCGTCGTTCGTCGTCGGGCCGCGCGGCGCGCCCAGCGCGGTGCGGCTCGGCCTCGCCTCCCCGCCCATGGAGACCCTGTCGTACGCGCTGGACGTGCTGGCCGGGCTCGCCCGCGCCACCCCCGAGGACGTGGCCGACGACTGAGGCCGCACTGAGGAAGGACTGAGGCGGCCGGATCACCGCCTCGGCGCTTCTCCCGGGTGCCCTTCTTCCCTGCCCACGCCTCTTCCGACGGCGCCGGGACCGCCCGTACAGGCGACCGTCCGGGATTGTCGGTGGGACCCGGCACTATGTGTCCATGACAGACGCGCTCCACGCCACGCTCCTCGCCGACCAGGCGGAATACGCCGAGGCCGTGCGGGCGGCGGTCGACGCCGCCGCCGCTTACTACGGCGCGGGCGACTCCGCCCTCGACGACGACGCCTACGACCGCCTGGTGCGCGGCATCGAGGCGTACGAGGCGGCGCACCCCGACCAGGTGCTGCCGGGCTCGCCCACCGGAAAGGTGGCGGGCGGGGCGGTGACCGGCGACGTGCCGCACACCGTGCCGATGTTGAGCCTGGACAACGTGTTCTCCGCCGAGGAGCTGGCCGGGTGGGCGGCCGGGCTGGAGCGGCGGCTCGGCCGCCCGGTGGAGCGGTGGAGCGTCGAGCCGAAGCTCGACGGGCTCGCGGTGTCGGCCCGCTACCGCGGCGGCCGGCTGGTCCAGCTCGTGACCCGCGGCGACGGCGTGGCCGGTGAGGACGTGTCGCACGCGATCGGCACCGTCCACGGCCTGCCCGAGGCGCTGTCGGAGCCGGTGACGGTGGAGATCCGCGGCGAGGTGCTGATGACCGCCGCGCAGTTCGAGGAGGCGTGCGCCAAACGCACCGCCCACGACGGGACCACGTTCGCCAACCCGCGCAGCGCCGCCGCCGGGACGCTGCGGGCGAAGGACCGGCCGTACCGCTGTGAGATGACGTTCTTCGGATACGGCGCGCTGCCGCTGCCGCCCGACGACGCGGGCGAGCTGGCCGGGCGGCTGCGCGAGCTGCCGCACAGCGAGATCATGGAGCTGGTCGCCCGCCTCGGCGTGCGAACCACCGGCGCGACCCCGGTCGGCGTGGTCGCCGTGGCCGCCGTCGAGCAAGTCCAGGCCCGCGTCGAGGAGATCGCCGCGGCGCGCGCCGGGCTGCCGTTCGGCATCGACGGCATCGTCGTCAAGGCGGATCTCGCCGCCGACCAGGAGCAGGCCGGGTTCAGCTCCCGCGCGCCCCGGTGGGCGATCGCGTACAAGCTGCCCGCCGTCGAGAAGATCACCAAGCTGGTGGACGTGGAGTGGAACGTCGGGCGCACCGGCATCATCGCGCCGCGCGCCGTGCTGGAGCCGGTGCTGCTGGACGGCAGCGTGGTCACCTACGCCACGCTGCACAACCCGGCGGACATCACCCGGCGCGGCCTGATGCTCGGCGACCACGTGACCGTCTACAAGGCGGGCGACGTGATCCCGAGGGTGGAGGCGCCGGTGGCGCACCTGCGGACCGGGGCCGAGCAGCCGATCGTCTTCCCGGACGTCTGCCCGAGGTGCGGCGGCGAGATCGACGCGTCGCAGCAGCGCTGGCGGTGCGCCCGGGGCCGGGCCTGCCACGCGGTCGCCTCGGTGAGCTACGCGGTGGGCCGCGACCAACTCGACATCGAGGGCCTGGGGGAGAGCCGCATCGTGCAGTTGGTCGACGCGGGGCTGATCGCTGACTTCGCCGACCTGTTCACGCTCGCCCGCGAGCAGATCCTCGGCCTGGACCGGATGGGTGAGACCAGCACCGACAACCTGTTGGCCGCGATCGAGCGGGCCAAGGCGAAGCCGCTCAACAAGGTGTTCTGCGCGCTGGGCGTGCGGGGCACCGGCCGCTCGATGTCCCGGCGGATCGCCCGCCACTTCGGCTCGATGGACGCGATCCGCGCCGCCGACGCCGAGGCGCTGCAGGCTGTAGACGGCATCGGGCCGGAGAAGGCGGCGGCCCTGGTGGAGGAGCTCACCGAGCTGGAGCCGCTGATCGACCGGCTGGTGGCGGCGGGGGTGACGATGACCGAGCCGGGCGTCGCCGTCCCCCGCGCCGCCGGATCCGACGCCGCCGGATCGGAGGCGGAGGCAGCCGACTCCCCGGAGGCGGCTGCCGGGCCCACCGTGGATCTGCCGCTGGCGGGGATGGCCGTGGTCGTGACCGGCGCAATGAGCGGCCCGCTGGGGGCGCTGTCCCGCACCGAGATGAACGAGCTGATCGAACGCGCCGGAGGCCGGGCGTCCTCCAGCGTCTCGGCCCGCACCTCCCTGCTCGTGGCCGGCGAGAAGGCCGGCTCCAAGCGGGACAAGGCCGCGACGCTCGGCGTGCGGATCGCCACCCCCGAGGAGTTCGCCACCATGGTCGCCTCATTCATCTGACCGCCCCGCCGCGAGCATCCCTCCGGGCGGCGGAGAGGAGGACCGGCGCCGCGATCTCGATGGGGTTCGGTCAGTTCATGGCGAAGGTGGTCAGGACGGCGGCGTGGTCGGAGGTCCAGGCGTTGTCCTGGTGGTTGGGGATCGGGGCCGGGGCACCCTCGACGACGGCCTCGGAGGAGGTCACCTCGATGTCGCCCTTGTAGTGGACGAAGTCGATGCGGTCCTGCGGCTCGGGCTCGCCCGTGTGGGCGTCGTGGCCGTAGCCGCCGGTGAAGGTGGTGTAGATGGGCGACCAGGTGATGCCGGGGGCGGCGACCGGGTCGGGGTGGGCCACCCGGTAGGAGTCCTTCATGCCCGCCTGCTCGGGGGCGACCGAGGTCGGCCAGGGGACGGAGTCGTAGCCGCACCGCTTGGTCGCGGGGGTCCAGTCGAGGTGCGAGGGGGCGTTGAAGTCGCCGGTCAGCAGGACGGGGGTGCGGCCGGAGGCGGCGAGGTCGCCGGACATGGCCGACATCACGCGCTGGATCTGCTCGGTGCGCTTCGACTCGGACTCCCTGGCCAGCAGCCGGTCCACTCTCCATCCGCCGAAGCACGCGTCGTACGGGCCGTACGGGGTGTAGCCGAGGTGCACGTTCCAGAGGGCCACCTCATGCCGGTCGTCCAGCCTGACCGCGCGTTGACCCCGGCGAGGCCCGACTCGGAGGGCAGCGGGCCGCGCGCCACGATCGGGTAGCGGCTGATGACGCCGAGGTCGGCGCCCGCCTGGTAGTGGTCCCAGCCGAGTGCCTCAGCCAGCTCCTTCGCCGAGGTGGACGACGTCTCCTGCAGGCCGACCACGTCCACGTCGCGGTCGAGCAGGAACTTCACCTGCTTCTCCCGGCCGCCCTTGACCTGGCTCCCGCCGTGCCACAGGTTCCAGGACATGGCCTTGAGCTGAGGCACCAGCGGGGCGCCGGGCGGCCGGACCCGGATGCGGACCGTCGCGGTGGTCCGCTCGCCCGCGTCGGTGCGCGCCTCGACGGTGACGGCGGCCGTCTTCGCGGACGCCGACGCCGGGGGCGTGCCGGTCACGGCGCCGTCCTCGCCGATCCGCACCCACTCCGGGCCGTTCACCTTGCGGAACGTCGACTCGGGGCCGCGGACCGTGCCCTTGACCGTGGCCGCGTACGGGGACTTCGCGCGGGCGTTGCGCAGTGTGAAGTCGCCGGTGACGAAGTGCAGCGGCTCGCTGCTCACGATCTTCAGCTTGGCGGGCGACGCGAGCCACTCGTAGCCGTCCTTCGCCAGCGCGTAGGCGACGTAGTTACCAGGCTCCAGGCCATCGGTCGGCAGGGTGGCCGCGCCGGTGGCGGCGGGGATGTAGACCCACTTCAGCGAGGGGCCCACGTACTTCTGGTCCACCGGCCCGTTGCCGGGATCGCTGTAGAGGCCGATCCAGTTCTTGGCGTCCGGGCGTGGTGTGGAATAGGAGAAGTCGACCGGCTCGCCGGCCTTCACACTCGGCGTACGCACGGTGAGCGTGCCGTCGGGCGCGGCGGCGTGGGCCGGGAGGGCGGGCAGCGCCAGGGCGGCCAGCAGAGCGGCGGTCAGGGAGACAAAACGCGGCATCGCACTTCCTTGGTGGTCTTCACTGCGGAAGAAGGATCTACGCCGCAAACGGCCACAAGATTGCCGCAAACTAGCCAGAAGCGGTCTTATCGGAAGCGTGTCGGCCCCGGGCCCGCGTCGAAGCCGTCGAGGGGGCGTTGGTGAGCACCACGAAGAAGCCCGCGCAGGCCAAGGAGTCGAAGGCGGAGCGCAGCAACCGGATTCGTCTGCAGCGCTCCGGCCTTCAGCGATCGGCGTCACCCAGCGGATTCGTGATGCCTGCGCTGTCTCGGCGCCAGGACCGCGAATGGCGTGTCGTTGCCTTCGATGGCGGTGCGGGCGGGCGAGGGCGTCATCACAGGCCACCGCTCAGTGGACGCTCCCGCGGCGAGGGCGCCACAGGTCACCGCTCAATGGTCTCCAGATGCTGGACGACCTTCCTGAGCGAGTCGGCCAGCCCGCGGCGCTGCTCGCTGTCCAGCTCCTTGACCACGAAGGCCTCCTGGCGATTGAAGTCGGGGAACAGCGAGCGCATCAGGCGCTCCCCGGACGCGGTCAGCTCCAGCATCACGCGGCGCCGGTCCGTCGGGTGGGGAAAGCGGCGTATGTGCCGGTAGGACTCCAGGGTCTTCAGGACGCCGGTGAGCGTGCTCTTGGAGATGCCCGCCTCCGCCGCGACGTGCCGGGTCTCGCTCTCGCCCCAGAGCCACACCACCCACATGACGACGAACCCGGTCCAGGTGAGCCCGGTGTCGCGGAGCACGGTCTGCTCCAGGTGGTTGCGGATCGCGGACGAAGCCCGATAGATGTTCGACACCGCCCACATCGCCTCGAAGTCGACATTGAGTCCACCGAGCCGTTCGCCGATGGCGTCCTCGGTTTGGCGCAGAGTGTGGTGTCCGGTCATGAAAAGCACGTTAGGGGCGCTTGACGCGTTCGTCGAAATATTTGGTCCCGAACAAGCGCTCGCCGAGCGTGCGGGCGCTTGTCGGAAAATCGGCCGGAAAGGGCGCCGGAGCAGGCGGAGGACGAGGGCGGAGCGGGCCGGGTCATGATCCAACCGGTGGGGCCCGCCCGGCCGTGTGTGGCGCTTATCTCCTGGACCGGCCCGTGGCTACCTCCTGAACCGGCCCGCGGTTCACAAGGCAAGTGAGCGGCACGCCGCCCCGACCGCCGGGGTACGGCGCTCACGCCTCCGTGAGGGCCAGCAGCCGGGTGACCGTGTTCCAGTTCCGGGTCGTGCACACCCCGTCGAGCCGCTTCTCCAGCAGCGGGTGCAGCCGGGTGCGTCGCATGCCCTCGGGGAAGTGCAGGTACAGCTCGCGCGCGCCGATCCGCATCTCCTCCGGCGCGTAGGCGGCCGGGTCGATGCCTTCCAGCGCCGCCCGGTCGGGCGGGCCGGACAAGAACATCACCGCGAACCTGGCCGGATCCGGCACTGTCAGTGGGTTCTCCTCGACGACCCGGCGCAGCTCCGCGGCGGTCCGCACGATGACGGAGATCGTGCGGCCGAGGTCCTCCGCGATCCCGCGCTCGATGAGTGACGCGACCCGCTCGGGCCGCTCGTCGGCCGAGGTGAACACGACGTTGCCGCTCCGCAGGTGCGTGCGGACCTCGGAGTGCCCGAGCCGCTCCACCACCGCCCGCAGGTCGGACATGGCGATCGCGGTGCCCGAGTTGACGTTGATGCCGCGCAGCAGGGCCGCGTATCGCATCGCCCGTTCCCTTCTTCGAAGTCAGGGCGACACTACCGGGCATACCTGACGACCGACGTCAGGTACAGGCAGGCGTGCTACGAACCGGCCGCGAGCGCCTCCCGGTACGGCGCGAGCCGCTCCAGCCACGACACCAGCGCGTCCGCGTCCTCCCAGAGGTCGTACAGCTCGTTGTCGTCGGGGAGGGCCGCGCGGTCGAGCGTGGCGCGGGCGAGGTCGCGCAGCGCGTCGGTCACGGCGAACGGATGCCGCTCAAGCCATCCGGCGGCGACCACGTCCGACTCGGAGCCGATCAACCGGGCGCCGACCAGGCACGCCGCGGCCACCGCGCCCGACAGCTCCGGCGCGTCGAGGTACTCGTCCTCGTCGAGGATCTCCCGCATGACCTGGGCGAGGCCGCCGGGTACGTCCTCACCGGCGTCCAGATGCCCGAGCGCGTCGAGCGCCCCGTCGTTGTCGAACGGCCCCAGGTCCCACGCGCCCATGTCGATCCTCCGGTGTCGGGAAAGCGGTCGGGCGTGATCGTAGCGGCCGCCCCTGACAATCTCCGCAGGCGTACGTTCCGTCCCGTTTGTAGCCGGATGGGCAGGTGCGGGCCCTGGTCGGGGACGGGGCAGCGTGGCGGCCTCCTACAGTGGGCGCTTGTGCTTTATGGAAGATCTGTGGAGATCGGCGCACTCGACGAGGTGATCGCGCGGGCCCGCGATGGCTTCGGGGGTGCGGTGGTGTTGCGGGGCCAGGCGGGGGCGGGCAAGACTGCCCTGCTTGATGCGGCGGCCGCGCGCGGTGGCGCGATGCGGGTGTTGCGGACCACCGGCGTTGAGTCGGAGTCCGACCTCGCGTTCGCGGCGCTGCACCAGGTGCTGTGGCCGGTGACCGGCTCGCTCGATGCGCTGCCCGAGCCGCAGCGCGTGGCGGTGAGCGCGGCCCTGGGGCTTGCCGCGGGCAGTGCCGGCGATCGGTTCCTGGTGGGGGCCGGCGTGCTCTCGCTGCTGGCCGAGGCCGCCGCGCCGGACGGGCTGATCTGCGTGGTCGACGACTTCCAGTGGGTGGACCGGGCTTCGGCCGATGCGCTGCTGTTCGCCGCCAGGCGGTTGGGGACGGAACGGATCGCGATGCTGTTCGCCGTGCGCGGGGACGCTGCTGTCAAGGGTGTGCCGCTGACGATGGACGTGCGCGGCCTGTCCGAGTCCGCTGCGGCCGAGTTGCTGGAGTCCCGCTGCGGTGTGCTGGCCGCCCAGGTGGCACGGGAGCTTGTCACGTTGACCCGCGCGAACCCGCTCGCCCTGGGCGAGATCGCCGCTCGCCTGACACGCGCGCAGCTCGCCGGGCGCGAACCGCTGCCCGACCCGCTGCCCGGTGGTGCCCGGCTCTTCGGTGATCGGGTGGCCGCGTTGTCCGCCCCTGCTCGGCTGGTCGCCCTGGTCGCCGCCGTCGAGGCTGACCTCGACCTGGTCCTGCGCGCCACCGACCGGCTGTTCGCCGAGCAAGCGGTACGGCCCGGTGAGAGCACGGGGGTCGGGGTTGGGCGGGTGGCGTTGGCCGAGCTGGAGGAGTCCGGGTTGGCCGGGGTGTCGGGCACGAGCGTGCGCTTCCGTCATCCACTCATCCGATCCGCGGTGCACGAGGCGACCGCCCCCGCCGACGTCCGCCGCGTGCACGCTGTCCTCGCCGAGCTGACCTCGGATGACCGCCGCGCCTGGCACCTGGCCGAAGCGGCCCTGGGTCAGGACGAGCAGGTCGCCGCCGCGCTGGTGGCCGCCGCGGAGCGGGCGCGTGACCGTGGCGGGTACGGCGCCGCCGCCACCGCCCTGGCCAGAGCCGCCGAGCTGACCCCCGAGCCGCGCGCCCGTGCCGTCCGCCTGAAGGACGCCGCCGTCGCGGCCTGGCTCGGCGGCCGCCCGGGACAGGCGGAGTCGCTGCTGGCCGAGGCGCGCGAACGGGCCGACGGGGACACCACCCTCGCCATGGAGATCGCCCAGCTCCGGGGCCGGTTCGAGCTGAACTCGGGCAACGCCGCCGAAGCCGTACGGATCCTGGCGGCGGGTGAGAGCCTGGACATGCTGGCCGACGCCTCGGAGGCGGCCTCGTACGTCGGCGACACAGCGGCCCTCGTCGAGCTCGGCCGGCGGGCCGCCGCGCATCCTGAGGGGTTCCTGCGGGACACGGTGGCCGGGATCGGCCTGACGCTGGACGGCGACGCTGCCGGGCCGGGCCTGCTGCGGCGGGCGCTGGCCCGGGTTGGCGAGCTGGAGGACGCGGCGGGGTACCTGTGGGCGGCGGCTGCGGCCAGCCACCTGGGCGAGGCAGATCAGGCCGCCGAGATGATCGGTCGGGCCGGGCGGGTGGCCAGGGTGTCGGGGATGAGCGGGCAGCTGCCGGTCGTGCTGGAGTTCGTGGCGACGGCCGAGCGCATCGAGGGGCGGCTGGCGCGCAGCCGGGCCGTCTCCGAGGAGGGCCTGGAGCTGGCTCGTGAGGCCGGATATGAGAACACGGTGGCCGCGCACCTGGCCAACCTGGCGGTGCTGGCGGCGCTGCGGGGCGAGGAGGAGCCCTGCGAGCGGCAGGCCCGCGAGGCGCTGGCCATCGCCATCCCACACCGGGTCGGGTTGCGTGCGGGCGTCGCGTCGTACGCGCTGGCGATGCTCGACCTGTGCCTGGGCCGGTTCGCGGCGGCGCACGACCGTTTCACGGCCCTCGCCGCGGCGGGACCGGGCGCCGGGCATCCGACCGTGGTGTGGCGGATGACCCCGGACGGCGTCGAGGCCGCCGTGGGCGCGGGTGACGAGGCGGGCGCGCGGGCGGCGCTGGCCGCGTACGACCGGTGGTCGGCGCACGCCGCGACGGCCGAGTCGCGCGCCCTGCTGGCCCGTTGCCGGGGCCTGGTCGAGTCGTCCGAGGAGGCCTTCGGCGCGGCGCTGCGGCTGCACACCAACGCGTTCGAGGCGGCCAGGACGGCTCTGCTGCTGGGTGAGCGCCTGCGCCGAGCTCAGCGGCCGGGCGAGGCGCGGGCGCATCTGCGGAGGGCGTGGGAGACGTTCGAGCGGGCGGGTGCCCGGCCGTGGGCGAGGCGCGCGCAGGACGAGTTGCGCGCGGCGGGTGAGAGCGGGCAGGCCCCGCACGTGGCCGTGCTCGACGCGCTGACCCCGCAGGAGCTGCGTATCGCCGGCCTGGTCGCCGACGGGTTGTCGAGCAAGCAGATCGCTGCCCAGCTCTTCCTGAGCCCGCGCACGGTCGAGTACCACCTGTACAAGATCTATCCGAAGCTGGGCATCGGCTCCCGTACGGATCTGGCGCGACTAGTAGTTCTACAGAAGGCGCCCGTAGCCGAAGACGGCATGCTCTGAGACATGCAAAACGTGAACATCTGGAGTGAAGAGTTCGGCGCCGAGACGGACACGCCGATCCTGCTGATCATGGGTTCGATGTCGCAGGGCATCCTGTGGCCGGACGAGTTCGTCGGTCGCCTGACCGCCGGTGGCCGCCGGGTGATCCGGTACGACCACCGCGACACCGGCATGTCGGGCACCCTCGACTTCGAGGCGGAGCCGTACACCTGGGACGACATCAAGAACGACGTCTACCGCGTGATGGATGACCACGGCCTGGAGAGCGCGCACCTGGTCTGCCACTCGGCGGGCGGCCTGCTCGGCCAGTTCGTCGCCGTGGAGCGGCCGGAGCGGGTGCGCTCACTGACCGTCATCGGCTCCTCCCCGCTCGGCGGCGGCGAGGGCCTGGTGATCATGCGGGCGCTGATGGGGCAGCCGCAGCCCGAGGGGAGCCTGCCGGAGCCGGCACCGGAGTTCGTGGCCTTCTACCGTACGCTGATGGCCGCCCCGCCACCGGCGGACCGGCGCGCGCGGATCGACGGCATGATCGCCGAGCAGCGCCTGCTGCACGGCACCGGGTTGCCGTTCGACGAGGACGCGGCGCGGCGCCTGCAGGAACGGATCTACGACCGGGCCCGCGACCTGTCGGCGGTGGCCAACCACCGGCTGGCCGCCATGGCCAAGCCCGACTTCGAGCCGGTGGGCCTGCTCCATCAGGTGAAGGCACCCACGCTGGTCATCGAGGGCAGCCACGAGCCGGCCAAGCCGGGCCACAGCGCGATCATCGCCGAGCAGATCCCAGGGGCGCGGCTGATGATCGTGGCGGGCATGGGGCACACACTGCCGCCCGAGGCGCACGAGGAGTTGGCCGCCGCCATCCTCGCGCACACGGCAGGGTGACCTGCCGCTTCCTCGGCACCGTCACCCTGGCCGCGCTGGTGATCTGAAGCAGCCCTTAGGGCCGGACGTCGTTGGACAGGTTGATCCGGATTTCCGTGTTGCGGTATCCGGCGCGTCCGAACGCGGCCGCCATCGGCGCGTTGCCCACGTCGGTGGTGGCGGTGATGCGCAGCTCTCCGTTGGCCGCGTGGATGCGGGTGATCTCGGCGAGCACCTCGTCCACGTAGCCGCGCCCCCGGAATTCCGGGACCACCCCGAGATACCCGACGTTCACGTTGTACGGCGTCGCCGAGGGGATCGCCATGCCCGCCACCTCGCCCTCGTGCGTATAGGCGATCCGCCACCACTCCCGCTTGCCCGGCGCGTTGAGATAGAAGTCCATCTCTTCGCGCGCGGTCGCGTCCACGCCCTTGGCCGCCAGGTTCGCCCGGGTCTGGGCGTCCAGGCTGCCCTCGGCGATTCTCGCGAACACGGTCAGGAACTCTTCATCGGACGCCTCGGCGAACCGCAGCCTGCCGCCCGAGGGGGGCACGCCGTCGGCGGGTGCCCACTCAAACTGCAGCCGCTCGACTTCCCGGGTGAGGCCCGCCGCGTGTGCTGCCGCCTGCCGCCATCCCACGGCCCTCGAGGTGGCCGGATCGTCGCGCCAGCCGCCGGCCGCCTTGATCGCGTACTGCACCGGCTGCGGGAATCCGGCCAGCGCGGCCCTGATCAGCTCGGCGGCGATGGCGGCACGGTCACCCATGGCGGAATCCACGTCGAGGCAGTCGAGCGCGACCGGGTGCGCGCTGTCCCTCGGCCCCCACCACAGCGCCCGTCCCACGACCCGGCCGTCAACCTCGGCGATCCACGTCCATTCCGGCCGGTACATGTTCTCGGCCAGCTCTGCGAGGTAACGGTCGGCGGGGATCCAGCCGACGGGCTCGGTCACGATCCACGCGGTCACGCGGTCGAGGTCCGCGGGGACGGTAGGGCGGTAGGAGATCATCTGGGTAAACTACCGAACCTTTGTCATTATTCAAGCCAAATGTCCGGTCATGCCGTGAAGCCCGCCCTCGTGCGGCCGGAAGGTGGCGGCACGCACCTCCATGTGCATCTCTACTGCCGATTTTCCCTCCTGCGGTACTCCCGGGGACCGACGCCGCGCGCCCGCGTGAAGGCGATAGACGATCAAACATGGATTAGAGCAACTCGACCATGTTCCGTCTCGCTCTGCGGCGGTTGACTGGGATCACCGAGTGGAGGACGGCCACAGGGCCGGGCTCCGCACGTGACTGTAAGGAGCCCCGATGCTGTTCCCGCTGACGGCCGTCTCGGCGGCCGTGGCCCTCCCACTGACCGGCGCCGTCGCCGTCCCCTCAGGCACGCGACGGACGGCCCGCGCGCGGGGTGACCAGCCCCGACTCGAACGCGAACACGACGAGCTGGGCCCGGTCGCGCGCCCCCAGCTTGGTCATCGACCGGCTGACGTGCGTCTTCGCGGTGGCGTGGCTGATGACCAGGTGCGCGGCGATCTCCTCGTTGGACAGCCCGGACGCGACCAGGGCCACCACCTCACGCTCGCGGTCGGTCAGCCGCTCCAGCCCGGGTACGGCCACCGGCCGGGGCGGCGTGGCGACGTACTCTTCGATCAGCCGCCGGGTCACCGACGGCGACAGCAGAGCCTCTCCCCGGGCGGCCACCCGCACCGAGAGCAGCAGCTCGGCGGGCTCGATGTCCTTGAGCAGGAACCCGCTGGCGCCCGCCCGCAGCGCGGCGAAGACGTACTCGTCGAGCGCGTAGTTGGTCAGGATCACCACCCGCACCCCGTCGAGGTCGGGGTCCGCGCCGATGCTCCGGGTCGCCTGGATGCCGTCGAGCAGCGGCATGCGGACGTCGAGCAGCGCCACGTCCGGCCGCAGCGCGCGGGCCAGCTCGACCGCCGCGGCGCCGTCGCCCGCCTCGCCCACCACCGTGACGTCCTCCGCCATTTCGAGCAGCGCGCGGAAGCCCGCCCTGATCAGCGGCTGGTCGTCGGCGAGCAGTACCCGGATCACAGCGCCCCCGCGAGAGGAAGCTCGGCGTGAACGAGGAAGTCGCCCTCCGAGGCCGGGCCGGCCGACAGCGACCCGCCCAGCGCGACGACACGCTCCCGCATCCCGATCAGCCCCATCCCGTGGCCGGCGGCGCCGCCGGACGACCGCCCGTCGTCCGCCACCCGGACGACGATCTTCTCCGGATGGTATTCGGTCGTCAGGGTGATCGACGCCGGGCCCGCGTGGCGCAGCACGTTCGTGAACGCCTCCTGCACGATGCGGTACGCCGTCCGGTCCACCTCCTCGGGCAGCTCCCGCCGGTCGCCGGCGACGACGGTCCGTACGGGCAGCCCGGCGGCCTCGGCCCGCGACACCAGCCGGGGCAGCGCCGTGAGACCCGCGGGTGTGGCGTCCTGGTCGGCCTGCCTGAGCACGCCGAGGGTCGCGCGCAGCTCGCGCATCGCGTCGCGTCCGGACTCCTTGATCGCGACCAGGGCGTCCCGGGCCCGCTCCGGGCGCCGGTCGAGGAGCTCCATCGCGACCGACACCTGGACGTTGATCACCGAGATGCTGTGGGTGAGCGAGTCGTGCAGCTCCTGCGCGATCCACAGGCGCTCCTCGCTCGCCCGGCGCAGCGCGGCCTCCTCACGGGTGCGTTCCGCCTCGATCGCCCGCTGCTCCGCTTCGCGCAGGTAGGCGCGGCGGTTCCGCGTCACCTCGCCGAGGACGACCATCGCCACCAGCCACCCGCCGAGCAGGTTGAAGCCGTCGCCCGGCGCGGGGTCGGTGTCCGCGAGCGCGATGAAGCCGTAGACGCCGGCGTACATCACGAGGGCGAGGCAGATCGCCAGGCGCCGCCGGCCGAGGGACGCGGCCGTGTAGATCGCGGTCAGCGCGGGTGCGGTGGCGAACACCCCGGGGTAGCGGCAGGCGTAGTAGATCACGGCGCAGGCCACCGTGATCACGCCGACCGGCAGCGGAGCACTCCGCCGGAAGGCCAGCGCGGGCGCGGCGACCGCGATCAGCGCGAGGCCGAGCGGGTCCAGAGGGCGTTCGAACGGGCCGGAGCTCGACAGCTCGCCGTACGTGCCCGCGACGATGCCCGCCAGGGCGGCGAAGGCGATCAGCGCGTCGGACTTGCGGGCGTCCACCCGCGCCACCCTAGACTCCTCCGCTTCGGCGCGCCGTCCTCCGCGGGACGGAGAGCGGGCGTACATCTCAGGTGGTACGCGCCAGGCGCGGGAGGGCGGGGTTTACTTCTTGCGGCGTACGGCGAAAAGCCATCTCAAGGAGGACGATCTTGCGCCGCCGAGGCGGAAGCATGATCGGCATGAACGCTCCCTCCTCCGTGGCCGATCGACCGGAGCGCGCCGTCCGGGCTGGAGCTCCCGGCTGGATCGTCTGGTTGCTACGGATCGCCGCCACCGCGCATCTGGCCGGTGTGCTCGGCCAGGCCGCCCTGGCCGGGCTGTTCGTCACCGGCGATGTGGACATGCTGACCCAGCACCGCGACAACGCCGGAGTCACGCACGCCTTTCTGTACCTCCAGCTCGTCGCCGCGATCCTGCTGTGGCGTCCCGGCCGGGGGCCGATTGGCCCGGCGTGGGCGAGCGTGGCGCTGGTCGTCATGGAGACGGTGCAGGTCGTGCTCGGCCAGAGCCGGGTGCTGGCGGGACACTTCCCGCTCGGCATGGCGATCTTCGGCGGCTCCGCCGTACTGGTCGTCTGGACCTGGCGGAGCCTGCGGCCCCGCGCGCGGGGGGTCGCGGCATGACGCGTCCGAACCCGCTCTCGCGGCGCGGCTTCCTCGGCGTCCTCGGCGGCGGCGCGCTCGCCCTGGCCGGGTGCGGCCGGCTCGCCGGGGAGACCTCCGGCCGGACGCTCGCCAGCGCGCTGCCGCTTCCCGCGCCGTTCACCGTGCCGCTGCCCGTCCCCCCGGTCGCCCGCCCGGTACGGCCCGGCCACTACGAGCTGGCGCAGCGCGCGGCCAAGGTGGAGATCATCCCGGGCACGAGGACGGAGGTGTGGGGGTTCGACGGCGTCTTCCCCGGGCCGACCCTCGACCTGCGGCGTGGGAACCAGGCGGTCGTCCGGGTCCGCAACGAGCTGTCCGTCCCGACGTCCACCCACCTCCACGGCGGGGTGACCCCGGCCGACTCCGACGGCTACCCCACCGATCTCGTGGTCGCCGCCGGGCGCGGGTTCCGGCCGGTCGGCGGGCACCACGCCGGCATGCGGATCGATCCGGATCTGTGGAAGTTCCACCCCGGGGCCAGGGACTACGTCTATCCGCTGGATCAGCGGGCGGCCACTCTCTGGTACCACGACCACCGGATGGACTTCACCGGCCCGCAGGTGTGGCGCGGGCTCGCGGGGTTCCTGCTGGTCCGCGACGACGAGGACGACGCGCTGCCGCTCCCGAAGGGCGACCGCGACATCCCGCTGATGATCTGCGACCGCGCCTTCGACGAGGACGGCGCGTTCCGCTACCCCTCGCGCGACCCGAGCCTGCTGGTGCGGGCCGGCGTGGACGACGCGTACATGGAGGGCGTCCAGGGGGACGTCGTCCTCGTCAACGGCGCCCCGTGGCCGGAACTGGAGGTGGACGCGGTCCGCTACCGGCTGCGGCTGCTGAACGCCTCCAACGCCCGGCGGTACCGTCTGGAGCTGCGGCCCGGCGGCCGGTTCGTCCAGGTGGGCAGCGACGCGGGGCTGCTGGCCGCACCGGTGGAGCACGACGCCGTGACGATCGCCCCCGCCGAGCGGTTCGACGTCGTGGTCGACTTCTCCGCCTATCCCGTGGGCAGCCGGGTGACGTTGGTCAACACCCTGGAGGACGGTACGGCGCGGAATGTGATGGCCTTCCGCGTCGCGAGGAAGGCCGCCGACGACAGCGCGATCCCGAAGCGGCTCTCCCATCCCAAGCGGATCCGCCGCTCCGACGCGGTCACCACCCGGGTCTTCGACTTCCGCAAGTCGGGGGAGTGGGCCGGCGCCTGGACGATCAACGGACGGCCCTTCACGCCGGGCACCCCGCGGGCGCGGCCCCGCCTCGGGACCGTCGAGCTGTGGCGCCTCGCGAGCGACTTCCACCATCCGGTGCACGTCCACATGGCGCACTTTCAGGTGCTGACCCGCAACGGCAAGGCGCCCGCGGCCACCGACGGGGGCTGGAAGGACACCGTGGACCTGCGTCCGTACGAGGTGGTCGAGGTCCTGGTCCGGTTCGAGGGCCACCGCGGGCGCTACATGATGCACTGCCACAACCTCGAACACGAGGACATGGCGATGATGGCCGACATCGAGGTGGTCTGACCGGCGGCCCCCGGATCCGGTGGCGGACGCGGCCGTCATGGGGAAGAGTGATCGGGTGATTCAGTGCAAAGCGGGCGGTTTACTGCGAGGCGCCGCGACGGCCGTCCTCTCCCTCGGGCTCCTCGCGGTCGCCGCCTGCGGGACCGGCGCGTCGTACAGCCAGGCGCTGATTGACCGCGCCCAGGCCCAGGGCACGGCCCCGGACCTGATCTACGCGGTCGAGGTCCCCGGCTTCGAGCTGGCCGAGCAGTCCGTCGGCGTCGTCGGGGACGATGGGTTCGGCGCCGTCTACACCTCCCCGCCCGGCAGGCAGGTGGAGCTGCGCGTCAACCGGGGCACGTTCGGCGATGCCGTCTGCGCCGAGACGCCGATCTTCGACGCCGAGCCGGGCTCGGCGGTGACGTGCGACCGCGACGAGGCCGGCTGGTACCGATCCGGCGGAGGGCGGCACGAGTACGTCGCGGTCAGGGGCGACCACCTGATCCGGCTGGTCGGCCGGACCGGCGAGGTGGCGCGTGACGCGCTGAAGTCGGCCGTGGCGGGGGCGCGGAACGCCGTCGGCGACGGGACGTCCACCGGGGACGGCTCCCCGCCGCCGAGCCCGGTCCAGCGCGGCGACCTGCCGACACACGGCGACATGGCCCCGGACAATCACGTCGGCCCGGGCGGCTGAGTGACGCGGTCCCGCTCCGGCGTGGGCACGCCGGAGGGGGCCCGCTCCGGCGTGCGCACGTGCTCGGGGCGGATGCCGTACAGCATGATCCGCATGAGGAGCTGGGACATCAGGCGGCGGGCGTATTCGCCGGTCAGGATCTCGGGCAGCCGCGGCTCCTCGCCGTCGAGGACCCGGCCGACGAGCCCGCGCTGGGCCAGCAACTGGACGAACTGGGTGCCGACCGTCGGGAGCATCCGGCGCCGCTGGACCCGCTGGACCAGCCGGGGGTGCAACGTCTTGTCGAACCTCGCCGGGTCCGCCTGGGCGCGCAGGAGCGGCCCGGCCAGCAGGTTGGCCGTCGCCACCGCGTCCTGAACGGCGAGGTTGATGCCCACGCCGCCGATCGGCGACATGGTGTGCGCGGCGTCGCCGATCGCCAGCAGACCGGGCCGGTCCCAGCGCCTGAGCCGGTTCAGGCCGACCTCCAGGAACGCCACCTTGTCCCAGTCGTCGATCTCGTTGACCCGCCCGCCGAGGAACGGCAGCAGCCGGGCCAGCCGGGTCCGGAGCCCCTCCAGCCCCTGCTCCTTGATCTGCTGGTACGAGCCCTTGGGGATGAGGAACGCGATCTGCCAGTATGTGCCCCGGTCGATCGCGGCCCCCATCGCCCCCTTGCCGATGTAGGCGGTGAGGCCGCCGTCGTCACTGTCCGGCCGCCGGGAGACGCGCAGCCACAGCGCGTCCATGGGCGCGCCGAGGTCGAGGGGGATCATGCCCGCGGCCCGCCGCAGGTCGGAGCGGCGCCCCTCGGCGGCCACCGTCAGCACGGCGCGCAGCTCGTGCTCCCCGCCCGCGTCCCGGTAGCGCAGCCCGCGGATCGCGCCGCCGTGTTCGATCGGCCCGAGGGTCTCGGCGTTCATCAGCAGCCGGAACGTGGGGTAGCGGCGGGCGTGCTCCACCAGCAGGGTGAGGAAGTCCCATTGCGGGATCATCGCGACGTGCCGGTACTTCCCGGTGGACGGGAACCGCCGCACGTCGGCGTCGATCAGCGGGCCGTCGCGCGTGATCATGCGGAACGTCGTGAGGTCGCGATGGGGGATCCGCTCCAGTTCCTCCACCAGCCCCAGCTCGTCCAGGACCTGCAGCGTCGAGGGGTGTACCGTGTCCCCGCGGAAGTCGCGCAGGAAGTCCCCGTGCTTCTCCAGCACCGTCACCTGGACGCCGGCGCGGGCCAGTAGCAGGCCCAGCATCACCCCCGCCGGGCCGCCGCCGGAGATGGCGCAGGTCGTGCTCTCGGGTTCCGGCATCGCCCGGCTCCCTCCCGCTGGCTCAGGTGTTTCGTGCCAGCAGTACATGACCGTTCCCGGCGTGACCCCCGGCATTCCGCTGCAAAAGCAGATATTTCCTGGTTCGACCCTTCCCTTGGAGCGGCTCGACCCGGCACGTTCCCGTACGGCGGACCTGGGGAGAATGGCCGCAACGGGGATAAGGGGGGATGCGGCATGCGTGTCGCGGTACTCGGGATGGGCAGGATGGGGCGGGCGCTTGCCGAACGGCTGCTCGCGCGAGACTTCACCGTCACAGTGTGGAACCGGACGCCGGGCCGGGCCGGCGAGGTGACCGCCCGCGGCGCCACCGAGGCGGCGGACCCGGCGGAGGCCGCGCGCGGTGCCGAGGCCGTGCTGATCTCACTCGCGGACGACTCGGCGGTGCGCGAGGTCATGACCCGGCTCGCCGGGGTCGAGGGGCCGATCTTCGCCGACATGAGCACGGTCTCCCCGGACACGTCGCGGTCGCTCGCGGAGGCGGCGCCGGGAGGCAGGTTCGTCTCCGCGCCGATCATCGGCGGCCCGGCGGCCGTCGCCGAGGGGGAGGCGTTCACGCTGGTCGGGGGCGATCGCGAGCTGGTCGACGACCTGCGGCCGATCTGGGCCGAGGGGTTCGCCGCGTACCGCTACTGCGGGGCCGACCCGGGCCACGCGGTCGTCTTCAAGCTGCTGAACAACTACCTGCTCATGTCGAGCGTCGCCGTGCTCGGCGAGGTGGTCGCCACCGGGCTCGCGGCCGGGGTGGACGACCTCCTGCTGCGGGACTTCCTCCTCGGATGGCCCACGGTGCCGCTTGCGGCGCACAACCGGATCGACGATATTCTCGGCGGTGATCATCGCGGCTGGTTCACCACCAGCCTCGGCGCCAAGGACGTCCGGCTCGCCGTGGAGGTGGCCCGGGCGGCCGGGGTGGACCCGCCGATCGCCCGGCTGGTCGAACGGCGCTACGAGGAGGCGGCCGAGCTGGGCTGGGCCGACGCCGACATCGGCGCCGTCGTGGAGCTGCTCCGCCCGCGTCGCCACGCCGTACGCGGCGAGGGGCGCTAGCCGGACGCGATGAGCACTGTTGACGAAATAGGGGAGTGTTTCCGTGTCTGACATGTCCTACCGCCGCCTCGGCGACTCCGGCCTGGTCGTCTCGCAGGTCGGTCTGGGAGCGAACAACTTCGGCCGCCGGATCGACATCGACGCGACCCGCGCGGTGGTGGACGCCGCACTGGACGTCGGGATCACCCTCATCGACACCGCGGACATGTACGGCGAGTCCGAGGCGTACCTCGGCGAGGTCCTGAAGGGTCGGCGGGACGAGGTGGTCCTGGCCACCAAGTTCGGCGCGGACGTCCAGGGCGCGAACGGACCCGACTGGGGTGCCCGCGCCTCCCGCCGGTACATCCGCAAGGCCGTCGAGCGGTCGCTGCGCCGCCTGCGCACCGACTGGATCGACCTCTACCAGCTGCACTTCCCCGACCCGGCGACCCCCATTGAGGAGACCCTCGCCGCGCTGACGGAGCTGGTGCGTGAGGGCAAGGTGCGCTACATCGGCTCGTCCAACCTCGCCGCCTGGCAGGTCGCAGACGCCGACCACCTCGCCCGCGCCGCCGGATACGAGCGCTTCGTGTCGGCGCAGAACGAGTACAGCCTGCTCAACCGGCAGGTCGAGCAGGAGCTCCTCCCCGCCGCCGAGCGCTTCGGCGTCGGTGTGCTGCCCTACTTCCCGCTGGCGAACGGCCTGCTCACCGGCAAGTACCGGCGCGGCGCGACCCCTCCCGAGGGTGCCCGCCTCGCCGCCCGGCCCGACTACCTCACCGACGCCCGCTTCGAGACCGTGGAGCGGCTGGCCGGGTTCGCGGAGCGGCAGGGGGTGGGCCTGCTCGACGTCGCCATCGGCGGCCTGCTCGCCCGGCCGGCCGTGGCCTCGGTCATCGCCGGAGCCACCCGGCCGGAGCAGGTGCGGGCCAACGCCGCCGCCGGGACGTGGCGTCCGGACGCGGCGGCGCTGGCCGAGCTCGACGAGCTCGCGGCGTAGGCAGCGTCACTCGCCCCGCATGTCGGCGAGGGCCGCCTCGAACGCGTCCATCTCGCGTTCGATGCGGGCCGGCCCGGTGGACGGCAGCCACGCCATCACGCGCGACACCCCCGCCTTCTCGCACTGCTCCAGGACGGCGGGGTCCGCCGGGGTCGACAGCATCACGACCTTGATCATCCGGCCCGCGTCGTCCGCGCGGCCGAGCAGCTCGGGCACCCGCTCCAGGACGCCCGGGCCGTAGTTCGGCAGCCAGGCGTCGCCGTACGCCAGGACGCGGTCGAAGACGCGCGGGCCGGTCCCGCCGACGAGGATCGGCGGGTACGGGCTCTGCGCCGGCTTCGGCCACGACCACATCGGGCCGAACGACACGAATTCACCGTGGTATTCGGCGTCGGCGTGCGTCCAGATCTGCCGCATCGCCTCGATGTGCTCCTTCATGACGGCGAAGCGGCGGGCGGGGTCGACGCCGTGGTTGCGGATCTCGGGAGCGTTCCAGCCCGCGCCGACCCCGAGCTCGAACCGGCCCCCGGTCAGCGCGTCGACGCTGGCCACCGCCTTGGCGAGCGCGATCGGCTCGTGCTGCGGGACCAGGCAGATGGCGGTGCCCACCCGCAGCCGGGTCGTGGCGGCCCCGGCGACCGTGCACGCCACCAGCGGGTCGTACGTGTGCCAGTACTTGCGGGGCAGCGGCCCGCCGTCCGGGCCCAGCGGCGCGGCGCCGGTCACCGGGATGTGGGTGTGCTCGCTGAACATCAGCGCGACGTGGCCCCGCTGCTCGACCATGCGGGCGAGCGTGGCGGGATCGACGGCGTCGTGCGTGGCGAAGTAGCCGAAACCGGAGTCCATCGCCCCAGCGTAAGCCGGGGGACGCGTCCCACCCGGAGACGACACTCGCTCCCCGGCACTCGCCCCGGCACCCGGCCGCGGCTCGCGCGGGCGAGCGGTTAGATCGGGCAGAGCAGGGCAAGACACGCACCATGGCAGATGGGGGATTGTTCGCCCGATGGCCGGTGATCCGGCAGCTTCGGGGACAGGACGGCAGAGGCCAGGCCGCGCGTTCGGCGCGCACCGACGCGCTGCGTCCCCGGGTCGAGGAGGCCGACAGCGTCGCCCGATCCGTCTGCCCCTACTGCGCGGTCGGCTGCGGCCAGCTCGTCTACGTCAAGGACGGCAAGGTCAGCCAGATCGAGGGCGACCCCGACTCGCCCATCTCGCGGGGCCGGCTGTGCCCGAAGGGATCGGCCAGCAAGCAGCTCGTCACCCACGCCGGACGCCAGACCACGGTGCTCTACCGGCGGCCGTACGGCACGGAGTGGGAGCCGCTCGACCTCGGCACCGCGATGGAGATGATCGCCGATCGGGTCACGCGGACCCGGAGGGACACCTGGCAGCAGGAGCACGAGGGCAAGGTCGTGCGCCGCACCCTGGGCATCGCCGGCCTGGGCGGGGCGACGCTCGACAACGAAGAGAACTACCTGATGAAGAAGCTCTACACCGCCCTCGGCGCGATCCAGGTGGAGAACCAGGCCCGCATTTGACACTCCTCCACCGTCCCCGGTCTGGGGGCC
The DNA here is from genome assembly GCF_050947145.1 of Microtetraspora malaysiensis. Classification (NCBI taxonomy): domain Bacteria; kingdom Bacillati; phylum Actinomycetota; class Actinomycetes; order Streptosporangiales; family Streptosporangiaceae; genus Microtetraspora; species Microtetraspora malaysiensis. The sequence continues at coordinate 3,612,573 of NZ_CP191998.1, forward strand.
AGCTTCGGGCGCGGCGGCGCCACCACGTTCCAGCAGGACCTGGTCCGCGCCGACTGCATCGTCATCCAGGGGTCCAACATGGCCGAATGCCACCCCGTGGGCTTCCAGTGGGTGGTCGAGGCCAAGGCCCGCGGGGCGAAGGTGTTCCACATCGACCCGCGCTACACGCGGACCAGCGCGCTCTGCGACCGGTACCTGAACATCCGGGCGGGCAGCGACATCGTGCTGCTCGGGGCGCTGATCAACCACGTCCTGTCGAACGAGCTGGACTTCCGCGAGTACGTGCTGGCCTACACGAACGCGCCGATGATCGTGTCCGAGGAGTACCGCGACACCGAGGACCTCGACGGCCTGTTCTCCGGCTTCGACCCGGAGACGCGCACGTACGACCCGGCGACCTGGTCGTACGAGGGAGTGATGGAGGAGCCGGCGGCGGGGGAGCGCTCCGAGCAGGTGGAGCACGGCCGGGAGCACGCCGACATGGGCGGGCCCGACCAGTACGGCGCGGGCGGAGCGGCGGCGCATCCCAAGCCGAGGACCGACCCGACGCTGCGCCACCCGCGCTGCGTCTACCAGATCCTGCGGCGGCACTTCGCGCGTTACACCCCGGATCTGGTCGCGGAGCTGTGCGGCATCTCCCCGGAAGACTTCGCCGAACTCGCCGAGGCGATCATCGCGAACTCCGGCAGGGAGCGCACCACCATGTGGGTGTACTCCGTCGGGTGGACCCAGCACACCGTCGGCGCGCAGTACATCAGGGCGGCGGCGATCCTGCAGCTGCTGCTCGGCAACATGGGGCGGCCGGGCGGCGGCATCCTCGCCCTGCGCGGCCACGCGAGCATCCAGGGCTCGACCGACATCCCGACGCTGTTCAACATCCTGCCGGGGTACCTGCCGATGCCGCACGCGCACCAGCACGAGACCCTCGACGACTACCTGGCCAGGGCGGGCGGCGACACCGGGTTCTGGGGCAGGAAGCGCTCGTACATGGTGAGCCTGCTCAAGGCGTGGTGGGGCGACGCGGCGACCGAGGACAACGACTTCCGCTTCGACCACCTGCCGCGCCTCACCGGGGACCACAGCCACTACAGCACGGTCATGGGCCAGATCGACGGCACCGTCAAGGGCTACTTCGTGGTGGGCGAGAACCCCGCCGTCGGGTCCGCGGGCGGCCGGGCGCAGCGCCTCGGCCTGGCCAACCTCGAGTGGCTCGTGGTCCGCGACCTGACCCTGGTGGAGACGGCGACGTTCTGGAAGGACGGCCCCGAGCTGGAGACCGGGGAGATGCGCACCGAGGACATCGGCACCGAGGTGTTCTTCGTGCCCGCGGCCAGCCACGTCGAGAAGGACGGTACCTTCACCAACACGCAGCGGCTGCTCCAGTGGCGGGAGAAGGCGCTCGACCCGCCCGGCGACTGCCGTAGCGACCTGTGGTTCTACTACCACCTCGGCAAGCTGCTCAAGGAACGGGCGTCCTCCGACGAGATGGATCTGCCGCTGCGCGAGCTGACTTGGGACTATCCCGAGGAGGGCGTCCACGGGGACCCGTCGGCGCCGGCGGTGCTGCGGGAGATCGGCGGCGTCGGGCCGGACGGCGCCCTGTCGAGGTACACCGAGCTCAAGCCGGACGGATCCACCCGGTGCGGCTGCTGGATCTACTGCGGGGTGTACGCCGACGAGGTCAACCAGGCGGCGAGGCGCAGGCCGGGGCGCGAACAGAGCCTTGAGGCACCCGAATGGGGCTGGGCGTGGCCGGCCAACCGGCGCATCCTCTACAACCGGGCCTCGGCCGACCCCGACGGCCGTCCATGGAGCGAGCGCAAGGCGTACATCTACTGGGACGAGAAGAAGGGCGAGTGGACCGGGCCCGACGTGCCCGACTTCGAGAAGACCAAGCCGCCGGGCTACCGGCCGCCGGAGGGCGCCCTGGCCGAGGCTGCGCTGTCCGGGACCGACCCGTTCATCACGCAGGGGGACGGGAAGGGCTGGCTGTACGCGCCGGCGGGCCTGGTCGACGGGCCGCTCCCCGCGCACTACGAGCCGTTCGAGTCGCCGGTGCGCAATCCGCTGTACGCCCAGCAGGACAACCCGGCCCGCCGGCTCTACCCGCGGCCCGAGTCGCCGTACAACCCGGAGCGGTCGCCGCGCTTCCCGTACGTGCTGACCACGTACCGGCTGACCGAGCACCACACGGCGGGCGCCATGAGCCGGCCGCTGGCCTACCTCGCCGAGCTGCAGCCGGAGCTGTTCTGCGAGGTGTCGCCGGCGCTCGCCGCCGAGCTGGGCCTGGCGAACGGCGACTGGGCCACGATCGTGACCAGCAGGACCGCGATCGAGGCGCGTGTCCTCGTCACCGAGCGGGTACGGCCACTGCGGATCCAGGGGCGGATCGTCCACCAGATCGGCCTGCCGTACCACTGGGGATGGGGAAGCGGCGGCCTGGTCACCGGCGACATCGCGAACGACCTGATGCCGCTCGCACTCGACCCCAACGTCCACATCCAGGAGAGCAAGGCGACCACCTGCGACGTGCGGCCCGGCCGCCGGCCGCGCGGCGCGGACCTGCTCCGCCTGGTCGAGGAGTACCGGCATGGCTGAGCGGATGGGCTTCTTCACCGACACGAGCATCTGCATCGGCTGCAAGGCGTGCGAGGTGGCCTGCAAGGAGTGGAACCAGCTCCCCGACGACGGGTTCGTGTTCGAGGCGACCTCCTACGACAACACCGGCGCGCTCGGAGCGAGCACCTGGCGGCACGTCGCCTTCATCGAGCAGCAGCCCGTCTGGACGGCCGACGGCCCGACCGGCGACGGCGACGGGGGCGAGAAGCCGTTCCAGATCGGGCCGGACGGCCGTTGGCTGATGTCGTCGGACGTGTGCAAGCACTGCACGAACGCCGGCTGCCTCGACGTCTGCCCGACCGGCGCGCTGTTCCGCACCGAGTTCGGCACGGTGGTCGTGCAGTCCGACATCTGCAACGGCTGCGGCTACTGCGTGCCCGCCTGCCCGTTCGGGGTGATCGACCGCAGGGAGGACGACGGACGCGCGTGGAAGTGCACGATGTGCTACGACCGGCTGCGCGGCGGCCTCGAACCCGCCTGCGCCAAGGCGTGCCCGACCGACTCCATCCAGTTCGGCCCGCTCGACGAGCTGCGCGGGCGCGCCGCCGCCCGCGTGGCCGAGCTGCACGCGCTCGGCCGCACCGAGGCCCGCCTGTACGGCGAGAGCCCGGACGACGGCGTCGGCGGGATGGGCGCGTTCTTCCTGCTCCTCGACGAGCCCGAGGTGTACGGCCTGCCGCCCGACCCGGTGGTGCCCACGCGGAACCTGCCCGCGATGTGGCGGTGGGCCGGGGCCGCCGCGCTCACGATGGCGGGAGCCGTCGCCCTCTCCTTCCTCGGGTCCTCCGACCGGCTCCTCGGACGGGGCGGGCCGCGATGACGCGGGACCGGAGAAGAACGTTCTCGACGACGCGGACGCGGGAGAGGTGCCGATGACCAGCAGCACGCGCGAGCGGGAGCCGCGGCCGGACGACGCGGAGTTCCGGTCGTACTACGGGCGGCCAGTGATCAAACGGCCGATCTGGCACGTGCCGCACATGCCGGCCTACCTGTACCTGGGCGGGCTGTCCGGGGCGTCCTCACTCATGGCGGTCCTGGCCCGGGCCACCGGGCGGCCCCGCCTGGCCCGCACCACGCGGATCGCCGCCGCGGCCGGGGCGGCCGGGGGCACCGTCCTCCTGATCGCCGAGCTGGGCCGGCCCACCCGGTTCCTCAACATGCTCCGCATGTTCAAGCCCTCCTCCCCGATGAGCGTCGGGTCGTGGATCCTCGCCGCCCAGGGCGGCCTGTCGGCGGCCGCGGCCGCCTCGGCCGTGACCGGGATCCTGCCCGCCGCCGGCGACGCCGCCGCCCTCGCCACGGCGGTGACCGGGCCGCTGACCGCGACGTACACGGCCGTGCTGGTCGCCGACACCGCCGTGCCCGCCTGGCACGCGGGCTACCGGGAGCTGCCGTTCCTGTTCGCCGGGAGCGCGCTGGCCAGCGCCGGAGCGGTCGCCATGCTCACAACGCCTCGGGCCGACGCCGGCCCGGCCCGCGCCGTCGCGGCGCTCGGAGCCGCCGCCGAGACCGCCGCCGCCACGATGCTGGAACGGCGGCTCGGCCTGGTCGGCGAGCCGTACCGGGAGGGGCGGGCGGGACGCCTGTTGAGCGCGGCCCGCGCGCTCACCGCGGGCGGCGGCCTGCTCGCGCTGCTCGCCGGACGCAGCCGGGCCGCCACCGTGGCCTCCGGCCTCGCGCTGACCGCCGGGGCGCTGTGCACCCGGTTCGGAATCCTCGAGGCGGGCCGCGCCTCCGCCGCCGATCCCAAGTACACCGTGGTGCCGCAGCGGGAACGCCTCGACGCGAGCGCCGTCCGGTGAACCGGCCCCGGTGTGCCTTGCCGAATGCGACGACACGGATGACTCCATCCGCATGCCGAGCACAACGAAGAGGCGGCCCCATGGTCACCCGCGTGATCATGGGGCCGCCTCTTTCGGAGCTACTTCGCCATCAGTGCCGGCCGGAGGTCGGGAGCCGGCCTCCGTGCACCGTCGGTGTCAGCAGCGGTTGGCGCCGTCGAAGCTCATGAGACCGCGCGACACCTTGTCGCTGATGGTGACGCCGGGCCGCGCGGTCCGGCAGCGTCCGTCCGTGCCGTGCGCCCACACGATCTTCAGGTTCAGCGTGTAGCCGCAGTCGTTCCGGGCGTAGCCGGTCTTGGTGATGGTGCCCGTCCGGTGATCCAGAGCCCACCATCTCAACCGCGTCGCGGGCGCGGCTACCGCCACGAGCCACAACACCCCTCCCGCGGGTTGACGGCGTGGCGACCGCAACGTTTCGCGAGGCGCGCCGAGATTGCGGTGGACCCTCGCATACCGGACGCACTGCACGGGCGTGAGCGCTCAGTTCGGCTGCCCGCCGACGCCCGGGAGCCGGACCGGCCGGCACCCGGGCACGGTGAAGAACGTCTCCTCGGCCTCGCGACCGCGCTCGGTCAGCGCAGGCGCAGCGCCGCGCGCTCGCGGGGGACGAGCTCGCCGACCACCGGCGCACCCGGGACCTCGCCCGCCACGAGCAGCCCCCCGGATGTCTGCGCGTCGGCGAGCAGCAGCAGCTCGGCGGCGTCGCAGCTCCCCGGATCGAGGTGGGGCTCCACCCAGGCCAGATTGCGCCGGGTGCCGCCGCTCACATAGCCGTCCCGCACCGCCTCCCGCGCTCCCTCCAGGTACGGCACGGCAGCCACGTCCACGACCGCCGTGACGCCGCTCGCCCTGGCCAGCTTGTAGAGGTGGCCGAGCAGCCCGAAGCCGGTCACGTCCGTGGCGCACCGCGCCCCCGCCGCGAGCGCCGCCCGCGCCGCGTCCCGGTTCAACGTGGTCATCGCGGCCACGGCCTGCGGGAACACCTCGCCGGCCGCCTTGTGCCTGGTGTTCAGCACGCCGACGCCGAGCGGTTTGGTGAGGGAGATCGGCAGCCCGGCGCGGCCCGCGTCGATGCGCAGCAGCCGGTCCGGGTCGGCCAGGCCGGTGACGGCCATGCCGTACTTGGGCTCCGGGTCGTCCACGCTGTGGCCGCCCGCCACGTGGCAGCGCGCCGTCCGCGCCACGTCGAGGCCGCCGCGCAGCACCTCCGCGACGAGGTCCATCGGCAGGGTGTCACGTGGCCAGCCCAGCAGGTTGACCGCCACCAGCGGCTCCCCGCCCACGGCGTACACGTCCGAGAGCGCGTTGGTGGCGGCGATCCGCCCCCAGTCGTACGGGTCGTCCACGACGGGGGTGAAGAAGTCGGCCGTCGCGACGACCGCCCGGCCGCCCTCGATCCTGACCACGGCCGCGTCGTCCCCGTCGTCCAGCCCGACGAGCAACTCGCCCGCCGCGCCGTCGTCCGGCCCGCCCATGAGGCCGGCCAGGATGGACTCCAGCTCTCCCGGAGGAATCTTGCAGGCGCAGCCGCCCCCGTGGGCGTACTGCGTGAGTCGTACCCCGCCGACCGGCGGGTCGTGTCGTGATGTGGAGCCGGGCTCGGTCGTCGTTTCGGTCATGCCGCCTCACCTGGGTCGATCTGGACAGAAGTGGGGAGGTTCATGAACACCGTTCGTGATGGCCCTTACCCGCCCGCCGGTACGTTCTCCCGTGGAGGCGTCTGGGCGCCTGGTGGCCCCCGCGATCTTCAAAATCGCTGAGGTCGAGTATCTCGGCCTGGCGGGTTCGATTCCCGTCCGCCTCCGCCACCAGGAAAAACGTGTGGGAAGCCGTGAGAGAAGATCACGGCTTCCCACTGAAATGATCTCCCCGAGAGGCCGATGGGGAACAAATGGGGAACACCCGGTCGCGCCGGTCGGGCGTGCTGGCTGGGGCTGCGACGAGCTCTTCTGGGTAGGGGCTCGGCTATGAGCGAGCCGGTAGCAGCATCGAATGGCGGTACTCGCCTGGCCTATGTCCTCGGCGTACCTCTCGCACCCGATGTCGAACGCCAGTGGCCGCAGATGGGTGAAGTTGTACGCACCAGCAAGCTCGTCGGCGAAGTCGAGGGGAACTTCCCTGAACTCACCCTCGAAGTCGGCCGCCGCCTGTATCTCGACGAGGACATCGTCGTGGTCGAATGGACCTGCAATTACGGCGACGGCCGCCTGTACCGCAACGTCAGCATCGCGGAACTCCGAGATGGCACGGCCATTCGCGTCACCGACTACTGGGGTGAGCCAACGACGACACCTGAATGGCGCCAGTCGATGACCGACCGGCTGCACATGCCTGCGGACGGAATTTGGCCCGACGCCCAGCACCTCGGCCACCACTGAAGCCGCCGCCTCCGCCGGCAGCGACCTTGATGAGCAGCGCATTGCCGGGACGGACGTCAAACGTGCAGGACACTGTGGCGGCGCCGCCCGCCGGGCCGGGGCATACGCTCTCCCGTCCGGGGGTTACGGATCTTGCGCTCGCGTCGGCCCGGCGTGCACAAAGTCGTCGTCACCGGCCCGTCCCGTTCCGACGTGTTCCGGAGCGTTCCGGGTGTCTGAGCATCAAGAACGCCCCATCCGCGTCGCGCGGAGTGGGGCGTTTGGCATCTCAGACTGCGACGGTGGTCGAATGAGAGACGCCCGCCGGTAGCCGATCGCTGCGGCCAGCTCACGCACCCCCGACGTCTTGGGATGCCGATCGATCAGCTGGACGGCCATCGACCGGATAGCAGGACGGTCTCGCACTTCGGGCACCAATTCGCGACATGCGGAGAGCAAGGCCGGCGCGGTCTGCTCAGGCTTTCCCCACTGCCACCAGGCTCGCGCCCGGTCAATGCGCAGCCCCCCGCCGTTCCGGCGTGGGCAACTGAATGGGGTGCAGGTGACGGCCAGTCGATCTGCCCCCGCACGTGTGCGTGGTGCAGGTGCCCGCCACGCGGGCGATGGCGCCCGTGGTGGCGTCCCGATGCTTTGGTGAGCCGTCCCGGGAGATGGACGTAGTCGCTGTCAACGGCACCAACGGGAAATCGACGGTCTCCTCCATGGTGGAGGCGGCTCGCCGGGCCGGCGCACAGGCCCGGGTCGGGGTGATCGGCACCGACGGATGCCGGGTCGCGCACGAGCCGATCCGGGTCGACACAACAACGCCAACCATGCCGGAGGCGGTGGAACTGCACCTCATCCTCCGCTGGGGGATGCGCCGACAGGCGGTCGTGAACGCTGACGACCCGGTCAGCGTGGACCATCGCCGCGCCCTTCATTCTTCGCGCTGCCGCTCCCCTCCTCGGCCAACTGGGGTGGTTGCGCGTTCGTGCCGCTGTCCGGTTCCCACCCAATAGAAGGGCGGCATCTGGCCCTCGTTTCCCTCTGCATGTCAGACGGGCGGGGGCCATTTGCCTATGGCCGTATCTGCGGCGGGATTTCCGGATAGCGGCACTTACCGAATCGCCACTATAGGTATGAGGGTCTGTTATTTCACTGTCCGGAGTGGCGGGAGCGTGTAGAACTGGCGGATCGGATCAACGGCACATCGCAGAAATGGGTCATTTATGCATGCAAAGCCCTTACCGGTGCTCGTGATGGCGGTAGCTGGCCTGCTGCCTCTCGCGGCCGTTGCCCCGGTCGCTGCCGATTCAGGGCAACCCGCCGTTAGGAGCATCACCATCAAGGGCGGTGGGGGGATGTTCAGTAGCTCACTTACTGTCACGCTCGACCGGGGGGTTTTCCCTAGGAAGGCTGATGGGATACGTGATGCTCTCAAAGGCCGGAGTCGGGAGCGGCTGGCCGGGGCTGCCGGTAGTGGCACGTACGAAGATCGCTTATGGTGCAACAACAAGGCGCACCACAGCGACAGCAACGGCCAATGGGATATCGCGTACCAATGCCTATCCGGCCGGAAGCGCACGGTCCCATGGGGCTTCCTCATCGCCCCGGCGATTCAGGCGACTATCACGGAAAATGTGTCCGAGGGCGGGATGTTCTGATGGAGGAACAACGTCAGCATGACGAAGAACGCCCCTCACACTCAACCCGCGTCGTACACGTTCCACGGCAACTTCAATCCTGTAGGGAAAGGCGACAAGATCCACTGTCAGGATCGCACGACCTTCGCCATGCGGGTCGGTGGCAAGCCTGCACATGGATCGCTCACGAGTAACGCGACTCTGATGAACTAGCAGCGAAGCTAGACTGACCCAATGATCCCTGAGCTGGATGAGCAGGACATCCGCACAGTCGCGCAAGCCATTCTTGATCGAATCGACGGCGGGTTGGGCTGGCGGGTGCATAAGATCCGCACCCCGGAGCATACCTTCGCTGAGGTCGGCGTCGGCCCCGCTGGTGCTGGCGAGGACGATCTCTACTGGGGCGTGTATCCGCTAAATGTCCCGAGACCGGATGCAATTGCTAACCTGGCCTCGAATTTGCAAGATCATATGATTGAGGCGACGTGGGGGCAGGCGCTGCCCGCGTGCCCTGGGCACACTCATCCGCTCAACCCGGACGTGATCGACGGCGAGGCATTGTGGCTGTGCCCGGCGGAGCCCGGTAAGCACAGGGAACCGATTGCCTAGCTGCACTCCAGATCACGACACCCCAGATTTTGATAGAGACTGGGGTGTCTGACGTTTTGAGTCAGAGAGCGGGCGGAGCGGCTGGCGGCAATGCGAAGCACCCCGAAGGGGCCGCGTAGCGGTTGAGGCCGACGGCGGAGCGCCGTGCAGGGATATCAATGAGTATGTGTCACCGAGCAAGTATCGCGCGTGCACGTTCGAGCGCTTTTCTGTTCGTCTCCTGCGCAGCAGCGATCTCGCGAGCGTAGAAGTTCATTGACGTTTTCTCAGTGAATTTCAGCCAGGGTCTCGGCATAGTGGCTTGATGTCCGGTTCAGGGCTGGCTTCCGCGGAGTAGAGGCCGGTGAGGGGCGGGTAGGGGCAGGGCTCAAGGAGCAAATCGACGCTCACTTCAACGCCAGGTTCGACGACCGATTCGACGCGTTGCCGAAGGCCGACCTGAAAGAGCTTCTCGACGCCTACACCGAGGCCGCAGCCGACGATTTCATCGAGAAGAAGTTCGATCTTCGTTTCTTAACCTGGGCCGACCTGTGGGCCGACAAGAACCTCACACCGCGGCTCGATGACCACTTCGACCGGCGGCTCAACACCCGCCTCGACACTCTGGTGCAGGCCCGCGTCGCCAACCGGATCGACGACCGGATCGACCGGCGGATCAAACAGTGGCTCATCGCGACCCGCACGCCGGCCGAGGAGCGCCCCACAGCGGAGAATCCGCAACCGGTCACGGAGAAGCCCTCTCCGCCTCCCGGGCCTGAAGAGGGGGAGCCGGCGGAAACCTTGGTCACGGCGGCCGAGCTCGTCGAGCTCCTGGGCGACGTGAAGATCGGGACCGGCCGCGTTCGCGCGGCGGCCGGCGTCCCCGCCTACATGATCGGAGACGTCGGGTCTACCACCAGGAGGTCCGGTAGGCGGCGGACGTGCACTTATCGCCAGGCTTGGTGCTGATGTATGCACGGAAGGCGAGCCTGGAGCTTGAGGACGCCGGGTAGGCGCAGGTGAACGTCCCCACCCTGGCGAGAATGCCCCAGGAGTCGTCGGGCTTCCTGTCCCCGTTGGTGTCCACCTCGATCACGGTGTACTGCGTCCGGCTCTGGGGGCTTCGCCCTCTCGCCCATCCATACTGCTCGCCCTTGTACCACCCGGCCCGCAGGTCCACCGCCCCCTTGCTGGTTTGCTTCGACCGTGGGGTGATCTTGTTGGACATGGCCTTTTCGATGGTGGAGCTGCCGCCGAAGAATCATCCCCACGGGGTGCTGCTACCTGCGGCTGCGGGGAGACGGTCCGCTGCCGAGGCGGACGGCGCGGTGGCGAGTATCGTGACCACCGCGCCTGTCGCGGCGGCGCAGCGGGCCAGGAAGCCGAGTCTGTTCATGGGGCTGACCGTACGGACGAGCGATATGGATTCGGTTCACGCCAGCTATGCCTGGGCAGTCCACGGGTTGGTACTCTTCGGCACCGCCGGATCGAAGAGATCCCGCACTGGTCATACTGGCGACGCCGCCATCAAGCCATCGCCCGCCGATGCCACTACCAGCGCAGATCCCAGCCATGGTCTCACTGTGTCACTGGAGTGCTAGGAACCGCGGGCCCAGGTTATCTGTGTCGGAGGCCTGCGCTCACGGCTTGTCCCCGCACCGGTCATCGACCATGCCTCGGCGGTCGGCACGCCAATCGCAGCCATGGTGGTGACCTCCCAGTGGCTGGGCACGCTGAACTCTCGTGCCACTGCGTCTTGATCGAACGCGCGGAACTGGTGGACCGACAGTCCCATGGCGTGAGCCTGGAAAGTCAGGTGCGCCACGGCTTGGCCCAGGTCGTAGTGGGTGAACTCCGAATAGTCCATCTCGGTGTCCTCGACGAACCTCTGGCTCAGGTTCGCCACGAGCAGGCTTGCGCCCGGTGCCCAGGCGGATGAACTCCGGGACAAGTGCCGAACGAGTTTGGCGTGGACGCCGTCGCCGCGCTTGCCCACAATGAACGCCCACGGTTGGGAGTTGCCCGCTGAGGGTGCGCGGCCCGCTGCCTCCAGGAGCACATCGACCTCGTCGTTCGAAGCGACGTGCTCCGGGTCGAATTGGAGCGGGCTGAAACGACGCGCGGCGAATGACGTTAGGGCAGGAGAAGTCGTCACGAAGCGCCCCAACCTCGTGGCAATCAAGCGTATTCCGCGCGGGCCGAGGGTGCCGTCTGTCAGCGGGTCCGGGCCGCAGCCCGGCACACACGACCTGGCCGCCCGGCGGACCGGCCGAGCCAACCAGCAGCGGCCGGCCGAGCCAGGGCCGGCGGCCCAAAAGGGAGGTGTCGCTGTGGTCCTCACTGTGCCCAGGTTCAGACCCGATCGGCTGGACGGAGTGCGCGCCAGAGTGACCCCACGGGCACTGCTGCCGTACCCCTCGGGGCATCCCGGCAGCGCGAACTGATCATGTCACGGTCCATTTTCGGTCCGGGGTGAAAATCCTTGACGGTCGATCGGCAAGATCTTGACAACATGCTTTTGCAAGTACTTACTTGAGATCGCTGATCGTTTCCTCCCCTTCTCTCCCAGGGGACACGGGGCTTTCCTGCTGCCCCGGCCCCTGTCTGTCCCAACCCCCTGTCCTGATGAGGCGGGTACTCGGTGTTCCGAAAAATAGTTTCCGTGATGCTGGCCGCCGCCCTCTCGGTCGGCGTGTCGATCTTTGTGAACGTCAACCCGGCGGCGGCGGTCGCGCACGCCGGCGCCGAGCCCGACACGGTGGCGCCGACGGACGAGACGGCGAAGAAGCTGGCTCGCGAGACAGGCAGGCAGATCGAGGTGCTCGCCAGGAGAGGGGAGGAGCGGGAAGTCTTCGCCAACCCCGATGGCACCCTCACCGGCGTCGAGCACCTGCGCCCGGTCCGGGTCCGGCAGGACAGCTCCTGGGTGGCTCCCGACGCCACGCTGGTCAAACACCCCGATGGATCCATCGGGCCCAAGGCGTCCACGATCGATCTGTCGCTGTCCGGCGGTGGCGACGGCCCGCTGGTGCGGATGACCCGCGCCGGCCGCGAGCTGGCGCTCACCTGGCCGGGCGGGCTGCCCGAGCCGGAACTGCAGGGCGACTCGGCCGTCTACCGGTCGGTCCTCGACGACGTCGACCTGATCGTCAGAGCCGACACCGACGGGTTCTCCCACACGCTCGTCGTCAAGACGCGGGAGGCGGCCGCGCGCCTGGGCGCGCTCAACTTCGGCCTCGGCGGCTCCAGCCTGACCGTACGGACGCAGCAGGAGGGCGGCGTCCTTGAGGCCGTCGACCAGGCGAGCGGCGGTGCGGTCTTCGAGGCCCCCCAAGCGATCATGTGGGACTCCGGCGCCCCCGGCGACCAGAGCGCGGCGCGAACGCTGGACGCCCGGCGAACGCCGCAGGGCGGGCTGGAGGACGGACCCGCCGGCACCTCGAAGGTGGCCGACCTGCGGACCGCCGTCGAGGGGGAGACGCTCACCCTGCAGCCGGACGCGGCACTGCTGAACGACCCCGACACCCGCTTCCCCGTCTACATCGACCCGGTGTGGAAGACGGTCAAGGCGACGGCCTGGGCGTACGTGTCGAAGGCCTACCCGACCACGTCGTACTACAAGTTCGGCGGCAAGGCCGACTCCGGCATGGGCCTGTGCTCCGGTGACCCCAAGTGCGCGGCCTCGGACGTCAAGCGCATCTTCTACCGGATGCCGACCAGCGCGTACGCCGGCAAGACCATCATCTCCGCCGACTTCGTCGCCAAGGAGACCTGGTCGTACTCGTGCACCGCCAGCGCCGTCCAGCTCTGGCTGACCAAGGCGTTCACCGACAAATCGACATGGAACTCCACGAAGGACAACTGGCAGAAGCAGCTGGACTCCAGGACCGTGGCCAAGGGCTGGTCGTCCAGTTGCCCCGGCGGTGACGTCGAGTTCAACGCCACTGCCGCGGTGAAGGACGCCGCCGCGAGCAAGTGGTCGACCACCACCTTCGGGCTGCAGGCGGGATCCGAGACCGCCGCCTCCGGCTGGAAGCGGTTCGCCGACGACGCCTACCTGCGGGTCAACTACAACACCCCGCCGCCGCAGCCGAAGCAGAGCGACCTGTCGATGAACCCCGGCGGCAAGTGCGTCTACTCTCCGGCGCCCGCCATCCGGGTGCCGCCGACGCTGTACGCGGTGCTGACCGACCCCGACTCCGCCGACGCGAACAAGGTCTACGCCGAGTTCGCGGCCGACTGGGACGGCAAGACCCAGTGGACGTCCGGCAAGATCGGCCCGAAGACGTCGGGTTCCACCTTCCAGGTGAAGATGCCGGCGACGATTCCGGAGAACAAGACGATCGACTGGTACGTCCGCACCTGGGACGGCTACCAGTACAGCCCGTGGAGCTGGAGCGGCTCCGCGACCGCCTGCTACTTCACCTACGACAAGACGGTGCCCCCCGCCCCCGTGGTGACCTCGACGGACTACCCGGAGTCCGATCCGGAGAACCCGGACGACCCGTGGTACGACGGCGTGGGCCGCTACGGCCGGTTCACCGCGGACTCTCCCGCGCCCGACGCCGTCAAGTACTGGTTCGGGATCAACGGCAACCCCACCCAGGCGAACGAGCGTAAGCCGTCCACCGCGGGCGGGCCGGTGACGATCGACATCGCGCCCGAGCACGCGGGTCTCAACTACATCACCGTGCAGGCGTTCGACCCGGCGGGCAACGCCAGCGAGCCGGCCCGCTACGCGTTCAGGGTCAAGTCGGGATCCGAGGCCAAAGCCATCTGGCCGCTGGACGAGCCCATGGGCTCTCCGAAGGTCACCGACGTCTCCGGCGCCTACCCCGCCACCGTCAACGGCGGCATCACGCTCGGCGTCGACGGAGTCGTCAAGACGGCGATGCAGGCCAACGGCAGCAGCGGCTACGCGATCACGGCCGGACCCGTGGTCACCACGACGAGCAGCTTCAGCGTGTCGGCGTGGGCGCGGCTGCCCGAGGTCAAACCCAACCACGCCGCGATCGTCGCCACCCAGATCGGCACCAACAAGAGCGGGTTCGAGCTGTACTACTCCTCCAGCTACGACCGCTGGATCTTCAACAGGTACAACACGGACACCGCCGACAACGCGATCACCCGCGCTATCGCGACGACCGCGCCCCAGGGCGGGGAGTGGTCCCACCTGGTGGGCGTCTACGACTCCGTCGCCAAGACGATCAGGCTCTATGTCAACGGGACGCTGCAGGCGACCACGGCGTTCACCACCCCGTGGAACGCCACCGGCCCGGTGCAGCTCGGCGCCGGCTGGTACGGGACGCTGGACGCCTTCTTCTCCGGCGAGATGGACGACGTGCGGATCTTCGACAGGATCGTCACTCCGGAGGAGGTCGGCAACCTGTTCACCCAGCATCCGGTCGTCGCGGCCCGCTGGAAGCTGAACGATTCCGCGTCCGCCGTACGCCAGAGCAAGGCGTATTGGAAACTTGACGAGCCGGCGGGCGCCACCCGCGCGGAGGAGGCCAACGGGACATACCCGGCGGGCAAGGTCGGCGGCCTCACCTTCGGCGCCGCGGGCAAGGTCGGCACCGCCGCCCACCTGGACGGCACGACCGGATACGCCAAGACCACCGGCTCGGTGATCGACACCACCAAGAGCTTCTCGGTGTCGGCCTGGGCGAAGCTGCCCGCGACCAAACCCACACACGCGTCGATCATCGCCACCCAGATCGGCACCAACAAGAGCGGGTTCGAGCTGTACTACTCCTCCAGCTACGACCGGTGGATCTTCAACAGGTACAACACGGACACCGCCGACAACGCGATCACCCGCGCCCAGTCCACCGCGGTGCCGCAGGGCGGGGTCTGGACCCATCTGGTGGGGATCTACGACGCCGCCGCCAAGACGATCAGGCTCTACGTCAACGGAAAGCTGAACTCGACCACCGCCTTCACCACCCCGTGGAAGGCCAACGGCCCGGTGCAGCTCGGCGTCGGCTGGTACGGGAAGCTGGACTCCTTCTTCCCCGGCGACATCGACGACGTACGGATCTTCGACCAGATCATCACCGACTCGGAGATCGCCACGATGGCCAGCGGCGCCCCGCTCACCATCGCGGCCGACGACGGCCCCGCCGGACGGCACGTCACCCTGAACGGCAACGCCAAGATCGACCAGGGCGCGGGCTGGGTCGGCAACCCGCCCGGCGGCCTGGTGCTCGACGGCGACGGCGACTAC
This sequence comes from Microtetraspora malaysiensis, assembly GCF_050947145.1. Classification (NCBI taxonomy): domain Bacteria; kingdom Bacillati; phylum Actinomycetota; class Actinomycetes; order Streptosporangiales; family Streptosporangiaceae; genus Microtetraspora; species Microtetraspora malaysiensis. Next base: position 3,627,850 of record NZ_CP191998.1, read on the forward strand.
GCGGCCACCGCGGTCCCCGTGGTGCGCACCGACAACAGCTTCACCGTCGCGGGCTGGGTGACCACGGCCGGCCGCCCGAACAAGGCCGTGACGGTCTTCAGCCAGGAGGGGGCGGTCAACAGCGGCTTCACCCTCCGCTACCGGCCCGACCCCGCCGACCCGGACAACTGGGGCGGCTACCAGATCGAGATGCCGGACAAGGATGCCACCGGCGCCGACCGGCCGACGGCCGAACACTCCTCCTTCCAGGCCGGATTCGAGTGGGACCACGTCGCGATCGTCTATGACGCCTTCCAGGACCAGATGCGGCTCTACGTCAACGGCGAGCTTGAGCAGACCGAGGACCAGGTGTCGTGGCGGTCCAACGTCGTCGGCGTCAACGCGACCAAGGGCCTGCAGCTCGGCCGGACGAAGGCGGACGGCGTCTGGGGCGAGTACTGGCCAGGAGTGATCGACGACGTCTGGGCCTTCCAGGGCGTCGCGAGCGACGAGCAGATCCAGATGCTGGCCGGCGGAGCCGAGCTGGACACGGAGACCGGCCCCTGAGCGGGCTTCCCTTCCTCATCACATCCCCACGACTCCGAATTCCGAACTAGCCCCCGGCCGCCCAGACGAGGCGGCCGGGCGGGAGGTTGTGCATGAAGGGGTTCGCCAACCGCCGTCTCAGACGGCGAGTCGCCGCGGCCACGGTGCTGATCACCGTCGCGGGCTGCCTGGTGGCACCGCCGGCATCGGCCCAGACCGGGCCGCCCAAGGAACGGCCCAAGGTCGACAGTCTGGAACGTGTGGTCAAGGGAGAGCCGGTCAAGGGACGGCCGCGCACCCCCGACCCGGCGGGCCGGTCGGCCAAGACCAGCGCCGCCTGGCCCGCCGCCGGCCGGGCCGAGGCCAAGGTCGGCACCCAGCCGACCAGGGCGGGTGACCTGCCGGTCAAGGTGGCGGCCCCTGCCCGGGCCACTTCGCGCGCGGCGTCGACGGCCACCACCGCCACGGTCCAGGTCGCCGACCAGGCGCTCGCGAAGCGTGCGGGCGTGGACGGCGTGGTCTTCGCCGTCACCGCGGACGGCGACGTCGGCGTCCAGCTCGACTACGGATCGTTCGCCGCCGCCTACGGCGGCTCGTACGGAAGCCGCCTGCGCCTGGTCAGGTTGCCCGCCTGCGCGCTGACCACCCCGGATGACCCGGCCTGCCGTACGACGACGCCCATCGAGGCGCACAACAACACCGAGCAGGAGACGCTCTCGGCCGACATCCTGGCGGATGCCACGGCGAAGGTCGCGGCGGCGGAGCCGACCGTGCTCGCCGCCGAATCGGGCGACTCCAGCGACAAGGGCGACTACAAGGCGTCGAAGCTGTCCCCCTCGGCCACCTGGAGCGTCGCCGAGCAGTCGGGCGACTTCTCCTGGGTCTACCCGCTGCGCACGCCCCCCGTCCCCGGCGAGCTGGCCCCCAAGCTGGAGATCGGCTACTCCTCCGGTTCCATCGACGGCCGCACGTCCAACACCAACAACCAGCCGTCCTGGGTGGGCGAGGGCTTCGACTACTGGCCCGGGTACATCAAGCGCGCCTACAAGCCCTGCTCCGACGACGGCGCCCCCAAGGATCAGTGGGGCACCCCGCCGGGCGACCAGTGCTGGGCCTACGACAACGCCGTGCTCAGCTGGAACGGCAGGGGTGGCGAGCTGGTCCAGGCGTCCGACGGCACCTGGCGGATGAAGAACGACGACGGCACCAAGATCGAGCGGCTCAAGGACACCGGCAAGGCCAACGGCGACGACGACGGGGAGTACTGGAAGCTGACCACGCCGGACGGTGTGCAGTACTTCTTCGGACTGAACCGGCTGCCCGGGTGGAGCTCGGGCAAGCCGGAGACCGCCTCCGCCTGGACGCACCCGGTCTTCGGCAATGACGCTGGCGAACCCTGTCACGGCTCCACCTTCGCCACCTCCTGGTGCCAGCAGGCGTACCAGTGGAACCTCGACTACGTCGTCGACCCGCACGGAAACGCGATCTCCTACTTCTACACGCAGGAGCGAAACCGCTACGGCCGCAACCTCAAGGCCGCGGACGGCACCCCGTACGTGCGCGGGGGCTGGCTGGACCGGATCGAGTACGGCCAGCGGTCGGACACGCTGTTCACGGCCAAGGCGTCGGCCCGGGTGTCCTTCACCGTGTCGGAGCGCTGCCTGACCACCAGCTCGTTCGACTGCGACCCCAGCAAGATCGCCGCCAACCCGACGAAGTGGCCGGACGTCCCCTACGACCTGAACTGCGAGGACGGCGCCGAGTGCAAGGGCACGCACGGCACCCTGGCGCCCACGTTCTGGTCGCGCAAGCGGCTGACCAGGGTCACCACGCAGGTCGTGAAGACCGACGGCAGCTACCGGGACGTCGACTCCTGGGACCTCGACCACCTGTGGGGCGACGCCGACATCGACCAGGCCCTGCTGCTCAAGTCCATCACGCATACGGGCAAGGCCACGTCACCCGCCGTCGCGCTGCCGCCGGTGACCTTCAACCATGTCCAGCTCCCCAACCGGGTCGACAAGCAGGGCGACGACATCGCGCCGTTCATCAAGTACCGGCTCGGGGCGGTCTATGACGAGTCGGGCGGGCAGATCGACATCAACTACTCCGACGCCGACTGCACCCTGAACTCGCTGCCGACGCCGGAGACCAACACCAAGCGCTGCTTCCCGGTCAAATGGACGCCGGCCGGATACGAGAACCCGACACTCGACTGGTTCCACAAGTACGTCGTCGCCCAGGTGATACAGAGCGACCGGACCGGCAAGGCGCCGGACGCGTTGACCACCTACGAGTACCTCGACGGCGCCGCCTGGCACTACGACGACGATGACGGGATGACCAAGGAGAAGTACAAGACCTGGTCGCAGTGGCGCGGTTACGGGCGGGTCCGGGTGCGGACCGGCGGCATCGGTGACCTGCGCTCCCAGACCGAGAAGCTGTTCCTGCGCGGCATGGACGGTGACCGCCTGAACCCGAGCGGCGGCGTCAAGAAGGTCACGATCTCGGACGGCGAGGGCGGCAGCGTCGTCGACCAGGACCCGTTACAGGGCTTCCAGCTGAAGGAGACCCTGTACGAGGACACGGGCGGCACGGCGGCGGTCAAGACCGTCAACACGCCCTGGTTCCACCAGACCGCCAGCCGGACCAGGAGCTGGGGAACCGTCACCGCCAACCTCGTCGACGTCGCCAAGACCCACACATGGACCGCGATGGACGGCGGCAAATGGCGCGAGACCGAGACGGTGACGAGCCACGAGAACGTGGCGGGCCTGCCCACCCAGGTCGAGGACAAGGGCGACCTGTCCACGACCGCGGACGACACCTGCACCCGGACCACCTACGTCCAGAACACCACCGCATGGATGCTGAAATATCCGTCCAGGGTGGAGACGGTGGCGGTCGCCTGCTCGGCCACGCCTGACCGGTCCAAGCAGGTCATCGACGACGAGCGGACCTTCTACGACAACGGCGCGTTCGGAGCGGCCCCGACCAAGGGGGACGTCACCAGGACCGAACGGATCGCGTCCCACAACGGCACCACCGCCACCTACGTACCCAAGGAGATCTCGACCTACGACGGCTTCGGCCGCGAGGTGACCACCAAGGACGCCCTCGGCAACGTGACCACCACCGCGTTCACCGACACGGCGGGGCTGACCACCCAGGTGCGCACGACGAGCCCGCCGACCGTGCCGGGCGACGCGACCACCTCGCACGTGACCGTGGTGGACAAGGATCCGGCGTTCGGGTTCGAGACCGTCAAACTGGACGCCAACCTCAAGCGCACCGACATGGAGTACGACGCGCTCGGCAGGCTGCTCAAGGTGTGGATGCCGGACAGATCCAAGTCCGGCAAGCAGACCCCCAACCTGGAGTTCAGCTACCGGGTCGTCGACGGGGAGATCATCGCCATCGGCACCAGGAAGCTGACCGCGGACGGCGGCCAGACCGCCCCCACGTACGAGCTCTACGACGGGCGGTTACGCCTGCGCCAGACGCAGGAACCGGGCCCGAAGGGCGGGCGGCTGATCACCGACAAGTTCTACGACTCCCGCGGCAACGTCGGCCGCGAGTACGGACAGTACTACTCGACGGGAGCGCCCTCGACGACCCTGTTCGGCGCGTACGACGGCAACGTCGAGTCGCAGAAGGTCTACGAGTTCGACGGCCGAAACCGGGCCACGCTGGAGCGGTTCCTGATCGGGAACGGCGACACCCAGGAGAAGTGGCGCACCGTCACCACCTACTCGGGCGGCCGGGTCACCGTGGACCCGCCGAAGGGCGACACCCCGGTGACCACGCTGACCGACGCACGGGACCGGATCGTCGAGATCCGCCAGTATCGGGGCGACTCACCGACCGGTGCCTACGACGCGACCACCTACACCTACACGCCCGCGGGCCGGCTGGCGACCGTCAAGGACGCGGCGGGCAACACCTGGACCCACGCCTACGACCAGCGGGGCCGCGAGATCCAGGTGGACGACCCCGACAAGGGCACCACGAAGACCACCTATGACGACCTGGACCGCGTGACGTCCACCACGGACTCCCGCGGCAAGAAGATCTTCACGAGCTACGACGCGCTCGGCCGCAAGACCGCGACCCGCGAGGGCTCCGAGACCGGGCCGATCCAGGCCTCCTGGACCTACGACACCGTACGCAAGGGGCAGGTTTCCACCTCGACACGGTTCGTCGGCGGCCAGGCATACACGACCACGGTCAACGCCTACGACAACCTGTACCGGGCGATCCGGACCACGGTGACCGTCCCGGCCGTCGAGGGGGACCTGGCGGGCAGCTACGAGTTCAACTCGCAGTACAAACTGGACGGCACTGTCCAGTCGGCCTCGTACCCCGCCGCGGGCGGGCTGCCCGCCGAGACCGTCGTCTACTCCTACGACGAGCTGCGCAGGCCCACCACAACCTCGGGCCTCACGCCGTACGTGACGGCCTCGATCCACAGCCTCACCGGCAAGCCCGAGCAGTACGAGCTGTCGAGTGGCGGCAAGAAGACGTGGCTGACGTACGCCTACGAGTACGGCACGCAGCGCCTGCACTCCTCACGGGTCGACCGCGAGGACATCGCCGGAGTCGACCGCGACGCCACGTACGCCTATGACGCGGCCGGCAACATCACGATGATCTCCGACGTGTCCCGGGGAGGCACGGACACCCAGTGTTTCCAGTACGACTACCTGCGCAGGATGACCGAGGCGTGGACGCAGGGCACCGCCGCGTGCGGGGCCACCCCCGGCTCGATCGGCGGCGTCGCACCGTACTGGCAGTCCTTCGCCTACGACGTGACGGGCAACCGCACCAAGGAGGTCGAGCACGGTGTCGGCGGCGCCGCCGACACCGTCCGGGACTACAGCTACCCGGCGGCGGGGCAGCCCAGGCCGCACGCCCTGGCCACGGTCACCCAGACCGGCGCCGCCGGTAACCGCGTCGAGGAGTACGGCTACGACGACGTGGGCAACACCGACAGAAGGAAGATCGGCGCGGTCGACCAGGTGCTCGAATGGGACACCGAGGGCCACCTCAGCAAGGTCACCGACGGCGGAAAGGTCACCTCCTTCCTCTACGACGCCGACGGGACCCGGCTGATCCGCCGCGACCCGACCGGTACCACGCTCTACCTGCCGGGCATGGAGCTGCGACTGGACAAGACCACCGCGAAGGTCGAGGCCACCCGCTACTACACCCACGACACCGTCGCGGTGGCGGTGCGCACCACCAAGGGCGTCAGCTTCCTGGCCGACGACCAGAACGGCACGGCCGAACTGGCGATCAACGCGACCACCCAGCAGGTCACCCAGCGGCGCTTCAAGCCGTTCGGGCAGTTGCGCGGCGCGCCACCGGGGGCCTGGCCCGGAGAGAAGGGTTTCGTCGGCGGCAGCGTCGACGAATCGACCGGGCTCACCCACCTGGGGGCGCGCGAGTACGACCCGGCGACCGGCAGGTTCATCAGTGTCGACCCGGTGATCGACAACCATGATCCGCAGCAGATGAACGGGTATGCCTACGCCAACAACAACCCGATCACCTTCAGCGACCCCGACGGCAGGTTCTGGGGCAACCCGTTGGCGCTCCTGCTGGCGCTGCTGGCGCTCCTGCTGGCCCTCCTCAGCAAACCCAGTGGCGGCGGCGGCCGCGGCGGTGGCGGTGGCGGCCACGGCGGTGGCGGCGGCGGTGGTGGCGGCCACAGCGGTGGTGGCTGGAGTGCGCCGCATCGTCAGAGCCCGAGCTTCGGCTCCACAGTGAAGAGCAACGCGCTCAGCAGCGTCGACCCACGCAAGTTCACCGCGCTCGGCTGGCTCGCGTACGGGCTCGGCGGCCCCGCCGACGCCCTGGGCACGTGGGGGGAGAACGTCAAGGAAAGCGGCCGCGTCATGGCCGGCCTCTACAAGCTCAAATCCGTCAGTTATCCGGAGGGCAACTGGCTGACCAAGTGGCTCTGGAAGGGCTTGAGCTCCTGGTACGACGCCAAGGCGAACAGGGTGGAAGCCCGCGGGATCAAGTGGGGTAGCCGGCTGGGCAAGGCCGGCAAGTGGCTCGGCAGGTTCGGCGTGGCGGCGACCTTCGTCGACGGCGCCGCCACCCAGTGGAACAACGACTCGGGCAAGGACATCAACACCGGCGAGAAGGCCGTCCGGGCGGGGATCCGTGGAGCGGCCGTAGCCGGCGGCTCCTACGCCGGGGCTAGTATCGGGGCAGCCGCCTGCAGCCCCGGTGTCGTGCTCGCCGCAGTCTGCGGAGCCGCGGGTGCCTACATAGGCGGACTGGTCGGCGGCCTGGCGGGCGACACGCTGGTCGCAGGCTACGACAAGCTGCGCGGCCCGGCGATCAGCGTCGGCAAGTCGATCGGCTCCGGAATCAAGAAGGGATGGCACCATCTCTTTGGATGAGAGCAGCGTGGCGGTGGGTTACCCGCACGCGCCGGTGTGGGCGGTACTCGTCACCGCCCTGCTGGCAATCATCGGGTTCGTCAACCATGTCCGGTTCGTCCGCAGCGGCCCGGAGAGCTCCTGGGCGTCCCGCTACTTCGACGAGGACAACGCGAAGGAGTGGCGCAACCTGCCCTTCGCCCAGCTACCCGGTGCGATCATGATGTCCATGTGGGCGATCATGTTCGCCTACACCTGGGTCTCGGGGGACGAGACGATCGACGCCCTCATGGCCCTGTTCATCTTCGCCTCGCTGGTGTTCGGCGGGATCGCGGTGAAGCGGCTGTATCGCCCGCCGCGCCGCGCGAAACCGAGCTGGCTGGTCGAAGCGGAGACCCGGCGCGACAGCTGAGGCATCCGAAAACGCCCGCTCACCCTCCTGCGAGAGTGAGCGGGCGTCCGCACTTCCGGCGGGATTCTACGTAAGCGGCACCGGCACTTCAGACCTGCGGACTACTTGCACGACCAGGTCTTGTGCGCCCGCTTCATGACGTACTTGCGGGGTACGGCGTGCTGGACGTATGTCGTGCGCTCGATGAACGCGCGTCGCATCCGCGGGTACTTGGTGACGCGGACTTCCTTGACGTACGCCCGGTGCATCCGGGGGTGCCTGGTGACGCGGACTTGCTCGATGTACGCCCGGTGCATCCGGTGATGCCTGGTGACGCGGATTTCCTTGACGTAGGCCCTGTGGAGTGTGGGGCGGTGGACGTACATCGGGCGTTCGACGTATGCGCGTCGCATACGCGGGTACTTGGTGACGCGGACTTCCTTGACGTACGCCCGGTGCATCCGGGGGTGCCTGGTGACGCGGACTTGCTCGATGTACGCCCGGTGCATCCGGTGATGCCTGGCGACGCGGATCTCCTTGACGTAGGCCCTGTGGAGTGTGGGGCGGTGGACGTACATCGGGCGTTCGACGTATGCGCGTCGCATACGCGGGTACTTGGTGACGCGGACTTGCTCGACGTACGCCCGGTGCATCCGGGGGTGCCTGGTGACGCGGACTTGCTCGACGTACGCCCGGTGCATCCGGTGATGCCTGGCGACGCGGACTTCCTTGACGTACGCCCGGTGCATCCGGTGATGCCTGGCGACGCGGACTTCCTTGACGTAGGTCCTGCGGTACTTCGGCTTCTCGACGTAGAGGCGCTCCTGGACGATCACCTTGCGGACGGCCCGAGTCTTCGTATGACGGTAGTGCCGGGTCCCGCAGGCGTTTCCTGACCAGCAGCTGAGCATGGAGCTCGTGACGTTCGACGCGGCGATCGCAGAGGGGGTGACGGCCGCGTTCGCGGGCTGGGAGGAGATGGCCATCGGAACGGTGAGGGCGGAGGCCACCATTACGCCGGCGGCGAGAGCTTGTCTGAGCATGAAGATCACTCCGTGAGGTGGTGAAGGTTCCACGCTCCCGCTCATGCGCGGGGCTGTGTCTCACGTGACACCGGACCTGCTGGATGCTCGGCCTGGTCTCAGTCACTACTGATTGACGGAGCGTCGAATCGGTCTCCCGGGAAGGCGCCGAAACGGCGTATTGACCTGTCCTCACGGTAGAGCGCGTCACGCCGGGCCGGACACCCGTAACAGGCAAAGGGGTCGATTGGGGCTGATTACCTCTGTTCGGAAACAGAATTCGGGGCTCCGATGCGTCACCGCGGTTCCGCGCCGTTCTGGGCGGGACGATGGCCTCGCCCACGTATTGATAACCACCTGTCTCGCCAAACGTTCTCATCCGTGCGGATCGGAATGATCAACCGGAGCTATGCAGGCCGTTCGTGAGGCCGAACTGGACAGACCCAGCGAGGGCACTCCCTGCGGCGTCCTCGTCGGCGAGGGGCCGAGGAGGAAGAAAGCGCATCGGTGACGCTCGTTCAACCGAGCACGGTCTGGTCGCACTGACAGACCCGCGTCGTTAATTCATCGCTGCACGGAAATGACCGTTCGCGCGATTCTCTCCGCATGATTTCCGGAGAATGCGCCGGTCACAATCAGGAACAGCTTGGAGAAGTGTCGCGTGGTGGTCGGCGCCACGCGGGTCGAGTCGGAACCCGCCCGTCTCGAGGCGCTGGGCCACGCAAACCCATTCGTCCAGTGCTCTGACCGCATAGGTTCGCCGGGTCGGCGGTCGCTTCGTTCACCCTGGGAGCGACCTGTGTTTCCGGGTGGCGGTGTCACGAGGAAAAACCGATTGCCTCGGGGCCAGAGCTCATGTTGGCTGGGCAGCATGGCCGAACTGCGTACCGATCGCCTCATCTTGCGCCGATGGCGTGACTCCGACCTTGAACCGTGGGCGGCGATGAATGCCGATCCCGAGGTCCGGGAGCACTTGGGCGACCTGCTTACCCGCGAACAGAGCGATGCCTCCGTGTCGCAGTTTCAGGCCGAGTTCGACCAGCGAGGCTACGGGTGGTGGGCGGTTGAGGTGGAAGCCACGGGCGAGTTCATCGGCTTCGCAGGCTTGGATGAAGTGGACGACTACATGCCGTTCACAGGAGTGGAGATCGGCTGGCGGCTCGCCCGCTCGGCCTGGGGCCAGGGCTACGCTACCGAGGCTGCGCTGACAGTCCTGGCTCACGGCTTTGACGCTCTTGAGCTTCCTGAGATCCTCGCTGTCACAACGGCCACCAACCTTCGTTCCCAGGCGGTGATGCGCCGGATCGGCATGACCCGGGACCCGGCCGACGACTTCGACGACCCCACCGAGCCCGAAGGGCCACTGCGTCCGAACGTGCTGTACCGCATCGCCCGTAGTGCGAGGATCTGACGCTCTCCGCTGGGGTCGTTTGATCAGGCTGCGGCGGCGACGGGGCGTCCGATCTCGTTGAACCGGTGGATCACATCCCGCACCGTGTCCTCGTCAGCCTGCACCAGCTGGGCAATCACCGGAACACGGTTCCCACCGTCCGAGGCCGGCACCATCATCGCGCGCCGATAGCGAAAAGAGCGGCAGGGCAACAGGATCCGCCGCGGCAACCCGGTGGCTCTGGCACTGTGGATCATCAACAGGCAATGGGTTGCCGGCGCTGCGATCGGCGGCCATTGATGATGGGGAGACCGTAGTGGACTTCGGTTTGCTGTGCGTACATGCCCACCCGGACGACGAGGCGATCTGGACAGGGGGGACCCTGGCCAGGTACGCCGCCGAGGGTGCCAGGACCGCGGTTGTGACCTGCACGTGGGCGGAGGGCACCCGCCGGGCCGGTGAGCTGGAGCGCTCCCTCGCCATCCTCGGCGCCGACAAGCCGAGGTTGCTGGGCTACGCCGACGCGCACAAGCCCGAGTCCGCACCTGGCAGCCCGCGCTTCCTGGACGTGCCGCTCGACGAGGCGGTGGGACGACTGGTCGAACACATCAGGGACGTCAGACCCGATGTCGTGCTCACCTTCGACGGGTACGGCAGCTACGGGCACCCCGACCACATCCACGCGCATCGGGTCACGATGGCCGCGGTCGAAGCGGCTGGTTACGACCAGCTCTACCCCGACGCCGGCGCCCCCTGGCGACCACGCGCTCTCTACCTGGCGACCATCCCGCGCTCCGTTGTCGTGTCTCACTGGCAGGAGGTCTTCGGAGCCGCCCCCGATCCGGGACAGACGCTGCCGGGCGTCCCTGATGACCAGGTCACCACCCACCTCGACGTGACACCCTGGGCCGACCGCAAATGGGCGGCGATGCAGGCGCACGAGTCCGAGGTCGAGCGCGGCGCGTCGATGACTCTGTTGACCACGCTGCCGGAGCGGGCCCGTGCCCAGATGCTGTCGAACGAGTGGTACCGGCGCGTCGTCTACACCGGGGACCCCGAAACCACCCTTTCGCCCCCAAGGGGGGCCCACCGCGGGTGAGGATGACGGTCGTCGACCGGATTCGGCAAGTCAGGACAGCAGTCGCGGCCGGCTGAGGGCGAGTTGCTGGTCAGCGGTGGGGGCCTGTGCCGGCTGCGATTCAGCTGAGCCGCGATGGAACGGACGCCGGGCGAGCAGTGGGGCGGCGACCCGCGCTGAGAGGCCGCCTGCGTGCCGGTCCGCTGGGAACGTGGATCCTGTGTCAGACGCCGGCGGATCCCTGGTCGGAGACGTCGCCGTCGTAACGGCGGCGCACGCGGGGGAGGAGCCCGCGCCAGACCCGCCGCCAGATCCAGCCCGGGAGCAGTACGCTGCGTTCCTCCCTCTCGACCCGGCCCCTGCGGTGGCCCAGCGGGCCCGCCGACCCGGGGTCGTAGCTCAGCCGGTACTCCACCGCGCACACATGCCGGACGCTTTTGTAGCCGTAGTGCGCGGGCGCGACCAGACGCGCCGGAGCTCCCTGATCCTCGGTCAACGGCATGCCGTCGAGAGTGTCCGCGAGCAGGACGTCCTCGGCGAGCGCGTCGGCCAGCGCCAGACAGCTCCGGTAGCCGTCCAGCCCCGTGAAGTTCACCCAGGCGCACCTCGGATGCGGACGCACCCGTGCCGCGAGCGCCTCGTGCACCGCCCTGAACGGGACGCCGCCCCAGCGCAGACCGGTCGCGCTCCAGGTCGTCACGCAGTGCAGGTCGCCGACCTGCTCCCGGCGGCCCGGCAGGGCGAGCAACTCGGCGAGGTCGATCTGGATCGGCCTTCGTACCACGCCCGACACCGACAGCACCGGCCGGGCAGGCACCTCCGGGCGCACTCCGGCGAACCGGGGCAGGCCGAACCTCCGCAGCGGAGCCGGTGACTGGCCACGAGGCAGACCGCTCACGAGTCCGCCTCCGGCGTCGCCGCGGCGCCCGCCGCCCGGCCGCGGTTTCTCGTCCCGCTGTCCGGTGCCAGGCGCATGGTCATCTCGTACACCTCGCGCAGGTCGCCCGCCGCCACCGGCGGGACCACCTGACCCGCGCCGATCAGCACCAGGTAGAGCAGGCGCGCCATGGGTACGGCGTCGGCCTCGGCGCCGCCGGTCTCCCGCCACAACGCCCGCAGGTAGTCCAGGCGCAGAGCGTCCACGCGTTCCTGCGTGGCCCGGACCTCGCCGTCCTGCGCCGCCCAGGCCCGTACGGCGATCTCCACACGGGAGCGTTCGTCCTCCTCGGCCAGGACCAGGGTGAGGAGGCGCTCCAGCCTGGCGAGGGGAGAGCCGCCCGAACGTTCCACCTGGTCGATGTAGCGGGTGGTGTACTCCGCCGCGAAGTGCGCGAGAAGCCCCGTCTTGAACCCCGTCATGCCCGCGAAGTGGTGGTAGAAGGAGCCCTTCGTGAGATCGAGCCGTCCGCAAAGCCGCTCGATCGTCAGCGCGGGCGCCCCCTTCTCGCTCAGCACCGTGAGCCCCGCCTCAAGCCAGTCCTGCCTGCGCGCCATGTGCACGTCCCGTCGCTTTCGTCCTGCTTCGAACATACCATACGGTACGGTATGGCCCTTGGGGTGCGCGGGCCGGTAGCGCTCGGGCAGCTATCGCGAGAGTGTCACCACAAGGTTGGTTCCTCGTGGCGTGGAGAGGCGCGGCCCGGCGGGACGGCCGCCGCGGTGAGGGCGTCCCACGAGGGGTAGTGGCGGGCGAGGTCGAGCAGGAGCAGCGCGGTGGCGTGCGCGTCGAATCCCGCCCGGTGGCGGCGGCCGTCGACGCCGGTCAGCGGGATGGCGGCGTAGGCGAGCAAGGCGTCCAGCGTGTACCGCGGGGCGGCCGGATAGGTGGCGCGGGCCAGGCGCAGGGTGTCGATGATCCCCGCGGGCTTCCAGCCGGGTAGGTGGCGGCGTAGCACGTTGTAGTCGACGCCGGCGTTGTGAGCGGCGATCCACGTGTGCCGGAGGTGTGCGTGGACGGCGGGGGCGACCTCCTCCCAAGAGGGGGCGCCCGCCACGTCCTGGTTGGTGATGCGGTGGACGCGGGTGGCGAACCGGGTGATGGGCCGGGGCGGCCGGACCAGGGTGCGACATGCCGACTCCGGAACCGGCCGTCCGGCGGCGATGGGGACGGCGGCGACCTCGACGAGGTCGGGCGGGGTGGCCCCGTTGCCCTCCACATCGACGACGAGTAGGTGGGGCCAGGTGCCGAAGTCCATGGGTGCGTCCTCGCGGGGTTGTCGGCCGATCGTCTGGGTGCTGCTGCGGGCTGGGCTCCACGGTGCCGGGCCGGTCGGGTCGGGGGAAGCACCCCACGGGTGTGGCGGCCGCCGCCCGCCGAGGACGCTGCCCCCGGGCTGTGCGGGACACCCAAGGCGGGCACTCAGCTTCGGTCTCGACGCCAAAGCCTGCCGTCCCTCCGGGGTGACACCCTGTGAACGACGGCCAAGGACGAGGCAAGGAGTAGCCAGTGCGGGTCTACATCTCCATCGACATGGAGGGCGTGGGCGGCATCGCCACCATGGACCAGATCGTCCGCGGCGGCCACGGGTATCCGCGATCGCAGCGGCTGATGACCGCCGAGGCCAACGCCGCCATCGAGGGCGCGTTCGAGGCCGGAGCCGACAGCGTGCTGATCAACGACAGCCACGGCACCATGGACAACCTGCTGCACGACGAACTCGACCCGCGGGCCCGGCTGATCTTCGGCAGTCCCAAGCTGGACTGCATGGCCGAGGGCATCTCGGCCGAGCACGACGTGGCCATGTTCCTCGGCTACCACGCCGCCGCCGGCTCGCCCGGCGTGCTCGCCCACACCTACTCCTCGCACTTCTATGAGGTACGACTGAACGGCCGGCAGGTGTCGGAGGCCGAGGTCAACGCGTTGCAGGCGGCCGCGGTCGGCGTTCCGGTGGGGTTGCTCACCGGTGACGACGTCATCTGCGGTGTCGCGGAGAAGGCCTTCCCCGGCGTGCGCACGGTCGCCGTCAAGATCGCGCACGGGCACACCGCCGCGGACAGCCTCTCCCCGGCCGAGGCCAGGCGGCTGATCCGGGAGGCGGCGGCGGAGACCGTACGGGGGGCCGGGGAGCTGGCGCCGCTCCAGCTGCCCGAGACCCTGGAGCTGGAGATCGACATGCCGAGCACGCCCGCGGCCGAGATGGGGGCGCAGATCCCCGGCGTGCGCAGGATCGCCGACAAGACGCTCGCCGCCACCTTCGCCACGCCCCGCGAGGTTCTGGGCTGCGTCACGCTCTGTTACCACTTCGCCGCCGAGGCCATGATCAGCCGGATGGCCCTGTTCAGCCGCCGTTAGCGCCGGGACCGGCAAGGTTCGCCCGGATCGAGGGACCGGAGCGGAAGGGAGCGAGGATCGGAGCGAAGGCCCGGCGAAGCGGGGCGGGCGAGGACGCCTGACGTCGGTGGGGGCACACTGCCCGGCCCCTCCCTGAGAGGATGGGGGTCGCATTCGGGGTTCCCCGGCGCAGTTGACCCTCACACCGTGTCAGGCCGTAGACCGGAGCCGTCATGTTCATCATCGGAGATTTCGCCCGCCTCGGCCGGGTGTCCGTGCGGATGCTGCGGCACTACGACGCTCTCGGCCTGCTCCGGCCGGCCCGGGTCGATCAGGACACGGGCTACCGCTACTACGAGGCGGGACAGCTGTCCCGCCTCCACCGGCTCATCGCCCTCAAGGATCTCGGCCTCAGCCTGCAGCAGGTGGGGCAGATCCTCCAGGAGAAGGTCGGCACGGAGGAGCTGCACGGCATGTTGCGGCTACGTCGCGCGGAACTGGCGGCTCAGGTGGCCGACGACACGGCGCGGCTGGCCAGGGTGGAGGCGAGGCTCCGAGCCATCGAAACGGAGGGCGGCATGCCCGCAGACGTCATCATCAAGAGCACTCCCGCGGTTCGTCTCGCCGAGCTCAGCGGCATCGCCGAGAGCTACGAGTCCGACAAGATCGGCCCGGTGGTCCAGCCTCTGTACGTCGAGCTGTGCAGGCGGCTCGACCAGGCCGGGATCGCGATCGTCGGCCCGTCGATCGCCTACTACGAGCAGGTCCCCGAGGGCGTACGCGTTCATGCCGGAGCCCCGGTGAACATCGAGAAGGGCGAGAGCCACGGCTTCGACGTCGTCGACGTGCCGGCGATCGAGCAGGCGGCCGTCATCGTCCACCACGGGCCGATGGAGAACGTGGACGCCACCTTCCAGCGGCTCGCCCGGTGGATCGAGGACAACGGCTACCGCAGCCACGGCATCGCTCGCGAGGTGTACCTGAAGTACGGGGACGGCGATCCGTCGACCTGGGTGACCGAGCTGCAGGAAGCGGTGACGCGCCGCGGATAGCGGTCGACCCGTGGATCTCCGTGGCATGACGCATGCCCGGAGATCCACCGCCGGCTTGTTGAGTCGCCCGCGCGGTTGCGAACGCCGTTGGCGGCACCGGCCTGTACCCGCGTGATGATGCTGTCGACGTCGCACCGCCTGCATCAGACGGATGTGGTCTCCCATGCGAACCCGTCCGGGTCGGTGAAGGGCCCCGCACCGCCGCCGATCACGATCCGGTGCGATCCGGCGCCCTCCTGGGAGACGCCGGTGTCCTTGGCGAGGGCGCGGCGCGGGTAGAGCGCCAGCGTGACGGCCGACGACGGAGTGTCGAACTCGACATACTTGCCGCCGAAGCTCTTCGCCACGGCCAGGCCGCGGTCGACGTAGAACCGCTTGCTCGCCTTGACGTCCTCCACTCCCAAGAGGAGCGCGACCTGGTCGATGTGCCGGGTGGCAGGGCCGGTGTCCTTCTTCTTCGAGGTCGCGACCTTGCAGATCGTCCCGTCCGGGGCGCGTACAACGCCGCCGTAGCCCCAGAACCCCTTCGTGGCCGGCTTCAGCGTCGTGGCGCCGGCGTCGAGGGCGGCGCTGATGAGCGCGTCGACGTTGCCCGGCTGGGACACCACGAGTGACAGCGCGAACCCACGGAAGCCGGTCGTCGGCGCATCCGAGGCGCGTACGTTCACGTAAGCGTCCAAACCGAAGGCTTTGTAAAAGGCGTCCGCGGCCGCGGAGTCGGGGACTTCCAGGGTGACAGATTCGAAGGAGGTCATGGCAGGTCCTTTGCGCGAGGGGGTTCGTCGTCTTGTCAGGGGCCGGTACGCGGCGGATCGGGCAGGGGCAGGCCGACGCTCACCGGTCCTGCAGCAACCCGAGGACGTTGCCATCGGGGTCGATGACGGTGGCCACCAGGCGGCCGCCACCGACATCGTGCGCGGCCTCCTTCACGGTGGCCCCCGCGGCGGTCACCTCGGCCAGCTTCGCCTCGATGTCCGGTACGTGCCAGTAGGCCACAGGCGAGACCATGCCCTGCGGTCCACCGTCCGGCACCAGCCCGATGTGCTGACCTTCGGTCTCGAAGCCGACGTAGTAGGGCGAGTCGGTCTGCGGCGGGACACCGAGCAGGGCCGCGTACACCGCCTTGGCCTTCGCCAGGTCGGACACGGGATGCAGCACGGTCTTGATTCCCTGGGTGGAAGAGCCGGTCATGGTCACTCCTGTAGTCATGGGCCATTTCGACCCGCCGTGTTCGTAGTCACAGCTTCTCTTCCGACCTGTCCACTCCACATCCGTGGCGGCCACGGAACCGTTCACGGATCGACGGCACGGATTGCGCACGGTGGCCACTACGGAAGGGAGTGCGGAGGCGGTTGCGTCAAAATGGGGCAATGGTGGCAGGAATGGAGATCTCGCCTCGGGAAGCCGAGGTGCTGGAACAGGTCGGGGCCCATCTCAGCAACGCCGAGATCGCGGCGCGGCTGTGCATCTCGGTGCGTACCGTGGAGAGCCACGTCTCCTCGCTGCTGCGCAAGCTGGAGGTGCCGGATCGGCGGGCGCTCGCCCAGCGTGCGCCCGAGCCGGCCGGCGCCGGTCCGTCTCACCCGGCGCCGGTTCTGCCCGCCCCGCTGACCTCGTTCATCGGCCGGGTGAGCGAGCGAGCCGAGCTGACCGAGATGATCAAGGCACATCGCCAGGTGACCGCGGTCGGTCCCGGCGGAGTGGGCAAGACCCGGCTCGCGTTGGCGGCGGCCACGGAAGCGGCCGGCGAGTACTCCGACGGGGTGTGGTTCGTCGACCTTGTCCCGGTCACCGATCCGGGGATGATCGCGACCGCGGTCGCCGGGGCGCTCGGCCTGGGTGAGCAGCCCGGCCGCGACATGACCGAGTCCGTGGTCGCCGCGCTGGCCGACCGCCAGGCGTTGCTGGTGCTGGACAACTGTGAGCACGTGGTGGACGGGGTGGCGCTGTTTCTCGAGCGGCTGCTGGCGACGTGCCCTCGGTCGACGGTGCTGGCGACCAGCCGGGCCCGGCTGATGGTGCCGTTCGAACGGGTGTATCCGGTCCTGCCGCTGTCGCTGTCCGTCGACGGCGAGTCGGACGCGGTCGCGTTGTTCATGGAGCGGGCGGCGGCGGTCGGCTGGCCGCTGGATCCGCCACTGCGCGACCAGATCGCCGCGATCTGTGCGCGGCTGGACGGGATGGCGCTGGCGATCGAGCTGGCCGCTGCCCGGTATCCCACGCTCGGGCTCGATGGCATCACCGCCGCCCTGTCCCACCCGCTCCGGATGCTCACCGGTGGCTCCCGCGCGGATGAGCGGCACCGTTCGGTGCGGGCGGCGCTGGACTGGAGCCACGCGCTGCTGGAGCCGGCCGACCGGGCGCTGCTGCGCCGGGTGTCGGTGTTCGTGGCGCCGTTCACCGCTGCTGCGGCCGTGGAGGTGGCCGGATCAGAGGAAGGCATTGTCGCCGAGGGACTGGCCCGGCTCGCCGAACAGAGCCTGCTGGTGGTGACGGCGTCCCCGGGCGGTACGGAGTACCGGGCGCTGGAGACCATCCGCCAGTACGGCACGGAGCGGCTCGCCGAGGCCGGTGAGCTGGTCGACGCTCGCTCCCGGCACCTTCGCTGGTGCCTGGCCAAGGCCGCCGGCCTGGCGGTGGCACGCCAGGACTGGCGGGCTCGGTTCGACCGGGTGGCGGACGACCTCCGCGCGGCCCTGGCGTGGGCGGCCGAACAGCCGGAACAGCGCACGGA
Source organism: Microtetraspora malaysiensis (assembly GCF_050947145.1). Classification (NCBI taxonomy): domain Bacteria; kingdom Bacillati; phylum Actinomycetota; class Actinomycetes; order Streptosporangiales; family Streptosporangiaceae; genus Microtetraspora; species Microtetraspora malaysiensis. The sequence continues at coordinate 3,645,705 of NZ_CP191998.1, forward strand.
CGCGTACGATCTCGCCCGGCACCTGGCGGAGCTGACCTTCACCCGTCACCTGACCGGCGAGTCCCAGCGGCGCTATGAGCAGGCGGCCGCGCTCGCGACCGACCCCGCAGCAAGCGCGTCGATGCTCCGGCAGGCCGCGGCCGTGGCCGGCTGCCGGACGGTCGGTGATGACATGTACCGCCTTCGCCGCGCGGCCGCGGACGCCGCCCGCAGCTCCGGCGACAGCTCCGGCGCCGCCGCCGACCTGACGACCGCCGCCACTGTCGCGTTCCGGTTCTCGACCACGTTCGTGCGGATCCCGCCCCGGGAGGAAGCGCTCGCGCTGATCACCGAGGCGCGGGAGTTGGTGGGCGACGATCCGGCCGCGCAGACCGCGGTGGCACTGGCCGAGGCCGCGGTGCTCACCGACGCGTTCGGCGCCGCCCAGGGCCCGCCCGGCAACGCCGTACCGGAGACGATCGCGCGCGCTGAGCGGGCGGTCGAGCTCGCCCGCCGGACCGGCGACCCGCTCGCCGAGTCGGCCGCGCTCGACGCGCTCACCGGAGCTCAGAGCTGGGCCGGCGACACGTTCGCCACCGCGGCCACGGCCCGGCGCCGGATCACGCTCCTGTCATCCCTGCCGATCTCGCCGGCCGGCACCCACGAGCTGATCGACGCGCTCGGTATAGTCACCGAGGCCGGTCTCGGAGCAGGGGACGTGCTGGGCGCCCGCCGATGGGCACGCCAACTGGCCGACCATCCTTCGCTGGCGGAGGTCGGTCACCGCGCTACGTGCCGGCTGCTGATGGTTGACGCGCTGGCGGGCAACGTCGACGAGGTGCTCACCGGTAGCGTCCGGTTCCTCGATGCGTGGCGGCGGGCAGGCAGCCCCGCCCGCTCGATCCTCTGCCCGGCGGTGGCCGCGGTGGCGATGATCCACGGCCTCCGCGACGACCATGACGCCCGGCGCGAATGGCAGGAGGTCCTGGATCAGCTCGGCACCCCGCCGGAGCATACCTATGGCTACGGGGCGATCTTCGACGCGATCCTCTTCCTGCACCACGGGGAGGCGCCGGAGGCGCTGGAGCGGATGGCCCCCGAGCCCAGGCAGGTGTGGAAATGGGTCACCTGGATCTGGCTTCACTGGTATGTGGCGCTGCGCGCCGAAGCCGCCGTGCTCGCCGGGAGCCCCGGCGCTCGCGACCGGGTGGCCGAGGCTCGGACCGTCGTGGCCGGCAACCCTGTCGCCACCGCCATTGTGGAGCGGGCCCAAGCGCTGCTGGACAATGATCACGAGCGGTTGCTCGCCACGGTAGCCGCGTTTGACACCGCCGGCTGCCGCTATCAGTCGCTGCGCACCCTGGTGCTCGCCGGCGGCGACCACGCCGACCGTGGCGCGGCCGCGCTGGCCGATCTCGGCCTCGCCCCGATGGCCCCTGCCCCGACATCGATGACGACCACGGGGCGGTCGTGACGGGAGGAAGCATGGGAACGGAACAGGACCCGGGCGGACCGGCCGGCCTCGGCGACGCTCGCGCCCGGCGCCGTGGAATCGGGACGCGCGGACGGGTGGCCCTGGTCGTGATCGGTGTCGTGGCCGTCGCGTCGGGTGCCATCGCCGTCGTCCGCGCCGGCCACCGTACCGACGTTCCCGGGCGGAGCACGGGGTCGGTGACGCCCGGTACGGCGGAGCGGACGGCCGGCGCCGCCGATGAGCGGGTCCGGGACGGGCGGGTCCGGGACGCGCGGACGGTGTGGCCGGAGGCGGTCGCGTCGCTCCCGAAGACGTCCGCGGACGGACTCGGCTATCGGCCGGTCACCGCGCTCGGACCCACCGAGATCCTCCTCACCGCCGGGCCGTCGTTCGAGGAGCCGAAGCGGTTCGACGTCTACGACATGAAGACGGGCCGGAGCCGGACCCTCGTCACGTTGGTTCCCGGAGCCGACGGATACGTCCAAGGGGGCGTGGAGGTGGGCGAGGACTACATCGCGTGGTACGGCAGGAGGCCGAAAGAGCCGCGGAGCTGGGTGGACTTCTGGGTGGCCCCCCGCCAGGGCGGGGATCCGATCCGGGTCGGCGAGGTGACCGGCGAGCTCGCGGGGATCGACCGCTTCGGGGTGAGCGGGGACCACGTCGTCTGGTCGCCCGAGGCCGGCGGCGTGTACCGCATGCCGATCGGCGGCGGCAAGCCGGAGAAGATGCCGGAAACGGACGGGTTGTGGCTGGCGTCGTGGCCGTGGGCCCGCAACGTTCCGGCGGCGAGCGACATCGAGACGGGGCTGCCGGACACCAACCAGAACGTGCTGGCCGACCTGCGCAGCGGCGTGCGGCAGAACATGATCCCGCTGCCGGACGTCACCGGTCTGCGCTGCTCCACGGAGTGGTGCGTCGGCCGCCAGGGCGGGGGAGCCGTCGCCATGCGCGTTGACGGTTTGGACCTGAGCCGTGTGCCGTGGACCATGACCGAGCCGGAGGTCTACGGTGGCCGCTTCGTCGAGGTGTACCGGGACACGACGAGCATGATCTACGACCTCGCCACGGGGAAGGCGGGCGGGATCACGGCGCCCAGCCCGGACGGCAGGTCGGGCTCGTACGGGCAGGGCGCCTCGTCGTCGCCCACCGCGGTCTTCTTCTGGGACGCGAAGCAGGGCGACGACTACGACGTCCTCAACCTGGCCGCGATCCCGGCGCGAGAGTAGGCGCCGCCTGCCCGGCCCTCGCACCGGGGACCACGGCCGGGTCAGGCGACGGGCGCCTGGGTGCCGAGCGAGCGGCGCGCGACCAGGACGGCGTCGTGGACGGTGATGGGCCGCCCTTGCGGGTCCGTCACCGGGCGCGGGCGGCTCTCGGCCGCCAGCACCTGCCACGCGGTGGGGTCCAGCTCGGAGGCGATCTCCTCGCCGGTGAACATCGCGTCCGGGAACACCCCCCGGCGGGCGGTGGTCCAGAGGTCGGACGGGTGGTGCCCGACGATCAGCAGGGTCCCGCCGGGGGCGACCGCGGCGGCCAGCCGCGCGTACAGGTCCCGCCGCGCGTCGCCGGGCAGGTGCATGAACTGCGCCGACACCAGGTCGTACGCGCCCTCGGCGGGCGGCTGGTCGCGCAGGTCGGCGTGCGTCCACGTGACGCGGTCGGCGATCCCCGCGCCCGCGGCGGCGGCGTGCGCGGCGGCCCGCTCAAGCGCGGTGGTGGAGATGTCGGCCGCAGTGACGCGCCACCCGCGTTCGGCGAGCCAGATCGCGTCGGCGCCCTCGCCGCAGCCGACGTCCAGCGCACGTCCGGGGGTGAGCTCGGCGGCGTCGGCGACGAGCTGCGGGTTGGGGCGGCCACTCCACAGTGCCGGGCGGGCGCGGTAGCGCTCCTCCCAGGCGTCCCGCTCGAACATCGTCCGCGCCTGGTCCCGGTACGCCTCGACGGCGTCGCGGGTGTCCTCGGCGACGAGGTCGGCGTTGATCGCGGCGCCGGCCGTCAGGCCCGCGGTGGCGGACGCGATCACCTGAGCCTGTACGTCGGCCACGTTGCCCGCCACCCACACGCCGGGCACGGCGGTGGCCCCGGTCGGGTCGGCGGGGACCCGGGTGCCGACGACGTGGCCGCCGATCTCCACCTCGACCGTTTTCAGCCCGAGCGACTCCAGCACGTCGGCGCGGGCGGACAGCCGCGACGCGACCACCACCGCGTCGAGCGCGACGACCTCGCCCGAGGCCAGCCGTACGCCGGTGAGCGTGTCGCCGTCCGTCTCCACCCCCGCGACCGGACCGTCCACGACGACGATCCCGCGCGCCGCCAGCCGCTCGGCCCGCTCCGCGTCCGGCGGCGGGGCGTGGTGCAGCAGGACCAGCACGTCCGGGCTCCACTGCCGCCACATCTCCGCCTGGTGCCAGGCCAGTGGCCCGGTCGCCAGGACGCCGATGCGCCGGTCGCGGACCTCCCATCCGTGGCAGTACGGGCAGTGCAGCACGTCGCGACCCCAGCGCTCGGCCAGCCCCGGCACGTCCGGCAGCTCGTCCACGAGGCCGGTGGTCACCAGGAGCCGCCGCGCCCGCACGTGGCGCGCGTCGTCCAGCGTCACCAGGAAGCCGTCGCCGTCCTTCGCGGCGGTCTCGGCCCGCCCGCTGACGATCTGCCCGCCGTACCGGGTCACCTCGTCCCGCCCGGCCGCCGCCAGCTCGGCGGGCGGCGTGCCCTCCCGGCCCAGGTAGTTGTGCACGTGGCCGGCGGGCGCGTTGCGCGGCCGTCCCTCGTCGACCACCAGCACCGACCGCCGCGCCCGGGCCAGCGCCAGGGCGCCGCTGAGTCCGGCCGCGCCGCCGCCCACCACGACCACGTCGTACGTCTCGTCCACCGTGGGACTCCTCTCGCTCGTGGTTCCATACGGTGCTCTCTCGCCTGCCGGACGGACAAGTTATCTTGCCGATATGGCAAACACCGACGACGCCGCGGTCCTGGCCGCCGTGGGCCCGCGGCTGCGCGCGCTGCGCAAGAAACGCGGCATCACCCTGACCCAGCTCGCGGAGGCCACCGAGATCTCGGCCAGCACCCTGTCCCGGCTCGAATCCGGCGAGCGCCGGCCCAACCTGGAACTGCTGCTGCCGCTCGCCCGCGCCTACCAGGTGCCGCTCGACGAGCTCGTCGGCGCGCCGCAGGTCGGTGACCCCCGGGTGCGGTTGAAGCCGATCAAGCAGTGGGACTCGACGATCATGCCGCTGACCCAGCACGCGGGCGGGCCGCAGGCGTTCAAGATGATCATCAACACCACCCGCAGCACGCCCGACCCGCGTACGCACGAGGGCTATGAGTGGCTGTACGTGCTGAGCGGGAAGTTGCGGCTGGTGCTCGCCGATCACGACATCGTGCTCAAAACGGGGGAGGCCGCGGAGTTCGACACCCGGCTGCCGCACTGGTTCGGCAGCACAGGGGAGGCGCCGGTGGAGGTGCTCAGCCTGTTCGGGCCGCAGGGCGAACGGATGCACGTCCGCACGAAGCCGCGCGGCGCGTCGTCCCGCGACGCCGTCCCGGACTGAACGCTCCGCGCTGTTCGAGGTCGTCGTTACTCCGTTCGGTGTACGCGTACCGCGAACGGTGGGAGCTCAGGTGACGGTGAACGGACGACGCGGGCCGGCCACGGTCCGGCCTAATGTGACCGCCGTCCTCCCAGAAAGGTGTCACATGTCCGCACTGTCACAGCGGCGCGAACCCGCTTCCGTCCGTCACTCCGCCAAGGTCATCGATGGCGCGCTCGCCATGCTGACCGTCGTCATCTTCGTCGCCGTAGCTTTCGCCACCGGGGTGCAGTCGCCCTGGCGGGGGCCCGTCCCGGTGATCCCTCTCGCGCTGTTCCTCGGCGCGCTCCTGCTCGTCAGACGCCGCTGGCCGATGGCCGTGCTGTCGCTGTCCATCGCCGCGATCTTCGCCTACCACCTCACCAGCGAAGGCCCCAACGGCTGGATCTGGCCGATATGGGCGGCGTACTTCACCGCGGCGGCCACGCCCCGCGTGCGCTGGGTGGCCGCCATCGGCGTCGCCCAGCTCGTCTACTCCGCCGTCGACTTCCGATGGGTCATCGACCGGAATATGGGCCGCTACCTCATCCACACCGTCGGTGAGGCGCTGCTGCTGGCGTTCATCACCGGCGCGGGCCTCCTCTACGCCGCGTCGCTGCGCTGGCGCGATCGGCTGCGCGAGACCGACGGCCGCGCTCGCGCCGCGGAGGAGCGGCTGCGCGTCGCACAGGAGGTGCACGACACCGTCGCCCACACCCTGGCCGTCGTCGGCGTCCATCTCAACGTCGCCGCGGACACTCTGGAAGAGGCGCCGGCCGAGGCCGCCGCCGCGCTCCGCCTCGCCCAGGACGTCAGGAACCGGGCGATGGCCGACCTCGCCGCCCTCATCGACGTCCTGCGGACGTCCCCGACCGGCACCGTGCCCCAGCCCGATCTGGCGTCCTTCGGCGCGCTCGTCGCCGACGCCCGCGCCACCGGACTGGAGGTGACCCTCGACGAACGCGGCGACCCCTCGGCCGTCCCGGCCACCTGCGCCGTCGCGGTCTACCGCGTCGTGCAGGAAGCCCTCTCCAACACGCTCAAGCACTCCGGGGCGACCACGGCCGAGGTGACGGTGGCCTACCAGCCGGACGCGGTCAGCGTCGAGGTCGTCGACAACGGACACGGGAGCGCCGGCGGCGCCGGCATCAGGGAGGGGCACGGCCTGGCCGGCATGCGCGAGCGGGTGAGCGCCCTCGGGGGCACGCTCACCGCCGGGCCGGTTCCCGACGGCTTCGCCGTGAAGGCCCGACTCCCTCTGGCAGACTCCTCACCGTGACGATCAAGGTGCTCCTCGTCGACGACCAGGCGCTCGTACGGGCCGGCTTCCGCAGCCTGCTGGCCCGCTCGCGGGACATCACGGTCGTCGGCGAGGCCGCCGACGGCGCCGAGGCCGTACGGCTGGCCGCGAGCGCCCGCCCCGACGTCATCCTCATGGACATCCGCATGCCGGGCACCGACGGCATCACCGCCACGCGCCGCATCGTCGCCGACCCCGCGACCGCGGGCTGCCGCGTCGTCATCCTGACCACATTCGACACCGACGACCACGTGTTCGCCGCGCTGCGCGCCGGAGCCAGCGGCTTCCTCACCAAGGAGGTCGAGCCGACCGAGCTGCGCCGCGCGGTCGCCGCCGTCGCCGCCGGAGACGCGCTCCTGTCCCCGGGCGTCACCCGCCGCGTCATCGGGCAGTTCACCCACCGGCAGGACCTCGCTCCCGACACCGGACGGCGGATGGCCACCCTGACCACGAGGGAGCTGGAGGTGGTCCGGCTGGTCGCGCGTGGACTGTCCAACGACCAGATCGCCGAGCGCCTCGTCATCAGCCCGCTCACCGCGAAGACCCACATCACCAGGGCCATCGCGAAACTGGAGGTGCGCGACCGGGTCCAGCTGGTCATCCTGGCCTACGAGAGCGGCCTGATCCGGCCCGGCGGGTGAGGCCGGCCCCGGGTCAGCGTGCCAGGCTCTCCACGTATCCGGCGAACCGCTCGTCGATCTCCTCGCCGGTCAGGCCGAAGTCCGACAACGCGTACCGGTGCGCCGGCCGGCGTGGGCCGGAGCGGCTCTCGTCGTGCATCCGCGCCATGGCGGTACGCGCCTCGTCGCCGAGACGCAGCCCGAAGTGGGCGTAGACGGCCTCGATCGTGCCCATGGGGTCGCGGACGAAGTCGTCGTAGTGGACGTCGAAGAAGCGTGCCCGGTCATGCTTCGCGCGTTCGGCGCGGAACCGGTCCAGGCCGCGGCTCCACAGGTCGAGCTGGTCTCGCCCGATCACCGCCTCGGTGAACGCCTCCGACCAGCCCGCGGTCGCGTGCGCGGCCAGGCTGCACATCGACGCCATCGCCGTACGCGGGGAGCGGTGCGTCTGGATGACGAGCGCGTCCGGGTAGACCGCGAGGAGCGCGTCGAGGGCGAACAGGTGGCTCGGGTTCTTCAGGACCCAGCGCCGGCCGGCGTCGCGGAGCCCGATGAGCTGGAGATTGCGCCGGTGCCGGCGGTAGGCCGGCGTCCAGTCCTGCCCGTCCAGCCAGGCCGAGTACGCCGGGATGTGGGCGAGGCACTCGAACGAGATCGACCGCATCGACTGGCGGAGGAGCTGCCAGCACTCCTCCACCATGTCGGCCGAGATGTAGTGCACCCCCATGAACTCGGGGTTCTCCACGTGATGCCGTTCGTAGCCGGACTGGATCGCCCGGTAGACGGGGTCGTCCGCCCAGGTCTCGCGCGGCGGGCGCGGCTGCGGCGCCTCGGCCAGCCACACCTCCAGCCCCTGGTGCGCGGGATCGGCGGTGAGCAGCCGGTGCAGCGCCGTGGTCCCGGTGCGCGGCAGCCCGGTGACGAAGATCGGCCGCTCGACGGGCACGTCCGCGTGCTCCGGGTGCCGCCGCCACGCCTCCTCCGACCACAGCCGGGCGGCCAGCGCGCCGCGCAGGAAGGAGCGCTGCGCCCGGCGGCCCAGCGGGGTGAGCGCCGCCTCCCTCGCGTACGAGTCGAGCAGCACCTCAAGGCCGTCCAGGTAGGCGTCCGCGCCGAAGTCGGCCAGGCCGGTGATCTTGCGGGCCGAGGCGTGCAGATCCTCGACCGTGCCGACATCCGTACGGACGGCGTCGCGTCCTGTGGTCATCGCGAACCTCCGGGTCAGTGGTGCCACTCGCCGCAGTTGACGTCCAGGCACTGCCCGGTGACCGCCCGCGCCGCCGGGGACAGCAGGAACACCGCGACGTCGGCGACCTCGTCGGGTTCGGGCAGCCGGCGCAGGTCGGTCGTCGCGGCCGTCTCGTCGTACACCTGCCGTGTGGTGACGCCGCGCTCCCGGGCGAGGGACCGGAAGTACCACTTCAGGTTGTCCGCCCAGATGTATCCGGGCGCGATGGAGTTGACCCGAACACCCCGCGGCCCCAGCTCCGTCGCCAGGCTCTGCGCGATGGAGAGCAGCGCCGTCTTCGCCATCTTGTACGCGCCGAACGTGCGCCGCGAGTGCCGCAGCACCGCCGAGTTGACCATCACGACGGAGCCGCCGCCCTCGGCGAGCGCGGGCGTGAGAAGGCGGGTCAGTCGCAGCGTGGACAGCACGTTCGTCTCGAATCCGGCCCGTACCGCGTCGAGGTCGACCGTGCCCAGGTCGGCCAGCGGCGGGATCGCGAAGGCGTTGTTCACCAGGCCGTCCACCCGGCCGTACGCCTCCAGGGCGGCGTCGGCCAGCCGGCGGCACGACGCCTCGTCGGTGATGTCGGTCGGCACGGTCAGGGCGCGGCGGCCGAGCGCCGTGACCTCCTCGGCCACCTCGGCCAGCCGGGACTCGGTGCGCGCGGCCAGCACCACGTCGGCTCCGGCGCGCGCGGACCGCACGGCGAGGGCGCGGCCGAGGCCCGGCCCCACGCCGGAGACGACGACGACCTTGCCCTCCAGTGACATCGGGTCCTCCACGGGGTCCTGCGCCGCCATCAGCCCAACATCCTTCGGGCGACGGCGATCTGGCGGGCGGCGACGCGCTCCGCCCATTCCCCCGGGCTCACCCGCTGCCGTTCGTAATGGGGGAGGCGTCGCGGCAGTTCGTCGAACGGGAGCACCTCCACCTCGGGGCCGTCCTCCGGTTTGAGCTCGCGCGCGAGCCGCTGCCAGCGGAACTGCAGGTATCCGCGGCGGTGCCCGGTGCGCTCGATCCAGTTGGCCAGGCCGGGGTCGCGCTCGCTGACGACGTAGCGGATCATCCCGTCGGGATCGATCCGGGCCTGGTCGGCGGTCAGGCTCGTCTGGTGGTTGATGTAGTCCAGCGAGACGTACCACATGCTGCCGAGCTGGAAGCCCTGGTACGGCGCGTCCGAGCGGGCGGCGGCCGGCACCGTGATCACCATGACCTGGTCGTCGTCGAGGTCGTAGTGCCCGACGGAGGAGTACTGCGTGGCCAGGCCGCCGGGCGTGGGCCGCGGCTCCGTCATCGTGTTGACCGGCAGCGAGAGATAGTGCCACTCGGGGAAGGCGAGGAACGTGCGCAGCCGCGCGACCAGGATCCGGCCGGCCACGTCGAAGCGCTTGGCCATGGCCTCTGGCGAGCGCGGCGGGGGAGCGGAGCCGAGCGTGCCGGCGCGGTGCAGCCGGATCTCGCCGGGCCGTTCGTGCTCCCAGTCGCTGAAGACCTCGCGCACGACCAGCATCGCCGAGCCGGGCCCGAGCGTGAAACGGTTCGGCCCGCCGCCGGACCCGGCCGGTCCGAAGCGCAGCTCGTACGTCCCGTCCGGGGCGATCTCGATGTCGCGGTCGTCGAACGCGGCGAGGCTGTCGGGCGAGCGCGCCGGGGAGTAGTCGCCGTTGAGCACCTGGAAGCTGAGGTCGGACGTGGTGCCGCGCCGCCCCGACACCACGTACTCCGCGTCGTCGCGGATGTAGGCGTGGAAGTAGAGCGTGTCGGGGTTGTCCAGGCCGAGCTTGGCGTACGGCCCGGTGGAGGCGACGAAGTACGGGAAGTCGCGCTCGTAGGCCCAGGCCAGGTGCAGCGACGCCTTGATGCTGCCGGAGAGGTAGTCGAGCCCCTCGGCCAGGTCCTGATCGGTCCGCACGTGCGGCGCCGAGCGGATGATCCGCTCGGCCTCGGCGATCGCCTGGGCGAATGTCTGCGTGGCCACCGGACCCCCTCGGATCGCGGTACAGATATGTACCGAAGCGGTAGGTTCTCGCTCCACGTGAGAGTAGAACTGGTTCTAGGAGATGGTCAATGCCGACGCCGAGGTGCTCGCCGCCGGTCAGGCCCCGGCGGGAGACGCCCAGCGGTTCGCGGTGAACCGCAGGCTCGGCAGGTCGTCGAGGGAGACGGAGAACTCGTACGTCCGCTCGTGGCCGGTGCCGCTGATCCGCCACCGCCCGTCCGGGCAGCGCCGGTAGGTGTCCCGGTAGTAGCCGGCGCCCCGGATCAGCAGCCGGTGCTCCATGACGATGACCGTGTCCTCCAGGCACCAGCTCCCCGTGGCGTCGTCGTCGCCGACCTCGATCTCGGGGTGGCTGACGAGATGCGTGGTGATCATGCCGGCGCCCAGGGTGGCGCGCATGTAGCCGACGATGGCGTCCCGCCCGGCCAGGCGCAGCGGCTCGCGGAGCATGGGGGTGTCGTACGCCGCGACGGCGTCGTCGGTGAAGGTGTCGGCGAAGTCGTCCCAGAGCTTGAGGTCCAGGCAGCGCAGGTAGCGGTACTTGGCCCGGCGGATCTCTTCGAGTGTGGTCGGATCCATGCGCTTCAGCATCACCGACCGGCGGCGCGCTGGCAAGAACTTGTTCTATTTTCGCTCGGCATAGCATGGAGGTATGGGCGCGCGTCCGGTGACGCTGTTCCTCGGCGGCGACGTCATGCTCGGCCGCGGTGTGGACCAGATCCTGCCGCACCCCGGCAACCCCGCGCTGCGCGAGGCGCACGTCGGCGACGCCCGGACGTACGTCGAACTGGCCGAGGCGGTGAACGGGCCGATCCCGAGCCCGGTGGACGTCACCTGGCCCTGGGGCGAGGCGCTCGCGCTGCTCGACGAGGCCGCCCCCGACGCGCGGCTGCTCAACCTGGAGACGAGCGTCACGTGCGACGGCGCGTTCGTCCCCGGCAAAGGCGTCCACTACCGCATGAACCCGGCCAACCTGCCCTGCCTGGCCGCGGCCCGGCCGGACGCGTGCGCGCTCGCCAACAACCACGTCCTGGACTTCGGCCGCGCGGGCCTCGCCGAGACTCTGGACGCCCTTGCCGCCGCCGGTCTGCCCGCCGCCGGCGCCGGGCGGGACGCGGACCAGGCGCGGGCGCCGGTGGCCGTGCCGCTGCCGGGAGGCGGGCGGCTGCTGTTCTTCTCGTTCGGCATGGCCTCCAGCGGCATCCCGGAGGACTGGGCGGCGACCGCGGGCCGCTCCGGCGTGGACTTCGTCGACGACCTCTCCGAGGACGCGGCGGCGGCGATCGCCGAGCGGGTCCGCCGCGCGAAGCGGCCCGGCGACCTCGCCGTCGCCTCCATCCACTGGGGCTCCAACTGGGGGTACCGGGTCTCCCGGACGCAGGTCCGGTTCGCGCACGCGCTCGTGGCTGGCGGCGTCGACCTCGTGCACGGCCACTCCTCGCACCATCCACGCCCGATCGAGCTGCACCGGGGCCGGATCGTGCTGTACGGCTGCGGCGACCTGGTGGACGACTACGAGGGCATCACCGGGTACGAGGAGTTCCGCGACGACCTGCGCCTGCTGTACTTCGCCTCGCTCGACCCCGAGTCGGGGCGGGCGACCGCGCTGCGCATGGCGCCGTTGCGGGTTCGGCGGATGCGGCTGTGCCGCGCCGCGCCGGACGACGTCGAGTGGCTGCGGGCGACCCTCGACCGCGTCAGCCACGGCTTCGGGGTCCGGGTCGTCGGCGATCCCGACGACGACGGCATGCTCGCGGCGCGAGAGGCGTGACCGTGCCCGGGTCCCCCGAGTCCCTCGCCGAGATCCTGCGGGCCGAGGGCGTCCGCGACGAGCGCCTGCTCGCCGCGGTGCGGACGACGCCCCGGGCCGGCTTCGTCCCGGCCGACCTCGCCGACGGGGCCTACGACGACGTGCCGCTGCCGATCGGGCACGGCCAGGTGACCACCCAGCCGTCGCTGTCGGCGCGGATGATCGAGGGGCTGGGGCTGACCGGGATCGAGCACGTGCTGGAGGTCGGCACCGGCCTCGGCTTCCAGACCGCGCTGCTCGCGCGCCTCGCTGCCGACGTCGTGACGATCGAGCTGCGGCCCGACCTCTGCGCGGAGGCCCGGAACAACCTGGCCCGCCACGGCGTGGGCAACGTCGAGGTCTTCACGGGCGACGGAAGTCGCGGGGTGCCCGAGCGCGCGCCGTACGACGCGGTCCTCGTGTCGGCCGCCTATCCTGAGGTGCCCGCGCCGCTGACCGGGCAGCTCCGGGTCGGCGGCCGCCTGGTGCAGCCGATCGGCACCGGCGGGCAGGAGGAGGTCGTGCTGTTCGAGCGCGTCCCGGCCGGGCTGGAGCGCCGCGAGGTCCTCACGCTGGCGAGGTTCGTCCGCCTCCACGGCCGGTACGGTTACCCGCGCTGACCAGGCTCTCCCGGTACGGCTACCGCACTGACCCGGGGTCTCCGGAAGCGGCGCTCGTACCGGCTCAGGCTAGGCCCCCGTGAGGCCGGAAAAGCAGAACCGTCGCGTTTTTCGATGCTGAGGGCCGTAAAGCCTCACGGCTCTTGGGGATGTGATCCGTGATCGCCACCATTCCTGGACACATAGCTGCTGAACCACCCAGGAGATATCAATGGGGACAAGCAATTCGCGGCGCGGCCGGTCGGCCCTGGCCGCCTGCGCGCTGAGCGGGACGTTGCTCGCCGGCGTCACGCTCCCCGCCGGAACCGCGACCGCGACCGCGTCATCGTCCGGATCCGCCGCCGCGGCGTCCGCGCCGTCGGGGCAGGGAGAGACCACACTGCGGGTGAAGATGTCGGGCTCCGGCGTCGACACGCTGAACCCGTTCCTCGCCTTCTTCGACGGCGCCTACGACGTCTTCGCCGGGGTCTACCCGACGCTCAACTCCCTCGACGAGCAGGGCAGCCCCGGCCCCTACCTCGCCGAGTCGTGGACGCAGTCGGACGACAAGCTGACCTGGACCTTCACGCTCAGGGACGGCCTGAAGTGGAGCGACGGCACGCCGATCACGGCTGAGGACGCCGCCTGGACGCTGAACCTGATCATGACCGACGCGGTCGCGGGCACCGCCAACGGTTCGCTGGTCAGCAACTTCGAGTCGGTCACCGCGCCCGACGCGACGACCCTGGTCATCAAGACCAAGGAGCCCCAGGCCAACGTCACCTATGTGAGCGTCCCCCGCAGCGGCATCCCGATCGTGCCGAAGCACATCTGGGAGTCGCAGGCGAAGAACCTCAAGGACTACAAGAACGACACCTTCCCGCTCGTCGGCTACGGCCCGTGGACGCTCACGGACTACAAGCCCGAGCAGTACGCGAAGTTCGACGCCAACAAGGACTTCGTCCTCGGCAAGCCCGGCTTCGACCACATGGTCCAGCAGAGCTTCAAGTCGGTGGACGCCGCGGTCGCCGCGCTGCGCAGCGGCCAGCTCGACTACATCCACGGCATCAACCCGACCCAGTTCAAGGCGCTGCAGGCGGACAAGAACCTGCAGACCATCCAGGAGGTCGGCAACGGCTGGACCGGCCTGGAGATCAATTACAACGCCCGCACCCGCACCGGCAAGAAGATCGGCACCGGCCACCCGGCGCTGGGCGACCCGGTGGTGCGCCACGCGATCGCGCTCGCCACCGACCGGAAGACCCTTGTCGCCAAGGTGCGCGACGGTCTGGCCGTGGAGGGCGCCGGCTACCTGCCCCCGGCCTGGCCGCAGTGGACCTGGAAGCCGGCCCCCGGCGAGGAGACGCCGTTCGACCTCGACCAGGCGAACAAGATCCTCGACGACGCCGGCTACACCAAGGGCGGCGACGGCGTACGCGTCGACCCCAAGAGCGGCAAGCCGCTGGAGCTGCGCCTCGGCATCCACGCCGACGACACGGACGACGCGGGCATCTCCAACTACCTCAAGGGCTGGCTGGAGACGGTCGGCATCAAGCTTAAGATCCAGACCCTGAGCATGAGCGCGCTCAACAGCGACCTGGCCAAGGGCGACTGGGACCTGCTGATGGACGGCTGGACCACCGGCCCCGACCCGACCTTCCTGCTCGGCATCCAGACCTGCGCCGCGCTGCCCAAGGACGACGGCACCGCGGGCAACACCGACTCGTTCTTCTGCGACGAGAAGTACGACGAGCTGTTCAACAAGCAGCGCACCACGTTCGACCAGGCCGAGCGGGCCAAGATCGTCGGTGAGATGCAGAGCATCCTCTACAAGGCCGACGTCAACCAGATGCACTTCAACCACAACATGCTCGACGTGGCCCGTACCGACACTGTGACCGGGATAGTCACCGGACAGCCGGACGCGCAGGGCATGTACCCGGCGCAGAGCTACTCGTTCTGGGGTTACCTCAAGGCCACGCCGGTCGCCGCCAAGGCGACCGCGGCCAAGGAGGAGAGCGGTGGCAGCGCGCTGTGGATCGGCGGTGTCGCCCTGCTCGTCATCCTCGTCGGCGGCGGGATCGCGCTCAAGCGCCGCTCGGGCGCGGACGACCGTGAGTAGTCTCACCACCGCGGGCCCCGCCAAGGCCAAGGGGCAGGGGGTCAGGCGATCCGACCTCCTGCCCTACCTCGGCTCCAAGCTGGTCGCGGCCCTGGTCAGCTTCATGGTCACGCTGGTCATCGGCTTCGTCATCTTCAGCCTGATGCCGGCCGACCCGGTCCGCACCCTGACCAGGGGCCGCCCCACGAGTGAGGCGCAGCTCGTCCAGGTACGCCTCCAGCTCGGCCTGGACGACCCGATCTGGCAGCGGTTCCTCACCTTCGTCGGCAACACGCTCAAGGGTGAACTCGGCTACTCCTGGCAGTTCCAGCAGTCGGTCTCGTCGCTGGTGCTCGACCGGCTCGGGCCGACCCTGCTCCTCATGGGCACGGCCGCGGCCCTGTCGATCGCGCTCGGCCTATGGCTGGGCATCCGCAGCGGCTGGCGGCACGGAAGCCTGTTCGACCGGATCGCGTCGAGCTCCTCACTCATGCTGTGGTCGGTGCCGACCTTCTGGCTCGGCATGATCCTCCTGATCGCCTTCAGCGTGGGCATCGGCCCGATCCCGAGCCTGCTGCCCGCGGGCGGCATGAGCGACCCGTCGCTGCCGCAGGAAGGCTGGGCGCACATCGTCGACGTGGCCAAGCACCTGGTGCTGCCCTGCCTGACCATGGTGCTCGTGGTCTTCGCCCAGTACGTGACGGTCATGCGCTCCTCGATCATCGATGAGATGGGCAGCCCGTACCTGCTGACCGCCAGGGCCAAGGGCCTGACCGACGACGCCGTACGGCGCCGTCACGCGGTGCCGAACGCGCTGCTGCCCTCGGTCACGATGATCTTCATGCACCTCGGCATCCTGGTCAGCGGCGCGATCACGGTGGAGTCCGTCTACTCCTGGCCCGGCCTCGGCTATCTGACCTACGAGGCGCTCAGGATCCCCGACCTGCCCCTGCTTCAGGGCACCTTCATCGTCTTCAGCGCGAGTGTGATCATCATGAACCTGCTGGCGGACGTGGTCTACCGCTTCCTCGACCCGAGAGTGCGGGCCCAATGAGCGCGCTCGACACCCTGGCCGGGCTCGACGTCCCGCGCCACCACGCGTTCAGCCGCTTCTGCCGCGCGTTCGCCAAGCGGCCCGCCGGGCTGGCCGGGCTCGGCCTGCTCGTCGCCTTCGGCGTGCTCGCCCTCGCCGCGCCGCTGTTCATCGGCGACGACCAGCTCAACGTCATCAAGGTGGACGGCCCGCAGTTGTCGCCACCCGTCGACGGCTACCCGCTCGGCACCGACCAGGCGGGCCGCTCGGTCCTGCTGCTGGTCATCTGGGGCGCGCGCGAGTCGCTCAGCATCGGCCTCATCGCCACCGCGCTCACCGTGGTCCTCGGCAGCACGGTCGGTCTGCTCGCCGGGCACTACCAGGGCTGGATCGGCAAGATCCTCATGCACGTGACCGACTGGTTCATCGCGCTGCCCAGCCTGCCGCTGGCCATCTCGCTCTCGGCCGTGCTCGGCCAGGGCGCGGCGTCGATCACGATCGCCATCGCGGTCACCTCGTGGACCGCGACCGCTCGCCTCGTCCGGGCCCAGACGCTCTCCGTCGAGGCGCGGCCGTTCATCGAACGGGCGAAGGTGCTGGGCGCGGGCAACACCCAGATCATGATCAGGCACGTGCTGCCCAACGTCATGCCGTTGATCCTCGTCTCCAGCACGCTCACCGTCGCCTCGGCGATCCTGTCGGAGGCCACGCTGACCTTCCTGGGCCTCGGCGACCCGACCAGCGTGACCTGGGGGTCGATGCTCCAGGCGGCGTTCCTGGGCGGCGCGGTGACGGCGGGCGCGTGGTGGTACCTGATGCCGCCGGGCATCGCGATCCTCATCGTCGTGCTCGGCTTCACGCTCGTCGGCCGGGCCGTCGAGCACGTGCTCAACCCGAGGATGGTGGGCCGGTGACGGCGACGGATCAGAGCCACACGCCGGAGGAGCGGGCCGCGGTGCCCATGCTCGACGTGCGCGACCTGCGGGTGAACTACCAGGGCGGCGGGCGGACCGTGCCCGCCGTACGCGGGGTCAGCTTCACCCTCGACCGCGGCCAGACCCTCGGCGTGGCCGGAGAGTCGGGCTCGGGCAAGTCGACGATGGCGCTCAGCCTGCTCCGGCTGCTGCCGTCCTCCGCCCAGGTGACCGGCCAGGTTCTGTTCGAGGGCGAGGACCTGCTGACCGCCAAGTGGGCACGGCTGCGCGCGGTGCGCTGGTCGGCGGCCTCCGTGGTGTTCCAGGGCGCGATGAGCGCCCTCAACCCGGTGCGCACGATCGGCGAGCAGATCTGCGAGCCCATCCTGCTGCACGACAAGGTCGGCCAGAAGACGGCCCGCGCGCGGGCGGCCGAACTGCTCGACAGCGTCGGCCTGCCGTCGCGGCGGCTCGGCTCGTACCCGCACGAGTTCTCCGGCGGCCAGCGCCAGCGCATCATGATCGCGATGGCGCTCGCCTGCCGCCCCGACCTGATCATCGCGGACGAGCCGACCACCGCGCTCGACGTCATGGTCCAGGCACAGGTGCTGAATCTGCTCGGCGAGCTGGTGCGCGAGTCGGGCATCGGCGTCATCATGATCAGCCACGACCTGTCGGTGCTGTCCCACATGTGTGAGCGGCTGGCCGTCATGTACGCGGGGCAGATCGCCGAGATCGGCCCGTCCAAGCAGCTCATCACCGAGCCGCGGCACCCGTACACGCGGGCGCTCGGCCGGGCCTTCCCGACGATCGGCGACCCGGCCTCGCGGCTCGCGCCCGCGGGGCTGCCCGGTGACCCGCCCACGCCGTCCGAGCTGGCCAAGCTGAACGAGAGCAGGGGCTGCGCCTTCGAGCCGCGCTGCCCCGAGGCCATGGACGCCTGCCGTACCGAGACCGTGGAGCTGTGGCCGAGCGGCCCGGGGCGCGAGGCCGCGTGCCTGCGCGTGTTGGAAGGGAGCGGAGCGTGAAGCCCGTGCTCGAAGTCCGCGACCTGATGGTCACCTACCCGGCGCGCCGCGGCGCCGCCCCCGCGCGCGCCGTCGACGGGGTGAACCTGCAGGTGGGGCAGGGCGAGATCGTCGCACTCGTCGGCGAGTCCGGATGCGGCAAGTCCACGCTGGCCAGAGCGCTGGTCGGGCTGGTCAAACCCACCGGCGGCCAGGTGCTCAGCGACGGAGTGCCGCTCGGCTACTCCGCCGCCGCGCTCAAGGCGTACCGTCGCCACACCCAGCTCGTCCTGCAGGACCCGGGCGGCGCGCTCAACCCCAGGCAGAACGTCTTCGACGCCGTCGCCGAAGGCCCCCGGCTGCACGGCCTGACCGACCGGCTCGGCGAGCGGGTGCACGCCGCGCTGGCCAAGGCGGGGCTGCGCCCGCCCGAGCAGTTCGCGGGCCGGTTCCCGCACGAGATGTCCGGCGGTCAGCAACAGCGCGTCGTCATCGCGGGGGCGCTCGCGCTCGAACCGTCGGTCATCGTCGCCGACGAGCCGGTTGCCTCGCTCGACGCCTCGGTCCGGGGTGAGATCCTCAAACTGATCCTGGAGCTGCGCGACTCGCTCGGCCTGTCCGCGCTGGTCGTCAGCCACGACCTCGGCCTGGCCTGGAACATCGCGGACCGTGTCGCCGTCATGTATCTCGGCAGGATCGTCGAGACGGGTACGGTCGAGGAGGTGCTGCTGCGCCCCAAGCACCCGTACACGCGGGCCCTGCTGTCGGTGCTGCCGGACTCCGGAGAGCCGCCCGTGCTGCTCACCGGCGAGCCGCCGGACCCGACCTCCGTCCCCGGCGGCTGCCGCTTCCACCCCCGATGCCCGCTCAGGGCGGCCGAGCAGGACTCGCGTTGTGACGGCCAGGACCTGCCCGTCCTGACCGGCGACCCGTCGGCGTCCAGCCTCGCCGCCTGCCACCTCGTCCAATGAAGGAGCTCTTCCCGTGACCGATTTCCTCCACCCGCCCGCTCTGCGGCCCGGCGCCCGGGTCGCGGTCGTCGCCGCCAGCAGCCCGCCCAACCAGGCGAACCTCGACCGCGGCCTGGCCGCCATGGAGGAGGTCGGCCTCAAGCCCGAGGTGTTCTCCTCCACCCGCGTCGGCGGCACCGAGTACGACTACCTCGCGGGCGGCGACGCCCTGCGGGCGGCCGACCTGACCAAGGCGCTCGGCGACCCCGCGTACGACGCGGTTTTCTGCGCCGGCGGCGGGTACGGCATGCAGCGCACGCTCGAACTGGTCGACTGGTCGGCGATCGACCCGGCCCGGCCCAAGGTCGTGGTGGGGTACTCCGACGTGACCGCGCTGCTGGAGGCGATCGCGGTCAAGCTCGGCTGGGTCTCGCTGTTCGGGCCCATGGTCGCCTGCGACGGCTTCTACCAGGGGCCGGGGGAGTACGACTTCGACGAACTGATGAAGCTGCTCTTCCACCCGGAGTCGGTGACCGAACTGGTCTTCCCCGACGCCCGGACGGTCGTGCCCGGCGTCGCCGAGGGCCACACCCTGGGCGGCACCGCCACGCTGCTGGCCGCCTCGCTCGGCACCGACACCTCGCTGCCCGCGCGCGGGGCGATCCTCTTCCTCGAAGACGTGGACGAGGAGCTGTTCCGGATGGACCGGTACATCACCCAGCTCCGCCGGGCCACCTACAGCGACGGCGTGGCCGGCATCCTGCTCGGCACGTTCACCAACTGCGGCGAGCCGCGCGACGTCGACCGGATGCTGGCGGAGCGGCTGGGCGACCTCGGCGTGCCCGTCCTCGCCGGGGCCGACATCGGGCACGGGATCTCGATGCAGACCTACCCCATCGGTGTCCGGGCCCGGCTCGACACCGAGGCGGGCACGCTCCGCTTCCTGGAGCCGGTCCTCACCTCCTGAACTGCTCCCCGGGGGCGGCACTCTTACGTGCCGCCCCCGGGGGCGTACCGGATCAGGTGAGCGCGATCAGGTCCAGGTAGTCGTCGCTCCACAGGTCCTCGTCGGCGTCCGGGAGCAGCAGGACGCGCTCGGGGCGCAGCGCCCGGACGGCGCCCTCATCGTGGGTCACCATGACGATCGCGCCCGGATAGGCGCCGACCGCCGCCAGAACCTCGTCTCGGGAAGCCGGGTCGAGGTTGTTGGTCGGCTCGTCCAGCAGCAGCACGTTCGCGCCGGAGTGGACCAGCCCGGCCAGGGCCAGCCGGGTCTTCTCACCGCCGGACAGGACCGCGGCCGGCTTGTCGGCGTCGTCCCCGCTGAACAGGAACGCGCCGAGCACCCGGCGCGCCTCGCCGTCGCTCAGGTGCGGGGCCGCCGCCGCCAGGTTCTCCCGTACGGTCCGTGCGGTGTCGAGGGTGTCGTGCTCCTGGGCGAAGTAGCCGAGGCGCAGGCCGTGGCCGTGCACCACCCGCCCGCTGTCCGCCGTGTCGTGCCCGGCGAGAATCCGCAGCAGCGTCGTCTTGCCCGCGCCGTTCAGCCCGAGGATCACCAGGCGGGAACCGCGGTCCACGGCAAGGTCCACGCCGGTCAGGACGGGCCGCCCGCCGTACGCCTTGGCCAGGCTCACCGCGCCGAGCGGCGTCCGTCCGCAGGGGGCGGGCTCGGGCAGCCGGATGCGGGCCGTCTTCTCCGCGCGCCGGACCGGCTCCAGGGTGGCCAGCATCCGGTCGGCGCGGCGCGCCATGTTCTTCGCCGCGACGGCCGTCGCCACGTGCGCCCGCATCTTGTCCGCCTGCGCGTGCAGTGAGGCGGCCTTGCGCTCGGCGTTCGCCCGCTCGCGGGCCCGGCGACGGTCGTCGGCGTCCCGCTGGGCGAGGTGGGCGGCCCAGCCGGTGTTGTACACGTCGATCGCGGCCCGGTGCGGGTCGAGGTGGAAGACCCGGTTGACGACGTCCGCGAGCAGCCCCGTGTCGTGGCTGATCACCATCAGCCCGCCCCGGTGGTCGAGCAGGAAGGAACGCAGCCAGGCCACCGAGTCGGCGTCCAGGTGGTTGGTCGGCTCGTCGAGCAGCAGCGTCCCGTGCTCGGCGAACAGGATCCTGGCCAGCTCGACCCGCCGCCGCTGGCCGCCGGAGAGGGTGCCGAGTGGCCGGTCGGTCACCCCCGGCGGCAGGCCGAGACCGGCGGCGACCCGGGCCGCCTCCGCCTCGGCCGCGTACCCGCCCCCGGCCTGGAACTGGGCCTCCGCCCGGGCGTAGGCGTTCATCGCCCGCTCCTGCGCGGCCGGGTTCGTCGCCTCGGCCATCGCGGTCTCGGCGGCGCGCAGGGCGCGTACGGCCCGGTCCAGGCCGCGGGCGGACAGGATGCGGTCGGCGACGGTGATCGACGGGTCGGCCGCGCGCGAGTCCTGCGGCAGGTAGCCCACCGTCCCGGTAGGCAGGACGGTCCCGGCGGCCGGCCGGGCCTGCCCGGACAGGACGTTCATCAGCGTGGTCTTGCCGGCGCCGTTGCGGCCGACCAGGCCGATGCGGTCGCCGGGGGAGATGTGGAAGGAGATGCCGGACAGCAGAAGACGGGCGTCGACGCGCAGGTCGACACCGCGAACGGTGATCATTAGATGACGCTCCGGAACAGATCGAGGACACACGGGTGGCGTGGAAGCGGGTCCTCGATCTAGGAAATGCGGGGCGTCGACATGGCGGACAGGGTAACCCGGGCCGTCCGCCGACCGCATCCGATTATCCGGCCGTCACGCCGGCGGCAGGCTCACCGGCGGTGGAGCGGCGGTGGGAAGAACGTGCCGTTCGACGGCGCGCGGCGCTCGTGGGAGATCTCGTCGAGGCGGGACTGGGCTTCCTGGGGAAGCGTGCGGTCGAGGGCGGCGAGCGCGGCGGTGAGCTGGTCGGCGGAGCGAGGACCGAGGACGACCGACGTGACGCCGGGCCGGCCGGCCACCCAGGCCAGGGCCACGTCGGCGGGCGTGGTGCCCAGGCCGGCGGCGACCGCGGCGACCTCCTCGGCGATGTCCAGGTGCCGGGACGTGAGCAGCGACTCCGCCCACCCGCGGGAACCGGGTGCGGAGGAGGTCAGCAGACGACCCATCCGGCTGTCCGGGTCGGGCTGGGCGTCCCTGCGGTAGCGGCCGCTGAGCAGGCCGCCGCCGAGCGTGCCGTACACGATCGTGCCGAGCCCGAGCTGGTCACAGACGTCCAGGATCTCCTCCTCGATCACCCGTACCAGGAGCGAGTACTGCGGCTGCAGGCTGACGAACGGCGTGCCGCCCACCCGCTCGGCCGCCCACTGGGCCCGCACGATCTGGGCGGCGGTGAAGTTCGAGCACCCCAGGTAGCGGACCTTGCCGGCGCGCACGAAGTCGTGCAGCGTGGCCATGGTCTCCTCGATCGGCGTGCCTTCGTCCCACAGGTGGCACTGGTACAGGTCCACATAGTCGGTGCCGAGCCGGCGCAGGCTGGCGTCCAGCGCGGCGGTGAGCCGGCGGCGCGACAGGCCGCGCGGCTCGTGGTCGGTGGGCATCGCGCCCTTGGTGGCCAGCACGATCGCGTCGCGGCGCCCCTTGACGGCCCGGCCCACGATCTCCTCGGTCTCGCCCCGGTGGTAGAGGTCGGCGGTGTCGATGAGCGTGCCGCCCGCGTCCAGGAAGGCGTCGACGATGCGGCGGGCCTCGGCCTCGCCGGTGGCGGCCAGGCCGTTGGCGGTGCCGAAGTTCATGGTGCCCAGGCAGGCGCGCGAGACGCGCAGTCCGGAGCGGCCCAAGTTCCGGTATTCCACAGTGAACCTCCTAGAATCGGAACGCGTGTTCCGGGTGGGCACGTTACGGAACACGTGTTCCGGTTGTCAACGAGGAGGAGCGGCATGCGCGCGGACGCCCAGCGCAACAGGGCCCGAGTGCTGGAGGCGGCCGAAGAGGTGCTGGCCCGCGACGGCCTGGCCGCGTCGATGCGCGCCGTCGCCGAGCTCGCCGGGGTCGGTGTGGGCACGATCTACCGGCAGTTCCCCACCAAAGAAGCCCTCTACCAGGCGATCGTGGCCGACCGGACGCGGCGGCTGGCCGAGCGGGCGGCCGAGCTGGGCGAGGGCGGCGACCCCGGCCGGGCGCTCTTCACGTTCTTCGCCATGATCGTGGAGCACGCGACGACCAAGAAGGTGTTCGTGGACGCGCTCAGCGCCGCCGGCGTGGATCCCAAAGCCGGGTCCCCCGACCTACGCGGGCCGATCGAGACGCTGCTGGTCCGGGCACAGCGCGCCGGCGCGGTGCGGCCGGACGTGGGCATGCCGGAGCTGCTCGCACTGCTCAGCGCGGCCTGCCTGGCCGCCCAGCAGCAAGGCTGGGACCCCGGACTGCGCGACCGCGCGCTCGCCGTGGTCTTCGACGGGCTACGGACCCAGCCTTAGGCTAGGAGGCTGGCTTCACTCAGGCAGGCCGCTGACGCGCCCCCCTGAAAGGAAATCGCTGTGAAGCTCGATCAGATCCTTCCCGGACGCATCGGATACGGTTCGGCGCCGCTGGGGAACATGTTCCGTTCCGTTCCGGACGACGAGGCGACCGCCACGCTGAACGCCGCCTGGGATCACGGCATCCGCTACTACGACACGGCCCCGCTCTACGGTGCCGGCCTCTCCGAGATCCGGCTCGGTGGACTGCTGTCCCAGAAGCCGCGGGACTCGTTCGTGCTCTCCACCAAGGTCGGCCGCGTCATCCTGGACGAGGTCGAAAGCGGGTCCCGCGACCTCGGAGAGAAGGGCGATCTGTTCGAGCACGGGCGCCCCAACACGATCGTCCACGAGTGGACGGCCGAAGCCACAGAGCGCTCCATCGAGGGCAGCCTCGAGCGGCTGGGGGTCGACCGTCTGGACATTCTGTGGGTGCATGACATCGCCCAGGACTTCCACGGCGACGTCTGGCTGCAGAAGTTCGAAGAGGCCCGAACGGGCGCCTTCCGGGTGCTGTCCAGGCTGCGTGACGAAGGGGTCATCAAGGCCTGGGGGCTGGGCGTCAACCGCACCGAGCCGATCGAGCTCACGCTCGCCCTGGACGAGCCGCGGCCCGACGGGTTCCTACTGGCCGGCCGGTACACGCTGCTCGACCACGAGCACGCCCTGCAGCGGCTGCTGCCCATGGCCGAAGAGCAGGGCGTCGGCATGGTCGTCGGCGGTCCCTACAGCTCCGGCATCCTCGCCGGCGGTACCCACTTCGAGTACCAGGACGCGCCGCCGGAGATCGTGGAGAAGGTCCGGCGGCTCAAGCAGCTCACCGACGAGTACGGCGTGAGCATCAAGGCCGCGGCTCTCCAGTTCTCCCTCGCCCACCCCGTCTCCACGGCGGTCGTCGCGGGCGCCACCAAGCCCAGCCGCATCGCCGAAGACCTCGCCGCTCTCGACGAGGAGATCCCCGCCGGCTTCTGGACCGCCCTGCGCGCCTCCGGCCTGGTCAGCCCACTGGCGCCCCTGCCCGGCGGAGCGTAGGCCCCGCTGCCCGTTCGTGCCCCGCACCTTTGGGCGGGACGCCCTGGGATTGACGTGGCCCTCCGGCCGGGGACAGCACGGGCCGATCTGCGTACCGACGTACCCAACTGCGAGGATTGCGTACGTGTCCCCCGACGAGCCGGCATCGCCTCCGGCACGAGTCCTCCAGCGCGCGAGCGACGCCCCCGTCCCGGATCTAGGGAGCGGCGATCGACCCCTGAAACGCGCGAGTGGTGCCCGTGTCGCGCATCGCACAGGCGGCAGGGCCTCGGAACTCACGAGCGGCGGCCGAGTTGCCGGCACGGCACACGACGGGGCGGCCGTGGACCGGATCTCCGACGACGAGCGGCTGACCGTGCTCGCCCTCGCGGCCCGCGCGGGCGGCCCCGCCGACGTCGAGGCGTTCACCCGCGCCGTCTATCCCGATGTGCTGCGGTTCCTCGTCTACCTGACCGACGCCCAGTCGGCGGAGGACCTCACCCAAGAGACGTTCCTCCGGGTCCTCGGCAGCCTTCCCCGGTTCGCCGGACGGGCCTCCGCCCGTACGTGGCTGCGCGCCATCGCCCGCCGGGTCGTCGTCGACCGGATCCGCTCGGCCGCCGCCCGGCCCGTGATCGCCGACGTGCCCGACTGGAGTACGGCCGCGGAACGGTCCCAGTCGGGCGGGCTGCCCGGCCCGGACGACACGGTGGCGCTGGACGCGCTCCTCGCCGAGGTGCCGCGCGATCGCCGCGTCGCGTTCGTGCTCACGCAGATCATGGGCCTGCCGTACTCCGAGGCGGCGGAGCTGATGGAGTGCCCGGTCGGTACGGTGCGCTCCCGGGTGGCGCGGGCCCGCGGCCAGCTCGCCACGTCGCTGCTCGACGCCGAACGGGCCGCCTGACCGGGGCTGGAGGGCTCTGCGTCATCGCGAGATAAGCGAGGACCCCCATCAATCATGATGTGACGGTGCTCGCGGTGGCGGCCGCTGACCGCCGTGCTTTTCGGACATTCGTTTGATCCATGGACACCGTATTGGCACCCACGATGTTCTGGAACTCACGAACAAGCGGCCTGTCGTCGCCGACGCGGGTGGCGAGCTGGACGGTGCTACGCGCGTTCGTGTCGGCGAGTTCAGCGATCACAGTGCCTTCGGGCAATGGTTGTGTTGCGCCCCGTGGGGCAATGGTGACGCCGATCCCAGCGGCGACGAGGTGGAGGATGGTGTTCCATTCCGATCCCTCGAAGATGATCTGAGGATCGAGGAGCGCCTCGCGGAAGGGCTGGAGATTCCGTGCATGGGCGCGGGGTCCGGCGTTCGGTGGGAACAGCACGAGCGGCGACGAAACCAATTGCGCGGCGGTGACCGTGCCGCTCGTCGCCAACGGATGCGTCGATGGCATCACGGCCAGGAACTCTTCATTCACGAGCGGGGTCAGGGTGATCCCATCCCGCTCGTCGGCGTCTCGAACGATTCCGACGTCGGCGGTGCCCCGCTCCAACCGGTCCAGTGTGGTGCTGGTGAACCCTTCATGGAGCCGCACCTGCACCTCCGGTCGATCCTGGGTAAAGGTGCGCAGCGCCAAGCTCAACGCGCTGGCGGCTGAGGAGATGAAGGCGACGTCGAGCCTCCCGGCCTCGCCTCGCGCGACGCGCGCAGCCTCGGTCACGTCCGCGGACAGCCGGTCAAGGAGGTCGCGGGCGCGCGGTAGGAACGCCTCGCCCGCGGCGGTGAGGCGCACGGATCGGGACGTGCGCTCGAAGAGCGTCGCGCCGATCAGTCTCTCAAGCTGGCGGATCTGCTGCGAGAGCGCCGGCTGAGCGATCCGCAGACGTTGCGCGGCACGACCGAAGTGGAGCTCGTCGGCGACGGCGACGAAGTAACGCAGATGCCGGAACTCGATCGGGCTATCCATAGTCTCAGCTTATCGATTTCCGACATTATAGATATTGGAGTTCTTGATGCGTGCGCTCCACACTTGAACTATGCCTCCCTTGGTCAGCGCAGAACCTCGCATCGAGCCTCTGGCATCCGAAGCCGATGCCGAGGCGTTCCGACAGATCAACGAGGAGTGGATCAGCCGACTCTTCACTCTCACCGACGACGATCGCAAGGTGCTGAAGGATCCCTTCGGGCAGATCGTCGCCCCAGGCGGCGATGTCCTCGTGGCCCGCATCGGGGGCGGAGTGGTTGTGGGATGCGTGGCGCTCGTCCCCTACCCGAACAAGGTCGTCGAACTGGCCAAAATGGGGGTGACCCCGCAGGCACAGGGGCAGGGCATCGGGCGAAAGCTCGTCGCGGCAGCGGTGGCCCGAGCATGCGAGCTGGGCGCCCGGCGCGTCTTCCTCGGCACCAACTCACGACTCGCTCCGGCGATCCACCTGTACGAGGGTGCCGGATTCACCCGCATCACCCGCGAGCAACTGCCCGTGGCGGACTACTACGCGCGTGCCGACATCCTGATGGAGCTGCCCCTCCAGTGATTCTGCTGACGATTCTCGGGTGAACGGGACGCATCGCCTCCCCCGTGGGCTTTGTGGCCGGCTATTGCGATGAGCAGATCGGTCATCTCCCGACACGGAACCTCACCCCCGGCGTCGATTCACTGATTGGCGCCGTCGACGAGGTCTATCGGGTAGAGCTCTCGGGTGCTCACCCCGCGCCGTGGGCGGGTCGGGGCGTTCGAAGCGGCGGGACGCCGGGCCGGGGATCCGGGCCCGGCGTCCTCACTTCACGGCGCGACGCGGAGGTGAAACCGGGACGGTCACCACTCCACGGGCAGGGCCTCCAGCCCGTACACGATCGCGATCTTCCGGAACTCCACCTCTTCGGCCGGTACGGCGAGGCGCAGCTCGGGGAAGCGTCGCAGCAGCGCCGGGTAGGCGATGCGCATCTCCATCCGCGCGAGCGGCGCGCCCACGCAGCGGTGGATACCGTGCCCGAACGCGAGGTGCGACGAGGCATCGCGCTCCGGGATGACGGTCTCCGTGTCCGGTCCGAGCTGCGGGTCGCGGTTGGCGGCGGCCAGCGAGCAGAGGACCATCTGGCCCTTCGCGATCGGCTGCCCGGCCAGGACGAGGTCCTCGCGGGCGAAGCGCGGGAAGGCGACCTGCACCACGGTCATGTAGCGCAGCAGCTCCTCCACCACCCGGCCGACCTGCTCCTCGTCGCCGTCACGGACGAGCGCGAGGTGCTCGGGGTGCTGCAGCAGCCACAGGGTGCCCAGGGCGAGCATGCTCGTGCTGGTGTCGTGGCCACCGGTCAGCAACCCGTCGGAGAGGCTGGCCAGCTCCTCGTCGCTGATGTCGTCGCCGTGGTCGCGGATCAGCATGCCGAGCAGGCCGTCACCGGGGTTCTCCCGCTCGCGCGCGACCAGCTTCCGCAGGTACGTCATCGAGTCGTTGATCGCCTGCAACGACGCCTCGGGGCCGGCCGAGAAGTCGAACCGGCCGGTGCTGAGGCGCAGGAAGTCGGCCTGCTCCTCGTACGGCACGCCCAGCAGCTCGCACACCACGAGGGAGGGGATGGGCAGGGCGAAGGACTGGACCAGGTCGGCCGGGGTGCCGGCCTTCTCCATCGCGTCGAGGCGCTCGGTGACGATGGCCTCGATCCGGGGCTCCAGCCGGCGCAGCCGCCGTACGGTGAACTCGGGGGTCAGGAAGCGGCGCAGCCGGGTGTGCTCCGGCGGGTCGCGGAAGCCGAGCCCGCCCGGGTCGTCCTGCTGGGAACCGGCGGCGATGACGTTCCCGAAGTCGTTGCTGAACCTGTTGTGGTCGCCGAGTACGGCGCGCACGTCCTCATATCGGGTGACCAGCCACACCGTGGAGCCGTCCGGCATGGGCAGCGGATAGACCGGCTGCTCGGCCCGGATGCGGGCGAGCTCGGGCACCGGGTCCATCCCCTCTCGCATGAACTGCACGAGGGGAAATTCCGTCTCTGACATCTATTCGGATCCTCATTGTTTCGCCCGGCGCCGGTGCGCGGGGAAGCGCGCCGACGCCGAGGTTGGTCCAAGGGTCGGAGGGCGCCGTGGCGACGGCCGGTGGCAGTCGTCCCCGCGGGATGTCGATGCCCTTCGCGTCCGACATCCGGCCGCTCCCTCCGCGCGACCGGTCGCTGGTACGCCGACGATGAGAGCCCCCCATAGAGACATGTCGTTCCAGCGCGCCGCGAAGTTCCCGACGAAAGCGGATTTCTTTAGATTTCTTCCAGATTCTCGGGATGTGTCCCGGTATGCGGCATAAGCCGTAGGCGGACCCGGTTGTGGCCGAGCAAGCCCGAACGCAGCGAGACACACCTCAGCCGGGCCTCCGTGACCCTGATGGCCGGCCGCCTGACCAGGAGAAACGCGAGGTCGTGGGCGCCCCGGCAGGGGGCGGCAGCGCGCGCCGCGTGGCTCGGGCCAGGACCGTTCGGCGTTCATGGGGAGCAAAGGCCACGTCTGCCGGCGACGCATGGCTTGCCATCACATGGTGAAACTGATCCTATTCTGTAGAGCGTGGTTGATCGGGGGCAATCGGCATCGGCGCAGTTGCGCATCACGCGGGCGAACGCGCGCTTCCAGCAGTGGCAGGCCCTGCTGGGCAACCGGACCAAGCGGCAGCGGGCCAAGGAGTTCCTGATCCAGGGCGTGCGCCCGATCAGCCTGGCGATCGAGTTCGACTGGCCGGTGCATACGCTCCTCTACGACGCCGAGCGGCCGCTGTCGACCTGGGCCAGGCAGATGCTCAAGGCGGCCGGCGGCGAGCGGGTGGCCATGGCCCCCGACCTGCTGCGGGAGCTGGGCGGCAAAGACGAGGACGTGCCCGAGCTGGTGGCGGTGGTCGAGCTGCCGGACGATGAGCTGTCCCGCATCCACGTGGGGCCGTCTTTCCTGGGCGTGGTGTTCGACCGGCCGAACAACCCCGGCAACATCGGGACGATGGCACGTTCACTGGACGCATTCGGCGGCACGGGCCTGATCGTCACCGGGCACGCCGCCGACCCCTATGATCCTCGCTCGGTGCGGGCCTCCACCGGGTCGCTGCTGGCGCTGCCGGTGGTGCGGTCCCCCTCGCACCGAGAGGTGCTCGCGTGGGTGGCACAGCTGCGTGCCCAAGGCCTGCCGCTCCTGGTGGTGGGCACCGACGAGAACGGCAGCTGCGACGTCGCCGAACTGGACCTGACCGGCCCCACCCTGCTGGTCATCGGTAACGAGACCACCGGGCTGAGCGCGGGATGGCGGCAGGCGTGCGACATCATGGCGCGCATCCCGATGGCCGGCTCGGCCAGTTCCCTGAACGCCGCCAGCGCGGCGACCGTGACGTTGTACGAGGCCGCCCGCCAACGCCGCAGCGGGCGCTGAGCCTGGCCGAACGCAATCTCGCCTTGCTGAGCCGGACCGGGCTGACGGCCCGCCCCGCCGATCTCGGAGGCGCGCGCCGCCGGCTTCGAGAAGCCGGCTCCGGACTCTCGCCGTGCCGAACCCGGCACGAGATCAAATGAGTCGATTCTTCATCATGTCCCGGGCAGACTTGGCGGCGACGTAAAGGAGAGCAACCATGCCGAACCGGGTCGCCCCGAACCTGCTCTCGTGGGCAACCGACATCGAACAGGGCACCATCGAGCAGGCGGCCCGCGCCGCCCGGCTCCCGTTCGTGCCCGGCCACGTCGCGCTGATGCCGGACGCGCATGTCGGCCTCGGCGCCACGGTCGGCTCCGTCATCCCAACCCAGGGGGCGATCATCCCCTCCGCCGTCGGCGTCGACATCGGCTGCGGCATGGTCGCGACCGAGACGACCCTCACCGCCGCCGACCTGCCCGACAGCCTGGACGCGCTGATGCCGCTCGTCGAGCGGCGCATCCCGGCCGGCGTCGGCAAGGGCCACGATGATCCGGCGATCGACGACGCGCTCGACGCGATCGGCCATCCGCACACAGAGCTCTCGACCAAGCAGCGGAACACCACGGCCTGCCAGTTCGGCACCCTCGGCTCGGGCAACCACTTCGTGGAGGTCTGCCTGGACGAGCGCGACCGAGTCTGGACGGTGCTGCACTCCGGCTCGCGCGGCATCGGCAACCAGCTCGCGACCCGGCACATCGCCGAGGCCAAGAAGCTGATGGCGCGCTACTTCATCACGCTTGAGGACCCGGACCTGGCCTACCTCGTCCAGGGCACCCCCGAGTTCACCGGCTACATCCGCGACATGCTCTGGGCTCAGCAGTACGCCATGGCCTCGCGCGCCCGGATGGACACGGTGCTCTCCGACGCGCTGTTCTCCGTCGTCGGCACGGGCGAGCGGGTGCGAACGATCAACTGCCACCACAATTTCACGGAGCAGGAGCGCCACCACGGCAAGGACATGTGGATCACCCGGAAGGGCGCCATCAAGGCGGACGTCGGCGACCACGGCGTGATCCCCGGCTCGATGGGCACGCGCTCGTACATCGTGCGCGGTCGCGGCAACCCGTCGTCGTACAACTCCTGCTCGCACGGCGCGGGCCGTCGCATGTCGCGGGCCGAGGCGCGGCGCAGGCTGTCGGCGGAGTCGCTCGCCGAGGCGATGGCCGGCCGCACCTGGAACGCCGACCGGGCGACGGCGCTGGTGGACGAGCACCCTGAGGCGTACAAGCCGATCGACCAGGTGATGGAGGACCAGCGGGACCTCGTCGAGGTCGAGCACACCCTGCGGCAGGTCTTCAACTACAAGGGGTAGGGCGGCCGTCACCGGGGATTCCCGCTTCGGGTGTCCCCGGCCGCATGATTGGCGCGTGACTCCTGGCGCCGACGCGGACAGCACCGCTCACGAGCGGTTCCCTTTCCCGGTGAGCCGCCGTCCCTGAACGTCACCCTCTCGGGATGTATCTGACGTGCGAATATATCGGCCGTATACAGGGGTGTTGTTAATTGTCGGTCTGTTCAGGAATCGCTCCTCTCGAGGAAGGGAACGTCCGTGAAACAGCCCTCCATCCGTCTTCGAGCCAGGCTCGCCTCCGCCGCTGCCGCGGCTTTGACCATGACCGGCACTCTCGTCGTGTTGGCGGCGCCGGCGCAGGCCGCCTCGTGCTCGACCGGGATGTCCGCCGACCGCCACACCGCCTGGGGGTACTGCACCAGCAGCCAGCCGACCACGGGCACCTTCCGCGTTAAGGCGCGCTTCTGCACCCTGTCCGGCTGTAACTGGGTGTACGGCCCCTGGAAGTACATCGGCGGCGGCGCGAACTCAACGGTCACCCGATCCACCTGGGTCAATGGAAACGACGTGTTCGCGGATATGGGTCCCGCGGGATCCTGAATCGCCCGCGTTCCCACGCGTTGCCTGGCAACCCTTGGCGCCGGACCCGCGTACCGGCTTCCTCCGGCATGTGCCCCTCCGCCGCCTCCACCTCCCAGGTTCAGACGGTTGACGCCGATTAACCGCCTGAGCCTCTTAAGGATCTTTGCGCCGCTGCACTAATTGGTGCAGTCCTGGTTCACCAAGCCCAGGCTCATCTCGTAGACCTTGCCGTGGTTCGACAGGAAGGCGAACATGGCCTTCGGGTTGCCGGGGACGGCGGCAACGGGGTAGTTGCCTGTGGTGTCGAGTTGGGGATATGCCTTCCGGACCTGCTTCATGGTGGAGCCGATTCCGATGCCCTCGGGTGTCTTGACGCCCTTTGGAGCGAAGATGGCGGCAACGCCCAGCTTCTTGGAGATGTAGAGTCCCACGCTGTCGCGGCCCGGGGGGTGCGCCTTGAGAGCCCAGCCCGAGCAGGTGTAACCCCTGTAGGGCGTCTTTACGATCTTGTTGGTCGCCTCGGCCTGCTTGAGGGTCATCCCGAGCTGCACCCCTCCGTAGCCGAACGGGCCGAACGTGCCGCCGGCGGTGGCAGTGGCGGTGGCCGCGCTGGCCGCGTTCGCCGCTGTGACGCCGGTCAATGCGAGCCCCGCGGCGAGCGCCGCCGCAGCGGCCGGGCGTCCCAGCCGGACTACCGTGTGCTTGCGGATTCCATTGCAAAATGTGTTCATATCGCATTGGACTACCGCATCGCCGACAAGGTTCGCGGCAGATCGTATCGGGTCGGCACCCCGACGCCGTGCGCAGCCTCGGAGGTGCTGATCTCGGTCGCAGAGGTGGCGGGCGAGGTGGTGGGAATGACAGAGGTGGTCCCGCCGGCAGAGTCCCCAGATCACTCACCATCCAGGACGCGGCGACCCTGCCCGATCCGAGTCCCTGCTGCGCGGCGTGCGGGTGCCGACCGCCTGCGACCGCGGCTGTTCCGGGATCGATCGCCAAGGGACGCACCGAGGAGTGGCCGAAGGATTACCCGGCCGTCGGCGAACCGATCAGATGTCCGGGGAAGGACCTGACCTGCGCGGACCGCCGGACGATGGGGGAGGCGATGGCAGGGTGAGTGAGGACGGCTCGGGGGAGTCCCGTACGCCGGAGATGCGCCGGCGCGACCTGCTGCGGGTGCCGGCGGCCCTGGCGGGCGGCCTCGCGCTGACGGCCTGCGGGCCCGGAAACCTGAACCTGGTGAAGGGCCGCGCGCCCGGCTCGCCCTCGGTGATCGCGCCGCCGGGTTCGCCCGGCGCCTCGCCCGCCGAGGCGCAGGTGGCGGTGACGCCGCCGGAGGACCTGATGCGCGAGCACGGCGTCCCCGCGTTCATCCGGATGTACGAGCCGCACGAAGCGCGCGAGGACACCGTCGTCTTCCCGGCGTTCCGGGACGTGGTGCCGCCCGCGAGATTCAGGGACCTCGGCGAGATCTTCGAGGACGAGGAGCACCGCCGGTTCGGCCCGAGCGGGTTCACCGGAGTGGTGAACCAGGTCGCCGACATCGAGAAGTCCCTCGGGATCTACAACCTGTCCCAGTTCACGCCTCGGGTGTGAGGGCCGCGCGTCCGAAGGGGGCGACAGGATGTCCGAGACCAGGGAGGTGCGGGACCGGTACACGGCCGCGTTCAGCGCCCATGACATGGACGCGCTTCTGGCCACGTTCAGTCCGGCCGGCGTGGCGGTCAGCCCCGAGGGAGTGTGCGAGGGGCACGGGGAACTCGCTTCCTTCGTCTGGCAGTTCTGGGAGGCGTTCCCGGACGTCCGCCTCGTGGTGGAGACCGCGACCGAGCAGGACGATCTCGCGGTCGATGAACTGGTGATGGTGGGCACCCATGACGGGCCCTACGTGACCCCGGGCGGACACGTGATTCCCCCGTCCGGACGCCCCCTGCGGCTGCGCTGCTGCTCCTTCGCCGCCGTCGAGAACCGGCTCATCGTCAGCCTGCGTCTCTATTTCGACCAGGTGGAACTGCTCGCCCAGATCGGCGTCTCCGTGGAGCCGCCCGCCTGACCGCGCGGGCGTCCCAGGCCCGGAGGCGATCGAGCAGCGCTGCTCGCGGAGTGGAGGCGTACGCGCCCGGCTACCGCCGCGTGGTCGGGAGGAAAGGGGATATTGCCGGATATTTGCGGTGGAGGGGGTGAAAAGGGTGAGAGTGGGGACATCTACCGGTCGTGGCCACGAGGATCGAGCATGAGGGCCCCGTGCCCGTGCATCGGCAGCTCGCCGGCATCCTCCGCGACGAGATCCTGAGCGGCCGGATCGAGCCGGACCGCCCGCTCCCTTCCGAGGCGAGCCTGCGCGATCGGTACGGCGTGCGGCCCGAGGATGTGCGCGGGGCGATCCAGGAGCTCAGCGACGAGGGTCTCGTCTACGTCCTCGCCGGTGAGGGGGCGTACGTGTCCTCCCGGGCCGAGGAGACCGGCGGCGGCTGACCGCCCGCAAAGGCCCCGCCGCCCGGTTCGCTCTCGGCCCAACGAGGGGCGACGCGGGCCCGCCTAGGCTGAAGACATGGGAATCGAGCCTGGCACCTACACCATCGGCCCGGAGTCCGGGCGGCTCCTCATCAGGACGACCCGCGCCGGTCTGGGCGCGAAGGCCGGCCACGATCTCACCCTCGAACCCGCGCGCTGGCGCGGCGAGGCCGTCGTGGCGGACCCCGCCGGTTCCTCGGTCACGGTTGAGGTCGACGTCGCGTCGATCGAGGTCAAGGAGGGCGTCGGCGGCATCAAGCCGCTCAGCGACTCCGACCGGGCGGACATCGTACGCAATCTGCGAGAGAAGGTCCTGAACGCGCGTGAGCACCCGACGATCACGTTCCGGTCCTCCCGGGTGGACGGCACCGCGGAGGCGTTCCACGTCGAGGGCGACCTCACCATTTCCGGAGCCACCCACACCGTCACGCTGGACGGACGATCCGTCGGCGACCGGATGCGCGGATCGACGACGGTGGTGCAGAGCAGGTGGGGGATCCGCCCCTACTCGGCGCTCTTCGGCGCACTGAAACTGAGCGACGAGGTGGGCGTGGAGTTCGACCTCGCCCTCACCCCCCGCGCCTGACCGGCGCGCGCTCAGCCGACGGGGCGGCCCAGGTAGGCCGCGAGCCGGTCGGCGGCCGTCGCGTCGCCGGGCGCGGGCCGCGCCGGGCCGAAGGAACCGCCCGGAGTGCGCGGCAGGTCGCCGTAGATCTCCCGCACGACGGGCAGGATCGCCTCTGCCACGTCGGGAGCGAGGTCCGTGGGCCTGCCGATCGCCCGGGCCAGGTCCCAGCCGTGGACCAGCATCTCGATGGTGAGCTGCTCGACCAGGCGCCAGCCGGGGGCCGCGCCGTACTGCCGCCGGAGCATCCCCGGGCGGCGGAAGCCCGCGAGCGTGGCGCGAGCCGCCGTGCGGAACGCCGCGACATGGTCGGCGCCGAGATGGTCGGCGCCGAAGTCGGAGCGGGGCGTCCCCTCGGCGAGCCCGGTCCAGATGAGGTTCTCCCAGACGAGGTGATCGAGCAGGGCGCGTACGTCCCAGTCGCCGCAGGGAGTCGGATCGCCGAACCGGTCCGGCGGGACGGCCGCGACGAGCTCCTCCACCTCGGCGAGCACCCGCGCGCACGCCTCCAGCTTGGCCTCGGGGCCGACATCCGGCCCCTGGCCGAGGATCTCGCCGATACGGTCGGCCCGCGCGCCGGGCTCGGGGTTGGCGCGCAGCGCGGTCGCGAGCCACGCGCCCGCCGCGGCGATGCTGGCCCGCACCGGCAGCCCGTTGATCAGGCACATCAGCTGCCAGTACCGTTCCAGCCGGATGTCGGCGGCGGTCTCGAGCTGTTCGAGAAGCCGACGGCGGGCCGCCGGGCCGTCACCGTCGCCGCGGCCGTCCGGGGAGAAGCCGGCGCGGATCTGGCCGGGCAGCCAGGCCGCGACGATGCCCGCCACGACCGGCTCGGCCGCCGGCGAGTCGGCGGCGGTCCCGGCCGCGACGGCCGCCTCGACGCGGGCGACCCACAGATCCGTGATCTCCTGCGCCTCCCGCACATCCTCCTCGCGGTGCTCGCGAACGGCCTGCGCGGCGGCGTACTCGCCCATCCGGCGGACCGAGGCGCGCAGCTCCGGGTCGCGGATGAGCGCGGCCAGCTCGATCCACGCCTCGACCTGCCCGGCGGTGGGGGCGGGCGGCAGGTCGGGCATGGCCAGCAGCAGCCCGTCCCGGTACGCGGACGGGTCGAGGTCGCCAAGCGCGTCGGTCATGAAGTCGTGCACGATCGCGTTGCGTTCGGCGGCGGACAGGTGTGCCAGGTCGGTCATGTCAGTGAGGTCCTCGGTCGTCGATCCTTGCCGGGAGAACGAGCGCAACACCGCCTGACGCGTCCGCAGCGTGCGGATCCGCGCCTCCAGCGCGTCCGCGTGCAGGGCGGCCACCTCGGCGAGGTCGCGCTCCCGGGTGACGACCTCGCGGATCACCGGCATGGCCAGCCCGAGCTCGCGCAGCGTCCGGGCCAGCTCCAGCCGGGCCACCGCCTCGGGCGCGTAGCGCCGGTAGCCGGCCGCGGTGCGCGCCGACGGAGGCACGACGCCGATGTCGGACCAGTGCCGGATCAGCTTCACGGACAGGCCGGTCCGCTCGGCCAGCTCGCCGATGCTGAGCAGGTCGTCACTCACATGCCCTACCTTCGGGCCTCCCACGATGGGAGAGTCAAGTTCCTGACGGGACGGCGATCAGACCGCGGTCAGGCGGAGCAGGATGGCGCCGCTGATGATGCAGGCGAAGGAGATCAGCCGCGCGGCGGTGATCCGTTCCTTGAAGAAGATCGCGCCGAGCACGACCGTTCCGACGCCGCCGATGCCGGTCCAGATGGTGTAACCGACGCTGACGTCCAGCTGGCGAAGGGCGAGCGAGAGCGTGTAGATGCCGCCCGCCGCGGCGAGCAGCGTGAGGACGGAAGGGACCGGGCGGGTGAAGCCCTTGGTGGCATTGGTGCCGAGGGCGAAGGCGATCTCGAAGAGGATGGCGACGCCGAGGTAGACCCAGGTCATGGTGGTGATCTTTCTGTGCGGGGTGGCTGAGCCGAATTGGATGGGAAGGTCAGGCGACCGCGGCCTTCTTGGCCGCGACGTTGTCGGAGATTCGGAGGCCGAGGGCGCCGCCGATGATGAGGATGAAGGCGATGACCTTCCAGCCGGTCATGGGCTCGTCGTAGATGATCGTGCCGAAGATGACCGTTCCGACGGCGCCGATGCCGGACCAGACGGTGTAACCGACGCCCACGTCAATCGTCTTGAGGGCCTGAGACAGGGTGAAGATGCCGCACGAGGCCGCGGCGGTGGTCAGCAGGGACGGCCACAGCTGGGTGAATCCGTCGGTGGCATTGGTGCTGAGCGCGAACGTGATCTCGAACAGGGACGAGAAGAGCAGCCAGGCCCAGCCTTTGGACGTCGAGTTGGACGTTGAGTCGGACGTCGAGTCGGCAGGCGTCGGGTTGGCGGACATGAACAGCCTCCAAAGATTGCTTGTACATGCATATAGGGGCAAATGTGCTCCGCCATGAGGCGGGAAGGGGTGGCGAGCAAGAGCTTGCATGTACATGTATCTTGTTGTCAAACGCACCGACCACGGGAGGACCGCTCGAACCATGGCGCAGACGAACTTGAGCGCTGACGCCCTGCCCGCCTCCTCCGACCAAGCTGTCTGGAGCAAGGTTCTGGCGCTGCACACACGGGTGGAACGCAAGCTGACCCAGAGCCTCCAGCGCGCACACGGCATCGGACTCTCCGAATACCGCGCGCTGGCGGACCTCGCCCAGGCCGACGACGGCGAACTGCGCATGCAAGAGCTGGCCGATCGAATCGGGCTCAACCAGAGCTCGGTGACGCGCCTGGTCGGTCGGCTCGACGCGGTCGGCTTCGCGTACCGAGACGTCTGCACTGTCGACGGGAGAGGTGTCTACGCGGTCATCACCGACGAGGGCCGCGATCGCTACAACGCGGCACGCGGCACCTACGCCGAGGTGCTCGCCTCCGAACTCGACGCCGCAGGCGCCGACCCCCAACTCGCCGGCGTCGTCCAGGCGCTGCGTAACGCACTGTGACGCCGGCACCGCGTCCTTGGCGGCCGGCCATTCGAACCGGCTCGTTCGGAACGCGTGCATGCCCGGCCGACGGCGAGTGATCGCGACCAGCGCGGATCGGGCCGGCCTGTACAAGACCTTGACGGCTTCTGCTCACGGTCTGCATGGGCGTCTGGTTGGCTTCAGCTCATGATCGACGCCAACAGCGTGTCCCGTCCCGACCCGATCGCCTACCTCGACGGGGTAGCGGCGAGCCTGCCAGGCCAGGCCTACAAGCAGCAGGTTCTTCACCTGCTCGATCTCCATCCGGGGCAGTGTGTGCTCGACATCGGCTGTGGGCCGGGCACCGACCTGGCAGCGATGGCGGCAGCCGTCGCGCCGGGTGGCAGAGTGATCGGAGTCGACCGAGATCCAGCCATGATCGCGGAGGCCCAATCCCGCGTCGCGGAGCACCCGCTGGTGGAAGTGCGCTCCGGCGACGTGCATGCCTTGCCGCTGGAAGACGGCAGTGTCGATCGTGCGCGCACCGATCGTGTGCTCCAGCACGTGGCGGACCCGGTCCGGGTGCTGAGCGAGTTTCGCCGGGTCGCTCGGCCCGGAGGACGCATCGTCATGGCCGAACCTGACTGGGATGGCCTCCTGATTGACTCTCCTCAACCGGCGAGGAGCCGAGAGCTGACCCGTTTCATCACCGGCGAGGTCGTCCGCAACGCGACTGTCGGCCGCAGTTTGGCGCGGCTCTGTGTGGAATCCGGCCTCAACGTGCGCTCCGTGCTGACCGTGGCGCCGGTGTTTCGCGACTTCGCCGCGGCTGACCAGATTTTCGGACTGCGCCGCAACGCGGCCCGTGCCGGCGCCGCCGGCTATCTCGACGGCGATGCCGCCCAATGGATCGAGACGTTAGCCTCCGGCCCCTTCCTGGCCACGGCTCTGTTGTTCCTGGTGACGGCGGAAGCGCCCGCCTGACTCGAGGCCTTCGGCAGCCGGTCCGCCTCGCGGTGAACGCGCCCTCCGCGGCAATCGACGCCGGAAGGCGATGGATCCGCCGGCGGCAGGTGAGGGACGCGCCGCCGGGTCGAGGCCCCTGACCAGGCGGCGCGTCGGGTGCCCGTGGTCAGCGGATCTTGTCGAAGAACGCGCGGATGTCGGCGGCGACCGCGTCGGGCCTCTCCATGGCCACGAAATGGTGGCGGCCCGGGTTGTCCACCGGCCAGTGGACGACGGTGTTGTGCCGTTCGGCGAGCCGGCGGAATCCGGGCGGTCCACTGTACACACCGGTCGGTGCGGTCTTCTGGCCCTCCGGCCAGCCGAAGCCTGTGCTGTCGTAGTAGGGCCACGACGAGGAGCCGAACGTCCCGGTGAACCAGTACAGGCTCACATTGGTGAGGATCAGGTCGCGGTCGATCAGCTCGTCCGCCGGCTGCGGGGCCGTGTTGAAGTCCTCGAACTTCTGCATCATCCACGCCAGCGCGGCGACCGGGGAGTCATGCCACCCGTACGCGAACGTCTGGGGTGCCGTGCGGAGCAACGCGTGATGGTCGACGGTGCTGCCGCCCGCCCACTGCTGCATCCCCTCGTACTGGGCGAGTTCCTCCGGTGTCATGCCGGGGACGTCCTTCTCGGTGGGGAACCCGAGCCCGCTGATGACGTAGACGCCGGCCACGTGCTCCGGGGCCGCTTTGGCCAGCTCGGGGGCGACGTACGCGCCGAAGTCCCCTCCTTCGGCGCCATAGCGGTGGTAGCCGAGGCGGCGCATCAACTCGGCCCAGATCCGCGCCACGCGGGCGGCGTCCCAGCCGGTCTCCCGCGGGGGCGCGGAGAACCCGAAACCGGGCAGAGAGGGGATCACGACGTGGAACGCCTGGGACGGGTGGCCACCATGCGAACGGGGGTCGGTGAGGCGGTCGACGAGATGGGCGAACTCGACGAAGGAGTTCGGCCACCCATGCGTGAGGATGAGCGGCAGGGCGTCGGGCTCCGGCGACCGCACATGCAGGAAGTGGATGTCCTGCCCCTCGATCTCAACCATGAACTGGGCGAACTCGTTCAGGCGCGCCTCGTGGCGGCGCCAGTCGTAGCCGTCGCGCCAATAGCCGGCCAGCTCCTTCAACCGGGCGACGGGCACGCCGCGGCGCCACCCCTCACCGGGAAGCTGTCGTGACCACCGGGTTCGGGCCAGGCGGTCGCCCAGATCGTCCAGCTCGCTCTGGGGGACGTCGATGCGGAAAGGGCGGATGTCATTGGTCATGGGTGCTGTTCTCCTCGGGATCTCATGCGAACGTCCCCGACCGTAGAGGCCATATAGGACAGATCCCGGCCTACATGGCGGGGCATGATGGACCCCATGAACGATCCCTCGGCCCGGCTGCTCACCCTGCTGTCGCTCCTGCAGACGCCTCGGGAGTGGCCCGGCAGCGAGCTCGCGGAGCGGCTGGGGGTCAGTCCCCGTACCGTCCGCCGCGACGTCGACCGCCTGCGCGAGCTGGGGTACCCGGTGGAGGCGACCATGGGGGCCGCGGGTGGCTATCGGCTCGCCGCCGGCACGGCCATGCCGCCGCTCCTGCTGGACGACGAGGAGACGGTGGCCATCGCGGTCGGCCTCAGCACGGTGGCCGGCAACCCGGTGAACGGCATCGAGGAGGCGTCCCTGCGCGCCTTGGCCAAACTGGAACAGGTGCTGCCGTCCCGGCTGCGGCACCGGGTCGGCGCCTTCCGGGCCGCCGCGGTGTCGATGCTGACCGGGGACCCCGGCGCCGACCCGAGCGTCCTCGCCGTGACCGCCGGAGCCGCCGCCGCCTCCGAACGCCTGCGGTTCGCCTACCGGACGCGGGACGGCGACGAGACCCGCCGGCTGGTCGAGCCACACCGTCTGGTGCTGGCCGGGCGCCGCTGGTACCTGCTGGCGTACGACAACGAGCGGCAGGACTGGAGGATCTTCCGCGTCGACCGGATGACCGACGTCCGGCCGACCGGCTTACGGGTCCCGCCGCGGGAGCTGCCCGGCGGGGACGCGGCCGCCTTCGTCACCGGCAAGATGTACTCGCTCGCTCCCACCTACGAGGTCCTCGCCACGGTGCGTCTTCCCGCCGCCCAGGCGGCGGAGCGGCTCGGCGCCGCGCCGGGCGAGGTTCAGCCGATCGACGAGGAGAGCTGCCGCCTGCGCGGACACGCCGACACCCTGGAGTGGCTGGCGTCCCGGCTGCTCCTGCTGGGCTGCGAGTTCCAGGTGCACGAGCCGCCGGAGCTGCGGGCGCACCTGCGCATGATCGCGGCCCGCGCGCTCCGCGCGACTGACGCCGCCTCCGAGAGGGGAGGCGCGGCGGCGGCCGGATGATCCGGGCGCACCGGGGGACAGGAACCCGACGACGGGCTCACCGCGGTCGGAGGACCATGTGAGCGCTGGGCGAGGACGCCGTCGCCCAGCAGCCGACGATCCCGCTCATCCGTGGGCAAACCCCTTGCCGGTGCGGTCCAGCGGATCCGGCTCCAGGCCGAGGTAGGTGGCGCGGAGCTCGTCCCAGGCGGCCAGCTGGGCGAAAGCCGGCGGGTCCTGGATCTTCTGGCGGTCGGTGAGGAACGGGTTGGGCAGCATCACGGTCATCATCTGCTCGTCCCGGCCGTTGAACAGACGCACCCCCCACGAGGTCGGGCTGCCGTCGGCGCCGATGCGGCGGTACAGCTCGGCACGGGAGCAGCGGCGGATCCGGCCGAGTTCGGGGCCGCTCGCGGTGTGCTCGCCGATGCACAGGTGGAAGTGCCAGCGGCCGAAGTCGACGGTGACGTAGCCGTCGTACAGACTGATCCGCTCGGGCGCGTTCGGCGCGGCGACCTCCCAGGCGGCGCCCTGGACGAGCACGCCGAACCAGATGTGCTCCCAGTACTTCTCGAAGATGTCCTTCACCAGGGACAACAGGGTCTGCTCGTCGGTGGGCAGCGCCCACACGTGCAGGGTGCCGTTGCCCTGTTCCTCGACGACGGTGTGGCTCATCGGGCTCCTCTCGGAAGGCTCGCCCGCGCCGGCATGACTGACCGGGGACGAGCGCCAGCCCTCTCTGGCCAGCGCACGCTCCAGCAGCGGGCGGTGGACGTCGTCGGCGGTCACACGCACGCATCCTCCGCTGCCCGCCTGCAGCACGAACACTCCGGAGGCGGGGTCGAAGGACAGCTCGTCCCCGTCGAGCGCGGCGCCGATCACTCCCCGGGCGGTCAGCTCCTCCGGTGTCCCGGCGTGCAGGATGCCGCCGGGCGCGAGGAGCCAGATCCGGTCGGCGACCCGCAGCGCCAGCTCCAGATCGTGGGTGGACACCACGACGGTCAGATCCCGCTCGCGGGCGAGGCGGCGCAGCAGGCCCATCAGGGCCACCCGGGAGGTGACGTCCAGGAACGCGGTCGGCCCGTCCAGCAGGATCGCCGAGGGCTGTTAGCCAGAGCGCGGGCGACCAGCACCCGCTGGCGCTCCCCGTCGGACAGCTCGGTCACCGGACGGTCGGTCAGGTGGCCGGCGTGAACCGCCTCCAGCGCCCACGTGACGATCTCCCCGTCCGCGGCCGACAGCCGTCCGGTGAACCCGGTGTGCGGGTGCCGTCCCAGCCCGGCCAGCTCGCGGGCGGTCAGCAGGGCGGGCAGGTCCCGTTCGGTCAGCACGACGGCGAGCCGCCGGGCCAACGCGGCCGCCGGCACCGACTCGACGGCGACGCCGTCGATCCGGACCCGCCCGGCCAGACCGGGCTGCAGCCCGGCCATCGTCCGCAGCAGGGTGGACTTCCCGGCGCCGTTCGGGCCGATCAGCGCGGTGAGCGCGCCGGGCGGGGCGGTCGCGTTCAGGCCGTCCGGCACCCGACGCGCACTGTGGCCGCGCCGCGCGGGATATCCGGCGCACACGCCCTCCAGGCGCAGACCTCGTT
Source organism: Microtetraspora malaysiensis (assembly GCF_050947145.1). Lineage (NCBI taxonomy): Bacteria > Bacillati > Actinomycetota > Actinomycetes > Streptosporangiales > Streptosporangiaceae > Microtetraspora > Microtetraspora malaysiensis. Next base: position 3,687,990 of record NZ_CP191998.1, read on the forward strand.
CGTCCACGGTCACACCGCCAGTCCGGTTCTGGCCACGCGGCTGCGCAGCAGCACGGCGATCACCACGGGCGCGCCGAGGATGGTGGTCACCGCGTTGAGCGGAAGCACGACCCCGCCGCCCGGCACATGGGCGGCCACGCAGCACAGCAGCGCGACCGCGGCGCCGAGCAGTGCCACCCCGGGCATGAGCAGCCGATGGTCGGCGGTGCCGAGCGCCAGCCGGGCGATGTGCGGGAGGGGGCCGGGACAATGCCTCGGCCCCTCAACGGGGGTCGCAAGGTGCGGGGCGGTTGAGGGGCCGGTGGTTTCCGGTGGGGACGGCGGGCCTGGCCGTCAGGCGATGACGTGGGCGTGGAGTTCCACGGCTTGCGCGGTCATCGGTCAGCTCCGGACGTCGATGACGACGCTGACGACGAAGAACAGCACGAGCAGGGCGCCGCCCGCGATCGCGGCTGTGGCGGCGGACGCGCCCGCGAGCACGACGCCGAGGGTGAGGGCGAGGGCGGCGACGACGGCGGCGGCGATCTTCCAGTCGTCACCGATGATGAAGTCGTACCAGAAGTGGGCGAATCCCTTGATGAGTTTCATCGGGCGGTCTCCGGCTTGAGGTGGGCGGTCTGCGGCTTGAGGCGGGGCAGGTAGCGGACCAGGACGCGGGAGATGAGGAGCCAGCAGGCGATGAGGGCGAGGATGGCCCAGTCGCCGCCGGGCCATTCGAGGCTTTCGCCGGTGTGGGTGAAGACGCCGAGGCCTTCGACGGCCCAGTAGGCGCCGAAGCTGGCCAGGAGCAGGCCGACGCCGTATTTGAGGGCGTTCTCGGGGATGGCGGCGAGCGGGCGGTGCAGGATGAGGCCGGCGAGCAGAACAAGGACGCCGGCGGCGGCGGCGCCGCCGATGGCGGCGGGCATGTTGGCGGCGCTGAGTCCGAAGGTGATGACGACGAAGACGACTTCGACGCCTTCGAGGAAGACGCCCTTGAACGAGATGACGAAGGCGAAGGTGTCGATGCCGAAGCGGCTCTGGCGTGCCGCCTGCCGCGCTGCCGCCGTCTGGGTGGCGTATTCCTCCTCCTCGTCGTGCATGGCCTTCAGTCCGGAGGAGCGCAGGACGGCTTTGCGGAGCCATTGGAGGCCGAAGATCAGCAGGAGGGTGCCGACGACGAGTTGGAGGAGTGATTCGGGGAGCCAGGTGCTGAGGGCGTATCCGGCGGCGGCGGTGAACGCGGTGAGTGCCACGAGTGCGGCGAGGGTGCCGGCGAGGGCGGAGCGCCAGCCACGGGTGACGCCCATGGCGAGCACGATGGTGAGAGCTTCGACGAATTCGACGAATGAGGCGGCGAAGGTTGAGGCGACGAGGCCCCAGGTTGCGCCTGTCACGGCGGCTCCTTGATTTGTAACAAATGTTTCACTGCATCTAATGCTTCAGGGCGTATGTCGGATGTGTCAACTGGGTAGCCTTGGGTGCCATGACGATCGACGAGCGTTTTCTGCAGCTCGTGTACCGGGTTCCCTCGACGACGTCGCGCGCCCGGGTGGCGGTGTGGCGTGAGCTGAAGCGCTTGGGCGCCCTGTACATCCAGCAGGCCGTGTGCGTGTTGCCGGACCGTCCCGGCGTCCGGGAACGCCTGGACAAGGTCCGCGAGCGCATCGACGAGCTCGGCGGCGAGAGCATGATCTTCGTGCTGACCGAGGTCGAGGAGCGCGAGCGCCGCGCGCTCGTCGAGTCGTTCCGCGAGAACTCGGCGAAGGAGTACGCCGAGATCGTGGAGGAGTGCGAGACGAAGTTCTTCAAGGAGATCGAGTTCGAGCGGTTCCGGGAGAACTACACGTTCGAGGAGGCCGAGGAGATCCGTCAGGACCTCGAGAAGCTGCGCCGCTGGCTTCGCAAGGTCGAGGCGCGCGACTGGATGGGCGCCCCCGGCAGGGACCTGGCCCACGAGAAGGTCGCGGAGTGCGAACGGCTTCTCGACCTGTTCGAAGCCGATGTCTACGAGCGGGTCGGCGACCCCGGCGCGGTCTGACGAGCCGCGCAGCAGGAAGGCGCGCGGCGCGGAGCCCCCGCCGCACCGGGTCACCCCGCACCAGGCCGTACGCGGGAGACGCCCCGCGCACGACGGTCCCGCCGGGGCGGCGCCAGGCCCCGGAGGGGCTCGTACGGGCGATCATGCCGGGAGGGACACCGGACGCCGGCGCAACGGGATGACGAGCGGGCGTCCGCTCCGCGGGTTGACTCCGATCTCCACGTCCAGCGAGAAGACTGTGCGCATGGTCTCCTTCGTCAGCACCTCCCGCGGCGTTCCCTGGCAGACGAGCTCACCGGCGGCGAGGACGAAGATGTGGTCGGCGTACTCGGCCGCCATGTTGAAGTCATGCAGGACCATGGCGATCGTCTTGCCCTCCTCGCCGTTGAGCCGGGCCAGCAGGTCGAGCAGTTCGAGCTGGTAGGTGACGTCGAGGAAGGTCGTCGGTTCGTCCAGCAGGAGCAGGTCGGTCTGCTGCGCCAGGCACACCGCGATCCACACCCGCTGGCGCTGGCCGCCGGAGAGCTGGTCGACGTACTGGTCGCGCAGCGCCGCGGTGTCGGTCGAACGCAGCGCCCACTCGACCATCTCGCGGTCCTGCGGTGAGGGCGCGCCCACGGTACGGCGGTGCGGATGGCGCCCGAACCAGACCAGGTCCTCCACGGTGATGGCCTCCGGAGTGGTGAGCACCTGCGGAAGGATCGCGAGTCGCCGGGCGATCTCCTTGGTGGGCAGGGACTGGATGGAGGCGCCGTCCAGCAGCACCCGGCCCCCGGCCGGGCGTAGCAGCCGGGCGAGGCTCTTCAACGCGGTGGACTTTCCCGACCCGTTCGGACCGATGAGGACGCTCACCTGGTTGTCGGGGATCTCCAGGGAGAGGTTCCTGGCCACCACCTTGCGGTCGTAGCGCAGTTCCACACCCTCGGCGGAAAGGCGCATGTCGGGCCTACCTTCCGGTTCGCATGAGCAGGTAGAGGAAATACGGCGCGCCGATCACCGCGGTGATCAGTCCGGCGGGGATCTCCAGGGGAGGGCTGATCCCGCGACCGAGGGTGTCCGCGCCGAGTGTGAGCAGGACGCCGACGGCGGCGGCCATGGGCGTGAGCGCCGCCATCCGGCCGCCGATCAACCGCCGGGCGATGTGCGGGGCGATCAGGCTGACGAACGACAGCGTGCCCGCGGCGGCGACCGCGCCCGAGGCCAGGACGACGGCCACCGCGATGGCCAGCCGGCGGGTGCGCTCGGCCCGCTCGCCCAGTCCGACCGCCATCGGATCGCCGAGCCCCATCACGTCCAGTCTCCGGCCGAGGAACACGACCACGGGCAGGCAGACGACGACCCACGGCACCGTGATCGCCACGGTCTGCCAGGTCCTCCCGAAGAAGCTGCCGGCCAGCCAGATCAGCGAGCCGTTCACGTTCTGCGGATAGCGCATCAGCAGGAAGCGGATCACCGCCTCGCAGCAGGCGCTCGCGGCGACTCCGACCAGGGCCAGCCGGATCGGGGTGGTGCCGCCCCGGTACGCGAGCGTGTATACGACGACGGTGACGGCCACGCCGCCGGCCAGCGCGGCGACCGGCAGCAGGCTGAGCGGGGTGGCGGGCAGGATCAGCACCACGAACAGGGCGGTCACGCCGGCGCCCCTGGTCACCCCGAGCACGTCCGGCGAGGCCAGCGGGTTGCGGATGACGCTCTGCAGGACCGCGCCGGAGGCGCCGAGCCCCGCGCCGACCGCCCAGCAGAGGATGATCCGGGGGATTTGGTAGTCCCATACCAGCCGGCTCAGTGCGTCGTCCGCCCGGCCGGTGAGCGCGTCCAGCACGTCACCGAAGGGGAGCGGGACCGAGGCCACCGTGAGGCTGTACGCGGTGACGACGACCGCGAGGCCGGCGGCGGCGAGGTACCACCTGCCCCGCGCGGTGCGGCGGGACGCGGCGGTCGAGGCCGGCGACGGCGAGGGCGCGATGGCGGTCATGCGGATTTCCTGTCTCGCCGGGCCAGCCAGACGAAGTACGGCGCGCCGAGCAGCGCGGTGACGACGCCGGCGGGCACCTCGTTGGGCGGGTTGACGAAGTGGCTGACCGCGTCCGCGAGCACCAGCAGCGCGCCGCCGAAGAGCGCCGACACCGGCAGGAGCCGGACGTGGTCGGATCCGACCAGCCGTCGCGCCATGTGGGGGACCACCAGGCCGACGAAGCCGATCGGCCCGGCCACCGCCACGCAGGCGCCGCTGATCAGGATCACCAGCGCGGCCCCGCAGAGCCGTACGAGCGCGACCCGCTGGCCGAGCGAGCGGGCCATCTCCTCGCCGAGGGCGAGGACGTTGAGCCGGCTCGCCATGGCGAGGCAGCCCGCGATCCCGGCCAGGGCGACGGGCAGGATGGTCCACGCCTCGCGCCACTGGCTCAGGTTGACCCCGCCGACCAGCCAGTAGACCACGCTCTCCGCGTTGTTCTCGTGAAAGATGATCAGTCCCTGGGTGAGGGAGAGCAGCAGAGCCGAGACGGTCACGCCGCCGAGGATCAGGCGGTTCTCGCGTAGCCCGGAGCCCTTGCTCCGGCCGGCGAGGGCGAGTACGGCGCAGCCGGCCGCCGCAGCGCCGCACAGCGCGAGCGCGATAGTGGACACCTCGGCGAGCCGCGGCACCACCGTGAGCGCCAGCACCACGGCGAAGCTCGCGCCCGCGGTGACGCCGAGTAGGTCGGGGGCCGCCAGCGGGTTCCCGGTGACGCCCTGCATGACCACGCCCGCCGCCGCCAGGGCCGCCCCGACGGCGAGGGCGACGAGCACGCGGGGCAGCCGGATGTCGACCACGATCATTTCGCCGGGGGTGGACGCGTGGCCGGTCAGCGCGCCGATCACCTCACCGGCCGGGACCCGTACGGCCCCCAGCGTGAGATGCCAGACGGCGGCCGCGATGACGAGGACGAGGCCACCCGCCGCGGCCGCGAGCCACGGCCGCGCCGGGTGCCGTCGCCGGACGGTCGCCGTCATTTCGCGTTCAGGAGGAGGTCGGCCGCCTGCTCGGCGACCATCTCGGCCGCGGTCACCCCCCGGTTGCGGGCCCACACGTCCGGGTCGACGGAGAACAGGCGGTTCGACGCCACCGCCGGTATCCCCGCGAAGAGCTTGTTGGCCCGCCACGCGGTGATCGGGTTCTGGGGGGTGTAGTTCGCGATGAACATCGCCTCGGGGGCGGTCGCGACGAGGGTCTCCAGCCCCATGTCCGCCTGCGGCTGGGATTGGTCGGCCGGAAGCGCGGGCTCCAGGCCGATCGCCGACAGCACGCTGGGCACGAACGCCGCGCCGTTGTGCGCGCTGAACGTCTTGTCCGCGGCGACGGCGAACAGGGCCTTCGGCTTGGCGGGCAGCCCGTCGATCCTCGTCTTGATCGAGGCGAGCTTGTCCTGGAGACCCGTCACGGCCTTCTCCATCTCGGCGCACCGGTTGAGCGCCTGGCCGAGAACGCGCATCGCCGCGATGTTCGCGGCGAGGTCGCCCTCCTGGCTGGTCAGCGCGATCGTCGGGGCCATCGCCGAGAGCTGCGGATAGACGTCGGCGTTCCGCTTGGCGTCGATGATGATGAGGTCGGGCCTGAGCGAGGCGATCACCGGCAGGCTGGGCGACTTGCGCAGCCCGAGGGAGGTGTAGTCGCCCAGACGTTCCCTGATCGGTTGGATGATGCGGTTCCGGTCGCTGTCGTCCGCGACGCCGACCGGGCGCACGCCCAGCAGGCCGGCCCCGTCGGCGAAGGAGAACTCGGTCACGACGACGCGGGACGGATCGCCCGTGACGGTCGTCGTGCCCAGCGCGTGCGTGATGGTCCTCTCGGTCTTGCCGCACTGACCGGCGTCGCCCCCGGCCTCTCCCGCGCCGCCGGAGAGGCCGGCGGCCCCCTGGGAGCCCGTGGAGCCGGCGGTGCCCCCGCACGCCGCCAGCGAGGTGACGAGGAGCAGCGCGACGGCCGCCGGCCTCAGGATGGAGAACTTCATGGTGAGGGGCACTCCTCTTCGGTGCGCCGAGAATTCAGCGCCATATAGCCAGGAACCTCGGGCGTTCACGCCCGAGGAGAATGGCTTCCCTCTTCGTGGTTTTGTTGTTACGGTTCGTGTTGCGGTGGCGGGACTGAACGCACCCGGTATGCCGGGGAACGGCTCTCTGGTCTGTTATCGACATCGCAGCGCGGCGTGGTTCGCCACGCTGGGCAGTGAGTCACGCTGCCGTACGCGGCCTGAACCGTCGAATCCATTGATGGCGAGGAGCTGCAAGCTCGGTCGTTTACAGCCGAGAAGCTGACGAGTAGAGGTTGACGGGGATCAGGTCGTAGCCGTTCTCGCAGGGGTTGCCGGAGGTCAGCCAGTAGTCGCCGGCGGTGAGGTCGACGAGGCTGGAGGCGACGGTCTGGTAGCGGTCGGTGTCCGGCTTGTTTGGGTTCGGATGATTGCACACCGAGTCCGGCCAGCCGAAGTGGTCGGACATCGTGTCGCGGATGACCGCTCTGACCTTGGCCGGCTCCGTGGTGTCTCGTACCGCGCGCAGCCCCTGCCGGATGCGGTGCACCCGGTAGAGGGAGTCGACGGCGAAGGGCTTGTAGGAGTCGTTGATCTGCTCGGGCACGAACGCCTCGAAGTGGTTGCCGTGGACCAGGACCCCGTCGTCGGGATACATCCAGTGGTGGCGGCCGGGGGTGGTCTCGATGTCGATGGCGAAGCCGTCGCGGTGCGTGAGCAGGATGTTCGTGGAGAACCCCTGGCGTACGCGGAAGACGGCGTCGAGCGCGTCGTGCATGTTCCAGGAGTCGAGCGCCTTGCGGCGGACGAACGGGCCGGGGACACCGAGCCCGGTGCCGAAGCGGGGACCGAGTCCGTTGGCGTTCAGGGCGATGCCCGCCGAGTTGGCCCCCTGCCGGCCCACCTGGCCGGCCTCGACCTGCATGATGACCGTCGGCTTGCCCGGCTGCTCGATGCGCAGCATCATGACCGTCTCGGCTGTCGCGCACTGCCAGTCCCAGTTCTGCCCGCAGTAGACGCGCCCGTCGCCGGACGCCTCCGCGAGCACGGCGAAGGACGAGCATTCCTCCTCGGCGGTGGTGAAAGGATTTCCGTTGTGCAGCTCCCCGCGCCCGTTCAGGGCGAGGATCTCGTGGAAGGTGCGGTTGGCACCTTCGGCGATCCCGCGCACCTCGTCGAGGATCTCGGGGTGGTACGCCTCGATGAGGGGCACCCAGCCCTGTGTCTGCTCGGTGACGGAGGCCCACGGCAGGCCCGCCTTCTGCGCGAAGCTGTGCGCGTACCACTCGACGGCTTTATCGATCTTGTCCCGGGCCGCCTCGCCGTACTGGCGGCCGCGTTCACGAGGGGTTCCGGAGATTTGGACGAGATCCACAGCCATGATGTCTCCTTCGCATCGGCTGGTGTACGGGTAAGGTAGAGGTCACTACAAGGACGGTCAAGGGTGTGATGTGTCTACTACAGCGATACCGGTGAACGCCCTGCTGGAACGCGTGCAGGCGCGGCGCGGAGAGCTGAGCCCCGCGGCTCAGCGCGTCGTCGACTTCCTTCTGGAGAATCCCGAAACCACGGTCTTCCTCTCCTCGGCGGAGCTCGGCCGGCTCACCAGGACCAGCGACGCCACGGTGATCCGCACCATCAAGCGGCTCGGCTACGGCGGGCTCGACGAGCTGCGCGAGGAGGTCAAGCAGGCGATCGACGACCGGCTGAACCCCGTCCGCCGGCTGCAGCGCAGCCTGGACTGGGCCGGGGCCGACCCGGAGACCGTGCTCGCGCACACCCTGGAACTGCACGCGACCCTGCTCGAGGACGCGCGGCGCACGCTGTCGCCCACGCAGTTCAGCGGCGCCGTCCAGCTCCTGGACCGGGCCTCGTCGGTGCTCGTCTTCGGCATCGGCCCGCTCGGTTTCGTCGCCGACTACCTGGCGCTGCGGCTGGTCCGCGTCGGTGTCCCGGCGTACGGCGCCACCGCCACGGGGTTCCGGCTGGCCGACGACCTGCTGAACTTGACCAGGCACCACGTCGTGGTGATGTTCGCGTACGACAGCATCCGGCGGGAGACCGAGGTGGTGCTCCAGCAGGCCGCCAGGGTCGGCGCCCCGGTGATCCTGATCACCGACTCCCTGGGCCGGGTTCTCGGCCCGCAGGTGCAGGTGGTGCTCAGTGCGCCGGTCGTGCGCAGCAGCATGCTCAGCTCCTATACGACGTCACTGCTCGTGGCGGACGCCCTGGCGCTGTCGGTCGCGTCCAGGTCGCGGAGGCGCGGCGAGCGCCACTTCGCGGAGCTGGAGCGGCTCCGTGCGCTGCTCGGCCGTCAGGAGCACGTGGGCTGGTCGTCGCCCGGGCCGGACGCCGGCGCGGCCGATGGCGAAGAGCGCCATGACGAGGAGCCCCCCGATCCCGAGGATCCCCGCGACCGGGGATGACCGGCACCTCGGCGAACTCGACCAAGGAGGTCATTCCGGCGCCCGATAGCAGCTCTGACGTGTCACCTACATTCATTGCGCTCCTTTTGTAGTGACTACTACAGGCTCATCGCAATAGTGCCCCGGGAGCGACGCGGGCGCAAGGGGCGATCGCTCCGGTTGTGGTACGCGGGCCGAACGCTCCCGTGAAGACGGGCGAAGCCGCCGGCGGTCAGCATCGGCAGCGGGCGCTCAGCGGTTACCTGAGCCGCGGTCAGGGGGCGCAGACGTCCCGGTACGACGCGCCGGGGAGATCACGGGCCCATTCGGCCTCGGTGAGCGTGCGCCCGGCACGGGCACAGACGGCGGCGACGAGGTCGTCCGGATCGACGGCGACCTCCCGCAGCGTCCCGGTCGCGTCGAGGATGCGCAGGACGCGGCCGCCGGAGGCGAAGGCGGCGGTCTCGACGTCGGCGCTCCCGCCGGGTATCGACGACCCCATCTTGGCGGGTGTCGCGGGATCCCAGAGTTGAACGATCCCGTCCCCGAGCACGGACGCGACCACGTCGCCTCTTGGGGAGAACGCGAGGCCGGAGATCCCGGAATCCGTGGAGGTGAGCCGGAAGACGGGGCCGTGTCTGCGGTCCGCGGCGAGGTCCCAGAAGGTCAGGCGGCCGGCGATGTCTCCGGTGGTGAGGATCCGGCCGTCGGGGCTGAACGCCGCGGAGAAGACCATGGACGCGTCGATGCCGCCGGGCCCCACCGCGGGGCCGGAGGGGCGACCCGTGGACAGGTCGATCAGGTGGTTGGCCGTGGAACCGAGTGGGACGACCATGGTGCTTCCGGGTCTGAAGGCGATCTCCATACTGCCGGGCAGGTCGATCGTCTTGATCCAGCGGCCCTGCCGCATGTCCCGGACGAGAAGCCGGTGATGCCGCTCCTGCGTTCCGTCCTGCTCAGGGGTGTCCGCCAGTACGGCGAGAAGGCCGCCGTCGGCGTTCGCGGCCAGGCCGGTCGCGTACCAGTCCCGGGGAAGGGTGACGCGCTCCGTCTGCGCGTGCCGCCCGGTGTCCCAGACGCGGATGACGTCGCCGGCGAGGCCGTCAACGAAGGCGAACAGGCGCCCGTCGCCGCTGAACGCGAGCTGCAGGATGTTTTCCGCCTCCGTCAGCCGGATGGGCGCGCCGAGGGTGCGGCGGCGCGCCGCGTCCCACAGGACGAGTTCCCGGGCGTCGGCCGCGTGCGTCACCAGGAGCCGGCCGTCGGGGCTGAGCAACGCGCTGTCCGGCGGGGCCCCGGGTAGTCGCGGCGGGGCGAGGAGGTCGGAGATGTCGAGGGCCACGACGGTGTCGTCCACCAGGTAGCGCAGGGTCGTGCCGTCGAAGCCGAACGCCTGCGCGTCCACCCGATAGGTCAGCAACGTTCTTCCCGTCGCGACCTCGATGAGCTGGAAGTTCTTGTCACCGCCGGCCACGAGGAGGCGCCCGTCCGGGCTGAAGCGGACCCGGCCGCCGTTCGAGTCCCAGCCCAGGCCCGGCTGAGCCGGGAGCAGCCGTCCGGTCCTGAGGTCGATCAGGGAGACGCCCGACCGCGTGGCGCAGGCCAGGGTGCGGCCGTCCGGGCTGATCGCGATGGACTGGGCGGTTCCCGTGCAGGCGTCCTTCTCGTGCCATCGGCGCACCGGGTGGCCGCCCGGCAGGCGCCAGAGATGGAACCCGCCGCGGAGGTCCGCGAACGCCACCAGGTCGCCCGACTGGCTGAAGGACGCGTTCATGACCCCGGAGAGTGAGGAGTAAGTCGCGCCGGTGCGGATGTCCCACAGCGTTGTGCCGTCCCCCTGGTGGATCTCCAGATAGCGGTCACTCGTGCCGGCCACCACGCCGGTGAACGGCACCGCGGGCTCCAGCTTGAACACCTTGCCGGTCGGCTTGCCGGTCGTCGTGTCCCACACGTGAACCGCGGTCGGCGGGCCGTCCCGCCGCCCCGACGCCACCGCGAGGATCCTGCCGCTCGCGCTGAGCGCGGCGCCGATCAGCACGTCGCCGTCGATGCCCAGGCCGTCCCATCCGCCGATCCGCTTCCCGCTCCCGAGGTCGTAGATCCGGACGTCCCGGGCGGTCAGGCTGACCAGCCTGCGCCCGTCCGCGGAGATCATCCGTACGGACTCGCCGGTGGACTCGGGGTCGGTGAAGACCGCGCGCTCACGCTGCGCCCAAGAGTTCTGCAGCGCGCCCCGGGTCTGGGTCGTCCTGGCGAGCCGCCAGGAGGCGACGCCGAGCAGCATGGCCCGCACGGGGTCCGACGTACGGACGCTGTCGGCCTCGGCGGCGGCCTGGCCGGCGAGGGCCTGGTCCCGCTGCTCCGCGACGACGCCGCTCTGCCGTACGGCTGTCGCGCCGGCCGCGACCGAGACGGCGAGCAGCGCGGCCAGGACGGCGGTCAGCAGCCTCCGGCGGCGGACGCGGCGGCGGGTGGCCGCGTCGCAGGCGGCGAGGAAGTCGCGCTCCAGCGGACCGAGCCTGAGGTGGCGGCGGCCGGTGGCGGCCCAGCGCACGGCGGTCTCCAGCCGGCCGCCCTGCAGGGCGTCGCCCTCGCGCCGCCCGTGGCCGTCCCATTGCCGGGCCGCCGCCCGGATCATCTCGTGTACGGCGAGGCCGTCGCGCTCGTCGTCCACCCACGCACGCAGGCGGGGCCACGCGCGCAGCAACCCGGGCCGGCCGAGCGCGATCTCGTCGCCCCGGCGCGCGACCAGGTAGGCGAAGACGTCGAGGATCCGCTGGAGAGCCGCCGTTTCGTCGGCGGGTCTGCCGTCGAACAGCTCGGCATGGGGGACCGGCCGGAGCGTGATCTCGCCGCCCTCGCCCGCGCGCACCATCCGGAGGAAGACGTCGGGCACCAGGTTGCGCTCGGTCTCGCTGAGGAATCCGTACGCGTCCTCGGCGAGCGTCGCCAGACCGGGATCGGGGGCGAGGCCGAGGCCCAGCAGCCCGGCCTCGGCGCTGCCCGCCCTGAGGAGGTCGGCGGGGCTGTCGCCGGAGCCGGTGAGCAGACCGAGGAGGAGCTCTCGTGCGGTGGGCCGCCCGAGCGGGTCCTTGCTGAGGGCGGCCTCGATGAGCGGGCGGAGGGAATCGGGCAGCACACCGAGATCGGGGTCGGTCGCCAGCACGCGGTGCATGACCGCCCCCAGGCTCTCCGCGCGGAACGGGTCGTTGCCGCTCGCGGCGTACAGGACGATCGCGCCCCACGAGAACACGTCCGCCGGGGCTCCCGCGCGCCGGCCCATGAAGACCTCCGGCGCCATGTAGGTGGGCGTACCCGTGACGAGTCCGCTCGCGGTGAGCGACATCTCCAGCGTTCTGGCGACCCCGAAGTCGATCACCCGTGGGCCGTCCGGCCCGAGGAGTACGTTGTCCGGCTTGAGGTCCCGGTGGATGACGCCGGCGTCGTGGATGGCCGCCAGCGCGGTCGCCACGGCCGTCGCCAGGCGGTGCAGGTCGTCGCCGCCGAACCGGCGGCCCTCCGCGACCGCCCTGCGCAGGCTCGGCCCCTCGACGTACTCGCTGACGATGTACGGCTTGGGCCCGTCGAGGTCGACGGCGAGGACGCGGGCCGTGCAGAAGGAGGCGACCCGGCGGGCCGCCGTGGCCTCCTTGCCGAACCGGTTGCGCAGGGCGGGGTCGCTCGCCGCGTCGCCGTGGAGGACCTTGACGGCGACCCGGACGCCCTCGGGGTCGTAGGCCTCGTAGACGACGCCCTGCCCGCCCGCGCCCACACGTCCGGCGAGCCAGTAGTCCCCCAGCCGCGGAGGGTCTCCGGGAAGCAGGGCGGATGCGAGCGCCATACGATCGGCTCCCTCCGGCTGGTCACGAGTACGAGCGATTAGACACCGGGCGAGGGGGAGAAGTTCTGCTTTCTTTCGCCGCGTGCCGGGGCCATGAGTTCCGGACAGCGTGCGGCCGGCTGTCGCACCATCAGGATGTCGACCAGGTCCGCGCGCTCCACGGTGAATCCGTGCCGCTCGTACAGCCGCCGGGCGGCGCTGCCGCGCAGGACGATCAGGCGGACGGCCACGCCTTCGGCGTCGGTGCGTTCGGAGCGCGAGCGAACGACCGCATCCGGGGCATGTCATCAGGCGGGCGGCACAGGGGACCCGGGGGGAGAGCATGACGACAGCGTTCATCCTGTGGGGAGGCGGCAGCCTCGGCGCCGTCCAGGTCGGCATGCTCCGCGCGCTCACCCAGCAGGGGATCCACGCCGACATGGTGGTGGGCGCGTCGGTGGGCGCGCTCAACGGCGCGTACTACGCCGCGCGGCCCGATGCGGAGGGGGTGGAGGAGCTGGCCCGGCTGTGGCTGTCGGTGAGCAGCCACGACGTCTACCCGCTGAGCAAGACGGAAGCGCTGCGCAGCTTGGCGGCCAACCTTCCCTTCCACCCTCTTCGCGGCGCCCTTCAGGCGTTCGGGGCGTTGAACTACGCATTTCCCATTAATCCGGTCACGGTTACCGAGGCGATGCTGGGCCGCCGCAACTACCTGTTCGACAACCACTCCATGCGGCGGTTCCTCCAGCGCATACTTCCGATCCGCGATCTGGAGGAGACCCGGGTCCCGCTCTCGGTGCTGACCGCCGACGTCCGCAGCGGGCACGCCGTCGTCCTCTCCCGCGGATCGGCGCTGGCGGCCCTGCTCGCCAGCGCCGCCATCCCCGGTCTCTACCCCACCGTCACCATCGACGACCAGGTGTTGATGGACGGCGGGGTCGCGGACCAGACGACTCTTGACTACGCCGTGGACGCGGGGGCCGACGAGGTGTACCTGCTCGCGCCCGGTTTCTCCTGCCATCTCCCGGGGGCGCCGTCCACGGCGATCGCCATGGCGTTGCATGGATACAACCTGCTCAGCGAGCAGCGCATCAGCGCCTCCATCCGGCACAACACGTCACGTACGCGGATGCACGTGCTGCCGCCGCTGTGCCCGGTGGAGGTGTTGCCCATCGACTTCGCGCAGACAGCCGACCTGATCGACCGCGCCACGCGAGCCACGGCGCACTGGCTGGAGCGGCGCGAGCCTCACCCGGGCCTCACCCGGTCCCTGGACGATCGCCATGCCCGGCATCCGGGCCACGGGAGGGCGGCGGGCAGGTGATCGAGGGGGCGGACACTCGCGTGGCGGCGCGTACCAACTGAGCGTCGTGCGCGGGCTGACCAGGGCCGATATGCGATCGGATATCTGTTTATTATCGGTAGCGATATTTGACATGTTTTATCCGCATTGCTGGACTTGCTGGCCATGACGCAGAGCGCGCATTTTCTCGAGCACGCCCAGGACCGCACGCGGACGCGTGGACGCCGGTGGGGCACGTCCGTGTCGGCTCTGCTTTCCGGCGCCGGGAACGCGCGGTGAATGCCGAGCGGGCTGCGCTCGTGAAACGCGCGGCGGCCGCCGCCGTCACGCTGGTCGGCGGAATGGTGCTGGCGTTCGCCGCGTTCGGCGAAGGCGCCCTGAACAGCCTCTTCCTGGTCGTCGTACCGGGGCTGCTGGTCGCGGTGTTCGTCCTGCCGATCTGGTCGGCGGTCCGCCACGGCGGCCGACGCCGGATCGGATGGTGGGCCGCCGCTCTGCTGGGCGCCGGGCTGCTGCTCCTGGCTGTGATCGAACCGAGGTACGCGCTGCTGCCGGTGCTCGCCGCCGCGCTGTTCCTGATCTTGGGGTGGCCGTTGACCGCGACCGCCGCCTGCGTGATGGCGGTCGTGGCCGTCAGATCCGTACGGTCGTCAGGGCTGACGGCCCGGCGGACGTGGGCGCGGCTGTCGTGGGCCTGGCTGCTCGGCCTCCTGGCGACCTACGGATACGGACTCACCCGCCTGGACGCCGGGATGGTGGATGTCAAGGACCGGGTGTGCCGCTTCGACTTCGACGCGTCAGGAGGGGCGGCCGGATCCGGCGGTGAGCAGAGCCTGCTGCCGCTCAGCGACACCTTGTGCGGCGCCGACACGGTGCCCGGGTTCGTCAACCCGCTGCTGGCCGTCTTCGCCGTCCTCCTGGCGGTGTCCGTGGCGGGCTACATCAGGGCCCGGCGCCGGGCGAGGTGAACCGCGCGCCCCGTCGTCACGGTCGAGGATGGCCGCCGTCGATGAGCGGGCGTGCGTCCCGGGCAGCGGACACCGCGGGCCTCCGGTGCCGGGCACGCTGTCGGTACCGGCACATCTTGATCGGTCCGCCTTGTAGGTGCCGGTCCTTGGACCGACCGCCCCATCAGGTGAGGATCGGCGCCATGGACCTGCTGAACACTCTGGTGGACAAGGGGCTGCGGCGCGAGACGCCGACCCGGGCCGAGGCGCTGGCGGTGCTGGCGACCGGCGACGACGACCTGCTCGACGTGGTGGCCGCCGCCGGCAAGGTGCGCCGGCGCTGGTTCGGCCGCCGGGTCAAGCTCAACTACCTGGTCAACCTGAAGTCGGGGCTGTGCCCCGAGGACTGCTCGTACTGCTCGCAGCGTCTGGGGTCGAAGGCGGAGGTCCTGACCTACACGTGGCTGAAGCCGGAGCAGGCGGCGGCCGCCGCCGAGGCGGGTGTGGCGGGCGGCGCCAAGCGGGTGTGCCTGGTGGCGAGCGGACGCGGCCCGACCGGCCGGGACGTGGAGCGGGTCGCCGACACCATCGCCGCGATCAAGGAGCGGGACACGGACGTGGAGATCTGCGTCTGTCTCGGACTCCTGTCCGAGGGGCAGGCGGCGCGGCTGCGGGAGGCCGGCGCCCACGCCTACAACCACAACCTCAACACCGCCGAGGCGGTGTACGGCGACATCTGCACCACGCACGGGTTCGCCGACCGGGTCGACACCGTACAGCGGGCTCGCGCCGGAGGTCTGTCGGCCTGCTCCGGTCTGATCGCGGGCATGGGGGAAACCGACCAGGACCTGGTGGACGTGGTGTTCGCGCTGCGTGAGCTGGACGTGGATTCGGTCCCGGTGAACTTCCTGATCCCGTTCACGGGAACCCCGATGGCCGGGGAATGGGCCCTGACCCCGCAGCGCTGCCTGCGGATCCTGGCGATGGTGCGGTTCGTCTGCCCGGACATCGAGGTCCGCGTCGCCGGCGGCCGGGAGATCCATCTTCGGACGCTGCAGCCGCTCGCGCTGCACATCGCGAACGCGATCTTCCTGGGCGACTACCTGACGAGCGAAGGCCAGGCGGGCAAGGCCGACCTGGACATGATCACGGACGCGGGCTTCGAGGTGGAGGAGCGGGACGCCGCCACGCTGCCCGAGCATCGGCGGGACCCGGTCGCCGCCGGAGACCGCGTGCTCGACGGCGACGGCGACGGCGACGGCGACGGTGACGACGACGGTGACGGCCCGGTGCGGGAAACCGCCGGATCCGCCCGCGCCGACCTGGTGGCGGTGCGCCGCCGCGGCGCCGGTACGGATCTACCGCCGAACGCCTGACGTACCGCACGTCCTCGGCCTGCCGGAGCGTGTCTCGACGGCGCACCGCGAACCAAGGTCGTCCATGGTGCGTTCCAGTCCTTGCCCAGCGGCGATAGCGGCGCCGGGGACAGGGGGAAGGCCATCCGGTGGGGGAGAGCGGCGGCCACCCGGCGCCTCGGCCGAGCTCCTCCCGCGATCCTTTGGGAGGAACCGTGTCCCTGTTGTTCGGGCAGGTCGCGACCTTGGGGTGGGTGGCCGTCAAGACGATCCTGCTCTACGTCACCGCCGTGGCCGGCCTGCGGCTGACCAAGCGACGCATGATCGCCGAGCTGTCGCCGTTCGACTTCGTGGCCGCGGTCGCCGTCGGCGCGATCGTCGGGCGCACCGCGACGGCGTTGGACACCTCCTACCTCACCGGAGCGGCGGCCCTCCTCACGGTGATCGCCGTCCACGCCGCCATAACGCAGCTGCGACTGCGCTACCCGTTTCCCCACTGGTTCGATCACGCGCCGCGCGTTCTCGTGACCGAAGGAAAGATCCACCCGAGGCAGCTCAGGCGGTCCGGACTCACTGAGGGGGACCTGCACACGATCCTGCGCCAGCGGGGTGTCATGTCCCTTTCCTCCGTACGCTACGTGATCTTCGAGGCGAAAGGGGTGATCAGCGTCATCGGCAGCGGCGCCGACGTGGGGGACGTCGCCCAGGAAGCGCTGGAGCGCGTGGAACATCCGGCCGCCGGTGAATGACCCCCCGGCTTCGCCGACGGACGCGGTCGTCCCGGCGACGTCCGCGGCACCCGGCCGGTCAGTGATCGGGGGCGCGCTGGACGGCGATCGCGGCGGCGTCGTCGGCCAGGCGTCCGCCGACGTGGGCGAGCAGATCGGCGCGCAGGTGGTGGACGAGCGCCGGAGGGGTGTCCCCGGCCCAGGAGGCGGCACGTTCGGCGAGCGGATAGAAGAGGCCGTCGGGGCTCCGGGCCTCCACGACGCCGTCGGTGTACAGCAGGAGCAGGTCGCCGGGTTCGAGGGTGAAGGTGTCCGCGCGGTAGTCCGGGGTGGTCAGCTCGCCCAGGCCCAGCGGCGGCGCGGGACACGTGGCATGAAGCGTGATGACCTGCCGGCCGCGGAGCAGCAGGGGAGGCGGGTGTCCGCAGGTCACCATGCGCATCCGCGACGGCGCGTCCGGGATGTCGAGGATCACGGCGGTGATGAAGCACTCCCCGGCCTTCTCCGGTTCCGAGGATTCGGCCAGGTTCCAGCACACGCTGTGGTCCAGATAGGTGACGAGATCGGACAGCGCGGCCTGGCGGTGGGCGGCCTCGCGGAAGGCGAAGAGCAGCAGGGCGGCGTCGCTGATGGCGGTGAGGCCCTTGCCCATCACGTCGCCGACGATCAGCCGGGTGGCGCCGGCCGTTCGCGCGGCCGCGTACAGGTCGCCGCCGATCTGCGCGTGTTCCTGCGCCGCCAGATACATCGACGCCACGCGCAGCGGCCCGAGCCGCTGCGGCAACGGCCGGAGCACCACCCGCTGTGCGGCCTCCGACACCGTACGCACCTGCGCCAGTTCACGAGAGCGCCGATCCCGCAGGTACCGGAACGCCGTCACGATCACCGAGACGACCACCAGCGAGATGATCTGCGACTGGAAGTACGCCGTGCTCAACAGACCCTGGTCCAGGATCACGCCGACGGCCACCAGGCCCACGACGGCGATCGCGGCGACCATCGCGGTGGCGAAGGCGCCGGCGAACGACGCGGTGATCGCGGGCGCCACGACCAGCAGCGGCCCCAGCGGGATCCCGATGGGGGTCAGCAGGTCGACCACCACGATGGCCGCGATCAGGCCGAGCGGAAACGCCAGCAGGGCGTCGGTGGCCTGCCAGGGGCGATGCCGGTGCGGTATCAGCCGCCGCGGGCGCATACCTCCTGCTTACCACCCGGCCCCGCCGCGCCGTCCCGGCAGGTGCCGCGCTGCGGTCCGGAGCGGTGAGGAGGGCTCGGCTTCGGCGGGAACGCGACGGGGCCGCCCGCCGTGACCGGGACCGGCGACGGGCCATGTTGGCCCAATTAAGCAGATCGAAATTGGCTCTGCCATTGGGCCAAGCGGAACTTTACGTTGATGGTGTCGGACTTCGCCCGCCTGGGGCGAGACCTGGTGACACGAACGAGGAGACGGTGACGTGACGATCGCGGACATGTGGTTCGACCCGAAGTGCCCCTGGGCCTGGATCGCGTCACGTTGGCTGCTGGAGGTCGAGCGGGTACGCGACGTGCGGGTGCGCTTCCACGTCATGAGCCTGGCGATGCTCAACGACGGCCGCGACGACCTGGAGGAGTGGTACCGCGAGTGGCTCCGCGACGCCTGGGGCCCGGTGCGGGTCGCGATCGCGGCCGAGCAGAAGTACGGCAACGAGGTGCTGCGCGACCTCTACACCGCGCTCGGCACCCGGATCCACCTGGAGAAGGCGCCGGTCGGCCGTGAGCTGTACGCCGCCGCGCTGGCCGAGGTCGGCCTGTCCACCGCTCTCGCCGACGCCGCGGACGGCACGGACTACGACGCGGCGCTGCGGGTCAGCCACCGGGCGGGCCTGGACCCGGTGGGCGAGGACCTCGGCACGCCGGCGATCCACGTGCCGGGGCCGGACGGCCGGACGATCGCGTTCTTCGGGCCGGTCGTGACGCCGACGCCCCGGGGCGAGGCGGCCGGGCGGCTCTGGGACGGCGTGCTCCTGACGGCGGGCACCGAAGGGTTCTCCGAGCTGAAGCGCGCCCGCACCCGTCCGGTCGTCGGCTGAGAGGGGCGAGGCGACCGATGCTCCGCCGGATCCTCCCGCCGCAGGGACCTCCGCGTCTGCTCGCGCTGGCCCAGCTCGCCGGCGCGGTCGGCGACGGCGCGTTCATCGTGTGCTCGGCCTTGTTCTTCACCCGGATCGTGGGGCTGTCCCCGACACAGGTCGGCTTCGGACTGACCCTCGGCTGGGGCGTCGGCTCCGTGGCCGGGATCCCGCTCGGTCACCTCGCCGACCGGCGGGGACCCCGGGGCACGGCGATCGTGCTCGCGGTCGCCACCGCCGCGGCGATCGGATCGTTCCTCCTCGCCCGGTCGCCCTGGGCGTTCACGGTGGCGGCCTGCCTGTACGCGAGCTGCCAGTCCGGGCTAACCGCCGCCCGGCAGGCGCTGCTCGCCGGGCTCGTGGACCGGGAGCGGCGGACCGAGATTCGCGCCTACCTCCAGTCGACGGTCAACGGAGGGCTCGCGATCGGCGCGGCGCTCGGCGGGGTGGCCCTGCAGCTCGACACCCGGGAGGCGTATCTCACGATCTTCACCATGGACGCGGCGAGCTTCCTGGCGGCCGCCCTGGTGCTGCGCCGGCTGCCCGCCGTGGCGGTTCCTGCCGCTCCGGCTCAGGGGGCCGCACCGGTCGTCGCCGCCGGCCCGAAGCTCGCCGTGCTGCGGGACCGGCCGTACGCGCTGGTCACGTTCCTCAACATGATCATGATGCTGTACATGCCGCTGCTCAGTCTGGTGTTGCCGCTGTGGATCGTGGGGCACACAGCGGCTCCGCACTGGACGGTGTCGGCACTGCTGGTCGTCAACACGGCGAGCGTCGTGCTGTTCCAGGTACGGGTGGCCCGCGGGGTGACGGGTCTGCGTACCGCGTCGCGATTCGTCCGGCGCTCCGGCGTGGTCATGCTCGCCGCGTGCGCCGTCTTCGCACTGTCGGCCACGGGCGCCTCGGCCAC
Source organism: Microtetraspora malaysiensis (assembly GCF_050947145.1). Classification (NCBI taxonomy): domain Bacteria; kingdom Bacillati; phylum Actinomycetota; class Actinomycetes; order Streptosporangiales; family Streptosporangiaceae; genus Microtetraspora; species Microtetraspora malaysiensis. The sequence goes on from NZ_CP191998.1 coordinate 3,707,596, forward strand.
GGGCGCCTCGGCCTGGACGGCCGCGGCCGTCCTGCTCGCGGGCGCCGCCCTGCAGGTGATCGGGGAGATGACGCTGTCGGCCGGCGCGTGGGAGATCGGCTTCGGCCTGGCGCCCTCGGACAAGCAGGGCCAGTACCAGGGCTTCTTCGGCAGCGGCGCGGCGATCGCGCGGATGCTGGGGCCGCTGCTGCTGACCACGCTGGTCATGGGCCACGGGACGCCCGGCTGGCTGCTGCTCGGCGGCCTGTTCCTGGCGGCGGGCGCGGCGATGGGCCCGGCCGTCCGCTGGGCGGAGCGCACCCGGGCGACGGAGCCGCCCGGGCCCGAGCCCGTACGTACGACGCCCGCCGGGTCCGATGCCACACCGGAGGCCGCCGGACCGGAGCCCCTGCTTGCGAGTGGCTGCTGAGTCCGGCGGCCACGAGGCCCCGCGACGATCAGAAATACAGGGGAGCACGGAGCTTGGTCCGCTTGGCCGGCAGGTCGGGCTCTCCGTCCCTCCAGCCGGTCTGCTCGATCGCCCGGAAGGAGAAGACGTCCCCCGCCCGCTGCTCGTCGGTGGTCGTGCCGGCGACCAGATCGAACGAGAGCGGCTTCCCGGAGCTCGGATCGATCACCAGCCGCTCCTTCCTCGGCACCCCCTTCTCGACCCGGGTGATGGCCTGTCCGGTACGGCCCAGCGCGTCCACGACCTCGCCCGTCGCCGTCACCCCGGGCAACGAGGCGAGCATCTCGTAGACAGCGGACGTGACCTTCGGCGAGATCGGGGTATTGGTGACGAGGTTCGTGCCGATGTCGAACAGGTACCGGCCGATGTCGGGGTCGGCGTCGTTCGTCCGCTTGATCTCCTTCGCCACGAGGGGTTCCAGGTAGGCGCGGAGCTCCTCGCCGGTCGTCGGCAGCTTCTCCAAATCGGCCAGCGTCATCGGGGTGGAGGGCAGGAGGCGCCCGACCGAGCCGCCGCTGGGCCACTGGTAGGCGTGTGGCTCTTCGGGCTCGGCCCGGATTTCCTCGCTCGGGGTCCTGATGGTTTCTCCCCCCTTCACGATCTCTTCGGAAGGGTACGTCCAGACCTTCGGCGCTCCGGCGGCGCGCCACGCCTCCTCGTCCGCCGGCGTCGCGGGCGCCGCGCCGAGATACCGCTTGATCACCGAGGTGGGCTTGTCCGCCGCCCGGGGAACCCACAGCTCGTAGGAGTACGTCAGGAGCAGCGTGTAGCGGCCGGTGGGGTCCTTCTCCAGGCTGCCCCGGCGGGTGCGCTGCACCCAGTGGTCGCCGTCCTCCGTGTTCCTGATCGCGTTCGCGGCGGCCAGGAGGATCTGCCGGGCCGACAGCCGTTCAGCCGAGGCGGTGGCCGTGATCGACGGCCGGGGGTGCTGTGGCGCCGCCCCTGAGGCGATCACCACGGTCGCCGCCGCGGCGACGCCGAGAAGCCCGGCGGCCAAGGCCGTCCACCTGGCCGTCCTGAGCCCTGTGCGGCGTACCCGGGCACCCGCCGGGGCGTCGTGGATGGTGGCCAGCAGCCTGGCGCGGCCCGCTTCCACCACCTCCTCGGTCGGCGCGGACGGGGACAGCAGGTCGCGGACTTTCGTCAGGTCATCCATGGGTCTCTCCGAGCATGGGGTTGACATCGCCGAGGCGGGCTCGGAGTTTTCTGCGGACCCGATTGAGTCGGGACCCGACCGTCCCGAAGGGGATGTCCAGCGCCTGGGCCACCTCCTCGTAGGTCAGCTCGCCGAGCGCGACGAGCACCAGCACGTCGCGGTCGCGGTCCGGAAGGTCGCCGATGGCCGCCGCGAGCCGCCCCTGTGTGCTTGCGGCGGTCACCCTGGTGGCGACCACGTCCTCGTGGCCGTGCTCCGCCGTGGTGTCCGGAGGTGTCCGCAGGAGCGCATCCAGCCTCCGCATCTCGCTCCTGCGGTGCTGTGCCACGAGATTGGTCGCGATGCCGTACAGCCAGGGCAGTACGGCTCCGCGCGCCGGGTCGAAGGTGTCCCGTTTGCGGAAGGCGACGAGGAAGACTTCGGCGGCCAGATCGTCGGCGATCTGGCCGCCCAGCCGCCCACTGATGTAGGCGTAGATTTCCCGGAAATGTCGGTCGTACAGCGCCGCGAAACGGTCGGGTCGACGGCGGGACTGCGCGATCAGGGTCGCGTCGTCGATCACGGCGGACAGCCCGTCTCTCTCCGCTGTCACGGGCACTCCTCGTCCGTCCGGCGACCGGGGCCGCGTCTACTCGTGTCGTCGGGCAGGAGGCGCCCCTTCAGTGTGATCACACCCAGTACTCCGCCGCAGAGCCGATTTCCCTTCACGCTTTTTCCATCAGGTCCCATGGCCTCGCGTCGGTCGATCGGCTCCGTAACTCGATGTGGACGATCCGATCCACCTAAATGGTCGGCTCCGGAAATCCTTCGGGTGGCCTGCCGGGCGATCGGGCGCGTCGGCCCAGCCGCGTGCGGCCGGCAGCACGATCTGCGCACGCACCCGCGCCCGGTACTCGCTTCGGTGGCCCCAAGCCGTCTTCTTCAACCGCTTGCGTTCGGCAGCAGTCCCAAAGATCGAGCGGGGCAGCGGCAACGGGCATGGCGGACAGGCCGATCGCGAGAAGTGGATCAAGACAGCGGCAGGCTGCCGTATCCACGACGGCCACCGCGAACCGCCCATCCACCGGACACGTCATCCAGATCGGGCCGGATGGCCGCCATGCCCACACCCGCCGAGTCCACCTGGACCCCTACTGGCCCAGAGGCTGACCGGCCGGGCCCGCACCGCCTGGCCGCGGCTGGGCCCGACCGGAGAGTCTCAGCTGGTGGCGGCCTTCGCGACCAGCTCGCTGATCTGATCGACCGCGGCGGAAGGACCAGGGAAGAACCGGTTCTTGGTCAGCGTGAAGGGAATGCCCGTCGTGGTGTCGGCATACGCCGCGCTGCCTCCCATGCCGGGCATGCCGAAAACGCTCAGCGTCTCCTGCGGGTTGGCTCCGGGCCGGCCGAGGTTGTAGCCCAGCCCGCGCGGCATAGGGAAACCGGCCATTTGGTCGACATCGGCCGTGGCCAGGGCTGTGACCTCACGCAGTCGCTCGTCCGAGACCAGCCGGACACCATCCACCTCATCAAGCAGCGCGGCGTACATCCTGGCCGCCGCGCGGGCGGACATCGCGCCGCCCGAGGGAATGTGCGAAGTGAGCACCACGGGGTTGTTGCCGTATTCGGCGCTGGGGGTCACGGCGGGCGGCGTGGCCTTGAGCATCGGCATGTCGCCTGCACCGCTGCCATCATCGCGGCGGTACCGGGCGCATCCGCGAGCCGGGCGAGCCGGCCGAGCTCGGACTCCGGGACGCCGAAGAACAGCTCGTCGGCGATGCCCAGCGGAGCCGCCACCTCCTGGATGAGTACTTGCGAGATCGGCTTGTCAGTGGACCGGCGGACGATTTCGCCCATCACGAAGCCCCAGGTCATCGCGTGGTAGCCGGTCTCGGTCCCGGGCTCCCACCAGGGCTCGGAGCTGGCGATCAGGGCACACATCCTGTCCCAATCAGCCAGGTCCTGCACCGTGAGGTCGGACGGCACTGCCGGGACGCCGATGGAGTGGGTCAGCGCGTGGCGGATGGTCGCCTTGTTCTTGCCGGACCCAGGGCGCGCGGAGTTCGGGCACCCGGCCAGGACAGCCCGAGGACGGGCAAGAGCAGCGTGGACGTGATCACCCTCTATCCACGCAGCGCCGGGAGCGACGGCGAGCGGAGCTCCGTCCGCCGATGTCCGGCGCGTGAAGCGCCGGCACCTGGACTTCCGGCACGCACAGTTCGGCATGCTGCCGGGCCGGTCGGTCAGCGGGCCCGGATCACCGGTGATCGACCGCCGCGCCGGGTCACTGCCTGTTCGCGCGTCGTCTGCGGCGGCCCGGAGCAGGCGCGGACGGGAGTTCCGGCACGCCGACGTCCGACGCGTGCAGCCCTGGCGTGGAATCCAAGTGCGTGGGAGCTCCGGCACGCGGGTGCCCGGAGTGCGGGGCTCCGGCGTGTGGGGCCTTGGCGCGTGGAGTTCGGGCATGCTGCGGGGCCGGCCCGTGGGAGGGGCCGGATCACCGGGTGGCCGCCGCGACCACGATCATGACGCCGATCATGGCGGGCGGGTCACGGCTCGCCGATCGCTGTTTGCCGTTCGCGAGTCGCTGTTCACGGATCACGGGTCAGGAATCGTGGCTCGTGGCTCGTGGACGCAACCCGCGGCGCGCCGATCGTTGTTCAGTGGTGGTTGGTCACTGTCTGTCGGTCCAGCGTCGGGGGCGGAGCTTGGAATACCGGTGGAACCGCATCGACACGGTCCCGTCGCCCTGATCGATCACCTCTACCCGGTCGGGGTGGCGGGACTTCCACTTGTTGTCCGCGGCGCACAGCGGTGCGAGGTTGTTCAGGTTGGTGCGACCGGTCGGATACCAGGGTTTGATGTGGTCGATCTCGGCCAGGTAGGCGGGGACGTCACACCCTTCACGGCAGCAGGTCCGATACATGGCCAGGATCGCCTCCCGCTGGTCGGCCGAGGCCAGCCGGCGTGCCCGCCCGAAGTCCTTCACGATGCCGTCCGCGTCGCGGAGCACCCGCCGTAGTTCGGCGGTATAGGCCATCCGCCGCGCATCCTCGGCCGGGACAGCCGTGCCGTCTTCCAAATACGCTGGTTCTTCTGATTGGCCGGTCAGGGTCTGCTCGGTCACCGACACGTGCATCACGGTGCGCCGCCCGCCCTGCGACAGTCGGATGGCGAGGGCGTCGGCCATGCGGCGGCCGTGGTTGCGCAGGTCGGTGCTGTCGGTTTTGGCCGCCAGTGGTTCCAGCCAGGTTTTCAGCTGCATCTTCAGTTCTGGGTCGAGCAGCCCGCGCAGGCGGCCCATCCCGTCCGCGGTGTCGGAGATGGTCAGGTGCTGGCGTTCGGTCTTGGCCGCTGCCCGCGCCAGCTTCCCGTCCGGGTCGATGGTCTCGATGATGGTGTGGCCGGCGCGGGCCACGTCCTCGACCGTGGACGCCGACGCTTGTGCGAGCTGGACCAGGATCGGTTCGGCCAGTTCGGTTTCGGCGTCGTCCAGGTGGCGGGTGGCGGACGCGATCGTCGCCGCATACCCGTAGGACAACCGGCCCGAGGCGAACAGACCAGCGGTGCGGGGCAGGCGCGGCAGCTGCCGCGCGAGTGTGACACGTTCCCCAGCGCGGGCGGTGCGTGACCCGGTAGCTGCTGCCAGCCACGCCCCGATCGACCGCCGCCCGAACAGGTGGTGGCCTTTACCCGCTTCGGCTATCGGGAGGCGGGCGGCGATCGCGGCTTCGGCCAGATCGATCGCCCGCGCCAGGGCGACGATCTCCGCCATCACCACCTCAACCTCGGCACCGGTCCCAGCCCCTGCCCCGGCCCCGGCGTTAACACCGGCTCCAGCCCGGGTCTCGGCCCCCGCGCCAACACCGGCACCGGCCCCAGCGCCAGCCTCGGCCTCGGCTCCAGCCCCGGTCTTGGTTTCGCCCGGCGCCTTTCCCGCAGCCGCGGCCAGCCGCTCGGCACGAGCCAGCAACTCGATGACGTCGCGTCCGGCCAGGTTCAGATCGGGCCAGTCCCCTACTCGGCAATCACCACCAGGGACCGGGCCCGCACCGTCCTGCCCATCACCGCCGATGCCCTGGCCGTCAGTGTCCGGGTGGTCGGTGGTAGCGCCCCGGCCATCGGCGGCAGCATCGCCACCGGCCCGCCGGTCACCGCCACGCCGACCTGATCCCTGTGCGTCTGTGTCCTGCGGGGCGCGGTCCGGACGCTGCTCGTCCTGGCAGATGCGGCCCACGCCCAGCTGAGCCTCGCCCAAGCGGTGCCGGCCTTGCCCATCCGCGTCCTGTCGGCCGGAGCCGTTCCGCTGCCGATCATCGCGACCGGCACGCAGGGGACGGTTCGCGGACGGCTTGTCGTGGGTGGGGCGGCGGCCTTGCCAGATCCCGTCCCAGGCCGACAGGTCACCACGGTCGTGCCCGGGCCGCGGCTCGTCCCGACCAGAAGGAGCACCGCCATCGCCTCTGAGGCGCTGCGACCCCTCCCCGCTGTCAGGCTTCTGGTCTTCTGGCGCGTCTGGGAGGCCGAGCAGCCGACGTGCCCAGGAGTGCGCCTCGTCCGGCTCGCGTGGCCCACCTCGCCCGTCAACGCACGCCGCGTCGTCCGGCTTGCCGCGTCGCGCACCTCGCCCCTCGGGGCGCGCCGGGTCGTGTGGGGCGGGACCAGGGGCTCCTTCGCGGCAGCCGGCGCTGCGAGCGTGGTCGAGGAGCACCGCCCCGTAGGAGTCACCGGAGAAGCGATCGGATCCGATGAACGGCGTGTGCCGCCTGGGTCCGCGCCGCCGCGGGGACGTGGAAGGCGCGTCGGACGGTGGAGGCGGAGGAGCGTTCTCCGGTCGGCGCGACAGCAGCACGCCACCCGAAAGCATCATCTCTTCGCACCTCTCCTCCCGGTCTGACGGTCGACCCTCTGCGAGGATATCGTTCACGCGTTCGATAAGCAACTCTAAGTAGCCACTCATGTACTATTTGTGAGCATTGCGTACGAGATTCCGTTTGGCTGGTATTCGCGAGAGGCGGAGCGGCAGCATTCGGCGAGGCGACGCGGGCTTCGCCGGACGAGGCCGAGGAAGGCTGTGGCGGCGGAGGCAATGGCCGCAGTGCGGAGGGGTGAAGGCAATGGCCGCGGGCTGGAAGGGGCGGAAGGCGTCGACGTGCGGCCCGGACGCCGGACTCGCTCGGCTCGGGTGCCCCACCGAAGAGCCCCAAAAGGGTGACAGGCACCGGAGTGGGAGCCCCTTCTCCTGAAGGTGGACACCTCCGGTATGGACGAGCAAGAACGTTCGGTGACCGATCGTTTCCACTGGTGGACGCTGTCGGAGCTGACGTCGGCGACCGAGCCGGTGGTGCCTGCGGGGCTCGCTCCGCTTTGGACGCGTCTCCTCGATGGACGCCCATTGCGGGAGCCGGCTCTCTTGCCAAGGCATCTACCAGGCGACCAGCGCCCTTGATCGGGTCTCCCCTCGCCGGGGTGTCGGGCGTGTGCCTAAGCATCGGCGTCCCGCAAGCCCCCGAGCAGTCACACTCGGGACCGCACGGAGTCGCCAGGCGTCGGGGCCCCGGGCGCCGCTCAGGTTGATTTCAGCTCCGTCGACCTACCCTCCTCCTGGCGGTCGGTGCGAGGGCCGGCCCCGCCACGCGTTGCCGATCGACTCCGGGGGCGCGCACGCGGCGTTCGGGGCGTCCCACGGGGGTGCGCCTCCCGCGAACGGGGAGGGAACGTGAAGAAACTTCCGCAGATCACCCTGGCCTTCTGGGTCATGAAGATCGCGGCGACGACTCTGGGGGAGACGGGCGGCGACCTGCTCGCCCAGACGTTGAACGTCGGCTACGCCGTCGGCTCGCTGATCCTCGTCGGGCTGTTCCTGATCAGCCTCGTGACGCAGTTGAGGGCGCGAGCGTTCCACCCGGTGCTCTATTGGACCGTGATCCTCTCGACGAGCACGGCCGGGACAACCATGTCTGACTTCATGAACCGCACCGTCGGGCTCGGCTACGCCAGGGGCGCCCTGATCCTGGTCACGGCGCTCGCCGCGGTGTTCGTCGTCTGGCGGTTCAGCGGCCAGCCGTTCCAGGTCGAGCGGATCAGCACGCTCAGGGGCGAGATGCTGTACTGGACCGCGATCTTGTTCTCGAACACGCTGGGCACCTCTCTCGGTGACTTCCTGGCCGACGACTCCGGCCTCGGCTATTCGGGAGGGGCGCTCCTGATCGGCGGCCTGCTGGCGTCGATCCTCGTCGCCACATACCTCACCCGGATCTCCCGCACGTTGCTGTTCTGGACGGCGTTCGTCCTCACTCGTCCGCTCGGCGCCACGGTGGGCGACTTCTTCAGCAAGCCCGTCGTCAAGGGCGGTCTCGGATACGGGACGATCGGCTCCTCGCTGGTGCTCGTCGGCGTCCTGGCCGCGCTGATCCTTTACACGATGTGGCGGCAGCGAGCGGCGGTACCGCTGTCCGACACGGAGCGGTCGATGGGCGCGCCAGGGTGACGACGGAGGGCTCGGCGCCTCATGCCGCGAGGAGCCGGTGCTCGAGTGGCGTCGCCCGGAAGGACGCGAAGGGCGCGAAGGACCCGCGGGACCTGGGGGACGCGAAAAACGCGAGGGACCCGAAGGAACAGGTGGCGCAGGTCACCCCGCGGGCAGCCTGACCACGAACCGGGCGCCCTCCGCGGACGCGGCCAGGTGGATGTCGCCCCCGGCCGCCCGGGCCAGACGCCGGGCGAGGGCGAGTCCGAGTCCGGCGCCGTCGTGTCCGTCGGCGGGGTTTGCCCGCCGTCCCGGCTCGAAGACGGCCGGGCCGACGCCGGCCGGCACCCCGGGCCCGTCGTCGGCGACAGTCACCTCGGCGCCGCCGGGGACGCGGGCGCACTCGATCGTGACCGTCCGTACGGCGTAGCGGCGGGCGTTGTCCAGCAGCGGGGCCAGGATGCGCTCCGCGACGGGCGCGGCGACCCCGGCGGCCACGGCGTGGCCGCGGACGACCACGGGGGCCGCCTGCGGGTGCTCCTCGGCGGAGCGCCGGGCGAGGTCGTGCGCGAGGTCGAGCAACGCGCACCGCCCGGGGGTCGGCGCCGCGCGGGTGCGAGCCTCGGAGAGCAGGGTTTCGCAGATCTGCCACATTGTCGCCGCCGACGACGCGATCACCGCGTGGGAGGCCCGCTGCTCCGCCGCGGTGCGGGGCCGCGCCGCCAGCCAGTCGGTCTCCGCGACGATGCGGGCCAGCGGGGTGCGCAACTCGTGCGAGAGCTCGGCGGACTGCCGCTGTTCGTGGCGGAGAACGGCGGCCAACCGGTCGAGCAGCTCGTCGAGGTTGGTGGCGAGCGAGGCGAGCTCCTCCGGGCGCCCCGCCACGCCGAACCGTTCGGCCGCTCCCCGCTCGCTCCAGCTCGCGGCCTGGGCGCTCATCTCGGCGACCGGCCGCAGGGCCCGACTGACGATCGCCCGGGTGACCAGATACACCACGCCGAGAAAGAGCAGTCCGAGCACCGCTGAGCCGACAAGGGTCGCATGCGCCATGGTGCGGTACGGATCCAGGCCGACCGAGGCGACGACCGTCCCGACCTGCCGGCCGTGGTCCGATCGGGCCAGGACCGGCAGGGCGTAGAGCCGGGACACGTACGGGCCGGCGGTCTCCGCGAAGATCTCGCGGTGGTTCGCGAGCCGGTCGGCCTCGCGCTGGAGTCGCCGGGGTGCCGCGGGACGCTCGATGGCGCGGGCGCCCTGGTAGATCCAGATGCCGGTGTCCAGCGCCCGGTCGTCCGCGGGTTCGTGGATGACGATGGCGCCATCCGGCCGCGTCTCCAGGGTGGCCGCCACCGCCGCCGCCCGGGTCCGCAGCAGGTCGTCGGCCTGGGCCCCGAGGCGCGCGGACAGGGTGACGTTGAAGGCGCCGGCGAGCAGGCCGACCCAGACCGCCGTGGTGACCAGGGCGAGCAGGGCGAGCCGACCGCGAAGTGTGCACGGCAGCGGGACGCGCCGTGCCGGGATCGTCCGCGGCCACCTCATGCGAAGCGGTAACCCACGCCCCGCACGGTGTCGATGCCGAGCGGGCTGTTCACCTCACGCAGCTTGCGCCGTAGCCGCGCGAGGTACTGGTCCAGGGTGTTGTCGCTGACCTGGGCGCCCGTCGGCCAGGCCGCGCGCAGCAGCGCCCGCCGGCGTGTCACCGCCCCGGGGGAGGCCATCAGGCAGGCCAGCAGCCGGAACTCGGTGGGGGTGAGGGCGACCGGCACCCCGCCGACTTCCAGGAGATGCCGGGCCGGGTCGAGTCGCACTCCGCTGACCTCGACGGACAGCTCCCGTCCGGCTCGGCGGACGGCCGCGTGGATCCGGGCCGCGAGTTCGGCCAGGTGGAACGGCTTGCTCAGGTAGTCGTCGCCACCCGCCGAGAAGCCGGAGAGCCGGTCGGTCAGGTGGTCGCGCGCGGTAAGGAAGATCACAGGGGCGTCGACGCCCGTCGCCCGCATCGCCTGGCAGACGTCGCGACCATCGGAGTCAGGCAGGCCGATGTCGAGAACGACCGCGTCCACCCGATCTCGGACGGCCCGCAGCGCCGCCGCCCCGTCGGCGGCGGTGAGCACCTCGAAGTGCTCCTCGTGCAGGCCGCGGGCGAGTGCGTCGCGAAGCCGGTGGTCGTCCTCGACGACCAGGACACGGTAGACCGTCACCCGGCCAGTATCACCTGCCTCCGCGGTGTTCGCCGGGCCGTTGTGGTGCGACTCTCCGGTCGCGTACAGGTGCGGGCGGCTCGACGCCGGAGCCCGGGCGAATCACCGGCGAGGCCCGGAACCTCAGGTGCCATCGCCCGCGTTCCCCGAACGCCGGTGATCCGCCGGGCGCCCGAGGCGGAGCGCCCCCCGGCCGAGACGGCGATCGACGCTGCCCCGCAGCGCGATGACGGCCGAGGTTCCGGCGGCGCCGGCCAGCAACGCGCCGATCACGTCGGTGGGGTAGTGGACGCCGAGATACATGCGCGCGAACGCCTGCGCGGCCACCAAGACGGCGCCGACGGACACGACGAGGGGAAACCGGCGGGTGCCGGCGGCGAGGAAAGCCGCGGCGACGACCAGTGAGAGTGTCAGGGTGACGTGCCCGCTGGGAAAGCTGTCGTGACCGATCTCGTGAACGAGCTGGTCCGCCGCCGGCGGGCGGGGCCGGGCGATGATCTGCTTGAAGACCGAGCTGGTGGCCCAGCCGATCGCGACGATCAGCGTGACCAGCACGGCCGTACGGGCGCGTCCCATCAGGACGAGCGTGACCGCGAGCAGCACGACGATCGTGAGCCCGGCCACGGGGCCGAAGGCGACGTTGAGGACATCGGCGATCACCGTCAGAGTCGGGGTGCGCAGTGTCTCTATGGCCTCGTCGGCGCGCAGGTCGTGCTCGGTGACCAGCGGCGTACGCGCGGCGACCCCGAGCAGGCCGGTCGCGACGACGAGGACCGCCGGCATACGCAGACGCTTGATGAGCACGGAACTCCTTGGTCGCGGATCGAGCCGGAGACGTCTCACCCACGCCGTCACGACACCGCGCGGGCCGTCGGGACGGCTTCGTGGAAGGGCGCGCCCGGTGGAGAGCCGAAGCCTCTGATCAGGGCATAGGCGAGCATATGCCACGGCCGTCATGCGGCGAGGGAGCCGGGCACGCCGTTCGGCGATCAGGCCGCCGACCCGGTGCGGGACCTCCTCGGCCGGCCGCCCCTGCGGCCGCCCCTACGGGGGACCCTGGCGTGGCTCGGCGAGGAGCCCGCCGCCTTCTCGCACATGCCCCTGAAGGGTTCTCCGCACACTTTCGGTGACCTCGCCCCGGCAACCGCCTCCGAGATCCTCACCGACCTCGAAGCGGTCATCGCCAAGTAGCGGGGGATGGGCTTGATCGATAAGACGGCCTTCAGGTGTCGTGCCGAATTCTGGCCGAATTCTGCACGGCACCCGGAGGCCGTCGCGGTTCGCCTCAGGCGCCCGGCCGGCCGCGCCGCTGCCAGAGGGTGTCGAGGGCGAGCGTCCCGCCTCCGCTGAAGCCGATCGCCACGGCCGCCACGGCGAGGGCGAGGACGAACTCGTAGCCGCCCTTGTCCACGGTGAAGCCGTTCCCGCCGTGGACGAAGGCGATCGCGCCGAGCATGTCGAGCGCGAGCAGGGTCCCGGCGACCGGCAGGGCGGCGCCGAGGATGAGGGCCGTGCCGCCGGCCAGCTCCAGCACGGTGACAGCCGGCGCCGCCAGACCGGGCAAGGGGATTCCGATCTGCTCGAAGAACGCCGGGGTGCCGGACAAGCCCATGGTCGTGAGCTTCTGCCAGCCGTGGACGAGGAAGATGACCCCGATGCCGACCCGGCCGATCAGCAGGGCAACGGGTCGAATCCGCGTGAGCATGGAAGTCCTTTCGTTCGAATTTGTACCAAACCTAGTAGCTGGTTCAAATTTGAACAAACCGTAGACTGGGGGAGTGACGGAACCCCCTTGGCTCAACGCGCGGGAGATGGACGCCTGGCTGGCCTACCTCACCGCGTCGCACCTGCTGGAACGCCGCATCGAGGAACAGCTCAAGGCCGACTCGGGGCTGACCCACTCGCAGTACGAGATCCTCACCCGGCTTTCATCCGCTCCGGGTCAGAGGATGCGGATGACCGAGCTGGCCCGCCTGGTGGTCGTCTCCAAGAGCGGGCTCACGTACCAGGTCGGCCAGCTCGAGAAGATCGGGCTGGTCGAGCGGGTCTCCTGCCCCTCGGACGAGCGGGGCGTCATGGCGGTGCTCACCGGTGAGGGTCTGCGCTGCCTGGAGAAGACCGCGCCAGGTCACCTGGCCGTCGTCCGCGCCTTCTTGATCGACCACTTCGGCCCGGACGAGCTGACGTCCATGACGCGGATCATGTGGAAGGTGGCGTCGGCGATGGGGGCCGCCGTGCCGCCTTCCGGAACATCCGTCGGACCTGGAGAGGGGTGAGCCGGCCGGGTGCGGCCGGCACGCCCCCGGTTCAATCGATGATCGCGGTGGCTTCGACCTCGACCAGGAGGTCGGGCCCGGCCAGCGCGGCGACACCGATCCCCGTGAGCGGCGCTACCGGGGTGACGCCCAGCCTCGCGGCGGCCCGGGCGACCCCCTCCGCGAACAGGGGCATCTTCTCGGGGGTCCAGTCGACGAGATAGACGGTCAGTTTCACCACGTCGTCGAAGGAAGCGCCGACCTCGGCCAGGGCGGTGCCGATGTTGAGGTAGCACTGTTCGACCTGAGCGGCGAGGTCGCCTTCGCCGACCGTGACCCCGTCGGCACCCCAGGCGACCTGCCCGGCGATGAAGACCAGCCTCGACCCAGATCCGATGGACACCTGCCGGTATAGATCGATTTCCGGCAGTCCGCCGGGGTTCACCAGAGTGATGGCCATGCTGTCTGTCTCCTTGTCATGAGAAGCCCGTTTGTCATGCGAAGCCCATGGGCTCGCTTCCGCGGAACCGAGACGCGTGTGCTCTCTTGCGGTTACTCAGGAACTGTAGGAGAGTGGCCGCTGACATGGAAGAACGCACTTTTCAGTGACTGGGGAACCCAATGGTGACCAAGCAACTCGACGGCTCGCTCAACGACGCAGACCTGACGCGCGCGGACTCTTTGGCGCGGGAGATCTTCTCGGACGTCGCCAACAAGTGGGCGTTCCTGATCATCGAGTCCATCGGTGAACACACCCTGCGCTTCAGCGAGTTGCGTAACGAGATCGAGGGCATCAGCCACAAGATGCTCACCCAGAATCTGCGCATGCTGGAGCGCAACGGTCTGGTCGAGCGGAGTGTGTACGCCACCGTGCCGCCGCGGGTCGAGTACACGCTCACTGAGCCGGGACGGGCTCTGCGCGCGACCGTCGATGGAATGTGTGCCTGGACCCAGCGGTACCTCGGCCGCATCGAGGCCTCCCGCCGCCGCTTCGACGCCTGACGGACGGAGTGCTCGTACGCGAAGCCGACGGCCGGGCCTCGCTCGGGCGGTTCGTAGGGCCGGTAGGGTCGCGATCCCGGCAGTACCGGTCACTTCGAGGTTCTTGCCGCCGGCCGCCTCCAGCCCGATCCGCACCGCCTCGGCCGGGCCGCAGTTCAGGGCGGCTCCATGGTGGGCCTCTTTACAGGTGGCGATCTAGCCGTTTCCGTGCGTGGGCGGATGCGCGCTCAGTGTTTGTGTGGGCCGCCGAGGTGCTCACAGTCCGTTGAGTTCGGGTGTGGGCTTGTGTTCGGGTGCGGGCGTGGTGTGTGTGGCGGCGCGGCGGATTCCGCACAACAGCAGGATGGCGGCGGCCACCAGCAGCGGCGCCGGGGTCGGCTCCGCGATGACGGCGCACACGACGGCCCAGACCAGCATCGTCCAGGCAAGGAAGGCGGGCGGGGTCAGGCCGCGTCGGTCCATCCATAGCACGAGCAGGCCGACGAGTAGCAACGGCAGGCCGAAACCGGCCGGGTTGCCCCAGAAGTCATGGACCGCCGGTGTGTCGTCCCGCCAGTGGCCCCACAGCCGCAACGACAGCCAGTCTCCAAAGGAGGCCCGGCTGAACAACAACCCGAGGGCGAGGTGTCCGCCGCCGATGATGGCGAGGACGCGGCCAGCCCATTTGATCATGTTGATCACGCTCCTATCGTGGAAATGCCGGTGGTGGGATTGCCGGTCTGCGACTGCCAGCCGCGGCCGATCTTTCGGGTCAGTGCTGGGGACACCACCACCCGGCGAATCGGCGTGATCCCGGCCAGGTAGGCCTTACCGAGCAGGCCGTTGGGCTTGACCAGCGTGGCCAGCCGGCCTCGATAGCCGCCGGCCTGATCAGGCACCCAGCCCAGGTGCATCAGCGCGTGCACGGTCCGGTTGGCGGACTCGGCGACGAACTCGGTGTCCGTCAAATACACCGCGGTGAACGGCACCCCGCGAAAGTCCGGGCCGCGCGGCCCGTCGCGCAGGTCCGCCGGCAGCCGATCGCGTAGCGACCGCACTCGCTCGCCGACGCCTTGGCCGCTCTTGTCCCAGCCCAGCAGGTTGCCCAGCTTCCAGCGGACCTCGAACAGCAGGTCATACAGCCGGGAAGAGCTCTCTCCGTTGCCGCCAGAGGTCATCTGTCGCACCAGTCTCGGCAGGTCGTCAGGGCCGCCGGGTGTCGGCAGTTCCCAGACGTCCTCGAGCGTGAAATCGGGGGCGATCTCGTGGATCTGCCAGGGACGGGCGGTGTGTGCGGTGTTCGGGAGTCGCATCGTGCTCTCCTTTCATTATCCATACAGTGGTGTACTGTATGGTTGAAGGCTAGACGCCATGAGACGGCGAAGACAAGATGCCGTGTCGCAGATCACACCGACAGGAGGAATCGATGGCGGCCACAGCCCGCGCCCCACGCGACACCTGGATCGAGGAGGGGCTGCGCGCCCTTGCCGCAGGCGGCCCGGACGCCGTCCGGGTCGACGTGCTGGCCAAGACGCTCGACGTCACCCGAGGTAGCTTCTACTGGCACTTCAAGAACCGGGAAGCACTCCTGGAGGCGCTGCTGGAAACCTGGGAGGAGAAAGGCGCCGACCAGGTCATCGGGCGCATCGAGGCCGAAGGCATTGACGCCCGGGACAAAGTACGACTGCTGGGCACCCTGGTCCCCCTCTCTCCGCTGATGCCCGTCGAACTGGCGATCCGCGACTGGGCCCGCCGGGACCCAGCGGTCGCCGAACGCCTCCGCCGCGTCGACAACCGGCGCATGGGCTACCTCCGCACGCTGTTCAGCTCCTTCTGCCCCGATCCCGGCGATGTCGAGGCTCGCAGCATGCTCGCCTTCTCCCTCGCCATCGCCAACCAGTCAGTGGCCGCCGACCACAACACACACAGCCGCGCCGAGGTCCTCGCCCTGGCCACCCGGCACCTCCTGATCTGAACCGCCAAGCTCAACCCACGCGCGAAGCAGGCACACCAGTTCCGCCGTGCGCCCGAACCGGCGCCGCCCACCCGCACCGTGACCCTGCTGCGGCGCGAAAACGCCTACCAGAGCGCCGCCGCCCGCGCCTTCGCCGCCGTTGTCGCCGACCATGTGCGCGCCCGCGGATACGCCCCCGCTGAGCAGAGGCGGCAAGCGGGTCCTCGCCGCGCGTCCGAGCGGTGACCGCTTGTCCCGGGGAGCCGCTAGCCTGGACATTGGTATACCAGTAACTCGCGCGGGCGTCGCTGCCATCGCCCCGGGAACGCGGAGAGGGCTTCCGCCGCTCGGGGCAACGGCGGACCGGCCCCGTACGCCCGAGTCGCCACCCTCGCGCCCTGGGAGAGCCCCGTATGCAGAGCAGCCGTTCCCACCCCTCGGTGTTGGCCGATGTCACGCTCCCGGACGGCCGGCGGGCCGACGTGTCCCTCCGCGACGGTCTCATCGCGTCTATCCGCGAACGCGCCTCGGACGGCGGGGCGCCCGTCGAAGACGTCCGGGCGGCCGGAGACGTCGGCGACGGCCGCGTGGACCTGGGCGGCGCGCTGCTGCTCCCCGCCTTCGTGGACGGCCACTCCCACCTGGACAAGACGTTCCTCGGAGCGCCCTGGCAGCCGCACGTCCCAGGCGGCACGATCCGCGAGCGGGTCGACGCCGAGCTCCAGACGCGCCGGAAACTCACCGTCCCGGTCGCCGAGCGCGCCCTGCGGCTGGCCCATCGCATGGTGGGGCACGGCACCGGTCACACCCGGTCCCACGTCGACGTCGACCCCGAGGCCGGCCTGGCGAACCTGCACGCGGTGCTTGAGGTCCGCGAGCGCGTCCGCGACCTGATGACCGTACAGATCGTCGCGTTTCCGCAGAGCGGCGTGATCACCGCGCCCGGCGTGCCCGACCTGCTGGACGCGGCGCTGCGCGAAGGCGCCGACCTCGTCGGCGGCCTCGACCCGCACGGCTTCGACGGCGACGTGGACGGGCAGCTCGACGTCGTCTTCGGGCTCGCCGAGCGGCACGGCGTCGGCGTCGACATCCACCTGCATGATCCGGGCGAGATCGGGGCCGGGCAGCTGCGGGACATCGCCGCCCGCACCGCCGCGCTCGGACTGCGCGGCCGGGTGACGGTGAGCCACGCCTACTGCCTGGGCGAGGTCGCCGACGCTACGCTCGCCCGGACGGCGTCCGCGCTCGCGGCCGCGGGGGTGTCCATCCTCACCAACGGCCCAGCCGGGCCGATGCCGCCCGTCCTGCGACTGCGCGAGGCGGGCGTGCGCGTCTTCGCCGGCTCCGACAACATCCGCGACGCGTGGTGGCCGTACGGCACGGGCGACATGCTCGAACGGGCGACGATCATCGGCCTGCGCGACGATCTGATGACCGACGACGAGCTGCGCGTCGCGGCCTCGCTCGTCACCACGGAGGCCGCCGCCGCTCTGGGCCTGGATCGCTACGGGCTGGAGCCCGGCAGCCGCGCCGACCTCGTCGCCGTCGCGGCGGCGAGCGTCGCCGAGGCGGTGGCCGCGCACCCCCGGCGCCTGATGGTGATGCACGCCGGGCGTGTCGTGGCGACCGACGGCTGCCCAGTGGCGGGACTGCCCGCCCCCGGGCCCGGCGTCCAACGGGCCTGGTAGCCCGCGATGCCTTCGCTGACCGACGAGCGCGGCTCCACCGTGCCTTCCCGGCCTTCCCGCGACCGGGCTCGCGGTACCCGCGCGCCGAGCGTCAAGGCCGCGGCCGCCGGTGGCGGGTCAGTGCGCTCCGGCGGCGCGGAGCAGGCCGGCCACCGCGGTCTGCCCCTTGGCGACGGCGTGGCCGAGCGGGGTGACGCCGTCGCGGTCGGCGAGGTCGACGTCGGCGCCCGCGGCGACGAGCATCCGGACGATCTCCTGGTAGGGCGGGCCGCCGTCGCCGAGGATGACGGCCTCCAGCAGGCCGGTCCAGCCGAGGTCGTTGACATGGTTGACGTCGATTTCGGTCTTCAGCACCTCGCGGACGTAGGCCACGTGCCCGCGCTCGCAGGCGGGGATGAGCGAGACGCCTCCGTAGCGGTTGCGTACGGTCAGGTCGGGGCCGGCGGGCAGGAGGGCGTTCAGCATCGCGACGCTTCCGGTGACGCCGGTGACCAGCCAGGGCGTGTCGAGCCGGGAGTCCTGCGCGTTCGGGTTCGCGCCGGCCGCGACCAGCACCTCGGCGACCTCGACGTGGTCGGCCGCCGCGGCGAGCAGCAGGGCGGTACGGCGGAGCCCGTCGCGGGCCTCGACGTCGGCCCCGGACGCGAGCGCGTCCCGGACGCCCGCGGCGTCACCGCGCGCGGCGCGCGCCAGCAGTTCCTCGTTGAGCACACTCTCTCCTTTCACCGTGCGGCCGCAGGCCGCGAGCAGCAGACTGAGCCCGGAGACCAGGATCGCCCGGCGCTTCATCCGTATCGTCCTTCCGTGCTCTCGCCACCGGACGCGGCGCCGGAAGACCGGCGCCGTCCGGCGCTTCAACGGTGTCATGCGTGACCGCACTTCCTCGCGCCGGCCGTCCGTGGCGGACTTCTCAGCGGAGTCGGCCGGCGACGGCCTTGAGACCCGCCTGGGCGATGGCCTCGTCGATGTCGCCGCTCGGCGCCCCGCCGACGCCGACGCCCGCGATGGGGGCGCCCTCGGAGGCGACGGGAACGCCGCCGCCGAGGAAGAGGGTGCCCGGGATGTCGGCGATGGACGGGCCCCCGCCGGTCACGCCCTTGCCGAGCTCGCTGGTCGTCCTGCCGAAGGAGACCGCGGTGAAGGCCTTGCGCCGGGCCGACTCCTCGGTCTGCGGGCCCGCGCCGTCGCCCTTCAGCACGAGCCGGGTCGCGCCGGATCGGTCGACGATCACCACGGTCACGCGTTGCTTCTGCTTGGCGGCCTCCTTCATCGCGGCGTCGGCGATCGTCAGGGCGGCGTCGGCGGAGAGCACGCCGGTCTGTACGACGGCCTGCGCGGCGCGACCGTTCTCCGCGGGGGCGGCCTGGGCGGGTGCCGCGCCGAAGGCGCCGGCCATGACGGCGAGCCCCGAGAGCGTGCCGGCGATCAGGCGGGTGCGGAGGGAACCAGTCATCGTTTCTCCAGTTCAGCGTGGTGAGGTCGGGTGCACTCAAAACTTCCAGGAGAGCCGTCGTGGAGCATCGCGAGCATGGGCGATTCCCGGGCGCCGGGCGGTTGAGACGGCGGTCAACCGATCGGTTGACGCGCCGCCGTACAGGCGGGGCGGATCCGCGGCAGCGGACAGCGTCGGAACAAACCGGACAACCGGACAAGGAGCGCGATGAGGGAGCGTGGCTGGCTGAACTGGGCGATGCATGCGGGGTTCTACCTGCTGCTCGCCGCCTCCGCCCTGCGGCTGGTGACCCGGCACGACATGGGACCGCGTACGGTCGCCTCGCTGGCCGTCGCCGGCCTGCTCGCCCTGGCCTACGTGCTCGGCGTCGCCCTCTGGAGCCGCCTCGGGCGCAGGCGCCTCGTCTGGCTGGGAGGGGTGGCGGCGGTCTGGCTCGCGCTCGTGGTGCTCGCGCCGTCGTTCAGCTGGTGTGCGGTACCGCTGCTCTTTCTGTGTCTGCGGTCGCTGAACGCGCGCGGCTTCGCGGCGGCCGCCGCCGCCCTCACGCTGGTCGTGATCGCGGCCCAGCTCGAGATCGCCCGGGAGGTGGACCTCAGCCTGGTCCTCGCGCCGATCGGCGTCGCCGCCATGACGGTGGTGATCTTCTGGGAGCTCCAGCGAGAGAGCGCCGCCCGGCAGCTCCTCATCGACGACCTGATCAGCACTCGGGGGACGCTGGCCGACTCCCGGCACCGTACCGGCATCCTGGAGGAGCGCGAGCGGCTGGCCAGGGAGATCCACGACACCCTCGCGCAAGGGCTGACCAGCATGGGCATCCTCCTCCAGGCCGCCGACCGCGTGTGGGCGTCCGACCCCGAGCTGGCCCGCGCCCACGTTCGGCGGGCGGCCGCGGTCGCCGAGGAGAACCTCGACGAGGCCCGGCGGTTCGTCCGCGACCTCCGGCCCCCGGGCCTGGTGGACGTCTCGCTGCCCGAGGCGCTCGCCCGGCTCTGCGCGGGCGCCGGCGACGCCGCCGGGCCGCGAATCCGCTTCCGCCGGGAAGGCGCGCAGTACGCGCTGGAGCCGGACGTGCAGGCGGCGCTGTTCCGGGTGGCGCAGGGGGCGCTGGCCAACGTCCGCGACCACTCGCGTGCCGGCACGGCCACGGTGACCCTGTCCTATCTCGACGGCGAGGTCACGCTGGACGTCTTCGACGACGGCGTCGGCTTCGCCGCGCCGACCCCCGCGCCGGGCCGGGGATACGGGCTGCGGGCGATGCGCGACAGGCTGGCGGAGGTGAACGGCGTCCTGGTCGTCGAAAGCGTCCCCGGCGAGGGCACGGCGGTCGCGGCCACGGTCCCCACCGAGTGCCCGCGCCGCGTACGAACAGGCGTCACGGACGGCGCGACGAGTCGGGGGGAGACGCGATGAGGCTGTTCCTGGTGGACGACCACCCGGTGGTCCGGGCGGGGCTGGCGGCGCTCCTCGGCGGCGAGGACGACATGGAGATCGTCGGCGCGGCCGCCGACGGAGGCGAGGCACTGCGCGGCATCGCGGCGCGGAAGCCGGACGTCGTGCTCATGGACCTGCAACTCGGTGACGGCGTCGACGGCGTCGAGGTCACCCGGCGGATCCGGGAGCTGCCCTCGCCGCCGCGGGTCCTGGTACTGACGACGTACGAGAGCGACGCGGACATCATGCGGGCCGTCGACGCGGGGGCCACCGGCTATCTGCTCAAGGCGTGCCCGCCCGAGGAGCTGTTCCAGGCCATCAGGGCCGCGGCCAGGGGTGAGACGGTGCTGTCCGCCAAGGTGGCGACCCGGATGATGAACCGGATGCGCGACCCGGGCTCGGCGCTGAGCGCCCGTGAGGTCGAGATCCTGGAGCTGCTGGCCGGCGGCGCGGGCAACCGGGAGATCGCCCGGCGGCTCTTCATCACCGAGGCGACGGTCAAGACCCATCTGGTGCACATCTACCGCAAGCTCGGCGTGGACACGCGTACCGCCGCCGTCACCGCCGCGGTCGAGCGGCGCCTGATCAGGCTCCGCTGACCAGGCGCCCCGCGACGACCTCCGCACTCCCCGGGGGCGCTTCCCGTCGTCAGGGTTTGGGGCCGCGCCGCCGGGTTCGGGTGGCCGTGATCGGGTTGAAGCGCGGATCGCTCCATTCCTCGGCCATGCGCATCGACAGCTCGCGGCCCGCGGCGGCGTGCGCGCGGGCGAGCGTGCCGGCCTTCTCTGAGTCGCGCGCGGCGATCGCCTCGAACAGCTGGGCGTGCTCGGCGCACTGCCGGCCGGGGTCGCGTACGGAGGTCAGGCGGAAGAGCCAGCGCAGCTTGGTGGCGAGCGGATCCATGATCGACTGAAGGAGCGCGTTGCCCGAGGCGCTGACGACCTCGGTGTGAAAGGTGGCGTTGGCGAGGGCCAGGCCGCGCTCGTCTCCGCGCGCCCGCGCGTCCTCCGCCGCCCGCAGGGGTTCGCGCAGGCGGGACAGGATGTTCTCGTCGGCACGTTCGGCGGTGCGGCGGGCGGCCAGTTCTTCGAGGTATTCGCGGATGTCGAACAGGTCGGAGACGTCGGCCGGGGTGAAGGGGCTGACCAGCGCCCCCTGGCGGGGGACGAGGATGACGAGCCCCTCGTCGTGCAGCCGCCGCAGCGCCTCGCGCAGGGGGATGCGGGAGATGCCGAGCTCGGCGGCAACATCGCGTTCGACGATCCGGCGGCCGGGGTGCCACTCGCCCTCGACGATCCGCTCGCGTATCGCCTCGTAGGCGAGGTCGCGCAAAGAGCCGGGAGCGGGTGTGGGCTGGTTCATCTCCCGGCCGATTGTGCCCGCGCCGAAGGTATACCGCAAGGTAGTGGCCTACCAGCCGCGTCGACGGCGCACCCGAGACGGGGCTGCCGGACGTGCCATCGGCGCAGATGGTGGACCGCTCAATTGCTCTCCGGACGGCGCCTCCCGACGGCTGCCCCCGGGTGATCCGCGGCCCATCGAGCGGGGGTGGCGGCCGGAGCGGGCACCCGACCCGACCTTCCCAAGGCATCAGGGAGGGCCCGTTTGGTTTGACATATTACGACAAATCCAGAAAAGTAGATGCAACTTCATGCCTGGGGTCGACCGGAAAGGGGGCGTCGTGGACCCGCTGACCGTGCACAAGGCGCTGGCCAACCCTGCGCGCCTGCAGTTCCTGCGCTGGTTGAAGGCGCCTGCGGAGTACTTCGACGAGAGCGCCTACCTCCGGCAGGGCCTGGGATTCCACATCGGGGTCTGCGTCGGTGACATCCAGGCCCGGTCCGGCCTCTCCCAGTCTGTGGTCTCCGGCTATCTGCAGACACTCAAGGATGCCGGGCTGCTGGAGTCCGAGCGGATCGGCAAGTGGACGTACTACCGGCGCAACGAGCAGGCCATCGCCGCCTACGCCGCGTACGTCCGCGACGAGCTCTGACCCCGGGGCGCCCCGGTCCGGGAGGCGCGCCCGCGGCGCCTCCCGCCTGGTTGTGGCGGTGTTGCACGGCACCCTCGCGCCGATTCATTTCTACAAAGACCGATACGTAGATCCATGGGGTCGCGTCACACGAAAGCTGATCATGAGAAGAAGTGCGTTGTCCCTCCTGACGCTCGCCCTGGGCGTGTTCGGCATCATCACGACCGAGATGGGCATCGTCGGAGTGCTTCCCCAGATGGCGGCCAGGCTGGACGTCAGCACGTCCATGGCGGGGTTGCTCGTCGGCTCCTTCGCGTTCGTCGTCGCCGCCTTCGGCCCCTTCATGACACTCGCGGCGTCCCGCATCGACCGCAGGACCGTACTGGCGGCGACCATGGCCGTCTTCGCCGTCTCGAATGCCGTCTACGCGCTGACCGCGTACTTCGAGGTGATGCTGGCCTTCCGCATCATCCCCGCGCTCCTCCACCCGGTCTTCTTCTCGGTCGCGCTGGCGGCGGCCGTCCGGCTGGCCCCGGCCTCGGACCCGGCCCGCGCGGCCGCGCGGGTCTTCGCCGGAGTCACCGTCGGCTTCGCCTTCGGCGTCCCCGTGACGTCTTACCTGGCCGGGCACGTCACCCTTCAGGCCGCGTTCTGGTTCGGCGCGGCCGTCAGCCTGGTCGCGTTCATCGGCATCCTGTGCTTCCTTCCCGCGATGCCCGCCGACGAGCGGATCTCCTACCGTGCTCAGCTGGGTGTGCTGCGCAGCCCCGGGATGTGGCTGTCGATCCTGTCCGTCATCTGCGTGTTTGCGGCGATGTTCTCGGTGTACGGCTACTTCGCCGAATACCTGGGCGCCGTCACGGCGATGAACGAGTCGTGGGTCAGCGCGATGCTGCTGGTGTTCGGCATCGTGATGATCTTCGGCAACTTCGCCTTCGCGGCGCTGCTGCGGTCCGGCGTCGTCCGTACCGTGCTCGCCTATCCCGTCCTTTGCCTCGCCGTTTTCGCCCTGGTGTTCGCCCTCGGCCCGCGCTTCGCGCCGATGATCGCGGTTGTCGCGCTCTGGGCGGCCGTCCACTCCGGAGGCCTCATCGTGTGCCAGACCTGGCTGGGCCGCGACGCGCGCGACGCCCCCGAGTTCGGCAACGCCCTGTTCGTCTCGTTCTCCAACCTGGGCATCACCGTGGGCACCGGGGTCGGCGGCTGGACCCTGGCGGCCTTCGGCGCCCGCCTCCTTCCCTGGACCGGCGCCGCGTTCGCCCTCGCCGCCGTGGCGGCAGTCCTCGCGCGTCTGGCGTTGGCCAAGCGTGCCCACGTACGTGCCGGGGCCGAGAGCACGGAACCTGCGCCGGCATGGTGACGAGCGGGCCGTCGTGACCGCCGCCGCTGGTCGGCGGTGGAGGGCCTCGTCGGCCGGGCTCGAACCGGCGTCCACCCGGTCCCGAGCCGGGAGCTCTACCACTGAGCTACAACGAGGCGGCTTCCATCGCGTACGGCACCGCCGACCGGGCTCGAACCGGCGGCCACCTGGAGAAGAGCCAGGCGTTCTACCACTGAACTACGGCGGCCCGGACGTCAGTGTGCCCCAGATCGTCCACCGGACACCAGGGATTAACCGCGGACCCGGCGGCCTACGGCGTACCCGGAATATCAGGCATAGACGGCGCGGGCAGGTCGCCGGTCACCACCCCGGAGGCCAGCCCGTGGTAGGCGTCGGCGGCCAGGTCGGGCCGCACCCTCTTGCCGCTGAACACGCCGGCCCGCCGCAGCAGCGCCGCCCAGACCGGGTCGGCGACGCTCACACCGTGCACCAGCTCGGGCGTCGGCCGGAACACCCCGACCCCGCGCGGGGCCGCGGGCGCGGTCCACCCCGACTGCTCCGGGTCCAGCCCCGCCGTACGGCAGGCCGCCTCGACGTCGGCGCGCGTACACGTTGCCGTGCCGTCCAGCACCTCCCAGGGCGGCGGCAGCGCCGCCCACACCGCGGTGTTCGGATCCACGCCGCCGCCGGCGGCGCGGTGCCAGGCGGCCAGGTCGGCGGCCATCAGGCGCATCACCTTGCCGGGACAGGCCGCGTCCAGCAGCGCGAGCGCGTCCAGCGACGCCAGGCAGGACAGCCAGCCGGCCCGGGCCGTGTTGTAGGCGACCGCCAGGTTGTTCCACGTCGTGGAGTCGTCGCCGCGTCGCACGATCATCGTGGTGCGATCGGCACGTGGGTCCCAGCGGGCGCGCAGCATGTCGGCGGCGTGCCGCATGGCCGCCGACCACTGGCCCAGCAGTCGCCCGCGCTCCTCGTCCGTCAGGAGCTCCAGCACGTCGGGGGTCGTCCGCGCCTGGGCGATCATCCACCAGTCGCTCCGGCCCGCGCACCGGTCGAACAGGACCTGGGCGATCTCGTCGAACGGGTTGTCCCGCCCCGACAACGTGAACTCCCGGCGCACCTTGCGCCGCGCCGTGTAGTACGCGACGAAGCACGCCGCGTCGGCGTCGGCGGTGAACCGCTCCAGCGGGATGTCGGCGCCGAAACCGATGACTCCCACCATGAGCAGGCGCCGCTTGTCCTGTTCGGTGCGGAGCGTGCCCGCCTTGGCGGCGATCCGGCGCAGCATCCGGAAGCGGCGGTTGTACTGCCGCTTGGACAGGTCCATGCCCGCCGTCTCCCGCGCCTCCCGATTGAGCCGATCGGCCAGGAAGTCACCGCGGTCGGGCGCCCACCGGATCTCGTCCCCCAGGTTCGCCGCGAACTCCAGCAGCGATTCGGGGTCGTCGGGGTCGACCTCCGCCCGCCGTCCGAACAGGCGGCTCGCCGCCGCGACCTGCCGCCCGCCGCCCACCGGCCTGGCGTAGTCGCTGGACATCGAGGAGAACCCGCCCGCGCGGCGGGAGGAGCGCCGGGCCGCGCGCTCCAGCACCACGCGCTCGCGCCGCGACAGCCGCCCGTCCAGTGCCAGAAGCACCAGGTCGGCGACGTCCTCGGGGCGGTACCGCCGATCCAGCGACCCGTGCAGCTCGGCGAGGATCTCTCGCCGCCTCTGGTCGCCGTCCTTGTCCGTACGGAACGTCATGCGCGCCATGATCCCGGCTCGTACGGTGCGACTTCGACTGGTTTGTTGGGGAACGCCGAGGTTTTCCTCCATTCGCCGACGTCGGTGATGGGGGAGTGGTGTCGTCTTGGACCACAATGACAGCTTGCGCGAGTTCATGCGTAGAGGGGATGCAGAGCATGGCATACGACCCGGAGCTCGCCGACCGCATCCGCGAGGCGTTGTCCGAGGAGGCCGACGTGCGCGAGGTGAAGATGTTCGGCGGCCTCGCCTTCATGGTGAACGGCAAGCTGGCGGTCAGCGCCGACAGCCATGGCCGGCTCATGCTCCGATGCGACCCCGACCGGGTCGGGGAGCTGCTCCAGCGCGAGGGGGCGTTCTGGCCCGAGATGCGCGGCCGGAGGATGAGCAAGGGCTGGATGGTCGTCGACGCCGGCGGCACCGAGTCCGACGAGGCCTTCGACTCGTGGATCCGGGAAGCCCTCGACTACAACGAGAAGGAGGCCGCGGGTGAGTGACGCCAGGGAGGACGCCGCGTTCGACGGCTTCCCGCGGGAGTTCGACGATCTCGGCCGGGTCGTCTCCGTCCCCACGCGGGTACGGCGGGTGGTCTCCCTTGTCCCCTCGCTGACCGAGGCCGTCGCGGCCACCCGGCGGGAGGTGCTCGTCGGGGCCACCGACTGGTGCAGCCATCCCGCCGACCTCGACGTCACGAGGGTCCGCGGGACCAAGAACCCCGACCTCGCCGCGATCACATCGCTTCGCCCGGACATCGTGCTGGCCAACTTCGAGGAGAACCGGGACGTCGACCTCGAGGCGTTGCGCGGCGCGGGCGTCCCGGTCTGGACGACCGCGATCCGCACCGTGGACGAGGCACTGACCTCGTTGGAGCGCATGCTCACCCTGGCCTGCCGGCTTCCCCGCCCCGCCTGGCTGGAGGAGGCGGCGCGGGCATGGGCCGCGCCGCCGCCGACCCTCCGGCGGCGTGCCGTCATCCCCGTGTGGCGGCGTCCCTGGATGGTCGTCGGCCGCGACACCTTCACTGGAGACGTGCTGGAGCGGCTGGGGATCGACAACGTCTTCGCCTCGCATCCGGAGCGGTATCCGAAGATCCCCCTCGCCGACATCATGGCCGCGCGGCCCGAGCTGGCCGTCCTGCCCGACGAGCCGTACCGCTTCACCGCGGACGACGGGCCGGAGAGCTTCCCCGGCGTCGACGCGGCCCTGGTCAGCGGCCGCCATCTCACCTGGTACGGCCCCTCGATGGCCGACGCGCGGCGTGTCCTCGCGGACCAGTTGGGGCTTCCGCTCACCGGCGCCTGATCCGCGCGCCCTGCTGTGGGGGTGTTATGAGTGGCGAAGAATCTCGCCGACCAATGGCTTGACCGTTTAACCGGCGGCACGCACGGCGCGCGTGCTGAGGGAGGAGAACGAGGACTCGGGGGATCACGCGACTACGTGTCGTCGCCCGCCTCACCTGCGAGGGCCGCGCGGAGTTGAGCCACCGACGGGGCGCCGGAGACGCCTCCGGCGTGGCGGTACAGGCGACATGCGAGTCCTGCGGGTTGCCCCGGCTGGGCGAAAGGGTCACGCCCGTTGACCAAGATCGTGGGCGAACCGCGCATGCCGAGTTGCTGCGCCTGGCTGTGATCGGTCACGACGTGGCGGGCGACGTGGATCTCCGGACGCCCGGACAGCGCCTCGGCCAGGCGTTCCTCTATCAGGGGCAGATTGGGGCAGTCGGGGACCGTCAGCAGCATCACGTCCATGACGTGACCATAGCTGCCCGGGTCCCTCAGAGAAGGCCGGCGTCGCGCACCTTCATCGCGACGCGGACGCGGTTGTCGGTGCCCAGCTTGGCGAAGATCCGCGTGATGTTGGCCTTCACGGTGGCGACGCTCATGTAGAGACGCTCGGCGATCTCCGCGTTCGAGCTGCCCCGTGCCACTTCGACGGCGACCTCGCGTTCGCGTTCGGTGAGCCTGGCCAGCTCCCGGCGTGCCTCCGGCCGGTCCGGCTCGTGTCTGCCGGTGGCCGCGTCGATCACTTGATGCATGACGCTCGGGGACAGCACCGGCTCACCCTTCGCCGCCGCCCGGACCGCCTCGATCATCTTCGGGGGAGGGGTGTCCTTCAGCAGGAAGCCGCAGGCTCCGAGCCGCAGGGCGCGCAGCACCATGTCGTCGGCGTCGAAGGTGGTGAGCACGAGGACCCGGGGCGGGTCCGGCTCGGCCATCAGCGATTCGGTGGTGGCCAGACCGTCCTGGATCGGCATCCTGATGTCCATCACCACCACATCCGGCCGCACGTCACGGATCAGCGCCATCGCCTGCCGTCCGTCCCCGGCCTCGCCGACGATCTCCAGGTCGGGGTCCCCGCCGAAGATGAGGCGCAGCCCGGTGCGCACCATCGGGTCGTCGTCCACGATCATCAGTCGGATCACGGCGTCATACCTCCCACGGCAGCCGTACGTCGAGCACGAAGCGTCCGTCCCGGACGGCATGGCTGATGGTGCCTCCGGCCATCCTGGCCCGTTCCGCCAGCCCGACCAGGCCCAACCTGCTTCCGGGGCCCGCCGACGTCCCCGGTGGCACCGGATTGCTCACCCGGATGTGCAGGCCGCGCCCCGGCCGCCCGTGCAGCCGGGCCGTCACGGGGCTGCTCGGCGCGTGCTTGCGCGCGTTGGTCAGGGCCTCCTGCACGATCCGGTACGCGTGCCGGGCGGTGGGGGCCGGAAGCAGGTCGGCGTCGCGGACGCCGTCGTCCACCTCGACGTGCTGCCCGGCGGCGCGTACCTCGTCGAACAGGTCGCCCACCCGGGACAGGGTCGGCTGTGGCGCCTCCACGGTGTCGGCGCGCCGGAGCGCGCCGAGCACGGCCCGCAGTTCGTTCAACGACTGGTGCGCGTTCTCCTGAATCGCCAGCGCGATCCGGCGGGTCTCCTCGGGACCGAGGTCCGTCCGGTACGCCAGGCCGCCCGCGAGCATCGACAGCAGCGAGACGCGGTGGGCCAGGACGTCGTGCATCTCCTGCGCGATCTTCGCCCGTTCCGCGAGCTTGGCCTGCTCGATCCGGTGGAGCTGCTCGCGCTCCGCCGCCAGCGCCGCCTCCCGCTGCGATGCGGCGAGATCGCGCCGTCCGCGCAGGTACAGGCCGAAGACCGTCAGCCCGCCGAGGAGGACGGTCCCGGTCGTCACGGAGACGACGGTCGCCTGGCCGATGCCGTACCAGGCGGCCTGCGCCGCCAGGCACAGCCACGAGACGGCGGCGGCCAGGACGATCTGGCGCGGGCGCCGGTGCGTGCACAGGGACACGTACGCGACCTGGGCCGGGCCGGCCGCCGTGGTCGAGAACACGGTGAGCAGGGCGGTCGCCAGCGCGACCGGCAAGGGCCGGTGTCGTCGCCGGCGCATCAGGACCAGCCCGGCCACTCCCATCGCCACGTCGGCCGCGGCCGGCAGGAGCCGGTCGGGCTCCCGGAGGACGAGCCAGGCCAGGATGACGCCGTAGAACAGCATCGGGACCACGGCGCAGAGATAGCGCAGCGCGACATCCGTCCGGTCCAGGGGTGGCTGGTCGTCCGTACGGTCATGCACGCGCCACAGCCTATGAAGCCCGGGGGCCGGCGCGTCAGCGACCATGGTCGACATCACCATGGCCGCAGGTCGAGATCGGCGCGGTCGGAACCGGCCTCGGGGACGGGGAGGGCACGCCCCGGGGCCGATGACGGGTGACGCCCTCTCCGCTGGACTGGACGGGTGATCGAGTTCAACCATGTCAGCAAGGTCTACAAAGAGGTGAAGGCGCTCGACGACGTGTCCTTCACCGTTGGGGCGGGCAGCGTCACCGCCTTCCTCGGCCCCAACGGCGCCGGAAAGTCGACGGCGCTGCGCATCCTGGTCGGGCTGTCCCGCGCGACATCGGGATCGGCCACCGTGTTCGGCCGCGCCTACGCCGAGCTGGACGGCCCGGCCCACCGGGTGGGCACGATGTTCGCCCCGAACGCGTACCACCCGGGACGCACCGGGAGGGAATCCCTCACTCTGGGCGCGATGACGCTCGGCCTGCCCAGGCGGCGGGTCGACGAGGTCCTCGACCTGGTCGGGCTGACCCACCGGGAGAGCCGGCGCGTCGTCAAGGGCTACTCCCTGGGCATGCGGCAACGGCTCGGCGTCGCGCACGCCCTCCTCGGCCGGCCCGGCGTGCTGGTCCTGGACGAACCCGGCAACGGACTGGACCCCCAGGGCATGCGATGGATGCGCGGGCTGCTCCGCGGCCTCGCCGACTCCGGATGCGCGGTGCTCCTCAGCTCCCATCTGCTGCACGAGGCCGAGGAGGTCGCCGACCGCGTCGTGGTCGTCGGCCGCGGCCGGGTGCTCGCCCAGGGCACGATGGACGAGCTGAACCGGGGCCGGACCCTGGAGCAGACCTTCTTCGACCTGACCGCCGGCGCCGACCGGAGCGTGGCATGAGCGAGCACATGGTCCCTGTCACCGAGGGCGGTGGCGGGCCGGTCGCGGCCGGGGCGCGGGCCGTCTCGCCGGCCCCGTTCCGGCGCCTCGTGGCCGTGGAGGCGCGCAAGCTCGTCGACACCCGCAGCGGCCTGATCCTCGCCGCACTCCTGGTCGGCCTGACGGTGGCGTCGGTTGTGGCGCGCGGCGTCGTCGTCGGTCCCCGCGCGCTCACCGTGCTGGGTACGGCGGGCATCGGGCTCGGCACGCTGCTCCCGGTGCTCGGCATTCTCACGGTGACCGCCGAGTGGACCCATCACACCGCTTTGACCACGTTCGCTCTGGAACCCCGGCGGATGCGCGTACTGGCGGCCAAGTGCCTGCCGCCGCTGATCGCCGCGGTGGCCGCGTCGCTGCTCGCGCTGCTGGCGGCGGTGCTCGTCACGGCGGTCGTCGCCGAGGTCCGGCATGTCCCGGCGACCTGGGACATCTCACCGCTTGTCCTGCTGGGCTGGACCGGGGCGAACGTCCTCGTGGTCGCGGAAGGGCTCGCCCTGGGCATGCTGCTCATGAACGCCCCGGCCGCGATCGTCGTCTGCCTCGCCGGCCCGCTGATGTGGGGGATCGTCGCGAGGCTCGGCACCGCCGGGGAGGTTCTGGCCGGGTGGCTCGATCTGAACGCCACCGCCGCACCCCTCGCGTCCGCGGACATGACGGGCGGCGATCTCGCCCGGCTGGCCGTGTCCGTGGCCTTCTGGATCGCCGCGCCGACGGCGGCGGGTCTCACGCGCGCGGTCCGCAGAGAGGTGACCTGAACTCAGAGGTCGAGCCGGCCACGGGGCCGTGGAGGAACTCCAGCCCGAGCGGCGTGAGCCGGTGGCAGACCCGGTTGCCGCGGCGCTCGCTGGACACGAGCCCGGCGTCGCGCAGGAGGGAGGCGTGCTCGCTGGCCGAGGCGGGCGAGATGTCGAGGATGCGCGCGATCTCGCCCGTCGTGTGGACCCTTCCCTCCAATGTCCGCAGGACCATGGCGCGGGTGCGTCCGAACAGACGCTGGAGGACCCTTTCACTCGGCCCCGCCGACCGGGCGGCGCGGGCCAGGAACGACATCGGGCGGTGGCCGACCGGGTACAGGAGCACCGGCGGCAGGGAGGGGTCGTAGAAGGTCACCGGGTTGACGGCGCAGAAGAACGCGGGGATGAGCACCAGGCCCCGGCCCCGCAGGTCGAGCTCCCGCTCCTGCGCGTACTCCAGTTCCACGGTCGTACGGCAGGCCTGCCGGGCCGCGGGCAGGTCCCTGAGCCGGAGGATCGGCGCCACCGGTCCCTCCGCCGCATCGCCGATCGATGTGGCGCTGTGCTCGGCGACCTGGGAGATGTAGCCCCAGTACGGGCGAAGCGCGATGTCGAAGTAGGCGCGCATCGACCTGCCCAGCGCTCGTACGGCACGGCCTTCCTTGCGCGCCAGCGCGCCGGACCACTCCGGTCGCGGACCGGCGTCGAACCTCCGGTCGAGCTCCTCGCCGATACGCTGCCGCGGGGTGTTCAGCACGGCGTCGATCCCGTCGCCCGGGTCCTCGCCCCCCACCGGCGGGCTGAGGAAGTCCGGGGCGTATCCCTGGGGTGGCACCAGGTCGAGGAGCATCCGGGACTCCGGCTTCAGCCGGGACAGGACCCGCTGCCTCCACTGCCCGAAGACGATTTCATCGGATGCCTCTCCCAGCATGTAAAGGCTGAGGACGAGCTCCCACATGGGGTCGGGCCTCGCAACGACGCGGAGCCGTTCCCAATCCTGCGCAGAAAAATGGACGCGTAGCATCTGGCATTCCATCCCGCTGTTGCCCCGATGAGAAGGAAGTGGGCCAAGTCCTGAAATGGCGATCCATGATCGCGGGTCTTCTACGCGGATGATGAGGCGCGCTCGCCGGCGTCCGGGCAGAGCTGGGACGCACAGGAGGGTCACCGGTGAGAGTGCCGCCGCGCGGAAGATCGGCCGACCGGGCCGATCACCCCGAGAAACCGCCGGTCAAAAACTTGACAATGCGCACCCACTCCTTCTGACTTTCGTAGATCATTATGCCGTTAGGTGATCGTGATGTCGATAGGCTCAACGCTCTTTCGTGCCCGCGCCCCGAGGGCCGGACGCGGGGGCTGAATCGGGACCGGACGCGGGGACCGGATGCGGGGACCGGCCCGCCGCATGCCCCGCCGCACCCCCGGGTCGCCGCCTTTCGGCCTCGTCTTTCGGTCCCAGCCGAAACACCGGCCGGCCGCCTTCCGGGTCTTCCTACCGCTCCGTAGCGTCTCCGGTGCGGTTCCGCAGGGGAGCCGCACCGGTGACAGGAAGAGCGGATCATGCGCATCTCGAAGAGGATCACCGCGACAGGCATTGCCGCGCTCGCGATCGCCGCCGGGACACTGGCCATCGCGACCCCCGCCTCCGCGGCGACGTACGGCGGCCAGTGCGGAAGCGGCTACTCCGTCGTCAACCAGAAGACCATCAGCGGCAAGGGCACCGTTTTCCTGACCTACAACAACTCCAACGGCTACAACTGCGTCGTCACGGTCCGCAACAGCACCGGTTCCGCCGTTCCGATGATGGCGGCCATCGCCAAGTCGTCCGACCCGGCCTGGTACGCCATGGACGAGGGGTCGTACACCTCCTACGCCGGGCCGGTCTACCGGTCCGCCAAGGGCTCCTGCGTCACCTGGGGCGGCGCCATCAGCGGCACCTACGCCGGTGGCGAGAACACCAACTGCGGCTGACCCCCGATCCATCGAGAGGCATCAGAGGACGACCATGAAGAAACTGCTTCTGAAGACCGCGCTGATCGGTGCCGCTGCCGCTGCCGCCGTCGCCGGGTCGATGACCATGGCCCTCCCTGCGTCCGCCGCCACCTACGGTGGCCAGTGCGGAAGCGGCTACTCCGTCGTCAACTCCTTCCACCTCCCCGACAGCCGGGGGACGGTGTTCCTGACCTACAGCTCCGCCACCGGCAAGAACTGCGTGGCGACCGTCCGGACCACCTCGGGGACGGCCACGCTGGTGGAGGCCTACCTCAAGAAGTCCTCCAGCTCCACCTGGATCAAGGACAGCGGCAACTACACCAGCTACGCCGGCCCCATCTACGTGTCGGCGGCGGGCTCGTGCGTCGACTGGGGCGGCACCATCGGCACGGCCACCCAGTACAAGAAGGGCACCAACTGCGGTTGATCCGGATGAAGAACCCGAAGCGACAGGAAGAGGGACAACCCATATGACGCCCGTGAAGAAGGCGGCCGCCGCGGCGGCGGTCGCGGTAACCGCGCTCGTCGGGGCGATGGCCACGGCCTCCCCCGCCTCCGCGGCGACGTACGGAAACGAGTGCGGAAGCGGCTACGCCGTCGTCAACTCCGCCGCGATCGGCACCAAGGGAACGGTGTTCCTGACGTACAGCTCCGCCACCGGCAAGAACTGCGTGGTGGCCAAGCGGAACTCGGCCGGCTCGGCCGTCCTCGTCGAGGCCGGCCTGTCGGTCAATCCCGCCGGAAATCACTGGGACGTCTACGACGGCGGCTACTACACCAGCTACGCCGGTCCGATCTACCTGTCCGCGTCCGGCAAGTGTGTGGACTGGATGGGCCGCATCTCCGGCACGGAGGGCGGCAAGCGCAAGACGAACTGCGGCTGATCCCGGGGCGTTCCTGACAATTCGCGCCCTGCCGGGCGCGGTATCTGTCAGGCACGCCCCTCGCGGCCGGCCAGGACGACGGCGGCCCCCGCGTGATCTCCACGCGGGGGCCGCCGCCTCATGGGGGCGGTGGTGGTGTCGCCGCCCCCGCCGAACGGCTGATCAGTCGAGGCAGAACTCGTTGCCCTCAGGGTCGGCCATCACGATGTAACCGGCGCCGAGCGGGGGAGCGGGCTCGTGGCGCTGAAGCCGGGTGGCGCCGTGGGAGACGAGCCGCTCGGCCTCCGCCTCCAGGGCCGCCATCCGCGCGTCGCCCACGAGCCCCGGGGCGGCTCGTACGTCGAGGTGCACACGGTTCTTGGCCTGCTTGCCCTCCGGCACCCGCTGGAAGAACAGCCGCGGCCCGGAGCCCTCGGGGTCGACCACCGCCGAGGCGTCGTTGCGGCGCTCGGGCGGCAGGCCCATCGCGTCCATGGCCTGCTCCCACGACTCGAAGCCCTCGGGCGGGTCCTGCAGCCGGTAGCCGAGGGCCTCGGCCCAGAAGGCCGCCAACCCGGCCGGGTCGGCGCAGTCAAAAGTGATCTGGACGTCGCGGGCCATTTCAGCTCGCCTCCTGACGGATCTGCTTGCGGGTATGCGGGTGAAGGTCGCGGAGCAGGGGGTTCCAGGTCTGCTCGGTCATGGTGCCAGACTGCCGCCTATAGCGGACAGGATCGTTCCGCGATTTGTGAAACGATGAACGCGTGACTGTCGAGGGGACCACCGAGCGGGTGTTGCGGTTACTGGCGCTGCTGCAGCGCCGGCCGTCCTGGACCGCCGCCGAACTGGCCGCCGAGCTGGGGGTCACCGACCGCTGTGTGCGCCGCGACGTGGAGCGGCTGCGCGCGCTCGGCTACCCCGTGCACGCGATGGCGGGTGTCGGTGGCGGCTACCAGCTCGGCGCGGGCACCCGGCTGCCGCCGCTGCTCTTCGACGACGAGGAGGCGATCGCGGCGGCGGTGTCCCTGCGGCTGGCGGCGGGGGGCACGGTCGCCGGGGCGGGCGAGGCGGCACTGCGGGCGCTCGCGAAGCTCGACCAGGTGATGCCGCCCCGGCTGCGCGCCGAGGTGCGGGCGGTGTACGGCGCCACCGAGACCCTTGTCGGCCCCGGGGTCGAGATCGACGCGGAGCTGCTGATGACGCTCGCGCGGGCCTGCCGCGACGCCGTGCGGGTGCGGTTCCGGTACGCCGGCCGCGGCGGCGAGGAGCGCGAGCGGACGGTCGAGCCGGTGCGGATGGTCACCACCGGCCGCCGCTGGTACCTGATGGCCCGGGACGTCGACCGCGACGACTGGCGCACCTTCCGGCTGGACCGGATGCGTGATGTGGTGGCGACGACCTGGCGCTTCCGGACCACGGAGCACCCGGACCCGGTCGCCTACGTGCAGCGGTCCGTGACCGAGGCGCCGTACCGGTATCTCGCCCGGGTGCGGGTGCGCGCCCGGCCCGAGCGGGTGCGGGAGCTGGTGCCGCCCCAGGTGGGGCGGGTCGAGGACGATCGTGACGGGTGGTGCGTGCTCGTCGTCGGCGGAGAGGACCTGAACTGGCTCGCCATTCGCGTGGCCGGGCTGGGCTTCGAGGCGGAGGTGCTGGAGCCTCCGGAGCTGAGGAAGGCCGCCGCCCTACTTGCCGGCCGCCTCGCGGCGATGGCCGGGCCCGGCTGACGCGCCCGGCCTGCCGGGTCCGGTCCTCCGGCCGCCGCTCCGGTACGGCCGCGCCGATTTTGCCCAAACGGAGGAAATCGAGAGCGGGAATCTCCCCTGACTTTGCGGAGCGTAAATAAGCTTCACTAATGCGCTGAATCGGCTAAATGCTGTCCTGTCTCCATGGAATAGCCGAATTCGCCACATCGGGGGGAGTGGTCGACGTGTCGGCCGGATTGAGTGACAACGATGCCCTCGCCGACGCCCGTGAACGCCTCCTCGCAGGCAGACCGGTCGGCGCGGGCGTGCGGGCATCGGTGCTGACCTCGTGGCAGCGCTGTCAGAACCTGGGTATTCCGGCCGACCGCATCGCTGTTCCGTACCACCAGGACCTGGATCAGGAAAGCGATCTCATTCGCGCCGCCGGTCCCGTGCTCGATCGGCTGAGTTCCGCGCTCCGCAGCATGCGGATGAGCGTTATCGTCTGCGACGAGCAGGCGCGGATAGTCAGGCGGCGCGTGGACGATCCGTCGTTGCGGAAGGTTCTCGACGAGCGGGAGCTCGCGCCCGGATTCGCGTACGCCGAGGAGATCGCCGGCACCAACGGCATCGGCACCGCGCTGGTCGAACGGGGGCCCGCCTTCGTCCACGGACGCGAGCACTTCGTCGAGTCCCTGCAGGTGTTCACCTGCGCGGCCGTCCCCGTCCGCGACCCCCTGAGCGGCCAGAGCCGGGGTCTGCTGGACCTGACCTGCCTGCGTGAGGACGCCGACCCCTTGATGACGGCCCTCGTCCGCGAGGCGGCCCGCGACATCGAGCGGCGCCTGCTGGAGCAGACCGCGGAGCGCGAGCGGGCGCTGCTCCAGACGTTCGTCCAGGCCCGCCTCGCGGCGCGCGGCGACCGGGCGGCCGCCCTCCTGCTGCCGGACGCGGGCGAGCCCGCCGGCCTGGGAGCACCCGGCGGCGACCCGCTGGGCCGCGGCGACCGGCTCATCCTGGAGGAGAAGGCCGCGGAGCTGATCTCCTTGGGGCACGCGGCCGTCGTCGAGGTGGCGCTCCCGAACGGCCGGGCGGCGACGCTCCTGAGCCGGCCGGTGACGTGCTCCTCCGGGGAGACCGGCATCGCCGTCGAGGCGGTCCTGCCCGGCGGCGGGCTGCGCCGCCTCGCCACCGCTCGCTCTGCCACGCCGTACGAGCGGCTCCCGAACGCGATCACCCTGCCGGCGCCGCGCGCGACCGCTCCCTCCGCCTGGACCGCCTCTTCCACCCAGACCACCGTCGCCGAGCCGCCCAGTGTCACCGACGAGTGCCTGATCGCGGTGGGCGAGCCGGGGGTCGGCCGGCTCGCCCTGCTGGCGCGGCAGCGTCTTGAGCTGCTCACCGAAGCCGGCGTCCGCATCGGCACCACGCTCGATGTGACCCGGACCGCCGAGGAGTTGACCGAGGTCGCGATCCCACGGCTCGCGGACTTCGTCACCGTCGATCTGCCGGACGTCGTGCTGATGGGGGAGGAGCCGACCGGCGTGAACGGAGCGGCGATGCGCCGGGTGGCGCTCGGCGCCGTCGACGGGGACTCGCAGCTGTACCCGGTGGGCCATCTGGTCACGTTCGTCCCGGCGACGCCGCAGGCACGGTGCCTGGCGACCGGGCAGTCCGTGCTCTCACCGCTGCCGACCCTCGCGTCCACGTGGATGCCCGAGGATCCCGGGCGCGCCCAGAAGGTCCGCGCGTCGGGGATCCACTCCGCCATCGCCGTCCCCCTGCTCGCCCGGGGCGTCGTCCTGGGCGTGGCGACCTTCTACCGGCTGGAGCACCGGGGGCCCTTCGAAGGCGACGACCTGTCCCTCGCCGAGGAGCTGTCCGGCCGGGCCGCCGTGTGCATCGACAACGCCCGCCGGTTCACGCTCGAACGCGCGACGGCCCTGACCTTGCAGCGCAGCCTGCTCCCGCACGGCCTGCCCGAGCAGAACGCCGTCGAGGCCGCGCACCGCTACCTGCCCGCGCAGGCCGGCGTGGGCGGGGACTGGTTCGACATCATCCCGCTCTCGGGCGCCCGCGTGGCGCTGGTCGTCGGCGACGTCGTCGGCCACGGCCTGCACGCCTCCGCCACGATGGGCCGCCTGCGCACCGCCGTCCAGAACTTCTCCGACCTCGACCTGCCCGTGGACGAGGTCCTCGCCCACCTCGACGACCTCGTCGGCCGGCTCGACCTGGACGAGGACCCGGACGGCGCGGCCGGAGCCGGGATCATCGGCGCCACCTGCCTGTACGCGGTCTACGACCCGGCCTCGCAACGCTGCACCATGGCGCGCGCGGGCCATCCCGCGCCGGCGCTGGTCCTCCCCGACGGCACCGTCGAGTTTCCCGAGGTGCCCGCGGGCCCGCCCCTCGGGCTGGGCTGCGTGCCGTTCGAGACCGTCGACATCGCGATGCCCGAGGGCAGCCGGCTCATCCTCTACACCGACGGGCTCATCGAGCACCGCGACCGCGACATCGATGTCGCGCTCGACCGGTTGCGACGCGTTCTCACCCACGATCCGCTCCGCTCGCCGGAGGAGACCTGCGACGCCCTGGTCGAAGCGCTGCTCCCCACCCAGCCGAGCGACGACGTCGCCCTGCTCGTCGCCCGCACCCGCGCGCTGAACGCCGGCCAGGTCGCGCAGTGGGACGTGCCCGCCGACCCGGCGGCCGTCTCCGGCATACGTACGGAGGTCACCCGGCAGCTGGCCGACTGGGACCTGGAAGAGCTGGCGTTCTCCACGGAGCTGGTGATCAGCGAGCTGGTCACCAACGCCATCCGGTACGCGGGCGGCCCCATCCAGGTGCGGCTCCTGCGTGACCGCACGCTGATCTGCGAGGTCTCCGACGGCAGCAGCACCTCACCGCGCCTGCGGCGCTCCGCCACCACGGACGAAGGGGGACGCGGCCTGTTCCTCGTCGCCCAGCTCGCCCAGCGCTGGGGCACCCGGCACACCGCCGACGGCAAGGTCATCTGGACCGAGCAGCCCCTTCCCTGCGGCGCCGTGACCCCCGGTTAGCTCTGCTCGGCGTGCTGGGTCACGGAGCGGTCGACCGCCAGGCGTCGCCAGGACCTGCGGCGCAGGACCAGCACGGCGATGTCGTCCCGGGGGTTGCCCCCGGTGAAGTGGGCCAGGTCGGCGCGGAGCGTCGCGGTGAGCCGCTCCGGCGGAAGCTCCCCCCACGTGCGCAGCCGTGCCCGCAGCGGATAGAAGTCGCCGTCCGCGTTCCGGGCCTCGGTGACACCGTCGGTGCAGAGGACGAGGGTCGCGTCGTGGGGGAAGGCGAACCGCTCCACGACGTGGGGGTCCCGCGTGAGCCGGGCGAGCCCGAGGGGCACCCCGGTGCCCGGCAGCGCCACCGCCGCCGCGTGCCCCGCGCGCAGCAGGTACGGGGGGATGTGGCCGCAGTTGACGGCCTGCACCTGGAGCGCGCCGTCGATGTCGAGCAGGAGAGCGGTCACGAACCGCTCCGGCTCGCCCGTCTCCGCCGCGAATTCGTTGTGCCGGACGACCGCCTGCTCCAGCGCGTCGACGATCACGCTGAGGGCGGCTTCGCGGTGGGCCACCTCCCGGAAGGCGCCGAGGACGGCGAAGGCGGCGCCGAGCGCGGGCAGTCCCTTGCCCTGGACGTCGGCGATCAGCACCCGGGTCCCGTACGGCGACGCCGCCACCTCGTAGACGTCCCCGCCGACCATGTTGTCCTCCTCGACCGGCTGGTAGACGCCCTCGACCGCGATCTGGTCGGTGATGAGGGGGAGCGGCCGGAGGAGCTGCCGCTGCAGAGCCGCG
This sequence comes from Microtetraspora malaysiensis, assembly GCF_050947145.1. Lineage (NCBI taxonomy): Bacteria > Bacillati > Actinomycetota > Actinomycetes > Streptosporangiales > Streptosporangiaceae > Microtetraspora > Microtetraspora malaysiensis. Next base: position 3,746,239 of record NZ_CP191998.1, read on the forward strand.
GCGGCGGAGCGCATCCGGACGACCACCTCGTCGCGGTGGGTCCGGTACCGGCAGGTGACGATGCTCAGCGCGCCGAAGGCCGCGGTGAAGAGCACCGAGAGCACGTTGTCGAACAGGTCCCCGCCGAGATAGACGGCGGAGCTGCCGACGACGGCGGTCGTCCACACGGACGCCACCACTGTCTGCCGCACGGTGCCGACGCCCGCGATGAACGCGGGCAGGAAGACGAGCAGCGGGGCCAACCGCACGCGGGTGCCGGTGGCCATGTCGAGCACGACGACGATCGCGGAGAGCACCACGAGCCAGGTCGCGAGCGCGGCCGTCGTGAGGAAGCTCCGTCTTGCCTGCCTCCCGGCCGCATTGCCGGATCGTCGTTCGTCGCCCATCGCTGCTACCGCCCATCCGCTGGATGGCGGCCGGCCGCGTCGCCGTGGCCGCCATCCGGGTTCGCCTCTCCTGCCAGGATGCGCCGGGGGAGCGCGGGAGGGGAAACGCGGGGGCGGATCCGTCATCGGCTCCCGCGGCGGACGGGCAGGTAGGTGGGGCCGGCGGGAAGGGTGAGGAAATCGCGGACCAGTCGGGCGCACAGCGCGGGCTTCTCGTGCAGGAGCACGTGCGAGGCGCCCGGCACCACGGCCAGCTCCGCGTCGGGGATCGCCCGGTACAGGGCCAGCACGTGCTCCAGGCGGACGATGTCGTCGTCGGCCGCCATCACCAGCGTGCGGGCCGCGACCGCGGACACCTCGGCCTCGGTCAGGGCCAGGGGCTCCGCCGCGATCCCCGCCATGATCTTCGCGGCCATCACCGGGAAGTGGTCCCGCCCGTCCGGGGAGACCTCCGCGTACGCGGCGACGACCTGCTCCGGCATCGCGCTCCCGTCGCCGGACGGCGCGATGATCATGCCCTCGTGATGGAACGCCGTGCTGATCAGCACCAGTGCGCGCACCAGGTCGGGGCGGCGCAGTGCGACCGCCAGCGCGATCGTGCCGCCGAAGCTGTATCCGGCGAGGTTGACGCGGCCGCCGGTCTTCTTGACGGCGAACTCGCAGAACGCGATCGCGTCCTCGACCAGGAGGGGCAGCGTGATCGGCCCGGGCGCGTCGGGCGTGCGTCCGTGCCCGCGCCGGTCGGGCATGAAGACGGTGAAGCGGTCGGCGAGCGTGTCCAGGTTGCCGGCGAAATCCCTGGAGTCGCTGAAGCCGCCGTGCAGCACCACCAGGGCCTCGGCGCCGGGCCCCCGTTCGTCGTACCAGGTGGGGATCCCGTTGATCTCGATGTAGTCGGCCATGGGACATCGTTCCTCTCGCTGAACCGGTCGGTCGGAGGGTGTACGACGCGGCCGCCCCTAACTCATCGCGGGAGGCGAGTCCGGCAGGCCGAAAAGGTCGAACAGCCGGGTGTCGCCGAGGTAGGAGGTCGTCGACACCACGCGTGCGCCCTCGATCTCCAGGACGACGAATCCGAACCTCTGGTATCCGCCGGCGCCGTCCGGCAGGTAGTGCCCGAACGCGGCCGTTCCGTTGGCCGCCACCGGCACCAGCCGGGACCCCGCGCACGGCCCACCCGAGGCGACCAGCGCCCGCTCGATCGCGTCCCTGCCACGCAGCCACCACGCGAACGGAGGCATCGACATCGTCGCGTCCTCGCGTAGCAGCGCGACCAGCGCCGCCACGTCGTACCGCTCGAAGGCGTCCACATAGCGGGCCAGCAGCGCGGGGTCGACGGGGTCGGCGGCGCGTGCGGGCCCGGCGGGAAGGGCGGCCCGCGCGCGCTGCAGCGCGCTGTTCACCGCGGCGACCGTCGTGCCGAGCAGCGTCGCGACCTCGGCGGCCCGCCAGCACAGGACGTCACGCAGGATCAGCACCGCCCGCTGCCGCGGCGACAGGACCTGCAGCGCCGCGACGAACGCCAGGCCGACCGTCTCCCGCGCCACGGCCGCCGCCGCCGGATCGGCGGCGGCCGGCAGGACGAGCGCGTCGGGCGCGGGCTGCACCCAGGCGTGCTCGGGCAGCGGCGCGCCCAGATCCGGCCCCTGCGCGGCCGGCCCGAGGTCCATGGGGCGGGCCCGGCGCGCGGCGCCCCTGAGGATGTCCAGGCAGATGTTGGTGGCGATGCGGTAGAGCCAGGTCCGCAGCGAGGCCCGCCGCTCGTCGTAGGCCGCCAGGCCGCGCCAGGCCCGGAGCAGTGTCTCCTGCACCGCGTCCTCCGCCTCGAACGGCGAGCCGAGCATCCGGTAGCAGTAACCGGTCAGTTCCCCGCGATAGCGGTTGAGATCCGTCCCCGTCGGGTCGCCCATGGCCATGGGCGCAGGCTACCGGTGCCGGCTGGGCATGCCCGCCCGGCTCAGTGTCGAGAAGCGCCGCTCGATGCCGCAGCGCGAGGCGATCGTGTCAGCCAGGTCACCGACATCCGGCTCTGGTCTGGTGATCAGGTCTGCGCCTGACTGCACGAGCGGTGCGGGTCGGCCCAGTGCAGGGCAACGTATGGCTCGGCGTGGCCGTGGTAGCTCACCCGTTCGCGGGTGACGCGGTAGCGCGCGTGTGTCTCGGGCTCGTCGGGTGAGCACCGAGGCACAGGGACGAGCAGGATGCCGATGTCCTGATCGATGTGGGTCAGCATGCCGTGGCAGGGACCGCCGAGACAGATCGCGTTGCACTCGTGGCGGTCGTCCTGCGGCGTCTTCATGCCGGGCAGGCATGCGTCTCGGTGGCTTTGACCGACGCCCGGATCTGTTGGCCGGGGGTGACAAGCACGGTGGCGCCGTCGATCTGCCGGTGGCCCTGCTGGTCACGCCCGACATTCAGCCGGCCCGCGTCCATCCAGCGGCGGACGGTGTCGGAGCTGACCCCGAGCAGCGCCGCGGCCTCGCTGATCCGAAACGTCGTCACGGCCCAACCATATATTCCGCATTTACTACCTAGAACGCTAATCTTCCATCGCATTAGCGGCTTGATCTACGGTATTGCCATAGCATCCACGAGACGGAGAATGCCGCATGAGTCTCGCTTCCCCTCGTCGCTGGGCCGCCACGTCCGCCCTCGCCGCCGCCCTGCTGACCACCCTCGCGCCCGTCGCCCCAGCACTCGCGCAGCCGTACGCCCACAAGGCCGCTCAGCAGGCCGCCTCGGCGACGGTCAAGGTCCGTGGTGAGGTCGACCATCCCCGCTCCTTCAGCCTGGCCCGGCTGCGCAGCCTGCCCCAGCACACCGTCCGCGTCCGCTACCAGACCTCCCACGGCGCGGAGAAGCACACCTTCACCGGGCCGCTCCTGGCCGACGTGCTGGCGCTGACCCAGCCCCGGATCGACCCGGATGTCAAGAACACCCAGCTGCGCCTCGTGGTCACTGCGATCGGCTCCGACGGCTACCGCGCCACCGTGGCCTGGGCCGAGATCGACCCGTCCTTCTCCAGCAAGAAGGTCCTGCTCGCGCTCTCTCAGGACGGCAAGCAGATCGACGCCGAAGGCCCGCGCCTGGTCGTCCCTGGTGACATCAAGGGCGGCCGCTACGTCAGCGGCGTCGTCCGCCTCCACGTCGGCAACACCGACGCACTCGACCCCGTGCGAGGCGCAGGTGAGACCACTCGCGTCGGAACAGGGTGATCGGGACTTTTTGCGGGGAGGTCATCTGTGCGATGTCGCCATCGTGGTCATCGCGAGAGGGGAGGCGGCAACATGCGATTGAGCGCGCGCAACCGGATACCGGCGACCGTCGTCAGGGTGACCAAGGGAGAGGCGACGGCCAATGTCGAACTGGACGCCGGAGCCGTGCGGCTGATGGCCTCTGTCACCGTCGAGGCCGCGGAGGAGCTGCGAATGGAGCCAGGCCGACGGGTCGTCGCCGTGGTGAAGGCTTCCGACGTGATCCTCGGCGTCGAGGACTGACCGACGGGACGGGAGGTGGCGCGTGGCAGCGGCAAGCGAATGCCGCACCACGCGCCACCGGGTTCGCGAACCCGACGCCCGCCCCACCGGAGAGCGCCGCAGCCCAATGAAACTGGCGACCGTGCGTAGATTTCTCCGATTCACCCGACGGAATATGAGGGCTTCACGTCGAGGAGCCCGGGATCATCCGCAGTGAACCCCATCGGCGTGCGCGGAGTATTCGTATCCGCCATACTCCAAATACCCCACGGTATAAACGCACTTCCCCTTCAGGTATTTGTAAACCGGCCCTGCGTAATAGTGATAATTCTTGGTGCTGCCGCTCGGCGGGTCCACTACGTACGAGGCCCTGCCGTCGCCCAGTGAGACATACACATTCTGTGCCTTGCCGTCCCATGCCGCCCTCACTCGGGTGATGGCGCAATTATTTCCCGTGGAAGGACTGTAGTAGATGCTGAGATCTCCGGGGACGGTGCTGGTGAAGATGCTTTTCAGCGGATACGACTTCAGGAAGTTGTATCCGGAGCCGCACGTTCCGCCGGTGGCTGCGGCGGGGCTGGCTGCCGTCATGACCGTGGCGGCGGCGATGATTGTGCAGGCGAGACCCGCTTGGATTTTGGTGCGGAGGGACAAGGCAGCGATCCTTAGGGTCGGGGGGAGATGCTGATCTTGATCGTAGACTACTTCCCCTGCGTCACGTCGACCGAGCACACGGGCAACACCTTGCACAGGCGACACGCTTTACGTTAGCCTCGGCGGCGAGCCCCGTATGGGCCTACTGCATGGAGGTAGCGGCTTTTCAAGCCACCGCGGAGATCGGCACATCTTCCGACTCTCTCGCCGTTATGGCACCCCTCGAAAAGGGGGTTCTGTGCTGCGTCTCCAGTGCAAGTACGGCCTGTGGGGTTTTTTTGTGTCGGCTCGTGGTGGTCTCCCGCCTCCAATCCATCCAAAGGATTGATCCGGAAGGAACTACTGCGTGACCCAGAACCCGCCCGAAAAGTACAAGGACTTCGACGCCGACGCCTTTCAGCAGAGCGTCATCAAGGAGTTCCGGGAGAACAACGGCAAAGTCGGTGGGATGTTCGAAGGGGCACAACTGCTCCTACTGACCACCACGGGCGCCAAGACCGGCAAGCCGCGGACGAGCCCGCTGGCCAAGGTCGAGATCGACGGTGAAACCCTCGTGGTCGCGTCGATGTTCGGCGCGCCCACCCACCCGGCCTGGTACCACAACATCAGGAAGAACCCCATGGTGACCGTTGAGGTCGGCACCGAGACGTACGAGGCGATCGCCTCCATCCCGGACGGGGAGGAGCGCGACAAGCTCTTCGCGAAGGTCGTCGAGGTGGCCCCTGGCTACGGCGACTACCAGGCCAAGACCACCCGGGTGATCCCCGTGGTCGTGCTGCACCGGGTTGGCCCCGAGCCGGGCGCCGAGCGGGTCAAGGGCATGGGCGACTGGATCGTCGAGGTCCACGACTGGCTGCGCAAGGAGCTCGACGACCTGCGCCGCCAGGTCGTCGACCTGATCGCCGGCGCGGGGCCCGCCACGCTGGAGCGGCCGAAGCCGGACCTGGCGCAGCAGATGCGCACGCACTGCATGGAGTTCTGCGGTGCGCTGAAGAAGCACCACACCGGCGAGGACATGGCCGTGTTCCCGATGCTGGCGAAGCGGTTCCCGGGCCTCGCCCCGGCGTTGACCGAACTGGGCGAGGAACACGTGGTGGTCGCGCGGCTGCAGGACGAGATCCAGGGGCTGGTCGACGGGTTCGTCCCCGGTGAGAGCGACCCCGTCCGGCTGCGCAGCGAACTGGAAAGCCTGGCCGCCCAGTTGGAGACGCACTTCGAGTACGAGGAACGCACGATCGTCAAGGCGCTGAACGCCACGGCGACGGCCCCCGATTTCGGCTGAGTGCGGAGTTGATGTGGCCCGGAGGTGCGGGGCGGATCAGCGGGGCGGGTACGCGGCGGCGAAGATCCGGGTGAGCCGCGGGACGAGCCGGGTGAAGCGGCCCTCCTCGTACGTGACGCCGGGCTGGTTGCCGAGCTGCTGGGAGACGACCCCGGCGATCAGGCTGGCGGCCAGGTCGAGGCCCTCCTCGCCCGCGGCGTCCGGGTGCAGCTCGCCCCGCTCCACGGCGCCGCGGATCAACGCCGTGAAGTGCTCGTGCGTGGCCAGGGCCGGCGCGTACGCCTCCGGTGACGGCGTGAAGCCGGGCACCGGCCGCCAGAACAGCAGCTGGGCGAGGACCTGGTTGGCCATGATCCACCGGGCGCCGGCCTCCAGGGAGGCGCCCATGGCGGCCAGGCCGGGCTCGTACGGCTCGGCGGCCCGGAGCGCCGCGTCCAAGTAGCCCTCCTGCCCCTTCTTGAACAGCGCGTCGTACACGGCGTGCCGGGACGAGAAGTACTTGTACAGGGACGGCGGCCGGACGCCGAGCCGCCGGGCCACGGTGGCCAGACTCAGTCCCGCGACGCCTTCCTCCGCCATCACGTCCAGGGCGATGGCGAGGATCTCGGCCTTGGTCTCGTTCCGGCGGCGCGATCTGCGGTCGGGAATGTCAGCCATGGGATATAGCTTAGGCTAATGCCAGTAGCCATACCTATGGGGGATAGCGTGTCGCGCGACATCATGCTCAGCGGCCTGCGGCAGAACAACCTGAAGAACGTCTCGCTGCGGCTGCCGAAGGAACGCATCACGGTCTTCACCGGCGTGTCCGGTTCGGGCAAGTCGTCGATCGTCTTCGGCACGATCGCGGTGGAGTCGCAGCGCCAGCTCAACGAGACGTTCAGCGCGTTCCTGCGGCACCGGCTGCCCAAGCACGAGCGGCCGCGCGCCGAGCGCATGGCGAACCTGACCGCCGCCGTAGTGGTGGACCAGAAGCCGGTCGGGGGTGGCGCGCGCTCGACGGTGGGGACGATGACGGAGGTCCACGCCGTCCTGCGGGTGCTGTTCTCACGCCGGGGCGAGCCGTCGGCAGGCCCCACGACGGCGTACTCGTTCAACGACCCGCAGGGCATGTGCCCGGAGTGCGACGGCCTGGGCCGGAAGATCGAGCTGGACCTCGACAGGCTGATCGACCCCGACCTGTCGCTCAACCAGGGCGCGCTGGCCCTGCACCCGATCGGCAGCGCCGCCTGGCAGATCTACGCGGAGTCCGGCCTGTTCGACCCGGACAAGCCGCTGCGGGACTTCACCGACGAGGAGCGCAAGCTCCTGCTGCACGGCAGCGGCTTCAAGGTCCAGCGGGGCAGGTACCAGAACACCTACGAGGGTGTGGCGCTCCGCTTCGACCGGCTCTACCTCAAGCGCGCCCGCGAGGAGGTCGACCCGGAGGCCCGGCCGATGGTGCGCGAGCGCACCTGCCCGCTGTGCGGCGGGACCAGGCTCAACGCGGCGGCGCTGGCGTCCAGGATCGACGGGCACAACCTCGCCGACTACGCCGCGATGGAGGTCACCGACCTCATCGGCGTGCTGGAGGGGCTGGCCGACCCCGCCGCCGAGGCGGCCGTGGAGTCGTTGCGCAGGATCGACGCCATCGGCCTCGGCTATCTCAGCCTCGACCGCGAGACGCCCACGCTGTCGGGCGGCGAGGCCCAGCGGCTCAAGACCGTACGCAACCTGGGCAGCAGCCTGACCGGCATGACGTACATCTTCGACGAGCCGAGCGTGGGCCTGCACCCGCGCGACGTGCACCGGCTGGCCGACCTCCTGGTGGAGCTGCGCGACAAGGGCAACACCGTGCTGGTCGTCGAGCACGACCGGCACATGATCGGGCTGGCCGACCATGTGGTGGACCTGGGGCCGGGCGCGGGCGCCGACGGCGGGCGTGTGGTGTTCGAGGGCACGGTGGCCGGGCTGACCGCCGCCGACACACCGACCGGCCGCATGCTGCGCCGGACGACCGTGATCAAGGAGCCGGTACGCGAGCCGACCGGCTGGCTGACCGTCGCGGACGCCGATGCGCACAACCTCAAGAACGTCACGGTACGGGTGCCGCTCGGCGTGCTCACCGCCGTCACCGGCGTGGCCGGGTCCGGCAAGAGCACCCTGATGCGGCGCGAGCTGGTCGCCCGGCACCCGGACACGATCGTCATCGACCAGTCGGCCATCGCCGCCTCGCCCCGCTCGACGCCGGCGACCTACCTCAACGCCATGGACGCGCTGCGCAAGTTGTTCGCCGAGGTCAACCGCGTGGAGCCGGGGATGTTCAGCTTCAACTCGACCGGCGCGTGCCCGGCGTGCAAGGGGCGCGGCGAGATCAAGACCGACCTGGCGTTCATGGACCCGGTCACGCGGGTGTGCGACGTCTGCGGGGGCAGCCGGTACAGCGCCGAGGCGCTGTCGTACACGGTGGGCGGCCGGACGATCGCGGACGTGCTCGCCATGACGGCCGACGAGGCGGCCCGGGAGTTCGACCTGCCGGGCGTCGGCAGGCTGGGCGAGCTGGGGCTGGGCTACCTGACGCTCGGGCAGCCCCTCAGCACGCTGTCGGGCGGGGAGCGGCAGCGGCTCAAGCTGGCGCACCGGCTGCGCGAGCGCGGCAAGGTGTACGTGTTCGACGAGCCGACCACGGGGCTGCACATGGCCGACGTCGAAACCCTGCTGGCGCTGCTGGACCGGCTGGTGGACGAGGGCAACACGGTCATCGCGGTGGAGCACGACCTCGACGTGGTCAAGCAAGCCGACTGGGTCATCGACATGGGCCCGGAGGCCGGCCGGAACGGCGGCGAGGTGATCTTCGAGGGCGTCCCGGCGGAGCTGGCCCGCGCGTCCACCTATACCGCCAAATATCTCGCGAAGTCGCTCGACGGCCCGCACCGGCGCCCCGCGTCGTCGTAGCGCGGGCCTCGTGCCGCCGCCGGCCCAGGGCACGCCGGTCGGGCTGTCTGAGCGCGTTCTCCACCTGGAGCCGTACCGGTGAGAGCCGCCGGGGCGATCTCAGATGCCGAAGTCTTCGTTGACCTGCCGCTCCAGTTCCGTGCTCTTGGGCCGGTAGGCGGGGTAGAACCCCTTGCCGCATTCGAGGTCGTCGAGGGCCAGCTTGATCTCCTTGCTCAGGCGGCGCCGCGCCTCGTCCGGGGAAAGGTCGGGCGGCCTGAAGGCGCCGCCGTCCCCGTTGGAGGTCATCGTCTTCTGGTTTCCCCGGAGATTGCTCTGGGCCATCTGCAGGACCCACTCGTTCATGGCCACCGGGTTGGTGGAGGTCACCCGGTAGCCCTTGCCGGTGAGGCAGTCGCCCATGGCCGAGGCGAGTTCGACGAGCTTCGGGTCGCCGTCGAGCTCCCGTTTCCAGAGTCGTCGGAGCGTTTCGTCGGCCTGGCCGTACCAGTCCGACCAAGACGTCACGTTCTTGCCGGTGACCTGCCTGACCGCCTGGACGTCGCAGCTCTCCAGGGCCTTCTTGTAGGCGCTGAACTGCGCGGGCGACAGCTTCGTGACGATGGCGAGATTGGGATCATCCCCCTCGTCCGGGTTCGCGCGGTTGTCGAGGTACGAACTCACGATGCCGAGGCCGCGCTTCGCGCGCTCGGCCTTCTCCGTCGCGTAGTCGAAAGGCTTCGTGTCCTGCTCGCTGATCTCCGGCCGGTCCACGTGCGCGACGTATCGGAAGCCTTTCGTCTTCATGCAGTCCGCCTTGACCGCCTGGAACGCGTGGGCCTTGTCCTGCGCGGGTGAGGGGGCGGCCGAGGGCGACGCGGCGGTTCCGGTGCTGCATCCGGCGAGCAGCGTGAGAACGGCCAGAGGCAGGAATGATCTTCTGGGCATGCGGAGACCATACTCCGTTGAACGTAGTATGGTCAATCCCGCAACAGGCCGAACTCCGCGTCGACCTGCTGTGTCACCTCGTTGCTCTTGGGGCGGAAGGCCGGATAGAACCGCTTGCCGCATTCAAGGTCGTCGAGAGCCGCTTTGATCTCCCTGTCCAGCAGGCGTCGCGCCTCGGCGGGGGTGAGGTGCGGCAGGTAGGCCGTCTGTTTCTCCGGATCGAAGGCGGGGATGCTCTTGTCCTCCTTCTGGGCCAGCTCGTGCATCTCTTTCCTGAACGTGGTCTCGCCCCAGGCGGAGACGGCCGTCGGCGTGGTGCCGGACACTCGGTAGCCCTTGGCCGCCATGCAGTCGGCCATGTCCGAGGCGAGTTCGGCGAGCTCGGGGTCGCCGTCGAGATCGCGCTTCAGGCGTCGGCTGATCATCACGTTTGCCTGGATGTACCAGTCGTAGGCGGACTTCACGACCTTGCCGGTGACCTGCTTGATCGCCTGGGCCTCGCAGGTCTCCGCGGTCGTGTCGTAGGCCTGCTGCTGCGCGGGTGACAGGTCTCTCTTGGTGGCGTAATTGGGATCGACGGCTCGGTTGTCGGCTTTCGACGTCTCCTGTCCTGGGCGGTAGACGAGAAGGGGGGCGACGTTGAAGCCGTACTTCGAGCGATGGGCTTTCTCCGCCTCGTAGTCGCCGGATGCGAGTTTTTCATCCTCGGCCGACCGGGCGAACGCCGGACGTACCCACGGGACGTAGCGAAAGCCCTTCCCCTTCATGCAGTCCGCCTTGATCGCCTGGACCGTGTGGGCCTTGTCCTGTGCGGGTGAGGAGGCGGCCGAAGGTGTCGCGGTGGTGCCGGTGCCGCATCCGGCGAGCAGTGCGAGAGCGGCCAGGGGTAGAAATGATCTTCTGGGCATGCGGAGGAACATACTTCGTTGAACGTAGCATGGTCAATCGAGAAGGACGCGACGCCGCCCGCTGTGCGGGACGAAGGCCGCCAGCGCGGTCAGCAGCGCCAGCAGTCCCCAGTAGGCCAGATGCTGCCGCGTCAGGACGGCGAAATGCTCGCCGAGCTGGTCGGAGACGACCAGCAGGTACAGCGCGGCCGCGAGCGCCCACCGGGGATCGCCGGCCACCCGCGCCGCCCAGACGGCCAGACCGAGCACGGTCACCTCCAGGGCCATCCGGCTGAGGCTGATCGGGATGGGCGTCTCCAAGGCCATCCACTGCGGCCCCGCCCAGGCGGCGAACGGCACGGCGGCCCACCACCACCAGGACCTGGTGCGCGGCGCCTCCCCGACGGAGAGGGCCAGCAGGCAGCAGCAGACGAGTCCATAGCCGACCGCGACGGTCGCCGGAGCGCTCGCCACGAACATCGGCTCGGTCGTGAGGAAACTCGGATAGACCGGCAGCATGGTCAGCTCGACGAGCTGCTGCCCGCTCGCGATCGCCACCGCCTTGGCGCCGGTGAGCAGTACGAGGGGGAGCGCGAGACGTACCCGGCCGCGGACGGCGGCGAGCAGCGCCAGCGCGGACAGCACCACCCACAACGGCAGCGACCCGGCATAGGGCAGCATCGCCGCGAGCTGCATGGCCATCACCGCGGTGGCGCCCAGGTGCAGGCCGTCCCGCCAGGCGCTCCCGCGCGCCGCGTGCCGCACCCGCTCGCGCAGGCCGCCGGTGAGCAGGCCGGTCGCCTCCCTGAGCTCCGGGGTCGTGCGGTCCGGCGCGGCGCAGTCGAGCAGGACGCCGACGAGCTCCGTGCCGTGGGCGGCGCGATAGGCGGGCGGATAGGCGCGCAGCAGCAGCCGGTAACGGCGTTCGAGCGGCGTCATGCGAAGCTGGTGCGCTTCATCACCAGAGCGGCGGCCTCGTGCATCCGCCGCGCCTCCGCCTCCACCGCGGATTGACCCGAGTCGGAGATGCGGAAGTAACGCCGGTCGCGGCCGTTGACCTTCTCCTCCCGGTCCACCGTGATGAGGCCCCGGTCGCCGAGGCGCTCCAGGATGCCGTAGAGGGTGCCGACGGACGGCTTCACCCGGCCGCCCGAGAGCTCACCGACGATCTTCATGATCGCGTGACCGTGCAGGGGTCCGTCGAGCAGCGCGGTGAGCACGTAATACATGGGCTCGCTGACTTCGTCGGTCCCCCTGGGCATGCCGCAGAACATAACACGGATGATGATCGCCGATCTCGGCATGGCGCCGGAGATGACGAAAAACCAGGGGTCCGTCCGTTAGGTATGTGTCTGTCGGTTGATTTCGTGACTTGTTATCGTCGTCGGCGGTGTCGCGCACGGGCCGCCCGGCACTGACGTACGGGGAGTAACAGGACGGCGGGGGAAACGTGGGCTTGATGGACCGCATCCGCGGTGAGTTCGTCGACATCGTCGAGTGGACGGACGACAGCAGGGACACGATCGTCTGGCGCTTCCCGCGCTACGAGAACGAGATCAAGATGGGCGCCCGGCTGGTGGTCCGGGAGTCCCAGACCGCCGTCTTCGTCAACGAGGGCCGCATCGCCGACGTGTTCACCCCCGGCACGTACGTCCTGGAGACGCAGAACCTCCCGCTGCTGGCCACGCTGAAGGGCTGGAAGTACGGCTTCCACTCGCCGTTCAAGGCCGAGGTCTACTTCGTGAACACCCGCCTGTTCACGGACATGAAGTGGGGCACGCAGAACCCGATCATCGTCCGCGACGCGGAGTTCGGCATGGTCCGGCTGCGGGCGTTCGGCACGTTCGCGACCCGGATCACGGACGCCGCCGCGCTCCTGCGCGAGCTGGCCGGAACCGACCCGCGGTTCCGCACCGAGGAAGTGCGCGAGTACCTGCGCCAGCTGATCGTGGGACGGCTGGCGAACGCGCTGGCCACCGCGAACATCCCCGTCCTCGACCTGGCGGCGCACCAGGACGCGCTCGGCGCGCGCCTCGCGGCCGTCCTCAGCGACGAACTGGCCCCCGTCGGCGTCGCGGTGCCCACGTTCATCATCGAGAACATCTCCCTGCCGCCGGAGGTCGAGGCGGCGGTAGACACGCGCACCAAGATGGGCGTCGTGGGCGACCTCGACCGGTACACCCGGTTCCAGACCGCGAATGCGATCGGCGACGCCGCCCGCAACCCCGGCGGCGCCGGCGAGGGCATCGGTCTGGGCATGGGGATGGCCGTCGGGCAGCGCCTCGCCGCCGGCCTGGCCCCGCAGGCGGCTCCGGCCGACGCGGCGGGCGGCCCGCCGCCGCTGCCGTCGCAGGAGCAGTGGTACGTCGCGGTGAACGGCCGGCAGCAGGGCCCCTACGACGCGGACGCGCTGCCCGGTCTCGTCCGGAGCGGTGAGCTGACCCGCGCCAGCCTGGTGTGGCACGCGGGCATGGCCGCCTGGACGCCGGCCGACCAGGTCCGCGAGCTGGCTCCGCTGATGTCCAGCGTCCCGCCGCCGCTGCCGCCGGCGTGAGCGCCGGGTCCCCCTTCCCCCTGCCCGTCTTTCCGGAGGACCGGTCGTGTCCGATCCCAATGTCGCCGGCGCCGAGCCCGGGTCCCGCTCCTGCGCCTGCCAGTCCTGCGGCGCCGGGCTGGAGTACGCCCCGGGCACCGGGTCCATGCGCTGCCCGTACTGCGGGCGGGAGCACCCGATCGCGCCGGCCGGGCGGCCCGTCCGGGAGCACGACTACGCCGAGCTGGCCCGGATGCCGCCCAAGCCGAGGGGGGTCGCCGGTGCGGCGCGCCTGTTCGCCTGCCCGGGATGCGGCGCGCGCACGGAGAGCGACACGCTGTCCGAGCGGTGCCAGTTCTGCGGCGCGCCTCTCGTGGCCGACGCGGCGTCCACCGAGCGGATCGTGCCCGAGGCGATCCTCCCCTTCGGCATCGACCGGGCCGGCGCCCGCGACGCGCTGCGCACGTGGACGTCCTCCCGCTGGTTCGCCCCCTCCAGCCTGAAGAAGGTGTCCGAGGCGGAGACCTTCAAGGGGAGTTACCTGCCGTACTGGACGTACGACGCCCGCACGGTCTCCGACTACACCGGCCGGCGGGGCGTCCACTACTGGGTGACTGAGACCTACACCGTCACGGAGAACGGCTCGACCCGCACCGAGACCCGGCAGGTGCGGCGGACCCGCTGGTCGAACGCCGCCGGCAGGGTGTCGCGCGACTTCGACGACGTGCTCGTCCCCGGAACGAGCCGGGTCGCCTCCGAGCGGCTGGACAAGCTCACCCCGTGGCTCCTGGACCGGGCGGTGCCCTACGAGGAGCGGTACCTGGCGGGCTTCCAGACCGTGCGCTACGACATCGAGCCGGAGGACGGTCTGGAAGCGGCCAAGCGGCGCATGGCCCAGGCCATCGAGTCCGACTGCCGGCACGACATCGGCGGTGACGAGCAGCGGGTGAGCTCGGTCGCCACCCGGTACTCGGACCTCACCTACAAGCTGGTGCTGCTGCCGGTCTGGTTCCTCGGCTACGTACACGGCGGCAAGACCTGGCAGGTGATGGTGAACGCCAGCACCGGCGAGGTCATCGGGCAGCGGCCGTACAGCGCCGCGCGGATCATCGCCGCCGTCCTCGCGGGCGTGGCGGTCGTCGCCCTCATCGCCCTGCTCGTCGTCAACGCCGGCGCTCGCGGGCAATGACCGCCCTCGGCGGGGGCCGACGGCGGGCCGCGGGCTGAAACTTTCACCGGCGGTTGACGCGCGTCGCGCGAGCCCACAGGATCATGGTGCCGCCTGGTCAGGAGGGGGCGTCGAGTGAATGCCGCTGTCCATGACGAGGTGCGCCGATGCCGAAAACCCCTTTGATCACGAGAACCCCGTTACGATTCGCGTCCGCGGTCCTGCTCACGCTGGCCGCCCTGAACATCCCCGCCGCGCACGCCGACGAGGTCACCCCGGTCGTGGTGACCGTGGACGCCCGCGCCGCGCTCGCCGCCGTCCCCGAGACCGGTATCGGCGCCAACCACGCGATCTGGGACAGCCGGCTCGGCACCGACGAGACCGCGGACCTGCTCAAGGACGCGGGCGTGAAGCTGCTGCGCTATCCCGGCGGCTCGTACTCCGACATCTACCACTGGGCCGACCACACCGCCCCCGGCGGCTACGTCGCCCCCGGCACCGACTTCGACACCTTCATGAGCGGCGCGCGGCGCACCGGGGCGCAGGCGATGGTGACCGCCAACTACGGCACCGGCACCGCCGAGGAGGCCGCCGCCTGGGTCCGTTCCGCCAACGTCACCAAGGGATACGGCGTCAAGTACTGGGAGATCGGCAACGAGAACTACGGCAACGGCCACTACGGCTCCGCCTGGGAGGCGGACGACCACGCCGACAAGAGCCCCGCCGAGTACGCCCGCACCGTCGTCGCCTACGCGGACGCGATGAAGGCGGTCGACCCGACCATCAAGGTCGGCGCGGTGCTGACCACGCCGGCCAACTGGCCCGACGGGCTGACCGCCGACGGCGACGACGGGACCTGGAACAAGGTCGTCCTGTCGCTCGCCGGACCGAAGATCGACTTCGTGATCCTGCACTGGTACCCCGGCGCCCTCGACAAGGCCGCCCACGTCCCCGACATGATCGATCTCACCCGCCGGCAGATCGCCGCGTACGCGGGGTCCGGGGCGGAGCGGATCGGCATCGCGATGACCGAGTTCAACACCGGGAGCAGCAGCAACGGCACGAACACCCAGCCCGGCGCGCTCGCCGCCGCCGACGCGTACGCGACGCTGCTCGCGAACGGCGTGTTCACCGTGGACTGGTGGAACGTGCACAACGGCATCGGCGCGGTCACGCAGGTCGCCGGGCACACCGACTACGGCGACTTCGGCCTGCTGTCGTCGGCGGCCTGCGCCTCCGACGGCAGCGTTTGCGAGCCGCCGGCTAACACGCCCTTCGCCCCGTATTACGCGCTGCGGATGATGAGCGCGTTCGCCCGGCCCGGCGACCGGTTCGTCCAGGCCGCCACCGACCAGGCGAAGGTCAGCGCGCACGCCGTCCGCCGCGCCGACGGCTCCCTGGCGGTCCTGCTGATCAACACCTCGTCCGACATGTCGTACCCGGTCACGATCGGCTACTCCGGCTTCGTCCCGGCCTCCGGCGCGCCCACCGTGCTGACCCACACCAACGGCGCCACCGACATCACCCGCTCGACCTCGGGGAGTGCGACCGGCCGGACGCTGCCGCCGCTGTCCATGACCACGATCGTCGTGACTCCCGCCTCGGCCCAGACCGGGCCGCCCGGCACGCCGGGACAGCCGGCGGTCTCGAACGTGACGGACACGACCGCCGCGATCTCCTGGCCGGCCGCCTCCGCCGGCCCGCGTCCGATCGCGAAGTACGAGGTCTACCGCAACAACGGAGCGGTCGCGGAGCAGCTCGGCGAGACCTCCGGCACCTCCTTCACCGCGCGCAACCTCACGGCGGGCACGCGCTACACGGTCAACGTCATCGCGCGGGACAGCGGCGGCGGCGTCTCGTGGGCCTCGCCGCCGGTGACGTTCACGACCGGCACGCCCGCCACCAGCTCCTGCGCCGTGCGGCTGACCGACCAGTCCGACTGGGGCAACGGCTACGTCGGCGCCGTCGAGATCACCAACAACGGCGCCCCGATCAACGGTTGGACCCTGCATTTCCGCTGGCCCCGGACGTGGCAGAGCCTGGGCAGCGGCTGGGGCGCCGTCTGGACGGAGAGCGGCTCCGAGGTGAAGGCCGTCAACGAACCCGGCAACGGCTCGCTCGCCACCGGCGCGTCGACCACGATCGGCTTCGTCGGCAACTACAGCGGCCCGAACGTCCTCCCCGCCGTCTTCACCCTCAACGGAACCGTCTGCGCGACCCGGTAGCGCGTCGTCCGGGGACATCCTCCACGGACGTCCCCGGCCACGCGGACGCCGAGCGGCTGGTGCCGAACCTGCACCGCGCGTACGCGGACGCCGACGGAGGAGAGCTGGACCTCATGGCGGCCCCGCACGACGCGGCGACCTGGAACGGCGGCCCGCTGACCACCCACGTCTGCCCACTGGACTGACGGCCAGAGGCCATGGACGATGTAGGTGGAATAAAAACGGTTATCGTTATCGTTGTGCGGTCTGACGATCAGAAAGGATCCGAATTGGCCAGGAACGAACTCCGTCCGGTGATCAAGCTCCGCTCGACCGCCGGGACCGGCTACACGTACGTGACCACGAAGAACCGGCGCAACGACCCGGACCGGCTCGCGCTCCGCAAGTACGACCCGACCATCCGTCTGCACGTGGAGTTCCGGGAGGAACGATGAAGAAGAGCATCCACCCCGACTACCGCCCCGTCGTCTTCCGGGACCCGGGCGCGGACTATGCGTTCCTCAGCCGTTCCACGATCATCGGCGACAAGACCATCGAGTGGACCGACGGCAACACCTACCCGGTGGTCGACGTGGACGTCTCCTCCGCGAGCCATCCCTTCTACACCGGCCGTAACCGCGTCCTGGACGCGGCCGGCCGTGTCGAGCGGTTCAACCAGCGCTACGGGAGGAGTTGATGTCCGCCGCGCCTACCGGCGGGGGGCACGGCACGCCTCGGTGAGACGGCGGCGCACCGGGTCGCCCGGGCGGGTGCGAACCCGTGCCGGGTGGCCCGGTTGCCGCTATTTGGCGGGTTTTACGTGCTCTGTGTGCTTCTGAGGAGAAACGGCGTTGCCCGTGAACGACTCACGGGTACGGGTTCGCTGACCGGCCGCGGGAGCACCGCCGCCATGATCGAGCAGTGGGGTGGGGGCCAATGACCACATCTGCCGAGCACCATCAGCATCGGAATCACGACCATGTCCACGGCGCCGGTTGCGGGCATGTCGCCGTCCCGCACGGTGACCACGTGGACTACGTCCACGACGGCTGCATGCACCGGGTGCACGAGGGCCACGTCGACGAGTGCGAGCCGCCGGGCCACGTGCCGCACGGCGATCACGATCACCAGCATGGGCCGGGGTGCGGACACGTGGCCGTCCCGCACGGTGACCACGTGGACTACGTCCATGACGGTCACCGCCATGCCGGCCACAACGGGCACTGGGACGACCACTGACCCCGTTCGCCCCGGCAGGCCTCGCCGACGTGGCGATCCGGTCCGCGACCGCCTGCGGCATCTGATCCTGTCCACGCGTGGCCGGGCAGAATTCCCCCCTTGATGAAACTCTATTAAGGCATACGCTTAAAGATGTGTCACCGAAAGATGAATTCGACCGCCTGCAGGACGCCAACCGTGCGGAGGTCCCCTCCGAGCTGGTCCGGGCCGCGCTCCGCGCCGCCGCCCGGCTGAACCGGGACGTGGCCGACGTACCGATACTCGCGATCGCCCAGGAAGCCGGGATCTCACGCAGCACGCTGCTGCGCCGGCTGGGCGGCACCCGCCAGGCGCTGGACGAGGCGGTGCGCGCCGCCGGGGTGGATCCCGGCGGGCAGCGGCCGGTGCGCGACCGCGCCGTCGAGGCCGCGGCGCACCTGATCGGCGAGCAGGGCCTGGCCGCGGCCACCCTGGAGGCGGTCGCCGCCTCCGCCCAGTGCTCGGTGCACAGCCTGTACGCGACCTTCGGCGGCCGGGACGAGCTGCTGCGCGCCGTCTTCGACCGCTACAGCCCGATCCTGGACCTGGAGGAGACGCTGTCCGGGCCGCCGGCGGACCTGGCCGAGACGGTCCGCCGGGTCTACCGCCTGCTGGCCGACGGGCTCGCCCGCCCGCCCCGGGTGCTGCCGGCCGTTCTCGCCCAGGCCCTGGCCAGGCCGAACGACGAGGGCACGGACATCCTGGCCCGGCACTTCGCGCCGCGCCTGCTCGGCGGGCTCGGGCGGTGGCTTGCCGCCGAGGTGGCCGCCGGCCGCGTCCGCGACCTGCCGCTCCTGCTGCTCATCCACCAGATGGCCGGCCCGCTGGTGCTCCACTTCCTGCTGCGCCCGGTCGGCGAGCGCGTGCCCGGCGTGGTGCTGCCCAGTGTGGAGGAGGCCTGCGAGGTGTTCGCCGAGACGTTCCTGCGTGCCGTCGCCCTTCCCGAGCCACCGGCCGGGGCGGACGGACATCCCCTACTCCATCGAGAGGAGCTTCGATGAGTGAGACCACCACGTGCGCGATCATCGGCGGAGGGCCCGCCGGGATGGTGCTGGGCCTGTTACTGGCCCGGGCCGGAGTGGAGGTCACCGTGCTGGAGAAGCACGCCGACTTCCTGCGCGACTTCCGCGGTGACACCGTCCACCCGAGCACCCTCGCCCTGCTGGACGAGCTCGGCCTGGGCGAGTGCTTCGCCGCGCTGCCGCACAACCGGGTGGAGCGGCTGGCCTTCGAGCTGCCGGGCGGCCGCCGGGTGCCGCTGGGCGACTTCAGCCGCCTGCGCGTCGCCCACCCCTACGTCGCCATGGTCCCGCAGTGGGACCTGCTCAACCTGCTGGCCCAGGCCGGACAGGAGGAGCGCGCGTTCACCCTGCGCATGAGCACCGAGGTCACCGGCCTGCTCCGCGAGAAAGGCAGGGTGGCCGGCGTCCGCTACTCCGGCCCGGACGGACCCGGCGAGCTGCGCGCCGACCTGACCGTGGCCTGCGACGGCCGCTGGTCGCTCGCCCGCCGCGACTCCGGGCTGCGGGTGCGGGAGTTCCCGGTCGGCATCGACGTCTGGTGGTTCCGGGTCCCGGTCCAGGGAGCGGTCCCCTCGTCCCTGACCCCGCGCTTCGGCCGGGGCAGGGCCATCGCCATGATCCCCCGCGAGGGCTACCTGCAGATCGCCTACCTCGGCCACAAGGGCGGCGACGCGGCGCTGCGCGCACGCGGCGTCGAGGCGTTCCGCCGTGACGTCGTCGAGGTCGCGCCCGAACTCGACGGCGCCATCGACGCTCTGGAGTCGATGGACGACGTCAAGCACCTGGACGTGCGGCTGAACCGGCTGCGGCGCTGGCACACCGCGGGGCTGCTGTGCATCGGGGACGCCGCCCACGCCATGTCGCCGGTCGGCGGCGTCGGCATCAACCTGGCCGTCCAGGACGCCGTGGCCGCCGCCCGGCTGCTCGCCGCCCCGCTCAGGCGGCACCGCGTCACCGGCCGCGACCTGGACGCGGTGCGCCGCCGGCGCCTCCTGCCCACCGCCGTCACCCAGGGTCTGCAGAGGCTCCTGCACCGGCGCGTGATGGAGCCGGTCCTCGACGACCGGCCCCTCGCTCCGCCCAAGCTGCTCCTGGCCCTGCTCGCGGCCGTGCCGGCTCTGTCGGCCGTGCCCGCGTACATCATCGGGGTGGGCGTCCGCCCCGAGCGCGCCCCCGTCTTCGCCCGCCGGGCGCCGAGGAAGCCCCGCCGTTCCGGCTGAAGCCCCGCGTTATGCCCGTAAGCGATATTTGCTCCGGTTGTCGCTCATGCGGCGCGGCTCCGATGGCATCCTGGAGAGCCGACGATCACGAGGAGATCAGCGATGGCGCACCCTCTCGACACGCAGGTCGCCCTCAGGCGTACCCCACTCGCCGCGGACGAGAGGGCCCGAGCCGTGGCGGGATTCACCCCCTTGGTCACCGAGCACCTCGTCGCCGGCGGCCGGTTCAGGGTGAGCGCCGACACCCCGGAGCTGGTGGAGGTGTTCCAGGAGGTCGCCCGCAGGGTGGGGGACATGCTCGGCCGGCCGGTGGTCAGCTACGCCAACGGCAGGTACATGATGATCACCTTCGGTCAGGAGGGGATCCCGGGCGGCGCGGACGAGGGCGTCCGCTCGGTCGAGGGCTGATCAGTCACGTCGTCACCGTCCCGGCCGACGCGTCCGTCGAGCCGCCCCGGGCCTTTCCGTCCCGAAAGTGGGTGTTCGCCACTACGCGATAGCTTTGCCGGTCGTGGATGGAATCTTGGGCACGTTGGCCTCCGCGGTGGGGATGTTCGCCGGTACGAACGTCGACGACATCATCGTGTTGACGGTCCTGTTCCTGTCGTCGCGGGCCGGTGGCGCGCCCAGGACGTGGCAGATCTGGACCGGCCAGTATCTCGGCGTCGCGGCGTTGGTCCTGGTGTCGGTGGTGGCCGCGCTGGGGCTGACCATCGTGCCGGACGACTACGTCGGCCTGCTGGGCCTGGTGCCCTTCGGGCTCGGGATATGGGCGTTGGTCAGGGCGCTACGCGCTCGGGCCGACGGGAGCGACGGCCCCGCCCCGGCGGTGGCGTCCGGGCTGGCGTCGGTGATCGGGGTGACGGTCGCGAACGGCGCCGACAACATCTCGGTCTACACGCCGGTCTTCCGCGCCGTCGGCGTCGGCCCGACGATTCTGACCATCGCCGTGTTCGCGGCAGGGGTGGCGGTCTGGTGCCTGGTGGGCGCCTGGCTGGGCTCGCACACGAAGGTCGTTGCGGTGATTGAGCGCCACGGGCAGTGGATCGTCCCGCTGGTGTTCATGGCCATCGGGGCGTTCATCGTGCTGGAGTCCGGCGCGCTGGGGAAGATCCTCTGACCGCGAGGTTCTGACGGCGGCCCCTCTGCGGCGGGGTGCTCAGCCCAGAACAGACCGCCGCCTCGCGGGCGGCGCGGCCGATCACCAGTGGGCCAGCTCCAGTACGGCGATGCCGGTCAGGACGGTGACGGCGGCGGTGACCCGCAGGACGCCCAATCGCTCCCGGAAGATCAGCGTGCCGTGGAGCGCCTGCACGCGGCGACCCGCGTCCTCGTCGTCGGAGCCGGGCTGTCCGGCGCCGTGGCCGCGGACGCCGCCTACCGCCTGCGGGCCCTCGGCTCCGTCGCGGACGCCCCGCTTGACCCGATCACGGCCCAGTTGGCCGCCGGCCAGCTCCCGGCGTCCGCCTCCTGCCTGGCCATCAGCCACACCGGCGCGACCCGCAGCACGGTGGACGCCGCCCGCCGCGCCCGCCAGGGAGGCGCGAGCGTCATCGCGCTCACCAGCTACGCCCACTCTCCGCTGAGCGAGACCAGCACCGTCACACTTGTCGCCGGCGGGCAGGACCTCGTCTTCGGGCTGGAAACCGTCGCCAGCCGCCTGGCCCACCTCGCCGTCGTGGACGCGCTGACTCTGACCCTGCTCTCCCTGCGCGGCGCCACCGCCGAACAGGCACTGCGTCTGTCGGCCGACGTCACGGCCGACCACGCGTACTGACACCGCACCGTTCACCTGGACGTCCGGGCCGGGTTGGGCCGGAGCGCGCCTCCCCGGTCATGGCGCCGCGTCGCCCTGGCGTTCTTCGGTCGTGCCGCTCCACAACATGCGCATCTCGGGGCTGGTCTCCAGGACTTCGGCGAGGCTGCCCTGCGCCTCGACCCGTCCCCGCGCCATGACGACGATGTGGTCGGCCTGGTCGAGCACGGTCCGCCGGTGGGGACACCACGAGGTGCACGGTTCGAGCCGCATTGGTGTTCCGCGGCCAGGCCGTATCGCGTTGAATGAAGTGCCGGCAAGCGGCGTCCATGATCGTCGCGGCACCGTCGCGCTGTCAAGCGCCTCTCGAATTTGACGGAGAAAAGCAGTCGCCAATAGTCACCGGGAACGGGAACTGCTATTCCAGGTAAATATCGCCGGGCTTTTATCGTGGGTGCCTTGAGGGCGTTTTGCCGGTGGCGGTCGTTGGTCGGCGTTGCGGGCCGAGAAGTCCGGTCCGAACGTTTCCGTCGATCACGTGCGGGCCGCTGTGTTCCCCGGTCTGCTCGACGGGAGCAGGTCCGGCCTGGGCGACGACGAGGTCGTAGATCGACCTCGTTCGGTGCTCTGTTACGGTTGCTCGTGACGCGGGGTGCCCGGGAGCCGGGCTGAGATCACACCCGTCGAACCTGATCTAGTTCGCACTAGCGAAGGGACGTCATCGTTGACTGCCATCCCCAAGGTGTTGTCGATCGCCGGCACCGACCCCAGCGGCGGCGCGGGCATCCAGGCCGACCTGAAGGCCTTCTCCGCGCTCGGCGGCTACGGCATGGCGGTGATCACCGGCCTGGTCGCGCAGACGACCACCGGTGTACGCGAGATCCTCGAGGTGCCCGCCGCGTTCGTCGAGTCCCAGTTGGACACGCTGCTGACCGACGTCCCGGCGGACGCGGTGAAGATCGGCATGCTGGAGGAGGCCGCGGTCGTCCGGGCGGTGGCCGCGGCGCTGGACCGGTTCTCGCCCCCGTATGTGGTGCTCGACCCGGTGATGGTGGCCAAGAGCGGCGACCGGCTGCTGGCGCAGGACGCGGTGGCCGCGCTGCGCGAGGAGCTCCTGCCCCGTGTCGACCTGATCACGCCGAACCTGCCCGAGGCCGCGGACCTGCTGGACGAGCCCCAGGCAGTCGGCGTCGAGGAGATGCGCGAGCAGGTCAAGCGGCTGCACGCGCTGGGGGCGCGGCGGGTGCTGCTCAAGGGCGGCCACCTCGACGGCGACGTCTGCGTGGACGTCTTCAGCGAAGGGGACGGCGCGATCGAGCTCTCCGCGCCGCGCGTCGCGACCCGCAACACCCACGGCACCGGCTGCACCCTGTCCGCGGCGATCGCGGCGCTGCGGCCGCGTCATGCGGACTGGCTCGCCGCCGTTCGCGAGGCCAAGGAGTACCTGACCGGCGCGCTGCGCGCCGCCGACACCCTGGGCGTCGGCCACGGCCGCGGCCCGGTCCACCACTTCCACGCCGTCTGGTGATCCCGGGCGACTGGCCTCCCACCTGGGAAGCCAGCCGGTGCCGGGGCGATGGGCCGAGGGGCGCCGGTGACCGGATCGTTCCGGTACGAGGCCAGATCGGGCCTGCCGTACCGGCATCGGCGCTGGTCAGAATAGGGGACATGAGCCGAGCGCTGATCGTGATCGATGTCCAGGAGTCCTTCCGTGCCCGCCCCCTCTGGGAGCAGATCGCCAACCCGAAGATCGCGGATCCGGTCAACCGGCTGGTCCGCCTCGCCCGCGCCAACGGCGACCTGGTGGTCTGGGTGCTGCACGCCGAACCCGGCAGCGGTGACGTGTTCGACCCGGCCCTCGGACACGTGCGCCTGCTCGACGAGCTGGAGCAGCCGCAGCCCGGCGAGCCGGTGCTGCGCAAGACGTCCCACAACGCCTTCACCACCACCAACCTGCAACAGCTGCTGACCGGGGCGGGCGTACGCGAGCTGCTGGTCTGCGGGATCCGCACGGAGCAGTGTGTGGAGACCACCACCCGGGTGGGCAGTGACCTCGGCTACCGGATGGTCTTCGTCACCGACGCCACCACGACGAACCCGATCGGTGAGCTGGGCGCCGACGCGATCATCGAGCGTACGGAGGCGGTCCTCCGCGACCGCTTCGCCCGGATCGCCACGGTAGCCGAACTGGAGGCGGAGCTGGGAGCATCCGAGGCGTGAGCCGTGTCGTCTTCGTCCTGCTGCCCGGTGTCCACCTGCTCGATCTGGCCGGGCCGGCCCAGGTCTTCAGTACGGCGGCGGACTTCGGGCAGCCCTACCAGCTCAGTTACGTCGCCGAGCAGGAGCAGGTGCGCACCGCGCAGGGCCTGCCCCTGATCGCGGACATCGAGTGGCCGGAGCTGGGCCCCGACGATCTGGTCGTGGTGCCGGGCTGGCGGGCGCCCACACTGCGTGGCGGGCCGGAGCTGAGCCCGGCCGCGCTGGAGCGGGTGCGCGCGCACCACGCCGCCGGCGGCACCGTCGCGAGCGTCTGCGCCGGGGCGGAGGCGCTGGGCCAAGCGGGGCTGCTGAACGGGCGCCGCTGCACCACGCACCACGAACTCCAGGACGAGTTGGCGGCCCGGCATCCCCGGGCGATCGTGGTGCGGGACGTGCTGTTCACCGCCGACGACGGGGTGGTGACCTCGGCGGGCATCGCGAGCGGCATCGACCTGACGCTGCACCTGCTGGCCGTCAGGCACGGCCCGGCACTCGCCGCCCAGGTGGCGAGGGCCATGGTCGTCTACGCCCGCCGCAACGGCCACGAGCCGCAGGCCAGCGCCATGCTGCGGCACCGCTCCCACCTGGACGACACCGTCCACCGCGTACAGGACCTCATCGACGCGCGGTTCGCCGAGCCGCTGCCGCTCGCCCACCTGGCCACCTCCGCCGGCGTGAGCGAACGCACCCTGACCCGGCTGTTCGCCCGCGCCACCGGCGGGCTCACCCCGCTGCGCTACCAGCAGGCGCTGCGACTGGAACGTGCGGAGCACCTGGTCAGCCGTGGCACGACGGTGGAGACCGCTGCGCGCGAGGTGGGGTTCGAAGATGCCCGGATGCTGCGCCGTCTCCGCGCCCGAGTGCCCTTCTGACAATGGCTCCCCCGGTCAGAGGCCGATCACGACGTGGGCGTGCCACATCCCGGACTCGCGGCCGAACCGCAGTCCCTCGCGGCTGATCGGCGCGGGTGACTCGCCGGCGCGGCCGACCGTCTCCAGCGGGACGGTCGCCAATCGCATCTCGACCTGCCCCTCGGTGGCGCCGGTTCGTTCGTCGATCGACACGTCCACCGCCACCCGGCCGGACCTCTCGACCTCGCGGACGACCTCGTCCAGCAGCGTGATGAGCAGCTCTTCGTCGGTCTCCTCGGCCAGGGCGATGGTGTCGCAGTGGTCCGGGACCGCGTCGCCGACGTCGGCGAAGGTCTCCACCAGTGCCCGTGCCGCTTCGGCCAGGCATTCCTCGCGGCCGTCCGCCCACGCCTCCAGCGCGATGCCGGCGGTGTGGGGGACCACCCGGTGCCCCCTGCTCACGCTGTCCACCCCTTCTTCGGCCGCGTTCGGCACGTCGGGCCCGATCCGCGGATACGAGACTTCACGGATCAGACGAACACGCGCTGGGAGACGATGCCGGTCCCGACGTTCTTCCCGAACGCGGCTCCCACATCATGCTCGGGCCAGAGGTCGAAGTGCTGACCAGGCTGGAGATATTCGCTCGCCTGGTCGTCCGTCACGAGGATGGTGACCAGGCGGTCCTTGTCACCGGGGACCAGCGGTTCGTCGTCGTCGGTCGTGATCGCCGTTTCGAACAGGTGGCTACGGATCTTGGTCCCTTCGCGGCGGCGTACGTGGACCACCAGCGAGTGCGTGGGGCTGAGTAATTCGTGTTTCAGTCCTCCTTCCTCCGGGCGTAGCAGCGTTATCAAAGTTCTGACCTTGTATCTCCTCATTGTTTCTACGACCTTTTCTGAACGATGTGCGTGTGCTGTTTTCGCTGGCGTCCCCTTTGGTTTCGGCGTCCCGGCCGTTTTGGCGGGGAGTGGTTCGGCGGGCCATATTTCATTAATTCAAACTATACGCCGCGTTGATTCGGTGACGATTACGGGCCCGGTGGAGAGCGGACGATGCCGGATGGGGGCTGATCGCTGAGTGATGCGGCGTGCGCGACCGCCGGGGAGTCGCGCGCCTGTGATCGACCTCACGCGGCCCGGCCGTCACACGGCCCACGGGCGTGCCGTCTTTATGCATAGTTCACAGACGGAGGACGAGGCCTCATGTTCACCAAGGATGAGAACCCCATGCAACAGCCCGGGGCGGCCCCACGGCGGCGAGGGTTACGCCGCGCGCTGAAGGCGGTCGCCGCGCTGATGGTTGTGGTGGTCGCGGCGCTCCTGGTCGTGGCGTACGCGTGGCAGCCACCCGAGGAGCGGGATTTCCGCTCGTCCTGGTCGGCGGAGTCGCGCTTCGTCGACACGCCCGTGGCCCGCTTCCACTACACCAAGACCGGGAACGGCTCGCCCGTTGTGCTGCTCCCCGGTGGCACGCTGTGGATCTACACCTATCGCGACACCATCCCCGCCCTCGCCGGCGATCACACCGTGTACGCGGTCGACCTGCCTGGATACGGATACACGAGCGTCCACGACGAGGGTTTCGGCTATGACGTGCGGGCGATGACCGATGCTCTCGGCTCATTCATGGACGCCGTCGGCGTGCCGCGGGCGTCCGTGGTCGCCCATTCGCTGAACGGTTCCGTTGCGCTGTACCTCGCCGAGACCCGTCCCGAACGCGTGGGAAAGCTGATCCTGATGGCGCCCCTGGGGCTGGACGCGCCAGGCAACGCCAATCTCGAAATGATGCGTGTGCCCGTGATCGGCGAGGCGGTGACCAAGCTGATGGGCAGATCGACCTTCGCCTCAGGCCTGTCGGGGGCCTACGCGCACAGTGAACGGATGACCTCCAGGGTCGTCGACGAGTACTGGGCGCCGCTGAGCCACCGACCCAACCGTGCGGCGATGTGGAAGCAGGTCCGCGAGCTTGACCTGTCGCTCGTCGAGCGGAAGCTGGGCGGCATCCGCGCTCCCACGCTGATCCTGTGGGGGGACCGGGACACGTTCGTCGCCCCCGAGCAGGCCGACCGGCTGCGCCGCAGTATCCCGGGATCCACGCTCCGCATGTTCCCCGGCCTGGGGCACATCCTCCACGAGGACGAACCCGCTCTGGTCAACCCTGTGCTGGCCGGTTTCCTCGGCCTCGCGTGATCAAACCGGACAACGCCGGCCCCCTGTGGAAACGCTGGGGCCGTCAGGGGAGGGTCAGCTCGTATTCGATCTGCTCGATCGGGTTGCCGTCGCCGTAGTCGTGGTCGCGGACCACGCCCGACTCCGTGAAGCCGCTCTTCGCGTAGAAGCGGCGGGACTGGAGCGTGTCCCGTAGCGTCCACAGGTGGACCCGCCTGACGCCGTCCTCGCGCATTCTCCGCAGGGAAGCGGTCATCAGGACGCTCGCGACACCGCTTCCCCAGCCGTCCGGGTGGCCGTAGAAGCCGAAGATCTCCGTCGCCTCCGGGTGCTCGGCCGAGGGGCCGAAGTAGGAGAAGGCCAGCGGTCGCCCGTTCAGGGCGGCCAGCATGATCGTTCCCTTGCTCTCGGCGAGCACGTCGTGCCACTTGTGGCGCCGCTGCCGCACCGCCTCCGCGAAGAACTCCGGAGCGAAGAAGCCGGCGTAGGCGGCCTTCCACGACTCCGCGTGGATCTCGCCCACCGCATCCCCGTCGTCCCAGGTGGCCGGAGAAACCGTCACGTCACTGATCACGCGATCACCCTACTGGGCCCGGACTCTCTCGCCTAGATCAAGTAGTTGCAAGTTCCTTGCAACTAGTACGGCTCTTCCGGGACGCGGGCGAGGCCAGGCCGCCCTCGCCCGCGCTTCCTCAGGGAGGCCGTCAGAAGGCCGGCTCGGTGTGGACGAGGCGGCCCTCGACGTACGTGGCCAGCACCGACGTCTCGGCGAGCTCGCCGGCCGGGATCGCGTACGGGTCACGGTCGGTGACCACCAGGTCGGCGAGCTTGCCCTGCTCGATGGTGCCGGTCTCGGTGTCCAGGTGGTTCACCCGCGCCGCGCCGATCGTGTACGCGGCCAGGGCGGCCGCCAGGGTGAGGCGCTGCTCCGGCAGGAACGCCTCCGCGCGCTCGCCCGGGACCCACCGGTTGACGGCGACGTGGATGCCCAGGAACGGATCGGGGCTGCTGACCGGCCAGTCGCTCCCGGCCGCGAGCGAGGCGCCGGCGCGGGCCAGATCCCCGAACGGGTACTGCCAGGCCGCCCGCTCGGGGCCGAGGAACGGGATGGTCAGCTCGTCCATCTGCGGCTCGTGCGCCGCCCACAGCGGCTGCATGTTGGCGCTGACGCCGAGGGCGGCGAACCGCGGCACGTCGTCCGGGTGCACGACCTGCAGGTGGGCGATGTGGTGCCGGTGGTCGTTCGCGCCGTTGGCGGCGCGTGCCGCCTCGAACGCGTCCAGGGCCTCGCGGGCCGCCCGGTCACCGACGGCGTGCACGTGGACCTGGAAGCCCTCGGCGTCCAGGCGGGTGACGTACCCGCGCAACTTCTCGGGATCGACGAAGCTGATCCCCTGGTTGCCGGTCCGGCAGCCGCAGCCGTCGAGGTAGGAGGAGGTCATCGCGGCGGTGAAGTTCTCCGCCACCCCGTCCTGCATGATCTTCACGCTGGTGGCGCGGAACCGGCCCGCCTCACCTCGGCGCGCGAGCAACTCGGGGATCTGCTCCTCGCCCCTGTCGCGGTCCCACCAGAGGGCGCCGACCACCCGCGCGGTGAGCAGCCCGGACTCGGCCGCCGCCAGATAGGCGCTCTGCACCTTCGGATTGACCATCGCGTCCTGCCAGGCGGTCACACCGGCGGAGTGCAGCCGCCGCTGGCCCGCCCGGAGCGCGCGCAGCATCATGTCCGCGGTCGGTTCGGGGACGTGCCGGCCGACCAGGTCGGACGCGCCCTCGTGGAGCGTGCCCTGCGGGCTGCCGTCGGCCTCCCTCTCGATGCGCCCGTCGGCCGGGTCAGGCGTGCCCGCGTCGACGCCGCTCAGCTCCAGCGCCCGGGTGTTGACCCACGCGCCGTGGCCGTCCCGGTTGATCAGATGGACGGGCCGGTCGGGGACCACCGCGTCCAGCAGGTGCCTGCTCGGCGTTCCGCCGGGAAACCACTCCATGGACCAGCCACCGCCGCTGATCCACTCGGCGCCGGGGTTCGCCTCGGCGTACGCGCGGACGGCGGCGACCGCCTCGTCCGCGTCGCGAGCGTCGTGCAGGTCGCACCGGATCATGGAGAGGCCGGCCAGGACGGGGTGCACGTGGGCGTCCTGGAAGCCGGGGAGCAGGGCGCGGCCGGCCAGGTCGACGACCTCGGTGGCGCGGCCGATCAGCGGCCGGACGTCCGGGTTCGCGCCGACGGCGACGATCCGGCCGTCGCGGACGGCGACCGCCGTGGCGGCGGTGCGGCCCGGTCCGAGCGTGTGCACCGGACCGCCGAGGAAGACGAGATCGGCGGGGGTGGTCATGCGGATTCTCCTCGAGACGGGATCAGGGGGATCACAGCGCTTCGGGGCGGTGCGCCCAGGGCCGGACGCGCTCGACGGCGGCGCCGACCTGGAAGACGGTCGCGTCGTCGTAGCTCCGGCCGACGATCTGCACGCCGGTCGGCATGCCGTTGGACGCGCGACCCGAGGGGACGTTGAGCACCGGGCAGCGGCTGGCGATGTTGAAAACCGTGGTGAGCGAGTACTCCAGATAGTGGTCGAGCTCGACGCCGTTCACACTGAGCTTGGTGTCGACGTACTCTTCGCCCGCGCGCAGGCCCGACGCCCCTGTGGTCGGGCAGATCAGCGCGTCGTAGCGGTCGAGCAGCTCGCCGATGGGCCGGTAGATCGCCGCCTCCATCTCCAGCCCGGTCAGGAAGGCGCCGGGCTCCTCCATCGCCCGCGCGGCGTCGGCGGCGAAAGCGAGGGCGTAGGGGTTGAGCAGGTCGCCGTGCTCGGCGGCGACCCGGCCCACCATGGGGCCGAAGATCGCGCCGAAGTGGATGAAGGCGGCGCGCATGACGTCGGCGCGGCGCAGCCCGACCTCGACCTCCTCGACGATCGCCCCGGCCTCCCGCAGCGCGTCGGCCACGGCCCTGGTGTTGGCCGCGATCTCCGGCTCGATCTCCCAGTCGCCCAGGTTCGGCGCGTACGCGATGCGCAGCCCGGTCACGTCGCCGAGCCGGTCGGGGATGTGGACGGCGGGGCGGAGGGAGACCACGTCGTGCGGGTGCGGGCCGGCGATGACGTTCTGGAGCAGCGCGCAGTCGGCGACCGTGCGGGCCATCGGCCCGTCGTGGCAGTAGTGGTCGAGGTTGAACGGCGGCATCGCGGGCACCCGGCCGTAGGGCGGCTTGTAGCCGACCGTGCCGGTGTTGGCGGCGGGCAGCCGGATCGAGCCGCCGATGTCGGAGCCGGTAGCCAGGGTGGCGGTGCCGGAGGCGAGCACCGCGCCCGAGCCGCCGGAGGAGCCGCCGGGCGAGTAGTCCAGGTTCCACGGGTTGCGGGTGATCCCCCACAGCCGCGAGTGCGTGAACCCGGCGCAGCAGAACTCGGGCGTGGTGGCGCGCGCGTGCACGATGCCGCCGGCGGCGACGATGCGCTCGATGACCGGGTGGGTCACCTCGGCCACATCGTCGGCGTAGGCGAGCGATCCGTCCGAGGCGATCCGCCCGGCGATCGGCTGCTCGTCCTTCGTGG
The DNA here is from genome assembly GCF_050947145.1 of Microtetraspora malaysiensis. Classification (NCBI taxonomy): domain Bacteria; kingdom Bacillati; phylum Actinomycetota; class Actinomycetes; order Streptosporangiales; family Streptosporangiaceae; genus Microtetraspora; species Microtetraspora malaysiensis. The sequence goes on from NZ_CP191998.1 coordinate 3,776,771, forward strand.
CGACGGGAAGCCCCTCCAGCGGTCGCGGGGAGCCGTCGCGGTAGGCGCGCTCGGCCTCCTTCGCCTGGAGGAGCGCCTCATCGAACATGCGCTCGCTCAGCGCGTTGACCCGCGGCTCGACGGCCTCGGCGCGCTCGATGACGGCGGTCATCAGCTCGACGGGGGACAGCTCGCGAGAGCGGAACATCCGCAGGGCCTCGGTCGCGGGCAGATAGGCGAGGTCGGTCACTGGGCCGCACTCCTTTCCGTGGAGTTCGTGTCGGGGACGTGACGAAGGGATTCGGGGGACGCCGGAGCTGCTGGCGTCTCCTTCAGCGCGGCCGCGAGGGCGCGCCGGTCGGCCGCGATCTGGGCCGGGTCCCAGCCCGGCCGCGGCACGGAGTGCAGCAGCAGCCGGGTGTACGGGTGCTCGGGGACGGCCAGCACGTCCCGGGTCGGGCCCGTCTCGACCACGCGCCCCTGGTAGAGCACGAGGATGTCGTCGGCGATGTGCCGGACGAGCGCCAGGTTGTGCGTGACGAACAGATATCCGACGCCGGTGTCACGGCGGATCTCCGCCAGCAGGTCGAGGATCTGGGCCTGGATGGACACGTCGAGGGCGGCGGTCGCCTCGTCCAGGATCAGCACCTTCGGCTCGGTCGCCAGCGCGCGGGCGATGGCGACCCGCTGCCGCTGGCCGCCGGACAGCCGTCTCGGGAGCGCGTCCGCCTCCCGCTCGCCGAGGCCGACTCGCTCCAGCAGCTCGTCGCGGCGGGCCCGCCGCTCCTGCGGACTCATCCCGAAGTGCAGGCGCAGCGGCTCCTCGACGCACTGCGCGACGCTGACGCGGGGGTCGAGCGAGAGGTAGGGGTCCTGGAAGACCATCTGGAGTTCTCGCGCGCGGGCCAGCCGGGTCGCCCTGCCGCGGGCCACGCCGGAGCGGTCCCGCCCGGTGACGCTGATCCGGCCGGAGTCGGGCCGCTCGAGGCCGACGATCATCCGCGCGGTCGTCGTCTTCCCCGATCCGGACTCGCCCACGATGGCCAGGGAGCCGCCGGGCTTCAGCGAGAAGGAGACGCCGTCGACGGCGACATGGTCGCCGAACGTCTTGCGCAGGTTCTCGACCTCCAGTGCGTACTCAGTCATGGATGAGCTCCTCCACGCGCAGACAGGCCACCTGAGCACCGTCGATCTCCCGCTGTACCGGTTCCTCCTGCGTGCAGCCGGGCCGGACGTGGGCGCAGCGGGCCGCGAAAGCGCATCCGGCCGGACTCTCGGCCAGCGACACCGGACGTCCCGGGACGCCGTGCGGCGGCTCGTCCGACTCCAGCCGCGGGGTCGCGGCCAGCAGCCCCGAGGTGTACGGATGACGCGGCCGGCTGAAGAGTCCTTCGGCGGACTGCGCCTCGACGATCCGGCCCGCGTACATCACGTAGATGCGGTCGCAGATCGCGGCGGCCAGCTCCAGGTCGTGGGTGACGAAGAGCATCCCCATGTCACGCTCGGCCTGCAGCCTGGTGAGGATGGAGATGACCTCGGCCTGGGTGGTGACGTCCAGCGCCGTGGTGGGCTCGTCGGCCAGCAGCAGCCGGGGACCTCCGGCGAGCGCGCCGGCGATCATCACGCGCTGCAGCATGCCGCCGGAGAACTCGTGCGGGTACCTGCGCAGAGCCGCGCGCGGCTCGCGGATGCCGACCGACTCCAGCAACTCCTCGGCCCGTTTGAGCGCGTCCTTCTGCGGCACGCCGCCGGCCCGCATCCCCTCGGTGACGAAGTCGCCGATCCTGCGCATCGGGTTGATGGAGGCCCGAGGGTCTTGGAAGATCATGGAGACGTCGCGGCGGCGCAGCTCACGGAGCCGGTTGGGAGGCATCGTCAGGATGTCCTCTCCGTCCACCCGCAGGCTGCCGGAGGACTGCGCTCCCTCGGGCAGCAGCCCCAGCACCGAACGGCAGGTGACGGACTTGCCCGATCCGGACTCGCCGACCAGCCCGACGGCCTCGCCCCGTTCGACGTGCAGTGACACCCCGTCGAGGATGGGGCGCGCGGCCTTGCCGGCCGCGAGCCGTACGTTCAGGTTCTCGATCTCCAGTAGCCGAGTGGTCATCACTGCTCCCGCCTGGCGACGCGGTCGGCGATGGACTCGCCGACGATGCTGAACGCGACCACCGTGATCACGATGGCGACGCCGGGGGCGAGGACGGGGAGCATCGCGCCCAGGAGCAGGGACGGGGCGCCCTCGTTGATCATCGCGCCCCAGTCGGCGGTGGGCGGCTGCACACCGAAACCGAGGAAGGAGAGCGCCGCGAGGTCCATGAGCGCGTAGCCGAAGTTGATCGCGGACTGGGCGAGGATCAGCGGAGCGATGTTGGGGAGCAGGTGCTTCAGGCAGATCACCCAGCCCGACCAGCCCTGCACCTTGTACGCCTGGATGTAGGGGCGCGCCTTCTCCTGCAGGGCCACGCTGCGTGCCAACCGGCCGACGTACGGGGCGTAGGCGACGCTCATCGCGATCACCGGCGCGGTCAGCCCGACGCCGAAGACCGCCACCAGGATGATGGCCAGCAGCAGGGCGGGGAAGGAGAAGATGAGCTCCATGGCCCGGGAGAGCACGGAGTCGACGACTCCGCCGTGCCAGGCGGCCGTCACCCCGATCAGCATGCCGAGCAGCGTCGAGACGATCACGACCACCAGCGGGCCGAGCAGTCCCGTACGGGCGCCGAAGATCAGCCGGGACAGGACGTCGCGGCCGGACTGGTCCGCGCCCAGCAGGTGCTCGGGGGTGGAGCCGCTCAACGTCGCGGACAGATCCACGGCGTCGGGGTCGTGCGGTGCGATCAGCGGGGCGAAGACCGCCGCCACGATCAGCAGGGCCAGCAGGACGAGGGAGGCCGTGACGAGCTTGTCGCCTCCCACGATGCGGGCCAGCGGCGCGAAGAGCCTGCGCCGGTGGACGGTGGGTACGGCGGTCATGCTTTGCCTCCCTTCGCGTGGGACAGACGGGGGTCGATGAGCGGGTGGACCAGGTCGACGATCAGGTTGGCGCCGACGAAGGCGAGCACCACCAGCAGGCTGACCGCCTGCACGACCGGGAAGTCCTTGACGGTGACCGAGCTGACCAGCAGCTGGCCGACCCCGGACAGACCGAAGGCGGTCTCCACGATCGAGGTGGCGACCAGCAGGCCGGCCACGACCGTTCCGGTCACGGTGGTGATCGGGCCGAGGGCGTTGCGCAGCACGTGCCGCCGTACCACGTCCGAGCCGGGCACCCCGCGTGAGCGGGCCACCTCGACATGCTCGCGTCCCAGCTCTTCGAGCATCGACGTACGGGTGACCCGGGCCAGCAGGCCGACGAAGGTCAGGGCGAGCGCCGCCGCCGGGAGCGTCAGATGGTAGATCCGGTCACCGAACCCGCCGCCGTTGCCGAAGGAGGGGAACCAGCCCAGCTGGACGGAGAACAGCGAGATCAGCCCCATCGCGGCGACGAAGGACGGCGTGGCCGTGGCGATGCCCGTGCCGACGAGGACCGCCCGGTCGACGATGCCCCGCCGCAGCGCGGCCAGCGCCCCGAACACCAGCCCGCCGACCACGATCAGCACGCCGGCGTAGCCGATGAGCCACAGCGTCGTCGGCAGCCGGGCGGCGATCAGGCCGCCCACGTCCTGCCGGAACGTCGCGGACTTGCCGAAGTCGCCGGTGACGACGCCGCCGATCCACTTGGTGTACTGGACCAGGAACGGGTCGTTCAGGTGGTACTGCTCTCTGATGGCCGCGAGGGCCGCCGGTGACGCCGAGCGCCCTCCCATGAGGAAGGTCGCCGGGTCACCCGGGGCGAGATGAACCGAACCGAAGATCAGAAATGACGTGATGAGCAACGTCACGGCGATCCCGGCGATCCGGCGGAGGAGGAAGCCTGCCATGGTCGAACTCAACCGGCCAAACCCAGACGAGCGGCCCACGGGTAGACAAGCTGGGAGATGCTGGTCGGTGCGCCGGTGAGCCGCTTGTTCAGGAACATGCTGTGCGGTGGCTCGTACAGCGGGATCCACACGACGTCGCGGACGGCGATCTCCTGCAGCTTGGCGATCGTCGCGGCGCGCGCGGCCGGATCGGCCTGGGCGTTGGCCTCGTCGACCAGGGCGTCGTACTCGGGGTTGGAGTAGCCGCCGTAGTTGGAGAAGTCGCCGGTCCGCAGGATTCCGTAGAACTCCAGCGGGTCGGGGGTGGAGTCGTACCAGATCGTCATGACCAGGTCGATGCCCTCGCGGGCCTTCGGGTCGGAGAACAGCGCCGTGTAGGCCTCGGGGGCGACCGCCTTCAGTTCGACCTTCAGGCCGATGGCCTGCCCCGCCGACTGCACCGCGTTGGCGATGACGCCGATCTCCGGGGAGAGCGTGCTCGTCGCGATCACGATCTTCTTGCCGGTGGCGCCGGCCTCCTCGACCAGCTTCTTCGCCCCGGCGACGTCCCTGGTGAGGGCCGGAAGCTTGGCGTAGTACTCCTTGGCGGCGTCGGGGGCGATTCCCCAGGCGCCGATGGCGCCGGGCGCCTTCGCCGGTGTGGCGGCTCCGCCCGCGGCGGCCTTGATGATGCCGTCGCGGTCGAGCGCCATGGACAGCGCCTTGCGGACCTTGAGGTCGCCGAGCGTGCCCTTGAGGTTGGTGGGGATCAGGTTCACGGCCGTCGTGTTGGGGCCGAAGTAGAGCGTGCCGTTGGTGGCGGTGCGGAGTTTGGGGAACCCGGGGGGCGGCAGCAGGTAGCCGCCGTCGACCTCGCCGGCGAGCAGCGCGTTGACGCGGGCGGCGGGGTCCGGGATGAACACCATCTTGAGCGTGCTCACCTTGGGTTCGAGCGCCTTGTCCCAGTAGTCGGCGAACTTCTTGAAGTTGATCGACTGGCCCTTCTGCCACGACTCGAACGAGAAGGGGCCGGTGCAGTTGACTCCGACGTCCGGGGTGCCGTAGCCCTCCTTGGCCAGCGAGGCGGCGCTCTCGATGGTCCCGGCGGAGGTGCCCATCTCCTCGTTGAAGAGCTGGTCGGGCCGTTTCAGGTGGACCGTGACCTCCATCGGCCCGGTCTTCTCGATCTTGTCGACGTTCTGGTAGGCGGAGACCCAGTACGAGCCGACCTTGGGGTCCATGTGGCGGCGCATGCTGGCGACGACGTCGTCGGCGGTGAGCGTGGAGCCGTCGTGGAACTTCACGCCGTCGCGGATCGTGTAGACCCAGCGCTTGGGGTCGGGGTTGGCCGCGGCGGCGGCCAGGCCCGGCTCCACCTTCAGGTCGGGGGTGACCCGCATGAGTTGCTCGCACACGTTGGCGAGCACGGTGTTGGGGTGGTAGTCGAAGGCGTACGCGTAGTCCAGGGACTGCGGCTCGGCGTAGAGCGACCAGGTCACCGTGTCCACGGCGCCCTTGGCCGGCGGGGTGTCCTTCGTGATCTCGAATGCGGCGGAGTCGCCACCTTTGCCGGAGGGCGAGGCGCCGCCGCAGGCGGCGACCGCGAGTGCGAGCAGGACCGTCGCGGCGGCGAAACGGGAGGTGCGCATCAGACCACCTCTTTCTGAACGGGCCGCAACGATCAGGTGTGCGGCAGAGGTGGCTGTGAGTATTCGTGAAGGAACGTTCCTGCACAAGGGTTCGGCGGAACGATTCTGCAATGCATACGGGTGGGTGGCGGAGCGTCCGCCCGGATGACAGGATCGCGCTCATGAGCCAGTCGCACCGCAGACCCAGGGTTCGCCTCGTGGACGTGGCCCGCGCCGCAGGGGTGTCCAAGACGACCGTGTCGGACGCGCTGAACGGAGCCGGGCGGCTCCCCGCCGCCACCCGCGAGCACGTGCAGAAGGTGGCGCGATCTCTCGGCTACCGCCCGAACGCCACGGCACGGCTGCTGCGCGCCGGGCACACCCGCCTGCTCGGCGTCGCGGCACGCGAGTACGTCGAGACGCCCTGGGTCTACGCCGAGCTGGCCTACTTCTCGCAACTCGCCACCGCGACGACCCAGGCGGCCCTCGCCCATGGGTACGGCGTCGTCCTGCTGCCCACCTACGGGCCGGACGACTGCTGGCTGGACATGCCGCTGGACGGCGTTTTCGTCATCGACCCGGTCGAGGGCGACCCGATGGTCGGGGACTTCCTCACGGCGGGCGTCCCCGTGGTCGCCGACCGCCGGGCGCTGGCGGAGGTCCCGGTCGAGGCGCGGGAGGCCGGCCGGTGGGTCGACTTCGACTACGGCGCCGCCGTACGCCAGGTCCTCGATCATCTGGAGGCCGCGGGCGCCGAGCGGATCGCGGTCGTCGCGGGCGCGACCACGGCCTGCTTCCACCAGCAGTCCGTCGGCGCCTACCACGACTGGTGCGCCGAGCGCGGCCGCGAGCCCCGGATCGTCGCCATCCCCGCCCCCGGAGTCCAGCACGCGCTGCAGGCCGTGACGGAGGTGCTCACCGCCCCGGTCCCGCCGGACGCGCTCTTCACCCTGGTCGAGCTCAGCCCGCCGCTCCTGCTGGACACGATCCGCAGGCTCGGCCGTTCCGTCCCCGGCGACCTGCTGCTGGTCTGCAGCACGGAGGACCCGGCGGCCTCCTACACCGACCCGCCGATCAGCACGCTCGGCTTCCTGCCCGGCGAGACCGCGCGGGCGGCGGTGGAGCTGCTCGTCGACTGCCTCGACGGCCGCGGTGGCGACGACGGCCGCCTGTTCTCGGCCGACTTCCGGATCCGCGCGTCTTCGACCGTCCCCGCGCGGCGGGCCGCGCAGCAGGGATAGAGGCGGGGATAGAGCCGCACGACCGGGGTAAGGACGTCCCGTGCCCGGGCTTTCCACTGGGTTCTCGACATACCGCCGTAAATCGCACCACGGCCTTGTGGTTGGCCGCCCATAGCACTCGCGCGCAGGGAGGTGCCCGATGCGCGTCGTCGTCGATCTCACCCGATGCCAGGGGTACGGGCAATGCGTCTTCGCGGCGCCCGACGTCTTCGCGATGCCCGGGCAGGAGTCGCTGCTCTACGACCCCGACCCGAGCGACGAGCAGCGGGAACACGTGCTGCGGGCGCAGGCGGCGTGCCCGGTCCAGGCGATTCACGTCGACCGGCTCGCCGGGCACGTCCCCGGCCCCCGGCCGTACCCGTACCCGGCCCCCGACAGCGCTCCCGACAGGGGGGACGGGTTCCGGCGTTCCGGGCGGGTCGTCATCGTGGGCGCGTCGCTGGCCGGCGTGCGGGCCGCCGCGGTGCTGCGCCGGGACGGCTTCGCCGGGTCGCTCACCCTGATCGGGGACGAGCCGCACGAGCCGTACGACCGGCCGCCGCTGTCCAAGCAGGTGCTGACCGGCCGGATGCCCCTGGAGCACACCACGCTGCCCCGGCTGACGGACCTGGACGCCGAATGGCTGCTGGGCCAGCGGGCGACCGGCCTGGACGTGGCCGGCAAGCGGGTGCGCCTCGCCGACGGCCGGGAGGTCGAGTTCGACCGCCTGCTGATCGCCACCGGCGCGCGGGCCCGGCCGTGGCCCAACGAGGCGGAGGCCGCGCTGGACGGCGTGTGCGTGCTGCGCACGATCGAGGACGCGACCCTGCTGCGGCGGCGGCTCGCGTCCGGGAACGGGCGGGTGCTGGTCATCGGCGCCGGATTCACCGGGTCGGAGGTCGCCTCCGTCTGCCGGGAGCTGGGCCGGCCGGTGACGGTCGTCGACCGGGGACCGGCGCCGCTGGCCGGCGCGCTCGGCAGGGTGATCGGCGGGATCGCGGCGCAGATCCAGCGGGAGCACGGCGTGGACCTGCACTGCGACACCACCGTCATCGGGCTCGACGGCGACGCGGAGGGGCGGCTGCGCGCCGCGCGCCTGTCCGACGGCACCACCCTGGAGGTGGAGACGGCGGTGGTCGCCCTCGGCGCGGTCCGCAACGTCGACTGGCTGGAGGGCGCGGGGCTGGCCGCCGGAGTCTGGGGCGTGGGCTGCGACGCGGGCTGCCGCGTCTTCGACATCAACGGGGTGGTGACCGACGACATCTTCGCCGCCGGGGACATCGCGCGCTTGCCGCATCCGGCGTACGAGTTCCAGTTCCTGGCCCTGGAGCACTGGGGCAACGCGGTCGCCCAGGCGGAGATCGCCGCGCACAACATGGTCAGCGACCAGACCCGGCGGTGGGCGCACCTGGCCCTGCCGGTGTTCTGGTCCAGCCAGTTCGGGATCAACATCAAGTCCGTCGGGGTGCCGACGTTCGCGGACGAGGTCGTGATCGCGCAGGGCTCGGTCACCGAGCGCCGCTTCGTCGCGGTCTACGGGTTCCGGGGGCGCGTCACCGCGGCCGTCACGTTCGACCAGGCCATGTGGCTGGAGTTCTACCAGCGGATGATCGAGCGGGCCGCGCCGTTCCCGCCGGACTTCGCCATGGTCGGCCGGCCCGCCGAGATGCGCCCGGTGCCGGCGGAGGTGCCGCCGCGCGTCGCGGTCGCCCAGGGAGCCACCGTCGTGGTGACCGGCCACGACCCGAGCGAGCGGAGAGCCACCCTGGTGCGCCGCCCGCAGTGACCGCTGCACCGGCCCTGCACCGTACACGTCCGGACAGCCCGCGAAGCCGAGGAGCGACGCCATGGCCGAGACGTCCGTCTTCGCGCGGATCCTGGACTACGCGAACCGCGCCGACCCCTACCCGCTGTACGCCGAGCTGCGCGAGACCCCGGTCCTGCGCGTCGACGGCCGCTACGTGGTCAGCACCTACCGGGAGGTCGTCGAGCTGCTGCACGATCCGCGGATCAGCTCGATCCGCGAGGAAGACGTCGCCGGCGGCGGGCCGTCGGACGGGGAGAGCCTGCCCGGCCTGCCGCCCGCCTTCATCCGTCGTGATCCACCGGACCACGACCGGGTCCGCCGTGTGGCGATGCGGCACTTCGGGCCACCTCGCTCACCCGGCCGCGTCGAGAGCATGCGGGGCGCGCTCTCCGAGATCGTCACCGGTCTCATCGACGGCTTCGCGGACCGGACCCGGGTGGACGTGGTCGACGACTTCGCCTACCCGCTTCCGGTCACGGCGATCTGCCGGCTGCTGGGCGTGCCGACCGAGGACGAGCCGCGCTTCCGCGTGTGGGCGGCGGCGCTGGTCGAGGCGATCGACCCGAGAGCCGGGGAGGCCACGCAACGGCGGCGGGTCGAGGCCGGCCTGGAACTGCGCGCGTACCTGGACGAGCTGGCCGAGGCCCGCCTGCGGCAGCCGTCCGGGGACCTGCTGTCCGCGCTGGCCACCGACGACGGCGTCGAAGGGGCCATGTCGCGCGACGAACTGCTGAGCACCGCCTCCCTGCTGCTCGTCGCCGGTCACGAGACCACCGTCAACCTCATCACCAACGGGATGCTGACCCTGCTCCGCCACCCCGCCGAGCTCGACCGGCTGCGCCGCGACCCCGGCCGCGTCGTCCCCCTGGTCGAGGAACTGCTGCGCTACGAGCCGCCGGTGCAGATGCTGCCCCAGCGCACCGCGCTGGACGACATCGAGATCGCCGGCACCACCATCCCCAAGGGGGCGACGATCACGCTCGTGCTCGCCGCCGCCGACCGCGACCCCGGGCGCTTCCCCGACCCGGACCGGTTCGACCCCGACCGGGCGGACAAGGAGCACCTCGGCTTCGGAGGCGGCATCCACTTCTGCTTCGGCGCTCCGCTGGCCCGCCTGGAGACCCGGCTCGCGCTGTCCGCGCTCGCCTCCCGGCTGGAGAACCCCCGGCTGGTCGCCGACCCGCCGCCCTACCGGGAGAACGTGGCGCTGCGCGGGCCTCGCCACCTCCTCATCGAGTTCGACGGAGTCGCCCCGTCTCCGGTGACGTGAGCAGCGCGCGGCGAGGACCGGTGGGCCCGGTGGAGGGGGATGGCCGTGAATCTCCAGGTGCTCCCGTTGGCCGTCACCATGATGATGGGACCGCAGATCATGTGCGCCATCATCCTGGTGACCACTGAGCGCGCCCGCGCGTGCTCTCTCGCATTCCTCGTCGGCGTCGCCGGCGCCACGGCGGTGGGCGTCACCATCGCCCGCGGCGTGTTCGGGCTGCTCGGTGGCGAGATCTCACCGGCCCCCGCCTCCGACGCCGGATCGGTGGGAACCGCCGTCCAGATCGGCCTGGTCGCCGTGCTGCTCGCCGTCGCGGTGAAGAACTACGCGAGGCGGGACACGGCGGAGCCGCCGAAGTGGCTGAGGGAGCTGCTGGGGGCCGATCCGTGGAAGGCGTTCACGACCGGCTTCCTGGTGATCCTGCTGATGCCCTCAGACATCCTCGTCATGCTGACAGTGGGCGCGAATCTGGCGCAGAGCGGCACAGGCCCGGGCGCGGCGTTGCCGTTCATCGGGGCCACGGTCGCGGTCGCGGCGCTGCCTCTGCTGGGTCTCCTGCTCTTTCGCGGGCGGGCCGAACGCGCCATGCCGAGGATCCGGGAGTGGATGGAGTCCCACGGCTGGCTGGTAAACATCGTCGCCTGCCTGATCTTCATCGCGCTCATCCTGTGAGACGCGTCGCCCGGTCGTCCGGGGCCGGAAAAATGACCGGCCGCGAGGTGTAGGCGGGACCAGCCGTGGCAGCTGATACGGCGGGTCCCGGGACGGCTCCGCGCACGCTCCGTTCGGCAGGCCGCGATGGGCCCCTCGGACAAGGGGGAGCATATGGCGTCATCAACACCCTCCGGCGCGGCGGGACCGGCCGGCGGGCCGGCGTTCGACCGGCTGACCATACGGCTGGCGACGGGCGTCTGGGGAATAGCCGTGGCCGTCGGCATCCTGTCGGTGCTGCTGGGTCTGGCCATCGTGGTGTGGCCGAACGTCACCATCGGCGTCGTGGCCATCCTCTTCGGCGTGAAGCTGATCATCCACGGCGTGTACCGGACCGCGCAGGCCGTCGTCGCGGTCGAGGTGAGCGGCGCCACCCGCGTCCTGTTCACCCTGCTGGGCGTGCTGTCGTTCGTCGTCGGCGTGCTCGTCCTGCGCGCCCCGTTCCACACCGCCGCGATCCTGGCGCTCCTCTTCGGCCTCTTCTGGCTGATCAGCGGCATCGTGGGGTTCGTCATCGCGCTGACCGACCGGTCCGTGCGCGAGCGTGGATGGGCGGCCTCCTTGGCGGTCCTGTCCGCTCTCGTGGGGCTCGCCCTGCTTCTGTGGCCCGGGATCACCTTGGTGGCCATCACGTGGACCTTCGGCCTGTGGCTCATCACCTGGGGGATCTTGACGGTGGCCCTCACCCTGTCGATCCGGCGCCTGGACAGGCGGCTGGTGGACACCGGCGCTCCCGGGGCGCCGCGAAGCTAGCGCCCCTCCCGATGCGACGGGCGGGGCTGTCGTCAATGCGCGGACAGCAGGATGACACCGAGGGCCACGATCCCGGCCGCGGCCACGCGCCGGGGGCCGAGCCGTTCGGCGAAGAACACCGCGCCGATGAGCGCGCCCCACAGGATGCCCGTCTCGCGGAGCGCCGCGACCTCGGCGAGCGCGCTCCGGGTCTGGGCCCACAGCACCAGGCCGTACGCCAGCATCGAGATCGTCCCTCCGCCGGCCGAGACCAGCCAGCGGTCGCGCAACGCGGGTACGATCGCCCGGCCGCGTACGGCCGTCATCACCGCGAAGGTCAGCACCCCTTCGACGGCGAACATCCAGGTCGTGTAGCCGAGCGCGGTACCGGACTCCCGCACGCCCAGGCCGTCCACCACGGTGTACGACGCGATGGCGGCCCCGGTCAGCACGGCCGCCGTCACGGCCTTGCGGGACGGCAGGTTGCGCCGCCCCACCCCGGCGAGCGCGAGCGCCGCGAGGCCACCGCAGGTCGCGGCCAGGCCGCACACCTGAAGGACCGTGAGCCTTTCACCCTGGATGCCGGCCACGATCGCGACGAGCAGCGGAGCGCTTCCCCTGGCGATCGGGTAGACCTGGCCGAAGTCGCCCAGCTCGTAGCAGCGGATGAGCAGCAGCATGTACACCAGTTGCAGCGCGATCGAGACGGCGCCGTACATCCAGGACCCGGCCGCGGGCGGAGCCACGAAGGGCAGCAGCGGCAGGCAGATCAGCGACTGGGTGATCCCCATGACGCCGAAGGCGGCGTGCCGGTCCGGCACCGCCTTGGCGAGCGCGTTCCACGTGGCGTGGAGGAGCCCGGCGAACAGCACCGCGACAGCGGAGAACACGATCGACCCCCGAGCATGTCAGCCGGAAACGCCGGCCCGGCCGGTTTCCAGGTGGCCCATCAATCGGCGGTGGAAGGACGGGTCCTCGGCCACGGCCAACCGCAGGTCGTACCAGCCGGACGCGGTCTCCCAGTCGAGGGCCGCCACGTCTCCGGCGGCGACGATGGCCTCGCGCCGGCCGGTGCCGTACGCGAGCGCGTCGAGCGTCAACGTCAGCGGCACCGGTCCGGGGTTGGTGATCGTCACCGTGAGCCGATGGTCCTCGCCGGTGGAGGACACCGCCACCTGGGCGGCCGGGCCCGTACGCGACCCGGCGAACTCGCGCCGGAACCCGTTGGGGCCGGTGAGGGTCAGCCGGTAGCCGTCCGGTCCGAGCGGGACGGTGAGCGTCGTCGCGCCGAGTACGTCGAAGTGGCGGGGGAACGCGAACTCCCCCGCGTAGGGGTACAGCGCGAAATGGCTGCCCCGTGCCCCGGCGTCGGTCATGGTGACGGTCAGCCCGTCGTCCGTCAGGACGGCGTGGGCCTCGGGCCGGTACGGCAGCGGCCGGGCGGGCCGGGTGCCGGGCTCCTGCGCGGCGAGCCGCCCCGAGGCGGGCGGCGTCGCCCGCCAGCGCACGCGGAACGGGGGGATGGTCACCGCGGTGCCGATCTCCGGCGCCGCCGGCGCGGTGGCCGTGCCCGCGGTGAAGTCGAACGCCGAGGTGAGGTCTCCGGCGACGCGCCGCCGCCACGGGCTGATGTTGGGCTCCGCGACGCCCAGCCAGCCCTCCATGAAGCGGATCGTGGACGTGTGGTCGAACACTTCCGAGCAGACGTGCCCGCCGACAGTCCACGGTGACACGACCGTCATCGGCACCCGGTAGCCGAGCCCGATCGGCAGCCCGTCGATGAACTCGCCCTCGGTGCCCTCCGGAGGCAGCGGAGGCGGCACATGGTCGTAGAACCCGTCGTTCTCGTCGAAGGTGAGGAAGAGCGCCGTCCGGTCCCACACCGAAGGATGCGCGGCGAGCGCGTCCAGGACCTCGTAGACCAAGTCGGCGCCGTGCGCCGGGCTGGACGGGTCCGGGTGCTCGGAGTACGCCTCCGGCGCGACGATGTAGGAGACCCGCGGAAGCCTGCCCTCGGCCACGTCCGCCCGGAAGGCGGCGGCGAGCCGCCCCGGCGCGACCCGCCGCAGCCCCCGCTGATAGGCGGCCAGATCGGCCGGGGTAAGCTGCGCGACTCCCTTCTCCAGCGCCGCGAGCATCTCCTGACGTTCCGCCTCGGGCAGGGAGGCGATCGACGTGTAGAAGGCGTGCAGGCTCCGGTAGGGCGTGTGGGCCAGCGCCAGGCGCGCGATCCTCTTGAAGGACGTGAAGTAGTCCAGCGCGTTGCACTGGTAGTTGTCCCACTCCTGGTAGACCCGCCAGCTCTCGCCCGCCGCCGTCAGCCGCTCGGGGTAGGAGGTGTGGCGGTAGCCGGGATGGGTGTCCTCCTCGCAGGAGTCGTTCGCGGTGGTCCGCCGCCCGGACGGCTCGGGTCCGACGGTTCCCGACCAGTGATAGAGGCGGTTGGGGTTCGTCGGCCCGAACATCGAGCAGTGATAGGCGTCGCACAGGGTGAAGGTGTCGGCGAGCTCGAACTGGACGGGCAGGTCGCGGCGGTCGAAGTGGACCATCGCGCCGGGTCCCTTGCCCGCGATCCAGCCGTCGTGCCAGCCGCCGCCCCTGGTCCGCTGACCCGTCTCCCATTCGTGGTCCACGCCCTCGACGTACTGGAGGTCGCCGTGGGTCAGCTCCCGGCCGCCGGTCCCGTGGCGTACGGGGTAGGGGAGGACGCCGGACTGGTCGAACACCGACCGGCCGTCCGGCAGCGTGATGGCGTTGCGGTCGCCGAACCCGCGCACGCCGCGCAGCGTCCCGAAATAGTGGTCGAAGGAGCGGTTCTCCTGCATGAAGAACACGACGTGCCGGAGGGAGCCGAGCCCTCCGGACGGCACCGGCCGGGCCAGTGCCGCCCGCAGGGACGGGGGAAGAGCAGACAACGGAGGGGAGACCTTTCAGAACTTGCGGCAGTAGAGCGCGTCGGGGGTACCGTAGCGGCCGATGCCGGTGGAGAACGCGATCCCGGCGGCGTACTCGTCGGCCGCGCACTGCGCCTTGTAGTAGCCGTTGGCATAGTCGCCGCCCTCGCCGGACGCGGGACGGCTGTCGCCCCGGTCGTCCCACAGTGTCCGCCCGGCGCCGGCGAGCGGGACGCGTCCGGGGGCGCACAAGACGGCCGACACCCGGTCGCCGCGCAGGCTGTAGCCGTTCATGAACTGGCCGTTGGGGCACTGGTACTTGGTGAACCCGGTCGCCCAGTCGGTGGTGACGCTCTCACTCTTCACCACTTTGGCGACGCCCGACTCCCACAGGTCCGCCACCCCGGCGTCCGTGCACAGGCCGCCCTGGCCCTTCTGGCTGATGCCGATCAGGCGCTGGTCGTCCGGGCAGGACAGCTTGTGCGCACCGGAGTCCCAGTCGCCCTGGGCGCGCATCCGCGCGGACTGGTTCGCGTCGGCGTGGATGGCCTGGAGCATGGACCAGGTACGGACGGGAGTGACCTGCCCGGTGTACCCGGTGGCGGCGATCAGGCGGCGCCAGTGCGGTGCCCGCCAGTCGTCGGTGTCGAGCACGGTGCGCAGACCGCCGTCGGCGGCGTAGCGGACGAGGCCCCAGGTGTTGCCCCGGTCGTTCTCCTGGAAGCCGGCCATCGGCCAGTACGCGAAGTCGACGTCGTTCTCGATGAGGAAGTCGACCATGTTGGCGAACCACGCCTTGTCCCTGTCGGTGGTGACCTTGCCGACGCCGAACTCGCTGATCCACACAGGGGCGGTGAAGTGCCGGTCCGGGGTGGTCGCCACGTAGGTGGCGGTGTCCCGCATGACCGAGAAGAGGTCGGCGCGGCTCAGGTCGCGGTAGCGCGGGTCGTGGGTCTCGCCCAGCCCGTCGGCGCCGGTGTGCTGTGGGCCGGTGTAGCCGTAGAAGTGCGCCGCGTAGACGAGCTTGTGCGAGCGGACGAGGGTCTGTGAGAGCGCGGCGACCGGCTTGAGCATCGGCCGGTCGTGCCACAGGCCGTCGACGGGGATGCCGGACCAGTTGATCCCCTCGATCATGATCAGCAGGTCCGGGTCGGCCTCGGTGAGGATCCGGTCGCCCGCCTGCTGGGCGGCGGCGGCCCAGTCGTGGCCGTCGCCCAGGCCCCAGTTGGGGTTGTCCCACGTGTCCCGGCGTACCTCGTTGCGCAGCTCGGCGCCGACGACCCGCTTGTTGGCCCGGTACCGCCGAGCCATGAACACCCAGTCGTCCAGCCATTTCTGTGTGGTCTGGCTGCTGTTCCACCGTTCGTTCCCGTCGACGCCGCAGCACCAGCGGGTGGTGGTCGTGTGGTTGTTGAGGATGACGGCGAACCCGTCGGCGGTGAGCGCCTCGACGACCTTGTCGTACACCTGGAGGGGGAGCAGGCCACGCAGGTCCGGGTTGGCCGCCACGCCCGCGTCGGTCACCGGCCGCGTGTCCGTGATCATCTGGTTGGAGAACGGCAGCCGGACGCTGTTGATGCCGAGCGCGTGGAAATCCGCCATCAGCTTGCTCATCGGGACCCGGTCCAGGCCGAGCGGGACTCGGTGGGACGTCTCCGACGCGTAGTTGTTCGCCGGGTCCTCGTCGTCGCCGCTGCCGGTCCAGGTGCCGCTGGCACCGTGCCAGTTGCCGGACCGCAGTTTGAACCGTTTGTCGGTGGCGTCCACGATGTAGCGGCCCTGGGTGCTGAGCGGTCCTTCCCAGGACGCCGCCAGGGGGGTGGCGGGTGCGTCGGCGGCCGCGGACCGGGGGGCCACGGCCAGGCCGCTGAGTGCGGCGGCGAGCACCGCCACCAACGCTCGTGTTCTCATCAGGGCTCCTCAGGCAGGGGGTGACGCGCGAGAACCGCGACGTCGCGGGGGTTGAGGATGACTTGCTCGATCTCGGGACGCCCGGGAGCGAGCAGATGGCGGAACCGGTGCGGCAGGTCGACCGTACGGACCTGGGTGGTGTGGTTGAGCAGCAGCAGGAACTCCCGGCCACCGCCCGCGCGCACCGCGGCCTGCACGCCGTCGGGCAGGCCGGGCAGCACCGGCGTGACGCCGGCCTCGGCCAGTGCCTCGGCCACGACCGTACGCATGATCGTCTCGTCGGGACGGGTGGCGATGTAACGGACCGTGCCGGTGCCGAGCCGGTTCCTGGTGACCGCGGGCGTGCCGTCGGGGAAGGCCAGCAGGACGTCCGCGCCCTCGATGCGTACGTCCTCGCGCCACAGGTCGGCGGTGCCCTCTCCCAGCGGGAACGTCTCGTCTTCGGCGGCGGGAAGGAACTCCTCGACACGCAGGCCGAGTGCCTCGCGCAACGGCCCCGGGCAGCCTCCGTCATGGACCCGGTCGTCGCCGTCCACCACGGAGGTGAAGAACGACACCAGGAGGTGGCCTCCGGCCGCGACGTAGCGGGCCAGGCCCTTCGCGTGCTCCTCCGTGAGCAGGTAGAGGTTGGGGATCACGACCAGCTTGTAGCCGGACAGGTCGGCGCCGGGCGGCAGCACGTCCACGCCCACGCCCAGGTCGAACAGCGGGCCGTAGTGGTCCAGCGCCCGGTCCACCGCCTTCAGCCCGTCCGACGGACGGGAGTCGAGTTCGAGCGCCCACCAGTTGTTCCAGTCGAACAGCACGGCCGCCTCGTTGGCGACGCGGGTTCCGGCCAGCTCCGGCACGGCGGCCAGCTCGGCGCCCAGCGCCGCGACCTCCCGGAACACCCGGGTGGCCGGGCCACCGTGCGGGACCATCCCGGAGTGGAACTTCTCGGCGCCGCCGCGTGACTGCCGCCACTGGAAATACAGGACGGCGTCGGCTCCGTGCGCGACCGCCTGCCAGCTCCAGAGGCGCATCCGGCCGGGCTCCTTGACGCCGTTGCGCCGCCGCCAGTTGACCGCCGAGGGCGCCTGCTCGACCAGATACCACGGGGCGCCGCCGCGCGCGCAGCGCGCCAGGTCGTAGGCGAGGCCCGCCGCCACGTGGGAACGGGGCGAGAACGGGTCCGGGTAGCTGTCGAGCCCCACGATGTCCATCCGGTCGGCCCAGGAGTGCACGTCCACCGGTTTGTGGTGGGCGAGGAAGTTGGTCAGGACGGGCACGTCCGGTGTGACCCGCCGCAGGATCGCCGCTTCCCCGTCGAAGCACGCGCGCAGCGCCTCGTTGCTGAACCTCGTGAAGTCCAGTTGCTGACCCGGGTTGGCGTACGTCGGCGCGAGCCTCGGGGGCAGGATCTGGTCGAACGAGGTGTAGCGCTGGGACCAGAAGTCGGTGCACCAGGCCGCGTTCAGCTTCTCGATGTCGCCGTACCGCGCGCGCAGCCAGCGGCGGAAGTCACGGGCGGACTCGTCGCAGAAGCATTCGGCGACGTGGCAGCCGTACTCGTTGCCCACGTGCCAGAAGCCCAGGGCGGGGTGGTCCTTGTAGTGCACGGCGAGCGCCTCGACCAGCTTGGCGGCCCGGTCGCGGTAGACCGGGCTGGACGGGCAGTAGTGCTGACGGCCGCCCGGCGACAGGACGGTGCCCGACCGGGTGACCGGGAGGATCTCCGGGTGCTCCGCGGCCAGCCACGGCGGCGGCGAGGCGGTCATGGTGGCGAGGTCCACGGTCACCCCGGCCGCCGCCAGCTCGTCCATCACCACGTCGAAGTAGGAGAAGTCGTACGCGCCGGGTGCGGGCTCGACCCGGGCCCAGCCGAAGACGCCGAGCGTGACCAGGTTGACCCCGGCCTCGGCCATCAGGCGCAGGTCCTCGGCGCGGGTCTCGTCCGGCCACTGCTCGGGGTTGTAGTCGCCGCCGAAGCCCAGGCCGCCCGGGCGGTCGGTGAATCTCATCTACTCAGTCCTTCACTCCAGTGGCGGCGATGCCCTGGACGATGTAGCGCTGCGCGAACAGGAAGACCACGACCAGCGGGAGGATCGTGACGACGGCGCCGGCGAAGAGCGCGGGGAGGTTGATCGACTGCGAGGTCAGGAACGTGGACAGCGCGATCTGGGCGGTCCACGACTCCGGGTCCTGGCCGATGACGAGGGGCCAGAGGAAGGCGTTCCAGCTCTCGATGAACGACAGCGTGCCCAGCGAGGCGAGCAGGGCGCCCGAGTTGGGCAGCGCGAGCCGCCAGTACACGCCCAGATGGCCGAGGCCGTCCAGGCGGCCCGCCTCCTCGATCTCCTGCGGGAACTTCAGGTAGAAGTTGCGGAACAGCAGCACCGAGAACGCGTTGAACAGGCCGGGCACCATGACACCCCACAGGGTGTCCACCCCGCCCATCGCGCTGACCAGCACGAAGGTGGGCACGAACGTGGCCGAGGTGGGGATCATCAGGGTCACGACGATGAAGGACATGACCACGCCACGGCCGGGCACCGAGATGCGGGCCAGGGCGTAGCCGGCCATCGAGCCGAGCAGGGTGGAGACGGGCGCGGTGACGATCGCGATGACGAAGGAGTTCCGGAGCGCGCTCGCCATCGGCACCGACGGGTCGTCGAACAGGTCCGTGAAGCCCTGCAGCGTGAAGGGGGCGGGCAGCCAGTGCCAATCCGGGTCGGTGACCTGTGTCCCGGTCATCAGCGCGGCGCGCAGCATGAAGTAGAAAGGCGCCAGGAACAGTACGGCGGCGACACCGACGACCAGGTAGGTCAGGATCGTCACCGGAGTCCCGCGCGTGGTCTTGCGCATGGTCAGTCCTTCCGGCCGAATCCGACGAGGCGTCCCTGCAGCAGGGTCACCAGGACGATCAGCAGCGTCAGCAGGAACGCGCCCGCCGAGCCCACGCCGTAGTCCTGACCCTTGAGCGCGGTGTCGTACAGGAACACCAGCGGCGGCCGTACGGGGGCGGTGGAGTTGCCGGTGGTGGTCACGAACACGTTGTAGAACTCGTCGAAGGCCTGGAACGCGGCGATGAGGATCAGCATGAGGATCGCCACCGACGTGTTGCGCAGCATCGGCAGGGTGATGTGCCGGAACTGCGCCCACCGGGACGCGCCGTCCAGGGCGGCCGCCTCGTACAGGTGGGCCGGGATGGCCTGGAGACCCGCCAGGAACAGGATCATGTAGAGGCCGACCTGAAGCCACAGGCGCACCGTGATGATCACGATCCAGTACAGGGGCGGGTCGGTGCTGGCGATCCAGGACTGGACGTCCCAGCCGAACAGCCCGCCGATGGTGTTGGCGACGCCGGACGGCAAGCCGTTGAACAGGCTCATCTTCCAGACCAGCGCGGCGACGACATAGGAGACGGCGGCCGGGATGAGGAAGCTGGTGCGGAAGAAGGCCCGGCCGCGGCGCACCCCGTTCAGCAGCACGGCGAGGCCGAGCGATATGCCGAACGTCACCGGCACGATGAAGATCGTGAACAGGATGATCCCGGTCATCGAGGACCGGAACGCCTCGTCCTCGAGCAGGAACGTGTAGTTGTCGAAGCCGACCCAGGATCCGAGATCGACAGTGCCGCGGGCCTCGCTGAAACTGAGCAGGAAGCTCCAGCCGATGGCGACGTATTTGAACAGGCCGAGGCCGAGGACCATGGGAGCGGTCAGCACGGCGAACGCGCCCACGGCCCTCCAGTCGGTCCGCCGCCCGCGGCGGCCGGGCCGGACCCCGGCCGGGCGGGCGGCGGTGGCCGCCTGCCCGGTCGTGGCGGTGTCTGACATGCTCAGGCCAACTGCTTGCCGAGCTCGGCCTGGGCCTTCGCCGCGGCCTCGTTGAGTAGCGACGTGGCGTCGCCGCCGCTCTTGGCGATCTTCAGGACGGCCTGCGCGAACGCGGAGTCCATCGTCGTGTTCCACAGGTTCGGGTAGGCCCTGCTGGTGTTCGCCAGGATGTCGGCGGCGTCCTTCGCCGGGCCCGAGCTGAACTCGGTGGTCTGCGCCGCGACGCTCTTGCGCGACGGGACGTGGAACCCGTAGCTGACGCACCAGTCTTTCTGCAGGTCCGTCTGCTTGATCCAGAGCCACTCGAGGAACTTCTTGGCCTCGTCGGCGTGCTTGCCCTTGGCGTTCACGGCCGCGAACCAGCCGCCGATGCGGGAGACCGCCTGGCCCGTGTCGCCGAACTTCGGCCACGCGATGACGCCGAAGTCGTCACCGAGCGCCTTCTCGATGGCGGGCATGGCCCACAGGCCGCACCACTGCATCGCGGCGGCGCCCTGGATGAACGCGCCCGGGTCGTACCAGTCGGTGGTGAAGTCCAGCAGCAGCGACTTGTCGTCGTGCAACTGCTTGAGGCCGGATATCGCGGCGACGCCCTCGGGCGAGTTGAAGACGACCTTCCTACCCTCGGGGTCGAGCAGGTCGCCGCCGTTGGACCACAGCAACAGGTACGCGGCGTTGCCGATGCCGTCGGAGCCGACGAACAGCCCCTTCTGCTCCCGGCTGGTGAGCTTCTTGGCGGCGGTGGCCAGCTCGGCGAAGGTCTGCGGCACGGCGATCCCGGCCTTCTCCAGGACGCTCTTGCGGTAGTACAGAACCATCGCGTCGTCCATCATCTTCAGGCCGTAGAGCTTCCCGTCGGCCGTGGCGGAGTCCAGCGACGCCTTGGAGTACTCGGCCTCCTGCCCCTTGATGATGTCGTCGAGCGGAGCGAGCAGGCCGTTCTTGACGTCGACGTACTGGAAGTCGCCGATCTCGAACAGGTCGGGCGCCTGCGGGGTGAGCAGCGTCGAGTGGAGCTTCGCGGAGTAGTCGCCCGCGATCCAGTTGACCTTGATGGCGATGTCCGGGTTGGCCTTGGTGTACTCCTTGGCGTACCGGATCACCGCCTGCTGGGTGCCCGCCTCGCCGTAGGCGTGGTACCACTGCTCCAGCGTGATCTTGGCTCCGGCCGTGGCGGCGTCGTCCTTGCCGCACGCCGCGAGCGCCATGCCTCCGACGAAGAGGAGCGAGCCGCCCAGGAAGGCGCGGCGAGATGTCAGGGAAGTGCTCATTTGGGGGGTTCCTTCCTGAGGGCGGGCGCCCGCCGGCCGCCGAGGCGTGCCGGTGTTCCCGGAGACAGAGCGATCTAGCTTGAGTAAGTGACCAGGGACTGGACGGCGACGGCCGCCGCGCCGCGCGCCCATTCCTCGAACGGAAGCGGACGGATGACCAGGCCGCACCGCGCCGCGCTGCCGTAGGCCTGGGCGGAGAACGCCTCGCGGATCGACTCCTCGAACAGGTCGTAGGCGTCGAGTCCCTCGCCGGAGACCACGAGGCTCTCCGGCCCGAGGAGGTTCGCGACCACCGCGAGGCCGAGGCCGATGGCCCGGCCGGCGGCGGCGAAGACCTTGCGGAGCACCTCGTCGCCCGAGCGGGCCAGGGTGACCGCGCGGTCGATGGTGAGGTCGTCCACGCCGGTGGCGCGGCGAGCCTCGGTGAGCAGCGCCTGGGTGGAGGCCAGCGCCTCCAGGCAGCCCGACGCGCCGCAGTGACAGCGGGGTCCTTCGACGCCGATCGGCACATGGCCGATCTCTCCGGACACGCCGAACGCGCCGGAGACCAGACCGCCGTTGACGACGAACGCACTCCCTATGCCCGTACCGATGGTGACCAGGGCGAAGGAGGAGGCGCCGACGCCGGCGCCGAACCACTGCTCGGCGACGGCGAGGGCCTTGACGTCGTTCTCCAGGGTCGTGGTGAGCCCGGTGGCCTCGTCCAGGAGCACGGCGAGCGGGACGTCCCGCCAGCCGAGGAAGGGGGAGTAGCGGACGATGCCGGTGGCGCGGTCGACGTCACCGGAGATGGCGACCCCGAGCCGATGGGCCCGCTTCCGGAATCCGGGATGCTCGTCCAGCAGCTCCGTGACGAGCGCGGCGATGGCGGCGACCACGTCGGCGGGCTCCATCGGCGACGCGGAGGCGTCGGTCCGCACGTCGAAGCCGGGTACGGCGTGATGCTTGGCGGCCACGATCCGGGAGCCGAGGTCGGTGACCACACCGATGAGATCGTCACCGGTGATCTTGATCCCGACGAAGTACTCGCGCTCCGGCGCGATCGCGAGGGGACTGGCCGGCCGGCCCGCGCCGGGCGCCGTTCGCTCGGTGGGGGCCAGCTCCCGCAGGTAGCCCGCCTCGATCAGCGGGCGGGCGGCCTTGGTCACGGCCGCCGACGAGAGACCGGTGAGCCGGCAGACGTCGACCCTGCTCACCGGGCCCCGGGTGAGGACCATGGTGAACACCTCGGCGGCGGCGGGGCTGGTGATGGGCGCTCCGGAGTCCCGGCTTCTCGGCATGGCGGTTACCGTAGAGTCAACTAATTAACTTCGTCAAGAATTTAATTCGAGGCGATTCGGCGCTAGATTTCCGGGCTGACGCCGATCCCCGCCGCGAGGAGCGCCCCCTTGATCGAGTTCGACCCCCGGAACCGGATCTGGCTGCTGCGCACGCCGACGACCGCGTACGCGCTGCGGCTGGACGAGGACGGCACGCCGCGCCATGTGCACTGGGGGCGTCCCCTGACCGTGGAGCAGGCCGCGGCCGTACCGCGGTTCCGCGATCCCGCCGACAGCAGCTTCGAGCACCCCGGAGCGGACGCGGCGGAGCTTCCCGTCGCCGGGTTCGGGCCGTCCGCGCTCCAGGTCCGCTTCCCGGACGGCGGGCAGGAGATCGAGTGGCGATACGACGGGCACGCCGTCGAAGGCGGCCACCTGACGATCCGGCTGCACGACCGGAGCCACCCGCTCGCGGCCGAGCTGCACTACCGGCTGCCCGCGGACGGCGACGTGATCGAACGCTGGACCGTGCTGCGGCATAGCGGAGACGGCGCGCCGCTCGAACTCCTGCGCGCGGACTCCGCGTCGTGGAGCGTCCCCCACCTGCCGGGCTACCGGCTCAGTCACGTGACCGGGGCCTGGGGCAGCGAGTTCCGGCTGCGCCGCGAGCCCGTGCCCGGAGGCGAGACCGTGCTGACGAGCAGGCGAGGCGTGTCGGGACACCACGCCAATCCCTGGCTCATGATCGACGACGGCTCGGCGGGCGAGGAGCACGGCGAGGTGTGGAGCGCGGCCCTGGCCTGGAGCGGAAGCTGGCGGGCCACGCTGCACCGGTCGCCCGCCGAGCGCCTGTGCTGGAGCGGGGGGTTCGGCCACGAGGGCCTCACCTGGAAACTGGAACCGGGCGAGTCGCTGGAGACGCCGGTGTTCGCCGGCCTGTACCGCTCCGACGGGTTCGGCGGGACCAGCCGCTCCTGGCACGCCTACATCACGCGGCACGTGCTGCCCGCGGCGTCCGAGCCGCGCCCCGTGGTCTACAACTCGTGGGAGGCGACCGGCTGGGCGGTGACCGAGGAGGGGCAGAAGCGGCTGGCGGCCCTGGCGGCCGAGGTCGGCGCGGAGCTGTTTGTCATGGACGACGGCTGGTTCGGCGCGCGCGACAACGACGAGGCCGGGCTGGGCGACTGGGTGCCGAACCCCGGCAAGTTCCCCACCGGGCTGGGCGGGCTGATCGCCGAGGTGCACCGGCTCGGCATGCGGTTCGGGATCTGGGTCGAGCCGGAGATGGTCAACCCCGACAGCGACCTCTACCGCGCCCGCCCCGACTGGGTGCTGCACCAGCCGGACCGCCGCCGCACGCTGCTGCGCAACCAGCTCGTGCTCGACTTCGGTCGCCCGGAGGTGGCCGCGTGGGCACACGACTGGCTGGACCGGCTGGTGGGCGGGCACGAGATCGACTTCCTCAAGTGGGACATGAACCGGGCCTTCACGGAGGCGGGGCGTCCCGGGGCCGGCGATCCGGGCCGGGTGTGGATCGACCACGTGCGCGGCGTCTACGCGGTGATGGGCCGGCTGCGCACCGACCACCCCCGGCTGCGGATCGAGGCGTGCGCCGGCGGCGGCGGCCGAGCCGACCTCGGCGTGCTCCGCCGTACCGACGAGGCATGGATCTCCGACAACACCGACGCCGTCGACCGGATCGCGATCCAGCACGGGTACGGGCAGATCTATCCCGCCCGGACGATGGCGGCCTGGGTAACCGACAGCCCGAACTTCCTGACCGGACGTGAGCTGCCGCTCCGGTTCCGCTTCCACGTGGCGATGGCCGGGGTGCTGGGCGTGGGCGGCGACCTGTCCCGCTGGAGCGTCGCCGAGCGCGCGGAGGCGGCGGAGCTGGTCGCGACCTACAAGGAGATCCGCCCGGTCGTCCAGCACGGCGTCCAGTATCGGCTGGGGGAGCCGCCGCTGCTCGGCGCGCAGTATGTCGCGGGCGACCGGGTGGTCGTGCTCGCCTGGCGGCTCTCGTCCCGATTCGGCGCTCCGCCCGTCCCGCTGCGGCTGCGCGCGCTGGACCCGGACGCCCGCTATCGCGACGACGACACGGGGACGATCCACCACGGGGCCGTCCTGCTGGCCCACGGCCTCCCACTCGAACTGCCGGGCGCCGGCCACGCCAGCGCCCTCGTCCGCCTCACCCGGGTTCCCTGAGCGGGCGCCGCTCGTCCCGGACGGCCGCCGGCCGCCGGCCGGCCCGCGGCCTCGGCGTCAGGCGGTGACCTGGTCCAGCAGGTCGATCAGGTGGTGGTAGGTCTTCCCGGTGGCGCGGGTCATCCCGATCTCGCAGGTGCGGTTGACCGAGGCGTGCGCCGCGTAGTCGCCCTCCGCGACCGCCGCCGCCTCGGCGCGGGTCGCCGACGCCGTCAGCTCCGGGTGCAGCAGGCCACGGTCGCCGGCGAACGCGCAGCACTGCCAGTCGTCGGGGACGACGACCTGCTCCGCGACCGCCTCGGCGATCTTGGCGATCGCGGCGTCGAGGCCGAGCCGGGTGGACGAGCAGGTCGGGTGCAGGGCCAGCGAGGGAAGGCGGCGGGCGGCGGGCAGCCGGGGCAGGACGCGCTCGGCCGCGAAGGTCACCGCGTCGACCACCTGGACGGCGGGCGAGGCCGCGGCGACGAGCCGCTCGAACCCCTCGGTGCAGGAGGCGGCGTCGCTGACGACCGGGATCCGGCCGCCGTCGGTGGCCGCCACGAGCGCCTTCGCCACCCGGCGGCGCATCGCCTCGTAGCCTCCGGTGAAGCCCTTCGACGACCACGGGGTGGCGCAGCACAGGCCGGCGATGTCGTCCGGGACGCGCAGGCGCAGGCCCGTGCGTTCCGCGAGGCGCTGTAGCGCGGCCATGACGCCGCTGCCTCCGGCCGCGGGGGCGAACAACGTGTTCAGGCAGGACGGCACGTACACGGCGTCCGCCTCGGGGGCGGGTGACGGCCGGCGGGGCGTCCCGCCGCGGGGCA
Organism: Microtetraspora malaysiensis; assembly: GCF_050947145.1. NCBI lineage: Bacteria > Bacillati > Actinomycetota > Actinomycetes > Streptosporangiales > Streptosporangiaceae > Microtetraspora > Microtetraspora malaysiensis. The sequence goes on from NZ_CP191998.1 coordinate 3,802,181, forward strand.
GGTCGCGGCTCCACTGCGGGACGGCGTCCGCACCGGCGACCGCGCGGGCGGCCCGGCTGGCCCCCTCGACCAGGGCGGGCGGCGCGGCGGCGGCCGCGTCGAGGGCCAGGTCCATCGCCCGCGTGACCGTGCCCCAGTGGTCGGCGGCCTTCTTCCAGCCCGCCCGCGCCGCCCGCCCGTGGCGCTCGGCTCGCAGGCGCTTGGTCAGGTCGCCGGTGTTGATGAACACCGGGCAGGCGGTGGCGCACATGCCGTCCACGGCGCAGGTGTCCACGGCGTCGTAGCCGTACTCCTCCTCCAGCCGGCGGGCGAGCTCATGGTCGCCGGCGGCGCGGGCCGCGGCCAGCTCGCGGCGCAGCACGATGCGCTGGCGCGGGGTCGTGGTCAGGTCGCGGCTCGGGCAGACGGGCTCGCAGTAGCCACACTCCACGCATCGGTCGACCTCGGGCTCCACCGTCACGACGGCCTTGAGGTCGCGCAGGTGCGCGCGCGGGTCGTCGGTGAGCACGACGCCCGGGTTGAGCGTGCCGCCGGGGTCGCACAGCCGCTTGACCTCGCGCATCACCTCGTACAGCTCGTCGCCGTACTGGCGGCGCACGAAGGGGGCCATGACGCGGCCGGTGCCGTGCTCGGCCTTGAGCGTGCCGCCGCGGCCGAGGACGGCGTCGACCATGTCCTCGGTGAAGTCGGCGTAGCGCTCCAGGTCGGTGCCGAAGTGCTCGTTGAGCATGAAGTGCAGGTTGCCGTCCTTGGCGTGGCCGAAGATGACGCTGCGCTCGTAGCGGTACTTGACGAACAGCTCGGCCAGGTCGTCGCACAGGTCGGCCAGGACGGGCACGGGGACGGCGACGTCCTCCAGCAAAGCGGTGGTGCCGCTCGGGCGGGCCCCGGCGACGGAGGCGTACAGGCCCTTGCGGATGTGCCACAGGGCCGCCCGGTCGCCGGTGTCCCTGCTCAGCCGGGCCGGCGCGGACAGGGAGAGCCCGCCGAACGCCCGCTCGGCCTCCCGCTCGCGCTCGGCGAGCAGCTCGGGGTCCGACTCCTGCCACTCCACCAGGAGCGCGGCGTGGGACTTCACCGACAGCGTGCGCAGCACGTCGTCGGCCTTGGGGTCGGTCTGCGCCGCCCGCAGGGACTCGGCGTCGAGCAGCTCGACGGCGGCGGGCCCCGCGGCGACGATCTCGGGCATCGCGGCCATCGCCTCCCGCAGGGTGGGGAAGACGACCAGGCCGGTCGCGGCGAGCCGGTTCGCCGGAACCGTACGCAGGACGGCCTCGGCGACGAACGCGAGGGTTCCCTCGCTGCCGACGACGAGGTGGGCGAGGATCTGCGCGGGCGAGTCGTGGTCGAGGAAGCTGTTGAGCCCGTAACCCATGGTGTTTTTGAGGGAGAACTGGGCCTTGATCCGGCGTACCGACTCCGCGTCGCCCCGGACCCGGTCGCGCAGCCGCTCCAGGCCCCGCGCCAGCTCGGGTTCGAGCGCGCGCAGCCGCGCGTCGGCGTCGGGGGCGCCGGTGTCGACGACCGTGCCGCCGGGCAGCACGAGCACCAGCGATTCGAGCGTCTGGTACGTGTTGGCGTGGGTGCCGCACGTCATGCCGCTGGAGTTGTTGGCGACGACGCCGCCGATCGTGCACGCCGACTCGCTGGCCGGGTCGGGCCCCAGCTTGCGGCCGTACGCGGCGAGCCGCGCGTTGACCTGGCGCAGCACGGCTCCGGGCTGCACCCGGACGCGGGCGCCGTCGTCGAGCACCTCGATGCCGCGGAAGTTGCGCCGGGTGTCCACGAGCAGGTGCTCGCTCACGGCCTGGCCGCTCAGGCTGGTGCCGCCGGAACGGAAGGTCAGCGGCAGGCCGGTGCGCAGCAGCGCGGCGACCTGCTCGGCGCTCTCGGGCACCAGGATCGCCTGCGGGGTCAGCAGGTAGTGCGAGGCGTCGTGGGCCATGCCGAGGCGGTCGCTCACCCGCGAACGGGTGATCCCCGGGACGGCGGCCTGCACGGCCGCCAGCACGGCGGGGTCCGGCGGGGTCAGTCGCCGCGGCGTTTCGGAGTGGGTGACGCTCATGATCTCTTCGTTCGTCTGCGTTCGTCCGGAGGCGGCGGTCCGCCTCGCCTGTCGGCGCGGGTCGACGTGGATCTCCGGGTCGGTGTCGGGGGGTGAATCCGGGAGGCCGACACAGATTACCCGCCCGGCAGGTGATGTCGAACACACGGGCGGCCCGAGCCCGCGCGAGCGGAGCGAGGCCATTCCTTTGCTTCCGGCATCGGGGAAGCGGGCAGAGCAGGGGGGATCCCCGAAGAGAGGGCCCTGCGGAACCGCGGAGCGGCACGCCGTCTTCGCGCTTTCATCCAGCCCCGGGACGGCTGTTTCCGCGCGATGCCGCAGCTGACCAGGGTGCCGTCCGCTGACCTGTGAGACCGTCGATGCCTTCCCCTGGGAGGAAGGCACTACATGGGGGAGGCCGCCGATGGTAGGCAAGGATCGCCTGACTCTGCTTGTCGTGCTGGGTGTGGGAGTCGCGACGCTGGGTGCTACCGCGTTGGGAAAGGCGACGCCGGGACGAGACGGGGCGCCCGCCGGTGCAGTGATCAAGAACACCCACGGCCAGACGGTCGGCTCGCTTCAGGTGGAGGACGCAGGGAACGGCAAGTCCAAGATCACAGTCGCGGTGACGAACTTGCCTGCCGGCTTTCACGGCTTTCACGTTCACGCCACGGGCGTCTGTGATCCACAGTCGAAAGACCCGGCTACGGGCAGCCCCTTCTTCAGCGCCGGCGGACACTACGACGTCGGCTCACACGTCCACGACCACCACACCGGAGACCTGCCCAACCTGCTCGTCGGCGCGGACGGTACCGGCGCAGCCTCGATGGTGACCGACCGCTTCCGGGTGGCACAGCTCTTCGACGGCGACGGCAGCGCCATCATGATCCACGCACTGGCCGACAATCACGCGAATATCCCGGACCGCTACCGCAACGAGAAGGGTGAGGCGGGGCCCGACGCTGTAACTCTGAACGCGGGCGACTCCGGCGGGCGCATCGCCTGCGGCGTGATCACCAGAAGCTAGTGCCCCTCCCGTCAGTCTTCAGGCGCGGGCCCTGCTGTACGGGTAGTCCTTGAGGGTGACGGCGTCGGCCCGGTTCATCGCCTTCGCGATCAGGCCGGCCCACGGCAGGTGGGGCATCAGCCTGATGGACAGATCGCGCATCCGGATGGCCGTCCGCGACTTGGGGACGAAGCCGTTGACGCCGCCCGGCGGCAGTTGGTGGTTCTGCCGGACGAAGTCGCGCATCTCCCGCTCGTAGGCGGCGAAGGCCGCCGTGTGATCTACTCCGGCCGCGGCCAGCTCTCCGGCCAGGACGTACGCCCCGACCAGGGCCAGGCCCGTGCCGTTGCCGCCCAGCGGCGAGGGGCTGAATCCGGCGTCGCCGAGCAGCGCCACCCTGCCGTGGGACCAACTGTCCATGACGATCTGCGTCGCCGAGTCGAAGTAGAAGTCGGTGGCCGCCTCCATCTCCCGCAGCATCGCGGGTACGTGCCAGCCCGCTCCGGCGAAGACCTCGGCCACGAGTTCCTTCTGGCGCCGCTGGTCCCGGTGGTCGTACTCCAGCGGCTTCGACGCGAACCCGAACAGGACCTTGGCGTCCTCCGGCCGCCGGGAGGGCCGCAGCGCCGCCAGCTTCTGGCCGGGCATGTTGTGGAACAGCTCCCAGTCCTGGATGCCGAAGACGTTGCGCGCGGTGAAGTACGCCGTGTAACAGCCGAGGTCGCGGCGGAAGCGCGACTCGGGGCCGAAGACCAGTGAGCGGGTCAGTGAATGCGTGCCGTCGGCCCCGACGACCAGGTCGAAGACGCGCGGCGCGGACCGTTCGAAGGCGACGCGCACGTTCTCCGCCGTCTGGGTCACCTCGGTGATCGTGTCGTCGAAGACGTATTCCGTCCCGCCCCCGGTCGCCCCATGAAGGAGTTCGACCAGGTCGCCGCGGAGAATCTCCACCTCGCCGACCACGCCCACCCCGCCGAGGAAGGAGGCGGGCATGTCGGCGACGCGCCTGCCGGCCGCGTTCACGTACGACATCCCCTTGGAGTCGACCGCCACCCGGCGGGCGTCCTGGAGAAGTCCCATGCGCTCCACCACCTCGCGGGCGGCGCCGCGCAGGTCGACCGTGTGCCCGCCGAGGCGCGGCGCGGGGGCCCGCTCGACCACCGTCATGGTGAAGCCGTAGCGGTGCAACCAGTAGGCCAGGGCGGTTCCGGCGACGCCGCCGCCGCTGATCAGGACATTCGTCATCACGTGCTCCCTCGCTTGTCCGTGCACGGCCACCGTATGCGTAGTGCGCGTACATTGTTAACAGGGCACTAGTGCAGTAATTTGTCCCGCAGCGATCCAGGCTGAAGCGGGCCTGGTGCACTAGGACAGCGGGAGCGTGAACCATGGACGAGGACCCACCTCCGTACCTGCGCATCGTCACCGAGCTGAGGCGACGCATCACGGCGGGCCGGCTCCGGCCCGGAGAGCGGGTGCCGTCGACGCGGCAGATCACGCGGGAATGGGGCGTGGCGATGGCCACCGCCACCAAGGCGCTGGCCACCCTGCAGCAGGAGGGGCTCGTCCGCCCGGTGCCCGGGGTCGGGACCGTGGTGGCCGATCCCGGAACGGGCGCCGCCCCGTCCCGTCGCTCGGCTCCCGAGCTGAGCGAGGAGCGCATCGTGCGGGCCGCGATCGCCATCGCCGACGCCGAGGGCCTGGCGACGCTGACCATGCGCCGGATCGCCACGAGCCTGGGCACGTCGGTCATGGCGCTCTATCGGTACGTGTCCGGCAGGGATGAGCTGGTCACCCTCATGGCGGACAGGGTGCTGGCCGACGGCTGGCTACCCGAGCCGCAGCCGCCGGGCTGGCGGGCCTGCCTCGAATGGTCGGCCAGAAGGCAATGGGCCCTCTACCGCCGCCATCCGTGGCTGGCGCAAGCCGTCTCGTTCACCCGCCCCATGGCCACACCTCACGCGATGGCCCAGGGCGAGTGGGGGATGCGGGTGGTGGACGGCCTCGGCCTCGACCCGGTCACGATGGTCCACATCTACGTGACCGTGGCCAACTACGTACACGGCACCGCCGCCCACCTGGAAGCCGAGGCCGAGGCCGTCCAGCAGAGCGGCACCACCGACGACGAGTGGCTCGAATCCGCCGTGCTGCCCCAGATGCGGGAGTTCCCGCTGCTGTCGCGGATCCCTCCCGACTCGCTCGACCTGAACACGCTCTTCGAGTTCGGCCTGCAACGCCTGCTGGACGGAGTGGCGGCGCTCATCGCTTCGGTACGGGCGGACGGCGACACTGACGTCGATCGGTCGCATTGAGGACGATGCCGGGGACGTGCGGGGGCGACCGAGTTGAGTCAGTCCTCGTCGGCGGGGAGGGCGAAGAGCCGGATGTGCAGGGGGCGTGCATCCGGCGGAGCGTCCTCCGCCGGATGGCTGTACTTCATCAGCAGTGCGATGTAGGCGTCGAAGAACTCCTGGAACTCGGCCTTGGTCATCCGGCCGAGACCGCGTGACCCCTTGGCCCAGTCGGGATCGCGCCGGTACGCCTCGGGAAAGCGCTCGAACAGCACGCGATCCTCGTCCATGCCGATCCGGTGGAACTCGGCGAGCACGGGGCGGTCCTCGGGGGCGAGCTGGTCGGGCGTCGGCAGCCGCATGTCTCTCGGCCCCTTGGCCTTGCGCCACCAGCGTTCCCTGCCGGTCGAGCGCTCGGGGATCTCCTCGATGAACCCGTACTTCTCGAGTTGCCGCAGGTGGTAGCTGGTCGTGCCCGTCTTGGCGCCGAGCAGCTCGCCGAGCGTCGTCGATGTCGCGGGGCCGTGCACGTTGAGGTGGCGCAGCATGAGCCGCCGCATGGGATGGGCCAGCGCCTTGAGTCGCGCCGGGTCGTCGAGCAGGAACGACTCGTCATCCTTCATGAGGAGCAGCCTAGTACCGCAGAACGATTTCTGCCGATGAATGTCTGCCGAGGTCTCTCTGCAGAATATTATCTGCAGCTATGAGACGAAGCCTCCTGGCGGCGGTCGCCGCCCTCTTCCTCCTCACCACTCCCGCGGCTGCCGCGGCCGCCACCGAGACTCCCCCCGCGGTACCGTCCGACCTGACGGCGACCGAGGTGAGCTTCCGCGGCGACGGAGGCCTCACCCTGCACGGCACGGTCCTCTCGCCCACGTCGGCGAAGCCCGCGCGGCCCGGCATCGTCCTCGTGCACGGCGCGGGTACGGCCACGCCCCGGACGAAACTAATGGGCGAGGCCGTCGCGTTCGCCCGCCAGGGGCTGTCGGTTCTGATCTACGACAAGCGGTCCGAGGGTTATTCTCTCTTCCATCGGTCGTACTCGCAGCTCGCCGACGACGCGCTCGGCGGCGTGGCCGCGCTGCGGTCCCAGCCGGGCGTCGACCCGGCGAAGGTCGGGCTCTGGGGGTTGAGTGAGGGCGGCTGGGTCGCCCCGATCGCGGCCTCCCGTTCCAAGGACGTCGCCTTCGTCGTGCTTGTGGGCGCGAACAGCCAGCAACCGCTGCGCCAGCAGACCTGGGCGGTGGCGGCCGGGCTGCGCAAGGCCGGGGTGTCGGGCTCGCTCGTCGACCGGGCCGAGCTAAACCTGTACCGCACTCTGGCCGACGGCGACATGTTCCCCGAGCCGTACTACGACCCGGCACCGACCATCGCCGCCGTACGCCAGCCGGTGCTCGGCATCTGGGGCGTCCACGACCTGCTGACTCCGCCTCAGGAGAGCCCGCCGGGGTTTGCCGAGGCACTTGAGAAGAGCGGCAACCGGAATTACACCTTCCGCTTCTTCCCCGACGCCGACCACGCCGCGCACCTGACCCCGGACGGCGGCGTCACCCGGCTGCCCGAACTCGCCCCCGGCTACGCCGAACTGGTCGGCTCCTGGGTTCATGACGTGACAGCGGGCCGACCGCCGCTCGCGCAGACGTCCGGACCGGCACCCGTACAGGAGTCCCCGACCGTGCCGGTGGATCCGCCGGCCTGGTGGGAGTCGGCGCCGACGCAGCTCGCGGCTCTGGTGCTGCTCATCGTCGCGTTCGCCGCCTACCCCGTGATCGCGCTGGTGCGTCGCCTGCGCGGCGGCTCGCGGGCACCGGTGAGCAGGGCGGCGCGGTTCCTCAGCGCAGCAGGGCTCACGGTGGTGCTCGGGTCGTTCGCCTACCTGTTCTATCTGGTGATGACCGGCGGCAAGCTGGCCGCTCCCGGCCCCGTACTGGCAGGGCGTCCGCTGATCTGGCTCGCGCTGCAGGCCCTCACGGTCGCTTCCGTGGTCGCCACGGTTCTGTCCGCGTTGGCCTGGCGCCGCGCCCGCGGCTCCATGCCGCGAGGGGAGAGGGGACGGCTCGGCCTCCTGGTCGTCGGCGGGCTGGTGCTCATCCCGTGGGGCCTCTACTGGGGCCTGCTGCTTCCGTGACTGCTGCGGGCGTGCGAGCACTTGTCGTCGGCATGCCGGGGTGGTGTGACATTGTCGACGCGTTGTGTCCGAAACCGGGCCGCTCGTTCGTCATCGTGGTGAGTCCCCGAAACCGAGGAGCGAAGATGAAGTACATGATGTTCGTGTGCACCGACACCGAGCCCGACACCGACAAGGCTGACGAGCCCGACATCGATGTGTGGGTGTCGGAGAGCGACACGTGCGGCCGCCGTTTGGAGGGCAGCGCGCTGGCACCGACGTCCGCGGCCACGACGGTCCGGGTCCGCAACGGCCGACTGCTCGTCTCGGACGGTCCGTTCGCGGAGACCAAGGAAGTGATCGTGGGCTACGACCTGCTGGAGTGCGCCGATCTGGACGAGGCGATCGAGGTGGCCCGCGCCCACCCGATGGCTCGAGCGGGACGGCTGGAGCTGCGCCCGCTGGTCGACCTGAACGACTGACGGAGTGACCGACGCGCCTTCGGCTGCGATGGCAGACGCCATCGCAGCCGCCAGCACGGATGCCTACGCGCGGATCGTCGCCGCGCTGATTCGCATCACTGATGACTGGACACTGGCGGAGGACTGCGCCCAGGAAGCGCTGACGCTCGCCCTGCAGCGGTGGCCTCAGGAGGGCGTGCCGGGCAACCCGGGCGGCTGGCTGATGACGGTGGCCCGCAACCGAGCGATCGACATGCTGCGCCGCGCGTCGGTTGAACGCCGCAAGTTGGCAGAACTGGCTGTGCTGGCGCTTGCCGATCCGAACCCTACGCCGGCGGAGGAGGTCGTGGACGACCGGCTGCGGCTCATCTTCACCTGCTGTCACCCCGCACTCGCTCTGGAGGCGCGTGTGGCGCTGACGCTGCGGACGATCTGCGGGGTGCCCACCGCCGACATCGCGCGGGCCTTCCTGGTCAGCGAGTCGACCATGACCCGGCGCCTCACCCGGGCCAAAACGAAGATCGCGGACGCGGGCATCCCGTACCAGGTGCCGACCGGCCGGGCGCTCGCCGAGCGGCTCCCCGGTGTTCTGGCCGTGCTGTACCTGCTTTTCACCCACGGCTACAACGCCGACGGCCAGCCCGCGTTCGCCGACGAGGCGATCCGCCTGGCCCGGCTCCTCCGGCAGCTCATCCCCGGTCAGGGCGAGGTGTCGGCGCTGCTGGCGTTGTTCCTGTTCCAGCACTCCCGGCGCGATGCCCGCCGCGACCAGCGCGGTAACCTGCTCCCTCTGGACAAGCAGGACCGGCTCCGCTGGGACCGTGCTGCGATCACCGACGGTCTGCACATCCTTGCCGAAACTCCAGAGGACGGCCCGTATGCACTGCAGGCCCGGATCGCCGCCTGCCACGCCACCGCCGCCTCCGTCGACGCCACCGACTGGCCGGCGATCGCCGCATGGTACGACAAGCTTGCGTGGATCCACCCCTCACCGGTGGTCGAGCTGAACCGCGCTGTGGCGCACGGCTACGCGCACGGGCCGACGGCCGGGCTGGCCCTGCTCGCCCAGGCCCGCGCCGGTGGCGCATTGGACGACTACCCGCTCGCCGTCGCAGTGGAAGCCGACCTCACCGCCCGCCACGGCGACCGCGTCCGGGCCGCCGCCCTGTTCCGGCAGGCGGCCTCCGTCGCCTACTCCGAACCCGAACGCCGCGCACTGCTCGGCCGTGCCGACGAACTGGACCGCGTAGGTGACGCCTGCGAACGAGAAGTGATGACTCGGTAGCCAGGTGATCAGTCGTCCAAGACCGCACCGTTCAGGTGCCGGTCCCGGGGCGACTCTTGGCCGGCAGCCCGCTCCGTGGCGGCGTTGGCCTCGATGCCGTCGAGAAGCCAGGCAAGACCGAGGGCGAAGCTGGTGTCCCAGTCGTCGCCCGCGACAAGGGGGCCGTGCGCCGCTAGCGCGGGGTAGCGCTCCCGGTTGACGCGCATGTGCTCCTGAGCGGCCTGCCGTACCGCCTGCTCCGCGCTGGTCAACCAGGTGGTCTGCATCAACGCGGAACCGATGACGTAGTTGGACAACCCGAACGCCGCGGCGGTGAGGTGGGGCTCGGTGACCCCCGCCTCAAGCAGCGTGGCGTACAGGAACTCGCTGCGCGCGAGCACGTTGGGGCCGAGCATCGGACGGCCCAGAAGCGCCGACGACCAGGGGTGTCTCAGGAGAACGGCCCGCCATCCGTCGATCAGGGCGGTGAGGTCGGCACGCCAGCCCTGGCCGCTCCCGCCCGGGATCCGGACGTCTGCGAAGATCGCGTCAAGAGCGAGGTCGAGGACGTCGTCCTTGGTCTTCACATGCCAGTACAGCGTGGTGGAGCCGGTGCCGAGGCGCTCGGCGAGCCGCCGCATGGTCAGCCGCCCGGCGCCCTCCTCGTCCAGGAGGGCCAGCGCCTCCTCGACGATCCGGTCCCGGCTGAGCGGGGGCCCCTCGCGCCCGGAGCGCCCGGACGGCCGCAACCACACGCCTCCCGCCGATCCTGAGCGTGCTGCTCCCGATATCGCCTTGCTCTCGTCCACGAAAGCGAGTCTAGTATGGCGTTCGAGCACCGGATCATTGATCCGGTGAATGGAACAGTGATCCAGAAGGGCGAACGTCGAGGGGAGGGGCGGCGATGGCAGGGCATGTCGACGTGGACCGGCTGACCTACGTGCTGCCGGACGGGCGACTACTCCTGCACGAGGTGTCGTTCCGCATCGGCGAGGGGGTCAAGGCCGGGCTGGTGGGGCCGAACGGCGCGGGCAAGACCACCCTGCTGCGGCTGATCGCGGGGGATCTGCCACCGGACGACGGCCGAGTGACCTGCTCCGGGGGCCTGGGGGTGATGCGGCAGTTCATCGGCAGCGTCCGTGATGGCCGGACCCTGCACGATGTGCTGCTGTCGGTGGCGCCGGACCGGGTCCGCGCGGCCGCCGCGGCCCTGGGACGGGCGGAGGCGGCGATGACGGCCCGCGGCGACGAGGCGACGCAACTGGCCTACGCGCAGGCGATCAGCGACTACGCCGACGCGGGCGGCTATGACATGGAGGTGGTCTGGGACACCTGCACCACCGCCGCCCTGGGCCTGCCGTACGACGCGGTCCGGGACCGCCCGGTGGCCACGCTGTCGGGGGGCGAGCAGAAACGGCTCGTTCTGGAGGCGCTGCTGCGCGGCCCCGACGAGGTCCTGCTGCTGGACGAACCGGACAACTACCTGGACGTGCCCGGCAAGGAGTGGCTGGAGGAGCGGCTGAAGGCGACCTCGAAGACCGTGCTGCTGGTCTCCCATGATCGGCAGCTGCTGGCCAATGTCACCGACCGCATCGTCACCGTGGAGGCCCGGGGCGTCTGGGTCCACGGTGGGGGTTTCGCCACCTACGCCCAGGGCCGTCGCGACCGCATCGCCCGGCTGGAGGAGCGCCGCCGCCGCTGGAACGAGGAACACGCCAGGCTCAAGCAGTTGGTACGCACCCTCCAGCAGACCGCGGCCAACAACGACGCGGTGGCCTCCTCATACCGGGCCGCGCGCACCCGGCTGAGCCGGTTCGAGGAGGTCGGTCCGCCCGAACAGCCGCCCAGGAGACAGAACGTGCGGATCCGGCTGCGCGGCGGCCGCACCGGCAAACGCGCCGTCGTCTGCGAGAACCTGGAACTCACCGGGCTGATGCGGCCCTTCGACGCCGAGATCTGGTACGGCGAACGCATCGGAGTGCTCGGCTCCAACGGCTCCGGCAAATCCCACTTCCTCCAACTGCTGGAGCAGGCCGCGGACGGCGCGGTGCCGGCCACCCGGCACAGCGGAACGGTGCGGCTGGGGGCGCGGGTGGTACCCGGCCGCTTCGTGCAGACGCACGCCCGGCCGGATCTGCACGGCCGTACCCCGGCCGACCTGGTCATGGCCGGTCACGCGCTCACCCTGAACGAGGCGATGGCCGCTCTGGCCCGCTACGAACTCGCGCCCGCCGCAGGCCAGCGGTTCGAGACCCTGTCCGGCGGCCAGCAGGCCCGACTGCAGATCCTGCTGCTGGAGTTGTCCGGCGCCACCCTGCTCCTGCTCGACGAGCCGACCGACAACCTGGACCTGGCCAGCGCCGAGGCTCTGCAGCAGGGCCTGTCCGCCTTCTCCGGCACCGTTCTGGCCGTGACCCATGACCGCTGGTTCGCCGCCGATTTCGACCGGTTCCTGATTTTCGGCGCGGACGGGGCCGTTTACGAGAGTCCGGAACCGGTCTGGCACGAGGGCCGGGTCGAGCGCCCGCGCTGAGTCCACCCGGGCGGTGCCCACGCGCGCGTTCGCCGGGTGGCGGAACGCCGGGGGTGCACCGGTCGCGGGGCCCCCGGGACGGGCCGGAGGCCCCGCGGCACAGCCCGCCCGCCGCGGGCCGCGGCGGGCGGGCTGTGGCCGGTGGTCACGCGCGCGGTGCGGTCCCGGTCAGCCGTTCGCCGCGGTGAGCGCGGCCGCCCCGCCGACGAGCGGCAGCGTGACCGTGCTCTTCGTCGTGTCGAGGTACAGCTGCGTGCCGGGAGCGGGCCGGATCGTGTACTCGTAGTCGCTCGACAGCAGCACGACGCCGATGCGGTGTCCCGCCGCGAAGACGTAGTCGTGCGGCTGCAGGTCGACGTCGATGCGATACGGGGTGCCCGGCTTGACCGGCTCGGTCCGCGAGATCGACTTGCGGTTCTGCGGATCCGTCCAGCCCCGGGTGATGATCTTCGCCTTGCCGTTCTGGTCGTAGTCGACGAGCAGCGCCGTGACGTTCGCGGCCGGCCGGCCGAAGGACATCCGCAGCGACACCCGCGGCGTGCCGCTGAACCGGACCGCGCCGGTCAGCGTCTCCGTCTTGTACGCGAGGCGGTTGGGCGAGGTCGCGGCGTCGGCGAGCGTCTGCGCCCGCTTCGTGGCGTCGTCGACGATCGTCTCGGTCACCGGCTTGCCCTGGCGGGTCTGGTCGAGGGTGAGCTCACCGGCGGCCCCGCCCACACCCGGCGCCAGGTTGAGCTCGGTGTCCGCGGCGGCGGGCTCAGGCCACTCGGGGTACTCCACCAGCGTCCTGTCCTCCCGCTGGACCAGCGCCCGCGGGTCGTTCTCCACGCCGTTCTCGTAGCCCCACAGGTAGCGGGTGAACCAGCGGTTGAGCACGTCGACGCTGGGGGAGCCGCCGTGCCCGCCCTGGTGCAGGTAGATCTTGTGCGGCACCCCGCGCGCCTTGAGCGCCTCGTACCACTGCGCGGCGTGCTTGGTCTTGACGTTCCAGTCGTTGAGCCCGTGCGCGACCAGCGTCGCGGCGTGGACGTTGCCGACGTCGTTCATGTAGTTGCGCTCGTCCCAGAAGGCGTTGTAGTCGCCGGTGACCCGGTCCTGCGCCTTCGCGAGATCCTCGATGACGTTCCGGCAGACCTGCTTGTCCGCGCGGGTGTAGACGTACTCCGCGAGCACGTCGGCGTCCTCGCCCTGGTAGCCACCGGGGGCGACCACGGCGCCGTTCGCGCGGTAGTAGTCGTACCAGCTGGAGATCGCCGAGATCGGAACGATGGCCTCCAGGCCCTCGACACCGGTGCTCGCGACCGCGTTGGGCAGGGTGCCGTTGTACGACGTGCCGATCATGCCGACCTTGCCGGTCGTCCACGTCGCGTGGACCTCCGTGCCCGCGGCGTTGTAGGCCTTGGCGCGGCCGTTCAGCCAGTCGACGACGGACTTCGCGCCGATCGTCTCGTTGCGCCCGCCGGTGGTCGGGCAGCCGTCGGACTTGCCGCTGCCCAGCGACTCGGCGTGGACGACCGCGAAGCCGCGAGGAAGCCAGTTCGCCTCGTGGCTGGTGCTGATGGCGGGCTGCGGGCCGGTGCCCGCCGCAGCGTCGGCGGCGGCCGCCTCGTCCACGCCGGCGGCGGCCAGCCGCTCGTCGGCCGCCGGGTCCCGCACCGGACCGCCGCGGTTCAACCAGCCCTTGCCCGGCCGGAGCGCCTCGTGGAGCTCGTGGTCGACGTCGTGGTTCGCGACGTCGTTGCCTCCGGCGTAGTAGGGGCTGGCCTCGTACACGACGGGGGACTTCAGGCCGGCCGTCTCGGTCTCCTTGAGCCGGGTCACCTCGGCGTGCACCCGGTCGCCCCGGCCGTCGCCGTCACTGTCGATCGGGGTCTCGATCCAGATCTCCTCACGGATCCAGTCGTTGCGGTTGGACGAGAACACCGGCTGGGCCATGCCGTTCTGGAAGACCGGTTCGACGGGGGCGGCCGCGCCGGCCGCGGCCGGGTTCGCGGTGACCGCGGCGAGGGTCATGGCGGCGGCGAGGCCCAGCGCGGCGGCGCCGCGGCGTGCTGATCCCCGAGTACGGAACGCGGTCGAAGCCACGGGATCCGTCATCCGGTGCGGCAGAGACATCGGCAAACCTTCCCTAACCATCAGGGCGGGAGGGGCCGGAGCACCGGCCCCATTGGGGGGTCAAGGGACCGTAAAGGCAGCCCCAAGAAGGCCCGATGGTAGGGGGCGGGGTGTGGAATGTCTTCGGACGGCCGTTCTGTGTAGATCGAGGCATTTCCGACAAATGTCGGGTAGCGGTGGCCGCGAACGCCGTGCTATCCGCCGAGCGAGGTTGCGCCGTGCCTGGCCATCCAGGCGGCGTAGTGCGGGCGGTCGGCAATGGCCTCGCGGTGGGCCTGCGCGGCGAACTCGGCCAGCTCCTCGGCTCGGCCGGCGAGCGGCCCGTCCCGCCGCCAGGCAACCAGGTGCCTGAGCCGCAGCGGGGTGCCGGCGAGCGGGCGCACGACGATCCCGGGACCGTCCTGCACCGTGGCCTGGCAGGGGGAGATCGCGTGGCCCGCGGCGACGAGCTGCCGGATCATCGCCTGCTCGGTCGTGCTGTGCGGGACGCGGGGGGTGAAGCCCGCCTGGCGGCAGGCGGAGTAGACGCACTCCGGCCAGCCGACCCCGTCCGGCGGCGAGATCACCCAGTCGTCCCCGGCGAGGTCGCCGAGATCGACCTCTTCCCGTCCGGCCAGTGGGTGCTCGCTGCTCATCAGCACGAAGACCGGCTCGGTGGCGATCAGGCGCATACCGACCGAGGGCGGCGCGGGCAGCTCGTTGCCCGGATAGTCGACGAGGGTCGCCGCGTCCAGACGGCGGGAGGCCAGCAGATCGAGCAGCAGCCGGGGCGAATACTCGGTGTGTACGGTGACCGACAGGTCGGGCAGCCTGAAGAGCCGGGTGACCAGGCCGGACAGCACCGGTGTCACGTACCCGCCGATCCGCGCGACGTCGGTCCGGCTGTCGTACGCACCGGCGCCGGAGACCAGCTCGTCCACGGCGAGCAGGATGGACCGGGCGCGGGCGAGCACGAACTGGCCGAAGGGCGTCGGGGTGACGCCGAGCCGGCTCCGCCGGAAGATCTGGCCGTTGAGGGCGCCCTCCACGCGTTGCAACTGGGCGGTGATCGCGGGCTGCGAGACGCCCACGGCGTTGGCCGCCCGGCTCAGGCTCCCGGCGTCGGCGATGGCGCAGATGACGCGAAGGTGGCGAAGCTCCACCTGCACTCAGGCCCCTCCTTTCGCCGCCATAACGCGAGCACTATAGCCATCCATCAAGTGATATCTGGTGACATGGGGTGTCGCGCTGCTGAGCATGAGGTGGCGGCGGCGGGTGTTCCGCGCGGCTTCCCTGCGATCGGGCGGATCGGGCGGGACGTGGCCGGGGTGGTGGGAACGCGCCGGAGCGTGGGATTTCGCCCAGGTCAGCGGGGGAGACGCGGCCGGGAGCCGGGCGGGGACGAATCCGTGCCAACCGTAGCCATAAATCCGGAGTTATCCCGACATGGGATGTGCGTGGGGAGCGGCGAAGCCCGATAGTGCATGGCACGCCCCCTCTTCGCTCTGGAGGTTCCCTCCCCATGCGTGCACGACGGCCGCTCGCGGCCCTGGCGGCGGTCCCGCTGGCCGCCGCTCTGATCACCATCCCTCCCGCGCAGGCCGCCGACGTCGGCAGCGCCACCGTGGTCCCGATCCAGGTCACCGGTGACCCCGCCAAGCGGTTCAACTTGATCATCATGGGCGACGGCTACACGAACAACGAGCTGTCCACGTTCGCGGCCGACACCGACCAGCAGCTCAACGTGATGTGGTCCATCGAGCCGTACAAGTCGTACCGGAACTACTTCAACGTCTACCGGGTGGACATCGTGTCCGGCGAGTCCGGCATCGGCTGCGACCCCGGCCTGGCCTCCGGCAAGAAGAACACCCCGCTGAGCATGGCCTTCTGGGGCGGATGCAGCGCCTCCAGCGTGCAGCGGCTGATCACCATGAGCAACACCGCGGCCAACACGTACGCCAACATGGTGGCCGGGACGAGCAGCGCCAACCGGCAGATCCTCGCCCTCGCCAACAGCGGGACGTACGGCGGAGCGGGCGGCGCCTACGCCACCTCCTCCGGGCACAACTCGATGTCCGCCCTCATCGCGCCGCACGAGATCGGCCACTCGCTCGGCGGCCTGCAGGACGAGTACACGTACTACAGCCGCGGCGTCGACGGCGGCCCGTACTCCGGCGGCGAGCCCAGCTCGGCGCACCACACCCTGCTCACCGAGCAGCAGATACGGGACCAGCAGAAGAAGTGGTGGCGCTGGCTCGGCGAGCCGAGCGAGGCCGGCGGCGCCATCGGCAGGTACGAGGGCGGCCTGTACTACAGCAGCAAGGTCTGGCGCCCGAGCGAGCACTCGATCATGCGGACGCTGGGCTACTACTACGACCAGGTCGGCCGTGAGGTGATGACCCAGCGGATCTCCGCCAAGACCAGCCTCATCCAGGACAGCACGCCCACCACGGCCGCGGTCGGCGCCGACCGGGTCCTCTGGGTGGAGCCGCTGCACCCCAACAGCCACGCGCTGACCACCACGTGGAGCGTGGACGGCGCCGCCGTGTCCGCCCGCGGCGGCGCGCTCGACCTGCGCACCCTCAAGCTGTCGCCCGGCACGCACACGGTCAAGGCGACCGTGACCGACCCGACGGACTTCGTCCGCGACCCCGCGATCCGCGGCGGCGCGCTCACCGCGACCCGCACCTGGACAGTGGACACCGCCGTGACCACCACGCCCGCCCAGGTCACGCCGGGACTGCGCTCGTCCACCCCCACCGAGCGCGCCGTGGCCCACGACGAGGTCGTGTACGTCGAGACCACCCACCCCGACGACAGCGTGCCCGCGGTCACCTGGGCGCTGGATGGCACCGCCCTCGGTGAGACCGGCCCGGTCCTGGACCTGTCCGCGCTCGACCTGGCCTCCGGCAACCACACGCTGACCGCCTCGGCGGGCGGCGACACGCGCACCTGGACGGTGGACAACACCCTGCCCACCACCGCGTACGAGCTGTCGGAGCCGCTGGTGAAGTCCGGCGAGAGCTACGTGTTCAACGGCCCGTTCACCATGCGTCTCACCGGCGAGGACGACCGGGACGGGTACGTGGTGCGCGAGTCCCGCGTGGACGGCGACGGCTGGTTCAACTACTTCGGCTGGCCGACGTCCGCCGACGAGCCGTGGCTGTTCACCGAGAACGGCACGGTCATCGACAGCCTCACCTACGGCAAGCTGCCGCGCGGCGGGCACACCGTCGAGTACCGGTCGATCGACCCCAGCGGCAACTACGGGACGCCGAAGAGCTTCACCGTGACCACCCTCGCCGCGCCGCCCGAGTGCACCACCACGATCACCGGCACCCGGAACGGCGCGCTGTCCGTGCGGTCGGGCGTCACCTGCCTCGACGACGCCCGGATCAACGGCGGGGTGACCGTCGGCTCCGGCGCGTCCCTGGTCGTCAAGGGCGGCACGATCAACGGATCGCTGAACGCGACCGGCGCCGCGGAGATCCACCTGCTCAAGGCGACCGTGCACGGCTCCGTCGCGATCCACGGCACCACCGGCCAGCTCATCGTCGCGGGCTCCGACCTGCGCGGCTCGGCCGGGCTGACCGGCAACACCACCGTGGACGCCCCCGTCGTCACCGGCACCTCCGTGCGCGGTGGCCTCGCTTGCAGCGGCAACACCCCCGCGCCGTCCGACGCCGGAGTGGCGAACGGGGTCACCGGCGCCGGCCAGTGCGCCGAGCTCGTCGCCGACCCGCGGGCCAAGGGCAAGGACGCCCCGTACGCGGCGGTGCGCGGCAGCGACGTGCCCGAGCACGGCGCGGCGGCCGCGTACGAGCACGCGCACGAGTAAGAGCAAGCCGGGGAGCCCCCCCGCCCCGGCCTCCCCCGCCCGGGGGTGCGAGGACACCCGTCCCCGCGCCCCCGGGCGGTGCCGTTTCCGGCGACGAACGCGTACCGCGACGCGGAAGCGAGCGAGGGCAAAACAACATTGCTCCGAGTGCAATGAGGAATATTGCACTCAGTTGGATCGGTGGAATAGCCTCAAATCAGCCTTCCCGTTCGGCGCGAAAGACCTTCCGAAAGGCGGGCCTGCCCTGATCCGTATGGGCCGATCGCAGAAAGAAGGCGGCGCCGATGGTCGAACAGAGTGCGCTTCTGGGCGTGGTTTCCGTCGCTCTCGGGATGGTGCTTTCCCCGGGCCCGAACATGATGTATCTCGTTTCACGGAGCATCAGCCAGGGGCGGCGGGCCGGAGTCATATCGCTGTCCGGGGTCGTGGCCGGATTCCTCATATATCTGGTCGGGGCGAACCTCGGTCTGGCGGTGCTGTTCACCGCGGTCCCGCGGATCCTCACGGCGATCAGACTGGTCGGGGCCGCATATCTGCTGTGGCTCGCCTGGAAGACGGTCAGGCCGGGCGGTGTGTCGGTGTTCACCGTTCAGGACATTCCCGCGGACCCGCCGCGCCGGCTTTTCGCGATGGGGCTGATGACGAATCTGCTCAATCCGAAGATCGCCATCCTCTACATATCCGTCATTCCGCAGTTCATCGATCTCGGCAAAGGGAATGTGCTGCTTCAGGGCATCATTCTCGGCGGTTTTCAAATCATCGTCGCCACCACGGTGAACCTGTCGATCGTGCTCGCCGCCGGCGGCATCGCCGGGTTCCTCGCCCGCCGCCCCACCTGGCTGCGGGCGCAGCGGGTCGTCATGGGCGGCATGCTCGGTGTGCTGGCCGTCATGCTCGCCTTCGACAACCGCGGAAGCGGCTCGCACCTGGCCGGCCGCGCGGCACCGCCGTACCAGCAGGAAACCGCGCGGGTGCGGCATCTCATCGGGGAGCCGGCCACCACGCTCGGGCTCGCGAGCGCGGGTACGCCGACCCCCGGGCGGCCTGACCCCGGGCCGGCCTACTCCGGCTTGCTCGCGCGGATCGAGTACAGCAGCGGCACCCGCGGCTGCCCTGCGGGGAAGTGATAGCGCTCGCCGTCCCGCTCCAGGGCCGCGAAGTGCGCGAAGAGGGTGAAGTCGTGCTCGTGGAGGAACTCCACCCGGAGGCCGGCCGCCGCCAGAGCGCTGACGACGTCGCCGATGCCGTGCCGCCACTCGACCGTCACGCGCGCGCTCATCTCGGCGCCCCCGCCGGTGTACGTGCCGGGCTCGTCCCATACGGTCGGATCCTGGCGGAAGTAGTCGTACGCGACGGTGCGGCCGTCTTCGCCGAGGATGTCGGCGTAGGGGTGGAACTCGGCCAGGTAGAGGAAGCCGCCCGGGGCGACGAGGGCGGCCGCCGTCTGTGCCCAGCGCCTGATGTCCGGCAGCCAGCACAGGGCGCCCAGGCCGGTGTAGACGATGTCGAAGGTCCGCGGAGCGAGCGCTTGAACGGCGTCGTAGACGTCCGCGGCGACGAAACGGGCGCTGTCGGCGCCGATCCGCTCGGCGAGGTCCCTGGCCGTGTCCACCGCGGGCTCGGAGAAGTCGAGGCCGGTGACCACGGCTCCGCGCCGGGCCCACGACAACGTGTCCAAACCGATGTGGCACTGCAGATGGAGCAGGGTCTTGCCGGCGACGTCCCCCACCTCGGCGGGTTCGAAGTCGCGCAGCGCGTCCTTGCCCGCGACGAAGCCGGGCACGTCGTAGAAGTCGCTCGCCACATGGATGGGGACGCGCTCGTCCCAGTTGGCGCGGTTGACCGCGCGCCAGTCCGTGGCAGAAGGGGTCGATGTCACGACGGGCTACGGTAGTCAACCGCGCGCAGGCCACCCAAACCATTTGTTGTCCCGCTCGACCCCTGCCGCGGGAAACCTGGTGATCTGCCGGAGCGGGCTCGGGGCGCTCTCCGGTAGGAGGTCGGGCGCGCGCACGCCGACCAGTCCGGAGGAGCGGGTGGCCTCGAGGATGACGTCCGCGACCAGCTCGGGCGCGTCGTTCATGGGCACGTGCCCGCATCCGGGCAGCCACACCATGTGCGCCCCCGGGATCGTCGCCGCCGCCCGGGCCGCCTGCCGGGCGAAGAGGACGCGGTCCGCGCTGCCCCACGCGATCGTCACGGGTACGCCGGGAATGTCGCCGACGAAGAGGTCCGACGCCCGCCCCGCGCGCAAGGTGGCGTTGAACGCCACGGACTGGCGCAGGATGGCCAGCGACGTCACGACCTCGCCCGGCGGGCAGCGATCCGGGCGTCCGTAGAGGGTGCCGGTCAGGGCGGCCCGGCCGATGGGGGTCGTCGCCAGGCGGACCACCATCCAGGACGGCAGCCGGGCGAGGTTGCGGGCCGCGGTCAGGACGGCGAACGCGTACCGACGCTCGGCCTCGGTCCAGAACCCGGCGGGCGCGAGCGCGGTGACGGACCGGGCGAGACCGGCCTGGGCCAGCCGCAACGCGATCAGCCCTCCGAGCGAGTGGCCCGCCACGTGCGGCAGGTCGAGCCCGAGCGCGGTGAACATGGCGCCCAGTTCGGTCACCATGGTCGGCAGATCGCGGGACAGGTCGCGCGGGAGGTCGGGGGAGTCGCCGAAGCCCGGAAGGTCCACCGTGATCACCGTGTGCTCGGCCACGAGCAACGGCACGATCGGGTCCCACGCCTGACGATGCGATCCGATGCCGTGCAGGAGGACCAGCGGCTCGCCCGACCCGTGCCGTTCGTAGGCGAAGGTGATCGGCGGCAGACTCTCGGGGCGCGCCTCCACGAAGCACGCGGCCGTGGCCGAGGCGGGACCGTCGTGCCCCGCGCCGCATGGCGCGACCAGCATGGACGGTGCTGCCGTGAGGTCACCCACCCATCCGCGGATCTTGGCAGCCGCCAGCGTCCCCGCGCGCCATGTCTCGCCTTCGAGGCGAGCCACCAGGGCGAGGGAGGATGTCACCGCCTTCGGCGGTCGGATGCTCCACATGATGAGCGGTGGTCGGCCTGGCTCCCTTCGTTCGGACGCGTTGCCCCGACAAAGGCCCTCATAAGGGAATAACAACTTCCTTGAGTCAGCTCATAGCAGGAAAGCTCAGTCTTTACGTGGCAAACACGGACTTGTCCGCATCTGGAAGGGGTGCGCTCTCCGGCGGAGTGCCAGGGGTCCCGCTCCAGGTCGTACAACCATCCGGCCGGCCGCGCTCTTCCCGGGAGTGGCCCTCGCGTGCCGTGAAAGTCCCGCCGCGCCAATCTCCGCCTACTGAGTGGCCACGGTTGGGCCGAGCGCGCGTGGCTGGCAGACGCCGCAGAATTCGCCCGCGCTGCTCACTATCAGCAGCCCTGGACCGCGACGGCGGACCACGGCCGCGCCGCCGCACGGAACGGCGCCCAGCCGGTTTAGTCCGGATCATCTACCCGCAGGTGGAGTCCTTCGAGCATGACGGCCAGAAGCTGGTCACGGTGTGCGGGGGTCCGCTCCGCCGCCCAAGCGACCGAAGCGATCAGGGAGAAGAGGGCGGAAGCGTCGAGGTCGGGCCGGACCGTTCCTGTGCTCTGGGCTCTGGCCAGTAGTTGCGCCCCGGCGGCCTTGACGGCTTGGCAGGTGGCGTGGAGTTCGGATGCGGGGTCGCCGAGGCTGTCGACGAGGGCGTCGACCAGGCCGCGATATGCCATGGCGTGCTCGACCGCGGCTGTGAGCCAGGTGGTCAGGGCCTGGCGCGGAGACGGGGAGGCGAGCAGCTCATCTGAGCGTGTGTGCAGGCCGCGCAGGCTCTCGCCCAGCAATGCCTCCAGCAGTGCCTGGCGGGTCGGGAAGTGCCGGTAGAGGGTCACGTTGCCGACGCCTGCGGTGCGCGCGATGTCGTTCAAGGAGGTGCCCACGCCGTGCTCGGCGAAAGCCGTCCGGGCGGCCGTCAGCAGACGCTCGTAGTTGCGTCGTGCGTCTTTGCGCCCTGCAGGCCGGGTCTGCGTTGATCGATCCGCCATGGGACCCTCCACACGTTTGCCAAAACGAGGAACCTCCTCATATCTTAGCTCACCGTAAACCGAGGAGCTTCCTCGTTTTGTTGCGTATCTACTGAGGAGTGCCATGACCGAACAGCGCACGCACATGGCGACAGCGGGATCCGGGCCCGCCGGCGCCTCCCGCCCCCAGCGCCACCCCGGCCTGGTGCTCGCCGTCGTGCTGATCTGTCAGACGATGTTCATCCTGGACACCAACGTGGTGAACATCGCCCTCCCCGACATCCAGCACGACCTCGGCTTCTCTGCGGCCGGCCTGTCCTGGGTGCTCAACGCCTACATGCTGGCCTTCGGCGGTCTGCTGCTGCTCGGCGGTCGCGCGGGCGACATCCTCGGCCAACGGCGGGCTCTCATCGGCGGGGTCGTCATCTTCACCGTCGCTTCGCTGGCCGGAGGGCTGGCCACCTCGGCCGAGATGCTGCTGGCGGCCCGTGCAGGTCAGGGGATCGGCGCCGCCATTGCCGCACCGACCGTGCTCGCCTTCATCACCGTAGGCTTCCCGGACCCCGCACGCAGGGCGCGGGCGCTGGGGGCTTACGCGGCAGTCTCCGGCTCCGGCGCCGCGATCGGCCTCATCGCCGGCGGCATGCTCACCGACTGGATCTCCTGGCGGTGGGTGCTGTTCATCAACGTGCCGATCGGCATCGTCCTGCTGATCCTGGCCCCGCTGTTCATGGCCGAGACCGATCGCCACCCGGGCCGCTTCGATCTGGCGGGTTCGCTGACCTCGACGGTCGGCATGACCGCGCTCGTCTACGGCTTCATCCGCGCCGCCGAGAAGGACTTCGGCGACGGGGTCACCCTCGGCGCGCTCAGCGCGGCCGCCGTCCTGCTGGCACTGTTCGTGGCCGTCGAGTCCCGTGCCCGGCAACCGATCGTCCCGCTGCGGCTGTTCGCCGACCGCAACCGCGCCGGCGGCTACGTCGTGCTGCTGTTCGTCCTGGCCGCGGGCAACGGCATGTTCTTCTTCCTCACCCAGTTCCTGCAGCAGGTCCGCGGCTACAGCCCTCTGCAGGCGGGATTCGCCTTCGTGCCGCTGGCCCTCGTGATCCTGGTCTCCTCCGGCGCGGCGGCCCGGCTGCTGCCACGACTGGGCGCCAAGACGCTGATCGCCGTCGGCGCCGCGGCGATCACCGTGGCCCTTCTGTGGATGACGCGGCTGACGCCCCAGGCCGACTACGCCACGGCGCTGCTCGGCCCCATGATGATCGCCGGCCTCGGCATGGGCATCGTGCTGGTAGGAGCCACCACCGTGTTGTCCTCCGGGATCCGAGCCGAGGACGCCGGCGCCGCCTCCGGCCTGCTCAATGTCATGCAGCAGATCGGCGGCGCGCTGGGACTGGCCATCCTCGTCACGGTGTTCGGCACCGCCACCCGCGCTTCACGCGGGCCGGCCCACCAGGTCCTCACCGAGGGAGTCACCGCGGCCTTCACCATCGCAGCCGCGTTCACCGCCTGCACCATCCTTCTGGCCCTGACCATGAAGAACCGGCAGGCTCCCGCAGCCGAATCCCCAGCCGAGGAGGAGCTCACCCGATGAAGTAGGCGCACATCGGCGAGAATGGCCGACGTAAAGCGGGGCCGATCCCATCTGTATCCCTGCGATTCAACGTGTCAGCTCCGGCTCACGCAGCGATGAGATGCGGGAACGGGCTCAGGTCGGATCGTCCGGGGATCGCACCCCCGGGCGATCCGCGCCACCACTGGTTTTTCGCTTTCCATGCCGGCTCACACCCCATCCTCGTCCACCGGCGTGGCAGCGTCAGCAACGCAGCGGCGCCGCCGGGCGGCATACACGCGTACGGCACGCAGGAAGTCCACCTCGCGGAACAACCGGCGGGTCCGGCCAGGCCCTCCCGATCCGGCTTTCCCTGGGGTGGGAGCGACGTTTCGGCCGCTCCCACCCCGCGTCGGTCACGTCTCCTCGGCCTTCCCGGCCGGCCGGAGGGACGCGGCCCCGTGATCAGGTCTGAAGATCCGGGATCCGGGACCTGATCGCCGTAAGGGGCGGGTGCGCGTGGCCGTTCACGGACAGCGCACGGTCCAGGTCGGTGATGAGATCCGTGGGGTTCTCCAGGCCGATGGACAGGCGCACCAGGGCCGCGTCGGGGCGGGCCTCGGGAGCCACCGGGCGGTGGGTGAGCGCGGCCGGGTGCTGGATCAGGGAGTCGACGCCGCCCAGTGACACCGCGTGCGTGAACACCTGGACGGCTGAGGTGAGGCGGGCGGCCTGGTCGTAGCCGCCGCGCAGCTCGATCGACAGCATCGCGCCGGTGCCGTCCATCTGCCGCCCGATCAGCGGATGGTCGTCGGTGGGGTAGTAGAGGCGAGCCACGTCCGGGTGGTCGGCGAGCCAGGCGGCGACGGCGCGCGCGTTCGCCTGCTGGGTGCGTACCCGCACCGGCAACGTCGCCAGCCCGCGATGCAGCAGGTAGGCGCCCAGCGGATGGAGCAGCGCACCGGTGACCGCGCGCACCCGGCGCAGGGCCGCGGCGCGCTCCTCGTCACACGCGATCACACCCGCCACCACGTCGCCGTGCCCGCCCAGGTACTTGGTCGCGCTGTGCAGCACCATCGCGGCGCCGAACTTGAGCGGGTTCTGCAGCACGGGCGTCGCGAACGTGTTGTCCACCAGCACCGGCACCCCGTCCGCCGCCATCACGACGGAACGAATGTCGACCAGGTCGAGCGTGGGGTTGGCCGGGGTCTCCAGCACGACCAGCGCGGTGTCCCGGCGGATCGCCGCGGCCACCGCCGCGCTCGTGCCCTCGCAGAACGTCGTCTCGACGCCCAGCAGGTCGGAGGCCAGCAGGTAGTCGGTGCCGCCGTACAGCGGGCGGACCGCCACGACATGGCGTCGCCCGGTCTCCCGCGTCGTCGCCAGCACCGCCGCCGTCAGCGCCGCCATGCCGGACGAGAAGGCGACCGCCGCCTCCGCGTGCTCCAATCGCGCCAATCCCGTCTCAAACCGCGCCACCGTCGGGTTCCACAGCCGCGCGTAGACCGCCGTTCCCTCCGGATATCCGCCGGAGGCCAACGTCTCGTAGGCGGACCCTCCGGTCTCGATGTCCGGCAACGGGTTGGTCGAGGAGAGGTCGATCGGAGGCGCATGCACCCCGAGGTCCGTCAGGTCCTCGCGCCCGGCGTGGACGGCGACGGTGTCGGGATGAAAAGAACGCGATGTCATGGCCCGACTGTCGGCGAAATCGCCAATCACCTTCAAGATATGTTGCGAAAGAAGGTCCGTTTTTGGATAGTTGGTGCGGTTTCCGTAATTGGAGGGTCGATGTCGCGACGTGTACCGCAGGATCCGCAGCTCGACGGCACCGACCTGAAGATCCTGGCGGCCTTGTCGCGGGACGGCCGCCTGACCAACGCCGCACTCGCGGCTCAGGTCGGGGTCGCCGAGTCGACGTGCGCGTATCGCGTGCGCGCGCTGCGCGCGTCCGGTGTGATCACCGCAATCCACGCGCACGTCGACACCGCCGCGCTGGGCCGCCCGCTGCACGCGATCATCCGGGTCCGGCTCGGCGGTCACTACCGCGACCCGGTCCACACCCTCTTCGATCGGCTGGTCGAGACACCCGGCGTCCTGACGGTCTTCCACGTCAGCGGCGACGACGACTTCCTCGTGTACGCCGCCGTCGCCACCCCGCAAGACCTGCGCGACCTGATCCTCGAACGAATCACCGTGCATCCCGGCGTACGCCAGACCCAGACCCAGCTCGTCTTCGAGGCCCGCACCGGTGTCGGCATCCTGCCGCCATCCCCGGCCTCCGAAGCGAGGAAGACGACCAGGCCCACCCGGTAGCGGGCGGCCGTGACCGGTCGGCGGCGGGTCGGGCGCCGACCGGCCGCCGTCGTTCAGATCCGCGGCGGGAGCGGGCCGAACAGCCAGTTGCCCGGGGCCTGCGCGTCAGGGCTGCGGAAGAACTGCTCGTTCGCCCTGTGCAGCTCCTGCCTGCTCAGTGAGCCGTTGCCGTCCAGGTCGAGGCGCTCGAACGCGGAGAGGCTGTTCGGCTCAGACATGCGGAACGCGCTTCCGGCCATGCGGAGATACTCGGTCCGGGTGATCCGCCCGTCTCCGTCGGTGTCCATCAGGTCGTAGAAGGCGTCGGCGACCGGCGCGATATGCCGGAGGTAGCCCTCCTCGGGCTGTGTGACGAACCGGTCGAATCCGGCCGTGAACTCGGTCAGATCGACCCGCTCGTCGCCGTTGGTGTCCGTGGGAAGCGTCACCTCGTCCCACAGACGCGCGTACCGGGCCCGGACCCGCTGCGACTCGGGCGAGCCCGGCGCGAACCCGAACGCGTTCACCAGCCGGTCGGCCGAGGCGGAGTAGTCCATCTTGTCGATGGCTCCGTCGTCGTCCACGTCCAGGAGTGCGAAGAGATGGGCCATCTTGCGTAGCTGCAGGTCGTTGAGCATGGAGCCTCCCGCTTCGACTACGTTGAGTGCCGGTTACTTTACTGTTTGTTGCCGCTTGTGGGAAGGTTCCTTGGTGAATGTTCAGGTGGTCGACGGAGCCAACGGATTCGTGGGTTCCCATCTGATCGGCGCCCTGCTGGCCCGGGGTGACGAAGTGATCGCCCTGGCCCGCGCCTCCGCGGAGGTGGTGCGCCGCCGGGTCGCGGACGCGCTGCGCTGCCTCGGCTTCGAGGAGTCCCTGGCGGGCCGGCTCCGGGTGCGGAGGCTGGCGTTGAACGAGCCGGACCTCGGCCTGCCGGTGGCCGAGGTCTTCGCCGAGCCCTGCACCTACTGGCACACCGCCGCGCTCGTCACGTTCTTCCCCCGCCGCGAGGAGGAACTCATGAACGTGAACGTGGCGGGTTCCGCGAACGTTCTGGCCACCTACGAGCGGCGGGCCCGTCCGGGGTCGCGCTACATCTACATCGGAACGGCCTACCAGTGCGGGCACGACACCGAAGGTCCCGTTCCCGAGGACTGGCCCGCGCACGCGCCGCCGGACCGATTCCGGAATTTCTACGAATACTCCAAACGCGAGGCGGAGATCGCGCTGGCCCGGTCGCGGTCCGTCCAGGAGGGTGCCGTCCTGACGGCCCGGCTGGGCGTGATGGTCGGCCACTCCCGGACCGGCCGCGCGCTGACCGACTACGGCCTGTACGACTTCCTCCGCGTGATGGCCTTCTTCGCCCGGCGCACGCCCGGTGAACGGGTCCGCCTGCCGTGCCATCCGGACGCCAACCTCCACCTGACGCCCATCGACACGACGGTCTCCCGGCTGCTTCCGCTCGCCGCCGCGGATCTCGATCGTCCGGTCTTCCACGTGGTGAACGGGGAGACCGTGCCCGTCGGGGACCTGTTCGAGGTGATCAACGCTCGGCTGCCGATCGAGCTGGTCCCGGCCACGCCCGAGCAGATCCGGGACGAGCCGTTCAACCGCTTCGAGGCGGTGGTCAACATGCGAGCCAAGTACACCGCGACCTACTTCCGGCATCACTACGACTTCGAGTGGCGCGACCGGGCGGCCCCGCCGGCCGTCACTCCCGCGGTCCTCGACCGGTTGGTCTCGTGGTACGTCCGTGAGGGGTTACCGGAATGACCGATTTCGTCACGCAGGTACGGGGCCGCCTCAGCGGCGACCGGGAACTGGTCTTCGTGCAGGACAACGGGGAGCCGGCCCGGCTCACTTTCGCCGAACTGGATCGGCGGGCCCGCGCCGTCGCCGTGTGGCTCACCGAACGCGGCATGACCGACCGGCCGGCGCTGCTGCTCTATCCGGCCGGGCTCGACTTCACCGTCGCGTTCCTCGGCTGCCTCTACGCCCGGGTCCCGGCGATCCCCGCGCCTTTGCCGGACGCGGGCGCACCGCACTCGAGCCGCGTAGCGGCGCTGCTGCGGGACTCGGGGGCGCACCTGGTCCTGACCGATCCCGCACACGTGTCCCAGCTGTCCGGCCTCTCGGCCCGCGTCGTCGCCCCCTCCGCCGATCCCGACGCCTGGACCGCGCCGGATCTGCGCCCCGACACCATCGCGTACCTGCAGTACACCTCCGGCTCGACGAGCGATCCGCGCGGAGTCGAGGTGTCACACGGCAACCTGCTGCACAACCTTGAGTCGTTCCTGTCCCTGGCGGGAGCGGAACCGCCACGGCGGCTGGCCGGCTGGCTGCCCCACTACCACGACATGGGCTTGGTCGGCCTCCAGCTGCACGCGCTCTACGCGGGTGCCGACCTGGTGTTCATGTCGCCGAACGCGTTCGTCGCGGGGCCGGTGCGCTGGCTGGAGCTGATCAGCCGGTACGGCGCGGACTGGACCGTGTCCCCGGATTTCGGATACTCCTGGTGCACCCGCAGGATCACCGATGAGCAGCTCGCCGGGCTGGACCTGTCCACGTTGGGCATGGCCCTCAGCGGAGCTGAGCCGATCAAAGCCGCCACGCTCGCCGACTTCGAGCGCAGATTCGGGCCCGCCGGCTTCCGCCCGACCACCTGGAATCCCGGTTACGGCCTGGCCGAGTGCACCCTGATGGTCGCCTGCGTGCCGCGAGGGCAGGGCGTGACGGTCCGCAGGTTCGCCGCCTCCGCGCTGGAACAGCATCAGGCGATCGCCGACCCCGACGGAGTTCCCCTGGTGGCGTGCGGCCCGGTCGCCGGGCTCGACCTGCGGATCGTCGACCCGGAGGGTTGCGCCCCCGTGCCCGACGGCGGGATCGGGGAGATCTGGGTGGCGGGCCCGAGCGTGGCCCTCGGCTACCGCGGCCGTCCCGAGGAGACCCGCGCCACCTTCCGCGCGGGTGGGGGCCGCTGGCTGCGCACCGGTGACCTGGGCTTTCTCCTGGACGGACAGCTCTACGTGACCGGGCGGATCAAGGACGTCATCATCGTCAACGGCCGCAATCTCTACCCCCAGGACCTGGAGGAGGCGGCCTCCCGGGCGAACTCCGCCGGAGGACGGAGCGCCGCCTTCGGCATCCGCCGGCCGGACGGCAGGGAACACGTCGTCCTGATCCAGGAGGTCCGCCACGGAGATCCGGTGGTCCTCAGCGAAACGGCCGACCGGGTCATGGACCTGGTGACGAGAGAGTTCGGCATCCCGCTCAGTCTGATGCTGGTAGCCCGTGGCGGAGTGCGGCAGACCACCAGCGGCAAGCTGCGCCGCCGGTACATGCGGGAGCTCTTCCGCGGCGGGAGGCTCACGCCGCTGCACGCCGAGTTGGAACCCGCGGTGCACGATCTGCTGCGGGTCCGCTCATGAACGTGTCACAAATCCGACCCAGGAGAGACCGTGCCCGACCGTGACGTGCACCGATGGCTTACCGAGCGGATAGCTCACTACCTCCAGCTGCCACCCGCCGAGATCGATCCCAGGGTCAAGCTCCGCACCTACGGGCTGGAATCGATCCACGCGCTCAGCCTGTGCGTCGATGTCGAAGAGGCCACCGGCCTGCTGGTCGAGCCGACGCTGGCCTGGGACCACCCGACGATCGACGCCATCGCCGCCCACCTCACCGAGCTCCAGTCCCACGACCGGACGGGCGCACCCCCGGAACGGCCCGCGACCCCCGCCTGAACCACCCCTGGGAAGGGAGGCCTGCCGCGTCCACGCGCCCGACCGGCCGCGCGCCATGCGGGGTTGGAGAACGGCACAACGGATCGAGCTGGATTCGTCCTGGAGGCCGATGAAGCGAGGCGCACCGCTGCCTATGGTTCGGGCATGTCTCGCCTCTCCCTCAGCGACATCTATCGAATCGCGGTTCCGGGAGACCCCCGGCTGCGCCCGGACGGGAACACCGTGGCGTACACGGTCACGACCGCCGACCGGGAGTCCGATGAGAACCGCTCCGAGATCTGGCTCGTCGCTGCCGGTGGCGCGCCACGGCGCCTGACGGGCGGCCCGCACGACTCCTCCCCGCGCTGGTCGCCCGACGGGCGCTCACTCGCCTTCCTGCGCCCCGTGGACGGGAAGCCGCAGCTTCACCTGCTCCCCATGGAGGGGGGCGAGCCCCGCGTCCTCACCGCCGCGTCCCTCGGCGCGGGCCCCGCGGTCTGGTCGCCCGACGGGCGTTCCATCGCGTACAGCGCGCCGTGCGGCGAGGTCGACCCGCACGCCCCGGTCGTGGCCGACAGCCTGGAATACAAGGCCGACGGCACCGGCCTGCTGCGCGGCCTCACCCTGCACGTCTTCGTGGTGGAGGTCGAGACGGGGGACACCCGGCAGGTCACCTCTGGCGACTTCTTCGCGGGCGAGCCCTCCTGGTCGCCGGACGGCCGGCGGCTCGCGTTCACCGCGAACATGGAGGCCGACCGTGACCTGGTCGCCGGCGGCGCCGTCTACGCGGTGGACGCCTCCGGCGGCGAGCCCGAGCGGCTCACCGGCGCCGACGTGATCTGCGGCGGGGCCTGGTGGCTGGGCGAGCGGCTGATCGTCGCCGGGAACGCCGGCGACCCGGTGGGCCACACCCGCATGTTCGAGCTCGGCCCGGACGGCCTCGTGGAGATCAAGACGGGGCTCGACCGCAACATCATGGTGGGCGCCCCCGGCTATCCGGGCGCCGTCCCCCAGCAGGCGGGCGACGAGCTGATCTTCTGCGCCCGGGACGGCGGCTGCACCCACGTCTATCGCGCCCCCGGCGAGAAGATCGTCGGCGGCGACCAGGTGGTGTCGGGCGTCAGCGCGGCGGGCGGCCGGATCGCCTATGTCGCGTCGACGCCGTACAGCGCGGGTGACGTCTACCTCGCCGACCTCGACGCGCTCCCGGGTGACGGCCGGGACGGCACGGCAACGACACGGCTCACCGACTACGCGCTCCACGACGTCGAACTGTTCACGCCGAAGCGCCGTACCTTCACCGCGCCCGACGGGACTCCCGTGGAGGGGTTCGTGCTGCGGGACGAGACGCTCACCGGGCCGGGGCCGCTCCTGCTGGACGCGCACGGCGGCCCGCACAACGCCTGGGCGCCGGTGTTCGACGGGGCCCACCTCTACCACCAGGTGCTCGCCGCGCGCGGCTGGACCGTGCTCACCATGAACCCGCGGGCCAGCGACGGGTACGGCGAGGCGTTCTACACGGCCGCGGTGGGCGCCTGGGGCATCGCCGACACCGGCGACTTCCTGAACCCGATCGACGAGCTGGTCGACGAGGGGATCGCCGACCCCGAACGGCTCGCGGTCACCGGCTACAGCTACGGCGGCTACATGTCCTGCTGGCTGTCGACGCAGACCGGCCGGTTCAAGGCGGCCATCCCCGGTGGGTGCGTCAGCGACCTGGTCAGCATGGCCGGAACCTCGGACGCGGGGCACCTTCTCAAGGCGTACGAGTGCCGGGGCGACATCACCGCACAGTCACCGATGACGCACGTCGCCCAGGTGACCACGCCCACGCTGCTCCTGCACGGCGACGCCGACGACCGGTGCCCGGTCGGCCAGGCCGAGCAGTGGTTCGCCGCCCTGCGCGAGCAGGGCGTGCCGGTCCGGCTGGTCCGCTATCCGGGCGGCTCTCATCTGTTCATCCTCAACGGCCGCCCGTCCCACCGGGTGGACTACAACGAAAGGATCGTCGAGTGGCTGCAGCAGTGGATCCCGGTCGCTGGCACTCCCGTCTCGCCGAGCTGATCACCCAGTTCGAGGTTCCCGGCGCGAACCTGGCCTTCCTGCACGAGGGTGAGGTGCACGAGTTCGCGGCCGGCGTGCTCAACACGGACACCGGGGTGGAGGTGACCACCGACTCCCTCTTCCAGATCGGCTCGGTCACCAAGGTGTGGACCGCCACGCAGATCATGCTCCTCGTCGAGCGGGGCGAGCTGACGCTCGAGACCCCGGTCGCCGAGGTGCTGCCGGAGTTCCGGGTCGCCGACCCCGAGGTGACCAAGACCGTCACGATCCGGCACCTGCTCACGCACACCTCCGGCATCGACGGCGACCTGTTCCTCGACACGGGCCGCGGTGACGACTGCGTGGAGAAGTACGTGCAGGCGTGCGCCGACCTGGCGCAGAACCATCCGCTCGGCGCCACGCAGTCGTACTGCAACTCCGGGTTCATCATCGCCGGGCGCGTCATCGAGCGCCTCACGGGCAAGGTCTGGGACGCCGCGCTGCGCGAGCAGATCATCGAGCCGCTCGGCCTGACCCACACCTGGACCCTGCCGGAAGACGTGCTGCGCTTCCGCGGCGCGATCGGCCACATGGGCGGCCGGCCGGTTCCCACCTGGGGCCTGATGCGGTCCTGCGGCCCGGCGGGACTGATCTGCGCCCGGCCCGCGGACGTCGTCGCCTTCGCGCGGGCGCACCTCGGCACCGAGCTGCTCGCCGACCCGCGGGCGATGTGGGAGCCCCAGGTGGACATCCCCAACCCGCACACGCTCGGCAAGCAGTGGGGCCTCGGCTGGATCCTGGACGAGTGGCAGGGCCGCCGGATCATCTCCCACGGAGGCAACACCATCGGCCAGGCCGCCATGCTCTGGGTGGTCCCCGAGACCGAGACGGTGGTGTGCGTGCTGGCCAACGGCGGCCACACCGCCGCCTTCCAGCACGCCCTGGCCACCGAGCTGTTCGACGAGCTGCTCGGCCTGGCCGTGCCGCCCGTGCTCGGCCCCCCGGCCGAGCCGTACGAGACCGACGTCGAGCGGTACGCCGGCGTGTACGAGCGGGCCGGCGTCCGGCTGACGCTGACGGCCGGCGACGGACGGCTCTCGCTGTACGGCGAGCCCACCGGCGCCCTCGCCGGGCTGCAGCCGCCGATGGAGTTCGACCTCGTCCCGGTGAACGACACCACCTTCGTCGGCCGTCCCGAAGGGGAGCCGCAGTGGACCTCGGCGGTCTTCTACGAGCTCGCCGACGGTTCGCGTTACGTCCACCTCGGCGTGCGCGCCACGCCCAAGACCGCCTGAGGAGCCGGCATGCGTGAGGATCTGCAGAAGCGTTTCGACGAGGCGGCCCGCCGGCACGGAGTGCCCGGCGCCGCGCTCGCCGTCTGGACGGGCGGCGAGCTCGTCGAGGTGGCCACCGGGGTGGTGAACCGGAACACCGGCGTGGAGGCCACCCCCGACAGCGTCTTCCAGGTCGGCTCCACCACCAAGGTCTGGACCGCCGCCCTGGTCATGCAGCTCGTGGACGAGGGGCTGGTCGAGCTGGACCGGCCGGTCCGCGACTACCTGCCCGAGTTCGCCGTCGCCGACGGCGCGGAGAAGAGCATCACCGTCCGGCACCTGCTCACCCACACGGGCGGCTTCGACGGCGACCTGTTCGAGGACACCGGGCGCGGCGACGACTGCCTGGACAAGTTCGTGGCCTTCCTGCACGGCGCCGGTCACGTGCACGAGCCGGGCGCCCTGTTCTCGTACTGCAACGCGGGCTACTGCGTCCTGGGCGCGCTGGTCGCGCGGGTGCGGGGCACCACGTGGGAGGAGGCGATGCGCGAGCGCCTGCTGAAGCCGCTCGGCGTCACCCACGGCGCGTTGTTCGCCGACGAGGCCATCCTCTTCCGGGCGTCGGCCGGACACGTCGGCCCCGAGGGCACCGTCTTCCCCTCGTGGCAGATGCCGCGCTCCAACGCTCCGGCCGGCTCCACGATGTGCCTGGCCCCGCGCGAGCTGGTCCGCTTCGGCCGGATGTTCCTGGCCGGGGGAGTGGCCGAGGACGGCACCCGGGTGTTGTCGGAGGAGGCGGTCGCCGCGATGCGGACCACACAGGTGGAGGTGCCCGGGGTCGCCGGGATGCTCGCCGGCCGCTGGGGGCTCGGGTTCGAGCTGTTCGACTGGGGCGGCGAGGTCTTCGGCCACGACGGCGGCACCATCGGGCAGAGCACGTTCTGGCGGATCGTGCCCGGCGCGGACTTCGCCATCGCGATGAGCGGGAACGGCCCCGGCTACATGGGCCTGCTCACCGACGTGGCCCTGCCGCTGATCCGGGAGGCCACCGGGCTTCCCGTTCCCGACATGCCCGTCCCGCCCGCGTCGCCGCGGCCGGTGGACCTCACCCCGTACCCGGGAAGGTACGACGGCCCGGCGATGTCGTACGAGGTTGCCGAGGTGGACGGCGGCCTGGACGTCACCGTGATCCCCGGCGAGTTCATGGCGCAGGTGGGCGGCGAACGGGTCACCACCCGCTACGTCCACTTGGACGGTGACACCTTCATCGCGACGGAGGCGGAGGAGGGCGTGCACCCGACGGTCACCTTCGTGGTCGAGGACGGCCGGGCCGCCTACATTCACAACAGCCGGGCGCTGCGCCGTGCGTGACCTCCTGAAGGAGGTGTTCGACGACGCGGACGTGGAGGGCTTCGTCCACGTCCGCGAAGTCGACGGCTCCGCCGAAATCGGACTCAACCCCGACGCGCCGGTCGTGCTCGCCTCGGTGTTCAAGATCCCTGTAGTGCTGGAGTACGCCAGGCAGGCGGCGGCGGGGACCCTGGATCGCACCGAGCGGCTCACCGTCACGACGGCCGACAAGGACGGAGGCATCGGCACCTCCGGGTGCGCCGACGACGTCTCGCTGACCTTGCGCGACCTGGCCCACTTCATGATGACCATGAGCGACAACGCGGCCACCGACGTGCTGCTGCGGCGGGTCGGGCTGGACAACCTGCACGCCACGCTGCGCGAGCTCGGCCTCGGGCGTACGCGCCTGATCGGCGGCTGCGCCGAACTGCTGGGCAGCATGGTGATCGAGCTCGGTCTCTCCGTCGAGAACGTCTCCGAGGAGGATCTCTCCGGAGTGTCCGAGGAGCGGATGCGGGCGCTGTCGGTGCTCGACCCGGAGCGGACGACCTCGGGGACGCCCCGTGAGACCACGAGCCTGCTGAGCAAGATCTGGCGGGATGAGGCCGGTCCGGCGGAGGCGTGCGCGGAGGTACGGAAGATCATGGGCAACCAGGTCTGGCCGCACCGCCTCTCCTCCGGGTTCGGCGACGAGGTGAAGGTCTCCGGCAAGACCGGCACCCTCCCGGGCGTGCGCAACGAGGCCGGTGTCGTGGAATTTCCGGACGGGCGGCGCTACGCCGCCGCGGTTTACCTCCGGACGGACTCGCTCGGGTTCCGGCTGCCCCAGGCGGACGCGGCGATCGGCCGGGCGGCCCGCATGGCAATTGGGCACCTCCGCGAATAATGTCGGTTTATGTTCACTATCGTGAGCGGATGAGTGATCGGCCCCGCGCGAGCCTGCGCCGCATCCTGGAGGACCTCGGCAGCACCGTCCTGGACGTTGCCGCCGCGGAGGGTGACCTCCTCGACGCCGAGGTCACCGGAGTCCACATCTACGATCCGCTCGACGAGCCGCTCCTGCCCGCGGGGAGCATCGTGCTCGCCGTCGGGGTCGATCGCGCCGAGCAGATATGCGCCCTGCTCGACGCGGCGGGCCCGGCGGCGGGTGTCGTCGTCAAGCAGCCGGTGGACGTGGACGGCCGCGTCCACGCGAAGGTCCGCGAGACCGGGGTGGCGGTGCTGGGGCTCACCCGGGCCGCCTCCTGGGCGCAGGTGGCCGCGTTGCTGCGCGCACTGCTGGCCGAGGGCGACCTCGCCGAGCCGGGGGAGACCCCGATCGACGACCTGTTCTCGCTGGCCAACGCCGTGTGCGCGCTGCTCGACGCGCCGATCACCATCGAGGACCGGTCCTCCCGCGTGCTGGCGTACTCGGGGCGGCAGGACGAGGCCGACCCGGGCCGGGTCGAGACCGTGCTCGGCCGCCAGGTGCCGGAACGGTACCGGCGGATGCTGGAGGAACGTGGGTTCTTCCGGCAGCTCTACCAGAACCGCGAGCCGATCTACATCGAGCTGGACGAGGACAGCATCAACCGGGCCGCCGTCGCCGTTCGCTCCGGGGACGAGATCCTCGGCTCCATCTGGGCGGCGGTGCGCGAGCCGCTGAGCGGGCAGCGCCGGCAGGCGCTCGCCGACGCCGCCAAGATCGTCGCCCTGCAGTTGCTGCGCCAGCGGGCCGGGGCCGACACGCGGCGACGGCTCCGCGCCGACCTGCTGTCCACCGTGCTGGCGGGCGGCGGGGACGCCGCCGAGGCCGCGGGCCGGCTCGGCGTGGCCAGCGAGCGCCTGTGCGTGCTCGCCGCCCAGCTCGGCGACGGCCCCGACGCCGACGCGGCCCGCCGGGAGAGCGACCGGCAGCGGTTCTGCGACGCGCTCGCCCTGCACGTCGGCGCCATCCACCCCAAGGCCGCCGCCGCGCTGGTCGGGTCGGTCGCCTACGCCGTGCTGCCGATGCACGGGAGCGGAGACGAGGAGGCCCGGGCGGTCCGGGTCGCGGAGAGTTTCCTCGCCCGGGTCGGTCCCCGGCATGCGGCCAACATCGGTGTGGGACGCATGGCGCGCAACCTGGCCGAGGTGTCCCGGTCGCGAGCCGACGCCGACCGGGCGCTGAGGGTGCTGCGCGCCCGGAGCACGTCCGGGGCGGTCGCCGGCTACACAGGCGTGCATTTCGAATCGCTGCTGCTCCAGGTCTCGGACCTGGTCCACGCCGAGGAGCAGACGCCGACCGGGCCCTACGAGCGGCTCCTGGAGCACGACGCCCGGCACGGCAGCGAACTGGTCAGCACCCTGCGGGCGTACCTGGACGCCTTCGGCGACGTGAACGCCGCGTCGGCCAAGATCCACGTGCACGCCAACACCTTCCGGTACCGGCTCAAGCGGCTGGTCCAGATCAGCGGGCTGGACCTGGCCGATCCCGAGGCGCGGCTGGCGGTGATGCTCCAGATGCGCATCTTCGGCGCTTAGCACGAGAGATCACCCGCTTTTCGTCCGGAGCAACGAAGAAGGTTCGCCCGGAACCGGCGAATGTGGGGCATCTCCCCAGCTTCCAGGAGCCCCGATGAGAAACACACGAGCGGCGGCCGTGATCGGCGCACTCAGCCTGTTCGCCGCCGCATGCGGCGGTAGCACGGACACCGGGTCCGGCCGGACCGCCGACGGCGGCACCTTCACCTTTTCGATCCGCGCCGATCCGGGCGCGCTCGACCCGGCCATGGCCGTGCTCTCTGTGACCAACAGCGTGCTGTCGTTCGCGTACGACACGCTCGTCTACTACGGGCCCGATGGAAAGATCGTCCCTGGGCTGGCCGAGAAATGGGACGTCAAACCCGACGCGGTCACCTTCACCCTCCGCAAGGACGTCACCTGCTCCGACGGGTCCCCGCTCACCCCCTCGGACGTGGCCGGCAGCGTCAACCACATCACCGATCCCGCCACGAAGTCACCGCTCAACGGTGTGACCGTCCCCGTCGGCATGAAGGCCGAAGCGGACGACGCGGCGGGAACGGTGACACTCTCCACGCCGAAACCGTTCAGCTTCATCCTGGAGAACGCCCCGCAGATCTTCGTCGTCTGCGGCAAGGGGGCAAAGGACCGCTCGGTCCTCGCCCGCGGCACCTCGGGTTCCGGGCCGTACACGCTGACCGAGGCGGCTCCCAGCGACCACTACACGTTCCAGGTGCGCAAGGACTACGCCTGGGGACCCGGCGGAGCCACCACCAAGGAATCCGGTCAGCCCGACAAGATCGTGCTGAAGGTCGTGCCGAACGAGCAGACCGCGGCCAACCTGCTGATCTCCGGTGACATCAACGGCGCGGTCATCTACGGCGCGGACCGCGCGCGGCTCGAGGCGACCCCGGGCATCGGCAAGCTGGTCATCTCGGCGGGCAACGGGCAGTTCTTCTACCACCAGGGCGAGGACCGGCCCGCCAAGGACCCGGCGGTGCGCAAGGCGCTCACCCAGGCGGTCAACCTCAAGGAACTCGCCGGCATCTCCTCGAGCGGCACCGGCCGCCCCGCCACCGGGCTGGTGATGGACCCGCGGCCCTGCCCGGGCGACAGCGTCACCGGTCATGTCCCGGCCTTCGACGAGGCCGCCGCGTCCGCCGCGCTGGACGCCGCCGGGTGGAAGGCCGGCCCCGACGGCGTCCGCGTCAAGGACGGGCGCAAACTGACCCTGCGCCTGCTCTACGGCACCACCAAGGGCGCGGGCGTGCAGGCCGCGGCCGAATACCTCGCGGCGGCGTGGAAGAAGGCGGGCGCCGATGCCACGCTGAACGGCGTCATCGACACCAAACTGTCGGAGTCGCTGACCGCCACCCAGGACTGGGACGTCGTCTGGCTGCCGATCGGCGTCACGCTGCCCACGCAGCTCGAAGGGTTCCTGTCCGGCCCGGCCGCGCCGAAGGGCGCCAACTTCGCCCACCTGGCCAACGACCGCTACCAGAAGCTCGTGACCGAGGCCGTCGGCAAGCCGGGCGAGGAGGGCTGCAAGCTCTGGCTGGAGTCGGAGTCCGCGCTGTTCGAGGACGCCGACCTGGTGCCGGTCGTGGAGGACACCGTGCTGGTCGCCAGCAAGAACGCGAAGTTCAGCATAGTGGCGGGCTCGGTCGCACCGACCACGATCCGGATGACCGAGGCGGGCTGAATGGCGGAGTCTCTGCGCCCGTCCGCCGCCGGCCCGACCGCCGAGGGCGGGCGGGCCGGTCGGCGGATGCTCGCCGGCCGGGCACTCGGCCGGGTCCGTGGCGGGTTCGTGCTGCGGCGCGTCGTCCGGTTCGTCGTCTCCCTGGCCGTGCTGCTCGTCGCGTCCTTCGCGATGATGCACCTGATCCCGGGCGACCCCGTACGCGCCTCGCTCGGCCCGGCCGCGCCGGTCGAACTGGTCGCCGCCAGGCGTGCGGCGCTCGGGCTGGACGAGCCGATCCTGTCCCAGCTCCTGTCCTATGTGGGCAACGTGTTCCGCGGGGACTTCGGCACGTCGTTCCTCAGCGGGGAGCCGGTCCGGGAGATCATCGCCTCCCGGCTCCCCAACACCCTCGGGCTCGCCCTGCTCGCGACCGCCGTGGCCCTGCTCGTGGCCGTACCGCTCGGCATGTGGGCCGCGATCCGCACCGAGAACGGCCGCAACAGGGGCACCGAGGCGACCTTCACCTCGGCGACCGGCGCGGCCATCGCCGTGCCCGAGTTCCTCTACTCGATCGCCCTGGTCACCGTGTTCGCGATCGGACTCCGCTGGTTTCCTCCCGCGGGCAAGGCGGGACCCGTGTCCTACGTCCTGCCGATCCTGTCCCTGGCCATCTCGCCGACGGCGATGATCGCCCGTATCTCCCGGGTGGAGACCCTGCGTGAACTGGGCATGGACTACGTCCGGCTGGCCCGGGCCAAGCGGCTGCCCGCCGCCCGGCTGTACTTCCGGCACGTCCTGCCCAACACGCTCACCGCGACGCTGACCGTGGGCGGTCTGCTGCTCGGCGCGCTGATCGCCGGGAGCGTGCTCGTCGAGTACGTCTTCGCCTGGCCGGGCCTGGGGCTGCGGGTCGTGGAGTCCATCACCCAGAAGGACTATCCGGTGGCCCAGGGCGTGATCCTCGTCTACGGCGCGATCGTGCTGGTGGTGAACCTGCTCGTCGACCTGCTGCTCGGCGTGCTCGATCCCACCTCCAAGCTGAAGGAGACCTGATGCGTCACCTGCTGCGGACCCCCGCCGGGATCGCCGGGACCCTCCTGGTCACGCTCATGGTGATCCTGGCGATCGCCGGGCCGCTGATCTGGGGAGCGGAGGCCGAGCGGATCGACTCCGCGGTCATCCTCCAGGGATCCTCGGCCGCGCACCCGCTCGGCACCGACAACCTGGGCCGCGACATCCTCGCCCGGGTGCTGGTCGCCGGGCGGCTCTCGCTCACCCTCGCCATGATCGCCACACTCATCGGCGCGACGGCCGGCGTCATCCTCGGCGCGCTTCCCTCGGTGCTGCCGCGCCGGGCCGCGCGCCTGGTCACCGGTACGGTCAACGCGCTGGTCGCGTTCCCCGGCCTGTTGCTCGCGATGTTCACCGCGGTGATCGCGGGGCTCGGCGCGCGCGGTGCCGTGCTCGGCATCGGTGCCGCCATCGCCCCCGGCTTCGCCCGGATCACCCAGACGCTCGCGGCCTCCGTCGCCGGGGCCGACTACGTGGCGGTCGCCCGCATGCTCGGCGTCTCGCGGTGGCGTGTCATGACGAGACACGTCCTGCCCAACATCGCCGAGCCGCTCATCCTCAACCTCACCCAGGCGCTGGGCAACGCTCTTCTCGCGCTCGCCGGGATGTCCTTCCTCGGTCTCGGCGTGCAGCCGCCGTCGTTCGACTGGGGACGGCTGCTCTTCGACGGCTTCGGCCGGATCTACGCCACCCCGGCCGTCGCCCTCGGCCCGGCCGCCGCGATCGCGCTCGCGGGCATCGGGTTCAACCTGCTGGGAGACGTCCTGGCGCGGGCGGCGTCGCGCCGGGCCACGCCCACCGATGCGGCCGCCGGGCGAGCCGTACCCGAGGCGGGCGAGCTCGGCGAGCCCGACCCGGACGCCGTCCTGGAGGTGCGGGACCTGACCGTCACCTTCCCCGGCGGCGTCACGCCGGTGCGCGGGCTCTCGCTGACCGTCGCGCCGGGCGAGATCGTCGGCCTGGTGGGCGAGTCCGGCAGCGGCAAGAGCCTGACCGCCGCGGCGATCGGCGGGCTGGTGCCGTACCCGGGAGAGGTGAGCGCCGGCCGGCTGCGGATGTGCGGCGCCGACGTCCGCGAGCTGCCGGAGGCCGAGTGCCGCAAGCTGCTCGGCACGTCCCTGGCGATGGTCTTCCAGGACCCGATGGCCGCGCTCAACCCGGCGCTGAAGGTCGGCGGGCAGCTCGCCGAGGTGGCGACCGTCCACCAGGGCGCGAGCCGGGCCGAGGCCTTCGCCCGCGCGGTGGACCGGCTGGAGCACGTACGCATCCCGGAGCCCGCCGCGCGGGCGCGGCAACACCCGCACGAACTGTCCGGCGGCATGCGGCAGCGCGCCGTCATCGCCATGGGCCTGATGGGCGCGCCCCGGCTGATCATCGCCGACGAGCCGACCACCGCTCTCGACGTGACCGTGCAGCGGGAGATCCTCCGGTTGCTGCGCGAGGTGACCGACGAGACCGGCGCGGCCACCCTGTTCATCTCCCACGACATCGCCGTCATCGGCGAACTGTGCCACCGCGTCGTGGTGATGTACGCGGGCCGGGTGGTCGAGGAGCTGCCGGTCGAGGAACTGGCCTCGGGCGCCGCGCACCCCTACACGCGGGCGCTGGTCGCCTCGCTGCCCGACATGGAGACCGACAGGTCGCTGCCGCTGGCGAGCATCCCCGGCCGCCAGCCCTCGCCGGCGGAGGTGCCCAGCGGATGCGCCTTCGCGGACCGCTGCGAGCTGGCGAGCGCCAAGTGCGCCGAGCTGCCGCCCCTGATCCCGTACCGCGCGGGGCACCGCGTCGCCTGCTGGGAGGCCAAGTGATCATCAAGAACCTGACCGTCCGGTTCGGCGCCTTCACCGCCGTGGACGACGTGACCCTGGAGATCCCGGACGGCGCGATCGTCGGCCTGGTGGGCGAGTCCGGGTCGGGCAAGTCCACGCTCGCGCGTGCGGTGAGCGGGCTGGTGCCGTACACGGGGGTCATCGAGGGGGTGGACCCGAGCCGGGTGCAGATGGTGTTCCAGGACCCGCTCACCTCCCTCGACCCGCGCATGACCATCGGCGCGTCGGTCGCCGAGGGCCTGCGCCTGCCGCGGGCCGCCCGCCAGGCGGAGGTGGAGCGGCTGCTGACCCTGGTGTCCCTGCCCGTAGCACTCGCGGAGCGCTACCCGCGCGAGCTGTCCGGGGGCCAGCGGCAGCGGGTGGCGATCGCCCGCGCGCTCGGCGTCCGGCCGGCGCTGCTGATCGCCGACGAGATCACCTCCGCCCTGGACGTCTCCGTCCAGGGCGCGGTGCTCAACCTGATCCGCTCGCTGCGCGAGGAGATCGGGCTGTCGATGCTGTTCATCTCACACAACCTGGCCGTGGTGCGGTACGTCTCCGACGTGGTCGCGGTGATGCACCGGGGCAGGCTGGTCGAGGCGGGGCCGACCGAGGAGCTGGTGAAGGCGCCCTCGGACGCCTACACCCGCTCGCTCCTCGACGCGGTTCCCCGCCTCGGCCGGAGCTAGTTCCCTCCCCGTCAAACTTTGCCCCGTCGCCCGGGCGGGATCGGGTGCCGTCGCTCAGTCGACCCTGACCACGTACTTGCCCCGTACCCCGCCCGCCTCCAGCGCCCGGTGGGCCTCCGCTGTCTCCTCCAGCGGGAAGTACCTGTCCACCGCAGGGCGCAGTCCCCCCTCCGCCACCTGGCGGGCGAGGTCGTCGAAGAGCGCCCGCGTGGGGTTGCCGCTGAAGAAGCGCACCCGGCCGCGTCCGTGTACGGCGCTGGCGGCGATGTAGCCGAGTGAGGCGGCGGGCCGTGTCACGTCGAAGGCGATGGTGACCATGCGTCCGCCGGGCGTCAGCAGGCGCCGGAAGGCCCGCAGGTCGGTGCCCGCGGTGTCGAGGACCACGTCGAACAGGCCCAGTTCCCTCGGCGGGACGGCCCGGTGGTCGATGGCGTGGTGGGCGCCGAGCGTGCGGACGAAGTCGAGGTTGGCGGCGCGGGCCAGGGCCGTGACCTCGGCACCATATGCCTGTCCGAGCTGGACGGCGGCGTTGCCGACGCCACCCGCTGCGCCCCGTACGAGCAGTCGTTCGCCGGGGCGCAGCCTGGCCTTGTCGCGCAGCGCCGTGATGGCCGTGGTTGCCACCGGCAGCGCGGCGGCTGCCACCAGATCCAGTCCGTCCGGGACCCGGCCGAGCCGCTCGGCCCGGACTGTCACGTACTCGGCGGCGCTGCCGAATCCGGTACGGCCCACCGTGCCCCACACACGGTCGCCGACCGCGACGTCCGTCGCGCCGGCGCCGAGCGCGGCAACCTCGCCGGTGAAGTCCAACCCGACGCGTTGCGGGAACTTCTGTCCGGTGAAGAGACGGAGGCTGCCGGAACGGGCCGCAAGTTCGCCGCCGTTGACGCTGAACGCGCGCACCCGCACGAGTACCTCGCCGAGCGCCGGTTCGGGGCGTGGTACCCGGCCCACGTACAGCACCTCGGGGCCGCCGAAGCGGTCGAAAAGTACTGCTCTCATCGTGCGGTCGTCCATCGTTCTCACCTTCGCCACCAGTGGCCGTACGGGGATCTGGCCCCGAGCGTAGGCTCTTAAACGGACGGCACCGTCCGTTTGGACCGGAGGTGAGAGACAGTGGTGGAGGAATCCTCTCGGATCGCGGGCCCGGGGCTGCGGGCCGACGCCCGGCGCAACCGGGGGCGCATCCTCGTCGCCGCCCGTGCGGTCTTCGCCGAGCACGGGATCGACGCGCCCATGGCGACCGTGGCCCGACGGGCCGGGGTCGGCGTAGCGACGCTGTACCGGCGTTTTCCGACCCGGGACGCCCTGGTCCGGGCCGCGTTCGCGCAGCAGATGGAGACCTGCGCCCGAGCGCTCACCGAGGCGCTGGCCGACCCCGACCCCTGGCGGGGCTTCCAGCGGCTGGTCGAGACGGCCTGCGAGCTTCAGCGGGAGGAACAGGGGTTCTCGGCCGCGTTCGTCGCGGCCTTCCCGGACAGGACGGTGGAACACGCGCAGGCCCGAGAACGGGCGGAGCGGGACCTCATGACCCTGGTCCGCAGAGCCCAGGCAGTGGGCGCGCTGCGGGCCGATTTCCACCCTTCCGACCTCGCCGTGGCCCTGTTGTCGCACTGCGGTCTGGTCACCGCGCTGCCGCGTGACAGTGCTGCGTCCCGGCGCCTGGTGGCGTACCTGCTCCAGTCGTTCCGCGCCGAGGCGGCTCACGGGGCCCTACCTCCGCCGAGTGCTCTGTCGCTGCGCGGTCTCCCGCTCGCGGCCGACAGCTCCCAGAGACAGCGGCCCTCCAGGGCCTGACGTGAAGCGGCGCCTGCCGCGTGGCACGGCCTTCGGAGTAGGTCGTGTCTGACAAATCAAGCCCTGCTACGGGCAGCATTTGCCAGACACTCCCACGAAGGTCCGGGAACTACCTGGTGATCCACTCGGTGGAGGTGGTGACCTCGTCCAGGATGTCCTGGATGGGGTCCACGCCGATACCGGGCCCGGTCGGGACGTCCAGGTGGCCGTCACGCAGCTCGAACGGCGCGGTGACGTCCGTCGCGAAGTAGCGGCGCGAGGCCGAGGTGTCGCCCGGCAGCGTGAAGCCGGGCAGGGCGGCCAGCGCGACGTTGGCGGCGCGGCCGATGCCCGTCTCCAGCATCCCGCCGCACCACAGCGCGACGCCGTGGGCGCGGGCCAGGTCGTGGATGCGGCGCGCCTCCAGATAGCCCCCGATCCGGCCCGGCTTGACGTTGATGATCGAGCACGCGCCCAGCGTGATGGCGGCCGCGGCGTGCTCGGCCGACTCGATCGACTCGTCCAGGCAGATCGGGGTGGAGATCCGGCGGGCGAGCGCGGCGTGCTGGACCATGTCGTCGTTGGCCAGTGGCTGCTCGATGAGCAGCAGGTCGAAGGCGTCCAGTTTGGCCAGGTGTGGGGCGTCAGCCAGCGTGTACGCGGCGTTGGCGTCGACCTGGAGCAGCAGGTCAGGGCCGAACCGCTCGCGTACGGCGCGGACCGGCTCCAGGTCCCAGCCCGGTTCGATCTTCAGCTTGATCCGGACGTAGCCCTCGGCCAGGAAGCCCTCGACGGCGTCGAGCAGCTCGGGGATCGAGTTCATGATGCCGACCGACACCCCGCAGGGGACCCGCTCACGGGTCGCGCCGAAGAACGCCGCGAACGACTCGCCGCGGGCCCGGAGCTGGGCGTCCAGGACCGCGGTTTCCAGCGCGGCCTTGGCCATCCGGTGCCCCTTGAACGGCGCGAGCGCCCGGCCGGCCGCCTGGGCGTCGGCGTGGGCGGGCAGCGCCGGGATGAGGAAGCGGCGCATGACCTCGGCCGCGCCGTCGACGTACTCGGGGGAGTAGAGCGGCCGTGACATGGCCACGCACTCGCCCCACCCCTCGGCCTCGGGCGTGACGACCCGCACGAGCAGCACGTCGCGCGCCGTCTCCGTCCCGAACGAGGTGCGGAACGGCGCG
The DNA here is from genome assembly GCF_050947145.1 of Microtetraspora malaysiensis. Taxonomy (NCBI): domain Bacteria; kingdom Bacillati; phylum Actinomycetota; class Actinomycetes; order Streptosporangiales; family Streptosporangiaceae; genus Microtetraspora; species Microtetraspora malaysiensis. The sequence continues at coordinate 3,846,768 of NZ_CP191998.1, forward strand.
ACCAGCGGCATCGCGATCCGCCGCAGCTCGATTCCAGTGATCTTCATGGTGGGTGTGCGGCGTCTCGCCGCGCCTCCTTCCGGTAGGACCGCCTGCCGCGTTCGGCCGCGATCAGACGGTGCGTTCAACGATGTAGCACGTTCTCCGGTGGAAACCGGTGACCTGGGCCCCTTCCTCCAGCAGGCCGCCGAGCACGTCGCGCACGGCGTGCCGCCACGCCTTGGCCAGCCCGGGGTCCGTGCGGCGCAGGCTCTCGATGTCCTCCGGCACCGCCACGAGGACCGTCCCCGCGTCCGTCCGGCCGGGGACCGGCCGTCCGTCCGCGTCGGCCAGCCCGACCGCCGCGTCAGCGGGGACCACCGGCACGTACGGCTCCCGCCGTACGGCGGCGAGCACACGCGGATCGGTCAGCTGCCAGACGGCGAGCATCCGGTCCGACTCGTCCCCGGCGTTGATCGCGTCCTCCATGACGCCGTAGAACGACGGCAGGTACTCCTCCGGACGGGCGCCGAGCTTGGCCAGGTTGAAGTAGGCGTTGCGGCGCACCAGCGGGTCGTAGGTCCAGGTGATCCGCTCGATGCCCCGTTCGAGCGCCCAGGCCCGCTGGTGCGTCTTGAGCGCGAAACCGATCCCGCGGCCGGCCGCGGCGCCGGTGACGTGCGAGTGCAGCACCCGCCCCGCCGGCGCCGCCAGGAAACCCACCGAGGCGCCGGTCAGCCGGCCGTCCTCGTAGACCCCGGCCACGTAGTTGCCCGCGTGGGACAGCGCCCGCATCAGCTCGACGCTGATGGGCGCCCCGCCCGGCTCGGGATGCCAGATGTCGTCGAAGAGCTGGAAGACGTCCTCGAACTCCTGGACGCTGTGGAGCTCGCGCGGCGCGGCGGTCACGCGAGCACCGCCCGGATCAGCTCCGCGAGCAGCCGGGTGCGGCCGGGTATCTCCGCGACGAGCGCGTGCTCGTGTGCCGCGTGCGCGCCGCCGCCGACCGCGCCGAGCCCGTCGAGCGTGGGGCAGCCGACGCCCGCGGTGATGTTGCCGTCGGAGGCGCCGCCCACGGCCACGCCTCGCAACGGGGGCAGGCCCAGGCCGTCGGCGATGCGGCGGGCCAGCTCGAACAGCCCCGCCGACGAGGCCTCCTCCAGCGGCGGGCGGTTCGGCCCGCCGCTCACCCGCAGCCGGGTTCCGGCCACGCGCGGGGCCAGCGCCCGTACCAGGTCGTCCACCCGCTTCTGCTCCTCGACGGTGGGGACCCGCACGTCCACCGCGACCGAGGCCAGGGCGGGCACGGTGTTCATCGTGCTCCCGGCGGACACCAGCGTCGGCGTCACCGTGGTCGCGCCGTCGCCCATCATGCTCAGCGCGAGGATCTGGTGGGCCAGCTCGACCGCCGCGTTGGCTCCCGCGTGCGGTTCCAGGCCCGCGTGCGCGGCCTTCCCCAGCACGGTGAGCTCATAGGCGGAGATGCCCTTGCGGCCGGTCTTGAGCGCGCCGCCGTCGGCGCTCGCCTCCAGCACGAACGCGGCCGAGCAGGCGCGCGCCGCGTCCTCGATCAGCGCCCGCGAGGTGGGGGAGCCGAGCTCCTCGTCACCCGTGATCAGCAGGCACACCCCTTCCGGGGAGGGCAGCGCGGCCAGCGCGTGGAAGGCCTGCACCAGCCCGGCCTTCATGTCGAACACGCCCGGTCCCCGGGCGACGCCGTCCCGCACCGACCAGGGGTGCTCGCGCAGCGACCCGATCGGCCACACTGTGTCGTGGTGCCCGACGAGCAGCACGCGGGGACGGCCGAAGGTCCACCGCAGGTGGCTGACCCCGTCGATCACGATCGTCTCCGGGGGCGTCCCGAGTCGGCGGGCCCCCTGCTCGGCGACCACGGCGGCGCTGCGGGCGACCGCCTCGTGGTCGGCGGAGAAGGACTCGCAGACGACGAGCTCCTCCAGGTCCTGGAGCATCAGGTCGAGGTTCACCGCGGGGACCCCCGCCGGGCGATCAGAGCGCGGTGATGAAGACCAACGGACAACGCGTACCAGCCCTCCGGTCGATGTTTACCGCCACGGTATGAGAAGGGCCGGTCGGGGAATTCGTCCGTTTTTCCGAAGACCGCCGAGCTGTTCGTCCATTCGACCAAGATCCCCGGCGAAGCGCGAGCCCCGCCGGGGCCGGTCGCTCCAGCAGGCCGGCGAGGAAATCCTGCGTCTCCGGATCGACCGAGTAGATCACCCGGCGCGGATCGGGTGATCGTGGGGCGTCTGGGGTCAGGAGGACGGACGCCAGGAAGTGCCTTCGCCTTTCTCCGCCTCGTAGGCGGGGCGCGCGGTGACGGTGTCGTAGATGATGTGCAGCGCGGCGATCCGGCCGTCGTCGGCGAGTTCGAGGACGTCGACGCATTCGAAGTCGGCCGGCTGGCCCGAGGGCAGCGTCCAGTCGAACTGGAACCAGATGGTGACGATCCGGCCGCCGCTCGTCGTGGCCCCTTCGGCCGCGCCGAGGAGGTTGAGCTTGGCCCGGCCCGTGTCCGCGAACAGCTCGGGATAGAACTCGGCGGCCGGGATCGGCCCGTACAGGGGCGAGTGCACGATCGCGCCGGGACGGTACAACGCCAGGACGGCGGGCAGGTCGCCGCGTGCCAGGGCGTCGAGGTAGGTCTCGGCGAGCTCCTTGGGAGTCATGGGGGTCAGGTCCTTTCTCCGCCGCTGAGGCGGTCCAGCGCGTCGAGGTCGAGGGTCAGCGCGGCGACGCCGCCGGGCAGGCGGAGGCGTCGCAGGACGGCGGGGTCGAGTTCGCCCGCCTCGCCGACCGGTGTCCCGTCCACGGTCAGGCGGGCCCACCGCCCGCCGTGCCAGGGCCAGGAGCTCCGCGTGCCGCTCGGCCCGTCCTCGGGCCGGAGGCGCAGACCCCACTGGAGCCCCATCGCGTGGCCCGCGCCGACGGCGGCGTGCCAGTCGCCGCCCGTCAGGGCCGCCGCCAGGTGATGGGGCTGGGCGGGGATCGCCGCGTGCAGGGCCGCCAGCTCCTCCGGGCGCGGCGGGCCGCCGGTGGGCGGCGATGGCGGCGGGCGGAGCCCGCCGGGCGGGTGCGGGAAGACGGCTCCCTGCTCGAACAGCATGAGGCCGCCCGGAGGACGCCGCGCCCGCAGCTCGGCGAGCACGCCCGGGAGCAGCGAGGTGCGCAGCGCGGGCGGATACCCGTCGAGGGGATTGGCGATGCGCAACCGGGCGCGGCGTGGGTCGTCCGGCGGCAGGCCGAACGCGTCCCAGACGGCCGGGTCCAGGAACGGGGAGGTCTGGGTCTCCGTCCAGCCGGCGGCGGTGAGCGCGCGCGCCGCCGCCTGCCGTCGCCGGAACGGCGACACCGGCTCCGCCGGGTCGAGAGGGCGGTCGCCCGGGACACCTGTCCGGTCCGCCGGGGCGAGAGAGGGCTCGCCCGCCCGGTCCCCGGCCGGGCGAGGCGGGTCGTGCCGGATCACGTCGCGTATGTCACGTAGCCCGTGGCGCAGCATCAGGGTGCGTTCGACCCCCAGGCCGAAGGCGAAGCCCGCATGGCGGCCCGGGTCGACGCCGCAGGTGGCCAGCACGCGCGGGTGGACTATGCCGCAGCCGGCCCACTCGATCCAGCCGTCCTCGCACAGGTCGCATCCCCCGCCCCGGCAGGTCGGGCAGCGCACGTCCGCCTCCGCCGAGGGATCGGTGTAGGCGAACCAGTGCGGGCGCAGCCGTACCGGCGTGCTGTCCCCGAACATCGCGGCGGCCAGGCGCCCGAGCGTGGCGCGCAGGTCGTTCATCGTCAGCCCTTCGGCGACGGCCAGACCCTCGGCCTGGTGGAAGACGGGGCTGTGCGTGGCGTCCGGCGGATCGGGACGGAAGACGCGGCCGACCGTCACCATGCGGAGCGGCGCGCCGCGCCCGAGCATCGTGCGCACCTGCACGGGCGAGGTGTGGCCGCGCAGCACCAGGCCCGATGGCCCGTCGGGGCCGTCGATGGAGAAGGTGCCGTCGGCGGAGCGGCTGGGATGGTCGGCGGCCATGTTGAGCGCGTCGAAGTTCAGCCACTCGGCTTCGACCTCGGGGCCCTCGGCGACGCGGTATCCCTCGCCGGCGAGCAGGTCCACGATCTCCTCGGCCAGGGCGGCCACCGGATGGCGGGCAACGGCCGGACGGTCGGCCATGGGTCAGCGCCCTTCGAGGGCCCAGGCCGCGATGCGGTTGTGGACCAGGTCCATCTGGTCCCAGGCCCGGCGGCAGATCGCCACGAGCCGGGGGATCTCCGAAGGAGGCATCGTGGCCAGCCGGTGGCGTCCGAGCTCCCGGTGCTCGTCGTCGGCGACGGCGTGCAGGGCGAAGAAGTCGTCGCCTGCGGCGTCGCGGTCGTACACGTGGGAGGCGGCGGCGTCCCGGCCGTACACGTCGGAGGCGGCCCCTCCGAACAGATGGCCGCTGGTCTCGACGACCATGTGGACCAGGACGATCTTCTGGGCCTCGTCCAGCTGGTATATCTGGGCGACGAACCAGGTGCAGGCCGCGTCCAGCACGGGGTCGTCGACCTCGTCGAGGACGCCGTAACGGTCGCGCAGCAGCCGGTCGTGGCCGTACTCCTCACGCAGGTGCGCCTCGTACTCCTCGCGCAGGACGGGATCGACGCAGACGGCCTGGCGCGCGAGCAGCATCCGCTGGAAATTGCGCGACCACACGTGCAGCGCCGTGACGAAACGGGCGCGCATCCGCGGATCCTCCCGCAACCTGCCGGTGCGCAGCAGCCGGAACAGGTCGTTGCCGGTGTGCCGCTCGGCGAGGGAGGCGTTGATCTCCTCCAGCTCCGCGAGCGACGCCGGGACGGCGGAGCCGTCCGGGGCCGCCTCCACGGCGTCGTCCACGGCGTCGTCCAGGATGTCGGCGGTGCCGTCCATGTCGTTCATGTCGTCGGCGAACGACACCCGGGGCGCGAGCTCGTCCTCGTACAGCCCGGCGCCCTCGAACTGCACGGACAGGCCGTGGAACTCCTGGCCCGGCTCAGTGCGGAACCCGTGCGCGGACCCGGGGGGCACACACACGACGTCGCCTTCCGAGAGCGGCCGTTCCCGCTCTCCCAGCAGCCGCACCGACCCCCGGCAGACGAGGATCATCGAACTCGTCGGGTGGCTGTGCACGGACAGCTCCTCGCCGTCGCGGAGCCGCACCCACGCGAAGGACGGCCGACCGGAATCGGGCAGGAACGCCGACAGGACGGGGTGGCGCCGGAAGTCGCGCTGCTGCCCGAGCCGGTGTACCTCCCCGTCGACCACGACCGAGGTGATCGGCCGGATCTGGGCGCGTGCGACGGTGGTCACAGATGTGACGGCGTCCGCCGTCGCCAGTGTCGTCATCAGGGTCCTTCTCTTTCGTCTATGTGGACGCCGCTCTCGGCGAGGACGGCGAGCAGCCGGTCGTTGTCGGCCGGTTCTCCGACCGAGAAGCGCAGGTGGTCGCGCCAGCCCATCGGGTCGGGCAGGACGGCCAGGCCGGCGGCGCGGAGCCGTTCCGCGACCTCGGTCGCCGGACGCTCCGTGCGCACGGTCACGAACCCCGCCGCCGAGCCGGCCCAGAGGATGCCGGGGCAGCGGCGCAGCCCGGCGGCGAGCCGATCGCGTTCCGCCGTGAACAGCTCGACGCCGCGGCGCAGGGCCGCCGGATCGGCCAGCGCCGCGGCCGCTTCCGCGGCCACCGGGGCCGGGAGAGCGAAGGGCAGGCGGGCGCGCCACAGCGCGGCGACGATCCCGGGCTGCGCGAGCACCGCCCCCAGCCGCAGCCCGGCCAGCCCGAGCGCCTTGGACATGGAGCGGACGACGACGAGGTTCGGATGGCGGGGGACGAGGCGCCGGTGGGAGGCGCGGCCGGTGTACTCCACGTAGGCCTCGTCCACCACCACGAGGCCGTCGTAGGCGGCCAGCAGCCGCTCGACCTCGCCGGGACGCAGCGACGTCCCTGACGGGTTGCCCGGATCGCACAAAATGACGCCGGCCGCCCCCGAGCGGGCCAGCGTCGGGACGTCCAGCCGGTCGTGTGCGGAACCGAGCAGCGGCACCCGCAGCCGCTCGACCTCGTGGACGGCGGCCAACTCGTCGAAGAGCGCGAAGGACGGCGGCGTGACCGCCACCGCGTCCGCATGGGGTTCGAAGAAGGTGCGGAACACCAGGTCCAGGGCGTCACCGGCGCCGCGGGTGAGCAGGATCGTCTCCGGGCCCCAGCGCCAGCCCTCCGGCGGAGCCGCCACGGCGGCTCCGTGACCCTCGACGTGGCCCTCGACGTGGCCTTCGAGGATGTCCAGCGCGTCGGCGTACAGGCCGACCAGCGGGCGGTTCGTGTTGTCGGGATAGCGCCGGTGCAGGCCGGCGAACGGGTTCTCGTTGTCCCTGAGGTTGACCAGGCCCTCGTCCTCGGGACGCGACTCGAACAGGAACGAGGGGCGGAGCGACCTGATCGCCCTCCGGGCGGGCCATCCGCCCCCTTCAGCCGCGGCCCGCCGCGCGCCGGGCGCGGCGGGCGTAGCGGGCGTGGGATCGACCGGTCGGACCATCAGCGGCCGGGCGCCGTCAACCCGTGGACCGGGATGTCGGTGCGCGCCGACGTGTAGTAATCCACGATGGTCGCGGCCCAGACGTCCACCGGGACCAGGCCGTCGCCCGACTCGTCCAGGTCGGCGAAGAGCCTCTCGACGTTCGCCTTGGAGAACCCGATCGCGGTCATGACGGCGAGGAAGCCGTCGAGCTCGATGAACCCGTCGTCGTTCCGGTCGGCCAGGGCGGCCAGCGACTCCGCGTAGTCGACGACGGTCTCCCTGGCCTCGACGGGCGCCCCGAGCCGCGCCATGTACTCCTGCGGGCTGATCCGCCCGTCGCCGTCGGTGTCGAGCGCCGCGAGCAGGCCCTCCCAGTAGCGCCGGTGGCCGACGAGGACCGCCTGCCCCTTCCGCGATCCCTCCGGCTCGTCCATCGCCGCCAGGACGTCGGCGGCCAGCCGTTCGAAGTCGTCACTCTCCAGGTAGCCGTTGCCGTCGGTGTCGAGCATCCGGAACCGGAATCGCAGCCGCTCCAGCACGCCGGGGCTCGCCTCGATGCCCGACATGTGCGCAGGTTCGTAAGACATACGACCTCCCATCGCTTTGTGTGTTCATGAAGATACATTGAGTGACCATTGGCGGAGGGTGATCGCACGCTAAAGGCGGGAGCCCCCGGACGCGGGCCGCCCGGCGGCCGTGTCTATCCTTCGGTCCATGATCATCACGGATGAGGAGCTGGCCCTCGCGGTGGCGGAGGCGGGAGCGGCCGTCGTGCGCGCCATGTACGGTTCGGCGCCGGTACGCGTCCATAAGGCCGCCGGCGACTTCGCCACGGCCGCCGACATCGAGGCGGAGAAGGCGATCCTCGACGTCATCCGGGCCGCCCGGCCGGGCGACGCCGTGACCGGCGAGGAGAGCGGACGTACGGGGTCGGCCGGGACGGGGCGGATGTGGCTGGTCGACCCCCTGTGCGGCACGCTCAACTACGCCGCGCGGAACATGCTGGTCGCGGTGAACGTCGCCCTACGTGTGGGCTCGGACGTCACCGCGGCGGCCTCCGCCGACCCGTTCGCCGGCGAGGTGTTCTGGACGGACGGCGACCGCGCGTACGTCCGCCGCGACGGCGTGGACGAGAGGCTCGCGCCGTCGTCCGATTCCCGGCTGGTGGACGTCAACCTCGATCCGCCGTTCCCGAACGCGCCGGGCTTCCAGGCGGCCCGTCTGCTCTCCGACCCGCGGTTCGGCGAGCGGTTCCGCCCGCGCGTCGTCTCCACCACCCTGGCGGTGGCCTGGGTCGCCGCCGGCCGGCGCGCCGCGTACGTCACCGACGGCCATCTGCGGGACAGCGTCCACTTCGCGAGCGGGATCGCGCTGTGCCAGGCCGCCGGATGCGTGGTGACCGACCTGCGCGGCGAGCCGCCGCACACCGGAGCAGGCGGGCTCGTCGCGGCGGCCGACCGGGAGACGCACGCCGCGCTGCTGGAACTCATCCGCGACCAGCGGTCACCTGATCGGTAGGCTCACCGGCCGGTGCCGAACGGTGCGCTCATCGTTCGTCGCGGTGCGCGGGCAACGGGAACGTACGGCTCTCACCGCGCCGTAGCCGCACGTGGCGGCCGGTCACGGCGACGTCCACTGTGGGCGGCCCGTCGTCGGCCCGGGTGATCCGCACCTGGGCGGGGCCGGCCTCGATCGCCAGTTCCGCGCCGCGATAGCGCAGGCACAGCGACAGCGTGGTGAGCCGCGCGGGCAGCACGGGGTTCAGGTGCAGGCCGTCGGGCCGGGGTTCGAGGTCGAGGTAGCAGCGCTCGACCAGGTCCAGCGTCCCCGCCATCGCTCCCAGGTGGATGCCCTCGGCGGTGGTCCCACCTTGGACGTCGTTCAGGTCGCCGGTGAGGGTCTCGGTGAAGAACCGCCACGATCCGGCGCGGTCGGCACGGGCCAGCACCCAGGCGTGGACGACCGCGCTCAGGGTGGAGCCGTGGCTGGTTCGCGCGAGGTAGTGGCGCACCGTGCGGCGGACCATGTCCGGGGCGACCGGATAGCCCAGCCGCTCCAGGATCCGCCGCAGCTCCCCGGCCGTGAGCAGGTAGAAGAGCATGAGCACGTCGGCCTGCTTGGACGCCTGGTAGCGGTTGGTGCTGTCCCCCTCCGCGTTCAGCGCCCGGTCCAGCCGCCGCACGCCCGCGTAGCGCTCCCAGTCCAGCTCGGCCAGCTTCTCGTAGCCGCTGAACTGGCTGATGACGCCGTCGGGGAGGAAGTCCACCCGCATCCGGCGGGTGATCTCCTCCCAGCGCTCCGTCTCGGCGTCCGTCAGATCGAGGCGGCGGCGCAGCTCCTCCCGGGCGCGGCGGGGTAGCAGATCGAGCGCCTGCCGGGCGCGCAGCAGCAGCCACACCGTCATGATGTTGGTGTACGCGTTGTTGTCCAGCCCGGGGGAGGCCGCGCCCGGATAGCCGTCGTGGTACTCGTCCGGCCCCATCACCCCGTGGATCTCGTACCGGGCGGACACGGGGTCGAGCCGGACCAGGGACGCGAAGAAACGGGCGGTCTCCACCAGCAGGCGGGCGCCCGTGCCGGTCAGGAACTCCATGTCGCCGGTGATCGCGTAGTGCAGCCAGGCGTTGTAGCCGACGGCCAGCCCCACGTGGCGCTGGAGCCGCGAGTTGTCCGGGTTCCACCGCCCGGAGCGGGGGTTGAGGTGGAGGCGCTGGGTCTCGTCCCGTCCGTCGCTGCCGCTCTGCCAGGGGAACATCGCCCCGCGCAGGCCCAGCGCGCGGGCGGCCGCCCGCGCCTCCGGCAGCCGCCGCAGCCGGTAGCGCAGCAGGCCTTGGACGATCTCCGGGAAGCGCAGGCTGAGCCACGGCAGCACGAACAGCTCGTCCCAGAAGACGTGCCCCCGGTAGGCCTCGCCGTGCAGGCCGCGCGCGGGCACGCCCACGTCGAGGTCGGCGGTGTGGGGGGAGAGCGTCTGCAGCAGGTGGAGGGTGTTCAACCGGATGTCCCGCTGGATGTGGGCGTCGGACACCTCCAGCCGGGCCCGCCCCCACAGCCCGCGCCAGGCGGTCGCGTGCCGTTTCAGCAGCGTGGCGAAGCCCGGCGCGCGGCGGGCCGACCGTACCGCGCCGGACCAGGCGTCCGCGATGGCGTGGTCGCGGGACGTCACCATCGAGACGGTCTTGGTGACCGTCACCGGCCGGCCCCGTTCCAGCGCCAGGACCCGCGTCTCGGTGACGCGGTCGTCACCCTGTGCGATCTCCGGCTGTCCTGCGCACTCCCGCGGAGTGACGCGCAGGCGCGCGGCGAGGACGACCTCCACGCCCGAGGAGCGGGTCCGCGCGCGCAGCCAGGTCAGCGCGCCCTCGATCCCCGTCGCGTGGCCGGTCAGGTGGTCGCCGCGCAGGTCGCGGTACCGCGGCACGCCGCCGTTGACGACCCTGCCGTCCAGCGCGGACGCCACGCGCAGCGGGCCGGACCAGTCCTCCGCCGTGAAGGTCGTCTCCAGCGCGGCCACGAAGGGGTCGGCCATGGAGACGAGGCGGCGCTGCCGCACCGAGGTGACGCGGCCGGCGGCGTCGCGGAAGCGGAGCCGCCGGTGCAGGACGCCGTGCCACAGGTCCAGCTCCTGCCGGTAGTCGAGCAGGTCGGCCGAGCGCGGGGAGAACCAGTCGCCGTCCGGGGTGGCGAAGGTCAGCGGCAGCCAGTTCGGCAGGTTCACCATGTCCTCGTTGGTCACCTGGTGACCGGCGACGGAGGAGGTGAGCCGGTCGTAGCAGCCCGCGACGTAGGTGCCCGGATAGTGGACGTCGTCGGCCACCGACTCCGGCGCCGCGCCCCGGGTGGCGAAACGGCCGTTACCCAGCGTGCACAGCGCCTCCCGGCGCCCCTCCTGGTCCGGGTCGAACCCCTCGTACACCAGGGACCACGGATTCACCTCCGTTTTCACCGGTGCTCCTTCCCGTACGGCCGGGCGACCCCGCCGAGTCCGCCCGCCGGCGCGGGACGGCGTAACGTCGGAAGTGTCATCCGAACATGATCGAGACGTGGGGCGATCGCCATGCTCGTCGCGGAGATGATGACGACCCCGGTGGTGTCGGTACCTCGCACGTGGAGTGTGAAACAGGCCGTTCGCCTGCTGTACGAACAGGACATCACGGCCGCGCCCGTGGTGGACGAGCGGGGGCGCATGGTCGGGATCGTCAGTGAGATGGACCTGCTGCGCGCGGAGTTCGAGGTGGACCCCGGGGCCTACCGCCGTCCGGCCGCCGAGCCGGGCTCGCGGCCGTCCGTGGGCGTCGCGGACGTCATGACGACCGCTGTGCGCGTGGTCCAGGAGGGCGCCGACATCCTCGACCTCGCGAAACTGATGATCACGATGGGCGTGAAGAGCGTGCCGGTGCTGCGCGGCGACGACCTGGTGGGCATCGCCAGCCGCCGCGACCTGATGGGGGTCCTGGCCGAGGGAGACGAGCGGATCCGCGACGACGTCCTCGCCGCGCTGCGCGACTCCACCGAGACGGCGGGGTGGCGGGTGGCCGTGCACGACGGGCTCGTGGAGCTGTCCGGCGGCGGCGCGGACGAGCGCTCGGCGCGGATCGCCGAGCTCATCGCCGGTACCGTGCCGGGCGTCGCCGGCGTCACGCTCACCCGATGATCCACACCGGCGCGGCCGGCGGGGGCCGCGACATGCCCCCGCCGGCCGGAGTTCAGCCGCGGATCCGCTCGGCCGGCCTGCCCGCGAGGGCGGCACGGGCGGGGAGCAGGGTCGCGGCGAAGGCCAGGCCCAGCGTGGCGGCCACCATCGCGGCCAGCACCACCGGCCGCACGTGCGGGACCGCCGAGCCGGTCACCCCGTAGCTGACCGCCGCCAGCGTGGGCACCGCGATCGCCATGCCGACGATCAGCGCGACGCCGCCGACGAGCAGCGCCTCCCAGCGGACCACGCCGAGCACCTGGCGGCGGGTGCCGCCGACCAGGCGGAGCAGCGCGAACTCCCGCACCCGCCCGGCCGTCGCCATGACCAGCGTGTTGACCACCGAGATGGCGATGAACACGATGATCATGCCGAGCGCGAGCAGGTTGACCCAGTCGTTCAGCTCCGCCGCCGCGTCCCGGTCGGCCTGGGCGCCCGCGCGGTCCGTCACCGTCAGCGCGGGGCTCACCGCGGCCAGGCGGTCCCGGGTCGATCCGTCGCCCACGACGAGAAGCCGGTCGGCCATGCCGGAGGCGGTGTGGGCGCGCGTCAGGTCGTACGGCAGGGCCACGTCGCCGAAGCCGAGCCCTCTGTCGTAGACGGCCACGACCGTCGGCGTGATCGGCGTGCCGTCGCCCAGGCGCAGTCGCACCGTGTCGCCGACCGACGCGCCGAAGGATCCCGCGGCGAGCGTGCTCAAAGCAACGGTGTTCCCGGCGTCCCCGCGCAGCCGGTCCAGCGACCCGGCCCGGACGTCCAGGTCGAGCCCGTGTGCCGGGACGGTGAGCCCGAGCGCGCGGTACGGGCGCAGCGTGCGCTCGCCCAGCTCGTGGAAGTCGCCGATCACCCGGGTGTCGATCACCTCGGTCACCCCGGCGACCCCGGGGAGCGCTCGTACGGCGCGGGCGATGTCCGCCGGCACCCCCGGCCCGGCCGAGCCCACCACGTAGTCGGCCCGCATGCCCTCGGCGGCCTGCCGCACGGTCGCGTGGCCGATCGTCGACTGGGTGAAGACGATGGTGCCGGCGAACGCGAGCATCAGGGTGAGCGGGCTGACCACGGCGGCCAGCCTCCTGGCCCCGGTACGGGTGTTCGCGACGGCGAGGTAGCCGCCCACCCGCGACGCCCGGCCGAGCGCGCCGCCCACCAGCGCGACGGCGATCCGGACCAGCCACGGCCCCAGCAGCGCGGCGCCCACGGTGAGGAAGATCACGATGCCGCCCGCGCTCATCGCCGCCGTCTCGCCCGCCACGGACATCGCGACGACGCACAGGGCCGTGCCCAGGGCCAGGAAGACCAGCCCGGTGACGGTGCGGGCGCGGCCCAGCGCGCGGGGCTCGGCGGCCGCCTCGCCCAGCGCCTCGGTCGGGCGGATCCGGGTGGCCCGCCGGACGGCCCCGCGGGCCGACAGCCAGGCCGTGGCCGTCCCCAGCGCCACGGCGATCAGCATCGGCACCGGTCCGAGCGTGAGCGGGAAGACGTCCGGGAGCATCCCCTTGGAGACGAGCTCGCCGAACATCCACCGGCCCACGGCGACGCCCAGCGGCACGCCGGCCGCGCTCGCCACCGCGCCGATCAGCAGCGCCTCCTTGCCGATCATCGACCGGACCTGTGCGGGGGTGGCGCCGATCGCCCGCAGCAGCGCGATCTCGCGTCCGCGCTGGCGCAGGGCGAGCCCGAACGTGCCGGCGACCACGAAGGCCGCCACCATGATCGAGATGCCGGCGAGGCTGCCGCTGAGCATGACGAGCGTCTCCCTGGCCGCCGAGGCCCGCGGCTCCTCGGCGAACCCGCGTTCGTCGCCCACGTACGTCACCGGACCGGCCGCGGCCGGCGCGCCGCCGCCCTTCGGGCCGTCCTTCAGATCGAGGGAGACGCGGGCCGTCGTGTTCTTCGACGTCGGCAGCGCGGCGTCGATCCGGTCCTTCAGACGTTCGGGGTCGCCGGAACCGAACACCCCGAACGCGGACACCCGGTCCCGATGGCCGAACAGCTCGGCCGCCCGCGGTGCGGAGAAGAAGACCGCCGGCTGCCGGGAGCCACCGGCACCGGCGACGCCGGCCACCGTGTAGGCGTGCAGGCCGTCCCGGCCCAGCACGCGCGCCGTCGCGCCGACCTTCAGCCGCGCCGCGTCCGCCAGGACGGCGTCGAGGACGATCTCGTCGGGAGAGGCGGGCGCGCGTCCGGCGCGCAGCGTGTACGGCGTGAGCCGCGCGGACTCCCACGCGTGGCCGTAGGCGCGGCCGGCCGCGTCCAGCAGCCCGACGGGGAAGGTCAGCTCGGGCACGACGTTCCGTACGCCGGGCACCTTCGCGAGGTCACCGGCCAGCGAGGCCGGGATCGTCGCGGGCTCCTGCAGCGGCACGCTCTCGGTCATCTCGGCCGGGCCGTCGTCCCTCTTGAGTATCGAGGTCGACTGCGGCCCGGCCACCACGACAGGGGCGGCGCCGTACCGCTCCGGCCGGATCTGGGCGCGCAGGCCGGTCTCCATGAGCACCCCGCACGCGGTGACCAGGACGGCGGCGAACAGCAGGGCGAGGACGGAGCCGACCAGCGACGGCAGGCGGCCGCGCATGGTGGCGAAGGCGAGGCCGAGCATCACGCGGCCGCCATCGACCGGCCGAGGTCGGACATCCGCCGCGCGATGGCGTCGGCGGTGCCGGAGCGGACGGTGTCCACGATGACGCCGTCCGCCAGGAAGAGCACCTGGTCGGCGTAGGCCGCCGCCACCGGGTCATGGGTCACCATCACCACGGTCTGGCCCATGGTGTCCACCACCTGGCGCAGGAGGCCGAGCACCTCGGCGGCCGTCGTGGTGTCGAGGGCGCCGGTCGGCTCGTCGGCGAAGACCACCTCGGGCCGGGTCACGAGCGCGCGGGCGAGCGCCACCCGCTGCTGCTGGCCGCCCGAGAGCTGGGACGGCCGGTGCGTGACGCGGTTGCCGAGCCCGACCCGCCGGACGACCTCGTCCAGCCAGGCACGGTCGGCCCGTCCTCCGGCCAGCCGGAGCGGCAGCGTGATGTTGTCGGCGACGCTGAGCGAGGGGATCAGGTTGAACGCCTGGAAGACGAAGCCCGCCTTCTCCCGCCGCAGCTCGGTCAGCCGGGTCTCGTTCATCCGCGACAGCTCCACGTCGCCCAGGTGGACCGTGCCCGACGTCGGCGTGTCCAGCCCGGCCGCGCAGTGCAGGAACGTGCTCTTGCCCGACCCCGACGGCCCCATCACGGCGATGAACCCGCCCTTGGGCAGCCCGACCGTCACCCCGCGCAGGGCGTGCACCTCGTGCGCTCCCCGTCGGTACGTCTTCGTCACCGCATTCATGCGAATGGCTGGTGATGCCACCTGAATCCCCCGTTTGTCCCGATTTCTGATTACCGGGGTCAACCGTATGGACCAGGGGGTTTCCGGCGGGAGAAGGCGTTCCGCCGTCTCGGTGGTAGGGCTGCCCCTACTGTCTGTCGGCCTGTCTGTCGGCGTCCGCCGCGTCGGGGTGGACCGCCAGCAGCTCCGCCGAGTCGGTGAGGCTGAGCTTCCTGCGTACGCGCTCGTAGAACGTGGTCAGGCCGAGCCGTACGACATGAGCGGCGGCGGGCCGGGGACGGATGCCGATGCGGTCGCCGGGCTCGACGTAGCCCGCCACGTTCCCGTCCACCTCGACGGCGAGTCGCCCGCTGGTCGGAAGCACGGCCAGCTCGACGGTGTCCCGCAGCGACAGCACCACCCCGCGGTTGTGCGCGGAGTGCGGGGCGGCCGGGGTCACAAGCAGGGCCTCGACCTCGGGGTTCACGATCGGGCCCCCGGCCGAGAAGCTGTAGGCGGTGGACCCGGTCGTGGTGGCGACGATGACGGCGTCGCCCGCGTAGCCGATGAACGGCCGGCCGTCCACGCGCACCGCGACGACGGCGGTCCTGCACCCGGGGACGCGGACCACCGCGACGTCGTTGAAGGCGGTGACGACCCGGGAGCCGAGGACGGCGTCCACGGCCAGCCGGGGCTCGATCGTGAAGCGCCCGGCGTCGATGGCCGACAGCGCGCCGTGCAGGTCGGGCACGTCGACCTCGGCCAGGAACCCGAGCTTGCCCACGTTCACGCCGAGGACGGGGGCGCACTGCCGGTCGGCCAGTCGCATCGTTCTCAGCATGGTGCCGTCACCGCCGAGGCTGACCAGGAGCTCCGACCGCGGGCCGAGCTCCTCGGGCGGCACCGGGATCACCGCGTGGTCGAGTCGCTGAACCTCGTCCTGGATGCCGAGGACCAGCGCGTCCCTGCGAGCGGCCCACTCCAGGATCGCGACGACCGCCCCGGCGCAGTCGCGCTGAGGGTGCAGAACCAAGCCGACAGTGCGCATGACGGCGAGCCTCCGTGCTCCGGCCCGGGGACGCGGGCGCCGTCGCGCGTTGGGAGCGCCGCCCACCGGCCCTTCCCCCGCGGCGTCGCTCGCGCGTCGCGGGAGCCCCGCCCGCCGCCTCCGGAGTCCCCGTTGAACCGGAATCCGATTTGTCCCAGAAAGGACATTTTAATGATGGGCGGCCGGATCTTTGGCGGCGGCCCGCGGGTCAGCCCCGCCTTCCACTGACCTGCGCGGCGTCGACACCGTCGCCTGACCGGAGCTGGCGTCGTGGCCCGGCCGATCGTCAGTGCGGTCGGCGGAGTCCCGCGATGAGGATCTCGACCAGTCGGCGCGCGTCGTAGCGGGGATCGCTGTCCGCGCCTATGCAGAGGTTCCCGACGCCGCGCATGAGCGCGTACGCCTCCAGGTCGGAGCGGATCTCGCCGGAACCGGCCGCGGCGTCGAGCAGCTCGGTGCACGCGGGCACGAGGCGGTCGAGGAAGTAGGCGTGTAGCGCGTCGAAGCCGGCGTCGTCGGACCGCAGCGCGGCGGCGAGTCCGTGCTTGGTGACCAGGAAGTCGACGAAGAGGTCGATCCATCGCCCCAGTGCGGCGTAAGGAGTCGCGCTGGTCGCCAGCAGCGCCGGACCGGCCTCGGCGCAGGCCTCGACCTGGTGCCGGTAGACCGCGATGATGAGATCCGCTCGCGTCGGGAAGTGGCGGTAGATCGTGGCCGTCCCGACGCCGGCCCTGGCCGCGATGTCGCGTACCGGCGCTTCCACGCCCGACGTCACGAAGATCGCGGCGGCCGCGTCGAGCAGAGTCTCCTTGTTGCGCCGGGCATCCGCCCGTTTGGGCCGGGCCGCGTGCCCCGCGCCACGGTCGCCTTCGTTCACCACGCCGCTCCCTCCACGATCGAGATTGCTAAACGGGACAACGTTCCGTATCTTCAAACGGGACATGGTTCCGTTTGCTCATGATGCCAGAGCAGGGGACGGGCGACCAAGCCACGCGTCACCACCACACTTCACCCGCAACGGAGGAGACAGTCATGCAGTACCGCACCTTGGGCCGCACCGGTGTGCAGGTCAGCTCCCTCGCGCTCGGCGCGATGAACTTCGGCGCGATCGGACGCACCACCCAGGACGAGGCCACCGCCATCGTCGACGCCGCCCTCGAGGCCGGGATCAACCTCATCGACACCGCCGACATGTACAGCGGCGGCGGGTCGGAAGAGATGGTCGGCAAAGCCATCGCCGGTCGCCGCGACGACATCGTGCTGGCCACGAAGGCGACCATGCCCATGGGCGACGAGCGCAACCATCGAGGCAGTTCGCGCCGCTGGCTGGTCACCGCGCTGGACGACAGCCTGCGCCGCCTCAGCGTGGACCACGTCGATCTCTACCAGATCCACCGGTGGGACCCGAGCACCAGCGACGAGGAGACCTTGTCGGCGCTGACCGACCTGCAGTGCGCGGGAAAGATCCGCTACTTCGGCTCCTCGACCTTCCCCGCGTACCGCATCGTGCAAGCGCAGTGGGCCGCCCGCGAGCATCGCCTGAGCCGGTACGTCACCGAACAGCCCAGCTACTCGATCCTGCAGCGCGGGATCGAGAGCCACGTACTGCCCGTGACCGAGGAGTACGGGCTCGGCGTGCTGGTGTGGAGCCCATTGGCCTCAGGCTGGCTGTCGGGAGCGATTCGTGAGGGCCGGGAGATCGCCACCCACCGCTCGACGTTCATGCCGCAACGCTTCGACACCGCCATCCCGTCCAACCGGGCCAGGCTCGACGCCGTCGAGCGGTTGGCCGACATCGCCGACGAGGCCGGCCTGACGATGATCCAGCTCGCGCTCGGATTCGTGACCGCGCATCCCGCCGTGACCAGTGCGATCATCGGTCCCCGCACGCTGGATCACCTGCACACGCAACTCGCGGCCGCCGGCACCGTGCTCCCCGCCGACGTGCTCGACGCGATCGACGCGATCGTCGCCCCCGGTACCGACCTCGCGGCACACGAGAAGTTCGACACTCCGCCCGCGCTGCTCGACCCGTCACTGCGGCGTCGCTGACCGCGGACAGCCTCCACATCCTCTCCCGCGGCTCCCGAGCCCGCCGGCGTCGCGTCGGCGCGCGTGCGAGCCGGTGTTCTTCCACCAGTTCGCCGGCGCCCGCCGAAGGCGAACGTGGGGGACGCGCGCGCCCTGGCCGTGTACGGCGCCGCCGCCGACAGCCTCGCCCTGTTCGCGGCGCGGCCGGTGGCTGGCGGAGGCCTCGGCGGCTGATCGCCGTGCGGGCTCCTTGCGGCGGGGGCGGCAACCGGTGCTCAAGTGCTCTGCAATCGGGTGGGCGTTCACTGCGTGCGCAAGCCCGGGAGGCACCGCCAAGCGCCGGACCGGGACGTGCCCGTTATCTCAGGAGATCTGATGAAGCGCACCGCACTCGGTCCGACCGCCGCCACGCACCCTGACTCGCCCGCGTCGAAGCGGCGTGTCCTGTCCGGACTCGCTCTCGTCCCCGTCGTGCTGGCCCCCCTGCTGCTCGCGCCCGACGCCGTGCTCGCCCGCACCGCCCCGGCCACCGGAGTCGGGGGAGCCGGTGCGGTCGGCACGGCCGGCGGATCCACGAGCGCGGCGCCGAAGCCGCTCGAGGGGGTCGCCGTCTACGTGAACTACGACGCCAAGGGCTATCCGGTCACCCGCTACGAGCCCGGCAGCGGGTTTGTCAAGCTGGGCCGCGTGCCGGGCATCACCTTCCAGTTCGCCGCCTCGCCCGACGGCACGAAGTTCGCCTGGATCACGCTGGACGGCCGGCTCCACGTGGGCGACGGGGGCACGGAGAAGGTCGTGGCGAAGGGCGCGGCCGCCGGGTTCCCCTGCCTCACGCCGGTCTGGTCTCCCGACTCCACCCAGATCGCCTACATCCCCAAGAGCAATGCCGACAAGTCGCCGCTGATGGTGGCCAACGCGGACGGCACGGGCACGCGCAAGGTCGGGAGGGCTCTGGGCGTCTGCCACCTCGCCTGGTCCGCAGACGGGCGACACCTCGCCGGGGAGTCCGGCTCGACTGCCCGTGTTTACGTGTTCGACATGCAGACTGGGACCTCCGTCCGGGCCAAGGGCAACAAGCTGGTGAACCACGTGCAGAGCCTGTCACCGGACGGCAGGAAGGTCGTGGTGCGCACGTTTGGACGGGAGGAGCCGGAGGGCGACGGGGTGTGGCCGGAGAAGTTCAGGCCGACGATCGTCGACACCGTCACCGGCAAGCAGGTGCCCATCTCGGTGAAGGGCCTGAAGATGGGCGCGTATTACCTCGCCGACGGCCGCCTGGTGGTCCGCGTCGCCGGCCGCACACACAACACCCTGGTCGTGCTCGACTCGTCCGGCAAGGAACTGCAGCGGCTCGCCGAGCCGGCGCAGGCGCGCGACCAGGGCATCCTCCAGATCGTCCGATGAGCCGCACCGCCGGAGCGGCCCCCGGCTCCGCGCTGGGCCGCGACCCGGCGGGCAACACCGGCCGCGCCGCTGCCGGCCTCACCGAGCCGATGCCGAGGCCCGCCGACTTGGCCGAGCTGCTGCACGCCGCCTGAAAGGGAGATCTACGCCTCTGCGCACGGCGTGTGATGGTGAAGTGAAGGCCCTTCTTCTCTCCGTCGCGTGAGGGAGGAGTGAATGGGTGATGTCGGCGATGTCCCGACGGGGGCGGACGCAGGAACCTTGACGGCATGCTGGTGAAACTCATGACGGCCCTGGTCCTGGTGATCGCCCCTTCGCAGGCGGCAGATCCGTCGGCCCCGCCAGGGCTCGGCGGACTGATCGACGAGCACGTCGCCACGACGATGGCCGAGGAGAAGATCCCGGGCGTGGCCGTGACAGTCGTGGCAGGCGGCAAGCGGGTGGTGCACAGAGGGTACGGCTGGGCCGATGTGGAGCGGCGGATCCCGGTGGATCCCGAGCGCACCCGGTTCCTCATCGGGTCGGAGACCAAATTGTTCACCGCTCAGGCGGCCCTGCAACTCGTCCGTGCGGGCAAGCTGGAGTTGGACGCCGATGTCAACACATATTTAAATACGTTCAAGATCCGTGATGCCTATCCGGGGCGTCCGGTCACCTTGCGGCACCTTCTCACGCATACGGCCGGGTTCGACGAGGACTACGTGGTGGGCAGCGGCGCGCATGTGCGGCCGCTGGGCGAGGCGCTGGCCGCAAGCCAGCCGGCGCGGGTGCGCCCGCCCGGAACCGGCCTGGCTTACAGCAACTACGGTGTGGCCCTGGCCGGCTACCTGGTGGAGATCGCGTCGCGGATGCCGTTCGAGGAGTACATCGAGTGGCAGGTGTTGGAGCCGCTCGGCATGAGGAACTCGGTCATCGCCTGCGGCGGGTTGCGGGACACCCGGGCGTACCTGGTGGACGGCTCCCCAACCAGGGTCAACTGCGCGGATTTCGCCGCCTCCGGAGCGGGTCCGTCGTCCACCGCCTCCGATATGGCCGCCTACATGCAGGCCCAGCTGTCGCGAGACGTACGCCTCGGTCGGGGTGTGGCCGACGACATGCAACGCCAGCAGTACACCGAGCACCCCAGCCTGTCCGGCATGGGATTCATGTGGGAGCAGAGGCCGTACAAGGGCCATCGCATGCTCTTCAAGGGCGGCGACATGCCCGGTATGCACTCCTACATGTTCCTGCTGCCCGACCAGGGCATCGGCGTGCACGTGATGGCCAACGGCGATGGCACCGGAGGGCACGGGCTGGACGGGTTCGCACTCGCCGAGAAGATCATCGACCGATATCTGCCGGAGACGCGTCCGCCGACGGTCGAGGCGCTGCCCGACGCCTCTTCCCTGCGGTACGAGGGCTGGTACCAAAGCAGCCGCGTCAGCCACGGCAGCCTCCTCAAGGTGCGGACGCTGACGGACTCACCGGTCCACGTCACCGCTACCGCGGACGGAGGTATCGTCACCACCGGTCTCGGCGGCGGGCAGCAGCGCTGGACCCAGTTCGAGCCCGGCGTCTTCCAGAAGGAGGGCGGGTGGAGCCGCATCGCCTTTCCCGAGCCTGGTCAGCTGGCGCTCAGCGGCAGCACGGTCGTCTTCGACCAGATCGGCCTGCTGGATCACCCGTGGCTGTACCTCGGGCTGTTGGTGTGGGCCACGGTCGTATCGTTGATCGCTCTGCTGGGGTACCCCGTGGCGCTGGCCGTACGACGGGCCCGTGGGCGGACGACGCGCGGGCCGTGGGTTCCGCGCCTGCTGGCCTGGCTCGGCAGCACTCTCGTGGTCGTCTTCGTGGCCGGGTTCGGTACCCTGCTCGCCGATCAGGGACGGGCTCTGCCGCTGGTCCTGCAGGGGGCGCCTGTGTTGATCACGCTGCTGGTGCTGGCCTCGCTGACGGTGCCGCTGGCCGCCGCCCTGCTGGTCTGCACGACGATCGCCTGGCGGCGGCGCTGGTGGCGGACCGGGGCCAGGATCGGCCACACGCTGGTCACGATGGGCATCATCGCGTTCGCCGCCGTCGCGATCGTCTACAACTTCGCCGGCCCTCCCTACACCTGAACTATGATTTCGTCCCTTATGGCCGCCATTGTCCGCTCAGTTCGTCGGGTCCCTCCCCTGGCTGCGGACCTCGCGATCGCGCTGGTCGTGCTCGCCGCCCATTCGGCGCCCTTCCTCCTGACAACCCGGGCGGCTGACCCGGTGACGGGCTACACGCTCGCGCAGTACCTGCCTGTGCTCGGCCAGGCGCTGCCGCTGATCTGGAGGCGGCGCGCACCGCTGGCGGTCCTGGCGGCGGTGATGGCCGCGGCCGGCACGTACCTGCTCAACGATCCCGACACCGCCGAGCAGCCGATTCCCTACGCACTACTGATCGCCATCTATACGGTGGCCGCGCACGGCTCGCGCCGCACCCGGGCCTGGGCACCGGCCCTGCTCGCCGCGGGCTCTGGCGCCCAGCTCGCCGGGCTGATCTTGAACACGCCGAGCGCGGACACCACCGTGCGGGCACTGGTGATGTACGTCGCGGCCTGGGCCATGGGCCGGGCGACGGCCAATCGGCAGGCGTACGCCCACCAGCTCGAACGCGACAAGCGGCGGGAGGCGGAGCGGGCGGTCGAGCGGGAGCGGGCGGCGATCGCCCGGGACATGCACGACGTCCTCGGCCACGCGATCAGCCTGATCGTGGTGCAGGCGGAGGCCGGGCCGCTGGCCGTACGCCCCGACCCGGGCCGAGCCGAGGCCGCCTTCGACGCGATCGCCGCGACAGGGCGCGAGGCGATGGATCAGCTCCGCCGCTTGCTCGGCCTGCTGGGCAAGTCCTCGCCAGGCGCCCCGCCCACCGTGGCCCGAATCGAAGCGCTGGTCCACAGCGTGGATCGGGCCGGGCAACGCACCACCCTGACCGTCCACGGCACGCCGCGCCCGCTTCCCGCGGACGTGGAGGTCGCCGCCTACCGGATCGTGCAGGAGGCGCTTACCAACACGGTCAAACACGCCCAGGCGGCCACGGTCGCCGTCGAACTGGACTGGAGGCAGGACACGCTCATGATCGGCGTCACCGACGACGGCCGCGGCCACACCGGCGGCTCCGGCCACGGCCTGGTCGGCATCCGCGAGCGAGCCGCCGCTTGCGGCGGCTCGGCGGCCTTCGGCCCAGGGCCGGGCCGGCGCGGCTTCGCCGTCGCGGTGCGCCTGCCGGGAGCCGCCTCGTGACGATCCGCGTCGTGGTTGCCGACGACCATGAGTTGGTGCGCAGCGGCTTCGCCCTGATCCTCGACACCCAGCCCGACATCACGGTCGTGGCCGAGGCCGGTGACGGAGCCCAAGCCGTCGAGGCGGTACGAGCCCACGCCCCCGACATCGCCCTGCTCGACATCAACATGCCGGTCATGGACGGCATCCAGGCCGCCAGGACGATCTGCGCCGAGACCGACACCAAGGTCGTCATCCTGACCGTCTTCAATCAGGACGAGTACGTCTACGAGGCCTTGCATGCGGGGGCCAGCGGGTTCCTGCTGAAGGACGTGCGCCGCGACGACCTCGTCCACGCCGTGCGGGTGGTCATGGCGGGGGAGTCGCTGCTGGCTCCCGCCGTGGCCAGAAAGCTGATCGACGACCTCGTCCGCCGTGACACCCGCCCGCCGCTCGAGGTGCGGGGAATGGACACCCTTACCGGCCGGGAGCGAGAAACCCTCGCCCTGCTCGGCCAGGGCCTGTCCAACCCGGAGATCGCCGCGGCTCTGGTGGTCAGCGAGCACACCGTGAAGACCCATGTCAGCAACGTGCTGACCAAACTCGGCCTGCGGGATCGAATCCAGGCGGTCATCTGCGCCTATGAGTCCGGTCTCATTCAGCCGGGCCACTGGCGCCGCTGACACCAGGGCCTACGTGTGAGCACTGTGGACGGCATTCCGATGGGTGGCCATTCGTGGGCCGCAAGATCACAGTGGATCGCCACCGAGGTCAGCTGCTCTGCCGTCGACGCCATCGCTGGCGGCTCGAGGCCGGGTGACCTACAGCTATGGCCGGCAACATTGATGCCGCCCAGTTTGGGCAGCTTGTGCCCACGTGCCGGCCCATCGCTCGCGTGAGCCAGGTGTAGGCGAGCAGGATCCAGGCTGCCGCCGCTGCGCCGTTCAGCGCCATGCCCACCATTCGGTTCGCGCGGCTGCACCACAGCGACGCCGCCGGTGCCGCGAGGGCCGGGTCTCGCTTAAGGGGCGGTCGCGTCGTCGTGGCCGGCGGGGGCGGTTCCGGCGCTCCATGCCCCGGGGCGGATTCGATGGGGGGCCTCGCCCGCCGCCGTCAGCCGGTGCCGTGCGCGCCCCTGTCCTGGCTATCGGCACGTGGATGACCTGTGAGGTCACGCCCTGCGGCCCGAGCGCCGGCGTGCGGACGAATTCATGCCATTTTTCTCCCTTCATTTCGGGGCTATGGTTTCGCCATCTCACGGATTCCTGTGTCCGGATATTTCGTAATCCGGCATCAATTCATTCCTGTGGAGGTGGCATTCCTGTGCCTTCTGGCCTTCTGCGGATCACCGGGGCGCTCGTGCTCGCCCTGGCGGCCGTGCCGGCGATTCCGGCCGCCGCTCAGGCGGCGGAGCCGCCGTCGGTGGTGATCGACTCCTCCGAGACCGCGCCCGGCGTCGTACGGCTCGCCGGCCGGTTCACGGGGACGTACGACGTGAACGTCGTGGTGAACGGCGAGCGGATCGAGCGCGCCCGGGTGAACGACCCGGACGCCGACGACAACGGCACGTGGTCCTACGACCTGGACACGAGCGGCATCGACGGCGAGATCGAGGTCTACGCCAAGGCCACGGTGGCGGAGACGCGGTACGGCGCCTGGTCGGAGCCGCTGCGGCTCACGGTCGACAACCCGAAGGCGAGGGCGCCGAAGGTGTCGATCGCCGAACCGGCCGACGGGGCGCGGCTGACCCGGCCCACGCCCGTACGGGTGAACGTCGCCGGAAAGGACGTGCGCTCGGTGCGGGTCCGGGTCAACGGCGGCCCCTGGCAGCGCGCCTCCGAGGACGGCGCGCGGTACGTCGCCCTGGTGAACCCGGCGAAGTACGGCGACGTCATGGCGAGCCTGGAGGCGGAGGCGGTCGACGCGCGCGGCCACGTGTCCCGGTCGGCCAGCACGTACGTGGCGTTCGGCGCGGCGAAGAAGGTGCGTCCGGAGCCGCACCGGCAGGACCGGGCGATGTGGATCTGGGAGAAGGCCTCCTACAACCTGGTGCTCAACCCCGGGTCCCGCCGCCTGCTGGAGACCGTCCTCGCGCCCGGCTCGACGATGTACCTGGGCGTGGACACGTACGCCGGGCGCGACATGATCGAGGACGCGCGTCCGCAGTTGCGCGATCTCGTCGCCTGGGCGCACCGCCGGGGGATGAAGGTGCACGCCACGGTGGCCGGCGGAACGCGCCCGCCCTACCTCGGAGCGCTCGCCCGCTATCGCGACCGGGCCGTCGGGGAGATGGAGCGGGTGCTCGACTACAACTTCTCGTCGGCGCCGGCCGAGCGTTTCGACGGGATCAACGTGGACATCGAGCCCTACATCCTGCCCTGGTTCAACAGCGCGAAGCCGGACGTGCAGATCCAGTGGCTGGACACGCTGCGCGCGATGATCGCCCGCCGGGACGCGTCCGGGCAGCCGCTGCTGTTCGGCCCCGCCGTGCCCCGCTGGCTGGACACCTCCGCCTGCTGCACGGACATCACGTACGGCGGGACCACCCGCACGATGGCCGAGCACGTCCAGGACATGGCGGACTACATCGCGATCATGGACTACCGGGACCAGGCGGACGGCTCCGCGGGGATCATCGCGCAGGCCGCCGGCGAGCTCGCCTACGCCGAGCGCGTCGGCAAGCCGCTCTCCGTGGTGGTCGGGGTGGAGACGCTCGACATCGCGACCAGCGGCGACCCGTCCAGCATCACCTTCCGCGAGGAGGGCCGGGACGTGATGGAGGCGGAGCTGGCCAAGGTCTACCAGGCGTTCTCCGGCAGCCCCGCCTTCGCCGGGGTGGCGCTGCACCACTACGACTCCTACCGGGATCTGCCCACGATCTGGGGCGAGTCCGCGCGGTGGCCCGACCCGCCCGCCGACTCCGGCCCGCCCACGGGTGTCGAGTCGCCGCCGAAGGCCGTCGCGTTCGACCACGCCACCGTCGATCTGACGTACGGGCGCGCGTACGACGACACCGAGGTCGAGTTCTACGAGGTGCACCGATCGACGGATCCGCACTTCACGCCGGGGCCGGGCACCGTCGCCGGGCGGGCGCGCGGCCTGACCCACACCGACGCCGGGCTGCTGCCCGGCACCGCGTACACGTACCGGATCGTGCCGGTGGACGTGGCGGGAAACCGCGGCCCCGCCTCCGCCCCGGTGACCGTGACGACCGGGACCACCGACCTGCGCCCGATGGTGGTGGAGTCGATGGCCGTCACGCTGGAGGGCGGCGCGGCGCGGGTGCGGCTGCGCGTCGTGGACAAGGAGACCGGGCGGCCGGTGGCCGCGACCGTGCGCGGCCGGTTCACCTTCTCCGGGGGACGGTACGTGACGGTGACGGCGGACGCCGACGGCTGGGCCACGGCGACGTCCGAGGGACTGAAACTGCCGACAGGCGAGATCGGGTTCGCCGGCCACCGGCTGACCGCCCCCGGCCACTACTGGGCCGCCGCCTACGACCGGGACCGGGAGGTCACCGCCCGCTGGTGACCCGTCTCTCGCGGCCTCACCGTGCCGTGGGGCCGCGACCTGAGGCCGTGACCTGAGGCCGTGGCGTGGGGCCGTGGCGTGGGGCCCGTGCGGACCTGACCGTCCGCCGGTGACCCGTGCCCGCCGAAGGGCCGCCTCCCTGCCGGAGGCGGCCCTTTTTCCTGCGGATATTGGGACGAATTCATTCCTTTTAGCGGCGAAATATGGGGTGAATTTAGGGTTGACATTACGGACATACGACGAGAAGAATCCCGTTATGGAGCCACCCGATGGAATGAATTCCCTCCCAAGGGGACGGCGATTCCGCACCCTGGCCGCACGCCTGCGGCAGGAGATCGTGCAGGGTCGCTGGCCGGTCGGCGGCAGGCTGCCGACCGAGGCCGAGCTGGCGCAGACCTACTCGGTCGGCGTGAACACGGTGCGCCGCGCGGTCGACCTCCTGGTCGAGGAGGGACTCGTCCGGCGGCGGCAGGGGTCGGGCACGTTCGTGACCGCCTCCGCCACCACCGGAGCCAGGCCACGCCTCATCGGTGCGCTCGTTCCGTCGAACACCTACTACTTCCCCCAGGTCGTCCAGGGCATCGAGCGGGCGGCCACCGCCGCCGGCGTCCAGCTCGTGCTCGCGTGCTCCAACTACGACCCCGGCGTCGAGCTCGCGCAGATCCAGCAGCTCGTCGACGTCGGGGTCGCGGGCCTGCTGCTGGTGCCCAACCTGCACCTGGTCGCCGACCCCGCCGCGCACCTGGCCCAGCTGCGTGAGCTGTCCGTGCCGTACGTGCTGGTGGAACGGAGGCCGGCCGACCCCCGCCCGGCCGACCCCACCTCCTACGTCTGCACGGACGTGCACGGCGGCGGCTACGCCGCGGTGCAGCACCTGAACGGGCTCGGCCGCGGCCGGATCGGCTACCTCGGCCGGATCGGCACCGCCACGTCCGATCAGGTTTTCGCCGGATACCGCCAGGCCATCGCCGACCTCGGACTGCCGGAGATCCCGGAGGCCGTGGCCCGGCAGCCCGTCTGGACCGGCAACGACATGCTCGCGTTCGCCAACGCCTGCGTCACCCACAAGGTCCGCGCGGTGGTGTGCCTCGGCGACCGCGAGGCGACCGCGCTCCTGCCCTACCTGCGCCGGGTCGGCCTGAACGTCCCGGACGACGTCGCCATCGTCGCCTACGACGACGAGGTCGCCGACCTGTCCGAGGTGCCGCTCACCGCCGTCTCCCCGCCCAAGGCGGAGGTCGGCCGCATGGCCACGGAGCTCCTGCTCCGCCGGATCGAGCTCGGCTCGGTCGCCCCCGTCTGCCGCGTCGTGCTGCAGCCCCGCCTGGCCGTACGGGCCTCCTGCGGCGCCGCCTCCGGCAGCCTCGTGGAGGTCCGCGTCCCCCTGTGACGCCGGCCGCGTCTTCCTCACCCCCTCACCCCCTTCCTGCCCCCCTTCTGCTGGAGGTCCTCATGAGAGTGCGTATGCTCGCCGCCGCCGCGGTGGCCGTCCTGACCGTGGCCGGCACGGCCGCGTGCGGCGGCTCCGCCGACGACTCGGGAGCGGTCACGCTGCGGCTCGGCTTCTACGCCGCCGCCGGAGACCCGGCCGACACGACCATGCGCGAGCTCGTCAAGGAGTTCACGGCCGCCAACCCGACGATCAAGGTGGAGCTCGACGTCGCGCCGTACGTGAAGTTCTTCGAGCGGCTGCGCACCCAGATCGCCGGCGGCCAGGCGCCGCAGGTGTGGCTGTCGGACGGCGTGCTCGTGCAGGAGTTCGCCGCGCGCGGCGCCCTCGCCGACCTGACCGACCGGGTCAAGACCGTGAACGCCGCCGACTACTCCGGCATCGAGCTGAACCGGGACGCCAAGGGCCGGATCTACGGCTTCCCGCAGGGCGCCCAGACGCCGGTGCTGTTCTACAACAAGAAGCTGTTCGCCGACGCCAAGGTTTCCGAGCCGACGGCCGACTGGACGTACGACGACCTGGCCGCGGCGGCGAAGCAGCTGACCAAGGACACCAACGGCGACGGCAAGCCGGACACGTACGGCTTCCGCGCCTACTCGCCGGGCTTCACCGAGAGCTGGTGGCCGATCATCAAGGCGTACGGCGGCGACATCGTCACCGACGACAACCGCAAGGTGGTCGTGGACAGCCCGCAGTCGAAGGCCGCGCTCGACTGGATGCTCGGCGCGATGGGCAAGGACGGGTTCGCCCCCGACTTCGCGACCACCGAGGGCCTCGGCAAGGGTGTCGTGCACACGCTGTTCGCCACCGGCCGGGTCGCCATGTCGTACGGCATCTACGCCCGCACCCTGCCCGCGACGAGCGCGGGCGTCGACTTCGGGGTGGCGCCGCTGCCGAAGGGCCCGTCCGGCCGCGGCAACGTCGCGATCGTCAACTCGTGGGTGGTCAACAAGAAGGCCTCGGCGGCGCAGGCCGACGCGGCGTGGAAGTGGATCACCTTCTTCTCCGGCGAGGGCCCGCAGCGCAAGTGGGCCGAGCTGGGCGAGGCGATCCCCATCAACAAGAAGGTCGCCTCCACGGCCCTGCCCGCCGACCGCCATGCCTTCCTCGAGTCGCTCGACGCGGCCACCGACCTCGGCGCCAACGCCGTGTGGTCGGAGTACACCGAGGCCCTGGCGAAGCGGGTCAACGAGGCGCTGTCCGGCGCCACGCCCGTGGACACGGCGCTCACGTCCGGGCAGAAGGAGGCCCAGGAGGTCATCGACCGCTTCTACGCGGGGCAGACGCAGTGACCGTGCTCACCGGAAGAGCCGGGAAGATGGCCGCCGACCGGCGGCCATCTTCCCGGAAGCGGAACGCGGGGGAGCGGGCCTGGGCGGTCGCCTTCGCCTCGCCCTACCTGCTCCACCTGGTCGCGCTGGCCGCCTGGCCGCTGCTCGCCTCGCTGTACTTCAGCATGACCGACTACGACCTGGTCTCCTCGCCGAAGTTCGTCGGGTTCGACAACTTCGCCCGGATGTTCAGCGACGGCCTCTTCTGGCGGACGCTCGGCAACACGGCGTACTTCGCCGTGCTGTTCGTGCCGACCCAGACCGCCCTGGCCCTGGGCCTGGCGATCGCGCTCAACCAGCGGCTGCGCGGCATGGCCCTGTTCCGCGCGGCCTACTTCGTCCCGGTCGTCTCGTCGTGGGTGGTCGTCGCGTACGTCGCCGACGCCGTCTTCAACCCGCAGACCGGCCTCGCCAATCAGGTGCTCGACTTCTTCGGGCTGCCGGCTGCGAACTGGCTGCAGGACCCGGCGCTGGTCATCCCCACGCTCGCGGGGGTCGCGGTGTGGAAGGGCGTCGGCTACATGATGGTGCTCTTCCTCGCCGGCCTCCAGGCCATCCCGGAGGAGCGCTACGAGGCGGCGAAGATCGACGGCGCGTCGGCGTGGAACCGGTTCCGCTACATCACCCTGCCCGGCATCTCCGGCACCACGTTCCTGGTGCTGGTGCTCACCTCGATCGAGACGTTGCAGTCGTTCGAGCAGGTCTTCGTCATGACCGACGGCGGCCCGCACGGGGCGAGCGAGCTGACCGTGCTCCACCTCTACCGGCAGGGTTTCCAGTTCTTCCAGATGGGCTACGCCTCGGCCATCGCGTGGGTGCTGTTCGTGCTGGTGCTCGCGCTCACCATGGTGCAGTTCCGGCTCCAGCGCAGGTGGGTCCACTATGCGTAAGACCGTCTCCTATGTCCTGGTCACGGCGGGCGCGCTGGTCATGCTGGTGCCGTTCGTGGCCGCGCTCAGCAACTCGCTCAAGAGCTTCGCGCAGTACATCCAGGTGCCGCCCACGTGGATCCCCGACCCGATCCAGTGGGACAACTACGTGGAGGTGTGGCGGCGCACCCCGTTCGGGCTCTACCTGGTCAACAGCCTGGTGATCGCGATCCTCGCCGTGATCGGCAACGTGCTGACCAGCGCGATGGTCGGCCACGCCCTGGCCCGCATGCGGCTGCCCGGCAGGCAGGCGCTGCTCACCATGGCGCTCGGGACCATGATGCTGCCGACCGTCATCACGATCGTGCCGAACTTCCTGCTGTTCCGCTCGCTGGGCTGGCTGGACACCCTGCTGCCGCTCATCGCGCCGTACTGGCTGGCCACGCCCATCGGGATCTTCCTGATGCGGCAGACGTTCCTCGGCATACCGAAGGACTTCGAGGAGGCCGCGGGCCTCGACGGCGCCAACCCGTGGCAGGTGTTCTGGCGGATCCACCTGCCGCTGGCCAAGCCCGCCCTGGCCACGCTCGCGGTCTTCACGTTCACCACCTCGTGGAAGGCCGTGCTGGAGCCGACCATCTACCTCACCTCGCCGGAGAACTACACGCTGCCGGTCGGCGTGCTGAGCCTGAAGGGCCAGTTCGTCGGGAACGACCAGCTTGTGACGGCCGCCGCGATGATGAGCCTGCTGCCGATGCTGGTCGTGTTCATCCTGGCCCAGCGCTATTTCGTCCGCGGAACCATGTCCGCGGGAATCAAGGGCTGAAGCCCCCCATCCCTACTGGAAAGGAAATCGTGACCACATCATCCGGGCTGCGCCTGGGCGTTATCGGCGCGGGCACCATCGCGGAGTTCCACGTGGCCGCCGCCCGCCGGACGGCCGGACGGGTCAACGTCGTCGCGGTGTGCGACGTACGGGCCGAGGCGGCGGAGAAGCTGGCCGCCGAGGCCGGGGCCCGTGCCTTCACCGACCACCAGGCGATGATCGACGCGGGCGGCCTCGACGCCGTCGTGATCACCGTCCCGCACGCCCTGCACGCCCCGATCACCCTGGACGCGGCCGCGGCCGGGCTGCACGTCCTGCTGGAGAAGCCGATCGCCACCACGCGCGAGGACGCGATCCGCATGATCGACGCCTGCCGCGCGGCCGGCGTCGTGTTCGCGGTCGGGCACGTCCTGCGCTTCGTCCCGACGCTGCGCGCCGCGGCCGCCTACCTGGCCTCCGGCGAGCTGGGCGGCGTCGTGGTGGCCTCGGAGCGGCGTACCGCCGACTACGCCGACCCCGCGCGGCCCCGCTGGTTCCTCGACGCGGGCATGGCCGGCGGCGGCATCGTGCTCAACGTCGGCACCCACAGCATCGACAAGCTCCAGATGCTCGTCGGCTCGCCGATCGTCGAGGTGACCGCCCACACGGCCGCGCCCGAGGGCGTGCCGGTCGAGACCGAGGCCGTCGCGCTCGCCCGGCACGCCGACGGCACCCGCTCGACGATCTCCGTCACCGGAACCGGCCTGCCGTTCACCGACGAGGCCGAGATCGTGTGCGGCGAGGGCGCGGTGCGGATCAGCCGCGGCGAGGGCGTCTGGTCCTTCCGCAGAGGCGCCGCCACCCAGGTGGCCGCGCCCGAGCCCGGCGAGATGGCCGCCGCGTTCGCCGCGCAGCTCTCCGACTTCGCGCGGGCCTGCGCGGAGGGGAGCACCCCCGAGGTCACGCCCGAGTACGCGCTGTCCGTCCTCGACGTCGCCCTCGCGGTCTACGAGTCATCCCGTCAAGGTTCCACCGTCACAGTGAAGGGACTCCTGTGAACCCGCTCGCGTTCAGCACGCTCGGCATGCCGGGCGCCCCCGCCGCCGACGTCATTGAGACCGCCTCCCGGTACGGCTGCGCCGGCGTGGAACTGCGCTGCGCCGACGGCGAGATCATCGCGCCGGACACGCCCACCGCCGAACTGCGCGAGGTCGCCCGCACGTTCGCCGCGGCCGGGGTCGAGATCGTCGCGGTCTGCTCCTACACCCGGGTGGCGCGACCGGACGGCGACCCGGTCGCCGAGGTGCTGCGCCACGTGGAGATCGCCGAGGCCCTCGGCTCGCCGTTCGTACGGGTCTTCGGCGGAGTGGAAGGGCAGGACGACCCGGCCGCCGCCGCGACTCGGAGGCTCGCGGAGGTGGCGGAGCGGCTGCCGGACAACGGCGTCGACGTGCTGCTGGAGACCCACGACGTCTTCCTCACCGGCGAGGCGATCGCCGGGGTCCTCGCCGGTGTCGGCTCGCCGCGCGTCGGCGCGCTGTGGGACGTGGTCAACCCGTGGCGGGCGGGGGAGAGCGCCGCGGCCACCGCGGACGTGCTCGCGCCGTACCTGCGGCACGTGCAGATCAAGGACGCGGCGACGCCCACCGAGCTGGCGCCGGTGCTGCCCGGACAGGGCACCGTGGGCGTGGCCGGCGTGCTCGCCGAGCTCGACCGCATCGGCTACTCCGGATATCTCGCGCTCGAATGGGAGCGCGCGTGGTACCCCGACGCGCCGCCCGTCGGCGACGCGCTCGCCGTCTTCCGCGAGGTGCTCGGGCGGTGATCCCCCAGGTCGCCTCCTTCATCCCGGGAGAGGGGCGGTTCCCGCTGGATCGCGGCGTGCGGGTCAGCGGCCCGCACGCCGAGACGGCGCGCGAACTGCTCGGCACCGCCGCGGACGGCGACGGCCCCGGCGAGATCGTGCTGGGCCTCGTGGACGACCCGTCCCTCGGGGAGGAGGGATACACCCTCACCGTCACCCCCGAGGAGGTCCGGATCGCCGCGGCGACCGCCGCCGGGCTGCGCTGGGGCGTCCAGACGCTGCGCCAGCTCGACGGGCCCGGCGGCGTCCCGTGCTGCGCCGTACGCGACGTGCCGAGGTACGCCTGGCGCGGCGTCATGATCGACGTGGCGCGCTGGTGGCGGCCGATGTCCTTCCTGCGCACGTACGTCGACCTGCTGGCGCTGCACAAGTTCAACGTCCTGCACCTGCACCTCACCGACGACCAGGGCTGGCGCTTCGAGGTGCGCGGGCACCCGCGGCTCACCGAGGTCGGGGCCCACCGGGCCGAGTCCTCGGCCGGCCTGGCGCGGGATGGCAGATTCGACGGGACCCCGCACGGTGGCTGCTACACCCAGCGGGAGTTGCGCGACCTCGTGGATTACGCGGCCGCCCGCGGCGTGACCGTGGTCCCCGAGGTCGAGTTCCCCGGCCACTCCACGGCCGCGCTCGCGGCCTACCCGTGGCTCGGCCACTCGCCCGCGGAGCCCGTCGAGGTGCGGACCTCGTGGGGCATCTCGTCGCGCGTCCTCAACGTGAGCGACCGCGCCGCCGGGTTCGCCCGCGACGTGCTCGACGAGCTATGCGACGTGTTCCCGTCCCGGTACGTCCACATCGGCGGCGACGAGGTGCGCGGCGGCGAGTGGGCCGCCAGCCCCGAGGCGGCGCGGCGCGTGGCGAGCGAAGGGCTCACCGGCCCGGCCGCCCTGCTCGGCTGGTGGGGGCGGCTCCTCGCCGACCACCTGCGTGGGCTCGGCCGCCGCGCCGTGGCCTGGGACGACATGCTCGACCACGACCCGCCCGACGACATGGTGATCATGGCGTGGCGGGGCGTGGACCGGATCGAGGCCGCCCTGCGGGCCGGGCACGACGTGGTGGCGGCCCCGCACACGCACACCTACCTCGACTACGCCCAGTCGGACGCTCCGGGGGAGCCGCTCTGCATAACGGGGCCGCTCCTGTCCCTGGAAACCGCCTACGAATTCGACGCGGGGGAGGGCGTCCTCGGCATGCAGGCGCAGCTCTGGAGCGAGTACCTCCCCACGAAGGAACGCTTCGACTACAACGCCTTCCCCCGCCTCTGCGCCGTCGCCGAGGCCGCCTGGTCCTCCGGCCGCGACCTGGGCGACTTCACCCGCCGGCTGACCGCCCACCTGCCGCTCCTCGACGAGATGGGCGTGCGTTACCGGCGGCCCCACGACGAAGGAGTGCGAGATGTTCACCTCTGAACAGCAGCTCGAGGACCGGCTGGCCACCCCATCGGCCGACCTGGTAGCCGACATGGGCCGACTGGACGGCGACCTCGTCGTGCTCGGCGCCGGCGGCAAGATGGGGCCCAGCCTGGTCCGGCTGGCCCGGCGCGCCCTCGACGCCGCGGGACGCGGCTCCGCCCGCGTGTACGCGGTGTCGCGGTGGTCCGACGAGGCCGCCGCCAAAGCTCTGACCGAGCAGGGCGTCGACGTGGTACGCCACGACCTGATGGACGGCGACGACCTCGCCGGGCTGCCCGACGCGGCCAACGTCGTCTTCATGGTCGGTGCGAAGTTCGGCACGTCGGCCGCGCCGTACCAGGCGTGGGCGGTCAACGCGGCGCTGCCCGCGGCCGTCGCGCGGCGCTACCGCGACTCGGCGATCGCGGCCTTCTCCACCGGCAACGTCTACCCGCTGGTGGACGTCGCCTCCGGCGGCAGCGCGGAGGAGGACCGGCCCGATCCGGTCGGCGAGTACGCGATGAGCTGCCTCGGCAGGGAACGCGTCTTCGAGCACGCCGCCGCCGCGTACGGCACCCGGGTCGCGATCCTGCGGCTCAACTACGCGGTGGACCTGCGCTACGGCGTGGTCGCGGACATCGCCGCCGCCCTGGCGGCGGGCGAGCCGGTGGACGTCACGACCGGCCACGTCAACGTCGTGTGGCAGGGCTACGCGAACGAGGTGGCGCTGCGCGCGCTGCGGCACGCGCGCGCTCCGGAGGCGTTCACGCTCAACCTGACCGGGCCCGAGACGGCCTCGGTGCGGCGCACGGCGACCCGCCTGGCCGCCGCGCTCGGCGTCGAGGCGACCTTCACCGGCCGGGAGAGCGGCACCGCGCTGCTGAACGACGCCTCCCGCTGCCACGGTCTCTTCGGCTATCCGGACGTGCCGCTGGACACGCTGATCGCGTGGCAGGCCGACTGGATCTCGCGCGGGCTGCCGCTGTCCGGGAAGCCGACCAAGTTCGCGGTGCGCGACGGGAGGTTCTGAGATGTCGATCGACCTGCTCAGGGAGGGGACGGTGATCCCCGCCCACCCGCTGGCGCTGACCGAGCAGCGCACGCTGGACGAACGCCGCCAGCGCGCGCTCACCCGCTACTACCTCGACTCGGGCGCGGGCGGGGCGGCCGTCGCCGTCCACACCACGCAGTTCGAGATCCGCGACGCGGGGCTGCTCAGGCCGGTGCTGGAGCTCGCCGCCGAGGTGGTGGCGAAGGAGGCCGGCCGCCCCTTCGTCATGGTCGCCGGAGCGTGCGGGGACACCGCCCAGGCGGTCGCGGAGGCGGAACTGGCCGCCTCGCTCGGCTACCACGCCGTGCTGCTGTCGCCGAAGGTGCCCGGCGCCGGCGAGCCGGAGCTGCTGGAGCGTGCCAAGGCGGTGGGCGAGGTGCTGCCCGTCATCGGCTTCTACCTCCAGGAGGCGGTGGGCGGCCGCAGGCTGAGCCCGTCCTTCTGGCGGTCGCTGAGCGAACAGGAGTCCCTGGTCGCGATCAAGATGGCGCCCTTCGACCGGTACCGCACGGTCGACGTGGTCAGGGCGGTCGCCGCCTCCGGGCGCGGTGACGACATCGCGCTCTACACCGGCAACGACGACAACATCCTGGCCGACCTGCTCACGCCGGTCGGGGGACGCCGCGTCGTCGGCGGCCTGCTCGGCCAGTGGGCGGTGTGGACCCGCGCGGCGGTGCTCATGTTCGAGGAGGTACGGCGGGCCTGGGCCGGGGACGACGAGGTCCTGCGTTCCCTGCTGGCCCGCGCCGCCGACCTCACCGACGCCAACGGCGCCGTCTTCGACGTGGCGAACGGCTTCCACGGCTGCATCGCCGGGGTCCACGAGGTGCTGCGCGGGCAGGGCCTCCTGGCCGGCACGTGGTGCCTCAACCCGGATGAAGGGCTGTCCCCGGGACAGGCCGAGGAGCTCGCCCGGGTAGGCGCCGCCTACCCCTGGCTGGTCGACGACGATTTCGTCGCCGCCCACCTGGACGACTGGCTGCGCTGACCGCCGATCTCCGGTCCGGGGCCGGGAGTGTCCTCCCGGCCCCGGACCCGTGGATGAAGCCAGGGGCGCTCAGACTCCTGACGTCCTGCTTGCGAAGACGCATGCTGATCTGGATCGACCTGGGTCCCTGTCGGCTGAGCCGTTGATCGCATTCCCCGCGGGTCCCCTTGGTCATCCTTGTTCACCGCGGGTACGCGGACCCGGCTCTGCCCGAGCAGCCGTGCAACCCGGCCGCGCCCCTCGCCGAGCGCGGGCTCACTTGGGCGTGTTGACCTACACCCGCTGACCGCGCACTGTCGAACTCGCCGCCCCCGTCCGCCGCCGCATAGCTCCGGTGTGAGAAAGGGAACGTTCAGTACGGCAGGAAGATCTGGCGTTCCGTGGCGCTGTCGTCGAAGGCTTCGAGCTGGGCCTGCCCTTCGGCGGCGAGGGTGTCCAGCATGGTGTGCAGCAGCGCCGTGCACAGAACCGTGGGACCTGCGTGGGAGTCGAACGCGAAATCCGAGCTCACCGGTGCGAGCAGGACCTCGTCCGCGTGGTCGGTGAGCCGGCCGACCGGTTGATCGGTGATGAGGGCGACCTTCAGCCCCACGCGCCGCGCCCATATGAGCCCCTGGGCCAGCTCGCGCGGGTAGCGCGGCAATCCGATGGCAAGCACCCACTCGGCTCCGGCTTCGGCCGCCCGACTCAGCCGGTCCTCCATGGGCGACCCCGCGACGTCCAGTACCCGTACGTCCGGGAGCACTTTTTCGGCGAGGTAGCCGAACAGGTGCGCAAGCGGGGCGGAGATCCGCAGTCCCACCACCAGGAGCGGACGCGACCTGGCCAGGTGAGCGGCCACCTGCCGAAGCTTACTGAGATCCCCGAGACCGTCCCGCAGCCGCTCGAGGTCGCGGATCTCGGAGTTCACCAGTTCCTGGATCTCGTTGAGACCCTCGGCGGGCAGCGCTCGTTGCGGGCCGCCGAACACCGACGAGCGGAGCGCGTCCCGGAACTCGGGGAACCCCCTGAACCCGAGCGCGGCGGCGAAGCGGGTGACCGACGGCTGGCTGACTCCGACGCGCTCGGCGATGTCGGTGCTGGTGAAGAAGACGGCCTCTTGCGCGTGGTCGAGCAGGTAGCGCGCGATCCGGCGCTGCGACGGGGAGAGCCGGTGGTCACCCAAGAGCGAGCGCAGGTTCGCGGAGATCCGCGCCGCGTCCGGCACAGCGAACGGCCGGCCGGTCTCCCTGGCGTGCCCCATCCTCGACCACTTCCCTTCTCCATGGAGTGACAGACCCAGCGACGGTCTCACCGCCCGGCGGGCGACGCCATCGGAATGGTCAAGTGACTTCATGGGGCGCGAAGTTCCCGTGGGCCTACAACGTCGCCGGATTTCTGCCGGCTCATCCGCCGCAGGGTGCCTGCGGGGCAGCCGCCGGCGTTCGTTCGGCTCATACGCCGCCGGGCGGCCCCTGGAGGGACCGCCCGGCTCATCGGGTGCGTGGTGACGTCCGCCTAGTCCTTCGGGCCGTTGCCGTTGAAGCGGGTCTTGCACTCCTGCAGTCGCACATCGACCTTCTCGCCCCTGTCGACGGTGACGTGCACCGTCTCGAGGACCTCGCCGGTCGGCCGGGCGCAGGTGAGCGTCCAGCTCTCCTTGAGGAACTTTCCAGGGCCGGTGGCGACGACGCCGGTCTCGGTGTAGGCCGGGGCCGGCCGCACCGACGGGTTGACGTGCCAGGTGAACTTGCCGTTGGTCGGAGTGATCAGGCGGGACTCCAGGTGGGTCGGAACCGCGATGGGCGGGTCGATGACGCTGCCCGCCTGCTTGATCGGCGCCGTCCACAGGTCGAAGTCCTTCGTGATCGTGAGGACCGCGCCCTTCGGCCCCTGGCCCGTGATCACGGAGTGTCCCGCCGGGTCCGCCGCGTACTCCAGGGCCACCATGAACGCCTCACGGTTCGACTTGCCCTCGTAGCGACCGGTGCCCAGGTAGTCCTCGATCACCTCGGGGTAGGTGTTGTTGGTCGACTGGGTCTTCATGATCTCGAACGTGAACCCGAGGCCGCGGGTGGCGTAGTAGGACCAGTCCGGGGTCTCGCCGGTCGTCTCGTAGTCGAACCCCGACTTCATGCCCGTGTAGCCGTTCTTGGCCGCCATCGCGTCGGTCAGGGCGGCGTAGGCGGCCTCGTCCGG
This sequence comes from Microtetraspora malaysiensis, assembly GCF_050947145.1. Taxonomy (NCBI): domain Bacteria; kingdom Bacillati; phylum Actinomycetota; class Actinomycetes; order Streptosporangiales; family Streptosporangiaceae; genus Microtetraspora; species Microtetraspora malaysiensis. The sequence continues at coordinate 3,884,457 of NZ_CP191998.1, forward strand.
GGCGTCGCCCGCGCGCTTCTCCAGCGGCGGACGGAGGAGGGTGTGACCAGAGGTGTGGTTCGTGATCAGGACGGTGACCTGGTTGGCCGAGGTCAGGTCCATGATGTTCTGGATCTCCGGCTCGGAGCCCGGCCCGGGGCCGCGGGTCGTCGCGTTGGAACCCGCGTTGCTGCCCCAGCCGAAGGGGTAGTTGCGGTTGATGTCGACCCCGGCGCTGCTGGCGCACGTCGGCGAGACGCCGCAGCTGGTCCGCCGGTTGAGCATGAACCCGTCCACGTTGACGACCGGGACGAAGATGACCCGTGCCTGGTCGAGCAGGCGCGTGATCCGCGGGTCCTTCCCGTCGTTGTTGATCAAGTCGTAGGCGAACTCCAACGTGTGCTCGCCCGAGGGCCACTCGTTCCCGTGGTGCATGCCCATCATGAACAGGACCGGCTTGCCGTCGGAGGCGTCGACGTCGTGCGTCACCTCGATGCCGTACACCTCGCGGCCCTGGCGGGTCTTGTGCGGCAAGGTGATGTGCTTGACGAGCCCGGGGTGCTGGGTGCTCAACGCGAGCATCTCGTCGTTGTAGTCCGTGATCGCCCGGTAGGTGGTGCGACCGCTGGGCAGAGCCGCCGCCTGCGCCGCCAGTTCCTGGACGGCCGCCGCGGGGTCGGCCGACTCGGCGAAGCCGGCCGTGGCCGCCGGAATGCTGAGACTTCCGAGCAATCCGACGCCCAACGCAAGCGTCAAAACGCGTTTCCCGGCGCTTGGAGTCGTGGGCGGCTGCGAGCCTCGTGAAGACATGGGGGGACCTTTCTAGCTGCAGACGAACTGGAAACAGAAACGCGTCCATTTATTCGAGCTGCTCTTTGGGGAGTGCTCCTGGACGCCCCCGATCGGCCGTTGACTGCAAATTTTCAGGTAGTCTCTGCGATGAATGCATACCTGTCAACCCTCAGTTTCTCCGCACACGCGCGGAAGGTCGACGGTGATGGGTGCTTTACAGCGAGGCCCCGGGGGTGGATCGGGCCGAAACAAATTGGTGCGCCACCGGACCGGTGAGTCCCGGCGGCCGGGCGTCGCTCGCGCGCCCAGGTCGGAGGGGATATCGCGGGCCGCTCGGTGCAGGATCGCGGGGCGGCCGTGCATACGCGTCGGATGCGCCGGACTCCGGCCGGGGAGAGGAGCCGGGCGCTGCCCGGGCGCCGGTGTCCTGAGGGTGGGTCCCGGGCCGGCCCAGCCGTTGGCCGTATGGCCGCTGAGCTGCGCACTCTCCGCGTTAAGCCTGGTCACAGGCCTCCTGTCAGGCCCGGAAGATCAATGTGGTCGTGGGAGGCCCCAGGCCGGGTGAACCGCCGCGAGATCGGGCTTCCCGGCAGTCGCTCCTCGTCCATTTCGGATCGCGTGCGCCGTGCCGATATGCACGAAGAAACGCCGCAGTGTGAACGACGGTTTCCTGGCCGTAGTATTCGGAGAAGATGCCCTGGAACGATCGCATGTCGTCGAGTGGGTCGAATCAGATCGGATATTGCTTCATTCATTGCAGGCTTTGTCGTTTGCTCGCTTTCGGTCTGACGGTGTGAATTCATAATCTCGCGGGCAGAATGGCCCCGCTTCGGAGCGCGATCGGCACGGATCGCGTGCGGATGGACCGCTATTGGCCGAATGGCGCTCTCGACGAACTCATCGGCGAGTTGACGGATTCACGGGATGCGCCGAACCGGTCAACGGGATGACGTGAGAGAAAGCCAGTCACCGTGACCCGAATGTGCGACGCCGCGATATCCCGCTTCCCGACTTCGCTCACGCGGGCGAGCGACTCTGACGCGGTTCTCCGTCGCCTCGTGCCGGGCCCCGGGCGCGCCGCTCGCGTACCGGCTCGTCGGTCTCGCGGCAACTGGTGACGCCAGGTACGGGCCACGGTCCGGCGGCGCTGCCCGTACCCGATGAGCCGACGGCGTCCGTCATGTGATTGGCGGGTGCGGCGGCGTGGCGGAGTTTCCGGCGATGCTGGAAACGGGATTCGAGACGGGAGAAAAGAGGGACGCATGACGACTCCGGTGAAATCACCCCCGGGTAGCCGGATACGCGATACAGCTGTGGCGTACGGTGACGGACGCGCATAACCGCCGACCGTGCGGGAACAGCGCGAAGGTTCCCCAGAAGGTCCCTTGACCGTTTGTTTGGGAGTGGCCGCTCAATCCCCCGGAAACGGGTCGGCTCATGCCCTGGGATGTTTGTACGTCATGAAAGTCCCTTGTACGGCAGTTCGGGCGGGGATGAGGGTCAATGGGCGGTGTGGCGGTGTCGCCGTGGGCCTTCGCCGTACAGGTTCGCTGCGACTCCGGTGCCACGGTTCGCGCACGCGGACGCGGTGAGCGCCGCGCTGACGACATCGCCTCGGCCTCCAAGCAGTTCACCGCGGCCTGCGTGCTCATGCTGGCCCACGAGGGCAAGTTGAGCCTGGACGACGACATCAGGAAGCACGTGCCGGAGCTGGCCCTGGAGAGCGAGGTCACGATCGGCCAGTGCCTGAACCTCGCGCCGTGGTTCGGGTTCCTGGCGGACGGGCGGGTGCTGGGGACGCGGCTGCGTGACGCGCTGCTGGAGCGGGGAGTGCTGGCCGACGGGACCGTGCTGTCCTACGCGCACGGGATCTTCCATTGGAAGGTGGGCGAGCTCGACGCGTTCGGCCACACGGGCGGCATGCACGGGTACGTCTCCAACCTCCTCTACCTGCCAGGGCCTGATCTCGGCGTGGCCGTGTTGACCAACCAGAGCGCCCTGGACCCGGTCGGTCTCAGCCGCCGGCTGGCTCTCGAGCTCACCGGCCAACGGGAAGATTCCGAAAATGTCGCCCGAGGCCGGGCCCCCGCGCCGGTCGTGGGGCACTGGTACGAGGAGGCGACCGACACCCCGATCACCGTCGCCGAGGCCGGCGAAGGCCGGGTCGCCATCGTGCAGCAGGAGGCCGAGTTCGCCCCGGGCGCGGACGGCCGCTGGTACGGCGTGGGCGAGGCGCGCACCACCTGGCTGGCCGTCGAGGACGGCACCCTCATCGTGGGAAGCACCCCTCGGGACGAGCCTCCCATGATCTTCACTCCCTGCCGTGCTCCCGGCGAGGACAGGGCCCCGGACGGCGCGTGGCTCAGCGACGAATACGACGTGCTGGCCGTGCTCAAGGACGGCAGGTTCACCATGGGCCTGACCCTGGAACTCGACACCGAGCCCGCCCCAGCGGGCGCCTGGCGGGCGGGCCCCTTCACTCTCCGCGTGGAGCCGGGCGGCGACCTGACGATCAGCGGCGAGGGCTTCCGCCGCATGCGCTTCACCGCCCAGCCGGAGGGGACCACGCCCGTGGGCATTCCCCCTGGCCTGGTCCAGATGATCAATTCCAAGGGGTGCCTGCGGAGGGTGTGGGGGTGGGCGGTCAGGCGTCGCGGTCGACTTCGGGGTGCGTGAACCGCACGGGCTTGCCCAGCGACCGGGCGTAGGCGATTTCGGCTCGGGTGCTGTCTCCGATGTAGTCGCCGACTACGAGCACCTCATCAGCGAGCCGGATCTTCGCTCGGTGCAGATCGTCGAGTCGAACCTTCAGCGCCTCGGCCTCGACAGGATCGGACCAAAGTTCGTGCGGCGACTTCATGTCGCAACCCGGCTTGACGACAATCTTTCCGGCTTTGGTCTCCAGCAGATCGGCCTCGGTCATCTCGGTCATGAAACGGGTGGAGCCGCAGATCACGACGATACGCGGGAGGCTCAGCTGCTTCTTCGCGTCGGCGAGTTTCTCCTCGGGGGTGAGCGGTTGCGGGTATGACACTGGTTCCTCCACGTGGTGTGGTCCAAGGAGTGCCTGCGGAGACGAGAACGAGGGTGTCCAAGATCGCCTTATGGCGAACGACGTGGACACCCTCGCGACAGCACCCTATGCGACGACCGACGACCTGCTGAAAGAGCATCCCGACCTGGCGCCGTGGCGCCCGCCGGTCGGCATTACGCCCCGCCTGAGCGATGCCGAATTGGTCACCCTCGCCATGATGCAGGCCATACTCGGCTTCACCTCCGAGGCCAAATGGCTCCGCCATGCCCGTGCCCACCTGCGCCACCTCTTCCCCTACCTGCCCCAGCAGCCCGGCTACAACAAGCGGCTGCGCAAGGCCGCCGGTCTGATGCGAAGCGTCAACCGGATCCTGGCCACCACCACCTCGGTGTGGAGCGACGACGTATGGGTCGTGGGCTCCACCCCGGTGGAATGCGGCCGCTCCCGCGAGACCGTCAAACGCTCCGACCTGGCAGGCTGGGCCGAATACGGCTACTGCGCCAGCCACAGGCGCTTCTTCTGGGGCCTGCGCCTGCACCTGGTCTGCACCCTTCAGGGCCTGCCCATCGCCTTCGCCCTGACCCGGGGCCAAGGCCAACGAACGCGAGACCCTCCTCGACCTCCTGGCCGCCGAATGCGAGCTTCTGCGAGAGCGCCACGGACAGACTCTCATCGGCGACAAGAACTACTTCGGCCGTGGTTTCGAACGCGAACTGTCCGAGCGTGGAGTCCAGTTGCTGCGGCCGGCCCGTAAAGGTGAACGGGAACGGCCTGGCGCAGCCCTGTTCAAGCCACTGCGGCAGGTCATCGAATCGATCAACGAGACCTTCAAGGGACAGCTTGACCTCGAACGGCACCGAGGGCGCACACCCGGAGGGGTCATAGCCCGCGTCATGCAACGCATCCTCGCGCTGACCGCCGCGATCTGGCGCAACGACGCCACCGGACAAACCGTCCTACGCTCACTGATCGCCTACGATCACTGACCCCTTGGAATAGATCATCTACACGAGCCCCGGCGTCTCAGCAGCGCGCGTCTTCTCGTACTTCCAAGAGTGGCAGGCCCGCCGCGTACCTCCGGAAGAAGCCGGCCGTCGGGGTGTCCGCCGTCGCGACGGCGTCCGGAGTGCCCTCCGCGACCACCGCACCCCCGTCCGGACCGGCCCCCGGCCCCAGGTCGATCACCCAGTCCGCGGACGCGGCGACGGGGATGTCATGTTCGGCCACAACGACGGTGTTGCCCGAGTCGAGCAACACATCGAGCGCATCCACCACACGCTGGATGTCAGACGGGTGCAGGCCCGAAACGGGCTCGTCGAGAACGACGAGCCCGGCCTTGCGGCTCGCCGCACCGCGTTGGATCGCGGACGCCAGCTTCAGCCGCTGCGCCTCGCCGCCGGACAGCTCGGTGGCGCTCTGGCCGAGTTGGAGATAGCCAAGCCCGACCTGGTTCAAGGCTCCCAGGGTGTCCGCGAGCTGCCGGGGCTCGGAGAACTGCTCCACGGCCTCGGCGACGGTCAGCTCCAGCACCTGATCGATGGCCAGCCCCTGATACTTGATCTCCAAAGCCTCCGGCTTGTAGCGCCGGCCCTCGCACGCGTCGCAGACCACCCACACATCCGGCAGAAAGTGCATATCGACCAGCTTGCGGCCGTAACCGGTGCAGATCTCGCAGCGGCCACCACCCGCAGTGTTGAAGCTGAACCAGGAGGCGTTGACCCCGCGTCCGCGCGCCACGTCGGTTTCGGCGAACAGCTTGCGGACAATGTCGAACGCCTTGCTGTAGGTGGCCGGGTTCGACCGCGGCGTCCGCCCGAGAGGTTCCTGATCGACGACGGCGACCCAGTCGAACCCCTCCAGGCCGGTCACCTGTCGCACCGTGTCGGTCGTCGTCCCGTTCAGGGCGGCCTCCACGCTCGCCGCGAGCGCGCCGAGCAGGCTGCTCTTGCCGCTGCCGCTCACCCCGGTCAGGCAGGTGAGCCGACCGGCGGGGAAACGCACCAGGTCTGCGGTCACGTTGTGCGCACGCAGGCCGTGCAGCTCCACCCAGCCAATGTCATCCCCGGCCGGACGGCGGGTCCGGCGCAGCCTCGGCCCCTCACCGGCCAGATAGCGTCCGGTCAGCGACGTCGGGTGGGCGGCCGCGTCGGCGGGAGGCCCCGACACCAGGATCTCACCGCCGAGGCGGCCCGCGCCGGGCCCCATGTCGATCACCCAGTCGGCCCGGGCGATCAGTTCAGGGTCGTGCTCGACCAGGAGCACGGTGTTGCCGGCCTTGCGTAGCTCCAGAGCGATGTCGAGCAGATGCGCCTTGTCCGCCGGGTGCAGCCCGGTCCCGGGCTCGTCCAGGACGAAGACGATGCCGCTCAGCTCGGTGCTGAGCTGCGCGGCGAGGCGGGTTCGCTGCAACTCACCCCCGGACAGCGTCGCCGCGCTCCGGGACAGCTGGAGATGGACTAGGCCGAGCCGGCCGAGGATCCTGAGCCTGCGGCCCAGGTCCTGCAGCAGCGGCTCACCCACCTCGCGCTGCCGGGCGCCCAGGTCGCCGGCCACACGCTCCGCCCAGCTGTGCACCTCCCGAACGTCCACCTCGAGCAGGTCGGGATAGGTCAGCCCGCCGAGCCGCACGGACCGGGCCACCTGGCCGTACCCGCTGCCGCCGCAGGTGCCGCACGGCTGCTTGCGCATGTACGGCAGGTAGCGCTGCTTGGCGCTGGAGGTCTGGGCGTTCATGAACACCCGCTCCACCTCGGCGAGCGCGCCCCGCAGCGGCTGGCTCGAGGTGTAGGTCACCGAAACCGTCTCCTTTTTGTTGGACATGTCGACGGTCGCCTCGACCTTCTCCTCGCCCGTGCCGTACAGCACACAGTGGCGGAACTCCTCGGGCAGCGACTGCCACGGCCGACCGAGGTCCACGCCGCGCTTCTCGGCAAGCGCCGGTACGAACGCGTGCTCCCCCGACCGCCACTTCGCGTACCAGGGCGAGGCCCCCTCGAAGAGCGGAAGCTCCGGATGGGTGATGACCAGGTCCTCCTGCGCCTGCCAGCGCCCGCCCACCCCGTGGCAGTCCGCGCAGCTCCCTTCCGGCGTATTGCGGTCGAAGTGAGTGGTCGTCAGATGCCCGTCTCCACTCTCCGCCGCCGGGTCAGCGCCGATTCCCGGAAGGCGCGAGAACAGCAGCCCCAGGTGCCCGTCGATACCGGTGATCGTCGCGACCGTGGAGCGGGGGTTGCGGTTCAGCCGGCGCTGGTCGACCGCGAGCGTCGCGCCGAGTCCCAAGATGCGGTCGACCTTCGGCCGATTGCGCTGGGTAATGTACTGCCGTACGAACGGCGAAAGCCCCTCCAGATACCGCAGTTGGGCCTCGTTGTGCAGGGTGTCGACGGCCAGCGAGGTCTTGCCGCTGCCGCTCACTCCGGTGAAGGCGACAAGTCGCCCTTTGGGGATGCTCACCGACACGTCCCGCAGATTGTTGGTACGAGCCCCCACCACGTCGATGGTCTCGCGCCCCATACTCGCGATGTCCCGTATGAATGCGGTCAATCTTCGTCCACCCTCTCACAACGCAGCAGAACATGGGCGGACAGACCCCCATGCCGAACAAACCGATTACGCCACTATGCGGCGGCCGCTCGTCACAATGGCGCTGAGCGGCCGCTTCACCAGATCTCTCAGCACGTGGCCGGTCTCGACGCGGCCCGTGCCGCAGATCAAGACCAGGACACCGCGGTGAGCTTGTCCACGCCGGGGGCGTGGACGGTCATCCAGTGCGGATGCAGCCGGTAGTAGACCACTTCGTTGTCCCAGTCGAAGAAGTCGTCGCCGTAGAAGTCCTTGAAGTAGGCGAGCAGGTCCGGCCAGTCTGCGGCCGGCTCGCTGTGCTGGGGGTTGAGGATCTCCACCATGCCGTGCGTGAACACGCCCAGGTCCTCACCGCGCATGTGCGCGGCGCTGACGGCGGGGCGGGCGGCCAGGTGGCGGGCCTTGGCGGCCGTGCGCGCCGTGCCGAAGTGCCACTTACCGTGCAGGAAGTGCCCGTCCACCCCGCTGATCCGCGGCTCGCCCTTCGCCGTCACGGTGGACAGAGCCAGGGTGCACATCCCGGTGAGGACCCCGGTGAGCTCCTCTGCGGTCAGTGTGCTCTCGGTATTGATGATCGAGCGGAGATGCGAGGTGGAGCGGGAGAGAGAAGCGTCCAGCAGGGCCTGCAACTCTTTGAGATCTTCTCGCGTTTCGCGCATTACGGTCCTTGTCTATCTCTAGGGCTCGGTCCACGTCCTCCATCGGCGCCGACCAGCGAACCATGTTCGCTTCAAAACCCGACATCTTGTGTCTTGATTTTTCATCGGTTGTGCGAACACCACCGGGGCCGCTCGGTAGGCGAGCGGTCGATACCCTGCCGCCGACGCGAGGTACGCTGGATCAAGGGAAGGACCTGGGCGAGCCAGGTCTCTTCCTTGCAGGTCGGCCTCCATTGCCGCGTCAACAGGGGAGGGAACGTGCGCGAGGTGGTCCGTGCCAACGATCCGGCACTGATCTCGGCTGTCGAAGCGTTGCTGCTGGAAGCCGAGATCCCCTATCAGATCGCGGACCAGAACATGAGCATTCTTGAAGGCGGCATCGGTGCCTTCCCCCGGAGGGTGCTCGTCGACGATTCCCGGGAAGAGGAAGCGCGCCAGCTTCTGGTAGACGCCGGAATTCCGCCGAAGGGCATGCGGCTCTGAGCGGCCGGGCCTTCCTCACCGGACGCCCGTCCGGCCCGGTCGCGTCCCCTGATCCGCCCGGGTTAGCGCTACTACCGGTCCGCGTTAGTTCCCAGCCTCAACCGGATCAACGACTGTAGCGGTCGCCCTGTTGCCCATCGAAGACCTGGGGTCGAGGGTGGTCGACGGTGCCCGTCGTGGGTGCGTGGTGGCCGACGTTGCCGTCAGACTCGCCCGTCTGCCTTTGGCCGTTGACGTGGTGGGAGCCTTCCTCCCGAGCATCTCAGGGCGTGGAGACAGGCCGTTGACTGGATGTGTTCTCATCCCTGAAAGCCGCGGCCGAGAGGATCGAGCCCTGACCTTCTGATCCGTAGGGAAGGGCAGGCCCCTCGTAGATGGCTCGCCGCCCTGCTCGACCGGTAGATACGGGCCCGGCGAGGTGTGATCGCGTAGGGTGGCGCTGCTGTACGCGCTGCTGTACAGCAGCGTGCCCGGGGTGGGCCGCGGTCGGGGCCCAGCAGGTGGTGGTACAGCTCCGTGTCGCGCATACCCCGATCCTGCGCCCCGGCGCTTGATCACCCCCACCGGACCCACACGAAGCCCGAAGCGCGCTTGATCGTCGGTCGGCAGGTAGATCCGGTCAGCCTTGCGCCTTGGTGAACTCTTGAACAATTCATGATCGAGCTGTTACGTTCACCAACCAACCTTAAAGGCTGGATTCGGGGCGATTTCGGGCTTTCGGAATCGGGGCCAGCCAGACCGCGGCGATGGGTGCCGCGGCCTGACCGTTCAAGGAGCAACGCATGCAGCATGCCCTCCCCAAGCGACGCCTCGCGGCCACCGCCGCGGCGTTCGCCATGGTGGGTGCCGCCTTCCTTGGAGGCGCGATCGACTCGGCCAGCGCGGCCACCACCGATGAGCCGACGTCGACACCGGTCAACGTGGACATCCCCGACGGGATGCTCATGAGCTACGTCGTCAACTCCCGGATCGCCAACCCCGGCCAAACTCGTCTCGTTGAGCGCGCGGTCGAGGCCGCCGGAGGTGTCGTCGTCCAGTCCTGGCCCGAGATTGGCGTGGTCGTCGCCCACTCTGACCGCGCGGCCTTCCGCGCGAACGTCACCGCCAAGGGCGCCAACGCGGTCGCCTCCGTCGGCGCTACCCGCACGGCCGGGGTCTCCGAGGGGACGCCGACCGACCTGGCCCCGCCGTGGGGCCCCGGCGCCAACGGGTACAAGAAGGGTGCCAAGAAGCCGGACAACGGCGACATCCCGTCCGACCCGCAGCCTGGCGAGGGCCTCGACCCCAACGAGGGCGTCCAGTGGGACATGCAAATGATCAAGGCCCCGCAGGCGCAGGCGATCTCCGACGGCAACCGCAACGTCCTCGTCGGGGTGCTCGACAGCGGCATCTCGCCGACGCACCCGGACCTCAAGGCCAACATCGACGTCGCGAACTCGGTCAACTGCACTAACGTCGGCCGCCCGGATCAGACGCCGTTGGCATGGCGCCCGACGTCGAGCGACCACGGTACGCACGTCGCCGGCACCATCGCCGCCGCCCGCAACAACATCGGCATCGTCGGTGTCGCGCCGAACGTGCGCATGGCGGCCGTCAAGGTCGTCAACAACGACGGCTTCATCTACCCGGAGTACGCCATCTGCGGCTTCATGTGGGCGGGCCTGAAGCACATGGACGTCACGAACAACTCCTACTATGTCGACCCGTTCGAGTTCTGGTGTGACGACCAGCCCGACCAGGCCGCCAGCAAGGAGGCCGTCCGGCGCGCCGTGGAGTGGTCCACCAAGCAGGGCGTCGTCCACGTCGCTGCGGCGGGCAACTCCAACTACGACATGGCCAACAAGACCGTGGACACGGGCAGCCCCAACGACGCGCCGAGGCCGACCGTGCGCACGATCAACAACCGCTGCAACGACATCCCGGCTGAGCTCGACGGTGTCGTGACGGTCGCATCCCTGCAGCGCGTGGGCACCACGCTGGACAGCATCCGGTCGTCCTTCTCCAACTACGGCCTTGGCAAGATCGACGTCGCGGCTCCCGGCTCGTCGATCTACTCGACGACGTGGAACACCCGGACGGGGGCCGACGGCTACGGCACCAAGAGCGGTACGTCGATGGCGAGCCCGCACGTCGCCGGCGTCATGGCGCAGATGAAGTCGGCGCACCCGTCCTGGTCGCCGGCTGAGATGATCAGCGAGCTCAAGGCGCGGGCCGAATCCAAGCCGTGCCCGCAGAACACCGCGGCGTGCATCGGCACCGTCGACGACAACAGCTTCTTCGGCGCTGGTGTCGTCGACGCCCTCGCAGTCATCAAGTGAACTGACCCTGGTATCACCTAAGTGACACCACCACGCTGGGCCTGCACCGTCATGAGGGTGCAGGCCCAGCGCCGTACGGCGACCAGGAGTTGCAAGCGTCAGGCCTTGGAAAGCCTGGTGACTGGAACTCGAGGCTCTCCACTGCGCGCCGCGGCCCGGAATCGACAACGCGCACAGATCAGCGATGGAACGTGAAGGCGAACAGGCCCGCGGTACCGGCCGCGTAGATCCCCGAGCCGTCGGGCATCCACGCGCAGCCCTCGAGCGTGCTGTCCACGAACACCATGGTCAGGCACCTTCCGGTGGCGGCCTCCCAGACCCGCAGCCGTCCCCGCGCCGCGGTCGTGGCGAGGTGGACGCCGTCGGGTGAGAAGGCGACGCCCGTCAGCTCCCCGTCGTACGCGGCCTCCCAGACCTGCTCGCCGTCCAGATCGAACAGCTCGACGCCGCCGTACGTCGCCGCGGCCACGGACCGGCCGTCGGGGGCGATGGCCAGCGCGTTGATCAGCGCTTCGGCGGTCATGGGCGGCCCCAGCGGATGGCCCTTCGCATCCCATCTGCGCACGTCACTGCCCGCTGCGACGGCGAGCCACGACGCGTCGGGGGCGATGGCGAGGGCACGCACGTCGTCGCCGTGCCGCTTCGTGGTCGTGACGTGCCTGCCGCCCGCCGTCGCGATGCGCACCCTGTCGCCGACCGCCATCGCCGTCCAGGCGCCGTCGGGCGAGATCGTCACCGCTCTGATCTCCGGCCGGCGCCTCATGGATCTGCTCGCGCGTACCGTGCCGTCGAGGTCGTGCAGCCGCGCGGTCCCGTCCCAGTCGCCGGTGAACAGGTACGTGCCGTCAGGCGCGATGGCCACGCTGCCACGGAAAAGGTCGGGGCCCTGGTGCCGCACGCTGCCATCGGCGTTCCACAGGGTGAGGCCGCGCAGGCCGGTGGTGGCCAGCCAGGAGCCGTCCGGGGCGACCGCGACGGAGTACAGTTGCCGCTCGCCGGCCCGCCCCGGCACGTCTTCACGCAGGGCGATGCCCACGTCCCAGATCCGGACCGTTCGATCTGCGCCCGACGACGCGAGCCAGGTGCCGTCCGGCGCGATCTCCACGGCGGTGACGTCGTCCGCGTGGCCGTGGAGGCGGGCGAGGATCGTGCCGTCGACGTCCCGGAGGACGACGTCGTCGTGGAGCTCGCCCACCGCCAGCCACGAACCGCCGGGCGAGATGGCCAGGCCACCGCCGTGACACTCCACGTCGTCGAATTCGGCGCGCAGGCTGCCGTCAGGGTTCAGCAACCGGAGGTTCACGTCGGTCGTCGCGAGCCACTCTCCCGAGGGCGCGATGGCGACGGCGTCGGTGGAGCCGAGGTCCGCCCTGAGGGTTCCGTCGGAGTTCCGCAGCTCGGCGGCCATGAAGCCGGCGAATGCGACCCACGACCCGTCGGGCGCGATGGCGATGCGCTCACGGTGGCCCTCCAGCCCGTCCACAGCCGCGCGCGGCGTGCCGTCGGCGTTCCAGAACCGGACGAAGCCACGACCGGACGAGACCAGCCAGGTGCCGTCGGGAGCGATCTCGACGGCGGACACGCTATCGGGGTGATCATCGAGGACGTTGATCATTTTCCCGTCGGCCCGCCACAGGCGCACGCTGTCGTCCCAGCCCGCGCTGGCCAGCCAGGTACCGTCCGGGGAGACGGCCACAGCGGTGACCACCAACTCATGCCCTAAGTGGCTGTTCAGTTGGGTGCCGTCCGGCTGCCAACGCAGCACCCGTTTGTCCCGGCTCGATGCGGCCACCCAGGTGCCGTCGGGGGCGACGGCGACGTCGGTCAGCTCGCCCGTGTCGCCGTGCAGCGTACGCACCAGGGCGGGGTGCGGCAGATCCGGCGGCGTCCAGCACGACTCCAGCCAGGGCCTGCCGATCTCGTGCCGCCACGCGTGGGCGCGTTCCGCCATGCCCGGTACAGCGTGCAGGCGGCAGGCGAGCGTGGGGAACGCGTCCCCAAGATCGCGCGCCGTCTCGAGCAGGTGGGCGGAGGCGGCGACGGTGCGGCGGAGCAGCTCGACCTCGCGCTCACCCGCCTTGTCCAGGTCGCCAAGGACGGCCTCGACGCCGGACAGCTGCAGCCGGCCGGCGAGCCATGTCACGTCGCCCACCGTCGCGGCCAGTTCCTCCGTGGCGCCGGCCGCCGCCTGGTAGCTGACGATGTTCCGGAGCGTCCACGTGACCGTGCCCGGAAGGGCGCCCCAGACCTCCAGGATGTCGCCCGGGTCGGCGTCGATCAGCCTGCGCCGCGCACGGTCCAGTCCCGCCTCGCCAAGGAGGCCGCGTACGTGGGCGCGGACCGTGGACGGGAGCACGAGAACCTGCTCGTCAGTGTCGTGCCTGAGGAGCGACAGGCTCTCCAGCCGCGCGATCAACGCGTTGATCTCGTCACTCGTCATGCCCGCGTCCGAGCACCACAGCATGGCCGCCACGCCGATGGGGATGGGCTCGCGCTCGTCGAACAGGCCCAGGTCGAGGAAGCGCTCCGCGGCCGCGGGGTCGATCGTCCGCAGCCAGCCGACTGAATGATCCACCGCGGCGCCGATCAGCGCCGCCCGGGAATCGGGGTCGGCGAGGTCCACGCCCTCCGGCAGCCGCCCGACGATCCCCACGTCGCCCTGGGCGATGATCGCCGAGCGCACCAGCGTGATGGCGAACGGCCAGCCGCAGGTCAGCTCCGCCAGCCGCGCGGCCGTCCCCTCGTCCAGCACCGGCAGGTCGTGCCGGAGTAGGGCCGTGCTCTCAGCCGGGGTCATCGGCCCGACCGGCACCGTGATCGCGAACGGCGGCGCCTCCTCGACGGTGCCCGCCGCCACCAGCCACGTGCAGCCCGGCCACATGAACGCCAGGTCGACCACGACGTTGGCAATCGGCCCGTCGAGCACCATCAACCGCCCGCCCGGCCGGAAGATGCGCTCCTCCAACAGGCGGGCCACCGCTTCCTCGTCCTGTGGGGCCGCCCCGAAGGCCTCGGAGAGCTCGTCCGGGTCGAGCCCGGAGTACGGCTCCATGTCTTCGAAGAGGCCGGTCATGACCTCCGTCAGCTCCTGGGCGAACTGGTCCGGGTGTGTCGTGGCGCTGACGGTCGCCCAGTCGATGCCCTCCGGGAAGCATACGATCACCTCGGGTCTCCGCAGCGCGGCCGCCAGGACGGCGGTGACGCCCATCCCCTCAACCCCCGCCGGCTCCGGCACCACCAGCACCAGCCCGCTTTCCCCCGAGGTCAGCGCGGCGACGAGCCGATCCACCGCTTCACGCTCGATCCGTCCCTCCGCACCGGAAACCGCCCCCGTTTGCGCCACGTGCTCCCCTTTCCACCCACCATCATCGGGTTCAACGTAGCGCGATCATCCGGAGTTCAGGGTTAGGCCTCGTTTCTGGCGAAATGGAAGGGCAGTGGGTGCCGCCCAGGCCGATAGTGGCGCGGCGCTCGAACCGGAATCCGGAGGCCGAGCCCATCCATCCCCGCATGCCCGACCAGAAGGGTGCCAGGCAGATACTCCTCTCTTAGATGGACGCAGTCCTGCTCCTTTCCGTAGACGAAGTAGAAGTCATCGGGCACGCTCCAAGGCTTCTCACCCTCGGGCGATGACCACGCTTCGACGTATTTGGCTCGGCGTTGCTGGGGCGGGACGGGCCTCTGCGCCTAACTCAGTCCTGGCCCTGGATATCGGCCCTCAGGAGCCTTGACGAATGAAGCCCATGCCGGGCTCGGCGTGGATCAGCTCAGCCGGTCGTCGCGGACAGACGATGAGTCATCTACACGTCGAGCAGTCGCGCCGATCTCGCACTACTCCAGAAAATCCAGCAGTTGGCGTGCGGTCTCCTCGGGTGCTTCTTCTGGAATGAAGTGGCCGACTGGTACCGGGGAGCCGCGAACGTCATCGGCCCACTCCTGCCATATTGCGAGTGGATCATCGTAAAGTTTCGCGACCGAACCGCGCTGGCTCCACAGGAAGAGCACGGGGCAGGAGATCTTCCGGTTCCCGCGATCCGCCTCGTCCTGCTGGTAGTTCAAAGTTGGGGATGCGCGGAACTCCTCGCAGATGGCGTGCACCGTATCGGGGTGGGTGAATTTCTCGATGTACTCGCCGCGTACCTCGGCTGGGAACGCGTCCTTCACCTCGGACCACGTGTTGAGCATGAAGTCGACCAGGTTGGCCGGTGCCGCGTTGATGAACTGTTCCGGCGTCGGTTCCGGCGCGGCGAGGAAGGACCATTGCCAGTAGAGGAGGCTGAAGTCTTTGTCGGCGCGCTTGTACGCGTCGCCGACGGGAACGACGTCCATGACGGCGAGCCGGAGAACAGCATCCGGGTGATCCAGTGCGAGACGGTAGGCGCAGCGCGCCCCGCGATCGTGTCCCACGATGCCGAACTGGTCGTAGCCCAGATGTCGCATGACCTCGAGCTGGTCGCGACCGATCGCGCGCATGCTGTAGGGCTCGTGATCGGCGGTGCTGGGCGGCTTGCCGCTGTCGCCGTATCCACGCAAATCGGTGGCGACGACGGTGTAGCGCTCGGCGAGGTGGGGTGCTACCCGATGCCACATCAGATGAGTTTCCGGAATACCGTGCAGGAGCAGCAGAGGCGGTCCGTTGCCGCCTCGGCGTCCGTGGATCGACGCACCCGCGGTAGAGATGTCGAATTCTTCGAATCGATCGAACATCGCCACGGACCCCCTTGAGACATCGAGGACGTCGTGTCCTGTCGCAACTGGTGGTCAGATTCAACGATGAATCTCTCGTGCCGTTGACCAGTCAAGGAGCCGGTGGCATGACCACGCCTTGGTCCTCGCCCCTCCGGTCGAGGCCGGCGTTCCCGGTCAGCTCCGGTCCGCGACAGACCCTGGGCCGACGTGGGCCTGACCGTCACTGGTGGCCACAACCCCCAAGCTACCCAGGCACGGGCAGTGTCACCACGGTGGTTCGGTCACCAAGCGACAGCGGCGACACCGCAGACTGGTTCGCTCGTCACCGCCGGGGGTCGGCACGGCCCGCCGGTCTGGTCGGTCACGGCTCGCGGCGCAGCGGCGAGAAGAGGATCGGCACCCAGCTCACCGCCAGGATCAGCGCGCCCAGCCACATCGGCGCCCGCACCCCCCCACAGCTCGGTGGCGCCGGAGCCGGAGCGTAGGACCGCCAAGGCCGACTTGCCTAGCCGATGTCGACCACCCGTGCCCATGAGGGGGGCGTGTCCGGCACGTAGTCGGGATCGTTCTCGTACGACCGCTTGGTCCGGGGGAACAGCCCCACCACCATGCGGGACGCCGGCCGTTCCTGCGGCCACGGGGTCTGTCCGTCGGTCAGGACCACGATGACGTCCGGCCGCGGGCTCGCTCGCAGCGCCTTGGCGATGCCCGCACGCAGGTCCGTGCCGCCGCCACCCACCAGCGTCATCCCCTCGGCCCGGCACAGCGGTTGCGCGACCCGGGCCGCCGCGTCGCAGGACAGAACGCTGACCAGGTCGCGCCGGCCGCCCACGGCGCGGAGGATCGCGGCGACCTCCAGCAACGCGCTCCCCAGTTCGGCGTCGCTGACCGACGCGGAGGTGTCGATGACCACGCTGATCCGCGGCGGCCTGCGCCGCAGGCTTGGCAGGATGACGCCGGGCAGGCCGGCAGAGCGCCGCGGCGGCCTGCCATAGGTGTAGTCCTCGCCCACGCCGGGTCCTGACACCGCCGAGCGGATGGCCGTGCCGAGCAGTTCCCGCCACGGCTGCGGCGGGTGGAAGGCCTCCTCTGCCCACCGCCGCCATCCCTTCGGCACGTTCCCCGGACGGGCGTTGATGCCCTGCGCCACCCGGAACCGGACCGCCTCCCGCTCGTGGTCGCTGAGCCCGTTCGCGCCCTCCGGCCCGAGATCCCACTCCCGCTCGAGTCCGTCGGCGCCGCTGCCGCAGTCCAGCCAGACCAGATCCTGCGTGTACGGCCCGAGCCGGAACTGGCGCAGATAGTCCTCCATGAGTTCGCCTTCGTGCAGCCCCAGCATCTTCGGTTGGACGGCGCCAGCAGGCCAGGCCAGCCCGTCACCGTACACGTCGTCGTTGATCTCGAAGTCAGCGGCGATGTTCATCCGCAGCCGCTCTCCCCGTCCGGTCAGCTCCCGCTGCCGGGCGATCCGGTCGCTGCGGCCGTGATGGTCGCGCAGCAGGTGGGAGACCTCGTGCACCCACACGCTCGCCAGTTCCTCAACGGGGGTCCGCGCGACGAACGCCGGTGAGATGTAACACCGCCAGTGCCGATCCACGGCCATCGTGGGCACGAACCGCGACTCCACCGGGTGCAGCGCGAACAGCGCCGTCGCCAGATAGGGCCGGGCCCGCGCGGCGTACAACCGGGCGGTGAAGAGCTTCTCAAGGTCCATCAGCCCGCCACCCGCGCCGCGACCTCATCTGCCTTCCTGCCCAAGGAGACCACCCCGGCGAGCTTCTCGATCGAGGCTGGGACCTCCCAGTCCGCGCGGCGCAGCGCGGCGAGCGTGGAGGCGGGCACGACCACCAGGTCCGGGGCGCCGGTCTCCAGCGCTCGCACCAGCAGCTCCCATGCCGCGTCCCACCGGCCCTTCTCCGGCCGCCTCCGCACGGCCGCGACCACACCGTCAAGTACGGCCTGGCGCAGGTCACCCCGCTGGGGCAGCTCGGCCGCCGCCGGGTCGGCCAGCAGCGCCTCGGGGTCGGGGAGGTCCATCCGATCCATGGCGGCAAGCAGCTCCAGCCCAGGCCCGTCTCCCACCGCGCCCCTGACCAGCATGGACAGCACGTCCTTGGACGCGTCGGCCGCGGTGGCGAAGGCGGTCAGGCACAACGCCATCTCCCAGCTGCGAGGTGAGGGCCACGGGCCACCCCGGTGCGCCTCGTTGTTCGGCAGCCGGTGCACGAGATCGGGGCGGGCGGTGAGGAGCCCGCACACCGCACGCCGGGCGAACGTCACCGCCTCGGACAGCCGCTCCGGGTCGAGCCACGGCAGGCTCGCGCGGGGCCAGGTCCCACCGAGGCCGCGTACGACGACATCGTGATCGTGGCGCCATTGCAGGTGGACGAACCGGTTCGCGAGCGGCGGGCTCAGCTCCCAGCCATCAGCGGCAGAGGAACGCGGGTTGGCGGCCGCCACGATCCGGACACCTGCCGGGAGCCGCAGGGTCCCGACCCGCCGTTCCAGAACCAGGCGGAGCAGGGCGGCCTGTACGGCGGGCGGTGCCGTGGACAGCTCGTCAAGGAAGAGCAGCCCCCGGCCCGCGCGAGCCAGACGTACGGCCCAATCCGGCGGCGCCATCGGGACGCCCTGCACGGCTGGGTCGTCACCGACCACCGGCAGGCCGGAGAAGTCGGACGGCTCGTGCACGCTGGCGATCACCGTCGTGAGCGGCAGGTTGAGCGCCTCGGCGAGTTGCTGCAGCGCCGCGGTCTTGCCGATCCCCGGCTCCCCCCACAGCAGGACGGGCAGGTCGGCCGCCACGGCCAGGGTCAGGGCCTCCAACTGCGTGTCGGTACGTGGCTCCGTGGTGGTGTCGCGAAGCAGGGAGAGCAGATCGCCGGCGATTTCAAGGCGCGAGGCGTGAACAGACGAATGCATGATGAATCACCTTGGAGGTCGAGGAAAGCTCAGCGGAATTTGGCGTGGCGAGGGCGTGCCCGGCCCTCACGGGAGCGGCGGTCCGGTCGCTCGGCCGGTCCCGGCCCCGACCCGAGCCCGGCACGGAACAGCCCGTGGTCGATCCGCCGCCGCGCCGCCTTCTCCAGCACGTCGCGCAGCGCGCCCTCGGGCAGCCGCGCACCAGGTCCCAGGAGACCGTCGACCGTGACCTGAGCACCTGCGGCGTCGCCGTGCTCCAGTCGCGCGCGGACGTCGAGGAGGCACTCCGGGGAGCGGTGGGCCTCCTCGATCAGCTGCAAACAGGGCAACGGGGTGCCGGTCAATTCGGCCAGCAGTTTCTCGCGCCGGATCTCGGTCGCGTCGTGATCCAGGGCGACCAGCGCGCCGTTCACGAGCGCGATCCTGTGCTGTTCGCCGCGGCACTCGACCATTCGCGGCCCGTTCTCGCTCTGGTGGCCGTGCGGCTTGGCGTCCGGCGAATGGCCGGGTACGAGCGCCGCTGCGACGAGCGGGTGCAGCCTGTCGGCCTCGATCAGCCCGGCACGCAGCAACGCCAGGTCGGGCAGCACCCAGGTCGCCGCATCAGGCAAGATCGGCGGCGGCGCGGGTCCTTCGTTGCTGACCCGGGACGCGTCCACATCGAGGACCACCTGACGCCGCCCGCCGACCCGGACGGCGACCGTACCCCCGTCCTGCCCCTCGGCACAGAGCAGCAACCGGGCCTCGGCCGGCCACCGATCGACGGCCCAGCCCCGTGCGTGCGGCGCTGTTTCGGAACGTGCACGCAACTCACCGGCCCTGCGCGCATCCCACAAGTGGCGATGCAGGTCGAGGCGGAAGCGTCGGTTCGGATGGGGGTGCGGATGCGGTCCGGACCGGGAACCGTCCCAGAGCGCCAGGCTGATCCGCTGACCGGCATCTGCCCAGGCCGGCGGGGTCCTGGCCACGAGGTGAACCGGGTTGTCCCTCTCGTGGTACCGGGCCAGCGAGAGGGTCAGGCCCGGACGTATCAGGCCATTGGGGGCGATCCTCGGCATGTGCCAGCGCAGCAGCTCAGGTGCCAGGTGGCGGAGGTCGGTTCGGAGGTGGGTGGCCAGTTCCCGGCCGTGGAGGCGCGCTATGTGGCGCAGGTTGAGATCGACGTCTACGTGTGCTGCTGCGCACGCTGCTGCCCAGTCTCCGGTAGTACGGCGGGCGGTCGCTGACTCGATCATGGGGGGCGGCACGGCGAACTCGCGCACGCGCAGCCAGAGGGTTAGGCGGGGATCCTCGTTCGGGGTTGAGCGCGGCATCAGCACTCACCTTGCGTGAACGGGGCCCCCAATCTGATGGAGGAGGTATTCATCGTGATCAGCGTAGCGTCTTCCGATCCGCGCGAGAAGAGCGGCTCCGGCAGGATGGTTCGCTCGTCACCGCCGGGGGCGGCCACGGCCCGCCGGTCTGGTCGGTCACGGCTCGCGGCGCAGCGGCGAGAAGAGGATCGGCACCCAGCTCACCGCCAGGATCAGCGCGCCCAGCCACATCGGCGCCCGTACCCCCCACAGCTCCCCGAGCACTCCGGCGAGCAGCCCCCCGATTCCGACCGCGCCCATCAGGAGCAGGCGCATCGTCGCCGTCATCCGGCCCATCATCTCGTCGGGCGTGACGCGCTGCCGCAGGCTGACGAGCAGCACGTTGTTGATTCCGGTCCGGAACGTCAGCACGAACCACGCCGCCGTCGCCGCCCACAGCAACGGCCCACGGTCGAGGAACGGGATCACGAACGCCGCCGGCGAGGTGACCAGACTGACCATCCACACGGCCCGGCCGGTGCCGAGGCGGCGGCCGAGCAGGTGCGCGGAGGACGACCCCGCGAGCACGCCGAGGCCGCCGGCCGCCAGGTAGGCCCCCAACACCCACTCGGGCAGCCCGAGCAGATCCACGATGAGCACGGGCAGCAGGACCGAGCAGAGCGGGAACGCCAGGTTGAACAGCGAGCCCTGGAGCAGGGCCGCGGTAAGTACCGGGTTGCCGAACACGAAGCGCACGCCGGCCGAGATCTGCCGCGCGATGGGCGGGCGCGGTGTGTCGGGCGCCGCCTGGACCGGCTCCTGGACGCGACGCAGCCAGGCGGCCGACCACAGGTAGCTGAGCGCGTCGAGCAGGATGGCCACGGGCGCTCCGGCCGTCTGCACCAGCACGCCCGCCAGGCTGCGCCCCGCGACGTCCATGCCCGAGTTCGTGCCCACAAGCAGCGAGTTGGCAGATGTCAGCCGATCTCGCCCGACGATGCCCGGCACGAGGCTGAACGAGGCCACGTCGAAGAACAGCGTTCCGGCGCCGACCAGCATGGCCACCAGATAGAGCTGCGCCATGGACAGCCACCCCGCCCACCAGGCGACCGGTACGGAGAACAGGACGAGCGCCCGCGCCAGGTCGGTGGCCAGCATCACGGGACGCCGCCTGACCCGGTCCACCCAGGCGCCGGCGGGCAATCCGAGAACGAGCACCGTGAGCGTGCTCAGCGCGCTCAGCAGGCCGACCTCGGCCGGGCCTGCGCTCAGCGCGGTGACCGCGAGCAGGGGCAGTGCCACGTAGCTGATCTGGCTGCCTGCCTGGCTGATCGCTCCCGCGACGTAGAGGTTGCGGAAGTCGGGAAGCCGCAGCAGGGGAGTTTCCACTTGTGTTGCCGTCATGCCGCAAAGATGCTGACATGTCGCCCAAAGGTCCATCGATTAAGTGAGAAGCGAATCCATGACGCTGGAGCTGACGTTCACCACCCGCGATATCGCCAACATCCGCTTCGCCATCTCCCCGCTCGGCGAGGTCGTCGCGAGCGTCCGCGTCGTGAAGAACCCCGCGGCCCACCCGCTGCTGCGTCCCTGGGCGGAGCAGGTACGGCGGCGCCTGGCGGACGTGGACTGGCGCCTGCTGTCGGACCTCGTGCCGGTGCCCACGATCTCGATCGCCGGCTTCACCTGCACCCCGCCCGCCACCTCCATCCCCGACCTGGAACTGGAGCTGGCCACGATGCGGGCCGCGGCCGACCGGGTCCGCACCGACCTGGACGACGCCGGCACCCCCCGCACCAAGCGCGTCGAGGCCCTCTACGCCGACCCCGGCAAGGGCCTGGAACGCCTGGCGCAGGAGGTGGAGAACTACTGGGCGGCGGCCATCGCCCCGTACTGGCCACGGATCAGGTCCCTGCTCGAAGGGGAGATCCTCTACCGTGCCAAGCTCCTGGCGGAGGGCGGCGCGCAGCGCATGCTGACCGACCTCGACCCGAGCGTGACCTGGCACGACGGCACGCTGCGGGTGGAACACCGCTACGTGTCGGGGACCCGTTCACTGCGCGGTCTCGGGCTGTTGCTCGTGCCCTGCGTGTTCGTCTGGCCGCGGGTCCTCTCCGTCACGACTCCGCCGTACCAGCCCACGGTCCGCTACTCGCCGCGCGGCATCGGCACGCTCTGGGAGAGTCGCGGACTGGAGCCGCCGCGGGCCTTGGCCGCCGTGCTCGGCAGGACGCGGGCACGTCTGCTGGCCGAGCTGGATCAACCCGCCTCCACCCGCGACCTGGCCCTGCGTGTCGGGCTCTCCGAGCCCGGCATCAACCAGCATCTCACCGCGCTGCGTGACGCCGGCTTGTGCACCGCGCACCGCACCGGGCGGTACATCCTCTACGCCCGTACGACGACGGCTGAAGCTTTGCTGGGGGGCGGCCGGCTCGACGAGACGTCCTCGCCCGGGCCGGGCTCCGGCACTCGACCTGCCGGCTGACCCCGCCTCCCGGCCGCCCCTGAACGTCTCCCGGTCAGGCGACCCAGTGCGCCGAGGCGAGGGAGCGGACCGCGTCCTCGTCCACCTCGACGCCGAGGCCCGGTCCCGTCGGCACCAGGGCCGTGCCGTCGACGACCTCCACCGTGCTGTCCCCGACGTAGGCCGAGTGGACGAACTGCCGCCCGTTGAGATCGACGGGAGTGTCCACGCCGAACGCGGCGAACAGGTGCAGCGAAGCGGCGAACCCGAGATCGGTGTCGGTCAGCCCCGACCCCATGATGCGCAGCCCCGCGTCCTCGGCGAGCTGGCAGAGCCGCCGCGAGAGCGTGAGCCCGCCGGAACGCTGCACCTTGGCGATCGCGATGTCCACCGCGTCGAGCTTCACGAACGTGGCCATGTCGGAGGGGTGACGCAGGCTCTCGTCCAGCGCGACCGGAAGCGGGCTGTGGTCGCGCAGCCGGCGCAGGCCGGTGATGTCGTTGGCGGGCAGCGGCTGCTCGAACGCCGACACGTCGAGGTCGACCAGCCTGCGCGCCATGCGCAGCGCGCCGTCCACGGTGTAGGCCTGGTTCGCGTCCACCCAGATGGGCGCGTCCGGCGCCGCCTCCCTGACCGCCGCCACGACCGAGACGTCCGTCGCCTCGTCGTGCAGGCCCACCTTCACCTTGTACGCCTGGTAGCCCTGCGCCCGCCCTTCCTCGACGGCCTGCCGCACCTCGGCGGGGGTCTGACCGGCCACGATCCAGCCGAGCTTGATCCGGTCGAGGCGGCGCTGGCCCCAGAGCACACCGACGGAGACGCCGAGGGTCCGGCCGATCAGGTCGTGCAGCGCGATGTCGAGCGCGGACTTGGCGATGGGAGAGCCGATCGTCAGGCCACGGTTGATCACCTTCTCGTAGGCCGCGCAGGCGCCATCCAGATCCCACGCCGACCGTCCGATCAGCGCGGGGGCGAGGTAGCCGTGGATCGTCGTCGAGATCGACTCCACGGTCTCGTACGTCCAGGAGGGCGTCGGGGTCGCCTCACCCCAGCCGGTCCGGTCGCCGGCCGTGACCTTGACCAGCACTCGTTCCGTGGGCTTGCCCGCCGTGGTGACGCTTCCTCCGGAAATGCTGAACGACCGGATGGACGGCAATTCCACGACGAACGTTTCCACCCGCTCGACGACCAGCGACTCCATGATTCTCCCGTCGGAATGAATTCATGCTTAATTAGGTGCCGTAATGCCCAGAACCTAGCATGTTGGAATTGTTTGGCGAATTAACGGAATGAATTCACGTCATTTCCGGAGCGGGCGTGGGACGGCTGGTTGAGCGTCCGCGGAGCAGTACAGAGCGGGCCGGCCCGTTGAGGTCAGGAGCCTCCGCGTGGGACCACCACGCCGGATTCATAGGCGAGGACCACGAGTTGGGCGCGGTCACGCGCATGGAGTTTGGCCATGGCCCGGTTGATATGGGTTTTCGCGGTCAATGAGCTGATCACCATGCGGTCGGCGATCTGGTCGTTGGACAGGCCCTGCGCGACCAGGGCGACGGCCTCGCGTTCGCGGTTGGTCAGCTCTTTCAGCCCCGTGCCGGCATCGGCGTGGAGCGGCTGGGTGATGTACCGGTTGATCAGCTTGCGGGTGATCGACGGTGCGAGCAGAGCATCACCGCGCGCGGCGACGCGTACGGCGTGCAGGAAGTCCTCGGGCACGATGTCCTTGACGAGGAATCCGGCCGCGCCGGCGCGCAGCGCGTTGAAGACGTGTTCGTCCAAGCCGTAGTTCGTCAGGATGACGACGTGCACCCCGGCCAGGGCCGGGTCCGCGGCGATGCGCCGGGTCGCCTCGATGCCGTCGATGACCGGCATCTGGATGTCGATGAGCGCGATGTCGGGCAGGTGTTCCCTGGCCAGAGCCAGGCACTCCTTCCCGTCGGAGGCCTCGGCCACCACCTCGATGTCGTCCTCGAGGTCAAGGAGCGCGCGGAATCCGCTGCGGATGAGCGGCTGGTCGTCGACCAGCAGGACACGGATCATGACGTACGGTCCACGGGAAGCTCGGCCTGTACGGTGAAGCCGCCCTCGTCGCGGGGTTCGGCGCGCAGGTGCCCGCCGAGGGCGGTGACGCGTTCGTGCATCCCGAGCAGTCCGATGCCCGGCATCGGGGCGCTGCCCGGCGCGGCCGTGCCGTCGTCGTCGACGCGTACGGCGAGGGCGTCCGCACGGTAGTCGATCCGGACCGAGGCCGTGGTGGCGGCGGCGTGGCGGGCGACGTTGGTGAGCGACTCCTGAACGATGCGATAGGCGGTCCGGTCCACCGCGGCCGGCACGTCGCACCGCTGCCCTTCGACCGTCAGCGTCGTGTCCAGTCCGCTCGTTCGGGCCCGCTTCACCAGTTCCGGTACGTGGTCGATGCCAGGGGGCGGGGTCGTGTCGTCGTCGCGCAGCGCCTCCAGGGTCGCCCGCAGCTCCCGCGTCGCCTCCCGAGAGGCCTCCTGGATCGCCAGCAGCGCCTCCGGCACCTGCTCACCCCGCTTGCGGGCCACATGGACGGCGACCTCGGCCTGCACCTTGATGACCGAGATCTGGTGGGTGAGCGAATCGTGCAGCTCCCGTGCGATGTGCAGCCGCTCCTCGTCGGCGCGGCGCCGCGCGGTCTCCTCGCGGGTGCGTTCGGCCTCGTCCGCCCGCCGCTCGGCCTGCCGCAGCGCTTCGCCCGCGGCGCCGGCCGCGATCAGCCAGGCCAGTTCGAGAGCGCCTCGGGCCTGCGCGAACGCCTCGCCGGTGTCGTGCAGGCCCGAGGCGAGGGCCGCGAGCGGGAGAGTGAGCAGCATGGTCACGCTCGCCGCCACCGTGGCGGTGCGATGCCCCGCCCGCACGGCCGCGTACACCGCGAACAGGTACGCGACGGCGGGCACGTCGAAACCGGCCGCCTGGTAACCCACCGCACACAGCCCGGTGACGGCCAGGACGAGAACCGGAGCCCGGCGGCGCGCGGCCAGCGCCAGACCGCCGGCCGTCAGGAGCGCGTAGCCGGGCAGGGCGAGGTATGTGGCGGCGTGCTGCTTGGACAGCCCGGTGACGAGCAGCGTCGCCGCCATGCCGACGGCGATCGCCCAATCCATGACACGTACCGGGACACCGGACCGTCCTGTGCTCATGCGCGCACCCTAGCGGGATGTTCGCGCGGCCAACTCCTGCGCGCGGACGATCGGCCGCTACCGCGCTCGCAGTATCTTCGCGGCTCCTGCAGCGTCCGCGGCAGCGGGAATTGCCCGCGTCAGCAGGACGACCGGCGACGGGGCCGGCGGACATGATCGGGCGACGTCCAGTCGTAAGAGAAGCAGTCGTAAGAGAAGAAGGAGCACCGCATGTCTGTCCGTCCCCCGCTTGCCACCCTGCTCGGAGGTTTCGGGTTCGCCGGACCGGCGGCCGCGCACGTCTTGGTCCAGTCGGCCGACGTCGATGCCTACACCTTGACCGCCGGGCGTCTCTGGTCCTTGGGCGGCGCGCTGCTGGGGCTGGTCGGCGTGGTCATCGGCGGGCTGGCTCTGGCCCGCTCCACCGGTCGCATCGGCACCGGCGACGGGAGGCGCGGGGCCGTCGTGGCCGTGGTGGCGGGACTGGCCGGCCTGGTCATCGGCGGGGTGGTCGTGGCCGCCGCCAAGGGTGGTCCCGGCACCGGCTACGGAATAGTCGGGGGTTACGTCGCCCTGGTGGTGGGGCTGATCGCCGTAGTTCTGGGCGGGCTCGTTCTGGCCCGCGCCCGCCGCGCCGGCTGAGCGGGCTGGCCGGCCTGACGGTTGGCGTCCACCGGCCGCCGCTGCTTGGCTGGAACGCGTGAGAACCCGGCGGCGTGATTGGGCTGAGCGACGATCGGCTGGCTCCAGCGCCGCTGGGCGTGAACCTAAGTGGTTCGGCTCTTCGGGGACAGGCTGCTTGTCGGCGTACTGCTCGGGGTGCGCCGAGCGAGATTGATCCTGAAACGGTGAATCCTTTCGCGGTGTGGGGGCCTCTTATGGGATGACGGTCACGCTGGGAAGGGGATTCGGATGAGTGACGTCGTGATGCCGGCTGTGGGGCAGGCACTGTTCACGACCTCGTTCCGGTGGCAAGGGCGCGGACGTGGCTGACCGCGGCTGGGTGAGCACGCGGCTCATCGAGGCCGCACAGGCTGGTGATCGAGAGTCGATCACTGCGGTGGTCCATGGTGCCCACTCTCATGTGCGGCGCTTCGCGGAGCATCTTTGTGCGTCCCCGCAGGATGCTGAGGACGCCGCGCAGGAAGCGCTGATCATCCTCTACCGGAAGATCGGTTCACTCCGCGCTACCGGGGCACTGGCATCGTGGATGTTCCGAATCGTCCGGAATGAGTGCCTACGCCGGGCTCGGTCGCTGTTCGATCGCTATGACGAGGCCGGCGCCGGTCTGGTGACGTCGGCCGAGGAGGAGGTCATCCGGCGTCTGGAAGCCGAGATCGTCGCGCAGGCGATCAGAGAGCTGCCGGACGTTCAGCGCAGGGTGTTGATCATGCGGGACGTCCTGGGCTACCCAGGGCGGGTAGTCGCGGAGAGGCTCGGCCTGAGCAACGCCGCGATGAAGTCCCAGCTACACCGGGCACGTAGCACGGTACGGCTCGGCCTGGGCGGAAAGACCGACGCCACGGGCGGACGCACGACCCCGGAATCCACTGGCGCCTGACCTGAGCAGACCGTATTTCCGCAACCCGAGTTGAAGAGGAGTTCCGCCATGCTTGAAGCTGGATCGCCGGCGCCCGACGTCGTGCTGGAAGACACCGACGGCCAGGCCGTCCGCCTGTCCGACTACCAGGGCAATCATGCTGTGCTCATCTACTTCATGCGGTCGACGTCGTGCCCGGTCTGCAACCGACACGTCCAAGACCTCATCCGGCGCCGCGACGAGCTCGCTGCCGACAACGTCCGAGTGCTTGTCGCGGTTCCCGAGGACCGCCAAGCAGCGGCCGAATGGAAGGCCAAGCGTCAGATCCCGTTCCTCGTCCTCACCGGCCGCCACAGCAATCCGCACGAGATGATCGGCCTGAGCAGAAAGGTCTTCGGCTCGCTGCAGCAGTCAGGCAGCATCCTCATTGACTCCCAGGGCATCATCCGCCACGCCCACGGCGCCACCATGCCCACCAGTGGCTATCAGAGGAAGGCAATCACCGCCGCCGCCCAGGCCCTCCGCACCCGTGGGTGATCTACGCACACTCAGCGCGGACCACTAAGCCTTCGGGTAGGCCGCCCCGGTCACGGCGGCCAGGGGACAGCCGGACCGCCGTGACGTCGGGCAACCGTCAGGACTGGGGGACCTTGGAGGTGAACTCGGTGGTGAAGGTCTTGGACAGGTCGATCTGGTCCTTCTTGGCCTTCACGTCGGGACTGAACGCCGACAGCACCTCCAGCACGTTCTTCGGGCCGTCGTCGGGCATGATGCCGTCGTCGGTGAACATGCCCTTGGAGTCGTTGACCGCCTTGACGTACAGCGTCTCGTCGGCGCCCTTGAACTCGGCGGGCATCTTGTCGGCGATCTCCTGCGCGGAATGCGCGTTGATCCACCGAAGCGTGCGTACGAACGCGTTGGCCAGCTTCTGCGCGATCTCCTTGTGCCCGTCGACCCACTCGCAGGTCATGTACAGCGAGCTCGCCGGGTAGAGGCCGCCGAGCGCGGCCCGGGTGCCCTCCTTGGTGCGCATGTCGATGAACACCTTGCCCTTGCCGGTGGTCACGAGCTGCGCGGCGGTGGGGTCGGTGGTCATGCCCGCGTCGATGCCGCCGTTCTCGATGGCGGAGATGAAGGTGGCGCCCGCCCCGGCCTTCACCCGCGTGTACGACTCGGGCGCCACGCCGTGCTTGACCGCGAGGTACTGAGTCAGGAAGTCGGTGGACGACCCGGGGCTGGTGATGCCGAGCTTCTTGCCGGCGAAGTCCTGGGGCCCGGTGATGGCGTCCGCCTTGTCCGCGGCGACGATCTCCACCTCGCCGGGGACGTCGGCGAACTGGACGACGCTCTTCACGCACTTCCCCTTGGCCTGCAGGTCGACGGAGTGGTCGTAGAAGCCGACGACGCCGTGGACGTCGCCGGACAGCATCACGTTCTCGGCCTGCGCTCCGGCGGGCTCGGTGAGCAGCTGGACGTTCAGGCCCTCCTGGGTGAAGTTGCCGAGCTGCTCGCTCAGCTTGGCCGGCAGGTAGATGACCTTGTCGATGCCGCCGACCATGATCTTGACTTGCTCGGAGGCCGACGGCGCCGACCCGCCGCAGCCGGCCGTGCCGGCGAGGACGAGACCGGCGGCGGTGAGCGCGAGGTGCTTCTTCATGTGGGGGGTCGCCTTTCGGGTGGTTCAGATCTGCACGTCGTGGGAGCCGGAGGCGGCGGGCCGCCAGCGGAGGAGGCGGCGTTCGAGCAGCGTCAGCAGCCACTCGGCCACCAGCGCGATCAGCGTGATGATGATCATTCCGGCGTAGATGCCGGCCGAGTCGAACGTGCCCTGCGCGTTGTTGATCAGCAGGCCGAGGCCCTTGTCGGCGCCCGAGTACTCGCCGACGACGGCGCCGATGATGGCGAAGCCGAACGCCGAGTGGAGCGAGGCGAGGATCCACGAGGTGGCGCTCGGCACCACGATCGTCCAGAGGATCTGCGCGCGGCCCGCGCCGAGGATCCTGGCGTTGTTGACCAGGCCCCGGTCGACCTCTCTCGCCCCCTGGAAGGCGTTGAAGAACACCGCGAAGAACACCAGGATGAACGCGGTCGCGATCTTGGAGGACATGCCGAGCCCGAACCAGATCACGAACAGCGAGGCGAGCACGATGCGGGGGATCGCGTTGGCGGCCTTGATGAACGGGGCGAGGACGTCGGCGACGAACCGGCTGCGCCCGAGGACGATGCCGAGCAGCACGCCCGCGACGCCGCCGAGAGCGAACCCGGCGACGGCCTCCTGGAGCGTGTACGAGATCTGCGTCCAGATGGATCCGAAGGCGGTCGTCTGCGTGAACCAGTCGACGAGCTTCCCCCCGATCGCCGACGGCTTGGAGTAGTAGAAGGGGTCGATCAGGTACGTGGCCGACAGCTCCCACGAGCCGAGCCAGACGGCGACGAGCAGCAGCCGTACGCCGGTGACGGCCAGCTTTCTGCGCCGGACGGCGGCACGGGCCGACGACACGGCGAGATCCTCGTCGGTGGGCGCGGCGGCGCCGGGCAGGGCGACGTCATGCGACACGGCCGGACATCCTCTCCCTGGTGATCTGGACCTCTTCGCGGAGGGACTCCCACACCTCGCGGTAGACGTCGAGGAAGTCGGAGGTCAGCCGGATCTCCTCCGCGTCGCGCGGGCGCGGCAGCCGTACGTCGAAGACCTGCTTGACCGTCGCGGGCCCCGCGGTCATCACGGCGACCCGGTCGGCGAGGACCAGCGCCTCCTCCAGGTCGTGCGTGACGAAGACGACCGCGGCGCCGGTGCCGGACCACAGCCGCAGCAGCTCGGCCTGCATCAGCCCGCGTGTCTGCACGTCCAGGGCCGAGAACGGCTCGTCCATCAGCAGGATCCGCGGTTCGTTGACGAGAGTCTGGGCGAGCGCGACGCGCTTGCGCATGCCGCCGGACAGCTGGTGCGGGTAGTAGTCCTCGAATCCGCCGAGGCCGACCCGGTCGACCCAGTCGCGGGCGCGGTCGCGGGCGTCGGACGTGGTGGCGCCGCGGTAGCGCGGTCCGAGGGTCACGTTGTCCAGCACGGTGCGCCACGGCAACACGGCGTCGGCCTGGAACATGTACCCGACGCCCTCGGGGATGCCGGTCACCTCCCGGCCGTTCACGGCGACGCGGCCGTGCGAGGGCGGCTCCAGCCCGGAGACGAGGGAGAGGGTGGTGGACTTGCCGCACCCGGTGGGACCGACGACGGCGACGAACTCGCCCGCCGCGACGGTGAGGTCCAGATCGCGTACGGCGGTGTGAACGCCGCCCGACGCGGACCGGAACCGTTTCGTCGCGCCGACGAGTTCGATCACCGGCACAGTTTCGGATGTCATGGCCGGGACCGTACGGAGCGGCCGGGACGCGGTGAACCCTTGCGCAGCTAAGCCGCGCAAGTCATCTTTCGCGCTGTTAACCGCGATTACCGGGGTTTTGCGCTTTACCCGCACGGTCCTTTCGCGCCTCGCCTCGGCTAACGTGCACGCGTGCGCTCGCTCCGTTTCGCCCATCAGGTGCTCGCGCTGCAGATCGTCGTCGTCATGCTGGTCGCGGGCTCCGGCTTCGCGCTGGCCGCGTGGCTCATGCGCGATGAGCTGACCGTCCAGTACGGCGAGCGCGCGGTGTCGGTGGCCCGGGCGCTGGCCGCCGACCCCTCCGTCGCGGTCGCCGCGGCGCTGGACGACCCCGCGCACCTGATCCAGCCGAGGGCGGAGGCGGTGCGGGCGGCCACCGGAGCGCTGTTCGTGGTCGTCACCGACCGGCGCGGCATCCGCCTGTCGCACCCGCGCACCGAGCTGATCGGCAGGCGGGTCAGCACCGACCCGTCGGGGCCGCTGTCCGGGCGCGACGTGGTGACGGTCGAGCAGGGGACGCTCGGCCTGTCGGCGCGGGGCAAGGTGCCGTTGCGGACGCCGGACGGCCGGATCGTCGGCGAGGTCAGCGTGGGCTTCGCCGTCCAGCAGATCCACGTGCGCGTGGGACGGGTCCTCGTGCTGGCCGCCCTTTTCACCGGGGCGGCGCTGCTGCTCGGGGTGGCCGGCTCGGCCGCGATCGGTCACCGCCTGCGCCGCCAGACGCTGGGGCTGGAGCCGTCCGAGCTCGGAGAGCTCATCTCGCAGCGCGAGGCGGTGCTGCACGGCATCGGTGAGGGCGTGCTCGCGGTGGACGCCGACGGCCGGGTCACCGTGTGCAACGCCGAGGCGGTCAGGCTCCTCGGGCTGGGGGAGGAGTCACCAGAGGTCCTGGGCCGGCCCTTCCGTGACCTGCCGCTGCCGCCCCGGCTGCAGGCCGCGCTCGGCGGCGCCGACGAGGCCGCCAGCCAGCTCGTCGTCGCGGACGACCGCGTGCTCGTGGTCGGGCGGCGGCAGGTGCGCAGGGAGGGCCGGGAGCTCGGCACCGTCCTGACCCTGCGCGACCGCACCGACCTTGAGAAGCTCACCCGGGAGCTGCACGCGGAACGCGACCTGCTCGACGCGCTCAGGGCGCAGCGGCACGAGCACGCCAACCGGCTGCACACCGTCGCCGGCCTGCTGCAACTCGGCCATCACGAGCAGGCCGCCGACTACCTGCACATGCTCACGGTGGAGCCGCTCGCCGCGGTCCCCGGCGCGGCCGGGGACGTCATCACCGACCCGTACCTGCTGGCCTTCCTCGCGGCCAAGGCCGCCGTCGCGGCGGAGCGCGGCATCCGCTTCATCGTGGCGCCGGGGAGCTGGGCGCCCGGCGAGATCGTCAGCCCTCTGGACGTGACGACGGTCGTCGGGAACCTGGTCGACAACGCGCTCGAGGCGGCCCAGGAGGGGCCCGACCGGCCGGCGCACGTCGAGGTGGAGCTGCTCCGCGACGGCGCCGACCTGCACGTCACGGTGACGGACTCCGGGGAGGGCGTCCCGCCGGAGCTCGCCGACGCGGTGTTCGAGGACGGCTTCACCACCAAGACCGGAGACCGGCCGCGCGGACTCGGTCTGGCGCTGGCGCGTCAGGTCGCCCGGGCCCGCGGCGGAGACATCGTCCTCGGTCACGGAGCCGTCGTGACCGTGGGGGAGACGGAGCGCGCCGGGGCGGCGCGGCCGTCCGAGCCGCCCGGCCGCACGCCCCGGTCCGAACGGGATGGCACCATGTTCCTCGCTCGTCTGCCGGGGGTCCTGAGTTGATCGATGTGCTCGTGGTCGACGACGACTTCCGCGTGGCCCAGGTCCACGCCGGGTTCGTCGAGCTCGTCCCTGGGTTCCGGGTGGCGGGGCAGGCCCACACCGCCGCGGCGGCGTCAGAGCTGGCCGCCCGGCTCCGCCCCGACCTCGTCCTGCTGGACGTCTATCTCCCCGACGGGTCCGGGCTGGACCTGATCCGGGAGCTGTCCGCCGACGTCATCGTGCTGACCGCGGCCGACGACGCCGCCTCCGTGCGCGCCGCCCTCTCCAGGGGAGCCCTGCACTATGTGATCAAGCCCTTCGGCGCGCAGGACCTGGGCAACCGGCTCAGGGGGTACGCGCGCTACCGCCGCCTGCTGGGCTCGGCGACGGGCATGAACCAGTCGTCCATCGACGAGGCGATGCGCGCGCTGCACCGCGCCGACCAGGCCCCCGCGCGCGGGCCGAAGGGGCACTCCCCGGTCACCGTCCGCCTGATCGCCGACATCCTGCAGGCCAGCGAGAACCCGCTGTCGGCGGCGGAGATCGCCGCCCGCATCGGCGTCTCGCGGGCCACCGCGCAGCGGTACCTCGCGGGCCTCACCGAGTCCGGACGGGTAGCCATGACGCTCAGGTACGGCGCGACCGGCCGCCCCGAGCACCTCTACACCTGGTGCTGACCCGACCGGCCGGTCACTCATCGGGCGCGTCGTCGAACACGATGACCTGCCGGATGGCGGTCCCGTCGGCGAGCTGGTCCATCGCCTCGTTCACATCGGAGAGCCGGATCCGCGTCGACACCAGCGCCTCGACCGGGAGCCTGCCCTCGCGCCACATCCGGACGAAGACCGGGATGTCGCGGGCGGGAACCGCCGAGCCGAGGTAGCTTCCGACGATGGTCCGGCCCTCCGCCACCAGCCCGAGCGGCGAGATCGACGACCGCGCGTCGGGCGCCGGGAGCCCGACGGTGACGGTGCGGCCGCCGGGGGCGGTCGCGGCGACGGCGGCCTCGAAGGCCCGCACGTTCCCGGCCGCTTCGATCACGATCGGCGCCCTGATCCCGGACGCGACC
Organism: Microtetraspora malaysiensis; assembly: GCF_050947145.1. Taxonomy (NCBI): domain Bacteria; kingdom Bacillati; phylum Actinomycetota; class Actinomycetes; order Streptosporangiales; family Streptosporangiaceae; genus Microtetraspora; species Microtetraspora malaysiensis. The sequence goes on from NZ_CP191998.1 coordinate 3,917,582, forward strand.
AGCTCGGCCGGGCGGTACGTCGCGTGCGCGCCCAGCCTCCGCGCGGTGGCGAGCTTGTCCGGGTTGCCGTCGACTCCGATGACCGTGACGCCGTCCACGGCGAGGGCGGTGATCAGCGCGGCCATGCCGACCCCGCCGAGCCCGACGACCGTCACCGTCTGGCCCGGGGCGGGCCGGCCGGCGTTGACGACCGCGCCGCCGCCGGTCAGGACGGCGCAGCCGAGGACCGCGGCGACCTCGGGAGGGACGTCGTCGTCCACCGGGACGACCGAGTGCCGGTCGACGACGGCGTGGGTGGCGAAGCCGGAGACCCCGAGGTGGTGCAGGACCGGCGCGCCGTCACGGCGCAGGCGGACGCCGCGCGACAGCAGCGTCCCCGCGTTGTTCGCCGCGCTGCCGCGGACGCACGGTGTCACCCCGTCGGTGGCGCAGCCCTCGCAGGCGCCGCAGCGCGGCAGGAAGGTCATGATGACCCGCTGTCCGGCCTCGATGTCGTCGACGCCGGGGCCGGCCCGTTCCACCCGACCGGCCGCCTCGTGGCCCAGGAGCATGGGGACGGGCCGCACCCGGGTTCCGTCGACGACGGACAGGTCCGAGTGACAGACGCCCGCGGCCTCGATCCGGACCAGGACCTCGCCGGGGCCGGGCGGGGCCAGTTCCAGCTCGCAGATGGACAGCGGCCGGGAGGCGGCATAGGGGCGGGCCCGGCCGACCTCCTCCAGAACGGCTCCGCGGATCCTCATAATCTCATCTCTCCAGGGGGGTTTTCGGGGGATTGTCTTCGGCGGCGCCTCGCCGGGACGCCGGGGAAACATGGGCCGGCCGGCTACGTCGCGGAGGCTCGATGGTTGGCGAGCAGGACGCCGGCGGCGCCGAGGGCCAGCCCGGCGATGGCGAGCGGGTGCAGCGTCTGGCCGACGATCAGCCAGGCCAGCACCGCCGTCACCGAGGGGGTCAGGAAGAACAGGGTGCTCACGCGGCCGGCGGACCAGCGGAGCAGCATCGTGTTGAGCAGGATGAACGCCGCGATGGAGTTCACCACGACCATCCAGGCGACCGATCCGCCGAAGGCCGCCCAGTCCGACACCCGCGGGGTTTCCAGCGCGACGCACGCCAACCCGACCGCCGGGGCGCTGGCCAGCAGTTGCACGGCGGTCCCGGTGCGGACGTCCATGACCGGGACGAAGCGCTTCTGGTAGAGGGTGCCGGCGCTCAGCCCGGACAGCCCGACCAGGCACAGCGCCACGCCCCAGGCGGAGAGACTCACCCGGTCGGCGACCGCGAGGACCACACCCGCCGCGCCGAGGACGAAGCCGAGAGCCTGCCGCCGGGAGACCGTCTCGCCGAGGAACCGGGAGGCCAGCACGACGACGACCGGGTTGAGCCCCTGCACGAGTGAGATGACGGCGGCGGGGAAGCCCATGCCGAGCGCGGTGTAGAAGGCGCCGAACTGCACGGCCTGGATCAGCAGGCCCGAGACGGCGATGTGCGCCAGGGCCCGGCCGCGCGGCCACGGCGCCCGGGTGATCAGCGCGTACGCGGTGAGCAGCGTTCCGGCCAGGGCGAAGCGTGCGAACATCAGGAGCAGCGGCGGAGCGGCCGTGACCCCCGGGATGCCGGCGATGAACGCGCTGCTCCACAGCACGACGAACACGGGTGGCGCGACCGCCATCAGCCGCGTGCCGCCGCCCGCCCGCGCCGCCGCGCCGGACGCCGTCTCGCCCGGCCCGCCTGCCGGTACGGGCGGCTCGCCGGGAACCGGCGACGACGGCGTCCCCGGTCGCGGACCGGACAGGTCCGGTGTCACCGGTGTCATCGAATCTCCTTGAGCCTGAGGACCCCGCCTTTGGGCGTGGGGAGGCGACGCGGCACCGTGCCGCACGGCGGACACGAACGAGTGACCGCCCCCGCACCCGCCCCCGTCGCGGACGCACGACGCGGGCGGGTGCGGTACGTGACACCCGCCGGGGCGGGCGGGGAGTGGTTCAGGAGGCGCGCAGGGCCGACCGGCGCAGCTCCCACAGGTTCTCGTCCGACGTGCAGACCCCGGCGGCGCCGTGGCCGAGCGCCGCGACCACGTCCGCCGGGCTCTGGACGAACCCGGCGGCCAGGTAGGGCACCCCCAGCTCCTTGGCCTGCCGTTCCACGTAGGGCAGCACGACCGCGGGCATGAGCTGGACCAGGTCCGGATGGGACCGGGCGATGGACTGGAGGCTGCGGTGCAGGTTGGAGCGGTCGGTCACGAACACCTTCTGCATGGACAGCAGGCCCAGGCCGGTCGCCCGCTCGATGATCGCCGCTCGGGTGGAGCAGATCCCGACCGCCCCGATGCCCTTGAGGTAGGTCAGGGCGCCGGGGTCGTGGCCCAGGCCGGGCGTCGAGTCCATGTTGACGAACACGATCTTGCCGGCCGCGGCCGTCCGCCGGACCGTCGCCTCCAGGTCGCCGAGCGGGACCGAGGCGAGGATGCCGAGCGGGGTCGAGGTCGTGGTGAACCGGTCCGCCATCTCGACACCGACCAGCGACGCCATAACCGGATGCTCCGCAAGCGCGGCCAGCAGCCGCCGATCAATGGGACGTTTCGGACGAAGGGTCACCGATCCACCTTATTCGTTAGCGCTGCTCGTACGGTCCGGACCCGAAACGGCTGGGCAGCCCCAGCTTCCCGGGGTTCATGATCCCGGCCGGGTCGAGTGCCTGCTTCACCGCCACCAGGGTGGCGAAGCCGCCGCCCAGCGCACGCTCCATGTACGGCGAGCGCAGCAGGCCGACGCCGTGGTGGTGGCTGATCGCCGCGCCGTGCCGGATGAGCACCTCGTTCGCGGCGTCCCACGCGGCCCGGTACCACTCGCGTCGGCGGGTCCGCTCCACGTCGCCCCGCAGCGAGAAGTAAATGCAGGCGCCGTCGGTGTACGCGTGCGACTGGTGGGCGGAGGCGCGCAGCGTCCCCGGCACCGCCTCGACGGCCGCGACCACCTCGTCGTAGATCGCCGAAAGGGACGACCAGGGGGCGGCGATCTCGCAGGTGTCCGCGACGAAGCCGGGGCCCTTGGTGAAACCGTCGCCGGACTTGCCGACGAGCATCCGCTCGTCCAGCCAGCGGGCGAGCACCGCCTGGCCGTCGAGCGTCACCGGCGCCCGCTCCGCGCAGACCTCCTCGACCACGGCCATGGCGGCGTCCACCAGCGCCGGGTCCCCCTCGTCGGCGATGAGCAGCAGGTTGGTGCCCGGCTCGCCGAAGTGGGTGCCGCTCTCGTGCGCGTCGTACAGGCGGAGCACCGCCGGGGTGGCGCCGCGCTGCAGGATCTCCCGGCAGGCGTCCAGCCCCGCGGCGAAGGTGTCGAACCCGTACGCGAGCCCCACGGCGTACGAGGGGAGCCGGTGGGTCCGCAGCCGCAGCCGGGTGATCACGCCCAGCGTGCCCTCGGAGCCGATGAAGAGCTGGCGGAGATCCGGCCCGACCGCCGCCCGCGGGTAGGTGCCATAGCTGGCCGTGCTCCCGTCCGGGAGGACGACGTCGAGCCCGACGACCATGTCCTCGATCTTTCCGTACCGGGTGGAGAGCTGGCCGGCACCGCGGCAGGCCGCCCAGCCGCCGACCGTCGAGATCGCGAACGCGGACGGCCAGTGGCCGGTGGTGGCGCCGTGGACCTCCTGCAGCTCCTCCTCGAAGAGGTCGCCGAACATGCCCGCCTGCACTTCGACGATCATCGACTCGGCGTCGAACGAGATGATCCGGTTGAGCCGACAGACGTCGAGGACGACCCCGCCGAACACCGGCAGGGCCGCGCCGAGCACGTTGCTGCGCCCGGCCGAGACGGTCAGCGGGATGCCGTGGGCGTGGCAGACGCGGACCACCGCCGCCACCTGCTCCTCGTCGGCCGCCTCGACGATCACGGCGTCCGGCGTGGCCGGGTCACCGTCCGTCTCCCCGATGGAGGTGCCCGCCCACCAGTCGCGGGTGCGCCGGATCACCTCGTCGCGGTCCGTGTGCACGGCGGCGGCGACGGCGCGCAGCTCGGCGACGACCGCGTCGGGAACCTCGACCACCGCGCCCTGCAGGCTGGCCTTCCCCCGGCCCGGCGGGCAGGCGGCGGCCCACCGCGGCGGGGTCGGCGCGCCGACGACGTAGTCGCCGCGATTGAACGGATGGGTGACGGTCTGCCTGCTGATCATGAAACTTCCTCCATCAGTACGGTCTTCTCACGCTCGATGCCGGAGACGTAGCCGTCGACCTGCCGGGCCACCTCGTCGTCGGACAGCCCGAGCTCCCGCTGCAGCAGCCGGCCGACCTCCGGGGCCGCGCGCACCGACAGGTCGCGGGCGAACACCCGCATCCGGGTGCGCCGGGACAGCACGTCGTCGACGCTGCGCGCCAGCTCGCACCGGGCCGCGTAGACCACCTCGGCCCGCAGGTGTGCGGTGCCCGGGACGATCGGCTCCATGAGGGAGCGGTCCTCCGCGAAGAGATCGGCGACGAAGCGGGCCTCGGTGCCGTACCGCTGCCCCAGATGGGCGCCGAGCCCCCCGGTGGCGGAGGTGGCCTCCGCGTCGTAGCCGGCCCCGCCCAACAGGGGGAGGTGCACCGTACGGCAGCGAGCCCGGCGGCCGAGCACCTTCAGCGCCTCGTCGACCACGAGCTCGCCCATGTGCCGGCTGGTGGTGAGCTTGCCGCCGGTGACGGTGACGAGTCCGTACGCGTCGGTGGAGACACGGTGGTCGCGGCTCATGTCGAGGGTGGCGCCCTCCTTGCCGTCCTTGCCGCTGACCAGGGGGCGGAGCCCGGCGAGCGAGCCGACCACGTCGTCCGGGGTGAGGCCGGCGTCGAAGGCGGTGTTGGCCCCGTCGAGGAGGTAGCGCATCTCCGACGCGGTGCACAGCACCTCGTCCAGGGAGCCGTCGTAGTCCGTGTCGGTCGTCCCGACCACGACCACGTCGCCCCAGCGGGTGCAGGTCGCGCGACGGGCCCGGCCGGGGACGGGCACGGTGACGGTGCCGTCAACGGGCAGCCGGGTCCAGGGCACCACGATGTGCACGCCCTTCGCGGGGCGGACCCGGGGCCGGTGGCCGGGGTCGGACATGGCGTCGAGCGCGTCGGACCAGACGCCGGTGGCGTTGACGACGACCCCCGCCCGCACCTCGATCTCGCGGCCGTCCACCTCGACGGTGGCGCCGCGCACCCTGCCGCCCTCGCGGAGGAGGCCGCGGCAGGCGGCGCCGTTGAGCACGGTCGCCCCGAAGTGGGCGGCGGTCCGCGCGATGGTCAGGGTCAGGCGCGCGTCGTCGGTGCGGCTGTCGTAGTAGAGCAGCCCGCCCTTGAGCTGGTCGGCGCGCAGCCGGGGCGCGCGGGCGAGGACCTCGGGCACGCTGAGCCGCTGGTGGAGCTTGCCGATGCGCCACCCCCCGGCGAGGTCGTAGGTCCACAGCAGGCCCTCGAAGGCCGTGGCGATGCGCGCGTCGAAGACGCCGTCCTGTGCGAGCACGGGGAAGACGAACGGCAGCCGCTGCACGAGGTGCGGCGCGTTGCGGCGGAACCGCTGCCGCTCCAGCAGTGACCGCCGGACCAGCGGCAGGTTGCCCTGCTCGATGTAGCGCAGGCCGCCGTGCACCATCTTGGACGACTTCGAGGACGTGCCCGACGCGAAGTCGTCCCGCTCCACGAGCGCCACGGTCAGACCGCGGGTGACGGCGTCCAGCGCCGCGTAACAGCCGGTCACGCCGCCGCCGACGACGAGCACGTCCACGGGCCGGGAGGCGAGCCGTTCGATCTGCCCCTGGCGGTCGAGCATCAGCGCGGTGCGCCGGATGGCGCTCTTCGTCTCTGACCTCGCCTTGCGTTCGGGAAGCCGGATCACGACGGTGATTCCTCCTGTGGATCGGGTTCTGGGCCGCGGGGCCCCGGCGCGGACGGCCGGGCGCCGGGGGCGGCGACGGTGACGTGGCGGGCCAGCAGGTCGCGCCACTCGGCGCGGGCCTCCTGGCGCTCGGCGTCGGGAAGGGTCGGTTCGAACGCGGGGGCCGCGGCGAGCCCGGCGACGGCCGCGGAGACGCTCGGCCACAGCCCGGCCCGTACGCCGCCGAGGTAGGCGGCGCCGCGAAGGCTGGCGCTCTCGTTGTCGCGCGCCCGCCGTACGGGCCGGCCGAGCAGGTCCGCCTGGCTGGACATCAGCACGTCGCTGGTGGCGAGCCCGCCGCCGCAGAACAGCTCGGTGACCGGCCGGCCCATGGCCTCCTCCACGCCTTCGAGCAGGTCGCACACCGAATGCGCGAAGCCGTTGAGGATGCCGCGCGCCAGCTCCGCCCGGGTCGTCGACAGGCTGAGCCCGGTGAGGAGGCCGGTGGCCTCCGGCGACCAGACGGGGGTCCGCAGCCCGGCGAGCGCGGGCAGGAACATCACCCGGGTCGGGCCGGTGTGCTCGCGGGCGAGCTGGGCGAGCTGCGCGGGCGACTCGAACAGCCCGATCTCCTCGCACAGCCAGCGCATCGCGGAGCCGGTCGTCGAGGCGTACCCCTCCAGGCTGAAGACGGGAACGCCCCGGGAGCGCCAGCCGACCAGCGTGAGTACGCCGGGCACCCGGCTGCGGTGGGCGGGCGGCCGGTCGCCCGCGACGGCGTCCACGAACGTCCCGGTCCCGTGGACGCAGGTCGCCTGGCCGGGCCGGTGCGCGCCGAGCGCGATCATCGCCGCGTGCTGGTCGCCCATGACGGACAGGACGGGCAGCCGTACGCCGAGGACCGCCGGGTCGGTGAACCCGAAGTCGTCGTCCTCGTCCACGATCCGGGGCAGCACGTCCCGCGGGCAGCCGAGGAACTCGACCCACGGCCCGTGCCAGTCCCCGGTCCGCAGGTCGTACGCGCCGAGCGCGACCGCGTTGGTGGCGGACATGACATGGCGGGCTCCGCCGGTGAGCTTCCAGACCAGCCAGGTGTCGATCGAGCCGAAGGCCAGCCGCCCCTGGTCGTGGGCGCGGCGGGCGGCCTCGTTCCCGGCGATCTCCTCCGCCGCCCACAGCAGCGGCGCCCGGGAGCCGACCGGGCGGCCGGTGTGCTCGATGAGGTGGGCGTCCCATTCCGGCTCCCACTCCCGCATCCGGGCGGCGTACCGGCGGTCCTGCCACACGACGGCCTGGCTCAGCGGCGTCCCCGTCACCGTGTCCCACAACAGGACCGTGGCCCGCTGGGTCGAGATCGACACCCCGGTGATCTCCACACCGTCGGCCGCCGCCCGGTCCAGCGCCGTACGGCAGACCTGGACGGTGTTCACCCAGATCTCCGTGGCGTCCTGCTCCACGAGCAGGTGGTCGCGCGAGCGGACCGAGATCGGCAGGTACGCGGCGGGAGCCGCGCCGCCGTCGTCGAGGACGACGGCGGCACGGGTTCCCGTGGTGCCCTCATCGATGCTGAGTACGCCGCGGCGGCGTTCCCTTGTCATCCGCGAAGGTCCTTTCGTCGTGTCCGAGCCGGACACCGTTCAGGCCGACACCGGCGTACGCCCCGGGAGGCTGATCGCCTCCTCCTCGAGGTTCACCGTCACGCGGGTCGGGTCCCACTTGACGGCGAGGCAGGTCAGCAGGCCGATCAGCGGCACCACCGACAGCAGCATCAGGCTGTTGCCCACCCCGATGCCCGCCTGGAGCTGCGGAAACAGGTACAGGCCCGCGACCGATCCGAGGCTGCCGAGCATGCCGGTCACGCCGGTGCCGAGAGTGCGGATGTCGCTGCGGTACGACAGCGCCGCGATCGACTTGCCGTTGGGGCCGGGGCCGGCGGAGTGGGAGAAGATGAACACCACGGGCAGCAGCGCGGCCAGAGCGACGGGCAGTTGCTTGAACGTCGCCCCCATCACCAGCAGGGCGACGAACACCAGGACATACCCGGCCATCGACCCGACCCGCAGGCCGATCCTGCGGCCGACATACGCCGACAGGCAGCCGCCGACGATGCCGATGGCGTTGAACGCCATGGAGCCCAGCGTGGCCTTCTCGAACTCGGCGCCGAACAGTTCGAGGCTGATCACCGGCAGGTACCAGCCCACCGCGAAGTACTGCATGGCCTGGGTGAGGGAGATGACGGTCGACAGCACGGTCCTGGGCAGGTACGGCCCGCGGAAGAGCACGCCCGCGTCCCGGAACCCGACCTGGCGCGCGGGCTTGTCCGCCTGCCCGGCCTCCGGGGCGCCCTCCTGCACGGCGAAGCCGTACATCCGGCGCAGGTTCGCCGCCGCCTCCGGCAGCCTGCCCTTGGAGGCCAGCCAGGTGGGGCTCTCCACCAGGAACGTCAGCTGCAGCCCGAGCAGGACGAGCGCGAACGCGGCCGACGAGCCGACGGACCAGCGCCAGATGTCGGCGCCGACGTCGAACTTGTAGAACAGCAGCGTGAGCAGGAGGTTGGTGGTCGTCGCGGTGTACCAGACGCCCTGCCAGAAGTTGAGCCGGCCCTTGAGCGACGCGGGCGTGTACTCGGCGAGCAGCGCCATCGCCACGGCGAAGTCGATGCCGTACGCGATGCCGACCAGGCCCCGCCCGGCGAAGACCGTCTGGAAGTCGGAACCGGCCGCGGTCAGCAGCGCGCCGACGGCGAAGACGACCTTCGTCATCAGCAGCGGCCGGACCCGGCCGATGCGCGCGGCGAGCCAGCCGCCGAAGGGGTTGGAGATGATCGCGATCGCCGGGGCCATCGCGGTGAGCACGCCGACCTCGGTGGGGGAGAGGCCGAGCTGCTTGACCATGGGGGACAGGCCGGCGCCCAGTGCCGCGTTGGAGTAGGCGTCCAGGAACAGGCCCGCCAGGGCGAGGAACCAGATCCAGTTCGCCCGGGGGCTCAGGCGTTTGAGGGTGTCGATGAGGGCGGCGGCGTCTCCCGCGTCGCGGATGACCGTCGCTCTCGTGTTCGCAGGGCTGTCGTGCATGCCCAGCCGCCTTTCGGGGGGTGAGTCCCTTGCCAGCGGTCCAGGAACGACAAAAAGCACAGACGAAGACCACTGACAGGGATGTCTTCGTCTGTGCCTGTCGGTTGACGGGACGTTATTCCCAGCCCGTTCGATATGTCAAGCACCAGGGGTTGGCGTGACATTTGGGGACATTCACCCTAAAGTCCCCCGTCATGGCTTACGTCGTGCTCGCTATCTGGACCGCGCGTGACGGCGAGGAGAACGCCGTCGCCGACATCATCCGGACCATCACCCCGCTGTCCCGCGCGGAGCCGGGCAACCTCGGCTACGAGGCCCACGTCTGCGCCGACGACCCCCGGCGGTTCATGATCTACGAGCGGTACGTCGACGCCGCCGCCTTCGAGGCGCACCGGGCCTCCGAGCACTTCCAGAAGTACGTCGTCGGCGACTGCCTCGCCCGCCTCGCCTCCCGGGAGGTCACCGCGTACGAACCGCTCGCCCCCTGAGCGCGCCGCGGGCACGGCGGACGACTGTGCGCGCCGGCGCTCAGTACGCCGCGAAGATCATGGGCGGCCGTCGGGCCGTGCCTGGATGAAGGTCCGGATCTGCTCGGCGACCACGTCCGGGGCGTTGAGGTCGGGCGCGTTGTGGTCCAGCCCGGGCAGGATCACATGCCGGGCGTCGGGCATCGTGCGGGCAAGGTGCGGCAGCACGCCGGTCAGGTAGGTGGGCGACTTCTGGCCGCCGATCAGTAGCGTCGGGGAGGCGACGGCCGCGTACCGGCCGCCGTCCGAGTCCAGGCGGACGATCTCACCGATCTCTGCCGGTGTCGTCGGCATCATCGCCCGCATGTCGCGGCCGTCAGCCCCACGGAGCATGAGGAACGCCAGCGCGCGGAACACGGCTGTCGGGGCGTCACCTATGGGCGCCAGGCGGGTGCCTTTGAGGAAGATGGCCATGGCGGCGGCGTGCTCGCCCTCCTCCAGCAGGCGGGTGAAGGACGGCAGCCAGCGCGCGTCGAACGATCCTTCGATGCTCACACCCGGCTCGTACACCATCAGGGCGGTCACCTGCCTGCGCAGCCCGAGGTGCAGGGCGACCAGACCGCCGTAGCTGTGCCCGAAGACCAGGTGCGAGCCGGTGTGCCGCATGACGGCGAGGGCGTCGTCGACCTCGGTCTCCATGCTGTAGGCCGACCCCTGAGGTCCGCTGTCGCCGCGCCCCCGGCGCTCGATCACGTGCACCGCGTATGTGCCGGACAGTCGCCGGGCCAGGGGTGCGTAGTGGTGGGCGCGCCGATTGTTGCCCGGGATCACCACCAGCCCGGGCCCGCGGCCGGCGCTGAGAAAGGCGATGGCCGTCCCGTCCCGGGAAGTGACCATGCCGTTCTGCCACTCGATCGTCGTCGCGCCGCCCATGTGCCCCGTGCCTTCCGTTGCGTGGTTGCTGACCGTGACCGGGTGCGGATATCCTGTGATCGATACGATACGGTATCGTTCAGTTAGGAGTCAATGTGGCCAGAGGTCCCGTGCGAGAGCAGGCCATCCTGAACGCGACGATCGAGTTGCTCGGGGAGGTCGGCTACGCCGCGCTGACCATGGATGCCGTCGCGCACCGGGCCCGCGCCAGCAAGATGACCATCTACCGCCGCTGGCAGGGTAAACCCGAACTGGTCAAGGCCGCGCTGGACGCACGCGACGCCGCCTCCGTCGCCGCGGTCCCGGACACCGGAACCCTGCGCGACGACCTGCTGGCCGCGTTGAGCATGCTGTGCGCGCAGGTCGACGAAGGCTACGTCACCATGATGACCGGGCTCGTCCACGCCATGCTGGTGGACGCCGGCTTGGCCGCCGCGCTGCGGTCACATGTGGCGGACGAGGACCTCGGACCGTTCCGGACGATCGTGGAGCGGGCCGCGGCCCGGGGGGAGGTGCCCATGGACGCCTCGGCCGAGCGAGCGCACCAGGTGGCCGAGGGGCAGATCGTGCGCCGGGTGATCCTCGGCCGGCCACTCGACCAGGACTTCCTCACCGACATGGTGGACAACCTGCTCATGCCCCTGCTGACCCGAACCTTCCCCGGAGGTTCATGATCTACGAGCGGTACGGCCGTGGCGGCGCCAGTGCAGACCTGGAGGAGTCCGATCTCGATGGCCGGCATGCGCGAGCGACGTCACCCAGGTCGGCGATCGGCATCCTCACCCATTAGGGCGCGTATTCAGTTGTGATCAAGGGATGGTCCTGGTGAGGTCTCTGATCCAGATCATCGCGGCGCGAAGGTGGAGGCCGGCGAGGTAGCTCTCAGGGGTCTTGTCATAGCGGGTGGCGATACCTCGCCAGGCCTTCAGCTTGTTGATCAGGCGCTCGACGGTGTTCCGCTCCTTGTAGAGGTCGGCGTCGTGGCTGACGGGCCGACCGCCCTTGCTGCCCTTCTTCTTCCGGTTGGCGGCCTGGTCCTTCTTTTCTGGGATGACAGCCTGAATGCGGCGTTTCCGCAGGTAGGCGCGGCTGCCGCGGGAAGAGTAGGCCTTGTCCCCGGCAACCGCGTCGGGCCGGGTGCGAGGACGGCCGACGGGCCCCCGGACTCGTATCTTCTCCAGCACGGGGATGAACTGGGGACTGTCCGCGGCCTGCCCCGCGGTCAGGACGAACGCCAGCGGGCGGCACTTGCGGTCGGCGGCGAGGTGGATCTTGCTGGTCTGACCGCCCCTCGATCGTCCGAGCAGGGCAGCTTTCAGTCGGAGTTTGTGCCGGCGCCGGATGCGTCGCCGTTCTTCCCGCTTTGGGTCGTTTTCGGCGTTCTGCTCTTCTTGTCCTTCCGGGCCGCCCCTTTTTGCCGGGCCTTCTCCTCCTGTTCGGCGGCCTTCTCCAGGGCGGTGACGACGTCCTGGCCGAGATACATCCCGGCAGCGTCGTGGTGGGCCCGGGCGGTGGTGGAGTCCACGCTGACGAGGGACAAGTCCACCTTGCCGCGTTTCGCGGCTTCCGCGATCAGGCCCTCCAGCAGGGCTTCGAAGACGCCGGCGTCCCGCCACTGGCGGAAGCGGTTGTGGACGGTCGGCCAGGCGCCGAACTCCTTCGGCATCTCCCGCCACTGCGCGCCCGTCTTGAACCGCCAGATCACGCCCTCGAACTGCTGTCGCAGCCGCTCGGGGTACGGGCCGAACCCGCCGATTGGCAGGTAAGGCTCGATGAACTCCCACTCTTCGTCTGTTAGTTGGACTCGCGTCACACAAGACGGCCTATCGGATCAGGCCTCGCTATCCGGGCGAATCACGCAGATTGATCACAATCCGATACGCGCCCTAGTGGCCCGTCACGCAACCTTGGCCGGGTAACTCGTCCAGCTTCTGATCGGTGAGCTGGCAGCGAAGTTGGTCTTGGGCTCGGCTCGGGCGTTGCGCCAGCGCACGTAAGCGCCGATCGCCGCGTTCTGCTCGTCATGGGTGCGGTGGTCGGTGCCGTTCAGCGCGTAGTAGCGCAGCGCGGCGAACTCTGATTCGATCCAGTTCAACCAGGAGCCGTAGGTCGGCAGGAACACCAGCTCAACATCGTTGTCAGCAGCCCAGGTGCGGACCTGGGGATGCTTGTGCGGCGAGTAGTTGTCGGCGATCACATACAGCTTCTCGCCAGGCCAGCGGGCCCGCAACGTCTTGAGGAACGACAGGTATTCGCGCCAGCGCTTGCGCTTGCGGATCCGGTAGTACAGCTTGCCGGTGGCCAGGTCGAGCGCGGCGATCATGTGCATGACGCCGTTGTAGCGGTTGTAGGTGGCACGCAGCCGGGCCGGTGAACCCGCCGGCCGCCACCGCTTGCCCTTTCGAGGCATCAGGTTCAACGGCCCGAACTCATCGACGCAGATCACCCGCCCATCGGCGGGCGGGTGATCGTAGAGGTCCAGGACGCGCTGCATCTTGGCGATGAAGTGCGGGTCGGTGGAGGACTTCCACGTCGTGGTGGTCTGCCAGCTCACCCCGCCTTTACGGAGGATTCGCCGCAGGTGCTCGCGGCTGATCGCCGCCACCACCCCGCGAGTGATGAGGTGCTCGGCCAGGGTGCGCAGGCTCCAGGTGGAGTGTCCGGTGATGCCCCATTCGGCGGGGACCGTCTTGGCGATCAGGCAGATGTGTTCACGCACCTGGCTACTGATCGCTCGCGGACGGCCCCCGCTCCATTTTGGGTCCAGTGCGTCGAACCCCTTCTCGTTGAAGGCGTGGATGACATCCCGCACGTAGTCGTCGCTGACCTGCATCAACGAGGTGATGTCCGGGACGCTTTGGCCTTGGCCGGACATCATCACCACGATCGCCCGCCGCAGCTTGACCGGATCCTTCGCGCTCCGCGTGATCCGCTGCAGCTTGCGGCCTTCCTCCATGGTTAACGGCCGGACGAACACTTCCGGTCGGCGAGCCACGACCACCTCCCAACGTTGAAGAGGTAGCCAGCCTGACGGGTTCACCACCGGAGATCAATTACCCGTCCAAGATTCGGTGACGGGCCACTAGCCGGCTCATCGCCGTGCGCCGTCTGCAGGGCACCGGCGCGTGCGGCGGCCAGCGTGACGCGCACCGCCTGGTCGGCGGTCGTCTCGTCGACCAGGTCAGCGGTGATGAGCAGGCGCAGGTAGATCGGCGCGGCCAGGGTTTTCAGCAGCTCGGCGGGATCGGTATCTCCGGGAAGTTCGCCGCGCTCGATGGCGCGCATCACCACCGGTTCGGCTCTGGCGAGTCGGTCGTCGAACACGTGCCGCCGGGCCGCGGCGATCTCTGGAATATGGGCTGCCCCGGTGAGCATGGCGGCGAGGATGGCCTGCCCGGTGGGGCTGGTGAACGCCTGGACGAGTGAGCGCGCCAATGCCCGCAGGTCGGTCTCGATCGCTCCAGTGTCGGGAACGGGGATGTCCATCGCCATGTGCTCGGCCAGGGCGTCAGTGAGCAGGATCTCCCGATCCTTCCACCGCCGGTACACCGTCGTCTTGTGGACCCCGGCGCGTTGAGCGACGTTCTCGACGCTCAACGCGGCGTAACCCTTGTCCACGAGCTCGGCGAGCGTGGCGGCATGGACGGCGGCACGCACCTTGGCGCCGCGGCCGACCGGCCGGGCAGAGAGTTGATCAGACTGCATTGCAACTCCAAGTTGCGATATTCGCGAGGCGGGTGACAGGATGAATATATCGCAACTCTGAGTTGCGATATATTCATCCTGTCACCGTTGAGGCGGTACATCATGCGCAACTCTCTCCCCTGGACCCTGCACGCCGTCCCCGACCAGACCGGACGAGTCGCGGTGGTCACCGGAGCCAACAGCGGCATCGGCTACGTCACCGCCCGCGAGCTGGCCCGCCGTGGCGCACACGTCATGCTGGCGTGCCGTGACCCCGAACGCGGTCAGGCCGCCCTCGCCCGCATGCAGGGTGAGGTGCCCGGCGCTCACCTCGAACTGCGACGGGTGGACCTGGGCAGCCTGGCCTCCATCCAGGAATTCGCCGCCGGGTGGGACCGCGACCGGCTCGACCTGCTGGTCAACAACGCGGGGGTGGCGATGGTGCCCTACGCGCTGACGGCCGACGGGTTCGAGTCGCAGTTCGGCATCAATCATCTGGGTACCTTTACCCTCACCGGCCTGCTGCTGCCGCATCTGCTCGCTGCGCCCGATCCGCGGGTGGTCACCGTCAGCAGCGAGGGGCAGCGGTTCGCCGGCTTCGACCTGGAAAACCTCAACGCCGAGCGTGGGTACCGCACGGCGTTTGCGTACGTGCAGTCCAAGCGGGCCAACCTCTACTTCGCCGTCGAACTGCAGCGCCGGGCCGACGCCGCCGGGCTGAAGCTGCGCAGCATGGCCGTCGCCCCTGGACTCACCCGCACCAACGTGCTCACCGGCGGCGCCAACAGCGGCAGGGGGCGGCTGTATGCGACCCTCACGCGCCTGCTGGTGCGCGTGGCCTTCCGGCCTACCCCGGAAGGGGCGAAGACCTCCCTATGCGCGGCGACCATGCCGGACCTGCCCGGCGGCAGCTACATCGTTCCCGACGGCCTGCTGCAACTGCGTGGCGAGCCGACTCGTCGTACTCGTGAGCGCGCCATCCGTGACACCGCCACAGCCACTCACCTGTGGCACTTGTCCGAACGCCTTACCGGCGTCACCTACGCCCTATCTGCCGCCACAACGACGACACGCCTGCCATAGCCGCTCCACCTCGGACCTCGGCTCGATCGTCACCGAGAGCGCCCTGACCGCGGAGGAGCTCACCCAGCCAGGACGCTTGCGGGCGCGGACGACGGTTCACCGGGCTCAGGGGCGCCAGTCGTCCTGGTAATCGGCATGCCAGTCGTACGCGGACGCCTCCAGCTTCAGCAGGTGCTCTGCCTGGGCGTGCTCTTCGACCGACAGGTAGAGCTCGTCGACGAGCACGGACTCCAGGAAATTCACGCGATTCCGCTTCGCGGCCAGTTCCCGCTCCGCCTTGCGCCAGCCGGGGTCCTTCGCCTCGGCTGACCTGTGGGCCTGGTCCAGGTCCTCGGCCAGTCGGGCATGCAGGAACGCGATCAACCCCTCGTGCAGGACACCGCCCGACTGTGCGCGGGACCGGCGTGCCTCGGACATGATCTCGCGGTATCGGGCGGCGAGAGCGGGCTCGTCGGTGCTCGTGAGTCCCGTCCACGGAGGTCGGCGCCGGAGCGCGTGCGCGTCGATCGGCTCCTCGTCGCTCATGGATACGGCGGTCCAGAGGAGTTCGGCCGCGAGCAGGGGGCGGTTGCGGACGAGCTCCAGGAGAGTTTCGCGATCCATCGTTGTCATGGACCAGGAGGTTACTTTGGGTGATCGCGTGGACGCTGAGGGTGCCGATGTGGCTGAGGTGGGTTCCTTCCCCCCGGTGGAAGCTCTCTACAACCGAGTGGTTCCAAACGACGCGATCACGGCCCCGCTTCGCCGGCGGCGTCGTGAGTGAACGGCGCCCGGGACGAGAACGGCCTGCGCCGTCGGAAGGCCTGGGACAGACGGTCGGCGTGGGGGAGGGCGACGCCGATCCGGGGAGATGGCGAAAAGCCCCGCGTGGTCGCCGGGTCCGGCGGCCACGCGGGGCTTGATCATGCGAACCGAGGACGTCCAGGCCGGCGCGGTGGCCGGCCTGGACGCTGTGATCAGACGAGGTCGAACCGGTCGAGGTTCATGACCTTGTTCCACGCCGCGACGAAGTCGTGCACGAACTTCTCCTTCGCGTCGTCGCTCGCGTAAACCTCCGCGACCGCGCGCAGCTCGGAGTTCGCCCCGAAGACGAGGTCGGCCCGGCTGCCGGTCCACTTGACCTCGCCCGTGGCGGCGTCGCGACCCTCGAACGTGTTCGCGTCCTCGGACGTCGCCTTCCACGTCGTGCCCAGGTCGAGCAGGTTGACGAAGAAGTCGTTGCTCAGCGAGCCGGGAGTCGTGGTGAAGACGCCGAGCGGCGACTGCTGGTGGTTCGCGCCCAGGACGCGAAGACCGCCCACGAGCACCGTCATCTCCGGCGCGCTCAGGGTCAGCAGGTTCGCCCGGTCGATCAGCAGGTACTCGGCCGGCAGCCGGCTGTCCTTCCCGAGGTAGTTGCGGAACCCGTCGGCGGACGGCTCGAGTACGGCGGCCGACTCCACGTCGGTCTGCTCCTGCGAGGCGTCCACCCGGCCGGGCGTGAACGGGACCTCGACGTCGAAGCCGGCGTCCTTGGCGGCCTTCTCCACGGCGGCACATCCCGCGAGCACGATCAGATCGGCGAGCGAGACCTGCTTGCCACCGGTCTGGGCGGAGTTGAACGCCTCCTGGATCCCTTCCAGCGTGCGCAGCGCCGTCGCCAGCCGGTCGGGGTCGTTGACCTCCCACCCGCTCTGCGGCTCGAGGCGGATGCGCGCGCCGTTGGCGCCGCCGCGCTTGTCGCTGCCGCGGAAGGACGCGGCCGACGCCCACGCGGTGGACACCAGCTGGGACACCGACAGGTCCGAATCGAGGATCCGGCCCTTGAGCGCGGCGATGTCCGCGGCGTCGACGAGCTCGTACGTCCGCGCCGGCAGCGGGTCCTGCCACATCAGCGGCTCGGCCGGGACCTCCGGGCCGAGGTAGCGCGCGACCGGGCCCATGTCGCGGTGGGTCAGCTTGAACCACGCGCGGGCGAAGGCGTCCGCGAACTCGGCGGGGTTCTCCAGGAAGCGCCGCGAGATCGGCTCGTAGATCGGGTCGACCCGGAGCGAGAGGTCGGTCGTCAGCATCATCGGAGCGTGGCTCTTCGACGGGTCGTGGGCGTCGGGTACGGTGCCGGCTCCGGCGCCGTCCTTCGGCTTCCACTGGTTCGCGCCGGCGGGGCTCTTGGTCAGCTCCCACTCGTAGCCGAACAGGATCTCGAAGAAGCTGTTGTCCCACGTGGTCGGGGTGTTGGTCCAGGTGACCTCGAGGCCGCTGGTGATCGTGTCGCCGCCCTTGCCGGTGCCGTACGCGCTCTTCCAGCCGAGGCCCTGCTGCTCGATCGGGGAGGCCTCGGGGTCGGGGCCGACGTTGTCCGCCGGGCCGGCGCCGTGGGTCTTCCCGAAGGTGTGCCCACCCGCGATCAGGGCGACCGTCTCCTCGTCGTTCATCGCCATCCGGCGGAACGTCTCCCGGATGTCGCGCGCCGCGGCGAGCGGGTCCGGGTTGCCGTTCGGGCCTTCCGGGTTCACGTAGATGAGGCCCATCTGGACCGCGGCGAGGGGGTTCTCGAGGTCCCGGTCGCCGGTGTAGCGCTCGTCGGCGAGCCAGGTGGTCTCGGGGCCCCAGTAGACGTCCTCGTCGGGCTCCCAGGCGTCCACGCGACCGCCGGCGTAGCCGAAGGTCGTGAAGCCCATCGACTCCAGCGCGACGTTGCCGGCGAGGATCAGGAGGTCGGCCCACGAGATCTTCCGGCCGTACTTCTTCTTGACCGGCCAGAGCAGGCGGCGGGCCTTGTCGAGGTTCGCGTTGTCCGGCCAGCTGTTCACGGGGGCGAAGCGCTGCTGGCCGGAGCCGGCGCCGCCGCGCCCGTCGCTGACCCGGTAGGTGCCCGCGCTGTGCCAGGCCATCCGGATGATGAGCGGGCCGTAGTGACCGTGGTCGGCCGGCCACCAGTCCTGCGAGGTCGTCAGCACCTCTTCGATGTCCCGCTTCACGGCCGCGAGATCGAGGGTCTTGAACGCCTCCGCATAGTTGAACTCTCCACCGAGCGGGTTGGCCACGGCGGGGTTCTTGGCGAGGATCTTCAGGTTGAGCTGCTCCGGCCACCACTGGCGGTTTCCGCCACCCTGAGTCGGGTGCGGGGCGCGCCCGTGCACGACCGGGCAGCCACCTTCGGTCTCCGTATTCGTGTCTACGACGATCGCGTCGTGGTTCTCAGACATGGAATCCCTCCGGATTTGGGCGGATCACGATGTTCAGGAACTTCGGGCAGTAGAACAGGCGGGGCACAGGCCCCAGTAGATGACCTCGGCCTCGTCGATGGCGAAGCCGTGGCCGTCGGACGCGGTCAGGCAGGGTGCCTGGCCGACCGCGCAGTCGATGTCGGCGACGACGCCGCACGACCGGCATACGACGTGGTGGTGGTTGTCCCCGACACGTCCCTCGAACCGGGCCGGGCTCCCGGCCGGTTCGATGCGGCGGACGAGTCCCGCCGCGGTGAGCGCGTGGAGGGCCTCGTACACGGCCTGAAGGGAGACATGGCCCACACGGTCGCGCACCCCGGAGGCGATCGCCTCGACGTCGAGGTGGTCACCGTCCCGGACGGTCTCAAGCATCGCGACACGGGCGGCCGTCACCCGCAGGCCTACACCGCGCAGTTCCTCGGCGGTGGTCGGGGTCCCCGGTGCGGTCATGGAACGAAACCTACCTTCATAAACACGAATTATACAAGAGAACGAATGAACCCACTTTAGCGCCGCATCCGGTGACGTTCGCCCTGGTACGGCGTGGCCTGCCGCCCGGGTTGATGATGCCCACCGCGCGGCGACCTTCTCCCGCGGCCGAACCCCGGAGGCTCCGGGCGGCTACCGATCCGGGGCGATCCGGGGCGATCCGGGCCCGCGGAACGGCGGTGAGGAGCGGCAGCTCGAACTCACCGTGCGCCGTCTCAGGGACCGACCGCAGATACTCGATGATCCGGATGGTCGCGGCGTCCCGCTCCGGCTGGGACAGGATCAGCATTCCGGAACGCGTGGCGATCGTCGCCGCGAGCGATCGGCCGTCCTGCGCTGGGAATTGACTCGCCGTGCGGTTGCCCGGCCGCGGCTCCTTCCGGACGGCTCCGCGCCGCGGTTCGGGGCCGCCGGCGGGCCCGCGGTGGGCGCGGTTCAGCTCCCTTCGGTCACCGTCTCGGTGGCGAGTTCGCCGGCCAGCGCGCGGGACAGTTCGGCGATGCCGGTGCCGGTCAGGACCGTGGTGCCGTCGCCCTTCACCACGCTGACCTCGCAGGTCGCAAGAAGCGGATCCTCGGACTCGGTGAGGCGGACGGTGGCGGTGACCGTGTCTCCCGCGTAGACCGGGGCGAGGAAGGCGAAGGAGACCTCGCGCATGTGCACCCCCGGGTCGGCGAGCAGGGGCACCGCGGAGAGGGTGAGCACGCCCTGGGTCATCCGGCGGTCGCCGAAGCCGATCATGTGGTGCGACCCCAGGTCGCCGGTGAGGCGGGCGCAGGTGTCGATGTCCTCGGAGGTGAAGACGCGCGTGGCGGTGCGAGTGATGCTCACGGCAGTACGTCCGATCTCTCTATTCACCGACGATGAGGCCCTTGCTGTGGCCGGTGATCACCAGCTCGTCTCCGCACCGGACGCGGGCGTTGAAAGCGATCTTGGTCATCCCGTCGGTCGGCTCCAGGCGGGTGACCTCCAGTTCGGCGGTGATCGCCTCGTTCCGCCGGATCGATCGAGCGGCTGTCCAATCCATCTGGCGGGAAAGGTAGTTGAGATCCCCTCCGAGCTTGGTCAGCGGGGCGACGGCCAGCAGGTACGGCAGGTGCTCGGGCAGTGGATCCGCCGGTGCGCCACTCAACTCGCAGTATTCGGCCACCTCATGGTCCGTGTACTGCTTCGTCCAGATCAGCACGGTGCCGACGGCGATCTCGCCATGGACGGCGTTCTTGATGGTGATCAATGACAACGATCCCCTCCGGCATGGGAGAACGACGTGGTGAAAGGCGGTCGACCTGCTTCCTACTGGTTGGTAACCGCCGCTTCGAATCATGTCTCACGGGTGGGTGGATGATCACCATCTATGACGCAAGTCACACAAGGATCAGCGCGTCGCCTGCAAAGGCTTTCCGATGGTGCTCACGTCTCAGCGAGCGCTTCGACAACGAGGACTCGTTCCTGCCATGGCATCAACGACCCGGGATCGGGGCCGATGCGAACTCCGGGGACATGGCGGCGGCCATGCTCAGGTGCGGGGCGGCCTCCGCGACCAGGCCCTGGCGTTGGAGGGTGCGGCCGAGCAGGTGGCGGACGTAGGAGTCGTCCGGCACGTCGGCCACCAACAGCTCCAGCGTGTCGCGGGCCCGCCCGAGCTGCGCCGAGGTGAAGTAGGCGCGGGCGGCGAGCATGCGGACGTTGCGGTCGTCGCCGTGCGCGTCGAGCAGGGGGCGCAGCAGGACGAGCGCGCCAAGCGGATCACGCTGGTCGAGCAGGGACTCGGCATAGCGCAGGCGTTCCACCTCCTCGGGCAGTTCGCGCCGTCGGCCGCCCTGGAGGAGGAAGTCCCTGATCACCTCGGCGGGCTGGGCGCCGGCCAGCGCGCGGTCGCCGACGACGATCGTCGGCGAGGTCGCCACACCCCTGGCCTTGCCGATGAGCAGCAGTTCCCTCACCATCTCCTCGCCCGCGTCGGTGTCCAGCAGCGCGGCGCCGTCGGCGAAGCCCGCCTCGGCCGCGATGGCCGCGAGGGCATCGCGGTCGCTGATGTCACGACCCTCGATGAAGTGCGCCTTCATCACCTGCTCGGCCACGGCGTCCTGCCGGGCCGCTCCGCCGTGTTCGAACGCCAGGGCGAGCAGCCGGTGGGCGTCGTGGGTGTCGGCGCGCCAGGCCGCTCCCCAGCGCGGCCCCAGCCCTTCCTCGGCGGCGATCTCGGAGACGCGGACCCGGTTCTCCGCGGGGGGCAGGCCGGGCGCGCACCGGCTCAGCGCGGCGTCCACCATCGGATCGCGGTACATCTCCTCGATCGGGACGGCCTGGGCCGGGGCGGTGGGGTCGATCCGGAAGGGCCGCCACACGA
The DNA here is from genome assembly GCF_050947145.1 of Microtetraspora malaysiensis. Lineage (NCBI taxonomy): Bacteria > Bacillati > Actinomycetota > Actinomycetes > Streptosporangiales > Streptosporangiaceae > Microtetraspora > Microtetraspora malaysiensis. Next base: position 3,938,705 of record NZ_CP191998.1, read on the forward strand.
CCTCGACGGGGACGCCGTCCAGGGCCGGATCGGCCAGGGCCGTCTCCAGCCGCCGCTTACCGATGTACGCCCATCCGCAGACCACGTCCGCCCAGATCTCGATTCGCATGCCCAGAATCTATGCGACATATGTCGATTAAGCAACACGTGTCGTATAGTCGGGATCGTGAACCCGGATGATCCCCGCGCGCAACGCACCCGGGCCCGCCTGCGGGCCGCGATACTCGACCTGGCCGCCGACAGGGAGCTGGGCGCCATCACGATGGCCGAGGTGGCCAGGCGCGCCGGGGTGAACCGGGCGACGGTCTACCTGCACTTCCCCGATGTGGACGCGCTCGTGACCGACGCCATGGAGGACACGATCGCCCAGATCGCGCGGGCCGCCGCACTGTGCCCACGGGACGCGCCCCCGGACCGGGCGCCCGAGCCGCTGATCGACCTGTTCGAGCACGTGGCCGCCCGCGCCACGCTGTACGGGCGGATGCTGGGCGCCCAGGGCAGCGCGCTGTTCGCCACGCGCATGCGTGAACGGCTGACCGCCGAACTGGCCGCGCGCTTCGTCGCCGGGTCACGACCCGGGGGGTTCGACGACGTCCCCGCCGACGTGCACGCCACCTACCTGGCCGGTGCCCTCACCGGCGTGATCGCCCACTGGGTCACCGGCGACCGTCCGGCCCCCGCCGCGGAGGTGACCCTGGCGTTCTGGCGGCTCTTCCGCCTGTGATGATCAAGGGTCTGTCGCCCGCCGTGCTCGCCTGATGTGATGGGGCCTCGCCTACGTTGACGCTGGAGGACGAGCTCGATGAGTACGGTCACGCCAGACCTGATCGTGGACGGCGCCATACCGCGGCATCCGGTGATCTCTCCCGACGGCCGCTGGGTCGCCTACACGGTCGCCGCGTACACGCGCGAAGAGCAGCATCCGAGCAGCGCCATCTGGGTCGCCGCCACCGACGCGAGCTCACCACCCAGGAAACTGACCGAAGGCAGTGCAGGAGACTCCGACCCCCGCTGGGCGCCGGACTCGGCCTCGCTCTTCTTCGGATCCGACCGGCTGACGCGGGGCACCACCCAGCTGTACCGGATCCCGGTCGGCGGCGGGCAGGCGCAGGCGCTGACCACCTGGAAGAGCGGGGTCTCCGACTGCCTCCCGCTTGCCGACGGCCGACGGGTCGCCATGGTGGCCGCCGACGAGCCGACGGATGAGGACGAGCGCAGGAAAGCCGAACGCGACGACGCCAAGGTGTGGGGAGAGCGGGTGCCCTACGGGCGGCTGCGGCTGCTCGACCTGGACACCGGCCGGTTACGCGTGGTGGACGGACTCGGCGACCGGCACGTCGTCGAACTGGCGCAGCGCCCGGACGGCGGACCGCTCGCGGTGCTCACCCGGGCCACCCCCGATCTCGATCCGGTCATCCCCGCCGGCGAGCTGCACCTGGTCGACCCGGAAACCGGCAAGGTCCGGGATCTCGGCCCGGCCGAGTTGGATCCGTCCGCCCTGACCTGGTGGAAAGCCGACGGCGGCTGGCACCTGTGCTACCTGGCGACGACCCCGCCCGGCCCGGTCGGGGGCCGCGCCGTCTTCGATCTCACCGTGCCCGAGAACGGCGCCGCGGAGGAGCAGTACAACCTGACCAGCGGCATGACCGTCTGCCCGTCCGGCCTGGCGCAGGTCGCGGACGGGCCGCCACTGGCACTGTTCGCCGACAGGCTCGACACCGCGATCCACCGGCTCGATCCCAAGACGCGGCGGTTCCAGCCGATGTCGCGCCTGGACGGCTACGCGGGCCTGATGACCGCCAGCGGGTCGGGCGACGTCGTCGCCGTGGTGGCGAGCACGGCCTATGAGCCGAAAGACGTTCACGCGGGGCCGCCCACCGGCCGGCTGGCGCGGCTCAGCGACACCAGGCCCGAGCTACGCGGGATCACGTGGGGAACGCAGGAACGGCTGTCCTACCAGGCGTCCGACGGGCTCGACCTCGACGGGCTGTTGATCCTGCCCGTCGCGAGGACCCGCCAGGACGGTCCGTTCCCGCTGATCACGCTGGTGCACGGTGGCCCGTACGACAGATACGCCGACCAGTTCCTGCTCGGCACGAGCCCGTCGGCGCAGTGGCTCGCGGCCGCGGGATACGCCGTCTTCCTGCCCAATCCGCGCGGTGGCGAGGGCCGCGGGCACGCCTTCGCGGCGAGCGTCGCGGGAGCGGTCGGCATGGACGAGTGGACGGACATCGTCAGCGGCATCGACCTGCTGGTCGCCGACGGCGTCGCCGACCCCGACCGGCTCGGGATCGGCGGGTGGAGCCACGGCGGGTTCATGGCGGCCTGGGCCGTCGGGCAGACGAGCAGGTTCAAGGCCGCGGTGATGGGCGCGGGCATCAGCGACTGGGGCATGCTCCTCGCCACGGGCGAATGGGGGATCTGGGACGCGGGGCTCGGTGGCAGCTGCGGCTGGGAGGGGACCGGCCCACACCGCCACGATCAGGTCAGCCCCATCTCCTACGCCTCGAAGATCAGTACCCCGGTGCTGATCCTGCACGGCGAGGACGACCCGAATGTGCCGGTCGGCCAGGCCACGTACTTCCACCGTGCCCTACGGCGGTTCGGGGTCGAGCACGAGTTCGTCGTCTACCCGAGAGAAGGTCACCCGATCCTGGAACGCAACCACCAGCTCGACGTGCTGCGCCGCACCCGCGCCTGGTTCGACCGATGGCTCGCCGACCCCGCGCCGGAACGCGCCTAGTGTCATACGCCTGCGCTGTCCGCAACCGTTCACCGGGGATCGAAGGAGCCGAGCGGGAGGGAGCGAGGCGCTCCGATTACTGACTGCCCGCGGGAAACTCGGGTGCGGAGGGTCGGTGCGGCGGTGTGTGATCGGGGGATGGCGATCAAGATGAGCAGGCCGGGCGTCGACGGGCTCGGTGACATGGTGCGGGTGCTGGCGCAGTGGCAGTACGACGGAGGGCCCGTGCAGTTGCATCCGGGAGATGTGGGGTGGTTCTGGCGGTTCGGTGCGGAGCGGACGGCGGAGGCTACGCGGACCTGGAGCCGGGCTGGGGAGGTTCTGGCGGTCGGGCTGCTGGATGGTGCGGATTTGCTGCGGCTGGCCTTCGCGCCGGAGGCGTTGCGAGACGAGGAGCTGGCGCAGCAGGTGGTCGAGGACGCGTCGGCGCCTGAGCGCAGTGTGCTCCCCGAGGGCAAGGTGTACGTCGAGGCGCCGATGGGTGCGCTGGTCCAGGACCTGCTGTTCAAGGACGGCTGGGAGAGTGGCGAGCCGTGGACGCTACTTCGGCGTGACCTCGGCGCGCCTGTGCCGGATCCCGGCGTTCGCGTCGAGGTGCTCGGGCCGGCACAGGCGCACGAGTGGGCCGCGGTCCTGCGGGCGTCGTTCAATGGGTCGACGTTCACCGGCGAGCGCTGGCACGCGATGGCGGCAGGTGCGCCGTATGCCGACGCGCGGTGCCTGGTCGCTCGCAATGAGCAGGGCGAGGCGGTGGCGGTCGTGACGGTGTGGTCGGCGGGCGAAGGCAAGCTGGGGCTGATCGAGCCGATGGGGGTACACCGGGCACACCGCGGTCACGGTTACGGCCGAGCGATCACGGTCGCCGCAGCGCGCGCACTCCAGGAGCTGGGTTCGTCCAGCGTGGTCGTGTGCTGCGAAAGCTCCAATGTCGGCGCTTTCGCCACCTACCAGTCGGCCGGCCTGGAGCAGTTGTCCGAGAGACGGGACCTGTGCCGCAACGCTTCCTGAGGCGCCGTCCCGGCCCGCAGCGAGGGCCGGCGGCGCGAGGTGCGTTCGGCGTGGGGGCCGCCGACCGGCAGGCCGGCGGCCACCACGACGAGATCGCCGATCCGCTAAGCTTGATCTTTAACCTCACCCGTCGGTCGGCTGGGCGAGATGGCGGCGGCCTTTGGCGTTCGCCGGACAGCAGAGCGGCCCTGGCGTGATCATGTGCGTTGCTGAAGCACCCATGATCACCAACCAAGGCCGTAAGGATGAGTTTGCTAGACGATCCCGCCCGCGTCGAGTCGCTGACCGTGTTGTCCCGGTTCCGAACCGACCTGTATGACTGCTTGACCGCTCGGGCAGACGCGCTGTTCGAGCTCACCGACGCACTGCTGTGCGCCGACGGCGCGGTCAGATCTCTAGTCGATCTGACACTGACGCCCGAACACCGGCGCGGGCACGGCGCCCTCTACGACGGGCTGAACTGCGGCCGGATCGAGGAGAACCGGCTGCGTGCCGTCCTGACCGACCTGCCGATCCCCAAGACCGTCGACGGTCGGATCGTACTGGTCGTGGATGTCAGCCCCTGGCTGCGCTCAGACGCACCGACCAGCGCGGAACGCCTGTTCTGCCACGTCTACGGCCGCGGCAAGAATCAGGCCCAGCTGATCCCGGGCTGGCCGTACTCCTTCGTCGCGGCGCTGGAACCGGGCCGCACCTCCTGGACCGCAGTCCTGGACGCGGTCCGCCTGGGGCCGACGGACGACGCCACAGCGGTGACCGCCGACCAACTCCGCGCGGTCGTCGGACGTCTCGTCTCAGCTGGACACTGGCAGGCCGGCGACCCGGACATCCTGATCGTCATGGATGCCGGCTACGACGTCACCCGGCTCGCGTTCGTCCTGGCCGACCTGCCCGTCGAGGTGCTCGGACGGATCCGCTCCGACCGCATCCTGCGGCTGCCCAAGCCCTCCCGGCTGCCTGGCGCCATCGGCCGCCCGCCCAAACACGGCCCCGAGTTCGCCCTGGACAAACCCGCCACGTGGCCCGAACCTCAGCACACCACGACCACCGACACGACCCGCTACGGCACGGCGCGTTCCAGTAGTTGGGACCGGCTCCACCCCCGCCTCACCCACCGGACCAGTTGGCTCGACCACGAGGGCGAACTCCCGATCATCGAGGGCACCTTGATCCGGCTGCAGGTGGAGCATCTTCCCGGGGACCGTGACCCCAAGCCGGTGTGGTTGTGGTCCTCGGCCACCGGCATCACCGCCGCCGACGTCGACCACCGCTGGCAGGCGTTCCTGCGCAGATTCGATATCGAGCACACCTTCCGGCTGTTCAAACAGACCATGGGATGGACCGCCCCGAAGATACGCGACCCCGCAGCGGCCGACCGCTGGACCTGGCTGGTCATCGCCGCCTACACCCAGCTACGCCTCGCCCGCCCCCTCGCCGTCGACCTGCGCCGCCCTTGGGAGAAGCCCGTCGCGCCAGGACGGTTGACGCCCGCCCGGGTCCGGCGCGGGTTCCGGAACATCCGCGCGAACACCGCACTGCCCGCCAGCGCGCCGAAACCTAGCAAGCCCGGCCCCGGCCGGCCGCCAGGCTCCAAGAACCGCAGACCGGCACCCCATCACGACGTCGGAAAGACCAGCAAACGAGACCTCACCATGACCGCCCGACAACAGCGCACAGGTTAAAGATCAAGCTAAGAGGGCGTCAACTTACCGGGCAGCGCGGGGTCTCGAAGACGACACCGTCCAGGAGGTTGCCGGTCGCCGGGTTACCGCCCGCGGTCGACACTGACTCGAAGGAGAACCGGGTGACGGTCTGCCCCGGCGGGACGACGTACGTCCCGGTGTAGCGACGCCACGCGGTGTTGCCGTCGGTGATGTCGGGTGAGGACGCTCCGGTGGGGGTCTGGGCGACGGTCGCGCCGGGGGCGCCGATGAGCACGTGCATCGTGTCGGTGCCCGCGACGCCCCGGTGGTACAGCGACCAGGTCATGACGGTTCCGGGAACGGTGGGCAGGTCCTGATACAGCGTGGAGAACTGGTTGGCGTTGAGTTCGGCGAACTGCTGCCCATCGGCTGATGGGACCCCGTTGAAGCCGGTACGCCAGAACTCCACCAGGTGGTCGGTGGCGGTGGTCTGCCAGCCGATGCCCGGGTTGGTCGTGGCGTCGGGGAGCATCTGGAACCCGGTCACAGGGGGTGACTCGAAGCTGCCGTTGGCCAAGGTGACGGGCGTGTCGGTGCACGGGACGGTGACGGTGACTGTGGCGGTGCTGGTTCCGCAGTCGGTGGTGATGGTGTAGGTGAAGGTGTCGGCGCCGACGAAGCCGGGGCCGGGCGTGTAGACCACGTTGCCGCCGGAGATCGTCGCGGTGCCGTGGCCGGGAGCGGTGACGCTGCTGATCACCGGTGCGGTGCCGGTGTCGTTGGCCAGGACGGGAATGCTGACGGGGTTGCCCTGGGTGGTGGCGGTGTCGTCGGCAGCCCGGGTGGGCGAGATCGACTGGCCGCTGACGATCTGGATCGGCGGGGCGGGCGTGTTGTTGCCGAGTTGGCCCGGCGCGGCGATGACGCTGCTGATCCCGGTCGGCCGGATGGTCATGCTGTTTCCGACGGTTCCCTGGCGGACCTGGAAGGTGATCACCTTGGCGGGCGGGTCGGTCTTGGAGCCCGGCGAGGTGATCGACAAGGTGGTGCCGTTGATGGTGCCGGTCCCCGACTGGCTGACGATGTCGGCGTTGGCCAGCAGGGAGGACAGGTCCCAGGTGGTGGTGTAGGTGCGCACCAGCAGCGGCCACTGGGCCGTGCGGTGCGTCAGCGTGAGGGTGAAGGTGCTGCCCGGTGCGATCTGCCCGCCCCACAGGGAGGGGGAGGTGACGACCGAGACCGACCCGCTGCCCAGCCTCATGCCGAGCGCGTTCTTCCAGTAGTAGTCGACGGGGTAATTCGCCTGCCCCTGCCGGACGCAGGGCGCGGGGGCGGCGTGTGTGGTGGCCTGCCGCGTCGTGGTGACGGTGTGTGCACCGGTGTCGGCTGTCGCCGACGTCGCCGATGTGGCCAGCAGTGCCGTCAGGGCACAGGCCAGCGTGGCGAGTGCGGACCTGGGTCGTTGTGCTATCACCATGGAGCTCCCGATCTGTCAGGGGCAATTCGTGTTGATCGAATCCACGGTGATGTTACTGACAGTAATCGAGATATTGCGTTGGGCTGTCTCGGTGGAGGTTTCGTGTCGGCCCCGGAACTCCCGAAGTTGCGTTGGGCCAGGTAGGGAGGGTCGCCGGTGACGGTTGGGCGTCATGAGCTGTCAGCAAATTGGCAGGAGGCCCGCCGGCCGCGGAGTTTGTGCGACGGCGGCCGGCGCCGTTGGCGGTCATTGACGGGCATGCCCGAAGAGCAGGTGGACTGCTGCGTGATAACCCATCGGCGTCCAGGCCGTACCTGGCCAGATTGTGTCGTTCCAGGGAAGTCCCGGCTTCATGATCGTTAGCATGGCCGGATGCTGACTGTTCAGTCACCGCCGCAGCAAACTCAGCGACGAATGGCCTGGCTCGACGCCCTGCGCGGTATCGCCGCTCTCGTGGTGGTCTTCGAGCACGCGCTCCAGCCGCTGCTCCCTGAGGCGCGATTCCCGATCAAGGCGGTTTTCGAACCCGGCTGGTACGGGGTCATGGTGTTCTTCCTGGTCAGCGGCTACATCGTGCCCGCGTCGCTGGAGCGGCGAGGCGACGTACGGGCCTTTTGGATCTCTCGTTTCTTCCGGTTGTATCCGCTGTTCGGTGTGTCCGTGGCAGGCATGGCGCTCCTGGTGGCACTGGGCTGGGACGATCCGCACATCTGGTGGAGCACCCGGCCGTTCTCCCTGGCCCTGGGGCATCTCACGATGCTGCAGAACCTGCAGTCCATGCCGAATCTGGTCAGCGTGCTGTGGACGTTGTCCTACGAGATGGCCTTCTACCTGCTGTTGACCGCGATGTTCACCCTCGGCATGAACCGGAGGAGCACCACGAGCGCGCTCGGCTTCGCCGCGGCGGCCGTGTTGGGCGCGGGCACGCTGCCGGTCGCGCTGCTGTCGGCCGGTAGGTCGGGCCGGATGCTGACGGTCGCCCTGGTGGTGACCGTCCTGCTGGCGGTGGGCCTGGCCGCAGTTCTCAAGGGGGCAGGTGCGGTACGGCACGCCGGCGCGATCGTCATCGGAGTCACCGTGCTGGGATTGCTGGCGGTCAACCAGAGCTATCCGGGCCCTTGGCAGGGGTTGCTGATCCTGGCCACCATGTTCGCCGGAACGGCGCTGTATCGGGCTGAGCAGGGCGAGATCTCGTGGCGGCAGGCCGGGTGGGTGGCGCTGGTGCCGGTGGCCGGGATCTGGCTCGCGCGTGGGGGGTTCGGCTTCCAGACGGCCACAGTCGCCGCCTGGGTCACCTTCGCGGCAGGGATGGCGCTGCGGCACTGGAGGATGCCGCGGGCTTTGGCGTGGCTGGGATTGGTCAGCTACTCGATCTATGTGCTGCACCCGCTGCTGCTGGAAAGCGTGGCGTGGTTCTGGCCGGAGCCGCTGGCTGTTCCGTTAGGGACGCGGCTGGTGGCGCTGGCCTGCGTGGTGGGGGCACTGCTCGGGCTGAGCGCGCTGACGTGGCGTTTCGTGGAGGCTCCGGCGCAACGGCTCGGCAAGCGCCTCATTTCCCGGCGAGTGAATTAAGGCCGGACTGACCGGCGCCGGCGAATCAGACCTTGGTATCCCACTGATTCGCCGGCGTCGTCTCAACCCGTCGAGTTCGTCAGCCGGCCAGGTCCAGCGCGGCGGCGACGATGCTGTCGGCGTTCAGGCCGTGGTACCGGTAGACGTCGTCGAGCGACCCCGACTGGCCGAAGCGGGTGACGCCCAGCGCCGTGGTCGGCACCCGGTTGACGGTCGCGAGGAAGGACAGGGTGTGGGGATGCCCGTCGAGCACCGTGACGAGGGGAGCGGCTCGTTCGGCGGGGAACGTCTGGTCCAGCACCCACGACTCGGCCTGCTCATGGCCTTGACGGGCCCGCACCGCCCGGTACAGCAGGTCGGGGCTCGTCACGCAGACCACGTCCGCCGGAATGCCGAGCAGCTCCAGCCGGTCCGCCGCGGCCAGCGCCTCCGGCACCACCGCGCCCATCGCGGCGAGCGTGACCTTGGGGTTCGCCGCGCGCCGCAGCGGATACGCGCCCGCGACCACCTGCCGCCTCCGCCGTTCCCGCGCCGCGGGGTCGGTGGGTACGGCCGCCAGGGTCTGGTCGACGGGACGCGTGGACAGCCGCAGATAGGCCGAGGTGCCGTCCGGCTTGCCCAGCCGGGCCAGGCCGGCGAGCAGCGTCCACTCGGTGTCGATGGCGAACGCCGGTTCGTAGTAGACGCAGCCCGGTTGTTCCAGGCCGATCGACGGTGTCTTGATCGACTGGTGCGCGCCGCCTTCCGACGCCAGCGAGACGCCGGACGGCGTGCCGACCAGGATCGACTGCCCGCCGGCGTAGATGCCGTAGGACCACGGCTCCAGCGCGCGTTCCACGAACGGGTCGTAGAGCACGCCGATCGGCAGCAGCGGCTGGCCCCACCGGCTCCAGGTCGTGCCCAGTTCCCCGATCAGGCTGACGAGGTTGGTCTCCGCGATCCCCAGTTCGATGTGCTGGCCGGTCGGTTTCTCGTGCCAGTGCAGGATGGTCTCGGCGTCGTCGGCGAACCAGTTGAGGCGCTCGTTGGCCGACCAGACGCCGACCTTGTTCACCCAGCCTCCGAGGTTGGTGGACGAGCTGACGTCCGGGCTCACGGTGACCACCCGCTTGGCCGCCTCCGGAGCCGCCCGCGTCAGGTCGAGCAGCGTACGCCCCAGGGCGGCCTGGGTGGTCGCGGTGCCCGACGGCGTGCGCCCGATGTCGGCGGGCAGGTCGGGCGGCTGGATCGACGGTGTCTCCGGCCTCCGCAGCCGCTCCGCCGTCCGCGCGCAGAGGGAGTGCGCAGCGCTGTCCGGCGAGAAGGCCCGCCACGGGTCGTCCAGGTCGCCGCCCACCCGGTCGGCCAGCTCCTGCATCTGCTGCTGGGTCAGCAGCGCCGAGTGGTTCTGCGGATGCCCCCTGGTCGCCAGGCCGTACCCCTTGACGGTGTAGGCGAAGATCACCGTGGGACGCGTGTCGTCGATGGAGGAGAACGCCCGGTCCAGGGCCTCCAGGTCGTGGCCGCCCAAGTTCGCGATCGCGTCCACCAACGTGTCGTCGTCGACCTGGTCGACCAGCGCCTGGATCTCCGCCGCGCCTCGGCCCACCCCGGCGAGCCGCCGCCGGAGCTCCTGCGCGCCGCACCGCAGCAGCCGCTGATATTCGGGGTTGGGCATCTCGTCGATCCGCCTGCGCAGTTCCGCCCCGCCCGGCCGGGCGAACAGCTCTTCCAGCAGCTGCCCGTACTTGACGGTGATCACCTGCCAGCCCGCCGCCGCGAACATGCCCTGCAGCTTGTCGGCCGCGATGTTGGGCACCACCCGGTCCAGCGACTGCCGGTTCAGGTCGACGACCCACACCACCTCCCCGAGTTCGCCGACCGTGGGATCGAGCACGGCCTCCCAGACCGCGCCCTCGTCGAGTTCGGCGTCGCCGACCAGCGAGTACTGGCGGCCGGTGCCGGCGCCGCCCAGCACGGTGTCGACGTAGCGACGCGACAGGGCGCCCCAGATCGGCGCGGTCGCCCCGATCCCGACCGAACCGGTCGAGTAGTCCACCGGGTCGGGGTCCTTGATCCGGCTCGGATAGCTCTGCAGCCCGCCGAACTCCCGCAACCGGGGCAGGTACGACGCGTCCAGCCGGCCGAGCAGGTAGTTGATCGAGTGGAGCACCGGAGACGCGTGCGGCTTCACCGACACCCGGTCCTCCGGCCGCAGATGGCGGAACCACAGGGTCGTCATGATCGACACCATCGACGCCGAGGACGCCTGGTGGCCGCCGACCTTCAAACCCGAGGGGTTCTCCCGCACCCGGTTCGCGTGGTGGATGACGGCCGAGGAAAGCCAGAGCACACGGTTCTCCACCTCGCGTAGCACCGCGAACTCAGTGGTCGTCCGCGGGCCGGTCACCGGGCTGGTCATTATGTGCACACCCTTCACTGACATTTCGGATGCGCAAAATTCAAGCAACGATCTTGGCCGCGCTCAAGAACGTGGCCGGCGCTTGAGCATTCTGCGCATGTCGCACCATATGCCCAGTGAGAGGGTGGGCACTTTGCCCAGTCGGCCGCACACCCTCGCCCGCCGGTACTGCGGAACGGCCCGGCCGCCTCAACCCGGAGCACCGGAGGGGGCGTGGGATCGTTCCATCCTCTGGTCTGAGGGGGCACGCCGCTTTTACGATGCGAGCGTGCTCACCCCCCTGCGGCTCGTCCGGCGCTCCCTTGGGACGCTCGTCGGCTTGGGCGCCGTCAGCTGCTGTCTGACCCTGCTCTATCTGGGCTCCTCCACCGTCATGTCGATCGGCGGCGCCTGCGGCTCCGGCGGGCCGTACGAGATCGCGACGCCCTGTCCCGAGGGCATCGGCTGGATCATCCCCGGTTCGATCTTCGGCGGGATAGCCGGGCTGGGCCTTTACATCGCGAGCTCGCTCCCGGTGGGGCCCCGGCTGACCCCGCTGGCCTGGCCCGCGCTGTTCCTCAGCCTCGGATACGCCTTCCTCGACTCGGCCCTGCATGCCGGGGACGGCGTCGACGGGGGCTTCATGGTCTGCGCGGTGCTCTTCATCCTGATGGGCGGGGTCCCGCTGCTGTTCCTGCGCAACCGGGACGTCTTCCTCGGCGTGTTCTGGGGGCCGGCGCCGTCCGGGCCCGCCGGGGGACCACTCCCGATCCCCCGGCGGGTGGTCGCCGCTCCCGCGCACGTGCCCGACCCGGCGAGAACCCCGGCTCCGGCGGGAGGAGCCCTCCATACGCCGGCGACCGAAGGCGGCCTGGTCGGCGAGCTGGAGCGGCTGGCCGCGCTCCACCAGGCCGGCCGGATCGACGACGCCGAGTACACCCGGGCGAAGAACCTCCTGCTGAACGGACCCGACGCATGAACCACACCGCGATCCGCGCCCTGTCGATCGTGCTGCACGTGATCGCGATCGCGGGCGGCGTCGCCCTCGGCGTCCTGATCTTCCACGCCGCCACCGGATGACCCCGGAGCGCCCGGCGGGGCGCGGCCGGCACCCCGGCGCCACGAGGTGGTGACGTCGGCGGCTTCGTCCTCACCGCGGCGGAACGGCTGGAACCCGCGTCAGGGGGCAGCGGCGACGTACGGGGCGATCCGCGCGCCGAACGTGGCCGAGTCCGCGCCGGTCACCACCGCGCCCAGCAGCACCGCGGCCGCGCCCGCCTCCCGGAGGAGCGCGAGGTCACGCGGCTCCAGCGCGTGCTGGCTCGGCACGACGACGGGCACGTCGACCACCGACGCCACCGCTTCCAACCTCGCCAAGGTCGCGAGCGTCAACGGCGTGCCGTACCGCTCGGGTTCGAGCGTGGAAAGCTCGAGCGCCTGGGCCCCGCGCCGCACCAGGGCGCGGGCCTGGGACGGACCGTCGCCCGGCCCCAGCGCCACCATGGCCGCCACCGGTCCGCACGCCTCGACGTAATCGGCGGGCGCGTCGGCGGCGTAGACGTCGAAGTAGTCGAACCCCATGTCGCGGGCCGCCAGCATCTCCGTCGTCGACACGGATCCCGCCGCGCCGACGACGAGGCCCGTCGGGACGCCGAGCGCGAGGATCGGGCGCAGCCGCTCGCACTCGGCGTCCAGCGACCCGAAGGCCGTCCCGGAGGCCCGGTGCCGGACGTTCGTGTGCACCTTCAGGCCGTCGGCTCCCGCGTGCCGCGCCGCCTCCGCGAGAGCGGTCTCGTTGCGCGGCAGGCTGACCAGGACGGCCAGCCGCGATTCAGGCAAACGCATTCGAGAACTCCGCCTCAGTAGTAGGTGACGTTCGGCCAGCTCAGCTCCATGCCGTGCCTGGCCATCGATTCCTGAACCTCGGCCCGGAGGCTCGGCGTCGCCGTGACCTGGTGCGGCTCGGCGCCGCGGGCCACGCAGAACGACGCGAGGTGGCCGGCGGACTCACCCACGGTCCACTCGACCGGATGGACCCGGTAACACCCGTTGGTGATGTGCGTGGTGCTGATGTTCTTGCCCGCGGCGATCACGTTTCGCATGCGTTCGGGAACCAGCGCGCGCATCGGGACCTGGAACGGCCAGGCGGGAATGTCGATGTAGTTGTCCCCGCCGGTCGAAGGATGCAGGTCGATCCGGTACGCGCCGACCCCCACGCTGTCGTCGTAGGTCACCGCGCCTTCGGGGCGTACGGCCACCGCGAGATCCTGCTCGACGATCCGGTACTGCCCGCGGATCCGTCGCGATTCCCTGATGTACGGGCGCATCGCCAGGCCGTCGGCTGTGCCGGTGACGTCGGGGCGCGGCCGCAGGCCGGGCCAGCCGTTGCCGCCGTCGGGCCGGGGAGCCTCGGTCTGCAGCCAGTGGAGGAAGCTCAGGCTCTGCGCCCGCGCGGCCGCGGTGTGGGTCGCGTTCTGCTCCGCCGTGCCGCCGATGAGGGGGCCGCCGAGGTAGTCGATCATCGGCCAGTTCACGATGGTGATGTCGCTGTCGAACATGCCCGGCCGGAAGTGGTTCCTGGCCAGGATCCGCCGGAACGACCACAGCTCGTCCGACCCCGGGTCCTTGCTCTGGTCGGCGACGATGGCGGTCGGGTCGTCGTCGGGGTTCGGGGTGAAGGCGTAGCGTCGGGGCTCCAGGGTGTGCGGGTGAGGGGCGACCCAGCCGAACTGGGGGCCGTGCCACCACTCGGGCGCCAGATCCCGCCACGTGGCGTAGTCGTCCGGTTTGTCGATCGTGTGGTTCTCCCCGGCGTGATGCGAGAGCGCGAAGCACACGGACACCGCCTGCATGTTCGACGGCTGCGCCGTCGCCGCGGCGTGCGGCTCGCCCGTGTCGGCCTGCGACTCGGCGCCGGTCACGAACTCGGTGCCGGTGATCGGCAGCACGTCCCCGGTCTCCGTGGCGTCGAGGACGAACGTCGCCGCGACGGTCACGTCACGTCCGCCCTCCAGGTCGCGGAAGGTCACCGCGCGCACGTGGTCGCCGTCGACCTGGGCGGCGGTCGGGACGTGCCGGCGCAGCACGACGATCCGCCCGGTGGCCTGCCATGGCGCGAGCATGGCCTCGATCACCGCCAGCGCCACACGGGGCTCGTGACACAGCGGACCGACCCGGCCCGCGCCGGGGTTCAGGTGTGCCAGCGCCCGCGACGCGGAGCGCAGCGGATACCAGCTCCGGTAGTAATCACGGATTCCGTTTCGCAGGCGCCGGTAGCCCGCCGTGCTTCCGAAGGACTCGATCCAGGGGTGCTCGTCGGGCGGGACGAGCTGCGTCGTCAGCTGCCCGCCGAGCCAGGCCGTCTCCTCGGTGAGCACGACGCGCGCGCCGTTCGCGGCCGCGGCGAGCGCCGCCGCGACGCCGCCCAGTCCTCCGCCGGCCACCAGCACGTCTGCGCGGAACTCTGTCACTCATGATCCCTTTCGATTGGGGCCGCTGGTCTGTCCAGCGACGAACGTGCACGGCAGCGCGACCGCCTGCGGCTCGACCTCCGTGTCCAGATCGAGCTGCTCGACCAGCAACTCGACCGCGCGCGTTCCCATCTCCCGCCGCGGTATGCGGAAGCAGGTGAGCTCCGGCCCCGGTACGGCGTCCGGCGGGTCGTTGAGCGCGGCCACCGAGCACGCGCCGGGCACGTCGACGCCCAGGTCGCCGAGGAGGTCGAGTAGCCGGAGGGCGACCACCGACTCGTGCGCGACGAACGCGGTGGCCCCGGCTCCCAGCAGCCGCCGAACCTCGTCGGCCGTCGGTCCCGCCTCCTTGCGGACCGGCAGGACGAGCCCGTCGGTGTCCAGCCCGTGCCGGTCCCGGGCGGCCCAGAACCCGGTGTCGCGGTCCGCGGTCGGTTCGCTCGGATCCGCCGCCGTCAGATAGGCGATGCGTTCGTGCCCGAGCTCCACCAGGTGGTCGACGACCTTCTCCGTGGCGGTCGCGTAGTCCGCGGTGACGTACGTGATCGGGCCGGGCACGTCACGACGGCCGATCAGGGTGAACCTGAACCCTTCGTCCCGCAACCTGGCGATATCGTCCCGGTTGGTCTCCTTGCCGAGCAGCACGCACCCGTCGGCGAGCCGCAGCCGGTTGACGCCGTCGCGGTAGATCGACCTGCCGCCGTCGGAGCCGGTGGCGCTGGTGAACATCAGCATGTCGTAGCCGAGCGCCTCGGCCGCGGCCTCGATGCCCACCAGGAACGGGTGGTAGAAGTCGTGCTGGTCCATCGGGAACATCGACTCGAACGTGTAGACGCCGATCAGGCGGTTCATGCCGCCGGCGAGGCTGCGCGCCACCGGATCGGCGACGTATCCCAGCTCCCGGGCCACCTCGAAGACACGCTGCCGCGTCTCCGGGGGGATCCGGATCGTGTCCGACTCCCTCCCGTTGATCACGATGGAGACCGTCGTCTGCGAGACGCCGGCCAGCTTGGCGATGTCGGACTGGCGAGGCCGGCGTCGCTGTACGTCCTTCATAGGTGATCATTCCTTTCCTCGAGGTGCTCCAGCTCAAAGGAGATCTCGAAGGGACGATCCCATGGGAAGCACACGCTGCCTGGCACGATGCGGAAGTCACCGGCGGGCGGACCGAGCTCTGCGAGGCGGTCGTCCAGTTCCCGCGCGACCCGGTGGATCCGGCCGCCCCCGTCGGCCGTCCCCGCGGCGAGAACCTCGCGCCGCGCCGAGGTCTGATACCCCCAATCATCCACCAGGCGGTGGGTGACGGTCCGGGCGTGCTCGACCAGTTGCCGGTCGTCGGTGGCGAGCAGCCGGCTGCATCCCTGGGCCAGCGCGCTGCCGATCGTGTTCCCGGCCGTGTTCCAGCCGGCGTATCCGGCGAGGCGCCGGAGGAGACCGGCGTCGCGCAACGCCGTGATCAGCGCGGGGTCGGCGCCGTTCGCGTCGGCGACGTCCGCCACCGCGACCAGGCGCCCGGCGTCCACCTGGTCGCGCAGGCGTGCGGCGAGCCGCGCCGCGTCGTCGCCCGCGCGTTCCGGCACGTCCGGCCAGGCGCACCAGTCGCGGGGCGGCGCCCCCGGCGGATGCACGGCGAGCACGAGGTCGG
Organism: Microtetraspora malaysiensis; assembly: GCF_050947145.1. Lineage (NCBI taxonomy): Bacteria > Bacillati > Actinomycetota > Actinomycetes > Streptosporangiales > Streptosporangiaceae > Microtetraspora > Microtetraspora malaysiensis. The sequence goes on from NZ_CP191998.1 coordinate 3,954,643, forward strand.
CCCGGCCGGCGTCGTCGACCAGCTCGGCTCCGACAGCGGCGACCTGGCCCGCGACCGTGTCGCGGACGGGCACGTCCTCGTACGGCGCGATCCGCCGGAGCGCGTCCGGGTCGAGGCACACGACGGCCACCCTCGGCCGCAGGCCGGCGTGCTCCAGCGCGGCCCGCGTGGTCAGCACGGCGCCGGCCTCGTCGGCGCCGGGAAGGCAGCGAACCCGGTCGCCCGCGCCGAGGCGGGCGATCCAGTTCTCCAGCCACTCCCGCTCGCCGGTGGACACGCTCTCGACCGTGCTGTCCTCGACGAGGATCGACAGCGTGTCCACGACCCCCTCCATGACCAGCTCGACACAGGCGAGCTGCATGGCGTGCAGGCGCATCCGCCGGGTGAAGAAGTCCGCGACGAACGGCGCGGGTATCGTCGCCCGGGCCTGCTCAGCCGCGCTCGGCCGCCCGTGTTCGGCCCGGTAGGTCTCCTCGGACAGGGTGAAGAACCGCCGGCCGTACCGGTCCCAGTACTCCGGCTCGGCCCCGGCGCCGTCGAACCGCTTGGTCCGCATCAGCGTCACGAAGGCGTGGACGCCGAGCGCCGGCCGCTCGGCCCGGATCCGGCGCAGCACGTCGAGGCGGGCCAGCGTCCGGGCCAGCGGTTCGGCGGTGCGCCGGGAGGCGACGAACCCACCGTAGGCGAGCTGGTTGACGCTGACGACGACGGCGTCACTGCCGGCCGCCGAACGCTCCAGCCACCGGGCCGTTCCGTCCATGTCCGCGGGCGCGCCCCGAGGAGGCAGGAGCTCGGCCGGCGGAAGGCGCAGCCGGGTTCCGGCGATGCCGGCCAGTCCGGCGACGTGGCCGGTGTTCACCGGCCGGTCGTCGAGAGGGAGCAACGTCACGATCGGCGTCCGTCGGCTCATCCCTTGATCCCTCCCGAGCCCAGCCCCTGGACGAAGTGCCGCTGGCCCGCGATGAAGATCACGAGGACGGGCACGATCGCGAGGAACGTGCCGGCCATCAGCGGGCCGTACTGGGTGACGCCGCTGCCGGCGAACGAGCTGAGCGCCAGCGGCAGCGTCTGCATCTCCGGCGACGACACGGCCACGAGCGGCCACAGGAAGTCCTCCCAGGCGCCGGTGAAGGACAGGATGGCGATGGTGGCGACGATCGGCCGGGCCAGCGGCAGATAGATCTGCCAGAAGATGCGCAGCTCACCGGCGCCGTCCAGGCGGCCGGCGTCCGCCAGCTCCTGGGGCATGTCGAGGAAGTACTGACGGGCCAGGTAGATGTTCAACGGCTGCACCAGGATGGGCAGCACGAGCCCGGCGTGCGAGTCGAGCAGCCCGGTGCCGCCCTGGCCGAACAGGTCGTTGCCGCCGGCCAGCGGGAAGCCCTTGACGATGAGGAACAGCGGGATCAGCTGCACGATGGACGGCACCATGGCGCTGCCGAGCACCGCCGTGAACAGCAACCTCGACCCGCGGAAGTCGATGCGCGCCAGGGCATAGCCGGCCGCGGTCGCCGCGACGCAGTTCCCCGCGACCGTGAGCGCCGCCACGATCAGGCTGTTCGTCATCGCCGCGGGGATGTTCGTGGAGTTCCAGACGTAGGAGAAGTTGTCCAGCGTCGGCTGTTCGGGCAGCAGCCTCGGCGGGTAGCCGAACACCTCGGTCTTCGGCTTGAAAGCCAGCGACACCATCCAGACGAACGGCATCGCCACCAGGAGGGCGGCGGCTCCGGCGAGGACGGTCCTGCGCGGTCCGGTCCCGCCGATCCTCGGTCGCGCGTTCACCGTCGGCCTCCTCTCGACATCGTGCGGATGCTGACGTAGGCGAGTCCGAAGATCAGGCAGAACAGCAGGAACGCCATGGCGCTCGCGTTGCCGAGCCGGTAGTGCTCGAAGGCCTCGTTGTAGATCAGCATGTTGAGGACGGTGGTCGAGGACAGGGGGCCTCCGGAGGTCAGGACGTAGATCTCGGAGAAGGACTGGGCGAGGTAGATGAGGTCGACCACGACCACGTAGGTGGTGATCGGCGCGAGCAGGGGCAGGATCACGTGCCGCAGCGTCCGCCAGCGCCCGCATCCGTCCACGGACGCGGCCTCCAGCAGCGATTTCGGGACCCCCTGGAGCCCGGCCAGGAAGATGATCATGCTGCCTCCGAGCGCCTTCCAGGCCCGCATCACGATCAACGACGCCAGGGCGGTGTCCTCGTCGGTGAGGAAGTTCACCGGCGGCAGGCCGACCAGGTCGAGCAGGTAGTTGAACAGCCCGTCGTGGGAGTACAGCCAGAGCCAGATCATGCTCACCGCGACCAGCGGCACCACGCGCGGCAGGTAGAGCACCGCGCGGAAGAGGGCGACGCCCGGGAACCGGCCGTTGACCAGCAGCGCCAGGCCGAGGGCCGCCGGCACCGCCAGAACGAGCGTGCCGAAGGAGTACTGGGCGGTGACCCAGATGGCGTGCCAGAACTCGCCGGAGGCGAGCACGGCGAGATAGCCGTCCAGGCCGTGGAACCTGGGACCGCCGCGTTCGACCGGGTTGTACGAGGTCAGGCTGAGGTAGAAGCCGTACCCGATCGGGACGATCGTCACCAACGAGAGCGCGAACACGGCGGGCAGGACCAGGATCCAGCCCGCTCGGCGCTGGGCCGAGTAGAGCGAGCGCCGCCTCGGCCCGCGTGCCGTCCGGGCGGGATCAGGGCTGACGGGTGCTCCCGCCGACAGGGTGTCAGTCACCATGATGGGGCTTCATCCGTTCGCGTCCGCCGGTCAGTTCCGCTTGAGCAGCGGCGCGGCCTTCGCCGCCGCGCGGTCGAGCGCCTCACCGGCGGGCACCTTGCCGCGCAGCGCGGCTTCGATCTCGGCGGCGAGTGCCTCGCGCTGCTGCGTCCACGTCTCGACGTTGGGGTTCCCGCGGAACTGGGACGCGGCGTCCATGTACGGCTTGATGTACGGCTTCGCGGCCAGGTCCGGGTCGGAGGCGAGGGACGCGCGCGCCGGGATGCCCCCGACGGCCTGGACGTACGCCTTGGCGTTCGCCGGTTTGAGCAGGAACTCGATGAACTTCCACGCCTGGTCCTTGTGCTTGGAGTCGGCGCTGATGAACAACCCGTTGCCCGCCCCGCCGAAGGATGCCGCCACGGCGTCCTTCAGCGGCGGCGCCACCTTGATCTGCGCGGCGACGTCGGGCGCCTGCTCGTGGATGCTCTTGAGCGTGGCCTCGGTGATCACGGCCATGGCCGCTCGCCCGGTGACGAGGGGGTGCTGCGCCCCGGCCCCGCTCGTCGCCTCGCCCAGGCCGGTGGACACCGCCTGCGGGCCGTTGTAGAGATCGACGAGGAAGCCGAGCGCCCGCTTGCCCGCCTCGGAGTTCCACGTGATCGTCGTGCCGCTCTCGTCGAGGAAGGCTCCGCCGGCCTGGAACAGGAAGCTCCCGAAGGCCTGCGACATGCTCGTCGGGTCGTCGGCGGGGATGATCACGCCGGAGCGGGTGATGGAGTCGCCCTTGCGCACGACCAGCCGGTCCGCCGCCGAGCGCAGCTCCGGCCACGTCTTGGGTGGGGAGTCGGGGTCGAGGCCCGCTTCCTTGACCAGGTCGGCGCGGTAGGCGAGCAGGTGGCCGAAGCCGCGCAGCGGCATGATGACCTGTTTTCCGTTCACCTTGCCCTGGTCGAGGAACGTCAGGTCCGCCACGTCGTCGGCGGGCATCTTCGCGAGGTAGTCGTCCAGCGCGATCACCCGGTCGTTGGCGGCGTACCCGGCGGCCGCGGCGTTGCCGTGTCCGAAGACGTCGGGGGCCGTGCCGCCGGCGAAGGCGGTCGACAGCCGCGTGGCCAGGTTGGCCCAGTCGACGAACTCGACCTGGACGTCGACCCCGTGCTCCGCCTTGAAAGCGGGGACCAGCTTCTCGTTCACCCAGGCGATCTCCTCGCTGAGATTGCCGGGGAACCAGACCCGGAGAGTGCCCGCGTCAGCGCCTGAGCGCGCGCCGCCGCCCGTGCCGCACGCGCTCAGGACCGTCACCGCGACGAGAGCGGCTGCCAGGCGCGAGGCTCCACGCAACTTCCTGATCATCTTGCCTCCTCCGCGGGCTGCACCCAGCCCGATAATGCGCATCATCATGGAGGTGAAGCGCATTATCAGTCAAGGGTGGATATTGACAGGCCGACGATTCGCTGGAAACACTGACGGCACCGTACGCGTGATAATGCGCATCACCAGAAGAGGAGGAGCCGCCCCCCATGGTTCCCACCCGCCGAGCAGCGCGCTCGGACACCCCCCACGCCACAACGGACCGTCGGCGCCGCGGCGCCCGGCTGTGGTGGGCGAGCGTCGCCGCGATGGCGCTGCTCGTCCCCGCCACCGCGGCGAGCGCGTCGCCTCTCACCCCGGACCCCTCACTCCGCGCGTCGTCGGGCATCACCAACATGGCGGGGGCGCAGATCCCCCCGCAGGCCATGCCGGAGAACAAGCCGCGCCTCGTCGCCCAGTTCCAGGTCGAGATCGACAACGTCACCGGCGGCGCCATCGAGCACGTCGCACTGGACGGCAAGCGGACGGTGCTCGGGCACGTGCAACGGCCGGCGACCGCGACCGTCGAGGCCAACGACGGATTCTGGGCGTCGAAGTACTCACGCGCCGTGGACGGCACCGCGGGCCACCTGCTCGCCACGTCGGTCTACGTCCTGCGCTCCAAGGTCTGGCCCGAGGAGAGCTACGACCCGCTGCGTTACGAGAACTTCGACCCGGCCACCGGGCAGCGCGACTGGACCACCAGCCTCCTCAACATCCGCCCCGACCGCTACATCGACGCCGACCACGGCAACTGGCTGGCCGACACCATCTACACCGACATCCGCGGTGGCTCGGGGATCTTCGGCGGGAAGAGCTCGCTGCCCACCGGCTCGCCGCTGAGCTACTTCGACGATGCGAGACAGTCCTGGCTCCCCATCGCCGAGCACTTCCGCCGGGACCCGAACGCGGCGCCTCCGCGGCGGCTGCGCTTCACCGCCTACCGGCCGGTGGTGCGGAACTCCTCACCGACCTACCTCGAGTTCGAGAACTGGGCGGCCGGAGACACGGTCGCCGGGCGGACGCACGCGCAGAACGGCGGGATCTACGTCGGCTACGCCAAGGGCGAGAAGAGCCGGGTGGCCGACGTCGTGCAGCGTGTCGAGGGCACCGGGCGCTTCGGCGGCACGGAGTTCGCCCAGGTCGGCCAGATGGACACCAACCACCCCGGCGCGCTGACGTTCTCGACCTCGCCGTACGTCGGGTTCAGCTGGGATGAGAACGTCCGCGGCGGCTTCCAGATCGTCCCCGCCAACCACGTGAAGTTCCTCAGCAACGACCTCGGGCAGAACTCGTTCATCGACCGGCCCCAGTGGCTCATCGTCGGCCCGGTCGGCTCCGACCGGCAGCGGCTGAGGGACGACCGGTACATCATCGACGGCGCGCCCTCGTTCTCCCCGGGATGGGAGGCCATCGCGCCGGTGTTCGGGATGTACGCCCGGACCACGTTCGACCCGGGCAACCTCAGCGAGTCCACGTACTTCGAGGTCTCCTACGACTACGGCAAGACGTGGCATCCGAGCCCCGAACTCGTCGGGGTACACGCCCCCGACACCTGCCAGGCCGCGACCTGCCCGCAGAACTGGACCAACATCCGCGTTCACCTCGTCTACCCCGACGGCCCCTGAGCGGTCGCCGGCCCGTCGACCGTGCGGTCGACGGGCCGGCTGTCGCCCCCGGATTACACCCCCCTTAGCTGACGAGGAGATGTCGTGATCGCGAGGAAGATCGTGAAGTCCTCGATAATCGCGCTGTCCACCGCCGCCGTGCTGACAGCGAGTTCCCTGACGGCCGCGCCACTGTCCGCCGAGACCGCCCAGGCGCAGGACATCGAATGCACGGGCCATCGAGCGATGGGGGCGACCGTCACGGCGTCCTCGACCTACAGCTCGGCCTACGGCGCGAAGAACGCCATCGACGGCGCGTGCGCGGAGTCCTCACGCTGGATGTCGTCGACGAGCGACGCCACCCCCACGCTGACGATCACCTTTCCGGCCGAGACCCGGGTCGGGACGGTCGGGATATACAGCGGCTCCGGCTGGCCCACCCCCTTCGCCGACACGGTTCTCGTGGACTTCGCCGTCGAGGCCCGGACCGACGCCGGCTGGGTGGCGGTCGGCACGGCGACCGACAACACCAAGCCGGTGGTCACGTTCACCACCGACATCGTGGCAAGTGCGCTTCGCCTGGTGATCACCAAGAAGTCGCGGCACAGCACGGACGCGGCCCGCGTGTACGAGGTGGTCGTCCGGGCGCCCGGTGAGGGGCCGCCCACGCCGCAGGCCACAGCCGCCGACGACTTCTACACCACGCCGGAGGCGACCGAACTGACGGTTGACGCGCCCGGCGTGCTCGGCAACGACCCCTTCCCCGACGGCGTCACCCCCACGGTGGCGGCCTGGTTTCAGCCGTCCCACGGCGTCCTGACGACCTCCCCGGACGGCGCGTTCCGCTACCGCCCGGACCGCGGGTACGCCGGCGTGGACACGTTCACGTACGAGGTCGGCGACGGCGACAAGCGGTCGACCGCGACCGTCACGATCACCGTGACCGCCGCGCCGGACAAGGCGGGGCCGGGGGAGCTGCGGATCACCGCGATCTCCGGCAGAGCCGACATGGTGACCCGGGGCGACTCGCTGCTCCGGATCGACCTGCCGCGCGCCGTTCCACGCGAGAGCCTGCGCGTGACATTGAACGGCCGGACCGATGTCACGCCGGCCTTCCGGAACGGACCGGGTGCCGACGAGCTGGTCGGGCTGGTGACCGGCCTGCGGGAGGGGCGGAACACGGTCGAGGTGACCGCGCAGGTCCCGCGTCGGCCGCGTGGCTCGATCACGCTGGTCAATTATCCGGCGCACGGCCCGGTGTTCTCCGGCCCGCACCAGCAGCCGTTCGCCTGCGAGACCGCGGCGTTCCAGATCCCGGTGATCGGCGGGACCCTCGGTGAGCCGCTCGACGCGAACTGCGCGATCAAGGCCAGGGTCGACTACTTCTATCGATCGTCGGCCGGCGCGTACCGGCGCTGGCCGGCCGACGCGACCGCGTACCCCGCCGACCTGGCCACCACGACGAACTCGCTCGGCGTCACGGTCCCGTTCATCGTCCGGATGGAGACGGCCGGCGCCAACCGCGCGGTGGCCCAGATGACCATGCTGCACGACCCGCTGGCCGAACCGGAGCCGTCTCCCACCGTGCGCCCCGCCGGCTGGAACGGCCGGGCCGTGTTCACCCTCGGCGGCGGCTGCGCGGGCGGGTGGTACCGGTCGGGTAGCAGCACCGGCACCGTCACCGACCCCTTCCTGCTCGGCCGCGGGTTCGCGCTGATGTCGTCCTCGCTGAACGTGTTCGAGAACAACTGCAACGACGTCGTCGCGGCCGAGTCGGCGATGATGACGAAGGAGCTGTTCGTCGAGAGACACGGCCCGGTGGAGCACGCGATCGGCTACGGCTGCTCCGGCGGGTCGTACCAGGCTCACCAGATCGCCGACAACTACCCGGGCATCTTCGACGGCATCGTCGTGGGCTGCTCGTTCCCCGACGTCGGCATCAGCACGGTCAACTTCCTCACCGACGCGCGGCTGCTCGACACGTACTTCACCACGGGAGCGACGGTCCCGTGGACAGACGAGCAGAAGCGCCGGGCGTCCGGCTTCGCCACCGCCGCCATGGTGTCCGCCATGTCACGGGGCGCCTCCCGGATCGACCCGCGGCAAAACTGCGAGATCGTGCCGGAACAGCTGCGGTACGACCCGGCCGCCAACCCGACCGGCGTCCGCTGCGGCGTGTACGACCACGCGATCAACGTGTACGGCGCCGACCCGGCCACCGGTTTCGCCCGCAGACCACTGGGCAACGTCGGCATCCAGTACGGGCTCGGCGCCCTGAACGACGGGCACATCACGCCGGAACAGTTCCTCGACCTCAACGAACGTGTCGGCGGCCTCGACGCCGACGCCGACGTCGTGCCGCGGCGGACCGAGGCCGACCCGGAGGCCACGCGGATCGCCTACCACACCGGACGGGTGACGAGCGGCGGCCGTGGGCTGGCCGCGATACCGATCATCGACTACCGCTCGTACTGGGACGACGTGTCCTGGGGCGACATCCACGTCCGCTACCACACGTTCTCCGTACGGGAACGGCTGAGGGAGGCCAACGGCACCGCGGCCAACCACGTCAGCCTGCTGGAGGACGCCCGATACGGGCTGTTCAGCACCGAGAGCCCGTTGGTGCGGCACGCGGTGACCCAGATGGACCACTGGCTGACCAACCTCGACGGCATGCGCCCGGGCGGGAAGCAGATCACGCGGATCGTCGCCGCCCGGCCGGCCACCCTGGTCGAGGGCTGCAACACCCGCGACGCGGAACCACGCTTCGTGGCTGAGTCCCTGGTCCGGGACCCGGCGAGCGCCTGTGAGCGGATGTATCCGACCGCGTCCTTCCCCCGGGAGGTGGCAGGGGAGGACGTCACCGCCGACATCATCACCTGCCGGCTGGCCCCGCCGAGGCGCGACGGCTACGCGGTGACGTGGACCGGCGAGCAATGGGACCGGCTGCGGACGATCTTCCCTCGCGGGGTGTGCGACTACTCCAAGCCGGGCGTGTCCCAGCAGCGGACGGGAGCCACCTGGCTCCGCTTCTGACGACGGACTCCGCAGGTTCACCCTGATCGAGGCCGGGGGCGGAGCGTGCCGGCACGCTCCGCCCCCGGGCGACTCGACAGGAAGGACGACGGCGTTCAGGTGCAGCGGCCGAACATCTGCACGTACGTCACCGCGGGAGTGATGGACCCGGCGGCCGGATCCGCGCTCCCCAGGGCGGTCTTGGCGTACATCACGGTGAAAGCCGGGTTGAGGATGTTGTCGCGGTGCGTCTTGCTGTTCATCCACCACGTGACGGCCGCGCGCGGCGTGACGTAAGCGGACCCCCACCCCACGTAGGCGTTCTCGGCGACGGAGAACGAGGCGCAGCGGCGGCCGTAGCCCACCGCCTGGGCCCGGCTGAGCGGGGTCGAGCCGGTTTCCGGATTGATGTGCGGATCGCACATGGTGGGGTCGCCCTTCATGGGGAGGCAGTTCTTACCCGGCTCCACATTTCCCCACCAGCGAAGGGCGACGGCGTCCGCGGCGTGTCGGGCCGCGGCGGCGCCGAGTGTGAGGGTCCCTTTGCCCAGCCCGATGGGTCGCGTCAGCGGTTGCATGGCGGTCCGTTCGGCGTTGACCAGACACAGAACCGCCAACTCGATTGTGTTCGTCTGCATCCTGAAGTCGAAACGTCCCCGAACGGTGTCGGGGAACGCGGACGCGGGCCGGTAGATCATGTCGATGTTCGCGCAGGTTCCGGCGCCTTTCAGCGCCGGGGCCGCGGCGGCCGCCGGCTGTGCCAGAGAAACGGCGCCGGTCAGGCTCGACAGGAGGGCACCGGTCACGGCGACGGCGATCCGTCGGCGGCGTGCCACGGAGCTGTCGCGGACGAGTCGCCGTGGCGTGCGGGAGAACGGTAAGAGGCTGCTCATGGGGGGCTCCTCGGCGTCGGTGTTCCTCAGTGATAGGCCGGGGGCCTTTCAGCCGCCTTGCGCCGCCCTTTAAGAACTCCTAACAAAAAGGATCTTGGAATAGGTTGATCATCGCTGCGCGGCGTGCCGAGCGCCATCGGTGGTCAGAGGTGTGCCGACTCGCAGCAACCGATGGTTGCGTGTCAGGGCGCCGTGACCTAAAGTGCAACCAATGGTTGCTGGTCGGAGGAGGGGCCATGGAGTACGGCGCCATAGCGCGCGAGATCCACATCGACGCCACTCCCGACGTGGTCTACGAGGTCATCACGAAGCCTGAGCACATTGTGCAATGGTGGGGCTTTGACGCGTCGTTCCCGGCCGTGCCGGGCGGCGACGGGCGGATGACCAAGCAGCGGCGGGACGGTGTCGGCACGCTCGTCGTGCCGATCCACGTCGTCGAGGCGGACGCGCCGCGGCGATTCGTCTTCCGCTGGGTTCACCCAGAGGATCAGCAGGCGACGCCGCAGAACTCGTTCCTCGTGATGTTCGAGCTGGTGCCTGCCAACGGTGGGACCCTGTTGCGCCTGACCGAGGCCGGCTTCCGGGAGATCGGCTGGGAGGCCGCACAGCTCGAGGCGCATTACCGCAGCCACTGTGCCGGCTGGGACCAGCACCTCCCGAACCTGGCGGCGTACGCGGCGGGCCTGGTGCGGTCGTGACCCCGACGATCGACGACGAGCTGTGGGCGGCCATCGGTGACCCGACCCGGCGTCGCCTGCTGGACCTGCTGCTCGCCGACGGCTCCGGCACGGCGACGAGCCTGAGTGGCCATCTGCCGGTGACGCGCCAGGCGGTCGCGAAGCATCTGGGTGTCCTGGAGCGCGCCGAACTGGTCGTGCCCCGCAAGGACGGCCGCGAGGTGCGTTACGTCGTCAACGAAGCGCAGTTCTCCCGCGCCGTCGAGCAACTGGCCTCGGTCGGCGCGGCGTGGGACGCACGCCTACGTCGCATCAAGACGATCGCCGAGTCGATCCAGGCGCTGCGATCGAAAATCGAGTAGGCCCGATCATCGCGGGTGAAACGTGCCGGAAAGGAATCAATCCAATGACGAATACCGAACAACCCCCCGCAACGAACGCGAAGGCGAACGGGGACTATCAGAAGACGATCCGCGTCCAGGCGCATCCGGACAAGCTGTTCGACGCCATCACTATCCCCTCCGGCCTGACCGCTTGGTGGACGGATGCCACGGGATCCGGCGACACCGGCGGCGAACTCCAGTTTTCCTTCGATCCTGCCGAACCGTGCGTGATGTATGTCGATGAGGCGACGCGGCCGTTTTCGGTGCAATGGACCGTCATCTCGTGCGACTTTCTCCCTGACTGGGTTGATACGCGTCCGACCTTCACCATCACCCCGGTCGGTGGCGACGCGTCCGAACTCCAGTTCCGCCACCAGGGTCTGACCCAGGAGCTGGAGTGCATCGAGCAGTGCACGCGCGGCTGGGATCACTTCCTTGAGAGCTTGCGTCAGTACGTCGAGCTTGGCCGCGGTATGCCGCGCGGCAGTAGCGCAGACAACGCCCGCCGCATGCAGGAGAGTGCGGGATCATGACAAAGGTAATCTTTGGGAACCATTCGGCGCTTCGAGTGCGCCGGACGGAACGGGACAGAATTCGGAAGTTTTACCGCGATGTCCTGGGCTGTGAACTCACCAGGGAGTTCGACGACAAGGACGACTTTCGAATAGGAGACGGGTTCTATATTGCGTTTCTCTACGAAAGCGGTGACGGGCGCGAGGCGGACAAAGGTGTGACCTATGCCGCGGAGGATGCCCTGAGCGATGACGACTTCTTGAAGGCGATCTTCCTGGAGCTGAAGGCGGAGGACGTTGCGAAAATGCGGGTCTACGAATTTAGGCGGGGATGGTTCGACTCCGGCTCGCGCGAGTGGTTGCGCAGCGTGATCGAAGGCGTTGGTTGCTCGTGTTGCGGAAGCCGTAGGCGCAGCGCGCTTCGAGCTTGATCACCCGGTTGGTGCCCTCGCTCTTGGCGTTGGTGATGCCGGTGAGGAGGAACGCCTCGATCTGTGGCCACCAGGCGGCGATGGTCTCGGCGAGGGTGACGAGTTCGGGCAGGTAGGCGTGGTCGGCGCACCAGACGTAGAAGGCATGCAGGCGGTGGCTGATCTGTGATCGGGCCGGGTTGGTCCGGGCCAGGGCGAGCAGGCGGCGCAGTTTCTCCTTGGCGCGCCAGCCGGCCAGGATGTGCTTGCCGTAGGTGCCGGTCCGCTTCAGGTCACGCTCCAGGTCGGAGCGCTGCTGGTCGGTCAGGTCCTCGCTGTTGGAGCGCAGCAGCCTGCGGTGGTCGAACTCCGGGTCGCCTGCCCGGCCGCGGCGTCCGCGCATCTTCCACGTCAGCCGTCGTCGCAGTTCGGCGAGCTTGGTGTTGGCCAGCTGCACCAGGTGGAAGTGGTCGACGACGATGACGGCGTGGGGCAATGCGGTACGGATCGCCGACCGGAACACGGTGCACATGTCGATCGCCACGTGCGTGACGGCGTTTCTCCACTCGGCGGGGCGGGCGGTCAGCCACGTGGCGACCGCCGTCGAGACGCGGCCCTCGACCTGACCGAGCAGCCCTTGACCGCCCGAAAGGTCGGTGAACCCGACGTGCCATCGGTCCGCGACAAGCCGATATTTCCCGGTGGCCGGGTCGAGTTCCCAGCGGGGACGGCCCCGGCGGATCTCATCGATCCCGATCGCCTCCGTCGGCTTGGGCTGCTCGGGAAGCACCTGTGCGGCGTAGGCGCGCATCTCGCGCATCGCCACCGGCCAGGACACGCGATGGTCGCGGGCGGCCTGGGCCACCGTACGCCCGCCATCGGCCACCGCCCGCCCGCATGCGCGGCGCAGCCGGGCCGTCGTCCGCATCCCGGCACTGACCTGCGCGATCTGCTCGGTGAACGACCCGCGTGGGCACAACGTCTCCCGGCAGATCCAGCGGCGCTTGTGCCACAGCAGCGTGATCGGCTCGCCACCCACGCACAGGTCACGCGGCGAGGTGACCACGCGCTGCTTGACCTGCGTCGAAAGTACCCCGCATGTCGGGCAGGCCCGTGCGGCCTCATCGTCGGTGACCACGTGGGCCACGCGATGGCCATCGTCGCCGCGCTCCACCGCCGTGACCGCCAGGCCTTCCAGGCCCAGCAGGAGTGTCGCGTTCGAGGAGATCTCTGTAGTGTTGTGCACGCCCGTGGTTTCTTGAAGATCGGCTGCCTAGACAACAGTCATGATCCACAAGAGCCGCGGGCTTCGCATATCCGGGGTCGGCCTACACCTCGGTCGTCACTCACCGTGATCGCCTACCGAGATGCGCGGCGGACCTCCCCGATCAAGCTCGAAGAGCCGAAAATGCGGCAGGAAATTGCCGACTTCGGCGTCAAAGTACTCGAGGTGCCGGATCCGCACCTGTACTTTCAAGCCCCGGGAGGACAAGTGTTCCGGCTGGTTGGCACCAACGAGGACCTCTCCAGGTATGAGGGCTACCGATAGGGGTCTTCCCGCCGGTCCCCTCGTGCCCACAGGCCGATCGCGGTGCCGAGCAGGACGACCGCAGCGGCCAAGTAGATGATCCGGTACGGGACATGTTCGATCACGGCCGCGCCGCTTGCCAGTGCGAGCGGCTGAGGTCCGAACAGCACCAGCATGACCGGCGGCCACCCGGCTCCTCAGTTCGGACGGCGCCGGGTCCCGCCCGCCCGGCTTCTCACAGCTCCGGGAGCTCGATCGCGTTCTTGACGTCGTCCAGCGGGCTCTCGCCCTCCGGGTTCTGCTCCATGTGCTCGCGGTTCTGCTCGATCAGCGCCTGGTTGAGCTCGACGAACGGCCGCATCCGAGCCTCGTAGGCGGCGAACGCGGTTTCGTACCCGGACCTGGCAAGCTCGGCGGCCAGGACGTACGCGCCGATCAGCGCCAGGCTGGTGCCCTGCCCGGACAGCGGTGAGGCGCAGTAGCCCGCGTCGCCGAGCAGCGTCACCCGGCCGGCCGACCAGCGGTCCATGTGCACCTGGGCCATCGAGTCGAAGTAGAAGTCCGGCGCGCTCCACATCGCCTTGACCAGCCGGGGCACCTCCCAGCGCGCGTGCGCGAGTCGCTCGGCCACGAGCCGCCTCTGCGCCTGGATGTCGCGGTGGTCGTACTCGACCGGGTCCTCGCTCTGGAAGCCGATGTTGACGCGGAGTTCGGCGTTGCCGCGCACGGGATAGATGACGCCGCCCACCGTGCCGTCGTTGAACCAGGTCTGCCAGTCCTCCAGGCCCAGGTAGTTCTCCATGGAGAAGATCGACACGTAGGTCCCGAGGTGACGGACGAAGTCCCGCTCCGGGCCGAAGGCGAGCCTGCGCACGATCGAGTGCAGGCCGTCCGCGCCGACCAATAGGTCGAAGGTGCGCGGAGCCGAGCGTTCGAAGGTGACGTGCACGCCGTGCTCGTCCTGGACGATCGAGGTGATGGAGTCCCCGAAGACGTACTCGACGTCCTGGCGCGTCCTGTCGTAGAGGAGGCCGGAGAGGTCGTCGCGGAGCACCTCCACGTCCTCACTGTCGAGCCGGCCGCTGGACAGCGCCACCTCCGTGGACCGCCACAGCTCGTTGCCGTCGCCGTCCAGCATGGACATGCCCTTCATGTGGGTACGGCACCGCTGCAGATCGGCGAGGATTCCCAGGCGCTCGGCGACCGTGAGCGCGACGCCGCGTACGTCGATCGCCTGCCCGCCGGGGCGCGGGGCGGGGGCGCGTTCGACCACGGTGACGGTGAAGCCGTGCCGGCTGAGGAAGTACGCGAGCGCGGGTCCGGCGACGCTCGCACCGGAGATCAGGATGGAAGCCATGAGTCCTTGGTATCCCCGTCCGCCGCGCGGCGCCCAACTGTGCTAGAACAGATCCGCCCGTCTCCCGCCTTATCTGTACTAGGACAGATCGATGGAGTCCCCGTACCTGCGGATCGCGGCCGAGCTCCGGCGGCGCATTCACTCAGGCGAACTCGCCCCCGGCGACAAGGTGCCCTCGACCCGCGCGGTCGCCCGTGACTTCACGGTCGCGCTGGCCACCGCGGCGCGGGCGCTCGCCGTACTCAAGGAAGAGGGCCTCGTGGAGGCCAGGCCGAGGTCGGCGACGGTGGTGGCCGCCACGCGGAGCCGGCCGCGACGGCGCGCCGGGCCGGTGGAGCTGACGCGCGAGGGGATCGTGCGCGAGGGGGCCGCGATCGCCGATGCCGAAGGGCTGGGCGCGGTGACCATCCGAGCGGTGGCCGCGCGCCTCGGTGTCGCGGCGGCGGCGGTCCACCGGCACGTGCGAGGCAGGGACGAGCTGGTCTTCGGCATGGCCGATCTCGCCTACGGCGAAGGGCGCTACCCGGCCGGCACGCTCAGCAGGCGGGAGCGGCTTGAGACGGTCGCGCGCACGCTGTGGCAGATCTACCGGAGGCATCCGTGGCTGCCCAACCTGACTCCGCTCGACCGTCCCCTTCCGCTGCCCGGACTGCTCCGGCACGGCGAGCAGCTGTTGCGCGCGCTGGACGGCCTCGGGCTCGCGCCCGAGGCCATGCTCACGATCGAGGTCCTGATCTACGCCCACGTGCAGGGGCTCGCCGTGCACATCGAACGGGAGACGCAGGCGATGGCGGCCACCGGGCTGTCCAGCGACCAGTGGCTCGACACCCAGGGACGGACGATGAGCGCCTTCGTCACCTCCGGCCGGTACCCCATGTTCACCAAGACGATCACGGGACTCGGCGCGGAAGGCTACGACTTCGACCTCGACAACATCTTCGAGACCGGGCTCCAGGCGCTCCTCGACGGCCTGCGCATCGAGAGTCTCAGCCGGTCCACGTCCTGACGGGAGCGCTCTACCGGGCGCCCACTCAGAGCCTGCCGTTGCGGCGCAGGATGTCGACGGCCCGGACGGTGGTGTGGCCGCGCCAGTCCAGGGAGCCCGCCGGAGAGATCGTGGCGTAGTCGACGATCCAGCCGCCGTCGTCCTGCTGGAGGGCGGCCAGGCGGTCGAGATCCGCCGAGATCACCGCCGGGTCGAACAGATCACGCGCCGGCCGGTCGGGGTAGGGGGCGAAGTCGAGCGGGCGCACCATCTCCTGCTCCGTGCCGCCCTCGACGCGCACCCGTCCGTCGGCGGGGACGTACTTGCCCAGCCGCCGCAGGAGATCGGCCGCCTCGGGGTGGGTGTCGTACACGGCGTCCAGGAAATGCACCGCGAAGAGCAGCACGTACGCCAAGGGGGCGCGGTCGATCGCCTCGATCGCGCGCAGGCAGTAGCGGGTGGCCCGCTCCAGCCAGGGATGCGCGGCCAGGGCGGGGTCGTGGGCGGCGACGCGCCAGGCCGCGGCCGCGGTCACGGCGGTGGTCTGCGGTGCCGACACCGAGGGGTCGGCCTCCCTCCACCAGGGGGCCGTGCCCGCCGTGACGGTCAGGGGCAGCGCGAACGGCAGGCCCCCGTCGGGCAGGGAGACCGACTCCAGCCAGTCGCACAGCGCGGAGGCGTGCGGGGCGATGACCGGTGCGACGTCCTCGAACACCTCGAAGGCGTGCAGCGCGGCCCCGGGCTGGCTCCCCGGCGAGCGGAGGTCGGGTTCCAGGCCCCAGCCGTATCCGCCGTCGGGGTTGCGGTAGCCGTCCAGGGCGGCCAGCGCGGCGGCGGGGTCCGTTCGGTTCAGCAGCAGCTCGAAGCGGCGGCGGTCCAGGACGCGCGCGTGCGCGGCCATGAAGGCGTCCGCCGCGGAAAGGTCGACGTTCATGCCTGCAGCCTGCCTCGGCGAGGAGGCCGGTGTCTTGAAGGAATCGGCCGTCCCTGGGCGCCCGCGAGGGGGTAAGCCGGACGGCTTCAGGACGCGCGCTCCGCGACGAACACGAACTCGCGACCCGGCCGGTCAGGGGCTTCTCGCACGTCCACCACCCGGTAACCGCCTGCGGCCAGGCTCGTCTCCACCTCGTCGCGGTCGCGGAACCGGAGGGTCGAGTCCGAGGTGACGACGGCGCCGTCCGCCAGGAACCGGTAGGTGTGGCGGAAGGAGACGAACGGCAGGCTCACGTCGGTGACCTCAAGACGCTGCTCCACCGATCCGGCCCCCGGGACGTCGAGGGTGACCGGAGCGGTGTCGGCGGCCCAGTCCTCCCACGCCCGGCGCTCGGGACGCCTGGTCTCGAAGACGAGGTGACCACCCGGGCGCAGCGCGGCGTGGACGCCCTGGAGGGTCCGTGCCCAGTCGTCGTCGGTGAGAAAGACCTGCGCCACGTTGCCGGTCATCACCGCGAGGTCGGCGTCGAGGGCCGGAACGGTCGTGGCGTCGCCGTGAATCCAGGTGATCCTGCCGGCCGGATCCTTCGCCCTCGCGACCTCAAGCGACGCCTCGGCCGGATCGACCCCCACGACCGTGCGGCCGCCGTCGGCGAGCAGGAGCGCCAGGCTCCCCGTCCCGCATCCGACATCGAGCACACGCTCCGCGCCCAGCTCGTCGGCGATGGCGAGGTACGCCGCCAGATCGTCGCGGTCTCCGTCGAAAGCGTCGTACACGAGTGCGAGGCGGGGATGGCTGAAGATCGCGTCGGGCATCCGGCAACCCTATTCACGCCCGGCCGCTCCGGCGACGGATTTTTCGGTCCGTCACCGGAGCACTCGGCACAGCGGCCGGGACTCGCTGGTAATCGAAGCCGGGGATGGTCGGTGGGGCTCGTCCGGTTCTGTGGCCGTACGCGACCACGTTGTGCGGTACCTGACTATTTGGCGGCATGCGGTGGTGGGGCGGGCAGCCGGACGACGATATGGAGCCCGCCCGCAGGGCGCGGGACGACAGTGAGGGATCCGTCGTGTACTCGGGTGATGCTCTTGACGATTGCCAGGCCGAGGCCGACGCCTGCGTGGTCGTTGCGTATTCGTCCGGTGCCGCGCTGAAACGGTTCGGTGAGTGTCGAGACCAACTGTGAAGACAGCTTCTCGCCGCTGTTTTCGACAGTGAGTACCACGGTCTCGGGGTGGACGCTGGTCTTGATCCACACGGTGCCCTGTTCGGGCAGGTTGTGCACGATCGCGTTGTGCACAAGGTTCGTCGTCATCTGCAGCAGGAGCGCGTGCGACCCGATGGCCGGGGTGATGTCACCGGAGGTATCGATGGTGACACCACGTTTCTCGGCGAGCGGGAGCAGTGTTTCGATGGCCTCTTCGACGAGTAGGGACAGGTCGACACATTCTCGGGTGAAGGACCTCTGGTCAGCGCGGCTTAGCACGAGTAGCGCCTCAGTGAGGTCGATCGCACGGGCGTTGACGGCGTGAAGACGGTCGACGAGTTCGCCATGGTCGTGTGCCGGATCATTGCGGGCCACGTCGAGAAGTGACTGCGAGATCGCCAGTGGGGTGCGCAGTTCGTGGGAGGCGTTGGCCGCGAATCTCTGCTGTTCGGCGACGTGTGCTTCGAGCCGTGCGAGCATGGCGTCGAAGGCGTCGGCGAGTTCGCTGAACTCGTCTGTGCGGCCCTCCAACTGGATCCGGTGGGAGAGGGATCCGTTCGCGGCCCTGCGTGTGGCGTCGGCGATGCGGGTCAGCGGGGCGAGCATGCGGCCGGCGAGAATCCACCCTCCCACGAGACCGAACACCAGCAGGAACGCCAACACCGCGGCTGCCGCCGGCGCGAAGGTACGCAGGAGGACGCGGCGGTTGGGCGCCACGCCGAGAAGGCCGCGCGCACTGTCGGGCACGTAGGACAGGAGGAACACCCACACGGCCGCGAGGAGCAAGGCACCGGCAAGCATGAGGAACCCGGCATAGCTGAGGGTGAGTTTGAGGCGAACGCTCAAACCAGGCGCTCTAGGTCGTGTCTGACAAATCAAGCCCTGCTGCGCGCGGCCCAGACGGCGCCTCGCTGCGTTGTCGTCGTCGGCCGTAGGCTCCGCTACGGCCTCCTCCTCCGCCTTGCGATGCATCCACCTGGATCCGCGCTCGCTACGGGCAGCATTTGTCAGACACTCCCTAGCCACGGCCTCCTCCCTCACCGGTGCCGAGTGCTGTGTCGATGCGGTAGCCGACGCCGGCCACGGTGGCGATGATCCCGGGTTCGCCGAGCCGTTTGCGCAGCGCCGAGACAGTGATGCGTACGGCGTTGGTGAAGGGGTCGGCGTTCTCGTCCCACGCTCGCTCCAGGAGTTCTTCGGCGCTGACGACACCGCCTTCGGCGGCGATGAGGACTTCGAGCACGGCGAACTGTTTCCGGGTGAGTGCGACGTAGCGGCCGTCGCGGAAGACCTCGCGGCGGAACGGATCCAGACGCAGGCCGGCGATCTCTCGTACGGGTGGTCTGTTGTGGGCGCGCCTGCGGTCGAGTGCTCTGAGACGGAGCACGAGTTCTCGGAGTTCGAAGGGCTTCGTGAGGTAGTCGTCGGCGCCGAGTCCGAACCCGGAGGCCTTGTCGTCGAGCCGGTCGGCAGCGGTGAGCATGAGGATGGGCATGCCGCTGCCGGAGGCGACGATGCGTTTGGCGATCTCGTCGCCTGAGGGGCCGGGGATGTCGCGGTCGAGGACGGCGATGTCGTAGGCGTTGGTGCCCAGCAGTTCCAGAGCGGTGTGACCGTCGCCGGCGATGTCGGCGGCGATCGCCGCCAGGCGTAGGCCGTCGCGGATGGCTTCTGCCAGGTAGGGCTCGTCCTCGACGATCAACACACGCATGCTCTCGATGCTAGGAGCCGGAGCATTTCGTCGGCATATCGAAAACCACATACGTGCTGACAACACCGCGCCGCCTTGACTGGCGGCATGACGATCACCACCCGGCAAGGCGCGCAGGAAACCGTGGCCGCCGGCGCGCGGAACCTGACCAAGACCTACGGCCACGGTGATGCCCAGGTGCGTGCCCTGCGCGGCATCGACTTCGACCTCCCACGAGGCAGGTTCACCGCGATCATGGGACCGAGCGGGTCGGGCAAGTCCACGCTGATGCACTGCCTGGCCGGACTCGACCAGCCCAGCGGCGGCACCGTCACCGTGGCGGGCACCGACCTCGGATCACTCGATGACGACGCGCTCACGATCTTCCGCCGCGAGCACATCGGCTTCGTGTTCCAGTCGTTCAACCTGCTGCCGATGCTCACCGCGGGCGAGAACATCGTGCTCCCGCTTGAGCTGGGCGGTCGCCGGATCGACGACGCGGCACGGGAGCGCGCGCGCATGCTCGCCGACACCCTCGGCGTGGCCGACCGGCTCGGCCACCGCCCCGCGGAGCTGTCCGGCGGTCAGCAGCAGCGGGTCGCGATCGCCCGGGCCCTGATCACCGAGCCGGATCTGCTGTTCGCCGACGAGCCCACCGGAAACCTGGACAGCACCACGTCGGCGGAGGTGCTGGATCACCTGCGCCGGTCGGCGCGCGAACTCGGCCAGACCGTCGTGATGGTCACCCACGAGCGGGACGCGGCGACGTACGCCGACTACGTGGTCACCATGCAGGACGGGCGGATCGCCTGATGCGTACCGTCTTTCTCGCGTCGCTGCGCACCCACATCCGCAGGTACGTCGCAGCGGCGATCGCGGTCATCGTCGGAGTCGCTTTCGTCGTCGTGGTCGGCGTGCTCACGTCCGGGGCAGTTAGCGGACTCATGAACGGCTTGGGGGCGCCGTACCGCAATGCCGACCACGTGGTCTCGCCGGTGGGGTGGCCATCGTCCGAGCTGGACCGGGAGGTCGTGATCGCATTCGCCGAGCGGCACGGAGAGAACGCATTCGCGATCGGCCGGGCGATGCTGCCGGCGCGCGCGGGCGGCCGGCGGCTCTCCGAAACGGCCGTTGGGCCGATCGCCACCTCGGAGGAGTGGTGCTGGCAGGAGCTCAGCTCGGGTCGCTTCCCCGCACGCACGGGCGAGGCGGTGGTGGACGTGTACTACGCCTTGGCCGAGAAGGTCGCGGTCGGCGATCGGGTTCGGATCGGCGAGGGCGCCGCCGCGCGCGACGTACGAGTGGTCGGTCTCGTGGAGTCGCCCTCGCCCTCGGCTCAGGCCTCGGTGTACGTCACCTGGCCGCAGTTGCTGCAGTGGCGCGACCACCTCCATCTGGGCACGGTGGCGGTGCGCGGGGAGGTAGGCCGGCTCCCGGAAGGCGCGAAGGCGCAGTCGCCGGAGGGGTTCGCCGCGGAGCGGCTGACCAATGTCCAGAACAGGGTGGACAGCTTGTCGGTGATGCTGCTGTTGTTCGCCGGCATCGCGCTCTTCGTCTCGGTCCTGGTCATCGCGAACACGTTCTCCATCCTCTTCGCGCAACGACTTCGCGACTTCGCACTGCTGCGCTGCATCGGCGCGACCCGGCGGCAGGTGGTGCGTTCGATACGCCGCGAGGCGGCCGCCGTCGGGGTGCTCGCGTCGCTGACCGGGACACTGGTCGGCGCCGGTCTCGGCTATGGGCTGATCGCCCTGATCAACGCCCTCGCGCCCACCGCCCCGATGGGCGCCGCCGAGCTGCCCACGCTCTGGCTACTGGGAGGGTTCGCCGCCGGCCTGGTGGTCACCATGGTCGCGTCCTGGTTGCCGACCCGGCGTGTGGTCCGGGTGCACCCGCTGGCGGCGCTTCGCCCGGATGCCGCGGTCGACGTACACACGGCCACCGGCCTGGTGCGGCTCGCGCTTGCCGCGATCCTCCTGGTTGCCGGGCCGGCCCTGCTCGGGGTGGCGATGGTCCAGGACAGTACGGCGTTCATGGTGGCAGGCGGAGGATCGGTGTTCGCCGGCGTACTCCTCTTCGGGCCGGTGCTCGTCCCCCGCCTGGTCCGGATCACCGGCGCGCTGCTCGGCCCTGCCGGGCGGCTGGCGACCAAGAACGCTGTACGCAATCCGCGGCAGACCGCCACCACCACTGCCTCCTTGCTGGTCGGCGTCACCCTGACGACCGCCGTGCTCACCGGGATGGCCACGTGGCGTTCGGCGTTGGATGAGCAGATCGGTAGGGACCACCCCATCGATGTCGCGCTCACCTCGCCCGAGGGGCCGGTCACCACCGAGCTCCTCAACCGGGTACGTCGCACTCCCGGTGTGGAGCAGGCCATTTCAGTGGACGGCGCCGTGGCCCGAGTGGCCGGGCTCGACAAACCGATCCCGGTTGTCACCGCGCCGGCCGCGGAGCACGTGGCCCGCGACGGCGGGACGTTCGCCCGGGTGGAGCCGGGGAAGATCGGAATCGATTCCGAGGTCTTCGGCAAGGACCTGAGTCTCCGGCCCGGTGACCGGGTCACGGTGCGCGTCGGCGACCGGCGAGCCCAGTTGCAGGTCGCCGTCGGCACCGGCTGGGGCCCGGTGGGCGTGGTCGCGCCCGAGACGCTGGCGACGCTCACCGACGCCCCCGAGCCACATGCCATCTGGATCCGCGCCTCCTCCGGCGCCGACCCGGCTCGACTTGGCGGTGACCTGGACGAGCTGGCGGATCCGGTTGGCGCGACGATCGAGAACGGGTTGCGGACCTGGGAGTCGCTGGACCAACAGCTGGAAATTTACACCTGGTCAGCGCTCGGCCTGCTCGGCATCGCCGTCGTGATCGCCCTGATCGGGATCGCGAACACCCTGGGACTCTCCGTACTCGAACGCGCCCGCGAGCACGCGATGCTGCGTGCGCTCGGGCTCACCCGCAGGCAGCTGCGGTGGATGCTGGCGACCGAGGCGGTGCTGCTGTCGGTGGTGGCCACCCTGCTCGGCACCGTGATCGGCGTCGGGTTCGCCTGGGTCGGCTACGAGACGCTCGTGACGCGGGCGCTCAGCGACGCCACCATGCACGTCCCCTGGCTGTCACTCGGCGTCGTCGTCCTCATCGCCGCCCTGGCCGGACTCCTCGCCGCTGTTCTCCCGGCGCGCCGGGCCGCTCGGGTGACTCCGGCCGCCGGGCTGTCCCTCGACTGATGCCCTCGTCAGTCGCTTGGCCGGCGGCTGCTGACGTCCGCCAGTTATGCGCGGCGCCGGCCTGGTTCGCCGCCATCACCACCGCGCTCAACCCCTCAGCCTGCCCGGTCACCGAGGAGAGGTGGCTTTTCGCCGGGGTGCTCAGTCCTGTTCGTCGAGGCCGAGCAGTCGTCCCCAGACGGTCTGGGCCGTCTCCTGGTAGGACCTGGTCAGCGCGACCAGCCGTCGATGGGGCTCGGGGTCGCAGAGTTCCGCGGGCAGCAGGGGGTCGTGCACGATCGTCGCGATCGCCCGGCTGCCGAGGAGGAGCGACTCGCGTGCGAACTCCTCGGCGCTCAGTGTGCCGAGGTGGTCGCGGCTCTTGGTGAGCTCGTCCGCCGTCCGGTCGAGTCGCGCGACGAGCTCGCCGGTGTCCCAGAGCCGTCGCAGCTCACGGTCGGTCGCCGGATCGAGCTGATCGATCCCGAACACGGCGGCTCCCGGAGCCATGCCGGTGTTCCCCAGGGTCCGGCGGAGCCCGTCGACGCCGTCGCGGAGGTTGTCGGGGCGTACGTGGAGCGCGCCGCGCCAGGCCCGGAATCCCAGGAGGTGCAGCGCGCGCTCGTGGTGGCGCAGGGTCGCGCGGTCGGTGCGGGCGGTGGCGGAGTTCTCGACCGCGACCCAGCGTCCGCTCCACGGAACGACGGACAGGTGCCGGTCCTCCCAGTGCTCGACGTGCGGGTACGTGCGCAGCCGGTCGGGATGCGGCGTGTAGGTGCCGCGGCCGTCGCGGTCCAGCACTCCCTCCTCGTTCAACCGCGTCGCGGCCATGCGGATGCTCGGCCCGCTCAGTCCCACGATCTCGCCGGCGCGGCACAGCGCCGAGATCGAGAACCTGGTGTGCGGGCGGGCTGTCACCAGGTCCAGCAGGAGCTTGCGGGCCGTCAGCTCGGTCATTTGTAACGGCTCCTAGACAAGAATTTCCATGGCGCGTTATAAAGGCATTCCGTTGCTCCACTGTAGGACCACGGAGGTAGTGATGGCTGATGTGCGGGTCGAGGTCGATGGCGCGACCACCACGATCTGGCTGGACCGTCCCGACCGGCGTAACGCCGTCGACGGCGCGATGGCCGCGGAGCTGCGGGCGGCGTTCGAGGAGTTCGAGGCCGATCCGGGTCAGCGTGTGGCGGTGCTCGCCGGTACGGGCGGGACGTTCTGCGCCGGAGCCGACCTGACCGCGGTGGGTGACCCGGCCCGCCGCAACGAGCTCGACCCCGCCGGCGGCGGCAGCGGCCCGATGGGACCGACCCGGCTACAGCTCGGCAAGCCTCTCATCGCCGCGATCAGCGGCTACGCCGTAGCGGGCGGACTTGAGCTGGCCCTCCTCGCCGACCTGCGGATCGTGGAGCGTGACGCGGTGCTGGGCGTCTTCTGCCGGCGGTGGGGGGTGCCGCTCATCGACGGCGGCACGGTCCGCCTGCCGCGGATCGTCGGCCTGGGCCGGGCGCTCGACCTGATCTTGACCGGACGTCCGGTCAAGGCCGACGAGGCGCTCGCGATGGGACTGGCCAACCGGGTCGTCGAACCCGGCCGGGCGGTCGACGCGGCGCGGGAGCTGGCCGCCCAGATCGCGGCCTTCCCGTTCGAGTGCGTGCTGACCGACCGCGCCTCGGTCTACGCCGGGCTCGATCTGACCGTCGCCGAGGCGCTGCGCGCCGAGGGAGCCGCGGGCGTCCCCGTCGTGGCGCGTGAGGGCGTGGCCGGCGCCGCCCGCTTCGCCGCCGGTGAGGGCAGGCACGGAAGCTTCACCCCGAGAGGAGACCAGCATGAGTCCCACCACCCGTGAGCTGATCGTTCGCGGCGCGCGGCAGCACGCCGACCGGGTCGCCGTCGTGTTCGGCGAGGAGGAGCTGACCTACGCGCAGGTCGACCGGCTGAGTAACCGGCTCGCTCACGTGCTGGGGGAAGCGGGGGCCGGACACCGGCGGCGCGTCGGGCTTCTCGTGAACAACAGCCTGCTCAGCGTCCCGCTCGACTTCGCCTGCGTGAAGGCCGGGATCAACCGGGTCCCGCTCAACGCCCGGCTTTCGGTCGCCGAGCACGTCACCATGCTCACCGACACCCGATGTGAGCTCGTGGTGTTCGGGCCGGACCTGACCGACCGCGCCCGTGAACTGGCCGCCGCGCTCCCGCAGGTCGTCTTCCTGGGCCTGGAGACCAGCTTGGACGACGAGCCGAGCCTGCTGCGCAGGGCCGAGAACGCGCCCGCGAGCCTGCCCGAGGTCCCGGTGGAGCCCGACGACGTGATCCTGACCCTGTTCACCTCCGGGACGACCGGCACCCTGAAGGCGGCCCAGCACACGCAGGCGTCCTACGCGGCGATCTGCCGGAACGTGCTGCTCAACCTCTTTCCGGCCACGCGTGACGACGTCATGCTCCACGCCGCGAGCCTGATCCACGCCAGCGGGGTGCTCGTGCTGCCGCTGTGGCTGCGCGGCGGCCGCACGGTGATCCTCCCCGGCTTCCTGCCCGGGGCGTTCCTGGAGGCGATCCCGCGCTATGGGGCGACCGCGACCACCCTGGTGCCGACCATGATCCAGATGCTGGTCGAGCACCCGGCCTTCGAGACCACCGACGTCTCCACGATGCGCCGGGTCATCTACGGCGCCTCGCCCATGCCGCGTCCCACCATCGAGCGCGCCATGCGCGCGTGGGGCCGGGAGCGCTTCTGGCAGTACTACGGGCAGACCGAGATCCCGCTGTGCATCGCCGTACTCCGGCCCGAGGACCACGACGGCGCGCGGCTCGCCGCGTGCGGGCAGATCGCGACCGAGATCGACCTGCGCCTGCTCGACGAGGACGGCCGCGAGGTCGCCCCGGGCGAGCCGGGGGAGATCGTGGTGCGCGGGCCCTCGGCGAGCGCCGGGTACTTCGCCGCCCCGGAACTGACCGCGCAGACCTTCCGCGACGGCTGGGTCCACACCCGCGACGTCGGGGTCCTGGACGGCAACGGCTTCCTGTTCCTCAAGGACCGGACCTCCGACATGATCATCAGCGGTGGTTACAACGTCTATCCGCGAGAGGTCGAGGACGTGCTGCTGGAGCACCCGGCGGTGCGCGAGGTCGCCGTCGTCGGCACCCCCGACGAACGCTGGGTGGAGGCGGTCACCGCCGTCGTGGTCGTCGCCGACGGAGTCGAGCCGGACGACGAACTGCGCGAAAAGCTGGTCGCGCACGTAGCCGAGAAGGTGGCGTCCTACAAGAAGCCGCGCACGGTCGTCTTCCGCGACGCCATCCCCAAGACGGCTGTCGGCAAGCTCGACCGCAAGCGCCTGCGCGTCGAGCTCACGGCCGAGCGCTGACGGGCACGCGCGCCTTCCGCGCGTTCCCTGTCCAACGAGCGCGTGGCCGAGCGCCCGCCGGAGGGCCGGATCCGTTACGCCTGTCCTCGGCCTTCGGGAGCCCCCGGCCCGATGCTGGGCTGATGCTCCATTCGCAGGACGGCGCACTTGCCTGCCGTATAACGTCCGATCATCCTGCTCACGGTGTTCAAGAAGCAGCGGATGCGTGAGGCCGGTGAGATCGAGCGGGCGGTACGGGCGATGGAGCGGTGTATCGCCGAGGCGCACACGGCAGATGAGGAGTGAGGGCCATGGCCGACCGCAAGGCGTGGGCCGACAAGCGTGTTGAGATCATGGGCTGTCCCGGTGCCGGAGCCGCCTATGAGGCCGCTCGTCTCCGGTTCGAGCTCGGAGAGGCGGTGCGGCAGCGCCGCGAAGAACTCGGGCTCACGCAGGCCGAACTGGCTGAGCGGGCCGGCCTCAAGCAGCCCGCGGTCGCTCGCTTCGAGGCCGGCGGCACCATGCCCACCATCCCCATGTTGGAACGCCTCGCCGAAGCGCTCGAAGTACGTCTCAACGTCCAATTCCAACCGCTCCGCGAGGCAAGCTGACTCGGCCGATCGGATCAGCCCGACGGAGCAGTTGCGCGAATGCCTCTGCACTCAGGACGGCGAACCGCGCCCAGCCGAAGCCCGTCGGCGGTGTCCGGTTCATGGACAACGCCAGACCGCCGACGAGCCCGGCTGGCCGGCAGAAGAGGGAGGTTCATGGGGATCACCGCTCAAGAGGAGCGCCGGGGATGGCGATGACCTCAAGAGCGATGAGCGCAGGGACCAGATCGCCAACCGCGAGCGCAAGGGCAGCCGGGGTGGCCGCCCCTACGCTTTCGACAACTGAGGCATAACAAGCGGCGCAACGTGGTCGAACGCTGCTTCGGCAAGCTCCAGCAGTGGCGGGCGATCGCCACCCGCTACCTCGCTGGCGTCACCATCGGCCGTCTGATGCTCTGGCTCCGCCACGCCGAATTGTCGGAAGACGCGCTAGATCCATGCCGTGCATTCCGCCTGGCCCCAGTCGGTGCCGTTGTGACGGAAGACGCAGGCTCGTGATCGGGCGACCGGTGAGTAAACCTGCCGGGAGAAGTGGTCTCCTTGCCACCCGAAGAACTGGTCGCCGTAGGTGTTGAAGCCATCGCTTTCGCGCTGAACCCACAGGTAGTACTGGCCGTCTGAGGAGTAGGGGTTGAAGCGAGCCCAGTTCACCCCGCAGTTCGGTCCGTAACGCAGCTCCAGCAGACCGTTGAACACCACACGCTGTCCGCCTCCCGGTGTGTACGCGCCGTCCGAGCACAGGTGTCCATTGTTCGTGGTCTGGTCCGGGTACTTGTTGTCGCATGTCGCCGTGCCGACGCACTGGTCGACCGCGGCCGACGCGGGGGGAACCGCGGCCACGGTGAGCGTGAACGCGGCTGTGATGGCGAGGACTCCCGAGGCTAGGACCTTTTTCATGCCGTGCTCCTTCCTTTCGATCTTCGTGGCCTTCAGGAAATGCAGGCCGTCAGCACCAAGCTTGCGAAGACGGTGATTTTTCCGCGAGGATTTGGGCGTTTTGTCGAACAATGGAATGGACAACGGCCGACCTGCGCGGGACGCGGATCGGAGAATCGGGCTGCCGGGCGTGAATGAGGTAGGAAGCGGTGAGCCACGGCGCCGAGGCCGTCGGCCCAAGCAGATCATCGGTGAGGGTGCCCGCCTGGATCTCGCGCGGGACCTGACAAAGCTGCTCGACGCCCGCGGAATGACGCGCAGCGAACTCGCCCGACGACTCCATTATCGGAATACGACCGTTTCCGAAGTTTTCGGCGGCACCAAAATGCCCTCCGAGAAACTGCTCACGGCGATTGTGAAAGAACTGGGCGAAGATCCCGCGCCCTGGCTCGAACGCCGTGACCTCATCGAAAACCAGGAGTGCACCTCGACTCGGCCGGACGGCCCGTGGCAGCCGGCATCCAGTCTGGTCGGCCGCGCTGCCGAGATCGAGCGGGTCGAAACCCTGGTCGTGGCCGCGGCAGCCGGACACAGTGGCGTTCTGGTCGTACGCGGCGAACCGGGCGTCGGGAAGTCCGCTCTGCTGACGGCCGCCTCAGCCCCAGGGATGCTGCCTCTGTCGATGCGCTGCGTGGAGAGTGAGGTTGAACTGGCCTTCTCCACGCTCAGCGGACTCCTTCGACCGGTGGCGCACCTGATGCCTCGACTTCCGGGGCCTCAGCGGCGGGCGTTGGAGGTGTCACTGGCGCTGGCCGCCCCTCAGCATGGTGAGCCCCCTCCCGGCTCCGTCGCGATCGGCCTCGGCGTGCTCGGCATCCTTTCGGAGGCGGCACCGGCGGTTATGGTCCTGGACGACGCCCAGTGGATGGACGAGGCGTCCGCCCTCGCGCTCTCCTTCGCTATCCGGCGGCTGGCCGGCGAAGGTGTCGCGGTCGTCGTGGCAGTTCGCTCCGGTGCGCCTTGCCCCATGGATCTGACCGGATACCCGACATTGGACGTGACCGGTCTCGCAAGGGGCGCCGCCGCAGAACTCGCCGGCCGTTTCCGCAACCGCCCGGTCAGCACGGCCGAACTGGACTGGCTGATGTGCCACACCAACGGGAACCCACTTGCGCTGGGGGAGCTGTGCCGTTCAGGCCGGCCACTCGGCGAGACGGCCGACGACGGCCCTCCGCCGGCACTGCCGGAAGTTCTGGCCATCTCTTTCCAACGGCGCCTTGAGCCGCTTCCCCCAGCCACCCGGTGGGCACTGCTCATCTGCGCCGCCGGCTACACATCAGATCTCGCCCAACTCACCAGAGCACTGGGCCAGGACGGCCTCGCCGATCTGGAACCGGCGGAGACCGCCGGCCTCCTCACTGTCGCGGACAGCCGCGTCGAGTTCGCGCATCCGCTGATCCGCGCCGCCGTCTACCACGCGGCGACGCCGGCCCGGCGACGCGCGGCCCATGCCCACCTCGCCCAGGCGCAGAACGGCGGCAGCGCGGCCGCCGCCGACCAGCGGGCCTGGCATCTGGCCGAAGCGGCGCTCGGCACCGACGAAGATGCGGCAAGAATCCTCTGCGCCGCCGGGGAACGTGCACGGCGACGGGGCGCTCTCACGGCGGCGTGCTCGGCGTACCGACGGGCCGCCGGTCTCACCCCGCTGCCGGAGACCCGTGCGCACCGACTGCTGACCGCGGCCACCTGCGCCTACCTCGCAGGGTGGCCGGACAGGGCCTTGCCGCTCCTCGACCAGGCCCGCAGCCTTACCACCGAACCTGGTCTGGTCGGTGAGATCGGGTACATCCGCAACCAGATCCGGCAGCTCCGCGCGGCGCCGCGCGAGGTCTTCGCCGAACTGACGGCCGCGGCGGCCAAGCTCAGGGAACAAGCGCCGGAGGCGGCGGTGGACATGTACGCCACAGCCGCCTCCGCGGCCATCTTGGGCGGGCTCATACCCCAGGCTGTCGCCGCGGCGGGGGATGGTCACGCGCTGGCGCGTGCGGCCACCGGGTCGGACAGGGTCGCGTCGATGGTGATGTGGATGGCCGCTCTCACGATGTCGGGCCGGTCGGCGGAAGCCATCGAGGTCTTTCACCGCGAGGGCCACCGGCTCTTCGAGGCCGATCCGCTGGAGCATGGCACCGAGGTCTTCGGTTTCGCGGCTCTCTGCCTGATGTGGTTGAACGAGCATGCTGCGGCGTACCGCCTGATGGAGACGGCGCTGCAACGCTTCAGCGCGGTCAACGCCCTGGAGCGTGTCGCCAACCTCGCAACCGCTCTTGCCGAACTGAACTTCAGGCGGGGCCGTTGGAACGCCGCGTACGCGACAGCCGCCCGCGCCCTCGCGCTTGCCGACGCCCAGGACCAGGTCGCGATTTCCGGTTACGCGGCCTACACGCTAGCCCGGATCGAGGCCGGTCAAGGGCAGAGCAGGCGATGCCGTGAATACAGCGAACGTGCCCAGCCTCTCCTGGATGCCTTCGAACACACGGGAGTCTCCCTCTACGTCGCCCTGCCGCTCGCCGAGCTTGCGCTGAACCAGGGAGACCACGCCTGCGCCGCGGAGCGATTCCTCCGGCTGGACGCCAGGATGCATGCCCTGGAAGTCCGCAACGGTGCCCTCCTCCTCCATCATTCCGGGTTGGTGGAGGCCTGCGTGAACGCGGGCAGGCGCCGAGAGGCGCAGGAGGCGCTCGATCGGCTCATCGACGAAGCTGGCCCTTCGCCGCAGGACTCTGTCCATGCGTCGCTCGAGCACTGCCGTGGGCTGCTGGCGACAGACCCCGACCTCGCCCTCGAACACTTCACGAGAGCGATCGAGCTGTATGGGCGTTGCGTCGACCCCTACAGCCTGGCACGCACCCAGTTCTCCTGCGCCGACCTGCTGACCAGGGCAAGCCGGGACGCGACCCTCGCGCGGGAGTACCTCGAGGAAGCACGGCACTCCTTCCTGCGACTGCGTGCGTACCCGTGGCTGCGACGGACAGAACGGGCTCTTGGCCTGCCGGATCGCTGCCGCGCCACCCGCCACGCGTTCGCAAGGTTGACGGCGCAGGAGGTCCAGGTCGCGCGGCTCGTCGCCGACGGGGCCGCGATCAGCGAGGCGGCCGAATCGCTCTTCCTCTCGACACAGACTGTGGAGGCTCGGCTGGCCGCGGCCCGCTCTCGAATGCGCACGAGTTCCAACGCCGAGCTCACCGAGCTACTCAGAGACGCCGATCAGGACTGGTGACCACCCTGCCGGGTGGTCAGATGGAGGTCACCGACGTCGCCGCCGCTGTCAGCCGAGGGCGCGGTCGAGGTTGAACGCGGCGCTGATCAGCGCGAAGTGGGTGAAGGCCTGCGGGAAGTTGCCCTGCTGCTCGCCGGTGTGGCTGATCTGCTCGGCGTACAGGCCGAGATGGTTGGCGTAGGTGAGCATCTTCTCGAAGGCCAGCCGTGCCTCGTCGAGTCGCCCGGCACGGGCGAGCGCCTCCACGTACCAGAACGAGCAGATCGAGAAGGTGCCCTCGGCACCGCGCAGGCCGTCGGGGCTGGCGGCGGGGTCGTAGCGGTAGACCAGCGAGTCGGACACCAGGTCGGCGGTGAGCGCGTCCAGCGTGGCGAGCCACTTCGGGTCGGTGGGGGAGATGAACTTGGTCAACGGCATCATCAGGACCGCGGCGTCGAGGACGTCGTCGTCGAAGTGCTGGACGAACGCCCGCCGCGTGGGAGACCAGCCGCGGCTCATGATCTGCCGGTAGATCGCGTCCCGGGCCCGTGCCCAGCGGGAGAGGTCGGCGGGCAGGCCACGGCGGTGGGCCAGCCGCATGGCCCGTTCGATCGCCACCCAGCACATCAGCCGCGAGTACAGGAAGTTCTTGCGGCCGCCGCGGGTTTCCCAGATGCCCTCGTCGGGCTGGTTCCAGTGGTCGCAGACCCACTCCACCGCTTCGCAGGCGCTGTCCCACTGGTCGCTGGGGATCGGCTGGCCCCACTTGTCGCAGAGATAGACCGAGTCGATCAGCGCGCCGTAGATGTCGAGCTGGAGCTGATCGGCGGCGGCGTTTCCGACGCGTACCGGGGCGGAGCCGCGGTAACCCTCCAACTCGGCCAGTTCGTGTTCGGGGAGGTCGGTGCGACCGTCGATGCCGTACATGATCTGCAGCGGCCCCTGCCCGCCGGCGCGCAGGCTGACGCGCTCGCGCAGGAACTTCATGAAGGCCTCGGCCTCGCTGGAGAAGCCCAGGCGCAGCAGGGCGTAGGCGCAGAAGGCTGCGTCGCGGATCCAGACGTACCGGTAGTCCCAGTTGCGTCCGCCGCCGATCTGTTCGGGAAGGCTGGTCGTCGGCGCGGCCACGATCGCGCCGGTGGGCGCGTAGGTGAGCAGCTTGAGAGTCAGCGCGGAGCGGTGCACGATCTCCCGCCACCGGCCGCGGTAGCGGGAGGAGGACAGCCACCGGCGCCAGAACGCCACGGTGGCGGTGAACTGCTGCTCGGCCTCGGCGTGCGGGCAGCCCCGTGGCGTGATGTCGTCGCTGACGCAGTCGAGCGCGAAGACCGCGGACTCACCCTCGCCGAGCTTGAACGACGCGGTCGCGTTCTGGGCGTCGTGTTCGACCGCCACGGTCGCGGTCAGCGCGAGCGCGAGGTCCGCGGACTCGAAGAGGATCTGACCGGCCTGCCGCCGGACGATGTGCGGCTTCCTGGCGTAGTCGAACCGCGGAGCCACCCGCGCACGGAACGGCACCGAGCCGCGCACGCACAGCACGCGCCGGATCAGCCGATGCCGGCCGAGCTCGCCCGCGTCGTCGGTGATCGGCATGAAGTCCTGGACCTCTCCCACGCCGTCCTCGGTGAAGAACCGGGTGATCAGCACGTTGGTGTCCGGGAAGTAGAACTGCTTGGTCCTCGTCGGCGCGTCCGCGGCCAGCTCGAACGACCCGCCCCGGTCGGCGTCCAGGATCGAGCCGAACACGCTGGGCGCGTCGAAGCGCGGACAGCAGTACCAATCGATGGTGCCGTCGGTGCCCACCAGGGCCGCGGTACGCAGATCGCCGATCAGTCCGTGGTCGGCGATCGGCAGGTAGTCAGCGCTGGCGTACGGTTGTCGTCTGCCGGTCATACGGGTGTGCTGCCCCAGTTCGGGGGTCATTCACGCCGCGGTTCGGGGCTCGTGTTCGGCGGGCCCATTTGGCAGGGCGGGTCAGGCGGGAGCGGCTACCCGCGGCGGGTTCCTCCCTGATCTGATCCGGCCGCAGCCGTCAGATCGGCGCCAGGACAAGTTTGCCGCGGACATGCCCTGCCTGGCTGTCGCGATGGGCGGCGGCCGCGTCGGTCAAGGGATAGGTGCGGGCGATGGGGATCGTGATCGTGCCTACCGCCACCAGCGCTATCGCTTCGGCCAGAATGCCGGGCATGTCGTCGGGCTCGCCGTAGGCGAGGCGCACGCCCAGTGACTGTGCCGACGCGTCGGCGAGAGTGATGACGCGATCAGGGTCTCCGGTCAACTCCACCAGGGCGGAGAGGGAACCGCGCCCCGAGGCGTCGACGGCGGCGTCCACACCGTCCGCGGCGACAGCCCGGACCCGGTCGGCCAGGCCGTCGCCGTAGCTCACGGGGATGGCATCGAGAGAGCGCAGGTAGTGGTGGTTGGGTGGGCTGGCCGTGCCGATCACCGTGAGTCCGCGATGCCGGGCGACCTGGGTTGCGACAGTTCCCACGCCGCCGGCCGCGCCGTCGATCACGATCGTCTCGCCCTGCGCCAGGCGGAGCTGGGCGAGAGCGTGATAGGCCGTGGTGCCGGCCACCGGCAGGGCGGCTGCGACCTCCCAGGACACCGCCGCGGGTTTCGCGGCGATGGAGTCGCAGTTTGCCAGCGCCAGTTCGGCGTAACTTCCGGAGACCGCCTTGCCGAAGACCTCGTCTCCGACGGCGACATCGGTCACGTCCGGCCCGACGGACTCGACGACGCCGGCCACGTCGACACCGGGAACGGCCGGAAACCGCACCGGCATCATCGCGGCCATGACGCCGCTGCGGATCTTCCAGTCGATCGGGTTGACACCGGCGGCGCGGACGGCGATGCGGACCTGTCCCGGGCCCGGTTCGGGCACCTCGCACTCGGCCACACGCAGGACCTCGGCCTCGCCGTATTCGGAGAACATCACAGCCCGACAGACGCGTTTCATAGCTCCCTTTCCGCAGGTGGCGTTCATTCCCACTGGCACTTCACCCAACGCGGACATCGGGCGAGCGAAGCCAGGAAGGACGCGAACCGGTCCTATGGTCCGGTAAGATACGGTCCACTGGACCGTTTATGCAAGGAGGTGTGGCTGTGACCGAACGCGCCGATGCTGCTCGCAACCGCGCCGCCGTACTGACCGCGGCGGAAGCGCTTTTCCAGCGCGAGGACCTCGACCATGTCAGCCTGGCCCGCATCGCCCAGGCCGCCGGCGTCGGCAAGGCCACGGTCATGCGCCGCTTCGGCGACCTGCTGGGACTGGTCGAAGCGCTCATCGCGCCACGCGTCACCGCCCTGCAGGATCGCGTGCGATCCGGAGAACCCCCACTCGGCCCCGGAGGAGCTGCCGGAGCGCGGCTCCACGCCTACCTCGATGCCCTGTTCGACTTCGTCCTGGACAACCGCACGCTCATCCGTGCCTTGGAGCACTACGGGCCGTACGCCTACTACGCCAACCCCGCCAGCCAGTTCTGGATCGACGAACTCACCGACCGGATCCGTGTCGCACGGCCCGCCGTCGACGCCCCCTACCTCGCTTACGCCGTCTTCACCGCGCTCCGCGCCGACGTCATGGACTACCTTCGCCAGCATCAACACATGGACATCGAACGCATTCGCGCAGGCGTGCACGCGCTTGCCGACCCGCCAGGCTCCCAGCCCGACCTGCACCGGTGAGCCCTGCCAGGGGTGGCGGGTCAACGGAGTCGGCGGCCGAACTGGACGATCACGAACTGAGCCGACCCGATTGATCGCCGGGCCGTCAGTGGGCCATCAAGGGCCGTGCCGTAACCACCGGTTTGTTCACGGGCACTGAGGGAGTCAGGAGCAGGCGGCCAGGAGCTTCTTGCTGGCCACGTCGGCCTTCTTGCTGACTTCGCTCGCCGTGGCGGAGTTGACGTCGAGCTGGGAGAACGCGTCGACCATCTCGGACAGGGCCGTCTTGAGATCGCCGTCGGCCCGCCCGGAGAGCTTCTTGAGCGTGTCGGCGTGGCCCGAAATCGCCTTGTTGATGTTCTGGTGGTCGGTGGGCGCCGCCATCACCTTGGACATGAAGGCGCCCGTCGCGGCAAGCGCCTCGGCGCAGATCGCCGGGTTGCCCGCGCCGCCCGCGGCACCCTCCGTGCCACCGTCGTCGGCACCTTTCGTACCGCCGTCGTCGGCACCGCCCGCGACCTCACTGACGGCGGCCGGCTTGTCCTTACCGCTCTTGCCACTGGCGACCCCGCCACTGTCGGTGTCGTTGCAGGCCGTGGCGAGGGAGACGAGCACGATCGCCGCGACGGCGGTGAGGGTCTTCCGAACGTTGATCATGGGTGGTCCTTCCGATGGTTCGTCACTGAGAAGGAGCTTCCGATTGCTCCCTTGAGACTCGCTTTCAAAGTCCTGTCACCTGCCAGTGAACACGGCGGACGGGCCATGGTCGGGGAAAACGGTGAAGACAGACCAGTGGGCGGAGGCGCCACGGCTCTCAAGCTAGGCCCGCGAGTGGCGGGGAGTGATCCGTGCCAGCACGGATATCGGCGAGCCTTCGCTCCCTTCAGGGAGCGGAGGAGTCGCGAGGGCAACGCGGTCCGCTTCCTGGGATGAGCCCCGCCGCGGCCTTCGGGGATCAGGCCTGGATAGATCTCCAGGACTCCACGGTCGCCTGGGCGATGGCCTCGATGCGGTGTCCGTATGCCAGATGCCCATCAGACACGAAGCTGCCGTCCCTGAACGGCAACCCGGAGAACGTGGCGCGGAAGTGCCGGGGAGGTCCGGCCAGCGGAAGCGGCTCGTATGCCGCCAATGGCGCCATGTCGTAGCCCGACCGTACTCCGTGCTTGTTCCGCGCCACCTGATGAGCCGCTACGCGAAGCAGCGCGTCAAGGCCCTTGTCCACGTAGAGCTGCAGCTGGCGGAACTGGCCGTCAAGGTACTTCTCGTGAGCTCTGGCAGGATGCTGCAGGAGATACGCACAGACCACCGGCGCGTGCCACCTGTACATCTGAGGATCGGCCTGCTCTTCCGAGAGGATCGCGTGGTAATAGTCCACGCATACACCCAGCGGGCCGGCAATCGCACCGCAGTCACACTGCGCCGCAACGGGGTTATCTGCCATGATCCGCAACATAGGTGGCCAGGAGCAGCCTTGTCGACGGGATTTCGGGTCTTCAGATCGGCCAGAGGGTCGACATCGCCACGTGCAGGGCCGTGGCGCCCAGGACGCTGATCACGGCGTTGCGGGTTTTCAGGTGCAGCCCGATGGCGGCGGCCAGGGCCAGCGCGGTGGGCACGACGTCCGCCCAGGCCGTGGGGCGGACCTCACGCAGCGTGTAGAGGGCCAGGATCAGCATGATGCCGGTGGGCATCTGGCGGGCGAGGTACCGCAGGACGGCCGAGCTGCGCAGCGGGGTCAGGACGGCGAAGGGCAGGGCGCGCAGGCCCCAGGTGACGGCGGCGCTGACGGCCACGGAGGTGGCCAGGTAGAGCGGGGTGGGCATGCGGGTCCTATCCTTCCCCGCCCGCTGCGGCCACGGCGGGCACGGCAGGTACGGCAGGCACGGGGTGGTGGTGCTCGTCGGGCGCGGGTGAGCCGGCGCGGTGGCGCAGGGCGTACCGGATGAGCAGGCTCGCGGTGAACAGGGCCATCGCGGCCGGCAGCACCTGTCCCGGTGTGAGGAGCGCGGCGAGGGCGAAGCTCGCCGCGGCCAGCAGGGGAGCGGGCAGGTCCCGCTGTGTCCGCCAGGCGTCGATCGTCAGAACCACGAACAGGGCGGTCAGCGCGAAGTCCAGGCCGTGCAGGGTGATCGGGATCAACGAGCCGGCGAGTGCACCGAGCGTGGCCCCGCCGACCCAGTAGCCCTGGCACAGCGCCTGCATCCAGAGGATGCGGGCGCCGCTCCAGGAGCGGGCGTGTTCCCCGGCGGTCATGGCGTAGGCCTCGTCGGTGAGCGCGAAGGTGGCGTACACGCGGCCGAGCGGCCGGACCCGGGAGAGGGGGAAGGACAGCGCGTAGAAAACGTGCCGGAGGTTCACCAGGAGCGCGGTGACCACGATCTGCCCCAGTGGTGCCACCGAGGCGACCAGGCCCAGCAGCAGGAACTCCAGCGACCCGGCGTAGATCACGGCGGTGAACACCGTGGCCCACCACCAGGCCAGCCCGGCGTGCACCACCAGGACGCCGAAGCTGATCCCGAGGGGGAAAAGGCTCAGCCCCACCGAGGCGGTGTCGGCCGCCGCTGCCGCGAAGTCCCGCGCTTCGCCTCTCGCTCGCATTCCACGCATGAACGCAATTTTAGTGCGTATAGCGCATAATATGGTTTCAAAAGTGAGCGGAAATGGGGACTGTGAGCAATTCTATTAGCCTAGATCACGTTGATCAGGAAATATTGTTTCATCTCGCCCAGGATGGGCGATTGTCGAACGTGGAGCTGGCCCGCCGGGTGGGCCTCACGCCGCCGCCGTGCCTGCGCCGGGTCAAGCGCCTGGAGGACGCCGGGGTGATCGCCGGGTACCGGGCGCAGATCTCTCCCGAGGCCCTGGGCCGTTCCCTGGAAGTGGTCGTGTCGGTGGAGATCGCGGTCAACGACCTGCAGACCGTGGAGGACTTCGAATCCCGGGTCGCGGCGCTGGAGGAGGTCGTGGAGTTCCGGCGCATGTTCGGGCGCCCCGACTACTACATGCGCGTGGCGGTCGCCGACCAGATCGCCTACGAGAAGTTCCTCAGCCAGCGGATCCTGCCGCTGCCCGCGGTCTCCCGCGTCGATTCCCACCTCACCATGAAGCGCATCAAGGAGTGACGGCGCGCCACGCCCCCGTGGGGACGTGGGGCGCCGTCCGGGCGCTCCGGCGCGCTGACCGCGGCGGTCGGCGCGCCTGCCGTCAGTGGTCCGCGGCGCTGTCCTGCCGCAGTCCCTTGAGGAGGAACCAGGCGGCCAGGGCGGTGGCCAGGAGGACCACCGCGCCGACGGTCGCCGTACTGGCCAGGCCCGCGGTGAAGGCGTCCTGGGCGGCGGTCAGGAGGGCGTGGCCGTCGGCTCCGCCGAGTGAGGCGGCGGCCTCCGCCGCGCCGCCGATGGAGGCGTGCGCGGCCTCGGCGATCGCGGACGGGATGCCGGGCGGGGTGGTGAAGCCCTGGTAGACGCCGTTCACGATGGAGCCGAGGATGGCGATGCCGAGCGCCGCGCCGAGCTCGTAGGCGGTCTCGGCGACGGCGGAGGCGGCGCCCGCCTGCTCCTTCGGGACGCTGGAGACGATCACGTCGGCGGTGGTGGTGAAGGCGAGGCCCGCACCGACGCCGACCAGGAGCAGCGTGGTGAGCAGCAGCCCGTAGCCGGTGCCCGGTTCGAGTCCGGCCAGCAGGAGCAGGGCGACGCCGATGCCGGCGAGTCCGCCGGAGACGACGACGCGGACCGAGGTCCGGCGGACCGCCGCCCCGGCCAGCAGTCCGGTGAGTACGGCGCCCGCGGTGGCGGGCAGCTCGGCGATGCCCGCCTGGAGCGGTGAGAGGCCCTGGACGAGCTGGAGGAACTGGGAGAGGAAGAAGACCAGCCCGGTCAGGCCCAGCACGGCGAAGAGGTCGCAGGCGACGACCGCGGAGAAGCCGCGGTGGCGGAAGAGGCGGACGTCGATCAGCGGTGCGGCGAGGCTCTTCTGCCGGCGGACGAACCAGACCAGGGCGGCGACACCGACCGCGCCGGCCACGCGGACCTGCGTCGACCAGCCGTGCGACGCGGCGTTCTTGATCGCGTACACGACGCCGATCATGCCGACGAGCGAGAGACCGACGCTGGGCAGGTCCCACGGTCCGGGTGCGGGGTTCTTCGACTCGGGCAGCAGCTTCGCGCCGACCAGGATCAGGAGGGCCATCACCGGCAGGTTGATGAGGAAGACCGAGCCCCACCAGAAGTGCTCCAGCAGGAATCCACCCGCCAGCGGACCGAGGGCCGCCCCGGCCGAGGCGCTGGAACCCCAGATGCCGATGGCGAGGGAGCGCTCACGCGGGTCGGTGAAGATGTTGCGGATCAGCGCGAGGGTGGAGGGCATCAGCGTCGCTCCGGCCACGCCCAGCAGGGCGCGGGCGGCGATCAGCAGTTCGGGGCCGGCGGCGTAGGCGTTGAGCAGCGAGGCGGCGCCGAAGGCGGCGGCGCCGGTCAGCAGGAGCTTCTTGCGGCCGATGCGGTCGCCGAGGCTGCCCATGGAGACGAGCAGGCCGGCGATGACGAACGAGTAGACGTCGCCGATCCACAGCAACTGGACGCCGGACGGCTTGAGGTCCTCGCTGATGAACGGGGTGGCCAGGGCGAGGACCGTCGCGTCGACGGCGACCAGGAGGACGGCGAGTACGAGCACGCCGAGCGCGGCCCAGCGGCCGGGGTGCTTGTCGTTCCGTTCGGTCGGTTCCGATGTCGGCCGCGAAACGGTGGTCATGATGCGGGTTGTCCTTCGACAGGGTGGGGTTCGTGGAGCGCCGCCGCGATCAGGGCTGCGGGGTGCGGCGTTCGAGGCCGCCCAGCATCAACCCGATGATCATCACGGTGTAGTCGCGGGGCGCGGTCTTGCCGGACTGGATGGCCCAGGCGGCGGCGGAGACGAGTCCGTAGAAGGCCTCGATGAGCCAGGCGGGGGAGAGGTCGATGCGGAACTCGCCGGACTCCTGGCCGCGCATGAACAGCGCGGCGATCCGGGCGTCGATCCGCTCCCAGCCCTCGTTGATCTGCTCGCCCTCGAAGAGCTGGTTCTCGGTGGCCAGGAAGGCGAGGAAGCTCGCGACCGGGTGGCTGGCCTCGACCAGCCGCACCAGCGCCTCGGTGGCGCTGCCGTCGTCCAGCCGGGCCCGGTCCACGACCTCCTGGAGCTGGCGCAGGCCGAGCTCCTCAAGGGCGCGGATGAGCGCGTCCCGCCCGGCGAAGTGCCGGTGCAGGGTGGCGCGGCTGATTCCGGCGGCCTTGGCGATCTCGTCCTGGGTGGCGGTCGCCTTGCGCGAGAGCAGGTCCGCCGCGCAGCGGAGTACGTGGTCACGATCGAACGCCATGAGACAAAGATACCTCATGTGAGACATCAATGTCTCAGGCCCACCGTGTCTTGGTGCGGCGGGGGGCGATCAAGGGATGGCGGCGGGCGCCGCGCGCGGCCTGGGCGGCGGCTTCCGGCCCCTACAGATCTCCTCAAAAGTGGCGTAAGTCACTACGCTTTCCGGAAGTTTCGTCTGCTGCGCCAGTTGGAGAACTTTATGGCTTTCGCTGGACCCTCGGCCCCCTCGGAAGCGGCGGCGGACGTCGCCCTCGCCCGCAGGCAGTCCCTCGCCGACCTGCTGCGCCGCTCCGCCCGACGCCATCCGAGCAGGCTCGCCGTGTCGGACGGGAGGACCAGCCGCACCTTCGCCGAGCTGGACGAGGACGCCTCCCGGCTGGCCGGCGCGCTGATCGCGCGCGGCGTGCGGCCCGGCGAACGGGTCGCGGTGCTCT
Source organism: Microtetraspora malaysiensis (assembly GCF_050947145.1). Taxonomy (NCBI): domain Bacteria; kingdom Bacillati; phylum Actinomycetota; class Actinomycetes; order Streptosporangiales; family Streptosporangiaceae; genus Microtetraspora; species Microtetraspora malaysiensis. The sequence continues at coordinate 3,994,647 of NZ_CP191998.1, forward strand.
CGCGCAACAGCGTGGAGTACGTGCAGACGATCTTCGGGGTCGCCCGCGCCGGAGCGGTCCTCGTGCCGATCAACTTCATGCTCGGGGCCGACGAGATCGGCTACGTGCTCGCGCACTCGTCCGCCGTCGCGCTGATCGCACAGGACGCGCTCCTTCCCGTGGCGCGGGACGCGGCCAAGGCGGCCGACCGCCTCAGGATCCGCGTCGCGTACGGGGACGCCGACGGGTGGGAGCCGTTCGACGCGCTGCTCGCCCACGAGGACGCCGAGGCCCCCGCCGTCCTCATCGGCGCCGACGACCCCGCCCAGGTCCTCTACACCTCCGGCACCGAGTCACGCCCGAAGGGCGCGGTGCTGTCCCACGCCGCGCTGATCGCGCAGTACAGCAGTTGCGTCATCGACGGCGGCATGGACCGCAACGATGTCGAGCTGCACGCGATGCCGCTGTTCCACTGCGCGCAGCAGCACTGCTTCCTGGTGCCGGACATCCAGCTCGGCGCGGTCAGCCACATCCTGCCCGGCCCCGACCCGGCCGCCCTGCTGGAGGCGATGGAGCGCCACCGGGTGACGAAGTTCTTCGCCCCGCCGACCGTGTGGATCTCCCTCCTGCGCCACCCGGACTTCGACCGGCGCGACCTCTCCTCCCTCAGGAAGGGCTACTACGGCGCGGCGATCATGCCGGTCGAGGTGCTCAGGGAGATCGGCGAGCGGCTGCCCGGCGTGCGTCTGTGGAACTTCTACGGCCAGACGGAGATGGCCCCGGTCGCGGTCATGCTCCAGCCGGAGGACCAGATCCGCAAGGCGGGGTCGGCCGGCCAGGCCGCCCTGAACGTCGAGACCCGGGTGGTGGACGCCGACGGCGACGACGTGGCGCCGGGAGAGATCGGGGAGATCGTCCACCGGAGCCCGCACGCCGTCCTCGGCTACCTGGACGACCCGGAGAAGACGGCCGAGGCCTTCCGCGGCGGCTGGTTCCACTCCGGCGACCTGGGGGTGATGGACGACGAGGGGTTCCTCACGGTCGTCGACCGGATCAAGGACATGATCAAGACCGGCGGTGAGAACGTCGCCAGCCGGGAGGTCGAGGAGGTCATCTACGAGCACCCTGGCGTCGCCGAGGTCGCGGTCGTCGGGGTCAGGCATCCCAGCTGGATCGAGGCGGTCGTCGCGATCGTGGTGACCAAGCCGGGCACGGCCGTCACCGAGGAGGAGCTGCGGGCCCACACGCGGTCGCGGCTGGCCGCCTTCAAGGTGCCCAAGGCGGTCGCCTTCGTCGACGCGCTCCCGAAGAACCCGAGCGGCAAGATCCTCAAGCGCGAGCTGCGGGACCTGCACGCCGGCCTCGCCGACCGGATCCCGGGCGCCGGCCGCTGACCCCGTCCGCCGGCCCTGTCCGCCGCCGCCCCGAGCTCGGACGCGGCGGCGGTTACGGCGCGGCGAGCGCTTCGCCCCATTCGAGGCGCCTGCGCAGCTGGACGGCGTCCTCGGCCAGGGCCGACACCAGGACGCCGGGCCCGGCCAGAGGAAGCACCGCGCAGCCGTTGCCCAGCACGGCCCGCCGCGGCGCGCTCTCCGGAGAACCGGGTCGCGTGCCGCGCGGCAGACCGTCCCCGGCCATAGGGGCGTCGGCAGCGTGACCGCGCCCCGCGATGAGGGTGCTCCCGACGCAGCGGGCGGTGCCGTACACGGCGGGGCTGCCGTCGGCCGCCGGTTCGCCGACGACGAGTTCCTGACGGAGCAGCGGCGTCCCGTCCACGACCGCGTCGAACCGGGACCGGCACCGCCCCGGCCGCTCGCCGTGCCGGCCGAAGACGATCTCCTCCCTCCAGAACACGGCGGCGTCCCGCGCGAGCGAGAGCCGTACGGCGACGCGGTGCGCGCATCCGGCGGCCAGTACGGTCGGCTCCGGCACGAAGCGCAGCGAGCCGCCCGCGCCGACCCGGGCGGTGACGACCAGGACGGAGTCCGCCGCGCGGGGACCGGGCAGGACCAGCGTGCTCGCGATCGAACGGACCTCCAGCGTGGTGCCGGGCGCGACGGCGACGTCGAGCACGAGGCGGTCGCCTCCCAGCGGTCCGGCCGCCGTCGAGACGAGGTGGACCACGTCGGGTCCGGTCTGCCGGAGGGTCAGCGGCGGATCCGACCGCAGGGTCTCCAGCCGGGTGCGGCCTCCGGGGCCGCGCTCCGTCCTGACCGCCGCGCGCGCCCGCACGGACGACCGGGTGCCGAGTGGCGGCGCCGTCATCGCGTCTCCTTCGGACCCGACGTCATGCCAGGTCGAGGGGCATGGGGATCCCAACCGGCCCGTCCGCGTGGTCATGGGTGCGGCCGTGCCGGTGCCGCCACGAGTGGACGACGCCGGACACCCAGTCGGCGACGCCGGGCGCGCCGCCGTCCCCCCTGATCGAGGTGAACAGCACGGGCCTGCCCTCGCGTACGGCTTCCGCGTCCCGGGCCATGACGGCCAGGTCCGCGCCGACGAGGGGAGCGAGATCGGTCTTGTTGACCACGAGCAGGTCGGCCGTGGTGACGCCCGGACCGCCCTTGCGCGGGACCTTGTCCCCGCCGGAGACGTCGAGCACGAAGATCTGGGCGTCCGCCAGCCCGCGGCTGAAGGTGGCGGTCAGATTGTCGCCTCCGCTCTCGACGATCACCAGATCGAGCGGCCCGAAGCGCTCCTCCAGGGTCTCGACCGCGTCCAGATTGGCCGCGATGTCGTCGCGGATCGCGGTGTGGGGGCAGCAGCCGGTCTGCACCGCGAGGATGCGTTCGGGGTCGAGCACCCCCGCGCGGCGCAGGAAGTCGGCGTCCTCGGTCGTGTAGATGTCGTTCGTCACGACGCCGAGCCGCATCGACCGGCCGAGGCCGCGGCACAGCGCGGCCACCAGAGCGGTCTTGCCGCTGCCGACCGGGCCGCCGACGCCGAGGCGGAGCGCCCGGCCGTGGCCGTCCGGCGCGTCGTGCCGGTCGTCGTGGTGTGCGCCCATCTGCGGGTCACCGTCCTTCTGCGTAGCCGTCAGGGATGGAGCCGGTCAGGAGACGAAGAGCCGGGTCGCGGCCTTCAGGTGGTTCTCGGCCAAAAGGTCGAGCGCGGGCGCGGCCGCCGCGGGTAACGCCGCCCACCACGCGTCGCCCGCGACCTCCGGACCGGCGAGATCCGGGTCCGCCGCCCCCTCGCCGTCCGGGCAGGGGGTCCACCGGCTGTCCGGATCGGCGGCCGTGCGCTCCGGGCGCGCGGCCGTACGAGCGGCGCGTGCGGTCTCGTCCAGCGAGGGAGCCAGGTCGGCGAGTAGCCGGTGCACCGCCACCGGGTCCAGGCCGAGGAGCCGTACGGCCGCCGTTGCCGGCCCCGTCACCGACGCGTAGGCCGCGGCCAGCGCGGCCTGGTCCGGGTCGCAGCCCGCCGCCGCGGCCGCCGCGCCGAGCGCGATCGGATGGTGCGCGCCCTCGGGTACGGCTCGCGCGAGCGTCTCGAGGACGGGCGACGGCCAGATCCGCCGGGCCGTCCTGACCAGGAGCCGCCCCTGGGTGCGAGCGGCCTCCCGCTGCGCGGGCGACGAGGTACGGGCGTCCGCCTCGGCGTCGAGCCTTCTCCAGAGGACGATCGGCTCCGGCGCGCCGCCGGCCGGCTCCGGCGCGGTGCTCTCGGAGTCGAGGTCGGCCGGTCGTCGCCGGGCGTTCGCCAAGGGCGCCGGAGCGTCGATGACGGCGGAGCCGAGTTCACGGGCGGAGCCGATATCGCAGGTGGAGCCGAGCTCGCAGGCGGCGGCGGCGAGCGCGGCGGCGACCAGGCCGGCCGTGGCGAGCCGCCCGCGTAGGAAGCGCGCCAGGTCGCCGGGGCCGGTCACCGCACCCGCGCGTACGGCCTCCTCGACGCCGCCGGAATGAGCGTGGCCTCCGGCGGGCAGCCGGGAGTCGGCGAGCAGCAGGAGCGCGGCGTCCACGGTCACCGTCCTTCGTCGTGGTCGATCGAGGTCATCGGCCCAGCAGTCGGCCCAGCAGTCGGCCCAGCAGTCGGCTCAGAAGAGGAAGTAGCGCTGGGCCATGGGAAGCACCTCGGCGGGGGCGGGCTCGACGAGCTCGCCGTCCACCCGCACCGCGAAGGTGTCGGGGTTCACCTCGATCGAGGGAAGCGCGTCGTTGAGCACCATCGCCTCCTTGCCGCGCCGCCGTACGCCGGAGACGGGGGCGAGCCTGCGGGCGATCCGGAGCCGGTCGGCGAGGCCGTCCTCGATGGCGAGCGGGGACACGAAGTGCAGTGACGTCGCCGCCGCCGTGGCCGGCGCCGCGCCGAACATGGGCCGGGGGAGCACCGGCTGCGGGGTCGGGATCGACGCGTTCGCGTCGCCCATCTGCGCGTACGCGATCACGCCGCCCTTGATCACGAGATCCGGCTTCACCCCGAAGAACGCGGGACTCCAGAGCACGAGGTCGGCCAGTTTGCCGGGTTCGACCGAGCCGACCTCGGCCTCCAGCCCATGCGCTATCGCCGGATTTATCGTGTATTTCGCGATATAGCGGCGGGCGCGGAGATTGTCGGCGGGGTGGGCGGTCCCGCGGGCGGACGCCGTACCGGACTCACCGGGAAGCGCGCCGCGCCGCCCCTTCATGACGTGCGCGGTCTGCCACGTGCGGATGATCGTCTCGCCGATCCGGCCCATGGCCTGTGAGTCGGAGCCGATCATCGAGATGGCTCCGACGTCGTGCAGGACGTCCTCGGCCGCCATCGTCGCCGGGCGGATCCGGGACTCGGCGAACGCCAGGTCCTCGGGGATCGACGGGTTGAGGTGATGGCACACCATCAGCATGTCCAGGTGCTCGTGGTGCGTGTTGACGGTGTGCGGCCGGGTCGGGTTGGTGGACGACGGCAGGATGTTCCGATAGCCCGCCACCTTGATGATGTCGGGGGCGTGCCCGCCTCCGGCGCCCTCGGTGTGGTACGCGTGGATCATCCGCCCGCCGATCGCCGCGAGCGTCGACTCGACGAACCCGGCCTCGTTCAGCGTGTCCGTGTGGATCGCCGCCTGTGCCCCCGTGGCCTCGCACACGCCGAGGCAGGCGTCGATCGCGGCGGGCGTCGTGCCCCAGTCCTCGTGCAGCTTGAACCCGGAGGCCCCGGCCCTGAGCTGCTCGTACAGGCCCTCGATGCTCACGGTGTTGCCCTTGCCGAGCAGGGCCACGTTCACCGGGTGGGAGTCCAGCGACTCCAGCATGCGGGCGAGGTACCACGTGCCGGTGACCGTGGTCGCCTTGGTCCCCTCGGCGGGGCCCGTGCCGCCGCCGATGATCGTCGTGACGCCCGACGCCAGCGCCTCGTCCAGGAGTTGCGGGCAGATCAGGTGCACGTGGGAGTCCACCGCCCCCGCTGTGACGATCTTGCCGTTGCCCGCGAGGATCTCCGTGGACGGCCCGATCACGAGATCCGGATGGACGCCGTCCATCGTGTCGGGGTTGCCCGCCTTGCCGATCGCCGAGATCCGCCCGTCGCGGATGCCGATGTCGGCCTTGACGACGCCCCAGTGGTCGAGGATCACGGCGCCGGTGACGACCAGGTCGGGCGCGCCCTCGGCCCGGGTCGCGCGGGCCTGCCCCATGGACTCGCGGATCACCTTGCCGCCGCCGAAGACGGCCTCGTCGCCCGCGCCGGCCGGGCCCATCGCGAGGTCCTCGGTCACCTCGACGAACAGATCCGTGTCGGCCAGCCGCACCCGGTCGCCGGTGGTCGGACCGTACAGCGCGGCGTAGCGTTCCCGTTCGACGGCGGTCATCGGGACTCCTCACGGTCGAGCGGGCCCGCCCAGTCCGGACGCAGCCCCGGGACGACGCGGTGGCCCGCCAGGGGAACGAGCGTCACGTCGCGCTCGATGCCGGGCTCGAACCTGACCGCGGTCCCGGCCGGCACGTCCAGGCGGGTGCCCCAGGCGGCCCGCCGGTCGAACTCCAGCGCGGGGTTGGCCGCGGCGAAATGGTAGTGCGACCCCACCTGGATCGGCCGGTCCGCCGTGTTGACGACCCGCAGCGTGATCCGCCGCCGGCCCGGGTTGAGTGGGACCGGGGCGTCGCCGTACACGATCTCCCCGGGGATCATGCGATCGGCCGGTGGACGGTGACGAGCTTGGTGCCGTCGGGGAAGGTCGCCTCGATCTGCACCGACTCCAGCATCTCGGGGACGCCCTCCATGACGTCCTCGCGCTGGAGCACCTTGCGGCCCGCGTCCATCAGGTCCGCCACGCTGCGGCCGTCGCGCGCGCCCTCCAGCAGGAAGGACGCGATGAGCGCGGTGGCCTCGGGATGGTTGAGGAGAAGGCCCCGGTCCCGGCGGTCGCGGGCGACCCCCGCGGCGACGTGGATGAGCAGGCGTTCCTGTTCGTGTGGAGTGAGCCTCATGAACGGACGATAGGAAGCCGCCGTTTCCACCGCGTTTCCCGCGCATTTCGCGGACGTGTCAGTCGGCGACCCGCGACTCTGCCGGTCGCCGCGACATTTTTCCACGTCAGGAGATCGACCGGATTCGGGTAGAAGTCATTGGTCGATCTACTTTTGCCGCTCATGAGATGATCTCGACCGTGTTTCCTCTCTATCGCATCGCGGCCGGAATCCTCATCGCCTCACTGGCGTTGCGCGTCAACGGATTCGACCTGCTCGTAGACGCCATCGGATGGGCGCTCGTGGTTTCGGGGCTCTCGCGCCTGGAAACGGCGGTGGATCCCGCCTTCGGCAAGGCTCGGATGGCCGCCCTCGTGACGTTGGTGCTCTCGCTCGCGGAGCTCACCGGGCTGACGGAGAACATCGTCATCGGCCTGCTTTACGGTGCGGGAAAACTCGTCACGATATGGCTGGTGGCAACGGGCATCGTTACCCGGGCACGAGCTTTCGGTGACGTCTCCACCGCTTCGACTTTCGACGCGATCCGCTGGATTCTGACGATAGTCAGCGTTGTCGCGTCGCTGCTCGCGTATACGGCCGCCCGGATGCAGGGCATCGCATTCATCGTCGCGATCACCGGTTTCATCGTCATCGCGTGGTTCATCATCAGCTTGTACAGGTCGGCGCGTCTCTCCTACCTCGCCTGACCACAAGATCGTGTGGCGAGCAGGGATCTCCCCGCCGTCAGCAACAGAGTTGGGAACGCCGCTTTCCCAGGCCAACCGCGGATGAGAAGGCGATGTTTCCTCAGGGGGGTCAACTGGCCGTGCCAGCGCCAGGTCTAGATCACCCGCACACCATCTCCCTGGACGTGAACGGGCCGCGGCTGGGACCGAGGCGAACTCGGGGAGTAGGTAGCGGGTATGTCTACCAAGCGATCCAGATCACTGTGGACTGCGCTCTGCAGAGACACCCGGGTGAACCTGTGCGTCCGCCCACGGCATGACGTCAGCTCCCCTACAACCACAGGATGACGAGCACTGATACATCCGCGGAGGGATGCTCCGGCGGTCCCCGCGCTCCTAGATTCGAGCCATGATGAATCACCCCGGCAGCTCCCAGCAGATCGTCGTCCGAGTAGCGGATATGCACAAGAAATACGGTGACTCGAAGGCGCTGGACGGCGCGTCGCTGGAGATCCGCGCGGGAGATGCGGTCGCGGTGATGGGGCCCTCCGGCTGTGGCAAGTCCACCCTGCTCAACATGGTCGCCGGCCTCGACCGTCCGACCTCGGGGACGGTCGAGGTCAACGGGCAGGACCTGTGGCAACTGAACGAGACTGGGCTGGCCCTGTTCCGACGCAAGCACATCGGCATGATCTTCCAGTTCTTCAACCTCATCGACGACCTGCCGGCGCTGGACAACGTGGCGCTGGCCGCACAGCTGACCGGTAGCTCGGCTCGGCAGGCGCGTGGTCGGGCGCTGGAACTTCTGGACGAACTCGGTGTGGCGGACCGCAAGGACAACTATCCGGCGGCGCTCAGCGGTGGTCAGCGGCAACGTGTCGCCGCGGCCCGGGCCCTGATGAACCGTCCGGCGCTGCTGCTGGCCGACGAGCCGACCGGAGCCCTGGACAGCCGCTCGGGCGAGCAGGTGATGGACCTGCTGATTGACCTCAACCAGATGGGTCAGACCCTGCTCATTGTCACCCACGACCCGAATCTGGCCACCCGGTGCGCCAACCGCCTGATCGAGTTCGCCGACGGCAAGGTCGCCCGTGAGAGCACCCTGGAGGCGACCGCATGAGCGCCGTTTGGCAGGCCTCACGCGCGGCGGTCAAGCGCCGCAGGGTTCAGACGATCGTCATCGGACTCGTCGTGCTGTGCTCGACGATGACGACGGTGCTTGCGTTGACGGTGCTCACAGCCGCCTCATCGCCCTTCGACGCCGCCTTCGCCCGCCAACGCGGCGCCCACGTCGTGGCGACCTTCGATGCCGCCAAGACCTCGGAGGCGCAACTGACGCAGACCGTCCAGCGGCCGGGCGTCCAGGCCGCGGCCGGTCCCTTCGGCCAGGCCGTCATCGAGATCCCCCAGCCATGGCTGTGGATGGCGGCCGGTCCGCTGCAGGTGGTGGGGCGGGCCGATCCGGCAGGCCCCGTGGACCGCGTCGATCTGCTGGCCGGCCGCTGGGCCGCCGCCCTCGGTGAGATTGTCGTCAACTCGCCGGTCGGCGGCGCCTCCTCCCGCCTGCTGGGCTCGAAGCTCGACGTCCCCGGGGGGCCGCCGCTCACCGTGGTCGGGTTCGCCACCAGCATGAGCAAGTCCGCCGGCGCCTGGGTGTCACCCGAGCAGATGACCGCCCTGCACCCGACCAGCTTCCAGATGCTCTACCGCTTCGCATCGGCTGCCACGAGCGGGCAGCTCCACAGCGACCTGGAAGCGGCCACCGCCGGGCAGCCGGCGGACTCGCTGACCCATGCCCAGACCTACCTCAGCCTCAAGCAGGCCTTCTCCGCGTCGGCCGACTCCTATCTCCCGTTCATGACCATGTTCGGCGTGCTCGGCGTTCTGGTCTCCGTTCTGATCGTCGGCAACGTGGTCAGCGGGGCGGTCGTTTCCGGCTACCGGCATATCGGTGTCCTCAAGGCCCTCGGGTTCACCCCGAACCAGGTGGTCGCCGTCTACCTTGGAATGATTTCCGTTCCAGCCGTCGTGGGCTCTGTGGTCGGCACCCTGGCCGGCACCGTGCTGGAGCAGCCCATCCTCAAGGCTGCGTTCGCTGGCGTCGAAACCGGCACCGCCACCATCGGTACCACCCCCTGGGTGTCGGTCGCCTGCCTGCTGGCCATGCCCACCATCGTCGCCATCGCCGCACTGATTCCCGCGTTGCGCGCACACCGGCTTTCCGCGGCAGAGGCGATCGGCGCCGGTAGCGCGCCGAAGGCCGGCCGCGGGCTGCTTGCCCAGCGCAAACTCGGCGGTACCCGACTGCCGCGCTCCGTGAGCCTCGGCCTGGGCCAGTCGTTCGCCCGCCCGGCCCGCGCGATGCTCACGATGTCGGCTGTCATCCTCGGGGTCACCACCGTCACCCTGACGACCGGCCTGGCCAGCACCATGGTGGCGGCCGGAAACGCGGGTCAACGCAGCGGAATCACGCAGGTCCTGGTGGCGGCGGACGGCAAGACATCGGGCCAGAGTGCCGCGCAGCTGAGTGACAGCCAGATCGAGGCGCGGTTGCGAGCCCTGCCCGGAGCAGACCGGGTGACCGCTCGCGCGTTCACCAAGGTGCTCCTCGCCGGGAGTACGGACACCGTGTTCCTCAACCTCTATCGCGGGGAACCCCCGGCCGCGGCCGAGCAGATCGTCCACGGGCGCTGGCCGAGCGGGCCGGGCGAGGTCGCGGCCGGGCCGGGGTTCCTGGCCCAGCACGGGCTCGCGGTCGGCGATCGGACCGTCGTGTATCTGAGCGGCAAGCAGCTCGGCGTCACCGTCGTTGGTGAGGAGATGCTCGGCAACAACCAGGCGATGGAGGCGGACTGGGCGACCGCCGCCGAACTCGTCCCGGACGCGAGCGCCGTTGAGTACGCGGTTCAGCTCGCCCCCCATGCCGATGGCCAGGCCTACGTCAATGGGGTCGAGGGGATCGATCCGGGCCTCCACTCGTCGCTGCGGATTCAGTCGCAGAACACCGCCAGCACGGTTGTCATCAGCTTTTCGACGGTATTCACGGTGCTGCTGGCCATCGTCTCGGCTCTCGGGGTCTTCAACAGCGTCCTGCTGAGCACGAGGGAGCGCCGCCGCCAGCTGGGTGTGCTCAAGTCGATCGGGATGACGCCACGCCAGGTCGTGGTGATGACGGTGACGTCCGTGGCTGGACTGGGCCTGGTCGGTGGGCTGATCGGCATCCCCATCGGGATGGTCGGGCACCGGGTGCTCGTGGACCACGCCGGCGTGCTTGCCTTCCCGGAGTCGATGAAGGATGTCTGGCACGCGCCGCAGTTGGCCGCTCTGCTCCTCTCGGGCATCGTGATCGCGGTCCTGGGCGCGCTGATCCCGGCCCGCTCGGCGGCCCGTCTCACAATTGCCACGGTCCTGCACAGCGAATGACAGGCCGTCGCACCGGGGCGCCCCGATGAGGTGCAGCGGGAGTGCCACCCAGCGACAGCGCTCTGCTCTGTTTCTGCAGCGCAGGGCTTGAGCATGTTCACGTTGATGCGGTACCCCTCGGGCCGCGCAGAGGCGAGGATGAAGCGGTGAAGTGGTTTGCGATCACCTGGCCGTTCGTCGCACTGGTGGCGGTCCTGTTTGCTGCGGGCTGGCTCGGCCGGGCGTTCGTCCGAGCGCGGCGTACCCACCGCAAGGCATTGGAGCAGCGGGGCTGGCTCCTGGAACGTGAGCGCGAAACCGCCGGCCGGGTCGCCGTCGAGGCCGAACGGGCGCGGATCGCACGGGAGCTGCATGACATCGTGAGCCACAACGTCAGCCTGATGGTGGTCCAGGCCGGCGCAGCCCGCGAGGTGTTGGCCACGATGCCCGAGGATGCGGCCACCGCGCTGCTGGTCGTGGAGACCGCCGGTCGCGACGCGATGACCGAGCTGCGGCACCTGCTGGGCGTGCTGGCGCCCCCTCAGAACGGCGACGACGAGACGGAGTTGACGCCGCAGCCGAGCCTGCGCCGGCTCAGCCCCCTGGTGGACCGGTTCGCGTTCGCCGGAATGCCCGTCGAGGTCCGGATCTCCGGGGAACCGCGGGATCTCCCGGGCGGCATCGAGCTGACGGCGTACCGGATCATTCAAGAGGGGCTGACCAATGCCTTCAAGCACGGCGACCGCGCCAAGGCCGAGGTGGCGGTGCGGTATGCCGATCACCACCTGCGGGTCGAGGTGTTGACCAACGGCCCGAGCGCGGTGTCCGGCGACGGCCCGGCGCCGAAGAGGCCGCGCCCGGCCCTCAAGGACGGTGCCGGGCGCGGACTGGTCGGCCTGCGGGAGCGGGTTGCCATGTACGGGGGGGAATTCGATGCCCGGCGCCGCCTCGGCGGCGGATTCCGGGTCCGTGCCCGGATACCGTTGGACAAGCCATGACGATGCCAGAATCAGCTGATCACCGCACCGACGACCTGATCAGGACGGACGCGACCCTGCCGGCCTTGCCACCCGCCGCAGCGCCCCCCAGGGTGCTGATCGCCGACGATCAGGCGCTGATCCGCACCGGCTTCCGCATGATCCTCACCGTCCGCGGCATCGACGTGGTCGGTGAAGCGGTCGACGGGCTCGAGGCGGTGACCGCGGCGCACGAACTGCGGCCGGACGTCGTCCTCATGGACATCAGGATGCCCAACATGGACGGCCTGGAGGCCGCACGGCGCATTCTGGCGGAGGTACCGGACTGCCGGGTGCTCATGCTGACCACGTTCGACCTCGACCACTACGTCTATGCCGCGCTGGCGATCGGCGCGAGCGGGTTCCTCCTCAAGGACGTCACCGCGGAACACCTTGCCGCTGCCGTACGCCTCGTCCACACGGGTGATGCTCTTGTCGCCCCTTCGATCACGCGGCGGCTGGTGGAACGCTTCACCGGCGAGAACGGGCGGAGCGGCGGAGACGACCGCAAGACCGCCGTCGGCAGCGCAGGGCGGAACAGCGCCCCCGATCGTCGGCCGGTGAACGGCGAGCCTCGGCTCCCCAGCCTGCACCGCGACCTCGCGGCGCTGACACCCCGGGAACTGGAGGTGCTGATGTTGCTCGGACGCGGGCTGTCCAACAGTGAGCTGGCCAGCGAACTGGTCCTCAGCGAAGCCACCATCAAGACCCACGTCACTCGCATCTTCGCAAAACTGGACCTTCGCGACCGTGCTCAGGCGGTTGTTCTCGCCTACGAGACGAGGCTTGTCAGCCCGGGGGAGTAGCAGTCAGCCGGACGCCTTCGCGGGCCCCGGTCGGCTTCGGCCGACCGTGCAGAGATCGTGGCTACCGATCCACTCGTTGTGGGGCCGCGGCGAAGTGGTAGTGCGACCCCACCTGGATCGGCCGGTCCGCCGTGTTGACGACCCGCAGCGTGATCCGCCGCCGGCCCGGGTTGAGCGGGACCGGGGCGTCGCCGTACACGATCTCCCCGGGGATCATGCGATCGGCCGGTGGACGGTGACGAGCTTGGTGCCGTCGGGGAAGGTCGCCTCGATCTGCAAGGCCCCGCTCCCGGCGGTCGCGGGCGACCCCCGCGGCGACGTGGATGAGCAGGCGTTCCTGTTCGTGTGGAGTGAGCCTCATGAACGGACGATAGGAAGCCGCCGTTTCCACCGCGATTCCCGTGCATTTCACGAACGTGTCAGCCGGTATTCACGCTCCCCCGATGCCGTGGCATTTTGCCACGCCGGGAGGCAATTTCCCGTCCTATTGCCGACGGTGACCGGAGCGGCGGAGAGCGAGGGCATCGGGAGGGCGGTCGAGTACCTCACGACCTAGGGTTGGGTCAGCTGCCAAAGGGCCGCTGCGGACCACAAGATCGCGATGAGGGTGACCAGGGTGCCGCCGGCGAGTGGCAACGCCCAGCCGGGTAGGTGCCGGCTGCGGACGATGAGTACCTTCGCGGCGAATGCGCCGTAGAAGAAGCAGCCGGCGAGGGAGTGCAGGGCGACTCGGGCGCTGTCCGTCTGCACTCCGTAGGCGGTGATGCAGTGGTAGGCGATGGGCAGGGAGACCACGAACAGCACGGCTCCGCCGATGCGGTGGGCGAGGTGTACCGGGCGGGGGGCGGCACCGGCCCCGGGTAGCCGCTGGTAGATCCACAGCGCCAATATGAGCTGGTAGAAGGCCAGGCCCAGCAGGGCGGTGCCGACTTGCGCCTTCAGAAGGTTCGCGTCGTTGCCGCGGCGCCCGAACAAGCTGCTGGCGTAGTCGGGTGTGTGTATCCGGCCGAACGCATACAAGGCCGCCGTCACGGCCAGGGCGAGCCCGGCGGCCGTCGCCAGCCGCAGCCGGGCCGGCCGGGGTGACATCTTCGTTGGGGCTCCCACGTCCGTCTGCTCCCTCCCATGGTCCCGGCCGCCGGGGCCGTCGCAACAGCCCGCTCAACGCTAGTTATGTCCCGCCTTCGCGGTGTCCCCGGCATCGATCTTCCAGGTCGGCGTGGATGTAGCCGCTGACGGCGATGGCGGCGGCCGTGCTCAAGCGGACGGCGAGGCCGCGGACGCTTTCATGTCAGCTTGTGTTCGGTGACGGCCAGGCCGGCTACGCCCTTGCGGTAGGTGACAGTGCGGATGCCCAGCGCGTCCTTGAGGCGGCCGGCTGGCACCACCTGCGGGAGGGGTCCCGGCCCGATGCCCGGTTTGGGCAGCGGATAGGCGGTGGTGGTGGCGCTGTGAAAGGTGACGTTGCCTTCGGTCTTGGTGAACAGCTGGTGCACGTGGCCGTTCAGGCAGGTCACAGAGGAGAAGCGGCGCAGCAGGCCCAGGACCTTGATGGCGTCATCGGTGCCCCAGCCCCAAGCCGGGTACATGGCGAACAGCGGGATATGGCTGAACACCACGATGGGAGTGTCAGCCGATAGGCCATTGACGTCTTTGCGGACGAAGTCGATCTGGTCGGTGCCAAGGTGCCCGAGTTGCTGCATGTTCAGGGTGTTGACCAGAGCGATGAAGTGGACGCCATGGGTGTCGAAGCTGTACCAGCCCTCGCCGAGGGTGTTTGCGCCGAATCGCTGCCGGTACGCATGTCCGGCATCGCCGATCGAGTCGTGTTCCCCGGGCACCGTGAAGACGCGACCGGCACGCAGGCCGCTCAACATCTGCTTGACCTGGTCGAACTGGCCCGGGGTGGAGAGGTGGGTGAGGTCGCCGCTGTGCATGACGAAGTCGGGCAGGAAGCCCAGGCTGTTGACCTGATTGAGCGCTTCGGTGAACGTTCGGTTCACGTCGGTGTTGGCGGCGCCGGTGAAGCCGATGTGGCTGTCGGAAATCTGCACGAACCGCAGCGCGCCAGAGTCGGCGGCGGCCTGTGCGGCGGCGCTGTCCTGGCTGCCTGCGATGCTGCTGATCACTTGGCCGTCGGCCACCGACAAGACCACGGCGGCGCCGAACCAGCCGGCGTGGCGCAGCAGTTGGCGGCGAGACATCCCGTGTTCCGGCGTCGGCTCGGCTCCACGCGGATCGATGGGGCCGGTCACTGGGTCACCGTCACAGTGGCGGTCATGAACGGGTGGATGCTGCACTGGTACTTGTAGGTGCCCGGCGTGGTGAACTTGTAGGGGTAGCTGGCACCGGACGCCAGCGTGGCGGAGCGGAGCGGGCCCTGGCCCTGGCCCTGGCTCGTCACGGTGTGCGGTTCAGGGTCCTGGTTGGTCCAGGTCACCGTAGTGCCTGCCTTGACGGTCAGCGCAGCGGGATGGAAGGCGAAATTCTTGATCGCCACGGAGTTCGGGCCCACCGGCGTGGCCGGCGCGCTGCGTGTGGGTGGGGCTGTGGCCGTGTTGGGCATCACCGGGATGGAAGATGCCGGGCCGGTGCCGCCGGGCCTGCCGGGCAGGGTCTGGCCGGCGCCCGGGGTGATCCCGCGGGACGCCGGGCCGCGGGGCGGCGGGCCGCCGCAAGCGGTGACCAGACCAAGTGCGCCCATCAGAGCAAGCGCGCCGATCAGGGCCCGCCGGCGCGGTATGCGGGGATGAATATCGTGACTCATACTCATGTCCCTCTCGATGGCTGGAGTGCCATCCATTCAGCGCGACCCGGCATCGACACTGTGAGATAGCACACCGGGTTACCCACGGAACTGGTGGCTGTTATGGAGCAGGAATGGGGTGGCGCCGCAGTTGGTGAACTCCGTGCCTTGAAGTCCGGATGGGGTCGGCCGGTAGTCGCCGGGTTTGCCGGTGGTGGTGTAGGGAGGGGTGGCGTCCGCGCTATCGTGCGCGCGCAAGGCGAGACTGCGCCGACGTGCTGAAACCCGACCCAGAGCGTTTCTACCCTGAACCGACCGAAGCAACGTGAAACCCCTTGGTGTGCGACGTTGCCCCCCATATTGCCGGAGATAGATTCATAGTTAAACCATTTCCTCAGCTATGTCCCACTTTTGCGGTATCCCCGATGTTAATCTCCCGAAAACCGCGGAATGCTAGTTTTGCCGTGCTCTGAAATACGCGGGGGTATTTTTACTGAGAAATATCTGGGGTTATCGCTCCGCTGGGCTTCCTCGCCGTCAATTCATGCGTATGGAAACGGCTCGCTTCCGTAGGTGCTGACCGAGAACACGCTTGTGCCAACCACCGCGCCTTCCTTGCGCCGTTGACGGTTACGTCCGCCACGGCCCCGGCGTCAGGTGCTCCGTCCAGCGCCATCCCGGTCATGTGCCGGCGCTGTCATGGTGTCGAGGATGCCGTCGTCGTCCGTAGCGCCATCCGTAGCAAGGTCACTCACCGCGATCGCCTCGGTGGGCTGAGCCGCCCGTATGCGGGTCAGGTCTCCCTGGGAGCAGACCTGTCAACCCTCTCGGGAGTTGATCATGCTGCTTACGGCAGCAGAGGTAGGAACGCCGCTTTCCTGAGCCGTTCGCGGATGAGCCGGCCCGGCCGGCCGGGCGGCGCGGTCGCCTTCCGGTCGGCCGACGGGCGGGTAGCTCACCGCGTCCCGAGGCTGCGGGCGGTGCCGCCGGCGACGGCCAGGAGCTTGTCCGGGTTGGCGACGTTGTGGATGGCGGTGATACGGCCGTCGCCGTCGAAGTCGAAGGTGACGGTGGCGATCACACGGCCCGGGCCGCTGAAGACGATGCCCGGCCCGCCGTTGATCTCGACGAGTTCGGCGTTCATGTCGGCGGGCTCGATGCCCTGGTAGGTGACGGTGCCGATGGCCGCGAACCAGCCTGCCACCGTCGCCGCGCCCACGACCGGGCGCAGGGCCTGGCGGACCTTGCCGCCGCCGTCGGTCCAGAGCGTGACGTCCGGGGACAGCAGCTCCATCAGGGCGTTGACGTCACCGCCGGTCGCGGCGGCGAAGAACCGCTCGGTGACCGCACGCTGCCGCGACCGGTCCGCGGCGAAGCGCGGCCGCCGGGCCTGCACATGTTCGCGCGCGCGGTGCGCGGCCTGCCGTACCGCGGCCTCGGAGCGCTCCACCGCCTCCGCGATCTCGGCGTGGCTGAAGTCGAAGACCTCCTTCAGCACGAAGACCGCGCGCTCGAGCGGGCTCAGGGTCTCCAGCACCACCAGCATCGCCATCGACACCGACTCGGCGCCCGTGACGGAATCCGCGGTGTCTCCGCTGGTGAGGATGGGCTCAGGAAGCCACGGCCCCACATAGGTCTCACGTTTGTGCTGGGTGGAGCGCAGCCGCTCCAGCGCCTGATTCGACACGATCCGGGTCAGGTACGCCTTGGGGTCGGCCACCTGGGAGCGGTCGGCGGCCGACCACTTGATCCAGGCGTCCTGCACCGCGTCCTCGGCATCGGCCGCACTGCCGAGGATGCGGTAGGCCACCGAGAACAGCAGGTTCCGATTCCGGACGAACACCTGCTCGTCGAGGTTCAGTGGCTGGGTCACCGCGCCGCACCGGCCCGGGTGAAGCGCCCGCCGCGAGGCCAGAACGCCCCCGAAGCGGGCATCTTCTTCATACGGCCCCACGTGGGCCAAGGGGAAGCGGTCACCGTCTCCTTATACCGGGCCGCGACGCGGCCGGTGAGATGCACCCGTCGGGGGCTGTCGTCGGGGCGGGTGAACTGCACGACCGCGTCGTGGCGGCCCAGGCTCACCGGCGTGTGGTAGTAGCCGAACCGGAACGGCTTGGGCTGCTTGCCCTTCAGCGCCCGGACGATCGACATCGCGGCGTGCACACCGGTCGGCATACCCCCCTGGCAGGTGCCGTGCATGACGCCGTAACCCTGGCGGATCGCGGCCGCGTCGCCCACGGCGTACACCTCGGGGTGGGACACCGACCGCAGCGTGGCGTCGGTGACGACGCGGCCGTGCTCGTCGACGGTCAGCCCGGCGGCGGCCGCCAGCGGTGACATCCGCGTACCGCTCGTCCACAGGACCACGTCAGCCGGCACACTCTCCCCGCCGGCCAGTTCGACCGCGCCGGGCAGCACCTTCGCCACCTCGACCCCGCTGCGCACCCGCACGCCCAGGCGCTCGAGCGCGGACCGCAGGTACGCCTTGGCCTTCGGGTTCATGGCCGCACCGGGTTCACGCCGGCCCAGCAGCACCACGCTCAGCTCCGGGTGCCGCTCGGCGATCTCCGCGGCCGACTCGATGCCGGTCAGCCCGCTGCCGGCGACCACCACCGTGCCGCGGCCGAGCCGGGCCAGCCGGTCGGCCAGCGCCTCGGCGTCCTGGGCGCTGTTCAGCGCGTACGCGTGGTCCTCGACGCCCGGCACCGCCGCCGTGTCGGCCACGCCGCCCAGCCCGTACACCAGCGTGTCGTAGGGCAGGACGTGTTCGTCGTCGATCCGTACGGTCTTCGCGTCCGCGTCCACCGCCGTCACCCAGCCGCGGACGAACCGCGCACCCGTACCCTCCAGCAGCTCCGGGATGCTCAGCTCGGCGAGTTCCTGCCCGGTCGCGGTCATGTGCAGCCGCAGCCGCTCGGTGAAGTGCTCCTGCGCGTTCACCAGGGTCACCCGCACGTTCTCGCTCCGCTTGACCCGGGACGCGAGCTGGATCGCCGCGGACAGGCCGGCGTACCCCGCTCCCAGAATCACCACGCGGTGGGTGGTCGTCACGCCGGCTTCGTGCTGTGCGCTCATCGTGCTGCCTTCCTCGACTGGCTGTTGACGACCACCAGATGGAAGTTGCCGGTCCGTCCGTGACACGCGGCCGATGTGATGCGCGTCACACCGGCGTTCGCGCAGGTCGGACGGCATCGCAGGGCGCGTCGCGCACGAATCGGGGCCGGGAAGGCATGGCCCAGGAGGCGAGGTCGGCGAGGCGCCTTACGCCACGGCCGCACCGGCGTTGGGCCCGGCCCGCCCGAGTGCGGGTTTCCCCGGGCTTACCTGGTGGGGCCGGTGGGAGCCGCCGCGTGGCCCGGCTCGACGAGCGCGGCCAGGTTCGCCAGCGCCATGCGCGTGCCCGTCTCGTTGTCGGAGGCAGGTATGACGTCGGGGATCCTGTCGTGCGCGATGACGACCTCGGTGCCGCCGTCCGCGGCGTCGGTGAGCGTCGTTGTCATCGTCATGGTCCCGCGCAGCCCGGGATCCGCCGTCTCGAACTCGAACACCTCGACCACGCGCTCGTCCGGAACGAGCTCCGCGAAGTGGCCATGGTAGGTGTCGGTGCGCGCCGCCGACTTGCCGGTCGGTCCCGGGGCGTCGTACGTGAGCGAGACCCGGAACGCGCCGCCCTCGCGGGCGTCGAACTCGTGGACGTGGCTGCTCATGCCCGCCGGCACCCGCCATTTCGCGATCGCGTCCGCGTCCACGAGCGCCTGGTAGACCGCCGACCGCGGCGCGTTCACGTGCCGGGAGACCCGCGTCGAGTACATGCGGCCGACCCTACCGGGCGAACTCCGACCCCAGGGGGCCGCGCGGAGTCGAACGGTAGCCCGCCGAACAGCCATCCGTGATCGCCGCCCATTCGACCGACACGTGAGGTGACGCGTCAACCTGACAATTCACGGCGCTGTCTCGTCGAACGGGTAGGGGCTGAATGCGACCAAGGGAGCCGACGGCACCATGAACATCCAGTCCGAGCCAGGAGGCGGCCCGGCTCGATCCCGGCCTGACTTGTCCGGTAGCGCGGAGGCGGTCTCACACGATCATCGGGCGAAAGGACAGATGATGACGAAAGCACTGGAATTGCCACTGCACATGCGGCGGAACGGGTTCGACCCGGTCGAGGAACTGGCCCGGGCCCGCGACAGTGAGGGTGTGGTGCGGGTGGAGACGCCGTTCGGCCTGCCCGCATACCTGGTCTGCCGCCAGGAGGATGTTCGCCAGGTGCTGTCGGATCCGGCCCGGTTCAGCAGCGCCCGGACACCGTTCCCGGGATCCGGGCAGATGGACGCCGACGAGCTGGCCAAAATGCAGGCCGGGCAGCTGATCGGGTTCGACCCGCCAGAGCACACGCGGTTGCGCCGGATACTCACCCCGGAGTTCACGGTGCGTCGGATGCGCAGGCTTGAGCCGCGGATCACCGAGATCG
This sequence comes from Microtetraspora malaysiensis, assembly GCF_050947145.1. Classification (NCBI taxonomy): domain Bacteria; kingdom Bacillati; phylum Actinomycetota; class Actinomycetes; order Streptosporangiales; family Streptosporangiaceae; genus Microtetraspora; species Microtetraspora malaysiensis. The sequence continues at coordinate 4,014,139 of NZ_CP191998.1, forward strand.
TCCAGACGGCTCTGGACGATCTGGAGCGGGCCGGTAAACCGGCCGATCTGGTGTCGCACTTCGCGTTGCCGGCGCCGTCGCTGGTGATCTGCGAGCTGCTGGGCGTGCCGTATGCCGACCGCGCCGAGTTCCACGGGCGTTCCGTGCGCCTGCTGGACACGTCCTTGCCGATGGAGCAGCGCGTCGCGGCGCAGCGGGAAGGCCGCACCTACATGGCCGGCCTGGTGGCCCGCGCCCAGGCGGACCCGGGCGAGGACATGCTCGGCATGCTGGTGCGCGAGCACGGCGACGATCTCAGCACCGACGAGCTGATCGGCATCGCCGGACTTCTGCTGCTGGCCGGGCACGAGACGACCTCGAACATGCTCGGCCTGGGCGCCCTGGCCCTGCTCCGGCACCCGGACCAGCTCGCGATGATCCGCGAGGATCCGGCGCTGATCGAGCCCGCCGTCGAGGAGCTGTTGCGCTGGCTGTCCATCGTGCAGTCGCTGCCGCCGCGCACGACCACGACGGATGTGGAGATCGCCGGGCAGGCCATCCCCGCGGGCTCGCTCGTGCTCCTTTCGCTTCCCGCCGCCAACCGCGACCCTGCCTTCATCGATGATCCCGAGACCCTCGACATCACCCGGGGAGCCGCCGGCCACGTCGCCTTCGGCCACGGGGTGCACCACTGCCTCGGGGCGCCGCTGGCGCGGATGGAGATGCGCATCGCCTTCCCGGCGCTGCTGCGGCGCTTCCCCGGCCTCGCCCTGGCCGATCCGTACGAGCAGGTGGACTTCCGGGTCTTCAGCATCGTGTACGGCCTGCACGCGCTGCGGGTGACCTGGTGAGCTGACGGCCGCCGCTCTGCCGCCGGTTGTCGTCTGCGCCGTGGAGAAAGCGGGCCCGCGCCGAGGGGCGGCGCGGGCCCGGTGGATCACACCCCGATCAGCATGACTCGGGGCGCAGGGCGAAGTCGGTGGTCACCGTCTTGCCCTTGATGGTGATCTTGGTTGTTTGCGGGATCCAGCCGTCCCGGGACACGATCATCTGGATCGGGTTGGCGTTCGTCGGTCCCCAGATCGCGTATCGGCCGTCCGGATCGGTCTTCAACGTGAACGCCCAGTCCTTCGTGCCGCTGGCCTGGACCGTGGCGCCGCGCAGGGACGCGCTCGCGCCCTTGCAGTCGACCCCGGTGACCACGCCGGTGAGCTTGCCCCAGTTGTTGGGCGGCTGCACGTTCATCGTCACGTCGATCGGCGCCACCGCGTACGGCGTGTTGGACTTGACGCCCAACTGGGCGGTGTACGCGCCCGGCTGAGCCACGCCAGCGTCCGACTTGGCGTCGAGGGTGACCGTCACCGTGACACTCTGCCCGGGCTGCAACGTCGCCGTGGTCGGCGAGGCGGACAGCCACGGGACATCGGTGACGGTGGCGCACTGGTCGAAGCCGGGCAGCATCTCGCTTTCCGGCGTCGGGGTGAACCCGCCGGTCGATCCACCGATCTTCACGAACCCGCACGCCGCCCCGGCCCGGTAGCGGGAGAAGTTGGCGTTGGGCAGTTCCGACCAGGTGTTGGCCGCCGGGTCGTACGCCCAGCCCTGGTTGGTTACCACGGTGGAGTTGTTGATGACACCGGTGGAGAGGAGCAGCAGCCCGTTGGCGGTGTCCACGCCGGCGGCCCAGAAGTCGACCGGTAGGTCGGCGAGCTGGGTCCAGGTGTTGCTGCTCGGCTGGTAGGCGTAGGTGCTCTTCAGCGTCGTCGTCCCGTTGCCGCCGGCGCAGTACACCGTGCCGTTGATCCCGCCGCACCCGTGCCAGGCCACCGGGACCGGGTACGGCGCGACCGTGGCGAACGTGTCGGCCGCCGGGTCGTACTTGACGACCGCGTTGGACTTGGCGCAGTTGCCGTCCACGCATCCGCCGACCAGGTAGATCTGGCCGCCGACCACCGCGAGCCCGGCCGCCGCCCGCGGCGCGGGGTTGACCGCGGCCCGGGTCTGCCAGGTGTTGGCGGCCGGGTCGTAGACGTACACCTTGGTCGATGTGTTGCCGGCCGAGTCCCAACCGCCGAAGACGTACATCTTCCCGTCGACGAAGGTCGCCGCCGGCTTCTCCAGGGCCGCGGGAAGATCGGCGATCCTCGTCCAGGTGTTCTCCGCCGGGTCGTAGACGTAGCCGTTGGCGAGGTTGGCGGTGGCGGAGGCGCCGCCGACCGAGTACACCTTGCCGTCCCACGCCGCCGCGGCGTTGTCCATCACCGCCACCGGGTAGTTGGCCGTGTTGATCCACGGTGGCGCGTACGGCGACGGTTCGAACGGGTCACCGGGCTTGCTGTCGCCCCGCCACGCGGGCGAGGCGCCGCCGCCCTTGACCATGTTGCGCTGCAGCGGCGCGCCGCGCGGCCCGAGGATCTCGAATCCGCCGCGGCGTTCCGACAGCTCCACCGTGGCCGGGGCGTCGCCGGTGTTGCTGATGGTCGTCTTCATGGTCTTGGTCTGGCCCAGCAACGGGTCACCGCTCACCTTCGGCGGGGTGATGGTCAGCCGGCCCGCCTTGAGGGTGAAGTCGGCCCGGGTGGCCCGGTCAGCCGCCACGTCCACTGTCGAGGTGGCGGATCCGCGACCCGTGCTCTCCGCGACGAACGGGTGGTTCCCGGCCAAGGAGGAGAACATCCAGTAGAAGCCGTCGCCGACCTTGGCGTCGTCGGGCGACGGCGCCGTGGTTGCCCGCTCGGCGGGCTTGTCGGTGCTGGTCACGGTCGCGCCGTTCAGCCCGTCGTGGGTGTTGCCGTCGAGCACCCGCCCGACGACGAGGCCGCCGGGGATCGGGTCGCAGGCCCGGTTGACCAGGGAGATGTTGTCGAGCTGCCACCACCAGGCGTAGCTGGCCCGGTAGTGGAACCGGATCTGGACTCCGGACTTGCCGCCGGCCGCCGGGATGGCCAGCTCCTCCAGGACCGGTCCGCGCCGGCTGGCGGTGGTCCAGTTCGACACCGTGGTCCACGTGGCGCCGCGGTCGACGCTCAGCTCGACGTTGGCGAACCCGTTGAGAGCGCGGTAGTCGCTGTTGAACCGCAGCACCGGCGCCGGCACGTCCGACAGGTCCAGGACCGGCGTCACCAGATCGCTGTCCACGGTCGTGCCCGATCCGGCCGCGTCGCTGTCCGCGATCGCGTACTTGCCGGTGCCGCCGGTGAGGTTGCCCCGGTTCTTCGGGTCGTTGAACACCCAGCCGGCGCTGGCGGTGCGGTTCACCACGTTCCAGCCCTCGGGGGTCGCCCCGGACTCGAACTGCTCGGTGAACAGCGGGGTGCCGTAGCTGAACTTGTATCCGGCGGCGAGGCAGGCGCTGTCCACGGCGAGGCCGAAGTCCTTCGCCTGGTCGCCGTTCTCGACGCTGAGCTCCGCCGTGGCCTCCTTGTACGCCGGGTACATCGCCTTGACGGTCAGGGAGTACTCACCGCTTGGCAGGTCGACGCTGTACGCGCCGGTGGCGGGGTCGGTGAACAGCGGTCCGCCGGGCCGTCCGGCCACGTCGATCCGCGCGTACAGCGGCCAGCCGTGTCCGGATGTGTCCTTCACCACGCCGGAGACGCGGTGCTTGGACACGGGGTCGAGGGTGAAGTCGGACGTGACGGCGCCTCCGTCCTGGACGGCCACCTTCGCGGTCTTCGTCGCGTACCCGAAGGCGGAGACGGTCAGCTCGTGCTCGCCGGTCGGCAGGGTCAGCTTGTACGCGCCCTGCGCGTCGGTGCTGGTGCCGCCGCCGCCCACCCGCACGGAGGCGCCGGCGATCGGGCCGCCCGCCGAGGAGGTGACCTTGCCGGTCACCTCGCCGTGCGCACCGGCCACGCAGTTCGGGAACTTCATCGAGCCGATGCGGGTCTGCCAGTTGGCGGAGCTCGTCGTGGTCAGGTACTCGGACGTGAACCAGAACGTGCAGCCGTCCGTCGGGTCCACCGACATCGACGTGTAGTCGCCCCAGCGGGAGGCGGAGTGGGTCTGCGCCCCGGTGCCCGCGATCAGCGTCCGCTCGCTCTGGGCGAGCTGGCCCAGCGGATCGCCGGCGAGCCGGCCCGCCATCCGGATCGACGGGTACGTTGTGGGCCCGGAGGCCGAGTATCCGAAGGCGATGTTGCCGGAGACGTCCATCGCGCCGCTGGCCATCCAGCGGTGCTCGGCGTCGGGCGCGTAGGTGCCCTCCTGGTGGATAGCCCAGTTGGTGGTGCTCGTGCTTCGCAGCTCGTACCAGCGCACGCCCGCGTGGTCGTTGCCGTCGGCGTCCACGGTGTGGTTCAGCACGATCGAGGCGTGGTCGCCGAAGTTACGGTACGCGGCACGGTACATCAGCCGGTCGGCGATCGCGTCCAGCTTGGCCGAGGTGCCCTGCTGCGGGACGCAGCCGCGCGCGTAGTTGCACATGTTGGAGTCGAACGGGGCGGTCTCCAGGTAGCGGTTAGGCGCCAGGTTGTTGCCGAAGGTGGAGTTCGCCGGGTTTGCCCAGTCGACCTTGAAGTCCCACATCAGCAACCGGTCGGTGGGGGAGACGCCCCACGCGTCGTCGTCGAACATGACGAACGGGTTCGGCGCCCCGGCCGGCGGAGCGAGGCCCTCCGCGTCGGAGGGTAGCAGGCCTCCGTAGTCCGGCCCGATGTGGAAGTACACCATCCGGGCCGGCTGACCGGCGAGCATCTTCTCCCGCTCGAACGCCACCGCGCCGACGCCGACGAACGACGGGGCGAACTCGTTGGCGGTCATGTAGTAGGCGTCCGGCCAGATGCCGTACTTCGGATAGTCGTTCATCCGGGTCTGGTGATAGAGGAAGTCGTACCGGTAGTACGCCCCCGTCGGGTCCGGGGTCTGCGAGATCGCCATGCACTGGTGGTTGCCGGCCGATCCGCCGGGCAGCGCGAACTGGGTGACCATCCACCGGTCGGCGGCTTCGTCGTAGAGGACGATCGGGTCACCGTCGTTGCTGGTCTCGCAGGGCCCGCCGAAGCCGGAGAAGACCGCGTTTCCGGGCAGCGGGCCGAGCAGCAGGGTGCCGCGCTTGTCGTACACCGCGTACGAGAGGTTCACCATCTGCACGTAGTGGTTGGGGCCCACGTCGCCGTTGATGTCCGGGGGCAGCACCCCGTCGACGTTGCCGATGCCCTCGAAGTTCACGCCGAACTCGGGCACCTGGTTCTCGGTGAAGCCTCGTTGGACCGCGTCGCTACCGGTCTTCGCGGTCGACGCCGTCGCCTCGCGGGGGAGCTGCCGGTTCGCCGGTTCCTCGATCTTGGCGCCGCGGTCGCGGGCGGCCTTCGGCTGAAGATCGCGCATCTTGCGGGAGAGGTCGTGCTTGACGGCCTGGCGTGTCTCCGCCTTGGGGTTGGCGGGCGCCTTGGCGCTCGTGGATGGACTCGGCTCCCTGGCCGCGGATTCGGCGGAGGCCGGCAGGCCGCCGAAGAGCAGCAGCGCGGCGAATGTCGCCACCAGTGCTCTCGCCGGTCGTCGTACCTGTCTCATCTGGGGGGCTCCTTGCCGGCGGCGACGGGGGTGGGTCGCCGCCTGAAGACGCAGGCGGACTGCTGGGCCGCGGCGGACAAGGGGTTACGGTCCGCCGTCGGTGAAGGAGGGGTGACAGAGTCGGCACGCGCCGCTGCGGGGTCGCAGCGATCTGGTCATCATGGATCTACGTAGGTCTTTTTTCGAGCACAAAATATGGGCGAAAGCGGGGCAGAATCGGCTCAACGCCGGGGCCGCGCGGACCTGACCGCGGCCGGGCGGGGACGGCAACTCTGGATATTGACTGGGAGTGGAGCCGTTGTTTTCCTTAGCGCATGAGTGTTAACCCGGCAGGTGGCATCGACGAACAGCCGGTCATCTTCTGTGTGACTTCCAGCCCCAGCAAGCGCGCCAGGATCGCCCAGTTGATGGGCGGCACCGGCACCGTGCTGATGTTCTCCGACTTGAATTCGGTCCGTCAGATCCTTTGTGCGACGGAGGAGAAGGCCGCTTCCCTCCATGCGGCGGAGATGGTGGCCCTGGGCCGCCTGGTCATCGACGCCGACCTGCAGCAGGTCAGCTGGGCCGGCAGGGTCCTTCCACTCACTCGCATCGAACGGGAGGTGCTCACCGCGCTCGCCAGCCCGCCCCTGCGGGTCTGGACCTACCGGCAGCTTTACGAGCAGGCCTGGGGCGCTCACTACGTGGACGACGCGTCCGCGGTCCGATCGACGGTCAAGCGGTTACGCGCCAAACTCCGAAACGCGGACGCGACCGTCAGCGTGGAGTCGATGAGAGGGGTGGGGTTCTCCCTGGTCGACACCAGACGATGAGACGGCGGACGTGTATCCGGACCGGCTCCGTCCCGGCTCCACGGCGCCGACCCGGCTCGCGTCGGCCCGAGCGTGCGCGGTGACTCCCCGTCCGTGCCGTCCACCATGGGAACCTTCCGTTCGCAAAGCGGATGCCCCGATATGGCAATAGATGTACGGCAATAACCAGAAATGCCCGTTGATACGGCATTCCTTCGCCCCATAGCGCGACGCCATCATTGGGTGGCCAGCGAGGAGAGGGGCGAGCGCGTGGACACGACGCGACAGGAACCTGCCGTGCGTCCGACGACGGCGTGGGAACGCGCCGAACGGGTCCAAGTCACCGGTGGGATGCCGACTCTGGACTTCGGGACGCGGCTTCCGTACGACGCGTACGTGCGCACCGACGTGCTGCACGACCTGCAGCGACCGTTGAGCGACGACCCCGGCGAGATGTCGTTCCTCATGGTCACGCAGGTGATGGAGCTGTACTTCAAGCTCATCACGTTCGAGCTGCGCAACGCCCAGGAGCGGCTGCGGAACGACGACGTGTGGGGCGCGCTGGCGCCGCTGCGCCGTACGGCGTTGCACCTGGAGGCGCTCAACGGGAGCTGGCGGGGGCTGCGCTGGATGACCCCCGGCGACTTCAACCGCTTCCGCGACCAGCTCGGCGAGGCGTCGGGGCTGCAGTCGGCGATGTACCGGCAGGTGGAGTTCACGCTCGGGCTGAAGAACCCCGCCTTGCTGCGGCCGTTCAAGCGGCAGACCGCGCTCCACCGCGACCTGGCGCGCGCGTACGAGATGCCGAGCATCTGGGACGACGTCATCGCCGTGCTGGCGCGACGCGGCCATGACATCCCCCGCGAGGTGCTCGGCCGCGACGTCGCCGCGGAGTACGAGCCGCATCCGGCGGTCGAGCGCGCCTGGGTCGAGGCCTACCGCGACGAGGGCCCGGACAACCACCTGCGGTTCCTCGGCGAGGCGCTCACCGAGCTGGCCGAGCAGTTCGGCGACTGGCGCTACCAGCACGTCGCGGCGGTCCGCCGGTCGATGGGCGCCAAGCCCGGCAGCGGCGGCTCCAACGGCCTGGCCTGGCTGGAGCGCAGCATGGCCCGGGTGGTCTTCCCGGAGCTGTGGTCCGCCAGAACGCACATGTGAAGGAGAGACCGACATGATCGCCCCGATGCCGTTCCCCGAGGAGGAGGCGCTGCGGCGCGACGCCGAGGACCCGGGACGCCGCGAGCTCTTCCTGGTGCCGCCCGCCGACGGCGGCCGCTATCCCGAGAGCGCCTACTTCGCGGGCAACTCGCTCGGCCTGCAGCCGCGGGCGACCCAGGCCGAGCTGCTGCAGGACCTGGACGCGTGGGCCCGGCTCGGCGTCGAGGGTCACCTGGAGGCCGAACGCCCCTGGCTGCCCTATCACGAGCTGCTCACCGAGCCGGCCGCCCGGCTGGTCGGCGCGCTGCCGGAGGAGACGGTCGTGATGAACTCGCTGACCGTCAACCTGCACCTGCTGATGGTCTCGTTCTACCGGCCGGCGGGGGAGCGGTCCCGGATCGTCATCGAGGACACCGCCTTCCCCTCCGACAGCTACGCCGTGCGCAGCCAGGCCCGCTTCCACGGCCTCGACCCCGACAAGACCGTCGTACGGCTCCGCGACGGCGACGAGGTGCTCGACTTCCTGGAGCGCGAGGGCGACACGGTCGCGCTGGTGCTGCTGGGCGGGGTCAACTACCTCACCGGCGAACTCCTGGACATCCCGGCGATCACCGCGGCCGGGCACGCCGCCGGGGCGATCGTCGGATGGGACCTGGCGCACGCCGCCGGGAACGTCCCGTTGCGCCTGCACGACTGGGGACCGGACTTCGCCGCCTGGTGCTCCTACAAGTACCTCAACTCCGGACCCGGCGCCCTGGGCGGAGTCTTCGTCCACCGGCGGCACCTCGGCGACCCGTCGCTCCAGCGCTTCGAGGGCTGGTGGAGCACCGAGCCGGAGACGCGCTTCGAGATGGCGCCGGTCTCCCGGCCGCCGGCCAGCGCCGACGCCTGGCAGATCTCCAACCCGCCGATCTACGCCATGGGCCCGGTGCGTACCTCGCTCAGGCTGTTCGACGAGGTCGGCATGTCCGAGTTGCGGGCCCGCAGCGTGCGGCTCACCGGATACCTGGAAAGCCTGCTCGACCGGATCGTCCCGACCCGGCCGATCGCCGTGGTCACCCCGCGTGACCCGGAGCGCCGCGGCTGCCAGCTCTCCCTGCGGATCGAGCGCGGCAGCGCCGCGGAGCTGGCCCGGCGGCTGCGCCACGAGCACGGGGTCGTCACCGACGCCCGCGAGCCGGACATCGTCCGGATGGCGCCGACGCCGCTCTACTCGACTTACCACGACTGCTGGCGCGCCGCCGTCGCGCTGGCCGAGTGCGTTGCGGAGGACCGATGAACGTGGCCGTGGTCGGCGCCGGTCTGACCGGCTGCCTGCTCGCCTGCTACCTGGCCCGGCGCGGTCTCGACGTGACCGTGTACGAGCGGCGACCCGACCCGCGTGCCGGCACCCCCGAGCGCGGCCGGTCGATCAACCTGGCCATCTCCGAACGCGGCCTGGACGCGCTGCGCCGCATCGGCCTGGAGGAGCAGGTCATGGCCGACGCGCTGCCGATGCGCGGCCGGATGATCCACCCGGTGGACGGCCCGCTCGATTTCCAGCCTTACAGCCACGACGGCGAGATGGCGATCAACTCGATCAGCCGGGGCGCGCTGAACAACACGCTGCTCGACGCCGCCGAGGCCGCCCCCGGGGTGAAGGTGATTTTCGGGCACCGGCTGACCGGGCTCGACCCGGCGACCGGCGCGATGACCTTCGCGACCGCGGACGGCGAGACGCGCGCCACGGCCGACGTGGTGCTCGGCGCGGACGGGGCGGGCTCCGCCGTACGGGGAGAGCTGCTCGCGCACCGGGACATCGAGGAGAGCGCGGACTTCCTCGACTACGGCTACAAGGAGCTGACGATCCCCGCGGTCGACGGCGAGTTCGCGCTGGACCCGGGCGCGCTGCACATCTGGCCGCGCGGCACCTCCATGATGATCGCGCTGCCCAACCCCGACCGGTCGTTCACCTGCACGATGTTCTGGCCGACCGGCGGCACCGCGAGCTTCGCCTCGCTGAGCAGCCCGGCGGCCGTCGAACGCCACTTCCGCACCCACTACCCGGACGTTGTGGCGCTCGCCCCCACCCTGGCGGACGACTATCGGCACAACCCGGTCGGGCTGCTCGGCACCGTCCGCTGCGCCCCGTGGCAGACCGACGGCCGGGTCGGCCTCATCGGTGACGCGGCGCACGCGATCGTGCCGTTCTACGGCCAGGGCGCCAACTGCGGCTTCGAGGACGTGGTCGCCCTGGACCGGTGCCTGGACGAGACCGGGGGCTCCTGGGCCCGCGCCCTGCCGCTGTTCGAGCGGCGGCGCAAGGAGAACGCCGACGCGATCGCCGAGATGGCCCTGGCCAACTTCATCGAGATGCGCGACAAGGTGGCCTCGCCGGTGTTCCGGCTGGTGAAGGGCATCGAGCACCGGATGGAGCGGGCGTTCCCCGGCCGCTACGTCTCGCGGTACGAGCTGGTGTCGTTCTCGACGATGCCGTACGCGCAGGTCAAACGCCGGGTGCGCAGGCAGCAGCGGCTGCTCGCCGGGGCCGGGGCCGCCCTGCTCGCCGGGGTGGTCGCGGCCGCCGTGGCCGGGATCCGGAGGACGTCATGACCTCGCCGCGGCACCCGGGCCGGAGGTGACCATGGAGGAGCGTTCCGTGTTGACGCGCCCGGCGCCCCGCCCCGACCGCACCCTCCGGTACGGCGCGGACGCCGACCAGGTGATCGACCTCTGGCCGGCCGAGGGCCCCACGGTGGCGCTGGTCCACGGCGGGTTCTGGCGTCCCGAGTACGACCGGACCCACCTGCGCCCGATGGCGAACGCGCTGCGCGACGCGGGGTGGAGCGTCGCCGCGATCGAATACCGCCGCCGGCCCGGCCGGCCCCGCCCCATGGTGGACGACGTCCGGACCGCGCTCGACGTCCTGCGTCCGTCGGTGGTCGTCGGTCACTCGGCCGGTGGACATCTCGCGATGTGCGCCGTGCCGGAGGGGACCGCCGTCCTGGCCCTCGCCCCGGTCGCCGACCTGCGGCTCGCGGATCGGCTGAACCTCGACGACGGCGCGGTGACCGACTTCCTCGGCGGCCCTCCGGATGATCACGCCGACCTGGACCCGGTCCGGATGCCGGATCCGCCCGGCCGGGTGGTGATCGTGCACGGCACCGACGACGAGCGCGTCCCCCTGCGCGTCTCGGAGTCCTACGTCGCCTCCCACCCGGCGACCTCGCTGGTGCGGATCCCCGGCGCCGGCCACTACGTCGTCATCGACCCGGAGAGCGAGGCATGGCCGGTCGTCCGGCGGGAGCTGACCGCGCTCGAGCCGCGGCGACGGTGAACCGGCGGGAGTCACGGGGGAGTCCTCAACCGACGTAGTCGCGGAGCGTGATGTTCTCGGCGGTCCTGCGGGCCATCTTGGTGACCATGTTCTTCCCCGGCAGGTACGGCATGATCTTGTAGTAGTGGTTGAGGAGCGAGGCCAGGAAGCTGCTGCTCGGGACCATGAGCTGGGCCACGCCGTCGCCCATCTTCTGGCAGCGCTCCACGTACTCGCGCATCTCCCGCTCGTAACGGGCGAACGCGACGCGGTGGTCACCGCGTGCCGCGGCCAGCTCGCCCGCCAGGACGTACGCGCCGACCAGGGCGAGGCCCGACCCCATGCCCGACAGGGAGGACGGGCAGTAGGCGGCGTCGCCGACCAGGGCGACCCGCCCCCGGGTCCAGGCGTCCATGCGCACCTGGCCGACCGAGTCGAAGTAGAAGTCGGGCGCGTGCCGCATGTCGTGCAGCAGCCGGTCGCTCTGCCAGCCGCTGCCGGCGAAGTGCTCAGTGAGGATGGCCTGCTGCCGCGCCACGTCCCGCCGGTCCAGGTCCAGCTCCGGTGAGCCGAAGTAGAAGACGGCCTTGGCCTCGGTGTTGTGGCGGGCGCTGTACATCGCCACCAGCCTGTTCGCGGTCCGGTACGCGTGACCGGTGTGGTCGAGGTCGAGGTGGTTGGCGGTGGTGAAGATCGCGCAGTAGACGCCCAGGTGTTTGACGTAGTCCTTCTCGGGGCCGAAGGTCAGGCGGCGGGTGGTGGAGTGCAGGCCGTCGGCGCCGATGACCAGGTCGAACCGGCGCGGCGCGGCGCGTTCGAAGGTGACGGTCACCCCGTCGGCGTCCTCGGTGAGCGAGGCGATGGAGTCGCCGAAGACGTACTCGGTGTGCTCCCTGGTCGCGTCGTAGAGGATGCGGGCCAGGTCGCCGCGGAGGATCTCGATGTCTCCGGCGAACAGGTCGGCGGGCATCTTCGCCTGCGGCTTGCCCGCGCTGTTGACGTACGACATCGAGCCCATGCCGGTGCGGGCGCGTTCGACGGCGTCCAGGATGCCCATGCGGCGCAGGACCGACAGGTGCGCCTCGCCGCGGAAGTCGACGGCGTAGCCGCCGTCACGCAGCGCCGGGGCGCGCTCCACGATCGTGGGGGTGAAGCCGTGGTGGTGGAGCCAGTAGGCGAGCGCGGGGCCGGCAACGGAGGCGCCGGAGATCAGTACGTTGCGGTTCGTCATGGTGGAGAGCCTGCATGGGAGGGCTCACCGGACACTCACCCCCGGCTCACCGCCTCGGTGACCGCCGGGGGAAGTCCCAGCAGGCGCAGCGCGTCCGAAGCCGAGGGGCCCAGCACGGCCGCGTTCTTGGCGGCCTCGCGGTAGCGCGCGCGGGCCGTGGCGTGGTCGCCGCGCGTTTCGGCGACCCGGCCGAGGCCGACGAGGGCGCGGACCTGGTTGCCGAGGCTTTTGACCCAGTGCGGGTCGATCCGCTCCAGGGCATCGGTGTAGAGCCGTTCCGCCTCGGCCGGTTCGTCCTCCAGCAGGGCGATGTCGCCGAGCCCGCGCAGGGCCGCCGCCAGGCAGGTCGGGCTGCCGGCACGGCGGGCCAGATCGGCGGCCTCGGTGTAGTCGGCGCGGGCGGCCGCCGGATCGTCGGCGGCGAGATGATCGCCCCGGTTGACCAGCAGGTCGGCCGAGTCTTCCAGGGCGCCGAGCCGGCTGGTGAGGGCGAGGGCCTCGTCGGTCAGCGCGATCGCCCGCGCGCGGTCCCCGCGCCCGCCCGCGAGACCGGCCAGGACGTCCAGGGCCAGCGCGGTGCCCCAACGGTCACCGAGCGACCGGAAGCCCTCGGCCGCCGCGCCGAAGGCGGGCTCGGCCGCCGCGATGTCCCGCTCGCCCAGAGCTCCGAACCCCGACACGAACCGGGCGGCCGCGCGCACCCACGGCTCGGGACAGTCACGCTGGGCCGAGACCAGCGCGAACGCGCTCTGCGGGTCGGTGTCGGTCGCGTTGCGCATCAGCCACAGCAGCAGCGCGGCCGGGTACCGGCCCGGCCGGTCACCGGGCCACGCGGCGGCCAGCGCTCTCCCGGCCGTCGCGTGGTGGCGCCGCCACGTCGCCCGGTCGGACGCGGCCAGCAGCACGCACGTCGCGTACTCCTCGCCGAGCCCGGCAGGGAACGCGTCGCCGATCGCGCCGAGCAGGCTGATCGCGTGCGGCGCGGCCGACGCGGACGCGCCCCGGATCCACACGTACGTCGCGGCCGAGGCGAGCAGCTCCAGGGCCGTCGCGACGTCCGGGGCCTCGACCGCCCAGCGCAGGGCGGCCAGGACGTTCTCATGCTCGGCCACGAGGACCGGCAGCCAGTCCAGTTGCTCGGCCCGTCGCAGACGCGGGTCGGCGGTACGCACCAGATCCAGGACGTGCCGGGCGTGGGCCCGCCGCGCCGACTCGCGTTCGCCCGCTTCGTCGAGCCGCTCGGCGCCGTAGGCGCGGATCGTCTCCAACATCCGGAACCGGCCGCGAGAGACCTCCAGGAGTGACTTGTCCACCAGGGATTCCAGCGTCTCGCCGTCCGCGCCGCACACCCGCAGCGCGGACTCCGCCGTTGCGCCCCCGGCGAAGACCGTGAATTGCCGCGCGGCCCGTTGCTCGGATTCGGAGAGCAGGTCCCAGCTCCACGCGACCACCGAGCGCAGCGTCCGATGCCGGTCATGGGCCGTACGGCTGCCGCGGGCCGCGACACCGAGCCGGTCGTCCAGCCGCGCCGCCAGATCGTCGAGGTCCAGCGTGCGCAGCCGCGCCGCCGCGAGCTCGATGGCCAGCGGCAGGTCGTCCAGGGCCGCGCAGATCCGCCGGACCAGCTCAGGATCGGCGGCGAAACCGCGCCGTACGGCCGCGGCCCGGTCGCCGAACAGCCGCGCCGCCGCGTCGTCGTCGAGCGGACGCACCTGGTGCAGGTGCTCGCCGATGATGCCGAGCGGCTCGCGGCTGGTGGCCAGGACCCGCAGCCGCGGGCACGCCGCCAGCAACCGGGCCGCCAGCGCGGCGGCCTCCTCGATCACGTGCTCGCAGTTGTCCAGGATGAGCAGAAGCACCCGGTCCGACAGCGCCGCGATCAGCCGATCGACCGGCGTCCGCGTGGGATCTCCCATCTGGAGCCCGTGTTCACGCAGGCCGAGCGCGCCCAGCACCGCCCGGGCCGGCCCGGCTTCGTCGCCCAGCGCGGCCAGCTCCACGAAGCACACCTCATCGGTCACCGCCCCGGCGACCTCGACCGACAGCCGGGTCTTCCCGACGCCGCCGGGGCCGATCAACGTGACCAGCCGGGCCACCCGCAACCGGTCGGCGACCTCGCCCACCTCCTCGTCGCGGCCGACGAAGGAGGTCAGCTGGGCGGGCGGCCCGGCGAGCGACGGCGACGTGCCGGTGTCCAGCAACTCCCGATGCAGCGCGACCAGCTCGGCCGAGGGATCGGCGCCCAGCTCCTCGGCCAGGTGCCGCCTGGTCTCCTCGAACACCACCAGCGCCTCGGCCTGCCCGCCCGCGGCGAACAGCGCCCGCATCAACAGCCCCGCCAGCCGTTCCCGCAGCGGGTGGCGGCCGACCAGCTCCCGCAGCTCCGGAACGGCCGCGCGATGCTCGCCGAGCCGCAGCTCGCCCTCGAACCGGTCCTCCAGCGCCCCGAGCCGCGACTCCTCCAGCCGTACGGCGGCGGCCTGGGCCGTCTCGCTGTCGGCGACCTCGGCCAGCGCGGGCCCACGCCACAGCTCCAGCGCCTCGCGCAGCAGCGCGACCGCTCGTACGGCGTCGCCGTCACGCAACGCCGCCCGGCCCTCCCCGGCCAGCCGCTCGAACCGGCAGGCGTCCACGTCATCGGCCGCGACCACGATCCGGTACCCGGCCCCGGCCCGCTCGATCACGGCCGCCGAACCCAGCGCCGCACGCAGCCTGGACACCTGGGACTGCAGCGCGTGCGCCGACGGCGCCGCGCCCGCGTCGATCTCCTCGGCCAGCCGGTCGGCCGGCACGACCTCACCCGGCCGGACCAGCAGCAGGGCCAGCAGCGCGCGCCGGGCCGGTCCGCCCAGCGGGACCTCGGCGCCGTCGTCGCGCCACGCCCGGGTCTCGCCGAGGATTCCCAACCGCATGCCGGTGATTATCCACGCGAAACCAGTCACAATCACGCGGGCGAGATCACATGGGCCCGCCGATCGAAGGGGCCGTGGGCGGAGTCAGCCGATCCAGACCGTTTTGAGGTTGCAGAACTCGCGGATGCCGTGGGCGGACAGCTCGCGGCCGTAGCCGGAGCGCTTGACGCCGCCGAACGGCAGGTCCGGGTACGACACCGTCTTGCCGTTGATGAACACCTGACCGGCGTCCAGGTCGGAGATGAACCGGTCCTGCTCGGCCTCGTCCCTGGTCCAGGCGTTGGACCCCAGGCCGAAGGTGGTGGCGTTGGCGATCTCCAGCGCCTCCTCGATGTCCGCCGCCCGGAACAATGTGGCGACCGGGCCGAACACCTCCTCGGTGAAGATCCGCATGTCCCGGGTGATGCCGGTGATCACCGTCGGCGGGTAGAACCACCCCGGTCCGGGCGGCCGACGCCCACCGCACAGCACCTTCGCGCCGCGCGCGACCGCCTCGTCCACCAGTTCCTCGACCCCCGCCCGGCCCCGCTCGGTGGCCAGCGGCCCGACATCGGTCGCCGGGTCGAACGGATCACCCACCGTCAGCGCCCTCATCCCGGCCACGAACCTGTCGGTGAAGGCGTCGTAGACGTCGGAGTGCACGATGAACCGCTTGGCCGCGATGCAGGACTGGCCGTTGTTCTGCACCCGGGCGTCCACCGCGGTCTCCGCCGCGCGATCCAGGTCCGCCGAGGGCATCACCACGAACGGGTCGCTGCCGCCGAGCTCCAGCACGGTGTGCTTGACCTCGTCGCCGCAGATCGCCGCCACCGAACGTCCGGCGGGCTCGCTCCCGGTCAGCGTGGCGGCGACCACCCGCGGATCCCGCAGGATCGCCTCCACCCGGCCGGAGGAGATCAGCAACGTCTGGAAGCAGCCCTCGGGGAACCCGCCGCGGCGGAACACGTCCTCCAGGTACAGCGCGCACTGCGGCACGTTCGAGGCGTGCTTGAGCAGCCCGACGTTGCCCGCCATCAGCGCCGGCGCGGCGAAGCGCATCACCTGCCACATCGGGAAGTTCCACGGCATCACCGCCAGCACCGGACCCAGCGGGCGGTACCGGCTCAGCGCGTGCCTGGCCCCGACCGCCGCCGGGTCGGCCAACGGCTCGTCGGCCAGGAATTCGGCCGCGTTGTCGGCGTAGTACCGCATGCCGCGGGCGCACTTGAGCGCCTCGCCGCGGGCCGCGGCCAGCGTTTTGCCCATCTCGGTGGTCATCAGCCGGGCGGCGGCGTCGGCCTCCTGTTCGAGCAGGTCGGCACCGGTACGCATCCACTCGGCCCGCTCGTCGAACCCCGTGTCGCGGTACGTCCGCCACCGCTCGTGGGCGAGGCCGACCTTCCGTTCGATCTCGGACTCGCTCAACTCGGGAAACGTCCGGACCGTCTCCCCGGTCGTGGGATTGATCGTGGCGATCGCCATGACGGGCCTCCCTCATGGTCGCCCGAGCGCTCGCCGGTCACCGACATGACCTTCGGCCGATCTCGCGAGCGCCCCGCAGGGGTAGGCGTGATGTCTCGACTCAAGTACCGAGCCTATCCGTCCGGAGGCGGGGGCCCCGTCGGTCAGTCGGCACCCCCGTTCAGCGGCCCCGGCCCGGGAGCGCCGATCCGGGGCCGACCCGACCTTTGGCGGCCGTTGACCGGCCCCCGCCTAGCGTGGAAGGACGGCATGGCGGGCCGCGCCGGCAACGACCCAGTCGGAGGCACAGGGATGTTGACGAGACGGGAGTTCGTGTGCCTGGCCGCGGTGGCGGCCGGTGCGGTGGCGACGGGCGCGGGGGTGCGCGGGGCGACGGCGACGGCTCGGGGCCTCCGCAAGTACGTCGACCGGTTGCCCCGGCTGCCCGTGGCCGTCCCCGACAGGACGGTCTACCCGGACGCCGACTACTACGAGCTGACCATGCGTCAGCGGCCGTGGCGCTTCCACACCGATCTCGGCGCCACGGTCGCCTGGGGATACTGGGCGTCCGCCCCGTCCGGCGGGGGCGGGCCGGCCGGTCTCGGCTGCCTCGGCCCGATCCTGGTGGCCCGGCGGTACCGGCCCTCGGTCGTCCGGTACCGCAACGATCTGCCGACCACGCATCTGCTGCACCGCTCGATTGACCCGACACTGTGGCGGCAGGTCCCCGGCTCGCCTCCGGATCCGTCCGGCGGGCGGCACATGGACGACCTCCCCCGCGGCCTCACCGTGTGGAACGTCGTCCACCTGCACGGCGGATGGAACCCGCCCCAGTCGGACGGCAACCCGGGCGCCTGGTTCAGCCCCCAAGGACAGCACGGCCCCCTGTACGGCTCGCTGCCGGGCGCCGCGTCCAACGAGGCGATCTACGCCTACGGCAACCAGCAGCTGGGGACCATGCTCTGGTATCACGACCACGCGATGGAGATCACCCGGCTGAACAACTACGCGGGCCTGTCCGGGGTCTACCTGATCCGCGACCAGGACGAGGAGGCGCTCGGCCTCCCCAGGGGGCGCTTCGAGATCCCCCTGGTCCTACAGGACCGGACCTTCAACCGCGACGGCTCGCTCTTCTACCCGTCCAAGGGCGTGACCCCCTACCACCCGGTCTGGTCGCCCGAGTTCTTCGGAGACACGCCGATCGTGAACGGCAAGGCGTACCCGTTCCTGGAGGTCCAGCCGCGCCGCTACCGCCTGCGCGTGCTCAACGGGTCGAACTCGCGCTTCTACCACCTGTGGTTCGGCGACGGCCGGACCCGCCTGCCGTTCTGGCTGATCGGGCTCGGCGGCGGCCTGCGCGGCTCCGCCCTGCGCCTCACGGAGCTGTTGATGGCGCCGGCGGACCGGATGGACCTTGTCGTGGACTTCGCCTCCGTGCCGGCCGGAGGCGGCGTCACTCTCATGAACGACGCCCCCGCGCCGTACCCGAGCGGAGGCGGCGGGCCGGCCATCCCCGAGATCATGCGGTTCCAGGTGACCGAGCCCCTCAGCGGACGTGACCCCACGATGCCGCCGGAGAAGCTGGCCCTGCCGCCGTTCGAGCCGCTGCGGGCGGGGGAGGGGACGAGGTGGCGTGAGCGAGTGCTGACGGAGACGACCGACCGGCGCGACAACCCGATCCACATGCAGATCAACGGCCGCTTCTTCTACGAGCCGGTGGACGACTTCGTCCGCGCCGGCGCCACCGAGGTGTGGGAGTACGTCAACACCACGCCGGACGCCCACCCCATGCACGTGCATCTCGTCCAGTTCCACGTGTACAACCGGCAGCGGTTCCGGGCCGACGCGTACAAGAAGGACTACGCCCGGTGGCTGTCGGCGGGCCGCCCCGCCGACGGGAAGCCCGTCCTGGCCGGGTATCTCGTCGGCGGGCCATTGCCCCCGGCCCCCGAGGAGCAGGGCTGGCGGGACAGCTTCGTCGCCCTGCCGCAGATGGTGAACCGGATCATCGCCGCGTACACACCGCCGCCGTCGATACCGGGCATCGCCGGCACCGGGACGACGTACCCGGCCGACTACATCCACCACTGCCACATCCTCGAACACGAGGACAACGACATGATGCGCCCCTGGCAGCTCGTCGGCTGAGGACGGGGACGCCGGTGGCGGCCGGTCAGCCGGCGTCGCCTCCGTCCGCCTGGTCGGCGGATCCGGTCCCGGCGCCGTGGCCGGCGCGGTATTCCTGGTCGGAGACCGGCTCGTACCAGTGGGTCGCGCCGGTCGCGGTCACGGCGAGGTGCTCGAAGGTGGTGTCCGCCATGGCTCCGTGCCAGTGCTTCTCGCCCGGCTCCACGTGCACCCAGTCGCCCGGCCCGACCTCCCGGCCTTCTGTCTCGCCCCACCGCGTGACCACGCCTCGCCCCGAGAGGATGTACAGCGCCTGTTCGCCGTCGTGCACGTGCCAGCACGAGCGGGCTCCGGGCTCGTAGGAGAACCGCAGCGCCCGCAGGCCGTCGGGGCGCAGCTCCTCGAGGGCCGACGTCTCCCAGACGTTGCCGCCGGTGAACTTCTCCGGCGGCGCCTTGGTCGCCCTGAGCTGCCTTTCGCCAACGAACTTCATCACGCCCCCTGATGCGATGTGCCCGATATGCCGGTCTTTCCCGATAAGTGGGGTATCACCCCGCGGGGTCCTCGCATCATTGAGAGCGGGTACTCCCGTACGGCGCCGGGGTAGACCTCGCCTCCATGCGGACCCCCATCCAAGGAGATTCGATGAAGAAACTCGTCAACGACGTGTCCGGCGTGGTCCCGGACATGCTGGAGGGACTCGCCCTCACCCACCCCGAGATCGCCCTGCTGGACGGACAGACGGTCGCCGTACGCGCGGATGTCGCCGATTTCCGGAGGTCGGGCCGGGTGGCGGTCGTCTCAGGCGGCGGGTCCGGGCACGAGCCCGCGCACGCCGGCTACGTCGGGCGGGGCATGCTGACGGCGGCGGTGTGCGGCGACGTCTTCACCTCCCCGTCCACCGACGCCGTGCTGGAGACGATCCGTACGGTCGCGGGCCCGACCGGCGTCCTGCTGATCGTCAAGAACTACACCGGCGACCGGCTGAACTTCGGCCTGGCCGCGGAGCTGGCCCGGGCTGAGGGCATCCCCGTCGAGGTCGTGGTCGTGGCGGACGACGTCGCCCTCGACACGGGCGAGGGCACCGCCGGTCGCCGGGGCATCGCGGGCACGGTGTTCGTGCACAAGGTCGCGGGCGCGGCGGCGGAGGCGGGGCTGCCGCTCGCCGAGGTGCGCCGGGAGGCCGAGGCGGCCGCGGCCGCGGTCGGCTCGATGGGGGTCGGCCTGTCCGCGTGCACGGTGCCCGCGGCGGGCCGTCCGGGGTTCGAGCTCGGCCCGGACGAGGTCGAGCTGGGGCTCGGCATCCACGGTGAGGCCGGTGTGCGGCGGACCGCCGTCGCACCGGCCGACGTGGTGGTGGACACACTGCTGGACCGGATCACCGCGGACCTGGCGTTGGCGCCCGGAGAGCGGGTCACGCTCCTGGTGAACAACCTGGGCGGCACACCGCTGATGGAGCTTCAGATCGTCGCGCGGCGCGCGGTCCGCAGGCTGACGGAGCAGGGCTTCCGGCTGGAACGCGCCTGGACGGGGTCCTTCCTCACCGCCCTGGAGATGGCCGGGTGCTCGCTGTCGGTGCTGCGGGTGGACGACCGTCTCCTGGAGCGGCTCGACGCGCCGGTGTCGGCTCCGGCCTGGCCGGCCGCGCACCTCGGCCGGGTACGGCCGGAGCCGCTGCGCGTCCCGGGGACGCCCGCTCCGGGCGGCGTGCCCGCCGCCGGGAGCCGGCCCGCGGCAGCGGCGGCGGCGGGCGGCCCGCCGCCGCGGCGGGTGCTGGAACGGGTGGTCGAGGAGGTCTGCGCGGCCCTGGTCGCGGCCGAACCCGAGCTGACCATGATGGACCAGGCGGTCGGCGACGGTGACCTCGGTATCAGCCTCGCCCGCGGCGCCGAGGCCGTGCGCCGCGAGTTCCCTGGTTACGGAGAGGATCCCGCCGCCGTCCTGCGCGCCCTCTCGGCGACGCTGCGCCGGGCCCTGGGCGGCACCTCCGGCCCGCTGTACGCGGTTCTCCTGCTGCGCGCGGCGGCCGTGCTGGAGGAGGCGGGCGGGGTTCCGGCGGCACGCGACTGGGCGAGGGCGCTGGCCGAAGGCGCGCGGGCGGTGTCGGAACTCGGCCGAGCGGAGGTCGGCGATCGCACCATGCTGGACGCGCTCGTGCCCGCCGCCGACGCCATGCGCCAGGCGCTCGACGGCGGCGCGGAGCCGTGTGGCGCGCTGTCGGCGGCGGTGGAGGCGGCGCGGAAGGGGACGGCGGCGACCGCCGCGATGACGCCGCGGCGGGGCCGTTCGAGCTATCTCGGTGAGCGTGCGGTGGGCCGGGTCGATCCGGGCGCGGAGGCGGTGGCGATCTGGCTGGAGGTGGTCTCCCGCACCGTGTGCGAGGGGAACTGACCCTCGATCGCGCGGAACGGCGTCTCCGGAGAACACGGACTGCGGGAATCGCCTCGTGCTTTTCGGGCCTGCGGTACGTGAACGTGTTCGCCAATTCGACCTGCTCCTTCGAGGCGTGCGACCTCTGGATGGTGAATATCGGGTGGTTCATGCCGCATATCTGGGCACGGCCGATTCTCCTCGCTGAGCGGGAATCCGTCAGCGTCGGATTCTGTGCCGCCAAATAATGGCTATTCCGGCGCCCGAAATGATCCCCGCGCGGCGCCGTGGCTGTCGCTCCTCGCGCCCGGCATCGTGCGGTTTCTGCCCTCCCGCGAGGTCGCGCCGTGATCGGGGATCCCGCGCCCGCCCGGAGGGTCGTCCGTCGGCGGGTCGACCTCATCGGCAAAGCCGCCGTTCGCCCCAAAACGGGACGTAATGGAGTTATCTCCAGAGGAATATTTCGGAACTTATCTGTCCTTTGAGGGGTGCGGCGGGGAGTGGTCGCCGTCGGTGATAATTTCGCAACTTCGCTCGATGACAGATTTAACAATTCGCCTATATGATCGCCGATCGTGGCTGAAGGTGATCTTTCACGCCCGTCGTTGGCCGACGATCTGTTCTTCGTCATCCACCACAACGTGACGGGTCGGGCGCGACTCCATCCGCGTCTCGCGAGTTTGGGGTTGGCGGGTGCCGTCATCGGCGAGTTGATGCTCGCCGAGCGGGTCACCCTCGACCTCGCGCCGGGCCAGGACCGCCTCTACGTGATCACCGAGAACGCCACCGGTGATCCGCTCACCCAGAACGCGCTCGACAACGTCGTGGCCGAACCACACCACCCGATCGTCACCTGGCTCCACTTCTTCGCCCGTACGGTTTACGCCGACGTCATGGCCAGGATGATCACCAAGACGTTGCTCAACCCGCCGGCGAGGCACCTGCTGAAACAGCAGCCCGCGACCCCCGTGGACGCGAACACGGCCGCGTGGCCGCTCGCCCGCCTCAACCTCGCCATCCAGCGGCGCAAGCCGCCCGCGATCAGGGACTGCGTCCTCTACGGGCTCGTCGTCGCCACCGGCGGAGCCGCGCGGGCGTTGCGCGAGCACGACGCCGAGTTCGCGGCCGCCACGACCGCCCTGCTCCCTGCGCCGCTGCAGAGACTCATCGCCCAGACCGAGGTCGTCGTCGGCGAAGCCGTCATCAGCCGTCGGTGATCCTTCTTCCCCCCCCACCCTCACGGAGTTCCGGATGTCCCTTACACAACAACGGCCCAGCGCCGTCTCCACCGCCCTCGCCAAGGATCGGCTCGGCGTCCCGTCGGTCGTCTTCTTCGTCGTCTCCGCGGCGGCGCCGCTGATGGTCGTCGCGGGTTCGGTCCCGACGGTGTACGAGGTGACGGGCGTCATCGGCGTGCCGTTCGCGTTCCTGATGCTGGGCGCGATCTTCGCGCTGTTCGCCGTCGGGTACGTGACGATGGCCCGCCACGTCGTGAACGCCGGCGCGTTCTACGCGTACGCCGCCCAAGGGCTCGGCCGGACGCAGGGTGTGGCGACCGCGTGGGTGGCGCTGCTCGCCTACAACGCGCTGCAACTCGGCCTCTACGGCATCATCGGGTCGGCGACCGAGCCGCTGCTCCTCGACTGGTTCGGCGCCTCGCCCCCGTGGTGGGTGATCGCGCTGGTGGCGTGGGCGGTGACCGGACTGCTCGGGCTGCTTCGGGTGGACGTCAACGGCAAGATCCTCTCTGTCCTGCTGGTTTCCGAGATCGCCGTCGTCCTGGTCTTCGACATCGGTGACCTGCTCCACCCCGCCCCGAGCGGTATCAGCTTCGAGGGCTTCAACCCCGGTTCCCTGTTCGTGTCCGGCGTCGGCGCCGCGCTCGCCACCGTCGTCGCGGGGTTCGCCGGCATCGAGTCGTCGGTCGTCTTCGCCGAGGAGAGCAGGGACCGCAACAGGACCGTGCCCCTCGCCACCTACCTGGGTATCGCGATCATCGCGATTCTGTATTCGATCTCCGCCTGGGCGCAGACGGTGCCGACGGGCCCGGACGGCATCGTCAAGGCGGCGTCCGAGCAGCGGACCGAGCTGATCTTCAACCAGGCGGGCGCCCACCTGGGCTCCGCGGTCTCGACGATCGGGTCCGTGCTGTTCGTGACCAGCAGCATGGCCTGCATGATCGCCTTCCACAACACCACGGCCCGCTACATCTTCGCCCTGGGACGTGAGAACGTGCTTCCCTCGGTGTTCGGCCGTACGTCGGCCCGCACCGCGGCTCCGATCGCCGGATCGGTGCTGCAGACGGCGCTCGGGCTGATCGTGATCCTCGTC
Source organism: Microtetraspora malaysiensis (assembly GCF_050947145.1). Classification (NCBI taxonomy): domain Bacteria; kingdom Bacillati; phylum Actinomycetota; class Actinomycetes; order Streptosporangiales; family Streptosporangiaceae; genus Microtetraspora; species Microtetraspora malaysiensis. The sequence goes on from NZ_CP191998.1 coordinate 4,037,287, forward strand.
TACGCGATCTTCGGCCTCGATCCGGTCACGAAGCTGTTCTTCACGTTCGGCACCTTCGGCGGCCTCGGGCTGCTGACCCTGCTCACCATCACCTCGATCTCGGTCATCGTGTTCTTCGTGCGGAACCCCTCGGGGGAGACGGCGTGGCGGACGCGCATCGCCCCGGCCCTGGCGGCCCTGGCGCTATGCGTGATGATCGGCATGACGCTGATGAACTTCGACACGGTGCTCGGGGTCGCGCCCGACTCGGTCGTCCGCTGGATCCTGCCCGGCATCCTGGTCGTCGCGATCATCCTGGGCGTCGTGTGGGCCCGCGTGCTGAAGGCGACCAGGCCGGAGGTGTACGCCAACATCGGCCTGGGCGCGCAGGCGGCCGGCGGAGGTCCCCGGTGACGGTCGAGATCACCCGGATGACGGACGCGGCCGTGGCCGGCGAGATCGTCGCCGACAGGTTCAGCCGCGACGCGATCACCCGTTGGCTCATCCCGCCGGAGCGGGACCGGTTGCCGATCCAGCGGCGGTTCTTCGGCATGCACACCGCGCACGCGCTCGACCACGGCGACATCTACGGCGTGCACGAGTCCGGCGAGCTCGCCGGGGTCGCGGTCTGGTTCACCGCGCCGTTCCCCGAGATCCCCGGCCAGGACGAGGCGATCGTCTCCTTCGCGGGGGAGCACGCCGAGCGCTACGCCGTCCTCGGCGAGCTCATGGACAAGCTGCACCCGCAGGAGCCGCACCACTACCTGGCGTTCATCGCGCTGCGGGACGGGCGGACCGGCCGCGGGCTCGGCAGCCTGCTGCTGGAGGAGCACCACCGGCGGCTCGACGCCCAGGGGATCCCGGCCTACCTGGAGGCCAGCAGCGAGGCGAGCCGCCGCCTCTACTTCCGGCACGGCTACGTGGACATGCCGGAGCTGCTGCGGCTGCCCGATGGTCCGGTCATGTATCCGATGTGGCGCGCACCGATCTCCCGCGACGGCCGGCCGGCGGACGGCCATGGTCAGGAGAACGGTCGAGACGCCCTCGGCTGATCGCCTCCTCTGGTCGGCGGCGGGGCCACCCGTCGCCGACCGGTCCGTTTTCCAGCCGGTCCGTCCAGCCGGTCGACGAATGTGGCAGGGCCGTGAGACAGCCTCCCCGGGTGTCTCACGGCCCTGCCGTTCGAAGATCTCCTCCGCTCGCCGGTAGGCCGGGCGGTTCACAGGGGCCGGGTGTAGCCGCGGGTGCGGACGAGGTCGTGGGTGAGCTCGGCGAAGGCGCGGGCGGCGGCGCTGCGGTAGGCACCTTCGCGGTGCAGGAGGGTGACGGTGCGGGTGGGCAGGGGTGGGTCGAGGGGGACGGGGGTGAGGTGGGGGTGCTCGTGGGTGATGGCGTCGGGCAGGACGGTGGACAGCGGGGTGCGCTGGACGATCTCGGTGAGGGCCTGGATGGAGTTGGCCTCGACCGCGATGCGGGGGGCGGCCCGGTGGCGGGCGAAGTAGGCGTCGATGTGGCCGCGGGTGGCGAAGTCGCCACTGAGCAGGGCGAGTTGCTCGTCCTTGAGGGCGCGGACCGGTAGGGGTTTGGGCGTGGCCTGGGCGCGCGGGGCGCCGGTGACGAGGCTCAGGGTCTCGGTGAACAGCGCGGTGGCGGTTACGCCGGGCAGGTGGGGGCCGGCGAAGGCGATGCCGAGGTCGAGGTCGTCGGCGAGCAGGGCCAATTCGATGCGGTCCTGGGTCGTCTCCGCCAGGGTGAGGCTGACGCCGGGGTGGCGGGTGTGGAGCTCGGCGGTGAGCGGGCCGATCAGGTAGGCGGTGAAGGTGGGCGTGACGCCCAGGCGCAGGTGGCCGCGGGAGAGGTCCTGGACGTCGTGGACGGCGCGTTCGGCGGCGGCCAGGTCGCGCAGTGCGCGCCGGGCGTGGTCGGTGTAGACGGCGCCGGCGTCGGTGAGCCGTACCGTGCGGCCGGTGCGGTCCAGCAGCTGTACGCCCAGGGTCCGCTCCAGCTGCTTGATCTGCTGGGAGAGCGTGGGCTGCGAGATGTGCAGCTCCTCGGCGGCGCGGGTGAAGTTGCCGTGTTCGGCCACGGCGAGCAGATAGCGCAGGTGGCGGAGTTCGAGAACAGCCATGGGAACGACTATAGATGCCATCAATAGATTCCGTAGCCAACAACTCTTGGACACTATAGGCGCAGGTCATGCATAGTGGACATCGCCAGCCGGCAGGGGCCGATCACCACCCGGAGGGAGTGACCATGCAGGACCTCACCGAGGGCGTCGCCCGTTTCCAGAGGGACGTCTTCCCGGCCAAGGCGGAGCTCTTCGCCCATCTGGCCACACATCACACGCCGCACACGCTGTTCATCAGCTGCTCAGACGCCCGCGTCGTCCCCGAGCTGATCACCGGCACCGAGCCGGGTGACCTGTTCGTCATCCGTACCGCCGGCAACCTGGTGCCCGCCTACAGCCCCGAAGCCGACGGGGTGGCGGCGAGCATCGAGTACGCCGTCGCCGCACTGGGGGTGAAGGACATCGTCGTCTGCGGCCACTCGGCGTGCGGCGCGATGACGGCACTCGCCGAGGGCCACGACCTCAGCGGTGCCCCGGCGGTCGCCGCCTGGCTGCGGCACGCGGACACCTCCCAGGCCCGCACCACCGCCGACGGTGACGTTCCCGTCCTGGTGCGGCAGAACGTGCTGGCCCAGCTGGCGAACCTGGCCACCCACCCCTCGGTCGCCCGCGCCCTGGAGGAGGGGAAGGTCGCCCTGCACGGCTGGGTCTACGACATCCCCACCGGCCGCGTTGAGGACCTGACCGCCGCCGGCTCCGCGCTCGCGGCCTGACCCTCCCGGCTTCGGTCTCCCGCCCGCGACAGCCTGCCGGGAACCCCGCATCCACCCCACCCACTAGCCACTCCACCCATGGCTCGTGAAGTGGCCCACCTGAGAGAAGGACGTACTGATCATGGTGCACGCACAGTTCGACCCCACCGCTCGCGAGGCCCTGGCCGTCGCCGCCGTGGAGGCCAAGACCCGTAAGAACCTCTCCTGGCAGCAGATCGCCGACGCCTCCGGCCTGTCGGTGGCCTTCACCACCGCCGCCATTCTCGGCCAGCACCCGCTGCCGGAGGAGTCCGCCAAGGCCGTGACCGAGCTGCTGGGCCTGGATGAGGACGCGGCGATGCTGCTGCAGGCCATCCCGACCCGCGGTTCGATCCCGAACCGGATCCCGACCGACCCGACGATCTACCGCTTCTACGAGATGCTCCAGGTCTACGGCACGACCCTCAAGGCCCTGGTCCACGAGCAGTTCGGCGACGGCATCATCTCCGCGATCAACTTCAAGCTCGACGTGAAGAAGGTCGCCGACCCCGAGGGCGGCGAGCGCGCCGTCATCACCCTGAACGGCAAGTACCTGCCGACCCAGCCCTTCTGACGATCCGGCACCGAGACGGCGTCACAGACGGGCGGCAACGGGGCGGGCCGGAAACAGCCTTCCGGGCCCGCCCCGCCCCGTTCCCCGAACCCCGAGAAGCCGCCTGCCAGCGGCCTGCCCCGCCAACCTCCGGAGGACCTCCGTGGACTTCGTCCAGCGCACCATCGACATCGCCCGCCAGAACGTCGCCGAGGGCGGCCGCCCGTTCGCGACCGTCATCGTCAAGGACGGCGAGATCCTGGCCGAGAGCCCCAACAAGGTCGCCCAGACAGGCGACCCCACCGCCCACGCGGAAATCCTCGCCATCCGCGAGGCCTGCACCAAGCTCGGCACCGAGCACCTGACCGGCACCACCATCTACGTGCTCGCCCACCCCTGCCCGATGTGCCTGGGCTCGCTGTACTACTGCTCCCCGGACGAGGTCGTCTTCCTCACCACCCGCGACGCCTACGAGCCCCACTACGTCGACGACCGCAAGTACTTCGAGCTGAACACCTTCTACGACGAGATCGCCAAGCCCTGGCAGGAGCGCCGGATGCCGATGCGCTACGAGGCGCGCGAGGACGCCGTCGAGGTGTACCGGTTCTGGCAGGAGCGCAACGGCGGCGAGCGGCGCGTCGCGGGCGCCCCCACCGCCGCATGACCCAGGTCCGCTCGGGCCGGCGGGCCTTGATGGCCTGCTCCGGCTTCACCGCTGGACCGGGTACGCGATGAGCGTGACCCGCCTGGTCTCCGGGTAGTTGGCCGGATCCCGGCATGGCCACATGTCGGCCGCACTTCTGGTACATACGTTCTATGAAGTCACCCACAGCTCAGCGCCTGGGCGTCGTGCCGTCCGTATTCGCCGTCGAGCACCTCTCGCACGCGACGTTCCCCGAGGACGACGAGTGGATCGCGCTGGTGCGCGCCCCCGAGGGCCTCACCGTCGTCCGCGAGATCTGGCCGACGGCGTCCGGCGATCGGTGGATCGGCCTGTACGGCGGGGCGAGCCCGCACAGCCTGGACGTGCCCGGCATGCTGGCGGCGATCGTGGGGCCGCTGGCCGAGGCGGCGATCCCGGTCTTCGTCGCCTCGACGTTCCACGGTGATCTGGTGCTCGTGCCCGAGCCGAAGGTCAAGGAGGCCGTCGCCGTTCTCGAAGACGCGGGGCACCGGGTGGACACCACATACCTGCGATCAGCCGACATCTAGTCAGAGGCGACGGCCCGGCGGAGGCGACGACTCCGCTAGCGGCCGTGTCGCCGGCGGGAGGTGAACTCGCGCAGGGCGGCGAGAGCGTCCGGGGCGAGGACGTCGGGATGGGCGGCGTCGCGCAGGTTGTGGTCGATCCCCTGGAGCACGACGCGTCCGGGACCGGTGGCGTGGGCCCGCCGCATGCAGAGCGACCAGGTCCAGCAGGCGGAGCGCCTGCGGCTGCAGGAGCGCCAAGCCCGCCGGGCGCGGCCGTACCTCGTCGGCGATCACCAGCGCGGTCATCGCTCCTTCGCTGTGCCCGATCACGGACACGGCGCGTCGGTCGGTCTCCGGCTGACGGAGCAGCAGGGTGTAGGCGGCGGCCGCCTGGCGCACGAAGGCCGGGTAGTCGGTCCGCGTGGGGAGTGGTCGGGCCGGCGCGATCAGGCGCGGGGGATGGCGCCCTCGATGAGCGCGACGGTGGCGCGAGGGTCGTCGACCTGCACGACGAGGCGGGCGTAACGCTCGTCGGTCAGTTCGATGACGACGGCCTTGGCCGGGTTCTGCACATCCCAGAAGACCCACTCGTCGTCGAGGTGGAAGGAGCCGGCGGTGATCACGCCGGGCAGGTGCGTCCCCGGGGAGCGGATGCCCTTGGCCTCCCTGATCATGCCGGGGTCGTGGGTGACGCCGCGGACGTTGGACAGTGGAATGGTCAGACGGCTCTTCAGCGCCCAGAGCTTGTCCAGCCCCTCGATGACGACGACCAGCGCGTCGCCGTCGACCTGCACTCGTGCCATGTCGTACTCCTTATGCGGAAGAGTCAGGATTGTGGGGAATCGTGAAGGGAAAGGCGCCGCGCCAGAGCGGCGCCCGCCTGCTCGGGTCCGGCGCCGGACGACGTCGTCCTGGCGCGCAACCGGAGCCCGAGCAGTGCCGAGGTAAGGGCACCCGCCAACTCCGGCGCGGAGGTGTCGCCGGCGGCGAGCGCCTCGTCCAGAGCGTCGAGGGCCGCGGTGACCTCGGCGGCGACCTCCGGGTCCGTCGGCGCGAGTTCGACCGCCGCCATCAGAAGCAGGTCCAGGGCCGCGCCGTCCCCGTGGACGGCGAGGGCCCGGCGCGCCGCTTCGGTGAAGTCGCGGGTCTCGCCGATCGTGGCGATCAGCGGACGTACCCGGTGCTCCACGTGCCAGCGCAGGGCGGCCATGTACAGGCCGCGCTTGCTGCCGAAGGTCTTGTACAGGCTGTTGCGATGGATGCCGAGGTGGGTGACCAGGTCGTCGATGGAGACGCCGTCGTACGCCCGGTGCGCGAACAGTGTCGCCGCCGCTCGCACCACCTCGGTCTCGTCAAACCCTCTCGGTCGGCCCATGTGATGACCATAGAGCGTTTAGGAATGAACAGTCAAGAACGATCGTTCCTAAAGTCCGGGGCGGCGGAGTCGCCTCCAGAATGAACTTCGCATTCTTCGCATTCGGGTTTGGAGGGGTAGGTTCCGCCTCGATAGAGTCGCCCTCCCGTGGACGTCTACTTGACCCAGGGCAGAACAGCCCTTTTCCTCGCACCGTTGGCCATCGCGCTCCTCACCCTGCCGTTCGTCTCGCGGCAATACCGGAGGTTCGGCCAGATCGGCGGCTGGTCAGGGGTCGTCGCCATGCTGGTCGTGCTGTACGGCTGCGGCGTCGTGGCGTTCACCCTGTTCCCCCTTCCGAAGGTCACGCCGGGCTTCTGCGCGGCCAGGGTGGCGCTCGCCACTCCGAAGCTCCAGCTCTTCGGGAGTTTCGCCGACATCGCCCGGGAGAACGTCGGCGCCGGGCTGTTCACCACGCTCGTCAGCCGGGCCTCTTTGCAGGTCGTGTTCAATGTCCTGCTGTTCGTTCCGCTGGGGTTCCTGCTGCGCTACCGCCACCGGCTCGGCCTCGCGCGGACCACGCTCGCCGGCTTCGTCGGTTCGCTGGCGGTGGAGCTCACCCAGCTCACCGGGCTCTGGGGGCTGTATCCGTGCCCCTATTGGCTGTTCGACATCGACGACCTGTGGATCAACACCCTGGGCGCCGTCTGCGGCTGGCTGTTGGCGGGCCCCCTCGCCCGGCTGCTCCCCTCCGCCTGGCCCGCGCCGCGTACGGACGTGGCTCCGCCGAGCCGGGCACGCCAGACGCTCGGCATGCTCCTGGACGGCATCGTGTGGTTCTTCGCCGCCCCGATCACCGGACTCGTCCTGGTCCGGTTGTACGGCCTCGCCGCGGGCGCGCCCCTCCCTGAGGGATCCGCACTGCGCGACTGGCTGCCGGGGCTGTGTTACGTGCTCGTCGGGCTGGCTCTTTTCGTGGCCATGCCCGCCATCCGGCGGGATGGCGCCACGCCGGGCCTGGCGGCCGTGCGCCTCGCGGTGGCAGGGGACGGCACTTCAGGCAGCGAGCCCACCCACGGCACAGCCCTCGTGGCGGGTGCCGCGCCCGGGAGCTACGCGTCGCGGCTCCGCAGGACGGTCCGTACCGCCGCACCGTACCTGGCTCTCATCGCTGTCGCGGCGTTCGGCCAGGCGTCGTCGTCCCTGACCGTGCTGCCACTGGCCGCATTTGCCGTACTGGTCCTTTTGGAACAGCGGGGCGTGCTCTCCCGGTGGACCGGGACGTCGATCGTCACCCGCGCGTCCCTCCAGCGGATGATCGAGCAGCCGCGAGAGGCGACGCCGCGTCTCCGGTGAACCGGCTGTCGCGGTCACGTTCACCGGGGTCGACCGGCTCGTTCGCGACGGTTCTACGTGGAGATCGACACCTCTGAATGAGGACTCTCCATCAGTTCCTCGTCCAGACGCACGCCGCTTTCCATCTCGATCACGGCCAGGCACGCTGCGGTGATGTCCACTTGCGCTTCTGCCTCCTCACTGTCGTGGCCGCTGACGAGAAACTCGGTGTAGGGACTCAAGGGGCCGAAATGATCTGTCCAGTGAGTGAAGGGGATGTATCCCGGCTCGGGATGCTCGAGGTGCCCCTCGGCCGCTCCGTAGCGGGCGTACATGATGGTGTTGCCCTCGATGTCGACGCACAGATACCAGTGCCGGAATCCGTCACCGGCGAGCCGATCGGTGATCTCCTGGCGCTCGACGGGATGCCAGTCCAGGGTGACGACGCCAGTGCCGACCTGGTAGAGGGAAAGGCGATCGCTGTCGACCGGCTCCCCGAGATCACGAACCGCGGCGGGGGCGGCTCCAAGACGGCGCATGGCGCCCTCGATCGTGAGAACGCCGGAGTCGGGGATCGTCACCGTGTACGCGAAGAAGCCCAAACAGAGGCGATCCAGCATGTCGTCGTAATGGGCGACGATCTTATCGAGCACGTGTCGATCCACCATTCCAGGACGAGCGGGACGTGATCCAGGACCCCGAGGACGTTGAGGCAGGTGACGTCCACCGCTGGGGCGTCCGGTGCCCGATGTCTGACCTGCGTTCCATTGTGTCCGCCGGTTCTCCGGGAAGATCCGGTTGATGAATCTACATCGTAAAGGAGGCTGGTTCGGGCCGGCTTGGGAGACCGTCAGGTGGGGTGGAGGGTGCGCTTGCGGCGACATCTTGCCGAAGACCACGTGCGGATAGTCCGCGAAGGGGACATCGAACTCGATGGGTCGAACCTTGCCGGTCTTGACGTCGATCAGGCGGTAGCCGCCGTACTCCATGCGGACGATCAGGGATGATGAGCCGACCCGGCGCCGCACGCTGAGGGCGTTGTCGTCCTTGACTGCCCGCGCGGACATGCGCGGAGTGCGCGTTAGAGCGCCCGGGAATTCGGGCATCCAGCACAATGATCGACAAAACGTCGCCCCCCGGTGCTGCGCGAGAGCTGGGGGTTCCACGATGACGCACCGGCCAGACCCGGGAGATGCCGAGGCCGATCGCAGCCAGGAGATTCCGCTGGAGGACGAGTACTCGCGTCGGCGGTTCCTGGCGTACTCGGCGGCGGGCGCCGTGGCGCCGTTCTTGATCGAGCAGGCGTCCGCGATTCCCGGCACGACCCCGGAAGCGGCGGCCGGCGTGACGAACTTCGTGGTCCAGCCGACGCCGTCCTGGTACTTCGTCCACCGGGAGAACGGATCGGAGGAGATGAAGTGGGGCCCCGTCGGACAGGCGGTGCTCGCCGGCGGGGCCGAGGGATACGGAGAATTGACGCCCAACGACCGGATGTACATCCACAACCGGGCCCGCCCGCCACGGATCGACCGTCGGACGTGGCGGCTCAAGCTGACGGGCGACGCGCTCGCCCGCCCCCGTTCGTTCACGTATGACGAACTGCTGGCGATGCCCCATGTGACGCTGAAGCGGACGATCGACTGCGGCGCCAACTGCTCCGCCTTCTTCCCCAAGCTGCCGCCCGGCGGAGCCGACGGCCGCTGGCTTCCGGTCGGCTACACCCAGTGGCACTTCGGCGCGGTGGGGGCCGCCGAGTGGACGGGTGTGCGGGCCAAGGACGTGTTGGCGGCGGCCGGGGCGGAATCACCGGTGGACGTGAAGTTCACCGGTCTGGACGTCATCGTCAACCGCAGCTTCCCCGGCGGGACGATCCGCTACTCGCAGGTCGCCCCCGCCGACAAGGTGCTCAAAGACGACACCCTGCTGGTGTACGGCATGAATGGGTGGGACCTGCCGGTCGACCACGGATACCCGCTCCGCCTGCTGCTGTCGGGATGGGCCGCCGTCACCTACGTGAAGTGACTCGGTGAGATCGAGGTGTCGAAGCATCGCATTCCGCCGGCAGGACTTCAGACAAGGCATGTGCTTGTCGGTCCTGCCTATGCCAAGCCGGTCGCCCTGAGCGTCGGCCCCGTCCGCAGCGCCATCGAGCACGACCCGGAGATCACACTCGCTCCTGGTGACATCACGCTGCGCGGGCGGGCCTGGTCGGGGTCCGGCGCGATCGATCGGGTCGACGTCTCGGTGGAGAAGCTGGCCTCGCCCGGGCGATGGGTCACCGAGATGCCATGGCGCGCGGCGAAGCTGCTGAGTTCGCCCGAACCCTACATGTGGGTGCGGTTCGAGGTGCCCTGGCCAGGGGTCAAGCCCGGCCAGTACCGCGTGATGTCACGCGCGAAGGACAAGGCCGGCAACATCCAGCCCCGCCCGGAGGACGTCGTATGGAACCAGCACGGGCTCGGATACAACGGGCACCACCCGTTGGAGCTGATCGTCGTTCCGGACAAGGACATGCCCTGATCCCGGGGAACCGGTCGTTACCCCCTCACAGGTGCGTCAGGAGTCCGTCCAGCGGTCGCGGTACGCGATCGAGCTCCAGTGCCGCGACGAACGGGCCTGAGTAGCGGATCTTGCGGCCGCTGCCTGATCCCATGAACCGGCGCAGCTGGTCGTGAGTGCTGCGCCCGCGCCATGTGGGTTGCTTCTGGAGTGTGCGAAACGAGCGGAGCTCGCCCTCGGCATCGACGACGCGTTCAACCGCGGCGGTGCCGAGAGCGCGGATCAGCTCGTCTTCCAGGTCGGCCACGCACGCGAAGAATCCGAGCGCCTCCAGATCGCTTCGGTTGAGATCGGATCCAAGGCCGGCCCGCTCGAGCCCCCTCCGGAAGGCGCCTTCTTCGCCGGCGTCATACAGACCGGCCAGCCGGAGATTGCGACCGGGAGGGCCGAACGTGCCGACGTATGTCCCGATGTTCGTGGCACCGCCCATCGCCACGACGGAGATGCCTTCGGCCGCGAGATTTCGGCCCCGGCGCTCGGCCAACGCGTTGATGGCCGACTCATCACTGGTCCCCTCGACCAGGACCACGGTGTGCGTATGGTTCACGCGCTCAGCCTCGCACCGAATGCGGCGAGTTTTGTACCCATTTTCCGGCGTTGCGGGGATGCCCGGCAACGCCCGCCCGTGACGGTCGGTAGGGAAGCCCACCGCGTGGGTGTCCATGAACTCCCGGATGCCCTCGACGCCCATCTCACGGCCCATGCCGCTGTGGTTGAACCCGCCGAACGGCGCCCGCTCGCGTCCGCCGGGCGCCGCGTTTCCGGTCAGTCCGCGATGAAGCTGATCGAGCGCACCTCGTACCCGGACGAGCGCGACCCGGTGACGTGCGTCAGCAGGGCCCCGCCCTCGTAGGAGTAGGCGCAGGTGAAGCCCTTCGGCTCGGCCGTGCACCCCTGGGGGTAGTACGTCACGCCGGCCCGGTCGTACTTCGTGCGGAACAGGGAGGAGACGGCCGTCGTCGAGGCGACCTCCAGTCCGCGGTCGCGATCACCCTTCTGCCACGCGGAGAACAGGTATGCCGCCGCCGTTGACGGGCGGGTGAGGTGGCGGGACTCGTAGACCCGGGTCACCTTCGTCCCTGAGACGATCATCAGGATCCCGTTCAGGCCGCCCGGCACCCGGACGCTGGTGTGCGTGAACCGGCACCGGTTCCCGGCGCACCCGGCGAAGCCGTCCGGCGCTCGGTAGACGTAGGAGAACAACGTGTTCACCGCGGACGGCGCGGCGATCGGGGCCGCCGCCGCGCGGTCGCCGCGCAGCCAGGCGCCGAACAGCCGCTTGGCGACCGTCGCCGGCGTGACCGGCGCGGTCCGGGCGGCCGCGGCACTCGGAACGGCGTGGCCGCCAAGCTCTGTGCCGGAAGTGGTGGCGGAAGCGGGTGAGGGGAGCAGCAGCGCGGCCGCGGCCAGTGCCGCCGCCCCATCGGTGAGCCATCGTGTCGACATGGCTGGAAGGTACCGGCGCCCGCTTGCACCTGGATTGCCCGGAGCTTGCGGCGCGCCTGTCCAGTCGCGGCGCTCGACCAGAGGCCGCTACCCACGCTGTGCGGGGCGCCTCAGGACGCCCACGTCTCCAGAGCGAGGAGATCGCGCATCGACACCATGCCCACCATGCGTCCGTCCTGTTCCACGGGCAGGTGGCGGATGCCCGCGTCCAGCATCCGGCGGGCGACCTCACGCGAGTCCTCGTCCAGGCCCGCGGTCTTCACCTCGGTCTTGGCGCACGTGGCGGCGTTCACGGAGGACGGGTCGGTGAACGTGGCCATCGCCGCGACCAGGTCCCGCTCCGTGATTATTCCGGCGACCTCGTCGCCGTCGAGCACAGCGAGCGCGCCGACCTTCTTGTCCACCATCTGCCGGGCCACCTCGGGCAGCCGTTCGTCCGCCCGGCAGCCGAAGATCATTGGGCGATAGACATTGCCGATACGCATATCTCCCCCGTCTGAGCGTCCACGCGATCGCCCGGCGGGCTCGCCGCCCGGGGCGAACGCCGTCGTCCCCGATCCGCGACGCGGCCGGCCTCGTCATCGACGAGAAGGTGGGTGCGGGTTCGGCTTCGAGTCTACGACCGTAGGAGGAAGAGCGTCGTGGACGCCCCGGGCGAGACCGGCCCCCGCGGACAGAGGGGCGGCCGGAACGGCCCGTCCGATCCGGCCGCCACCATGGTTGTGGGCGCGGCGACGCCGTTTGATCGGGACGGCTCGGGGCAGGGGGCGCGAGGGGTGTCCTCGTCCACCGGCGGCGGAGCGCGGGCGCACGGCTTGTCCGGAGCCAAGGGCAGCCGATCCGCTGGGCGGGCCGGCATCGGACGAGACGGACCGCGGCATCAGAATCGAGGAGCCTGCCGTGCTGACGATGACCGACAATGCCATGGGGGCGATCCGCGATCTCATCGTGGGCGAGTACCTGCCGCACCAGGCGGGCCTGCGGATCGCCGTGAAGCCGGACGAACGAGGCGCGCTCGAGTTCTCGCTGGCGAGCGATGCCTGGTCCGGAGACCACGTGATCGAGAAGGAGGACGTACGCGTCTTCCTCGACCCGGATGCCGTGGCGTTCCTCGAGGACAAGACCCTGGACGCCGAGCGCGACCCACGCGGCCGGCCGGTCTTCCGCCTGACGCCTTGATCACGCCGTCGGCGACGGCCGCGCCGGTCACCGGTACATCACCGGATCGGGACCCTCTTGCGGGATCCGGCCAGCGCGTCGACGAAGCCGTAGGAGATGGCCTCGTTCGCGGTGAGGATCTTGTCCCGCTCGATGTCGCGGCGGATGCGCTCCGCGCTCTGCCCCGTGTGCCGGGCGAGCAGGGTCTCCGTGAGCGCCCGCGCGCGCAGGACCTCCCGGGCGTGGATCTCCAGGTCGCTGAACTGTCCCTCCCCCTCGCCCGAGGGCTGGCGAACGAGGACGCGTGAGCGCGGCAGGGCGAGCCGCTTGCCCGGGGTTCCCGCCGCCAGCAGGACGGCGGCCGCGGAGGCGGCCTGGCCCATGCAGACGGTCTCCACGTCCGCGGCGACGTGCTGCATCGTGTCGTAGATCGCCATCATCGCGGTGAACGAGCCGCCGGGGGAGTTGATGTACAGCGAGATGTCCTGGTCGGGGTTGTCGTAGTCGAGGTACAGCATCTGCGCCATCACGTCGTTGGCGCTGGTGTCGTCGATCGGGGCGCCGAGGAAGACGATCCTCCCGGCCAGGAGCTTGGAGTAGGGATCCATCACGACCGTGCCGTGGCTGGTCCTCTCGACGACCTCCGGCAGGACGTAGCGGCTGGTGGGGTGAATCATAGGTGGCCTCCGTTCTGTACAGAATATACAGAACGTACATTACATACAGACTGCTATGTTGGATCCATGGCCGAAGAGATCCCTGTCACGCAAGCTCGGGCCGACTTCGCCGAGCTGGTGAACCGTGCCGCGTACGGCGGGGAGCGCATCGTGATGACCCGGCACGGAAAGCCGATCGTGGCCTTGGTTCCCGCCGCCGACCTCGAACGCCTGCAAGAGCTGGAGGACGCGGAACGGCAGCCTTCGGAGACGATCATTCGTCTGGGCGCGGCGGCCTTCCACCAGAGTGGGGAGTCCCACCCGGCTGAGCAGCGTCGAATCGGCATCGCCGCCGAGCACCGTCCACCGGGCACCTCCGGCACGCCCTGATCCCGCAGCACGTGGCCGATCCCGCTCCTGGCGTTGACGTTCAAGGCAGGCCGGTTCGTGGTCGGCGTGGCACCCGCCGGCGGAGCCCGGCAAAAACGCCTTGCCGTCGGACGGTAGACGGCTGTTATGGTGTGTGACGCTTGTAAGCGAAAGCTAGGAGACCAGACGTGGCAGGTGACGACGACATCTCCGGGTGATACCGGAGGTTGATCGGCCCCGGCAGGCGCGTATGACCGCCGCCGACGTGGCCGTGGTCGTCGTTCCCGAAAACCTGTCCCATTGCCGGGCGGCTTCGCTGCGCCCGGATCACGTGCTTACGAGGTCTCCCGCATGTCCGATGCGTTCATCATCTGCTCCAACCTGTCCTTTTCCTGGCCCGACGACACGCCCGTCTTCAGTGATCTGTCCTTCACCGTGGGCGGCGGCCGTACGGGCCTCGTCGCCCCGAACGGCGCGGGCAAGAGCACGCTGCTCAAACTGATCGCCGGTGAATACCGGCCCGGTGGCGGCAGCGTGTCCGTCGACGGCGTGCTCGGTTACCTCCCGCAGAGCCTGCCGCTCGACGGCGACCTCACCGTGGCCGAGGTCCTGGGCATCGCCCCCGTGATCGCGGCGCTGGACGCCATCGAATCAGGGGACGCGAGCGAGGAGCACTTCACCACGATCGGCAACGACTGGGACATCGAGGAGCGCACCCGAGCCCAGCTCGACCGGCTCGGCCTCGGCGACCTCGAGTTCGCGCGTACGCTGCGCACGCTGAGCGGCGGCCAGGTTGTGTCGCTCGGCCTGGCCGCGCAGCTCCTCAGGCGGCCCGACGTCCTGCTGCTCGACGAGCCGACGAACAACCTCGACCTCGACGCGCGCCGCAGGCTCTACGACGTGCTCGGCGACTGGAACGGCTGCCTGCTCGTGGTCAGTCACGACCGGGCCCTGCTCGACCGCATGGACCGCATCGCCGAACTCGACCGGGGCGAGGTCCGCTTCTACGGCGGCGACTTCACGGCGTACGAAGAGGCGGTCCGCACCGAGCAGGAGGCCGCCGAGCGGAACGTGCGCAGCGCCGAGCAGGAGCTCAAGCGCGAGAAGCGGGAGATGCAGCAGGCCCGCGAGCGGGCCGAACGCCGGGCGAGCAACGCCGCGCGCAACCTCAAGAGCGCCGGACTGCCGCGGATCTTCGCCGGGAACATGAAGCGGGGCGCCCAGGAGTCGGCCGGGCGGGCGGGCCAGATGCACGCCTCCCGCGTCAGCGACGCCAAGGCCCGGCTCGACGAGGCGGGGCGCGCCCTGCGCGACGACCAGAAGATCGTGCTGCAACTGCCGGGAACCAACGTCCCCGCGGGGCGCACGGTCTTCCACGGCGAGCACCTCCAGGCCCGCGACCTGTTCGCCGAGCCCGGCGTCGACCTGACGATCCGCGGACCCGAGCGCGTCGCCCTGACCGGCCCCAACGGGGCGGGCAAGTCCACCCTGCTGCGCCTGATCGGCGGCGATCTGGAGCCGGACGGCGGCATGACCCGGCGGGCCGACGGCCGGGTGGCCTACCTGTCGCAGCGGCTGGACCTGCTCGACGTCGAGCGCACCGTGGCGGAGAATCTCGCCGCGTTCGCCCCCGGCATGCCCGAGGCGGAGCGGATGAACCTGCTCGCCCGCTTCCTGTTCCGGGGCGCCCGTGCCCACCTGCCGGTCGGGGTGCTGTCGGGCGGCGAACGGCTGCGCGCCACGCTGGCCTGCGTGCTGTGCGCGGAGCCGGCACCCCAGCTTCTGCTGCTCGACGAGCCCACGAACAACCTCGACCTGGTCAGCGTGGGGCAGCTGGAGAGCGCGCTCAACGCGTACGAGGGGGCGTTCGTGGTGGTCAGCCACGATGAGCGGTTCCTCGCGGAGATCAAGGTGGGCCGCCGGCTGGAACTGTCGGGCGGGCGGCTGCTGGAGACAGGAGACCTCCCCGGCGAGTGACGCGCCGGCCTGCGTCTGCGCGTGCGGCAGGTCCGGCTCGGCCACGACAGGCGCCGCGCGCGGCGGTTACGATCACGGTTCGGCGATCGAGGAGGGCCCGGAGTGGAACGACTGACGGAGCGGTTGCGGCTGCGGATGTGGCGGGACGACGACCTCGACCCGCTGGCCGCGATGGACGGCGACCCCGAGGTGATGCGGTACATCGGTGACGGTGTGCCGCGCACCCGCGAGCAGGCGGCCGAGGCGCTGGTGAGGCTGGGGCTGGGGTGGCAGGAGCGCGGGTTCGGCCTGTTCGCGGTCGAGGTGCGGGAGACAGGGGAGTTCGCGGGGTGGGTCGGCCTGGCGGTTCCGGAGTTTCTGCCGGAGGTGATGCCCGCCGTGGAGATCGGCTGGCGGCTGGGACCGGCGCACTGGGGCCGCGGCTACGCCACCGAAGCGGCGAGTGAGGTGCTGGCTTTCGGGTTCCGGGAGGTGGGGCTGGACGAGATCGTCAGCGTCGCCCACGTGGACAACACGGCGTCCTTGCGGGTGATGGCCAAGCTCGGAATGCGCCCGGAGCGCCGTACGGCGGTCCCGAGCACCGGTCGGCCTGTTCAGGTCACCGTGATCACGAGGGAGGAGTACGCGGCCACGCCCGGTGCCGCGTCCCCCACCCCATAGGGCGCCGTGCCCGCTCCCTCGTCGAACCTTGGGACCTCCGCGCCGGACGCCGGGTGAATCCCGCCGGAGCCGCGCGCAGCAGGGCGTGATCTGTCAGACACGACCAAGGACACGGCGTATGCCGGCCGCCACCCAGATCGTGGACAGGCCGGCGTACACGCACAACAGAGCTGTGGTCGGCGAGGTGAGAACCGCCGACGCGGCGATGGCCAGGGCAAGCAGGGCCGTCCAGCCGTACAGGACCGTCCGGCCCCGGGCGGACCCGGTGTGCACGGCCTCTTGGACAGAGGTGACCAGGGCCATGACGGCCACGCCCGCGGTGCCGACAGCGTTCAGGCCGAGCGTCACTCCCAGCGTGAGCACCGCCGCGCCCACGGCCACCAGGCCGCAGCACATCAGGGCCGCGCGAGCCTCGGCATCGGAGAAGAGCAGCCGGGTGGCCTTCATGCGGGCCAGGCGCAGCGTGGTCCACGCCTCGGCGACCCACGCCGCCCAGTGCAGCACCGCGACGAGAACGAAGAACACGATGAGAGGCGGTACGGCGGGCAGCAGGAACACGAGCCGCCGGTTGCCGCGGAACCTGCCCTGCAGTCGCGTGAGCCTTCGGTAAAGAGGATTGCGCTGCTTCAGCGCGGCCACGAGGAGATCCCTGGCCTCGTCGAAGCCTGGGGCGAGACGGAGCACTTCGCGGAAGGCGTCCGCCGCTCGCCGGGGATCACCGAAGGCCAGCGCCATCCGGCCGTACGCCAGGTGCGCGGTGGCGCTCTCCGGGTCCAGCTGTACGGCGTGCGCGGCCGCGGCCCTGGCCTGCTCCTCCTCTCCCGTCTTCGTGAGAGCCAGCGCCAGCAGGCTCACCAGATCGGAATCCTGCGGATCCAAGGCCAGCCCGCGGCGCGCCGCCTCGGCCGTCTCGGGCCACTCGCCTTTCATCAGGTGTGCCCGGGCCAGCAGCTCCCAGGCCGGCGCGAACTCGGGCTCGAGAGCCAGGGACGCGTTGATCGCGGCGATCGTCTCATCGGGACGGCCGGCGTGTTGATACACCTGTCCGGCCATGTAGTGGGTGAGCCACTGGTCGGGCGCCAGCCGGACCGCCTCATGCGCTTCCGCGACGCCTTCGGCCACGTTGCCCTGCTGGACCAGGGCGAGGGCCAGGAAGGAGTGCGCGGTGACGTGCTGCGGCTCCTGGGCGAGCACACCGCGCAGCTCCCGCTCGGCGTCAGCGGGACGGCGCATCTCCAGCAGCGTGCGCGCCCGCTGGACTGAGTCGGCGACAGCTACCACTTGCGCTTGACCCAGGGCATCAGCTCGTCCCAGGCGCCGGAGTCGTTGGCGTGCATCACGTAGTTGCGCGCGGTGGACATCCACTCGCGGACCGCCGTGGGCCGTACGGTCTGCGCGGCGGCGAGCAGATCGGGCGTCGACAGCGGGATGGGGCGGCCGGCACGGATCGACTGCTGGAGCTTGGCCTCCACCGCCCGGTCCACCACACCCTTCAGGTCCGCGCCGACGCAATGCTCGGTCGCCCGCGCCACCGCGTCGAAGTCCATTTCGGCCAGGGGCTTGTCTCGGCACAGGATGCGCAAAATGGCCGCGCGCGCCGCGGCGTCGGGCGGCGGCACGAACACCGGCTGGTCGAGGCGGCCCGGTCGGCGGAACGCCACATCCACGTACCACGGAGCGTTCGTGGCAGCCAGCACCAGGACGCCCTCGTTGGCCTTCTGGTCCACGCCGTCGAGCTCGGCCAGGAACTGGTTGACGAGCTGCCGCGTGTGCGCCTGGCGCATGTCGGAGCGGCGGGCCGCCAGCGCGTCGACCTCGTCGAAGAACAGTACGCACGGCCGGTTGCGGCGGGCCATTTCGAATGTGGCGCGCAGGTTGCGCTCGCTCGACCCGATGTACATGTCGAGGATGTCGGCCAGTCCCACGTTGACGAAAGCCGCGCCCAGTTCGCCGGCGGCGGCCCTGGCCAGGTGAGTCTTGCCCGCGCCCGGAGGCCCGTACAGCAGTACCCCGCCGCCGGCGCGCTTGCCGTACGCGGCGAACAGCTCCGGCTGCTGGAGCGGCAGCAGGAGCTTGATCCGCAGCGCCTCCTTGACCGCCTCCATGCCCGCCACGTCAGCGAAGGAGAGCCCGGCGCGCTCCACCTCGGCACCATCCGGCGGCGGGGAGCCCGCCGCCGGGTACGCCGGTGCGGGAGCGGGCGCAGGATGTGCCGGGTAGGTCGGGTGAGCCGGGTAGGCCGGTGTGGAGCCTGCTGCCACGTACGCCGGGGCGGGGGCGGGCGCCGGGTACGGTGACGCGGGTACGGACTCCGCCGCCGGGTAGGCCGGCGCGGGGGCGGGCGCCGGGTACGGCGATGCGGGCACGGGAGGGGCCGACAGGCGGGCGGCGAGATCGGCGTCGCCCACGGACGGATCACGGGATACCGCGTCGTGGTAGCGGTGGGCCGCCCGTGCCGTGTCGCCCTCGGCCAGTAGCGCCCGAGCCGCCAGCACGCCGAGCTTGGGCGGGTAGCCGGGTGAAGCCAGCAACGGTTCGAGCGCCGCCAGCGCGGCGCCGTAGGCGCTCTGCCGGACGAACGCCTCCGCCAGACCTGCCGTGATGTCCGCGTTCTTGGGGGCAAGCACGAGAGCGGCCCGGTACTCGGCCTCCGCCTCAGCGAGATATCCCATGGCCAGGAGCTGCCCGGCGAGGTGTTGCCGCAGGGGGAGATTCTCCGGAGAAAGGCGGGCCGCCTCGCGGAGCGCCCGCAGGCCGGCGTCGTCGAGCATATGGTGCTCCCTTTTTCGCAGGTTTCGGTCGGTCACGATCTATGCAAGATATCGAAATCGACGTACATGCACCGGTTCGGCGATCTAGGCCCGGCCGAGCGAGAGGGGCGGCGCTCCGACGCGGGACGGCCACATCGCCGATCGGAGCTGATCGATGACAGAGGTACCGGCCTGGGTCGGGTGGCTGGTCGACACCAGAAGACACCGGTCACCCAGGGGTGTCTCCAGATGGGTCCTCACGCCGCGGTCCGCGACCTGATCAACGGGATCTGCCCGCCGGCGAGCACCATCGCGACCTGGCGGGGGGACAGGCGGTGCCGGACGACGAAGTCGGCGCCCGTAGTCGTGTCGCGTACCGTGATGTCGCCGCCCCTCTCCAGCGCGCCGCGCAGGTCCTCCAGGGACAGCTCGTCGCCTTGGCCGACGCGGTCGTAGTCCGCCGGGTCGGCGAACTCGAGGGCCAGCACGCCGAAGTTGGCGAGGTTCTGCCAGTGGATGCGCGCGTACGACTTCGCGATCACCGCGCGCAGGCCGAGGTAGCGGGGCGCTATCACCGCGTGTTCGCGCGAGGACCCCTGGCCGTAGTTGTCGCCTCCGACGACGACGTGCGGGCCGGCCTGATGCGCGCGCGCCGGGTAGCTCTCGTCGATCTGGCTGAAGGTGAACTCGGCGAGCCGCGCGATGTCGCTGCGGAAGGGCAGCACGCGGGCCCCAGCGGGCAGGATCTCGTCGGTGGAGACGTTGTCGCCCACCTTGATCAGGACCGGGGCGCGCAGCCGGTCCGGCAACGGGTCGAAGTCGGGGAGCGTCCCGATGCTGGGCGCCTTGACCAGTTCGACCCGCCGCGCGTCGGCGGGGGCGAGGGGCGGCTCGAACATGCCCTCGGCGACGGAGGCCCGCTCGGGCAGCGTCACGACGGGATACTCGATCCCCAGCAGGCCGGGCAGCGTCCTCGGGTCGGTGATGCGTCCGGTCAGCGCGGCGGCCGCCGCCGTCTCCGGAGAGCACAGCCACACCGAGTCCTCCTTCGTCCCCGATCGGCCGGGGAAGTTGCGCGGCATGGTGCGCAGGCTGTTGCGACCGACCGCGGGCGCCTGCCCCATGCCGATGCACCCCATGCATCCGGCCTGGTGCAGCCGTGCGCCGGCCCTGATCAGGTCGAGGGTGGCCCCCATGCGGGTGAGGTCGGCGAGGGTCTCCCGCGAGGTCGGATTTATGTCCACCGACACCTGCGGATGCGCCTGGCGACCGGCCAGGACGGCGGCGACGATCGCGAAATCCCGCAACCCGGGGTTGGCCGACGATCCGACCACCACCTGATGGACCTCCTCGCCGGCGACCTCGTGTACGGGGACGACGTTGCCCGGCGAGGAGGGCGCGGCGATCAGCGGTTCCAGGGCGGACAGGTCGATCTCCTCGTGAACGTCGTAATCAGCGTCCGGATCGGGGAGGATCTCGGTGAAGTCGCCCGCCCGCCCCTCGGCGGCGAGGAACGCGCGGACCTGGTCGTCGGCCGGGAACACGGTCGTGGTCGCGCCGAGTTCCGCGCCCATGTTGGCGATGACGTGCCGGTCCATCGCGGTCAGTGCCGCCAGCCCGGGTCCGTGGTACTCGATGACGCGGCCCACCCCGCCGTCGACGCCGTGCCGGCGCAGCATCTCCAGGATCACGTCCTTGGCCGAGACCCACGGCGGGAGCGCGCCGGTCAGGCGTACGCCCCAGATCTCCGGCATCGTCAGGTACAGCGGCTGCCCCGCCATCGCCATGGCGACCTCCAGGCCGCCCACGCCGACGGCCAGCATGCCCAGTGAGCCGGCGGCGCAGGTGTGGGAGTCGGAGCCGACCATCGACGCACCCGGGACTCCGAAGCGCTGCATGTGCGCGGGATGCGACACGCCGTTGCCCGGCCGGGAGTACCAGACCCCGAAGCGGTGGCAGGCCGAACGCAGGAACAGATGATCGGCCATGTTCCGTTCGTCGGTCTGCAGCAGGTTGTGGTCGACGTACTGCACCGATGTGCGGGTGCGCACCCGGTCCAGGCCGAGCGCTTCCAGCTCCAGCATCACCATCGTCCCCGTCGCGTCCTGCGTGAGCGTCTGGTCGATGCGCAGCCCGATCTCCTCCCCGGGTGTCATCACGCCGTCCACGAGGTGGGCGCCGATCAGTTTCCGGGTGACGTTGAGTCCGGTCATGGCTCTCACCCCTTGACCGCGAACCGCCGGCACGAGCAAGCGTCCGTCACGCCCGTCTGCGGCGTGCTGTGCCGTGCCGTGCCCCACGGCCCACTGTACGGCGGCGCGGCCCGGGACCATCAGGGCAGCTCACGCCGGTCGCGGATCTCGCCCCTTCGCCCCGGGGGCGAGCGGGGCGCCACGTCCGAACGCGCCGGACGGCCGGGGCGGCTCGCGCGATCACCGCGAGGCGAAATGATATTTCTTTTTCCCTTCAGCCCCTTCATGCTTACTGTTCACTCGTGCCCTCCACTGTGGCCGCTCGAGACCAAAGCGCCTTTATGGGCGCTTTATCCGAACGTGATGAAAGGGACTGCACCCGATGCAGCCAGTGGCAGCACGAAAGCTGCTGGGAAGCTCGAGCATTCGAGGACGTTTCGCCGTGGTAGCCGTGGTCGCGACGCTGCTGGTCAGCGGTGTCGTGACGGCGGCGCACGCCGACCCCGACCCGGGGAAACCCGGTAAGGGACGTCCCAGCCCGACGCCGACCGGCTCTCGTACCCCCCCCAACCCTCAGCCCCGCCGACGGTTCGTTCCTCGAGGGCACGGCCAAGGTCGCGGCCGTTCCGGCCGAGGCCGGTGACAGCGTCACGGAGCTCGCCGTGGACGGTGCCGCGATCAAGGCCACCCGGACGGTGGGCGTCTCCCGGCTCCGCTTCGACGTCGGCTCGAACTCGACCGAGGCGCGCTACCACAACTACGTGCTCGTCAACGGCGCGTACCGGAGCGACATCGGCGACCACGTGAGCGAGCGGGCGACCATCGAGATCCCGAACGAGCACCTCGTCAAGGGTGAGAACACCATCGAGATCTTCGCCGGGACGATCAACAGCTCCTGCGGCGTCAACTACGACGACTTCGTCCTGTCCGACGTGAGCCTCGAACTTCTCGGCGAGGTCGCGGACGGCGAGGACAACCCGTACACCCTCTCCTTCGGTGACGGAAACTGTGGCTCGAACACCTCGCTGCTCAAGCAGGCCAAACTGACGTTCTTCGTTCAGGGCGACCCGCAGGGCACCACGGGTCTCGCCGCGGACCTGGACACCACCAAGCTGGGCAACGGCGAGCACGCCATCACGGCCAAGACCGCGGCCGGGGTCACCGTCAAGAACAGCGTGACCGTGAACAACTCTCCGGCCGGGGCGCCGCGGTTGCTGCCCACGGACGGCACGCTCGTGGCGGGTGACCAGTCGGTCTTCGCGACCGTGCCCGCCGAGGGCGGAGGCGGCGTCACGTCCCTCACCGTCGACGGCGCCGAGCCCACCACGAAGGCCACCCTGGGCAACGGGGCGGCGACGTTCAGCTTCGACGTGGGCGCGGACTCGATCGACGACAAGTACGACGACTACTTACTCGTCAACGGAAAGCGCATCGACCTGGGCGGCTCCTGGGCCGGCCGGCGAGTCCCCATCGCGGTGCCCGCCCGATTCCTGGTGCCCGGCGACAACACGATCAAGGTCGTGACCGGGGACTACAAGACGTCCTGCGGGATCGACCGCGACGACTTCACCATCGCGAACCTCGACCTCGCCCTCGACGGCGCCACCGTGACCGGCAAGGACATCAAGCCGTCGTACGAGATGGGCGACGGCGACTGCGGCAGCAGCCAGACCGCCCTGCGCGAGGTCGAACTGCACTACACGATCGACGCCCGGCCGGTGCATGTCGTCCAGACGCTCGGCTCGGGTGACGCGACCCTCAGCTTCACCGTGGGCAGCAACTCGATCGAGGCGCGCTACCAGAACTACCTGCTCGTCAACGGGCGGAAGGTCGTGCTCGACGGCGACTTCGTCAGCCGGCGTGTCGACTTCACGTTCCCGAACGAGTACCTCGTGCCCGGCTGGAACACGATCGACTTCGTGACCGGCACCTATCCGACGTCGTGCGGCGCCAACCGCGACGACTTCGCGATCTCGAACATCGCCCTCGCCCCGGTGCGGGGGACGGCGGCCGGCCAGATGCTCAAGAGCTCGTACAGCATGGGCGACGGCAACTGCGGCGACAACGTGAACCTGCTCACCGAGATCGACCTCGAATTCCTCGTGGACGCGCCCGCCGGCGGTCTGCGCGCGGACCTCGACACCACCGCCGTCAAGGACGGCAAGCACACGCTCGCCGCGGCCTCGACGTCGGGGGAGACCGCCACCCGCACGCTGATCACCGACAACTCCGCGCCCAAGGTCGCCGCCAGCGTCCCGGCCGCGGGGGAGAAGCTCACCGCCTCGGTCGTGCTGGACGTCACGCTTGAGGACGCCTCCGGCGTCGTGTCCGGGCCGGACGTCACGCTCGACGGCCGGCCGATCGCGCTGGGCGCCCAGGTGGGCCCCGGGCTGTCGCCCGGCGCGCACACCCTGGCCGTGACCGGCTCCGACGGCCTCGGCAACACCGCCACGCGTGAGATCACGTTCGAGTCCGCGGGCGTCCCGGACGTCCCCGCCGAGCTCGCACCGGCGGTGGGCAGCGTCGACGTGTCGGGATCCGTCACGCTCTCGGCGAAGGTGGCCGAGCCCGGCGGCGGTCAGGTGAAGGCGACGTTCTCCGAGGCCGAGATCCTGACCCCGAACCAGGCATACCAGGGCGTGGCCGCGACCGTCCCCACGACCCTGCAGGTGCCCGGCGAGCAGAAGATCACGACCAAGGGGCTCGACCCCGCCGACGGCGCGACGCTCGACGCGCCCGCCGGCCGGGACGTCACCTACCAGCGGTTCGACATCCAGGTGAAGGGCCACGTGGACGCCCCGGTCCTGCGCTGGGAAGGCGTCATCGACCCCGAGCGCCTGGCGTCCCTGCGCGCCTGGAACACCAAGACCAAGGCGTGGGATCTCCTGACGAGCTCCCGCGGCGCCGCCGAGGGCAACACCACGCTCACCTCCGTCGTCGGCGCGGAGTACATCGACGGCCAGAAGGTCCACGTCATGGTGACGGGCGAGGACCCGTTCGCCGACGACATCGACCCCGGCGACCCGAACGGCTTCGCCGACCCCTCCACGTACGACTTCTCGATCGTCCACTTCACCGACACGCAGTACATCTCCGAAGGCGCGGTGGAGCAGGAGACCGCCGAGGAGCGCGCGGTGTGGGAGTCCGCCTACTCCGGCATCGTCAACTGGATCAAGGACAACAAGGACCCGCGCAAGATCTCCTACGTCGCGCACACCGGCGACATCATCGAGAACAACATCCGCAAGCCCGCGGACGAGGCCATGCAGAAGCAGGTCGTCGGCGAGCTCGAGGTGTCCTCCCGGCAGCAGCGCGTGCTGGACGAGGCCGGCATCCCGAACGGCGTGATCGCCGGCAACCACGACAACCAGTCGGGCACCGAGGACGGGCCGGAGGCGATCTACAACAAGTACTACGGCCCCGGCCGGTACCAGACGGCGGCGCAGGGCTGGCAGCACGCCGAGTACGGCGGGCCGTGGAAGGAAGGCGACAACCAGAACCACTACGACCTGTTCTCCGCCGGCGGGCTGGACTTCGTCGTGGTCGGCCTGTCGTACGGCGTCACGCGGGAGGAGGCCGAGTGGGCCGACTCCATCTTCAAGCGGTTCCCCGACCGCAACGGCATCCTGCTCTCGCACGACTACCTCGTGCCGAGCACCAACCCGGACGGACGCGGCGCCGGATTCTCGGCTCCCGACGGCTCGATGCTGTACAAGACGGTGGTCGAGAAGAACCCGAACGTCTTCCTCATCCTCGCCGGGCATGAGCACGGCGTGGCCACCAACGTCAAGCCGAAGGTGGGCCAGGTCGGCAAGGGTGTCGTCGAGCTGCTGGCGGACTACCAGTTCTACACGGTGTCGGCCGACCGCCTCGGGCTCACCGAGGTCGGCGGATACAACCCGGACGACCAGCTCCAGTTCGGCGCGAGCTTCTTCCGCCTGCTGCAGTTCAACGTCAAGCGGTCGGAGCTGACCGTGGACACCTACTCCCCGCTGCTCAATGACTTCGGCGCCGGCGAGTTCGACCCGCTGCGCCGTTACGACGGGCGCGAGGACAACATGGTGCTCCCGGTCGACCTCACCACCCGCACGACGAGCTTCGCGACCGACTCGCTGGCGATCTACAAGCCCACCCGGGTCGTCGGCACGAGCACGGTCGAGTCGGGGCAGGTCGCCTCGGTGGTCTGGGACCGCCTCAAGGCCAACACGGCCTACGCGTGGTTCGTCACGGCACGCTCCACCGGCGGCGGCCTGACCGCGTCCGAACCGAGCGTCTTCGTCACGAAGAACGAGCACGGCCGTCCCGGCGACTGGGGGCCGGACTCGCCGATGTACCGCTGGTTCCAGCGCAAGTAACCCCATCTCCGCCGCCCCGGGCCCCGGTCCGGGGCGGCGTTCCCCTGCCGGATTTCCCGTACCTTTCCCGTACTTTTTGGAGAACGAGACATGCCTCGCAGGCACCGGCTGTCCGCCCTCGTCCTCGCCCACGTTCTCGTCGGACTGCTGGCCGGTGTGCTCGCCGGCGTGTTTGTCGGTGTGCTCGTCGACGCGGCGCGTCCCGCCCCGGCGGCGGCGCACGACGCGACCACGAAGGCCCACGCCACGGTGACCGGGACGGGCTCGGACGTCAGGGCCGTGCTCGATCTGGAGTACGACCTCCTCATGAAGTCGGCCTGGCTGTACGCGGAGGCGTACGACGCGAAGGAGCGGACCGAGCAGCTCCGCCAGCTCAAGATCAACCACGACGCCGTCATCGACTACGTCACCCGCCGCTTCGCCGTGACCTACGACGACGCACCGTGCACGCCCACGCCCGCGGGCGACGCGGACGTGCGCGAGCGCGCGAAGGTGGCCTTCGCGGTCGTGACCCTCGACTACGACTGCGCGGGCGACGGCCCGGGGCAGCACGCGATCTCCAGCGCGCTCTTCCCCGACGCCGAGAGCTTCGTGCATAGCACGGAGACGCTCGTCGGATACCGGCTCGACGGCACGACCGGCTCCGCGGTCCTGACCGCCGCCGGCCCGACGCTGCGGATCGGCGAGCGCCGGGCCGCCCACCAGGTCGGCGAGTTCTTCCTGCTCGGCGCCGAGCACCTGCTGTCCGGCCTCGACCACATCTTCTTCCTGCTCGCGCTGCTCATCGGCGCCCGCCGGCGCCGCGACGTCGTCGTCACGGCCTCCGCTTTCACGGTCGCGCACAGCATCACGTTCCTCCTCGCGGCGATGGGCGTCGTCGACGTTCCGGCGGCGATCGTCGAGCCGGTCATCGCCGTATCGATCATCGTCGTGGCCGTCGCCAACCTCCTGGGCCGCGGGGAGGAGAGAGCGGGCAGATGGAGGCTGCCGGTCGTCTTCGCCTTCGGCCTGGTGCACGGGCTGGGCTTCGCGAGCGCGCTCGACATCGACGAGAGCGGGTCGTGGGGGCTGCTCCTGTCGCTCCTGAGCTTCAACGTCGGCATCGAAGTGACCCAACTTGTGATCATCGCGGTGCTCTTCCCACTACTGACGCTGCTGCGCCGCACGTCCGCCGCCCGCTGGGTGACGGTCGCGATGTCGATCCCCATCGTGGCGGTCAGCCTCTACTGGTGCGTCGACCGCGTCACCCTCCCGTTCTGACCGGGAACGGCGTATGCCCGCGGTAGGCCGGAGGCCGCGACCGTCATGCTGGAAGGGGGGTGGGTGTGATGGCGGAGACCGACCTTGTTCTGGTGACCGGCGCCGGCGGGGGAGTCGGTGGTGTGGGCCGCACGGTCGTGGAACTGCTGCTCCGGCGCGGCCTGGCCGTCCGGGCGATGGCGCACCACGACGACGACCGGGCCGGGGCTCTGCGCGCGCTCGGCGCCGAGGTCGTCGTCGGCGACCTCACCCGGCCCGCGGACGTGGCGCGGGCCCTCGGCGGGACCCGCCGGATGTTCTTCAGCATGAGCGTGGCGCCGTCCTACCTGGAGGCCACGACCGTTGTCGCGACCGTGGCACGGGCCGTCGGCGGCCTCGACGCGCTGGTCGCCATCTCGCAGCTGACCGTCTCGCAGATGGACGCGGTCAGCACGAGCGAGTCGCACCAGCAGCGGTTGCACTGGCTGTCCGAGCAGGTGCTCGACTGGTCCGGCCTTCCGGTCGTGCATGTCCGGCCGACCATCTTCCTGGACAACCCGCTGTTCACGACGCTGGCCGCGCGATCCATCGCCGAAAGCGGCACGATCCGGCTGCCGTTCGGGACCGGCCGCACCTCGCCCGTCGCGGCCGACGACGTCGCCCGGGTGGTCGCGACCGTCCTGGCCGATCCGGGTCCGTACGTGGGCCGGGTCCTGGAGCTGACCGGCCCGCGGTCCGAGGACATGACGGACGTCGCCACGGAGTATTCGCGCGCTCTCGGCAGGCCGATCTCCTACGTCGACGTGCCGTGGGAGACCTGGGTCGAGCAGGTGCTCACGCCGTCCGGACTCGGGGCGCACGTCGAGGAGCACCTGGCCACCATGGCCCGCCTGCATCGGGAGAACCGGTACGACCGCATGACGCGTACGGTCGAGGAGGTCACCGGGAGGCCGGCGGAGACGGTCGAGGAGTTCGTCGCGCGCCGGAAGGAGCGGTTCGCCGGCTGAACCCCGGCGGGAACCTCAGGCGCGGTGCGTACGCGACGGCCCCCAGGGGCCAGTGCTCGGACAGCCATTCACTGACGACGGCGCCGTCGCCGCGCGTACTTCGCGTCCCGGCTCCCGGCTCCGTCGCCGACGCCGGCGGGGAGGAGTTCCCTCTCGGCCTCCGGGGCGGGGCGGGTGGCCGAGAGGGCCGCCAGGTTGGCCGCCAGCAGGTCCACCTTCTCGCTGAGCGCCCGGATCTGCCCCATCACCGCGTTGTGCTGCTTCAGCTCCAGCTCCTGGTCTTCCTTCCATCGCGACGCGTTGACCTCGGTCTCCATCGCGGACACGATCACGCCGATGAGCAGATTGAGGACGAAGAACGCCGTGATCACGATGAACGCGGCGAAGAAGATCCAGGCCATCGGTTCCTTGGCCATCACGTCTTCGGCGACTGCCGGCCAGTTTTCCACCGTGAGCACGGTGAACATCGTGAACAGCGACTTCCCGAGGTTCCCGAAGTACTGCGGGGCCGCCTGGCGGAAGAGCTGCTCGCCGATGACGGCCGCCATGTAGAGCGACAGCATCAGCAGGGCCAGGATCGAGGCCAGCCCCGGAAGCGCGGTGAACAGCGCCGAGACCACCCGCCGCATGCTGGGGACCACGGATATCAGCCGCAGGACGCGCAGGAACCGGAAGAGCCGCAGGATCGACAACGACTCCGAGGCGGGCACGATGGCCATGCCGACGACGATGAGGTCGAACCAGTTCCACGGATCGCGGAAGAACGCCTTCCCGTGCGCGGCGATGCGCAGGGCGAGCTCGACGACGAAGATCGCGATGATGACCCGGTCGGTCCAGAGGAAGGCGGCGGGGTACCGGTCGGCCAGATCGGGCGATGTCTCCAGCCCGAGTGTGATCCCATTCAGCGTGATGACGGCGATGACGGCACGTTGGAAGGCCGGAGCGTCAACGAGGGCGCGGAGCCGTTCGCGGGAGAGATCGGGCAAACCGGTACTCCTGGATCAGGGGGCGTTGTGATCATCTGAAATCCTACAGAACGGTCTCCGGCCGGCCGTGATCATGTCCGTGGTTACGTGCTCCGGCGCCGTCGCGGGCTCGCCCCCGTAGAGCCGGGAACGGCGCGGAGTTCACGCCGTGGTGACGAGGACCCCGTCGTCGTCACTGAACAGTTCGGCGCCGGGACGGAAGACCACGCCGCCGAAAGCCACGGGGACGTCGCGCTCGCCGGCGCCGTCCTTGGTGCACCTGCGGGGGTTGGAGCCGAGCGCCTTGAGGCCCAGGTCGAGGTCGCGCAACGCCACGACGTCGCGGACCGCGCCGTTGACGACCACCCCGGCCCAGCCGTTGGCCACGCCGATGCCCGCGACGACGTCGCCGATCAGCGCGGTGTGCAGCGACCCGCCGCCGTCGACGACGAGGACCCGCCCCTCCGCCGGCTCCGACAGGACCGCCTTGATGAGGGCGTTGTCCTGATGGCAGCGCACTGTCGCGATCACGCCGCGGAAGGAGCGGCGCCCGCCGTACTGCCGGAACTGCAGGTCGCAGGAGTCGAGCTCGGTCTCGCGCTCGTCATACAGGTCCGCGGTCGAGATGTCCATGAACGGCCTTCCTGGTCGGTATCCGGGTGGTCTCTATGATCTATGTGGACCGAACGTTGCCACAGCCCGCTCGCCGGCGTCGACGCCGGGGCCGCGCCTGTACGTCACCTTCTCCATGTCCCTACGGTGAGGTTTTCGTGGCGTGAAGGTGGTTGTCGGGAAGGCGGATCCGGCTTACGTTTGACCCGATGACCAGATTTCTCATCTCGGTCACGAAGATCCGGGGGCGGCTCGCCGTACCTGCGGTCCCGGGGGCGCGAGCAGGGGCGGCCAGGGGGCGACCACCCGCTCCGGCGCGTCCGGTCAGGCGGAAGGCACGGGAGGGCAGCCGTGACGCAGGTCGATCTCGGAGCGGTGAGCCAGGTCGAGGCCGAGCGCGACAGGAGGGCGGAGCGGATCCTCGACGCGGCCGGGGAGTTGCTGGTGGCTTGGGGATACCCGCGCGTGACAGTGGGCGACATCGCCCGCCGCGCCGGCGTCGGCAAGGGTACGGTCTACCTGCACTTCACCACGAAGGAGGTCCTTTTCCTCACGGTCCTGCTGCGGGCCCAGAGCAGGATGGTCGAGCGGTTCGTCCAGGAGATCCGGGCCGATCCGTTGGCGGTCCTGCCCAGCCGGGTGGCCGCCGCGGCCTACCTGTGGGTTCACGAGGATCCGATCGTTCGCGCGATGTTCACCGGCGACCTCGAGACCCTGGGCACCTTGAGCAGGAGCGCCGCCCACGTCATCGGCGATCTCATGGAGGTCCGGGAACGGACTCTCGACGGTTACTTCCGGCTCCTGCGGGAACACGGCCTGATCGTTCCAGGGCCGTCCCCGGCCGCGCAGCGGCACGCGTACGTCGCCGTGCTGACCGGGTTCCTCATGATCGAGCCCATGCTTCCCTCGGGCGTCCCGAGCGTCGCGGACAACGCGGACATGGTCGCCCACGTCGTCCGCGCCGCCTTCGAGACGCCGCGCGCGTCGGAGGCGGCGGCGGCGGTGGCGCCGCGGGTGGCCGATCTCCACCAAAGCCTGCTCGACCGGTTGAACGAAGAGATCGGCAGGCAGAAACGCATCTGACACGCCCGATGGAGGCGACGATGAGCACTCCCAGCACCACCAGTTCCGTCGACATGATGGACCCCGCCCTGCTGAGCGACCCGTTCCGGGGGTACTCCCGTCTCCGGGAGGAGGCTCCGCTCGCGCGTGCGGCCTTCGTCGGAGGTGGCACCCCGATCTGGCTGGTCACCCGGTTCGACGACGTCAAGACGGTGCTGAGTGACCAGCGGTTCGTGAACAACCCGGCGAACGTGCCGGGAACGGATGCGCATGACCTCCGCGAAGAGATCATCAGGGCTCGCGGCGTCCTGCCCGAGTACGCCCAGTACATCCTCGACAGTGTTCTCGACGCCGACGGCGCCGACCACATCCGGCTGCGCAGGCTGGTCTCCCGCGCTTTCACGGCGCGGCGTGTCTCGGAGCTGCGCCCGCGCGTGGAGCAGATCACCGAAGACCTCCTCGACCGGCTTCCCGGCCTCGCTGAGGACGGCGTGGTCGATGTCATCGAGGGGTTCGCTTATCCGCTGCCGATCACGGTGATCTGCGAGCTGGTCGGCATCCCGGAGGAGGACCGCCCCCAGTGGCACGAATGGGGCAGGGCGCTGTTCTCCATCGAGCCAGGGGCAATCAACGAGCCGCTGCGCCAGATGATCGACCACATTCACGACCTGATCGAGCGCCGCCGGGCCCGGCCGGCCGAGGACCTGCTCACCGGGCTGATCCGGGCCCACGACGAGGACGGCGACCGCCTGAGCGACGTCGAGATGGTCACGATGGTGCTGACCCTGGTCCTGGCCGGGCACGAGACCACCGCCCACCTGATCGGCAACGGCACGGCGGCCCTGCTGACCCACCTCGACCAGTGGGACGCGCTGCGCGCCGATCCGGCGCTGGCGCCTCGTGCCGTCCACGAGCTGATGCGCTGGTGCGGGCCCGTGCATGCCACCCGCCTCCGGTACGCGGCCGAGGACGTCGAGATCGGAGGGACGTTGGTGCGGCGCGGCGAGCCCGTGATGGCCCTGCTCGTCTCGGCCAACTACGACCCCCGCCGGTTCGGCGATCCGGAGCGCCTCGACATCGCCCGGGAGCCGGACGGGCGGCGTGAGGTCCACGTCGGGTTCGGGCACGGCCTGCACTACTGCCTCGGCGCGGCGCTGGCCCGCCAGGAGGGCGAGGTCGCCTTCCTGGCGCTGACCCGTCGCTTCCCCGGCCTCCGCCTGGCCGTGCCGCCCGAGGATCTCGAACGCCAGCTCCTGCCCGGCTCCTGGCGTCTGGCCCGGCTCCCCGTCCGCCTCGGCCTCTGATCGGCCCCGTCCCCGCGCGCCGGCCAGAGCGCGCGAGGGGCGTCCGCCGGTGGACGCCGGACATGGGTGCGGCCCGCACCGCCGGGGGAAACCGGTCGGGCGGGCCGCGCTCATCGTCCCGCCGCCTCGCCCGTCCGCTTTCCGGCCGGGCGAGGCGGTCCGCCTGTTAGAACGCCGCCCCCTGGTCCAGTCGGTCACGGCCCCAAGGGTCACGGCCCCAAGGGTCACGGCCCCAAGGGTCACGGTCCCAACGGGCACGGTCCCAACGGTTCCATCGGTTCCATCGGTTCCACCGGCCCCATTGGTCCCTCGGGTTCCATTGGTCCCAGCGGTGGTCCCTGTCGACCCGAACGCAGTCGTACTGCGGGCAGGGCAGGGTGAAGCACTGCTTGGGCGCCGGGACGCAGACGGTGCCCGGCGGGCACAGCGCGGCGGCGCACGGCGATCCGGGCGCACACGCGGCGCTCGACGGCACGGCCGCGACGGACGATGTGGAAGCGTCGGCCGCCCAGGACGGCGCCGCCGACAGCGAAAGCCCGGCGGCGACAGCCGCCGCCAGCACGAAACTGCGAAGCATTGATCCCCCGATCACTTTTGAGCCCCCCGCGGATCATGCTCACATATGAGGGCTACCGATCCGGGGCGCGCCGCGCGGGCGATATGAAATTGGCGAGCGCCGCGCGCAGGTCCGTCGGCCCGCCGTACACGACGCCGGTCATGCCGAGTGCCACGGCGGCGGCGACGTTCTCGGGCCGGTCGTCGACGAACAGGCAGCGCTCGGCGGCAGCGCCCGCGCGCTTGGCGGCGCCGTACGAGTCGGTGTGGACGACTGCCGGCACGCGAGCGAGGGGGCGCCCGATGCGGACGCCGCACACGGGCGCGGCCCGCACCGCCGGGGAAACCGGTCGGGCGGGCCGCGTTCACCGTTTCGTCGCCTCGCCCGTCCGGTCTCCGGTCGGGCGAGGCGGTCCGCCTGTTACAGCACCCGCAGACCCAGGTCGACGTCCAGGAGCGCCGACCTCCCATGGTGGTCGTGGTCGCAGTCGTCGTGGTCGCACCGGTCGTCGCAGTGGCACCGGTCGTCGCACCGGTCGTCGCAGCGGCAGCGGTCGTCGCACCGGTCGTCGCACCGGCAGTGATCGTCGCAGCGGCACCGGTCGTCGCAGTCGCACCGGTCGTCGCAGCGGCAGCGGTCGTCGCACCGGTCATCGCACCGGCAGTGATCGTCGCACCGGTGGCAACGGTCCCACCGGTCCCACCGGTCCCACCGGACGGAGTCGTACAACGGGTAGGGCGTGGTGGCGTACGGCGATCCGGGCACGTAGGCGGCGCTGGGCGACACGGCCGTGGTGGACGGCGCGGAAGTGTCGGCCCAGGACGGTGCCGCAGACAGCGAAACCCCAGCGGCGATGGCTGCAGCCAGCACGAACTTGCGAAGCATTGATCCCCCGATCACTTTGGAGCCCCCCGCGGATCATGCTCACATGTGGGGGCTACCGAGACTGGTTCCGCCACGCGGGCGATATGAAATCGGCGAACGCCGCGCGCAGGTCCGTCGGCCCGCCGTACACGACGCCGGTCATGCCGAGTGCCACGGCAGCGGCGACGTTCTCGGGCCGGTCGTCGACGAACAGGCAGCGCTCGACGGCAGCGCCCGCGCGTTCGGCGGCGATCTCGTAGATGCGGCGGTCCGGCTTCGCCACCCCCACCCGGGCGCTACTGACGACGGCGTCGGTGAAGCCCGCCATGCCGAGGCGCTCGATCTCCTCCTCCAGCCGGGTCGTGGCGTTCGTGACCAGCACCACCGGCACCCGCCGCCGGGCCTCGGCCAGCAGGCCGCGCGCCTCCTCGTCGATCCAGGACGGCACGGCGGCGAACTCCTCGACCAGCCGCGCCGCGCGCCCCGGCGAGCCGAGGACGTCGGTGAAAGCGGTGACGAGCGACGCCTCCCACTCCTCACAGGTGATCAGCCCGAGCGAGGCCGGCCCCATCAGCGCCGGGCTCAGCGCCGTCTTCAGGATCGTGCCGGGCGCGAGTCCGTACGTCTCGTCGATCCGCGCCTGGGCGACGGGGTCGTGGAACCTGAGCACGCCGTCGAAGTCGCACAGCACCGCGTCGAAGGGCAACGTCACCTGATCTCCTCGTCTCGGGGGCGGCGGACGTACGGCCCTTCGCAATCCTGGCCGATCTTTCCCTTCTCGGGAACATCGTCGGGACGCCCGGCCGGGGCGGGGAGGAGCGTGGACGGCGGCGGGACCGTTCAGCGGACCCGGGCGCCGTCCGCTCCTGAGGCGTACTCCGTGCCCAGGAGTCGTGCGCAGGAGGCGTGCTCAGAGGAAGGACGCGGGCGGCCCGTCGGGGCGCGGCCGCGGCGTCATCGCGGACAGGGCGGTGACGACGGTGGCGGAGATGGCCTGCGCGGCCTGCTTGACCAGGGCGGTGACCTCTCCCGACACGGCCGACCGCGAGGGGCAGGCCACGCTCACCGCCATGCGCACGCCGCCGTCACCGTCGAACACCGGCGCGGCCGCGCAGACCACGCCCTCGGCGAACTCCTCCCGCGAATAGGCGACGCCCCGGCGGCGCACCATCCTCAGCTCCCGGTCGAGGGCGGCGTGCCCGACGATCGTGCGCCGCGTCATGCGGTCGAGGGTCCCCCGATCGTGGAAGGCCGAGTTGAGCCCGTGGTCGAACGCGAGCAGCACCTTGCCGCTCGCCGTGCAGTGGAGCGGGGCGCGATCGACCTCGTCGGACGGCGAGCTCACCCGGTCGTGGCCGTAGACGCGTTCGACGTAGGCGATCTCCAACCCCCGCGTGACGGCCAGGTTGACCGTCTGCCGGGTCCGCTCGTAGAGGCGGATCATGTGCGGGAGGACGAGGGGGCGGGTGCCGGGGATCATCCGCGGCCCCGGCCCGGCCAGGGTGGCCAGCCGGTCGCCGATGGCGTAGTCGATGCCGACCCGCTGCGCGAGGCCCTTGGCGCACAGGACGCCGAGCAGGCGGTAGGCCGTCGTCTTCGGCAGGCCGGTCCTCCTGGACAGCTCGGCGAGGCCCATCGGCTGAACGGCCGCGCTCAGCGAGGCGAGGATCGTGATCCCCTTCTCCAGGCTGCTCGGTTTCTCGAGTGGCCCCTGGTCGTCCGGTGCGATCGGCGGCGGTGCGGCGGGGAGCGATTGTGGCACGGACGACGGCCCCTGATGGGTGATGGTTCGCGGCATTCTGTCGGTGCGCACCTTACGGGAGATGTGAGGGCAAACTCCGGCTACGAGATTCGCAAGACCATGATTACCCATGGCAATGAATCACCACACTGCGTATCAAAGATGTTATGGATCCGGATCACCGCACGTGGGGCGGGGACGGCCGCCGGGACCGTTCCACTATCCGGAATGGGCTCTTCCGCGCGCTGTAGTCGATCAATAGCGTCCTGTGCATCGGAGCTTCCTCGAGGGGACGGACGATGACGGTGGAGAGTGACCAGGCGTCGATCGGGCAGGCGGCCGACACGGCGCTCGCCGAGGTGGTCGGCGGGGCGGAGGAGACCGCCGGTGAGGCTGTCAGTGAGGCTGTCAGTGAAACCGCCCGGCGGATGCGAACGCTGGTCGACGAGAGGCTCGCCCGGTTCCTCGACGAGCACGCCGCCCCCGTGGCGGATCCGGAGGTGACCACGGCCTACCGCCTGCTGCGCGGCTTCATCCTCGGCGGAGGCAAACGGGTCCGGCCGCTCCTGTGCTACTGGGGGTGGCGGGGAGCCGGGGGAGCGGACTGCGACCAGATCGTCACGGCGGGCGCGGCGCTCGAACTGTGCCACGCGGGCCTGCTCATCCACGACGACATCATGGACAGCAGCGACCTGCGCCGGGGGCATCCGACGATGCACCGCAGCCTCGCCGGGCTGCACCCGGGGCTCGCGGCCCGCTCGTTCGGGCAGGCGGCGGCGATCCTGCTCGGCACGCTCACCCTCGCCTGGTCCGACGAGCTCCTGTCCGGCAGCGGGGTCGAACCGTCCCGGCTGAAGCGGGCCAGGGCCCTCTTCGACCGGTTGCGCACCGAGGTGATCGCCGGGCAGTACCTGGACATCCTCGCCCAGGTCCGCGACCTGCCGACGGTCGAGCAGGCGCTCACCGTGGTGCGCTACAAGACGGCCAAGTACACCGTGGAGCGCCCCCTGCAGATCGGCGGCGCGCTGGCCGGGGCCGACCCCTCCCTGCTCGACGTCTACTCCCGGTTCGGCGTCCCGCTGGGCGAGGCGTTCCAGCTCCGCGACGACGTGCTCGGCATGTTCGGCGACCCGGCGCAGACCGGGAAGCCGGTGCTCGACGACCTCAGGGAGGGAAAGCACACGATCCTCATCGCGCACGCGCTCCAGCACGCCTCACCCGCCGAGGCGGCCCACCTGCGCAGATGGCACGGCAACCCGGAGCTGACCGAGGAGCAGGCCGCCGGCGTGCGGCAGATCGTGATCGGCACCGGGGCGCTGGCGCACGTGGAACTCATGATCGACGGCCGTGCCCGCGAGGCGTACGACGTCCTCCACTCCGCGTCGATCGGCCCCGAGGCCAGGGCTGGGCTCGCCATGCTGGCCGACGGACTCATCCACCGCACCCGCTGACGCCGCGCCGCGGCGCCCCCTCGCCGTGCCGTACGGCACGGCCGGCGTCGCGTGCCCGCTGCGCGGACCAGACGACACCCCACACGCGGAACCTGACCGCGCGCCGAGAAAGCCGACCCTCGCCGCGCGTTTCGCGAGCACGCCCAGGAAACCGACAGAGAACAGGTGGTTCACGTCATGACGGAGACCGTTTCCTCCAACGAGCAGCCGCAGCTCAGCCTCGGCACCGCCGCCGCGCGGAACCTGGCCACGACGACCAAGTCCGTGCCGCAGATGCAGGAGATCACCTCGCGGCACCTGCTCAAGATCCTTCCTTGGGTCCAGGTCGCGGGTGGCGTGTACCGGGTGAACCGGCGGCTCAGCTACGCCGTCGGGGACGGGCGGATCACGTTCGTCTCCACCGGCGCGGACGTCCGCGTCATCCCGGCCGAGCTGTGCGAGCTGCCCACGCTGCGCGGCTTCGACGACACCGACGTGCTGGAGGCGCTCGCCGAGCGGTTCACCCAGCGGGAGTTCGAGCCGGGCGAGGTGATCGTCAGCGCGGGCGCGCCGGCGGACCGGGTGGTGCTGATCGCGCACGGCAAGGTGAACCGGCTCGCCGCCGGCGCGTACGGGGCCGAGAAGGTGGCCGACGTGCTGGCCGACGGCGACCACCTGGGCGACCGGGGCCTGACCGACGAGGCGGCCGCGTGGGAGTTCACCGCCAAGGCCATCACGCCGTGTACGGCACTCGTCCTGACACGTGGAGCGTTCCAGGAGATCGCGGCGCAGTCGCCGGGGCTGCGGGAGTACCTCGACGGCCGGGAGCCGGCCGACGGCCGGGCCGTCAACGCGCACGGCGAGGCGGAGATCGAGCTGGCGGCGGGTCATGCGGGGGAGGTGGCGCTAGACGTTCGTGGACTATGAGGCGGAGCCGCGGGAGTACGAGTTGAGTGTGGCGCAGACGGTTCTGCGGGTGCACACGCGGGTGGCGGATCTGTACAGCGAGCCGATGAATCAGACGGAGCAGCAGTTGCGGCTCACGATCGAGGCGTTGCGGGAGCGGCAGGAGTACGAGCTGGTCAACAATCGGGAGTTCGGCCTGCTGTACAACGCGGATCTGGGGCAGCGGGTCCATACCCGCACCGGCCCGCCCACCCCCGACGACATGGACGCGCTGCTGGCCAAGGTGTGGAAGGAGCCGGGCCACATCCTGGCGCACCCGCGCGCGATCGCCGCGTTCGCCCGGGAGTGCAACAGCCGCGGCATCTACCCGCAGACCGTGGAGATGCACGGCAACCGGGTCCCGGCCTGGCGCGGGGTGCCGATCCTGCCGTGCAACAAGATCCCGGTCAGCGACCGCGGGGTGAGCTCGATCCTCGCGATGCGGACCGGCGAGGCGAACCAGGGCGTCATCGGCCTGCACCGCACCGGCCTGCCGGACGAGTACCAGCCCGGGGTGTCGGTCAGGTTCATGGGCATCAGCGACAAGGCGATCATCTCGTACCTGGTCACCACCTACTACTCGGCGGCGGTCCTGGTCCCGGACGCCCTCGGCGTCCTCGAGAGCGTCGAGATCGGCTAGTGACCGGCGAAGAGGCGGATGATGCGGCAACCCTTCGAACTTCCCGACTTCTACGTGCCGTACCCGGCCCGGCTCAACCCCCACCTGGAGGGCGCGCGTGCGCACACCAGGGAGTGGGCGCGGGACATGGGCATGCTCGACCCCGGGCTCGGCGTCTGGGACGAGCGGCTCCTGGAGACCATGGACTACGGCCTGATGTGCGCCTACATCCATCCGGACGCCTCGGCGGACGAGCTGGACCTCATCACGGACTGGTACGTCTGGGTGTTCTTCTTCGACGACCACTTCCTGGAGGTCTACAAGCGGAGCCGCGACGCGGCCGGCGCCAAAGAGTACCTCGACCGGCTCCCGGCCTTCATGCCCGCCCGGGACGGGGCGGAGCCGCCGGAGCCGGCCAACCCCGTCGAACGCGGCCTCGCCGACCTGTGGGCGCGTACGGTCCCCGGCATGTCGGCGGACTGGCGGCGCAGGTTCATCGAGAGCACCGCGAACCTGCTGAACGAGTCGCTGTGGGAGCTGTCCAACATCGACGCGGGCCGCGTCGCCAACCCGATGGAGTACATCGAGATGCGGCGCAGGGTCGGCGGCGCGCCGTGGTCGGCGAACCTGGTGGAGCACGCGGTGGGCGCCGAGGTCCCCGCCCGCGTCGCCGGGACGCGTGCCCTGCACGTGCTCAGGGACACCTTCGCCGACGCGGTCCACCTGCGGAACGACATCTTCTCCTACCAGCGGGAGGTCGAGGAGGAGGGCGAGCTGAGCAACGGGATCCTCGTGTTCGAGCGGTTCCTCGGCCACAGCACGCAGGAGGCGGCCGACGCCGTCAACGACCTGCTCACCTCCCGGCTGCACCAGTTCGAGAACACGGCGCTCACCGAGCTGCCGCCGCTCTTCGAGGAGTACGCGCTGGATCCGGCCGAACGGCTGGCCGTCCTCGCGTACGTCAAGGGGCTGCAGGACTGGCAGTCGGGCGGACACGAGTGGCACATGCGCTCCAGCCGCTACATGAACGGGTCGTCCTCTGGCTCGTCCGCTGGCTCGCCTTCGTCCTCGGCCTCGGCCTCGGAGGATGTTCACGCGCCGTTGGGCCGGGTGCTCGGCGGGCCCACCGGGCTCGGCACCACGTCCACGCGGATCCGGCTCGCCGCCGGCCTGCGCGGGCCGGGCGGGATCCGGAGTTTCACCTACCGGCGCCACCAGCCGGTGGAGCCCCTGCCCAGGGACGGGATCGCTCTGCCGTACCCGGTGCGGCTCAACCCGCACCTGGACACGGCGCGCCGGGAGAGCCTGGCCTGGGCCGGGCGGATGGGGTTCTACGACCCGATCCCGGGCGTGCCCGGCCCAGGCCTGTGGACCGCCCGGCAGAACGAGGGCTTCGACTTCGCCCTGTGCTCGGCCAGGATCGATCCGGAGGTCTCCGCGCCCGAGCTGACGCTCTCGGCGGAGTGGCTCACCTGGGGGACGTACGGCGACGACTACTTCCCCGTGATCTTCGGCCCCACCGGCGACATGGCGGGCGCCCGGGTGTTCAACGAGCGGCTGTCCGCGTTCATGCCGCTGGACCTGGGCGTCACCCCGCCTCCGGCGAACCCGGTGGAGCGCAGCCTCGGCGACCTGTGGGCCCGTACGGCGGCCGGCATGCCGATGGAGGCCCGGCGCGCCTTCCGCACCGGGGTGGAGAGCATGACGGAGAGCTGGCTGTGGGAGCTGGCGAACCACATGCAGAACCGGATCCCCGATCCCGTCGACTACATGGAGATGCGGCGCCGGACCTTCGGATCGGACCTCACCCGGGCGCTGTCCCGCCCGGTCAACGATCTGCGGGTGCCCGCCGAGATCTACGGCAGCCGCACGATGCTGGGCCTGGAGAACGCGACCGCCGACGTCGGCTGCCTGATCAACGACGTCTACTCGTACCAGAAGGAGGTCCAGTACGAGGGGGAGCTGCACAACTGCGTCCTCGTCGTGCAGGACTTCTTCACCTGCGACGCGCGCCGGGCCCTCGGCGTCGTCACCGATCTGATCGCGTCGCGGCTGCGCCAGTTCCAGCACCTCGTCGCCACCGAGCTGCCCGTGCTGTTCGACGACTACGGCCTGGACGAGGGGGCGCGCGCCGCGCTCACCGCGTACGTCGCGGGACTGGAGGACTGGATGGCCGCGATCCAGTTGTGGCACGAGCGGACCCGGCGGTACGTGGAGTCCGAGCTGAGATATCCGGTGCCGAGAGGAGCGGTGCCGAACGGCCCGACGGGCCTCGGCACCGCCGCCGCGCGCCTCCTGGGATCGGTGGTGTGAGCCGATGAACGGGAACGACGCCGGGGACCCCCGGCTGAGCCTCGGCACCGAAGCCGCGCGGAACCTGGCGACGACGACCAAGTCGACGCCGGGGATGCGGGAGATCTCCCCCCGGCACCTGCTCCGGGTCCTGCCCTGGGTCGACGTCGCGGGCGGGACGTACCGGGTGAACCGGCGGCGGAACCACCGGCCCGGCGCCGGCCGCGTCATGGTGACGTCGGCGGACGGGCAGGTCAGGATCGTCCCCTCCAGCCTGGGGGAGCTGCCCGTGCTGCGCGGCTTCGCGGACTTCTCGGTCATGGACGCGCTGGCCGAGCGCTTCGTCCAGCGCGAGGCGGCGCCCGGCCAGGTGCTCGTCTCCGTGGGGGAGCCCGTGGACCGAGTGATCGTCGTCGCGCACGGCAGGGTGGACGTCACCGCCGCGGGCGGGCACAGAGGCTCCCGCACGCTCGGCGTGCTGGCTGACGGCCACCACCTCGGCGCGCAGGCGCTGTCCGGAACGGCGATGACCTGGGGGTTCTCCGCGACCGCGAGCACCGCCTGCACGGTACTCAGCCTGCCCGTCGAGGCGTTCCTGGAGCTGCTCGACCGGTCGGGCCCGCTCCGGGAGCACGTGGGACGGTTCGCGGCCGGCTCCCGCGCCCGGCAGAACCGGCACGGCGAGGCGGAGATCGCGCTGGCGGCGGGTCATGCGGGGGAGGTGGCGCTGCCGGGGACGTTCGTGGACTACGAGGCGGAGCCGCGGGAGTACGAGTTGAGTGTGGCGCAGACGGTTCTGCGGGTGCACACGCGGGTGGCGGATCTGTACAGCGAGCCGATGAACCAGACGGAGCAGCAGTTGCGGCTCACGATCGAGGCGTTGCGGGAGCGGCAGGAGTACGAGCTGGTCAACAATCGGGAGTTCGGCCTGCTGTACAACGCGGATCTGGGGCAGCGGATCCACACCCGCACCGGCCCGCCCACCCCGGATGATCTCGACGAGCTGCTGTGCCGGCGGAGGAAGTCGCACTGCTTCCTGGCCCATCCCCGGGCGATCGCCGCGTTCGCCCGGCAATGCAACAGTCGGGGGATATATCCGGACTCCGTCCAGGCGGGGGAGTCGACCGTCACGGCGTGGCGCGGCGTGCCGATCCTGCCCTGCGACAAGATCCCGATCGGCCGCCGGGGCCTCAGCTCGATCGTCGTCATGCGCGTGGGAGAGGAGGATCAGGGGGTGATCGGCCTGCACCGCACCGGGCTGGAGGACGAGTACCGGCCCGGCGTGTCCGTCAGGTGCACCGGCATCGACGCGAAGGCGATCGCCTCCTATCTCGTCACCGCTTACTACTCCGCGGCCGTTCTCGTGCCCGACGCGCTCGGCGTGCTCGACAGCGTCGATGTCGGTTGACGGCGGGTCGGACTCTGGAAGCGTGAGAGGCGCGGGGCACGCGGAAACGTCCACGCCGCAGCGAGACGCATCCCAGGCGTAATGGAGGAAGCCGGACACCGTTGGCCGAGGCCCCGCCCCGTGCGTGGCCTCGGCCATCGGCATCGGCGTCACGGCAAGGCGCCCCGCATCCAGGTGAGGCCACGCCGTCGCATGGGCGGTTACGCCCGCAGCCGGAACAGGGGCGGCCTGTCAATAATTGTCCCGACAATTGAGGGCCGCTTTCTCGGCGAAGGTGACTTCTGGCAGTAAAAGGCAGAATCCGCACATAGAGCTTTACGAACGGGTTTTGCGGAAAATAGGGTGGGTTGCCGGATTAGTTGAATTCTGCTGGCCGCTGTGGAGGCCGCTGTATGGCCGAGATGGTGCCCAATCCGCTGTACGAGGCGCTGGGGGACGCGCTGCGCAGGGTCGAGCCGCTGGTGCGGGAGATCGAGCAGGGCATCGAAGCTCCCTATGAGGACTTCCGCTCCGGGACGGTGTGGACGGGACCGGCCGCCGAACGCTTCGACGCGCAGCTCGCCCAGCACCGTACGCGCGTACGGGGAGCAGGTGACAGGATCGTCTCCGACCTGCGCCAGACGCTGGCCCGCACGCCGAGCGAGGTGACCGAGCAGGAAGCCCGGTCCATCAAAATCAGGTACGCCTTGCCCTGACACCCCGGTCGTGGTTCCTGATCATGCCTCGCGAAGGGCTGACGGGCGGGGCGTGCCTGCGCCGAAGGACCGCGGCCTGGTCGGCGGGATCGCCGAGATGGCGGAGAAACGCCAGCCTCCTCTTGTAAGAGAGGCACCGACAGACAATCATGAACGCCTGCGACGAAAAAGATCTTTTCCAGCGTCGCCGGTATCGTTCTCGGGGCCGCCGCCCTCGTCGGCAGCACCGCCTCCCCCGCGGCCGCGGTGAGCAGCTGCTCCAAGACCGCCAGCACCGACCACTCCGTGAGCGTCAAGTGCACCAGCGGGCTTGAGACCTACTTCCGGGTCTACGGCTACTTCTGCTCCACCTCGTCCTGCTCCTACGTGCCGGGCACCCTGGTCTCCCTGGGCGGCCCAAGCAAGGTCACCAGCGGCGCCTACTACAGCGGCAAGTGGTACGTGAAGGGCTGCTACGTGACCAACGGTTGCTGAGCCGTCCGGGCCTGGACCTCTTCACGAGGTCCAGGCCCTTACCTGCTCTCACCCCGGGGCCTTTCTATACGCCGAACCAGTGGTCGGCCAGCTCGTCGAAAGTGGCGGCGCCGGGAGCGGGAACCTCCTGGAAGTACCACGGCAGGTGCGAGTACACGTGCAACAGGGCGTAGGCCATCACCGTGCGGGGGAGCGCCGCCCGTCGCTCCTCGGGATAGCCGTAGCCGTCGAGGAAAGCGCGCATCAGCGACCGGTCGCCCCGGGTGAGGAAGATCCCCACGGCGACCAGGTCGTACTCGCGGGCGCCCCGCATCGCGGGCTCGAAGTCGAACAAGCCGGACAGCCGCCAGGCGCCCGCCTCCTCACGGACCAGCACGTGCACGTGCATGAACTCGGTGTGCAACAGGACGGTCTCGTCCGGTTCGAGGTCGACCGAGGCCAGGAAATTCGGGATCTGGGCCAGCCACGCCTCGTCCAGGCCGCGGCGCCGGTTCTGCTCGGTGGTGGCCGCGGCGCGCTCGGCGCAGAAGGCGGCCCAGTCGGCCGGGCCGAGCACCTCCGGCGGGGTGACGGCATGCAACTCCGCGAGAGCCCTCCCGAGCTGTACGGCAAGGCGCTCCCGCTCGTGCCGCGGGACTTTCGGCCAGGCCTGCTTGAGGTCCTCACCATGCAGCCGGTCCATGAGGATGTAGCCCCAACAGTGGAACTCACCCGCGTCCTTGACGCCCGGGGTGGGGATCGGCAGGCGGCCCTCCAACGTGCGCAACGCGTCCCGCTCGATGCGCATCTCATGCAGGTAGAGCGGCGGGTAGAGCTTCACGACCAGATCGTCGCCGACGGCGTAGACGGGCAGGGAACCCCCGTCGAAGGCGACGACGTCGCCCGTCAGCCCGAGGTGTTCACACAGCGCCAGCACCCCTGCGCGCAGGTCCGCTGCCTCGATCGCGTCATATTGCTCTTCGGTTTCAGCTACAGGAAGCACGAGAGCGACCCTATTGACGAGGTCAACCGAATTTCCCGGACCAAGCGGACGGATCCGGTGCACTGAAGGCGCGGTCAGGTGGCGGGAGAGGAGAAGAGATGCTCTGCACCCCGGGGGGTGCGCTCGATGTGCGCGATCAGTACGTGGCGGCTCTGGGGTACGTGCTCGCTCATGAGTCGTCCCGCGCGGGCGTCCTCTCCGGCGGAGATGAGACACCGGCCGTGGGTCGCGCCGCCCACGGCCGGCGTCATCGCCGTTGTTCCGGGCGCCGGATCAGCCGACGACCCCGCTGAGCTCGTTGGGCGACGCGGGCAGCGCCACGGTCCCCAGCTTCTTCCGAGACTCGATGTCGACCGCGTGCAGCTCCCGCTTCGCCGGGTCGGTCACGTACGCCGTGCCGCCGCGCACGAACAGCGCCGGG
This sequence comes from Microtetraspora malaysiensis, assembly GCF_050947145.1. Lineage (NCBI taxonomy): Bacteria > Bacillati > Actinomycetota > Actinomycetes > Streptosporangiales > Streptosporangiaceae > Microtetraspora > Microtetraspora malaysiensis. The sequence goes on from NZ_CP191998.1 coordinate 4,081,296, forward strand.
CGGGGCTGCTGCCACTCAAGCGGCTCCCGCCACTCGGCCATGATCTCGACGTGGTCCACGACGGCGCCCTTCTCGGGGTCGATCACGTGGAGCCGGCCGTCGGTGCCGAGCACCAGGCCCTCGCCATGCGGGCCGCGGCCGAGGGAGCGGAACGTGTAGCTCGTGCCGAGATCCGCCAGCCGCAGCGAGCCGGACTCCGTGTCGATCAGCGAGACCCGCTCGGGGCGTTCGAGCTCGGCCTCGGGGTCCGTCTTGTAGTCGCCGAGCACGATCGCCGACGCCTCGGAGCCGGCCTGATTGCCGATCCGTCCGTACGGATCGGGGCTGCTGATCTTGCGAACGGCCCCGTCCTTGTACAGCAGGGCGCCGTCCTCGCAGCCGATCACGACGGCCTCGTCCTTCGCGGCGGCCTCGCCGTGGACGCCGGGGCACGTCTCGTTGCGGGCGACCTCCTTGCGCTCCCGGTCCAGGACCAGCACGCCGACCCGCTTCTCCTCGGTGCCGAGCGTCGTCACGAGCTCGCCGCCCACCAGCTCGATCGCCACGCCATGGTGCGGTGCGGCCGACGTGTAGGTCTCACCCTTCGGCAGGCCGCCGGAGGCGAGATCCTTCGGGTCGAACACGGTGACCACGCCGGTCCCGTCGGAGAACAGCACCGTCTTGCCGGCGTGCCGTACGACGTGACCGGGCTTCGGCGCGGCGAACTCGTCGTTCTTCAGCTCCGTGGAGACGGCGTCGAGCACCCGGAATCCGGTCGAGGTGGACACCAGCACGTGGCGGTCGTCCCCGGCCGGATTGACCCGGTTGAAGCCTGGGAGCGGGATGTCGGCGGCGACCTGGAGGGTCTTCCCGTCGATGACGTACAGCCCGCCGTCGTAGGTGGCGACGAGGGGATCCGTCACGGGGCCCTCAGTCATCCGCGGGGGCGCGGACGCCGCTCCGGCGGGCTTCGGCGCGTCCGGCTGGGTCGCGCAGGCGCCGAGGGCGAGTCCCGTGACGAGCAGTGCGGGGAGCGCCGCGACTCGGGTACGCGGCCAGGCATTCATGTGTGATGCACCTTTCTTTCTGTACGTCCGGACTGTTCTGCGCATCCGGTCGGTTCTGTGATTCCGGAATGGGAGCCGCGCCTGGGTATGGCGCGGGGGATGGGGGAGCGGGCCCCGGGAGGGGACGCGCCCGGGAAGCGGGAGTGGGGTGTGCGAGGAACCGGGCGGCCGCATCATCCCTCGCTCAGGCCGCCGACCACGGCCTCGGTGTTGGAGCGCATCATCTCCACGTAGGTGGAGGCACCCTTCCGCGCCGTGCTCAGGGACTCAGTGAAAAGGGAGAGGACCTTGACCTTCAGCCCGGCCTCCGCGGCCATGACCTGGGCCAGCCGGTCCGGCTGCGAGGAGTCCGCGAAGATCGCCGGCACCCCGGCGGCGCGTACGGCGTCGGCGAGCGACTTCAGGTCGGACGCGCTGGGCGAGGCGAGCGTCGTCCCGCTGGGGATCACCGCGCCGACGACGGTGAAGCCGTACCGCTGGGCGAGGTAGCCGAAGACGTGGTGGTTGGTCACCAGGTTGCGCCGGGCGGGCGGGATGGCGGCGAACCGCGTCTCCATCCACGCGTCCAGCGCCTCGATCTCGGCGCGGTAGCGCGCCGCGTTCGCCCGGACCGCTGTCGCGTCGACGCCGTCTACCTTCTCGATGACCCGTTCGGCGATCAGGTCGACGGCCCTGACCATCCGGCGTGGATCCGTCCAGAAGTGTGGGTCGGGCCGCCCGGCCAGACCATTCCCGGCAGGAGCCGCGCCGTAAGGGCCGTCGCCGTGATCGACGGCGTAGCGGATCGGGTTCACCCCATCGCCGACGGCGAGGGTCGCGACCCCCGTGTCCTTCGCCGCCTCCACATTGCGCAGGATGCCCTCCTCCAGGCCGAGGCCGTTGTAGACGACCAGGGCGGCCCGCTCGATCGCGGCCGCCTCCTGGGCGGAGATCGCGAACGAGTGCGGGTCGGCGTCCGGCTTCATCAGCACGGTCACGTCGGCCTCGTCGCCGACGACGCGGCGGGTGACGTCTCCGAGGATGTTCGTGGTGACGACCACGGCCGGGCGCCGCCCGTCGGTGCCGGCGCACCCGGCGAGGGCGGCCGACGCCCCGAGGACGATCGCCATGACGAGGACCGCCGGGCGGAGAGCCACGGTGCGGACGAGCGTCCGGGCGGTGGAGACGGTGCGCCGCGGCCCGCCTTGGAGTTGAACCGTCATCGCCGTCACCGCCCCGTCTCCACCATCGCGGCGGGCGGGAACCCGAGCTCGAACGTGCGGGCCCGCCGTAGGTCGTCGTTGTAGTCGATCTCGTGGACCGCCTTCCCGGCCGGGTCGCTGACGTAGGCGCGGGAGCGGTCCGTCTCGATGGCCGGCGCCGCGCCGCCCGCGGGCAGGGGCGCGGCGAGGAGTTCGGCCGTCGCGGTCTCGTCGCCTGACGCGGCGTCGTACGCGTGCAGCACGCCGTCGGCGGTCAGCGACAGGACCGGAGAGCCGTCGCCGGTGGCCGCCACGGCCAGCGCGGGTCCGGTTCTCAGGAGGCGCCACTTCCTGACGGCGACGTCGAGCACCCAGATCCCCGTGCTGCCGGCCCGCGCGGCGAGCGTCGCGCTGCCCGGACGGTGATGGAACTCCAGGGCGCGGTCGTCCTTCGGCGGCTTCCCCGGATAGCGGATCTTCTCGCCGGTGAACTCGCCGCTCTTCACAGTGACGAGCAGCGCGCCGTCGGCGCATCCGAACACCGCGCCGCGGCGGGTCACGGTCGCGCCGCGCGGTTCCGGGCAGGACGCGCCGACCCGGCTCACGAGGCCGCCGTCCTGGGCGCGCACCTCCATGCCGCCCGCGTTCGCCACCAGAAGGTGCTCGCCGTACGGCACGACGGATCCGTGCCCTCCGGTGCGGATGCGGGCGGTCTCGACGAGGTCGCCCTTCTCCAGCGCGGCGCGGTCGAGGACCTTCGCGGTGCCGTCGGAGAAGGACACGACGGTGACGCCCGCGTCGCCGAGGACGCGCTGCGGACGCCCTCCCGTCAGCGCCCCGACGTCGCGCGCCTCGGCCCGGTAGTAGTGGGAGTGGTCGCCGTGGTCCACCGTCCACGTGCCGCCGTCGATGACGCGGGCCGTCGTGCCGTTCAGCGCGCTCAGGTACGCGAACCGGCCGTCACCGCCCACACCCCCGATGACCCCGGCGCCTCCGGCGGCGCCCACGGCAGTGAGCTCACCGCTGACCAGGTCGAGGAGGTGTGCCGTTCCGGTGCCGCCGTCGGAGATCACCAGCCGGGGGTGCGGCTCCGCCAACTCCTCCGCGCCCTCGATGTACCCGTGAGGGAGCGCGGCCGGCTTCCGGGCGACGACCTCGTGTCCGGTCTCGCCCGCTCCGGCCCGGGCGCACCCGGCCAGCAGCGCGGCGGAGAGGACGGCGAGTGCCGCTCGTGCCGTCGGGTTCCCGGTCACGACGGCCGCTCCACTTCCGGCACGGAGCCGGTCCGGCGGCGCTCGAGGAGCCCGGCGGGCCGCACTGCGAGCGTCGCGCCCGCCGACACGAAGAAAGCGCAGATGGCGACGGCGGCGATCGTTGCGCCGGCGGCGGTGCCAAGGTGCCACGACAGGAGCAGCCCGGCGGCGGTCGCGCCGACGCCGATCAGGGCCGCCATGGCCATGATCGTCGGGATGCGCCGGGCCCACAGCGCGGCGGCCGCGGGCGGCGCGACGAGCAGGGCGAAGACGAGCAGGGTGCCGACGACGTGGAAGGACGCGACGACGGCGAGGGTGACGAGCCCGAGCAGCACGGCGTGCGCCGTCCTGGGCCGCAACCCGAGGGTGTGCGCGACGCGCGGGTCGAAGGCGAGGGCGACGAAGGCACGGTGGCCGAGCGCCGCGACCGCGGCGGCGACGAGCAGTGCGGCGGCGAGCCACAGCAGGTCGCGCTCGCGGACCGCGAGGACGTCACCGAAGAGGAACCCGGTCAGGTCGACCGCGAACGACCGGGAGTGCGAGACGACGATCACGCCGAGCGCGAGCATCCCGACGAAGAGGATGCCGACGCCGGTGTCGTGCGACAACCTGGACAACCGGGACGAGCCGGATGAGCCGGAGGCGCCGGACGGGCTGGACGACGCGCCGAGCGTCGTCACGCCGGCCGCCATCGCCCCCGCGCTCAGCGCGGCGCCGAGCAGGACGTCGCCGCCGAGCGCCGAGGCGAGGGCCACGCCGGGCAGCATCCCGTGCGACATGGCGTCGCCCAGGAAGGCCAAGCCGCGCAGGACGACCCAGGTCCCGGCCAGGGCGCAGATCAGGGAGACGAGGATCCCACCCCACAGCGCCTGCCGTACGAAGGCCACCTCGAATGGGCTGAACAACCAGTGCATGGTCAACACCATATAATGAAAACGGAAATCATTTTCAAATGGAGGTGTCACCATGGATGAGGAGGAGCCGGCGGTCGCAGTCCGCGGCCTCACCGCCCGCTACGGCCGCAGGACGGTCCTGCACGAGCTGACCGCCCGTTTCCCGCGCTCGCGCGTGTCCGCGCTCGTCGGGCCGAACGGCTCGGGGAAGTCCACCCTGCTGGGCGTACTCGCCGGCGTCCTTCGCCCGGCGTACGGCTCGGTCGAGCGGACGAGCGCGCGCCGCCCGGGCTTCGTCCCGCAGCGCGGCGCGGTCCCCGACAGCCTGCCGATCACGGTCCGGGAGACCGTTGCGATGGGGCGGTGGGCGCACTGCGGGCCGTGGCGGCGCCTGTCGGAGCGGGACCGGGCCGTCGTGGACGACTGCATGGCGCGCCTCGGCGTCCTCGACCTGGCCGCGCGGCGGCTGGACGCCCTGTCGGGAGGCCAGCGGCAGCGCGTGCTGGTCGCGCGCGGCCTGGCACAGGAGCCCGACCTGCTCCTGCTCGACGAGCCGGCCACCGGACTCGACCTCGACGCGCGGCGGCGCATCGCCGCCGCGCTGGAGGAGGCCGTGGCGGCCGGCGCCACCGTGGTGCAGGCCACCCACGACCTCGACGCCGCCACCCGGGCCGACCACTGCCTGTTGCTCGATGAGGGACGGCTCGCCGCCGAAGGCCCGCCCGCCCTGGTCCTGGCGTCGGTGGTCCCGGGCTCATGACGCGCGCGAGGGCTGCCCGGCGGCCGGGAGGGCCCGGTGAGGGCGAAGCCGTTCATCCCACCGCGACCGGTGGCTCGCTCACTCCGGGGCCTTCTCGGTCGCCAGGCCCTGCCGCCGCACCCGCGCGTGCGCGGTGGCCGCGGCGAGCACCGGCCCGGCGGCGGCGAGCACCAACACGATGAGCAGGTCCATCGCCGCCGTGGCGCTCCAGCCCGCGTCCACCGCGAGGCCCGCGCCGACCAGCGGCGCGGCGAGCGAGGTGACGGGCGTGACGAAGTGCAGCCGGGTCAGCACGTCGCGGGACAGCAGGGCGCCCACGGACGAGGCGAGAGCGACCAGCACCCCCAGGCCGACCAGGACCTCCGCGACGGGGCTCACGGCCGGTCCGCCAGCACCCGGGTGAACACGAGCGTGCCCGCGAACGACAGTACGGCCAGCACCAGCGGCGCGATCAGGTACGACGACCGGGCGGGGCCGTGCGAGAGCAGCATCAGCACCAGCGTGGCCACCACGCCGCCCAGCTCCAGGCCGATCAGCCGGTCGAGCCCGTCGCCGCGCGCGGACACGTAGAGGGCCGGCCCGAGCCCGCCGGCCGCCAGCGCGATCGTCGCGACGGCCCAGACGCTCATCGGACCCCTCCGGTCACCGGTTCGGCCGTTCCCGTCGACGACGGGGTGGCCGACCACACCACCATGAGCGCCGCCCACCAGGCGACCGCCGTGCCCACCGGCCGCATTTCGACCTCCCGAGCTCAGGCCCCCACGAGCCGGTACAGATGTGTCGTCGGGAGATTCCCGCCGGTAGATCGGGTGAAACGGCGGCTGCGGCGGCTTGGGCCGGCCCTGGACGACCGCTGACCCCGGGCTATTCGGGTGTGGGTTCCTCTACGTCGTCGGAGGAGTCCGCGCCCGGCACGTACCAGCCCTTCCACGGGCCGTCCTCGGGGTCGCCCTCGGCGTCCGGAGACTGGGCCAGCGGGGGCAGCCAGTCCAGGTCTCCGGCGCGCGGGGGCCGCCCACCCGGTTGCCAGATGTTCGTCATCGTCCCTCCCACGTCAGTGCGGGCGGCCGCGCGGGCCGCTTGTTCGCAGCCCCGCTGCCCGGGTCCGCTCAGGTCAAACGCGGTGGCGCGGTGAGAGGGAGCGGATCGGCCTCGGCCGTCCTGCCGGACCATCAGGTGATCCGGCAGGACCGCCAGGTGAGTGGTGTGCGGCCAGACCGAACGAGCGGGCCCGGACGACACGCCTACGCCACTGGTCCAGACCACTCTTCCTCGGTCTGGGCGTCACCCGCTGGCTGGGCCGGCCGACGTCACGCGGGGGGCACGGCGACCGTGCGGAGCAGGTGGGCGGCCGCCTCGATCATGGCGTCCCTGGCGGACGCGAGGCGGGGCCTGGGGTCCGCGCCGGAGGGCTTCTCCGCGAACGACGTTTTGACCGCCTCGGTGAAGGCCACGTTCAGCGCCGTGCCGATGTTGATCTTCTTCATGCCTGCCGCGACGGCCTGGCGCAGCTCGTCGTCGGGCACGCCGGACGAGCCGTGCAGCACCAGTGGCACCGGCAGCGCCGCCCGCAGCGCCCCGATCAGGCCGTGGTCGAGCCGCGCGACGCGCGTCGTCATCGCGTGCGAGCTGCCGACCGCGACCGCGAGCGCGTCCACGCCGGTGGCGGACACGAACGCGGCCGCCTCGCCGGGGTCGGTGCGCACGCCGGGCGCGTGCGCGCCGTCCTTCCCGCCGACCTCGCCCAGCTCGGCCTCCAGCCACAGGCCGTTCTCGTGTGCCCACTCCGCGGCGGCCTTCGTCCTGGCCACGTTCTCCTCGTACGGATCCTGGGACGCGTCGTACATCACCGAGCTGAACCCGGTCTCGGCGGCCTGGCGCAGCAGCGCGTCGTCGGTCACGTGGTCGAGGTGGAGGGCGACCGGCACCGCGGCGTCGGCGGCGAGCGCGCCCGCCGCGGCGGCGAGCGGCCGCAGCCGGCCGAGGCGGAACCGCACCGCGTTCTCGCTGACCTGCAGGATCACCGGGAGGCCCGCCCGCTCGGCCGCCGCGACGACGGCCTCGGCGTGCTCAAGGGTGATGACGTTGAACGCGCACACTCCGCCGGGCGCGGCGGCGACTATCGAGGCGGTCGTGGCGAAGGGCATGCGATCTCCTGCAGGAAGGCGCGGTAGGCGGACGGGTCGATGTCCCCGGCGACCGGGGAGAGGACGGCGGCGGCCGACATCGCGGCCGCGTCGGCGAGGGCGCCCGGCCAGTCGAGCGGCCCGGGGGAGTGCAGCGCCCGGGCCAGCGCGGCGGCCACGGCGTCCCCCGCTCCGGTGGGGTTGCCCGACAGGCGGCGCGGCGGCCGTACCGCCCAGCTCCCGTCGGGGGTGACGCCGAGCAGGCCGTCAGGTCCCCGGGAGACGACTACGGCGGCCGGCCCGGCGGCAAGCAGCCGCCGCGCCGCCTCCTCGACCGGGCCCGGCCCGGCCGCCCTGGCCAGTTCGGCGGCGTTCGGCTTGGCGATGTCGGGCCGGGCGGCCAGCCCGAGCCGGAGCGCCTCATGGTCGGCGTCGAGCAGGACGCGCGCTCCCTCGGTCCGGGCGTCCTCAGTCAGCTCCGCGTAGGCGTCCGGGGCGAGGCCGGGCGGCAGACTGCCCGACAGCACGACGACCCGGGCGTCCCGGCACAGCTCGCGGAACAGGCCGCGGAACCGCCGCCACTCCTCCGCCGTGACAGCGGGCCCCGGCTCGTTGAACACCGTGGCGTCGCCGGACACGACCGTGACGGTCCGCCGGGAGGTGCCCTCGATCGCGCCGAAGCGGGCCGGGATCCCGGCCCGGGACAGGTCCTCCGCGATCTCCGCTCCGGCTCCGCCCCCGATCAGCCCGGTGACGAGGACCTCGGCGTCGAGCGAGGCCAGCACACGGGCGACGTTGACGCCCTTGCCCCCCGCACGCTGGTGGACGGCCCTGACCCGGTGGCTGGAGTTCGGCACCAGCCCGTCCACCTCGTACGTCACGTCGAGTGCGGCGTTGAGGGTGACGGTGAGGATCATGCGCGGCCCCGAGCTTCTTGTGCGTATTTCTGAGCACAATATGCCATTAGCGATCAAATACGTGCAAGCCGGTGGTTGGATACGCTTCACCGGGCGAGAACGGGCGGAACCGGCGAGGAGGACCCATGTCGAGCCATGAGCGGTGGAACGCGCTGCTCGCGATCCTGGCCAGGGATGGCAAGGTCGAGGTGGACGCGGTGGCCGTCGAACTCGGCGTCTCGGCCGCCACCATCCGGCGCGACCTCGACCACCTGAGCCGCCAGCAGATGCTGACCCGGACCCGGGGCGGGGCCGTCGCCGGCGCGATCTCCTACGACCTCCCGCTGCAGTACAAGGCGGCGCGGCACGCCCCCGAGAAGCACCGCATCGCCGCGGCGGCGTCCGCGCTGGTCCCGCCCGGGGCGATCGTGGGGCTGAACGGCGGCACCACGACCACCGAGGTCGCCCGCTCCCTCGCGAGCCGGGCCGACCTCGACCGGCAGGGCGGCGAGCCGAGCGTCACCGTGGTGACGAACGCGCTGAACATCGCCAACGAGTTGGTCGTCCGCCGACACGTCAAGATCGTGGTGATCGGCGGTGTCGCGCTGCCCGCGTCGTACGAGCTGATCGGCCCGTTCGCGGAGGGCGTCCTGCGAGAGGTGTCGCTCGACTTCGCGATCCTCGGCGTGAACGCGCTCGACCCCGAGGGCGGCGCCTTCGCCCACCACGAGGGCGAAGCCGGAATCAACCGGCTGATGGCCTCCCGCGCCGCGCGGGTGGTCGTCGTGGCGGACTCCTCCAAGCTGGGTGTTCGCGCCTTCGCCCGGATCTGCCCCTGCTCGGCCATCCACACGCTGGTCACCGACAAGGACGCGCCCGCCGACACCGTCCAACGCTTCCGCGACGCCGGCGTCGAGGTCGTCCAGGCTTGAGGTCTGTCCGGCCCTGAGGTCTGTCCGGCCCTGAGGTCTGTCCGGCCCTGAGGTCTGTCCGACCCTGAGGTCTGTCCGACCCTGAGGTCTGTCCGGCCTGGGGGTCGTCCGGCCTTTGGGGTCGTCGCGTTGACGAGGACGCGTCGCCAGCACGCCCGAAAGCGCTCCCACGCGCCCCACGTCCGCGGCGATCGCGGCGGCGGTACTCTCGACCGTTCCGACATGGGGACGCCCCGGCGCGTGGAGTTCGGGCACGTGCGAGTTGGCACGCGGATGCCCGGCACGCTGACCTCCCGCGTGCAACCCCGGCGAGAGGAACCCCAGTACGTGCGAGTTCCGGCACGCGGGGCCCCGGCATAGTTCGGGCATGTTGCCGGGCCGGTCGGTGGGCGGGTCCGGATCACCGGTGATCGACCGCCGCGCCGAGTCACTGCCTGCTCGCGCATCGTCTGGGGCGGCCCGGGGTAGGTGCGGACGGGAGTTCCGGCACGCTGACGTCCGACGCGTGCAGCCCTGGCGTGTGGAATCCAAGTGCGTGGGAGTTCCGGCACGCGGGTGCCCCGGCGTGTGGGGCCTCGGCGGGTGGAGTTCGGGCATGCTGCGGGGCCGGCCCGCGGGGAGGGGCCGGATCGCCGGGTGGCCGCCGCGATCAAGCTCGTCGATCACGGCTGGCGGGTCACGGCTCGCCGATCGCCGATCATGGATGAGGAATCGCGGCTCGCCGTTCGCGGGTCGCGGATCACCGACCGCGGATCACTGACCACGGATGGCTGTTCGCGGGATTGTTGGTCACTGTCTGTCGGTCCAGTGTCGGGGGCGGAGTTTGGAGTACCGGTGGAACCGCATTGAGACGGTCCCGTTGCCTTGGTCGATCACTTCTACCCGGTCGGGGTGGCGGGACTTCCATTTGTTGTCCGCGGCGCACAGCGGTGCGAGGTTGTCCAGGTCGGTGCGGCCGGTCGGGTACCAGGGTTCGATGTGGTCGATCTCGGCCAGGTAGGCGGGGACGTCACAGCCTTCGCGGCAGCAGGTCCGATACATGGCCAGGATCGCTTCCCGCTGGTCGGCTGAGGCCAGCCGGCGTGCCCGCCCGAAATCCTTCACGATGCCGTCGGCGTCGCGGAGCACCCGCCGTAGTTCGGCGGTGTAGGCCATCCTGCGCGCATCCTCGGCCGGGACAGCCGTGCCGTCCTCCAGAAAGGCTGGTTCCTCTGATTGGCCGGTCAGGGTCTGCTCGGTGACGGATACGTGCATCACGGTGCGCCTGCCGCCCTGCGATAGGCGGATGGCGAGGGCGTCGGCCATGCGGCGGCCGTGGTTGCGCAGGTCGGTGCTGTCGGTTTTGACTGCCAGCGGTTCCAGCCAGGTTTTCAGCTGCATCTTCAGTTCTGGGTCGAGCAGCCCGCGCAGGCGGCCCATCCCATCGGTGGTGTCGGAGATCGTCAGGTGCTGGCGTTCGGTCTTGGCCGCCGCCCGCGCCAGCCTCCCGTCCGGGTCGATCGTCTCGATGATGGTGTGGCCGGCGCGGGCCACGTCCTCGACCGTGGACGCCGACGCTTGTGCCAACTGGACCAGGATCGGTTCGGCCAGCTCGGTTTCGGCGTCGTCCAGGTGGCGGGTGGCGGACGCGATCGTCGCCGCATACCCGTATGACAGGCGGCCGGTGGCGAACAGACCAGCGGTGTGGGGTAGGCGCGGGAGTTGCCGGGAGAGTGTGACGCGTTCTCCGGCGCGGGCGGTGCGAGAGCCGGTGGCTGCTGCCAGCCATGCTCCGATCGACCGCCGCCCGAACAGGTGGTGGCCTTTCCCGGTCTCGGCTATCGGGAGGCGGGCGGCGATCGCGGCTTCGGCCAGATCGATCGCCCGCGCCAACGCGACGATCTCTGCCATCGCCACCTCAACCTCGGCACCGGTCTCAGCACCGATCTCGGTCTCGGTTTGGCCCAGAACCTTCCCCGCAGCTGCGGCCAGCCGCTTGGCACGGGCGAGCAGGTCGATGACGTCGCGTCCGGCCAGGTTCAGGTTGGGCCAGTCTCCTACTCGGCTGTCACCACCAGCAGCATCCGGGCCCGCGCCGTTCTGGCCGTCACCGCCAGCGCTGCCTGCATCGGTGTCTCGACGGTCGGTGGCAGCGCGCCGGCCAGCTGCGTTCTGGCCACTCCGACCAGCGCCCCGGCGGTCACCACCAACGGCCGGGCCATCACCGCCGATGCCCTGGCCAACGGCGGCAGCATCGCCGCCGGACCACAAGTCACCGCCACCCCGACCCACATTCTGCGGGCCCGAGCTGTTCCGCTGCCGATTATCGCGACCGGCCCGCAAGGGACGGTTCACGGACGGCTCGCCGAGGGTGGGGCGGCGGCCTTGCCAAATCCCATCCCAGGCCGAAAGGCTGTCACGGTCGAGCCCGGGCCGCGGTAGCTCGTCCCGACCGGAAAGAGCACCGCCATCGCTCCCGGGACGCTCCGGCCCGCCCCCTCCGTCGGCCTTTTCCCTTGGCTCGGCTGTCCGCTCGCCAGGGCAGGCGGTCCCTGGAAAAGCGGAGGCGATCGGCGATCGCGCCGGACTTGAAGGCCGTCCGCCGCTGTCAGGCTTCTGGTCTTCTGGCGCGTCCGGGAGGCCGAGTAGCCGCCGAGCCCAGGACTGTGTCGTCTCCGGCTCGCGTCGCGCACCTCGCCCGTCAACGCGCGCCGTGGCGTCCGGCTGACCGCGTCGCGCAGCTCGCCCCTCGGGGCGCGCCGGGTCGTGTGGGGCGGGATGAGCGGCTCCTTCGCGGCCACCGAAACCGCGGCCGTCATCGAGGAGCCCGGCACTGCGGGTGCGGTCGAGGAGCACCGCCCCGTAGGAGTCACCGGAGAAACGATCCGATCCGATGAACGGCGTGTGCCGCCTGGACCCACGCCGCCGTCGCGGGGACATCGCAGGCGCGTCAGACGGCCGGGACGGAAGAGCGTCCTCCGGTCGGCGCGACATCAGCACGCCACCCGAAAACATCATCTCTTCGCACCTCCCCTCCCGATCTGACGGTCGAGCCTCTGTGAGGATATCGTTCACGCGTTCGATAGGCAACTCTAAGTAGTCACGCTTGTACTAATTGCGACCACTGCGGACGACATTCCGTTTAGTGGGCATTCGGAGCGGCGGAGTCGCACTCCGGGTTGGCTCCGGGCGTGGGGGTGCTCCATGCGCGGATGGGCGGGTCCGTGGGGGTGGCTCCTGGGGCAGGCGGATGGGGGCCCAGGTGTGGGAGTGGGTCCAGGCGGGACGGGTGGGCGGCCCAGGGTATGGGTGCGCCGGCCTCTCGGGATGAGTGGGCGGGCTCGAGTTTGGGGGTGGTGGCCCCGGGTCTGGGTGGGGGTGGCTCCGAGGCTTCCCGGGCGTGGGGCCCAGGTGTGAGTGGGCGATGGCCCGCACTGAACGTGACTTTGCGACAGCAGAGTGCGATATATGATCATTCGTGTGCTTTTCGCCCGTGCCGGTAGCTCGTTTTCGAGCAGTAAAGGGCTAATATGCGCAACATCGCGCAATGTGAGGGTGGGTGCGGGCGAGAGGCGCCGTAAAGGGTCGCCGAGCGCCACCGCCCCCGCCATGGGCTGCCCGGTATAGACCGGCTCTGCGTCAGCGATGCCCCTTCGTTGTGAATCCGATATTTGCCGGTATAGACCGGCCCTTTGCCGCATGTTTACCCTTGGCACCCAAGCCGCTCATTCGCGGCCTATCCGCTGTTCGGGTCTCAACCGGTACAGACCAGTCATCCCCAGAGCAAGGTGGTATTCGTGATGAGCAAGAGGTTCGCCGGGGTGGTTACCCTCGGTGTGGCCGCGGCGCTGGCCCTGTCCGCCTGCGGCGGCGAGTCGGCCGGGGGCGACGGCGGCGCTGACAAGGCCGCGGGCGGCTCCGTGACGCTGAAGCTGGTCGCCGCCGACTACGGCGACGGCCCCACCGCCGACAACAGCGGCGACAAGTTCTGGAAGGGCGTCGTCGACGAGTTCCAGGCGGCCAACCCGGGCATCAAGGTCGACGTCCAGGTCATCAACTGGAACGACATCGACACGCAGGTCGCCACCATGGTCCAGAACGGGCAGATGCCAGACATCCTGCAGACCGGCGACTACTCCGGCTTCGTCAAGGACGGCCTGCTGTACAAGGTCGACGAGGTGCTCTCGGCGAACACCCAGTCCGACATGCTGGAGAAGTTCGCCGAGTTCGGCAAGGTGGACGGCACCGCGTACGGCATCCCGTTCGTCTCCTCCGCCCGCGCGCTGTTCTACAACAAGGACCTCTTCTCCAAGGCCGGCATCAGCGAGCCGCCGAAGACCTGGGACGAGCTGAAGGCCGACGCGGAGAAGCTGAAGAAGGCGGGCGTGACCCAGCCGTTCGGCCTGCCGCTGGGCCAGGAAGAGGCCCAGGGCGAGTCGTTCCTGTGGTTCATGGGCAACGGCGGCGGCTACAAGGACGACTCCGGCAAGTGGGCGATCGACTCGCCGCAGAACGTTGAGACGTTCACCTTCCTCAAGGAGCTGACCGCGGCCGGCCTCACCACGCCGAACCCCGGCACCAAGGACCGCAAGACGGTCTGGGAGGACTTCGCGGCCGGCAAGGTCGGCATGGTCAACGGTGGCCCGATGTCGATGCCGATCTTCGAGAAGGGCGGCTTGACGAACTACGGCGTCGCCGCGATCCCCGGCAAGAGCAGCCCGCTCGAGACGACCCTGGGCGTCGAGGACTGGATCATGGCCTTCAACAAGAACGGCCACCAGGAGGAGATCAAGAAGTTCTTCGACTTCTTCTACTCCTCGTCCGCGGCGCAGAAGATCAGCGACACCTACAAGCTGCTGCCGGTGACGAAGTCGGGCATCGAGAAGCTCTCCGGCGACGAGAAGCTCAAGCCGTTCCTCGACGCCCTGCCCAACGCCACCTTCTACCCCTTCACCGACCCGAAGTGGTCGGAGGTGAACACGCAGATCAAGCAGACGATCGGCGGCGCCGTCACGGGTGACCCCGCGAAGGTCCTCGGAGCGATCCAGAAGGTCGCCGCGGCCGGATGACCGGTGGCGCGGCCCGCGTCTTCACGGCGCGGGCCGCGCCGCGTCCGGTCGTACGCCTCCGGCCGTACGTCTCCGCAGGAAGCAGGAGTAATGCAGCAGACCTCCCCTCTGACGCGGGCGGCGCGCGCGATGGCGCCCCTCGCGTGGATCGGCCCGGCCATCGTGCTGATCGCCGTTGTGGTCGTGTGGCCCGTCGTCGCGATGATCCAGTCGTCGTTCCTGAAGATCAACCGGTCCGGTGTGGTCCAGGGCTCGAACGGCACGGGCAACTACGCCAAGCTGTTCGAGGAACCCGACTTCCCCGGGGTCATGGCGCGCAGCGTGATCTGGGTGGTGGCCGTCGTCGCCATCACGATCCTGCTCTCGCTCGCCCTCGCCCAGCTCTTCAACCAGCGCTTCCCGGGCCGCCGCCTCGCCCGCTGGGCGATGATCGCGCCGTGGGCGGCGTCGGTGCTGATGACGGCGATCATCTTCAAATGGATGCTCGACCCCGAGGTCGGCCTCATCAACATGGTGCGGCACGACCTCGGCCTGCTCGACGCCCTCGGCGGCGCCGACGCCGACCAGCTCGGCCAGGCGGCCACCGCCATGCCCTGGCTGATCGCCGTCGCGGTCTTCGTCTCGCTGCCGTTCACGACGTACGCGCTGCTCGCGGGGCTCTCGACGATCCCGGCGGAGGTCTACGAGGCGGCCAAGACGGATGGCGCGTCCCGGCTGCGCACATACTGGTCGATCACGCTTCCGCTGCTGCGGCCCGCGCTGACCGTGGCGACGCTCATCAACGTGATGAACGTCTTCAACAACTTCCCGATCATCTGGGTGATGACGCACGGGCAGCCCGGCTACTCGACGGCCACATCCACGATCTTCATGTTCATCCTCAAGCGCTCCGACATCGGCGAGTCCGCCGCGATGTCCGTCGTGAACTTCGGCATGGTGATCGTCCTGGTGGCGATCTTCCTCAAGGTCAGCAAGTGGAAGAACGAGGTGTCGTGATGACCGCCACCGAGACCCTTCCGGTCGCCGCGGCGTCGCGCGCCGCGAGCGCCGGTCCCGCCCGGCGGCTGCCGCGGACCAGGACGGTGGTCGTCGCCGCCGCCGCGTACCTGATCGCGTTCCTCTTCCTGTTCCCGTACCTGGTGATGATCCTGACCGCGCTGCGGCCGCAGGCCGAGCTGCGCGAGCCGGCGTATCTGCCGACGGACTTCGCCTGGGAGAACTTCGTCAACTTCTGGTCGGGCGGGCTGTCCGGGAACCTGCTGATCACCCTGCAGGTCGCGGCCGGATCGACGATCCTGGTGCTGCTGGTGGCCCTGCCCGCCGCGTACTACACCGCCCGGCACCGGTTCCGCGGCCGGACGGCGTTCCTGATCCTGGTGCTGGTCACCCAGATGTTCCAGCCGACCGCGATGCTGGTCGGGATCTACCGCGAGTTCTCCCAGCTCGGGCTGGTCGACTCGATCTGGTCGCTGATCCTGGTCAACGGCGGCTTCAACCTGGCCTTCGCGGTGTGGATCCTCAACGCGTACTTCTCCTCGATCCCGCGCGAGCTGGAGGAGGCGGCGTTCATCGACGGAACCGGCCGGTTCGGCGCGCTGTTCCGGATCACGCTTCCGCTGGCCGCGCCGGGCGTCGTCACCGCGCTGATCTTCACGTTCATCGCGGCGTGGAACGAGTTCGTGGTCGCGCTCACCCTGACCACGTCGCCCGAGCAGCAGCCGCTGACCGTGCGGCTGAACTCCTTCATCGGGCAGTATCAGGTCGACTGGCAGAACCTCTTCGCCGGATCGGTGATCGCCACCGTCCCGGTCATCATGCTGTTCGCGCTGATCGAGCGGAAGGTCGTGTCCGGCCTGACCGCCGGGTCGATCAAGTAGAGCGCCGATCAAGTAGGAGCGCGTACGGCGGAGCGCGGAAGGGCCCGTTCCCGGAGGGGAACGGGCCCTGTTGCGTGAAGGCGTGGGGGGTCAGCCGAGATCGCCGCGGACCAGGCCCACGCCGTCGGGGACCCCGGCCGGGTCGTGGCCGGTCTCGACCGCCCGGTTGTTCTCGTCGACGAACACCACGCTCGGCCGCAGCGCGCCGACCTCGGCCTCGGCCACCAGCGCGTACGCGATGATGATCACGAGGTCGCCGACGCCGACCAGCCGGGCGGCCGCGCCGTTGATCCCGATCACGCCGGAGTCGGCCGGGCCCTCGATGACGTACGTCGAGAGGCGGTTGCCGTTGTCGATGTCGACGATGTCGACCCTCTCGCCCTCAACCAGGTTCGCCGCGACCATCAGGTCGCCGCTGATCGTCACCGATCCCACGTAGTGCAGGTCGGCCTGGGTGACGGTGGCCCGGTGGATCTTGGACTTCATCATCGTGCGGAACATGGTCCCCCGCAGGGTCTCGGAAATGGGGTACCGGGCTCGGCGGCTCCGGTCTCGCGCCGTCGATGGTACGTGATCCCGCACCGGCCACTTTCCGATCGTTCGCCTCATCTGGGGCGACGGTCACCCACAGTGTGAGAGGGGGCTGTTGTAGCTGACGCCGCCCGCGGAACCGCCCCATTTGACGCAGGTTCCGGCGGCCGAGGCGCGTACGGGACCCGCGTAGTAGCCGAAGTTGCCCGAGTCGGTGATGCGGCTCTTGCCCTGTACTTCCAGGTAGGCGCTGGTGGCGGTGTTGGTGCCGAGGGAAGTGCGCTTGAGGGTGGTGACGCAGTTGTAGCCGTTGGAGCTGTTGTAGAGGAGGTAGACGGTTCCGGCGGAGCCGAGGGCGGCCGAGTCGATCACCTCGTAGCCGCTGCCGCACACCTGCTCGGGCGTGTACGGGTTGCTGCTGGTCGCACCGCAGTTCTTGGACGTCACGGTCTGGGCCGGGTAGCCGAAGGTGGCGCCGTTGAACTTGGCCTTCTGGATGTTCGCCGGGTAGGACGCGGTGCCGGCGCGCACCTCGTAGTGCAGGTGCGGCGCGATGTTGTTGCCCGGCTTGCTGGTGTTGCCGACCTCGCCGATCTTCTGGCCCTGGCTGACCGTGGCGCCCACGCTCACGGAGCGGGTGAGCAGGTGGGCGTAGTACGTGGACCAGCCGCCGCCGTGGTCGATCTTGATCAGGTTGCCGAAGCCGTTCGTCGATCCCTGGTGCGCGGAGATCACGACCGTGCCGGCCGCCGCGGCGACCACGGTGTCGCCCAGGTCGGCGTCGGGCGTGCTGCCCCGGTTGAAGTCGATCTCCCACGACTGGTGGGCGCTGCTCGCGTTGGAGTTGCCGGTCCAGGTCTGGCCGCAGGGGAAGGGAACCTGGAAGGCGGGCTCCGCCATGACCGCCGAGGCGGTGGCGGCGGAGGCGGTGAGGCCGGCGGCGGAGGCGCCGGCGACGCCGGTGGACGCGCCCGCGGTGACGCCGAGCAGCAGCGCCAGCCCCGCCTTGACGATGGACGTGAGTCTCATGCGGATCCTTCCTCGCGGACGACCGCCGGTTGCTCCTGACGGAAGCCGCGAACTGACTGTGGAGCGTGTCCAAAGGTGCTGATGGGACCCAAGGGTCGGGATTGACCGCACAGGGAGCATCAAAAATCCATACAAAGGGCTGGCGAAGACATGACAAAGGGCGATAAATGGTGACAGTGCCTCTGTAAGAAGAGCAGGCGGTCATGACGGTTGATCAGCCCACGTACAGAGTCCTCGGCTCGCTGGACGTCCGATCCGCAGGGCAGACCCTCCGGATCGGCGGACCGAAACCGCGGATGCTGCTCGCCACACTGTTGCTCGACACCAACCAGACGGTCGGCACCGAGATGCTCGTCGAGGTGCTGTGGCCCAGGGCCCGCCCGCGCTCGGCCGTCGCGAACCTGCGCACGTACGCGAGTGCGCTCCGTGCCGCGCTCGCCCCGAGCGGAACCGGCCTCCAGGCCCGGCCCGGTGGCTACACCATCGAGGTGGAGCCGCACGAAGTCGACCTCCTGATCTTCGAGGAGCTGGTCGAGCGGGCCAGGCGGGACCCGGAGGGCGCGAGCTCCCACCTGCGCCGCGCGCTCGCGCTGTGGCGCGGCACCCCGCTCGCCGACCTGCCGGGCAGCCCGCTGTGGGACCGCCGCATCGAGGAGATCTCCGGAGCACGCCTCGACGCGGCCGAGGATCTGGTCGCGGTGCGGCTGGCCGCGCGCGAGTATCCGACGGCCGTCGCCGAGCTGCGCGGCCTGCTCGCCGAGCATCCCTTCCGTGAGGACCTCTGGCAGCGGCTCATGCTCGCGCTGCACTGGAGCGGCCGGCGAGCCGAGGCGCTGCGGTGCTACGGAGACATCCGCCGGCAGCTGATCGCCGAACTCGGCGTCGAACCGGGGCCCGAACTCCGCCGCACCCACCTCGCCATCCTGTCCGGAGACCCGGCCGCCCTGCCGGAGGGCGTGCTCCTCCCGCTCGCGAACGTGTCCGCACCACCCGGAGGTGTGCGGCTCGTGGACGTACCCGCGCCCGACGCCGTGCCGGGCCCGCGCGCGAACGCGTCGTCCCCGCCCGGCGGCGTGCGCCGGCCGTCCGGAGACAACACGGGCACCCTGGCCGGGGAGGCGGGGACTGACGCGGGGGCTGAGGCGGGGGAGGCGCCCGCCGCGCCGGGACGCGCCGTTCCCGCCCCGCGCCAGCTCCCTCCGGACGTACCGGACTTCACCGGCCACGCGGAAGCCGTGGCCGCGCTTCTGAACGTGCTGACGGCACCTCGATCCCCGGCCCCGACACCGGCCCAGCCGGAACCCGGGCCTCCGGCCGGGCCACCAATCGGGCCACCGGTCGGGCCGGAACCCGGGCCGCCGCCGGGGCTTCCGGGCGGACCTCCGGTGATCGCCGTCGTCGTGGGGCCGCCGGGCGTGGGCAAGTCGGCCTTCGCCGTCCACTGCGCGCATGCCGTACGGGACCGGTTCCCCCACGGGCAGCTCTACCTGTGCCTCGGCGGCGTGTCCGGCACTCCCGTGGAGCCCGCCGATCTGCTCGCCGAGGCGCTGCGCGCGCTCGGGGTCGCCGATGCCGCTCTGCCGTACGGCGTGCACGAGCGGGCGGCGCTCTACCGGTCGCTGCTCGCCGAGCGTCCCATGCTCGTGCTGCTCGATGACGCCGCCGGCGGCGCTCAGGTCGGGCACCTGCTGCCCGGCGACGGCTCGGCCGTACTCGTGACGAGCCGGCGGCGGATCACCGAGATCCCTGGCGCGGCGCTGGTGGAGCTGGACGCGCTGCCGCGGCGCGAGGCGGTGGAACTACTCGGCAGGATCGCCGGGGCCGACCGGATCGAGGCCGAACCGGAGTCGGCCGCAGCCATCGCACAAGCGTGCGGACACCTGCCGCTGGCCATCAGGGTCGCCGGGGCGCGGCTGGCGGCCCGGCCGGGATGGCCGCTGCGCCTGCTCGAACAGCGCCTGGCGGACGAGTCCACCCGGCTCGGCGAGCTGCGCGCGGGCGATCTGGAGGTACGGGAAAGCCTCGACCGGAGCTACCGCCTGCTGCCCGCCGAGGCCGCACGGGCCATGCGCGCGCTGGGCACGCTCGGCGCGCATCCCCTCCCCGCGTGGGTGGTGGACGCCGTCCTCGACCGGCATCGCGCCGACGACGTGACGGACGTCCTCATCAACGAGAACCTGTTGCGGCAGGTCGGCGTCGACACGCTCGGCCAGCCTCGATACCTGCTCCACGACCTGGTCCGTTGCGACGCCAAGGAACGCGCGGAACGGGAACCGGAACCCGGCGTCCTGGCACGCGTCGTCGGCGCCTGGCTGGTGGCGGCGGAGCGGGCCGCCACGGGGCTGCCCACCACCGTCTTCAGCGTCGCCCCCACCGAGGCAGCGCGCTGGACCCCGGCCGGCGGCACGCTGACAGGGGTCCTGGAGAACCCGATCCTCTGGTTCGACCAGGAACGGGACGCCCTGGCGCGGGCGGTGGAACTGGCCGCCGAAGGCGGGCTGGCCGGTGCCGCCTGGGGGCTCGCTGCGGCCCTCGTGCCGTTCCTCGACCTCCGCTGCCACCTCGACATGTGGCAGCGCACCCACCGCGCCGCCCTCGACGCCGCCCGCGCGGCCGGGGAGCGGCACGGCGAGGCGGCCATGCTGCGCGGGCTCGCGCAGGTGTGCCTCTACCAGGACCGCTATCGGGAGTCGGGGGAGATGTTCCGGCGCTCGCGGGCCATGTTCCGGCAGGTGGGTGACAGCAGAGGCGAGGCGATCTCCGTCTGCGGGCTGGGCGCGGTCGCCCAGTTCCGCGACGACCACGTCATCGCGCTCCGCTACTTCCGGCAGGCCCTCGCGATGTTCCTCGGGCTGGACGACCGGCAGGGCGAGGCGTACGCCCGGCAGGCGATCGGGCGCGTCTGGCTGAGGTCCGGCGACCTCACGCAGGCGGCGCGATGGCTGGACGGCGCGCTGCGGCTGGCCAGGGAGATGGGCGACGCCCACCGCGAGGGATGCGTCTCCATCCAGGTCGGACGCCTGCACGACCTGGCCGCGGACGTCGAGACGGCGATGCACTTCCAGGGGCGGGCGCTGGACATCTTCGAGAGCCTCGGCGACCGGCACTGCGGGGCCTACGCGATGCAGGGGCTCGGCGGCCTCCAGGCGGCGCGCGGCGACCTACGGCCCGCTTTCGCCCAGCTCGAACGCTCGTTGACGATCTTCCAGCAGCTCGGAGACCTGAGCGGCGCCGCCGCCAGCACCCAGATGCTCGGTGAGCTGCACCGCTCCGCCGGCCGTACCGTCCTGGCCCGGGACTACCTGGACCGGGCCGTCTTCCTGCGCCGCGGCCTCCGCCGCCTTCCCTGAAAACGAACAGAGGGCGCCGCCGGGAACGGGGTCGTGTAACTGCGACCCGGTTCCCGGCGACACCCTCTGTCGCGCGTTTCTCGGTGACGCCCGGTTGAGCGCCTTCGGTTATGCCTTGACAGCCCAGTCGATCAGGTTCTGGGCCGTGTCGAACCGCCGGTTGGAGGCGGACTCGCCGAGGATGACGCCGATCAGGCGGTGCCCGTCCCGGTCGGCGGCGAAGGTCAGGCAGAAGCCCGCGGCACGGGTGAAGCCCGTCTTCACACCGAGCGCGCCCGGGGTGTCGAGCATCTTGTTGGTGTTCGTCCAGGTGTAGGACTTGTGGTCCGAAGCGCGCGGGACGTAGTGGGTCCGGGTGGAGGTGACGGCGGTGAAGGTCTTGTTACGGAGCGCCATCTCCGCGAGCCGCGCCTGGTCCCGCGCGGTGGAGTAGCCGTCGCCGCCGGCCTTCGGCAGGCCGTCGGGGGTGGTGTACAGGGAGTCCTTCATGCCGAGCTGCTTGGCGGTGGTGTTCATCTTGGCGATGAAGCCGTCCATGCCGGGGCCGTAAGTGCGGGCGAGGGCGTGCGCCGCGTCCGCGCCTGACGGGAGCATCAGGCCGTACAGCAGGTCCTTGACCGTGACCCGGTCACCGGCGCGGAGGTCGGCGCTGGTGCCGCCGTTGTCGTCGGCGTGGCTGACGTCGGCGGAGGTGATCGTGACCTTGTCCGTCAGCTTGGCTTCCTTGAGGACGACGTACGCCGTCATCGTCTTGGTGAGGCTCGCCACCGGCATGCGCTCAGCGGCCTGCTTGCTGAGCTCGACCTTGCCGGTCGTGGCGTCGATCAGATATGTCGCCCGGCCGTAGACGGCCGGGGCGTTCTGTGCGGTCTGGATGACCGGAGTCTGTGTCGGAGTGGCCTGCGCGACCGCGGGCGTAGCAAAGCCGGCGGCGAAGGTAAGAAGGGCTGCGCAGACGGTGAGTCGAGCTTTCCCGTTGTGCATTTCTCCAGGTTGCCATCCATTTGACGGAAAAGTTGACTTCGCCGGACAGGTTTTAGGTAAAGCTTTTCCGCCTCCGTGAAGCGGTGATCGGTCGTCCGGCGAGATCATCTGTCCAGGTGGGTCGTGTCCCACGCCGTTTCCGTGCCGTTCCTGTGCCGTTCGCGCGCCGCGAGCGTGCGTCCGGCGGTGTGGGGGTCGCTTTGCGATTGCCGGCCCCTGGGTAACCGCCTGGTCAGGAGTCTGCCGGCGGCGGCGTGATCCATGGCCGCCGACCTGGGCGTCGACCTGGCATGGCGCGGCCGGGGAAAACGCGCGGGCGGCGCGTCTAGTCCGAGGAAATACGGTAGGGGGGTATGGTGTTATAGTCGTCGAACACGAGTTGAGAGGGGTGGGAGAGATGGCCGGATACAGCGATACCAGGCAGGAGCACCTCCGGCGGCTGCGCCGCATCGAGGGACAGGTCCGGGGTCTGCAGCGGATGGTCGAAGAGGACAAATACTGCATCGATATCCTCACTCAGGTGTCGGCGGCCAGCCGTGCCCTGCAGTCCTTCGCTCTCGCCCTCCTGGACGAGCACATGGCCCACTGTGTGGCCGACGCCACGGTGAAGGGTGGCGCGGAGGCCGAGGCGAAGATCAAGGAAGCCTCCGACGCCATCGCCCGCCTCGTCCGTTCCTGACTCCTCACACCCCCGCGAACGGCGCGGCGACTTCCGCCGATCGACCGGCGTGAACTTAGAGTTTCGACATTTCCCTATCTCTGACGCCAGGAGTGATTGTTATGACCGCCACCACCTACACCGTCACGGGCATGACCTGCGGCCACTGCGTCAGCTCGGTCAAGGAAGAGGTCGGAGAGGTCGCCGGCGTCACCGGCGTCGAGGTGGACCTCGCCACCGGCCTGGTGACGGTGGACAGCGAGGGGCCTGTCGACGCGGCCGCGATCGCCGCCGCCGTTGAGGAGGCCGGATACGAAGTGGTGGATCGCTGATGAACACTCCCGCGACGCGCGGAGCCTGCGTTCTCGGCCCCGCCGCGGTCTTCGGCGTCGGTGCCGGCGCCAGGTCGGCTGAGAAGGGGGAGGAGAGACGATGACCGTCAGCGAGTCTGACGCCGTCGAGGAGCAGCCCCTGGGCTCGCTCGAGCTCTCGATCGGCGGCATGACCTGCGCGTCCTGCGCCAACCGGATCGAGCGCCGGCTCAACAAGCTGGACGGCGTGACCGCGACGGTCAACTACGCCACCGAGAAGGCCAAGGTCACCTTCCCCGACGGCATCGCCCCGCACGACCTGATCGCCGAGGTGGAGAAGGCCGGCTACACCGCGCAGCTGCCCGCCCCGCCCCGCCAGCAGAACGAGAACGGCGGCGGGCCGGAGGAGCCGGAAGACGAACTCGGCCCGCTACGCGCCCGGCTGATCACCGCGCTGGTCCTGGCGGTCCCGGTGGTCGCGATGGCGATGATCCCCCCGCTGCAGTTCACCAACTGGCAGTGGCTGTCGCTGACGCTGGCCGCCCCGGTCGTCGTGTACGCGGGCTGGCCGTTCCACAAGGCGGCCTGGACCAACCTGCGCCACGGCGCCGCGACCATGGACACGCTGGTGTCGCTCGGCACGATCGCCGCGCTCGGCTGGTCGCTGTGGGCGCTGTTCTTCGGCACCGCCGGCACCCCCGGCATGACCCACCCGTTCGACTTCACGATCCAGCGCAGCGACGGCTCCGGCAACATCTACCTGGAGGCCGCCGCCGGGGTGACGGCGTTCATCCTGGCCGGACGCTACTTCGAGGCGCGTTCCAAGCGCCGCGCGGGCGCCGCGCTGCGGGCCCTGCTGGAGCTGGGCGCAAAAGACGTCGCGGTGCTTCGCGACGGGGTTGAGGTCCGGATCCCGAGCGACCAGCTCGCGGTGGGGGACCGGTTCGTGGTCCGCCCCGGCGAGAAGATCGCCACCGACGGCGTGATCGAGGAAGGCACCTCCGCGGTCGACGCCTCGATGCTGACCGGGGAGTCCGTCCCGGTCGAGGTAGGGCCGGGCGACGCGGTGACCGGCGCGACCGTCAACGCCGGCGGCCGCCTGGTGGTCCGCGCCACCCGGGTCGGCTCCGACACCCAGCTGGCCCAGATGGCCCGGCTGGTGGAAGAGGCGCAGACCGGCAAGGCGCAGGTCCAGCGGCTGGCCGACCGGATCTCCGGCATCTTCGTCCCGGTCGTGATCGCGCTGGCGTTGGGCACGCTCGGTTTCTGGCTGGGCACCGGGGACGGGGTGGGGGCGGCGTTCACCGCGGCGGTCGCCGTGCTGATCATCGCCTGCCCGTGCGCGCTCGGCCTGGCGACCCCGACCGCGCTGCTGGTCGGGACCGGCCGGGGAGCCCAGCTCGGCATCCTGATCAAGGGCCCGGAGGTGCTGGAGTCCACCCGGAAGATCGACACGGTCGTGCTGGACAAGACCGGCACGGTCACCGAGGGCAAGATGACCCTGGTCGAGGTGCACACCGCCGACGGCTCCGACGAGGCCGAGGTGCTGCGCCTGGCCGGAGCGCTGGAGCACGCCTCCGAGCACCCGATCGCCCAGGCCGTGGCCAAGGGCGCGGCCGAGCGGGTCGGCCCGCTGCCCACGCCCGAGGACTTCGCCAACATCGAAGGACTCGGCGTCCAGGGGATCGTGGACGGGCACGCGGTGCTGGTCGGACGGCCGAAGCTGCTGGCCGAGTGGTCCCAGCACCTGCCGGTGGAGCTGGAGCGGGCGTTTGAGGCGGCTCAGGCGGCGGGGCGTACCGCGGTGGCGGTGGGCTGGGACGGCAAGGCGCGCGCCGTGCTCGTCGTGGCGGACACGGTCAAGGCCACCTCGGCCGAGGCCATCGGTCAGTTGCGCGCGCTGGGGTTGACTCCGGTGCTGCTCACCGGCGACAACGAGGCGGTGGCCCGGACGGTCGCGGCCGAGGTCGGCATCGATGAGGTCATCGCCGAGGTGCTGCCCGCCGACAAGGTGGACGTGGTCAAGCGCTTGCAGGGCCAGGGCCGTACGGTCGCGATGGTGGGGGACGGCGTCAACGACGCGGCGGCGCTCGCGCAGGCCGATCTCGGTCTGGCGATGGGGACAGGTACGGACGCGGCGATCGAGGCGTCGGACCTGACGCTGGTTCGGGGTGATCTGCGGGTGGCGGCGGACGCGATCCGGTTGTCGCGGCGGACGTTGCGGACGATCAAGGGCAATCTGTTCTGGGCGTTCGCGTACAACGTGGCGGCGTTGCCGTTGGCCGCGGCGGGGTTGCTGAACCCGATGATCGCGGGTGCCGCGATGGCGTTCTCGTCGGTGTTCGTGGTCAGCAACAGTCTCCGCCTGCGCGGTTTCAAGTAGAAGGTTTCACGTGGGAGCAGGGCGAGCGGCGGCCTCCGGGAGATGTTCCGGGGGCCGCCGTTCGCTGTGCGGGATCAAGGGGTTGAGGAACGTCTGCGCTAAGCGTTGTTCGGGCTTTCGGTGACCTGGGTCTCGTGGTGTGGGCCGCAGGTCACCTCGGCCGCGGCCGGCGGGCACCGCATAGTCCAGCCGGGTGCCGTCACCAGAACGGCGACGCCGGGGGGCGCGCTCAAGGTGTAGACGGTGTGGCAGCCGGGATCCTCCCGCCCCAGGTCCCGGGGGCAGGCCACCTCGACCCGCAGCGTCTTCCCCGACTCCCAGGTCTCACGCATCGAGGGTGACCCGCCGTGCCAGGTCGTCTCCCGCTTGACGGAGAGGCGTCCGGGGACGCCCGGAGCGACCCGCACGTCGACCCTGCCCCGCACGTCCACGATGATCTGGGGCGTGGTGACGGCGTACGTCACGGTCCTCGTCTCGGTCCCCCTCTGATCGAGGACCGACGACTGGTAGGAGCCGGGGAAGGAGAAGTCGTAGCTGTGGGGAACGCGGATCTCCGACCACGCCGCCAACGTCATCGCCACCACCGCGGACACGGTCAGCGCCGCGCCGGCGACGATCCACCTGGTCCGCACCGCTCGTCGCATCATGTCGCCTCTCAAATCTTCAGGAATCGCAGTACGGCCAGCACCCGGCGATGATCCTTCTCGGCGCCGGAGAGCCCGAGCTTGGCGAAGATGTTGTTGATGTGCTTGCCGACCGCGCTTTCGGATACCACCAGGGCCTCGGCGATGCCGGCGTTGGACCGTCCCTCCGCGATCAGCGCGAGCACCTCGGACTCCCTGCGGGTCAGCAGATCCAGCGGATCGCTGTGCCGGCGCAGCAGCAGCTGGGCGACCACCTCGGGGTCCAGCGCGGTGCCGCCCGCGGCGACCCGGCGCAGTGAGTCGAGGAACTCGGCCACGTCGGCCACCCGGTCCTTGAGCAGATATCCGATGCCGGTCGTCGCCGTGGACAGCAGCCGGGTCGCGTAGCGTTCCTCGACGTACTGCGAGAGCACGAGGATGGGCAGCTTCGGCCGCCGGTGGCGCAGCAGCAGCGCCGCGCGCAGGCCCTCGTCGGTGTGCGACGGCGGCATCCGCACGTCCGTGACGACGAGATCGGGTTCGTGGTCGTCCACCGCCCGCAGCAGCCCCTCGGCGTCGGACACCGCGGCCACGACCTCGAAGCCGGCGGATCCGAGGACCCAGACGAGGCCTTCCCTGAGGAGGACGGAGTCCTCGGCGAGCACTACGCGCACGGCAGTTCCACCTCTATCGTCGTCGGGCCACCGCTCGGGCTGTCGATGCGCAGGGTCCCGTCCACCGAGCCCGCACGCTGCGCCAGGCCGCGCAGACCCGACCCCTTGGCGGAATCGGCGCCGCCTTGGCCGTCGTCGCGTACGACGAGGCGGAGCATGTCGCCGTCGCGGCGCACGGTGATCTCGGCCTCGGAGGCTCGTGCGTGCTTGGCGACGTTGGTCAGCGCTTCGGAGACGACGAAGAACGCCACCGCCTCGACCACGGGAGAGGTCCGTTCCGGCACGTCGACGCTGAGCCGTACCGGGAAGGGGGCGCGCGCGGCGACGCCGGACAGCGCCGCGTCCAGGCCTTGATCGTTGAGCACGGCCGGGTGCAACCCCTGCACGACGTCGCGCAGTTCCCTCAACGCCTGCTTGGCCTCCTCGTGCGAGCGCACGATCACGTGGCGGGCGGGCTCGGGCAGGTCGGTGAAGGCGGTGCGGGCCATGCCGAGGTTGAGGGCGAGCGACACGAGCCGCTGCTGCGTGCCGTCGTGCAGGTCGCGTTCGATCCGGCGGCGTTCCGCGTCGGCGGCCTCGACCACCTCGGCCCGGCTCTCCCGCAGCGTCTCCACCCGCCTGGCCAGCTCGTCTTTCACGCTGGGACCGAGCAACGCCCGCGCCGCGAGCGTGTCGAGTGCGGTGATCCCGCGAAGCAGCCACGGCACCACCACGAACAGCGCCAGCGCGCCCGCCGCGGGCAGGGCGGTGGTCCAGCCACCTCCGGCCAGCAGGAGTTGCACGGTGATGATGGCCGCGACCAGGCAGGCCGACCACGCCACGGCCCCGCCCAGGAAGCCCGCCGCGCCGATCAGGGGACCGACCGCCAGGTGATAGGCGATCTGCCGCCACAGGCTGCCCGATCGCGCTTGAAGGAGAAGCCGTCTGAGCGGGCTCCCGTCCCGGGGGAGACGCGGCAGCGGGGGGATGTCCTGGCCGAGGAAGGCGGCGAACCGGCAGCGCTGCAGCCAGGTGAGCAGCGGCACGATCCGGGTGAGGATCAGCAGCGCGACCAGGGGGACGACGACCGTCCACGCCACGACGACCGACAGCGCGACCAGCACCAAGATCAATGCCATCGAGATGAGCGCGATCGGGACGCCCGCCGTCACGTGGACGGTGCGGAGCCAGGTCGGTGACGACCAGTGGCCGCGAATCCGGTCCCAGGGAGTGGTCATGCGCCAACCCTAGAGATCGGCACAGCTCGACGACATGACTCGGATATCCCAGAAAAAGGTGAGGTAAGCCCCACCCTTCCCTGAGTCGCGGCCCGAGCAGGAACGGCGCGTGGGCCGCGTGGGCGTCGTGTCATCACTACCGGGGCGGGCAGAGGGTGCCTGCGCGGGGCAACGTCAGCTCCGTCAGATACCGGTCGGCGTACCCGGTCACGCACGGGTCCTTCGCGCGCAGGTAGACGACGTGGACGGGGCCGTCATAGCGGACGGTGACCGAGCGGGGGATCCTGCTCACCAGGAGATCGGTGACCGGGAAGTCGCGGTCGCCGCCGAGTCCCAGCGCGGGAGGCAGGCCGGCCGGCAGCGGGCGTGGTGGGTTCACCGGCCGGTGCCGCCAGCCGGAGCAGGCCAGGGCCTCCAGCCCGGTGCCGACCCCGCCGCCGAAGTCGCGGGAGATCCGCTCGCTGTAACGGCGGTCGCTGACCAGCGCCTCGTAACCCAGCCCGACCAGGCCATCCGGGCAGCGGGTGGCCGCCGCGCCCGGCGAGCTCCAGCTCGCGGAGATGCCCAGCACCTGCTCGCCGAACCAGGCGAAGTCGCCCTTGCTCGCCTTGAGCAGCGCGTCGGCGAACTCGGGCGCCTTCTCCGGAACGGGGAGGACCACCCGGGCCAGCGCCTTGAGGTGCACATCGGTCAGTCTGATCTCGCCCAGCCGGGCGGAGGCGTACGTGACGGGCCTGCGGCCGGTGCTCTTGACCAGCGCGCGCCAGAGCGTGCGCACGTTCCGCCCGCGCAGGGCGCACGCGTCGTCACCGGCGCACCAGGTGGTGAAGCGCTTGAACGCCGCCTCGGTCGCGCGAAGTTGCGCGCGTTCCATGCCGCGCCAGCCCACCGTCGGGTCCGGCGTGCTGTCGAAGACCACCGCTCGGACGTGCCCGGGGTAAAGCCGCGCGTAGGCGGCGGCCGGAACCCCGCCGTAGGAGAAGGCCAGCATGGTGAGCCTGTCCTGGCCGAGGGCGGTTCGGATCGCCTCCATGTCCCTGGCCACCGAGTCCGAGTCCAGGTGGTCGGCCAGCCCGGTCGTGTCGTCCTGGCGGCACCGCTCGACCAGGCGTTCCAGGCCGGCCGCCTGGGCCTCGTACGCGGCGCGGTCACGCGGGTCGTTGAGCGGCAGCCCGGGAACCCCGCACGAGGGCGGCAGATAACGTCCGGCCGCGCTGGTGCGCGGGTTGTAGCCGACGACGTCGAAGCGCCGGCGCAACGTGGTGAACGACTCCGGGGCAGGGGAGAGGACGCCCTGGATCCCCGGACCGCCGTCGGGCACGACGAGCACGCTGCCGAGGCGGAGCGACGGCTCGGTGGCGGGCAGCCGGGCGAGGTCCAGCGTGATCGTGGCCTTGCCCGGCGCGGACCAGTCCACCGGCACCTCGATCGCCGCGCATTCCATCTCCGCCGGGCCCTGGCCGGACGGGCAGGCCCTCCAGGCGAGGGCCGGGGCGGCCTGAGCCGCCGCCGGCAGCGCGGGCAGGCCCAGGAGCGCGGACAGGGCCGACAGGGCGACCGGTACGGTCTTCGCCCGATTCGCGGAGCGGGCCGATGCCGGGCTGACCGGCCGTTTCGTGCGGATTGTCATGCGCTCACCGTAGAGATCACGACTGGCCCGGTGACATGGCCGAGGCATCCCGAAACACGGTGAGGCCCACCCCACCATTCGCACGTGCGCCCCGGCCGCACAGGAACCCGCCGCGGTGCCGCCCGGCACCTCCGGGGCCGCGCCGGCGAGTTCACGAAGGCGTCG
Source organism: Microtetraspora malaysiensis (assembly GCF_050947145.1). Taxonomy (NCBI): domain Bacteria; kingdom Bacillati; phylum Actinomycetota; class Actinomycetes; order Streptosporangiales; family Streptosporangiaceae; genus Microtetraspora; species Microtetraspora malaysiensis. Next base: position 4,110,863 of record NZ_CP191998.1, read on the forward strand.
GCCGATCAGCAGCCGGGATAGGCGTCGGCGGAGAGGTCGCCGCCGGTGAACGCGGTGACGAAGTCGCCGGCGAGCCGCGAGATGGAGTCACGGCCTTCGAGCCGGGCCAGCCAGCGCCGGGGGAGCACGGCCTCGCCGTATCGCGCGCCCAGGAGGTTGCCGCAGATCGCGCCGGTGGAGTCACTGTCGCCGGAGTGGTTGACGGCCAGCAGCAGCGCCCGCTCCATGTCCTCCCCGCCGACCAGGGCGCAGTAGACGGCGATCGCCAGGGCCTCCTCCGCGATCCACGCGCCGCCGAGGGACTCGACCGCCTCGGGCGACGGATCCCCCTTCGCCGCCAGGGCGACCGCGGCCCGGAGCGCGGCGGTGGTCTCCCCATGCCCGGGGTGCGCGCCGAGCAGGTCGAGGGTGCTGTCGACGGCCCTCCCCAGCGGCACGTCCCGTACGAGGAAGAAGACGAGCGCCGCGCAGGCCCCGGCGGCCAGATAGCCGGTGGGGTGCCCGTGGGTGATCTGGGCGCACTCGGCGGCGAGCCGGAAGGCGCGGCCCGCGTCGGCGGCGGCCAGCCCGAACGGCGCGGACCGCATGACCGTGCCGCACCCCTTGGACCCGGGGTTGACCGGCCCCGGCATCCCGGGAGCCGCGAGCGGGCCGAGCTCCGAGCGCAGCCCGGACAGGCAGGCGTTTCCGGGAGCGCGCCGCGAATACAGCCACGCCTCCTCACGAAGCCGGCCGGTGCGGACGAGGCCGTCGGGCGGCGGCGGCAGCCGGTGGTTCTGCGTGTCGAGCCAGCGCAGGTAGGCGTTGCGGACGACGGCCACCTCCGCGCTCACCTCCGCGCCCACCTCCGGGCCCACCTCCGCACCGCCGACGCCCCGGCCGCGGGCGCGCAGGTGGGCGCGGATGAGCCCTTCCACGGTGAAGAGCGTCATCTGGGTGTCGTCGGTGATCAGGCCCAACGCGGCACGCCAATCGTGCACGAGATCGGTCACCCCGGCCGCGCCGTGGGCGCGGCGGATCGTGGCGATCGAGTCGAACTCCACGGGCGCGCCGAGCGCGTCGCCGATCGCTCCGCCCAACAGGCAGCCCCGGACCCTGTCTGCGAACTGCCGTACGCCGGCTGCCGTCCCCGAATCCTCCGGCATGCTGTCCTGATATATGGCGTCTTGTGCCCTGGCGTCCGCGTCCATGCTCTCCCTCACGCTGTCCGGTGTCCCACAGGTTGGTATCACGGAACATCGCCCGGCAGGCAGGGGCGGGGGTGAGCCGCGCCACCCGCGAGAGCGATCCGCTTAGGCTCTGATCATGCCCCGTTTCATCCAGCGCCCGACCGCGCGGGTCCTTCTCGCGGACGACGACGACCGGCTCCTGCTCTTCAGCAGCGTGGACGCCACCTGGTTCACCCCCGGCGGCGGCGTCGCCAAGCGGGAGCCGCTCAACGTGGCGGCGGCGCGTGAGCTGCGCGAGGAGACCGGCCGCCGGGTCGCGCCGGAGGACCTGGGCCCCGTCGTCGCCACCACCTCCGGCCACTGGAGGGCGGACTGGGACGGCCGGATCCGGTTCTCCGTGGAGTCGTTCTTCTTCCTCCGGGCGCCCGTCTTCGACCTGGACCCGGCGGGTCTCGAACGCCACGAGCGCACGTACATCACCGGGCACCGATGGTGGACGTTCGCGGACATCCGGGCCACGACGGAGAACGTCGTCCCCTGGGGGCTGGCCGGCGTGCTGGAGCGCCTCTACGCCGGCGAGATCCCGGCCGAGCCGGTCCGGCTCCCCTGGCATCACCCCGAGTTCGCCCACCTCGCCGAACCCACACGCTAACCCGCGTCCGTACGACTTCCGGCCGGGTTCGAGGTGGGGAAACCGGCCGGGATGCGGGGGTCAGATCGCGGGTTGCTGCTGGGTGATGCAGTGGATGCCGCCACCGAGCGCGAAGATGTCGCGGGCGTCGACCGACGCGATCGTGCGGCCGGGGAAGAGCTTCGCGAAAAGGTCGGCGGTCTCGGCGTCCCTCGGGTCGTCGAAGGAGCAGAGCAGGGCCAGGCCGTTGGCGAGGTAGTGGTTGATGTACGAGTAGTCGACCGGCTTGCCGTCCGCCTCCAGGACGGTGGGGGCGGGCAGCTCGATCACCTCGAGGGGGCGGCCCTTGGCGTCCGTGGCGGCGCGCAGGATCGCGAGGTTCTCCCGGGTGACCTCGTGGTCGGGGTGTGCCGGGTCGGGCTGCACGTGGCAGAGCACCAGGCCGGGCCGTACGAACGAGGCCAGCAGGTCCACGTGGCCGTTCGTGCCGTAGCCGCCGTAGTCAGCGGTCAGGCCGCGGGGGAGCCAGATCACCTTCTCCACGCCCAGCAGGGCGCGCAGCTCGGCCTCGGCGTCCGCCTTCGTCCAGCCGGGGTTGCGGCGGGGGTCGAGCTGGACGGTCTCGGTGACGATGACCGTGCCCTCGCCGTCCACGTGGATGCCGCCGCCCTCACCGACCATCGCGGTGCGGCGCCGCGGCACGCCCACCCGGTCGAGGACGGACGCGGCGACCAGGTCGTCCTTCTCGTGCGGGGCCCAGCCCCAGCCGTTGAAGGTCCAGTCGATCCCCGTGAGCCGCCCGCCGTCGACCACGAAGGTGGGGCCGTTGTCGCGCATCCAGCAGTCGTCGAGCGGCTGCTCGGCCACCTCGACCCGCGGGTCGAGCCAGGCGGCCGCGGACGCCCGCTCCGACGGGTCGACCAGCATCGTGACGGGTTCGTGGCGCACGATCGCGTTGGCGACCGCCGACCACGCCCGGTACGACGCCTCCGCCCGGTCCAGGGCGTAGCCGACGGGCCACGACATCCAGGTACGACTGTGCGGGTGCCACTCCGGCGGCATGAACACGGAGATCGCTCCTCAGAGGAAATAGAGGCGGTTCAGGGAAACGGAGTCGGCCGGGCCGGACTCGACCGGCTCGCCGTCCAGCGAGACGCGGCCGTGCGGATCGACGTCCACGCGGCCGAGACGGGCGTTGCGCACCATCGAGGCGGGGCCGATGCCGCGGGTGCCGCGCACGCCGACCCGGCGCCTGCGGGTGGGCATGCGGTCGCCGGACACGGCGGCCTGCGCGACGAAGGCGACCGACAGGTCGGCGGCGGTCGCGCCGTGCGCGCCGAACTGCGGCCCGAGCACCAGCGGCTCGCAGACGTCGGTGGAGGCGTTCGGGTCGCCGGTCACGCCGTACGCGGGGAAGCCCGCCTTCAGGACGAGCTGCGGCTTGGCCCCGAAGTAGGCCGGGCGCCAGAGCACGATGTCGGCGAGCTTGCCGACCTCGAGCGTGCCGACCTCGTGGGACAGGCCGTGCGCGATGGCGGGGTTGACCGTCAGCTTGGCCAGGTAGCGCAGCACGCGCTCGTTGTCGTGCCGGTCGGGGGCGCCGCGCTCGGCCTTCATCTTGCCGGCCATGGCGAACGTGCGCCGGACGGTCTCCCCGGCCCGGCCCATGCCCTGCGCGTCGGAGGAGGTGATGCCGATGACGCCCAGGTCGTGCAGGACGTCTTCGGCGCCCATGGTTCCCGCCCTGATCCGGTCCCGGGCGAGCGCGGCGTCGCCGGGCAGGTCGAGCTTGAGGTCGTGCACCGAGACGATCATCCCGTGGTGCTCGGCGACGGCGTCGCGGCCGAACGGCAGCGTCGGGTTGGTGGAGGAGCCGATCACGTTCGGCACCCCGGCCAGCTTGAGCACGTTGGGTACGTGCCCGCCGCCGCAGCCCTCGATGTGGAACGCGTGGATCGTCCTCCCGGAGAGCACGGCCAGGGTGTCCTCCACGGACAGGCACTCGTTCAGCCCGTCGGTGTGCAGCGCCACCTGGACGTCGTACTCCTCGGCGACGGTCAGGGCGGTGTCCAGGGCGCGGGTGTGCGCGCCCATGTCCTCGTGCACCTTGAAGCCGGACGCGCCGCCCTCGACCAGGGCCTCGACCAGGGGCGCGGGGTGGGAGGAAGAGCCGCGGGCCAGGAAGCCGATGTTGACCGGCCAGGCGTCGAAGGCGTTGAACGCGTGCCGCAGCGCCCAGGGCGAGTTCACCCCGACGCCCCACACCGGGCCGAACTCCTGGCCGATGATCGTTGTCACGCCGGAGGCCAGCGACGCCTCCATGATCCGCGGTGAGAGCAGGTGCACGTGGGTGTCGATCGCGCCGGCCGTCGCGATCAGGCCCTCGCCGGACACGATCGTGGTGCCGGTGCCCACCACCACGTCCACGCCGTCGAGCGTGTCGGGGTTGCCGGCGCGGCCGATCGCGTGGATCCGCCCCTCGCGCACGCCGATCGAGGCGCTGCGCACGCCCAGGACCGGGTCCAGGATCAGCACGTTGCTGATCACCAGGTCGCACGTGTCGCGTACGGACGCGGCCTTCAGATGCAGCCCGTCCCTGGCGGTCTTGCCGAACCCGGCCAGGAACTCCTCGCCCCGCTTCTGCGAGTCGTGCTCGACCTCGACGACCAGTCCCGAGTCGCCCAGCCGTACCCGGTCGCCCTTGCGGTAGCCGTACAGGCTCATCATGCCCCCAGATATCCGCAGGCCCGCGCCCGCTCCATCGCGGTCTCGAACGCGCCGGGCGCGTCCAGCGGGCCGTCCACCAGGCCCGCGAAGCCGATCGCCACCCGCGCGCCGCCGATGGGGACCAGCGGCACCGCACGGCGGGCGCCGGGGTCGAACCGGATCGTGGAGCCCGCGGGGACGGCCAGCCGGCGGCCGTAGGCGGCGGCGCGGTCGAACCGCAGCAGCGGGTTGACCTCGAAGAAGTGGAAGTGCGAGGTCACGCTGATCGGGACGGTGGCGGTGTTGACGACCTCGATCTCGACGGTCTCCACCGGCTCCTCGTCGTCGTCGGCCGGGGGCTCGGCGGCCAGGACCGCGCCCGGGGCGTCGGAGCCGAGCGAGCCGCCGCCGAACGGGTCGGTGACGACGGCGAGCCGGGTGCCGTCGTCGAAGACGGCCTCGACCTGGATCTCGGTCACGATGTCGGGCACGCCGGGCAGTACGTCGTCCGGGCCGAGGACACCGCGGCCCGCCTCGATCGCGTCGGCCAGCCGCGCGCCCGCGCGGGCCTCCTCGCACACAGTGTCCGCGATCAGCGCGGTCGCCTCGGGCACGTTGAGCCGCACACCCCTGGCCCGCCGGGAACGGGCCAGCTCGGCCGCGGTGAACAGCAGCAGCCGGTCCCGCTCTGTGGGCGTCAGTCTCACGTCTTCCTCCGGATCGGACAGGGGGAGCGGCGCGGCCCTCACGAGGACACCGGACAGCGGGCCGATAGATTTTGAATCCTACTCAAGTTTTGTCGCCTAGCCCAGGTCCGGGATCCGTCGTCAGGGAGCCGTCGGCGCCGTCTCGCCGAGGCGTGTACGGTCCGCCAGCTCCGCCCCCTTCGCGCGGATGAGATCGCGCAGCGCGAGGAGCTGCGGTCGCCGGTCGTCCGACCGCCACTGCATCTCCAGGGGAAGCGTCGCCCGCTCCTGAAGGGGAACGGCGACGACGTCCCCGGACAGATGCCCGGTCGTCGAGCCCGGCACGAGCGAGAACGCCCGCCCCTGCGACAGCAGGTAGAGGCGGGAGCCGACGATCCGGGGCGGGCTCATGAGCACGTGCGGCTCGAGCCCCCGATCGGCGCACATCGCCAGGATGAAGTCGTAGTACCTCGGATGCTGCTCCCTCGGCCACAGGAGCAGCGGCACGTCCTGGAGGTCGCGCAGGGCCACGGCGGGCCGCCCGGCGGCCGGATGCCCGCGGCTGATCGCGACGTAGACCGGTTCGTCGGCGATCGTCTCCGTGCGGAAGCCGGGCAGGTCGTCGAGGAAGCGTCCCAGGCCGATGTCGGCCACCTCGGCGGCGAGCGTCGAGGAGACCGCGCCGGTCTCGACGGACATGTCGTCGATCTTCAGGGTGGGAAGCTCGGTCTCCGCCTGGCTGATGACGGCGGGAAGCAGCCGGTTCACCACGCTCGGCGACGCGACGAGGCGGGCGGTGTTCATCCTCGAGTCCTCGTGGAGCAGGACCTTCCCGATGAGGGAGCCCGCCTGGTCGAGGAGCAGGCGGCCCTCGGACGCCATGACCCTGCCCGCCGGGGTCAGCGTGACCGTACGGCGGCTGCGGTCGAGGAGGGCGAGGCCGACGGCCCGTTCCAGGCGGGCGACCTCCTGGCTCACCGTCGGCTGCGAGATGTGCAGCCTGTCCGCGGCGCGGCCGAAATGGAGGCAGTCGGCGACGGCGAGGAAGACCTCGACCTGCCGGAGGGTGAACTTCATAGCGTGAAGCTATCGCAGACCGCGTTTTTCATTCTGGTTCTTGAGTACGCGCCTCTCTAGCCTGGGAAGCCCGTGCTCACGTGACGCTCCGTGGGCGGCTCGACGAAGGTCTGCTCCGAAGAAGGTCTGAACGTATGTCACGTCTTGCGATCCACGTCTCCGACGATGTCACCCGCGCGCTGGAGGCCGGCGCGCCCGTCGTCGCGCTCGAATCCACGATCTTCACCCACGGCCTGCCGCGGCCCCGGAACCTGGCGGTCGCCCTGGAGGCGGAGGACCGGATCCGGGCCGAGGGCGCGGTCCCCGCGACGATCGGCGTCTACGAGGGCGTCCCCACGGTCGGGCTGACCGCCGAACAGATCGCGACGCTGTCGGAGACCGACGACATCGACAAGGTGAGCCTGCGCGACCTGCCGGTGGTCGCCGGGCTCGGACGGCACGGCGGCACGACCGTCGCGGCGACCGCGTACCTGGCGAACCGGGTCGGCGTTCGGGTCTTCGCGACCGGCGGGCTCGGCGGCGTCCACCGCGGGGCGTCCGAGACGTTCGACGAGTCGGCGGACCTGACCACGCTGGCCGTGACCCCCATCACGATCGTCAGCGCGGGCGTGAAGTCGATCCTCGACATCGGGGCGACCCTGGAGCGGTTCGAGACGCTGAACATCCCCGTCATCGGGTACGGGACCCGCCGCTACCCCGGCTTCTACGTCTCGGACTCCGGATACGAGCTGCACTACTCGGTGAACTCTCCCGAGGAGGCCGCAAAGATCATCTCCGCGCGGGACGAGCTGGGGCTGCGGCAGACGGTCCTGCTCGCCAACCCCGTCGACGAGTCGCGGCAGCTGCCGCCGGAGGTACTCGACGACGTGCTGCGACGCGCCTGGGCGGAGGCCGACCGGCAGGGGATCGGCGGCAACGCCGCGACGCCGTTCCTGCTCGACTTCATCCAGCGGGACACGGGCGGGCGGAGCCTGGAGGTCAACGTGGACGTCTACCGCGGCAATGTCACCCTCGCCGCCAAGGTCGCGGGGGCGCTGTCCGCCGAGTAGCCGGGCCGACGGCCAGCGCCGTGCCGCACCCGGTCCCGGGGTGGATCGGGCGGCGGCGATTGGACCGGTGGCGGCGCGACAGGCCAGATTAGGTGCCATGGACAGGGTGTTGATCTCCGGAATTTCCGGATCGGGGAAGACGACGTTGGCCGCGGCGCTGTCCGCGACGCTGGGGTTGCCCCGGTACGAGCTCGACGCCCTGCACCACGGACCGGGCTGGCGCAAGCGGCCGGAGTTCCGGTCCGACGTGGAGTCGTTCTCGGCGGGGCCGCGCTGGGTGACCGAGGACCAGTACCACAACGACCTGGGGGATCTGCTGTGGCAGCGGGCCGACACGGTCGTCTGGCTTGACCTGCCCCGTCTCACGGTGACGCGGCGCGTCGTGTGGCGCTCGATCGTCCGGGCCGTCACACGGCGCGAGCTGTGGAACGGCAACCGCGAGGGCTTCAGCGACTGGCTGGACCCCGGACATCCCATCCGCTGGGCCTGGTCCCAGTACGAACGCAGGAGACGCGAGACCGTCGAGCGCGTGGCCCGGCATCCCGATCTCACCCTCGTCCACCTGCGCTCCAGCCGTGCCGTCCACCGGTGGAGGGCCGGGATCGCCTCGGGCTCCCGGCTCTGAGGCCGCCGGCCGGCCCGCCACCTGACCCGGCGGATGACATTCCGCCTTTCTGAAGCGCGACGAGGCTGCCGGGGCCGTCCCCGCGCCGTGGTTTTGTCGGAGGTGATCTCTAGCCTCTGCGGCATGACGACTGCGACGCAGGCGTGTTCCGACGTCTGTTCCCCCATATCTTCCGCCGGTGCCCTCCTCGGGCCGTCCCCGTATGGCGGGAGCGTGCTGCCGGGCTCCCACCCGCGCCTCTTCATGGCACAGGCGGAGACCGCATGAACGCCTGGGAGAGGGTGCGCAAGGTCATCGCCGCCGGCGACGCCGTGCGGACGGTGGCCGAGGTGCTCGGCCTCGACGACGCGGGACGACGCGAGGTGGCCCGCGAGCTGCCCGGCCACATCGGCGCCGCCAGGCAGGAGGCCCATGAGCGCCACGAGCGCCGCCAGGCCAAGGTGTCCCAGGCCGAGGAGCTGGCCATGAAGGAGTTCGTCCGCGCCGAGACGGCCCGGGGCGTCTCCAGCGACGAGGCGCACCGGAACTGGAGGATGAGTGGGCGCCACAACCGCCGCTCGTTTACGGTGGACTGGCGCGAGCGCGACCGCTGGATCGAGCCGATGCGGGTCGCCGGCGCGGGCACGCTCGGCGGCGCGGCGGCCGTCGCGACCTGGCTGTACCGGCGGGACTTCGCCCGCTGGGGAGCGGTGACCGAGCTGGGCCCGCTGCTCCAGGTCATCACGGCCCGTCCGGCGGAATGGCAGGCCGACCTCGCCGTCCGGCTGGCCCTGCGGCTGCGCGGCACCCGGGCACAGGCGAGGGACGACAGCGCGGCGCTGGCGCTGGAACTGCTGCGCCGCACCGGAGCGGTCCCGCCCGACCACGATCCGCTCGTGGTCGCCTGGGTGTCCACCCCGCCCGACCTGGAGGGCGACCCGCTGACCGAGCACCTGGTCCACCGCGTCTTCGAGGCCGAGGGCGTGGGCCGGGCGCTGCGCGACGAGCGGCTCGACGCCCCCGAACACGACCGGGACCGGCGCTCCTGGCTGCTCGCGCTCCGTGACCTGGCCGACGCGGGCCGGGTCAGCCGCGACCTGCTGGTCGACGGCTGCGTCCGGCGGTTCCTGCTCGGCGGCAACGCCGCCGACCTGCGCTTCTTCGTCCGGCTGCACGAACTGCTCGACCCCGCCCCCAGCCAGGAGCGTTCCCGCGACTACCTGCGGCTGCTGCCCGCCGCACCGGGGCCGGTGGCCGAGCTGGCCCTGAAGCAACTGCGCCGCGCCGGCGGCCTCAGCGGCGACGAGGTCAACGAGGCGGTGGAGGCGCTGTTGTTTCGTGCCGAGGGCAAGCTGGTACGCGCCGGGCTGGCCCTGCTCGACCAGGCGGCCCGCGACGCCGGCGACGACCTCGACCATCTGGCGCCCGCGCTCGCGTCCGCGTTCCTGTGCGAGTCGTACGAGGCGCAGGAGCGGGCGGTACGGCTGGCCGCCAAGTACGCCGGGCGCTTCTCGCCGATCGGCGCCGAGGCCGTTCGCGAGGCGGCGACCGTGTTGCCCGGGGACCTGGTGGCGCGGCTGGCCGAGGCGTACGGCGAGGTGGACTCCCCGCCGGTGGAGGCCGACGACTTCCAGGCCGTTCCGCTTCCGTCGTTCCCGACGCCCACCCGCAGGCCTTTCCCATCCACCCGCGACGATCTGGCCGGCATCCACAGGTATCTCGACGTTGCAGTCGCGTTCGAGCGCTGGCTCGACGCCTTCGTGCGCAACCCGGCGGCCAGGAAGGCGGCGGGCGACAAGCGTGGGCGGCCCGGCCAGGAGGAGCTGTACCGCCGGCGGCACTGGTCCCGGCCGGAGCAGTGGATCGAGGCGCTGCTCCGTGAAGCGGCCGACCCCGGCCAGGAACCGACCACCTGCGAGCCCGAGCCGGGCATGTCGCGAGACCGGTTGCCCGGCCCGGAGACCCTCGCCCTGCCGCAGTGGGCCGTGCTCCTGCGCTGCGCCGAGATCCATGCCGCACTGAAGGCTGGGGAGCTCCCGCCGTACCTGCTGGCCACCCCGACCCTCACCTCGGGGCACATCGACCCCGCCGTGCTGGTCGACCGCCTGGAGGGCTACGAGCAGGCAGGTGTGCGGGCGCTGTCCGCCGACCTGCAGCAGGCGCTGCTCCGCCTGCCGAGGGAGGCGGATCCCGACGTGATGGGGCGCGCCGGGAGGCTGACCTCGGAGGCGGGCGTCACGCTGGCCCGCTGGCTGAAGGAACGGCCCGAGCCCGCGATGCGCGTCGACTGGTCCCACGCCGGCGGCGACTACACCCACGACCGGCAGCCGGGAGAGCAGAGCCCCAGGCTGCGTCCCCGCATCCTGCTGGAGCCGACGGGGATGGAGCTGGTCGACGCGCTCCTGGCCGACCCGCACTGCTGGAGCCGGGACGACAGCGCCGCCATGGCGTACTGGCGGCTCGTCCTGCCCTCCGACCGGGAGGCGGTGGCCATGTACCTCGTGCCCTCCCTGCTCCCCCTGCAGGAGCGGCCCGTCTACTTGCAGGAGCGCGTGACCGAGCTGTTCCACCAAGACGGACCCGTGGGTGAGGGGCTGGCGCTTCTGATCGCCTGCCTTTTGGCGGAGCACTTCTGGCACCACACGCCTGAGCGTGGCCAGGAGCTGCTGCTGCGCGCGGTCGCCGCCGGCTGCCTGCCCGCGGCGGAGTGCGGCAGACAACTCGGCCTCATCCTCCGGCGGGCCTCGGTCAAGCTGAGCCGGGTGACGGAGTCGCTGGACGCCTGCGCGAGAAAGGGCGCGCACCGGGAGGTCTGGGAGATCATGACCGGCCTACTGCCCGTCTACCTGCCGGGGCCGGGTGAACGCGCGCACTCCGGCCACACCCAGGCGCTCACCTTCGCCGGCGAGGCCGCCCGCCGGGCGGACGCGCGCGGCCCGCTCCCGGTGATCTCCGAGATCGCCGCGCGCAAGGGGACGAGCGGATTCGTCCGTGCGGCCCGGCGCCTGCACGAGCGGCTCGGCGGGGGCTAGAAAGCCGGAACGCCGTCCCGGTCGCGACTCCGCCCCGCCCCGCCCGATGATCTCGTCTTGGTGGGAGAAGGTGGTGAAGCAGCGGGGACGGCGTCGACGTTTTCACCGTGTCATTTTCACCGTGTCGTTTTCACGGTGTCGTTTTCACGGTGTCATGCGGCGGTGTGCTGCTCGGACGCCGCGCGGACGCCGAGGCGGCGGCGCGTGGACGTGCGCGGGGGAAGCTGTCCCGCGACGATCGAGGCCAGCGCCAGCGCGAACCCGAGAAGCTGGATCGGGCCCAGCGTCTGGCCGAGCAGGAGGGCGCCGAGAAGCGCGGCGACCATCGGGGAGATCAGGCCGAGGACCGCGACCGACGTGACGGGCAGCGCGGTCACGCCGCGGAACCACAGGACGTAGGCGAGCAGGCCGCCGACCAGACCGAGCCAGAGGTAGCCGATCGCGGCGGTGCCGTCGATCGCGGGCGGCGGCCCTTCGACGAGGAACGTGACGGGCACCAGGAACAGGCCGCCGGAGGTGAGTTGCCATCCGGCGAACGCCGTGGGGCTGACGCCGGCGGGGCGTCCCCAGCGCTTGGTGAGCGTCACGCCCAACGCCATCACGACCGCGCCGGCGAGTCCGGCCCCGATCCCGACCGCGTCGAAGGCCGCGGCAGGGCCGATCACCACCAGGCCGACGCCCGCGACGCCGACCGCACCCCAGACGAAGCGGCGCGGGGACGGGCGCTCGTGGAGGACCATCACGGCCAGGGCGGCGACGATGATCGGCTGAGCCGCCCCCAGCGTGGCGGCGACGCCGCCCGGCAGCCGCTCCGCGGCCGTGAACAGGAACGGGAAGAACAGGCCGATGTTCAGCACACCGAGCGCCGCGGCCTTCCACCACCACGCCCCGCGCGGCAGCGTCCGGGTGAACGCGAGCGCGATCAGGCCCGCGGGGAGCGACCGCAGCAGTCCGGCGAACAGCGGATGCCCCGGGGGGAGGAACTCGGTGGTGATGATGTAGGTCGTGCCCCAGACCACGGGCGCGAGCGCCGTCGCCGCCGTACCGGCCAGGTTCCCGTACGAGCGACCTGTGGTGGTTCCCGTCGAGATGGTGTGTGTCGCCGTGTTTCTCACGTCACCGAGTCTGGGCCGTACGGCATCAATGAGTCCAACACATGTTTGTCACTTCATCGATCGTGATCCACGATAGATCCATGGAGCTCCAGCAGATCCGCTACGTCCTCGCGGTGGCCGAGACGAACAGCTTCACCCGCGCCGCCGAGCGGTGCCTGGTCGTCCAGTCCGCACTCAGTCACCAGATCGCCCGGCTGGAACGTGAACTCGGCGCGCGGCTCTTCGACCGCACCAGCCGCATGGTGCGGCTGACGCCGGCCGGTGAGGCGTTCCTTCCCGCCGCCCGCCAATGCCTGGACGCCGCGGAGCGCGCCGTGGCCGAGGTCGCCGCCGCTGCCGGGGAGGTACGCGGACGGCTCACCGTGGGGGTGATCCCCACCGTCGCCGCGATCGACGTCCCGGCCACGCTGGATGGCTTTCGCCGGAAATACCCGAACGTGCGCGTCGGTCTGCGCGTGGGCGCCAGCGAGGACCTCGTCGAACAGATCAAGGACGGGACCGTCGACGTGGCCTTCCTGGGCCTGCCGGCAACGGCCCGCCCGCAGGGCGTCCGCTCCCGCGAGCTCGCCCATGACCGGCTCGTCGCCGTGGTCGCACCGGGGCATCCACTGGCGGGGGAGCCGCATGTCGATCTCCACCGGCTCTCGTCCGAGGTGTTCGTGGACTTCCCGGCCGGTACGGCGGGGCGGATCCAGTCCGACCAGGCCTTCGCGGCCGCGGGCCTCGGCCGCGAGGTCGCCTTCGAAGTGACCGCCGCGGATTTCATGGCGCAGCTCGTCCGGCAGGGGCTCGGCATCGCCATGCTACCGTCCGCCTACACGCCGCAGCTCACCGGCGTGATCACCGTCCAGGTGTCCGACGCGCCGGCCCGCGTCGAGCACCTTGCGTGGAGCCGGTTCAGCCTCACACCCGCGGCGTCCGCGTTCCTCGCCGCCGTCGGAGCCCCGGCCGAGCTGCTTGCGGAACGGCACAGCTCTGAGGAGCGACAGGAGTGACCGGGGTGAGATCGGGCCCCTGTCACTCCGGCCGCGAACCGGCGGGCTGACGGGCGCGCCGTCGTGCCGCGGTGGGATGACATCCCCCGGTCTGACCCGCCGGTCCCCGAACCAGCCCCCGGTCCGATGCGGCCGGGGCGCCGGTTCGGCGATCGTGATCGGCATGCTGAAATCAATCGCCGTAGCGCTGACCTTGCTGGGTTCGGGCGCGCACGCGCCGCAGACCGCCGATCCGCTCGAATGGAAGCCCTGCCCCGGCGACAAGGTCGGGATGGAATGCGCCGACCTCGAGGTTCCGGTCGACTGGCGGAAGTCCGACGGCCGCACGATCACGCTGAAACTGGGCCGGCTCAAGGCGACCGGCCGTTCCGAGGGCGCTGTGGTGGTGGCGTACGGCGGGCCGGGCGCGCCGGGGATCGCCCTCACCCAGTCCCTCGACTGGTGGTCCGGGCTCCGCGAGCGCATGGACATCGTCACGTGGGACACCCGGGGGTACGGCGAGCAGTTCGGCGGCCTCGGCACCGGCCTGGCGTGCACCTGGACCCGGCTCCCGCTCCCGAAGCTCCCCGGGGACGACGCCGAATTCGGGCGGCTCGCCGACGCCAACCGCGGTTACGCCGAGGCCTGCCGCGCCAAGGACCCCGAGCTCTTCGCCGCCATGAGCTCGGCGGACAACGCCAGGGACATGGAGGCGATCAGGAAGGCGCTCGGCGGCGCCAAGCTCAACTTCTACGGTGCCTCCTACGCCGGGTTCTACGGGCAGGACTACGCCCGGCTGTTCCCCGGCCAGGTGCGCACGATGGTGCTCGACGGCACGTGGAACCACAGCACCGGCGACTGGGCCGGCGAGCAGGAGGAGATGGCCAGGAGCAACCAGCGGGCCATCGACCGGTTCTTCGACTGGTGCGCGGCCGCGGGCAAGTGCCGCGACGTGCCGGGGAAGTGGCGCACGTTGATCGCCAGGGCCGGCCGCGCGCCGATACCGGCCAAGAAGTCCGGCATCGCGTACGACGGCAGCGACCTCCAGGCCTTCGCGATCGGTTCCGCCAAGCAGGGCGCCGAGGCGTGGCCGAAGCTGGCACGCGACATCCGCGCGGCCGCCGCCGGTGACGCCTCCGGTTTCGTCCCCGAGCGTGGCCTTCGCTATCCCGACCAGTCGACCGGCGTCACCGAATGCCTCGACTGGCCCCGTCCCTCCGGCCGCGCCGAACTGGAGTCGCTGGTCGCCCGGCTGCGCAAGGTCGCCCCCGACGCCGGAGCCGCCAACACCCTGGCGACCGGGAGCCTCGGCTGCGTCGGCTGGCCGGTCCCGGTCAGCAACCCGCCCACCCCGCTGCCGAAGGGGCTGCCGCCGATGCTCGGCGCGGGCGCGTGGGGCGAGTCGGACGCCGTCCAGCGGGTGCTCGCGCAGGTGCCGGGCAGTGCCACCGTCCGCCATGAGGGCCCCGGCCACACCCTCTACGGTGCCAACGCCTGTGCCCGCGCCCACATCAACCGGTATTTCACCACCGGTGTGCTGCCCACAGCGGCCACGGTGACGTGCTGACGGAGAACGTCAATCACGCACGCCGTCCCGAGCCGAGGGCAAGGGGTCTTACTTCGATCTAACACCTGATCAAGCAACCTCCCCTTGCGCATGGACGGACTGCCCGGCCCGCAATGAGTGACGACATGTCCTCACATGCGCCCAGATTCATAAGCCGCGCAGCAAGAGCGACCTTCTTCTTCGTCGCCGACGAAGACGTAAGAAGACGTAAGGAGCATGCCAGCATGAATAAGAGCGCCCCTGAGAACATCGATCGACGCCAGTTTCTGCGGCGGACCGGGCTGGCCGTCGGTGCCGGCGCTGTGCTTCCGCAATTGGGGGCCCCTTGGGCGAGCACATCCCTCGCAATGACCCCGAGTTCTTCAACATCGAGGATCACCCCCGACGACCTCTTCACAGCCGGCAAGTTCAAGGAAGCCGATCAGGGCTATGCGCATCTCCTGCGCAGAGCTCCTGGCAACGCCCACGCCGCGGCGCAGCGCGGGCGCATCGCGCTGCTGTCCAACAAGTTCGAAGACGCCGAGAAGTTTCTGACCAGGGCCATCCATCTGGCGCCTGACGATAACTTCTCGAAGCGGCAGCTGGCGGAATGCTTCGTCCGCCAGGACCGGGTCGCCCGCGCGGTGCCGCTGCTCCGGGGCACCGGCGATCTGAGCGACGCGGCGTTCGCCGCCCAGTACGCCAGCGTGACCGGCACGCCGTATGAGACGCAGGGCGCGCAGAAGACGCGCGTTCCCTTCGTGTGCGTCGATCCTCTGCCCTGCGTCGAAGCAGCGGTGAATGGGGCGAAGCCGAAGAGGTTCTTGATCGACACCGGGGCAACGCTCGCCTTGTCCACGGAAACGGCGGAGCAGGCCGGTCTTCGCGCGGTGTCCACCAGCACGAGCAATCCCGCCGGGCAGACCCTCACGACCTATCACGGCGTTATGGAGTCGTTCCGACTGGGTGACATCGTGCTGCGCAATGTTCCGGTCGTCTGGTACGACCTGAGAATGCCGGACCTACCGGACGGCTCTCGGCCGTCAGGCGTCATCGGGACCACGCTGCTCTACCATTTCCTGGCCACGATGGACTACGCGAATCAGGCGCTCGTCCTCCGGCGGAAGACGGGAACACAACTGCGGGAGTTCCTGGTGGAGGCCAGGCGTGCCGGAGTCGACCGCCTGCCGTTGTGGCTGGCGGGCGACCACATCCCTTGCACCCTGGGGAGCCTCAACGATTACGGGCCGCGGGTGGTCTCTCTCGACACGGGAGGCATGAGCATGGGCGTCATGACGACCGAGGAGAATGCGAAACGAGCGGGTATCGAGATCGATTACGATCATCCGACGACAGGTGGTGGAATAACGTTCTACCCGATCACCCCGGCCAGGATAGGTCTAGGAAAAACGGTCGGTCGGAACATCCCCGGCGTTGCCGGCGGATGGCCGTGGATCAAGCTCTTCGGGTTCGAGACGATCGCCAACTTCACTCATGAGTTCTTCAAGCCCCACGCCATCACCTTCGACTACGCCGGCATGAACTTCTACATCGCGAGCAGGTAGCGCGGCACCCCGCGGCGCCAACGGCTCTCCCGTGGTTCGCATCAGGAATACGCCGATATCAGGGCGCGCGACATCGAGATATTGGGATCCCTTCCCGAAGGGCGCGTGGAGAATGGAAGGTATTCGATCTCGGATTGGACCGATTGGCTGCAGTTGCAGTTCGCGCAGACAGGTGATGATGTCAGCGTATTGGAGAAGCTGGCGGAGACTGGGAGGACGAAGCGAATCCGGCGCTCCGCGATGGTCCGGCTGGGGCATCTCAACGACCAGGCCAAGCGCTGAGTGAACGTGGTTTCACCCGCTCCGCCGCCCGGTCGTAGCTGACCAGACCGTGCCTGGCCGTGCGCGCGCCTGCCCCGGCGGGCTACTTCAAAGGTTGCCGCCTGTTGCGACGGGCGGCCCGGACGGCCATCACCATGCAGGCCAGGACAAGGGCCAAGCAGGCATACACGACGGGGTTGACGTACGCGGGCACCAGGTCGGTGGTGGTGCCGTCGCTCCACCGGCATCGATGGGTGAGCGGCAACCATGTCCAACTCGTCGCAGGGGACGCCAACGGCTTGTCGGCGCAGTATTCGCTGGTGGGGCGCAGTTCGAAGAAACGTCCCTCCCATACGCCGTGGGCGTAGAACACGCCCGCGACAAGCAGTGCCGGGTAGGGGAGGAGGCGGGTGGCTTTCATGCATTCGATCTTCCCCAATCGGTATATCGGGCGGCAATGATGCACTCAGCCGCGCTCGGCATCCGTGATCGCCGTAGTTGAGTCTCTTGGTGATCTACGTTGTAAAGGGCGGCACTGGGTTTCTTGCTCTGCTCGGGTCGGCTTCGGTGGCGGGGGCGGCGTTGGCGGCAGCGGTCATTTGCCCAGGTCTGAGGCGGTATCCGCGCCCATGGAGGCCGGGTCGGGGGTGGGATGAGAGATCGCGGAGGCCGCATGAAGTTTTCTTTTAGGACACGTCCAAGTCTTGAAACTTGTAACCAGAACGCGATTGAGTTCGCTCGTGTCACAACGTCATCAAAGTCACCACCCCCGCTTGCTGGCCGTGGCCCTCCTCGCCCCGCTGCTCGCGTTCGGCGCGACCGCCGGGCCCGCCACGGCCGATGCGCAACCCCCGCAGCCACAGCACCCCCTCGTCGAGGACGCCGCCCCCGCATCCTCGTATCCGGCCGCCTCCACGCTGCTCGCCACCCCCGGCACACAGCGGCTGGAGACGGCGAAGCAGACCCGGCCGGTCGCGCCGGGCGTCACACTCTCCTCGTTCGACCGCTATGACGCGGCCGGCTGGTTACGCGCCGACGCGATCACCGCCGACCTCACCGGCGGAGCGAGCGCCGGCTACGTCTTCTCCGGGGAGGTGTCGAAGACCGAGCCGCTGTCCGGGCCGGTGAAGCGCGGCCGCGCCATCGCCGCCGTCAACGGCGACTTCTTCGACATCAACAACTCGGGGGCGGCCCAGGGCGTCGGCGTCCGCGACGGGGAGCTCGTCCAGTCCTCGGTCGCCGGCCACGGCAACGCGGTCGCGCTCACGCCCGACGGCGTCGGGCGCGTCCTGCAGATGCGGTTCGACGGCACCGCCACCCCGGCGGGCGGCGAACCGATCACCCTGACCCAGTTCAACCAGCTCATCCAGGCCGGCGGCGTCGGCGTGTTCACCCCGCTCTGGGGCTCCTACGATCGAGGCCGCGCGGTCGCGGGTGCCGCCACGGTCACCGAGGTCGTGCTCCGCGACGGTGCCGTGGCCGAGGTACGCTCCGCCGCCGGCGGCGGCCCGATCCCGGCGGGCACGACGATCCTCCTCGGCCGCGAGGCCGGGGCGGCGGCCCTGGCCCGACTGAAGCCGGGCGACCGCGTCGACGTGGCGTACCAGCCGAAGGCCTCCGACGGCGGCGCCGTCAAGACCGCGGTCGGCGGCGGTGACATCCTCGTCAAGGACGGTGTCGCCCAGGTCTCCTCCGACAACGCCGCCCACCCGCGCACCGCCGTCGGCTTCTCCGCCGACGGCCGCACGATGTACATGCTGACCGTCGACGGCCGCCAGGCCGACAGCCGGGGCGTCACCCTCACCGAACTCGGAACCATGATGGCCGAGCTCGGCGCGCACAACGCGATCAACCTCGACGGCGGCGGCTCCTCCACGATGCTCGCCCGCAAGCCCGGCTCCGCCGACGCCCGCGTGGAGAACAGCCCCTCCGACGGCGAGGAGCGGCACGTCCCCAACGGCCTGGCCCTCTACGCCCCCGCCGGCAGCGGCAAGCTCAAGGGCTTCTGGGTCGAGACGGCCGCCGACCCGGTGAAGGCGCCGGGCACCGGGCCGACCGCGGGCGGGAGCACCGACCGCGTCTTCCCCGGGCTCACCCGCAAGCTCACCGCTGACGGCTACGACGAGACGTACGGCCCGGTGGACGGCGCGCCCTCGTGGCGGGCCACACCGGCCGTGCACGGGCAGGTCGGCCGCGACGGCGTCTTCCACGCCTCGACGCCCGGCCAGACGACCGTCACCGCCTCGCGCGGCGGCGTCAAGGGCACGATCGAGCTCACCGTCCTGCAGCCCCTCGAACGGCTGGGCGCCACGGCCGACCTGGTCGGCCTCGGCGGCGCGGACGACGCGGGCGTCTTCGGCGTGGTGGGTTACGACCGCAACGGCAACTCCGCCCCCATCGAGCCCGGCGACCTGCGCCTCGACTACGACACGACCCTGTTCGACGTCGCCCCCGCCGAGCACGGCCTGTTCACGGTGACGTCGAAGAAGGCGACCGGCTCGGGCACGATCACCGTCACGGCCGGCAAGGTGACCACCGCGGTGCCGGTGACGATCGGCTACCAGGACGTCTCGGTCGCCGACTTCGAGGACGCCAAGTCCTGGACGTTCTCCGCGGCGCGCGCCACCGGATCGCTGTCGCCGACGCCGGGGCAGAGCGGCGGCGGGCTGCGGCTCGCGTACGACTTCACCCAGTCGACCGCCACGCGGGCGGCCTACGCCAGCCCGCCGCAGCAGATCACGGTGGAGGGGCAGCCGCAGGCGTTCGGGATGTGGATCAACTCCTCCGGGCACGGGGAGTGGCCGAGCCTGGAGTTCTACGATGCCCAGGGACAGTCGCAGATCCTGCGCGGCCCCTACCTCACCTGGACCGGCTGGAAGTACGTCGAGTTCGCCGTCCCGCCTGGGGTGAACTACCCGCTGAAGCTCCGGCGCTTCTACGTCGCGGAGACCAGGGCCGACACGCTGTACAACGGTGAGATCGCCATCGACGGGCTGGTCGCCAAGGTGCCGCCGCAGGTGAGCGCCCCGGCCGCCGCCAAGGTGACCGACCCGGTCGTCCGTACCGGCACCGAGGTGGCCGGCATGCCGTGGCGGTTCGCGGTCATGTCCGACGGCCAGTTCGTGGCGCGCGCCCCCGGCAGCGACATCGTCGCCAACGTCCGCCGCACCCTGCGGGAGATCAAGGCGGCCAAGCCCGACTTCCTGATCATCGACGGCGACCTCGTCGACGAGGCGTCCCCCGAGGACTTCGCGCTGGCCAAGCGCATCCTGGACGAGGAACTCGGCGGCGAGCTGCCGTTCCACTACGTGCCCGGCAACCACGAGGTGATGGGCGGGAAGATCGACAACTTCAAGGCGGTCTTCGGCGACACCTACGGCACGTTCGACCACAAGGGCACCCGCTTCATCACCCTCGACACCTCGCGGCTGAACCTGCTCGGCGGAGGGTTCGAGCAGGTGGCCATGCTCAGGAAGCAGCTCGACGCGGCCGCGAAGGACCCCGCGATCGGCTCGGTGGCCGTGCTGTTCCACGTGCCCCCGCGCGACCCCACGCCAGGCAAGGGCAGCCAGCTCGGCGACCGCAAGGAGGCCGCGCTGGTCGAGGGCTGGCTGGCCGACTTCCAGCGCACCACCGGCAAGGGGGCGGCCTACATCGGCGGTCACGTCGGGACGTTCCACGCCTCGCACGTCGACGCCGTGCCGTACTTCATCAACGGCAACTCCGGCAAGAACCCGGCCACGGCGGCCGACGACGGAGGGTTCACCGGCTGGTCGCTGTGGGGCGTCGACCCGGTGACGGCGAAGGAGGCCGAGCACGTCCGGCGCAACTGGTTCGTGGACGCACCGACCTGGATCGGCACGCAGGTCCGCCCGCACGTGGACGAGCTGACCCTCACCGCGCCCGCTTCCATGAAGGTCGGCGAGTCCGGCCGCGTGTCGGCCACCCTGACGCAGGACGGTCGTACGGTGCCCGCCGCCTATCCGGCCTCGGCCGACTGGTCCGGCTCCCCGAACCTGCACGTCGGCGATCGCGCCGGCGCCAAGCCGTGGCACGTCGCGGTGCTGGACCCGGAGACCGGGGCCATCACGGCGCTGCGCCCGGGGCAGGTCGTGGTCGCCGTCACCGTGAACGGTGTCACCCGCCAGGCCACGGTCGCGCTGGCCGCCCGCGCGGCCGCCTGACCCGCGCCCTCGAACGGGCCCTCCCGCGGTACGGCGTCGCCGCGCCGCGGGAGGGCCCGCGTACGCCGGACGGCCGACGCCGGGAACACGGCGGCGTGTTGACCTTCCCCCTGGGTGAAGCAGCAGCATCGTCCGTACCGGCCACGGCGGCCGGGACGAGGAGGAGTGGTGCGGCTGCTGACGATCGGGGTGTTCGCTCGGGCCGCCCGGCTGTCGCCGAAGGCGTTGCGGCTGTATGACGAGCTCGGGTTGCTGCGCCCGGCCGCGGTGGACGGAGAGTCCGGATACCGGTTCTACGATCCGGCGCAGCTGGAGCGGGCCCGGCTGATCGCCTGGCTGCGGCGGCTGGGCATGCCGTTGGCCCGCATCCGGCAGGTGTGCGACCTGCCGGCGAGCGCGGCGGCCGAAGAGATCGCCCGCTACTGGGAGCAGGTGCTGGCCGAGACCGCCGCCCGCGGGCAGTTGGCCACGTTCCTCGTCGACTACCTGTCGGGAAGAGGAAGCACCGTGGAAGAGACGGCGACCGTACTGGGGATCCGTTACGCCGCCAGGTCAGAGTCGGGACTGGTGCGCACGAGCAACGAAGACACCGCGTACGCCGGCCCCCGGCTGCTGGCGGTGGCCGACGGGGTCCGCGGCCCGGCCGGGGACCTCGCGAGCGCGGCGGCCGTCGACGCGCTCAAGCCGCTGGAGACCATGGCCGTCCCGGCCGAGGATCTGCTGGGCGCTCTCTCCGACGCGGTCGGCGAAGCCGACCGGATGATCGGGGAAATCGCCGCGTCGACGCCGTCGGGTGAGGCGGTCACCACGTTGACCGCACTGCTGTGGTCGGGTTCCCGGCTGGCGCTGGTGCACATCGGTGACACCCGGGCCTACCTCGTACGTGACGGCGAACTGTTCCAGATCACCCATGACCACACCTACGTCCAGTCGTTGGTCGACGAGGGCCGGCTGACCGAGGAGGAGGCGGCCTCGCATCCGCGACGCTCGCTGCTCGCGCGAGCGCTGATCGGTACCGGCGGGGCCCAGCTGCACCTGTCGCTGCACGAGGCCGCGGCCGGTGACCGGTACCTGCTGTGTTCCGACGGCCTGTCCGCCGTCGTCCCCGCCGGGTCGCTGCGCGAGGTGCTGACCGGGCCCGCCGCACCCCAGCACGTGCTCGACGAACTGGTCGCGCGGGCGTACGCTGCGGGCGCCCCCGACAACATCGCCTGCGTCGTCGCCGACGTGGTGAGCCTGGACGCGCCGGCCGCGGCCAGGCCCGCGGGCACCGGGCGGTGAGCACGTCGAACGTCCGGTCACTCGGCGCCTACGCGGTGGACCGCCGCCCGCTGGCCGTCGCGGCCTTCCGGCGATTGTGGGTGGCGTCGGCGGCCTGCGCGGTGGGCGGTTCGTTCAGCGTGGTCGCCGTGCCGACGCAGCTGTACACGGTGACCGGCTCCTCGGCGGTCGTGGGCGCGGCGGCGGCGGTGTCGTTCGCCGCGCTGGTCGTGGCGGCGTTGTGGACCGGTGCGCTCGCCGATCTCATGGACCGGCGAAGAGTGCTACTGGCGGCCGACTGCGGCCTCGCGTTCACGTACGCGGCCTTGTGGGCCCAGGCCGTGCTCGGCGGGCGGTCCGTCCCGGTCGTGATGCTGTTGGTCGCCTGCCAGGGCCTGTCCTTCGCGGCGATCATGACCACGATGGGCGCGGTGGTGCCCCGCCTCGTCCCCGTCGAGCTGTTACCGGCGGCGAACAGCCTGAGCTCGCTGACCCGCTACGCCGGGTCGATCGTCGGACCGGCGCTCGCCGGGGTCCTGATCCCGATAGTCGGGCTCGACACGCTGTACCTGTTCGATGCCGTCGCGCTGATGGCCGTTGTGTGGGCGGTCGCCAAGCTGCCGCCACTTCCACCGCTTCCGCCGCTGCCGGCGCAGCCGCACCCGGCCGGATCATCGCGCGATCCGGCCGCGCGGCACCGCCGGCGTCGCCCCACGATCGGCCAGGTAGTGGCCGGTTTCCGGTACTTGGCGGCCAGCCGGCTGCTGGTGGCGGTGCTCGCGGTGGACCTCGCGGCGATGGTCTTCGGCATGCCGACAGCCCTGTTTCCGGAACTCGCCCAGCACACCTACGGCGGACCCGCCGGAGGCGGCCTGGAGCTGGGACTGCTCTACGCCGCCTATCCGGCCGGGGTCGTCGCAGCCGGGCTGTTGTCGGGCACGTTCACTCGCGCCCGACGCCACGGTGCGCTCATGGCGGGGGCGGCCGCCGCCTGGGGCAGCACCGTCGTGTTCCTCGGACTGGCCGCACAGCTGTGGGTCGCGCTGGCGGCGCTCGTCCTCGGCGGTGCGGTCAACTTCGTGCTGAGCACCTTCCGCAACGCCATCACGCAAGCACACACCCACGACGCCATGCGCGGCCGGATCCAGGGATCGCTCACCGTCGTCCTCTGCGGCGGCCCGCACATCGCGAACCTGCTGCACGGGGCCGCCACGTCACTCCTCGATCCCCGAGTGGTGATCTGCGCCGGCGGGCTGCTCACAACGGTGACCGTGGCGGCGATCGCCTGGGCGGTGCCAGAGCTGCGGAACCACACGGCCCGGTCCGCGACCTCCGCCCCGCCGAGAGCCGCTGTCCCGGCCCGGCCGCGCGAATGACGCCCGAAGATCAAGCGCTCGATCGCCTGCGGGGCCGTCAAGCTCGAAGAAGCCCGCGTCGTCAGCGGCCGTCGCCGTTCTCCGCGACGACCGCGAGCAGGGTCGTCATGGCGGCGGTGATCTCCGGGTCGCCGCTCGGCTCCGAGCGCCGGCGGGCCTCCTCGACGGTGATGCCCCTGGTCGCGAGCCGCCAGAAGGTGTCCTGATCCATCGAGACGCGCGCGGCCGGCTCGTCTCCCGGCGTCGCCATCCGCCACCGGCCGCCCTGCCACGCCGCGCTCCATCGGCCGCCCGCCGGCCCGATCACCTCCAGGTGCGCGGCGGTGCCCTCCGGACGGTCGTGCCCTCGCAGGGCGTACGGCAAGGCGCGGGCGAAGACGTCCAGGACGGGCGCCATGAGGTCCGGCTCGGTCGCGCCGGGACGCGCGACGGCGTCGCGCACCTGCTGCTGGTGACTCCAGAATTCGGTGTATTCGCGTCCGATGTCCAGCCAGGCGGGGCTGTCGACGTCCACCGCCGCCCAGGACACGTTCAGGCCGGCGGGCGCCTCCGGATCCTGTGCGGCCCAGACGGCGTCCAGGCGCGGTCCCAGGTGCTCCAGCAGCTCGATCAGCAGCTGTGGGCTGAGCTGGCGAGTCGCCCGGACGAACTCCTCGTTGGTACGCGCGAGATAGGTGGGAAGCGTCTCGCCGTCGCCGAAGACGGCGCCGCCGTACCCGTCCCGGCTGCCGGACAGGCGCCGCATGTAGTCGTTGAGCACATGGCCGGCGACGTCGTGCACATCCCAGCCCGGGCAGACCGTCGGCCTGGCCCAGTCGGCCGGATCCAGGGCGCGCAGCAGGTCGAGCATGGCCCGTCGCTCGCGGGGGAACAGGGGGCGTACGTCGATGACCGGGCCGAAGATCGTCATCACATCACCCTATTGACCGCCGTGCGCGGTCGGCATCCCGATATTGCCCGGCGAGGTTCCGTCGCCACCGGCCCCTGTGCGCGGGGCATGCGGTGCGCCGATGTATCGTAATTGCGAAAATGCGCAATTGCATTCTGTCGCTTATGCGATAACGGACCACGGGAGTGACGTGATCAGGGCATTCGCCGGCGTGGCCGGGCAGGAGCCGTCCGCGAGGAGGCAGGGTGCGGCACGGCCGCGCCCCGGCAAGGACGGCGCCGCGGGGCCGGCCGGTAAGGCGGACGTGTGATGTCGGTGCCGCTGTACGAGGCCAAGGCGGAGCTGTTCCGGCTGCTGGGCCACCCGGTGCGGATCCGGGTGCTGGAGTTGCTCCAGGACGGGCCGATGTCGGTGCGCGAGCTGCTGGCCGCGATCGAGGTGGAGCCGACCGGCATGTCGCAGCACCTGGCCGTGCTGCGCCGTTCGAGCATGGTCACCGCGCAGCGCGAGGGCAACACCATGGTGTACGCCCTGGCCGGCGGGCGGGTGGCCGAGCTGCTGAGCGCCGCCCGTGTCCTCCTCACCGAGAAGCTGACGGGACAGAATGAGCTGCTCAGCGAGCTGCTGGCGGACGAAGCGAACAGCGGCGTCTCATGAGCACGCTGATGTCGGCGAGCCGGGCCCGCCTGCGTTCGCTGCTGCCCGAGCGGGCCGAGATCGCCGCCTACGCCCGCCGTCCGCGCCGCGACCTGCTGGCCGGGCTGACCGTGGCGATCGTGGCGCTGCCGCTGGCGCTCGGGTTCGGCATCTCTTCCGGGCTGGGCGCGGCCGCCGGGCTGGCCACGGCGGTGGTCGCGGGGGCGATCGCCGCGGTCTTCGGCGGCTCGGGGCTGCAGGTGAGCGGACCGACCGGCGCGATGACGGTGGTGCTGGTGCCGATCATGCACGCGCACGGCGCCTCCGGCGTGCTGACGGTCGGCGTACTGGCCGGGCTGCTGCTGATCGCGCTGGCGCTGGCGCGCGCGGGCAAGTACATGGCGTTGGTCCCGGCCCCGGTGGTGGAGGGGTTCACCCTCGGCATCGCCTGCGTGATCGGCCTGCAGCAGATCCCCGGCGCGCTCGGCGTGCCCGCCTCCCACAGCGACAAGGTCACCGTGGTGACCTGGCAGGCCGCCCGCGACTTCCTCGCCCACCCGAACTGGTGGCCGGCGGCGATCGCCTGCGCCGTGGCCGCGCTGATGCTCGCGGGCGCGCGGCTGCGCCCGACCGTCCCCTTCTCCCTCCTGGCCGTGGCCGCCGCCACCGTGGCCGCCGAGCTGGCGGGCCTGGACGTGCCCCGCATCGGCGAGCTGCCCGCCGGCCTGCCCGCGCCGTCCCTGGCGTTCCTCGACGTCTCCGCCCTCGGCTCGCTGCTCGCCCCCGCCGTCGCCGTGGCCGCGCTGGCCGCGCTGGAGTCGCTGCTGTCGGCCGCCGTCGCGGACGGCATGAGCGTCAACCACAAGCACGACCCCGACCGGGAGCTGTTCGGGCAGGGCCTGGCCAACCTTGTCGCGCCGCTGTTCGGCGGTGTGCCCGCCACCGGCGCCATCGCCCGTACGGCGGTGAACGTCCGGTCCGGGGCCCAGTCGCGGCTGGCCGCGCTGGCCCACGCCGCGATCCTCGCGGTGATCGTGTTCACCGCTTCGGGGCTGGTCGCCAAGATCCCGCTGGCCGCGCTGGCCGGCGTGCTGCTGGCCACCGCCTTCCGCATGGTCGAGGCCGGTTCGGTCAAGGCGATGCTGCGCTCCACCCGCGGCGACGCCGTCGTCCTGGTGCTGACCGCGCTGGCCACCGTCGCGCTCGACCTGGTCCAGGCCGTCATCCTCGGCCTGATCGTGGCCGGGGCGCTCGCGCTCCGGGCCATCGCGCGGGACGTCCGCCTGGACGCCATGCCACTGCGCCCCGACCTGCCCGGCGACCACACCGACGAGGAGCACGCCCTGCTCGCCGAGCACATCGTCGCCTACCGCCTGGACGGGCCGCTGTTCTTCGCCGCCGCCCACCGCTTCCTGCTGCAACTCTCCAACGTCGCCGACGTGTCGGTGGTCATCCTGCGCATGTCCCGGGTCACCGCCATCGACGCCAGCGGCGCCCTCGTCCTCGGCGACGCCATCACCCGGCTGCGACGGCGCGGCATCACCGTCTACATCTCCGGCATCAGAGACGGCCACCACCAGCCCCTGCACGCGCTGGGCGTGATCGCCGACCTCGACCGGGCCGGCCACGTCTTCGCCACCACGCCCGAGTCCATCGCCGCCGCTCGCGACCACCTCCACCGGACCGGCGTGCTGCCCGCGGCTCTCGAACCGGACGTGGTGGGAGAGTAGGCGGTCCCGGCCTACCGGCTGGCGGTAATGCCGGGAACCCTGCTGGCATGGGGGTGGAAATGGTGGCTACCCGCACAGACAGCACGGCGAAGGGACGTCATCGTTGAAGAAAGGCACCCCTCGGCTCTCCGGACCACGGACGAGCAGGTCCGGACGGTGCCTCTCCTGGACGTGACAAGAACTCTGGATGGGCGTCATGTGTCAGCGCGACCCGAGACCCGTCCCCGTCGGCGGGGTGAACGGCACGTCGGTGGCCGCTCCGGCCCCTGACAGGAGCTCCCGCCCGTCCTCGGCCGTGAACGGCGCGACGTCGGACGAGGCGGAGAGCCTCCGGAATAGGATCGACCGGATGCTCGCCCAGCAGCGGCAGTTCGTGTCCGACGCCGCACATGAGCTGCTCACCCCGATCGCGGGCCTCCGTACGCAGCTCGAGGAGGCCCAGCTCCACCCGGACACGACGGAGCTGGACAAGCTCCTCGGCCGCGCGTTGCGGGACGTGGACCGCCTCCAGGCGATCGTCTCCGATCTCCTCGTGCTGGCCAAGGTCGGGATGCGAGCGTCCGGTGAGCCGGTCCGGGTGGATCTGGCGGAGCTGGTCGAGACCGAGATCGCCACGCGCGCCGACCCGCTGCCGGTGCTGCCGCGGCTCACGCCGGGAACGACGGTCGAGGTCGTCTGCCACGAGGTCCGGCGACTCGTCGCCAATCTCCTTGATAACGCGCAGCGGCACGGCAAGCACGTGCTCCAGGTCGAGGTGCGCGAGGACGGCGGCCACGCCGAGCTGGTCGTGGCCGACGACGGGTGCGGCATCCCCCCGGCCGAGCGTGCGTGGATCTTCGAACGGTTCGCCCGGCTGGACACGGCCCGCAGCCGGAGCCACGGGGGCGCCGGGCTGGGCCTCGCAATCGTCCGGGACATTGCCGAGGCCCACGGCGGGACCGTCACGGTCGAGGAGTCGGCGTCGGGCGGCGCGCGGTTCGTCGTCCGCCTGCCGCTCGCCGACCGTCTCGACGTCCTATGAACACGGGCGTGGCGGCCGTCAGCCGGTGCCGAGGGGGATCGTCGCGGTCAGCGTGGTCCCCTGACCGGCAGGGCTGACGATCTCCAGCGTGCCGTCGAGCGCCTGGACGCGGTCGCTGAGGCCGATGAGCCCGGAACCGACGCGGGTGTCCGCTCCGCCGACCCCGTCGTCGCGGACCGAGATCGTGACGCACGCGTCGTCCGCGTCCACCTCGACCCGGGCCATGGACGCCTGGGCGTGCTTGGCCACGTTCGTCAGCGCCTCCGACACCACGTAGTAGGCGGCCACCTCGACCCGCTCCGGCAGCCGCCGGTCGGCGCGTACGTCGAGCTCGACGGGGACGGGGGAGCGGCGCGCGAGCATCTTCAACGCGGGCCCCAGACCCCCCTTGGAGAGGATCGCCGGGTGGATGCCCCGGGACAGCTCCCGCAGGTCCTCCAGCACGAGGGTCAGCCCGTCGACGGCGCCGGACAGCCGCTGCCTCAGTTCCGCCAGCTCCTCCGGCACGCCGGACTCCATGGTCCGCAGTTCCAGCCCGAGCGAGACGAGACGTTGCTGGGCCCCGTCGTGCAGGTCGCGTTCGATGCGGTGCCGGGTCTCGTCGGAGGCCGCGACGACGCGGGAGCGGGAGGCGGCAAGCTCGTCGCGGGCCTGGGCGTTGGAGATCGCGGTCGCGATGAGCTCGGTGAACTCGCGCATGTGCTCCTCGTGGGCCTGTGATGGGGGCTCCGGGGCGCGGAAGAGGGTGACCATGACGCCCCACAGCCGCGCCTCGACCACGATGGGGGTGCCGACCGCGGAGACGATCCGCTGCGTGCGGGCCCACTCGGCCATCTCTTCGGTCGGGGCCTCGTACTTCGTCATCCGGCTCGGACGCCGGGTCTTCCACACCAGGCCGGCGACGCTGTGCTCGCTGGCCGGCCAGCGCGAGCCCACGGGCGGCATTGAGGTGGAGCCCTCCTTGCTCCACCAGCTCACCAGGACGATCGTGCCGTCAGGCTCGTAGCGTTCGATCACCGTGTAGTCCGCCCGCAGGAGGAGGCCGGTCTCGCAGGCGACGGCGTCGAGAATGTCCGTCGGCGGGACTCCGCGCGCGACGAGCGTCGCGACCCGGCGCAGTGCGGCCTGCACTTCGGCGATCCGGCGTAGCTGGTCGCGGCTCGTCTCCAGCGCCTGGCTGATCGCCTCGCGGTCGCGGGCCGCGTGCAGGAGCGCCTCGAGGGACGGCACGACACGCTCGCGCAGGCGGCGCATGGTCGTGCCGGGCAGGCCGGCGGGGACGAGGAGCGTGCCGAGCCTGGTGGTGCCATCGACCAGCGGCAGCGCCATGCGCTCCTCGTCACCCGGAACCGTGTCGACCTCGATCGTCAGGAACGGCAGGCCGAGCCCCTTGGCCAGGCGCTGGGAGGCGGCCGGCAGCGCCGAGCGCACCCGCTCGGTGCGCAGCAGGAGCCGGGACATCTTGGCGTCGGTGTCGGCCTCCCGGCGCCGATAGTCCGCCTCGATGACGAGGGAGCGCATCAGCGCCGCGGCCCAGCCGGCCAAAATGGCGACGACGACGAAGATGACGAGCGCGATCCACGACCAGCTGCTGAAGACCGTGATCGTGTGCTCAGGGGGAAGGTGGAAGTAGTCGAACGCGAAACCGCTGATCACAGCGGTGGCGACTCCCAGCCGCAGCCCCCAGATGTACGAGACCACGAGAACGCCGAGTAGGTAAACTACTCCCAGAGAGCTGCCCGGTGCCCACCTCTCCAGCGGGTCGGTCAGGAAGGTCTCCGCCGCTACGAACAAGGCGCTGACGATGACGCCCCACAGGATGGGCAGGCGCGTCGGGCGTAGCAGCAACGACATCAGCCGCGCGCGCATGCCTCCACGTTACTCCGTACGAAACCGGAGGCGCGTTCGATGTTGGCGCAGGTCAGAGCGACCGTGGCCGGCCGGTACGGCACGGCGTTCCGTCCCCTGCGCCCCGCGGGCGCGGCAGACCCACGCGAAACGGCGGCGATGTGGTGGACGAGGATCGGACGCGGGTGGTCCTGGCGGACGACGACGTCCTGTTGCGGGAGGGGTTGGCGAGCCTCCTGGAGCGGTCGGGGTTCGAGGTCGTCGGCCAGGCGGGGAACGCCGACGAGCTGCTCGCCCTCGTCCGCGAACACCGCCCGGAGCTGGCCGTCGTCGACATCCGGATGCCCCCCACGCACACGACCGAGGGGCTCGACGCGGCCCGCGTGATCCGCGAGGAGTTCCCGGAGACGAGCGTCCTCATGCTGTCGGCGCACGTCGAGGTCGACCAGGCCATGGAGCTGCTCGCCGCCGGGCACCAGGTCGGCTATCTGCTCAAGAGCCGGGTCACCGCCGTGGCCGACTTCGTCGAGACGCTCGAACGGATCGTCCACGGAGGCTCGGTCGTCGATCCCGCCCTGGTGACGGAGCTCATCACCGCGCGGCGCAGACACGACCCGCTGGAGCTGCTGACCGACCGCGAGCGCGAGGTGCTCGCCCTGATGGCGGAGGGGCGCTCCAACGCCGGCATCGCGCACAAGCTCTGGATCACCGAGGGCACCGTCGAGAAGCACGTGCGCAGCATCATGTCCCGGATGCGGTTGCCGGAGACGGAGGACGACCACCGCCGGGTCCTCGCGGTGCTCGCCTTCCTGGAGTCGCGCTAGGGCCTCACCTGCTGGCAGAACGCCTCCACCGCTGCGGGCGAACTGACACGCCCGAGCGATGACACGCAGCCCGGCGAGTAGCGTGGTCCACATGCGGATCGAGGACTACGCCCTCATCGGGGACACGCAGTCAGCCGCCCTCGTCGGTCGCGACGGGTCGATCGACTGGCTCTGCCTTCCCCGGTTCGACTCCCCCGCATGCTTCGCCAAGCTCCTCGGCGACGAGTCCAACGGGTTCTGGCGGCTGGCCCCAGCCGGGCATGAGATGGCCACGCGACGCGCGTACGCCAGCGACACGCTGATCCTCGAGACCGTATGGGAGACCTCCACAGGGACCGTCAAGGTCATCGACTTCATGCCTCCCCGGCACGCCAACCCCACCCTGGTCCGGATCGTGGACGGCGTGTCCGGGACGGTGGACATGACCACAGAGATCAGCATCCGGTTCGACTACGGCAGGATCATCCCTTGGGCCCGCCGCTTCGACAGCCGCCTCCACGCCATCGGCGGACCCGACTCGGTCTGGATCGACGCTCCCCTCCACCTGAAGGGCAGCGGCGACCGGCACACCGGCACCTTCACGATCGCCGCAGGGCAACGCCGGTCGTTCGTGTTCACGTGGCACCCCTCGCATCAGCCGGAACCCTGCGGCATCGATCCCAGCGAGCAACTCACCAAGACCAGCCTGTTCTGGGAGGAGTGGGTCTCCCGCTGCTGGCTCCCGGGCCGCTGCCGCGCCACCGTGATCCGCTCCCTCATCACGCTCAAGGCGCTCACCTACAGCCCGACCGGCGGCATCATGGCGGCTCCCACCACGTCGCTGCCCGAGCATCTCGGCGGGGTGCGTAACTGGGACTACAGATATTGCTGGCTGCGCGATGCCGCGATGACACTCGACGCCCTGACCGAATCCGGATACATCACCGAGGCGGACGCCTGGCTTGACTGGCTGCTCCGCGCCATCGCGGGCCGCCCGGAGGACCTCCAGATCATGTATGGCGTGGCAGGCGAAAGGCGCCTGCCAGAGCAGACGCTCGACTGGCTTCCCGGTTACGAAGGCTCCCGGCCGGTGCGGATCGGCAACGGCGCGGCCAGCCAGCTTCAGCTCGACGTCTACGGCGAGGTGCTCAGCTGCTTCTACCGGGCCCGTAAGCTGGGGATGCCGCCCCACGACTACGCCTGGTTCACCGTTTGCAGGCTGATGGACTACCTGGAGCGCAACTGGGCCCAGCCCGACGCGGGCCTGTGGGAGATCCGTGGCCCGCGGCGGCACTTCGTCCATTCCAAGGTCATGGCGTGGGTGGCGGCCGACCGGCAGGTACGGGTGATCGAAGAGCTCGGCCACAGCGGCCCCCTCAAGCGCTGGCGGGCCACGCGGGACCGGATCCACGCCGAGGTCTGCGACAAGGGCTTCGACACCGAGCGCGGCACGTTCACCCAGTCGTACGGCTCTCGCGAACTCGACGCGGCGCTGCTCCTCATCCCGATCGTCGGCTTCCTGCCCCCTGAGGACCCCCGGGTCATCGGCACGATCGACGCGATCGAACGCGAGCTGAAGACCGACTGCTTCGTGCTGCGCTATCCGACCTCCGAGAGCAACGACATCGACGGCCTGCCCGGAACCGAAGGCGCCTTCCTCGCCTGCAGCTTCTGGCTGGCCGAAGCGCTCTACCTCATCGGCCGCAAGGACGAGGCCATGGACCTGTTCGAGCGGCTGCTGGCCCTCACCAACGACGTGGGTCTGCTTGCCGAGGAGTACGACCCCGTCCAGGCGCGCCATCTGGGCAACTTCCCTCAGGCGTTCACCCACCTCCATCTGATCCATACGGCCCTGGCGCTCAGCTAGGGCGCGTATCGGATTGTGATCAATCTGCGGGATGTGATCCGGTAGGCCGTCTTGCATGACAGCCTCCGTTCACGCGTCCAGCTCGAACCAGACGACCTTGCCTCTGCCCGTACGGCCGGTGCCCCAGGAGCTGGACAGGGCGTCGACGAGGAGCAGGCCGCGGCCGTCCTCGTCCCCGGGCGCAGGGCGTGTGCCAGTTGTGCATGACCTGCTCCCTGCCTGTGGTGTGCCGCGTGCACGCGATCCGCTCGCTGTGCTCGACCGGCGTGAGGAGATCGTTCTTGCGCCGACGTGCCGTCGGCGGTGCAGCAGGCCGCCGCCCGGATCATCGATTCCAGACATGTCTGCGGCAGCCCTGGTATTCCTGCTAGCTGCAATGACGCGTCGGCGATCGGCTGGGATCCTGGATGCGTGCCCCTCAGTTGCCTGATCGTGGATGACAACGATCACTTCAAGGAGGCCGCTCGTCAACTGCTCGAAGCGGACGGCATCGCCGTACTCGGCGCCGTGTCCACGACCGCCGAGGCGCTTCGCCGGTTCGCCGAGCTCCGGCCGGACTTCGTGCTGGTCGACATCGATCTCGGCGAGGAGAGCGGATTCGACCTGACCCTGCGGCTTGTGGACGCGGTCGGTGGGGATCCCCCGAACATCATCCTGATCTCGACCTACGACGAGATGGACTTCGCGGAGATGATCGCGGCCAGCCCCGCCGTCGCGTTCCTGCCGAAGCCGAGCCTTTCGGGGGGCGCGATCTACGAGATCCTGCGAAGAGCGGCCGGCACGGGCAGTTGAGACGGTTCACGCCTCGACGCTCCGGTCAACGGGCTTCCAGGAACGTGATCACCGCGAGCACGCGGCGATGATCGTCTTCGGTCTCCGGCAGCCGCATCCGCGCCATGATGCTCCATCGCCTGGTCGATCTCCACGTGCGCCGATAGCAGGAGGATGCCCATAACGCCCCGGGCCTGGCTCGGGAGTCATCGGCGATCAGGTCCGCGTATTCCTGCAGCAGGTCCGCGACCTGGTCGTTCGAACGTTCCACTGCTACCACCCTGCCTGCGTCGGGCATGGTCTGCTGCCAGGGTCGGTCGCGGGAACCGTCCGCCGATAGGGCAGAAGGTCCTTGACCTGCGACGCCGTGTGGAATCGGACGACCAGCCCGACGGGCGTGGACGACGTGATGAGGTGCCGAGGACTCTCTCTTGAACGAACGAGAATCTAATCTACGCTGGGCGTCGGCTTCCTCGTCGGTCTCCTGGTCCCGCGAAAGGCAGCGAGAACGGCAGGGGATCGGAGTCTCCGTTGAGCGGGACCTCGACCGACAGCGAGGTGCCCTGCCCCGCCGGGCTCGCGATGTCCAGCCTGCCGCCGAGCGCCTCGACGCGGTCGCGCAGCCCGACCAGTCCCGAGCCCCGCTCCGGGTCGGCCCCGCCGCGCCCGTCGTCCCGGACCAGAAGGTGGACGGCCCTGGCGTCGGCCCGCAACGAGACACGCGCTTCGGATGCGGACGCGTGCTTGGCCACGTTGCTCAACGCCTCCGAGACCACGAAGTAGACAGCCGCCTCCACGACTTCCGGCAGCCGCCGGTCGAGCTCCACGTCGAGTTCGACGGGGACGGCCGAGCGCCGGGCGAGCATCTTCAGCGCGGGCATGAGACCGCCCTTCGACAGGACCGCCGGGTGGATGCCGCGTGACAGCTCCCGCAGGTCTTCCAGCACTTCCGTCAGCCCCTGGGCGGTTTGCGACAGCCGCCCTCTAACCCCAGCAAGCTCCCCCGGTACGTCGGCCTCCACAGCGCGCAGCGCCAGGCCGAGGGAGACCAGCCGCTGCTGGGCCCCGTCGTGAAGATTACGCTCGATGCGACGCCTGGACTCGTCGGCCGCGGCGACCACCCGGGCGCGGGAGGCGGCGAGGTCGGCCCGTGCCTGGGCGTTCGATATCGCCGTGGCGACGAGTTCGGTGAAGGCGAGCATGCGTTCCTCGGCGCCGTCGAACTCCTTCTTCGGATCCGTGGCGAAGGCGATCACCATGCCCCAGAGGCGCGCCTCTACGAGGACGGGGCAGCCGACAGACAGGACGATCCCTTCGCCGTGCGCCCATTCGGCGATGGGCCCGGTGGCCCGGTCGTAGCCCGTCATGCGGGCTGGCCGCCCCGTGCGCCACACCCGGCCGGAGACACCGGGCTGGTCAAGGGGCCAGCGCGAGCCGATGATCTTCTTCGCCTTGGGGCTGTCCAGGACACTCCAGGCGCCCACCACCGTTGCGTGGCCGGGTTCGAACCGGCTCACCGCGACGTGGTCGGCCTTCAGGATGAGCCCCATCTCGCAGGCGACCGCGTTGAACAGCTCCGTCGGCGAGGTGTCGCGCGCGACCAGCGTCGCCACCCGGCGCAACGCCGCCTGCTCCTCGGCGACCCTGCGGTTCTCGTCCCGGCTCGCCTCCAAGGCGATCTCGACGGCTTCCCGGTCGCGCGCCGCCTGGAACAGCGCCTCGAGCGAGGCGACCATCCGGTCGGAGAGGCGGCGCCGTACGTCCTCTGTGAGGTCGGTGGGATAGGTGAGCGTGGCGACCCGCTCGCCGTTCGCGCCCAGCGGCAGGGCCGTCCGGCCCTGTCCGGGGGCAGCTGTGCCTCGTTCGAGCATCAGCCCCGGCAAGCGGAGGCCGCGTGCCAGGCGGCGCGAGACGACGGGCAGTGCCGCGCCCGGATCCTCGCTGGCCAGTAGCAGGTGGGCCAGGTCGGCCGCGAGGGCCGCCTCCTGCCGGCGTTCGTCGGCCTCGATGGCTCGCGAGCGCGCCAGCGCCGCGATCACGCAGGAAACCGTGTTGGCGGAAATGAAGACCAGCAGATGCAGCCAGGCCCACTTCTCCGTGAACCCCAAGCCTCCGAAGGGCTCGAGGTTGAAGACGTTGAAGGCGAGGCCGCTGACGACCACCATCGCCAACCCCAGCCACAGCCCCCACAGGTACGAGGCCACCAGGACACCGAGCAGGTACACGACGCCCAGGGCCTTGCTGCCCGTATAGAACTGCAGTGCCAGGGACAGAACGATCTCCGCCGCGACGAAGACGACGGAGAAAAGGATCCCCCAAGCGAGCGGCGGGCGTATCGGGTGCTGCAAGAGCGACGACTGTCGCGCGCACATAACCGTCAATGTACTCGCGTGTCACGAAAGAGATGGGCAAAGGACCTTTTGGCCGCATCCATCTCCGGAATTGGCAGGACATTTATCGAAATACGCAGGACGGCGAAGGCTGCCTCGCCGGTCAGCCGCTCGAGGTTGTCACCAGCGGTGATGAGGAGGGCCGCGGCCGTGTCGGGGCCGATCCCGGGGCGCTCCAGAAGCTTCGGAGCGGAGGCGCTGACGGTCGCGATCAGGTGCTGCCGGTGAGAGCGTATCTCCTCGCCGTGTGCTCGTCAGCGTGTCTACTCAGGATTCGGCTTGTCGGCTTATGCCACCGGGGTTGTCTGCTGATCTGAGACCGGACCTGGGCGCTCAATCGCGATCATGGCGGCGTCGTCGCCCAGATATCCGCCGGCGTATGCGAGTAGATCGGTGCGGAGTCGCTCCAGGAGGACGTGCGGGCGTTTCCCTGCCCAGGCTGCGGCGCGCTCGGCGAGTGGGTAGAAGTCGCCCTGGGAGTTGCGGGCTTCGATGACTCCGTCGGTGTACAGCAGGAGCATGTCGCCGGCCTTGAAATCGAAGGTGTCGACCTGGTGGCAGGGCACTCCCATCCGCCAGGCCGACGTGCCGATGCGCGGCCCCTCGGAACGCGCCCAGCAGCAGCGCGGCGTCACTAACGGCGGTGAGGCCGCAGCCGCGGACGTCGCCGACATCAACCGGGTGCCGGAGGTGGTCCGGGCCGCCGCGTACAGGTCGCCGCCGATCTGCATCTCAGCCTCTGCCGCCAGGTACACAGCGGCCACACGCAGTGGTCCGATCCGTGGGGGCAGCGGGCGTAGGACCAGGCTCTGGGCGATCTCGGAAGCCTGGCGCACCTGCGTCAGCTCCCTAACCTGCCGCTCGCGCAGATCGGCAAGGAGCACCGCGAAGACGGAGACCAGCACCACGGAGGCCATCTGCGCAATGCGGTCCGTCGTGGAGAGGTCCCTGAGAGTGACGCCGATGGCTACCTGACCGACCAGGGCCAGTACGCCGGTCAACGTGGTCAGCCTGTGCCCCAGGATCACTGCGGCGAGCGCCGGCGCGGCCACCAGGAGCGGTCTGAGGTGCAGGTGACTGGGGGTGGCCAAGTTGACGACGGTGATCGCGACGATCAGCGCGAACGGAACCGCCACCAAGCCACGAGCCATGACCGGCCGCAGGCCGCAAGATGCCTTCGGAAAGCCATGCTTCTTTGCTACCACGCCTTCGGCAACCCCAGCCCACTACCGCTAGGACCGGGAGACCCCGGCTCAAGCCCCTTCGCCGACGGCCGCGCGCAGAACGGAGCCGATCGCCACGCCCGACAGGTTCGGCTTCGGGAGGAACGCGACAGCCGGGCTGGCCGCGATCATCTCCGCGAAATCCCCCTCATCGTAGGTCGAGATCAGGATGACGTACGGCGGACCGCCGGCCGTCACGTCCGTGAGCAGCCGGGCCAGATCGAACCCGCTCTCCTCGCCGAGGTCGATGTCGACCAGCACGCAGTCCGGCCGGAGCTCGCCGGTCTGGCGCAGCGCTTCGGCCATGGTGGACGCGACACCGACCACGGCGATGCCGTCCGCTTCGAGCAACCGGCGGGCGGCCTCCTTGAAGTGATCGCTGTCGTCCACGATGAGGCAACTCAAGGGCACGTCTCCAGGGTCACAGCCGGTCGCCGCCTCGTCATTGCAGCTAGCAGGAAAGCCGGGATGGCCGCAGGCATGCCCGCAAGATGGCGGCTGCCCGCGCAGACATCGGGGACTTACGGCGCGATTGTGGGAGGCGAAAGCAGGTTATCGCGATGACATCGCCCAGGAGCCCGATTGATGAGCGGAGGGAGGCGGCAATGTTCAGCGATCGCCCCCACGGACCGTCGTCGGACGGGTACGACGGCACCACCATCCGCGGGCTCGGCCCCCGAGTGGACCGGACCTCTGCCCGGACCTCTGCCCGGATCTCTGCCCGGACCTCTGAGCTGGCTTCTGGCCTGGCCTCTGAGCTGGCCTCTGAGCTGGCCGAGGCGCTGCCGAACGCCGTCACGGATGTTCCGCGCGACTCCCGAGACGCGGCCCCGGCCGCCCGTACGGCGCGTACCGTCGCGGCCGACGACGGCCTGGAGCTGTACGTGGAGGTCGGCGGCCGCGCCGACGCCGAGCTGACCATGGTCTTCTGCCACGGCCTGGCGCTCCACCTTGACTGCTGGAGCGACCAGCGGACCGCGTTCGCCGACCAGGCCCGGCTCGTCCTGTACGACCAGCGCGGCCACGGCCGGTCAGGTCGCGGCCCCGCCGGATCGGCGACCATCACCCAGCTCGGCCGGGACCTGTACCGGGTCCTGGAAGAGGTCGTCCCGTCCGGGCCGGTGGTCCTGGTCGGACACTCGATGGGCGGCATGGCGATCATGGCGCTGGCCGAGGCGCACCCGGACCTGTTCCGGGACCGCGTCGCCGGGGTCGCGCTGATGGCGACCTCGGCGGGCGGGCTGGACCACGTCACGCTGGGGCTGCCCGCGTACGGCGCGCGGCTGCTGCAGCCGTTCGTCCCCGGACTGCTCAAGGTGCTGGCGGGGACATCGATCATGGGCGGGCACGGGCACCGCGCCGTCGCCGACCTCCTGCACCTGCTGGTGCGGCGGTACTCGTTCGCGTCGAACGTGTCGCCCGCGGTGTGGGCGGCCGCCGTCCGGATCATCGACTCCACTCCGATCGAGGTGATCGGGGACTTCTACGCGACGCTGCTGGCGCACGACGGGCGGGCCGCCCTGGCGGTGCTGCGGAACGTGCCCACGCTGATCCTGGTCGGCGGGGACGACATGGTCACGCCGGTCGAGCACAGCGAGGCGATCGCGTACACGCTGCCGGGCGCCGCTCTCGTCGTCCTCCCGCGCACCGGCCACAACCTGATGCTAGAAAGGCCGCGCACCGTCAACTCCTCGCTCGGGGAGTTGCTGCGCCGGGCCGCCCGGCCGTCGGCCTTCCATGAATTCTCCGGCTCCGGCTTCGCCGGTGTCGGACGAGCGAGGTGACTGATATGTGCCGGCACATCCCGCCGTGTCCGTCCGCGGACGCTCCCGATCACTGCGCCGCCTGCCTCGTGGCCTTCCATCCCGAACAGGGCTGGGGTCTGCTCTGCAACGGCGTCGTGGTCTTCGAGGACACCGGCGAGCTGCTGCCCGATGGGCGCAGCGTCCCCGCACACAGGGCTTCCTATGCTCGGGCCGCGTGATCACATGCGGCTGCCGGGCCATTGCGGGTACGCCGGAGCCGCCCACACCGCCACGGCGACGCGCGACCGGCGCGCCTCGTGGATCCTCCCGCGCGACCTGTCCTCGACGCCCGCCGCGCGGCGACTCGTCCGCGCCCAGCTCGCCGCCTGGGGGTACGGCGAGCACAGCGAGCTCGCGGAACTCCTGGTGAGCGAGCTGATCGCCAACGCGCTGCGCCACGGCGTGGGAGAGCCGGTCGTCACGCTCTCCTCCTCGGGCGGCGTCCTGCGCGGCGAGGTCGCCGACGCGAGCCCCGCGCTTCCCCAGGTGCAGCACATGCCCGAGGAGGAGTGCGGGCGTGGGCTGCTCCTCGTCGAGGCCCTGTCCCGCGACTGGGGCGTCGAGCGTACGGGCGCGGGCAAGGCCGTCTGGTTCGAGCTGGACGTCTGATTCTGGAGCGCCGAGACCGGACAGCCGAGCCTGGAGAGCTGAGAGGGCGATTGGAGATGCGGCGGATCAGGAAGGCCAAGGGCAGAAAGTCCACCGTGGCCCCGCTGGACCTGCGGACACCCGGCGGGCGGCGGCTGCCGTACTGAGGCGGGCCGCCACGACAGCGTTCCCAGAATTGGCAACGAAGGTTGGCACTTCCGGGCCGGCGGCCGCAGCCTATGGGCGGAGGTGGTCGCCGTGAGCGATACGAAGAACGTGGCGGTGGATGCCGGGAGCCCGCGCAACGCCCCGGCCTCCCACATGCAGGGCTTCCTGTCCCGGGACGGGATGCCTCCGGCGGCCCTGCTGGAGGCGGGCCGGGCCGAGGTGGCCGGATACGGCGTGGACGTGATCGAGGGCCGGGCCGACCACATCGACCACATTGACGACATCGACCACATCGAGCACGGTTTCCAGGTGCACCTGGCGGGTGGCCCGGTGCTCCCGGCGCGGCGGGTCGTGGTGGCCACCGGGCTGCGCGACGAGCTGCCGGACATCCCCGGGGTGCGTGAAGCGGTGGGGCAGGGACGTACTGCACTGCCCGTACTGCCACGGCTACGAGGTCGGTGACGAGCCGATCGGGGTGCTGGGCACCCACCCGGAAGGGGTGCGGCACGCGATGCTGCTGCGGCAGTGGTCGGCCGACATCGTCTTCTTCCCGCACACCATGGACCTGACCGGCGACGAGCGCGAGCGGCTGGCCGCGCGCGGGG
Source organism: Microtetraspora malaysiensis (assembly GCF_050947145.1). NCBI lineage: Bacteria > Bacillati > Actinomycetota > Actinomycetes > Streptosporangiales > Streptosporangiaceae > Microtetraspora > Microtetraspora malaysiensis. The sequence continues at coordinate 4,150,442 of NZ_CP191998.1, forward strand.
TGCGGGTCGTCGACGGCCCGGTCAAGCGGCTGGTGGTGGACGACGACCGGCTGCGCGGCGTCGAGCTGGCCGAGGGCAGCGTGGTGCCGCGCGGCGCGGTGTTCGTCTTCCCGCGCATGGTGCCCCACGACGACCTGCTGACCGGCCTCGGGTGCGCCCGGGACGAGAGCGGCCAGCTGATCACCGACCCGTCGGGCCGTACGAGCGTCCCCGGTGTGTGGGCCGTGGGCAACGTCGCCGACCGGCGGGTGCAGGTGATCACCGCGGCCGGTATGGCGTCGGCGGCCGCGATCGCCGTCAACCACGACCTGGTGGAGGAGGAGATCGCGCGGGACGTCGAGAACCACCGCGTCGCGGAGGCGGCGTCCCCGGCCTTCCCTCAGCCGCTCGCCGACGTCGTCGCGCCCGGCGGACACGCGGGCTGAGCCACCGCCCCGCAGCTCACCGCGCCGCGCCGCCCCGCGCTTTCGCTCCGCCGTGACGGCGACAACCCCACCCGTACCTCGGATCCCGTACCTCGTACCTCGGACAAGGAGATCCCCCGCATGCCCGCGACCCCCGTGGACAGCGTCACCGAAGAGACCTTCTCCGCCCGCGTGCTGCGGGCGGAGCGGCCCGTCCTGATCCAGTTCTGGGCCTTGTGGTGCCGTCCGTGCCGCATGGTCACCCCGATCGTGGAGGAGCTGGCCGCCGATCGCGCGGACACGCTCGACGTGGTCAAGGTCGACATCGAGCAGGAGCCAGAGCTGGCGGCCCGGCACGGTGTCACCGCCGTCCCCGCCTTCGTCGTCTACTCCGGCGGCGAGACCAAGGGGTCGTGGGTCGGTGCCGCGCCAAAGCAGGTGCTGGAGCAGAAGCTCGCCGCCTGCCTGCGCTGACCCCTCACCGGCCCCGGCCCTCTCACAGGCCCGGCTCTCCCGCTGGCCCCCGCCCTCTCACCGGCCCCGGCCCTCTCACCGGCCCCGGCCCTCTCATCGGCCCCGGCCCTCTCATCGGCCCCGGCGACCCCGGCCGTCGCCTGGCCCCGGTCCCTCCCACAGACCCCGGCCCCTCTCACAGGGACCGGGGTCGGCGTATGGCGGGCCCGGCTAACCGGTCACGACCGGCAGCGTCCGGTAGCCGTTGCTGAGGAACGAAGGGATGGGGGCCAGCTCCGCCGGGGGGACCGCGGGGGCGAGGCCGGGGAAGCGGTCGAACAGGGTCGCCAGCGCCACCTCGGACTCCAGCCGCGCCAGCGGCGCGCCCAGGCAGTAATGGACGCCGTGGCCGAATGACAGGTGGTCGCGCCTGGTGGGGCGGGTGATGTCGAAGCGGTCCGCGGTGGCGCCGTACCGGCCGGGATCGCGACCGGCGGCGGCGTATCCGGCCAGGATCGCCTCCCCTTTCCGGATCTGGACGCCGTCCGCGGAGATGTCCTCGACGGCGTAGCGCAGCGGCAGGTTGGCGAGGGGCGCCTGCCAACGCATGGTCTCGTCGATCACGTCTTCCCAGGTCGCGCGGCCGGACCGGACGAGGCCGAGCTGGTCGGGGTGGGTGAGCAGGGCGACGACGGCGCTGCCGAGCAGGTTGACGGTGGTCTCGTGCCCGGCGGAGATCATGAGCAGCAGTGTGTCGATGAGTTCCTACTCGGTGAGGCGGGCGCCGCCCTCGTCCCGCGCGGCGATGAGATCGGTGGTCATGTCGTCGCCCGGCGTGTGCCGCTTGGCCGTGACCAGGTCGGACAGCAGGGTGTGCGTGTCGCGTTGGATGGCCAGCACCTCCTCCGCGTCCGTCGTGGTGCGGAAGATGCCGGCGATGAGGCGACGGAAATCCTCGCGCGCGCTCTCCGCGAGCCCGAACAGTTCGCTGATCACGCGCATGGGCAGGGGATAGGTGAACGTCTCGCGCAGGTCGCTGACCGTGCCCGGTGAGGAACCCGCCAGCTGGTCGAGGAGCTCGCGGGTGATCCTTTCGACGCGGGGGCGCATCGCCTGCACGCGGCGCGGGGTGAACGTGGTGGAGATCAGCCGGCGCAGCCTGCGGTGGTCCTCGCCATAGGCGGTGAACATGTTGCGCACCGCCACCCACAGATAGAGCGGCCAGGCCTGCGGGATCTCGCCGTTAATGAACGCGGGCCAGTGCCGGCGCGGGTCCTACGACACGCGGGGGTCGCCGATCAGCCGCTCAAGCAGCGCGGGGTCGGTGACCGCCCACGCGGCCACGCCATCGGGGAGTTGTATCGGGGTAGCTCGGCCGGCGGCCCGGAGGCGGGCGGCCTCGGCGTGGATGTCGCTGCCCGTGACGTCCAGGCGGATGGGGGGGTTACATGGACTGCCTCAAAGAGTCTCGCGAACGGGGGAAACCGACCCGCTCCTCTGAGCGGATCACGGTCGCCCGGGCCGGGGAAGCCCCGGCATGCCGCAGCGCGGGTTCAGGGTGGGGCCCGCGCCGATTCGCGGCGCGCGCCGTTGGCGTACACCCGGGGGCGGCGGACGGGTCATGTTCACGCGATGAAGCTGGGCGTCTTCGGCCCGAACTGCGGTCACGGGCTTCGCGTTCGCTGACTCACGCCGAGCCGTTCTACGGGCTGACCTGGCAGCACACCCAGGGGATTGCCCAGATCGCTGACCAGGAGGGGGCTTGGGCGATCCCGGCGCGAGTCCGCTCCGTCGCCCACGGGCACAGCCGGGACCTGGGGCATCCTCGGCTACAGCAACATCATCTGCCGCGACACGTCAAGCTTCTGCCGGGCCGTTTGCTCGCGGCCGGGGCTGCCTGAGTATCGCCGCGCCGGGCAGGTCTGGCCGCCGGGGGAGTGCCGGGGGCGTGCTGAAAGCCTCGTTCAGGTGCCTGGGCCCCGTCGGTGGACGGTGGCTGCGTGGGGTTCAGGTTCGCTGGTTTCGGGGGCTGATGTAGGTGAATCCCCAGCGGTTCTTGCCGACCTGGTGGAGTTGGTAGTGGGCGGGGTTGCGGTAGCGGTCGCGGTTGTGGAACTGGCAGGTGGGTCCGAGGTTGTCCAGGTCGGTGGTGCCGCCGTCGGACCAGTTGGTGATGTGGTCGATCTGGCACAGGTGGGCGGGCATGGGGCAGTGGTCGACCATGCATCGGGTGTAGCGGGTGAGGATGGTCCGGCGTTGTCGTCGGGTGGCGCGGCGGGCGGTGCGTCCGACGTCGAGGACGCAGCCGTCGGCATCCATGACCAGGCGGGTGAGTCCGGAGGTCTGGGCGAGGCGGTGGATGTCGGTGACGGGCAGGAGCTGTCCGGTGGCGAGCAGCAGCCCGGGCAGCGTGCGTCCTGAGATGAGCCCGCCGGGCGTCGCCCAGTCCGAACCCCGCCCCCGTCCCTGGCTCTGTGCCTGGCCTTGTCCCTGTCCCGGCCCCCGCGCCTGGCCCCGTGCCTGTCCCCGCTCCCGTGCCTGGCCTTGTTTGCGCTGTCCGCCATCGCGGGCAGGCCGATCGCTCGGCCTACCGGCCCGGGTGCCCCGGCCGCCCGCTCTCTGACCGCGCTCCGCTCTCTGACCGCGTCCGTCTGCGTCGCGCCCAGCGCTATGGTCAGGTTGCCCGTTGCTGCGGGCGTTCCGATCGCGGCTCGTGTCATCTTGATCGATCTGGCCGAGCCGCTCATTGTCCCGGGCAGGGCGATGGAGCCGCACGCCATCGTGAGCAGCCTGATCGCCTCGCCCGCCGTCGTCCTCGGGCTGCCGGGTCTGCTGCGGTTCCGGTTTGTGCCGCACGCCATCGTGAGCGCTGCCTTCCGGCGAGCCGGACGCATCGGCTGACGAAAAGGCAGACGCCTGCCCACCCGAGAAGGCGGACGTTCCGGCCGGTGTGGAGTCGGACACCTCGCTGCGCGAAGGGCCGAATGTCTCGCGCCGGTCGGGGGCAGACGGCTCGTCTCGCCCAGGTCGGACGCCTTCGACCGCGAAGGCGCGGGCGTTCCCGCTGATGAGGAGTCGGACGTCTCAGTGGGTGAGGAGGCGGGCGGGTCGTCGGGAAGGGACTCGGCGTTGATCAACACCAGCAACTCGGTACCGATCTGCTGCTCCAACAACGCGATCAACACATCCGCGTTCCGCACCCGCAGCGGCCGCTCATCCCCCGCCACCCTCGGCTTCGCATACGCATCCAACAACGTCCGCAACCGCGCCCCCGCCTCCCGAGGCAGCCGGAACTCCCCCTCCACCCCGCCCGAAGCGCTCTCCCGTACCAACAGGAACCGCTCCCGATAATCCGCCTCGCCGTCGTCGGCTTCCCCGTCCGGGTCCAGCACCGCACGCAGATACCGCCCCGCACGTGCGATCTCCGCAGGAGTTGCCTGGTCCGCCAGCCCGACCAGAATCGGCTCCGCCAACGCCGCCTGCTCATCCGTCAGCCGCGCGGTCGCCGAACAGATCGCCGTCACCGCACCCTCAGCCAGGCTCCCCTCCGCGAACCGCGCCCGCACGGTCGGCAGGCGGGCAAGCTCGGTCGCCAACGCCAGCACCCGGCCCGCCCCGGCCACGCTCATCCCCGCCGCCCCCCGCAACCACGACCGCGTCGAGGCATGCCCAGCCCGCCTGGCCTCACCCGCGGCATGCACCCGCTCCACCCGCGGCCGCGATCGCCGAAATCAGCCGGTCCCGCGCGAACAGCAGATCCTCCGCCTCCGCCAGACACACCCCCGGCGCGTCCGGCACCACCCCCACCGCCAACGCCGACGCGACCTGCCGGACCTGCGCCACCAACGGCCACGACACCCCACAACCCCGACCCTCACCAGACCCAGCCATGGACGCGGGCCCGGCCATGGACGCGGACCCGGACCCGGACCCGGCAGAGGACGGGTCCGCGTCGGACGGGTCGGGGTCGGAGGCTGCGCGGGGGGATTCGTCACCGTCGTCCGACGCGGTCGGGGGGTGAGCCTCGGACACCGGCACCGACTCACCCACCGGCGATTCCGCCGCCGCCGGCGGCTTTGCCGAAGCCGCGTCCGGACCCAGGCGACCAAGGAAAGGGGGCACGGTTTTTGTCGAAGTCGCGTTATTCGCCGTTGAATTGCGTCCTTTCGCCGTATTGGGGAGAAAGTCGTCAATCGTAAATATGGCGGCACTACGGGGCGTTTCGCCCGTTTTGGCTGGCCTGGGGGTTGTGGCGCGCTCCCGCCAGTCAGCATCACAAGAGCGGGACTCATCACGACCCGACAACTCCTCCGGAAAGAACCCGGCGGACTCGAAGAGTCGAGCCATGACCCACCCCCGATCGCGATTGGAACGCCTGTATGAATAATGACAAAGGCAGCAGCGCTAATCAAGTCGAATTCGCAAAGAATTTCGAGGAAAATATCGATCTATATGTCAGTAAAAATCGGGCAGCGATGCTATCTGGGCGCCCAGTTCGCGCCTGGCTGATGCCTGTTTGGTGCCTATTAAGTGCCTATCCGGGACATTTCTATGGCGTCTAGTTAAGGTATTTATCTGTATCGAGTTCCGGCCAGCTTTGGTTTGCCCTATTTCGTAGGGACATGTCGAATCGAGCTCTCACCACGGCCCGCGTGATCGCCGCAGACTCCGCGCGTGACTGAACGGGTTCGCGTACGCGAGATCGATGACGACGAAGGCAACCGGCTGCCGCGCATCGTCACACCGTACGGCGACGGCATCGGCTTGGTGGTGGCCTGGCAGCGGGGCAAATGGTGCTGCTGTCAACTGGCTGATTTCCTGGTCGCCGCGGGGGTGGGTGAGGGCGTCAGTCATGAGAGCCGAGGGACGGAGTCGGGCGGTGTGGTCAGTTCTTGACGATCGTGCTCTCGACGCCGGGGAACCCCTTGTCCCACCAGTGCCCGTGGCGCCGGTAGACGGCTGGATCGCGGTCGGCGAGCAGCGCTGACAGCTTCTCTGCCTCCTCGGTCAGGCCATGCCACGCTGCCTTGCCGAGCTTGCGGAAGGCGGTCAGTTCCAGCCCGCCGTCGGCTGCGCGCCACACTCCGGCGACCTGCCCGTCGACGAGCAGACAGGGCAGCACGTCGCCGTTGCGCCGGACGACCAGCGGCCGGTAATCCTCGGGCACGACCCGACCGGGGCCGGTGTGAGCGAGCAGGGTGCTGTCCCACATCGGCAGCAGCCTCGGCGGCGCCGGGGTGTCCTCAGCGGGCACGGTGGCGTCCGACAGGTCGAACAGTGCGGCGCGGCCCGGGCCTGCCACCCACCTGGTCGCCGAGCTCGTGCAGCGCCTGGGCGATCACGGCGCTCCGCAGCAGGGTGAACCGGGCGAAGTCCTGGGCCGATGCGGGTCCGAACGCCTGCAGGTAGGCGAGCAGTAGCCGCCGCACCCCGGCACCCGCTTCCTGTGGCGCGGCGCCCAGGGCCGCCGGGGAAGCGAGGTAGGTGTTCGGTTGGGTGAACGACCACGGGCCGCCGGTCGGCACATGATGCATCGGCGCGTACGTCCGCAGTGCCCACCAAACACGGTGCGCGTGCTCGCCGAACCGCCCCATGACCTCGTCCTTCACCTCGGCGCCGGTGCGGGGTCGCGCCAGGAAACCGGCAAGCTCTGGAAGCAGCGCGTCGGCGTCGGAGTGGGTCAGCTCTGTCGAGGTGAAACGGCGGTCGTACAGCCGCGCCGCCCGCAGGCTGCTCAGCATGGCGGCGTGGTAGGGCGCGTAGTCCTCGGTGTGGACGGCGTGCAGCGTGATCCGCATGAGGGTCGCCTTCACGATCCGGCGGTCCGCGAACGCCGCGTCGAGATCTTCGGGCGCGAAGTCCTGTACGCGGTTCCACAGCGCCAGGTACGGCGATGCCGGTGTCTGCGCCTGCAGAGCGCAGACCCGGCGGACCGCCTCCGCGACATCAAGGCGCCGGCGTTCGAGCAGGAGTTGACGGTCCAGGGTAGCCAGGGCGAGTTGTCGCGCAGTGAGCCTCATGGCCGGATTATTCCGTCCCTGGCCTTGGTCTCTGTCCGGGCTTGGTCTCTGTCCGGCGCTCCCTGGCGCTCGTCCCGCTGGGCCGTTCGGTTCGCACGCGTACAGAGCGCAGGCAGGACGCCGGGCTGGGGCCACCGGCGGGGGGCGGGCGGCATGGACGGATGGTGTGGACGGCGATCTCGCTGACGCCGACACGGAGCGCTGCCGGTGTGACCTTGCGGACCTCCGCATCGGACGCGGAGCAGCGGGCACATGTCCCACACGCCGCCGTTCCCCTGCAACGGCCCGGCACGCCGCCCGGGGCGCACGCCTGTACGGCATCGCGGACGTCGGTCGGACCGGCGGGAAGGGGGCCCGGCGGGAAGGGGGCCGACAGGAAGGGGCTGGCAGGAAGCGGGGCTGGCGGGAAGGGGGCTCGACAAGAAGGGGACTGGCGGAAAGGGAAGCAGGAAAAGGGAGGATCGTCATGAAAGTGGGACTCGGTCTGCCCATCGCGGACCCCGGCTCGCTGTCGGCCTGGGTGCGCCGTGCCGAGGACGGTCCGTTCACGACTCTGGCGATGCTGGACCGCCTCGTGTACCACAACCCCGAGCCGCTGGTCACGTTGGCCGCCGTCGCCGGAGCGACCTCGCGGATCCGCGTGATGACCGAGGTGCTGATCGCCCCGACACGGGAGACGCCCCTGCTGGCCAAGCAGGCCGCGACACTCGACCGGATCTCCGGCGGCCGGTTCACGCTCGGCATAGGGGTGGGCGTGAGGGAGGACGACTTCCGGGCGGCGGGTGTCGACTACCGGCGTCGCGGTCGCCGTCTCGACGAGCAGATGGCGGTCCTGCGGCGGGTCTGGGCGGGCGAGCCGTACGGCGGGGACAGCGGGGACATCGGCCCCATCGGGCCCGCGCCCGTGCGGCCCGGTGGCCCCGAGGTGCTGTTCGGCGGGTTCGTCCCGGCCACCGCTGAGCGCGTCGCGCGATGGGGAGACGGGTTCCTGGGCGCGATGTTCTCGCCCGAGGAGATGGGCCGGTTCTTCCGCACTGTGGAGAGGGCGTGGCAGGAGGCGGGACGTTCCGGCGGTCCTCGGCTGGTGGCCCAGGCCAACGTGGCGCTCGGTCCGGACCGGGTGGTGGATGAGGCCCGGCAGGCCGTCCGGGCGTACTACACCTTCGCGGAGTACCGGGACCGCGTCGCCGAAGGGATGCTGACCACCCCGGAGGCGGTCCTGCGAGCCGTGAGCGCGTTCGGTGACATTGGCGCCGACGAGGTCATGTTGTACTGCTGGTCCGCTGACGCGGGCCAGGTCGACCGCGTCGCCGAGGCGCTCCACCGCTGATGCGGCCGGCGTTCACCGGGCCCGTCGCCGCGCACGCGGATGATCGGGAGCCGTCGCCGTCTGCCAGAATCTGGTCATGCTGAGGTTCGGATCCGTCGTGCTGGGTGTCTCGGACGTGCCACGTGCCGCGGCGTTCTGGATGGAGGCGCTGGGCTACGTCCCGCGTGACGAGATGGAGGACGACTGGGTGGTGCTCGTCCCGGCGGAGGGGGCGGGGCCGCAACTGTCACTCGGTCTCAGCGAGACGCCGGTCCAGGAGCACCCACAGGTCCACCTGGATCTGTACGCCGATGACGCGGCCGAGCAGGTCGCCGAGGTCGAGCGCCTGGTGGCCTTGGGCGCGCGGCGCGTCGACTGGGACCTCTACCCGGACGACCCCGACTTCGTGGTGCTCGCGGACCCCGACGGCAACCGCTTCTGCGTCATCGACACCAGCCGCGGCTGACCGTACGGGCCGGCGTCGGTGCGATTTGCCTCGGCATACCCCTGGGGGTACTTTGAGGCCATGGAGATGAACGAGTCGATGGTCGGCGACGCGGTGACGCGACTCCGGCGGGCGCACGGCCAGCTCGCCGGCGTGATCGCGATGATCGAGGCGGGGGAGGACTGCGCCAAGGTGCTCACCCAGCTCGCCGCCGTCTCCAAGGCGCTCGACCGGGCGGGGTTCAAGATTGTCGCGAGCGGCCTCCGGTGCTGCCAGGCCGCCCAGGAGCGGGGCGAGGAGCCGCCGATGAGCGTCGCCGAGCTGGAGAAGCTGTTCCTGTCCCTGGCCTGACCTCCGGGGGTGCGCATCACCCCCGGTCCGGCCGGGACCTTTTCTGACTCTCGGCGAGGGATCGTTCTGCTCGGTGAGCGGGGCGGGCCGGCACACCTCCACGATCGGGGACGAGATCGCCGGCAACCCGATGCTCGCATACGACGACCCGGACCGGCTGGCCGACGAGCTGCTCGAGGCCTCGCTGCCGATCCCGGGCTTCTACCAGCATCTGGGGCCCGCGAACATGTACGGCGTGCCGCCGATGCCGCCGGTCGCCGTGCCTGAGCTGTCGTTGTCCGAGCTGTCCATTTCTGAGCCGTCCCCGCTGTCCTCTTCCGGGCCGGCCCGTTCCGTGCCGCCCGTACGCGCTCAGGTACTGACGCCGTCGCGAAGCTGGGCGAACGCCCGGTCGGCGGCGGAGACGGCCGAGGGGTGGGAGTCGTCCGCGCTCATTCCCCCGGCGAGCGCCGCCCAGTTGCGGCGGGCGAGTACACGCTGGACCGCGATCACCTGAGCGGCCAGCAGCCGCGCGGTGAGATCGTCCGCGTCCTCGCCGAGCGCGGCCGCGAGGGCCTCCTCGTCGGCGGCCATGTGGTGGAACAGGCGGGCCACCAGGGAGGGGGTGGAGAAGACCATCCGGTGGTATCCGATGACCTCGGGGTCGTCGTTCAGCCCGGTGACCGGGTCGCGCCGCGCGAGGCCGTCGAGGAAGTGCGCGTGGAGCGCGGCCAGCGGGTCCACCCCGGGCGCGCGGTGCCGTACGACCCGGGCGGCTTCACCCCTGTGGTCGGCGATGCGGTGCAGGACGAGGTCTTCCTTGGTCGCGAAGTATTTGAACAGCGTGGGCTTGGACACCTCCGCCGCCGCGGCGACCTCGGCGACGGACACCTCGTCGAAACCGCGCTTCAGGAACAACGAGATCGCCGCCGCGGAGATCGCGTCGTGGGTCCGCTGCCGCTTCAGCCGCCGAAGTCCTGTCACGCCGCCAGCATAGCAACGTGTTAACTCGGTTAATCTATTAACTCGGTTAACTTAAGGTGGTGTGATGAACGGACTCGACGAGGAGAAGGCGTACGCCGCGCGCTGCGACGAGGGGCTGCGTGCGATGTTGGACGGCGCCCGGCTGAACGTCGTCATCGGTGAACAGGTGGCGGGCGACCGGTACAGCGCCGAGCGGCTCGGGCGCCACCTGAAAAGCCTGGCCAAGGAGCTGACCGAGGAGCCCGGTGGGCCGCCGTTCTTCGGCCGGCTGGAGTTCGGCTCGGGCGCGGACGCGGGCGACCACCGGGGCCGGCGCTACTACATGGGCCGACGGCACATCTCCGGCGGGCCGGGCGAGCCGCCCATGGTGATCGACTGGCGCGCGCCGGTGGCGCGGGCGTTCTACCGGGCCGGCGCGGGCGCCACCTTCGGCATCGCGGTACGCCGCAGGTTCGGCTGGGCGGAGCGGGAGCTGACCGGATACGAGGACGAGCACCTCGACCGGGGCGAGGACGCGGGGGCCGCGAGCCGGATCGTCGCGGCGGAGATCGAACGCCCCCGCGTCGGTCCCATGCGCGACATCGTGGCCACCATCCAGCCCGAGCAGGACGAGCTGGTGCGGGCCGAGCTGGAGGAGTCGATCTGCGTCCAGGGCGCGCCCGGAACCGGAAAAACCGCCGTCGGCCTGCACCGCGCCGCGTACCTGCTGTACGCGCACCGGCAGCGGCTCTCCCGGTCGGGGGTCCTCGTGCTCGGGCCGAACCCCGCGTTCCTCCACTACATCTCGGCGGTGCTGCCCGTGCTCGGCGAGGTGGACGTCGAGCAGACCACCATGGAGCGCCTGCTGGCCCGCGAGGCGGCGCCGGCCCGGACCCGCGCCCGGACAACAGCCGGGGAGGCCAAGGGGGACATCAAGGCGGACATCAACGGCTACGCCGAGGACGTCGCCGCGGCGGCCGCCGTCAAGCACGACGTCCGCATGGCGGCCGTCCTGCGCCGGGCCCTGTACGCGCGGGTGCGCCGGCCCGAGGGGCCGGTCACCGTGACCGACGGCTCCTACCGGTGGCGGGTGCCGGAGGAGGAACTGCGCCGCATCGTGGACGGCACCCGCCGCGAGGCCGCGCCGTACGCGGTGGGACGCGAGCGCGTCATCGCCCGGGTCGTCGCCGCGCTGGGACGGCAGGCCGAGGCGCGCGGGCGGAACCTCGACGGGGTCTGGACCCGCCGGACGTCCCGCGCCGCGACGCCGTTCGTCGACGCGGTCTGGCCGGACGTGCGGCCCGAGGAGGTGGTCGCCGGGGTGCTCGGCGACCCGGAGACGCTGGCGCGGGCGGCGGACGGCGTCCTGACGCCGGAGGAGCAGGCGGCGATCCTGTGGGCGAGGCCGCCGCGCACGTACCGGAGCGCCCGGTGGTCGGCCGCCGACCTGGTGCTCCTCGACGAGGTCGCCGGCCTGCTGCGGCGCGCGCCCGGGTACGGCCACGTCATCGTCGACGAGGCGCAGGACCTGTCGGCGATGCAGTGCCGAGTCGTCGCGCGCAGGAGCGAGTACGGCTCGATCACCGTGCTCGGCGACCTCGCGCAGGGGACGACGCCGTGGGCGGCCCGCGACTGGCGTGACCTGCTCGGGCACCTGGGCAAGCCGGAGGCGCGGGTGATCGCGCTGACGACCGGCTTCCGGGTCCCCGGCGCGGTCGCGCGGCTCGCGAACCACCTGCTGGACGTCCTGGACGCGGACGTGCCGCCGACCCGCTCCTTCCGCGCCGACGGCCGGGTCCACGTGACGCGGACGCCCGACCTGCCGCGCGCGACTCTGGACGCCGTACGCGAGGCGCTGCGGCACGACGGGTCGATCGCGGTGATCGCGCCGGGCGGAGCGGTGGACGCGCTCGCCGCCACATTGCGGGAGGGCCTGCCGGGCGAGGCCGTCGGCGCGCTGACCGCCTCGCCCGGTGAGCCGGCGGACGGCCCTGCCCGGGTCACGGTGCTGCCCGCGTCGCTGGCCAAGGGCCTGGAGTACGACCACGTGGTCGTGGCCGAGCCCGCCGACATCGTCGAGGGTGAGGAGCGCGGGCTCAACCGGCTCTACGTGGTGCTGACGCGCGCCGTGTCGCGCCTGGACGTGCTGCACGCGCGGCCGCTGCCGGCCGGCTTCCCGGAGCCGGCCGGCCGCTGACCCGCGACCCGCGACCCGGCACCCGAGCCCGGCACCCGGCACCGGCCGCGACTCGGGAATCGCGGCGGTTGGAAATCCGGCGGCGGTTGCGCCATCGTGGACGGACTCGCGATCATCAGCACACCGCCCCGGGGGAACGACGTGAAGAGGCTCATCGCCCGCCTGTGGCGGGCCATCCGCGGCCCGATGCAGTGGCGTCTGCTGTGGCTCGCGCACGCCACGTTCATGGTCGGTGTCACCGGGATCGTCCGTGACTCCGAGGGGCGGGTGCTGCTGTTGAAGCACCGCCTGTGGCCGGAGGGCCGCCAGTGGGGCCTGCCGTCCGGGTACGCGAAGCGGTCGGAGACGTTCGAGGACACGGTCGCCCGCGAGGTGCGCGAGGAGACCGGGCTGGAGGTCCGCGCGCACCGGCTCGTCCTGCTCAAGAGTGGCTTCCGGCTGCGGCTGGAGGTGGCCTACGAGGCCGAGTTCCTCGGTGGCACGCTCAGGACCGACGGCTTCGAGATCCTGGAGGCCGGGTGGTTCTCGCCCGACGACCTCCCGGAAGAGCTGCAGGAGGGGCACCGCCTGCTGATCAGAGGGGAGACCGCCCGGCCCGCCACGCCGTGAGGGCCGGGACCGGACGCGAGGTCCGGTCCCGGCCGAGGTGATCGTCACGGAACGGCGGCGGGCGTCAGTACTCGACCTGCACCGAGGCCCCGGAGAAGGCCTGGGCGGCGTACAGACTGACGTAGTGGTAGCCGGCCGCCGGGTTGGTCACCGTCAGGGTCTCGTCGTTGCCGGACCCGGCCGACCGCTGCGTGTACGCCGACGTCGTGGCCCACGAGCCGGCGCTGTAGTAGAGGTCGGCGTTCCCGGTGCCGCCCGACGACGTGATGACGAGCCGGGCCGTGCCGGCCGGGACGTACAGGAAGAAGTAGGCGTAGTTCCCGGCGGTCGCGGAGACGCCGCTCCGCCGGCAGTTCTTGCCCAGCTCCCGGGTGTCGGCGGAGGTGCACTCCGGCATGGATTGCCCGGAGGACACGGCCACCTGCCGGGTGGTCGTGCCGGTCGCACCGCCGTTGTCGGTGACGGTCAGCGTCACCGGGTACGTGCCGGCCGCGCCGTACGTGTGCGAGGGGTTGGCGGAGGTGGACGACGAGCCGTCACCGAAGTCCCAGCGGCGCGCGGTGATCGTGCCGTCGGGGTCGGTGGAGGTGTCGGTGAAGTTCACGGCGAGGCCGTTCGCGGTGAACGTGAACGCGGCCTGCGGCGCCTGGTTGCCGCCGCTCCCGCCGCCCGCGCAGGCCCCGGACGCGCAAGCGGCCAGCCACGCTTGCCAGTCGGCGTCGTAGCGGGCGCCGATCGTGCCGGTGAGGAAGGCGCGAGCGCCGTTCCAGTCGCCGGTCCGGTAGCGGCCGAGGACGGTCGCGACGTCGGCGGGGTGCTTTTCGAACATGTACCGGACCGCGAGGTAGCCCCAGCGGTAGACGCGCGTGGTGTCGTGGGAGTAGGTGGTGTCCCACAGCGTGCTCAGCGCGTACGTCCGCTTCGCCGCCTCGGCGATCGCGGCGTCGTAGACGACGTTCCGGTAGGAGTAGGAGACGTACTCGGCGAAGCCCTCGATCCACCAGATGGTCGGGGTGGTGACGCCGGCCCCGAAGTCGCCGTACATGTCGAACCGGCCGTCGAGGTAGTGGGTGTACTCGTGGTTGAGGTTCCAGATCTGGAACGCGGGACGCACCCACTCGGCCTCGTAGGCGATGAAGCGGGGCTGGTTGCCGGCGGCGGCCGGGTCGCCCTCCAGGTACATCCCGCCGTTGTCGGTGTCGATGCCGAAGATCGCCCCCGCGTAGGTCTGGTAGTCCGTGCTCGAATCGAACACGCAGACCTCGATCGTGGTGTTGTTGTCGTTCGCGACCGGGCCACTGTCCTTGACGAGGTTGTGGAAGTACGCGTCCTGGGCGGTGAGGCTGGCGCAGGAGTCGGCGAGCTGCGCCGCCGTCATGTCCTGGGCGCGGACCTTGATGCTCGGCCCGCAGTCGTAGGTGATGGACAGGACGGTCGCGGCGAGGCGGGCCTGCAGGTCGCAGGTGCCGTAGGAGGAGCAGTTCGCCTTGTCGTAGCTGTCGGTCATCTCGGCCACGCCCACCCACAGCGGCGCGGTCGGCCCGGTCATGGAGCTGCGCTGGAGGAGGTTCGTGGCCAGGGGCCGCACCGTGGCCCGCAGCGTCGCGTGCTGGAGGAAGCGGCCCAGCTCCCGGCCCGCGTTCGAGGTCAGGTACGCGCGGTCGGTGCCGAGCAGATTGAGATGGTTCGTCGCGAAGGCGTTCAGCGTGTCCAGCACGCTGGGGTCCGCCTGGACGGCGGTGACGAACGCCGGGACCTGGTGCCCGCGGAAGAGCACCGTGTAGACGTTGTTGACCGCGGTCAGCATCCACCAGTACGCGTCGTAGGCGCCGGTGTAGCCGTTCAGCAGCCGCTTCACCACGTAGAGGTAGCGGTCGTTCTCCTCGGCGCTGTCGATCAGCGTGACGGCCTCGGCGAGCACCTCGCCGTTGGCGTCGCCGACCGTCGAGGACCGGGAGTTCGCGAAGAACGCGTCCAGCCCGGACTGGATCGCCGTCTTCAGCGCGGGCCCGTACGCGCCCACGGTCGAGGGGTAGTACCAGTGCACGTAGTAGCCCGCGCGCAGGTAGAGCACGAGCTGGGCGGTGCCGGTGGTGTTGTCGCCGGGATAGGAGACCGCGTTGTCGCGCAGGCCGTAGGCGACGCTCGCCATCTGCGACTCGCGGAACGCGGCGGCCGCGTCGGAGCCGGTCAGCATGAAGAGTGTGTTGACGCACTCCGTGGTGGACGACTTGATCTGCTGGACGAGCGCGCTTCCGGTCCGGCTGGTGAAGTCGCGCACGTCGCACGTGGCGGCCGCCCCGGCCCGCGCGGCGGACGTCGCCTTCTCCTTCGCGGACGGGCGCGGGTGCGCCGGGGCGGGATCGGGCCGGTCGTAGTCGCGCCGCAGCCGTTCGGTGGAGGAGGGGAGCGGCGCCCGCTCGTCGACCGGGAGCGGGGAGCGCCGGAAGTGATCGGCGCTGTCGACGCCGTCGTTTCTGAGCAGCGGCGGGGCGGGGGGCGGCGTTTTGCCCGCCGAAACGGTCGTCGCCGGTGCCTCGGCGACGGCGACGGCGGCGGCTGCCGGCTGGAGGACGAGCCCCAGACCGAGGACGGGGGTGAGAACGAGCGCGGCCAGTGTCGGCCTTCTGCGTGCGCGCAGGGGTGGGGTGACTCCCACGTGCGACCTCCGGGGGGTGTCGAGGAACGAGCGTGAGGTTGGATGTGACGGGGGACGTCGCGGCGGCCCCGGGACGTGAGGGGACGCGAGGGGACGCGAGGGGACGCGGCGGGGCTCTGCCGCGGGCGGCCAGGTGGCTCCGGGGGATTCACCGCCGGAGGGTCGAAGGGGTGTGCCGCCCGTAGTTTGATGACGAAATCAAACCAGCGGCCATAAACGGGGGCATAAGTCTCCGTTATGGCCGGGTTATGGCTCGGGCCGCGGCGGTTCCCGTGCGTTCGGCGGCCTGACCTGCGGCGGGAGCGGATCGGTGTGGCCCGTTCCAGGGGGCGCCGCCCGGCCCCCGGCATACGTCCCGGCGCTACATCGGCCCGATCAGGTGATGTTCCCAGGCCCAGGCGGCGATCTCGACCCGGTTGCGCACCGTGAGCTTGGCCTGGATGGCGGACACGTGGCTCTTGACCGTGCTCAGCGAGATGAACAGCTCGGCGGCGATCTCCTGGTTCGTCCGGCCCCGGGCGATCGCCCGGACGACCTCGATCTCCCGGTCGGACAGCGGCCGGTCGGGCGCGGCCGATCTCGCCGCGCCGGGGGCCGGGCCGGCGGTCAGATGGCGCAGCAGCCGGACGGTGACCGACGGGGAGACCAGGGCGTCGCCGGCGTGCGCCGCCCGCACGGCCTCGACCAGCAGCGCGGGGCCCGCGTCCTTCAGGAGGAAGCCGGCCGCTCCGCCGCACAGCGCGCCGTAGACGTACTCGTCGAGGTCGAAGGTGGTGACGACGACGACCCGGAGCGGGTCGGCGACGCCGGGGCCGGCCAGCGCGCGGGTGACGTCGATGCCGTCCAGACGCGGCATCCGTATGTCCACCAGGCACACGTCCGGGCGCAGCCGCCGGGCCAGCTCGACCGCCTCGGCGCCGTCCGCGGCCTCCGCGACCACGCTGATGTCGGGCTGGTCCTCCAGAATGAGCCGCAGGCCACCGCGGACCATCGCCTGGTCGTCCGCCAGCAGAACCCTGATGGTCATCGCCGCTCCCGCGTCGGGACGGGCAGGGTGGCGCACACGGACCAGCCGGCGTCCTCGCGCGGTCCGGCGCGCAGCGTCCCGCCGAGCGCCTCGAGGCGCTCCCGCATCCCGACGAGGCCGTACCCGCGGCGACGGGGGGACCGGGCGGACGGACGCGGCGCGTCGTCGGTGACCTCGACGGTCACGGCGTCCCGATCCCGCGCGACGCCGACCGTGACGGTGCGGGACTGCGGGGCGTGGCGGGCGATGTTGGTCAGCGACTCCCGTACGACCCGGTAGACGGTGCTCGCGACCTCGGGCGGCCAGGCCGCCGCCTCGTCGTCGTCCGGCAGCCGCAGGCGCACCGTCCGGCCGTCGCCGCCGAAGCGTTCGACCAGATCCTCCAGACGCTCGGGGGAGCGGGTCGCGGGGTCCGCGCCGTCGGCGTCCCGCAGCAGGCCGACGACGCGGCGCATCGCGGCGAGTGCCTCGGAGCCGGCGGCCTCGATGCCCGCGAGCGAGGCGTCCACCTGCTCGGGGCGCTTGCGCGCCACGATCTGGGCCGCCTGCGCCTGGAGCACGATGCCGGTGACGTGGTGGGCGACCACGTCGTGCAGTTCCCTGGCCAGCGCCAGGCGCTCGTCGCGGCGCACCTTGTCCGCCGCCGCTCTCCGGCGGGCGGCGAGCAGCCGCGGCGCCAGCCCGGCCGCGACCGCGGCGAGCCATCCCGCGCCGTTCAGCATCGTGACCGCCGGGACGCCGAAGGCGAGCGTACGAGCGCTGAACAGGCTCGCGGCGACCACCGCCAGCCCGCCCGCCGCGATCGCGCCCGCCGAGCGGGCCGGGAGCGTCCTGACCGCGGAACCGACGAGCACGGACAGGCCGAGGGTCATGGCGGGGCCGGGCTCGGCGGGCAGACCGCCGAACAGGGCGGCCGGGATCGCGACCGCCGCCACGGCCAGCCCGGCGATCGCCGCCCACGCCCGCTCACGCCGGCGCAGCAGCGCGATCAGGCACACCACCGCCCCGGCGACGCAGTCGAACTGCCAGTAGCCGCTTCCCCAGCTCTCCGCGATCCGGGACGCCCAGAACGCGAGCACCGCGGCGAAGACGACCGCGAGCCCGATGTCGGACGCGTTCCTGGCCCGCCCGGCCAGCCACTCGGGAACGTTCACAAGCGTCGAGGCTACGAGATGATCACCAGCGGGCCGTACCGGCCGAAAGTACGATCCCGATGCGGAGAACCGCCCTTTCGGCCGGTGCCGCCACCGGGCCGCGGTCCCCAGGATGAGCGCCATGTCACATGCAGATCGTTCTTCGAGCATCCGGACCGAAGGTGGCGGTGCTTACAGCGGCGGGCGTCCGGCGGACCTCGCCGGCCCCGGCGCACAGGACGGCCGCGCGCCCGCCTCACCCGGTGCTTCTTCCGGTGCTTCTCCCGGGCGTCCCCGCATCGCCGCGCTCGACGTCGTACGCGGGGTCGCCCTGTGCGGGATCCTGCTCGCCAACGTCCAGCCGATCGCGAGCGTCGTCGACCTCGCCGCGCCCGGGTCGGCAAGCGGCCCGGCGGAGGAGTGGATGGGCCTACTCGTCGCGCAGCGCTTCTTCCCGATCTTCTCCCTGCTGTTCGGGATCGGGTTCTCGCTGCTGCTGGAGTCGGCCGGGGGCCGCGTCGCCCATCCGCGCCGGCTCCTGCTGCGCCGGCTGCTGATCCTGTTCGCGATGGGCGTCGCGCATTTCCTGCTGCTGTGGCGGGGCGACATCCTGAGCACTTACGCCGTGATGGGCCTGCTGGTGCTGCTGCCCTCGACCTGGTTGCCCCGATGGGCCGTGGCCGCCCTTTCTCCCGTGTTCTTCGCGGCGTCGTGGGTCATGCACGGCGACCGATTCCTGCTGATCGCGGGGCTGTTCCTGCTGGGCTCGGCGCTGACCCGGTACGGGGTGGTCGACCGGATCGAGCGGTCGACCCGGGTGCCCGCCGCGCTCGGCCTGGTCTTCGCGGTCGCGGCGGCGCCCGCCCTCTGGTGGCAGATCACGTCGCGGACCGACGGCACGAGCGCCCTGTGGTCCTCCGCCCTCTCCGTGTCCGGGACGCTGCTCGCGGGCCTGTACGTGTGCGCGATCCTCGTCCTGCTCCGGACGCCGCTGCGGGCCGCGCTGCAGGTCGTCTTCGCGCCGCTCGGCCGGATGGCGCTGACCAACTACCTGACCGCCACGGTCCTCGTCCTGGTGGCCGCGCGGCTGTTCGGCGTGCCGGTCGGCCGGTCGTGGACCGCGATGTTCCTGACCGCGGGCGTCATCCTCGCGCTCCAGTGGGTGTGGTCCACCCTCTGGCTGCGCCGGTATCGCTTCGGCCCCCTTGAGTGGCTCTGGCGCTGGGCCACCTGGGGTCGCCGACCGCCCCTGCGTGCCCTTTCGTAGGGGGTACGCGGCGGGCCTGGCACAGGGAGCAGGTCACAGGGAGCAGGTCACAGGGAGCAGACCGTCGTGCGCTCCTCGGTGTGCCGGACGATCCGCTCGACGACCTCGATCACGTCCGAGGCGGGAAGCCGGACGCCCTCGCCGTCGAGCAGCCGGTAGGAGATCCACTCCTCGCGCACCCACACCTGCCACGCGCCCCGCTCCTGCCGCAGGCTCCCGTCGCAGGACAGGTGCGCGCGCAGGCCGCGGGCGGCGAGCAGCGCCTGGATCCGCTCGGCGGACCGGCGGCGCGACCACGGCCGGGGCCGTACCGGGGGGAGGCGCGGGGCGCGCTCCGGGACCGGGGCGGCGAGCGGGACCGGGAGCGGAACGGTGAAGAACACCGCCTTTCCCAGCGCGGGCGACGCTCCGAGGCGGCCGCGGGTCGGGTGGACGCCCCAGCGTCCGCCGTGCTCGGCGGTCAGCGCGTCCACCAGGTGCAGGCCGCGCCCGCCGGTGGAGTCCGTGGGCGGCGACTGCGGCGGGCGGCGTGGCGGCCCCTTCCACACCACGGGGTCGAACACCTTGAACACGATCTCCGGTCCGGCGTGCCGCCGCAGGTAGGCCCACATTTCAGGGCGCCCCCCGCCGGAAGGCGTGGTCCGGTACGCGTGCAGGAGGGCGTTGGTGGCGAGCTCCGAGGCGATCAGCGTGACGTCGCAGGTGACGTCGCGCGGCAGGCGGAACTCGCGGCACAGGGCGCGCGCGATCGACCGGGCGAACTCGGCGCAGGTCGCGTCCAGCGGCAACGGCCACGCCGGGAAGCCGCCGTCGCTCAGCCTCGTCGAGATGTCCATGACACGTTTCCGGTGCGGACGTCACCTCTGATCGACATCATGTTGGGCTCCTTTGCGTTGTTCCCGCCGAGCCGTACCGCGAGCGGTGCGGCCGGAATCGGCGGGCCGGTGGTGGGGGCGGGGCGAAACGGTGGTGGGCAGGTGGCGGGTAATGGGAGAGACAGCCGGAAGTTTGTCCCGAGAAAGCCACTGGTTATTCATTGCCGCATAATTTCCCGTTATGGATCTCGATATCCGGCATCTGCGAATGATCTGTGCGATAGCGGAATCGGGCAGCCTGACCAGGGCGGCGGCCCAGGTGGGGCTCTCCCAGCCGGCCATGACGAACCTGCTGCGCCGGGTCGAGACCCTCATCGGGGGCGAGCTCTTCGTCCGCAGCCGCACCGGGGTGGAGCCGACGCCGCTCGGCAACCAGGTCATCGCCCGCGCCCGGATCGTCCTGTCCGAGGTCGACGCGCTGTTCGGCGACCTGCTCGGGCCGTCCGAGGCCGGATCGCTGCGGCTGGGCTCGGTCCACGTCGGCTGCGTGGGCAGCATCGTCAACCGGGTCGGCGACGTCCTGCCCGGACGTGAGATCTCACTGCGCATCGAGCCCTCCGCGGTGCTGCTGGCCGAGGCGCTCACGCACGGGCGGCTCGACGCGGCGCTGCTCGGCGTCATCGAGGGGTTCGACGTCAGCCTGGCGCCGCCGGTCGTCAGCCGGACGCTGGTCCCCAGGTATCCGATATTCGTCGCGCTGTCGGCGGCGCACCCGCTCGCCGGAAACGAGGAGATCCGGCTGGCCGACCTCAGGGACGAGGCGTGGATCAGCCCGCCGGGGGCCGACGACGGCTCCCTCGCCGCGCTGCGGGCCTCGTGCCGGGCGGCCGGCTTCGAGCCCGACGTGCGCTTCGAGGCGCCGAGCGGCGCCGCCCGCCCCCTGGTGGCGGACGGGCACGGCGTGCGGCTGGTCGATCCCTGCTGGCCCGCACCGGCGGGCACCGCCGTACGGCCGCTCGCGGGGGAGCCGCAGATGGCACGACTGCTCGTCGCGTGGCGCAGGGACCGCCTGGGCGACGCGGCCGCCGGGGCGCTCTATCGCGGCCTGGCCGCGGCGTTCATCGACCATGTGCACGACAACCCTGTCTTCGGACGCTGGTGGGGGGCACACCCCGAAGTGCATCCACTGGTGTGAGACCCGGTGCTCTGGGTCCTGTGAGCTGCGGGAAAGGCGGTTTCCATTAGGAAACTTTCCTAATCAAAACGCCATAGGAGGTCCGCCGTCAAGACCTCACGGCACTCTCGTCCCGTTCGGCTCGGGGCCGAAGTGGTGATCGCGAAGGGGACGATCGTAGGTTCGGGAATCGAATGGCGATGCGGGGTGGGTGAGTGCGGACGAGGTTGCGGAAGCTGCGGATCGGCGGGCGGGAGTTCCTGTGGCGCGCGCAGATCCGTCACGTGCGCGGTGAGGGTGACTGCCATCGGTGCATCCGGGTGCGGATATGGGGTGCGGGCAAGACCGGCCGCGCTCTGCAGGCCGACTTGCTGTCGAAGAGCTGGCCCGCGCCCTGGGGCGCATGCGCCACCGACGGCGCGTACCCGGCTCCGCAGGACGTGCGAGCGCTCGTTGTGCATGCCGTGGAGCACGGTTGGGAGCCCGATGCCCGTGGTGGGACGCACATCCTGACCGAGAGCGAACACGCTTCCACGCTTGAGTTGCCCGGATTCCTGCTCACCGATCGCCTCCGCCTGCCCGAGGCGCCGGATCCGACCGCGCGGGTGATCCGCGCCTTCGAGCAGCGGACAGGCGACCGCGACGTCCCCTCGGGGGCGTTCGCGTACCGGGGAGAAGGAGCGCTCACTCGGGAGCGGTGACCGGCCGCCACGGCACCGGGCTGGACAGGACCATGGTGCTGGAGGGCCGGCCGTGCTGGGCGAGCAGGTCGATCAGCGCCTCGAACTCCTCCATCGACGGCACCGCGACCAGGAGCAGGCAGCAGGTGTCGCCGGTGACCCGGTACACCTGGAGGATTTCCGGCCGGGTCAGCGCCTCCGCGTCGCGGAGCACGCACCGCGGACCGTAGCAGTCCATGCGGATCAGCGCCCGCACCGAACGCCCGGCGAGCCCGAGGTCCACGTGGGTGTGGTAGCCCGAGATCACCCCGGACTCCTCCAGTCGCCGGACCCGCTCCGCCACGGCGGGCGCCGACATGTGCACCCGGCGGGACAATTCGCTGTACGACAGCCGCGCGTCCGCCTGCAACTCCGCCAGGATCGCCCAGTCCATCGCGTCCACGACCGCGCCTCCCGATGACTCCGCGCCGCAGCGCCGACGACGTGCGAGCCGCCGATCGCGGACACGCAAAGCGAACCGCCGATCTGGCTTCCGAACGGAAGGTCCAAACGGCATATCGCCTTTCACAGGATATTTCATGCTTTGTCGTAGAAGCGGACCATTGGAGGTGGAACGAGGAGAGAGACATGAGAACGCCCACGGTGGACTTCGCGCATCGCACGCCGTATGACGAGTACGTCGGCACCGACGTCTTGCACGCGCTCCTCAGACCGCGGACCGACGAGCCCGAGGAGCCCGCCTTCCTGGTGACCACGCAGGTCATGGAGCTGTACTTCGGGTTGATCAGAACCGAGCTGGGGTTGGCCGTCCGGCGGCTGGACGAGGACGACGCCGCCGGGGCGACCGCGGTCCTGCGCCGGGTCACGCGCTATCTGGACGTGCTGACCGCGGCCTGGTCGGCGCTGGGCACGCTCACCCCGCCCCGGTTCAACGCCTTCCGCGAGAAACTCGGCGAGGCGTCTGGGTTCCAGTCGGCGATGTACCGCCACGTGGAGTTCCTCCTTGGCAACAAGTCCGAGCCGCTGACCCGCCCGCACCGGGGGAGCCCGGAGGCCTATCGGGAGCTGCTGGCCGCCCTGCGCGCGCCGAGCCTGTACGACGCCGTGCTGGCCCTGCTGTCCCGCATCGGCCACCCGATCCCCGCGGCGACCCTCACTCACGACCCGGCGGAGCCGTACGAGCCGAGCCCGGTGGTGGAGGCGGCGTGGGTGCGCGTCTACACCGAGCTCGGGCCGGGCGACGCCCTGTGGGAGCTGGCCGAGGCGCTCACCGACGTGGCCGAGCGGTTCTCCGAGTGGCGGCACCGCCACCTGATGGCGGTTCGGCGCACGATGGGCGCCAAGATCGGCACCGGCGGCTCCAGCGGCGCGGGCTGGCTGGAGCACTCGATGCGGCGGGACGTCTTCCCCGAGCTGTGGTCCGCCCGCACCGCCATGTGACAACGGCGGGCAGCGGGCGAGCCTCGGCGCCGGAGTGCACCAGCCGCGCGCGTAGCCTGGGCTGTCACCGCCACATGAATGGTCACGGGCGCTGACACATCCTCGCCCGCGAAATTCCGGCCGTCCCGCCGCCGATTCAGCGAAAAATCTACATCGTAAAGGTGTCGGGCCTACTCCAGCGCCGTGAGCGGGGCGGGATAGCCGCGCACCCCGCCGATCCGCCACGGCTCGCGCGCCTCCGCCGGCACCAGACCGGAGAGCTCGGGGACGTACCGGTGGATGTAGCCGGAGACGGGGTCGAAGCGGCGCGCCTGGCGGAGCGGGTTGAGCACCCGGCCGGGACGAGGCGAGTTGCCGGTGCCCGCGATCCACTGCCAGTTGCCGCCGTTGTCGGCCACGTCGCCGTCGAGCAGCAGGTCGAAGAAGTGCGCGGCGCCGACCCGCCAGTCCACGCCCAGGTGGTTGACGAGGTAGTCGGCCACGATCATGCGCGCTCGGTTGTGCATCCAGCCCTCGGCGAGGAGTTGGCGCATACCCGCGTCCACGATCGGGATCCCCGTCATGCCCGCCTTCCACGCGCTCACCGCCTCGGCGTCGTCTCGCCACCGCCGCGGGCGCGGGCGGTAGTCGCGGCGGCCGATCGCCGGGAAGGCCAGCGTCACCTGGTGGAAGAAGTCGCGCCAGCAGAGCTGCCGGACGAAGGGGTGCTCGACGGGCGCGACGCATGCGGCCTCCAGCGGGGAGAGGCAGCCGAACCTCAGGTACGGGCTCAGCCGGGAGGTGCGGTCGCCGGCCAGATCGTCGTGCCCGTCCGCGTAGCCGTCCAGGCCCTCGCGCCGCCACAGCTCCAGCCGCGCCCGCGCGGCCGGCTCGCCGCCGCGCAGCGCCGGGTGGGGCGCGTGGCCGGGCAGGTCGCCGGGCTCCAGACCGTGCTCCAGACCGTGCTCCAGACCGGGCGGCAGCGGGACGCGCGACGGAGCCGGGAGCACCGGGCGGCGCGGGTGGGCCGCCCACGCCCGCCAGTAGGGCGTGAAGACCCGGTAGTGATCCCCGCCCCCGGACGGCAGGAGTTCGCGGGGCGGGACGATCGTCAGACCGGGGAAGAGGCGCAGGCCGATCCGCTCCCCGGCGAGCCGGCGCTCCCGCCCGCGGGCGAGCGCGCTGACGTCGGCGCTCGCGTAAACCTCGGACGCGCCCACCTCGGCGGCGAGCCGCATCGTCTCGGCCACCGTGTCGCCGCGCCGTACCAGCAGGTCGCCCGCGCGGGCCCTGAGCGACGCGCGCAGATCGGCCAGGCAGTCGGTCAGGAAGCCGGCGCGGCGGCCGGCGGGCACCTTGGGATCGAGCACGAAGAGCGGCACGACGTGGCCGCCGCGGGCGCAGGCGGCGGTCAGTGCCGGGTGGTCGCGCACGCGCAGATCCCGCGTGAACAGCACGATCACGGTGTCCATCGGCACGGCCCCCCTGCGGTTGCATCCGGCGTAGTCTTTGCGGTGTTCCTGCGCTGAGCTGGTTGTTTGTCCGCCAGGTGCCTCCGTATCAATAGATTCGAGCGGGTTCGGCGTCCAGAACCGGGGGGATCAGTGGACGATACGACGAGCATCCGCCTCACGCGCGGCAACGCGCTGCGCGACCGTGTCACAGCCTGAGCGGGCGGCCCGCTGCCTGGTGACGGGTGCCACCGGCTACGTCGGCGGGCGGCTGGTCCCCGAGCTGCTCGCCGCCGGGTACGGCGTGCGCTGCATGGCCAGGTCGCCGGGACGGCTGCGCGACCGGACGTGGCACGGAGACGTGGAGATCGCGAAGGCGGACGCCATGGACCGGGGGCAGACCGTGCGGGCCCTTGAGGGGACGGACGTCGCCTATTACCTGATCCACACCATGGGGTCCGCCCGCGCATTCGTGGAGTGGGACCGGAAGGCGGCCGCGGTGTTCGTCGCAGCGGCGCGGGAGGCGGGCGTGCGGCGGGTCGTCTACCTCGGCGGGCTCACGCCGCCCGAGCGGCCCTCCCCGCACATGCGTTCCCGGGCCGAGGTGGAGCGGATCCTTCTCGGCTCCGCCGTCCCCACGACGGTGCTCCGGGCGGCCGTGATCATCGGCTCCGGGTCGTTGTCGTTCGAGATGCTGCGCCACCTCACCGAGCGGCTGCCGGTCATGATCACGCCCCGCTGGGTGCGCTCCCTGACCCAGCCGATCGCGATCCGCGACGTGCTGCGCTACCTCGTGGGATGCGCGGAGCTGCCCGAGGACGTGCACCGGGGGTTCGACATCGGCGGCCCCGACGTCCTGACGTACGCCGAGATGATGCGCGGCTACGCGGCCGTGGCCGGGCTGCCGCGCCGGGTGATCCTGCCGGTGCCGCTGCTCACCCCGCGCCTGTCCAGTTACTGGGTGGGGCTGGTCACACCGGTGCCGGCCAGGGTGGCCCGGCCGCTGGTCGAGTCGCTGCGGGGCGAGGCGGTCTGCCGGGAGCACGACATCGCCCGGTACGTGCCCGACCCGCCCGAGGGGCTGATCCGGTTCACCCAGGCGGTGGACCTCGCGCTCCGCCGGATCAAGGAGGCGGACGTCGCGACCCGCTGGTCCTGCGCCTCCACGCCGGGCGCGCCGAGCGACCCGCTGCCCACCGACCCCGACTGGGCGGGCGGCAGCCTGTACGTGGACGAGCGGAGCCGAACCTTGGACGTGCCGCCGGAGCGGCTGTGGCGGGTGATCGAGGGCATCGGCGGTGAGAACGGGTGGTACTCCCTCCCCGTCGCCTGGCGGGTACGCGGTCTTCTCGACCGGCTGATGGGCGGCGTGGGCCTGCGCCGGGGGAGGCGCGACCCGCAGCGGCTCCGGGTCGGCGACGCGCTCGACTTCTGGCGGGTCGAGGAGATCGTGCCCGGCTCCCTGCTGCGGCTCCGCGCCGAGATGCGGCTACCCGGCCTCGCTTGGCTGGAGCTGACCTGCCGGCGGGAACGAGGGCGCACGGTATACGGCCAGCGGGCTATCTTCCACCCCCGCGGCCTGCTCGGCCACCTGTACTGGTGGGCGATCACGCCGCTCCACGGGCTGATCTTCGGCCGGATGCCCCGCAACATCGCCCGCGCGGCGGCCCTTCCGCCGCCGCGCCCCGGGTGACGTTCTCACGGGTGGTGGCAGACCGCCTCGTGCCCGGAGGTGAGGACGTGGAAGGTCACCTCCGGCGCGCGGAACAGGGTGTTGTGCACCGGGCAGTGCCGGATGACCGCGGTGAAGGACTCGCGCAGCCCCTCGGGCAGCCCGGGCGCCTCGACGTCGAGCGCGACTTTGCTCAACCGCGCCGGCTGCAGGCCGAGGTCGTACCGCGCGGTGACCGTGACGCCGGCGGGAAGCTGGCATCGGTGCAGGTATCGCTCGGCGCAGTCCGCGACGCACGCGGCGAGGCTGCCGACGAAGAGTTCGGTCGCGGTGGGCCCGGTGTCGCTTCCGCCGAAGTCCTTCGGCTCGTCCACCCGCACGGAGTGCCCGCGGATCTGGATCTCGAAGCGGTCGCCGCCGTGCCACGCGACCCTCAGGGTTTCGCTCCTGCTCTCGGCCATGGCTGGCTCCACGCTCGTGACTGATGCTCCAAAGAAATGCCGCTGCCCACCCTGCGCCGCGAAAAACCACCACAAAAGGTGATATGTCGGATTAGAGGGGTGTGTTGATGGAGGGACGTACTGAAAGAGGGGCGCACGGATATATACCGACAGAGGGCGCAGTACGGCCCGCGGGAGAGGGGGCGCCATGAGAGAACCGATCGTGGTCGGCGTCGACGGGTCGCCGGTCTCGCTGCAGGCCGCCGAATGGGCCGGACGGGAGGCCGCGCTGCGCGGCGCGCCGGTACGGGTCGCCCACGTGGCCACGGAATGGGCCCACCACATCCCGCTGGTGCCCGAGCCCGGCCGCTGGGGCGAGGAGCGGGCCGGGGCCCTGGAGGAGCTGCTCCAAGGCGCGGCCAACCAGGTCAGGGCGGGCCGCCCGGACGTACAGGTGACCACCGAGATCCTGGAGGGCGGCGCGGGCGAGGCGCTCGTCGCCGAGGCCAAGGGGGCGCAGCTCCTGGTCGTGGGGAACCGGGGACGCGGCGGCTTCGCCGAGCTGCTGCTCGGCTCCGTCAGCCGCTACACCGCCTCCCGGTCGCCGTGCCCCGTGGTCGTCGTCCGCGGGCCGCACCCGCACGCGCGCGGCCAGATCGTCGCGGGCGTCACCGGGCGGGCCGACCGGAGCGCGGTCCTGGACTTCGCCTTCCGGGAGGCCGAGCTGCGCGGGGCGGTCCTGCGCGTCCTGCACGCCTGGACCCACCCGACCAGCACAGGGCCGGGCGACATGCTGCCCCTCGTGTACGACGTCGAGGCCGTCGGGCAGGAGGAGGAGGCCCTGCTCGCCCAGGCCGTCGCCGGATGGCGCGAGATCCGGCCCGACGTCGAGCTGATCCAGCAGGTCGTGCGCGCGCACCCGGCCAAGGCGCTGATCGAGGCCTCCGCCGAGCACGACCTCACCATCCTGGGCGCGCACGAAGGAGGCCGTTCGTTGCTCGGCCTCGGCTTCGTCGCGCACGCCGTCCTGCATCATGCGCGCGGCCCGGTCGTGATCGTCCGTCCGTGACCGCCCGTCCGTGACCGCCCCGCGCGGGGACGGGAGGACGGAGAGGGGGAGAGATGGCCGAGCCGATCCTCGTCGGCGTGGACGGATCCCCGCCCGCCGTGGCCGCGGTCGCCTGGGCGGCCGACGACGCGGCCAGGAAGGGCACGCCGCTGCGCCTGGTCCACGCCGTCTACCGTCCCCCGCACGGGGCCCGGTCGTACCCGATCCCCGGGCTGGATGACGCGCTGAGCCGGGCCGGTGGCGAGTTCCTGCGTGAGGCCGAGGAGATCGCCAGGGAGTGGCACCCCGGCCTCGACGTGTCCACCCGGCTCCTCGAGGGCGCCCCGGCCCGCGTCCTGCTCCGCGAGGCGGAGAGCGCCTCCGAGCTGGTGGTCGGCAGCCGCGGCCGGGGCGGTTTCGCCGGGATGCTGCTCGGCTCGGTGAGCGGGCACCTCCCCGGCCACGCCGCCGTCCCCGTCGTCGTCGTACGGCCCGGCCGCACGACGGCGGACGCGACCGAGGTGGTCGTCGGCGTGGACGAGTCGGAGGGGTGCGAGCCCGCCCTCGGCTACGCGTTCGAGCAGGCGCGGCTGCGCCGCGGAGGGCTGCGCGCCGTGTACGGGTGGCGGCCGCCTCCCGAGGTCTACGCCGGGTACTCCGTCTTCGACCCCGAGGAGGCGGGGCAACTCCGGCAGACCCTCGACGTCGGCCGGATCGCCGCCTGGCGGGCGAGATATCCGGACGTGCGGGCGGAGGTCGAGGTCGTCTGCGACCACCCCGTCAGCGCGCTGGTCGACGTGGCCGCGGCCGCGGCCGTGCTCGTCGTCGGCTCCCACGGAAGGAGCAGGATCGGCGCGATGGTGCTCGGCTCGGTGAGCCGCGGCGTGCTCCACCACGCTCACTGCCCCGTCGCGGTCGTGTCCTCCCGCCACTTGAGCCCCCGCTGACCCGCCGGTCCGCCGCTCCGTCGCCGGCCGTTCACCGCAGCCGGCGGCGGAACGGCGAGGGCGGGGGAGCGGCCGGCGCGAGCCGTACCCTGACATCCACCGCCGCGACCCCGCGCGGGGTGACGAGCAGCGGGTTGACGTCGAGCTCGGCGACCTCGGGCAGGTCGTCGAGCAGCCGCCCGATGCGGACGATCCGCTCCTCGAGCGCCTTCACGTCCACCTCCGGGCGTCCTCGGTAGCCGAAGAGCAGCGGCGCGCAGCGCAACTCGCTGATCATCTCGGCCGCGTCCGCGTGGGTCAGCGGCGGCACCCGGAACGCGTGGTCGGCCAGCAGCTCGGCGGTCACCCCGCCCATGCCGACCATGACCAGCGGGCCGAACGCGGCGTGCCGGACGCCCCCCACGATCATCTCCACGCCGCCGGTCACCATCCGCTGCACGATCGCGCCGGTCATCGCCGGGCCGATCCGCTCGGCCATCTCCCGGTACGCCGCGGCCGCCTCCTCGGGCGTGCGCAGCCCCAGCCGCACCCCTCCGACGTCGCTCTTGTGCACCAGGTCGGGCCCGGTGGCCTTCAGGACGGCGGGCAGCCCGGCCAGCGCCGCCGCCTCGGCCGCGCTCTCCGGCCCGTCAACGCCGATGGACTCGCACACCTCAACGCCGTAGCAGCCGAGCAGCCGGGACGCGGTGCGGTGGTCGAGCCAGCCGCCGCCCGGCGCGCGGGCGAGCTCCTGGGAGACGATCTCCTCCGCCGTCGCGACCGCGCGCCGCTCCCGCTCGGAGTCCGTCTCCGTCTCCGGCTCCTCCGGACGGGCCCGCCAGCGGGCGTAGCAGACCGCGCGGGCCAGCGCGTGCACCGCCTGCTCGGGGAACGCGTACGTCGGCACCCGGCCGCCGATCAGCCCGTCGTGGCCCACGACGCAGGCGAGCACGGTCTTGCCCGTGTCACGCGTCGCCTCCTCGATGGCGGCCTCCGTACGGACCCGGCCGGAGCCGAAGGGCGGCGTGTAGACCACGACGACGGCGTCCACGCCGGGGTCGTCCAGCACGGCGGAGACGGCGAAGCCCAGCTCGTCCGCGTCGCCGTCGGCGGTGAGGTCGACCGGGTTGCCCACGGCGGCGCCCGGCCGCAGCCGCTCGCGCAGCCGCCGCTTCGTCTCGGCCGACAGCTCGGGCACCTCCAGGCCCAGCCGCTCGCAGGCGTCGGCCGTCATCGCCTCGGGGCCGCCGGAGTTGCCGACGATCGCCACCCGGCCGCCGGCGGGCAGCGGCTGCCCGATCAGCAGCCGGGCCGTGTCGAGCAGGTCCTGGACGGTGTCCACCCGGATCACGCCGGCGCCGGTCAGCAGCGCGTCCACCGCCGTGTCCGGGGTCGCCGCGGCCGCCGTGTGCGAGCGCACGGCCCGGTCGCCGGAGGCGCTGCGGCCGCTCTTGACCACCACGATCGGCTTGGCGCGGCCGACGCGGCGGGCGATCCGGCCGAAGCGGCGCGGGTTGCCGAAGGACTCCAGGTAGAGGCCGATCACGCCGGTCCGGTCGTCGTCCTCCCAGTACTCCAGCAGGTCGTTGCCGCTCACGTCCGCCTTGTTGCCGACGGAGACGAAGCCGGACAGGCCGAGGCCGACCTCGGCGGCGCGGTCGATCAGCGCCACCGCGACGGCGCCCGACTGCGACATCAGGGCCAGCCGGCCGGGCGCGGGAGCCGTGGGCAGGAAGCTGGCGTTGAGCTGCGACCCGGTGTCCACGACGCCCAGGCAGTTGGGGCCGACCAGGCGCATCCCCGCCCCGCGGCAGATCGCCAGCAGCTCCGCCTCCTGTTTCGCGTCGCCCGTCTCGGCGAAGCCCGCGCTCACCACGACCAGGTCCCCCACACCCGCTTTGGCGCAGTCGCGCGCCACGTCGAGCACGGCCGACGCGGGCACGGCGACGACCGCCAGCCCGACCGGTCCGGGGACGCTGTCCAGGTCCGGGTAGGCGGTGCGGTCGCAGATCCGGTCCGCGCGTGGGTTGATCGGGTAGATCGGGCCGGGGAAGCCGCCCTCGACCAGGTTGCGCAGCACCCGGTGGCCCACACTCGACGGGTCGCGGCCCGCGCCGACGACGGCCACCGAGTCCGGTGAGAACAGCCCGGCCAGCGACGCGCGCTCCGCCTCGTGCGCGCGCTCCTCGACCTTCGCCAGGAGACGGCGGGTGGGCCGCAGGACGATCCGCAGCTCCACCTGCTCGCCCTCGTGCCGCCGCCCCACCTCCAGGCCCAGGTCCCGGACGACGTCGAGCATGGGCCGGTTCTCGGCCAGGACGTCGGCGACCATCTCGCGTACGCCGCCCTCGGCCGCGTCCAGGGCCAGGTGCTCCAGCAGGAGCGTGCCGAGCCCCAGGCCGTGCACGCCGTCGTCGAGGAGGATGCCGAGGTCGGCCGTCTCGCCGGTGCCGTCGGTCACGTACTCGGCGACCGCCACCAGCCGGCCGTTCATCAGCGCGACGAGGGCGTGGCCGGCGTAGTCCGGATCGGTCAGATGGTCGGCGTGGACGTGGGCAGAGGCCCGGCCCCCGCTGAAGAACCGCAGGTACGCGGAGCGTTCGCTGGTCCGCTCGACCAGGTCGTGCAGGGCGGGCCGGTCCGCGGGGCGCAGCGGACGCAGATGGGCGATCCCGCCGTCGCGGAGGAGGACGTCGCATTCACCGGAGGGCGCTCGTTTCATGCTTCCACCCTCTAAGTGGACGAATCATGGCAAACAGGGTCTTTGTACCCGCCCGGCACGGGCTCTCGTCCTTCCGGCCCATGGGAGGCCGCCGCTCCGCCCGTGCGGCCGGCCCACGTCCGAGCGGGCCAAGCTTCTCACCGACCTCCCCTCCTGGGAGGATGCTTGGCATGTCATCCGGGGAGCCGGCCCTGCGCCTGCCGCGAGCCGTCGTGTTCGCGGCGGTGTGCGTCGTCGTCTCCGCGGTCGCGCACGCCTTCGCCGGCGGCGGCACGGTCTCGCCCGGGGTGATGGCGCTCGGCGCGGTCGGCGCGCTGGCCGTCGCGTACCCGCTGAACGGCCGCGAGCGCGGCCCCCAGATGGTGCTGGCGGCGACGATCGGCGCCCAGGCCCTGTTGCACGAGCTGTTCGCCCGATCCGCTCCGGCCGGGCCCGCGGTGCCGTTCCCGCCCGTGCCGTTCCCGCCCGTGCCGTTCCCGCCCGTGCCGGTCGCCGAGATCGGGCCGGCCGTGGGCGGCCTGCCGCCGGTGCCGGCGCCCCTCGCCGAGGCCGGACCCGCCGGCCAGCTCGACGAGGGGATGTCGCTGGCGCACCTGGCCCTCGCCGTGACCACCGGTTGGTGGCTGTATCGCGGTGAGCGTGCGGTGTGGCTGATGCTGCGGCTGTGGAGCCCTGCCCCCCTGGGCGTGCTCCGGTGGATCCGCGCCCTCTCGGCCGGGGTGTTCGCGCCGCTGGCCCGTCCCGTTCCGCCGTCCGAGCCCGGGCCGCACGTCGGCAGAGAGGTCGAGGCGGCGATCCACCGGCGCGGCCCGCCGCTTCGCCCCGCGCCGGCCCAGGGCTGACCGGCGCGGCCGTACGTCGACCCCCGCTTCGCGGTGCGGACGACGTGGCCGCCTCCGCCGGACCGCCGCCGCCGGGCGCTCCCGACGCTCACCCGCTCCGCCGTACGGCGAGAGCGCTTTCCGGTTTTCCGGCCCACGTCCGGGATCTTGTATGGAGTCAGAGATGGCATTCCTGCCACGATTCATCCGCGGCGGCCTCATAGCCGCGTTCGGCTGCGGGATCTTCCTCACCGCCGCGACGACCGCCGCCCAGGCCCACGACAGCCTGAAGAGCAGCACCCCCGCCGAGAACGCCGAGGTCACCGAGCTCACGACGATCGAGCTCGACTACAGCGCCCAGGTCCGCTTCCCCGTCGTCGCGATGCGCGATGGCGCCGGGAAGCCGGTCGCGATCGGCGCGCCGCACATCGTCGAAGGGGCCAAGGTCCGCGCCGACGTCACGACGCCGCTGGCGCCCGGCGGCTACGTGATCGCCTGGCGGGTCGTCTCCTCGGACGGCCACCCCATCGAAGGGGAGATCCCCTTCACGGTGACCGGCTCGGGCGCGGCCGGGGCGGCCACACCGGTGGCCTCCATCTCGGCGTCGAGCGTCGCCGCCGCGAGCGAGCCGACGCCCGGGACCACCCCGTCCGTGGTCACCCTGCCCGCCGCGCAGCCGTCCGCGTCGGCCGCCCGGGACGTGGCGGGCGGGCGCGGCGCCGGAGGGTGGATCTGGGCCGGCCTCCTCGCCCTGGCCGTGGTCGGAGTCGTGATCTGGCTGCGTAACAGCAGGGGAGCGTCCCCCGGCCAGGGGGAGGCGGGTTAGGCCGGCGGGGCCCGGCCTCCGCGGCCGGGCTTCGGCCTCCGATCAGGGCCGGGGCTCCGGCCGGAGACCGAGCACCTCCTCCGGGCTGCGCGGGTCGGGCGCGTCCGCGGGCAGCCCGCCGACGGCGCGCAGCGCCCGCCCCACCGCCGGGCCCCAGGCCGGGCGGAGCGAGGCGGCGCGCAGCAGGGCGGCGTCGGTGAGTAGCGCGTCCGCCGGCCCGGCGCGCAGCTCTCCCCGCGCGATGATCGCGGCGTCCCGAGCCCATCGGTGGGCGAAGTCCACGTCGTGCGTGGACGCGATGATCGTGGTGCCGTCCGCCTGCAGCCGCCGCAGCGTCTCCAGGAGCGCCTCCGTGCCCGCCGGGTCGAGACCGGCCGTGGGCTCGTCCAGGATGAGCACCACCGGGCGCAGCGCGAGCGCCCCCGCGATAGCGACCCGCTTGCGCTGGCCGAAGGACAGCAGGTGGGTGGGCCGGTCGGCGAGGAAGGGGATCTCCATGTCCTCCAGGGCCGACGTCACGCGCGCCGCGACGGCCTCCGGAGGCAGGCCGAGGTTCAGCGGGCCGAAGGAGACGTCCTGTCCGACCGTGGCGGCGAAGAGCTGGTCGTCCGGATCCTGGTGCACGAACTGGACCCGCGTGCGGAACTCGGCGAGCGCGGCGCGGCCGTAGGCGACGGGCCGGCCGTCCAGCAGGATCCGGCCCGCGGCCGGGCGCAGCCCCCCGCACAGGAGGCGCAGCAGCGTGGTCTTCCCGCCGCCGTTGGGCCCGAGCACGGCGAGGGAGGTCCCCCGGGCCACCTCCAGGCTGAGTTCGGAGAACACCGGGGCGGACCCCGGATACGCGTACGAGAGCCGGTCGGCGGCGAGCACCGCGGTCATGGCGGGCATCCCTTTCGGAGGAGGGGACGGGCCGGCCTCAGCCGAGGCCCGGCACGAGGGACAGCGCGACGGTCAGCACGGCCGCCGCCACCCCGGGGAGCGGGGCCAGCGCGAGGAAACGGCCGCGCAGGGGGAGGGGCCCGACGCTGACCGCGAGCTCGCCCGTGTAGCCGCGGTCGCGCAGGCCGTCCTCCAGGCGCCGCGCCCGCTCGAAGGACAGGACGAAGACCTGGGCGGCCAGCCCCGTGACCGATCTCCACCTGGCCCGCCACGACAGAGCCCCGAGCCGGTCCGCCTGGGCCCGCCGTACGGCGTCGACCGTCTCCAGCACGACGGACAGCATCCGGTAGACGAGCCCGGCCACCTCGGCGAGGCCGGCCAGGCCGCGCCGGCGGGCCAGACGGGGCAGCACGTCGGCGAGCGGCGTCGTCATGGCGAACAGGAGCTGGGCGAGTACGGCGGCCACGCAGCGGCCGATCACCTCAGCCGCCCGCGCCGCCCCGCCGGGCGCCCAGGTGAGCCCGGACGTGTCCACGCTGACGAGGAAGGTCAGCGAGCCGGTGACGATGAACGCGAGCGGGGCGCGGGCCGAGCGCAGGAACGCGCGCGGCGGCACCCGGGCCCAGCCGAGCGCGATGGCGAGGGCGATCGCGGCCGTGATCGGGGCGCCCGGCCAGGGCGGCAGCACCAGGGCGCACAGGAGCAGCGTCCCCGCCAGGACCGCCTTCGCCGCGGGGTGGCGCCGCCGCCACGGGCTGCGGTAGGCGGCGGCGTCGATCGCGAGCACGTGGCGAGCTCACCCGCCGCCGGGCTCGGCCGCCCCGCCGCGGTCCGCTCCCGGCGCCAGGTCCGCCGCGGACACGGGCCGCAACCGGTTCCGGGTGCGCGCCACACCGAAGTAGTAGCCGAGGAACCCGGCGCCGATCGCGGCCTGCAGGGCGAACAGCGCCGACTCGATCTCCCCGGACGGCGGCTCGTACAGCGAGGCGAACCAGGGCTTGTAGTCGGGAGCGAGCTCGGCGATCGCGGTCTCCGCCTGCGCGTCCGCGCCCGCGAACGGCTCCTCGTGCCCGTCGCCCGCGCCGATCACCAGGGGCAGCACGGCGAGCGCGGCGACGGCGGCCAGCAGGAGCAGGTTGACGACGACGTTGCGCTTCACGAGGCCACCCGGCCTTCCTTGAGGACGCGCAGCCGGATCAGCTCGGCCGCGCTGGTGGAGCGGAGCAGGCGGACGACGAGCACTGTGAGCAGGCCCTCGCTGACGGCGAGCGGGATCTGGGTCACCGCGAAGATCGCGCCGAACTTGGTCAGCGCCCCGGCGAAGCCGCCGGCCGGGTCGGGGAAGGCGAGCGCGAGCTGCGCCGACGTCACGCAGTACGTCACCAGGTCGGCGGTGAAGGCGCCGGCGAAGACCGCGACGAGCAGCCCGCCGCCGAGCCGCCGGGTCAGCGCGTACGCGCCGTATCCGGCCCAGGGGCCGACGACGGCCATGGAGAAGGCGTTGGCCCCGAGCGTGGTCAGCCCGCCGTGGGCGAGCAGCAGGGCCTGGAAGAGCAGCGTGATCGTGCCGAGCACGGTCATCACGGGCGGCCGGAACAGGATGGCTCCGAGGCCGGTGCCGGTGGGGTGGGAGCAGCTCCCGGTGACTGAGGGGATCTTCAGGGCGGACAGGACGAAGCAGAAGGCCCCGGACGCTCCGAGGAGCAGCTTCGCCTCGGGGTTCTCCCTCAACTGCCGATTGAGTCGTACGACACCGTGGACGACGAAGGGGGCGGCCGCGACGGTCCAGGCCGCCGCGTGGAGCGGAGGGAGGAATCCCTCGGCAATGTGCATGATTGAAACGCCGACCTTTCCAGCACCTCGTGGATGGTGTTTCCGCGCCTTGGCCGGTCTCCTGGCTGACGGGTTGGCACATCTCGCTCGCCTTCCCAGGTGGCTGGCACCCAGTGGCTTCCGCGTACGCGGATGAGCGAGAGCATTCCCGATCACAGTGGCGAGGGCCGCGCCGGAATTGCGTCCCGGATGGGGCGCGCACCGGACTTCCCGTTTGCCGAGGCGCGTTCAGCGTAAGCCTGGTCTCTCGATATCGACAAGACGGGGTAACTGCACAGTGGTGGCAACAGTGGCCGCGACAGCGGTGCCGGGTGCGCCGGGACGGACGCCCCCGGCCGGGCGGAGAACGGACGAAGTTGACGCTCGCGATGGGCGCGGGATACGTTCCCGAGGATTCGCGGTGGTCCGAGGGAAGTCCGGTGAGATGCCGGTGCGGTCGCGCCACTGTATCCGGAACGAGAGTTCCGGGAGCCAGGTCACTTGGCCGCCGCGTCCTCGTCTGGCGGGACGCGTCATCCCAAGGAGGCATCGATGAGCGGGTCGGCGATCGCACGCCCCCACGACCACGATCACGGCTGCGGCTCCGCCGCGCCCGGCGTCCCTCCTACCGCCACCGCCTCCTGACCCGCGCCTCCGCGCGGGGTCCCGGATCCCGCGCTCTTCCGCGACGCCGCCGTGCCGTGCGGCGGCCGACCGCGCCCGGCCGGACCATCGAGAAGGGACCGATGTGATCACCGCCTATCCATTCAGCGCCGTCGTGGGGCTCGACGACCTCAAACTGGCGCTGATCCTCAACGCGGTCTCGCCCCGGGTGGGCGGCGTGCTGGTGCGCGGCGAGAAGGGCACCGCCAAGTCGACGATCGTCCGCGCCCTGGCCGCGCAGCTCCCCCCGGTCGACGTGGTCGCCGGATGCCGCTTCGCGTGCGATCCCGCGGCTCCCGATCCCTCCTGCCCGGACGGCCCCCACGCCGAGGGCGAGCAGGGCCGGTCGCGCCCGGCCGCGCTCGTGGAACTGCCCGTGGGCGCGTCGGAGGACCGGCTGGTGGGGGCGCTGGACATCGAGCGGGCACTCACCGAGGGCGTCAAGGCGTTCGAGCCGGGCCTGCTCGCCGCCGCCCACCGAGGCGTGCTCTACGTGGACGAGGTCAACCTGCTGCACGACCACCTCGTGGACCTGCTGCTCGACGCCGCCGCGCTCGGGACCTGCTTCGTCGAGCGCGAGTCGGTCTCCGTACGGCACGCGGCGCGCTTCCTGCTCGTCGGCACCATGAACCCGGAGGAGGGCGAGCTGCGGCCGCAGCTCCTGGACCGCTTCGGGCTGACCGTCGAGGTGCGGGCGTCCCGCGACCCGGACGAGCGGGCCGAGGTCGTACGGCGGCGGCTGGCCTTCGACGCCGACCCGGCGGGGTTCGCCGCGCGGTGGCGGGAGGAGGAGGCGGCGCTGGCCGAGCGCATCCTGCGGGCGAGGGAGCGGGTCGCGGACGTCGTCCTGCCGGACGTTCGGCTGCGCCAGATCGCGGCCGTGTGCGCCGGCTTCGAGGTCGACGGGCTCCGCGCCGACCTGGTGACCGCCAACGCCGCCATCGCCCACGCGGCGTGGCGGGGCCGTGCCACGGTGACGAGCGAGGACGTGCGCGAGGCGGCCCGGCTCTCCCTGCCGCACCGCCGCAGGCGCGACCCGTTCGACGCGCCCGGCCTCGACGAGGACCAGCTCGACGACCTGTTGTCCCGGCACGACACCCCGGACCCGGACGACGACCCGGACCCCGGTCCGTCCGGCCCCGGCCCCGAGGGCCCGCACGACCCGGGACCCGAGGGCCCGGACGGCGCGGACAGCCCGGACAGCCCGAACCCGAACAGCGCGGACGGCCCGGACGGCGCTGATGGACCCACCCCGGACGGCGCGGACCACTCGGCCGATCCCGGCGACCCTCGCGGCGCGGACCGGAGTGCCCCCGAGGGCGACGGCCCCGCCCCTGACGGCGCCGCCCCTGACGGCGCCACGCCCGGCGAGCGGGTGATCGCCGCCGGCGAGCCGTACCGGGTGCGGCCCTTCCGCGTGCCGGGGCTGGGTGAGGGCGCCGCGGGGCGGCGCTCGCGGGCGCGCACCCCGAACGGCCGCACCGTCGGCGCGCGGCTGCCCTCCGGGCGCCTCCAGCGGCCGCACCTGCCCGCGACCCTGCGCGCCGCCGCGCCGCACCAGCGCGAGCGCGGCCGCACCGGGCCGGGCCTGCTGATCCGCGACACCGACCTGCGTGAGTCGGTCCGGGAGGGCAGGGAGGGCAACCTCGTCCTGTTCGTCGTGGACGCGAGCGGTTCGATGGCGGCGCGCCGGCGGATGAGGGAGGTCAAGGCGGCCGTGCTGAGCCTGCTCCTGGACGCCTACCAGCGGCGGGACAAGGTCGGGCTGATCACGTTCAGAGGGGCGGACGCCGAGCTGGCGCTGCCGCCGACCTCCTCGGTGGAGGCCGGGGCGGCGCGGCTGCGCGAGCTGCCGACCGGTGGCCGGACCCCGCTGGCCGCGGGGCTGCGCCGCGCGGCCGAGGTGCTCCGCGTTGAGCGGATGCGCGATCCCTCCAGGCGGCCGCTGCTGGTCGTGGTCACCGACGGCCGGGCCACGGCGGGGAGCGACGTGGCCGGCCCGGCTGCCCGGCTCGCCGGCACGCCCGGCGTCGTCGTGGACTGCGAGAGCGGCCCGGTGCGGCTGGGCCTGGCGCTCGACCTCGCGGAGCGGCTGGGCGTGCCCGCCGTACGGCTCGACGCGCTCGCGGAGGGCGGTCTGCGCGACCTCGTCCGCGAGCACAGACACGAGCACAGGCGCGGCGCGGGACCGGCGGGCGGACACCGGAACGACTACAGGAAGGCGGTCTGAGATGCCGCAGGGCAAGCCAGCCGTCGTGCCCGACGACGGCCTGACCACGCGGCAGCGCCGCACCCGGCCGCTGCTGATCGTGCACACCGGCCCCGGCAAGGGGAAGTCGACCGCCGCCTTCGGGATGGCGCTGCGGGCCTGGAACCAGGGGTGGCCGATCGGGGTGTTCCAGTTCGTCAAGTCGGCCAAGTGGCGCATTGGAGAGGAGCGCGCCCTGCAGGTGCTCGGCGCTTCCGGCGAGGGCGGCCCGGTGACCTGGCACAAGATGGGCGAGGGCTGGTCGTGGATCCAGCGGCCGGGCACCGACGAGGACCACGCCGCCGCCGCCCGCGAGGGCTGGGAGCAGATCAAGCGCGACCTGGCCGCGGAGACCTACCGCTTCTACGTGCTGGACGAGTTCACGTACCCGTTGAAGTGGGGCTGGCTGGACGTCGCCGAGGTGGTCGAGACGCTGGCGGCGCGGCCCGGCGCCCAGCACATCGTGATCACGGGACGGGACGCCGATCCGCGGCTGATCGAGGCCGCCGACCTGGTGACCGAGATGGGCAAGGTCAAGCACCCGATGGACGCCGGGCAGAAGGGCCAGAAGGGCATCGAATGGTGATCCCGCGTCTGGTGATCGCGGCGCCGTCGTCGGGCAGCGGGAAGACCACGGTCGCGACCGGCCTGATGGCGGCGCTGCGCGCGAGGGGGCTGCGGGTCTCGCCGCACAAGGTGGGCCCCGACTACATCGACCCCGGCTACCACGCGCTGGCCACCGGCCGGCCGGGTCGCAACCTCGACCCGTGGCTGACCGGTGCCGACCTGGTCGAGCCGCTGTTCCTGCACGGGGCGCGCGACGCCGACGTCGCCGTGGTCGAGGGCGTCATGGGCCTGTACGACGGCGCCGGGCTGGAGGAGTTCGCCTCCACCGCGCACGTCGCGCGGCTGCTCGGCGCCCCCGTGGTCCTGGTCGTGGACGCCGCCGGGCAGGGCCGTTCCGTCGCCGCGCTGGTGCAGGGGTTCGCCGCGTTCGACACCCGGGTACGGCTGGGCGGGGTGATCCTCAACCGGGTCGGCTCGCCGCGGCACGAGGAGATCTGCCGCTCCGCGCTGACGGAGAGCGGCGTGCCGGTGCTCGGCGTGATCCCGCGCGCGGACGGGGTGGCCACCCCGTCCCGCCACCTCGGGCTCGTCCCCGCCGCCGAGCGCCGCACCGAGGCGGTGTCCGCCGTGGAGCGCATGGGCGAGCTGGTCGCCGCGTCCTGCGACCTGGAGGCGCTGGTCGCGCTGGCCCGCTCCGCGCCGCCCCTCGCCGCGCGCCCCTGGAGCGCCGGTTCCTCCCTGGAACGGCCCCCGTCCGGCGCGCGGCCGGTCGTGGCCGTGGCGGGTGGCCCGGCCTTCACCTTCGGGTACGCCGAGCAGGCCGAGCTGCTGGCCGCCGCCGGAGCCGAGGTGGTGACGTTCGACCCGCTCCGCGACGAGCGCCTCCCGCAGGGCACGGGCGCGATCGTCGTCGGCGGCGGCTTCCCCGAGGTGTACGCCGCCGACCTGTCGGCCAACGAGCCGCTGCGGCGGCGGGTGGCGGCCTTCGCCGGGCCGATCGCGGCCGAGTGCGCCGGGCTGCTCTACCTCGCCCGCGAGCTGGACGGACACCCCATGTGCGGCCGGCTCCCCATCACCGCGACGATGACCGGCAGGCTGACGCTCGGCTACCGTGACGCCGTGGCGACCGCGCACTCGGTGCTCACCCGGGAGGGCGAGCGCTATCGCGGCCACGAGTTCCACCGCACCGCCACCGAGCCCGGGCACGCGG
Source organism: Microtetraspora malaysiensis (assembly GCF_050947145.1). Classification (NCBI taxonomy): domain Bacteria; kingdom Bacillati; phylum Actinomycetota; class Actinomycetes; order Streptosporangiales; family Streptosporangiaceae; genus Microtetraspora; species Microtetraspora malaysiensis. The sequence goes on from NZ_CP191998.1 coordinate 4,190,631, forward strand.
AGCCGCCGCTGTTCCGCTGGCGCGGCGGGGCCGACGGCTTCGGCGAACCGCTGCTGGCCGCGTCGTACCTCCACCTGCACTGGGCGGGCAGCCCCGAGCTCGCCGCGCGCCTCGTCGCCGCCTGTGCCCCCGCGGGCGGCTGACTCACCCCGTCCGGATGGTGCGCCGGAGGAAGTCGCCGATCTCGGCTCTGGCCATCTGCGCGCCGAACCCGCCCCAGGCGAGGTCGAAGGCGTGGCCGGCGTACCCGATCTCGACGTACCGGTGGGACGCGCCCGCCGCGTGGGCCAGGCGTGCCGCGCGGCGGCCGTCGTCGGGGTACACGATCTGGTCGTGCCCGCCCTGCACGGACAGGGTCGGCGGCACGTCCGCCCGCAGGTAGGTGATGGGCGACGCGGCCCGGTAGGCCGCGGGCTCCTTCTCCGGCGGCCCGCCGATGAAGTCGTGCGTCATCACCCGCCCCTCGCCGTCCGAGAGCCACTTCGCGGCCCACCAGGGGACGGCCAGGTCGTACGAGTAGGCCAGGTCGTAGGGGCCGTACAGCGAGACGACGGCGCTGACCGAGGTGTCGCCGGTCTCGCAGCTCGGCGGGAACGCCTTCTCCCCCTCCGCGTGGCCGGAGGTGTAGGCGGCCAGCAGCGCCAGGTGGCCGCCGGCCGACATGCCCATCAACGCGACGCGGCCGGGATCGACGCCGTAGCGCGCGGCGTTGCGCCGCACCCAGCCGACGGCGCACCGCACGTCGCCCGGGGCCTGGTTCCAGGTGGCGGGCGGCGCGAGCCGGTAGTCGATGTCGAAGACCGTGGCGCCGCGTTCGGTGAGCCACTCGTTCCAGCGGGGCGTCATGCCGCGCCGCCCCTTGGTCCAGCTTCCGCCGTGGACGAGCACCACCGCCGGGCCGGGCTTCTCCGCCGGGGAGCGGGGTCGCCACACGTCCAGCCGCAGCTCGGCGCCGCCGGGGCGGGCGTAGGCCACGGTGGCGTCCGGCCCGCGGTCCGCCGCGGTGGCGGGGCGCTGGAAGTAGTCGGCGTAGGACAGGGGCACGCCGAGCCGGCGGGCGTCGCGATGGGCGGTCACCACGGGGACGAGCGTGGCCACCAGGCACAGCGCCGCTACAACGGCGGTCACCACGCCCGCCCGCCGCGCGCCGAGCCACAGCGCGGCGACGGCCGCCGCCGTCGCCGCCAGGGCGGCCAGCGCGCCGAGCAGGCTGTACTCGCGGGCGAACACCGTCAGGATCCAGAAGGTCCGGGTGGGGAAGGGCAGGACGATCAGCGCCGCCACCGGTACGGCCGGGACCGCCGCCGCGATCGCCACGCCCAGCGCGAGGCGTCGCGCCAGCCGTTTGGGCAACCGCGTTTTCGCGGGCATCTGCCGACCCTAACCCCGCTGTTTCCCGGGCGGGAGACCCATTTCCGAACGACGGCGGGCGGGAGCCTCAGCGGTCCTCGAGGTCGCCCTCGACCGCCAGGTAAGCCGCGCGCAACGCCTTCAGGACCTCCGGGTCCGGGTGCTCCCACATCCGGCGGTCGGCTGCCTCCAGCAGACGCTCGGCGATGCCGTGCAACGCCCACGGGTTCGACTCGGACATGAACGCCCGGTTCTCCGGATCCAGGACGTACGTCTCGGCCAGCCGGTCGTACATCCAGTCGGCGACCACGCCGGTCGTGGCGTCGTACCCGAACAGGTAGTCCACGGTGGCCGCCAGCTCGAACGCGCCCTTGTAACCGTGCCGGCGCATCGCCGCCAGCCAGTTGGGGTTGACCACCCGGGCGCGGAAGATCCGCGCGGTCTCCTCGTGCAGGGTCCGGGTGCGCACCGCGTCCGGCCGGGTGCTGTCGCCCACGTACGCCGCCGGGGCGCGGCCGGTCAGCGCGCGCACGGTGGCGATCATCCCGCCGTGGTACTGGAAGTAGTCGTCGGAGTCGGCGATGTCGTGCTCGCGGGTGTCGATGTTCTTGGCCGCGACCGCGATCCGCCGGTACGCGTTCTCCATGTCCTCGCGGGCGGGCACGCCGTCCAGGTCGCGGCCGTAGGCGTAGCCGCCCCACACCGCGTACACCTCGGCCAGGTCGGCGTCGTCGCGCCAGTTGCGGCTGTCGATGAGCGGGAGGATGCCCGCGCCGTACGCGCCGGGCCGGGAGCCGAAGATCCGCAGCGTGGCCCGCCGGTCGTCGCCGTGGACCGTCCGGTCGGCCTCCGCGTGCGCCCGCACGTAGTTGACCTCGGCGGGCTCGTCCAGGCCCGCCACCAGCCGTACGGCGTCGTCCAGCATCGCGACGACGTGCGGGAAGGCGTCCCGGAAGAACCCGCTGACGCGCACGGTCACGTCGACGCGGGGACGGCCCAGCTCCGTCGCAGGGATCGGTTCGAGACCGCTGACCCGACGCGACGCCTCGTCCCAGACCGGCCGCACGCCGAGCAGCGCGAGCACCTCGGCCACGTCGTCGCCCGCCGTGCGCATCGCGCTGGTGCCCCAGACGGACAGGCCGACCGAGCGCGGCCACTCGCCGGTCTCCTCGCGGTAGCGGTCGAGCAGCGAGTCGGCCATCGCCTGGCCTGTCTCCCAGGCCAGCCTGCTCGGCACCGCGCGCGGATCGACCGAGTAGAAGTTCCGCCCGGTGGGCAGCACGTTGACCAGCCCGCGCAGCGGCGAGCCGCTCGGCCCGGCCGGGACGTACCCGCCGTCGAGGGCGTGCAGCAACGCGCCGATCTCGTCGGGGGTCCGGGCCAGCCGGGGCACGATCTCCTCGGCCGCGAACCGCAGCACCTCGCGTACGGCGGCGGCCCGCTCGGCCGCGCCGAGCACGGACGCGGTCACGCCGGGAACGGCGGCCGGGTCCCAGCCGCCCGCCTCCATGCCCTCGACGAGCGCGCGGGCGAGCGTTTCGGCCTCATCCACGCTGACCCGGGCGGCGGCGCCGTCCTCGGCCAGGCCGAGCGCCTCGCGCAGGCCCGGCAGCGCCTCCCGGCCGGCCCAGATCTGGCGGGCGCGGAGCATGGCCAGCACGAGGTCCACCCGCGCCTTGCCCTCGGGGGCGACGCCGAGGATGTGCAGACCGTCGCGGATCTGGGCGTCCTTGACCTCGCACAGCCAGCCGTCCACGTGCAGCAGGAAGTCGTCGAACTCGGTGTCGTGCGGGCGGCCGGCGATGCCCAGGTCGTGATCGAGCCGGGCGGCCTGGATCAGCGTCCAGATCTGCGCGCGGATCGCGGGCAGCTTCGCCGGGTCCATGGCCGCGATCGAGGCGTGCTCGTCCAGCAGCTGCTCCAGCCGGGCGATGTCGCCGTACGTCTCGGCCCGTGCCATCGGCGGCACCAGGTGGTCGACCAGCACGGCGTGCGCCCGCCGCTTGGCCTGGGTGCCCTCGCCCGGGTCGTTCACCAGGAACGGATAGATCAGCGGGAGATCGCCGAGGGCGGCGTCGGGCCCGCAGGAGGCGGACATGCCCGCCGACTTGCCGGGCAGCCACTCCAGGTTGCCGTGCTTGCCGACGTGGACGATCGCGTGCGCGCCGAACTCGTCCGCCAGCCAGCGGTAGGCGGCCAGGTAGTGGTGGCTCGGCGGCATGTCCGGATCGTGGTAGATCGCGATCGGGTTCTCCCCGAAGCCGCGCGGGGGCTGCACCAGCACCACGAGGTTCCCCGCCCGCAGGGCGGCCAGCACGATCTCGCCGCCGGGGTCACGCGACCGGTCCACGAAGAGCTCCCCGGGCGGCGGCCCCCAGTGACTCTCCACGTCGCCGCGCAGGTCTTCGGGCAGCGTCTCGAACCAGGCGCGGTACCGGTCGGCCCGGATCCGCACCGGGTTCGCCGTGAGCTGCTCCTCGGTGAGCCACTCCTGGTCCTGGCCGCCCGCCGCGATGAGCGCGTGGATCAGCGCGTCGCCGTCCTGCCCGTCCACCCCGGGGAAGCCCTCCCCGAGGTCGTAGCCGGCCTCGCGCATCGCGGCCAGCAGCCGGACCACGCTCGCGGGGGTGTCCAGGCCGACCGCGTTGCCGATCCGGGAGTGCTTCGTCGGATAGGCGGAGAGCATGACCGCGATCCGCCGCTCCGCCGCCGGGACGTGCCGCAGCAGGCCGTGCCGTACGGCGATGCCGGCGACGCGGCCCGCCCGCTCGGGGTCGGCGGCGTACACGGTCAGGCCGTCGGCGTCGATCTCCTTGAACGAGAACGGCACCGTGATGATCCGGCCGTCGAACTCGGGGATCGCCACCTGGGACGCGGCGTCCAGCGGGGACAGCCCGTCGTCGTCCTCCCGCCACGCGTCCCGCCCGGTGGTCAGGCACAGCCCCTGCAGGATCGGCACGTCCAGCTCGGCGAGCGCGCCGACGTCCCACGCGGCGTCGTCGCCCCCGGCCGACGCGGTCGCCGGGCGGGTGCCGCCCGCCGCGAGCACGGTGACGACGAGGGCGTCGACCCGGCGCAGGGCGTCGAGCAGCTCGGGCTCGGCGGTCCGCAGCGAGCCGCAGTAGAGGGGCAGCGCCTGCCCGCCCGCGTCCTCGACCGCCCGGCACAGCGTCTCGACGAACGCCGTGTTCCCCGCCACGTGGTGGGCGCGGTAGTAGAGCACGCCGATCGTCGGCCCGTCCGAGCGCCGTGCCGTCCGCTCCAGCGGTCCCCAGCTCGGCAGCGGCTCCGGCGGGGCGAACCCGTGCCCGGTCAGCAGCACCGTGTCGGAGAGGAACGCGTGGAGCTGGGCCAGGTTGGCCGGGCCGCCGTGCGCGAGATAGGCGTGCGCCTCGGCGCAGACGCCGCCCGGCACCGTGGACAGCTCCATCAGCTCGGCGTCGGGCGCCTGCTCGCCGCCGAGCACCACGACCGGGCGGGGGCCGGCGAGCAGGGCGTCCAGCCCGTCCTCCCAGGCGCGTCGCCCGCCGAGGAGTCGTACGACGACGAGCCGGACGCCCTCCACCAGCGCGGGGAGGTCGGCCACGTCGATCCGGGCGGGATTGCCCAGCCGGTAGCCCGCGCCGCAGGCCCGGGCGCTGAGCAGGTCGGTGTCGGAGGTCGACAACAGCAGGACGTCGGCCTGCCCGGTGGACGGCACGAAGCGCACGCGAAATCCTCCCTTGGGGTCCTCGCCCCAGGTCGTGGTCGTCACGACGGCTGGAGTCTCCTGGCTCCCGGATCGACGCTCGCCCCGGCCTTCCCGTCCGTTGCCGGACCGTGGCCGTCGGTGGGGGTCGCTCCCCGGTTACAGTGGCGGGACCGCGCCGGTTTTACACCGGCTTCCTCCCATTGCCGTCGTCTGGGATCACACTATGCCAGGCGGACATCCCCCGAAAACAGGGCGTTAGCATCCTCTGCGTGTTCAACAGTGACCTTCCCGGACGCTCCGGACCCGACGCCTGCCCCGGCGCGCTCCAGGTCCACGCCGCCGCCGACGGTGGCCTGGCGCGGGTCCGGATCCCCGGAGGCGCGGTGACGGCGGGCCAGCTCCGCGCGGTCGCCGCCGCGGCCCGCGAGCTCGGGTCCGGCGTGATCGAGCTCACCTCCCGGGCCAACCTCCAGGTGCGCGGCCTGCGGCTCCCGCCGGACGCCTGCGGGGGCGCGGAGCGCGTCCCCGCCGAGGCTCCGGACTTCGCCGCGCGGATGGCCGCCGCCGGGCTGCTGCCGTCCGCCACGCACGAGCGGGTGCGCAACATCGTGGCCTCGCCGCTCGCCGGGCGGAGCGCCGCGGGCGGGCGCGACGTGCGCCCCCTGGTCGCCGAGCTGGACCGCGCGCTGTGCGCCCGGCCCGGCCTCGCCGAGCTGCCCGGACGCTTCCTGTTCGCGCTGGACGACGGCTCCGGCGACGTGGCCGCCCTGGAGGCCGACGTCACGCTGCGGCCGGTGGCCGCAGCGGACGAAAGCGAGGCCGCGCTGCTGCTCGCCGGGGCCGACCCCGGGCTGCGCGCCCCTTCGGGGGCGGAGACGGCGGGCCTGCTCGCCGTCGCCGAGGCGTTCCTGGCCGAGCGCGCCGCGCAGGGGTCGCGCGCGTGGCGACTCCGCGAGCTGGCGGACGGTCCCGCCCGCGTCGCGGCCCGCGCCGTCCAGCTGGAGCCCCGGCTGCGCCGGTCCGCGGCCCGTCCTCCCGAGGCGTACGCCGCCGAAACCGGCGCGGGCGGTGCCGACGGCGTGGTCGGTGTGGTCGGTGTGGTCGGGCAACCGGACGGGCGGGTGGCTCTCGCCGTCCTCCCCCCGCTCGGGCGGCTCACCCCGGCCCAGGCGGAGGCGCTCGCCGCGGCCGCCGGCGACGGCGCCGGAGAGGTCCGCGTGACGCCCTGGCGCACGGTCGTCGTGCCCGACCTGACGCCCGCGGATGCCGGGCGGTGGCGGGCGAGGCTCGCCGAGGCGGGCCTGGTCGCCGACCCGGCGTCCCCGTGGCTCGGCGTGACCGCCTGCGCCGGCCGTCCCGGATGCGCCAAGTCCCGCGCCGACGTCCACGCCGACATCCGCGCCGCACTCGGCGACCCCCGGCCGGATGCGGACGTTTCCCGCGATGCCGTACGCTCACCGACCGATGCCGGACGGATCCCCGCGCACTGGGCGGGGTGCGAGCGGCGCTGCGGGCGGCCGCGCGGCCGGGTCGTGGACGTGGTCGCGACCACGCACGGATACCGCGTCGAGGCGGACGGCGTCAGCCGTGCGTTCCCCGGCGCCGAGCAGACGAGCGCCGCCGTCGCGGCGACCAGAGAGGGACTGTGATCGACTACATCCGGGACGGGGCGGAGATCTACCGCCGGTCCTTCGCCACCATCCGCGCCGAGACCGACCTGGGCGGGATGCCGCCGGGCGTGTCCCGGGTCGCCGTCCGCATGATCCACGCCTGCGGCATGGTCGACCTGGTGGACGACCTGGCCTGGTCGCCGGGGGTCGTGACGGCGGCGCGCGAGGCGCTGCTCGCCGGCGCGCCCATCCTGTGCGACGCCATGATGGTCGCCTCCGGCGTGACCCGGCGCCGCCTCCCGGCGGACAACGAGGTGCTGTGCACGCTCGGCGACCCGAGGGTCCCGGAGCTGGCGGCCCGGATGGGCACCACCCGCAGCGCCGCCGCGCTCGAACTGTGGCGCGACCGGCTCGACAACGCCGTGGTCGCCATCGGCAACGCGCCGACCGCGCTGTTCCGCCTGCTGGAGATGGTCGAGGAGGGCGCGGGCCGCCCGGCGGCCGTGCTCGGTGTCCCGGTCGGCTTCATCGGCGCCGCCGAGTCCAAGGTGGCGCTGGCCGAGCATCCGTCCGGCCTGGAGCACCTGGTGGTGCACGGGCGCAGGGGCGGCAGCGCCATGGCGGCGGCGGCCGTCAACGCGATCGCCAGCGAGGAGGAGTGAACCACATGAGCGCACAGCCCGGTCGCCTGTACGGGGTGGGCCTGGGGCCCGGCGACCCCGAACTCGTGACGGTGAAGGCGGCCCGGCTTCTCGGCGCCGCCGACGTGATCGCCTACCACAGCGCCCGGCACGGGCGGAGCATCGCCAGGTCGGTGGCGCTGCCGTACCTGCGGGGCGACCAGATCGAGGAACCGCTGATCTATCCGGTCACCACCGAGACCACCGACCATCCCGGCGGCTACCAGGGCGCGCTGGACGACTTCTACGCCGAGTGCGCCGTCCGGCTGGCCGCGCACCTGGACGCGGGCCGGGACGTGGTCGTGCTGTGCGAGGGCGACCCGCTCTTCTACGGCTCCTACATGCACATGCACAAGCGGCTCGCCCACCGCTATCCGACCGAGGTGGTGCCGGGCGTCACCTCCGTCAGCGGGGCGTCGGCGGTGCTCGGTCGCCCGCTGGTCGAGCGGGACGAGACCCTCACCGTGCTGCCGGGCACGCTCCCGGCGGACGTCCTGACCGAACGGCTCGCCGCCGCCGACTCGGCCGCCGTGCTCAAGCTCGGCCGCACCTTCGAGAAGGTGCGCGCGGCGTTCGCCGAGGCCGGGCGCCTCGACGACGCCTGGTACGTCGAGCGGGCCACCACCGAGAAGCAGCGCGTCGAGCCGCTCGCCGAGGTGGACCCGGCCACCGTGCCGTACTTCTCGCTCGCGCTGCTGCCGAGCCCGCTCACCCCGGCCGGCGCCCCGGCGACGGATCCGGCCCCCGAGCCGGTACGCGCGGGCGAGGTGGTCGTGGTCGGGCTGGGTCCCGCCGGACGGCCGTGGCTCACCCCCGAGGCGCAGGAGGCGCTCGCCGCCGCCGACGAGCTGGTCGGCTACGGGCCCTACCTCGACCGGGTGCCGCCCAACCCGCGCCAGCTCCGGCACCCGACGGACAACCGGGTCGAGGCCGAGCGGGCGGCGCACGCGCTGGAACTGGCCGCGGCCGGATCGCGGGTGGCCGTGGTGTCGTCCGGGGACCCCGGTGTGTTCGCCATGGCCAGCGCGGTGCTGGAGGTGGCGGCCGAGCCCCGGTTCGCCGGCGTCGCCGTACGCGTGGTGCCCGGCCTCACCGCCGCCCAGGCGGTGGCGAGCCGGGCCGGCGCGCCGCTGGGCCACGACTACTGCGTGCTGTCGCTGTCGGACCTGCTCAAGCCGTGGGAGGTCGTGGCCGGGCGGATCACCGCCGCCGCGAAGGCCGACCTGGTGCTCGCGATCTACAACCCGGCGTCGCGCAGCCGTTCCTGGCAGGTGGCCGCCATGCGCGACCTGCTGCTCGAACACCGCGCCCCGGACACCCCGGTGGTCATCGGCCGGGACGTCGGCGGGCCCGGGGAGAGCGTCCGCGTCGTCGAGCTGGCCGCCCTCGACCCGGCCGAGATCGACATGCGCACCCTGCTGATCGTCGGCTCCTCCACGACGAGGGTCGTCGACCGGGACGGACGGCCCGTCGTCTACACGCCGCGCCGCTATCCGGCGTGAGCCCCGACCCAGGCCACGGCCGCCTCGACGGTGTCCACGAGAGGGACGCCGTCCGGGGCGGGCGGCCGCCGTACGACGAGCACGGGCAGCCCCAGCTCGCGGGCGGCGGCCAGCTTGGCCGTGGTCATCTCACCGCCGCTGTCCTTGGTGACGAGCACATCGATCCGGTGCTCGCGCATCAGCGCCAGCTCGCCCGGCACCGTGTACGGCCCGCGCGACAGCACCACATGCGTGTGCCGGGGCATCGGCGGCTCGGGCGGATCCACCGACCTGGCCAGGAACCACAGGTCGTCCAGGCCGGCGAAGACGGCCAGGCTGCGGCGGCCGGTCGTGAGGAACACCCGCCCGCCGTCGCCGGCCAGACCGGGCAGCAGCGCGGCGGCCTCCTCAAGCGTCGCCGCCCAGCGCCAGTCGTCGTCCGGACGCCGCCGCCAGCCGGGGCGGCGCAGCACCAGCAGCGGCACCCCGGTCTCGGCGGAGGCGGCGACGGCCGAGGCGGTCATGCGCCGGGCGAAGGGGTGGGTGGCGTCCACCACGGCGTCGATCCGGTGCTCCCGCAGCCAGGCGGCCAGGCCGTCCGGCCCGCCGAAACCGCCCTCGCGCACCTCGCCGGCCGGGAGCCGCGGGTCGGCCACCCGTCCCGCCAGCGAGGACACCACGCGCAGCCCGGGACGTCCGACCAGCCGTTCGGCGAGCCCTCTGGCCTCCGCGGTGCCGCCCAGGATCAGCAGCCGTCTCGTCATGCCTCCACCTCCGTCAGATCCACCAGCTCCTTCAGCTCCTTCAGCTTCGTGAGGCCGGCCCGATGAGCACACCACTGCGCCACGGATGGACCACCGGGGCGTGCGCCACCGCCGCGACGACCGCGGCGTACACGGCGCTGCTCACCGGCACCTTCCCCGACCCGGTCGAGATCGCGCTGCCGAAGGGGCAGCGGCCGGCGTTCGCGCTGGCCCGCGAACGGCTGGCGGACGGGGAGGCGACCGCGGCCGTGGTCAAGGACGCGGGCGACGACCCCGACGTCACCCACGGCGCGCTCATCTCCGCGACCGTACGGCCCGGCCTCCCGGGCAGCGGCGTTACCTTCCTCGCCGGGCCCGGCGTGGGCACCGTCACGAAGCCGGGGCTGCCGCTCGACGTGGGCGAGCCCGCCATCAACCCGGTGCCGCGGCGGATGATGCGCGAGCACGTCGCCGAGGTGGCCGCGCGCTGCGGCGGGACCGGCGACGTGGTCGTCGAGATCTCCGTCGAGGGGGGTGAGGAGCTGGCCCGCCGCACCTGGAACCCGCGGCTCGGCATCCTCGGCGGCCTGTCCATCCTGGGGACGACCGGGATCGTCGTGCCGTACTCGTGCTCGGCGTGGATCGACAGCATCCGGCGCGGCGTGGACGTCGCCCGCGCGGCCGGTCGCACCCACGTGGCGGGCTGCACCGGCAGCACCTCCGAGCGGGTGGCCGCCGAACTGTACGGCCTGCCCGAGGACGCGCTGCTCGACATGGGCGACTTCGCCGGCGCGGTGCTGAAGTACCTGCGCCGCCACCCCGTGCCCCGGCTCACCGTGGCCGGCGGGATCGGCAAGCTGTCCAAGCTCGCCGACGGCCACCTCGACCTGCACTCCGGCCGTTCCCAGGTCAACCCCGACCTGCTCGCCGGGCTGGTGCTCGGCGCCGGAGGCGACCCGGCCCTCGCCGAGCGGGTACGCGCCGCGAACACGGCGCTGCACGCGCTGCGGCTGTGCCAGGAGGCCGGACTCCCGCTCGGCGACCTGGTGGCCGAGCGGGCGCTGCGGACCGCGCGCGAGGTGCTGCGCGGCGCGCCGGTCGAGGCGGACGTCGTGGTCATCGACAGGGCGGGCGTGATCGTCGGCCGCGCGGGCGCCCAGGGGGAGACCGGTCAATCCCGGCACCGTTCCGCCGAGTAGAGGTGGCTGTCGGGGAACGCCGACGCGGTCAGCACCCGGCCCACCACGATCACGGCGGTGCGCACCACCCCGGCCTCGCGGACCCGCGCGGCGATGTCGGCCAGCGTGCCGCGCAGGACCAGCTCGTCGTCCCTGCTCGCCCGGGCCACGACGGCGACCGGGCAGTCCGCGCCGTAGGCGGGGAGCAGTTCCTCGACGACCGCCTCGACGCGCTGCACGGCGAGGTGCAGCACCATGGTCGCCCGGCTCGCGCCCAGCGTGGCCAGGTCCTCGCCCTCGGGCATCGGGGTCGCCCGCGCTGCCGTGCGGGTCAGGACGATCGTCTGCCCGACGCCCGGCACCGTGAACTCCCGCTTCAGCGCGGCGGCCGCGGCGGCGAAGGCGGGGACGCCGGGCACCACCTCGTACGGCACGCCGAGCGCGTCCAGCCGGCGCATCTGCTCGGCCATCGCGCTGAACACCGACGGATCGCCCGAGTGCAGCCGCGCGACGTCCAGCCCGGCGGCGTGCGCGGCGGCCATCTCAGCGACGATCTCGTCCAGGGTGAGCCGTGCGGTGTCCACCAGCCGCGCCCCCGGCGGGCAGTCGTCCAGCAGTTCCCGGGGCACCAGCGATCCGGCGTACAGGCACACCGGGGAGGTGGCGATCACCCGCAGGCCGCGCACCGTGATGAGGTCGGCGGCGCCGGGCCCCGCCCCGACGAAACGCACCATTCCGCCCCGCGCGTCCGTCACGATCGCTCCTCCTCGCCGAGATCCGTCCATGGTTTGACCGCCGACCAGACGGTCACGGGCATCATGGCCCGCCAGCCGGTGAAGCCGCCGACCGGGGCCGCGCGGGTGACCGCGAGACGCACGAGGTCGCCGCCGAGCCGGCCGTGCCAGCCGGTCAGGACCGCCTCCGACTCCAGCGTGACCGCGTTGGCCACCAGCCGCCCTCCCGGCCGCAGCGCGGCCCAGCAGGCGTCGAGCAGGCCGGGCGCGGTGGCGCCGCCGCCGACGAAGACGGCGTCGGGGACGTCCAGCCCGGCGAGCGCGGCCGGTGCCGCGCCCACGACGATGTCCAGGTCGGGCACGCCCAGCGCCGCGGCGTTGCGCGCCGCGCGCTCCGCCCGCTCGGGGCGGCTCTCCACCGCGATCGCCCGGCAGGCCGGATGGCTGCGCATCCACTCGATTGCGATGCTGCCCGCCCCGGCGCCCACGTCCCACAGCAGCTCTCCGGGCACGGGCGCGAGCCGGGACAGGGTCACGGCGCGCACCTCCCGCTTGGTGAGCTGCCCGTCGTGCTCGTACGCGTCGTCCGGTAGGCCGGGCACGCGGGGGAGCGGCGTCACCCCCGGGTCGGACCGGCACTCCACCGCGACGACCCGGAGAGAGGACGCGTCGGGGGTGTCCGCCGCCCACCGCCGCGCTGTACCGGAGGAGCGGCTCTCGCCGGGGCCGCCGAGGTCGGACAGCACCGTCAGCGTGCTCGCGCCGTACCCGCGCGCGGTGAGCAGGGCGGCGACCCGGGCGGGCGCGTCCCTCCCCGAGCAGAGCACCAGCACCCGGCGTCCGGGCAGGACCGCCGGGTGCAGCAGCGTGTCGGGGCGGCCGACCAGGCTCACCACCTCGGTCTCCTGCACGGCCCAGCCCATCCGGGCGCAGGCGAGCGACAACGACGACAGGTGCGGCAGCACCCGCACCCGGTCGGCGCCGAGCAGGCGGACCAGCGTCGAGCCGATGCCGAAGAACAGGGGGTCCCCGCTGGCCAGCACGCACACCGCCCGCGCCCGGTGCGCCGAGAGCAGCCCGGGCAGCGCGGGAAGCAGGGGAGAGGGCCAGGTGACCCGCTCGGCGCCGCCGTCCGGGACCAGGTCGAGCTGCCGGGCGCTGCCCATGAGGACCTCGGCCGCCCGTACGGCCGTGCGCGCGGCGGGGCCGAGGCCGGTCCAGCCGTCCGTCCCGACGCCGACGACGGTGACGACGCCGACGTCGTCCCGCGGATCGGCCATCGCCTCGCGGGCATCGGACATCGCCTCGCGCGGCTCAGACATTGCCGAGTACCCGGGTGACGCGGATCTCGATCACCACGCGTCGCGGGTTCTCCCGCGGCGGCTTGTAGCGCAGCGCGTACCGGCGCTCGGCGTCGGCGACCTCCTCGGGGGAGTCGCGGATCACGGCGCGGCCCTCAAGGGTGGACCAGCGGCGCCCGTCCACCTGGCACACGGCCACGGCCACGCCGGACGGCCCGGCGGCGGCCACCAGCCGGGCCTTGTGCGACTCGCGTGAGGTGATGACCCGGGCCACCGCCGCCTCGGCGTCCAGGGTCACCCCGACCGGCACCACGTGCGGCGTCCCGTCCGGGCGCACCGTGGTGAGCGTGCATAGATGCCGCTCGCGCCAGAAGGCGTGGAACCCCTCGCCGAGCCCGGTCAGGTCGGGCAGTGCGGCTCCCGCCGGCATCGCGTTCACCTCGAACAATCGTCAATTTGGCGGAAACGTCCGTTCGCGGGTGGAACGTCCCCTTGGGCGGGGTGTCAGTTTACGCGGCGCCCGGTCGGCCGATCATCGGGCCGTGAGGAGCCGCTCCACGACGGCGGCCGGCTTCGGGGGTCGACGGGCAGCTGCGCCGAGCCGGTCCGAGCGGCGCCGACGCCGTCCGGACCGGGCATCGATCCTGGTCAGGCCAGCGAGGCGGGCAGCCCGAATGACGGGAAGTGGTCGGGGCCGATGAACGTGGTGATCTCGGCGATTCGCTCGCCGCGCAGCGTCAGCACGTTGATCGACCAGTTGAGGTAAGCGCCGAGGTCGTCGTTCCAGAGGTAGAAGCCCACGGCGGGCTGGCCGTTCGCGCTGGTCGGAAGGTGCCGCCAGGAGCCGCATCCGGTCAGCGGGACCCGCAGGGCGAAGTCGATGACGGCCTCGATGCCGTGGTACCAGTGCGCCATCGGCGGCATCGACCAGGTGACGTCCTGGGTGAGCAGAGCGGCCAGGGTGTCGGCGTCACCGCGTTCCAGCGCGGTGGAGAACCCGGCGACGATCTCTCGCAGGCGCGCGTCGTCGATCTTTCGCAGCGTCCGCTGCTGGGTGGGGGAGGGAACCTTCTCCTCGACGACCTTGCGGGCTCGCGCCAGGGCCGAGTTCACCGACGTGGTCGACGTGTTCATCGTGGTGGCGATCTCGGCGGCGGAGAAGCCGAGGACCTCGAAGAGCAGCAGCGCCGCCCGCTGGTTGCCCGGCAGGTGTTGTAGAGCGGCGACGAAGGCGAGTTCGACGGCTTCGCGCTGCTCATAGCGCGCGTCCGGGCCGGCCGGTCCGTCCCCGAGACCGGCATCGGGGTACGGGCCCAGCCAGGCGATGTCGGCCAGTGGGTTGTCGCCGACCACCGTGTGGTCGCTGGACGGGCCGAGGTCGACGGGCAGGGCCCGTCTGCCGCGGGTTTCGACGATGTCCAGGCAGGTACGGGTGGCCACGGTGTACAGCCACGAGCGCAGTGAGCTGCGGCCTTCGAAGCGCGCGAGACCTCGCCATGCCCGCAGCAGGGCGTCCTGCAGGGCGTCGTCCGCGTCGTGGGTGGAGCCGAGCATGCGGTAGCAGTGGGCGTGCAGCTCCCGGCGAAGTGGCTCTATGAGACGGGTGAACGCGGCGTCGTCCCCGTCGCGTGCCAGGGCCAGGTCCGGATCCTCGGCGCCCTCCACTGCCGTATCCGCGGAGGTGGCGGAAAAAACTTCGCTCACGGGCGACGATTCTGCCCCACGGGGGGAGTCTCCTCTTCGACGGCCGCGAGGCACCGACGACCTGCCCTCTCCGTCCCTCTCGCAGGAGAGGGCATCACTTCACAGGAGGCATTCCACTATGACCGAAGCAGATCTGAAAGCCGACCTTCACCGATACCTGCAGGAAGCGCGCGAGGCGCTGCTGTGGAAACTCGACGGGCTCTCGGAGTACGACATCCGCCGACCGCTGACGCCGACCGGCACCAACCTGCTGGGGCTGGTCAAACATCTGACCACCGTCGAGCTGCAGTACCTGGGCTATGTGTTCGACCGGCATTTCGACGAGCCGGTGTCCTGGTTCGGCCGCCACGCCGAAGCCAACGTGGACATGTGGGCCACCGCGGACCAGTCCCGCGAGTACATCGTCGGCCTTTACCGGCGTGCGTGGAAACACTCGGACGCCACGATCCAGGCACTGGGGCTGGACACCGTCGGCCATGTGGAGTGGTGGTCTCCGGAGTACGGCAAGGCGACACTGCACCGTGTCCTGGTCCACATCATCGCCGAGACCCACCGGCACATCGGGCACGCCGACATCGTCCGGGAGCTGATCGACGGCGTCGTCGGAACACGGGAGGGCGACGGCCGAATCGCTTCCGGAGACCAGGCGTGGTGGGAGGACTACCGGAACCGGCTGGAGCGGGTGGCGCAGGAGGTCGGCCGCAGCTGAACCCGCACTGCTGAACCCGCACTGCTGAAGCCGCCCTGCTCAGCCGGTGCCACCCACCCCCGCGCCGGGACAGCGTGGGGGTGGCCGACCGCCGTCGCTGGACGAGTGCCGCTCAGGCGTATTCCGGGGTCATGCGAATCCCTATTCTCCCGGGCGCGCGGCGGTCTGGTAGCGGGCGGCGAGCCGGGCCAGGTGCTCGGTGAGGAGTGACGGCTCGACGACGTCGAAGTCCTCGTCGAGGAAGCCCAGGATCACCGCGATGGTCTGCAGCGAGTCACCGCAGACGGTCAGCACGCAGCTCCGGTCGTCGATCGGCTCCACCACCCCGGTGATCTTCCCGGCGACGGCCTCGGCGGGGGCGTGGACCCGGACCCGGGCCCGGCACGGCCACATTCCCGTGCCCATCCGCCTGGACAGGAAGGCGACCACGTCGCCGTCGGGGGAGTCCCGGGGCGCGAACCGCGGGCCGGTCGGGACGCGGGGCCGGACCCGGTCGGCGCGGAAGACGCGCCAGTCGTCGCGGTCCAGATCCCAGGCCACCAGGTACCACCGGCGGCCCCAGCTCACCAGGCGGTGCGGCTCCACCGTGCGGACGCCCACCGACCCGTCGTGCGCCGTGTAGTCGAACCGCAGCCGCTCGTGGTCGCGGCAGGCGGCGGTCAGCGCGGTGAGCACGTCCACGTCGACGGTCGGGCCTGTGCCGGGCATCGCCACGGTGAAGGTCTGGAACGCGGCCACGCGGCGCCGCAGCCGGGACGGCAGCACCTGCTCCAGCTTGGCCAGGGCGCGGACGGAGGTCTCCTCGATCCCGGCCACGCCTCCGGCGGCGCCCGACCGGAGCCCCACCGCCACCGCGACCGCCTCCTCGTCGTCGAGCAGCAGCGGCGGCAGGGCGGCGCCCTCGCCGAGCCGGTAGCCGCCGAAGACGCCCGGGGTGGCGTGCACCGGATAGCCGAGGGAGCGCAGCCGTTCCACGTCGCGCCGGACCGTGCGCCGCGCGACGCCGAGCCGGTCGGCGAGATCGGCGCTGCTCCAGTCGCGCCGCGACTGGAGCAGCGACAGCAGGCGGAGCAGCCGGGCCGAGGTCTCCAACACGCCGGCCAGTCTCGCACTGATCGCGGCCGGAACCTGGCCGCGTTCGTCCCTACGGTCACCGCCATGAACGACATAAGCGACATGACTGACGCGACCGACATCCGGCCGTTCCGTAGTGACATCCCCCAGTCCGATCTGGACGACCTGCGCGCCCGGATCGCCGCCACCCGCTGGCCGGACGAGATCCCCGGCACCGCCTGGTCGTACGGCGTGGCGCTCGGCCGGGTGAAGGAGCTGGCCGAGCACTGGCGTACGGCCTACGACTGGCGCGCGCACGAGGCCAGGCTCAACGGCTTCCCGCAGTTCACCACCACGATCGACGGCCAGAACGTGCACTTCCTGCACGTCCGCTCGCCGGAGCCGGACGCGCTGCCGCTGATCCTCACCCACGGCTGGCCCGGGTCGGTCGCCGAGTTCCTGGACCTGATCGGGCCGCTGGCCGATCCGCGCGGGCACGGCGGCGACCCCGCCGACGCGTTCCACGTGGTGGTCCCGTCGATCCCCGGGTACGGGTTCTCCGGCCCGACCACGGCGACCGGATGGGACGTCCCCCGCGTCGCCCGCGCCTGGGCGGAGCTGATGCGCCGCCTCGGCTACGCGCGCTACGGGGCGCAGGGCGGCGACTGGGGTGCGCGGATCTCGCCGGAGCTGGCCAGGACCGCGCCCGACCACGTCGCGGGCCTGCATGTGAACGCGTTCTTCGCGCTCCCGTCGGGCGACCCGGGCGAGACGGACGGATTGACCGACGCCGAGCGCGCCCGGCTGGCCGGGATCACCCGCTGGAACGGCGAGCGGTCCGGCTACGCCGCGATCCAGAGCACCCGGCCGCAGACCCTCGCCTACGCCCTGCTCGACTCGCCGGTCGGGCAGCTCGCCTGGTACCTCGAATGGTTCGACGGGTACGGGCAGGGCGTCGGCGGCGTGGACCGGGACGCGATCCTCACCAACGTCACGCTGCACTGGCTGACCCGTACCGCCGGCTCGGCGGCGCGCCTGTACAAGGAGGCCGCCGCCTCCTGGGGACGGCGGTTCGAGCGCTGCCCCGTCCCGACCGGCATGGCGGTCTTCCCCGGAGACTCCACCGTGCGGGCCTTCGCCGAACGCGAGCACGCCGTGGTGCACTGGTCGGAGTTCGACCGCGGCGGCCACTTCGCCGCGCTCCAGGCGCCGGACCTGCTCGTGGCCGACGTTCGCGCCTTCTTCCGCCGGGTCCGCTGACGGCAGGGTCGGCGGACGGCAAGGCCCGGGACGCGGGGAATTCGGGCGCCGGGGGATTCGGGTGCCGGGGGCGGAACCTGGGCCGCCCGGCGCGCGTTAGGCGGACGAGCGAGCGCGGACGAACCCCGTGAACCCCGGCCCGGACGCCGTGGCATGCCGAGCAGCGGCGACGGGCGATCCGCACGGAACGACGCGACCATGCCTGCGGACATGGTCGCGGACATGGTGGAGGTCATCCCGTGCTGGAGATAACCCCGGTCGGCTGGGCGCTGACCGCCGGCGTGATAGTGCTGCTGTTCGCGCTTGATCTCACTCTTGGGATCATCCGGCCGCACACGGTGGGCTTCCGCGAGGCGGTCGGCTGGTCGGTCTTCTACATCGCGGTCGCGGTGGCCTTCGGCCTGGTCTTCGCCACCTACGCGGGCTGGGAGTACGGCGCCGAATACTTCGCCGGGTACGTCGTCGAGAAGAGCCTCTCGGTTGACAACCTCTTCGTCTTCGTGATCATCATGAGCACGTTCGCGGTGCCCGCCGAGCACCAGCGCAAGGCGCTGACCCTCGGCATCATGATCGCGCTGGTGATGCGGGTCGCCTTCATCGTGCTCGGCGCGGCCCTGCTGTCGCTGTTCTCGTTCATGTTCCTCGTGTTCGGGGCGCTGCTGATCTGGACCGCCGTCCAGCTCTACCGGCACCGCCAGGAGGATCCGAGCGTCGAGGACAACGCGCTGGTCCGGCTGACCCGCCGCGTGCTGCCGGTTACCTCCGACTACGTCGGCGGCCAGATGATCGCGCGGGTCGGCGGCCGGCGCGTGGTCACCCCGCTGTTCGTGGTGCTCATCGCGATCGGCAGCACCGACCTGCTCTTCGCGCTCGACTCGATCCCGGCGGTGTTCGGCGTGACCGAGGAGCCGTACATCGTCCTGGTGGCCAACGTGTTCGCCCTGCTCGGGCTGCGGGCGCTGTTCTTCCTCGTCAAGGGGCTGCTCGACCGGCTGGTCTACCTGTCCACCGGGCTGGCGCTGATCCTCGCGTTCATCGGCGTGAAGCTGGTGCTGCACTGGGCGCACGGCCTCAGCGACAGTGTGCCGCAGATCTCGACCATGCTCTCGCTGGGCGTCATCGTCGTCGTGCTGGCCGTCACCACCGTGGCCAGCCTGCTCAGGTCGCGCCGCGACCCCGCCGCCCGCGCCCACGCCGGCACGCTGCGCGCCCCCGAACGGGAGCCCGAGCCGGAGCCGGAGGCGGCGCGCGGCGACGAGAAGTGAGCGCGGAGGCGGGGTACGGCGCGGCGGGTCAGCCGCGCAGCGCGGCCAGGTTGGCGTAGCTCAGTTCGGCGTACCGCAGGGAGCGGCCCGGGTCCGCCGCGTCCCCGGGGGCGTTGTCCTGCTCGTACATCGGGTTGTGGTAGCCCTTGGCCCCCATGTTCGCGAAGAAGCCGGCGTAGTCGATGTCACCCGTGCCGAACGGCACCATGGCGTAGCCGTTGGCGTCGGCCGGGTTGTGCTTGCCGTCCTTGGCGTGGAACAGCGGGAAGCGCTTCGTCTGGGCGCGTACGACCGCGAGGGGGTCGAAGACGGCCGTCTGCGCCGATCCGTCGGGCGCGGTGTAGGTCCGGAACTTGAACTGGGCCACGTGCGCCCAGAAGATGTCCATCTCCAGGTAGACGTGCGCCGGATCCGTGATCGTGAGGAAGTACTCCAGCTTGCGGACGCCCGACGAGCGGGTGGGCCGCCCGGCCGCGTCCGGCGGGCCGCTGTCGAGGAGGAATCCGTACGCCACGTCGTGGTTGTGGGTGTACAGCTTGATCCCGGCCGCGGTCGCCAGCGAGCCCAGGTGGTTCCATTTCTCGGCGGCCACGTCCCAGTCGGCCCGGTAGGCGCTGCCGGTGGGGTCGCCGCCGGTGCCCATGTGGCCGAGGCCGAGGATGTTCGCGATCTCCAGGTGCAGCTTGAATCGGTCGAGGTCGGCCGTGGTGAGCGGCCACGAGCCGGGAATGAAGCCGTGGTTGCCCTCCGCTTGCAGGCCGTTGTCGTCCAGCCAGCGGCGCAGCAGCCGGGCGCCCTCGACGTTCTCCAGGTTGGCGCCGCCCTCGGCGTTCGGGTGCTGTCCGTAGCCGGCGAACTCCACTTGCTTGTAGCCGATGCGGGCCAGCTCCTCGAACACCCGGCGGAAGCCGGACGCGAGCGGGGTGGAGCCGGGGTCGCGTCCGATCGCGTCGCGGACGGTGTAGAGGATGATGCCGCGCTTGCCCGGGGGCACGAGCACGCCGTTGCCGCCCCTCTGGGCGGCCGTGTTCGTGGCGGCGCTCGCGGCCGCGGCGAGCGGGCCGGTCGCGGCCAGGGCCGTCGCCGCGGTGACGCCCGTCGTGGCGGCCAGGAAGCGGCGCCGGCTCAGCCCGAGCGCGCGGCGCAGGGCGGACGAGGTCTCGGTGGGATCTTCGTGTGCGGTCATCGCAGCCGTCCTCTCGGTGCGGACGCGTGCGCCGAACACGTCAGGGGCGCGCTGGGGTGCGCAGGCGCCCGGCGATCCCGGCGGCGTGCCACCGTCGCGGAGGATCAGGGCGCCCTCATTGTTACGGCACCGTCGGCGGCGGGTCAATGCGCGGCGGGGGTGACCGCCTGGTCCACCGTCCCCGGCGCGAGCACGTGCTCGACCACCATGACCGCGGCCCCGATGACGCCCGCCCGGTCGCCCAGCTCGCTCGCCCGGATGGTCAGGTGCTGGGTGGCGAGGGGGAGCGAGCGGCTGTAGATCGCCTCGCGCACCCCGGCGAGGACGTGTTCGCCCGCCTCGGCGATGTCGCCGCCGACGACGATGACCGACGGGTTGAAGAAGTTGACGATGGCCGCGAGCACGCCGCCGATGTCCCGCCCGGCCTGCCGGATGACCTGCGCGGCCTGCGCGCTGCCTCCGCGGATCAGCCGTACGACGTCACGGCTGCCGGCGGCGTCGACGCCCGCCTCGCGCAGCCGGGCGGCCATCGCAGCGCCGCTCGCGACCGCCTCCAGGCAGCCCGTGTTGCCGCAGCGGCACAGCGCGTCGCCCGCGGTGCCGACCCGGATGTGCCCGACGTCGCCGGCCGCGCCCTGCGCGCCCCGGTGGAGCCGCCGGTCGGCGATGACGCCGCACCCGATGCCGGTGCCGATCTTCACGAAGAGCAGGTGGTCGACCTCCGGGCTGGCGATCCAGTGCTCGCCGAGGGCCATGATGTTCACGTCGTTGTCGACCAGGACGGGGGCGGCGAGCCGCGCGCCGAGCCACTCGGGCACCGGGAAGGCGTCCCAGCCCGGCATGATCGGCGGGTTCACCGGCCGCCCGGTCACGTGCTCCACCGGCCCGGGCAGACCGAGCCCGACGCCGCAGACCTGGGAGAGCGGGTACCCGGCCTCGGCCAGCATCTCCTCGAACGCGGTGACCAGCCAGGACAGCGTCGGCTCCGGGCCGCGCTCGATCGGCAGCTCGGCGGCCCGCTCGGCCAGCACCGCCATGCCGAGATCGGTGACCGCCAGCCGGGCGTGCGTCGCGCCGAGGTCGGCCGACAGCACGATGCGGGCGCCGCGGTTGAACGCGAACGCGGTGGCCGGCCGTCCCCCGGAGGAGACCGTGTCCCGCGAGGGGACGATCCACTTGTGGTCGATCAGCACGTCGAGCCGCTGCGAGACGGTGGACCTGGCCAGGCCGGTGAGCTGGGCCAGCTCGGCGCGGGTGCGGGCCTGGCCGTCCCGCAGGATCGCGAGCAGGGCCCCCGCGCCCGGGGCCGCTCCGCCGCCGGGCTCGCTCACAGTGCCGTGCGTCAAGCGCGTCTCCCATCAACCGACGTCCGGACCCGGTGCTTTCCCGCGATGTTACATCAGCGGATCTTTTCCTTTCGTTGACAGTCGGCATAAGTCCGGCTTACTTTCGCGAAATACGGACGACATCCGACGTATGTCGCCGGTAATTCGATATCGGTAGCCGTTCCCGTCCAGTCGGGCCCGGTCGCCCGCTCCGCCGCCGCGCCGAGACGGCGGGGCGCGGCGAGTGCCACCCGGGTCCGTCACCCCCCCGCTTCTCCGTCCCGTGCCCCTGTGCCACCTCACCG
This sequence comes from Microtetraspora malaysiensis, assembly GCF_050947145.1. Classification (NCBI taxonomy): domain Bacteria; kingdom Bacillati; phylum Actinomycetota; class Actinomycetes; order Streptosporangiales; family Streptosporangiaceae; genus Microtetraspora; species Microtetraspora malaysiensis. Next base: position 4,212,206 of record NZ_CP191998.1, read on the forward strand.
GGACGCGACCACCCCCCAAGCGAAGGGAACCCCGCCATGCCCCCCAGGCGGACCAGCCGCGCCACCCGCTGGGTCGCGCGGATCTGCGCCTTACTGCTGGCTCTCACGAGCCTCACCGCGCTGACCACGACGATCGGCCCGGCCGCGCCCGCCCGCGCCCACGCGGCCGTCGACCCCGCCGACTACCAGCGGATCGAGCTGGCCAAGGGCGTGCCCGAGATGGGCGAGCCCATGACGATGAGCGTGCTCCCCGACCTGTCCGTGCTGCACACCTCGCGTGACGGGACGCTGCGCCGTACGGACGCGGAGGGGAACACGACGGTCGTCGGCGCCCTCAACGTCTACACGCACGACGAGGAGGGACTGCAGGGCGTGGCGGCCGACCCCGGCTTCACCGCGAACAGGTTCGTCTACCTCTACTACGCGCCGCGCCTGAACACCCCGGCCGGCGACGCCCCGGTGACCGGGACCGACTTCTCCGCCTGGCAGGGCGTGAACCGGCTCGCCCGCTTCACGATCAAGCCCGACTGGACGCTCGACACGGCCAGTGAGGTGAAGATCCTCGACGTGGCCGCGGACCGCGGCATGTGCTGTCACGTCGGCGGCGACATCGACTTCGACGCCCAGGGCAACCTCTACCTGTCCACCGGCGACGACTCCAACCCCTTCGACTCGGCGGGCTACTCCCCGCTGGACGAGCGGCCCGACCGCAACCCCGCGTACGACGCCCAGCGCAGCGCCGGGAACACCGACGACCTGCGCGGCAAGATCCTGCGGATCAAGGTCAAGCCGGACGGGAGCTACGACATCCCGGCGGGCAACCTCTTCCCGCCCGGCACGCCCAAGACCCGGCCGGAGATCTACGCCATGGGCTTCCGCAACCCGTTCCGGATGAGCGTGGACAAGACCACGGGCGTCGTCTACGTGGGCGACTACGGCCCCGACGCGGGCAGCTCCGACCCCAACCGCGGCCCGAGCGGCCAGGTCGAGTTCGACCGCGTCACCGGCCCGGGCAACTACGGCTGGCCGTACTGCACCGGCACGAACACGGCGGCCGAGACCTACAACGCGTTCACCTTCCCGTCCGGCCCGTCCGGGCCGAAGCACGACTGCGCCGGCGGCCCGGCCAACCGCTCCTTCCGCAACACCGGCATGGACACACTGCCGCCCGCCCGGCCCTCGTGGATCAAGTACGGCGGCGACGAGGGCTCACCGCCGGAGTTCGGGAGCGGGTCCGAGTCCCCGATGGGCGGCCCGATCTACCGCTACGACCCGGACCTGGACTCCCAGGTCAAGTTCCCGGCCGAGCTGGACGGCCACTTCTTCGCCGGCGAGTTCGGCCGCCGCTGGATCAAGGCGATCGACGTCGCCGCCGACGGCACCCGGGGTGAGATCGCGAACTTCCCGTGGACCGGGACCCAGGTCATGGACCTGGCCTTCGGTCCCGACGGCGCGCTCTATGTGCTCGACTACGGCTCGGGCTACTTCGGCGGCGACCAGAACTCCGCGCTGTACCGGATCGAGTACATCAAGGGACGCGACCGAGCGCCGCACGCCGTGGCCAAGGCCGACAAGACCTCCGGCAAGACGCCGCTGACCGTCTCCTTCTCCTCGGCCGGCTCGGCCGACCCCGAGGGCGAGCCGCTCACCTTTGCCTGGGAATTCGGCGACGGGACGTCCTCCACCGCCCCGAACCCGACCACGACCTACACCGAGGACGGTGAGTACACCGCCACCCTCACGGTCAAGGACCCCGGCGGCAACACGGGGCGCGCCAGTGTGCTGATCACGGTGGGCAACACCGCGCCGACCGTCACCATCGAGGCGCCCGGCCCCGGGCGGCTGTTCGACTGGGGCGACACCGTACCGTTCACGATCAAGGTGACCGACCCCGAGGACGGGGACGTCGACTGCGCCAAGGTCACGATGACGTACGTGCTCGGCCACGACAGCCACGGCCACCAGATCACCTCGAAGAACGGCTGTTCGGGTGAGCTGACCATCCCGTCCGACGGCGAGCACGACGACGCGGCCAACATCTTCGCCGTGTTCGACGCGGAGTACACCGACAAGGGCGGGCTGACCACGCACACCCAGCACATCCTGCAGCCGCGGCACCGCCAGGCCGAGCACTACACGGCGATGTCCGGCGTCTCCCAGATCAACAAGGCGTCGGCGCACGGCGGCAGGACGGTCGGCGACGTCCACAAGGGCGACTGGATCTCCTTCAAACCCTACGAGCTGAGTGAGGCCAAGGGCTTCACCGCGCGCGTCTCCTCGGGCGGCGCCGGCGGCACGATCGAGGTCCGGGCGGGTTCGGCGACCGGCACCCTGCTCGGCAGGGCGTCCGTGCCGGTGACCGGCGGCTGGGAGACCTTCGTCGACGTCTCGGCGCCGCTGAACGGCGCGCCGTCCGGCACGACCGAGCTCTACCTGGTCTTCGTCGGAAGCTCCGGCGCCCTGTTCGACCTGGACGACTTCACCCTGCTGAAGGAGTCGGCGAGCACCGGCCCGGCCATCGGGCCGATCACCGGACCCGGCGGGCTGTGCGTCGACGTCGCCGGGGCCAACAGCGCGGACCGCACCAAGGTGCAGCTGTACACCTGCAACTACACCGGCGCGCAGGTCTGGACGATCGAGGGAACGACCGTCAAGGCGCTGGGTAAGTGCCTGGACATCGCCGACGGCGCCACCGCCGACGGCACCAAGGTGCAGATCTACACCTGCAACTACACCGGCGCCCAGCAGTGGACCGCCGGGCCGGACGGCTCGCTGAAGAACCCGCAGTCCGGCCGCTGCCTCGACGGCGCCGACACCGGCCAGCTCGTCATCAGGACGTGTGACGGTGGCGCGGCGCAGAAGTTCGTCCTCCCGGCCTCGGGCGGCACCGGCGGCTCGGGCGACGTGCTCGTCTTCTCCCGTACGGCGGGCTTCCGGCACGACTCGATCCCGGCGGGCATCCAGGCGATCAAGGGCCTGGGCTTCACGGTCACCGCGACCGAGGACCCGGGCGCCTTCACCACCGCCAACCTGGCGAAGTACAAGGCCGTCGTCTTCCTCAGCACCACCGGCGACGTGCTGAACGACGCCCAGCAGACGGCGTTCGAGTCCTACGTCAAGGGCGGAGGCGGCTACGCCGGCGTCCACGCCGCCGCCGACACCGAGTACGACTGGCCCTGGTACGGCGGCCTGGTGGGCGCCTGGTTCGCCTCGCACCCGGCGGTCCAGCGGGCCACGGTCAAGGTGGAGGACCGGGCGCACCCGGCCACCGCGCACCTCGGCCCGTCCTGGAGCCGGACCGACGAGTGGTACGACTACAGGTCCAACGCACGGACCACCGCCCACGTGCTGGCCACGCTGGACGAGTCGACCTACTCCGGCGGGAAGATGGGAGCCGACCACCCCATCGCCTGGTGCAAGCCGTACGACGGGGGCCGGTCCTTCTACACCGGCGGCGGGCACACCGCGGCCTCCTTCGCCGAGCCCGCCTTCCGCGAGCACCTGCGCGGCGGCATCGCCTACGCCATGGGCGACGCCAAGGCGGACTGCCGGCCGGAGACCGGCTACACCGCGATCTACGTCGGCGACACGACCGGCTGGCAGCAGGCAGGCCCCGGCGGCTTCGCCAACGCCGACGGCACGCTGACCTCGCAGGGCGGTATGGGCCTGTTCTGGTACAAGGCGAAGGAGTACCACTCCTACTCGCTGAAGCTCGACTGGAAGATGCGGGGCGACGACAATTCGGGCGTGTTCGTCGGCTTCCCCGCCTCCGACGACCCGTGGTCGGCGGTGAACAACGGCTACGAGATCCAGATCGACGCCACGGACGCCCCGGAGAAGACCACCGGCTCCGTCTACGGCTTCCAGTCCGCCGATCTCGCCGCGCGCGACGCCGCGCTGAACCCGCCCGGCCAGTGGAACACGTACGAGATCCGGGTCGAGGGGGAGCGGCTGCGGGTCTTTCTCAACGGCACGCAGATCAACGATTTCACCAACACCGACCCCGCCCGCTCGCTCCAGCAGGGGTACGTGGGCATCCAGAACCACGGCGCGGGCGACGAGGTGGCGTTCCGCAACATCCGGATCAAGGAGCTCGGGCCGGCCACCGGTGACGTGACCGTCCAGGCGGAGAACTGGTCGCAGGCCAACGGTGTGCAGACCTATCCGCACGCCCCCGCCCACGGCGGGACCGTGCTGGGCTACGCCGACCCGGGTGACTGGGCCGCCTACGACGACCTCGACCTGACCGGGGTCACCGGCTTCACCGCCCGGGTCGCCTCGCCCGGCCCGACCGGCGGCTTCGAGATCCGCACCGGCTCCCCGACCGGTCCCGTGCACGGCCGCGTCACCGTGCCGAACACCGGCGGCTGGGAGTCGTACGCCGACGTCTCCACGACGCTCACGGACGTCCCCTCCGGCAGCGCGAAGCTCTACCTGGTCTTCACCGGGGCGAACTTCGACGTGGACGACTTCACCCTGACCCGGGCGGCCGCGGACAAGGCGGCTCCGGTGACCGCCGCCGCGCTGGATCCCAAGGAGGGGCCGAGCGGCTGGCACACCGCGCCGGTGACCGTCACCCTGACGGCGACCGACGAGGGCTCGGGCGTCGCGACGACCGAGTACCGCGTCGGCGACGGTGACGGCGACTGGACCGCCTACACCGAGCCGTTCACCCTCAAGAAGGACGGCACGCACACGGTGGCGTTCCGCTCCACCGACAAGGCCGGCAACACGGAGGAGGCCAAGAAGGTCACTGTGAAGCTGGACGCCACCGCGCCCACGCTCACCGTCGGAGGCGTCACCGGCGACGGCACGTACGGCGACGCCGCCCGCGTCACCGTCACCGCCGAGGCCGCGGACGAGGGTTCGGGGATCGACGCGGTGACGGCCACCCTCGACGGTGAGGAGTTGACCCTCGGCGAGCCGCTCGACCTGCACACGCTGGCGCTCGGCGAGCACACCCTGAAGGCGACCGCGACCGACAAGGCGGGGAACACCGCCGAGAAGGTCAGGACGCTGACGGTGACCGCGTCGTTCGGCGACCTGCGGACCCTGCTGGACCGGTTCTCCGTCGGCGGCACGCTGGGCGCGCAGCTCGCCGACTTCCTCAAGGCGGCGAACCACCAGGACGTCAAGGACCACCCGGACCAGGCGATCCACCACCTGGAGAAGTTCCGGTCGGCGGCGGCCGAGGTGGCCGACGCGGCCGCCCGCGCCGTGCTGGTCCGCGACGCGGACGCCCTGATCGCGGGGCTGCGCCCGACCGGCGCTGACCGTCTGATCCCTGTTTAACCGATGTGGCGCACGAGGGTATAGACCCCAAGGTCCCCCCGAACGGACAGAGACCACCAACCGTGAAGGGGGACCCGTGCGCCACGAGGACGCCGTCGAGAAGGACGAGAAGCAGCGGCAACTCGACCAGCACCGTGTCGATCTCCAGGGCACCCGGCTCACCACCGACCAGGGCGTGCTGATCGACGACACCGACAACTCGCTCCAGGCCGGGGAGCGCGGTCCGACGCTCCTGGAGGACTTCCACTTCCGCGAGAAGATCATGCGGTTCGACCACGAGCGCATCCCCGAACGCGTGGTCCACGCCCGCGGCTCCGGCGCCTACGGCCAGTTCCGCGTGTACGAGTCGCTCGCCGAGCACACGGTCGCCGACTTCCTGTGCGACCCGTCGCTGGTCACCCCGGTGTTCGTGCGCTTCTCCACGGTCGCCGGCTCGCGCGGCTCGGCCGACACCGTACGGGACGTGCGTGGGTTCGCGACCAAGTTCTACACCCGGCAGGGCAACTACGACCTGGTCGGCAACAACATGCCGGTCTTCCCCATCCAGGACGGCATCAAGTTCCTCGACTTCGTGCACGCGGTCAAGCCGGAGCCGCACAACGAGATCCCGCAGGCCCAGTCGGCGCACGACACCCTCTGGGACTTCGTGCAGTGCCAGCCGGAGACCCTGCACTTCGTCATGTGGCTGATGTCCGACCGGGCGATCCCGCGCAGCTTCCGCATGATGCAGGGGTTCGGCGTGCACACGTTCCGGCTGGTCAACGCCGAGGGCCGGGCCACGTTCGTGAAGTTCCACTGGAAACCCCTCCTCGGCACCCACTCGCTGGTGTGGGACGAGGTGCTGCGCGTCCAGGGCAACGACCCCGACTTCAACCGGCGCGACCTGTGGGACGCGATCGAGCGCGGCGCCTTCCCCGAGTGGGAGCTCGGCCTGCAGATCGTGCCCGAGTCGGACGAGCACGCCTTCGACTTCGACCTGCTCGACCCCACGAAGATCATCCCCGAGGAGATCGTGCCGGTGCGCCCGGTCGGCAGGATGACGCTCAACCGAAACCCGGAGAACTTCTTCGCCGAGACCGAGCAGGTGGCCTTCTGCACCGCCAACGTCGTGCCCGGCATCGACTTCACCAACGACCCGCTGCTGCAGGCCAGGAACTTCTCCTACTTCGACACCCAGCTCATCCGGCTGGGCGGGCCGAACTTCGCCCAGATCCCGGTCAACCAGCCGGTCGCGCCGGTGCACAACGACAACCGCGACGGCTACCACCAGCGGATGATCCACCAGAGCGGCACCAGCTACTCCATCAACTCGATCAGCGGCGGCTGCCCGATGTCCGGCATGGTCAGCGGCGACTTCTCCGGCGTGTTCCAGCACTACCAGGAGCGGGTGGACGGGCGGAAGATCCGCAAGCGCAGCCCCAGCTTCGAGGACCACTACAGCCAGGCCACGCTGTTCTGGAACAGCATGTCCTTCTGGGAGAAGCGGCACATCGTGAACGCCTTCCTCTTCGAGCTCGGCCACGTCGAGCGCCGGAACATCAAGGAGAAGGTCGTCGGGCACCTCGTCCACATCGACCACGAGCTCGCCACCCAGGTCGCCCTCGGGCTCGGCATGCCGGTGCCCGCGGGCGGCCCGGCCAACCACGGCAAGGCGTCGCCCGCGCTGAGCCAGGCCAACTCGGCGCGTGAGACGATCGCCACCCGCAAGATCGCGATCCTGGTCACCGACGCCACCGACGCGGGCGCGCTGACCCCCGTCAAGGAGGCGCTGGAGGGCCAGGGGGCGATCTGCGAACTGATCGGGCCGCACGAGGGGGACGCCGCCTCGCTGGCCGTGGACCGCCAGCTCACCGCGACCAACTCCGTGCTGTACGACGCGGTCCTGCTCGCCGACGGCGGCCTCCTGGCCGAGGACGGGCCCGCGGTCCACTTCGTCCGTGAGGCGTTCAAGCACGGCAAGGCCATCGCGGCGCTGCCGGGCGGCTCGGGCCTGCTGCAGGCGGCCCGGCTGCCCGGCACCCAGGGCGTGATCGGGCCCGACGCGTCGGGAGGCGCGTTCGTCCAGGCCTTCGCCGACGCCGTCAAGGTCCACCGGCACTACGACCGCGACGTGGCGACGTTCTCGGCCTGAGCTCGGCATCCGGGCACGGCGATACGGCGCGGCGGGGCGATGTGGGAGCGCCTCGCCGCGCTGTCGGGTCCGCGTGTCAACGAGAAAACGCTCTCCCGGGACGCCTTCGATGAAGTCACTGTTTCCCAGGTGAACGAGGGTGCCGTTGGAGAGCGCTCTCAGACTGTTGACTGACCGCCGGGCCGGGATGAGGATCTGCGCAACGCGGTGGCCCACGGGGCCGTCACGATCGCCGTTGCCGCCTCTTGAGAACGGACCCCCCATGACACGACCGTTCGCCCGGTTACGGGCGCGTCGACGCACCTCCGCGGTGCTGGCCGGCCTCGCCGTACTGGCAGGGAGCCTCGCCGGAGTTCCCGGCGCGAACGCGGGGGCGGGTGAGAGCCCCGCCCAGCCGGTGGTCGGGGCGCCGCCCCTGGGCCGCGACGGATGCGCCCGCGCCGACGCGAGCCTCGCCACGCTCCCCGACTGGCCGAAAGTCACCAGCCGGATCAAGAGGAACCCGGCCGACGAGAAGCGGGTGGCGAAGATCCTCGCCGGCATGACGCTCGCCGAGAAGGTCGGGCAGATGACCCAGCCGGAGATCGGCGCCGTCACCCCCGAGGAGGTCCGTCAGTACGGCATCGGCTCGGTGCTCAACGGCGGCGGCTCCTGGCCCGGCCGGGACAAGCACGCGTCCACGCGGGCCTGGCTCGACCTCGCCGACGCGTACTGGGCGGCCTCCGTCGCCACCCGGACCAAGATCCCGGTCATCTGGGGCATCGACGCCGTGCACGGCAACAACAACGTCTACGGCGCGACGGTCTTCCCGCACAACATCGGGCTCGGGGCGGCGCACGACCCCTGCCTGGTCAGGGACATCGGGGCCGCGACCGCCACGCAGATCCGGGCGACCGGCCAGGACTGGGCGTTCGCGCCCACCCTCGCCGTCGTCAGGGACGACCGCTGGGGCCGCACGTACGAGGGCTTCTCCGAAGACCCCCGAATCACCCGCGCCTACGGATACGAGATGGTCCGCGGGCTGCAGGGCGACCACCCGCGCGGCATCGGGGAGCGGAGCGTAATCGCGACCGCCAAGCACTTCATCGGCGACGGAGGCACCCTCAAGGGGCAGGACCAGGGCGTCAACCCGTCCTCCGAGGCCGAGATGATCAACATTCACGGTCAGGGCTATTACGGTGCGCTGGCCGCCGGGGCGCAGACCGTGATGGTGTCCTTCAACAGCTGGACCAACGGCGACCTCGGCATCGACGAGGGCAAGCTTCACGGCAGCGAGCGGGCGCTGACCGGCATTCTCAAGGGGAAGATGGGCTTCGACGGCGTCGTCGTCTCCGACTGGAACGGCATCGGCCAGGTGGCCGGGTGCACCAACGCGAGCTGCGCGCGGGCGATCAACGCCGGCATCGACGTCGTGATGGTGCCGAACGACTGGAAGGCGTTCATCGCGAACACCGTCGCGCAGGTCGAGGCCGGTGAGATCCCGATGGCGCGGATCGACGACGCGGTGACCCGCATCCTGCGGGTGAAGCTGCGGGCCGGCCTGTTCGACGCGCCGAAGCCGTCCGCCCGCGCCGGGGCCGGGTCGGCGTCGGCGCTGGAGGCGAAGGCGCTGGCCAGGAAGGCCGTGCGCGAGTCACAGGTCCTGCTCAAGAACAACGGCAAGGTCCTGCCGCTGGCCTCGGGCGCGAAGGTCCTGGTCGTCGGGAAGAGCGCGGACAGCCTGCAGAACCAGACCGGCGGCTGGACCCTCACCTGGCAGGGCACCGGAAACACCAACGCCGACTTCCCCGGCGGCACGACGATCCTCGGCGGGCTGCGTGAGGCGCTCGGCGCGGCCAACGTGACCTTCGCCGAGACGGCTGACGACGTCGATCCCACCACGTTCGACGCGGTCATCGCGGTACTCGGCGAGACGCCGTACGCCGAAGGGGTCGGAGACATCGGGCGGCGCTCGCTGGAGGCGGCGAAGCTCTATCCCGGCGACCTCGCCGTGCTGGACAAGGTCAGCGGCAAGGGCGTCCCCGTGGTCACCGTCTACGTCACCGGCCGCCCGCTGTGGGTCAACAAGGAGCTGAACCGCTCGGACGCGTTCGTCGTCGCCTGGCTGCCCGGCACCGAGGGCGGCGGCGTGGCCGACCTGCTCGTCCGGTCCCGGCACGGGGGAAGGCCCGGCGGCGGTTTCACCGGCACCCTTCCGTACTCCTGGCCGAAGACCGCGTGCCAGACCCCGCTCAACGCGGGCGACGAGGGCTACGACCCGCTCTTCCCGCTTGGGTACGGCCTGCGCGACGGGCAGGCGGGATCCGTCGGCACGCTCGATGAGACGTCGCCTGCGGCCGGGTGCTCCGGCAACGGTGGCGGCGGCACCGCGACCGAGGACCTGGAGATCCACAACCGTACGGACGTCGCGCCATACCGGAGTTACATCGGCTCCGCCGAAAACTGGGGCGGCACCGAGATCGGTGTGGACGGCGAGGCGGCGCACTCCGTGATCAGCGTGGTCCCGGCCGACGTCAACGTGCAGCAGGACGGCCTGAAGGTGACCTGGACCGGCGGCGGCCCCGGGCAGATCTACATGCAGGACCCGGCAGGCGGCACCGACCTGCGCGGCTATCTCAACGCCGGTGCGGCGCTGGTCTTCGACGTGATCGTCCACCGGCCCCCGGCGGCGCGGACCGTTCTGGGCGTGCACTGCGTCTACCCGTGCATGTCGGAGGTGGCGGCGACGTCCCTGTTCCAGCGGCTGCCCACGGGGACCACGGCGACGGTCAAGGTCCCGATCGCCTGTTTCGCGGAGGCCGGTCTCGACCTGGAGGCGGTCAACACGCCGTTCCTCGTCTACACGGACGGGGCGTTCTCCGCGTCGTTCGCGAATGTCCGCTGGGTGCCCGGCGCCGCCAAGGACGCCGACGCCCAGACCTGTTCCGGGCTCACCTGATCCGCTCGACCCGGGCCCGGGTAAGGATCGCCGCGGTGGGCAGTCGGCGACTGTGGCCGGAACCGAGCCGCGGCAGAGGGCCGGGGTAGGGGCCGAGGTGGACGCGGTCGTGGTGGGCGCCGGGCCGAACGGGCTGACGGCGGCCGTCACGCTCGCCCGGGCCGGCCTCGCCGTACACGTGTACGAGGCGGCGGCGACCGTCGGGGGCGGGGCGCGGACCGGGGAGCTGACGTTGCCCGGCTTCCACCACGACGTCTGCTCGGCGGTCCACCCGCTGGGGGCGGGCTCGCCCGCCTTCCGCGAGCTGCGGCTGGAGGAGCACGGCCTGACCTGGGTGGAGCCGCCCCTCCCGCTGGCCCACCCGTTCCCGGACGGCACCGCCGTGACGCTGGCCCGCTCCGCCGAGGAGACCGCGGCCTCGCTCGCCCACGGCGTGCTCCGGGACGGCGCGGTGTACCGCCGCCTGGTGGAGCCGTTCCTCGGGCGGTGGGACGCGCTCGCGCCGGACGTGCTGCGCGCGCCGCTCGCCGGGCTGCCCCGCCATCCGTGGCTGCTCGCGCGGTTCGGCCTGCGCGCGGTGGCGCCCGCCGCGCTGCTCGCCCGCCTCTTCCGCGGTGAGCGGGCCCGCGCCCTGCTCGCCGGGCTGGCCGCGCACGCGGTCGCCCCGCTCGGCTCCCCGGCCACCGGCGGGGTCGCGCTGCTGTTCGCGCTCGCCGCGCACGAGGTGGGCTGGCCGTTCCCGCGCGGCGGCTCGCAGGCGCTCGCGGACGCGCTCGCGGCGCGGCTGCGCGCCCTCGGCGGACGGATCGAGACCGGACGCCCCGTCACGAGCCTCGCCGAGCTGCCGCCCGCCCGCGCGTACCTGCTCGACGTCATGCCGGAGGACCTCGCGGTCCTGGCCGGCGACCGGCTGCCGGAGCGGTTCGCGGCCCGGATGCGCCGCTACGGTCACGGCCCCGGCGTTTTCAAGATCGACTACGCGCTGTCCGGGCCGGTCCCGTGGACGGCGGCGGAGTGCGCTCGCGCGGGCACCGTGCACATCGGGCCGACGTTCGAGGAGATCGGCGCTGCCCTGCGCGCCGATCACCGGGGAGTCGTGCCGCGCGTCCCGTTCCTGATCGCCGCGCAGCCCAGCCTGTTCGACGGCACCCGGGCGCCGACCGGCCGGCACGTCCTGTGGGTCTACGGGCACGTGCCGAACGGCTGGCGCGGCGACCTCACGGAGGCGATCGAGCGCCAGATCGAGCGTTTCGCCCCGGGATTCCGCGAGTGCGTCCTGGCCCGGGCCGCCGCCGGGCCCGCCGAGATCGAGGCGCGCGACCGCAACGACCCCGGGGGCGACATCGCGGGCGGCCGGTGCGACGGGCTGCGCCTGCTGCTGCGCCCGCGCCCGGCCGTCCTGCCGTACGCCACGCCGGACCGGACGGTCTACCTGTGCTCCTCGGCCACCCCGCCGGGACCCGGAGTGCACGGCATGTGCGGCTACCACGCGGCGCGCGCCGCGCTGCGCAGGGTCTTCGGGGGCGCCCCGGGGGAGTAGCACCGAAGGGGGTGACGATCATGGACTGGTTCGCGGCGCCGGACTACTGGCTCAGCCGGATGGTGTTCCAGCGAGGCCTGGCCGCGATCTACCTGATCGGGTTCCTCGTCGCGCTGAACCAGTTCCCCGCGCTGCTCGGCGAGAACGGACTGACGCCGGTGCCCACGTACCTGCGCCGGGTGCCGTTCCCGCGCGCGCCGAGCATCTTCCACCTCCACTATTCGGACCGGTTCTTCTCCCTGGTCGCGGGGACGGGCGCGCTGTTGTCCGCGGTCCTCCTGACCGGGCTCGCCGACCTGCTCCCGCTCTGGGGCGCGATGTCGCTGTGGGCGCTCCTGTGGGTCCTCTACCTGTCCATCGTCAACGTGGGCCAGGTCTGGTACGCCTTCGGCTGGGAGTCGCTCCTGTGCGAGGCCGGCTTCCTCGCGATCTTCCTCGGCAACGGGGGCACCGCCCCGCCCGTGCTCGTGCTGTGGCTGCTGCGCTGGCTGCTGTTCCGGCTGGAGTTCGGCGCCGGCCTCATCAAGATGCGCGGCGACCGCTGCTGGCGCGACCTGACCTGCCTCTACTACCACCACGAGACTCAGCCGATGCCGGGCCCGCTGAGCTGGTACTTCCACCGGCTGCCCCGGCCGGCGCACCGGGTCGAGGTCGCGGGCAACCACGTCGCCCAGCTCGTCGCGCCGTTCGGGCTGTTCGCGCCCCAGCCGTACGCGAGCGTGGCAGCGGGCGTGATCATCGCCACCCAGTTCTGGCTGATCCTTTCGGGGAACTTCGCCTGGCTGAACTGGCTCACCGTCGTGCTGGCGGCCTCGGTGGTCTCGTGGGCGGACCTGGTCCGCATGCTGGGGCTTCCGCCACCGCCGCACCCCACGGCCGAGCCGCTGTGGTTCACCGGGGTGGTCCTCGCCGTGACCGTGCTCGTCGTCGTGCTCAGCTACTGGCCGGCCCGCAACCTGGTGTCGCGGCACCAGGTGATGAACGCCAGCTTCAACCCGTTCCACCTGGTCAACACGTACGGCGCCTTCGGCAGCGTGACCAGGGCCCGCTACGAGGTGGTGATCGAGGGCACCCGCGACCCGGCGGTCACGCCGGAGACGGTGTGGCGGGAGTACGAGTTCAAGGGCAAGCCGGGCGCGCCGGGGCGGCTGCCGCCCCAGTTCGCGCCGTACCACCTGCGGCTCGACTGGCTGATGTGGTTCGCCGGGCTGTCAGCGGCGTACGCGCACCCGTGGCTCATGCCGTTCGCGCGCAAGCTGCTCACGAACGACGAGGCGACGCTGCGGTTGCTGCGGGAGGTCCCCTTCCCGGACGCCCCGCCGACCTTCGTCCGCGCCCTCCTTTACCGCTACAGCTTCACCACACACCGGGAGCGGCGCGCGACCGGCCAGTGGTGGGAGCGCGAACTGGTGGAGGAGTACCTGCCGCCGGTCAGGCTCGGCCGCTCCCACTGACGCCGACCGGCCCGCGCTGCCCGCGCTGCCCGCGCTGCCCGCGCTGCCCGCGCTGCCCGCGCGGGTCGCGCTGTTCACGGACGCGGCCGCCTCCCCGATGCCCAACGCGTCGATTGACTTCATGTCGGCGAGTCGGATGCTTGATCGCATGTCCAGCGACACCACTTTGGACGGCGAGCACAGCGCCGCCGACGATCTGATCCGACTGCTCCAGGCGGTCGACTCCCAGCCGGGCTCGGCGGAGTACCGCGCCCGGTCGTACGAACTGCTCGGGGCCGCCCCCGGGGCCCGCGTGGCCGACGTCGGCTGCGGCACGGGGCTGGCCGTCGAGGAGCTGGCCGATCGCGGCGTGACGGCGATCGGCGTGGACCACAGCGAGCGGATGATCGACACCGGGCGGCGGATCCGGCCCCGGGCGGACCTGCGGGTCGGTGACGCGTACCGGCTGCCGTTCGAGGACGGCGAGCTGGACGGGTATCGGGCCGACAAGGTCTACCACGAGATCGACGACCCGGCCCGTGCGCTCGCCGAGGCGCGCAGGGTGCTCGCGCCCGGCGGTCGCATCGTCCTGATCGGCCAGGATTGGGACACCTTCGTCATCGATTCGGATGACCCCGTCCTCACGCGGCTGATCGTGCACGCTCGCGCCGACACCGTCGCGCGCCCCCGCGCCGCCCGGCAGTACCGGAACATGCTGCTGGACGGCGGATTCGACGACGTGACCGTGGAGGCGCGGGTCGCGCTGTTCACGGACGCGGCCGCGATGCCCATGATCGCGCGGATCGGCCGGGCCGCCCGCTCGAAAGGCGGCGTCTCGGACGAGCAGGCCACCGCGTGGGTCGCCGAGCAGGCCGAGCGGGCCCGCGCGGGGCGGCTGTTCATGGCGGTCCCGCTGTTCCTGGCCGCCGGACGCCGCCCGTCTGCGGGCCGGAGGGCTACCCCCACAACCGCTGGAGAGCCGGCCTGGGAGACCGCGTGATCGCGGGAGGGGGTGGCCCACATACTTGGGATGTGAAATGCACCCATTGCGGCAGCCCCAATCTGGAGCAGGGGTTCATCGAAGACAGCGGCGAGCATTCTCAGGGGTACGGCCGCTGGATCCCGGGCCCCCTTGAACGGGGCGTGTTCGGCGGTGCCAGACGCCTTGGCAAACCGCGCTGGATCATCGACGCGTACCGATGCGTCCGGTGCTCGCACCTCGAACTCTTCGCCCGGCCGAAGGACTGAGCCGGGCCACGGAACCGGCGTCCTCGGCGAGGCCGCGCACCTGCGCAGACGAGGTGATGAGCGGCGCCCGTCCCGCCGCCGAGCGCTCCTACCGTTGATCCGCCGCGCGGCCCTCCCGGTCCCCACTCGGGGAACGGGAGGGCCGCTCCATCTCTGCTGGATCTCCATCGCGGCGCCCGACCCTGAACGCAAGATGACGACGTGCGCGAGTACTCGCTGTCAGCACCCCTTCGTCATCTACAGTGATGGCGACATCGCCGTCTGTAGTCATCGGAGGGGAAGTTGAACGTCACGCGTTTCGCCGTGGCCGCACTGGGCCTGACAGTCGCCGGAGTCGTCTGGACGGGGAGCACGGGGGGCGGTGTGGCCCTCGCCGAGAGCCACGCCAGCTCGGCGGGCCACAACGTCTCCGCCCAGCTCCACAGCCACCGGAGCGGCGGCGTCCTTCACGGGAAGGGCATGAAGAGGGGCAAGGGGAAGGGGCACCACCACAGGGGCAAGAAGCACGGCAAGGGGCAGACCGTGGTCACCCCGGGTACCGCCGGTCACTGATCTGACCTCCGCGCACGGGGCGGCCGCCGCCCCGTGCGCGTCCATATAGCCTGACGGACCTCCGGCCGCCCCTGCGGAGGACCTGGCTCAGCGCGGGCGGCGGATCATCGCCCAGGTGCGCGGGCCGCCGTCCGGCAGCTCCACCTCGGCGGTGACCTCGAATCCGAGCCGCCGATAGAACCCGACGTTCGCCTCGGTGGACGTCTCCAGGAAGGCGGGGACCCCCGCCTCCTCCGCCGCCTTGATTCCGGGCTCGATCACGGCCCGGCCCAGCCCCTTGCCCTGGTGGTCCGGATCGACCCCGACCGAGCCGAGGAACCACACGGGCTCAGCCGGGCGGTACGGAGCCAGCGCGGCCTCGGCCGAGGCGGCGAAGGGCGCCCGGTCGCCGCTCAGCTCGGCGAAGACCGGCGCCAGCTCCGCGAACACCTCGCCGATGCCGGTGCTTTCGGGGGTGGTCCAGACGGACGCCGCCGCGCAGTCCGGCGTGACCCAGACCCGGCCGTGCGGCAGGCCGATGCGGGTCACGAACAGCTCCTGAAACCGGCCGATCCGGCCGAGGTGGTCGTCTGCCGCGACCGTGTGCCGCATCCACGGATAGTCGGCGAACGCGCGGGTGAGCGTGCGTACGGCCGCTTCCACGTCGGCGTGGTCGGCGGGACGGGCGAGCGATGACATGCCACTCCAATACGGGGTCGGTGCAGGGTGTCTCAACTGGGAACACTGGGAGCGCTGGGCGTACGTGCGGCGGCGGGCGGCGCGACCTTCTTCACTACGGCGTCGTCGGGACCGATTCGCCTCCCGTCGGCGGAGCGCACCTCCAGCGCGTGGAGGGGGCGCTCGTCCCGGCGGTCGACCATCTCCGAGTGCGGCTCGTCCGGAGCGAAGAAGTGGGCCTCGCCCCACTGCCGCAGCGCGACGATGACGTTGAAGAGATCCCGGCCCTTGGGGGTCAGGACGTACTCGTTGTAGGCGCTGCCGTCGGACGCGGGGACGACCTCGAGGACGCCGCCGTCCACGAGGGCGCGCAGCCGCGCCGTGAGGATGTTCTTGGCCACGCCGAGGCTGCGCTGGAACTCGCCGAAGCGGCGGCTGCCGTCGAACGCGTCGCGGACGATCAGCAGCGACCACCAGTCGCCGATCGCGTCGACCGAACGCGCGACCGGGCAGTCGCTGTCGTTGAAGCGGGTCCGCCTGACCATCGCGTCCTCCCTCGTTCAGTGCCAGTTGCAACATGCTACCAATCTCCTCTAGCGTTCGAGTGGTAGCAATATGCAACCGATTTGGAGGAGGGGTTGTGACCTGCCCGCAGGAGACGACGACGGCGGACGAGCACGTGGGGACACGGGAGGGGGCGCGGGAGAGCGCGCCGCCCTCACCAGAGGGCGAGGGCGCGCCGCCGCCATCGGTGGGTGAGGGGACGGCGCCGCCCGCGCCCTCCCGCTGGGTCACGGCGCTGTTCGCCGTGGCGTGCGGGACGGCGGTCGCCAACGTCTACTTCGCGCAGCCCCTCCTGGTCACTCTGGGCCACGACCTCGCGATCGGTCCGGCGGCCGTCGGCGCCGTCGTCACTCTCACGCAGATCGGCTACGGGTTCGGCCTGTTCTTCCTGGTGCCGCTGGGCGACCTGGTCGAGCCGCGCCGCCTCGTCGTCACGCAGTCGGCGCTGCTCGCGGGGGCGCTGGCCGTGGTGGGCGCCGCGCCCAGCGCTCCGGTCCTGCTCGCCGCCCTCGCGGTGGTGGGCTTCCTCGCCGTCGTGACCCAGACGCTCGTCGCGTTCGCCGCGTCCCTGGCCGGGCCGGAGCGGCGGGGGCGGGTCGTCGGCCAGGTGACCGGCGGGGTGGTCGTCGGCATCCTGCTCGCCCGTACCGTCTCGGGCGCTCTGGCGGACCTCGCGGGCTGGCGGTCGGTCTACCTGGCCTCCGCCGTCCTCACTCTCCTGATCGCCCTCTGCCTGCGCCGCCTGCTGCCGCGCCGCGACCGGCGCGGGCCGTCCATGGGGTACCGGCGGCTGCTGGCGTCGACGATCGCGCTGTTCACCGAAGAGCCCGTGTTCCGGTTCCGCGCCCTGCTCGCCCTGCTCGTCTTCGCCGCGTTCAGCACCCTGTGGAGCTGCGTCGCGCTGCCGCTGAGCGCCGCGCCGCTGTCGCTCTCGCACACCGCGATCGGAGCGTTCGGGCTGGTCGGCGCGGCGGGGGCACTGGCCGCCGCCCCGGCCGGACGCCTGCATGACCGCGGCCTCGGCGAGTGGACCACCGGCACGGCGCTGACCCTGCTCGCCGTGTCCTGGCTGCCCCTCGCCTTCACCCAGCGGTCACTGTGGGCGCTGGCGGTCGGCGCGGTCGTGCTCGATCTGGCCGTCCAGGCCGTCCACGTCACGAACCAGAGCGTCATCTACGCGGTACGCCCGGACGCGGGCAGCCGGCTGATCGGCGGCTACATGGTCTTCTATTCGATCGGCAGCGCCACCGGCGCCATCGCCTCGACCGCTGTCTACGCGGCCGCCGGCTGGGGCGCGGTGTGCGTGCTGGGCGGGGCGATCAGCCTGCTCGCGCTCGCCGTGTGGGCCCTCGTCCACGTCCGGTACGCACGGCACGGCGGCCGCGTCACCACCCGGCGCTGAGGCCGGAGGGCAGAGGAGGCGCCGGTCGATTCAGAGCGCCCGCAAGGGCGTGCCCGTCGCCCTCGCTGTTCCCTGGCCCGAATGCGCGGGATCAGACAATGAGGTGCGCGGCGAGTCGCTCCCACTGGCGAACGGGCGGGGTGGTGGGGGTCGCGGTGAGCAGGTGGAGGCTCACGTGGTCGGCTCCGGCGTCAAGGTGTTGATGGACGCGATGGACGATCTCCTCGGCAGGGCCGTGGGCCACGATCGCATCGACGAGTCGTTCATCGAGTGTGTCCGCGTCCTTGTATCCGAGGTCGCGCAGGAGTGTGCGGCGGTTGGGCAGGGTCGCTGCTGCCGTGGTGCGGGCCAGTTCGACAGTTCGAGAGCGGTCGGGGCTCAGCACACATAGTTGGGTGATGGCCAGGAGCGCGTCGGGGCCGAGCGTCGCCCTGGCGATGCGGGTGTACTCGACAGGCATGCCCAGCACGTTGGCGCCCCGGGTGCGTTCGGCGGCGAGCGCGAGCATGTCGGGGTCAAGGGCGGTGAGCACGCGGTGGGGCGGGACCGTTGTGGTGAGTGGCCCGAAGGGGGCGGTGTCCAGTGCGTCGAGGTAGGAGCACATCGTTGCTGGTGGTGGGCTGAAGTGGTGGCCGCGGACGTCCGCGGCGAGGCTGGGGTGGCTCTCCCACAGACCGAGCAGGAATCGCCCGGGGAACGCGTCCTCCAGGGTGCGCTGGGCGGCGGCGGTCGTCACCGCGTCGCGTGCGTAGATGTCGGTCATGCCGGCGGCCACGGTGATCCGCCGGGTGGCTGATAACAGGATCGCGGCCTGCGCCATGGCCTCTCGCCCCGTGGTCTCGGCGAACCACATTGTGTTGTAGCCCAGGTCCTCGATCGCGGCGGCGGCTTCGCGGACTCCTGTCGCGGGGTAGCTGTCGAGGTCGCCCGCCCAGATCCCCATGCGCCCGAGGGCGCGCTCGCGGGCGCTCACGCCTGCTCCTCCGCGGTGCGCTGGGTGGCCAGGAAGGCGGCGATCTGGGCAGCGCCAGTGCGCTCCAGCCAGGTGCGCAGATCCATCGCCCCGGGGTGGATCCGGCGAGTGGCGGGGATGTCCGCGCGGTAGCCGCGTCCGTTGAGCCACTCATAGGCGAACGCGAAGTCCCCGCTGAGGGCCCGGATCGTATCGATCGGGATCCGGGCATACGGCAGCGGATGTCCGAGCGCGCGCTCGATGGTCGCGGCGATCTGGACCGGCGTGAGCTCGTCCGTCGCCAGCGCGACCGCGCGGCCGATCCACTCCTCGGGCCGGGAGAACGCCAGCGCGGTGACGAAGCCGACATCGTCCACGGCCATGATCTGCTGAGGAACCTCGGGCGCGAGGGCGGTGGTCAACGCTCCGTCTTGCAGGGCGTATTCGCTCGTGAAGTTCTCCATGAAGGAGACCGGCCGCAGGATCGTCGCGGGTAAGCCGAGTCCGGCGATGTGCTGCTCGATCCGCCACTTGCTGATCAGGTTCTCCGGCAGCGTTTCGCCACCGTGACGGTCTGCGCCGGCGACCGAGGTGAAGACGAAATGCTCGACGCCGACGGCGTGTGCCGCCTCGGCAACGTTGATCCCCCAGCGGACCTCGTCGTCGGCGCTGAAGCCCGGCGCGGTGCCGGGAGAGCCGACGGTGGGCTGGACGCTGAACATGCCGTAGGTGCCTTGCGCTGCGGAGATCAAGGACGCGACGTCCTCCATCCGCGCCCGCACGATGTGCGCGCCGATGCTCGCCAGCGCCCTGGCCGGCGCCCCGTCCGGATCACGCGTGAGCGCGCGCACCTGCCAACCGCTGCTCAGCAGGTGCTGTGTCACCGCCCGGCCCTGCAGACCGGTCGCCCCCACCACGATGATGGTCCTTGCTGTCGAATCCACGTCTCTCCTCGACTTCGTCCACGCCGACGAAGGACGCATCCCCATAACTGGGGTGGCCCTCCGGTTATCGTTCGATACGATATGGAGGGCCACCCCAGTTAGCAAGTCATCAGGAGATCCCGTGCCCAAGGACGCAGTCGCCCCGGCTCCGCGGCCGATGCGTGCCGACGCGCGCCGCAACTACAACCGCATTCTGGCCGCCGCCGAGACAGTCATCGCCGAACACGGCGCCGAGGCCTCCCTGGAGGAGATCGCCCGGAATGCCGGGGTCGGCTCGGCCACCCTCCACCGGCACTTCCCCACCCGGCAGGCTCTCCTGGAAGCCGTTTTCAAGAGCCGAGTAGAGGCCCTCTGCGCCACGGCGCACGACCTGCTCTCCGACCCCGACCCGGGAACCGCGCTCGCTACCTGGCTCCGCGCCGTCGGCGCACACGCTGTAGCCAACCGCGGCCTCGGGGCATCGCTGATGCGCGGGGACCGCCACGGCGACCCAACCTTGGGAAGCACCTGCCACGCAATGATCATCAACGCCGGCGACGAACTCCTTGCGTGCGCCCGCCAGGCGAATGCCATACGCCCCGAGGCCACCATCACCCAACTACTCAAACTCGTCAGCGCCATCGCCCTGGCCACGGAAGGGGAACCCGACGGCCCGATCCAGGCCGGCCAACTGCTCGACCTCGCCCTCGACGGAGTACGCCTTCGCCGGACGTCCCGGCCCCACAAGTGAGGCTCCGTGGCTGCACGAAGAACTCGTTCCGGTAAAGCGCTGATGATCCCAATCAATTCGCGCCCATCGTCGCCGGCGCCGCCCAGATGCAGGCCTCTCCGCCTATGACGCTCGGCTGGCACAAGTGGGAGCTTGCGTCGAACGGCCAGGTGGTTGATGCCGCCGAGTTGGCGGAACGTGTTGTCGCCGAGTGGGAGAAGTGGTTGAAGAGCAACGGACTGTTGTCGTCCAGGAACACGGAGGAGAACCGTCCACCCCATTCAAGAGGTGGACGGCTCTACTTGTCTCCAAGGGGCCCGCTACAGAGCTACTGGCGGTAGCCGACAGGCTGGAGATCGCACGACCTCATATTGGGACGATGGCGACCAGGCCTCGAACATGGATGGACGTGATGATGACCTCGACCACCCACCCGGCCGCGGTTCTCCGCCGCGCACTGCGCGGAGTTTCGGTCAGGAGCCGCCCTGGAAAAGCAGCGCCTGTTCTTCACTGGAGAGGGTGTTGACCGCAGTGACGATCGACTGGTGCCAGGTCAGCGTGTCCCACCAGTCACGCCAGGCGATGGACTGGTCATCCTTGTTGGTGCCGACGAGCTTCCATGGACCATCCACTGTGTAGTGGTTTTCCTGCCCCTTGACTGTGCACGTGAGGCGCACCGTGTGCACATACCCGTACACGTTACTGCTGCACGACGAAAATGCGCCTTCGTGGATCGACGGGTAGGAGTTGTCTTGGGAGCGGCAGCTGGGGGCGGCATTCGTCGCGCTCGCCGGGAGAAGGACGGCGATGCCCGAGATTGATGCGACGAATCGGTGGATTGAGATCCGCATACTCAGTCTTCCTTTCGGCCGCTTTGCGGCGAAATCTCTGGAGGACTGGGCTAGTTATTGACAGGGCTCGGAATCGCATCGCCTAGCCGCGTGGTTCGGTCGACAACGTACTCCACTGGAGTCGAGAGGTACCAGCGAATCGCCACGACAACGAGAACAATCAGACAGACTGCTGCAACCCAGCGGTAGGAGATGCTCATTCTATTGACGTTCCCCTTGACCCCGATGCCCGCAAGGACTAGCCCGATCATGGCGATAAGACCAGCCAGGACGAAGTTGATCCAGAGGCCCAGGAGGCTGAGCCCAGCCGCGACTTGCGCAGCCATTTCCCGCGCGTGCGTCGCGCGCACATCCGGTCTTCCTGGACGAGACACTTTGGCCCCCTCGCACTCGAATGCTTCATTCGGGCTTGCGGACTACCCGTTGCAGGCACTCCTCTGAGAGTAGTAGTCCGTCGTCTTCCCCTGCAGAAGTGCAGGCTCGCGGCTATTCGGGGAGAATGAGCGATTGTCAGTAACTGAAGATCACGTTGTGTGATGCCGACATGGTCCAGTTGTGCTCGTGATTGAGCAGGACGAGCGCCGCCTGAGTGATCTTCCCGAGTCGGCGGGCACAGGTCATGTCGTGCTCGCGGCCCGGCCGCACATCCGACACCCATAACGGCCAGCCGTCCGGGGCAGAGATGACCTGGACATTCCCGCCATGATGCTTATGCTTCCCGACCACCAGAGATCGGCGCCATGGGGACCGGGAGTGCTGACCCGGTCAGTGGCGATCACGATGCCGTCGAGTTTGACGTGCGTGAGGCCTGCATTCTTGGCGGCTTCCAGGGCTTGGCGTAGGTCAGGTGCCATGGAAGCGAGAACGTCGATGCCCTTGTGCAGGTAGCGGTAGGCGGTCGTGCCGCTGATGCCGTGATCGATCGCGAGCCGCTTGATCCGGGTGTTGTCCAGAAACCAGCGCAGGATGAGCACGGCCTGGGTGAAGCACGTGATCGCCCGACGGCCTCGCCGGGTACCGCGACGGTGGCGCTCCTCGCGCAGGAGAGCGGCCAGGAACAGCACGGTCTCCCGCTGGATGCTCAAGGTCGCGGTGTATGTGACACTTGTGGGCACGTGAAGCCTCTGGTTCGGAAGTTGATCTCTAGACAAGACCACTTCTACCAGGGGCTTTACGCTTTCTGATCACTTGGAGCGCCAGTCGACCTCGCCCGCTACCGAGAGCAACAGGTCGTTACCGGCAATGGCTCACTGGTGACGAAGGATCATTGCTATGACGCCTCCCCAGCGCCCAGCCCGGCGCTCTCCGCGCGCGCTGGTGAAGCTGGTCGTGGTGACTCTCCTGTTGGGTATCGCAATCGGAGCAGGCATTTTCTGGGCGCTGGCACTGCTGTGGGATGCGCTGTGGGGCGAGGGGCCGATGTTCCTGCTGGGCCAGCCGTAGACGGTCCGCTCGCCTCACCGGGGATGGTGTTCAAACCCCTGACTTCCTGCTTGCAAACGGGAGCCAGTCACGATGTAGAGGGCTCCTCGTCCTGCTCGGCCGGTAGATGCGGGCCGTTCGGGTGTGATCGTGTGAGGGGGTGTTGCTGTACTCCGCTGCTATACGGCAACACCCCGACTGATGACCGACGTTGTCGTCCTCGCCGAGCTCGGTCAGGACGCCGGCCTCGTCGGCGCGGCCGGCGCACTCTCCGTCCCCGCCTACTGGTCCGCTTAGAGTCCTGTCACCTGGTGGTGAAGATGGCGGCGTATACGCCGTTCTCCATGTCGATCCAGGTCGGGTACAGGCCCTTGGCCGTCATCTCGTCGAACCGCGCCTGGTACTGGGCGGCGCTCATCCCGTGGAAGGCGGACCAGTTGCCGATCTTGTCGTTGCGCCAGACGGTGGTGTAGGACTTGCCGTTGGGACCGACCGCGATGGCGGACGGCCGGTATCCGGCCTTGACCTGGACATCGAAAACGCCCTGGTATTCCGATGCGGGAATGGAAGTCGTCACGGTCCAGGTGACGCGCGAGGGGTTGTCTGCCCAGACTGCCGCGAAACGCGGGTTGGGCGGCGTGCCGTACATGTTGACCGAGATGGGGATGTAGCCGTCACGTCGCGCTTGGACGTCGGCCAGGTTGAAGCCGGTGGTGTTGCTGCCGTGGCGGGCGAAGAACTTGCCCGTCTTCTTCTCCCAGATGGCGGTGAACATGGCGTCCTGCCCGCCGCTGCCCGTCGCGGTCACCATGGTGGGCTGGTAGCCCATCGCGGTGAACCGGTCGAACTCCTGCTGATAGACGGCGTCCCCCCTGGCCGTCACGGTCAGCTGCCATTCGGGGCCGGGCCTGTTGTCGGAGAAGATCGCCCATCTCTCCTGTCCGTTCTGCCGCCCGACCGAGAAAGCCATCGGATGCAACCCCGAGGCATGCATGGGGAGCCTGTCCCACACCCGTGCGCCGCTCACGTCGTGATAGGCGCGGTACTTGTAGGAGTCGTCGGCGCGCGCCGATGGGACGGTCACCGAGAAAGCGGCCAGGGCCATCGTGATGGCTATCATGCTCTTCCGAGGAGTACGCATCGTCTTCTCCATTGCGGGTTGGGTCCGGGCCGGGCCCGATTCGCTGTGGCAACTCGTGTTTACGGCCGATCGCTTGCACGATGGTTGCCATGGCCTTGATGGCGACCTGTCCCACAGTCACCGCCCTGTCTGGCGGCCGGGACCGACCCCCAGGCCGCACGCCCGGCCGCCGATTGGGCACGAGAAACCATCTGGCACATGACGGGCACGGCGGGAATCGAACCCGCGTAGCCAATTTGGAAGGCTTCAGGCCACCCTCGCGCAACCTGCTGGTGTGCAGGTCGGGAGATGTACGACGCCATCCGTGAGTCCCCGCGAATGCCCCTCGCTGACCGCCCTGTCTGGCACGCCTGTGGCACGCGCTTGAACGTGGGGCCGCAGCGATCAAGCCGGCCAGCAGTGGGTGAGGGGCGACCGCGATCAGCGGGAGGAGCAGGGCCCAGACCCAGTTGACGCCGATGATCACGGTTCTGGGGCTGAACCGGCGGTGCAGACGGCCGGCGACGATCGCGCCGAGTAGCCCGCCCCCGCCGTAGACGCCCATCATCACCCCCGTTTCGGCGGCGGAGGCGCCCATCTCCTGGGCGAGCACGACGAGCACGAGGGAGAGCCCGGCGAAGATCATGTTGCTCGCCGCGACCAGGAGCACGGCGGCGCGGATCAGCGGGTGCCCCCAGAGCCACCGCAGGCCCGCCGTGGTGTCGCGCCAGAGCGATCCTGGTGGCTCCGCGCGTTCGCTTCGCAGGTCGGACCGTACGAACAGCAGGGCGAACGCGGCGACCAGATAGGAGAGGGCGCTCGCCAGGAACGGGACGGCCTGGCCGATGCCGAACAGAGCGCCGCCGATGGGAGGGCCGGCGAGACCGGCGCCGCGGGTCTTGGCCTCGTTCTGCGCGATCGCGGCGGGCAGGAGCGGGGCGGGCACGATCTGCGGCAGGGCGGCTTTCTCGGCGAGGCCGTTGAAGACGAAGCAGGTGCCCTGGACGAACGCGGCGATCACCAGGTGGGGCAGCGTGAGGGCGCCGAGCCACCATGCGGCGCAGACGCTGGCGAGAGCGGTCCCCGCGGCGAGCTGACCGGCCAGCATGACGCGGCGGCGGTCCCAGCGATCGACCAGGGCGCCGGCGAGGAGGTTCGCCACCAGGTAGGGGAGGGAGGACGCGGCGGCCACGACGCCGGCGTCGGCCGCGGACCCCGTGATCGAGAGCACGAGCAGCGGCATGGCCATCGCGCTGACCCGGGAACCCAGGGTGGACACGATCTGGCCGCTCCACAGGACGAGAAAGTCGCGGTTGCGCCACAGAGACGGCCGGCGGGCCGGGGCTTCGGTCATCGCGTCTCGCCCCGTCACGGTGTGGGGAAGGCGTGGAAGATCACGGTGATGTGCCGGGCGCCCTCGGGCGCCTCGTCCGGATCGCGGCGCCAGCGGTTGAGCAGCGCCACGTACTCCTCGGTGAAGGCGGCGAGTTCGGCGGCCGTCAGGGTGGCGCCGCCGATCGAGCTCAGCGCCGCGTCGCCGAACTCGCCGAAGGCGCGCTCGTCGGCGAGGAACGCCGCCAGGTCGTGCTCGCCCTGCTCGCGCCACCGCCGGCCCAGTTCGGCCCCGGCCGCCTCCGCGTCGGCGTCCGCCGGGCGGCCGGGCAGCCGCAGGTCGAGGGGGACGGCCCGCCAGTACTTCCGCCGCCCCGCCGAGCGGTCGGCGTCCACCTCGATGAAGCCGAAGCGGGCGAGGCATCGCAGGTGGTAGCTCGTGGCACCGCGATCCTCGCCGAACTCGTCGGCGAGGATCGCCGACGTGGCCGGGCCCCGCCGCTGGAGGCGGGTGAGCAGCCGCTGGCGCAGCGGATGGGCGAGCGCCTTGAGGGCCTCGGGGTCGGACAGGTCTCTCCGTTGGATCTCCACCATGGATGAGAAGATAACTGTGCAAAGAAATCTTCTCAATACCCTCGTGAAGATCCATCGGGAGAAAAGCCGGAGCGGTGAGTGACCAGTGAGCGCGCGCGCTTACCGGCTCGTGGGGGCTCCGAACCATTGGGTCAGCGCGGCGCGCAAGGCCGCGCGCTCGTCGGCACCCGGATTCGGCGAATCCGAGGCCCAGGCGACGTAGCAGTCCGGCCGCAGGAGCAGGGCCGTGACCGGAGCCCGATCGTGGACGGCGGAGGCGGCCTCCGGAACGCGGGCCGGGACCGCGTCCACCCGGTCCTGCCAGCCGGAGACCTCCCCGGCGATCGACGCGTCCGGGGTCAGGTCCAGCAGCAGGGGCCGGGCGTTCTCGGTCAGCGTGGCGAGGCGGACCGGGCCGCTCCCCGTGTCCAGCGTGAGGTCGGGGGCCCACCGGCCGGTCAGCGGGTGCGCCCCGCCGATGTCGTAGCGAATGTCGGCCCCCGCCATGAGTTCGGCGACGCGTCGTACGGCGTCCCGGTCGGCGAGCAGCTCCGCGAAAAGCGCGCGCAGCGCGGTGACCTCGGCGCCCGGCGCGACCAGGGCGGACTGGGCCTGGGTCTGCGTGATCACCCGCTCGGCGGCCGGTCGCCGCTCGCTCTCGTAGGTGTCCAGCAGTCCGGGCGGCGCCCAGCCGTGGACCTCGGCGGCGAGTTTCCAGCCCAGGTTGACGGCGTCCTGGAGGCCCAGGTTCAGGCCGGGGCCGCCCATCGCCGAGTGGACGTGGGCGGCGTCGCCGAGCAGCAGTACCCGGCCGGCGCGGAAGCGGTCCGCCAGCCGGGTGTTGCCGCCGACCAGCCGGCGCAGCATGTGCGGACCCGGGCCGTCGGGCGGCGCGAGCGGCAGGTCGGCCCCGAGCACGCGGCGGACGCTCAGGCGCAGGTCGTCGAGGGTCATGGGCGCGTCGAAGGCCTCCGCGCCGTCGCCGGCCGCGGGCCACTCCGTCGTGCCCACCAGGGGCGGACGGTTGGGGAAGGGCCCGTACACGAACATGCCGCGCTCGGTGCGGTGGTGCCGGAACGGCGGGATCGGCCCGTACCCGGGCACGTCGAGCTCTCCGGTCGCCGGGTCGACCAGCGCCGCGGGAACTGTGGCCTGAGCGGTGCGGTGGACGGTGTCGTCCCTCGTCACGCCGGGGAAGTCGATGCCGGCCAGTTTGCGGGTGTGGCTGCGGCCCCCGTCCGCGCCGACGAGGTAGCGGGCGCGCACCCGGTAGGGGCCGCCCGGGCCGGAGACGTCGGCGTTCACGCCGTCGTCGTCCTCGGTGAGGCCGGTCAGCTCGTGGCCGCGACGGATCTCCACGCCCAGCTCGACGGCGCGCTCCTCCAGCACCTGCTCGATGCGGCGTTGCGGCACGGGCAGTCCGTAGAGCGGGTTGTCCTCCAGGACGCTCAGGTCCAGCGGCAGCGCGCCGAACACGAAGGAGGGCCCGGGGCGGGGCGGCTCGGGGCTGCCGCTGAGCCGCCGGTGCAGCCCGCGGCGGTCGAGCATCCGCACGACCTGGCCGACCAGGCCGTTGGCCCGGTTCTCCTCGGTGCGTTCGGGCAGGCGTTCCAGCACGAGCGGCCGGATGCCCGCGAGGCTCAGCTCGCAGGCCAGCATCAGCCCGTTCGGCCCGGCTCCGGCGATGACGACGTCGACGTCCATTGGGGGGTCCTTCTCGTACGCGGGGAAAGGGGGATTTTCAGCGGCGGGACGGCCCCTTCGGGGGGACCGGCAGGCCGGCCGAGAGCTGACCGAGCGCGTCATGGAGGAGCCGGGCGGCCGGGACGGGCGGCTCGGCGTTCAGCCACCGCTCCATGACCACCCTGATGGCGACCCCGACGGCGCCCGCCACCAGCCGCGGGTAGAGGTCGAGGGCGGCGTCGGTGCCCGTACGTTCGGCGACCGCGGCGGCGAGCTCGGCCTCCGCGGCGGCCGCCGCCGCGGCGAAGGTGCCGGTGAGCGCCGGATCATTGATCATCAACCGGACGCCGTCGACCCACTGCCGGTCGGGCGTGCTCTCGCCGCCAGTGTCCTGGCCGAGGGCGAACCGTGCCGTCACGGCGTTGACCAGCGCCTCCCAGAGGGGCTCCGACGCCGGGCGTGCCCGCAGCTCCTCGGCGATCTGCCGGGCCCGGTCGAAATGCCGGGCCACGATCGCCTCGCCCTTGCTGGAGAAGTAGTTGTTGAACGTGCGCGGGGAGACGCCGGCCTCGGCCGCGATGTCCTCCACCCGGACGTTGTCCAGCCCGCGCTCCACCGCGAGGCGGATGGCCGCCCAGCTCAGCGCGATG
Organism: Microtetraspora malaysiensis; assembly: GCF_050947145.1. Lineage (NCBI taxonomy): Bacteria > Bacillati > Actinomycetota > Actinomycetes > Streptosporangiales > Streptosporangiaceae > Microtetraspora > Microtetraspora malaysiensis. The sequence continues at coordinate 4,240,199 of NZ_CP191998.1, forward strand.
CGGGTTTCCTGCTTCTTGCGTTCGCGCAGCCCCGGACGCTCACTTTCGATGTCCATGCCGAGGACCGTAGCATTTCTTGCGCGATCCGCAAAGATTCTGAGCACGCAAATATGCGTGACGCGTAATTATCGAGGGGTCGTCCATGGCCAGGCGAGGGGCTCCGCGGGCACGGAGCGGAGCGGGGCCCTGGCGGCCCTCTCGCGCGGTTCGAGTTCGTGGTCGAGTCCCACGGCCGAGAGCAGCCGCTCGACCACCGGCGGGATGTGAGTCAGCACGAACGTGCCGCCCTGCTCCCGGGCGTGTTGCTTGATCGGTATGAGCGTTCGTACGCCGGCGCAGTCCATGAACGACACGTCGCCCATGTCGATCTCGATCTTCGGGATCGCCACCTGCTGGATGACGCGGTCGAGCGTGTCCCACAGGATGCCCGCCGTGGTCAGGTCGATCTCACCGCGCGGACGGACGACAGCGTTCGGACCCTCCGCTTCCACCGCGACCTCCAGCCACATCATCACGACCTCCTGTGCGTCGGCTTGGATGAATGTGGGGGTTATGTCTCCTTCGTAACAGGGAACCCGGCGGGCTGCCTCCCCGTCATTCCCCTGACCTGGTAAAGGCTCGGTCGCTCGGCGCCGCCGTTCCCGGGCCGTCCGGGCGCGGCGGAGGACGCGGAAAGGCGGGGCGGGCCGGGTGTCGGCGTCCTCCGTTACTGTCGTCCGTGGCGGACGGCGAGGAGGGCCCGGCCCCGCTCGCCCGGCGGTCCTGTCCAAGGGCGGCGCGCGGGCTCTCGCGCCCGGTTCGCGGCCACGTTCGGGAGCCCACGTTCGGGAAGGGTGAGAGGCGATGCGCGGTCTCGGCGAACTCGAAGTCAAGGTCATGGACGTCCTGTGGTCGGCGAGCGGCCCCCTGCGCGTCCGCGAGGTGCTCGAACGGCTCGACACGCCGCGCCCCCTGGCCTACACGACGGTCATGACCGTGCTGGACAACCTGCACGGGAAGGGGTGGGTCCGCAGGAACCGCGCCGGCCGCGCCTACGAGTACACCGCCAGCGAGTCGCGCGCCGAGGCGGGCGCCAAACTGCTGCGCGACGTGCTCGCCTCCAGCGGGGACGCCGAGCGGGTGCTGCTGCACTTCGCCCGCTCCGCGACCCCGGAGGAGTCCGACATCCTGCGCCGCGCGCTCAACCGGCGGGGAGGCCGCGGATGACCGTCGCTCTCGGGCTGCTCGTGGCCACCGTCGTGATCGGCGTCGCCGGCCCGTTCTACCTGCGCACCGCCGTGACGCCGAGCGTGCGGCCGGGGCTCGCCCTGGCGGGCTGGGTCAGCTCGATCGCCCTGATGGTCCTCACGGCCCTGGTCGCCGCCGTGATGCTGCTGGCGCCTCGCGCGTACGTCGTCGACGGCCTGATCGGCATGAGCCACAGCTGCGTCAACGTCGTACGCGCCGACGGCGGGGCGGTGTGGGAGCACGTGGCGCGGGCGGCCGGAGCGGCGGCGGTCTTCTGCGCCCTGGCGTGGGTGGCCGCGGTGGCCGGGCGCCTGTCGTGGCGGCGCAGGCGGTGGCGCAGGGAGCACCTGGCGCTGCTGCGCGCGGTCTCCCGCTGCGAGCGCTCCGTCCTGTGGGTGGACGAGGACACGCCGCTCGCCTACAGCGTCGGCGGGCGGGACGGGGCCGTCGTGGCGACCCGGGGCGTCGCCCGGCTCGGCCCGCGCGAGCGTGACGCGATCCTGTCGCACGAGCGGGCGCACATGCGCGGCCGGCACCACCTCCTGGTGCTGCTCGCCGACGTCGTGGCCGAGGCGCTGCCGTTCGTGCCGCTGTGCCGCCGCGCGCCCGGAGCCATTCGGGTGCTGGTCGAGCTCGCCGCCGACGCGGCCGCGGCCCGCCTGCACGGCCCCGGGTCCGTACGCGCCGGGCTCCTCGCCGTGGTCGGCCGGGGCGCGCCGAGCACCGCGCTCGCCATGTCCAGGGACGCGGTCGAGGTGCGGCTCCGCTGGCTCGGCGGGGAGCGGGCGGCGGGACGGCCGCCCGGCCGCGCCGGGTACGCTCTCGCGGCGGCGCTCGCCCTGGCGCCCGCGCTCGTCTCGATCGGGGTCGTCGCGCTCGGGGTACTGACCTACTGCCTCAGTGTGAGCCCGGCCTGACCCGGCGCTCCCCGGGGTCACTACTATGTTCGATAGTAGATCACGCCTGGCGACACGGAGGACTTATGGAGACGAACGACCGGCGCACCACCGCCAGGCGCACCACCGTGCTGGTCACGGTCCTGATGGTGGTCGCCGTGGCCCTGGTCGTCTCCCTGGTCAGCCGTCCGTCACAGGAGGAGGCGAAGCGGCCCGCGCCCGCGGCGAGCGCGACTTCCACAGGTGAGGCATCCCCGTCCGGGTCGCCCGCCGCCGAGTCGGGCCCCCTGACCTCGGCCGCCCGCCGCGCGCCGGACGACCCCCTCGCGATCGGCCGCACCGACGCACCGGTCACGATGGTCGTCTACTCGGACTACCGGTGCCCGTTCTGCGCCAAGTTCGGCCGGGACACCGAGCCCAAACTGGTCGAGCGCTACGTCGGCAAGGGGACGCTGCGCATCGAGTGGCGCGACTTCCCGATCTTCGGCGAGCAGTCGATCAACGCGGCGAAGGCGGCCCGCGCCGCCGGGGCCCAGGGCAAGTACAAGGAGTTCGCCGCCGCGCTCTTCGGCGCCGCGCCGGACCGCGGCCACCCGGACCTCACCCCCGCCGTGCTGCGGAAGTTCGCCGAGCAGGCCGGGGTGCCCGACCTCGACCGGTTCGCCAAGGACATGGCGGGCGGCGCGTTCGACGAGGCGATCGAGAAGGACATGCTCGAGGGCAATGCCCTCGGCGTCCCGAGCACCCCGGCCTTCCTGATCAACGGGCAGCCGCTGCTCGGCGCCCAGCCCATCGAGGAGTTCACCGCGATGATCGACAAGGCGGCGGCGGGCGGATGACGCAGGTCGGGTTCCTCGGCGCGTTCCTCGGCGGGCTGCTCTCGCTCGTCAGCCCGTGCTCGGCGCTGCTGCTGCCGTCGTTCTTCGCGTACGCCTTCGACCGGGTGGGCACGCTGGCCCGGCGCACGGCGGTGTTCTACGCGGGGCTCGCGGTCGTGCTCGTGCCGCTGGGCGCGGGCGTCGGCGCCATCGGGGCGCTGATCACCCGCTACCGCGACGTGGCGACCACCGTCGGTGGCGTCGTGCTGATCGTCCTCGGCGGCGCCGCCGTCCTGGGAAAGGGCTTCGGCGTGGCCGCGGCCGGCCGGGCGGCGGCGCGGATCCGGATCTCCTCCACCGCCTCGGTGTTCGCGCTCGGCGCGGTCTACGGCCTGGCCGGGTTCTGCTCGGGGCCGCTGCTCGGCAGCGTGCTGACCGTCTCCGCCGCCGGGGGCGCGCCCGCGTACGGCGCGGCGCTGATGGCGCTCTACGCGCTCGGCATGGCCGTGCCGCTGTTCGTCCTCGCGCTGCTGTGGGACCGCTTCGACCTCGGCCGCAGGTCCTGGCTGCGGGGCCGGCCGATCCGCCTCGGCCCGCTGCGCACGCACACCACCAGCCTGGTCTCCGGGCTGCTCTTCATCGCCATCGGCGTGCTGTTCCTCGTCACGGACGGCACCGCTTCCCTCGGAGGGCTGTCCGGCGTGGACGAGCAGTTCTCACTGCAGGTGTGGCTCCGGGACGTGGCCGGCCACGTGCCCGACGCGGCGCTGCCGCTGGCGCTCGTCCTGGTCGCCCTGGCCGTCCTCGCGGCGCGCGCCTACCGCGGCCGCGCCGCCCGCTCCCGCGACGACGGCGCGCCCGGCGGCGGATGACACCCGCCGCGGTTCGCGGCTCGGCTGCTTCGGTTCGGCTCCGGCTGCGTCCTATGTTCGGACGGTGGATCGACGCAGACGGGTGCCGCGCACCGACACCGTGCTGGCCGCACCGGAACTGGTCGCGGCGCAGGGACGCCTCGGGAGAGCGGCCGTCAAGGAGGCCGTCGCCGCCGCCCAGCGGCGCGTACGGCACGGCGAGCTGAGCCCGGACGACGTCGTCCGGGCGGCGGTCGCGGCGCTGCCCGCGCGCGCCGCCGCCCTGCGCCCGGTGATCAACGCGACCGGTGTGCTGCTGCACACCAACCTCGGCCGGGCGCCGCTGTCGGCGGCGGCGATCGAGGCGGTGACGGCGGCGGCGGGGGCCGCCGACGTGGAGTTCGACCTCGCCACCGGCAGGCGGGCCCGGCGGGGACGGGACGCGCTCGACGCGCTGGCGCGGGCGGTCCCCGCCGCCGAGGACGCGCACGTCGTCAACAACAACGCCGCCGCGCTCGTCCTCGCCGCCACCGCGCTGGCCCGGGGGCGCGAGATCGTGGTCAGCCGCGGCGAACTGGTCGAGATCGGGGACGGTTTCCGGATCCCCGACCTGCTGGTCTCGACGGGGGCGCGGCTGCGCGAGGTCGGCACCACGAACCGGACCTCGCGCGAGGACTACGCCGCGGCGCTCGGCCCGGACACCGGGTTCGTGCTCAAGGTGCACCCGTCGAACTACCGGATCGAGGGGTTCACCGGTGCCGCGGGCGTCGCCGATCTGGCCGGGCTCGGCGTGCCCGTCGTGGCCGACGTCGGCTCCGGCCTGCTCCGCCCCGAGCCGCTGCTGCCGGACGAGCCGGACGCCGCGACCGCGCTCGGCTCCGGCGCCGACCTGGTCACGGCCAGCGGCGACAAACTGCTCGGCGGCCCGCAGGCCGGGCTGCTGCTCGGCCGCCGCGACCTGGTCGAGCGGTGCCGGCGGCACCCGCTCGCCCGCGCACTGCGCGTGGACAAGCTCACCCTGGCCGCGCTGGAGGCCACCCTGCGCGGCCCCGCGACACCGGTCGCCGAGGCGCTGCGCGCCGACCCGGAGGAGCTGGCCGCCCGCGCGGCGGCCCTCGCGGGCACGCTCGCCCGGGCCGGCCTCGACGCGCGCGCCGTGCCCAGCGCGGCGGCCGTGGGCGGCGGCGGAGCGCCCGGCGTCACACTGCCGAGCGCGGCGGTGAGCCTGCCCGTACGGCTCGCCGCGCCGCTGCGCACCGGCGAGCCGCCCGTCGTCGGCCGGATCGAGGGCGGGCGGCTCCTCCTCGACCTGCGCGCCGTACCGGCGGCGCGGGACGGCGACGTGGCGCGGGCCGCGCTGGCCGCGCACGCGGCTCCGGAGGAGGAGTGATGCACGTCGTCGCCACCGCCGGTCACGTGGATCACGGCAAGTCCACGCTCGTGCGCGCCCTCACCGGGATGGAGCCGGACCGGCTGGAGGAGGAGCGGCGGCGCGGCCTGACGATCGAGCTCGGCTACGCGTGGACGTCGCTTCCCTCCGGGGAGCGGCTCGCGTTCGTGGACGTGCCCGGGCACGAGCGATTCCTGGCCACGATGCTGGCCGGAGTGGGACCGGCGCCCGCCGTGATGTTCGTCGTCGCCGCCGACGAGGGCTGGATGCCCCAGTCGGAGGAGCACCTGGCCGCCCTGGAGGCCCTCGGCGTACGGCACGGCCTGCTCGCGGTCACGCGGGCCGACCTCGCCGATCCGGGGCCCGCGACCGCACAGGCGGCGGCGCGGCTGGCCCGCGCCGGATTGGGCGGTGTGGAGCGGGTCGCGGTGAGCGGGCGCACCGGCGAAGGGCTGGACGGCCTGCGGGCGGTGCTGGATCGCCTTGTGGCCCGGCTGCCCGCGCCCGACCCCCGCGCGCCGGTGCGCGTGTGGATCGACCGCGTGTTCACCGTGCGGGGGAGCGGCACTGTCGTGACGGGGACGCTGCCCGCCGGGACGGTCGCGGTCGGCGACGAGCTGGCGCTGCCCTCCGGCGCGGCGCGGGTGCGGGCGGTCGAATGCCTGAAGGAGGCGGTGCCGTCCGTGGCCGGGGTCGCGCGGGTGGCGCTCAACCTGCGCGCCTCCGCCGCGCCGGAACGAGGCCAGGCGCTCGTCACCCCGGGCGCGTGGACGTGGACCGACGTCGTGGACGTCCGGATCCACCTGGTCGGCCCGGCCGCCGACTCGGGGGAGGACGGGCCGGCCCTGCCGCCGCGGCTGACCGCGCACATTGGGTCGGCCGCCGCGGCGTGCGACGTGCGGCCGCTCGGCGGGCCGATCGCCCGGCTCCGCCTGGGCCGTCCGCTGCCGCTGCACCTGGGCGACGTCCTGCTCCTGCGCGACCCCGGACACAGCGCGGCCGTCCGGGTGCTGGCCGGGGCGACGGTGCTCGACCCCCGGCCGCCCGCGTTGCGGCGCAGAGGCGCGGCCGGGGAGCGCGCCGCCGAGCTCGCGGAGGCCGCGCCGGACGCCCGCTCCCTGCTGCGTACGCACCGGCTGCTGCGCACGGCGGACCTGCGCGCCATGGGGTGCGCGCCCGAGGGCGAGCCGGTGTCCGGGGACTGGCACGCCGATCCGGCCCACTGGATCCGGCTCCGGGAGCGGTTGCCCGGCGCGGTCGGCCGGTACGCGGCCGAGCACCCCCTGGAGCCCGGGATGCCGGTCGAGGTCGCCCGGCGCGCGCTCGGCCTGCCCGACCGGCGGCTCGTCACGTCCCTCGTCGCGCCGCCGCTCGCCGTCCACGATGGGCGGATCGTGACCGGGTCCGGTGACCGGGCCGCGGCGCTGCCCCCGGCCGTCGCCGCGGCGGTGGAGCGGCTGCGCGCCGAGCTCGCCGCCCGGCCCTTCCTCGCGCCGGAGGCGGGACGGCTGGCCGAGCTGGGCCTCGGCCCCAAGGAGGTGGCGGCGGCGGTGCGCACCGGCGCGCTGCTGCGGGTGGCCGAGGGCGTGGTGCTCCCGGCCGGCGCGGACCTGCGTGCGGCGGAGCTGCTCGCCCGCCTGCCGCAGCCGTTCACCGTCAGCGAGGCGCGGCGGGCGCTGGACAGCAGCCGCCGCGTCATGGTGCCGCTGCTCGAACATCTCGACCGGCGCGGGCTCACCGAACGCGTCGACGACCTGCGCCGGCGGTGCCGTACGCCCTCTTGATCAGGCATGCCCGATTTTGCGATCAATGGGCGATTTACAATGAAGCGAGCTGCAATCTTCGGGCCGGATCCGGGGGTTCCGCGGTTCCTCGGGCCGGGCCTGGCCGGGTACGCCCGGGACGGGGAGGGGCAGGCATGCCGGGGAACAAGGGCGTCGTTTACGAGGGTCCGGGCACGGTCGAGGTGCACGCCATCGACTATCCCGAGTTCGAGCTGAAGGACGGCCCCGGCGTGAACCCGGCCAACGTGGGCCGCAAGGTTCCGCACGGCGCGATCGTCAAGGTGATCGCCACCAACATCTGCGGCAGCGACCAGCACATGGTGCGCGGGCGGACGACCGCCCCCCAGGGCCTCGTCCTCGGGCACGAGATCACCGGCGAGGTCGCCGAGGTCGGCCCAGACGTCGAGTTCGTCAAAGTCGGCGACATGGTCTCGGTGCCCTTCAACATCTCCTGCGGCCGCTGCCGCAACTGCAAGGAGGGCAAGACCGGCATCTGCGAGAACGTCAACCCGGGCCGGCCCGGATCGGCGTACGGGTACGTCGACATGGGCGGCTGGGTCGGCGGCCAGGCGGAGTACGTGCTGGTGCCGTACGCCGACTGGAACCTGCTGAAGTTCCCGGACCGGGCCCAGGCGATGGAGAAGATCCTCGACCTCGCCATGCTGGCCGACATCTTCCCCACCGGGTTCCACGGCTGCGTCACGGCCGGGGTGGGGCCGGGCTCGACCGTCTACATCGCGGGCGCGGGGCCGGTCGGACTGGCCGCGGCCGCGTCGGCGTTCCTGCTCGGGGCGGCGGTCGTCATCGTCGGCGACCTCAACAAGGAACGGCTGGCCCAGGCCCACGGCTTCGGCTGCGAGACCGCCGACGTGTCGCGGGGCGAGCCGCGCGAGCACATCGAGCGCGTCCTCGGCGCGCCCGAGGTGGACTGCGCCGTGGACGCGGTGGGCTTCGAGGCGCGCGGCCACGGGCGCGAGGCCGGCACGGAGCACCCCGCCGCCGTGCTCAACACGATCATGGACGTGACCCGGGCGGGCGGCGCCGCGGGCATCCCCGGCCTCTACGTCACCAGTGACCCCGGCGCCAAGGACGAGGCGGCCCGGCAGGGCTCGCTGCCGATCAGGATCGGCCTCGGCTGGGCCAAGTCGCTGGCGTTCGCCACCGGGCAGTGCCCGGTCATGCGCTACAACCGCCGGCTCATGATGGCGATCCTGCACGACCGGGTACGCATCGCCGACGCGGTGAACGCCACGCCCATCCCGCTCGACCAGGCGCCGCGCGGCTACGCGGAGTTCGACAGGGGCGCGGCCCGCAAGTACGTGCTCGACCCGCACGGGATGCTCGCCGCGACCGCCTGACGCCTGCGGGTCAGGCGGCCGGCACCCCCGAGCGGGAGAGCCGGTCGGCCAGCCGGATCGGCTCGGGCAGACGGTACTCGGGAGTGAGCCGCAGCACGTGACGGCAGGCGTTGTCGAGGCCGATCCGGTGCCCCTGGGACACGTAGACCGGCTTGACACCCGTACGCGTGCGCAGCGCCCGCCCGACCACCTCATCGCGCTCCACGATCGGCGCCCACGCGCCGCGTTCCGAGGCGGGGACGTCGTAGCGGCCGACGAACGCCGTCTTGGCGACCCCGATCGCGGGCAGCCCGGTCAGCACGCCGACATGGCAGGCCAGGCCGAACCGGCGCGGGTGGGCCAGGCCGTACCCGTCGCAGACCAGCAGGTCGGGCGTGACCCGCACCCGGTCGAGCGCGGTCAGCAGCGGCGGCAGCTCGCGGAAGGCGAACAGGCCCGGCACGTACGGGAACCGGGCGCGCTCCCGCACGACGACCTGGTCCACCACGTCGAGGGTCCGCGCGTCCAGGACCACCACGGCCGCGGTGAGGCGGTCGCCCTCGTCCTGGCCCTCATACGCGACGTCGAGGCCCGCGACGTACCGGACGGTCTCCGGCCCGGGGTCGGCGAGGTCCACGAAGGGGCGCAGCCGCTCCTGCTCCGCCTCCGCGTCCGCCACGGTGTGCGGCCACGCCTCCGGCATCTCCGGCCGTTCTGCCATGCCCGCGCCCTGCTCCATCGGCCGCCTTCCGCCGCTCGTTCCGTACGTGCCGCGCGAGGCGGGGGCGCGAAAGTGTCGGTGGCGACTGTTATATCGCGATCATGACCACTTCCCCCGCGGTCGCGCCCGAGGGACTGCCCCGGCTCACCTGGCGGCAGGCCAACGCCCGTGACCTCCGCACCAAGGGGCAGCTCGCGAAGCGACGCCGCCTGCCGGTCAGACCGCCCGTCGCGCTCGTCGTCATCGACGGCCGCGAGTTCGAACTCTACCGCGACCACGACACGATCGATCTCGAGGCCGAACGCTGGAGGGCGATCCGGTGGGCCGACGCGATGCTCCGGTCCAACGCCGTCATCCTCGACACCGAGACCACCGGCACCGACCCGAACACCGACCGCGCGGTGCAGGTCAGCGTCGTCGACATGCGCGGCGACGTCCTGCTCGACACGCTGGTCGACCCCGGTGTGCCCATCCCGGCCGACGCGTCCGCGATCCACGGCTACCACGACCGCGACGTCGCCGGGCAGCCCGCCTTCGGCGAGGTCCTGCCTCAGCTGAGCACGGTGCTCACCGCGCCCGACCGGCCGGTGATCGTCTACAACAGCCGGTACGACGGACGCCTCCTGCGCGCCGAGGTCGCCCGCGTCCGCAGCCTCGACTACGCCATGGCCTGGTCGCGCGGCTTCTCCTGGAAGTGTGCGATGACCGTGTACGGCTGGTTCAGAGGCCAGTGGGACGAGCGGCGCGGAGACTGGCGCAGGCACGCGCTGCCCGGCGGCGACCACAACGCGGTCGGCGACTGCCGCGCCGTGCTGCGGCTCATCGAGACCATGGCCGAGGCGGTGGACGACCCGCCCCTCGACCCGGACGCCCTCGACGACTGAGGGACCGCCCGCCCCCGCATTCTGGTCGAATGCCACGAATTCCCGGCATCCGGCACGGTTCGGTACGAGATGATCCAGAAGAGTGCGGGGTGCCAAGACGATCGGGGGAAGCGCGTGGCGGAGTACCGGGAGCCGTACCGGATCGCGGGGCTGTGGGTGCGCGTGCTCCTGCTCGTCGTGCTGGTGTGGGGCGGCCTCGTCGCCCTGCTCAGTGTCGCGCCCCGCGAACGCGACCTCGCCGATCTGCGCGCCGACCTCGCCGCCGGACGGGTCACCTACGTGATCTACACGGGCGGCGGTGACGCGCGCGCCGAACTGCGGGAGGTGCGCTGGTCCACGGCGCCGCTGTTCTGGTACCGGGCGCGGTCGCCGTGGCCTGGCGACGGTCCCTACACGCAGGCCGGCCTTCTCGCCGACGTCGCCCCGGAGATCTCCGACGCCGACGCCTCCGTGTCCGACCCGCGCCCGGTGATACGGCGGGCCGAGGACCGGCCCGGCCGCGGGATCTTCCCCTCCTGGCCGTTCCGGGTGCCCCTGCCGCACGCGAGCTGGGCGGTGGCGGCCGCCTGGATCGCCACGCTCCTCATCATGCTGGGCACCGCCAGGCCCCGGCTCGGAAACCGCTGGGCCTGGTTCTGGCTGTTCACCGTCGGAAAGATCGGCGCCGTCGCCTACCTGCTCTCCGAGCCCCGATCGCTGTGGCGCGGGCTCGGCCCGCAGGGCTCGCCGCCGTCCCCGCTCGGAGGCGGTCAAGGGTGCCTTCTCGCCGTCTGCCTCCAGCTCCTCGTCCCGTTCGCGCTCTACGGGGCGGGGGTCGCGTTCCCCGCGCTGATCGACGTCCTCATCGGGTCCTGACGCCGGTCGGCGCCGGCTCGTGCGGGGCGTGGCCGTTGTTGGCGGCGTTGGCGGCGGCGATCACGCGCATGAGCGACTCGTGCAGGTGCTGGAGCTCGTCCAGTCCCATGCCGAGCCGGGCCACGATCGCCGGCGGGATCCCCTTCGCGTCGGACCGGAGGTCACGGCCCGCCTCGGTGAGGACGACGGCGAGGGCGCGCTCGTCCTCGGGGTCGCGCTCACGCCGGACCAGCCCGGCCGCCTCCAGGCGCTTCAGGAGCGGGGAGAGGGTGCCCGGGTCGAGCTGGAGCATCCGGCTGAGGTCCTTCACGGCCAGGGGCGCGTGCTCCCAGAGCGCCAGCATGACCAGATACTGCGGATGGGTGAGGCCCATCGGCTCCAGCAGGGGACGGTAGACCGCGATGACGTTCCTGGACGCGACGGACAGTGCGAAACACACCTGGCGTTCCAGGGACAACGGGTCCGGAATGTCGGCGAAGCCGGTCACATGCACCTCCGTACGACGGGCGTGGTATAAAAATTAGTACACAAATGATTTGTGCACCAACTAATCGCTGAGTCCGTGAGCCGCCGACCCCGGAGGGCCGGCGCGGCTCACCTGACCGGAGGTAAGGTCGTGGCCCCTTTGCGGCGGAAGAGTCTCGAAGAGCGGATCGCCGAGCGCCAGGCGCAGCGGCCGCCCCTCGTCGAGAAGGGCAAGTACTTCGAGCACGGCCCGGCCAAGTTCATCTTCATCTTCCTGGTCGTCTTCGTGATCCTTGGCCACATCCTCGGCCTGCTCCTGCTGATGTGGATGGACATCGGCTGAGTCTCAGCCCGACAGCCCGACAGCCGGGCGGCCGCGCCGGAACGGCGTCAGGGGTGCAGCGGCAGCCCCTTGAGCACCTTGTCCACGTCGTTCCTGCCGCCGTGGACCGCCAGACCCGCCAGCCGCAGCAACTCGGCGGCCGAGGCGGGGTTCGCCGACCAGAGCCACCTCACCCGCTGGTTCGTCCGCTGTTTCGGGATCACCCCCGGCCGCTACCGAGACGCGACGCGAACGGCGTGCGGCTGACCGAGGCCGCCACCGCCGGCTGATCGGTTACATCCGCCCCGCCACGGGCAGTCGAAAGTCCTCGGCGAAAGGGACGAGACGTCCCTGCCGGGACCGGCCGTTCGGGCGGATGGTGGAAGTATGAAGCAGAGTCTGCGGCTCGGGCGGATCGCCGGGATCCCGGTGGGCGTCCACTGGTCGGTGCTGGTGATCGCGGCGCTGATCGCGGTCAGTCTCGCCGGCGCCGTGCTGCCCGGCGCGGTGCCCGGCCAGGCTCCCAGGTTGTACTGGGTGCTCGCCGTGGTGACCGCCGTGCTGTTCTTCGCCTCGCTGCTGGCCCACGAGCTGGCGCACGCGCTGGTCGCCCGGTGGCGGGCCATCCCCGTGCGGTCGATCACGCTGTGGCTCTTCGGCGGCGTCACGCAGATGGAGGGCGAGGCGCGGACGCCGCGCGGCGAGCTGGAGATCTCCCTGGTCGGCCCGCTGACCAGCCTGGCCGTCGGGGGGATCGCCTTCGTCGTGGCCGTGTACGCGCCCGGGCCGCGCCTGGTGATGTCCGCCCTCATGTGGCTGGCGCTGATGAACCTGCTGCTCGGGGTCTTCAACATGCTCCCCGGCGCGCCGCTCGACGGCGGCCGGGTGCTGCACGCCGTGGTGTGGTGGCGCACCGGCGACCGCTTCCGGGCCGACCGGGCCGCCGCGCGGGCCGGGCAGGGACTCGGGCTCCTGCTGATCGCCGCGGGCGTGGCCGAGGTCCTGTTCACCACGTGGGCGGGCGGCCTCTGGCTCATGATCATCGGATGGTTCCTGGCCGGCGCGGCGGGCACCGAGATGACCGCGCGCTCGGCGCGCGAGGGGCTCGAAGGCGTCCGGATCAAGGACGTGATGACCCCGCTGCCCGACCTCGCCCCGGCCTGGCTCGACGTCGGGGAGTTCGTCTCCAGCGTCGCGTCCCGATCGCACCAGACGGTGTTCCCCGTGGTCGCGTTCGGGGGTGAGCCCGTCGGATCTGTCACGCTGGAGGAACTGGCCGCCGTGCCGCCCGCCCGGCGCGGCTCCACCCGTCTGGGCGACCTGGCCCGGCCGCTGGCGCCCGAGCGGGTGGTCGGCCCCGACGCCGAGGCGATCGTGCTGCTCGAACGCCCGGCCCTCGGCCCGCTGGCCGCCGTCGTCACCGAGGGGGGACAGATCACCGGCATGGTCACCGCCCAGGACATGGCCCGGATGATCCGGCTGGCACTCCTGCGCCGGTCCGGCTGAGCCGGGGCCCGGCGGAGCGCGCGACGAGAGGAGACGGCATGCGAGCCGACCAGCGGCCCGTGGTGGTCGGATACGACGGATCGGCGCTCAGCGAGACGGCCCTGCGCCTCGGGGTGCGCGAGGCGCTGCTGCGGTACGCGCCCCTGGTGGTGACCCACGCCTGGCAGTGGCCGTTCCAGGTCAAGCCGAGCGACCCGTCGATCGTCGAGACCGTACGGCTCTCGGCCGAGCACACCCTCGGCAAGGGCGTCACCCTGGCCACCACGATGGCGCCGCGCCTGGAGGTCCGGGGCCGGCTGGAGCAGGGGTCGCCGGCGTCGGTCCTGCTCACCGATGCGGCGGCCGAAGAGCTGATCCTCCTCGGCACGCGGGGGACGGGCGGCTTCGAGCGGCTCAAGATGGGCTCCACCGCCGTCCAGGTCGCCGGGCACGCGCCCTGCCCGGTGATCCTCATCGGCGAGCCGGGCGCGGCCTCCGGCCCCGTCGTCGTCGGCGTGGACGACTCGCCGCTGGGCGGCAGGGTGCTCGGCTTCGCCATGGAGGAGGCGTCGCTGCGCCATGCCGAGCTGCTGGCCGTACACGCCTGGGCGGAGGACGAGGGGCCGCCCCGCGAGGTGGGCGCCCGGTTCCAGCGGATCGTGGCGCCCTGGTGCGAGAAGTATCCGCAGGTGCGGGTCTCCACCTCGTTCGCGGAGCGGCCGGCGGCCGAGGCCCTGGTGTCGGAGAGCAAGGAGGCCGCGCTGGTCGTCATCGGCAACCGCGGGCACCGCGAGCCGGCGAGGGTGACGCTCGGCCTGGTCACCCAGGCCGTGCTGCACGACGCGCGCTGCCCCGTCGCGGTGATTCCCCAGAGCTGACGGCCCCGGAGCCCCTGGAGGCCCGCTAGAGGCGCAGCAGCGGCATCAGGCGGTCGCGCCCGCGCCGCTCCTGGAGCAGCAGCTCGCCCGCCGGGCGGCGCGGAGCGCGCGGCACCACCGGCCCGTACCCCAGCCTGATGATCATCTGCGCGTGCCCGCGCGCGTGCCTCGGGTCCGTACGGCGGCGCATGTCACGCAGGTCGAGCGGCTGGTTGAGGAACGATGCGGAGATCCCGTGGCAGGTGGCCATGAGGAGCACCCGCTGCAGTGCCTGGCCCGCGTGCAGCCAGTCGACCGGCCGGTCGCCCCGGGTGGTGAGCACGGCGAGCTGCGGGTGTGACTCGAAGCGCTCCACCCGGCGGTCCCGTCCCCGGTGGCCCAGTCCGAAGTCGCGCACCGGCGCCGGGTCGCGGTCCGCGCGCGGCCCGTGCACGTGGCGCGGGACGCCGTCGAACAGCGCGCGCCCGGCCGTCCACGCCGCCAGTTCGGCGAGGTAGCTCTTGTCCCGCTCGATCTCGTCGTCGGCCAGCGCGACCTGTTCGAGGAGCTCGTTCGCCGCCGCGCCGTCCAGGGGGAGCAGGTTCGCGCCCTCGCGGGTGGCCGCGATGCGCAGGCCGGCCATGACCGAGGGCGGGATCATCCGGTCCTCGAACGGCTCGCGGTTGGTCCGGCGCACCCGGATCGCCGAGTAGAGGGCGCGCTCCGTCGCGTTGGCCGGCGTCGAATCGGTCATCCGGATCGAGGCGAGCAGCTCGGGCTCGTCCGGATCGGGCAGCAGCGACACCGTCGGGCGGTGGCCGCCGACCCTGACCGCCAGCCGGAGGTTGAACAATGCGGCGCCGCAGCTCAGATGCATCGAACGGCCCCTGGGGTCGCTCACCCGCAGCCTGCGGCTCGGGTCGCACAGCAGCTCGGCCAGGTCGTGCCCGGAGGTCCGCAGGCGCCACGGCTGGGTGTTGAGCACGGACGGGGCCTGCTCAGCCGCCACCAGAAGGTACTGAACGCCGAGATCGGACGCCAGGGGCGAGAGCATCGTTGGCCTCCTCGAGATAGACGGATCTCGTACAGGGCCAGACTTCGCCGTATCCGCCGGGGAGACCAGTGCCGACGGCCCCCGCGCCGCCGGGACTTTGGTCATCAGGCCCCGCCCGACCGGGAGAACCGGTCAGGCGGGCTCGTGCAGCCAGCAGGCGACCGGCCCGAACTCGGGCTCGCGCTCCCTGCAGACGTCCATCACCTTCGGGCAGCGGGGGTGGAACCGGCAGCCGGCCGGAGGCGAGGCCGGGTCGGGCACGTCCCCCGGGAGCTCCGCCGGGAGCACCCCGGCCCCGTCCGGAGCCGGGATCGCGCCGAGCAGCGCCCGCGTGTACGGGTGCCGCGGGTCGGCCCAGACCTCGTCGGTCCGGCCGGTCTCCACGATCTTGCCCAGATACATCACCGCGATCCGGTCGGCGATCAGCCGTACCACGGACAGGTCGTGGCTGATGAAGAGCAGCCCGGCGCCCGACTCGACCGCGAGGTCGCGCATCAGGCGGGCGACCTGCGCCTGAGCCGACGCGTCGAGCGCCGAGATCGGCTCGTCGCCGATCAGCAGGGACGGCCGGGCGGCCAGGGCCCGGGCGATCGCGATCCGCTGGCGCTGGCCGCCGGAGAACTCGTGCGGGTACCGCGTGGCGAACTCGCGCGGCAGCCCGACGCGGTCGAGCAGGTCGGCCGGCGTGGTCGAGGTGTCGGCCGCCGTGCGCAGTCCGTCGGCGATCTGGTCGCCCACCCGCCGCCGCGGGTTCAGCGACGCGTACGGGTCCTGGAAGACCATCTGGATGCCGGTCAGGGACGAGTCCCTGCGGCGCAGGCCGAGCGGCGTCACCGGGCGGCCCTGGAACGAGACGGTCCCCGAGGCCGGGCGGCCGATCCCGCACACCGTGCGGGCCAGTGTCGACTTGCCGCACCCGGACTCGCCGACCAGGCCGACCACCTCTCCGGCGGCCACGCTCAGGCTGGCCCCGGCGACGGCCCGCACCACGGGGCGGCCGGGCGTGCGGTGCTCGACGACCAGGTCGTCCACCTTCAGCAGTGTCATGCCGGCTCTCCTTCGGACGGTTCGGCCCCGGCGGTCGCGGCCGCCGCGTTCCCGGCGTTCTCGGGCAGCGATTCGAGCAGCGCCCGCGTGTACGCGTGGCGCGGCTCGACCAGCACCTGGCCGCGCGGCCCCGTCTCCACCATCAGGCCGTCCTTCATCACGCTCACCTCGTCCGCGACCGCCGACATCACGCCGAGGTCGTGGGTGACCAGCAGCACGGCCAGGCCGAGGTCGTCGCACAGCCCGCGCAGCAGCCGCAGGATGCCCGCCTGGACGGTCACGTCGAGCGCCGTCGTCGGCTCGTCCGCGATGAGCACCTTGGGCGCGCAGGCGAGCGCCACCGCGATCGCGATGCGCTGTCGCATGCCGCCGGAGAACTGGTGCGGGTAGCGGCCGATCGCCTCCTCCGGCCCGGGAATGCGGACCTTGCGCATCAGGTCGATCGCCCGCTCCCGCGCCTCGCCCCGGCTCAGCCGCAGGTGGTGGCGCATGTGCTCGGTGAGCTGCCGCCCGATCGTCAGCATGGGGTGCAGGCTGGTCGCCGGGTCCTGGAAGACCATGGCGACCTCGGCCCCCCGTACGGCGTTGAGCTGCTTGGGAGGCAGGGACAGCAGGTCGCGCCCGGCCAGCGCGATCCGGCCCGACGCGCGGGCCCCGTGCGGCAGCAGGCCGAGCACGGCCAGGCCGGTCATGGTCTTGCCGGAGCCGCTCTCGCCGGCCAGGCCGTGGACCCGGCCCGGCTCCAGCGTGAGGTCGACGCCGCGCAGGATCTCCTTGCCGCCGATGGCGACGGTGAGCCCCTCGATGGCGAGGACGCCGTCGCCCGCGGCCGTCTCGTGTCGCTCGCTCAAATGGCACGCTCCTTGATGGCGCGGGCGGTACGGGGGTCGAGCGCGTCGCGCAGCGTGTCCCCGAGGAAGTTGAACGCGAGCACCACGGTCAGGATGGCGAGACCGGGGAAGGTCGCCACCCACCAGCTGTCGAAGACCTCCACGCCGGAGGCGACCATCGCGCCCCACTCGGGCGACGGCGGCTTGGCGCCGAGGCCCAGGAAGGACAGGCCGGACAGCAGCAACAGCGCGGTGCCGATGTCGAGCGTCGCCAGCACCATGACGGGACCGGTGACGTTGGGCAGAACGTCCACGCGCAGCGAACGCCAGGCCGAGAAGCCGAGCAGCCGGCCGCTCACCACGAACTCCCGCTCACGGATGCCGAGCACCAGGCCGCGCGTCACTCGGGCGTAGGCGGGCCAGGCGACGACGAGTACGGCCAGCACGGCGTTGCCGAGGCTCGCGCCGAGCGCGGCGGCCACCACCATGGCGAGGATGATCGTGGGGAAGGCGAACACGAGGTCCGCCAGCCGCATGATCGTCTCGTCCACCCATTTGCCGAAATATCCGGCGCAGGCGCCGAGCAGGCCGCCGATCAGCACCGACATCGCCACCAGCAGCAGCGTCAGCGGGATCGACACCCTGGCGCCGTACAGCACGCGACTGAGGATGTCGCGGCCGAGTTGGTCGGTGCCGAACCAGTGGCCGGGGCCGGGCGGGGCCAGCCGGGGCAGCTCCTGGGCGAGCGGGTCGTGGGGGGCGAGCACCGGCGCGGCCAGCGCGATCACGATCCAGGCGATGGCCACCACGCCGCCGGTGATCGCCAGCGGGCGCCGCCACGCCTCGGGCAGCCGCCGGATCAGCCCCCCTGTCCGCGGCGCCGTCTGCCGTCGTCTCACGACAGTCTCACTCTCGGGTCGATGACGCCGTACAGAACGTCCACGATCAGGTTGATGACGAGGTAGACCACGCCCACCACGAGGCCGACGCCCATGATGGCGGGCAGGTCCAGGGAGGTCGCGCTCTTGTAGGCGTACTGGCCGACGCCGGGCCAGGCGAAGATCGCCTCGACGAGCACGGTGCCGGACAGCAGGCTGCCGAAGGCGAGGCCCGCGACCGTGATGACCGGGACCAGCGCCGGGCGCAGGACGTACCGGAACAGGATGACCCGGCTGGGCAGGCCCTTGGCGCGGGCCGCGCGGACGTAGTCCTGGCCGAGCACCTCCAGCACCGCCGAGCGGGTGAACCGGGTGAGCAGGCCGATCGTGTACAGCGCGAGGACCAGCGCCGGGGTGACCAGGTGGCCGGCCGCCGAGGCGAACACGTCCCACTGGCCCGACAGCGCGGCGTCGACCGTGTACAGGCCGGTGGCGTGCGGCGGCGGCGTCATGCCGGGGTCGATCCGGCCGCTGCCCGGCGTGATCTGCAGCCGGTAGAAGAAGACGTAGAACGCGACGAGGGCGAGCCAGAACGTCGGCACCGAGATGCCGAACAGGCTGGTCACACGCAGGATGTGGTCGGCCAGGCGGTCCCGGCGCAGCGCGGCGACCACGCCGAAGCCGACACCGAGGACCAGCGAGATCAGGATGGCCGCGCCGGCCAGTTCCAGCGTCGCGGGCACGAACTCGGCCAGGTCGTCGGCCACCGGGCGGTGGCTCTGCTGGCTCTGCCCGAGATCCCCGTGCAGCACGCCGGACAGGTGCACCAGGTACTGCTGGGGCAGCGGCTTGTCCAGTCCGTGGTCCGCGCGCCACTGCGCGACGATCGCCGGGTCGCCGATGGCGCGCTGGCCCAGGTTGGCCGCGGCCGGGTCGCCGGGGACGAGGTTCGTCAGGATGAACGTGACGAGCGTGATGCCCAGGGCGAGCAGCAGCGCCGTGACGATCCTGCGGACCAGGAAGCGGGCGAACGGATGCCGGCGTGAGGCGCGGCCCCGGACAGCCTTCCGGCTGTCCGGGGCCGCGCCGCCCGCGCGGTCCTTACTTGGCGCCGAGGTCGGCGACATTGATCGTCCACACGGGGTGGTACTGCAGGCCGGTGACGGACCCGGCCGTCACGATGTTCTGGCCCGGCTGGATCAGCGGGATGAACGGCCCGGACGCGTTGAGCTTCGTCTGCACGTCGGTGTACGCCTGCTTGCGGTCGTCGTCGGTCACCGCGGCGGCGGCCTTCTCGCCCGCGGCCTCCAGCTCCTTGTCCGAGTCCGCCTTCCAGCCGGCGCGCAGGCCGACCAGCTTGCCCGGCAGGAACGACAGGTAGTTGCTGGGGTCGGGGAAGTCCGGGCCCCAGTACCAGAGGCCGAGCTCCTCCTTGCCGTTGCGGTAGTTGTCCAGGGCCGTGGTGACCGGCGCGGGCGCGATCTCCACGGTGATGCCGACCTCCTTGAGGTTGGCCTGGATGCGCTCGGCCAGCGGCTGGAAGGACAGGCCGTTGACGGTCAGCTCGCTCGGGTACTCCAGCTTGACCGTGGGGTTGGCCACGCCGCTCTCCTTGAGCGCCGCCTTCGCGCCCTCGACGTCGCGCTTGGTGGCCTGGTCGGCCGGGAGCGCGCCGAGGAACATCGACGGGATGATGCCCGCCGCCTGGGTCGAGCCCTCACCGGCCAGCTCCAGCAGGCCGGTGTAATCGACGCCCTTGCGCAGCGCCTCGACGAACTTGGGGTTGGAGGTGACCTTGCTGACGCCCGAGTCCTGGTTGGCCAGCAGGAAGAACACGTACGCCGAGGTGGTCCGCTGGACCTGGAGCCCGCCGCCCATGCCGGCCACCTGGTCGCCGGACAGGTTCAGCGCGACCTGGCTGTCGCCGCGCTGCACGTTGAGCTTCTGCGTCGCCGACTCGACGTTGCGCAGGACGACCTTGTCGTAGAACGGCTTCTTGGCGCCCCAGTACTTGTCGTTCTTCTTGAGCACCACCTGGCTGCTCACGTTGAACGACTCGATCGTGTACGGCCCGGAGCCGGCCGAGGCGGAGTTGAGGTACTGCTCGGCCTTGTCGTCCGGACCAGTGGTCGCGCCGTTCTCCTTGGCGACCTTGGAGTTGAGGATGCCCAGCGCCGGGTTCGGCAGGATGTACGGCAGCGCCGGGTTGGGCGCCTTCGACGTCAGCGTGATCGTGCTTTCGTCGGTCTTGGCCACCTCGACGCCGTCGAGCAGGAACGACGGGGTGCCCTTCATGTCGCGCACGCGGGTCAGCGAGAAGAGGACGTCGTCGGCGGTGACGGGGGAGCCGTCGGCGAACGTGGCGTCCTTGCGCAGCTTGAGCGTGAGCTCCTTGCCGTCGGATGACATCTCGTACGACTCGGCGAGGGACGGGACCGGCTTGGTGACGTCCGCGCCCTCGAAGGTGAGGAGCGTGTCGTAGGTCGCCTTGTCCATGACCAGACCGGTCGGCTCGTACGTGCGGCCCGGGTCGGCCGTCTTGAGATCGAAGGATGTGTCGATCACGAGGGTCTTGCCCGCGCTGCTCTGCCCCTGCGTGGCGGACGAGCCGCCGCTGGAGCACGCGGCGAGGGCGAGAGCACCGGTGAGCACGACCGGCAGCAGGGCGGTGGTCGCCCGCCGGCGCCGCGAACGGAGCGCCATATCTGTATCCTCCGAAAATGTGCCATGTGAGACGTTTAGTCGATGATGGTGCAGGAGTGTCCGACAGAAAGTCCAGCGTGTGCCGGGATGCTGAGACAAATCTGATGAGGGGGAAACTGCCGTGACCGAAATGTCAAGCTACCCGACGCCTGGGACCACTCCTTCTGGACGTATCGGCATCGGCCTGGAACTCGACTCGACACATCTCAAGATCCTTGAGGTGCTGCGGGAGAACGGCCGGATCTCCGTCTCCGCCCTCGCTGACCGGGTCGGCATCTCCCGCGCGAACGCCTACACCCGGTTCGAGGCGCTGCGCGCCGAAGGGGCGATCAAGGGCTTCACCGCCGAGATCGACCATGTCCGGGCCGGCCTCGGCATCACCGCGCTGATCTTCGTGACCGTGCGGCAGCAGATGTGGCGCCAGTTCCGCGCCCAGCTCGCCCAGATGCCCGAGGTGGAGTACTGCGCGATCACCACGGGCCAGCACGACGCCATGATCCAGGTGCGGATGACCGACGTCGCCGCCGTGCACAGCCTGGTGACCGAGCGCCTGGCGAACATCCCGGCGGTCAAGGCCACCGAGACCGTCTTCATCCTCGACGAGGTGATCAAGCGGCCGTACATCCTGCCGACCGACCGGCGGTCCGCCCCGCGGCGGCCCGCACCCGAGGCGTCGGGTGACGGGGTGCCGCTGGGCAAGATGCGTTTCGAGGGCGTCTCCGAGGGCCGGGCCGGGCTGCAGCGGGACAAGGGCTAGCGCCCCCGACGGGGACGTGCGGGGTCAGCGGACCTCGGCGCACACGCTGACGTGGGTCCTGTCGTCGCCCTCGAACTGGAACTCCTCGACGAGGTGCAGCAGCCCGTCGGGGCGGGTCTCGATCCGGCTGGTGCTCCGGCCGCCCGCGTGCCCGCCCTTCTTGAGGTGGTGGATGTAGGTGATCTCCAGGCGGTCGTCGTCCCGGCTGCCGACGAAGTGCCCGTGGACCACCGTGTCGCCGAAGTAGCTGCCCCAGACGATGCCGTCCTCCTCGAGGTAGACGAACTCGGTCGGCGCGTCCGGGTCCACCTCGCTCGCGGTCGAGCTGACCATCACGAACCGGCGGTTGTTGAGATTTCTGTCGTCCATGCCTCCGCATCGTGCCGATTCGTCCGCGGTTCGCAAACGATGCTGGACGTTTCGCCGGCCGGGCGCCCCTGACTGCCGCCTTCCGTCCAGCCGGGTCGTGACGTCCGTGGCGAGGGCGCAGACACGCGAGCGTGGCCGGCGAGCGGGCGATGTCGTGCCGAGGCCTGAGCCCGAAGGCGCGCGGCGGCTTCGCCGCCGACTTTCCGTACCGGAAATTCGACTGTTGACGGACTGGAAAGTCGGGGGGAGTCTTTCCAGTATGGAAAGAGACAAGGACGCGTTACGTCCCTCCCCCGAAGAGGCCGCCGCCGCGCTGAAGGCCGTGCAGCAGGCCCGTTCCGCCGGATACACCCCGATCCCCGCGTGGTTCTTTCCCACGCTCGGCCTGCTGGTGGGCGGCGTCCTGATGCTCCAGGCGCTGCACGAGATCGTCAGCCTCGCACTGATCGTCGCCCTGGTCATCGGCTATCTGGCGATCGAGCGCGTCTACAACAAGCAGGTCGACAGGTCCGGCGTCGCGCCGCGGGAGCTCACGATGCGCCAGCAGCTGGTCCTCGCGGCGCCGCTGCTCCTGCTCTGGATCGCCGGCCAGCTCCTCGACGACCGGTGGGGCCCGGTGGTCTGGGTGGTCATCGCCGTCACCGGCGCCTGCTGGACGATCGGCTACGGCCTCCTCCACAACCGGCGGGCGCGGGAACGGGCACGGGCATCGGCATGAAGTTCACCGACACGGCTGACGACCGGGCCGCCGGCGGCTTCGACGCCACCATCCACGCGCCCAACCGGCTGCGGATCTGCGCCCTGCTGGGGGCGGCCGAGAAGGTCGAGTTCGGCGTGGTGCAGGAGCGGCTGCAGGTCAGCGCCTCGGTGCTGAGCAAGCATGTCAGCGTGTTGATGGAGGCCGGGTACGTCGAGCAGACCAAGGCCGTGCGCGACACCCGTCAGCGGGTGTGGCTGTCCCTCACGAAGTCAGGCCGCGCCGCCTACCACGCGCACGTCGCGGCCCTGCGCGCCATCGTCGGCGATCCGCACGAACAGGACTGAAAGCAGGGCCGGCGAAGGCTTGATTTGCCGGACGCGTCCCGGGTTGGATTCTCTCGGGATCGTCAGCCTCTCGGAACAGTTGGAGGTTGCGGATGGAGCTCGGTCTGGCGCTGGCGCAGTACGGGCGGTTCGCCTCACTGGAGTCCGTGCGGCGGGTGGCACGAGAGGCCGAGGAGCTCGGCTTCGCCAGTCTATGGGTGGGGGACCGGCTGCTCACCCCGCTCCATCCGCGCGACCGCTATCCCGGCGGTGGAGGGACGATCCCCGCCGAGCACATGGTCTTCCTCGACCCGTTCGCCGTGCTCTCCGTGGCCGCCGCGGCCACCCGGCGGGTACGGCTCGGTACCAGCACGCTGAACGCCTGCTGGTACCCGCCGATGCTGCTGGCCCGCTCGCTGACCACGATCGACGCGCTGAGCGGGGGCCGGATGATCGCGGGCTTCGGGCTCGGCTGGTCCTCCGACGAGTACGCGGCCGTGGGCGTGCCGTGGAAGTCGCGCGGGGAGCGGCTCGACGCCACGCTCGACCTGCTGCACGCCGCCTGGACCGACGACCCGGTCAGCTACGCCGACGAGCGGTGGCAGGTCCCGCCGAGCCGCGTCTTCCCCAAACCGCCCGGCGGGATGCCGATCTACCTGGCCGGTTTCGCTTCTAGCGCACTTGAGCGCGTCGGTCGCCGGGCCGACGGCTGGCTCGGCGCCGCCCTGCCGATCCCGGTCCAGACCGGGATGTGGGCCGCGATCCGCCGGGCCGCGGAGGACGCGGGACGCGATCCCGAGGCCCTGCGCATGGTGCTGCGGGCCAACCCGATCGTCACGGACGCGCCCGCGCCGGAGGCGCACGTCCCCGGCATGGGGACCGTGGCGCAGATTTCGGACTACCTGGCCGCGGCGGCCGAGGCGGGCGCGGACGAGGTCCTGCTCGACCTCCAGCTCACCGCCCGGGACGACGACCACCTGCTCGACCTCGCCCGGGCGTTCCGCGCGGCATTCTCCTGACCATGGACTTCAGGGTCTGGCGATCGGTTTCGCGTGTGACGCGATGAAGGAAAGTTACAGAAGCTTCACGGCTTGTGGAGATAATTGACGTCATCGCCGCTTCACCATAAAGTCCGGAAAAAGTTCCGACTGTCCAGCCCCGATATAAAGACCCCCACGGAGCGGTCCATGAAGCGTGTAGCAGCGGTTGTGTCGTTGCTCAGCCTTGCCGCCGTCACTGTGACGGCGTGCAGCAGCACCAGTACGGGTGGAAGCTCAGCCTCCGGCGGTGGCCTCTACACCACCATCGACGGGGACAAGCCCGGCCTCGACGTCAACGGGCCGATCAACCCGTGGCACCCCAAGGGCAACCAGTTCAAGGGCTTCAACGCGATGAAGCTCGGGTGGGCCAAGAACACTCTGACCGACCCGAACCAGTTCTATCCCGGCATCGCCGCGAGCTGGGACATCGCGCCCGACAACTCCTCGATCACGCTGCACCTGCAGCCGAACAACAAGTGGTCCGACGGCAAGCCCGTCACCGCCGAGGATGTCAAGCTCTCCATCGCCCTCGCGTACACGCAGGGCAGCACCGCGTTCTCGCTGGACCCCGGCGCGGCCGGCGCGGCCTCCGACGTGGAGGTCGTCGACGACCACACGGTGAAGATCTCCCAGGACATGTCCAACCCCGCCGTGACGTTCGTCCGTGGCGTAATGGACAGCTTTGTCGTGCCCGCGCACATCTGGAAGGACGCGGTCCCCGCCAACTTCTGGGACACCCTCAAGGCCGCCCGCGGTGAGGGCGCCGAGGCCGAGAAGGCCCGCGCCGAGATCACCGCCCAGTCGGAGAAGGTGCTCGCCTTCGCGCCGGCCAAGGACGTCTCCGCCGGGCCGTACGTCCTGGAGCGGATGAACCCGGGTGAGGCGCTCCTCGTCAAGAACAAGAACTTCTACAACGTGGCCAAGGTCGGCCCCGACCAGGTCAAGCTGCTCAACTACACCGGTAACGAGCAGATCTGGAACTACCTGATTTCGGGTAAGCTCGACAACGCGCCGTTCACCGCGGTGCCGGCCGACGTGATGAAGCGGATCGGCCAGACGCCTGGAAACGCGGTCGTCAAGGGCTTCTCGCCCGTCTCGGTCGCCATGGCGTTCAACCAGTCGAAGAAGCCCTACGACAACATCCACGTGCGCAGGGGACTCGCTTACCTGATCAACAGGGACGAGGTCACCAAGATCGCCTCTCCCGAGGGCGGCACCCCGGCGCTGACCACCACGGGCATCCACCAGAAGCCCGCGGAGGAGTGGCTGGGCGCCGAACTCGGCCAGCTCGAGCCGTACAAGCTCGACGCGGCCAAGGCGGAGAAGGAGTTCAAGGAAGCCGGCCTGAAGAAGACCGGCGGAAAGTGGACGCTCCCCGACGGGAAGCCGTGGAAGTTCACGATCAACGTGCCGGCGCCGTTCTCCGACTGGGTGTCCGCGGCCAAGGCCGTGACCAGCCAGCTCAACGAGGCGGGCGTGAGCGCCGAGGTGCTCACCACCGCCGACTACCCGCTCTACCTTTCGGAGCTGTCGGCGGGCAAGTACGACGTCGGCTTCTGGCTCGTGGCCCTCGGCCCCGCGCCGTACAACATCTACCAGCGCCTCTACGGCGCCTCGAATGGTTGGGCCAACCTGGGCGGCAAGATCAAGCACTCCGCCCCGGGCAAGGACGGCAACTGGATGGGTAGCCCCGAGACCATCGACGTCAAGGGGGTCGGGAAGATCAACCCCGGCGAGCTCACCGCCAAGCTGAACTCCGCGCCCGAGGCCGAGCAGAAGGCCATCGTCGGCCAGCTCGCCAAGGCGGCCAACCAGGACCTGCCCGTTATCCAGCTGTGGGACTACGTCAACACGCAGTTCATCAACACGAACCGGTTCACCGGCTTCCCGGAGAACGAGAGCGATCTGCTCCGGCAGACCTCCGGCGTGTGGCTCCAGCTCGGAATGATCAAGAAGAAGTAGGTTCATGACGCTCATCGGGGTCCCGGGACGTTCCGGGGTAATCGCTGTCGCACGACGACTCGCGGGCCACCTGGCCCGCGGGCTCGTCATGATCCTGGTGGTCACCACGATCAGCTTCCTGATCATCAGGAACATTCCCGGTGACCCCATGGCGGCCAAGTACGAGAAGCTCGTCGAGCAGGGCATGTCGCCCGAGGCGGCCCAGCAGGCGGTCAACGTCCTGTACGGCTTCATGCCGACCGGCAGCATGTGGGAGCAGTACCTCGACTACATGAAGGGACTGGCCCACTTCGACCTCGGCCAGTCGCTGAACGTGCCGGGCACCGGCGTGGGGACCGTTCTCATGTCCGCGGCCAAGTGGACGCTGATCCCGGTGCTCGCCGGGACCCTGCTGAGCTTCCTGGTCGGCATCATCCTCGGGGTCTACGCCGCGATCAAGCGCCAGGGCAAGCTCGGCGACCTGCTCGCGATCTCCGGATCGCTGCTGCACGGCCTGCCGCAGTACGTGCTGGCGCTGCTGCTCGCGGCGATCTTCACCACGCTGATCCCCATCCTCCCCGCGGGAGGAACCGCCGACATCATGTTCGAGCCGGGCTTCAACGCCGGCTACATCGGCTCGCTGATCCAGCACGCCACGCTGCCCATCGTGACGTACGCGCTGTCCAGCTACGGCGGCTGGATCCTGGCCATGAAGTCCAGTGTGGTCACCGTGCTCGGCGACGACTTCATCCTCGCCGCCGAGCTGCGCGGGATGAAGCGCTCGATCATCTTCAGGTACATCGCGCGCAACGCGATCCTGCCTCTGTTCACGATCCTCGCGCTGTCGCTGGGCATGCTGTTCGGCGGGGCCATCTTCATCGAGCGGATCTTCAACTATCCGGGTCTCGGGCTGATGCTCATCGACAGCATCACCGGACGCGACTTCGCCCTTATGGGCGGCGCGTTCCTGCTCATCACGGCTGCGATCATCGTCGCGAACATCGTGGCCGACCTGCTGTACACCGTCATCGACCCCCGGGTCAGAAGCGGAGGTGAGGCGGCATGACCGCGACCACGATCATGCCGGAGGCGCGCAGCGCCTCGGCGAACCTGCGCCGCAACTTCTGGCGCGGCGTCTGGCGGGTCATGAAGCGCAAGCCCAGCCGGATGGTCGGTGCGGTCATCATGGCCGGGTTCGCGTTCATGGGCGTCTTCGGGCCGATGCTCTATCCGGACCGGCTGCCGCGCGACACGTCGGCGCTCTACGCGCCGCCGAGCTGGGCGCACCCGTTCGGCACCGACTTCGAGGGCACCGACGTGCTCGCGCTGGTCGTCACCGGATCGCGGTACGTCCTGCTGACCGGCCTGGTCACCGCGGTGATCACGGTCGTGCTCGGCGCGGGCATCGGGCTGTTCGCCGGGTTCAGGCGCGGACGCTGGGACAGCGTCCTCATGCGGATCACCGACATGAAGCTGACGATCCCCGGCCTGCCACTGATGCTGGTGCTGTCCACGGTCTGGAAGTTCACCAGCGCCATCGAGATGGGCCTCGTGCTCGGCCTGCTCGGCTGGGGCGGCGTGGCCCGCGCGGTGCGCTCCCAGACCCTCTCGCTGCGCGAGCGCGGCTTCGTGGAGGCCGCCAGGGGACTCGGCCTGTCCACGCCGCACATCATCGGCAGGGAGCTGCTGCCCAGCATGGCCCCGTACATCGCGATGAACATGCTCATCGCGGTGACCGGAGCCGTGTACGCGCAGGTCGGCCTCTTCTTCCTCGGCGTGCTGCCGTTCGAGGCCAACAACTGGGGCGTGATGCTCAACCTCGCCGTTTTCGGGGGCGGCGCGCTGACCACGACCGCGGCCCTGCCGTACCTTCTGGCGCCGCTGCTGGCGATCCTGCTGCTCACCCTGGGCATCGTGCTGGTCGTCGACGCCATGGACGAGATCTTCAACCCCCGCCTGCGTGAGGAGTGACCGGTGTCCGTAACTGACAAGAGGGCGCCGGGCGTCCGCATCAACGACCTGTCCGTCGTCTACCGCACCGGCGCGGGCGAACTGCCCGCCGTCCGGGGCGTCGACCTGGAGCTCGTACCCGGGACGATCACCGGCGTGGTCGGCGAGTCCGGCTCCGGCAAGTCCACCCTGGCGCTGTCGTTGCTCAACGCGGTGCAGCCGCCCGGCCGGATCAGGTCGGGAAGCGTGGACATCGACGGCCTCGGCGACGTCGTGACCCTGGGCGGCGAAGACCTGCGCAAGACGCGCGGCCGGCACGTCGGCTACGTCTTCCAGGCCGCGCAGAACTCGCTCAACCCGCTCAAGACGATCGGCAAGCAGCTCCTCGACCTGGGGCGCTCGCACGACGTCGACGACCTGCCCGGCCTGGTCAAGGAGGCGAGGAGCCTCCTCGACCGGATGGGCCTGGACGGGGCGCGGGTCCTCGACTCCTACCAGCACGAGCTGTCCGGCGGCATGCGCCAGCGTGTCGGCATCATGCTCGCGCTGGTGCTCAACGCCCACGTCGTCGTCCTGGACGAGCCCACCACGGCGCTCGACATGATCACCCAGGCGACCATCCTGCGGATCATCCGCGAGGTCCACGAGGAGCGCGGTCTCACCACGCTCGTCATCACCCACGACCTCGGCGTCGTCGCCGAGATCGCCGACCGGCTCGCCGTCATGTACGGCGGTCGCCTGGTCGAGCAGGGCCCGACCAGGGAGGTGCTGGGCGCGCCCAAGCACCCGTACACGCGGGGCCTGCTCCAGGCGATCCCGCGCCTGGTCGGCGACATCGACGAGGCCAGGGCGCTGCCCGGCCGCCCGCCGACGCTGAGCACCATCCCGCCCGACGGGTGCGTGTTCCGCGAGCGCTGCGCCGTCCGCATGGACGTGTGCGAGACCGGCGAGCCGCCCGTCCTCACCATCGGACCGCGCGTCGTGGCCTGCCACACGGCGGCCGGCGAGGGGGAGCAGAAGGAGACCGTCACGACGGGACCCACGAGAGGGGAGGAGCAGGCATGATCACCGGCAAGGGCATCACCAAGACGTTCCGGCAGCGCGGCAGCATGCTCGGCGCCCGGGAGGTCCCGGCGCTGCGCGGCGTCGACTTCTCCATGGAGAAGGGCGGAGCGGTCTCGTTCATCGGCGAGTCCGGCTGCGGCAAGACCACCCTCGGCCGCATCCTCGCCGGCCTGGAGAGCTACGACTCCGGCGAGATCGCCATCGACGGCGTCCCGATGTCGTCGCTGAGCCACCGCCGGCGCCAGTCGCACTTCCGGCGGATCCAGCTCATCCACCAGGACCCGTACTCCGCGCTCAACCCGGCGCGGACCATCCACCAGACGCTGGACGCGCCGCTGACCCTGCGGGCCAAGCAGACCGGCCGCCCCCGCTCGTGGATCGACGAGCGGGCCGAGGAGCTGCTCGGCCTCGTCGGCCTCGACCCGGGCTACGTGCTGTCGCGCTATCCGCACCAGCTCTCCGGAGGCATGCGTCAGCGCGTGGTCATCGCCCGGGCGCTGACCGTCGACCCCGACATGCTCGTCGCCGACGAGGCCACCTCGATGATCGACGTGTCGCTGCGGCTCGGCATCCTGGCCCTGCTCAAGGACCTGCGCGACCGGCTCGGCGTGAGCGTGCTGTTCATCACGCACGACGTGGCGACCGCCCGCTACATCGGCCTGGACGGCGAGCTGTACGTGATCTACCGGGGCCAGGTCGTCGAGCGCGGCCCGGTCGAGACGGTCATCGCCGACCCGGTCCACCCGTACACGCAGTCGCTGCTGTCGGCCATCCCGGTGCTGCACGGCCTGGAGGTGCCCGGTGCCGAGCGTGTGACGCCCACCGAGGCGATCGACCCGAACCGCAAGGACACGGGCTGCCTCTTCGCGCCCCGCTGCCCGTTCCGCACCGACCGCTGCGAGGCCGAGACGCCCGTGCTCGGGCACGACGGCGGCACGGTGCAGGAACATGCCTGCTTCCATCCGCGGCGCCGCAGCGTCGTCGCCACCCCGGCGGTTCAGGCGTGACCGGGAACCTGGGCGTCCGCGACGCGTCGGGGGACGTCGCGGCCCTCGGTGAGCTGGCCGCGGCCGCGCTCGCCTTCGACGCGGCCGAGGCGCCACGGCTGGTCGCCCGGCTCGCCGCGCCTCCGGCGGACCGCCGCTGGACCGCGCTCGCGACCCCCGACCTCGACGGCGCCGTCCTCACCTCGGTGTCCACCCGCGACCCGTCCGTCGGGCACATCGACCTGCTCGCCGTCCACCCCGGAGCCCGGGGCGCCGGACGCGGGCGGGCGCTGGTCGAGGCGGCGCAGGAGTGGCTGCGCGGCGAGGGCGTCACCACGGTCCGCGTCGCCGGCAACCCGCCCTGCTACGCCTGGCCCGGCGTCGACGTGCGCTACACGGCCGCCGCCTGCCTGTTCGAGTCCCTCGGCTACGAGCGCGAGCAGGTCGCCTGGAACATGACCGCCGACCTGTCCGGCGCCGCCTGCGACGAGGGGGCTGTCGCGGCCGACGTCGAGCGGCTGGCCGGCAAGGGCGTCGCCGTACGCGCGGCGGGTCCCGGCGAGCGGGCCGCCGTGGCGGCGTTCGTCCGCGATGAGTGGAACGAGAGCTGGGCCTGGGAGGCCGAGCAG
The DNA here is from genome assembly GCF_050947145.1 of Microtetraspora malaysiensis. Taxonomy (NCBI): domain Bacteria; kingdom Bacillati; phylum Actinomycetota; class Actinomycetes; order Streptosporangiales; family Streptosporangiaceae; genus Microtetraspora; species Microtetraspora malaysiensis. The sequence goes on from NZ_CP191998.1 coordinate 4,270,363, forward strand.
GCCACCGGCTGCCACTACGCGTCCCGCGACGGCGAGATCATCGGCTTCGCCGCGTGGGGGGCCAGGCCCGCCTGGTTTGGCCCCATGGGCACCGCCCCCGCGGCGCGCGGGCTCGGCGTCGGCGGCGTGCTGTTGCGCCGCTGCCTGGCCGAGATGCGCGCGGCGGGCCTGGCGAGCGCGCAGATCTCCTGGGTGGGCCCCCTGCGGTTCTACTCCGGAGCGGTGGGGGCTCGGGCCGAGCGCGTCTTCTGGCTCTACCGCCGGGACCTGCGGTGACGGCCGGATGTCACGGGTAGAGCAGCTTCCCGCCGTACAACCAGGCCTCCGGGTGGCAGGGGGAGGGGCACAGGTCGCGGGGGTCGTCCCCCGCGTCCGTCCGCTCGCGCAGCGACGGGGAGCCCCACAGCAGGTCGATGAAGTGCCGGCCGCCCTCCACGCCGGTCCCGGCGGGGTCGGCGGTGGTCCAGGCGAACTGCTCCGGCCACCGCGAGCGCAGCAGGTGCAGGATCGACACCCCGGTCAGCACCGGCTGGAACGCCTCGGCGTCGTGCACGTGCACCTGGACGCCGCGTACCGCCGCACCGGCGTGCTTGTGGAACGCCGGGGTGTACCAGGTGTCGCGGAACCGCACGCCGGGCAGGCCGAGCCCGTTCAGCCCGGCGGCGAAGCCGCCGTCCAGCCAGGGCGCGCCGATCAGCTCGAACGGCCGCGTGGTGCCCCGGCCCTCGGACGCGGACGTGCCCTCGACCAGGCCGGTGCCCGGATAGACCAGCGCGGTGTCCGGGGTCGGCATGTTCACCGACGGCATGATCCACGGCAGACCGGTGTCGGCGAAGCGCATGGAGCGCCGCCAGCCCTCCATCACGACCACGGTCAGGTCGGCGCCGATCGACTCGTTGAAGAGCAGTGCCAGCTCACCCAGGGTCAGGCCGTGCCGCACCGGGAGGGGCGCCCGGCCCACGAAGCTCGCGCAGGACGGCTCAAGCGCCGGGCCCTCGGCCCGGGTGCCGCCCAGCGGGTTGGGCCGATCGAGCACCGCGAAGCGCAGCCCCAGCCGGGCCGCCGACGCCATGAGGTCGTGCATCGTCCACACGAACGTGTAGAAGCGCGTCCCCACGTCGGCGATGTCGAAGACGAGCGTGTCCACGCCCGAGGCCGCCACCAGCGCGTCCAGGGCCTCGCCGCTCCTGCCGTACGTGTCGAGGACCGGGAGCCCGGTCGCCGGGTCCCGACCTGTGTCCTCGCCGAAACCCGCCTGCGCCGTGCCCCGGATCCCGTGCTCGGGACCGAACAGCGCGGCCAGTGGAACCCCCGCCGCCTGCAGCGCCGCCGCGGTCGGGGTCAGATCGGGAAGAACCCCGGTCGGGTTGGTGACGAGACCGATCCGGCCCCCACGTAGGAGATCGGGATCGTTCGCGAGCCGCTCGGCGCCGGTTCGTACGTGTGACATGATCTCATTCTCCGAAGAATCTTTGCATAATGGAACCATCCGGTGAAAATTAGCGACATGGAACGAGATGATTGAACCACTCGCCGACCTGTCCACAGAGCAGAGTGATCCGCGCTACAGCGAGATCGACCGACTGCCCACCGAACAGGTCGCCAGGCTCATGAACGCGGCCGACGCCAAGGTCCCCGCGGCGGTCGCCGTGGCGATCCCGGAGATCTCGGCCGCCATCGACGCGATCGTCGCCCGTATGAAGCAGGGGGGACGACTCTTCTACGTGGGCGCCGGGACCTCCGGCCGCCTCGCCGTGCTCGACGCGTCCGAATGTCCGCCCACCTTCGGCACCGACCCCGAGCTCGTCCAGGGCATCATCGCGGGCGGCGTGCCCGCGCTGACCCGCTCGGTCGAGGGAGCCGAAGACGACGCCGCCGCCGGAGCCGCGGCCATCGCCGGCAAGGAGGTGGGCCCGCTCGACAGCGTCGTGGGGGTCTCCGCCAGCGGGCGGGCGCCGTACGTGATCGGGGCCGTCGGGGAGGCCGCCCGCAGGGGCGCGCTGACCGCCGGGCTGTCCTGCAACCGGGACTCGGCGCTCTCCGCGGCGTCCGAGCACCGGATCGAGGTGGTCGTCGGGCCCGAGATCGTGACCGGGTCGACCCGCCTCAAGGCCGGGACCGCGACGAAGCTGGTCCTGAACATGATCTCCACGATCGCGATGGTCCGGCTCGGCCGGACGTACGGGAACTCGATGATCGAGGTCTCCGCGGCCAACTCCAAGCTCGTCGACCGGGCCGCCCGCATGGTGGGCGACATCACCGGCGCGGGCCTGGACACCGCCCACGCGGCCCTGGAGGCGGCGGGCTGGCAGGTCAAGGCGGCCGTGCTCATGATCGAGCACGACCTCGGGGCCGACGACGCCAGGGCGCTCCTGCAGGCCAACGGCGACCAGCTGGAGGCGGCCAGGCAGGCCGCGTCCGGGGGAGTGGTCGGTGCCTGACCCGGGAGACTCCGGCGGCCCGGACGCGAGCCTGCGGGGAATTCTCGCGGACGCCGTCCCCACCGCCTGCTCGGCGGCGGTCGCCGTGATCGCCGTGGACGGAGCTGTCGTCGCCGCTGCCGCGGCGGGTGAGGCCGTACGTTATTCAGGAGCTACGGAGGCGCTCCTGGACCAGCGTCCGCCCGCCCGCCGCGACGCGGTCTTCGACCTCGCCTCGATCACCAAGCTGTTCACCACCACCGCCATCCTGTCGCTGGTGGAGGACGGCCTCCTCAGGCTCGACGAGCCGGTCGCCACCTGGCTCCCGGCGGCGTACGGAGGGCACCGCGCGACCACGCTGCGGCACCTGCTCACCCACACGGCCGGCCTGCCGCCCAGCCGCCGGGCCCACGAGGAGATCCCCGGCGACGGCCCCGCCGCGCACGCCGCGCGGATGGAGCTGATCCTCACCACCCGGCCGGACCACCCCCTCGGGGAGCGGTACGTCTACTCGGACGTCGGCATGGTGACGGCGGGCCGGGTGGCCGAGATCGCCGGGGAAGCCCCCCTCGACGAGCTCGTACGCACCCGTGTCATCGGGCCGCTCGGCCTGACGAGCACCTGCTACCGCCCCCCGGCCGAGTTGCTCCCGCGCGTCGTCGCGACCGAGTACCAGGCCGACCGCCCCGGCCCCGGCTGCATCAGGGGCGAGGTCCACGACGAGACCGCGTACGGCCTCGGCGGGGTCGCCGGCCACGCCGGGCTGTTCTCCACGGCGGACGACCTGGTCCGCTTCGGGGAGACCCTGCGCACCGGGGGCGGGCCGATCCTGCGCCCGGACACGGTGGCGGAGATGACCCGCGACCAGGGCGTCACGGGGGCGGCGTTCGACCACGGGCTCGGCGTCCGCATCGGCGACCCCGCCACCGTGGGGCCGCTCGGCCGTGCCTACGGCCACTCCGGGTTCACCGGGACCTCCCTCGTCGTCGACCCCGAACGGGCGCTGACCGTCGTCCTGCTGACCAACAACGTTCACCCCGTACGCGGCCGGCCGGGCATCCGCGACCTGCGCCACGCCGTCGCCGCCGAGGCGCTCCGGATCTCGTCCTGACCGGAGCGCCGTCCGGCGTTCACGACCAGAGCTCAAGCGCCAGGCGCACCACGAGCCGGTCCTTCTCCTTCTCCGCCTCGGGTAGCAGGCGGTAGGGCAGCCGCTGCTCCGGCGACGCCCGCCGCCCGTTGCGTACGAGCCATGCCTCGTGCACGGCGTGGCTCGCGGACTCCATGAACTCCTCGCCCGACAGGTCGGCCCCGCGCCTGCGGCCCTCCGTCACCAGCCTGACCGCGACGATCGCCGACTCCCGGTTCTCCTGTTGCCAGTCGGCCGGTAGATCCCGGTAACCGGTGTTGGCGATGTCCACCCGGTCGGCGCCGTGCCGTCTCACCCAGGCCCGATCGGCGGTCGTCCTGATCTGCGGCTCGTAGCCGCCGCCCGGCAGCCGGCGTCCCGCGCGCCACGCGTCATGCAGGCGGCCGGCCAGCCGCTCCACCCTCCGGGCCCGCGGCCCCCTGAAGAGGCCGCGGGAGACGCGCCCGATGCTCCTCATGGCCGATAGCCACCTTTTTGTGGGTACTTGTCGCGGGATGTGGTGGCCGGAACCATGGTCATGGGCGGTCGCGCGGCCGTCGAAATCCGGTGCGAAGGGAGGCGTAGCCGTGGCTCAGGAAACCCGCTGGGACTCGGCCAGCCTGTCCAGGCGCCGGTGGCCCCAGTCGGAGAGCGGAGCCAACGCTTCGGACAGCTCCCGGCCGAACTCGGTCAGGGAGTACACGGTCTTCAGCGGCCGGACATCGTGCACCTCCCGGTGGACGAGTCCGTCGGCCTCCATCTCCCGGAGTGTCTGAGTCAGCACCTTCTCGGTGAGGCCGGGCAGCCGCCGGCGCAGTTCGCCGGGCCGGTACGGGTGCGATTCCAGAAGCCAGAGCAGGATCGTCTTCCACTTGCCGTCGATCACCGCGATCGCGGCGGTCACTCCGCAGACGTTCAGGTCCTGGGCGCGGCTGCGCGTCATCTTCGTCCCATTCGTTGCCGTTTGTTGATTTCCAAGCAGGAGTTAGATCATGACGTCACATACCGAACAGTCTGCCGTCACTGTGCTCGGCCTGGGGCCTATGGGCGGGTCCCTGGCCCGCGCCTTCCTCGACGCCGGCCTGCGAACCACCGTCTGGAACCGGACGCCGGGCCGGGACCGGGAACTGGTCGAAAGGGGCGCGGTGAGCGCCTCGTCCCCCGAAGAGGCGATCGCCGCGAGCGGGCTGACCGTGATCTGCGTGGTGAACTACGACGCGGTGGACGCCGTCGTACGGCACGACGCGGTCGCCGCCGCGCTCAAGGGCCGCACCCTCGTGAACCTGACCGCCGACACCCCCGACCGCGCCCGCGACACCGCGGCCTGGGCGGCTGAACACGGCATCGGGTACCTCGACGGCGCGATCATGACGCCGACCCCGACCATCGGCACACCGGCCGCCGTGTTCCTCCACAGCGGCCCGAAAGAGCTCTACCTGGAGCACCAGCAGGTGCTGGACGCCCTGGGCGGCACCCACACCCACCTCGGCGAGGACGTCGGCCGGGCGGCCGCGTACGACATCGCGCTGCTCGACATCTTCTGGACCGCGATGGCGGGATACGCGCACGCCCTGGCGATGGCCAGGGCCGAAGGGATCACCGCGCGGGAACTGGCGCCGTTCGCCAAGGGCATCGGCGCGATCCTTCCCCCGCTCTTCGATCAGCTCGCGGACGACGTGGACGGCGGCACGTTCTCCGGCGAGGGCAACCCGATCACCTCGGCGGCGTCGTCCGTGGCCCACATCGTCCACGCCTCCGAAGCCCATGGCATCGACGCGAGCGTGATGCGCGCCGTCGACGACCTGACCCGGCGCGCCATCGACCGAGGCCACGGCACGGACGGGTTCATCCGGATCACCGAGATCCTCAGCTCTCGCTGAGGGGAGTTCCCCGGGCGTGGTGCTCGCCGTCCGAGAGTGGCGCTGCGCTGCGGCGGGCAGTTGCTCCGGCGCGCCGTGATAGCTGATCTCTGGTGCTACCGCTGCCGCGGCTTCGGGCGCGGTGGTACAGGGCACGGTCCTACGCGCGCCGGAGCAACCACCCGCACTCCGCTCCGCTTTCCCGCCGCACCGACCATCGCCGACATTTCAGGCGTCAGGCAGTGACGCGGGCGTCCCAGTCGATGTGATGCCGGTGCACGGGAGCGAACATCTGCTCGGGGGTCGGGAACGCCGCCTGGCCTTCGGCCTTGCCCGCCTTCGCCTTGTTCTTGGCGGCGGCATCCCCGGCGATCTCCGACACGCGGGGGCGGCGCAGCCGCTCGTACGCCGTGAACGCCTCCTCGGCGGTGGGCAGGTCACGCAGGCAGCGGGCCAGCTCGACGGCGCTCTCGGCGGCCAGTGACGCGCCCTGGCCGGAGCTTGAGGAGGGGGCGTGCGCGGCGTCACCGACCAGCACCATCCGGCCCCGGTGCCATGCCGGAACATCGGGCATGGCCTCCATCGGGCCGACGGCCATCAGGTCCTCGGGGCGGCGCGGGCGAGGAGGGTCTCGCCGGGGACGTGGCCGGCGTACAGGGGACGCAGTCGCTCCAGCCATTCGGCGGCGGGGACGGCGCGGACCTGCGCGGCGGTCAACGGGTCCTCGGAGGGCAGGCTGCCGAACCAGACGATCCGGCTGTCCGGCAGCGCCCAGTGGCCGAGGAAGGCGCGGCCGAAGGTGAAGTACATCATCCCCGGCTCGGCCTCCACACCGTCGCCGGGCGCGATGCCTCCCGCATTGACGTGCTCTACTACGGGCCCGGCGCGGCCGACCTGCAGGACCCGCCGACGCCGATCGTCGATACCGACTCGGCGGGCGTGCGAGAAGCGATGGCCTCGGTGTATCCGGCCGTTGACGTGGTCGGCAAGGTGCTACCCGGCATGATCGAGCGTGGCGACGGCGGGTTGCTGTTCGCCGGCGGTCTCAGCGCTGTCATGCCCATGCCCGCACTCGGCGCGCTCGCGCTGTCTTCGGCCGCGCTGCGCAACTACGCCCTCACTCTGAACGCGGCACTGGCCGAGAAGGGCGTCTACGCCGGAAGCCTGATCATCGGTGGGCTTATCGAACGCGGTGACATCTACGAGATGGTCCAGTCCCAGCAGGACCAGTTCGGTGACGTAGGGGCCAGAACACTCGATCCCGATGACATCGCCGAAGCGGCTTGGGAGCTGTACTCCCGACGTGACCGCCCAGAAGCGACGTTCAACACCCTCAGCTGACTCATGGACAAGGGAAGCCATGCGCCGTGGCCGGCCGAGCCGGTCGATGTACCCGTGTGCGGCGGCTTTGCCGCTGGCGGCTGAGACAAGAATCCGGGGTCGATTCCGTTCGTTCAGTAGCAGGGTCTTGCCCACGGCTGATCTGGCACAGCATCGGGTCGCGTGCTTTGAGATCATGACTGTATTCGCTCCGGCAGACCGAGTCGTTGGCCTCTACCCCCCAGGGAAAATGAACTCTTTCACCTACGTCGAATCGTCCGAGTCCCACCCCGAGATCCCGCTCGTCGGCGGTGACGTCACCGAGGGGGTTGTGCGGGTCGGCGACACTGTGCGCCGGCCGGTAGGCCCGAACGCCCCGCTTGTCCACGCGCTACTGGGCTATCTGGAGCAGGCCGGGTTCCCGGGCGCGCCGCGGTTCCTCGGCATCGACGCGGCCGGGCGCGAGGTGCTGACCTTCGTTCCCGGCGAGGTCGCGGGGCGGCCGAGGCCGGCGTGGCTCGCCGACGAGGAGCGGCTGGCCTCCGTCGGGCGCCTCGTACGCGGCTACCACGCCGCCGTCGCGGGGTTCGTCATCCCTGACGGGGTGCGGCCGAGCCGGGGGCTCTCGGAGCCGCCGGGTATGCCGCCCGCGCCGCGATACCCGGCTGAGGTGGTCGGGCACAGGGATTACACGCCGGACAACATCGTGTTCCGGGACGGTAAGGCGGCCGCGCTGATCGACTTCGACCTTGCCAGGCCGACCACCCGGGTAGATGAGGTGTCCAACGCGATGATGTACTGGGCGCCGCTGTGCGACCCCGTCGATGCCGACCCGCTGTTGCGGGAGGTGGACGCGCCGCGCCGCTGCCGGATCCTGGCCGACGCCTACGGGATGTCGGACGTCGACCGTTCCCGGCTCGTCGAGATGCTCACGCTGGGGACCCGGCGGGCGTGGTTCCTGATGAAACAGAGAGCCGAGGAGCAGGGCGGTGGCTGGGCGAGGATGTGGGAGGAGGGCATCGGTGATGAGATCAAGCGGCGCGAGGCCTGGCTGGGTCGCCATGGCGCGGCCATCGACGCGGCGCTGAGCACACCGTAATCCCGTCAGCGCCACGGTTTGTGCCACCTGGACCAACTCCAAGACAAGTCGATCGCGGTGTTTGATTCCGTGCCTGCTGTTCTTGATGGAAATCCGACAACGTCCGGTCGATGTCGTCCATCGACCCGACAGCTCAATCGGCTATTGGTCGCGGACCGGAATCGGCTCAGCTAGCGCAGCGCGCCCGGGAGGCGCGGGGAAGGGGTCGGCGAAGTACTGGGTCTCGTGCGTTACGAGACCATCGGTGATCTCCATAACGCTGAGCGTGTATGTGGGCACGCCGTCATAGGTGATCACGCACTCGCTCACCCAAAGGTCGCCGCCGCCCAGGATTCGGCGGATGGTGAAGTGGCGTTCGGCCGGGTGCCCGCCGCGTTGCGCTTGGATCCTTGACCGGCCGCTGAAGCGCTCGCCCGACTGCGGGTAGTCCAGGATCGCGTCTGCAGCGTAGATCGCGTGCTCAGCGTCGACGTCCCCGCGTTCGGATGCCTCCCAGTGCTGCTGGAGCCGAGCCCGGATATCGGCTTCAGGATCACTTGCGCTGTTCACCCGTTATCCCCTCATGACCAGAAGGAATGTCGCTGGCTCGCACGACAGATGTTACCCGAGGGTTCTCGTGCAGCTTGGGACCGCGGTAGCCGACCCCTGGCCGCTGCGGCGGGCTGCTGTTCCGGTGTGCGTGGTTCGCGCCGCGGGATACGGCGCTGTGCTGCGGCGGGTGGCGGCTCCGGCGCGCCGTGATGGTTGCGCTCCGGTGATGCCGCTCCCGCGGCCATCGCGGGCGCGGTGGTACAGGGCACGGTCTCACGCGCGCCTCCACAACCACCCGCACTCCGCTCCGCTCCCCACCGCGCCGACGTTCGTCGACATTCCAGGGAGCACCGGCTGGGCCCTTCTCGTCCAGGCGGTTAGACACTCCCTAGCGACGACCGGCCGTGCCCCTGCCAGTGCCCCGGCCGGGGGATCGCAGGCGGTCGACCTCGTCCTGGGTGGCGGTGTGAGCGGCTTGGACGAAGCGGAGTACCGAGTCGAGCTGGTCGGCGGTGAAGTCGGCCAGGACGTCGCGGGTGCGCACGTTCAGGCCGGCGTAGTAGTCGCTGATGCGGGCGAGTCCTTCGGTGGTCGGTTCGATCAGGGTCTTGCGCCGGTCGTGCGGGTCCGGGTGGCGCTGGACCAGGCCCGCCGCCTCCAGCCGGTCGATCATCCGGGACAGCGATCCGGGAGTGAGGCCCACCCGGTCGGCCAGGGCGGCGGCGGTGGCGGGGCCGCCGCGATTGAGGGCGTGCAGGCAGGCGAAGTCGGACGGAACGACGCCCATATGGTCCGCGATCAAGCTGTTGAGCTGCACCGACGCGGTCACCCAATCCGGCATCGCGTCGATGACGCGGTCGGTTGCCGCCCCGCGGTCCGCCAGTGGTTTGTGCTCGGTCATGTTGACATGCCTCGATCCCATGCAATATCTTGCGTCGCGCAATCATTGCGCCACACACTCAATGTGTGGCGCAATGGAATGAGTGTAGCGACCATCGAACGGAGTGCGCATGGCGTCCACCACCGTGGCCGATCAGGCCCGACCGGCCGGGAAGGGGCGGAGCCTGGCTCTGCTGACGATCCTGCTGGCGGCGTTCCTGGACCTCATCGGGGTGACGATCGTGAACGTCGTCCTGCCCCCGCTCCAGGCGGATCTGCACGCCTCCCCGGCGCACCTGCAGTGGATCCAGGCGGGTTACACCCTGGCGTTCGCGGTGGGAATGATCAGCGGGGCGCGGTTGGGCGATCTGCTGGGGCACAAGCGGGTGTTCATCGCCGGCATCGCCGGATTCGCGGCGGCCTCGGGGCTGTGCGGGCTGGCCGCCGGTCCCGGCCTGCTGGTCGCGGCGCGAGTGCTGCAAGGACTGTGCGCGGCCGCGATGATCCCGCAGGTGCTGTCGCAGATCCAGGTGATGTACGCGCCCCGGGAGCGGGGCGGCCCGATGGCGGCGTTCGCCGCGCTGTCGGGACTGGCGGCGACACTGGGCCCGATCGCCGGACCGGCGCTGCTGGAGTGGGACCTGTGGGGGGCGGGCTGGCGCCTGGTGTTCTGGGTGAACGTTCCACTGGCCGCGCTGGCCGTGGTCGCCTCGGCCACGCTGCTGCCCGACAGCCGCGCCGAGACGGCCTCCCGCCTCGACCTGGCCGGGGTCGCACTGTCGGCGGCCGGGTTGCTGCTGGTGCTGTACCCGCTGATCACCGCAGCGGACCGGTCCGGCTGGCCGCTGTGGACCTGGATCTGTCTCGGCGCCGGCCTGGTCGTGCTGGCCGCATTCGTGCTGTGGGAACGGCGGGTCGCCGCACCATTGGTGCAGATGTCGCTGTTCAGGTTCCGGTCGGTCAACGGCGGGCTGCTGGTCCAGATGCTGTTCTTCATCCCGACGATGGGGTTCTTCATGGTCTTCATGCTGTTCCTGCAGCAGGGCCTGGGGATGAGCCCGATGCGGTCCGGCCTGATGATCCTGCCCTGGTCGGTGGCGGTCCCGGTGCTGGCCACGGTGTCGGCGGCCCTGCTACTGCCGCGGATCGGCCGGGCGACCGTGCAGATCGGGCTGGTGGTAATGGCCCTGGGGTTCGCGCTCGTGGCGACCGCGACCACCGGGGCCACGCCCGACACCGGCTGGAGCGACCTGGTCTGGGGCGTGCTGGTAGGCGGCGCCGGGATGGGCATGGTCGTGGCCCCGCTGCTGCAACTGACGCTCAACGACGTGCCGGTGAGCGACGCGGGCTCAGGCTCGGCGCTCTACAACACCGTCACGCAACTGGCCGCGTCTGTGGGTGTCGCGGTGATCGGCACCTTCTTCTTCACCCGGGTGCGCGGCACCGACCACACCCCACAGGCGCTGGCCGAGGGGTTCGGCGATGCGCAGGCCGCCTCGCTGTGGCTGAGCATCGCGCTGCTGGCGGTCGCCTTCGCGGCCACCTTCCTGCTCCCGCGCAAGCCCACCGCCTCCCCGACTCCCCACGGGAAGTGACCGGCCGTGCCGTGTGATGTCGAGCCGCCCGACCTGATCCAGGCCACGTTCGTTCCGGACGAGAACGCGATGGCCTGGTGGGGTACCGGACAAATCGCCGCCATCCTGACAAGCCATGGGCTCCCCGCGGGGCGGTCGGCGACTTGCCGCATCGCCGTGCCCGACCGGCAGCGCGTGATCGTCGCCGCCGACGTTGCGGTACGGCTGGTCGATCTGGATGCCGCGATACCCGCGCTGGACACCCTCACCGGCCCGGACACGGTGTTCGGCGCCTCGGTGCGAGCATGGCGCGACGCCCTTCGCCTGGTGGGCCCCGGCCGCGCCGACACCGAGGTGTCCGACGACACCGCGGCCGAGGACAATGCCTTGGCGGAACTGGCCGGGCGGATGCCGACCGCCGCACACGCTGTGCTCAATCACGATGGCACCGCGATCTACTCGGCCGCAGCGATGCTGGAACGGTTCCGGCAGGCGGTGCTCACGCGGTCGGAGCTGAAGGCCGCGGCCGTCCAGGCCGAGCTTCGCCCCTACCAGCTGGACGGGGTGGCATGGCTGCGGGCGCTGCACGGCGGCGGCGTGCTGGCCGACCAGATGGGACTCGGGAAGACGCTGCAGGCCATCGGCCTGCTGGCCACCCGGACCACCACGCGGCCGCACCTGGTCGTCTGCCCCGTCTCGGTGCTGGGCAACTGGCGGCGCGAACTGGCGCGGTTCGCCCCTCACCTGCCCGTCGTCCCCTACCACGGGCCCCGGCGAGAGCTGCCCGAGACCATGCCGCCGGGCAGCGTGGTCGTCACCAGCTACAGCGTCCTGCGCACCGATGCCGCGGCACTGGCCGCAACCGGCTGGGAGGTGCTGGTGCTGGACGAGGCCCAGCAGATCAAGAACCCCGACTCCAAGGCCGGCCAGGCCGCCGCGCTGCTGCCCGCGCGGACCCGGATCGCGATGACGGGCACGCCGGTGGAGAACCGCCTGGAAGATCTCTGGGCGCTGCTCCACTTCACCAACCCCGGCCTGCTGGGCACCCGGGAACGCTTCAAACAGCGCTTCGGCGTGCCCATCCAGCAACGGCGTTCGGCCACCGCCGCGGCACGGCTCAACACGCTCGTCGCACCCCACCTGCTGCGCCGGACCAAGGACGAGGTCCTCACCGATCTGCCACCCAAGCAGTGCTCGACCGTCACCTGCTCCCTCACCGGCGAACAGGCACGCCTCTACCGCGACGCCGTCGACCGGGCCTTCGCCGAGGGCCTGGGCACCGGCATCGGACGGCGCGGTCGTGTGCTGGCGCTGCTGACCACGCTCAAGCAGATCTGCAATCACCCGGCGCACTTCCTCGGAAAGGACGACGGCGACCTGGCCGGGCGCTCGGGCAAGTTCGACCGTGCCACCGAAATGCTCACCGAGATCGCCCAGGACCAGGACCGAGCCCTGGTCTTCACCCAGTACCGGGCGATGGGACAGATGCTCTCCCGCCATCTCGGCCAAGTCCTGGACACCGCCCCCATCCCCTTCCTGCACGGAGGGCTGAGCCCGCAACGGCGCGACCGGCTCGTCGAGGCGTTCCAGAACGACGACCACGCGCCGCCCATCCTGCTGCTGAGCCTGCGCGCCGCCGGCTTCGGGCTCAACCTCACCCGGGCCGGACACGTCGTGCACTACGACCGCTGGTGGAACCCCGCGGTGGAGGACCAGGCCACCGACCGCGCTCACCGGATTGGGCAGCGGCGCGCGCTCAACGTCCACACCCTCGTCACCGCAGGCACCATCGAGGACCACATCGCGCGCCTCCAAGAACGCAAACGCGCACTCTCCGACATCGTCGCCGGCGACACCGAGGCCGCCCTGGCCGTCCTGCCCGACGAACAACTGCACGCCATCCTCGCCCTCGACGACGACCCAGGGATCGGCTGATGGCCGCCGAGTTCGGAGCCGGTCCATGGGGCCGATCGTGGCTGCGCACACTCCAATCCCCGACCGCCGCCCCTGACCGGCGACTGCCCAAGGCACGCAGCCTCGCCCGCAACAACGCCGTCACCATCGCCACCATCGGACCGGGACTGATCGAGGCGGAAAGCAGCACCGGCGACGTCTCCCACCACGTCCGCATCCAGCTGCCGTGCTGGGCCGACCAAGTGCTGGCCGACGCCACGGCCCTTATCGACAACGCCCTGGCGGAGGCAGCCGGAGGCCTGGCCCCAGGCGACCTACCCGACGAACTCGCGCCCGTACTGTCCCGACGTGTCGGCCTCGCCGTCCCACTCGACCAACTGACGACGCACTGCACCTGCTCGGAGCGCCGCACTCCCTGCCTCCACATCCTGGCCACCCTCTACACGCTCACCCAACGTGTCGACGAACACCCCAAGACCGCCATCGAACTGCGCATGCCTAACCCGAGCCCCGGCCACCAATTGCCACCGGACTGGATCGCCCTGGCCGATCTCGATCCCGCGATCTTCTACATCGGCCGGACCGGCACCGAGGAGTAGCGACCGCGATCGCCGGCGACGGTGAAGGAGCTGCTCATGACCACCGACCCAACGATGACCCGGATCGGCCAGGGGGTGGAGTTGCATCACCACCAAGGCCGGCGTGACGCCGCTCGCGACTTGTTCGCGCAGATCTGGGACGACATCGGCGGTGAGCGAGGCGACCCGCTGCATGTTTGCGTCCTTGCCCACTCGATGGCCGACGTGCAGGACGATGTGCACCAGGAGCTGATGTGGGACCTGCGAGCGCTTGCCGCCGCCGGTCTGGTCACCGATGAGCGGGTGGCCCAAGCTGGGGTGCCACTTTCAGTGGCCGGCTTGTATCCGTCGCTGCATCTGAACTTGAGTGAGTGCTATCGCAAGCTGGGCGATTTCGGCCGCGCCCGTGAGCACCTCCAGCAGGCGCAGGCCGAGATCGGCGCGCTTGGCGACGACGAGTATGGGCAGCTCATCAGGGGCGGCCTGGAGCGGCTGGCCGAACAGTTGGGTGAGGCCACCTGACTGCGCCCCGGCAAGACGTTGGACCGTACCTCGTCCCAGCGGCGTCGGAAAGTGCAGTAGGCGATGGCATCAAGGCCGATATGGATGAGGTACGCGTGGATCCGGCGACGCGACCGCACGCGGGGTTGCCCACGGCAGGCGGGAAGCCGACGGCGGCGGGCAAGGGGCCGGACGGCGGGAAGTCGGCGCCGCAGCGCAGCGCCACTTTCGGACGGTGAGCACCACGGAAGAGCTGTGACGCACACCGGAACAGCCACCCGCCGCTCATTGACGGCGGGCACCAACGAACACCGGAGCACCCCCGCCGCTCATTGACGGCGGGCACCACGCCTCCCGGAGCAGCCGCCCGCCGCGGCGTCACTTATCGACGGCGAGCCACCACGGGCTCATCCCATCTTGGTACGCCGGCGGGAGTCCTCGACGTAGCCGTTGACCGCGGCACGGGTGGCGCGTAAGGCGGAGTCCGAGGTGTCGAAGGTGCGCTGGGCCACCCCGACGAAGATGCAGTCGACGATGAGGAGCTGGCTGATCCGGCTGGCCAGTGATCCCGGGCGGAAGGCCGTCTCCCGGCCCGCCGAGACCAGTACGTGGTCGGCGAGCTCGGCCAGGGAGGACCGGGGGTTGTTGGTGATCGCCACGGTGGTGGCTCCGGCCGCGCTCGCCACGCGCATGGGGCCGAGCACGTCGGGTGTCTCGCCGGTGCAGCTCACCCCGACGGCGACGTCGCCGGCGCGGACGAGGGCGGCGCTGGTGAGGGCGAGGTGCGCGTCGGTGAAGGAGTGGCCGGGGAGCCCGATGCGCATGAGTTTCTGCGCCATGTCGACCGCGACCAGCCCCGAGGCTCCCACGCCGTAGGCGTCGATCCGCCGGGCCGAGGCGATGGCCTCCACGATGGCGGCGAGCCGCTCGGGGGAGAGCTGGGCGGCGGTGTCGGCGAGGGCCTCGGACTCGGCCCGGGTGACCTTCGCGATCACGTCGGTGAGGGGGTCGTCGGGGCCGAGGTCGCCGGGGACGAGGCGTTCGGGTTTGGCGCGTGCCACGGCGGCGGCGAGGGCGAAGCGGAGCTGGGAGTAGCCGGCGAACCCGAGGGCTCTGGCGGTGCGCACGATGGTCGCCTCGCTCGTGCCGGAGGCGGCGCTGAACTCGGTGATCGTGCTGCCGGCGACCATCGCGGGGTCGTCCAGGATCAGGCGGGCGACGGCTTGGGCCGCGGGGGTGAGGGACGGCAGGACCGCCCGCACCGTCGCCACCAGGTTGACCGGGTTCGGCCCTTCGTGTTCGTTCACCCTGCCGCCTTCTCCTGTCCGGGTCTCGGTTCTTCGCCGCCGGTGAGCCAACGAGCGACGACGCGCTCGGATGCCCGTGAGACGCCGTGTGTAGTGACATATACCGCCCCGACTGCTTCGGCGGGAATGCCGGTCTCTACCACGATCGCGTCTGGCCGGGCTTGTACGGCTGTCGCCACGAGTTCGCGGACCCACGCGTGCCGGCCTGCGTCGTGCACGACCAGAACGACCGGCCGGTCGCCGCTCAGGTCGGGAAGCGCGGTGGCTTCCGTCATGATCGTATGGCCCTCGGTGCCGGGAAGCAGCTCGGCCAGCTCACGGGTGAGGCCGGCGGGGGCTCCGGGCTCGACCGCCCGGCTCATCCGGGGGGCGACGTGGATCACCAGGGGCGGCTGGGAGAGCGGTACGGAGGCCGCGTCGGACATGGCCACGCGCATGGCGGCGCGGGCGGTGTCCAGGCCGAGTTCCTCGGCCGCGCGGTCGACGGCCGTCGCGGGCTCGGCCGGGCGGCGCTCGGCGGCCTGGGCGGCGTGCCAGTCGGCGAGGGCGAGCACCCGGGCCGCGGCCTCGGCGAGGCGTTCCTCGGGGAGCCGGCCGTCGCGCACCGCCTCGACGATCGCGTCCCGCAGCGCGTAGACGCTCTCGCCGCCGGGGGAGGAGACGCCCACGCAGATCGCGTCCGCTCCGGCCGCGAGGGCGCGTACGGCGACCTCGCCGGGGGAGTGGAGCGCGGCGACGGCGCGCATCTCGATCGCGTCGGTGACGAGCATGCCGTCGAAGCCGAGCTCCTCGCGGAGCAGGCCGGTGAGGATCCGCCGGCTGAGGGTGGCGGGGGCGTCCGGGTCGAGCGCGGGCACCAGCAGGTGGCCGCACATGATCGAGCGGACGCCGGCCTCGACCGCCGCGCGGAACGGCGGCAGGTCGCGCTCGCGGAGCACGTCGAGGGAGGCGTGCACGGTGGCCAGCGCGAGGTGGGAGTCGGTGACGGTGTCGCCGTGGCCGGGGAAGTGCTTGGCGCACGCGGCCACGCCTTCGGCCTGGAGCCCGGTGATCCAGGCGGCGGTGTGCCGGGCGACGAGGCTGGGGTCGGGGCCGAAGGAGCGGATGCCGATCACGGGGTTGGCCGGGTTGGCGTTGACGTCCGCCACGGGCGCGTAGTTCAGGGTCACGTCCGCGGCGGCGAGGAGCCGGCCGATGGCCCGGGCGACGTGTTCGGTGCGTACGACGTCGTCGACGACGCCGAGGGCCCGGTTGCCGGGCCACGAGCTGCCCAGCGCGGCTTCGAACCGGGTGACCGCGCCGCCCTCCTCGTCGGCCGCGACGACCACGGCGGGGTTCTCCTCGCGCAGCGCGGCGATGAGCGCGGCGGTCTGCCCGACGTCCACGATGTTGCGCGCGAACAGGACGGTGCCGCCCAGGCCGTCGGCGAGCGCCCCGCGCAGCCACGCGGGCGGCGCGACGCCGTCGAAGCCGGGCTGCAGGACGGTCATGGCCAGCCGGTCCAGGCTGGAACTGCGTGCGGGCACGAGGTCACCCTCCCGTGTGGACGTCTTGAAGCAGGTTACACATCAATGACACTTTCTTTCACCGTCATTGATCTGAAAGTAAGTTTCTGCCAATCTCGCGCTCGGTGCCTTCTTCTTCATCCCCCAACGGAGGTCCGATGAGCTCCCCCACCCGACGTTCCGTCCTGCGCGGCCTGGCTCTGGCCACCGCCGCGACGGCTCTCCCCCTGTCCGCCCTCGCTTCCTCGCCCGCCTTCGCGGCCGGAAGCCCCGACGGTTACGTCCCGCCGCTGCGCCAGATGCGCGGGATGTGGATCGCCTCGGTGGTCAACATCGACTGGCCGTCGAAGTCGGGCCTGACCGTCGACCAGCAGAAGGCGGAGTATCTCGCCTGGCTGGACCTGGCGCAGGCGCGCAAGCTCAACTCGGTGTTCGTCCAGATCCGGCCGACCGCCGACGCGTTCTGGCCGTCGAACTTCGAGCCCTGGTCGGAGTGGCTGACCGGCGTTCAGGGACAGGATCCGGGCTACGACCCGCTGGGCTTCCTCGTTGAGGAGACGCACCGGCGGGGCATGGCCTTCCACGCCTGGTTCAACCCGTACCGTGTGTCGATGCAGCCGGACCCGGCCAAGCTCCACCCCGAGCACCCGGGCCGCAAGCACCCGGACTGGATCGTCTCGTACGGCGGAAAGCTCTACTACAACCCCGGAATTCCGGAGGTACGGGCTTTCGTCCAGGACGCGATGATGGACGCGATCACCCGGTACGACATCGACGGCCTGCACTTCGACGACTACTTCTACCCGGTCAACACCACGGCGTTCGACGACAGTGCGGCCTTCGCACAGTACGGCGCGGGCTTCCCCGACCTCGCCGCCTGGCGGCGCCACAACGTGGACCTGCTCGTCCAGGAGATGCAGCAGCGCGTACGGCAGGCCAAGCCGGAGGTCGCCTGGGGCATCAGCCCGTCGGGCATCTGGCGCAACAAGTCCACCGACCCCCTCGGCTCGGACACCGCCGGCGGCCAGTCCTACGACAACCTGCACGCCGACACGCGGGGCTGGGTCAGGAAGGGCTGGCTGGACTACATCGCGCCGCAGATCTACTGGTACATCGGCCAGTCGAACGCCAACTACGCGAAGCTGATCCCCTGGTGGTCCGGCGTCGCGTCCGGCACCGGCGTGCAGCTGTGGATCGGCCAGGCCGCCTACAAGGCCGGTGCCGACGGGCAGCCTGCCGAGTGGTTCCAGCCGGGCGAGCTCACCCGGCACCTCACGCTCAACCGGAACCATCCGGAGGTCGGCGGGGACATCTGGTTCAGCGCCGTAGACGTGCGCGAGGACCGGCTGGGCTCCCTCTCCACGGTCGCGACCGATCACTACACCCGACCGGCCCTCGGCCCGCTGCTGCCGCGCCTCGCGAACGGCCAGGCCCCGCGGCGTCCGGTCCTGGCCACCGCCCGGCGGGCGGCCGGAGGCGTCGAACTGCACATCGTCGCGACCGGCGGCACCATCCCGTTCCAGTTCGCGGTCTTCCGGTTCGACCGGGAGGCGGGGCCGGGTGACTTCGCCGACGCCCGCAACCTGGTCGGTCTCGTCCCGGCGGGCCGCAACGTGCGCTGGGTGGATCCCGAAGGCGGCCAGGGCGCGACCTACTATGTCGCGGCCGTGGACCAGGTGAACCGGATCAGCGAGCCGAGCGACGGCCGCACGGTCCGCTGATCAGGGCCGCCCCCGATCAGGCGATGAGCCTGCGGTGGGCGGCCAGCACGTCCGGGGCCTCGGAGGCCTCCGGCGCGGCGCGGTGGAGGGCGAGAGCGGCCGCCCCCGCCGCGCCGTCGCGGGCCGGGACCGCGGGGCCGCCGAGCCCGGACCTGACCAGGTCGGCCAGCAGGGTCGGCTCGGTGAGCAGCGACCCGGCCAGCACCGTCGGCCCGGCCTCCTCGCCCAGGGACCTGGCCGTGGCCACGAGGTGGCGCGCGGCCTCGCGCAGGATCGCCAGGGACGGTTCGTCGCCGAGGCGGGCAGCGGCCTCGACGGCCGGCGCGAACCGGCCCAGCCACGCGGGCCCGCCCTCGGCGACCCCCGCCTGGACGACCCGTACGACCGCCTCCGGGGTCATGCGCGCGCCCGGCTCGCCCGGGACTTCCACCAGGGCGTCGCGGATCGCGCACTCCGGCGGCCCGTCGAGCAGCGCCGTGGGCGTGCCCCGGCCGTCGAGCGCGCCCAGCACGGCCTGTACGGCACGCCGCCCGATCCACACCCCCGAGCCCTCGTCGCCGAGGATCCAGCCGTACCCGTCGGCCCGGGCGACGACGGCGCGCCCGCTGATCCTGGCGGCGACCGCGCCGGTGCCGGCGATGAGCACCCGGCCCGATGGCTCCTCGGTGGCCCCGGCGAACGCGGCGAGGATGTCCGGCGCCACCACCGGCCGCCCGGGCAGGCCGCAGGCCCGCCACACTTCGGCGGCCAGCGCCTCGGCCCGCTCCGGCGCCGAGCCGGCGCCGGCGAGCGCGAACACCCCGCCCGCGACCCGGTCGCGGTCCTGGCCGGACAGCGCCCCCTCCAGCGCGGAGTGCAGGCTGCCCGCGGGGTCGGCGGCGGAGAGCACGTTGGCGCCCGCGCCGCTTCCCCTCCCGGCCACGTGGCCCGTACGTGTCGCCACCACGCAGCGGGTGCCGGTGCCCCCGCCGTCGACGCCGATGACCAGAGTCGTCACACGCTCTCCATGTGTAGATAATCTTCCAAGAACTATATTCCTATGAAGAATCCCGACAAGGAGCAGGCGTGCGAGTGCTCGGGCTGATGTCAGGGACGTCCCATGACGGGATCGACAGCGCGGTCGTGGACTGGACCATGGCCGCCGACGGCGTTCTCACCGGCGTGGTCGAGCATGTGGGTGCTCGACCGTACGAGCCGGAGCTGCGGGCCGCGATCGTCGCCGCGCTGCCGCCGCACCCGGTCGACATGGCGCAGGTGTGCCGGCTGGACACGCTGATCGGCCAGGCGTTCGCCGGAGCGGCGCGGGAGTGCCCCGCCGCCGACCTGATCTGCTCGCACGGGCAGACCCTCTACCACTGGGTCGAGGACGGCCGGGTCCGGGGCACGCTGCAGCTCGGCCAGCCCGCCTGGATCGCCGAGAGCCTCGGCGTCCCGGTCGTCTCGGACCTGCGCGTCCGCGACGTGAGCGCGGGCGGCCACGGCGCGCCCCTGGTGTCCGCGTTCGACCTGCCGCTGCTGGCCGGACTGCCCGGCCGGGCCGGGGCGCTCAACCTCGGCGGGATCGCCAACCTCACCGTGCCGGCCGTCCCGGTGGCGTACGACACGGGCCCCGCCTCCGCCCTCCTGGACGCCGCCGTACTCGCCGCGACCGGCCGGCCGTACGACGAGGACGGCAGGCTCGCGGCGGCGGGAAGGGTCCACGAGGGGCTGCTCGCCGAGCTCCTCGCCGACCCGTACTACCGGCGCACGCCGCCCAAGAGCACGGGCAAGGAGCTGTTCCACGAGGGGTACCTCGCGAGGGTGGCGGCGCCGTACGCGCTGGACCTGGCGGACCTGCTCGCGACGCTGGCCGCGCTGACCGGGGAGACCGTGGCGGCGGAGATCCGGCGGCACCGGCTGGACACGGTGGTCGTGTCCGGCGGCGGCGTGCGCAACCCGGTCGTCATGGACGAGTTGCGGCGCCGGGCGCCGGGCGCCCGCTTCCTGGCGAGCGACGAGCTGGGCGTGCCCTCTGACGCCAAGGAGGCGATCGCGTTCTCCTATCTGGGCTGGCTGACCGCGCACGGGCTGGCGGGGACGGTGCCCGGCTGCACGGGCGCGTCCGGGGCGCGGATTCTGGGCACCATCACCCCGGGACGCGGCCCGCTGCGGCTGCCGGAGCCTCTCGCCGCACTGCCGGAGCGGCTCCGGCTGCGCTGACCCGCGGTTCGGGCGGCGGAGTGTCCGGGATCGAGAATGGGACTGTAAAAGGACGCGATTAGGGCTTTCCGTAATCGGCGGGCGGGCGAAGTATGGAGATACGGGAGGCCCGCCCGCAGCCGGGCGCTTTCCTCCCTGCCGTCTTGCCGGGGGACCGCTCCCGGGTGGAGGAGGGACTCGATCGTGACGGAGACGCCCCAGACGGGCCGCACGACCCGTACACGCGCGGCCACGACGCCCCGGCCGACGACGAAGAAGCAGCCGGCCGTGGAGAAGCCCGCGAGCAAGCGGACGACGACGACGGCGACGCGGACAGCCGCGACGCGGACCGCCGCCGGGACGCGGGCCGCCGCGACGCGGACGACGCGGACGACGCGGACCGCCGCGACCCGCGCGCGTGCCGCCCGCGCCGCGTCCACGCCGACCCCGATCACGCAGGGGCAACATGACGGGCACAACGGTGAATTCACGCTGAACCTGCCCATGGTCAGCCTCCAGTTCCATCGGCCGCAAATGCCGCACGTGGAGATGCCGCACATGAGCCGCCAGGAGGTCGGCCACGCCGTGGACGTGGCGCGGTCGTTCCTGCCGCCGCCGGAGCGCGTCATCTACTACGGAGGCCTCGGCGCCCTCGCCGTCTTCGGCGTGCTCGAATGGCCGGTCGCCGCCGCCATCGGCGTGGGAACCATGCTCGCGCAGCGGGGACGCACGGAGGAATCCAAGGCCTGGTCGCGGGCGCGGACTCCGGCGATGCGGTCCGCTCGGACGCGCGGGTGATCCCGCCGTCCTGTCCGGGCGGCGGTCAGACGCCCACCCGGACCGCCGCCCACCCGATCCACGTGACGGGCCGGAGTCGCTGACATGGCGCTTCCCGGACTGTCCGCTTTCGGCACGCTGCTCAGCATCCTCCCGGAGCCGCTGCGAAGTTTCGTACCACGCCCGCGCCGCCTCCAGGTGTGCGCGGGCGGAACCCGGATCGAACTGCGCCGCATCGGCGGCCCCGGAACCCGGGACGCGGCCGAGGCGCTTGAGGCCCGCCTGTGCGAGGCGGGCGCCGACCGCGCCGAGGTGAACGGCGCGCTCGGCTGCGTCTTCGTGCGTCACGCCGAGGACGCCGATCTGTCCCGCCTGCTGGCCATCGTCCAGGAGTGCGACACGGGTGCGGCCGAGCCCGACGGCCAGGAGGCCGACCCGCCGGGCGGGGGCGACCCCGACCCGGGCGACGTCGGCGACGACGAGGAGGAGGCCGAGGAGGCCGAGCAGGCCGGCGGCGTCCGGTGGGCGCGCGACGGCGTGGCACAGCAGGTCCACGCGGGCATCGCCCTGTTCGGCGGCATCGCCGGCACCAGCCTTGCGCTGGCCGGGCTCCTCACCCATGTACGGCGGCTGCCACCCACCGTCCCCGCCTTCGTGGGGCTCGTCGAGCACATGCCCCGGGTGCGGGTGACCCTGGAACGCCGGATCGGGGTGCCGGCCACCGACACGCTCTTCACGGCGAGCCGCATCGTCATCCAGACGCTCGCGGTGCGGCCCATCGCCCTCTTCCTCGACTCGCTCGCGGCCGCGGGCCGGTACGCCGACGCCCGGGCGGGCTGTCGCTCCTGGGCCCGGCGCGAGCAGGAGTTCGCGGCGCACGAAGGGGCCTACCGCCACCTGCGCGTGCCCGTCAAGCCCCGTTCCGCGCCCCTGCCGCACGGCCCGATCGAGCGGTACGCCGAGGCGGCCAGCTTCGCCGCCCTGGGCGCGCAGGGCCTCACCTCGGTGATCAGCCGCAGCCAGGAGCGCGGCGTTTCGGTGCTGATCTCGACGACGCCCAAGGCGGCCCGGCTCGGCCGGGACGGCTTCGTCAGTGTCCTCGTCCGTGTGCTGTCGGAGCGTGGCGGCATCGTGCTGCACCGCATCGCGTTGCGCCGGATGGACCGGATCGACACCGTCCTCATCGACGCCGCCGTCCTTGCCACCGGAGGGTGGGAGATCGAGGAGGTGGTGCCGCTCACGCCGGACGGCGATCGCGACACGCTGCACGCCCGGCTGTACACGCTCCTCGACCTGAAGAAGCCGGACGCGCGGCGCACGGACGGCGACTGGGTCGCCGAGCCGCTTCCACGTGAGCGGGAACAGGAGACGGGGGAGACCGAGCGGCTGGCGCTGTGGCGCGAGCACGGGGTACGGCCGATCGAGGTGCGGAGGGACGGCACGCGGGTCGCGCTCGTGGGCCTCGCGCCCGAATTGCACCCGCTCTCGGAGGCGCTCGCCGCGGCGCCGATGGGCACCGTCCGCGTCATGATCGCCGGAGGGGAGCCGGGCCTCGGCCGCCGCCTGGGCGTGGACCAGACGGCGGAACGCGCCGCGCACCTGGCCGATACGGTGCGGAGCCTCCAGCGGGACGGGCACGGCGTCGCGCTCGTGTCGCGACGCTCCCCGCACGGGTTGTCGGAGGCCGACCTCGGCATCGGCGTCTTCCGGAGCGGCTCGTCGCACGTGCCCTGGGACGCCGACGTGATCGCCGACCTGGAGGGCGTCCACCTGCTGCTGCGCGGCCTGCCGTATGCCAGGAAGGCGAGCGAGCAGAGCGTCCGGGTGACCATGTTCGCCGCCGTGCTCGGACTCGGGATGGCGGCGCTCGGCCCCGGCCGGCGCGCGATCCCGAGCGCCCTCCTCCTCGGCGACGCCAGCGCGCTGGCGGCGATGGTCGTCGGCGCGCTGGTGGGCCGCGGCCTGCGCGGCGTGCGGCCGCCGACCGCCACCGACCGCACGCCCTGGCACGCGATGGCGACGTCGGACGTGCTGACCCGGCTGGACACCTCGTCCACCGGCCTGGAAGAGGAGGAGGCCGTCCACCGGCACGAGGCGGTCACGCCCCACGCGCCGGAGAAGCCGCCGTCGCTGGTCCGGGCGTCCGTCGAGGAGCTCGCGAACCCGCTGACCCCGGTCCTCGCCACCGGCGCGGGGGTGTCGGCCGTGGTCGGCTCGGTCCTGGACGCCGTCCTGATCGGGGGGGTGATGGTCGTGGACGCCCTCCTCGGCGGTGCCCAGCGCAGGGACGCCCAGCGCGCCCTGCGTCACCTCACGAAGGAGACCGAGCTCCACGTACGGCTCCTGCGGCGGGGCGGCCACGGGGGAGCGATCGCCGAGGACCTGGTCCAGGGCGACGTGATCGAGCTGCGCGCCGGGGACGCGGTGCCCGCCGACGCCCGGCTGATCAGGGCGGTCGGCCTGGAGGTGGACGAGTCCACGCTCACCGGCGAGTCGCAGCTCGTGACCAAGACGACGGCGCCCACGGCGGCGCCGGCCGTCGCCGACCGGACGTCGATGGTCTACCAGGGCACCACCGTCGCGGCCGGGCACGGCCTGGGTGTGGTCGTCGCGGTCGGCGGGGGGACCGAGGTGGGCCGCACGGCGGAGATGGGCGGCGAGGGGCCGCCCCCGAGCGGGGTGGAGCTGCGCCTGCGCGAACTGAGCCAGCGCATCCTGCCCGTCGCGCTCGGCTCCGGCGCGCTGCTGATGGTGATCGACCTGCTGCGCGGTTCGCCGGTCGCCTCCGCCGTGTCGACCGCGGTGAGCCTGTCCGTCGCCGCGGTCCCGGAGGGGCTGCCGTTCATCGCCACCGTGGCCGAGCTGGCCGCCGCCAGGCGGCTGTCCACCCGCAACACCCTGGTCAGGAACCCCTCGACCATCGAGGCGCTCGGCCGCGTGGACGTGCTGTGCTTCGACAAGACCGGGACCCTCACCGAGGGGCGCATCAGCCTGGGCCGGGTGTCGGACGGCTGGACGGAGGAGGACGTGGACGCCCTCACCCCGGGGCTGCGCCCGATCGTCGGCGCCGCCCTGCGCGCGTCCCCCCGGTTCGGGGGCGGCCGGGCCATCCCGCATCCGACCGACCGGGCCGTGGTGGACGGGGGGACCCGCATCGGCGTGACCCCCGAGGACGGTCTGCGGGAGTGGACGCGCGTCGACGAGATGCCGTTCGAGCCGGCCCGCGGCTACCACGCCGTGCTCGGCCTGTCCGAGGCCGGCCACCTGCTGAGCGTCAAGGGGGCGCCCGAGGTCGTGCTGGAGCGCTGCGACAGCGTCGTACGCGACGGCGAGGTCGTCCCCCTGGACGACAAGATCCGGACGGAGCTGGGTGAGGAGGTGGACCGGCTGGCCCGGCAGGGCTACCGCGTGCTCGCGGTGGCCGAGCGCCGCGCCTCCAGCCGAGCCGACCTGGACGAGTCCCGGATCAGCCGTCTGTGCTTCCTCGGCTACCTCGGCCTGTCCGACCCGGTACGGCCCACGGCGAAGCGGAGCGTGGAGGGGCTGATCCGCGCCGGGGTCCGGGTCGTCATGATCACGGGTGACCACCCGAGCACGGCCGAGGCGATCGGGGCCGAGGTCGGCGCGCTGAACGGGATGCCCGTCATGACCGGCCCCGAGATCGACGAGATGGACGACGACGCCCTGGTGGAACTGCTGCCCAAGGTGTCGGTCTTCGCGCGGGTCACCCCCGCGCACAAGGCGCGGATCGTGTCCTGCCTGCGCCGCGCAGGGAAGGTCGTGGCGGTCACCGGCGACGGTGCCAACGACGTGCCCGCGATCCGGCTCGCCGACGTGGGGGTGGCGCTCGGATCGGGGGCCACGCCCGCCGCCCGCGCCGCCGCGGACATCGTCGTGGCGGACAACCGCATTGAGACGATCATCGACGCCATCGTCGAGGGGCGGGCGATGTGGGGATCGGTCCGCGAGTCGCTGGGCATCCTGCTCGGCGGCAACGTCGGGGAGATCCTCTTCACCGTGGGCTCCAGCCTGCTCACCCGGCGCAGCGCGCTGAACGCCCGCCAGCTTCTCCTGGTCAACCTGCTCACCGACATGCTCCCGGCCATGATGGTCGCGGTGCGCCCGCCGAGCGCCATCAGCCCGGAGAAGCTCCTGGAGGAGGGGCCGGAGGCGTCCCTCGGCGCCGCACTGACCCGCGACATCTACGTACGCGCCGGGACGACGGCCGTGGGCGCCGGGCTGGCCTGGGCGCTGGCGCGGATGACCGGGACGCGCGGACGGGCGGACACGGTCGGGCTGATCGGCCTGGTGGCGACGCAGTTGCTGCAGACGCTCATGGCCGGCGGCAGGGACCGCCCGGTCACGCTGGCCGTGCTGGCGTCGCTCGCCGTCCTGGCCCTGATCGTGTCGGTTCCCGGATTCAGCCAGTTCTTCGGCTGCCGCCCGGTCGGGCCGTTCGGCTGGGGCATCGGGCTCGGCTGCGCCATGGGGATCGGCCTGCTGGGGCGGGTGGTCGAGCGGGCGGTGGCGGTCCACCCGGCGGGCTATCCTGAGGTTCACCCCGAGATTTCGGTCGCACCGCAGGTCACACTGGTTCCTGCCATCGCGGGGGCCGCCGAGTAGTCATTGCCTGTTCATCTTCTGTTCACCTAGATGGTGCCTCGCTATCCGTTTATGTGGTGGAATCTGGCCGTAAGTGCAGTTTCACCCCCGTGAGGTATCAAGTGTCCGAATTCCTGGCTTCCATTCTGGCCAAGGCGGCCTTCATGCTCCTCGAGGCCCTGATCATGCGGATCGTCCAGTCCCTGGTCATGTCCACGATGCGTACGGGCGGGCCCCAGCCGGTCCTCTTCCAGGCCGCGTAGGGCCCGGCCCGCTCCTTCCACTTCGGCGGGAGCTCCTCAGCCGCCGAACACGTCCTGCTGGTAGCGGCCCTCCGCGTCCAGCCGGCGTACCCCTTCTTCGCCGCAGATCTCCACCAGCGCCCGGCGCACCGCCGGGGCCATCCGCACGCCGTCGCCGCAGACGTACACGTACGCTCCGCGCTCGACCAGGTCACGCACACCCTCGGCGTCCGCGAGCAGCGCCTCCTGGACGTACCGGTGCGGGTGGCCGGGCAGCGCGGAGAACGCCACGCGCACGTCCGCGTCCCAGGTCTCGTCCCGGTACAGCCAGTCGTGCTCGGGGTGGCGGCAGCCGTAGAACACCTTCGCCGGACCGGCGTCCGGCAGCAGCGACCGCTCCTCCAGGAAGCCGCGCAACGGCGCGAAACCGGTGCCGGGGCCGATCAGGACCAACGGCGTGGCCGGGTCGGCGGGCAGGTGGAACGGGGGAGAGGGCACTCGGACGTACCCGTAGAACGCGTCCCCCGGCTCAAGGCCGGCCAGGTAGGCCGAGCACATCCCCCGGTACCGCCCCGTCCCCGACCAGGCGGGGCCGTCCACCAGTCCCACCGTGATCCGTACCCGCCGCGGCCCGGCCAGCGGCGAGGAGGAGATCGAGTAGAAGCGCGGCCGGATCGGGCCGCACATCTCCAGGAACGCCTCCAGCGGCAGCGCGATCGACGGGAACCGCTCCAGCAGGGCCAGCACCGACACCCGCTTGGCCAGCACGTCCTCGGCGTAGTCGATCCGGGCCAGCTCGCCCCGCGTCCACGGGCACTCTGTGAAGGACGCCAGCGTCTCCAGGTCCGAGCGGGTGGCGACCTCCTGCAGCTCGACGAACTCGGTCAGCAGCAGCTCCACCGGCACCGGAACGCCGAGCGGCAGGTGCGTGGCGCGCTCGCCCTCCTGGCTCAGCCGCACCACCTGACCGGCGGGCAGCCGCAGGCAGTGCGTCGCCCACGCGACCAGTTCGGGGTCGTTCTTCGCGTACACGGCGAGGTGGTTGCCCGCCTCGTACGTGACGCCCTCGGGCAGCTCGGCGACGATCGAGCGCACCCCGGGCCGGGGCCGCTCGTCGCCGAAGTCCCACAGCCCGGACGGATCCCGGACCAGCTCCTCGTTGGAGATCACCGTGAGCGGGACCGCCCGATCGGAGACGACCGCGGGCCGCACCTGCGTCTGCGTCAGCAGCTCGGCCCGGTAGCGGCGGCCCTCCGGCTCGGCCGCCGCGCCCGCGCCGTACTCGGCGGCCAGCGCCGACCAGAGCGCGGACGTCCAGGCCTGCACGTCGCCGTCGAAGTCGGCCGAGGCGTCGGCCTCGCCGCGCGGGACGAACTGCTCGGCCCCCGCGGCGAGCAGCTTGTCCTCGACCCTCCTCGGGAACGCCTGGTACGTCGGCCACTGCGTGTTGCCGCAGCCCAGCACGGCGAAGCGCAGCCCGCGCAGGTCGCCGAGACTCTCCGCCGCGTCGAAGGCGGCGGCGTTGTCCGGGGCCCGGCCGTTGTAGCTGGCCGCGACCACGACGAGCAGCCCGTCCCGGGGCGGCTCCAGCGCGTCGAGCGAGGTCAGCGTGGTCGCGAAGCCGGACCTGCGGGCCCGGTCGGCGACCTGCTCGGCGATGTCCTGCGAGGTGCCGAGGTTCGAGCCGTAGGCGACGGTCAGGCCCACCCCCTGGACCCGGACCTGGGCGCCCTGCTCGGCCTCCGCCTCCGCCGGGTCGGGCGCGGGTGCGGCGTCCAGCCGCTCGGCCGTCCGGCGCGGTCGCACCCGCACCGTGAAGTTGTCCGGCTTGATGGTGAGGGTCTGCTTGATCTCCATCCGGTACGCCTCCGGATCGGAGATCGCGAACCGCTGGAGGACGAGCGCGAGCGCCAGCCGGGCCTCGGTGAGCGCGAACTGGCGGCCGATGCAGGCCCGCTCGCCGTTCCCGAACGGCTTGTACGCGTGCGGGTGGTGCGCGGCCTTGTTCTCGGGCAGCCAGCGGTCGATGTCGAACTCGTCGGGCCGCTCCCACGCCTTGGGGTGGCGGTGCAGCGGCGGCAGCAGCACCGCACACTTGGTCCCTTTCGCCACCGGGTAGTGGCCCCCGATCACCGTGTCCTCGCGCGGCGCCAGCCCGATCGAGGGGATGGGCGACCAGATCCGCAGCGTCTCGTCGAGGATCCGCGGGATGACGTCCAGCTTCATGATCGTCTCGTACGTCGGGACGGTGTCGCCGGGAAGCAGGCGGTCGACCTCGGCGTACGCCTGGGCCAGCACCTGCGGGTTGCGCAGCAGGTTGTAGATCGCGAAGGAGAGCAGGCCGCTGGTGGTCTCGTGCCCGGCGATGAGGAAGGTCAGCACCTGGTCGCGGATGTTGGCGTCGGAGAGCCGCTCGCCGGTGCGCGGGTCGGCCGCCTGCAGCATCAGCCCGAGCAGGTCGGTCTCGCCCGTGCCGGCCCCGGCCGCGCGCCGCTCGCGGATGACCTCGTCGACCAGCTCGCGCATCCGCGCGATGTCCGCCTGGTACGCCTCGTCTGCCCGCCGCTTCATCCTGGTGACGAACGGGAGCTGGCGGTTGCGCGCCATCGCCTCGGTCAGCGCGTTGCCCATCGAGCGCAGGAAGGGGTGCAGCTCGGCGCTCTGGAAGGAGTCGAAGCGGTAGCCGAACCCGGTGAGCGAGATCGTGTCCAGGGTCAGCCGCGTCATGTCCTCGGGCACGTTGACCTCGTCGGAGCGGGCCCACTTCGCGGTCAGCGCCTCGGCGACCTCCAGCATCTGCGGAAAGTACGCCTTCATCGACCGCTGCCCGAACGCGGGCAGGAGGATCCGGTGCGCCTGCCCCCAGACCGGGTCGTCGCCGCGCGCGGTGAACAGGCCGTCACCGGCGAAGTCGCGCACGGTGGACAGCGGTGCGTCCACCGGCTTGTAGAACCGGCTTTCGTCGCACAGCTCCGCCACCAGGTCGGGGTCGTAGACGAAGAGCACGCTCCGGCCGGGCAGTTCCATCCGGTAGAGACCGCCCGGGTGCTGCGCGGCCACCTCCTCGAAGTACGCGCTCGGACGGTCGTGCGGGACGCGCAGCGCGTTCCCCACGACGGGCAACCCCCGGAGACTGGGAACGGACACGAGCTGGGCCATGAGAGACGACCTCCTACCTTCTGTCAGCCATACACCGTATGGAAAGCTACCATACGGTGTATGGCAGTGAGTGCACGGAGAGGTTCGCCCCTCTCGCCCGAGGAGATCCACGCGGAGGCGCTGCGCCTCATCGACGAGCACGGGGTCGAGGCGCTGAGCATGCGCAAACTCGCCGCGGCGCTGAACGTCAACCCGATGTCGCTCTACCACCACGTGCCGAACAAGGAGGCGCTCCTCGACGGCGTACGAAACCTGGTGCTCTCCGAGATAAAGCCGGCCGACGACGACGGGTCCTCCTGGCAGGAGCAGGTCAGGGTTCTCGGCGCCGGGCTGCGCGCCCTGGCCCACCGGCACCCCTCGCTCTACCCGTACCTGTGCGCCCACCCCCAGCTCATGCGCCAGGACGCGGTGGCGGGCGTGCTGTGCCGGGCGCTGGCCGCGGCGGGCGTGCCCGAGGAGCGGATGGCGGCGGTGCGCAACGCCCTCTTCGCGTTCACCGCCGGGTTCCTGGTGGCCGAGATCAACGGGGTGTTCCCCCGTGACGACGACGCCTATGAGGAGGCCGTCACGCTCATCGTCAACGGCCTGTCCGCGTACGGGAAGGACGGCTCCGGCGCGGCACGCGGGTAGCCGGCCCGCGCACCGCGCCCTGCCTCGACGCCCTGCCTCGACGACCGGCCTGGTCAGCCGACCAGGCCGCCCAGTCGTCCCTCCAGGGTGACCAGCAGCTCACCGAGCGCGGCGGCCAGCCTGTCCTGGCGCTCCGGATCGAGACCCGACAGCAGGGCGGCCTCCAGGGCGAGCTGCTCGGGCAGGAGCCGGTCGATCAGCTCGCGGCCCCGCTCGGTGAGCGACAGATGGACCACCCGGCGGTCCCGCCCGTCCACCCGGCGCGCCACCAGTCCCTCGCGTTCCAGGACCCTGACCCGCTTGGTGACGGCGGCCCCGGACGCGAACGTCTCCCTGGCCAGCCGGCTCGGGGTCAGCTCGCCGCCGACCCGGCGCAGCGCCGCGAGGACGTCGAACTCCGGCCGGGTGAGGCCCTCATCGCCCAGCAGCGCGTCCGAGGCCTGGCGCAGCAGCGCCGAGCAGCGGCTCAGCCGCCCGATCACGGCCATCGGCCCGAGATCGAGATCGGGGCGCACCCCCTGCCATTGGCGTACCACCCCGGCGACGACGTCCTCCATACGGACTCCCTTCCTTTAAGTCGTGTCCGACAAATCAAGCAATTGTCAGACACTCCCTGTCGGGCGGCTGTCAGGCGGCCCGCGCGACGGGCAGCCGCGCGGCCAGCTCGGCGAGCAGGTGATGTCCCTCACGTTCGGCCAGGGCGACCTCCTGCTCGGGGAGCGCCCGCTGCCACCACTCGCCGGAGGCGACGTCGACGGCCTCGCGGAGCTGGACCAGGGCCTCAGCGAGCTCGCGCCGCACCCGCGCCGCCTCACTCGCGCTCGGGGCCGCGCCGTACGGCTCCCGCGCCGCGACGAGGTCGCGCGCGTCCTCCTGGGCCCGGGCCGCCCGCCGCAGCGCGCGATCGACCCGGCCGCCCGCCCGCCGGTTCGTCACCAGGAGGCAGCTCAGGACGCCGAGCGCCGCGCCGACGCAGGTGTCCAGCCAGCGGTCGGCGACCAGCACCGACGCCGGCTGCCGCACCGCGAACTCCGTCATCAGCAGGGCCATCGGGGTCAGGAAGACGTTGCCCGCCCAGTAGTTGCGGGTCATCGCCGCCTCCGTCAGGAACTGGCAGACGAGGACCGTCGCGATCAGCGCGAGCGGGCCGAGCCGCGACACCGGCAGGATCGCGGTGAACAGCACGAGCCCGGCCAGGCTGCCGAGCACGCGCTGCAGCGCCCGCTGCCAGCTCAGTGACGTGTTCGCCTGGAAGACCGCCGCGGCGGTGACGACCGCCCAGTACGGATGGCCGACCCCGGCCGCCATCGAGGCCCAGCCCGCCAGGGCGCAACCCACCGCGACCCGCGCCCCGATGGGGAGCAGCGGCGACCCCGGCCGCAGCGCGGACAGCAGGGGGCGCAGGCCGCATCCGGCTCCCGCGGCGGGGAGCCGGGACAGGGCGCAGGCGCCGGGCTCCGGCGCAGCCGTGGGCAGCGGGCCGCGCCGGCGCAGCGCGCGGGCCCACTCGCGCAACCGCGCGGCCTCGGCCGGGTCGGCCCGTCCGCCCGCGAGCGCGGCCTCCGCGTGCTCCACCAGCCGCTCCAGCGCCGCCTGCGAGTGCAGACCCGCGGCCGACCTCGGGCGCAGCAGCGCGAGGGTGTGCCAGGCGGCGTTCACGGCGGCGGCGGTGTCGTGCCGGGCGGCGCCACGCGCGGGCCCCTCCTCGGGCGTCCCCGAGCGGAGCAGGGCGGCCGACTCCAGGGCGCGGGCGACGGCGACGCGCTCCGGGCCGTGCGGGCGCAGCAGCGCCGGGGCCAGGCAGACCAGCAGCGCCACCGCGCCCGCGCCGAGGCCGACGGCCAGGTGCCCGGGGATGTCGCCCAGGCGCTGCGGGAGGAAGGCGCAGGTCGCGGCGACGAACGTGAGGACGACGTTGCCGGGAGGGCCGATGCGGGCGGCGTCGCAGAGCACGCGGTGGACGGCGGCGATCAGTGCGGCGACGGCCACCCGGATGAGCGTCGAGTCGGTGAGGGAGGCGGTCACCAGCGCCACGCCGGTGCCCGCGAGCATCCCCGCGACCACCCAGGGCAGCGTCCGGAGCCGCGCGGCGTACGGCAGGCCGTGGCAGTACAGCGCGCACAGCGAGCCGGCGGAGGCGTAGATCGCCAGGTCGAGGCGGCCGAGGAGGAGCAGGACCAGGCTGGGGACGGCGGTCGCGATCACCACGCTGAGCGCGGGCTTGTGCCAGATGTCGCCGAACGGCCGCAGGCGCAGCACGCCCTTCACCGGAAGCGGGCGGACGAGGTCCCTCAGCCTCGACTGCACCGGAACATCGTGATATGTCCCCATGTGTACTAGTTTAACGGATGATTTACTTGGAAAATATCTCGCTGCTCCACAATGTCGATGACCTTGCCGCCCTCACCAGCCCCTCGGAGGACAGCGCATGCGGGAACACGACCTCTCCGGAGGCGCGGAGGTGCTGGCGCGGACCGACCTCGTCGCCCGCCTGGCGCTGCGCCACCACACCCTGTCGCCGGAGGCGTCCGCGACGCTGATCAACGTCTCGGAGAACGCGACGTACCGGGTGGACGACCCGGCCACCGGCCGGCGCTCCATCCTGCGCGTACACCGCCTCGGCTACCACTCCGAGCAGGCGATCGCCTCCGAGCTGGACTGGCTGGAGGCGCTGCGCGAGGAGGCCGGCGTACGCACCCCCCGGGTGATCCGCTCCGCCGCCGGCACCCGGATCCTCGCGATCGACGGCGCGGGCGGCGAGCGGCGCCACTGCGTGATGTTCGAGCACCTGCCCGGGGCCGAGCCGTCCGAGGACCGCCTGGTCGAGGACTTCGAACGGCTCGGCGCGCTCACCGCGCGCATGCACCGGCACGCGCGCGGCTGGCGGCGGCCCCCCGGCTTCCACCGCTTCCACTGGGACTACGACGCCGCGCTCGGCGCCGAATCCCGCTGGGGACGCTGGCAGGACGCCGTCGGGGTCCACGGCGAGGCCGCGGCAGTCCTGGCGCGGCTGGACGCCGAACTGCGGCGGCGGCTCGCCGCCTTCGGGCGGGGGAGCGACCGCTACGGCCTCATCCACGCCGACCTGCGGCTCGCCAACCTCCTCGTCGAGGGGGCCAGCACGCCGCACGTCATCGACTTCGACGACTGCGGGTTCGGCTGGTACCTCTACGACCTCGGCGCGGCGCTCAGCTTCATCGAGCACCACCCCCAGGTGCCCGAGATGATCGACTCCTGGCTCCGGGGATACCGCGCCGTCCTCCCCCTGGGGAAGGAGGAGGAGCGCGAGATCTGGACCTTCATCCTGTTCCGGCGGCTGCTGCTGGTGGCCTGGATCGGCACCCACTCGGCCGTCGACATCGCCCGCGAGCTGGGCGCCGGATACACCGAGGGGAGCTGCGAGCTGGCCGAGCGCTATCTCGCCGGCTCCCTCTGACCCGCTCCCGGCCGGCCGGAGCCGGTCAGGGCACGAGGACGACCTTGCCCGTCGTGGCCCGGCTCTCCAGCGCGGCGTGCGCGGCCGCGGCGTCCTTGAGCGCGAACGCCTGCGTCAGGGGGACCAGCGCGCCGTCCGCCGCCGCGGCCAGCGCCCGCTCCTCCAGGCCGCGCAGGCCCCCGGGCCGGTTCAGCACCCGAGGGCCGACCGCGACCGTCGCCGTCAGGCCCCGCGCGTACAGGTCCCCGGTGGTGACCTCGGTCGGCCCGCTCGCGGCGTCGGCCCAGCCGAACAGGACCAGCCGGCCGCCGATGCCCAGCAGCTCCAGCACGCCGCGCCCCAGCGCGCCGCCGACGCCGTCCAGCCCCACCGTCACCGGGCGGTCGCCGAGCGCGTCGCGCACCGCCTGCGGCCAGTCCGGCTGGGTGTAGTCCACGGCGTGCGCGGCGCCCAGCGCGCGGACCCGCGCGACCTTCTCCGGGCCGCCTGCCAGTCCGACCACGGTGGCCCCGGCGGCGAGCGCCGCCTGCACGAGCAGGTTGCCGATACCGCCCGCCGCGGCGGTCACCAGCGCGACGTCGTCGGAGGTGATGGCGGCCACGTCCAGGATGCCCATGGTGGTGCGGCCGGTCCCGATCATGGCGACCGCAGCCTCGTACCCCAGCCCGTCCGGGAGCTCGTGCACCGCTGCGGCGTCCCGTACGGCCAGCTCGGCGTAACCGCCGGGCGCCATGCCCAGGTGGGTGACGACGCGCTTGCCCAGCCAGCCGGGGTCGGCGCCCTCGCCGACGGCGTCGACCACCCCGGCGACCTCGCGCCCGGGGATCGTGGGCAGCTCCGGGACGGGGATGGGGCCGCCGCCGTAGTTCCCGGCGCGAAGCACGGTGTCGACCAGGTGCACCCCGGCCGCCCGTACGGCGATCCGCACCTGGCCGGCGGCCGGCGCGGGGTCCGGGGCTTCCTCGTAGCGGAGGTTCTCCGCGGGTCCGAAGGTGTGCAGGCGGATGGCGCGCATGGGTGTCTCCCCGATTCGTCCGATGTCTCGCGGGCCGAGCGGCCCGTGCCATCCGTTGTAGATCAGCGCCACCCGCGTCCGCCATCGGACGTAGGGCCTAGGCCGGGAGACCGGCGGGAGACGGGAGACTAGTGCCATACACGTGACGGGGCGGACCGGCCCCGTCTTCGAGCATCCAGGGAGCCGGCACAGATGAGTCCACGACGGCGGGACGACGAGGGCGCCGCGAACGCGCGGGCGGGCAGGCGCGCGGAGCTGCTCGCCACCGCGGCCGAGGTGTTCGCCTCGCGAGGGTACGCCGCCACCACCGTCAGGGAGATCGCGGACGCGGCGGGCATCCTCGGGGGCAGCCTCTACTACCACTTCGACTCCAAGGAGTCGATCGTCGACGAGATCCTCTCCACGTTCCTCGACGACCTGTGGGCCCGCTACGACGAGGTGCTCGCCGCGGGTCTGGGGGCGCGCGAGACGATGGAGCGCCTCGTCGTGGAGTCCTTCCGCGCGATCGACCGGCACCGGGCCGCCGTGGTGATCTACCAGAACGAGTCGCGGCACCTGTCGGAGGGGGAGCGCTTCGTCTACCTGCGCGAGTCCTGGGACCGGTTCGAGCGCATGTGGGGTGAGCTGCTCGACCGGGGGATCAAGGAGAACGCGTTCCGGCCGGACCTGGACGTGCCGCTGGTGTACCGGTTCCTGCGCGACACCGTGTGGGTGGCGGCGAGCTGGTACCGCCCCGGCGGCCGGCTGCCCGCCGACGAGATCGCCCGGCGCTACCTCAGCATGGTCCTGGAGGGCATCCAGGCGCCCACGGAGTGAGGGGCGGGTCCTCGGTGCCCGTGTCGTCCCCCTCGCGCGCGTACGCGTCCATGAGGGCGGCCAGGACGTCGCGGAACCCCTGGGCCTGCTCGGGGGTGAGCGGGTCGAACAGGCGGCGGCGCACCTCCTCGACGTGGCCGGGCGCGGTCGCCTCCAGGACCGCGAACCCCTCACAGGTCAGCTCGGCCATGGTCGTGCGCCGGTCGCGCTCGTGCTTGACCCGGCGCACCCAGCCCTTCTCCTCCAGACGGGCCATGGCGTGGGAGAGCCGGCTGGCGGAGAACCCGGTGACGCAGGCGAGCCGGGTCATCGTCATCTCCCGGCCCGGCGCCTCCGACAGCATGGCGAGGATCATGTAGTACGCGTGCGGCATGCCCGAGTCGCGCTGGAGCTGCCGCTCGAGGGCCTCCTGGAGCAGCCGCGTGCTGGCCAGGTAGGCCCGCCAGATCCGCTGCTCCTCGTCGCTCAACCATCGCGTCCCGGACATGACCCCAGCCTAGCGATGATTGAACATTCAAGCGTGCCGGAGAAGCGGATAGTCTGGCGAAGACCGCTATGTGTTCATCGATGACCGTTTGACGCAGGAGGATCCGCGTGCCCAGCTCCATCGCCTACGTCGCCACCGACGCCGCCCCCCGTTACGCCAAGCAGCTCGCCGCGCATCTGGGACGCAAGATCCAGGCCGAGGAGCTGTCCGACGGCGGCTACCGGCTGACCTTCCCCGGGCGCGGCGAGGGCCTGCTGACCCCGGAGGCCGACCGCCTCGTCATGCGCGCCACCGCCGACGACGAGGAGTCGCTGGGCGCCGTTCAGGACGTGCTGGGCCGCCACCTCGAACGGTTCGGGCAGCGCAACCAGCTCACCGTCACCTGGGAGTGACCCTGGCGCGGAAATGCAAACTTTCCGCCTCCGGCCTGCGGCGATGAAGGCTGATCTGGAGGCTGGTCAGCGGTGGCGGCGGGTCCCTGGGTCGTGTCTGACAAATCAAGCCCTGCTGCGCGCGGCCCAGACGGCGCCTCGCCGCGTTGTCGTCGTCGGCCGTAGGCTCCGCTACGGCCTCCTCCTCCGCCTTGCGATGCATCCATCTGGATCCGCGCTCGCGACGGGCAGCATTTGTCAGACACTCCTTAGGCCGGTCGTCGCTGCACGGCGTCGGCGATGACCGCTGTCACGAACTTGTCGACGGCTGCGGCGGCCGGCGGGCCGGGGTCGCGGTCTGCGAACAGGAGATGCCCGCCGCCGACCAGAGACAGGGTGAGTGAGCCGATGTCGGCGTCGGCCGCGATGCGGCCCAGTTCGCGCTCGTCGGCCAGATAAGCGGAGATCGCGGTCGTGGCCTGGGCGAGGATCGCGATGCCGCCTCCGGGCCTGGCCTGCCGCAGTCGTGCACGCAGTTCATCCCGGAAGGTGATGAGCGGAATGATCGCCACCGGAATCGGTCCGAACAGGGTGGTCAGCGCGCTGGTGAGGTTGTCGGCCACCGTGCCGGTGCCGGCGGAGGCGCGCAGCGCACTCGTCTGCGTCTCGAGCTGCGCGGCCCGGTTGAGCACGAGGTCGGTGAGGAAGGCGTCGAAGTCGGGGAAGTGCCGGTGCAGGACACCTTTGGCGCAGCCCGCCTCGTCGGTGACGGCCCGGCTGGTCAGCCCGTTCGGCCCGTCCCGCAGAAGCACGCGTTCGGCGGCGTCGAACAGCTGCTGCCGCGCGTCACGAAAGTGCACCCCAGTCGGCATTCACAAGATCCTTCCGTGCGTCGACCCGCCGGCGACCCTTGGCTAGTGGGCATGCGCCCACTAAGGTGGGCGCATGCCCACAATATCGCGGGAGCAACCAGAGCCGTCCCCGGCGGAGCCGCACAGGGCCCGGCGGATGGCCGAGTCGTTCGGCGCGGACGCGCAACGCTACGACCAAGTCAGGCCCGGCTACCCCGATGCGTTGGTGGCGCGGATTGTCGCCGGGAGCCCCGGGCCTGACGTGCTCGACGTCGGCTGTGGTACCGGCATCGCCGCCCGCCAGTTCCAGTCCGCCGGCTGCGCCGTACTCGGCGTCGAGCCCGACGCGCGGATGGCCGACTTCGCGCGAGCCCGTGGCCTGCAGGTTGAGGTGGCGGCCTTCGAAGCCTGGCAGCCGGCCGGCCGGACGTTCGACGCGGTCATCGCCGCCCAGTCGTGACACTGGGTGGATCCGGTCGCCGGCATCGTCAAGGCGGCGCGTGTGCTGCGTCCGGGGGGACGGCTGGCGATCTTCGGGCACGTGTACGAGCCGCCTGCCGAGGTGGCCGAACCGTTCGCCGCCGCCTACCGGCGGGCGGCGCCCGACTCCCCGCTCAACGGCCAACCGGCCCGACGTCCGATCGACCTCTACCAGGCGGCATACGCGAAGTTCGCCGACAAGATCCGCGAGACCGAACGGTTCGACGATCCCGAACAGTGGCGATTCGACTGGGAGCAGTCGTACACGCGTGACCAATGGCTGGACCTGCTCCCCACCACAGGCGGCCTCACCCAACTCCGTCCCGATCAGCTGGCCGAGATACTGCACGCGGTCGGGAGCGCCATCGACTCCCTGGGGGGACGCTTCACAATGAACTACACCACCCTGGCCGCGACCGCCATACGCGCCGGCACCTCCTGAACCCACCCGCCAAGTCGCCGCCGTTCGACATCCGCGCGGCTGTTCATGGCGCCCGGTGTGGCAGACCACGCCACCTGAAGTGCGCAATTGCCCCGGGCGGTTTTGCGGGCCAGTTGGCTGAACTTGGCCCCCGTTGGTTCGGAACGCGCGACGGCCCCGGAGGGAAAACCCTCCGGGGCCGTCGTCATCGGTCGGTCTATCCGTCTTCCTACCCGACGTGTGCCCTACGCGCTCTTGCGCCGCTGCGCCCGCAGGATCGCCAGGCGCTCGTTGAGCACCTCTTCGAGGTCCTCGATCGTGCGCCGCTCCAGCAGCATGTCCCAGTGCGTCCTGGGCGGCTTCGCCTTCTTCTGCTGGGGCTGCTCGGCGTCCACCCGGAGAGCGGGTGCCCCGCAGTGGCGGCACTCCCAGCTCGCCGGAATCTCGGCTTCGGCGGCAAGCGGCACGGTGGTGCGATGGCCCTTGGGGCAGGTGTAGGACACCTCCTGGCGCGGAGCCAGATCAGTGTTGCGGTCGTTCTCGTAGCTGGTCGCGCCGAGCCGGGTACCGCGAAGCGCACGCTCGCCCATTCTTAATGCCTCCTGAGGTCCCCGCCTGAGAGGGGTCGGTCTCCACCGCGTTCAACGCTTGATACCGTGTGGGGATTCCCACAGGAAGCCCGATCCAACCGCCCTTCGCGGCCTGCGATCGCTCAGATGCGCTCCGGCACCTCGTTGCCCGCCTCCCGGATGGCCCGCGGGACGTTGACCGCGACCAGCAGTCCGAAGCCGAGCACGAAGAAGACGACCAGCGAGACGATCGCGATCCGGTAGCTGTTGGAGAACTGCAGGGCCAGCGTGATCGTCAGCGACCCGAGGAACGCCGACCCCTTGTCGCTGATCTGCAGCAGGCTGAAGTACTCCGCCTCCTTGCCGCGCGGGATCACCTGCGAGAACAGCGATCGCGACAGAGCCTGCGTGCCGCCGAGCACGATGGCGATGCCGAAGCCCATGGCGTAGAACTGCGCCGCCGCGCCCTCCTCCAGGAAGACCGCCACGACCACGATCGCCGTCCAGAGCACCAGGCTCGCCAGGATGGTGCGCTTGGTGCCGTACCGGGCGGCGAGGGCGCCGAGCAGGAGCGCGCCGCCGAACGCCACGAACTGCACCATCAGGATCGCGCTGATCTGCACGTCCTTGCTCAGCTTCAACGCCTCCGACGCGTACGCCGCCGAGTTCCCGATCACCGTCTGGACGCCGTCGTTGTAGACGAGGTAGGCGACCAGGAACAGCAGCGTGCGCGGATAGCGGCGCAGCTCCGCGATGGTCCGCCCGAGCTGGCGGAAGCTGCCTCCGACCGACCGCAGCGCCGTGGTCTCGTGAGCGGGGACCGGCCGGTTGCGCAGGGCGAGCAGCGGCACGACCGTGAAGATCGCCCACCACATCCCGGCCGACATCATGCTGATCCGCACCGCCATGCCCTCGCT
Organism: Microtetraspora malaysiensis; assembly: GCF_050947145.1. NCBI lineage: Bacteria > Bacillati > Actinomycetota > Actinomycetes > Streptosporangiales > Streptosporangiaceae > Microtetraspora > Microtetraspora malaysiensis. Next base: position 4,309,651 of record NZ_CP191998.1, read on the forward strand.
GACGCCGAAGCTGTCCCGGCCGAGGTAGAGGGCGAGGTTGAGCGCGAGGAGCAGGCCGCCGCCGAGGTAGCCGATCGCCCACCCGCGTGAGGAGACGCGGTCCCGCTCGTCCGGCGTGGAGATCTGCGGCAGGAACGAGTCGTAGACCACGACCGACGCGCCGTAGGACAGGTTCGCCACGGTGAACAGCACGCCGCCGAGCAGGTAGCGGTCGCCCTCCACGAAGTACAGACCCATGGTCGCCAGGGCCCCGACGTACGCGAAGCCGCCGAGCAGCTCCTTCTTGCGGCCGGTGTGGTCGGCGAGCGCGCCCACCACGGGCAGGGCGACGATCTGCACCAGCACCGACACCGTCATGACGAGCCCGAAGTAGGCCGCGGGCCGGATGTCGAGGCCCAGCACGTCGACGAAGCCCAGCTCGCCGGTCGCCAGCCGGTCGAAGTCGGCCACGCAGGCGTCCACCGGCATCCCGGGGAAGTCCTTGCCGCACGCCGCCGCCTTGGCGACCGGGATCAGGTACGGCCCGAGGAAGACCGAGATGATCGTGGTGTAGAAGACCGAGTTGGCCCAGTCGTAGAAGTACCAGCCGCGTTGTTCCCGAAGGCGTGCCTTCGGGGTCTCGTCGATGACCTGGGGGGCGGTCACACGTCCTCCTCGCCGGGCGGGGGTGTCGGGTGCGGGGGTTTCAGGTGCGGGGATGCCACTGGCCGCGCGCCTTGAGGACGTCGCGCAGGCCGGTGATGTTGTCGGTCATGATCCCGTCGACGCCGAGGTCGAGCAGCCGGCGCATCACCGCCGGGTCGTCCACCGTCCAGACGTGCACCTGCATGCCGAGCGCGTGCGCGGTGCGGATGAAGGAGCGGGTGGTGACGCGCAGCCCGCCCACGCCGATCGGCACCTGCGCGCAGGGCACCCCGGCGCGGGCCAGGGAGGTGAGCAGCCGGCCGTACCCCGACCCCATGGCGGCGGCGCGCAGCGTGGCCACCCCGCGCGGCCCGAGCGAGGAGCACACCGGGATGCCGACGGCGCGGCGGGCCTGGGCCAGGCGCAGGTCGGAGAACGAGGTCAGGCAGACCCGGTCGTAGGCGTTGGTCCGGCGGAGCGCGCGGGCCAGCGGCAGGATGGTCGCGCTCTCCTTCACGTCGATGTTGAACCGGACGTCCGGCCAGGCGCCGAGGAGGTCCTCAAGCAGCGGGATCTCCTCCGTGCCGCAGATGCGGGCCTTGCGCACCTCGCGGTAGGGGAGCTGGGAGATCCGGCCCTTGCTGTCGGTGACCCGGTCCAGCGTGTGGTCGTGGAAGGCGAGCAGCACGCCGTCGGCCGTCGCGTGCGCGTCGGTCTCCAGGTACGTGTACCCGAGCTCGACCGCGCGCGCGAAGGCGGACATGGTGTTCTCCCGCCCCTCGGCCGCCCCGCCCCGGTGGGCGAAGGCGAGCGGCCCGGGGTGGTCGAGAAAGGCGAAGCGACGCCGGGTCATTCGTTGGTCACGGCTCCTCGGATCAGCTCCAGTATGCCCAGGAGTATGCCGGTTGGAGGCCCAGCCCGTCAGCCAGCGCTCGGTGAACAACCGATGATCAGGGGTGAACGGCCGCTGTCACCCATTCCTGCCGCCGCGCCTCGGCGAGCGTGATGGCCGCCGCCACCGACACGTTGAGCGAGCCCACCCGGCCCACCTGCGGGATGTAGACGACCGCGTCGGCCGCCTCCAGCAGCGCGGGGGAGCAGCCGTGGTCCTCGCTGCCGACGACCAGGCAGACGTCCCCGCCGAGGCTCGCCTCGTGCAGCGGCGCGGCGTCCCCGGTCAGCTCCACCGCGACGACCCGGTACCCCTTCTCCTTCGCCGCGCGTACGGCGTCGACGGCGGGGACCGGCTCGTGCCACTCGACCAGCCGGTCGGTGCCCAGCGCGGTCTTCTGCGCCTTGGGGTTCGTCGGCGGGGTCGCGTTCCCGGCCAGCCAGATCGTCTCCACGCCGAACGCGGCGGCCGTGCGGAACACGGACCCGATGTTGAACGGGCCGGTGACCGATTCGAGGATCATCGCGAGGCGGGACCCGGTCGCCCGGCGCCAGGTGCGGTTGAGCCGCTTGACGTCGGTCGGACGGAGCTGCCTGCGCGGGTTGGGGGTGCTCATCGCGCTTCCACCTTGAGGATTCGGTAGGCGGACCGGCTGGCGGCCCGGGTGGTGGGCCAGCCCTGCTCGTTCAGCCAGTTCTGCAGGGAGTCGGAGCCGAGGTGCTTCTGGACGACCAGGTAGGCGACGCCGTCCGGGGTGAGCCGGTCCAGCCAGCGGGTCAGCATCTCGTGCAGCGCCTGCTTGCCGATGCGGATGGCCGGGTTGGACCAGATCGCCCGGAAGCGCACGTCGCCGGGCACCTCGTCGACATGAACCGACCTTACTTTGTCAAGGCCGGCGGCCTCGGCGTTGCGCGCGCACAGCTCCACGGAGCGGCGGTTCACATCCACCGCCCACACGGTCGCGCCCGGCGCCCGCGAGGCCATGGTCAGCGCGATCGGGCCGTAGCCGCAGCCCAGGTCGAGCAGGTCGCCCTCGGCGGGCGGCGGTGGCACGCTCTCCAGCAGGACGCGGGTCCCCGCGTCGATCCGGTCGGGGGAGAACACCCCGCGGTCGGTCTCCAGCCGCAGATGCAGGTCGGGGAGGAGCAGGGTGACCGTGCCCGGCCGGCTGGCCGTCCGCGGCCGCTCCTCGAAGTAATGTGCCACGTCCAGAGACGTTACCAACGGGTCAGGGGAGCCGTGCGCCCAGCAGCATGGCGGCCCCGGCCGCCACCGCGCCCAGCAGCAGCGCGACCAGGATGAACCGCTGGGTGATCTCCTGGTTCACGATCTTGTATCCGAGCGAGGTGCCGATCTGGGCGTAGACGTCGCGCAGTTCGCTGCCCGACTGCGCCTCGTACGCCCGCCCGCCGGTGCCGTCGGCGAGCGACTGCAGGGTGGCCTTGTTCACCGGGACCTGCACCGGCCGGTTGTCGATGGTGACCGTCCCCTCCGGTGTGCCGTACGCGATGGTGGAGACGGGGATCTTGGCGGACACGGCGGCCTGGATCGCCTCGTTGACCGAGCGGCCCGAGGTGTTGTCGCCGTCGGACAGCAGCACGATCGCCGAGGGTGGCGGATCGGTCACCGCCCGCTGGTCGAACGACCGGATCGAGTCGAGCGAGTCGAACACCGCCTCGCCGATCGCGGTGCCGGGCCGGGTGGTCAGGTTGGAGATCGCGGTGATCACGGCGGTGTGGTCGGCGGTCGGGGAGATGACCACGGACGCCGACCGCGCGAAGGCCACCACCCCCACGTTGAAGCGCTCGGGCAGGTCGGCGACGAACTGCTGGGCCGCCTGCCGGGCCGCGGCCAGCCGGGTCGGCGGGACGTCCCGGGCCTCCATCGACAGCGAGACGTCCACCGCGATCATGATGGTGGCCCGGTCCCGCGGCACGCGCACGGCGCCCGCCGGGCGGGCGGCGGCCAGGACCATGACGCTCATCATCACCAGGAAGACCGCCGCGGGGACATGCCGCCGCCAGGCCGGCCGCTCCGGGACGACCACCGACAGCAGCCGCAGGTTCGTGAACCGGACGGCGTACCTGCGGCGGGCGAACTGCAACGCGACGTACCCGCCGCCCAGGAGTGCGACCGGGACGAACAGCCACAGCCAGCCCGCGGAAAGGAAGATCATCAGCGCCCTCCCGTCTGGCGGCGCCGGGCCAGATGCGCGGTGCGCCGTTGCCGCAGCACGAACTGGACGATGTCGGCCACCCAGTCCCGGTCGGTGCGCAGCACCAGGTGCGCCGCCCCGGCGCGGCGCAGCGCGGCCCGGGTCGCCTCCCGCTGCATGGCCGCCGCGACGGCGTACCGCTCGCGGACCCGGCGCGACAGGTGCACCTCGCGGGTACGGCCGGTTTCCGGATCATGGAGCGCCACCAGGCCCACGTCGGGCAGTTCCAGCTCGCGCGGGTCGATCACCTCGACGGCCAGCACCTGGTGCCGGGAGGAGAGGCGGCGCATCGGTCGCTCCCAGGAGTCCGGATCGTCCAGGAAGTCGGAGACGACCACTCGCAGCCCCCGCTTGTGGTGGGCCGCGGCCAGCGACTCCACCGCGGCGCCCAGGTCCACCGCCCCCGCCCCGCGCGGCGCGTCCGCCAGCCGGCGCAGCAGCGCGTACAGGGCGGGCCGCCCGCCGCGCGCCGGGTGGCGGCGGATCTCCGCCCCGTTCAGGATGTACGCGCCGAACCGGTCGCCGACCCGGCCGGTCAGGAACCCGATCGCGCCGACGGCCGAGACGACCAGGTCGCGCTTCTCCATGTCGGCGGTGCCGAAGTCCATGCTCGCCGACAGGTCCACCACGGCCCACGTCTCCAGCTCGCGGTCGGCGATCAGGTCCCGCACGTGCGGGGTGGTGGTCCGCGCGGTGACCGCCCAGTCCATGCGGCGGACGTCGTCCTCGCCCGGGACGTAGACGCGGGTGTCGCCCAGCTCGCTGCCCGGCCCCGGGACCAGCCCCTGATGGTTGCCGTGCAGTAGGCCGTCCAGCCGCCGGACCACGGTCAGCTCCAGGCGGCGCAGGGCGAGCTCCGGCGACGCGGCGCTCATGAGTGGATCACCTGGCGCCCTGGTTCCACACCACGACCGGCGGGGGGACGGTCGCCAGGATGCTCCGCACTACATGCTCGGCGTCCACGTCGTCGGCGAGGGCGTCGAAGGTGAGCATCAGCCGGTGCGCCATCACGTCGATCGCCACGTCCCGCACGTCGTCCGGCAGCAGGTAGTCGCGTCCGCGCAGCAGCGCCAGCGCCCGGCCCGCCGCCATCAGCCCCAGCGTGGCGCGCGGGCTGACGCCGACCTCGATCGTCTCCTCCAGGTCGCGCAGGCCGTACTCGGTGGGGGAGCGGGTGGCCATCACCAGCCGCACCACGTAGTCGGCGACCAGATGGTGGACGGAGACCTGCTCCGCCGCCTCCTGCAGCCGCGTCAGCCGGTCGGGGTCGAGCACCGGCCGGGCCGCCGGCGGCCGCACGCTCATCCGCTGCAGGATCTCCAGCTCCTCGCGCGCGCTCGGATGCGGCACCCGCACCTTGAACAGGAACCGGTCGCGCTGCACCTCCGGCAGCGGATAGACCCCCTCGGACTCGATCGGGTTCTGCGTCGCCAGCACCACGAACGGCCGGGGCAGCGGATGCGTCCGCCCCGCCAGGGTGACCTGCCGCTCGGCCATCACCTCCAGCAGGGCCGACTGCACCTTCGCCGGGGCGCGGTTGATCTCGTCGGCGAGCAGGAAGTTCACGAAGACCGGGCCGAGCTCCACGTCGAACCGCTCACTGCCCGGATGGTAGACGCGGGTGCCCACGATGTCGCTCGGCACCAGGTCGGGGGTGAACTGGATCCGCGCGAACGTGCCGCCCACCACCGTGGCCAGCGTCGAGGCGGCCAGTGTCTTGGCGACCCCGGGGACGCCCTCCAGCAGGCAGTGGCCCCGGGCCAGCAACGCCACCAGCAGCCGCTCGACCATGTGGTCCTGCCCGACGATCACCCGCCTCACCTCGGCGAGGGTCTCCCGCAACGCCTCAGCGTCGTCGTCCCCCGCCCGGTCCCGATCCGGTTCACTGCGCTCATCCGCGACGGTCATGCGCGTTATTCAATCGTGACTTGGTGGGAGAATCCATGCCCACACAGTGCCCGGCGTCGGAAGCCGGAACCGTTCGGTGTGTTTTCATGAGCTGGATGGCCACACCTTTGCAGTACGGCGACCCGCCCCACCTGGGGCCATTCGTGCTGCAGGCCCGCCTGCTGACCGGCCCGGCCGGCCTCGTCTACCTCGGGCAGGGCCCCGACGGCCGCGCCGTCTCCGTCGCTCTCCTCACCCGGGGCGCCGCCCTCGACCCGGTGGCCAGGGACCGGTTCGTCGCCGCCGTCCGCGAGGCCGAACGGCGCGGAAGGCGGCGCGGGTCGCGCGCGGCCCTGACGGTGCTCGCCATGGACGGCGGGCCGGCTCCCTGGGTGGCCGTGCCGTACGCGCCGGGTGGGGCGGGGGCGGAGCGCTTCCTCGAACCGGTCATGGTGTCGGGGATGCTGCTCGGCGACCGGAACGGGCCGGACTTCGTGCCGTACTGGCTGGGCGACCGCGACCCGGCGCTGCCCGCGCCCGGGCCGCCCGCACCCCCGCCGGCCGCGACCAGGCGCGCGGTCGGCCTGGCCGCGGCGCTGCTGGCCACGCTCGTCACGATGATGGTCGTGATGGCGTGGCTGCTGTTGTTCCGGTTGGAGAGCGACCCACCGCCGACCCGCCCGCTGCCCCCGCCGGTCGTCGTCCCCACGCCGCCGCCGACCCCGGCCTCGCCGCGTCCCGGGGAGCAGTCGCCGACGCCGTCCCAGGGCGGCACGGAGCGCCGGACCACCCTCCCGGGCCAGGACAACGACGTCGGCGGGGACATCTGAGCCGCGTTTCATCAGGGGCGCGTTGCGAGTCGTGGCCTGTCGTCGTCGCTCGACGACGAGGTCTCCGACCCGCGGCGTGCACGCTGCGGTCGCTGTCCGGTCTTGTGGTTGTGGCAGCCGCCGTTAGACGACGCGGTCGGTCGCCGTGCGCCGGGTGAAGTCCATGTGCCAGTTGGTGATCCAGGTCTGCCCGTCGTCGAGGGAGAACGCCTGCTCCCAGTGGGCGCGGTCGGTGGTGATGCCGGACCAGATGAAGCGCGCCCTGACCTTGCGGCCGTCGTGTTCGTCGTCGCCGTGGAAGACGCCGGTGCCGTCCGCGCCGAAGCTGCCGGTGACGGGTGGGTAGAGAGTGCCGGTGCGTTTGTTGGCCCAGTACAGCGACCACTGTGCGGTCGCCGGGTTGAACAGCCGCAAGGTCAGCCCGGAAAAGCCCTTGGTCGGGAACTCGATCTCGTCGAAGCTGGCGGCGCCGTCGAAGTGGCAGGAGGCGCGGGTGATGCCGGGGAACTCCTCCCAACGGTCGTCGCCCTCCGTCGGGTCGAGGAAGTCCTTGCGCCAGCGGTTGGCGACGTCGTACGTGCCGGTGAAGAACGCGAAGTCGTTGTTCGTCATGCCACAGACGCTAGGACCGGCCCCCTGACATCCTGTGTCAGTGGATCGGCCGTAGATTTCCGGCCATGCGCGCCGGTCGACTCCTCTCGCTTCTGCTCCTGCTGCAAAACCGCGGCCGGATGACCGCCGATGAGTTGGCGGCGGCGCTCGAGGTGTCGGTGCGTACGGTGTACCGGGATGTGCAGGCACTGATCGCGGCGGGCGTGCCGGTCTATGGCGAGGCGGGGCACGCGGGCGGCTACGCCCTGCTCGACGGCTACCGCACGCGGCTGACCGGGCTGACCGCGGCCGAGGCGCAGGCTCTGCCCCTGGCAGGCCTCCCCGGGCCGGCGGCCGAGCTGGGGATGGGCTCGGTCCTGGCAGCGGCCGAGCTCAAGCTCGAGGCGGCCCTGCCGGTCGCGCTGCAGGACCAGGTCCGGCGGATCCGTGAGTGCTTCCACCTCGACGCCCCGGGCTGGTACCGGCAGGCGGACGAGGTGCCACATCTTCCGGCGGTGGCGGCCGCGGTGTGGGAGCGGCGGGCCATCCGCGTGCGCTACCGCCGGTGGCATGCCCCGCAGGTGGTTGAGCGGCGTCTGGAGCCCTACGGGATCGTGCTCAAGGCCGGACGCTGGTACACCGTCGCCCGTGCCGGCGATGACCTGCGCACCTACCGGATCGGGCAGATCCTTGACCTGGAGCCGCTGGAAGAGGTGTTCGACCCGCCGGTCCGTTTCGACCTGGCTCGTCACTGGCAGGCCCATACGGCGCGGCTGCAGGAGCGGCTGTGGCAGGGCGAAGCGGAGATACGCATCTCACCGGTCGGCGTCACCCGCCTCCAGGACGTCGCGGCGCAGGCGGTGCTCGATGGCGTGAACCAGGGAAAGCCGGAGCCCGGCGGCTGGCGCCGGGCCGTCATCCCCATCGAGAGCCTCGACCACGCGGAGGCAGAGCTGCTGCGGCTGGGCCCGGAGGTGGAGGTGCTCGCACCGCCGGAGCTTCGGGAGCGCATCGCCGGATCGGCACGGGCCATGGCGACGCTCTACGACGGGGAGATCTAGCGCCTGGATCGCCGTGCTCCGTCCCTCTACGTTCCTCCATCGACATGGACGCTCCAGGAGATGCAATGAACGCTGCCGAAGTCCTAAAGCCGGGCAAGCTGCGGCAAGTTGCCGTAGCGGCGGGCGTGGTGGTCACGGTGGTGGTCCTGACCGGCTGCCAGTCCGTTCGGCGGCCTGCCACGGCACCGTCAGCGAGGTCGTCCCCCGTGGTGACCGCGGCCACGATCGGGAAGACGCCTGCCGGGGCGGAGCCGGTCGTCGCCGCTGGTCCGCCATGGCGAATCGCACATGCGCACGACTACGGCGAGTTCGACTCGATGAATGTCGGGGTCATGGTCGGCTCGACGGAAGGATGGGCGTTCGGCCAGACCAATGTGGGTGACGAGCTGGAGCCGCAGTTCCCCGTGACGCTGCGCTGGGATGGGGCATCGTGGCGCGCGGTCCGGCTCCCAGGCAAGTTCGAGGGCGCGTTTCTGTCCGCGAGTGGCTCGTCACGGACCGACGTCTGGGCTGTGTCCAGCTCCGAGACCGGAATCGCCAATGTGCTCCGCTTCGATGGTCGCCGGTGGACGCTCGCCCGCCGGGTCCAGCAGGACGTGAGCAGCGTGCAGGCCGTTGGCCGCCACCGGGCATGGCTGTTCGGCGGCTACGCCGGGGACAACTGGTTCTTCGACGACGGCAGCTGGCGGCGGGTGCGTTTACCGCTCCGGGTCACCGCGACGAGCGCCGCTTCCGAAGAGGACGTGTGGGCCATCGGCTGGCGTGATGGTGCCGACGGGGATCGGGCGGCGGTTGCCCACTTCGACGGTCGAACGTGGGGGACTGTGTCCCTTGGTTCCGCGTTCGGCTCGCCCAACGATCAGGCGTTCACCCAGTTCACCAGCGTGCACGCCGCGGCAAGGGATGACGTCTGGGTCTTCGGAACGCAAACCGGGTCAAGCACCGACCACACGGGCGAGGGCGCCTCCGACGGGCAGGAGATTCCCGTTGCCGCGCACTGGAACGGTCGCCTCTGGAGCCAGGTCCCGGTGCCGCACGGCTGGCAACTGGGTGCGGTGATCGGCGGTACGCGCGGTGCCGTTCACGTGGCCGCGACAAAGATGGATCAGGAGGGAAACCCAGACTACTCAGCGGTGCTTTCTCACCGGGAAGACGGCTCCTGGACCATCTCCAACCTTCCGCACCCCCAGGGTGCGAAACCGTTCCTGTCCTCCTTCGCGCGGGTGGCCGCAACCGGAGATCTCTACGGATTCGGCTTCATCGAGACGGACGACGGGGATCGCACTTCCGCCATCTTCGTCTCGGACGCGTCCTGATGCGAGTCCCGGCACCGGTCAGCTGGGGGAGACGAAGCCCGACTCGTACGCGGAGATCACCGCCTGGGTCCGGTCCCGGGCGTCGAGCTTGGCCAGCACGTTCCGCACGTGCGTCTTGACCGTCTCCGCCCCGACCACCAACTCGGCCGCGATCTCACCGTTGGACAGGCCACGCGTCATCAGGCGCAGCACGTCCGCCTCGCGCGCGGTGAGCCGGCCGATCCCCGGCACCGTGCGGCTGGCGCCGCGCGCGGCGGTCAGTGACCTGATCGCGGCCGGGAAGAGCAGCGAGTCGCCCGACGCCACCAGCCGGATCGCGTGCACCAGCTCCTCCGGCCGGGCGCGCTTGAGCAGGAAGCCGCTCGCCCCCGCCCGCAGCGCCTCATAGACGTAGTCGTCGTTCTCGAAGGTCGTGACGACCAGCACCTTGGGCGGCGCCTCCCCGGACAGGATCCTGCGGGTCGCCTGGATCCCGTCCACGGCGGGCATCCGCACGTCCATCAGCACCAGATCCGGCCGCGTCGCGCGGACGACCGACACCGCCTCGGCCCCATCCCGGGCCTCGCCCACGACGCTGAGCCCGGGTTCGGACTCGATGATGATCCGCAGGCCGGTACGGATCAGGTCCTCGTCGTCGACGATCACCACGCTCAACGTCATGGCCCAACCCTAGAACGCCGCAAACGGTTGGTTTGCCTGCCGTCCGGCTGATGTGTCAGCGACCGGATCGCCGATGGCGACTCCTGTGGCAGGCGGATCGCCGTGCTTTCGACGTCGTCAAAGGTCGTCGTACATAACTCCCGGGCTCCACAGGATGGCGACCATATCGGAGCCGTACTCCTGGGCCAGCCGACGACGCAGCCGTAGGTCGACGTCGTTCACCTCTATTTCGGCCCGGTTCCGCTCGGCGTCGATGTGGCCCGCCAAGATCCTCGGATCGCCGCCCGGCGGCATTACGGCGTCCAACACGGCCTCAAGCTCCGCGCGGCTGTGCCGCACCTGCCGTACGACCGGAATGATCGTGAAAGGGGTCCGCACCTGGTCGGGCCACGCGACACCGGTGATCGGTGCGGCGGCCAGCCCCCGTCCACGCTCGGTGACGTACGGAGCGACCAGTCGGAATGGCCGCTTCAGCAGGTACGGCGACGCGAGGTCCTTCGGGTGGGCCTCCACGCGCTGCATGGCTTCGTCCAGCGCGTGGTTGAACGGTTCGATGCGCGAGTCGTAGGGCTCGTTGAGGAAGTCGGTCCAGTCCATGGTGAACACCTCGACGGCCCCGGACGTCGCACGTTCCACGACCACCCGGCCCGACACCATGGGCGCGGGGCCCAGAGTGAGCGCATAAAGGACCGACAGCGTGAGGATCGCCCTGAGCGTACGCACGGTGCCGCAGTCTAGAACGATCTTCGATCTTCAGTTGAGGGAATCCGCGGGACGGCTGTCAAGGGTCGGCCGAGGGCGCGCTACGGGCAGCCCGGGGGATGCTCGGCACGGTGGGCGCCTCGTGGGCGCCGTCCTCGTCGTCACCGCGCAGGTAGTCCGCAAAGCCTCGCAGGGCCACGCGGATGTGCTCGACGCGCGCACGCAACGTCGTCGCCCGGTCGGGCCGGTCAGCCCTTGAGCGCCGAGGCGACGGCGTCGGCCAGCGGCGTGGTGGGCCGGCCCAGGAGGGCGGCCAGGTCGCCGGTGACGTCGGCGAGGGCGCCCTTCGCGACCTGGACCTCGGCGTCGACCAGCAGCTCGACCAAGAAGCCGGGCAGGCCGGCTCCCGTCAGGATCTCGGCGTACCGCTCGGCGGGCAGGTCGGTGTAGACGACCGGCTTGCCGGACTGGGCGGCGGCCTCGGCGGCCAGCTCGGGCAGGGTCCAGGCAGTGTCACCGGTCAGCTCGTAGACCTTGCCCGCCTGCCCGTCCCGGGTCAGGACGACGGCGGCGGCCTCGGCGAAGTCGGCCCGGGTGGCCGAGGCGATGCGCCCCTCGCCCGCGCTGCCCACGATCGCGCCGCGTTCGACCGAACCGGCCAGGGTGGTGGTGTAGTTCTCGGTGTACCAGCCGTTGCGCAGCAGCACCGTGGGCAGACCGGACGTGGCGAGGGCCGCCTCGGTGTCCCGGTGGACCGCGGCCAGGCTCAGCGGGTTGCGGTCCGCCCCGACGATCGAGGTGTAGGCGACCAGCCCCACGCGGGCCGTACGCGCCGCTTCGACGACCGCGTGGTGCTGGGCGACGCGCAGCGCGTCGGGTCCGCTGGAGGAGACGAACAGGAGCTTGTCGGCGCCGGCGAAGGCGGGGGAGAGGGTCTCTGGCCGGTCGTAGTCGGCCTCGCGGACGGTGATGCCCTTGGCGGCCAGGTCGGCGGCCCTGTCCGGGGTGCGTACAGCGACGGCGATCTTGGACGCGGGCACCCCGCGCCTGAGGAGGCTCTCCACGGCGAGGCGGCCGAACGGTCCGGTGGCTCCAGTGACGACGATCATCGAAATATGCCCTTCGTGTGGGGATGGTGGGGAACGGCCGGCGGCGCCGACCTCCACTCACCTTATGCTTTCTAATCGAAAGTGCAAACTATTCCACCGTGCTCTCCGTCGGGTAGCATTTGCTGATATGGACACATCGACAGCGCGGCCTGCCGAGGACGAGTCGCTCGAGTTCGACGTATTCGCCCGCCACTGTCCCTCGCGGCCCGTCCTGGAACACCTCACCGGCCGCTGGGGCCTCCTCACCCTGGTCGGCCTCCACCAGGGGCCGGCTCGCTTCAACGCCCTGCGCCGCCGCGTCGACGGGGTGAGCGAGAAGATGCTCGCCCAGACCCTCAAGGAGTTGGAACGCGACGGCTTCATCCGCCGCGACGTCCACGCGGTGCTGCCGCCGCGCGTGGAGTACAGCCTCACCAAGCTCGGCAGCAGCACCGCCGCCAAGCTGCTCGAGGTCATCGAGCACCTGGAGGCGCACATGCCCGCCGTTGTCGCCGCGCAGCGGCGTCACGACCAGGAGGACGACCGCGACTGATCCGTGCGGTAAGCGGGCCCTCGTGGAAGTCGTAGCGTCGAAAATTCCCCTCGGTGGCCATTTCGGGCATCGGTGGAGGGGCCGCATCGGCGGGAACGGGGCATCGAGATCAGATGATGGCGTCCACGGCTGCGTGGATGGCGTCCTGGTGACCCAGAAGGTCCGTGTTGTCGGCCCACTGGTCCACGCCTCCGGTCAGCGGCAGCTCACGCAACCGGGGATCGGTGACCGTCTCCAGCAGGGCCCGGGCGAAGCGTTCGGCATGCAGGACCAGGAACGGCCGGCTGTGGTAGGGCCTGCGGGTCGGATCCACCAGCCCCGTGAGCCCGATGGCGTTGTGCGTCCGGCCCACGACCTCGTACGCGTCGCACAAGTGCCGCTCCCGGCCGGGGTAGTCGGTCGCGCCCAGGGCGCCACGCAGCGACGGCGCCAGCCTTTTGGCCGTCCTCAGCTGCCCGAAGGCGCTGCCGAGCCACTTGCTGTACGGCGAATAGCGTCGCTCCATCAGTAGGCACAATCGCATCAGGTCACGGACCAGGCGCGCGACCACGATGGCGGAGCCCAGGTCGTCCCCGACCTCCGCGCAGCGGCCGACGAACGCCTCCTCCTGGGAGATCCGCTGCCACTGGCAGGCCAGCAGGTAGCGCCAGACCTGTTCCGGGTACCACGCCAGCCGCCGCCTCGCCGCGGTGAGATCACCCAGATCGTCGCGGAACACCGCCCCGCCGGTCACCTCGGCCAGTTTCTGCTGCGGCAGCGCCAGCCAGTCGCCGATCGCCGGTCCCGCATCGTCCCAGGCTGCCGCGCGAGGGCCCAGCTGTGCGGTCAGCCAGGAGCCCACCCCGTGCACCGAGACCCGGTGGTCGACCGGGCCCTCGGTCGGCTCCATGTGGCCGACCGGATCGAGTGGATCGCTGCTGCGGCGGAAGTGGGTGGGCCATCCATGCACCCGTTTCGGCAACCTCTGGGCCAGGAGGTCGCGAATCCGCCCACCGTGGCGTACCGCGTCCTCGGGAGCGAGGAAGAGCTCCAGGCGAGGTCCCCAGTCGTGGTCGGCCGAGCGCGCGGTGTCGAATCCCAGGACCTCGGACCCCGCGCCGACCCGGGCGGCCGCGTACCGAAGCCCTGGATAGGCGCTGTCGAGGATCGGCTTCACCGCCTCCTCGTACAGAGTCCTCGCGAGCTCAAGGCCGGGGACGAAAGCGGCAGCAGGCGTGACCATGCCGCTTACTGTGCCAACGACGCGTCACGCGGATCCACCGGATATCAGCCGCGTCGCCGCCACATCTACGGCTCGGCCGTTCGGCGGGGCCTGGACGCAGCCCGCGGCCGGGTCGGAGGCCGGCTGAGGCCTCGGTGCCAACGGGTTCGGGTCCAGCCGAGATACGGGGTCAGACTCAGGGCTGCTTCTGGCCGTATCTCGGCCGGACCCGCACGAGGGTACGGCCGCTCTGGACGGAGCCTTCGGTGCTCTAGCTGTCCAAGGTGAGCTGCAGCGTAACGGTGGTCCCGCCACGCTGGACGGTCACCGGATAGGCGGTGCCGGCCCGCTTCGCCGTACGGCGAGGCCACCTCGAAGGCGGTGATCATGCCGTCCAGGGTGCGGCGCGACAACGGCAGGGCGGCACGCGAACAGCACTCGAAGCTCCTGGAGTGGTGTTGCTCTTGGTCGACAACCCGCCTACCAGGGGCTTCTCTAACAGCTTGTCGGCGGCCTGCCGGTACCGCCCCGAGAGGCATATCTGGTGACCTGACGGGAAGTGGACGTTACTACTCCTCCTGGAGGATCGGAGGGCCCAGTGATCACTCTCGGAATCATCCTTCTCATCATCGGTTTCATATTCGGCATCTCCGTCCTGTGGACCATCGGGATAGTGCTGCTGGTGATCGGTGCCGTCCTATGGGTCCTTGGAGCACTCGGACACGCGGTCGGCGGACGACGCCACTATTGGTGATCGCCCGTTCTCCTCCCACCACAGGTGAACCACGGATTGATGGGGCCGGGCCGGGATGCAGGAGCGGTGCGCGGAACCCGCAGGATCAGCCTGCGGTGTCGCCGTCCTCGCCCCCGTCCCCGCTCACGCCCGCTTTGCCGGCCGCGCTCGCCGGCCGGTAGGTGAGTACGACGACACCTGAATCGAACGTCGTCGCGTCCAGGAGTTCGAGCGTCGCCTCGGTGCCCTCGCGGAAGAGGCGCTGCCCGCCGCCCCGGATGACGGGACAGATCCAGATCCGGTACTCGTCGAGGAGACCGTGCTCCATCAGCGCGTCGGTGAGCCTCCCGCAGCCCCAGATCAGGATGTTCTCTCCGGGCTGCTCCTTCAGCTTGGTCACGTCGGCCACCAGGTCGTCCCCGTGGATGATGGTCGAGTTGTTCCACTCGGCCTTCTCCAGAGTGGAGGAGACCACGTACTTCGCCATGGAGTTCACCTGGTCGGCGTAGGGGTTGCCGCCCATTGCGGGCCACGCCTGCGCCATGCCGTCGTAGGTCTCCCGGCCGAGCAGCAGCGCGTCGCTGCCGAGGACGAGGTCCAGGGCGTACGTCATGCTCTGCTCGTTCGTGTACTGCATGGACCACAGATGCGGGTTGTCGATGAAGCCGTCGAACGTGCTGTAGGTCGAGGCGATGATCTTTCGCATGACGTTCTCCCTGTCGTGAATCGCGGACGCGGTCGGCGCGAGGTGTACCGGCGCCTTCTCGGCGCGCGGTCACCGCGCTGTGGAAACTACTGTGGCGGAGGCGGTTTACGGCTTCTTTCGCGCCGGTTTACGGAAATCCGTCGGCGCGTCGCCATCGCCCGTTATCGTGACGCGCATGCGTTTCGGGATCTTGGGTCCAGTGGCGGTCTGGGGTGCCGACGGTGAGCCGGTCGCCGTCCCCGGGATCAAGGTCCGCGCCCTGCTGGCCGACCTGCTGGCGCATGAGGGCCGCCCCGTGCCGGCCGACCGGCTGATCGACGACTTGTGGGGCGACAAGCCGCCCGGCAACCCGTTCGCCGCGCTGTCGGCCAAGGTGTCGCAGCTCCGCCGGGTACTTGAGGACGCCGCACCGGGTGGCCGGGAGCTGCTCCCGCTCCATCCGGCGGGCTACCTGCTGAAGGTCGAGACCGACGCGGATGCCTTCCGGTCCCTGCTCGCCGAGGCGGAGCGGGCGGGCGACCCACGGACCAAGGCCACCTTGCTGTCCGACGCGCTCGCGCTGTGGCGCGGCCCGGCGTTCGCGGACGTCGCGGACGAGCCGTTCGCCCAGGCCGCCGCCGCCCACCTGACCGAGCGCTGGCTGACCGCCCAGGAAGACCTCGCGGAGGTACGGCTGGCCCTGGGCGAGCACGCCCGGCTGGTCGGCGAGCTGGGGCGTCTCGTCGCCGAGCACCCGCTGCGCGAGCGGCTGCGGGCCGCCCACATGCGCGCCCTCTACCGCTCGGGACGGCAGAGCGAGGCGCTCGACAGCTACGAGGCGCTGCGCGCGCTGCTGGCGGACGAGCTGGGGCTGGAGCCGGGCGCCGACCTGGTCGCGTTGCAGCGGGCGATCCTGGCCAGAGACCCGGTGCTGGCCCCGGACGCCGCGCCGTACTCCGCGGTGGCCCGTCCGGCCACGAACCTGCCCGCATCGCTCGCCGACCTGATCGGCAGGGAGGACGCGCTCGCCAAGGTCCGCGCACGGCTGGCGGCGGACCGGCTGGTGACGCTGACCGGCCCCGGCGGGGTGGGCAAAACCCGGCTGGCGCTGGAGGCCGCCACGGGCCTGGTCGAGAGCGGCGCCGGCACGTCCCCCGGCCCGGACCTGTTCCCGGACGGCGTGTGGTGGGTCGAGCTGGCCGCACTGGACCGGCCCGCCGACCCCGACGCGCCGTCCCGCCTGGTCGAGACGATCACCGGCGTACTGGGCGTCCGGGACGGCACGCCGTCCGCCGAGCCGGTGACCGCCGTGGAACGGCTCGCCGACGCGCTCCGCGCCCGGCGGCTGCTGCTCGTGCTGGACAACTGCGAGCACGTCGTCGTTCCGGTCTCCGAACTGGTGGAACGGCTGCTGCGGGCGGCCCCGGGACTGCGGATCCTGGCGACCAGCCAGGAGCCGCTCAGGCTCGCCGGCGAGGTGGTCTGGAACCTCCCACCGCTCGAGGTGCCCGCCCACGCCGCCGACGTCGCGGCGCTGGAGCGGACCGCCTCCGTGCGGCTGTTCGTGGCCCGCGCGTCGGCCTCCGCGCGCGGATTCGCACTGGACGCGGACAGCGCGCCCGCGGTCGCGACGCTGTGCCGCCGGCTGGACGGCGTCCCGCTGGCCCTCGAACTGGCCGCGACGCGGGTCCGGGCCCTGGGCGTGCACGGCCTGGTCGAGCGCCTGGACGACCGGTTCCGGCTGCTGGCCGCCGGGCATCGGGGCGCCCCGCCGCGCCAGCGAACCCTGGCCGCGATGATCGGGTGGAGCTGGGACCTGCTGACCGAGGCGGAGCGCGTCGTGCTGCGCCGGCTGGCCGTACACGCCGACGGCTGCACGCTGGAGGCCGCCGAGGCGGTCTGCGCGGAGGACGGCCTCGACGTGCTCGACCTGCTGGCGCGCCTGGTGGACCGGTCGCTGGTGATGATGACGGACGGGCCGGACGGGCCCCGCTACCGGCTGCTGGAGTCCGTGGCCGCGTACTGCGTCGAGCGGCTGCGGGAGGCGCGGGAGCTCGACCGGATCCGGCTGCGGCACCGCCGCTTCCACGTGGCCTTCGCCGAACGGGCCACGCCACATCTGCGCGGCCCGGACCAGCGGCGTCGGCTGCGGCACCTGGACGCCGAGGCCGGCAACCTGCGGGCCGCGCTGAACGCCGCCGTCAGGGACCGGAGCGCGACCGACGCGCTGCGCCTCGTCAACGCAATGGCCTGGTACTGGTTCCTGCGCGGGCGGCTGGCCGAGGCTCGGCGGTCCCTGGCGGCGGCGCTGGACGTCGCCGTCACGGAGCCGGCGGAATCCGCGGAAGGACGGGCGGTCCGCGCCTTGCGGGCCGAAGCGCTGGCCTGGGCCGCAGGCCTCGGGCTGCTCCAGGGTGACGTCGCCGACCGGGAGGACCGCCGCCGGGAGGCCCTGCGGCAGTACGAGGAGGCGGGCGATCCGAACGGGCTGGCCAGGGCCCGGTGGTTCCTCGCCTACACCGCGATCGACCTGGGCGATCTCGCCGTCGCCGGGGACCTGCTCGACCTGGCGCTGCCCGCGTTCCGATCAGCCGGCGACGTGTGGGGGACGGCCGCGGCCCTCGCCACCCGGGCCAAGCTCGCGCACGTGCGGGGCGACCTGGACGGGCTGCGCCGCGACGGTGAGCGAAGCCTGGCGCTGTTCGACGAGATCGGCGACCGCTGGGGGCGGCTTGAGGCCACCGGCTGGCTCGGCGCGCTGGCCGAGATGACCGGCGACCTCGCCGAGGCCGCGCGGCTCCACGGGGACGGCCTTCGCCTCGCCGAGGAACTGGAGCTGTGGCCGGAGGTCGGCGGGCGGCACGCCTGGCTCGGCTGGATCGCGTTGCGGCGGGGCGAGTTCGCGGAGGCGGGCGAGCACTGCGCGCGGGCGTTGCGGCTGGCCGTCGAGCAGCGCCACCAGGCCGGTGAGATCTTCGCGAGGATGGGGCTGGCGTTCGCCGCCCGTCAGGAGGGCCGGCTCGACCTCGCCGAGACCCACCTGCGCGACGTGCTCGAACGGGCTCCGCGCCGGGACTCCGAAGAGGCCGCGCCGCCGTACCTGCCCCTGGTGCTGAGCGAGCTGGGCTTCGTCGCCGAGCTGCGCGGGGACGCGCCGGCCGCCTACGACCTGCATCTGGAGGCGTTCCACCTCGCGGCGGGCTTCGACACCTCCCGGAACATGACGATCGTCCTCGACGGTCTGGCCGGGGCGCTGTCCCTCGGCGGACACCACGAGCGCGCCGCCCGGCTCCTGAGCGCGGCTGCCGCGTCGCGGGCCTCGGGTGCCCCCTCGCCCGCCCCCGCCGAGCGCGCGGACATCGACCGCGTCACCACCCGGGTCCGTACGGCGCTGGGCGAGGAACGCTTCGCCGCCGAGGCCGTCCTCGGTGCCGCGCTTTCCCCCGCCGAACTGCGCTCCCTGCTGGCCGTACCGTACGCCTGAGGAACCCCGCCGAACCGTGCTCACGGGCTTGCCCGTGCAGGGCGACCTCGCCGCTCGTGAGCGCGGCCAGGTTGTTCCGATGCGTCGTGTTCCACCACGACCCTCACAAAACCCTGAGATGGAGAAGGGGTTCCCTTGCCCACGCACCGGCTAGTTTCCCAATAGCGGACAATCGCCGCATAGCGGAAGGAAGTCTGACATGGGTAAGCGTGACAAGGTTTCCAACAAGGCTCAGGAGCTCAAGGGCAAAGCCAAGGAGCGCGTCGGCGAGATGACCGACGACAAGCGTAAGGAAGCCGAAGGCAAGGCCGACAAGGTCAAGGGCAACATCAAGCAGGCAGGCGAGAAGGTGAAGGACGCGTTCAAAGACTGATCTTACGAACCCGTGGGCGGTGGCGACCAACGATCTCCGCCGCCCGCTGCACCTCCTGCCCCCTAAGAATTGTTCCCCAAGCCCGCGAACTCCGAGGAAGCCCTGCCCGTCGCCGTGGGGCCATCAGCGGCCAGATCGCCTGGCTGATTCCGCAGCAGAGCCCCGGACTCCATCGCGACCCAGATCGCGCCGTCGGGGCCGACCGTGAGCCCGTGGGGTTCGGCGCCCTCCAGTGGATACTCGTCGATCTTGCCCTCGGTGGTGATGCGGCCCAGCTTGCCGATGCCCCACTCGGTGAACCAGAGGGCGCCGTCCTGGCCGGTCACGATGGCGTGCGGCCTGGCGGCGCGATCAGGCAGTGGGAACTCGCTGATCGCGCCGGAGGTGTCGATCCGGCCCACCTGGCCCGCGCCGATCTCCACGAACCACAGCGCCTCGTCCGGTCCGGCGCAGATGCCCACCGGGGCCGCGCCCGTTGTGGGTAGCGCGTACTGCGTCACCACGCCGTCAACGGTGATGCGGCCGATCGCGTTGCCCTGGTTGAGGGTGAACCAGAGCGCGCCGTCAGGTCCCGCCACGATCGCGGACGGCATCGCGCCTTCGGTGGGCAGCGGGTGGAGGGTGACCTCGCCCGTCGCGGTGATGCGGCCGATCCGGTCGTCCTGGAGCTGTGTGAACCACATGGCCCCGTCGGGGCCGGCGGCGATGCCGTACGGCGAGGCCACCTCGAAGGCGGTGATCGTGCCGTCCTGGGTGATCCGCCCGATCCGGCCACCGGCGAACTCGGTGTACCACAACGACCCGTCATGCCCCACGGTGATCACCGTGGGCTGACCATCGGCAGGATCGAGCGGGAAGATCGTGGGGTCCTCGCCCGGCACGACCCGCCCGATCTGTCCCTGATGGACGAGCGTGAACCACAGCGCGCCGTCGGGACCGGTGACGACGCCGTAAGGAGAACCATTGATCAACATACGTAGCCCCCTGAAAGTGAGATCTCCGTGCCGGTGAAACGGCGCCGCAGCGCCCGGTCGTGCGTGACCACCACGAGCGCGCCGCCGTAGCCGTCGAGCGCCTGTTCGAGCTCCTCGACCAGGGTGAGCGAGAGGTGGTTGGTGGGTTCGTCGAGCAGCAGCAGGTCGTGCTCGCCCGCCAGCAGCATGGCCAGCGCCAGCCGCCGCTGCTGGCCCACCGACAGCGCGCCGACCTTGAGTTCGAGCGCCTCCGGAGGGAACAGGCCGGTCGCCATCAGCGCCGCCGCCTCCCCGCCGTAGGTCTCGATGACCGTCTTGTCCGGATCGAACGTCACCTCCTGCGGGAGGTATCCGGCTCGCTCGCCCGCCTCGGCCGCGATCGCTGCGAGCAGCGTCGACTTGCCCGCGCCGTTGGGCCCGTGGATCAGCAGCCGGTCGCCCGCCGCGATCCGCAGCCGGTCGACCTGCACGAGCGTGCCCGTGCGCGCACCGGCGGGCGCGAACGCGCCGCGGAAGCGCAGCGGCCTGGGCGGGCGCGGGACCGGGTCCTCCTCCAGGCGGCGCAGGCGCTCCTGGGCCTGCCGTACCCGCGAGGCCACCGAGCTCTGCACCCGCCCGGCGTTGCGGTCATAGGCCATCTTGTTGTTGTCCTTCATGGCCCGGCCGACGGCGACGCGGTGCGCGGTGGTCGCGGCGAACTCCTTGACCTGCCGGATCTCCTCCTGCCAGTCGGAGTAGGCCTGCTCCCAGCGCAGCCTGGCCGCCGCCTTCTCGGCGAGGAAACCGGTGTAGCCGCCGCCGAACCTGGTCATCGTGCCGCCCTCGACTTCGAGGATCGCCGTCGCCACCCGGTCCAGGAAGATCCGGTCATGCGAGACCGTCACCACCGTGCCCCTGTGCTCGCGCAGCCGATCCTCCAGCCAGGTCATCGCCGCCTCGTCGAGGTGGTTGGTCGGCTCGTCGAGCAGCAGGATCTCCGGCGAGGCCGCCAGCACGCAGGCCAGACCCAGCCGCGCCTGCTCGCCGCCGGACAGGCTCGACAGCACGCGCGAGCGCTCGATCTGAGCCAGGCCCAGCCCGTGCATCGCCTTGTCCACGCGGGCGTCGGCCTCGTATCCGCCCCTGGCCTCGAAGGCGGTGAGCAGCTCGCCGTACCTGTCCATGTCCTGCGCCTCGGCGGCCTCCTGAATGCCGCGCTCAAGCGCGCGCAGCTCGGCCAGGGCGGCGTCGATCGCCTGCTGGACGGTGTGGTCGCCGGGTAGGTCGAGGGTCTGGCTCAGGTAGCCGACACCGCCGGCCGCCGACACCGTCACCTCGCCGTCGTCCGGCCTCTCCACCCCGGCGATCATCCGGAGCAGCGTGGACTTGCCGGAACCGTTCTCGCCCACGATCCCCGCGCGCTCGCCGGGGCGGACGCTGAAGGTGATCTGGTTGAGGACTCGGCGCTCGCCGTACGACTTCGATACTCCCCTGAGGGAGAGCTGTGTGGTCAGGAAAGGGCTCCAATCGCAACTTATGTCGCGTTAAGCTAACATGACCGTGAGCCTTAATGCAACTGGAGTAGATTTTGGAGCGACGTCCTGGTGGTCGCAGCGCTCGTGTGCGCGACGCCGTACGACAGGCGACCCTCGCCGAGCTGGGCGAACACGGCTACAGCGGACTGACGGTGGAAAGCGTGGCGATCCGCTCAGGTGTCCATAAGACGACCGTGTACCGCCGCTGGGGAAGCGTGGAGGGTCTGATCGCGGACGCGCTGGAGCTCGCGCGGGAGGAGCCGTGGCCGATGCCCGACACCGGCTCCCTTCAGGATGATCTGAGGGGGATCGTCCGGCTGGTGCAGAGCGGGTTCGCCGACCCCGTCGCCGGGCCGATCTCCGCCGCGTTCGTGGCGGCGGCCGTACAGAGCGGCGATGCCGCGCGGTCCCTGCACGACTTCTTCACGGCCCGCCACGAGCAGGCGGCCGTAGTGGTGCGGCGAGCCGTCGAGCGGGGTGAACTGCCGCCGGACACGGACGGTGCCGAGGTGATCAGAATGGCCGTCGCCCCGATCTACTACCGGCTGTTCGTCACTCACGAGCCGGTCACCGAACGCGACGCGGAACGCGCGGCCGACGCCGCTGCCGCCGCCGCCCGCGCGGGCGTCATCCGCGTCGTCTAGCGCGCTGCCGCAAACGTCCACCGGGATCGAGGGAGCGGAGCGGAAGGGAGCGAGGATCGGAGCGTTGGCCCGGCGAAGCGGGCTTTGCGAGGACCGCAGGTTCCTTCCGGCGAAGTGACCGACCCGGCCGTCGCCCGTCAGGGCCAGGCCTACGAGGACCCTGGGCCGAGGGCTCTCGTGAGCCTGGCCAGCGCCTCGGCGATCTGCTCCGGGGCGAGGCCGAGCACTGTGCGCTGGTAGCCGTACACCTCGGGGGCCAGGGGGGCGAGCAGGACGTCGACCAGCGCGTCCGGGCCGGGCGTGCCCGCGGCGGCCAGGAGCGCGCGCACGTGGGCGCGCCAGAAGCCGTACGCGCCCGTCTCGAAGCGGGAGCGGCCCACCTCCGAGCCGAGCACCAGGTGGGAGTGGTCCTCCAGCAGGCGCACCATGGCGGCGTAGAAGGCGGCCAGCCGCTCGGCGGGCGGCGCCCCCGGGCCCAGGGGCGGCTCGCCGCGCAGCAGGCGTTCTTGCAGGTCCCGCTCGTGCTCATCGAGCAGCGCCACGGCGATCGACGCCCGGTCGGGGTAGCGGCGGTAGAGCGTGCCCCGGCCCACCCCGGCCTTCTTGGCGATGTCGTCCATCGTCACGTCCTGCGGTGACCGCTCCGCGAACAGCAGCGCGGCCGCCTCGAGGATCCGTGCGCGGTTGCGCGCGGCGTCGGCTCTCTCCATGCGCCCGATTGTATCTGGACACGCCGTCCGGTTATATTCATCCGGACACCGTGTCCACATATCTGTGACGAGGAGAGATCATGCTGCTGCACCTGGACGCCAGCGCCCGCCGGGCGTCGTTCTCGCGGAAGCTGTCGGGCGTCTACGCCGCGACCTGGCGGGCCGCCCACCCGCAGGCCGGCTACGTCTACCGCGACCTGGCCACGCAACCCGTGCCGCACATCGGCGAGGCATGGACCGAGCTGTGCGACTACATCCTGGAACACGAGATCACCGACATCTCGCGCTATCGGGAGGCGGTCCGCACCCCTGCCCAGCGTCAGGCGTGGGCTGTCGTGGAGCCGTTGCTCGAGGAGGTGGTCGCGGCCGAGGTGATCCTCATCGGCACGCCGATGTACAACTACTCGATCCCCTCGTCATTGAAGGCCTGGCTCGACCAGATCACCTTTCCCAAGATGTCGCTCGACGGGCGCTCGTTCGTGGTGGCGAGCGCGCGCGGCGGCTCGTACGGCCCCGGCACGCCTCGCGAACCGTACGACCACCAGGAGCGCTATCTGCGTGACTTCTTCAAGGGGCATTTTCGGGTCGAGGACGTGACGTTCATCCACGCGGAGTTGGTGAACGCCCGCCTCGACCCGGCGCTGGCGCACCTGCGTGACCGGCACGAGGAGTCGCTGGCCGCGGCGCTCAAGGAGGCGGCCCGATGAAGTGGCTGATCCTGCTGCTGGCCGGGCTCGTCGAGGTGGCGTGGTCACAGAGCATCAAGCCGACGCACAACTTCACCCGGCCGCTGCCCACGCTGATCTGCCTGGTCCTGATGGCGGTCGCCGTCTGGCTGCTGTCCCAGGCCATGAACGTGCTGCCGGTCGGCACCGCGTACGCCGTCTTCACCGGCATCGGCGCCGTCGGCGCGATCACCTTGGGCATCGTCGTCAACGACGACCCCGTGTCGGTGGGCAGGCTGGCGGCGCTCGCGCTGATCGTCGGCGGGATAGTGCTGGCCCGGGTCACCGCCTGAGCCGGACCTCGTCGTCGGCGACGACGACGCGCACCCTCATGACCCCGTCCCTCCCTTGGGGTCCAGCGGCAGGCGGGCCGCGACCCGCCAGCCTCCCTCGGCCGGACCGGCCGTGAACTCCCCGCCCAGCAGATCCGCCCGCTCCCGCATGCCCGCCACGCCGCGCCCGGTGCGGCGCCGGCCTCCCGGGCGCCGGGAGCCCGTCGCGTTCCGCAGGTCCAGCTCAAGGCTCCCGTCGCTTACGTCCAGCGCCACATCCACCGGGCCGGCGCCGTACCGGAGGGCGTTGGTGAGCGCCTCCTGGACGATCCGGTACGCCTCCCGGGACACCACCGGAGGAACGCCGGACAGATCCCCGATCCTGCGGACGATCCGGGCGCCCGAGGAGTCCAGGAGCCGGTCCAGGTCGCGCAGGGTCGGCTCGGGCTCCCGGCGGCTCGCGCCCTCGCGCAGCACCCCGATCACGTGGTCCAGTTCGGCCAGGGCGGACCTGGCCGACTCCTCGATCGCCCGCAGGGCCGCCCGCGCCGTCTCCGGGTCCCGGTCCAGGACGCGGCCCGCGGCGGCGGCCTGGACGGTGACGACGCTGAGGGCGTGGCCGACCGAGTCGTGCAGCTCGCGGGCCAGGCGGTTGCGGGCGGCCAGCCCCCGCGCGTGCGCCTCGGCCGCGGCCAGCCGGTCCTCGGGCGAGGGGCCGAGCAGGGCCGGGGCCAGCTCGGCCAGCAGCGCCCCCGCCCCCACGAGCGCCCCGAACAGCACCACGAGCGTCAGCACGGAGAGCAGCGGACCCCACCACGCCGCCGCGCCCGTCTCGACGACGATTGCGCCGACGATGTCACCGACGCGTATGGGGCCGTCCACCAGCGGCAGCGACGCCGCCCAGATCGCGAACGGCACGAGCGCGAGCGCCAGCCCGCTGGCCACGCCGCCGATCGCGAGATGGGCGGTGAACCACGCGGCGGTGCGCAGGCGCTCCAGCCAGGTGCGCCGGGAGAGGGGAGGGGGAGCCTCCAGAGAGACGCCGAGCAGCGCCCGGGCCGCCACGATCTCGAACACGCGTACCGGCAGGAACAGGCCGGAGACGGCGACGACGGGAAGGACGGCCAGGAAGATCAGCGGCTGGACCGACAGCAGCGGGTCGCCCGCGGCCGGTGAGCGGTACCACACCGCCGCCACCACCTCGCCCGCCATCATGTACGGCATCAGCAGCGCCCCGCCGAGGACCAGGCAGGCCCACCGGCGGTAGGTGACCGCACTGCGCAACGCGGCGGCGACGGCGCGCATCGCGGGCCCCCTTCCGTTCACCTGGTCGTCGGTCCGCAAACTTAGCCGAGCCCGCAGGCGGCGCAGCGGCCCCGGGTCCGGTAGTGGTACCCGACGGCCGCGATCGCCATGGTCAGCCCCCAGGCGAGGAACAGCGGATAGATCCCCTCGAAGACCCACGCCGAGATGCCGCCGAGGTCGCCGGAGTTCGGCAGTTCGAGGAGTCCGAGGCCGGCGGCGACCGACATGCCGATGCTGAGGAGCCCGACGGAGATCGACATCACCGACCCGACGAAGGCGGCGGTCAGCGGCATCCAGCGGGGGATGAACCGGGGGGTCCAGGTGCGGGCGAACCCGATCCCGAGCGCCACGCCGATCAACCCGAGCACGGCGGTGTCGCCCAGGCCCGGGCTCCACAGGTGGACGTCGTCGCCGAAGGCGTGCGGGTCGTCCAGGCCGAACGTGCCGCCGAGCCCCCACTGCGCCTTCAGGCCGCCGTACGCGGCGGCGAGCAGGGCGCAGGCGTACCCGGCGTGGCGGGTGTATCCGCTCAGGCCGTGCCGGCCGTCCGGGCCGCTCCCGCCCTCGGCGGCGCGGCCGCAGCGTGCGCAGGCGCCCAGCGCCCGCCGCCGGTACCGCAGGGTGGCGACGGCGACCGCCGTGCCCGCGACCAGGGACACGATCCGGCTACCGCTGAGCAGCCAATCCATGTCCATATTGAGCAGGCCCGTGTCACCGGTGAGAAGGGAGACCCCTCGCATGATGAGCAGCAGGATGTCGAAGGCGACACCGGTGGCGGAGTAGCCGATGAGCAGCGCGGCGGTGATCCACCCGCCCGCCACGACGGCGGGGCGGTACGACGACGTGAGGGAAACCATGTCCCCACGTTCCCGTGGTCACGATCCACGCTCCTCCCGAGCCGGAGTGAACCGCCTCCCCCGTACGGGGGAGATCACCACGGCGCGCCCCGGTCGAGCACGTCGGCGAGCCGCGCCGCGTGCGGCCGCCAGTCCAGCCCCCGGCCCTCCGCCCAGGCGTCGTCGTGACAGGCGCGCAGGTGGCGTGGGTGCGCCTCGCCGATCACGGCGACCACGTCGCCGCGTACGCCCTCGGCGCGCATGCGCGCGGCGAGTTCCAGCGCGCCCCACAGGTTCGTCCCGCTGGCCGGGCCGACCGCGAGGCCGGTCGCCGCGCGCAGGCGGCGTGCGGCGGCCACGCTCGCCGCGTCGGGCACCGGGACGACCAGATCGACGACGTCCGCGGCGAACGCCGGCTCCAGCCGGGGGCGGCCGACCCCCTCGATCCGGGACGGCATCCCCGTGGAGTAGTCGGCCGCGTCGTAGGCCCAGCCCGGGAAGTAGGCGGAGTTCTCCGGATCGGCCACGGCCAGCCGTCCGGGCAGGCCGCGTCCGCGCAGGTGGCGGCCGAGCGCGGCGGACGTGGCGCCGGTCCCCGCACCCACCACCACCCAGTGCGGGCACGCTCCGAGCTGCCCGAACAGCTCCTCGGCCAGGCTGCCGCCGCGCCAGTCCACGCTCGCGGCGGCCGTGTAGTGGTCCACGTAGTGGCCCCCGAGCCGCTCGGCCAGCTCCCGCGCCTCGTCGTAGATCGCGAGCGGCGGATGGACGTACCGGCACGTGCCGCCCAGCCGCTCCACGTCCGCGCCGGAGGCCTTCTTCGGCATCACGGCGACGTACGGCAGGCCGAGCAGCCGGGCCAGGTACGCCTGGGCGGCCGCCATCGCGCCCCCAGTGGCCTCGACCACGGTGGTGTCCGCGCGGATCCGGCCCGCGGCGATCGCGTCGCGGAAGAGGGCGCGCGCCAGCCGGAGTTTGAGGCCGCCCTCCGGTTGCGCCGACTCGTCCTTCAGCAGCAGCCGGACCCCCCACTCCTCGGGAAGGGGGAACTCGCGGAGCGGGGTGACACCCGCCCGGCGCCGTTCCTCGTCCAGCTTCTCGATCGCCTGCGTCGCCCATGCGTTGATCACGTGGGCAATCTAACCCCGGCCGACGTACGCCCTCGATATGGCCGCGGCACTGGGTGTACTCAGCCCGTGGACGCGGGGCTCAGGCCGCGCCGGGCTCTTCGGCATCACAGGAGGTCAGGCAAAAGGACCTTTAATCGGTCGCTTCCTCACGCAGGTCGTTCAGCCGTTCCTGGGCGAACGAGCGGATCTCCTCTACCTCGAGCAGGGCCGCCCGCTCCAGGAGGTGCGCGTCCTGCTCGTCGGACAGGCTGGCGGCGGCCGCCGCGGCGAACAGCCGGGTCACCGGGTCGCCCGCTTCGAGCCGGATGACGATCCCGGCCAGGTCGGGCTCCTCGCCGTCCTGGAGGATCAGCCACTCGGCCAGCTGCTTGAGCGGGCCGGGAGGCAGGCAGGAGGCCCCCGCCTCAAGCTGCTCGACCGTGGCCTCGGCCAGGAACTCCAGGACCTTCCACCGGACGGCGCCCTCGGGGTCGCGGCTCAGGTTCATGACCTGCGCGATGACCGGCCCGTGCCGCTCGTCGGCGTTGTCCAGGACCACCGCGATCGCCTGGTACCGCACGCTGCGGATCGGGCTGGACAGCAGGGCTGGGACCTCGCCGATCAGCGGCGCGGCGAGGCCGCCGAGCTCCGACAGCAACCAGGTCGCGGTCGGCAGGATCCGGTCGTCGCCGCTGTGCAGGAGCCTGGTGAGGTTCTCGACGGGGTAGCCCGCGTACAGCTCGCTGAGGAGGTCGTTGGCCGCCGGGCCCACGAGGTCGCCGTCGCCCGGGCGCGCGAGGATGCGCTCGATCAGGTCGTCGCCCGCCCGCGTCTGCATCGGCTCTGCCACCTTCTGTTCTCCCACTCGTCGGCGGAGGCCCTGAGAGCCCCCGCTGTACGTGCCTCTTTGGAGGAGGGCGTCTAGTCGTACTGCTGTCGTTCGATGCTTTGTTCCAGGTCTTTGAGGGCCCGCTCCTCCCTCCGGATCCGCTCGGCGTGCCCGGCCTCGTAACCTATCCTCTCCTCCTCGGCCTTCCTCGCCCTGATGCTTTTCCGCAACATGTCCGCGGCCTTGTTCGCCTCGTCCTTGCTCATGCCTCTGGCGCTGCTGGGCGGTTCGCCGTGGATCCTTCCGTCGTGGCGCGAGCCGTTGCCAGAGTTGCGGGAGAAGAAGCCCCCGCCACGGCCGCTGCTGCCGCTGTTGCCACTGTTGCGCCGGTTGTTCCTACGGCTCATCTGGGCGATGCCGTCCTTGACGGACCGCGGTCCGGACGGGTTCCGCAGGCCGGACGGCCTCAAGGGGACTCCTCCGCGCGGTCCGGCCGTGGCCAGGCGCGGTCCGGGGCCTCCTGGGCGGCGCAGGTCGTCCAGGATGCGGCGCATCGGGTCGGTGACCCGGCGGCGCATGATGGGGGCGATCACCTTGCCGGTGCCCTCGCTGCCCTCGCGCAGGATCTTCCTGACCGCCTGGCGTGAGGCCAGCACCCGGGCGGTTGCGACGGTCGCCCCGACCGCCCCGCCGAACGCCAGCGCCTTGGCCACCGTGACCGCGGTGAATACCGCCTGCGTGCCCGCAGCCACCTTCACGGCCGACACCACCGTGGCGGTGCCCTCCAGGGCCATCGGCATGACCTTCATGGCCGCGTTCGCCTGGGCGATGTGGCCGCCCTGGGCGCCGTTGCGGTTCCAGTAGGAATCCATGGCGGCGGCGGACTCGCCGTGGTAGACCTGCCGCGTCGTACGGACCGCCGAGTCGGCGGCGGTCGCCGCGACGCCCGTGCCGGACTGGGCGGTCCGCGCGGCGTGGCCCTCGGCCTTGATCTCGTCCTCGTTTATGTTCGGCCAGGGGCCCAGCATCTGCATGATCGCGGCGGCTGCCGGGGGGAGCACTACTGCCATGTGCGGCCGAGCTCGTCGGTGGCCGCGATGCTCGCGGTCTCGCCGTCGCGGGTGTTCCTGACCACGGTGTGCAGGCCGTCGGCGGTGTCGGCCATCAGCGTGGACAGCCCGGTGAGCGCGGCCATCGACACCGCGCGGCACTCGGCGTACATGCTGGTGAAGATGCCGAACAGGCCGTCGTCCCCGAACGAGGAGCCGCCGTCGCCGCGGGTGCGCAGCGGTGCCAGCGCGGCGTCGTAGCCCTCCGCATGGGTCCTGATCTGGGAAGCTTCCTGCCCCACAGCGCCCAGGGCGATCTCAAGTCCCGTCATGGCGAAGCACCATATCGTCACATATCGCGATCTTTCTAACGCTTGTCATTCATGAGATCTATATCTCACCGTGACGCAGTCGGGATGTGTCTAAACTGGGCCGCTGCCCGCTCTCCTGACAGCCGGAGGTCCGACATGCGGCCACCCACGCCGGACGACGACGAGACGTACCTGCACGACTACTACGCCCAAGGCCAGCAGGTCATCCGCGACCTGCGGGCGGCGCAGTCGGCCATCCGGCAGGTGGAGGGGCTGGCGAGGAGCCGGGACGGGCTGATCGAGGCGGCCGCCGACGGCGAGGGCGGGCTGACCCGGCTGCGCATTGACCCGCGCGCGCTGCGGCTGGCGGAGCCGGCGCTCGGCCGCGAGGTCGCCGCCGTGCTCCGGGCGGCCCAGGAGGACGCCGCGCGCCAGGCGCAGGAGATCGCGGACGCGGCGGAACGCGCCGCCGACCTGCCCCGACCACTCGACGAGACCTTCGTACGCGGCCGCGTCGAGCAGGTCGCCCGCGATCTTCTTCAATAGCCTGGGAGGTAAGCCGTGTACGGCCGACAGTTCGACCCCGCCGACCTCACCGACCGGAGCCTCGACGAGGTCGCCCACCAGCACGAGCGGGTGCTGGCCTGGCTGGAGACGGCGCAGCCCGACCTCGACCGGATCGTGGGGACGGCTGAGACGGCCGAGGGCCAGGTCGGGGCGACCGTCGACGTGAACGGCCGGGTCCGCGAGGTCTCCTACGGCCCGCGCGCGACGCGGGCCGGCAGTCAGGTGCTGGCCGAGCAGACACTCGTGGCGGTACGGGAGGCGTGCGCGGACGCCCAGCGCCAGGTGCACGACCTCATGCGCGAGGGGATGCCGGGCTTCGACCCGGTGGCGGCGGACGAGCAGTTCCAGCGCCTGCTCACCGACTGGCACTGACGCCGCCCCGGGCCGTAGCCGCCGGCCGCTCAATGTCCCCCGCGCGTATGCGATCGCCCATCTGGCCGCGGGCCTGCAAGATCATGCAATCGAGGCGACGTGGGGGCAGACGCTGCCCGCGTGCCCTGGATACGCATCCGCTGAATCCGGACGTCGTTGACGGCGAAGCGTTGTGGTTGTGCCCGGCGGCTCCGGGGCGGCATAGAGAACCGATCTTCTAGCCTTTTCCGGCCCCAAGGGAACCGCCTGCGGCGGATGTCGCGATAGATCAGGTGTGTACAGATTCCTCGCCCGGCGGAGAGAGCCTCCTCCGATCGGCCCCGCCGGCGACGACGCGGAGCTGCTTGCCGCCGTGGCCGCCGGCAGGACGGAGGCGCTGCGCCTGCTGCACCAGCGGCACGCCCCCTGGATCCGCGTACGGCTCACCCGCCGCTGCGCCGATCCCGACACGGTGGACGACGCGATCCAGGACACCTTCGTCGCCGTCTGGCGCGGCGCCCACCGCTACCGCGCGGGCGAGGGCGAGGTGGCCGCGTGGATCTGGACGATCGCGATCCGCCGCCTGATCTCCACGCTGCGCGCGACCGCCGCGGCTCCGCCCGCCACCCCGTACGACGAGGCGCGCCTGGTCACCGAGTCCGCCGAGGACGCCGTCCTGGTCGGTGTCGAGCACGGCGACCTCGGCACCGCCGTCGCCCGGCTCTCGCCCGAGTTGCGCGCCGCCATTCAGGCCACCGTTCTCGACGGCCTCACCGTGAAGGAGGCCGCCCGCCTCCTCGGGATCCCCGAGGGCACCGTCAAGACCCGCGTCATGCGGGCCAAGGCCCGGCTCAGGGGGTATCTCGCATGACCTGGCACCCGCCCCGCGACCTCGTCGAACGCTACGCGCGGGGGCGTCTCGACCCGGTCCTCACGATGTCCGTGGAAAGCCACCTCGCGCGCTGCCCCGCCTGCCGGGCGGCGGTGCCGTACGAGGAGGAATGGCTCACGGCGAGCTGGGAACGGATCGAGGACCTGGTCGACCGGCCCCGGCCGCGCCTCGCCGCGCGCCTCCTGTGCCGGTTCGGGGTCCCCGAGCATGTGGCCGTGTTCCTCGCCGCGACCCCGGCGCTCGCCCGGGGCTGGCTCGCCGCGATGGCCGGCGTGCTCGGCTTCGCCGTGGCGGCGGCCCGGTTCTCGGCCCAGGACGGGGCGGGCGCGGCGGACGCCCTGATCCCCTTCCTGGTGGCGGCGCCGCTCCTGCCGCTCGCCGGCATCGCGGCGGCGTACGGCCGGCACGTCGATCCCGCGTACGAGCTGCAGGCCGCGACCCCGTTGGCGGGGTGGCGGGCGCTGCTGCTGCGCGCGCTCGCGGTGCTGTGCTGCGCGGTCGCGCTGACCGGCGCGGCGACGCCGCTGCTGCCCGGCCCTCCGGGGCTCGCCGCCGCCTGGCTGCTGCCCGCCCTGGCGCTGACCGCGGCCGCGCTGGCCCTCTCGACCCGCTTCGCGCCGCCGGTGTCGGTGGCCGCGCTCGCCGCCGGCTGGTCCGGCGCGGTGGCCGCGGGGCCCCTGCTCGCCGGCGACCTGCTGCTGGCCTTCTCACCCGGCGCGCAGGCGCTGTACGCGCTGGCGGCGCCGGCGCTCCTCGCCCTCGTCTACCTGCGGCGCGCCCGCCTGGACCCCGGAGAAACCCGATGACCGCACCCCCGGCCACAGTGGCCGTGACCGTACGAGACCTGGCCAAGCGATACGGCCGCAGGGTGGTGCTCGACGGCGTCACGCTGGAGCTCGGCCGGGGGGTGACCGGCCTCCTGGGCCCCAACGGCGCGGGCAAGACCACCCTGCTGCGCTGTCTGGCGACGACGCTCGCCCCTGACGGCGGCGAGGTCCGGGCGCTCGGGCTGGACCCGGCGGACTCCGGCGAGCGCGTCGCGCTGCGCCGGCGGCTCGGCTACCTCCCGCAGGACCCCGGTTTCTATCCGCACTTCACGGTTTTCGAGCTGGTGGAGTACGTCGCGATCCTGAAGGAGCTGACCGACCGCGTCACGCGCCACCGCGAGGTGCGCCGGGTGCTCGGCGAGGTCGATCTCGCCGACCGGGCACGGACGAAGGTACGCAGGCTCTCCGGCGGCATGCGGCAGCGGCTCGCGCTGGCCCAGGCGCTGCTCGGCGACCCGGAACTCCTCATCCTGGACGAACCCACCGTGGGGCTGGACCCCGAGCAGCGGATGCGGTTCCGCGCCCTGGCGTCCCGCCTGGGCGAGAGCCGTACCGTGCTCCTGTCCACCCACCAGACCGAGGACGTGGCCGCCCTGTGCGAGCGCGTGATCGTGATGAAGGACGGCGCGGCGGTGTTCCAGGGGACGCCGAAAGGCCTGGGGGCCGTCGCGGCCGGGCGTGTCTGGCTGTCGGACCGCCCGCCCACCGAGGAGGGCCTCTTCTGGCGGACGGCCGACGGCCGGTACCGCACGCTCGGAGCCCGCCCCCCGGCCGGCGACCCGGCCGATCCCGGCATCGAGGACGGCTATCTGCTGCTGCTGGGCGGTTCGAGCGAGCGGGAGGCCTCGTGACCCGGGCGTTGTTCCTGGCCGAGGTCCGCAGGCTGGCCCGCAGCCCGATCCCGTGGGCCGCCGCCGCGCTCTGCCTGGGACTGCGGCTGGCCGCGACCTGGGAGCTGCTGCCCGACATGAGCGTCGAGCCGGTCGGCACGTCGGGCGCGCTGCTGCTCCTGGCCGCCGCGATGATGCTGTCGGCCCACCTCGCGATCTCCCGGGACGTCCGCGGCGGCATGGGCGAGACCCTCGCCGCCGTGCCCGGCCGGGCGGTGCGGCGGACCGCGGCGGCGCTGGCGGCGTCGGTGACGGTCGGAACCGGGCTTGCCTCGGCGGTCATGGCCGCCTACCTGCTGGCGCGGCAGGCGATGGGGCCGGTGGCCGGGGTGTTCGACCCCTTCGAGGCGATCGGCGGCGTGCTGGCCGTGCCCTTCGCCGCCGCGCTCGGCGCGCTGCTCGGCCGGTGGGCTCCCCGGCCGGTCGCGGTCCCCCTGGCCGTGTTCCTGATCGGCGCCTTCACCTGGCTGAACGGCCAGCAGAGCGGTTACGGGGGCTGGTTCCTGCCGGTCGTGCTCTTCCACCGGCCCGACTGGCCGCCACGGCCCTCCGCCGAGCACGTCGTCTATCTGGTGGCCGCCGTCGCGCTCTTCGCGGCCCTGGCGCTGCTCCGGCACGGGAGGACGTGGCCGCGACTGGCCGCGGCCGGCGCCGCCGCCGCGGTCACGGTGACCACGGGGACGGCCGCCACCGCCGCGGCTCCCGGCGCAGAGATGAACACCGCTCAGCTGAAGGGGCCGGAGGCCTCCTTCGCCCTCATGGGCGCCCAGGTGCGGGAGCGGTTCTTCGGCCCCGGCGCGCGCAGGTGCGAGAAGCACGGCCCGGTCACGTACTGCGCCTACCGCGACTACGCGGCCTGGATCCCTGAATGGGTGTCGGCGGTGGACCCCGTGATGCGGGCGCTGCCGCCGGCCGAACGCGGGCGTTTCCCGATGGTCGGGCAGCTCACCGACAGCTGGTGGCACGTGGACGGCGACGAGGAGCCCTCCGTCGCGAAGTTCACGTTCATGGTGTGGGGACGGGCCGGCGCCGAGGACGCCTACCGCGCGGTGCTCGCCTCGGGGATCGTCCGCTCGGTGACCGGCCTGCTGCCGCAGGAACGGACGGGCTGCGACGCGCGGGGCCAGAGCCGGGCGGTCGTCGCGCTCTGGCTGCTCGGCCAGGCCGTACCCCCGGCCCCGCCCCGGGACCGGCAGGTCCAGATCGGCTCCTCCGTCTTCGCCGAGGAGCGGTCGCCGCTGGGCGCGATCCGGTACGGCACGGCCGAGCTGGGATACGCCCGCAGGCTGCTCGCCGCGCCCGACGCCAAGCAGCGGATCTGGGCGCATTGGGACACCCTGGTGAAACCCGGCACGACGGTCGAGCAGGCGCTGCCGCTGCTCGGCCTGCGGCCCGAGTTCGCCGCCGAGCCGCCGGTGGGGCAGCCGTGCTCCTGATCCACCTGCTCAGGCCGATCGCGCGGGCGATCGACTGGATCCCGCTCGCGGCCACCGGAGCGGCCGCCGTGCTCATGGCCGCGCTGATCGACGCCGGCTCCCCACTGGGCTCCGGGACCGCCTTCACGCTGCTCAGGATGACGGGGGTGATGCTGGGCGCGGCCGCCGGGTTCGCGGTGATCGACGAGATGACCGCGAGCACGGCCGCGACCCCGACGCCCCGGGCGCTGCGCCAGTGGGTGCGCTGCGCGTACGGGGGACTGGCCGCGGGGGCGTCCTGGAGCGCGGCCTGCGCGGTCGCCTCGGCCCGGCTGGCCGAGGGCGGATCGCTCAGGGTGGCCGGGATGGCGGTGGAGGCCGCGGTGTGCGTCACGCTCGGACTGCTGGCGGCCTCGGTGGCCGGGCGGGCGCACCAGGGGAAGGCGGCCGCGCTCGCCGGGATGGGCGCCCTGCTGGCGGTGTTCTCGGTGACCCTGGTGCTGCGCGGGCCGTACTGGCCGTGGCTGTATCCCGAGGAGGCGAACTGGGAGGTCGTCCACTACGGATGGGCGGCCGTGCTGCCGCCCGCGCTGGTCGCGCTCGTCCGGGCCAACCGCGAGTGACCGCCCGGCCCCGGCCGTCCCGTACGGGGGCCGATAGCCTCGGACGGTCAAGAGATCGTCAAGGGGGAGGGGAGCCGCATGGCGGCGGGAGAGGTCGTCGTCCTGCTCGTGGCGGCGCTGGCCGCGGGCTGGGTGGACGCGGTCGTCGGCGGGGGAGGGCTGCTCCAGCTCCCGGCGCTCCTGCTGGCGGGGTTGTCCCCGGTGCAGGCGATGGCGACGAACAAGTCCGCCTCCATCTTCGGCACCGCGTCCGCCGCGGTCGCGTACGCGCGGAACACCAAGTTTGACCGGGCGGTGGCCGTGCCGGCCGGTGTGCTGGCGATCGGCTTCGCAGGTCTCGGGGCGGCCTCGGCCGCGATGCTGGAAGCCGGTGTGCTCAAACCGCTGGTCCTCGTGGTGCTGCTCGGGGTGGCGGCCTTCGTGACGCTCCGGCCGGCGTTCGGCCTCGCCCCGCAGCCCCACCTGCGCACCCAGACCCGGCTGGCCGCCGCCATCGCCCTCGCGGGCATCGTGATCGCGTTCTACGACGGGATCCTCGGTCCGGGGACGGGCACGTTCCTGCTCATCGCGTTCACCTCGGTCCTCGGGATGGACTTCGTGAACGCCTCGGCGACCGCGAAGATCCTCAACACCAGTACGAACCTGGGCGCCCTGATCGTCTTCGCCTGGCAGGGGCACGTGCTCTGGGGGCTCGGGCTCGGCATGGCCGTCTGCAGCATCGCCGGAGCCCAGCTCGGCGCGCGCATGGCGCTCCGCCGGGGCTCCGGCTTCGTCCGGGTCGTCCTGCTCTGCGTGGTCGCCGCGCTGGTCCTCAAGCTCGGCTACGAGCAGCTCTTCGCCCGCTGAGGGCGCCGCCGCAGCACCTCAGGAGGGTGTGTCGCCCAGGGCCGGGGCGGCGGCGCCGGACATGTGGGCAGCGCGAGGCGAGCGCAGCGCGGACGCCGTCACCGCCACGAACAGCGCCAGGATCACGGGGATGAGCAGGGCGTGGCGGAGCGTGGACAGCTCGGAGGCGCCGCCGATCAGGACCGGACCGGCGAGGAGCCCGGCGTACCCGAGGCTCGCCACCCGGGCCAGCGCGCGGCCGGCCTGGGCCGGGTCGCGGTGCCCGGCGGCGGAGAAGACCTGCGGGATGGTGCACGACAGACCCGCCCCGAACAGCCCGAATCCGAGCACGCCCGTGACCTGCGTTCCGCCGAGCACCGCGAGCGTGAGGCCCGCCGCCGCGAGGATCCCGCAGCAGCGCACCAGCCGCACCGGCCCGAGCAGCGCGGCCAGGCGGTCTCCGGCGAACCGCCCCGTGGTCATCATGACGGCGAACGCGGCGTAGGCGACGGCCCCCGTCGCGGGGGCCGAGCCCAGGGATTCCACCAGGTAGACCGAGCTCCAGTCGCCCGCGGCGCCCTCGCCGACCAGGCAGCAGAACGCGAGCACGCCGAGGAACAGCACGCCGCGCGGCAACCCTACGGCCGGCTGCGCCGCCGCGGCCGGACCCTCGGAGGCTTCGGCGGTGTCGCGCATGGCCCACCGGGACGACACCGCCGCGAGCACGACGATCAGCAGCCCGGCGGACAGGAACGTCGGGCCCGCGTCGACGGACGCGTGCGCGAACAGCCCGCCGAGCGCGGCGCCGAGGAACCCGCCGATGCTGTACACCGCGTGGAACGACCCCATCAACGTCCTGCCGTACGCGCGCTCGACGACGACGGCGTTGGCGTTCATGGCGACGTCGAGGCTGCCGTGCGTCAGGCCGAAGACGAACAGCGCGGCGGCGAGCGCGGGCAGGTTCGGCACGTAGGCGGGCAGCACGAGGACGACTCCCTGCACGACCGCGGTCGGGATCGCGACGCGGCGGCTGCCGAACCGGTCGATGAGCCGGCCGACCACCTGCATGCCGGTGATCGCGCCGGCCGCGATGCCGAGAAGGCCGAGGCTCAGTTCGCCGTCGGACAGGGCGAGGCGCGCCTTGACGGCGGGGATGCGGGCCGTCCAGGTGCCGAAGGTGAGCCCGGCGAGCAGGAAGAACCCGTATACGGCGAGCCGCGCGCGCAGCAGGGCCGGCCGGTCGAGGGCGGGAAAGACCATGGGACGCTCCGAGGGGGAGAGGGGGCGGGAGAGGACGACCTCAGGGGGCGGCGACGCGGACGACGACGCCGGCCGCGGCGAGGGCGTCGTGCTGTTCGCGGGGGACGCCCTCGTCGGTGACGACGACGTCGAGCCGGTCCAGCGGACAGACGGCGCCGAAGGCGGTACGACCGAACTTGCCCGAGTCGCACGCCGCCACGACCCGGCGCGCCGAGGCGATGGCCGCCTGCTTGATCGCTACTTCGGGCAGGTCGTGCGCGGTCAGCCCGTGCTCGGCGGACAGCCCGCAGCACCCGATCACGGCGGTGTCGAACCGCAGCGCCCCGATCGACGCCTCGGTGAGCGGGCCGACGAAGTTCAGCTCGCCCTGCCGCACCTCGCCGCCGGGGAGGACGAGGCGGATCCGCGGGGCGGCGGCGAGCTCCTGCGCCGCCTGGAGGCCGAGCGGGAGCACGGTGAGGCGGCGGTCGCGTACGGCCCTGGCCACCTCCAGCAGGGTCGTGCCGCTGTCGAGCAGCACCGCCTCACCGTCGGACAGGAGCGCGGCGACCTCGGCGGCGATGCGCCGCTTGGCCTCGACCGCCTCGCGCGCGCGTACGCCGAAGGGCGGCTCCTCACCCCGCAGCAGCAGGCTGAGCGCGCCGCCGCGGACCCGCCGGACGACGCCCTGCTGGGCCAGCTCGTCCAGGTCCCTGCGGATGGTCATCTCCGAGACGCCGTGCGCGGCGGCCAGCTCCGCGACCGAGACGCTGTCGGCGGCCCGCAGCGCGTTCATGATCGCCCTGATCCGATCCGAACTTTCCATACGTTCATTTGAACATGCCGACTGTTCGCCGATCAAATAAATCTACGCTGTAAAGGTGGCAGGATGGGCGCATGCGCGCCAGCAGGTTGCTGTCCCTCCTTCTCCTCCTGCAGACCCGCGGCCGGATGACCGCCCCCGAGCTGTCCGCCGAGCTGGAAGTCTCGGTCCGTACCGTCTACCGCGACGTCGAGGCACTCTCGGCGGCCGGTGTGCCGGTCTACGCCGACCGCGGTCCGGCCGGCGGCTACCGGCTCCTGGACGGATACCGCACCAAGGTGAACGGGCTGAGCAGCGAGGAGGCCTCGTCGCTGTTCCTCGCCGCGCTGCCCGGGCCGGCCGCCGAGCTCGGGTTGGCGGAGGTGGCCGCGACGGCCGAGTTGAAGCTGCTCGCGGCGCTGCCTCCCGGCCCTCGCTCCCAGGCCGCCCGCATGCGCGAGCGCTTCCACCTGGACGTGCCCGGCTGGTATCGGGCCGGTGACGACGTCCCGTTCCTCTCCGAGGTCTCCCGGGCGGTATGGGACCAGCGGATGCTGCGGCTGCGCTACCAGCGCTGGGGCCCGCAGGAGGTGGAGCGGCTGGTCCACCCGTACGGCCTGGTGCTGAAGGGCGGCTCCTGGTACCTGGCCGCCGCCTGCGGCGACAGCGTGCGCACCTACCGCGTCAGCCGCATCATCGACGTGGACATCCTGGACGAGTGGTTCGAGAGGCCGGCCGACTTCGACCTGGTCGCGTTCTGGCGGCGGTTCTCCGTCGAGTTCGCCGCCCGCATGTACACCGCCGACGCCGTCGTGCGGGTGGCGCCCGAGGCCATCGGGCTCTTCTGCTACACCTTCGGGGACGTGGCCGGCGAGGCGCTGCGCCTCGGTGACGCCGAGGACGACGGCTGGACGCGGGTGAAGCTGCCGATCGAGTCCCTGCGGCACGCGCGCTGGCAGCTCCTGCGGCTCGGCGCCGCTGTCGAGGTGCTGGAACCGGCCGCGCTGCGCGATCTGATGGCCGAGACGGTCGCCGAGCTCTCCGCGATGTACCGCGCCTGACATCGCCTGAAATCGGGACGAAAAACGCTTGCGGAACGGCGGGCCGCACCGGCACCATTGGGCGACTTTTCGACGCGTGACAGAGGAGCCGTGAGGCGATTTTGACCGGTGTTTGGCACGAGGCCGGGGGAGCGGGCGACCCGGTGCTGCTGCTGCATTCCAGCACGGCGGACGCCCGCATGTGGGACCCGCAGTGGGAGGCGCTGACCGCGTCGTTCCGCGTGATCCGGCTGGACTTCCGAGGGTACGGCCGCAGCCCGTGGGCCGCGGACGACCCCTATTCCGACGACGGGGACGTCGCCCGGCTGCTCGACGACCTCGGCCTTGAGCGGGTCGCCGTGGTCGGCTCCTCGCACGGCGGTCAGGTGGCGCTCGAACTGGCCACCGCGCGTCCCGGCCTGGTCTCCCGGTTGGTGCTGCTCAACGCCAAATGCGACCTGCCCGCGACGCCCGACGTCGAGGAGTTCGGCGCTGAGGAGATGCGCCTGGTCGAAGCCGGCGACCTCGTGGGCGCGGCGGAGCTCAACGCGCGGACCTGGCTCGGCCCCGACGCCGACGACGCGACCCGCGCCCGGCTCGCCGAGATGCAGCACGAGGCGTACAAGGTGCAGCTCGCGGCCGACCCGGAGCCCGAGCGGATCCGCGGCCGGATCGACCTGGCCGCCGTACGGGCCCCCGCCCTCGTGGTGGGCGGAGGCCACGACCTGCCCTACTTCCAGCACTCGGCCCGCCACCTCGCCGCGACCCTGCCACACGCGCGCCTGGTCGAGCTGGAGTGGGCCGGACACCTGCCGAACCTGGAGCGCCCGGCGGAGACGACCCGGATCATCCAGGACTTCCTGCGGGAGCCAGACCAGCCGTAGCGGGGGTGAAGAGGAGATCAGGCGGCGAAGGCGTCCGGCAGGAAGGCCGTCAACGCCGCCGTCACCTCCTCGGGCCGCTCCAGCGGCGGCAGGTGGCCCGTCTCGGGCAGGTCGACGACGCGGGCGCCGGGGATGCCCTTGGCCAGCAGGTCCGACACCTCTTGGATCCCCGGCACATCCGCCAAGCCGTTGATCACGAGCGTGGTCGCCGCGATCTCGTGCAATCGCCCGGCCGCAGGCGGGGACAGCAGGCGTTCGGTGCCATGGGGCCCGGTCCAGGACCTCTGGAACACCAGGCGGCACATCTCCGTCGCCGCCTCCCACACCTCGTCGGAGAGCGCGTCCCGGCCGCGGTCCGGTCCCGCCACCTGCCAGAGTGTGTGGGCGTCGGCCATGGCCCGCACGTCCGCGGGATCCACCTCCTCGGCGTTCCCCTGCAAGTAGCGGGCCAGTCGCTCTTCTGGCACCGAGCTGCGCACCCGTTCGCGGGCCTGCGCCAGCATCTCGGGCGGCCATGTGTGTCCCGCGAGCCCCGAACAGATCAACGCCAGCGCCGCCACCCTGCCGGGCGCGACGAGCGCGGCCTCGGTCGCGTACGCGCCTCCCATCGAGCACCCGACCAGCGCCGCCCGTTCCACCCCGAGCGCGTCCATCACGGCCAGGAGATCCTCGTGATGGCACACTTCGCCGGGGGCGTCCGCGGACTCGCCGTGTCCGCGCCAGTCGTAGCGGATCACCCGATAGCGTTCCGACAGGGCGCGGAACTGGTGCTCCCACATCCGGCGGTCGGCCACCGCCGCGTGGACCAGCACCACGGCTTCGGCCCCACGCGGCCCGGCCTGGTCGTACGCGATTTCGTCAAGGATCGTCATACGGCGGAAAGTACAGCGTCGCGCCATTTCGGCTCGGCGTGTTCGCGAGCGGCGGATCTTTCCTCTCCGGGGCGTTAGGAACGGCCTGTCCGTCAGGGCCGGAATCGGCCCTCGGCGGGCCGGTTCGGCCTCTACGGTAGGTTCCACCTGTGCTCCTCGATCCCGCCGTCGCGTTGACGTTCTGCCTGGCCGCGCTGGTCATCTCCCTGGTTCCGGGCGCCGACATGCTCTTCATCGCCGCGACAGGGCTGACGTCCGGACCGCGCGCGGGGGTGCTGGCGGCGCTCGGCATGTCGACGGGCCTGGCCGTCCACACGACGGCGGCCGCGCTGGGCTTCGGCGCGCTGATGCGGGCCTTCCCGGTGGTCTTCGACATCGTGCGGGTGCTCGGCGCCGTCTACCTGATCTGCCTTGCCGTGGCGTCGTTTCGGTCGGCGCGTAGGCCGGAACCGTTCGGGCAGAGCGCGCACAGGACGTCGTGGGGCCGCATCTACGCGAGAGCGCTGCTGACCAACCTCGCCAACCCCAAGGTGATCGCGTTCTACCTGGCGTTCTTCCCGCAGTTCGTCGACCCGGCCCGGGGCAGCGTGATGGCGCAGTTCTTCGTGCTCGGGGCGCTGTTCATCGTCGTCGGCCTGGCGGTCGACGCGTCGGCCGGACTTCTGGCGGGGCGCCTCGGCGACTTCGTCCGCCGGCATCCCGCCGTGCAGAAATGGCTGCACCGCGTCTCCGGCACGATCTTCGCCGCCCTGGCCGTCCGCCTCGCCACGGACAGCCACTAGCCGACCCCGCCGGAGACGGCGTTTAGGCGACGCCCTTGCAGACCGGGTCCTCGTACCTGCCGTTGTCGTAGTAGCCGCGGCCGGATCCCGGTCCGTTCGGCTTGGCGATGCCCGCCGCCTGGCGGCCGGGCGCGCCCCTTGTCAAGGGTCAAGGAGAGGGGGCACACCTGGCCCGGCGAGCCTGCCATCGCGGTTGACCAACTGGCACTGGTCGAAGGACAGGCAGCCGCAGCCGACGCACTCAGCGAACTGGTCGCGCATGCGCTCCAGCGTGGTGATGCGGGTATTGATCGCCTCGCCCCAGCACTCCGACGCCTTCAACCACAGCTCTCGGGTGGGCGAGACGTGGTGCGGGACGTACTCCAGGACGCCCTCGATCACCGACAGAGGTATGCCGACGCGTTGAGAGGCGCGGATGAACGCGAGCCTGCGCAGCGTACTGCGGTGATATCGGCGCTGGTTGCCGACGGTACGGCGGCTGGCGATGAGCCCCTTGCGCTCGTAGAAGCGCAGGGCGGAGGCGGGCACACCGCTGCGCTCGGACAGCTCCCCGATGGTCAGCTCCGCGACGATCGCGTCGGAATCCGGCATACCGGCCAACCTAGCTTGACTTGAACCTTGGTTTAACAACGAGGCTGGTTCGGCCAGGGCGCCCAAGGACGCCGCCTATCCCTTCGTGACCAGTGGAGAGACTGCCGTGCCCGAAGAGCCGCTCCAACTTGCAGTGATCGTCGGCAGCGTACGGGACGGCCGGCTCGGCCCGACCGTCGCCGCCTGGATCGCGGGCCAAGCCCGCGAGCGCGGCGACTGGATCGTCGACGTCATCGACCTGGCCGGGATCGACCTGCCCATGGTGCTGCCGGACTTCGGTGGCACGCCCACGCCCGCCGCGGCCCAGGCCCTGGCAACGCTGACCCCTCGCCTGGAACGGGCCGAGGCGTTCGTTGTGGTCACCCCCGAGTACAACCACAGCTTTCCCGCCTCTCTGAAGAACGCCGTCGACTGGCACAACCGGCAGTGGCACACCAAGCCGATCGCCTTTGTCAGCTATGGCGCCGTCTCCGGCGGCCTGCGCGCGGTCGAGCAGCTTCGACTGGTCTTCGCCGAACTGCACGCGGTCACCATCCGCGACACCGTCAGCTTTCAGCACGCCTGGGCCCAGTTCGACGCGGACGGCACGCCGACCGACCCGGACGCGCGTATCGCCGCCAAGATCATGCTCGACCGGCTCGACTGGTGGGCGCGGACCTTGCGCGAGGGCAGGGCGGCCCGACCCTACTCCGCATGAAGGCTCGCCCCTGCGACCACGTCACGGCCCGTCCCCAGACACCGGAAGAGAAGGCTGCTGTGAACGAGACCACATCTGAGTGGATCAAGCGCCACGCCCATCCACTGACCACACTGGATCCCCAGGCCCCGCTCGACGACCTGGGGCCGCTAAGGAACATGGCCGCCGACGCCGCCATCGTGGCTGTGGGCGCTTCGACGCGCCAGGCACACGAACTGTCGGCTGTCGCCCACCGGATGCTGCGATTTCTCGTCGAGGAACGGGGATTCCGCTCCCTCGCTCTCGAAGGTGACGATCCGGAACGTGTCGGGCTGGGCGCCTACGTACGGACCGGACACGGCGATCCGCGGGCGCTGCTGGCACGGGCGCGGCCGTTCTTGCGCACGGAGGAGATCCTCGGCGTCGTCACCTGGATGCGCGCCCACAACGAGCGGCACCCGCACGACCCGGTCCGCTTCGCCGGGCTGCCCGAGCCGTCCAGACAGGCTCCGCCGACCCGCGCGGACCTGGAAGAGCGCCTGGCCGACGATGTGATCCGGTGGCGCGAACGCTCAGGAGACAAGATCGTCTATTGGGGCGGCGTCGCCCACACGATCCAGTCCCCCGGCCATCTCGGGGGCCACCTGCGCGAGCGCTTCGGGGCCGGGTACCTGTCCATCGGCCTGACCTTCGAGTACGGCGCGCTGCCCATGCCGGTGCCCAGCCCGCCGGCGGATTTCGCCGAGACGCCGTTGAGCGCCGCCGGCCTGGACGCGTTCCTGCTCGACCTGCGTACGCCTGGGCCCGAACCGGTGCGCGCCTGGCTG
The DNA here is from genome assembly GCF_050947145.1 of Microtetraspora malaysiensis. Taxonomy (NCBI): domain Bacteria; kingdom Bacillati; phylum Actinomycetota; class Actinomycetes; order Streptosporangiales; family Streptosporangiaceae; genus Microtetraspora; species Microtetraspora malaysiensis. The sequence continues at coordinate 4,352,927 of NZ_CP191998.1, forward strand.
GAGGAGCCGGCCAGAACCCGGCTGATCGGCCCCGCTCAGGACTCCACAGAACACCTGTCCGGCGGATCGTTCGGCGGGTGGTTCGACGTCGTCGCACACCATCGGCGGGTGACTCCCGTCCACCTCATCTCCATCTGACGCAGCAGGAGGCGCAATGAACACTCTGCACGGCAAGACCGCCCTCGTCACCGGCGCGAGCAGGGGAATCGGCCGGGCCGTCGCGGCGCCTGGCTCGCGACGGCGCCCGCGTCGCCGTCCACTACGGCACAAACGAGCAGGCCGCCAACGAAACCGTGGCCGCGATCGAGACGGCAGGCGGGCTCGCCTTCGCTCTGCAGGCACAACTGGGTACGCCCGGTGGCGCCGAACGCCTGTGGGCGGCCTTCGACGCGTGCGCCTACGGGCTGGACATCCTGGTCGACAACGCGGGCATCCTCAACGACGAGCCCGGCATCGAGCACGTGACCAGAGAGCAGTTCGAGCGGATCTGCGCGGTCAACGCCACTGCCCCGTTCTTCCGCTGACCCGGGTCCTGGCACTGACCGCCGCAATCTGGCACAACGACACGACCGGACAACCGATCAGCGGCTCACCGTGGTCTCCCGCTCCATGTGCGACAGCTTCTCTGGATTACGCACGGCGTAGAGCCCCGTGATGAGGCCGTCGTCGATGCGCACCGCCATGACGGTGTCGAGGCCGCCGTCGCGCCGGAAGATCAGTGCCGGGTGGCCGTTGACCTGCGCCGGCTCCAGCGACGCCGGCGCGATCCTGCCCAGTAGGTGGGCCACCTGGTCGGCCCCCACGATGGGCACCAGCGCGGCCTGCTTGAGGCCGCCGCCGTCTGCCACGAGGACGACGTCCGGCGCGAGGATGTCGAGCAGGCGTTGCAGATCACCCGTTTCGACCGCGCTCTGGAACGCCTCGAGCGCGTCGCGGGTCTGGACCGCGGAGGCGGTCCCGCGCGGCTGGCGGGCGGCGACGTGTGACCGTGCCCGGTGGGCGATCTGGCGGACCGCGGCCGGGCTCTTGTCGACGGCTTCGGCGATCTCCTCGTAGGCCAGGTCGAACACCTCGCGCAGCACGAACACGGCCCGCTCGGTCGGCGTGAGCGTCTCCAGTACCAGCAGCATCGCCATCGAGATGCTGTCGGCCAGCTCGATGTCCTCGGCGACGTCCGGCGCGGTCAGCAGCGGCTCGGGCAGCCAGGGGCCGACGTAGGACTCCTTGCGCCGGCCGAGCGTACGCAGCCGTTTCAGCGCCTGGCGGGTGGCGATCCGGATCAGGTACGCGCGCTGATCCCGCACTGTGCCGAGGTCGACGCCCGCCCACCGCAGCCAGGTCTCCTGCAGGACGTCCTCGGCGTCGGCGGCCGAGCCGAGCATCTCGTAGGCGACCGTGAACAGCAGGTTGCGGTGGGCGAGGAACGCCTCGGTGGCCGAGTCGACGGCGGGGTCCACGGCGGGGTCCATGCGGGTGCCGCAAGCGAGGGGCCCGGCCGTGTCCGTCGGTTGCTCGCTGTGTTCGCTCATTGCTGGTTCCTGTCTGTTCGTCCGCGACCGTGCCATGCATACGATCCCGGGCCCCTCCGCTTTGTGACACCCACGATGAGTGACGCATGTCACATATGACGCGCTGTCACAAAGATCCGGTCGCCGGGATCTCTTGGTCGTCAGGACGCCGCGCCAACGATCCACGCGGCGCTCTTCTGTGTGGAAGGAACGTCATGAGCTCAGCGCTTGAAATTCTTCACCGTGGCTTCGGCGGCGACATCATCGAACCGGGCGCGGCGGAGTACGCGTCGGCCGGCCGCGCGGTACTGGCCTCGGGCAGCCCGGCCTATGTTCTCCGGCCCAAGAGTGTCGCGGACGTGCGAGCAGGGGTCAGGTTCGCCGCCGGCACAGGGCTTGTGCTGTCCGTGCGAGGCGGCGGCCACAGCTTTCCGGGCTTCGGCACCAACGACGACGGCGTCGTGATCGACCTCAGCACGCTCGCCGACGTCGAGGTCGTCGACAAGGAACGTCACCTCGTCCGGATCGGCGGCGGCGCCACCTGGGGTCAGGTCGCGGCCACCCTCGCCCCGCATGGACTGGCGATCTCCTCGGGTGACACCAAGGACGTCGGTGTCGGTGGGCTGACGTTGACCGGTGGCATCGGCTGGAAGGTCAGGAAGTACGGCCTCGCGTTGGACAACGTGGTCGCCGCAGAGGTGGTCACGGCCGGCGGAGAGGTCGTGCGGGCGAGCGCGGAGGAGAACCCGGAGCTGTTCTGGGCGATCCGCGGCGGCGGCGGCAATTTCGGGATCGTGACCGCGTTCGAGTTCGTGGCACACCTGACGACGGACGTCTTCTACGGCAGGATCGCCTTCCCGGCGTCGGAGGCGGCCGTCGTGCTCCAGGGGTGGGCGGACTACCTCCGCGTCGCGCCCGAAGAGCTCACCTCCATCGTGAGCTTCGCCAATCCCTTCGCCGGCGGGCCCGAGGCGCCGGTCGAGATCCAGGTCACCTTCGACGGCGATGACCCGGAGCTCGCGGCGCAGGCCATCGACCCGATCCGCAGGCTCGGCACGGTGATCGACGACAATGTCGCGCTGAAACCCTATGGCGACACGCTGGTGGACGGCCTCACCCCGCCGCCGGGCATCCAGCTCGTCACCCGAAGCGCCTTTGCCGGCAAGGAATCGGTGGCCGAGGTCATTCGGATCCTTGCCGAGGTCGGGGCATCGACAGGGTCGCCGCTCATCGCCGTTCGCAGCGTCGGCGGTGCGGTGTCCCGCGTTCCCGACGATGCCACCGCCTATGCGCATCGCCGGGCGGAGCTGATGTTCGTGACCACCGTCGCGGGTCCGCGGCCGGTCGTCGAGGCCGCGCGTCCGGCTCTCGAAGCGATCTGGGTGAGACTCGCACCTCATATCAACGGCGCCTACGCCAACTTCCTCGCTTCTGCCACCGAGGAGGATGTCGCCGCGATCTATCCGAGGCAGACCTACGAGCGGCTCGCAGCGGTCAAGCGTCAGTACGACCCCGGCAATCTGTTCGCCCGCAACCACAACGTCCGGCCTCAGTAGGCCCTGCGGACAAAGCGACGCCGTTGTGGGCGTGCCAGAACGCCAGGATCTTGCTCGGCAGGGCCGGCCGCTCAGGCGTGGTCGGCGCAGCAGGGCGTGGGATTGGGGATCTCGGCCGGAGTCAGGCGCCCACCGGACGCGGGCATGGTGACCAGCGTCAGCACACCGTCGCGCCACTCCGGCCGCACGTGGTCGTTGGTGACCACGGCCGTGTCCGCGTCCGGGTCCTCCACCTGGGCGAGGACGACCACCCGCTCGACGGCCGAGCGGGCGAGGATCTCGCCGACGGCCAGCGTGCCGGTCAGCTCGTCCCGGCCCGGGAAGAGGACGATCCTGCCCGACCGTCCGGCCGCGTGCTCGGCCGCGGCCAGCGCCGCGCCGTCCGCGTCCGGGCCGGTACGGTGCTCGCCCAGCGCGGCCGAGACGCCCTCGGGCAGGAGGGACAGGTCGGCGTCTCCCTCCAGGGTGACCGAGCACGCCACATGGGGGAGCGCCCCGGTCCTGACGAAGTGCGTGCAGCCGATCACGCCGGACGGCAGGCCGAGCGCCTCCACCACGGAGTGGAGAAGGCGCTCGGCCTCGGCGACCGTACGTGATCCCGAGTCGGTTCCCAGGATCATCGGCGCGGCACGATCCAGATCGGGTTGGTGTAGAACCACAGGTCGTTCCACGGGTCGGCGTCGCCGAAGACGTCGATCTGGGGGCCGTTCGGGTCGACGGACGAGCCGAGCAGGCCGGCGGCGGAGCGCTTACCGTCGGTGCCGCGCAGCCGCACGTAGATGGGCCGGTCGACGGCGCCCACCTGGTAGGTGAACGTGACGGTGCCGCTGTTCTTGCCGACCTCGAACGACTGCACGACCTTCGTGTTCGGCGTGGTGAACGCGTCCTTGTCCGACACCGGGCCGGTCACGTCGCCCTGGATCACGTCGACCCGGGCCAGGGTCGGCACGAACTGCGCCCAGTTCGGGGTGTTCGCCAGGGTGATCTGGATGGACACCTCGGTCTTCGCGCCGTTGCGCACGAACAGGGTGTCTCCGAGGGTGACGCCGTGGTTGCCCTGCGCGCGGGCGCGCACGACCAGGCCGCTGATCAGGCCGCCGTGGTCGACCCAGATCCGGCCCTGCCGGATGCCCTCCATGACGGCGGCGTAGGAGAAGTTCGTCGCCCCCACATGGGTGCGGCTGTAGTAGCCGGGCCAGAAGTCGCCGTTGGACAGGTTCGGCACGCCCTTGTAGATCGGGTCCTCGTACCTGCCGTTGGTGTTGAAGTCGCTGCCGGGGCCGCGGTCGGTGGTGTCGCCGTAGACCGTGTGCGAGTCGGAGTTGGCGGTGATCCACCAGGGCTTGCCCTCGGCGAGCAGACTGTCCCACAGGCCGCCGACCGTCGCGGTCATCCAGTCGAAGCCGCCGAAAGTCTTGTAGCTCTCGGCCGGGTAGCCGGGGAACGAGTCGGCGCTGGGGCCGTTGTCGTAGTAGCCGCGGCCGGCCCCCGGGCCGTTCGGCTTGGCGATGCCCGCCGCCTGGTGGCCGGGCGCGCCCTCCATGCCCACGGCGATGTCCGGCTGGGCGTCGCGCCAGCCGCGGATCTCGTGCGGCGAGTCGATGCCCTTGCGTGCGGGGTGGTTCGCGAGGAACAGCGCGTCGGGGACGCGGCGCCGCTTGACGGCGTCGGCCAGGAAGTTCAGGCCCGCGATGGCGAGGGCCTCGTTCTGCGGGGTTCCGGAGGTCGCGCCCTTGACCACGCCGTCGAAGGTGTTCTCGAACTCCTTGAGCGTGGCCACCTCGCCCTTGCCCGGCGCGACGAAGACGGTGCCGTGCTCGGCGGCCGGGATGTTCCACTCCAGGCCCTGGAAGACGAGGGTGTCCTTGACGGCCTGCCGGGCGGCGACGATGTCCGGGTTGACCTTCTCCACGCCGATCTTCGCGTGCGCCACGCTGCCGTGGTCGGTGACGACCATCCAGTCCAGCCCGTACGCGTTGGCGTGCCGTACCTGGTCGATGACCTTGTACACGCCGTCGGAGCTGTACTGGGTGTGGATGTGGTGGTCGCCCGCGAGCCAGAGGAAGCCGTCCTGCTTCTCGGGACCGCCGGCCGAGCGGGCCGCGGCCGCGGCGGCCGGGGTCACGGCGCCGAGGACGCCGGCGGCGGTGAGCCCGGCGCCCAGGAGTCCGGCGCGGCGGAACATCTGGCGCCGGGACAGGTCGCCCGGCGCCAGCTCCTGGTCCGGGATGGCCATGTCGGCGGCGGGCGAGATGTCGCCGCCGTGGTCGTGGTCGTGGTCGTGGTGATGGTGGTGGTGTTCGTGGTCGTGGGTGTGGGGGTGCCCGTGACCCATGGGGGTGCCCTTTCTCTCCGCCGGAGCAGAGATCGCGCTCCGGCTACGCAGGGCACCATTTCGGAATCGGACAAACGACAAGTGAACGATGCGGACCGTATGGTGGTCGGCTGACTGTACGATCTCCGCCCAGCCCGCCGAGGGACGGCGGGGGTGGCGTCAGGGGAAGGCACGGCGAGCCGGGCGGGCCGGACCGCGTCGCCACCGTCGACGGCTGCAGGGCGGCCGAATTCGGCTCTTGATCACGCCTCCACGTTCAGGACGACCTTTCCCCGAACAAGGCCGCGCTCGGCGGCCCGGTGCAGGTCTGCCAGGGACTCCAGCGGGCGAACGTCCGCCGTGACGTGGACCACGCCCTTGTCGATCAGCGCCGCGAGCTCGGCCAGCTGGCCCGGGTCGTTGCGGGCCACGAACCGGACGGCGCGCGGATGCTCGATCGGCTGGGTGATCGAGACGAACTCCTTGGCCAGCCGCGTCACCGAGGCGGGTACGTCGGCCACCAGGTTGATCAGCACGTCGTTGCCGCCCGGCAGGGGAGCGCTGGTGTAGTCGACGACCTCGTCGGCGCCCAGCGCCCGCACGGCAGCGGCACTGCGCGGGCCGGCGGTCGCCACCACGTACGCGCCCGCGTGCTTGGCCAGTTGCACGGCGAACAGCCCGACGCCGCCGCCGGCCCCGTTGATCAGCACCCGGGTGCCGCGGCCGACGCGGGCATGCTCGAAGACCGCCTGCCACGCGGTGAGCCCGGCCACCGGCACCGCGGCCGCGTCCGCCAGCGGAATCCGCTCCGGTGCCCCGGCCAGCGCGCTCGCCGTCGCGACCGCGTACTCGGCCGCCGCCCCGTCGATGAGCCCGAACACCCGGTCGCCGGGGGCGAAGTCACCCGCCCCGGTGACCACGGTGCCCGCGACGTCCCAGCCGAGCGTGTGCGGCAGCGTGACACCGAGCACGTCCTGCAGCAGGCCCATCCGCAGGCCGACCTCCGACGGGTTGAACGACGTGGCGGCCACCCTGATGAGCACCTCGCCCGGCCCGGGCTTCGGCACCGGCACCTCGTCCAGGGAGATCACCGAGGCGTCGCCGTACTCGTGGATGCGGGCGGCCCTCATGGTGCCGAGGAAGTCCGCGGCGTGCTCGCTCGCCCACGTCCCGAACGCGCTCGCGGGCGCCCCGGTGACCTCCTCCACGGTCCGGGTGGTGGGGCCCGGCTCGGCCATACTGCGCAGCATCCCGTCGACGGCCGGTGCGGGCCATCCCAGCCCGAGCAGCCGTCGCCTGGCCTCCTCTGGAGGCTCCTCCTCCCAGCGCACCGGCCGGCCGATCGCCCGCGCCTGCTCCCGCTGGGTCAGCGGCCGGGGTCCGGTCAGCGTGTAGACCGCGCCGTGGTGCCCTTCGCCGAGCAGCGCGCGCACCGCGACGGCTGCGATGTCCCGCTCGTGGATGGGGGAGAAGGCCGCGTCGCCGGACGGCTGCCGCACGACGCCCGCGCGGACCTGCTCGGCCCACCGCAAGGTGTTGGCCGCGAACGCGTGCGGCCGCAGCACCGTCCACTCCCGGGCGGTGCCGGCGATCAGGCGCTCGATCTCGACCTCGTGCGGGCGCGCGGCGGCCGAGGACAGGTAGACCACCCGCCGCGCTCCGATCAGCTCCAGCACCTCGCGGGCACCCTCGGCCGAGGCGAACGGCCACAGCAGAAACACCGCGTCGACACCGTCGAGAGCCGCCTTCAGCGCGACCGGGTCGGTCAGCGCTCTCGTCACCGTGCGGACGTCGGCGCCCGCGTTCTCAAGTTGGTTCACCAGCGGGCGGCCGATCGTGCCGGTCGCCCCGCTGACCAGGACTTTTGTCATGGCGTCAACCATAGGAGCCATGAAAGAGGCATCCAACGTGCTTCTATCTGCAATTTATACGCGATCGTCTCCCGGCCTAGACTTGCGCCATGGATGTGCTCAGCGACGTGGTCGCCTCCATGCGCATGGGCGTGCCGCGCTCGGCGCGGGTCGAGTGGCGGGCGCCCTGGGGGCAGCGGTTTCCGTCAGCGCCTGGTTCGGCGGGCTTCCAGGTGGTGCTGCAGGGCTCGTGCTGGGCGATCCCGCCGGAAGGTGAGCCGATCCCGGTCGGGACGGGCGACGTACTGTTCTTCCCCCACGGACACGGCTACACGCTGGCCGACTCGCCCACCAGCCCCATCGCGGAGCCCGACTGCGATCCGTATGCCGACGCCGAGCTGTTCGCCTCGGCTTCGATGGAGGGCGCCGGGCCCGTCACCGTGATCCTCTGCGGCGGCTACCAGCTCGACTCCCGCCGGGCGCATCCGCTGCTCAGAGGGCTGCCCGCGCTGATCCACCTGCCCGCCAGGCTGGGGCACAACACCGAGCTGCGCGCCGCCGTCGAGCTGCTCGGTAAAGAGATCGACGCCCCGCGGCCAGGCGCCGACATGGTGGTGTCAGCGCTGCTGGACATGCTGCTGCTGTACATCCTGCGCGCCTGGTTCGACGTCTCGATGGAGCACTGCAAAGTTGACGGCTGGGCCGCCGCTCTGGCTGACCCGGCCATCAGCGCCGCACTCGACGGCATCCACCGCGACCCCGCCCACCCGTGGACGGTCGAGTCGCTCGGCCGCCGCGCAGGGCTGTCCCGCGCGGCGTTCTCCCGCCGGTTCACCCAGTTCGTCGGGCAGCCGCCGCTGACCTATCTGACCTGGTGGCGGCTGGGCACGGCCGCGCGCATGCTGCGCGACTCCGACGCCGCGCTGAGCGGAGTCGCCGGCGCGGTCGGCTACGGCTCGGAGTTCGCTTTCGCCAATGCCTTCAAGCGCCAGTACGGCATGGCCCCCGGCAAATACCGCCGCCTGGGCTGCCCGCCTTCAGGCCGAACGGAGGCAGGCGCCGAGTGGTAGTCGATGATCGCGATGGCGGCCCGGTGGCTGCGCTGTTTCCTGACCTGCGGCGATCTTCGCGGCTGGTCAGGCCCGAGAACTCCTCGCCGCCGTCTTCTTGGTCACAGGGCAGGTGGCTTCCTGCCGGCGTCGGGTGAGGTGAAGTAGGCGGCGCTCTCGGCGTCCGTCGGGTAATACGACTCGATCGCGACCTCGTCCAGGGTGATGTCCATCGGCGTGCCGAACGTGGTGGTCGTCGAGAACAGCCGAAGCTCCCGTCCGCCGAAGCGGAAGATCATCGGGATGGCGACCTCGGACTCGACCGGTTGGCTCGCGTCCCCCGAGTGGGGGGCCAGGAGTTCCTCGTAGAGTGTGGTGAGCTCGGGGTCGGGAGCCGTGGCGAGCTGCCGTGTGATCCGGATATGCAGCAGCGCACGCACCTGCGCCAGGTTGACGATGTGCGGAGCGAGCCCGCGCGGGTCCAGCCCCAGCCGCACCATGTTGATCGGCGGGACCAGCAGGTCGGGGGCGATGCCGGCGAGGAACGGGTCAATGGCGCGATTGCTCATCACGATGTTCCACCGGCGATCGATGGCCAGCGCCGGATACGGCTCATGCGCGCGCAGCACCCATTCAATCGCGCCCCAGGCCGCAGACAGCGCCTTCTGATCGAGCGGCCGCTCGGCATAGCGGGGCGCGAAGCCGGCAGCCAGCAGCAGCCGGTTGCGCTCGCGCAACGGCACGTCGAGCTGCTCGGCCAGCCGCAGGATCATCTCGGCGCTCGGGTGGGACTTGCCGGTTTCCACCAGGCTGACGTGACGAGCCGACACGTCGGCGGCGATCGCGAGGTCCAGCTGGCTGAGCCGCCGGCGATGCCGCCACTGCCGCAGCAGTTCCCCCACCGTGTACATGGGTGACGATGCTACTCATCAGGAAGCAGAACGCCATGAAATGCGATTTCATCGACAACCATCCCGGACAGTGGGAACACTGCGGCCCATGACTACGCAGAACATGACCCACGACAACAAGAGCATCGTCCAGCAAGCGCTGACGGCACTGGTCGCGACCGGCGACGTCAACGCGCTCGCGCCCTTGCTGAGCGACGACTTCCTCCACCACCGGCCGGACGCGACCTCCAAGACGAAGTCAGAATGGCTGGCCGCCGTGGGCGCCGCGCTCGCTCCACTCGCCGGCATGCAGGTCGAGATCCAGCACGTGCTGGCCGACGGGGAACACGTCGTGATGCATTCGCGGCGCAGGCTGCCCGATGCCGGTCCGGAGATCATGGTCGTCGACATCTGGCGGCTCAACGACGGTCTGATCGCCGAGGCATGGGAAATCATCGAGCCGGTGTCCCAGGCGGCCGCCAACCTGACCTGGTGGGAGATTCGCTGATCGCCGACCCGGCCGCAAACCGGGCGCCGCGGCCGTGGACATCGTCGGGGAGGTCGGGGATCTCGCTGAGTTGCCGCAGGTCTTCGGCCGGTGTGGAGGACAAAATCATTCTGGGCGCCAACGGCTATTCCCGCGTTCCTCGACTCTGGATCTGCTGAGCAGCTGCTCTCCGACGTCGACATAGCCGGCGAACAGCCCGATCACGTCCTGGAGCCGATCTTGTGCCGGGCCGGGATTGACCAGGTCTTCGCCGTCGCGCAGGGCGGCGATCAGCGTTCTGGCCCGTGCATGGCTGGCCTCCAGCAGCGTCTCGATCCCGGCGGTGGCTTCGACGAGGAGCCTGCGGCTGCCGGGCTGCGGGATCACTCGGGCAAGCCCCCAGGAGTCCAGCTGCCGTACCGAGGTGCTCACCGCCCCCTTGCTCAGCTCCAGTTCGGCGGCGATCGCGTCGAGGGAGGCGGGCTCCTCGGTGACCAGGAGCAGCCCATAGACGCGGCCGGTCGCGTGCGGCAGGTTCCACGAGGCCAGCAGGTCACCTACCGACGTGATGAACGCGCGGCGCCTGGCCTCGCTCATCGGGGTGCCCGCCTCGACGCCGGCACCGTACGCAAGAACATCTCGATCGCCTCGTTCACCGTCTGAGGGGCGTCCTGGTTCGCGATGTGGCCCGCGCCGGGGATGACGACCTCCTCGACGCCTTCGGCCTGAGCCCATCGGGGCATGGCGGAGGCGATGTTGCCGGTCCGGTCGTGCTCGCCGCGGATCAGGCACAGTGGCACCGGCGTGCGAAAGCCGGGATCGGGGGTGAGGAACTCGACGGTTGCCCGCCACACCTGGAGGAACTCCTTCTTCGGCAACTGCGAGAAGGCCCGCCGGGCATCGGCCCGCGCGGTCTCGCTCACCGCGGAGGCCTCCGCCATCAGGCGGGGAAGGTTCTTGGCCGGGATCATCGCCAGGCTCGGCGTGGCCATTTTCACCAGCAGATGCTCCTTCCATGACAGCGGTGCCGTGTTCCACGCCGCGCCGATCACGACCAGCGCCCGGGCCAGGTCCGGGTACCGCCGCACGATCGCCTGACTGAGGTTGCCGCCGAGCGACTGTCCCACCAGCACCGGCCGGTCAAGCGCGAGGTGCTCGATCAGCGCGCGCAGGTCCGAGACCGCCCGTTCGGCGGTGAAACCGGCACCGGCCGGGCGAGACAGCCCGTGGCCGCGCATGTCCCATACGACGACCCGATACCCCCGGGCAGGCAGATACTCGCGCTGAGCGTCGAACATCACATGATCGGCCCCGGCGCCGTGCGAGAACACCAGCGGTACGCCGTCACCGCCGGTGTCGGCGTAGCGGACAGCGCAACCATCCAGCGACAGTGTCTCGGGCAAATTCACCATTTACTAAATATAGTGAATTTCGTACCAGATGTGGAGCCGGTGCGGGGAGGTGTCAGAGCGCCGCCTGCTCCCGCGTCCACCTCCGGGTCGAGCCCGGCCGGGGTCAGGCGAGGCGCGGGTCGTCGGCCACCCCGACGTGCGCGCCGACGTCGTCGCTGTGGGCCACGTCGAGCACCGCGTCCAGCAGGCCGGGAAAGCGGACGTCCAGGTCGCCGCGGCGCAGTTCGACGAAGCAGCGGGTGCCTTCCTGGCGGGTCCGGGTGATGCCGGCGTCGCGCAGTACGCGCAGATGGTGGCTGAGCGTCGACTTGGCCACGGGTGCGCGAAGCTCGCCCCACCCCCGCTCGCGGCCGTCGGCCAGTACGCGTACCAGCCCGATGCGGATCGGGTCGCTGAGCGCGCCCATCACTGCGACGAGGGTCATCTCCTCGAGCTCGGGATGGTGCGCCTGCTTCACGGCCGCAATGCTACCGTGTTCGATGTTTCACGAACAACGAACAAGGAGTCATGGTGCACGACCGGTCGCACGCGGACCTCAACGGACACTTCACCGGCAAGGTGGTCATCGTCACCGGCGCCGGCTCGGGCATCGGCCGTGCCGCCGCCCGGGCCTTCGCCCGCGCCGGAGCCCACGTGCTCGGCGTCGCCCGCCGCAAGGAGGCGCTGGAGGAAACCGCCGCCGGTCATCCGCGGGTCGCCGTCCACGCCGCCGACCTGCGTGACCCGCACACGCCCCAGCAGGTCGTCGACGCCGCCGTCGCCCTGTGGGGCAGAGTGGACGTGCTGGTCAACAACGCTGGCGCCACCAAGATGATGCCCCTGGCCGACACCACCGCCGACGGCATCACCGACCTGTTCGCTCTCAACGTCACCGCGCCCAGCCTGCTCGCCGGCGCCGCCCTGCCCCACCTGCGCGGCACCGCGGGCTCCATCGTCAACGTCTCCAGCACCTACGGCCACCGGCCGCTGCCCGGCGGCGCCCATTACGCCGCCTCCAAGGCCGCCCTCGAACATCTCACCCGCAGCTGGGCGGTGGAACTGGCCGCCGACGGCGTCCGCGTCAACGCCGTGGCCCCCGGCCCCACCGAAAGCCAGGCCCTGACCGCCGCGGGGCTGCCGGAGCCCGTCATCGAACAGATCAAGCGCGACGAGGCCGCCCGCATCCCGCTCGGCCGCCGCGGCGAACCCGACGAGGTCGCCGTGTGGATCCTGCGCCTGGCCGATCCCGCCGCGACCTGGCTGACCGGCCAGATCCTCACCGTCGACGGCGGCCTGGAACTCACGTAGGGGCTGTACGGAGTTGAGATCAGTAGGATTCGCCTGCGCCTCGGTCTCTGATGGACAGGCGCCCGCCACGTTTGATCAGGTCGCCGGGCGGCGCCCGTGGATCCACGGGCGCCGCCGATGCCGCGGTATACCTCGACCGGGATGGGCTGGAGGCCGTCGCGCATGCGGCTGGTGTGGCGGCGGCTCCTCTCCCGCGCCGGGGCATGGGGGAGGGGACGCCGGACGGTCAGCGTGATCTGTAGTAGCCGAGCAGGGCTTCCCAGCGGGCGCGCGGCCAGCGGGGCCAGTCGATGCGCCGCCCTTCGAGCGAGTCGGCCAGGAAGTCGAGGTGGGCGTGCCAGAACGCCAGGACCTTGGCCGCCTCGTCGCCGTAGTCGCCGGTGGCGCTGAAGAGGAGCAGGCAGCCGCTGCCGTCGCCCTCGAGCTCCCAGCGGAGGGCGCCGTGCGTGTCGGTGTCGATCTGGAAGATGTGCGGTGGTTTGTACGCGCTGATCAGGCCGTGGACGGCGGGGGCGCTCTGGCTGCCGTGCTCGTCCGTGCCGAGCCACCGCAGGGTGACCTGGCCGCCGAGGTGGTGCTCGACCTCGGCCTCGGCGAGCCATTCGATCAGGTGCTTGGCCTCGCTGATCGCGCGCCAGACGCGCTCGACGGGGTGGGGGAGGCGGCGCTCGAAACGCAGGGTACAGGTGTCGCCGGTCGTGGACACGCTGCCGTACTCGGTCATGGTGTTCCCTCCCGTATTCCTCATCAGGCTAACTCGCATGCCGCGAGATCCCGTTCCGGGACCGGAACGGCGCGTGCGCGCGTGGACGCGGCCGGTCGGCGAGCTATTGAAATCTACAACGTAAAGGCGCGGGGGTCGTGCAAGATCAGCATGACCGAACACCACAACGCAAAACCCCTCTGCAACAGACCAGGCCGTCCGAGCGGACGGCCTGGTTATCCGGGCGCCGCCGCGGGCGTGCGGCACCTGTGGCCGCTGTGCCGCCCGCGCCGGCGTCCCATGAGCATGGCCGGTCGCGCAGCGCCGTGCCGCCGGAGGTGAACCGTTCGCGGTTCCTTGGCGGGCAGCGGCGGTGCGATGAAGGTCCGGCGTCTTCTGGGATTCCTCTCAGGCGTGGGTGGGTTCGGTGACACCGAACCACTGCTGCAAGGCTGTCCGGAGTGCCTCCATTTCCGTGGGATCTGGCTGGGGTGACGCGGATGCCCAGGCCACATAGCAGTCCGGTCGAAGGAGCAGGGCGGTGGGCGCTGACGCCTGGGGGCGGGCGGTGACGATGTCGACGTGGTCCTGCGGCAGGGCAAGCGTCTCCGCCAGGGATGCTTCTTCGGTCAGGTCAAGCAGCAGGGGGCGTGCCGTTCTGGTCAGCTCGGCCAGCCGGACCGGCCCGGCCGGGGTGTGCAGTTCCATGTCCGGGGCGAACCGGCCGATCAGTGGGTGCGCTTCGGGTACGCCCATGTCGTAGCGGGTGTCGGCGCCTGCGACGAGTTCGGCGAGGCGCCGTACGGTGCTTTGGTCGCGGAGCAGTTCGGTGAACACTTCGCGCAGTCCGGTGACGTCGCCGCCGGGGGCTATCAGGGCCGACTGTGCCTGCGCGTTCAACACCATGCGGCGGGCGGCTGATCGCCGCTCCGTCTCGTAACTGTTCAGCAGTCCGGGCGGGGCACTGCCGCGGACCACGGCGGCGAGTTTCCAGCCGAGGTTGACCGCGTCCTGCAGGCCGAGGTTGAGCCCGGGTCCTCCCCCCGTGGCGGCGTACACGTGGGCGGCATCACCGATCAGGAACACGCGGCCGTCGGAGAACCGTTCGGCGACTCGGGTGTTTCCGCCGGTCAGGCGGCGCAGCACGTGCGGCCCTTCGCCGTCGGGCGGACCGAGTGGCACGTCGACGCCGAGTACGCGGCGGATGCTCGCCCGCAACTCGTCAAGGCTCATTGGAGCGTCGGTCTCGGACTGGTCCCACTCTGTGGTGCTGATCAGCGGCGGGTGGCCGGGCATCGGTGCGTAGGAGAACCCGCCGCGCTCGGTGCGGCGGGGCAGGAACGGCGGAACCGCGCCGTGGCCGGGCACGTTCAGCGCACCGGTCGCGGGATCAACCCAGTCCGCCGGGATCGTCGCGTGCGCGGTGCGGACGGTCATCCGGTCGTAGGTGACGCCGGGGAATTCGATGCCGGAGAGTTTGCGCGTGGTGCTGTGTGCGCCATCCGCGCCGATGAGGTACCGGGCCCGCAGCTGGTATGGCCCGCTCGGACTCGCGACGTCGACGGTGACCGCGTCGTCGTCCTGCGACAGGCCGACGACCTCGTGTCCCTGTCGGATTTCCACGCCCAGTTCGATGGCGCGCTCCTGCAGCACCTGCACTATGCGGCGCTGCGGCACCGGCAGGGCATAAATGGGGCTGTCCTCCAGCATGCCCAGGTCCAGGCCCATCGCGCCGAACATGAAGTATGCGGAGTTCGGCTGCGGTGGTTCTTGGCTGCCGCTGAGGCGTTCGTGCAGCCCCCGGTGGTCGAGCACTTTCACGACCTGGCCGAGCAGTCCGTTCGCTTTGGGTTCCTGGCTTATCTCCGGTAGCCGCTCCAGCAGGATCGGCCGGACCCCTGCCAGGCTGAGTTCGCAGGCCAGCATCAGCCCGTTCGGGCCGCCTCCGGCGATGACGACATCTGTGATCACGATTTCTCCTTCGTTCGCATGGAATTCGCATGAAAAAGGGCAGGGCGGATGGAGCGCTGAAGCGCATGGCCGGTGGGCGGCGCCGGTGCGGCTCGCTTCGGGTTGCGGTCCTTGCCGTGGTCAGCCGCGGTAGTACTCGGCGAGGGTGGTGAAGGCGGCCTTGGGTTCCCATGGCATGTCGGGGTAGGTGGCTCCGAGGCGGTCTTCGTAGACCTTGACGATGCCGTAGCTGGCCAGGTCCAGGTCCTCGTGGGGGAGGCCGTCGGGACGGTGCACATGGTCGTACAGCGCGAAGGTGAACACGAAGGCGCTGTCGATGCCTCCGGCTTCGAATGCCTCCAGCAGCTCGTGCACGTACGCGGCCTGACCGGCCTCGTCCCGGGCGTACTCGCCGTTCAACCGAACGGGACCGTTCTTGTCGTACTCGACGATCTCCAGGCCGAGAGCGCCCCGCTCGCCGGCGCCCTGGTAGCCGGCGGCGCCGAACTCGGTGATCGCGACCGGCTTTCCCTGCGCGACCAGGCCGCGGACGCCGTCGGCGAAACGGTCAGCGATCTCGGCCGACCGATAGAGATCCACGGACATGAAGTCGAAGAGTGCCCAGTCGACGCGCTCAAGCGGTACGGAGGCGTAGGTCACCTTGCCGCCGAAGCGTGCGCGGACGAGCGCCACGGCCGTGCCGAGGAACTCGTTGACGCGTGCGCTGACCTCGCCGATCTGCTCGCGCACGCGATCTGGCCGGCTCAGCAGCGCGATCCGCTCGTCGGTGCTGTCACCGGGCAGGAACCCGGGATTCATCAAGCTCAGCTCGGCGCCGGTGACGAAAACGACCTCGGCTCCTCGCGACCTCAGCCGCTCCGCGCGTTCGGCGCAGTCCGCGAACAGCTTCAGCATCTCCTCGGTGGCCCGTTCGAGGGGGTAGGGGGAGAACCAGACCTCCAGGCCCAGGTCGGCCGCGTGCGTCGCCGCCAGCTCTATCCGTTCCGGGTCGCCGCCCATGATGCGGACCGCGTTGCAGTTCAGGTCATCGCGGATGATGCGCAGCTCGCGCTTGACCGTCTCCGGGTTGAAGTGCTTGCGAGAGGTCGCTCCGTTCTTGACGAAGCCGGTGTCGTAGCTGATGCCTTTGGCGCGCACGGGTTCCTTCTCCTACAAGGTGCTCTTACGGTACTGGCCGTACCCTAATTGCCGCTGTCCAGCATTGGCAACCAGAATGAGGAGGTACGAGCAGTACCGTTCCCGGGGAGGGGTCATGGCGGGGAATCCGACGCGGCGGCGCGGAGCGGCCCTGGAGGAGGCGATCCTGCACGCTGCGGTGGAGGAGCTCACCGAGTCCGGATACGCCGGGTTGACCATGGACAAGGTCGCCGCTCGCGCCGGCACCAACAAGAACGCCATCTACCGACGTTGGCCGAACCGCCTGGCGCTCGGCATCGCCGCCTATCGGCAGCTGGCCACGACGGTCCCGCTCGCGGACACCGGCAGCCTGCGCGGTGACGTCCTGGAACTGCTACGCCAGGCCAACCGTCACTGGAGTTCCCCGTTCGGCGCGATCCTGCGCGAGCTGTTCGCCGCGGCCGGCGGCACGTCGGAGCTCCTCGCGCAGTTGCAGGACCAGTCCGGTGACGCCGTGGCCGCCCCCTGGCTGACCATCCTGGGGCGCGCGGTCGCACGCGGTGAAGCAGCGCCCGAAGCGCTTCATCCACGGGTCGCCACGGTGGCCATCGTCCTGCTGCGCAACGAGTTCGTCGTGCGCGGAGTCCCTACCGCACCCGACGACGTCCTCGTCGAGATCGTCGACGAGGTGTTCCTGCCCTTGGTGCGGCGGCGCGGGCCGACCTCAAGCTGATCTTCCGCGCTGTTGCTGAGACCTGTAGTGGAGGGCCGATAAGGCGGCTCGGGAGAGGTGGCGGGTCGGGGAGAATGGGGGAACGTCGCGAGCGGGTCCGGCCCGCCCTCGCGTTCGCCGCTCTTTCCTGGCAGGAGACCCCGTACGTTGTCCCAGCAGCAGCACGCTCCGTCCACTGAGATCGACCGTCTCGGCCTGCGCGCCGACTGCGCGAGCTGCTTCGGGCTGTGCTGTGTCGCGCTGCCTTTCGCCGCTTCGGCCGACTTCGCCGTCGACAAGGACGCGGGGAAGCCGTGCGCGAACCTGCGGGACGACTTCCGCTGCGGCATCCACGCGCATCTGCGTGAGCGCGGCTTCGCGGGCTGCACCGTTTTCGACTGCCTGGGGGCCGGGCAGAAGGTCTCCCAGGTCACCTTCGGAGGGCGGGACTGGCGGCGGAACCCGGACACGGCGCGGCGGATGTTCGACGTGTTCGCCGTCATGCGCCAGCTCCACGAGCTGCTCTGGTACGTCAACGAGGCGTTGTCGCTGGCGGCGGCCCGCCCGGTTCACGATGATCTCCGTACCGCCCTGGACGGCATCGACCGGCTCACCCGGGAGAGCGCCGAAACGCTCGCGGAGACGGACGTGGCGGCGGTGCGCGCGGAGGTCAGCGCGCTGCTGCTGCGCGCCAGCGAGCTGGCGCGGGCGGGGGTTGCGGGGCGGAAGCGGAACCACCGGGGCGCCGATCTGATCGGGGCCAGGCTCAGGGGCGCCGACCTGCGGGGTGCCAACCTGCGCGGCGCGTACCTCATCGCGGCCGATCTGGCGGGTGCGGACCTGCGGACGGCGGATCTGATCGGCGCGGACCTGCGGGACGCCGATCTGAGCGGCGCCGATCTCACTGGGAGCATCTTCCTCACCCAGGCCCAGGTCAACGCGGCCAGGGGCGACGGCGCGACCCGGCTGCCGGCGGCGCTGGCGCGTCCGGCGCACTGGCGGGAGGGGGCGCGGCCGCGCCGGAGCGGTGCGCCCCGGCGCGGACGGGTCAGTGGACGCTGAATCCGCCGTCGACGCAGATGGCCTGGCCGGTGACGTACGCGGAGGCGTCGCCGGCGAGGAAGACGGCGACGCCGGCGAAGTCGGCGGGGAGGCCGTTGCGGCCGGTCATGGTGCGGGCGGCGAGTGTTTCGACGCGTCCGGGTACGGCCTGGGCGGGCTCGGTGAGCGGGGTGAGCACGAATCCGGGGATGATCGTGTTGCTGGTGACGCCGCGGGCGGACCAGGCCTCGGCCTGTGAGCGGGTGAGGCCGCAGATGGCCGCCTTGGACGCGCCGTAGGCTCCGCTGTCGCCGAACGCGCTGATCGACTGCTGGGAGCCGATGTTGATGATGCGGCCCCAGCCCCTGTCCGCCATGCGGGGGGCGAAGTGCTGGCCGAGCAGGTAGGGGGCGGTGAGGTTGACGGCGATCGTCTGGTCGTAGTCGTCGACGGTGAGGTCGCCCATGGGGGTGCGGATGTTGTTGGCGGCGTCGTTGACGAGGATGTCGATGTCGCCGAAGAACTCGGGGGCTTCGGCGCAGACGCGGGCGACGGCGGCCCGGTCGCCGAGGTCGGCGCTGATGGCGGCGGCGTTTACGCCGTGTTCTTCGAGGGTTCGTACGGTGGCGGCGAGCTCGGCGGGGCGGCGGGCGACGATGACGACGGAGGCGCCGGCGCGGCCGATGGCCTCGGCCATGGCCTGTCCGATGCCGGAGCTTCCGCCGGTGATGAGGGCGGTGCGGCCACGGAGGGAGAAGAGTTCGGCAGCGTAGGACGACATAGCGGATCATCCTACCTTTGTCGTCTGGGTCGGGGCGGGGTCAGTGGGCGGCGGAGCGTCCGCTCTCGGTGAGCATGGAGTCGGCGGCCGCCTGGAGCTTGATCATCACCTGTTCGAGGGTGTTGAGGGTCTCGGTGTCGAGCCGGTCGAGCAGGCGCATGTAGTTGGCCGTACCGGCGTCGATGAGCTCCTCGGCGAGGAGGCGGCCGCGGGTGGTGAGCTCGACGAGGCGGACCCGGCGGTCGGCGGGGTCCTCGCGGCGGCTGACGAGGCCCTGGGCGACGAGGCGGTCGACGATGCCGGTGACCGTGCCGAGGCCGACGCCGAGCGCTCTGGCGAGGTGCTGCCCGGAGGAGGCGTCGCGGAAGAAGAGCATCACGACGACCTTGAGCTGCTGCATGGTGAGGCTGGAGGCGAGCAGTGGGGTGGAGCGGTCGTGGGCGAGGAAGCGGCCGAGTGTCCGCTGGAGCTGGGTGAGCCGGTCGATGAGCGCGTGGCGCTCGTCTCGCTCGCCGCCGGCCTGTCCTGTCGCCTGATTGTCGCCCACGTTCACCTCTCGCCGTCGGCCAGTCAGGTTACCAGTCATTAACACGAAGGCGAATTATTCGTATTACACGAAGTGTTAGGGTGGGGCGAATAGTTTCCCCAAGATCATCCGTGAAGGAGCTCCGCCAGATGACGTTCCTGGCTCGCCTGAGCCTGGCCAACCGCACACTTGTGGTGATGATCGCGGTCGTGCTCAGCGCGCTCGGCGCCTTCGCGATCCCCTCTCTCAAACAGCAGCTGTTCCCGTCCCTGAGCTTCCCCGGGGCGTTCGTGGTGGCCGCCTATCCCGGCGCCTCGCCCGAGATCGTCGAGGAACAGGTCACCAAGCCGATCGAGAACAGTTTCCAGGGCATCGCGGGCGCGACCGACATCACCTCGACGTCCAAGGAAGGACTGGCGCAGGTTCAGGTCGCGTTCGAGTATGGCACCGATATCGACGCGGCCGTGGCCAAGATGCAGCAGGCCGTGGGGCGGATCGGCTCCCGGCTGCCCGCGGGCGTCGACCCGCAGGTGGTCGCGGGGAACACCGACGACATCCCGGTGATGGTGATCGCGGTGGGTGACGCGGGCGACCAGCACACCATGTTCGACCGGCTCGAACGCTCGATGGTGCCCAAGCTGCGCAGCATCGACGGCGTACGCGACGCGACCGTCTCCGGCGCGCGGGAGAAGCAGGTCGTCATCACCCCGGACCAGATGAAGCTCGCGCTGCGCGGCCTTTCCGCGGCGTCGATCCCGGAGGTGCTGCGCGCGAACGGTGTGGCGATCCCCGCGGGCGCGCTCACGGAGAAGGACCGGACGCTGA
This sequence comes from Microtetraspora malaysiensis, assembly GCF_050947145.1. NCBI lineage: Bacteria > Bacillati > Actinomycetota > Actinomycetes > Streptosporangiales > Streptosporangiaceae > Microtetraspora > Microtetraspora malaysiensis. The sequence goes on from NZ_CP191998.1 coordinate 4,372,955, forward strand.
CCGTGCAGGTCGGGGACCGGATCGAGACGGTCGATGACCTGAAGAACCTGTACCTGGCCCCCGCGGCGCCGCAGGCGGGCACGGGCGCCGGAGCCTCCGGGGGCGGAGCCGGGGCGGCCGGCCGGACCGGATCGGCGGCGGGAGCCGCCGGTGCCGCGGCGGGCGGTCAGCTTCCGGGGCGGGTGTCGGCCGCGCCGAAGCCGGTCAAGCTGGGTGACGTCGCCGACATCGCGGTCAAGGACTCCGACGCGACCACGCTCACCCGGACGAACGGCAAGCCGAGCCTGGGCGTGTCGATCACGATGAAGCCGGACGGCAACGCGGTGCGGATCTCGCATGACGTGCGCGCGGCGCTGCCGGAGCTGACCCGCGCGGTCGGGGACGCCTCGGAGCTGACGGTGGTGTTCGACCAGGCGCCGTACGTGGAACGGTCGATCGAGGACCTGACCACCGAGGGTCTGCTCGGTCTGGCGTTCGCGGTGCTGGTCATCCTGGTGTTCCTGCTGTCGGTGCGGTCCACGATCGTGACGGCGGTGTCGATCCCGCTGTCGGTGGTGATGGCGCTGATCGCGCTGTGGGTGGGCGACTACTCGCTGAACATGCTGACGCTGGGCGCGTTGACGATCGCGGTCGGCCGCGTGGTGGACGACTCGATCGTGGTGCTGGAGAACGTCAAGCGGCACCTCGGGTACGGCGAGGACAAGCGGCAGGCGATCCTCACGGCGGTGCGCGAGGTGGCGGGGGCGGTGACGGCGTCCACGCTGACGACGGTCGCGGTGTTCCTGCCGATCGCGTTCGTCGGCGGCATGGTCGGGCAGCTCTTCAGCCCGTTCGCGGTGACGGTGACGGTCGCGCTGCTGGCGTCGCTGGTGGTGTCGCTGACGGTGATCCCGGTGCTGGCGTACTGGTTCCTGAAGGCTCCGGCGCTGTCGCCGGCCGAGGCGGAGGCCGTGCGGGAGGAGGCGGAGCTGCGGGAGCTGCGCAGCCCGCTGCAGCGGATGTATCTGCCGGTGCTGCGGTTCGCGACGCGGCGTCGGCTGGTGACGCTGGTGATCGGCCTGGTGGTGTTCGCCGGGACGATGGCGCTGGTGCCGAACCTGAAGACGAACTTCCTCGACTCCTCGGGCAACGACTCGATCCAGGTGACGCAGCGGATGCCCGTGGGGACGGCGCTGGCGACCACGGACGCGGCGGCCAAGAAGGTCGAGGCGGTCTTCGGCGAGTTCTCGCAGATCGCGTCGTACCAGGTCACGGTGGGCGGCGGCAACCAGTTCATGGGCGGGCTCGGCGGCAGCGCCGACCGGGCGTCGTACTCGGTGACGGTGGGCGAGGGCGTGGACGCGTCGGCGTTCCAGGACTCGCTGCGGGACCGGCTGAAGGACCTGTCCGGCGCGGGAGAGATCACGGTCGGCGGCTCGGATGGCGGGTTCGCCTCCGACCAGGTGCAGGTGATCCTGCAGGGCGCGGACAGCGATGAGCTGAAGACGGCGGCGACCGCGGTGCGGGAGGCGATGGCCGGGGTCAAGGGCCTGCGGGACGTCGCCTCCAACCTGGAGGCCAGCGCGCCCCGGATCGAGGTCCACGTGGACCGGGAGAAGGCGGCCGCCAAGGGGCTGAGCGAGGCGACCGTGGGCCAGTTCGTGGCGCAGGCGTTCCGCGGCGCGCCGGTGGGGTCGATCAGCCTGGACGGGCGCTCCAGCGACATCGTGCTGCGGACGGGTGACGCTCCGGCGAGCCTGGCGGCGATCGAGAAGATCACGCTGCCGACGGCGTCGGGGCTGGTGAAGCTGAGCTCGGTGGCGGACGTGGTCCGGGCGGACGGTCCGACGCAGATCACCCGCCAGGACGGCGACCGTACGGCGACGGTGTCGGGTAAGGCGGACGCGGCCGATCTGGGTGCGATCACGGTGAAGGTGAAGGACACGCTGGCGGGCGTGAAGCTGCCGGCAAGCGTGACGTACAAGATCGGCGGCGCGAGCGCGGAGCAGGAGAAGGCGTTCGGGGATCTCGGGCTGGCGATGATGCTGGCGGTGGCCATCGTGTTCATGATCATGGTGGCGACGTTCCGGAGCTTCGTGCAGCCGCTGATCCTGCTGGTGTCGATCCCGTTCGCGGCGACCGGCGCGATCGGGCTGCTGCTGGCGACGAACACGGCGCTGGGGGTCCCGGCGTTGATCGGCATGCTGATGCTGATCGGCATCGTGGTGACGAACGCGATCGTGCTGATCGACCTGGTCAACCAGTACCGCGAGCAGGGGCTGGGGATCGTGGAGGCGGTACTGGAGGGCGGCCGGCGGCGGTTGCGGCCGATCCTGATGACCGCGATCGCGACGATCTGCGCGCTGACGCCGATGGCGCTGGGCGTGACCGGGTCGGGCGGGTTCATCTCGCAGCCGCTGGCGATCGTGGTGATCGGCGGGTTGATCTCCTCGACGCTGCTGACGCTGGTGCTGGTGCCGACGCTCTACACGATGGTGGAGCGGACCAAGGAGCGGATGCGCCGCACGCCGAAGAACCGGCCGGCGTCGGAGGTGAAGGTGTACGACAAGGACGCGCTCGCGTCGTCCACGTAGGGCGGGAAGCGGCGTCCGCGCGGCGCTGTGGGTTTCGCGCCGGTTCTCCCGTGATGGCTACGTGGGGGACCGGCGCGAGCCGTGTCCGGGGAATCAATAAACTGGGCCAACGTGAGTGACAAGCCGCGTATCCCGAATGTCCTGGCCTCCCGCTACGCCTCCGCGGAGCTGGCCCGTCTGTGGTCCCCCGAGCACAAGGTGGTGCTGGAACGCCGGTTGTGGCTGGCGGTGCTGAAGGCGCAGGCCGACCTCGGCGTCGAGGTGCCGGCGGAGGCGGTCGCCGACTACGAGAAGGTGGTCGACCAGGTCGACCTGGCCTCGATCGCCGCGCGTGAGCGGGTCACCCGGCATGACGTGAAGGCCCGCATCGAGGAGTTCAACGCGCTGGCGGGGCACGAGCAGGTGCACAAGGGGATGACCTCGCGTGACCTGACCGAGAACGTCGAGCAGTTGCAGATCCGGGAGAGCCTGCTGCTGGTGCGGGCGCGGACGGTGGCGCTGCTGGCGCGGCTGGCCCGGCTCGCGGCCCAGCATTCGGAGCTGGTGATGGCGGGGCGGTCGCACAACGTGGCCGCGCAGGCGACGACGCTGGGCAAGCGGTTCGCGACGGCGGCCGACGAGCTGCTGGTGGCGTTCGGGCGGCTGGAGGACCTGGTCGGGCGGTACCCGCTGCGCGGGGTGAAGGGGCCGGTCGGGACCGCGCAGGACATGCTGGACCTGCTCGGGTCGCAGGAGCGGCTGGCGGAGCTGGAGGACCGGGTCGCGGCGCATCTGGGGTTCGCGCGGCGGTTCACCAGTGTGGGGCAGGTGTATCCGCGGTCGCTGGACTACGACGTGCTGTCGGCGCTGGTGCAGCTCGCCGCCGCGCCGTCGTCGCTGGCCAAGACGATCCGGCTGATGGCCGGGCACGAGCTGGTGACGGAGGGGTTCAAGGAGGGCCAGGTCGGCTCTTCGGCGATGCCGCACAAGATGAACACGCGTTCGTGCGAGCGGGTCAACGGGCTGACGGTGATCCTGCGCGGGTACGCGTCGATGACGGGTGAGCTGGCCGGCGACCAGTGGAACGAGGGGGACGTGTCCTGCTCGGTGGTGCGGCGAGTAGCGCTGCCGGACGCGTTCTTCGCGTTCGACGGCCTGGTGGAGACGATGCTGACCGTGCTCGACGAGTTCGGGGCGTTCCCGGCGGTGATCGAGGCGGAGCTGGACCGGTATCTGCCGTTCCTGGGGACGACGAAGATGCTGATGGCGGCGGTCCGCGCGGGGGTGGGCCGGGAGACCGGGCACGAGCTGATCAAGGAGCACGCGGTGGCGTCGGCGCTGGCGATGCGGTCGCAGGGGTCGGCGAACGCGCTGCTGGACCGGCTGGCGGCCGATGAGCGGTTCCCGCTGGACCGGGAGCGGCTGGACGGGCTGCTGGCGGACCGGATCTCGTTCACCGGTGCCGCCTCGTCGCAGGTGGGTGCGGTGGTCGAGCAGGTGGCGGAGGTCGCGGCGCGCTATCCGGAGGCCGCCGAGTACCGGCCGGGCGCGATCCTGTGACGGCGGGGTCGCCGCGCCCGCTGGCCTCGGCCGCGGAGGTGGCCGAGGCCGGCGAGGACGACGACCTGATCGTGTGGGCGGCGCAGGGGATGCGGCCGGGGGTGCGGGCCTGGGCGCTGGGTGACGCGGTGGCGGTGGCCAGTCCGGGCGCGTCGCGGCGGGATCGGCTGGCGGTCCGGGGGAGTACGGCGTGCGCGCTGCCGCTGGTTCGGCACGCGCTGGCGGAGGCGGGGCCGACGTACCGGCCGCTCGGGGACGCCGAGCTGGTGCGGGCGGTCTCGGCCGGGGTCGAGGGGATGACCGAGGCGGTGGGCTTCTCGTGGATGGTCACCCGGTCGGCACCCCCGCCCCCGCCCCCACCCCTGCCGCCGCGGCCCGAGTCCGCGGGTGGCGGCGCGGCCGGCTGGTTGGGGCCGGACGCCGATCCGGAGATCGCCGCTCTGCTGGCGGGGGCGAACCCGTCGTCGTACGCGGTGCCCGGCATCGACCGGGTGTCGCGCTGGGCGGGGGTGCGGGACGCGTCGGGCGCGCTGGTCGCGGTCGCGGCGGACGCCTGGTCGGCCCCGACGGTGGGGCTGATGGCGGGTGTGGCGACGGCGGCGCCGGCGCGGGGCCGTGGTCTGGCCGAGCGGGTGTGCCGGTTCGTGACGCGGGCGTTGGTGGCCGAGCACGGCCGGTCGGCGCTGATGGTGGACGACGGGAACGACTCGGCGATCCGGTTGTACGAGCGGCTGGGGTACGCGCGTCGCCGGGTGGCGGCCCTGGCGCCCGCCGGCACCCGGGGCGAAAGAGCGACGATGGGATCTTTGAGTAGTGGGGGCTGCTGAGCGCGTCGCACCCCACCACTACCGAGATCGCCGCCGGCCGGAGGATCGCGCCTTTTCTAGCTGGACGGCTGGTGCGGAGTCGTAGGCCTGTTCGGTGGCCTTGCCGGGGGCGTCGGCTGCCGGCCCCGCCCCCTGGTCGCGACCGGGCTCGTGGATTCGCCTCCGCCGGTCCGCAAAGCGTGTGCTAGGCGGGCCAGCGGCCGGCGGTTTTGGCGGTCTCGATCGCGGCGCGGCCTGCCGGGCGCATCCGGCCGGCGGCCGTCAGCGCCTCGGCCTTCGCGACGTTGATGCCGGACCAAGGGCTTCGGCGGGTGCGCGGCGAGTAGCGCTGCAGGTAGTAGTCGCCGTCGAACGCCCTGCGGTGGCTGTCGATCCAGCCGTGGCACAGCGCCTCGTCCAAGGCCTCGTCGAGGGTGACGGTCGTCGCGTTGCCGTTCTTCTTGGCGATCAGCAGCCAGATGTCGCGGGCGGTCTCGTGGTGCTCGGCGAGCCATGCCCTCCAGGCGGCGGCGTTGTCCAGGAGCAGGGCGTTGTCGGTCATCGTGGTCAGCCCTTCCGGCCCGCGAGGACGTCCATGTAGTGGTGGTTGACCATGACGCCGAGGATGTTGCCGAACGGGTCGCGCACCGAGGCGGTGACGAACCCGGGGCCGCGCTCGGTCGGCTTCTCGAACGGGGTGGCCCCCATCTCCAGCAGCCGCTCCCAGGTCGCCTCCAGGTCGTCGACGGCCCAGTAGACGATCGCTCCGCCGCCCTCGGTGCTCCAGCCGTCCGGAGCGAACCGCGCGTCGATGATGCCGAGCTCGTGCTGGTAGTCGCCGACGCGGAACTCCACGTAGGCCGGGTCGCCCTGCTCGGGCCGCTGGAAGTAGGCCCGTACGCCGAGGAACTCGGCGTACCAGTCACGGGCGGCGACGACGTCATGGGCGTAGAAGCTGATGGTGGTGAGTCCGCGGAGCATGTCCTTCTGCCTTCCGTTCGGTGGCTTGTGAGATCGATGCTTCCAGGCAAAGTGCTCATCTAATGATCACTTTTCTGGCATCGTCTCGAAGCGTGAGAGCGGATCGTCTGGTGGCCGTCCTGCCGGCCTACCTGGCGGCTGGGGACGTGTTCGGGAGCGGAGGGCCGGTGAGCGTCCGGCGCAGCCGAGCGGCTCAGCCGAGCAGCGCCGGGAGTTCGCGCAGCGAGGTGATGCGCGGCGGCCCCTGCCTGTCGGGGTGGCCGGCATCGGGGTGGCCGGCATCGGGGTGGCCGGTTTCGTGGCGGTCGAGCCAGACGCCGCGCATGCCGACCCGGGTCGGGCCGATCGCGTCGAGTTCGCGGTCGTCCCCGACGAGGAGGATCTCCTGCGGGTGCAGTCCGAGCTTGGCCGCCGCGGCCAGGTAGCACTCGGGGGCGGGTTTGAAGGCGCCGAGCGCGTCGGGGGTCAGGACGGGGTCGAGGCGGTCCATCAGGCCGATCCGGCGGAGCTTGGCCTCCTGCTGCACCGGGACGCCGTTGGTGAGGACGCCGAGGGTCAGGCCGCGGCCGGTGAGCGCGTCCAGTGTGCAGGCGGCGTCGGGGAAGGCCGTCCACGCGGCTTCGTAGTGCCGGAGGAAGTCGGCGTAGGCGGTGTCGAGGTCGGCGGGGAGCGGCAGCCGCATGAGGTGGCAGAAGTCGCGGAGCCGTCGGCGGCGCTGCTCGGCGAAGGAGCACTCTCCGGCGTGCCAGGCGGGCAGGTGCCGCCGTTCCAGGTCCAGCCAGAGGGCGGGGACGCCGGTGCGCGGCAGGTGGCCGGGGGAGAGCGCGCGTGTCCAGGCCACGGCGGCGTGGGCGACCGCGCCACGGTGGTCGAAAAGGGTCTCGTCGAGGTCGAAAAGGACCGCCCTGATCATGAGGACATCCTGGCGGATCGGGGTTTCGGTCGCGTTTCGATCGGGTGAACGCGACGCCGCGGCCGACTGGGAAGCCGCGGCCGTGGGCGGCCGGTGCGCGGGTCTCTTGATCAGCTTTTCCTGGTGAGCTTCCAAAGCCAGCCGATGGCGCGCAGGCCGAGGCGTCCGGCCACGCGCTGGGAGGAGAGGTTGTCGGCGCTGGTGCTGTAGAACAGGTGCGGGCAGTCCGCGGACAGCAGGTCGGCCCAGGCGGCGGTCGTGGCGGCCGCGTAGCCGCGGCCGCGGAACGCCGGGTCGGTCCAGGTGCCCGCCTCGGCGCCGGCGCGGGTTCGGCGGGGGGTGTGGCAGATGGAGGCCACCCGGTCGCCGTCGGCGATCATCGTCCAGGGTGCTCCGTGGCCGCCGTCGAGGAGTTCCTCCCATTCGTCGGGTTCCCAGTTGCCGGGCCGGATGGCGCGTACGCGCCCGGCGTCCGCCGGGCGGTCGGAGCGCAGCACCGCGACGGAGACGTCGAACCGCAGGGGCGGGCGGACCAGGTAGCTCGGGCCCGCCGACAGCGTCCAGTCGCCCGGCGCGGCCTGCTCCAGGAGCGCGCGGCACGGTTCCAGGACGGCCGGGGGCCGGCCGGGGTGGGACGGCGTGGCATAGGCGGTGAGGTCGAGCAGCCGCGCGGCGAGGTCGTCGGGCACGGTGGCGGCGACGGTGGCGCCGACGCCGTCGGGCGCGACGGCGATGACCAGCGCTTCGGGGCCGGGCAGCCGGCCGCGGGCGTCGACGTCCCACAGGACGCGCGTCTCGGTGTCGAGAAGCTCCAGATCGCCCGGGCTGGAGGCGGTTCGGCTCATCGTGCTCCTTCCTCATCGGGGGCGGGGCTGGGAGCCGCCGGGGGCGGTGGCCGGTGGCCGGTTTCTTGATCGTAGTCGGCGGCCGGCCGCCCGGGAGGGCCGCTACCGCCGCCACACCGGCGCGTCCTGGCCCGGAACTCCGTATGTCCCCCCGCGTGGGGGAGCCTTCTCCCCCGTACAGGGGAGTGATGCCTGATCCGCCCTGTCTACGGTCGAGCCATGCTTGAGTCCGCTCACCGGCGACGCTGGCCGGCGTACACGCTGGCGGTGTTGTTCCTCGGCTACTCCGTGGGGAAGGCCGCCTTCGCCCTGCAGGCACGGCTCGGCTTTCCCGGTGGCCCGCCCGTGCCGGCCGCAGAGGCGCAGAGGTACTTCATGGACGCGGCTGTCGCGCAGTGGATCGCGGCCGGCTCCGGCGTGGTGGCCGCGTGCGTCATCCTCGCCACCGTCACGCGGCTGGGACGCAAGGTGCCGAAGGCGCTGATGCTGCTCGCGCTGGCCGTGATGCTGCTGGCCGTCGGAGGCGGCGCGGCGATCATGATCGTAGACGGGTTCGTCGGCATCGGCGTGGGCTGGAAGTGGTATCACGGCGTTCTTGGCATCTTCGGGATCGGGCTGTTCGCGGAGACGTGCCGGTCCTACATGGTGGGAACACGACGTGTCACGGTCTGACTGGACGCGGGTGGGCGGGTACGGCGCGGCGGCCCTGTGCGTGGTCTACGGATCGATGAAGTTAGCCCAGGCGCTGGGGGCCAACGCGCTGGCCGACAAGGACCCGCTACCGCCGGAGCTGCACGAGCGGCTGGTGGCGCGCGATCCGCTGTTCGTGGCGAGCCACTGGGTGCTCGCCGGTGCCGCGGTTGTGGGCGTCGTCGTGGCGCTGGCCACCGTCCGCCCCTGGGGTGTGGCCGTTCCGCGCCGGCTGCTGCCGGCGCTCGCGTGGGCCGCGGGGATCTTCATGATCGCTCGGTCGGTCGGAGTGGTGGGGTTCGGTTTCGTCCCTGACGCGCTGAGGCTGGCCGGGGTCGTCGAGGTGCCCGCCGAGCACGCCGCGCTGGCTCGTGAGCTGGCGTTGTGGGACCTGCTGCTGTGGTCGCCGTTCTTCTTGCTCTGGGGTACGTGCTGGACGACAGCCGCGATGCGGTTCCGCCGGGTTTCCTAGGCCGGTCCGAAATCGAGTGGCGGCGCCTTCCGCTCGGCTGAGGGGCCATGCTGGGTCGGGTGAACGACGACCTGCTGTCCATCGGGCAGTTCGCCCGGCTCTCCCGGCTCAGCGTCAAGCAGCTCCGCAATTACGCCGATCTCGGGCTGCTCGAACCCGCGTGGATCGACCCCGACAGCGGCTACCGCTACTACCGGGCCGGACAGGCGCGGGCGGCTCTGTCCATCGGGCTGCTGCGCTCGCTCGACGTCCCCCTGGCCGTGGTCGCGACCGTGATCGGATCCGGCGCCGCGGACCCGGAGGAGCCGGGCGTCGGGGACCGGCGGGCCGCCACCGCGCTCGCCCGCGTACGGGACGACCTGGAATCGGAGCTTGCCCGCCGCCGCCGTACCCTGCGGACTCTGGAACGCATCCTGGAGGGCGGTCTGCCCGCCGCCGAGGTGAGCGTGGTGCGTGAGCCGCCGCACCGGGTCGCGCTGCTGCGTGACGTCGCCGCCTCGCCTGAGCACATCGGCGCCGTCACCTCGGCCTGCGTCGGCCGGCTGCTCGCGGCCCTGCGGTCCTTCCCCCTCAGCGGGCCGGTGCGGCTCATCGGCCTGTTCCCGGTCGACGTCGAGGACGCCGTCCCGATCACGGTCGCGGCGGTGCTCCCCGAATGGCATGGCGACGAGCCGCCGCCCGGGACCCGGCCTCACATCCTGCCCGGCGGGACCTTCGCCCGCGCCGTCCACGTGGGACCGTACGACCAGATCCCGCTCACCGCGCACGCTCTGCTGGCCTGGTGTGCCGAGCGCGGCCATCCTCCCGCCGGGCCGCTGCGCGAGGTCTATGTCAGTGACCCTTCGACCGCGCCGCCCGAAGAGCTGGTTACCCACCTCATGATTCCTTTGGAGGGAATGTCATGACTTCTTTCAGCCTGAACGCGGTGAGGTGAATCCGCCAGGTGAACCGGAATCGAGGAGCCCGGCCTCCAGCAGCCGGCGGGTCAGATGGATGCGACGCCGTGGACGCGCGAGCAGGGCACGCAGGAGCTGATGGACCCGCCGGGACGCCGAACTGAGCCGCGCCGCCGCGCGCCGGCGTTCGTCCGTGATGCGACGCGTCGGTGCTCACTCGGCGGACAGCGCCAGGCGTAGCCCGAACCCGACCAGCACGGTGCCGGTGATCCGGTCGATGACCCGATGGACTCGGGCCCCGGTCAGCCAGGCGCGCGCCAGATGCGTCCCGAAGATCAGCAACGTGAACCACGCCATCCCTTCGACGTTGTGTACCAGCGTAAGCAGCAAGCCCATCGGCAGGTGCGGCGCGTCCGCCGGGATGAACTGCGGCAGCATCGCCACGTAGAACACGCCGATCTTGGGGTTGAGCAGGTTCGTCACCAGTCCGCGCGCCCACGCCTCGCCCGGTCCGGCCGCAACCGCAGGCGTGTCCGTGATCTCGGTGGGCCCGGCACCGGAGGATGTGGTCGTCAAAGATGCGGACCGCCTGCGCATCGTGCGCCACACCATGGTGGCGCCGAACCAGACGAGATAGGCGGCCCCGGCCAGCCGCAGCACCGTGTACGCCGTCTGTGACGCGGTCAGGAGGGCCGACACTCCCACCGCCGCACCCGCACCCCACACCAGCACGCCCGTGTTGATCCCCAGGGCGGTCGCGAACGCGTGCCGCCGCCCTCCCGAGATGGCCGCTCTCAGGACCAGGGCGGTGTCCAGGCCGGGAACGATCGTCATCAGGCCGGCCACGACGGAGAACGAGGCAAGTGCCGAGAATACGGTCATGCGTCGATCCTTGCGAGGAACGTCCGGCTTCGTCCAGCCAGTTGACGGGCAGTACGTCAACCTTCGGCGGGCCCACCCCCGGCAGCCTGACCTCAGCCGGGGACCGCGCCCGACCCCGGGCCGGCGCCCTCACTGCCCCTCGTCGTCCGGGTCCTCCCGTACGGCCGGCGCCGGCCCGTCCACCACGCCACGACGGCCGCGCAGCAGCGGATGCGCCCGCATCGCCACCTCCAGCTCGCCGGGCAGCTCGTCGCGGTAGCGCCCCAGCGTCGACAGGTCGCTGTGCCCCAGCACCCGGCGCACCGCGTCCATGTCCGTGCCGTCGGCCAGTAGATGCGTCGCCGTCGTGTGCCGCAGCCCGTGCGGTGTCACGCCGCGTTGCCGTCCCGGCTCCACCCGCCGCTGCATCCGGTCGATCACCGCCTGGACGTCGCCCCGCGCCAGCCGCCGGCCCCGCCACGACAGCAGCAGCGCCTTCTCCTCGCCAGCCGCCCGCCCCTCGATGTAGGCGTCGAACACCTCCGCCACATCGGCCGGGAGCGGGACGTCCCGCGTCCGGCCGCCCTTGCCGAAGATCCGCCAGTACCGCACGCCGTCGTTGGTGTAGAAGTCCTCCACGTTGGCGCGCACCAGCTCCGACACCCGCGGCCCCATCGTCGTCAGCAGCAGCACGATCAGCGCGTCGCGCGCCTCGGTGCGCTGGTCCCTGCGGCGGGCCGGCTCCTCCACCGGGGACCGCGCGGCCCCGATCAGGCCCTCGGCCTGCTCCCGGGTGAGCGCCCGCCGCTCGGCCCGCAGCCCGCCCCGCTCCCGCGCGGTGACCGTCGCCGCCGGCATCGGGTTGAGCTGCACCCAGCCGGACAGCGCCGCGTGTTTGAACAGCGCCGACACCGAGCGGCGGAACCGCCCCTGCGAGGCCGCGCTCTGCGTCCCCGCCGCCGCGCCTCCCGTGTTTGCGGTGCCCGTCTCGTTCGGGGATGCCGCCGCGCGGCGGCGCTCGTCCGGTTTGCGGGCGAAGGCCAGCAGCACGGCGTCCACGTCCTCACCCGTGAGATCGTCCAGCACCCGATCGGGACCCGCCAGCCGCGCGAACGTGGCCACGTCCCGCGCGTACACCTCGGCGGTGGCGGGAGACAGCGCCCCCGTCAGCGTCTTGGCCCGGACCAGCTCCACGTAGCGATCCACGGCCTCCTCCACGGTGAGGCGGTTCAACCGAGCCGGAAGCATGATCCACACCGTATCCCGGCCCACCGACAACCCGCGCCCGCTCGCACGACTACCCGATCGAGGGATGCGCCCGTCCGGCCCGCCCCGCGAGGCTGGAGACGCGCCTCCCGGCGCCCGCCGTACGCCGGGAGGCCACCGCCGGCGACGCGGGCAGGGAAACGGTCGCGGGTGAGCACGGGCTGAGCGGGGGAGCGGTGCCGATGACAGCCGAGCAGCTCAAGGTCGTGCGCACCGCCGTACCCGCCCGCCTGGACCGGCTGCCCTGGTCGCGTTTCCACTGGCGGATCGTCGTCGGCCTGGGGACCGTCTGGGTTCTGGACGGCATCGAGGTGACGATCGTCGGCGCCATCGCCCCCCGCATGACCGAACCCGGCAGCGGCATCGCCCTCACGGCCGCCGACATCGGCACCGCCGCCGCCCTCTACGTCGCCGGAGCGTGCACCGGCGCACTCGTCTTCGGCCAGCTCACCGACCGCTACGGCCGCAAACGACTCTTCATGATCACCCTGGCGCTGTACGTCGTCGCGACCGTGGCCACCGCCTTCTCCTTCGCCCCGTGGTACCTGTTCCTGTTCCGCTTCTTCACCGGGATGGGCATCGGAGGGGAGTACGCCGCGATCAACTCGGCGATCGACGAGCTCATCCCGGCGCGCAACCGCGGCCAGGTCGACCTCACCATCAACGGCAGCTTCTGGGCCGGCTCCGCGCTCGGCAGTGCCGCCGCGCTGCTGCTGCTGTCCACGCTGTTACCGACCGACATCGGCTGGCGGCTCGCCTTCGGCATCGGCGGCCTCCTCGGCATCGGCATCATGATCGTGCGCCGGCAGGTGCCCGAGAGCCCCCGCTGGCTGTTCATCCACGGCCACGAGCGCGAGGCCGAGCGCATCGTCGGCGCCATCGAGACCGAGGTCCGCGCCGAGACCGGCCGCGAGCTGCCCCCGCCCCATGGCGCCATCACCGTACGGCAGCGTCACGCGATCCCCTTCCGGGACATCGCCGAGGTTGCGATCCGGCGCTACCCCCGGCGGACCGTCCTGGGGCTGGCCCTGTTCATCGGGCAGGCGTTCCTCTACAACGCCGTCACGTTCGACCTCGGCACCATCCTGCACACCTTCTTCGGTGTCACGTCGGGTGCGGTGCCGTACTTCATGGTGGTTTTCGCGCTCGGCAACTTCCTCGGGCCACTCCTGCTCGGGCGGCTGTTCGACACGGTCGGCCGCGTGCCGATGATCTCCGGGACCTATCTCGGGTCGGCCGCGCTCGCCGCCGTGCTCGGCGTCCTCTTCATGAGCGGCGGGTTGACCGCCGTCTCCTTCGTCGCGCTCATCGCGCTCACGTTCTTCGTCGCCTCGGCGGGGGCCAGCGCGGCCTACCTCACCGTCAGCGAGATCTTCCCGATGGAGACCAGGGCGCTGGCGATCGCCCTCTTCTACGCCGTCGGCACCGGAATCGGCGGCATCACCGGGCCGCTGGTGTTCGGCGGCTTCATCGCCACCGGCAACACGACCCTGGTCGCGGTGGGCTTCTTCATCGGGGCCGCCGCCATGGCCGTCGGCGGCGTCGTCGAGCTGGTCTTCGGCGTGCGGGCCGAGCAGCAGTCACTCGAACACATCGCCAAGCCGTTGACCGCCGAATGAGCGCACCCGGGTCCTGGCCATATGTGGCGTTCTCCAGGTACGGCGCTCGTCCAGCAGTTCAGCAGCGGCGAGCGCACGCCGTCCGGCAGCGCCGCCCGCCGCATTAGAAAGGCTGGCATTGCAATATCGTCCTTCGAAGCCTAGCCTTCTAATTATGGACGCTCGCGATGCTCTGAACCGGTCCACCGCCACCGCGATCCGGGTGGCGCTGGGAATGCTCAAGCGACGCACCCGCGAGGCCGTGGCCGACGGGCAGTTGACGACCCCGGAGTTGTCCGCGCTGGCACAGATCGATCGCAGCGGTCCGAGCACTGTCGCCGATCTCGCCCGTCAGCAGCAGATCACCCCGCAGGCGATGGGCTCCACCGTCGCGTCGCTGGAGAAGCACGGGCTGGTAACGCGGTCCCCGGACCCCAACGACCGGCGGCGATCGCTGCTGACGGTGAGTGGCGCGGGCAGCGACGTCCTCCACTCCGGCCGCAACGCGATATCCGATCGCATGACCGTCGCCCTCGGCGAGTCGTTCACCGACGACGAGGTCGCCACTCTGGCGGCTGCGGCTCCGCTGCTGGAACGCCTGGCCCAGCATCTCTGACCCTTGATCCAAACCAGCCCCCATGCCGAGCGTGCTGAGCCGATGACGTGCGGCCTCGACCACGCATAAGGACGTGCGTATGGCAGTGACCGAAGAGCACTCCGCGACTGTGCCTGCGTACGGTGGCCACCCGTTTTCCTGGCGCTTCACCACGCCCCTGTTCATCGGTTCGGCCCTCAACCCGATCAACAGCTCTCTCATCGCGACGGCGCTGCTGCCGATCGCCAGCGACGTGGGCATCCAGATCGGCCAGGCCGCGGCCCTTGTGGCCGCCCTTTACCTGGCGAGCGCGATCGCCCAGCCCACCGCGGGCAAGGCCGCCGAGGTGTTCGGGCCCCGGCGGGTCTTCATGTCCGGCATCGTCATCGTCGCCCTCGGCGCCGTCTTCGGCGGCTTCGCGCAGAGCCTGTGGATGCTGATCCTGAGCCGGGTCGTGATTGGATTGGGCACCTCGTGCGCGTACCCGACCGCAATGCTGCTCATCCAACGCCGCGCGCGGGATGCCGGCCTGGCCAAGCCGCCGGGCGGCGTCCTTGGCGGACTCATGATCGCCGGGATCGCCACCGCCTCGCTCGGCCTTCCCCTCGGCGGCGTCCTGGTGAACGCCCTGACCTGGAGAGCTGTCTTCTTCGTCAACGTGCCCGTCGCCGTCATCGCGTTCATCGCCGCGGTCGCCTGGATCGAACCCGACCCAAAGCGTGCCGAACGGATGAGCGCGCATGAGATCGCGTCGAAGCTCGACGTGTCCGGCATCCTCGGCTTCGTTGGAGCCATGCTGACGCTGCTGATCTTCCTGTTCGGTCTGCCGACCGCGCACTGGTGGATCCTCGCACTGTCCATTGCGCTGTGGGCGGCGCTGGTGCTGTGGGAGCTGCGAGCGCGGACCCCCTTCCTCGACGTGCGGCTCCTGGCCGCCAACCCCGGACTGGCCAACACCTACCTGCGCTTCGGCCTGACCCAGTTGTGTGTATACGTCGTCCTGTATGGCGTCACCCAGTGGATCGAAAGCGTCCGCGGCTTCAGCGAGTCCGCCGCCGGACTGCTCCTGCTGCCCATGACGCTGGTCTCGGGTCTCATCATCACGCCGCTCTCCCGGCGCAGCCTCGTCCGGGGACCGGCCGTCGCAGCCGCTGCCACCTGCCTGCTCGGATCGGTCGGCGTCCTGCTGCTCAGCTCCACAGTGTGGATCGGCACCGTGGTCATCCTGACCCTCGTGTTCGGTCTCGCCATCGGCTTCTCAACCGCCGGCAACCAGACCTCGCTCACCCAGCATGCACCCGCCGATCAGCTGGGCACCGCGTCCGGGCTGCTGCGCACCTTCGGGTACGTCGGCTCCATCGGCGCCAGCGCCGTCACCGGCTTGGTCTTCCATCACAACGTCACCAATCACGGCGTCCACCGGATCGGCTGGATCATGACGGCCGTCAGCCTCGTTCTGGCGGCACTCACACTCGCCGACCGCACCCTGCGGCCCGCCCGGCACTGACCGCTCAACACCATCAATTGATGAAGGAGATACCCATGCCCATCACCACGATCGACCCCAACACGGCCCTCATCGTCGTCGATCTCCAGTCCGCCTCCGCCCAAATGCCGACGGTTCACCCGTTCGACGCCGTCCTGGCCAACGCGGTCAGGCTCGCCGACGCGTTCCGCGCCAAGCAACTCCCCGTCGTACTCGTCAACGTCGCCGGTGGTGCCCCGGGCCGCACCGAGCACGACTTCGGGGCCTCGGACCTCCCCTCTGGCTGGACGGACCTTCTCCCGGAACTTAACCAGCAGCCAGGCGACAAGACCGTCACCAAGTACACCTGGGGGGCGTTCCACAACACCGACCTGGCAGAACATCTCCAGGAATTCGGCGTCACCCAGGTCGTCGTCTGCGGACTCTCCACTGCCATCGGTGTCGAGTCCACCGCCCGACAGGCCCACGAGCACGGCTTCCACGTGGCGCTGCCCCTGGACGCCATGACCGACCTCGACGCCGCCACGCACGAGAACTCGGCCACGTTGATCTTCCCCCGCCTCGGAGAGACGGGCACCACCGCCGAGGTCCTCGCCCACATCGGCGCCTGACAGTGATGACGTAGATGAGCGCCTCCCGGCGCGGCGTGAACCACGCGCTCCAGGTTGCGACGGTGAAATGGGACAGGAGGCCGGGGGATCGGGACGGCGCCACCGTGGTAGTGCCGTGTGGCCGCGGCCTGGCCGTCGCCAGTCCAGGCGCCGGCGCACCTGGAGTCCGGCCTGAACCTCTAGGCCGGCCGGTGGCGCGGTCAGGCCGATTCCGCGTGGGCGGCCGCCAGCGGGGCGGCCGGCTCCAGGCGCCGGGTCATCCGCCGTTCGAACCACACCGTGACGAACGGCGGCACCGCGCACGCCAGCCCGAGCACCACGGTGCCGCGGCTCCACTGCCCCGCACGCGCGGCGGACAGCACCGCGAGCACGTAGAGCACGAACAGCGCGCCGTGGATCGGCCCGAAGACCCGCACGCCGATCTCGCTGCCGACCACCACGTACTTGAAGAACATGCCGACGAGAAGGCCCGCCCAGGAGAACGCCTCGGCGATCGCGACGG
Organism: Microtetraspora malaysiensis; assembly: GCF_050947145.1. Taxonomy (NCBI): domain Bacteria; kingdom Bacillati; phylum Actinomycetota; class Actinomycetes; order Streptosporangiales; family Streptosporangiaceae; genus Microtetraspora; species Microtetraspora malaysiensis. The sequence continues at coordinate 4,389,589 of NZ_CP191998.1, forward strand.
CACGGAAGAGGCGGAACGCGGAGGGCATGAGGGCATCACCTTTCACACATGCGGCAGGGAGGGGTTGCCCCGAGCCTACGGGCACCCGGGGCCGCCCCCGCCGCCGGGCCGCACCCGAGGCGCCAGCCACTCGGCGACGTCGGCGACCACGGCCGCGTCGACGTGGTGCGCCGCCTCGTACTCCGCGGGCGTGGAGGGACCCGCGCCAGGAAAGAACAGGTGGTTGTCGGCGTCGTGGACGCGGATCGTCACGTCGCGCCGGTGGGCGAGGCCTGCCCTCCAGCGTGCCAGGTCGTCCTCGACGGTCACCTGGTAGTCGCGGCCGCCCTGCAGGATCAGCATCGGCCGGTCCAGCGCCGCCGCGGCCGCCACGGGATCGTAGCCGCGCAGATCCAGCCAGTACGCGCCCGGCAGACCGAAGGGCAGCTCCGCCGCGGGCGTGGAGGGCGACAGGCCGGGGCTGTCGACCGTCGCCGCCTGCCGGGCGATCAGCTCGGCGAACTCCTCCGCGCCGGGATCCAGCGAGGCGAGGTAGCGGGTCACGCGGACGGCGGCCCGGTGCATCGGTTGAGCGTCACCGGCAAGGATCACCAGACCGGCGACGGACGGCTCGGCGGCCGCGACCCGCGGCGCCACCTTGCCTCCCATGCTGTGGCCGACGACGAAGACCCGCCCCGGATCCACCATCGGCTGAGCCTGGAGCAGACGGACGGCGGCCACCGCGTGCGGAACGTACTCCTCCGACATGGTGAACCCGGGCGTGTCCGCGACCTGAGCGCCGTGGACGTGGGTGACCTTGTCGAACCGCAGCACCGCCACGCCGCGGCTGGCCAGCCCCCAGGCCAGATCCTTCAGCGGCTTGTTCGGCCCGCCGGTGGCGTCACGGTCGAACGGCCCCCCGCCCGCGAGCAGCACCACGCCCGGTCGCGGCTCGTGGCCGCGGGGCAGGCTCAGCGTTCCCGGTACGGCGAGGGGGCCGGCGCCGAGCGTGACCCCGTGCTCGTCGAACGTCTCCTGGTCGGCGTACGGCGGCGGCGTCCACGCCGCGGTGGCCGGGGGCGCGAGGCGCAGACCGTGAATCAGGCCGGTCTCGTCGAACGCCATGACCATCGTGAGCCCCCCGCGCTCGCAGGTCACGGGGACGCTCACCCGGACCAGCCCCGAGTGGATCGGCTCGCTCACCGGCGTTCCGATGGCGGAGACCGGCCCGTTCCGGCCCGCCTCCGAGGCCCAGGCGGTCCGTACCGTCTCGGCGGACACCTGTGCCCGCAGCGGCGGCGCGAACAGGGCCTCGAGGTCCCCGAAGCGCTCGTCGCGTGCCAGTTCGACGACCGCCCTGGCGGCCGCCTCGTGATCGGCTTTCATCACCCTCCACCTTTCTTGAACTTTGAGAAAGGTAACACATCATGAGAATGTAACCCGATGGACCCGTTGGAACTGCTCGCGCAACCGGTACGGCTGCGCATCGTGCACGCCATGCGAGGAGGGCGGACGCTCACCACCTCCCAGCTCTGCGCCCGCCTCCCCGACGTCTCCAAGGCGACCGTCTACCGGCATGTCGACCTGCTCGCCGCCGGAGGCATCCTCGAGGTCGCCGACGAGCGGCGCGTACGCGGCGCGGTGGAGCGCCGATACCGCCTGCGCCAGGACCGAGCGGCGATCGACGCCGAGACGGCCGAGTCGCTGACACTCGACGATCACCGGAGTGGGTTCGCCGCGGCGATGGCCGCCCTGATCGCCGAGTTCAACGCCTACCTGGACCGGGATCGCGCCGACCCCGCGGCCGACCTCGTCGGCTACCGTCAACACGCCGTCTGGCTCAGCCACGACGAGCTGCTGGAGATGATCGGCGAGATGCGCCGCGCCATCGCGCCCCGACTGGCGAACCCGCCGGGGCCGGGCCGCGCGCGGTACCTGATCAGTCCGATCCAGTTCCCGGTGGAGGAACCGCCCGCCGACCCCGAGGCCGGTTGAGCGGCCGCCGACACCGGCCGGCCACCAAGGGCGGGGGCCTGGTTCGCCCTGAAGACGTGCACCCCGACGAACTGATCCGCGCGGTCCGTGCCGCTCACGCCGGGCAGGCGTACCTGTCGCCGGCCGTGGCTGTTCAGGTGGTCGGCCAGTTCGTCGATGCCGGGCCCGTACTCATGGGCTCGCCGACGATGCCTCACCGTTTCGGTCAGTCAGATCACCTGTACCGGATGACCGCATCACCGGAGTCCGACGGCGCTTCGCAATGGCGAAATCCATGCTCAGAGGCGGCTTGTGGCTCGTCGCAGAGTTCTTGACGGCACCCATCCCGCGCCGGCTGCTTGTCAGGCGAAGCCTGACAGTCTAGGTTCAAGATCTCACTGTCAGGAGATGCCTGACAGTCGTCGACCCCGGGAGGGCCCATGGCCGCCCCATCCCTGAACGAGGAGAAGATCCACTGCTCGTTCTGCGCCAAATCGAGGGACGACGTCGAGCGGGTGATCGCCGGCCCCGGCGTGTACATCTGCAACGAATGCGTCGGACTGTGCAACGCCGTCCTCGCCACCCTGCCCGACCCGGCGCCCGCCGCCGAGATCCCCTGGCCGGACCGCGCGACCGACGAAGAGATCCTCGAACTCCTGCCGCGCATCGCCGCGGCGAGCGCCCAGGTCGACGCGAGCCTGCAGGTCTGGGTGGACCGGCTCCGCGACCGGGGCGTCACCTGGGCCAAGATCGGCGCCGCGCTCGGCATGGCCCGGCAGTCGGCCTGGGAGCGGTTCTCAGGAGAGGAGTAGAGGTCCGCGCCCGGCGGGGGATCGGCCGATGTTCACCCCCGCTGGTGGTGCGTGAGCAGTTGAGTGAGCAGGCGGGTCAAGGTCTGCCTGTCCTCGGCCGGAAGCGGTCCGAGTAGGTCGTCCTGCACCTTGTCGAGCGCATGGTCCATGCGTCGCAGTTGCCGCTCACCTGCCGTGGTGAGGGTCACGATGTTGCGCCTTCGGTCATCCGGGTCCGGCGTCCGCTCGACGAAACCCTGCTCGGCCAGTTCGTTGATCGCCGCCACGACGTCGCTGCGGTCCATGTTGCACCGGCGACCGAGCTCGGCCTGGCTGGCCACCCCGAACTCGTCCAGCGCGGCCAGGATCCGGTAGTGGTACCCCCGCGCGCCCACCCCGCCGAAGCCGTCGGACGCCAACCGGTGGGCGTGCACTGCCAGCTGGGTGAGCAGCCAACTCGGCTTCGCGGTCAGGCGTGCGGGTGTCTCTTCCACGACAGCCACCCTACATCGTTGGCGGAGCCAATGAATCTGTGTATAGTTGGCCTCGCCAACGTTGGAGATTCCAACGAAATGGCGCCTTCGACGAGTGCCCCTTGCGGCGAGTCCGGCAAATCGTTGACGGCCGCCCACGATAGCGACGCACCAAACGCCGGCCGCCCGAACATTCGGGCACCGAATCCCCTGGAGTGAAGACCGTGATCAAGCCGTTCCGCATCGACATCCCCCAGGCCGACCTCGACGACCTGACCGACCGGCTCTCCCGCACCCGTTGGCCCAACGAGGTCGCCGACGCCGGGTGGGACTACGGCTTCCCGCTGGCGCGGCTCAAGGAACTGGCCGAACACTGGCGCACCGGCTACGACTGGCGCGCACACGAGGCCAAGCTCAACGAGCTTCCGCACTTCACCACCGAGATCGACGGCCAGAACATCCACTTCGTTCACGTCCGGTCGTCGAAACCGGACGCGCTCGCGCTGATCCTCACCCACGGCTGGCCCGGTTCGTTCCTGGAGTTCCTCAACGTGATCGAGCCGCTGTCGCGCGACTTCCACCTGGTGATTCCGTCCATCCCGGGTTACGGCTTCTCCGGGCCGACCCACGAACGCGGCTGGGATGCCGTCCGGATCGCGCGGGCCTGGGCTGAGCTGATGCGCCGCCTCGGGTACGAGCGCTACGGCGCGCAGGGGGGTGACTTCGGCGCGGGCATCTCCATGGCGCTCGGCACGGTGGCACCCGAGCAGGTCGCCGGGGTGCACGTCAACTACCTGCCGACCCGGCCGGTCCCGGACGCCGGCATCGAACTGTCCGAAACGGACGAAGCCCGGCTGGACAAGGTCCGGCAGCTGATGGCGAACCGCCCGCCGTACCAGGCTCTGCAGGCCACCACCCCGCAGACCATCGGCTACGCGCTGACCGACTCACCGGTCGGCCAGCTGGCCTGGATCGCCGAGCGCTTCGCCCAGTGGACCGACCCTCGCTCGCAGATCAGCGACGAGCGGATGCTCACCGACATCTCGCTGTACTGGCTGACCGCCACCGCGGCCTCCTCGGCGCGGCTGCACCGCGAGGCTTCGCGGCGGACCGAGCCGTGCCCGGTACCGGTTGGCGTGGCGGTGTTCGCGCACGACATCACGCAGTCGGTGCGACCGCTGGCCGAGCGGCTGTACGACATCAGGCACTGGTCGGAGTTCGAGCGCGGCGGCCACTTCGCCGCGATGGAGGTGCCGGAGCTGCTCGCCGAGGACGTCCGGGACTTCTTCCTCACCCACGTCAAGTACGACTAGCCAGGAGACACTGCCGGCCGCGAATGGTGAACGTCGAGGCGCCCATGTGCGCGCTGGTCCAGGATCTGCTGTCCGAGAACGGCTGGAACGCCGACGAGCCGTGGACACCGCTGCGCCGCGACCTCACGGAGCCGGTGAAGGACCCAGGCGTGCGGATCGAGGTGATCGGGCCGGAGCAGGCGCACGTGCGGACCGCCATACAGCGGGCGTCGTTCGACGGTTCGACGTTCACGGACGAGCGCTGGCACGCGATGGCGGCCGGATTGCCGTACGCCGACGCCCGGTGTCTGGTCGCGTACGACGACCAGGGCAACGCGGTGGCGGCGGTGACGGTGTGGTCGGCCGGTCCGGGTAAGCCCGGGTTGCTCGAGCCGATGGGCGTGCACCGGGAACGTCGCGGTCACGGCTACGGTAAGGCGATCACCGTCGCCGCGGCGGCCGCACTCCAGGGGCTGGGCTCGTTGAGCGCGCTCGTCTGCACCCCGAGCTCCAACGTCGGCGCCGTCGCCACCTACAAGTCAGCTGGCTTCCAGGAACTCCCCGAGGTCTGGGACAAATACCGGGACGCCCAATAGATCCGGTCATTCCAGGTGGAAGTCACTCACCACGCCGACAATGGCCCTCGCGCCGCCCATGCGCGCGGGCCGGCGACACCGGCTCGACCTGGTCGGCGTCGCGCTGGCCACCGCCGGGCTGAGCGGCATCGAGCGCGCGTTCCACTGGGAGTCACGCGCGCTCCACCACGCGATGTGGTCAGGATTGGGCGAACAACCCGTCGTAGGCGTCCGAGTGCCCGCGGCCGGCCATGAAGTTCAGGAACCGGCGGACGAACTCGGCGCGGGTCAGCCGCTCGTCACCGTCGCCGCCGCCCGTGTCGTGATTGAACGCGGTGTGGAAGAGGGCCCGGTACTCCCGCGCGTCGATGGTCTGGTCGCCGTCCGCGTCGGTGACGTCGAACAGCACCTCGGCGACCCTGATGAGGGCGGAGCTGGTCATCGCGGCGGTCGCCGCGGCGTACTCCTGGCCGGTGATACGTCCGTCGCCGTCGGTGTCCAGCTCCTTCTGCAGCTCCCGCCACCAGTCCGCGAAGGCGGCGAACAGGCGGTCCTCGTCCGGGGTGTCCAGATCGAGACGGGTGGCGATCTCCCGCGCCATCGCCGCGAGGTCGGGCCAGTCGAGGTACCCGTTGCCGGTCTGGTCCAGGACCTCGGCGAAGAACCGTGAGGCGGACCGCAGCCGAGACTCGTCGGCGGCCGGCTCCATCGGGGCCGGCGTGAGAAGACGCAGGAGCGCCCCCGCCTTCGCCGCGCCGCGGCGCAGCCCTCCCAGCGCGTCGCCGCCCGACGGAGAAGCGTACGCCGGGTCGAGCATGGTCATGACCGTGTCCAGCCGCGTCCACGCCTCCGGCAGCAGCCGCGTCGCGAGCCGCGTGGACAGGTACGCGGTGTGCGTCAACGCGCGGGTGCCCGGCAGCTCGGGAAGCCCCAGCCGCGCGCGAAGCCGCTCGGGCAGCGACGCCACGGTGATCGCGGTGGCCACGGGACCGGCGAGCGCCCGGCCCGCCGCCCACGCGGCCGGACTGTCCCGCAGCAGGGGAGGGGCGGGCACCTGCGCGAACAGGCGGTCGAGGATGATGTGGACCGCCTCGGTGTTCTCCAGCCGCTCCTCGATCATGAAGTCGTAGTAGGGCCAGAACTCCCGCAGCGTCGGCGGAAGCTTCCCGCCGTCGGGGTCCGTCAGGGCGAGGAACGCGAGAAACTCGGAGTACAGCCGGTCCAGGGCGGGGCTGTCGAGGGACTCGCCGCTCAGCCGGCACATCGTGACCGTGGACTCGAACAGCGTCGCCACCACCCACGCGCGCGCCTCGGGGTCCGCCGCGTTGAACTGGCGGCCCTCGGCGTCGGTGCCGGTGATGCGCGCGTGCAGGCGATTCAGCCGGGCCGCCTCCCGCTGCCGTACCCGCTCGTCGGGGTTGACCATCCGCTGCGCGCTGAGCACGGTGTTGCGCAGCCGCCGCCAGGGATGCGCGACGAAGGTCGAGTTGGTGATCAGCGCCGCGCCGATCTGCGGGTGCGCGGCCTCCAGCACGATGGCCCGGGTCGCCACCAGCCCCCAGCGCACCTGGTGGCTCAGCTCGTAGAGCATCGATCCGGGGCCGAGTGGGTCGGCGGGGGACGCGGACGCGATGCCGTCATCGATGCCCGCGGGTGCGGCGTTGCTCATCAAGGTCCCTTTCCTGTCGCGGTCGGTACCTGCACACCGCCGAACCGGCGGTCGCGCCGCCGGTAGACGTCCAGGCATTCCCAAAAGTGCTCGGCGCGGAAGTCCGGCCACAGCACGCTGGGGAAGGCCCATTCGGCGTAGGCCACCTGCCAGAGCATGAAGTTGGAGATCCGCTGCTCTCCTGAGGTGCGGATGACCAGGTCCACCTCCGGCATGTCCGGGTGGGGGAGATGGCGGGCGAAACTCTCCTCGGTGACCTGCTCGGGCGGTACGCCGTCGCGGATCAGCGATCGGGCGGCCTCGACGATGTCACGGCGTCCGCCGTGATCGAACGCCACCGTCAACGTCATCCGCCGGTTGTCGCGGGTGAGCGCCATCAGGTCGGCGATGTCCCGAGCCAGTGGCGGCGGGATCCGGGGGTCGGAGACCCCCAGGAAACGGCATCGGATCCCGCGCGCGTGCAGCGACAGGGCGTGCTTGCGTATGGCGCGCCGCACCAGCCGCAGCAGGACGTCGACCTCGGCGGCCGGGCGCCGCCAGTTCTCGGTCGAGAAGGCATACAGGCTCAGCCACTCGACGCCGGCCGTGTGGGCCGCCTCGATGACGTCGATCACCGCGGCCTCGGCCGCCCGGTGTCCCGCGGTGCGGGGGAGCGACCGCTGCGCCGCCCATCGGCCGTTCCCGTCCATGACGCACGCCACATGGCGCGGCGGCCTTCTCACACCGCCCGCCATGAAGAGGAGGACATGACCGCTCCCGTCGTACGCCGAATCCGCCAAAGTGCGCAATGAGCACCCAAGCCGCACCTGTCGCGGTGATGTGCCGCGCCAACTAATATCCTGTAATCAGTCAACTACGCAATGAAATCGACAGGGATCAGTCGCGGCCACGGGCGGCCCGGGTGCCCATCGATCGGCCATGCGGCCCCGTCTGCCCGCATGGCCGATGCATGACCGATGTATGGCCCCGATCTTCCCGATAACGGGTGAGCGATCCGTCGGAGGCGTCAGGCGCCCAGGCTCGCGCCGCGCACGAACTCCTCAACCGAGGTCGGCTTGATCTCCGCGTAGCGATCGTTGTCCAGGCTGTCGAACTTGCCCTTTCCGGTCACCATGCACCACTGGTACTGCAACGCCACGTAGTCGAAGGGATTCTGGGTCGCCTCGGCCCGGCGCTCGATTTCGGAGCGCAGTTCCTCGGCCGTGCCCAGCGTCCGCAGCTCCAGTTTCCGGCCCGTGCCGTGTTCGACCGCCGCGTGGAACTGGCGCATCGAGACGACCTCGCCGGCGAAGCGCATCGTGCCTCCGTTCGCCAGATCCGGGTCCAGGACGGCGGCGGCGGTGTAGGCGGCCGTGTCCTGGACGGTGGTCAGATCCAGCGGCTGGTCGGGGTCGCCCCAGTGCGACAGGGCGCCCTTCTCCCAGTCAATGAGATCCATGAAGCCCACCATCACCTCGACCAAGGCCCCGTTCAGCACCGAGAGGACGCCGAGAGGGGTTCCAGCGAAGCCCGCTGCCGCCTGCCGCCGCCAGTCGATCATGAAGTTGTCACCGTCGTCGAGCCTGGTGATGTCGATGGCGAAGTCCGAGGGGACGAACCGGGCCGCTCCGGCCTGCTCGGCCGCCGTCAGCAGGTTCGCTTGCCCGTCCACGATGAGGTCGGGACCGCCCTGGATGGCGGAGACGACGGTCTGCGCTCCGCCGATCGCGGCGGCCAGCCGGTCGGTGGGGTCGGTGATGTCACCCTCGACCAACTCGACTCCCTTGGCCTTCAGGGCGTCGAGGGCCTGCTTCTTCTCGCCGGTGGCCCCGGGGCGCACCAGCGCGCGCACGGTCGCGCCCTTGGCCAGGAAGGCCGACGCGAGCCGGTTGCCGAGCAGCCCGGTCGCACCCACCAGGAACACCTCTGCCTGTGCCGTCATTGTCGTTGCATCTCCTTGAGCAGTCGCGCCGTATCGCGTGGGCGGTACGGCGGATGAGCAGCGTGCGTCCGATCACCGGCGTGGTCTGTTCGACCCGATTCGGGTGATCGACTGTGAAGGTAAACTCTGAAACCGGTTACAAGGTCAAGCGGTGAAGGTGAACACCATGCGCATCGGGGAGCTGGCCAGGCGCACCGGAGTGGACGAGCAACTGCTCCGCTATTACGAGAAGCAGGGCCTGCTGGTGCCCGAGCGGTCCACCAACGGCTACCGCGAGTACGACGAAGCCGATGTCGGCGCCGTGCAGAAGATCCGGGGACTGCTGGCCGCCGGGCTGTCCACGGCCACCATCGCCGAGGTCAGCTCATGCCTGCGCGATGACTCGCTGCCGACCCCCGCGTGCGCCGGGGTCGTCGAACGGCTGCGCGGCGAACGCGAGCGAATCGACCAGGTCATCCAGGGCCTGCTGGACGCCCGCGCCGCCCTCGACAACGTCATCCGCCGCGGGGAGGGCGCGGGCTCCCCAACGCCGGGCATTCGCACTCCGGTGTCGGACCCCGCGGGCAAACCGGGCGGCTCACGGCCGCGGTCCACATCGAACGCGACGGGCCGCAGAGCACTCAACCTTCGTTAGCGAGCCTTCGCGCCGGCCAGAGGCATGCCCCCGACGTGCGGAATGCCGTCTGCCCGATAATGAGCCCGTGGATCTTGAGCCGTACCGGGGTGAGTTGGTGGCGTACTGCTATCGGATGGTCGGCTCGTTCCACGAGGCCGAGGACCTGGTGCAGGAGACGATGATGCGGGCGTGGAAGGCCCGGGACCGGTACGACCACACGCGCGCGTCCACCCGGACTTGGCTGTATCGGATCGCCACGAACGTCTGCCTGACCGCGCTGGAGGGACGGGCGCGGCGGCCGTTGCCGTCGGGGTTGGGCGCGCCCAGCGACGACCCCGGGGCACCGCTCACACCGGCTCTCGACGTTCCCTGGCTCCAGCCGTTCCCCGACGCGCGGTTCGACACCGGGACACGAACCGACATGCGGATCGCGCTGGTCGCGGCGACGCAGATCCTGCCGCCGCGGCAGCGGGCGGTGCTCGTACTCCGTGAGGTACTGGAGTTCAGCGCCGCCGAGGTGGCCGTCCAGCTCGGCACCACGGTCCCGGCCGTCAACAGCGCGCTACAGCGGGCCCGCGCCGCCCTCGCGGAAGCGCGCGAGATCGACGAGGTCACCGAGCCGGACGACCCGAAGACCCGCGCAACGATCGGCCGGTACGTGCGGGCGTTCGAGGCGGCCGACGTCCCCGCGCTCGTACGGCTCCTCACCGACGACGCGGTCCTGGAGATGCCGCCGGTCCCGCTGTGGTACCGGGGCAGCCACGACTACGGCCTGTTCATGCGCCGCGTGTTCGACATGCGCGGCACCGGCTGGCGCGTCAGGCCCCTGACCGCCAACGGGCAGCCCGCGCTCGCCGCCTACGCGCCGGAGCCCCGCGGCGGGCATCACCTGCACACGCTGCAGGTCCTCACCCTCACCGGCGAGCGGGTCGCACGCAATGTCGTGTTCGCCGACCCGGCCGTGTTCGAGGCCTTCGACCTGCCGCGGCGGATTCCTTTCGACGAATTCGACCAGAGGCGATGAGTCGGGCCGATGCCGCCGGTACGTACGGGCGAGCATCGAACGAAAGGACACTCATCGTGAGCGTCATCGTCATTGAATTCATCACCCTGGACGGGATCGTGTCCGACCCGGACGGCTCCGATGGCACGCCGACCGGCGGCTGGGCGTTCCGTCACGGCCCCGAGACGGTCGCCGGGGACAAGTTCCGGCTCGGAAGCACAATGGACGACGGCGTCCTGGTGCTGGGACGCAGGACCTGGGAGCTGTTCTCGCGGCTGTGGCCGGGACGCGACAACCCGTTCGCTGCGCGGATGAACGCCGCGTCGAAGCTCGTCGCCTCCCGCGCGCTGGCTGACACCTCGGCATGGGCGAACTCCACGGTCATCGACGGCGACCTCGTCGACGCCGTCAAGCGTGAGCGGCGCGATGTGATCATCACCGGGAGCCTGAGCGTCGTGCGCGCGCTGATGGCCGAGGACCTGATCGATGAATACCGGCTGCTGACCTTCCCCACGATCCTCGGCCGCGGCGAGCGCCTCTTCCCCTCCGGCGGATCACCCGCCTACCTGGAGTGCCTGTCGTCCGAGCAGGTGGGCGCCGCCGTCCTCACCCGGTACGGCAGGGCGGCATGATGACCGTTCGCCTCCTCGCCTGTTTCCCCAGGTAGATAGGCCTAATTGACCCGTCGCGAAGACAATTGACCAACGCTGAGGATCTCCGCGGTTTCCGGGACGTACACGCTCGTGTACGTCCCGGATCGGACCTGGTTCGGGGGTGTTGCGGTCCGTCGCACGGTCGATCATTCGTGATCGTCCGCTTGAGCGGACGTAGGCACACTGTCGCCGTGGGGACGTCTCCGGGCGGTTCCCCGACCGGAGTTCCGGGCCATCAGGCCAGGAGACGGAAGGGGGATCGCGAGCGGGGCGCCGGCATGCCAACCGGCGTCGCAATCGCGATGCGAAGGGTCTCCAGCCTCTGCCATCATCGCTGGGTGTCCCGATTTGAAGATCTTGTCGCTGAAGGTGAATCAGTCCCCACCGAGGGGTGGGACTTCTCCTGGTTCACCGGCCGCGCGGTCGAAGAACGTCCGTCCTGGGGGTACGCGAAGTTGCTCGCGGACCGGATGGCGAAGGCCGAGGCGGCGCTCGATATTCAGACCGGCGGGGGAGAGGTGCTGGCCTCGATCGCGGCCGCCCCACCGGTGTTGGCCGCTACGGAATCGTGGCAGCCGAACATCGGGATCGCCCGGCGCAACCTGGCCAAGTTCGACGCCACGGTCGTCGAGGTCGACGACGAGGCCGACCTGCCGTTCCCGTCGGACCACTTCGACCTGGTGGTCAGCCGTCATCCGGTGATCACCCGCTGGGACGAGGTCCGCCGCGTTCTGCGCCTGAACGGTACGTATCTCGCGCAGCAGGTGGGCTCGGGCTCGGTCCGCGAGCTGACCGAGTTCATGATGGGGGCGCAGGAAGCAGAGGAAGCTTCGGTCCACCCGTCTTTGGGACCGCTGGCGACCACGGCCGGTGCGACCCCGATGGAGGCCACTTTCAGCGCGGAGGCGGCGGGTCTGGAGGTCGTCGACCTTCGTCAGGAAGCACTCCGAATGGAGTTCTACGACATCGCGGCGGTGGTCCACTTCCTCCGCAAGGTGATCTGGATCGTCCCGGGCTTCACCGTCGACGCGTACCGCGACCGCCTGGCCGAACTCCACGACTTCCTCGAACGGCACGGCCCCTTCGTGGCCTACTCGCAGCGTTTCCTCATCGAGGCTCGGAAGAGCTGAACCTGCTCGGGACACGGGCGGCGTCGGGGGACGCCTCGGTTCACCTGACCATGGACGCCCGGACCGATCTGTCCGGGCGGGGAAGTGCGGTGACGGTCGTTGGCCCGGACACACCTACTGATCGACTCTGGTGAGCGCTCATGAGATTCCTCATCATCGGTGGCAGCGGTTTTCTCGGCGGCGAACTCGCTCGGCAGTGTTCGGCGGCCGGGCATGAGGTGGCCGCGACCTACCTGACCCGGCCAGGAGAGACCGCGGGCGTTGAGTGGTTGCCGCTCGACGTGCGCCGACGAGAGGACGTTGCCGCGCTGATCGCCGCATTTCAGCCAGAAGCGGTCATTAACACGGCGTCCCGGTCGGCGGACTGGACGACCACAGCGACCGGAGCCGTGAACGTGGCTCTCGCCACCTCTGCGACAGGTGGGCGCCTGGTTCATGTGTCCAGCGACGCGGTCTTCTCCGGCGCCGCGATTCACTATGACGAGACGTGCGTCCCCGACCCGATCACCCCGTACGGTGCGGCCAAAGCCGCTGCCGAGACGGCGGTGAACGCGATCGCGCCGACCGCGGTGATAGCCCGGACATCCCTGATCATCGGTGACGGCGGTTCCCCGCACGAGGCGCTGGTGCATTCACTGGCCACCGGCAAGGGGAGAGGAGTGCTGTTCACCGATGACATGCGATGCCCCGTGCACGTCGCCGATCTCGCCGCGGCGCTCCTCGAACTTGCCGCATCCGAATATCACGGCGTTCACCATGTCGCCGGAAGCGATGCAGTGAGCCGATACGAGCTGGGCCGGCTCATCGCCCGACGCGACGGGCTCGATCCGGACCGGCTGCCCTCAGGGCGGCGAGCGGACACCAACGCGCCCGGCCCGATAGACGTACGCCTGGAGTGCGGCATGACCCAGCAGCGGCTTCGGACCACGCTCCGCGGCGCGCGGCAGTTCCTGGCGTGAGTTCACCGACGATCGCGACCATCTCCTCCAACTCACGACTGGGAGCCGGCAAAGCCGTCCAGAGCGGCGCGGATTTCCTTGCGCATGGTGTCACTACCGGTGTGCCCTGAGTCGTCCACAACGACGAGGCGCGCATCAGGCCAAGCCTGGGCAAGTTGCCAGGCGGTCTCCAGCGGCCCACCCAGGTCGAAGCGGCCATGAACGAGCACGCCGGGGATGCCGGCCAGTTTGTGCGCGTTGTGCAGCAGGACGCCCTCCTCCAGCCAGGCGGCGTTCGAAAAGTAGTGCGCGCAGATCCTGACAAGGGCCTGCAGATCAGCGGGTGGCCGGTCACTGTAGGCGTTCGGCTTGCCGTTCACCTCCAAGGAGATCACCGCGTCCTCCCAGGCCGTCCAGTCGTGAGCCGCCTTGGCCCGCACAGCAGGGTCGGGGTCGGACATGAGACGCGCGTAGGCGGCAAGCAGATCGCCATCGCGCTGGTCCTCAGGGACTCCCGCGCGGAAGCGCTGCCATTGTTCGGGAAAGAACCGGCCGACACCGCGATAGAGCCAGTCGATCTCGGAGCGGCGGGTCATGGTGACGCCGGTGATGACCATCTCCGACACCCGCTCGGGGTGCGCCTCGGCATAGGCGAGCATAAGCGTGGAGCCCCACGACCCGCCGTAGAGCAGCCATCGGTCGACATGGAGATGTTCGCGGAGCCGCTCCATGTCGGCGACAAGATGGTGGGTGGTGTTGGCCGACAGATCAACTTCCGGGTCGCTCGCGTGGGGCAGGCTTCGCCCGCAGTTGCGCTGGTCGAACAGGATGATGCGGTAGCGGGCCGGGTCGAAAGCACGGCGCTGGCCTGGTGTGCAGCCTGAGCCGGGCCCACCGTGAACGACGACCGCGGGCTTGCCCTCCGGGTTGCCGCAGACCTCCCAGTAGATGAGATGGCCGTCGCCGGTGTCCAGGTGTCCGCGGTCGTAGGGATCGATGGGGGAGTACATGATTCGAAAATATAGTCATTAGCCAGATGCAGGTTCCCGGCCACAAGAATGGCCCGCGCCCCCAGGAACAGAGTTCCCACTGAAGTTTCCCCGCAGCCGGATCCGTGACGTGCAGGTCCGTTGACATTCCCCCCGCCCGGCAAGACGGCCGTCTCCGCAAATTGGTCCCAGAATTACGGGCGTCGCAACAAAACGGCCCCGGCCCCGACGGGCAACGGCGTGCCGGGTATCACTTGTCTTCGCCGATCCCGGCCAGGGCCGCGCGGAGACGGCCGGCAAGATCAAGGGCCTGCCGCGCTGACCAGGGGATCACTCCGTTCTCGGTCATCAGAGCGGGGTACTGCTGCTGCTCGTAAGGAGTTCCGGGAGGCAGGGGAGCGATGTGCCAGTGCAGGTGGGTGTTGCCCTGCTGGCTGCCCAGGGAGAGCAGGTAGGTGCGCTCGGAGGGGACCACCGCCTCGACCGCCAGGGTGATCCGGCGGACCGTCCCCATCAGCCGTAGGTAGGCCTCTTCGTCAAGGTCCCGGGCGACGTGCTCGACGTGGGCTTTGGGAGCCACCAGGACCTTGCCGGGCATCGTGGGGTAGCGATCCAGGAAAGCGATGTGGTGCTCATCCTCGAAGAGGATCTGCTCAAGGTCGTAGCCGGGAGCGCCCGCCAGGATGGCGCAGACGAAACAAGGACCGCCTCGGGTGCGCCGAACATAGCCGGCGAGATCGAACGCTTCTTTCCGTGGGGACGGCGGTTCGCCTTGGCAATTCTGGGCGGGAAGGTCCCCGCCGGAGGAATGCACGCTCATGGTCGCCACCATAGGCGGCCACGAGTGGACAGGAGCATCGTCGATGAATCCGCCGCCCGCGCCGCCGCCAACGAGGTAATCGCCGCGAAACGAACCCGGAAAGGCCCATCCCCGGCGGGTGTAGCGTCTAACACGCGAAGTTGATCAGAGGGGTGCCCGCCATTGGAACTGCAAGACACACGGTTGGACATGTCGCATAGTGAGCGGGTCGGCAGATACAGCGACGTCGCGAGCGCGTTGGCGTTGCACAGCGACCGGCAGCTCGGCGAGTCACTGGAGCAGGCGCAGACTCTTGGCTCGGGGATCGGTGGCACCTCGGTACTACTGGACATCGATGGCGTGCCGGTCTTCGCCAAGCGAATCCCGCTGACCGACCTGGAGCGCCGCGCGGGCAACGTGATGTCCACCGCGAACCTGTTCGGGGTGCCTCCGTTCTGCCAGTACGGACTTGTCGAGATCGGCGGGCCGGGCTTCGGTGCGTGGCGTGAACTCGCGGCCAACGTCATGACGACCAACTGGGTCCTGGCCGGGCGCAGCGCTGCCTTTCCGCTGCTGTATCACTGGCGGGTGCTGCCGGGAGCGCCGCCACCCAGCGATGAGCACGCCGACGTCGAGGCGGCCGTGCAGTACTGGGAGGGATCACCAGCGGTACGGGATCGTCTCCACGCCCTTGCCCGCGCCTCGGCCGGCATCGTGTTGTTTCAGGAGTTCATCCCCTACAACCTCGACAACTGGCTCGTCGCTCAGCGAACCGCCGGCCAGGACGCGGCGATAGCGGCGAGCGCCATGGTCGAGTCGTGCCTGCGCACCGACGTGGCCTTCATGAACGGCCAGGAGTTGATGCACTTCGACGGCCATTTCGGCAACATCCTCACCGATGGTGAACGCCTGTACATCGCCGACCTCGGGCTGGCGACATCCCCTCGGTTCGACCTGTCCAAGCAGGAGATCGAATTCCTGGAGCGTAACCGGACCCATGACATCGGGTACGCGCTGATGCGGCTGGTCAACTGGCTCGTCACCAATATCTGCGGGGTGCCGCAGAACGGGGGAGTGGCGCAACGCAACGAGTACATTCGCGCGTGCGCGGACGGCGCGGACCCCGCCGGTGCCCCGCCGGCTGTGGCAGCGGTGATCCGCCGGTACGCACCCGTGGCGGCGGCCATGAACGACTTCTACTGGGACGTGTTCGGCACCAGTAGGACGACGCCGTATCCGAGCGAGGAGATCGAACGCGCCATGAGCGCCATGCGCTGATCCCATCAGACCCGGCAGCACCCACACCAAGCCGACAGGCCGCACATCAAGATCCCGGCAACGTCATGTTGTCGCGCGGGGCCACTTCAGTGAGACGACATCCCGTACGGGGCCACCTTGATGAGACGGGGGCCAAGTTCCCTGAGGCAGGTGTTCCGTCTCAATTGATGTGACACACAGATGTTCGTCCACCTCGGGTGTGTCAGTTCTATTGAGACAGCAGAGGAGCGCGGAGTCTCAAAACAACTGACACAACTGTGACTGAGCGTTTCAGCTGGCGGGAATCGCCCGCTGAAACGCTCAGTCACCACAGCCGATCGTGACGAGGCGCCGTTAGTTGGCTTCGAGAACGAAGAACAGGAAGCTCAGGAACCTCGTGCGGGTGAGCTCGATCTCGCGGAGCTCCTCGGGGAACACCTCGCGGGCTTCCGGCACAAACGGCGGTTCGCTGATGACGCTGATGCGAAAGCCAGCCGCGGTGAAGGCTTCGGTCATCGCGTGCAGCGGCCGGTCCCAGAAGCTCATCTGGGCGGTCTGCCCGCCCATGGTCCATTCTTGGGTCCGGTTTCGAGTCTCGAAGTACGTGGGCTTTTCCCCGGCCATGTGCTGCATGAGGGTGCTCATGAATGGATGTTCGACCGAGACGAGGAGTCGGCCGCCAGGCCTCAGCACGCGTCGCAGCTCGGCCAGTGTCGGTCCCCAGTCTTCCAGGTAGTGCAGCACCAGGGACGCGATGACGTCGTCGAACGCGTCGTCGGGGATGGGCAGTGGGCCGGCCAGGTCGACGACCCGCAGGTCCGCGTCGGCACCCAGCCGCCGTCGGGCCATCTCCAGCATCCCGGCGCTCGCGTCGACGCCGGTCACGATGGCGCCTCGATCGCGCAACACGGAGAACAGCGGACCCGAGCCGCAACCGGCGTCGAGGATCCGCCGGCCGGTCACATCCCCGGCGAGCTCCAGCATCGCGGGCCGCTCGTAGTACGCGTTCAGGGCTCTTCGAGCTTGATCGGGGAGGTCCGCCGCGCATCTCGGTAGGCGATCACGGTGAGTGACGACCGAGGTGTAGGCCGACCCCGGATATGCGAAGCCCGCGGCTCTTGTGGATCATGACTGTTGTCTAGGCAGCCGATCTTCAAGAAACCACGGGCGTGCACAACACTACAGAGATCTCCTCGAACGCGACACTCCTGCTGGGCCTGGAAGGCCTGGCGGTCACGGCGGTGGAGCGCGGCGACGATGGCCATCGCGTGGCCCACGTGGTCACCGACGATGAGGCCGCACGGGCCTGCCCGACATGCGGGGTACTTTCGACGCAGGTCAAGCAGCGCGTGGTCACCTCGCCGCGTGACCTGTGCGTGGGTGGCGAGCCGATCACGCTGCTGTGGCACAAGCGCCGCTGGATCTGCCGGGAGACGTTGTGCCCACGCGGGTCGTTCACCGAGCAGATCGCGCAGGTCAGTGCCGGGATGCGGACGACGGCCCGGCTGCGCCGCGCATGCGGGCGGGCGGTGGCCGATGGCGGGCGTACGGTGGCCCAGGCCGCCCGCGACCATCGCGTGTCCTGGCCGGTGGCGATGCGCGAGATGCGCGCCTACGCCGCACAGGTGCTTCCCGAGCAGCCCAAGCCGACGGAGGCGATCGGGATCGATGAGATCCGCCGGGGCCGTCCCCGCTGGGAACTCGACCCGGCCACCGGGAAATATCGGCTTGTCGCGGACCGATGGCACGTCGGGTTCACCGACCTTTCGGGCGGTCAAGGGCTGCTCGGTCAGGTCGAGGGCCGCGTCTCGACGGCGGTCGCCACGTGGCTGACCGCCCGCCCCGCCGAGTGGAGAAACGCCGTCACGCACGTGGCGATCGACATGTGCACCGTGTTCCGGTCGGCGATCCGTACCGCATTGCCCCACGCCGTCATCGTCGTCGACCACTTCCACCTGGTGCAGCTGGCCAACACCAAGCTCGCCGAACTGCGACGACGGCTGACGTGGAAGATGCGCGGACGCCGCGGCCGGGCAGGCGACCCGGAGTTCGACCACCGCAGGCTGCTGCGCTCCAACAGCGAGGACCTGACCGACCAGCAGCGCTCCGACCTGGAGCGTGACCTGAAGCGGACCGGCACCTACGGCAAGCACATCCTGGCCGGCTGGCGCGCCAAGGAGAAACTGCGCCGCCTGCTCGCCCTGGCCCGGACCAACCCGGCCCGATCACAGATCAGCCACCGCCTGCATGCCTTCTACGTCTGGTGCGCCGACCACGCCTACCTGCCCGAACTCGTCACCCTCGCCGAGACCATCGCCGCCTGGTGGCCACAGATCGAGGCGTTCCTCCTCACCGGCATCACCAACGCCAAGAGCGAGGGCACCAACCGGGTGATCAAGCTCGAAGCGCGCTGCGCCTACGGCTTCCGCAACACGAGCAACCAACGCCTTCGATCACGCTGCGCAACCACTCGCGCGAGCCGGAGTCGAACCATCCCCGCCTAAATTCGTAGACCCGCGTTCAGGAGACTGGTCTCGTTCTCGGCCGTGTACCCCTCGGCGATCAGGTCGTAGGCGTTGCTTTCGGACGAATGTGCGGTCTCAACATGGTTCTCGGGCATAGTCGTCATGCGGGCCATTTTGGTCCACTGGTCACGGGTTGCGCAGACATACAGCCCGTTTGCCATGGCTGAGCGCACATCCGCCAACTGAAGCGCCAATTCACAACAACTCGTCGAATTAGATGGTGTCGCTGGGCGGCTCTGGGATGTTGTGGGCGCGTCGGTACTCGGCCTGTCTGGCCTCTCGCTCCCGCTCTTCGGGCTCCTCGCGCGACATGCGAAATGCGAATCAAGGGCTCGACGTAACGCGCATGGGCGGAGGGCTCCCAGATGTAGCCGGGCTCAAAAGTGTGGCGCACTTCCTCGACGAAGAGGGCGTGCCGGTGGGGGTGCGTGCCTTCCAAAAGGACGAGGCCAGGAGTCGGGTCAGGGCGAGGGCCGGCGGATACTTGGCTGCGACCAAAGTCGAATCATCTGAAGGAACGCCAGTGGGGGCCATGAAAACAGCTCCCACCTCACACGAAGATCGCCAGTGAGGAGCACTATAGCGATCTTGTGTCAGGGCTACTGAGAAAACTGTTGAATGCGTCAGTGAGCTGTCTCATCGAATGTGGTCCATTTAGCGCGTTCTCCAGAGGTTGCCTCATCCAATCTGGCCCATCTCAACGGAATGCTCAAGCTGCCTCGCACGATGTGATCTAACGTGGCGGATCATCACTCGACTGCGGGAGCGGTTTCGGCAACCTGTTTGACATGTTGGTTCCGGACTCGGATCAACCTGCGCATGTAGCGGCAGAGGACCAGGATTTCAGCGATGGTCCCCAGAGGACCAAGGGGTGCGGCGAAATCGATGATGTCGCTCATCACCGTGGCGCCATGACCGTCGGACTGGAAACGGTGAGTGTGGTGCCAGTGCTTGAACGGGCCCGACACCTGCTCGTCAACGAAATATCCCGGCCGGTCGTAAGCGCTGATCGTGGAAGTCATCCGCCAGCGGATGCCGAAGTGTCGTGCCTGCCAGGTGACGCTCTCGCCGAGCTCCAGGCCGCCGGCGGTCACTCCGCCGACCGCCTTTTCGGATGAGCCCGCCATCGAGGTGGTATGGACGCCCACGTCCAGCGAGATGTCGAAGACCCGATCCGGCGGCGCGATGACATGCGTAACGACCTCGAAGCGCGGCATGCGCTAAGTCTAAGGCTGTGGCATGTCAGCGGAATGCTCACCTCGTCTCGCTCAACCCGAGCTGCGGAAGCACGATTCTCGGGTCTCTCCCACTGCGGAGGGCTTCGTTAATGCGTAACTGATCATCGACCCAGTGCAGGACCGGATCGTTCGCGCTGCGAGGGATGTAATCGGGTGCGACCTTCCGAATCTCGGCGTAAAAATCAGCCAGCCTGTCGACGAATCGATCGACGGCGAGCGTTCTCCAGCGCGGTGAGACAAGAATGCCGCTCAGTGAGACGCCCGAAGAGGCGGAAACACCTGCGGACCAGGTTCAGTGAGACAAATTTGCGAATTGGGCCAGCTGTGTGAGACGTGGGCCAGGTTCGATGAGACGGGACAAGGACACAGGCCCGCTTGGGGCAAGTTGGATAACTCGCGTCATACCGGACAGAATTCACCTTCTGTCTGGTATAGCGTTTATCGTCGCTTTTGTCCTTCTTGGCGTTTGTACGTTCCGACGACCCTGCTGGCTAACTTGTCTCAGGCCGCGAGAGCGAGTTCTGCCAGTTCGAGGCGGGCAAGGTGGCCGGTGCGGGTCCGATCGAGTGGGTGCCCGTTCCACCAGGCATCCAGGCGGATGAGGTTGAGCGCCACGGCGGAGAAGACGTGTTCGAGGTGGACCTTCGCCAGGCCCCGATAGCGGGCCCGGCGAACACCGGTGACCGCGACGGCCTGGCGCATGGTGCCCTCGACTCCGGCGCGGAGCTTGTATTTGCCCTGCCACTCCTTGCTGGTCTGATCGACACGGGCCTGGTCAAGAGCTTGTTGAAGTGGGCGGGCGCGGATGGTGAGCTGGCGTCCACCCTTCTTGGCCGAGGTGCACAAGGAGCGAGCCGGACACGGCCGGCAGACCTCGCCGCCGAACTTGACCACGATCGCCGCGGTCTCGCGCTGAGTGCAGGGACTCCACGAGGAACTCGCCTGCCCTTGCGGGCAGATGACCTGCTCAGCGTCCCAGTCGATGGTGAACGCCGAGCGGTCGTAGCCGGCGGCGGCACGGGCTTGCGATGAGTGATCAAGCAGAACCGGGGTGACCAGCGCGATATCGAACCTCTTGCGCGCACTCACGAGGATTTCCGCGGACGGGTAGCCGGAATCGAGGTAGTGCTCGGCCGGCAGCAGCCCACGTGCCGCGAGCATCTGGTGGATCTTCTCGGTCATCTGGTTGTCGGGGACGGTCGCGTCCGTGGTGGCCACGTTCGTGATCAGGTTGGGCGGCACGATGTTCTCGCCGTTCTCGCCGTTCTCGCCGGGGGTGGGATGGCAGGTCTCGCTGATGTGGACCTTGTAGCCGTTCCAGAACAGGTCCTCGCCCTTGGCCGCCCACCGGGCATCCATGTCGTAGGGGGAAGTCAGCCGCCATCTGCCGGGCGGCAGTCCCTCTCCGCCGTCTTCGAGGGGCCGCCGCCGCTTGACCACCTCCCGCCCGCCTCGACCGGTGATGCGCACATAGTTTTGGATCAGCATGACCCGCAGCGCGTCGACAGCGGGCAGGTTCCGCAGCCAGACCGGGGAGAACGGCGCGTACACCGCCTCCAGCAGCGCATACCCGTCGGTGCCGTAGGCGACCGCCAACTCCTCCCGTTTCGACTCCGAGGT
Source organism: Microtetraspora malaysiensis (assembly GCF_050947145.1). NCBI lineage: Bacteria > Bacillati > Actinomycetota > Actinomycetes > Streptosporangiales > Streptosporangiaceae > Microtetraspora > Microtetraspora malaysiensis. The sequence goes on from NZ_CP191998.1 coordinate 4,411,031, forward strand.
CGGCAGCCGCCATGAATCGACGCGGGCCCGGTAACGCTGCGCCCATCCGGGCAGCTCCAGGACCCTGCTCGTCCAGCCCGGGTCAGCGGCCGAGATCGCCTCCAACGCGGCGCGCGCACACTCACCGGCCAACTCCAGCCGGTTCAGATCCCGAACCGCGCTGATCACGTGGGTGGAGTCGGTCCGCTGCTTACCACCCGCCCTCACCAGGCCTTTCTCGCCCAGCTTGGCGAGGAGAAGGTCCAGGGCCTTCTCCTCCAGGCCGTGCTGGAGGACCCGGGTGCGGAACTCACTCAGCACAGATGCGTCGAACCCGGGATCATCCAGCGCTAATCCGAGAGCGTATTTCCAGCTCAGGTCCATCCTCACGGTCTCGGCGGCTTGGCGGTCGGTGAGGTTGTCCACTCGCTGCAGCACCGTGATCAACGCCAGCCGTCCCGGTGACCAGCCTGGCTTGCCCTCGATCCCGAACGCGACCGCGAACTCCGCGTCGGCGAACAGTTCTCCCAGCTCATCACGGACTCGGACCGGCAATGGCTTCTCGCGTTTACCGCGATGCATCGCCTGGATCGCTGCCGCGATCTGCGGGTCGGGATCCGGCCACGGCCTCGGCTGCATCGACACCGACCACTCCATCCGCGGCCGGATGAGGGGAGAAACGGCCGCGCACGGCATGATCTCGGGCTATAACAGCTCAGGTCACGGACCCGACACCCGCGTGTCGCGAGTTAGCCAGCAGAGTCTCCGACCACGGGGTGGTCGTCGAGAGGAGAGTCCGGCTCCTTCCGCTGTCCCGGCCGCCTGGGCCCGGGCGGCCGGTGGCCGTGACGGCGGGGTTCCGGAGCGTACGCGGCCTCGGCGGGAGGCTCCTGAGTGGTCGCGTCCGTCGGTCGGCGGGTGGCCGACCCATGCGCCGCCACGTTGCCGCCGGGGTCGTGCGCCGACCGCCTGCCTTGGTTGACCGTTCTTGTCGTGATTTTTCGGACAGTCTGAGGGGCCTCAGAGGGCATCGACGAAGGTCTCGGCCTCGGTCTGCGACATGCCGGTCTCACCGCGTACGAGGAAGACGGCCTGCTCGGCGCGTCCGGCGGCCTTCAGTGCACGCACCCGCGAGGCGAGGTCGCCGGGTTGCCCATCTGGTTGGGGGGTCGGGACGGAGCGTCCTGCGTCCAGGGCGTCCACGACGTCCTTGGCCTCTTTGAGGCTGAGCCCGGTTCCGTCTCTGAGCGCCTTGATCGCGTGGATCTTCTTGCCTTCGGCGCACAGCTCGCGGACGCGTTCCTGGAGGTCGCGTGGGATCGGCGGCATGAGCCCCGGTGTTCGCCACGCGAGCCGGGCGCTGGGCTGGGCTCCCGCTCGGGCCGCCAGCACGATGACGATTGTCAGCGCGACGGCCATGACCAGGACGACGACGACGATCGCGGACGTGCTATCTATACCGAACACGCCGTGATCGTACGACTTCAGCGGTGCCCCGGGAACCTCTTTCGCATTGCTCGATAACGAACATTATGTCAAGTAGCTTGGAGTGAGAGAGGGGTCGGAGCTCCCCCTGCCGTGCGAGTGTCCTGTCTCACTGAATCTGGCCCAAGGCGCAGGCTGTCTCATCGAACCTGGCCCACTTTGCGGGTTGTCTCACTTCATTTGGTCAGCCCGACATTGACTCTGCCTGCATTGCGCGACATGGCCGTTACGTGAACCTATCGGTGGTGGCGTGAGCGAGTCGCCGGTTCCTGCTGTGGTCGCCTCGTCATGGTTCGAGCCGGCCTTCTCGAACGAGATGGGCGTTCGGCGACAGGAGCCCCATTCGTTGTGCTGGCATATCCCCTTCGAGCGGATGGCGCCCTCGAGGGCGTTCCCCTCCTTCAACGGACACAGGAACTTCACGGGCTTGCGCCAAGGTGGGGTGGGTGTTTCGCAGGACGGAGGGTCCTCCCCCGTCCTGGCAGCGAATGTCCGCTGGCTGGCCGGCTATCGGAGGGCTCACTGCCTGCGCGAAGACGTCGCCGATGAGTTGATGGGCGTGTTTGCCAAGCCTAGGTCGTTGATGTCCGAGGTTGAAACGGTTGGTGACCGTCTGGCTGTTTTGCCGGTGATCTTTCATCTGTTATGAAGCCGGCGGCTGGTGGTGGCGAATCTTGGCGTTGAGGTGCTGGGGCCGCGAAGCATGGTGCGGGTTTGCGATGGGAGCGTGGAGATGGACGAGGGCGCGTCACGTGAGCCGCAGGATGCGGGTGCGATGGAGCGAAGGCAGGGCGAGCGGGTGGCGGTCCGCTCCCCCGTTCTTGTCGCGGGCCTTCTGGGTGGGCTCCACGATCGTCGCCAAGGCGGTCTTCCTGGCCAAGTCGCCGCTGACCGGCGTGGCCCGGTCTCACTCAAGCCGCTCCACGCGCTGGTCCCGGCGCGCCGCCCAGGATCCCGGCCGCGACGTACAGCGGCGCTTCTCAGGGGGGCGGGAGGGAATCGGCGCCAGACAACCTACTCAAATCTCGCATCTCGTCCACGCCTCGGCTCGTCCCGAGCAGTCTGGAGAGCGCTCTCCAATATGCTATAAAGGCCGTATGAGCGAGGCTCCCCCGCCTGTGTCGGGATCCCCCACCTTGGAGGACGTGGCCCGGGCGGCGGGCGTGTCCCGTGCCACCGTCTCCCGTGTGATCAACGGTGTTCGCAACGTCAACCCCGCCATCCAGGAAACGGTCCGGCAGGCCATCGCCGCCACCGGCTACGTCCCCAACCAGGCCGCCCGCTCGCTCGTCACCCGCCGGACCGGGTCGGTCGCCCTGGTCGTCTCCGGAGCGGGCGTCGAGGGCGAGGAGAACCCGTTCCCGAACCAGGTCTTCGCCGACCCCTTCTTCGGCCGGGTGGCCGGCGGTGTGGTCGGATACCTCCGCCCGCTCGGCATCCACCCGGTCCTGTTGTTCGCCGAGACCGACGCCGCCCGCGCGGAGGTCGTGGACTACCTCCGCCAGGGCAAGGCTGACGGCGCGATCCTGGTCTCCACCCATGGCGAGGACCCGCTGCCCAAGCTCCTCGTCGACGGAGGGCTGCCCGCCGTGCTCTTCGCCCGGCCACCGGAACCACTCCCGATCAGCTACGTCGACGTCGCGCACCGGACGGGCGCCAAGCTGGCCGCCGACCACCTGGTCGCGCGCGGCTGCCACCGCGTGGCCACCATCTCCGGCCCCCTCGACGTACTGGCCGCCCAGGACCGCCTCGCCGGCTTCCGGGACGCCATGGCCATGCACGGCCACCCGTACATCCCCTGCGTCGAGGGCGCCTTCACGCTCGACAGCGGCGCGGCCGCGATGGAGCGGCTGCTCGCCGAGCACTCCGACGTCGACGGCGTCTTCGTGGCCAACGACCTGATGGCCCAGGCGGCGCTCCAGGTGCTCCACCGGCACGGCCGCCTGGTCCCCGACGACGTGGCCGTGGTCGGGTTCGACGACAGCAGCGCGGCCCTGGCCTGCAAGCCGCCGCTCACCACGATCCGCCATCCCGTCGAGGACATGGCGGCCGAGCTGGCGCGGCTCCTGCTCGCCCAGATCGAGCAGCCGGACCAGCGGGTGACCTCGGTCATCTTCGATCCCGCCCTGGTCGTCCGCGAGTCCGCCTGACCGATCGCGGGAGCGCCGGAGGGCGGCGCCACGGCGGGCGCCGCCCTCCCTCTGTCGACCGGCGGGGCCGGTCATCCCACCGGTGCCCCCTTGGCATCGCGGATCAGCGCGGCATACCGGTGGCCGCTCGACTTGATGGTGCGCGCCTGGGTGCGGTAGTCCACGTGGACCAGCCCGAACCGCTTGTCGTACCCGTAGGCCCATTCGAAGTTGTCCAGCAGCGACCAGGCGAAGTACCCGGCCAGCGGCACGCCCTGCGCGACCGCGCGGGCGCAGGCCGCGACGTGGCCCTCCAGATGGGCGGACCGCTCGCGGTCGTCGAGCTCACCCTCCGCGCCGACCGGATCCGGCCAGGCGGAGCCGCTCTCGGTGACGTAGATCCGCTCGATGCCGTACTCGCGGGCCAGCCGCAGCAGCAGCTGTTCGAGGCCGTCGGGGTAGATCTCCCACCCCATGGCCGTAACGGGCGCTCCGGGCACCTCGACCTGCCGCGCGTACGGCACCGGACCCTCGGGGTCCGCGGTGACGACCTGGCGGAAGTAGTAGTTCAGCCCGTGGTAGTCCAGCGGCGCCGCGATCGCCTCCAGGTCGCCCGGCCGGATCGGCAGGTCGACACCGTAGAGGTCGATCATGTCCTGCGGGTAGCCGCGTCCCGTGATCGGGTCCAGCCACCAGCGGTTGGCGTGGCCGTCGGCGCGCACGACGGCGGCGTGGTCCTCCTCGCTGTCGGTGGCGGGCTCACACGGGCTCAGGTTGTTGACGATTCCGATCGACGGCGTGCGGCGGGCCGCCGCCCTGATCGCCTGGGTGGCCAGGCCGTGCCCCAGATGCAGGTGGTACGAGGCGCGGACGGCCGCGGTGAGATCCCTCCAGCCCGGGGCCATCACGCCCTGCAGGTGGCCGTGCCAGGAGGAGCAGAGCGGCTCGTTCAGCGTGGTCCAGTCGGTGACGCGGTCGCCGAGCGCCTCCACGACCGCGGTCGCGTAGTCGGCGAATCGGTACGCGGTGTCCCGCCGCGGCCACCCGCCCTCGTCCTGCAGTATCTGGGGCAGATCCCAGTGGTAGAGCGTGACGAAGGGGCGGATGCCCGCCTCCAGCAGCGCGTCCACCAGTCGGTCGTAGAACGCCAGCCCGGGCGGGTTGACCGGGCCCGATCCGCCGGGGATCACCCTCGGCCAGGCGACGGAGAATCGGTAGGCGTCCACGCCGAGCGTGCCCAGCAGGCCGACGTCCTCACGCCACCTGTGGTAGTGGTCGCAGGCGACGTCGCCGGTGTCGCCTCCATCGACGGCGCCGGGGACGCTCGCGAAGGTGTCCCAGATCGAGGGCGTTCTGCCGTCCTCGTGGACGGCTCCCTCGATCTGGTACGCCGAGGTGGCGACGCCCCAGACGAAGTCAGGGCCGAAGGCGGAAGTGATGTCCATGGGTGTGCGCGGCCCCCGAGTGGTGTCCGCGCTCCCTCCTTCCTTGCTGGTTCTTCCGGTTGTTCTGGTTCGAGTCGCCGCGGGAACGGCTACTTGACCGCGCCCGCGGTGAGCCCCTGCACGAGATAGCGCTGCAGGAGCAGGAAGCCCGCCACCACCGGGACGCTGACGACCAGGGACGCCGCCATGACCTGGTTCCAGTAGACGTCGTTCTGGGTGGCGTACGCCTGGAGGCCGACGGCGAGGGTGCGGGTGGACTCGTCGGTCATCACCGACGCGAAGAGCACCTCGCCCCACGCGGTCATGAAGGCGTAGATGGTGACCGCGATGATGCCGGGCATCGCGGCCGGGACGACGACCCGCAGCAGCGCCCCGATCGGACCGCTCCCGTCCACCTGCGCCGCCTCGTCGAGCGCGGCCGGCACGGAGTCGAAGTAGCCGACGAGCATCCAGATCGAGAAGGGCAGGGAGAACGTCAGATAGGTGATGATCAGCGCGAGTCTGCTGCCGTAGAGCTCGACGCCGAGGGCGTTCCCGAGATTCACGAAGATCATGAATAGCGGCAGCAGGAAGAGGATGCCCGGGAACATCTGCGTGGACAGCACGGCGACGGAGAAGATCTGGCGGCCCCGGAACCGGTAGCGGCTCACGGCGTACGCGGCGAACACCGCGACCACGACCGAGGCCACCGCGGAGATCGAGGAGACCACCAGGCTGTTGACGAAGTAGTGGGCCAGCGGCACCGTCCGCCACATGTCGGAGAACGACCGCAGGGTGATCGTGACGGGGATCCAGTGGAAGTCGCCCTGCACGTCCCGCAGCGGCTTGAGCGCCGAGGTCGCCATCACGTACAGCGGGGTCAGCGTGAAGAGGCCGAGCAGCCCGAGGAAGATCACCCGGGCCCAGGGCAGCCACCGCGGCTCACGCACGGCTCCTCCCCCGGGTCGTCAGTGCCAGGTACACCGCGGTCACCAGCAGCAGGAACAGCAGGAGCAGCACGGACATCGCGGCGCCGGAGCCGAAGTTCCAGGTGACGAACGAGCTCTGGTAGATGTGAATGGAGATCAGGTCGGCCTCCCTCGGCGCCGACTTCCCGAACAGCACATACGGCGTGTTGAAGTCGTTGAAGTTCCAGAGGAAGAGGACCAGCACGAGCACCTGGTTGACCGGGCGCAGCAGCGGCAGCGTGATCGTGCGCACCTGCCGCCACCAGCTCGCCCCGTCGATCGCCGACGCCTCATACAGGTCCTCCGGGATGTTCTGCAGCCCGGCGGTGAGGACGAGGAAGGCGAACGGCCAGAGCCTCCAGACGGCCACCACCACGAGCGAGGCGAAGCTGTTCCCTCCGATGAGCCAGAACGGGCGCTCGTCGGTGAGGTGCAGCTGCTCGACCAGCACGTGATTGATCAGCCCGGAGTCCCGCTGGAACATGAAGCTCCAGGTGATCACCCCCGCGTAGACCGGCAGCGCATACGGCACGAGGAACAGGGTGCGCAGCACCCCGCGCCCCCGGAACGGTCGTTGCATCAGCACCGCGCCGCACATGCCGAACAGCCACGACAGGCCGACCGCGAGCAGGGTGAACGCGACGGTCACCAGGAACGAGTGCAGCAGCGCGGCGCCCACGGCGGAGTCGAAGTCGACGGCAACCCGGTAGTTGCCCAGCCCGGCGAACGGCGCGGCCAGCCAGTTCCTGATGAAGAACTGGGTGAGCCTGAGGAAGCTCATGCCGACGCCGATCACCATCGGCACCAGGTGGATGAGCAGCTCCAGCAGCACCGCGGGAAGGATCAGCAGGTACGGCAGACCGACGCGGCGGAGCCGTACCGGGATGAGACGGGTGATCCGTCCCCCGCCGCCGTCTCCGCCGCCCCGCTCGGCTCCGCGCCACGCGCCCGAGCGTGACGGGGTGGACACGACCATGGAAGTCCTCTCTGGGATCGGTCGGGCCGCGCGCCCGGCGCCGGGCGGACCGATGCGGCTCGCGCGGCCGGTCGCGGGCGCGCGGGCGGGGTTCACCCGCTCGCGCGCTCCCTGAACCGGGATGGTGGTGGGGGAAGGTTCAGTTGCCGCCGGTCATCTGCTGCTTGGCGTCGGAGAGCTTGGCCTTGACGTACCCGTCGGTGATCGGCTTTCCGGCCGCGGCGTCCGCGAACATCTGGTTCATCGCGGTGCCCACCAGCGTCTCGAACTGGCTCTCGTCGGGCACCTGTGGCAGCGGCGCCGCGGTGTTGGCGAGGATCTGCTGGAACGCCGTGATGGTCGGGGTCTGGAACGCCGGGTCGTCGTAGGCGTCGTTGACCGTGGGGAGCGAGCCGTACGCCTTGTTGAGCGTCTGCTGCGCCTCCTTGCCGGTCATGAAGGCGACGAACTTCATCGCGGCGTCACTGTTCTTGGTGTGCTTGAAGACCGCCAGGTTGATGCCGGCCACCATGCCGTTGACCTGCCTGCCGCCGATCCCCGGGTCCGGGAGCGGGATCGGCGTGAGGCCGAAGTCGTCCTCGCTCACGCCGGCGGCCTTGACCGAGCTGGCGATGGACTGCCACATCAGCATGGCCGCCTTGCCGGTGACGAGGTCCTGGATGGCCTCGGTGCCGTTGGCGTACTCGGCGTTGCTCGGGTTCACGATCTTGTGAACGGCCATCAGGTCGATGTACTGCTTGACCGCGGCGACCTGCTGCGGCGAGTCGAACTGCGCCTTCCCCGAGGAGTCGAACAGGTCGGCCCCGTGCTGCTGGCCGAAGATGAAGGCGTGGTGGGCGTTCTCGCTCACACTGGCGCCCTCGACGGCGAGCCCCCACTTGCCGTCGTGGGTGAGCTTCTTGCCGTCCGCGATCAGCTCGTCCCAGGTCTTCGGCGGGCCGTCGATGCCCGCGTCCGCGAACATCTTCTTGTTGTAGAACAGGCCGTACGTCATGCCGTAGATCGGGACCGCGGTGGGCGGCTGGCCCGCGGCGCCGGTGGCGGCGAGGCTGGGGCCGAGGAAACGGCCCTTGCCGCCGAGCGCGGCCAGCGCGGCGTCGTCGAAGGGGACGAACGCGCCGGTCGCCTGGAGCGAGGCCGACCACGTGTTGCCGATGTTGACCACGTCCGGTCCCTGTCCGGAGGTGGCGGCGGCGAGGATGCGGTTGAGCAGGTCCGACCAGGGGACGACCTCGACGTTCACCTTGATGCCCGTCTGCTTCTCGAACCGGTCGAGTTCGGGCTGGAGCACCTGCTTGTCGGCCTCCAGGCTGGGGCCCTGGTTGGACGCCCAGTAGGTGAGCGTCACGGGCCGGTCCGAGCCGGCCGATCCGCTGTCGTCGCCGCAGGCAGAGGTGGCGAGCACGAGCGCCCCGGCCATGCTCAAGGCCGCGGTCGTGAATCCGAGCTTGCGTGTACGCACGGTTGTCCTCACTAGTTTCCCGGCTGGTCGTCGGGCTCCGCCTGCTGACCGCGGGAGCCCGGCTCTGGGGGGCGGGGTCTCGGGAGTGTCTCGGGGGGGTGGATGGACTGTGGAGACGAGGGATCGGCTCGGGGTGCCGTGTCGCGGCACCCCGGCCGGAACCGGGATGCCGCGGCGAGAGGGAAGGGAGAGCGCTCTCCAGAGCGAGAGTGCCCGCGCCGCAGAGCACTGTCAACCCTTGGGTGAGCGCATACGGAGAACGCCCAGATCAGGCGCACAAGAGAGATGCGGGCCGTGTGGAGGGCACGGCGAGGGGCGCGGCGAGGAACTATTGACAAGCCGCGGCCTGCGGGGTCACTCTCATGGAGAGCGCTCTCCCTCCGGCCTGCCGCCTGACCGTGACGCGGCGGAACCGGGCCGGGCCCGGTGGCCCAGCCGGGATCTGACCGCGTACGCCAGCAGCGTGGCGGCCAGGACGACGGTGACGCCGATCACGATCGGCCCGCCGCCCCGGCGGACCTCGTCCCAGCGGGTGATCACCGGATGACGGCTGATGCCGGTGCGGCGGCATGCACCTCTCCCCCGTTCTCAAGGGAAGCGTCGACGCGGACCGGCTTCATCATGGGACCCGGAGCACCCGTCGTGATCCGCCCGCGAACAGCGACTGAAGAGCCGACCGTCGGGAAGTCCCGAGCAGCCTCCACCGGGCATCCATCGCGCTTCTCGTCATCGTTGCCAACGTCACATCTGTCCGGCTGGCTCGATACGAAGGAGCGCTATGCCTGGAACCGATCGCAAGGTCAGCCGGGAGCGGCTGCTGGCGATGATGACGGCGTTCAAGTCCACCTACCTGTTACGTGCCGCGCTTGAGCTGCGGGTTTTCGACGCGTTCGCCGTCGGGCCGGCTGATCCTGACGATGTCGCGGCTATTCTGCGCACCAATCCCCGAGCCGCCCGGGTAGATCGGGCGGCTGTCCTCAGGCGCGGCCCCACTTGACCTCGTCGGCGCACTGATGGCGTTGCGAGACGGCGTCGTGCCGCCGACCGTGAACGTCCGACGCCCGGCTACGACAGCGACCTGGTGATCGGGGAGCCGCGCCCGGCCAGGGGACGCGCTCGCCCGGGGATACGGCGGTTTCAACGCGGCAATGGTCGTTCGCTCAGCCGGTTGAGCTGATCGGCACCTGGTAGGCGTGCTCACCGAGACTGCGCTTGAACGCGGCTGTCTCGTGCCGGTCGTTCTGCTTGGTCGCCGTGCCCTGCGCGTTGACGTAGTCGACCGCCTCCGGGTTCAGCCGCGCCTCGCCCAGCGCCGCGGTGATCGCGGCTGCCAGTTCCGCGCCGTCCGAGCGGAGACCGGTCATGTGATAGGCGTTGCTGCGGTTGGCGAATCCGCCGATCTCCGCGTAGATGTGCCCGCCCCGGGCCATGGCCGCGGTCGGCTCCTCCAGCACCAGTACGGCGCTTCCCTCGCCGAGGGAGATCGTCAAGATCTCACTGGCCATGGTCGGCGGCATCGGCGGCGCTGTCGCCCTGGTCGTCGCCTATCGCAAACAGCGCCTGGCCGAGGAGGACAATCAGCGTGCCCCGGCAGCCGCTGCCCTGCGAGCACACCCGACACTGATCGTTCTGAAGGTTGCGGCCGCCACCTTGGCCCGGAGCGGCCCGGATTGGCCGGCCCGGCTAGCCAAGGGGAAACCACAGCCCCGGCGCGGACACATCCTCCCAATCGGTGGCGTCCCCGTACCCCAACCATGAGCGGTACGCCGACGGCTCCCACCGTTTGAGGGCGGACACCCCCGCGGTCAAGGGCTTCATGCCGGGTGGGATCTCGAAGATGACCCACCCCAGCATTGCGCCCACCCACATCATCAGTTCACCGTTGCGTCCCTCGGACCGCAGGAGGGCAGCGGCTCGCCGTTGAGGGTCCCAGCGTCGAGGGTCGGCCTCGAAATCGGTGTTGCCGTCGTCGAGGTAGCTCTGAAGATCGGCACGGGCCGTCCGCGCGGAGCTGAACACGCGGATCTCTGTCTGCCCGAGAAAATGTTGGCCGAGGCCGTCGGGGGTGGGTACCTCCCACGGTGTGAAGACGCTCATCCAGCTCCACAGGCTCATCTGTGCCGACGCTCCGATCGCCTCAACTGCGCTACAGGACAGGGAAATTCATCGGCTCGGTGCGATGCCCACGACAAGCCCGCGCCAACCCGAAGGGTCGTACGCCAGCCACCGCGTCTCGACACACCCGAGAAGTAGGCACTCAGCGCCACTGATCGAACGCAGAAAGTACAACCATGATCCCGTCTTCCCAAGTCGGGAAATGGCCACGGATCTGGGAGAGCGATACCGCCGGCGAGGTCTTGCGACCGTCCATTGCGTAGACGACGTGGTTGAACCCCGTCGCTGTGGACACTTGTCCCACCCTGGTGAAGCCGCAGTCTCCCGGGTCTGGGTCAGTGCAGACGAAGACGAAGGTATCCCGCCCGCTTGACTCCACCTCAGGTGAGACGAGGAACAAACCCCTCCGCTCCACCTCGCCCCGCACGCGACGATCGATCCTCGACACATCCACTGCCGCCATTGCAAGCACCACCATGCTCACTGGGCCACCCCCGTTGGTGGCTGATCACAGTCTGGGCAACGAGGGCGCGTTCTCGCTACCGGATTCGCCCGCAGTGCTCCAGCTTTCCGGCTTCAGGCCGGAGAGCGCGTCATAGAGCCGGAATGCCCACCGAGGTCAACGCGGCGGAGGGCCGGCCGACGGTCAGCTCCGCGCCGCCCGCGCATACGTAACCGTCGGGACGGACCAGCACCCAGCCTCTGGGGGCGATGCCGAGACCATGGCAGAGCGTGCCGCCGGGCCGCAGGAAGCGAACCGTCAGCCACTCCCCCGCCTTCGCGGACAGCTCGGTGGCGAGATCGGCGCAGTCCGGCCCGGCGAGCAACAGCCAGCGGGCGGCGACGGCCGATCCGCGTAGCGGTTGTAGGTGGCACGCAGCCGGGCCGGCGAACCCGCCGGACGCCACCGCATTCGGCGGGGGACCGTCCTGGCGATCAGGCAGATGTGTTCACGCACCTGGCTACTTGAATAGGTAGCCGGCCTGGCGGGTTCTCCGCTGGAGATCAATTACCCGTTCGAGATTCGGTGACGGGCCACTAGCATCGGGTCATGCCATTGACCGCGGACGACGTCGATCGGTTCGAGGCCTTCAGGCCGCGCCTGGGGGCCCTCGCCTACCGCCTTCTCGGTTCCGCGGCGGAGGCCGAGGACGCCGTACAGGAGACGTTCCTGCGCTGGCAGGCCGCGGACGTCGACCGTGTCGAGGTCCCTGAGGCCTGGCTGACGAAGGTTCTCACCAACTTGTGCCTCAATCAGCTCACGTCGGCGCGGGCGCGGCGCGAGACCTATGTGGGCCAATGGCTTCCCGAGCCGCTGCTCGCCGGGGACTCGATGCTCGGCCCGGCCGACACCGCCGAGCAGCGCGAGTCGGTCTCGTACGCGGTCCTCACTCTCATGGAGCGCCTCTCCCCCAACGAGCGGGCGGTGTACGTGCTGCGGGAGGCCTTCGACTATCCGCATCGGGAGATCGCCGAGATCCTCGACATCACCGAGGCCGCCAGCCAGCAGATCTTCCACCGGGCCAAGAAGCACGTCGCGGACGGCAAGGCCCGCACCGAGGTGGACGAGGCCGTCGCCCGGCGGATCGTCGCGGAGTTCCTGGCGGCTGCCGCCAGCGGCCGGACCGAGCCGCTTGTGCGTCTGCTCACCGAGGACGCCGTCGCGATCGGCGACGGTGGCGGGAAGGTCCCGGCCCGCGCCAAGGCGTTCGAGGGCGCCGTCGCGGTCGCGAAGTTCCTATGGGGCCTGCTCAAGCCCGGCCCGGCCAAGCGCGCCCTGGTCGGCGGCCCGGCCGAGATCTACGCCTGGACCGCCAACGGCGGGCCCGCCGTCGTGGCCGTCGTGGACGGCCGGGTCGTCGGCGTCATGTGCCTGGAGATCACCGCCGAGGGCATCGCCGCGTTCCGCACCCAGGCCAACCCCGACAAGCTTGAACGTGCGACCGCGCTCTGGGCGGCGGCCGACCACGGGGAGCCGCTGTTCAACGCCTTCTGAGCACTGTGTGAGGTGCTTCACATCGCGTTCCTGTCAGGAAACGGCGGGCCGTCCGGTTCAAGGGGCGAAACCGCGCACGACAGGAGCTACGAAATGCGGCACCGCATCATCGTCCTCGGAGCTGGATACACCGGAGCCTTCGCCGCCGGCCGCCTCGCCAGGCGGCTGCGCCGCGAGGACGTCGCCATCACTCTCGTCAACGCAGAGCCCGACTTCGTGGAGCGCGTTCGCATGCATCAGCTGGCGGTCGGCCAGGACCTCAAATCCCGGCCGTTCAGCGGGATGTTCGCGGGCACGGGCGTCGAACTGAGGCTCGCGAAGGTCACCGGCGTCGACGTCGACCGTAAGACCGTCGCCGTTGCCGGCGCGGACGGCGCCGAGGAACTCGGCTATGACACGCTCGTCTACGCGCTTGGCAGCGGCTGGAACGCCCAAGGCGTCCCTGGGACCGCCGAGCACGCCTTTGAGATCGCCGGCCGTCCGGGGGCGCTCCGGCTGCGTGAGCGCCTGGCCCGTCTCGACGCGGGGCAGGCCGTGGTCGTCGTCGGCGGCGGTCTCACCGGTCTGGAGGCCGCGACCGAGATCGCTGAGACCCGCCCGGACCTCGACGTCGCGCTCGCCGCCCGCGGCGGCCTCGGCGACTGGCTCTCGTCCAAGGGGCGCGAGCATCTGCGGAAGGTCGTCGGCAGGCTCGGGATCACCGTGTATGAGCACGCCGCGGTCACCGGCGTCGAAGCCGACCGCGTCGCCACCGCCGACGGCAGGGCCATCCCGGCGGCGGTGACTGTGTGGACCGCCGGCTTCGCGGTGCATCCGATCGCGAAGGCGACCGCTCTGGAGGTCACCGGCACCGGTCAGATCGTGGTCGACGGGACCATGCGCTCGGTCTCGCATCCGGACGTGTACGCCGTCGGCGACGCGGCCATGGTGATGGGCCCCGGGGACAAGCCGTTGCGGATGTCGTGCGCCTCGGGGGTTCCGACCGCGTGGCAGGCCGTTGACGCGATCGCGGCGCGGCTGACCGGCGGGAAGCTCCCGAACGTGCCGATCCGCTACTTCAACCAGTGCGTCTCGCTGGGCCGCAAGGAGGGGTTGATCCAGTACGTCACCGCGGACGATCGGGCGGTGCGGGCGGCCCTGACCGGGCGGCTGGCCGCTGTCTACAAGGAGCTGGTCTGCAAGGGCGCCGCGTGGGGTGTCGCGAATCCGACGTTCGGGCTGCCGACGCGGCGGCGCCGCGTCACGCGGGAGCGGGTCGCGGCGGGTTCGGCTGTCGCGGCGTCGGCGTAGGGCGCCACGTGAAGCGGGGCGCCCTCGGGGGGCGGGCGCTCCGCTTCGCCGTTGGTCGGCGTGGCGGTTGACCTGCCGGTATTTATGCGGCGATCTCACCTATTTATGCGATGTCGTCAGGCGCTCCGCGCCGTTGACTGGAATCGCGACCCGACGTGCGGGAGGTGACCATGATTGCCGTCCACCATCTGACCGAGGACGTCGGCGGGCTGAGCGTGTTCTACCGTGAGGCGGGCGCCAAGGATGCGCCGACGATCGTGCTGCTGCACGGTTTCCCCAGCAGCTCGCACATGTTCCGGCACCTGATTCCCGCTCTCGCCGACCGGTACCACGTGATCGCGCCCGATTACATCGGCTTCGGCTACTCCTCGGCCCCGTCCGTTGCGGATTTCCCGTACACCTTCGACTCTCTGACCAAGGTGACGACCGCGCTGCTGGCCCGGCGAGGGGTCGATGAGTACGCGATCTACGTGCAGGATTACGGCGCGCCGATCGGGTGGCGGCTGGCCATGAGCTCACCCGGGCCTGTCACCGCGATCGTCACCCAGAGCGGAAACGCCTACACCGACGGCTTCGTCGACGCTTTCTGGGGTGGCCTGTTCGCCTACGCCGCCGCTCCGGGCCCGGACACCGAACGGCCGGTGCGGGCGGCGCTGGGCCTGGACGGCACCCGCTGGCAGTACGAGAACGGCGTGGCCGATCTGTCCCTGATCAGCCCGGACGCCTGGACTTTCGACCAGATGTTGCTGGATCGGCCGGGTAACGCCGACATCCAGCTCGCGCTCTTCCGCGACTACCCGTCCAATGTCGCGCTCTACCCCAGGGTCCACGAGTACTTCAGGGCCAGCCAGGTGCCGCTGCTGGCCGTCTGGGGCGCGAACGACGGCATCTTCGGCCCGGCCGGCGCGACGGCCTTTCTGCGGGATCTGCCGGAGGCCGAGGTGCACCTGCTCGATGCCGGTCACTTCGCTCTGGAGAGCCATCTGGATGTGATCGCGGGCTACATGCGCGGTTTTCTCGGACGGGTCGTGGGTGGCTAGAGCCGGCTTCTTCGGGCGCTGGGGCAGGTCGATTCGGCCTGGGCCTTCCGGCTCTTGCGAGGCTCCGTGGGGGCGGCTTCGCTCCCCCGAGGTCGTGTGTGTGGCGGGGGCGCGGGCGGCTCAGTGGGAGCCGTCGGCGAGGACCTGCGTGAGCGCGTGCGTGGCCTGGCGGACCATCCCGGGGTTGGTGTCCCAGTAGTACGGGAGGGCGATGACGGCCTGGAGGAGTGCCCAGCCGCGGCCGCGCAGCCATGACGCGTCATCGGCGGCGACCTCGTCGCGGAAGCGTCGGCGGCTCTCCCCCGTGAACACGTTCCATGCGGGTTGGAGGTCACAGGCGGGGTCGCCGACGTTGAGGCCGCCGAAGTCGATGACCGCCGACAGGCGGCCGTCGACGACGAGGAGGTTGCCCGGCAGCAGGTCGCCGTGGACCCACACTCCCGGCTGGTCCCATGCCGGGGCTTCGAGGGACTCCTGCCACGACCGCAGGGCCGTGGCGCCGTCGATGCGGTCGCCGAGTTGGGCGATCGATCGGCGTACGCCGTCGTCGTGCTCGGCGAGCGGTCCCCCGCGGGCGTGCGGCGGGCGCGGGTGGGCGCCGGAGGTGTCCGCCCGGCGCAGCGCTGTGATGAACGCGGCGAGGTCGGCCGCGGCCTGGTTCAGGTCGTGGATCGTGCCGTTGGCGTTGCGGC
The DNA here is from genome assembly GCF_050947145.1 of Microtetraspora malaysiensis. Lineage (NCBI taxonomy): Bacteria > Bacillati > Actinomycetota > Actinomycetes > Streptosporangiales > Streptosporangiaceae > Microtetraspora > Microtetraspora malaysiensis. The sequence continues at coordinate 4,426,587 of NZ_CP191998.1, forward strand.
CGGGCAGCCACTCGTAGACGGACCAGGTGAAGGGGTAGTCCTCGGCCGGCTGCCCCGCCGCCACCTGTACGGGGACCGCGAGCGGCAGGTGCGGTGCGAGCGTGGGCAGCCACCGTGCCTCTTTGGCCGCCTGGCGGGTGGCCCATTCGATGCGCGGCAGCCGTGCGGACAGGTGGTCGCCGAGCCGGTAGATGTCGTGGTCGGTGCCGTAGGAGTCGACCAGCTCGATCGCGAGGTCGGCCCACTGGGGGAACTGGTCGGCGATCAGGCGGCGGACGAGGGCTTCGTCGGTGAGGATCTCGTCCGCGTGCATTCTGGTTCTGGTCATCGCGGTCATCCTTGTTGGCCTGCGCCGATCGCGGCAAGTCGGTTTTCGGGCGGGTCGCCGCGCGCGGGAGTGCCGCTCCCCCGGGCGGTCGGCTCGATCTGGTCGCTGGCCGGCGCGTGTTCAGCGTGTTCAGCGGGGGCGAGCCGCCGAGGAGGGATTCGGGTTCTGCGCTGATGTCAGCGAGCCGTGGTGACCACGATCTTGCCGAACTGGGTGTTGGACTCCATGTGCTGGTGTGCCCGCACGATCTCGTCCAGCGGGATCAGTGCGGGCATGCCCAGGTCGAACCCGGGATACGGGGTGGGCTGCCCGCTGAGCGCGCCCCACAGGAACAGGGTCCCGTCGGCCGCCACGGTGCGGGCCAGGTCCACGACTCCCGGGCCGGCGACGGCGTCGAAGACGTATTCGGCGCCCTTGCCGCCGGTCAGCTCCAGGACGCGCTTCGTCACGTCTTCCTCGTCCGAGACGATGACCTCGGCCGCGCCCTCGCCGATCAGCTGCTGCTTCTTGGCGTGGGTGCGGGTGATGGCGACCGGGGTGGCGCCGATGCGGTTGGCGGTGTGGATCGCGGCCAGGCCGACACTGCTGGAGGCCGCGTTCACCACCGCCACGTCACCCGCCCGCATGCGGCCGACTTCCACCATCGCGCCGTAGGCGGTGAGGTAGGGCATCCACACCGCCGCGCCGGACACCGCGTCGACGTGGTCGGGGCGGTGCAGGAGTGCGGTGGCCGGCACGATCGCCTGCTCGGCGTAAACGCCGTAGTCGTTCTGTGAGAAGTTCGGTACGACTCTTATCGTCTGCCCCTTCTCGAAACCGGTCACGTCGGGGCCCACCGCCTCGATCACGCCGGCGGCCTCGGAGCCGAGCGTGGCCGGCAGGTGCTTGACCGGCTCGATGTAGTGACCGCTGCGGAACAGTGCCTCGGCCCTGTTGACGCCGATGGCGTCCACCCGGATGGGACCCCGGTCCCGGCTCACCGTGCGCGAGGCGGGCCTGATCCGGCAGCACTACGTCGGCACATAGCGGATGAACACCCTCCGCCGCGCCGAGATGGACAAGGTGTTCCCCGGCCTGCTCGACGCCCTCACCACGCCCCAGGCGCAGGGGCGTTGACCCCTGGGCCCGCTGCCGGTGACGTCGAGCGGGCCTGGCGTGGGCGGGGCCGTCACAGGGTGTCGAGGCGGGCCAGCTCGTCCTCGGTGAGCCGGATCGCCGCGGCGGCGATGTTGTCGACCAGGTGGCCGGGGTTGCCGGTGCCGGGGATGGCGAGTACGTGCGGGCCCTGCTGGAGCGTCCAGGCGAGCCGGATCTGCGCGGGGGTCGCGCCGTGGGCGCGGGCGATGGACTGGATCTCGTCGTCGTCGGCTCCGGTTCGGCCCGCCTCGCGGCCCTTTCCGGCGATCGCGAAGAACGGGACGAAGGCGATGCCCTGCTCGCCGCACGTGCGCGGCATCGCGCGGTCCTCGGGGCGGGTGCCGATGCCGTAGGGGTTCTGGACGCAGACGACCGGGGCGATGCGCGTGGCTTCGGCGAGCTGTTCCGGTGTGGCGTTGGAGATGCCGAGGTGGCGGATGAGCCCGGCGTCGCGCAGGTCGGCGAGCGCGCCGAAGTGTTCGGCGATCGAGGTGGCGGTACGGCTGGGCGGGATGCGCAGGTTGACCAGGTCGAGGTGGTCGCGGCCGAGCTGGCGCAGGTTCTCCTCGACTTGTCCGCGCAGTTGGGCGGGTTCGGCCCACCACCAGTTTCCGGAGGGGTCGCGTCCGGGCCAGACCTTGGTCGCGATCACCAGGTCGTCGGGGTATGGGGAGAGCGCGCTGTTGATCAGCTCGTTGGCGGAGCGCAGCGAGGAGAAGTAGAAGGCGGCGGTGTCGATGTGGTTGACGCCGAGTTCGACCGCGCGGCGCAGTACGGCGATGGCGCGGTCTCGGTCGCTCGGGGTGGCGTTTCCGAAGGCTTCGCCGTTCTGGGACAGGCGCATCGCGCCGAATCCCATCCGGTTGACGGTCAGGTCGCCGAGTTTCCAGGTGCCTGCGGCCGCGGCGGTGATCGTGGCTGAGGTCATGGGGTGATTTTTCACCCTTTCCGGGATTGTTGGGTTCGGCAGGTCCACCGCGAGCGCCGCGGTCCCCACGGTGGTCGCCGTACGCCTCTGGGGTGCGCCGGGGCTACGACGGCGATGAGGCGCGCGACGCCCGGCGCATGACCGGCAACGGAGCCTTTGTCGCCCCGAGGTAGGTCAGGGCCAGGCCCGCCAAGCTCAGCACCGCGCCGGCCAGGCCGGTCCAGCGCAGGGCGCCTGCCGAGACTATGAGGCCGCCGATGGCCGAGCCGGCGGCGGCGCCGAGGTTGAAGGCGCCGACGTTGGCGGAGACGGCCAGCGTGGGGGCATCGCCCGCGTGGCGCAGGATCAGCCCCTGCAAGGGCGCGATGGTGGCGGTGGCGAGCAGGCCGAGCACCAGGACCGCGGCCACCGCCGAAGGCTGCCAGACGGCGGCGAACGGAATGAGGGCGAGCACACCGGTCAGCCCGCCGAAGACGCCGCGCACGGTGGCGCTCATGGACTTGTCGGTGAGCCGGCCGGCGAGGAGGTTGCCGAAGAAGCTGCCTGCTCCGTACGCGAGCAGGAGCCCCGAGACCGCCGTGGAGGAGAAACCCGACACGCGCGTCAGCAGCGGGGCGATGTAGGTGAACACCACGGCGACGCCGGAGAATCCGACCGCGGTGGTGGCGATGGCCAGCAGGACCGGGCGGCGGGTCACCACCCGGACCTCGTCGCGCAGCCGCGTGGCCGGGGCCGGCTGCTTGGGCAGGACGGCTGCGAGCAGCACGACACCTGCCAGTGCCAACGCGGTCAGGACGGCGAACGGGGTGCGCCATCCGGCGCTCTCCCCGAGCAACGCGCCCAAGGGCACGCCGAGCAGGGTGGCGACGGTGAAGCCCGAGGCGACCGCGGAGATCGCCGTGCCGGTCTTCTCCGGCGACACCACGCCGGTCGCCATCACCAGGGCTTGGGCGAGGAAGGCGGCGTGGCTGAACGAAGAGACCAGGCGTCCCACCAGCAGCAGTTCGTAGGAGGGGGCCAGAGCGCAGATCGCGCTGCCCGCCGCGAACAGCAGCATCAGGCCGAGCGCCAGCCCCTTGCGGGGCATCCTGGCGGTCAGTGTGGCCACGATCGGCCCACCGGCCACAACTCCGAGCGCGTAAACGGTGACCGCCTGTCCGGCCGCGCCCACGGATACCTTCAGGTCTGCTCCGACCTGGGGCAGCAGCCCGGAGATCAAGTATTCCGACGTGCCGACGACGAAGACGCTCACGCACAGGGCGGCGAGCGTCGCGAAAGCCTTTCTCATGGCGAGGACGCTAAAGTCTCACACGGATGTGAGAGTCAAGTCGCGTCCGCGACTTCGTCGCGGCAGACCAGGGAGAGGCCATGCGCATCGGAGAGCTGTCACGGCGGACCGGCGTCCACGAGCGCCTGTTGCGCTACTACGAGGAGCAGGGCCTGCTCCATCCCGAGCGACTCCCCAGCGGTTACCGGGAGTACGACGACAGAGACATCGACACCGTCCGCCGTATCCGCAGCCTCTTGGCCGCCGGTTTGAACACCGCCACCATCGCCACGATCCTCCCCTGCCTCCGCGATGACGGCGACCGGCTGATCCCAACCTGCTCAGACCTGCTCGCCGACCTTCACCGAGAACGAGACAGGATCACACAGTCGATCATCGACCTGCAGACGTCCCTGGGTGCGCTTGACGTCGTCATCGCGGCAGCCCCGCCCGATGTCACGCGCCGTGCAGTCGCCGCGCTCGGCGCCTGAACGCGGTGTCCGTCATCGGCCGTCGCGGCCCTTGGGAGTAACGGGTCACCGCCGTGCCGCTGGATCTGCTCGACGGACTCACCGAGTGCCCTGCGCCGAAGCACGGTGTGCAACATGTCGTCGGTGATGACGGGTGGCCAAGCTCCCCGACCTGTCATGGCCGCGGCGAGGCCGCGTCCAGGAGAGCACGTCCAGCCTTGGTGAGCTCGTGCGTGGCCGTGCGACCGGCCCGGCTGCTGTCGATCAACCCGGCGTCTCGCAGGATCGCCAGGTGTTCGCTGGCCGTCGGGGGGGTGACGCTCACCAGCCTGGCCACAACGGTCGTCTGCAGCGGAGTGGCGAGCGCGGCCAGGATCCTCGATCGGGTCACCCCCAGAAGACGGTCAAGCGACCTCGGAGTGGGAGGTGCCGCCCAGAGATACCGCCCGGATGCCGGGTAATAGATCGCCGGAGTCCAGTGGTCCGAGGTGGTGCACTGCATCCGGTCGGTGATGAACAGTGACGGTACGAGAATGAGTCCTTCAGGGCAGTCGACGTCGATGTTGACGGTCTTCTCGACGGTGATGGTGTCGCCTTCGCACGCAGCGGAAGGGTGCAGGCGCGGAAGGACTGCGCGCAGCCCCTCGCGGTTGACCTGGATGGCCCGATCCAGCATCTCGGCACGCAGCGCCTGCCGCATGGACGGCCATTCCGGTTCGACAACTGCCTTCCAGAGACGGCGCAGCGCATCGGCGGCCTCGGACCTGGCTCGGTCGGGGTCTTCGAGCAGTCGGCGGCCCATTTCCGCCCCGCGTCCCATCGTTGCGTCGACCAGTTCGGCGTACGTCTGGTCCGCCGGCGCGGCGAGGAGGGCATCCATGCCTTCCTCAAACGTTGGCTCACTGGACATCGGCGATGGGTCAAGGAAGTCGGGTCGATACGCGCCATCGGCCATGAAGACCGTGAGCGCCCTCAGGTCCAGGACCGAGAGACGGCGGTGGCGACGGCGAAGCCACGGGTGGAACATCAGGTGACGCTGCGGTTCGGTCAAGAGCTGGGCAAGACTGACCACTTCGTGGATCGGCGACATCGCCCACCGCACGCTCGCAGCACCAGCGCCCAATCGGTAGCGGATCACTCCACTATTGTTAGGCCACCGCCGAAGTGAGCGCGAGCGGAGCGGCGAAGCCCCGAGACTCGGGTCATGACTGACACGGAGTCGATTGCCTGGTTTTCCAAGCAACCCGAGCGAGCCCAACAGACGCGAACGATCCGGCTGGGCGCCAGCGGATCGACCATCGAAGTCCTCGCCGGTCCGGCGGAGACCAGCGGGATCGTGAGCATCTACCGGTGGCGCATGTCGCCCTCCAGCCGGGGACCTGCCCCGCACTTTCACACGACCTTCAGTGAGACCTTCATCGTTGAAGAAGGTGAAGTCGACTACTTCGATGGGCGGGCCTGGCGAACGCTGCTGCCCGGCGACACCGCGCATGCCGCGGTGGGTGATGTCCACGCGCTCCGGAAGGAGCGCGCCGAACCTGCCACCCTCCTTATGGCACTCTCGCCAGGCGTACCGCGGGAGGAGTACTTCGCGCAGCTCGCCACTGTGAACGAGCGTGACCTGAGCCGGCTTCACGAAGCCCACGACAACCATTTCGTCGACGACTACGAGCGGTGATGGCACCGGCAACGGCATGTGCCCCGACCCCCGAACCACCCCACTACCTGGAATGCGCTCGTAGAACTGCTCCCGCGCGTGATCGCCACCGCCAAGCCGGGTCCGGAGGCCGACTTCGTCCGCAGTGGCCCTCAAGGTGTTGGTGATCTCTGCCTACGACCTGGCACAGGCTGGCGAGGCGTTCGGCGCCGGCACGCTCGGCAAGATCGCGCTCACCGTTGCCTGATCCACCCCTTTCCCAACGGGTTTCCCAGCAAAGGATTCACTGTGCCCAGCATCGCCATCGTCGGAGCCGGCCCCGGTATGGGCCTGGCCATCGCCCGTACCTTCGGCTCCCACGGCTTCGACGTCGCTCTCATCGCCCGCAACCGCGACAAGCTCAACGACCTGGTCGGCCAGCTCGACGCCGAAGGCATCACCGCCGCCGCGTTCCCCGCGGACGTACTCGACCATGACGCACTCACCCAGGCGCTCAAGGACGCCGCCACCCGCTTCGGCGGCATCGACGTCCTGGAGTACTCCCCGGCCGGGAACATCGAATCCACGACGCTCACCGCTCCGTCCCAGACCAACCCGTCCGATGTGCAGTGGGCGATGGACTTCCTGCTCTACGGGGCCATTGCCGCCACACGGGCCGTGCTGCCCGCAATGCGCGAGGCCGGCGCGGGCACCCTGCTCTACACCAACGGCGCCGGCTCGGTCGACCCCACTCCGATGCTCGGCAACCTCAACACCGCCCAGGCCGCGCTGCGCAACTGGGTACTCAGCCTGCACAAGGAACTGGCCGACACCGGCGTCCAGGCCGCGCACGTCGCCATCGGCGTGTGGATCGGCACGGACGGCCCGCCCGGAGTACCGGCGGCCTCGGCCGAGGAGGTCGCCCCCCTCTACTGGGACCTGCACACGCAGCGCAACGAAGTCGAGCGCGTCTTCACCGTGTGAGGACCGAGGCGTTCCTGACCCTCTTTCCGAGGCAGGCGGAGTTCATGAAGGCCCAGCCGGGATTCGTCTCCCTGCAGATGCACAAGAGAACGGCGGACAGTCAACTTCTGATGAACGTCGCGGTCTGGGAGTCCACCGAGGAGGCGGTGACGCGCTCGTGCACTTCGTCGCTGCCGTAGGCGTCGTCGGCTGTGCTCAGGAGGTGGCGTACCTGGGCTCTGGCCCGCATGACGACGGGATCGTCGAATGCGCAGGCGGCCTGCGCGGCGGCCCGCACGTCGGTGGGCGGCGAGCCGTGGGCGAGGCGTTGTTCGCTCGCGCGGTCAGCCGCCACCTGCGCGTCGAACAAGGGGTGAAGGGTCTGGGCGGTCCAGGCGTGGTAGCCGGTGGGGTCAGCGGCGACCTGGTCGACGTGGGTGGCGAGTTGCTGGGCGGCACGCAGCCCGAGGGCTACGCCCTGGCCCATGGTGGGGTTGGTGTGAACGAGGCTGTCGCCTGCGTTGACCAGGCCGGTCACGATGGGTCCGTCGTTGTCGGCGAGGGCGGTCCAGCGGTTGTCGAGGCCGGCCATCGCAAGGACGGAGGACTGCGGTTCCGGGGCCAGGTCGAGCCAGGCGGCGGTGGAGGGGAAGCGTCGGGCGGCGGTCTCGAACACCGCGGGATCGGTGAGCGCGGCGCGGGTCGGATCGGCAGTGGAGAGGACCAGGTTCACCGCGAAGATGTCGTTGTCGGAGGGAAAGACGCCTGCGAGCGCGAACGGCACCGCTGAGCCGGTCTTCACCCGGCCGGGGTCGCGTGGGCCGTCGGTGCGCAGGCGATACCAGCGGCACAGGTAGGCGATCCCGGTGCGGTGGCTGTCGATCACGGGCGGACGGCATCCGGCCGCAGTGAGCCAGGCGGGCACCGGTGAGCGGCGTCCGGACGCGTCGATGACGAGGTCCGCCCGGTGTGCGTCTCCGCCTACCTGTACTCCCATGACCCGTGGAGGGTGTCCGTCCCGGATGGTGAGCGCGGTCACCTGGCGGCCCTGCCGCACATCGACGGTGGGTTCGTGCCGCACGGGGGCGGGGCGTCGAGCGGAGGGCGGCGGACCAGCAAGGAGCCCGAAGGAAGCACGAGCTTAAGAAGTGGGACTGCCGCTACCCCTGGTTGAGGAACTGCGGGCAGCGGTACGGACCCGCGCTGCGCTCGCCGATGTCGATCGTCACCTCCACACGGTCGGGGCGCGCGCCGGTCAGGACGGCCTGCCCGCGCGCCAGGCTGCACACGAGCTGGCCTTGGGCCGATGTCGCCAGATCCTGGTCGGCGATCCGCAGGGTGACCCTGTCCTTCCTGGACGAGACCCGGAAGGTGCCCGTGATGCGGACGAGCGTGGATAAACCGGTTCGCTGCTCATCCGGGGTCGGACCGGCCATGAGCAACTTGACGATCCCATTGAGGTCGCGCAGGTCATGGTCTTGCCGGGGCACGCCGCGCAGGCCGGAGTCGGAGACAAAGTAGAGCCGCATCCCGTTGTCGATTCCGGTGGGCGGCTCGCCGCCCCCCTGCACGCCGGTCGGCGCGACTCCGCACCCGGCCAGTACGGCAAGAGCCGCCACCGCGGTGAGCGCCCGCCTCACTGTGCGGCCCGGCTCTTCGGAAGCCGCAGCGTGAACACTGCTCCCTGGCGGTTCTCCACGCTGATCCGCCCACCGTGCAGCGCCGCGTTCTCCTGCGCGATCGCCAGCCCGAGACCGCTGCCATCCGACCGTGTACGCGCCGCGTCCGCCTTGTAGAACCGGTCGAACACATGCTGGATCGCCGCCGGGTCGATGCCCGGCCCCCGGTCGGCCACCTCGATCTCCAGCTCGGCTCCGATGTCGCGGAGCCGTACCGTCACGGGGGCTGCCCCGTGACGCAGCGCGTTGCCGATCAAGTTGGCCACGATCACGTCGAGACGGCGGCGGTCCAGCCGGGTGCGTACGCCCGGGGGCAGGTCGAGGTGCAGGTCGCGCCAGCCGCGTGCGGCGATCGTGGCCCGGATCGAGTCGGCCACGTCCACATCGGCCGGATTGAGCACCGCCGCGCCCGCATCGAAACGGGAGATCTCGATGAGGTCCTCGACCAGGCGGGTGAGCTTGGCGACCTCGGTGCTGACCGTGCGGGCGGCGCGGGCGCTGTCGGGCGGCATCATGGCGGCGTCCTCGTCGAGGACTTCGGCGACCATGGCCATCGCGGCCAGCGGGGTGCGCAGTTCGTGGGAGACGTCGGCGACGAAGCGCCGGGCGCGGGCCTCCTGGTCGCGCAGTTCGCCGACGCTGGTCTCGAGCGCGGCGGCGGTCTCGTTGAAGGTGTGGGTGAGTTCGGTCAGCTCGTCCGAGCCTCGGACGGTTGCGCGGCCGGCCAGGTCGCCCGCGGCCAGGCGGCGGGCGGCCCTGCTCAAGTCGCGGACGGGCTGGAGCACCGCGCGGGCGGCCAGCAGCGCGAGCGCCACCGCCGCGAGGGCGACAAGCAGCATCCCGTTGCGGGCGTCGCGCAGGAGCCGGCCGATGTCCTCCTCTTCCGGGAGGAGGTTCACGATCGCGTAGACCTCCAGGCCGGAGGACCGGCCCGACTTCTCGAAGGTGACGGGCGCGCCGACGACGAACCAAGGGCGGGCGCCGTACTGGACCCGCTGCCAGGACAGTGCGGCGTGGCGGGTCACCGCCGCGCGCAGATCCGCCGTCACACGCGAACGGTCAGCGCGGTCGTCGGAGGCGACGGTGAGGCCGCCATAGTGGGTGATGACCACCCCGTTCCGTACGGCGGGCACCACCGACAGGGCGAAGCGGCGGAGCTCGTCTTGGCCGGGCGGCACGTCCAGCTCCCGGGCGAGCGCGGAGACGCGGTCACGGAAGGATTCCATGACCGCGTCCTGGGTGCGCTGGAGCACGAAGTTACGCGACTGGCGATAGAGCAGGCCGGTGGCGGTCGCCGAGCTGATCACCGAGACCAGCACGAAGATGGCCGCCGTCCGGGTGCGGAGCCCACCGAACCTCACTGATCGAACCTGTAGCCGAATCCGCGCACGGTCTGGATGTGACGCGGCTTCGCCGGCACGTCCTCGACCTTCGCGCGCAGCCGGGCCACCGCCGCGTCCACCAGACGCGAGTCGCCCAGGTAGTCGTGTTCCCACACCAGCTCCAGAAGGCGCTCGCGGGTGAACACGCGGCCGGGGGCCGCCGACAGCTCCAGCAGCAGCCGCAGCTCGGTCGGCGGCAACGTGATCTTCACGCCGTTCTTCGCCACGGTGAGCGCCGCCCGATCGATGAGCAGATCACCGAAGTCATCGACGTCGACCTGCTGCGGCCCCGGCTCGACGCGGCGCAGCACCGCCCGGATGCGGGCCTCCAGCACACGGCCGGTGACCGGCTTGACCACGTAGTCGTCGGCGCCGGCCTCCAGCCCGCCGACCACGTCGAAGTCGTCGCCGCGCGCGGTCAGCATGATCACCGGGATCGGGCCTGCGGCCCGGATGCGCCGGCACACCTCGAAGCCGTCCATACCTGGCAGCATCAGGTCGAGCACCACGATGTCGGGCCTGTCACGCAACAGGTGGAGCCCGGCCTCGCCGGTGGCGGCGGCGAGCACGTCGTGGCCGTAGCGGCCCAGGACGAGCTCCATGCCGTCGCGGACGGACGGATCATCTTCGATGATGAGTACTCGAGCCATGGTCTTCGAGTATCAGCTGCCGCAGGTGGTGCCCGAGCCCTGTCCTGTGATCAGGAAACCGGTGACCTCGCGGTGCACGCACTTCTGGGCGTCGGTGACGGCGTATCGGCGGTAGGTGATGTGGCCGGTGGCCGGGAGGACGACTCGCCCGGCGCCGGGAATGCGGGCCGCCACGCGCCCCGCCCATGCCTTCGGGGTCGCCAGATCGCGCTCGTAGGTGGCGATCAGCGCGTTCACCCCCTTCACCTCCGGGGTCGCAGGCGGGTTGGTCACCTTCGCCGGCCAGCCCTGGCAGCCGAGCACGAAGTTCGTGGACTGGGAGTTGTAGCGGATGCCGGGGGCGGCCTTGCGAGCGGTGGCCATCGCCTTGCCGAACTGGGCGAACGTCGTCGCGACCGAGAAATCCTGACACCATGCGGCCCGATGCATGATCTCGGCGTACGACGACGAGAAGGGCACCTCGCCCTTGCCCGTGGCGAGGCTGTTGATGACCTTCTCCATGTGGTCGGTGCCGAGATACTGGTTGAGCAACACGGTCAGCATGTACGGAGTGACGGTGGTCTTCCCGTGCTTGAGCGTGCCCCTGTCGGCCCTGGCGAACAGCAGCGTCACGGTACGGCTCTGGGCCGGGTCCAGATGCTCGCGGTAGACGCGCTCGGCCTCCTGGGCGCCGTCGAGCAGGTGAGCGGCGGCGGTCTTGAGGCCATGGTCCACGACGCCGTCCAGGACGAGCCGGTCGAGCTTGTCCGGGAACAGCTGAGCGTAGTGCTGGCCGATGAGCGTGCCGTACGACTGGCCCAGGAAGCTGATCTTCTCCGCGCCGAGCGCGCGGCGGATCGCCTCGACATCCCGGGCGACGGACCTGGTGTCCAGGTGGTCGAAGAGCGGGCCGGTCTTCTTGCGGCAGCTCTCCCCGAGCCTGCGGTTGTGCGCGACGAGTTCGTTCCAGGCCGTCTGGGTGGCCGGTGGGGTGAAGGTCTTGGTCATCAGGGTGTCGTCGCACTGGATGGGGTGGCTGCGTCCGATGCCGCGCGGGTCGAAGCCGATGATGTCGAAACTGTCGAGGATCTCGTCGGGGAACTCCTCGGGGGCCATCATGACCGGGGTCGCGCCGGGATTGCCGGGGCCGCCCGGGTTGGTGACCAGTGTGCCGAGCTTCTGCTTGCGGGCCTTGCTGCGGGAGACGAAGACCTTGATCTGCTCGCCGCCCGGTAGAGACCAGTTCACGGGCACCTTGACCGTGCCGCACTCGATGCCCTCGCCCGGGGCCGGGTAAGGCGGGTCGGGCGGGCACTTCTCCCACTGGATGGCAGAGGCGGACTGCGGCGCGAGGGCGCCGCCGAGGCTGAGAACGGCGGCGAGAAGGAGTTTCGTCATCACAGGTGGAGAGCTTGCTGGATCGACGTTATCGGGTGACGTTGGATACGTGATGAGTGTGTAACAGTGGCCGCCGGCCGGCGCGAGCTCCGCAGGATGGCCGCTGACCGGCGGGGTGACCGGGCGTCGGCGGGAGGGGCCCGGCCGCCGGTGTCCGTGGCCGGCGGCTGGGCGGGTGTGGCGGCGGGGTGTGCGTCAGATCCGCTGCCACAGGGCGGGGACGTTGGGGGGCTCCCAGCCGACCTGTGCGGCGTGTCCCTGGAGGCAGCGGTAGGTGGCGCCGCCGTAGGTGACGGTGGCTCCGGCCTGGTAGACGGTGCCGGCGCTCCAGGTGCCGCCGGGGGGTGTGCTCGGGGAGGCGGTGGGCGACGCGCTCGGCGAGGGGCTGGGCCCGCCGCCGGGCACGTTGAGCACGAAGTCGAACGTGGCCTCCTTGCCGGCTCCGGCGTTGCGGACGTTCATGAGCAGGCGCGGGTCGTAGATGGTGTCGGTGCTGTTGCGGGGTTCGCCCGGGAAGTAGAGCTGGGTGGTGAGGATCGGGCGGTTGGGCGCCTGGACCTTGACGTGGATGTGGCGGGTGCGGCCCGGGTAGAGGCCGGGGACGATCGTGGTGAGCGTGAAGGCGCCCTGGGCGTTGGTGAACTGGTGGCCGCGGAAGGTGAAGCCGTAGTTGTCGTAGGCGCCGTTGTCGTCGGCCTGCCAGAAGTCCAGGAGCACGTTGGCGAGGGGCTGGCAGGAGAGGCCGAAGACGTAGCCGGTGAACGTGAGGGGGACGCCGGGCGTGCCGGGGCCGGCCAGGGTGGTGCGCAGCGGCGAGTTGGGCTTGAAGTACGGGCCTTCGATCTGCGGGACCGTCGGGTCGTCGTGGTCGGAGCAGTACGGCGTCGGGGTCAGCGGCTCCCCCGTCCCCCGTGCGTCGCGGGCCAGTGCGGGGATCTGTCCGACCAGCAGCGGGAGCGGGGCGACCAGTGCGGCCTTGAGCAGGGTCTTGCGGGTGATGCCCTTGCGCCCCTGCTCGGTGGGCGTGTTCTCGGTGTCCATCAGTGGCCTTCTCGGTGTCGGGGGTGAGGCGGCCCGGTCCGGGGCGCCGCGCTCGGCGGTACGCCGGCGGGTGTGGGTGGCGGCCGGCGGCGTGAGCTGGGTGCGCGGTCCGGCCCGGGGCGCCTTGACTGCACCCAAGCTGACACGGAACGGATCAGCGGAACACCTTACAAATTTCCATAACTGGGTGATATGGAAGGAGTTCGCGGGCCGGGTCCGGTTCACGGGCGCAGGATGACGCGGCCGGTGGTCTGGCCGTCCTCCAGCATGCGGTGGGCTTCGGCGGCCTGGTCCAGGGGGAGGATGTCGCCGATCCGCACGCGCAGGGTTCCGGCGGTCAGCAGGCGGTTGACCAGCGCGGCGGCGTCGGCGAGGTCGGCGGCGCTCGCGTTGGAGAGGGCGAAGCCGAGCAGCCGGACGTCCCTGGTGTAGAGGGAGCCGACGGGGATCTCGGCGCGGGCGCTGATGCCGGCGGTGAGCAGGACGCGGCCGCCGCGGGCGAGGAGCGGGGTGACGCCGGGGATGTCGTGGTGTCCGGAGGTGTCCCAGTGGACGTGGACGCCGTCGGGTGCGGCCTTGCCGAGGTGGGTGAGCAGGTGGGGGTCGCGGTAGTCGAACACTTCGGCGGCGCCGAGGTCGTGGCAGTAGGGGGTGTCGGCGGGGCGGGCGGTGGCGATGACGTGGGCTCCGGCGCGGGCGGCCATGGTGACGGCGCAGGAGCCCACGGCGCCCGCTCCCCCGCCGATGACGACGGTTTCGCCGGGGCGGACGCGGGCGTCGCGGAAGAGACCGAGGAATGCGGTGGCGGCGGGGTGAAGGGCGGCGACGGCCGTGACCGGGTCGACGCCGGGCGGCAGCGGGTAGAGCCGGTCGGCGGGGACGACGGCGTGGGTGGAGAAGGAGCCCTGGCGGCCGCCGTGGCCGAGGCTGTTGCACCAGACGCGGTCGCCGGGGGCGAAGCCGGTGACGCCGGGTCCGGTCTCGGCGACGGTGCCGGCGAGGTCGCGTCCGATGACGAACGGGAAGGGGGTGGGGGTGCGGTAGAGGCCGGATCGGACGTAGGTGTCGACGTGGTTGGCGGCGACGGCGTCGACGTGGACGAGTACGTCGGTGGGGCCGGGTTCGGGCAGCGGGAGGTCGCCGACGTGGATGCGTTCGGCGGGGCCGAGTTCGGTCACGTAGGCGGCGCGCATGCGCGGGGTGCTCATGGTGGGGTTCCTTTCCCGCGGTCCCGTCCCGGTCGGGGCGTGGTCAGCAGATGCGCGGGAGCGGGTCGCCGACGAGGAGGTCGACGATGCGGGTGCCGCCGAAACAGGTCTTGAGCAGGACCAGGCCGGGTGGGTCGTCGCCGGCGCGGCCGATGAGGGCGGCGTCGGCGCCGAGCGGGTGGGAGCGCAGGGCGTCGAGGGCGGCGTCGGCGCGGTGGGGGGCGACGACGGCGACCATGCGGCCTTCGCAGGCGACGTAGAGGGGGTCGATGCCGAGGAGTTCGCAGGCTCCGCGTACCTGGGGGCGGATGGGGACGGCGTTCTCGTCGAGGATGACGCAGGTGCGGGAGGCGGCGGCGATCTCGTTGAGCACGGTGGCCACTCCCCCGCGGGTGGCGTCGCGCAGGCAGCGTACGGCGTCGCCGCAGGCGGCGAGGAGGCGGGCGGTGAGGTCGTGGAGGGGGGCGGTGTCGGAGGTGAGCTGGGCTTCCAGGTCGAGTTCGCCTCGGGCGAGCATGATCGTCATGCCGTGGTCGCCGATGGGGCCGGAGACGATGACGGCGTCGCCGGGGGTGACGGAGGCGGCGCTGAGGGCGGCGCCCCGGTCGAGGGCGCCGATTCCGGCGGTGGTGATGTAGCAGCCGTCGGCTTTGCCGTTCTCGACGACCTTGGTGTCGCCGGTGACGATGTGGACGTCGGCGGCGCGGGCGGCGGCGGCCATGGAGGCGGTGATGCGGCGCAGGTCGGCGATGGGCAGGCCTTCTTCGAGGATGAAGGAGGCGGTGAGGTGGCGGGGGGTGGCGCCGCACATGGCGAGGTCGTTGACGGTGCCGTTGACGGCGAGGTCGCCGATGTCGCCGCCGGGGAAGAAGAGGGGTTTGACGACGTAGGCGTCGGTGGTGAGGGCGAGGTCGCCGATGACGGCGCCGTCGGCGAGGGGTTCCAGGAGGGGGTTGCGGAACGCCTCGAGGAAGACGGCTTCGATGAGGGTGTGGGTGGCCTTGCCTCCGGCGCCGTGGGCGAGGGTGATGAGTTCTTCCCTGATGCGTGCTTTGCCGCGGCGGGCGCGTTCGATGCGTTCGAGGACCTGGTCTTCGCGGGTGGGGCGGTGGAGGTGGCCGGCTTCGCGTACGGCGGTCTCGGCCCAGGGGGCGGTGGTCTCCTCGCTCGGGTCGGTGTTCACGGGCTGGTCGCCTCCTTGACGCGCTGGCGGGAGAACCGGCCGAAGTTGTAGTAGGCGGCGCAGGCGCCCTCGGAGGAGACCATGCAGGTGCCGATGGGGGTCTCGGGGGTGCAGGCGGTGCCGAAGACCTTGCACTCCCAGGGTTTGAGCACGCCTTTGAGCACTTCGCCGCACTGGCAGGCCTTGGGGTCGGCGACGCGTACGCCGGGGATGTGGAAGAGGCGTTCGGCGTCGTAGGCGGCGTATTTCTCGGTCATCTGGAGCGCGGAGTGGGAGATGGATCCGAGGCCGCGCCATTCGAAGTAGGGGCGCAGTTCCATGACGCGGCCGATGGCGTTGAGCGCTTTGGGGTTGCCGTTCCAGGGGACGACGCGGGCGTACTGGTTTTCGACCTGGCTGCGGCCGTGGGTGAGCTGGGTGAGGATCTGGTAGACGGAGCGCAGCACGTCGAGGGGTTCGAAGCCGGTGACGACGAGGGGTTTGCCGTAGGTGTGGGCGATGAACTCGTAGGGGCGGCAGCCGATGACGGCGGAGACGTGGCCGGGGCCGATGAAGCCGTCGAGGTGCAGGTCGGGTGAGTCGAGGATGGCTTTGATCGCCGGGATGATCGTGACGTGGTTGCAGAAGACGGAGAAGTTGTGGATCGCTTCGGCTTCGGCGCGCAGGACGGTCATGGCGGTGGAGGGGGCGGTGGTCTCGAAGCCGATGGCCATGAAGACGACGCGTTTGCCGGGGTTCTGTCTGGCGATCTTGAGGGCGTCGAGGGGTGAGTAGACCATGCGGATGTCGGCGCCGCGTGCTTTGGCGTCGAGGAAGGAGCCGCGGCCTCCGGGGACGCGCATCATGTCGCCGAAGGAGGTCATGATGACGCCGGGTTGCTCGGCGATGTGGATGGCGTCGTCGAGGCGTCCCATGGGGATGACGCAGACGGGGCAGCCGGGGCCGTGGATGAGGGTGACGGCGTCGGGGAGGTAGTCCTCCAGGCCGTGCTTGTAGATGGTGTGGGTGTGGCCGCCGCAGACCTCCATGAACTTGTAAGTGCGGCCGGGGCGGCAGAGCGCGGCCATCTGGCCGGACAGGGCGCGGGCCTGCCCGGCGTCGCGGTATTCGTCGACGAAGCGCATCGGGTGTCACCCCTGGTCGATGGTGGATTCGCGGAGGGCGGCGATCTCGTCCTCGTACGGGTCGCCGATGCTGTTGAGGAAGTCGAGAGCGGCGGCGGCCTCCTCTTCGTCGATCTTGGAGAGGGCGAAGCCGACGTGGATGAGGACCCAGTCGCCGGGGGCGAGGTCCTCGCGGTCGAGGAGGCCGATGTTGATGGCGCGCCGGACGCCGCTGATGTCGACCATGGCGAGGTCAGGATGGTCGGGCAGGATCTCCGCTATCTCGCCGGGGATGCCCAGGCACATGGTCGGCCTCCGTGGTCTGGATGGATTCGAGGATGAGTTCGTCGCCGCCTTCGGTGACGATGTCGATGCCGCCGCAGCCGTCGCAGGAGGCGAAGGCGTCGTCGGATGTGGTGACGTGGCGGCAGGTGCGGCAGACGTGCCGGACCGGGATGATGACGAGTTCGAGGCGGGCGCCTTCGGCGGGTGATCCGGCCGAGACCATGGCGAAGGCCTGGTTGATGGCGGGCTCGCTGATGCGCAGGAGGGCGCCGGCGCGGACGCGGGCGTGCTGTACGGGCCGGCCGGCGGCGCGCTTCTCGACGGCGTCGAGGATCGCTTCGGCGATCCCGATTTCATGCACGGTGGTCACCCCGTTCCGGGAGTGGCGAATGGTTACGTTGCGTAGTCATTCCCGGCCGGTGGGGGCGGTGGTGCTGTGATCGGGAAATTTCCGGTCAGGGCATTTTGATCAGCCGGGATCAGCCGGGATCAGCCGGGATCAGCCGGGATCGGCCGCACGGGCCGGATGGGCCGGGTCAGGCGGGCAGGGAGGCGCCTAGGGCGTGCTGGGTGAGTTCCCGCAGCACGTGGTAGAGGGTGGTCTGCGCCTCCTGGATGCGGTGCACGGACGGTGAGGGCACGACGAAGAGGTGGTCGAGCAGGCCGAGTTCGGCGAGCCGGCCGCCGCGGTCGCCGGCCAGGCCGACGGTGAGCAGGCCGAGGCGGGCGGCTTCGCGGAAGGCGTGGACGACGTTCGCGGAGCCGCCGCTGGTGGACAGGCCGAGGGCGATGTCGCCGGGGCGGGCGAGCGCGGCGAGCTGGCGGGCGAAGACGACGTCGAAGCCGACGTCGTTGGACAGGGCGGTGACGACGGCGACGTCGCTGGTGAGGGCGAGGGCGGGCAGCGGGCGTGCGGGCGGGTCAGGGTGGAGGAAGGCGGTGGCGACCTCCTGGGCGTCGGTGCTGCTCCCTCCGTTGCCGAAGGCGAACAGGCGTCCCCCGGCGGCGAAGCGGGTGGCCATCTCCTGGGCGCAGGCGATGAGGCGGTCGCCGTCGAGTTCGGCGAGGTGGCGGCGGAGCCGTACGATCTCGGCGGCCTTGGCCTCGGTGGAGCGCTGGGCCTCGGCGAGGACGGAGCGCAGGTGGTCCTGGTCGGGATAGAGGAAGGGGTACAGGCCGCGCATCTCCTCCGATGGCGGCTCGTCAACGACGGCCATGGTCGGTTCCTTTCGTGATGACGGCGATGGCCTCTCCGGCGTGGATGAGGACGGTGTCGCCGACGGCGGCGTCGACGAGGGCGACGCTGATCTCTTCGGTGCCGGTCCCGGTTCCGGTGTCGGCGAGCGCCAGTCCGCCGTCCAGGAGCTGGACGATGGTGGCGGGGGTGGCCTGGTCGGCGCAGGTGGTGCAGGTGTCGCCGCAGGCCGGGGGCGGCTGTTCGGCCGCCACGGGCCATGGCTGGGTGTGGGGCTGGGTGTGGGGCTGGGCGAGGGGCTGGGTGTCGTCCGCGGGCTGCTGCGCGGCGGGGTGTTCCAGGAAGAGGTGGGCGAGCTCCCACAGCAGGTGGTAGGCGGTGACGTGGATCTCCTTGACCACGGCCGGGTCGGTGGAGCGGGCGAGCAGGACGTGGTCGGCGTCGATGCGGGGCGACTCCCCCTGCGGCGGCGGGGGGACGTCGCCGAGCAGGGCGACGGTGAGCAGGCCGCGGTCGGCGGCGGTGCGCAGGGCGCGCAGCACGTTGGCGCAGCGGCCGTCGCGGGAGATGCCGAGGGCGATGTCGTGGGGGGCGGCCCAGTGCGCGAGCTGGTGGGCGAAGGTTTCGGCGAGGCCTTCACGGACGCCGATCGCGGTCATGGTGGCGGCGTCGTTGCTGAGGGCCAGGGCGGGCAGGGCACGCTTGCCGACGGTGACGGGGTGCATGAACTCGACGGCGATGTGGGCGGCGTCGGCGCCGGCGCCGCCGTTGCCGAAGACGATGAGTTTCCCGCCGCGGCGGAAGCGGTCGGCCATGGCCTGGCAGGCTTCGGCGACCCGGGTGGAGTCCCGGGCGAGGGCGTGGCCGGGTGAGTCCCGGCGGAGGAAGGCGTCCCGGAGGGCGAGCTGCATGGTGGCTGCGACAGACATGTGTACGCTCCGTTGTTCCGCGTGGCCGTCAGGCTACGTTTCGTGGTCGTGGCGGGGGCGGACCTGGAGCGCCGGGCGGGGGTAAAGGTCTGCTCACGTGCCGTGGGGCACTGGTCGGGGCGGGCGTGGCGGCGGCGGGCGCGGCCGGGCGCGGCGGTGAGGATGGCCGGGTGAGCAGCGGGGAGGCCGCCGGCCGGGGCGGGGATCCGGAGCGGGTGCGGATCCGGGTCGAGGGGATCGTGCAGGGGGTGGGGTTCCGGCCCTACGTGCACGCGCTGGCCCGGCGGCTGGCGTTGTCGGGGTGGGTCGGCAACGACGGACGCGGGGTGTTCATCGAGGCGGAGGGGGCGGCCGAGGACGTCGCGCGGTTCCAGCGCGAGCTGCCCGGCCAGGCGCCGCCGCTGGCGGTGATCGACCGGATCTCGGTGACGGCGATCCCGGTGCTGGGCGAGCGGTGCGCGCGCGGGTTCGGCATCGTGCCGAGCCGGGACGGCGGGCGGCGGACGCTGGTGTCCCCCGACGTGGCGACGTGCGCGGACTGCCTGGCGGAGCTGTTCGACCCGTCGTGCCGCCGGTATCGGCATCCGTTCGTGAACTGCACGAACTGCGGGCCGAGGTACACGATCGTGCGGGACGTGCCGTATGACCGGGCGGCGACGACGATGGCGTCGTTCCCGATGTGCCGGGCGTGCGCGGCGGAGTACGGGGATCCGGGTGATCGGCGGTTCCACGCCCAGCCGGTGTGCTGCCCGCGGTGCGGTCCGGTGCTGCGGCTGCTGGACGGGCGGGGCGGTGAGGTGGCCGGCGACCCGGTGGCCGGGGCGGTCGCGGTGCTGCGGTCGGGCGGTGTCGTGGCAGTGAAGGGGCTGGGGGGTTACCACCTGGCGGTGGACGCGACGGACGCGGTGGCGGTGGCCGCGCTGCGGTCGCGCAAGCGGCGGGAGGACAAGCCGTTCGCGGTGGTGGTCGCGGATGTGGCGGCGGCGCGGCGGTTGTGCGTGGTCGGTGGGGAGGCCGAGCGGCTGCTGGTCTCCCCCGCGCGTCCGATCGTCGTGCTGCCGCGCCATGCGGACGCCGCGGCGGGGCGCCCGTCGGTGGCCGAGGAGGTGGCGCCGGGTGAGGGCTGGCTGGGGGTCATGTTGCCGTACACGCCGGTGCATCATCTGCTGGCCGCGGAGCTGGCCCGGCCGTACGTGCTGACCAGCGGGAACGTGTCGGACGAGCCGATCGTGCACCGGGACGGGGAGGCGGTGGAGCGGCTGGGCGCGATGGTGGAGGCGTTCCTGGTCCATGATCGGGAGATCCACGCGCGGGCGGAGGATTCGGTGGTCGTCGTTGCGGGCGGGCGGGAGATCCCGGTCCGGCGGTCGCGGGGGTACGCGCCGCTGCCGGTACGGCTGGCGCGGCCGGCGCGGCGGGCGGTGCTGGCCTGCGGTGCGGAGCTGAAGAGCACGTTCTGCCTGGTCCGGGGTGAGCGGGCGTTCCTGTCGCCGCATGTGGGCGATCTGGAGAGCTATGAGACGTTGCGGTCGTTCGTGGAGGGGATCGCGCATTTCCGGCGGTTGTTCGGGGTGGATCCGCGAGTGGTGGCCCACGACCCGCATCCGGAGTACCTGTCGAGCAAGTACGCGCTGGATCTGGAGGGGGTGGACCTGGTCGCGGTCCAGCATCATCACGCGCACATCGCGTCCTGCCTGGCGGAGGCGGGCGAGGTGGGCCCGGTGATCGGGGTGGCGTTCGACGGGACCGGGTTCGGCGTGGACGGCACGCTGTGGGGTGGCGAGGTGCTGGTCGCCGATCTGGAGGGGTTCACCCGGGTGGCGCATCTGGGGGCGGTGCCGATGCCGGGCGGTGCGGCGGCGGTGCGGCAGCCGTGGCGGATGGCGGCGGCGTACCTGGACGCCGCGTTCGCGGGGGCGCCGCCGGAGGGGCTGGCCGTGCGGGAGCGGAACGCCGGCCTGTGGGATCGGGTGGTGGCGGTGGCCCGGTCGGGGGTGGGCTCGCCGCTCACGTCGAGCGCGGGGCGGTTGTTCGACGCCGTGGCGGCGATCGTCGGGGTGCGCGACGGTGTGACGTTCGAGGGGCAGGCGGCGGCCGGGCTGGAGCGGTGGGCCGACCCGGCCGAGGAGGGCGCGTACGCGGCCCGGGTCGAGGTGGGGCGGGCGCTGGTGATCCGGGGGGACGACCTGGTGCGCGCGGTGGTGGCCGACGTCCTGGACGGCGTGGACGGGGCGGTGGTGTCCGCGCGGTTCCACAACGGGCTGGCCGCTGCGGCGGTGGCGGTGTGCGCGCTGGTGCGGGAGGGCGCCGGGCCGGGCGGGGCCGGGAGCGGGCTGGGCACGGTGGCGTTGTCGGGGGGCGTCTTCCAGAACGGGCTGCTGCTGTCCCGCGTGGTGGGCGGGCTGGAGGAGCGCGGGTTCCGGGTGCTGACCCATCGCCGGGTGCCGCCGAACGACGGCGGCATCAGCCTGGGCCAGGCCGCGGTGGCGGCGGCCAGGGACGCGGCGGGCCCGCCGTAGCGGGCCGGGGACGCGGTCAGCGACCGGGGGTCGCCTTCTTGGGCCAGAGGGTGTAGCTGATCGGCCACAGCAGGGCGAACAGCGGCACCTTGGCCACGCCGAGCATGAACTGCGTCAGCGCCTCGGTGCGCGGCGGGTCGCCGACCAGCCAGATGATCGCGAACAGCAGGGCGCAGGTGATGGCGTAGGCGGCGAGGATGCGCAGCCACACGATCCATTCGTAGCGGGCGCGGGCCATGCCGCCGGCCGGTGGTTTGGCCGGCGGGGGGCCGCCGGCGAGGCGGTGGGAGGCCCAGGCGTCGGCCCATCGTATGGTGCGGTGGCCGAACATGACGGTGAACCCGAGGTAGGCGGCGGCCAGGCCGTGCTGCCAGGTGGTGGCCGCTCCCCCGCGCACGTCGATGACCGTGGCGCCGAGCAGGACGAGGTCCAGCAGGGGGACGGCCAGCAGCAGCGCCGCGCCGGTGCGCCGCATGCGCAGCAGGTAGCGCGCCAGGAGTCCGAGGCCCAGGAACACCCAGAAGCCGACTTCACATCCGATGATCACCGCGAGCACTCGCTCACCACCTCCACGATCCAGGGTGGTGTGCCGGGGCGGCGGCGGTCGTCGTCGCCGGTGATGAATGTCGCTACATCCTTCGGTGTACGTCGGCGCCGTACCGGAGGGGGAAGGGGCCGGTGGCGGGTCGTGGTGAGATGGGGTGATGTTGACTCCCACCAGGCAGGACGCGGCGATGGCGGTGGCCGCCTTCGCCGCGGGCCTGGTCCTGGTCGCCGGCGGGGCCTTCGTGCACCGGGGGCTTGCCGCGCCGTTGCTGGCGATCCCGCTGGCCGTGACGTGCGCGGGGGTGGCGGTGCGGCGGCGGGCGCCGGTCCTGGCGCTGGCGCTGGGGGGTGTCGCGCTGGCCGGTGACGTGCTGCTCGGCCCGTCGCTGGCGACCGTGCTGATCGTGACGGACAACATCTACGCGGGTGTGCTGTACGGGCCGCGCCGGCTCGGGCGGATCATGCTGTGGGTCTCGTCGGTGGGCGCGGTCGTGGTGGGGGCGGGGACGGCGCTGGCGATCCATGACTGGCGGGTGCTGGCCGCCATGGCGATCCAGGCGGCGCTGGTGGGGGTCGTCCCGGTGACGACGGCGATCATCGTGCGCCAGCATCGAGACCAGGCGGCGGACGAGCGGGCGCGGGCGGAGCAGGTGGCGCGGCTGGCGGAGCTGGACCGGCGGGCGGCCGTGTCGGCGGAGCGGGCCCGGATGGCGCGTGAGCTGCACGATCTGGTCGCCAACCATTTCAGCGCGATCGCGATCCAGGCGAGCGCGATGCTTTCCCGCGCCGATCTGGACGCGGCGACGTCGCGGCGGATCGTGGAGTCGATCCGGGAGAACAGCGTCCAGGGGATGGCGGAGATGCGGACGATGATCGGTTTCCTGCGGGAGGAGGGCGAGGAGGTCGACGAGGCCCGGCGGCCGCGGCTGTCGGATGTCGATGCGTTGATCGAGCGGGCCGGGTTCCCGGTGGAGCTGGCCGTGGCGGGGACGCCGCGCGAGCTGCCGGCCGCGGTGGATCTGGCGGGGTTCCGCATCGTGCAGGAGTCGCTCACGAACGTGCTCAAGCACGGGACGGGCGCGGGTGTTCGGGTGCTGGTCGGGTACCGGCCGGATCTGGTGGAGCTGACGGTGGTGAACGAGGTCGGGGCGGGTCCCAGCGGGCTGCCGGGTGCGGGCGCGGGCCTGGCGGGGATGCGGGAGCGGGCGACGCTGCTCGGCGGGAGCTTCGAGGCGGGGCCGCATGGGCGGGGCTGGCGGGTGCGGGTGGAGCTGCCGGTGGCTCCGGCCGGGGCGATCGGGAGCGTGTCGTGATCCGGGTGCTGGTGGCCGACGACCACGCGGCGGTGCGGGCGGGGCTGGTCCTCATCCTGGAGGGGGCGCCCGACATGGAGGTGGTCGGCGAGGCGGGCGACGGGCGTTCGGCGGTGGAGATGGCGGTGCGGCTGCGGCCGGACGTCGTGCTGATGGACGTGCGGATGCCGCTGCTGGACGGGATCTCGGCCACGCGGGAGCTGGCCGGGGTGGCCGACGTGCTTATCCTGACGACGTTCGACATCGACGAGTACGTGTTCGGCGCGTTGCGGGCGGGGGCGGCGGGGTTCCTGCTGAAGAACACCGACGCGGACTCGCTTGTGGCGGCGGTGCGGCTGGTGGCCCAGGGTGAGGGGTTGATCTCTCCGTCGGTGACCCGCAAGTTGATCGCCGCGTTCGCCGGGGCTCCGGCGGCCGATCCCGGGGCGCTGGAGGTGTTGACGCCGCGTGAGCACGAGGTGCTCGCCGGTCTGGGCCGGGGGCTGTCCAACGCGGAGATCGCGCGGTCGCTGGGCATCGCGGAGGCGACCGCGAAGACGCATGTGAGCCGGGTGCTGGCGAAGCTCGGGCTGCGCAGCCGGGCGCAGGCGGCGGTCTACTGGTCGGGGCTGTGATCCCCCGCCCCTGAGGGGCGAGTGGTGCGGCCGGGCACGCGGCGTCGCGGGACGGCGCCTGATCGCCGCCCGGCATGACCTCCTGCGATTACGGACAGTAACGATATGGCGGGAGGGGGATCGTGGGACGGCGGGTCATGGCGCGGGTGGTGGCGGCCTCGCTGCTGGCGGGCGGCTGCCAGGCTGTCGTGCCGTCGCCGGAGGACAGCGGGCGGCGGGCCGTACTGTCTCCGGTCTCCCCCGTGTCGCCGGGGGTGCCTGTGTCTCCGGCCTCTCCTGTGTCGCCGGTGTCGCCGGGGGCTTCACCGGTCCCACAGCTGACGCCGCGCCAGTTCGTGGCCAGGGGCAGGTTCACGGTGGACCAGGGCACGGTGAGCCGCTCCCAGGGCGGGTACCAGGCCGACGGGGCCAACGAGTCGGCGATCCTGGTGTCCGGGCCGGGGCGGCTGGCGCTCACCAACCCGCAGATCGACAAGACCGGGAACTCCGCGTCGAGCAGCGAGAGTGGCTTTTTCGGGGTGAACGCGGCGGTGCTGGCCCAGTCGGGCGGATCCGTCGAGATCTCGGGCGGGTCGGTGACGACGGACGGTGCGGGCGCGAACGGCCTGTTCGCCTACGGGGAGAGCTCCACGGTGTCGATGACGGGCGGCACGATCGAGACGTCCGCCGACTACTCCCACGGCGGGTCGGCGGCGGATAGGGGCCGGGCGACCCTGGCCAGGGTGAAGGTCACGACCTCGGGCATCCACTCCGCCGCGGTGCTCGCCGCGCGAGGCGGCGGCGAGGTGACGGTGATCGGCGGGGAGCTTGCCACCTCCGGGCGCCTGTCCGCCGGGGCGTACAGCATGGGCTCGGTGACGTGCGTCGGGGCGCGCCTGGAGGCGGAGCGGGGCGAAGGGCTGGTGGTCGACGGGGCGAGCTCGTTGTCGGCCAAGGATTGCGTGGTGCGGGGGGCGGTCGGGGCCCGGATGTTCCGGCTGGGCGGCCGGAGGAAGGGGCCCAGCGTGCTGACCCTGGAGGGCGGCCGGCTGATGGCGGAGAAGGGCGACACGTTCCAGGTGAGGGGCACGACCGGGCTGATCACGGTGCGGAGGGGGGTGCGGGTGCGCAACGACGGGCGGCTGCTTCACGTCACGCGGCTCGCGCGGGCGGCCCTGACGGTGGAGGGCAGCGCGCTCGACGGCGACGTCATGACGGACGAGACCAGCTCGGCGACGGTGGAGCTGCGCGGGGGCGCGCGGCTGACGGGGCGGATCTCCCGGGCCGCCGCGCTGGCGCTGGACGCCTCGAGCCGGTGGTCGGTGACAGACGACTCCGTGGTCGGCGCGCTCACCGGCGCACAGATCAAGGGCGGGGTCGTGGAGAACGTCATCGGGAACGGGCACGTCGTACGCTACGACCCCCGCCTGCCGGCGAACCGCGCTCTGGGGGGCAGGTCCTACGCGCTGGCGAAGGGTGGACGCCTGCTCCCCGGCCGATGAGCGCCGCCCGCCGCGGTCACGCCCCGGGGATCAGCCGATCTCGTGGTCCAGCACGAAGGAGTGCCCGCCGTTCTCGAGGATGATCTTGCCCTCGCCGCGCAGGCCGGCGAGCTCGCCGGTGCCGGAGGTGGGGACGATCAGCCAGCGCATCCACTGCTCGCCGTTTTCGGCGCCGGCGCTGTGCTGCAGGACGAAGGTGCCGGTGCGGCCGCCGAGGCTGCCCTGGACGTACTCGATCCCGGTGTAGGCGGCGGGGCCGGCGTCAGTGGCGACGGTGAGGATCTCGGTGGTGCTGGTCCCCCGGAGGTCGCCCTGGAATTCCTTGGTGATGCGCACCCGGGTGATGGTCGCGCCCTCCCGCTGGTCGGTGGCCATCTCGGTCCAGTCGGTGATCTCGAACGTGCCGGTCGCGCGCGTGGTCATCGTCGTCTCGCTCATGTCGTGGGATGGGGTCCGGCCGGGCGCCGAGGGCCGGCGCCGGTCTGGTGGTGAGTATTCAGGCCATACCTGTCAGCCCGCGTCAGGTTGGCCCACGGCGTTCATACGCGGCGGGGATCAGGCGGGCTTCTCCCAGATGGAGACGTGGCTGGTGCTGTCGGCGGTGAAGGGGCCGCGATCCCAGTCGCCCCAGCGTTCGCGCAGCCGCATCCCGGCGAGCCGGGCCATGAGGTCGAGCTCCGCAGGCCAGACGTAGCGGAACGGGATCGACCGGTACTCGCCGCGGCCGTCGACGACCTCGACATAGTTGGAACTCATCGCCTGGGTGGCGACGTCGTACACGTCGATCGCCCACAGTTCCGGGCCGGTGCGCCACGGCACGGCGTTCTGGCCGGGCGGCAGCTTGCGCAGGTCGGGGACCATGACCTCGATGACGAACCGGCCGCCGGGGGCGAGGTGGTCCGCCACGTTGCGGAAGCAGGCCACCTGCGCGTCCTGGGTGGTCAGATTCATGATCGTGTTGAAGACCAGGTAGGCGAGCGAGAACGCGCCGTCCGCCTTCGCGGTCGCGAAGTCGCCGATCGTCACGCCGATCGCGTCACCGCCCGGCTTGGCGTGGAGCCGGGCCACCATCGCGCGCGACAGGTCGATGCCGTGGACGGGGACGCCGCGGCGCGAGAGCGGTAGCGCGACGCGTCCGGTCCCGATGCCCAGTTCCAGTGCCCGGCCGTCGCCGGCGAGCTCGGCCAGAACCTCGACCGCCGGGTCCACGGCAGCGGGTTCGAACATGTCGGCCGCCGCCTCGTCGTAGGTCGCCGCGACGTTTTCTCCGAAGTAGCCGTCAGGATCGTCCATGCCGCAGACCGTAATCAGGCGAGCCCTCGCGAAGCCATCCGTTTTCCGCCGGGCAGGGTCAGCAGGCCACGGACGGTGCTCTCGGCACCGGCGGTCTCGGGGCGCAGGGCGATGAAGTCGCTAGCTATAGCGATCACTTCTCTAATGTGTCAACGGCAGGGATAGCATTAGGTCCGTGAGTGACGTCGTTCCCCTGACGGGTGAGCCCCTGGCGCTGGACCTGGTCAACACCCGCCCGGCCGTCGGCGATCTGATCGCCACCCCCGACGCTCTGCACGCCTGGCTGGAACTGCAGGCCGGACGGCTGCCGGACGCGAGCGCCGCCGAGCTCACCGTCGCGGATCTGGCCGCCGTGCACGCGGTACGCGACCACACCGCCCGCGCGCTCGACCGCGTTCGGCACGGTCGAGCGCCCGCCGCCGCCGATCTGGCGGCGCTCAACGACGCGCAGCGCGCCGCGCCCGCGATCAACGAGCTGTCCTGGGAGGGGGCGGCGGTCGTGACGCGCCGCGCCCGGTCGGGGCCGGTCGGGGTGCGGCTCGCCGCGGCGCTGGCCGAGGCCGCCGCCGGCCTGCTGGTCGATCCAGGCGTCACCAAGGTCCGCCAGTGCGAGGCCCACGACTGCGTGATGCTGTTCCTGCCCGCGCACCCCCGGCGCCGCTGGTGCTCGGCCTCCCGATGCGGCAACCGCGTTCGCGTCGCCCGCCACTATCACCGCAGCAAGGCCCCCTGACGGAACACCCGGCGACACGGGCCGGGGTGAGATTTTTCCACCGATCTCGTCAACGAGGTACCGCCGGGGCGGGTGCTGCCACATGATCGGTGTCATGCGTCTTGCGCGACTGCTCCCCCGGCCCGCCCGAGCGCCGATGCCGCCGGCCCCCGACCGCCGGCCGGTACGCGGAATGTCCCGCGAATGCTGACCTCGCCGTTCCCGGCGCGCGGTGACGCGCGGGCGGCCGACCGGGTGTTCGGGGCGTCCGCCGCCACACCGCGCCGGGCGCGGGCCTTCGTCCGCGCGCAGCTCGCCGGGTGGGGGCTGCCGGAGCTGACCGACACGGTCGAGCTGCTCACGTCCGAGCTGGTGACCAACGCGGTGCGGGCGACGGAGGCGGTGGTCGGCCTGCCGGTGGCCTCCTCGGTGTTCCCCGTGGCCTTGCGGATGGTCGCGCTGCGGCTGGTGCTGTCGGCCCGCAGCCTCGTGGTCGAGGTGTGGGACATCAGCGCGCAGATGCCGGCCACGCAGCGGGCCGATCCGCCAGACGAGCTGCGGGAGGGCGGGCGCGGGCTGACGCTGGTCGGCGCGCTGTCCACGGCGTGGGGGCAGCGCACCGCGCCCGGCCGCGGCAAGATCGTCTGGTGTGAGGTCGCCGTGCCCGTGAGCCCGGCCCCCTCCCCCGTTTCCGCCCCGCCGCCCGTACGGCGGCCGAGCACGACACTCCCGCGGCGCCTGCGGCACGCGCGGGTTGCCGAGCGCGCCGACGGCCCGGACGCGCGTACGCTCCGGTGCGTTCTGGAGGGCCTGCGCCGGCTCGACTGATAGGGGCGCGCCGGGCCGGGAAGCCAGGGAAGGCGAGAGGCCAGGAAGCCGGGGAAGGCGGGAATAGGCAAGGCGCCGCCAAAGGCGTGCAGGGTCAGGCCACGATCAGCGGTCCGGGCGTTAGTCGCGCGCCGGGTGGGCACGGTGGGCCTTCGGGAGCCGCTCCGAGGCCGGGCCGCCGGGGCCCCGGCCGGGAGCGGAGGTGAGGCCCGCCGGGAGGCGACCATGGACGCTCGGATCACATTGCGGGTGGACGGCCGGGTCAGGCCGGTCGCGCTCGACACCCGCACCACGTTGCTCGACGCGCTGCGCGACCACCTGTCGGTCACCTCGCCCAAGAAGGGGTGCGATCACGGCCAGTGCGGCGCGTGCACGGTGCTGCTGGACGGGCGGCGGGTGGTGAGCTGCCTCATCCTCGCGGTGACCTGCGACGGCGCCGAGGTCACCACCGCGCAGGGGCTGGCGCAGGAGGGCGAGCCGCACCCGGTGCAGCGGGCCTTCCTGGAGAAGGACGCCTTCCAGTGCGGCTTCTGCACCCCCGGGCAGGTCTGCTCGGCGGTCGGCATGCTGGAGGAGGTCAAGGCCGGGCATCCCAGCGAGGTCACCGATGACCTGACCGGGCCGGTCACGCTGGACGACGAGGAGATCCGGGAGCGGCTGAGCGGCAACCTGTGCCGGTGCGGCGCCTACGTCAACATCGTCGCGGCCCTGCGCGAGGAGGCCGAGTCGTGATCCCCTTCGAGTACCTGCGGGCCGGCGATCCGGCCGAGGCCGTGGCCGCCGTGGCGGGGCGGCCGGGCGCGGCCTTCCTGGGCGGCGGCACCAACCTGGTGGACCACATGAAGCTGGGCGTGGCCGGGCCCGACCTGCTGGTGGACGTGTCGCGGCTGCCGCTGGACCGGGTCGAGGAGACCGCGGGCGGCCTGCGGATCGGCGCCGCCGTACGCAACAGCGACCTGGCCGCACATCCGCTGGTCCGCGAGCGCTACCCGGTGCTGGCGCGGGCGCTGCTGTCGGGCGCCTCCGGGCAGTTGCGCAATGTCGCGACGATGGCGGGCAACCTGCTGCAGCGCACCCGCTGCCCCTACTTCCAGGACGTCACCACGCCGTGCAACAAGCGCGTGCCGGGGTCGGGGTGCTCGGCGGCCGGCGGGTACACCCGCTACCACGCGATCTTGGGGGCGTCGGAGCACTGCGTGGCGACGCACCCGTCGGACATGGCGGTGGCGATGGTCGCGCTGGACGCCGTCGTGGCCGTGCTCGGGCCGGGCGGCGCGCGCACGCTGCCGCTGGCCGAGCTGTACCGGCTGCCCGGGGACGCGCCGCAGCGGGACACGGTGCTGGAGCACGGCGATCTGATCATCGCCGTCGAGCTGCCGCACCTGCCGTTCGCGCGGCGTTCGGCGTACCGGAAGGTACGTGATCGGGCCTCCTTCAGCTTCGCGCTGGTGTCGGTCGCGGCCGCGCTCGACCTGTACGGCGGCCTGGTGCGGGACGTACGGCTGGCGCTGGGCGGCGTGGCGCACAAGCCGTGGCGGGCGACGCGGGCCGAGGCGGAGCTGCGCGGCGGTCCCGCCACGGAGGACGCCTTCCGCCGGGCGGCCGAGGCCGAGCTGGCCGCGGCGCGGCCGCTGCCGGGCAACGCGTTCAAGGTGGCGATGGCGCGCAACGCGGTCGTGGCGACGCTGCGCGCGCTGGCCGAGGAGGGGCGATGACGGTCTGGCGAGAAGCGGTGGGCGCGCCCGCGGCCCGGGTGGAGGGGCCGGCCAAGGTGACCGGCCGCGCCGGCTACACCTACGACCGGCCGGTGACCGATCCCGCGTACGCGTTCCCGGTGCAGGCGACGATCGCGCGCGGCCGGGTGGCCTCGATCGACTCCGCGGCGGCGGCCGGGGTGGAGGGGGTGCTGGCGGTGGTGACCCACCGCGACGCGGCGCGCCTGGCCGATACCGGGGACGCCGAGCTGGCGGTCCTGCAGTCGGACGAGGTCGGCTTCCGGGGGCAGTTCGTCGGGGTGGTGGTCGCCGAGACGCCGCAGGCCGCGCGGCATGCGGCCGGTCTGGTGCGGGTGGAGTACGAGCAGCGGCCGCACGACACCGAGCTGCGGGCCGACCGGTCCGGCCTGTACGCGCCGGAGCAAGTCAACGGGGGGTTCGTGAGCGACACCGACGAGGGCGACGCCGAGGCGGCGCTGGAGGCGGCGGCGGTGACCGTGGACCGGGTCTACACGACGCCGATGGAGTTCAACAACCCGATGGAGCCGCACGTCAGCGTGGCTGTGTGGGATCCGGGTGAGCGGGCTCCGGGCGGCGGGTTCGCCGAGAGCGCGCGGCTGACGCTGTTCGATTCGACGCAGGGCCCGCATGTGGTGCGCTCGACGCTGGCGCAGGTCTTCGGCCTGCCGCCGGAGCGGGTGCGGGTGATCTCCCCGTACGTGGGCGGCGGGTTCGGGTCCAAGGGGATGCCGCACGCACACAACGTGCTCGCGGCGCTGGCGGCGTGGGCGGTGCCGGGGCGGCCGGTCAAGCTGGCCCTGACCCGGCAGCAGATGTTCGCGCTGGCGGGCCATCGCACGCCGACGATCCAGCGGGTACGGCTGGGCGCCGGTGCGGACGGGCGGCTGACGGCGGTGGCGCACGAGGTGGTGGAGCACACCTCCGCGATCAAGGAGTTCGCGGAGCAGACGGCCGTCGGGGCGCGGATGATGTACGCGGCGCCGAACCGGCGGACCTCGCACCGGCTGGCCGCGCTGGACGTGCCGGTGCCGTCGTGGATGCGGGCGCCGGGCGAGGCACCGGGGTTCTTCGCCCTGGAGGTGGCGATGGACGAGCTCGCGCAGGCGTGCGGGCTGGATCCGATCGAGCTGCGGGCGCGCAACGATCCGGAGGTGGACCCGGAGTCCGGCCGGCCGTGGTCGGGGCGCCATCTGGTGCGGTGCCTGCGTGAGGGCGCGGCCCGCTTCGGGTGGGCCGAGCGCACGGCGCCCGGCACCCGCCTGGTCGGGCGCGAGCTGGTGGGCCTGGGGGTGGCCGCCTCGACCTACCCGTACTACCGGTTCCCGGGGTCGCGGGCGGTGGTCGAGTACGAAGGCGGCGGGCGTTACACGGTGCGGATCGGCGCGGCCGACATCGGCACCGGCGCCTGGACGGCGCTGACGCAGATCGCGGCCGACGCGCTGGGCTGCCGCCTTCGCGCGGTGCGGGTGGAGATCGGGGACAGCGATCTTCCGGCGGCGACCGTGGCCGGCGGGTCGTCGGGGACGACGAGCTGGGGGTCGGCGGTCGTCGCGGCGTGCCGGGCGTTCCGCCACGTGTACGGGGAGCAGCCGCCGGCGGGAGCGGAAGCTGGCGCGGACATGCCGGACGATCCGGACGCCGAGCGGTTCGCGATGCACTCCTTCGGGGCGCAGTTCGCGGAGGTCCGGGTGGACGCCGACACCGGTGAGGTCCGGGTGCCGCGGATGCTGGGGGTGTTCTCGGTGGGCCGGGTGGTCAACCCGCGGACGGCGCGGTCGCAGTTCATCGGCGGCATGACGATGGGGCTGTCGATGGCGCTGCACGAGCGGGGCGTGCTCGACCACCGCACCGGCCATGTGATCAACCACGATCTCGCGGAGTATCACATCGCCACCCACGCCGACGTGGTGGACGTGGACGCCGTCTGGCTGGATGAGGAGGACGTCCACGCCGGGCCGCTGGGGGCCAGGGGCATCGGCGAGATCGGCATCGTGGGCGCCGCGGCGGCGATCGCCAACGCGGTGCACAACGCGACCGGGGTATGGGTGCGGGATCTGCCGATCACGCCCGACGTGCTGCTGCGCTGAAGCCGCCGCGCCGCGGTGCACGCCGCGGTGCGCGCCGGGATGTCCGGAGGACGGTCGAGGCCGGGAAATATGCCGACCAGACGGTCACGCTCCGCTACTCGGCGGCGTGATCGTTGATGAGGTCGTACGCGTGCCCGGCTCGACAGCCTGCGAATCGATCCGGACGCCCGCCGCGCCCACATCGGCGCCGGCGTGTCCTCCGGCCGGGTGCAGGCCGCCGCCGCGCCGTACGGACTGACCGGCCTGCCCGGCAGCTCCCCGGTCGTCAGCGTGACCGGCGTCGCCCTCGGCGGCGGGCTGAGCTGGTTCGGCCGCGCGTGCGGGTGGGTCGCCGACAGCGTCAGCGCGTTCGACCTCGTGGACGCGGACGGCCACCAACGGCACGTCACCGCCGGTATCGACCCCGACCTGTTCTGGGCCCTGCGCGGCGCGGGCGGCGACTTCGCGATCGTCACGGGCCTGGAACTGACCCTCCACGACGCGCCGCGCCTGTACGGCGGCCGCATGGTGTGGACGGCCGAGCACGCCCCCCAAGGTGATGAACGCCTACCGGCAGATCACCGCGACCGCCCCGGACGAGCTGACCGTGTGGCTGGACCTGCTGCACTTCCCCGGCTCCGACCCCATGGTCGCCGTCGATGCCACCTACCTCGGCGAAGCCGAGCAGGCACGCGACCTGCTGGCCCCGTTGGACCGCCTGCCCCGGCCGCTGTCGGACGGCAGGCGGGTCATGGCGGTCTCCGAACTCGGGACCATCACCGCGGAACCGACCGACCCGGGACCCGGGCTGTCGCGCGGCGAACTGCTCACCTACCTGGACGACGTCGCGGCCAAGACGCTGCTCGCCGACCCGATCGCGCCGCTGTTGAGCGTCCAGATCCGGCACCTGGGCGGCGCGTTCGCCCGCCCTTCCGACAGCCCGCACGGCCCGCTGGCCGAGCCCTACGCGCTCTACCTGTTCGGCGTCCCCACCGACCCGGCGACGGCCCGGGCCATCGCGGACAAGCAGCGCGCTCTCGCCGGCGCGCTTCCCGTCAGCGGCGGCAAGCCGTTCAGCTTCCTCAATCCCGGTGAGACCGCGGCCGACGCGTTCACTTCCACCACCCTGAGCCGGCTGCGCGCCGTCAAACGCCACCGGGACCCGCACAACACCTTCCGCAGCAACTTCCCGGTGGGAGGGTGACCGCTGCGTCCCGGCGCCAAGGGTGTCTTTCCTTCAGATGCTGGTCGGCTTCCCGAGGCCATGCGGGTGCTTGCGGCGGGAGGATGTCCGGAACGGGCGGCCGGCTTCGACGTTCCGGGTGAGAGGCGCCGCGCGGGCGCCGGCCGAGAGGGAGAGACCGTGAAATACATGATCATGCTGTACGGCTCGCAGCAGGACTACGACGCCCTGGCCGGGAGGCCGGGCGAGCGGCCCGCCTGGCCGGCCGAGGACGTCGCGGCGATGCACGCGTTCATGGAGGCGTGGAACAACGAACTGGTCGACTCCGGGGAGTTCGTGGACGCCCGGGGCCTGGCCGCGCCCGTGCACACCAGGCGGGTCGGGCTGCGCGCGGGCGTGCCCGTGGTGACCGACGGCCCGTACGCCGAGACCGAGGAGGTGCTCGCCGGGTACACGATCGTCGAGTGCGAGAGCTTCGACCGGGCGACCGAGATCGCCGCCCGCCTGGCGAAGACGCCGCGTCCGGAGAACGCCGGTCCTGACCATGAGTGGTACGTGGACGTCCGGCCACTCGACGGCCGCGGGGAGCCGCAGGAGTGACCTCCACCCCGCGGGGCGGCGACGTCGAGGATCTGCTGCGCGCGCTGGCGCCGCGGGTCCTCGGCGCGCTGGTGCGGCGTTACGGGCATTTCGACACGGCCGAGGACGCGGCGCAGGAGGCGCTGCTCGCCGCCGCGCTGCGCTGGCCGGAGGACGGCGTCCCGGACCGTCCGCTCGGCTGGCTGGTCGCGGTGGGCGCGCGCCGCCTGACCGATCTGCTGCGCACCGAGCAGGCCCGGCGACGCCGCGAGGACACGGTCGCGGCGTGGGCGCTGACGGAGCGGTGGCCGGCGGACGCCGCCGATCGGCCGGCCGCGGACTCCGACGACTCGCTGATCGTGCTGTTCATGTGCTGCCACCCCTCGCTGTCGCCGGCGTCGCAGATCGCGCTGACCCTGCGCGCGGTCGGCGACCTGACCACCGCGGAGATCGCCCGGGCGTTCCTCGTGCCGGAGGCGACCATGACGCGACGCATCAGCCGGGCCAAGCGGCAGATCACGGAGAGCGGCGTCCCCTTCCGGCTGCCTTCGGGGCCCGAGCGCGCCGAACGGCTCGGCGCGGTGCTGCACGTGCTGTATCTGATCTTCAACGAGGGGTACGCGGCCACGTCGGGGCCGAGCCTGCAGCGGATCGAGCTGGCCGACGAGGCGATCCGGCTGGCCCGCATGGTCCACCGGCTGCTGCCGGAGGACGGCGAGGTGACGGGGCTGCTCGCGCTCATGCTGCTCACCCACGCCCGGCGGGCGGCACGTACCGGCCCGGACGGCGCCCTGATCCCGATGGCGGAGCAGGACCGCCGCCGGTGGGACGCCGGCTGCGTCGCCGAGGGCGTGGCGCTCATCAGCGAGGCGCTGCCGCGCGGGGACGCCGGGCCGTACCAGCTGCAGGCGGCGATCGCCGCGCTGCACGACGAGGCGCCGAGCGCGGAGGAGACCGACTGGCCGCAGATCACGGCGCTGTACGAGGTGTTGCTGCGGATCTCCGACAACCCGGTGGTGGCGCTGAACCACGCGGTCGCGGTGGCGATGGCGCGCGGCGCGCGGGCGGGGCTCGACCTGCTCGACGCGCTGGCGGCGGACGAGCGGATCGCCGGGGACCACCGGCTGTACGCGGTGCGGGGCCACCTGCTGGAGAGCGCGGGTGAGGAGGCGGCGGCGCGCGCGGCCTATCTGGAGGCGGCGCGGCGGACCACGAGCTTCCCCCGGCAGCGGTATCTGCACGGCAGGGCGGCCCGCCTGGCGGGCGAGGACTCTTGACCTAGGACATTTAGGACATCGGTGACCGGCGGCGACGGCGCAGGCCGTAGGCGGCGGCCCCGACGGCCAGGACGACCGCTCCGGCGACCACCGACGAGAGCGGCAGGGCGAAGGCCAGGATCAGGCAGCCGGCCAGGCCGAGTACGGGCACGGCCCGCCGGTGCGGGGCTCCGGCCGGGATGAGCGTCACCGCGCTGGCGTTGGCGATGGCGTAGTAGACGAGCACGCCGAAGGAGGAGAACCCGATGGCGCCGCGCAGGTCAGCCATGCCCGCCACCACGGCCACGACCGCCCCCACCGCCAGCTCGGCGTGGTGGGGTACGCCGAACCGCGGGTGGACGGCGGCGAGGGCGCCGGGCAGGTGCCGGTCGCGGGCCATGGCCAGCGTCGTACGGGAGACCCCCAGGATCAGCGCGAGCAGCGAGCCGGTCGCGGCGACCGCCGCGCCGACGCGTACCAGCGGCACCAGGCCGGGCAGCCCGGCGGCGCGGGCGACCTCGGCCAGCGGGGCGGCCGCCCCGCCGACTCCTGCGGCGCCCAGCACGCTCAGCGCCGCGACCGCGACCGCCGCGTAGACCACCAGGGTGATGCCCAGCGCCAGCGGGATGGCGCGGGGGATCGTGCGCGCGGGGTCGCGGACCTCCTCCCCGAGCGTGGCGATGCGCGCGTACCCGGCGAACGCGAAGAACAGCAGGCCCGCCGCCTGCAGCACCCCGCCGGGTGAGGCGTCCGAGCCGAGGCCGAGCCGGGACGCGTCCGGCGCGCCGGAGGTGAGGGCGGCGATCACCACGGTGGTCAGCACCGCGAGGACGACGGCGACGATGACGCGGGTGAGCCAGGCGGACCTGTGCACCCCGACGTAGTTCACGGCGGTCAACGCGACCACGGCGGCCACGGCCACCGCGTGCGCCTGCTCAGGCCAGACGTAGTAGCCGACGGTCAGGGCCATCGCCGCGCACGAGGCGGTCTTGCCGACGACGAACCCCCAGCCGGCCAGGTATCCCCAGAACTCCCCCAGGCGTTCGCGGCCGTAGACGTAGGTGCCGCCGGAGGCCGGGTAGCGGGCCGCGAGCCGGGCCGAGGAGGTGGCGTTGCAGTAGGCGACCGCCGCGGCCAGGGCCAGTCCGAGCAGCAGCGCGGATCCGGCCGCCCGCGCCGCCGGGGAGAGGGCGGCGAAGATCCCCGCGCCGATCATGGACCCGAGGCCGATCACCACGGCGTCGAAGGGCCCGAGCCGGCGCCGCAGCTCGTCCGGGGCCGCGGCGGCGGTCGTCGCCTTGCCCAATCGGCTCACCCCTTGTCCCGTCACCGTACGCGAACCGGCCGGACCCGCATGCCGCCGCGACAGACCGTCGGCAACGGTAGCGAACCTCGTCGGCTACTGGTGGCACGAGGTACGGCCCAACCGCGAACCCCGGCGGTGCGGCGCGCCCTGGACTCCGGCCCGCGCCGGTCACCGGGGAGAGCCGGAGCGCCGTGCGGCCGCTGCCCGGGTCGAGGCCGCCGAAGCCGGTCGCGCGATAATTTCCGGAGGATGTCCATCTGGCGGTGCCCCGTTCGTAGTTATGGCATGCGGCGATCCCGCCGCGCGATGAGACGAGACAACGGAACACTGAGGGAGCCGGTCATGAAGTACATGCTGCTGATCCAGGCGGGCGAAGTCGCCGAGAACGGCGAGGCCGCCGAGAGCGATTTCGGGGCCTGGGTGGCCTACGACAAGGAGGTGAAGGACGCGGGGATCTTCGTTTCCGGGGAGTCCCTGGCGGACCTGGTCACCGCCACGATGGTGCGCGTCAGCCCGGACGGCGAGCGGACCGTGACGGACGGGCCGTTCGCCGAGACGCGCGAGGTGCTCGGCGGGTTCTACGTCATCGACGTGCCGGACCTGGACGCCGCGCTGGACTGGGCGGCCCGCTGCCCCGGCGCCCGCGGTAGCGGCTCGGTGGTGGTGCGGCCGATCGCCGACTTCGGGGTCTGATTGTGCGTGACGAGCGGGCGGACGGCGTGGCGTTCGTGGAGGCCGTGTTCCGCGAGGAGCACGGCCGGCTGCTGGCCGCGCTCGTCCGCCGCTTCGGTGATCTGGACCTGGCCGAAGAGGTCGCGTCTGAGGCGATCGAGGCGGCGTTGGCGCGCTGGCCGGTGGACGGCGTCCCGCCGAAGCCCGGAGCCTGGTTGATGACCACGGCCCGGCGCAGGGCGGTCGACCGGCTGCGGCGCGACCAGGCTTTCGCCGCACGGCTGGCGGTGCTGCGGGTGGAGGCGGAGCGGGCGGAGCCCGCGCCGGCCCCGGACGCGGACGGCGGCCTGCCGGACGAGCGGCTGCAGTTGTTCTTCACCTGCGCCCACCCCGCGCTCGCAGCCGAGGACCGGGGGGCGCTGATGCTGCGCTGCCTGGCCGGGCTGTCCACGCCGGAGGTGGCGCGGGCCTTCCTGGTGCCCGCGGAGACGATGGCCAAGCGGATCACCCGGGCGAAGAAGAAGATCCGCGCCGCCCGGATCCCGTTCCGGGTGCCCGGTGCGGACGAGTTGCCGGGGCGGCTGCCGGGCGTGCTTCAAGTGGTGTATTCGATCTTCACCGAGGGGTACGTGGCCAGCTCGGGCCCACGTCTGCAGCGGCTCGACCTCGCCGAGGAAGCGATCCGCCTCGGGCGCATCCTGCGCCGTCTGCTGCCCGCCGAGCGGGAGGTCGCCGGGCTGCTCGGGCTGATGTTGCTGGTCCACGCCCGGCGGGACGCGCGCAGCGGCCCGGACGGCGAGGTGGTGCTGCTGGAGGAGCAGGACCGTGCCCGGTGGGACCGCGGCATGATCGCGGAAGGCCGTGACCTGGTGGCCGTCGCGTTGACCGGCGGGCCGCCGGGCCCGTACGGGGTTGAGGCTGCGATCGCCGCCCTGCACGACGAGTCCGTCAGCCTCGACACCACCGACTGGCCGCAGATCGTGGCGCTGTACGACGTGTTGCTCGCACTCGTCCCGTCTCCGATCGTCGCGCTGAACCGGGCCGTGGCGGTGGCGATGCGTGACGGCCCGGAAGCCGGCCTGGCGCTGCTGGACGAGTTGGCCGGCGAGCCGCGGCTGCGCGGCTACCACCCCTACCCCGCGGCGCGGGCGGATCTGCTGGGCCGGGTCGGCCGATTCTCCGAGGCCGCCGCGGCCTATCGCCAGGCCCTCGAACTGGCGGGCACCGAGCCCGAGCGCGCGCACCTCCGGCGGAGGCTGGACGCGATCGAGGATTAGGTGGGCGAGCCGGCCGCCGGGACGCGGCGTCACGCGCCAGGGATCCAGCAGGGTCAGCGCCGCCTCGGCGCGTTCCCGGGACAGGCCCGTGTGGTGGGCCTGTCCCGGGTACGGCCGTCGGTCCGGTCAGCGGCGGCGTCCGCTGGGCGAGGTCGGCGTCCGCCGGCATCCCGAAGTGGGTGAGCACGGGCGGGGGGCCGCATCGGCCAGGCGAGTCGTGCCGCCTCCGGCCACGTCGCTTGCTCATGAGGGACACGTGTCGCGCCGGTCCTCAACGCGGACGCCGCCGAGGTGGGCGGATAGCGCGTGCGCCACTACTGTGAGGCTGCCGACGTCGAGGTGACTCACAGTGGACGGCGGGCCGGCCGTTCCGGGACGGTCCCGCCACGGCGTCGCCGGGCTCACGAACCCGTCTTATGGTCCGTCCACGTGGTCCGTCATGGTCGCTCATCCCCGGGAGACAGCCGTGTCCCTGCCTCTGCCCGACCCCTTCCCCCCGCCGCGCTCCCGGGCCGGACGGCCTGCCCGCCTTGGCGTGGTTCCCACCGTCGTGGCCCTGCTCGCGGGACTGCTCACGGCCGCCGATCGCGCCGACGCCGGGTTCTCGCCGAGCCCGTCGCCGAGCGTGACCCCGACCGCCTTGCCCTCCCTCTCCCCCTCGCCGTCGGCGTCGCCGTCCCCCCGCGGAGGGACGTTCACCGTCGTGGCGGCGGGCGACATCGCCGCGCAGTGCACGGCGAGCTCCAGCTCCTGCGCCCATGCCAAAACGGCCGCGCAGGTCCAGGCGATCAACCCGGAGTTCGTCCTCACGATGGGTGACAACCAGTACGACCGCGGCACGATCAACGACTACCGGAAGTACTACGACACGACCTGGGGCAAGTTCAAGAACAAGACCCGTCCCACGGCGGGCAACCACGAGAGCTACGACCCGGCCGGGTTCGAGGCCGGCTACAAGTCCTACTTCGGGGCGATCGCGTTCCCGAACGGCAAGAGCTGGTACAGCTTCGACCGGGGCAACTGGCACTTCATCGCCCTCGACTCCAACCTCTTCGACCAGACCGCGCAGATCGACTGGCTCAGGGCCGACCTCGCCGCCACCACCAGGGGCTGCGTCGCCGCGTACTGGCACCACCCGCTGTTCAGCTCCGGCGAGCACGGCGACGACCCCGTCAGCCGGCCCGTCTGGCAGATCCTCTACGACGCCGGAGCCGACCTGGTGCTCAACGGGCACGACCACCACTACGAGCGGTTCGGTCCGCAGAACCCCTCAGGCAAGGCCGACCCGAACGGCCCGGTCGAGCTGCTCGGCGGCATGGGCGGCGCCGAATCGTACAAGATCAAGAACGTCCGGCCCAACAGCCGGTTCCGGCTCAGCGGCACGAGCGGCGTGGTGAAGCTGACGTTCACCGACAGCACCTTCTCCTGGCAGCTCATCGGCACCGATGGCAAGGTGAAGGACACCAGCCCGACCTACGCCTGTCGCTGATGTACGCCCCGGCGATCCGGTGGCCCCGGCCGGTGGCCGTGCCCGCCGACGGCGGTGGCGCCGACGGCCGCGCGCGGCGCGGGAAAACCTGTTGCGAAAATGTCGGTGCGCTTCACTAGGGTCTTGCCACGTGGCAGAGCAACCAATGATCTTGGCTCGTGGTCTGGTCAAACGTTTCGGCGACTTCACCGCGGTCAACGGCATCGACGTCGAGGTCGCGCCGGGCGAGGCGTTCGGCTTCCTGGGGCCCAACGGGGCGGGCAAGTCCTCGACGATGCGGATGATCAGTTGCGTGTCCGCGCCAACCTCAGGCGAGCTGCGCATCCTGGGGATGGACCCGGTGCGCGACGGCACCAGGATCCGCGCCCGGCTGGGCGTCTGCCCGCAGCTGGACAACCTCGACCCCGACCTGACAGTGCGGGAGAACCTCACCACCTACGCCCGATACTTCGGGCTGTCCCGCGTCGAGGGGCGGCGGCGGGCCGACGAGCTGCTGGACTTCGTCCAGCTCAGCGACCGGGCGGGCAGCATGGTCGAGCCGCTGTCGGGCGGCATGAAACGCCGCCTGACGATCGCCCGAGCCATGATCAACGAGCCGGACATCGTGCTGCTCGACGAGCCGACCACCGGCCTCGACCCGCAGGCCAGACACCTGCTGTGGGAGCGGCTGTTCCGGCTCAAGCAGCGCGGCACCACGCTCGTGCTCACCACGCACTACATGGACGAGGCCGAGCAGCTGTGCGACCGGCTCGTGGTCATGGACGGCGGAAAGATCGTCGCCGAGGGGTCGCCGCGCTCGCTGATCGAGACGTACTCCACGGCCGAGGTGGTCGAGCTGCGCTTCCCCGACGGCCTCGACCTGAACGCCGACTACGCGGCGAAGATGAACGGGATCGGCGAGCGGGTGGACCCGCTGCCCGACCGGGTGCTGCTGTACGCCGACGACGGCGACGCGGCGCTGACCGAGGTGCACCGGCGCGGTCTGACGCCCTCCAGCGTACTGATCCGCCGCTCCACCCTGGAGGACGTGTTCCTCCACCTCACCGGCCGGACGTTGGTGGACTGACATGACCGCCGGCACCGTCCGTCCCAGCATCGCCGTCCTGGAACGGCAGCTGACGCTCTACCGCAGGCTGTGGCGGGCGTCGGTGTTCTCCTCGTTCGTCCTTCCGGTGCTCTTCGTGATCAGCATCGGCATCGGGGTCGGCGGATACGTCGGCTCCGTCAAGGGCGTCGACTACCTGTCGTGGATCGTCCCCGGCGTGGTCGCCTCGACCGCGTTCCAGATGGCGCTCGGCGAGTCGACCTACCCCCTGCTCGGTGACTTCAAGTGGTCGCGCGCGTTCCACGCGATGCGGGCCACCCCGGTCCAGCCGAACCACATCCTGACCGGCCACCTGCTCTACCTGCTGTTCCGGGTGACGACCGCCGTCCTGGCGTTCCTGCTCGTGGTGCTGTTCTTCGGCGCGCTGCGCTCGCCGTGGGCGGTGACGGTCCCGCTCGTCTGCGCGCTGCTGACGGTGGCCACCGCCGCGCCGGTCAGCGCGTTCGCGGCCAGCATCGACAGCGACAGCCACTTCACGCTGCTGTTCCGCTTCGTGATGATCCCCGCGTCGCTGTTCTCGGGCGTCTTCTTCCCCATCGAGCAGCTCCCCGGCCTGATCCGGCCGGTGGCGTACGTCTCGCCGCTGTGGCACGCCGTGGAGCTGTGCCGCTCGGCCACGCTCGGCACCGCGCCGCCGTGGCCGGTCGCCGCGCACGTCGGCTGCCTGCTGGTGTGGGCCGTCGCGGGCACGCTGCTCGCCGCACGCCGGTTCCGCCGGAGGCTGGAGGACTGATGTTGACCACTCTGGCGGCCGCGAGGTCGATGCGCGCCTCCCGTCCGGGGCTCTCCACCACACGGGTCGGCGCGGTGATCAGCCGCAACGTCGGCGCGTTGCGCTCGGGCCCGGCCTACTGGATCGTGCTCGTCTCCGGCTTCTTCGAGCCGCTGCTGTACCTGCTATCCATCGGCGTCGGCGTGGGCGCGCTGGTCGGAAACCTGACCGTCGACGGCCGCACCATGTCGTACGCCGCCTTCGTCGCCCCGGCCATGCTCGCGGTGTCGGCCATGACCGGGGCGCTGGCGGAGACCACGTTCAACGTGTTCTTCAAGCTCAAGTACGTGAAGACGTACGAGGCGGTGCTCGCCACGCCGGTGCGGCCGGTGGAGATCGCCTTCGGTGAGCTGACGTGGGCGACCGTCCGGGGCTCCCTCTACACCGCGATCTTCCTCGGCGTGATGGTCGCGCTCGGCCTGGCGCCGGTGGGCGGCGCGCTGGCCGCCTTCCCGGCGACGATCCTGGTGAGCCTGGCGTTCGGCGCGGTCGGCCTGACGATCAGCACGCTGATGCGCGGCTGGCAGGACTTCGACCTGCTGACCACCGGCCAGTTCGCGATGTTCCTGTTCTCCGGGACGTTCTCCCCGGTGCAGGACTACCCGGCGTGGATGGAGGTCCTGATCCAGATCACCCCGCTCTACCACGCGGTCGAGCTGGTGCGCGGGCTGTCCCTGGGTCTGTACGGCCCCGGCCTGCTGGGGCACGCCGCCTACCTCCTGGTCATGCTCGCGGCCGGGTTGTGGTTCGCCGCCCGCCGCATGGAGCGCCTGCTCTGCCCCTGACCGGCTGCCCGGCCGGGCGCCTACGGCGCGGGAGCGGACCCGGCCGCCGAAGCAGGAGCGGCGGCCGGGTCCTGTCCCTCGTCTCTCGGCCGCCGCTTCGCACGTCTACCCGAGGAACTCCCGCAGCGAACGCGGTTGGCGACCCAGGATGTCGGCCACGGTCGTGGTCGTGCTCGCCCAGCGGCCATCCCCGATCTGCGACATGAGTCGGGCCAGGTCACGGGCCGCTTGGGCGGGCATGCCGCGCTTCTCCAGGTGAGTGGCGGCTTCCTCGACCGGCAGGTCCACGTAACGCACGGTCCGGCCGAGTGTTCGGGTGAGCTCGGCGGCGACCTCGTCATGCGTAGGTGCCACCGGCCCGGTGAGCTCGTAGGTGGCGTCGGCCCCGACGGGACGCGTGAGCAGCACGGCCGCGACCGCCGCGATGTCACGCGCGTCGATGTAGCCGACCCTGCCTCTGCCGTACGAGCCGAAGATCCGCCCCTCCTCGTCGACGTCGCCTGCGAGATTCTGCATGAAGCCGACGGGCGCCAGGATCGACCACGGCAGTCCCGAGGCCTTGAGATGATCGTCGACCTGTCCGTGCATGCCGAACCCGAGCAGGCTGCTCGACGTCACGCCGCGCACGGAGACGGTCGCCACCTGCGCCGCTCCCGCGGCCGCCGCATGATCGATGGCCGCCTGGTGCGCTCGCACGAAACCCGGCCACAGCCCGCTGTTGAGAAAGAGCCTGTCACCGGGCTCGAGCGGGATGCTCTCCGGCCGCTCCAGGTCACCGACCACGTAGTCGCATCCCAGTTCTTCGCCCTGTTCCGCGCGCCGTACCACGGCTCGCGCCGCATCGCCGAGTTCCTCGATCAGCGCACGCCCGATCGTGCCTGTCGCACCTGTCACCACAATCATCGCGCAACCCCCTAAGCGGAATGTTGGCTTCCTCTTCTATACTAAGCGGAAGCTTGTCGTCCAGTTATGGGGAGTTCAATGCGCGCCGATGCACGCCGCAACCGGGACAGGATCCTGGAGGCCGCGCGCGACGCGGTGGCCGAGCGCGGCACGGACGCGCCGATGGAGCTGATCGCCCGCCGGGCCGGCGTCGGGGTCGGCACGCTCTATCGGCGCTTTCCCGACCGCGGCGTGCTGCTCGCCGCCTTGGCGGAGCAGTACGTTCACGAGCTCATGGACGCCCTCGACCGCGCCGCGGCGGCCGAGCCTGACGCGTGGGCGGCCATTCGCGCCTTCGTCGTCCACAGCGTGGAGAAGAGTCGCGGTGCCATCGCGGCCGCGCTGGCCGGGACCTCCGCGCCGCAGGCGAGGCAGGCGCTGACGCGGCGACTCGACGAGTTGGTACGGCAGGCGCAGGTGGACGGTGCGATGCGTTCAGATGTCGGCACCGGCGACCTCATGGATCTGCTGAACGTGTTCGCCTGCCACCCGGGCGTCATTCCGGAGCGCTTCCTGCCCCTCATGCTCGACGGGATAGGCCGCCGCTCGGAGAAGGGCTGACCGGTTGCCCGCTTTATGCCGGTATCACGGCCCGATTTTCCGGCGGCCGAACGGCCCCCACGCAGCGTGGGGGCCGTTCGGCACGTGCAAGGAGCGGGAGATCAGACGCCGAACGCCGCCGGGTAGCGGATGACGCCGCTCGGGACCGGCCGCTCAGGGTCGAGGGCGAGCGCCATCATGTACTTGTCCTCGACATCGAAGGGCGGGCGGATGCCGAACCCGGAGGCCGGAGTGAAGCCGAACCGCGGGTAGTACTCGGCGTGGCCGAGCACGACCACCAGATTCTCGTCCTGCTCGCGGGCGGCGCGCAGGGCGGCGTGGATGGCGGCGGAACCGGCGCCCCACCGCTGGTGCTCGGGCCTGACGGCGCACGGGCCCAGCGCGAGCGCCGGGGAGTCGCCGACGTGGCAGCGTGTGAGCAGCGCGTATCCGGACAGGTCGCCGCCGAGTGACTCGGTCAGCCAGGACAGGCCGGGCATCCACGCCTGCGGGTCGGCCCGCAGAGCCTCGATGAGGTCGGCCTCGTGCGGGGTGGGGAAGGCGGCGAGGTTGATGTCGCGGATGGCGGCGACATCGCCGGCGGTCTCGGGGCGGGCGGTCCAAGAGGTGGTCATGGTCGGGTTCGCTTCCTCGTTCTCCCGCAGTCGCAGGACGTAGTCGGTGTGCTGATAGCCCGCGACGTGCTCGCGGCGCAGGGAAAACGCCGCCACTGCGGGGTCGCCGATCACGCCGGGCAGGCTGTCGGGCATGGTGGTGTGTGCTCCTGGTGGACGTTGAGCGGGCCCGGAGACCGGCGGGACGCGGCCGGTCATGGCTGCTGATCCCGGAACTTGTAGGTCGCGCGCAGATGACTGGTGATGGCCTTCTGCCGCCTGGCGCGCTCGTCGCGCAGCCGGGCGTCGGTGCGTGAGGCAGCCCAGGCGTTCTCGCGTTGCAGTTTGCGATAGCTGTCCAGCCGGCGCTGGGGCAGCTCGCCCGCCCGGATGGCGGCCTGGACCGCAGGGGGTCAGGAGCGGGCCGGGCCCGTGCGGCGCCGCGAACGTGGCCCGCACCGGGCCAGACGCGGTCATCGCC
The DNA here is from genome assembly GCF_050947145.1 of Microtetraspora malaysiensis. Classification (NCBI taxonomy): domain Bacteria; kingdom Bacillati; phylum Actinomycetota; class Actinomycetes; order Streptosporangiales; family Streptosporangiaceae; genus Microtetraspora; species Microtetraspora malaysiensis. The sequence continues at coordinate 4,471,457 of NZ_CP191998.1, forward strand.
GAGCACAGTCCGCGATCGACGCGTGAGATCCGGGCCGGTAGGAGGCCCGCTTCGTAGCGTTCGGTGAAGGCTTGGTCGAGTGCGTCGGTCCACCCGTACCGGGACAGGCCGGATGGATTCGTGAAGGTATGTGGCAACGTGAGACACCTTGCGGAGAAGGGGCCCCGACGAGACGCGGACGCCACCCCCATAGGCGAGCCTGGCGGCTCAAGGTTGGGGGAAGAAGCAGGTCAGACCGGGACCCGGGACGTGAGGATGGTCCGGGCGCTGCGCACGGCAGCGGTCTTCACCGCGGTCATCAAACCTCACCTCCCTCTCATGCCGATCCAACACCAAACGTCCGAGAGCCTAGCACCCTCAGCTGCGGTGCCGATCACATTGTGCCGGGGGACGAAGTCCGACAACTGATCGGGCGCCGACCGGCTGGGACCCGCCGCCGGCCCGCCGCGAAAGGGCGCACGCGCGGCTGTCGTTGCCGCGGCGCTCGACTGACCCCTACGCCTCAGACAGGATCCGTAACTGTCGGTAGCGTCCCGTAACGTTGCGCCCGTTGTCGTCGGCATCGGAGGGGTGGCCACCGTGAACGAGATTCCCGAGCGCAAGCTGGAGCTGATCCGAAAGCTCCTGGCGGTGGCCGAGCATCCCAACACCGGCGCGGCCGAGGCCGCCGTCTACCTGGAGAGGGCGTGCGCCCTCATGTCGGCGTACGGGGTCGAGCAGGCCGTGCTGGCCGACGCCGGGCAGGTGCGCGACGAGGTCGATCAGTTGACCATCGAGATCGGCAATCCGTACCAGCCGGATCGGCGCTCCCTGCTCGCGGGCGTGGCCTCCGCGCTGCGCTGCCGCACGATCTACTGCAAGGTCGGGGCGGTGTCGCGAGTTCAGGTCATCGGCTTCCGGTCCGATCTCGACCTGGTGGAGATGCTCTTCACCTCCCTCTGCCTGCAGATGGCCTCCGCCGTCGTGCGTGAGCCGGTGCCATCCGGGCACACCACGATCAGCTTCCGGAAGAGCTGGATGGCCGGATACGCCAACCGGGTCTGTGAGCGGCTGCGCGCGGCCGAGAGGGCGGCCGCTATGGACGCCGACCGGGCGGGGGCGCCGGGCGGCGGGCGCTCGACCGAGCTGGTGCTGCGTGACCGGGTCGCCGAGGTGCGTCGGGAGTACGAGCGAATGTTCCCCCATGTGCGCCGCGCCGGGCGGCGCACGATGAGCGACTGGTCGGGCTGGGCCGGGGGCCGGGCTGCCGGGGATCGCGCCGATCTGGGCGGCTCCCGTGTCGGCGCCCCGAGCCGGGCCGCGCTCGGCCGGTGAGGTTCACCCGCGGCGGGCGCCGATGACGGCCGTCGCGTCCAGTTCCTCGCAGTCGGCCACGCGTGGGACCAGCCCGGCGCGGGCCACGGCCTCCGCGGTCGGCGCGGCCTGGCGTCCGCTCGTCTCGACCAGGAGGTGACCGTCCGGGGCTAGCCACCGCGACGCGTCGGCGATCACCCGCCGAACGACGTCGAGGCCGTCCGCACCACCGTCGAGCGCCACCCTCGGCTCGTGGACGCGGGCCTCCGGCGGCAACAGCCCGATCGCCTCGGTCGGCACATACGGGGCGCTGGCGATCAGGAGGTCGACCCGTCCGCGCAGGGTGGCGGGCAGCGGTGCGTACAGGTCGCCTTCGTGGACGTGGCCGCCGGCGGCGGCGAGGTTGCGCCGGGCGCAGCGCACGGCGGCGGGGTCGATGTCGACGGCGTGCAGTTCGACGCCGTCCACGGCGGCGGCCAGGGCGACGCCCATCGCGCCCGTGCCGCAGCACAGGTCGACGACGACCGCGCCCGGCCGGGCGAGGGCGATCGCCTGGCCGACGAGGAACTGGGTGCGCGGGCGGGGGACGAAGACGCCCGGGTCCACCGCGATGCGCACGCCGCAGAAGTCGGCCCAGCCGAGGACGTGTTCGAGGGGCAGGCCGCGGACCCGCCGGTCGACCATGGCGGCGAGATCGGCCGGGGTGGGTGCCGCCGAGACGAGGAGCCGTGCCTCGTCCTCGGCGAAGACGCATCCCGCGGAGCGGAGGGTGGTGACAATGTGTGACATGGAGGAAAGCGACGGCGAAGCCGACATGGGAGCCTTTCGGAAGCCGAGGGGCGCTCCCGCGTGCCCGGTCAGACGAGCCGGACGGCGGTGAGAAGGGAGCACCCTGCCTGGTACGGCGGAATGGGGCTCACCTCCTCGCGTTGGGGATCGTCGCTGGGGACGGCAACACTACCAGAGCGGTCGGGCCCCCCTGCCCCGAGAAGGACAGGTCAGGGCCGAAGCCGTCGGTGAAGACTCCTGCGGTGGCTCTCCGGTAGCCCTGGGCCGGCCGCGCTCAGGCGGTGTGCTCGAGGAACTCCCGGGCAGTCGGGACGTCCCAGTATGGCTTCAGGTGGCGGCGGAAGTCGGCCAGCGCACCCGAGGGGCGGGCCGAATCGACGCCGCCGTTCTGCTCATAGGCATGGCGTGCGATGGCGTCATCACGCAGAGTGGCGGCCGACAGGGCGGGTACGGCCAGGACCAGGGGTTCTGAGGTCGTCCTGGTGGTGGGCGTGCCCGCGTGGGCTGGGCACGCCCGGATGATCGTCGGCGAGAGTGAGGGTGGCTCGGTGTTGCGGGGTTTCAAGAATTTCCTGATGCGCGGCGATGTGATCGTGGTCGCGGTCGGCCTGATTACGGCGTTGGCGTTCAGTACCTTGATCAAGGCGTTCACGGACAACGTGATCAATCCGATCATCACGGTCGCGCAGGGCGGAAACGCGCCGGCGCTGGGCTGGCAGCTGGGCAAGTCCGGCAACCCGGCCACCTACCTGAACATCGGCGCGTTCATCTCCGCGATGATCTACTTCGTCCTCTTCATGGCGGTCGTCTACTTCCTGATCGTCATCCCCTACAAGCGCGTCCAGGCCCGGCGCGGCGTCACGGTGTTCGGCGACCCGAAGCCGGCGAAGACCTGCCCCGCGTGCCTGTCGGACGACTTGCCGGTGGCGGCGTCGAAGTGCCGCTACTGCGCCACCGACCAGCCCCCGTACCCCCGGTAGGCCTGGTTCTCCTGGCGGCTTTCCCGGTTCGACGGCCGGCGCGGCGGGTCGTGTTCCATGACCCGCGCCAGCAGGAACTCGTCCAGCTCCTTCAACAGTGCCTCCCCCATGCAGGGCGACCGGAAGGGCCGAGAATCCTCCATCTCTCACGCAGCACCGCTTCAGGTGGCTGCTCCCACATCTCAAGCCCCTCTCCGCGTTCGTGACACACTATCCGCCCGAATTTTCGCGAGAACCACGGCAACTCCGAAGGCGTAGACCGGGCTGAGCCGTGTCGCTGGGCGGGCGGGCCGAGCCTGCCGCATGTGTATAGTCGGTTCCTGATATCAGGAGGCGACTATGGCACGCAGTGTGGACAATCCCCTGGCGCTGGCCCTGATGGGCCTGCTCATGGAGCGGCCCATGCACCCGTACGAGATGGCCGCCGTGCTGCGGGAGCGCGGAAAGGACGCCAGCGTCCGGATCAACCGGGGCTCCCTGTACGACGTGGTGGCCGCGCTGGAGGGGCAGGGGTGGATCACGCCGACCGGACATGTCCGGGAGGGGAACCGCCCGGCCCGGACGGTGTACGGGCTGACCGACGAGGGGCGGGCGGCGTTCGCCGCCCGGGTTGAGGAGCAGATCCGGACCCCGCGGCGGGAGTTCCCGCTCTTCCTCACCGCCGTCGCCTATCTCGGCGCGCTGGGTCCGGCGGGGGCCGCGGTGGCGCTGCGGGAGCGGGCCGACCGGCTCCGCGCCGCCCTCTCCGACGACGAGCGGGCGCTGCGGGAGGCGACGGCGTCCGGCGGGGTGCCCCGCCTGTACGTCATCGAGGCCGAGTACGCCACGCACATGGCGCGCGCCGAGCTGGACTGGGTGACCGCCGTCGCCGAGGAGATCGACGGCGGAACCCTGGCCTGGCCGGGTGAGCCGGCCGCCTCCACCCCTGAGAAGACGAAGGGAACCGACCATGACCTCAGCCGGTGACGTGTCCGACGGCCTGCTCTTCGGCGTCTATCCCGGCGGTATCACCGGCGACGACGCGGGTGGGCTCGCCGGGGGGCCGCCGGACGATCCGGAGCGCATCGTCGAGGCGCTGCGGTCGCTCCAGTGCGGTGAGCGGCCTTTCCTGGTGCGTGGCTACGTCGGGTTCACCGACCCCGATGACCTCCGCGTCCACGTCCAGGCGCCGGAGCGGGTTGAGCGGTACGCCGGTGAGGGGCGCGCCCTCGACCTGGTCGTCCAGTACCAGTCGCGGGGCGGCGACGTCGCCGGATATGTCGCCTTCCTCCGGGATCTCGTGCGCCGCCACGGGCGCAGCGCCGCGACCGTGCAGGTGGCCGAGGAGCCCAACGTCGCCGGCAACCCGACGCTGGACGGCTACTACCCGGGCGTCCGGCAGGCGGTGGTCGAGGGCGTGATCGCGGCCAAGGACGAGGCGCGGCGGCAGGGCTTCGGCCACCTGAAGATCGGGTTCAACACGACCCCGCTGTTCGGCCCGGGCGAGGGCTTCGTCGCCGCGCTCGTCGAGGCGGGCGGGCGGCCGTTCCTGGACGCCCTCGACTATGTGGGCCTGGACTTCTTCCCGGATGTCTTCATGCCGGTCCCCGCCGACCGGCTGCACGACGCCGTCACCGGTCTGCTCCGCCTGCACCGGGCCGAGCGTCTCACCCCGGCGGGCATCGATCCCGCCGTTCCGCTGCACGTCACCGAGAACGGCTGGCCCACCGGCCCGGAGCGTACGCCGGAACGGCAGGCGCGGGTGGTGGAGACCGTCGTCCGCGCGATCGACGGCTGCCGAGACGAGGTCAACATCGTCGGCTACACCCACTTCGCGTTGCGCGACGCCGACAGCTCCCAGCCGGGCCTGTTTCACCGGTTCGGCCTCATGTCCGACGACTACACGCCCAAGCCGGCCTTCGCCGTGTATCAGAAGCTGATCGCCGAGCTGGGGCGCTGACCCCCGGTTTACGCGCCGGCCTCGCGCTGCGGGCGCGCGTGTACGGCGTCGAGGACGAGCGCGAGGAGGCGGTCGGCCCGGCCGGGGTCGTCGTCGTTCCTGGCGGTGGACAGGGCGATGCCGACGACGAGCTGGATGAGGTCGCCGGGCGTCAGGTCGGGGCGGGCGGCGCCGTCCCGCTGGGCGCGGGAGAGTAGGGCCGCCACGGCCTCCTCGATCACGCGCTGGCAGTCCAGGCCCGGCGCGTCCCGCTCCTCGAGCATGAGGGTGCAGGCGAGGCCCTGGTTGACCCGGGCGTGGTCCAGGAACGCGCGGAGCCATTCGGCCAGCGCCTCGTCGGCGGATTCCGCGGGCAGCAGCCGTCGCGCGTGTTCGCGCAGGGTGTCGATCCGGTCCTGGAGCACCGCCGTCAGCAGGGCGGAGCGGTTGGGGAAGTGACGGTAGAGGGTGCCCGGCCCCACGCCGGCCCGGCGGGCGATCTCGTTGAGCGAGGCGTCGGGCCCCGACTCGGCGAACGTCTCCCGCGCCGCGGTGATGATGAGGTCGTGGTTTCTCCGCGCGTCCGAGCGCCGCCGCGCGCTGATCAGGCCGTCCGCTGTCATCGTCCCATTCTCGGTCATCTCGGGTGGAGCGTCGCCCCTTCGCCATAGCCAACCGGAGAGGTTCTCCGGTGATGCGGGCGCCGGACATGTGTGCCGGCGGGTGCTGTCCGCGGATCCGGCGGCGCCGCCAACGGAGACGTGGCGGGAGCTCGCGCCGGGCGCTGCTCGGGTAAGCCGGGAGCGGCCCGCGGGTACCCGTCAGGCGGAGATCGCGCGCAGGCCGCGGGCGACCATCTCCCCGGCCCGGTCCAGTGCCCCGGGCCGATCCTCGACCAGGAGCTCCAGCCACAGTCCGGACACCAGCGTCGCGAGGAAGTGGACCTCGGAGGCGCCGCAGGGGTACCCGGCCCGCTCCAGCAGCGTCCGCACGATGTCGTGCCATCCGTCCGTCCAGTTCCGGGCTATGTCCTGGAGGGCGGGTTCGCGGCCCGCCTGCAGGTACAGCTCCCAGAGCCCGAGCTGGCGGCCCCGGTCCGACGCGTACGCGCGCAGGAGCGCCTGCGCCAGCTCGACCAGGGAGCCGGTGGCCGCCTCCTCGGTGAGGGAGGCCCGCATCAGCCGCAGGTCGCGTTCGACGAGCACGGCGAAGGCTCGCGCCACCAGCTCGTCGCGGGACGTGAAGTAGTAGCTGGTCGCCGCGAGCGGGATGCCCGCCCGCTCGGCGACCGCCCGGTGGGTCACCGCGGTGAAGCCGCCCTCGCCGAGCAGCGTGACGGCCGCCTCGACCAGTGCCTCCTTGCGGCGCAACGCCCTCTCCTGTGGCTTGCGCCGGGCCTTCCCGCCGTCCCCGCTCGGGGCCGGGCCGGTCAATGGGCCCCTGCCAGGTTCAGCAGCACGACGCCGCCGATGATCAGCAGGATTCCTCCGATCTTGGCGAGATTCATGTTCTCGCCCAGGAACAACATGCCGATCACGGCGATCACCGCGGTGCCGACTCCGGACCACACCGCGTACGCCACACCGAGCGGCATCTGCAGCTTGAGGGCCCGGGCCAGCAGCACGAACGAGGCGATGTAGCCCACCATCATCACGACGCTCCACCCCTTGTGGCTCAGCCCGTCGCTGAATTTGAGCGCGGTGGTCGCGACGACCTCCGAGGCGATCGCGCCGGCGAGCAGGAGCCAGGCCATGGGGAAACCTCCACAAAAACGGTACGCCCGTCCCACTTTAGTGGAAATATCACGATTAATTAGGGTGCGCGCGTGACGGGCTCGCACAGGCCAGGACAGGGGCGAGTGGGCCGCCCTGCGTTCCGCCTCAGTCGCTGAGCAGTCGTCGTGCGGTGAGGGCGAGCCTGGCCCGTGTCAGTCCGGTGGGCTCGGTGAGCTCGATGCCCAGGGCCTTTCCGATCTGGTCGAGTCGGCGGGCGACGCTGCTGTGGTGCAGGTGGAGCAGGTCAGCGGCCCGGCGTAGGGAGCCGGTCTCGCAGTAGGCGTCCAGCGTCTCCAGATCTTCTGGGTTGCCGGCGATCTGGGCGATCGCGGCCACGTCGGCGTTGCCTCGCACGGCGTCGGCGGGTATCTCGGCCAGGAGCGCTATCGCGCCCAGGCCGTCGTGGTGGACGACTGGCTGGCGTGGGGTGGTGAAGCGGAGGGCGGTGCGGGCTTGCTGCCAGGATCGCTCGGGGCTCGCGGCGGCGCCGAGTCCCGCGCGTACGCCTGCCGGAAACCGGGCCGGGTCCACGGTGGTGGCCAGGATGACGCCCATGTCGGCGAGTGGTGCCGCCTTGACCAGGTGGACCGGGCAGATCAGGCCGCCGACCTGATCGAGCGGAAACTGCGACCGTACGGCCACGACGTGGATCGGCAGGTCGGCGGCGAAACCCAGGAGCCGCAGTGCCCGAGCTCTGGCCGCCTCGTCGCTTTCGGAGCTGATCACCAGTTCGACCAGGGCGGGGTCGGCCATGGTGGTGCGGGCCGGGCCGTACTTCTCCACGACCGCCGCGGCGGCGATGGCGAGCCGGTCCAGCAGCACCTCGTCGAGCGGGTTCGACGGGCCGGGGCGTTCCAGCCACACCGTGCCGATCTCCTCCTCATCGAGCGTGATCGGCGCCGTCGTGGACGGGGGTGGCGGTGGAGCGGTTGCTTGTCTGCCATCAGGCGCCATACGGATCACCCGTCCCGTCCCGTGGAGCCGAATCCCGGCCACGCACTCGGCCAGGCCCGCTGAGGCCCTGGCGAGCGCCGGCAGATCCACTCGTCGGCGCATCAGTGTGTCGTAGAACGCGACGACGCGAATCGTGCCTTGGACGTGCGAATCCAGGTGCGGCAGATGTTCGACCAGGGCCTGCATGGCAGGAGGATAGGGCCTCTTCGGCTAGACGATAAGCGCCGATCGGTGCGTGATCGGGATGGGATGTCCGACGGATGGCGGATGATCTCGGAGGGGGCGGTCATGAGGATGGATGGCATGGATCCCGAACTGGAAGCATTCATCCCGTTTCTCCCGAAAACCGACTTGACCGACCCGGTCACCGCGCGCAAGAGCTTCGCCGAGCGCGCCGCCGCGAGGCCGGCGCCGGACACCGCGGACATGGAGATCGAGGACCGTACGGTGCCCGCCGATCCGGACGTGGCGGTGCGCATCTATCGCCCGCGCCAGGCCCAGGGCGCCATCGTCTGGCTGCACGGCGGCGGAATGGTCTTCGGCGACCTGGACACCGAGCACCCGTGGGCCGCCCGGATCGCCGACGGCTCCGGCGCGGTGGTGATCTCGGTGGATTATCGTCGGGCCCCCGAGCACCGGTTCCCGGCCGCCCTGGACGACGCCTACGCCGTGCTGAGCTGGACGGCCGAGCACGCCGCCGAGCTCGGTATCGACCCGGAGCGGATCGCGGTCGGAGGTCACAGTGCCGGCGCGGGCCTCGCGGCCGCGGTGGCGTTGCGGGCGCGTGCTGAGCAGGGGCCGCCGATTCGCTTCCAACTGCTCAACGAGCCCGGGCTCGACGACCGGCAGGAGACGTGGTCGCAGCTGCACTTCACCGATACGCCCTGGCATGATCGCGACAAGATCACCACAGCGTGGCGGCACTACCTGGGCTCGGCGCCCGCCACGCCGTACGCCGCGCCGGCACGGGCCGCTGACCTGTCCGGCCTGCCGCCCGCTTACATCGCCACCGCGGAGTTCGACCCGGTCCGCGACGAAGGCATCGGCTACGCGCTGCGCCTGCTGCAGGCGGGCGTGTCGGTCGAGCTGCACCAGTGGCCCGGCACCTTCCACGGGTCACAGGCGATCCTGTCCGCCGAGGTGTCTCAGCGGCAGATCGCCGACCTCGCCGCGGCGCTGCGCCGGGCCCTGACCGCCTGAGGTCGCCACGGCCGGGTCATCCCAAGGCCCGGCCGTGCGGGCGAGGCAGAGTCGTCGCGGCACGCCGGATGGCCAATCCCATCAAGCCGGCACAGGGCTGCAACCCCACAGCCACACCCGGCATCCCCGGCCCTGTGAGCGATCGAACCCAACTCACTTACAACGGAAGAAACTCTCCGATGCCTGACCAGCCACACACCGCCACCGCCTCCGAGCGCTCCAGACTGACCGCCTTCGGCGACCATCTGATCACTCTTCACGACGAACTCCGCCGCGACATCGCCGCCCTGCGAGAGGAGGCATCACGACTCTCTGCCGACGGTGACATCCCCGACCCGCTTCTCCTGCCCGAACGGCTTCACAGCCACTGCCTCTCCTTCTGCGAGGCCCTGGACGCTCACCACACCACCGAGGACCGGTCGGTCTTCCCCTTCCTGGCCCAGGAGCATCCCGAACTGTCCGAGGTGCTGGATCGCCTGACCTCCGATCACCGCATCATGGCGTCCCTCCTGGCCGACCTCCGCAAGGCTGCCGCTACCCCCTCCGCCCCCGACTTCCCTACGGATCTGGAACGCCTGTCGGTCGAGCTCATCACTCACCTCGACCGCGAGGAGCACTACCTCGTACCGGTCCTCAACTCCCTGACGCACTTTCCCGGGCACTGAAGCCGTCGAGAAGCCGGTAGCCGCCATGGTGTCCGGCGTCGCCGTACAGGGAGATGCCGGCAGCGTGCAGTGGTTCGACGTCGCGATAGATCGTGCGGGCGCCGACCTCGAGTTCGTCCGCGAGTTGCCGGGCCGTCATCCGCCCGCGCGACTGGAGCAGCAGCAGGATGGACAGCAGCCGAGAAACTCGCATCCACTGACAATACGTGTCAGTGGATGTCTCATATGGTCCGCTTCATGGCATTCATCGAGAAGACCATGCGGCCGCTCGACCCCGTCGTCGTCGGCGGCCGCACCTGCAAGCGCCAGATCGTCCTCCACAAGGGCGCGGACACCGGCGCCTGCCTGCTCGCCAACACGCGCCCGGAAGGACCGGTGGGTCTGTGAACGACTTCGACTTCTACATCGGCACCTGGAACGTGGCCAACCGCAGGCTGGTGAAGCGAGGCGCCGGCAGCAGCGAGTGGGAGGAGTTTCCCGGAAGGTCTGTCGCGCACAGCGTGTTCGGCGGCGCGGGCAACTTCGACGAGATCACCTTCCCCACCAAGGATTTCGACGGCGCGACGATCCGCCTGTACGACGCCGAGCGGGACGAGTGGTCCATCCACTGGATCAACAGCACGCGCGGCCTCGACCCGGTTCCGGTCGTCGGCCGGTTCGTCGACGGGGTCGGCACCTTCTACGCCGACGACACCGACGACGGCCGCCCGATCCGCGTGCGGTTCACCTGGTCCCGGATCACGCCGGACTCATGCCAGTGGGAGCAGGCGTTCTCCTACGACGGCGGGCAGTCCTGGGAGACCAACTGGATCATGGCCTCCACCCGCGTCTCCTAGAACGGCGCAGGTCAGCGGGCTGGCTGGGCCGTGACGGCGGCCGCTGAGAGACCAACAAATGGGTTGTCCCCCGGGGCGCCGTCTGTTGTACTCCCGACGAACAGCCGATCGAGCGAGGAGCCGGAAATGCGCGAAGCGTTCATGTCCACCCAGAAGAGAGCTTCCATCGATCCAGAGGGCATGACGCTTCGTGCAAACGCTGAACTTGGGGATTTTGGCGCATGTAGACGCCGGTAAGACGAGCCTGACCGAGCGGCTGCTCTTCGCCGCCGGTGCCATCGACGAGATCGGCAGCGTCGATGACGGCAGCACCCAGACCGACTCCATGGCGCTGGAACGGCAACGCGGCATCACGATCAAGTCCGCCGTCGTGTCCTTCGCCATCGATGGCGTTACGGTCAACCTGATCGACACGCCCGGCCACCCGGATTTCATCGCCGAGGTGGAGCGGGTGTTGAGCGTGCTCGACGGCGCCGTACTAGTGATCTCCGCCGTTGAAGGGGTGCAGGCGCAGACCCGGGTGTTGATGCGGACGCTGCGGCGGCTGCGCATCCCCACCCTCATCTTCGTGAACAAGATCGACCGCGGCGGCGCCCAAGATGAACGCACCCTGCGGGACATCTCAGAGAAGCTGACGCCTGCCATCATGCCGATGGGATCGGTCCGCGACCTCGGCGCGCGCGCCGCCGGCTTCACAACGTACGGCGCGGCCGACGACGCCTTCACCACCGCACTGACCGATCTACTGGCCAGCCACGACGATGCGTTCCTGGCCACGTACGTCAACGACGAGACGGCGGTTCCGTACCACCGGCTCCGGGACGAGCTCGCGGCACAGACCAAGCGGGCCCTGGCGCATCCGGTGTTCTTCGGTTCGGCGATCACGGGTGCGGGCGTGGACGCGCTGATCACCGGTATCACTGACCTTCTGCCCGCAGCCGAAGGCGACGTCGACGGACCTGTTTCCGCCAACGTGTTCAAGGTCGAGCGGGGTCCAGCCGGCGAGAAGATCGCCTACGTCCGCGTGTTCTCGGGCACCGTCCGAACGCGAGATCGGCTGCGATTCCGCGGGGACAACGAGGGGAAGGTCACCGCGGTCCATGTCTTCGATCGCGGGTCTGCCGTCACGCGTGCGTCGGTCACCGCGGGAGAGATCGGAAAACTCTGGGGACTTGCCGATGTCCAGGTCGGCGACGCGATCGGCGCATCGCGTACGGCCGCGGAGTATCACCATTTCGCCCCGCCCACGCTGGAAACGGCCGTCGTTCCCCGACACCCCGAGGAGAAGGGGGCGTTGCACGTCGCGCTCGCCCAGCTCGCCGAACAGGACCCGCTCATCAACCTGCGGCAGGACGACCTCCGGCAGGAGCTGTTCCTCTCGCTCTACGGCGAGGTGCAGAAGGAGGTCATCCAGGAGACGCTGGCGACCGACTTCGGCATTGACGTCGATTTCCGCGAAACGACGACGATCTGCTTCGAACGGCCGATCGGCACCGGCGTGGCCGTCGAAATACTCGGCAAGGAGCCCAACCCGTTCCTGGCCACGGTCGGGCTGCGGATCGAACCGGCCGCCGCGGGTTCCGGCGTGGGCGTCAAACTGGAAGTGAAGGTCGGGTCGATTCCGCTCTTCATCTACAAGGCGGTCGAGGAATTCCAGAAGGCGATCGAGAACACGGTGCGGGAAACCCTGCGCCAAGGCCTCCGGGGATGGCAGGTCACCGACTGCACGGTCACCATCACGCAGTCCGGCTACACATCCCCGGAGAGCACCGCGAGGGACTTCCGCCTCCTGACGCCGATGGTGCTGATGAGCGCGCTGCAGCAGGCCGGAACCGTCGTGTGCGAGCCGGTCCACCGCTTCCACCTCGACGTCCCGGCAGACACGATCGGAACGATCCTGCCCGTGCTTGCGCGGTTGAGTGCCGTTCCGCGAGTTCCGGAAATTCGGGGTCCGGCATGCGTGCTTGAAGGTGAGATCCCGGCGGCTCGGGTGCACGAGCTGCAGCGACAGCTGCACGCGCTGACGCGCGGTGAAGGCGTGCTGGAGTTCGCCTTCGACCACTACGAACCGGTCCGTGGCGCGCCTCCGAGCCGACCGCGGTCGGATCTCAATCCGATCAACCGTAAGGAATACCTGCTGCACGTCATGCGGCGGGTCTAGTGCCGCGACCGGCAAGGTTTGCCGGGACGGAGCGGTGATCCAGGGTGGTGCATCGCAAGGCGGAGGAGGAGGCCGTAGCGGAGCCGGTCGCCCTACGCGACCCGGACTCAGCGACCGCACAGGTCGGCGTCGACGACCGGGCGCAGCACGCCGCCGACCGTAACGAGGCCGACGATGACTGATCGCGTACGGTATCAAGCGCGCTCTTCAAGCGCGGGCGCTACTGCAGTTGGTCGCGGCGGTGGGTGAGGTAGGCGGTCTCGCCGGTGTTGCCGGCCAGCTCGATGGCCTGGTCGTAGGCCGCGCGTGACTGCTGGCTTTGGCCCAGCCGGCGCAGCAGGTCAGCGCGGGTGGCGTGGTAGGCGTGATAGCCGGCCAATGCCTCGGCGAGTCGGTCAACGATGGCCAGTGCCACCTCCGGCCCGTCGAGCTCGGCCACGGCGATGGCCCGGTTGAGGGCGATGATCGGCGAGGGGTCGAGGCGGACGAGCTGGTCGTAGAGGGCGAGGACCTGCGACCAGTCGGTGTCGCGTACGTCGCGGGCGCAGGTGTGCACGGCGTTGATCGCCGCGAGGATCTGGTAGCGGCCCGGAGCCACCCCGGCGGCGGCAGCGGCGAGGCGCTCGCGCACCAGCCGGTGACCCTCGGCGATCAGCGCCGCGTCCCAGGCCCCACGGTCCTGCTCGTTGAGCGCGACCAGTTCGCCGTTCGCCGAGATCCGGGCGGTGCGGCGGGCCTCGGTGAGCAGCATCAGCGCCAGCAGCCCGGCCACCTCACCGTCGTCCGGCATGAGGGCACGGATCAGGCGGGTGAGCCGGATCGCCTCGGCGGTCAGGTCGTGACGTACGGGATCGGTGTCGGGGCCGGTCGCCAGGTAGCCCTCGTTGAAGACGAGGTACAGGACGGCGAGCACGCCGGTGACGCGTGCCGGGAGATCCTCGGCGGACGGCACGCGATAGGGGATGCGAGCCGCCTTGATCTTGGCCTTCGCGCGGGTGATCCGCTGCCCCGTGGCACTCTCGGCCGCCAGGAAGGCGCGGGCGATCTCGGGCACGGTCAGACCGCCGACCATGCGCAGCGTCAGCGCCACGCGGGTCTGCATCGCCAGCGCCGGGTGACAGCAGGTGAAGATCAGCCGGAGCCGGTCGTCGTCGATGGCGCCGGGAGGCTCGGGCGGGTCGTCGTCGTACACCATCTGAGCCTCCTTGTGCTTGTCGTCGCGCTTGTTCTCGCGCCGGATCCGGTCGATGGCCTTGCGGTTGGCGGTGGTGGTCAGCCAGGCGCCGGGGTTGGGGGGTACGCCGTCGGCCGGCCACCGCTGCACGGCGGTCGCGAACGCCTCGGCGGCCGCCTCCTCGGCGATGTCGAGGTCACCGAAACGCCTGGTCAGGGCGGCGACCACCCGGGCCCACTCCTCGTGGTGGGCCCGGGTGACCGCCTCCTCGACGTCGCTCACTGGAACGGCCGCACCTCGACCTTCCGATCGCAGACCTTCGACGCCTCGGTGGCGAGCTTGAGCGCCACATCCAGATCGGGGGCCTCCCACACCCAGACGCCGGCGAGGTATTCCTTCGACTCCAGGAAAGGCCCGTCGCTGAACATCGCCTGCTCGCCCCGGTTGTCGATGACGGTGGCCGTGTCGGGTGAGGCGAGTCCGCCCGCGAAAACCCAGTAGCCCTCGGCGATCAGTCGTTCGTTGAACGCGCTGATGGCAGGCTGCCTGTCCGTGCTGCCGGGATTGCTCTTGTCATCGATCACGGAAACCAGGTACTGCATCTGAAGATCATCTCCTGTGGTGTCAAGACAGCGTGGTTCGGTGGTCAGGACTTCAAGCCGTTGGCGCATACTGAGGGCGCCCGGCCGGCCGGTAGACCTGGATCGTCACGCCCTTCGAGTCGACCCGCGACTCGACCAGGTCGAGCGCAAGATCCGGACCGGTCTCCGGGAACAATCGCGCGCCCTGGCCGAGAACCACGGGAACGACAATCAGAGTCAGCTCGTCGACCAGATCGTTCTCCAGCAGCCACCGGACCAGGGCGCCACTGCCGTGCACCTGCAGCTCACCCCCGGGCTTGGCCTTCAGCTCACTGATGGCCGCCGCGAGGTCACCGCAGAGAACGGTCGTGTCCTCCCAACGCGGCGCGGTGAGCGTGGTCGAGGCAACGTACTTGGGGGCCTCGTTCAAGGCCACGCCGATGGGATGTGTGCGCATCTGGTCGATTGATCCCCAGGAGCCGGCGAACAGCTCGTAGGTGCGCCGGCCGAACAGGAACGCCTCTGCGCGCTGGTAGGTCTGCGTGATGAACGTCCTGGTCTCGTCGTCACCCGCCCCCCGGGCCCATCCGCCGCGCTCGAATCCGTTCCTGCGGTCATCCGACGCGGCGCCGTTTCCCTGCATCACTCCATCGAGGGTGACCTGGGTCATGGTCGTCAGCTTCATGATCGCGGTTCCTTTGCCTTGGCGCCGCCGCTTGTGGGCGGCCTCACCCCTGCTACGAACACCACCACCCCGATCCGACACCCCCTCCCGGACTTCTTTGAAGAAATTTCCGGGACGCCGGTTGTTATCGATCCGACAGCACGACAGTGTCGCGGCGACTGCGCTCCGCCTCCTCAAGCGCGCCCAGCGCGGACAAGCTCGTGGACCAGGTCGAACGCGAAGATCCTGGCCAGTGGTGGCGGGCGTCGAACGGCTCGGGCGCGAGGGCACCCTCGTCGGTGGCGTAGCCGCCGAAGCGCTGGATGCGGGCGTGCTAGCGGGTGAGGATGCTGATGCCGATCATGCGGGCGCCGGTCTCCGTACGCGGGCGGTGCGTGCTGCCAGGTGCGAACACCACATAACTGCCCGGCCCGAGGCGCCGCCCTCGGTCGATGAACTCCCCCGACACCACGTAATAGCGTTCCTCGCCCTCGTGGACATCCACCTCGGGCCACTCCGTCCCCGGAGCGAAGTCGTACATCCACCCGCGAGCCCACTCGGTGGCCGGCAAGCGCCGCCGAACGATCCCGGGAACGACCTCCACCGGTTCGACCTCGTCAACGTGCAGGACCTGTGTCGACAAGCAGGTCTGCCTCTTCGAGAGCTGGCTCGTCGGTCACCTTGCCATCATCGCCGAGCCTGAACACGCCCAGATCGTCCGCCGGTTCGCGACCTGGAGCGTCCTGCCGAAACTCCGGGCCGGCGCCGACCGCCGACCCCTCACACCCGGTAGCCAGAAGTACGCCACGGGCCAGGTCAAGCACGCGACGGCCTTCCTGATCTGGCTCAGCGATCAAGACCTGACCCTCACCACATGCCGCCAGACCGACATCGACCGCTGGCATGTCGAGCACAACGAGCACAACCGGGACACCGTCCGGCCCTTCCTGCTGTGGTGCCAGAGCACCAAACTCACCCGACGCTTCCGGCTGCCACCCCCGCAGGCCCGGCGGGCAGCCCCGCTCGCCCAGAACGAGCGCCTGAGCCTCCTTGGCCGACTCCTCACCGATGACAGCCTGCCGCTGCGGAGTCGCGTCGCCGCGGTCATCGTCCTGCTCTATGCGCAGCCCTGCAGCCGAGTCGTCCGCTTGACCATCGACGACGTCCTTCATGACAACGACCAGGTCCTGCTGCGTCTGGGCGAACCTGCCTCGCCGGTGCCCGCGCCGTTCGTCGAACTCCTCCTGAGCTGGATCGATAACCGCGACAACATGAACACCGCGACCAACCGCGACTCCCGATGGCTCTTTCCCGGCCGTCGCGCCAGCCAGCCGCTGAACCCCAACAGCCTCTCCGGCCTGCTCAACGACCTCGGCATCCCCACGACCGCCGCCCGGACCGCAGCGATCCGCCAGCAAGTCCTGGACGTGCCCGCCCCCGTCGTTGCCGACGCGCTCGGCTACCACGACAAGACCACCACCCGGCTACTCAACGAGACCGGCGGGGCATGGAGCCGATACGCCCCCGGAGAGCACGGAAAGTCACTGCCACGTCAACAGCACTGACAACACACGACAGTTGAGCACGAGAGCCCTCTGTCACCTGTCAGTCGCGGCTCCCGCGCTCCGGCTCGGACTCACTTGATGAAAACCGCCCGCGCAATCTCATCGGGGGCGGCGCTCGCCTCCGCGACCAGTTCCCCGTCGGCGGACCAGATGCCCGAACGGCCGGACGTGCGATCGAAGCCGCCACCGGTCGGACCTGCGAAGGCCGCCGTGGCGACCCATACGCCGTGGTCGGCGGCGACCCGGCGGGCTCGCTCGCCGTGGACCTTAGCCTCGTGATCGGCGTGGACAACCCCAGCCACGTACCCGTCGATGCCCAGCGCGGCCGTCTTCGCGGCATGCTCGGGGATACCCGTGTCGCGGCAGACGGCAAGCCCTAGCCGCCACCCGTCCACTTCGATCACGGCGGGCTCCCCAGACACAAAGTGAGCGGCCTCGCTGCCGTGGAGGTACACCTTCCCATAAGCCACGCGCGCGCCGTCTCCCTCCACAGCCAGGATGCCGATGCACGGACCCGGCACAGGCGCGCCGACCAGGGCAAGCGTCCCGGTCTCGGCACAGGCGGCGACGATCGGAGCCAGCCGTTCATCGTCCGGAACGACCGGCACCGCGTCCAGCTCGTATCCCGTCAGCGACATCTCGGGGAAGACCACCACCCGCGCGTCCGCCGCCCGAACGGCCTCCGCGTGAGCCACCGCGTTGGCCGTCACGTCGTAAGCCGTGCACCTCGGCTGCGCCGCCGCGATGCTCAACGCCTGCTCCACCCCGAACTCCCCTCATCGAATCGCACGATCAGCCTACAGAGCAGCCACACAGCGAGCCGTTGCGCACCTGCCGCAGAAGCCTGCCGTCGTTCCACCAGCACATCACCGCTTGCCCAGACTCAACGCTCCCCAGCCCCGTCACCCAAAGTCACTGTTCGAGGCTGCCGGTGGACCAATACACGACAGTTGAATACGCGAGCCCACCAGTATCAACCCCCGACCCCGCCGGGACGCGTTGAGCCGAAGGCGGTGAACTCCTGCTTCACGCCGCCCAGCCCGGCGCCTAGGATCGCGCGGCCGCCGCTCAGCCTGTCCAGCGTCGCCACCGTCTGGGCCAGCCTTTCCGGGCGGTGCCGGGCCACGGCCGTCACCGCCGTGCCCAGCCTGATGTGCGAGGTCGCCTGCGCCGCCGCGGCGCGACGTCGATGCCGTAACGCATGCCCCCCACCCAAGCACCCGGCACCGACAGTTCTGGGGGTGCCGCGATCGCGCAACGCGGCGCCGACGAGCGGGTGAGCGCCGCCCAAGAGGAAGCGGTAGAGCAGATCCGGCAGACACGCGAGCAGGCCGACGCTGCTGTCGCCGAGGCCAACCGCGCCGTGCAGGAGGCGAGGACACCCTTGCCCGCCTGCGCCCTCACGGTGCCGAACTCGTCGGTGGTGTGGTCCGGTACGAGGACAGCTACTTGCTCTGCTACGTCCGCGGCCCCGAGGGGATCTTCGTCGGGTTGGCCGAGCAGCTCGGCTAGTACGACATCCCAGAGCCGTCCGCTGACACCATCGAATCCAACGAGATGCCTCGTGATCAACGAGACGGCCAGTTCAAAGGACTACCTCTTTGATCATGAGGCACCCAGGTCAGGAGGGCCACAATGCCTCAAGGCCAACGAGACAGGACAGCCCCCCGTGCCGGCTGACGCTGGTACGGCGTGGAGGGCGGATCGGCCTCGATGACTCACGGGGTGGTCATCCTCCCTGATCAGCTTCGGCTGACGGAGGTTTCCGCCTGATCGTCACGTTCGTTGCGGGCGACTGGTACGGCGGCCTGCCCGAGACGCTCGGGTGGACGGCGGTTCCACGGGCCGCGACAGGACCGCAACTGCTCCTTTCTGAGATCGACGAGACACGTTCAAGCTGGTCATGTGGGTGCCGGAAGCGCGCACAGGCGCGCCCAGCACGTCAGGAACGCCTGTCTCCACGGCCAGGTAGCACTGATCTTCACGATGCGGCGGCGGGCGTGGGAGACGAGCCGGGCGGGCAGGTGCCACAGGCAGTACCGCATCGTCTGCGGTTCGGCCCGAGCCAGCTCGGCGTCGTCGTACAGGCCCAGCAGGCGAGTCCAGGCGTCCAGATCGGCGGCGATGTTGGCCGCCAGCACCCACCCGACATTCACGTTCCAGGTCTTGGACGGCAGATTACGCAAGCCCATGGCCTTGCTGGTCCGCACCCGGTCCTCCACGCTCGCATGCGAGCGGTGCAGCACGTCGATGAACTGCGCCTGATGGCTACCGGGCACGCCCCGCATCCCCCGCGGGCCCATGTTGGTCGCGATGATCGAGTACTTCCCCCCGGTCTGCTTCTCCAACGCCGTGAGCTTCGCCGCATGCCGGCCCGAGGGTTTGACCCGGCGCACCAGCAGACGCACCTTCCACATCCCGGCGCGGGCGTTGACGCCGGTCAGTTCGGCGACGCCGGCCTGAGGATGCACGGTGCCGTCCTGGCGTAGCGCCGCCTCCCACGCCATCGTGGGCAGGGCGGCGATCGCCGCCTCATCCACCTCGGTGATCGTCCATCCGACGGTGAAGCGCACCGTCCGCCGCGTGGTGTTCAGCTTCTCCAGCCGTTCCAGCAGGTCATGGGTGGCGCCCGCACCGTCGATGCGGATCAGCAGCTTGGCCCGCCACCGGGCGGGGATCTGCTCGATCGCCGCAGCCAGCACCTCCAGGTGATCGGCCACCGTGTTCGAGCCCGCCGACCCTTTGCGCAGCAGCATCGCCAGCGATTCCTGGGTGTTGGCACACCACGCACCCAGCGGATGAAAACCCCAGGTCTTCTTGAACGTGGCCGCCGCGCCTTCCTTGGGCGAATGCGCGGTGATGAGGGTCGCGTCGATGTCGATGACGACCCACCCGGTGAGCACTTTTCCGGCCACCTGCAGCCAGGGGAATCCGGCCTCGCGCTGCGCGATCAGCGTCCACACGTGCCGGCGCACCCGCGCCCTGGCCCGCGCGATCCAGATCCTCAGCCGCTCGCCTTCACCGACCGGTTCCAGGCTCCGCCGCACGGTGGAGTCCGAGGGTGGGGCCCCGAACAGCGCCTCTTGGTGGGCCAGCAACACGATCTGGCGCATGCTGGTGGCCCCGAGCGTGATCGCGACCGCCAGTTGGATGAGCACTACGCCCCGGTCCCATACCGGCACGGTGCCCAGTCGGGCGAACACGGCGCCCAGTGCCCCGGTCAACCCTGTCTGATCAGCGCATTTACGTAAGAGCACGGCTCCGGCGTGCCCTATCAAGCCCTTGCCGTCCACGCGTACGGACAAGCGGCGGTCCCATGCCGTACTGTTCACCCGGAAGGTGCGTCCGTTCTCTGCGATCTCGTGATCTAGGCAATCCGATCATCGCAGGCCGGAGGCACCTTCTTTCATTATTGATCTTCAGTGCGAAATGCCGACTGAATAGCCGAGGTCGGTTCGGCGGGCCCTGTCCAACCCCGGCAATCCGCTTCCTCCGGCACGTCAGAAACTCGCCTTTGGCAAATCGCTTGTATTCATTCAAAATCTTGTGCATTCTTCAATGCATAAGTTTACAGGAACTGGTGGACAACATCCTCGCCATCCGCTGGCCGCTGCCGTACTTCCCCGAGGACGACCAGACCCCTCCGCGCGAGCGCGACGCCGCGGTGCACGACGCGTGGAGGCCCCGCTCGGACTTCATCCGGAGACTGGAAGCCGCAGCGGCAGATCACGGCCCGGACTACGATCCGCTCCTCGCCGCTCTTGAGGACCTCGTCGCGATCAAGAAGGCCGCCGATGAGCAGATTCGGCTGCTCCTGGCCTACGGCCGGGTCTACGTCACCCCGCGCCCGCACACATTGGAAACCCTCGGCCAGGCTGCCGGCCTCACCCCCTCCGGCGTCAGCCGCGCCTTCGGCGCCAAGGAGATCCTCGCCGTCGGGAATCTGACCGGCCGGCGCCCCGCCGCAGTCGAGATCGACGATCACAATCCCGATCTCTTCCCCGGCGATGACAGCCGACGGCGGTGCACCTGGGGAGGCAGCAAGAAGAACCCCTGCACCGACGAGCCCAAGTACGCTGTCACCGACAAGTCCGGCACCAAGTGGGCCTGCTGTGACAGCCACCTGCCCGGCTACCTCCGCTCCCGCCCCCGCGCCTGAGCCGAACGGGCGCTCCGCGTAGGCCCTGTACTGCCGAAGCTGCCGCCAAGTAGCGCTGTGTAGTCGCGTCTCTGCCGCTGACCCGGTCAACGGACCAGGTCAGCGAGCTTCAGGAAACCAGCGCCGGGGCTGCCGACCGGCAGCCGATCGACAGAAGCGGTATTTCTATACCAAACAGAAGCTCAATTATCCGCAGGATGATCGTCGGAAGTTCTCGTGTTGCCAGCGTGTGTTGTTGCTGCGATGGCAAGAACAGACGATCGAGGTGGTCATCGCCGCTGTCTGTTTGGGTGCCAGGCAGTAGGCGTGTCATGACTCCCAAACGGAGATGGCTGACGAGGCCTGAGTCAGCCGGCCTGCTGGTGCCAGCGGTGTAGCAGGCCGGGAATCTCGCCGAGCAAGAACTCGTAGAAGGCGTGCATCTGGGTCAGCCGCCGATGGGCGGGGGCTCCGCTCTCGGTGGCCGCGATACCCGCGGCGGCGGCCTGGAGCATGGCTTCGATCACGGTGTTCTGGCCGGTGAACAGGGTCGCCCAGGCATCGTCGCGCAGCCGGTAGTGCTCGCGCCGGCTCCCCGGGGCGGGCAGGCGCTCGATCAGTCCGACCGCCAGCAGGGATTTGATCGCACCGGAGACAGAGCCCGCGCTGGCGTCCAGTCGTTCGGCGATCTCCCCGGCGGTGACGCTCTCCTGGTCGGTGAAGAGGAAGACCGTCAGGGTGCGTGCGGACATGCGCTGCAACCCACCCTCGATCAGGGTCAGCGCCAGTTGCTCGGCCGCGCTCCACTTGTCGTTCACGTACGCAAGCGTATCCAAGGCGCTGTAGCTTCAGAAATTTCCGAAATGTCAGTATAGTGCGACTATCGGCCTCTCCCCGGAGAGGATTCGATGGTGTGCCGGGAAGTCTGGTCGGCGATGTGACAACCCCCAACGCTGGTCAGATCACCAGGAGCATCGTGAAACTCCTCATACTCGGCGGCACCCACCACGTCGGCCGCGCCCTCGTCGAGACCGCACTGGAGCGCGGCGACGAGGTGACCACCCTTAACCGCGGGCTCAGCCGCGCTCCCGCGCCCGGCGTGCGCGCCCTGATCGCCGACCGCACCGACCCCGAGTCCGTACGGCAGACGCTCGGCGGCGGCGAGTGGGACGCGGTCATCGACACCTGGGCCTGGGCGCCGCGGGTGGTGCGTGACAGCGCCCGCCTGCTGGCCGACCACGCAGGACACTACGGGTACGTCTCCAGCCGCGGCGTGCACCGCTGGCCCTGGCCGCCCGGCGCCGACGAGCACGCGCCCCTGGTCGACGGCGACCCCGCCAGCACCGACGACGCCGACTACGCCGCGGCCAAGCGCGGCGGCGAGCTCGCTGTCGCCGAATCCTTCGGCGAGCGTGCGTTGCTGGCCAGGGCCGGGATGATCCTCGGCCCGTATGAGGACGTCGGCCGCATCCCGTGCTGGCTGCGACGCCTGGAGAAGGGCGGCCGAGTCCTGGCCCCGGCGCCCGCCGACACGCCCCTGCAGTACCTCGACGTCCGAGACCTGGCGGCCTGGATGATCTCCTCCGCCGAACGCGGCCTCAGCGGCGCCTTCACCGTCACCGGCCCACCCGGCGCGATCACCCTCGGCGAGCTGCTCACCACGGCACTGGAGGTCACCGGCTTCGACACCGAGCTCGTGTGGGCCGACCCGGACCTGCTCATCCGCCACGGTCTGCCGCTCGGCATGGAATTCGGCCTGCGCCTACCGGACGGCAGCGTCCCGAGCGGCATGCACGACGCCGACGTCAGCGCCGCCTCGGCCGAAGGCCTCACCACGCGCCCGCTGCGCGAGACCCTCGCCGACACCTGGACCTGGCTGCAAGCCGAAGGCGACCCGGCACCCCGCGCGGACGCGCCTTCCCCCGACACCTGGCTGGACGCCGCCGCCGAACAGCGGCTGCTCGGCCAGCTCTCCCACTGAAAGACGAAGACATGCGCGCCATCATCATCGGAGCCGGCATCGCCGGCCTGGCCACCGCCCTGCGCCTGCACCAGATCGGCTGGGACAGCCTCATCGTCGAACGCGCCCCGCAGCGGCGCGGCGGCGGCTACGCCGTCACCTTCGGCGGCATCGGCTACGACGCCGCCGAACGCCTCGGCATCGTGGACGACCTGCGGGCCAAGGCGTTCGACACCACCGAGCTCGTCTACCACAAGAGCGACGGATCGCGCCGATTCGCGCTCGACCGCGCCACCATCGCCGCCACCACAGGCCCGCGCTCGATCACCATCCTGCGCGGCGACCTCGAAGCCGTCCTGTACGAGAAGGTCCACGAGCAGACCGAGCTCCGCTTCGGCACCACCCTCACCCATGTCGACCAGGACGACCACGCCGTCCGCGTCACCCTGAGCGACGGCACCGTCGAGGAGGGCGACCTGCTGGTCGGCGCCGACGGGCTGCACTCGGCCACCCGCGCCCTGCTGTTCGGCCCGGAGGAGAACTTCCTACTCGACATGGAGCACAAGGTCGCCGTCTTCATGCTCGACCGGCGACCGGCCAGCATTGCACCCGGCGCGACCGGCACCCTGTCCTCCAACGGCCGTACCGCCGCCATCATCAGCATCCCCGACGGCCGCAACGTCGCCTTCTTCGGCTACCGCACCGACCACGCCCGCCCAGGCGAGGACGTGGGCACCGAACTGGAGCGCATCTACGGCGACCTCGGCTGGGTCATCCCCGAAGCCCTCGCCGGACTGGCACGAGCCGACTCGGTCTACTTCGACACCATCAGCCAGGTCGTCGCACCGACCTGGAGCAAAGGCCGCGTGGTGCTGCTCGGCGACGCCGCCTGGTGCGTCACCCTGTTCGCCGGATACGGCTCCTCACTGGCCGTCGGCGGCGCCGACCGGCTCGGCACCGAACTGGCCGCACACCCCGGCGACATCCCCGCCGCCCTGGCCGCATGGGAGGCCGCCATCCGCCCCGAAGCCGAACGCAAGCAGAAGCTCGGCCGCCGCGTCAAAGGCGTCTACGCCCCGGCCAACCCCCTGGTGCTGTGGCTGAGCCTGCTCCCGCTGCGCCTGGCCTCCCTGCCGCCGGTCCGCCGGTACATGACGCGCCGCTTCATCAAGGGCTGAGTATGTGGGGCGCCTGGCCGCCCGCGCGGCCAGGTGTTCCGTTTGGCCTCGGCGAGCTGTGCTCAGGGGCGGCGAGTCGCCGGGTCACGGCCTTCTTGCCACCGCGCCAGCGCCTCAGGGGAGACGCGGGCGTAGCGGGCCAGGGAGGCGACGGAGGTGTGGCCGGAGAAGGCGAGCAAGGTGGAGGTGTTCGCCCCATCTTCGGCGGCGTGGGTCAGAGCGCCGTGGCGGAGCTGGTGCAGCGTGTACGGCCCGCCGGGCAGGCCGGTGGTGGCCGCGGCGCGCCGGTAGGACAGCCGGGCCTGGCCGGTGGCGGGGGCGGCGGCGGTGCGCCAGACGATGACGTCGACGGCGCCGCCTTTGCGCCTGACCCGGGCGCGGCGGTTGCGCAGGTCGAGGTCGTCGACGTCGAGGGCCAGGACCTCCTGAGCGCGGGCGGCGCTCTCGTACAGCAGCCGGAACAGGGTGCGCTCGCGCAGGGCCAAGCGCGGCAGGGTGAGCAGCGTCTCGATGTCGGCGCGGGATAGGGCACGGGTGCGGTCGGGGGTGCGGGCGCGGCGGCGGATGCGGCGCAGCGGGTCGCCGGCCAGCCAGTGCTGGTCGCGCCACCACGCGCATGCGGAGCCGAGCGCATCCAGGCGGACGTTGAAGGTCGCGGCGGCCGCGCCGCCCCAGCGGCTGGTGAACCAGGCCGCGAGCCGGTCGGCTCCGGCCTCCCCCTCGAGTTCGGCCAGCGGGGCCTGCTCGCCGAACTCGGCGAGCAGGGCACGCAGCGCGATGGCGTAGGCCTTGGCGGTTCGTTGGCGACGGCGATGGTCTCCACGCCATGACAGCCGCGGCCGCTCACGCTCACGATGCGGACCTGTCTTCAGCGGAGCTGAAGACAGGTCCGCGCTCGATGATCAACTTAAGATTCTTGGCTGAGGTCCGTCGCACGCTCGCTCCCAGCCATGTCTGGTTCGCGGACCTCTACCATCGCACACGAGATCCTTTGGTCGGTTGGATTCTCGATCAGCGTGAATATCGCGATGACGCCCCGTGGGGTTTCTACACCGACAGCCCCGACGAGGAGATGCTCCCGCATTCGCTGGACTAGCGATTTGAAGATCACGGGCCAGATTCAGTGAGACACGGCAGGCCAACCTGACCCGTGGGGCCAACTTCGATGAGACATCACCGACGGCCTGTCTCATCGAAGTTGGCATCTTCGTATTTCAGCGTCCCGACGGGATGCCACCTGCAATGAGAACGGACAGGCGCGTTCGCCGAAATGTGTCAGGTCGGATGAGACGGAGGTGGACCCCACCTGCGGCAACATCAGCTCGTTTCTGCAAGTACATCACTGAACTCTTGCGTCATGAAGCCAATCGTCACGGGAGGTCTCACTCCGCACCAGCGTCAGGAATGACGCCAGCAGATACTTTTCTGCCATGAGTGTTCACCGCGTGGTCGCCCTGGTCCTGCCACCGCAGTCCACGTTCGAGCTGGCGTGCGCCGCCGAGGTCTTCGGCATGGGTCGGTCCGGTCTCCCCTCCCGCTACGCGTTCGACGTGTGCGCGGAGCGCCCGGGCGCCGTACCGACCCTGGCCGGCTACGACATGGCGGTGAGCCACGGACTGCCGACCATCGAGGTCGCGGACACGGTGGTGATCCCCGGCTGGCAGCATCGCGAACAACCCGCCCCGCCCACCGTGATCGACGCGGTACGGCAGGCCCACCGGCGCGGCGCCCGCCTCGTTGCGATCTGCTCCGGCGCCTTCCTCCTCGCCCAGGCGGGGCTGCTGGACCACCGCAGGGCGACAACCCACTGGCGGATGACCACCGAACTCGCCACCCGCTTCCCCGACATCCAGGTCGAGCCCGACGCCCTCTACATCGACCTGGGCGACATCGCCACCAGCGCGGGCACTGCCGCCGGCATCGACCTGTGCCTGCACCTGGCCCGAACCGATCACGGCGCGGCCTACGCCGCGCAGATCGCCCGGCACATGGTCATGCCGCCACATCGCGAGGGCGGACAGCTGCAGTACGCCGCTCCCCCTCATGCCTACCGCCCGACGGAGTCGCTGGCCCCCGTCCTCGACTGGGCCACCGAGCGGTTGCACGAGCCCTTCACCGTCAGCG
The DNA here is from genome assembly GCF_050947145.1 of Microtetraspora malaysiensis. NCBI lineage: Bacteria > Bacillati > Actinomycetota > Actinomycetes > Streptosporangiales > Streptosporangiaceae > Microtetraspora > Microtetraspora malaysiensis. The sequence continues at coordinate 4,497,412 of NZ_CP191998.1, forward strand.
ACCTCGCCACACAGGCCAACATCTCACCGCGAACCCTCGCCCGGAGATTCGCCGACCAGCTCGGCACCAGCCCCGGCCGATGGTTGCTCCAGCAGCGTGTGATGGCGGCTCGCGCCCTCCTGGAGGAGACGGACCTCCCCGTGGAGACGATCGCCACCAGGGTCGGCCTGTCCTCTGCGGCCAACCTCCGCAGACGCTTCCACGCCATGGTGCACGCCACGCCGGCCGCCTACCGCCGCTCCTTCGGCGGCCACGCCGGCGGCACGCAGCCGCGCGGCTGAGGCGTGTCGGCGAGTACGACGGCAACCCCGTTCCGGTGGGCCGGATGTCCGCGTCGCGACCGGCGGACGGCTACGGGCGGGTCCGCCGGGGTGGGAAGCAGGCCAGGAGCCGGCGCAGGCCCTCCTCGACGCGCTCAGCCGGGATCCCGCCGTAGCCGAGAACGAGCCCGTGGCGCGCCGGACGCTCCCCGCAGTAGGCGGCGAGGTTCTCCACGGCGACGCCCGCCTCCCGGGCGCGGGCGATCACCGCGCCGAGGTCCACATCCTCGTCGGCGCACGGGACGAGCCGGGCGCACAGGTGCAGGCCGGCCGCGGACGGCATCACCTGGAGCAGGTCGGTGAAGTCACGCCGGAGCGTCGTGAGGATCAGGTCGCGGCGGACGGCGTACTCGCGGGTGGCCTTGCGGATCTGCCGGCCGAGCATCCCCTCGTCGATGAACCGGGCCAGCGCCGACTGGGTGACGACGTCGCCGTGCCAGTCGGCGAGCTGCCGGGCCCGCCGCAGCGCGGGCAGCAGCGACGCGGGCGCGACCAGGAAGCCGGCGCGCAGCGTCGGCAGCAGGGTCTTGGAGAACGATCCGACGTAGACGACGCGGCCCGCGCGGTCAAGGCTGTGCAGCGGTTCGAGCGGCCGTCCCCCGAACCGGAACTCGCTGTCGTAGTCGTCCTCGATCACGGTGGCGCCGCGTCGTTCCGCCCAGTCGAGCAGGGCGGCCCGGCGTTCGGGCGACATCGGCGTGCCCAGCGGGAACTGGTGGGACGGCGTCACGTAGACGAGGCGCGCGGTGGCCGGGATGGCGGCGACGTCCAGGCCCTCCGCGTCCACCGGGACCCCGGTCACGCGCGCGCCGAGGGAGCGGAACAGCAGGCGGGCGGGGGGATAGCCGGGTTCCTCGACGGCCACGTGGTCCCCCGGCTCGATCAGCACCCGGCCGACGAGGTCGAGCGCCTGCTGGGCCCCCTGGGTGACCAGCACGTCGTCGGGCTCGGCCCGCACCGAACGCGATATCCCGATATAGCGGGATATCGCGGCGCGCAGTCCCGGGTGCCCGGACGGGTCGCCGTAGACGGCGGCGTGGACGACGGAGGGGCGCAGCTCGCCGGCCACCAGCCGCCGCCAGGTCGCGAGGGGGAACAGCCGCGGGTCGGGCGTGCCCACCCGGAAGTCGTAGCCGGGCGGGGTGCCGCCGTCCCCGCCGACCGGGGTCGTGAGCTCCTGCCACAGCCGGCGCGGCGCCACCGCGCCCGCCTTCCGCCGTCGCGGTGCCGCCCCGCCGTACGCGGCCGGGCGGCCGGGCAGCGCCTTTTGGGTGACGAAGGTCCCCGCCCCGGCCCGGCCTTCGAGGAAGCCCTCGGCGACCATCCGCTCGTACGCCAGGGCCACCGTGTTGCGCGACACCTCCAGCCGCCCGGCCAGCTCGCGGGACGGCGGCAGCCGCTCGCCCGGCCGGAGGCGCCCGTCGAGGATGGCGTCCACGACCTGCCGGTAGATCCGGGCGGAGAGGTCACCCCGGCCCGCGAGGCTCACGTGGAAGTCCATGGTCCGCAGCGTATTTGGCCCAACCAGGTCGCCGGGAATTGACTCTCGCGCCGAGGCGGCGTGGGAGCTCCAGGCGAGCCCGCCGCTGGTGATCTTCGGTGCGGACGACCGGAGATGGCGATCCTCATCCGCCACCGGGATGCCGATTCCGGGATGGGACGCACGGCACGGCTGCTGCGCCGCGGTGGCCGCTACGCCGATCTCTGGAACATCTCCATGGCCTCGTAGGGGCCGGAACCGTCGATTCGCCTGGCAAAGCCGTCGAATGCGTGTTCTACTGAACCTCATGCGAGCGGTGCAGGAGTCGCTCCTCGACGCCGGGAACGCGTCCCCGCCGGTCGAACGCCCCCGGACCGAGCGGCAGGCGGTCACCCGGGCCAACGGCGGCGTCACCTGCCATGAGGTGGCGGCGCGGACGGCCGTCGAGCGGGTCCCGGAGGCGGCGGAGCTGCCGTACCGGTGGAGCGTGAGCCCCTACCGGGGGTGCGAGGGCGCGTGCGCGTACTGCGCTGCCCGCGGCGACCACCGCGGGATCGGCCTGGACGCGGGCGCCGGGTTCGCCTCCACGATCGTGGTGAAGACCGGCCTGGCCGACCGGCTCCGGCGCGAGCTGGCGTCACCGCGGTGGGAGGCCGAGCCCGTCGTGCTCGGCGCGGCCGGCGACTGCTACCAGCCGGTGGAGGAGGTCTACCGGCTGATGCCGCCGATCCTGCGCGCGCTCGCCGACGCGGGGAACCCGTTCACCGTGATGACCAAGAGCCCGCTCGTGCTGCGCGACCTCGACCTGCTGCGGGAGGCGGCCAAGGTCGCGCCGGTGCGCGCGGCTGTCCCCGTCGGTTTCGTGGACGACCGGGTGCGCCGCTCGGTCGAGCCGGGCGCCGCGACGCCGCAGCGTCGCCTGGAGGTGTGCGCCGCGCTCAACGAGGCGGGCATCCCGTGCGGGGTGCTGATGTCGCCGATCCTCCCCTTGATCACCGACTCCCCCGACCACCTGCGCTCCACGGTGCGCCGGGCGGCGGAGGCCGGGGCGGTGAGCGTGACGCCGATCGTGCTGCGGCTGTCCTCGGGCACCCGCGAGTGGTACCTGTCCTGGCTGGAGCGCGAGCACCCGGGCCTCCTGCCGCGCTACCAGGCCCTGTACGGCAGGGGCTCCACCGCGGAAGCCGGCTATCGGGCGCGGATCGCCGCCCAGGTGCGCGGCCTCGCCGAGACGTACGGCATCGGCCGGGGCGACCGCCGCTGGCGGCGGCGCCGCTCCCCCGCCCGCCAGCTCACACTCGCCTGATCGCTCCGCAGCACGGGCCGAAAGGGCGTCCTGCGCCAAGCACGGTTCTCCGGATTTGGGGCAACCACTCTCGACAGGGGCTTTGCCTCCCTTGGATGCGCCCGGCCGTCCGGCGTGCCTAGCGTGGAATTGATGGGCACGCCGTTTCGGTGACTTCCGTACGGCTTCCGTACGACCGAATCGACGCTCCGTAGCCAGGCCGGGTCTGGCAGCCGAAACCATCACGACACGGGGTGATCGCTCATGATGAGGCACGCTCTGGCAGCAGGGGCGATGGCGGCTTCCGCTCTCGTCGTCCCCGTGACACTGCCCGCGCAACCGGTGAGCGCGGCACCCGCGGCGACGGTCGCCACCACGTCCGCGGTGCCCGCGTCCACCACGGTGACCACGACGTCGGCCACGAATGGGGGGCCGTGCTGGCACGGCCGGTGCCATGGGTTCCGGCACTGGCATCGCCACTGGGACGGCGGCTGGCGTCACCGCCACTGGGGCGGGCACCGTCACTGGGACGGGGGCTGGCACCGTCACTGGGACGGCGGCCGGCACCACTTCCGCCACTGGCGGTGGTAGCCGCGCATGACCGCGGACCGTGACGCGCCGAACCGGGCGCGGTCCACAACCTGAGACCGGGGCCGTCGCCCTGCGGTGCTCCGCGGGGCGGCGGCCTCATCCATGCCCGCCGCTACCTGGGCCATCAGGGCCGGGTCAGGCCGGGTAGGCGTGGGTCTCGGTAGCCTTGACGGAGGCCCAGACACGCCGGCCGGGGGCCAGATCCAGGTCGGCGACGGCGGCGGGGGTGACGTCGGCGAAGGCGCTGATCGGCCCGTCGAGGTGGATGCGGATGTTGTCGCCGTGGCGTTCGACGCCGTCGATCACGGCCTCCCAGAGGTTGCGCGGGCTTCCGTCGGGCCTGGAGAGGTAGAGCGCGACGGCGGAGGGTGCGAAGGCGACGAAGGCGGGGCCGTCGAGGCGTTCGGCGACGCTGAACTGGACGCCCTCGACCGTGACCCGCGGGCCGTCGGCGTGGCCTCGGTAAAGGTTGAGCCCGACCAGGCGGGCGACGTAGTCGGTGCGCGGGCGGCGGCCCACCTCGCCCGGCGCCCCCTGCTGGACGACGGAGCCGTTCTCGATGACGACCAGCCGGTCGGCCAGGACCATGGCGTCCAGCGGATCGTGGGTGACCAGGACGGTCGCGCCGTCGAAGTCGGCCAGGTGGCGGCGGAGCTGGGAGCGGATCTCCAGCCGCGTGTGCGCGTCCAGCGCGGCCAGCGGCTCGTCCAGCAGCAGCAGGCGGGGCCGTACGGCGAGTGCCCTGGCCAGGGCGACCCGCTGGGCCTGGCCGCCGGAAAGGTGCCGGGGCTTGGCGGAGGCGTGCTCGGCCAGGCCGACGCGCTCCAGCCACGTGGCGGCGGTGCGGCGGGCCTCGGCGCGTCCCGCGCCCTGGCAGCGCGGCCCGAAGGCGACGTTGTCCAGCGCGGACAGGTGCGGGAAGAGCAGGTAGTCCTGGAAGACCATGCCGACGGGCCGTCGCTCGGCCGGAAGTGTGTGCGTCGGGTGGCCGTCGAGGCTGATGCGGCCCCCCTCGGCCAGCGGCGTGAGCCCGGCGAGGGCGCGCAGCGCGGTGGTCTTGCCCGCGCCGTTCGGGCCGAGCAGGGCGACGACCTCGCCGGCGGCGACCTGGAGCTCGAGGTCGAGGGTGAAGCCGGGCCGGGCGACGACCAGGCGCGCGTCGAGTGCGGTGGGCCGGGTCATGGGCTGTTCACCCACTTGTCGCGCAGGCAGGCCAGGATGATCACGGAGACGGCGAGCAGTACGAGGCTGAGGACGATGGCGGCCTCGGGTTCGGTCTCCAGGGCGAGATAGACGGCGAGCGGCATGGTCTGGGTTCTGCCGGGGAAGTTGCCGGCGAAGGTGATGGTGGCCCCGAACTCGCCCAGCGCGCGGGCCCAGCACAGGACGCCTCCGGCCACGACACCGGGGGCGATGAGGGGCAGGGTGACCCGGCGGAACGCGGTCCAGCGCGAGGCGCCGAGGGTGGCGGCCGCCTCCTCGAACCGCCGGTCGGCCGCGCGCAGCGCGCCCTCGACGCTGATGACGAGGAACGGCATCGCGACGAACGCCTCGGCGACGACGACCCCCGCGGTGGTGAAGGGCAGCGTGACGCCGAAGGCGTCGTCGAGCCACTGGCCGATCAGGCCGCGCCGTCCGAGCACCAGCAGCAACGCGACGCCGCCCACCACCGGCGGCAGCACGAGAGGGACGGTGACCAGCGCGCGGACCAGGCGGCGGCCGGGGAACTCGACGCGGGCGAGGAGCCAGGCCAGCGGCACGCCGAGGATCAGGCACACGGCCGTCGCGGCGGTGGCGGTGAGCAGCGACAGCCGCAGGGCTTCGAGCACCTGCGGCTCGGCCAGCCGCCGGGCCAGCGTGGCCCAGGGGGCGCGTGCCAGCAGCCCGGCGAGCGGCAGCACAAGGAAGGCCATGCCGACGACGGCGGGAACCAGCAGCATCCACGGCACACGACCGGGCACGCCGGACCGCTCAGGACGGCGACGGGTGTCGCCCTGAGCGGTCGGCGGGGTGGACCGGGTGGACAGTGTCACGGCGTTCTCAGGGGGCGTCGAACCCGGCCTTGGTCAGCACGTCCCTGCCCTGCGGCGACAGCACCAGGTCGACGAACTCCTTGGCCAGGTCACCGGCGGGCGCCTTGGTCAGCGCCGCGATCGGGTAGTCGTTGATCGCCTTCTCGGCCTCGGGGAAGGAGATGCCCTGGACCTTGTCCCCGGCCGCGATCACGTCGGTCTTGTAGACGAGGGCGGCGTCGACCTCGCCCAGCTCGACCTTGGTCAGCGTGGCCTTGACGTCCTGCTCCAGCGTGACGGGGGTGACCGTGAGCCCGGCCGCGTCCAGCGCCTTGACGGCGGCCGCTCCGCACGGGACCTGCTCCGCGCAGAGCGCGACCTTGGTCTTCGGGTCGGCCAGGTCCTTCAGTCCGTTCACCTTGGCCGGGTTGCCGGCCGGTACGGCGATCTCCAGCCTGTTGCGGACGAACGTGGTCGGTTGGCCGGCCAGGGAGGCGTCGGTGACGGTCTTCATCGTCGCCGGGCTGGCGGCGGCGAACACGTCGGCGGGGGCGTCCTGGGTGATCTGCTGGGCCAGCGTGGCGCTGGAGCCGAAGTTGAACTTCACCGTCGTGCCGGGGTGGGCCGCCTCGAAGGCCGTGCCCAGCTCGGTGAACGTGCCGGTGAGCGAGGCGGCGGCGAACACGGTCAGCGTCTTGGCCGCGCCTCCGGAGGAGGCGGGCGCGGAGGTGTCCGCGGTGCCGGAGCCGCAGCCGGTCAGGCCGGCGGCGAGGACGAGGGCGAGGGGGGCCGCGACGGCCCATCGGAAGAGACGCCTTGACAAGGGGGGCTCCTTACTGGCTCACAACGCGTGTGCTGTCCGGGATCTCCACGACGACGTTGGTGGACTTGATCACGGCGACCGCGACCACGCCCGGTTCGAGGCCGAGTTCGTCGGCGGCCTGGCGGCTCATCAGCGACACCACCCGGTACGGCCCAGCCGCGATCTCCACCTGGGCCATCACCGCGTCCTTGATCACCTCGGTCACGATCCCGCGGAAGCGGTTGCGGGCCGAGGAGTGACCCGAGCTGTTCTCGTCCTCGATCTGGCCGCGCGCGAAGGCGGCCAGATCCCGGCCGTCCACCTGGCGGTGGCCGTGCTCGTCCCGCTGGGCGGCGAGCCGGCCGGAGTCCACCCAGCGGCGCACGGTGTCCGCGCTGACACCGAGCAGAACGGCGGCCTCACTGATCCGGAACGTCGTCACGAACAATCACCATACCTTCGCACATTCCAGCATGAACACCATATTGTCCTTGCAATAGCGACACCACGGCTGGCGCTCCCATCGCACCCGCGCAGTCCCTCACGACCATCGACCGGGACCTGATCACCCACCACCGCGCTGCGACCGCGCACCGCCGAGTCTCACCAGATGCTGCACCGGTTCGCCCGCGGCGGGCCCGAGCACCCCCACCTACCAGGCCATCGAAGAACTCGGCCGCGTGATGCGCACCATCATCATCTGCGGCTGCCTCGCTGACGAGCTGCCGCGAGATCAACGAAGGCCTGAAAGCGCCACGGAGAAACTGGAACAGCGCGAGCAAAGACATCTTCTACGGCAAGGCCGGCGACCTGGCCGGAGACGACCGCGAGCACGTGGAGGCTCGTACGGATATCGGCTCACTGGTCAGCGCACGGCTTTGAGCAGCAGGTCCTGAAGGGATTTCTGCTCCTCGTAGGACAAACCGGCCAGCGGCGAGCCCTGGGACAGAATTTTGATCAGTTGCTCGCGCAGGGCGCCGCCCTGCGCGGTCAGGGCGAGTCGCTTGGCTCTGCGGTCGTGGGGATGGGCCTGCCGCTCGATGATGCCCTGCTTCTCCAGACGGTCGGCGATGTAGGTCACGTTGGACGGCTCGCACCCCATCCGCAGCGCGAGTTCCCGCATCGTCATCGGACCGGTCAGCTCACGTAGCGCGACCGCTTGTGGCCCGGTCAGCTCAAGCTCGACCACGCGCCGGCGGACGTGGTCGTCGATGCGTCGTGCCAGCTCCGCCACCAGTCCGCAGATCTCCCGCTCGGCGGCCAAGTCGCGCACCTCGCCACTGTCCATGCCTCCATCCTAGCAACTGCCTCAAGCTAGGACATTTGCAGTTTGAATAATTCAAGCTTTAAGGTCTTGCTCATGCGGAACTCAACCACTCCACTGCGGCTGGGGATTCTCGGAGCCGGTCCGATCGGCCGGGCGATCGGCCGCTTCTGGATCGACGCCGGCCACCACGTGACGTTCGGCGTCCGCACGCCGGAAAAGCTCCTCGCCTTCACCGGCGAGCTGGGGCCCCGGGCCGAGGCCGCGTCGCTGGAGCAGGCCGCGGCCACCGCCGACATCGTCCTGAACGCGCTCAACTACCAGGCCGTCGACGAGGTCCTGGCGGCCACGGCCGCGCACCTGGCAGGGAAGATCGTCATCGACGCGAGCAATCCCATGGGAGTCTCCGCGGACGGACGGATCATCTCGACACTCGCCTCGGGCCTGACCGGGGGAACCCGCACCGCCCAGCGCCTGCCGCAGTCGACGATCGTCCGGGCCTTCTCCCACGTGATGGACGAGTCCCTCGCCTACCGGGGATCCGCCCAGCCGGGCTTCTGGGCCATGGCGGTCGCCGGCGACGATCCTGAGGCCAGCGGAATCGTTCATGCTCTGGTACGAGCCACCGGCTTCGTCCCTGTTCACATCGGCGCCCTCGCCGAGTCGGCGCCCTTGGACCCCGGCGGTGTTCTGTTCCCCCACATGTTCACCCCGGCCGACCTGACCGCTCAGATCTCGGCGGTCCTGGCGCCTGCCCCCGTCGCCGTCCCCAGCTGATGTCAGGCACGACGCCTGGCCGACCCGCCTCAGCGTCCGAGGGAGGAGCCGGCCAGGCATCGCCGGCTGCGGTCCCGATTATCAGCAATCACCCAGCGAAGGAGTCAGTTATGCCGGGAGCAGTGGTCATCGGAGCCGGTCCAGGGATCGGCCGGTCGGTCGCCCGCCGATTCGCACGCCAGGGCCTGCCGATCGCCCTGATCGCACGGAGCGCCGGAACACTCGCCGACGCGGCCGAGGCGGTTTCCGCCTCCGGCGTGCCCATCGTCTCGCTGACCGCCGACAGCGCCGATGAGACGGCGCTGCGTGCTGCCCTCGACGCGGCGTCCGATGAGCTCGGCCTCCCCGACGTCGTGGTCTACAACGCGGCGATCATCCAGGCGGACACGCCCGGACAGCTGCCGGCGCGCGCCCAGTTGGACGCCTGGGCGGTCAACGTGGTCGGCGCGCTCACCGCCGCCGCCCACATCGCGCCCGCGATGGCGCGGCGCGGGAGTGGTTCGTTCATCATCACCGGCGGCATGCCCGAGCCGAAATCGCAATATGTCAGTCTCTCGCTCGGCAAGGCCGGAGTGCGAACGCTGGTGGACCTGCTCGACCAGGAATACGGGCCCTCCGGAGTCCACGTGGCCAGCGTCACCGTCGACGGCCCCGTCGCTCCGGGTACGGCCTTCGACCCCGATGACATCGCCGAACACTACTGGCGGCTGCACACCCAGCCGCGACAGCAATGGCAACGGGAAGTCCTCCACAGCGGCCGCAGCGTCCCCGCTGGGGAAGGCGTCACGGTCGGCGCCACCTCAGACGCCGGCGGCGACCAGCGTTGACCGGCGTCACGGGAACCGGGCGCCCGGACGCAGACACGGAACGCACCGCGTACGGCGTCATCGCCGAGCTACTGGACCGCTGGCGGCGCGCCATTCGGGGGGCGGCGACCTGTCGCCGCCCCCGAGCGGGTCTGTGCGATCAGTGCCGCAGCTCCGTGGGCAGTGAGAGGTAGAGGCGGGTGCCCCGCGGCCGGTAGCCGACACGCTCATAGACGCGGCGGGAGCCGTCGCCGGAGTACTCCAACCACACCGAGGCGGCCCCCTGGACGAACATCGCTCCGGTCAGCGCGGCGGTCACCGCGCCGGCGATGCCGCGGCCGCGGTAGGCCGGACGGGTTCCGACGCCGGACAGCTCGGCGGTGTCCTCGGCCGGCGGAGAGCAGGACGCCCCGCCGGCACAGCCGCCGTCCGGGGCGCGGACGAAGCGCACGGCACCACCGCTCTGCTGGGTCCGCCGCAGCAGGGCGACACCCTGCGGGGAGGAGGCGAAGGGTCCGCCGAATGCCTCCCCGAGCGCGGCGTCGAGCGCGGCGTACTCCTCGTCGGTGGCCGGGGTCTCCACACGCGGTGCGTCGGTGAGGTGAGGGGCCGTCAGCGTGCTCGGGGTGCAGACGAGGTACTCGTGCACGGCCTCGGTGCCGAAGCCCGCCGCCCGCAGCGCGGGCGCCACGGCAGGTGCGGCCTGCGGTGCGAACTCCAGCCGCGGCAGCAGGCCACGCTCCCGGAAGGACGTGATCAGGGCCGCGACGTCCCGCTCGGTCGGCTCTGCGCCGGGCAGCGGGGTCGCGTAGTTGAGGTAGGGGCTGTCGGTGTCGGGGTTGAAGCCCGCGACGAAGCCGCCGATCTCAACGACCACGGGGCGGCGGCGGAGGTTGGCGACGGCAAAGCTCTGGACCTGGATGTCCATGGTGGGTTGACCTCACGAAGTCTCACGATGAGCCCGAGGCGAACTCGGGCAGGGCGAACCGGCGGTGCGTTCGGCACCGAATCATGGGGCCGCCATGCGCGACAGGCTGAGGCTGCTGGGAAGCGGGCGCTCAGTGCCGGTGGCGGCCGCTGGGGGACGCCGAGGTCATTGGCTGTCGTTCCTCACCGTGAGTCCGTCTGCGAGATCGCAGAGCGTGCGCCACTCTTCCACGGCCGGCGGGGGCGAGCAAGTGCTTTCTCTGCGTCTCGGCTGTCCCGGCCCGCTGTCACGCGCCACGCGGATGCGCTCGGGCGGGATCCACGGCTCCTGCGGCTGGCCTCCGCTTCCGCCATTGCGCTGGACCCGCCCGTGTTTAGGTCAACGGAACCAGCCTGGCCAGTTCCCCACGGGACGAGACGCCCAGCTTGGGGAAGGCCTTGTACAGGTGGTAGGCGACCGTGCGCGGGCTCAGGAACAGCTGCGCGCCGATCTCGCGGTTGGAGGCTCCCGTGACAGCCAGCCGTACCACCTGGAGCTCCTGGGGGTCAGCGCCGCCAGCGGGTCGCCGGCCGGGCCGTGGAGCGCCTCGTCGACCCGGGCCTGCTCCACCTGACGGCCGTACAGCATGCCACTCCTCAGTAGTAAGAACGCATCAACTCGGTCGCCCAGACCGGCTGTACGACCTCACCCTGCGGACCGAATTCGACCATGTAAGGCTTCAGGTCGAGAACCGGGGTGCCGTCGATGGCGTCGAGGCCGCGCACGCGTATGTCGAGGCCGTCCACGCCGAGCAGGCGGCAGCGGGAGACGCCCAGCCGGTTGGGGCGGTTCTTGCCGCGCTGCGCGAAGATTCCCACCAGCGGCCAGTCCGGATTGCCCCGGGGCCGGCGCGCGGCCGTCTGCACGGAATCCGCATCCACGAGGTGGAACTGGAAGACCACTTCCAGGTGCGAGAACGTGTCCAGGCCGGCCAGGGACTCCGGCCCGAAACGATTCCCGTCCAGGCGGATCACCGCCTCCTCTGCGTTCCAGCCGTCGTCATACGCCTCGGCGCGTCCGCCGATCACGGTTCCCACCGAGTGCAGTTCTATAGTCATGGCCGTGACTTTACGGCGGTCGGCTCGCCCTCCGAATCCGTCACGATGACTGGTCTGTTCCGCGCCGGGCGTCATGAGGGGTCGCCACTCCCCCGGCCGCGCGGGCTCGCGGTGGGGTGAAAACCGGTCGCCGGGAGGGGGCGCGGGGGCACAGGATGACCCCCATGTCGTTGCGCTTCCACGAGATCGCCGAGGACCGGAACCGGATCCTCAACCCGCTCACCCACGACAAGATGGCCCTGCTCGCCGAGATCTGCGGTGTCTCGCCGGGCGTACGGCAGCTCGACCTTGCCTGCGGGAAGGGCGAGATGCTGTGCCGGTGGGCCGCCGACCACGGAGCGGAGGGCGTCGGCGTCGACATCAGCGACGTCTTCCTCTCCGCCGCCCACGAGCGCGCCGAGGAGCTGGGCGTGGCCGACCGAGTCCGGTTCGAACGGGGCGACGCCGGGGCCTACGCCGTCGAGCCCGGGGCGTACGACATCGTCTCCTGCATCGGCGCCACCTGGATCGGCGGCGGCCTCGCGGGCACGCTCGACCTGATGCGTCCCGGGCTGCGCGACGGTGGTCTGCTGCTGGTCGGCGAGCCGTACTGGATCTCGCCGCCTCCGGCGGAGGCGTGTGCGGCGCTCCAGGTGGAGGCCGCGTCGTTCGGGACGCTGCCCGAGACGCTGGACCGGTTCGAGGCCGCCGGGGTCGAGCTGATCGAGATGGTGCTGGCCGACCAGGACAGCTGGGATCGCTACATGGCTCCGCAGTGGTGGGCGCTCAGCGACTGGCTGCGTGCCAATCCCGGCGACCCGGAGGCGGCGGAGGTGCGCGCCTTCCTGGAGCGCTCCCGCCGTTCCCACCTCGCGTACGGCCGGCGGCACCTGGGATGGGGCGTGTTCGTCGTCCGCCCGTGCTGAGCGCCTGCGGCGGATAAACCGGTCGCCTCCGGCGCGCGGCGGGCTCTAGGGTCCGGCCGTGACTCCTTTCGACGACTCCGCCATCGAGCGGTTCGCGGCCGACGGGTTCCTCAAGGTCGAGGAGGCGTTCCCGCGCGAGACGGGCGAGCGCGCCCTGGCCCTGCTATGGGAGCGCCTCGGCCTGTCGCCGGAACGCCCGCAGGAGTGGACCCGCCCGGTGGTGTGGGTGGAGCCGAGCGGGGAGGGGGCGCTGGGCGAGGTGATGCACGCCGCCCGCCTCACCGACGCGCTCGATCTGGTCGCGGGTGCGGGCGGCTGGGTGCCGCGCCCGGTGATCGGGATGACCCCGGTGCGCTTCCCCCATCCGGAGGACTCCGGCGACGCCGGGTGGCACATCGACCAGAACGTCCCGGGTCCGGACGACGCCTGGGGCGTGGTGACCGACCGGTCGCACACCTTCCTTCTCCTGCTCCTGTTCTCCGAGGTAGGCCCGGACGACGCGCCCACCCGCCTGCGCGTGGGCTCCCACCGGGACGCGGCGCGGGTGCTGGAGCCGTACGGCGAGGGCGGCCTGCCGTTCTTCGAGTCGGGGCCGATCCTGGACGAGGCGACCGCGCACCGGCCGGAGGCGCTCGCCACGGGGGTGCCGGGCGACGCCTACATCTGCCACCCGTTCCTGGTCCACGCGGCCCAGCGGCATCGCGGGAGTCGGCCCCGGTTCATGTCGCAGGTCCCGATGTTCCTGCGGACGCCGCTCAGCCCGGGCGGCTCCACGCCGCTCGACCAGGTGACGCGGGGCGGTCGATCGTGACCGTTTCATCCGGCTTCGGGGGCATCGTGGCGGTTCGTCGGACCACTGTTAGGATCGCCCGATGAAGATCAGAAAGGGCGGCCCGGACGACGTTCCGGCCATGCTCGGCATGTTCGACAGCGCGGTGGCCTGGCTGGCCGAGCAGGGGCGCACCGGCCAGTGGGGCAGCACGCCGTTCTCCACCGACGCGGCCAGGATCGAGAGCGTCACCCGCCGGGCGTCGGAGGGTGACATGCGCATCGCCGAGATCGACGGTGAGCCGGCCGGCAGCATCGTGGTGGGCCCCGCCATGCCGTACGTGACCCCCGCGCCGGAGCCGGAGTTGTACGTGCAGATGCTTGTGATCGACCGCCGGTTCTCCGGCCGGGGTGTGGGCTCCGCCCTGCTCGGCTGGGCCCGCGAGGAGGCGGCCCGGCTCGGCGTGGGCCTGCTGCGGGTCGACTGCTACGCCGGGGACGACGGCAGGCTCGTCAGGTACTACGAGAGCGTGGGGTTCTCCCGCACCGTCGAGTTCGTCGTCGGCGAGTGGCCCGGCCAGGTTCTGGAGATGCGGATCTCCCCCGCGGACTCCTGACGACGTCCGGCCTCCGCTGACCGTTCGCGGGCGGGCCGGCCGGGGCCGGAAGAAAACAGTTGCCAGGCGACATCCTCCGCGTGAAGGATGTCGCCATGATCAGGGTCGAGTCGCTGACGAAGGTCTTCCGCCGCCCGCACACCTTCAGCGGCCCCCTCGGCCCCCTGCGCACCCTCCTGACCCGCCGATACGACGAGCGGACCGCCGTGGACGGCGTCAGCTTCGAGATCTCCGCCGGCGAGATCGTCGGCTATCTCGGCCCGAACGGCGCGGGCAAATCCACCACGGTGAAGATGCTGACCGGCATCCTCACCCCCACCAGCGGCCTGATCGAGGTGGACGGCCGGGTCCCGTGGCGGGACCGGGAGGCCAACGCCAGAGCGGTCGGCGTGGTCTTCGGCCAGCGCAGCCAGCTTTGGTGGGACCTGCCGCTGATCGACTCGCTGCGCCTGGTCGGCGACCTGTACGACGTACCCTCCGCCCGTTTCACCGGATCGCTGCGCCGCATGTGCGACCTGCTCGGGCTCGACGACTTCCTGAACACCCCGGTCCGCCAGCTCAGCCTCGGCCAGCGGATGCGCGGCGACCTGGCGGCGGCGATGCTGTACGACCCGCCCATCCTTTACCTGGACGAGCCGACCGTCGGCCTCGACGTCATGGCCAAGCAGGCGGTGCGGGAGTTCATCGCCGAGACCAACCGGCTCGGCCGCACCACCGTCGTGCTGACCACGCACGACCTGGCCGACGTCGAGGCGCTGTGCGAGCGGATCATCCTCATCGACAAGGGCCGGGTGCTGTACGACGGCGGCATCGACGATCTCGTCACGGCCTACGCGCCGCCGCGGCGGCTGGTGGTCGAGCTGGCCGACGACGAGACCCGCACATTCGAGATCGCCGCCGGACGGCCGATCCCCGAGCTGATCGCCCAGGTCGCGGCCGAGCACCCCATCCGCGACCTGTCGATCCGGGAGCCCGACCTGGAGAGCGTGATCACCCGCATCTACGCCGAGAGCGAGCGATGATCCGCCCGCTGGCCGGGATGGCCCGCGTCGGGATGCGCTTTCAGTTCGCCTACCGCAGCGACGTGATCATGAGTGTGGTGGCGCTGGTCGCGCAGGTGTTCCTGCTGCGCATGGTCTGGACGTCCCTGTACAGCGGCCGGGAGTCTGACCCCCGGGGGCTCACCCTGGAGGCGCTGCTGGCCTACCTGAGCCTGGCCAACCTCCAGGCGTTCGTCACCACCCCGATCATCCCGATCATTGCGCATTTCCGGATCCGCACCGGCACGGTGTTCTTCGACCTGTCCCGGCCGACCGGTTATCTGCCCCAGATGGCCGCGTTCCAGGCCGGGCACACCGCCGGAGGGCTGCTGATGCTCGCCCCGGCGATCCCGGTGGTGCTGCTGGTCGGCACGATCACTCCCACCGAGCACCCGATCGGCTACGCGGTGACGCTGGCGCTCGGCTACGTCATCTCGGTGATGATGTCGCTGCTCATCTGCGTGATCGGCTTCTGGACGCTGGAGACGGGGGCGATCTCGCTGCTGTACCGGCTGGTCAGCCACTTCTTCGCCGGGACGATGGTGCCGCTGTCGTTCTTCCCCGGGGCGCTCGGCGTCCTGGCCGACGCCCTGCCGTTCAAGTACATGGGCTACGTCCCGGCGGCCGTCTACGTGGGGCAGCTCTCGGGCGGGCAGATCGGCCAGGCGGTGGCCGTCGAGATCGGGTGGATCGCGGCGCTGGCAGGGGTGCTGTGGGCGATATGGCGGCGGGCCCACCACAGGGTGGTGATCCAGGGTGGCTGAGGTCGTGCGCGCGCTGCGCCTGTACTGGCGGTTGCAGCGTGCAGCCATGCGCGGCGCGCTGCAGTACCGGCTGAATCTGGTGATCGGCATCGCCGCCGGGGTGGCCTACCAGGGCAGTGGCTTCGCCTTCGTGTGGGTCGTCATGCACACGTTCCCGGCGGTCGGCGGCTGGAGCTTGCGGGAGATCGCGTTCCTGTACGGCATGCGCCTGACCGCGCACGCGCTCTACGTCCTGCCGTTCAGCAGTCTCATCGGCCTGGACTGGCTGGTTCGCGAGGGAGAGCTGGACCGGGTGCTGCTGCGTCCGCTCAACCCGCTCGTCCAGATCATGGCCAAGCGCCTGGGCGTGGGACAGCTCGGCGACCTGCTGGCGGGGCTGGTCCTCCTGGTGGTGGCGTTGCCGCCGCTGGGGCCGGCCTCGATCCTGTTCTGCCTGGCGGCCGTCGTGGGCGGGGCGCTGGTGGAGGCGGCCGTGTCGCTGGCGTTGGCGTCGCTGGCGCTGCGCACGTGGAACACGCTGGGGGTGCGGGCGTTCGCCGACGACCTGTTCAGCAAGTTCGGGTCGTATCCCATGAGCGTCTTCGGCGGCGCCGCCCAGTGGGCGCTGACGTTCGTGCTGCCCGTGGCGTTTGTGGCGTACGTGCCGGCGAGCGTGCTGCTGGACCGGACCGGCGAGCTGAACGTGCCCGCGCCGGTGGCGTACGGGAGTCCTCTGCTGGGGGTGACGCTGTTCGCCCTCGCCTACCGGATCTGGTCCCGCCAGCTCCGGCACTACCAGAGCACGGGAACATGATCGGCCCCCGAGGACGTCTGCCAGCGGATAATCCACGACGGATCGGATTGTTATGCTGCGGCTATGACCGCCATGGCGCCGACCCGTACCGAACCGGACCTGTCGTACCTGCTCGACCACACCGGCCACGTCCTGCGGACCCGGATGGCCGCCGCGCTCGCCGAGATCGGGCTGACCGCGCGGATGCACTGCGTGCTGGTCCACGCGCTGGAAGAGGAGCGCACCCAGATCCAGCTCGCCGAGATCGGCGACATGGACAAGACCACGATGGTCGTCACGGTGGACGCCCTGGAGGAGGCGGGCCTCGCCGAGCGCCGCCCCTCCAGCACCGATCGGCGCGCCCGCATCATCGCGGTCACCGAGGAGGGTGCACGGGTCGCCCGGCACAGCCAGGAGATCGTGGACCGGGTCCACGCGGAGGCGCTGGCCGCGCTGCCGGAAGGCGAGCGCGAGGTCCTGGTCCGCGCGCTGAACCGGCTCGCCGACGGTCACCTGGCCGCGCCCGTGGAGAGCCCCCAGCCGGTACGGCGGGCCCGCCAGCGCGGAAAGTAGAACCGAAAAAGATAGTCCGCAACCCAGGTCGACCCGGTAGAGGTTCCGGTAGCGGCGGCGAAAGATCCAACGGAAACGCCGCCAGCCTGCAATATCTCCGCTTCAGTCCACGTCGACGTCGTCGAGATGGCGTAGAAGGCGTGAGAGGACGCGAATGCAGGCGGTGATGTCGTTGTCGGTGAGGTCGCCGCCGACCTGGCGGAGCACCGCCCGCTCGCGGTCGAACACGGCGGTGATGGCGGCCCGGCCCTCCCTCGTCAGCCGGATGAGCAAGGACCTCTTGTGCGCCGGATTGGGGACGAACTCGACCAGGCCCCGCGCGGCCGCGTCGTTGACCATGCGCTGCACGAACTGGCGGCTCAGCGCCTGGGCCCGGCCCATCTGGGGGACGGTCATGGGCCCGTTCTCGCGGAGCATGTTGAGTACGGCCCGCACGCCCACCGACAGCCCCTCGATGGGCGCGTCCTGCTCCACTTTGCGATAGGCGCGCCGGTAGAGCGGACCCACGAGGTCGAATACCTCGCTGAGCCGGTCGGTCAGCTCTTCGGAGGCCGGGCCACGGTCTGTCTCGCTCACCCTCCAATAGTGACAGCTCGGTTGTCATCTTGGCCCAATAATGACACCTTAGTTGTCATGAAGAATCAGTTCTGGCTCGACACCGGCACCGGCCGACCCCTCGTCCTGCTGCACGGCGGCTTCGTGGACCACAGCATGTGGGACGACCAGATTTCCTTCTTCTCCTCCCGCTACCGTGTGATCGCCCCCGACGCCCGTGGCCGCGGCCGTTCCGCCAACGCCGCTGAGCCGTACCGGCTCACCGACGACCTCGCCGCGCTACTGCGTCACCTGGGCGTGGGTCCCGCGATCGTGGCGGGAGTATCCATGGGTGCGAGCATCGCGGTCGAGACCGCGCTGGAGCACCCGGAACTGGTCGGCGCCGTGGTCGTCGGCGGCGCGGGAACCGGCGAGCCGTACTTCGCCGACCCCTGGACCACCCGGTCCATGGCGACATGGCACGCGGCGATGGCCGCCGGTGATCTGGAGGCCTCGATCGATGGCTTCATGCTCTTCGCCGCGGGCCCGTATCGCACCGTTGGTGATCTCGATCCCGGCGTCGCCGCCAACCTGCGCCGGATGGCCAGGGCCACCATGTCCAAGCACGCCGTCGGCGAAGCGAACCTGCTCGTTCCAGTGCGCGACACCTGGGAACGCATCCCCAAGATCCACGTACCCGTGCTGGCCATCAACGGCGCCCTCGACTCGCCCGACCATATCGGCATGGCCGAACGCCTCGCCGAAACCGTCACCGACGGCCGCGCGACCTCGATCGACGGCACCGCCCACTACCCCAACATGGAGCGCCCGGACCTCTACAACGACATCCTCGACGACTTCCTGCGCACCGTGTGACCGCAGCACAGGGAGCACTCAACCGGCCCGGTCGGGCAGATGGGGGTGGTGGGTGCTCGACGAAGAGTAGAACCGAGAGAGATAGTCTGCAACGGAACTATCTGCTACGGTCCCTCTTGTTGTCTCGTCTGACAGGAGGGACCTCCCATGTCCACCCCCTCATCGGCCCCCTCATCGGCACCGGCCCGATCGCGGCGGATCGCCCTCGGCGTGATCGCCACCGGGACGCTGATGGTCGTCCTCGACGGCAGCATCGTGACCGTGGCGATGCCCGCCATCCAGAGCGATCTCGGCTTCTCCCCCGCCGGCCTGAGCTGGGTCGTCAACGCGTACCTGATCGCCTTCGGCAGCCTGCTGCTGCTCGCCGGGCGGCTCGGCGACCTGGTCGGCCGCAAACAGATGTTCCTGGCCGGCACCGCGCTCTTCACCGCCGCCTCCGTGCTCGCCGGGGCCGCCACCACGCCCGCCGTGCTGGTGGCCGCCCGATTCCTGCAGGGCGTCGGCAGCGCGATGGCCTCCGCGGTCGGCCTCGGCATCCTGGTGACGCTCTTCACCGAGCCGCGGGAGCGGGCTCGGGCGATCGCCGTCTTCAGCTTCACGGGCGCGGCCGGCGCCTCGATCGGCCAGGTGCTCGGCGGCGTCCTCACCGACGCCCTCGACTGGCACTGGATCTTCTTCATCAACCTGCCGATCGGGCTCGCGACGCTCGCGGCCGGGGCGTACGCGCTGCCGGCGGTGCGCGGGATCGGACTCGCGGCCGGGGCCGACGTCCTCGGCGCCGTCCTGATCACCGCCGGGCTGATGCTCGGGATCTCCACCGTCGTCACCGGCGGGGAGCGCGGCTGGACCTCGGGTGTCACGCTCGGATCCGGCGCCCTCGCTGCCGCGCTGCTCGTCGCGTTCGTCGCCCGCCAGGCCACCGCGCGCTCCCCGCTCATGCCGCTGCGGATCTTCCGCTCCCGCGCCGTCTCGGGAGCCAATCTGGTGCAGGTCCTGATGGTCGCCGCGCTGTTCGCCTTCCAGATCCTCCTCGCCCTGTACCTGCAGAACGTCCTCGGGTACGGCGCGGGCGCGACCGGGCTGGCGATGCTCCCGGCGGCGGCGCTCATCGGCGCCGTGTCGCTCGGCGTCTCGGCGCGGCTCAACGCCCGCTTCGGCGAGCGCAACGTCCTGCTGGTGGGGCTGGTCCTGCTGGTCGGTGTCCTCGGGCTGCTCGCCCGCGTCCCCGTGCACGCGGACTACGTGACCGACCTGCTGCCGGTGATGCTGCTCGCCGCCGGCTTCGGCCTCGCCCTTCCGGCGCTGACCGCGCTCGCCATGTCCGGGGCGGCCGACGGCGACGCGGGCCTCGCCTCCGGGCTGTTCAACACCACGCAGCAGGTCGGCATGGCCATGGGGGTCGCGGTGCTGTCCACGCTGGCGGCCTCCCGTACCGAGGGGCTGCTCGCGGATGGGATGAGCCAGGCCGTCGCGCTGACCGGCGGCTACCGCCTGGCCTTCGCCGTCGGCGCCGGACTACTCGCCGTGGCCTTCGCCGTCGCCCTCGTCGTACTGCGGCGGCCGAGTGAGCGGCCCGGAGAGCCCGTCCCCGCCACCACCCGGACCACGGCCGCCTGACCTCCTCCACGACCACCCGAACTTCACGACCACACGAAAGGCATGTCCCATGAGCGCGACCGAGCACAAGCCGGGCAGCGGACCCGAGCCCCGGGTTCTCACCCAGGAGGAACTGTCACAGGCGTTGGGCGATCAGCAGTTCGGAGTGCTGGCGACTGTCAGGAGCAGCGGCCACCCGCATCTGTCCACCGTCGTCCACCGCTGGAGCCCCGAGGAGCGCGTGGTGCGGATCTCCTCCACGGCCGACCGTCTCAAGGTGCGCCAGTTGCGACGCGATCCGCATGCCGCCCTGCATGTGAGCCCGGATGCCTGGTCGTTCGTCGTCGCCGAGGGCGAGGCGGAGGTGTCCGAGGCGTCGACCGTTCCCGGCGACGCGGTCGGACGGGAGCTGCTGGCCCTGACGCCCGGCTTCGCGGATCCCGCGGACGAGGCGGCCTTCCTTGAGCAGATGGTGGCGGACCGGCGCGTGGTGATCAGGATCCGGGTGTCCCGCCTGTACGGAACGGCGCTGGACATCGCCGCCGAGGGCTGACCATGGCCACGACCAGGGCGGAGGGTTCGCCCGTCCGCGTACGACGGCGGGGGCGAGCGCCGTGGCCAGCCACAGAACGGCCCTGGCCGTCCCCGCTGCGGGGACGGCCAGGGCCGGTGAAGGTCGGACTATCCCTGGGACTGGGGCTGGGACTTCAGGGCGCTGCCCTTCTTCCACTGGCTGTACGGCATCTGCCAGAAACCCCAGCCGTTGTTCCACTCGAGCGCGCGGGTGGTTCCGACGATCTTGACGACGTCGCCCCGGTGGAAGTTCTGGTAGTACCACTTGGCCTGCGTCGGGTGGGCGTTGATGCAGCCGTGGCTGACGTTGGCCCGGCCCTGGGAGCCGACCGACCACGGGGCGCTGTGCACGTACTCGCCGCTGCTGGAGATGCGGACCGCGTGGTCGACGATCTCCTTGTAGTAGCCGGGCTCGCCCTCCTTCTTACCCGGGGAGATCATGGTGACCGGATTACCGCGTTCCATGGTCAGATGGACGCCGCTGGTGGTCGTGTACTCGCGGGTGGTGCCGTTGCCCGCACTGATCTTCATGGTCTGCACGGTCTTGCCGTCGCGCTTGACCACCATCATGTGCGTCTTGATGTTGACGTAGCTGACCCACTCCGCGCCGATCTTGATCTTGGCGGTGTGGTCCTCGACGCCGTACATCTCCGGGCCGCCCTTGACGCCGGCGAGGTGGGCGGTGAACGTGACGGTCTGGTGCGCGGGCCAGAACTTGGCGGGCCGATAGATGGCCAGCCTGTCGTTGATCCACCGCCAGGCGCCGGGGACCGGCTTCTGCGCCTTCACCTCAAGGGCGGCCTCGACCGCCGCCTTGTCCTGCACGGCCTGGTTGAACGTCACCATGATGGGCATGCCGACGCCGACCGTCTCGCCCTTGACTCCCGGGGTCACGTCGGCGACCGCGAGCTCGATCTTGGGCTTCATGGTGGTGAAATCACTCGTGGCGGTCGCGGGTCCCCCGTCGCCGTTCGCCTTGGCCGACACCGTGTAGTTGGTGGACGGTTTCAACGGCTGCTTGGAGATCCACTTGGTGCGGGTCTTGTTGAACGCCCCCTCGACCTGCTCCCCGTCGGTCTCCAGGGTGACCTCTTCAAGCGAGCCGTTCGCCGCGGTGACGACGACGGTCTTGTCCGGGCGCACCGTCGCGCTGCCCTCGGTCGGACTTATCTTGATCGTGGGCGCGGCGGCCGCGGTCGCTCCGGTGTCGCCGGAGCCGTCGGTTCCCGAAGCGCCCCCTGCGCCCGAGCCCCCGGAACAAGCGGACAACACGACGGCCGTGGCGGCGGCGAGGCCGACGAGTGGCAATCTCATGCGCGTGTTAGTGGTCAACGCAAACGTCTCCCCCATGATGGCAAAGTGCAACACAAGACTCTATTAGGACCAACTCCACCCGTAGTCGTTCTTTTGGAGAGTTAGGTCACACTTTCGTTACGTAATACCCTGAACTTAGTTCTATCCGAGTAAAGTGCGCGTCAAACCAAAAGCATGATCATCGTCAATATGGCGCGACACTTCGGCGCCGGCCGCAATGTGCGGCACCCATGATGGACGGATGGCCTCCGATTCCCAGATCGCGCTGACCCGGCTGGCCGGGCTGCTCGCCGACGGCACCCGCGCCGCGTTCTGCCTCGCGCTCCTCGACGGGCGGGCCTGGACGGCCGGCGAGCTGGCCCGGCACGCGGGCGTCGCCCCATCCACCGCCAGCGAGCACCTCTCGCGCCTGGTCGCCGGAGGCGTGCTGGCCGAGGAGCACCAGGGGCGCCACCGCTACGTACGGCTCGCCGACCCGGTCGTGGCGCAGCTGATCGAGGACATGGCGGCGCACGACCCGCCCGCGAGCTCGCCGCCCGGGACCCTGCGCGTCGCCGGCGCGCGCCGCGCGCTGGCCTTCGCCCGCACCTGCTACGACCACATGGCCGGGCGGCTCGGAGTCGCGGTCGCCGACGCTCTGTCCGGCCACGGCCTGCTCGAACGGCGGACGGGCTTCGCCTTCACCGAGGCCGGGACGTCCTGGCTGGAGGACGTGCTCGGCGGCCTGCCCGGCACCACCGGCCGGCGACCGCTCGCCCGGCAGTGCCTGGACTGGACCGAGCGCCGCCCGCACCTGGCCGGGACGGCCGGGGCCGCCCTCTGCCGCCACGCGCTCGACCAGGGATGGGTCACCCGCATCGGCTCGGGGCGCGCCCTGACCGTCGGCCCGGCCGGAGCCGAGGCGTTCTCCCGCCTGCTGGGCATCGACGTCGCGGCGCTGCGGCTCTCCCTCGACGACGGCGGCGGCACGTAGCCGCCGGGCTCACAGCAGGCGGTGGGTCAGCCCGGTGTGCCGCCTGCCCGCCCCCTTGGTGCGTACGGCCTGGCCGAGGGCGCGCCGGGAGCCGATGATGACCACGAGCTTCTTGGCCCTGGTGATCGCGGTGTAGAGCAGGTTGCGCTGCAGCATCATCCACGCGCTGGTCGCGAGGGGGATGACCACGGCCGGATACTCGCTGCCCTGCGAGCGGTGGATGCTCACCGCGTACGCGTGGGCCAGCTCGTCCAGTTCGTCGAAGGAGTAGTCGACGTTCTCGTCCTCGTCGGTCAGGACGGTGAGCTTGCTCTCCTCCGGCGTGATGCCGGTGACGACGCCGACGGTGCCGTTGAACACGCCTGCGGCACCCTTGTCGTAGTTGTTGCGGAGCTGCGTGACCTTGTCGCCCACGCGGAACACCCGCCCGCCGTACCGGCGTTCGGGCATGCCCTCGCGCGCGGGGGTGAGCGCCTCCTGCAGCGCGATGTTCAGCGCGCCCGCCCCGGCCGCGCCCCGGTGCATCGGCGCGAGCACCTGCACGTCGCGGCGCGGATTGAGCCCGAACTTCGCCGGAATGCGGCGGGCGACGACGTCCACGGTGAGCGCGGCGATTTCTTCCGGCTCTTCGCATGGGAAAAGAAAGAAGTCAGGGAATTCGCGCACGAGAGGCGATTGGCCGGTATTCACCCGGTGCGCATTGACGACAACGCCGGACTGCTGCGCCTGCCGGAAGATCTGGGTGAGCCGCACCCTAGGGATGTCGGGCGCGGCCAGCAGGTCGCGCAGCACCTCGCCCGCGCCGACCGAGGGCAACTGGTCGACGTCGCCGACGAAGAGCAGGTGCGCGCCGGGCGCGACGGCCTTGACGAGCTTGTTGGCCAGCAGCAGGTCGAGCATGGACGCCTCGTCCACCACGACCAGGTCGGCGTCCAGCGGGTTGTCCCGGTCGAAGGTGGCGTCGCCGCCCGGCCGGAGCTGCAGCAGGCGGTGCACGGTGGTCGCCTCGTGGCCGGTCAGCTCCGCCAGCCGCTTGGCCGCCCGGCCGGTCGGCGCGGCGAGGATGACCTTGGCGCGCTTGGCCCTGGCGAGCGTGACGATCGAGCGCACCGTGAAGCTCTTGCCGCAGCCCGGTCCCCCGGTCAGCACGGCGACCCGTTCGGTCAGCGCCAGCCGTACGGCCTGGGCCTGCTCGGGGGCGAGTTCGGCGCCGGTCTTGCCGTGCAGCCAGTCCAGCGCGACCGGCCAGTCCACCTCCTCGAACGCGCGCAGCCGGTTTCCGGAGGTGGTGAGCAGGCCGCGCAGCGTCGCGGCGAGTGACGCCTCGGCCCGCTGGAACGGCACCAGGTAGATCGCGGGCACCGTGCCCTCGGCCGCCGGGATCTCCTCCCGGACGACGCTCGCCTCGCGGGAGTCGTCCGCGGTCAGCTCATCCAGGCAGGTGGTGACCAGCTCGGCCGAGACGTCGAGGATCTTCACGGCGTCGGTGACCAGGTTGGGCGCGGGCAGGTAGCAGTGGCCGTCGTCGGCGGCCTGGGACAACGTGTAGCGCAGGCCCGCCTTGACCCGCTCCGGGCTGTCGTGCGGGATGCCGACCGCCTGCGCGATCGTGTCGGCGGTCTTGAACCCGATGCCCCACACGTCGTCGGCGAGCCGGTAGGGCTCCTTGCGTACCACCTCGATCGAGCTGTCGCCGTACTGCTTGAAGATGCGGACCGCGATCGAGGTCGAGACGCCGACTCCCTGCAGGAAGATCATCACCTCTTTGATGATCTTTTGTTCCTCCCAGGCGGCGGCGATCATCTTGGTGCGCTTGGGGCCGAGTCCCGGCACCTCCACCAGCCGGCCGGGCTCCTCCTCGATCACCCGCAGGGTGTCGGTGCCGAAGTGGTCCACGATCCGCTCGGCCATCTTGGGGCCGATCCCCTTGATCAGCCCCGAGCCGAGGTAGCGCTGGATGCCCTGGACGGTCGCCGGCAGCACGGTGGTGTACGACCACACCTCGAACTGCTTGCCGTACCGGGGGTGGGAGGTCCACCGGCCGGTGAGGCTCAGGGACTCGCCCACCTGGGCGCCCAGCAACGGCCCCACCACGGTGAGCAGCTCGTTTCCTGAGCGCTCGGTCGCCACCCGGGCGATGGTGTAGCCGGTCTCCTCGTTGGCGTAGGTGATCCGTTCCAGAACCGCCGAAAGACAGGTACCGGAGCCACCAGATGCCTCGGGGTTCACACCGTCACCTCCATACCGAACACCCGGGGCAAGCCTAGGCCAGGAGTCCGGCAATGAAACACCAGTGATCACCTTTGCGAGCCCGGCCAGGCCGGCCGCCCGTTCGGGGTATCTATGGGGCTTGGCCTGACTGCCGGCCTTCTTATCCCTGCCGGGCGGCACGCCATCGGGGGCCTGTGCGGGGCCGGGCCCCGGACGCTCCCGCCGTGCGGCCGGCGCGGCAGCACGTACGTCCGCGGTGTCGAATCCGCCGGATCCGGTGAGGGGCGGACCGCCTGCTCAACCGCCGGCCAAGTCATCGGCGGCGACCTGGCCGGCGCTCGTGGCCCGCCGGAGGAAATCAGCGAGGAGCGCGAGTTCCTTTTCGTCGTAGCGGTCGCAGATCTCGTCCATCGCTGCGTTCATCCCTGAAAACAGGTGGAAGACCTCGGCGTTGCGGTCACGCAGGGCGCGGACGACGACCGAGCGGCGGTCGTTCTGGTCGCGTTCACGTACGACCCAGCCGCCGCGCTCCAGCCGGTCGAGGATGCCGGTCAGGGTGGCGGGATGGAGGCCGGCACGGCGGGCGAGAGCGCTCGGGCTCATCGGGCCCTGACGCACGAGGAGGTCCAGGCACCCGAGGTCGACGTCCTTGAGGGACAGGTGGGCGCTGACCTGGTGGTTGAGCATGGACAACTCGACACTCAGCTCACGCAGTGAGTCCTTGATCGTGCTTGCCAGCCGCCTCTTGTTGCGCGCGGCGTCTCCACTTTCGGGAGATTCTATGGAACTCATATAATATCGTTCTCGTATCGTATGGGTTTCGGGTGACTCAGCGTACTGGCACACGAATCGGCGAACGAGGAGGACTGGCCATGATCCTGGTGACCGGGGCGACGGGCAACGTGGGGCGGGAAGTCATAGAGCTGCTGCTGGAGGGTGGGGAGAAGGTGGCGGCTGTCACCCGCTCCCCGGCCACCGCCGCGCTGCCGGAAGGCGTCCATGTGGTGAGTGGTGATTCCTCGCGGCCCGCATCGCTGGCGCCCGCGCTTTATGCCATCAGTGCCGTCCTGATCAGTCCGCGTGCGGTCGGGGACGCCGCCGCGGAGCTGGTCGCATTGGCGGCCGAGCGAGGGGCGGAGCGGGTGGTGCTGCTGTCCGCGGCAACCGTCGAGTTCGGTGGCGGTGAGCGCCGCTTCGCCGACGGATTCGCGGCGGCCGAGGACGCCGTCATCGCATCGGGCCTGCCGTGGACCTGTCTGCGGTGCTCGGACTTCGCTGCCAACAGCCTCGCCTGGGCGCCGCAGATCCGCGCGGCCGGTGTCGTCCGAGGGGCCTACGGCGACGCCGCGACCTCGCCCGTCGACGAGCGGGACGTCGCCGCCGTCGCCGCCCGGGCGCTCGTCGACCCCGATCATGCCGGGCGCCGCTACGTGCTCACCGGCCCCGAGTCGCTCACCCAGCGCGACAAGGTCCGCCTCCTTGGGGAGGCGCTCGGCAAAGAGCTGGCCTGGGAGGAGCTCCCGCCCCAGCGGGTCCGCGAGGCCATGATCGCCCAGGGCCATCCGGAGGATGTCCCGGACCGGCTGCTCGGTTACCTGGCCGACCGCACGGAGACGCCCGGCCCATCGTCGGACACCGTGGCAACCGTCCTGGGCCGGCCCGCGCGGACCTTCGCCACCTGGGCCGCCGATCATGCCGAAGCATTCCGTGGCTGACTCGCCGTCGCCTGGCCGTTATGGGCGGCACGGCACGACACTCGTCTGAAGGCCCGTCCGAGGGCTTGTCAGAGAGAAAGCAGGGCGGGCGCGAGCTCCCTCAGGTGCTCCAGCGGCAGCCGGCCACCGGGCGCGAGGGGCTGGATCGCGACGTGGTCGGCACCCGCGTCCAGATGCGCCTGCACCCGGTCGCGGATCGCGTCCTCGTCGCCCCAGGCGACGATCGCGTCCACCAGCCGGTCGCTTCCGCCGTCGGCGAGGTCGTCGTCGTCGAACCCGAACGTGCGGAGGTTGTTGGCGTAGTTCGGCAGGGCCAGGTAGGGCGCCATGTGCTCGCGCGCGTACGCCCGCGCGGCGCCGGGGTCGCGCTCGAGCACGACGGCCTGCTCGGGCGCGAGGACCGGTTCGTCCCCGAGCACCTCGCGCGCCCGCGCTGTGTGCTCGACCGGCACGAAGTACGGATGCGCGCCGTCGGCGCGGTCACGGGCCAGCCCCAGCATCTTGGGCCGGAGCGCGGCCAGCAGGAGGGGCGCCGGATGGGTGGGGGCCTTCGCGTCGTACCTCGCCTGGTCCATCGCGTCGAGGTAGCCGGCCATCGCGGCCACCGGCCGCCGGTAGTCGTGGCCGCGCGACTGGACGAGCGGGGCGTGGCTGACGCCGATACCGAGCACGAACCGGCCGGGGAACGCCTCGGCCAGCGTGGCCGCGCCGGAGGCCATCGCCGTGGCGTCGCGGGCCCAGATGTTCGCGATCCCGGTGGCGACGGTGATCCGCCTGCTGGAGCAGAGCAGGATCGCCGCGTTGCTGAGCGCCTCCTTGGTCGTCGATCCCTCGCCGAACCACAGGGTGCCGTAGCCGAACTCCTCGATCTCGGCGACCGCCTTCCTGGTCGCCTCCCCCGACAGGCGGCCGATCGCGGCGTGCCATACCCCCACCCGGCCGATCCTGGTCCGCTGGTCGTCCATGAGCTCCTCCTAAGATGTTCGATCGAGATGGAACATTACTCAGATGTTCGACGCGCATCGAACAGTGGGGGTACCGGCCGAGGCCGGTCCCTCACCCACGTGCATCCCCAGGAGGCGACTTTGCAGTCCGCCCTGCACGCCCTCGCCGATCCGGTGCGGCGGCTGATCATCCGGCAGGTCGCCGCCTCGCCCGAATGGACCAAGGCGTGCGGCACCTTCGACATCCCGGTGAGCAAGTCGACGCTCAGCCACCACTTCGCGGTCCTCAGGGAGGCGGGGCTGCTGGAGCAGCGCGACGAGGGCACCCGCCGCGTCAACCGGCTGCGCGCGGCCGAGTTCGGCGCCCGCTTCCCCGGCCTGCTCGACCTCGTCCTGGCCGAGGGCGCCGAGCCTGGGAGCGGGGAGAAAGCGGCTGGCGCGGACGGCGTGGACGGGGCCGGCTGAGCCGCCCCTGACCGGGCGTGGGACCCGCCGATGCCGTCCGGGTCTGTCGGAGCACGCCGCTAGCCTTGGACCCATGTCGAAGGTCGAAGAACGTACGGCTCGCGCCCTGCTGCACAGACTGGCGGCCGAGCAGGCGGAGTCACGTGTGCCGTCACTGGCCGCAGCGCTGGTCCGAGGGGGTCAGGTCGCCTGGCTCGGTTTCCGGGGCAGGGTTGACGGCGAGTCGCCGACGGCGGAGACGCAGTACCGCATCGGGTCGATCACCAAGAGCATGGTGGCGGTCATGGTGATGCGGCTGCGCGACGAGGGTGCGCTCGACCTGCTCGACCCGCTCGGCAAGCACATGCCCGGCACGCCCGCCGACGAGGTGACCGTCGCCCACCTGCTCTCCCACACCAGCGGGCTCACCGCCGAGCCGCCGGGGGCGTGGTGGGAGCGCACGCCCGGTGCGCCGGCCGACGAGCTGCTCGCGGGTCTCGGCTCCGGCCTCTCCCGGCACCGCCCCGGCCGTCGCTACCACTACTCCAACCTGGGCTTCGCGCTGCTCGGCGAGTTGGTCGCCCGCAAGCGTTCGATGCCGTGGGAGCAGGCGGTGCGTGAGGAGGTCCTCGAACCGCTCGGCATGACTGGCACGACGACGCGGCCGCGCGCCCCGCACGCCCAGGGCTACGCGGTGCACCCCTGGGCCGACGTGTTGCTTCCGGAGCCCGAGAACGACCACGGCGCCATGGCCCCGGCCGGGCAGTTCTGGTCCACTCCGGTGGATCTCGCCCGCTGGACGGCCTTCGTCGCCGGCCATACGGGGGGCGTTCTGAGCCCCGACACCCTCGCCGAGATGCGCGAGCCCGCCGCGGTCGACGACGGCGAGAGCTGGGTCTCGGGGTACGGTCTCGGCCTGCAGCTCGTCCGGCACAGCGGCCGTCGCCTGGCCGGGCACACCGGATCGATGCCGGGGTTCCTGGCCACCGTGTGGGCCGACCCGGCCGCCGACCTGGGCGTCCTGTTCCTGGCCAACACCACCTCGGGCGTGCGAGCTTCGCTCACGAAGGACCTGCTCGACATTCTCGCCGCGCACGAGCCGGCGCTGCCGGCCGAGTGGCTGCCCGGCACGGCCGACGCCGACCTGCTCGCGCTCACCGGCCCGTGGTACTGGGGGCCGAGTGCCTACCTGCTGCGGCTGCTGCCGGACCGGGGCGTCTCGCTCACCCCGGTCGGCGGCCAGGGGCGCGCCTCCCGGTTCGTCGCCCAGCCGGACGGCACCTGGCTCGGCCTCGACGGGTACTACGCGGGCGAGACGCTGCGCGTGGTCCACTCCCCCGAGGGCGGCGTCCACATCGACCTCAACACGTTCGTCTTCACGCGTGAGCCGTACGACGCCTCGGCGCCGGTCCCCGGCGGCGTGGACGAGGGCGGCTGGCGCTGACACGCCCGGTCCCGCCGCCGACCGCGTGGCGGCGGGACCGAGGATCATCGACCCGGCCAAGTCAGACGCGACCCAGGCGCCAGAGCGAGGTGACCTCTGCGGCGCGGGCGGCGTGCAGCGGGTCGGCGCTGTCCCGCACACGCGGATGCCGCGGCCGGGTGTCTATCGTGTTCACCACGCGGAGCCCGGCCGCCTCGATGGCGGTCAGCAGCTCGCCTCGCGTCCTGATCCCGAGGTGCTCGGCCAGGTCGGACAGGATGAGCCATCCTTCACCTGCCGGTTCGAGGTGGGCGGCGAGCCCGTGCAGGAAGCCGTGGAGCATGACGCCGTCCGGGTCGTAGACGCCCTGTTCAAGGGCGGAGGTCGGCCGGGTGGGGATCCAGGGTGGGTTGCATACGACGAGGTCCGCGCGGCCCTCGGGAAACAAAGCGGGACCGACGACGTCGACCCGCGCGTCGAGGTCCAGCCGGCGGACGTTGTCGCGGGCACAGGCCAGCGCGCGGGGATTGATGTCGGTCGCGACAATGTGGCCGATCCCGCGGCGGGCCAGGACGGCGGCGAGGACGCCGGTCCCTGTGCCGAGGTCGAAGGCCGTTCGAGGACCGGCGCCGCGGCGCGCGGACGCGGGCAGCGCCGCCTGTGCGACCAGATCGACGTACTCGCCCCTGACCGGCGAGAACACGCCGTAGTGCGGATGGATGCGCGCGCCGAGAGCCGGTACGTCCACGCCCTTTCTGCGCCATTCGTGCGCGCCGATCACGCCCAGCAGCTCACGCAACGAGACCACCAGGCGCTCACGCGGCGGACCGTACGCCTCGGTGCACGCCTGACGCACGTTGGGCGCCCTCCGCAGCACCAAAGAGTGCTCGTCGTCCAAGGCCACCAGGAGCCTGCCCAGAATCTGGGCACGGTGGGCGCGGGCCTGCCGGTGCAGGTGGAACGACTCAGCCGGACTCCCGCCGGTGCGGGGTCGGTTGCGGTCGATACGGCGGCCCATCGCCCGCAACAGGTGGCGTGCGTTGGGGAAGTCGCCACGCCACAGCAGCGCTGTTCCTTCGCAGGCCAGGCGATAGGCGGTGTCGGCTCTCATCCGGTCGTCCGCGACGACGACCCGCCTCGGCGGTGGCGTCGTGTTCTCGGAGTGCCAGCGGGCGAATCGGATGGCTCGGGCTTCGGTCCAGTGGATCGTGGACACGACGTACTCCTCGTGGTCGAAGGTGCGGTGGCACGAAGAGCACTTCGACGAGGAGCAGCGGAAACGGCCCGTGCTTGAGCACGGGCGCGAGTGTCAGGGCAGGTCGGGCTACCGCTCCCGCGTCGAAGCGCGAGAGGAGAAGTCGCCGAGAACCATGCCGAGCGTCACGACCAGCCCTTTCCACGAGATGATCGCAACAGGCTCGCACACCCGAGCCGGGCGGGCAAACGCGGTGCGCCCCCGGCTCAGGGCGCCATCACGGCCCTTGGGGAGTATCGGAGCGGAGCCGCCCGATCCGGGCTCGGCTGTGGCCCGCGCGGCTTCGGCGCACACGCGGGTCAGCGGCAACTGTAGGCGTTGCCCCGTGAACCACTCGACCGACGATCGCCCGGGGCGCCGCTATCCGGTTCAGGTTCCAAGGTGGGCGCGCCCGGAGGCAGAGGGCCTGCCTACCAGGCAGGGCTGGTGACGAAATGGGTGTCGTAACGGTCTTGTTCGGTGAGCAGGCTGTCGCGGCTGGCTTCGCCCCGGCGGATCCGGGCGACCTGCCGAAGGTAGGCGAACCGTTCGACGCCAGGGGTGATCACGATCAGCGCGTCGGCTGTGCTGTTCAGGTCGGTGCGGAAGGCGTGGTCACAGCCCGGCGGGACGACCAGGAAGTCACCGGAACCAGCGGTGATGATCTCCGAACCCACGAGCAATTCGAGCGCTCCGTCGATGATGAAGAACAGTTCGGACGAGTGGTTGTGCCGATGCGGGACCGCACCATCTGCGCCGCGGGCGAGTTGGATGCGGTGGGCGCTGAGCGCACCGTTGCTGGCACTGGCGTCAGCCAGTAGGTAGTGACCGATCTCGGGCAGATGCTCGGCGTCACCCGCGCGGACGACAACCGGGTCGTGCGGGCTGGCTGCAAGAACAGACACGTGTGCTTCCTTCCCGAGGGTTAGCTTAGTAGCTTGCTAGCATTAGCTTGCTAGCATGCTAGCGCTTGCTAGCATGCTAGCATCGCTCTCATGGGTGATGCGGAAGTCAAGCAGTTCAACGTGTACCTGCCGGTAGAGCTGATCAGGCAGGTCAAGCATCACGCGATCGAGACAGGCATGTCTTTGTCGGCGTTGGTCGCCGACGCGTTGCGTGTCTACCTCGACGACGCCCAAGGGCAACGACAGCAACCATCCGGAAAGGAGTCGTGACATGGCGACCGAAGGGTTCGAGGCGGTTTTCCTGGAGACCCACAACTGGGGGAAGGCCGCGAAGTTCTTCCAGGCACTGGGTTTTGAACTGGAGATCTCCGCAGGAGATGGTTCCGGTGTGTTCCGCAACGGCGAGGGGCCTTATCTCGTTGTCGCGGAGGTCCCCGAGGATCGAGAGCCCGGGGTGCAGCTCGCGCTGAAGGTGGCCGATGCGGACCAGTTCCGTCCCGATCCGGCCGTCGAGGTGGTCACCCCGTTCGAGGACACCCACTACGGGACCCGGGAGATGACCGTCCGTGATCCCGACGGGCGGCTGTGGAGCCTCCAGGCCCCCGCCAAGAGCTGACATCCGCCTGTGACCCGAGTGGGCTGATCCGCCTCGGCCGACCGGGCGCCGGGCGAGGGCATGAGGGCAGCAGGACGTGTCGATCCCCGCTCGATGGCGCCGCTATCGACGCCCGGCTTCGGCGATTCGAGAACCACGCGGAGAGATGCGAATGAGTAGATGGCGCGGCAACCCTTGGGTGGTGCTGCTGACCCTCAGCCTGGGATTCTTCATGACGCTGCTGGACATCACGGTCGTCAATGTCGCGATCCCCAGCATGATCGACAAGCTGCACGCGTCGCTCGACGAGATGTTATGGGTGATCAATGTCTACGTCCTCGTTCTCGCCGCGCTGCTGATCACCTCCGGGCGGCTGGGCGATGTGCGCGGGCCACGCACCATGTTCATCGGAGGCGTCGCGCTGTTCACGGTGGCGTCCGTGCTCTGCGGCCTTTCGCAGGATCCGGCCCAACTCATCGCCGCCCGCGTTGTGCAGGGACTGGGCGCCGCGGCGCTGGTGCCGCAGACGATGACGATCATCATCGGCACGTTCCCGGCCGAGCGCCGGGGCGCGGCGCTCGGCGTCTGGGGCGCGGTCGCGGGCGTGGCTACGATCGCCGGGCCCACACTCGGCGGGTTTCTCGTCAGCGCGACCGACTGGCGCTGGATCTTCTTCATCAACGTCCCGATCGGCGCGGTCGTGCTCGCAATGGCCGTCATGCTCGTTCCTGACATCCGGCACGGTGTCCGCCGCAAGCTGGACATGCCGGGCGTCGTGCTCGCCACGGCGACGCTGTTCTGCCTGACCTTCGCGCTCACCGAGGGTGAGCGGTACGACTGGAGCGCCGGAATCTTGGCGTTGCTGGGCGGGGCCGGGCTGTTGCTGGTGGTGTTCCTGATCTACCAGCGCAGCAGGCAGGACGACGAACCGCTGCTGCCCTTCGTGCTCTTCCGCGACCGCAGCTACGCGGTCATGAGTTTCGTGTCCGCGACCGTCCAGGTAGGAATGATCGGCCTGTTCCTCCCGGTGATGATCTACCTGCAGTCGGTGCTGAGCTTCAGCGCGTTCAAGGCCGGTCTGGTGATGGCGCCGGCAATGGTGGCATCGGCGCTCCTGTCGCCGGTCGCGGGCCGGATGTCGGATCGGATCGGCGGCACGTACATCCTGATGGCCGGCCTGACCCTGTTCGCGGTCGGCATGGCCTGGCTCACCTGGGTCACCGATGTCGGCCGCGCGTGGTGGGAGTTCCAGCCGGCTCTGATCGTGGCCGGGTTCGGCATCGGCTGTGTGTTCGGCCCGATGGTCACGGTCGCGCTGCGCAACGTGGAACCCAAGCTGGCCGGGGCCGCCTCCGGCGTGCTGAACACGATCCGGCAGATCGGCACGATCTGCGGCAGCGCCGCGGTGGGCGCGGTGCTACAGAACCGCCTCGCCGCCTCACTCCACACCGAGGCGGCCAAGCAGGCAGCCGACCTTCCGGCGAGTGTCCGCGACCAGTTCGTGGCCGGCTTCACCGAGGCCGGGAAGGGCGGCCTGGAAGTCGGCGCCGGGCAGACCGGCGCGGCGCTGACGCTGCCGCCGGGAACGCCGGCGAGCCTCGCCCAGCACATTCACCAGACGGCGGAGTCGGTGTTCGGGCACGGGTTCGTCCACGCGATGCGGCCGACCCTGGCGCTGCCCATCGCCGTGATCGCGGTCGGCGCCGTCTCGTGCGCCCTGGTGCGACGACGCCGACCAGCCGACCACCAGCCCAGCGTTGCGGACGCCGCCGACATCGGCACATCCGCTTAGCCGCCACAGCGCGCGATGGCCACAAGCCAGTGCGGTCCGCCGGGCGCCCAGTACCTCCCAGTACGGCGTTCGCCGCCGGCACCTTTGCCGCCAGGCCGACGAACTGCCTCGCAGGTAGGTGTGGGCCCGGTCACCGTCCCGGTCACTCCGTGACGGCGGTGTGGACGAGGATCTCCAGTTGGGCGGCGATGTCATCCAGCGGCTGGATGTCACGTTTGGCGCGGCACATCGCGACGCCCCCTTCCACCGCTGCGACGATCAGAGCGGCCAGCCGCACCGCCTGCTCGGGTGCGGCGCCGCGGTCGCGCAGCGACGCGGAGAGAAGGCCCTCCCAGGCGGTGAAGACCTCGGCGGCGGCGGTGATCGCTTCGCGGGCGGTGTCGTCCGGTGGCTCCTCGACCGCGACGGCCAGGACGGGGCAGCCGGCGGTGAAGTCGCTGTCGATGACCGTCTGCCGCCACAAGGCCAGGAACGCGCGCAGCCCGGCCGCGGGGCCGACCTCCAGCTCTCGCTCCAGGACCCGCGTGACCATGTCGCCGGCGAACCGGACCGCTTCTGCGGCCAGTTGCTGCTTGCCGCGTGGGAAGTAGTGGTAGGTGGAGCCGAGCGGCGCGCCGGAGTGCGCGGCCAGGTCCCGGACCGTGCTCCCGGCCAGGCCGCGCCGCCGGATCAGGTCGGCCGCGCCGACGACGATCCGCTCTCGCGACCGCGGCTCCCGCTGTGGCATCGGACACCTCCAATTGGTTATGACACGCGTTATAGCTTACGGTGGCGTGCGGTTATGACGTTCGTTATAACTTGCCCGGCCGCCGTCCCCGTCAGGAGTCTCCTCATGCCGCTGTTTCCCCGCCTGCGACGGCAGCGATGACCTACGACAACGTGCGCGAGCTCGTCTTCCTGCGCAGCGGTCGCCTCGCCTGGCGCGAGCGCGCCGCACCGCAACTGGCCGAGCCGGGCGACGCCATCGTCCGGCCGTTCCTCGCCGGCCGCTGCGACGGCGACACCGTCCCGATCCACCGGCCGGTCTCGCGAGCGCTCCAAGCCGGGATGGCGCTCGGCCTCGTCGACCCGATCGTGGGCGCCATCTGCGGAAAGGTCCCCTTCCGCGGGCCTTTCCCGATCGGGCACGAATGCGTCGCCGAAGTCGTCGCCGTCGGGTCCGGCGTGCGGCGGATCCAGGTCGGCCAGACCGTCGTCGTCCCCTGGGCGGTCTCCTGCGGGACCTGCCCCCGCTGCCTGGCCGGGCTCACCTCCAAATGCGCCACCACCATCCGCGGCACCCTCGCCGCCTACGGCTTCGGCCCCGCCTGCGGCCCGTGGGGCGGCATGGTGGCCGACCGGATCCGGGTCCCCCACGCCGACCACATGCTCGTCCCCGTCCCAGACGACGTGCCGCCGCTCCGCGTCGCCGCGGCCAGCGACAACCTCGCCGACGCCTGGCGGACCGTCGTCCCGCTACTCGCCCGCCGCGAGGGCGCGAGCGTACTCATCCTCGGCGGCGGCGCCAAGAGCATCGGCCTGTACGCCGCCGGACTGGCCACCGCCCACGGCGCCGCGACCGTCCACTACCTCGACGGCGACCCCGGGCGACGCCAGATCGCCGAATCCTTCGGCGCCGAAGCGCGACCACTCGCCGCTGCCGTCCGCGGCGGCTACGACATCGTCGTGGAGGCCACATCACAGGCCCCGGGCCTGCGCCGGGCGCTCACCGCGACGGCTCCCGGCGGCGTATGCACAGCCGTGGGCTACTACCTCGCGGCCGGCACCCGCGTCCCCGTCATGCGCATGTACGCCACCGACATCACCCTCCGAGTGGGCGTCTCGCACGCCCGCGCCGCCCTCCCCGACCTGCTGGACTTCGTCCACCGCACCGGCTTCCCCGCCGAACGCGTCACCACCCTGCTCGCGGACTGGGACGACGCCCCGGCCGCGTACGCCGCGAAAGCCACGAAACTCGTTCTCCAGCGGGACCGGCTCACCGGCGACGCGGGAGCGGGCTCACGCGTCGCGTGCCCGTAGCAGCAGCCCGCCGCACAGGAGCGCGGCGGCGGCCCACGCCGCGAGCACGGCCAGTCCGGCCCACGGGCTGAGCGGCAGGTCCGAGAGACGCGTGGTGGCCTGGACGGCGAGCCCCGCGTTCATCGGAGAGATCTGCCACAGGAGCTTCTGCCAGCCCGGATCGGAGACCATGAGGGGAACGGCCGAGAGGACGTAGAGCAGGCCGAACACGATCCCCATGGCGATCGCCGCGTCCCGTACGGCGACCGCGACGCCGAGACTGAGCAGGGCGATGAGCGCCAGATAGAGGACCGAGCCCGCGGCCGCCCGGAATGTCGGGCCGTCCGCCAGGGACAGCAGCGGCTGGCCGTGTTCGGGGACGAACCCGTTGCCGGGCAGGATGAGCCGCCCGGCCAGTACGGACGCGAGCACGGCGCCGGTCGCCGCGGTCAGCGTCACCCCGGTCAGGACGGCCGCCTTGGCGGTCAGGACGGTGACCCGGCGCGGCATGGCGGTGAAGGTGGTGCGGACCAGGCCGGTGCCGTACTCGCCGGTGATCGCCAGCACGGCCAGGACGGCGACGATCGCCTGGCCCACCTGGACTCCCATGAGGGCGAGCTTGGGAACGTCGTAGGCGCATCCCGCGGGCGGGCAGGAGACCACCGCGGCCGCGGCGGCGCTCGCGGCGGGGGTCAGGGTGACGACAGCCAGCAGCAGCCATCCGATTCCTGGCAGGGTGCGCAGTTTGGCCCACTCGGCCGACAGATGCCGCCTCATGCGTCCCTCCGGCGAATCCGGACGACCGCCAGCCCGAGGGCCAGCGCCGCGTAGGCGCAGAGCACGGACAGGCCGGCCCAGGGGGCCAGCGGGTAGTAGCCGGCCGACGGCGCGTAGTACGAGATGACGTGCGGATACTCGGGGATGCTCTGCTGGACGGCGAATCCGGCGGCCGGGGTGAGCCGGAGCAGCCACTGGGCCGCGCCGACCGGCAGGACGGACGTGGTCGCGAGGATGTGCGGCACGACGATGACGGCGACGGCCGCGGTGACCGCCGCGGCGCTGTTCCGGAACAGGGCGCCGAGAGCGAACGCGAGGACGGCGGCGACGGCCGCCAGCGCGGCGACCCCGGCGATGACCCGCAGCTCGGTGAACGTGCTCACCGGAAGGACGGGGTTGCCGTTGGAGCGTAGGATCCGCGTGCCGGCGATGACCACGATGCCCGCCGCGGCCAACCCCGCGACGAACGTCACCGTGCCGATCACCGCGGCCTTGGCCGCCAGCACCCGGCCGCGTCGCGGGCCGGCGAGGAGGCTGGTGCGGATCAGGCCCCGCCGGTATTCGGCGGTGACGAACATGACCGCGACCACGATTACCCCGACGAGACCGGCGGGCAGGCCGGAGAGGGTGCTCTCGATCCGCGGGCCGTCCCCGGTCGGCCCGATGTCGCCGACCCCCGTCACGGTGTAGGTGCCACCGGACTGCGCGAACCCGCCCGGATGGTGGGGCGCCCCATCGGGCTCCATGGTCACGCCGATGTCGTCGCGCTCCCATGCGCCGCCGGACGTCCTGCCCTCCAGGGCGACCTGGTCGAAGACGGCGATGGCCTCGGTGAACCGGACCGCCTGGATGCTCCCGCCGAAATCGGCCTGCTGGACCGTCAGGTCGCCCGGAGAGGCGACGAAGAGCCCGATCTGCACCGTGTCCGGCAGCCCGGCCAGCCGGGCGGTGCCGACCGTGGTCCAGTGCCGGCCGTCCGCCGACTCGTAGCCGGTGAGCTCTTCCCCGGAGCGGGTCAGCCGCAGCCAGCGCGGGGAGTCGGTCGACACGCCGCCCGGCCGGCCGGCGATGTCCTGGGTGAAGTCGTACTGCATCCGCACCCCGTGGCCGCCGGTGACCATCGTCGCCGCGTAGGTGGATCCTTGCCGGGTGCCGTCCTTGACGATGACTCCGGCCTTCGCCCACGGCACGACGCCGTCGACCTCGTTACGCACTCCCCGGCTGACGTCGGGTTTGCGGATGTGGCCGGTCATGGAGCTCACGCGGGCCGTGATGGTGCCGTCGCCGGTCAGCGACCTGTGCACGAAGTAGAACTTGTCGTCCACCGCTTCGCCACCCGGTCCGACCGGAACGGCGGGGCAGACATCGTTCGGACCGCCGCACGAGGTGTGGCTGCCCGACGCGGCGACCAGCCCGAGCGTCACGATGACGAGCGCCGCGACAGCCAGGCCGAGCACCCAGCCGCGTACCGTCCTGAACTTGGTCCACTCGGCGCGGAGCAGGCGCCCGGAGCCGCCGCGGCGCGGGGCCGTGCCGACGCTCATCGGCCGGCCTCGGCGTCCGCCGCGCGGAACTCGACCGCGTTCCGGGTGAGCTCCATGTAGGCCTGCTCCAGCGTGACCCGGTCGGCGGCCACCTCCGAGAACGGGACGGCGCCGGCGGTGAGTGCCGCCACGACGCGTTCGGCCGCCAGCCCCGAGACGGTGATCACGTCGCGGTCGGCGCCGGCCACGGTGGCCCCGGCCTGCGACAACACCGTCGTCGCATGCTCCCGGGCCGTCGTACGGAGCCGGACCCGGTCACGGGACGCGGCGGCGATCAACTCGGCCACGGTGGTGTCGGCCACGACCCGGCCCCGGCCCACCACCACGAGACGGTCCGCGGTGTCCTCCACCTCGCTCATCAGGTGGCTGGAGACCAGGACGGCGCGGCCCTGCGCGGCCAGCGAGCGCAGCAGGCCGCGGATCCACACGATGCCCTCGGGATCGAGGCCGTTGACCGGCTCGTCCAGCATGAGCATGGGCGGGTCGCCGAGCAGCGCGGCGGCGATGCCGAGCCGCTGCCGCATGCCGAGGGAGAAGCCGCCGGCCCTGCGGCGGGCCGCCGATCGCAGGCCGACCTGGTCGAGCACCTCGTCGACCCGCCCGGCGGGCAGCCCCTGGGAGTGCGCCAGCCACAGCAGATGGTTGCGCGCGGTACGGCTGGGCTGCAGCGCGGCGGCGTCGAGCAGTGCGCCGACGTGGGTCAGGGGTGTGCGCAGGCTCCGGTACGGCCGCCCGCCCACCAACGCGGTGCCCTCGTCGGCCGCGTCCAGGCCGAGGATCACCCGCATCGTGGTGGATTTGCCCGCGCCGTTGGGGCCGACGAAGCCGGTGACGTGTCCCGGGGACACGGTGAAGGACATCCCGTCCAGCGCCACAGTCTGGCCGAACCGCTTGCGCAGGCCGTGGACTTCGATGGTTGCGTGCATGGCTCCGGTTGTACGGACCCGGACCTAACACGGCCCGAACGAGCCCTGTCACATCGTTGTTAGGTCGGGCGCGGCATCCTGAAGGTCGGCACCGAGCAAGGAGATGACCGATGAGGACGCCGCGTCGTATGGCCCTTGGGGCCCGCACCGTGCGGTGGCGGTTCACCGCCCTGTACGGCGCCATGTTCCTCATGTCCGGTGCAGGTCTGCTGGTGATCAACAACCTGGTGGGACTGTGGGGGACGCAATCCAGCCACGTCGCGCCTCCCGGCGCCGCGCCGGACCGGCCGGACACGCTCGCGGCCGCCATGGAGCTCAACCAGCTCCTCCACGCCGAGTTGTCACA
Organism: Microtetraspora malaysiensis; assembly: GCF_050947145.1. Lineage (NCBI taxonomy): Bacteria > Bacillati > Actinomycetota > Actinomycetes > Streptosporangiales > Streptosporangiaceae > Microtetraspora > Microtetraspora malaysiensis. The sequence continues at coordinate 4,536,933 of NZ_CP191998.1, forward strand.
GGTGAAGGCGGCCCAATCGCGTCAGCTCCTGGTCGGCTCGATCGTCGCGCTGGCCGTCATGGCCGTGGTGTCGGTCGCGCTGGGCCGGATCGTCGCGGCCCGGGTGCTGCGCCCGCTGCGCACGATCACCGCGGCCACCCGCCGGATCTCCGCCGACGACCTGCACAAACGCCTGGCCGTGGCGGGCCCGGCCGACGAGGTGAAGGACCTCGCCGACACCATCGACGGACTGCTGGAACGCCTGGAGGCGTCCTTCGCCGCCCAACGCCGGTTCGTCGCCAACGCCTCCCACGAGCTGCGCACCCCGCTGACGACTATGCGGGCCTCGCTGGACGTGGCCATGGCCAAGCCGGATCCGGTGCCGGCCCAGACGGCCGCGCTGGCCGACCGGCTCCGCGCCGAACTCGACCGGGTCGACCGGCTTCTGGAGGGCTTCCTCGTCCTCGCCCGCGCCCAGCACGGCGCGTCATCCGACGGCACGGCGTTCTCCCTCGGCCGCGCGGTGTCCGCGGCCCTGGACGCCCACGCCGCCGGCATCACGGCCAAGGGACTGACCGTTCATGACGGTACGGTCGACGACCGCGCGTGGACGCGGGGGGACCCGACACTGCTGGCCCGGATGATCGACAACGTGATCGACAACGCCGTCAGGCACAACCACGACGGCGGCTGGATCCGGTGCGCGACCGGGGCCGAGGGCGAGCGCGCGCTCCTCGTCGTGGAGACCGGCGGGCCCGTTCTCGATCAGGGCCAGGTCGCGCTGCTGGCGCGGCCGTTCCAGCGGCTCAGCGCGGACCGGACCGGCTCCGACAACGGCTCGGGGCTCGGCCTGTCGATCGTCGCCGCCGTCGCCGAGGCGTACGGCGGCGGCCTGGAACTGCGTGCCCGGCCCGAAGGCGGCCTCCGGGTCGCCGTCTCGCTCCCCCTGACGAGCGCGCGGGCGGGGGTCCCGGCATGAGAGTCCTGGTAGTGGAGGACGCGCGCGCCCTCGCCGCCGTCCTGGTCGAAGGGCTGTCCGACCAGGGCATGGCCGTGGACGTGGCGTACGACGGCCTGGAAGCCGCGGCCAAGCTCGACCTCAACGCCTACGACGTGGTCGTCCTCGACCGCGACCTGCCGGGCGTCCACGGTGACACCCTCTGCCAGATGATCAGCGAGCGCGATGACCGCGTCATGGTCCTGATGCTGACCGCGGCCGGCTCGCCGGGCGATCGGGTCGCCGGCCTGACTCTGGGCGCCGACGACTACCTCGCCAAGCCCTTCCACTTCCCGGAGTTGGTCCTGCGCATCCGCTCCCTGGCCCGCCGCCAGCCCTCCGCCCGCCCTCGAACCCTGCGCGCGGCGGGCATCGAACTCGATCCCTTGCGCCGCACCACCACCCGGGACGGCCGGCCGCTGGACCTGTCGGTCAAGGAGTTCGCCCTCCTCGAAGCCCTCCTGCGTGCCAGTCCCGCGTTCCTCAGCAGCGAAGACCTGCTCGAACAGGTCTGGGACGAATACGCCAACCCACTCACCAACACGGTCACCGTCACCGTCGGCCGGCTGCGCCGCAAGCTCGGCGATCCCCCGGTCATCACCACCACGCCCGGCGTGGGCTACCGGATTCGTCCGTAGTGCTCCGGCCTTCCCGGCCGCCAGGAAGATCAGGGCCAGCAGGCCCGAGAAGCGCCCAAGCGTCCCCACTCCTTCACTATGACTTCAAGCTTAGAGTGAAAATAGCACTCGATCACTTCAAGCTCATAGCGATCGACCGTTTGCATCGCTTCATGCTTGAAGTTACGGTGGGGGCGTGGAAGAGCACCGGAAGCGCGAGGAAGCGCCCGTCAGGCCCCAGCTGGACGCCGACGAGCAGCAGCAGTGGTACGCGTTCGCCTATGTCCTCACCCAGCTGCCGGCTGCCCTGGAAGCGCAGATGCAGCGGGACGCGGGCATCGGGCACTTCGAATACATGACGCTGTCGGCGCTGTCCGGGGCGCCCGAGCGCACCCTGCGCATGAGCGATCTGGCGCATTACGCCGGCAGCACGCTCTCGCGGCTGTCCAACGTGGTCGCCCGGCTGGAAAAGCGCGGCTGGATCCGGCGCCGACCGGACCCCACCGACGGCCGCTACACCTTGGCCACCCTCACCGACCAGGGCCAGGACACGGTCGCCGGCGCCGCGCCGGCCCACACCGAGGAAGTGCGCCGCCTGGTGTTCGATCCGCTCACCAAGGCGCAGCAGCGCCAGCTGGGCGCCATCGCACAGCGCATCCTGCGCTCGATGGACGCGCCCTGCCCCACCGACTGGTCACCCGCTGATCCCCGCTGATCCTGGATCACCCACCGCACACCCCGCATCCCGTCCCCGGGTGCCCCGTTCGGGCCCCGGCAGAGCAAGGAGAAGGTTCCGTCATGCCCACTCTCGCCATCGTCGGAGCAGGTCCGGGTCTCGGCCTGTCGATCGCCAAGGTCTTCGGCGGCCACGGCTTCAACGTCGCTCTTATCTCCCGCAGCAAGGACCGGCTCGATGCCCTGGTGGCCGAGCTGGGCGCGGTCGGTGTCACCGCCGCCGCGTTCCCCGCGGACGTCGCCGACCCCGGCCAGCTCACCGGCGCCCTCACCGAGGCGGCCGCCCGCTTCGGGCGCATCGACGTCCTGGAGTTCTCCCCGTACGCCGGTCTCACCATGGTCCAACCCCAAGACGTCACCCTGGACGCGCTGCGCCCACAGGTCGACGCCCTGCTGTTCGGGGCGGTAGCGGCAGTGCAGGCCGTGCTGCCCGCCATGCGCGAGGCCGGCTCCGGCACCCTGCTGTTCACCACCGGCGGCGGCGCCATCGCCCCCTACCCCATGCTCGCCACCGCCAACATCGCGCAGGCCGGCCAGCGCAACTGGGCCCTCAACCTCCACAAGACCCTCGCCGACCAGGGCATCTACGCCGCCAACGTCGCGATCAACCTCATGATCGCCGACGCCGGCCAGGCCCTCGATGGCGTTCCGCACCGCGCCCCGGACGACATCGCGCAGGACTACTGGGAGCTGTACACCCGCCGCGAGGCGGCCGAGCACGTGATCGGCTGAGAGCAGCGGGGACCGGGCGACCGCCCCGGGGCAATCCGCTGAGCCGGACATGTCAGCTCAGGCAGTCACGAGCCTTGGCGGAGCGGGACCCGATCGACCGGATCCATCCGCATTGCGCGATTTGCGGCGCGTGCGGTGAGGGCGCCGATCGCGCAGATGGTCGCAAGCCCTCTGGTAGGTCGTACGCGGAAAGACCCGCAGCTCGCTCCGCCGCTCATGGGCGACGAAGACGGCCAGGGTGGCGGCGACCACGGCCAACGAATAGCACCTCGGAGGGGCTCCGGCGCGCTGTTGCTGACGATCACTCGCCACAACGCATCGGTCACTTTAGCTATCATCGGTTCATGTCGATGAATGAGTGTGTAGCGGGCATCGCCCTGTCCCCGGCGGTGGCGTTGTTCCGCTCCCTGGCCGACCCCACCCGGCTGGCGATCGTGCGCCGCCTGGCCCTTGGAGAGGCTCGGGTGCGTGACCTGATGACCGAGCTCGGCCTGGCGCAGTCCACCGTGTCGGGCCATTTGGCCTGTCTGCGTGATTGCGGGCTGGTCGCCTTCCGCGCACAGGGACGGCAGTCCTTCTACTTCCTCGCCCGGCCGGAGCTGATGGATCTGCTGAGTGCCGCCGAGCGGCTGCTGGCCGCCACCGGGGACGCGGTCGCGCTGTGCCCCACCTACGGCGAGCAGGCCGCCGAGCCGGCGCGTGCCGCGGAGGAGGGGCGATGAGTGACGCGTGCGGCTGCGGCTCCACCGAGCCTCGCGAGCAGGGGGCCGAGGAGGAAGAGCGGGAGCCGCAGCGGCTGTGGCAGGTCAGCGAGCTGCGGTTCGCCGCCGCCGCAGGGGTGTTCCTGCTGGCCGCCCTGATCGCCGGTCTGGCGGGCGCGCCGGAGACGGCGGTGATCGCGATGAACGCCGTGGCGCTGGCGGTGGGCGCCTGGACGTTCGTGCCGGGCACCCTCAAGCGCCTGGCCAAGGGCAAGATCGGTGTCGGGACGCTGATGACGATCGCCGCCGTCGGCGCGGTCATCTTGGGCGAGGTCGCCGAGGCGGCGATGCTGGCGTTCCTGTACTCCATCAGCGAGGGCCTTGAGGAGTACGCGCTGGTGCGTACCCGGCGCGGCCTGCGGGCGCTGCTGTCGCTGGTGCCCACGCAGGCCACCGTGCTACGCGATGGAGCGCAGCATGTCGTGGAGGTGGCGGATCTGCGGGTCGGGGATGTGCTGCTGGTGCGTCCCGGGGAGCGGGTGGCGACCGACGGCATGATCCGCTCCGGCCGCACGAGCATGGACGTCTCCGCGCTGACCGGTGAATCGATGCCGGTCGAAGCGGATGCCGGGGATGCGGTGTACGCCGGGTCGATCAACGGCGTCGGCGCCATCGAGGTCGAGGCCACCGCCACGGCAGCGGACAACTCCCTGGCCAAGATCGTGGCGATCGTGGAAGCCGAGCAGGCACGCAAGGGCGCCGCTCAACGCCTGGCCGACCGTATCGCCAAGCCGTTGGTTCCCGGCATCATGATCCTGGCCGCAGTCATCGCCGTGGTCGGCAGCCTGGCCGACGATCCACGGACCTGGGTCGAGCGCGCCCTGGTCGTGCTGGTCGCGGCTTCTCCCTGTGCGCTGGCCATCTCGGTTCCGGTGACCGTGGTCGCCGCGATCGGCGCCGCCAGTCGACTGGGCGTGCTGGTCAAGGGCGGCGCGGCGCTGGAGGCGCTGGGCCGTATCCGCGCGATCGCGCTGGACAAGACCGGCACACTCACCCGCAACACCCCGGCCGTGGTCGACGTCGCCACCGCCGGCGAGGCGACCCGAGAGCGGGTCCTGGCCGTGGCCGCAGCGCTGGAGGCGCGCAGCGAGCACCCTCTGGCCCGCGCCATCCTCGCCGCCTCCGCCGGGCACCAGGAGGCCACCGATGTGGAGGCGGTCACCGGCGCCGGTCTGACCGGGACCGTGGACGGGCGACCGGCCCGGCTGGGCAGGCCCGGCTGGATCGAGGCCGCGCCATTGGCGGATCAGGTGACCGCGATGCAGGAGGCCGGCGCGACCGCCGTTCTCATCGAGCACGACGGGACGCTGATCGGCGCGATCGCGGTCCGCGACGACCTGCGGCCCGAGGCGGCCGAGGTGGTGGCCCGGCTGCACGCCGGCGGGTACACCGTGGCGATGCTCACCGGCGACAACGCCCGCACCGCCCACGCGCTGGCCGCCGCCGCGGGCATCGAGCAGGTGCATGCCGACCTGCGTCCGCAGGACAAGTCCGCCATCGTGGCGGACATGCGGCGGGCGCGGCCGACCGCGATGGTCGGCGACGGCGTCAACGACGCACCCGCTCTCGCCGTCGCCGACGCCGGGATCGCCATGGGCGCCATCGGCACCGACGTGGCGATCGAGACCGCCGACGTGGCCTTGATGGGTGAGGACCTGCGCCATCTGCCCCAGGCGCTCGCGCACGCCCGCCGCTCCCGGGCGATCATGCTGCAGAACGTCGGCCTGTCCCTCGCTTTGATCGGTGTGCTGATCCCGCTGGCCGCCTTCGGCGTGCTGGGCCTGGCCGCGGTCGTGGCCGTGCACGAACTCGCCGAGATCGTCGTCATCGGCAACGGGGTTCGTGCCGGGCGGGCCAAGCCACTGCCCCCGGCCCAGCAGGTGAGCCCCGCGCTCGCACCGGCGACGGCGGAAGCGTGAGCACGCACGCATGACCACGCCCTCGCAGCCCGGCCACCGGCCACGCGGCGCCCGAACGGCCCCGGTAAGCGGGCCGCCGAGGGCGTGTCCGTTGGAAGCGTGAACGCGTCCGGCTCGCGGAGGCCGGCCAGGCCGGGTCGGTGTGAGGATCGGGACATCCCCGAGCGGCAGTCGCCGCCCCGATCCAGGAGGTCCTCGTGATCATTGCCATTGTCGACTTCGATACCGCCGCTGCCGACCGTGCGGCTGCCCTGGCCCAGGTCGACAGCGTTCGCGACGAGGTGCGCGCGATGCCGGGTAACGTCGCCTACCGGGCGTACGCCTCCCGGGAGGACGAGACCCGGGTAACCGTGATCCACGAGTGGGACGACGAGGAGTCGTTTGCCGGCTACCTGAAGTCAGACTCCTTCGCACGCTCTGGTGAGGTGCTTCGGCCGATGATGGTCGGGTCGCCGGTGAGCCGGCGCTTTCGCGCGGATTTGCTGGAGACCGTGGCCTGACCGGTGTCATGGCGGCTCCCTATGATTGGTCGATGCGAGGCTGCGGATGAACCGGAAGGCGTACAGCTTCGTCCGCACGTTCCCGCAGGAGCCCGCTCGCGCGCTTAAAATGGACGGCCATTACCTGCTCTGCGCCTCGGCCGGTGCCCTCCGGCTCGAGGCGCAGGGCCAGGCGTGGCTGCTGCCGCCGGCACGGGCCGCCCTGATCGAGGCGGGCCAGGCGATCAAGGTGAGCATCCCGCAGCCGGTCACGACCGCGTCCGTGCTGTTTGACCCCCGGTTCACCGCGGCCCCGCCGGCACCGTTGACCGTATTCGACCTCAGCCCTCTGGCACGCGCGCTGGTCAACGAGTGCGGCACCTGGGGTGAGAGCGACGAACCTCTTACGGCGTACGCCGAGACGCTTTTCACCGCGCTCGCCGCAGTGTCCTGGCGGCTCGCCGAGCGGCCGAGTCCAGTCGTCGTGCCAGCGGGGCGATCACCGGAGCTACGTCGAGCCCTGCAGTTGACCGAGGAGCGGCTCGGCGGTGAGCTCCGCTTCGAGGACGTGGCAGAGGAGGTGGGCCTGGCGCCACGGTCGCTGGCCCGGCGCTTCGAGGATGAGACCGGTATGACGTGGCGGGCAGTCCTGCGCCGGATGCGGGTCCTGCGTGCGATCGAAGAACTGGCTGCGGGCGATACTCCGATCACCAAGATTGCGTTCGCGGTCGGCTACACCTCACTGTCGGCGTTCAACGCCGCGTTCCGACAGCTGACCGCCCGCACACCCACGGAGTATCGAGCCAGCTTCCGGACCTGACCAGGTCCGGGCTCGCGCCTCCCACGCCCGAATAAGGCGCAATCGGCAATGACAACGGCTGACGTCAGCCAGGTGCGTGGCGATCAGGTCCGATGCGGTGTCGTGTCAGCGGCCGCGTCAGCACCGCGACGGCCCGGTATCAGGGCGGTCGGCGATCGTGGATGCCATGAACGGATCAGCGATCGCGGTCTCGGGGCTGCGAAAGGCATACAAAGACAAGGTCGTGCTCGACGGCATCGACCTTGATGTCCGTACCGGCACGATCTTCGCTCTGCTCGGCCCCAACGGCGCCGGGAAGACCACGACGGTGAACGTGTTGACCACGCTGCTGTCCCCCGACGCCGGGAAGGTGGTCGTCGCCGGGCACGACGTGGTCACGGAAACCACGGCGGTGCGCGCGGCCATCGGGGTCACCGGGCAGTTCGCCTCGGTGGACGACCTGCTCACCGGCGAGGAGAACCTGCTGCTGATGGCGGATCTCCTGCACCTGCCCAAGGCGGAGGGCAAGCGAGTCGCCGGCCGGTTGCTCGACCGGTTCGATCTGGCTGAAGCGGCGAGCAAACCGGCGGCGTCCTACTCCGGCGGCATGCGCCGCAAGTTGGACCTCGCCATGACGCTGGTCGGCAAGCCGCAGATCATTTTCCTGGACGAGCCCACGACGGGACTCGATCCGCGCAGCCGCCGCACCATGTGGAAGATCATCCGAGAACTGGTCGCCGGCGGTACGACCATCTTCCTCACCACCCAGTACCTCGAGGAGGCCGACGAACTCGCCGACCGCATCGCCGTACTCGATCAGGGCCGGCTGGTCGCCGAAGGCACCGCCGACGAGCTCAAGCGCCGGGTTCCCGGCAGCCACGTCCGGCTGCGGTTCACCGATCGGCACGCGCTCGACATCGCGGCACAGGTCCTGGACGCGTCCACGAGGGACGACGAAGAACTGACTTTGCGGGTACCCGGCGACGGCGGGGTGCGGTCGTTGCGCGCGCTGCTCGATCGGCTCGATCAGCATTCCATCGACGTCGAGGAACTGTCGGTTCATACACCGGACCTGGATGACGTCTTCCTCGCCCTCACCGGTCACGGGAACAAGGAGGTCAGCGCACGATGAACGTCATCTCAGACTCCGCGACCATGTTGCGGCGCAACTTCCGGCACACGACGCGAAATCCCCTGACGCTGTTCAACGCCATAATCATGCCGATCGTTCTGATGTTCCTGATGGTCTACGTGCTCGGCGACGCGTTCAGCGTCGGTGTCAACTACGCCGACTACGCGACGCCGGGGTTGATCATGACAACCATCTGTTACGGCATCAGCCCCACCGCGATCGCGGTGAACTCCGATATGACGAGCGGGTTCATCAACCGGCTTCGTGTCATGCGGGTGTCCCGGGCCGCGGTGCTGAACGCGCACGTGATCGTGACCATGCTGCGCAGTCTGGCGGCCATCGCGTTCGTCATCGGGGTCGCGTTTCTGATGGGATTCCGGCCGTCGGCGAGTTTCGCGGAGTGGCTCGGCGTGATCGGCATCGTCGTGTTGACGGTGCTGGCGATCGGCTGGCTGACCGTCGCGTTCGGTCTCGCGGCGAAAACGCCGGAAAGCGCGGGCCTGGCCGCCGTCCCGCTGATGCTCCTTCCCTTCTTGAGCAGTGCGTTCGTACCGGCCGGCAAGATGGGTCCCGGTGCGCGGCAGTTCGCTGAGTACCAGCCGTTCACCTCGATCATCGAAACCCTGCGCGGGCTGCTGACCGGCGCGCCGTCGGCGGGCTCGGCCGTCAGGGCGGTCGCCTGGTGTGTCGGGCTGGCGCTGATCGGCTACCTGTGGGCCCGCGCGTCGTTCAAGAAGCGAGCGTGATCTCGGCCAGCTCACGCCAGTCCCGCCGCTGCCCGTCACGGATCGCCTCGGTGAACACGCTTTCACCGAGGCGATTCCGCGTCTCCGCGGTGATCCTGGAAACGTCCGGCAGCGAACGATCCGGCGTGCCGCGCACGCCGTCGCTCGCCGCGAGCAACCGCGCGGCCTGCTCGTACTGTCCCTGGCGCAGCGCGAGATCCGCGATCCCGACCAACACCTCGGCGATCAGCGGCTGGTACGCCGTCTCCACCACCACGCGGAACGCCTCGCTCCGATGCGCGCGGGCCTCTTCGAGGTCCTCGGTGAGGTAGCCGTACTGGTCCATGGCCTTGGCGCGGATGAAGTCGTTCGTTTCCGCGTTGCCCGGCATCGCCCCCACCGTGGCCAGGTGCCGGCGTGCCTCATCGGGATCGCCGCGCCAGCGCGCCAGCTGCACCTTCGAGAGCGCCAGCTCGGCAAGCGCGTCCGGCCAGGTGATCCCGCCCGCGCACCGCTGCGCTTCGGCCATGGCGGACGTGCTGGATCGCTCATCGCCGAGCAACCAGTACAGCTGAGCCTGCCGCACCCGCAGGCTGACCGCTTCCTCCCGCACGCCCAGCTCGCTCAGCGCCGTGCCCGCCTCTTCGTAGTGCTCACACGCGCGGGCGAAGTCGCCGCGCATGGCGAGCCGATCGGCCAGGAACGCCAGCGCCAACGAGATCCCCATCCGGTCACCCAGCGTGCGGAACTCGGCAAGGGCGATTTCGGCGTCGATGTCCACGTCAGTCTCGTCGCCGCCGAGCGTGAGCCGGAACCGGCCACGAGTGAGCCTGGCCTGCGCGCGCACCCATGGATCATCATCTGCGAGGAGCGGCTCCAACGCGGGCAGGAACCCCGTCGGCTCGTGCAGCATCCGCTCCCAAAGCCCGACGAACCCGAGCATGGGGTGGCGAGACCCGCTGCGCCGGGTGACCCGGTACGCCTCGTGGATCCACTCCCGCGCCTGATACTGATCGCTGCCGACCCCGGAGGTCAGGAACACTGTCACGATGGTGTACGCCAGCGCCCGCACCTCATCGGGCACCTCACCGGGCATCGAGGCCGCCGCGATGCTCAACTCGGTGCCCTCGGCCCGGTGCCCGCTGAGGAACCAGTGCCAGCCCGTTGCCCCGACCAGCCGCATCGCCTCGTGGGCCCATCCCTCGGCGATCGCCCCGCGCAGGGCCGTACTGATGTTGTCGTGCTCGGCGTCGAGCGTGGCCAGCCATTCCAGCTGTTCGGCCCGGCGCAGGTGCGGATCGGCCGTCTCGGCCAGCTCGGTGAAGTAGGCGAGGTGCGCCCGGCGGGCCGGCTCGGTCTCCCCGGCTTCGGCGAGCCGGTGCGCCGCGTACTCCCTGATGGTGTCGAGCATCCGGTAGCGCGGCGTGCCCTCGCCGTCGGCGAGCAGCAGCGACTTCTCGATCAACGCGGTGAGCACGTCGAAGACCTGCTCCCCGGCGAACGCCTCGTCCCCGCACACCCGCTCGGCCGCTTCCAGGCTCGCCCCGCCGGAGAACACCGAGAGCCGCCGCAGCACGCCGCGTTCGGCCTCGGTCAGCAGATCCCAGCTCCAGTCCACGACCGCGCGCAGCGTCTTGTGCCGGGAGAGCGCCGTACGGCTGCCGCTGGTCAACAGGCGGAACCGGTCATCGAGCCGATGCGCCAGCTGATCGACGGTCAAGGTGCGCAGCCGAGCCGCGGCCAGTTCGATCGCCAGCGGTATCCCGTCGAGTGCCCGGCAGATCCGCGCCATGGCCGCCAAGGTGGGCGCGTCGGAGCCGATGTCCTTGCGTACCAGATCCGCGCGGTCCCGCAGCAGCCGGACCGCGGGCGAGGACCCGACCTCGGAGGGGTCCGCTCCCTTCGCGGGCAGCGCGAGTGGCTCGACCTGCCACAGCACCTCCCCGGTGATGCCGAGCGGTTCCCTGCTCGTGGCCAGAATCCGCAGCCTCCGGCACTCCCCCAGAAGCCGATCCGCGAAAGCCGCGGCCGCCTCGATCACGTGCTCGCAGTTGTCCAGGATCAGCAGGATCGCGCGCTCCCGGACCGCGGCGATGAGCCGATCCATCGGCTCTCCACCCCGCGCGTCACCGAGCAGCGGCTGGTCACGCAGGCCGATCGCGGTGAGGGCGGCCTGCGCCAGGTCACCGCCTGCCCGGACCGAGGCCAGTTCGACCAGCCACGCCCCGTCCGGCAGTTCGGCGAGCATCGTCCGCGCGGTCTCGGTGGCCAGCCGGGTCTTGCCGGAGCCGCCCGGCCCCGTCAAGGTGACCAGCCGGTGCTTGATGGCCATATCGGCCACCGCGGCGATGTCATCGGCCGTGCCGACGAAACTCGTCAGCTCAGCGCGCAGGTTCGTCCTGCGGTTCTCCGCCCGCTCGCCCAACTCGCCCCGGAGCAACGCGGTGTGCAACGCGGAGAGCTCGGCCGACGGATCGGCGCCCAGCTCCTCGGCGAGCCGCTCGCGCGTCCGCTGGTACACGGTCAACGCCTCGGTCCCACGCCCCGCCTCCGCGAGCGCTCGCATCAAGGCCGCCACGAACCCCTCACGCAGCGGATACGTGGCGACCAGCTCGGTCAGTTCGGAGACCAACTCCGAGCCGCGGCCGAGGCGGATGTCCGCATCCACCCGATCCCCGAGCGCGGCAACGTACAGCTCGTCCAGACGCGCGACCGCGGCGTCGAACGCATCGCTGCCGTGCAGCGCGATGTCCGCCATGGCCGTACCACGCCACAACGCCAGGGCCGAGCGGAGCAGATCCGCCCGCGCCGCAGGCTCGGCGGCGCGGCCCTGACCGACCAGGTGCTCGAACCGGGCCACGTCCACGGCATCAGGGGTCACGGCCAGCCGGTACCCGCCGGAATCCGCCTCGATCACGCCGTCCGGCAACACCCTGCGCAGCCGGGACACCAACGCCTGCAAGGCGTTCACTTCGTCCGCGGGCGGCCGTTGCCCCCAGATCCAGTCCACGAGCCTCGCCCGCGTGACGATCCGGCCGGGGTCGAGGGCGAGTGCGGCCAGCAGCGCGCGCAGCCGAATCCCGGGAACCTCCACCACGGCTCCATCGCCGTTCCTGACCTCGAACGGTCCGAGCAATCCGACGCGCACGCCAGCAATTGTGCCGATAACCGCCCCCGCGCGCACACCGCCCACCTTCATCGGCGCCGGCGAGTCTTCCTGCGGCGAATGCCTGGAAGCGGGGCCTGGTCCACGGCGGCCAAGTCACAGGGTGGTGGAACTCAGTGGTAGCGGGCGATCATGGGCCCGAAGTTCTTGCCATAGGCGAGGCCGACTGCGTAGACCGTCCTTGTTCCGGGCACCGCGCTCACCGCGGAGACGTCGACCTCGCGCCTGCGGTTCGCCCCCGCCATCGGCGGTAGCTCCGTCCGGCTGCCGTCGGGCGCGACCCGGATGGTCCCGCTCAAGCCGCTCTCGGCGGCATCCCAGTCGACCAGGATGATCCCGTCCGCGCCGTCGGATCCGGACGTGCTGACGTCGGCCGAGCCCGGCACCCACGACCAGGCCGTGCCGTCCCAGTGCATGGTGATCGTGGCACTCCTGCTGCCGTCCTCGTAGTCGAACTCCTCGCGGGTGCCGAGCGCCCACACGTTGCCGGGACCGTGGGCGACGACCTGGGTGAGCATGATCGACGGAATGCTGCCGTCCGGCCGGCCCTGGCCGTTGATCTCCTTGCTAGGTGTGCGATCCTCGGGCGCGGGGACCAGCTGCCATGACTGGCCGTCCCAGCGCATGGTCGCCGCCTGGGAGCTGGAGCTCCCCTGCGCGAGCGGCCGGCCGGTGCCGCCGACCGCCCACACCTGGTCGGGCGCCGAGGCCGACACCGACGCCGCCCAGGCGGGCAGACGCATGACCGTCCAGGCCCGCCCGTCCCAGTGCGCGGCATGATCCCCAACCACCAGCCACACGTCGTCGGGCGCGAGGGCGGTGGCACCGGCCCACTCGCCCGGGTTGTAGTCCATGTCCGGTAGCGGAACCTGGGTCCAACGCTCGCCGTCCCAGTGGTGCGCGGCCAGAGCGGCGGTGGCGGCGAAGATCCAGGCGTCGCGCGGTCCGGTCGCCACCAGCGCGGGAAACCCCTCGTGGTCTTTGGAGTCCCACGTCACCTCGGGTGCGGGGCGCTCGCGCCAACGTCGGCCGTCGAAGTGCAGGAGCAGCAGCCGGCCGGTGCCTTCGTCCGGGCTGCCGAGCGCCCACACGTCGCGCGGACCGCTGGCTGCGACCGCATTCAGCCGGGTTCCGCGCTGGTCGCCGATGTGCTCGAGCCGCCAGCCCCGGCCGTGGGCCGTACGGACTGGAGAGGGTTTGAGGGTTGCCGCGGTGGCGCTGGGCGAGGTGGCGGTCGGCGCGGGCGTGCCTCGCGGCGGCGGCGCGGCGACGCACCCCGCGCCTAGGACGGCAGCCGCGCATAACGCGGCCAGGCGCTTGGCACTCAAAGCACGAGATGCTTGAGACGGGCGGTGACCTCGCCCAGCGGCTCCCCACGACACCAGCGCGGCCACCTCTGCGACGATCTCCGGATCTGACACCTTGCAGCCCCTCTATGGCGTACGCGACTCCCCGGCAGCCTACGCAGCGCCACTCACACCCAAGACCCGAAGATCTCCAATACATTCGCTATACGGTCACACGTCCCAGGTGACCGGGAGGCTCTTCACCCCGTAGACGTCGGCGGTCTCCGGGCGCAGGGCGACCTCTTCGGCCGGTACGGCCAGCCGCAGCGTGGGGAAGCGGTTGAGCAGTGCGGGGAGCGCGACCCGCATCTCGACGCGGGCGAGCTGCTGGCCCAGGCACTGGTGGATGCCGTGGCCGAAGGCCAGGTGCCCGCCGTCCTGCCTGCGCAGGTCGAGCACGTGGGGGTCGGTGAAGCGCCCGGGGTCGCGGTTGGCGGTGTTGTAGGACAGGATGACCGTCGTACCGGCCTTGATGGTGTGGCCGCCCAGCTCGACGTCCTCCAGCGCCGTCCTCATGAATGACTTGACGACGGTCAGATACCGCAGCAGCTCCTCCACTGCCCCGTCGATGAGTGCGGGCTCGGCGCGTAGTGCGGCCAGCTGCGCCGGATTCTGCAGCAGCGCGAAGGTGCCCAGCGCCAGCATGTTGGCGGTGGTGTCGAACCCGGCCGACAGCAGGATCAGGGCCATGCCCCGCAGCTCCTCGTCGGTCAGGTCGCTGTCGGTAAGGTCGCTGAGCACGTCGTCCGTGGGGTTGGCGCGCTTGGCGACCACCAGCTCCGCGAGGTACTGCTGGGTCGCGGTGTAGGCCGCGATCAGTTCCTCGTCGCTGGTCTCCCCGCCGAGGAACTTGTCGATCTGATCCTGGAAGCGGCCCCGGTCCTCGTACGGCACGCCCAGCAGCTCACAGATCACGATGGAGGGGATGGGCTTGGCGAACGCGGTCACCAGGTCGGCCGACGGGCCGGCCTTCTCCATGGCGTCCAGGTGGTCGGCGGTGATCTGCTCGACGCGCTCGGTGAGCAGGCGCATCCGCCGTACGGTGAACTTGCCCACCAGCGGTTTGCGGTAGCGGCTGTGCTGCGGCTCGTCCATGAGGATGAACTCGCCGGGCGGCGCCGGGGGGACCTCGATGTCGCCGAAGTCGACCAGCGGGTGGTGGCGCATGAGCTCCCTGCGTGAGCTGAACCGCGAGTCGGCCAGGACCGACCGGACCAGGTCATAGCCGGTGATCAGCCAGCCCTGGTGTCCGTCGGGGAAAGGGAAGCGGCTGATCGGGCTGTGCTCGCGGGCGTCGATCAGCTCCTTGGGCGGGTCGAAGGGACAGCCGGGCTGGCGCGCGGTCGGCAGCGTGGTGACGGTGTGTTCCATGGCCATTCCTCTCCTCAGCCGTGGGATGCCTTGCGCAGCCTCGAGGCCGCGATCGTTGAACCGTTCATGGCATCCACCATCGCCGACCGCCCTGATACCGGGCTGTCGCCGTGCTGACACGGCCGCTGACACGACACCGCGAGGCGGAAATCAAGGAGTGGATGGGAGCACGTCGAGGCCCAAGGCACCGAAGTACCCTGGGTCGCGAAGCGGATGACCGCCTCGGCCATCTGGCGCGGGGGCAGGGGGCGGTCGTGCTCCAGCCACCAGGTGATCGCGCCCAGGGTCAGGTTGGCGGCGGGTCTCCACGCCGCCCCAGGAGCGCCGCGTACGGCCGGTGATGGCGCCCACCGCCACACCGTCGACGTGGCCTACTGATCAGCGTGGGCGGCTGAGGGCGACCTCGGCCAGATCCGTCCATTTCTCGGCCGAGGAGTGGGGCACGACCACCCAGTCCTTTATCTCCCTGCCCTGCCCCATGGGGTCGAACAGGGACGCCCCGGCCAGCTGGAGCGCGGCTGTGTGTTCGGGGGTGTCTCTGACCAGCCGGAACACCATCGCGCCGTCGCGCTGCAGGCTCGCGAACACCTTCCCCGCCTGATCTTTGAGCGCGGGACTCCCCATCATCCTGGAGATCCGTACACCCAGATCGGCCAGCTCGGCGCCGACCTGCTTGAAATCCTCTTCCGCGCTCATCGTCAGTTGGTCCCAAACTCCATGGCGGTGTGGTCGAGCAGCTCGTCGTGGTCGGGGCTCTTCCCGCGTGACGCGATCGCCTCGGCCCCGCCTTCCGGCAGAACGGCGATCAGGCTAGTCGTCCGGGCGGTACCGATCAAGGCCGGATGCGGGGTGCCGACCATGCCGAGTCCCGCCGCCGGTCCTCGACTATGCGCGATAGATCATCATTAGCGTCGGCCAGGGCAAATGCGAAGATCAGAGGTTAACGGCGATATCGCCCTGACGTCCTCGCTGGTCTATGACTGGCTCACCGACGTCCTGCCCGGCCCGGTCTACCCCGTTTCCCGAGAAGGGTCGGCTCACGCCAAGATCGGTACATGACGAACATGCCCATCGATCTGCGCGCCGCGCTGGCCGGTTTCGACCAGTTGTGGAGCCCGCGGATCGTCACCCGAGTGAACGACTACGACGTACGGGTCGCCAAGGTGGCCGGCGAGCACGTGTGGCACGCCCACGACGACACCGACGAGTTCTTCCTCGTCATCGAGGGCGAGCTGAGCATCGCCCTGCGCGACACGGCCTCCGGGGAGCGCGTCGTCGAACTCCCCCAGGGATCGGTCTTCGTGGTGCCGCGCGGCGTCGAGCACCGGCCCTCCTCCCCGCGCGGAGCCTCGATCCTGCTGTTCGAGCCGACCGGGACGTCGAGCGTCGGCGACCGGCACGACGAGATCCCCGGCCACGTGGACGCCACAACCGGGCACCCGCTCGCCTGAGCGGGTGCCCGGCGCGCGGCGGCCGGGGATGAACCGGTCACCGCCGCACGGGGTGCCGCGACGAACTGCTTGCTTCTGATAGCGCGCGGGGTCGCGATGACGACGCGGGAACTACGGCGTCCTTGGCACGCGAACCCGAGCGGGCTCAGTCAGGGCAGCGGCCAGCGCGGTCAGCTCGGCTTGTGCCGTGGCCAGCGAACTCGCCGCCGAGGACCGGAAGCCGGCCAGGTGCGGGACCAGGTCGGCCAGGGTCATCTCGGCGGTGATGAAGGAGAGATTCCCGTCGGATACGCCGTGCTTCGCGAAGTACGCCCGCAGGTAAGAAGTCTGGAAGTCCCAGGCCTCCATGGGGGTGCCGGGGCCGTAGGCGCCGCCTCGTGTGGTGATCACCACGACCTTGGTGTCGCGCAGCAGGCTGTCCCCGGTGCCGGGGGCACTGAACGCCCCGGGGAAGCTCACCCGGTCGATCCATGCCTTCAGGGAGGCGGGTATCGAGAAGTTGTACATCGGGGCGCCGATCAGCACGACGTCGGCTGACAGCAACTCGGTGATCAATGGGTGGGTCAGCTCCCATTCACGCTGCTCGGCCGGGCTCACGATCAGCTCGCCCACCCTTGCCGGCGGGAGGAGACCGTCTCGCTCCACCCGCCTGCCCAGCGCGCAGTAGGCACTGTCCAGCGGCGGCACCGGGGCGGCGGCGAGGTCCCGGTACGTGTATCCGGCCGAGCCGTGCCGGGCCCTCCAGGTGTCCGCGAACAACGCGGTCAGCCGCCTGCTGATCGACTCGTCGGAACGATTGGCACTGGAATCCACGTGCAGCAAGGACGTCATGGTCTTCTCCTGTCACCTCAGTTACGTCGGATACGTCAAAGGAGGCGACGGAACGAAGCGTGGAAAGGTGACCGGGTGAACGAGCATGACGGGCTGGCGGAACGGTTCGAGGAGCAGCGGGGCCAGTTGCGCGCGCTCGCGTACCGGATGCTCGGCTCGCCGAGCGAGGCCGACGATGCCGTGCAGGAGGCGTGGCTCCGCCTGGGGCGGATCGACGTTCAGCGGGTGGACAACCTGGCCGGCTGGCTGCGTACCGTGGTGACCCGCATCTGCCTCGACATGCTCCGCTCCCGTAGGTCACGACAGGAAGATCTCGTTGAGCAGCAGGTGCTCGACGAGGTCTCGACCCCCGCTCGGGGGACCCAGCCGGAGAACGAGGCGGTGCTGGCCGACTCCGTCAGCAACGCGCTGCTCGTGGTGCTCGGCACGCTGAGCCCCGCCGAACGGATCGCGTTCGTGCTGCATGACATGTTCGCCGTGCCGTTCGACCAAATCGCCCCCATCGTGGAGCGCACGCCCGTCACCACGAAGAAGCTCGCCAGCCGCGCGCGCCAGAAGGTCCAGGGCGTGCCGCTGGTCTCGGCGACCGACCTTGCCCGGCACCGGCGAACCGTCTCCGCGTTCCTGTCCGCCGCGCGGGCCGGCGACCTCAACGGGATCCTCGCCGTGCTGGCTCCGGATGTGGTGCGGCGTGCCGATCCGGCTGCCTTGGCGCCGGGCGCGGCGGCCGAGGTCCGCGGTGCCCGGGCCGTGGCGGAAGGGACCGTGGCGCTTGCCCACAGGTCGCAGCTCGCCGAACTCGCGCTGGTGAATGGCGCGGTGGGGGTCGTCGTGGCTCCTCAGGGCCGGCTGGTACTCGCAGTCACCTTCGCGATCGAGAACGACAAGATCATCGAATACGACGTGATCGCCGATCCCGCGCGCCTGAGGAACCTCGATCTTGCCGTGCTCAGTCCGGATCGCCGGGAGTGAAGGTCTCCCCGATGGAGTGCCGCGTTCGGATAGGACAACCCCAGCGGCGGCCTCGACGGCGGTTCTATGAGCGCGTCGCCTCGTAGTCCGGGAGCCCGGCCGGGGCGGTCCGGGTCGCCGGGCGCATGGTCAGGATCAGTACGGCCAGTCCGGCGAAGATGACCGTGGCGACGACGCCGGTGACGTGCAGGCTCGCGGTGAACGCCTCCCGCGCGGTGTGCAGCAGTTCCGCGCCCTGGGCGGCGGGAAGACGCCGGCCGGCGGCGACCGCGTCGGCCAGCGAGTCGGACGTGCCGCCCATCCGGCTGCGGTAGACCACCCCGGCCACCACGCCGAGCAGTGCGAAGCCGAGCGAGCCGCCGAAGTAGTTGCCGGTCTCCGACATCGCCGCCGCCGAGCCGGCGCGCTCCGGCGGCACGGACCCGACGATCAGGCCGGTGCCCAGCGCGAACAGGGGGCCGGTGCCCAGCGCCAGTACGGTGATGCCGATCATCACCAGGGGCAGGGTGCCCGCACCGTCGACGCCGACCAGCAGCAGGCTGCCCAGCGCCGACCCCACCAGCCCGCCGGCGATGGCGGTCGTCTGCTTCATCCGCCGGGCCAGCGCCGGCGCGGCCATGGTGCCGACCGCCACGCCCAGGCCCATCGGGGCGAACAGCATCGCCGAAACGACCGGTGAAAAGCCCAACACGCTCTGCAGGTACTGGGTCACCAGCAGGCCCGTACCGGCCATGGCGATGCCGGCGAAGACCAGCCCGATGAGCACGGCCGTGAACGGGCGGTTGCGGAGCAGCCGCAGGTCCAGCAGCGGCGTCTCCAGCCGCAGTTGCCGGCGTACGAACAGGAAGCCGATGGCCGCGCCGACGACGAGGGCCACCGCCGGCACGACTGGCGTACTCTCGACGGTCAGCTGCTTGACGCCGTAGACCATCGAAAGCACCGCCACGAGCGACAGTCCGACGCTGGCCGGGTCCAGCCGGCCGGCGTGGTCGCTGCGGAACTCGGGCAGCAGGATCGGCCCGGCGATCAGCAGCAGCGTCATCGCCGGGACGGCGACCAGGAACACCGATCCCCACCAGAAGTGCTGGAGCAGGAATCCGGCGAGTACGGGTCCGAGCGCACCGCCGGCGAACTGGCTGGTCGCCCAGATCGCGATGGCCTGCCCACGCTGCCGTTCGTCGTGGAACATGTTCGTGATCAGGGCGAGCGTGGACGGCGTCAGGGTCGCGCCGGCGACGCCCAGCAGCGCTCGCGCGACGATCAGCATCAGTGGGTTGACCGAGAAGGCGGCCACGACCGACAGCACCGCGAACGCCGCTGCGCCGATCATCAGCAGGCGCCGGCGGCCGATCCGGTCGCCGAGCGTACCCATCGTGATGACCAGGCCGGCCACCATGAATCCGTAACTGTCGCTGATCCACAGCTGTTGGACGTTGGTGGCGCCCAGGTCGGCGCTCAGCTGCGGGAGCGCGAGGAGCAGCGCCGTCATGTCCAGCGCGACGAGGAATGTCGGCAGAACCAGGACGACCAGTCCCAGCCATGCCCGGTTGACTCGCATATCCGAAAACCCCTTGTTCTCTCGATGTCTCGCCGGTTGGTCGGAGCGGCCGAGAGCTTCTTGACATCGGTACGGAAGGAAATCTCGCGCGTCCGCCACGGCGGGGCTCGCGGTTCGGGCGATGCGGCGACGACTCGTGAAAAAATCTGGAGGGGATGTCAAGACGACGCCGACGGCTCCGACCATCTGGTCGAAGGGCCCAACCGGGGCTCGTGAATCACAAGGAGCACCACATGCAGTTCCTGATCAGCATGCACATCAACCCGGCCGTGCTGGACGCGCTGACCGACGAGGAGAAGGCGGCGATCGGCGGCGGCCACGGCACGTTCATCGAGGCGCTGAAGAAGTCCGGCGAGCTGATCACCACGCAGGCGCTGATCGACCCGTCACAGGCCGTCGTGGTGTCCGTACGCAACGGCCAGCCGGTGGTGACCGACGGACCTTTCCTGGAGTCCAAGGAGTATCTGGGCGGCTTCTACCTGATCGACTGCGAGAACAAGGAGCGGGCGATCGAGCTGGCGGCGCAGATCCCGGACGCCGCGATCGAGGGTCTGGGTGTCGAGGTGCGGCAGGTCATGTTCGCTGACGGACAATTGGAGGCATGACAGCATCAGCCATCGAGGACCTGCTGCGCGAGCTCGCGCCGCAGGTCCTCGGCGCGTTGGTACGCCGGTACGGCCAGTTCGAGGGGTGCGAGGACGCCGTACAGGAGGCTGTCCTCGCCGCCACCGTGCAGTGGCGGGCCGAGGGAGCGCCGGACAACCCGCGCGGCTGGCTGATGACGGTCGCGTCCCGGCGGCTCATCGACCAGATGCGCAGCGACCACGCGCGCCGCGAGCGGGAGTGGGCGACGGCCGCCGAGGCGGCTCCCGGAGACGTGCCGGACACCGACGACACGCTCGTCCTGCTGTTCCTGTGCTGCCATCCGACGCTGACCGCGGCCTCCCAGACCGCTCTGACGCTGCGGGCGGTCGGGGGCCTGACCACTGCCGAGATCGCCCGCGCGTTCCTGGTGCCGGAGGGCACGATGGCGGTCAGGATCAGCCGGGCCAAGCAGCGGATCAAGGCCGCCGGCAGCTCGTTCACCCTGCCGGACGGCGCGGAGCGCGAGGAGCGGCTACGGGTCGTCCTGCACGTGCTCTACCTGATCTTCAACGAGGGCTACATCGCCTCCTCGGGCAGCGAGCTGCACCGTCCCGACCTCGCGCACGAGGCGATCCGGCTGGCCCGGATGGTGCACGCGCAGCTGCCCGAGGACGGCGAGGTGACCGGGCTGCTCGCGCTGATGCTGCTGACCCATGCCCGCCGGGAGGCCCGTACGACCGCGGCGGGCGACCTGGTGCCGCTGGACGAGCAGGACCGTACGAAGTGGGACCGCGGCCTGATCGACGAGGGCGTCCAGCTGATCAAGGGGTCGCTGGCCGGCCCGGAGCTGGGGCCGTACCAGTTGCAGGCCGCCATCGCCGCCACGCACGCCGACGCGGCCACGGCCGAGGAGACCAACTGGCCGCAGGTGCACGCCCTTTACCTGATCCTGGAACGGATCGCGCCCAACCCGATGGTCACCCTCAACCGGGCGATCGCGCTCGCCGAGACCGAGGGGCCGTCGGCCGGGCTGGCCCTGCTGTCCACATTGGACGGTGACGAGCGGATTGCCGGGCACCACCGGTTGCTGTCCGTACGGGCGCATCTATTGGAGAAGGCCGGCGACATGGCCGGGGCGTACGAGTATTACCGGCGCGCCGCGAAGGCCACCGCCAGCATCGCCGAGCAGCGCTACCTGGAGTCCCGGGCCGGCCGGGTAAGAACCTAGGAAGATTGAGTCCAAGGGATCGCCTGCGGAAATAGGGCGAGGGCGTTCAAGATCCGTTTGTGACGACAGAACTGAACACCCTCGACGGGGCGTCGGTAAGACTGCCGCCACCAGGCACGCGCGATGCGTTAGTGCAGGTCAGTCCTCTTGCTTCGCGGCCGAAACGGCCCGGAACTCCTATAGCTGGGACGAGTCGCCACTGCTTTGATCAGTGGGTACGGCGGTGAGGTGCCAGAAGCTCGGTGACTTTGGCGATTGGCGCCGGCGTGGCCCGGCGCATTGGCCACGATCTCAAACGGTGATTCAGGATCCGCATCCGATGTACTGGTCGGCATATTCCGTGGAGGGCGCGATGGGTGTGATGACGTCGATCAGGACACCGTTCGGATCGGCCACGATGAAGTGCCGCTGCCCGAAGTCCTCGCTGCGCAGTTCGAGTTCGGCTCGCAGGCCCTCGCGAACGACGAGCCGCTCCCACTCCGCGTCCACGTCTTCCACCTCGAAGTTGAGCAGCAACCCTCGCACCGGAACGCGGTAGGCCTCGGGCAGCGTCGGGTGGCGGTAGTCGAGCAGCGCGAGCTCGTACGGCAGCGCTCCCGCCCGCTGCAGGCTCACGTACCAGTCCGCCTCAAACGTGGTCTCGAACCCGAAGAGCCTGGTGTAGAAGTCGCGCGACTCCTGAAGCCGGGACGTGCAGATGACCGGATAGAAGCTGGTCAGCGTCATGGAGAGCTCCTTTCGCATACCGATGGTATGTCAGGGTACGGTATTGACGTACCATCGGTATGTCAACGGGAGCGGCCGGGATGACGAACGGAGCCAGGGCGCAGCAGCGCGAGCAGACCCGGCGTACCCTGCTGCGCGAGAGCCGCCGGCTGTTCGCCACTCGGGGCTACGGTGCAGTGGGCCTTTCGGAGATCGTGCGCGCTGCCGGTGTCACCAAGGGAGCGCTCTACCACCACTTCGACAGCAAGGCCGACCTCTTCCGCGCGGTCCTGGAGGAGGTGCAGCAGGAGGTGGCCCAGATGGTGGCCGCGACCGCCGAGGCCGAGGACGATCCGTGGGAGCAATTGACCTCCGGTTGCCGGGCCTTCCTGACCGCGAGCACCGACCCGGATGTCCAGCGGATCATGCTCGTTGACGGCCCCGCCGTACTGGGCTGGAACGAGTGGCGCGCGCTGGACGAGGCCGCCTCGGCCCGCCACCTGGGCGAAGCGCTCACCACCCTGATCGAGGTGGGAACGATCGCCCGGCAGCCGGTCGCGCCGCTCGCTCACCTGTTGTCGGGAGCGATGAACGAGGCGGCCCTGTGGCTGGCCGGGTCGTCGAACCACGGCGAGGTGAATCCCGGCGACCTGGCCGACACATGGGCCGCCCTGTCCCGGATGCTGGAGGCGCTGCGCATCGGCTGAGCCGGCCGGCCTGCCGAGCGGCCGCTCAAGGTCGGTGCTCTGATATTCCAGCGCGCCCATTCACACCTGGATGTCGAGCCAACTCATGGGCCCCGGTTCTGAGGCGGGAACCTCTCGGTAGGCCACGGCCCGTGACGTGGGATGGCCGAACACCAGGCGCTTCCCATGCACCGTTCACCACGGCGGGGTCGATCAGCTTGGCCGGGATCAGCGGCGTGGGCAGCCAGCTCCGGTAGGCCAGGATGTCCGGCAGCATCTGCATCGCCTGAAGGACCGCGGCGCCCTCGGCGTTCGCGCCTCAAGGAAGAACACCCGCTCCAAGTCCGCCTGCGACGGCGTCCCCGCGTACCGGCCATGGGCCGCTTCCTCATCCTCTGGCAGGAAATCCACCGGCATGGGCCGCAAGGTAGGGCGGACCCACCGGTAACCAACCCAGAGCAGCCGAACCGTTACAAGGACAGACGCCTCGTCGCACCGACCCACTTCGGAGCCGTGGACGGCGGTAACTCCGCCCGCCTCGGCTCGCTTCCACCGTTGCCGGTCGGTTGTCGGTCACGGGCCGCCACGTCCAGCGAGTCCGCCAGCTCCGGATAGCTCCACAAGGGGCTGGTGAAGTCATAGGCCTGACCCAGGTGGCCCTCGGGCTGAGACAATGATCATAGAGTCCCCTTAACGAAGATCACCCCAGCCGCCGTCCCGCAGGCCAACCGTCCACCGCCCGTTTTGATCCCGGCGTTCGCCGTCCATGGGCAGGGGTGCGCCGCGGTCAGCCGGCCACGTGTCATTCAAGGTCCGCAGCGGGCCCTTCGGCGTCGGGCGCCGTAGCAGCCGACCGGACGGCGGAACGGCGGGGACAGTTCCGAATCCCGCGGTCGTACGGGTGACCAGTTCAGACCCACAGCCGGAAAAGGTGGTTCCCCATGTTCAGCAGTGAGCGGTTGCAGGCAGCCCTGGAAGAGCTCGCCTGCGGCCGCGGGCCCGGCGTCTTCGCCCTCGTCGCGGACGGCGCAGATGTCGTGTTCGCCGGCAGCGTCGGCACTGCCGACCTGAACCGGCCGAGGGCGATCACCAGCGCGGACCGGTTTCGCATCGCCAGCGTGACCAAGGTCTATCTGGCCACCGTGATCCTCCAACTGGCGGCCGAGCAGCGATGCCACCTCACAGACAGCCTTGACGCCTGGCTGCCCGGCCTGGTGCCGGCGAGCGAAGGCATCACCCTGAACCACTTGCTGCGGATGCGCTCCGGTCTTCCCGATTACGTCTGGCCCGTGCTGGGCGATCCGCCCGATCCCGCACGCTTGCAGCGATACTTCGCCCCGCAGGAACTCGTCAGCACGGCGCTCGCCCAGCCTGATCGGTGGGCGCCGGGGAAAGGCCGGCGGTACTCCAACACCGACTACATCATCCTCGGCCTGATTGTTGAGGAGGTGACCCGGCAATCCCTGGCCGAGGTCTTTCGTCAGCGGATCTTTGCACCGCTTCATCTTGATTTGACCTACATGCCGGGAAGCGAGGTGCATATCGAGGGTCGTCACGTTCGCGGCTATGTGAGGCTCGACCAGGACGTGGGCTACATCGACTCCACCGAGTTCACGCCCTCGGAATCCTGGTCTGCCGGAGCCATCATCTCCACCCCCTCAGACCTCGCCGCCTTTCTCGATGCTTTGCTCGGCGGCCGCCTCCTTGAGCCGCGGTGGCTCGCTCTCATGCGAACGACGCCGGCGATCGGCGGAGACCTCAGTTACGGGATGGGGCTGGCGAGTTACACCCTTGGAAACGGGACCGCCCTCTACGGGCATGGCGGCACTCATTTCGGGGTGGACTGCTACGCGTTCCGCTCGGATGCCGGACGAACCGTCATCATCTATCAGAACAGCTGGGACCGCGTCGCCCGCGGCATCCCCCGGCAGAACCCGTTTCTCGAGGCAGCCTTCACAGCGTCAACTCGCGATTGACCCGATCTGCCGACGCCGGCCGTCGCGAGCGGCTCGGTGGACCCGCTGGGGCGGCCGGGAAGGGGCCGCGAGCGTGACTGGTGATCGTTAGGGTGATCGTCATGGCGCTGCTGTCCTACCTCAACGAGTTCAACCGGCGGCACCCGTGGAGCCACAACGACCACTACGGCCGCTGGGTCGCCGGCCAGGTGGTCGCATCCGGCGCGCGCCATGTCCTCGACGTCGGGTGCGGCACGGGCAACCTCGTCGCTCTGCTCCGCCGCCGTGGCGCCACCGTCACCGGGCTCGAGCCCGACCCCGCGACCGCCCACACCGTGGCGGAGCGCTTCACCGACGACCCCGTGGTCACCATCGTCCAGACCGGCTTCGCCGGGCGCGACCCGCACCGGCGCTGGGACGCCGTCACCCTCGTCGCCGTCCTGCACCACCTTCCGCTGGCGCCCACCCTGCGGGAACTGCGCGGCTGTCTCACCCCGGGCGGGCGCCTGGTGGTCGTCGGCTGCTACCGGGAGGCCGGCTCGGCCGACCTGCTCGCCTCCCTGCTTGCCGTGGCCGCCAACCCGATCATGGGGCTGGTCAAGCACCCGGCCCGCGCCGATGCGACGCCCTTGCACATGACGGCGCCCACCGCCGATCCGCAGGAGACCTTGGCCGAGATCCGGGCCGCGGCCGCACGGGAGTTGCCCGGCGCCCGGATCCGGCGTCGCCTGTTCTGGCGGTACACCCTGGTCTACGACGCCCCCACCGGGGGGTCCCGGTAGCCCGCTGGGCGGCCCACTCCGCCAGGGCCACGATGAGCGCCTCGCGGGTCGGCCCTGGTCGATGGACAAGCGGGCGGCGGCTTCTGGTGCGGGGGCGAGGAGATGTTCATCGGCTGGTCGACATGGCCGATCGGGATGGCGTTGTGGTCAGAGTGAGGCGCGCAGGTGTTTGACCGTTGCGGTGATCGGGGGCCTGGTGTCCCGGCGGCGCCAGGCCAGGACTGTCGTGCAGTGGTGGCCGCCGCGCAGGGGAACGATGACCACGCCGGACCGTGCGTAGTGCTGGTCGGTGCTCATCGACACCAGCGCGATCCCGACCCCGGCGGCGACCAACTCCAGGGTCTCCTCCAGGGCGCTGGACTCGGCCGCCACGTGCCCGCCGGTGGCACCGATCGCGGCCGGGGCGCGGAACTGGGCCCACTCGGGATCGGGTGATCTCGGCGTGACCCAGGCCAGTCCGTGCAGTTCGTCGGGGTGCAGGTCGTGCCGCGCGGCCAAGGGGTGAGCCACCGGCAGGGCGATGGCGCGGCGGTCGGTGGCCAGCGGGAGAGTCTCTAGTGCGTCGGTGGAGACCGGTGGCCAGATGACGGCCAGGTCGCTGTCCCCGGTGAGTAGGCCGCAGGTCGGGTCGTCGAAGTCGAATCTGCGTAGTGCCAGACGGATTTCGGGCTGTTCACGCAACACGTTGATCACCGTGCTGGTGCGTGTCCCGGCGGCCTCGCCCATGAACCCCAAAGTCAGATCCGACGGGTCGGCCCCGGAGAGCGCGGCCTCCACCTCATCCAGCGCGGCCAACGCCGGCAACGCCCTTTCCAGGACGCGCCGGCCATGCGAGGTCAAAGTGATGCCCGCCTGCTCTCGTCGCAGCAGGGGCTGGCCTCCGCGGGACTCCAGGCGGGCGACGGCGGTGCTGACGCTGGGCTGGCTGACACCCAGCGTCTCGGCGGCGGCGGTGAACGATCCCGTCCGCGCGACCGCCGCGAACGCGCGCAGAGCCGAGACGGTGACACGCGACGACTCGCCCATAACCTAAGGCTATAAGTATGTGGTCGGACTATTGGACTGTCCGCAACGACGTGCCGAGACTGGCGCAGTGATCAAACTCAATGGTTCTGACCTGCGCTTGGCCATAGGGGCCAGCGTCGGCGCCGCCGTGTACTCGGCGGTGTTCGGAGCGCTCGCCGTCCAGAACGGCTGGTCGGTGGCGCAGGCGGTGGCGGCCAGCGTCGTCATCCATGCCGGAGGTGCCCAGCTCGTCGGGCTGGCAGCGCTCGGCGCGGGTGCCGCACCGCTGACCGCGGTCGCCGCCGGAACCCTGGTGAACATGAGGCTGGGAGTGTTCGGATTCGCGTTGGGTGACGTGTTCGCCTCATGGCGAGGACGGTTCAGCGCCGCCCACCTGGTCTCCGACGAGTCCGCCGGGACCGCACTGACCCGCGCCACACCCGCGGAACGACGGCGGACCTTCGTGGTCGTCGGCCTGATCCTGTTCACCGGCTGGACGACCGGGACGCTGATCGGCGCCGTCTTCGGGGCGACGCTCCCCGACCAGGTGCGCGGCATCCTCGACTCGGCCGCGGCAGCGGTCTTCGCGGCCCTGGTGGTCCCTCTGATCCACGGCCGCCGCGAGCTGGCGTTGGCGCTGTTGGCGTTCGTCGTGGCCCTGGGAGCGGTGGCCCACGTGCCTCCCGGCGTCCCGGTACTGCTGAGTGCGCTGATGGTGGTGCCCGCCGCGCTGATCCGGAAAAGGAGCGTGGCGCGATGACCGTGTGGCTGTTCATCGGTGGTCTGGCGGCCACGACCTTCCTGGTCCGGCTCGGCGGGGTGGTGCTGGCTGCGCGCGGCGGCAGAAAGGCCGACTCCGGCACCGGCATGGTGGCGTTGCTTCCGGTCGCGCTGCTGGCGGCTGTCGCGGCCACGCAGGTGGTCCCCAAAGGGCACCTCGAACCCCATCTGCTGGCAGCGGCGGTCGCCGCGGGCCTGGCCAGCACACGGCTGGGTTTCCTGCCGGCGGTGCTGGTCGGAGGGGCGGCGGGGGCACTTGTCAGCCTCATCTGACCACGCAGCCGCACGCCTCCCTTGCACAGGAGCGGGCACTCCTCAGCCGCCGCGCCGCCAAGAGGCTGGACGCCGACATTGGCCGGGGCAGACCGAGAAGGCGTCAGCTTCTCAGCCCTGAAAGGGCCGAGCTTGCAGCTCCTCGCCGTACCTGACGGGTACGGGTCAGGCCGCGTCGTCGGCAGCGTGACTCACTGCCCAGCCCGCGACACCGCGCGAGGCGATGTTGCGAGCTGCGTTGACGTCGGCGTGCTCAGCGAAGCCGCACGACGTACAGGAGAAGGTTGCCTGGTCGGTCCGGTTGGCCTTGTCCACGTGCCCGCAGGCCGAGCAGGTCTGGGAGGTGTAGGCCGGATCCACACGGATCACGGCGACCCCGTGCCGGGCCGCCTTGTAAGCGATGAACGACCCGAGTTGGTGGAAACTCCACGAATGCAGCGTGACCCGCTGGGGCTTGCGGAGCCGTACCCGGTCACGGATCCCGCCCAGGTCTTCCAGGGCGATGCCGCGTCCGGTGCGTTCTGCCTCGGCCACGATGCGTTTGGCGATGGTGTGGTTGGTGTCGGCGGCGAACCGTGCCTCCCTGCGGCGCTTCTTCAGCAGCCGTTTGGCGGATGTGGTGGCCTTGGCCTGCAACCTGCGGCGTAGCTCCCGGTTGCGGTGGCGGACCGCGTTCAGGCCCTTGCCGCAGTGGCGGGCGCCGTCGCTGGTGGTGGCGATGTTGGCGATGCCCAGATCCACCCCTACGAACCCGTCCGGTGCGGTGACCGGAACATCAGGGATCTCACAGGTCGCGTACAGAAACCACATGCCGTCCCGGCAGACCAGGTCGGATTCGCCCTTCCGGCACACCGCGAGTGTTTGGAGTTGGCCGGGCGAGCCGATGAACGCGACATTCTTCAGCCAGCCGGTCGTGCTCCAGATCGACACCGTGGCAGCCGTGTGGTCCCACGACAGGCAGCGGTCGTCGAACGGCTGCGCGGCATCGGCGCGGAAGGCGATCGGTTTGCTCTCGGCCCGGATGCGGCGCGCACAGCCTTGCGGTCCCAGGTTCCCCGCACGGATGCCTGCTTTCAGGGTGGTGTAGGCGTCGGCGACCTTCTTGATCACATGCTGGGCGGCTTGCGCCCCCAGCCCGCGTGCTTTCACCTCGCGGTAGGTGTGCTTGCGCAGCGCGTACTCACGCCGGTCCCCGGTCGTGAACGCGGTCACCGAGGCGAAGTTCGCCGCGTCGTTGCAAGCGCGCAGGGTCGCCTCCAGCGCCGCCGCCTGCTTGGGCGTGGGCAGGAGTCTCACCTGCACCACCAGCTTCACATCGAACACATTATCGGTTGGGTCGTGTCGCCGTGATGGAAACCGAATCCGGATATCCGCGGACGTCGCAGTGTGGTCTACAGGTCTACGGCCTCCACGCGCATTCGGTCTTCCCTACCAAGTGCCGGAGGCGGCCATTCCTGGTCACCGTCGCACTTCGCGGCGTCCTGCGGCGACGGTTCACTGTCGATCATCAAGGAGTACATCGAGAACCAGAAACGCCCGGACTAGCGTGCCGGGTGGCCCGGAGGGATCTCACCTCCGGGCCACCCGGCGGACTAGCGTCCGGGCGAGGCGAGGGAAGCGATTCCTCCCGGGCGTGAACGCCCGGGGTTCCTCGCTATATACCGCTGAAGTGACCGATGTGCTCACGCGCGTTCCTCGTCGTACCCCTCGTCGCGGGGCGCGCGTACCTGCCCCATCACCTGATCGGCCGGCCGGTTCATGAGTCCTCCTTCTCGCCGCCGAGCCGGGTGGCCAGGAACCGGCCGGCACGCTCCAGCGCCGCTGCCGCCTCGGCCGATTCGTCGTCGAGCTGGAACACGTGCGGTTGACGGGGAACAACCTCCAACGTCACCGCGACCTCGTCGGCCCCGGCACGTCCGGCCAGCCGTACAGCGTCGTCCAGCAGGAGCTCGCTCGAGCCGACCTGGATCAGCAGGGGCGGCAGCCCGGTGAGATCGGCGAAGACCGGGCTCGCCTCAGGCGCCGCACCGTCACCGCCGGCGAGGTACCGATCGAAGAGCCACTTGAGATCGGCCGGAGCGAAGAACGGGTCCACCCCGTCCTTGGACCGCATGCTCGCGCCGCTGAGGGTCAGATCGACCGCCGGCGAGAACAGGACCGCCGCCGCCGGCATCGGCAGGCCCGCGTCCCGGGCGCGCATCATGGTGACGACGGCCAGGGCGGCACCGGCCGAGTCGCCCGCGACCACCAGCCGCTGCGGGTCGACACCGGAGTCCAGCAGGTCGCGGTAGGCCGCCAGGCAGTCATCGGGTGCGGCCGGGAACGCATGCTCGGGCGCCAGCCGGTAGTCGAGCGAGACCGCCCGGCCGTCCAGGTGCCGCAGCAGCGCGGCGGTGAGGTGGGCGGTGACCCGCGCCGACCCGACCACGAACCCACCGCCGTGGAGATACAGCAGCACGTCCTCGCCCGCCGTGCCCGGCGCCGTGGTCCGCAGCTCCAGTGCCGGCCGCCCGCCGAGTGTCGTCGCCGACGAGTCGACGTCCGCAGGCAAGGGCCGGGTGAACATCGCCGCGAACTGCTCGCGCCGTTCGGCAATGTTGGGCATTTCGTCCTCCAGAATTAGTCAGGTCGCCTTACAGTCAGGTGACCTTACCATGCTGGATGATACTGTCAAGCGGCCTGACGAACTCGCCCGAAAGAAGGACCGCACGACGATGACGACGCGTTCAGAACGCGGGAGCGGCAACCCGAAGCTGCCACTCCCCACCCTGCTCACGCAGGTCAGAGACATCGCGCTTGAGGGACTTCACCAGCAATTGGCCGACGAAGGGTTCGAGGGGATCCGGTTCGTCCACGGCTCGGTCTTCCGGAACATCGACGCCGAAGGTTCGCGGCTGACCACGCTCGCCGAACGCTCCGGACTCACCAAGCAGGCGATCGGTGAACTTGTCGGCGACCTGGAGGATCACGGTTACCTCGAGCGGGTCGCCGACGAGGCCGACCGCCGCGCGAAGATCATCCGGCTCACTGACCAGGGCAGGATGGCCCAGGCCGCAGCCGCCCGGATCCTCGCGGACGTCGAGCAGCGATGGTCCCGGCTTGTCGGCAGGGACCAGATCGCCATGCTGCGGCGCGCTCTGGAACAGGTCATCGCCCTCGAAGCGGTTGGCACTCCGACCGTGTCCCCCCAGCAGTAGGCGTGCCGGTACGGCGCCGGGTGTCCTGCGCCGGGGTGTACGGGTGGATCGCCCGGTCGGCGTGCTGCCGCGCCCCCGGCATGGGCGCGTCCCCAGAAAGACGTTGGACGACGGCACCCACACCGTCGAAGCGATCGCACAGACCTTCCACGGTCCCCACCGGGCGCGGCGGGGCTTGACGCCGGGATCTGCCCGCTGACCCAGCCGCCATTCTCAGATCATGCGTCGTAGCGCGGTCTCCACCGCATCGATCAGGGGATCACCTTCGGTCGGTGGGTGCCGTACGAGACCGAGCTCGACGTCCGGCAGGGTGGGCAGGGCGTCCGCGTTGTGGCAGGCCATGGCTGGTTCGAGGTTTGCGGGCATGAGCGCCGCGACGCCGAGCCCGGCCCGTACCGCGGCGAGGACACCGACCAGGCTGTTGCTTTCGAACGCCACCCGCCAGCGCCGATCGGCACGTTCCATCGTTTCCAGCACTGACGTGCGCCAGGAGCACGGGTTCGAGAACAGCACCACCGGCAGCGGGTCGGCAGTCACGTCCACCCCCTGGCCGATCGCCCAGACCAGCGGGCGGCGTACCGTCCAGCGCGGCGGCCCGGGAACGTCCGGCACCGCGTCGAGCACGAGTTGGACGCGGCCCGCGTCGTAGGCCTCCCGCATCGCGGCGTTGGAAAGGCTCAGCACCTCCAACGTCGCGCCGGGGTGCAGCCGGGCGAGGTCGGCGAGGGCCTGCGGAAGCCGGGACGCGGCAAGGTCTTCAAGCAGCCCGATGCCGCAGTGGCCGGTAAGCGCGCGCCCGGTTTCGGTGAGTGCCTGTGCGGAGAGCGTGAGAATGCGTTCGGCGTACGGCAGGAGCTCCTCACCCGCCCGCGTCGGCGAGACGCCAGATGGCGACCGGTGCAGCAGCGGACGGCCGACGACGCTCTCGAGCTTGCGCAACTGCTGGCTGAGCGCGGGCTGGGTGTGTCCGAGCGCGGTCGCGGCGCGGCTGATGCTGCCCGCCCGCACGGCGGTGACGAATGACCGCAGCAACGCGGTCTCAAGATCCCCAGCCATAAGTATTCATTATGCCATCTCCAACAAAATAACCACTTCCTATGGCACGGCAGAGGATCTAGCGTCACGCAGGTGACCAGCTACCGACAGGTACTCGCCGTGCCAGGAATGGCACCACTGCTGAGCATGTCGCTGCTCGCCCGTACCGCCATCACAGCATCTGTGATGGCGCTGACGATGTATGTCGTGCTGGGCCTGGACATGAGCTACGCGGCAGCGGGTGGCGTCGCGGCGGCTATGACCGCAGGGATGGCGCTGGGCGGGCCGCTGCTTGGCCGCATGATCGACTGGCGGGGTCCGCGCATCGTATTGCGGGTCACTGTCGTACTGCAGGTCGTGTTCTGGCTGAGCGTGCCGATAATGCCGTACGGGATCCTGCTGGTCGCCGCCTTCGCGGCGGGTCTGCTGCTGGTGCCGGCCTCGCTGGTGACCAGGCAGGCGATCGCCGCGATGACGACGGCGGGACAGCGCCGGGCCGCGTTCGCGCTGGAATCGGTGCAGGGCGAGCTGTCGTACATGGTGGGCCCACCGATCGTGATCCTCTGCGCGGCGAAGGTGTCCCCCGGCGTGGTGGCCTGGGGCGTCGGCGCCGCGATCGTGGCGGGTGGAGCGGGGATCGCCTTGCTCAACCCGCCGCTGCGTGCCGAGGACGAGGCGGAGGCCGACACGGCCGGCCGCCCCCGTCGCCGGGAGTGGCTGGGCCCGGACATGATCGCCGTGCTGGTGATGGCGTTCGGCGTCACGATGCTGCTCAGTGGTACCGACCTGGCCATCGTCGCCACCCTCGAAGAGGCGGGCCAGGTGTCCTGGGCCGCCGTGGTCGTGGCGGTGTACGGCGTAGCCTCCATCGTCGGTGGGCTGGTGTACGGCGCGCTCCCCCGGCCGCTGCCCACGTGGCTGCTGCTCGGTCTGCTCGGGCTGGCGACCATTCCTGCCGGGCTGGCCCACGATTGGCCCTGGTTGTGCGTGGCCGGTGTCGGTGCGGGGCTGCTCGCCGCGCCGACTCTTTCCACGGTGGCCGACGCGGTGAGCCGGCTCGCGCCCGCCAGCGTGCGTGGCGAAGCGACAGGGCTGCAATCCTCGGCGCTGAGCGCGGGTTTCGCGCTCGGGTCCCCGATCGTGGGGGGAGCGATCGACCTGTCGGTGCCGGCGGGCGGCTTCGCGGCGGCCGGGCTGGCCGGCCTCGCCGCCGCGCTGATCGGATGCCTGCTGTCCCGCCACTCGCCCGCCCGGACACGGTCTCCGCTCAGCGATCTCGGCCTCGCCGGAGCCCCGGACCTCGATCCGCCCGGGGCCGGCGCCCGGTCCGGCACATCTCGCCGCTCGTCGACGGCATCCCGATGACCAGGGAATCCCCATGCCCGGCCCAAGCCTCTTCGTAGATCTTTACGGGGCTGCCGCCGCGCGCCGGCGCCCGGCCGCCGATCTCTGCCCGCGGCATCGGGATCGGCGTACCCGCAGGGGGTTGCGCGCCCTGCGGCCGATCGTCGATCTCCCTGACCCTGAGGCCGGAACCCCATTAACCGATCATTACGGAACTATGTCCCAGTTTGTCCATGCTTGACCGATTTGGGTTCGTCTATTACTGTTCTGGGAACACGGCGCATACCTGACCTCTGCGCAGTATGCCTGCCCCATAACCGATCATGCGGTTGTCCTTTCCTGGACCTGACCGCTCGACCGCTGAGTCCGCGTCGTCGCGGAGCCGGGGACCCACCATCACTCTGGGGTGAATCGGTACAGCCGTACCGTAGGGCGACTTCCACGCCCGAACCCGTCAGCTAACCCGGTAGGCGGCTTGGAAGCAAGGGAGTAGACCCCCGTAATGCGAGCCCCTAAGACTCTTCTTCGTACTGCCCTGATCACCGGAATCCTCGCCGCCGGCACCGCCGTCCCCGTGACGATGGCCGCGGCCCACGCGGAGACCCTTCCGGCCGGCACGCAGGCGGCCAGCGTCAGCCCCCTCATGAAGAAGGCCGCCTCGCTGCCTAAGGTGAGCCCCGAGCAGCTCCTGAAGATCGCGCAGGACCAGGTCGGCGTCAGCGAGAACGCCAACGGCGGCGGCACCAAGTTCCACGAGTGGTACATGAGCTCGCAGCGGGCGAAGGAGACCGTCGCCCGTGACGGCGGCCACGTCAACGCCTACGCCAACGCCCCCTGGTGCGACATGTTCGTCTCCTGGGTCGGCGAGAAGGCGGGTCTGCGCCCGGTCCTCGGCTGGGACGCCTACACCGTCCAGCACGCCAAGTGGTTCCAGGACAACCACCGCTGGGGCAACAAGGCCACGCCCGGCGCGGTCGTGTTCTTCGACTGGAACGGCGGCAAGAGCATCTACGGCATCGACCACGTCGGCCTCGTCGTCAAGGACAACGGCGACGGCACCATCAAGACCGTCGAAGGCAACACCGGCAACGGCAAGGTCGAGATCCGCACCCGGCCGATGAGCCAGGTGACGGGCTTCGGCTACCCCGTCTACACCGCGTGATGTCCGTCTGACAGACGTGACCCCATGAACGCCCCCGGCAGACCGCCGGGGGCGTTCTGCTGTCCGGATCAGGAGGCGGAGATGCGCCGCACTCCACGGGCTGAACCCGGCCTCCGGCCGTCGTCGACCCCCGGGGAAGTAATCATGAGCCCGCTGTCGCCGTCCGTGCCGCCGGCGGATTGGACAAATGTTCCCGTCAGTCGGCTTTCAGCGGCCGGGTGGCATGCCGGGTCCCCGGAGGACGCCGACCTCCGCGGACGTTGGGGTGGCGCCGCAGTTGTCGCAGGTGAGGTGCTGGCGGAGGGGGCCGTCACAACCGTCGTGCCGGTAGATGATCGGCGGTCCGTCGGGGGCGGCCCAGCGGTCACCCCAGTGGGTGAGCGCGATGATCACAGGCTGGAGGTCCAGTCCTTTGTCGGTGAGGACGTACTCGTGCACCTCGGGGGCGTCCGGCTGAGGCCTGGTCTCCATCAGGCCGGCCTCGACGAACCGCTGCAGGCGGCTGGTCAGGATGTTCGGGGCGATGCGGAGCGCGCGCTGGAACTCTGTGAACCGGGTGGCGCCCGTGAACATCGCGTTGCGGATGATCAGCAGGCTCCAGCGCTCACCGACGATCTCCAGGGCGCGTGCCGCCGAACACACCTCGTTGTCGTACAACCTGCCGAGCATCAGGCACTCCTCACCGCCACGCAGGCAACTTGCATCACGCAACTGCGCGATCTAGATTGCTTTCATGATGCTAGTAGATCGGCATCTTCGTATCTCCACTGGAGGACACCATGCTGGTGAACAAGAACGCTGTCATTTACGGGGCCACCGGAGCGGTTGGCGGTGCTGTGGCCGAGACCTTCGCTCGGGAGGGAGCCCGCGTCTTCCTCACCGGACGTGATCTCGATCGGCTTGAGGTGCTGGCCGACAAGATTGTGAGCGCGGGCGGACAGGCCGAGTTCGCCCGCGTGGATGTCCTGGACCGCACGATGGTGGCCGACCACCTGGCCGAGGTGAGGCGCGCGGCCGGTCAGATCGACATCTCTTTCAACGCCACGGGCATATCGCACCGGGGTCTTCAGGGCACCCCCCTGGCCGACCTGCCAGAGCAGGATTTCAGCCGTCCGATCGACTTTTACACCAAAGCCCAGTTCATCACCGCGACGGCGGCGGCCCGGCACATGACCGAGCAGGGCTCCGGGGTGATCATGACGCTGTCCGCCACACCCGCGCGGCTGGCCGCCCCGCTCGTCGGCGGCATGGCCCCGGCCTGGGCCGCCATCGAGGCGTTCTCCCGCGTGCTGGCGGCCGAGCTGGGCCCGGCTGGCGTCCGGGTGGTGTGCCTGCGCTCCAACTCCATCCCCGAGACCCCTCTCATCGCCGAGGTCTTCTCCCTGATCGCCCCGACCGTCGGTCTCACGCCGGAGCAGTTCCAGGCCGGTGGCGAACAGGCCACCATGCTCAAGCGGCTGCCGACCCTGGCCGAGGTCGCCGACGTGGCGGCCTTCATGGCCTCCGACCGGGCCAGCGCGATGACCGGCGCGGTCGCCAATCTCAGCGCGGGCAGCGTCACCGACTGACCCGCTGTGCCACCCGACGGCCGCATCCTTTCGGACAGTCGACGGGGTCCGACCTTCCAGAGTGGGGGCCTGCCGGTGGGCCCCCACCGAGCCGCCTTGCGGGCGGGCCGGGGCGGCGGCCACACGACGGCGATGTCGTTGACCCTGCCGTAGTTGCCGGTGCCGGTCTTGTCGGCCACCTTCCAGCCCTTGGGCAGCCCGGCGCGGATGCGTTCATCACCGGTGGTGTTGCGTACGAGCCAGCCTTTGAGCAGGGCGCGCTTGTCGGCGGTCAGCGCGTCGCCGAGCACGAGTTCCCGGTAGTCGGACGCGATCGCCCGGGGAGTCGTGGTGTCGCGCGGGTCCTTCGGGCGATCGCTGTTCAGCTCGGGCTCGTAATTGTCCATGCGGCTGACACTGTCTCCCAGCTCCCGCAGGTACGCGGTCAACTTCCGGGGGCCGCCGATGTCGCGCATCAGCAGGTTTCCGGCCGTGCCGTCGCTGTAGCGGATGGCAGCGTCACACAGTTGCCTGATGGTCATTCCGGTCGCGATGTGATCCCGGGTGATCGGCGAGATGGAGTTGACGTCGGCCTCGGTGTACGTGACGCGCGTGTCCAGGTGGCTGAGCGGGTTTCGGTGCAGGACCGCCGCCGCGGCGAGGGCCTTGAAGGTGGAGCAGAACGCGAACCGCTCGTCCGCGCGGTAGGCGACGGTGACGCCGGTGCCGGTGTCCAGGGCGTACACGCCCAGGCGAGCGCCGTGCTTGCGCTCGAGCGCTCTCAACCGCGAAACGTCCGGCGATTCGGCAGGGCGGGGAGTCGGGGTCGGGGACGGCTCGGAGGCCGTAGAACCGGCGGTGGGGCGACCGGGCGCCGGGGACGACGCGGACGCCGAGCGGTCACCTGCGTCGCACCCTGCCACCGGCAGGAGAGCCGCGGCCACCAGCAAAGCGCGGCGCGAGAGGCCGGACCGCTCGTCGGACATTCGGTGGAACCTGCTTTCGCTCGCCCGGGTCGCTACCCGATCTCTGGTGGATCGGATGCCGCCCAGCAGACCAGAACCGATCACGCGGTGTCCAATATTGCTATCGGTCCCGAATCGATCGGGTAATCAATATCGCAGCTGGTCAGGCGGTATTTGGTAACCGGCGGGCGATACGAAAGTCGCGGCTCGTCCGTCTTCGGTCGCGGACGTGGCCGTCGAAACGGCGACTTCCGGCGGGGTGACGAGCGTCCGCGGGCCGATCCGCCGCCGCGCCGCGGCTTTCTAAGGTTGCCTCATGCGTCATGCCATCCAGCTCTTCGGGCTCTATCTGGTCGTCGCGGGCATCAGCGGAACGATCGACCGCCTTGCCGCGCAGCCGTTCCTCGGTGCGATCCTCAACTACTTCAACCGCGTCATCGTCCCGCGGGTGGACCTGTTCACCGGGTATGAGGTCTACGCGAACCTGGGCCTCGCGCTCCTCGGCGGCGTCATCGTCGTCGCGGCGGACGACCGCAGGACGGCCTGACGGGGGCCGGTCGGCGTTCACCGCGCTCCCCCGCGCCGGCTGAGTCTCATCACGTCAGGAGGGTGCGCCAGCGGTCGGCAGACTCGATCATGTCCAGACTGACGCGTTCCAGGAACGACGCTGTTTTGGCCAGCCGTTGCCCCACGGGGCTGTCGAGCCCGAAGGTCTCGGCCGCCGCCATCGTGGCCCGCACCGTCTCGAGGGTCTGCCGCCTACTGATCAGGATGGAGTGGTACCAGGCGTCGTTGTCGATCACGTAGATGTCGCGAGGGTGCTGCGGATCGCGCTCACGCCGGGCATACCCCTGCTGGATCAGGTAGTTCACGGCCACGGAGACGGCGGCCGGGCTGACGTTCAGCGCGCGGGCCAGTTCGGCGGCGGTGCGCCTGCCGTCCTTGGACAGCATCAGGTCGTGGTGCACGCGCGCGGCCGTCCTCGGCATCCCCGCCCTGACCGCCATCTCGACGGT
The DNA here is from genome assembly GCF_050947145.1 of Microtetraspora malaysiensis. NCBI lineage: Bacteria > Bacillati > Actinomycetota > Actinomycetes > Streptosporangiales > Streptosporangiaceae > Microtetraspora > Microtetraspora malaysiensis. Next base: position 4,574,768 of record NZ_CP191998.1, read on the forward strand.
CTCCTGTTCCAGCCGGGGTGGCTGACAATGCCGCGCCGACTCACTAGACAGGGCCGGGCGGTGCGGGTGCCTATCGTGTCGTGAGGCTCACCGGCACCGAGGCGTGTCACGCCACTCTTACGTGGCCGTTGTCGCCTTTCGGCCTGGTCGTCGACGCTACTTGCCGGCGCTTCCGGTCTCGCCAAGATCAGCGGGTTACGGCGGTCTCCCGCTCCACACGCGACAGCTTCTCGGGATTGCGCACGTGGTAGGCGCCGGTGACGTAGCCGTTCTCCACACGCACCGCCACGACGCCGTCGATCTCCCCGTCGACTCGTACGAGCAGCCCCGGCCCACCGTTGATCTGTACCGGCTCGACCGACCTTTCGGCGTCGCGCCTCCACCAGCCGGCGGCCAGCAAGCGAGCCACCTGGCCGGCCCCCACGACGGGCCGCAGCAGGGCGTGTTTGACTCCGCCGCCATCGCTCAGGGCGACGACGTCCGGCGCGAGGATGTCGAGCAGGCTCTGCAGGTCGCCGGTTTCGACCGCTCGTTGGAAGGCCTGGATCGCGGCTCGGGTCTCGGCCGGGGAGGCGATGCCGCGTGGTCGGCGCACGGCGACATGTGCCCGCGCCCGGTAGGCGATCTGGCGGACCGCGGCCGGGCTCTTGTCGACGGCTTCGGCGATCTCGTCATAGTCCAGATCGAACACCTCGCGCAGGACGAACACCGCCCGCTCGATCGGCTGAAGCGTCTCCAGCACCAGCAGCATCGCCATTGAGACGCTCTCGGCGAGCTCGACGTCCTCGGCCACATCAGGCGCGGTCAGCAACGGCTCAGGCAACCACGGCCCGACGTAGGACTCCTTACGCCGGCTGAGCGCACGCAGCCGGTCCAGCGCCTGCCGGGTGACGATCCGCACCAGGTAGGCCCGCTCCTCCCGCACGGTGCCGAGATCGACGTTCGCCCATCGCAGCCAGGTCTCCTGCAGGACGTCTTCGGCGTCGGAGGCGGAACCGAGCATCTCGTAGGCAACGGTGAACAGCAGGTTGCGGTGGGCGACGAACGCCTCGGTGGTGGAGTCCACGGAGTCCACGGAGTCGACTCGGTCGGCACGATCGAGCGGCTCGGCCGGGTCCGCACTTCGTTCGCCGCGCTCGCTCATGCCCGGATCCTGCCTGTTCGCTCTCAGCACTGCCACACGCACAAGACGCCGGTCCCCATCGCTTTGTAACACCCACGGTAGGTGGCCTATGTCACATGGCCGCACTGTTACAGGGCTCGGGGCGCCGGCGTCTCGTGTTCGTCAGGACGCCGCGCGAACGATCCGTACGGCACTACGGCACGCACCATCACGAGTTGAGATTGAGCAGGGAAGACCTCACCATGTCCACACCCACGACGACCGGCACGACGACCAAGCAGGAGGCCCTGCGGTCGCGTATGCCCAACCCCCTCCCCTTCGTCCCCGAGATGGCGGTAGTCGGCGAAGGCCTGCACAAGGTCATCAAGAACGGCGCGATTCCGCAGGTCACCATCCACCTCCTGCAGCTGCGCGCCGGGCAGATGCTCGGCAGCACGTACTTCACCATCCGGGAAACCGGCAACCTCCGCAGGATCGGGGAGGCAGAGGAGCGCATCACCGCCGTGGCCACCTGGCGGGACGCCGCCTACTTCACCGACGCCGAACGGGTCGCGCTGGAGCTCGTGGAGGCGGTCCTCACCCCGAATCCGTCCGGGGAGCGCGTCCCCGATGAGCTGTACGCCAAGGCGTCCGCGCACTACGACGACAAGGCGATGTGGTCGCTCATCATGGCGATCGCCCACATCGGCTTCTTCACCCCCGCCGCTCTCATCGCCAAGCCGATCCCCGGCATGCCCCCCGGCCAGAACTACAGCGAGTAAGAAAGGCACACAGCATGAGCATCACCACGTTCGCGGTGGCGGGAGCAACCGGGCGGCTGGGCTGCCACGTCGTCGACGTCCTGGCTGAGAGGGGACGCCAGGTCGTGCCGATGTCCCGAGCCACCGGCGTGGACATCATCACCGGTGATGGCCTCGCCGAGGCCCTCACCGGGGTCGAGGCCATCATCGACGTCGCCTCGTGGCACGCCTCCGACCAGGAGGCGGCGACGGAGTTCTTCCGCACGTCGGCCCGCAATCTGCAGGAGGCGGGTCAGAAGGCGGGGGTCGCCCAGATCGCCGTGGCGTCCATCATCGGCGTCGACAAGGCCACCGCCGGTTTCGTCGCCGCCAAGAAGGTGCACGAGGAACTCCTCCTGTCCGGCCCGCTCCCCGTCCGCATTCTGCGGGCCGCACAGTTCCACGAGTTCGTCGGTCAGCTCCTGGACTGGCAGCACGGCGGCGACGTCGCCTACGTCCCGGCCCTGCCCACCCAGCTCGTGGCCTGCCGCACCGTGGCCGAGGAACTGGTCGACCTGGCCCTCGACCCCGACGCGCCCGTCCCGGGAACACCGATCCCCGAGATCGCCGGCCCCCGCAGGGAGACCATGGCGGAGGCGGCCCGACTCGTCGGCGCCCGCCGAGGCATCAAGGTCGTCGGCGTCGACGGGTCCGGCATGCCCGATGCCGAGATCGCCGCCAACGGCGGGTTCCTGCCCAGCCCGCACGCCAAGCTCGCCGGACCCACCTTCCAGGAGTGGCTCGACGCCCAACCCTGAGCCGGCCGTACGGCACGGCCTTGCCCTTGTTCTCGGAACTCCACGGCCCGGAGCCTCCGAGAACAAGGGCTTTCGCTCCAGCGGATCGGTCAGGAAGCGCTGTGAGCGCCACTCGATGACAGCTCCTCACATGCCGATCAATATGGTGAAATAACGATCAAGCGACATCCCGCGTAGGGACACGCCACCCAGGCCGCAAGCCCGGTGCGGGGACGACGACGGTGACAGCCGGAAAGGCAGTGTCAATGTCCAGCGCGCAGTTGTACGACACCATCGGAGCCACCTACACCGTGACGCGGCGCACTGAACCGCGCATCGCCGCGCGGATCTGGGCTGCGCTCGGGGATGCCCGGACGGTACTGAACGTCGGGGCGGGCACCGGGTCCTACGAGCCCTCCGACCGCCACGTCCTCGCGGTGGAACCGTCGGCGCTCATGCGTTCGCAGCGCCTTCCGGACGCGGCGCCGTGCCTGGTTGGATCTGCCGAGAACCTGCCGTTCGACGACCAGTCCTTCGACGCCGCGATGGCTGTTTCCTCCGTTCATCACTGGCAGGACCCGATTGCCGGCCTGCGTGAGATGCGGCGGGTTGCTCGCCGCGTGGTGGTGTTCACGCACGACACCAGTGACACCGGATGGCGTCATCGGTTCTGGCTTACTCGCGACTACCTGCCTGAGGTCGCGGACCTCCTTGCCGGCCGGCCTTCGGTGACCGAGCAGGCCCGCGCGATCGGAGCCCGGATGGAACCGGTGCTCATCCCGTGGGACTGCGCTGACGGCTTCTTCGAGGCCTACTGGCGCCGGCCCGAGGCATACCTGGACGAGAACGTCCGTCGCGGGGTATCGGTCTGGGCCAGAGTCGGGCCGGACGCCGAGCAGCGCGCAGTGCACAGCCTCCGGGACGATCTCGCATCCGGTCGGTGGGCCGAACGCAACCCCGACCTCGTCGATCTCGACGCGGCAGAGCTTGGCCTTCGCCTGCTGATCGCCTGAACCCGCGCCGTCCGCGGTTGTCGTGCCCGCCGATGCGTCTCCTCCTCCCGCGTGCGCCGGCTACGGCCGGCGGCGGGAGATCGCCCGGTCAAGCAGGACGGTCGGCACCGTGACCGCCGCCAGGCCCGCGCCGATCCACGCGACGGACGTGATGCCGGCGCCGGCGTTCAGGGCGACCCCGGCGAGCGCGGGGACGAGGCTGATGCCGAGCTGGAACGCGGAGACGGTGGTGGCCCCGGCGAGCGTCGGCGCCTCCGACGCGATGGTGAACACCCGCCCGTAGATGGCCGGGTTCAGCACGAATCCGGCGATCCCGAGCACCAGGACGAGGGGGACGACGGCCGGCGCGTACGGGGCGAAAACCGCCAGCAGCACCGAAGTGGCCGCTATCCCGATCGCTCCGATGAGCAGTGCGTGGGTGGGCCGCCGGTCGGCGATCCGGCCTCCGATGGAGAGGCCGATGAAGGCGCCGACGCCGAACAGCACGAGGATCGCGGGCACCCAGACGCCGGGTACGCCGGTGACGTCGGTCAGGAACGCCGCCAGGTAGTTGAACGAGATCATGTACGCGGCGGTGCTGAGGAGGGTGGCCGCGTAGACGACCCAGAGTTGCGGCCGTCGCATGGTGCGCAGTTCGCTCCGCATGCTCGGCTCGGTCTTCGCGCTCGTCGCGGGCAGCGCGAGCAGGACCAGGATCGCTCCGGCGACGGTGAGGGCGACCACGCCCCAGAACCCGCCCCGCCATCCGGTGAAGTAGCTGAGCATCGCTCCCGCCGGACCACCGGCGATCATGGCGAGGCTGAGCCCGCTGACCACGACGCCCGAGGCGCGCGCGGTGCGGTCGGGGGTGACGAGGCTGATTGCGGTGACCGCGGCGACCGCCCAGTACCCCGCGTACGCGAGACCGCAGATGAAGCGGGTGGCCAGCAGCATCCCGTAGCTGTCGGTGAGCAGGCCGACCGCCACGGAGGCGGCGAAGATGGCCTGGGTGGCCACGAGGGTGGTCCGTCGCGGCCAGCGCAACGTCAGGATGGCCAGGGGCGGCCCGCCGATGACGACGCCGACGGCGAACGCCGAGATTAGCGCGCCGGCGGAGGGCAACGTGATCCGGAGGTCCTCCGCGATCGTCGGCAGGACCCCGGCGAGCAGGAACTCCGCGCTGCCCATCGCGAACAGGCTGAACGCGAGCAGGTAGACGCCGAGCGGCAGCCTCCCACGGGAGACCGGCGCCCGCTGTGCGGTGGTTTCGACGCCGGCCCGGGGTCGCGGATCCACGACGTTCCCCACCGCCCGGTCGGCGGCGCCACTGATGGGCTCCGCCGTGCCCACGTTGATGATCTCTCCATCACGATGTCTCTGCATCGTCCTCACCTCCGCCCGGGACTGTGACATCCGCGGTGCGCGAAGCGGAACATTTGTTGCCGAAACCGGGACGTCCGGCGGCCCTGCCGATCCGGTCGGCCCGTCCCCTCCCGTCAGTCCTGGGAGGCGACGCCGGCGAGCCGGTCCCCCAGGGAACTTCGCCGGTACAGGACCTGCCGTCCGTCGCGCGCCCGGGTGACCAGACCCGTGGCGTACAGCACCCGCAGATGTTGGGAGACGGCGCTGGGCGTGACCCTGAGGCGGCGGGCGAGCTCGACCGTGGGCAGCGGCTCCTCGAGGAGGCGGAGCAGCCTCGCTCTGGGCGGGCCGACAAGCGACACGAGGGCGGGCTCGTCGACGGAGGGCGCCGCTGCCCAGAGGGTCGCCACTCCACGGCTGGGATAGACCAGCGACGGAGGCTCCTCGGGGCTGAGCGGAGGCGCGGGCTTGTGCGCGAACACGGAGGGCATGAGCAGCAGACCTCGACCGGCCGCCGCCACCCGATGATGGCTGATCATCTGGTCGATGTGCAGCACACCGTCGTGCCAGCGCAGGTTCGGGTGCATTCCGGCGAACAGCAGGCGGGCGCCACCCACGGCCAGCTGCCGCGCGCGGTACGTCATGTCGGCTTCCAGCACGAGGCGCATCTGTGGCCACATCGGCTTGACCGCGATCTCCCAGTACTGCCGGAGGAGCTCACAGACGGCGTCGCGGAGGCGGACGACGGACGCGTCATCGCCGGCGGCGTCACACAGGGCTTCGGGAAGCGGGTCGGGCGCGTGCGTGTGCAGCAGGTCGCGGCGGACCAGGCCGGCGGGGGTCCGGCGGGCGACGGCGAGCTCCGCGTCGAAGTCCGGGGCGAAGCTTCCGGGCCTCGGCGTCAGGAAGTCGGGGAGGGTGAGCCTCCGCGATACCAGGGACATCAACAGGGCACTGTCGAGCGCGCCGGTCCTCCGGAGTATGGACCTGCGCCACGGGAGATGCAACGCGGAGAGGCCGGGGTCGTACAGCACCCGGAGGCTGACCACGGTCTCGCTCAGGGGCGAGAGAGCGAACCGCGTGTCCGCGAGGTCTTCGACGCCGAGCACAAAGCTGATCATTAAGCGGAACGCTACATCGATTGGCGACGGACCGCCGATAGCGTGCGGCGAAAACGGGCCGCGGACGTGATCACGTCCGCGGCCCGGGCCACGGACGACCCAGCCGATCTGATCGACGTGGCGATCGGTGATCCGTGCCCTTACCGCTGGTGGGCGATCTGGATCAGGTTGCCGCAGGTGTCGTCGAACACCGCCGTGGTGACGGGCCCCATCTCCATCGGTTCCTGGGTGAACCGCACCCCGAGCGCGCGCAGACGCTTGTACTCCTCGTGGACGTCGTCGACGGCGAAGGAGGTGAAGGGGATGCCGTCCTTGACCAGCGCCTCCTTGAAGGGCTTGACGGCGGGGTGGCTGTCGGGCTCGAGGACCAGTTCGGTGCCGTCCCGATCCTCGGCAGAGACCACGGTCAGCCATCGGGCATCGCCGAGCGGGACCTCGGTCTTCTTCACGAAGCCCAGCACCTCGGTGTAGAAGCGCAGGGCCTTGTCCTGGTCGTCCACAAGGACACTGGACAGATGGATCCTCATGAGTCCTCCGGTGCGTCGCGCCTGATCCACCGCTCGGCGATGTGCTCCAGCGGTGCCGTGTTCAGGTCATGGAACTTGTAGCGTCCCTCCCGCCGGCTCTCGACCAGGCCAGCGGCTTCCAGCACGGCAAGGTGCTGGGAGATGGCCTGGCGCGACAAGCCGAGCTGGTGTTTCATGCTCAGCCGCGAGCAGATCTCGAACAGGGTCTGCCCCGACCGCTCGGCGAGTTCGTCGAGGATCTTCCTGCGGGTGGGGTCGGCCAAGGCTTTGAAGATGTCTTCGGCCACGCCCCACTATAGGCAAGCGCACACTTGCCTATCAAGTGGAGCCGTAGAAACCCGCCGGCGCGCCGCGAGCGCTCCCCACCCCGCGGCGGCGTCGGGCGGCGAGGTCATCGCCGATCAGAGGTGGCAGCCGGCCCGGCGGAATGTGTCCGGACGACGCCGAGGTCAGTGCCCTCGCCTCCGGCCATCAGCGGCGTACGAGGCGGTTCGAGGCTCCGCGTCCTGGTCCACCTCCTCGAACAGCGCCGCCGCCCGCGCGGCGGTGTCCATGGCCCGGCGACCAGTGCTGAGGAGCGCGAGGATCAGGATGCCGACGCCGAGTCCGAGCACCAGCCACCACACGCCGTGCTCCGCGCTGGTGTAGGCCGTCCCGCCGCGGGCCAGGGCCGGTCCCACGATCGTTCCGGCGATCGCGACTCCCAGAGTGGTGCCGGTCTGCCGGCCGGTGGAGGCCAGCGAGGCCGCCACCCCGGCCATCGAGCGGGGCATTCCGGCGACCGCCGTGTTGGTGATGGGCGGGTTGACGGTGCCGAGGAAGACACCGAACAGCAGGTAGGTCGCGAGCACGGCCGGCAGCGGGGTGGCCGCATCCACCCAGAGCGACGCGGCGCCGCCCAATACCAGCGCGACCCCGGAGACCGTCAGCGGGAGCTTGGGCCCGCGCGCGCCGACCAGCCGGCCGGTGCGCCGGGAGAGCACCACGACCAGCAGGCCGACGGGGAGCATGCACAGCCCGGCCGCCAGCGCCGACATGTCGCGCACGTCCTGCAAGTACTGGGTGGAGACGAACAGGAACGCACTGAACCCGCACAAGGCGAAGAGCGCCATCAGGATCGCCGAGCTGAACGGCACGCTGCGAAACAGGCGCAGCTCCAGCAGCGGGTCGGCACGGCGCGGTTCGTAGCCGAGGACGCCCAGCACACCGAGTAAGGCGACGGCGAGAAGGCCGAGGATGATCGGCGAACTCCAGCCCAGCACTTTGGACTCGATGATCGCGTAGATGACGCCGGCCAGCACCAGGATCACCAGGGTCTGGCCCACCGGGTCGAACCGGCGCGCCCGGGCGGCGCGGGACTCGGGCACGAACAGCACGGTGCCCACGATCGCGACGGCCACGAGCGGCACGTTGACCCAGAAGACGAAGCGCCAGCCCAAACCGTCGACCAGGGCGCCACCGAGGATTGGACCCAGAGCCAGCGCCAGGCCGGACATCGAGCCGAACACGCCGATGGCCCTGGCCCGCTCAGCCGGGTCCGGGAACGTGCTGACGGTGATCGCCATCGCCACCGGGTTGAGCATCGTGCCGCCGATGCCCTGCAGCGCGCGGGCCGCGATCAGCCAGCCGATGCTCGGTGCCAGGCCGCACAGGAGCGAGCCGACCCCGAAGGCGGCCAGGCCAACCTGGAAGACGCGTCGGCGGCCGATCCGATCGGCGGTAGAGCCCGCGAGTACGAGGAAGCCGGCCAGCACAAGGGTGTAGGCGTCGACCGTCCACTGCAGGCCGGACTCCGAGGCGTGCAGGTCGCGGCGGATCGCCGGTAACGCGACGTTGACGATGGAGATGTCCATGACCACCACGACGACGCTGGCGCAGCAGATCGCGAGCGCCAGAAATCGGCGATGCTGACTCAATTCGGGCATGCGGATCCAATCGGAGGACACTCCCGGCGGCGGGCAATGCGGACTTCTCAGAGCCTGCTGACAAAGGATTTGGCCGCTGAGGCCGGGGCCAGGTATGCCCCGGTCGGGGCCGTCTTCACTGATACGCCTGCGGACAGGAACGGGCTCCTGGTAGCTGAGGTGTTGTCTACGCAACTCGGCGGCCAGGAGCCCGTGGTTGTCTGTTTACACGCCCGTGTCCGTGAGCGCCAGTGGTTGCGCCTCACCGGGGTGCCGATGTCATGACCGGATGCCGGCCTATCCGTCGGATCTGACCGATGCCGAGCGGGGAGTGCTGGCAGGCGAGGCGCGGGCGGTGATGGCCGAGTTGGTCGCGACCACGGGCAGGCCGATGGTCCATGATCTGCGGGCGGCGCTGGACGCGATCGGGTATGTGGCCCGGTACGGGATCGAGTGGCGGGCCCTGCCGGTCGACTTCCCCCCGCATGAGGCGGTGTATGCGTTCTTCCTGCGGTGGTCCCGGCGCGGCCTGCCCGAACGGCTCGCCGGGCGATTACGCGGCCGCCTGCGGGTCATGGCCGGGCGCGGAGAGCTGCCGACAGCCGGCTGTATCGACTCCCAGACGGTCAGGGCAGCCGAGACCGTCCCGGCCGCGGACTGCGGTTACGACGGGGGCAAGAAGCTGAAGGGGCAGAAGCGGCATATCGCGGTCGACACGCTCGGATTGCTCCTGTGCGTGATCGTCACCGCCGCGTCGGTCCAAGACCGTGATGGCGCACACCCGTTGCTGGCTCGGCTGCGGGAGAAGTTCTCCACCATCACGCTGGTGTGGGCGGACGGCGGTTACGCCGGACGCCTGCTGAGCTGGGCCAGGCAGGTCCTCGGCCTGGCTGTCACCATCGTCAAGCGCTCGGACGATATCCGCGGCTTCGTCGTCCTGCCCCGCAGGTGGGTGGTGGAAAGAACGTTCGCCTGGCTGGCCCGTTACCGTCGGCTCGTCCGGATCTACGAACGCAAGCCCGGACACCACGAAGCCATGATCTGGTGGGCCACCGTGCATCAGATGACCCGCCGCCTGACCCGTGAACTCGCAGGCCAACCGCCCCATGGCCGCTGGAGCGACCCGCCTGCGCTTCCTGACCTGTCCAGTCCGGACCGGCGCGGCAAGGTCCTGGAACTCCTGGCCGCCCAGCCTTGGCGGGCCTGGAAAGGGGCCGAGTTGGCCGCCATCCTCGGGGTCGAGAACGTCAACAGCTTCCGTGTCCAACTGTCCCAATGGTCACACCAGGGCTACATCAACAAGATCGGACCAGCTCTCTATGGCCCCATGCCCACGCGCACTTAAGCCTTTGTCAGCAGGCTCTCAGTGATCGGCCCGACGCTAGGATTTCGAGCGTGCTCGAAGTCAATCCGCTGCCGCTACCCGGAGCCGCTCGCTCTGACCCCGAGGCGGGCCTGGGCATCGCCGAAGCTGCCCGCCGCACCGGCGTCAGCGTGCACACCCTGCGCTACTACGAACGCGCCGGCCTGGTCGTCACTCCCGTCAGCCGCACCGCCGGCGGACGGCGGCGCTATCAGCAGCTCGACCTTGAGTGGATCGTCATCTGCACGAAGCTGCGGGCCACCGGCATGCCCATCAGGGCCATCCGCCGCTATGCCCAGCTCGTCTCCACGGGGCGCGGCAATGAGCAGGAGCGGCTTGCTCTCCTGGAGGCCCACCGCGCCGAGGTGACCGCCAAGCTCGCTGAGATACAGGAGAACCTCAGGCTCATCGACCACAAGATCGACGTCCGCACCAGTTCGGCTTGCTGGCGGGCGGTGAGCTTGGGCTGGCGTCCTTTGAGCTTGCCGTGGGAGCGGGCGATGGCTATGCCCTCGCGGGTGCGCATCTTGAGCAGGTCGGCTTCGAACTCGGCGAAGACGGCCAGCATGTTGAAGAACATCTTGCTCATGGGGTCGGCCGGGTCGTAGACGCTCCCGCCGAGGGGGAGGCGGGCGCCACGGGCGACCAGGGTGTCGCCGATGTCGCGGGCGTCGGGGACCGATCCCCTGTGGACGCAGCAGGCATGCTCTCGCTGAAGTCAGGAAGTCCGGTTGGCGGGTTGGAGTTCACATAGTTTCTCGCTGCTTGCGATGTCGTCGAGGACGTGTCGCAGTTGTTGCATCCGGTGGTTAGCCTCCGCCATGAGGCGCCCGGTCAGGTGCCCCCAGTCGGCGGGAGCCGGGACGGCGGGGAGCTCGGCAAAGAGTGCTCTGATCTCCGCGATGGACAGCCCGACACGTTGGGCTACGCCGATGACCTTGGTCCGGCAGACATCTGGTTCACGGAATCGGCGTTGGTTACCGGCTGTACGTTCGCTGGTGAGCAGGCCGTGGGCTTCGTAAAACCGCACGGCTGAGGGCGCCACCCCGCTCGCGCGAGCCAGATCCCCGACTGTCAAATACGGCTGCACGGTGACGCTGCCGGTCATGGTGACCCTCCACACGCTTGACTTCAACCAATGTTGAACTCCTAGCATAGCGAGCACCGCAAAGCGGAAGCCGGCGATCAGCCGTGTCGGGACGAGCAGCAGAACGGGGCGTGGGTGTGGTGCGTGCAGCGACGGTGTCGAGGTTCGGTGGGCCGGAGGTGTTCGAGTTGGTCGAGACACCCGATCCTGCGCCGGGCGCCGGGGAGGTCCTGATCAGTGTTGAGGTGATCGACACGCTGTGGCTGGAGACGATGGTGCGCTCAGGGGCGGGCCAGGGCTTTTGGCCGATGCGCCCGCCGTATGTGCCCGGGAACGGCGTCGCCGGCCGGGTTGTACGGACCGGTGCGGGGGTCGACCAGAACCTGCGCGGTCGCCGAGTGGTGGCGCACACCCGCGGGGAGGGCGGTTACGCCGATCGCGCCGTGGTCGCAGCGGAGGCGGTGGTGGCGGTGCCCGACGGCATTGACCTCACGGTGGCCGCGGCCCTGTTGCATGACGGAGTGACCGCCCTCGCCCTGTTCGACACGACAAAGGTCGGTCCACAGGACGGGGTGCTCGTGGTCGGAGCCAGCGGTGGCTTGGGAGTGCTGTGCCTACAACTCGCCCGCGCCCGCGCGGCGAATGTGGTCGCGGTCGCCCGCGGCGCGAAGCTGGAGCGGGTCGCACGACTCGGTCCCGACGCATCGGTCGACTCTGCTCGGCCGGACTGGGTCGAGCAGGCCCGAGCGGTGTTCGGCGAACACGGTGCCGACGTCGTGCTGGACAATGTCGGCGGCCCGCTAGGGGAAGCCGCCTTCACACTCACCGCCCGCGGAGGACGGTTCTCAGCCCACGGCACACCCAGCGGGCGTTTCGCGAACATCGACCGGCAGGCCGCCGACGAGCGAGGTGTCTCGGTGACCGGTATCGAGGCGGTGCAACTGTCCGAGCGCGACCGTACACGCTATGTCGAGCAGGCGCTGCGTGAGGCCGCCGCGGGTGTGATCGCGCCGGTCATCGGGCAGACCTTTCCGCTCGATCAGGCCGGGGTCGCGCATGCCGCGATCGAGGGCCGCACCGCGTTCGGCAAGACCCTGATCACCACCAGCGTGTGATCCGAGCCAGAAGGCATCTGCTATGCGTTTCACCGATCTCGAAATCGCCTACATGCATACGCAAGACCTTGGTCGGCTGGCAACCGTCCAACCCGACGGTACCGTTCAGGTCAACCCGGTCATGTTCCGCTACAACACCGACTACGACACGATCGACATAGGCGGTCGATCGATGGCCACGACCCGCAAATTCCGTAACGTGGCCGGTAACGACCGCGTCGCCTTCGTCATCGACGACGTGCTCTCCCGACAGCCTTGGCGAGTCCGCTACCTGGAGGTCCGCGGCACGGCCGAGCAGGTACACACCCCGGCCGGTCCCTGGCCCGGTACAGACGGTGCGATCATCCGCATACACCCTCGGCGGATCATCAGCTTCGGCCTCGACGAATCGGGGCCTGAGCAGCAACCGACCACCCAACGGCCTTAGCGAGCCGGTTCAGGCAGGGTTGCCGCCGTTGGCCGTTCGGATGCGGATCGCGTACACCCTGTGGGCTTTCCGTTCGGCGGGCCCGGCGCCCTCGGCGGCGAGGGCTGCGCTCTGCTGCAGCGCGGCGTGGTGGAGTTCGAGCGGCATGGTGAGGCGGATGGAGTAGCCCTTGCCGCGGCGGATGATCCGCCCCCAGATGAGCGCCTGGCGGATGGTGTCGTCGCCGACGGCCCGCAGGTGGTCGGCGAGCAGGCCGGGCAGGTCGAGCGTCACGGGCGTGTCCGCGGCAGGGCCGGACGGCTCCTCGGGGACGGGGGGCGCGTCGAGCTGGTCGGGGAGCTGGCGGGCGCCGGCGGCGTCCAGGACGCGGCGGATGGTCTTGGGCGCGACGTGGTGCTCGCGGGCGAGGGCCTTGACGGCGGTCCCTTGCTGGTAGGCGGTGACGACGTCGGCGGCCGTGCCGTCGTCGAGGGCGGTGGGGCGGCCGAGGGCCTTGCCGGAGGCCTCGGCGGCGGCGACGCCCTGGCGGGTGTTCTCACTGATCATGTCGCGCTGGAACTCCAGGACCGAGGCCAGCACGTTGACCATCATCTTGGTGCCGGGGTCGTCGGCGGCCAGGTCGATCCCCGACAGCAGCCCGGATTCGACGCGCAGGTGCAGGCCGCGGCGGATCAGCACGGGGCGCAGGGCGAGGATGTCGGCGACGGAGCGGAACAGGCGGGCGGCGTCGGCGATGCGGATGGTGTCGCCGACGGCGGCCTCGTGGAGCAGCTTGGTGAACCCGGCGCGCTCCAGGGAGGGCCGGCGGCTGGAGGTGGCGGGGTCGTCGTAGACGGGGGCGCCGGAAGCCAGGAGCGCGGCCAGGGCGTGCCGCTGGCGGGCGTCGGTCTGCTTGTCGGTGGAGTGCCGCAGGTAGACGCGGTCGGCCATGCCCGATCGGTTCCCTTCCCCGCGGTGGCCCGGGAGGTCGTCCGGCGGGCTCTGGCGGCGATTCTAGGGGGCGAAAAGGGGGGGGCGGAAGCGGGGATCGGATCCGATTGGATCGGCTCCCGGTTTCGGCAGGTCGGGCGCGGGGTTCTCATTGGATCGACGGTGGGGGCGTAGACGGTCGATTCCGCCCCCACGGTTGATTGGCCGTCGACTGCACAGACGACTGGCTCAGACCTTGCGTGGCCGCCCATGATGGCGGCGGCTGTGGAGTGCGGCGACGAGTGCCCGCCCTTCCTCGACGGTCTCGGTGCAGTCGACGGTGGTCGGCTCGTCGACGGGCAGATCCTGCGAGCGAGCCCATTTGCCAGCGGTCTGGCCGGAGGTGCCCATCGCCGCGCCGATCAGCCGCCAGGAGTAGCGCCGCTCGCCCCGGCACGCGGTCACTACCAGCTCCCGGGTGGCCAGTTCCAGCTCGGGAGGCGAGCCACCGGGCGGCGTCGATCTGGGCCAGGACCGGATCATCAAGGAAGGCGCGAGACTGGGCGGGCCGCTCACGCACGAAACGGCGCAGGGCCGTCCGAATGCGACCCGTGGTCATCGGCTTGCGCGGTGAAGAGGCCATGCCTTCTTGAAACCTAAGTTTGAGCACGTCAGACACCGCTCCCGGGGTAAGCGTCTAGCTCTCGCGGTGTCTTTCCGGCGTATTCCGGCCGTCCCCCAGCTATGGGCGCCGGGCAGCCCAGCGGACGGGCGCTGACGAATCCTTCGCGTGCGCTCTTGGGCCGCGCCGGGCAGAGCGCTTGCGGAACGGTTTGATCACCGCTGCGGAACTGTCGTCGGTGTGGCCGTCGGCCGCCGCACGTCTGGCCAGTTCCAGGAAGAGCTCGGCAACTCGGCGCTGACACCGAGCACAACGCAGCGCCTCGGTCTCCTGGATCAGGTGCTCCGCCCTCGCCCGTCGTGCGGGGTGGCGGTGGCGGCCGCCAGCAGGGTGAGGGCGGCGTCGCGGGCCTGGTCGGCGGTTCCGGTCATGGGGTGGTGTGCGGCGACGACGGTGGCGCCCTCGATCAGGATGAGTAGCTGGCGGGCGAGGGCGGCGGGGGCGGCGGCTCCGGCGCGGGCGGCGATGCCGGTGAGAAGGTCGAGGTAGCGGTCCAGGTGCCGTGCGGTGATGGCCCGTACGGTGTGGTCGTGGTGTTGGGCGGCTGCGTTCACCACGGCGCAGCCGCGGAATGTCGGTTCGTCATGCCACTGTCGCAGGGCGTCGAAGATCGCGGCCAGTTGGTCTGCGGGGTCGTCTCCGGCCGTCGCGACGGCCGCGGCGAGCCAGTCGAACACCCGCTGGCTGCGTACCTCCAGCATGGCCGCGACGAGGCCGTCCTTGGTGCCGAAGTGCCGGTAGAGCGTCTCCTTGGACACCCCGATGCGCGTGCACAGCTCTGCGACGCCGATGCCGTCGAGTCCGCGCTGGTACAGCAGCGGGGTGGCCGCCTGGAGGATGGCGGCGCGGGTGCGCGCCGGGTCGATCGTCGTTCCCTTGGTCACTGGCACACACAGATGGTACCGCTCGGTTCGATCAGCTGCTAGGGTCACAGGCCGTACCGATCGGTTCGATCTCGCCGCCCGCCACCGCAACGCACCAAACCCGGAGCCTGAGATCACCCGCACGCCGGCCTTCGCCGGCCACCGGACAAGGAGAACGACAGTGACCACCTTCGTGCTGATTCCCGGCATGTGCCACGGCGGCTGGTGCTTCCACGAGCTCGCCGAACAGTTGCGCTCCCACGGGCACCGCCCCTACCCCCTGACCTTGACCGGGTTGTCCGAGCGCAGCCATCTCCTGCACGGCGGCGTGAACCTGGACACCCACATCCAGGACGTGACCGGTGTGCTGGCGGCCGAGCACCTCCAGGACGCGGTCCTGGTCGGTCACAGCTACGGCGGAATGGTGATCGCCGGAGTCGCCGACCGCATGCCCGAGCGCGTCAGATCACTGGTCTACCTGGACGCCGTCGTGCCAGGCGACGGCGAATCGATGTGGGACCTGGTCTCCGATAACGAACGGCAGTGGTACCTGGAGGTCACCGCGTCCGGCGACGCGGTCCGTCCGATGCCCTTCTTCGACCCGCGAGCCACACCCCACCCCCTCGCCTCCCTCCTGCAGCCACTGCGCTTCACCGGCAGTCCCACCCACAGCCGCCCCGACGTCTACGTGTATGCGGCAGGATGGCCGACCCCATCACCGTTCACTACCACCTACCAGCGGCTACGCCAGGACCCCACATGGACCACCCACGCACTCGACAGCGGGCACAACCTCATGCGCGACGCCCCGCAGGACCTGCTGAAAATCCTGCTCGAAACCGGCGAAACCAGCTGACCTACCGATCTCGGCTATCGGACCCGTGACGCAGTTGAGCACCAGGCCGAGCGCGCCGAGCTGGTCTTCCACGCCCTTGCAGTAGCGCTGGTAGATCTCGCCTTTCCTGCCGTGGAAGATCTTCCCGGCCAGCGATGCACCACCGATTGAGGGTTTATCGCGATGAAAGCGGAGATTCCCACGAAAAGTTTACACCGAAGGTTCAAAGATACCGTTGAGGTCATGGACATCAAGGACACAGCCCGTCCGCTCGACGGCGCGGGCGTATCGGCGTTCCTCCGATCGCTGCCCGCCAAGCCCCAGCTGCTCGGCCTGGGCGAGGCCAGGCACTTCGTGGGGGAACTGGGCGAGGTGCGCAACGAGATCTTCCGGCATCTGGTCGAGCACGAGGGCTACCGGTCGTTTGCCATCGAGAGCGACTGTCTCATGGGTCTCGTGGTGGACGACTACATCACGACGGGCGCCGGCACGCTCGATGACGTCATGGAACGCGGTTTCAGCCACGGCTTCGGCGAGCCACCGGCCAACCGCGAGCTCGTGCGCTGGATGCGGGCGTACAACGAGGGGCATGACGAAAAGCTCCGGTTCTTCGGATTTGACGGCCCTCTGGAGTACTGGGCGGCGAGCCCGCGCCAGGCGCTCACCGCCCTCTACGCCCTCCTCGACGGACCGCTCCCCCGTGCTGTGGTAACCCGGGAAACCCTCGACACGCTGCTGGGCCCGGACGACCGGTGGTCGAACGAGGCCACGGCCATGGATCCGTCCCAGTCGATCGGCCAGTCCGCCGATGCCCAGCGGCTGCGACTGATCGCCGACGACCTGGTGGCGCTGCTGGACACGCAGGCGCCGCAGCTGAGCGCGGAGGACAGGGAGCGGGCGGCACTGTACGGGCGCACCGCCATCGGCCTGCTCCGCTACCACTACTGGATGGCCGACACGTCCCCGGCACGGTGGACCCGGCTGTCGGCTCTGCGGGACGCGATGATGGCCGCCAACCTGCGTGCCGTCGCCGAGCACGGCCCGGCCCTGGTCTTCGCCAGCAACCTGCACCTGCAGCGGAACAAGAGCTCGATGTCGTTCGGCGACCAGACGCTGGAGTGGTGGAGCGCGGGAGCGATCACCGCGACGCACCTGGGCGACCGGTACGCCTTCCTGGCCTCGGCCTTCGGCACGGTCGGCGACGACGTTCCGTCCCCGGACACCGTCGAGGGCCTCCTGTCCACGCTCCCGTGGGACCACTCCCTCATCGACGCCGGCCGCCTGGCCGAGGCCATCACGAAGCCCGATCCGCGCATCTCCTGCGATTTCGCCTATTTCCCGCTGGACCCGGCCCAGCTCGACATGATCGACGGCGTCGTCTTCCTCAAGCAGGCTGTCAGGCTGAAAAAGCTGGGTTGACAGGCGCGTACGCGTCAGGCTGAGCTGCCTTCCGTAGTGGCCATGCGGAGAACGATCACGAGATGGCGAGGACGGTCCATGCCGGGCGGCCGATGACAGTTCGAGGGCAGCGGTGGCCAGGCGTTCAGCGAACGGTGCGGAAGAAGGTGCGCAGTTCGTCCACGAACAGGTCGGGGACCTCGAGCGCGGCGAAGTGCCCGCCGCGGTCGTACTCGGCCCAATGGGTGATGTTGTTGAGCGGTTCGGCGAATCGGCGGATCGCGACGTCCTCGGCGAAGTTGGCCACTCCGGTGGGTACCTGCGAAGGCGTTGGCCAGCTGTTGGTGTGCATGGATTCGTAGTACATCTGCGCCGAGGAGGCGCCCGTGTTGGTCAGCCAGTAGATCATCGCGTGGGTGATGACATCGTCGGGTCCGATCGAGCCGGCAGGGTGGGCCCAGTCGTGGAACTTCTCACCGATCCAGGCGAGCTGGCCGATCGGGGAGTCGGCCAGGCCGAAACCGAGCGTGTGCGGACGCGTGGCCTGGATCTGGAAGTAGGCGTTGCCATCGGAGAGGAACCGGTTCATCCGATCGAGCCGGGCCTGCTCGGCGTCGGTCAGCTCCGTACCCTCTGGCACACCGCCGAACGGGATGAACCCGGCGGTGGCGGCGTTGACGTTGCTGCAGCAGCACCGGGACTGGCCCGGTCCGCAGCTGGCCGACCGGTTGGGGGTGACGGTGCGCACCGTGCGCCGTGACGTCGATCGGCTGCGCGAGCTCGGTTACCCGGTGCACGCCACGATCGGGAACGTCGGCGGGTACCGGCTGGGCGCCGGGGCCGCCATGCCGCCGCTGCTGCTCGACGACGACGACGAGGCCGTCGCGGTCGCCGTGGGATTGCGCACCGCGGCGAACGGCACGGTGGCGGGGATCGAGGAGACGTCGGTGCGGGCCCTGGCCAAATTGGAACAGATCCTGCCTGCGCGGCTGCGGTACCGGGTCTCGGCGCTGGACGCGGCCACCGTGGCGCAGCACCGTCCGGGTGCGGTGGTCCCGGCGGAGGTGCTGACCACGATCGCCACGGCTTGCCGCGACCACCAGCGGCTGCGCATGGACTACCGCGATCACGACGGCACGGACACCATCCGTACGGTGGAGCCGCACAAGCTGGTCCACGCCGGGCGCCGCTGGTACCTGGTCGCCTACGATCTCGACCGGGCCGATTGGCGGACGTTCCGGGTCGACCGGCTGCGGCCGCGGCTCCCGGCCGGTCCGCGGTTCACACCGCGCGAGCCGCCGTCCGGCGACATCGGCGGGTACGCGTCCTGGGCGGTGGGTGTCGACCGCTATCGCTACCAGGCACGTTTCACCATGTACGCCCCGGCGGCACAGGTCGCCGAGCGGGTACCGGCCGACGCGGGGGTGGTCGAAGCCGTCGACGAGCGCACCTGCACCCTGCGCGCCGGCTCGAACTCCCTGGACGGGCTCGCCCTGCATGTCACCCTGCTCGGCTTCGACTTCACCGTCCACGAACCGGCCGAACTGGTCGAGCACTTCAAGAGGTTGCACGCACGCATCGGCCACGCGCTCGGAACGCCACATGGAAGTCCCATGAGCGGACGTCCCGGCTAGCCGGCTACGGCTCTTCTTTCCCGTGATCTCACCCAGGCGGTGAAGCCCTCGATCGCGTCGATGACGGCCTCGAAGCGGACCGAGTGGTACAGGTCGAAGGCGTGGTTCCCGCCGCGCAGCTCGGCGTAGACGACGGGGGCGGCCGAGGTCTGGCGTAGCCGGTCGGCGAAGTGCCGGGCATCGGCCGCGGGCACCTGCGGGTCCAGATCGCCGTGGGCCACGAGGAACGGCGGTGCGTCCGGTGCGATGTGGGCCAGCGGCGAGGATTCGGGGCCCTGGCCGAAGTAGGTGCCGTACCAGCCGTTCAGGTAGATGGCGCCGGTCACGGAGGTGTCGGCGTCCTCGAAGCCCGGCTGGAAGGCGGGGTCGTTTGGGGTGAGCGCGGCCAGCGCTGCCATGTGCCCGCCCGCCGAGCTGCCCGCGACGAACAGCGTCGACGGGTCGGCGCCGTACTCGTGAGCGTGTTCCCGCACCCAGGCGATGATCTTCTTGAGGTCGATCAGGTGGTCCGGGTGCTGGGCCTGCGGCCGTAGCCGGTAGTTGGCGCTGATGCACACCCATCCCTGGCCGGCGAGGTGGTAGAGGAGGGGAAGTGACTGGCTGTTCTTGTGTCCGCCGGAGTAGGTGCCGCCGTGCAGGTGGATCATGACGGGTGCGCCGGAGGGGCGCGAGCGGTGGTGGTAGAGGTCGAGTAGGTTGCGGAGGCCCGCGTCGCCGTAGGCGAGGTTGGCCACGCGCCGGACGTCCGGGCGGCGCTTGAGGATGGGCAGGAACAGGATGCGGGCCCATGGGGGGCGGCGCCGCAGTCCGGCGCTGAGGTCGGCGTCGATGGCGGCGCGCCATCCCGCGCCCAGTCCTTCGTCCATGGCGCGCTCGATCCTGGCCCGCTCGCCCAGCGCGCGGTAGGCGATGACCGCGAGCCCGATCGCGGTCACGGCGGCCAGGGCGACGACCGCCCAGCCGCCCGCCGACTGGATGTCGCCTTCGGCGAACGCCAGCGCCGTCGGGAGCAGCAGCATCCAGAAGAAGGCCGCGAATGGCAGCTCGTTGGCGGCCAGGCCGAAGTAGTAGCTCTGACGGCCGAACGGGCCCCAGAACGGCAGCGGCCGTAGCGCGAACAGCGTGCCGATAGCGACGAGCGCCACCGTGAACAGATACCCGAACGGCACCGAACCTCCAAAGACGACAACTTCTGAACTGACATCGAGCACGCCCCCATCTGGGACGTTCTGCGCGCGCCCCAGCCTTCCCGACCCACTCGCACCGCATCAACGACGGATCCGATAACGTCTTTTAACCCTGAGCTAAGGAATCTGAGGCCCGCCCATGGAGATGCGAGAGATCGAGATCTTTCTGACGCTGGCCGAGGAACTGCACTTCAGCCGTACCGCCGAGCGGCTGAGCATCAGCCCGGCTCGCGTCAGCCAATCGATCAAGAAACAGGAACGACGCATCGGCGCGCCCCTGTTCGACCGCACCACCCGAGCCGTTCGCCTCTCCCCACTCGGTGAGCAGCTGTACCAAGCGCTCAAGGGCGGCTACCTGCAGATCATGCAAGGGATCGCGACTGCTCAGGCCACCGCCGACGGCACCGCGGGAACACTGACGCTCGGCACCCTTGGCCCGTACTCCATGCAGATCAAGAACATCATCGACCTGTTCCTGGCCCGCCACCCGAACGCCCGCCTCCAGCACCGCGAGATCCAACCGGCCTCCCCTCTGGACCTGCTCAAGTCGGGCGACCTGGACATGGCGTACCTATGGCTGCCGGTTCGCGAACCCGACCTGACCGTCAGGCCGACTCCGCACACCTCCGAAGTGCTGCTGATGGTCTCCGCCGACCACCCCTACGCGGAACAAGACACCATCTGCCTTGAGGATCTCGGCGACTGCACCATGGTCGAAGGCCGGTCGATCCCCTCTTACATGGAGGAGGTCTTCAACCCCCGGCACACCCCTTCAGGCCGCCCCGTCCGCCGTGGCCCCAAGGTCACTACCTGGCAGGAGACACTCAGCGTCGTCTCCTCGGGCCAGGCCACCGCCGCAGTCACCGCCGAGGTGGCCGACTTCTACTCATGGCCCAGCCTGGCCTTCGTCCCCATCCGAGACGCCCCCCTCTGTCAGTGGTGCTTCGTATCGCGTACTTCGAGCGAAACTCCACTCATTCGCGCATTCGCCCGAGCGGCCGCCGATAGCCATCAACCGGGGGGGTTGTACTCCTCCAACGGTTCGGTGCCGACCGCCACCACCTGTTGATTAACTTCAACGCCCGGACTCGGCTCGCGCGCCGATCAGGTCCGGCTGGTTGTTCTTCGCCAGAACCTCCTCGCCGACGGGCCGTCTGGCGGCGCCGAACCGCCCCTAGCCGGCAGCTTCCTCAGCCGCGGTCCTGCCAATGTGGCACCCGAAGAGCGGGCCGCTTGCCGCAAGATCCACTCAATGTATGGTTTTGGGCCTATGCGAGCTGACCCCCAACGGGCCCCAGAACGGCAGCGGCCGTAGCGCGAACAGCGTGCCGATAGCGACGAGCGCCACAGTGAATAGATACCCGAACGGCACCGAACCTCCAAAGATCGCATCCTCGCGGATGATCACAGGGAGGACCGCTATATGCTTCCAAAGCCCAGTTTTTCAATATATTCATAGCTCCAGAGGTATAATGGATCTCCTGTCGCTGCGCTATTTCCAAGTCGTGGCGCGCCATGAGCACATCAGCAAGGCGGCCGAAGAGCTCCGCGTCGCCCAGCCCTCGCTCAGCCGGACCATCGCGCGACTGGAAGCCGACCTGGGGGTGCCGCTGTTCGACCGGCATGGCAGGCGGATCCGTCTCAACCGGTTCGGCGCCGCGTTCCGGCGCCGGGTGGACAGAGCCCTGGCCGAGCTGGAGGACGCCAGGCGCGAACTCACCGACGCCGCCGGCCACACCCGCGGCAGCGTCTCGCTCGCCTCGGAGACGCTGCTCACGGTCACCGCACCGGTCAAGAGTTTCATCGCCGAGCATCCAGGCGTCGCCGTGCGTCTTTTCCAGGCGACACCGGAGGTCATGGCCGAGCGGCTGAGCGAGGGACAGGTCGACTTCTGCCTGGCCTCCGAGGTGCTTGACGGGCCGGGGCTGGGTCATGAGGAGCTCGTCCGCGAGGAAGTCTGGCTCGGCGTGCCGCTCGGGCATCGGCTCGCGGGCCGACGGGAGGTGACCATGGCCGATCTGGCGGGCGAACCCGTCGTCACCACCCGGCCGGGGATCTGGCAGCGCACGCTGGCCGAGCGGCTGTTCTCCGAGGCCGGGCTGGGGCTGGTGGTCGCCTGTGAGATCGACGAGGCCACCACGGCCATCGAGATGGTCGGCGCCGGGCTCGGCGTGGGGTTCGGGCCCGCGTGGTATCTCCGCTCGCCGCTGGCGTCGCGGGTGCCGTTCTCTCCCGTACGGCTGGCCGCTCCCGGTGCCGAGCGGGTACTGCGGCTGTACTGGCGGGAAGGGGCCTACGTGTCCGAGGCGGCGCGCCGCTTCCGCGACCACCTGACCGCCTCGCTGGTAGCGCCTTAAGGCCGAAATCTCGTCCGCAGGTCAACGCCGAGGCCGTCGCAGGCGAAGCTGGAGCGACCGAGCTGCCCTAGAGGTCGTGTCTGACAAATCAAGCCCTGCTACGGGCAGCGTTTGTCAGGCACTCCCTAAGCTCTGACAACCCTCGTGGCGCAGAGCCGGTCGTAAGGGGTCCGGCCCGAGCCCAGGAACAGGGTGAGCCCATACAGGCCGAGCAGCCCGTAGGTGACGATGGCCAGCGTCAGGTCGCGCGGGCCGAACTCACCCTTCGGCCACGCGAGCTGATTCCAGACCATGGTGTGGGCCACCTCCCACGGCAGGAGCACCCTGAGCGCCGTCCGGGCGAGCGCCACCGACCTGCTCGGACGCGCGCCCGAGAGGGTCTCCACCTTGAGGCCGAGCAGGCGCTTGCCGGGCGTCGCCTGCCACGCGGACCATTCCCGCGAGGCCAGCCAGACCGTGCCGGGGACGGAGAGGATCGCCGCCGCGACCACCTGGGCGAGAATCCTGCTCCCGAGGCCGTCGATGGCGGGGATCAGCTTGATCCCCGCGAAGTAGAGCGGGACATAGACCGCCGCCACCACGCCCGCATAGGCCATGATCAGGCCGTAGTCGATCACTGTGGCCGCTACTCTGCGCAAGGCCGCGGCCATGCTCGTCTCCAGGGTCCGGGGGGGTCGTCGAAGACACCGTATCCGGTGCCATCGACTGTGCGGCCTGTGGCACCGCTCATCGAGATCGTCCCGCAGGTCAGCCAGCGGCGGGTCAGGCCGCTCGCCAACCGTCCCCCTATCGGCTGGGCAGTGAGGGTGCGGGGCCTCCTCCATGTGGACCGCCTCGTGTTCGGTGAGCCGGGCACGAGGCGGCATGGGCCTGCGTCGAGCGCATGTAGATCTCAAACCACCCAACATCGGAACGAAAGTCCCGGTACGCGACCGCTCCCGCAACGTGTAGCCATCCCGTATTGCACCGACTGATGCAAAACCGGTAACGTGCTCGTATGGCGAGGCCGAGATCATTCGATGAGGACCGGGTCCTGGACACTGCGATGCGCACGTTCTGGGCGAACGGTTATGAGTCGACCTCGACCAGGGATCTGTGCGAGGCGCTCGGCCTGGACCGCAGCAGCGTGTACAACGCCTTCACCAACAAGCGCGAGCTGTTCAAACGCGCGTTGACCCGCTACATGGACGCCACCACTGCCGACCAGCTGCGGATCCTTGACAATCACGAGCTGCCGGCGATCGAGCGGATCCGCGCGCTGTTCGCCAAGATCCTCCAGACGGAGGCGGAGAACCGGCGCGACGGCTACGGCCTCGGTTGCCTGACTGTCAACACCACGATGGAGCTCGCCGGCCGCGACCCGGAGATCGCCCTGATGCTTGATCGCAACACCGAGCAGCGAGTCGTCAACCTGAGCGCCGTCATCGAGAGCGGGCAGGTCGACGGTGACATCAGCTCCACCCGCGATCCCGCCGAGCTCGCCAGGTTCGTCAACGCCGTGATCGCCGGGATCCGGGTGGCCGCTCAGGGCGGCGCCGACGACGCCACCATCGAGGCCATCGCGGCTACCGCCATGGACGCCCTGGCCTGACCTCTGCTTTTTTCATGCCTAAGTTCTACACCGATTGATGCAAAAAGGAGTCCCTTGCCCAGAGCCGTCTACGTCCTGGCCATAGGCATCTTCGCCATGGTGACCAGCGAGTTCGCCGTCGGAGGCCTGATGCCCGAGATGGCAGGCGGACTCGGCGTGACCATCTCCCAAATCGGCTATCTGATCACCGCCTTCGCGGTGGCCATGTCGGCGGGCGGGCCGCTGATGACCGTCGCGCTGGTACGGATACGCCCGAAACCCGCGCTCATGCTGCTGTTTGCAATCTTTCTGGTAGGCAACGTGCTCGCGGCTGTCGCGCCCTCCTATTCGATCATGATGGTCGCTCGCGTAATTACCGGCGTCGCTTCCCAGGCGTTCTTCGGGGTCGCCATCTCGGTGGCGGTCCAGCTGAGCCGCCCAGAGGTACGCGGCCGCGCCCTCGCCATCGTCTTGAACGGATTGATGCTCGGCACCTTGCTCGGGCTGCCACTGTCCACACTGATCGGCGGGCAGCTCGGCTGGCGCGCCGCCTTCTGGGCCGTCGGCGCCCTGACCGTCATCGCCGCACTCGCCACGATGACGGGCGTTCCCAGGCTCGGGCGCGCTGACGGCGGCAACAGCAACTTCAGGCAGGAGATGGCGGTTTTCAGGAACGGCCGGCTGTGGCTGGCGCTGTCGACCAGCACCCTCATCATCGGCGCGACCTTCGCCGCCTTCAGCTATCTCAGTCCAATCCTCACCCAGGTCACCGGGTTCACCTCGGGGGCCGTTCCCCTCCTGCTCGTCGCGTACGGCGCAGCCACCGTGATCGGGAACCACATCGTCGGACGCCTGGCCGACAAGCACACCACCAGCGTCCTGTTGTCCGGGCTGATCCTCAACACGATCTTCCTGGCCGGGTTCGCGATATTCGCCCACCTCAGCGTCCCCGCGGTGATCGCCATGCTGGGCGTCGGGCTGGTTGGAGTGACCATGAACCCGGCGATGGCCGTACGCGTCCAGCGCGTCGGCAACCCGGGGCCGCTGGTCAACACCGTCCACGCCTCCTTCATCACCCTCGGGGTGATCATCGGTTCCTCGGTCGGCGGGCTGGTCATCGACGGCTTCGGGCTGCGCGCCCCCCTCTGGCTGGGCGTCGGGCTGGCCGTACTCGGGATGGTGTCCCTCCTGCCCGAGCTTGGCCGTACCAGGGCGCAGTCATCGACGGAGAGCCTCGCTCAGGAGCGCGTCGAAGCCGCCACCACCCACTGACGCGCCGCACAAACCGAATCCACCACCCACCGACGCGGTGCATGGACCGAACCGCGCAACGGGCGGCCACCGCAGTGGTGCCGTGCTGCCTCGCGAAGCTGTGGTGAGCCGCTGGTGCTCTCGCGTTTGGCAGTCAGGATGGCTGAACTTCATCGAAAAGGGCGAGGGCTTCGGTGGGGTCCGGGCTCACGAGGCGTTCCAGACCCGCCGCCGTGATCTTCGCCCACCTGCCGGCCCGTGCCCACATCTGTTCCTCGAAGGCGCGGACGGCCTCGTCGAGATCGTCGGGGCCGGGGGCGGCCGCGACGGACTCGGCGAGTTCGGCGCCTTCCAGCATCGCGAGGTTCGCGCCCACCCCCAATGGGGGCATCAGGTGGGCGGCGTCACCCAATAGCGTCACCCCGGGGACGTGGGCCCAGGTGTGGGACACGGGCAGGACGTAGAGGGGGCGGTGGACGAAAGCGGTGCCGTGGCGGAGAAGGTCGAGGACGGGAGCGGCCCAGCCGTCGAACAGCGCCAGCACCGTTGATCGCACGGCCTCGACGTCGGCCAGGCCCAGGCCAGCGTCCAGACCTGCGCGCCGGTTCAGGCCCATATGCC
Organism: Microtetraspora malaysiensis; assembly: GCF_050947145.1. NCBI lineage: Bacteria > Bacillati > Actinomycetota > Actinomycetes > Streptosporangiales > Streptosporangiaceae > Microtetraspora > Microtetraspora malaysiensis. Next base: position 4,600,612 of record NZ_CP191998.1, read on the forward strand.
GGTCCGGGTTCGTGTGCCAGTCCAGCGGCGCGCGGAACTGGGCGTACACCTTGACGTGGCCGCCGCTGTTGCGCTGGGCGACGAGGGCGCGGTTCACGCCGTACACAGCCATGGAACCGTCGCCGATCAGCCGGGCGAGGTCGGGGTGGCGGGTGTCGACGTCGTCCAGGGAGGTTTCGACCAAGGTGACGCCGGTGTAGTGCGGCGTCGCGGACGAGACTGCCGGGCGGACCCGGGACCAGGCGCCGTCCGCGCCGACCACGAGGTCGAACGTCTCCTGTCGCCCGTCCGCGAAACGGACCAGCACGCCATCCCGGGTCCCCGGCACCACCTCCGTCACGCCCCGCCCCCACTGAACGTCCAGGGGGCCGAGCAGCAGGTCACGGAGTTGCCCACGGTCGATCTCGGGATTGGCCTGGTCATCCGGACGGGGTTGCCAGTCGCGCAGGACAGTCCCGTCCATGTCCAGGATGCGCATGGCCTGCCCCTCGGGACGGGACAGCGCCTGGAACTCCGCCAGCAGTCCCGCCTTGGCCAGCGCGAGCTGGCCCATCTTTTCGTGCAGGTCCAGCGTGCCGCCCGGGGGCCGGGCGTCGGGGGCGGGATCGCGTTCGAGGACGGTGACGGGGTGATCGTGGTGGCGCAGGACGCGGGCGAAGGTAAGGCCGGCGGGGCCGCCCCCGATCACGGCGATACGATGGCTCATGTCGATACACTGTATTAAGGCAATACGGCGTATCGCAACAGTACGATGTAACCCATGACTGTGTGGGACCGGCCGGAGCCGCCGACTCGCCCCGCCCCGCTCGACCGCGAGCGAATCGTTGCCGCCGCCATCTCACTGGCCGACGAGGGCGGGCTGGAGGCGGTGTCATTGCGCAAAGTCGCCGCCCGGCTGGACGCCGGCCCGATGCGGCTGTACGGATACATCTCCACCAAGGAAGAGCTGTTCGACCTCATGGTGGACGAGGTCCACGCCGAGCTCCTTCCCGAGGAGCGGCCCGGCGACTGGCGGGAGGTGCTGCGCGCCCACGCCCACCGCACCAGGCAGGCCGCCCTCCGTCACGAATGGCTCGCCGACCTGCTCGGCGGCCGTCCGAGCCTGGGCCCGAACGCCCTCGCCGTGGGAGAGGGCACGCTGGCCGCCCTCGACGGCCTCGCCGACCTCGACACCGTCATGCGCGCCGTGGAGACCGTCAGCGCCTACATCACTGGCGCGATCAGGCGCGAGATCGCGAACCTGCGGGCCGAGCGCGCCACGGGCCTGTCCAAGCGCGACTGGCAGCGCGCCTACGGCCCGCATGTGAGCAGGATGCTGGCCACGGGCCGCTTCCCCGCGCTGGCCAAGGCCGTGCACGACGGCACGGAGGTGGACGCCGAGACGTCCTTCACAACCGGCCTGGACTGGATCCTCGACGCCGTCGCCGTCAAACTCGCCCAGCCGCCGGCCTGACGCTCAGGATTCCCAGGTCGCATCCCGGCGCCGCATGACCCCGCCAGACTGCGCCCTACCTGCTCGACTGGTTCAACGGCAAGCTTTGACGCCGGACGACCGTGCTGCGCCTTCGACGCGCCCAACTGCTGCAGGAACGGTCGCACCGTGGCGTACTTCTCGGTCAGTGCAGCACACGTGCAGCACCATCGTGCGCTAGGCGAGCAACTGTCCGGGATCCTCCGGCAGGTGAAGGTCGACCTTCTTCTTACTGCCGGCCAGCAGCCGGGGCAACTGCTTCATCGCCGCCGGTGCCCGCGCGCCCTCGCTGTTGGAGCCGAACTCGATCACGCTGGTCAGCGTCTTGAGGCGGCGTCTCGACGGTGCTGGTGGTCGCGGTGTCGAATGTTCGACGTTGGGCGTTGAGTACGGAGTCAAGCAGGCCGGGGAACAGGGTGTCGAGATCGTTCCGGCGTAGCCGTACCAGCCGGGATCGACCCTGCACAGTCGTCCACGTCACGCCGGCCTCACGCAGCACCCGGTAGTGGTGCGACAGCGTCGTCTGATGCACGTCGATTTCGGCGCCGATCGCGTTGCAGAAGTCCTCGCCCATCTGGTCGAGCCGCCGGACGAGGTCCAGCCGCACCGGATCAGCCAGAGCGCGCAGCACCTCCACCAGCCGGATGGCCTCGGTCGCCGGTTGTGACACCTCACGCATCGCCGCCCCCTGTGTTCCGCACACCCGCCACGCTATCAACATATGGATACATGGACAAGCATCCATATATTGCCTAGGGTTCCCCTCGGTACTTCTGAGGTCCCTCTGGAAAGGTGGCACCACCCGGTGTTGAAACGACTTCTTCCGCTGGCCCTGGCGACCTTCGCCGTCGGCACCGACAGCTACGTCATCGCGGGCCTGCTCCCGGCCATCGCCACCGACCTGCAGGTCTCCACTCCCGCCGCCGGGCAGTTGGTGACGGTGTTCGCCCTGGTGATGGCCCTGTCAGCGCCCGTCATGGGCGCGCTCACCAGTGGACTGGACAGGCGGACCGCGCTGCTGATCGCGTTGTGTATCTTCGTGGTCGGCAACGCTGTCACCGCCCTGGGCACCAGTTACGAGTTGGTGATGATCGCCCGCATCGTCACCGCGGTCGGGGCCGGAATGATCAACTCCGCCGCCTCCAGCACTGCGGGGGCCATCGCACCCCCGGAACGCCGAGGCAGGGCCCTGGCCTTCGTGATGGGCGGTCTCACGTTGGCGACGGCGTTGGGTCTTCCTCTCGGCACGCTGATCGGCCGTACCGATTGGCACATCACCCTGTGGGCCGTCGCCGGGATCGGCCTCGTCGCGGCCCTCGGGATCGCCGCCGGCCTGCCCAAGGTGACGCTCCCCGCCGCCTCACTGGGCGCCCGGCTGCGCCCGCTCAAGCAGGGCCGGGTCCTCGCGCTGCTGGCCGTCACCACGCTGGTCTTCCTCGGCGCCTACACCCTCTACACCTACATCGGCCCGGCATTGCGGGATGCGACCGGCGGCTCCGAATCGCTGCTCGCCGTCATCCTGCTGGCCTGGGGAATCGGCGTCCTGGCCGGAAACATCATCGCCGGACGGATGGTCGACCGGCACGACCCCGCGCACGTGTTGACCGGTCCCCTCACCATCGCCGCCGTCGCCCTTGCCCTCACTTCGGTGGCGACCGCCACGCTCGTGTCCACCCTGGCATGGGCCGCGATCTGGGGCGCGGCCCTGGGTGTCATCGTCGTACCCCAACAGCACCGGCTCATCGCCCTCAACCCGGCCGCAGCACCGGTTCTGCTCGGCCTCAATTCCTCGGCCATCTACGTCGGGATAGCTCTTGGTGGCGGCCTGGGTGGACTGGTGCAGGAGTGGTTCGCCATCGTGCCCGCCGCGTTGGGGCTGCCCGCCGCCGGTGTCACGATCCTGGCCCTGCTCTACCACCTGGCCACCGCACACCGCCGTTCGCCCGCGGCACCTGTGCCGGCCCCCTCCACCCCGGAGAAGGCCGAGGCGTAACGCCCCGATGGGCCCGCCACGGACCCCGGAGTCGTTGTCGGCTCCGGGGCTCGGCGGATCCTCAGTGGAGGTGACCTCGGGTCGGCCGGTGACGGACCATCGAGCGGTAGCGGCAACCCCAGCAAGATCACGCACCGAGATTCCACGTCCCTCGCTGCTCGGACCACGAGGGCGGCTTTTGCCCGGGCGGGGCGTCAGGCCGTAGGCCGGGGGGCCTGTCCGGTGTCGCCCGTGGACGCCTCGTCGTGGCGGTTCGCCCGGAACTCGGCCGCGACCGCGCGCTCGCGGAGCTGGGCCGCCTCCGCCCTCGCCGCGTCGAGCTGCGCCCGAAGGTCCTGCAGGCGCGCCCGCTCCAGGGTCAGCTCGGCCTGGAGCCGCTCGCGCTCCGCCGCGTCCGAGCGCGCCCGCTCCGCGGCCGTGGCCAACTCCTCGCGGGCGGCGCGGGCGTCGGCGACGGCCTTCGTGGCCTCGGCCTGAGCCCGCGAGGTCTCCGCTACGGCGAGGGCGCGGGCCGACTCGGCGGCCTCGGCCCGGTCCCGCTCCCCGTCCGCGCGGGTGATGGCCCGGTCGCGCTCCGCCTCGGCGGCCTGGGCCCGCGCGATGGCGGCGGCGGTCGCCTGCTCGGCCTCTCGATGCGCCCGGCGCGCCATCTCCGCCTCCGCTTTCGCGGTCGCGGCGTCGGTGCTGGCCCGCTCGCTCTCCTGCCGTGCCTGTACGGCGTCCGCCTGGGCCTGCTGTACCTCGGCGGTGGCGCGCTCGGTGTGCTCGGCGAGCTCGTGCAGCGCCTGATCCCGGGCGGTCTCGGCGAGGTCGGCGCGCTTGCGGGCGTCCTCGACCGCCTGCTTGGCCATCCGTTCCGTCGTCGAGGCCTCGCGCAGCGCGGCGAGCGCCTGCTCCCGGGCGGTCTCGGCGTCGGCGAACGCCCCGTCGCGCTCCGTGTGCGCCTCCTCGGTCTGGCGGCGAGCTTCCTCGGTTTCGCGCTTCGCCTCTTCGGTCGCCTCGCGGGCCAGCCGTACCTGCTCGAACGCCTGCTCCCGCTCGGTGCGGGCGATGGCGACGCGGGTGTGCGCCTCGGCCTGTATCGCGCTCAACCGGGCCTCCACTCCGGCGGGGCTCAGCTCCTCGGCCAGGACGTGCGCGAGCGGAGCGATCGCCGCGGCCAGCCCCTTCTCCATGCGCTCGTAGAGATCCTCGGCGCGGGCGAGCGAGCCTTCGAGCCCCGGCGTCGCCCGGCGCAGCTCGCGCTCGCGCTTGGCGGCGGCCTGGCAGTCGCCCTCCGGGCAGTACTCGCGGGGTCTCCCCCGCCCTGGCCGTTGCTCGATGGGCATGCCGCAGTGCTTGCACGGCGTCGCCGCCGGAGGGGTCGTCATGGGCGCCAACTCTAGCAATTTCTGTATTTCTGGAAACTCAAAAACAGAAAAGGTGAATCCTTGCGCAGAACGATCCGTCGATCACTTGGGAGAATGTCAATTCCCGCAAGTAATCCCGAACGGGTGCGGCCGCCCTGGCCCTGCTGTCCTGGCTCAGTGAAGTTGTGAGAGTGGTCACCTAGTTGGTCAGGGGTTTCGTCACTGCCGTCAGCGGGTTCCTCATGGCGTGTCAGCGGCTTAGCCGCCTACTCGGCACCTAAATGTTCTGTTCGTGTCGGTAAAGATGCGTCCACGACCTGCCTCCCCTCGCCTGATCACGACGCCGCCGCACCGAGGTACGCATGCGACCCTCACTCCATTCGTGGATCAAGAGGTCACGCACTGTTGGTCTGTCATCGAGGTGGCGAACAGGGTGTCATCCCGTTGACCATGTCGTCGTCCCACTGGGGGTTCGTCGCTAATCGTCACTGCAACTGGTCGCGATATGTCAGTGCCGGTCGATCACGCGATGGGGTTCGCTCCGTCATCTCTTGGGATTTCGTCACGTGACTCTCAGCGGTCGTGGTCGTCGCGGACGGCGACGACGAAGGAGACCAGACGGGTGGCCGGGTGCCGGTCCAACGCGTACCGGGCGCGGTCGTAGGCCCGGGTAGTGCGCGGATCGGCGTGGCCCATGGCGTCCTGCACGTCGCGCAGGGCGGCCCCGGCATCCAGGGACAGCGTGGCGAAGGAGTGCCGCAGCGAGTGCGGGGTGAGCCGGGCAGCGGAGGCGATGCCGGCGGCGCGGGCGATCCGGCGGATCAGCTTGGCGATCGCCCACCGGTCCAGGCGCTTTCCGCCAGGGTGGGCGCCGGAAGGCTCGGTGAGGAATAGCGGCCCGTGTAGCCGGTCGGGCTCCACGCCAGCCCGGACGGCGCGGTCAGCCAGGTAGCAGTCCAGGGCATCGGCGATCGGCGGGGCCAGCGGCAGGATCTCCACATCGAAGGCCAGGAACGGGACGAACTCGGCCCAGGCATCCGTCCACAGCTGGTCTGTCCAATCAACCGGTGTAACTCGGTCTTGATTGGTTCTATCGGGCGGTTGGGGGCCGAGACCCCCGCCGCCCCGCCCCGCCCCGCCTCGTGCCGTCGGCCGTCAGGCGGCCGGGGCCAGCTCAGCGGCGTGGTCGGCCGCCCACTGCGCGAGCGTCCGGCCCTTCCTTCCGGTCACCTGCTCGAACGTGGGCGAGACCGCCGGGGGCTCCTCCGCGTACTCGGCCTGGTAGCCCAAGATGAACTCGGCGACCTCCATCGGAAGTCCGCCCTCGATGTAGGCCCGGCGAGCCTGCCCGTACGTCAGCCCCTCGAACGCGATCGCACGGCCGAGCCCGGCGCCGATCGCCTCCGCCTGCTGCCGGTGGGTGAGCGCCTGCGGCCCGGTCAGGTCGTACGCCCGGCCCGCGTGACCGTCCTCCAGCAGGGCGATCGCCGCGACGTCGGCGATGTCGGCCTCGTGGATCGGCACGCCGATGCCGTCGGGGTAGGCGTTGCGGACCATGTTCTCGGTCCGGATGGACTCGCCCCAGACGTCGAGCTTGTTGACGGCGAACTCGCCGGGCCGTACGTGGGTCCAGGCCGCCCCGGACTTCTCGACGACCAGTTCCACCGAGTGCAGCATCTCGTAGAAGCCGGCCCGCCGGCCCGTGACGCCAGAGCTGGTCAGGGACACGATCCGGGCGGCCCCGGCCGCCACGGCGCGGCTGACGAATGCTTGCGCCAGGTCGGTCGCGTGCTCTGGATCGAAAAGGCCCGCGATGAGGAACACGCCCTGTACCCCGTCGAACGACAGCTCGCCCGGACGGTTCAGGTCGCCCTTGACGACGTCGACGCCGTCGGGCAGCCCGGCGGCCTCCGGGTTGCGGGTGAGCGCCCGCACGGGCCGTCCGGCCGCGACGAGCCGATCGACCACGTGCCTGCCCACGGTGCCGGTCGCTCCGGTCACGAGGATGGTCATGGAGAAACCTCTCTCTGTGGAAACGAACGATGGGTGCGGGCCCGCTGCCGAGGACAGTAGGACAGGTCCGGCCGACCTCGCACATGGAACGTTCCCACTTGGGCGTTTGCGGCCGTTCGATCAGAGGCTCAACCGATGAGAGACACCACCTCGTCGTCGGAGCTCTGCACGGCACACCCCCAATGGTTCGGCCTCGTAATGATTGATGGCGCTTGCGTGGGCTTGGGCGCCCTCGGTGATCAACTACCAGGTGGTGTGGGCTCTTCTAGCGAGACGAGAAGGTGCACGCGAGAAACCACCGTTAAGCTCCGTAAGCGGAGTGCCGGCTCCAACCTGGTGGATATGGGTCGGCGTGCAGCGTGTGGCCATCCACTGGATGGTCAACTCCGAAGCCGTTCGACAGCGCCGGTGGGGAGGCCACACCGAAGGTCTGCGGCGTAGGCGTGGCGACGCTGCCGGTGCATGAGCCGGGCGCCTCCCTCGTCGATCGGTCATGTGGTGAACGTGGGAACCGCCTGCGGTCGCTGTCCGCCCCGGTCCGCCAGACCGAGGCGGCGGCAGGTCCGTCGCCGACTGACGACCGTGGGCGGGACGGAGGTCCCCTTCACCAGCACGCGACACCCCCGAGGGATGCGAACCCAACACACCTCGTCTCGATCCGAAGGTAACCCGGCCTCGGGATGACCACGGCGGGCGGCGCAGGTCACGCGGGCGGCAGGCCGTAGAGCACGCAGACGAGGACCTGCGCCAGCAGGGCGCCGACCGGAAGGGCGGGAACGCACCAACCGGCGACCCATCGGGCGCGAACCCACCGGCCCCGGGCCAGCCCCAGGAACACCATCACGACCACCCAGACGAGCGGCGTGGCCAGCCAGACGTTAGCGATCACGGATGCCCACGCGCTCACCGAAGCGCATTTCCCGCTCTCGTGCTCCGTATATGGATCGAGCCTGCACTCCCTGAGCTCGATCAACCCGGTGACCAGGAACAACGCGAAGAATCCCAGGATCCACGACGCGAGCGCGACGACGAACGCCCAGCCCATATGTATCCCCGGCGCCAAACGGCGCGATCGCGACGAAGCCGACTCCACGGAAATCACGCTCAGAACCTAGAGCGCCCGCCCCGGTCGATCAACCTCGTACAACCCCACTCTGGGGGTCAGCCCACATAAGCCCAAAACCCACATTGGGATGATCTTGAGTGGATCCCGTGCTGGGAGGAGGCGGCCTAGGGTCTCGATGTGGTGAAGGTGCGACGGGCGGCTGGTGCCGGTCTGGGACGACCTGAGACATGGCGCGTGGTGATGGTGGGGGCAGGCGCGCGAACCCTGGGGGGCCACCGGGTGCGGCCAGGGTAAGCCCCAAACCCACAATCGCGATCTTGGTTGAGTGAGCCGGGGCAGGTCAGCCGCTGGTCCTGGGGGCGAGCAGGCTGGTGATCCCGGCGATGGCCTGCGGTGAGGGCTTGAAGTAGCGGCGCAGGTTCTCCGGTTTCTTGTGCCGGGATTTGGCCATCAGCATCAGCAGGCTCGCGCCCGCCTCGCCCAGATGGCTCAGCGCCGAATGGCGGAATTCGTGCAGGTCCCAGCCCGTGCCGGGGCCGTCGAGCGCGGTGTGCTGGTCCAGCAGGGCGCGGGCCTGGCCGTAGGACAGGCGGGCCAGGCCGGTGTCGGGGCACACATCCCGGGGGCTGACGACCTTGCCGGGGCCGGGGCGGCGGTGGGTGACGAAGACCGGGCCGCGGGTGCGGCCTTTGAGCAGGCGGGGCAGCAATCGGGCGGTACCGGCGTCCCAGTAGACGGTCTCCAGCACGAAGTCCTCGCGGGCCTGGCCGCGGCGGCGGGTCTTGGCGCGGGCGCCCTTGGCCTTGACCCGTGCCTGGCGGGCGGTCAGGCCCAGGTCCTCGATGTTGAGGGTGAGGATTTCCTCGGCCCGGGCGGCGGTCTCATACAACAGGCGGTAGAGGGTCTTCTCGCGGACTCCGACGTCGCGGCGGGTGATCAGCCGGTCGATCGCGGTCCTGGAACGGGCGGGGTCTCGCTGTCGGGGGCGGCCAGCCGCTTGGCCCAGGCGGGTACGGCCGGGGCGGCGTGGCCTCGCTCGCGGCACCAGGCCAGCCAGGACAGCACGGCGGCACGGCGGGCGTTCCATGTGTTGACCGCCGCGCCTCCCCACCAGACTTCCAGGGCCTCGCCGATCTCATCGTCGGCCACCGCCGCGAGCGGGCGATGCTCGCCGAGCCGGGACGCGGTCTTGCCGACGCCGGCGGCATAGGCGCGCACGGTGTTGGGGTTGGGCAAGGTGTCGAGGAAGGCGTCGGCCGCGGCGCGGACCGTCAGCCCCGGCGCCGCCGACAGGTGCGCCACGGTGGGCACGGCGTCCTCCCTGGCACAGATGACAGGGCCGCTTCACGTACGCCCGGCGGCGGGTCGCCGCAGGCCGTGATCAGCGATGCCACAGATAATAGGGAATTATCTGCAGGATCAGCTATCCCCGGAATAGTCCCTTGGGGCTACCAGCCGGTGCGATACATCGTCCACGCGAGCGCGCCCTTGGCGGCCAGGCGCTGGTAGGCGCGCAGATGCGGAACCCCGGCGGGCGCGGGCTGGCGGCTCATCCGCGCCCAGTACCGGGCGTAGGCGGCGGCGCAGGCGGCCAGGGTGGCGGCGGGGATCGCGTCCTTGGGCGCGTATCGAATCCTGAAGATGTCCCCAAGCCGCGGCTAGAGGAACATTTGTCCAATCCGCCGGCGCGCGCCGGCGGCGACAGTGGGCCCATGACCATTCCTGACGGCACCACGGAGAGTTCGATCCTGGCCCTGGACGACGGAGACGTCTACGTGTGCCAGGACGGCACCCACGTGCCCCCGCACTCGTCCTTCCCGATCGATCTCTTCGAGTCCTCCATCCACCTGCGCCAAGTCGGCGAGATCAATGTCAGGAGAAGATTCACGGACTCCGGCTAGGACAGTTGGCAGCTGATGGCCTTCCACGCGAAGACCGATGCCGACGTCCACGCCGACCGCTGGGAAGTCCACCCCGCGGCCGAGGAGATCGTGTCCTGCCTCATCGGGAAGATACTCCTCTACCTCCGTCCCGAGCTGGCGGGACAGCAGGAGGAAGAGGTCAGGCTGGTGGCCGGCACCGCTGCCATCGTCTCGCGCGGACTGTGGCACCACATCGAGCTGGACGTCCCCAGCAACATCATGGCCGTCACCCTGCCGCGAGGCAGCCGCCTGGAGATGCGGACCGGAGCCTGGAAGCCCAGGCCGGCCCGCTCGCACCCTGCCCCTTCATCCACCGCCGCCCCCTCATCCACCATCGGCTCGGCCACGGGCCGGGTCGTGACGAGATCGACGAAAACCGGAGAACGATGACCAGCACCACCGATCTCGCTCAGACGATTGAGCAACCCGATGCCGATTCCGCGGCGGGACCGAGCATGACTCGGCTGTTGCGCCCTCATTTGCGGAGTTTCGTGGCTGTGGCGCTCCTGCAGGTCATTGGCGCGCTCGCGGGTCTGGCCCCGCTGCTGGCGGTCGTCGAGCTGGGCCGTACCCTGCTGTCGCCCGGCCCGATCGACCACACGCACGTCTGGACCGTCGTGACCGCGGGTGCGGCCGGCCTGCTCGTCCGGCTGCTGTTCACCGCCGCGTCGTCGGGAATCGGGCATCTTCTCGACAGCCGGGTGCAACTGACGTTCCGCCGGCAGCTGGCCGCGTCGCTGGGACACGTCCCGCTCGGCTGGTTCTCCCGGCGCCGCACCGGCGAGCTGGCCAAGGTGGTGAGCGAGGACGTGAGTGCCGTGCACCCGTTCATCGCCCACGCCCCCGGCGAGCTCGTCTCCGCGTTCGTGGTGCCCCTGGTGTCGCTGATCTACTTGTTCACCGTCGACTGGCGGCTCACGCTGATCACGCTGATCCCGGTGGTGCTGGCGATGGCGCTGGTCCCGCTGCTGATGCTGCCCGCCAGGACGCGCGAGCAGGAGGCTTACGACGCGGCCATGGGACGGATCGCCAGTTCCGTAGTCGAGTTCGTGCAAGGCATCTCGGTGGTCAAGGCGTTCGGCGGCGGCGAGCGCGCCCACCGCGCGTTCCTGACGGCCGCCGACGACTTCGTCAGCATCTTCTCCCGCTGGGTGCGCGGCATGTCCGCGGTCGCCGCCGGGATGCAGCTGGCGCTGTCGCCGCCGTTCGTGCTGCTCGTCGTGCTGATCGGTGGCTCGGCGCTGATCGCGTCTGGTGGCCTGGCCCCGGCGGATCTGCTGCCGTTCCTGCTCCTCGGGCTGGGACTGACCGCTCCGGTGGCGGCGCTCGGCCACGGCTTCGACGATCTGCAGAGCGCCGGCCGCGCGGTCGGCCGGATCAAAGACGTGCTCGCCGTTCCGCCGCTGCCCGAGCCTGCCCACCCGCGCCCGCCGCAGGGGCACCGGGTGGAACTGCGTGACGTCCGTTTCGCCTATGACGCCGATCACGAGGTGCTGCGCGGCATTGACCTGGTGCTGGAGCCGGGGACGGTCACCGCGGTCGTCGGGCCGTCGGGAAGCGGCAAGTCCACGCTGGTTCAGCTGTTGCCACGGTTCTTCGACCCCACTCACGGCTCGGTCCTTCTCGGCGGTGTCGATCTGCGTGCGATCGGCAGCCGGGAGCTGTATCGGCGGGTGTCCTTCGTCTTGCAGGACGTCCGTCTGCTGCACGCCTCGGTCGCCGACAACATCGCGCTGGCGATGCCACAGGCCAGCCGCGACGACGTGGTCCGCGCCGCCCGGTTGGCCGGCATCCACGACCGCATCCTCCGGTTGCCGCGCGGATATGACACGGTGCTCGGTGAAGAGACCAAGCTGTCCGGAGGCGAGGCGCAGCGGATCTCGATCGCCCGCGCCCTGCTGGCCGACGCGCCCATTCTGGTGCTGGACGAGGCGACCTCCTTCGCCGACCCGCAGACCGAACAGGCGGTCCGCCGGGCTCTGGCGACGCTGAGCGGCGACCGCACGATCGTCGTCATCGCCCACCGGCTGGAGACGGTCGCCGACGCCGACACCGTCGTGGTGCTGGAGGACGGAGCGATCGTCGAACGCGGCAGGCCCACTGACCTGCTGGAAAGAGGCGGGAGATTCGCCGCGTTCTGGCGATCCCGCCAATCCGCCGAGATCGAAACCCACGGTGGCGTACTGCGAGGAGACGAGCCCCGATGATCCGAATGCTGCTGCGCGTGCTCGGGGACGAGTACGCCTGGGCAATGCGCCGCACCGTGATCCTGATGACGGTCACCGCGGTGGTCGAAGGTTTGTCCTACGCGCTGCTGGTCCCGGTGCTGCGGGCGCTGCTCGGCAGCACGCCCGCGGACGCCGTGCGCTGGCTGGTCGCGTTCGGGGCCGCGGTCGCCCTCTACGCCGTGCTGCGCTATATCAGCGACTTGTCCGGCATGCGGGTCGGGACCACCATGTTGCGCGGCATGTATCACCGGCTTGGCGAGCACCTGGCCCGCCTCCCCCTCGGCTGGTACAACGCCGGTCGCATCGGCGAGGTGTCCGTCCTGGCCGGCCGCGGCCTCCTGCAAGCCATGGGCGTGGCCGCGCATCTGCTGGCACCGTTCATCTCCGCCCTGGTCACGCCCCTGACCATCGTGGCCGTGATGACCGCCTTCAACTGGCGGATGGGACTGGCCGCGTTGCTCGCCGCACCCGTGGTGGCGGCGATCCAGGCCCGGACGGCACGCGCGACGGCCGCCGCCGACGCCGAGCGTCACGAACGCGACCAGGAGGCCGGCGGACGCGTCATCGAATTCCTCCGGGACCAGCCGCTGCTACGGGCCGCCGGTCGGACCGGCGAACGCTTCCAACTGCTCGATGACTCGCTGCTGGATGTCCAGCGTGCCTCCCGCCGTACCGTGCTGGCCACGCTGCCCAGCGCCGTGGGACTGACGCTCACCGTGCAGGCGATCTTCACAGCGTTGCTGGTGCTGGGCACCCACCTCGCGCTCGGCGGGAACATCGGCGCGGCGGAGATCCTGGCGATCCTGGTGCTGGCCGCCCGCTGCGCCGACCCCCTGCTGTCGCTGTCGGACATCGGCGGCAAACTCCGCGGCGCGCGTTCGGAGCTGGCCAGACTCGAGGCTGTGCTGCGCACCGAGCCGCTGCGGGAACCGCGCGAGCCGATCCAGCCGGCGCACCACGGCCTGGAGTTCGACGCCGTCACCTTCCGGCACGGCCAGCGCACGGTGTTCGACGAGATGTCGCTTACCGTCCCTGAGGGACAGCGGCTCGCGGTCGTCGGGCCGTCCGGCGCGGGCAAGAGCACACTGCTGCAGCTACTGGCACGCTTCTACGACGTGGACGCCGGCGCGGTACGCGTGGGAGGCGTGGACGTGCGCGCGATCAGCACCGAAGAGTTGATGGCGCGGATCGCCATCGTCTTCCAGGACGTCTATCTCTTCGACGGCACCATCGAGGAGAACGTACGTCTGGGCCGCCCCGACGCAGACGTCGCCGAGGTGCGGGCGGCGGCGACCGCGGCGCGGCTGGACAAGGTGATCGAGCGACTGCCCGCTGGCTGGGAAACCAATGTCGGCGAGGGCGGCACACTGCTGTCAGGTGGTGAGCGCCAGCGTGTCTCGATCGCGCGGGCGCTGCTGAAGAACGCGCCCATTGTCATGCTGGACGAGGTGACCTCGGCGCTGGACCCGATCAACGAGGCAGCCGTCCACGAGGGGATCGAGCACCTGATGGCCGGCCGGACGGTGGTCATGGTCGCGCACCGGATGCGGACCGTCCAACGCGCCGACCGCATCGCCTTTCTGGACGGCGGCCGGATCGTGGAGGAAGGCAGCCACGACGACCTGCTCGACCATGGCGGCCGCTACGCCGACTTCTGGAACCTCTCCATGGCTCCCGCCGCGCGGGAATGAGCCCGCCAGGCCCGTGTTCCGGACTTGGGGACCTCGGTACAGCCGTTATGGCCACGGCCGCCGGTCTTCAACTCCACGGGAACATTTGTCCAAGACCGACGCTCGGCCGCCCGTGCATAGTCTCCGCATGAGTGAATACGACATTGAGCACTCGCATGGGATGCACGTGGTCCATGACGGCCCGCGGCAGGCGCCGCCGTTGTTGCTCATCCACGGGTCGGGGGCCTCGGGCGGCTTCTGGGGCCCGGTGGTCCCGGCGCTGGCCGGCCACCATCACGTCATCCGCGTTGACCTGCCGGGTTGCGGTCAGTCCCCGCCCGCGCCGTCGTATGACGTGCCCGCGCAGGCGGGCCAGGTGGCGGCGCTGCTGGACGACCTCGGGCTTCGTCACGTCGCCGCGGCCGGGCACTCCAGCGGCGGCTATGTCGCCACCGCGCTTGCCGAGCAACGTCCCGACCTCGTGGGTTCGCTTGCATTGATCAGTAGCGGCCCGAGTCCGGATGCGCTCCTCCGGCAGCCGTTCATCCTGCGGGCCCTGCTGGCCCCGCCGTTGGGCCCGCTGCTGTGGCCGAGGCGTTCGGATGCGATGATCCGCAAGGGGATCAGCGCGACGGCCGTTCGCCCGGTGGACCTCCCGGACGACGTGGTCGCCGACGTACGGGGCATCACCTACCGGGTGATGCGGGCGGTGCTGCGCCGCAACACCGCCTACATCGCCGAGCGGAGCGTGCCCGAGCGTCTGGCCGCTCTCGATGTCCCCGTGCAGGTGATCTTCGGCGCTGCCGACCCCCGTTGGGAGCCGTCGTCGGCGCACCGGTACGACGCGGTGCCGGACGCGCGGGTCGAGCTGCTGCCCGGCGTCGGGCACCTGCCCATGCTGGAAGCGCCCGAGACGGTCGGCGAACTGCTGCTGAGCTTCACGGCGACGGGCCGCCGACGACCGGTGATCCCCTGATGCCTAGACTGGCCGTGTGTTGTCGGCCGGTACGCCACCTGACCAGGCGTGGGTGGACGTCGCAGTCCCCCGCCCGTCGGTTCGGCTGCCGGGGGTCAGCATGGCCGGGTTCCGCCATCGTGCCCCGGCCTTGGTGGACATCGCCATGGTCGCGTACCCGTCCGTCACCCTGCTCGTCGATCTGAGCGAGGGAGAAGGCGTCGTCTACGAAACCCATGGCCGGCACGAGCGCGGCAGTGTCGTCGTCGGGCTCCTCCCCGGCGATCTCCGGGCGGCTGGCTGGGGAGCCGGCCAGTGCCTCCAGATCCGGCTGGAGCCGGTCGCGGCGGCTGCGTTGTTCGGCGCATCGACCGAGCTCAGCGGGACGGTGGTAGCCCTTAAGGAGGTCTGGGGCCGCGACGCCGAGCGAGCCGAGGACAGGCTGCGCACCGCCGCGTCGTGGGACGAACGATTCACGATCGCGGTGGACATCCTCGGCCGACGGCTGGGCGCCCACCCACCGGTCGATCCGCAGGTCGCCTACGCCTGGCGGCGGACGCTCACCAGCCGGGGACGGGTGCGGGTCGACGGCCTGGCGGACGAGGTCGGCTGGAGCCGCAAGCGCCTGTGGTCCCGCTTCCGGTCCCAGCTCGGCATCACCCCCAAACGCGCCGCCCGGCTGGTGCGCTTCGACCACGCCGCCCACCTACTTGCGGCGGGTCACGCCGCCGCCCGCGTTGCCGCCGAGAGCGGCTACGTCGACCAGTCCCACCTCCACCGCGAGGTCACGACGTTTGCCGGGCTCACGCCCATGGCCCTGGCCGTCGCGCCGTGGCTCGCGGTCGACGACGTCGCGTGGCCGGCTTCATCGCCGACCCAGCGCCCGGCGAAGGATGGCGAACGCATCCCCGACCTTCGTTGAACAGCTTGCCTACACGATGCGGCTGCCACGCGCCGCGCAGGTGGAGAGACCCGCCGCGTCAGGGCGGTTTCGTCAAAGTCCCCGCGGAAGGTTCGCTGGTCGTGGCCGCATCTCGAGAACTTCCGGCTGAGCCGGCGCGATCGTGAGCTGCCAAGCCGTGGCCAGGCCGACATCGACGCCTGGCGCCTACCTGGGGTTCCACCGGAAAACGAAACGGGCCGCGGGCTGATCACCGTTCGTTAGGATCTGGTGGTTCGCGCTGGTTGGTAACCGCGCGACTCGCTCCGCGCGTTCCCCGATCGCTGCGGCAGGGCGAGCGGCACCGGTCATGGCCTCCAGGCGACCGGGCCGCCAAGGGGCGCTGAGAGGCTGGTGGGCGTGACAGTTGATGCGGTTGAGGAGTTCGAGCGGCACCGCTCGAAGCTGTTCGGGTTGGCCTATCGGATGCTGGGTTCGGCGGAGGAGGCCGAGGACGTCGTCCAGGACGCCTTCCTGCGTTGGCATCAGGCGAGCGCTGTCGAGTCGCCGTGGGCGTGGCTGGCCAAGGTCGCCACCAACCTGTGTGTGAACCGGTTGACGTCCGCGCGTGCGCGCCGGGAGAGCTATGTCGGTTCATGGCTGCCGGAGCCGGTGCTGACCGCGGGCGGCGCTCTGGGCCCGCTGGAAAGCGCCGAGCAGCGGGAATTCGTCTCGCTGGCCTTCCTGGTGGTGCTGGAAAGGCTCAACCCTGTGGAGCGCGCGGTGTTCGTCCTGCGCGAAGCCTTCGACTACAGCCATCGGGAGGTGGCCGAGGTCATCAACTCCTCCGAGGCGAACTCCCGGCAGCTGTACACCCGAGCTCGCCGACGCCTCACCGAGGCGCGTGGTCGCTCCGATCGCGGATTGGACCAGGCCCGCCGCCGCGACCTGGTGGAGAGCTTCCTGGCAGCCGCGCAGCAGGGGGACCTGCCGGGATTGGAGAAGGTGCTGGCCGAGGACGTGACCGTGTGGGTGGACGGTGGCGGCAGGGTCGGCGCTGCCCGGCGGCCCATCTCCGGCGTTTCCCAGGTGGCGCGCTACCTGGTGGGTTCGTTGAACATCGCCGGTCAGGGGGTGAGGCTGTCGGCTACGGAGGTGAACGGCGCACTGGGGCTGCTGGCCCGGGTCGGCGAGGAGTTGGTCGGCGTGCTGGTGCCGGAGACGTCGGACGGCCGGATCAGTGGGATTCGCATCATCGCCAACCCCGACAAGCTCCGGTTGTCACATTCCGGAGGCCTATCCGGTTCTTAATGGGTGACCGCGAACGCCGGGTCCCGGCGTGAGGCGGTGACCTGACAGCCGTGCGAGGCCGCAACACCCCGGCATCGCGCTCTCCGTGGGGGTTTCTACCGTGATGAACCCGATCCTGGTGACGGGCGGTACCGGCCGGCTCGGCCGCGCGCTCGTGCCACAGCTTCTGTCGGCCGGTCATGCCGTCCGCGTGCTGAGCCGCAAGCCGCCATCGCATGAGCAGACGTGCCGCGGTGACCTGCTCACCGGTGAGGGCCTGGAGGAGGCGGTCGACGGCGT
Source organism: Microtetraspora malaysiensis (assembly GCF_050947145.1). Taxonomy (NCBI): domain Bacteria; kingdom Bacillati; phylum Actinomycetota; class Actinomycetes; order Streptosporangiales; family Streptosporangiaceae; genus Microtetraspora; species Microtetraspora malaysiensis. Next base: position 4,617,749 of record NZ_CP191998.1, read on the forward strand.
CGGTGTGATTGTCCACTGCGCCACCGGTAACGGCCGTGCGGACATCGCCGGCACGCGCAACCTCATCCAGACGGCGGTGCGAGCCGGGCGTCCGCATCTGATGTACGTGTCCATCGTCGGCGTCGACCGGGTGGACCTGGCTTACTACCGGGCGAAACTGGCCTGCGAGCAGCTCGTGGAACGCTCGGGTCTGCCGTGGACGATTCAGCGGACGACCCAGTTCCATGAGCTCATCGTCTGGATGTGCACGAGCCAGCGCTGGCTGCCGATGATCGTGATGCCCAGCGGGGTCAGCTTCCAGCCCGTCGACGCCGGTGAGGTGGCCGCCCGCCTGGCCGCGCTGGCCGGCGCGCCACCGGCCGGCCGGGTGCCGGACATGGGCGGGCCCGAGGTGCGCCCCGCCGCCGATCTGGCCCGCGCGTACGCTCGCTCGCGCTCCAGCCGCTGGCCGGTGGTGTCGGTGCCGATGCCCGGGGTCGGCATCCGCTGCTACCGCGAAGGGGGACATCTCACCCCTGAGCACGCCGACGGACGCATCACCTTCGAGCAGTTCCTCGCCGCATGAGCGCCCGCACCTGGCTGCGCGCGGGCCTGGCCTTCCTCGCCGTGGCGCAGTTCGCTGTGGGAGTGTGGGCACTGCTGTTCCCACGCTCGTTCTTCGACATTCCGTGGGTGGGGATGCGCATGCCGTACAACGCGCATCTGATGATGGACTACGGCGCGATGAGCCTGGCCACGTCGGTGGTGCTGGGCGTGGCCGTTTTCGTCGTACGGCGGAGCACGGCTCGTACGGCACTCGCCGTGTACCTGGTGTTCGCCGTGCCGCACCTGGCCATCCACATCCAGCTGCTGCACCATCTCACGCCCGGCGAGCGCGTGCCGTTGCTGGCCGCACTCACGGCAGCCGTCGTGATCCCGCTGGCGCTGCTTCCGCTCACCAGCCGGCTCGAAAAGGCGTAATTCCTCCACACTTCCGCAGAAAGGCGTCTTTGCTATGCCCGAAAACGTTCCATTGCCGATCCGCAGGGACGCGGCCTGCCCGTTCAGCCCCGACCCGGAGATGGCCCGGCTGCGTGAAACCGATCCCGTCTCGGCCTCCCAGGCGCTCCTGCCGACCGGCGACCTGGTCGACGTCCGGCTGGTCACCGGGTACGGCACCGCCCGCGAAGCGCTGGCCTGCTCGCATCTGAGCAGCCGCCCGGATGCCAAGCTGAGGAAGTTGATCGGCGAGCAGGCCGGCTTCCTGGTAGCCATGGATCCGCCCGACCACACCCGCATCAGACGGCTGTTGACCGGCGAGTTCACCGTCCGGCGGATCAATGCGTTCCGCCCCCGCTTCGTCGAGCTCGTCGACGAAGCCCTGGACCGGATGGAAAAGGCCGGGGGTCCGGTGGACCTGATGACCGCCTTCGCGCTGCCGCTGCCGTCACTGGTGATCTGCGAGCTGCTCGGGGTCCCGTATGAGGACCGCGCGGACTTCCAACGGCACAGCGACACCATGCTCGACCTCAGCCTGACAATGGAGGAGCAGTTCGCCAACGCCATTGAGATGCACACCTACATGGGCGGCCTGGTGGCCGCCCAGCGCGAGAATCCCGGCGCGGACATCCTCGGCATGCTGGTCCGGGCGCACGGCGACGAGCTCAGCGACGACGACCTGATCGGCATCGGCAATCTCCTGCTGATCGCCGGCCATGAAACCACAGCCAACATGCTCGGCCTCGGCGCCCTGCTCCTGCTGCGTCACCCCGACCAACTTGCGCTGGTGCGGGAGGAGCCCGAGGTGGTCAACGGCGCGATCGAGGAGCTGCTGCGCTACCTGTCGATCGTCAACAACGGCGCCATCCGCACCGCGACCGAGGAGCTCACCCTCGCCGGCCAGATGATCCACGAGGGCGAACGGGTGGCAGTCTCCCTGCCCTCGGCCAACCGTGACCCGGCACTGATGGCCGAGCCCGACACCTTCGACGTCACCCGCCGCCCCAGCGCTCACGTCGCCTTCGGGCATGGCATCCACCAATGCCTCGGCCAGCAACTGGCACGCATGGAACTCCGCCTCGCCCTGCGGTCAGCACAACCTGCTCTGCCAACCCGATCACGCCACGGATGTGCTCGGCCACCACCGGCGGGACGTCCGCGAGCTTCGGGAAGTACCCAAGCCGTTGGTAGGCCTTCAACCACACCAGCAGCGCCAACAGATGCTGATCGTCCTGCGTCTTGCCACGCGCCCACTCCACCTCAACCAGCGACGGGGTGAACACCTCCGCCAACTCCCGAGCGGACACCGCCCGCGCGAACCTCGGGTAGGCGGTCCGGTCGATCGACGCCACCCGAACTCCCGGAAACCGTCACCAATCAGCGCGAACCCTCAGATCCTAACGACCGGTGATCACACCCGCGGCCCGTTTCTGCCGTATTCCGGTGGCACCCGGACACGCCGGCAGCTCCAACCGCGCCTGCGCCAGCCGCTCCAACGCCACGTTGATCAGATCCGGCGGATGGTTCTTCACCCACGCCGCCCGGGTCATCGCCTTGGCCGCGATCTTGCGAGCCTTGCCCGGCGCCTACGCCACCCCCTACCGGCGCCGTACCAGCACCCGATGTGACTCCGCCGTACGCGGCGAGGCATACACCGGGGCCACGTCCTCGCCCACCTCCAGGCACCGTCGTACGTGCTCCACCACCACGGGCGGCACTTCACGGGCCTTGGCGAAACGGCCCAGCCGCTGAAAACACTTCAGCGCGAGCGTCAGCGCCAGCAGGTGCTCATCGGTGTCGGTCTCTCCCGCGCCCACGCCATCTCCTCCTGCGAGGGGGAGTAGAAGAGGTACAGCTCGCGCGTCATCATCAAGCGCGGGAACACCCGATAGGCGGTCCGCTCGACCGACGTCACCGCATGCGCCTCCCGGCTCAACCCGCCAACGGACGAAACAAACCGTAGCGAGACGAACACGCGCGTAACAGACGAAGAAGATCACAGCTTCATCAACCCACCCGCTCAAGGCTTCAAGATCATCTCAATGCGGGTTTTGGGCTTATGTGGGCTGACCCCCACTCTGGGAAAGACCGTCGCTGTTCACCGACCTGTGCGACAACTGGTGCTGGCCACTACCGACCGAGGCCAACAAAATGATCAGCCGCAAAGAGTCACAGGCACGTTGTCGTCAATGGAGATCAAAAGGCCCCGAACGATGATCCGTTCAGGGCGCTCTTGCTGTTCAGAGAGTGTGGTCAGGGGCAGGGTCGAACTGCCGGCCCTCCGCTTTTCAGCTGTGGCAGTCGCCCTGCCACCTATCCGGGATCCGGGGACGGAGGGCGCTTGATGGCAACCGGCGTTTGCCTCTGGCAGAGGACGTTGCCGTCAACGTTGCCGTCGGCATCGGCAGCGGGGGAACCAGTCAGTAGCTGAAAGTGGTCGCGCCCTCGTCGCCGATCCACTGCCACATCGGGATGGTCCCGCCCAATTCCGCGCCCTCGATGAGCTGCTGCCTGTCGAGCGTGCGCGCCTCGAAGCAGATCGGGCAGACGAAGTATCGCCCGCCTGCCTTGGCGTACCGGGCTACGAGGTCGGCCAGTGGAGGACAGCCGTCACATGCGACTGCGGTGGCGACGCCGCCCAGGGCCAGCCGGGTTGCTTCCTTGGTAAGGAACATAAGCGTGGGACGGCCCTGCTCGGCCGCGCCGAGCGCGACCAGGAACGCCACAGTGACCCGCTCAGGGTCCTCCAGTCCGGTGGTCAGGCTGACGACGGCTTTTCCGGCCATGATCTTCTCCTTGTCCTTCGTCGAGAGCATGTGTCGGTTTCAGGGAGCGGGTAACGGTCCACCACGCCGTCGGCGAACCTGCCCGCTCGGCGCCGGAGACAGTTGGTGGAAGTCATCGAGACATCCGGAGCGGATTGAACTACGAGCCACCTGCGTCGCCCCGCTGGCGTGCAAAGGCCTCATCGGTTGCCCCGACGGCCGTCCGGACGCCTGGGGGCAGCTCGCGGAAGACCGGATCCGGGACGGCGCCGACCGCGGACAGGAGGCCGCTGAAGAACCGGCGCAGACAGACGGCGAGGACGATCTGGAAGATGTCGTCATCGGCCAGGCCGTGCCCGCGCAGGACCGCGATGTCCCCCTCAGTCACGCCGGCGGGATCGGCGGCGACGCGGTCCGCGAAGTCCATGGCCGCCACATCCGCCGGCGCCAGCCCCGCATCGTGATGGTCCGCCATGATCGCCCGCAGGGCCACGTCATCGTAGAACCGCTCAAGCAGCGCGGCCGCGTGCGCGAGACCGCAGTACGTGGAACCGAGGCGGCGGGCGGCCGTCAGGGTGACCAGTTCGTACCGACGCGGATCCATACCGGCCCTGACCACCTCCCCGAGCCGCAGCCATGCGTGATAGACCTCAGGCCGCAGCGCCAGCACCCTCAGATAGTTGGGCACGTATCCCCGAGCGGGCCGCTCAGCTTCGTAAAGGGGTGATTCGCTAGGTGTGCTGAGGTAACTCATGTCTCCCCCTTGGGACGCCATCTCAGCGCAGAACGGTAGGTCCTCGCGACGATCCGCGACTGGGGAGAATTCCCTATTTTGCGGGCGGCCGGACCAGGTTCAGCCGGTGCGCCGCAGCAACCGCCTGGCCCCGGTTGGCCACACCGAGCTTGTCCAGCACTGCGGAAACGTGGTGGTCGACGGTTTTGACCGACAACGACAGGTGCCCGGCTATCTCGGCATTGGACAGCCCTTCGGCCAGCAGTGCGAGCACCTCTGCCTGGCGCAGCGTAAGGCCGCCGGGGTTGGCGGCCGTTGTCCGGCGAGGGCCACGCGGCACCTGAGTGAAACCGCGCCTTCTCAGCTCCGCACGCAACCGCTCCGCCACCCGCGTGGCCCCCAGCTCGTCCAGGACCCGCAAGGCTTCGGCCGCAGTGCTCTGATCACCGCCCGCCAGTGCCTCGACGCGCATATACGCGGCCCCGCGCCGCGCCCACTCCGCAGCCGCGCCGGCCCAATCTTCGTCGATCATCATCTGGTACGGCTGGGCCCCCGCACCGGGCAACCCGGCATCCCCGGCCCGCCACAACCGGTAGGCCAGCTCCCCGATGTAAACCGAATGGTTCGCCCTGACGGCCAGGTCCAGGCCGCGCCGGGCCTCCTCGGCGGCACGCTTGGCATCGCCGTACAGCAGGAAGTACTCCGAGCGGGCCGCCGCCACCGGGCAGACCCGCTGCACCTCACCGGTGCGGTCGGCCTGGCGGGCGGCCTCATCGAGCGTGACCCGCGCCTCGCGTTCGCCACGGGCCGCCTGAATCCGGCCCCGCGCCAGCAGCGCGGGAACCACGGCGACCCCGGCTCGAACCGGCCGATCCAGTGCCGCGTCCGCATCGGCCAGAGCGCCGGCCCAGTCACACCGCACCAGCCGCACCCCCGCTCGTACCCCGAGCAGGTACTGGACGTAGCCGTCGAGGTCCTGTTGAGTGGCGTACGCCAGCGCGTGTTCGACCGCCGGAGCGGCAGCTTCATACTCGGCCAGTTGCACCAGCGAGGTCGCCAGATTGACGAGTGCCCGGGCGGCGTGATCGGCCAGCCCGAGGGTTGAGGCGCGCTCGTGCACCTCCCGCAGCGCCGCGACCGCGGTTTCGTCACCGCCCGTGAGCCGGGCGGTGCTCACGTTGATCTCAGCGTGGACGGAGGTCTCCACATCCTCCAGCCGAACGGCCAGGGTTCGCGCCCGCTCTCCCCACGAGACCGCCGCCTCCCGATCGCCCGCAAGCATGTGCAACTGGGACCGGTTGCTGTAGGCCATGGCCAGTTGCCGGCCCGGCAGCTCGGTCTCGAGGACTGTGATCGCCCGCGCGGCCGCCTCCCAGGCCTGCCCCGCGTTCCCCGCCCACCAGGCCAACCGAGAGATCCAGCGCAGGTTCTCACCGACCTGTTCGGGTTGCCGCAGATTCTCCCGTACGGCCAGCGCCGCCCACCGGGCCTGCAATCCCTCCTCGGCCAGCCCGGCCAGGTACGCCTGGAACGCGTAGGCCTCCAGCAGCTCGGCCTGCTGCTGGGCCGGTAGCCGGTCCGCGTACACGGCCGCTGACCGATAGTGTGCTGTCGCCTCTCGATGGGCGCCTTGCCGGGCAGCGCCGGCCCCCGCCACCTGTCCGTACCGCAGGACCGCGGCCTCGTCCCCCGCTTGCATAGCGTGGTGGACCAAGCGGCCCGGGTCGACCCCGGGGACCTCGGCCAGCACGCCCAGCACCCGCCGGTGCAGCGCGGCGCGGCGCGCGGGCGACAGCGCGTCCTCCACCGCGCTCCGCAGCAACTCGTGACGGTACGACACGCCGTCACCGGACGGCATGAGTACCCCGGCGTTGACGCACATGTCGACCAGGTCCGGCACTCCCGCCACGACGGCGGCGTCGGTGCGAGTCGGGATCACCGACACCAGGTGGGCCAGCTCCTTGGCGGGCCGCGGCAACAGCCGCAGCCGGTCCAGGACAAGGTCCTGCACTGTGGCCGGCACCGCCCGCCCCTCCGCCTTCAACAGTTCGGTCACCAGCAACGGGTTGCCGCCGGACAACCGGTAGACCAGCTCCGGATCCCGCCCGGTCCGGTATGCCTGATCCGCCACGCACTCCCGCGACAGCGGCGACAGCGACACGCGTCGCGTGATCGCGCCGGGCAGGGTCGCAAGGGCGCCCCGCAGCGGGTGCTCGGCACCCACCTCATCGTCACGGTAGGTCACCACGAACAGGACCGGCATCCGGCCGATCCGCCGGCCCGACCAGATCAGCCAGTCGAGTGTGGCCTCGTCAGCCCAGTGGGCGTCCTCCACGACAACGACCGGGCGCGGGCGCTGCAGCGGGCCGGAGATCTCGTCCAGAAACGCCGTGAAGAGCTCCTCCTGCGCGGCACCGGCGTTCAGCCGCTTGGCCAGGACACCTCTGGTCTGGCGGCCGATGTCGTGGAGGGGACCAAGGGCCCGTGGGGTGATCAACCGGTCGCAGCCGCCCCAGAGCACCCATGCCGCCGGCCCGCATCGCCGGACGAACTCGGTCACGAGCACGGACTTGCCGATCCCGGCCTCGCCGGCCACCACCGCCACGCGACCGCCGCGGGCGCTCTCACGCAGAAGATCGCCGAGGAGATCCAGCGTCCCGGAACGCTCCCACAGCTCCATGCGCACGATAGTAAAGTCAAAACCGCCCCGGCCGTGATCGGCTCAGGGCGTCTGAGCTCTTCAGAGAAGTGTGGTCAGGGGCAGGGTCGAACTGCCGACCTTCCTTCCTGTCCTGCGGCAGGAACGTTCACCGTCACCGACCTGGTCAAACGCCTACCCGGCCGGTCCTGGCAGCGGCTGCGGACCGGTAGCGGCACCAAGGGCGACCGTCACTACGACTGGGCGATGATCGATGTGCTCGCCGACGACACCCCTGACGGACACCAGGCCGGGCAGAGCACCCTGTTGGTGCGCCGCCACCGCTACACCGGCACCCTGTCGTTCTATCGGTGCTGGTCTGCCACACCCCGTCCGCTGCAGGAGCTGGTGAGCGTGGTGTGCCGCAGGTGGCGGATCGAGGAGGACTTCCAAGCAGCCAAGGGCCTGACCGGGCTGGACCAGGGACAGGTCACCGGCTGGACCTCCTGGCATCGGTGGAGCCTGATCAGCATGATCGCGTATGCGCTGCTGGCCGTCACGATCACCCTCGAACGCGGCGGTACTGCCGAGACCAGGAAGGTCGAGCTCGTCCCGGTGAGCTGCCGTGAGCTGGTGAAACTCCTTCGCCGATTCACGCTTCCCCGTCCTCGGCAAGACATCGATCCCGAGCATGCCCTGCGCTCGTCCCTGTGGCGGCGTCGCCATCAATATCGGGCAGCGACCTGTCATCGGCGGTGGAACGAGGTCACGGCGGCTTCGACCACGTGACCTCTGCCGCAGCACCTAACGATCTACAGTTGCCGTATCAGTGAAAGTGAGTGGGGCGGCTGTCCGGTGTGCCATCGTCCTGTCTCAGGAGACTCAGCGCGGAGACGCGTTCGGATCCGCTACGAACCGGCGCAGATCGCCAGAGCGCGACCCATCCGCTAAACCTGGACACCGTGGAACCAACACCAGTGGAGCGCCCGTGACCGACCCGAGCCGTGGCATCGACCAGTCCGATGAGGAACCGCTAATCGGTGACGGCGTCACCCAAGGCATCGTGCGGGTCGGGGACACCGTGCGCCGCCCGGTCCGGCCCTTCACTCTGACGATCCAGGCTTACCTGGCGCACCTGCACGCCGCAGGATTCTCCGAGGCGCCCGTTCCTCTCGGGCTCGACGAGCGGGGCCGCGAGGTGTTGTCCTTCATCCCCGGTGACGTTCCCCGTGAACCACTCCCGCCGGAGACAGCGAGGGAGGAGGTGCTGGTCGCACTGGCGCAGCTCATCCGGCGGCTGCACGACGTCGCCGAGGGCTGGGTCGCACCCGAGGACGCCGTCTGGGGCGGGATCCCCGGGATGCGGATCCGGAACTCGACCCCGGACGGTGAGCCGATGCTGGTGAGTCACCGCGACTACTGTCCCGGCAACGTCGTCTTCCGCGACGGCCTGCCCGCGGCGCTCATCGACTTCGACCTGGCCAAGCCCACCACACGGGTCGACGACCTTGCCAATGCCCTCTACTACTGGGCGCCGCTGATGCATCCCGAGGACCGGGCGCCCGCCTTCCGCGACCTTGACATCCCGCACCGCGTCGCGGTGTTCGCTGACGCCTACGGCATGACGTCGGAGCAGCGCCGCGTCCTGGTCCCCACGGCCACCACGATGATCGGCCGTTTCCACGTCAACATGCGCGCCGCAGCCGAAAGAGATCCGGTGTTCCGGCGTTTCTGGGACGAGGGGGCGAAGGATCGGCTGCCTCGTGCCGAGGCGTGGATACAGCAGGAGGGCCCGGCCATCACAGCCGGGATCGCCCACTGGTGACCGTCCATTGATCATGGCGTTGGTGAGGTGCGGGCGTGGCAGTGCGGTCGGTCGAAGGCGGTGCGGCTGGAGAACGCGGCAGCGAAGCCGATGATCGTCCCCGACGACGATCGTGTGCGACCGCGGGCGTGTCTATGTGCCTCGTTGAAGATGAGGCAATCCCACCGGACCCGAGGCGTCCGCGTGCCGTCCCATCTTGGTGGGGCCTCGATTGAGGGGCGGCAGCCGCGGGGTACGCGATATATCTGGACTTAACTCCAAAGATGAGTAATGTCGCGATCATCGGAGGCGGTCTGGCGGGACCGTGCCTGGCCCACGGGCTGCGACGGGCCGGATTCCAGGTGACGTTGCACGAGCGCGATTCGGCGCCGGCCAAGGGGCAGGGCTACCGCATCCACATCGCGCCGGAGGGTAACCGCGCACTCCACGACTGCCTGCCCGAACACCTTCACCGCCTGGTGCTGGCCACCACGGGGTGCCCGGTTCGGGCGTGACGATCCTCGCCGACGATCTCACCGTCATCAACCGGTTCCCGGTCGGCGACCCGGCGGCCGAGCCGACCCCCGACAGCCACATCAGCGTGGACCGGCTCACTTTGCGCACGATCCTGCTGGCCGAACTCGAGGAGGTGACCCGGTTCGGGGCCGCGTTCACCCACTTCGCGTACCTTCCCGGCGGCCGGGTCGAGGCGCACTTCGCCGACGGCGCCGTACAGGAGGCTGACCTGCTGGTCGCCGCCGACGGGTCAATGTCGCGGGTCCGGCACCAGTTCCTCCCGGACGCCCGGGTCGTGGATCTCGGCGTACGGCTGATCTTCGGCAAGACCCCGTTGACCGACGAGGTGGCGGCGATCACCCCGGCCGAGTCCCTGGATGGCTTCTCCACGATCGTCGGCTCCGGCGGACGGTTCATGCCGCTGGCCGGGCACCGATTCCGGCGCGACCCGCGCGCCGCCGCCGCTGAACTCGGGCTGGGCCTGGAGTTCACCGACACCCGCGACTACGTCATGTGGGTGCTCGGCACGCCCGACGACGTGTCGGGGCTGGACGGCGCCGGATTGCGAGACGCCGTCCAGGAGCGCGTCGCCGATTGGCATCCCCAACTCGGGGAGATCATTCGGCGAGTGGACCCGGCGACGGTCCGTACTGCGTCCATGCGGACGTCGCAGCCGGTGGAGCCGTGGCCGAGCGGCCCGGTGACGCTGGTCGGCGACGCCATCCACTGCATGGTGCCAGCCGGGATCGGCGCTGCGGTGGCCCTGCGCGACGCCGCGTTGCTCACCCGCCGGCTCACCGAGGCGCGCGACCGCGGGCTGCCGCTGGTTGAGGCCGTACACGCTTATGAGTCGGAGATGCTCCGATACGGCTTCGAAGCTGTGGCCGCCGCAGCCAAGCAGGCTGGCCTGGCGACGACCTAGGAGAACAGGAATCAGCTAGGAGCGCGGCAGGGTGTGCCCTGTAGATCAAGGTGAGGTCGACGGCGCCCTGGTGGATACGTTCTCGCTTGCGTCTGCCGACACATTGCGAGATAGGCCGGATCGCTTGCGGAGGAGCGTCAACGCGGTGATCAAGGCCAGTGCGGCGAAGACGCCGGCTGCCCCAAATGCGGCATGCTGCCCGGTGGTGAGTGCGAGCGGTAGCGGTGCCTGACCACCGATCGCGGATGTGTAGGCGGCAGCGACGCTGGTGCAGATGGCAGTGCCGAGGGCGGTGCCGACGGCAAAGGAGGTGTCGGCGAGGCCGGCGGCCATGCCTGAGTCATTTTCGGTGACGCCGGTCAGCGCGGCGATCTGTGCGCATACCGTGGCGGCGCCCATTCCCGCCCCGAACAAGAACAGGGCGGCCGGCAGAAGACTCATCGCGCCGCTGGCCGGTATGCGGGTGAGCAGCAGGCAGCCACAACCGAGCAGGACGATCCCGGCGGCAGCTACCCGCCGCAGGCCGATCCTGGTCACGACTCGTTGGCTCAGCAGGGCGCCTGCGACCGCGGTGACGGTCATCATCGCGGTCGCCAGCCCGAACTGCGCCGCCGACCAGCCGAGCACCTGCTGCACGAAAGAGGTGAGGGTGACGAGCATGCCGTCGACGGTCATGCCGGCGATGAGCAGGAGGAGGTTGCCGCCGATCAGCATGCGCGAGCGCAGCGCCCGGAAGGGAACGAGCGGGGCCACCGATCGCTTCTCGATCAGGATGAACATCCAGACCAGTACGGCCACGGCGGCCAGTAGCCCGATGGTCTGTCCGTTCGCCCACCCGGATGTCGGCACCCGGGTGATCACGTATACGAGCAGGACGAGTGCTGGGGCGATGGTCAGTGCACCAGGGATATCGAAGGAACGGGAGCGTGCTCGGTCCCGGCTTTCGCGCAGCAGGGCGGGGGCGAGTACCAGCACGAGAGTCCCGACCGGGACGTTGATCCAGAACACCCACTGCCATCCGAGGATGTCGGTGATGATGCCGCCCAGTAGTAGACCGGCTGTGGCGCCGAACCCGCCGAGTCCGCCCCAGATGCCGAGCGCCTTGTTCCGGGCGGCCCCTTCGGGAAAGGTGTTCATGACCATCGACAACGCGGCCGGAGCGATGATCGCGGCCGAGACGCCCTGGAGTGCACGGGCGGCCACCAGCGTCTGGATGGATGGGGCGAGCCCGCACGCCAGCGAGGCCAGGACCCGCAGCACCATCCCGGCGATGAACACCCGCCGACGGCCCAGCAGATCCGCAGCGCGGCCGCATAACAACAGCAGTCCGCTGAAGGCCAGCGCGTAGGCCGTCACGGTCCATTGGATGGCAGGGCCGTGCAGGCGAAGGTGGTGTTCGATCGCGGGCAGAGCGGTGAGCAGGCTGGTGCCGTCCAGAATGGTCATGAAGAACGCCGTGCCCAGCAGCGCCAGCACCCGCCAACGTCGATTCTGCGAAGGGTCGCTCGTGGTCATCACTGTTGCTTGATGCTTCGCAGCAGTTCGGCGGCGAGCGCGTCAAGCCACTTGCCGGTGCCCTGCTCCCGCCAGCGTGGTTCTTCGCGGCCATCGAGGAAGGTGCCCTGCTCGGTGAGTAGCAGCCGGGTGCCACCACCCTCGGGGCAGAACTGCACCGTCGTCAGCGACACTGTCGCAAGGTCTTGCCCCTCGGACAGAGTGGAGGTGTAGACGATCCGCTCGTCCTGGACGATGTCGCGGTACCAGGACTCGAACGTCAGCACTGCGCCACCGTCGGAGCGGCCGCGGTTGACCTCCCGCCCACCGACGCGGAAATCAAGCTCGTGCTCGGCGTCGGGGCCGGCGAACCAGCGGGCCTTTGCTTCGGGGTCGGCCCATGCGGCGAACACTGTGGCCGGTGAGGCCGCGTAGAGGCGTTCGAGGGTGAACGTGGCATGCGTGACCACGTGATCGGTCATTGTGTGCTCCCTTGATCTGGGCTGTCGCGGTGTTCGGTCAGGTAGTCGCCGAGGCGATCGAGGCGGTGTTCCCAGGCAGTGCGCTGCGCGGTGATCCAGTCCTCGGCCATTCGCAGCACACCCGGCTCGATGTGGCAGGTGCGTACCCTTCCGGCTTTCTCGGACCGGACCAGTCCGCACGCCTCCAGTACTTGTAGGTGCTGCATCACCGCCGGCAGCGACATGGCGAGCGGCCGGGCCAGCTCACTGACCGAGGCAGGCCCGCGGATCAACCGCGCAACGATCTCCCGGCGAGTTGTGTCCGCCAGCGCTTGGAACACCCGGTCCAACGAACCAGCTTGGTTAAGCATGTGCCTAACTATTTAGTGCCGACCGCAAATAGTCAAGCACTTGGTTAACCTTTCTCGCCGAGGGCATGCCGGTTCCTCGCATACGCCTCATCCGGGATCACCACGCGTGGCGTCGAGACCGTCGCCGACCGCCCGGTGTCGGCGACGGATGCCCCTGAACGTCATGGCGACCTGATCCCGCCGGGGCTATGGGCGAGCGCGGGCGGGTTCGGGGTTCGCGGATTGCTTTCGCTTACCCCGCTCCGGCGCATGCCTTCGCCTCTGCCAGGTAGCGCGCCACCGGGCCGAGGGTCAGCATTCCGCTGGCGGCGCCGGCGTGTTCTGCGCAGGCATCGCGCAGGGCGGCCTCAGCGTGTGCGGCGATTCCGCGCTCGCCGAGGCGTACGGCGGCGCGGGCGGTCAGGCACCACATGGCCTCCTGCATGTGGTCACGCGGTGGTTCGGGCACCGCGGCGAGGGCGGTACGGGCCTCCTCGCCCCGGTCCTGGGCGAGCAACACGAGGGGCCGTGCCCAAGGCCGGTACGGGCCCCAGTCGAGGTGGGGGTCAGTGGGCGCGGGCCGGTCGTGCAGCAGGCGCAGCCCCAGTAGGGCGAGCGGGAACAGGCCGCGGTGCAGCCCCGGCATTCCGGCCGTCCGGAGTGCGTTTTCGGCAGCGCGGTAGTGCGCTGCTGCCGTGGCGGCGGTCGGTCCGCCGGGTTCGGTGCTGCGGGCGGCCGTGGCCCGGGCCCTGAACCACCCGGTGAGGACGGAGACGAGGGGCGCCTCGGTGATGGCGGCGAGCTGTTCGGCGGCCTCGGCGTGCGAGGTTGCGGCGTCGAGGTCGCCGAGGGCCGAGGCGGCTTGCAGGCGGACGAGTCGGGCGAGTACGGCGAAGTTCGGCAGCTCGTGCCGGGTGGCCAGGTCGAGGATCTCGGCGCCGATCCTGTCCCGTACCGCCGCGAGCCCGGGGCGGGTGAAGGACTGCAGGAACACCCCGTTGAGGGCGAAGACCAGCAGGGCGGGATCGGCCAGGTCCCGTGCCAGCGCCTCGGCCCGCAGTGCCGCCTGCTGTGCGCGCCTCAGCTCGATCCCGGATAGATCGGCGCTGCGGCTCTCGACGGCGATCGTGGCCAGGAGGCGGGCGGACAGGTCGGCGGGGCCGTCGGGGCCGAGCGCGGTGAGCGTGCGCTCGGCAGCCACGACGACGGCGCGGGACTGCTCGGGGTCGTCGGCCCGGCTCCAGATGGCGGGCACGTCGTAGGCGCCGATGATCCGGGCGGTCAGGGAGAGGTCTCCCGTGCGTTCCGCCGCCTGGATGGCGGCGAGGCGGTCGCGCCGCGAGTGGACGAGGGCGTCGCCACCCGCCAGTGCGAGGGTGCGGGCCAGATCCACGGTGGTGCGCGGGCCGAGCCGGGCACCGGGGCCGGTCCACGCGGTACGTGCGCCTTCGAGGGACGCGGATCCGGTGAGGATGTCCATCTCCAAGCGCTGAAGGTCGGCACCGGGGTCCAGTCCGAGTTGATCAACGAGCATCGTGCGGGCGCGGCGGAGGGTGGCCAGCGCGTCGGCCTGGCGGCCCGCGCGGTGTAGCGCGCGGGCAAGGAGCCCCCAGGCCGGCTCGCGCCACGGATGTTCGGCGACGTGAGCACCCAGTTCGGCGACGAGATCGGCCCCTTCCCCGGAGTCGAGGAGGATGCGGGCGCGCAGTTCCACCCCCTCCAACCTCAGTTCCTCCAGCCGGGTCCGCTCGCGCTGCGCCCATGGGGAGCCGGGCACATCGGCGTAGGCGGGTCCGCGCCAGGCCGCGAGTGCCGTGCCGAGATCGGTCACCGCGTCGGGGTTGCGCCGGGCTCGGGCCAGGGTGTCCTGGAACCGATGGACGTCCACGTCCTCGCGCGGCAGGCGCAGCGCGTAGCCGGGACCTTCGGTGATGATTACGCGCGGCGGACTGCGGGGCGGCCGGTCGGGTTCGAGGGCGCGGCGCAGCGCGGCGACGAACGTCCGCAAAGCGCCCACGGCGCGGGCCGGCGGATCGGCCCACAGGTCGTCGACAAGGGTGTCGGTGGTGACCATCCGTCCCTCGGCGGCGACGAGCCGGGCGAGTACCTCACGATGGCGGGGTCCGCCCAGGTCAACCGCGCTGCCGTCGTCGCGGAAGGCCCGCACGGCACCGAGCACGTCGATTCGCATGCCCCCATCCTCCGTGCCAGGGGCCGACTGCGCCCAACCGTACTGATCGGCTGCTGATCGCCGTCGCCCAAGCTGATCCGGTCAAGTCCCCGACCCGAAAGGGTGGTCCCTCATGACGCTCACCATTCCCGGCTTCGACCACATCCGCCTGCCCGGTGCAGACGGTGTGGAGCTGACTGCCGCTGTCAGCGGCAGCGGAAGCCCGGTCGTGCTGTTGCACGGATTCCCCCAGACCCACCTGATGTGGCGACACGTCGCCGCGCGGCTCGCCGACGAGCACACGGTGATCTGTCCTGACCTGCGGGGCTACGGCGCCAGCGACAAGCCGGCCGCCACCGACCCCGATGTGTACGCCAAGCGCACCATGGCCGCCGACGTCGTGACCCTGGCGGCGGCGCTCGGCCACGAGCGCTTTGCCCTCGTCGGCCACGACCGAGGCGCCCATGTCGCCTTCCGGGCGGGGTTGGACCACCCTGAGACCATCACGCACCTGGGCATCCTCGACATCGTGCCGACGCTCGACATGTGGAACGTCCTGCATGGCGCCTCGGCGGCGGTCGGCTACCACCTTTTCCTGATGGCGCAGCCGCCGGGCCTGCCGGAAGCGATGATCGCAGGCAGTGCGGACGCGTTCTTCGGCTCGTTCCTCGACGCCTGGGCCAACGACCCGACCGCCATGCCGGAGGAGGTGCGTGCCGAATATCTGCGGGCGAGCGCCGCGGCGGTGACGTCGATCGTCGCGGACTACCGGGCCTCGGCGGGGATCGACGTCATGCACGACCAAGCGGACCTGGACGCCGGGTCGCAGCTGGCCATGCCCGTGACGGTCGTCCAGCAGGACTGGGGCGCGCAACTGGGCTACGACGCTGCCGGGGTGTGGAAGGCGTGGGCGCCGGACCTGGACCACCGGCTGACCCGAGCGGGGCACTTCATGGCCGAGGAGGCACCCGACGAGATCGCGGCGGCGATCCAGGGCCTGCTGGCCCGCTGAGCCTCCTGTTCTCGACTCGCCGACTGGCCCACGGTCGGTCGGCGAGCCCTAGGTGTACTGCCCAGGCAGGCTGGTGACGCGCGGAGATCACCAGTGTCCTCGCCCCGGGCGACAGCAGGCGCTGATCGCGACGCCTGCTATGAGGTGGCGTCGGCCCACAGGTCGGTGCTGTTGGCCCCGATGAGAGCGCTGATGTGGGTGAGCACGTCACTAATTGGCTGCGGGTCGAGTCGGCGTCCGTCACGCAAGCGCAGTGCGACGTGATCGTCAGCGGCCTCCTTGGCGCCGATGACGGCTTGGTAGGGAACCAGGCGGGCCTCTCGGATACGGGCTCCCAGGCTGCCGCGTTCCGGTCCCGCGATCTCGGCACGCAGTCCGAGGCGGGTGCAGCGTTGGGCGAGGGCTGCGGCGTTCGGCAGTTCGGTGTCGGAGATCGGGAGAATGACCAGCTGAGTGGGGGCGAGCCAGGCGGGGAAGGCGCCGCCGTGCTGTTCGATGAGATGGGCGACCGCACGTTCCACACTGCCGATGATGCTGCGGTGGACCATGACCGGGCGGTGCTTGGCGCCGTCCGCGCCGATGTAATGCAGGTCGAACTGCTCGGGCTGGTGGAAGTCCACCTGGACGGTGGACAGGGTGGACTCCCGGCCGGCGCCGTCGGCGACCTGAACGTCGATCTTGGGGCCGTAGAACGCGGCCTCTCCCTCGGCTGCCTCGTAGGGCAGACCGGAGCGGTCGAGGACGTCGGTCAGCAGGGCGGTGGACCGTTGCCACTTCTCGGGTGCGGCGACGTACTTGCCGCCAGGACCCGGGAGGGAGAGCCGGTAGCGGGTCGGGGTGATGCCGAGCGCCTCGTACGCCCGGCGGATCATCTTCAGCGCCGCCTGGGCCTCCTCGGCGACCTGGTCCAGGGTGCAGAAGATGTGCGCGTCGTTGAGCTGGATGGCCCGCACACGGGTCAGTCCGCCGAGCACGCCACCGGCCGAGCATGTTGATGTGGTGCCGCACGAACGTCTACGAGCAGCCCAGGTCATAGGGTCAATGGAGGCCGCGAGGGCTTGGCGCACGATCTGACGTGGAGGTTCCTCAACCCCCGAGCAGCGCGACGGGCATCGGCGCCAGCCGTCGGGCTCGCTCACGTCACCTGCCAGATGCGCGCTTCGGGGGCCACGCGACATCGTCGATCGCCAGAAACGGCGAGGCCGCGACCGCGGTCGGCGTCATCCCGGCGAAGGCCATGACGTCTCTATGAAGGTGGGACTGGTCGGCGTAGCCGCTCTCTGCTGCTACCCATGCGGCGCGGTGGCCGGCGGCGAGACGGTGGGCCGCGTGGTCGAAGCGGATGAGCTGGGCGACACGCTTGGGGGTGAGGCCGACCTGGGCGCGGAACCGCGACCAAAGGCGCTTGCGGCTCCATCCGGTCTCAGCGACCAGTCGTTCGACACGTACCCGCCCTCGGCTGGCCATCATCTGTCCCCAGGAGAAGGTGACCTCCGGGTCGACAGTTCGGCCTGCGTCCCCCCGCCGAGCCAGCACCGCCTCCGCGATCGCGAATCGGTCCTCCCACGACCCGGCGGCACGCAATCGCTCCTGGGTTCGCACGGCCTCTCGTCCCCACAGGTCATCGAGGGCGACCACCATCCCGTCCAGCTCCCACGAGGCACCCAGGATGGCGCGCGCGATCATCGGCGAAAGCCGCAGCTGGAGGCACTCGGAACTTCTGGCCAACCTCCGCCCTCGAGCCCTGTTGGGCGCGAGTCCGGCGACGACGCGTTCTCGCTGCTGCGAACCACAACCGTCTTCGACGACGAATGGATAGTCGCTGAAGTCGAAGATCACCGTGACCGCGGGGTGCGGGAGGAACGCGACGTCGAGGAACTCGTTCGCCCGATCGCTGAACCCTGCCATCATGACCCCGGGCAGCCGGCCAGGACGCGACGGGACCGTGATCTCCCATTGAGGCACATCGGCGCTTCGGTGCTGGTTCTGATCTCGCCCCATGACACCACCTTGCGCCTTCGTCAAATGGATCGCCACCGTTGAGTCACACGGTCGGCACCGAATGGCAACTCCCGATCAGCGTCGGCCGGCCCACACCTCGCGCTCGGCACCGTCGGGGTCGTCGACCACGGTGATCCCCTCGTCGATCAACGCCGTGGACCGGTCGGCCAGGTTGTATCGGGGCCAGCCCGGGTCGCCGTCGGCGACGAAGCGGACCCAGGCGCCATGGGCCGTGTCGGCGACGACCTGTGGTGGTTCGTCGCCGATGAGGGCGTAGCTGGACTCCTCGTCGAGGAGGTCGAACACGTACGGGACCTCCACCGCGTGGGCGGCCCTGAGGCGGCCGGCGAAGCTCGGCGACTCGTGGTCGAAGCGGTACATCCAGGTGTCGGCCCCGCCGGCTTCGAGATGCGCCTCGGCGACCCGGATCGCCGGAACCCGAACGAAGCGGTCGGTGGTCACGGCAGCGAGCAGATCCCCGTTGCTCGCTCCCGGCCGGGCTGCCCGATAGCGCTCGACCGTCCCGCCGGGCGCTCCGAGGGCGCCCGCGATCGCAGAGAGGGCGGGCTCGTCGACGATGTCGATCATGCCGGTGGGGACGAGGCCGATCCGGATGTCGTCCCGGTTCCACCCGGCCAGGAGCCGCACGCCGCTGCCGGCGCCCTTTCTCAGCGCGTCGAGCGGGTGGTCGGGGAGGGTGTCGCCGTCTACGACCGGGGCGAAGGGGAGGCTTGCCCACTCGGCCGGATCCGAGGCGGTCTGGACCTCCTTGACGAGGGCGGACGCCGCCCGCGCGAGCTGTTCGGCCGGCACCTCGCTGAAAGCCTCACGTGTCGGGGCAACCCCGAGCGATTCAGCCAGCCTTGCGGCGAAGCCCAGGGCAGCCTCGGCCGTGAGTGCCTGGGCGGCAGCCCCGCTTTGGGTGACCGCCTGGCGGAACAGGCCTCGGGCGCGAGGCATGGCCATAAGGGTGGTGATGCTCATGGCCCCGGCGGACTGGCCGGCGACGGTCACCCTCCCCGGATCGCCGCCGAAGGCGGCGATGTTTCCCTGGACCCACTCGAGCGCGGCGATCTGGTCCAGTAACCCCAGATTGGCGGTGCCGTCATCGAGGTAGAGAAAGCCCTCGGCGCCGAGCCGGTAATTGATCGTGACGCACACGACCCCGTCGCGGGCGAAGGAGGTGCCGCGGTAGCCGGCGACGGATCCGGACCCCTGGGTGAACATGCCGCCGTGAATCCAGACCAGTACCGGCAAGCCGGATCCCCGGGGATCGGGGGTCCACACGTTGAGGTTGAGGCATTCCTCGCCAGGGATCACGACCTCCGGGAACAGCGCCGCGCTCTCCGGACCGTAGTCGCCTTTCGGGCAGGTCGGCCCATAATCGGTGGCGCTGCGCTCGCCCTCCCACCGCACGGGCGGCTCGGGAGGCCGCATGCGGCGCGCCCCGAAGGGCGGAGCGGCGTACGGGATCCCGAGGAACGCCGCGACTCCCTGGTCCATCCGACCCCGCAGCCGACCGCTCGCCACCTGAACCTCTGGCGCGCTGTCCACGGTCATCACCTCTCCTGTCGCTTGGAGCTCCGCGGCCTCCGCACGTGGAGCCGTGCCGAGATCGAGCATCACAAGCTCAGGGCCAGGGTGTATTGAACAAATGTTTCGCTCTGTGGTCAGCACCCACGGGCACCGGCGGCGGCCTGGCGGGCGTGGTCCACGACGGCCACGCGACGCCGTCGACCCGGCCTGCCACAGTTGGTGTCGCTCTTTCCTCGATCCGGCGAGGGGCACCGGGTCAGCCGCGGCGCGGCGGGATCAGGCCCGCCTCATGCGCGGCGATGGCCGCCTCCACTCGGTTGCGCGCGCCCAGCTTCGTGAGTACGGCGCTGACGTGTGCTTTCACCGTGCCCTCGGCCAGATGCAGTCGGCTCGCGATCTCCGCGTTGGACAGCCCCGCGCCGAGTCCGGCCAGCACGTCGCGCTCCCGCTCCGTCAGCCGGTCCAGTGAACGGTGCGGGTGTGCGGACCGGTGCGCGCGCATCCCGGCGATGACCCGGCCGGCGACCCGCGGAGACAGGTAGGCCCCGCCGGCGCCGACCGCCCGTACGCCGTTGAGAAGTTCCCTCGGGTCGTCCGCCTTCAGCAGGAAGCCGTCGGCGCCTTCTTCAAGTGCTCGGGTGATGTACTCGTCCTGGCCGAAGGTCGTCAGCATGATCACACCGACCGTGGTCAGCTCCCGGTGGAACCGTGCCACGGCCGTCAGCCCGTCGAGGCCGGGCATCTGGATGTCCAGCAGGACCACGTCCGGCCGGTGCCGGCGGGCGAGCGCGATGGCCTCGTGCCCGTCGCCCGCCTCGGCGACCACTTCGACGTTCGGGTCCCGGGCCAGGATGGCGCGTACCCCGGCCCGGACCATCGCCTCGTCGTCGGCCACCAGGACCCGGACCGGCCGGCCGCTCGGTGTCGTCTCTTCCACCCGGCGAGCCTATGGTCGGCGCGCCGCCGTGCGCGGCGTGAGCCCCGGAGATCCCTCCCGGGTCGGGGCGCACCCCCGACGAAAGGCAGGGCACCGCTGCCGTTCGACCAATGGGCGACGGCTGTGCCGACCCCTAGCGTCGCTGCCGTACGGGAAGCGCGGCGGCCTTCCGCGTTCCCGTGCACTGCGCTCCGCGACCCGTGCGCCGAGCTTCGCGACCGACGACAAAGGAACTCCGTGATCAGCCTCCGAGGACTGACGAAACGCTACGGCGGCACCCTCGCCGTGGACGACCTGACCTTCGACATCCAGACCGGCCGCGTAACCGGCTTCCTCGGCCCAAACGGGGCCGGGAAGTCCACCACGATGCGCATGATCCTGGGGCTCGACCACCCCACGCGCGGGCGGGCCTTGATCGCCGGCCGGCCCTACGCAGACCTGCGCCGGCCACTGCGGGCGGTCGGGGCGATGCTGGACGCCCGGGCCGTTCACCCGGCCCGCTCCGGCCGCACACACCTCGTCGCCCAGGCCCGGGCCAACGGCATCCCGGTACGGCGGGTGGACGAGGTGCTGGAGACGGTGGGTCTGACCAAGGCGGCCCGCCGGCCGGCCGGAACGTACTCGCTGGGCATGAGCGGGCGGCTCGGAGTGGCAGGCGCCCTCCTCGGCGACCCGCCCGTGCTGATTTTGGACGAGCCCGTGAACGGCCTCGACCCGGACGGCGTGCGGTGGATCCGCCGGCTCGTGCGTGACCAGGCGGCGGAGGGGCGCACCGTGTTCCTCTCCAGCCACCTGATGAGCGAGATGCAGCTGACCGCCGACCACCTCGCCATCATCGGGCGGGGGCGCCTGCTGAGCGACACCTCCATGACGGACTTCCTGGCCGCCGCATCACCCGCGTCGGCGCGCGCCTCGGTGCCCGACCCGGAGCAGCGGGCGACACTGGTCCGCCGCCTGATGGCGATCGACGGCGTAAGCGTCGAGACGTCGGCGGACAGCGAGCTCACCGTCGAGGGCAGCACCGCCGCCGAGGTGGGCGACCTCGCCCACCACTGCGGCGTACGGCTGCACGGCCTGAGCGACATCCGGGTGTCGCTGGAGCAGGCGTACATGGACCTGACCGCGCGAAGCGTCGAGTACGCGACGGGCGGCACCGCAGAAAGGGGCCGACAGTGACCACGACCACGACGCACGGCGGGCAGGCGGCTTCGCCTCGGACCGCGCCCGACGCCCCGGGCCGGCGCACGCCCGGCGGCTTCGCCGGGGCGGTCGCCTCCGAGTGGACCAAACTGTGGTCCGTCCGCGCCGCCTACCTCTGTCTCCTGGCGGGCCTCGCGATCACGGGGGTGTTCACCTTCTACTACGCCTCGATCGCCCGCATCAACGACCATCCGGTCCAGCCCGTCGGGAACGCGGCAGCCGCCTCCGCCGTCATCTCCCAGTTCGCCGTCGTCATCCTGGCCACGGTGGCGGTGACCTCCGAGTACTCGACGGGGAGCGTACGGGCCACGCTGTTGTGGGTGCCGCGGCGGCATCGGGTCCACGCGGCGAAGGCACTGGTGACAGCCGTGGTCGCGTTCCTCTCCGGCACCGCGTTCGCCCTGGTGGGCACGGCCGTGGCCTGGGGCGCGTTCGACGGACGGGCCTCGCTCGACATCGGCACGACCGTCCAGCAGATCCTTGCCGTCGGGGCCTACCAGGCGCTCGTCGCCGTGCTCACCGTCGGCGTGGCCTTCGCCACGCGGCACCCGGCCGGCGCGCTGTCGATCCTCATCACGCTGCTGTGGGCACTGCCGAGCGTGCTCCTTGGGCTCGGCGGCGACACGTTCACGGCCGTCAACGACCATCTGCCGCACGGAGCGGGCGACCACTTCATGCACGTCGGCGCGGACGCCCCGTACACGTCGGCGACGGCCATCCTGATCGTGGTCGCGTGGGCCGCGGCGGCACATCTGATCGGCCTGTTCGTGCTGCGCCGTACGGACGCCTGACGCCGCACCGGCCCGGCCTTCCGCGGATCGCCCACCACGTCGCCGGGCTCTCGGGCACGTCCTCCAGAATCGACCCGAGCACGTGACGACACCGATCGGAAGGACGCGACACACCATGCGGCGCCCGCGCATCCCCCCGGCCAGGTACGTGCTCGCCGACGTGGCTCTGTGGGCCGTGCTCGCCGCCGCCACCGGATACGGGTTCCAGGATGCGAGCGCGCCCTCGCCGGTCGTGGACCTGCTGCTCCCGCTGGCCGTCCTGGCGGTGGCCGTGCCGCTGTCCCGCAGCCGGCCGGGGGCCGCGGTGTTCCTCGTCAACGGGCTGTGCGCACTGGGCCTGGCCGACTCCGCGACCCCCGCCAACGCTCACGTCCTGTCGCTGGCCGCGCTCAGCTGTCTGCTGGGTGACCGGGTCGCGGCAGCCCGGGGCCCGCTGCTGGTGCTCGCCGCCTGCCTGGCCGTCGACGTCGCGGCCTGCGCCGTGCTGCGGGTGCCGGCCGTGTGGTGGTTCTACGCCCTGACCATGCTGCCCGGCTCCCTCCTGCTGCCATGGCTGGCCGGACGGCACTGGCGCGGTCGCCGCGAACTCGTACAGGAAGGATGGCGCCTGGCCCGAAGTCTGGAGGAACGGCAGCACCTCGTCGCGGAGCGGGCCCGGCTGACCGAACGCGCCGACATCGCGGCCGACATGCACGACTCCCTCGGACATGTCCTGAGCCTGGTCGCCCTGCGCGCCGGCGCTCTGGAGCTCTCCCCCGGCCTCACCGGCCGCGACCGCGCCGACCTCGCCGAGCTGCGCGGGACCATCGCGGACGCCGTCGAGCAGCTGCGGGAGACCGTCGCCGTCCTGCACGAACCACGTGAGACGGATACGGGCTCGGGCGGCCTTCCCGTCAAGGACACGGTCGAAGACCTTCTCGGCCGGGCGGTCGCCTCCGGGGTACCGGTGCGCTGGGAGCGGCACGGATCGGTGCCCGCGTTGTCGCCCCTGGTCGAACGCGGGATGTATCGGGTGGTGCAGGAGGCCCTTACCAACGCCGTGAAGCACGCCCCGGGCGGCGTGGTCCGGGTGGGGATCGCCCACGAGGCCGACCGCACCCGCGTGACCGTCGTCAATGCGGCCCCATCGGCGGGCGGGTCCGCTGACGAGCCTGGGCAGGCGGACGAAGACCGGACCTCGGGCGCCGGACGCCGGGGACTGACGGGGCTTCGGGAGCGGGTGACGGTTCTCGGCGGCTCCTTGCGGACCGGTCCGCACCAGGGCGGGTTTCGTGTTGCCGCCGTCCTCCCCCACCAGGCCCCGGCCCGTCTTGCGACGCGGGCAGCGGCCCCTGAGACGGGCAGGGACACGGGCAGGGACACGGAGCTCGGCGCCACCCCGGAGTCCGCCGAACGGCTCGCCGAGGTACGGCGCACCGCGCGCCGCCGCTCCGTCGTCGCCTTTGCGGCGCCGGTCACCGCGGCAGCGTTCTTCGTGCCGGCCGCCGTCTATCTGGCCTGGCAGTTGACGACGGGAGTGCTGTCGCCGTCCCGGTTCGACGAGCTGGAGACAGGGCGGTCCCGCGCCGAGCTCGCCCGGCTGCTCCCGGCCCGCGATTTTCCGTATCCGCCCGACCACGCCCGTTCCGCACCCCGGCCGCCGGCCACGCACTGCGAGTTCTACCGCTCCGGCCGTGACCTGCTGGACCAAGTCGACCTCTACCGGCTCTGCTGGCTCGACGACATTCTGGTGGCCAAGGACACTGTGCGGGCGAACCAACGCTGACCTGCTCAGAAGACCTGAGTCCTCGCCACCACCCATGACCGCTCGCGTTGAGCACGGCCTTGTCGCCGCCACAAATCGTTGGCGAAGCCAATTAATCTGTGTATAGTTGGCGCAACCAATGTTGGAGTTCCCAATGAAAGGGATGCTCATGTCCACGGATACTCTGATCGCCGACCGTATCGAGATCGCCGACCTGTTCGCCCGCTTCGCGCGTCTGCTCGACGAGAAGCGGTGGGAGGATGCAGACACCGTCTTCGCCGACGATGTGGCGGTGCACTCTCCGCGCGGGGGCGAACTCCGCGGCATCGACAAGGTCGTCAGCTTCATGCGACAGGGTGCGGTCGAGGGGCAGCACGCCCAGCACACGACCACCGACCTTTTGGTGGACGTCGACGGCGACCAGGCGGCCACCTCGGCGAACTCGATCGTGTACTACTACCGCGATGGCCAGGCACCCCACTTCACGGGCGGCCTGCGACAGTACTCCACCGCAGTGCGGACACCGGCGGGCTGGCGGATCCGCGAGGTGCGGATCACGCCCGCCTGGACACGCGAGAGCTGATCTCTTTCCTGGAAGTTGTGGACGCCACAAGCGTGTGGCACGGACCACCGGCAAGCGTGCCCTCTGGGTCGGCCTCGGGGAGCAATGGAACAGTGGTTGGCGTTAAGCATTGACCGACGTCATGGACGCCGTTGACGGCGGGCGCTCCCGCCGGTTACCCGTGCTTGTCCGGTTCGGCGTCGGCGAAGGCGCGGTATCCGCCGAGATCTCGGGCTGGGCGAGGACGTCGCCGCGGTGTACGACTCGGACCGGACCCGGGGCCATCATCGGATGCTGATCCGCCGGCGTAACGAGGTCGTGTCGGACATTCAGCAAGACCGCCGTCGTCGTCATCACCGCGAAGTCCGCCGGGCGCAAGGTCTTCGGCCTCGCCACCGCAGGTGTCCGTCTCGCTTGACCTCTTGCGCGTCAGTCCGGCAGCCAGTGCAGCTCGTACGCCAGGGTTTTGGCGACGGCACGGATGCGGCGGTGTAGCGGCGACTGCTCGCGTGGGAGGACCAGGTGGAACGTCAGGCTGGGCGCGCCTCGCAGCGGCCGCCAGGTGAGACCGGCCGGTTGTGCCGTGACCGCGGCTTCTCCGGCCGGGGCGAGGGTGACCCCGTCGCGCAGGTCGCGCTGAGACATGTCGAAAGAGACTGCGGGCGTGTGGAATCGGGGGTGTGGTCGGGTGTCTCGGAACAGTGCGGACAGCTGATCGTGGATCACGGGGTTGGCCGCACGGTCCGGGAGTCGCAGCGGATACGCGGCCGCGTCGGCGATCTCGATCTCCGGGTGTTCGGCCAGCGGATGGTGCTGCGCCAGCTGGACCCCGACGCGCTCACGCCGCAGCAGGAACCGGCGCACGCCACGGCCCGGCTGTTCACCGCGGGTGATCCCGGCATCGATGCGGCCGTCGGCGACCGCGGGGGAGATCTCCGGTGTCGCCATCGGGACCGCGCCGACCTCGAGTCCGCTGTTGCCGCGAATCAGCCTGTCCACCAGGGCCGGTGCCGTCTCGGCCCCGGCGCTGAGGCTGTATCCGATGCGCAGCGTGCCCAGTTCACCGGCCGCCGCGCTCCGGGCGGTGTCCCATGCCCGGTCCAGCGCCGCCAGCGCGGGCGGCGCAGACTCCGCCAAAGCCGCACCGGCCGTGGTCAATACGACGCTGCGCGTGTTGCGGACCAGCAGGGCCGTACCGAGTTCCGCCTCCAATCGGCGCATCCGGGCGCTGAGTGCGGGCTGTGCGATACCGATCCGTGCGGCCGCGCGGGTGAAGTTCAACTCCTGCGCCAGCACCAGGAAGTACCGCAGGCTCACCGTATCCGGCGCCACGTGCCCTCCCTGCCGATTGATAACGATCCGTTCTGAGTCTATCCCGTACCGGTCTTTCCCTCGACCGCACATCAAGCCCTAACCTGCGCATATGACGATTCAACTGACCGCAGTACCCGTCGCCGGGATCGATCGATCTGAGTGTCAATTCGAAGTCGGACGTGTCCGGCCGAACACAGGAGGTTTCCATGGCTAAGGGCTACTGGGTCAGTGTCTACCCCGCCATTTCCGACCCTGAGAGGCTGACTGCCTACGACAAGCTGGCCCGTCCGGCTGTCCAGGCTGGGGGCGGGCGCCTCCTGTCCCGTGGCGGTCGAGTCGTCGCCCACGAGGCCGGAATCACGCAACGCGTCGTTCTGATCGAGTTCGACAGCTTTGAACAGGCCGTCGCGGCATACGAGAGCGAGGCATACCAGAAGGCGCTGGTGGCCCTCCCCGACGGCGTCGAGCGCGACTTCCGCATCATCGAAGGCATCGACTGACCGGCGGGCCCAGCCATCGCTGAGCATCCGTCACCTGATAGGCACACGGTGCTGACCGACGACTCACGAGACGAGTTCGAAGCCATGCCCCGCGTCCCAGTTCGTCGTCGACGTCCTCGACGGCCTGATCCCTGTCGGGCGGATCGAAGAAGCGACGCGACGTCCGGGCCAGCTGGACTGCCTCGCTGACCTCGTCGACGAAACTCACCCTCGCCCGAAGCGAACCGCGAACCGCTTCTCACACGACAGATCGGTCCAGCGAACACAAGGCTTCGATGACCAGGGGCGCATCCTGCATCCATCTGCCGTGTGCCCCGGCGGGGCTACTCAGAGTACTGATATACAGTTTGAAGAACCGCAGGTCAAGACCTCTTTCGAGGGGTTTCGATCTGCGGTTCTTCTGTTGTTGAAGTAGCCCAGGGGCGCGCCTGGCTGCGCCAGGATGGCGCACTGGAGCCGGCCGCCCTGCTTCGGGGATCAGGTGGCCATGCCACAGATCTACCGCGAAGGCCCGTTCCCCGTGAGCCCTGCCTGCGCGAACTGGCCGACCTGAAAGTCGGCCATGCGGCCGTCGAGGCTTGAGCCCATCGCCGCACCTCATGCACGCCCGTCACGGGGCCGCGCCGGTGCGACAGACTTCCGACCACCGGGCCAGCGGCCCCGACGGGGAGATTATCTGGAACTTCCCGATTTAGGCAGGTGTGCGGTGCCAGCAGGACACCGCCGTACCTCGATCGCTCGTAGCCAGAGCCGGCAGCGGCCCTGGGACAATACTCCAGCAAAGCTCACCGGGTACGGGGCTTGAGCAGCAACCGAACGGCCAGTCGCGTTAAGGAGCCCGGCGGGCTCGTCTTGTCGTGACTGGCCGTTCCGATGCGGGTGGTGCGCCCAGGAGGGGTGGTCTGTGACCAGTTCGATCTCGATGGTCAGGACTCCCAGCGCTTCCTTCTCCGGGCCGTAGATTCGGCGGATGTTGGCGAGCCGCTGGTCGCGCTGGTGGTGTTGCAGCTGCGCCGGGCCAGCTCAGATGAGGTGATGGCGGTTCAGCCAGCCGGCGATGGCCTGGCCGATGGCGTGGGGCTGGTCCTCGGGGGCCTGGTGGCCGGCGGGTCCGATCCCTTCGATTTCGAGGGCGGCGATGTTCCGGCGGGCCCAGTCCACGATCTCGGGGGAGGCGATACCGACACCCTCCTCGACCGTGAGGAGAAGTTTGGGCACCTCGGGGCTGCCGGCAAGCCATTCGCCGTAGGCGTCCATGCGCTCGGCCACATCGGCCGGTTCGCGGTCGTAGGGAATCTCGCGAGGCCACTGGAGCAACGGAAGGCGCGACGCAGGGTCGGTGTAGGGCGCGCGGTAGACGTCGTGGTCCTCTGGGCTGAGGCCTGTCTTGATGGCGAACGTGTGGGGCAGGGCGAACTCGATGGCGGCATTCTCCTCCAGCAGTAGCCGCTCGCCGAGCCCGGGGGTGCGCAGCGCCTTGGAATGGTCGATCACGTCCTGCGGCAGCTCCGCCCACATCTGCGGCCGCAGGAACGTCTCCAGGACGGCGATGCCGCGCACCTGGTCGGGGTGGCGTGCGGCACGGTCCATGGCCAGTGCGCCGCCCCAATCGTGGCCGACCAGGACGGCCTCCTTCAGCTCCATGGCTTCGAACCACGCGTCCAGGTAGCGGGCGTGGTCGGCGAAGCGGTAACCGATGTCGGGCTTTCCGGAGGCGCCCATCCCGATCAGATCAGGGGCCAGGACCTTGGCGCGATCGGCGACGTGCGGGATGACGTTGCGCCAGATGTAGGACGAGGTGGGGCTGCCGTGCAGGAACACCACGGGCGACTCGCCCTGCCCGGTCTCTGTGTAGGCGAGGTGGGAGTCGAGGACGGCGACAGTGTGCATGATCGTTAGACCCTTCGCTGGTTTGGCACCGGGAATCTAGATCCGCACTCCTCCAACTGTCAACATTCCAACTAATGCCGATACAACCGTCACTTACAGAAGCATCAGCCTGCTAATATCACGCCCGGAGGTGAGGCTCGTGCCCGACCAGGCAGGAACCGTCGTCGACGACGAATCCGGACCGCTGCATGCGACCATCGGTCACCTGATGCGCCGCGTGTTCACGACCGTCACCGCTCACGCCGTGAAGGACGGGCCCCAGTCGCGCGAGTTCGTGGTGCTCGACATCCTCGCCGACGCGGACGCCCCCTCCCAGCAGGACCTCGCCCACCGACTCGGCATCAACCGAACGATCATGGTCAGGCTGCTCGATCGGCTCCAAGAGGCGGGCCATATCGTCCGCACTCGCAACCCGGCCAACCGCCGCACCTACATGCTGTCGCTGACCGAGGCGGGCCGTACCGCCCTGGACGGCATGCGCCAAGCCGTCGCCGACAGCGATGCCCGGGTCACCGCCGCGCTCACCGACCTCGAACGGCGGCGCCTCGCCGCGCTGTTGACCATGCTCGTCGCCGACGACGGGCCATCCGCCATCCACAGCATCGAGTACCTGATAGCTCAAGCCCACTACCGCCTGCGCCGTCTTGGGGATCATCGGCTCGCGGCGCACGGCCTGCACACCCGCCACTTCGCCTTGCTGCCCGCGCTGGACCGGCTCGCCCCCTGCCCGCAAGAGCAACTGGCCCGATACCTGCACCTGACCGAGCCCGCCACCGCATCGCTCATCGAGGAACTGGTCCAGGCCGGCATCGTGTCCCGCGGCCAGGACCCGCACGACCGACGCCGCTATGCCCTACAGCTCACCGACCTCGGCCGCGCCCGCATGCCTGTAGTGCGTGCAGCCCTGGAGAGCATGGAGCGCGACATCGACGACGTCCTCGGCCCGGACCGCGCGCAAGAACTTCGCGTCCTTCTCACCAAGCTCTTGCCGTAAGCAGATCGACACACCCCGCCGCATCTCGCAGCAGTAGGGCCGGCGTCGCTGGCGGGCGGCTGCCTTGCAGGCGCGACTGCAGTAGCGGGCGTCGATCGGGTGTTCCGTTAGGGGGTCGTCTACCGGAACACCGGGCGGCCGGAGCGGTCCCGCAGGTCAAGGTGTTCCGTAAGGCTGTTCCGCGAAATGTTCCGGTGACGGGGGCTATCCGGAACACTGGAGG
The DNA here is from genome assembly GCF_050947145.1 of Microtetraspora malaysiensis. NCBI lineage: Bacteria > Bacillati > Actinomycetota > Actinomycetes > Streptosporangiales > Streptosporangiaceae > Microtetraspora > Microtetraspora malaysiensis. Next base: position 4,647,284 of record NZ_CP191998.1, read on the forward strand.
GCGTGAACGGGACCGGTGTTGGCTACGCGCGCTGCTCCACTGACGAACAAGACGTGATCATCCAGACCGAGCAGTTGCTCGCGCTCGGGGTCCCGAAGGATCGGATCTACATTCGACCGGTTCGCCCGCAATATGGCTGAGGCCAACCAGATCCTCACCGACCTGTCCGACCGTGGTGTGCTGTTCGGCCTCGGCGGCTCGGTCTATGACTGGAACGACCCGTTCGGGCGGCTGTTCTTGCAGACCTTGGCGATGGTCGCTGAGTTCGAAGCCAACCTCGGTCACCTGCGTACGCGCGAGGGCATGGCTCTGGCGAAACGCCAGGGCAAGCTCAAGGGCAAGCAGCCCAAGCTCCCCGAGTCCGCGCAGCGGTCGATCCGGCGCCGCTATGCCGCCGGCGAGGCCTCCCTGGCCGACCTGGCGGGCGAGTACAGCGTCGGCCGCTCCACCATCCATCGTGTGATCCGCCGGGCTCCGGCAGCCGACGAGGGCGACTGAAGGGCCGGCGCGTCGCCGGGTGGGTCAGTCGTCGTCGGCGTCGGGGTCGCGTAGTTCGCGGACGCCGGTGGGGCCGAGGTCGGGAGCGGTGAAGGAGTAGGTGCCGATCACGTTGATGTGCTTGCGTCCGAACGGGGACAGCCGGGCGATGTCGTCGTCCAGCAGGAACTCCAAAGCCAGCTCGACGCCCTGGAGGCCGCCCGCTGCAAACGGGTTTACTCCGAGAAGATCAGCACCCGGATCAAGGTCCGCCCCGAGCTGGAGAAGGCGCTCAGACTCGCGTACGACATCAAGGAGGCCGCCCCCGACCAGGAGGTCATCCTCACCGTCCACGAGCTCAAGCGCCTGGCCCGCAACGCCGCCGAGCTCATGACCCCTTCCGGGAAACTCCAGGGCGCCGGCGTGCAACTCGAACTGCTCACCGGCCCGCTCACCGGCATCCACGACCCGAACGGCATGGGCGCCATGTTCTTCGCCGTCCTGGCCGCCGCAGCCCAGATCGAACGCAACTACATCCGCGAGAAGACTCTCGAAGGCCAAGCCACCGCCGCGGCGAAAGGCAACCATGGCGGACGCCCCAAGGTCATCGACGAAGACATGCTGACGTTCGCGCAGGCGCTTAAGGACAAGGGCGTCCCCGTGCCCGAGATCGCCAAGAAGATCACGATCAAGACCGGCAAGAACGCCGGGCGACATCCCTCTGTCGCCTCGCTGTACCGCGCCTTCGCCGACGCCGAACCGGACAAGCACGGGTAACCGGCGGGAACGCCCGCCGTCAACGGCGTCCATGACGTCGGTCAATGCTTAACGCCAACCACTGTTCCATTGCTCCCCGAGGCCGTGGGTGGCGTCAGATGTCACCTGGGGGCGTAATCGGTCGATTACGCCCCCGCGGCGGATGGGCGCCGGAGTCTGCGGACGGCCACGGAGCCTCTGCGAAAACCCGTTGGCGGACCACGGCGACCACTGCTACTTTTTCAGAAGCCGTGCGAGAGAACGAGGAGGTGGTACCCGTGAACGCAGTATCGACATGGGTGCTCCCCTCCGGGGTCACGGTCGGGCGATAGGTCGTCCGGGAGCGCCGCTCAAGAGCCACTCCCGAAAGGCACGACCATGCGATTCACCTCCGAGCAGCGCCTCGATGACGGCGTCCTCGAACGCAAATTCACCCTCGGCGAGATCCCCGGCATCCTGTGGACGCCCGCATCCGCATCCGCACCGGTCCCGCTGATCCTGCTCGGCCACCCCCCGCTCGGACTGCACAAGATGTACCCCCGGCTGGTGGCGCGGGCCCGGCACTCCGCGGTGGAGGGCTTCGCTGCGGCCACCATCGAGCTCCCCGGGAGCGGTGACCGGCCCCGTTGGGCCGCCGCCGAGCAGGCCCGCGCCGACCTGCGCAGGGCTATGGAGGCCGGCGAGCCGGTCAGCGACGAGATCATCGACGCCCTCATCCTCCCGCTCGTCGACAAGGCGGTCCCGGAATCGCAGGCCGCCTTGGACGCCCTCCTGTCGCTGCCCGAGATCGGCGGCCCGGTCGGGTACTCGGGGGGAGTGATCTCCATCGGGATCCGGCTGGCGGTGGTCGAGCCGCGCATCGTGGCCGCCGGCTTCTTCGCCGGGAGTTTCGTGCCTCGCACCATGTTCGAGGAGGCCCGACAGGTCACCATTCCGCTGCATGTCCTGCTGCAGTGGGATGACGAAGGGAACGACCGACAGGCGGCCCTGGACCTGTTCGACGCCTTCGGCTCCAAGGAGAAAACGCTGCACGCCAACATGGGCGGGCACACCGGCGTCCCGCAGTTCGCAGGGGAGGACGCGGCCGGGTTCTTCGCCCGGCACCTGAAGTGAGGCCGGGCCGTCAGGCCGGCAGCAGACGGTAGGCGGCGCCGGCCAGGATGCCGCTCATCGAGGACAGGCCCCGGCCCTCCTCGACTGCGGTGGCCGGCAGATGCACAACCGCCCCGATCGCGGCGGTACCGGCCATCGGCGGTACCGGCCGGTCGGGGCGGCGCTCGGCCACCAGCGGCTCCATCAGCTGGGCCCACGTCCCCGAGTGGAGGAGGGCCTGAACGACCATGATCGTTCTCAGCGACAATGGCGTACCGATATTCCCCAACGCCGGACGAGGACTCGCGGCCGGCACACCACCCCTTCCGGGCACGAGCTCAACCAGACGGCGTGTCCGAGGGACACACGCCGAACCACTGCTCGGCGCCGTACTCCTCAAACCGCTCCACCTCGGTGAACCCCAGCTTCGCCGCGAGGCGCATCGAGCGGTCGTTGGCGGTCTGGGTGCAGAGCACTACCGGCTCGCCGGGAAGCGCGCCGGCCAACCAGTCGAGTGCCGCCGCGCACGCCTCGGTGGCGTACCCGCGTCCCCACGCCTCCGGCAGGAACATGTAGCCGAGTTCGGCCTCCCCGGCATCCGGACGGACGTGACCCGGACGCTCCGCGTCGCGCCGGTCGAGCGTGACGATGCCGATCATCGCTCCGTCCAGATCGACCACGAAAAGGCCGGGGCGCCGCGTGGGCACCTCAGGCATCGCACGCTCGAACTCATCACGCGGTCGAGGGCCACCAATGTAGGTGCCCACCTCTGGCGAGGTGAACAGCTCGATGATCGCCGCACGGTCCCGGGCCTCGGGCTCACGGAGCACGAGCCGCTCGGTCCGTATCGGGGCAGGTGGCCAGGCAACGGGTCCAAGCTCGGTCATGGCGGGCAACCTATCGCAATCCCGCCGAGCAACACGCGCTCTCACAACTCACGAACAAAGCCACGGCTCCCCAAGAAGGCCGCCGGCAGCTCCCCGGTCGTGGGCCTCAGTCGGCATCGAGAACGAAGAACAGGAAGCTCGGGCTGGTGGCGAGGGCGCGGAATTCGTCGGGGAACAGCTCGCGGGCGGCCGGCACGGGCTGTGGCTCGCTGATGACGGCCAGGCGGAAGCCGGCCGCGGTGAAGGCGTCGGTCATCGCGTGCATCGGCCGGTTCCAGAAGCTCATCGGGACGGTCAGGCCGCCCATGGTCCACTCTTCGGTCCAGTTGTAGGTCGCGAAATAGTCGGTCTTGCGCCCGGCCGAGCGGTGGATGGCGTGGATGGCGAAGGGATGGTCGACGGACACGATCAGCCGGCCGCCGGTCGTCAGCACGCGCCGCAGTTCGGTGAGCGTCGGCCCCCAGTCTTCCAGGTAGTGGAGTACCAGGGACGCCATGACATCGTCGAACGCGCCGTCGGGGAACGGCAGCCGGTTACGCAGGTCGGCGACCCGCAGGTCCGCGCCGGCACCGAGCCGCTGCCGGGCCAGCTCCAGCATTCCGGTGCTGTTGTCGATGCCGGTCACGACGGCACCCCGGTCACGCAGCGCCGCGAACAGCGGGCCCGAGCCGCAGCCGGCGTCGAGGATCCGCCGGCCGGTCACATCCCCGGCGAGGGCCAGAATGGCGGGCCGCTCGTAGTAGGCGTTCGCGATGCCGGCCTCGTTCTCGGCCGCGTACGCCTCGGCGAGATTGTCATAGTCGTTGGCTCGGGACGGGTGTGCCGGCTCAACGTGATTTTCGGGCACGGTAGACATGTCGGCCATCTTGGCTTACCAGGCTCGGGCCCGCGAGCCGCGCGGGTGCTGGGCAGTCGGCGGACGCCGGACGCGCCGATGCTGGAGAAGTCACATGACTCATCCACGCCGATGGTGGATCCTCGGCGTTCTTGGTCTGGCACTACTGGTGCTCAGCGTCGACAACATGATCCTCCCGCCGGCCATCCCCGCGCTCAGGCGCGAACCGGGGGCCGGCCCGGCGTCGACTGACTGTCTGTGGATCTGCCGCCCCGAGCGGGAACGCTCAGACGGCGGACGACCGGCGCTGAACGCGGTCGGCGTCCTCAGCACGGTTCTGGGCTTGGTAGAGCCGTAGCGCCTGACGCCACGCGCTGCGGGCCTGCTGCCGGTCACCGATCGTGGCGTGGACGTCTCCGAGGTGTTCCAGGGTGTTGGCTTCGTCGAAGGCGTTGCCGATCTCTTGGAGCAGCCTGAGAGCTTCGTTGTAGTAGCTCAGGGCTTGGTCGTACTGACCTGTGTGGTGGGCGATGTATCCCAGGCTGTCGAGCGTGTTGGCTTCTCCGTCGCGGTTCTGGTGGCGGCGGAACAGGGCCAGGGCCGCTTCGCAGTGGGCGAGGCCTTCGGTGTGCAGTCCGAGCTTGCTCGCGTACCAGCCCATGTCGTTGAGCGCGTCGGCTGTCCGCACAGGGTCGTCGAGGGCTTGGTAGTGGTCCAGGGCCTGGGTGGTGTGCTCCAGAGCCTGCCGAAAATCCTCCCGCTGCGCCCAGGACATCGCCAGACCTTGATGGATCTGGGCCTGGGCGGCGAGGTCCCCTGTGCGCTGGGCGAGGGTGAGCGCCTGCTGCAAGTGATCCATGGCCAGGCCATGTCGGCCCATCCGCGTGCAGGTGTGGCCGAGGATCCGGTGAGCCAACGCTTGAGCCTCCGGGTCGTCGAGATCGCGAGCGGCTTCCAGTCCCGCCAGCCAGCTGTCGAACTGGTCCTGAATGGTTCCGCGCCGGAAGTGGAAGGTGCCCAGGCTCCAGGCGAGCCGCCATACCGCTTCGTGCCAGTTCTGCTTCGCGGCGAGGTGTTGGGTGGCCAGCAGACAGGCATGTTCGCCGGCGAACCATGCCCAGGCGGCGGTGTCGTCGGCCGGCGGCCCCTGCCACCATCCAGGAGCGGGGGCACCGAGCTTGATCGGTGCGCGATGCGGCGCGAGGAGCCGTTCGGAGGCGTAGGCGGTGTGCAGGTGGAAATCGACCAACCGCCGAAGCGCGGCCTGCCGAGCGGTCTCGGGCTGGTCCTCGCGGGCTTGTTCCGCGGCGTAGAGGCGGACCAGGTCGTGCATGCGCCACCGGCCCGGAGCGTGCTGATGGACCAGGGACATCCCTTCCAGCTCTCGCAGCGGTCCGCGTACTCGGGCGGGAGGCAGGCCCGTCAGGGCGGCGATGGCGCCGAGGCCGATGTCCGGGCCCGGTGCCAGGCCCAGCAGGCCGAATACCTCGGCGGCTCGCGTGGAGAGGCCGAGGTAGGAGGCGGTGAACACGGCGCGCAGGTTGGTCCGCAGATCTCCGGTGTCCCACGCGTCCAGCCGGCCGGTGGTGTCCCGTAGCTCGGCGGCGAGCGCGGCCAGCGGCAGCTGCGGGCTGAGCACGGCACGGGCGGCGAGGACGGCCAGCGCCAGCGGCAGACCCGCGCAGCAGGCCAGCAGGTAGGCCACGGCTTCCGGTTCCGCCGCCAACCGGTCGGCGCCGAGTTGCTGGAGGAGCAACTGGTGGGCCTCGGCGTCGTCGAGTGCGTCCAGAGCGACCGGCCGGGTGCCGTTGGCCGCGGCCATTCCGGCCAGCTGATGGCGGCTGGTCACCACGACCGTACAGGTGGGGCTGCCGGGTAACAGAGGCGCGGCCTGGTCGGCGTCGCGGACGTTGTCCAGCACGATCAGCATCCGCCGTCCGGCCACCAGGCTGCGGTACAGGCCTACCTGCGCGTCCAGGTCTGTCGGCATCCCCTGGGGATCGACGCCGAGTGCCTCCAGGAAGCCGCGTACGGCGGTGGCCGGGGACAGCGGCTGCTCGATCGGATCGAAGCCCCGCAGATTGGCGAACAACTGTCCGTCGGGGAAGCGGTCGATGTTCTCGTGCGCCCAGCGTAGGGCCAGCCACGTCTTCCCGATGCCCCCGATCCCGCCGATGGCGGAGATCACCACCGTGCCCCCTGGCCGGCCGCATTCGTCCAATGCTCTGCTGAGCTGCCCGAGTTCGGCTCTTCGGCCGGTGAACCGGGCCGGCGGGGCCGGCAACTGACGCGGCACGATGCCGGGCGGTCCGGCCAGTGTGACTGTCGCGGAAGCGGGCAGTGCCGTCGTGGGGTCGGCGGTCAGGATGCGGCGGTGCAAGTCCTGCAGTGACGGGCCGGGGTCGGCGCCGAGTTCCTCGACCAGGTGCAGCCGGATCCGCTGGTAGTGCTGGAGGGCCTCGGCCGACCGGCCGCTGCGGTGCAGGGCGAGCATGAGCTGGCCGGCCAGCCGCTCGTCCAGCGGATGGCGTGCCGCCCGCATCGTCAACGCGGGAACCAGTTCGGCGTGCCGCCCCGAACGGAGGTGGGCGTCGGTGAGGTCGAGTTCGGCGGCATGCCGCTGTTGGACCAGGCCTTCGCGCAGCGTGTTCAGCCAGGGGGTGTCCAGGTTGGCGAAGGCATCCCCGCGCCATTGGGCGAGCGCCTGCTCCAGCAGACGTCGGGCGTGGACGTCGTCGGCGGCTCGGGCTTCTCCGACCCAGCGCTGGAACCTGTGCATATCGACCATCATGGGATCGACGCTGATCACATAGCCGCCGCTCTGCCGTGCGATTCGCGCGCCGTCGACCGCCGCCAGCATCTGCCGCAGGCGGGACAGGTAGCTGTAGAGCGTGTCGCGACCATGCCGAGGCGGGTGGTGGCCCCATGCCCGGTCCAGGAGCTGATCGATCGACACGCGCCTGCCGGCCTCGACCAGCAGTACCGCGAGTACGCACCGCTGGCGGTGATGCCCGAGTTCGACGCGCCGGCCGTCTACGCGAACCTCCACGTCACCCAGAAGTCGGAACTCCATCGGCACGCCGCACCTCCATCTCTCGATCACCAGTCTGTAGCGGTTCCAATCTGCCGATTCAAGGTTGTTCGCAAGGATTGTCCAGGGTTGGCCGCGCATCGTCGTCGACGAACCGGTGCGCGGTCGTCGTCGGATCCACCCCGGACCGAGGCGACCGACTGTTGCCAACGAAGGAGATCCCATGAAGCGCACGTTGCTCCGCCTGATGGCCGCCGTGCTGTTCGCCGTGTCCGCCACGGCCGGTGGGGTGGTCGTCGCATCGTCCGCGTCGGCCGATGACCAGGACTGCTGCTGATGAACATGCGGTGAAGACAGTCAAAAGCGGTCCGGCCGGAGTCACTTCCGATGACTCCGGCAGGACCGCCGGGTTCTCGGCCTGGGACGTCGCGCTCCGGGCCGTAGTCGATGGCGCTATTGCCCCACTCGGCCGTCGATGCGTTCGCGCAGCAGATCGGCGTGCCCGCAGTGGCGGGCGTACTCCTCGACCCGGTGAACCCACAGCTCCCGGACAGCGGCGCCGTCGCGGATCACCCGCGCCCCCAGATCCGGATACTCGGCCAGCGCCGCATCGGTTGCCGCCTGTTCGCGAGCAAGATCGGCGAATGCGCCGTCGACCAGCGCCTGCTCCGCAACGGCTCCCTCGAAGTCGCTGTCACGCGCTCCGTACAGCTTCGGTGCCGGATCTTCTGGCTGAATCCAGGTACGCCAGTCCCGCTCCACCTCGGCAAGGTGGCGAACCAGCCCCAGCAAGGACATGGTCGACGGCGGCACCGACCGGCGCGCCATTTGCTCCGGGGTCAACCCCTCGCACTTCATCCGCAGGGTCAGTCGATAGCCGGTCAGGAAGTCCTGCAGCGTCGCCAACTCACCGTCCGGGCTGACCCCGTCCGTGTTGCGGGGGTCCTCGTCGGGGTTCACCCACATGTCGGGGTAGACACTGGCCTGGGTCCACCGCTCGGGTATGTCGCTCACCGTGTGAATGATTCTGAGCAACGGTCCGACAGGCAAGTGATTATTCGGGCGCGCCAGGCGACGCCGCCGTTGAGCCCGGTTCCGCTGGCCGCGGTCGGCGGCGGGTCACCACTGGGTGATGAGCGGTGTGTCCGGTTCGTGCTGCCGCCAGGCTTCGGCGAGGCGGGCGAGGCGGGTGGGGGCGGCGATGCCGCGCACGGTTGCGATCTTGCCGTTGGTGACGTCGAACGTCACGGCGCCGACGACCTGGTCGCCGACCACGAAGAGGATGGCGGGGGCGCCGTTGACGAGCGCGTAGTGGATGGCGGGCGTGCCGCCGGCGAATCGCCGTTTCGCGGGTGTGGGTTTGAAGCCGGCCCGTACGACGGCGGCGATGCGATGCGGAGTGTCGTACTGCAGCAGCCTCTCGGCCAGGCCGGCGCCGTCGGAGATCGCGGTCGCGTCGTCGGTAAGCAGCGCCACCAGCCGTTCGGTGCGGCCCGAGGAGGCAGCGGCGAGGAATTCCTCGACGACCCTGCGGGCGGATGCCGGGTCGACTTCGCCACCGCGGCGGCGCGCGGCGGTGATGCGGCGCCGGGCCCGGTGGAGGTGCTGCTGGCTTGCGGACTCGGTGATGTCGAGGATCTCGGCGATCTCGGCGTGGCTGTAGGAGAACGCTTCGCGCAGGAGGTAGACGGCCCGCTCGAGGGGTGACAGGCGCTCCATGAGAGTGAGCACGGCCAGGGCGGCCGATTCGCGCTGCTCGAAAGTGTCGGCAGGGCCGAGCATCGGGTCGCCGTCGAGGAGCGGTTCGGGCAGCCAGGAGCCGACGGTGCGTTCGCGGCGGGCCTGTGCCGAGCGGAGCCGGTCGAGGCACAGGTTGGTGACGACTTTGGTCAGCCATGCTTCCGGCACCTTGATCCGCTGCCGGTCGGCGGCCTGCCAGTGCAGGAACGCGTCCTGCACGGCGTCTTCGGCGTCGGCGGCGGAGCCCAGCAGCCGGTATGCCAGCGAGGCCAGCCGGTTCCGGCTGGCCTCGAACCGACTGGTGTCGAAGCGATCAGTGACGGTTCTGTCCACGCGTGCCACGCAAGGTCGCGGCTACGCGACCACGTTCGCGGCGGACACATCCGGCGCGGCGGCCACGCGGCGCCTGCGCCTGGGCACGCCGAAGGTCGGGTGCGAGTTGGCCCACAGCGACATCTTGAGGATGCCCGCCTTGATCCGCGCGGCCTTCCGGCCGCCCACATACGTCGGCTTCGCTTGCCCTTCGTCGTCGACCATCTGCAGGATCCCGTCCCGCCGCCCGAGGCTGATGTGGTTGCCCAGGTAGACCAGCTTGGTCTTCGCGATCTTGCGGCCGGTCAGGCGTCCCACGATCGCGTGGATCGCCTGCCCGCCGGTGAAGCCGGCCGAAGCGCAGGACATCGGCAGCGGCCGGCCGTTGTCGCCGATGGCGTAGCCGCTGTCGCCGACGGCGTAGACGTTCGGGTGCGAGACCGACCGCATGGTGCGATCGACGACGATCCGACCGTTCTCGGTGACCTCCAGCCCGCTGGCGGCGGCGATGGGGCTGACCGCGAACCCGGCCGTCCACACGGTTGCGTCGGACGCCAGGGCGGTGCCGTCGGCGCACAGCACCCGCGTCGCTCCGACGGCTTCGACGCTGGTGTGCTCCAGGACGGTGATGCCCAGCCGGTCGCAGGCCTGGTGCAGGTGGCTGCGGGCTCCGGCGGAGAGCCGGGCACCCAGCTCGCCGCGGGCGACCAGCGTCACCGGCAGGCCGGGCCGGGATTCGGCGATCTCGGTGGCGGTCTCGATGCCGGTCAACCCGTCGCCGACGACCAGCACACTCCCGCCTTCGCCCCGCCTGCCCCGCCTGCCCCGCCTGCCCAGGCTGTCCAGGCGCTCGCGCAGGCGCAGCGCCGAGGGCCGGCCGGTGACGTCGAAGGCGTGCTCGGCCACGCCGGGGACACCTTCGACGTCACCGGCGCTGCCGAGCGCGTAGACAAGCGTGTCGTAGCCGAGCTCACCGCCGCCGTCGGCGTCGGCCACGGCGACGACTTGGCGCTCGGGGTCGACGGCGGTGACACGGGCCAGGCGCAGCCGTATCCCCGTCCCCGCGAAGAGGTCGGCGAGCTTTTGTGCCTCGATCTCCCGGCCGGCCGCCAACTGGTGCAGCCGCAGCCGCTCGACGAAGTCCGGCACAGCGTTGACCACGGTGATCTCGGTGTCCGCCGGGGACAGCCGGCGGACCAGGTTCCCGGCCACGTAGACCCCGGCATAGCCGGCGCCGAGGACGACGATGCGGTGCTTCATGTGTTACTCCTGTCGGTTCGCTTGCTCCCGGTGAGTTGAGCGGAGCGGCGCCCCGATTGCTGACAGGAACCGCATGTGGCATCGGTCACATGCCGGCCCGGCGCTCGGCGGGGCCGGTGTTACCTGCGCGCGCTGGTCCCGTTCGCCGAGCTCATTCGTCGAGCGTGAGCTCGGCCAACTGGCCGCGGGAGGTGACGCCCAGCTTGGGGAAGGCCTTGTACAGGTGCTGGCCCACGGTGCGCGGGCTCAGGAACAGGTGTGCGGCGATGTCCCGGTTGGACAGCCCCGTGGCGGCCAGCTGCACGATCTGCCGTTCCTGCGGGGTGAGCCGCACGAAGCGGTCCACGCCGTTACGGCGCGGCGCGCTCCAGCCCGTGGCGCCCAGTTCCGTACGCGCCCGCTCGGCCCAAGGTTCGGCGCCGAGCCGCTCGAAGACCTCCAGCGCGGCCCGCAACTGCTCCTGTGCTTCGCCGGTGTGGCGAGCCCTGCGCAGCCACTCCCCATACAGAAGTTCGGTACGCGCGCGGTCGAAGGGTCGATCGTGGGCGGCCAGCGCGGCGCGGAAATGCGCGCCGGGGTCGCCGGAGGTGTCCAGCAGGGCGCGGCATCGGGAGACCAGGGCGTCGGCCCAGCGCTGATCCAGCATCGCCGCCCAGGCCTCCAGCCGGGAGAACGGCTCCGCGGCGCGGGCGATCCTGCCGCTGCGCAGCGCGGCCTCGACCAGGTCGGGGACGTGGTGCATGGCCATGATCTGGTTGCGGGACCGACCGTAGACGAGCGACTCCAGGCTGAGTAGGGCCTGCTCGGAGCGTCCCTGGCCGAGGTCGAGCAGGGCGAGCGCGCCCGGGTGCGCCGTGGCGGGATCGAGCGCCTCGCCCCGGACTGCCGCGAACTGGTCCAGCAGCCCGGCGGCCTGGCGCGCCCACGCGGGCTGGCTGGTGTCGCCGGAGATGGCCACGGCCTCACTGGCCAGGCTGCGTGCCTCGGCGTGGCGGCCGCGAGCGTACTCGACCCGCGAGAGGAACGTCAGTGCCTGCGGCAACAGACCGACCATGCCCTCGGCCCGGATCGTGGCAGTGGCCGCGGAGGCCAGCATGTGGGTACGGGCGTCGTATTCGGCCAGGCCCAGCCCGCCGATCAGCAGCAGCCCGCGACGGTCGGCCTTCGCCAGCGCGCGGGCCGACTCCACCACCTCGCCCAGGGGCGGCAGCCCGTCCGCCGGCCGGCCGAGCGCCATGGCGATGAACCAGCGCGACAGTTGGTGGACCGGGACGACCTCGTCGCCGGGCGGCACCTGGAGCGCGTCGAGCTGCTCGGCGGTGCGCCAGGCCATGTCGCGGTCCCCGTCGAACCAGATCATGGACGCGGCGTCGAGCAGGAGCCCGGCGGCCGAGCGCGGATCGGTGGCCGCCAGATGGTCGACGCCCGCCGACAACATCGCGTGCGCTCCCGCGAGATGTCCTTCGCCATAGTCGGAGCAGGCGCGCACCCGGATCAGCCGGGAGGTCAGCTCGGTGTCGGGATTGCCGGCGCCTTCGGCCAGGTTCCTGGCCTGATCGAAGCGGCCGCTGTACTCGGTCGCCTCGGCGGCGAGCGTGAGCCTGCGCGCCCGGTCCGCGATTTCTGGACTCAGTGAGGCGGCGCGCTCGTAGGCCGCCGCCGCGGCCGCGTACCCGCTGCGGGAATGGGCGCGGTCGGCGGCCGACTCCAGCCGGGCCGCCACCCGCTCATCGGCGGCCAGCGTGGCCGCGGCCAGGTGCCAGGCACTCCGGTCGGCGTCCGCGGTACGGTCCAGGGCGTCGCTGAGCGCGTGGTGCACAGTCAGCTGCCTGGCCAGCGGCGTACGCTGCCAGACGGCCGCGCGCACGAGAGGGTGGCGGAACTCCAGCCGCTTGCCCTCACCCAGGACGACCAGCCCGGCCGCGAGCACCTGCTCCAAGTCCTCCGGCATACTCCCCAGCGCACCGGCGGCGGCCAGCACGATGCCCGGCTCACCCGTGCTGTCGGCGGCGGCGACCTGGAGCATGACCTGGGCGCTCGTCGGCAGCCCGTCGGCCTGGGCGGCGAAGGCCTCCTCCAGGCGTGCGGTGAGGGAGAGCTCGTCGGCGGGACCGTGCGACTTGGGCAGCTCGATGAGCGCCAGTGGGTTGCCCGCCGCCTCGGTGAGAATCCGCTGCCGGGACCCGGCGGGCAGGGTGCGGCCGGCGGAGTCGAGCAGCTCCGCGGCTGCCGCCTCGTCCAGGCCGGACAGCTCCAGCACGGGCAGTCCCTTGGCCTCGAACCCCGGGCGCGTGGCGAACACCATCACCACGCCCTCGGCCGCCAGCCGCCGCGCCGCGATCAGCAGCGCTTCGGCCGAGGCGTGATCCAGCCACTGGGCATCGTCGATCAGGCACACCACCGGCCCGTTCTCGGCCAGCTCGGACAGCAGCGACAGGACCGCCAGCCCGATCAGGAACCGGTCCCCCGCACCGCTCTCGCCGAGCCCGAAGGCGCCGCGCAGGGCGGCCGCCTGCCTGTCCGGGATGTGCTCCAGACGGTCGAGTACCGACCTGAACAGCATGTGCAGGGCACTGAACGGCAACTCCGCTTCGGCCTCGATGCCCGTGGTCCGCAGGACGTGGACATCGGTCCGGTCGGCGTGGCCGAGTAGGGCGGTCTTGCCGATGCCGGGCTCCCCCAGGACGACGAGGGCGCCGCTGACCCCCTCCCGCGCACCGTCCAGCAGCGCGTCGATGATCTTCGACTCATGATCCCGGCCCCACAACATGGGTCGAAGATTACCTATGCGATGACTCATGCCGAGATCTTGGGCTCCTTCTACTGTTGTCGACATGAAGCCATACAGCGTGAACATTGCCCAGGCCGACCTCGATGACCTGCACGAACGGCTCCGGCGCACCCGATGGACCCGCGAGATCGCCGGGCAGGGCTGGAGCCGCGGCGTACCCCTGGACTACCTCAAGGGACTGGCCGACTACTGGCTCAACGACTTCGACTGGCGGGCGGCCGAGACTGAGTACAACAAGCACCCGCAGTTCGTCACCGAGATCGACGGGCAGAACATCCACTTCTTCCACATCAGGTCGAGCTCCGAGGACGCCCTGCCGTTGCTGCTCCTGCCCGACAACCCGGGCGGCGTGATCGGCTTCCTCGACGTGCTCGACGAGCTGTCGCGCGACTTCCACCTGGTCGTCCCTTCCTGCCCGGGCGTCGGGTTCTCCGGCTATGTCACCGAGCCGGGCTGGACGGTTCCCCGTACGGCTGCGGCCTTCGCCGAGCTGATGTCCAAGCTCGGCTACGAGCGGTTCGGGACGCAGGGCGGCGGCGGAGGCGCCAACCTCGGCCTGGAGCTGGCCCGCCAGGTGCCCGAGCGGGTAGTCGGCGTGCACGTCAACGCCTGGGTCGCCTTCCCCTCGCCGGACGAGAGCGAGTTCACCGCCGACGAGCAGCGGCGGCTGGGCATCATGCAGAACTTCATGCAGGAGGGCCTCGGATTCAACCAGATCATGTCGACCCGGCCGCAGACCATCACCTACGGGCTGACCGACTCACCGGTCGCGCAGCTCGCGTGGATCGTGGAGAAGTTCAAGGAGTGGACCGACTCCGCAGCCGAGCTGCCCGAGGACGCCTTCTCTCGCGACCGGGTGCTGACCGACGTGAGCATCATGTGGTTCACCGCCACCGCGGGGTCGGTGGCCAACCTCTACTACGACATGGGCCACGACCCGGGCGCCTACGCCCCCAAGCCGCAGGTGACCGTTCCCACGGCCGTGCTGCTGGCCAAGGATGACGTCACCATCCGCCGCTTCGCCGAGCGGGACGCCAACATCCAGCGCTGGACCGAGCTCGACCGCGGCGGCGCCTACCTGGCGCTCGAGGTGCCCGACCTGCTGATGGCGGACGTGCGGGCGTTCTTCGGCCCGCTGGCCGAGCCGGCTTCCGCAGCGAGCGCCTGACCAGGAAGTGCACGACGGGCCGGGCGAACGCCCACAGCAGTGCCCCCAGGGGCACCTCGAGTCGCTCGGCCCAGATGATCCGGCTGCGCAGGCCGGGACCCGGCTGGCCGTTCACTGATGGCCTGGATTCGGGGATCCCGGAGGAGAGATCGGGGGGTATGCCCTACCGCGCGAGGCCAGATGATGCTGCATGATCTTCCTTGTGAAGGCGATGGTGATAACGGGCGGTCTGCTGGCTTCCGCGGCGTTGGTGAGTGGATGTGGCTTGCAGAACATCACGCGAGCAGCCAACAACGAGACCGTCACGTACGACGTGAAGGACAAGGTGGCCAGGGTCGTCCTGGTGGGCGGCTCGGGTGAGATCGAGGTCGGCGAGGCGGACGACAGCGTCGTCAAGGTGGGCGAGACCCTCCGCTGGTCCTCAGGCAAGCCCGTCACCGAGCACAGGGTGGAGGGTGACGCTCTCGTGATGAGCTACGAGTGCCCGCACGCCATGGACAACTGCTCGGTCAGCTACAAGGTCAAGGTGCCCAAGGGCATGCGGGTAGAGGCGAAAGCCGGTTCGGGTGACGTCCGCCTGAACGCGCTGAGCGGCCCCACCAAAGTGGAAACCGGTTCCGGTGACGTGTACCTCACCGAGCTGAGCGGTCCGATCACGGCCAAGGTGGGGTCCGGGGACCTGGAAGGCACCGCGCTGACGGGTAAGGAGCTCAAGGTCGAGGCCGACTCGGGCAACGCCACGCTGAAGTACGCCACCGCTCCCGACAACGTCAACGTGTCGGCCGGCTCAGGGGATGCGAAGATCACACTTCCCGACGGGCCATACAGCGTGGACACCCAGACGAGATCGGGTGACACGACGATCTCGGTGAAGACCGATCTGGGCTCGCCGCACAGGGTCGTGATCCACACCGGTTCCGGCAACGTCAGCCTTCTGCCCGCGTAGTTCGCGCCGCTGCCCGGCGACATCTTCCCCGCCTTCCTCCGGGAACGGCGGGGATTTGGTGTTCATCAAGGGCGCCGGCCCGCCGGCTCGCCTGTCCACGCCCTCCTCGGGCGGCGAGTTCCGCACCGCCCGGCCCGACCTACGATTCTCCTGTGACAAGCAACAGATCCGCCACCTCGCAGCATCTGAGCGACCTCGCGCGACTGCGGCGTGTTCGGGACCGGATCGACCGGGAGTACGCGCAGCCGCTGGACGTGGAGGCGCTGGCCCGTGGCGTGCACATGTCGGCCGGGCACCTCAGCCGCCAGTTCCGGCTCGCCTACGGGGAGTCGCCGTACTCCTATCTGATGACGCGTCGCATCGAGCGCGCGATGGCGTTGCTGCGTCGTGGTGACCTGAGCGTCACCGAGGTCTGTTTCGCGGTCGGCTGCTCTTCTCTGGGCACCTTCAGTACGCGTTTCACGGAGTTGGTCGGTATGCCGCCCAGCGCGTACCGGCGGGAGGCGGCGCGGGCGACAGCCGGGATGCCGTCGTGCGTGGCGAAGCAGGTGACCAGACCGGTCAGGAATCGAGAAGCGCCGACTCCCGAGCCGCACATAGCCTGACCCGCATGGATATCACTATTCACACGTCCTTTCTCCCGCATGACGACCCGGACGCATCCCTGTCCTTCTATCGCGACACCCTCGGCTTCGAGGTCCGCAGCGATGTCGGACACGGCAAGATGCGCTGGATCACGGTCGGCCCCGCCGGCCAACCCGGCACGTCCATCCTCCTGGCGCCGCCGGCCGCCGACCCCGGCATCACCGACGACGAGCGCCGCACCATCGCCGAGATGATGGCGAAAGGCACCTACGGCTGGATCTTGCTGGCTACCCCCGACCTTGACGGCACGTTCGAGAAGCTGCAGGCCGGTGACACCGAGGTCGTCCAGGAGCCGACCGAGCAGCCGTACGGGGTTCGCGACTGCGCCTTCCGCGACCCGGCGGGCAACCTGGTCCGCATTCAGGAACTGCGCTGAGCCGTGCGCGGGCCACGCGACGCCCGTCCGGCTGATACCGGGCGGGCGTCACGTGGCCTCGGCCGGCACCGCGATCGGACATGGCGCCGGATCGTTGCCGCGACCGCGCCGACGAAGAAGAACCGGACGCACTGCTCGAAGCTGGTTGGATCGAACAGGCGATGCCGACGGAGACCGCGAAGGCGGCCCCGCCTAACAGGCCCAATAGATGGAGTCACGAAAAGCATGAGCACGAGGACGGACACGCAGTCGCCTGCGCTGCACGTTGCCGACAGCCACGATCTGATCCGCGTGCATGGCGCGCGTGAGAACAACCTCAAGGACGTCCGCGTCGAGATCCCCAAGCGCCGGCTGACGGTGTTCACCGGCGTCTCCGGCTCGGGCAAGAGCTCGCTGGTGTTCAGCACGATCGCCGCGGAGTCGCAGCGACTGATCAACGAGACCTACAGCGCGTTCGTCCAGGGCTTCATGCCGACGCTGGCACGGCCCGACGTCGACGTGCTTGACGGGCTGACGACCGCGATCATCGTGGACCAGCAGCGAATGGGGGCCGACCCCCGCTCCACGGTCGGCACCGCCACCGACGCCAACGCGATGCTGCGCATCCTCTTCAGCCGACTCGGGACGCCGCACATCGGCTCTGCCCAGGCGTTCTCCTTCAACGTCGCCTCGATCAGCGGAGCGGGCGCGGTCACCGTGGAGCGCGCCGGACAGAAGGTGAAGGAGCGTCGCGCCTTCAGCGTCACCGGCGGCATGTGTCCGCGCTGCGAGGGCCGGGGCTCGGTCAACGACATCGACCTGACCCAGCTCTACGACGACAGCAAGTCGCTCAACGGGGGCGCTCTCACGATCCCCGGCTACAGCATGGACGGTTGGTACGGCCGCATCTTCAGCGGTTGCGGCTTCTTCGACCCGGACAAGCCGATCCGCGAGTTCACCAAGAAGGAGCTGAACGACCTCCTCTACAAGGAGCCGACCAAGATCAAGGTCGATGGCATCAACCTGACCTACGAGGGTCTGATTCCGAAGATCCAGAAGTCGATGCTGTCCAAGGACGTCGATTCGCTGCAGTCGCACATCCGGGCGTTCGTGGAGCGGGCGGTCACCTTCACCATCTGCCCCGAATGCGACGGCACCCGGCTCAGCGAGGCCGCCCGGTCGTCGAAGATCAACGGGATCAGCATCGCCGACGCGTGCGCGATGCAGATCAGTGACCTGGCCAAATGGGTCCGCGGCCTGGACGAGCCGTCGGTGGCGCCGCTGCTCGCCACGCTGCAGCAGGTCCTCGACTCGTTCGTGGAGATCGGGCTGGGCTACCTCTCGCTCGCCCGGCCGTCGGGCACGCTGTCGGGCGGTGAGGCGCAGCGCGTCAAGATGATCCGCCACCTCGGCTCCTCGCTCACCGATGTCACCTACGTCTTCGACGAGCCCACCACGGGCCTGCACCCCCATGACATCCAGCGGATGAACGACCTGCTGCTGCGGCTGCGCGACAAGGGCAACACGGTGCTCGTCGTGGAGCACAAGCCGGAGACGATCGCGATCGCCGACCACGTCGTCGACCTCGGCCCCGGCGCCGGTACGGCGGGCGGCACCGTCTGCTTCGAGGGCACCGTCGAGGAGCTGCGGGCCGGCGACACCATCACCGGCCGCCACCTCGACGACCGGGCCGCCCTCAAGGACACGGTACGGACGCCCACCGGCACCCTGGAGATCCGCGGCGCGACGGCGAACAACCTGCGCGACGTCGACGTCGACATCCCGCTCGGGGTGCTTGTCGTCGTCACGGGCGTCGCCGGTTCCGGCAAGAGCTCGCTCATGCACGGGTCGGTCCCGGCCGGCGCGGGTGTGGTGTCGATCGACCAGGGGGCCATCCGCGGCTCGCGACGGAGCAACCCGGCGACCTACACCGGACTGCTCGACCCGATCCGCAAGGCGTTCGCGAAGGCCAACGGCGTGAAGCCGGCGCTGTTCAGCGCCAACTCCGAGGGCGCCTGCCCCACCTGCAACGGCGCCGGCGTGATCTACACCGACCTGGCGATGATGGCCGGCGTCGCCACCACCTGCGAGGAGTGCGAGGGGAAGCGGTTCCAGGCGTCGGTGCTGGACTACCACTTCGGCGGCCGCGACATCAGCGAGGTGCTCGCGATGTCGGTGACCGAGGCCGAGGAGTTCTTCCGCGCCGGCGAGGCGCGCACGCCGGCCGCGCACGCCATCCTCCACCGGCTCGCCGACGTCGGGCTCGGCTACCTCAGCCTCGGCCAGCCGCTCACCACTCTGTCCGGCGGCGAGCGGCAGCGGCTCAAGCTGGCCACCCACCTGTCCGAGAAGGGCGGCGTCTACGTCCTCGACGAGCCGACCACCGGCCTCCACCTCGCCGACGTCGAACAGCTGCTCGGCCTGCTCGACCGGCTCGTCGAGTCCGGCAAGTCGGTCATCGTCATCGAGCACCACCAGGCGGTCATGGCGCACGCCGACTGGATCATCGACCTCGGCCCCGGCGCCGGCCACGACGGTGGCCGGATCGTCTTCGAGGGCACACCCGCCGACCTCGTCGCGGCCCGCTCCACCCTCACGGGCGAGCACCTCGCCGCATACGTCGGCATCGACCGGTAGGTCGGCAGCGGGAAAGCCGGAGGTCGGCGCGATGAGCCGACGCCTCTCCTCGTCCTCCGCGGAGGCGGCGTCGGCCGGCGCGGAGAAGGGTTGAGGTAGCTCGGTCTATCCGAGGGCCGTCCACGCCCGGAAGCGCCCCACACGGGGGCGCTTCCGGTCACGCCGACAAGCGCTGGTGGAGGCGACGTGCCTCCTCGACCACCCGGCTACCCCCGCGCCGCGTCGCGACCGCGGCGAGCTCCGGGATGTCGGCGCGCGCTCCGGCCAGGGCGGCCGCTCTGGCACCGACCGCGAGGAGGTCCCCGAGCCCCGCCCTGGCCCTCTCCCCCGCCGCGGGCAGCAGCGCGGGCAGCGCCTCCGTGAGGATCGACCACACCGAAGCGTGCGCCCCCGCCCGCACGGCGTCGTCCAGGACGGCCACCGCTCGGTTGAGCTTCAGCAGGCCCGCGACGGCCATGTCCACGAGCAAGCGTCCGATCTCCGCCGCGGGCACCTCGTCCCGCGCGGCCAGTGTGACCAGGGCGTCGGTCGCCGCCGCACGCCGTGCCGGCCGCGCGTGGGCCATGACGCAGACGATCGCCCCGGCCGTCGCCGCGCCGACCGGGCCGTCCCCGTGGACGAGCCTCCGGAGCGCCTCCATCTGGCCGTCATAGCCGTGGGCCAGCCATGGGGCGGATTCCAGAAGGTGCGCGGCTACGACGTCGCGGTGGGACGGCATGATCGTCGGCCACCACACCGTCTCACCCGAGTGGGCCCCCGACACCTCGTCGGTCTCCACGGCCCACAGCTTCCGGATCTCCTCGGGGACACCCGGAGGCGGCGTCACCCGGGAACGCATCCTCTGGATGGCCATCTGGGTGCCGTAAATGCTGTCGTACCCGCGACGGCTCCCGACATCGCTCGTCACCGTGGGATCGGGCAGCCCGCCGTCACGCAGCAGTGCCGCCAGGCGCCGCCCCGCCTCCGAGGTCAGTCGTTCCGCCCGTACGGCCGTCGCCGGGTCCACGGTCCTGGGCAGCCGGAGCAGCGCCTGGTGGAAGTCGGCGGGCAGCGGTTCGGCGCCCTCGAGGCGTTCCATCCGGTCGAGCAGAATGTCGGGGTCGACGTGTCCGGTCGCGGCGGTCGGCGTCGCGAGCAGCAGCGGCATCGAGTGTCCGGCTTCCAGCATGAAGAGCACCTCGCGTAGCCGGCGCTGGACGAGCACCTGGATGCTCCGGTCGTAAGGCGGGTGTTCGCGCTGGTAGTCGGCCAGCCGACCGGTGAGCTCCCTGCTCTCCTCAGGAGACACCACCGCCAGCGCGGCCCGGGACAGCAGGGAATGGGCGAGCTGGTCGAAACCGCTGATGCCGTACACGTAGACATGGGAGTCGAACGGCTCGCGCCAGGCGCGCCGCCGCCACGGGGTGAGCGCCGCGACGACGGCCGCGCGGTCACGGTGGGTGAGTTCGACCAGCGCCGCGAGGATGCGTTCGAACACGGCGGGCTCCTCAGGCCAGAGGGAGGGGCGGCCCAGTTCGACCGCCAGTTCCTCCGCCGAGGTGATGGGCGGCAGGAGGCCGGGCAGCGGCGCCACGATCAGGGCCGCGGCTGTGGGTGGATCTTCCGGCTCCTCGGCCGTCACCTCGCCGAAGACGGCCGCGATTTGCTCCCGGAGCTCGGGCACAAGCTCGCCCGCCGCCGTCCGGACCTCCTCCGCCGCCAACGGGTCCGCATGCGCGGCGAGCGCCACCGCGAGCCGTACCGCCCGGCCCTGGAGGGTGGCGTCTTCGTGGCCGAATACCATCGCCAGCGCGGCCAGCGCGCCGCCGGCCCGCCCGGGAGCCCCGGCACCGGTCGCCGAGCGTGCGATCCACCGCAGGGCGGCCGTGACGAACTTCTTCTCCGGCCGGAAGGCGAGGGCGTGGACCGCCTCGGCGAACAGCTCGTCACCGAGCAGGCCCTCGTCGTCGGCCGGGCCCAGCGCGTCAAGCGCCATCTGCACGAACGGCGACGCGGCCGACGGCAGCAGCCGGACGAAGTCGAGCAGCGGGATCTCCGCCGACGAGGGCCGCAGATCCGTCCACAACGTCACGAACGGGCGGAGCTCCGCCACGTCGCCCCCGGCGAGGAAGCGCGCGGCGCAACCGTCGATCAGATCCTGGCGCTTCAGCCGGCCGGAGTCGCCGAGGGCGGCGAGTGCCGAGACGAGCGACGTCTCCGGGGCCCACTCGTGGTCCGCGGCCAGCGTGGCGGCGACCCCCTCCGCGCGGAACAGCCGCGGGACCATCGCGTCGAGCAGCGGGTCGTCCTCGATGGTGGCGCGCCCGCCGTTCTCGCGGCGCGTCGCGCTCGCGTGGCGGACCCAGCCATCGACGAACGTGTCCGCTTCCGGCGGCTCGCTGCCCGTCTCCACCAGCAGCCCGACAGCCAGCTCCCACCCCGGCGGGCCGTCGAGACGACGCCACCGGCCGGCCGGGCGCGGCAGCCGCCGTACCAGCCGAGCCGCGAGGTCCGCGCGCCACTCCTGCGGCCGGTCCCGCACCAGCGACCGGATGCGCTCGGCGTCCAGGCGCGGGTCGGGCACCCGGCGCAGCTCGCGCCGACCGAGCCAGGCCGCCACCTGAGCCGGGCGCGTGAAGCAGGCCGCGCCCGCGAGGCGAAGTCCCGCGGCCTGGCTCTCGACCTTCCAGCGTGTCGCCGTTCCCTCGGCGAGGCGGTCCGCCAGATAGCGGCGAAGCCGCTCGGCCACCACCTGCCGCTCCAGCTCGCCGAGGGACGCGAGGACGTCCATCAGGTCGTCGTCGTGACGCCCTTCGATGCGCTCCACGACCTCCTGCCACGGGTTCATGCGAGCACCGGGCAGTAGGAGGTGGACGGACCCGGGCGGCCTGACACCGGGTCGGGCGGGGAAGAGCGAACGTGTGAATACGTCGGCAGCGCATCAACCATGGCGGGGACCATACTGATCGCCACCGACAGTTCCGCTGTGCGTCGCGCAGACGTCGTCGGCCTATATGTCGTCGGCCCATATCACCACATGTCCGTCAAGCTTCCGACGTGAGAACGGCCTCCGCCGGCCGAGGAAGACCACGGCCACGACGTTGCCGGTGATGTTCGGTACGGCCCGCCGGAGTGCGTGGGCGGGCATGCCCTCGCCGCTGGAGCGCAGCAGCTGACGGGGTGCCCCGAAGCGGCCCCCGATGGCATGGATGCCGGCGTAACCGGAGGGCGGGTGTTCGGCTCGGTGACGACTGTCGCAGAGTTGGACTATGTGCCACTCCACCGACAGCCGCCCGCCCGCCCCGCCCGCCCCGGGCCCGGTCGCGGAGCACGAGCCCGTCACGCTGACCTCGGCGGACGGCAGCCGCCTGGCCGCGCACGTCGCCCTGCCCGCCCGGCCGCCGCGCGGGCGGATGGTCGTGCTGCCCGACGTGCGCGGGCTGCACCCCTACTATCGCGACCTTGTCGTACGGTTCGCCGAGGCCGGGTTCGCGACCGCGGCGATCGACTGGTTCGGCCGCACCACCGAGAACGACGAGCGCGGCGATGGCTTTCCGTTCCGGTCGCACCTGCCTCACGTGGACCCGCGCAACGTCGCCGCCGACGTCTCGGTGGCCTTGGAGCACCTGGCCGGGCGCGGGGC
Organism: Microtetraspora malaysiensis; assembly: GCF_050947145.1. NCBI lineage: Bacteria > Bacillati > Actinomycetota > Actinomycetes > Streptosporangiales > Streptosporangiaceae > Microtetraspora > Microtetraspora malaysiensis. The sequence continues at coordinate 4,669,838 of NZ_CP191998.1, forward strand.
GACCGGCCCCGCCTTCACCGCGGGATTCTGCTTCGGCGGCAGCATGTCGTGGCGGCTGTCCGCAGGCCCGGTGGACCTGTCCGGTGTGATCGGCTTCTACGGCCGCCCGGCGCTGGTCCGCGAGGTGATCCCGGAGATGCGCCGCCCACTGCTGTTGCTCATCGCGGGCAACGACAGCGTGACCCCGGCCAGGGAGTTCGAGGAGTTCACCGGCGAACTCGCCGAGGCCGGCGTGCCGTACGAGGCCCACGCCTATCCCGGCGCCCCGCACTCCTTCTTTGACCGCGCCTACGCCGAGTGGGGTGAGGCGTGCGCGGACGCCTGGCGGCGGATCCTCGATTTCACCGGCCGGCACGGCGCGGCGGCCGGGCCCGCCTGAAGCCCCCGCTCCCCCGCTCGGATGCGTGAGATGAGCCCCGAAGCCGAGCATTCGCGGAGGTCATGTCGCCGCGACGGTTGACCCTGACGCAGGGGCAACCTCTCAGCATGGTGGCATGACCACGAAGAACAGTGCGGTGGAGGTCGCCGGCCCGCGCGAGTCGTACGGCGACCACGGCGACGATGGGCAGCGGGCCGAGAGAAGCGACAGGACGATGCGGCACTTCACGATCCACCACGACGGCGTCACAATCCCGGTGTCTCGCGGCGGCCGGGGGCGACCGCTGGTCCTGTGCCCCGGGCTGAACTCGACGCGGGCCGACCTGCACGAGCTGGCCGACCTGCTGCGGCGCGACCACGACGTGGTGACCTTCGACCTGCGGGGGCATGGCCTCGCCTCGGCCGCCGGCCGGTACTCCTTCGAGGCGTTCCTCAGCGATCTGGCCGCCGTGATGGCGGAGCTGGCACGCCTCGACCTGGACGCGGCGCCCGTGCTGGTGGGCTACTCGCTGGGCGCGGACCTGGCCGTGCACTATGCCTCCGAGCACCCTGGCAGCGTCGCCGGGCTTGTTCTCATCGATGGGGCGAACCCGGTGCCCGAGCCGTTCATCACCGAGGCCGTCCTGCCGGAGTTCCGCGCAATGTGGGAGGACATGGTGACGCAGCAGGAGGCCGTGCGGGGCACCGCGCGTCAGGTGTTGCTCACCGCCCAGGAGATTCTCGACCTGAATGTCGAGATCGATGCGGTACGGTCCGAGATCTTGGGCCGGTACCAGAAGATCGACCGGCCCATCAGCATGATCATGTCGACCTCGATGGCCGGCGACAGCGGCGCAGGGCATGCGTCGCGGTTCAATCAGAACTGGCGTGCCGGCGTCGAGCGGCTTGGCCGCGAGCAGCCGCGCATCGACACGTCCTGGCTCGACGCCGACCACGGGCTGGTCTTCACCCACGCCCCGGAGATCGCCCAGATCATCCGGAGTACACACGGCCCTGTCGGCCACACCCGAGGAGACTGGCGGGATGCTGACCATCGGTGAGCTGGCGTCGTACGCCGGAGTGACGGTGCGCGCGGTGCGGCACTATCACGCCAAGGGGCTGCTGCCGGAGCCGGAGCGGGACCACTCCGGCTACCGCAGGTACGACGCCGGCGCCGTGATCGAGCTGATCAAGATCCGGACTCTCGCGCAGGCAGGGGTCCCGCTGGCTCGGGTCCGGGAGCTGCTGCGGGCCGACGAGGAGGAGTTCGCCGCGGCGGTCGCGGACATCGACAAGCGGCTGCGGGCGGAGATCCGGCAGCGGCAGCGGCACCGGGAGCAGATCGCCCGGCTCGCCGCCGGGGACAGCCTGACGCTGCCGCCGGAGGTGGTCGAGTATCTCGACCGACTGCGGGTGCTCAGGGTCGACGAACGGATCGTCCGGGCCGAGCGTGACGGCTGGATCCTGCTGGCCGCGCACTCACCTGAGCGAGTCCCGGAGTGGATGGCACGCAAGCGGGAGCAGATCGCCGACCCGCAGCTCATCGACTTCTATCTCACCCTCAGCCAGGTTCTCGACCGGACCGCCGACGACCCACGGCTGGCCGAGCTGGCCGACGAACTAGCCGCCTACATCACGCAGTTGGCCGACGAGCAGGGCGAGGACTACGTTGACGACACCGACATCGAGCCTCCGCTGGTCAGGCTGATGGACACACTGGCGTTCGACACTGTGCCGCCGGCCCGTCGGCTGATCGAGCTGCTGAAGAAGCGCGGCTGGACCGGCTGGACCAAGCTCGAGCGCGTGGACCCACAGGGAAACCGCGCCGGGCCGACGTGTCCTTCGGGTGAGCATCTCCCGATCAGGTAGGTGATCGGGTGTCGTAAGCATGGCGGGCCGCGGCGATGGCGGGGCCGGGCAGACAGCGCTTCCAGCGGCTCGCGGATGTCTTCGATCAACGCGAAGGGCCGCCGGCCTTTGCGGGCCGGCTGGGGCAGGCCGCGTCCCGCCGGAGGCACAGGCGGTTCACAAGGTGGTGACCACGGTCGTCGCCGGCGTCGTCCGAGAGCCACTGGCGTGATCCGCCTACGGGCGACTTCGTCCCGTACGAGCTGGACCGAGGGCATGCCGGGGCTGTGGAACACTTCCCGGGTGCTGACGACAGACGACGGTTCATTCGCGGTTTTGCTGCACGCCTACGGCAAGGCGACCGACACACCCGGGCATTTGACGGCGCTTCTGGACGGAGACGAGTCCGCCCGGCGCGCGGCCCTGGACCATCTCAACAGCGCCGTCATTCACCAGGGCACGCCGTGGACGGCCACGGCGTCCGCCGCGTTGGCCGTGGGGCAGATCCTTCGCGCCCCGTCGATCGCCGGCCCGGATACCGCCTGGCTGAGACGCGATCTGCTGCGCTGGCTGGCCGAGGTCGGCGAAGCCGCCGCCGCGCCGTACCCGGGCGACCTGGCCGCCGACGCCGCCCCCGGAGGGCGGGACATCAGAAGCGAGATCGCGCGGATCGCCGCCGCCTCCAGCGATGAGGACGTGTACGACGACATCCTCGAGGATGCGGAGCGTGAGCATGCGATGTGGGCCATGGTCCTGCTCGATTGCCGGCAGGCGGCGAGCCGGCTGGCAGACGTCGTCGAAGGTTGCCTGGCCGACGCGGATCCGTGGGTGCGGGCGTCCTCAGCATGCGCGGCGACCCGGCTGGTCCGCGCCGCCGAACTGGCGGCCACGGCGCCGTCGCCCCGGCCTCGGCTCGTTCGGCGGTTGGCCCGGCTCGCGCCAACCGCCGACGCGGCCGAACGGGCCGCGCTGGTTCTCGCGCTCGGCGACCTCGGCGCCGCGCCACGCGACTTCCTCGAGGACCCCCACCCCGGGGTGCGGGCGTGCGCGGCCCTGGCGCCCGCGCTGGCCGACGACCTCGCAGCCGTCAATATGATCATGAACGCGTTGCAGGACCCGGAGGCCGCCGACCGCTGGTTTCCCGACGGACTGCCGCAGATTGTCGGCCGGTTTCGCGGCACACTCCTCGATGCCGCCCTGGAGCGGGTGACCGGCTTCACCGAATTCCTTCCGGTGGCGCTCGCGTTCGCGCGGCTGACGGACGGGTTCGAGTGGATCCTGTTGCTGCTCAAGGCGTTTCCGGAGCCGCCGGTCGAGCTGGACGACGCCCAGCGGGCGTACCTGGCGGCGCTGGCGGACAACGAATCGCTGTGGAGTCTGTCGCTGGGCGACATCCGTAGGGTGTTCGAGCGGATCCGGCTCCCGTACGACCGGCAGGCGTGCCGGGCTCTCGCCCACGCGAACGACAGCCGCGCCTGGCTGCGGGACCACGGGGTACGGCTGTCCACCGTGCGCGGCGAATGGCTGGCAACCGCCGAGAAGATCGTGGCCGAGCACGGTGGCGCGGAATCAGACGGGCTCGGACTGGCCAAAGCACTGCTCCGCCTCGCCGGCGCGCATGCCGCGTCCGGGCATCGGGAGCGGGCCGTGGCAGCCGCGGCGGAGGCGGTGCGAATCTCTCTCCGGCTCACCCCGTCCGACGCCCACCTGATCCGGGTGCTGACGGAGTACGGCCGACACCTGGGGGAAGCCGGCCGCAGTGGCGACGCATCGGCCGCCGCGGAGCGCGCCATCGCGGTCCACACCCAAATGACGCAGCCCGTCCCGGCCGACTTCGATCTCGCCCAGGCGTTGACCGGACTGGGCAGACTGGCCGCCGACCTGGGCAGGAGCGACAATGCGCTGACCGTCACCGTCTCCGCGGTGGAGGTGCATCGGCGGCTGGAAAACGCGGTGTACCTCGCCCCGGCTCTCGCGGCCCTCAGCCGACGACTATGGGAGGCCGGACGTGGAGATGACGCTCTGACAGCCGCCGACGAAGCCGTACGGACCTTGCGCGAGGTGGCCGCAACCAACCGGTTCGCCCGAGCCGACGCGTTGAAATACCTCTGCGAGATGCTCAGCGATCTGGGCCGATGGCTGAACCCCGTCGACGCGCTCGCCGCCGTCGAGGAGGCCGTCGCGGCGTTCCATGAATACGTGGCCGATCGCCGGGCGGCGGCGCAGGCGAGCGTGACAGAAGAGCCGGATCTCGCCGACGCGCTGACCGGTCTCGCCCTGTGCCTGACTCGGCTTGGCCAGGTGGAGCAGGCCGTCGACGCCGCCGCGGAAGCCGTGCGGACGCACCGTCGCCTGGCGGGCGACCTCCCGGTCGTCTTTCAGCCCGGTCTCGCCTGCGCTCTGACCGCACTCGCCGCCTCTCAGTACGCTCGTGGACAGCACGAGCATGCGTTGGCGGCCGCGCGGGAGGCGGTGGACCTCTGCATGGTATGGGCCCGGCCGTCGCCGGGGTTCTTCACTGTCCGGCGGCGACAGGACCTGGATCTCCTCGCTGACGTTTTCGACGATCTCGGCCGGGGCGAGGACGCCGACCGGATACGCCGTCACATGGGGGGCAGACCAAGTACGCCGGAAAGGGCTAATAGGGCTGGTCAGAGGTCACGATAGCAGCCGAGGTGTCACCATTTGCGTTGATTTGGTTGCAGTCCGATGAGCTGTGCGGTGCGTTGTGATCATCTGTCGCTATGGTGTGCGGGTTCTGGAAGTGATCAGCAGGAAGGGCTCGCCCGTGACGTCGATCGAGCGGACCGCCTACCCGCAGTTCAAGCGCCTGACCTCGGCGCGGGTGCTGCACGTGTTCTTCGCCCCGACGGCCGAGGAGACCGACTGGGCTCAGGAACTGGCCAGGAGTCCGCAGGCGCTGTTCGCGCTGGTGCTGGCGCTGAATGGACACACTGGCGTTCGACACTGTGCCACCGGCCCGTCGGCTGATCGAGCTGCTGAAGAAGCGCGGCTGGACCGGCTGGACCAAGCTCGAGCGCGTGGACCCGACCGCCGTGCTGGATGACGTCGGTGCGGACAAGGCCGCGTTCTGGGGCTATTCGCTGGGAGCTCTCACCGGGTACGCGGTCGCCGTACACGCGCCCGGACGGCTCACCCGCCTCGTCGCCGGCGCCTTCGACCCCATCGGCGGCTTCCGCTCGGCGATCGGACCGACGCTGCGCCACCTCGGGCTGCCCGCGGACGTCGACCCCTACCAGCTGGTCAAACAGGGAGCCGCCGCCGATCCCGCCCAAGCCGCCGTCATCGTTGCCGGGGATCTCGGGGCGTTCCGCGCGAACTACGAGGCGTTCTCCCATGAGCCCGGCCCGCACGCCGAACTGGCGGCCTGCGGCGTCACAATGCTGATGTACGCGGGCACCGCCGACCCTTGGCACGATCCGATGCGGACCTTCGCGCGGCGTACCGGCGTGGGCTTCTTCTCCGTGCTCGACGCCGACCACCAGGGAGGCTGGAACAGATCGGCCGACGTGCTCTCCGGCGTGCTGCCGTTCCTGGCCGGCGACCCCGACGCCTGACGCGTCCACCTGAACCGCCTGCCGCCGTCGCTCAGCCGACCACCGTGCTCGGCCCGGACGGCCGTCCCGCACGGGTGATCGGCCTGCTCATCGACCGCGCTGACCATGACCTGGCTCCCGGCACGGGTCGCCGGTCAGCCGCGTGTGTCGAGCGGGACGTGCAGCGAGAGATGCGCGGACAGGGCGCGGAGGAAGTCCGGGGCGTCGAAGACCGCGCCCGCGGAGGCGACGCCGGTGGTCCTGGTCCGGCCGGTGAGGATGCGGTCGACGGCCTCCACCGCGAGCGGCGCGCTGATGGCGTAGATGTCCTGACCGGTGGCGGCCACGCGGCGTTCCGTGCCACCGGAGCGGACCAGGACGTCGACGACGAAGGTCTGCGCGGAGCGGCCGCGGTCGTCGACGGCGGTCGGTGCCGCGGCGTCGGGAGCGGACAGGTCCGCGGCCGCCTTGGCGGTCATGTAGGTGCGCACCTCCGGGACGGCCAGGTGGCTGGGAACGGTGACGATGTCGGCCATGGTGAACTCTCCGATGACGCTCTGGGGGCCGAGCGGAGCGGGGAAGGGCCACTCCAGGGTCGGCAGAGCGTCGTCGTGGTATTCCAGCCGTCCGCCGGTGTAGCGGACCCGGCGGCCGCCCCGTCGCTGCCCCGAGACCGCGCCCGAAGCGAGCGTTCCGGCAGTGGGGTGCCAGCTGCTCAGGCCGTAGGCGATGTGCGCCTCGTCCGCCGCCGTCCAGTCGCCCATCGCGGTGGTGACCAACAGGTCGCCGAGGCCGCCATAGAAGGCCATCGCCGGGACCACCACGGTGCCCGCGGCGCGGGCGCGCCCCGCGAAGTGTGCGAACGTGTCAATGTTCGCCTCGATCTCGGCCGCCACGTCGACATACGGGATGCCGGCGCGCAGCGCCGCCTCGACCAGCGGGGCGGCGGTTGAGGCGAAGGGCCCGGCACAGTTGATCACGGCGGCCGCGCCGTTCAGCGCGCGGTTGAGCGAGGCCGGATCGTCGACCGACGCCTGCCGCGCCTCGAGCCCCGGTTGGGCCTGCGCCAGCGCCAGCAGCTTGTCCTGGTCGCGGCCGAGGAGCAGCGGGACGTATCCGCGCTCGCGCAACTCCGCGACCACGAACCGCCCGGTGTGCCCGTAGGCGCCGAACACCGCCACATTCCGACCCGATCCCATGCCTGCTCCCGCGTGCTCGAAGTGATCCACCGCGAAAATCCTGTCCCCGTTGACTCATCGGTGCCAGTGTCCGAAACGACATAACCCGTACAATTCCCGACATGAGCTCCGTCCCGCGCTCCGTCGCGATCGCCGCTACCGACGGGATGCTGCACTTCGAGCTGGCCCTGGCCCACGAGGTCTTCGGCTCCGCCCCGGCCACCCTGCCCGGCCCCTGGTACGACGTCAGGGTGTGCGGCACGCACGCCGTCCGGGTCGGCCGGTTCCGGCTGGAGCCGGACTGCGGGCTCGACCGGCTGGCGCACGCCGGCACCGTGATCGTCCCCGCCTTGGCGGACGTCGACGAGGACCCGCCGGCCGACCTGGTCGAGGCGGTTCGGGCGGCCCACGAGTCCGGCTCGCGGGTGGTCTCCCTGTGCACGGGCGCGTTCGTGCTCGCCGCCGCCGGCCTGCTCGACGGGCTGCGCGCGACCACGCACTGGGCCCACACCGAGGAACTGGCCGCGCGCTATCCCCGGGTGAAGGTCGATCCGGACGTGCTCTACGTGGACAACGGCAGCGTGCTCACGTCCGCGGGCAAGGCCGCAGCGATGGACCTGTGCCTGCATCTGGTCCGCCGCGACCACGGCTCGGCAGTCGCCAACGTGGTCGCCCGCCGCCTGGTCGTGCCGCCCCACCGGGCCGGTGGCCAAGCCCAGTTCGTCATCACACCGGTGCCTGCCCAGGACGGCCATCCCCTGGCCGAGCTGCTCCCCTGGGTGATGCGGCGGCTGGATCAGCCGCTCACCGTGGAGGACCTGGCCCGCCAGGCGAACATGAGTTCACGCCACCTGGCCCGCCACTTCCGGTCGGTAACCGGCACCACCCCGCTGCAGTGGCTGCTGACGCAGCGGATCCGCCGCGCGCAGGAGCTGCTGGAGACCACGGACGACAGCGTCGACACCATCGCCTCGGCCGCGGGCATGGGCACGGCGACGACATTGCGCCGCCACTTCCACCGCACGATCGGCGTACCGCCGGACGCCTACCGCCGGACGTTCCGGGCGTGAGGCCGCGGTCCGCACCTTGACGGCCCTCGGCCGTCTCAGCGGCCGACGGGCCGCCGGCCTTTGCGGGCCGGCTGAGGCGGTCCGGCTGGGATGGTCCGCGCAGACGCGGCGCTGTGACGAGGACGTCGTTGGTTCCTCACTGGAAGCCACGGCCGGGCCCTCAGCGGCGAGGCCCGGTCAGGCGGCGCCGGTACGCGTCACAGTGACCACGACGGCGGTAACGCATCCTGAAGCCGCCCCCCTCAGAGTGACCGGCTCTGGATCAGGGCTCGGCCCGGCCGGTCGCCCAGGCCCACGCGGCGATCGCGACGCGGTTCCTGGCGCCGGTCTTGCGTTGAATGGAGGCGACGTGGTTCTTCACGGTGCCCGCGGACAGGAAGAGCTCGGCGGCGATCTCGGCGTTGGTCCTGCCCTGCGCGACCAGGGTCACGATCTCGTCCTCTCTCTCAGTGAGGACGACGGTGGACGTCTCGCGTGGCCGGCCGCTCCCGCGCAGCAGCCGGACGGTGAGCTGCGGGCTGATGAGCACGTCGCCGCTCATCGCGGCCCGGATGGCCTCGATGAGCAGCGTGGGGCCGGAGCGTTTGAGGACGAACCCGGCGGCACCGTGCCGCAGCGCGGCGTGGACGTACTCGTCCAGCCCGAAGGTGGTGACGACCACGACGTGGATGCCGGTGCCGGCCAGGGCGCGGGTCACCTCGATGCCGTCGGCGCCGGGCATGCGGATGTCGGCGAGGACCACGTCGGGTTTGATCGTCTTGGCGGTGTCGATCGCGGTACGCCCGTCGGCGGCTTCGGCCACCACGGTCATGTCGGGCTGGGCGTCGAGGATCAGGCGGAAGGCGCCGCGGATGCCTTCCTGGTCGTCGGCGATGAGGATGCGGGTGACCACTCCGGCGATTCTGCCAGTGGCAGGCGGGCGGTCAGCGACCACCCGTCGGATACGGCTTCCGCGGTCAGCTCGCCACCCTGGGCCTGGACGAGCGAGGCCAGGGCGCGCAGGCCGGTGCCGCCACGCCGGATGCTCGGGGCGCGGACCATGCCGTCGTTGGTCATCGTGACCTCCAGGACGCCGGACGAGGCGCTGACGCTCAGGTCCACGCGTCCGGCCCGCGGTGCGTGCCGCCGGATGTTGGTCATTCCTTCGATCACGATCCGGTAGGCCAGGGCCGCGGTCTCCGGCGGGACCACCAGAGCCGGATCCATGCGCAGACGGACCGGCGCCGGGCCGGCGGCGGAGAACCGTTCGGCCGCCTCGCGGATGCCGCCCAGGTCGCCGCCGGGAGCGAGGGGCCGGTCGTGGTGCAGCATGTCCAGCGTCCGGTCCAGCATCGACAGGGCGCGCTGGCCCGCGGCCTCGACGCGTTCGAGCGCCCGCAGGGGTTCACCTGCCACCTGGCCCGCCTGGGCGTGCGCGACCATCTCGCTGATGTCGTGCGCCAGATAGTCGTGCAGGTCCCCGGCGAGCCGCAGCCGCAGGGTCAGGTGGGTGTCGGCCACCGCGCGCTCCTGCCGTACGTCGAGAAAACGGAGGTAGCCGCCGACGGCCGCGGCCACCAGCACGCCCAGCCCCCAGAACGCGCACACCCCCACCCCTTCCAGCGGCGAGGCGGGCGCGAACACGCGCAGCAACCAGACGGCCGCGGCAAGACCCGCCGCCGGAGCGGACAACACCGCCCGCCGGGACGGCGCGTACCGGATGACCAGGCCGACCAGCACCATCAACGCCACGCTCTCGACCATGCCGAGCGCGTCCGTGCCCGGCGCCGGGCGCCCCACGCCGGTCACATGAGCCAGCGTGACAGACATCGACACGCCCGCCGCGAGCAAGGCCGACGCGGACAGGTGCGGCCGGAACCGGGGCCGGGACAACCCGGTCACGGCGAGCGCGACAGCAACAGCAACCGATATCCCGGCAACAACCAGCATCACGGACACCTGGGCGAGGATACGCGCCTTTTGTGCCGTAGCGAGGAGTGCCGAACGGCACCCGTTCTCACCGTGAAGGGTGCCGAACGGCATCTGGCTCGTCAGCCCTCCGCGCCGGGAGGCTGGTCACATGACGATCTTCACTTTTCGCCGGCAAGGGTATGCGGCGGCGCTGTGGGCGCTGACCTATGGCGCGCTCGGGGTCGGGTGGGCGCTGGGCGCGCCCGGGTACCCCTGGGGCGCCGCCGATCCCGACCCGGACGGCGCCCTGTCGATCCTGGCCGGAACGACTCCGGGCTTCGGCTGGGCGATCGCCGCCGGCTGCCTGGTGACCGCCATCACGGCGCTGGCGTTGACCCGCGGGAGCGGCCGCCGTACGCCGGTCATCGCGGCCTGGGCGATCGCCGCGCTCCTGGTCCTGGTGATCCCCGACTCGCGGTTGATGATGGGCGTCGCCTACACGCCGCTGCTGCTCGTCGCCCCCGTCTTCGGCTGGGGCCTCGGCGGCGCAACCTTCGCCGACGCCTGGCCGTGGCCGGTGCTCAACCAGCTCGTGTGCGTGCTGGGCGGCCTGCTGCTGGCCGCCGCGGCGCTGGCCTATCGACGCGACGAGGGACGCGGACGCTGGTTCACTCCGGAGCGGGGGCGGGTGGCGGTGTATGTGGCGATCGCGGTGCCGCTGGTGTACTGCGCCACCCGATGGGCGTGGGCCCTGGGCATCCCGCTCGGCGTGAGCGCGGAGTTTCTGGCCGAAGGCGAGGGCGGTCTGTGGCTGGCGGGCGCCTACCTGGCCACCTTCGGCGCGCTCGGCGGCCTGCTCACCCTCGGCCTGACCCAACGGTGGGGCGAGATCCTCCCGCGTTGGATCCCCGGATTGCGCGGGAGAAGGGTGCCGCCGCTGCTCGCGGTCGTCCCCGCCGGATTGGTCTCGATCATCATCACCGTGGCCGGGCTGACGTACATCCGCTGGACCGTCGCCGGCCGGTTCGCCCTGGCCGAGTGGGGGGCCTGGCTGCCGGAGTGCTTCTGGCCGATCTGGGGCGCCGCGCTGGCCACCGCCACCACCTGCTACCACCTGCGCCGCAGGCGCGACGGGCACCAGGAAAGCGCTGTCCGTCCCCCTCACGCCGATCACAGCATCCGGTCGTGAACCTGGATCCGCGGCCGAGGGAGACGCCCCTGAGCGCCGGGGTCAGCCGCGGTCTGCTCGGGGTGCCGCGCATTGGGCGTCGGCTGAGCGGGCAGCAGCAGGGCGGGCAGCAGTCCGAGGACGGCGACCGCGGCCGATGCCAGCAGTGCGGGTTGGGCCGTGAGGGCGGTCGCGGCCAGGGTCCTGAGCGGTGGGGAGCTCGCGGCCTCGAGCGCGTCCGTCTGCATCAGGCCGGCGGCGACGGCGATACCGAGGGTGGGGCCGATGTTCATGGCGGTCTGCTTGAGCCCGCCGACGACTCCGGCGTACCCGGGAGGCGCGTCGCCGACCACGGTCCCGGTGGCGGTGACCATGACAACGGCGAAGCCGACGCCCAGCAGGGCGAAGGCCACGCTACTCCCCGTCCAGGCGGTCGCCGAGGTGCGGCCGGACAGGGCCACGATGCCGAGCGTGACCAGGACGGAGCCGACCACGGCGGTGCGGCGCGGCCCGTACCGCCGGAGTGCCGCACTGGCCAGGGGCGCCCCGAGGATCATGAGCACGGTCATCGGGAGGACCCGCAGGCCTGTCGCGAGCGGATCCAGCCCGAGCACGTCCTGGAACAGGAAGGTGGCGACGAACAGGGCACCGAACATGCCGCCGGCGGTGAGAAGAAGGATCGCCATCGCGGCCGTCACCGGGACCGATCGCGCCACCTCGGGCGGCACGATCGGATGGGCGGCGCGGCGTTCGTGGGCGATCAGGAGCGCCGCACCGGCCACGGTGCAGGCCAGGCCCGCCAGCGTCGGTCCGCCGGTCCAGCCGTGCGCCGGTACTCCGACGAGGGTGTACACCCCGATGGCGAGAACGCCCGCGACCAGCGCCGCGCCCACGACATCGAGCCGCTGCGTGTGCTCGCGCGTCGATTCACGGTGCTCCGGTGCTGCTGCTCGAACGGCGAGAGCGGCCGCGGCGATCGCCAGCGCGAAGGGAACGTTGATCACGAACACGCTGCGCCAGCCCAGGTGTGCCACCAGGACGCCGCCGAGGACCGGTCCGGCCGCGCTGGCCACGCCGATGGCGCTGGTACGGATGGCGACGGCGCCGCCGAGCCGCTCCGGCGGATAGGTCAGGCGCAGTATCGCCAGCGTCGCCGGTTGAAGGAGGGCACCGAACACGCCCTGCGCGACGCGCAGGCCGATCATCCACCCGATGTTCGGCGCGAGCGCGATCCAGGCCGAGGTCCCCGCGAAGCCGAGCAGGCCGCACAGCAGCAGCCGCCGATGGCCGTACCGGTCGCCGAGGCGCCCGGCGATGACCAGCAGCGCGGCCACGGCGAGCAGGTAGCCGGTGCTGGTCCACTGCATCTGCGCCACGCTCGCGCCGAGGTCGCGTTGCGCGCTGGGCTGGGTCAGGATCAGGACGGTGCCGTCGAGGGCGACCAACATCGCGCCCCCGGCGCTGACCACCAGGGCCAGACGCCGCCGTACGGTGCTGCTCACGTGTCCGCTCCGCCCAGATGGGCGTCGACGATCGCGGTGACGAGCTCGTCGAGCCGGTCGTCGGCCTGCGCCGAGTCGTCGCCCAGCGCGAGTCCGACACTGCCCCACCCCCACAGCTGGGCGAGGCCGTGCACATTCGTCCACAGCGCGACCGCGGTCACCTCCGCCGGCACGTTCCCGCGCCCGCTCTCCCGCTTCCGGGACCGGGAGATGAGATCCACGATCCGGCCGAACAGAGGCATGCTCGCCTCCCGCAGCTGCGGCTGACCGGCCGCGAGCGCCTGTCCGCGCAGGAGGTCGTGCCGGAACATCAGCTCGAACATGCCGGGACGTTCCTGCGCGTATCGCACGTACGCACCGGCCAGCGCCCGCAGCTGTGCCACCGGTGACGGCGCGTCGCCGGCCGCCTCCGCGAACCGCTCCGCAAGGTCGGCGAACCCGCGGCGGGCGATCGCCGAAAGCAGCGCCTGATGGGTGGGAAAGTACCGGCGCGGAGCCCCGTGGGACACTCCCGCCCGGCGAGCGATCTCTCGCAATCCCACCGACGAAACACCCTCGGTCAGCACGATTTCCACGCCGACATCGACAAGCCGCTTCTGAAGAGAGCCCTCCGATTGCATAGACAGTGTCTACCACTGTCGGTAGACACTGTCTACCGCACGGCAGGGGCGGCAGGCGTGTTGCCGGATGAGCGGGCATGGCGAGGGAGGAATCCGGCCCTTCATCTCGCACGTCCCGCAGCTGGAGCTGGACGACTTGGCCGCGAAGCCGGGGGTCACAGCTCGCCGCGGTACCAGGCCTCTGCCTCGGCATCCAGCGCGTCCTCGTCCGGTTTGGGCGGCCTTGCCCGGTCGATCCAGCGGAGCAGGCCTGGCGCGAGCTGGGCGATGTTCTCCGGCCGCACGGTTCCGTGGACGGCGAAGTGCGCGACGATCGGGCCGGCGAGGGGATCGGCCGCGTCGCAGCGGGCGCACAGGAGGACGTCGCTGACGCCCCGGACCTGGTTCCCCGACGCGTTCGTCCAGGTGCGGGGCAGGCGGAGGACGGCGAGGACGCTGTCGGTACGGCAGCGCGGGCAGGCCCAGTCGCGGGTCATGCGCCACCGATCGCGTCCGCGCCGAGCAGCGCCTTGACGTCGCCGTAGAACGCCGGTTCCGGAGCGACCCGGAAGGGCTGGAGGTTCACCAGCACGCTCGCGGCGCCGTGGCGCAGCAGCCGCACGTGTACGGGCGCCCGGCCGGGGTGGGTGGTGAGGATGTGCCGGAACTCCCGGACGAGCCGCAGGTTCAGCCGGGTCTCCTGGATCGAGATCACCACGGCGGGCTCAGTGTCGGCCCGGGAGGCGTCGAGGACGGTGATCTCCTCGCCGTAGACGCTCATCGTCTCGTCGCGTACGTTGATCCGGCCCCGTAGGGAGATCACCCGGTCCTGGGCCAGCGTGTCGCCGTAGAGGATGTAGGTCTTGGGGAAGATCAGGCACTCGACGGCGGCGTCGTGGTCCTCAAGGGTGACGATCGCCCACGGGTTGCCCTGCTTGGTGACCTTGCGTTGCAGACCGGAGACGATGCCGCTGATCCTGGTCACTCCGTCCTGCCGACCGGAGGCCAGCAGGTCGGCGATCGTGGTGTCGCGGTTGGCGTCCAGGACGTGCTCGGCGCCGTCGAGCGGGTGGCTGGAGACGTACAGGCCGAGCATCTCGCGCTCGAAGGCGAGGAGGGTGGCCTTGTCCCACTCGCCCTGCGGGATCGCGATCGAGAAGGCGCCTCGCTGGCTCGGCCCGCCGAACAGCGAGTCCTGGCCGTGGGCCTCGTTCCGTTTGACGTCGACGACCGCGTCGACGGCCTGCTCGTGCACCGCGACCAGGGCCTTGCGGTGATGCCCCAGGCTGTCGAACGCGCCGGCTTTGGACAGTGACTCGATGACGCGTTTGTTGCAGACGGCGGCGGGGACCTTGGCGAGGAAGTCGTTGAAGTCCGCGTACGGGCCCTCGGCCTCGCGGGTGGCGACGACGGCGTCCACGACTCCGGCTCCGATGTTGCGCACCGCGCCCAGGCCGAACCGGATGTCGGAGCCGACGGCGGCGAAGTCCAGCTGACTGGCGTTGACGTCCGGGGGCAGCACCCGGATACCCAGGCGCCGGCAGTCGGACAGGTAGACGGCCATCTTGTCCTTGTCGTCGCCGACCGACGTGAGCAGCGCGGCCAGGTACTCCTGGGGATGGTTGGCCTTCAGGTACGCGGTCCAGTAGGAGACCAGGCCGTACCCGGCGGTGTGCGACTTGTTGAAGCCGTAGCCGCTGAAGGGCACCAGTACGTCCCAGACCGCCTTGATCGCCTCGTCGGAGTAACCGTGTTCGCGCATCCCGGCGGAGAAACGGCCCCACTCGGCGTCCAGGACCTCCTTCTTCTTCTTGCCCATGGCGCGACGCAGCATGTCGGCGGCGCCGAGGGAGTACCCGGCGAGCTGCTGGGCGATGGCCATGACCTGCTCCTGGAAGACGACCAGGTGGTAGGTGTCGCCCAGGATGGGTTCGAGCGCCTCCGCGAGTTCGGGGTGGATCGGTTCGACCGGCTGCTTGCCGGTCTTGCGCAGGGCGTAGTTGGTGTGGGCGTTCATCTCCATCGGTCCGGGCCGGTACAGCGCGTTCACCGCGGCGATGTCGGTGAACGTGGTGGGTTGCATGAGTTTCAGCAGGACCCGCATGCCGCCGCCGTCCAGCTGGAAGACCCCGAGCGTGTCGCCGCGCGCCAGCAGTTCGTACGTCGTGGCGTCGTCGAGCGGAACGTCGAGGATGTCGATGTCGACGCCCTTGTTGGCGCGGACGTTGGCGATCGCGTCGCCGATGACGGTGAGGTTGCGCAGACCGAGGAAGTCCATCTTCAGCAGGCCCATGTCCTCGGCCTGGGTGAAGGGGAAGCCGGTGATGATCGGGCCGTCGGCTTTGGGCCTGGCCAGCGGGATCACGTCGATCAGGGGCTCACTGGAGAGGATCACGCCGGCGGCGTGGATACCGGTGCCCCGGGTGAGGCCCTCGAGGCCGGCCGCGGTGTCGACGACCCGCCGGCTGTCCGGGTCCTGCTCGTACATCTGGCGCAGCTCGGCCGCCTCGCCGTGGCGGGGGTGGCCTTCGTTGTGGATGGCGGCGAGCGGGATCTCCTTGCCGCCGACCGCGGCGGGGAAGGCTTTGGTGATGCGGTCCCCCACGGCATACGGCAGGCCCAGGACGCGGCAGGAGTCCTTGATCGCGGCCTTGGCCTTGATGGTGCTGAAGGTGACGATCTGGCAGACGCGGTCCGCGCCGTATTTACGGGTGACGTAGTCGATCATCTCGTCGCGCCGCCGGTCGTCGAAGTCGAGGTCGACGTCCGGCATGGTGACGCGTTCGGGGTTGAGGAAGCGTTCGAAGATCAGCTTGTGCTCGATCGGGTCGAGCTGGGTGATCCCCGTGCAGTAGGCGACGATCGAGCCGGTGGCCGAGCCGCGCCCCGGGCCCAGGCCGATGCCCTGCTCGCGGGCGTGCCGGCAGATGTCGGCGACCACCAGGAAGTAGCCGGGAAAACCCATGGCGTCGATGACCGACAGTTCGTAGTCGATGCGGTCGAGCACCTCCTGGGACAGCCCGCCGCCGTAGCGGCGGCGCGCCCCCTCGAGGGTCTGCTCGCGCAGCCAGCTCGACTCGCTCTCCCCTTCGGGGACGGGGAAGCGGGGCGTCAAATCCCGATGGGCGAAGACCTCGCCGTAGTCGCCGATCCGCTCGGCGATCAGCAGCGTGTTGTCGCAGGCGCCCGGCACCTCGCCGTCCCACAGCGCGCGCATCTCCTCGGCGGGCTTGATGTAGTAGCCGCTGCCGCCGAACCGGAAGCGGTCGGCGTCGGCGATCCGCTTGCCGGTGCCGACGCACAGCAGCGCGTCGTGCGCCTGGGCCTGGCTCTCGGTGACGTAGTGCGAGTCGTTGGTGGCCAGGGGCGGCAGGCCGAGCTCCTTGCCGAGCCTGAGCAACTCGTCGCGCACCCGGCGCTCGATGGCGAGGCCGTGATCCATCAGCTCCAGGAAGTAGTTGTCCTTCCCGAAGATGTCGCGGTAGCGCGCGGCGGCCTCGACCGCCTTGCCGTACTGGCCGAGCCGCAGCCTGGTCTGCACCTCCCCCGACGGGCAGCCGGTCGTGGCGATGATGCCCCGGCCGTGCTCGGCGAGCAGTTCGTCGTCCATACGCGGATATTTCTGGACATGGCCTTCCAGCCAGGCCCGGGACTGGAGACGGAACAGGTTGCGCAGGCCCTCGGCGTCGGCGGCCCACATCGTCATATGCGTGTAGAGGCCTCGCCCGGAGACGTCCCCGCCTTCGCCTGTCTCGTCGTTCGACCGGCGCAACGCGAGGTTGTCGCTGTAGTACACCGGCTGCCGATGGTGGCGCGAGGCCGGAGCGACATAGCTCTCGATGCCGATGATCGGTTTGATCCCCGCCGTGCGCGCCGCCTGATAGAACTCGTACGCCCCGTGCACGTTGCCGTGGTCGCTCATCGCCACGGCGGGCATCCCCTGCCGGGACACCTCGTCCATCAGCAGGCCGACCTTGGCGGCGCCGTCAAGCATGCTGTACTCGGTGTGCACGTGGAGATGCACGAAGGATCCCACCGAAATCCACGCCTCCTGGTTGTAGGCTCGCCCGCGACCCGAGCGTTCAATCCGAGCATTCGACCCGAGAGCAGGAGCGGTTGTCCAACAATCGACACGCCGATAAGCCCCAACCGTTGGTTGTAGATGAGGCGGGGACGGATCTCGATCTCGGCACCGTCCGCGCGTTCGTCGCCGTCACCGAGGACCGATACTTCGGCGAGGTCGCGGCCCGGCTGGGCATCAGCCAGCAGGCCGTTTCCAAGCGGATCGCGAAGCTTGAGGCCGACCTCGGCGTGAGGTTGCTCGTCCGCTCACGCAACGGAGCCGATCTCACCGAGGACGGCAGGGCTTTCCTCGCGCACGCGCGCGCCCTCGTCGGCATCGCCGACCAGGCACTTGACGCACTGCGGAGCCGGCGCCGCGCGCTCCGGGTGGACGTACTGGACACCCGGCTGTCCTCCGTCGATCTGATCCGGGCGTTCCATCAGACCGTCAAGGACGCGGACATCGAGGTCATCACGTCCAACGGGCTCAGATCCGCGCGCCGCGCGCTCGTTCACGGATCCGTCGACGCCGCCGTCGCCCGCGTCACCGGGCCCCTGGAGGACGACCTCCGCCACGTGCCGGCGTGCCTTGAGCCGCTGCATCTGCTGGTCGGCCGCGACCACCCCCTCGCCGACCGGCGGGCGGTGGAGATGGCGCAACTGTCCGGATCGACCGTGTGGATGCCCGGCAACGTCCCCGGCAGTGAGTGGGCCGAGTTCTACTGCTCCCTGGGGGCCGAGTTCGACATCCGGCTCGACACCTCAGGGCCGGATTTCGGCTGGGAGTACTACGTCGAGGGGATCGGCTCCGGCGAACACATCGGGTTCGTGGGTGAACGGATGCGGGTGCCCTGGCATCCGCGGACTGTTCAGATCCCGATCGTCGACCCCGCGCCGGCGTACCCGTCCTCGCTGGTCTACCACCGGCAGAACCGGCACCCGGCGCTGGCCCCGTTCATCAGCTTCGTCGTGAACAATGTCCCGCCGTTCGACCCGCGACGCCAGTGGCTGCCCGAGCCCGACCGTGCCGCCTTCGCCGCGGCTTCCGCCCCCCGACAGGGCTGACAGCGCACCCGATCAAACGATGATCGAATCGATCAGATCCGCCCGGATGATTCACGGACGCTCGGGAGCACCGAGCAGGCCGCGGTTGTACCCCTCCGCAACCGCGGCCGCACGGTAGTTGACGCCGAGCTTCGCGTAGATGTTGAGCAGGTGTGTCTTGACCGTGGCCTCGGTGATGAACAGCCGGGCGGCGGCCTCCCGGTTGGTGTGGCCGGCCGCGACCAGGCGCAGCACCTCCAGCTCGCGCTGACTCAACGGGCCGGTCGAGGGCGCCGGGGCGCGCAGCCGGCTCATCAGGCGGGCGGCGACCGACGGCGAGAGCGCGACCTCGCCGCGGGCGGCCGAGCGTACGGCGCGCAGCAGCTCGTCCCGCGGCGCGTCCTTGAGCAGGTAGCCGGTGGCGCCGGCCTCGATCGCGGGCAGCACGTGGCTGTCCGTGTCGTAGGTGGTCAGCACCAGCACCCGGGCCGGTACGCCGCGCCGGGTCAGCTCGCCGATCGCGGTGACGCCGTCCATGCCGGCCATCCGCAGGTCCATCAGGATCACGTCCGGCTCGAGCGCCTCGGCCAGCCGGACCGCCTCGGCCCCGTCCGCCGCCTCGCCGACCACGGTGAACTCGGGGTCGCGGGCGAACATGCTGCTCAGCCCGTCCCGTACCACCGGGTGGTCGTCGGCGATGAGCAGCTTGATCGGGTCACTCACGAACGCACCTCCGGCGCCTCGGCGGGCAGGCAGGCCGAGATCCCGGTCCCACCCCCCACCTCCGATTCGATCTGCAAGGTCCCCGACAACGCCGCGATCCGCTGCCGCATCGCCACCAACCCGAAGCCTCCGTCGCCCTCGCCCCGGGCGGTCGGGTCGAAGCCGCGGCCGTCATCGCGGACGTCGAGGGCCACCTGCTGGTCCATGTAGGAAAGCGTGAGACCGACGCGGGTGACGGTGCCGGCATGCTTGGCGACGTTGGCCAAGGCCTCTTGGGCGGTCCGCAACAGGGCGACCTCGGCGTCCGGGCGCATCGTGCGGGTTTCGCCGGTGACGGTGACCTGGGCCGGGATGCTGTGGCGGGCCGACCACTTGGCCGCCACCTCGGTGATGGCGTCGGCCAGGCGGCCGGTCTCCAGTGGCTCCGGGCGCAACTCGTTCACCGAGCGCCGCGCCTCGGTCAGGCTCTCTCGCGCCAGCGCGGTCGCCGCCGCGTGGTGCCGGCGCCACGCGGCCGGGTCGTCGGCCGCGTGCTCGGCCGCCTGCAACTGGGTGACGATGCCGGTCAGGCCCTGGGCCAGCGTGTCGTGGATCTCCCGAGCCATCCGGGCCCGCTCGTCCAGGACGCCGGCCGCGCGGGCCTGCTCGATCAACCGCTCCTGCAGCGTCGTGTTTTCGGCCAGCGCCGCGGCCAGCCGCGCGTTGGCCTCGCGGGCCTCGCGCAGCGCCGCCTCCCGGGAGTTGTAGTACCGCGCGCCGATCTCGCCCATCCAGGCCAGCAGGCACATCGGCGCGATGTTGACGACCAGGACCCCCAGGTACTCGACGCGGCCGACCCAGGAGCCGGTGTCCAGGCCGGCCGACTGTGCCGTGCCGGCCACCACCGCAGCGCCGGCGATGAAGTACAGCTCGCGCGGCCAGCCGATGATCCAGAACGCGTAGACGTACAGCGCCGGCGTGTAGAAGCCGAACCACGGGTCGCGCAGGACCATGACCAGCCCGAACAGGATCAGGCCGGCCAGGAAGACGCCCATCACGCCGATCCGGACGCGCCACTGCGGGCGCAGTGTGAAAAGCACCAGGCTCCACAGCGCGGCCGCCGCGCAGAGCGCGAGGTCGACGGCGAGGGAGCCCGGCCGGTTGTGCTTGAAGGCGATGGTCAGGGCGGCCATGACGGCCAGCAGCACGTACGGGGCCACGGTGACCGCGGGCTGGAACCGCTGGTTCCAGCCCGCCGACCCGGCCATCCGCCAATTCTGCATCGCGCACCTACTCCCGGCGGAACAATCTAGCGGCCGCCACGGTCGTGGTCTTCCCGGCGCCGGTGTGCCCGAGGATGCCGGAGGTCTCCCCCTGCCACGGCGAACGAGACGTCGTCCACGGCCACCGTGCCCCCGTAGCTCTTGTGGAGGTTCTCCTTCTCGATCACCGCACTCACGGCCGGACCGCCGGGCGCCGGTTGATCTGCACGACCACGGGCAGCAGGAGCAGTCCGCAGACACCCTGCTCGAGCTTGAACCAGAACGGGAACATACCAGGCAGCGCGATGATCACCACGATCGCGACCAGCATGATCGCGGTGACGATGCGCAGCCGCAGCACCATCCGGCGGTCGCCGCGAGCCGCCCGGACCGCGAAGAACAGCGTGAGCAGCGAGCCGGCGGCGACGATGGTGCCGCGGACCCAGACCGCTTCGGTGACCATCGTCACGTCGTGCCGAAACACGATCATCGCCACCAGTGTCAGCAGGCTGACCGCGGCGTACCCGCTGATCAGCCAGACCACATTGCGCATGTTCGGTTTGCCTCCGTCTTCTTTGTTCGCCGATGAGTATCAGCGTCGCAACGGAGGCACCCCATGCGGATCGCCCGATCTCCCGAGCGGGCGGTGGAATCGGTCGCTCACTCACGTGGTGGAGCGACTCCACCGATCGGTGGAGTCGGAGGTGTGGAAGCAGGTCACGAACCTCGACGGCGAGCTGCCGCGACAGGCCGTGGGCGTCGGGCGACGGGCCGGAAGAAGACGTGGGCGGGTCCGGGCCTCGCTCGGCCTCGCACACGTTCGCCGCGAGCACGACCGCCGGCGTTCTTGGCGGGGAACCCTCTCCCACCGACGGCACCGGCGTACGCGGGGTGCCGTCGCGTCGTGAGGAGGATGTCCGCCCGGGGTGGGCGATGAAGGGAAAGGGGAACAACCGCGCCTTTCCACTCTCAACGTATAGCGCACCGGGGGGCTTGCGGCAAGACCCCGGTCGTACCGCAGAATCGTCGGCCGAGGCCAGAACCTGGTCGCCGGCCGAGGCCGGAAGCTGCGGAAACGGGGACGCGGAATGCGTGTGTTGTTGTCGACGTATGGGTCGCGCGGGGACGTCGAACCTCTGGTGGGGCTCGCCGTGCGCTTGCGGGAGCTCGGTGCGGAGGTGCGGGTGTGCGCGCCGCCGGACGAGGACTTCGCGCAACGGCTGGCCGGTGTCGGCGTACCGATGGTGCCGGTCGGCCGGTCGGCGCGCGCACTGACGACCGCGCCACCGTCGCCGTCGTCGTCGCCGGCGGACCTGCCCCGGCGCGCGGCCGAGTTGATCGCCGGCCAGTTCGACGCGGTCACCGCGGCGGCCGAGGGATGTGACGCGCTGGTGGCGACCGGGATGATGCCCGCCGCGGCCGGCGCGCTGTCGGTGGCCGAGAAACTGGGCATCCGCTCTGTGTCCGTGACCTTCCAGCAGCTCACCCTGCCGTCGCCGGACCGCCCGCCGCTGGCGTATCCGGGCCGGTCGTTCCCGCCGGAGGTAACCGACAACCGGGCGCTGTGGGACCTGGACGCCCAGAGCATCAACGCGCTGTTCGGTGCGGCGCTCAACACGAACCGGGCATCGAACGGCCTGCCCCCGGTGGAGAGCGTCCGCGACTACGTCATCGGCGGCCGGCCGTGGCTGGCGACGGACCCGATCCTGGACCCGTGGCAGGAGACGCCGGACCTCGACGTCGTCCAGACCGGCGCGTGGATCCTGCCGGACGAGCGCCCGCTCCCGGCCGAGTTGGTGGCGTTCCTGGACGCCGGCACGCCACCGGTGTACGTGGGCTTCGGCAGCATGCCGATGCGCGCGTCGGCGGACGTCGCCGAGGTGGCCGTCGAGGCGATCCGCGCGCAGGGGCGCCGCGTGCTCGTCGGGCGCGGCTGGGCGGAGCTTGCCCTGATCGACGACCGGGACGACTGCTTCGTCGTCGGCGAGGTCAACCATCAGGCACTGTTCGGCCGGGTGGCCGCAGTCGTGCACCACGGCGGCGCGGGCACGACGACGACCGCCGCGCGGGCCGGTGCGCCTCAGGTGGTGATCCCCCAGACGGCGGACCAGCCGTACTGGGCCGGCCGGGTGGCCGAGCTGGGCGTCGGCGCGGCCCACGAGGGTCCGGCTCCGACCGTCGAGTCCCTGTCGGCCGCGCTCAAAGCGGCCCTGGCCCCCGAGACCCGGGCACGCGCGGCCGCCGTGGCCGGCACGCTCCGCGCCGACGGGGCGGCGGTGGCCGCGAAGCTGCTGCTCGACGCGGTCACCGGTGAACGGCCGCCGGTGTCCGCGTGAACCACCCGGGACAGCCGAGCCAGGACCCAGAACGAGAATCTGCGAACCCTGGCGACCTGAACCGGCATCGACCACCGGGTCCAGTCAGGAGGAGCGTTGCTCGTCGTGACCACCCGGTTCGGCACACCGGTTCGGACGCCTTGGAACGCGTGATGGTCGCCAGCGACCTTTGATCGGAGCTAATGACGTGAACCGCGTGACCACCAGCGCGTTCGACCTTCCCGACCGCCTCAACCGCAAGGCCGACCCGACGCTGATCGCCGACGATGAGCGGCACTTCGCGGCCATCGCGGAGAGCCTCGAGCAGTCGACCACCGACCTGTCCGACCGCCTCGATGCCGCGCGCAAGGCGCCCGGCGGCAAAGGCCGGCAGGCGATGGACCGGGACATGGAGATCCACCGGCTGACCGCTCGTCTGCGCACACTGCGTCGCTTCGGTCTGGACCTGTGCCTCGGGCGCATGGTCGGCGCCGATGCCCCCGAGCCCGTGTACGTCGGACGGCTCGGCCTCACGGACAGCACGGGTCGTCGGCTGCTGCTCGACTGGCGCTCCCCCGCGGCCGAGCCGTTCTTCGGAGCCACCCACGCCAACCCGATGGGGCTGGCGAGCCGCCGCAGGTATCGCTGGACCCGCGGCCGGATCGGCGACTACTGGGACGAGGTGTTCACCTCGGACGGGTTCGAAGGGCACGCCGCGCTCGACGACCAGTCCGCCTTCATCGCCAGCCTGGGCAGCCACCGGTCCGCGCGGATGCGCGACGTGCTCGGCACCATCCAGGCTGACCAGGACGCCATCATCCGCGCGGGATCCCGCGGCGCGCTCGTCGTCGACGGCGGTCCTGGCACGGGGAAGACCGTCGTCGCTCTGCACCGCTCCGCCTACCTCCTCTACTCAGACCCCCGCCTCGGTCACCGACGGGGCGGCGTGCTGTTCGTCGGTCCGCACCAGCCCTACCTGGCCTACGTCGCCGACGTCCTCCCCAGCCTCGGGGAGGAGGGCGTGCAGACCTGCACCCTGCGGGATCTCGTCCCCGAGGGAGCCGCGGCCGCGATCGAGGCCGACCCGGACGTGGCCCGCCTGAAATCGTCCGCGGACCTGGTGAAGGCGATCGAGCCGGCCGTCAGGTTCTACGAGAACCCGCCCACCACGGGGATGACGGTCACGACCCCCTGGTCCGACATCCGGCTGAGCGCCGACGACTGGGCCGAGGCGTTCCAAGCGCCAGAACCCGGCACTCCGCACAACGAGGCGCGCGACCAGATCTGGGAGGAACTGCTCACGATCCTGACGGACAAGCACGATGACGACGAAGCACCGGCCGACCTGCTCCGCAGGTCGCTGTTGCGGAACCGGGAGCTGCTCACGACCTTCAACCGCGCGTGGCCGCTGATCGAAGCGGCCGACCTCGTCGGTGACCTGTGGTCGGTGCCCGCCTACCTGCGGCTGTGCGCTCCCTGGCTCGGCCCCGACGACGTTCGGAAGCTACAGCGCGAGGACGCCCAGGCCTGGACGGTGTCCGACCTGCCGCTGCTGGACGCGGCACGGCAGCGGCTCGGCGACCCGGAGGCGTCACGACGCAAGCGCCGGCAGGAAGCCGCTCTCGCCGCCCAACGCGAGCGCATGGCCCAGGTCGTCGACCACCTGATCGAGGCCGATGACGACGGCGAAGGCCTCGTGACGCAGCTGCGCCGAGAGGACCTCCAGCGAAATCTGGTCGACGAGTCCGAGCTGCCCACCCTCACCCCGGACCTGCTCGCCGGTCCGTTCGCGCACATCGTCGTGGACGAGGCTCAGGAGCTCACCGACGCGGAGTGGCAGATGCTGCTGCTCCGCTGCCCGTCCCGGAGTTTCACCATCGTCGGGGACCGTGCCCAGGCCAGGCACGGGTTCACCGAGTCGTGGCAGGAGCGGCTCGAGCGGGTCGGGCTGGACCGGATCGGCCTGGCCTCCCTGAGCGTCAACTATCGGACGCCGGAAGAGGTCATGGCGGAGGCCGAGCCGGTCATCCGGGCCGCGCTCCCGGACGCCAACGTGCCGACGTCCATCCGCAGCAGTGGCGTCCCCGTCGTCCACGGGTCCGCCTCGGAGCTGAGCTCGATCCTCGACGCCTGGATCGCCGAACATGCCGATGGGATCGCCTGTGTCATCGGCGACCCCACGTTCCGGGAGACGTCCCGTGTCCGGTCGCTGACCCCGGAGCTGTCGAAGGGGCTCGAGTTCGACCTGGTCGTCCTCATCGACCCGGAGAAGTTCGGCGAGGGCATCGAAGGAGCGGTCGACCGCTATGTCGCGATGACCCGAGCGACCCAGCGACTCGTCATCCTCACGAGCTCCTGACGTCGGCCGGACGGACGAACACCCGCTCCTGGCGGCCGACACGCCACCCGGTGGAGGTCATTGACCAGCATGGATATCGATATCGATATATAAGTTTGAGCAATATCAATATTGGACATGCTTGCACCGTTTCTGATCTTCTTGTCGGCATGGCACAACATCTACTGCTGCGGCTGGGCGTCGCGACACTGACCGCTTCCGCGCTGCTGGGCGGCACCGCCTCTACGGCGGGTGCCGCCACCGGCGCCCCCGCGCGGACAGGGAGCAGCGCCCCCTCCAGGGACCTGGACAAGACGCTGCAGGAACTCGAGCAGTCCTACAACGGGCGTATCGGCGCGGTGGGCATCGACCTGGGGACCGGCAAGACGGTCGGCTACCGGGCCGACGAGCGCTTCCCGTTCAACTCCATGTTCAAGGTGTTCGCGTGCGCGGCAGTGCTGCACAAAGCACGCACCAGCGCCCCCGGGCTGATGGACAAGGTGGTTCGCTGGAAGCCTGCCGACATGGCCGAGCTGACCGGGAACTCCCCCGAGACCACCGAATACACCGACACCGGCATGACACCTGCGCAGCTGTGCCGCGCCGGGATCACCAAATCCGACGGCTTCGCGGGCAACACTCTGCTGAAGCAGATCGGCGGGCCGGGCGGGCTGACCGAGTTCTTCCGTGCCACCGGTGACCGGACGAGCCGCCTGGACCGACCGGAGCCCACGCTGACCCAGTGGAAGCCCGGTGAAGAGCGCGACACCAGCACCCCCGCGGCGGCCGCACAGACCTTCACCAAGCTCGCCACCGGCAAGACCCTCCACCCCCGCGACCGAGAGCGGTTGGTCGGGTGGCTGAGGGCCAACCTCACCGGCGACAACCGGATCCGGGCGGGGCTCCCCAAGGACTGGACGATCGGTGACAAGACCGGAACCGGCGGCGCGAGCAACTACGGCACCGCCAACGACCTGGCGATCGTCTGGACGCCCGGTTCGAACGCGCCGATCATCCTGTCGGTGTTCACCAACCGCAACGTCAGCAACACTCCGAACGATGACACGGTGATCGCCTCCACCGCGACCGCGCTGGCCAAGGCCCTCGGCAGGCTGTGAGCGACCATCGGATCTGACGCGTCCACCGTCGCCGGCGCGGCCGGCGCGCGGTCAGAACCGGTAGCGGAGAATGCGCGCGCCTTGCCGGGACAAGGCTGTACTGCGGGCGGTGAGACGGGTCAGCGCCCGAAGCGGTTGTGGGAACCGGGCTACTTCCGGTGCGCGGGTGAGGATCTGCTCCTCGACCAGTTCGAGGCCCGCGCCCCAGGATTCCGGTTCGTGCGGGTCGTCGAAGCCCTGGGCGGCTTTGATGCCGAGCGCCTTGATGCTCGGGTGGTACTTCATGGCCCAGGCGGCGAAGCGGGTATAGCCGTTGAGCGCGAGTTCGCCCGTGGGGAAATGGCCGGTCAGCTCGCGGGTCATCGTCTGGAAGGAGTCGCCGGGCATGAAGGGGAACAGCCCCTCGGCGACGATCATCGTGGGCCGGTCGCCGGGGACGGCGGCAAGCCAGTCGGATGTGGTGAGGTCGGCCGCGACCAGGTGGGACCGGCCGGGCAGGCTTTCGGATCGCAGGTTAACCACATCGGGGAAGTCGATGTCGTACCAGTCGACGCTCGGCGGAGGATCACAACGGAACATCCGGGTGTCCAGGCCGCAGCCCAGGTCGAGCACCACGCATCCGGGGTGGGCGGCGATGTAGGCGCGGACGACGTCGTCGAGCTTCTTGGCGCGCAGTGCGGTGGTGGCGACGAGGTTGGGCTTGACCTTCAGCTTGCCGAAGTCGTAGTCGATGGTGTCGGCCAGGTCGGCGGAGAGCGTGTCGCCGAGGATCGGGGCGGGCAGCCTGGCGTCCAGGGCTCTGGCGTGGAGAGTGAGCAGCAGCGTTTCCTGGATCAGCCCGAGTTTGGGTTGCCGGCGGTGCATGGAGGTTCCTTAACGGCGTAGCGGATGGCGGGCTGCGAGGTTCTGCAGCCACGTCAGGGAGTCGTGGGCGGCCTTGATGCGCTCGGCGCGGTGGCCCTGGCCGCCCGCGATGTCGAGCCCTTCGTCGGCGATCTCGCCGAACGCGCTCAGGCTTTCGAGCTTGCGCTGGATGACCTTCTGCCAGGCGTCGTCTTCGATGCGGTAGTAGGAGGTGCGATCACCGGGCCTTCTCACCTTTTTGACCAGGTCGATGGCGGTGAGGAAGCGCATGTTCGAGGTGAGCGAGGCGCGGCTGGCCTGGATCACCTCCGCGATCTGGCCGGCGGACTGCTCGGCCGGGTCGCAGATCATGAGCCACCCGAGGATGCGTCCGGTGATGGGCGGCAGCCCCCACTCCTCGACGCAGAAGGCGGCCACCCGCTCCACCCATCGAAGCAGGCGGTCCCGCTGTTCCTCGCTGCCCATCGTCGTATCCTCCGTTGTTGATCGTGTGCCGGATCACTGTGTCATGGCGGCTACCGAATCGCAGGTGGGTGTCGGGGTGACGTCCGCGAGCCGGGTCTGGCGCAGGTACAGATCACCCGCGCAGCGGGTGCCGAGGCTGCTGAAGGTCACATGTTCCATGGCTCGCCCTCGTGTGAGGTTGCTAGTTATTTCAATCATGACTGAAATTACTAGCACTAGCAACACCGGGGTCGCGTCTGTGGAAGGGGTTGCGGGCATCGCCGGGCATCTCGGCATATCGGCACTGGCGGACGCGGCCCGCGCGCTCCGTTGGATGGACGCGAACATCCGTGCGGACATGCTGAAAGAGATGCCCGACCTGCTCGCCCGGGTCACAGAGCTCGACCTGGTGCCGCCGCTGACCCGCACGCTGCGGGCGGGCATCCTCGACGAGCTGGGCTGGGCCGCCCTCGACGAGGCCGCCGCCGAGCTCTCGGGCGAGAACTTCTGATGCCGGGCGAGCTGGCCCGTCCTGACCGTCCACGACCGCGAGAAGGCCATCGCGATCGGGCCCGACGGCCGCATCGCGGAGCGTCGGCTGCGGGTGCCGGGCGAAGCCGCCCGATTCAGCTACCGTCCCGCAGGTCTTCTCGACATCCACGCCGTGCCCGAAGGCTGGGCCACGCCCGAGCGGCTGCACCGGTCGCCATGCCCGACGATCCGGCCGAGCTGTGGGACCAGGCCGCGATGGCGGAGCGGCTGGCGGCGGCCTGGAAGGAAGCGGGGCCCGGCCCTGACCCCTCGGACCGTGTGCGTCAGGAACCGCTGTGTGGCCGGGCGTTCCCGCCGCAGACGTTGACGGCCACGCGGTACAGGCCGTCGTCCTGGGCGATGTCCAGGAGCGCGGTGGCCACGTCCGCCCGGGTCAGCGCACGCGGTTTGGCCAGCAGGCCGCGGTTGACCAGCACGGAGCCGGTGGCGGGCCGGTCGGTGAGCCTGGTCAGCCGGGAGACGGTCCAGTCCAGGCCGCTCGCGGCGACGGCCTGTTCCAGGTCGCGGGCGTCGGCGTACTGGGTGGCCAGCAGGCGGCGCAGCAGCCCCATCAGCAGGTACGGCCGCCGGGCGACGATCGGGTACGGCGTGGTGACGACCAGGCGCCGTGCCCCGGTCTCGGCCATGGCCTGAATGACGGTGCGGGTCGCCTGGGCCGCCCGGTGCGGGTCGTGGCTGTCACCGCCGTTGATGATGGAGATCACCACGTCGGCGTCCGCGACGGCGGCGCGCATCTTGTCGGGGTCGCGGCCGTCGCCCTCGACGACGGTGTGCGGTTCCACGTTCTCGGGCAGCGCGGCGGCGTTCCTGGTGCACGCGGTGACGCGGTGGCCGCGGCGCAGCGCCTCAGCCAGGACATGGCGGCCGGTGCGTCCCGTGGAGCCGATGAGGGTGACATTCACGCGCTCGCCGTCCGGGTGATCGAGTCGACCCGGAGGACCCGCCCGTCCGCGGCGAACTGGGCGAACAGGTAGGCCTCGATCTGCAGGGCCTGGCCCTTCCTGGTCAGAACGGTCATGGTGTACCGGGCGGCGGCCCGATCGCCGTCGAGCAGCGTTTCGTGCACCTGGATTTCCAGTTCGCGGGCGTTCTTGCGCGCCGGACCGGTGTGGTCGATCAGCCGTTGGCGGTCGAGGGCGATCCCGTCGTTGCGGTACTCGATCTCAGGCGCGTAGTAGCGGTCGACGATCGCGGCCGGATCCTCCGAGCTGAAGGCCAGTTCATGCGGCAGGCGGGTCAGGAAGGCGTGGAGGTCAGGCATCAGACGACCTCGAAAGTGCTCATCATGGCCATGTCCTCGTGTTCGAGATTGTGGCAGTGCAGGACGTACCGGCCCCGGTAGCCGGTGAAACGGGTGATGATCTCCACGGTCTGCGCCTCCCGCAACTCGACGGTGTCCTTCCACTCGGGCGGTCCGCTGGGGCGATCGCCGCCGACCGACAGCACCTGGAAGGGCGCCAGGTGCAGGTGCACGGGGTGGGCGACGTCGCTGGTCAGCCGCCAGATCTCGATGTCACCGAGCTTCGGCCGGGCGTCGACGCGACGCACGTCGAAGGGCATGCCGTTGATCAGCCAGCCGGTGTGACCGTGCATGTTGCCGCTGTTGAACTCGAAGTCCCGGGTCACCGCGGCCCGGTCCGGGTCGAGGCGCTCAACGCGCGACAGCGTCGCCGGCACGGCCGAGTCGTCCCGGGCGTCGCGCTCGACGGTGAAGCGCATCACGCGGGCCTGGGGCCCTTCATCCGCGAGGTTGCGCAGCTCGACGTGGTCGCCCACCCGGTAGGCGGCGAAGTCGACCACCGCCTCCACGCGCTCGCCCGGTGCCAGCCGTATCCGATCGACGGTCTGGGGCGCGGCCAGCAGCCCGCCGTCCCCGGCGATCCGCACCAGCTTGCCACCGGGCGACAGGGCCAGCTCGTACGTGCGCGCGTTGGAGCCGTTGAGGAACCGCAGCCGGTAGCGGGCGCGGTCCACCCCGAGCTGTGGCCAGGGCGCTCCGTTGACCAGGATGACGTCGCCGAACACGCCGCCCATGAACGCCTCCCGGGCGCCGGGCCCGTCCTGCCGGGCCGGGTACGGCATGGTGCCGTCAGGGGCGAAGGAGCGGTCGCAGATCATCAGCGGCACGTCCCGCTCGCCCGACGGGAGCGGCAGCGCCTTCTCCTCGTCGTCGTCGATCAGGAAGAACCCGGCCAGCCCGCGCCATACCTGCGGCCCCGTGTAGTCCATGCGGTGATCGTGATACCACAGCGTGGCCGCCCGCTGCTCCAACGGAAAGACGTAGTCGCGGTGGGCGCCCGGCTGGACCAGGTCGGTCGGATAGCCGTCGGATTCCGGCGGGGTGTGGCCGCCGTGCAGGTGGGTCACGGTCGGCGCGCCCAGGTTGTTGGCGACGCGGACGACGGTCCGGCGGCCGCTGCGCGCCCGGATGGTGGGGCCGGGGAACTGCCCGTCGTACCCCCAGATCGGGGTGCGCAGGCCGGGCAGGATCTCCACCTCCGCCGTCCGCTGGACGAGCTCGTAGTAATCGGTGGTCGTGTCCGTCTTGTGCGGCTTGGCCACCGTGGGCAGTGGGAGCGGCACCGTGTACGGCGTGGGCAGCGGCGCGCTGCTCGCCAGGAGCCGGGGCAGCGGGGTGCGGCCCAGCAGCGAGCAGCCCGAGACGCTCAGCGCCGCGCCCACGCCGAGCAGCCGCAGCGCCTGCCGTCTGGTCACCGTCATGCCGACGCCGTCTTGGCACGGCCGACGGACCAGACCTGGTTGAGCCGGACCATGCTCACCCCGAACATCAGTACGCCGAGCGGGACGTGGAAGGCCTTCATGTGGGCCATGCCCAGGGCTACCTGGACCAGGGTCATCGCCAGCATGCCGACGGCGGGCAGGATGGTGCTCCGCTGCCGCGTCAGCAGCGCGGCGACCAGGTGCAGCAGCACGGTGACCACCACGCCGATGGCCGTGGCGCTGTGCGCCGTCCGGCCGCCGGGTGTGGACAGCAGCAGCCCCGCGGTGACGGCCTGGACCAGCACGGCGACGGTCTGCGCGAGGAGCGCGATACGCAGGAACATGGTTTTCCTTACGGGTAGGGGGTTGGCGACGGAGGCGATCGTGACGATCCGCACGAAAGCGGTCAGCGCTCTCAGGGGGCGCGGGGTGTCCTGACGGGGGTTCTCATAGCTCGAAATCGTCGTCGAGCCGCCGCTCGTGGGCGTCCCACACCGGGAGTGACTGCCGCTACCACGCCGGGGGTGATCTGCCGCGCCCATATACGCCGTGGGGAGTATCCCGGAGATACCACACCGCATGGATGAAGAGATTTCCGCTTCGCCCGTATGGTGCGGAGGTGCGGTTTGATCTGAAAGGGCACGCGACCGTGCCCGACGCCGTCCTCGGGCTGGTTCTGGCGGTCGTGTTCAGTGCCGGCGCCGCGACGGTGCCCGGCATCGGCCCATTAAGTTACGCGGCCATCGCTGTCGGATGTCTCGCGCTTGCCGTACGCCGCCGGGCGCCGACCCTGGTGCTGCTCGTCACCACGACGTGCATGCTCGCCTACACGGGCGGCGCCGACCCCGCTCAGGCGGCCGCTTTCCCCGTCATGATCGCCGTCTACACCGCCGTCAGGCACGGGCGCCGGCACGCCGCAGTGATCTCCGCGATCGCCGGCCTCGTGTTCCTCGCCGGCTCGCTGACGGCCGCGCTGACCGCCGGCGCGGCGCAGCCCGCCCAGGCGCTGGTGGAACGGACGATCCTGTTGATGGGCTGGTTCCTGGCCGCCGGCGTGAGCGGCACCGTGAGCCGGCACCGGCAGGCCTACCTGGAGCAGGCCGAACAGCGGGCCGCCGAGGCCGAGCGCACCCGGGAGGCGACCGCGCTGCGCCGTGCCGGGGAGGAGCGGCTGCGCATCGCCCGCGAGCTGCACGACTCGCTCACCCACAGCATCTCGGTCATCAAGGTGCAGGCCGGTGTGGCCGTCCACCTCGCGCGCAAACGCGGCGAGGATGTACCCGAAGCGCTGCTGGCCATCCAGGAGGCCAGCGCCGATGCCATGCGGGAGCTGCGTGCCACCCTGGAGGTGCTGCGCGACGCCGACGATTCGGCGGGCAGCGGCCTGGATCGCGTGGACGACCTGGTCGCCCGGGTCGGCGCGGCGGGGCTGCCCACCACGGTGACGGTCACCGGCCCGGCCCGCGCGCTGCCCGCCCACGTGGAGCGCGCCGCGTACCGCATCATCCAGGAGGCGCTGACCAACGCCTCCCGTCACGCCGGCCCCGCCACCGCCACGGTGACCCTCGCCTACGGCACGCGGGAGCTGACGGTTCAGATCGACGACGACGGCCTGGCCTCGCCGTCCGATCCGCCCACCCCCGGCAACGGCCTGACCGGCATGCGCGAGCGCGTCACCGCGCTCGGCGGCAGCCTGCACGCCCACCCTCGCCCGCATGGCGGGTTCACCGTTCGCGCCGACCTCCCCACCGAGGACCTCTCGTGATCCGCATCCTCCTGGTCGACGACCAGCCCCTCATCCGCGCCGGCTTCCGCGCACTGCTGGAGGCCGAAGACGGCTTCGAGGTGGTCGGCGAGGCGGCAGACGGAGCGTCGGGACTGGCCCTGATCCGCGAACGGCTGCCCGACGTCGCCCTCATCGACGTGCAGATGCCCGGCATGAACGGCATCGAGGCGACCGGGCGGATCGCCGCCGACCCGAGCCTGTCCGGCGTCCACGTGATCATCCTGACCAACTACGGGATGGACGAGTACGTCTACGAGGCGTTGCGCGCCGGCGCCACCGGGTTCCTGGTGAAGGACACCGAGCCGGCCGACCTCCTGCACGGGATCCGGGTGGCCGCCCGCGGGGAGGCGCTGCTGTCGCCGGCCATCACCCGCCGCCTCATCGCCGAGTTCGTCGTTCGCCGTCCGCAGCCGGCTCCGTCGGGGGCGAGCCTGCTCACCGAGCGCGAGCGCGAGGTGACCGCGCTGGCCGCGCACGGGATGTCCAACGACGAGATCGCCGCCCATCTGGTGATCAGCCCGTCCACGGCCAAGACCCACGTCAGCCGCGCCATGACCAAGCTGCACGCTCGCGACCGCGCCCAGCTCGTCGTCTTCGCCTACCAGTCCGGTCTGGTCAGCGCGGACGACGCACCTCCCAGGAGGAGCTGACCCCCGTCGACGGCGGGCTCGGTACGGCGGGAGCTGCGGGCGGGGAGCATGCGACGCCTGTGACTAGGCTGAGTTCATGCCGTCGACCCGCCGTACCGCCCGACAGTCCGACCTGCTTGAGCGCCTGGTCGCGCTGCTCACCGCGGAGGGGTTCGCGTCGTTCACCCTGGACGACCTGGCCGAGCGGCTCCGCTGCTCGAAGACGACGCTGTACCAGCTCGCCGGGAGCAAGCAGGACCTGGTCAAGGAGGCGGTCAAGCACTACTTCCGCGGCGCGGCCGAGGAGATCGAGAAGCGGGTGGCGGCGACCACCGCCCCCGCGGACCGGGTGCTGGTCTACCTGGAGACCGTCGCCGAGCAGCTGCGCCCGCTGTCGCGGCGGTTCCTCGACGACATGGCGGACTTCCGGCCCGCCCGCGAAGTGTACGAGGCCAACACCCGGCTGGCCGCCGACCGGGTCAGGCAACTGATCGCCGAAGGCGTCGCGGCCGGGGCCTTCCGGGAGGTGCACGCCGCGTTCGTCGGCGAGGTCGCGGCCGCCACGATGCGGCAGATCCAGCAGGGCGAGGTGGGGGCGCGCACCGGGCTGAGCGACTCCGAGGCCTACGCGCAACTGGCGTCGCTGATCGTGTACGCCGTCTCCTCCTGAGCCAGTCCGCTTATATTGGCATCTGTCCCTTTGTCTCCGCTCTTGGCGGGCGGTGAGCGTACTGTTATTGATACTGTCGTACTCTCATCAGTATCGTTCTTGTGGAGGCTCCGATGCCCGCCACCCGTACCCTTCCGACCCGCGAAGCCGCCGATCTGATCGATCTGACTCGCGCGCTCGCGAGCAAGGAGCTCGCCCCCCGCGCGGCCGAGGCGGAGAGCGAGGAGCGGTTCCCCCGGGACGTCTTCCTCACGCTGGGTCGCGCCGGACTGCTCGGACTGCCCTACCCCGAGGAGTACGGCGGGGGCGCCCAGCCGTACGAGGTCTACCTCCAGGTTCTCGAGGAGATCGCGACCGTCTGGTCGAGCGTCGCGGTCGGCGTCTCGGTGCACGCGCTCTCCTGCTACGGCCTGGCCGCCTACGGAACCGAGGAGCAGCGGCGGGAGTGGCTTCCCGACATGCTCGGCGGCGAACTGCTGGGCGCGTACTGCCTGTCCGAGCCGCACGCCGGCTCCGACCCGGCGGCGATGCGCACCCGCGCCGTCCGGGACGGCGACCACTACGTGCTCAACGGCGCAAAGGCGTGGACCACGCACGGCGGGCACGCGGACTTCTACACCGTGATGGCGCGCACCTCGGACCACCGCACGCGGGGCATCTCGTGCTTCCTCATCCCGGCGGACACGCCCGGCCTGACCGCCGCCCCGCCCGAGCGGAAAATGGGCCTGACCGGCTCGACCACCGCCACCATGCACCTGGAGGACGTCCGCGTCCCCGTGCACCGCAGGATCGGCGAGGAGGGTCAGGGCCTGGCGATCGCGCTCTCCTCGCTGGACTCGGGCCGGCTCGGCATCGCCGCCGTCGCCACCGGGCTGGCGCAGGGCGCCCTGGACCACGCCGTGCGCTACGCCCAGGAGCGCGAGACCTTCGGAAAGCCGATCATCGAACACCAGGGGCTGGCGTTCGTGCTGGCCGACATGGCGGCGGCGGTCGAGTCCGCCCGCGCCACCACCCTGGCCGCCGCCCGGCTGAGGGACCACGGGCTGCCGTTCACCGCCGAGGCCTCCGTCGCCAAGCTCGTCGCGACCGACAACGCGATGAAGGTGACCACCGACGCCGTGCAGGTGCTCGGGGGCTACGGCTACACGCGTGACTTCCCCGTCGAGCGGTACATGCGCGAGGCCAAGGTGATGCAGATCTTCGAGGGCACCAACCAGATCCAGCGCATGGTCATCAGCCGGACGCTCACTCGCCCCGGGAGGGGTGGCATCACCGTGGTCGGCGAGTAGCCCAACGGGTTCCCCGTCACCGACGACCCGCTCGCCCACCTGTCCCCGCTCCAGTACGACCACATCATCTTCCTGGGCCGCCACGCCTTCACCCGGCCGCCGGCACCGGACCCGCGGCAGCTGCGTGACCCGCACAGCGACGTCGAGACGGACGACAGCGAGGACGGGTAGCCGCGGTTCGTACAGCCGAAAGGGGCGTCCGAAGCTATGGCTTCGGACGCCCCTTTCGGCTGACCGGAGTCCGGCCCCGGCGGCGGCCGACCGTGAGGGCGCGTCAGGGGATCTGGGCCTCGAGGTGGGCGAGTTGGGCGGCGAGGATCTCCTCGAACGAGGCGCGGCGGTCGGCCCCGAGGGGGCGGATGTCGCGGGCGAAGTGGGCCAGGGCGGGGAAGCGTTCGGGGTCGGCACCCAGGACCGCGACGCGGAACTGCTCCATGCCCTGTTCGTGCTCCTTGGGGGTGATGGCGCCAAACCCGGCCTCGGAGGAGATCAGCGCCGCAATGAGGATCACGATCCGGTGGTAGCGCGCCGGGATCTCCGCGTCGGGCAGGCCCGAGGCGCGCAGTGCCTGGAGCAGCTCCTCCATGACCAGCCGGGAGCCGGTGCCGCCTGACGCGTAGCGTCCCCAGATCGCGGCGAGTTGGGGTTGCTCGCCGAATGACTCTCTCAGGCGCAGAGCCAGGGTGGTGATGCGCTGCTTCCAGTCGCCCTCGGGGTGGTAGCCGTCCATGGCGGACAGCAGGACCCGGTCAGCGACCGCGCGCAGCAGCTCGGTCTTGTTGCGGAAGTGCCGGTAGAGGCTGGAGGAGTCGGTTCCGAGCGCTGCGGCGAGCTTGCGAACGCTGAACGACTCGGCGTCGCTCGTGCGCAGCAACTCTGCCGCCGTGTCCAGGATCTCCTCGGTCGACCAACGCCTTCGGCCTGCCATCTCGCCCCTCTCGCCGCTCCTCGTCGTGACTCAGCCTAACTTATGCACTTGCTGATGCACGCACTGCGTGCATAATGAGGACGCATGCTTTTCGGGAGACTGCACGACCTGCGCAACGCCCGAAATGCACGGCCACCACGACACACCCGGCCGCCAGCCGGGGAGGGGAGAAGGAGACATGAGCGAGCCCACCGCTACGACGCGGCCGCTGGAGCCGGACTGGTCGGCGATAACAGCCGAGGAACTGATCGCCTACCGCGACGCGGAGAACCGCTTCCGAGCCTCCAGCGCGGCGCGGGCGATCACCGGGGATCCGGATCCCGGCGCCGCGATCGACTGGCAGGAGGTGGCGCTGCCCGACCGCGACCTCCCGGTCCGGGTGTACCGGCCCGCCGACGAGAACCGCGCCAGGGAGGCCGCCCCGGCCGAGCTACCGCTCCTGCTCCACGTACACGGAGGCAGCTTCGTGGGCACGGCGGTGCAGTGCGACTGGACCAACAGCCACCTCGCCGCCCGGCTGCCCGCCATCGTCGTCTCGGTCGAGCACCGCCTCCTCGATGCGGCAACCCCGCTGTCGGCGGCCGCCGACGACGCCTGGGACGTGCTCCGGCACGTGATGCGGCACGCCGCGCAGTGGGGCATCGACCCCACGCGCACGGTCGTGTTCGGCGAGAGCTGCGGTGCGCTGATCAGCGCGCTGGCTGCCATACGAGCCAGGGAGGCCGGCCTGCGGCTCAAGGCGCAGGTGCTGGTCAACCCCGCCGTCGATGTGACCGAGACGATGTTCGACCATGCCTCGATCGCCGAGTACGGCTACAGCCCGACCCGGGCGGTGCCGCTGCTGCGGCTGTTCCAGCGGCTCGCGGTTCCGCCGGGAACCGACGCCCGCGCGCTCTCACCGCTGTACGCCGAGAACCTGGGCGGGTTGGCCCCGGCACTCGTGGTGGTGCCGACCCGGGACGCGGTGGCCGATCACGGCCGCCGCTACGCCGAACGACTGCGGGCGGCCGGGACATCCGCGCGGCTGACCGAATACCCCGGAGCGAGGCATGCGTTCCTCTCCATGCCGGGCGTGGAACCGCAGGCCGAGACCGCCCGGGCGGAGATCCTCGAGTTCCTCCGCGCGGCCCTGGCAGGGTGTCACGATGGGAGATGCCGAGTATGACGACGACGAAGCCGAGGACCGGTGGGCTCACCGCAGCCGAACTGGTGGAGGGCTGGCGCGAGGTCGGGGTCGAGGAAGGCATGGCCCTGATCGTGCACTCTTCGCTGTCCAGCCTTGGCCACGTCGAAGGCGGCGCGGCGACCGTGGTCGAAAGCCTACGTACCGCAGTCGGACCCACAGGGACGATCGTGACGCCCACCTTCACCTGGCAAGTCACCGACCCCGACCCCGACCATGCCGGCATGCCCAGCGCCGCGGTACGCGAACGACGTGCGACGGTGCCGATCTTCGATGTTGACCTGCCGTCCAGCATGGGCGCGATACCCGAGGCCTTGCGCTCCCTGCCCGACAGCGTGCGCAGTCCGCACCCTCAGGCATCCGTGGCTGCCGTCGGTGCTGATGCCGCCACCATCGCGGGTCGCCAGACGCTGGGATTCGCCGTCGGTCGTACATCGCCGTTCGGCCGTCTGTACGACATCGGCGGCTACATCCTGCTCATCGGCGTCGGCCACAATCGCAACACGTTCCTGCACTACGCCGAGACCTTGACGCCCCACCCCCGCCTGAAGGTACGCCGCTTTCCGATGGACATCGACGGCGAACGAGTCTGGCTGGAGACACTCGACGTCGGTAACGACAATGACATGCACTTCCCCACCGTCGGCCACGAGTTCGAAGAGCACGCCGGCATCCTCGAGGTCATGGTCGGTGACGCTCCCTGCCGCTTGATCCCCGTACAACCCTTCGTGTCCTTTGCTGTCCCCCGCCTCACCGAACTACTCCCCCCCGGCGCCGGGTAGCAGGCATGGGCAACAGGCTGTCTGCCGAGGCAGGCCCTGCCCGGCGAGGTGCCCTGAGGCAGTGACCGCTCGTTCCGGAGCTACCGGCTCCCGAGCGAACGAGTCCAGTAGCCGATCATGTGGTCGGCCATTCCTGACTGAATATCCGCTGTGTCTGGGCGACGTGCATTCGTAGGATCCGTGCATGACGGACGAGAACGAGCGGGCAGTGCAGGCGGCCATCGATGGTGAGTTGCGGCTTCTCGATCCTGAGGTGCGCGCTTCCCCGGCCCTTGTTCGGGAGCTTCTGGATCCGGAGTTCACCGAAATCGGAGCCTCTGGACGCTGGTGGGACGCGGAGTCGATCCTCACGGTGACGAGTGCGGGAACGGTGTCCCCCGGGTCGCCGGTCAAGGTCAGCAAGATGTCGGGGGTCGTGCTGGCTCGGGGGATCGTTCACCTGACGTACTTTGCTGACAATCAGGGGCGCCGGGCATGGCGGAGCTCTCTGTGGCGCCTGACGGAGACTGGCTGGCGCGTCTACTTTCATCAGGGCACTTTGGCCGGCCGCTTTGAGCAGTGATGTCTCCCAGACCGAGAGTCCCAGGGTTTCGGGCGCACTGAACTCATCGCCGTATCCGTGGCCCATGTAGCGGGTGACCCAGACCCGGCGCCGGGCAGGGCCGGTGGGGCGACGTCGGCGTCTATCCCAGGGCCTGCGGTCCCTGTCAGCCGACGTCGCCCTCGGGGGTGGCGTCCGTATCGTCGAGGCGGTCGAGGATCCTGGTGCTCAGCCGTTCGAGCAGGGCGACCTCCTCGCGGCTGAGCCCGTCGAAGAAGAACCGTCGCACCACGCCGACGTGACCGGGCGCGGCGGTGGTGATGGCCCGGCGCCCCTTCTCGGTGAGCACGATGAACGCGCCGCGCCCGTCCTCGGAGCACTCCTCACGGTCGACCAGGCCGCGGCGTCGCATCCGGGTCAGGTGATGCGACAGGCGGCTCTGCTCCCACTGCAACGCCCATTGCAGCTCGTACGGCCGGAGCCGCGCCTCGGGGGTGTCGGTGAGGTGGACGAGCACCTCGTAGTCGGCGAGGGACAGGCCCGAACCGAGCTGGAGCTGGCGGTTGAGCGCCGCCGCCAGCCGGCCCTGCATGCTCAGGTAGGCCCGCCAGGCGCGCTGCTCGTCGGCGTCCAGCCAGCGCGCGTCGCGTCCGGAGGCCGCCCCACCGGAGGGGCCGGGCAAGGAGGGGCCGGGCAGGGAGGGACCGTCCATGCCGCTCACCCTATCCAGAACGGATGACACGTCATGCGGTTGGAAATAAATGACGCGTCATGTACGTTGCGGGGCGAATGTAGATGACAGATCATCTACGGAGCCGGACCCGCGTCCGGCCCTTCGGGCGAGACCTCCGGAAGGGGATCCCATGACCAGGATCACGCCGACCCCGCGGGTGGACGTCCACCGCGCGGACGAGCGGTTCACCACCGCCACCACGTGGTTGGATTCCCACCACTCCTTCTCCTTCGGCCGGCACCACGACTCCGGCAACACCCACCACGGCGTGCTGCTGGTCAACAACGACGACCGCGTCCTCCCCGGCACCGGGTTCGACACCCACCCGCACCAAGACATGGAGATCGTCACCTGGGTCATGGAGGGTTCCCTGGTCCACCAGGACTCGACCGGCCACTCCGGCGTGATCTACCCCGGTCTGGCGCAGCGGATGAGCGCGGGCACCGGCATCCTGCACTCGGAGAAGAACGACTCCTGGCGGCTGCGGGGTGGCGCGGCGCACGATGAGCCGGTGCACTTCGTCCAGATGTGGGTCGTCCCCGACGAGCCCGGGATCACGCCCGGCTACGAGCAGCTCGAGATCGAGGCCGATCTGCTGTCCGGCGGCCTGGTGCCGGTGGCGTCCGGGATGGACAAGCATGACGGCCTCTCCGCCATCCGGATCAAGAACCGGTACGCCGCGCTCTACGCCGCGCGACTGCGGCCGGAGCAGAGCGTCGAGCTGCCCGAGGCCCCGTTCCTGCACCTGTTCGTGCCGCGCGGCACGGTCACCCTTGAGGGCGCGGGCACGCTCGGCCCCGGCGACGCCGTACGGTTCACCGCGACGGGCGGACAGCGGGTGACCGCGGTCGAGCCCGCCGAGATCCTGGTGTGGGAGATGCACGCCACGATCGCCGCCTGAGGGCCACGGCGCTGAGAGTCCGTTCTGTACACACCCGGGATATCGTGGGCGATCCGGGCGCCCGTCGAAGGAGCCGAGACGTTATGGAACACACCGAACCACGGGTCGTCGACGACCCGGAGGCCGACCGGTTCGAGATCACCGTGGAGGGGAAGGTCGTCGGCTTCGCCGACTACCGGCGCCACGGATCGCGGATCTCGTTCCCTCACACCGAGATCGACCCCGCGTACGGCGGCCGCGGCCTCGGCTCGACGCTCGTCCGGGGCGCTTTGGACGCGTCCCGGGCCGCCGGGCTGTCGGTCCTGCCGTACTGTCCGTTCGTCCGCGAATACATCGCCCGGCACCCCGGCTATCTCGACCTGGTGCCGGCCGACCAGCGCGAGCGCTTCTCCCTCCCCGCTGGTGCGGACGGCAGCGGCGGAGAGCCGGCGTGACCACCCTGCCGACACCCGAGGCGTACGAGTGTGAGGAGGCGACGGCGGCCGAGCCGGAGAGTGTGCTCCTCGCCGGACACGACGTCCCGCTCGGCCGCTACACGACGGTGCGGCGGCTGCTGCCGCAGCGGCCGCGCCGGATGGTGGGGGCCTGGTGCTTCGTCGACCACTTCGGCCCGGACGACGTACGCGACCGTCCGGGCATGCAGGTGCCGCCGCACCCGCACACCGGGTTGCAGACGGTCACCTGGCTGGCCGAGGGAGAGATCCTGCACCGTGACAGCCTGGGCAACGCCCAGACGATCGTGCCCGGCCAGCTCAACCTGATGACGGCGGGACACGGGATCGCGCACTCCGAGCAGACGCCGCCGGAGCATCCGGCGGTCATGCACGGCCTGCAGCTCTGGGTGGCGCTGCCGGAGGAGGCCAGGCACGGCGGGGCACGGTTCGAGCATCACGCCGCGCTGCCGGAGCTGCGCGAGGGCGACGTCACGGTGACCGTCGTGGTGGGCGAGATCGGGTCGCTCCGCTCCCCCGCTCTGGTGCACACGCCGCTGCTCGGCGCCGAGGTGCTGTTCCACGGCCCCGGCCGGCACCGGCTGCCGGTCGATCCGTCGTTCGAGACCGCCGTGCTCGTCATGTCCGGCGCGGCGCGCGTCGCGGGCGTGCCGCTCTCCCCCGGCGCTCTGCTGTACCTCGGGGAGGGCCGCTCCGAACTGGTGATGGAGACCGACGCGTCCGCGCGGCTGTTCCTGCTCGGCGGCGAGCCGTTCGAGGAGCCGCTGGTCATGTGGTGGAACTTCGTGGGGCGGTCGCACGACGAGATCGTGCGGGCGCGTGACGACTGGATGCGGGACGCCGGCTTCGACGGTGGCGGTCACCCGGCCACCCGCTTCGGCATGGTCGGCTCCTGTGAGGAGGGGCCGCTCCCGGCGCCCGAGATGCCCACCGTATGGCTCAAGGCCCGCGACCGGCACGGCCGCGTCCAGGCCGGATAGGCCGTTTCGGCGCCCCAGCCGCCTCCCCGGTCAGGAGGGGAGCGGCTGGGCGGGACGCTCCGGAACGCCGGCGGGGGCGGTCGTCAGGGGAAGGCGCAGCACGAAGCGCGCCCCTCGCGGGGAATCCTCGATGGCGAGGGAGCCGTGGTTGGCCATGGCGGCCTCCCGGCTGAAGGCGAGGCCGAGCCCGCTGCCGCCGGGGTCACGGCGGCGCCCGTCCGCCAGCCGGACGAAGGGTTCGAAGACCCGCTCGCGGTCCTCGAGCGCGATGCCGTCACCGTCGTCATGCACCACGACCACGGCCTGATCGCCCGCGCGTTCCACCTCGACGTCCACCCGGGTGTGCGCGTGCCGCTGCGCGTTGGCCAGCAGGTTCCCCACGGCCCCGGTGACGGCCAGCCTGGTGGCGAAGGCGGTCGGGTCGCCACTGGCGTGGAGTCGCACCTGCATGCCCTGGGATCGAACCGCGATCTCCTCCCGCACCAGCTCGGTCAGGTCGAGCGGCTCGGGAGCCGCCGAACCGGTGTTTTTCACCTTCGTGTACGCGAGCAGCTCGTCAATGATCACCTGGAACCGCTCGGCGCTGCGCAGGGCGGCGCGCAGCGTCTCGTGCGGGTCGACCTCGTCGGGGTAGTCGAGCGCCTCCTCGATCTGGGCGCGCAGCGCGGTGACGGGTGACCGGAGTTCGTGGGAGACCAGGGAGGCGAACCGGCGCTGGTTGGTCATGACCTCCTCCAGCCGCTCGAACAGCTTGTTGGAGGAGCGGGCGAGCCGCGCGATCTCGTCGTCGCCGCGCGCCTGGGGCAGCCGCCGCAGGCTCAGGTCACTGGTCGTGAGGTCGATCCGCTTCGTGATCGCCTTGAGGGGGTGGAGGATCCGGCCGACCACCATCCAGGTGATCCATGCGGCGGCGGCCGCCACGAACAGGACGCCTGCGG
Organism: Microtetraspora malaysiensis; assembly: GCF_050947145.1. NCBI lineage: Bacteria > Bacillati > Actinomycetota > Actinomycetes > Streptosporangiales > Streptosporangiaceae > Microtetraspora > Microtetraspora malaysiensis. The sequence continues at coordinate 4,712,241 of NZ_CP191998.1, forward strand.
CGATCCACGCCACGGTGAGCGGCTGCGTTCCTTGCGGGACAGGCCCGTGCGTGCTGCCGCGGGCCACGAAGTCGATGGCCGCGCCGCCCGTGATGAGAACCACCAGGAACAGCGCTCCGACGAGGAGGGTGTACCGGCCCTGGATGGAGCGGGGCAACGGCAGGTGCGGCCTTCGCGATCTCATGGCGGTCTCCCCTCTGACCTCCGGCACCATCAAATCGACAAACCTTACGAAAGACCCTGACTAATCCCAACAATGGTCAAAGAGCGTCAAGCATTATCAAAGTCTGACTAGTTCATTACCTTCCGATGACCTGACGTCCGATCTCCACGCGCTGGCGGCCGGTCCGCCGGCATCATCGGCGGCCTCGAGCAGGATCTCGGTCACCTGATTGATCCACATGGACGACGACGTTAGCGCCCGCCTGCTTGAGGGAGTCGAGGCTCCCAACGTCCCGACGCTACGGAATGAGTGTGACCTCGGGGAACCTCGGCGACGGGCCGTCCAGCAGGTGGCCCCTGCCCCGCAGGTGCAGGTCGAAGAAGGCCAACGGGTAGGCCCGCTGAACGGCCTCGCCGCGCTTGGGGGCGAGCGTGCCGATCTGCTCGGCGAGCTGGGCGGGCGTCCACTTCAGCAGTGCCGCCGCCTGCGGGGCGATCATTTCCAGGTCGCCGTAGGAGGCGTGCTCGACCCCTTCGGTCCTGATGTTGAGCTTCCAGCCCTTCAGATTCGACCAGAACGTGGCCAGGTCGGGGATCCGGTCGCGGACGGCCTTGGTGGCGGTCATCAGCATGTACGGCCGGGCCAGCCCCGCGGTGACGACCGGGCCCGCCGCCGGGCCGTCCATGGCCAACCCGGCCTTGATCCGCCGGTCCTCGAACATGGCGGACGCGACCGTGGGCCCGCCGGCCGAGTAGCCGAACATGCCGACCCGGCTCAGGTCGAGCAGGCCGCGCAGCCCCTTGGGGAGCTTGCGGTGGTCGGCGTCGGGGTTGCCGCCGCGGTCGAGCACCGTGAGCTGGTCCAGAACGAAGCGGGTGTCGGCGATGCGCTGCTCGTAGATCACCCAGCCGGTCCCGGCGCCGTCGTGAACGGGGCCCACCACCCGGCCGTCGGGGAACTCCACCAGGCCGTCGTAGGTGTGGTCGATTGTGGCCACCACGTATCCCCGGCTGGCCAGTTCCTCGACCACCACGGTGTTGGCCGAGCGGAAGGAGTCGTTGCCCGGGGAGTACAGCACGACGGGCAACCGGCCCTCGCGCCGGTCGGCGGGAGCGCCCTCGTGCCCGTGGGTCCGCGGCAGCAGGACGGCTCCCGGAGGCAGGCCCTCCTGGCGCAGGTACTGGGCCGCTGCCTTGGGCGGCAGCCAGGGCGCGACCGGGTACGCGGCGACCTTCCTGGCCGGGTAGGTCAGGCTGATCATCAGCTCGCGGTTGTGGCCGGCGCCCGCGAACGGGTCCTTCCTTGAGCGGTCGACCAGATGCAGGGACACCGTGCCGAGCGGGGAGGGGCCCGTCGGCGCCGGAAGGGTCAGCTGGGGCGGGGCGGCGGCCTGGCGCCGAGCCTGGGTCGTGAACTGTGTCCTGGCCTCGGCGGCAGTCGGTACGGTCAGCGACGCGACGGCCAGCAGGGCGGCGGCGCACACCACTCGCGGGGAGATCACACGCACTCCTTCTGATCATTGGAAGTGGGAGTGCTCCGAAGCTAGTGACCCGCCCCGGCCAAGGTCGTCTACCCCAGGGCTCATTTCGCGCCGGGGGGCTACGCCTTCCGGCCGATGCCGGGTTCAGCGCACGGCGACCAGCCCGCTGCGGTAGGCGATGATCACCAGGTGCACGCGGTCGCGGGCGCCGAGCTTGGCCAGGAGATGCCTGACGTGGGTCTTGGCCGTACCCGGCCCGATGTGCAGTCGCTCGGCGATCTCGTCGTTGGACAGGCCCTCGGCGACCAGTGCGAGCACCTCCCGCTCGCGCGTGGTGATGCCCTCCAGCGGCTCAGGGTGAGCGCGGCCGGCGAACTCCTTGATCAGCCGCCGTGTGATGCCTGGGGAGAGCAGCGCGTCGCCCGCCGAGACGACCCGGATCGCCGCCAGCAGGTCCCTCGCGGGGGTGTCCTTGAGCAGGAATCCGCTGGCACCGCCGCGCAGCGCCGCGTACACGTACTCGTCCAGGTCGAAGGTGGTGAGGATGAGCACCTTCGTGTCACTGGACGAGGTGATCAGGCGGGTGGCCTCCAGGCCGTCCATGCCGGGCATCCGGATGTCCATGAGCACGACGTCCGGCGCCTGCGCGCGGGCCACTTTGACGGCCTCCAGGCCGGTGCCTGCCTCGCCGACGACGGTCAGGTCCTTGGCGGTGTCCACGATGCCGCACAACCCCGCGCGCACGAGGGTCTGGTCGTCGGCGACCACCACGCGGACGGTCATGCCGCGCGCCCGGGGACGGCGAGGGCGGCGGTCAGGCTGAGGTTCATGCCGGGTGCTCCGTGGCGGGAAGGGTGGCGGTGACGCGGAAGCCACGTCCGGGCAGGGGCGCCGCGTGGAACGCGCCGCCGTACAGGTGCACGCGCTCACGCATGCCGACCAGGCCGTGTCCGAGGTGCGGACCGCCGGCCTCCGGGGAGCCGACGCCGTCATCGGCGACCTCGATGGAGAGCTCGTCCGGCCCGTAGCACAGGGTCACCCTGGCCGAGCCGGTGGCGGCGTGCTTCACCACGTTGGTGAGGGCCTCCTGCACGATCCGGTACGCCGAAAGGTCAATCCCGGGAGGCAGCGCGCGGGGCGGCCCGGTGATGGTGAGCTCCACCCGGACTCCCGCCCCGGCGATCTGCTCCAGGAGCCGGTCGAGGTCGGCCAGCCCGGGCGCGGGCGCGAGATCGGGCCCTTCGCTCCGGTCCTCCTCGCGGAGCACGCCAAGCAGCCGCCGCATCTCGGCCAGGCTCTGGCGTCCCGTGGTCTCGATGGCCGTGAGCGCGGCCCGCGCTTCCTGCGGCCTGTCGTCGATCACCAGGGCGCCGAATCCCGCCTGCACGGTGACCACGCTCATGCCGTGCGCGACGACATCGTGCAGTTCGCGGGCGATGCGCATCCGCTCGTCGGTGACACTCTGCCTGGCCAGGCCGGCCTGGTTACGCAGCAACTCCCCGAGGTGGCGGCGATGCATGCCCACGGTGTACCCGACGGTCCAGACCGTGGTGAACAGCAGCACGGAGATCACCGGAGGCCCGCCGATGCGCGGGAATCCGGGAATCCCGGTCGCCACGGCGGCGACCAGCGACATCCCGAGCGCGACGAAGGCGGTGCGCGGGCGGCAGATGGCCGCCACCGCGTACAAGACGTAGGCCACGGACAGGATCCCCAAGATGATCGCCCCGCGCTCGACCAGCTCCGCCGCGACCAGCCCGGCCAGGGCGAGCCCGAACGCGACGATAGGCCGCTGACGGCGCAGCGCGATCGGCAACGCCGACACGACCACGCCCACGGGAACCACCGCGAACCGCTCGGCTCCCCTGACCTCATTGGCCAGCAACAGGAAGACGGGGAGCGCGTAAGTTACGGCGGCGAGCCGATCCAGAGCCAGCCAGTGCCCCGGCCGGACTCGCCGGATCATCAGCGGAAGCGGGCCTTGATGCCCCTCGACATGCACGGCCCAAGGGTAGGCACAGTGCCCCCGGCAGTCACGGACTTTGTCCGGCCTGTCCACTAGAAGGAGGAATAGTCTTGTTTAGGTAGAGAGCGACGGTGATCAGAAGTGGTCCACCAACGCCAAGTCTCACGCTCACACGTTCGTGACGCCGCCCGGCTCGTGCTGGCCGGCGCACTGGCGGCCGCCCTGACGCTGGGCACCGGTCCCGCCCGGGCGGCCTCAGCGGGCCATGTCTCGACGCTCGACGCGGAGACTCACCAGATGACCGTCACGGACGACGGCCGCACCGTGATGACCTTCACCGCGGGCTTCGGAAAGCCCGGCTTCCGTACGCCGACCGGAACCTTCCACGTGCTCGACAAGGACGCGGCTGTCAGGATGACCTCGTGCAGCGCGAACATCACGTGCGATCCGCATGATCCCAACTACTACGACCTCGTGGCCCACTGGGCGGTGCGCCTGACCGACTCCGGCCTGTTCGTCCACGCGGCGCCCTGGGATCCCGCCATCGGCCAGGTCGACAGCTCCCACGGCTGCATCCACCTGAGCACGGAGGACGCCCGCCGCTTCTACGACTTCAGCCGGGCCGGCGACACGGTGATCATCAAGAACGCCGGCGGCCTCACCGGCGGCCCGAGCGGTCCATAACGTCCCTTCAGCGAGAGGCCGATGCGCGGGAGTTTCCCGTGGAGGGCGCCTGCCGATGATGCTGCTCAGCGCAGGTCGGAGCGGCTGGTTGTACGCGACGACCACGACGCGTCCGGGTCCTGAAACCTCACCCCTCCCGTGCAGGCGTGGCGGCGCACCCCCGCTACATCGTGGACCGATGGGCGGGCGTTGTGGTTTCACTCGGTGAGATAGCGCTGGATCATGGGACTCAGCCAGGCGATGAGCTCTTCCTCCGATGCTGCCACCATCGGCGGGAATTTCAGGATGTAGCGGGACAGAGCCAGGCCCAGCAGTTGCGAGGCGACCAGGGAGGCCCGCAGGGGAGCGCGCTCCGGATCGCCGGTCAGGCCGATCACGAGCGGCATGACCTGGCCGCCGAAGATCGTCCGCATGCGTTCGGCGGCGGCCTCGTTCGTCACGCCGGTACGGAGCAGGACCTGCAGCCCTTCGTCGGCCTCCCACTTGCGCAGGAAGTGGTGGACCAGGCCGGCGCCGGCCTGGTCCGGCGCCAGCTCGGGCAGTTCCAGGTCGAATTCGGCCGCGGCGGCGAACAGCTTCTCCTTGGTGCCGAAGTAGCGCATCACCATGGCCGGGTCGATCCGCGCGTCGGCGGCGATGGCCCTGATGGTGGCCTTGTCGTAGCCGTCGGCGGCGAAGCGTTCGCGGGCCGCGGCCAGGATCACAGCCTTGGTCTCGACGGAGGATCTCCTCATGTCAACAATTGTAGGCCAACATCTGTTGACTTCATCAGCGCCGCTGCCTACGTTGATGCCAACAGCCGTTGACCAAGGAGGCGACATGGACGCCGAAGTGCTCATCGCCGGAGCCGGGCCCGCCGGGCTCACCGCCGCGATCGTCCTGGCCCAGCGCGGCAGGCAGGTCATGATCGTGGACGCGCAGGCAGACGGTGCCAACACCTCCCGCGCCGCCGTCGTGCACGCACGCACCCTGGAGGTGCTGGAGCCGTACGACGTCGCCCACCGGCTGGCCGCGCACGGCATCCACACCCCGGTCTTCACCATCCGCGACCGCGACAAGGTGCTGGTGCCGGTGCCGTTCGACGACCTGCCCACCGCCTACCCCTACACCCTGATGATCTCCCAGGCCGACACCGAGGCCCACCTGCTGGCCCGCCTGCAAGAGCTCGGCGGCAAGGTGATCAGGCCAGCCCGGGTGACCGGCATCGAGCAGGACGCCGACGGCGTCACCGCCACCCTGGCCGACGGCCGGCACATCCGCGGCGCCTACCTGATCGGCGCCGATGGCCTGAACAGCACGATCCGCCAGAGCGCCGGGATCGGCTTCACCGGCGGCACCTACGCCGAGTCGTTCGTCCTGGCCGACGTCCGCCTGTCCGGCGGAGTGCCGCAGAACGAGGTCATCCTGTACTTTTCTCCCGCCGGACTGGTCGTCCTCGCCCCGCTGCCCGGCGGCCTGCACCGCATCGTCGCCACCGTGGACGAGGCCCCCAAGCAGCCCGGCATCCCCTTCGTGCAGCACCTGCTCGACACCCGCGGCCCCGAGGCCGACCCCGCGCGGGTGCAGGAGCTGATCTGGAGCTCGCGCTTCCGGGTCCACCACCGCATCGCCGACACCTACCGCCAGGGCCGCCTCCTGCTGGCCGGCGACGCCGCCCACGTCCACTCGCCCGCCGGCGGCCAGGGCATGAACCTGGGCATCGACGACGCCGTGCAGCTGGGCGAGGCGCTGGCCCGGGTACTCGACGGCGAACCGGACAGTCTGCTCGACTCCTACGCCGCCACCCGCCGCCCACAGGCCGAGCAGGTGGTCGCCCTCGCCGGGCGGCTCACTGCACTGGCCACCGCCGCCGCCGGCCGCCGCGTGCTGCGCAACCTCGTCCTCGCCCTGGCGGGCCGCATCCCCGCCGTCCGCACCCGGCTGGCCTGGCAGTTGTCCGGTCTGAACAGACGGCACGCCTCGTGAACGCCGAACGACCGCGGCTACCTGCTGTTCGCCGCCGAGACCGGAACCTGGCGGGGCCCCTTCCCCACGTCCATCCACACACTGGACGGGCGAAGGCCGTCACCGCCGGGGGTCGGCGCTTTTCCGGCCGCTATTTGTATCAGTAACTTAATTAAGTTACTGATACAGTTCGGCGCGTGCCCGAATCCGCCGAGCTGAGCATCGCCGACCTGACCCATGTGCTCGAGGACTTCACCCGGATGCACATCCGGCTGCCGTCGGAGCGCCGACTGAGCTTCACGACGCTGTCCGTGCTCCACACGCTGGCGGGCAGCGGCCCGAAGCGGCTCACCGAGCTGGCCGGCAACGAACAGGTCACGCAGTCGGCGATCACGCAGATCGTCACCAAGCTGGAGCGCGAGGGCCTGGTGGAGCGCCACCCGGACCCGTCGGACGGCCGGGCGGTCCTCGTCCACGTCACCGGGGCGGGCGCCGCGATCGTGGACGGGCGCCGTGCCGAACGCATGGCCCGGCTCTCAGAGCTGGCCGACCGGTTGACGCCGGCGGAGCGGGCGTCCATCGCGGACGCCCTCCCGGCTTTGGCCCGGATGGTCGAACTGCACGGGCGGCCGGCCGGTGAGCGCGACGCCGCTGTGCCGGAGGCCGCGGGGTCCGGCACGGACAGGCCGCGCGAGAGTACGAGGAGACGACGATGAGCCATGCGACAAGCCGTGCGAGCACCCCGTCCGCCGGGGCCCGGCCGTTCCCCCTGGAACCCGCGCCGATCCATGTGTCCGACGAGGTGCTCGCCGACCTGCGGCGGCGCCTGGAGCTGACCCGCCTGCCCGACGACGTGGGCAACGACGACGGGCACTACGGCGTGAACGCCGCCTACCTGCGCGAACTCGTCGACTACTGGTGCGACGGGTACGACTGGCGCGCGGCCGAGGCCGAGATCAACGCCTACGAGCACTACCACGTCGAGGTCGACGGCGTGCCGGTGCACTTCATGCGCAAGCCCGGGGTCGGCCCCGCCCCCACTCCCCTGATCCTCACGCACGGCTGGCCGTGGACGTTCTGGCACTGGTCCAAGGTCGTCGGCCCGCTGGCCGACCCCGGCGCGTACGGCGGCGACCCCACCGAGGCGTTCGACGTGATCGTGCCCTCGTTCCCGGGATTCGGGTTCTCCACCCCGCTGCCGAACAACCCGGACATGAACTTCTGGAAGGTCGCCGACCTCTGGCACACGCTCATGACGGAGGTCCTCGGCCACGACACGTACGGCGCGGCCGGCTGCGACGTCGGCGCCCTGGTCACCGGGCAACTCGGGCACAAGTACGCCCACGCGCTGCACGCCGTCCACATCGGCTCCGGCCAGAAGCTCACCCTGTTCAATGGCGACCGGGCCTGGGACCTCAGCGGCGGCCGCCCCATCCCAGACGGGCTGCCCGCCGACGTCCACGCCCGGGTCGTCGCCCTGGACAGGCGCTTCGCCGTCCACCTCGCCGCGCACGTGCTCGCCCCGAGCACGCTCGCGCACGGGCTGTCGAACTCACCCGCCGGGATGCTCGCCTGGATCCTCGAACGCTGGGTGAAGTGGAGCGACAACGGCGGCGACATCGAGACCGTCTTCACCAAGGACGACCTGCTCACCCACGCCATGATCTTCTGGGTGACCAACTCGATCGGCACCTCGATCCGCACCTACGCGAACAACAACCGCTACCCGTGGACGCCGTCCCACGACCGGTGGCCGGTCGTCGAGGCGCCCACGGGCATCACCTTCGTCGGCTATGAGAACCCGCCCGGCGTGCGCACCGACCAGCGGGTGCGGCACTTCCTCGACAGCGACCGGGGCGCCTGGTACAACCTCGTCAACCCCACCGCCCACGACCACGGCGGCCACTTCATCCCCTGGGAGATCCCCGGAGAATGGGTCGACGACCTGCGGCGCACCTTCCGCAGTCGGCGATAGCGCGCGGGGTCGGATCGGCGCCGAACCGGCCGGCCTGGGCCTGGACCAGCGGGAGGCCGGACTCGCGCGTCACCCTCTGAGCCGCTCCTTGAGGAAGGCGATGATCTCATCACGGGCGCGCACCGTCGGGTGACCCTGCTCGTCCACGAGATGTGCCGTAGTGACGCTGTGCGCGCACCCGACGACGTCGCGGAAGAAAGGTGGAGGGTTCGTGTTCGCCACGTCGGCGGGGAGCACGCGGCCGTCGAACGCTTCTCCGAGCAGCTTTCGGTAGGCCGCGAACCGCCGGCCCGTGCACCACCTGTCGTTGTCGAAGCGGTAGGCGAGCACCTTCAACCCGTCTCGTTCGACACGTTCGGCCAGGGCGACCGCGTCGTCGTCTCCGATCTCCAGCCCCCCGGGGTCGTCGAGCGGCAGCGAGGGATGGTTGACGACCGGGGCGATGACGGCCGGTTCGAGTGCCATGGTCAGCGCGAAGTTGCCGGTGAAACACAGTCCGACCGCGCCGACGCCCGGCCCACCGCACTCCGCGTGCGCGATGCGCGCGAGGCCGCGCAGCCACGCCGCGACAGGGCTGGTGCCGCCCCCGGCGAACGCGCGGAACTCGGCGCTGACGCATGCGCGCCGGATGATGTCCTCGCCTGCCTCGGTGGTCGGGTAGGCGCCGTCGACGCCGAAGAGAGAGGGCAGATACACGGAGAAGCCGGCATCGCGTACCCAGCGTGCCAACCGTGCGACGTCGGGGCTGATGCCCGGCATCTCGGGCATCAGGATGACGCCGGGTCCTGTCCCGGCGACGTACACGGTCTTGCTGACGTCGTCGACGCTGACGATCCTCCGGGAGAAGTCATCCAAGGGGTCGTCACGCCGCGTTCGCATCGTTGTCATGGCCGAGAGTGTGCTGGGACACTGCCCCCACGAGAAGTGGCGATATCGCCATATGGAGCGGCAATATCGCCACCCCCGCAGGGAGCCGGAGGAACCATGAAACCGCTGCGCCTGGGCGTGCTGGCGTATCCCGGCTGCTTCGCCTCGGAGGTGTTCGGGATCCCCGACCTGCTGACCATGGCCGATCACATCGCGGCGGCGCACGGGTCGGATCGCCCGCCGCACGAGGTGTCCGTCGTCTCGCCCCGGCGGCGGGTGGTCGCGTCCGGCGGCCGGGCCATCGAGGCCACGGCCGTGCGCCCCGTCGACGTCCTGATCGTGCCGGGTTTCGAGCTTTCGCCCAGGCTCGATCTCGACGCGACGCTCGCGAATCTGAGGCCCGAAGCGGCGTCGATCCGGTCGCAGGCCGCCTCCGGCATCGCCGTCGTGTCGATCTGTGTCGGCGCCTTCCTCGTCGCCGAGGCCGGCCTGCTCGACGGGCGCGAGGCGACCACGTCCTGGCTGTTCGCGGACCAGCTCGCTCGTCGATACGCCGATGTGAAGGTGCGCCCCGAGCGCCTCGTGGTCACCGATCGCGGTGTGACGACGACCGCCGCTTTCAGTGCCATGTACGACTTCGCGCTCCAGTTGATCCGTGAGCACGACGGCCCCCGCGTCGCCCGCAGCACCGCACGCATCGCGCTCGTCGACGACGCACGCTCCACCCAGGCTCCCTACGTCGACCTGGCGCTGATGCCCGCCGTCGGCCGTGAGTTCTCACTCGCGGTGAAGCGGTGGCTCGATCAGAATCTCGGGGCTCGCTACGACCTGTCCGTCCTCGCCGAAGCATTTCACGTGAGTACGCGAACCATGCTCCGCCGCTTCGGTGAGGAGGCCGGGCAGACGCCGCTGGCGTACCTGCAATCCGCTCGGGTCCGCCGGGCGCGTCATCTGCTGGAGACGACCGACCGGACCGTCGCGCGCATCGCCGCCGACCTCGGATACGCGGACACGAGCACCTTCAGTGCCATCTTCGCCCGGCGCACGGGCCAGCGGCCGCGGGACTACCGCGCCACGTTCCACCGGCCCGCTCATGTTCGCGAAGCGGGCCACGCTGAGGGATAAGAACGATCTTTCCCGTCGTGCGGCGGTTCTCCAGGTCGGCGTGTGCATCACCGGCGCGGCTGAGGGGATAGCGGGTGATCAGCGGTTGGAGCACACCGTCGGCGGCTGCTCGGATCGCGCGGTCCTGCAGTGCGTAGATGGTGCCGGCGCGCTCCAGCATCTGCGGGCCGATCGCCCATATGACGGTGCCGGCGTGCTCGATGATGTCGTCGGTGGTGATCTGGGTGGCGGTTCCCGAGGACCAGCCGTGCAGCAGGAACCTCCCGCCAGGGGCGAGCAGGTCGAATGCTTGGCGGCCCACGGTTCCTCCGACGCCGTCGAACACGATGCTGAACCCGCTGCCCCCGAGGGCGTCGCGCACCGCGTCCAGCCAGTGCGGGTCGCGGTAGTCAACGGCGATATCGGCGCCGAGGGACATGGCTCGCCGAACCTTCTCCGGCCCGCCGGCCACGCCGACGACGGTGACGCCCCGGTGGTGGAGAGCCTGCACGAGCAGGGCGCCGATGCCACCGGCCGCCGAGGTGACCAGCGCGACGTCTCCGGGCTTGGCGTCCGCGCAGTCGAGAATCCCGAGCGCGGTCGAGCCCGTGGTGATCATCGCCACTGCGGCTTCCGCGGTCAGATGGTCGGGGATGTGGTGAAGGGCGTCGACCCTGGCCACCGCCTGTTCGGAGTAGCCGCCGTACGTTTCGAGCCCGACGACTACCCGGCGGCCCAGCCAGCTCTTGTCGGTGTCCGGGCCCAGCGCGCTCACGACACCCGCCACCTCACCCCCCAGAACGACCGGCAGTTCGGGAGCGGCATGAGGTCCCACCCCCGATTCGGACCTGCCCCTCGCCAAGAACCGGTGGAGCGATCTGCTCATAGTCAGCTTCTCGGCCGTAACCGACCGAGCTTGCAGCTCCTCGCCATCGATGGATTCGACGGTTCAGGCCGCGTACGGCAGCGTGACTCACTGCCCAGCGTGGCGAACCACACCGCGTTGCGATGTCGATAACAGACCAGAGAGCCGTTCCCCGGCATACCGGGTGCGTTCAGTCCCGCCACCGCAACACGAACCGTAACAACAAAACCACGAAAAGAGAAGCCATTCCTCTCGGGCGTGATACGCCCGAGGTTCCTGGCTAGTGCAGCGCCGCAAAGATCCTTAAGCTTGCGATTTAAGCAGGTCCGGGTGTTGGTGCGGTCTGGGGTGGATAGCGCCCGATAGCAGGACTATCGCGACATAGCGGGATGCACCGGAATGTGACCGTTGTGGTACGGCGTGTCGCACCCAGGAGAGCGGCCACCATCTCCATCTTCGGTGTTGTCGAGACGCCGGAGACCCGAGAGGTGGCCGCAGATGCTCACTATCGCATCGGTGCGCGAGGTGACGGAGCACATCGGCGCATCCAGTCGGTCACATCTTCGTTCCCTGATCGATTTCCGGGCCGGCCTCCACCGGCTCTTATGGCGCCGGGCGGACGCGTTGTTCGAGCTCACCGACGCGATGCTGTGCGCTCAGGGGCCGGTGCGCTCGCCGGTGGAGTTGTCGATGGAGCCGGAGTTCCGCCGCGGGCACGGCTCGGTCTATGCCGCTTTGGATCAGGGCCGGATCGACACGGGCGGGCTGCGGCGCCTGCTGCTCGGGGTGTCTGCCGCGGCCCGGCCGGGCGAGCCGTTGATGTTCGCGCTGGACGTCACGCCGGACGCGCGACCCGACGCCGAATACGCCGATGAGCGGGTGATGGTGCAGGTTCGCGGCAAGGGCGGGGACAAGTTCCTGCCCGGCTGGCCCTACAGCCTGCTGGTGGGCGTGCAGTGGGGAGACTCCTCCTGGGTGGACCCGATCGAGGCGCGCCGGCTGCGGCCGGGCGAAGAACACACCGATGTCACCATCGAGCAGATCACCGGCCTGCTGGCCGACCTGGAGGCGACCGGCCGGCTCACCGCAGGCGATCCGCCACCGCTGATCATGCTGGACGCCGGGAACTACGCCACCGACATCACCCACGCCCTGGCCGGCCGGCACGTTCAGATCCTGGTCCGGCTGCGCGCCACCCGCGTCTTCTACGCCGACCCCGAACCCCGCCGACCCGGCGAAATGGGCGCGGGTAAGCGTCACGGCCGGGAGTTCTCCTGCTCGGATGCGGCCAAGCGGCACGCCCCGGACATCGACTTGACCGCAGGCTCGGTCCGGTACGGCACCGTGACGGTGCGCGCCTGGAAGGGCCTACATCAAAAGCTCACCCGCACCGGCCGCTGGGCCGGCCACTCCGCCGATGAGCGGCTGCCCATCGTGCGCGGCACCGTCCTGCAGATAGTCGTGGACCGGCTGCCCGACGGCCGCAGACCCACCAAAGATCTCTGGCTGTGGCACGCCGGGCCCGTCGAGGTCGACCCGGATCTGGTGGATCTGTTGTGGAAGGCCTACCTGCGTCGCTTCGACCAAGAGCATTTTCACCGGTTCGCCAAGGTCTACCTGGGCATGGCCCGCGCCCATCTGGCCTCGGCGCAGGCCACCGATCGCTGGATGCATCTGATCATGGCCGCCTACGCCCAACTTCGGCTGGCCAGTCCGCACGTCGATGATCTGCGCCGTCCCTGGCATCCACGCCCCGAACGGGGAAAGCCGCTCAGCCCGTACCGGGTCCGCCTCGGGTTTCGCCGTCTCCGCGCAAAACTCGGGACACCCACCGACTCACCGAAACTCACCCGACCCGGCCCCGGACGTCCCAAAGGATCAAGGAACCGGCCGAAGGACAAGCGTCCGCCTTACCGAAAGACCGTAACGACCGACAACGAACACCGAGAGTGACGTTAAATCGCAAGTTAAGGGGTCCGAGTCGTAACGGTACGTGCTCAACTTGCTGTCTTCTTCAAGAGTGCGGCACGTGTCCGTTCCTGATCGCGCCGGGTGAGGTAGCGGATGTGGTCGGCGCGTGCGTCGTAGCGCCACCGGTACGGCTGCGCGGTGGCGTTATGGCGGATCGTGAACGTGTCGATCTGCTGCATCAGGTTCTCGCGGGAGGTGAAATCACCGCGGCGGAGAAGGCGGCGGGTCAGCACGGAGAACCACATCTCGATCATGTTGAGCCAGCTGGCGTGCTTGGGCGTGTAGGTGACCGTGAACCGGGGGTGGGCGGCCAGCCAGGCGCGGGTGGCCTTGGAGGTGTGGCTGGCGCCGTTGTCCAGGATCAGGTGGATGTCCAGGGCCGGGTCGATCATCTGATCGAGCAGGATGAGGAAGGCGATGAAGGTCGCAGATGTGTTGCGGTCGATTCGTTCGGCCAGGATCTGGCCGGTCAGGACGTCCATCGCGGCGAGGATGGAGACGGTGCCGTGGCGGATGTATTCGAACTCCCGCCGGGCGGCATGGCCGGGCCGGCCGGGCCGAGCGCAGATCTCGGGGTGTTTACGGGATTTGGCTTGGATTCCGGTCTTTTCGTCCACGCTGAGCAGGACCGCACCTTCGGGCGGGTTGAGGTACAGGTCGCAGACGGCGCCGGCCAGGTGCCAGAACTGCTCATCGTCGAGCCGGTTGAGCCAGCCCCGGACGCGGTGCGGCCGCAGGTCGGCCTCGGCCAGGATCCGCCCGATCTGGGAGGCGGAGATTCCGGTATCGGCCAGGTGGGCGGCGATCGTCGTGTGCGTCCAGGCCGCCTGTCCCTCGGGCGGGGTGCTGGTTGCGCAGGCGATCACCCGTAACCGCACCTGGGGGCCGTAGAGTTCGGGGCGGCCCGGCCGGGGCAGGTCGACCAGCCCCTTGATGCCGCCCGCGGCGAACCGGTCGCGCCATTTACGGACGGTCGTCTCTGTCGTGGACAAGCGTTCGGCGACCGCGGCCACCGGCAGGCGCTCGTCGGCGATCAGCACGATGATCCGGGCGCGCAGCACCAACGACTGCGGGCTGGAGTGCCTGCTGATGATTTTGTTGAGGCGCCTCCTGCGGCGATGACCGATGGTGATGACGACCTCGCTGACCGGTCCAGCCATGAACTCCCATCCTTCGGTGGTCACGAGTGATCGCCCGAGGATGCAGTGCTGACGGTGTCGAAGCGGGACCAACACACCGCTATCGGCCACAATCGTCACCATGCCGGTACCGCCCAAGCAGGTCAAAGTCCTCGTCGAAGAGGACGCCGATTCCTATGCCTTCACGCACTGGCCTCAGCTGGGAGAGGTGACCGTCCGCTGGAAGGGCTCTTTCGGCTATCTGACCGGGCATTTCGATGACGACGAAAGCGATGAGGGTTTCCCGCTGGCCCGGATCGAGTACCTCGGCGATCCCGACGCCTGGGGGTTCGCGATCTACCGGGCCAGTAGCGAGGATTACGAGCCCTCGATCCTGCCGAGCGGCAGCCGCGTCGGCACGCCCAGCGAGGCACTGGAGTGTGCCTGCCGTGTCCACCTTGCAGAATCAGAGGGTTGACTCCGAGTGATCACCTGAACCCCTCAGGGATCTTTGCGGCACTGCACTAGATGGCGCTGAAGGTTGTCGGCGAATCCGCATTCGCCAGTGCGCCGTTCGGTCACCGGCCCTCAGCCGGAGCTGTGTTCGCAAGGGATCGACGGGTGCGGATCTGGGCCGGGGTCTCCGACGCCGAGGTCGATCCGCCGGCGGAACGCCGCCGGCGCGGCAGCAGCAGCGCGGGTACGCCCGCCAGGGCCAGCAGCATCACCGCCCACCAGTAGGTGTGCTGGAAGGCGGCGGCCCGCTGACTCGGGTCCGTAGTACCGGCCACGTTCGACGCCAGGACCACCGACATCAGCGCCACCCCTGTCGATATGCCGATCTGGGAGGCGATGTTGAGGGTGGTGCTGCCGGAGGGAACGTCGTCGGGGGCCAGCGTGCGGGTCGCTGTCGCGTTGGCCGGCATCATCACCATGCCGACGCCGGCGCCCATCACCAGCATCGCCGCGCACAACCGCCAGTAGGGCGTGTCCGGTCCGAGCTGAGCGCCGAACAGGGACAGCCCGAGCACGCTGACCACGATGCCGGAGACGATGGTCACCCTGGGAGACGCCTTGTCGATCCGCCGCGTGGCGATCTGCATCGAGGCTCCCACGGCGAGGGCCAGCGGAATGCCCAGCAGTCCCGACTCGGTCGCGGTGAGTGCCCGTGCCGTCTGGTAGTACATGGGCGTCAGCAGCATGGAGCCGAAGTAGCCGGCCGGGAACAGTGTCAGCGTGGCAAAGCCGGCGGCGAAGGTACGGTCGCGGAACAGACGCAGGTGCAGAAGCGGATGACGGGCGGTCAGGCCGCGCGCGACGAATCCGGCGATCAACAGCACGCCCGCGAGGGCGGGCAGCAGCGCTCCCGGGGTCATGACGTCGCCACGCTCGCCGCCGGTGGACAGGCCGTAGATCAGCAGCGCCAGCCCCGGTGACAGCATCAGCAGACCCGGCACGTCCAATCGGCGCGTCTGCCGCGTCACGTCGCCCGGCAGCAGTCGTGCCGCGAGTACCAGCGCGACCACGCCGACCGGCAGGTTGATCAGGAAGATCCAGCGCCAGGACACGGCGTCGATCAGCCAGCCGCCCAGGACGGGTCCGCTCACCGGCCCGATCAGGACCGGGACGCCGAGCACGGCCATCGCCCGGCCCATGCGCTCCCGGTCGGCGGCACGGATGACCATCGCCATGCCGACCGGCATCAGCAGGCCGCCGCCGAGCCCCTGCACCACTCGGAACAGCACCAGAGTCTCGACATTCCATGACAGCGCCGCCGCCGCGGAGCCGCCGGCGAAAAGGGCCAAGGCGGTGAGGTAGGTGCGCTTGGCGCCGAAGCGACCCATGGCCCACGCTGCCACGGGGATCACGGCGCCGAGGGCGAGCGTATAGCCGGTCGCCACCCACTGGATGGTCGCGAGGGGCGCGCCGAACGCCGTCGCCAGCGGATGAATGGCGACGTTGACGATGGTTACGTCGAGCACGGCCATGATCGAGCCGATGACCACGACCGTGAGGGTGCGGGCGAGAACCGGGGAAGATCCAGCGGTCCGTACGGATCCGGTGACGGTGTCCATCACCGGTCACCCGCCGTACGGGTGGGCGGCGCGGGCGGTGCGCAGCGCGCGTCCCCACCACAACAACTGGTCGACCATGTTCTTGGCGGCGCTCTCGCATACCGCCGTGTCGCGTGGCCTGCCGTCCTCTCCCAGACCCGACCAGGGGCCGTGCAGGCTGACGGCGTCGCGTACGGTCATCGCGTGCAGCTCGGCGAAGACCTGCCGGAGTTGCTCGACGGCGCGAAGCCCGCCGCCAAGCCCGCCGTAGGACACGAAGCCGATCGGCTTCGCCTGCCACTGCGTGTAGTGCCAGTCGATGAGGTTCTTCAACGAGGCCGGGAAGCTGTGGTTGTACTCAGGCGTGATGACGACGAACGCCTCGCCGGCGGCCAGCCGTGGGCTGACGTCGGCGAGCACCGCCTGGGTTTCCGGGGCGGGGGCGGGAAGGCCGTCCCATCCGGGCATGGCCACGGGAAGGTCCAGGTCGGCGACGTCGATGACGTCCAGTTCGACATCGGTGCGGTGGCTCACGTGTCGGATGAACCATTCGGCGACCGACGGGCCGGCGCGGCCGCCGCGGGCGCTTCCGATGATGGCGGCGACCCGGAGTGCGGGGTCGTTCGAAGGCGCGGAGTCAGGCATCGGGGTCTCCCTGGTTCTCTCGTTCATTGCCACGTTGCGGGGCACGCCGGGTAACATACAACGAGCGTTGCAAAAATTAAAACGATGGTTGTAATTACTGACGTGTGGGAGATGAAGCGATGACCGACGCGGGCTCGGGCTCCAGCGACAGGACAAGGACGGCCCAGCCGCGGCGCGGCCGGGCCGACAAGGCGACGGCGATCGTGCAGGCCGCGTGCCAGGTCTTCGGACGGGACGGCTACTCCCGAGCCGGCATCGACGCGATCGCCGCCCAGGCCGGCGTCTCGACGCGCACCATCTACAACCACTTCCCGGGCGGGAAGGCGGAGTTGTTCCGCTCCGTCATGCGGTGGAGCTCGGAGCGCGTCCGAGATGAGCAGCTCGCGCAACTGCGCAGGTATCTGGATCTGGAGCGCCCGCCGCATCCCGCCGACCTCGAACGTGACCTGCTCGCCTTGGCCCGCGCCTGGGTCGGCCTGATGACGGACTTCCGCGACCACTTCGCCCTGGTGCGGCACATCTACGCGGAAGCCGGGCACATCCCGGCCGATGTTCTGGACGCCTGGCAGGAGACCGG
This sequence comes from Microtetraspora malaysiensis, assembly GCF_050947145.1. Classification (NCBI taxonomy): domain Bacteria; kingdom Bacillati; phylum Actinomycetota; class Actinomycetes; order Streptosporangiales; family Streptosporangiaceae; genus Microtetraspora; species Microtetraspora malaysiensis. Next base: position 4,729,654 of record NZ_CP191998.1, read on the forward strand.
GCCGCGCGCGGTGGGCGGCGAGGTGACCTCAACCATGGCCGCGTTGGACGAACTCGGCCTGATCGACGTCCACGGCGACCCGGCCCAGGCCACCGTTCATTTCATGGCGTTGATCTCCACCGAGATCACGCAACGGTCCTACTGGGGGGTCAGCCCGCTCCCGCAGGAGGAGGCCGACCGGCTGACCGCCGCCGGAGTACGGACGTTCCTGCGGGCGTACGGCTCCGCAGGCTGACGCTCGCTGCCGCCCTGTGCGGATGCTTTGGCGTGCCGGCGCATTCGGCACATGGGCTGCGGTCAGGGTAGCCGTGTGGGCGACAGCGTTCGCCAGGACATCAGGGCGGCGATGGCCGAAGCCGCGCCGGCCAGTGTGACGACCAGCCCCGGGGCCGCGACTTCGCCCAGCGCGCCTCCGGCCGCGGCGGCTAGGCCCTGCAGCGTCATCGTTCCGGTCAGCAGCAGGCCGAACGCCTGACCGCGCTGCGTCTCGGGCACCGCGTCGAGAAACCTGCGGGCCAGTGCGAGCTGGTAGGCGACGCCGAAACCGGACACTGTCATCAGGATGGCGGCGTATCCCGGTGCGGGGCGCAGCGCGAACGCCAGCAGCGGCAATCCGAGCGCAAGCGCGAGGGGGCCGGCCAGCCGCTCCCGGACCGCAGGGCGCACCAGGCGGCCGACGATCAGGTTGCCGGCGAACATCCCGGCGGCGACCGCTGCGAACAGCAGACCGGCCGCGTCAGGCGCGCCGACCTGCGCGGCGTACGGGACCAGCACGCCCTCGGCGCCGACCATCAGCGCCGGTGCCAGCCATTGCGCCAGCAGCAGCGCCCGGACCGCAGGCCGGCGCAGCAGCGCCCGGTTCACCTGCCAGGTCTCGCTGATGCCGGCCGAACCGCCGGTGCGGCGGCGTGGGTGGTCGGCCAAGCGCAGTCGTAGCAGGCCTGCCGAGGCCAGGCAGGTCGCGGCGGTGATCCAGAGCGCGCCCGGTGCGCCGACAGCGGCGATCAGCATGCCGCCGGCGGCGAAGCCGAGTACCTGCGTGCCGCCGGCCGCCATGGAGAACACGGCACGGCCGAGCACGTAGCGGTCGCCGTCCAGCAGGTCGGGCAGAAGGGCGGTGCGCGAAGCGGAGGCGACGGCGCTGGGCAAACCCGTGACGAACACGAGCGCCAGCATGGCCGGTACCGGCAGTAGACCGGCGGCGAGCACGGCGCTGACCGCGGCGCGCAGCACCTCATAGCAGATCATGACGGTGCGCGGGGGCAAGCGGTCGGCGAAAGCCAGCAGCAGCGTGCCGCCCAGGGCATAGGGCAGGAAGCCTGCCGCATACGCCAGCGCCGACATCAGCGGCGACCCGGTTGCCGCGTAGACGGTCACGGACAGTGCGAGCATCCGCACCGTCTCGCCGATCAGGAAGAGCGTGTAGCTGCCGAACAGCACGCGGAACTGGCCGACAGCGAACACCTCGCGGTAGGTGGCCGGGCGTGGCGCGACGGACGTGGTGGTCATGGCCGACAGCATCACGGCAGCCCGGCTACGGTGACTATGCTTTCGTGTGGAGGCGAAACGTGCTGACCATCGAGGTGGGGCCCGTCGACGTGGCGCGTACCCGCTACGCGATCTCGCCGCTGGGCGAGGCGATGCAGGCGCTGCGCGTCGCAGCCGGCCTGCAGGCCGCCGGCCCGCTCAGGCCGTGGGCCGAGCGCATTGCGCCCCGGTACGAGCAGCTACGCCGGCAGGTGCCCGCAGTCGGGGCGCTGACGGCGCTGTTCCGCCGCGGCGGCTACAACGCCGACTTCATCCATCCGCCGCCGTCGGGCTCCGGTGGCGACTTCGCCGCTGAGCTGACCGCCGTGCGCGCCACGCCACTGCACCGTGCACGCCTGGAACTGGCCCGCAACCTGGCGGGACTGCGGACGCCGCCACGCTACGTGCAGCGCATCCTCGACGCGCCGGACGTGGTCACCCGGCTCGCCGATGCGCTCGAGGCGAGCTGGCAGGCGCTGGTCGAGCCGGACTGGCCGCGGCTTCGGGCGGTGCTGGAGCGTGACCTGGTCCGCCGCGCCGGGTACCTGGCGATGTACGGCTGGGCGGCAGCGCTGTCCGATCTCGACCCGCGGGTGAGCTGGCGCTCCGAGGGGCAGGCCGGGACCATCGAGGTCCGCACGGGCTCGCGTACCGAGTGGGACCGGCACCGGCTGGCCGGCAAGGGCCTGCTGCTGATGCCGACGGTGTTCGGCAATCTGATCAGCTACGTCGAGCCGCCATGGCCCTACGCCCTGGTCTATCCCGCCCGGGGCATCGCGGACCTGCTCGGCCCTGTGGCGCGTGCACCGGGCGGTGAGGCCCTGAGCCGGTTGGTCGGCCCGCGCCGCGCGGACGTGCTGCGCGCGCTGGACGTGCCTGCGACGACGACGCAGCTGGTCGCCCAGCTCGGCCTAAGCCTAGGCACCGTCGGCAGCCACCTGGCGGTGCTGCGCGACGCCGGCCTGGTCACCCGCACCCGCACCGGCCGGGCCGTCCGCTACGAGCACACCCCGCTGGGCGCGGCCCTGGCGGACAGCTGAACGCCACCGGGCGGTCCACCTGGCCGCCCACCTGGCCGCCCGAGGCTGACACCTCGGCGGCGGCGCGTTCAGCGCAGGGTGAGCGAGATCTCGGACTCAACGCGGGTCAGCTTCTCCGGGTTGCGGACGTAATAGAGGCCGGTGATGCGGGCGTCCTCGACGCGGAGCGCGAGGACGCCGTCGATCTCGCCGTCCACGCGCAGGACGAGCGCCGGGCTGCCGTTGACCACGATGCGGTCACCGGTGAGCGCGACATCGGCCTTGCCGATGCCGCCGACGATGAAGCGGGCCACCTTGTCGGCGCCGCTGATCGGCCGCAGTGCGGCCTGCTTGACGCCGCCGCCGTCGCTCACCAGGACGACCTCAGGGGCGAGCACGTCAAGGAGTCCCTGCAGGTCCATGGTTTCGACCGCGTGCCGGAACGACTCCAGAGCCGCCCGGGCCTCGCCGGGGGTGACCACCTCGCGAGGACGGCGGGCATCGACGTGCCGGCGGGCGCGGTGCGCGATCTGGCGGACGGCCGGGGGGCTCTTGCCGACCGCGGCCGCGATCTCGTCGTAACCGACATCGAAGACCTCGCGCAGCACGAAGACAGCGCGCTCGGTCGGCGACAGCGTCTCGAGGACGAGCATCAGCGCCATCGACACACTCTCGGCGAGCTCGACGTCCTCGGCCACGTCCGGCGCGGTGAGCAGCGGCTCGGGCAGCCAGGGGCCGACATACGCCTCCTTGCGGCGCGTCAAGGTGCGCAGCCGGTCGATCGAGCGCCGGGTCGTGATCCGGACCAGGTAGGCGCGCTGGTCGTGCACCTGTCCCAGATCGACCTTGATCCACCGCAGCCAGGTTTCCTGGAGGACGTCTTCGGCGTCGGCCGCCGATCCGAGCATCTCGTACGCGACGGTGAACAGCAGGTTGCGGTGGGCGACGAACGCCTCGGTGGCGGAATCCATCCGGCCGCCACCGGCGAGCGGCTCGGCTGTGCCCGTCGTCGGCTCGCGGCGCGCGTTCATGGGCGGCTCCTGTCTGTTCGCTCTCAACTGTGCTCCACGCACGAGACGCCGGCCCTCACCGCTGTGTGACACCCCTGACCAGTGGCGTACATCACATGACCGAACTGTCACAGGGATCGGGTCGCCGACGCCTCATGCTCGTCAGGACGCCGCGCGAACGATCCGCGCGGCGCACAACTCCACGAGTGATCGCCGTGGCCCGGTTGCGTGGTGACCGCCGCTCGATCGCCACCGCGGAAAGAACGGAACATCATGAGCAAGGTCTGGTTCGTCACCGGTTCGTCCCGCGGCCTCGGCCGCAACTTCGTCGAGGCCGCCCTGTCCCGCGGTGACAAGGTAGCCGCGACCGCCCGGACCACCGCAAGCCTTGACGAGCTGGTCGCCGTCTACGGCGACGCGGTGCTTCCGCTTGCGCTGGACGTGACCGACAAGGACGCCGCCTTCGAGGGCGTGAAGCGAGCGAAGGAGCACTTCGGCCGGCTCGACGTCATCGTGAACAACGCCGGCTACGCCCAGATCGGCGCGATCGAGGAGCTGACCGAGCGGCAGCTGCGCGACCAACTGGAGACCAACCTGTTCGGTGCGGTGTGGGTCGTTCAGGCCGCACTCCCCTACCTGCGCGAGCAGGGCACGGGGCACATCATCCAGTTGTCCTCGGCGGCCGGGCTCATCGCGATGCCGCTCGGCGGCGCGTACCACGCCTCCAAGTGGGCGCTGGAGGGCCTGAACGAAGCCCTCGCCCACGAGGTCGCCGACTTCGGCATCAGGGTGACCGTGATCGAGCCCGGCGGGTTCGCCACCAGGTCCGGCAAGAACCCCGATCCCCTCGCCAACGGTCACATGGCCGAGCTCAACCCGGCCTACGACGGTCTCCGCCGGCGCCTCGCCGAGGTCGCGGGCAAGCAGCCGGCGGGCGACCCTGCCGCCGCGGCGCAGGCCCTCCTCAAGATCATCGACTCCGACAACCCGCCCCTGCGGGTGCTGTTCGGCCAGGGCTTCTACCCGATGATCCAGCAGGCCTACGCCGACCGGCTCAAGACCTGGGCCGACTGGCAGGACCTTTCGGCGGAGGCTCACGGCGACCTCGATCAAGAAGATCGGTGACCCCCGGGCGGGCGGGCAGGACCGCTCCCGGTCAGGTGGATCGGGGAAGCTGCCCGCGCACCCATGCAGGGTCGGGGTTGACGTACGGCCGGCCCGCCAGCACCACGGTCGGAACCGTCTCATCGCCACCGGTGGCGGCCCGCACCGCCGCCACACCCGCCGGGTCACGCCAGATGTTGACCCAATGCAGTCGGCGGGCGTCGCGGCCCAACCGCATCCGCAGCCGCAGGCAGTACTTGCAGCCCGGCCGCCAGTAGACGATCGGCCGGCCGTCGACCGCGCTGCGGCGTTGCGCCTCAACCGCGCCGATCGACCTCGGGAACACCAGCGGCGAGTACAGTCCGGCGAGCAGCACGAACAGCAGCAGCGATACCGCGGCGGCGACCGGGGACCCCGCGGCGATTCGCGCGGCCGCAACGAGTACGCCGACGACCACGAACAACATCGGCAAGATCCATGCGCGCGCCACGATGCCACAGGCTATCGGAGGCGCCGCGAGGCTTCTCGGCCGAACTCCGACGATCGACGGTGGCGGGCGAGCGCCGGGAACCGTCCGCGGTTCGGCGGCGACGGTTCACGGTCGCCGCCCGCGGGCATCGGCTACCCCCACACGGCCTTGGCGAGGATGGCGCCCAATCCCGGCGTCTTCCAGTGGTCGACGACGAGCACCTTCTTGGCCTTCACGTACCAGAGGTGCTGGGTGTAGGAGGCGACGTTCAGCGTGCGGCCGTCGCAGGACACCTTCCACTCGGTGAACAGCGCCTGCTGCCCGGTCCCGAACGCCGCCTTCGAGGTCTTGACCCGGGTGGCCTGCCCGCTGGAGTACTTCTTCATCGGCACGCACTGGGTCACGCCGCTGCTGGGGTGGTAGGGCTGGTCAGGCCGGTACGGGTTGGCCTCGTAGGCGTACTTGATCGCCTGGGCGCCGCCCAGCAGGAAGCTCTGGCACTCGGCGGCCTGAGGAGAGCAGGCGCCGGTGATGACGCGCAGGTTGGACCCCTCCTTCTTGACATGCCACTGGAGGGGGACCTGGATCGTGAACCCCTGGAACGTCACCGGCTTGGTGGTGGCCTGAGCGGTCGAACCGGTCAGGGCGAGGGAAGCGCTGAGCGCGAGAGTGAGGATCATGGGCGGTGATCCTAGGGTGATCACGCTCAGCATCGTCAAGGGTGTTGGAATGTGCGAAAAAGCACCCCTGTTTCGCAAAACTCTCTGAGCGATCATGGCATCCAATGTCCCGTGGAAATTCTCGTTTCGGGCGATCCCCAGCGGTTGGGCGGATATTGGCTTGCAGGCCGGCTGGGCGCCGGCGGCCAGGGGGTGGTCTACGAGGGCTACGCCGAGGACGGCACCCGTGTGGCCATCAAGGTGCTGCACGGTGATCAGGCGGCGCAGCTGGCCAAGGAGGCCGCGGCCGCGCAGCGGGTCTCCTCGTTCTGCACGGCGCAGGTGATCGAGGCGAACCTGGAGGGGCCCAGGCCCTACCTGGTCAGCGAGTACGTTGCCGGGCCCAGCCTGCGCAGGGCGGTCGCGGACGGGCGCAGGTTCCACGGCGGTGACCTGCACCGGTTGGCGACGGCCGTGGCCACCGCGCTGACCGCGATCCACGACGCGGGCGTGGTGCACCGCGACCTCAAACCGGACAACGTGCTGCTCGGCCCCGACGGGCCGCGCGTCATCGACTTCGGCATCGCCAGGACCGCCGAGATGTCGTTGACCGCGACAGGAATGGTGACCGGTACTCCCACGTACATGGCGCCCGAGGTGTTCAGCGGGCAGCGGGCGGGCGCGCCCGCCGACGTGTTCGCCTGGGGCGGCATCGTGCTGTTCGCGGCGACCGGGAACGACCCGTTCCAGGCGGAGAGCCTGGGCGGGGTGATGCACCAGGTCCTGTCGTCCAGCCCCGACCTGAGCGTGCTGCCCGAGTCCCTGCGGTCGCTGGCCGCCGCCGCGTTCGTGAAGGACCCGCGGGAACGCCCGTCCGCGCGGCAGCTCCTGCTCGCGCTGGTCAGCGGCGACGGCAGGATCGACACCGGGCGGCTGCTCGCCCGGGGCAACCTGGCCGCCGCCCAGATGACCGGGGCCGACGACGACCCGGCGCTTGGCACGCTGGCGGAGCAGTCGTACGAGCTGCTCGGCCCGGCCGAGCGCGAGCTGGCGCCGGAGGTGTTCCTGCGGCTGGTCACGGTGGGCGAGCGCGACGAACTGTCGGTACGGCACGCCGGCCTGTCCGAGCTGATGGAGGACCGGCCGCTGCCGGAGGTGTCGGCGATCACCAGGATCCTGGAGGTGTTCGCGTACCTGCTGGTCAGGGACGGCGAGGAGATCTGGCTGGCCCACCCCGCGCTGCCGCTGGCCTGGCCCCGCCTGCGCCGCTGGGTCGACGCCAACCGTGACGGGCTGAGCGTGCACGGGCAGATCCTGACCGCCGCCAAGCGGTGGGCGGTCGGCGGGAACAGAGACGGCGACCTGTTCCAGGGCACCTCCCTGGAGAACGCGCTGCAGTGGGCGGCCACCTCGCGAAAGAACATCACGCTCTCCCCGGCCGAGCGCGACTTCCTGGAGTCGTCGGCGCGACTGACCAGACGCCGGGCCAGGCGGACCAGGCTGGTGTCGCTGAGCCTGGCCGGCCTCCTGGTCATCGCGGTGGCGGCGGGCGGGCTGGCCGTATGGCAGGGCGCGGTCGCCGACTCCCGGGCCGAGCTGCTGGCGGCGCAGCTGAACACGTCGGAGTCGATCCGCCTGGCCGCGCTCGCCGACACGACCAGGCGTACGGACCCGCGCCTGGGCATGCTGCTGAGTGTGGCGGCCTGGCGGCTGCAGGCCACGCCGCAGGCCAGGGCGGCGCTGAACGCCTCGCTGGCCCAGCGCGAGCGGGACATGTTCCGCGACCCGTACGGATCGAGCCTGGCGGAGCTGAGTGCCGACGGGCACACACTGGTGAGCGTCGGCAACGGCCAGGCACGGCTGTGGGACGTACGCAGCGGCAGGCAGATCGCGTCGATCCCCGATCTCCGGCTCGACGGCGGCAAACTGACGGCGATTCAGCTGTCGTCCTCCGGTCGCACGCTCATGGGTGCGAACAACACGCACGCCAAGGCATGGGACACCCGTTCCGGGAAACTCGTCAGCTCGTGGGCGTACCGCCGGCTGGCCTTTCTGACCCCCGGTTGGATCGCGGCCATCAGGAAGAACGAGGGCGCCGAGGCGCTCACCCACTCCTCGCGGCGGGTGAAGGGCAAGAACGGCATCGTGAGCCCCGACGGCACCTGGCACGTCGCGTACGACCTGTTCCTGACGATGACCAACCTCAAAGAGGGCTGGTCCGAGGACGTCGGCAAGGGCACTTACAACAGAGGTGAGCCGAGTTTCAGCGGAAACGGCCGGTTGCTGGCCACGCTGTCGCGGAATGACGTCCAGTTCTGGCGGCTGCCCGACTTCCACTTGCTCTCCAAGGCCGCGGTCCTGGGCGACGGCGACACGGGGATGATGCCGACCGGCGGCGCCTTCGACGGCTCGACCTTCCGGTATCTCATGGGTGATCAGGTCTTCTCCGTGGACGTCTCCGACCTGATGGAGTCGCGTGAGGGGCCGCCGGAGGAGGAGCCCGTGGACCGGGCGACGTTCAGCAAAGACGGCCGGTACCTGATGGTCACCGACGACGAGGGCTCTGCCACGATCCGCGCGGTCGCAACGGGGAAGACGACGGCCACCATCCCTACCCCGGACGCCTTCGACTTCAGCGGTGACGGCCGGCTGGCGGCCATAGCCGGCGGCCAGGTCAAGGTGACGGATCTGGCCACAGGCAAGGCGCTGGCCGCCTTCGCGGCAGGGAAAGGGAGCCCTCTTCCGTCCTTCAGCCCTGACGGGACCAGGCTCGCGATCGTGCGGAGGTCCGCCGTCGAGCTCTGGGACTGGCGCTCGGGCCGCAGGCTGTGGCAGGCGGCGGTCCCGGCGCCTGCGGCGGCGGCGTTCTCACCCGACGGGCGGCGTATTGCCGTCACCGGACGAGACCAACGGCTCCTGGACGTGGCCACCGGCAAGCAGATCGGCCGGCCCTTCGGCGACAAGGGTGGCCTCGAGGTGTGGTTCACTCGCTCGGGCAAAGTGCTGGCCGTGTTCGACGACAGGGGACGTTTCACCCGCTGGGACACCGACAGCCGCGCAGTCGTCGGGGTCCCGACGCGCGTCTTCGGGCGCGACGCCGCGTACTCGCCCGTCGAAGACCTCATGGCGCTCCCGGAGGACAAGGGCAGGGCGCTGCTGCTGGACCCGGTGTCCGGCACCCTGCTGGGCCACTCCGCCGACACGGGCGGCGGGCTCGACCCTGAGATCGACATGCTCTGGTCCGTGGCCTTCACTCCCGACGGGACCGAACTGCTCACCGCGGACAGCTCCGCCAGGATCAGACGGTTCCCCGTGGCCGCGCCGGCCATGGCCGCGGCGGTCTGCACCAAAGCCGGACGGTCGCTGACGACCCAGGAGTGGGCCCGCTTCGTTTCCGCGCTCCCGTACCGGGAGATCTGCCCGTCCACGATCGCGCGCGTGCCGTGACGCCGTTCGTCCTGATGAATCAGGACGTGGCGGCGGCGTAGCGGGCGGCGAGGGTGCGCAGGTGGGCGACCAGCTCGGGCGGCTCGGTGACGACGAAGTCGACGTTCAGCAGTCCCAGGTGGACGGCCAGGGTCTCGACGGTGTCGGCTCCGGTGTGCAGGACACAGGTGCCGGCGTCGACGGCTTCGACGGTGCCGACCGCCGCGCTGATCCGGTCCGCCACGACCTCGGCGGGCGCGTGAACCGTGACCCGCGCCCGGTAGCGCCAGGCGGCGGCGGAGACCCGGCCCGAGACATAGTCCGCCACGTCGCCGTCGGGGAGGTCGCGGGGCGTGAAGCGGGGCCCGGTCGGCACGCGCGGTGTGAGGCGGTCCACCCGGAAGGTGCGCCAGTCGGCGCGGTCCAGGTCGAAGGCCAGCAGGTACCAGCGGCGTCCCCAGGTGACCAGCCGGTACGGTTCGACCTCGCGACGGACGGCGTCGCCCGCGTGGGTGGTGTAGTCGAAACGGAGCCGCTCGTGCGCGCGGCACGCGGCGGTGAGGGCGGTGAGGACGTCCGGGGCCACCGCCGGTCCCGGCCGGTCGCTCGGCACCGGCACGGTGTAGGTCTGCAGCGTGTCCACCCGGTGCCGCAGCCGGGACGGCATTACCTGCTGCAGCTTCGTCAGCGCGCGCAGCGAGGCCTCGGCATTCCCCGCGACGCCGCCGGCGGCGGTGCGCAGCCCGACCGCGACCGCGACGGCCTCCTCGTCGTCCAGCAGCAGCGGCGGCATCGACGCGCCCGCGCCGAGCCGATAGCCGCCCGCCGAGCCGCGCGTGGCCAGAACCGGGTAGCCCAGCGACCGCAGCCGCTCGACATCGGTGCGGACCGTGCGGCCGCTCACGCCGAGCCGTTCGGCCAGTTCACCGCCCATCCAGTCGCGGGGAGTCTGCAGGAGGGCGAGCAGGCGCAGCAGACGCGCCGAGGTTTCCAACATGAATCCCAGCATGCCGCACCATTAGGAACGAACCTCTCCTAAAGGGCCGACATAGTTGCCGTCATGAGCGAAATCCGCGAGTTCCGCATCGACGTCCCGCAGGCCGACCTTGACGACCTGGCCGGCCGCCTGGCCCACACCCGCTTCGCCGAGGAGCTGCCGTACGAGGAAGTGACCGACGGCGTGCAGCGCGGCCCGATCCAGCCCGGCTGGGAGTACGGCGTGCCGGGCTCTTTCGCCCGCGACCTGGTGGCGCGCTGGCGCGACGACTTCGACTGGCGGGCCCAGGAGGCCAGGCTCAACTCCTTCCCCCAGTTCACGACGGAGATCGACGGGCAGACCGTCCACTTCGTGCACGTCCGCTCCCCCCATCCCGACGCGGTCCCGCTCGTGCTCACCCACGGCTGGCCCAACACCTTCATGGAGTACCTGGACCTGGTCGGCCCGCTCACCGATCCCGCCGCGCACGGCGGGGACCCGGCCGACGCCTTCCACGTGGTGATCCCGTCGCTGCCCGGATTCGGCTTCTCGGGCCACACCCGTACGAAGGGCTGGGACGCGGCCCGTGTCGCGGACGCGTGGGCCGAGCTGATGCGGCGGCTCGGTTACGAGCGGTTCGCCGCCCACGGCAACGACGCGGGCGCGATCGTCAGCCCCGAGATCGGCCGCCGCCACGCCGACCGCGTGCTGGGCGTGCACGTCAACCAGATCTTCTCGTTCCCCTCCGGCGACCCCGCCGAGCTGTCCGGCCTCACCCCCGAGGAGCAGGGGTATCTGCAGTTCCTCGGCGGCTTCGTCGAGCACGCGATCCACGACCGCGCCCAGCAGGCGCAGCCGCAGACCCTCGCGCACGCCCTGGCCGACTCCCCCGCCGGTCAGCTCGCCTGGATCGGCCAGCTCCTGGCCGGGGTGCCCGACCCCGACGTCATCCTGACCAACGCCACCATCTACTGGCTCACCAACACCGCGGCGTCCTCGGCGCGCTTCTACTACGAGAACCACCACGCCGAGCGCGTGGCCGAGCCGACGACCTTCCCCATTGGTCTGGCCTCGTTCGCGTACGACTTCCGGCCGCTGCGGCGCTTCGCCGAACGCGACCACAAGAACATCGTGTCCTGGAACGAGTACGACCGCGGCAGCCACTGGGCCGCCCACGACGCCGCCGACCTGCTGGTCGACGACCTGCGCGGCTTCTTCCGCCGGTTCCGCTGACGTCCCCCGGGGCGGCGGCTCGCCCGCCGCCCCCCGGGACGTCCGCGTCACAGTGGAGAGGCTCACGGTGGAACCTGCCCCAGGGGGAGGTCCCACACTGGTCGCGTGATGAGCATCGGTGAATTCGCGCAATTGACAGGTCTGAGCCTGAAAGCCCTGCGTCTCTACGACGAGCGGGGCCTGCTGTCGCCCGCGGTGGTGGACCCGTGGTCGCGGCACCGTCGCTATGCCGCCGCCCAGTTCGAGCAGGCGCTCCGGTTGCGGAGCGCGCGCTCCGCCGACCTGCCGCTGGCCGAGATGCCCGCGCTGCTCGCGGACGAGGGAGGCGCGGCCGCGACGCTGGCGGCGCACCGAGCGAGACTGGCGGCCGAACGGGAGCGCCAGGACGCCGCGCTCGACACGCTCGAACGGCTCCTGCCCGAGCCGGTGCGATGGGAGACGGAGGTGCGCCAGGCCGCGGCGCAGCACTGGGCCGGGGTGGTCCTTCCCGTCGACGAAAGCGACGTCGACAGCGCGAACGAGCAGGCCAACGAGCTGTTCGCCCAGCTCTGGCGACGGCTGTCGGAGGCAGGCAACGCGCCGACGGGGACGTTCTGGACCACGATTAGGACCGCACCCGAAAGCGAGACCGAGATCCAGGTGCTCTGCTGCTGGCCGGTCGCCGCCCCGCCGCCGGCCGATTGGGGCGTGGAGTCCGGCACCATCGAGTCCGGAGCGGAGCTCGTCACCCGCTGGCGGTTCGACCAGGAGGCCCCCGTCGTCGACGGCGCCACGCATCCCGCGGTGCTGGCGCTGCTCGCCGACGCCGAGCGGCGCGGCGCGAGCGTGTCCCTCGCCCAGGTACGGCAGATCGGCCTGCTCGACGAGGACGGCCAGCCGGTGGGCATGGAGGTGGCCGTCCGCGTGGCGGAGTGATCTGGTCTGTCACCCGGCAGCGGAAAGCCGCGGTTACGACGGATTCCCACTCGGTACGCGTACGGCGCTCGGCGCCGGCGCGATCTGGGGGCGAAGGCTGCCCAACCGGACGAGCAGCAGCAACGCTGCCAGCCCGACCGTCACCGGAGCGACGAGGAAGGCCGTCACGGCGCCGAAGCGGTCCACAAGCTGACCGGCCGCCAGGGACCCCACGGCGATGCCGAGGCCGTTGGCCCCGATGACCCAGGTGAACGCCTCGGTGCGTACGCCGTCGGGGACCAGGCTCTCGATGATCGTGAAGCCGGTGATCATCACGGGCGCGATGACGAACCCGGCCAGCGCCGCGGCGCCGTACAGGAGCGGGACGGTCTCCGCGAAGGTGAACGCGAGGATCGCGACGGCCAGCAGGGGCAGGCCGGTCACCAGCCTGACCCGCGCGCTCACCGACCAGCTGACGGCCCCGTAGAGGAACCCGCCCACGGCGCTGGCCGCCCCGAGCGTCCCGTAGACGGCCCCGGCCAGTCCGGGCCGGCCCAGCTCGGCGGTCAGCGAGGTCACGCCGACCTGGAGGCTGCCGAACACCGAGCCCATGGCGAGGAAGGCGGCGGCCACCAGGGCGACGCCGCGCAGACCGAGGACGCCGCCGGAGGAGCGTACGCGGGCCGGGCGCGGCTCGGGCGCGGCCGTACGGACGGCGGCGAACAGCAGCGTGCCCACGACGCTCAGGGCGAGGGCGACGACCAGCGCCACCACCGGCGAGAACGCGGTCGCCAGACCCACGAGCAGCACGGGGGCGAAGGTGAAGGACAGCTCATCGGTGATGGACTCGACGGCGAAGGCGGTGTTGAGGGTGGGGGCGCCGTCCAGGCGGTGCGCCCACCGGGCTCTGACCATCGCCGAGACCTGCGGCGCCGACCCTCCGACGAGCCCGGCGGCGATCACGAGCAGCGGGAGGGAGGCGTGCGCGGCGGCCAGGATCAGCAGCGCGCCGAGCGCCAGCGCGTGGACGGCGGTCTGCGGCACCAGGACGCGCGCCTGGCCGTGCCGGTCGGCGAGCCGTCCGGTCTGCGGTCCGGCGAGAGCCTGCGCGACGGCGGCCGCGGCCGCGGCGACGCCCGCCGCGCCGTACGAGCCGGTGGACCACCGTACGAGCAGCAGAACGCCCATCTGCACCATCGCGAAGGGCAGGCGGGCGATGAGCGCGGGCGCCAGGAACCGCCAGGCCCCCGGTGTCGCCAGCACGTTCAGGTAGGACTTCATGGTCTCCGTCCAGGTGGTGACGGAGAGCCCGGAGGAGCTCACCGTCATGGTGGGCTTCGACCGGGGTTGTTACCGACGCTGCAGGGGTCGGCCGCCGAGCGGTCTTTCTATGGCGGAATGTCCCTTGCGCTGGGGAACATTCCATTCCGGACGATATCAGTGGTCGCCCCGCGACGCGCACGCCCGCGTGACGCCCTGATCATCGCGCGGCCGAGTATGGCATGAAGCACATCGCGGTCGGACAAAACCGCCGAATCTGGGCCGATCGTGGCGGAACCTGATCGTCGCCGTGCCCGAATTCCTCGCCGGTCTCCTAGCCTTGAGTTCTGCCGAATTCAGAGGCCTATGGGGGATCGATTGGACGGGCTCACGTCAGCGCAGGTCGCCACGTCGAAACGCAACGACGTGCCGCGCAGGTCCAGCCGATCCTTCGGCGCGATCATCAGGGCCAACGTTTTCACCTTGTTCAACCTGGTGATCGCCGTTCTCTGGCTGCTCATCATGATCTTCGGAGAGTGGAAGGACGGCCTGTTCGGTCTGGTCATCGTGGCCAACTCGCTGATCGGCATCGTGCAGGAGCTTCGCGCCAAACGCACCCTCGACCGCCTGGCCGTGGTCAACGAGGCCCCGGTCAGAGTACGCAGAGACGGCGCGGAGCGGGAGATCGAGCCGCGCGACATCGTGCTCGGCGACCTCATCCTGCTCGGGCCGGGCGACCGGCTGCTGGTGGACGGCGAGGTCGTCGCGTCCGAGGGGCTGGAGGTCGACGAGTCGCTGCTGAACGGCGAGGCCGACCCCATGCACAAGGAGCCGGGCGACCGGGTGCTGTCGGGCAGCTTCGTCGTCGCGGGCTCGGGCGCGTTCACCGCCACCAAGGTCGGCGCGGACGCCTACGCCGCCCGGCTGACCGCCGAGGCCAGCAAGTTCACCCTGGCCAGCTCGGAGCTGCGCGACGGCGTCGCCCGCTTCATCAAATACATCACCTGGCTGGTCGTCCCCATCGGCGCGCTGCTGATCTACAGCCAGGTCAGCCACCACGCCGACTTCGGCACCGCGATCACCGGCGCCGTGGCCGGCATCGTCACCATGATCCCCGAAGGGCTGGTGCTGATGACCAGCATCGCCTTCGCCGTCGGCGTCGTCCGCCTGGGCCGCCGCAAGTGCCTGGTGCAGGAACTCCCCGCCATCGAGGGCCTGGCCAGGGTGGACGTCCTGTGCCTGGACAAGACCGGCACCCTCACCGCGGGCGGCATGGACCTCGGCGCGGTGCTGCCCCTGCGCGACGACGCGCCGGTCGAGGACGCCCTGGCCGCGCTCGCCAACGTCGACCCCCGGCCGAATCCCACCGCCCAGGCCATCCAGGCCCGCTACCCCTCGGCCCCGCCCGGCTGGGCAGCCGGGCAGCGGGTGCCCTTCTCCTCCGCCCGGAAGTGGAGCGGCGCCGACTTCGACGGCCACGGCGCGTGGCTCCTCGGCGCGCCGGACGTCCTCATCGACCCCGACAGCCCCGCGTACGCCAGGGCGAGCGACCTCGCCGCCGCCGGCGCCCGCGTGCTCGCCCTCTGCCGCGCCCCCGGCCTGGACGGTCAGGACGCCGAGGCCGTCGCGCTCATCACGCTCACGCAGCGCCTGCGCCCCGACGCCCGGGAAACCCTGGCCTACTTCGCCAAGCAGGGCGTCACCGTCAAGGTCATTTCCGGCGACAACCCGCAGGCGGTCTCCGCCATCGCCACCGATCTCGGCATCCCCGGCGGCGACCGGGCGGTCGACTCGCGCACCCTCCCCGAGGACGACCCCGACAAGCTCGCCGAGATCCTCGACTCCAACACGGTCTTCGGACGGGTCACCCCGCACCAGAAGCGGATGTTCGTCGGCGCGCTCCAGTCGCGCGGCCACGTGGTGGCGATGACCGGCGACGGGGTCAACGACGTGCTGGCGCTCAAGGACGCCGACCTCGGCATCGCGATGGGCGCGGGCAGCCCCGCCACCAAGGCGGTCGCGCAGGTGGTCCTCCTGGAGAACCGCTTCGCCACCCTCCCCCACCTGGTCGGCGAGGGACGCCGGGTGCTGGCCAACATCGAGCGCGTCTCGAACCTGTTCCTCACCAAGACCTTCTACGCGATCACGCTGTCGCTGCTCACCGTGGCGACCGGGCTGGCCTTCCCGTTCGCGCCGCGGCACTCCACCCTGGTCAACGCGCTCACCATCGGCGTCCCCGCCTTCTTCCTCGCGCTGGCGCCCACGATCCAGCGGGCCCGGCCGGGGTTCGTGCCCAGAGTGCTGCGCTTCGCCATACCGGCGGGCGTCGCGTGCGCGGCCGCGGTGCTCGCGTCCTTCTGGGCCGCGCACATCCCCGACTCCTCGCTGGAGCAGGACCGGACGTCCGCCGTCATCACCCTGTTCCTGGTCACCTGGTGGGTGCTCGTGATGGTCGTACGCCCCGGGACCGCCTGGCGGCTGGGGCTGGTCGCGGCCATGGCGGGGCTCTTCGTGGTCGCCCTCGCCGTGCCGTACGTGCGCGACTTCTTCGCCTTCGACTTCGACGGCCTGTACGACATCCTGCTGGCCGTCGGCATCGCCGCCGTCGGGGCCGTGGTCATCAGCCTCGCCGTCAAACTCACGCCGCCGCTGGCTCGGACCGACAAGTCATCCGTTTCGTCCGGTTGAGCGGAGTCCCTGACTCGCCTTCACCCAAATGGGGTCTGGATCAGGCTGATCCATCCGGCCTTCTCGCCTGCGGAAGCGGGGACCGGCCCGTCAGACGTGCCAGGTGCTCGACGGACGGGACGACAGCGGGACGGCGGGCGGCAGGGGGCTGGCCGCCTCGGGAGACATGGCGTCGAGGATGAGCGCCAGATAGCGGCGCCAGCCGTCGGTGTTCGGGTCCATCGTGCCCAGCACGCCGATGAGCATGACCATGGCCCGGAAGATGTCCTCGGGGACGAGATCGCCCCGGATGACGCCGGCCTGTTGCCCCCGGCGGGCGAGCAGGGTGAGCGGCTCGAAGAACCGGGCCGCGACATCGGCGGTGACGGCCCCGAGATTGGCGGCGGTGGCCACGATGTTGCGTTCGCGGACGGCCAGGGAGAGGGCGGCCTCCAGCACAGCGGCCAGCGCCCGCCGCGGGTCGTCGTCGCCCAGGCCCTTCTCGATGGCGGGAGCGATCTGTTCGGAGAACGCCTGGTCCAGGGCCGCCCGGAGCAGGGCGGCCTTGTCGGGGAAATGGCGGTAGAGCGTGGCGTTGCCGACGCCGGCGCGGCGGGCGACCTCGTCGAGCTGGGCCTCCGGGCCGCGTTCGGCGTAGACCTGTCGCGCGGCTCGCACGATCTTCTCGAAGTTGCGTGCCGCGTCGGCGCGGAGGGGTTTGGGGGCGTCGATGGCCACGAAATCAGGATAGCAAACCGAGAGTCAACTCTCGATTAGGGATAGCATCTTGACGTGAGTCATGTGAGAGTTGACTCTCTATTACGGGTAATCACCTGTCGCAGTGTGCGCACGAACAGCTTCGGAGCGTGATCGAAACCTGCCTGTTGCCAGGCGGCCAACCATTCACCGGAGGGGAATTCCGAATGAGCGTTGAGGAGCAGGTCCTGCACTACCCGATCCCGAATGACGCGGCGCTGGACCCGCCCGCGGAATGGGAGCGGCTCCGCAGCACGTGCCCGGTAGCCCACGTGACGCTGCCGAGCGGCGACCGCGCGACACTGCTGACCCGCTACGAGGACGTCAAGCAGGTGCTCGCCGACCCGCGCTTCACCCGCCAGCTCACCGCGCCCGATGCGGCCCGGCTGTCGGCCGAGGGCGGGCTGTTCAACAACGAGATGTCGCAGATCATCCCCGACGGAGGCGAGGAGCATCAGCGCTGGCGGCGCCTGGTCGTGAAGTGGTTCACGGCCAGGCGTATGGCCGCCATGCGACCCGCGATGACCCGGATCGCCGAAGACCTGATCGACGACATGGTCAAGCGTGGCGCGCCCGGCGACCTCAGGGCCGACTTCGGCTTCCCGCTGCCGGTCTACGTCATCTGCGACATGCTCGGCGTGCCCGCCGCCGACCGCGACCGGTTCTCGTACTGGTCGGACACCCTGCTCAACCTCACCCGCTACAAGAAGGCCGAGACCGAGGCCGCCCAGGGTGAGTTCTTCCAGTACATGTCCGACCATGTCGCCGCCAGGCGCCGCCA
Organism: Microtetraspora malaysiensis; assembly: GCF_050947145.1. Classification (NCBI taxonomy): domain Bacteria; kingdom Bacillati; phylum Actinomycetota; class Actinomycetes; order Streptosporangiales; family Streptosporangiaceae; genus Microtetraspora; species Microtetraspora malaysiensis. The sequence goes on from NZ_CP191998.1 coordinate 4,747,435, forward strand.
GTTGGGCGACGACCTGCTGAGCGAGCTGATCGCGGTGGGCGGCCCCGAAGACGGCGGCCTGACCGACCTCCAGATCCTGGTCACCGGCATGGCGCTGCTGGTGGCCGGACACGAGACAACCGCCAACATGATCGGCAAGATGGTCTCGATGCTGCTGGCCGACCGCGACCGGTGGGAGCGGCTGCTGGCCGACCCGTCGCTGATCCGCACAACGGTGGAGGAATCGCTGCGCTTCGACGCCAACTCCGGCTTCGGCCTGCCCCGCTACCTCCCCGAGGAGACCGAGGTCAGCGGCACGGTCCTGCCCCGCGGCACCACCGTCGTGTGCAGCATGGCCGCCGCCAACCGCGACGAGAGCGCCTTCGAGGCCGCCGACCAGATGGACCTGAGCCGCAGCCCGAACCCGCACCTGGCCTTCGGCGCCGGGGCTCACTCCTGCCTGGGGCAGGCGCTGGCCCGCACCGAACTGCAGGTCGTCCTGGAGGTGCTCCTGCGCAAGCTCCCGACTCTGGAGCTGGCCGTGCCGGTCGAGGAACTGGAGCCGGTGGAGGGCCTGGCCGTCGGCGGCCTGCGCACCGTCCCGGTCCGCTGGTGAGCCGCCGCCGTACCCGTCCGACTGAGAGGAACCCGAGGTGAAGGTCACCGTCGACGAAGACAAGTGCTGCGGCGCCGGCCAGTGCGTGCTGCTCGCGCCGGAGGTGTTCGACCAGCGCGACGACGACGGCATCGTCACCCTGCTCGACCCCGAGCCCGGCGCGGACCGGCACGCCGCCGTCCGCGAGGCCGCCGCCGTCTGCCCCGCGTCCGCCATCGAGCTGATCGAGTAGGCGCGACGAGGAGACCCGTACGCCTGCTGTGACGAGGCCGGTCGGGTGGCGAGGGGATCACCTCCGCCACCCGACCCACGCCGCTTAGGGAGTGGAGTCCAGGGCGCGGGCGATACCGAAGTCAATCGGCCACGGCCCGTCGACAGCCAGGATCACGTTGGCCGGTTCGAGGTCCCGATGCATCAAGCGCGATACGCGCAACGATGAGACCTCAGGAATCCTGAAGGCACTTCATAAGCCAGAAAACGGCGCCCTGCGCCCGGAATGGAGCTGTCGCTGCGGTCCATGGTAGGTACTCGGCATGGAGTTCTTCTGTTATCACCGCGATCGGTCTGACTCTGCGGCGCTGCGTGACGAGTTGTTGGAAGAGCACTGGTCCTACATGGATCGGTACGCGGCGGAGATGATCGCCCGTGGCCCGACCTTCGACCGCGACAGCGACCTGGCCACCGGCAGCGTGCACATCGTCGACCTGCCAGATCTCGCCAGCGCGCGTGCGTTCGTCTTCGAAGAGCCCAACTGGCAGGCCGGTGTGTACCGGGACGTGGTGTTGCGCCGATGGCGCAACGTGCTGGGGCGCACCATGTGGGATTTCCCTGGTGGCCGGGAGGGCGGCAACCGGTATCTGGTGCTGGGCCTCGGCTCCGGGCAGGCTGCCGACCTTGTCCCGCCGCCCGACCGGGACGAGCTGATCGCGTACGGGCCGCTGCTGTCTGACGACAGCACCACCTGGCTGGGTACGGCAGTACTGGTTCGGGCGCCGGACCCGGATGCGGCACGCGCCGTCCTGACCCTGGACCGGTACGCTGACATCGAGGTCCACGACTGGGAGTTCGGCGGGCGACGGTAATGGTCACTTGACCTCGTCGAGGTGGGCCAGAACCCCCGCGAACAACCCGCGTTGGAGATTACCAGGGACGAAGTGGCCCGTAGAGAGGCCAGTTCTCGCCCTTGAAATCAGGCATTAGTTACTGGGTGCGAGAAGCACAGCGAGACGCTCGGCTGGGGTTTCCCAGTCGAGCGTCTTTCTTGGTCTGGAGTTCAGTTCAGCCGCGACGGCGTCGAGGTCCTCGCGGGTGTGAACGGACAGGTCAGTGCCCTTCGGGAAGTACTGGCGCAGCAGGCCGTTGGCGTTCTCGTTGGAGCCGCGCCGCCAAGGAAACTGGCCGGCTTGCAGAAGTAGACCGGCATATCCGCGGCGACGGAGAACTCGTGGTGGCGTCCCATTTCGCTGCCCTGGTCCCAGGTGAGGGAGCGTCGGAGGTGGGCCGGTAGCGTCGCAATGGTGTCGAGCAGGGCATCGCGCATGCTGACCGCGCCGTGGTCGTTCGGTAGGTGAACGAGCATGACGTAGCGGGTGGTGCGCTCGACCAGCGTGCCGATGGCCGAGTTCTGGTTCCTGCCAATGATCAGATCACCTTCGTCTCCACGCGGGCGACGAGCGCCCCGTTGCCTCACGGCTTGATGTGGGCCGTCATCGACTGCCAGGGCGCGGCGTCGAACACCAGCATGATCGAGACGATCTTGCCGTTCTCCAGGCGGAAGTGCTCGGCCGTGCGCTGCGTGCCGGCCGGTGTCGCGGTGTGCACGTCATACACGAGGGTCGCCTCGGCTTCGCCGTACAGCTCGCTGATGAGATCGACCCCGGTCACGATCGACACGAATCCCGGCAACGTCGCCAGATGCCCCGTCCGGTCGCCGGAGCTGATGAACGGGCTCTGGAAGTGGAACGGCTCTCCGAGGTGCGCCGCTGCCCCGGCCGCGTCCCCGCGGAAGCGGGCCTCGTGATAGCCGCGTACGGCATGGCGGGTCTGTTTCTGAGCGGTCAGAGTCATGACTGGGATCCGTTCTGGCGAAGGTGGTCGGCGAGGCGCTGCTGGTTGGCGGCCATCCGCAGGCACAGATCGCGGAAGACGACCAGTTCTTCAGGGGTGAACCCCCGGAACATCGCCCGCATGGCGAGCTGTGACGGCTTGCGGAAGGCGTCGATCCATGCCTGCCCGGCGGGTGTGATCTCGGCCAGGACCGAACGGCGATCCTTCGGGTCGGGGACCCGGCGGACCAGCCCGTCACGCTCCAACGTGTCCACCAAGCCGGTGACGTTCCGCGAGCTGACCCCGCCGGCGCGGGCGAGCTCACCGATGCTGATCCCCTGGTCGCTGCCGCTGAGCCGGATCAGCACGTCGAGAGCGCCCGCGCTGACCCCCCTGCCCTCCGAGCCGTGGGCTCGCATGCGTTCGACGGCGTGATACGCGGTGCGGACGGCGGCGCTCGCCTCAAGGGCGAGCAGGTCCCCGTCTCCACCGATGAACTGGGCCATCGCGGCCCTGGCCCGGGGGTCAAAGAGGAAGCCGTCCGGGTCACGTTGAAAATTGTCTACGTCATTCATAGTAATTTTAGAGATTAGTACCTACTTCCAGATCTTGCCAACCGGTGCGCGGCGCGGCCATGGTGAGCGGCACGGACCGCTCTGCGGCGACCGTCATGGCATGCTCCGCGAGCACGGCGTCTAGGCCGGCACCGTGCGCGCCATCACCGAGAGCTGATCAACCTCACTCCCCCTCCAGGGAGCGCGACCACCCGTCGATCTGGAGGGTTCCGTCCCCCGCGCAGGTGCGCGAGGGCTTCCGGAGTCAGAGAGAACCGGGAGGAGATGCGGTGGCGTAGATGCGCAGAAAGGCGCGCACTCCGCCGGTGATGATCGCCCTGACCTTCTCTTCGGGGAGCGGGACGGCCCCGTAGAAGGTCTGCTGGTTGATGTCGGTGATGGTCAGGAGGGTGAGGTGGGCGGCGGCGCGGTCGGCGTCGCCGATCTCCAGCAGACCCTGGCCGGCGATCCGGCGCAGGTACGGCGCCAGGCGCAGGTGGCCGGTCTGCGGGCCGGCGTCTATCCATGCGCGCAGGATGGCCGGGGGGATGTGGGCGGCCTCCGCCTCAATGGTGCGCACGAGCGCGAAGTGGTCGGGGAAGGCGGTGACCGCCGCGACACGGTCGAGGGAGAACGCGATCAGATCCTCCTCCAGATCGACGATCTTGTGGAGGTGACGGTCCATGATCTGGGCGATCGCGGCGGTGACCTCGTGGGCGCCTTCCAGCGCGACGGTCTCGAAGAGGTGCTGTTTATCGGTGAAGTGGTTGTAGATCGTGCGCTTGGAGACACCGGCCTCGGCGGCGATCGTGTCGACGCCGGCGCGGGCATAGCCGTCGCGGCCGAACACCCTGCGGGCCGCGCGCATGATCGCCTGCCGCTTGTCCGGTCTGCCGTAGGACTCGGTCTGGCGGCCGGTCATGGGCGTTCCTCCCGCAGGGAAACCATGTGGTGTCAATGCTGCTCCGGGCAGTTTACGAGTGTTCGGCCGCCCTGCGGGCGGGCGCGTCGAGCAGCTCCCGCAGCATCGCCAAAGTAAACCATCAAGTGCAGAATGTGCACTAGCAGGTGTACTTTGACGGAGTGAGCAACCGGACTTCCCCCACCGAACGCCTTTCCGTCCTGTGGCTGGCGCTACTGGCCACGCCGACCTCGCTGAGCGCCAACACCACGACCACCGTCATCCCTGACCTGGCACGTGACCTGGGCGTATCCGCCGCCGACGCGACCTGGGCCGCCACCGCCTTTGGTTGGGGCGCCGCCATCGGCACCCCGCTGGTCACCGGGCTGCTGCGGCGCTACGGGCTCTACACCGCCGTGGTGGTGCACGCCGTCCTCGTCGCCGGCGGAACCTTGTTGGTGGCCACCGCTCCCGTGCTGCCAGTACTGCTCGCCGGACGGATCGCGCAGGCCGTCGGCGGCGGTGGCCTGGTGACAGTCGCCATCATGCTGGCCGGCACGTCCAGCCGGACGGGCGCCGTCAGCGCAGGCGTCGGCCTGGTCGGCGCCTTCGGTCCGCTGGCCGGCTCCACGCTGTCGGCGGTTTCCTGGCGCCTTCCGCTCTGCCTGTCATTGGCCGCGCTGCCGGCGGTGCCCACCGTCCTGCGCCGTGCCCGCCTTCACTCCGGTGTCGGCGACACCTCGCGCACGGACATCCCGGGAATCGCCCTGGTGGTGGGACTCGTCAGCGCCCTGATCCTGCTCCCGCGCTCCGCGCCGCACGCGTTGGCGGCCGCAGCAATGCTGGGCGCCCTGCTGGTATGGCACGTGCGCCGCCACCCTGACGGATTCGTCCCGCAGCCGATCGTGCGGTCACGCGTGTTCCTCGCCGCGGCCGCGGCCGCGTGCGCACTGTCGACCTCCTACTTCGCGATCCTGTACACGGCACCGCGCACGATGGAGGAGCACTGGACCGCCGGCCACACCGGCATGGCGATGCTGGCCGGCCTCGCCGGCGGTTCCTTGGGCTCACTGCTGTTCACCCGGCGCACCACGCGAATCGGCGCGCGGACGACGCAAGGAGTCGTGCTGATCAGCGGCGTACTGGCCGTGATCCTGTCCCTCCGCACTCCCTGGCCGCTGAGCGCCGCGGCGGCGGTCGCGTGTGCGGTGTTCGCAGCCACGGCGGCGATGGCCTGGTACGCGGCGCGCGTCGGCGCCCTGATGCCGGCCTCCTACCGGCAGGCCGCCGTGGGTCTGTTCACCCTGGCCTACCAGCTCGGTGGCGCCTTCGGCCCCGCGCTGGCCACCTTACTGATCACCTGAAGCACTCACCTCGCCGCCCTCTCGCCGGTCTCGTCCGGCAGGCTGCCGGCGTAAGCAGGAGGCAGGCTCCTGGGCAGTGGGAGCCCGCCTCCTGCTCAGGGTCAGCCGCAGGTCGTTACCGATCGCAGTCGTGCCTCAACCCGAGGATGGGAGATCGCCATCGGCGGGGCGGTTGTATTGAGGCCAGAACCCGGACGGTCTCCGACGTTCTTGCCGTCGCCGGACGCCGCCAGGATCACCCAACGGGAAATTGCTTTCGCACCTTGACCGGATCGGGACGTCGGAAATCCTCATCTTCCCGGGCAGGAGGCCTTTCCCAGGTGAACAGTCAGGCCGGATCGCCATCACCGTCCGGCGGGAACCAGGCTTGGAGGTTCTGCGGGTTGATCGGCAGTGAGATATGTTCGTGCGTGATCAGCCATCTGCCGCCCGACCGTCGGCAACAAACGGACGACCGAACCCAGATCGCGGTGTCGAGCCCGTTCTTGCGTTTACCGCTGTCCAGGTGAAGCATGTGCGCGAACGCGACATCCGCGCTCGTCGCAATGGTCAGGTCGTGTGTCTCGAGTCCGATGGGGCCGTCGAATCCATCGAACCACCGTACAAAGTTACGGCGAACGTCATCGAATCCCGCGAACTGGAGCGGGGGGACGACGTCGTAATAAACGATGTCGGGAGAATAGAGCTCCATGAGTCGATCGATATCCTTTGTCTGACAGGCGGCGACTCGCCTCTCCAAGAGCGCCCTAACTTCAGCATCGCTCACAGTCATTGCATCCTCCGTTCAGAGAATCCGGCCGCAACCAGCTCGCCCGGCGACGGTCCAGGTGGTCTCAACAGTCCGACAACGCAGCCCATCAAAATGTGAGGCGGCGCACCGGCCGCACAGCTCGGCGCGTTGGCTCGGACCACGCCGCAGGAGCCGGACAAGCCGCCACCAGGCGACCTCGACGACCAGGACCAGACCGACGAGCCGTCAGCCGGACGGGCGGAGTCCGGCGAACATGATGTCGAGGGTTCTCCGGCGCAGGTCGTGATCCCAGCCGCCCTGCAGGGCGCCCTGGCAGGCGCTGGTCAGCAGGGCCATCGTCTCGTCGAGGCGGATCTCCGGGCGGATCGCGCCGACGCCCTGTCCCTCCGCCAGCAGCTCCCCCACCGCGTCACCGAGCGAGCCGAGCGGGCCGGTGATCGGCACTTCCATGCCCTCGGCGGCGAGCAGGATCACGACCGTCCGGTTCGCCGCCGTACGCTCCACGAGTCGCGCGAAGAAATCGAACAGGGCGGTCGCCGGGTCTCCGTGCGCGATGAGATCCGCGGCGTCATCCGTGACCTGCTGCAGCAACCGCTTCATCAGCGCCCGCAAAAGGTCGGCCTTCGTGGGGAAGTGCCGGAACACGGTGCCGACCGCCACGCCCGCGCGCCGCGCCACCTCCTCTGTCGACGCGTGCCGCGCCACCGTCGTCCACGACACGCAAGATCCGGAAACGATCATCGTGGAGTACGAGCTGACCGGCACATCGACGAAGACGAACCGGCAGTCCACGGCCGCTTTCATCGGAGTTCTCACGGTGCGCGACGGCAAGGTCGTCCTCTGGCGCGAGTACCAGAACACCTTGGCCATCATGCAAGCCATCGGATAGGCGGCTCGCCCCGGTCTCAGGACAGGGCCTCGACATAGTGGCTTAATGTCCGGTTCTGGGCCGGCCTCCGCGGAGTAGAGGCCAGTGAGAGGCGAACGACCGCCGACATGCCAACAGGAACGACCCGAGTGATCATGAGGTTTTCGACGCCAAATGATCAGAGGAGGCCGTGCCGGCCCCTGGGGCCGGCAAAGTCGGTTGAGTGGCGATTGATCACCTAATCCCGAGGACCTGGGGAGGGCGGATGACGTCTCGGGCGATGAATCGGATGGCTCGCCATGCCGAAGAACACGCCTGTGTTGGCAGTGCGGTTGGCAGTGTTCGGCGCGATCCGCGACGCCTCCGGAGCTCCGCGCGCTGGTGGTCGTGGAGATCCTTCTCCCGGCCGACCGTCACGAGCTCGAAGACACCCACCCGATCGCGTAGGGACGCCTTACGTATCCGTCGCTTCGACAATCACTCGCGGTCTGGCGGGGTTTGCTCGATCTACGGCAATCCTCCGGACGTAGCCGGATGGCTGCCGCTCTTCATCCGCGTAGGCGGGCCTGCTGAAATCGCCATCGGTCAAGCCGCAACTCACGTACTGGTCGATGGGCTGGGCGTCGTCATCGGGTTCAGGCTGCGGCAGGTGGCTGGAGTTCAGGAAGTCCTGCAGGCCCGCTGATGTCGTGGTGAATTCCAAGGTCAGGGAGTACTCCCCGAACACAGGATGCTTGTCTGAGGCAAAGTGCAGATCGTCCGCCTGCACTGGGATCGCGAGCTGGAAATGCCGCGTTGCCTCCCGTAACTCCAGATTGCTGCCTGAGCAAGCTCGCGGATCACTGATGTACGGTCCACGCCCGTCGTCTCCGGAGCTCCCCAAAGCGCAAGAGCTGACGGCACAGGCAAGCAGCGGCGCCGCAACCCATCGGAAGGGGTGCCCCCGACTTCGGACGCTCAACATCATTTCGCCAGGCTAGTTGTTGCCTGCTGCCGCGGGCCATCAATTCGATAAGCCCCTCCAGCTAGATGATCGATCGCCACCCAACCGACTTTGCCGGGACCCTGGGTCTCAGGAGACGACCATGGTGAGCGCGGCATCCCTGGCCGGGGCAGACGCGGTTGCCGCACCCCGCGCCGGAACCCTGGGTGTCACCACTGCGATCCCGGTTTCAAGGTGTGCAGGAAGCACTACTGGCCCCCCTCTCGCCCGACGAACGCCACCAATTGACCGAGCTTCTGGCCCGCGCCCTCGACCATCACACGCAGTTCCAGCAACTCCACCAGCTCAGCAAGAGGCTCGATCTCGTGAACGGCGAATGAATTCTTCCGTACGGTCGATCTTTCGCCGCCCATACCCGAGTTCTGCCGCTACATAATTCCACTACACGGTTTATTACGTGAAATGGAGTGCGATGAAGCGGTGGATCGGCGTCATTCTGGCGGCTGTTCTCGCCGGAGTGGTGGTGATCGCGGTCGTCGCCGGCAACCGGGGCAGCGAGGTTCCCCAACCGACCGTGGTGAGAGGCGTCATCGGCTCGGAGAAGAAGCCGTTCTTCGACGATCCGCAGGTCAAGGCAGCCTTCGCCGAGCACGGCCTGCGCGTCGAGGTGGACACCGCCGGATCGCGGCAGATCGCCACCGACGTGGATCTGAGCCGCTACGCCTTCGCCTTTCCCTCCAGCGCTCCGGCCGCTGAGAAGATCAAGCGTGACCGCAAGGCCACCGTGACGTTCTCTCCGTTCTACTCGCCGATGGCCGTGGCCACCTTCGAGCCGATCAGCGGCCTGCTGGCCAAGGTCGGCGTGTTGCGCGATTCCGGCAAGGGCTACCAGGTACTCGATATAAAGAAATATCTCGAATTAGCAGCTGAAGGCACCCGGTGGGATCAAATTCCCGGCAACTCGGTCTATCCGGCGCGCAAGAGGGTGCTGCTCACCACCACGGATATTCGCACCTCCAACTCCGCGGCCATGTATCTCTCCGCGATCGGCTACGTCGCCAACGGCGACGACGTGGTCGGCTCCGACGCCCAGATCGCCAAGGTCGCGCCGCTCCTCGCACCGGTCGTTCTCGACCAGGGCTTCTCCGAGACCACCAGCGAGGCGTCGTTCGACGACTATCTCGCGCTGGGCGCGGGCAAGACGCCGATGCTCGTCGTCTACGAGGCGCAGTATCTGTCCCACGTCTTCGCCGGAGACGGGGCGATCAAGCCCGGCATGCGCCTGGTCTACCCCTCGCCGACCGTGCTCAGCAAGCACACGCTGGTCCCGCTCAGCGAGCCGGGGGTGCGGGTAGGCGAACTGCTCACCCGGGACCCGCGACTGCTCGCTCTCGCCGCCGCGTACGGCTTCCGCACCACGGACCCCCAGGCCTTCACCGACCTGGTCACCAAGACCAAAGCCCCGACGGCGGGTGACCTGATCGACGTCGTCGAGCCGCCCACCTACGAGCACCTGGAGAAGCTGATCGATGCGATCGGCGCCACCTCCCGGCCCTAGTGAGGAGATCCGTCACGTGTCCGATCTGGTGCTCACGCCACCCGCACCCGTCACGCCGATTCCGGCCGAGACGGCGTCCACCATGCTGCCGCTGCTCGACGAGCGCGCGGCCGAGCTGACCGCCAAGGCGCAGGACTTCGCGCGAGAGCTGAGCGGGCTCGACCCGCGTGCGCCGGAGTTCACCCGCAAGGTGCACGACATCTCCTCGATGGGCGACACCGAGATCAGGTCCGCGTCACAGGTGGCCAACCGCATGCTCAAGCGGCCCGTCGCCGCGCTGTCCTCGGCCAAGGGCGAGGGCGCCGATGCCCAGGCCAGGGTCGCCGACCGGCTGGTGGCGCTCCGCCGTACGGTGGTGGACCTGGACCCGAAGCAGGCGGCGAGCGGGACACGCAAGCTGCTGGGACTCATCCCGTTCGGCGACCGGCTGCGCGACTACTTCGCCAAGTACCACTCGGCCCAGAAGCACATCGACGACATCATCCGTGCTCTCAAGTCCGGCCAAGACGAGCTGTTGCGCGACAACGCGGCCATCGAGGGCGAGAAGGCCAACCTGTGGGAGACCATGACCCGCCTGCAGGAGTACGCGGTCATGGCCAAGGCGATCGACGAGGCCCTGGAGGAGCGCATCGTGCTGGCCGACGAGGAGCGGGCGACGGCGCTGCGCTCCGACGCGCTGTTCGCCGTACGGCAGAAGCACCAGGACATCCTCACCCAGCTGGCCGTGTCGGCCCAGGGCTATCTGGCGCTCGACCTGATCCGCAAGAACAACTTGGAGCTGAGCAAGGGCGTGGACCGGGCCACCACGACGACCGTCGCCGCGCTACGGACCGCGGTGACGGTCGCACAGGCCCTGGCCAACCAGAAGCTGGTGCTCGACCAGATCACCGCGCTCAACGCCACCACGAGTGACCTCATCCTGGCCACCAGCGAGATGTTGCGCACCCAGGCCGGGGCGATCCAGAACCAGGCGGCCAATACGACCGTCGACATGGACACGCTGCGCAAGGCCTTCGACAACATCTACGCCACCATGGACATGATCGACGCGTTCAAGGCGAGCGCCGTGGACAGCATGGCGGCCACCGTCGAGAGCCTGACGGTCGAACTGGCCCACGCGAACACCTACCTGGAGCGGGCCCGGGAGGACGAGCGATGAGGCGGGCGTTCGCGGCCCTCCTTCTCCTGCTGGCTGCTGCCTGCTCGTCCGGGGCCGAGTCGCCGGATTCGCCCGACACGCTGCGGATATTGGCGGGCAGTGAGATCAAGGACCTCGAACCGCTGCTCCGGCGGGCCGCCGCCGAGATCGGGGTGCGGGTGAAGCCGGCCTACACCGGCACACTCGACGGTGCCGAACAGGTCGCGAGCGGCCGCGCCGACGGCGCGGCGGACGCGATCTGGTTCTCCTCCAACCGCTACCTCTCGCTGATCGACGGCGCCCCGGCCAGGCTGTCCACCCAGACCAAGGTGATGGTCTCGCCTGTCGTGCTGGGCCTCAAGCCGGCGAAGGCCGCGGAACTCGGCTGGAACAAGAAAGCGGTCTCCTGGGCCGACATCGCCGAGGCGGCCAAGGCCGGGACGTTCACCTTCGGCATGACCAACCCCGCCTCCTCCAATTCGGGCTTCTCCGCGCTGGTCGGGGTGGCCGCTGCGTTGTCGGACGCGGACGGCGCGCTCAGCGCCGCGCAGATCAGCGCGGTGACGCCCAAGCTCAAGGACTTCTTCTCCGCGCAACGGCTGACCGCGGGCTCGTCCGGCTGGCTGGCCGACGCCTACGGCCGCGACACAAGCGTCGACGGAATGGTCAACTACGAATCGGTGCTGATGGGTCTGCGCGAGCCGGTCACCCTCGTCTATCCGAGCGATGGCGTGGTCAGCGCCGACTATCCGCTCACGCTGCTCGCCTCCGCCTCCGAGGAGAAGAAGGTCCTGTACGGCAGGCTCACCGCCTGGCTGCGCACGCCTGCTGTACAGAAGGAGATCACGACCACGACCCATCGGCGGCCGATCGTTCCCGGCGTCGCGCTGGACCCTCGCTTCGGCTCCTCCCAGCTCATCGAGCTGCCGTTCCCCAACCGGCGCGATACCGCCGACCTGCTGATCGCCACCTATCTCAACCAGGTGCGGGTCCCGGCCCACGCGATGTTCGTGCTGGACACCTCAGGCTCGATGCGGGGTGACCGGCTCGAGGCGCTGCGGCAGGCGCTCGTCGCGCTGACCGGGGCGGACACCTCCGCCTCCGGCGCCTTCTCCCGCTTCAGCGATCGCGAAACCGTGACGATGATCCCGTTCAACGGGACGGCGGGGCGGCCGACCGCGTTCGCCGTCCCCGATCGGAATCCGTCGCCGGTGCTCGCGCAGATCAGGGAGTTCGCCGAGCGGCTGGACGCCATCGGCGGCACCGCGATCTACGACAGCCTCAGGGCGGCCTACGACCAGCCCGCCACGCCGGGCCACTACACGTCGATCGTGCTGATGACCGACGGCCAGAACACCAACGGTTCCGGCTACGCCGACTTCGAGGCCTACTATCGCGCGCTGCCGGAGGAGCGGCGCCGTACACCCACGTTCGTCGTGCTCTTCGGCGAGAGCGACGTCGAGGAGATGCGCGCGGTCGCCGCCCTGACCGGCGGCGCGGTGTTCGACGCCCGCTCCACCTCGTTGAGCAGCGCGTTCAAGGAGATCCGTGGGTATCAGTGACCGCGTATTGCGCTACCTGGGCTCGACCCGGAACATCGCGGGCTCGTCATTGGCACTGCTCGGCGTCGCCGCCCACTTCCTCGGACTCGCGGGAGCCTTCTGGCCGGTGGTCGTGGCCGGACTGTACGGCGTGGGCGCGCTGCTCGCCCCACCTGACCGGGTCCGGCTGACGATCTCGCCCGCGGAAGTGGAGACGAAGCGGCTCCGCGCCGACCTGGACGCGCTGCTCCGGCGAATCGACCGGCGATTCCCCGACGACGTGCACGCCGCCGTGAACGCGCTGGCCGAGGTCGTCGGGGACGTCCTCGGCCGGGCTGAGCAGCTGACCTCCTCCCCCGACCAGCTGCACGTCGTGTCGCAGACGATCCGGAGCTATCTGCCGTCGAGCCTGGAGGCGTACGCCAACCTGCCGCGCGGCTACGCCCTGGCGCGACGGGGCGACCGCAGGCGCAGTGCGCACGAGGAACTGCTCGCCCAGATCGCGCTCCTGGACGCCCAGATGCGCAAGGTCGCCGACGCGATCCACCGCGGTGACGAGCAGGCCCTGCGCGATCAGGGTCGTTTCCTCCAGGACCGGTTCGGCGGCTCTGACCTCGACCTCTCGATCTGACATCCTCCCCCTCTCATAAACGAACCCACTCCTACACCGGCGGGAGGATCAGGCCCCGGTTCAGGGACGGCGGGCGGCCCAGGCGGTGCGGACGGCCCGCACGGTCAGGTCGCGGCGGTTCCGGAGGGAGGCGGGGTGGTCGTCCGCCAGCAGACGGTCGAGCGTGTCGAGGTCGTCGGCGGCCAGACCATCGCCGAGGGCGGAGCGGAACCTGTTCAGGACGGCGTGCCCGTAGCGCCGGGCGCTCGGCGACGCCGGGCCGGCCTCGGCGGTGAAGCTGTGCTGCGCGACCACGGCGAACCCGGCCGCCTCCAGGTGGGGCCGCCAGTCCGGGTGCGCGTTCCAGCCCGCCCGGGCCGCCGCCTCGTGGCAGCGCGCTTCCAGGCCGGGACGGCCCAGGCCGATGTCGTCGGGCAGGAAGCGCGGCAGGGCGTCCATCTCGATGACCGCCAGCAGGCCGCCGGGGTTCAGCGCCGCGCGGATGTCGCGGAGCACCCGGTCCGGGTCGGCGACATGGTGCAGCGACGACGCCGCCCAGGCGACGTCGAGAGCGCCGATCGGAGGCCAGCCGGCGTCCAGGTCGGCCCGCACGACGCTCAGCCGATCACCCACCCCCTGCTCGTACGCCGCCGCGCGGAGGCGGTCGAGCATCACCGGCGACAGGTCGATCGCGACGATCTCCGCCGCTGTGAAGGCCCGGGCCAGCGCCAGGCCGCCGGCTCCGGTGCCGGCGCCCACGTCGGCCACCTTCCGCGGCGCCTCGGGGGCGTGCCGTCGGACCCAGTCGGTCACCTCGTCCAGGTACGAGCTGAACACCTGCGCGTCCAGGTCGAGCATGTCCGCCAACCCCGACTCGTTGTGGTGCGCGTGATGGTGATGAGCGTGCTGTTTCATGGCTTCACGCTAAGCGTCCAATGCGCCCAAGACATACAGTCTTGCCTATGGAGCAAGAATTCGACCTGGACGGCGTGGTGCGGCAGCGCATCCGCGGTCTGCGGCTGGCGCGCGGCTGGTCACTGGACGCCCTCGCCGCACGCTGCCATCTCAGCCCGTCCAACCTGAGCCGCATCGAGACCGGGCACCGCAGGATCGCCCTCGACCAGCTGGTCCCCATCGCCCGGGCCCTGGACACCACACTCGACCAGCTCGTGGAGTCCGCCGACGACGAGGACGTGGTGATCCGGCCGCATCCGTGTCACACCCCCGGGATGACGAGCTGGCTCCTGTCCCGCGAACGCTCCCTCAACGGCGTGACCGTGGCGAAGATGCGCATCACCCCCGACCGGCCCATGGACGCCGAGCACCTCAAGGTGCATCCCGGGCGCGAGTGGTTCACCGTGCTGTCCGGCACGGCCCTCCTGCGTCTGGGCGAGCGCACGATCCTGGTCCAGGCGGGCGACGCGGCCGAGTTCTCGACCATGACCCCGCACGCCATCGGCGCCCACGAGGGCCCCGTTGAGATCCTCACCATCCTCGACCACAACGGAGAGCGCACCCACCTGCACGCCACCGGCGATGCTTCACACCCGTGAGCGGACGCCGCGCGAGTCTCGGGTCCGGCTTTCGGCCATCGGGCCGCTCCCCCGCAGGCCACCGGCGACCCGAGAGCGAGCCGCAGCACGGCGCCGGCTAGGCCATGCCGAGACCCGTGTTCAGTGACATGGCCTCGATCGACTCCAGGACGATCGCCCGCATCGCCGTCTCGGCCTCGCGGGTGTGTCCGAGCTGTACGGCCTCGGCCACGTCGCCGTGCAGCCGGATCGCGGCGGTCTCCGGCTCGGCGGGCATCAGGTTGTGATGGGTGCGGCCGGCCAGGACCTCGGCCACGACCTGGGCCAGACCGGAGAACATCTCGTTGCCGGACGCCTCCAGGATCGTGCGATGGAAGGTGATGTCGTGCTCCAGGTAGGCGTCCAGGTCGCCGCGTTTCGCCGTCACCGACATGCCGATCACGGCGGACGTGAGTGTGCCGCACTGCTCCGGGGTGCAGCGGGCCGCCGCGAGTGAGGCGGCGACCGGTTCGATGCCGCAGCGAAGCTGGCTCAGAGATTCGAGCTGGGCCATGCGGTCGGGGCCGGCCAGCCGCCAGCGGATGATCCGCGGGTCGAACAGGTTCCACTGCGAGCGCGGCAGCACGGTGACGCCGATGCGCCGCCGGCTCGCCACGAGCTGCATCGACTCCAGCACGCGTACGGCCTCGCGCATGACCGTGCGCGACACCCCCAGGCTCTCCTCGAGCCGCTCGATCCGCAACACCTCACCCTCGGGGGTCTCTCCGGAGACGATCGCCGGCCCGAGCTGGTCGAGCACGCGATCGTGCAGCCCTCCGGAGCGGTCGCTCGGCTGTCTGTCCGGCACGCCGGGCATGCGTCCGCCTCTCATAAGTATGCTTTTTTCCTCGATGGTCTTGTCTTTGATCATACTTTTACTTCAAGATGCTCAGACATCATCTCATCGGGGATCAGATCGCGTGAGTTCTTCATTTTTCGTAGCACCTTTGGTTGTCGTCATGGGCGTGACAGGTGCCGGCAAGACGACCGTGGGACGCGCCCTCGCCGAGGCGCTCGGCTCCGACTACGCCGACGCCGACGCGTTCCACAGCGAGGACAACGTCGCCAAGATGAGCGCCGGCGAGCCGCTCGACGACGCCGACCGCGAGCCCTGGCTGCGGGCGGTCGGCGACTGGCTCGCCGCGCGCGACGCGGCCGGCGGCGTGGTGTCCTGCTCGGCGCTCAAGCGGACCTACCGCGACGCCCTGCGCGAGTGCGGCCCGGGCGTGTGGTTCCTCCACCTGGCCGGCCCCCCGGACGTCGCGGCCGCCCGGGTCGGCGAGCGCGAGGGGCACTTCATGCCGGTCTCCCTGGTCACCGCGCAGTACGCCGCGCTCGAACCGCTCACGAACGACGAACCCGGGCTCACCGTCGAGTTCGTCCTGCCCCCGGAGCAGATCGTCGAGCGGGCGCTGCGCGCCCTCGCCGAAATCCAGGCCGAATCCTCCAAGGAGGTCATATGAGCAGCTCCGCCACCCGGCATTCCGTCACATCCGCGGGCCGGGCGGGCGCCGGTGACGGGACCGGCTCCGTCGAGCTCCGTTCGGTCCGCAAGTCCTTTGGCGGTGTGACCGTCGTCCAGGACCTCGACCTGTCGGTGAACCCCGGGGAGTTCCTCTCCCTGCTCGGCCCCTCGGGATGCGGCAAAACGACCACGCTGCGCATGCTCGCCGGCTTCGAGCAGCCCGACAGCGGTGAGGTCCTCATCTCGGGCGCCGCCGTGCAGCACCTGCCGCCGCACAAGCGCGACGTCAACACCGTGTTCCAGTCCTACGCCCTCTTTCCGCACATGACCGTCGCGGCGAACATCGCGTACGGGCTGCGCCAGCGGCGCGGGGTCGATCGGGCGGAGATCCGGTCCCGGGTGTCCGAGGCACTCGACATGGTGCAGATGACGCGTTTCGCCGACCGCAAGCCGAACCGGCTGTCCGGGGGCCAGCAGCAGCGCGTCGCGCTCGCCCGCGCCCTGGTCAACCGGCCCAGCGTGCTGCTCCTCGACGAGCCGCTCGCCGCCCTCGACCGCAAGCTCCGCGAGAACATGCAGGTCGAGCTCAAGCTCCTGCAGAACCGCCTCGGCACGACGTTCGTCTTCGTCACCCACGACCAGGAGGAAGCTCTGTCGATGAGCGACCGGGTCGCGGTGATGCTGAACGGCCGGATCGAGCAGATCGCCGACCCCTACACCGTGTACGAGCGGCCGGCCACGGCGTTCGTCGCCGGATTCATCGGCCAGCAGAACTTTTTCGACGGCACCGTCGCCGACGGAGGCCGCGCGATCGAGATCGACGGTGGAACGGTCCTTCTCGCCGAACCGGTGACGATGCCGGGCTCCGGAGCCGCCGCGGTGCGCGTCGCCGTACGGCCCGAGGCCGTCGCCGTGACCGAGGCGGCGCCGACCGAGCTTGACGGCTCGGCCAACGCCCTGCCCGGCACGGTCGCCGCGGTCTCCCTGCTCGGCGACGTCCTGCAGTACGTCGTCCACGCCGACGCGGGCCACGAACTGCTGGCCCGCGTGCCGCGCCGTCAGGCCGGCCGCCTCGCCGAGGGCGCCCGGGTCCGGTGCTCCTGGGCCCCCTCCGACGTCCACGTCTTCCCCGCCGAAGCCACACCCCGTGCCCCGATTGGAAGCGCCAAGTGAACCACCACGACCACACTCCCCGCCTTCTCGCACCCGCGGCGCGGGTCGCCGGTCTCCCCCGCCGCACCTTCCTCGCCGGGCTCGCCGCCGCTGCCAGCGTGCCTCTGCTCGCCGCCTGCGGCGGCTCGAAGGGCTCGGGCGGCTCCGGCTCGGCCGCCGCCGAACTGCGCGCCTACTCCTGGAGCGCGTACGACGACCCGAAGGTGCTGGCGGACTTCGCCGCGAAGTACGGCCCCAAGGTGCTCGTCGACTCCTACAGCTCCAATGAGGAGATGATCGCGAAGCTGGCAGCGGCCAAGGGGACGAGCGGCTACGACATCGTCATCCCGACCGGCGTCTTCGTCCCGCAGATGGCGGCGAACGGCCTGCTCCAGGAGCTCGACCACGCCAAGCTGCCCAATCTCGCCAACCTGGACAAGGCGTTCCAGAACCAGGAATGGGACCAGGGCAACAAGTACACCGTGACGAAGTACTGGGGAACCACCGGCTTCGTCTACGACACCAGGGTCGTCAAGCGCGACCTGAAGACCTGGGACGACTTCTTCGACGCCGCCCAGAAGGAGGCCAGCGGCAAGACCTCTCTGGTCGACGACCCGGGCGAGATCTGCGCCATGCTGTGCTTCGCCCGAGGGTGGCACCAGAGCACGACCGACAAGGCCCAGCTCGACCAGGTCGAGACGTTCCTCGTCGACACCCTCGCCCGGCACATCGCCGCGTTCGACTCCTCGCCCGGCAGCAGCGCGATCCCGCAGGGCACGCACGCCCTCATGCACTGCTGGAACGGCGACGCCCGGCGCGGCATCCTCGCGAGCGGCGACCAGGACCGCTGGAAGTGGGTCCTGCCCGGCCCGAAGACCAACCTCTGGATGGACAACTGGGCGATCGTGAAGGGCAGCGCGAACGCCGACGCCGCGCACGAGCTCATCAACTACGTGCTCGACCCGGCCGTGGCGGTCAAGCAGGTGGACTTCGTCGGCTACGGCAGCGGCGTCACCGGCAGCGAGGAGGAGGCGAAGAAGCTCAAGCTCGGCCTGATCGACATGATCTTCCCATCCGCCGAGCAGCTCACCACGATGTACACCGGCGTCATCAACGAGGGCCAGGAGCGGCGGATGGCCATCGTCAACAGGATGAAGGCCAAGGCCGGCGCATGAGCCCCGACCGCCGCGGTCCGCGCGCGGCGTGGCGAGCGGCCCCGTCGGGGCTGCTCACCACGCCCGCCCTGGCGTGGATCGCCCTGTTCTTCGTGGCCCCGGTCGGGCTGGTGTTCTGGTACTCCCTCGGCCGCAAGCCGGGGCTGTACCAGACCCACGCCAACGACGTGCTGACGCTGGACCGCTACCGGGAGGCGCTCGGCGACACGTTCCTGACCAGCTTCGCCGGGACCCTGCGCATCGGCCTGGCCGGCACCGCGCTCTGCCTGGCGATCGGCCTGCCCTTCGCGTACTGGCTGGCGGTCAAGGTGCGGCCGCACCGGCGCTTCGTCGTGCTGGCCCTGGTGCTCGTGCCGTTCTGGACCAACTTCCTGATCCGCACGATCGGGTGGCAGGTCGTGCTGTCGCCCGAGGGGTTCGCCTCGCGGGCGATGCAGAGCCTCGGGCTGATCGACACGCCGTTCTCGATGCTGTTCACCCGGGGCGCGGTGCTGCTGGGCGTCGTCTACAACTACCTGCCCATGATGATCCTCCCGCTGTACGTCGCCCTTGACCGGGTCGACGGCTCGCTGCGCGAGGCGAGCAAGGACCTCGGCGCCAACCGGTGGCGTACGGCGCTGCAGGTCACGCTGCCGCTGGCCCGGCCGGGCATCGCCGCCGGGCTGCTGCTCGTGTTCATCCCGCTGATGGGCGACTACGTCACGGCGGCCGTCCTCGGCGGCGCGCGCGGCAACATGGTCGGCCAGCTCGTCGCCAGCCAGTTCCAGCAGGCGCAGAACTGGGCGCTCGGCTCGGCGATGGCGGTCGTGCTGATCGTCGTCATCGCCCTGACGATCCTCGCCACGGCCGCGGCCGGCGCGGCCTGCACCTGGCTGCTCACCCACCGGCGGCGGCGCGAGCTCGCCGGGATCGCGGAAGGGAGCCCCGCATGAGAGCGCGGCCGATCGTGGACCGGGTCCTGAGCGTGTGGGGCCTGCTCGTGATCGCGTTCCTCTTCACGCCGATCGCCGTCATCGTCGTCTACTCCTTCAACCGAGGACGGCTGCTGGCGTCCTGGGAGGGGTTCGGCTTCGACGCGTACGCCGCGGCGCTGTCCAACGACGACATCCTCTCCGCCGTGTCCGTGTCGGTGCGCGCGGCGGCGGGTGCGGCGCTGATCGCCGTCGTGCTCGGCACCCTGTGCGGGTACGCGCTGGCCCGCCACCCGGGCGGGCGGATCGGGCGGGTGGTCACCGCGCTGCTGGCGCTGGTCCTGGTGACGCCGGAGATCGTCTCCGGTGTGGCGCTGCTCCCGTGGTTCGTCTCGCTGGGGGTGGACCACGATCTGACCCTGTTCAACAGCGGCTGGGTGCGTCTCGTGGTCGCCCACTCGCTGTTCGCGACGGCGGTGGTGACGTTCCTCGTCCGCGCCCGGATGCAGGGCATGGACTCCTCGCTGGAGGAGGCGGCGGCCGACCTGTACACCCCTCCCATGCGCCGCTTCCGCCTGGTCACCCTGCCGCTGCTGCTGCCGTCCGTGCTGGCCGGGGCGCTGATGGCGTTCACGCTGAGCCTCGACAACACGATCATCTCGGCGTTCGTGCAGGTCTCCGGCTCGACGCCGTGGCCGGTGTACGTGTTCAGCGCGGTGCGCGCGGGACTGCGTCCCGAGCTGGCGGCGATGTCGGCGGTGATGCTGCTGCTGACCCTGGCCGCGCTCGCCGCCGTGGCGCTGGTGCTGCGGCGTACCGGCGGCTCCAAGGAGGCGGTCGACGCCCTGTCCGGCGTCCGCTGATCCTTTCCCAGCCCTATCCTCCGCAGAAAGCGAGATGTGCACCCCGATGGCGGGAAACCTGTTGATCCGCAACGCCCACCTACCGCTGGCCGACCGGGAGGCCGCGTCCTGGTCGATCCGTGTCTCCGGCGGCCGGATCGCCGAGGTCGTCCCGGTGGACGCCGGAGTTCCCGAGGTCCCGGCCGGCACGGAGACGGTGGACGCGGAGGGACGCTCCGTCCTGCCCGCCTTCGCCGACTCCCACGTCCACGTGCCCGAGTCCGGCGTCGAGCTGCTGCGTTGCGACCTCACCTCCTGCGAGAGCCGGGACGAGGTGCTGCGCGCGGTCGCCGACTACGCCCGCGCCCACCCGGGTGAGGAGTGGATCCTCGGCCGCGGCTGGGCGCTGCCCCACTTCGCCGAGCGTCCCCCGACCCGGCAGGAGCTCGACGCCGTCTGCGGCGGGCGTCCCGTCTACCTGGCGAACCGCGACGGACACAGCGCCTGGGTCAGCACGGCGGCGCTCGACCGGGTGGCGCCCGAGCTGCTGCGGAACCCGCCGCCCGGCGGCCGGGTGGACCGCGACGCCGACGGCACGCCCACCGGGCTGCTGCACGAGTCGGCCATGCAGCTCGTCTCCGACCTGGTCCCGCCGGTGGGCGCGGAGGACCTGCGGCGCGGCCTGCTGGAGGCGCAGCGGCAGATGTTCTCCTACGGCGTGACGTCGTGGCAGGACGCCATCGTCGGGCCGTTCGTCCCCACGACCGACATCTACGACGTCTACCGGCGGGCCGCCGCCGACGGCAGCCTGCGCGCCCGGGTCACGGGCGCGCTGTGGTGGCCGCGCGACGCTTCGGAGGGCACGCTCGCCGAGCTGGTCGAGCAGCGGCGCGGCTGCCCGCCGGACTCCCGGTTCGCCTGCACCGCCATCAAGATCATGTACGACGGGGTGTGCGAGACCCACACGGCCGCGCTCTCGCGCCCGTACATCGGCGTGGCGGGCGCGGGAACCGGGCTGACCTTCTTCGACCACGCCGACCTGGGCCGGGCGGTGCCGGAGATGGACGCCGCCGGGTTCGACCTGCACTTCCACGCCATCGGCGACCGCGCGGTCAGCGAATGCCTCGACCTGGTGGAGGCGGCGCACCGCGCCAACGGCCCGCGCGACCGGCGGCACCAGCTCGCGCACCTGCAGATCGCGGACGACCGCAGCGTGGCGCGCATGGCCGCGCTCGACGTCATCGCGAACGTCCAGCCGTACTGGGCCCAGGCCGACCCGCAGATGCTCGACATGACGATCCCGTACCTGCCGGGCGAGCTGGCGGCGCTGCAGTACCGCTTCGGCACGATGGAGAAGGCGGGCGTGCGGGTGGCTTTCGGCAGCGACTGGCCGGTGAGCACACCGAACCCGATGGACTGGATCCACGTCGCGGTCAACCGGAGCCACCCGGGCGAGCCGGACGCCCCCCTGTTCGCGCCGGAGGAGGCGATGAGCCTGCGCACGGCGCTGCGGGCCGCCACGGCGGGCTCCGCGTACGCGCTGCGCCGCGAACACGAGGCGGGCACGCTGGAGCCGGGCGCCGGCGCGGACGTCGTGATCCTGGACCGCCGTCTCGACGAGACCGCGCTCGACGAGATCAGCCGGGTCCGGGTGGACCTGACGCTGGTCGACGGCGAGTCCGTCTGGACGCGCTGACCACGCCGAAGCGGTTTCACCGGCTCGCGGCGAGCCGCCGGGTGTGCTCCTCCCAGGCCGCGACGAGCCGGTCCACCGCCGACTCCAGCGTCCGCGGCGACTCGGCGAAGGACAGCCGGACGCCGTCGTGGTGGCCGCCGTCGACGCAGGCGGTGGCCCCGGAGGCCACGATCACCCCGTAACGCGCGGCCAGGTGGGTGAAGGTCTCGCTCTCGGTGACCGGCAGGACGGCCCACGCCGACAACCCGGCCCGCGGGCCGCCGACCCGCCAGGCGGGGAGATGGCGTGCCAGCAGTTCCAGCAGCAGATCGCGGCGGTCACGCAGCGCCGCGCGCAGCCCCTCCCTCCAGCCGGCGTCGGCGGCCGGGAGCAGGCGGGCCGCGATGATCTGGGCGGGGACGCCCGGGGCGAGATCGCTCGCCGACCGCAGCCGCAGCAGGTGGTCGCGCAGCGGGGCCGGCGCGCGGACCCAGCCGACGCGCAGGCCCGCCCAGAACATCTTCGACAGGGAGCCGATCGCGATCACCGAGTCGTCCGCCGCCGCCAGGGGCGCCGCCGGCCGTCCGTCCGGGTCGAGGTCCAGCCCGGCCTGGGAGAGGTCCTCCACGATGAGCGCTCCGTGCCGCCGTGCCGTGCGGAGGAGCGAGTCGCGGCGAGCGGCGCCGAGGAACGCGCCGGTCGGGTCGTGCCCGGCCGAGTCCACGTAGACCAGCGGTTCGCGCGCCTGCGCGGCGGCCCGCTCCACCGCGTGCGCGTCCACGCCGAGCGGGTCCACCGGCACATCGACGAGGCGGCCGCCGCGCGCCGCCGCGACCGCCGAGAACCCCGGGTACGCCGGACAGCCCGCGATCACCGTACGCCCGGGGGCGACGAGCGCGGCGACCACCAGGGACAGGGCGTGCCGGGCGCCGGAGGTGACGATGAGCTGCTCGGCCGTGGTCGGCAGGCCGAGCCCGGTGAGGTGGTCGGCGAGCGCGGCGCGCAGCTCGGGCAGCCCCGCCGGGTGCAGGCCGTGCCCGTACGACGCGAGGTCGTGCGGGTCCTGCGGGAGGAAGCCGCCCTCGACATTTGGCAGGTGGTCCACCCCGGCGGGCACCGACAGGGACAAATCGATGACATCGCCGGAGTGGGCCGAGCCGTCGTGGGCCAGCCTGCGCCGCAGGAGTGCGGAGGCGGCGTTCTCCACCGGGGCCTGGGTCCACGCGGGTCGCGGGCGGACGTAGGTGCCCGCCCCCTGGCGGCGCTCGACAAGACCGGCGTCGGCCAGCTCGTCGTAGGCGCGGACGAGCGTGCCGCGGCTGACACCGAGCGCGTCGGCGAGGGGCCGCTCGGCCGGCAGGCGGGTCCGGGCGCCGACCAGCCGCCGCTCCATCGCCTCCGCCAGGGCCGCGGCGATCCGCCGGTAGCGAGGGCCGCTCCGCTCCGCCCACCCGTCCAGAGCGATCCGCACCCACCACCCCAAATCTTGGTCCATTGTCCAAAATTGGCACTGTTATCCGAGTCCGGCAACGTACAGGCTGGTCGGCGCCGCGTACCCGCGCGGCTGGAAGGAGACGTCCATGGGTCCGAGCCCCACGCTCGCCCGCCGGTTCTGGGAGGCGATCGAGCCGATCCACGCCGTCGCCTACTTCACCCCGGAGCCGGCAGAGGCCGCCGCGGCCGTCGGCCTGCGCGGCTGGTGGATGGGCTACTTCGCCGGACGGCTCGCCCCGGTCGGAGCGGTGGACGCGGCCACCGGGGCGGCGCTGTCCTTCGCCTTCTCGCCGGCGAAGGTGGCGCGGGCCCTGCCGGACGCGTGGGCTCTGGCCGACCCGGGCACAGTGCTCGCCACCCGCCTCGAGGCGGTGCGCGCCGCCGTCGCGCGCGTCCTGCTGCCCGTCGGCGGCGAGGAGCTCGGACGCCTGGTCGAGCTGCTCGAACGCGCCGTCGCCGGGTGCGGCTTCGAGGGGCGGGCCCTGGCCGCCGCCTGGTCGCGGGTGCCGCGCCCCGCCGATCTGGTCGGACGGCTCTGGCTCGCTGCCACGGTCCTGCGCGAGCACCGCGGCGACGGTCACGTCGTCGCGGTGGTCCACGCCGGGCTCACCGGCATCGAGGCCGGCCTCACCCATGTGGCGACCGGGAACGTCTCCAGGGAGCTGATCCAGAAGAGCCGGGGCTGGACCGACCTCGAATGGGACGAGGCCCGGCGCCGGCTGGTGGCCCGTGGGCTGCTGGATCGCGACTCCCGGCTCACCAAGACCGGCGGCGCCCTGCGGCGCGAGATCGAGAGCGCCACCGACAGGCTGGCCGCCGGACCCGTCACCACGCTCGGGGAGACCGGCGTCGAGGAGGCCATCCGGCTGGCCGCGCCGATCAGCCGGCACCTCGTCGACACCCGCGTCATCCCTGTGCCCAACCCGATCGGAGCGCCTCGCCCATGACACCGACCACCGTTCTGGCTTCCCGTGAGGGCGGCGTGACCACGATCACGATCGACCGCCCGGACAAGCTCAACGCGTTGAACTACGCCACCATCGACGCGCTGATGAGCGTCCTCGACCAGGTTGAGGCCGACGAGGAGACCCGGGCCGTGATCCTCACGGGATCGGGACGGCGCGCCTTCAGCGCGGGCGCCGACATCGGCGACCTCGCCGCCAGTATCGCCGGAGGCGTCGACCAGGCGCTCCGCGACGTCGTACGCAGGGGGCAGGGACTCACCCGCAGGATCGAGACCTTCCCCAAGCCGATCATCGTCGCGGTCAACGGCCTCGCTTTCGGCGGCGGCTGCGAGATCACCGAGGCGGCGCCGCTCGCCGTCGCCGCCGAGCACGCCACCTTCGCCAAGCCGGAGATCACGCTGGGCTTCCCGCCGCCGTTCGGCGGTTCGCAGCGGCTCCCCCGCCTCGCCGGGCGTAAGCGCGCCCTGGAGATGATCCTCACCGGCGATCCCATCGACGCGCGGCGCGCGTACGAGCTGGGGCTGGTCAACCGGGTCGTCCCGGCCGACGACCTGCTCGGCGCGGCGCGGGAGCTGGCGGAGCGGATTCTCCGCCACGCCCCCTCGGCGGTGAGCGCGTGCCTGGCCGCGGTGACGCGGGGCGTCAACGTGCCGATCGACGAGGGCCTCGCCGTCGAGGCGTCCTGGTTCGCGGTCACCGTGCCCACGGACGGCGTGGCCTCGGGACTGCGCCGCTTCCTCGACCGGCCACGCGGATAGCCGAGGCCGGCAAGAAGTCTCCGACAAATGCTGCCTGTAGCGAACGCGGATCGCGGGTGGGCTGTGACGCGCGATTTCAGACGGGAAAGCGGTCTACCCGGAGTGTCGCGACCTCGCCCTGTGGGTCGAGCACGACGTAGGTCACCGAGATGCCCTTGTAGTCCCAGACGTACATGTTGCTGGTTGGGGTGAGCTTGCGGCCGTTGCCGGGGGTCAGCCGGAGCACTTCGTAGATCTCCAGCAGGACATTGATCTCGGCGTCGGACAGGTCGTCGATCTGGGCTTCGGCGACGTCGCTGCCCATTCGGATGGTGTACACCTACCGCTGGGCTCCACGGCGGGCCAGTACCTCGGCCATTGTGGGGCCCGCCGTACGCGCACCGGACCGCAGTTGCTCGGCCTCTCGGTGCATCCGCTGCCAGTCGGCCGGATCAGCGGCGGCGCGGGTGGCGATGCGCCACCATGCGGACAGGAAGTCGTCCAGCGCCGCCAGGTTGACGACGGGCGCGTGGGTGATCTCTTCGAGTTCGGCGTCGAACGCGGCGACGTTGGCCGGGGGCAGGGCCGCGCGCACGGCGGTGAAGGTCCGCTCAACTTGCGGATGGGGACTGTCGTGCTGCTGGACGGTCATGACGACGCCTTACCTCCTGCCTGGCCACGTGTCATCTCAGCTTATCGAGCGGGCCGGACAGAACGCGGCACTCCCAGGATGCCTGCCCCGCTGGCCGGGACCCCTTCCCGGCCAGCGCGTTCGCGCCGTTCGGCACGTTTGATCTGTCAGACACGACCTCGACTGACTAGCCGACCGTCTGGAACTTGACCTCGGGATACTTCGGTGATCTGCCGTCCAGCAGCGGTCGTGCGCGACCGCGCAGGTGCCGGTCGAAGAACGCCGAGACGTACGTGCGGGTGACGTCCACGGCGCGAACGCCCGTCAGCGCTCCGGCGGGCATGCCGAGCTGCTCGCCCAGCATCGGATAGTCGGTGAAGGACTCGTGCCCGGCGCCGGTGACGGCCGCCCAGCGCTTCCAGCCGGTCAGCCGGGGCCAGTTGTCCCGCCAGGACCGCTCCTCGTCCGGGCTTCCCGGAGTGAAGGTGTCCGCGGCGCCGAAGAGCAGGAACGGCCGGGCCAGCCCGGAGGCCGCGATCGGGGCGATGAATGCGCCTTCCATGTTCACGCCGGCGTCGATCCTGGGGTCGTCCCGCATGGCCTGGGCGGCGCTGTTGCCGCCGATGGAGTGGCCGGCCATGCCGATCCTGGACGCGTCGATCAGCCCGGGCGGACCCCACGCGGGGCGGGGGCCGGTGAGCCGGCCGATCACGAACGAGACGTCGGCCGAGCGGATCGCCGGGACCCGTCCGGGGGAATCCTCGATCTCGCACGCCGTGCACGTGGTGGTGCGGCCGTCGGGGAAGGTGGTCGCCCTCGACTCGTAGGTGTGGTCGATCGCGGCGACCGCGTAGCCCCGGCTGGCGAGGTCTTCGCCGAGCGAGGTGAGCGACGAGCGGGGCAGGCCGAAGCCCGGGGAGAGGACGACCAGCGGCAGCCCGGTCCGCGACGGCGCCGCGCCGGTAACCGCGTGCGTTTTGATCCGGCTCAGCAGGTCGGTGGGCACGCCTTCGACCTCCAGCCCGGCGAGCAGCAGCGCCGACTCGGCGGGCGTCACGTACCGCGCCCGGACGCCTGTCTTCGCGCGCGCCGGGTACCACAGCGTGACCATCAGCTCGCGCCGCCGGGCGGGGGTCCACGGGTCGGCGCGGGAGGAGTCGACCAGGTGCAGGGTCGCGGTCCCGAGCGGGTACGGGCCCGTCGGCGCGAGGAGGACCGGCGCCGGCGGGGCGGGCGCGGAGGCGTGCCCGGGGGCCGCCAGGGGCCCGAGCGCGACGGAGGCGGCGACGACGCCGCTGAGCAGGAGTTTGATCATGCGGTGAACCTAGCCCCGGCCCGCGCCGCCGGGTTTGTGGTCGTACGCCAAAGATTCCCGGCCGCCCGTCGTCGCGGACGCCAAAACGCGCTGCGCAACTTTGCATCGGCGGCCAAAAGGCGGGCCGTCGCACGTCGTGATACTGGAAAACATGCATCTTGAGCTGGTAGAAAACGAGATTTCCGGGCTGGTCAAGCCGGGTGACCCCGGGCTCGCGGTGGGGGTGTACGCCGACGGCTCCGCGCTGCGCACCACGGCCACGGGCATGGCGTGCGTGGAGTTCGGCGTCCCGATCGACGCCCGCACCCGCTTCGACATCGCCTCGGCCAGCAAGCAGTTCACCGCGGCCTGCGTCCTGCTGCTGGCGCGGGACGGCGCGCTGAGCCTGGACGACGACGTCAGGACGCACGTGCCCGAGCTGGCCCTCGACGTCCCCGTCACACTGCGGCAGTGCCTGCAGCACACCGGCGGCCTGCCGGAGTGGTACGCGCTGCAGGCGGTCACCGGCGTGCCGCTGGCGGAGATGACCGAGGAGCGGCTGCTCAGGATGCTCGCCGGCATCCGCGCGACGACCTTCCCCCCGGGCACCGACTTCAGCTACTCCAACACCGGCTACATCCTGTCCGCCGTCGTGATCTCCCGGGTCACCGGAAAGTCCCTCGCCGCGTTCGCCCGCGAGCGGATCTTCGCCCCGCTCGGCATGGACGACAGCGTGTTCCGGGACGACACGGTGGCGGCGCTGCCGCGGCTGGCCTACGGCTACGCCAACGCCGACGGCGATCCCCGGCGGGCCGACACCCAGGAGAGCGCCGTCGGCGACGGCGGGCTGGCGACCAGCGTGAGCGAACTCGCCCCCTGGTTCGGTTTCCTGGCCGACGGGCGGGTGCTCGGCGCGGACCTGCGCGACGCGCTGCTCGAACGGGCCGTGCTCGCCGACGGCACCGTCCTGCCGTACGCCTTCGGGATCTACCACACCGACGTCGCGGGCCGTCCCGCGTACGCGCACGCCGGAGGCATGCAGGGGTACCTGTGCAACCTGATCTACCTGCCGGGCCCCGGCTTCGGCGTCGCGGTGCTGTCCAACCAGACCGCGATCGACCCGGTCAGGCTGACCGACCGCCTCGCCCGCGTCCTGCTCGGTGAGCCGCCGACCGCCGAACCGACGCCCGCCGGTGAGCCCATGCCGGTCCCCGCCGGCCACTGGCACGACCCGGCGGGCGACGACACCATCACCATCGGCGAGAGCGCGGACGGCACGATCGAGCTGGTCGTCGGCGACATGCCCGTCACGTTCACCCCCCGCGCGGACGGCCGCTGGCACGGCACCGGCGACGCGGACGGGGTCTGGCTGGCCAGGGAGGACGACCGGCTGCTGCTGGGCAGCAGGTCGCCGGCCCGGCGTCCGGTGGCGTACGTGCCGTGCGACCCGCCGGGCACGGAGCCGCTGCCGGACGGCGTGTATCTCAGCGAGGAACTGGGCGTCCTGGCCACGGTGCGGGACGGCGAGCTGAGCGTCGGGATGGAGCTGCGGCTGCCGGTCGAGCCCGCGCCCGCGGGAGCGTGGCGGGCGGGGCCGTTCACGCTCCGCCCGGACCACGGGGATCTGCTGATCAGCGGCGGCGGGCTGCGCCGGATGCGTTTCACCGGGCAGCCGGAGGACACCCGCCCGGTCGGCATCCCGCGCTGACAGCGGCCGATTGGCCTGGAGGACGAGCGAGGGGCGGCCGGTTTTGGCTGCGGGGTCAGTGAACACGGAGCGAACGGCTTCTAGCGTCCGACTATCCCGCTCTCCCCCCGAGGTGGTCACATGACATCGCCGAGCATCAGGGCCGCCGCGGCCGCCCTACTCCTCCTTTCCGTCACGGCCTGCGCCGGCTCCGCCCAGAAATCGGGCGGCGCGGGCCGTGACACCCTGGTCTGGGCGTCCGGCGCCGCGCCGAACAGCCTGGACATCGCGCACGGCTTCAACGGCGCGTCGACGACCATCCAGATGGCGGTGCTGGACACCATGGTCACCCTCGACGACCGGGGCGTGCCGGCCCCCGCCCTCGCCGCGTCGTGGACCCAGCCCGATCCCGCCAGCTACGAGTTCACCCTTCGCGAAGG
The DNA here is from genome assembly GCF_050947145.1 of Microtetraspora malaysiensis. Lineage (NCBI taxonomy): Bacteria > Bacillati > Actinomycetota > Actinomycetes > Streptosporangiales > Streptosporangiaceae > Microtetraspora > Microtetraspora malaysiensis. The sequence continues at coordinate 4,776,343 of NZ_CP191998.1, forward strand.
GGTGAAGTTCACCGACGGCAGCGCGCTCACCGCCGACGACGCCGCCTACTCCCTGCGCCGCCACCTGGACCCGGCCGTCGCCTCCCAGGCCGCCAGCTACTTCACCACGGTGAAGAAGGTCGAGGCCGTCGGCGCCGACAAGGTCAGGGTCACCCTGAACCGGCCCAACCCGGCGTTCCTCGCCGTCGCGGCCGTCGCCTGGCAGGTCGTGCCGCGCAAGCTCGCCGAGGCCCATCCCAAGGACCTGGGCAGCCCCGAGGTCGGCACGATCGGCACCGGCCCCTTCAAGGTCGTGAAGTTCTCCCTCACCTCGGGCACCGTGCTGGAGCGCAACGACGCCTACTGGGGTCCCAAGCCCGCGCTGCGCCGGATAGAGATCAAGAGCATCACCGACGCCGAGACGCTCCGGATGGCCGTCAGGTCGGGCGAGGTGGACGGGACCGACGGCCTGAACGCCCGCGACGCCCGCAAGTGGACGGGCCTGCCCGGCGTCACCACGTTCTTCTATCCGAGCAACAACATCGCCTACCTGTCCATGGCCGTCGGCGCGGGCCCGCTCAAGGACGTGCACGTACGGCGGGCGATCGCGCACGCGGTGGACCGGGCGGCCCTCACCAACCTGATGACCGCGGGCCACGGCGGCCCCGCGACGGCGATGCTGCCGCGCCCCCAGCTCACCGCCGTCTACGGCGACGCCGTCCCCGCCTTCCCCGACCAGCCGCTCGACCTGGCCGCCGCCAAGGCCGAGCTCGCCAAGTCCGCCTATCCGGACGGGTTCACGCTGAGCGTGCCGTACGCGACGGGCGGGGACAGCGCGACCGTCATGCAGGCCGTCGCCGCCGACCTCGCGAAGATCGGCATCAAGATCGTCCTGGAGCCGAACCCCGGCGACAAATACATGGCGAGGATGATGGCCCACGACCGGCTCGGCATCCAGTACGTGAGCCTGACTTACGGCACGCCGGACCCGATCGAGGTCCTGCCCGACATGATCAGCCGGGGCGCGGCCGAGCCGCAGGGCTTCAACTTCTCCGGGTATGGCTCGGCCGACCTGGACGCGCGGCTGGACACGTTCGCCTCGGCCACCGGGGAGGCCAGGAAGACCCAGTTGACCGGGCTGCTCACCGAGATCGCCGAGCAGGTGCCGTACGTCCCGCTGTTCTACACCGACAACGCGGTGGCGCTGAGCGACCGGTTCACCGCGACCTTCGGCACCTGGAGGTTCAACTACCTCACCCTCGTCCGCCCCGCGTCCGGGAGCTGACATGGCGGTCCTGACCCTCCTCGCCCGCCGCCTGGCGGCCGCCCTGGTCCTGCTCGGCGTGCTCTCGGCGCTCACCTTCGGCCTGCTCGCCGCCTCGCCCGGCGGCCCGGAGCAGGTGCTGCTCGGCAGCCGTCCCTCGACGGCCGAGACCCGCGCCGCGATCCGGGCCGAGTACCACCTCGACGACCCGTTCCCGGTGCGCTACGCGCGCTGGCTCGGCGACGCCGTACGCGGCGACTTCGGCGTCTCCATCTACTCCCGGGAGCCGGTGACGGACGTCATCGCCGACCGGATGCCGGTCACCGCGAGCCTGGCCGGCTACGCCCTGCTGCTCACCGTCGCCGTCGGCGTCCCGCTCGGCCTGGTCGCCGCGATGCGGCGCGGCGGCGCGCTGGACCAGGGCATCACGCTGGCCGCGCTGGTCACGCTCGCCGTCCCGCCGTTCGCGCTGAGCATCCTCCTGCTGTACGGCTTCGCGGTCGCGCTCGGCTGGTTCCCCGTCTTCGGCGCGGGCGAGACGCCGCTGGACCGGATCGTCCACCTCACCCTGCCCGCCATCGCGCTGGCCGGGGCGCAGACCGCGATGGTGGTACGGCAGATGCGGGCGGCGGCGCTGGACCTCGCCGGGCAGGACTTCCTGACGTTCGCGCGGGCGCGCGGCCTTCCCCGCCGCCGGATCTGGCTCGGGTACGCGCTGCGCAACGCCGCCCTGCCCGTGCTGACCGTCGGCGGGCTGCTGCTGGCCGCCAACCTGACCGGGTCGCTGTTCGTGGAGCAGGCGTTCGGCCTGCACGGGCTCGGCGCGCTGCTCATCGGCGCCATCGGGCAGAAGGACATCCCGGTCGTGCAGGCGCTGGTCCTGCTGGGCGGCGCGATCGTGATCGCGGTGAACCTGCTCATCGACCTGGCCTATCTCGCGGTGGACCCCCGGGTGCGGCACGGCGCGGTGACGTCGTGAGGGGCGTCCTGGTCACCGTGCTCGCGCTCGCGGCCGTCGCCGCCGTCGCCGGCTCCTGGCTGGCGCCGTACGACCCGGCGGCGCAGGACCTCGCGCTCGGCGCGGCCGGTCCGAGCGCCGCGCACTGGCTGGGCACCGACGACCTGGGCCGGGACGTGCTCTCGCGGCTGCTGGCCGGCGCCGGGTCGGCGCTGTTCTGGCCCGTCCTCGTCGCGCTGGGCACGACCGCGCTCAGCACCTCGCTCGGCCTGCTCGCCGGCTACCGGCTCGGCTGGGTGGACGCGCTCATGATGCGGATCATCGACCTGGCCATCGCGATGCCCGGGATGCTGGTGCTGATCGTGGTGGTCGGCGTGCTCGGCGGTGGGTACGGCTGGGCCGTCCTGGCGATGGCCGTGCTGTTCACCCCCGGCGACATCCGGGTGATCCGCAGCCTGACGCTGGCGCAGCGCGGGCTGGCCTACGCCGAGGCGGCCAGGACGCTGGGGCTGCGCCCGGCGCGGGTCATGTTCCGCCACCTGCTGCCCAACCTCGCCCCGACGGTCGTCGCGAACGCCCTGCTCAGCTTCGTCGCCGCGCTGGTCTCCCTGGCCGGGCTGTCGTTCCTCGGCATCGGGCTCCCCGCGGGCACCCCCGACTGGGGGCTGATGGTCGAGGAGAACCGCGGCCTGCTCGACCTCAACCCGTGGGCGGCGCTCGCCCCGGTCATCCTGATCACCCTGGTCGCGACCGCCGCCACCCTGCTGGGCGACCGGCTGTTCGAGACCCTGTCCGAGGGAGGCGCCCGGTGACCCTGCTGGACGTCGGCGGCCTGACCGTCACCGGCCGCCACTTGATCGTGGACGGCGTCGATCTGAACGTCTCCCGAGGTGAGACCGTCGGCCTGGTCGGCGAGTCGGGCAGCGGCAAGTCCCTGACCGCCCGCGCCGTCGCGGGCCTGCTGCCGAAGGGGCTGACCGCGACCGGATCCGTCACCCTGTCCGGCCGCGAACTGCTCGGCGCCCGCGAGCGCCTGCTGCGGTCGGTGCGCGGTTCGCAGGTGGCGCTTCTCATGCAGGACCCCTTCGCGATGCTCAACCCCCTGCGCACCGCGGGCGCGCACGTCGCCGAGTCCCTGCCGCGGCTGCCGCGCGCGGCCCGGCGCGCGGAGGTGCTCCGGCGGCTCGCCGAGGTGGGCATCGCCGACCCCTCGGTGGCGGGCCGCCACCCCTTCCAGCTCTCCGGCGGGATGCGGCAGCGGGTCGCGCTGGCGGCGGCGCTCGCCCGCGACCCCGAGCTGCTCATCGCCGACGAGCCGACCACCGCCCTGGACGCGACCACCCAGCACGAGATCCTCATGCTGCTGCGCGGCGTGCAGCGGGCGCGCGGGATGGGCGTGCTGCTGATCACCCACGACCTGCGCGTCGCGTTCGAGCTGTGCGACCGGGTCTCCGTCATGTACGCGGGGCGGATCGTCGAGAGCGGGCCCGGCTCCGGCGTGGCCGGGGCGCCCGCCCACCCGTACACGTCCGGGTTGCTGGCCGCGCTCCCCTCGGTGACCGTGACGCTGCCGCGGCTGGAGGCCGTCCCCGGCTCCGTGCCGCACGCCGAGGACGTGACGGACGTGTGCGCGTTCGCGGCCAGGTGCGGCCAGGCCGAGCCCGAGTGCGGGCAGGCCCGTCCGCCGCTGCGCGAGCTCTCCCCCGGCAGGCGCACGGCCTGCCTGTACGAGGTCCGCCCCCGCCCCCGTACGGCGCCGCCGGCCCTCGCGCCGGACGCGGCCCCGGCGGGCGGGACGCTGCTGCGGGTCGAGGAGCTGCGCAAGGAGTACGGCGGGCATGTCGCCCTCGGCGGGGTCTCCCTCGATGTCGGCGCGGGAGAGAGCGTCGGCGTCGTCGGCGAGTCCGGCTCGGGCAAGACGACGCTGGCCCGCTGCGTCCTCGGCCTGGCGACCCCGGACGGGGGCCGCGTCGAGCTGGCCGGACTGGACGTGACGCCCGGCGCGCGGGCGGCGCGGCGAGAGGGGGCGCACCGGCTGGTGCAGTGCGTGTTCCAGGACCCCTCGACCTCGCTCAACCCCGCGCTGACGGTGGGGGCGACGCTCGCCGAGGCGGCCGCGCAGGGCCGGGCGGAGGGACGGCCGTCGGTCGCCGAGCTGCTCGACCTGGTCGGGCTGCCCACCGCGTACGCGTCCCGCCGTCCCCGGGCGCTGTCGGGCGGCGAGCGGCAGCGGGTCGCCATCGCCAGGGCGCTGGCCGTCCGGCCCGCCCTGCTCATCTGCGACGAGCCGACGGCCTCGCTGGACGTGTCCGTCCAGGCGCACGTGCTGGAGCTGCTGCGCACGATCCGCCGGGAGCTGGGCACCGCGCTGCTGTTCATCACCCACGATCTGGCCGTCGTCCGGCAGACCGCCGATCGGACCGTGGTGCTGTTCCGGGGCGAGGTCGTCGAGTCGGGCGAAACCGCCCGGGTCCTGGACGCCCCGGCCCACGACTACACCCGCAGGCTCCTCGCCTCGGTCCCGCCGACCCCGTGACGGCCACCGTTCCGGCCGCCCCGAACGACCTGCCTTTGTCGCCCTATTTCCATACTTTGGTCGATAGTGGCCAGAGTGTCAGGAAAGGAAGCCTTGTCTCATGCACGACCTGCTCCTCCGCCACGGAACCGTCCATGACGGGTTCGGCGGCCCCGCCCGCGAGGCCGACGTCGCGATCGACGACGGCCGGGTCACCGCGGTCGGGCGCGACCTCGGGGCCGCCCGCCGGGTGATCGACGTCTCCGGGCTGGTGGTCGCGCCGGGGTTCGTCGATCCGCACAGCCACTCCGACACCGTGCCCTTCCTCGCCGAGCCCCAGCCGTTCAAGCTCTACCAGGGCGTCACCACCGAGATCATCGGCAACTGCGGCTTCTCCTGCGGCCCGGCCAACCCCGACACCGCCGGCTTCATGCCCGCCGTGCTGGCCGGGGAGGCGTTCACCACCTTCGGCGCGTACCTCGACGCGGCCCAGGCGGCCGGGCCCAGCAACAACCTGGCCGTGCTGGTCGGGCACAACACGCTGCGGCTCGCCGCGGGCGGGATGGAGGCCGCACCCGGCCCGAAGGCGCTGGACCGCATGTGCGCCCTCGCCGCCGAGTCGTTCGCGGCCGGCGCGGCCGGCCTGTCCAGCGGCCTGGAGTACGTCCCCGGCGCGTACGCCGACGCGGCCGAGCTGGTCGCGCTCGCGCTGGTCGCCCGGCGGTGGAACCTGCCGTACGCCACACACATGCGCAACGAGAGCGAGGGCCTGGCCGACGCGCTGGACGAGGCGATCGCGGTCGCCACCCGGGCCGGCGTGCGGCTGCAGGTCTCGCACTGCAAGGCGTCGGGCCGGGCCGTCCACGGCTCCTCGGCCATGCTGCTGGCCAAGCTCGCCGCCGCCCGCCGGGCGGGCCTGGACGTGCGCGCCGACGTCTATCCGTACCGGGCCTTCGGCACCGGCCTGGTCGCCGTGCTGCCCCCGCGCGCCTGCGAGGGCGGCGAGGACGCGCTGCGGGCCCGGCTCGCCGACCCGGCCGAGCGGGCCACGCTCCGCGCGCTGGCGGAGGACCCGGCGACCGCCATCGGGGTCGGCCTCTGGCGCGAGCTGCACCCGGCCGACGTGCAGATCCTCACCCACACCGACCCCGCCGTCGCCGGCAAACGGCTGGCCGACCTGCCCGGCGATCCGTGGGACGCCCTGTGCGACCTGCTGCGCGCCGACCCGCACGCGGCCGGGGTCTTCCACACCATGCACGACGACGACGTGACCGCGATCATGGCGGACCCGCTGGTCTCCATCGGCTCCGACAGCGGCCCTCCGGTCGGCCCCAACCACCCCCGCACGTTCGGCACGTTCCCCACCTTCCTCGGGACGTACGTCCGGGAGCGGAAGGTCGTGCCGATGGCCGAGGCGATCCGCAAGGTCGGCTCGGCCGTGGCGGCCCAGTTCGGGCTCGCCGACCGCGGCTGGCTCGGCCCCGGCGCCGTCGCCGACGTCTGCGTCTTCGACCCGGCCGCCATCGGCCACCCCGGCACGTACGAGACACCCGACACGCGCCCCACCGGCGTACGGCACGTCTTCCTCGCCGGGCACCAGGTGATCGCCGACGGCGAGTTCACCGGGGGCAGGCACGGCACGGTGCTGCGGCGGGGCGCCCCGTGACCGCACGCGGGCGGGTCACCCTCGGGGTGCTGCTGGACAGCCTGGGCGCCGAGGTGGTGCAGGCGCTCGCCCTGCCGCGCGGGCGGGAGCTGCTGGTCGGGACGCCGGTCATCTACGACCCCGAGGAGCCGATGACCGGCCTCGACGGCGCGGTGCTGCTGGTGGCCGGGCGGCCGTCCGCCGAGGTGCTGGCCCGCGCCGGCGAGGCGGGGGTCGCGGTCGTGATCGTCAAGCCGGGCACCTGCGACCCCGAGCCGCTGGCCGAGGCGGCCCGCGCCGCCGGTACGGCGCTGCTGGCCGCCGCCCCCGACCTGTCCTGGGGGCAGCTCTACACGCTCATCGACGCGCTGCTCGCGGTGGTGGCCCCCGCCGAGAACCTGGGCGACGCCTGGGCGGCCGATCTGTTCGCGCTGGCCAACCAGGTGGCGATCCGGGTGGGCGGCGCCGTGGCGATCGAGGACCTCGCCATGCGGGTCCTCGCGTACTCCACGGTCGAGGACCAGCCGATCGACGACCTGCGCAGGGAGGGCATCCTCGGCCGCAGGGTGCCCGCGCACCCGACCAACACCGAGGAGTACGCCGCGGTGCTGCGCGCCGAGGACGCGGTGTGGAGCTACGAGCCGCGCGAGTTCTATCCCCGGCTGGCCATCGCGATCCGCGCACACGGTGAGGCGCTCGGCACGATCTGGGCGGTCCAGGCGGAGGAGCCGCTCACGCCTGACGCCGCGGACGTGCTCGCGGAGGCGGCCCGCGCCGCCGCGCCCCACCTGGCCAGGATCAACCTGGCCGCCGACGAGGCGCGCCGCCGCCGCGACGAGTGCCTGGACCGGCTGCTGCGCGGCATCGGCCCGGTCAGGGAACTGGCCACGTCCTTCGGCCTGCTCCCCGACGAGCCGGTGACCGTGGTGACGGTCGGCCCGCACGCCCGCCCGGCCGACGCCTTCGCCGCGACCCACACCGGCGACCTGCTGCGCACCGCGTACGCCGCGTACCGGATGCGGGCGGCGGCCGGAGCGGTCGACGGCCGCGCCTACGCGATCGTCGCCACGGACTCGGCGGCCCCGCTGCTGCGCCGGATCACCGCCGACACCCTGGCCAGGGTCGCCGACCGGCTCGGCGGGCGCTGGCGCGCGGGCATCGGCCGGACCGTCCCCTCGGTCGCCTCGGCCCCCACGAGTGCCCGCCAGGCCGAGGAGGCGCTGCGCGCGCTGTGCGGGCCCTTCGCCGACGCCGAGGTCGGCCACCACGAGGAGCTGTCGGCCGCGCTGTTCCTGATGGACGTCGACACCTCCATGCGGGCCCGGCCCTCGCTGTACGGCGAGCCGCTGCGACCGGTCGCCGAGCACGACGGCCGGCACGGCACCGACTACGTGCGCAGCCTGCGCGTATGGCTGGCCGCGCACTACGACGTGCCCAAGGCCGCGGAGCTGCTCTCCCTGCACCCGAACACGCTGCGCTACCGGCTGCGGCGGATCGGCGAGCTGATCTGCCTGGATGATCCGGACATCCGCCTGGTGCTGGCACTCCAGCTACGGCTGAGCGGCGCCACAAATCCGGCCGGGTGAAATTCGGCGTCCGCGCCAACGCGGCGTGCGCTCCCCCGGCGGGATGCTGTGGGGCATGGTCGAACTCCTCGCCCCGGCTCCGGCCGGGGTACGCCTCCTGTCCCTGCACGCCACCTCCGACCTCCAGCGGGCCGACCGGCTGCTGCGCCGGACCTGGGGCACCCAGCCCGGCGACGACGCGCCCCTCGCCCTGGACATGATGTGCGCCCTGGCCCACACCGGCGGCTACGTCGGCGGCGCCTTCCTCGACGACGAGCTGGTGGGGGTCGCCGCCGGGTTCCTCGCCGCCGGCGGCACCCTGCACTCCCACATCGCCGGAGTGGCCCGGGAGGCGCAGGGGCGAGGCGTCGGCCTGGCGCTCAAGCGACACCAACGCGCCTGGGCGGCCGAACGCGGCCTGACCGCCATCACCTGGACCTTCGACCCGCTGGTCCGCCGCAACGCCTACTTCAACCTGACCCGGCTCGGGGCGACCGCCGTCGAGTACCTGCCCGACTTCTACGGCCCGCTGAGCGACGGCATCAACGACGGCGACGCCTCCGACCGGCTCCTCGTCACTTGGCCCGTCCCCGCGTCCGGTATCGCGTCCGCCGCGGCGCCCCCCGTCACCGCGCCCGCCGCCGTGCCGATCCTCGACGAGGCCGGGGCCGTACGCGCCGGCGGGGGCGCGCCGTCGCTGCGCTGCGCGACCCCGCCGGACGTCGAGCGGCTACGCGCGGACGACCCCGGCGCGGCCAGGCACTGGCGGACCGCCCTCGGCGACGCGCTGGGCGGCGCGCTCGCCGACGGCTACCGGATCGCCGGGTTCACCCGCTCCGGGTGGTACCTGCTCACCCGGGGAGCCGCCGCGTGAAGCTCGAAGGCGTCGAACTGCGCCGCGTCGCGCTCCCGCTCGTCACCCCGTTCCGCACCTCCCTCGGTACCCAGACCGTGCGCGACGCCCTGCTCGTACGCGTGGCGACCGACGAAGGCGAGGGGTGGGCGGAGTGCGCCGCCGAGGACGAGCCCACCTACTCCCCCGAATACCTGGAGGGGGCGGCCGACGTGATCCGCCGCTTCCTCGTCCCCGCGCTCTTCCCGATCGACCTGGACCCGGCCGCCGTCGCGCCCGCCCTGCGCCATCTGCGCGGCCACCCCATGGCCAAGTCGGCGGTCGAGGCCGCCGTGCTCGACGCCTGGCTGCGCGCCCGGGGCATGTCCCTCGCCGCCTACCTGGGCGCGGTACGGCGCAGCCTCCCGGTCGGCGTCTCGGTCGGCATCACGGACACCATCGACGAACTGCTCGACACCGTGGACCGCCACCTCGCGGCCGGGTACGCCCGGGTGAAGCTGAAGATCGAGCCCGGCTGGGACCTGGAACCCGTCGCCCGGGTCCGGGAGACCTTCGGCGCGGGCGTGATGCTCACCGTCGACGCCAACACCGCCTACCGTCCCGCCGACGCCCGCCACCTCGCCGAGCTGGACGCGTACGGACTGGCCATGATCGAGCAGCCCTTCGCCCCCGACGACCTGCACGCGCACGCCCGGCTCGCGGCCATGATCGGCACCCCGATCTGCCTCGACGAGAGCATCACCTCGGCCCGCGACGCCGTCACCGCGATCCGGCAGGGCGCGTGCTCCATCATCAACATCAAGCCGGGCCGGGTCGGAGGCTATCTGGAGGCGCGCCGCATCCACGACGTCGCCACCGCCCACGGCCTGCCCGTGTGGTGCGGCGGGATGCTGGAGACCGGGCTCGGCCGGGCCGCCAACCTGGCGCTCGCCGCGCTGCCCGGGTTCACCCTGCCGGGCGACATCTCCGCCACCGCGAGGTACTACCAGCGGGACATCACCGCGCCGTTCACGCTGGTGGACGGCGAACTGGCAGTGCCGGCCGGGCCCGGCATCGGCATCACGCCCGAGCCGTCCGACCTGGAGGCGCTCACCACGGCGACGGAGTGGATCCCCGCTCCCTGAACACCCGGCGGCCGCCCGCCCCTCGCGCCGGAGGCGGGCGGCCGTTCGCACTCGTGAGACTTCGAGAGTTCAAGGCGTGGGCGTGATGCGCAGCTCATCGGTGACACGTCCCAGCGCGGTCCGCACGGCCCGGTCCCGGCTGAGACGCCCGATGAGCACGTGGACCGCCAAGCCGTCCAGCAGCGCGTTGAACCACGGAAGGAACTCCTCGACGGCGACCGCGCGAAAGACCCCACTCGCCACGCCGTCATCGATGATCGCGGTGAGATCCCGCATCCAGCCGCTGTCGATCTCGTCCGCCGTCCGGCTCATCTCCTCATTGGTCACCGAGCGCAGCCAGGCCTCCAGCCAGAGCTTCCAGGAGACGTCGTGACTGTCCTCGGGCAGGTAGAGCCGGACGTAGCGATCCAGCCGCTCCTCCGGATCGGTGACCCCGTCCAGCTCGCGCGCCCGCCGCTCGGCCAGCACGCGCTCGCTCCAGCGGAAGGTCTCGGCGAGGATCCGGTCCCTCGACTGGAAGTAATACAGAACCCGCGCCGGGCTCATCCCGGCACGGTCGGCGATCTGCTGGACCTGGATCTCGGCCACCGGCCGCTCCGCGATCTCGGCCAGCGCGGCCTCCAACACCGTGCGGCGCGCCTGACGGCCACGCTCCTGCGTCCTGGTCCGGTCAGTCATCCGCCCATCGCATTCAGAAGGAAAACCTCGTGAGGATATCCTCCCCCGCCGCTGCCGGGCCGGGCCCGCTGCGGCGGGTCTGTCGTACCCGGGAGGCAGGATGGCTCCAGGAGGGCCGCCACGCCCTCGCCCGGAAGATCTTCCACGGCCGCTCGGGGCGGCTCTACCAGCGCTCCCAGGACGGCATGGAAGACCAGGTCGGTGCAGGCGGCGGTCGCCCGCGTTCTGGCAGACCGAAGCTACTCAGCGCAGTACGGCCGCCAGCAGGTCGGCCCCCAGCGCCGTCAGAGCGCCGGGTCGGCTCGGCGTTGAGTCGCCTCTGCCGGGCCCGGCGCCGCGGTATTGACGGCGGTTAACGTGCGGGAAGTTCCCTGACCAGCCGCGAGCTCCACGGGCACCACACGAGCCCGGGAAGGAACGCGCCGCCTGCCTCGTCCAGGTGGTCCTCGACGTAGGGGATCGTCGCGTCGCACACCTCAATGGCGTTATCGAAGAAGTTGACGGTCTCGGGCTGGTAGTGGTAGCTCCAGCGGGGGTTGTATGGGACGGGCCACTTCGCGATCCTGCCGACGACGTGGGGCCGGTCCAGTGTCGCGCCGCTGAGCAGGTCGCGGGCGTGCTGGATCTTGTCGGGGTCGGTGAGCTGGATGACGAATTGCTCGTGAGTGACATCGGTCATCACGAAGTACGCCGCCGGCTCGGCTTGTCGTGCCGCGCTTGCCGCTGTCTCCGCTGTGGCTGGAGACGCTGCGGTCAGGATGGCGAGTGCTGCCGCGGCGAGCGAAACGCCGATCTTGTGGACGGGACCTGGCATGGACACCTCCGGTACGGGGGTTGAGTGAGGCCCAACCCGACCGCTACGAAGAGTAATCAGCTAACTACTTAGAGTAATACTTGCCTGGTGGTCAGATGATGCTGACTTGGTCGGCGACAGCCTCTGCGGGGGACGGCAGCTCGCGGGCGGCCGCCGCGCCCGGTTGCGATCGGCTGGAAGGCGGCGGAGAGTGAGCCGGTCGGGATGGTGCCGGCGCTTCAGCCCCGTGCGACGCCCCTGACGCCGTACCGCAGATGGACCATGCCGTTACCGAAGCGCCGCTCGTCCAGCAGTTTCAGGTCGACGCGTACGTCGTCGGGGAAGAACGCGGTGCCGCCGCCGACGATCGCCGGTCCGACGAAGAGGTGGTACTCGTCGACCAGCCCGGCCCGGATCGCCTGCGCCGCCAGGTGCGGCCCGGCGACCGCGATGTCGAGGTCGGTCTCGGCCTTCAGCCTCCGCACCGCCTCCGGGTCGAACGTCCGCTCGATCCGGGTCCGCTCGCCGGCCACCTCCCGCAGCGTCGTGGAGTAGACGATCTTGTCGGCGGCCCGCCAGATCCGTGCCCACTCCAGGATGAACGGCTCCTGGCCGGGCACCGTGTGCGCGGTCTCCCAGTAGGCCATCGTGTCGTACATCCGGCGGCCGTACAGGTACGTGCCGATCGATCGCCCGTGCTCGTTGACGAACCTGTGCGACTCCTCGTCGGGGCGGCCCCAGCCGAAGTCGCCGTCCCTGTCGCTCGTGTAGCCGTCGAGGGAGGTGATCATCGAGTAGACGAGCTTACCCATGGGGAGCCTTCTTTCCTGTCCTGAGCATGGATCTCATGATGATGTGCGGCTCTGGCGATCGGCGGTGGCCAGCACGAGGTAGCGGCTGTCGCCGAGCAGCCGGGACCACATGCCGGTCACCGGCCGGGGACCAGGTGCGCCAGGTGCCCGGCGGTGGGATCCGCGATCGAGGTGTTCTCGCCGAGGAACTGCACTCCGCGCGCACGGCCGGGCGCGCGAAGAAGGCCTCCCGTTCGGCGCGGCTCGACGGGAGGCACCTTCCTCATGATCAGCCCTCATGATCGGCCCTCATGATCGGCACGAATCAGCTCAAGGAACGCCGTGGCCGCCGGGGTCGGCCGACTGTCCCAGATCAGGTGCTCCACCCGCGTCGGGGCATCGCGAAGGCGGATCATGCGCAGGTCGGAGAAGCGCGGCGCGTACGCGGCCGGCAGCATGCCCACTCCGAGGCCTTGCCGTACCAGATCGACCATGAACTCGGCGGACGACACCTCGAAGGGCACCTCACGTTGGACGCCTGCTGCCGCGAAGGCCTCGTCCGACTGTGCTCGCCCGGCCGCGCCGACGCGGAAGTCGATGAACGGTTCGTCCTCCAGGCTCCGCAGGTCTACCTCGTTCTCCGTCAGGTGGTGATCCTGCGTGACCACGGCGACCAGTTCGCCTCCGCCGAGCCGGCGGCTCTGGACGCCCTTCGGTTCCGCGCGAGGCGGCAGGCCGAGGAACGCGACGTCGACGTCGCCTCGCCGGACCCGCTCGATCAGGTCTTCGCTACCCGCCGATGCGAGCGTGATCTGCACCCGCGGATAGCGTCGGCGGTAGTCCCTCAGGGCAACCGGCAGGTTGACGGCCGCGACCGTGGGGATGGCGCCGACGGCGAGCCGCCCGCGGACCTCCCCGCTGGCGGCCGCGACTTCGGCCCGCGCGCGGTCCGCGGCCTCCAGACACTCGCGGGCCGCGGGCAGGAACGCCTCTCCGGCCGCCGTCAGCCGTACGCGCCGGCTGGTGCGCTCGAACAGCCGGGCGCCCAGCTCCCGTTCCAGGCCGGCGATCTGATGGCTCAGCGCCGACTGCACGACCCGGCAGCGTTCGGCGGCCCGGGTGAAGTTGTTGGTCTCCGCGACCGCGATGACGTACCTCAGTTGTTGCAGCTCCATCGAACCATCGTGCATCACGATCGATCACGATGAAAAGTATGCGTTGGACTCATTGATCGATGCTCGCGCATCCTTGATCCATGACCACCCGCGATAGACACCCTCACTCGACCTTGCGGTCATGGCTTGGGGTTTCTGCGATCACCGCCAGTCTGTTCGTCTTCCTCACCACGGAATTGATGCCCGTCGGCCTGCTTACTCCGATCAGCACAAGCCTGAGCATTTCCGTAGGCATTGCCGGGCTGATGGTCACGCTGTACGGCGTGTCAGCCGGGCTGGGCGTGCCGTTCATCGTGGCCTGGACCAGGCGCGTCAACCGGCGCGTTCTGCTGACCACCCTCCTGTCGATTTTGACCCTGGGCAACCTGATCACCGCCATCTCGCCGAACTATCCGCTGGTCTTGGCGACGCGGCTCATCATGGGATTCGCCAACGGCGTGTTCTGGGCCATCGGCGTGAGCATGGCGATGCGCCTCGTTCCGGAACGCCACGCGAGCCGGGCGGCCGCGGTCGCGATGTCCGGCATCTCGATCGCCGCGGTCGTGGGCATGCCGCTGGGAACAGCTCTGGAAAGCCTCACCGACTGGCGGACCACGCTTCTCATCTGGGCCGGTCTCGGCGCGCTGGTGCTCCTCGCCGTCGTCGCCACCATTCCCTCGCTGCCGTCGACGAACGCGGTCTCGGCGCGCGAAGTCTTCGGACTCCCGCTGAAGAACGTGCCGCTGCGTCTGGTGCTGTTCACCGTCGTCCTCTTCGTGCTCGGCCATTTCGGCGCGTACACGTTCGTGCGCCCCTTCCTGGAGCAGAGCGCATCCGCCACGCCCCTCTTCATCACCGTGCTTCTGGTGCTTTACGGTGCAGGAGGCGCGGCCGGGAACTTCATCGCCGGATACACGGTGAACAAGAGCTTGCGGGGCAGTTTCATCGCCGGCCTCGCGGGACTCGTGGTGTCCTTGCTGTTGCTGCTCACGGTCGGTCACGGGCCGGCCGGTTCGATCATCTCGCTGATCCTCTGGGGAGTTTCCTTCGGCGTCGTGCAGCTGTGCCAGCTCAACATGACGCAGGCCGCCGCACCCGACACCTTCGAAGCCGCGATGTCCCTCAACACCATGGCCTACAACACGTCCATCGCGCTCGGCGCGCTCTTCGGTGGACTGTTCGCCGACCATCTGGGCGTCACAAGTGTCGTCTGGTTCGGCCTGGCACTGACCGCGGCCGCGCTGCTCCTCACGCTCGGCACCCGCCGGAAGACCGCACGCACCGTCCCCGACGACGCGTTGGCACCCGCCGGTATGTAGGCCAGTCCTCCAACCCTGACGAAGGAGATTGTCAGTGCACGTGAAAGCCTTTGATCACCTGGTGCTCAACGTGCGGGATGTTGAGCGGGCGCTGGAGTTCTACGCGGGAACCCTCGGACTTGAGGAGGAGCGGGTCGCGGAGTGGCGGGCGGGCAAGGCGCCCTTCCCGTCGGTGCGGGTCAACGAGTCCGCCATCATCGACCTGGTCCACCGCCCGCGCGGTGAGTCCAACGTGGACCACATCTGCCTTGTCGTGGATCCTGTGGACTGGCAGCAGGTGATCGATTCCGGCGTCTTCGCCGTGCTGGAGGGGCCGGTCAGCCGGTTCGGCGCACGCGGCGTCGCGCAGTCGGTGTACGTGCAGGACCCGGACGGCAACACCGTCGAGCTGCGCTGGTACCCCCAGGACGCCGAGCGGTGAGTCGTGCCGGGGCCGGTCGGCCACGCGATCCCGCGATCGGCGCGCAGCTCCGCTCTCCCCTGATCTCGGCGCGCCGGTCCGCGCCGGAGGGCGTCACTCCTGGCCATGGCTCCGGAGCGTGGGCAACCGATATTCCGTTGCCCAACATGTGACTTGTCTGGCTATCCTAGGACCACTAGGTTTAAACTAGAGTTACTAGACAAAGCCAAAGGATTCTAGGAGAAGGGTGGTGTGCGCCATGGCCCGGGCCGGATTGACGGCGGATCGGGTGACGCTCACCGGCGCCGAACTGGCGGACGATGTCGGGCTCGACCACGTGACCATGTCCGCGGTGGCGCGACGACTCGGGGTGAAAGACGCCAGCCTCTACGCGCACGTCCGCAACCTCGAGGACCTGCGCGGGCGGATCGCACTGCTGGCGGCGGACGAGAAGACCATCCGCATCGCGGAGGCCATCGCCGGGCGGGCCGGGAAGGACGCGCTGGTCGCGTACGCGAACGCCTACCGGCAGTACGCCCACGACCACCCAGGCCGGTACACGGCGACGCAGATCCCGATACAGATCGATCCCGAGCTCCTGGCCCGGGCGCCCGGGCCGCGGCGCGCGGTCGAGCTGACCTACAGCATGTTGCGCGCCTACGCACTGGACGAGCCTGACCTGACCGACGCGGTCCGGTTGCTGCGCAGCACGCTCCACGGCTTCATCAGCCTCGAGGCCGCGGGCGGGTTCGCGCACGCGCGCCCAGTGGAGGACACCTGGGCGCGCTGCCTCGACGGCCTGCACACCCTCCTGGAGCACTGGCCCGCACACGACGACGAAGGAGAGCCGGCGTGACCAGCCCGACCATCGACCACCTGCGCGTGGACGGCGCCACCCTGCACTACGAGGTGCGCGGCCGGGGCCCGCTCCTACTGCTGATCCCCGGCGGCACGGGCGGTGCGGCTTCCTATGACGGCGTCGCCGACGACCTGGCCGCCGATTACACGGTCGCGTCCTACGACCCACGCGGCCTGTCCCGCAGCCCGCTCGACGACCCGGAGGCCCGGCAGCGGGTCGCGCAGCACGCCGACGACGCGTTCCGGTTGCTGGAGCTGCTGTCTCCGGACGCGCCCGCCCACGTGGCCGGCTGCAGTTCGGGGGCGATCGTCGCGCTGCACCTGCTCGCCACCCATCCCGAGCGGGTCGAACGCGTCGTCGCGCACGAGCCTCCGATGGTGGAGGTGCTGCCCGACGCCGCCGTGCACCACGCGATGCTCGCCCGTGTCCAGGACGCGTTCCACCGGGACGGGCTGATGCCCGCGGCCGCCGAGTTCGCGGCGGGCCTCCGACGTCCCGGCGCCCCACCCGTCGACGTCCGGGCGGCCACCGAGCTACCGCCCCAGGCGGCGGCGCGAGCGGAGCGGACGATGGCCGACATGCCCTACTTCATCGGGCGTATCGTGCCGAGCTTCATGGCCTACGCCCCGGACATGGATCGTCTGAGGGCCCTGTCGGACCGGCTCGTGCTCGCGGGCGGAGCGGACTCAGACGGTGAACTCCCCTATCGTTCCGCCGCCTTCCTGGCCGAGCTGCTCGGCACGGAGCTCATCCACTTCCCCGGCGGGCACACGGGCCTCAGCACGCACCCCGCCGAGTTCGGCGAGCTGCTCCGCAAGGTGCTGAGCACCTAGTTGTACTGACCACGGACGTTGGCGAGCCGGTCCAAGGACGGCACCGCGAGGGTGTCACCGGGACGCAGGTGAGGTGTTGCGAACCTCACGATTTTCGGCGCGGGCCGCTGGAAACCTTGTTGCGCCGGGCGCTCTTCGCGCTGGGAGAATTCCCGGGTGAGCACACGTCGGTCGTTCCTGCTTCCGCCGCGCGCGACCACGACGGGCCAGCTCCTGGCGGAGGCCGCCGTGCGGCGGGGCATGGACGTGCGCACACTGCCCGGGCCTCCGATCCCGACCGACCTGAGAGGACGCACCCACCTGTACGGCGGCGAACGCTTCGCCGACGCGGTGGCGTCCGCGCTGGACATGGCCCTCGTGGATCCGCCCCTCGATCTGCTTGCGGCCCTGCCCGCGAACTTCACCGGCGGGTTCAGCAACGCCTACGCCGCGGACGCCGAGCGCGTCCTGGACGTCGTCATGCGGACGGCTGGACCTGCACACGAAATATGGGACACCGATCGGCCCTTCGTACGAAGGACAGCGGGGATACGCGACGACGACGCGACGCGGTCGGCCCGGCAACCAGGGACGTCACGCCATATTTCCGCAGGGCCCACGGCAACTACGTAAGCGCCCAACTGCACGGACGTCCGGCAGCCGCAAGAGGCTCCCGCTTCCGGAGAAGCCGGCGCGCCGCCCTCCTCGTAGGCCGGTCCTTCGGAAGTGGGCCCGCTGCTCGGCCCTGATCGTCAGCGGCTCTCAGCCGCCAGGCGCAGGCCCAGGGCGATGAGGACCGTGCCGCTGACGGCGTCCAGCCGACGCCGGATCACCGGGCGGCGGAACCACGCGCCGGCCCGCCCGACCGCGGCCGCCAGCGTCAGATACAGGACGGTTTCGACGGCCACCTGGAGCACGGCGAACAGCGCGGTCGTGGCGAACAGCGGCCGGTCGGCCGGCACGAACTGCGGATAGAACGCGATCATGAAGGCGGCGATCTTCGGGTTTGCCAGCATCACCACCGATCCCTCGCCGAACGCCCTCCACCATGACGGTGACGAGCCGGGCTCCTGCTCACCGGCCGCCACCTTCTCGGCCGCCTTGCCTGTGTCGCGGCTGCGCCAGGCCTTGATCCCGAGGTACAGCAGGAAGCCCGCGCCGACCACCCGCAGGATCAGGAAGGCCACCTCTGAGGCGGCCACCAGGGTGGTGAGCCCGGCGGCGGCGAGCAACGCCCACAGGTACAGGCCCGCCTCCAGGCCCAGCACCGTGGGCACCGCGCCGGAGAAACCGTGCAGGGCCGCACGGCGCAGGATCAGCGCCATCGCCGGGCCCGGCGATGCCGAGATCAGCACCACGGCAAGGGCGAAGGCGGGCAGAGAGGAGATGAGATCCATGAGGCGAATCATGGTGGTGCGTGTTCTGCCCGTTCAACGCCTTTTGCGTTGACGCCCGCCATCGCGGACTGGTCGATGGATCATGCCTGGCAAATCCTCGTGGCCCGCCGCGACTTCGACGACCGCGCCGCAGCAGAGCCGGTCCCCATCCGCTGACGCCCCACAGGTCCGGGCCGATGTAACGGAACATGCGGAAACGCCGCACTCTGGTGTACTCCGGAAAGGACAATTGTGTTGCTCACGGTCTTTCGCAAGACCAGACAGCATGATCAGAGGCAGATCGACCGGGCGGTACGGGCGCAGAAAGTCTGCGAACGTGATCACCGCCACCTCGCCGCGGCCCTCGACGCCGACGTGCGTCTCACCGCTGGACACGATCTCGGCTCGATGTGGTTCGAAGCCCGCGCGGCATGAGCTGTGACGCGTGGGTCACGCCCCGGTGAGGCGCAGGCGCAACACCTCGGTGTCGGGGACGAACCAGACGTGCGTGCCGCGGTTGCTCTCGCGGACGAAGTCGCGCAACGCCGTACTGGCCTCGGTGTACGGGGAGACGTCGCCGACGACGGCCACGCCGAGGCGGTAGTTGACGAACTTCTGGAGGAAGTCGCCGGCGACGCGGGTGCGCAGCCGGAAGAAGTCGTCGTGCAGCCGCTCGACCGGCACCGCCACCCAGGCCGCGCCCAGGTACATGGCCTCGCCGATGACGTCGGTCGCGTCGCGCTCCCCACGCAGCGAATCGCCGTCCGCCGCGCACACCAGGACGGCGGTGCCGTCGAAGTCCCGCAGGGTGTCAGCCACTGGATGCCGCTCCTTCCCGCGCGAGCAGGAACTCCAGGATCGGCCGCGTCTGCTCCGTGATCAGGTGGCCGACCTCGGGGAGGAAGGAGATCCGTGCGTGCGGCACGGCCTGCTGGAGGCGGCGGCGGGTTTCGTGGGAGTCCATCAGCGCGTCCCGGCCGCCGAGGACGACCAGCATCGGCATGGTCAGGCCGCGCAGGGCGTCGTCGCCGAAGATCGGCAGCTTCTCCATCCGTGGCCGGAAGTTCCGGTGGACGAGCATCACATATTCGCTGCGCTCCCGGTCCTCCGGCGTCGCCCCGGTTGACGCGGCTCCCATGGCCCGGTTCATCGTCAGCCGCCTGCCCCACCGGCCGAACGGCAGCAGCAGCACTGACGCCAGCAGCAGACCGTACTTCTGCCGGCCGACCCCGCCCGGGCACTGGAGCGCCAGCCGCTCGACCCGCTCCGGACGGCGGATGGCGTAGTCGAGGGCCAGCCAGCCGCCGAGCGAGGTCCCGGCGAACGCCGCGCTCCGGACGCCCAGCGCCTCCAGCACGTCGTCCAGCCACAGCGCGTGGGCGTCGGAGTCCAGGGGCGCGCGCGAGGGCGCGCTCAGGCCCGGCTCGCCGATCATGTCGACGGCGAGAACGCGGAAGTGCTGCGCCCACACCGGCACGTCGGGCATCCACATCGCGGCGTTCGCGCCGGAGCCGTGCAACAGAACCAGCGGCGGCGCGTCCTCGGGGCCGCTCGCCATGACGAACGTCTCCCCTTGGCGGGTCGGCACGCGCAGCCGGTCGGCGGGCACCGGCCATCGGTCCAGGTAGGCGAGGTAGCGCTCCCGCAGAACGCGCTCGCCCTCGGCAGATTTGTAAATGTCGCTCATTTCGATGGTCCGATCAACGCTTCGATGATTTTGAGTAGCTCAGCGGTGTCCTCCAGGCCGCCGAGGATGACGACCTTCAGCGCGGCTCTCTGTTCGTCGTAGACGGTCTGGACGTGCAGGCGAACGTCCGTGCGCGGGCTGTTGACGGTGGCGATGAGGGCGTTGGCCAGGCGGGACGCGGCGTCGCGGTCGATCCCGTCGATCTGCACGATGCCGGACACCTCGGCCCTCGGCTCCGCCGGGGACGGGGACGGGGACGGCGCCGAGCCGCCGGTGAACGCTTCCAGATCCTCGCGCGTGATCCGGTACTGCTTGCCGATGCGGGCCGCCTTCAACCGGCCGTCCCGCACGTAGCCGCGCACGGTCCTGACGTGGAGATCAAGCAGCTCCGCCACCTGGTCGACCGAGTAGTACTGCTGCGCCACCGCATCCCCCTCCGAGGCCCGCCTTATGACGTTTTATACCCTATCACTCCCTAAATGCCCAATATTGCGCAGTATAGATGATGATAGGGAAGGTTTGGGTTAGCGGGCCCGTGAGCGTGCCCCTGAACGGCGCCCTGTCGGCGCCCCGTCTGGATGACACCATCGCCCCCGGCCTGGCCGGGGGGGCGAGCACCGGCGTACGTGGCGATGTGCGGCGTCGCGGGCGGGCTCGGCGGCGGAGTGCCGACACCCCACCTCTCGATCGTCAGTCTGCGACGGTTCCGAGCCGCCGATTCAAGGTTGTTCGCAAGGATTGTCCAAGGTCGGCCGCGCATCGTCGTCTACGAACCGGCGCGGTCGCCGTCGGATCCACCCCCGGACCGAGGTGGCCGGCTGTTGCCAACGAAGGAGATCCCATGAAGCGCACGTTCGTACGCCTGGCGGCCGCCTTGCTGTTCGCCGTGTCCGCCACGGCCGGTGGCGTGGCCGTCGCATCGTCCGCGTCGGCCGATGTGCCCGTCTGCTGCTGATGAACATGCGGTGAAGAGAAGTGCCTTTGAACGGAAAGGACAGGGCTCGCCCGAGGTCCTGCCAGCGTCCATCAAGGGCACTTTTCACGTTCAGGAACGCGGGCCGGCGACCATGGCGGTGCCGGAAGCTCTACCTCCGGCGAGCTTCGAGCCCATCCAGAATCAGGTCCAGGCCATAGCCGAACTCGCTCGTGTGGTCATAGCCCGGCCGCAGGGCGTGGTCGACGATCATCTCTGTGAGGTACGGCAACTCGTCCGCCGGCAGGTGCTCAAGGATGCCGCCGGCCACTTCCTCGACGTCGTCCGGCGTCATCACCGGCAGGTTCGCCTCCTGGAGGACGAACCCGCCGACGTAGCTGTCGATGAGCGAGACGGCATGCGCGGCCATCGGCAGCGTGAACCCCGCCTTCCGCAGGACGCCGAGGACGGCGTCGTGGTGGCGTAGGGTCGCCGGTCCCGGGTTGCGACGAGAATCCATCAGGCCCAGAGCCCAGCTGTGCCGGGACAGGACCGCGCGTGCCGAGGAAGCGCGCGCACGGATCGCGTCGCGCCAGTCGTCGAACTCGGCACCGGGCAGCTCGATCGCCGCGAACACCATGTCGACCACGCCGTCGAGGATCGCGTCCTTGTTCGGTACGTGGTGGTAGAGCGACATCGCCTCCACGCCCAGTTCCTGCGCCACCCGTCGCATCGTGATCGCCTCGACGCCGCCGCGATCCGCGACCCGGATCGCGGCTTCCAGCACGAGACCTCTGCTGAGCGGTTGTAGTGGTGGCGACACGACGGCTCCGGGGCATGGGCGGTTGACAACCTTACAAGCGTAAGCCAGCCTTACATGCGTAAGCCGCCTTACAGGTGTAAGTCCTCCGGGGCCGGCATCAGCCGGCGGCTCGGTGAATGCCTGACCTGCGACGCGCCCCGCCGGGGTGGGACAAGGAGATCCCGATGCCGATGCCGAAGTGGTGGGGGCACGTGAACAAGAGGGTGTTCAACCCTCGCGCGATCGCGGGCGGGAAGTGGCCGGTACTGATTCACGTCGGCCGCGCCTCCGGTGCGACGTACCGCACGCCGCTCGACGCACATCCTGTCGACGGCGGCTACCTGTTCGTGCTGGTGTATGGATCGCGCTCGGACTGGGTGCAGAACGTCCTGGCGGCCGACGGTGCGCGGCTCCGGGCCGACGGCAGGGAGGTGGAACTCACCGCCCCACGCCTCGTCGGGGAAGCCGAGGCGTTCCAGGCCCTCCCCGATGAGGTGGCGCGCCCGCCGAGGCTGCTCCGCATCACCGAGTTCCTCCGCATGGACCTCGTCACACACTGACGATCGACGCCTACTGGGTGGGGTGTCCGCGAATCTTGGCCGGATCAGTCATTTCGCCAGAAGGGAACCTGCGGTCCTCGCTAAGCCCGCTTCACTGGGGGTGCCGACCGGAGTACGGCAGAAACGGGCCGCGGGTGTGATCGCTGGTCGTTAGGATCTCGGTGTCCGTGCCGTTCGTGACGGTTTCCGGGGGTTCGGGTGGCGTCGATCGATCGGACGGCGTACCCCAGGTTCACGCGGGCGGTGTCGGCGCGGGAGCGCCGCGAGGTGCACCTGCGGGAGAAGTGCTTCTACCGGATGCTGTATGAGACCGTGGCGCGGGCGGAGGAGATCCTGCCGCTGAACATCGAGGACCTGGACTTCGCTGGCCGCCGCGCGCTGGTGAAGGCCAAAGGCGCGCAGTCCAAGGCCCGCCGCCGCGGCCAGGCCCGCGAGGATTTCGTGCTGGAGCCCGTGTACTGGGACGCCGGCACCGCCCGGCTGCTGAAGAACCGCACCCGCGGCCCGGTGTTCGTCACTCACCGCTGCCCCGGGCCGGGCACAGGCTGGGATCTGCACGAGTTCCGGCACTCCGGGCTGACCCACCTCGGGGAGCAGGGGGCGAGCCTGCTGATGTTGATGGCCAAGTCGCGGCCGCCGAACTCACCAGCCTGCTCGCACCCGGCGACACACGCCGAGGCGGCGGCACGTGACCGAGTCTGCCGACCCGTCGATCCTGATCATCCCGACCGACACGGAACCACCGAGCCCTGGAGTTGACATGGCTGACATGATCGTGCCCGACCCCGCCACGCGGGACATTCTCGCGATCTTCGAACGCGCGCGATCCCGGCTGTTCGGGCGCCTGGAGGGCCTGACCGACGCCGAGTACCACTGGGAGCCGGTCGGCGACTGCATCGGCATCCGCCCCGGCGACGACGGCGTCTTCCGTGTCGCCACGCTCTTTCCGGAATCGAGTCCGGAGGCGCCGGACCCCGTCACGACGATCGCCTGGCGCATCTGGCACATCGGCAACCTCTGCCTGCGAGGCTACGTGATCTACCTCTTCGACGACGTTCCCGACTACGGCGACCGCGATGTGTGGCCGGGCACCGCCAAAGAAGGCATCCAGGCGCTCGCCGAGGACTGGGAGCACTTCATCTCCCGGATCGCAGCCCTTGGCGACAAGCGCCTGTTGGCGCCGATAGGCATGGGCCCCGGCGGTTGGGCCGATGAGACGTATCTGAAGCTCGCGCTGCACGCTCTGGTCGAGGTCGCGCATCACGGCGGCGAGATCGGCCTGCTGCGCGACCTGTACCTGCGCGAAGGCGTCTGATTTCGGCCGTGGGCGACCTTGTCCGGCGGCCGTGTGCCGCCAGACCGGCCGGGGTCGGCGGCTATCTCCTTCCTCCCGGTCTACTCATCGGCCGCGTCCGGGTCACGCAGGGGCCTCATACCGCCGGGCAGATCGGGCAGCCGGAAGGAGTAGCGGCCCAGCACGTTGACGTGGTGGCGCACGAACGGCGAGAGCCGAGCGACGTCCGCGTCCCGTACCTAGAAGCCGTCCGCGCGCAGCTTCGTAAGCGCGGCGTCCATGTAGCGGGTGGAGAACAGCACCATCGCGTTGAGCACGAGTCCGAGGGCGCGCTGCGTGGTGTGTCGGCGGCGGTTGCCCGCGGGCTCGGCGGCGCGCCGCCGATACTGTTCGGTGGCGTGCAAGATGCGGGCCTATCGGGCACGCCGGTCCGCCCGGCGTCGGGAACTGCTGGCAGCAACGGTGATCTCGGAGGCAGCGTCGGCGTGGCTTGAGACCTTGCCGACCAACTGGCGGGATCGAGTGGATGCGTGGGCGCACTGCCCGGTCTGCCGCCGGGTGGTCTGGGCCGGAGTGCGTCACCGCCGGGACGCGGTCTACTGCTCGGCCAGGTGCCGCACGAAGGCGTGGCGCGCCCGGGCCGCCGTCGGCACCGCATCAGAACCTACTTTGGGGCTGGGGGCGGCTTCGGGAGCGGAGGACCGAGACCGGGTCCTGTTCGAGACGATCTACGTGTGCGGCGCCCGCCCCGCCGAGGTCTGCGGCCTCGACGTCGAGGACTCTGCGCCCCTCACCGGAGGTCCCAGTTATCTGGGGTAGTTGATGGAACTCGCAGGTCAGCGGCTTGGGGCTCAGTCAGCCATGTAAGGCATGTGAGTGATCGGCATCTGGGTGCGCCGGGTGTGAAGCTCTTACATACACGGCCTGTGATCCGGGGCGGGTATCACGATCGCCTCGGAACACAGCGCCACGAGATCCTTGGGTGGCCGAAGCACGGGCCGATCCGAGGTTGGGTACTCAGCGTCTGGTCTCGTACCTGGTCAGGAGTACGCCGTCGGGGAACGTCCGGGTCTCCATCAGGGTCAGGTTCACCCAGTTGTCCAGGGCCGTAAAGAACGGCGTGCCGTTGCCCACCAAGACCGGTGCGGTGACTAGCACGTACTCGTCGATCAGCCCTGCCCGCATGGCCGCTGCGGCGAGTGTGGCGCCGCCGATGTCCATGGGGCCACCGTCCTCGGCCTTGAGCCGGGTGATCTCGGTGACCGCGTCGCCGGTGACCAGGCGGGTATTCCAGTCGACCGTGCTGGTCGTCGAGGAGAACACCACCTTCGGCATGTCTCGCCAGCGGCGGGCGTACTCGATCTCCGCTGGTGTGGCGCCAGGCTGCTGGTCGGCGGTCGGCCAGTGGGAGCTCATCGTCTCCCACAGTTTGCGCCCGTACAGCGCCAGGCCGGTCACCCCCACCCGGTCGGACCACCACTGGAACAGCTCGTCGCTCGGTACGCTCCAGCCGAGGTCGTCGCCGGGCGCGGCGATGTAGCCGTCCAGGCTCAGGTTCATGGCGAAGGTCAGTTTCCGCATGGCGTCATCCTCCTGTGAGTCGGTACTCGGCATACAGACCAGCACGGCGCGGAAAAATCATCGGTCAGGCCATACCGAGGGCCGGTTCACCACCATGCCAGTCCGCCGCGAGAACACTAGCCGGTGCCTGCTTGACGGGCCCAGGCATTGACATCCTCCCCCTCGTAAACAAGGGGGATTCCCACCGTCGCCGGTCAGGCTTCCTGCTTCACCGCCAGTTGCCCGCTCGGAGGTCTCCGTTGAGGTCTTACACCAGCTCCACAGGCGTTTTACTTGTCCGCCAGCCCGGCGGCCAAGATGTTCTTCGCGGCGTTCACGTCCCGGTCATGGACCGCGCCGCAGGCGCACTCCCAGGTACGGACGTTCAGCGGCATCTTCTCCTGCAACGCCCCGCAGGCCGAGCACAGCTTGGACGAGGGGAACCACCGGTCCACGACCACCAGCTCCCGCCCGTACCACTGGGCTTTGTACTCCAGCATCGACCGCAGCTCGCGCCACGATGCGTCGGAGATGGCTCGGGCCAGGCTGTGGTTCTTGACCATGGTGCGGACGGTCAGGTCCTCGATCACGACCGTTTGGTTCTCACGGACGAGCCGAGTCGACAGCTTGTGCACGTGGTCCCGGCGGCGGTCGGCGATCCGGGCGTAGACGCGGGCGACCGTGATTCGGGCCTTGGCCCGGTTCGCGCTGCCCTTGGCCTTACGTGCGAGCGCCCGCTGCGCCTTGGCCAGCCTGCGCCGCTCAGCCCGCTCATGCCGGGGGTTGGTCACCTTCTCCCCGGTCGAGAGGGTGACCAGGGCGGTGATCCCCGCGTCCACCCCCACCGCGCTGCCGGTTGGGTCGAGCGGGCGGATCTTCTCCTGGACCAGGATGGACACGAACCACCGCCCGGACGCGTCCTTCGACACGGTCACGGTGGACGGCTCCGATCCCTCCGGCAAGGGGCGCGACCACACAATGTCCAGCGGTTCGTCCATCTTCGCCAGCCACAGCCGGCCGTCACGCCAGCGGAACGCCGAGCGGGTGTACTCCGCCGACGTGCGGGACTTCTTGCGGGACTTGAACGTCGGATACTTGGCGCGCTTGGCGAAGAAGTTCGCGAAGCCGGCCTGGAGGTGGCGCAGGGCCTGCTGCAACGGCACCGACGACACCTCGTTGAGGAAGGCGAGTTCCTCCGTCTGTTTCCACGCCGTCAGAGCAGCCGAGGACTCCCCGTAGGGGACGCGGTGGCCGTCCAGCGTGTAGGCGCGGGTCCGCTCCTGCAGGGCCTTGTTGTAGACCAGGCGCACACACCCGAATGTCCGGGCAAGCTCGGCGGCCTGTCCGGGGGTCGGGGAGAAGCGGTACTTGTAGGCCCGCTTCACGGTCTGCGCCATGCCGCGCATCATGCCACGCGATCAGCCAAAAATCGAACGCGTATTCGACTTATGGCGAATCGCCTACCTTTGCCCTGCCCTGCAGAGAGTCCGATTCCTCCTCCGCCTGAAGGCGGAGGTTTCCTCGGAGGTTTCCGATGAGCACCCGGAACCCGGCTCGGGCCGCCAGACGGCAGAACAGCTCGTGGGCGTGGAGCGCGACGCTGATGGGCCGTCCGATGCTGGGGCCGAACGTCCTGGCGCGCACCGAATTCCTGCACGCGACGCTGCAACGCCCCGGTCCTCGGACCCTTCCGCTCCGCCCCCTCGACCCCGGTGAACGTTTGCGGACAGCGCACGGCGCGGAGCCTCGGACCGGCCTCGCGCGCACGTTTTGCGAGCGGCGCCTTCCCGGGGCCGAGCGTGTGGTCCTGAGTGCGGCAGAAATCCGGATAAGATCGACTTATGGTACCTGGCACCTTGTTTCGCTGACACCGGTCGGTGAGCTGACGCAGCTGCGCTGGAGCGCGATGACTCCGGCGCCGGTTCGGCGTTCGCCGAGCCGGATTCCGGGGGCGTCCCGGTGCTTCGCCCTGCGTTTCTCACCACGTGGATGACCGGATCATCATCAGCAGAGAAACGAGTGCACACCATGACGTCCAGCGCCTCTTCAGCGCGCTTCGCCCACACCCAGGCGGGGCAGACCGCCGTCCTGACCACCCTCGATCCCCGAGAGCCACTCCTCGACGATCTCGAACCACTGGGTGGCGTGGTCGCCGACGCCCGGGTCGTGGGCATCGGCGAGGGAGCTCACTTCGTCCACGAGTTCAACCTCGCCCGCGCGCGGCTCATCCGCTACCTCCTTGAACGGCACGGCTTCACGCACGTGGCGCTCGAACTCGGCGCCGCCGACGCGGTCGCCGTCAATCCCTGGCTCGCCGGCGACGGCGAGGAGTCCGACCTCTCCCGGCTGAGCAGCCCGCTCACCCTCGGCGTGTTCGGCGAGCTGCTGCGCTGGCTGCGCGACTACAACCGGGGCAGGCCGCGTCCCGTCCAGGTCATCGGGATCGATCTGCCGAACACCCTCACCCTGCGGCCGGACCTCGATCCGGTCGCCGAATACCTGCGGCTGGTCGACCCGGACGCCGGCGACCTCGTCGCGGGCGTCCTGCGGACCGCGGACGAGATCACCGGAGGGTCGGCCGCCGTGTCGGCACCCCAGTGGGGACGCCTCGATCCGGCGGTACGGGACGCGCTCACCGCGGGCCTGGCCCGGCTGTCGCTGCGACTTCGCGCGCTGGAGCCGCTTTATGTCTCCCGTAGTGACCAGCAGCGCTACGACGCCGCCCGGCGGCAGCTGGACGCGGCCTGCCACGCCGACTACATGCTCCAGGCCATGAACAACCTGTTCTCCGGGGCGGGGCTGCCCGGCGACACCTCGGTCCGCGACCGCTTCATGGCGACGTGCGTGCACTGGCACCTGGCTCGCGCCGGCGTCGGCGCGCGGATCGTGCTGGTGGCGCACAACAACCACATACAGAAGACCCCTGTCACCTTCGGCGGCCACCTCGCCGGTCTGCCCATGGGCCACTACCTGGCGCGGGAACTCGGCCCGCACTACCGCGCCGTGGCCATGACGCACACCGCCGGTGAGGTGCCGGAGATGAGCGTCCCGGCCGAGGGGTCGCCGGTCGGCTTCGCCGTCGAACCCGTCCGCCTGGACGCTCCGGAACCCGGCAGCGTGGAACGAGCCCTGATCGACGCCGGGCTCGGCGAGGTCGTCACCGTGACCGACCTGCGTCAGCCGGATCCGGTGACGGCGTCGCCGGATCGGATCCGATCGCAGAGCGCCGTGATGGACACCCCGCTTCACCAGGCCTTCGACGCCGTCGTGTGCACGCCCACCGCGACGCTCGACGCCACCGTCGACTTCTGATCGACACGACCGGCCGCGGCGCGAGGCTCCTCGACGCCTCGTGGACCTCGCGCCGCGCCCGCGGGAACGTCCACCGCCGACGGCTGACATCCGCCGGATCCTGTATGCACTCACCCATCCATGAGGAGTTCTCAATGTCCCACCGTGCCGTGCCGGCTGTTCCCGCCGATCCGACCGTGCTCCATCCGATGCCCGGACAACCGCGTGTGGTGCTGCTGAAGCCGCTGATCACGTCGCCCCTGATCGAGGTCGGCGAGTTCTCCTACTACGACGACCCGGTTGATCCGACCGCTTTCGAGACCAGCAACGTGCTGTACCACTACGGACCGGAAAAGCTGATCATCGGGAGGTTCTGCGCACTCGCCGAGGGCGTGCGGTTCATCATGAACGGCGCCAACCACCGGATGGACGGCCCCTCGACGTTCCCCTTCCCGATCATGGGCGGCTCCTGGGCGGAGCACATGGATCTGATCGCCGGCCTCCCCGGACGCGGCGACACCGTGGTCGGCAACGACGTGTGGCTCGGGTACCAGGCGATGGTGATGCCCGGCGTCCGCATCGGCAATGGGGCGATCATCGCCTCCGGTTCCGTCGTCGTCGACGACGTCCCCGACTACGGCATCGTCGGCGGCAACCCGGCCCAGCTCATCCGCCGCCGCCACAGCGACGAGGACGTCGCCCGGCTGCTGCGGCTGGCCTGGTGGGACTGGCCGCTTCCGCACATCACCGAACACCTCCGGACGATCATGTCCGGCAGCATCGACGACCTCGAGGCGGCGGCGCCCGGCCACCGGTAGCGGCGGCCTCCCCGGCGAGACGGTGATTTTCATACAACCGGCCATGTTTGGCGAAAAATTACAATCTTGCCGAGATTTGCCGACGGCCCTGGCGTGAGAGACCATCACGGCGATGTGATTACCCGGCCTGAACCCCCACAGGCAGCACGAGAAGGGGTCACATCACGTGAGATCTTCACTCCGGAGTGTCGCGATCACGGGCGCGGCGGTGGCGACGGTGTCGCTGTCCGTCGCGCCCGCCGCGTTGGGCGCCACATCAGCGCGCACTCCCGAGGCACAGGTGTCCTGCGCGGCGACGCTGTCCGCGCCCAGCAGAGAAGCGGCATTCTCCGAGGCGTCCCGCGCCGCGAGTGTGCCGGAGTCCCTGCTGAAGGCGGTGGCGTACATGCTGTCGCGCTGGGACCAGCACCAGGGCGGGCCCAGCAGTGACGGCGGCTACGGCGTGTTCGACCTGAACACCCGGACGCCCGAGGCATGGGACGGCGCGGGCAAGGGCCGCACGACCGAGGCGAAGAGCCAGGTCGCGGCGGCGGCCGAGCTGACCGGTCTGACGGCCGCCGCCCTGACCGGCGAGTCGAACGCCAACATCTGCGGCGGCGCGGCGTTGCTGGCGTCCTACCGCGCGTCCGGCGCATCCGGCCACGCGTCCACTCAGCGGGCAGGCGACGACCTCGCCTCCTGGCAGGACGCGGTCGCGCGCTTCGGCGCACGGAGCGACTTCGTCCGGCAGGTCTACCAGACCCTCCAGAAGGGCGAGAGCCGCGTCACCGACGACGGCCAGAAGGTGACGCTCGCTGCCGACCCCTCGGTCGCGCTCCCCCGCGCGCAGGCGGCCGCCGCCCCCGCCGTGGACTGCCCGGCCGGGCTCGACTGCGAGTGGCTGGAGGCGCCGTACGCCAAGGACTCCCCCACTCTGCCGGACGGCACGACCGACTACGGCAACCACGACCTCGCCGACCGGACCGGGCCGGGAGGCCCGAAGCTCAAGTACATCGTCATCCACGACACCGAGGGGTATTACGGACCCTCGGTGAAGCTCGCCCAGGACCCCACGTACCTGGCGTGGAACTACACGATCCGCTCCTCCGACGGCCACATCGCCCAGCACCTCGACGCCAAGGACGTCGGCTGGCACGCCGGCAACTGGTACGTGAACATGCACGCGATCGGCATCGAGCACGAGGGCTTCGCCGGGACCGCGGGCTGGTTCACCGAGGCGATGTACCAGACCTCCTCCGCGCTGGTGAAGCACCTCGCCACGAAGTACGACATCCCCCTGGACCGCGCGCACATCATCGGCCACGACCAGGTGCCCGGGACCGTGTTCGGCAACACCAAGAACGTCCACTGGGACCCGGGGCCGTACTGGGACTGGGACCACTACTTCGAGTTGCTCGGCGCCCCCGTCGGCGGCACCCGGGAGGCCACCGCGAACGTCGCGGCGGGAGACGTCGTGGAGGTGCGGACCGGCTACCAGGACAACCCGCAACCCGTGACCGGCTGCGCGCAGGCGTCGCCGCACTCGCCGGACTGCGTCCCCGGGGCGGGCACGAACTTCGTCCCGCTCCGCCAGTCGCCCTCCGAGAGCGCGCCGCTCGCCAAGGACCCGGGGTGGAAGCCGAACGGCGCCGACGGCACGACCTACGCGAGCGACATCAGCGCGCGCGTCGTCTCCGGCCACAAGCTCGTCGTCGCCGAAGTCCGCGGCGACTGGCTGGGCGTGTGGTGGGCGGGCTCGCTCGCCTGGCTGCACAACCCGGCCGACAAGCCCGTGGTCGTCCGCACGCTCGCCAAGACGGTCACCGGGAAGTCGTCCGCGACCCAGCCCGCCTCGATCTACGGCCGGGCCTATCCCGAGGCCGCCGCCTACGCCGGCACCGGCATCCCCGTCCAGGCGCTCTCGGCGCTGGAGTACAAGATCCCGGCCGGGCAGTCGTACGCCGTCAGCGACGAGGCCGTGGTCACGGACTACTACCGGGCGACCACGTTCGACGGGTCGGCCGCGGGCGACCGCACCGACCTCAAGGGCCAGGACAAGTACTACCAGCTCTGGTACGCCCACCGGCAGGTGTTCGTCCGGGCGGCCGAGGTTGACCTGAACGACGCGCGGACGCCCGCGGTGCTCAACACCGCGCCCCCGGCCGTGACCGGCGTCGCGAAGATCGGCTGGTCGCTGAAGGCGTCGCCCGGCACCTGGTCGCCGGAGGCGGGGACGGTCGCGTACCAGTGGCTGCGTGACGGCGTCCCGGTCAAGGACGCGACCGGGCGGACCTATCACCTCAAGGGAGACGACCGCGGCGCGCGCCTGTCCGTACGTGTGACGGTGTCGGCGGAGGGCTACGCGGACGGCACGGCGACGTCGGAGCCGACCGCGCCGGTGACCGCCGCTCCCCCGGCATCCGCCGACGAGAGCTGACCGAGACGACGTGGGGTGACGGCCGGTCGGCCGTCACCCCCACGCATGTCTCGGCGGATTGTCGGTCCCGTGGTCCACAATCAGCCGCGTGGATCTCACCGCCCTCGCCGCCGTCATCGGCCCGCCGCCGGAGTCGCCGTTCCCCGTGGACTGGCCCGGTGTGGAAAGACGCGTCGGCGTCCGGTTCCCCGGCGACTTCAAGGCGTTCGCCGAGACGTACGGGCCCGTTCTGGCCGGGGAGTGGATCTGGGTCGTCCTGCCCCACGACTCGGAGCGGGGCGGCTATTTCGAGCAGCTCGACGAGGGCCGCTCACTGCTGCGCGCCCTCCGAAACGACGACCCCCAGGCGCATCCGTTCGCCGTCCATCCGGAGCCGGGCGGTCTGCTCCTGTGGGGTGACTCGCGGGGCGACGAGCGGTACTTCTGGGACACCTCGGCGTCGGAGGATCCGTGCCGATGGCCGAGCGTGATCTTCAGCAATGGGCGGTGGCACACGGCGCGCCTGCCGATGACCGAGGTGCTCGCGGCACGCGCACGCGGCGCCCTGGAGCTCCCGGGGCACGCCCTGCCCGCATTGCCGCCCCGGTCGCCGCGATACGCCTGGCCGACCGAGCCGCTCGTCCTGTCCGGTGACGGCGGCGGGACGCCGCTGCCGGTCGCCACGCGATCGCCGGCCGCCACCGTCCACGTGGCCGGGCCCCGGGCCCGGGCCGAGGTCTCCGAATTCGACGGCCCCGCCGACTACGCCGAGCTGCTCACGGAGCTCGGAGTGGGACGGCTGGCCGGCGTCCTGCGCCTGCTCGCCCCCGGCGCGCCCCACGGCTTCGACATCGACGCGGAGGAGCGCGCGCAGGGAGCCCGGCTGCGGGCGCGCCGCGTCGCCGGGGAACGGGTGGTCCGCTCCCCGATCGCCCCCGAACCCGGCGGCCTCCGCCTGTGGGCTGTCTTCGACAGCGGCGAGACGTGCTGGTGGCTGCCGGTGAGCGGCGACCCGGGCGAGTGGCCCGTTGTCATCCTCGACGCCGACGGCGTCGGCTGGCAGCGCCTGCGGTACGGCGCCACGGCGTTCCTGGAGCGCTGGTTGGACGGCGAGCTCGACCTGCCGGTGCTGTCACTGTCCGCGGTCCCGCGTCCGCGGGTTCTCCTGCCCCCGGGCGCCGCCCATCCCGGCCTCACCGTCGCCGAGATGCCGCGGGACCCGCTGGCCCAGCTCCGTACGATCATCGGCGAGCCGACGGCCGCGTCTCCCCGCGACTGGACGGAGATCGAGCGGACGGTCGGGCTGCGCCTGCCGGCCGACTACAAGCGCCTCACCGGGGCGTACGATCCCGTCGTGATCAACGGCCTCTTCGTCGAACAGCCGGAGGATCTTCGCGAGCGGCACGACGAGTTCGCGGGCGAACTGGACGACGGGGAGGACGGGGCTCCTCTTCGCGTCCATCCCGAACCCGGCGGCCTGCTTTGGTGCGGGTCCACCGAGGGCCGGGAGTGGCTTTGGTGGGACACCTCTCATTCCGACCCCGACCGGTGGACGATCACCTGGGACGTGGAGTTCGACCGGTACACCTTCGACGGGACGCTGACCGAGCTCCTGATCGCCGATCTCACCGGCACGTTACCGCGGCCGCTGACCGCGCTCGCCCCCTCCGACGACGGCCCCCTCCTGTGGTGGTGAGCCCTCCACGGACTGGTCGAGCGGCCGGAGATCGTCGCGGGCGCCGGACACGGCCTGCCCCAGGAACGGCCGGAGCTGACCATCGCACGGATTCTGACCTTCGCCGACCGACCGAGAGGCAAAGATCATGACTAGCAGGGCAGTGGTGCTCGGAAGCGGGGGCGTGGCAGGCATCGCCTGGGAGGCGGGGGTCCTGGCCGCACTTGCGGCACGCGGTCTCGACCTCCGCGAGGCCGACCTCATCGTCGGAACGTCCGCCGGAGCCGTGGTGGGAGCCCAGCTGGCGGCCGGGCTCGACCCGAGGGTCCTCTACAGCGAGCGGCTCGGCCCCCAGGAAGGCGAGCCTGCGCCGAAACCCTCCATGTTCGGGCTCTTCCGCCTGGTCAGGGAACTGCTCAAGGCCAAGGACGGCAGGGAGTTCGGCGCCCGCATGGGCCGTATCGCCCTGGCCGCCGCCACGCCGCCGGAGGAGCGACGCCGGGCCGAGGTCCAGCGCTGGCTCGGGAACCTTCGCGAATGGCCCGGCACGCCGTTGATCATCACCGCCGTGGACGCCGAGTCGGGGGAACCCGCGAACTTCGCCGCGAACAGCGGGGTGACCCTGCTGGACGCCGTCTGCGCCAGCACCGCCGGGCCGGGCGTACGTCCGCCGGCCACCGTCGGCGCGCGCCGGTACATCGACGGCGGGATGCGCTCACCGGCCAACGTCGACCTGGCCGCCGGATACGACCGCATCGTGGTCATCGCTCCCATTGTCCGGGGCGGCGGCGTGATGCCGTCCGTCCAGCAGCAGATCGACGCCCTCGGCAGCAGATCCCGCGTCGCGCTGGTGAGCCCCGATCCGAAGACCTGGCGGGCGATCAGCGGCCGGGGCGGCCTGCTCGATCCCGCCCGCGCCCCCATAGCGGCCGAGGCGGGCCGATCGCTGGATGTCACCGAGGACGTCGCCGCCGTCTGGACCCCCTGAGTCCCTGCCACGCAAAATCTGGCGGGGTGCTACTCCTCGGACTTCAGGCGAGGTCGAGAATCGGGATCAGCTGCTGCTCCTCATACGCCAGGTGCGCTTCGAGCTCTTCGACGAGCCGCTCGATCTCGGCCCGTACCTTCAGCGGATCCTCACTGGAAAGGGCCTGCTTCAGCTCTTCCAGGAGTACAGTGACGCGCTCGTGCTCACTTGCCAGCCGTTCCAAGGTCGGAGCGAGCGTGGGATGCTGCTCGGCCAGGCCGGGGAACATCATGGTGTCCTCGCCCGTGTGGTGATGGTGCAGCCCCTGGCAGACGGTCAGGCAGTTGATCCGAAGCTGCACGCCCAGGCCTGGCCGTCCTGAATCGGACAGCTCCTTGCGGATCAGCGCGAGTTCGCGGCGGAAGCCGTCGTGCACCAGCTTGAGGTACGCACCGCCCGACGGTGCGCTATCCCGGGGCGGACCAGCCACGCGAAGTGCGACGACGGGGATGGTGCGCGTCGTCTTCGCCTGATAGTCGGCCCAGCCAGGGTCGCCTTCCACCGCGCGGGCGAACGCCGCGTCACGCTCGGCGCCCTCCAGGACCTCCGCCTCGACATCGAAGATGAGGACGCCAGTCTCGACGACGGCGCGCGGGTTGGCCTTCAGGTTGTGGTACCAGGCCGGGTTGTTCGGCGCTCCCCCGGCGGAGGCGATGACCAGCATGCGCTCGACGCCGTCAGGCAGGTAGCCGAGCGGGGTCGTGTGCGGCCGACCCGAGCGGGCGCCGGCGGTGGTGAGCAGGAGCAGTCGCGCTCCCTCGAAATAGCCACCGACCTGGCCGTTGTTGGCGCGGAACTCGTCGATGACCGGCTTGTTGAAATCCATTCTTCTCCATTGGTGGTTCCTGCTGTGCCGTTCTGAATGGAGAAGAAGGCGGCGGGCCGCGGGCCCGCCCGGCGATCAAGCGTCAGCCGGGCTGCTCTCTGGTGCGTGGCCCAAGGCCGACCCGGCAGTCACGTAGATCACGCTACTTCATCACGATATTCTCCGCAAAGGTGGCAACCTGCGTGCCGGCGATCTCCCGAAGGCGGAGGCGATCTGCTCGGTGACGATGTCCCCCGATCCGGTGACCGCGACCGTGGCCGCTTCACTCATCGCGTTCACTCCTCGCCGCGGCAGAACCGGG
Source organism: Microtetraspora malaysiensis (assembly GCF_050947145.1). Taxonomy (NCBI): domain Bacteria; kingdom Bacillati; phylum Actinomycetota; class Actinomycetes; order Streptosporangiales; family Streptosporangiaceae; genus Microtetraspora; species Microtetraspora malaysiensis. Next base: position 4,811,577 of record NZ_CP191998.1, read on the forward strand.
CGAACTCCTTGGTCATCGTGCCCGCCCGCTCGTCCACCTCGGGACCGGCGCCGGTGAGCGGGGTCCCGTGGTTGCCGAAGTAGAGCGGCACGTCCACGAGATGGCAGGCGCCGAGCGTGATCCCGCCGTGGCGCAGGGGCGAGCGGTGGTCGCAGACCAGCAGCCGCGCGGGCCCCCGATGTGCCTCGACGACCTCCTGCGCGGGCTCCTCGAACACGTCGCGCCTGCCGGGGTCTCCCCCGCCGATCGCGGCGAACAGCCGCATCTCCTGCGACGTCGTCGTCACCAGGAGCGGCACCGGAGCGGCCGCGCCCGAGCGGATCGCGTCCATCGGATGGACGGCGAGCAGGTCGCCGTCGACGACCGGCGCGACCGGCAGCAGCCCGCCCACCGGCGGCGTCGCCCGCGCGGCGGCCCCCTCGGCGTCCAGCAGGTCCACGAGCGGGGCGGTGAACGGGTCGGCGCCCCCGAGCGCCTCGCGGGCGGCCGCGGTCCAGGCCGCGGCCTCCTCCCGGGTGGCGAAGCCGTACGGCACGGGGCTCATGGCCACGGCGCGCGAGAAGAGGCCGGGCGCCAGGGCCATCAGGGCGAGCACGCTGGTCGCGCCCGCCGAATGGCCGCCGAGGGTGACCCGCTCCGGGTCGCCGCCGAAGGCCGCGATGTTGTCGCGCACCCACTCAAGCGCGGCGAGCTGGTCCCGCAGGGCGATGTCGGCCGGCACACCGTCGCCGTACCAGAACCCGGCGAAGCCGAACCGGTAGTTCACCGTCACGACGACGAGCCCGTGGTCGCGGGCGAGCGCGGCGCCGTCGTACATCTGCTGCGCGCCGGAGCCGAACACGAACGCGCCCCCATGCAGGAACACCAGCACCGGCCGCCGCCCCTCGCACGAGGACGTCCAGACGTTCAGGAAAAGGCAGTCCTCGCGGCCGCTCGACGGGTCGATCTCCAGCCCCGGCACCCAGCCCATCCGCCCCGGCCGCTGCGGCGCGGGCGGGCCGGGTGCGACGGCGTCCGCGACGCCCTCCCACGGCAGAGCCGGGGAGGGCGCGGCGAACCGGCGGGCCGGCGCGGCGTACCGCACGCCCGTGAACGCGGAGACGCCGCCGAGGTCCACGCCGCGCAGCGTGCCGAGGGGCGGGTGCGCGAGCGTCATCCCAGCCCCAGGAACCTCGTGGCGTTGCCGCCGAGGATCGCGGCCCGGGCGGCCTCGTCCAGCTCGGGGCAGTCGCGCACGACCGCGCCCGGCTCCTGCTCGCCCAGCGGGAAGGGGAAGTCGGTGCCGAGCATGACCCGCTCGACGCCCATGACCTCGACGAGCAGGCGCAGCGCCCGCGGGTCGAACACCGCCGAGTCGACGTAGAACCGGTCGGTGTACGCCGAGGGCGGCTTGGGCGAGTCCTTCCGCACGATGTCCCGGTTGCGCCAGGCGTTGTCGGCGCGGCCGAGGAGGAACGCGAAGCTGCCGCCGCCGTGGCAGAAGCAGAGCCGCAGCGAGGAGGGCAGCCGTTCGAACGCGCCGGACAGCATCAGCGACAGGATGCTGAGCTGGGTCTCGGTCGCCATGCCGACCAGCCAGGGCAGCATGTAGCCCGCCATGCGGTCGGTGGCGAGCATGTCCCACGGGTGGACGAGCACCGGCATGTCCACGTCGGCGCAGTGGGTGAGGAACGCCACGATGTCCTGGTCGTGGAGGTTGCGCGGGCCCACGTGGTTGCCGATGTGGACGCCCCGGTGCCCGGCCGCCTTGGCCTGGTCGACCATCGCGCACGCGGTCGCCAGGTCCTGCAGCGGCACCTGGCACAGGGGCAGCAGACGGGAGGGATCCTCGGCGCAGTAGGCGAGGATCCGGTCGTTGACCATCTCGCACCAGTCCGCGGCGCGATCCGGCTCGGCCGCGTACCCGAACAGCAGCGGCGTGGACGAGACCGCCTGCATGTCGACGCCGAGGCGGTCCATCGCCGCGAGGCGGGCCCCCGCGTCCCACAGCTCCGGGGTGACGGGACGGTAGTCGTCGTCGCCGCTCATCATCATGCCGTCACGCAGCCACGGCTCGCCCGCCCCGGCGAGGATCCGGCTCTCCTCGCGGGAGATGCGCGGGAAGACGTGCGCGTGGACGTCGATGACCTGACCGGAACGGGTCATCGGATCACCGGCCGCATGTGCTCGGGCCAGTCCTTGCCCGGGTGGGTCGTCCCGCAGTTCGGGCAGGTGCGGTCGCCGTCGTAGAACGCCTGGAAGACCGGCGGCAGGTCCTCGACGATCGACTGGAGCTGAAGCTCGGCGCGGTGGACCCGGTGGTGGCACTCCGTGCAGTACCACTCGAAGGCGTCCAGCTCGCCCTGCGGGCGGGCGTACTCGACGACCAGGCCGATCGAGCCGGGCACCGGACGCTGCGGCGAGTGCCGCACGTGCGGCGGCAGCAGGAAGACGTCGCCCTCCTTGATCTGCACGTCCACCGGAGGCTTGCCCTCCTCCTCCATGACGCGCAGCACCATGTCGCCCTTGAGCTGGTAGAAGAACTCCTCGATCGGGTCGTCGTGGAAGTCGGTGCGCTGGTTGGGGCCGCCGACGATGGTGACCATCAGGTCGGCGTCCTTCCAGATCTGCACGTTGCCGACGGGCGGCCGCAGCATGTCCTGGTGCTCGTCGATCCACTTCTGGAGGTTGAAGGGAGGGATCACTGTGCGCTCCTTTGGGGGATGTAAGCGGTGCAGGAGATCTCGATGAGCAGGTGCGGGTGCGGGAGCTGGTGGACGGCGACCGTGGTGCGCGCGGGCCCGGTCTCGTCGAAGTACGCGCCGTAGACCTCGTTGTAGCCGCCGAAGTCGTTCATGTTGACGAGGTAGCTGGTCACGTTGACCACGTCGGACAGGTCTCCGCCGGCGGCCGTGAGCAGGTCGCGGATGTTCTCGATGACCGCCCTGGTCTGCTCGCGGATGTCCAGGTCGGTGGTGCCCATGGCGTCCGCGCGGGCCCCGGCGAACGAGCCGTCGGGACGGCGCGAGCTGGTGCCGGACACGAACACGAAGTCGCCCGCCCGCCTGATGTGCGGGAACCTCCCCCGAGGGGTGGCCTTGCCCTGGACGAGCAGCGCGTCGCTCATCGCGTCGTCACCTCCACGTGACCGAGACCGGCGGCGCTGACGCGGACGTGCGCGCCGGAGGGAAGCGGGACGGCCGCGGTCGCGGCGCCCGCGAGGATGACCCAGCCGGGCTGCAGCTCGATCCCGGCGGCGCAGGCCAGGCGCGCGGCCGCGTTCAGCGACCGCAGCGGGTCGCCGAGGATGGCCGCCGACGAGCCGCTCGCCACGGGGCGGCCGTCGATCTCCAGCAGCATGCCCACGTTGCCGACGTCCTTGGGAGCGTGCCACGGGCCGAGCCCGAAGCCGCTGGCCGAGGCGTTGTCGGCGACGACGTCCGCGAGGGTGAAGCTGAAGCCCTCGTAGCGGGAGTCGAGCACCTCGTAGCCGACGGCGATCCCGCCGATGGCCGCGACCGCGTCCGCGGGGGTGCGCACCGGCCGGTCCAGCAGGAACGCGATCTCCGGCTCGATGCGCGGGTGGATCAGCCCGGAGGTGTCCAGGTGCGACTCGACCAGCATGGCGTCGGTGAGCAGGCCCCAGATGACGTCGTCCACCCCCATCTGCACCATCTTGGCGCGGCTGGTGAAGCCCATCTTGACGCCGATGAGCGCCTCACCCCTGGCCCGCCTCCGCTCGATCACCGCCCGCTGTACCTCGTACGCCTCGGCGACGTCGAGCGGCGCGGTGTCGGTGAGCCGGGGGACGGCCCGGCGGTTCAGCACCGCCTCGTCCAGGGTCTCCGCGAACGCGTTCAGGCGCGGGTTCACACTTCCTCCTCAGCGGACTTCTCGGCGGGCTTCTCGGCGGCGAACGCGGCCCGCACGTCGCCGAGGCCGTCGATGCGCGCTTCCAGCACGTCGCCGGGCGCGACCGGGACGACCGGCCCGAGCGCCCCGGTCAGCACGGTGTCGCCCGCCTGGAGCGGGCGGCCGAGCCGGACCAGCGTGTCGGCCAGCCACACCGCAGCGTGCAGCGGGTTGCCGAGGCAGGCCGCGCCGATGCCGCTGGACACCTGGTCGCCGCGCCGCTCGATCACCATTCCGGCCATCCGCAGGTCCACGTCCCGCAGCGACACCGGACGGGTACCCAGGACGTACATGCCGGAGGACGCGTTGTCGGCGACGGTGTCGATCAGGGTGATGTCCCAGTCGCGGATCCGGCTGCCCACGATCTCGATCGCGGGCAGCGCGAAGGCGGTCGCCCGGATGATGTCGGCGACCGTGTGCCGTTCGTGGGTCAGGTCGCGGTCGAGCACGAGCGCGACCTCCGCCTCGGCGCGCGGCTGCAGGACCGCGCCGACGGGGATCTCCTCGCCGTCCGGCACCGCCATGTCGGCGAAGAGCATGCCGAAGTCCGGCGAGTCCACCCCGAGCTGCCGCTGGACCGCCTTGCTGGTCAGTCCGATCTTGCGGCCGGTGAGGCGCCGTCCCTGCGCCAGCCACCGCTCGGTGACCAGGTTCTGCACGGCGTAGGCGTCGTCCACGCCGTCGATCAGGTCGCGTACCGGCTCGCACGGGCGGCCGGACGCGTACGCCTCCAGCAGCCGTGCCGCGGCGGCCTGGTGTCTCTCTGTCACGGATGTCCTCAAATCTTGACGCACACGTTGACGGGCTCAGAGAAGAAGTCGAGCGAGTATTCGCCGCCCTCACGTCCGATGCCGGACGCCTTCACCCCTCCGAAGGGGGTGCGCAGGTCCCGCAGGTTCCAGCAGTTGACCCACACGATCCCGGCCTCGACGCGCGGCGCCACGCGGTGGGCGCGCGACAGGTCGGTGGTCCACACCGTGGCGGCCAGGCCGTACGGGCTGTCGTTGGCCAGCCGGATCGCCTCCTCCTCGTCATCGAACGGCGCGACGTGGCAGACGGGGCCGAAGATCTCCTCGCGTACGGTCCTGGCGCTCTGCGGCAGCCCGGTCAGCACGGTCGGCTCGACGTAGAACCCGCTGTCGCGGGCGTCGCCGAAGGTCGGCACGCCGCCGCCGGCCTGGACCGTGGCGCCCTCCTCCACCGCGAGGCGGTAGTAGGAGAGCACCTTGTCGCGGTGTTCGGCCGAGATCATCGGGCCGTAGCCGCTGAGCGCGCGGGCGCGCTCGGCCAGGGCGCGGACGAACTCGTCGAAGACGGGCCGCTGCACGTAGACGCGCTCGGTGCACAGGCAGATCTGGCCCGAGTGGGTGAAGCTCGACCGCACGGTCCCCTCGACCGCCTCGGCAAGGTCGGCGTCCGCGAAGACCAGCGCCGGGTTCTTGCCGCCGAGCTCGAAGGACAGTGGCGTGACGTGCTCGGCCGCGTTGCGCATGATCGCCGCGCCAGTGGCGGACGCGCCGGTGAAGGCGATCGCGTCCACACCCGGGTGGGAGGTCAGGTGCTCCCCCGCCGCGCCGGCGCCGTGGCCGTGGACGAGGTTGAAGGCGCCGTCCGGCAGCCTCGCCTCGCCGATCACCTCGGCGAGCAGGGTGGCGGTGGACGGGGTCTCCTCCGACGGCTTGGCGACGACCGCGTTGCCGGCGGCGAGCGCGGGCGCGACCTTCCAGGTCAGCAGGAGCAGCGGCAGGTTCCACGGCGAGATGATCGCGACGACGCCGAGCGGGCGGCGGACGGTGTAGTTCAGCGCCTGGCCGCTGCCGCTCCAGCCCGGGACCGTGGTGGGGTAGGCCCGCTCGGGGCGTCCGTAGGCCAGGTCGGCGTAGGCGCGGAAGTTGCCGATCGCGCGCGGGATGTCCACCGTGGCGGCCAGGTCGTGCGGCTTGCCGGTGTCGGCGACCTCGGCGGCGACGAACTCGTCGAAGCGGGCCTCGATGCCGTCGGCGATCCGGCGCAGGAACGCGCACCGCTCCTCGACGCTCGTGCGTCCCCACGGGCCGTCGAGCGCCGCCCTGGCGGCGCGGACCGCCGCGTCGACGACGTCGCGCGAGGCTTCGGGGACGACTCCTACCTGGCTTCCGTCGACGGGGGAAAGCAGCGGAAAGGTCGCTTCCGTCGGCGCGAAGACACCGTTGACGTAGTGCGCGGGCTTCATGGCCGCAATTGTGCTGCGCAATGGCATAACAGTCTAATACCGCTCTAGGTCTCAGCTATCTCAATTTCGTTATATATCAGGATCCGCATACCTCACGCCCAGATCGGTATTCGTCGCGGCATACCACCTGGATGCATCCTCATCCCTACTCCCCGACCGAAAAGGCACAGGTGTTTTATGGACACAGACCGCCGCAAGGCCGCGCGCCGCGTCTCGTGGGCGGCCTTCATCGGCACGACCATCGAGTGGTACGACTTCTTCCTGTACGGCACGGCGGCCGCACTGGTCTTCAACAAGCAGTTCTTCCCCGCCATGGACCCGGTCGCCGGGTCGATCGCCTCGTTCGGCACCATGACCGTGGGCTTCCTCGCCCGTCCCCTCGGCGGCATCATCTTCGGCCACTTCGGCGACCGCATCGGACGGCGGAACACGCTGGTCGTATCGCTGCTGATCATGGGCATCGGCACCACGCTGATCGGCCTGCTCCCGACGTACTCCACCCTCGGTGTGGGGGCGGCGGTGCTCCTCGTCCTGATGCGCGTCGCGCAGGGCATCGGGCTCGGCGGCGAGCTGGGCGGCGCCGTGGTGCTGACCATGGAGCACGCCCCGAAGGGCCGAAGAGGGCTTTTCGGCGCGTTCCCCATGATGGGCACGCCCGCCGGCATGCTGACCGCCAACCTCGTCTTCCTCGGCACGTCGTCGCTGCTCAGCGAGGAGAGCTTCCTGTCGTGGGGCTGGCGGGTGCCGTTCCTGCTCAGCGTCGTGCTGGTGGGCGTCGGGCTCTACCTGCGGCTGCGCATCGAGGAGAGCCCCGCGTATGAGAACCTCGTCGAGCGCCGCAAGCCCGCCAGGCTGCCGATCGCGGTCGTGCTGCGCGACCACTGGCGCCAGGTGATCCACACCATCGGCGTGGTCGTCGGCAACAGCGCGGTCTCCTACATCTTCATGGTCTACATCCTCAATTACGGCGAGGCCGAGGTCCACCTGTCCCGCACCTTCCTGCTGATGTGCGTGATCGGCGGCGCCGCAGTGTGGCTGGCCACCGCGCCCATCTGGGCGCACATCGGCGACCGGCGCGGGCTGCGCGCGATCTTCACCGGCGGCTCCGTGGTCCTGCTGGTGGGCGCCGTGGCGATCCTCCCGATCATCAACACCGGCAACACCGCCCTCATCGCGGTGTTCATGGTGGCGATGGGCGCCGTGCTGTCGATGACCCACGCCCCGCAGGGCACGCTGACCGCGAGCTTCTTCCCCGTGGCCATCCGCTACTCGGGCACCTCGGTCGCGTACCAGCTCGCCTCGCTGCTCGGCGGCGGCATCACCCCGCTCATCGCCGCCTCGCTGTTCGCGGCCTCCGGCAGCTCGCTGTCCATCACCGGCTACCTGACCGCGGTCGCCGCGATCAGCCTCGTCGCCGCGCTCGTGATCCCGCGCAACGACGCCGAGCGCCTGGGCGATCTCCCCGCCGAACAGCCCGCCTCGCCTGCCGATATAGCAAAATAGGTCCCACTTTTCGGACTTATATGATGTGGCGGTGATATCCCGACCGCTGGACCTGCTGAGCGGCCGGCTCAAGCTCCGGCACCTGGTGCTCGTGACGACCATCGCCGAGCACGGCAGCGTCCTGCGTGCCGCCGAGCATCTCCACCTGGCGCAGCCCGCCGTGACACGCGGGCTGCGGGAGGTGGAGCAGATCCTCGGAGTGGAGCTGTTCCGCCGCGGCCCGCGCGGCGTCACGCCCACCCTCTTCGGCGAGGCGTTCATCGACCACGCCCGTGCCGTACAGGCCGAGCTGCGCCGGGCGGGCGACCGGATCGCGGGACTCGCCGACGGCGAGACCGGTACCGTCACCGTCGGCACCCTCCTGGCCGCGACCAACGTGCTGCTGCCCCGCTCGATCGCCGCCCTGAAGGCCGAACGGCCCGGCATCACGGTGATCGTCAGGGAGGGTACGTTCGACTCGCTCGTCCCACGGCTGATCGACGGCGGCACCGACCTGATCCTCGGGCGGCTCAACCCCATCGAGGGCCGGCCCGGCCTGCACCAGATCCCCCTCTACAACGAGCCGACCCTGCTCGTCGCCCGCGCCGGGCACCCCGCCGGGCACGCGCGGACGCTGCCCGAGCTGCTCGGCTATCCGTGGATCCTCCCGCTGGACCAGACCGCCCTGAAACACGAGCTGGAGCAGGTCTTCCAGCGTGAGGGGCTGCCGCTGCCGGAGAACCGGGTCGAGTGCACCTCGATCCTGACGATCCGCTCGCTGCTCCTGGCGACCGACATGATCGCCGCGCTGCCGGCGCTGCTCGTCCGCACCGACGACCAGCTCGCGGAGCTGCCGGTGCCGCTCGCGTCCGTACGGCGCTCGGTCGGCGTGACGCTGCCCGAGGCCCGGCCGCTCACGCCCGCCGCCAAGGCCATGCTCGACCACCTGCGCCGCCAGGCGGAGGCGCTCCAGCACGAGCTGCCCGCGGCCGAGGACGAGACGGCCCGGCCCGCCGGATAGCGGTCGCCGGCCTCCTGACATGAAAGGGGGCCGGTCCGGCGACCGGCCCCCGATGTCGGCAGTACTACTGGGCGTCCGGCTTGACGATGACCGGAAGCTGGGCGTCGAACAGGTTGGCGAAGGTCATCGAGGGCATGATGTGGCCCTGCTTCTGCGCGTCCTGCGCCAGATCAGCGGCCCACGACGAACTGGCCAGCCGCTGGTTCGGCGTGCCGTGGTGACCGGCGCTGGAGAAGGAGCAGTCGCCCACCTCGAAGAAGGACTGCACCGCGGGAAGCAGGCGCTTGGCGTTGAGGGTTCCGCCGCGCTTGTGGGTGAGGAAGTACCCGGCGAAGGCGTCGGCCATGAGCTCGGTGCGGCGGGTGGCCTCGGGGCCGGTGAGCGGGCTGTCGAAGAGGTTGTCCTCGTACTGGACATGGTGCCCGAACTCGTGGCTCAGGATGGACTTGGCGGCCACTTCGTCGTCCAGGCCGATCCCGGCCATGCCCTTCATGATGCCGTCACCCATGATGATCTTGTCGGGGATGCCCTGCACGACCGGGTCCGGGTCTCCCTCGGCGGTGAAGGCGAACGCGTTGAACGTGAAGATCGGGTTGTCGGCGTTGAGCACCGGGTCGGCGGCCAGCACCTCGATCAGCAGGTCGGCCAGGTCCCTGCCCTCACCGGCGGGCAGGCCCCACAGCACCTCGAGGACGCGGGCGGTGCGGTCGGCGTCCTTGAGCACGTCGCCGTGCATCGCGACGCCGCGGATGTCGTCGGACTTGATGTCCCAGAACTTCTTCAGGTCGCGCAGCTCGTGCGTGACGGTGGTGGTGTATTCACCGTTCTCGCCGTAGCTCTGCGGGGTGTCGCCCGAGTTGAAGAGCAGTGCGTCGTACGCGGGGATGTCCAGGCCGCCGAGTATCACGACGATGAAGATCGTGCTGAAGTCCGCGCCCTCGAGCCGCGCGTCGAGCCACGCGCTCAGCGTGGTGTCCGCGCACCGGTAGTCGTTCGGATCGATGGCGTTGAGCGCCATCTCGTTCCAGGCCGAGCCGGTGACGCCCAGCCCGGCCTTGAACCGGGCGGCCCGCTCCTGCCAGTCGGCCGGCAGGGCCTTGACGGTCTCGAGATAGCGCGCCTTGGTGGCGTCGTCGACGTGCAGTGAGTTGATCGCGCTCTCGAGCGCGGAGGTGGGGGATGTCGCCTGCGCCGAGACCGGGGCGCCGATCGTGAGGGCGGCGGCGACGGCGGCGGCGGCCAGCAGGGCCAAGGGCTTACGCAAAAGGACTCCTTCGACGTGAAAGCGCTTGGCGAAAGTCTCCAGATTCCTGACATCGATTGTGAACGATCCTGACGTGTCAAGATCCGGCATGTCCGGAATATGACAAGGAATGGGAAGGCGAACCCGCCAGGGAGCGCCCTCGGTTGCGTCCGCGATCTCCTCGGGGCTCCTCGAGACTCCCGGACTCCTCGGGAAGGTGAGCGACACGGTGAGACCCTTACAGGCGCTCGGCCTCTCGCCGACGGCCGAAGCGATCTACTTCTCCTTGGCCGAAGCCGGCCAGAGCCCCGTGGAGGCCCTGCCCGCGCTGCGCGACGACCTCGAGCGTGCGCTGGCCGAGCTGGAGGCGCTGGGGCTGGTCACCGTGGAGGACGGCCGCGTGTCCCCGCTGCCCCCGCTCAGCGCCCTGGCGTCCTACGCCGAGCGCCGCGCGCGTGAGGCGCTGCTGGCCAGGGAGAGCGCCGCCGTACTGGCCAGGATCTGGCAGGATCACCAGCGGTCGGCGAGCTACCTCGAGAGCGTCGCCTCCGCGGACGGCACGGCGGCGATGGAGCGCAAGCTGCTCGACCAGGCGGAGGGCGAGGTGCGGGCGCTGGTCCTCGGACCGGTCTCACGTCCCGAGGAGACCCCGCGGGTGGCGGCGGGCACCCTCGAGGCGCTGGCCCGCGGCGTCGCCATCCGGGCGGTCTACGGAGCCGAGATCCTGCGCCGGCCCGCCGCGCTCGCCGCCCTGCGCACCTGCGTCGAGGCCGGCGAGCAGGCCCGCGTGTTCCCCGACATATCCCTCCACATGCTCATCGGCGACGACCGCGAGGCCCTGCTGATCTTCCGGGGAGACGGCGAGACGCGCCACGCCATCGCGATCCAGCCGTCGGGCCTCCTGACGGGACTCACCGGGATCTTCGAGTCGTTCTGGAGAATGGCGGTGCCCCTCGCCGCCACCGTAGAGGCGGACGACCTCGACGCCGGCCCGACCGCCGAGGAACGCCGGCTGCTCAGCTACCTCAGCGCCGGACTCACCGACGAGTCCATCGCCCGCGAGCTCGGGGTCAGCGAGCGCACCGTCGCCCGCAGGATCGCCAGGCTGCAGGACGTCCTCGGCGCCCAGACACGCTTCCAGCTCGGCGTACAGGCCTCCCGCAAGGGCTGGATCTAGACGGCGGCCCCCTCACCCGGACTGGACGCCGGGCTCGTCGGCGGGCTGGATAGCATCGGCGGATGCGTCCCTTCCGCGACGAGCTGTGGCGGGCGATGGACGGGATCTACCACGAGATCCTGGCCCACCCCTTCCTCACCGGGCTGACCGACGGCTCCCTCCCCAAAGAGGTCTTCCGGCATTTCGTCCTGCAGGAGGCGCACTTCCTGCCCGACTACGCGCGGGCGCTGGCCGCGTGCGCCGTCAAGGCGCCCGACCCGGCCGCCGTCCAGCGATTCGCCGCCGACGCCGCCCGCACCGTCGAGGTCGAGCACAGCCTGCACGTGGAGCTGCTCAACGCGTTCGGCATCGGGGAGGCGGAGGCGCGCCGCCACCCGGCGCCGCCGACCGCGCTCGGCTACGGGTCGTACCTGCTGCGCGCCTGCCACCTCGGCACCTTCGCCGAGGCGCTCGGCGCGATCGTGCCGTGCTACTGGATCTACGCCCGCGTCGGCGAGACCCTGCTCGGCCGCTCCTCGCCCGACCCGCTGTACGCCTGGTGGATCGAGACGTACGGCGGCGCGGAGTACCAGGAGACCGTCGCGGGCGTGCTCGACCTGCTCGACGAGGTCGCGGCCGGCCTGACCGACGACGAACGCGGGCGACTCCTCGCCAACGCCACCACCACCGCGCGCTACGAGTGGATGTTCTGGGACGCCGCCTGGCGGCGAGAGGAGTGGCCCGTCTGAGCTGCCGATACTCTCAATAGAGCATTCGACGGAAGAAATCGGACAGCTACGGGATTGGGAGAGATGCGGCTGCGGGACCTGTGCCAGGTCGACCATCTGGGGTTGAAGGTCCTGACCGGCCACGACCTGCTCGACCGGCGCGTGCGTGGCGTGTCCACGACCGACCTGCCCGATCCGACCAGGTTCGTCAAGCCCGGAGAGCTGGTCCTCACCGAGCTGACCTGGCACGACGGCCCCGAATCCGCGCGGCGCTTCGTCGCCGCACTCGCCGGGGTGGGGGTGACCGCGCTCTGCTCGGGCACCGCGCTGAAGGTGCCGCCCTCCGACCTGATCGACGCCTGCGCCGAGGCCGGCCTGCCGCTGCTCTGCCTGTCGGTGGACGTGCCGTTCAGCGCGGTCACCGAGTACGTCCTGCGTCGTCTGATCGACGAGCTCGGCGCCGCGCCCCGCGGCCTCCAGGGCTCCCGGCGCAGGCTGGCGAGCGTGCTCGTGGACGGCGGCAGCCTGACCAAGCTGGTCACCGCCGTCGCCGGAGAGCTGGACGTGCCCTGCTGGGTGATGTCGGCCACCGGCCGGGTCATCGTGGGGTCGCAGCCGCTCGCCGCCCACGACCGCGCCCGGCTCGCCCACTCGTTCCTGTCGGCGCGGTTCCTGCCCGGCATGTCCACGCGGGAGGACGGCACGCTGCTGTCGGTCTTCCCGGTCAGCAAGGGCGCGCCGCACCGCATCGCCAACTGGTTCCTCGCGTACGCCGGGGAGCAGGCGGGCGTCGGCGGCGAGCACGAGGACCTGATCGTGGAGCTGGCCGCGCTGGTGGCGCTGGAACGCTCCCGGCTGGAGGCCGCGCAGCGGATCGAGCGGCGCGTGTTCGACCAGCTCCTCGACCTGCTCGCCTCGGGCGAGGCCAACCTGCCCGGGGTCGTCTCGCGACTGCACACGCTGCACGTCGAGACCGAGCACGGGCTCCTCGCGGCGACACTGCGGATCGAGGGCGTGGCCCGGGCGGACGAGGTCGGCGCCGCCGTCCTCGACGAGCTGCTGCGCCCGATCGCGCCGGGCGTGGCCACCGCGCGCGAGGACGGCGAGGCGGTCGCGCTCGTGCCGCTCGCGGGCAACACCGCCGAGGAGATCGCCGAGCACGTGCTGCGCGGCGCGCGGACCCTGGAGGCCGGTCTCGGCAAGGCCCGGATCGCGCTCGGGCTGAGCAGCGTGACGACCGGCCCGGCCGGGCTGAGCAGCCTCATCGAGGAAGCGCGGCACGCGCGCACCCTGGCGGCGCTGGGGCGCGACCGGGTGAGCGCGATGACCGCCGAGGACGTCGGCTCACACCGGTCACTGCTCGCGGCCATCCCCGGCGACCTGCGCCGGTCGTTCCGCACCCGCCTGCTCGGCCGGCTGCAGGAGTACGACGCCGCCAACCAGACCGACCTGATCGAGACGCTGGAGACCTTCCTGGAGGAGTCCGGCTCCTGGGCGGCGACGGCCGACCGGCTGCACGTCCACGTCAACACGCTGCGCTACCGGCTGAAGCGGATCGAGGAGCTGACCGGCCGCTCCCTCAACACGCTGGAGGAGCGGGTGGACTTCCTGCTCGCCCTCAGAATGCGCTGATTCGCAGGTCCCCGCACACCTCCGCCCTCTCGCGGCGCGCGTCAGCGACCGGAACGCCGGGGCACGACGTGGCCGAAGCGGAACAGGTTCGCCGGGTCGAAGCGGTCCCTCAGCTCGGCGAGCCTCGCCAGCACGGGCTCGGGCCACGCCCGGGAGAGCTGCTCGGGGGCGAGGGCGGAGCCCTGGAAGTTGATCATCGTCCCTCCCGTCGACCACGGCGCGGCGGCCTCGACCACCGTCCGGACGGCGGCCGGGACGGCCGAGTCCATCAGCTCGGGCACCGGCGCGCCGATGACCAGCAGGGAGAAGGCCGCGTCGCGCCCGCCCACGGCGTTGGGCTCCTTGGGCTCGCGGGCCAGCGCGCCGCCGAGCTGCCGCAGCTCCACCACAGCGAGGGGGACCTGGGCCGCGGGGCCGGCGACGGCGAGCAGGGCGTCCACGGCCTCACCGGTCAGCTCCCGCAGGAGCATGCCCCGCTCGGCCACCGGCATCGGGGTGACAGGGTCCTGGTGGATGGCGTCGAGCGCCGTGTACGGCAGAGGCCCGACGGCGTCGAGGACCGGCGCGGCGACGGCCCGCATGGGAGCGAGCAGCGCCTCGGCCTCCCGCTCCTCGCCCATGTGGGCGATCCGGAGGTGGACGACGAACCGCCCGCTCAGCTGCGGCGGCAGCTCGGGCAGCGGAGGGAGGCGGAGCAGGGCGACCGAGGTGGTGGTGGCCTCGGGCAACGTGGCCGTCCAGGTCCGGTAGGCGTGCAGGACCGACGGGGCGTCCTCGCCCGCGTAGAACAGGCCCCCGCCGTACACCGCGGTGATGGGGAACAGGTCAACGGTGATCGAGGTGACGACGCCGAAGCCGCCCTTCCCGCCACGCAGCGCCCAGAACAGGTCCGGCTCCCGGCCCGTGTCGGCTGTGCGGATCCGGCCGTCTCCCGTCACGACCGTGATCTCGCGGACGTGGTCGGCCGCGAACCCGAACGTCCGCGCGATCGGCCCGATGCCGCCCCCCAGCGTGAAACCGACCGCGCCGACGCCGGACGCCGAGCCGCTGAGCGGCGCCAGACCGTACGGCGACACCGCGGCGACGACCTCGGCCCAGGTGCAGCCGGCGCCGATTCTCGCGGTCCGGGCCATCGGGTCGACGACGATCTCCCTCATCCGGCGGGTGCTGACGAGCAACGCGCCGTCCGCCGCCTGAACCGCACCGTGGCCGGTCGCCTGCACCGCCACCGGCAGTCCGTGCGCCGCGGCGAGCCGCACCGCCGCGGCGACGTCCTCCACGCCGGTCGCCCCCACGATCACGGCGGGGCGGTGCCGTACGGCGAGGTTGAAGCCGGCGGCCTCCTCCTCGAACCCGTCCTGGCCGGGGATCAGGACGGGCCCGATGACCTCGCGGCGCAGTGCGGCCTCCATAGAGGAGTGCGTGGTGTCCATATCTTCTCCTGATGTCGCGATGTGTGACTGAGATGTGTGACTGGGATGTGTGTCTCAGCGGACCCAGTTGTCGCACCATCGACTTGGAGGCTGGTTGAGGCCGTCCCGCCGGAATCCAAGCGACGTCCAAGAGCCGCGCAAGCGGCCGCGTGGCGGGCTCACCAGCGCGATCAGACATCAACCGACATATCAGTATGATGAGCCGGAAATCAGCGGCCTGGCTCGTTCGGGGGAAATGATGCGGGCGGGTGTGGACGACGCGGACGCGCCGGGTCGCCGGGCAGGCGGAGCCTCCTCGCAGCCGGGGAACCGGCTCGACTTCCGCGTCCTCGGAACTCTGGAGGTCGTGGACGGCGCGGGAGCCCGCCTCGACATCGGGTCACGGAAGCAGCGGGCCCTGCTGGCGCTTCTCCTGCTGAACGCACCGCATGTGGTGCCGCTCGACCAGCTCATCGACCGGCTGTGGGCCGACGAACCGCCGTCGAGCGCCACGGGAACGCTCCAGGCGTACATCTCGCACCTGCGCCGGACGTTGGAGCCCCGTCGTAGCCCGCGCTCCCCCGCCCGCGTCCTGCGTACCCGGGAGCCCGGCTACCTGCTGGACATCACCCCCTCCCAGCTCGACGCCGAGCGCTTCGCCCGCGCCGCGGACGCGGCCTACGCCGCTCTGGCGGACGGCAAACCGGAGAACGTGGAGCGGATCCTGCGCCCGGCGCTGGTGGAGTGGCGGGGAGACCCGCTCACCGACTTCACCGACGAGGCCTTCGCACAGTCCACGATCGCCCGGCTGGTCGCCGTCCGGTTGTCGGCGCTCACGGTCCGGGCGGAGGCGTGGCTCGCGCTCGGACGTCCGGCCGCCGCCGCGGTCGAGGTCGAGCGGCTGCTCGAGAGGGAGCCGTACCGCGAGGGCCTGTGGGCGCTGCTCATCCGCGCCCTGTACCAGGACCGCAGGCAGGCCGAGGCGCTCGCCGCCTACCAGCGGTGCCGCGCGCTGCTCGGCGACGAACTGGGCATCGATCCGAGCCCTGAGCTGCGCGGGCTGGAGCAGGCCGTCCTGAACCAGGATGAGCTCCTGGTCCGGTCCTGGTCCCCCGCCGCGCCACCTGTGGCCGAGCTGAGAAGACCGCCCGGCCCGACACTCCCCCGGCTGGTCGGGCGGGAGCCCCACCTGCGCCGCATCGGAGAACGGCTCGACGACCTCAGGCAGACGGCCGGCGGCGTGCTCCTCGTCACCGGCGAGTCGGGCATCGGCAAGACCCGCCTGGCCGAGGCAGCCGCCGAGATGGCCGCGGAACGCGGCGTCACGGTGGCGTGGAGCCGGTGCGTCGAAGGTAGCGGCGCCCCGGCGTTCTGGCCGTGGATCCAGGCGCTCCAGGCGCTGCCCGGCGATCTCCCCCGGCTCGCCCACCGGCTCAGCGACGGCGACCAGCCCGGCGCCCCCGACCCCGACACCGCGCGATTCCTCCTGTACGACACCGTGACGCGGAACCTGTTCCAGCAGGCCGCCGAGTCGCCGGTGCTGATCCTGATGGAGGACGCGCACTGGGCCGACGCCGCCTCGCTCAAGCTGCTCACCTTCCTGGGCGCGGACCTGCACCGCGTACCGCTCCTCGTGCTCGTGACCACCCGGTCCGAGCCCGCCGCGGACCGCCAGGCGCTGTCCGAGACGCTGGCCGAGCTCACCCGGCAGCGCGGCACCGAGCGGATGGGCGTCGCCCCTCTGACCTCTGAGCAGATCGTCGACTACCTGGCCGAGGCGGGAGGTCCGGCCACGGAGCCCGAGCTCGCCCGCGCCCTGCACGACCGGACCGGTGGCAACCCGTTCTTCCTCGGAGAGATGCTGCGCCTGCTGTCCAGCGTCCGCACGAAGGACCGGGTGGACGCCTCGGACGTGCTCGCCCTCGCCGTGCCCGACGGCGTACGGGACGTCATCAACCAGCGGGTGTCCCGCCTGCCCGAGGACTCTCAGACGTTGCTGCGGACGGCGGCCGTGATCGGCAGGGACGTGGACGCCGACGTGCTGGAGACCGCGACCGGCATCGGCGGCGCGCGGCTGATGACCCTGCTCGAGCCCGCCGTCGCCACGGGCCTGCTGGTCGAGGTGGACGGCGGCTGGGACTACCGCTTCTCCCACGCTCTGGTGCAGGAGGCACTGTATTCGGGCCTGAGCCGCCGCCAGCGCGCCCAGCTCCACGGCCGGGTCGGCGAGGCCGTCGAGAGCCTGTCCCACGGTGACGCCGCCTCGCGCCTGTCCGCCCTCGCCCGCCACTTCGGGCTCGCCGCCCGGGTGGGCTACACGGGCAAGGCGATCGCGTACGCCGCCGAGGCGGCGCGCCGGGCCGCGGCGACGCTCGCCTACGACGAGGCGGTCATGCATTGGGAACGGGCTCTTGAGGCGGCCACCGGCGAGCCGGCGGTGCGCCGCTGCCGGCTGCTGATCGAGCTAGGCCGGGCCCGGCGGGCGACCGGCGATGTCGAAGGGGCGCGCGCCACGCTCGACGAGGCCGTGACACTCGGCACCCAGATCGGCGACGACGAGGCCGTCATCGAGGCCGCGGCGGTCTTCGGCGGCGTGACGCTGTGGAACTGGCGCCACTACGGCATGGTCGACCAGGGCATGGTGCGCCCTCAACAACTTCGTCATCGCGGCGTGGCGGCCGGAGCACGAGGAGGAGCGCTGCCGGGCCGCCGAGGAGATTCTCACCCTGCCCGCGCTGCCGCGCGCCACCGAGATCATCGCCCGCCTGCACCGGATGCCGACCCTGCTCCGCGCCGGACGGCTCGCCGAGTACGACGCGGAGCTGGCCCGCTGCCTGCGGATGATCGACGAGGTCCGGATGCCGGAGATCGAGACCCAGGTCACGTTCGCCACGACCGGGCGCGCCATCCTCGGCGGCGACTGGACGGAGGCGACCCGTCTGGTGGGCCTCGCCACGGGCGCCTTCCGCCGCACCAGCCTGTGGGGACCCGACCCCCTCAAGCTGATCGGCACGTTCTTCTGTGAATGGGGCCAGGGACGCGGGCCGGCGCTCCTGCCCGCGCTGGTCGAGGGCGGCGCGAACGAGTCCAACCTGCTGGTACGGCCCACGGCCGTGCTCGCCGCGGTGGAGTCGGGCGACGAGGGGCTCGCGCACCGGCTGATGGACCGCTGGGGCACGGCCGTCCAGCGCGACTGGACCTGGCAGTTCGTCATGTGGCAGTGGGGGCTCATCGCCGCCAGGCTCGGCCGTCCCGACCCCGGCGACCTGCTCGACGAGCTGCGGCCGATCGCCGCCGAGCTGGTGACGCTCGGCACCGGATGCGTCTCCTGGGGTGCTCTGCACGACGTGGTGGCGATGCTGCTCCACCGGACCGGAGACGTCGCGGGGGCGCTCGCCCACGCCGAAGCCGGCCGTGAGACGCACCGCCGCCTCGGCCTGCGCCACCTGGAGGAGCGCAGCCTCGCCCTGTTCCGGCGGCTCTCCTCCGGTTGACGCGGCGACGCCCGCCCCGCCCGGCATGCGCCGGGCCGGACGGGCGTGCCGGTTCGCCGATTCAGGACGCGGCGTAGGCGTCCAGCTCGGCCAGGTAGGCGTCCTTCACCTGGCGGGGCAGCCAGGTGATCTCGAAGGCGTTGCGCTGGAGCCGGACCAGCTCCTCACGGGACAGGTCGAGCGCCTCCTGCACCGCGGCCACGTTCTCCTGCACATAGCCGGTGAAGTACGCCGGGTCGTCGGAGTTGATCGTGACGCGCAGGCCCAGGTCGAGCATCCGGCGGATGGCGTCCGTCTTCATCGAGTCGGTGACGTACCCGTTGGAGATGGGGCACACGGTCAGGCCGAGCCCGCGCTCCTTGATGGCCTCGACCAGCTTCGGGTCCTCCAGGGAGTTGACGCCGTGGTCGATCCGGTTGACGCCGATCTCCTCGACGCACTGGCGGATGTGCTCGGTGGAGTTCTCCTGGTCCACGTCGCAGTGCATGGTCAGCAGGTAGCCCTCCTGCCGGGCCCGGGCGAACACCGCCGCGAACTTGGCCGGCGGGTTGCCCTTCTCGTCGGAGTCCAGGCCGACGCCCACGATCCACTCCCGGTACGGCAGCGACTCCAGCAGCGTCGCCATGGCGTACTCGGCCTGGAAGTCGCGCAGGAAGCACATGATGAGCTGGGCGCGGACGCCGAGCTGG
This sequence comes from Microtetraspora malaysiensis, assembly GCF_050947145.1. NCBI lineage: Bacteria > Bacillati > Actinomycetota > Actinomycetes > Streptosporangiales > Streptosporangiaceae > Microtetraspora > Microtetraspora malaysiensis. The sequence continues at coordinate 4,830,537 of NZ_CP191998.1, forward strand.
TTCTCGGCGTCGATCAGCGCCCGGCGCAGGCCGCGGACCACCACGTCGAACGGCACGCCACGCGAGGTGTGCGCCTGCGGGTCGAAGAAGATCTCCGCGTACCGCACGTTCTGCGCGGCGGCCCTGCTCAGGTACGCCATGGCCAGGTCGTAGAAGTCCGGCTCGGTGCGCAGGACGTTCATGCCCTCGTAGTACACCGACAGGAACGACGGCAGGTCGTCGAAGTCGTAGGCGGCCCGCATGTCCTCGACCGACTCGTACGGCAGGGCCAGGCCGTTCCGCTTCGCCAGCTCGAACTTCAGCTCGGGTTCGAGCGTGCCCTCGATGTGCAGGTGCAGCTCGCACTTGGGCAGTCCGGCGATGAAGTCCTTCATGGACTCGGGCATGTCAGGCCTCCGAGATGATCGGGTCGATGACGTCCAGGGCCACGCAGTCGACCAGGCCGAGGTCGGTGATCGCGTAGTCCGGGATCGCGGTGATCGAGAGGAAGAACAGGTACATCAGCGGAGCGGGCAGCGCGCAGCCCAGCTCCCGCGCCAGGTCGTCGAGCCGGGTCTCGGCGGCGGCCATCTCGGCCGCGGGCAGGTCGGAGACGATGCCGCCGACCGGCAGCGGCAGCAGCGCCGCGACCTCGCCGTCCACCACGACCGCCTGGCCGCCGCCCGCCGCGACGACCGCGTTGATCGCGACCGCCATGTCGGCGCGCGAGGCGCCCACGCAGATGATGTTGTTGTCGTCAGGGGCGGCGCTGGTGGCGATCGCACCCTTGCGCAGGCCCATGCCGCTCACCATGGCCACCGGCATGTTTCCGGTCTTGCCGTACCGCTCGACCACGGTGACCAGCAGCGCATCCTCGGCCACCGAGGGCTCGACCAGCCCGCCGGTGACGGGCAGCGTCACATCGCGGCGCTTGCGCACGAACACCTGCTCCGGCGTCATGTTCATGGTCAGCACGGTCACCTGCGAGGCGCCCTCGGGCGCGCGCAGCACCAGGTCATCGGCGGTGACCTCGCGGACGGGCAGCGGCCGCACCGCGCCGCGCTCCGGCGGCGCCGTCGGGGTGATCATGGTGCCGCCGCGCGCCACCAGGGCGCCGCCGGCCACGACCTCGCGGACGCGGAAGTCCTCCAGCGAGTCCACGATCAGCACGTCCGCGAAGCGGCCGGGGGCGATGCTGCCGACCAGGTGGTCGATCCGGTACATCTCGGCGCAGTTGATCGTGGCCATCTGGATCGCGGTCACCGGGTCGACGCCCGCCTTGACGGCCATCCGGACCAGCTTGTCCATGTGCCCGCCGGCCAGCACGTCGGCCGCGTGGACGTCGTCGGTGCAGAACGCCACGCGCCGCGCGCCGACCTTGGCCACGACCTGGATGTTCTCGTCCAGGAAGTGCGCCACCGACGACTCGCGGACGATCCCGTACATGCCGAGGCGGAGCTTCTCCAGCATCTCCTCGTGCGAGTACGACTCGTGGTCGAGGCGCACCCCGGCCGCGGCCAGGCCGCCGATCCGGCGGGCGTCGGACAGCGGCGCGCAGCCGAAGACGGGCAGCCGGTGCCGCTCGGCCAGGTCGAGGGCGTCCATGACCGCGGGGTCGCCGTGCTCCACCATCTCCTGGACGGTCTCCCACACGCCCACGCACTCCGGCCAGGTGTGCGCCTCCGCGTGCTGCTCCGGCCCGAAGGTGTGGCCGACCGTCGACTCCGGCACCGTGTACGGCGCCTTGGCGGGGGCGCCCCACCAGATGCGCATGCCGGTGTTCTTGGACTCGTCCAGGAAGCTCCGCACACCGGGCAGGCCGTCGACCACGAGGATCTGGTCCAGGCCGGACACCACGCTGGTCGTGCCGAGCGGGACGACCAGGTCGGCGAAGCTGGTGACCGAGAGCTTGCTGCACTCGATGTGCAGGTGGCCGTCGATCAGGCCGGGCACGAGGTAGCCGCCGCGCGCGTCGATGATCTCGGTGTCGGGGCCTCGCAGCGCCTCGGGCAGGTCCCCCACCGCCGCGATCCGCGTGCCGCTGATCGCGACGTCGGCGGGGTAGGTCTCGCCGGTCAGCACGTTGACCAGCGTGCCGCCGGTGATGATGCGGTCGGCGGGGCGTCGCCCGTAGGCGACGTCGAGCAGGAGGCGGTCGGCCATCGGATGTCGTGCCTTTCGTTGTCGTGGTCGCGCCGGGAGCGGGCCGGGGCGCGGTCAGCGCGGGCTCCGGCCGCTCCCCGCGACCGGTTCAGGCGGGGGGCTGACGGGTCTCTCCGGAACTGTCCGGTCTTCTCCGGATGCCTCCGGGGCTTCTCCGGGGCTTCTCCGGGGCTTCTTCGGGTTTCTCCGGGGTGCGAGGTCAGGCGGCGTCGGGCGCGGTCTGCAGGGCGGGCCGCCGCTTCAGCACCAGCTCCAGCGCCAGATAGGTGACGCCCGCCACGATCGCCCCGGCGAAGATGCTGAAGTCCGCGCCGCCCATCGCCTGCGAGATCCAGCCGACGAACGCGACGGAGTTGATGCACAGCCCCGCCGCGATCATGCCGATGATCTGCGCGGCCATGCCGGACCACCGGATGCCGCCATGCCCCCAGTAGGGGCTCGCCGGGCTCTCGTCGAACAGCGCCGGGCCGTCGTAGGAGCCCCTGCGGCGCAGCCAGTCGGAGAGGTAGACCCCGGCCCACGGCGCCAGCCAGATGATCAGCAGGCCGAGGAAGGTGTTCAGCATGGTGTTGAACGAGTCGGACATCACGGCGACATAGGTGACGGCGACGCAGATCACCAGGTCGGCCACGACCGCGACCCAGCGCTTGACGTTGATCCCGGCCGCCTGCAGGTTCAGGCCCGAGGAGTACAGGTCGGTGGTGTTCACCGCGAACAGCGTCACCATGGCGAGCAGCAGGTAGGGCACGGTGAACCAGCCGGGCAGCGCGCCGGGCAGGCCCGAGATCGGGTCCCCCGCGTCCTTGACCACGGTGGCCACCGCCGCGCCCAGCGTCATCAGCAGCACGTACGGCACGAAGCCGCCGAGTGCGGCGTAGCCGAAGACCGCCTTGCGGCTCGCGCTCTGCGGGAGGTAGCGGGAGTAGTCGCTGCCCAGCGGGGCCCAGGAGAGCCCGCCGCAGGACATGACCAGCGCGACGGCGCCGGTGAACGTGGCGAAGTCGGCGCCGCCGCTCGCGGTGATCTCCACCTTCGGCCCGATCAGCACGGCCATGATCGCGAACATGGCGACGAACACCCAGGTGAAGTACTTCTGAGCCTTCATGACGGCGGCGTGCCCCACGAGCGGGAGCACGAGCTGGATCAGCGCGGCCACCAGGATCACGGCCACCTTGAGCCCGATCCCCTGATCGTGGACGCCCGCCTTGTCCAGCAGCGCGAGCGCGGCGAAGGTGATCAGCACCATGCCGCCCGCCTCGAATCCGACCATGTTCAGCCAGCCGAAGAAGCCCAGCGCGCGGGCGCCCTTGGGGCCGTACGCCGCGCGGGAGACGGCCATCGTGGACGTGCCTACGGCCGGGCCCTGGAGGCTGGTCAGTCCGACCAGCGGGAAGGACAGCAGGTTACCGATGACGATCGCCGCCACCGCCTGCGGGAAGCTGAGGCCGAGGGACACGACGACCGTGCCGTAGACCAGGGTGAAGATGCCGAGCGTCGTCCCCGACCACAGGAAGAGCAGGTCGCGGGGCCTGCCGTACCTCTCCTGCTGCGATACCAGCTCAATGCCGCGTTGCTCGACGGCCACCGGCCCCCCTCTTTACCTTTAAAAGCGACATATTGGGCGTTTCCAGGAAACCAGCGAACGTCGACCCTGGCCATTGGCGAACGCCACGAGCCATGGCTTTCCTTCCTGTAGCCGTCTCCAAGCCCGGCGAGCCGGGCGTGCCCCACGCCGGCCGGGCCCGGCCGGTCAGGCTCTCCGGCCGGACCCGCCCGCTTGTCACTGGGTGACCGGCAGCCAGCGCCACGTGTTCACCGCGGAACCCGCGGTGATGGTCAACTGGTTGTTCTCGCCGTTCTCGGTGAGGAACATGTGTTCCTCGGCCAGTCGCGAGCGGAACGAGTAGTTGCTCACCGATATCCCGTCCGGCCCGTCGCTCTCGCACCACAGGTAGCCGTCGCTGTTGGGGCGGAACGAGTTCAGCGTGACCCCGTTGCCGCTCAACGGATCCAGGCTGGCCGCCGTCGAGTTGAGGTACTTCCCGCCGTAGACCAGGTAGTTGCAGTCCTCGCCGCCGGTCTGCCCGGCGGGGATTCGGGAGAACCGCTCGTTGGGCGCGTCATGATCGGCGAAAAGGATCACCGGAGTGTTCTCCGCGGTGCCGGCGTGATCCACATCGACGACGAAGCGCACCGGTGTGGGCGCGACCAGGCCGAGCTCGACGACATCCCCCATCTCCTCGGGGCTCTCGAAGAACCAGCGCTGCGCGGCCAAGCCGTCGACGTCGCGGCCACTCAGCGCCGCGCCACCGTTGACGGCCGTCAGCACCTGGTCGGTGACGAAATTCTGCAGGGTCCAGGTGCCGTCGCCCTGGTAGACCGGCTGCCAGAGCTGGTCGGCCGCCTCGCGCCCCCACTGCACCACCGGCGCGTTACGGGCGCCGCTCTGCTGGCCCATGTAGTCGCCGCTGATCCGGCTCACCAGGCGGTAGTAGCCGGGAAACTCGGGCTCGGGATGCAGGCTCCACGACTGCACCTGGGCCGCGTCGAACGGCGCGTCGGCGATGACATTGGTGCTGCCCTGCAAGGCGCTGGCGACGTTGGTGGTGCCGGCGTTGCGCAGCACGGCCACATCCGGCGGGCTGGGCTGCTGCTCCAGCGGCGGAGGTTCGGCACCGGCCTGCAGCCCGCCGATCTCGTACATGACGGGCAGGTGATCTGACAGCGTCAGATCACGCACCACCGTCGAGGAGCGGACGAACGGCACGTTGTTGGCGTTCGGCATGACCGCGTAGTCATAGCTGCTCTGCGGATTCAGCGTCGGATGGGTCGCCGACGGTGGGCCGTACACGGCGAACTGCCCGGGAGCGAGATTGTCCAGGGCGGTCCGCAGGGAATCCGGCTGGCGGTTGAAATCGCCCATGACGACCCAGTCCAGCGCCGCCCCGTTCGGACCGGCGGCCAGCATCTGGATCCGGATCTGGTTCACCAGGCCCGCCATGTCGTTCCCGTTGCCGGAGAAACCGTGCACGGTGAAGTAGACGACACCGTCGATGTTCACCCCGAGCGCGGGCCGGCCTCCCATGGGCGAATCGACGACGAAGACGTCCGCGGCCGCGATCCGGGTACGGGTCGCGACGGCCATGTTGACCCGGTTGGGCGGGTTCGCCGAGGTGTCAGTGTGCAGCCAGTACAGATATCCCTGCGGCCGGCTGGCCGTCCCGCCGTAGCGGTACTCCCGAACAGGAGGCTGCGTGCCGTCCGCGCGGGTGAAGACGTTCTGCGGGATGTCGGTCATATGCGTGGCGCCTCCGGGCGGGGCGCCGGCCTCCTGCAGCAGGATGACCTCGGCGCCGCTCTGCACCGCCAGCGGGAGCACCCCGTATCCGTATTTGGACTCGTACTCACCGCCGATGTCGGCCCATCCGCCCTGGGTGCCCGCGCCCTGCATGTTCCAGGTCGCCACCTTGCGGCTGCCGTCCAGGCGGGGGTCGACCTGGCCGGCGTCGCGCAGGAACAGCGACGGCCGGCGCCCGTCGACACGGGCCACCACCCCCTGCCCGATGTAGTCCAGGGTCTCCCGGCCGCCCCAGTCCGGAATCGCCTGCCCGCCCTGACTCAGCGGCCGGAACCGGCGCGGATCGGCGTTGTCCGAACCGAACTGGAAGATGGTGTCGGCCTGCACGCCGGGGCTGCCGAGCGAGTACGGCGTGAAGGTCTCGAACGGCCCGCCCGGTGTGGCCTGCTTGATCAAGGTGTTGTGGTAGAAGACGTTCTGCGGTCCCGAGGAACCCGACCACTTGGCCGCCTTGGGGCCGGCCGCCCACCAGATCGGATACCAGGTTCCGTCGTCGAGCTCGCCGCCCTCCCCGCCACAGTTGGCCGTACAGCTGCCCGACCGGTGGTCGTACGGGACCCGCACCGTGTTCTGCTCGAACAGGTTGTAGCGCTCCCACCCGCCGTGCAGGTTGAGGTCGGAGTCGAGGTCGTTGTGGAAGGCCACGTTGCCGCTCGCCGACCACTGGAAGGTGAAGTGCCGCAGGTTCCGGCTGGTGTTGTAGGCGTACAACGAGTCCCACACCCGGCTGCCCCTCAGGTAGCCGTTGCCGCCCTTGCCCTTGTTCCACGCCCCGTCGAAGCTGTTGTGCTCGATCTGCAGATTGCGCGCCACCTCGGTGACGATGGGGTGCGAGCCGGTCATCGTGGCGTTGAGCCCACGCGCCCAGCTGTTGACCGCCCATTTGAACAGGATGCCGTGCATGGCGTACTCCGGCGCCAGGTTGCCGTAGTTGTGCACGGCGTCGGCCGGCGACGGCGAGTACGTGCCGCCGCTCAGCTTCGGCAGCCCCGACATGTCCTGGGTGAACGCGAAATTCTCGAACCCCACGCCCTCGACCACCTGCAGCGGGGTCACCTTGCTGGGATACGGAGCGCCGCCGAACAGCGGCGGCGATCCGTCTGAGGCGGAGTCGACGGGCAGGTCGTACTCCAGCGGCCGGTCCAGCGTGATCGTCTTGCCCGCCGCGTCCATCCGGGTGACCCGGAACACCTGCTGACGCATGTGCAGGTTCTCCATCAGGCTCTGGTCCGTGACGCCCTGCTGCAGGTAGAAGTTGAGGCTGTTGGCCGCGCCGACCCAGACGTATCCGCCGAGGCTGAACTTGTTCATGTCGGCGTTGGCGACCAACTGCACGACGCTCTGCCCCTGCCGGGCGGCGTATCCCGGATCACCGGCGCGGTTGGCCAGCTTGATGCCGGAAGCCCAGTGCTGGTTGACGCTTCCCTCGAAGAGATCCTTGCGGTTGGCCGGAGCGGCCTGCCATTCGTCCTGGTATCTGGTCGCCACGGCGCGGGTCTGCACCCGGAACATCGCCCGCCCCGGCCAGATCCAGCCGCCCTTGCCGACGTCGTTGCCGCTGCCGAACTCCATCCCGTCCTGGTCCCAGCGGCTGCCGTCGGCGGTCAGCGTGTCGTATCGGGTGTCGAGGTCCGGCCGGAACACCAGCCGCGTGCCGCCGACGCCTGAGCCCTGCCCACGCAGGATCAGAAAGCTGGCGTCGACGTAAATCTGGCGGGACAGGTCGATTCGTCCGGCCGGCAACGAGATCAGCGCCAGCCGGTGATAGTTGGCTCGCGGCGAGCACTGGCTCTTGATGCGGTCGATGGCGTTTTGCAGGCCAGCGGTGTCGTCCACCCCGTCGTCCGCGACCACACCGAAGCCGGACGCCAGCTGATCTGGGGTGATCCGGCAGGACGCGTCGCCACTGACGTCGCCGTCACCCGGAAGCCGCTGGCCGCCGAGATATCCGACCCTCGACCAGTCGGACAACCCGACGGGCGCGGCGACGCGATTGGCGAAACTGAGATCAGGATCGCCCGCCGACCAGGCGGGCATCACCGATGCGAACAGGACGAGTAGACCGGCTACAACGATGGCCGGCCCTTGACGGCGTCTCACACACCCTCACCTCCGTGTCACCGCGTCGGGCGGCCCCGCGAGGAACTCCTCCGCGCCTCCGACCGGCACGATCTCCTTGACACCACCTGGCTTGCCGTGCTGTTCGTCCGGGATCGTCGTTCGCCCCGGATCGCCGTGCTGTTTGTCCTGAATTGCTGTTCGTCCGGGATTGCCGTTCTGTTCGTCGTACCGGACAGAAGCCACGTACCGGCCAGCCGCGCCGGAAACGGCCGTGGTGGCCCGTGCCGACACCGCCGCTGCCCACTGCCATGCCTGACGGTTTCGACGTCATTTTCCGCATCGCCCGGCATTTCGTAATAGCGACTGTTTTGTATGGTCGACGATCACGTTTGTATGGCCCGCGATCACGGGAAGCCCGCCTCGCACGGGCGCCGGTGCCGCCAGGCTCGGGTCCAGGCCGGGGATGCCTGCACAGGACTGCGACCTTGATCCGTCAGTCTTCGCTCAGGCCGGCACAGGACCCCTCTTCGCTCAGGCCGGCACGGGACGGCGAACCACACCGGACAGCGACGTCGGCCCGGCCCTGGTCACCGGGCCTGAAATGGAAGGGCTGCCGACAGCGGACAGTGGCACCGCTCCGGCCATCTTCAATGGCACCGACCCCGGGGTTCACCGACGCCGGGGGTTCACCGACGCCGGGCAGTAGGATCAACCGAGTCGTCGATCCGACCTCGTTACCGATCCTGGCGCGGGGATCAGATCTGGGGCGCGGGCCCCTGTCCCGGACACGGCGCGCCGACGCCGATCAGCACCTCCTGGACGGCGCCGCCGTCCACCCGGACCCGGATCGGCAGGCATCCCATGTCGCGGACGAGGTAGCCCCCAGGGAAGACGATCCACTCCTTGTCCCCCTGGCACCGGTCCGCCACCACGCGCGCACCCGGCGAGCCGGGCTTACCCCATACCAGCCAAGCCCGGCCGGTCAGGCTCTCCGGCACGGACAACTCGACATGGCGTCCGCGCCGTACGAGCAGGCCCTGCTTGGCGTACGATCCCGGGCTTCCGTCCGGCATCTTCGCCTCGGCCGCCTGCAGGGCCGCCTTCCTGACATCGCTCGTCGGCAGAGCCACCGCATCGCCGACCACCTGGAAGTCGGCGGGAGGAGCGGCTGCCCCGTCCATCCCCTCGTCGCACCGTACAGACGCGGAGGCAGCCGCAGGAGACGCTGGGGAGACGGCGGGAGAACCCGGGGAGGGGGCCTGTCGTCGCGCGGGCGGATCGGCGGTGCCGCATGCGGCGGTCAATCCCATCAGAACGACGCCGACGGCGAGGAGACTGCGCATGCGTCCATCTTGCTCGCCTCGCCTCGGATCCGCTCGAACTCCGCATTCTTCCCGTTCTTTCCTGTTCTTTCCCGTTCTTGTCCCAATCGGACGACGCCTCGATGGGATGCGTCTCACACGGATTCGTATCGGCCGGATTCTCGGTTGAACGTGAGCGCTTTGCGCGCGTCCCGCGGGAACGCGGCCGGGTTGCCCGTCGCCTCTCACGCCTTTCACACCGGTGCGGAACGCCCGCCGACGCCGGGCAGCAGTATCGGCCAAGTCGTCTTCGCCCCGGCCGACGCGGGACGTCTACCGATGCCGGACAGCAGCGTCGATCGGATCCTCAGCAATCCGCCCTGGGGCGAGCAGGTCGCCGGCCGTGGCCTGCTTGTCGTGGCCTGCTCTCCACATCCACCTCACTCTGATGGGCGAAGCTGCGTCGCGTGCTCGCACCCGGCGCGACGGGAGTAGTCCTGCTTCCCGACTTCGACGACCTGCCGATCGGGCTCCGCCGCCGGCTCATCCCCGCGCACATTCAGCGCGTCCAGGTCTCGGGTGCGGAGTCGTGCATCGGCCCCGGCCGTGCCCCGGAGTGGACGGAAAGCCTCGCCGAGGAACGAACGCACGCCTCTGTGAGGAGCGAGGGGCGCCCGACACCAAGTCGCGTTCCGGGCGCCCCTCGGCGTGACGTCCCGTCCGATTGCCAGGGACCTGAAGTGCGGCGGCCCCAGGAGAGGCCGACCAGACGGCGCGCGTCCTGCAACCAGACGTTGTCCATCATCCAGCCTCGTCAGTGATCTGCCGTTGTCAGTCGTGGGATGCCGTCAGTGATGGGATGCCCTCAGGGCTTGGGCGCGCGCACACGACGCACCTCGGGGCATACCGCCCCAAACTAGCATTGCCCAAAATCCGACATTTCTCGAAATATAATATCGATATTCGCCTCGAAATTCTTTGCGAATTCGACTTGATTAGCGCCGCCACTTTTGGCATTATTCATACAGGCGTTCTAATCGTGATCGGGGGTGGGCATGACTCAGCTCTTCGAGCCCGCCGGGTTCTTTCCAGAGGAGTTGTCAGACTGCGACGAGTCCCGTCCCAGTGATGCTGACTGGTGGGGGCGCGCCGCAACCCTCGGGTCAGCCCAAACGGGCGAAACGCCCCGTAGTGCCGCCATGTTTACGATTGACGACTTTCTCCCTGACGCAGCGAAAGGAGGCAATTCGACGGCGAATAGCGCGACCTTGGAAAAAGCCGTGTCGCCGTTCCTCGGTTGCCTGGGTCCGGACGCGGCTGTGGCGAAAACGGCACCGCTTTCCGACCGGCCGGGCCGCAGCCCCCTATTCCCGGGTGTTCCCGTCGTTCCCCCGCAGTCGCCCGCTGAGACCACGCCATCGAGCGGCTCCCCTCTAAATGGCAAGCCAGGCATGTCACGCTCCGGCTCTGCGTCCAGCTCTGCGCGTTCCGGCTCTGAGGGGACATCTACCGCTGCGACAGCCACCGCCGCCGATGGAGAAGAGGCTGTGGTTTCGTCGCCGTCGACGGCGGACCCGACCGAGGGGCGGTCGGCGGCGGAGGCTCACCCCCCGGCCGCGTCGGATGACGAGGGCGGACACCCTTGTGCGGCTTCCGGGTCCGACGCCGACGCGGACCCGTCCTCTGCCGGGTCCGCGTCTGCGGCTGGGTCTGGTGAGGGTCGGGGTTGTGGGGTGTCGTGGCCGTTGGTGGCGCAGGTCCGGCAGGTCGCGTCGGCGTTGGCGGTGGGGGTGGTGCCGGACGCTCCGGGGGTGTGTCTGGCGGAGGCGGAGGATCTGCTGTTCGCGCGGGACCGGTTGATTTCGGCGATCGCGGCGCGGGTGGAGCGGGTGCATGCCGCGGGTGAGGCCAGGCGGGCTGGGCATGCCTCGACGCGGTCGTGGTTGCGGGGGGCGGCGGGGATGAGTGTGGCCGGGGCGGGCCGGGTGCTGGCGTTGGCGACCGAGCTTGCCCGCCTGCCGACCGTGCGGGCGCGGTTTGCGCAGGGGAGCCTGGCTGAGGGTGCGGTGACGGCGATCTGTTCGGCGACCGCGCGGCTGACGGATGAGCAGGCGGCGTTGGCGGAGCCGATTCTGGTCGGGCTGGCGGACCAGGCGACTCCTGCGGAGATCGCACGTGCGGGGCGGTATCTGCGTGCGGTGCTGGACCCGGACGGGGAAGCCGACGACGGCGAGGCGGATTATCGGGGCCGGTTCCTGTTGGTACGGGAGAGCGCTTCGGGCGGGGTGGAGGGGGAGTTTCGGCTGCCTCGGGAGGCGGGGGCGCGGTTGCGGGCGTTGTTGGAGGCGTATGCGAAGCCGAGGGTGGCGGGGGATGAGCGGCCGCTGCGGGTGCGGAACGCGGATGTGTTGATCGCGTTGTTGGAGCAGCAGATCGGTACCGAGTTGCTGGTGTTGATCAACGCCGAGTCCCTTCCCGACGACCCTCCCGCCTCTTCACGGGGCGAGACGTCCGATTCCTCATCAGCGGGAACGCCCGCGCCTTCGCGGCCGAAGGCGTCCGACCCCGCGCGCTCCAAGACATCCGGCCCTTCGCGCAGTGAGGTGTCCGACTCCACACCGGCCGGAACGTCCTCCTTCTCGGGCGGTGAGGCGTCTGCTGCTTCGTCAGCCCACGCGTCCGGCCCGCCGGAAGGCAGCGCTCACGATGGCGTGCGGCACAAGCCGGAACCGCAGCAGACCCGGCAGCCCGAGGACGACGGCGGGCGAGGCGATCAGGCCGCTCGCGGTGGTGTGCGGCGTGATCGCCTGGCCCGGGACAATGAGCGGCTCGGCCACAGCGATCAAGATGACACGAGCGGCGAGCAGGGCGCCCGCAGCAACGGGCAACCCGACCAGAACGCTGGGCACGACACCGGGCATCGCCGGGAAACTCACGACGGCGGGCGGCGAGACGAAGAAACTCGGCACGACGCGGAGGAGCGTGGCCAGGGAACACCTGGCCAGGGCACTCACGACGGCGGCCAGCATGGTCGGAGCGCTGGGCGCGACGCGGAGCGCGGTCAGAGAGCGGGCGGCCGGGGCACCCGGGCCGATAGGCCGAGCAATCGGCCTGCCCGCGATAGCGAACAGCGCAAACAAGGCCAGGCACGGGAGCGGGGACAGGCACGGGGCCAGGCGCGGGGGCCGGGACAGGGACAAGGCCAGGCACAGAGCCAGGGACAGGGGCGGGGTGCGGACTGGGCGACGCCCGGCGGGCTCATCTCAGGACGCACACTGCCCGGGCTGCTGCTCGCCACCGGACAACTCCTGCCCGTCACCGACATCCACCGCCTCGCCCAGACCTCCGGACTCACCCGCCTGGTCATGGACGCCGACGGATGCGTCCTCGACGTCGGACGCACCGCCCGCCGCGCCACCCGACGACAACGCCGGACCATCCTCACCCGCTACACCCGATGCATGGTCGACCACTGCCCCATGCCCGCCCACCTGTGCCAGATCGACCACATCACCAACTGGTCCGACGGCGGCACCACCGACCTGGACAACCTCGGACCCACCTGCCAGTTCCACAACCGCGACCGCTACCGCAACCCCGCCCACTACCAACTCCACCAGGTCGGCAAAAACCGCTGGGGATTCACCTACATCAGCCCCCGAAACCAGCGAACCTGAACCCCACGCAGCCACCGTCCACCGACGGGGCCCAGGCACCTGAACGAGGCTTTCAGCACGCCCCCGGCACTCCCCCGGCGGCCAGACCTGCCCAGCGCGGCGATACTCAGGCAGCCCCGGCCGCGAGCAAACGGCCCCGGCGGCCGTCCGGGCGGGTTGTGAGGGGTCCGGTGTGGACCGCGAATACGTCACCGATCAGGGCGAGTTGTACCTTGGGGCTCGAACTTGGGCTCGAGCGGCCAGGTCCAGCCGAAAAGATCGACGGACCGTGCCGACGCATGCTTACCCAACGGGCACGGCGGTGGTTACGGCCACGCCCCGTTCGAGGTGAAGGCCGGCGAGCGGGTGCGGACCTGGACCGTCGCGGCCGCGTCGAGCGACGGCGGCATCGTGCTCCACGGCTCGGCGCGCCATAGGGCCGCGCCATAAGGACATGGTGAACAAGGAAGGCGTCCCAACGTTGCGACAGGGTGATCCCCGAGGGGCGCAGGCGCTCGACCTCGCCCCTGCCCAGAACGGTTCGGTCGAGCTGCCCCTTCTCCGGCCGGCCATCACTCCGATCGCGGACCACGACATGCGCCACGTCAAGGCTGTCCCGCACGGCGTTTTGCGGGTGAGCGCGCTATGACCTGGTGGTCGGTAGTCCGCTTCCTGCACGTGCTGACGGCCGCGTTGTGGGTGGGCGGCCAGCTCACCGTCTCCCTCGTCGTCCTGCCACTGGCCCGGCGCCTGCTGGACGCGGAACAGCGCGCAACCGTGCTGAACGCGGTGGGGCGCCGGTTCGGCGTGTTCACGGCCGCGATGTTCCTGCCGGTCCAGATCGGCACCGGCGTGGCCATGGCCTGGCGCAAGGGCGTCACCTGGGCCTCGCTCATGGAACCCGGCTACGGCCAGATCCTGGCAGCCAAGCTGGCGCTCTTCTGCGCCGTGATGGCGGCCGCGGGCGCGCACGGTGTGGCCTCGGCCAAGGGGCGGCCCCGCCTGGCGCGTGTCCTGGCGGTGGCCTCCCTGGTCGGCTCGGTCGGGATCATCGTGCTCGCCGCCGCGCTCCCCTCGACCTGACTCCCCACGTCGATCTGCCCCCCACGCCCGCCACGTATGCCGCTGACCAGGAAGTCCGGCGCCCTCACAGGGCGCTCCGCAGCGAGTGAGGGCGCTACGCCGCCCAGCGCGAGGCCGGGGTCGGTCGGTAGCGATCCCCACCTCGACTGCCGGACGTAAGCGGCCGAGATGCAGGGTAGGCGACCGGCAAGCCGACCTCGGGGTGTCGCTGGAGCTGATCGCGCGCTCTGGTGGGTTTCGCGGTGTTCCTCACTTGGCCGGCCTTATGCCGCGTTCCTTGCACGGTGCCGTTTATGGGGCGGATCCGTGGTGTTGTTCTCCGGCCGCCCGCCCACCCATTGGGGCGTACCTTGCCTGGGGCCGTTCATGGGTGGCGGATCCGCGCCGCGGCACGACCCCGTTCACCCAGATCAGCGGCGTCCCTCGTACGGTGCCGTACGCGAGTGTCGGATCACTCGACGCGCAGCCCGTCCGGGCGCATGAGTCTGAGCTGGACCGGCAGGCTGGCGAGGGTCACGAGCGCGACCACACCGGCGCCGGCGGCCACGGTCACGAGCAGCTGTGTCAGGCTGACGTGGAGCGGGAAGCCCAGCATCGCCAGCAGCGCCACTCCGAGTGCGGTGCCGGCCAGCACGGCGGGGACGAGTCCGAGCGCGACCGGCACCGCCATCTGCCACAGCGTGGCCCGGGTCAGTGCGCCGCGCTTCGCGCCGAAGGCGGTCAGCGCGGCCAGCAGGGCGCGCCGTTCCCTGAGCTGGTCCAGCGTCGTCGCGAGCATGCTCGTCCCGATCAGCAGCAGGAGCGCGACCGTGCCGACGAGGGTGCCCCGCAGGATCCCCGAGAACTTGCTGTCCACCTTGACCTCGCGGATGCCGTAGACGGCCATCAGGGGGCTGACCTGGGCCGCGGTATTGCGGACCAGCTCTCCGGTGTCCGGGCGGGTCTGGTCGAGGTCGATGAAGTACCGCAGCCGCAGCGGCTTCGCCGCCAGGGCGGGTACGGCGGCGGGTGTGGCGAGGATCGTCCGGTTCCATGTGGAGCCGTCCGGCAGGGTCCGTGCCTTCACCTGGGTGGCCGTCGCCGGGATGGTCCAGCCGGTCCCTAGGGCGGTGACGCGCGCGCCGGGGCGCGGCGGCTCGGCGGTGTCTACGGTGTCGTGTTCATCCCGGGCGCTTTCCACGATGAAGGTGTCACCGGAACGGCATCGGGAGATCCGGGCCAGCTCGCGCAACTCCGCGCAGGAGCCCACGACCAGCGAGGAGTAGTTGTCGGTGTCCGGGAGGTCGACGTCGGTGTAGGCGACGCTCGTGACGGAGCGGACGCCGGGGGTCGCGGAGAACCGTCCCGAGATCTCCCGGGCTCGGGCCGGCGTCGCGCCTTCGTTGAGCGCGGCGGTCACCTGGGCGCGGCTGAGGTCCGCGCCGGTCGCGTCGGTGAAGGCCGACTCCATCCCGGCGACGAACGTCTGCAGGGCGATGGCCCCGGCGACGGCCACCGCGACCCCGCTGACGAGGCGGGCGGCGGACGCGCTGTCCATCTGGATCCGGCGGATGGCGAGCTGCCAGGAAAGGCCGCCGCCGCCGAGCCGCCGTACGACCGCCTCCACCAGCCACGGCAGCAGCGTCGCCACCCCCATGAGCATGAGGACCGCGCCGCCGCCCACCTGGACGCGGGCGAGCTGTCCGTCGGTGTCCACCAGCCCGGCGAGCATCGGGGCAAGAAGGGCCAGGCCCGCGACGGGTGGCAGCAGCCGCCACCACAGCCGGCGGCGCCCCTGCCCGGCCCGGCGCACCACACCGAGCGGTTCGATGGCAACCTTGCGCAGCACACCCAGGGCGACCCCGACGGCCAGCGCCGGGACGGCGACGGCGATCAGCGCCGTCAGCGGGAGGCTGGGCCGTACGTCCGCGGGGAAGGCGCTGATGTCCCACAGCGTGAACCGGTCGACCAGCTGCCGCCCGGCGAGGAAGATCACGGCGCCGACGCCGAGCCCCAGCAGGCCGCCCGCCAGCGCCTCCCCCGCAGCGAACCGCCGGGTCATCGCCAGGTCGGCCCCCATGAGGCGGAGCGCGGCGAGCCGGCGCTCGCGTGACTCGCCGCCGAAGCGGACGGCGGCCGCGATGAAGATCGCCACCGGTGCCAGCAGCACCACGAAGGCGACGACGGCCATCAGGATGAGCCGCGGATCGGGCCCCGGGCTCGGATAGGGATTGCCGAAGGCGGCCACCCGCCGTACGCCCGCCTTGCCGTCGAGTCGGTCGCCGCCCGCGTAGTACGCGAACTCACCCGGCCCGGCCAGGCCCTCGTCCGCGATGCGGCCCACGACCTGGTAGTCGAGCCTGGCCCGCAGCAGGGCGCCTCCCGGCTCGGCCAGCAGCTCGGCCAGCGCGGGCGACACCACCATCTCGCCCGCCTTGGGCAGCGCGGACACGCCGGGTGGCGTGGGCGCGGCGGCACTCTGCGGCTGCAGCAGGCGCCCCCGGATCGTGACGCCGCGGAACTCGGTGTCGGTCATCACGACCAGCAGGGTGCCGTCGGGGAGGTCCGGATCCTGGGCGTCGTCCACGCGGGCGGCGACCCGCGTGTCCCTCGCCTCCAGGAGGTTCGGCACGGACGCGGCCAGCAGCAGGAAGGCGACGCCCAGGCCGACGGCCGTCGCGGTCAGCGCCACCCGGGTCCACCCGGTGACGCCGCCCCGGCAAGCGAGCCGTACGCCGAAGGCGAGCTGGCGCAGCCATGACGCGCTCATCGGGCCGACCCCGCGCTCGTACGGATTCTGCCGTCGCGCACGACGATCTCGCGGTGAGAGTAGGCGGCGACGGCCGGCTCGTGGGTCACCAGCACGACGGCGGTCCTCGACTGCTCGGCGCACTCGGTGAGCAGCCGCATCACCATCTCGCCGTTGAGTGAGTCGAGCGCGCCGGTCGGCTCGTCGGCGAACACCACGCTGGGCTCGGTGACCAGCGCCCGCGCGATCGCGACCCGCTGCCCCTGCCCGCCGGACGCCTGGCCGGGGCGCTTCCCGGCCACGTCGGCGACGTCGAGCCGCTCCAGCCAGTACGCGGCCCGCCGCTCTGCCTCCTTGCGCCGGACGCCCTCCATCCGCAGCGGCAGCGCCACGTTCTCCAGGCAGGTCAGCTCGGGGACGAGCTGGCCGAACTGGAAGACGAACCCGAACTCGCCGCGGCGCAGTGCGCTGCGCTCGGCGTCGGACGCGGCGATCAGGTCCCGGTCGCGGTAGCGCAGCTCTCCGGAGTCGGGGCGGACGATCCCGGCCAGGCAGTGCATCAGCGTCGACTTGCCCGACCCCGACGGGCCCATCACCGCCAGAATCTCGCCGGCCCGCACGTCCAGGCTCACCCCGTCGAGGGCCCGGGTCGTGCCGTACACCTTGGACAGGTCGCGGGCGATGAGCAGCGGAGCGTCGCCGGTCACGACCGGACCTCCTCGGCCAGCCGGTCCAGCCGGGCGCTGGTCAGCTCAAGCCAGCGCAGGTCGGCCTCCAGGTGGAAGATGGCGTGGTCGCAGATGAGCGCGTCCGCCAGGTCGCCACGAGTCTTGCGCCGGGTCAGGGTCCGCATCAGGTCGAGGTGGGCCGCGCGCTGGGCGTCGAGGACCGCCGCCGCGTCCCGGCCGGTCAGCAGCGCGAGCACCACCTTGGTGTAGAGGGTGCTGTGCAGGTAGAGCGCGGGGCTTTCCGGCTGGGACAGCCACTCCTCCACGTCCGTGACGCCGGCGGTCGTGATGGCGTACCGCTTGCGCTCCGGACCGCCGCCGTGCTCGACCGCGTCGACCTCGACCAGACCGTTCTTCAGCAGGCGCGCGAGCGTGGCGTACACCTGCCCGTAGTGCAGCGGGCGGTCCTGGCCGAACTGCGCGTCGAACTCCTGCTTGAGGTCGTATCCGTGCCGGGGGCCGCGCTCCAGTAGCGCCAGCAACGTGTGGGAAAGTGACATGACCGCGACTATACACGCTCTCTATACACACTATGTATAGAGAGAAGTCGCAGGTCAGGGGAATCGGGCCGCTCGGGCCCGCGTGCCAATGACTGTCGGATCACGTCTGCGGGCGCGGTCCGTCACCGCCACCGGCGTGCCGACGAGAAGGCCCTTGGCCGCCGACTCGGCGGCCGAATGGGGGTGGGACTGGAGACCGAGTCAGTCCGGAGGGGATGGATTGGAAACCGAGCCGGACCGGTTGGGGTGGGCTGGAGACCGAGCCAGGCCGCAGGGGGAAAGACGACGGGGGCGACCCCGTCCCGTGACCGGATTCACCGGCCGGGAAGGAGCCGCCCCCGCGTGGTGCTCAGGCCAGGGCAGGCTCGGCCGATCCGCCCGTCTTACGGGCGGGCGCGTCGTCGAGGGGCTGCGGCGGGGCCGTGAAGACGGCCTCGTCGAGGCGGTTCTCCGAGCGGCCGACCAGGACGGGGACGACCATCTGGCCCGCGACGTTGGTGGCGGTGCGGATCATGTCGAGGATCGGGTCGATGGCGAGCAGCAGGCCCACACCTTCCAGGGGAAGGCCGAGCGTGCTCAGGGTGAGGGTCAGCATCACGATGGCGCCGGTCAGACCGGCGGTCGCGGCGGAGCCGACCACGGAGACGAACGCGATCAGCAGGTAGTCGCCGATGCCGAGCTGGACGCCGAACACCTGCGCCACGAAGATCGCGGCGAGCGCGGGGTAGATCGCCGCGCAGCCGTCCATCTTGGTGGTGGCGCCGAACGGCACCGCGAAGGAGGCGTAGTCGCGGTCCACGCCGAGCCGCTCGGTGGTGACGCGCTGGGTGAGCGGCATGGTGCCGACGGACGAACGGGAGACGAAGCCCAGCTCGATCGCGGGCCAGGCGTTGCGGTAGAAGGTGAGCGGGCTGACCTTGCCCACGAAGGCGAGCAGCACCGGGTAGATCACCAGCAGCACGATGAAGCAGCCGGCGTAGACTCCGGCGCTGAACTTCGCCAGCGGGGCCAGCAGGTCCCAGCCGTAGGTGGCGACGGACTTCCCGATCAGACCGGCGGTGCCGATCGGGGCCAGGCGGATGACCCACCACAAGGCCTTCTGCACCAGTTCCAGGACCGACCGGCTGAGGTTCAGGAACGGCTCGGCCTTCTCGCCGACCGCCATGGCCGCCGCGCCGAGAACCACGCCGATGAAGACGATCTGCAGGACCTTGAGCTCGGTGAACGCGGTGACGATGTTGGTCGGGACGATTCCGGTCAGGAAGTCGAGCCAGGTGCCGGCACCTTCGAGGTCGACGGCCTTGGCGCCCTCGGTCGCGATGGTCACGCCCTGGCCGGGGTTGATCGCCAGACCGAGGCCGATGCCGGCCGCCACGGCGATCAGCGAAGTGATCATGAACCAGAGCAGGGTCTTGCCGGCGAGCCTGGCGGCTCCGTTGACGTTGCGGAGGTTGGCGACGCTGACGACGACCGCGGTGAACACCAGCGGCGGCACGGCGAGCTTGAGGAGCTGGACGAAGATCTTGCCGACCTGGGTCAGGGTGTCGGTCAGCCAGCCGACCTCTGCGGAGCGGGCGACGAGCCCGAGGACGACGCCGACGAGGAGGCCCAGCAACAACTGCAGGGAGAACGAGAACTTCTTCACGAACGAGACTCCGGGAAGAGGGCGCGCCGAAACTCAGACGGCGCGCGGGTGAGGTGGGGGAAAGGTGGAGAAAGTGGAATAGTCGAGCGCGGGGTCAGCGACAGAGATCGCCGTTGACGCGGCACAGATCGACGTGCAACCGCTCGACGAGCAACACGACGACCACCGAGAACCTCACGAGCCGCTCCAACACGACGCACATAGGTCTTATTCCAGGTTTATCTGTGATGTACCTCACAAGGCGCAGATTTCGGATGCAACCGACCCCCTCCGCGTCCCGCAGAGGGCCGTCGCGGCAGGCTGGAACCCATGAGTGACGATGTGACTTCCTTCGACCGATGGCGCGTGACGGCGGGCGCGCCCGCCTTCAGCGAATGGCTGCGCTCCTCCAGTGAGCCGGACTGGACCGACGTGGTGACCCATCCGTTCGCCGCGGCGATCACGCGCGGCGAGGCCGACATGCGGCACTACCTCGCGCAGGACTTCCAGTTCGTGGACGCCTTCACCGCGTTGCTCGGCGCCGCCGTGGCGAGCGCCGACTCGTTCGAGGCCCGGGTGTCCATCGGCCGGTTCCTCGGCCTGACCGTGGCCGACACCGAGCGCGGCTACTTCCATCGCGCGCTGGCCGCGCTCGGCGTGAACTTCGCCGCGCCGACGCCGGAGCCGGTGACTGCGGACTTCCGCGCCCTCATGGACGAGGCGCGCTCCAGCGCGGACTATCCGCTGATCATCGCGGTGCTCTGCGTCGCAGAGTGGACCTATCTCGGCTGGGCGAGCCGGGCCACCGGCCCGCTTCCGGAGAACTTCGTCCACCGCGAGTGGATCGAGCTGCACGAGGGCCCGGAGTTCCGCGCCTGGGTGGGGTTCCTCCGGGGCGAGCTGGACCGCCTGGGCCCCGGCCTGCCGGAGGCGGAGCAGCGGCGGGTCCTCGACGTCTTCCGCCGCGCCACCCACCTGGAGCGGCGCTTCTTCGACATGGCCGCGGGGGCGTCCGGCCAGGCCTGCCCATAGCCGCCTGGTAGCCGTTCGTAGCCGTCCGCACCGTACGCGCCACGGGCAGCCCGGGCCCGCATACAGCCGGCCCGGGCGCCCACATCTCCCCTGGGCCGTCGCGGCCTTGCACATACCCTGCCCGCCTATGGTATTAACTCGTACATCAGTGTTCGAGTTAATGAGGATGCCATGGCGCACAGCTCTTCCGCCTCCCCCGCCTCCCCGGTTTCTCCCGTCGGCCGTCCCGAGCCGCCCGACCCCCGCCGCTGGCGGGTGCTGGCGCTGCTCGGCGTCGCCCAGCTCATGCTCATCCTCGATGTCACCGTGGTGAACGTCGCCCTGCCCGACATCGGCGCCGACCTCGGCCTGGGGCGGGCCACCCTCACCTGGGTCGTCACCGCGTACACGCTGTTCTTCGGCGGGTTGATGCTGCTCGGCGGCCGGCTGGCCGACGTGTTCGGCGCCCGCCGCCTGATGCTCGCCGGTCTCGGGATCTTCGTCCTCGCCTCGCTGGCGTCCGGCCTCGCGAACGACGCCGCCGCGCTCGTCGGCGGACGCGTCGGCCAGGGCCTCGGCGCCGCGCTGCTGTCCCCGGCCGCGCTGGCCACCCTCACCACCACCTTCCACGGCGCCGAACGCACCAAGGCGCTCGGCGTATGGGCAGCCCTCGGCGGGGCGGGTTCGGCCGTCGGCGTGCTCCTCGGCGGAGCGCTGACCGCGGGGCCCGGCTGGCGCTGGATCTTCTTCATCAACGTCCCGGTCGGCGTGGCCGTGCTCGTCGCGCTGCCCCTCGTCGTCCGGGGCGGCGCCGCGCGTCCCGGCCCGCGGCGCGTCGACCTGCCCGGAGCGCTGCTCGTCACCGCCGCCACCGCGTCCCTGATCTACGGCCTGGTCACCGCCGGCGACGCAGGCTGGGGCGACACGGTCACGCTCGCGGCCGTGGCGGCCGCGGCCGTCCTGTACGCGGTGTTCGGCGTCGTGGAGCGGGCGGTGCGCACCCCGCTCATGCGGGTGCGGCTGCTCGCCCAGCGGCCGGTCCTGTCCGGGGCGTTCCTGATGCTCGTCGCCACCGGGATGCTGATCGGGCTCTTCTTCCTCGGCTCCTTCTACCTGCAGCGCCACCAGGGGTACAGCGCGCTGGTGACCGGCCTGCTGTTCCTGCCGGTGGCCGTCGGCACAGGCCTCGGCGCCCACCTGGGCAGCCATCTGGTGGACCGCCTGGGCGGGCGGATCCCCGCGGCGATCGGCCTGACCCTGGCCGCCGCCGGCACCGGCCTGGTCGCCCTGCTCGCCGTCACCCCGGCCGTCATGGTGACGGGACTGACCGTCGCCTCGATCGGGCTCGGAGCGGTCTTCGTCTCGGGGACCACCACCGCGCTCGCGCTGGCCGCCCCCGAGGAGTCGGGGCTCGCCTCCGGCGTCGTCAACACCTTCCACGAGCTCGGCGGCGCGGTCGGCGTCGCCGTGGTGTCCAGCCTCGCCGCGCCCAGCCTGATCGGCCCTGTGCTCACCGGGTTCAGCACCGCGTTCACGTCCTGGGCAGTCATCGGCGCGGTCGCCGCGCTGGTCGCCCTGGCCCTGCTGCCGCCGGGCCGCCTGCCCGCGTTCGACGGCCCCCGCGTCCACTGACGGGAGGGGCACTAGGCTCGTTGCGTCCGGCACGCGGCTCCGCGGACCTCGCGGACGCGCCCGGCGCCGTCGCCGGCCCCCCGGCGGGCGACGCACCGTACCCGGCCGCGGGCATGCCGCCGTGCCCGCGGCTCCGAAGCGAGCAGGAGATCACGTCCATGACGCCTCCCCGGCAGCCCCGGCCCGCCCGGCGCGCCGACGCCGAGCGCAACATCGCGGCGATCGTCACGGCGGCGCTCGACCTGCTCGCCAAGGATCCCGACGCGAGCACCGCCGACATCGCCAAGGCCGCCGGGGTGGGACGGGTCACCCTTTACGGGCACTTCCCCACCCGGGAGGCGCTCGTGGAAGCGGTGCTCGAGCGCGCGGTCGCCCTCGCGGAGGCCGCCCTCGACGACCCGGCGTACGAGGAGCTGCCCGCGCAGGAGGCGATGAGCCGGCTCATCGCCTCAGCGTGGGAGATCCTCGACGGGAGCCGCCGGCTGCGGACCGCCGCCGACCGCGTCCTGCCCGCCGAACGCATCCGCCACCACCATGACGGCGCGCTCGCCCACGTCGAGCGGCTCATCCGCCGCGGCCGGGACGAGGGGGTCTTCCGTACGGACCTGCCGCTGAGCTGGCTGGTCACGCACTTCTACGCCACGCTGCACAGCGCGGCCGAGGAGGTGGAGGCGGGGCGGCTCGACCGCGCCGACGCGGCCCGCGTGCTCGAAGCGACCCTGCGCTCGGTACTCGCGGCGGGCCGGTAGCCGTCGTCGGGCGGCCGTCCAGCCCGGCACGCCAAACATCGGCCGGTCTTGGACCGGGTTTTACCGCCGGCTCGCTAGCGTCGGTGTTGTGGGTGAGCAGGAGACCGCCGCCAGACCGGACGCCACGGACCGCCTCTTCGAGGCGATCAACGCCCATGACCTGGACGCGGTGATGCGTTGTTACACCCCGCAGGCGGTGGCGGTGACCCCCGAGATCGTCGCCGAGGGCCGGGAGCAGATCGCCTCCTATCACGCCCATATGTGGCAGGGGTTCCCCGGCGTGAAGATGGCCGTCATGGGAAAGGCGGTGTGCGGCGATCTCATCGTGATCGAGGCGCTCGGCGCTGCCACCCACAGCGGCCCCTACCTGGGCCTCAACGGCTACGTGCTCCAGGCGACGGGCCGGCGGGTCAGCATCCGCTCCTGCTGGGTCTTCACCATCGAGGACGACCTCATCGCCTCCGAGCGCCTCTACTACGACCAGTTGCAGATATTCACCCAGCTCGGGCTCACCCTGTCCGACGGTGGCGGGCCGTTCCCCAGTTAGTCCGCCGTCCTGATCTCCCCGCCGGCCCGCAGCAGCCGCTCGCCCACCTCCCGCAGATGGCGAAGCAGCTCCGAGGGCGGCTCGGGGGGCCCGCCGAGGGTGAAGTCGGCGTCGAGCGCGACCAGGTCGAGCGCGATCCGCTCCGGTGAGTCCGCGCCGAGGTGGACGACGCACGTGTGCTCGTCCACGGCCTCGATCCTGCCGGGCAGAACCGACGGCGCCCGGACGCGCACCTCCTCCGCGGACGCCCGTACCGTGGCCCGCGCCCGGTAGCGGTACGGCGTTCGCGCCACCGCCTGGGAGAGGTACGCCCGCGCGTCGGGGACGAACTCACGCGGCGTGAACCGCCATCCCGTGGAGCGGGGGTCGCCGATCCGGTCCACCCGGAAGGTCCGCCAGTCCTCCCGGTCCGGGTCGTAGGCCAGCAGGTACCACAGGCCGTGCGTGCTGAGCAGGCTGTACGGCTCGACCCGGCGCCGGCTGACGACCCCCTCCCGGCTGCGGTGCTCGAAAGCCAGCAGCTCGCGGTCGCGGCAGGCGGAGGCGATGGCCGCGAGCGCCATCGGATCCACCCGCGGCAGTCCGGCCCGGGCCACGGGGCTGATGGCCTCGGCCAGGGCCGCGACCCGGCCGCTGAGCCGTACGGGAAGGACCTGCCGCAGCTTGGCCAGCGCCCGCACCGCCGACTCGGCGATGCCGGTCACCGTGCCGTCCGCGGCGGTGAGCAGCCCGGCGGCGATCGCCACCGCCTCGTCGTCGTCCAGCAGCAGCGGCAGGTCGCGGCCGGAGACCAGCCGGTAGCCACCCGCCGTCCCGGTCGTGCTCTCCACCTGGTAGCCCAGCTCGCGCAGCCGCCCCACATCGCGCCGGACGGTCCTGTCGCTGACCCCGAGCCGTTCGGCCAGCTCCGGGCCCGGCCATTCGCGCCTGCTCTGTAGCAGGGACAGCAGGCGCAGCAGCCGGGCGGGCAGGTCGGTGCTCATTTCTTGAATCTGCCACACCTTGCGGACAGATCCTGTCCTGAAGGGGCCCTAGCGTCGGCGCACCTTGATCGATCGACGAGAGGACGGCGAGATGATCCACGTGAACGGCCCGGTGCTCCGCCCCGGTGACGCCGGTTACGACGAGGAGCGGACCGGTTTCCAACTGGCCGGGCGGCACCGGCCCCAGGTGATCGTGCGGGCGGCCGGTCCGGAGGACGTGCGGGCCGCGGTGGCGCACGCCGCCGCCGCGAACCTGCCGGTCGCCGTGCAGGCCACCGGGCACGGCGTCGCCGTTCCGGCCGAGGAGGGCGTGCTGATCAGTACCCGCGCCATGACCGGCGTCCGGGTGGATCCCGCGGCGCGGACCGCCTGGCTGGAGGCGGGCGCGCGCTGGGGGCAGGTGATCGACGCGGCGGCCCGCCACGGGCTCGCCCCGCTGTCGGGCAGCTCGCCGCACGTCGGCGCGGTCGGCTACACCCTCGGCGGCGGTCTGGGTCTGCTGGCCCGCCGGTACGGCTACGCCGCCGACCACGTGCGGGCGATCGAGCTGGTCACCGCCGGCGCCCGGCGGATCCGGCTCACGCCCGACGACGAGCTGTTCCCCGCGCTGCTGGGCGGTGGCGGCAACTTCGGCGTGGTGACCGGCATGGAGATCGGGCTCGTTCCCGTCACCCGCCTGTACGGCGGCGGCCTGTACTTCCCGGCCACGGCCGACGTCCTGGAGGCGTGGCGCGACTGGACCGCCACCGTGCCGGAGGAGCTGACCTCGGCCATCGCTTTGGCCCCCATGCCCGACCTGCCCGTGGTCCCCGCCCCGCTGCGCGGGCGGCACATCGCCCACGTCCGGATCGCCTACACCGGCGACCCGTCTGTCGGAGAGCGGCTCGTCGCGCCGTTGCGGACGGCCGGCCCGGTGCTCATGGACACGCTGCGCGAGCTGCCGTACACCGAGTCGGGGTCGATCAGCAACGACCCGCCGTTCGCACACGCCTACAGAAGCGAGACCGCCATGCTCGGCCGCCTGGACGCGGCCACCGCGTTCGACCTGGCCGGGCCGGGCGCAGCCGTCCCGTGTGTGCTGCAGGTACGCCACCTGGGTGGCGCGCTGGCCAAGCCGTCCCCCGCCGTCGTCGGGCACCGGGACGCCGAATACGCGCTGTATGTGCTCTCCGTCCTCGACGGCCACGATCCGGCGGCCGTCGAGGAGACGCACCGGCGCCTGGTCGGTGCGCTCGGCGGATCGGGCACGTTCCTGAACTTCCACTACGGCCCGGCCACCGCGGAGCAGGTGCGCGCCGCCTACGACGCCGACGCCTGGCTCCGCCTCACCCGGCTGAAAGCCGGCCACGATCCGGACAACATGTTCCGGTTCAACCACAACATCGCGCCGGCCCGCTGACCTACCGGGGCCGGTACACGTACGGCGTGGTGGTGGTCAGCGGCACGAAGCCGAGCCGCAGCAGGATCGGCCGGCTCTGGTCGGACGCGTCCACCTGGAGGAAACGGCAGCCGCGCTCGGCCGCGAGCCGGGCGCGGAAGGCGACCAGGGCCCGGTAGATGCCGCGGCCGCGCCACTCCGGCACGGTGCCGCCGCCCCAGAGCCCCACGAAGTCCGTGCCGGGGTAGATCTCCATGCGCGCCGCGCTGACCGGCACGTCTCCGGCCATGGCGACGACGGCGGCGGCCGTCTCGGGCGCCTCGGCGAGCCGGGCGAGGAAGCCGGCCACGATCTCGGGCCGGTCCACGCCGAAGGCAGACCGGTGGACCTCGGCCATCGGCTTCGCCGAGGCGGCGTCGGTGACCGGCTGCAGGCGGATGCCGTCCGGGAGATCGACGGCGGTCGACACGTCGGTGACCTCGGCCACCATCACGGTCTCCTCCGGCTCGGGCGCGAACCCGGCCGCGCGCAGCCGCGCGGGAAGGTCGGCCGGCCGGTCGTGCGCGTACAGCTTCCACTCGAACTCGCGCCCGGCGGCGGTGAAGCGGCGCACCTGGGCGGCGATCGCGGCGTCGGCGCCGGCCTCGTCCAGGTCCGACCAGAGCACGCCGTTCCAGTCGTCGCCGGAGCCGACCTGCCGGACCACCCCGTCGGCCCGCTCGATCAGCGCTCCGGCGTTGTCGGGCCGGGCGTCCTGTCTCATCTGGCGGTCGAACAGCGCCAGCACCATGTCTTGATTCATCCGCACACCCCACCAGCCGCGCCCCACGTCCGGCAACCGGATTTCCCGGGGATAGGACGCCTCCTGATCTCATCGAGAAAAGCCCACGAAAAGGCGACAGAGGGTGTCGGGTATCCGCGACATCATGCGTGACCGGACACAGAAGACAGCGCGGAATGAAGCGCGGAATGAAGCGCGGAATGAAGCACGGACGAAAGGATGGACACCCATGTCAGGACCACTGGCCGGCAAGGTCGCCCTGGTCGCGGGGGCGACGCGGGGCGCGGGACGGGGGATCGCGGTCGAGCTCGGGGCGGCCGGGGCCACCGTCTACGTGACCGGCCGCACCACCAGGGAGCGGCGCTCGGAGTACGACCGCCCCGAGACCATCGAGGACACCGCCGACCTGGTCACCGCCGCCGGCGGCCGGGGCGTCGCCGCACGCGTCGACCATCTGGTCCCGGACGAGGTCCGGGCGCTGGTGGAGCGGATCGACGCCGAGCAGGGACGGCTGGACGTCCTGGTCAACGACATCTGGGGCGGTGAGCTGCTGTTCGAGTGGGGCACCCCGGTGTGGGAACACGACCTCGACAAGGGGCTGCGGCTGCTCCGGCTCGCCCTCGACACCCACGCGATCACCAGCCACCACGCGCTGCCGCTGCTGCTGCGCCGGCCCGGCGGCCTGGTGGTGGAGATGACCGACGGCACCGCCGAATACAACCGGAACACCTACCGGAACTCGTTCTTCTACGACATCGCCAAGACCGCCGTGCTGCGCATGGGGTTCGCGCTCGGCCACGAGCTGGGCCCGCGCGGCGCGACCGCCGTGACGCTCACCCCCGGGTGGATGCGTTCGGAGATCATGCTCGATCACTTCGGCGTCACCGAGGAGAACTGGCAGGACGCGCTCGAACGGGAGCCGCACTTCGGCATCTCCGAGACGCCGCGGTACGTGGGACGCGCGGTCGCGGCGCTGGCCGCCGATCCGGACGTCGCGCGCTGGAACGGGCAGTCCCTCTCCAGCGGCGGGCTGGCCCAGGTGTACGGCTTCACCGACCTCGACGGCAGCCGCCCGGACGCCTGGCGGTACATCACGGAGGTCCAGGACGCCGGCAAGCCCGCCGACGCGACCGGCTACCGCTGACCCGGGGCCCTCGGCCCGCTCACCGTGGTCACGGCCGGTAGAGGTCGACGGTGCGGCGGGCCGCCTGGGCGATCCGCTCGCGCAGTTCGGGCGGGTCGAGCACCTCGGCGTCCGGCCCGAGCCGCAGGATCTGGTCGTAGGCGACCTCCTGCGACTCCACCGGCAGCCGGACCGTGACCAGGCCCCGATCGTCCGGCTCACCCGCCGCGGCGAGCGCCTGCGCCGCCGCGACGGGTTCCAGCACCCGGGGCAGGAGCGCCACGCCCAGCCGGCTGAGCCGTACGGTGACGTGCTCGCGCAGCAGCGAGCGGGCGAACTCGGCGGACTTCTCCTCCCAGAAGGCGGCGAGGTCGAAGTCCGCGTCGCGGGCGAAGCGCTCCTCGCCCGCCTCCGCGGCCTCGAAGCGGTCCACCCGGTAGGTGCGGAACCGCCCGTCGTCCGCGCGGGCGACGAGGTACCAGTGCCCGGCCTTCAGGACGAGCCCGTACGGTTCCACCGTGTGCTCGCGGACGGCGCCGCCGCGCGCGTGCCGCGCCCGCAGGACGCGGTCCTCCCACACCGCGCGCGCGACGGCGCCGAGAAGTGCGGGCGGGCGCGCGGTCTTGAACCACGCGGGCGCGTCCAGGTGGAACCGCTGGACGACGGTGCCGGGGGCGTCGCCGAGCGCGGCGGCCACCTTCAGCCGGGCGGCGAGCGCCCGCCCGGCCAGCCCCATCTCGTGCAGCGGGCCGGGCAGCCCGGCCAGGAGCAGCACCTCCGCCTCGGACCGCTCCAGCCCGGTCAGCCGGGTCCGGTAGCCGTCCACCAGGCGGTATCCCCCGCCCCGCCCCCGCTCGGCGTACACGGGCACGCCCGCCTCGGTCAGCGCGGCGACGTCACGCTGCACGGTGCGTTCGGACACCTCCAGCTCCGCCGCCAGCTCGGCGGCCGTCATCGCGCGCCGCGTCTGCAGCAACAGCAGCAGGGACAGGACCCGGGCAGCGCGCACCCCTTACTCCTCCCGTCCGGCGTTCGACGGGGACGGCGCGGGCGCCCCTGCCGGTCTCGGGGCGAGCGCCTCCCTGTCGTTCACCGTCCATCTTCTCGTGAAAGGAAGCCTCCGAAGCCCGCCCGCCGTCCCCCTCCCGGACGGCCGCCATGGCCGACACCCCCACATCACGCCTGACGGCCCGGCGCCGCGAGGAACCCGGGTGATTCCCGGGGATCGCCCCGGTAGAGGGTGCTTTCCCCCGGCGACCTGCGGCGGCCGGACCGCGAGGGTGTCCGCGCGTACAGCCGAAGGCGACTAGCCTGGCCCATCTCGGGGCAGCCGAGCCTTCGGGCGAGGCGGAACAGGAGTGGCGTGCTGCGGCGGGTGATCATCGTGACGGCGGGGGCGCTTGCCCTGCTTCTCGGGGGGCACGGGCTCCTGCCGGATCTGAACGGGTTCACGCCCGTGCTGGAGAGCCTCCTTCCCTGGCTGGGCCTCGGCGTCCCCATCCTGCTCGTCGGCGCGCTCGTCAGCCGTTCCGGGAAGGCGGCCCTGGCCGTGCTGCTGCTCCCGGGGCTGGTGTGGGCCGTCATGTTCGGCCCCGACCTGCTGCGCACCGCGCCCGGCGGCCCGAGCGACCTGTCCGTCGCCACACTCAACGTCGGCGTGGTCAACAACAACTCGGGGCGGGCCGTACGCGCGGTGGCCAAGGACCGCGACCTGTTCGCGGCGCAGGAGCTGACCCCGGGCGGGCCGGCGGCCAAGGAGCTCGACCAGATCTTCCCGTACAAGGCGCAGGTCAGCACCATCGGGCTGTGGAGCCGGCACCCGATCGTGGAGCAGCGCCGGGTGGACATCGGCCTGGCGTGGACCCGCGCGCTGCGCGCCGTGGTCAAGACGCCGAAGGGCAAACTGACCGTCTACGTCGTGCACCTGGCCTCGGCGCGCCCCGGGGCGACGGCCAAGCGCGACGACACCCTCGACCACGCCCGCCGCCTCATCGACCGCGACCCGAGCGAGCACCTGCTGCTCCTCGGCGACCTCAACACCGCCACCACCGACCGAAAGCGCTCTGACCTGGTGCCCCCGCTGCTCGACGCCCAGCAGGAGGCGGGCGGCGGCTTCGGGTTCACCTGGCCGTCGTCGTTCCCGATCACCCGGCCCGACCACATCCTCTACCGCGGGCTCACCGCGACCAGCGCGGGCGTGGAGGAGGCCGCCGGCAGCGACCACCGCGCGGCCGTCGCCACCCTGCGCCTGAAGTGACCCGCTCGCGGCACTGACTTCGGACGGCGGGCTCAGGTGCGGTGCAGGTGCGCGAGGGTCTGCCGCAGCTCGGCCTCCAGCACCGCGCCGGCCGCGTCGGCGTCGCCGCGCGTGACGGCGTCCACCAGGGCGGCATGGGCCGCGTCGCCGTGGTCGGGGTCGTCGTCGCGCAGGCCGAGCAGCCGCACCAGATCGATGAGCCCCTGCCGCAGCGCGGGGACGAACTCCGCGAACAGGTCCACGAGCACGGGGTTGCCCGCCGCGGCGACGACAGCGGCGTGCACGGCGATGTCGGCGTCGACGAAGGCCGCGTCGTCCCCGCTCGCGGCGGCCCGGCGCGCGTCGAGCGCGGCGGCCAGCGCCGCGACGTCGGCGTCGGTGCGGCGGACCGCGGCGAGGCGGGCGGCCTGCACCTCGACCATCATCCGCACCTCGTAGATGTCGCCGATCGCGGAGCGGCGCAGCCGGGCGGGCCAGTCCTCGGCGGGCTCGGTCGCGATGACGAAGACGCCCGACCCCTGGCGCGCCTGGACGAGCCCGGCGCCGGCGAGCGCCCGCAGCGCCTCCCGGACCGTGGACCGGCCGACGCCCAGCGTCTTGGCCAGGGCGTTCTCCCCGGGGAGCCGGGTGCCGACCGGCCAGTGCCCGCCGGTGATCTGCTCGCGCAGGTGCTGGGTGGCCTGGTCGACCAGCGGGCTGGGGCGCAGCGTCCCGAGCGCCATCCGTGTTCACCTCTCAGCTTGTCTGAGGACCTGTGGTGTGGTTAGTGTACTCGCCATGACGCTGCGTGGCCTCCTTCTCGGCTGCCGCGGCGGGGCCTGACGCGACCGGCACCCCGCCGCGGCGCCCGCTCGTGCCGGTCGTACCGACCCCGCCACCGGCAAGGAGACCAGACGCGATGACCGATTCCCCCACCAGTTCCCTTCCCAGTTCCCCCGCCGGCGGCTCTGCCGCCGCCCGGGCGTTCCCCACGCTGCGCACCCCGGACGGCCCCGTCCCCGCCGGCGCACCTGCCTGGAACCCGCAGCGTGCCGGCGCGATGCCGTACCACCGCTACCGGCCGGCACACGAACGCGTCCACGTCGCGCTGGGAGACGACCGCCGCTGGCCGTCCCGGCGCCTCGACCGGGCCCCGCTGTGGGTGCCGGTCGACCTGCGCGACGGCAACCAGGCGCTGGCCGAGCCGATGGACCCCGCGCGCAAGCGGAGGATGTTCGACCTGATGCTCGCCATGGGCTTCAAGGAGATCGAGGTCGGCTACCCGTCGGCCAGCCGCACGGACTACGACTTCGTCCGGCACCTGGCCGAGTCGGACTCCGTACCCGCCGACGTGACCATCGTGGTCTTCACCGCCGCCCGCGCGGACCTGATCGAGCAGACCTTCGCCTCCATCGAGGGCCTGCCGCGCGTGGTCGTCCACCTGTACACCGCGACCGCCCCCACCTGGCGCGACATCGTCCTCGGGCATGACCGCGCCGACCTGCGCGCCCTCATCCACCGCGCCGCCGAGCGGATGGCGCACCTCGCCGACGCCCGTCCCGGGCCGCCGGTGCGGTTCGAGTTCTCCCCCGAGGTCTTCAACCTCACCGAGCCGGACTACGTTCTGGAGGTCTGCAACGGGCTGACCGCCCTGTGGGACGCCTCCCCCGACCGGCCGGTGATCCACAACCTGCCCGCCACCGTCGAGATCGCCACCCCGAACGTCTACGCCGACCAGATCGAGTACATGCACCGCCACCTGGACCGGCGCGGGTCGGTGATCCTCTCGGTCCACCCGCACAACGACCGAGGCACCGGCGTCGCCTGTGCCGAGCTCGCCCTGCTCGCCGGGGCCCAGCGCGTCGAGGGCTGCCTGTTCGGCAACGGCGAGCGTACCGGAAACGTCGACCTGGTCACCCTCGCCCTCAACCTCCACTCCCAGGGGGTGGACCCGATGCTCGACTTCGGCGACATCGACGAGATCAGGCGGACCGTCGAGCACTGCAACCGGCTCCCGGTCCCCGACCGGCACCCGTACGCGGGCGACCTGGTCTACACCGCCTTCTCCGGGACGCACCAGGACGCCATCAAGAAGGGCCTGGCCCACCATGAACGGCGCGCCGCCGAGCTGGGCGTGCCCGCCGCGCGGGCCCCGTGGGAGGTGCCGTACCTGCCGATCGACCCGGCCGACGTGGGCCGCGACTACCAGGCGGTCATCCGGGTCAACAGCCAGTCGGGCAAGGGCGGCATCGCGTACCTGCTGCAGACCCACCACGGGCTGGACCTGCCGCGCCGCCTGCAGATCGACTTCTCCGCGGTGGTGCAGCGCGCGACCGACGACGGCGGCCACGAGGTCACCGCCAAGGACCTGTGGGAGATCTTCCACACCACCTATCTCGCCCCAGGCGAGGACGGCCGGCTGGCACTCGCGTCCTGGGCCACGGCCGAGACCGCACCGGGCCGGCACGAGTTCACCGGCACGCTGGTCGCCGATGGGCGCGAGAGCGAGCTGCGCGGCACCGGCAACGGCCCTCTGTCCGCCCTCGCCGACGCGCTCGCGTCCGCCGGCGTCGCGATCGACATCCTCCAGTACGCCGAACACGCGACGGGGACGGGACCGGACAGCCCGGCCGTCGCGTACGTGGAGTGCCGGACCGGCGCCGTCACACGCTGGGGAGCCGGGCGGGACACCTCCGTCCTGACCGCGTCGGTGCGGGCGGTGCTGGCCGCCGTCAACCGCGCCCGCTGAGCCGGCCCCCGCCGCCCGGCTTGCCGGCGGTCACTGGTCGCGCTGGTGGTGGCGCACGACCCGGGCGAGCAGCCCGGCGAGCTGACCCCGCTCCTCGGCGGAAAGGGGGGCGAGCAGCACGTCCTGCACCTCCGCCAGCACGCCGTCGAGCCGCCGGAGCTGCCGCAACCCGGCCGCGGTGATCGTGATGATGTTCCTGCGCCGGTCGCTGGGATCGGGGGCGCGTTCGAGCAGCCTCCGGTCCGCCAGCTCGTTGATCATCGAGACCATGTCGCTGCGGTCGACGCCGCACCGGCGGCCGAGCACCGCCTGGCTGGCCGGGCCGAACTCCTCCAGGGCCGCGAGCAGCCGGTAATGGTAGGTGCGCGCCTCCGCCGTGGCGAGCCCCTCGGAGACCATGCGATGGGCATGGGTCGCGGTCTGCGTTATCAGCCAGCTCGGCGTGTTCATCAGCCGTGAGGGGGCGGCTGCGTCGGCCGTCTCGTCCACCATCCGGGGAGTCTAGCGGCGGCTCTCCCGCCCCATCGTCAGACGGGCCCCGCTCGCGAGGACCCTGCGTCCATACGCGGCCGCGCAGGTCCACGCCCCAGCCGCCGAGGCCCGCTGACGTCGGCGCGCCTGGTCCCGAAACCCGCGTATCGATGGACCGGCAGGGTATGACTCGGTAAGCTCCCGGGTATGACCAAGAAGATCACGATCTCGCTGCCCGACGATCTGGCCGCGGAAGCGCAGGCGTCCGGCAACGCCTCCGCGTACATCGCGGACGCCCTGCGCCAGCGCCGCCGCGTCGAGCAGGATCTCGCGATCATGGACGACCTGTGGGGCGCCGGCTGGCAGGACGGCATCACCGACGAGGAGCGCGCCCGCGCGGCCCGCCTCCTCACCGGCGACTCCGAGGCAGACGCGGCGTGACCGAGGCGATCCCCCCGGCCGGGCACGTCACCGGCCACGTGCTCGACATCGACGCCCTCGTCCACCTGATCGAGGGCAAAAGCATGTACGGCAGGGAGGTCGTGCGGCAGTCCTCGGCGTACGGCGTCACCCTGCTCGTCCCGCCGCTCGCCGTCCAGGTCCTCTCCCTCGGCCCCGCCGCTCCCCGGCTGGAGCGCTTCCTGCGCATGTCGGTGGCCGTGGTCGGCGCGCTCTCCCCCGACGATGCGGCCGCCGCCGCCCCGATCACGACCGCGATCCGCGCCAACCTGCACCGCAACCGGCCGGGATCCGGCGAGGAGGGGCTGTCGGAGGTCCTCGTGGCCGCGCACGCCGCCGTCTACGCCGCCCGGCGCGGATGGCGGATCCTCACCACGACCCCCTTCCTCTACGACGGGCTGGACGTGCGGCTGGAGATCCTTCCCTGACCTGCCCGGATGGGGGATGCGGGCCCAGCCGGGGGGCCGTCCAGCCGGGTTCCTCAACACGCCCCCGAATCCAATTGAGATGTTGATAACATCCGAATGCTTTCAACATCTTGAGTCTTGGAGGGGATCTGATGGCGACCCGGCACCTGTACGTGGTCCGGCACGGCGCGGCGGACACGTTCGGAGAGCTGACCGACATCGGTCAGCGGCAGACGGAGCTGCTCGCCGAGCGCCTGGCCCACCTGCCGGT
The DNA here is from genome assembly GCF_050947145.1 of Microtetraspora malaysiensis. Taxonomy (NCBI): domain Bacteria; kingdom Bacillati; phylum Actinomycetota; class Actinomycetes; order Streptosporangiales; family Streptosporangiaceae; genus Microtetraspora; species Microtetraspora malaysiensis. The sequence continues at coordinate 4,864,515 of NZ_CP191998.1, forward strand.
CGAGGCCGTGTGGCATTCGCCGCTGCCCCGGGCCGTGCGGTCGGCGCGGATCATCGGCGAGCACCTGCGCGGCGTGCCCGTACGGGAGGCTGCCGAGCTGATCGACCATGTCCCGCACGTGCCGGCGCAGGCGCCGCCGGCGTGGGCCGGGTTCTTCGACGGGTACGACCCCGCCGAGGCAGCTGAGGGGGAGCGGCTCGCGGACGCGCTGACCGGCCGGTTCGCGCGCCCCGCCGAGAGCGAGACGCACGAGGTCCTGGTCACCCACGCCTACCAGGTGGCCTGGCTGGTGCGGCACGCCCTGGACGCGCCGCGGTCGCGGTGGCTGACGATGAGCTGCGGGAACGCGGCGATGACGGCGATCGAGTACTACGACGGCGCGGCGCCGGCGCTGCTGCTGTACAACGACATGAGCCATCTGCCGCCGGACCTGCGCTGGACCGGGTTCGGCCCCGGGGTCCGGCCCTGAGGCACGTGATCCGCGGCCGGTCAGTCGCGACGGAGCGCGGCGTGGGCGTCGCGCAGCCGCTGGGCCTCCCCGCGCGCTGACCGGTCGCCCGAGGCGTCGTCCGCCCAGGCGAGCAGCCGGTGCAGGTGGGCACCGGCCGCTCCCGTGGCGGCGCGGGGGCGGCCGAGCGCCACCTCGCCGCTGGTCCCGTCGATGGTGATGGTCGTGCCCTCACCGAAGGTGCGCCCACCCACCCTGATCGAGGTGCCGTCGACGGTGAGGTCCACGGCTCCGACCACCGCCGGTTTGCCCATCGTGCGGGCGACGACCGCGGCGTGGCTGGCCGGGCCGCCGCGCGCGGTCAGGACGCCTGTCGCGGCGGCCAGACCGCGCATGTCGTGCGGGGACGTCTCCGGCCGTACCAGGACGACCGGGCCGTCGGCGGCCATGCGCACCGCGGCGTCGGCCGTGGTCGCGATCCGGCCGGCCGCGACACCGGGGCAGGCGCCCACGCCCCGGGTGAGGACGTCGACGTCCGGCGCCGCCACGATACGGAGCGTGCGCGCGTTCTCCAGGTGATGCGGCGAGACCCGCAGCAGCGCCTCACCGCGGGTGAGCACGCCCTCGTCGGCGAGGTCGGTGGCCACACGCACGGTCGCCGCGCCGGTGAACCGGCCGGGGCGGACCTGGAGGAACCACAGCTCGCCGGCCTGGAAGGTGAACTCCACGTAGCACGCGTCGCGGTAGTGGTCCTCGATCCGGCGCAGGGCGTCGAGCAGGCCGGCCCACACGGCGGGTTCGCGGTCGGCGAGCGCACGCAGGGGCAGGGTGGGGGCGCGGCCCGAGACGACGTCCTCCCCCTGGCGTTCGAACAGAACGTCACCGAACGGGACGTTCTCGCCGGTGTTGGGGTCGCGGCTGAACGCGACACTGGTGCCGCTGCGCCCGTCGCGGTTGCCGAACACCATCGTCTGCACGATCGCGGCCGTGCCGAGGTCGTCCGCGATGCCGTGGAGTCGGCGGTAGGTCCGCGCGCGCGGCGTGTTCCACGAGGAGAAGACGGTCCGCACCGCCAGCGTCAACTGGTCGGCGGCGGTGTCGGGGATGGCCGCGCCGGTGTTCGCGGGCGGCGTGTCCGCAGGCGGAATATCGACGTCGGTTCCGGTCAGCGCGGAGGCGAAGCTGGACAAGAACCGGCGCCGGGAGGCCGTCGCGAACCGGGGGTCGCCGGTCTCGGCCGCCAGCGCGGCGGTCGCCTCGGTCGTCAGGCCCAGGTTGAGGACGGTGCTCATCATGCCCGGCATCGACACGCCGGCCCCGGAGCGGACCGACACCGCCAGGGGCCTGTCGCCTCCCCCGAACCGGCGGCCGGTCCGGGTCTCCAGGTCGGCCGTGGCAGCCCGCAGTTCCTCGGCGAGCCCGGCCGGGAAGCTCCCGGTACGCAGGAACTCGCGGCAGGCCGGCGTCGTGACGACGAACCCGGCGGGCACCGGCAGTCCGAGCCGGTGAAGCAGCACGAGGCCGTGGGCCTTGGCGCCGAGAACGTCGGGGGTCTCCGCGACCCGTGCGGAGACCGGGCGCACCCACCTCATCGGGGGATCCCCAGGGTGGCGAGCAGGTCCTCGTGCAGCTCGGCCCACACCGTGTGGTACGACGCGGTGTCGTCGGTCACCAGCTCCCGTGCGCCGGCGGTGGCGCGGTCGAGGGCTTCGGTGAGGCGGGCCGGGTAGCGGGCGAACCGCGGCAGGACCGCGGACAGTTCGCCGCAGACGGGGGCGAGGCGCCGGTCCAGGTCGGCGAAAAGGTCCAGGACGCGTGCGTCGTAGGACGGGTCGTCGTGCTTGTTGACCGTGGGGACGCCGTCGACGATTCGCAACTGCCAGGCCGTGCACAGGTCGAGCAGTTCCGGGTTGAGTTCGAGGAAGCGCTCGTACGCCGCGGTCACGGCGGGGCGTGCGCCGGCCGTCTCCAGCTCATCGGTGATCCGCCGGGCGTCCTCGGCGCGGCCGGACTCGGTCAGGCCCCACGCGCCGGACAGTCGGGTGACGTGGCCGGCCACCGCCAGGTCGATCAGTTCGGACTCGACCGTGGGCTCGTCCAGCCTCGTGGCCGCCGCCACGCGGGCCACCCCGCAGTAGCCGCAGCAGCGCACGGTGTGGAGGATCAGCAGGTCGATCCCGGTCTCGATCGGCCGAGTCATGCGCCGGCCCTCCCCTTCCGGAAGTCGGCCAGTGGGTCGGCCAGTGGGTCGGCCGGTGCGGCACCGGCCGCCGAGACGGCGGCACCCCGTCCGGCGGCCCGTGCGACGATCGCGCCGCCCTGGACGCGCACCGCCGTCTCGGTCTCGTCGTCGACGCCGGCCAGGCCGAGGGCCGACGCCACGAGGGCGCCGTCGTCGACGACCAGCCGCAGGGACGGCCAGGCGTCGGCGGGGAACACGCCGCGCAGGCAGGTGAGCAGGTCACGGACGCGCAGCCGGACGAGCCGGCCGGTCTCGGCGAGGTCGTCCGTGACGGCGACGACCGTGACCTGCTCACCGGGGCGGGCGGAGCGGACGGTTTCCTCCGCGGCGCCGAGGCGGCGTGCGCCGAGCACGGTCACCAGGCCGTCGGCGGCGAGGTCGACCGGGTCGCCGGTGATCTGGTCGGGCAGACCGGCGGGCGGGGTCCAGGACTCGTGGCGCGGTTCCGTGGGTTCGACATAGGGCGCGTGTGCCGGTGCCCACGTGTCGGCGAGGTCGAGCCCGGCCAGATGCCGGCAGGCGCGTACCCGGTCGAAGGGGTCGCCGAAGCCGGGCGCCGTCTCGGCCAGGGCGCCCGCCCCACTGAGCAGGGTCAGCACCAGTTCGGCCAGGCGGACCCGCCGCCCGGCCACCGGGTCATGGGACTCCAACCCGACGGCCAGCAGCAGCGCCTCCAGGCGGGCGAGCTGGGCGAGCACGGCCCGGCCTCGGTCGTCGTCCACGACCCCGGCGAGCGAGCGCAGCCGCAACCGGCCGCCGGGCGCGTCCTCGTCGGCCAAGGGCAGCCGGTCCAGCCACGTCCGGGCGAACTCGCCCAGCGCGTCCTCCAGGGACACCGGCGGCCGCGCGGGCTCCACCGTGGCCGTCTCCTCGACCATCGCGACGAGCACCGCCAGGTAGAGCGCGCGCTTGCTCGGGAAGTTCGAGTACACCGCGCCCCGGGTCAGCTCGGCCCGCTCGGCGATCCGGTCGACCTTGGCCGGGGTGTAGCCGCGTTGGACGAACTCCTCCCGCGCCGCCGCCAGCACCGCCGACCGCGTGCGCTCCTGCTGTTGGGCCCGCGTCAGCCGCGCCATCGCCGCCCCCTCGTACGCCATGATCGAAATGCCCTCATAATCCAGATGATAATAGCATCTGAAACCTGCCCCTCCCCGCTCGGGCGTGGGAGGTCAGCCGAACCAGCCGGGGATGTCGAGGCGGAAGGCGTCGTGCGGCGTGACCCGCCGCAGGTCGGCCTCCAGGGCGCGCAGCCGGTCCTCCCCCAGCGTCGCCGCCCAGCCCGCCCGCAGCTCGTCGAAGATCCGCGCCGACCTCGCCAGGGCGTCCAGGCCGTGCGGCGTCAGCCGTACGATCTTGCGCCGCGAGTCGCGCGGGTCACGGGCGCGCTCGACGTAGCCGAGGCGCTCCAGCGTCTCGACGGTCTTGCCGGCGGCCTGCTTGGAGACTCCGAGGGTGCGGCCGAGCTCGACGGCGGTGGTGCCGTCCACGCCGATCGCCTGCATGACGAATCCGTGCATCGGCCGTACGTCGGGATGCCCCTGCCGGGCGAGCTCGGCGTGCAGCGCGTCGATGAGGGTGCGAAAGCCCAGGAAGAGCCGCAGCGGCAGCTCGAAGCCGGGAGGGTCGTTTGACACGATAGACAACCAGGTTCACTATCTAGACAACGTAGTTGCCCATCTTAGGAGATGCCTGCCATGCCCGTCATCCGTGCCGATGAAGCCCGCAAGACCAGCACGCCCAACGGCGTCATGACCACGCTCGCCTCGCCCTCCCAGGGCGGCGCGGGCCAGGCCATGTGGCGCGTGGACATGCCGGCCGGCTCCGTCGGCCCCCTGCACGTGTTCGACACCGAGCAGATCTGGACCCTGCTGTCCGGCGGCTGCGCGGTCGACCTCGGCGGCGAGAAGACGACCGCCGCCTCGGGCGACACGATCGTGCTGCCCGCCGACGTGGCCCGGCAAATCTTCGCCGACACCTCCGACGGCTTCGCCGCCATCGTCACCGCGCCGGCGGGAAGTCGCGCCTACAACCCCGGCGGCGTCACGGCCGCCGACGCGTGCGACATCGCCCCCAAGGACGCCGAGCGGATCGTGCCTCCCTGGATCGCCTGACCGCCTCCCCATCGCAGGTCCCCGGCCTCGCCCCCGCACGCCCCCGACGGCACGTGCGGGGGCGATTCCCTAGGGCCGCCCCTCCCGCGCGTCACCGAGCAGGTGGGCGACGACGTCGGCCGCCCCATACCCTTCGGGCAGGTCGCCGAGGAAGTCCAGATCCTGGCCGAGCGTGAGCAGGGCCGGCTCCGCGTAGCCGTCCGGCCGGTGCTGCCCGAGACCGATGGCGGCGACCAGGCCGTTGCACACGCACCGACGCCCGTCCGCCTCCTCCGGCTGCCCTCCCTTACGCAGGTACGCGTCCACCGGCTCGGCCGGGCAGCGGAAGCCCACCCCGCCTTCGGGCCGCACGTACGGAGTGCGCAGGTGGCCGAGATCGCACAGCCGGGGCCGCCGCTCGTAGACCTCCGGCTCGGCCATCGTCTCCTCCAGCCCGGCCACCTTGAACGGGAACCCGGCCGGCGAGGCACGCGGGTCGTTGCGCACCCGCAGCCCGCCCGCCCGGGCCCGCTCCAGCAGCCGCCGCCGCTGCTTGTCGTCCAGCCCCGACTCGCGGCACAGCGCGAACGCCGTCCCCACCTGGACGCCCGCCGCGCCCGCGGCCCGCGCCCGCGCCAGCCCGTCCCGGCTCGCGTACCCACCGGCCAGCCAGAACGGCAGGCCCAGCGCGGCCACCTTTCCCAGGTTCACCTCATCGCGCGGGCCGTACACCGGCTGCTCACTCTCGTCCAGCCGCATCCGCCCGCGCGGCGGCGCGCTGTGCCCGCCCGCCACCGGCGTCTCCACCACGAAACCGTCCGGCCGGGTCTCCGGCGTACGCGCGAGATAGCCGGCGAGCACGTCGGAAGACACGATCGCCAGCAGCCGCGGCCGCTTCAGCGGCTCCGACGCCCGCCCGAGCAGCGCGACCGGGTCGACGCCGACCGCGTGCCGCTCCCCCGACTCGGCTCCCGCCACCGTGACCGAGACCTCGGCCGGCAGGTGCGCGGCGAGTCGATCGAGCAGCCGCGGGATCTGCGACGGGATGCCCGCCCCCATCAGCACGTAGTCGACGCCCGCGAGCATCGCCCCGTACGCCGCCGCGGGCGTCGCCATCTGGATCTTCTCCAGATAGTTGATCCCGATCAGGCCGCCGTCGCGCCGGGCCAGGAACACCTCGGCGAAGTTGGCCACCACGGCCAGCTCGTCGCGCGCCCGGTTCGGGCGCAGGCCGAGCCGGGGCACCGGCCGGTACGGCGCGCCGGGCCCGATCCCGCCGCGCACGTAGTACCTGGCCAGGATCCGCTCGCTGAGCGCGGGAACGGGGAACGCGGCCAGCGCCGCGCGCAGATGCCCTCCCGGGTCGCCGTCCTGGAGCCGCCGGGCCAGCGTGACGTCGAGCGCCACCCCGGACACCACGCCGAGCTGACCGGTCCGGGCGACGGCCCGCGCCAGCCGCCACCCGGACACGCCTACTCCCATGCCTCCCTGGATGAGCGCGGGCAGCCCGCCCTCGGACGCGGCCGAAGCGGACGGGACCGGGCCGTGAACCGGCCGCTCGGCGATGGTCAAGGGGAGAACCTCCTGCTCGGCGGCGCGCCGGACCTGTGCGCGGCCCGGACACGTCAATGGATGCGGGACGAGTCAACCGCCACCCGGCGATCTCCCTGTAGTGACCAAAGTCCCGAGAGAGCGGGCCCGCCGTCACATCAGTACCGCGCCGCCACTCCAATCCGTACGGTTTATCACTCTCCGTGACGGAGCATCCCTGATGTGACCAAAGGGAACGGGGGTGGAGCCATGGCGGGGATCGACGGGCCGGTGAGCGACGCCCTCGTACGGCTCGGCCGCTACCTCCACCCCGGGACCGTCTCCCCCGACCTGCGCAGCCTCCACCAGGTGGGCAAGCGCCAGGGCGACGTCTTCTACCGCGACCGGTGGAGCCATGACAAGGTCGTACGCTCCACACACGGGGTGAACGGAGCCGGTGCGGGCCGCGCTACGCCGCCTGGCCGCGATGCGCTCCTACATGCGGGACATCAACCTCGGCCGACCGCCGCGCGAGTCCGTCGCCGCGGCTGTGGGGATGACCGGCGAGCGGATCGAGGCGATGCACCGGCTGCTCGCGATCGCCGCCTACGACGAGCGCTACGTCATCCCGACCGCGCACCCCGAGCAGGGGCCCTGGATGGAGGAGCTCGCGACCGGCTGCAGCCTCGACTACGAAGGCGGCCCCGGGATGAGCGGCCCCTTCGAGGAAGCGTCCGGCGAGCCCCCTCCCATCGCGGTCGAGACCTTCCACGCGCTACGGCAGCGGCAGCGGAGCGACGCCCTCCTCCGCCCGGAGGAACGCCGCGAACGGGTCAACCTCCTCAACTGGGACGGCAAGGAACTGCCTGAAGGGCTGTTCCCCAAACGGAAGAAGAAGGACTCATGATCGGACCCGCCGGGCACGCCGCCTCGGGGGACGGCGCGGTACGCACCGTCCACATGACGGCCTCGATCCTCCTGAGCTACCCCGACGAACGGCTGCCCGCCGCCCGGCCGCTGATCGGCGACTGCCTGGCCGCACTCGCCGACGCGCCGCGTGCGGACGGGAGCCGAGGCGCGATCGGGGAGGCGGCGGGCCATCTCGCCGCGTTCCTCGTCCACGTGGACGCCACCCCGCTGCCCGAGCTGGCCGCCCACTACGTGGCCGTCTTCGACCTCAAACGCCGATGCTGCCCGTACCTCACCTACTACACCCACGGCGACACCCGCCGACGCGGGATGGCGCTGCTGCGCTTCAACCACGCCTACCGCGCCGCCGGCTACCGGCCACCCGCCGACGAACTGCCCGACCACCTCGCCGTCGTGTGCGAACTGTCCGGACGCGGCGCCGTCCGCGAGGCCACCCGACTGCTGCGCGAGCACCACGCCGGCATCCAGGTCCTGCGCCAGGCCCTCCTCGCCGAGCACTCTCCCTACGCTCACGTCGTCGCCGCCGTCCTGGCCACCCTCCCGCCACCCGGACCGCGGGAGCGCGCCGCCGCGCGGCGGCTGGCCGCCGAGGACGTCGGCCTCGACCCGTACGCGGTCATGGGCGGACCGCTCACCCCGCCGTCGTCGTCGCGCCCGACGGCGACGGGAGAACCACGATGACGACCTTGACGACCACTGCGATGACCACCGCGATGACCACCGCGGACGTCCACCTCCGGGGCTTCAAGGACATCGGCGTCGGCGCGGACGACGCGCGCGAGATGGTGATCGTGGACGGTTCCTGGGAGAGCGCCCGCCCCTACCTCGGCGTCCCGGACGCCTGACCCACCGCGTCCGGGCTCGGGGCGGCGTGCAGGTTGTCCAGCATCCGGCGCAGCATCCCGGCGAGCCCGCGCACCTCCTCCTCTGAGAACCCCGCGAGAAGCCGAACGCTGGCCCGCCCGAACACGGGCGCCAGGCGCGGCACGAGCGTCCTGCCCTCCTCGGTCAGCTCCACGACGATCGAGCGGCGGTCGCCCGCGTTCCGCTGCCGCCTGACCAGCCCCTTGGCCTCGAGGCGGTCGAGCAGCCGGGTCATGCCGGCGGTGTCGGTGCCCAGGTGGGACGCGAGCCGGTTCGGGCTGGTCTCCCCGTGTGCCGCCCGCATCAGGAGCGCCGCCTGTTGGGAGGTGACCCCGTAGGGGGCGAGCATCCCCTCCACCGCCGTGCGCAGGTCGCGCCCCACCTGGTTGATCAGCGAGCCGCCGCCGAGCACGAGTTCGACGGGAACGCCGCCGGGTGATCGATCCTCCATGCCGCAACAATAGCTGTTCCGCCATTTACTGTCGCGACAGTGAAATGTTACGGTGACCGTCCACGAAAGGACCCGCACATGCACGTTGTGATCGTCGGTGGCGGGCTCGGCGGGCTCTGCCTCGCCCAGGGCCTGGCCAAATCCGGCGTCAGCGTCGCCGTCTACGAACGCGACCCCTCACCTCACGCCCGCGACCAGGGCTGGCGCATCACCCTGAAAGAGGACGGCAGCCGCGCCCTGCGCGAGTGCCTCCCCGCCCCGCTCTTCGACCTCTGCGTGACCACCGCCATCCGCCCCGCCACCCGGATGGCATTCCTCGACCACCGGCTCACGCCCGCGTTCACCAAGCCGATCCCCGCCCCGCCCGCCGACACCGTCTTCGGGGTCAACCGGCTGACCCTGCGGGAGATCCTCCTCACCGGCCTCGACGTGCGCTTCGGCGCGACCTTCACCCGCTACAGCCACACCCCGGACGGCCGGGTCCGCGCCCGCTTCGCCGACGGGACCACCGCCCACGCCGATCTGCTCGTCGGGGCGGACGGCACCGGCTCGGCGGTGCGCCGCCTCCTCGTCCCCGGCGCCGAGCTCGACGAGATCGGCGGCTTCGTCTACGGACGAACCCCCATCACTCCGGGCCTGCTGCACGAAGTGCCCGAGATCCTGATCGACAGCTTCAACCGCCTCACCGCCCCCGGCGGCGCCGCGCTGTCCGTCGCCACCTGCCGCCCCCTGCGCACCCCCTCCGAGGCTGCCGCCGCGTACGCGCCGGACGCCCGGCTCACCGACATCCCCGGCTACTTCGCCTGGACCGTCGCCGGCGACGAGGGGCGGCCGCCCGGCGGCGACGGCTTCCACCGCGCCGACGGCCCGACCCTGCACCGCCTGGCCCTGGAGGCGATCCACGGCTTCCACCCCGCGGCCCGCCGGATCGTCCGGGAGGCCGACGCCGCGGCCACGTTCCCGGTGCGGCTGCGCTCAGCCCGGCCCGTCCGCCACTGGGAGACCACGAACGTGACGCTGCTCGGAGACGCGATCCACACCATGTCACCCGGCCGGGGCGAGGGCGCCAACGTCGGGCTCAGGGACGCCGCGCTGCTGCGCCGGGCCGTCACCGCGGCCGCCGCCGGCGCCTCACTGACCGAGACGATCCGGCACTACGAGACCGACATGCTCGCCTACGGCTTCGCCGCCGTCCGAGCCTCCCTCACCCAGCCGTTCGCCCCGCGCGCCGCACGCGGCCCGGCCCGCCCGTAGCGGCGCCGGGCCGAGAGCCCGTCAGGCGCCGCCCTCCGGTGACGCGGAGCCGACACGGGAACGGACGAACACCTCGACGCCGTCCAGTACCCGCGCCAGGCCGAACTCGAAGGCATGCTCGGGGTTGTAGGGCGCGTTGTGCGCCTCCCCCGCCGCCGCCCCCACCCGCGCCGCGACCGGATAGCGGCGGGGATCCATGACCTTGCTCAGGAACGGGGCGTGCGCCCACCACCACTGCTCGTCGGTCATGCCGGTCAGCCGCTCGACCTGCTCCGCCTCCACCGCGCCCCGGACCGCGCCGTTGACGAACCCGGTCACGAGCGTGACCACCGCGTCCATCTCCGTGTCGCTCAGCCCGATGCCGTCCACCGCGCGCAGCGAGTGGTCGTAGACCGCCGTCACGTTCGGGCCGAGCGGCGGCCGGCTGCTCCCCACCTGCAACATCCACGGATGGCGGTGGTAGAGCGCCTTGTGATCCCGGGCGATCGCCTCCAGCCGCGCCCGCCAGCCGCCGTCCGGCTTCCCGGCCGCGTCGGCCGCCTCCTCCTCGCGGGCGGGCAGGGGCAGCTCGCCGTACACGGTGTCGAGCATGACGTCGATCAGCTCGGCCTTGCCCGGCACGTACGTGTAAAGCGACATCGTGCCGACGCCGAGCCGTTCGGCGACCTTGCGCATGGACAGCGCGGCCAGCCCCTCGGTGTCGGCCACCTCGATCGCCGCGCGCACGATGCGGTCCACGCTCAGGTCCGGCTTGCCCTTGCGGCTGGCCCGCTCCGCCGTCCGCCACAGAAGCGCCAGGCTGCGGGCCGGATCACCCCGGCCGGTGTACTCGGTCGTCATGGTCCGCGAAGTCTACTTCCTCCCGTACCGTATGGTGTACGGTACGCCGTACAAAGACCCGATCCGAGGAGAAGCCACATGACCTTCGCCGTCGTCGCCGAGGCACTGCGCAAGCGGTACGGCGACACCGAGGCCCTCACCGGCCTCGACCTGGCCGTCACCGAGGGCACCGTCCACGGCCTGCTCGGCCCCAACGGCGCGGGCAAGAGCACCGCCGTACGCATCCTCACCACGCTCCTGCGCGCCGACGGCGGCCGCGCCGAGGTCGCCGGCCTCGACGTCGCCACCCGGCCCGCCGAGGTACGCCACCGAATCGGCCTGGTCGGCCAGCACGCAGCGGTGGACGAGGTCCTGACCGGCCGGCAGAACCTGGAGATGTTCGGCCGGCTCCACCACCTCGGCGCCCGCCGCGCCCGCACCCGCGCGCTCGAACTGCTGGAGCGGTTCTCCCTCACCGACGCGGCCGACCGGCCCACCGCCCATTACTCCGGCGGCATGCGCCGCCGCCTCGACCTCGCCGCCGGCATGATCCTCGTGCCGCCCGTGCTGTTCCTCGACGAGCCCACCACCGGGCTCGACCCACGCGCCCGCACCGAGGTCTGGGACGCCGTCCGCGCCCTCGTCGCCGACGGCACCACCGTGCTACTCACCACGCAGTACCTCGAGGAGGCCGACCAGCTCGCCTCCCGCGTCTCCGTGATCGACTCAGGCCGCCGCATCGCGGACGGCACCCCCGACGAGCTCAAGGGCATGATCGGCGGCGACCGCCTCGACGTGACCGTGCGCGACCCCCGCGACCTGCCCGCCGCCGCGGCCGCGCTCGCCCGCGTCTCCACCGCCGACCCCGAGGTCGACCCGGACACCCGCCGCGCCAGCGCACCGGTACGCGAACGCGCCGCCGCCCTCACCGAGGTCGTCCGCGCCCTGGACGACGCCGCCGTCACCGCCGAGGACATCGCCGTCCGCCGCCCCACCCTGGACGAGGTCTTCCTCCAGCTCACCGGCAGACGCGCCGACCCCGCCCCCGGCACCACCCCGCGCGGCACGGAGGTGGCCGCCTGATGACCGTCATCCTTCCGCCCGTCCCCCGCACCCCGGCCGCCCGACTGCGCTGGGCCGCCGCCGACGGCTGGACCATCGCCCGCCGCACCCTCACCCACTGGGCACGCCGCCCCGGCGAGACCGCCGTCGCCCTCCTGTTCCCCGTCCTGATGGTCCTGATGTTCGGCTACCTCCTCGGCGGCGGCATCCTGATCCCCGGCGGCGGCGACTACCGCGAGTTCCTCCTGCCCGGCATGTTCGCGATGACCATGCTCTTCGGCATCGAGACCACCTTCGCCGCCATCGCCACCGACGCCGCCAGGGGCGTCACCGACCTGTTCCGCTCCATGCCCATGGCGCCCTCCGCCGTCGTCACCGGCCGCGCCACCGCCGACATGCTGCACTCCGCCCTCGGCCTCGCCATCATGATCGGATGCGGCCTCGCCGTCGGCTGGCGATGGCGTGGCGACGCCGCCGACGCCGCACTCGCCCTCGCCCTGCTCCTGCTGCTCCGGCTCGCGTTCCTCTGGATCGGCATCTACCTCGGCCTCCTCGCACGCGGACCCGAGTCGCTCGCGGCAGTGCAGCTCCTCGTCTGGCCGGTCGGGTTCCTCTCCAACGCGTTCGTCCCGACCGGCACCATGCCGGGCTGGCTCGGCACGCTCGCCGAGTGGAACCCGATCTCGGTCACGGCCACCGCCGCCCGGCACCTGTTCGGCAACCCGGGAACGGGCGACTCCTGGGTCGCCGAACACGCCGTCGCGCTGGCCGTCGCCTGGCCCGCGCTGCTCATCGCGGTCTTCTTCCCTCTGTCCGTACGCCGCTACCGGCGGCTCAGCCGCTGATACCCCTGGCGGATCGGCTCGGTCCTGGCGGTGGCATGGGGCACGCTCAACACCGCCGACGGCGAGGGCCGCCTGCGGGGTCAGGGGTTGTGGAAGGCGACCTCGGGATTGGCCGGTGACGGGCCGTCCAGCAGTGGTTGCTTCCTGCCTTTCAGATGCAGGTCGAAGAAGGCGCCGACGTAGGCGCGGATGAGCGCAAGCCCGCGTTCGGCGGCGATGGTGTCCGGAGCCGGCAGGCCGGCCTCGCTCATCGGGATGGCCAGGTCACTGAAGCTGCTGTGCTCGGCATGGGCGACGGTGAGCCAGCGCTTCCAGCCGCTCATCCTGGGCCAGCTCTCGTCCCAGGTGCTGTCCTTGCCGGGGATGTGGTCGGCCTGGCTGCCCAACAGCAGGAAGGGGCGGTCGAGTGTGACGGCGGGGTGGAAGGTGCCGTCCAGGTTCACCCCGGCTCGTACGCGCTCGTCCACGGTGATGGTGGCCGCACCGGCATCGCCGCCGAGAGAGTGGCCCGCCATGCCGATGCGCCTGGGGTTGATCAGGTTGGCGTGTTTCCAGGCGGGGTGGCGGCCGGTCAGCCGGTCGAGGACGAAGGAGATGTCCTCGGTCCGGTTCTTGGTGATGGCCGCCTGCCCGCCTTCGGGGGGCTTGGGCTGGTCGCACAGGGGTGCGCAGGTGAGCAGGCCGACGCCGGGGAAGGTGGTGCCGGAGGATTCGTAGGCGTGGTCGACCGCCGCGACAACGTAGCCGCGGCTGGCCAGGTCCTCGGCGAGGAAGGTGAGGCTGGCGCGGGGCAGACCAAGGCCGGGCGAGAGCACCACCAGCGGGTGACGGCCGTTCTCAGGCGGGGCGCCAGTTCGGGCGTGGGTGCGGATGCCGCTGATGATCTCAGCGGGAAGGTCGGCGCCGGGGGCCTTGCGCCGCAGCAGCGATGCGGCCTCCTCGGGGGCCATGTACGGGGCGGGGTCGCCGGCGGCGGAACGGGCGGGGTAGTACAGCGAGAGCATGAGCCGGCGCGGGCCCGAGGCCGGGACCCAGGGGTCCTTGCGGCTTTTGTCGACCAAATAGAGCGTGTCGCGGCCGACCGGATCGGGGCCGGTGGGGCGGGGCAGTTCCAGCCGGAGAGCGGCTGGGGACGCGGCGCCCATGATGGCGGGGCCGGATCGCGTGGCCGAGACAGCCGACGCGGTCGCCGTGGCGCAGGCCGTGACGGTCAGGGTGAGGCAGGCCGTCAGCGGAACGGCCAGCAGGCGCGGAGACAACGGGGTCTTCATCGGATTCCTTTCGGCAGGCGGTCACACGTCGCGGCGACGCACGACGATCAAGGTCACGACGGCGGCGGCCAATGGCCAGAGCGCGAAGACGGCCCAGGACCCGGCCACCGTGGGCAGCGCGGGGTCGTCACGGAGCTGGGGCAGGCCCAGGCAGTTGCGCCAGACGTAGAAGGGGACCAGGGCGAACAGGTCGTTCTGCCACTGGTGGACGGTGGGCTTGAGGAAGGTGGGCACGATGACCAGCGCGGCGCATACGGTGACGACGGCGGCGGCGGTGTGCCGCACCAGCGCGCCGATGCCCATGCCGGCCAGCGCCGACACCGGCGCGAGCAGCGCGTTGGCGGCCAGGACACGCAGCACGCCTGGATCGCCGAGCGAGACGGCGACGCCGCGGCCCGACAGGATCGCCTGGCTGACGCCGAACGTGCCCGCCGAGATGAGCGTCCCGGTCGCCAGCGTGACGGCCCCGGTGACCGTGAGTTTGGCGGCCACGACGAGGTGGCGGGCCGGGACGGCGGCAAGGGTGGTCCGGATCAGGCCCGTGGCGTACTCGCCGACGATGGTCAGGGCGCCCAGGCTGCCCGCGCCGATCATCAGCATGCAGGCGCCCAAGCCGCTGAACGCCTCGTTGAGGGGGGTGGACCTGGCCTTCTCCATCGCGGTGAAGCCGGGCCAGCTGTTGTAGGCGTCCAGGCTGCTTCGGGCGGCGAACGCGACGATGGCCAGGGAGCCCAGGCCGACCAGCCAGGAGGTCGAGCGCAGGGACCAGAGTTTGATCCATTCGGCGGCGAGCAGATCGCGGAAGCGGGCGGTGGTCATCGCGCGTCACCGACCCGAACATCGGCGCGATAGTCGGCACGGTCCGCGGTCAGCTCCATGAAAGCCTGCTCCAGGGAGGCGGTGCGCGGGGCGAGCTCATGCAGCATGATCCGGCGCTGATGGGCCAGCTCGCCGATACGGGCCGCGCCCAGCCCGGTCACGGTCAGAACGTCGCCGCCGTCCGGCCGTACGTGCGCACCCTCCAGAGCGAGGACGGCCGCCAGCTCGGCAGAGTCGGGCGTGCGTACCGATACCGAGGCGCCGGTGCCACGGGCGGCGAACACGGCCAGGCTCTCGGCGGCGATCAGCTCGCCACGGCCGATGACGACCAGATGGTCGGCGGTGTTCTCCATCTCGCTCATCAGGTGGCTGGAGACCAGCACGGTCCGTCCTTCGGCGGCCAGGCGGCGGAACAGGCCGCGTATCCAGCGCACGCCCTCGGGGTCCAGGCCGTTGACCGGCTCGTCGAACAGCAGCACGGGCGGGTCGCCCAGTAGGGCGGCGGCGATGCCGAGCCGCTGGCGCATGCCGAGGGAGAACCCGCCGATGCGGCGGCGCGCCACCCCGGCCAACCCCACCTCCTCCAGCACGTCGGCCACCCGGCGGCGGGGCAGGCCGTTGCCGCGGGCGAGCGCGTGCAGGTGGGCGGCGGCGGTGCGACCGCCGTGGACGTCGCCGGCGTCCAGCAGCGCGCCCACATGACGCAGCCCGGCCCGATGGCGGGCGAAGGAGCGGCCGTCGATGGTGGCGCCCCCCGCGGTGGGGCGGTTCAGGCCGAGAATCATGCGCAGAGTGGTGCTCTTGCCGGCGCCGTTCGGGCCGAGAAACCCGGTGACGTGCCCCGGCCGAACGGCGAACGTCAGGTCCCGCACCGCCGTCACCGCGCCGTAGCGCTTGGTCAGTCCATTGACTTCGATCACGTGGTTCACGGTGTCGCAGCGCACAGGTGCGCCACATCTGGCCGCAGGCCGATTCTCACTGGCCCGCGGGCATACGCCCGCGGGCCGATGCTCCATCCACGATCAGCTGACTACGATCGACCAGGTGCGCGACAAAACGCCCATACCGCCGCTTTGGTCACGGTTGCCTCGGGGCGTGCAGAGCCTGCTCACCTGGTGCGGCGTCGCGGCCCTGGTGCCACTGCTGTGGGCCATGACGCTGAGCAAGGGCGAAAGCCTGCTCCCGGTGGGCGCGGCCCATGCGGCGTTCACCGTCGCCATGGCCGTCCCCCTCGCCTGGGCACGGCAACGGCCGGCCCTGGTGCTCGCGATCCAATTGGCCGAAATCGTCGCGGTGACCGCGCTGGGACAGCCGGCGCAGTGGATCTGGCCGCTCTTCCCCGCGTCCGACGTCCTGGTCTTCCTCATCACCGCCACCCGGTCGCGCCGCACGGGCCTGACCGCGGCGGGCGCCACGCTGATCGTGCAGCAGACGAGCCGGCAGGTGGATCTGCTGCACCTCGGCCTGCGTTCCTGGGCACCCGGCTTCCTCGCGCTGTCGGTCCTGCTCGCCCTGGGCGTCCTGGTCGCCTGGATGGCCGCAATGGTCATCCGGCAGCGGCGCGAGTACGACCTTGCGCTGCGCGCGCACGCCGAGGCCCGGGCCGTCACCGACGAGCGGCTGCGCATCGCCCGCGAACTACACGACATGGTCGCGCACAACATCGGCGTCATCGCCATCCAGGCCGGCGCGGGCGCTCGCGTGATCGACAGCCGCCCGGAGCAGGCGCGCGAGACGCTGACCACGATCGAGGCCACCAGCAGACAGACCTTGAAGGGCCTACGGCACCTGCTCGGCGTGCTCCGCGACACCGAGCACGGGCACCCCGGCGCGCCGCCTGCCCCGGCCCCTCCCGCGACGCTGTCAGACGTCGACCGGCTGGTCGAAACGGCCGCGACGGCCGGCCTCCACGTGGACCTGCGCCGACGCGGTCGACCACACCCCCTGCCCGACGCCGTCGACCGGTCCGCCTTCCGCATCGTCCAGGAGTCGGTGACCAACGTGCTCCGCCACGCGGACACCGGCCACTGCCAGGTCGTACTCGATTACAGGAGCGAGGAATTGCGCATCGACGTCATCGACGACGGACCCGGCGACGCCACCCCCTCCAGCGCCCCCATCGCCAGAGAGGGAAGCGGGCACGGGATCACCGGCATGCGCGAACGGGTCGACCTGCTGAACGGAGACTTCGGCGCGGGCCCCCGGCCCGACGGCGGCTTCCGCGTCACCGCCCGGCTGCCGCTCACGACCGCCGAGGCACCGGCCCAGGCCGGCTGGACGGAGGCCCCGTGACGATCCGTGTCGTACTCGCCGACGACCAGCCGCTGATCCGCGCCGGCCTGCGCATGGTCATCGACACCGCCCCCGACGTCGAGGTCGCCGGAGAAGCCGGGACCGGCGCCCAGGCCGTTCAGCTCACCAGGCAGCTGCACCCCGACGTCGTGGTGATGGACATCCGCATGCCCGGCATGGACGGCATCGAAGCCACCCAGACCATCACCGCAGAGTCCCCGAACACCCGCGTGATCATGCTCACCACGTTCGACGACGACGACAACGTCTACGCCTCCCTGCGCGCCGGAGCGAGCGGATTCCTGGTCAAGGACATGGCGCTGGAGGACATCCTGTCCGCCGTCCACGTTGTCGCCGCCGGAGACGCCCTGATCGCGCCCAGCGTCACCCGCCGCCTCATCGAGGACTTCACCCGCCGCCCCGCCCCCGCTCCTCAGCCGCGCCGGCTCACGAGCGTCACCGGACGGGAACACGAGGTGCTGACCCTGGTCGGGCGCGGCCTGTCCAACGCCGAGATCGCCACTCGGCTGCACATCAGCCCCGGCACCGCGAAAGCACACGTGGCCAGCCTGCTCGCCAAGCTGGGCGCCCGCGACCGGGTACAGCTGGTCATCGCGGCCTACGACGCGGGCCTGGTGTCCCCGTCCCGCTGAACGTCCTCAGGAGGCGCCGCCCTGCGACAGGGAGTCGAGCCAGCGGGTGAGCCGGGCTCCTTCACGGGTCATGACGTCCGGGTCGCGCAGGGCGCTGGCCAGCAGGGACATGCCCTGGTAGCCGGCGACCAGGGTGAGCGCCAGGCCGTCGGGGTCGGGCAGGCCCAGCTCCCGGAACTGGCGCTCCACCCAGCCCAGCAGGAGACCGATGACCTTGCCCGCCTCCTCATCGAGCCCTCCCTCGGCACGTTTGTCCAGTTCGGCGGCCAGGGTGCCGGTAGGGCAGCCGAAACGGACCGCGACGTCACGCTGCTCCACCCAGGCGGCGACCAGGGCCTTGAGGCGGTGGAGGGGGTCGGGGTGCCGATCGAGCTCGCCGGTCAGCTCGGCCAGGTGAGCGGCATGCTCGGCCAGGGCGGCCTGAACCAGCTCGTCCTTGGTCTTGAAGTAGTAGTACACGTTGCCCACCGGCACATCGGCCGCGGCGGCGATGTCGGCGATGGTGGTGCGCTCCACACCCTGCCGATGGAGGACGTCGGCGGCCGCAGCCGTCAACCTCCGCCGCTTGTCAGCCGACCGGGACACTGTTGAGTTAGCCACCTCACTAATCATAGACGCCTGGCCCCGACCACCGGGCGCGACGCAACCCACTCACCCCCGGGGTCGATGATGGGAGAAGCGCCACAACGGCACGGTGACATCCTCGCCGAGAGGAGACACGGCCATGGCACATCCGCCGCGCCATGAAGGACCACCACCGGAGGCCCCCCACCCCCCAGGCCGCCGACACGACGAGCCGCCCCCGCCCTTCCGCCTTCCCCTGGGCCCCGACGAGCGCGACCAACTGCTCCGGCGCCTCCTCCCCTCCCTCGATGCCGGCGTCTACGTACTCGACAGACAGGCACGCCTCGTCTACATCAACCCCCGCGGCGAGCAACTGCTCCGCCGAACCGCCGCCGACCTCGTCGGCCACGACGCCCACGACCAACTCCACCGCACCGCCGACGGCACCCTCGCCCAACGGTCCGAATGCCGCCTGATCCAGGCGTTCCTCGCCGGCGGCACCACCCACGCGGACAGCGAGTGGTTCGCCAGAGGCGACGGCAGCCTCCTCCCCGTCCGCTGCGTCAGCAGCGCCTACACCATCGACGACGAACCCGCCGGGAACATCGTCGTCTTCTCCCCCCGAACCCCCGACGAGGAGCCGGACCGCTCCCACCACACCGAACTCGTCGACCTCACCGACCGCCTCGCCCTCGTCGCCGAAACCACCGTCGCGCTCACCTCGACCCTCGACATGGACGAGGCCCTGCGCCGGCTCGTCCGGCTCGTCGTCCCACGCCTCGCCGACTGGGCCATCGTCGACCTCCTCGACGACAACGACGAACTACGCCGCGTAACCGTCGTCCACCACGAGAACGGCGCCATCGTCAACGTCACGGACCTCGAAGGCCCCCTGCCCCCCGTGACCGAACACTCCCGGCAACCCCTGTCCCAGGTGCTGCTCGGAGCACCGACCATGCTCATCGAACCCGAAATGTACGACGCCCTCCCCGACTCCGGCATCGCCGCCGTGCAACGCGACCTCTTCACCTCCACCGGCATGCACTCCGCCGTCATCGCCCCCCTGCGAGGCCACCTGCACCAGGTCCTCGGCGCCCTGACCGTCGGACGGGCCGCCGACTCCCGGACGTTCGGCCCCACCGAACTGTCCCTCGTCGACGACATCGGCCGCCGCGCCGGACTCGCCGTCGACAACGCCCGCCTGTACGAGCGGGAACGCCGCTCAGTCGAAACCATGCAACGCCACCTGCTCCCGCCGATGCTCGAGATCGACGACCTGCAGATGACCGCCCGCTACCTCGCCGCGCCACACGCATCCGAAGTCGGCGGCGACTGGTACGACCTGTTCATCCTCCCCGACGGCGTCACCGCCCTCGTCATCGGCGACGTGATCGGCCACGACCTCACCGCCGCCGCCCAGATGTCCCAGCTCCGCAACATCCTCCGCGCGTACGCCTGGGAATACTACGGAGGGCCGCCCAGCTTCGTAGTGGACCGGCTGGACTGGGCGCTCCCCCACATCACCACCGCCACCCTCGCCACGCTGGTGTTCGCCCGCGTGGAAGGCCCCGAAGGCGGCCCCTGGCGGCTGCACTGGACCAGCGCCGGCCACCCGCCGCCCCTGCTGGTCACCGATGACGGCAAGGTCTCCTTCCTGGACGACGGACAGGGCCTCATGCTCGGCGTCGGCATGCCCACCGGACGCCCCAACGCCATCACCCCCCTCCCGCCCCGGGCCACCCTCGTCCTCTACACCGACGGCCTCATCGAGTCGCCGCGCGAGCCCATCGACCGCGGGATGGCCGACCTCGCCCGCCACGCCGCCTCGCTCGCCCGCCGACCGCTCGGCGTCTTCTGCGACCAGCTCATCGCGCGCGCCCGCCCGCAGGACAACGAGGACGACATCGCCCTGCTCGCGCTCCGCCTGCCCGCCCGCCACACCCCGGGCGAACCCGAAACCGCCGCGCGCGGCACCGGTCCGAACCCGCGGGCTTCCTGATCGCCGACCCACGTACGGCGCGGACGGGCGTCTCCCCCGGATCATTCCGGGCGCGTCATCGGGCGACACCGGAGTCCGCCTCTGACGAGTGAGAGGAGATGCTCGCGTCGGGCCGCCTCGGCAAAGGACGCCAGAGAAGGCGAGAGCCCCAGATCCGCGACTTCCGGATCTCGAGCGCCCCGGCTGGCACAATGGCCGCGCTCCGACCACACCACCAGGGAGAACGATTGTCAGAGATCGCCCAGATCGTCACCCAGATCCGCAGCGAGCTGGCGGACGAGCTGCGCGAGCGCCTCCGGGACCACCTGCGCGCCCAGCCCACCGAATGGCTGGTCGAACAGATCCTGGCGCTCACCCACCTCGACGACACCGCCGACCTCTCCACCACCGACCTACCCGCCGGCACGAGCGCGACCGAACCACCCGACGCGCCCACCATCCCGCGCCAGGCCCGTCACGAACGCCCCGTACGCGAGACCGAGGAGGAGCGCGCCGAACGGGCCGCCCGCATCCGCCTCCTCCACCTGGACGAGGAGTCCCTCCCCCGATACCTCCAGCGCTACGCCGCGCTCAAACGCGACGTCCTGGAGGCCGCGGGCTACCTGCGCAACCCGCCACCCAAGGGAGCCGACCTGATCCCCGCGTCCTGCCGCTCCTCTCAGGGCGAGGCGCTGCTGTGCCAGGCCAAGGACGTGCTCCACGCCCTCCTGTTCGGCGGCGAATCCGAAGGCGTACGGCTCAGGCGGGTCGAACGCGAACTCCTCACGCTCACCGTCCCCCACGCCAAGAGCCACTCCGTCGCGCCCCTGCTGGCCGCCGCCGAGATGTGCGCCGAGACCGCGTGGCCCGGCCACCGTCGCGCCGTCACCGACGACCCCGCCGTCGACGCCCTCTGCCAGATCGAGTACGGCGAAGTCGCCGGCGGACTGCTCGGCAACACCCTCGTGGCCACCCTGAGACTGATCAACAACCTGGAGATCAACGAGCAGATCCTCCACGCGCGCACGGAGAGCATCGAACAGAGCACGCTGGAAGCCTGAGACCACCGCGCACGTCCCGGCCCCCGGTGCCCCACGACCGGCGCCACCCCCTCCCACGCGCCGCCCCTGGAATCAGATCCGATCCCAGAGAAGGCTCTCGTACAGCTCGCGCAGCCGCCGCACCGCCGACGGGTCCGTCTTCAGCTCCACCTCGTCCACCCGGCCGACCGCGACCACCCCCTGGGAGTTGGAGAGGAAGACCGCGTCGTACTCCGGCAGGTCACCGACCCGGAGCACACGGCGCTCCTGGCGCACCCCCTCGCGCTCCATCGCCCGCTCCAGCAGCGCCATCGTGATGCCGCGCAGCATCGGCGCCTCCGGCCACACCACGGTCTCGCCGTCGAAGCATCCCACGTTCGTGATCGCCCCCTCCGAGATCACGCCGTCGGCCGTGGTGAGCAGCGCCTCGTCGTACCCCTCGGCCCCCACCCGCAGCCTGAGGTGCTGCTGCGGGAAGCCCCCGACATGCTTGATGTGAGGGAGGAAGCGCTGGTAGCCGACCGACCGGACGCGCCGCGGCGGACCGGCCATCTCGGCCGGCGGCCGCGCCGTGGCGAACACCAGCGGGCTCTCCCCCTCCAGCAGGACGTACACCCGGACACTCGCGTCGCGGACGTCGTCCCCGAGGACCGCCTCGATCGAGCCGAGCAGCCGCTCCCGCCCCAGCTCGCCGCCGAACAGCTCCCGGCTGGCCTCCTCCAGCCGGTCCAGGTGCAGGTCGAGACCGCGCACCCTCCGATCCCGCACCTGCATGGCGGTGAAGTGCCCGTACCTCGCGTCCACGGCGCGGCCGACGTCGGCGCCCACGACCCGCCCCTCGATCACCGTACGCTTGATGGCGATCATCCCCTTCCCCGCGAAGATCCGGCTCGGAAACCCCCATCACGCTAGCCCGGGCCCAGCGGCCGGCGCGCGCCCCGCACGGCTCGCCGCGCGCTCCAGGAAGCCCCGCACGGCTTCTCCATCGAGGGCCGAAGGAGGAGGCCTCTTCCCGTCGCGAGCCCGGCGATTCGAGCGGCCTCCCCTTCGGAGCGGGTTTTCAGGCGGGGAGAGTGATTTTCGAACACCCCGGCGCCTTTACATTGTAGATTTATTATAGGATCGCCGGTGATGAACGTCCCAGCCGTGCCGGAATCCGGCGCTCTCGCCCGGCCCCAGGCGGATCCGTACCACGCCTACCTGGACTCCCTCCCCAGCGCCGAGTCGAAGCGGACCATGCGCGGCTGCCTCGACCGGATCGCCCGCCTCATCACCGGCGACCCCGACGCCACCGGGGCGGGCCAGCCGTGGGAGCGCCTCCGCTACGAGCACACCATCCGCCTCCGTACGGCGATGCGCGAGCAGGACTGGTCCCCCTCCCACGTCAACAAGCACCTGGTGGCGCTGCGGCGCGTGCTCAAGGAGGCGTGGCGGCTCGGTCTGATGACCAGCGAGGACTACCAGCGCGCCGCGGACCTGCCCGCCTTCAAGCACACCCGGGTGCCCGCGGGCCGGCACGTCCCTCCCGAGGTCCTGGGCGCCGCGCTCGCCGCCTGCGACGGCGACGACTCCCCCACCGGGCTGCGCGACGGCGCAATCCTCGCCGTGCTCTACTCCACCGGCTGCCGCCGGGCGGAACTCGCCGGGCTCACCCTGGCCGACTTCGACTCCGCCGCCCGGTCCCTCCGCGTGCGCGGGAAGGGCGACAAGGAGCGGTTCGCCTACCTCACCGCCCCCGCCGTCGCCCGGCTTGAGCTGTGGCTCTCGGTACGCGGCGAAGACGCGGGCCCGCTGTTCTGCGCGATCAACAAGGCGGGCCGGCTCCGCCGTACGCGGATGAGCGGGCAGGCGGTCTCCGACATCGTCGCCCGCCGCCTGTCCGACGCGGGCGCCGCCAAGCGGACCCCGCACGACTTCCGGCGCACCTTCATCGGCGAACTGCTCGACGCCGGCGTGGACCTCGCCACCACCCAGGCGCTGGTCGGCCACGCCTCACCCGCCACGACCGCCCGCTATGACAGACGGCCGGAACGCCGCCGCAGGGAGGCGGTGGACCGGCTGTCCATGCCCACCGCCAAACCGCTGCGCTGACACCGGGAGCGAGGGCCCCGGGGGACGTCGTGTGCCGTCCCCCGGGGCCTACCGTGCCGGCCTATGCCTCGGCGGGCATGACCGCGCGCTGCCAGGCGCCGTACCCGCCGAGCAGGTCCGACACCGTCGCGCGCCGGTGGTGCGTGAGCAGGCTGGCCGCGATGGCCGAGCGGGCGCCGCCCGCGCAGTAGACCACGACCGGGCGGTCGGCCGGGACCTCCGCGAGCCGCGCGGCGAGCTCGGCCAGCGGGATGTTGATCGAGTGCTCGATGGCGCCTTCGGCGACCTCCCCGGCGTTGCGCACGTCGATGAGCACAGGGGGCTCGGCCCCTCCCAGAACCTCGCTCAGCTCGGCGACGGTAACCCTGGAGGAGTGGGCGACCTCGTCGGGCGTGGCGAGGAAGACGGCCTCCGGGTCGCGCAGATATCCGGTGACCGTGTCGAAGCCGATCCTGGCCAGCCGGGTGACGACCTCGTCCTCCCGCCCCTGCGGCGCGACCACGATGATCTCGCTGCCGGGCTTGACGACCATGCCGACCCGCTCGGCGAAACGCCCGTCGGCGGCGACGTTGAGAGAGCCCCGCAGGTGCGCGAGCGCGAACTCCTGGGCGTCCCTGGCGTCGACGACGACCGCTCCGGCGGCCCGCGCGGCCAGGAACTCCGCCGCCGCCAGCGGACGGGCGTGCGCGTCGGCGTCGAGCAGTCCCCGGTTCTTGCGGTTGAGCTCGGCGTCGAAGGCGAAGTAGCCGGGCGCGGACGGCTGCCCCTCGGTGACGATGGCCAGGAACTCGTCCTCGCTCATCGGCGCGCAGGCGTAGTTGCCCACGCGCTGCTGCCCGATCGTCGACCACCTGTCGGTGGACAGGTTCTTGCCGCAGGCCGAGCCGGCGCCGTGTGCGGGGAAGACCCGCACCGCGTCATCGAGCGCCATCAGCTTGCGCTGGACGCTGTCGTAGAGCATCCGGCCCAGCTCGGCGGCGGTGACGCCGAACGAGGCGAGCAGGTCGGGGCGGCCCACATCGCCGATGAACAGCGCGTCGCCGGTGAGCACCCCGTACGGCACGGCGTCGCGGGCGTGCTCGTACACCAGGACACTGATCGACTCGGGGGTGTGGCCCGGCGTTTCGAGGATCTCCAGCACGACCTCGCCCAGCTCGATGCGCTCACCCTCCGCGAGCTTGCGGATGGGGTACTCGGCCTCGGCGCGGCTGCCGTAGCCGATCCAGGCACCGGTTCGGGCGGCCAGCTCCAGGTGGCCGGCGACGAAGTCGGCGTGGAAGTGGGTGTTGATCACGCCTTCGATCCGCAGCCCCTGCGCCTCGGCGTCGGTGACGTACTCAGAGACGTCGCGCCTGGGGTCCACGACCACGGCGCGATCGGTGGTCTCGTCGCCGATCAGGTACGACGCCTGGGACAGGCAGTCCAGGTAGTACTGAGTGAAGATCATTTCATTTCCTTCCACTGTATTGGCGAATACCCCTGGGGGTATATTCCGCGCACAACGGTGTCCTCAGCCCTGCGCCGGCTGACGGGTGAGATGGCGGCGGACCTCCGCCATGTCGAGCGCCCGGACCCGGGCGACCAGGTCATCGAGCATCGCCTCGGACAGCGCCCCGGGCTGGGCGAAGACCACGAGGCCGTCCCGGATCGCGACCAGGGTCGGGATCGAGGTGATGCGGAACGCCGTCGCCAGCTCCCGCTCGGCCTCCGTGTCCACCTTGCCGAACACGAGGTCCGGGTTACGGGCCGCCACCGCCTCGAACACCGGCGCGAAGCGGCGGCACGGCCCACACCAGGCGGCCCAGAAATCCACGAGCACGATGCCGTCGGAGGCGACCATCGTGTTCCAGTTGTCCTTGGTCAGTTCCACGGTCATGACTGCTCCCTCCCTTTCGGATCGCCGCGTTGGTCAGCGGCGGTCGGTCTGCGACAGCTGCGGTACGCGCGTCGCCCGGCCCCTCTGCCGCCGCCCCCGGCGCACGGAGAGCAGGTACGCGGCGACGGCCACGGCCACCAGGGCGGCGGCGGCCAGTACGGCCCGACCCCACGCCGAGTGGAGCAGTTCCGGCGGCACCTGCTGGCTCAGCACGAAGACACCCATCACGAGCACGAACCAGCCGAACGCCTTGCGGAGCCGGTCCGCCTGGATCCGCCCGGCGAGCTGCCCGCCGATGAGGCCTCCGACGACCGCGGCGGCGGTGACGTAGAGCGCGATCGGCCAGTCGATGGGGACGCTTTGCAGGTATCCGGCCAGGCCGGCGAACGACTTCATCGCGATGACGATCAGCGAGGTGCCGACAGCGACGCTCATGGGCAGGCCGCCGAGCAGCACCAGCGTGGGGACCACCAGGAACCCGCCGCCCGCGCCGACCAGCCCGGTGACGACACCGACGACCACACCCTCGACGACCACGTGCGCGATCGGCAGGTCCGTGCGGGCGGGGTCATGTGACGGCGTCTTGCGGCCGCGGATCATCGCGATCGCGGTGGCGGCCATCATCAGCGCGAACGCGGCCATCAGCAGCGCCTCGGGCAGACGCGGCCCGAGCAGGCCGCCGCCGTAGGCGCCGGCCATGCCGGCGGCGCCGAAGATCAGCCCGGTCTTCCATCGGATCCGTCCGGCCCGGGCATGCCCGATGGCGCTGACCGCACTCGTCACGCCCACCACGAACAGGGACATGGCGATCGCCGTTTTGGCCGGGACGCCCGCGACGTAGACGAGCATCGGCACGGTGAGGATCGACCCACCGCCGCCGAACAACCCGAGCGTCAGGCCGACCACCACAGCGACGGCAAGGGTCACGATGAGCATTGCATTGCCTTTCCTCTATACCCGGGGGGGTATATATGAGACAGACGGCCCCGCCGTACGGAACGAAGGAGAAGGGGTCAGTTCCGGGCGCGGGCGGGCCGGGCGATGCAGGCCATCGCCTCGGCGGCGTCGGCCCTGCCGCGGTTGTAGGGCAGTCGGGCGAGCAGCATGCCCATCGCGCAGGTGTCGCTCACGGCGGCGAACACCAGACCCGCACCGACGAAGGCGCCCACGTACCGCGCCCCGGGCAGCCACAGGTCGGCCACGATGGACGTCAGCACGATGCCGCCCGCGACGAGCCGCACCTGGCGCTCAAGGCTCCACTTCTGCCTGCCCCGGACGACGGGCGCGCCGGAGGCGATCCAGGAGTTCATCCCGCCCGACAGCACGGCCGTGCCGGGCAGCCCGGCCTCGCAGAGCTTCTTCTGCGCCTGGGTGGCGCGGTTGCCCGACTGGCAGATCAGCAGCATCGACCCGCCCGCGTCGGCGACGATCTGGCGCAGGTGGGCGTCGACCTGATCGAGCGGCAGGTTGATCGCGCCGTTGATGTGCGCGGTCTCGAACTCCGCAGGAGTCCGCACGTCGACGACGAGCACGTCGGAATTGGACTCGATCAGCGCACGCGCCGTGGTCACGTCGACGGTGGAGGATGCAGCGTTCGTAGTCATCGGATACCTCACTTTCCCTATACCCCTGGGGGTATATTCAGCACATAAAGCGGCCTGGACGGCAGCATTGAACAGCGGAACTTGCTCAGGGGGTGCGTGCGTACGGCGCCGTTTACGCCAGCGCCAAGAACAGCTTCTCGAGTTCGGCCATGCTCATCGGAGCCTGCTCGCCACGCTCCTGGGCGGCCTGGCAGTGCCGCAGGCCGGTCGCGACCAGCTTGAACCCGGCCCGATCGAGGGCCTTGGAGACCGCGGCGAGCTGGGTCAGCACCTTCGCGCAGTCCTCCCCCGCCTCGATCATCGCGATCACGCCGGCCAACTGACCGTGCGCGCGCCGCAGACGCGTCACCGCGTCGCCGACCATGGCCTGGTTCAACTCCATGCCCGTAATGTACCCCCCGGGGTATGTCGATGACAAACGCCGCCGCACTCACATCGTCGAACGCGACCCGAAGAAGACCGGCCGCCTCCACTTGCCGGCGGTCCGATCGGAGCCGGACTCTCCATCGAGGCCAAGTGACCACGGCACAGGCCCCTACGAGGCCAATCTGTCGTGGCGCTTACTGCGCAGGGCCATGAGGGCGAATCCGACCGGAAGGATCACGTGGAACACGCTTCGGCGGTCGTTCACATGTTCCGTTCAGTCACGGGAACCGCGGCGCCGTACGATCGCATCGCTGATTTGCCGTGCCGCTTCGAGTTCGGGTGCCACCCAGCGCAGGCCGGTGTCTTCCACCTCCGCCGGCTCGGCGACTACCTGCGGCAACGGCCTCTCATCCAGATCAGACTGCCACGTTGCCGGGTCCGGCCGCTCCGGCAGGTGCCGGAACCGATGGATTTGCGTCTCGTCGCTCATGTTATGAATGACGCCCCACCTCCTCCCGAAGTTCCTCGCCGAATCATGAACTTCCTGATATCCCCACGAGATCTGGATCGAGGAACCGCTCACTCCGGCAGAGCCGCGCCCATCCACCCGTACGGACGGCTCCGCCTCGGCATGGACACCCGCCCGCACCTCAGCGCAGCCTGACGGCACCCGTTCGGGAAGGCGCCGAGGACCTCCTAACGGATGGGCGGGAATGGCGTCAGGAGGAGGTCGAGGAGGCGCTGCTGGGCGTCTTCTTCGCCGTCGAGGCGCGCGAGGCCGGATCGGGTGGCGTCGTGGACGGTCATCCGGTGATCGCACACGGCACGGAGGGTGTCCACGTCCGTGGTGAGAGCGGCGTCGGGCTGTCCGGTTGCCGGCCGGCGGCTGACCTTTACCGCGTTGTCGGCGACTTCGGCGACGTAGGTGTCGGCGCCGACGCGAAATTCATAGACGCCGCGCAGTTCGGCGGCTCGTGCCGGGTCGAAGCCCGCTTTGATGCTCAGCAACAGGGAGTCGATGCCGAACACGCCTTCAGGCGGAGGTGATGCGTGGCTTCCCCATCTGCCGAGCTCGAGCAGGACGGGTTCGAGGCCGCGGCCCCATTCGGTGAGCTCGTAGAGGTGGACTCGGGCCGGTGGCCCGAGGTCGCGGCGCCGGATGACGCCGTGCTCGGCAAGCTCGCGCAACCGCTGACTCAGCACGTTGGGACTCACGCCGGGCAGTCCGCCGAGCAGGTCGCTGAAGCGTTTGGGACCGAGCAGGAGGTCTCGAACCACCAGCAGCGCCCACCGTTCCCCGACGACGTCCAGTCCGCGGGCCACACCACACAGATCGCCATAGCTACGGCTCATGTCTCCATCCTAGGGCACTAATCCTTAATTAGGACCCCTACTTGTTTTTTAGGACTAGCTCCTTTACGTTGATCGTCATGAGCCTCCTCGACAACGAAGGTGCAGACCTGCCGCAAGGTGACCTACGGCTGCTGGACACGCCCACGGCGCAGCATCTGCTCA
This sequence comes from Microtetraspora malaysiensis, assembly GCF_050947145.1. Taxonomy (NCBI): domain Bacteria; kingdom Bacillati; phylum Actinomycetota; class Actinomycetes; order Streptosporangiales; family Streptosporangiaceae; genus Microtetraspora; species Microtetraspora malaysiensis. Next base: position 4,893,119 of record NZ_CP191998.1, read on the forward strand.
CCACGTCCCTTGTGGCGCGCCTGGCCTACACCGGCAAGGACGGGACGCCACGGCTGATCCCGGTCAACTTCCTGTGGACCGGCGACGAACTGGTCATCGCCGCGTTCGCCGGCACCTACAAGATCCGGGACCTGCGCGCCCGCCCCGACGTCGCCACGTGCATCGACACCACCGACGCTCCCCCGCAGGTACTCATGCTTCGCGGGCAGGTCGCGCTGACCGAGGTCGAGGGCGTTCTCCCCGAATACGCGACGATGCAGCGCAGGATGATGGGTGAGGAAGCCGGGGCCGCCTATATCCAGGCGATCGATCAACCCGGGCTACGGATGGTGCGCATCGCCCTGCGGCCGACCTGGGTCGGCGTGCTCGACTTCCGGCGGCGGTTCGCGGAACGGACGCCCGCCCCTGTCCTGGCCGCCTTCGGCGCCGGCCGATGACACCACCACGACCCTGAAGGGGCACATATGGGGAAGATCGTTGTGACGGCGTTCGTCACACTCGACGGCGTGATTCAGGCGCCTGGCCTTCCGGACGAGGACCGTGACGGCGGGTTCGAGCTTGATGGCTGGACGGGGCCGTACGCAGACCCGATGGTCGACCAGCGGACCGCTGAGTCGGTGTTGAGCGCGGACGCGCTCCTGCTCGGCCGAAGGACCTATCAACTGTTCGCCGGCTACTGGCCCGGAGCCGATCCAGCGGATCCGAGAACCGCCAAACTGAACAGCCAGCCCAAGTACGTCGTGTCACGGACCCTGCGGACGGCACAGTGGACCAACGCGACGGTGCTCAATGGGGATGATGTGGCCAAGCAGGTCCTTCGGCTGAAGGAGCGACACAACCAGATCAGCGTCTGGGGCAGCAGCACCCTGATCCCCGTCCTGCTACGCGAAGAACTGATCGACGAGTTCGTGCTGTTGACCTATCCCATCGTGGTCGGCGGCGGGAAGAGACTCTTCAGCGGTGACACCCCGCTCGGACTCCAGCTGACCCATACGGCGACATCGGGCTCCGGCGTGATGATGTGTAGTTACCGCCGCGCAGAACCGTCGGCGCCGATCCGATAGAGGACGTGCCGGCGCAGCGGGCTGTCCTGCGCCAGGGCCGGGTGGTCGAAATCGCCGTCCGGGTCGTGCCGCATCCCGATGCGTTCCATCACCCGGCGGGAACGGGTGTTCACGACGGCGGTGAATGAGGTGATCTCCCGCAGGCCGACCGTCCCGAAGCCGTGGTCGAGGGCGGCGCGCGCCGCCTCGCTCGCGTAGCCGTGGCCCCAGGCGGAGCGGGCCAGCCGCCAACCGACCTCCACGCAGGGCGTGAAATGCGCGGTGAACCGCGGTACGGACAGGCCGGTGAAGCCGATGAACTCCCCCGACAGCTCGACGGCCCACAGGCCGAAGCCGCGCTCCTCGAACTCCGCCTCCAGGCGGTCGGCGAGCGCGTCGCTCCGCTCCCTCGTCAGGGTGGACGGGAAGTACTCCATCACCTCGGGGTCCGCGTTCAACGCCGCGAACGGCTCACGGTCCGACTCCCGTCAGCGCCGCAGCACCAGCCGCTCGGTCTCGATCACCTGTTCACCGTACCGGCGGCTGCGCCCCCTGGCGCCGGACGGCGACCCGAGAGGCACGTGAGCTCCGGACGGGCCGGCCTGTGGAACGGCCGGGGCCGCGGGGCCGAGACCCTGGAGCGCCGTGTGAACCCTCCGCGGGAGTGGGGCGTCACACAGGTGCGTTCTCTCTTCCAAGACGAAGGGCCGCTCCATGTGATGGGGGGCGGCCTTTCGCCGTTGCAGGCCACTGAGCCCAACTCGGATCAGGCCGGCGCCCCGGTCGTTCCCTCTCCGCCCGCAGCAGGGCGACTCGGGGGCTCGCGCCGCGGGAACGCGCTCCACCGACCGGCCTCCACTTCTCACACGAAAAATCCTGACAAAACGGATATAGCATCACATAACGAACCGACTGTGGAGAGGCTGTGAATCCGGGGAGCCGGAATGACCACGGCCGGCCGTCCTATAGGCTTAGTACTGCCGATGTGGATGTGTCCCCCGGGCCGCAATTACCGCCTTCACGGAATACCGTTCGGCTGGAGCCGTGTTGTGCCTCTCGCCGAGGAGGCGACCACCACATCGGCTTAAACGTGGAAAACCCCCGCGAGACCCGCTCTCGCGGGGGTTTTCGCTACCCAAAACGACGATCAGGTCAAGCCGTACCGAACCTTGGGACGCGACGCGCACGGCGGTCACACCCCGCGCTGGCTTAGGGTTGATCGCGTCGTCGCCCACGCAGGCAGGACGGCGGAGATCCGAAGGAGTACCCGTGCTCTACCGCATCGCCAAGATTGTCACCGCGCCCACCGTGCGGCTGCTGTGGCGCCCGGTGATCGAGGGCAGGGAGCACGTGCCCGAGACCGGACCCGCGATCCTCGCGTCCAACCACCTCTCCATCCTCGACTCGTTCTTCCTCCCGGCGCTGCTGCCGCGAAAGGTGACGTTCGTCGCCAAGAACGAATACTTCACCGGCAACCCGGTGACGGCGATGTTCATGCGCACCACGGGCAACCTGGCCATCGACCGGGAGAGCGCCGGCGCCGCGCAGGCCATGCTGGACGCCGCCGCGCAGGTGCTCAAGGAGGGCGAGCTCTTCGGCATCTATCCCGAGGGCACCCGCTCCCCCGACGGCCGTCTCTACAAGGGCAAGATCGGCGTGGCCTGGCTCGCGCTCACCACCGGCGCCCCGGTCATCCCGGTCGCCATGAAGGGGCTCGACCGTGTGCTGCCCCCGGGGGCCACCGTGCCACGGCTCACCCGCATCGGGGTACGGCTCGGCGCCCCGACCGTCTACACCGGCGACCCGGGCAGCGCCCGCGATCGGCGCCGGGTCACCGACGAGATCATGGCCGGCATCCGCGACCTGTCCGGCCAGGAGTACGTCAACAAATACGCGGCCAGCGTCAAAAACTCTTCTTGACCGAGGCATGTAGGGCGATTTGACCGCGATAGGCTCTGTGCCGGTTTCGAGGCTGGGAGGCGGCGCATGCCCCGAGGACGTACGATCGCGATCTCAACCGCCGTCGCGGTGGTTCTGGCCGGGGGCGCGGCGGGCGGCGCCTACTACGTCCTGCACACCAGGGGCACCCCGCAGGAGACCGCACGGCGGTTCGCCGACGCCTGGTCCCGGGGCGACCTGACCGCGATGAAGGCGGAGCTGACCGCGCAGGCGCCCGGCTTCGACGCGGCCTACGCCGAGCTCACCAAGAACCTCGGCGCGACCGCGGTCGCCGTCGCCCTCGGCGCGGTCACCCCGTCCGGAGACGACCGGGCCACCGCCGCCTATCGCGCGACGGCCACGCTGAAGGACGTCGGCGAGTGGGCCTACGACGGGACGATCGACCTCGTGGTCAAGGACCACTACTGGAAGGTCGCCTGGACCCCGCGCGCCGCGCATCCTGAGCTGACCGGCACGAACCATCTGTCCCTCAAGACGACCTGGCCGGCCCGAGGCAAGATCACCGACGTGGCCGGGAACCGCATCGACGGCGGCGACGTGGGCGGGTCGGTCGCGCAGCTCGTCGGCTACCTCGACAAGGCGGCGGCCAAGGACGTCAAGGCCCTGGGCTCGGCGTACAAGGCCGGCGACGCCATCGGACGCGGCGGCCTGCAGGAGGCGTTCCAGCGGCGGCTGGCCGGCACGCCGACCACCGAGATCCGGGGCGGCGACAAGACGCTGAAGACGATCAAGGGCGCGGCGGGGCGCGACATCACGACCAGCCTCGACCTGCGGGTCCAGCGCGCGGCCGCCGACGCCGTACGCGACGTGAAGAAGCCCACCTCGCTCGTCGCCGTACGGCCGTCCAGCGGCGAGATCCTCGCGGTCGTCAACAACGTGGGCGGCTTCAACCGGGCGCTGGACGGCCGCTACCCGCCCGGCTCCACGTTCAAGACCATCACCGCCGCCGCCCTGCTGGCGGAGGGCCTGACCCCGTCGGCGCGGGTCACCTGCCCCGAGACCGCCAGCGTCGGCGGCCTGAAGATCCGCAACTCCGACCACGAGGCGTTCGGCGCGTTGTCGTTCCTCGACTCTTATGCGCACTCGTGCAACACGACCTTCGCCCCGCTGGCGGCGGCCAAGCTCGGCGCGCAGAAGCTCTACGACATCGCCTCCGACCTCGGCTTCAACCAGCCGCTCAACATCGGCGTCCCCGTCACCAAGGCGAGCATGCCCAAGGCGAGCAGTGACGCGGAGCTGGCCGCGGAGTCCTTCGGCCAGGCCCGGATCACCGCGAGCCCGTTGGTCGTCGCGACGGTCGCCGCCGCGGTGGCGGACGGCACCTGGCGCCCGCCGACCCTGGTGCCCGACCTCAAGCAGAAGGTCACGCCGAAGAAGCTGCCGGACGGTGTCGCCGAGCAGTTGCGCTCGATGATGAAGGCCGTCGTGAGCAAGGGCACGGCTCGCTCCGCGGGCCTCCCCGCCGGTACGGCAGGCAAGACCGGGACGGCCGAGTTCGGCACCGGCGAGAAGCTGGACTCCCACGCCTGGTTCATGGGTTACCGCGGCGACGTGGCCTTCGCCGTCGTCGTCGAGGGCGGGGGCGGCGGCGGGAAGGTCGCCGCGCCGATCGCCGCCGCCTTCCTCAAGGGCCTCGGCTAACCGGGGAGCGTTCGCCGCAGGTCCCGGCCTCCTCGGAGATCTCTGTAGGCTTTGCCGCTGAATGTGCGAAATATGACGGTACGCGGTTGGATGGCGTGGTGAACGACCTCACTCCGGGAGACCCCCCTCACATCGGCGCATATCGCCTGCTTGGACGCCTGGGCGCGGGCGGCATGGGCACGGTCTACCTCGGCGAGTCCCCGGACGGCCAGCAGGTCGCCATCAAGGTGATCAACCCCGAGTTCAGCCGGCACGAGCAGTTCAGGATGCGCTTCCGCCGCGAGGCCGACGCCGCGTCCCGGGTCCGCCGGTTCTGCACCGCCGCGGTGATCGAGGCCGCGCTCGACGGCGACCAGCTCTACGTCGTCACCGAGTTCGTCCCCGGCCCCAACCTGGAGGAGGCCGTACAGTCGTCCGGGCCGCTGCGCGGCTCCAGCCTGGACGCCCTCGCCGTGGGCGTGGCGACCGCGCTGGCGGCCATCCACGGCGCCGGAGTGATCCACCGCGATCTCAAGCCGTCGAACGTGCTGCTCTCCCCCGTCGGACCGCGCGTGATCGACTTCGGCATCGCCCGCGCCCGCGACACGCTCGGCGGGATCACCGGCACGGGCGAGCTGATCGGCACCCCGCGCTACATGTCCCCCGAGGTGCTGCGCGGCGAGCCGATCACCCCGGCCTGCGACGTCTTCTCCTGGGGCTGCCTCGTCGCCTTCGCCGCCACCGGCCGCGCGCCGTTCCACGGCGAGACCCTCCACGCCGTGCTGTACCAGGTGCTCAACAACGAGCCGGACCTCGAAGGGCTGGAGCCGGCGCTGCGCGACCTGGTCGCCCGCGCGCTGGCGAAGGATCCCGAGTGGCGGCCCACCTCGCAGCAGCTCCTCGACCAGATGGTGGGCCGGGCCGCCGCGCCGGAGCAGACCGCGCACTCGGTGCAGACGACCTGGCAGCAGACCGCGACCGTCCCCGCCGCGCCGCAACACACGACCGCGTACACGGCGCAGGCGCCGTGGGCCTCCGCGCCTGACGGGCGGCCGCCGTCCTGGTCCCCGCCGGGCGCGTTCGGGGCGGAGGCCCCGACCGGCCCGCGGCCCGGCGCCGACGTCACGCGGCCGTCCTCCTCGGCCCACCGCACCCGGCTGCTGATCGGCGCGGGCGCCGCCGCGCTCGTCGTCGCGGTCGGCGTCACCCTGTACACGGCGCTTGCCCCTGGCGGACCGCCGACCGACCTGCTGCTGCTCTACCAGGACGACTTCAGCCGGAGCGGCACCGGCTGGGGCAGCACCTACACCGGCGAGAAGTACCAGCGGCAGGGGTACGCGCCGGGCGGCTTCTACGCCTTGGACGCCTACGGCGAGGACAAGAGCGAACTGGGAGAGGACGCCCCGATCCCCTTCACCGCCGAGCCGCAGAGCCCCTCGCCCGGTGAGACGCCGACGCCGACCGTCCCCGATGACTACCTGCTGGGCGTGGAGACCACGGTCAGGGGTGTGGCGGGCGGCACCGGCGAGTACGGCCTGTACTGCCGGCAGGATCCGCAGGGAAGCAAGGTCACCCGGTACGAGTTCCTCCTCGACACCGCCGGGCGGGCGCGGATCAGGAAGGTCGTGGAGGACGCGGGCGGTGACCTGACCGCCCGGGCGCAGACGGACGCGAAGGTCGCGGACGACGTCGGCAACGACCAGTCCTCGCCGGACGGGACGGACGCGGCGAAGAAGGGCGAGCCGACCAGCCTGCAGGCCAGGTGCCGGACGACCCAGGAGGGCGTCGAGCTGACCATGTGGGTCAACGGGTCCCGGGCCGCGTCGGTGGTCGACGCCCGGCCACTGCCGAGGGGCCTGGTCGGCATCATGGCCCGGGTCGGCGAGAAGAGCACGGCGACGCTCAAGGTCGGCTTCGACAACTTCACCATGCACGGGTCGCCCGAGGCCGCGCGCTGACCTCACGGCCGAGCCCGGCCCCGGAAGGAACCGGTCAGGCCACGGGCGTGACGGGCCCGGCGTTCGGCGAGGCGGCGGGCGTGCCGGGCGGCTCAGGCGGGAAAGGCGGCGGCGTCGTTGTGCAACGCCATGATGAGCAAGGTGGCGATCAAAGTGGCGATCAGCAACCAGCTCACCACGATGATGATCGTCGACCGCCGCGGCATGCCTCGCCGTCGCACGTGGTCATCACGCCGGCGTCCCCGCTGCCGGCGCTCGACCCGCTCGTTGAACGAATCAAGCCGGGCGGCGAGCCGCGGATCCTCATCGGTGAGGTGCTGTTCGATCAACGCCAGCATCCGCTCTTCATCCTGCGACCAGGCCATAATGGCGCACCTCCCGGTAATGCAAGGTGTGTGCGGACGTTCTGCCCAACGATGAAGATCGTTAGCCGTTTCCTGGTCGGGTATTTGCGATCCGTTGGCGTCGCGGGCGGCGCGTGTCGACGGCACCAGAGAAGAAGTAACTCCGCGTAACTTTTGCGGCCGGAAGTGCCCGTTGAACCTGATTGCAGCGTCTTGTGCCGCCCATCCGATCACCGACCGATCGCGATGCTCGCCGGACACGGGAGCCCGCGGACCGGCGCCCCGAGTTGCGAACCGCCTCGAAACCTTGTTCTAATCGAGTCATGCGCTGGGACAACCTGCGGCTGGACGACACCGGCCAGGGCGAGCCTGCCGTTCCGCTCTTCGCCCGCGGCGCGGTGACCAGGACGTTCGACACCCCGGAGTTCCGCGGCATCACGTTCTACGAGGTCCACGCCCGCTCGATCGTCAACCGGGTGCCCGGGGCGAGCCAGGTGCCGTTCGAGTGGACCGTCAACCCCTACCGGGGGTGTAGCCACGCGTGCGTCTACTGCTTCGCCCGCCGGTCGCACGAGTACCTCGACCTGGACGCCGGCCACGACTTCGACTCGAAGATCGTGGTGAAGGTCAACGCGCCCGACCTGGTCCGCAAGGAACTGGCCGCCCCCCGGTGGCGCGGCCAGTCCATCGCAATGGGGACCAACGTCGACTGCTACCAGCGGGCCGAGGGGCGATACGCGCTGATGCCCGGCATCATCACCGCGCTCAGGGACGCCGCCAACCCCTTCTCCATCCTCACCAAGGGGTCGCTGATCCTGCGCGACCTCGACCTGCTCGCCGAGGCCGCCGAGGTGACCGAGGTGAGCACGGCCGTGTCGGCCGGCTTCCTCGACAGGGACGTGTGGCGCTCGGTCGAGCCGGGGACGCCCGCGCCGCGCAAGCGGCTGGAGGTCTGCGCCACGCTCAACGGCCGCGGCGTTCCGTGTGGCGTGCTGATGGCCCCGATCCTCCCCTACCTCACCGACTCGCCGAGCGCGCTGGACGCGGCCGTACGCGAGATCGCGGCGGCCGGGGCGACCCACATCGCGCCGATCGTGCTGCACCTGCGCCCCGGCGCCCGGGAGTGGTTCCTCGCCTGGCTCTCCCGCGAGCACCCGCGTCTCGTCCCGCGCTACCAGGAGCTGTACGGCAGGGGCGCCTACGCTCCGAAGGCGTATCGGGAGCGGATCGGGCGCGAGGTGGCCGAGCTGGCGCGGCAATACGGCGTGGGGCGCTCCACCGGCCGGGCGGCGCGCACGGTCCGACGGCCGCGGCCTCCCGCGGCGCCGGAGCAGCTCTCCCTGCTCTGACCTCTCCGGGCACGAGCACGGTCCGACCCCGGCGCATCGCCTCACACGGCCCACGTGACGCGATGCGTCCCCCCGGACGACCCTTCGATGGGATCCTGTCCGCGACCGTCCGCGCTCCCGCTTCCCGGTGCGGTGTCGAGGCACCGGGGCGAGGGCCGCACCGGCGGTCTCGGCGACGCGGCGGGAAGGCTCGGGCATGGAGCAGCTGGTACGGGCGCACACACGACTGGCGGCCGTGCCGTACGTGCCGGAGATCCGGCTGCACCTCGCGCCGGCCGAGGAGCAGGACACGGTGTTCGGGCTCTGGGAGCGCACCGGCGACCTGCCGTACTGGGCGTACGCGTGGGCGGGCGGCCAGGCGCTGGCCCGCCACGTGCTCGACCACCCGGAACTGGTGCGGGGCCGCACCGTGCTGGACCTCGCCTCGGGCTCGGGCCTGGTCGCCGTCGCCGCCGCCGTGGCGGGCGCGGCGGCGGTGGTCGCCAACGACATCGATCCGCACGCCGCGGCGGCCATCGCGCTCAACGCCCGCGCCAACGGGGCGGCCGTGACCGTCCGCCGGGGAGACATCCTCGCGACGACGCCCCGGGAGGACGTGGTGCTGGTCGGCGACGCCTTCTACGACGCGGCGCTCGCCGAGCGGGTGACGCCCTTCCTTCTCCGGGCACGGCCCGCCCCGGACGATCAGGCTCCGGACCGGGATACGGCGGGCACGGGTGCGGCGAGGGAGACCGCGGACGGACGTGGGGCGGCGGGGCGGACCGTGTTGGTGGGCGCCCCGGAACGCGCCTGCTCCTACCTGCCACGGCGCCTCTTTCAGCCGGTCGGCGTCCATCTGGTCCCCGCCGTCCTGGAAGACGTTCCGTACAAGCGCACGACCATCTGGCATCTAATGTGATGCAGATCACCACAACGCTTTTACGTCCTTCTTCGTCCTAGTAAATAGGGGTAAACATTGATACAGGACGGGGACTTATTTTGTCTTTTACGGGGATATTGCGGCGCTCTGCGGTCAAAATTCGTTCAGCACGCGACAGAAGTCGCGCTCGGCGCGCGGAGCCCCGAAACGCCCATGAGGTACGCATCCTCCTTTTGCATGCAAATGGAATGGGCGGCACCATCCGCACCGTGTTCAACCTCGCCGGCTACCTCGCCAGAGAGCACGACGTCGAGATCGTGAGCGTGGTCCGGGAACGCGAGGAGCCCTTCTTCCCCGTACCGCCCGGCGTGCGGATCCGATACCTGGACGACCGGCTCCCGCGCCGCAAGGGCCTGCTGTCCCGCTTCCCCAGCAGGCTGATCCCGCAGGAGGAGGCCGCCCACCACTGGTTCACGCTGCGCACCGATCTCAAGCTCATCCGTTACATCCGGGGGCGGCGGCGCGGCGTGCTCATCGGGACCCGCCCCGGCCTGAACCTGATCATGTCGCTGGCCGCCCCTCCGGAGATCACCACGATCGCGCAGGAGCACGGCAATCTCAGCGGCCACGGCCCGGAGCTGCGCAAACAGATCGTCCGCCGGTACGGCCGGCTCGACGCGGTCGTCACCCTGACCCAGACCGACCTCCGGGCGTACGAGCGGGCGCTCAAAACACGGCCGCGGCTGCTCGCCCAGGTGCCGAACGCGGTGACGAGGCTGACGGGCGGCCGCTCCCCCCTCACCGAGAAGACCGTCATCGCGGTCGGCCGGCTCACCTACGGCAAGGGCTACGACCTGCTGATCCGCGCGTGGGCGCACGTCGCGGCCCGCTACCCCGACTGGACACTGCGCATCTTCGGCGACGGCCCGCGCCGCGAGAAACTCCAGGCGTCGATCGACAAGCGGGAGCTGACCGGGAAGGTGCTGCTCATGGGGTCGGTCCCCGACGTCGGCCCCGAGCTGGCCAAGGCGTCGCTCTACGTGCTCAGCTCGCGCGGCGAGGGCCTGCCGATGGTCATCCTCGAGGCGATGAGCAAGGGCGTGCCGGTGGTGAGCTATGACTGCCCGACCGGCCCCGCCGAGCTGATCACCCACGGACACGACGGCCTGCTCGTCAAGCCCCAGAAGATCCACGCGATGGCCGACGCGATCTGCACCCTCATCGAGGACGAGGAGCTGCGCCGTACGTTCGGCGCCAACGCCCTGGAGAAGGCGGCCCGCTACGACCTGGACGTCATCGGCGCGCGCTGGGAGGAACTGCTGCACGACCTGTGCCGCGAGGAAGCCGCGACACCGGCCGATCGGGACCCGGAGACGATCCCCGCAGGCGAGTAGGCCCCCACGCCGAAGCGGCGCGGACCCGGCGGGCCCGGTGAATCGTCGGCGACCGGCCGGGTAGAGGGGCGACGAGCAAGTGAAGGAGGCTCAGCACAGCGAGGGAGGCATGGTCGTTATGCGTACTTCCGCTCAGCCTCAACGAGACCGCTACGCCGACATCGTGCTCGTGGAGCGATCACCGTTGCGCCGGACCCTCGGCACAGCCGGCGCGGGCGTCTGCGCCGGCGCGGTGATCCAGTACCTCTGCGATCCCGACCGGGGCCGTACCCGCCGGGCGCGGGTGCGCGACAAGGCCGCGCACGCCACGCACAAGATGTACAAGGGCGTCGCCGTCCTCTCCAGCGATCTGCCGAAACGGGGGCGCGGCGCGGTTGCGGGCGCCCGGCATCGCCTGCGCGCGAGATCCGCCGTGGACGACCGGATCCTGTACGAACGCGTACGGGCGGAGCTCGGCCGCTACGTCTCGCATCCGCACGCGGTGGAGGTCCACGTGGACGGCGGCGTCGTGGCGCTGACCGGGGACATCCTGAGCGTCGAGGAGCAGCGGGCCCGGCGCGCGGTGCGGCGGGTCCCGGGTGTCCGGCGGGTCGACCTCCGGTGGAGGACGCACGTCGTGGCCGGGGCCACGCCGGGGCTGCAGGGCCCGTCCCGGCCGAGGAGGCCGGTGCCCGAGCTGCTGCAGCAGCGGTGGTCGCCGAGCGCGCGCCTGTTCGTCGCCTGCTGCACGGCCCTGGTGTGGGGACTGACCGGCAGGCTTCCGCGACCGCTCTCGTGGGCGGCGCGCACCGCCTGCACGGCCCTCGCCCTGCGTGTGGTGACCAACCTGCCCCTGCGGCGGATCACCGGGATCAGCTCGGGACGGCGCGCGATCGACCTGCAGGACGCGATCTCCATCGCGGCCTCCCCGGAGAACATCTGGCCGCTGGTGAGCGACTACCGGCTCTACCAGGAGATCATGCCGGACGTCCTCGAGGTCCGCCTGCTGGGCGACGGCCGGTCTCACTGGGTGATCGCGGGCCCCGCCGGGACGTGCGTCCGCTTCGACGCCGTGGAGACCCGGCGCGAGGAGAACCGCGAGATCGCCTGGAAGACGCCCGACGGGCAGCTCTTCGCGCACGTGGGCGCGTTGCGGCTCACGCCCGAGGGCAAGGGCCGCACCCGCGTGCAGGTGCAGATGGCCTACAACCCGGCGGTCGGCGCGATCGGCCACGCCGTGGCCAAGCTGCTCGGCGTGGACCCGGTCCACAAGCTCCGGGAGGACCTGATGCGGCTGAAGACGGTCGCGGAAGGCGAGCAGGCGGCCGCCCGGCCGGCCGTCGCCCACGTCTGACGAGAGCTGCCGGCCCTGCTGTTCGGGCGGACCCGGCGCCTGGTGGCCGCTGGTGAGTGAGCCGGATCGCGCCCTCACCGGCGGGCCAGGGGTCGTGTTCTCCACGCCTCCTCCCGCGATGCCGTACGTCATGGAGCGCCGCCGTGCCCGGGAGGGGCACCCGGGGCCGCTCACGCCCGGCCTGGCGGCGTCCCGGCATGGTTTCCGCGCATGGCGTTCCCATCGGAGGGCAGGGGGATCCGTGCTCCACGGCGTGGAGGACAGCATCGAGGGAGGAACGATGGGCCAGCCACAACAGCCTGAGGCACGCCGCTCCGGTCGCGGGGGCGCCACGCAGGACGCGGCGGAGAGCAAGGCGCGGTCCGGGGTCGGACGGGCGCGCAAGGGGCGGCCGCACGGCACGGACAAGGGCAAGAGGGGCGGCGGCAAGGGAGGCGGCGTTCCCCCCGAGAACCAGCCTCCGTACCCGGCCTGACCGTCCGGGTTCCCGGCTACGCGTCGGCGAGCAGCCGCCGCGCGAGTGCGCGCACCTCGTCGCGCAGCCCCTCCGGGCGGACGACGGTGAAACGCCAGCCGAGCCCGGCCAGCATCAGGGCCATGCCGTCCAGCCGCTCCACCCGCGTGATCATCCGCACTCCCCCGCCGTCGTCGGCCGTGTCGTCCGTCCGGGCGAGCCTGGCCACGGTCGGGGGGATGCGGCGGCGCGCCTCCTCCAGGCTCGTCGCCAGCACCACCTCGACCTCATGCTCGTACGGCACGCCCGCCAGCGACTCCACCACGTGCGCCACCGGGTCGAACCCGGCCGGAGCGCGGAACCCCACCCCGGTGACCTCCGCCCGCGCCACCCGATCCACGCGGAAGGTCCGCACATCCCCGCTGCGATGGTCGTGCCCGGTCACGTACCAGCGGCCGGAGTGGAAGACCAGCCCGTAGGGGTCGATCTCCCGCTCGCTCTCGCTCCCCCGGAACGACCGGTAGGCGACCCGCACCCGCCGGCCGCGCCGCACCGCGTCGGCGAGCGCGAGCAGCGCCGTCGCGTCGGGGCGGGGCGCGTCCGCCGCGCGCGAGGTCACGTCCACTGTCTCCTCGATCGCCCGCACCCGCTCGCGCAGCGCCTCGGGCAGCACCCGCCGGATCTTCGCCAGCGCGCTCTCGGTCGCGGCCTCCCCCACCGACAGGCCGGTACGGCGTCCCGCCAAGAGTCCGAGCACGACGGCCGCCGCCTCGTCGTCGCCGAACATCAGCGGCGGCAACCGGTATCCCGGGCGCAGCCGATACCCGCCGTACCGCCCCCGCTCCGCCTCGACCGGGACGCCGAGGTCGCCGAGCCGTACGGCGTAGCGGCGGACCGTGCGCTCGTCCACCTCCAGCCGGGCGGCGAGCTGCGGCCCGGTGAGGCCGGGACGGTCCTGCAGCAGTTCTAGTAGGGCCAAGATGCGATTCGCTGACATAACAGGACCGATTCTGCCCTGATTCGCCGATAGCGTCGCCCCATGACGACATACGTACTGGTCCCCGGTCTCTGGCTCGGCGCGTGGGCGTGGCAGGGCGTTACCTCCCACCTGCGCGAGGACGGCCACGCCGCCTATCCCGTGACGCTCACCGGCCTCGCCGACCGCTCACATCTCGCCGCGCCGGAGTTGACCCTCGACACGCACATCGACGACATCGTCAACCTGATCACGTACGAGGATCTGCGCGACGTGGTGCTCGTCGGGCACAGCCTCGGCAGCGCGGCGGTCACCGGCGCGGCCGACCGCGTGCCGGACCGGATCGCCCGGGTGGTCTACCTGGAGAGCGGTCCCGTGCCGGACGGGGTCGCCCCGATCGACATGGCCGGGCGCGAGTTCGCCGAGGCCAGGGTGCGGGACGGCTGGCGCTATCCCCTCCCGGCGTGGGAGGACCTGGAGGCGTCCGGGTCGAGCCTGGCCGGGCTCGGACCCGCGGAGCGCGAGCTGATGCGTTCCCGCGCCACCGACCAGCCGCTCGGCACGATCACCGCGCCGATCCGGCTCACCGGCGCGTTCGACCGGCTGCCCAAGACCCTGATCAGCTCGTCCTTCCCGCTCGCCCAGGTCAAGGCGCTGATCGCCGACGGGCATCCGCTCTTCGCCCCACTCGCGGGGCCGGAGTGGGAGCTGCGCGAACTGCCCACCGGCCACTGGCCGATGCTCTCCCGCCCGGCCGACACGGCGGCGCTGCTCGCCGAGCTCACGCCCAGCCTCTGACCGCCGGGGAGTCGCGTCCGGCCGCCGCGTACGCGCCCAGTGACATTTGTCCCGCCCAACCGGGGATGCTTCGATCTACGGTCGCGAGCCGCGCCTCCGTACCGTTCCGATCATGGAAATCGCAGCATCCCTAACGGACGTCACCAAGACGTTCGGCGTCACCCGGGCCGCGGACGGCCTGACGCTCTCCATCCCCCGGGGCCAGACCGTGGCGCTTCTCGGCCCCAACGGCGCGGGCAAGTCCACCGCCATCAGCATGCTCCTCGGGCTGCTCCCGCCCGACTCGGGTACGGCGTCGCTCTTCGGCGGCGCCCCCGAGCGGGCCGTACGGCAGGGCAGGGTCGGCGCCATGCCACAGGAGGGCGGGATCATCGCGCGGGTCACCGTACGTGAACTGCTCACCTTCGTCTCCCGGACCTATCGCGAACCGCTCCCGCTCGACCGGATCCTCGCCCTCGCCCAGCTCACCGCGCTGGCCGACCGGCGGGTGGACCGGCTCTCCGGCGGCCAGGCGCAGCGGGTGAGGTTCGCGATGGCGATCGCGGGCGACCCCGAGCTGATCGTCCTCGACGAGCCGACCGCCGCCCTGGACGTCGAGGCCAGGCGGGAGCTGTGGGCGAGCATGCGCGGCTTCGCCGAGCGGGGCAGGACCATCCTGTTCTCCACGCACTACCTCGACGAGGCCGACGAGCAGGCCGACCGTGTCATCGTGATCAACCGCGGCCGGGTGGCGGCGGACGGCACCAGCACCGAGATCAAGCGCCTCGTGGCCGTCACGACCGTACGCGTGACCGTCTCCGGCGACGCCGCCTGGCTGGGCCGGCTCCCCGGGGTGACCGGGCTGGAGATCAACGGCGACCGCGCCACCCTGCGCAGCACCGACGCGGACGCGACCGTGGCCGCTCTCGCCCAGGCAGGGGCCGTACGGGACATCGAGGTCACGCCGGCCGACCTGGAAGACGCGTTCGTCGCCCTCACCACCGCCGCGGCCCCCTCCGGCGCGGCTCCTCTCAAGGAGAACGCGTGATGCCCGGCTACATCCGCCTCGAACTCATCCGGTCTCTGCGGGACGGCGGCTACATCGCCTTCGGCGTGATCATGCCCGTCGTGATGTATCTCCTCTTCACCAACCTCGGCATCGCCCCCGGCGACAAGCACGACGCCACGCTCTTCGCGATGGTGAGCATGGCCGCGTACGGCGCGCTGGGCAGCGCGTTCAACAACGGGAGCGGCATCGCCGAAGACCGCGCGGCGGGCTGGCTGCGCCAGCTCCAGCTCACGCCGCTGACGCCCGCGCAGGTCGTCGCGGGCAAGGTGGTCACCGGGGTGCTGGGCGTCGTCCCGAGCATCGCCGCGGTCCTGCTGACCGGCGTCCTGGTCAACCACGTCACGCTCACTGCGGCCCAGTGGGCGCAGATCGTCGCGCTGCTCTGGGTCGGGACCGTGCCGTTCTCCCTGCTCGGGCTGGGCAATGGCTACCGTCTCAGCGGACAGACCGCCGCCATGGCCAACCTGGCCACCATGCTGGGCCTGTCCATCGTCGGCGGCCTGTGGATCCCCACCACCGGCTTCCCCTCCTGGCTACGCGCGATCGCGGAGTGGACGCCGTCCAACAGCTACGCCGCCCTGTCCTGGCACGCCGCCGCGGGCAACGCTCCCGGCCTGCGCGAGACGGCCATCCTGACGGGCTGGCTGGTCGTCTTCGGTCTCTACGCGATGTACGGTTACCGCCGTGCGGGCAAGACAGCCTGAAACACGAAAAATGGCAGCACAAGAGGTGCCGGGCGGCGAGTCCTGGCTGAACCCGCTCCGCGAGGGGGAACGGGGACCGGACGCCAAGGGCATGCACCCCTGGGTCCTCCTGGTCGCCGGCCCCATCTGGGACATCGCGCACGGCCGTTCCCACCCGCTGTGGGCGGCCTGTACGGCGGCGCTCCTCGTCCCCGCCCTCTACCTGGTCACGGTCCGCCTCGCCTTCACCGACCACCGCGGGCCCGGCGCCTCTGGCTGCCCCTGCTCGCCCTCGCCGTCCTCGCAAGCGCCGCCGCGTACGGCGACAACTGGCTCTACCTGCTGGTCCTGCTGGCGCTCGCGCTCGGGGTGACCGTCAGGAGCCGATGGATGCCGCTCCTGCTGTTCGCCCTGTGCGCGGCCTCCGCCGCGATCGCCTGGCTGAGGGGCGGTGACCTGTCCACCGTCCTCAGCCTCCTCTGGGGCACCTTCTGCGCGGGCCTCATCCCCGCGATGATCGTCCGCCTCTGGGAGGCCATCCGGGAGCTTCAGCGCACCCGGGAGGAGCTCGCCCGGGCGGCGGTGACCGAGGAGCGGCTCCGCTTCTCCCGCGACCTGCACGACCTCCTCGGGCACACCCTGTCCGTCATCGTCGTCAAGGCCGAGGCCGTACGCCGGCTCGCGCCCAGGGACGTCGACGCGGCGGTGGAACAGGCCACCGACATCGAACGGATCGGGCGCCAGGCGCTCACCGAGGTCCGGGCCGCCGTCACCGGTTACCGGGGACGCGGCCTGGCCGCCGAACTGGACTCCGCGCGCACTGCGCTCGCCGACGCGGGGATCGGCCTCACGATCCGGACGGCGTCCTTCGGCCTCCCGCCCGAGGTGGACGCGCTGCTCGGCTGGGCCGTACGAGAAGGGGTGACGAACGTGATCAGGCACAGCGGGGCGACCCGGTGCGAGATCGAACTGGAGCAGGTGACGGACGGCGGCATGGAGCTGCGGATCAGCGACGACGGCGGCGGCCGCTCCCCCGCCCCCGGCAGGGAACCGGGAGCCCGGCAGGGGAACGGCCTGGCGGGCCTGCGCGAGCGGGTGCGGGCCGCCGGCGGGCGGCTGTCCACCGGCTCCGCACCGTCCGGCGGATTCCGGCTCCAGGTGATGTTGGACACATGATCAAGGTCCTGCTGGCCGAGGACCAGGGCATGATGCGCGGCGCGCTCGCCCTGCTGCTCGGCCTCGAAGACGACATCGAGGTCGTCGCCCAGGTGTCCGACGGCGGCGACGTCGTGCCCGCCGCGCTGCGCGCGCGGCCGGACGTCGCGCTCCTGGACATCGAGATGCCGGGCCGGAGCGGTCTCGACGCCGCCGCCGAGCTGCGCGACCGCCTCCCGCACTGCCGGGTGCTGATCCTCACGACGTTCGGACGCCCCGGCTACCTGCGGCGCGCGATGGAGGCCGGCGCGTACGGCTTCCTCGTGAAGGACGGGCCGGTCGAGGAGCTGGCCGCGGCGATCCGCCGGGTCCTCGCGGGCGAGCGGGTCATCGACCCGGCCCTCGCGGCCGCGGCGCTGAGCACCGGCCCGAGTCCCCTCACCGACCGGGAGCGCGACGTGCTCGCCGCCGCCGCGGACGGCTCCACGGTCGCGGACGTCGCCGCCCGTCTGCACCTGTCCGAGAGCACGGTACGCAACTACCTGTCCTCGGCGATCGGCAAAACCGGCACCCGCAACCGGATCGAGGCGGCCCGGCAGGCCCGGCACAACGGCTGGCTCTGAGGCTTCCCAGGGGGCGGCCCGACCGGCGGGCGAGCGGAAGGAGCGCCCGCCGCGGGAGGGGGCCCGGGCCGGGCGCGGCGGAGCCGGCGGTCGAATGGCACCGTCGCGCTCAGGCCACCCCGGCTCCGGGCAGCCCCAGGGTGGCGACGCCCGCCGGGAACGCCGCCTCGAACGTCACCCTGGCCAGGTCCCGCTGCCCCTCGCCGTTCGGATGGAAGTAGTCCCATCCGCTCACGTGCCGCAGCGTGTACGGGAAGGAGAACACCGCCCCGCCGTCGTAACGGCAGGCCGCGCCGTACGCCAGGCACGCCTTCTCCAGGCGGTCGTTGTAGGCCATGACCCGGGCGCGCACCCGTTGCCGGCGCAGCCGGTCCTTCAGCGCGGTCGACGTGGGATCGGCCAGCATGCTCTGGCAGACGTGCCCGATCGCCCAGAAGCCCCGCGCGAGCAGGCTCGTCTTGCCCAGCGACCACAGTCGCCGCAGGTCGGGGATGCTGCCGACGAAGACCCGCGCGCCGGTCGGCCGGAGCACGGCGAGCGCCTCCGCCACGCGCCGCCCGAAGACGTCCACGGGCGTCATCTCCGTCTCCGTGGCCGTGCAGGCGTCCTGCGCGCCGATCAGGACCGTGACGTAGCGCGCGCCCTGCGCGACCGCCGCGCGCGCCTGACCGGCCAGGTCGGCGCTGGTCGCGCCCGGGACGGCGAGATTGACGTTGTGGCCGTCGATCTCCGGGACGAGCTTCCGCAGCCGCATGTAGTGGCTGTTCACGTCGGCGCTGTCCCCGGTGGACCACGAGCGCGACGGGCAGGTGACGTACCAGCCGCAGGCGTTGAACCCGGAGCTGATCGAGTCGCCCAGCGCCGCCATCACCATGGGGGCGGTCGGGGCGTGGGCCGCGCTCGGCGGCAGCAGGGCCGCGGCGACGAGAATGGACGCGATCTTCATGCGGCCAAAGGTAGGAAGCGCCGCCGCGCGTGCTCCACCACCTCACAGGAAGCCGTGCCTTCTGTGACCAAGTTCCTATCACCGCTTGACAGGGGGCGGACCAGGGGGGCTCATGTCGAACATGTTCAGATTCTGCGTAAAGTGGTGCAAGTGAGTGTCGCTCTCATCCGCCCCCTCGTGGTGCGCACGGTCCCCGTCGGCGATCCCGGAGATCTCGTCTCCTGCCTTCCCGACACCGCGCCGTACGCCTGGATCCGGCACGGGGAGGGACTCGTGGGCTGGGGCGAGGCCGCCCGCGCGACCGTGCCGCCGGGCCCGGACCGGTTCCGCTGGGCCCGCGACTGGATGTCGGCGCTCTTCGCGGACGCGCGCATCGACGACGACGTGGAGGTGCCCGGCTCGGGGCCCGTCGCGTTCGGGTCGTTCACCTTCGAGGCCGACGCTCCCGGGTCGAGGCTCGTCGTCCCGCGCGTGGTGCTCGCCCGCAGGGGCGGCCGCGCCTGGCTCACCACGATCGGCGAGGACGATCACGACGCCGGCCACCGGCCCGGCCTCAGGACACCGCCGACGCCGCCCGGCCGCATCCGGTACGGCGACGGCTCCCTCACCGCGCTCGAATGGCAGCACGCCGTGGCGCAGGCCGTGCGGCAGATCAACGACGGCCGGCTCGACAAGGTCGTCCTGGCCCGCGACCTGACCGCCGTCGCCGAGAACGACATCGACGTCCGCTTCCTGCTGTCCCGGCTGTCCACCCGCTATCCCGAGTGCTACACGTTCTCGGTCGACGGCTTCACCGGCGCCACCCCCGAGCTGCTGGTACGCCACCGGGGCAACGCCATCGAGTCGCTCGTCCTCGCGGGCACCACCCCGCGCGGCGCGGACGAGGCGGACGACCTGGCCCGCGGCGCGGCCCTGTTCGCCTCCTCCAAGGACCGGTACGAGCACGTGTGCGCGGTCAGCTCGGTCCGAGAGGCGCTCGCCCCGCTGTGCTCGGCGCTCGACGTGCCCGACGAACCCGAGCTGCTCGTGCTCCCCAACGTGCAGCACCTGGCCAGCCGGGTGACCGGCCGGCTGTCGGACGGCGCGTCCGTGCTCGACGTGGTCGCGGCGATGCACCCGACCGCGGCGGTCGGCGGCACTCCCACCGGCACCGCCCTCGAGGTCATCCGCGAGCTGGAGGGCATGGACCGGGCGGGCTACGCCGGGCCGGTCGGCTGGATCGACGCCAGGGGCGACGGCGAGTGGGGCATCGCCCTGCGCTGCGGGCAGGTCACGGGCAACCGCGCCCGGCTGTTCGCCGGGTGCGGCATCATGGGCGACTCCGACCCGGTCGCCGAGCTGGCCGAGGCTCAGGCGAAGTTCCGCGTCATGCGCTACGCCCTGGAGAGCTGACCGCCGCGTCCTCCCTGAGGTGGACGCCCTCCCCCGGGAGGGCGATGGCGCGGCCCGCCGTCACGCCCGCGAGCCAGCCCGCGAAGCCGTCCAGCGCGTCGGCGGCGACCGCCACCTCGAAGGTCACGTCCGCCCCGTAGTCCACCGCCCGCACCGGGTACGGCGAGACGCGCAGGTCGTTCTCCAGCCGCCCGGCGTGCGCGTGGTCGATCACCACCGACATGATCGTCGCCGGCACCATGCGCACGCTCACCGCCCGGTCGAGCGTCTCGCCCACCGCGCCGCCGTACGCCCTGACCAGGCCGCCCGCGCCCAGCAGGACACCGCCGAAATACCGCGTGACCACGGCCACGACGTCGGCGAAGCCGCGCCGGTTCAGCACCTCCAGCATCGGGGTCCCGGCCGTGCCGCCCGGCTCCCCGTCGTCGTCGGCCTTCTGCACCCGGTCCCCCAGCACGTACGCCGTGCAGTTGTGGGTGGCGTCGCCGTACAACCTCCTGCGCTCGGCGATGAACGCCCTGGCCTCCTCCTCCGTACCGACCGGGGCGAGCGCGCAGATGAACCGCGAGCGGCGGACCTCGGTTTCGTGTTCCAGGGGGTCGGTGATCGTGAGATAGGAGGGCACGAGGTCAGCCTAGTCAGTCCGGCTCGCGACCAGCCCAGCGCCTTTACGTTGTAGATTCATTCCGCCCCCACCATGACTCCAGTCATATGTTTGAAACGAGCGTTTGCCACGCTGGTAAGATCCCCGCATGGGAGTCCCCGAGGATCTGCTGGCCGCGACCAAACAGTGCCTGGCCGAGCGTGGCTACGCGCGCACGACGGTGCGTGACATCGTCGCCGTCTCCGGCAGCAACCTCGCCGCGATCAACTACCACTTCCGCTCCAAGGACGCTCTCCTCACCCAGGCGATGATCGAGACGACCGGAGAGGCGATCGAGGAGATCCTCAAGGCACTCCCCGACGATTCCCGGGAGTGGTTCACGGCGTTCTGGAGCGAGCTGATCGACTCCTTCCAGACCAACCCGGCGCTGTGGCGAGCCAACATGGACACGCTGGCGCAGGCGGCCCATCTTCCCGACGTGCGGGCCCGGTTGGCCGAAGGGCAGTCACGTGCCCAGCACGAGCTGGGCAAGCGACTGCCGCAGGAGGACAAAGAAGGGAGTCAGGTGTTGTTGACGCTGCTCATCGGCCTGCTGGTGCGGTGGAGCATCGATCCGGACAACGCCCCGACCCCCCAGGACCTTGCCCGCGGCGTCCGGGCGGTCGCCGAGGCGGCCACCGCCTGAGGCGGGTCACCGCATCGCGTGCTCACCACTACGCCGTTCCGGCTGGTCGGCACGCCGTACGGACCGCAGCAGGATCGGCGCCAGCACCGCCATCAGGTACAGGCCCGCGGCTGCCGCGATCATGGCGTAGTGCTGGCCCTGGGTGAAGGCGTCACGGGCCGCGGCGGCCAGGGCGTCACCTGCGGGTTGCGGCAGGCGACCCGCCACGTCCAAGGCGGCGCCGAGGGTGTTGGCGCCGATGGCGGCGCTGAACGCGCGGCTGCCGAACAACCGCACGTCCAGCATCGGCTCGGGCAGCACGCGCTGGCGGCGCACGAACGCGACCCCCAGCGCCAGGCCGGCCGTGATGGCCAGCACCGGAAGCGGGCCGAAGCCGTCCTGGGCGAGGTGCTGCACGCCGTAGATGGCCGGCAGGATCGCCGCCAGCGACAGCGCCACGCTGAGCACGTCGAACCGGCCCGGACGCGGATCACGCGACTCCGGCAGCAGCAGCGGGGCCAGGACCAGCAGCAGCGCCATCACCGGCAGGTTGACCAGGAACACCGAACCCCACCAGAAATGCTCCAGCAGCGCGCCGCCCATCAGCGGCCCCAGCATGGCGCCGCCGGCGAAGGCGGCGGTCCAGATGGAGATGGCGACGCGGCGCCGGCCGTCGTCGTGGAACATGTTGCGGATCAGCGAGAGCGTCGAGGGCATCAGCGTGGCACCACCGATACCGAGCAGGGCCCGGGTGGCGATGAGCGTGCCGGCGTCACCTGAGAAGGCGGCGATCGCGGAGGCGGCGCCGAACGCGGCCGCCCCGGCCATCAGCAGCCGGCGCCGTCCGATCCTGTCGCCCAGAGTGCCCATCGGCAACAGGAGCCCGGCCAGGATGAACGGGTAGATGTCGATGATCCATAACAGTTGGGAACTGCTCGGCGCCAGACTGGCGCTGATGAACGGCAGCGCGTACGACAGCACGTGCAGATCCACGGAGATCAGCAAGACCGGCAGGACGAGTACGGCGAGTCCGATCCACTGCTTGCGTCCGGCTTTCATGAGCGGCCTTTCTTCCTGAGGGGGGCGCCCGCGTGGTGCAGGTGCCGCAGGCCCTCCACGTGCGAGGTCACGAAACCGACTTCGTGGTACGGCAGGCGCAGCTGCCGGCAGTAGGCCCGCACGATCGGCCGCGCCCGGCGGAGGTTGGGGGTGGGCATGTTGGGGAACAGGTGGTGTTCGATCTGGTAGTTGAGCCCGCCCATCGCGATGTCGACGAACCGGCCGCCACGCACGTTGCGGGTGGTCAGCACCTGCCGGCGCAGGAAGTCGAGCGTGGCCTCCCCGGTCAGCGTCGGCATGCCCTTGTGGCCGGGCGCGAAGACGCAGCCCAGGTAGAGGCCGAACAGGCCTTGGTGCACGGCGGCAAAGGCCAGCGCCCTGCCGGGTGACAGGGTCCAGGCCAGCACGCCCAGGTAGAGGGCGAAGTGGGCGAGCAGCAGTGCGCCTTCCAGGAAGCGCTGCTTCATCCAGGGCTGTCGCAGCGCGCGCACGCCGGCGACATGCAGGTTGAGCCCTTCCAGCAGGAGCAGCGGATAGAACAGGTACGCCTGCCGACCGCCGATGAGCCGGGCCGGCCCGCTGCTGTCGCGCGCCTGCTCCTGTGACCACACCAGGATGTCGGGCACGACGTCCGGATCGAGGTCCTCGTGGTTGGGGTTGGCGTGATGGCGGGTGTGCTTGTTCATCCACCAGCCGTAGCCGAGGCCGATCCCGAGGTTGCCCGCGAGCTGTCCGAGGATCTCGCTCGGCTGCCTGAGGGGGAAGATCTGCCGATGTGCCAGATCGTGCAGCACGAGGGCGACCTGGGCGAAGACGATCGCGAAGTAGGCAGCGAGCGGCACCTGAAGCCAGGAGTCGCCGATCCAGAAGAACGCCGCCAGGCCCGCGAGGTAGAGACCCGCGACCACGCTGAGCCGTGTCAGGTAGTAGCGCGGGCGCCGGTCGAGTAGTCCGGCCTGCCGGACACGTCTGGACAGACGGCTGAAGTCGCTCGCGGCCGTGGCCGTTGCGGTTGCTTGCGTCATGCCGCCGACCATACATATGTTTTAATCAGTCGTACAAAACAAATGTTTGTGACGACTGTTCGGATAGGGTGGCGGCATGGAAGAGGGTGGCGGCATGGAAGAGGGTGGCGGCATGGAAGAGGGTGGCGGCATGGAAGAGCGAGACACGCTGATCGACGGTGCCAAGCGCCACGTGCCGGAGCGCGGCTACGCGCACACCACGGCGCGCGACATCGCCAGGGCGGCGGACGGGCCCGCCCTGCTACGCATGATCGAAACGGGGACGATCCGCCACCGCCTGGTCGTGATCGACACCGACGGGCGGCGGCGCGACGAACCTCGATCCCCCGCCCGACGACGAGCTATGCCACGACGAGCTATCCGATGACCAGCTCCGCCGGACGGCCGAGCAGCGCGGCGATCCGCTCCGCCGCGGCCTGGAGCGGCGCCCCCGGCACGGGCTCGGCGAGCTCGACGGCGAGCCGCCCGTCCTTGGCCTCCCAGACCCCGGCCACTCTCCCCCGGTGCACCACGACCGGCGAGATCCACCCCGCCGCGCGACTCACCTTGGGCCGGACGTCCGCCGGCAGCAGCGCCTCCAGGTCGCGGGGAGCCCCCAGCACGTACTGATCGAACCCGGGCAGCAGGTGCACGCCCTCGGACGGCCGGGCCACGGCGAGCGCGTCCACGTGCTCGGCGAGCGCCGTCATCGGCGCTCCGTCGACCTCGACCTCGGCGAGCTCGGGGCCGAGGTCACGGAACCAGCCGCGCAGCGCCGCCTTGCGCATCGCGCCCCGCATCAGCCAGGTGTCGAACATCTCCGGCGTGGCCGGTCCGTGCGCGCCCAGGAACGCGCGCAGCAGCGCCCGGCCGCCCTCCTCCATGGACGGCAGCGCCCCCGGCCAGCCGGCCAGCCGGTCCGCGGGCCGGGCGAAGGTCACCCGCCCGTCCCGGGGCGGGCCGTAGCACAGCTCCCCCAGGAAGCTCAGCGGCTTGAGCAGCGCTCCCCAGCCGGAGGTGAGCGCCTGCCGTAGATGGGCGACGCCGCTCACCTCGATCACCGCCTCGACCAGCTCCTCCCGGGTGAGACAGCGCCCCTTGAGCGCCTCGGGAACCGCGCCGATGATCGCCTCGACGTCGGCGGCGGTGACCCCGTGCCCCCGCTGCCAGGCCCCTCTCTCCCAGAACCGCAGGGCGCCGAGCGCCGCACAATACGCGGGCAGCTCGTCCGCGGGGGCCAGATGCAGGGTGCCGCGCATCAGCCAGGTCTTGACGAGCGCGCGCTCCTCCCACAGCGCCTCGTCCACCGCGCCGGGCCGGGGGTCGGCGGAGCGCACCGCCATCGCCAGTTCGGCCGAGGAGGCCACCTGTGCCTGCACCCCGCACAACCTGCGGGCGATCATCACGGGTCCGGATCCGGCGGCGGGCTCGACGAACTGGCGCTCCAGCCGCCAGGCGAGCACCTGGGCCCAGGTCAGTCGAACGGTCACCCGAGAAGTTCTACACCACGCCACTGACAAACCCGCGCCCCGCATGATCGTCCCAGACCGGCAGGAACGGCACACCCGGCGGCACCGGCGGGATCACCCGGGGCCGCCCGCCCGGCGCGCACTACTTCGTCAGGACATTATGACGTCCGCTAATCTCGACGTGTGACTTCCGAGCGTCTGGACATCGACCTGGACCGGTCGAGCCCCGTCCCCCTGTATTTTCAGGTCGCCGAGCAGATCTCAGAAGCGATCCGCCGCGGCGTCCTCGCCCCCGGGTCCCGGCTCGACAACGAGATCCAGCTCGCGGACCGGCTCGGACTCTCCCGCCCCACCATCCGGCAGGCGATCCAGTACCTCGTGGACAAGGGCCTGCTCGTCCGCAAGCGCGGCGTCGGCACCCAGGTGGTCCACGGCCAGGTCAAGCGATCGGTCGAGCTGACCAGCCTGTACGACGACCTGCGGCGCTCCGGGAAGGAGCCGGCCACCCAGGTGCTCGCGATCGAGATCGCGCCCGCCGACGAGAACGTGGCGGCCGTCCTCGCGGTCCCCGAGGGCACCGAGGTGCTCCGGATCGAACGGCTCCGCTACGCGGGAGGTGAGCCGCTCGCCCTGCTCAGCAACTGGCTGCCGATCGGCATCGCCGACCTGTCCGCCACGTCCCTGCAGGAGCGCGGCCTGTACGAGCTGCTGCGCGCCGCCGGGGTCAGGATGCGGGTGGCGAACCAGCGGATCGGCGCCCGGGCGGCCACCCCCGCCGAGGCGCGGCTGCTGGACGAGCGGCGCGGCGCGCCCCTGCTGACCATGGTCCGCACGACGTACGACGACCAGGGACGGGCCGTCGAACACGGCTCCCACCTCTACCGGGCCTCGCACTACTCCCTGGAGGTCACGCTCATCGAGCGCTGACCGACTCCGGCTCGTCCTCGTTCGCCCGGACCTTCCGCTTGAGCCACACCGTGGTGCCCAGGCCGAAGAGCAGGGCGGCCACGAGACCGATCCAGGAGAAGCCCTTCAGCCACTTGTCGGCCACGACGCCGAGGTAGTAGATGGCGGCCGTCGTGCCGCCCGCCCACACGATGCCGCCGAGCACGTTCGCGATCAGGAACCGCCAGTACGGCATCCGCAGCGCACCCGCGAGCGGCCCGGCGAGGATCCGCAGCAGGGCCACGAAGCGGCCGAAGAAGACCGCCCACATGCCCCAGCGGTCGAAGAGCCGCTCGGCCTTGGCGATGTGGGGCGGTCCGAAGTGTTTGGGGAACCTGCGGCCGAGCCGGTCGAACAGCGGCCGGCCGCCCTTCCACCCGATGTAGTAGCCGATCGAGTCGCCGACGATCGCGCCGGCGCTGGCGCAGATGCCCACCACGACGGGGCTGACCACGCCCTTGGACGACAGCAGCGCCGCGCTGACCAGGACGATCTCGCCCGGAAGCGGGATGCCCAGGCTCTCCAGCCCGATGATCGCGCCGACGAGGATGTAGACCCAGACGGCTGGAATCGTCTGCAGCCACTCCTCGATGTGCATGTCACTCCTCAGGATCGGGGCGGGGTAGGCACGGTCCATTCTGCCGTCGCCCCGGCAATGCCACATCCATCCGAAGGACCATCCCGGGTCAGTCTCCGGTAGCACCCACGATCATCGCTGAGCGTACGGCCTCACCCATGGCAGCGTGTATGGCGGCGTTGCCGTCCCGCCGGGTGCGCACCTCGACCATGCGCAGGCCGTCCCCCTTGATCGCCCTCGGCAGGTCGTCGAGGTCTTCGACCCGCGTGTACGGCAGGCCGGTCGAGGCGGCGAGATACTCCAGATCGACGCCGTGGGACGTCCCGAAGATCCGCTCGAAGGGGTCGCCCAGGGTGGCCTGCGGCAGCAGCGAGAAGATCCCGCCGCCGTCGTTGTTGACCACGACCAGGCACAGGTCGGGCCGCGGCTCCTGGGGGCCGAGGATCAGCCCGTTCTGGTCGTGCAGCAGCGTCAGGTCGCCGATCAGCGCGTACGAGGGGCCGTTGTGCGCCAGGGCGGCGCCGATGGCGGTGGACACCAGCCCGTCGATGCCGGACGCGCCGCGGCTCGCCATCAGCCGCAGCCCGCGACGCGGCCGCATGGCCTGGTCGAGGTCCCTGATCGGCATCGAGGAGCCGCAGAACAGCAGCGAGCCGTTCGGCAGGATCTCGACCAGGTCGCGGGCCAGCCTCGGCTCGGTGAGGCCGGAGCCGTCCAGGACGGAGTCGATCGCGTGTCTGGCGACGTGCTCGGCGTGCCGCCAGGAGCGCAGCCAGGAGTCGTCCCCCGAGGTGACCGGGATCTCCACCGCCTGCGCGACCTGGGTCGCCGACCGCGTCGGGTCCGGCCAGCGGGTGAGGTCCGAGGCGACCACGATGTGCTCCTCGGCCCGCCTGATCCACGACAGCAGCGGCCGCGACAGCCCGGGACGCCCCAGCGTGACCACGACGTCGGGCCGGTGCGCCTGGGCGAACTCGGGGTTGCCGAGCAGGAAGTGGTAGGTCGAGATGGCGTGGTCGCCGTAGCGGCCGCCGCCGTTCGGCTCGGAGAGCACCGGCCAGCCCGCCATCCCGGCCGCCGCGACGTACCGGCGGACGTTGGCCGCGCCGTCGCCGACCACGAGCACGCCGCGCCGGGTCGGCGGGATGTGCAGCGCGGACGCCGGGGGCGCCACCCTGGCCCTGATCCACGCGCCGCCCGCGTCGCCGTCGAGCGACTCGCACCAGGAGCCGTCGCCGTCGGGGACCAGCGGCTCGCGGAAGGCCACGTTGAGGTGGACGGGGCCCGGGTCCGGCGGGCCCGCGGCCCGCTGGTAGGCGCGGCAGGCCAGCGAACGCCAGTAGGCTGCCTGGCCCGGCCGGTCCTCGGGCACGCCGACCTCGGCGAACCAGCGGACCGCGGAGCCGTACATCTTGATCTGGTCGATCGTCTGGTTGGCCCCGGTGCCGCGCAGCTCGGGCGGCCGGTCGGCGGTGAGCACCAGCAGCGGCACGCCCGACTCCGACGCCTCGATGACGGCGGGGTGGAAATTCGCCGCGGCGGTGCCGGACGTGCAGATGATCACGACCGGCCGCTCCGACCGCTTGGCCAGGCCGAGCGCGAGGAACGCGGCCGACCGTTCGTCGATCCGCACGTGCAGCCGTACCCGCGGCTCTTCGTGCACGGCCAGGGCCAGCGGCGTCGACCGGGACCCCGGGGCGAGGACGACGTCGGTCACCCCGCAGCGCACCAGCTCGTCGACCAGCACCGTGGCAAGCGCGGTGGCGGGATTCACTGCCGCCCCTCTCCGGCCGTTCCGGCGGCCTCCTCCATCCGTCGTCTCCAGGCGGGCGACTCGATCTCGTACGCCGCGAGGGCGCGCTGATCCACCTCTGGACGTCGTACGGCTATCGCCCCGCCGACGGGGACGAGGGAGTCCGTGACGACGTCGCCGCTCAGCAAAGGCATCGTCCCGAGTCCGCAAGCGTACGGCAATTCGGGCAACGCGGCAGCGAGAGCGAGACCGGCCGCCAGGCCGACCGACGTCTCGACGGCGCTCGACACGACCACGGGCAGCCCGCACGCCTCGGCGACGCGCAGCGCGTCGCGCACGCCACCAAGAGGCTGCACCTTGATCACCGCGATGTCGGCCGCCTCCGCGGCGCGGACCTTCAGCGGGTCCTCCGCGCGGCGGATCGACTCGTCGGCGGCGATCGGCACGTCCACCCGGCGCCGGACGGCGGCGAGCTCGTCGAGCGTGGCGCACGGCTGCTCGGCGTACTCCAGGTCGAACCGGTCGAGCTCCTTGAGCCGCCGGACGGCGGAGTCGACGTCCCACGCGCCGTTGACGTCCACCCGGACCCGTCCTCCTGGGCCGATCGCGTCACGGACCGCCTCGACCCGCGCCATGTCCTCGGCGAAGTCCTGGCCACGCTCGGCGACCTTGACCTTCGCGGTGCCGCACTGCGACAGCCGTACGATCTCGGCGGCCTTCTCCGGGCCGACGGCGGGCACGGTGGCGTTCACCGGGACGGAGTCGCGCAGCGGCGCCGGCCAGCCGTCGAAGGCGGCCTCGCGCGCGCAGGCCAGCCAGCGGGCGCATTCGGCGGGGCCGTACTCGGGGAAGGGCGAGAACTCCCCCCACCCCGCGGGTCCGTGGATCAGCACGCCCTCGCGGACGGTCTGCCCCCGGAACCGCAGGGCCATCGGGATGCGGAAGATGTGCACTACGGGCGGCGCGGGAACTTCGCGAAGTCCGGGGTGCGCTTCTCCTTGAACGCGTCGCGGCCCTCCTGGGCCTCCTCGCTCATGTAGTAGAGGAGCGTCGCGTCGCCGGCGAACTGCTGCATGCCGGCCGCGCCGTCGGTGACCGCGTTGAGCGCGCCCTTGAGCATGCGCAGCGCGAGCGGGGACTTCTCCAGCAGCTCGCGCGCCCACTGGACGGTCTCCTCCTCCAGGCGCTCCAGCGGCACGACCGCGTTGACCAGGCCCCACTGGAGGGCGGTCTCGGCGTCGTACTGGCGGCAGAGGTACCAGATCTCTCGCGCCCGCTTGAGGCCGACCGTCTCGGCCAGCAGCCACGAGCCGTACCCGCCGTCGAACGAGCCCACCTTGGGGCCGGTCTGCCCGAACTGCGCGTTGTCCGCGGCGATCGTGAGATCGCAGCAGACATGCAGCACGTGGCCGCCGCCGATGGCGTAGCCCGCGACCATCGCGATGACCGGCTTGGGGCAGCGCCGGATCTGAACCTGCAGGTCCAGGACGTTCAGCCGGCCGATGCCGTGCGTCTTGTCGTCGACGTAGCCGTCGTCACCGCGGATCTTCTGGTCGCCGCCCGAGCAGAATGCCCGGTCGCCGGCACCAGTGAAAATGATCACACCGACGGAGGTGTCCTCCTGGGCGACGTTGAACGCGTCCCGCAGCTCGAAGAGCGTCGTCGGGCGGAACGCGTTGTGCCGCTCCGGCCGGTTGATCGTGATCTTCGCGATGCCCTCGGCGGTCTCGTAGATGATGTCCTCGTACTCGCCTGACCGCTTCCAGTCGACGCCGCTCGTCACACTCGCTCCTCACTCCACGAACCGCCCGTTCACCGGCGGTTCCGTCTGCCGGGACTAACCTTACGACCGTGCCCAGCAGTCGCGAACACAAGGCCCACGAACACGGACCCGACGACAGGGAGCTGCACGCGCTGCTTCTGCCCCCGGGTCCGGCACTGTTCGCCGCGATCGAGCGCGCCCTGTCCGGGGACGGCCCCGCGGTGCTGCCGCTCTCCCCCGGCCTGCCGCGTCCCGCGCTCTCGGCCGCGCTCGCCTCGCTGCGCCCCACCCACGTCGTGACCCCCGAGGGCGTGCGGCGGGAGCCGGGCGGGGTGCCGACGCGCGCCGCGGTGATCATCGCCACATCCGGCTCGACCGGCGCCCCGAAGGGGGTCGAGCTGACGGCGCGCGCCCTCACCTCGTCGGCGCGGGCGTCGCTGGAACGGGTCGGGGCCGCCCCGGGCGAGCGGTGGCTGTGCTGCCTCCCCCCGTCGCACATTTCGGGCGCGCAGGTGCTGGTCAGGTCGCTGCTGAGCGGGGCCGAGCCGATCATCCATCCGCGTTTCTCCCCCGAGGACGTGGCAGCGAGCGGGGCCGAGCACGTGTCCCTGGTGCCGACCCAGCTCAGGCGGCTCCTCGACCTGGGCCTGGACGTTTCGGCGTTCCGGACCATCCTGCTCGGCGGGGCCGCCGCGCCGCCCGGCCTGCTCGGCGAGGCGCGGGCCCGTGGCGCCCGCGTCGTCACGACGTACGGCATGAGCGAGACCAGCGGCGGGTGCGTGTACGACGGCGTCGCCCTTGACAATGTAGATCTCAAAATCCGGGCCGACGGACGGGTCATGATCACCGGCCCGGTGCTGTTCTCCGGATATCGCCCACGGCGCGACGGCTCCGGTTCCGGGGGCGCCGAGTTCGAGGGCGGCTGGTTCGTCACCTCCGACCTCGGGTCGATCGAGGACGGGCGGCTCACGGTCCTCGGCCGGGCCGACGACGTCATCAACACCGGCGGGCAGAAGGTGGTCGCCGGGGCGGTCGCGCGCGTCCTCGCCGGGCACCCGGGCGTCCGCGACGTCGCGGTGGTCGGCCGGCCCGACCCGGAGTGGGGCGAGGTCGTCGTCGCGGTCGTCGTCGGCACGGCGACGCTGGAGGATCTCCGCGCGTATGCCAAGGAGCGGCTGCCCGCCTACGCCGCTCCACGAATGGTGCAAAAGGTGCAGCAGATCCCGCTGTTGCCCAACGGAAAACCGGATATGGTCGCCCTGCGAAACCAAAAATGACCTCCGCGCGTCACATTTGAGGGAGGACGTCCATATGAAGCCGGATCGCAGGATGCTGATCTCCGCGGGTGTCGTCACCGCCATCGTGGTGGGCGGGGTCTCCGTGGCCACCACCGCCTCGGCGGGACGCCTCGAGCAGGCGGTCAAGGAGCAGGCCGACCAGGCCCGCGCCAAGGAAGCCCAGAAGAAGACGGCCCCCGCGCCGACCCGTCAACCGGTGGCCCCGGCCGTCGAGGAGACGGGCACGCTGCCCGAGGAGCTCGTCGACGTCCTCCCCGACGTGGTGGAACGGCACCTCAGCGTGGATCCGGGCGCGACCGCCGACCACTGGACGACCGAGCGGCTCCAGGGCGCCGAGCCCATGCCGATGCCCCAGGTCAGCATCAGCGTCGTCACCCCGTCGGACTGACCTCCCCGCGTACTGGGGGAACAAACTCGGCTCGCGGACGTTATTGATACAGGCGCGCAGCGCCGCCACAACCGCCGCGCCCCGCTCATTGCCACCCAGTACGACGTTCTCCGTCAGGAGGAGGTGTCCTCATGCCCCCGACCGCCGTGGCGACCTCGCCCGAGCGTGTGGCGACCCCGATGACGACTCTGGACCAGCTCATGGACCGGGGCCGCACGAACGGTCACCTTTCCCTCTCGGAGCTTCGCGAGGCGTTCGGCCAGGCCGGCGTCGCGCCCACCGAGGCCCGCAGCATCCTGCGTGAGCTCAGCGAGGCCGGCGTAGAGCTGACGGAGTCGGAGCCGGCGAAGAAGGGGCCCCGCGCCTCCGCCAAGGCCGCGACCGCCAAGGCCGCGAAGCCCGCCAAGCCACGCAAGTCCGCGAAGCGCAAGTCCGCCGCGGGCGCCGACGAATCGTCGGCCGACCTCGCCCTCGACGATGACGAGGATGAGGAGTCGACCGGCGAGAAGGCCGGGGCGGAGGAGTCGTCCGACGACAGCGCCCCGATCGACCTCGACGACAACTCCTCCGTCATGGGCGACTCCGTCCACACGTACCTCAAGTCGATCGGCCGGCGCACCCTGCTGACCGCCGCGCAGGAGGTCGAGCTGGCCAAGCGCATCGAGGCCGGCCTGTACGCGGAGCACAAGCTGGAGACCGCGCTGGAGAGCGGCGAGGTCCTGCGCCCCGAGGTCCGCGACGACCTCGAGTGGGTCATCGAGGACGGCAGGCGCGCCAAGGACCACATGCTGGAGGCCAACCTGCGCCTCGTCGTGTCGGTGGCCAAGAAGTACACCGACCGCGGCATGGCCCTGCTCGACGTCGTCCAGGAGGGCAACCTCGGCCTGATCCGCGCGGTCGAGAAGTTCGACTACACCAAGGGCTACAAGTTCTCCACGTATGCCATGTGGTGGATCCGACAGGCGATCCAGCGCGGCTTCGCCGACTCGGCCCGGACGATCCGGCTGCCCGTCCACGTGCTGGAGATGCTGTCCAAGCTGTCCCGCGTGGAGCGCGACATGCACCAGCGCCTCGGCCGGGAACCCTCCCCCGAGGAGCTGGCGGTCGAGCTGGACAAGACGCCCGACCAGATCGAGGAGCTGCTGCGGACGAGCAGGCAGCCGATCAGCCTCGACTCCACGATCGGCGAGGACGGCGAGACCCGCATCGGCGACCTGATCGAGGACGTGGACTCCCCCGAGGCGTCCGAGGTCGTGGACCGGCAGCTCCTGGCCGAGCAGCTCAAGGGCGTGCTCGGGAACCTGACGCCGCGCGAGGCGAAGATCATGGCGCTCCGGTTCGGTCTGGCCGACGGCAAGCCGCACACCCTCGACGAGATCGGCAAGTTCCTGGGCCTCACCCGGGAGCGGATCCGCCAGCTCGAGAAGGAGTCGCTGTCCAAGCTCCGCCACCCGAGCAACACCCGTCCGCTGCTCGACTGGGCCAGCTGAGCGGCCCGGCGGACGCCACACGAGACGAGACGGTCCGCGCCCCGCGAAGGGGCGCGGACCGTTTTTCCATGACCGCTGACAGAGCCGCGCGGGGTCCGTTGTCGGCCCGTAGTCCGACGGCCATCCACCTCACCACACCCGCCCAAATTGGACTATTCGCGTCATCGCGCACCGACTACAACAATAACTCGAACATGTGCGTTCGAGTTAGCCGGGCGAGTGGCTGATGAGGCATCCGGAGCACGCCATGGCGTGAATCAGCCACCCAGGCGTGGATCATCCGAATTTGGCGGCGAAGGCGCCCGATGTCATCGTTGTCGCATCCTTGATACCGAAACGGGGGTGCCGGGGTCGGTGACCGACGCGTCTCATACCGAGAAAGAGCGCCATGTCCGCATGCTGTACGCGCGGATGCACGAGCAGGGCGAGTCCCTCGCGGAGGCCACGGCGCAACTCGGATTGTCAGTCGACGATCTCAGGCAGGCCCAGGACGGCCTGGTACGCCTCGGCCTGCTGGACACCGAGACGGAGACCACCGTCGACGCGACCGTGGCACTGACCCGCAACCTTCAGAACAGCCACCGCATGCTGGACCGGCTGGTCGAACACCACGTCAAGGCGGCCTCTCTCACACAGAACTACCTCGGGTTCACCCGGCATGCGAACGACGACCTCCGCGTCGAGTTCTACGAGCGCGAGCGGCTGGCGGCGCTCAACAACCGGATCGACGAACTGGCGGACCTGGCCCAGCTGGAGGTGATGGCGATGCACCCGGCGGCGAACTGGACTCCGGAGCAGTTGAACGCCGACGACACCCGCACCAGGCGCCACATGGGCCGAGGCGTGCGGGTACGCGCTCTGCACGCCCAAGCGATGCTCTCCCACCCGACGTTCCGCGATCGGCTACGAGCACGGAGGGACGAGGGGATGGAGATCCGGGTCGCGCCGGTGATCCCGACCCGGATGCTCATCTATGACCGGCAGGTCGCGGTCGTGCAGGCCGACCCCGAGGATCTGGACGGCGGCGCCGTACTGATCCGCGGACGTGACGTGGTCAGGTCTCTCGCGGCGCTTTACCAGTTCTGCTGGACGAATGCGTCCGAGTTGGTCGACGTCCCGCGCTCGGCGGACGACGCGGCGCTCACCGAGCAGCAGCGAGCCGTGCTGCGCCTGCTGGCCACGGGCGCCAAGGACGACGCCATCGCCCGCGGCCTCGGCGTCTCGACGCGTACGGTGACCCGCCTGGTGGGCGAGCTCACGACCATGCTCGGAGCGGGCAGCCGCTTCCAGGCCGGGGTGCGCGCCGCGCGACTCGGCTGGCTCGACTGACGGACCCATGCGCTGAGCTGTCGGTTTCCGGTGGCTCCCGGCGGCGGGACGGGGACATTGCGTTCCGCGCGGCCATCACCGCCGCGGGCAGGAGGTGCCGGCCGGGACGCAGCGGCCGGGCGCGCGAGATCGTCAGGTCGTGACGCGCCGCAAGACGAACGGTACGAGAAGGAACGCCACGCCCGCGGTGAGGAAGGCGCCGGCCCCCGCTGCGCCGACGACCCCGCCGGCCAGCGCGGCCAGCGGTGGAACGGCGGGTTGCGCCACGCCCCAAGACGACCCTTGAAAGGCGAACCAGCGAGATCGTTCCCGCTCCGGGGCGGCATCGGCGATCATCGACTGCCAACGGCCGAGCAGCACGCCGTTCACTGCGGTGCAGGCCAGGTAGGCCGCGACGGTGAGCTGCGGATTCGCGGTGATGGCCATGACGATCGCAAGCAATCCCAGCAGTAACGTGCCGACGCTGAGAATCACCCCATGAGCGCGCCCTGTCAGCAGCCGTTTGGTCACCCAAAGGGCGAATGGAGCCAGGACGGCCGCGCCCGCCAACGTCAGCCCGGGAACCCACGCGGGCACGCCCCGCTCCAACAGCGCCAGGGGCAGGTACATCATCACCGCCAGGTAGCCGACCGCGAACGCGAGACTCGCCACGGTGAGGCGTACCAACGCAGCGGGCGGGCGCCAGCGCGCGTCCGGGGTGACGCGCCGCGCGACGCGCGTGCCTTCGCGCGGCAGGAACGCCACGGCCACTGCGGACGCCGCCAGGCAGGTGAGCGCATCGGCGATCACCAGCCAGCGCACGCCAAGCGGGAGCAAGACGGCGGCGAGCAGCCCCGCGGCCGCTCCGGCCGCGGTCAACGCCACGCCCAACAGCGCATAGGTCGCATGCCGTCGCTCGCCGGAGCTCGCCCGCGCCAGCAGCTCCTGCGTCGCGGGCTCGTAGATCTCGAAGGCCAACCCGACCAGCGCGATCGTGATCAGCACCTGCGCCGGAGTCTGGGCGAGAGCCAGAGCGATCAGCGACAGGCCGGTGGCGGCGAGCCCCGCGGCAAGGACGCGGCCGGGCGGCCAGCGATCGAGCAGGAGCGCTCCGGCCCAGCGAGACAGAAGTGCCGTGACGCCGAAAACCGCCAGTGCCACCACGGCGAGATCCGGTCCGGCCAGCACCGCCAGGAAGGACAGCGCGTAGGCGCCGAGCTGGTTGAGGATCCGCACCCACAACAACGTCCTGGCCGCCGGGGGCAGTGACCTGAGCATTCCGTCCTCCGTTGCGGCGAACAAAGGCGTCATGCTCGCATGAGCGACCGACAATTTGCCTGGTACGGCGTATCTATCGCCGCCGAGCACGTCGGCCGACGGGGGTCGAGGGAGCCCGTCTCCGTCACACGGCTGAGACAAGGGCGGCGGCTCGCACGCCGCGGACGCCACACGAAACGAGACGGCCCGCGCCCCCGAAAGGGGCGCGGGCCGTCTTTCAACCGGCGGCGGCCTCAGCGGGCCGCGACGGACGCGCGCGGCACCCGGACGATGCCGGTGAGCCGGTGGGCCTCCCGCAGCGTGCGCAGGCGGTTCACCTCGGCGGTCCACATGGCGCCCTTGGGCGTGGCCTTGCCCTTCCTGCGGCGGATGCGGTCGTCGTACGACTTCACGCCGAAGGTCGCGCGCTGCACGGCCTCCGCCGCGCGCAGGGCGTCGGTGAGCGCGAGGTCCAGGGCGAGACCGGCCTCGCGCAGCTCCTCGGTGGAGGCCTCTGCGGCCTGCTTCTCCCTCAGGGCGCGCTCAGCCTCCCTCGCCTTCTCCAGCAGGTCGTGGTATCCCTTTCCGACCTCCTGGTCGGCGTGGTACCTGACCTCCGCCTCCCGGCTCACACGCGGACGGAAAAACGCCATCGAAGGTCCTCCAGATCGGGCAGATATCGCTGGCCGTAGCGTACGCCGTTTCGCCGCGACCCTCACATCCGGGCCGGGCAACGTCCTTTACACAGTAAGGTCAACTGTGGCAGCATGATCCACATGCCTGCCAAGCGACCGCCGGTCCCGCTCTCCCTCGAACGCATCATCGACGCCGCGCTGCACATCGCCGACGGGCAGGGGCTGCGGCGGCTGACCATGCGCCGCCTCGGCGACGCGCTCCAGGTGGAGGCCATGGCGATCTACCATCACCTCCCCCGCGGCAAGGAGGCGCTGATGGACGCCCTGGCCGAGCACGTGACGACCGTGCGGGTGGAGGCCGAGGGAAGCTGGCAGGACCGCGCCCGCGCCTGGGCCCGGTCCGGCCGCGCCGCGCTGCTGGAGCACCCCGGCGTGCTGTCGCTCGCGCTCACCAAGCCGCCCAAGGGCACCGCGCTGATCTCGATCAGGGACCAGACGGAGCAACTCGCCGAGGCCGGGCTCGCGGGCGCGGCGGACGCCGTGCGGGCGCTGCGGGCGTACGTCTTCGGCAGCGTGGCCGTCGAGGTGCAGCAGTCCGGGTGGGCCGACCCCGACGCGACCGTGCGGGACGCGAAGACCGTCCAGGGCGAGGAGGAGTTCGAGCGGGGCCTGGACGCCCTCCTCTCCGGCCTCCAGGCCGCCGGGCACCGTCCAGGCTGACGGCCGTCGGCAGAGACGACCTCAGGAGCTTCAGGAGTACGGTCGCGCCCCCTTGCGCCGGCGGCTGCCGATCGCGCGGTAGGTGTCCTCCAGGGCGGTCAGGGTCTCGTCGTACGTACGCTGGGCGGCCACTCCGACGAAGAGGCAGTCGACGACGGTGAGCTGGGCGATCCGGCTGCCCATCGCGCCGAAGCGGAACGGGGTCTCCCGGGCCGCGGTCTTCAGCACGATGTCGGCCAGCTCGGTGATCGGCGACGGGTGGAAGTTCGTGATCGCGATCGTGGTCGCCCCGTGGTCGGCGGCGATCCGCAGCGCCTCCAGGACGTCGACCGTGGCGCCCGTGTGCGAGATGCCGATCGCGACATCCGCCTCGCCCAGCAGCGCCGCCGAGGTGAGCGCGCTGTGGAAGTCCCGCCAGGCGAACGCCGTCAGCCCGATCCGGTGCAGCTTCTGACGCAGGTCGTCCGCGACGTAGCCGCTCGCCCCCGCGCCGTAAAGATCGACCCGGCGGGCCGCGATGATCGCGTCGACCGCGCGCCCCAGCGCCGTGACGTCGAGGTGCTCGGCGGTATCCGCCACCGCGCGGGAGTCGCTGTAGCCGATCTTGGCGACGATCTCCTCGAGTGGATCGTCGGCGGTGATGTCGCCGCCGAGCGGGCGGGCGCCGCCGTCCCGCGACGCCTCCAGCGCCATCTCGCGGGCGAGCGCGAGCCGCAGCTCGGTGTAGCCGCGCAACCCGATGGCCCGGCAGAACCGCAGCACCGTGGTCTCCGAGGTGCCGCACTTGCGGGCGAGCACGCCGATGGACAGGTCGGCGACGCCCTGAGGGTCGGCCAGCACCGCGCGCGCGACCCGCTGCTCGGCGGGCCGCAAGGACGGGATCGCGCCGCGTAACCGCACCAGGATGCCGCTCGAGTAGTCGTCGCCGGCGTCCACGCCGCCTCCCCATAGGTCTCCGGAACGTACGATGCGTGCCTACTTGCTCATGCCGGCGGTCAACCCGGCGATGATCTGCTTGGTCGCCAGGACGAACAGCACGAACAGCGGCGCCGTGGCGAGGACCAGCCCGGCGAACAGCGCCGACCAGTCGGTCGTGTACTCGCCGAAGAACTGCGACAGCCCGCGTGGGATGGTGAACTTCTCGTCGGAGCGCAGCAGCACCAGCGGGTAGAGGAACTCATGCCACAGCGGCACGAACTGGAACAGCGTCACCGACGCCAGCGCGGGCCGCACCAGTGGAAGCATGATCTGCCCGAAGATCCGGAACTCGCCGGCCCCGTCGAGCCGGGCCGCCTCGTCCAGCTCTCCGGGCAGGGAACGATAGAACGCCGACAGCACGAAGACGCAGAACGGCACCCCGGACGCGGCGTACAGCAGCGTGAGCCCGAGCAGCGAGTCGATCAACCCCATGGAGTCCATGAGGTAGAAGATCGGCACCAGGCCCAGCCGGATCGGCAGCATCAGCCCGGCCAGGAAGTACGCGCCGAGGAAACGGCTGCCGAAGAAGTCGTGGCGGGCCAGCGGGTAGGCCGCCAGCGCGGACACCGCGGTGCCGATCAGCACCGCGCCGCCGGTGACGATCAGCGAGTTCAGGAAGTAGGTGCTGAACGACGCGTCCGTCCACACCTTGAGGTAGCTGTGCAGCGTGGGCGACGTCGGCAGCCGCAGCGGCGCGGTGAAGATCTCGCTGGTCGGCCGCAGCGAATTGAGCAGCATGACCACCAGCGGCAGCAGCGCGACGACCGCGTACCCCCACAGCAGCAGGTGGACGGCGACCCGCCCCGGAGCCCGGCGCGCGGACGTCACACCAGCCTCCTTTCGCGGCGGCGGAAGTACGAGGTGGCCAGCAGCGACACCCCGAAGATGAACACGAACATCAGCACGGCGAGCGCCGACGACCGCCCGATCGCCTCCACGCCGCCCTCCACGAACCCGACCCGGTAGAACAGCAGACCGAGCACGTCGGTCGAACCCGCCGGAGATCCGGACGAACCGGCCATCGCGTAGACCAGCCCGAAGGCGTTGAAGTTGCCGATGAACGTCAGCACGCTCACCACGCCGATCGCCGGGGTGAGCAGCGGCAGCGTCACCCGCCGGAACGCCTGCCACGCCGACGCGCCGTCGACCCGGGCCGCCTCGTGGTACTCGGCCGGGATCCCGGCGAGCGCGGCGGAGAACAGCAGCATGGGGAAGCCCACCCACTGCCACGCGTTGACCAGGATGACGATCGGCAGCGCCGTACGCGTGTCACCCAGCCAGGGCAACGCCCACGAGTCCAGCCCGACCGCATCGAGGAACGCGTTGACCGGGCCGAACGTCGGGTTGAGCAGCAGGCTCCAGAGGTAGCCGACGACCAGCGGGTCCACCAGGTACGGCGTGGTGAACGCGGCCTGCAGGAACCGCTTGCCCCGGCCGTACCGGAACAGCAGGAGGGCGAAGAGCAGCCCGACCGTGTTCTGGATCAGCATGGTCCCGCCGAAGAACAGCGCGTTGTGCCCGAACGCCCGCCACAGCTGCTGGTCGTACGGGTAGACGCTGAGCAGGTCCCGGTAGTTGCCGAGTCCGGCGAACCCCGTCTGCCGGATCCCGCGCCACTCGAAGAAGCTGTAGTCGAGCGCGCTCACCAGCGGATAGACGATGAAGACCGAGTAGAGCAGGAGCGCGGGCAGCAGGAAGACGGCCAGCACCCGCCAGCGCGGCGCGTACCGGCGGCGGGCGCCGGTACGTGCCGCGCGACGTCGGGGAACGCTCAGTTCCCTGGCTTGAACCACTGCTCGACGCCCTTCTGCACACTCGCGGCGACCGCCTCGGGGTCGGTCTGGCCCGTGAGCATCTTCTGCACCTCGTCCCGGAAGACCGCGTCACCGTTCGGCTGGCCGTACCGGAAGTTCACGAGCAGCGTGTACGGCGCGCCGTTGCCGGCGTAGTTCTTGGCCATCTCGGCCAGTAGCGGGTCCGACGGCGTGACCCCGGGGACCGCGGAGAGCTGCTTCAGCTCGGTCGAATAGAGCTCTCCGAACTCCGGCGTCGCCATCCACTTGACCAGTTCGAGCGCCTCGGCCTGGTGGGCCGACTTGGCGTTGACGCCGAACGAGCCGTCGGCCCAGCCCGGCGTGACCGGTGTGGTCACCGGGGAGCCGGGCGGTGGCGGCACCTGGAAGATGCCGAGTTCCAGGCTCGGGTCGGCCGCGAGCACGGGCGCCAGGTCGAAGGTGCCCGTCGGGTACATCGCGGCCTTCCCGGTGACGAACAGCGCCTGGACGTCGGGGACCTTGACGGCCACCACGTCCTTGGGGAAGTACGGCTCCAGGTCCTTGATCAGCTTGACGGAGGCCGTGAAGTCGGGATCGGTGAACTTCTTCTCACCCTTGACCAGCGCGTCCCGGAAGGCGGTGCTGCCGTAGCGGGCGTTGCCGAAGATCTCATGGGTGATCGGCAGCGTCCAGGTGGCGTCGGGGCCGGCCGCGACGGCGAACGGCGTGATCCCGGCGGCCTTCAGCTTCTTGGCCGCCGCGATCATGTCGTCCCAGGTGGCGGGCGCCTCGATGCCGTTGTCACTGAAGAGCTTCTTGTTGTAGAGCACCTGGAGCGTCTGGTACGCGAACGGCACGCCGTAGATCTTGCCGTCCGTGTGGCCCTTGGAGCCCTCCAGCAGTTTGGCGTCGAAGCCGGACAGCGCCTCCACCTTGCCGTCCAGCGGGAGGAGCTGGCCCGCCTCGACCAGCGGCTGGAGCCCGCCGTACGCCCGGAGCTGGGCGACGTCGGGACCGCCGCTGCTGGACAGGCCCGTCGCCAGGATGTTGTTGTACTCGGTGGCCTGGAACGGCTTGAACTCGACGTGGATCTTCGGGTGCGACTCCTCGAATTTGGCGAGGATCTTCTCGTACGCCTTGACGTCCTCCACCCGCCACGACCACAGGCTGAGGGTGACCTTGTCGGCGCCCGCCTTGTCGCCCTGGTCGGACGCGCCGCCGCCGGGCGCGCACGCCGCCAGTGCCACCGCGAGCACCCCGATCGCCCCCGCGATCCACCTTCTCTTCATGAGACTTCCCTTCGGCCCGCAGTTCCGTTCGTTCTCACCGAGGGTCGGGTTCACCACGTGGCTCGAGGTCCGGCCCACGCCACGAACAGGACGAACAGGGCGCCGTCGTACGGGTTTCCGGTCCTCGACGTGACGTCACCCACCCCTGACATGTAGGAAAATGTCCGCCAAGGTCACCGCGTTGACTGGAAGTTACTTACATCCGACCCTGATGGTCAACGCTTTCTTTACGGAAACTTCACGCGGGCCCGCTCCCCGTACAGATGGGCCACCACGTCGCTGCGCGAGGCCCGGCCGCCTGAACAGCGGGGTCGAGATCCGGCCTCCGGGTGACGCCGCGAAACGACGCGGGGGCGGCGTGGAGACGGCGCGGAGAACCGTAATCTGCCGGTTATCAGACGGACGGCGTGTCGAGCTTGGACCGTTATCTTCCCTGAGGCAATCTTGTGGAATAGCTCACAACGTGGTGAGCGGAACCCGCGCGGGCGCCCCCGGCCCCTCCCCAGGACCGGCCGAAACCGTCCTAACGGACTATGTCGCCACGTGGCGAGCGAGCGGCACACTGGTATTGGCACCAATGTGCTGTCAGTCACACACCAACCCCAGACGCCCGCCGCCCGCGTGCGGGCGAACGATAAGACACGGAGCCCCGGCGATGTGCCCTCATAGCCCGTCCTGTCCGAGCGCGGATGCGAAGGACCGCGAAGCGGCCCGCACCGTAGCGGCCCACCCCGAGCAGGGGTGGAGCCTGCTGTGCAACGGCGTCGTCCTCTTCGAGGACACCGGCGAGCTGCTGCCCGACGGTGTCGCCATCGCCCCGCACCGCCCGACCGACCTGGCTTCCAGCGCCGCCTGATCGGCATCGTGGCCGGGTCACCCGGCTGGTCCGTCCAGCCGGGCCCCTTCCCGTCGCCCCGTCCGGCGACGGGCTCAGGTACCTTTTCGCCGCCTGCTCCGGCTCAGGCCCGCAGCCGCGCCAGCAGCCACCGGGCCACCTCCTCGCCCACCCGGGCGGGATCCTTCTTCAGATCGTGCCCCTCACCCGGCAGCACCACGAGCCGTGCCGCGTCGGACTCCTCGGGCACTCCGAACGGGTCGCGATCCCCGTTGATCACCAGAACGTCCGTACCCGCCTGCCTCAGCTCATCCGCTCTGGAGCGTTCCGGCTTGCCCGGCGGGTGTAGCGGGAACGCCAGCGCGACCACCGCGTCCGCCCCCACCGCCCGGGCGGTACGGCAGGCGACCCGCGCGCCGTTGCTCCGCCCGCCCTGCACAAGAGGCAGCTCCGGATGGCGGGCCCGCAACTCCTCGATCATCGCGATCCACGCCTCGTCCTGCCGCACCGCCGAGCCCGGCGCGCGGGCGCCTCTGAGCCGGAACGGCTGGGTCACCCGGGCGACCGTCCCGCCGATGGCCAGGACGGCGTCGCGTACGGCGAGCAGGTCGGGCGCGTCCACTCCCCCGGACGAGCCGTGCGTGAGGACGAGCAGCAGCCGCGGGTCGGCCGCCTCGTCCACCTCGGCCCGTCCCGGGCCGTGCGGTGTCTGTAGCTCCACCGGGGTCAGGTTACCGAGGGGCGCACGTCCCTGCTGAGGCGGAGCCGCACCTCCTCGGCCAGCGCCGTGTCGGGGTGGGCCAGGCCATACCGCCAGACGGTCTCGGCGTCGCCGTCCCGGCCGCGCAGCGGCAGGACGCGGGCGAGCAGCTCGATGGCGAGCCCCCCGGTGCCGGCGTCGACGCCGTCGCCCTCCTCGACCGCTCCGGCGAACTCGCCGCAGGCCATGTCCAGGTGGGCGAGGCCGAGCAGGATCCGCAACCGGGCGGGCTCGGCGACGCCGGGCACGGACAGGGCGCGCAGCAGGAGGTCGGCGGCCTGCCCCGGCTCGCCGTCCTCCAGCAGCCGCTCGGCCATCCGCTCGGCGACGTCGGAGAGCCCCGCCGCGCCCTCCTGCCGGTCGGGCGCGTCTCCGTCGGCCGCGACCTCCGCGAAGATCGCGGCGGCGGCGTCGAGATCGCCCGCCTCGGCCAGCCCGCGTGCGCGGTCGATCTGCCGTCCGGGGTCGATGGCCGTCATGCCGGGCCCTCCAAAATCGGGGATCGGCAAGATCCTAACGACCGGCGGGCCCGCGCGGGGAGGACATCCGCATGATGACGGCCCGCTTCCGTTCCGGGCCCGCGGTCCTCCCCGCGCTCACTCCGCTCAGTCCTCGTACGCCTCCAGGGGAGGGCAGGAGCAGACGAGGTTGCGGTCCCCGTACGCCTGGTCGATGCGGCGGACCGGCGACCAGTACTTGTTCTCCCGCAGCGCGGACACGGGGTAGGCCGCGACCGTGCGCGAGTAGGGGTGCGGCCACTCGTCGGCGACCAGGCAGGCGGCCGTGTGCGGCGCGTTCCGCAGCGGGTTGTCCGTCGGGTCGTACTCCCCGGACGCGACGCGGGCGATCTCGCCGCGGATGGCGACCATGGCCTCGACGAAGCGGTCCAGCTCGGCCAGGTCCTCGCTCTCGGTGGGCTCGATCATCAGCGTGCCCGCGACCGGGAACGACATCGTCGGCGCGTGGAACCCGTAGTCGATCAGCCGCTTGGCGACGTCGTCCACGGTGACGCCGGTCTCCTTGGTGATCTGCCGCAGGTCGACGATGCACTCGTGCGCGACGAGGCCGTCCCGCCCGGTGTACAGCACCGGGTAGTGCGGGGCGAGCCGCCGGGCCAGGTAGTTCGCCGAGAGGATCGCCTGCTCGGTCGCCTGGCGCAGCCCCTCGCCGCCCATCATCCTGATGTACGCCCAGGAGATCGGCAGGATGCCCGCGGAGCCGTACGGCGCGGCGGAGACGTCGCCCGAGCCCCGGCCGGGGAGGTAGGGGGCGAGGTGGGCCTTGACCGCCACCGGCCCGACACCCGGCCCGCCGCCGCCGTGCGGGATGCAGAACGTCTTGTGCAGGTTGAGGTGGCTGACGTCCGCGCCGAACTCGCCGAGCCTGGCCAGGCCGACGAGGGCGTTGAGGTTGGCGCCGTCGACGTAGACCTGTCCCCCGGCCTCGTGGACCCGCGCGCAGATCTCGACGATCGTCTCCTCGTACACCCCGTGGGTGGACGGGTACGTCACCATGATCGCGGCGAGCGCGTCGCGGTGCTTGTCGATCTTGGCGGCCAGGTCGGTGAGGTCGACGTTGCCGTTGTCGTCGCAGGCGACGACGACGACCCGCATCCCGGCCATGACCGCGCTGGCCGCGTTGGTGCCGTGCGCGGACGACGGGATCAGGCAGATGTCCCGGCCGCCCTCGCCGCGCCCGTGGTGGTAGGCGCGGATGGCGAGCAGCCCGGCGAACTCGCCCTGGGAGCCCGCGTTCGGCTGGATCGACACCGCGTCGTAGCCGGTGACCTCGGCGAGCCAGCCCTCGAGGGTCTCGATCAGCTCGACGTAGCCCGCCGCCTGCTCGGCCGGGACGAAGGGGTGGATGCCGGCGA
The DNA here is from genome assembly GCF_050947145.1 of Microtetraspora malaysiensis. Taxonomy (NCBI): domain Bacteria; kingdom Bacillati; phylum Actinomycetota; class Actinomycetes; order Streptosporangiales; family Streptosporangiaceae; genus Microtetraspora; species Microtetraspora malaysiensis. The sequence continues at coordinate 4,937,496 of NZ_CP191998.1, forward strand.
ACTCCGGCCAGGTGATCGGCTCCATCTCGGTGGTCGCGTTCAGCTTCATCGTGCAGGAGCCGAGCGGGATCATCGAGCGGTCGAGGGCGACGTCCTTGTCCTGGAGCCGGCGCAGGTAACGCAGCATCGCCGTCTCGGACCGGTACGAGTGGAACACCGGGTGGGTCAGGAAGTCACTGGTCCGGGCAAGGTCGGCCGGCAGCGCGTCCGGGGTCACCCGGTCCAGGTCGTCGATCACGGCGCCGTCGGCGGAGCCGGGCACGCCGAAGGCGGCCCACACGATCTCCAGGTGCTCGGCCGCGGTCTTCTCGTCGCAGGCGACCGCGACGTGGTCGGCGTCCACGGGCCGGACGTTGACGCCCGCCGCCTCGGCGGCGGCCACGACCTGGGCGGCGCGCCCGGGGACGCGGGCCACGACGGTGTCGAAGAACTCCTCGTGCGCGACCTCGACGCCGCCCTGACGCAGCCCGGCGGCGAGCACGGCCGCGTGGCGGTGGACGCGCTGGGCGATCCGTCGCAGGCCGTCCGGACCGTGGTAGACGGCGTACAGGGAGGCCATGACGGCGAGCAGGACCTGCGCGGTGCAGATGTTGCTGGTCGCCTTCTCCCTGCGGATGTGCTGCTCGCGGGTCTGCAGCGCGAGCCGGTAGGCGGGCCGCCCGTCCGCGTCGACGGAGACGCCGACCAGGCGTCCGGGCATCTGCCGCTGGAGGCCCTCGCGTACGGCCATGTAGGCGGCGTGCGGGCCGCCGAAGCCGAGGGGGACGCCGAACCGCTGGGAGGAGCCGACGGCGATGTCCGCGCCCAGCTCGCCGGGCGACGCCAGCAGCGTCAGCGCGAGCAGGTCGGCGGCGGCGACCACCTGCGCGCCCGCCGTGTGCGCCCGCTCGGCGAGCGCGCGGAAGCTCGCCACCCGCCCGCTCGCCCCGGGGTACTGCACCAGCACGCCGAAGCACTCGGGCAGCGCGACGCCGGGGTCGGCGAGGTCCGCCTCGACGAGGGTGATGCCGAGCGGCTCGGCCCGGGTCGCGAGGACCGCCTTGGTCTGCGGCAGCGCGTCGGTGTCGACGACGAAGACGTCACTCTTGACCTTGCTGGCCCGGCGGGCCAGGGTCATCGCCTCGGCGGCGGCCGTGCCCTCGTCCAGGAGCGAGGCCCCGGCCACGTCGAGGCCGGTCAGGTCGGTGATCGCGGTCTGGAAGTTGAGCAGCGCCTCCAGCCGGCCCTGCGAGATCTCCGGCTGGTACGGCGTGTACGCGGTGTACCAGCCCGGGTTCTCCAGCACGTTGCGCAGGATGACGCCCGGCGTGATCGTGTCGTGGTAGCCGAGGCCGATCATCGAGGTGCGGACGCGGTTGCGGCCCGCGATCGCCCGCAGCTCGGCCAGTGCGCGCGTCTCGCTCGCCGCCTCGGGCAGCGCGAGCGGCGTCGTGGTCCGGATCGCCTCGGGTACGGCGACGGCCACCAGGTCGGCCACGGAGGCGTATCCGACGGCCTCCAGCATGCGCGCCTGCTCGGCGTCCGAGGGACCGATGTGACGGGCCGCGAAGGGCGGGCCGGAAAGATCGCGAAGTGGTGACCGGTCGGTCATGTGCAAGCCTCCTGCGGCGGGTCGAGACCTCGGGGGCGCACGCGTGCGCCCGGTCTCCCCCTCTGTCATCGCGACCAGCCGACCGGCGGCGGGACAACGACCTGAGAGCTTCACCCCGGAGGGCTTGCACCGTCGGTGAGCACGCCTGGTGGACGTGCTGCTTTCCAGAGTTGCCTCTCCCGCGCGGTACGGGATGCCTGAGAGATTCCGGGGAGGGTTGCTCCTTCGGCGCCTCTACTAAAGAGGTCTCTCCCGCACGGGGTCGTCGGCTTTCGTCACTCTACCGCTTACCCCGAGGCGGGGCATTCACCCGGTCTCGTGGATTTTCACCCGATCCGCCGCCATATCACCGGTCACAGCCGTTTTCGCTGGTCATATCCGGCTTCGGGGGCGGCGCGGGGCTCTCGCTCGCGGCTCTCAGCCGGTCTTACGGGACTTCCTGCGCTGGGCCAGCTCGTCGGCCGGATGGTCGGCCTCCGAACCCGAGCCGGACTCGGCCCGCTCGCCCGGCAGCTCGGCCAGCGATCCCTCGACTTCCCGCCAGACGCGCCCGAGAGCGATGCCGAACACTCCCTGACCGCCCTGGAGCAGGTCGATGACCTCGTCGGGCGACGTGCACTCGTACACGCTGACGCCGTCGCTCATCAAAGTGATCTGGGCGAGGTCGTTGACTCCCCTGTCCCGGAGATGCTGGACGGCGGTCCGGATCTGCTGGAGCGAGACGCCGGTGTCCAGGAGGCGTTTGACGACCTTGAGCACGAGGATGTCGCGAAAGCTGTACAGGCGCTGCGAGCCGGATCCGTGCGCGGCTCTTATGGTCGGCAGGACCAGCTCCGTCCGGGCCCAGTAGTCGAGCTGGCGGTAGGTGATGCCGGCCGCCGCGCAGGCGGTGGGACCGCGGTACCCGATGTCGTCGGGCAGTCTCATCGGGCGCTCGTCGAACAGCAGTCCCTGCTCACCGGCGCGCTCTCGCGCTGACTGACGGGCCGGATCATGCTGGTCGGCCGCTTTACCCTCGCCGCTGCTGACCGCCACTGCGGACCTCCGGCTTTCTCTCATCCCACGGTCTGATCTGGGGGTTCATGAATTACAACCGTGGATTCCCTTGCACCGTAGGACCGGGGACATTCTCAGTCAACGACCCCGCACGGCGCGTCGTGAAGCGTTAAATTCCCGAAATCAACCCCTACCCGGCACGTCCGAAGTCCTCGGGCGTGATGTTGTCGAGGAACTCCCGGAACTTCTCCACCTCGTCCTCCTGGTCGTCCGGCATGCTCACGCCGGCCTCCCTGAGGACCTCCTCACTGGCGTAGATCGTCGCTCCGGTGCGGAGCGCGAGCGCGATCGAGTCCGAGGGCCGGGCGCTCACCTCCACCCCGTTCGAGAACACCAGATCGGCGAAGAAGATCTGGTCGCGTAGCGCGACGATGTTGACCGTTTGCAGGCGCACCCCCAGCGCCTCCAGCACGTCACGGAACAGATCATGAGTGAGCGGGCGCGGTGGCGGCTCCTCCGCCTGGGCGAGCGCGATGGCCGTCGCCTCGGTCATGCCGATCCAGATCGGCAGGTACCGATCGCCGTTCGTCTCCTTCAGGAGGACGATCGGCTGGTTGGTGGGCATCTCAACGCGAACCCCCACGACCTCCATCTGCAACACGGGCGACTCCGTCTCAAAGTGGCGCGGCATATCACCAGGCCTTCAACGTAACACCCGCTGCGGGTCGGCCCGGTCACTGCCCCAGAACGCGGCGAACACTGCCACGAAGCAACACAGTGTGCAATTCGAGGAGAAGTCCGGATATTTCCCGTCCGGTCTCCTCGGCCTGTCCGATCGCGCCCGGTGCGCGGCGGCGCAGCAGCGGGGCCACGACCTGCTCGACCAGGCTCGCCTCACGCTCGGCCGCGGCCCGGACCATGCGCAGGTGGCGGGCGTGCAGGCCGAACCTGGCCAGCGATCCCACGTTGCGGGCGATCTCCAGGGCGTCCGCGTCGTACCAGCGGGCCACGGAGGCCACCAGGCCGAAGCTCTCCAGCTCGGCGAGGGTGTCCTCGTCGATCTCGGCGGCCCGGAGCAGCTCCTCGCGGCTGAGCCGTGCCGGCGGGGTCTCCTGCGGCAGCGCCCGCGGGCGGGCAGCCTGCTCGTCGAGGTTTTCCTTGATCACGCGGAGCGGGAGGTAGTGGTCACGCTGCGCGGTGAGGATGTAGCGGAGCCGCTCGACATCCGCGTGGGTGAACTTGCGGTACCCCGAGGGACTTCGCTGCGGCTCGATGAGCCCCTCGCCCTCCAGGAAACGAATCTTGGAGATCGTCACGTCGGGGAACTCGCCCTGCAGCAGCGCGAGCACCTCCCCGATGCTCATGAACGCCCGTACCGCCTGCGCGCTCATGACTTACCCGCCCCTCCCTCAGAGATCACTGGCCCCCAAGGCCGCGCATGAAGAACACCAACCGGAACTTGCCGATCTGCACCTCGTCGCCCCCCGTCAGGGGGAACTCCTCTATGCGCTCACGGTTGACGTACGTCCCGTTGAGGCTGCCGACGTCACGGACGGTGAACTGGCCGCCGCGCCGGTAGAACTCCACGTGCCTTCTGGACACCGTCACATCGTCCAGGAAAATGTCGCTCTCCGGGTGGCGACCCGCCGTGGTGAGATCGCTGTCCAGCAGAAAGCGGCTTCCCGCGTTGGGGCCTCGCATGACGACCAGGAGCGCGGTGCCCGGCGGGAGCTGCTCGATGGCCGCCCTGTCGGGCAGCAGGGTCTGCCCCGACTCGTAGTCCACCGCCTCCAGCGAGATCGTCGAGGTGGTGTCGAAAGCGGCCGGCGCCGGAGCGCTCAGCGGGGAACCGCATCTGGAGCAGAAACGGGCATCCTCGGGGTTGGCATGACCGCACTGCGTGCAGTAGACGCTGGGCATCGAACGGCTCGGCCTCTCTTATGACTTGCTCAGACGGCGAATGCCGCAACTTACGCTGATCACGCACAAAGGTCAAGAAAGCGTGCTCGACACGGACTGACCAACGCTACAGCCCCGCACCGCTCAAGGTCCATCCCGCCACACCGTTTCCCGTGTTCCCGAACGTCACAGCTCCCAAGATTTGTGCATGATCGGGGAGATTGTTACTGTGCTCCGGCCGCGTGTTCCACGACGCGGGCCCATCGTTCCAGTAGGGCCTGCGCGGTGTCCACGTCGCCGCCCTCGGCCCACAGGTGGGTGACCGCCTGCGAGGGGTCGGGCAGGACCAGGGCCCAGCTCCCGTCCTCGCCCACGACCCGCACGCCGTCGGTGGTGTCGACGTGCAGCCCCTCGGCGGCCTCAACCACCGACCGCATGACCGTGCCCTTGTGCGCCCACGGCGTGGGGATGGTCCGCCGCAGCAGTTTCGCCTCCGGGATGCGGGCGTCGATCTGGCTGAGCGACAGGCGGGTGCGCGCGACCAGCCCGAGCAGCTTCAGGAACACCGCCAGCCCGTCCAGGGTCGGGCCGAACTCGGGGACGATGAACCCGCCGCGCCCGTCCCCCGCGAAGATCATGTCGGTGTGCGTCGCCGCCGTGGTCAGCGCGTCCAGGCTGGTGGGCGTCCACTCCACCTGCACCCCGTGGAACCGGCAGACCATCTCCGCCACCCTGGTGGTCGTGACCGGCAGGGCGACCCGGCCGCCCCTGCGCTCGGCCGCCACCAGGTCGAGCACCACGAGCAGCGCCCGCTCCTCGCTGATGAGCTGGCCCATCTCGTCGACCAGGGAGATCCGCTCCCCCACCGGGTCGAACCGTACGCCGAAGGCGGCCCGCGAGGAGGCGACCAGCTCGGCCAGGCGCTGCAGGTCGCGGCGCCGCTCGGCGAAGGTCTCGGTCGGCGAGGCGTCGTCGAGGCGGTTGTTCACGGTGAGGACGTCCACCCCGACCCGGCCCAGCAGGCTGGGCAGGACCAGGGACGACGTGCCCCCGGCGCAGTCCACGACCACCTTCATCTCGGCGTCCTTGACGCCGTTCACGTCGACGCAGCGCAGCAGCTCGCGGGTGTAGGTGTCCACCGCGCGGGCCGGGAAGGTCAGCTCGGCGATCTCGCCGGGGAAGGCCCGGCGGTACTCCTGCCGGGAGAAGATGCGCTCCAGCTTGCGCTGGGCGCCCTGCGAGAGGTCGGCGCCGGTGTCGTCCATGAAGACGATGTCGACGCTCTGCGGGTCGCCCGCGCTCGTGCGCAGCGCGATGCCGCCCTTGACGCTCTCCCGGGAGGTGTGGAAGCGGGCGACGGGCAGCGCGCACGCCTCCAGGTCGACCACGTTGATGGCGCTCGAGTTCAGCGCGCCGATGACCGCCCGCTTGAAGGCGCGGGCCGCGCGGGAGGCGTCGCGTGAGGTGACGACGGTGTCGCCCTTGCTGACCATCGTGGCGTACGCGCTGGCGAGCCGTACGCACAGCTCGGGGGTGATCTCGACGTTGACCAGGCCGGAGACGCCGCGCGGGCCGAACAGGCTGCGCTGGCCGCGCGACTCCCAGATCACGCTGGTGTTGACGACGGCGCCGGCCTCGACGGTCTTGAACGGGTAGATCTTCACCCCGGAGGAGACGTACGCCTCGGACTCGATCACGCACTCGTCGCCGACGACCGCGTTCTCCTCGATCCTCGCGCCGGTCATCACGTCGGTGTTCTTGCCGATCACGCATCCGCGCAGGTGGGCGGCCGGGCCGACGTAGACGTTGTCGTGGACGACCGCCCGGTGGAGGAACGCCCCCTCCTTGACCACCGCGTTGCTGCCGAGCACGGTGTACTCCCGCAGCTCCGCGCCGGCCTCCACCTTGGCGTAGTCGCCGATGTAGAGCGGGCCCTTGAGCACCGCGTCGGGATCGACCGAGGCGCCCTCGGCCGTCCAGACGCCCGGCGCGAGCTCGAAGGCGTCGAAGTCGACCCTGACCTTGCCCTCGAGGACGTCGGCCTGGGCCTTGAGGTAGCTCTCGTGCGTGCCGACGTCCTCCCAGTAGCCCTCGGCCACGTACCCGAAGAGCGGGAGGCCGCGTTCGAGCAGCCGGGGGAAGACGTCGGAGGACCAGTCGACCGACCGCCCGGCCGGGACCTCGTCGAGGACCTCGGGCTCCATGATGTAGATGCCGGTGTTGACCGTGTCGGAGAACACCTGGCCCCAGGTGGGCTTCTCCAGGAACCGCTGGATCCGGCCGTGCTCGTCCACGATGATGATGCCGAACTCCAGGGGGTTCGGCACCCGCTTGAGGCCGATGGTGACGAGTGCGCCGTTCTCCTCGTGGAACCTGAGCATGTCGGTCAGGTCGATGTCGGTCAGGGCGTCGCCGGAGATGACGAGGAAGCGCTCGTCGCGGAGCCGGTCGGCGGCGTTCTTCACGCTGCCCGCGGTGCCGAGCGGGATCTCCTCGGTGGCGTAGTGGAGGCGCATGCCGAGCTCGTCGCCGTCGCCGAAGTAGTTGCGGATGAGCGCGGCCAGGAACTGCACGGTCACCACGGTGTCGATGAAGCCGTGTTTCTTCAGCAGCCGGAGTACGTGCTCCATGATGGGCCGGTTGATGATGGGGAGCAGGGGTTTGGGTTGATTGGCGGTCATCGGCCGGAGCCGCGTTCCCTCCCCGCCCGCCATGACGACGGCCTTCACGGGCTCACCCCCTTGTCAGCTGGCGGACCTGTACCACATACAACACCCCGGCCCACCAGTACAGACCAGTCCCCCACAGGACGAACGCCCAGCCGAAGATGCCCGTGATCTCCGCGTACCACCCCTCATGGGACGCGAGGAACAGCAGGGGAAAGGCGTACATGAGGCAGGCGGTCGCGGCCTTACCGAGGAAATGTACGGGCAGGGCCGGGCCGTAGCCGTGGCGGCGCAGGATAGGCACGGTGAAGAGCAGGAAAACGTCTCGTCCGATGACCAGGGCCGCCAGCCACCACGGGATCACCTCGCGCAGGACCAGCCCGGCGAGGGTGGCGAGGATGTAGAGCCGGTCCGCGAGGGGATCGATCAGCCGGCCGAGCTTGCTCGTCTGGTTCCACGCCCGGGCGAGCTTCCCGTCGAGCCAGTCGCTGATCCCCGCCGCGATGAGCAGGAGGATGGCCCAGGCGTCCGCCTGTGGCCCCAGCACGAGCCACAGGAACACGGGAACGCCGAGCAACCTCAGGAAGCTCAGCAGGTTGGGCAGGGTAAAGATCCGATCCTCGGCAGACTCCACGGTCAGACCTTACATCGCGGCCGGACGCCGCCCGGCGGGCGGTGCGCGCCGCGTTCGGCGGCTCCGCCGGCCGGTCGGCCGTTCTCTCAGGCGTCCTTCCCGGGGCCGGCCGGCGAGGGCGGTACGGGGCGGAAACCGGCGTCCACCAGTCCGAGCCGGTGCGCCACCACGGCGGCCTGGGTGCGGTTGCGCAGCTCCAGCTTCTCCATGACGGCGGCGACGTGGCTCTTGACCGTCGTCACCCCCACCCGCAGCCGCTCGCCGATCTCGGCGTTGGACAGGCCCATGCCCACGAGGGTGAGGACCTGCACCTCCCGTTCGGTCAGCCCGCGCGGGAGGGACACCGCCTCCCGCTCGGCGGCGAGCGCGCGCTCCACCACCCGGCGCAGCACGGACGGGGCCAGCAGTGGCTCCCCGTGCGCGGCGCGCCGTACGGCGTCGACGATCCGCTCGGGGGCGTCGTCCTTCACGAGGAAGCCGAGCGCCCCGGCTCTCAGCGCGCCGTAGACGTTGTCGTCCTCGGCGAACGTGGTGAGCACGACGATCCGGGCCGACGGCCGGGCGGCGAGAATCCGCCGGGTCGCCTCCAGGCCGTCCACGCGCGGCATCCGAAGGTCCATGAGGATCACGTCCGGCAGGAGCCGCTCGGCCAGATGCACGGCCTGCGCCCCGTCCGCGGCCTCGCCGCAGATCTCCGTGTCTCCCGCGGCCTCCAGCATCATCCGGACCCCGGCGCGTACCAGGGCCTGATCGTCGGCCACCAGAACCCGGATCACCGGCGTCCCCTCCCCGCCCTCGTCATGGTCGTCTCTCCCGTCACGGCCGTATCCTCCACCGTCGCGCGCGTGGTCACTCGCGGCTCCTCGCCGTTCCCGTACGCACGGGGAGCGCGGCGGCCAGCCGCCAGCCGCCGTCCTCGGCCGGGCCCGCCGTCAGGCGCCCGCCGAGCGCGCCGGCCCGCTCCCGCATGCCGTTGATGCCCTGCCCGGTCGACGGCAGCTCCCGGGAGGCGGCGGCGCCGGGGCCGTTCCTGATCTCCACCGCCAGCTCGTGTCCCGTGATCCCCACCCTGACGCGGGCCTCCGTGCCCGGTCCCGCGTGCTTGAGCACGTTCGTCAGCCCCTCCTGGACGATCCGCGCGGCGGAGGCGCGGACGACGAGCGGCGCCCCCTCCGCCTCTGGCGCGATGTCGAGCTCGACCCGCAGCCCGGCCGCCGTCATCCGCGCCACCGCGTCCCGTACGACGTCCTCGGGGTCGGCGGAGGGGATGTCGTCCTTGCCGGGGTCCCTGAGCACGTCGAGCAGACCGCGCAGGTCCTCGAGCACCCGGTGCCCGGTGGCGCGGATGTCGGTGAGCGCCTCCTCCGCCGGGCCGTCCGCCCCCGCGTACAGCGCGGCGCCGGCGCGGAGCACCATCGCGCCGACGTGGTGGGCCACGATGTCGTGGACGTCCCGGGCGATCCGCTCCCGTTCGGCCAGCCGGTCCGCCCGGTTCCGCGCGGCGGCGAGCTCGGCTGCCTGGCGCGCGGCGGCCTGCCGGCCCCTGATGTAGCGGCCGATGGCGACCGGCGCGGCCACCATCACGATGAGGGCGATCGCCCGCCAGGCCGTGATCTCCGTACTGTCGTCGACGACCGTGATCACGGACGCCGCGCAGGTGAGCAGGTATCCGGCGAGCACCCACGCCCATCTCGCCCGGGTCGCGAACACGCCGAGGGCGACGAACAGCAGGATCTGCAGGGTGGTGCCGACCTCTCCGACGTACTGGTCGGAGACGATCACCAGGACGCTCTCCAGCAGCAGCACCGCTCCGGGGAGGCGGCGGACCACGCCGAGGGCCAGGCCCGACAGCACCACCATGAGGCCGACCGCCCAGGCGGGGAGCGTGCCGCTGGACCAGTTCGGCCAGCTCCCCAGGACGGCGAGGGCGAGGCCGCCGCCCGCCATCAGCAGATCGAGCAGCGGGGCGTGGTCCTCGTCGGGACGGCGCAGCGCCGTACCGCGCAGGTAGCGGCCGATGAGCACGGGGACGGCGACGATGCCGACGGTGTAGAACCACGCGCCGCGGGTGAAGGCGAGGCCGGGGTCGGCGAGGTTCAGCCCGGTGGCGAAAGCGGCCAGGACGGCCACGGGAACCGTCCACCGCCACTCGCGCAGCCGGGCGAGCACGCCCACGGCGACCGGGAGCAGGATCTGCACGGCGTCGACGGTCGAGGCCTCGATCTGGTCGTAGACAGCGAGCAGGACGATGAGGCAGAGCGCCGCGGCGCCCGGCCACCTGCGCAGCAACGCCAGCGGGAGCCCGCCGAGCAGCGCGAGAAGCACCACCACCCACGGCGGCGCGGACGGGCCACCCAAGGAGGATGTGGCCACGAGCACGTTGAGCACGACTCCGGAGACGGCGAGGGAGAGGTCCAGAAGGTAGCCGCCGCGCCATCGCATGGGTGAACCGTATCGAGGCGGCGCCCGCGGGCCGTCATCCTCAGGTAGGACGGCCGCCCTCCTCCAAGTGGCCGCTCAAATGGGCTGGGCGGCGGATGATCAAATAGCCCCCGCCGCCTTAGTGTCGGTGGACATGGCGAACGAATCGACGCTCTTCCTGGGCGAGTTCTTCAGGTCCCCGACCGTGGTCGGCGCGATAGCGCCCAGCTCGCGGCGGCTCTCGTCCGCGGTGGCGGTCCCGGTCCCCGAACGCGGAGATCCTGTGGTGGTCGAACTCGGACCGGGCACCGGCCCCTTCACGGCCGAGATCCAGCGGCGGCTGGGCGGCCGCGGCCGGCACATCGCGTTAGAGATCAACCCGCGTCTGGCGGACCATCTGCGGGCCAGGCACCCCGGCCTGGAGGTGCTGGTGGAGGACGCCGCCGGGCTGCCGAGCCTCCTCGCCGACCGCGGCCTGACGAAGGCCGACGTGATCGTGAGCGGGCTGCCCTGGGCCGCCTTCTCACCGTCGAAGCAGGCCGTGCTGCTGCGTGCCGTCGTGGACTCGCTCGGCCCGCACGGCGCGTTCACCACCTTCTCGTACGTGCACGCCCGGATGCTCGGCCCGGCGGTGCGGTTCCGGCGCAGCCTGGCCCGGACGTTCGAGGAGGTCGTCCCCGGGCGAACGGTGTGGCGCAATCTGCCGCCCGCGTTCGTCTTCCACGCCCGGCGGCCGCGGGTGTCCTCGGCCCGAGACCAGGGGTGACCGGGGGCGTCCCGCGCCGTCCGCGCCGCGGCCCGGCGGGGCGGTCTCGCGCCCCTGTCCCCCCGGCGGCCGCCCCTCGGTGAGCCGTACGGCCGACCGGTTGGGCTCCCCCCGGCAGCCGGAGTCAGGCGAACGCCTCCTTGAGCCGGGCGGCGACGTAGTCGCGCGCGTCCTCGGCGTCGTCGAAGAAGCCGGGGACCCCGAAGAAACCGTGCAGCATCCCGGGAAAGCAGCGGTACTCGACGGGCACGCCCGCGGCGGACAGCTCCCGGGCGTAGGCGGCGCCCTCGTCGCGGAGCGGATCGTATTCCGCGGTGATCACGGTGGCCGGGGCCAGCCCCGACTTGTCCGCCAGCCGCAGCGGCGCGAGCCGCGGGTCGAGCGGGTCAGCGTCCCGGGCGTACTGCTCGACGAACCAGGCCATCTCGACCGCGTCCAGCCCGAATCCGGAGGCACACGCCCGGTAGCTGGGCGTGTCCATCGCCACGTCGGTGATCGGGTAGAGCAGCACCTGGTGGGACAGGGCGAGTCCGGCGTCGCGCGCCCGCCAGGCGGCGACCGCCGCGAGGTTGCCTCCCGCGCTGTCGCCGATCACCGCCACCCGGCTCGCGTCGCCGGTGTAGAACTCGGGACGGGCGAAGACGTCCTGTACGACCGTGAAGGCGTCGTCGGCCGCCGCCGGGAAGGGATGCTCCGGCGCCAGCCGGTAGTCCACCGACGCGACGACGGCGCCGCAGCGCCGCGCCAGGTCGCGGCCGAGCGCGTCGTTGCGGTTCACGCTGCCGAAAACCCAGCCTCCGCCGTGGAAGTAGACCACCACGGGAAGGGGGCGGTCACCCGGCTCCGGCCGGTAGACGCGCACCCGCACCCCGTCCACCTCGTGGTCGCGGACGCCGGGCAGGTCGGCGGGCCGGCCGCGCTGCTCGGCCATGCCGTCGACGCCACGCATCCGGACGATCTCCGGCAGCGTCAGGGCGGCCAGATCGACGTTGAGGTCGGCGGGAAAGAGCTTCAGATAAGCAGCGGCCTGAGGATGCAACGCCATGGCCGCACAGTAACAGTGCCTCTGCGGCCGGCCGTGTCCGTGTGCCGCCCCCTGACCGCCGGCTCCGCCTAACGGGGTTCCGGCCGGTCCCTTCCGCGGTGGGACTCCTCCTGTGGGCCCGCGCCGGGCTCATCCCGAAGGCGGACGCCGCCTCCTCGTCCGGTCCCGTAAGGTGCCTGCCTCGCCGACGTCGCGGTTCCGGGTTCACCCGCTTCCTGTCGCGCTCCGGAGGGCGGGCGGGGCCGTCCCGGACGATCGGGTCAGGGGCGGGCGGCGTCGACCAGCGCCTCGATGAGCCGGTTGTCCGCGTCGCGCTCGGGGTGCCACTGGACGCCGACACCGAACCTGTGGCCCTGGAGCTCGATCCCCTCGACGATCTGGTCCTCGCCCCACGCCACGGCGAGCAGGCCGGTCCCGAGCCGCCTGAGCGCCTGCTGGTGCGGCCCGGTCACCTCGGCGCGGTCGCCGATGGCCTTGCCCAGCGCGCTGGAGACGCTCACGCTGACGGCGTGCCGCGGCGTCGCGTGGCGGTCGTGCGCCACGGACTCGGGCAGCCAGGGGATGAGCGTCCCGCCCTGGACGACGTTGACCAGGTGCATCCCCCGGGACACCGCGAGGAACGGCAGGTTGCCCTTGATCGCGGCCTCGGCCAGCGCCATCTCGAAGCGGTCCCGGTGCGCCTGCGGCTCCTCCGCCCGCGGGTCGCGGGCCTCGCCGTACAGCGCGGGGTCGACCGGCGCGCCGCCCGCGAGGATGAGGCCGTCGAGGCCGCGCACGTAGTCCGCCGCCGCGTACGGGCTCATCGGCGGCAGCACGACGGGGGCCCCGGCCGCCTTCTCCACCGCTCGCGCGTACGCGTGCGGGGACAGCACCGCCTCACGCACCCAGGCCCCCCACCGGGCGGCCTCGAGGTAGGCGGTGATGCCAATGAGTGGACGGCGCATGGTCTCTCCAACGGATCTCGCATTCTTGCACGCCCATAATGGCGTACCTGATTTCGCTTTTGTCGCATATCTCGCGCATCGACGGCGTTACCCCAGTTCAGAGTGGATCTTGCGGATATCAGGGCTCGGAGAGACACCCGCGACGCCCGGATCTCGCGATGGCCCGAATCTGTCGGTCGCGCCTGGCACGATGGCGATAGCCGTGCACGGCGCGGAGCCGGAAGAACGCGTTCCGGAAGGGCCGGCCTCGCGAGAGGCGGTCCGGACGGGCGCGGGGCCGCCGCCCGCACGCGCAGGGCCGCACACGCGAGCCGTCTCGCCGGGCCGTCTCGCCGAGCCGTGAAACGGGGGCCGCCCCGCGAGCGGACGGTACGGCACGTCGGTACGCGCACGTAATGCACCAACTGCGCCATAAAGGACACAAAGCACACAAAGGCACTTAAGCGATACGAGGTTGCGCTTAACGGGTGATTTCGCGTCGCTGCGTTCATGTCAGTCCGCAGGCGGGCGCCGGGCAGGCCGGGCCGTCACGCCACTTCGCGCAAAGGAGACATCCATTGGACGCGCTGCTCGCAGTAGGGACCCGCAAGGGACTGTTCCTCGCCCGCTCAAGGAACGGCGGACGGTTCGAAGTGGAGCCGGTCCGCTTCACCACGGTCGGCGTCCCGTCCGTCGCGATCGACACACGCGGCCCCGCTCCCCGGCTGCTCGCCGGGATCGAATACGGCCACTTCGGGCCGTCGGTGATGTGGTCCGACGACCTGGGCGAGACGTGGGGGGAGGCCGAGCGGCCACCGGTCGCGTTCCCGGAGCACACGGGCGCGACGCTGGCGAAGGTCTGGCAGCTTCAACCGTCCCCGACCGAGCCCGGCGTGGTCTGGGCCGGGGCCGAGCCCGCCGCGCTGTTCCGCTCGGAGGACCGCGGCACCACCTTCTCGCTGGTCGAGGGCTTGTGGAACCATCCGTCCCGGCCGACGTGGCAGGCCGGGGGCGGCGGCCTTTGCCTGCACACGATCATCCCGCATCCGGTCGATCCGGAGCGGATCGCGATCGCCGCCTCAGCCGTCGGGTTCTTCCGCAGCTTCGACGGCGGGGCCTCCTGGGAGCCGGCCAACAAGAACATCCGGGCGCCGTTCTTCCCGGAGGGCGCGCAGTACCCCGAGTTCGGGCAGTGCGTGCACAAGGTCACTGCCCATCCGGAGCGTCCCGACCGGCTGTTCCTGCAGCACCATTTCGGCGTCTACCGGTCGGACGACTTCGGCGGGTCCTGGCGGGACATCGGCGGCGATCTGCCGTCGGACTTCGGCTTCCCGATCGTCGTCGACCCGACGCGGCCGGACACCGTGTACGTGTTCCCGCTGCGGGCGGACATGGACCGCACTCCCCTGGACCACCACTACCAGGTGTTCCGCAGCGAGGACGCGGGAGCCACCTGGAAGGGGTTCACGCACGGCCTCCCCGACGAGCCGGTCCACTCCGCCGTGCTGCGCGACGCGATGTGCGCCGGCGAGGCGGGCGTTTTCTTCGGCACCCGTGACGGCGAGGTGTACGGCTCGCGCGACCACGGCGAGTCCTGGACGCTGATCGCCAAGCACCTGCCGGACGTGCTGACCGTCCGCGTCGCGGTGCTCTGAGTGGCGAAGCGGGTCACCCTGGTGACGTTCGTCCTGCCGCCGCCTCTGCGGCGCTGGGTGAACGGCCAGGTAGAGGTACGGGTGTTCGCCGTGGCCGCCTCCGACCACGGCTTCCCGACGCTCGGCGGGGCGCTCGACACGCTCCGCCGAGCACACCCGTCGCTGGAGGAGCGGCTGCGCGACGAGGACGGGCATCTCAAGAGGCACATCACGCTGTACGTGTGCGGCGCGAACGCGGACGGCCTCGGCGGCCTGGAGTGCGCCCTCCCCTCGGGCGCTCAGGTGCACGTCCTCCCGGCGCTGGTTTGATAATCGCGGCACATGCGCGGGCATTTGCAATTGCATCGGAAATTTATCGCGATTAGTCGGAGTCGCTCCTCCCCTCCAAAACGGGGGCGCGTTTCCCTCTTGACGTCGATCAGGCCCGGGATTCAGCGCGGGTACGCGGCCGGCCCGGGGGCCGCGTACCGCCTGAAGATCGCGCAGGTCGGCTTGGTCACGAGCCTGACATAACGGGGCGTACTATCTCAAAGTGCGGACACATCTGTAGCGACAAAACCGGCCGAACGTGGAGTTAATCTCTAGAGAACCGCCGGTGCTTGTAGAGCAGGGTTCCCGGGTTTCGGACCTGCCAGAGTCCGACTTTTCGGTTACTTATTCCCGTAGGGTATTTGCCGCCTTCATTTACCTTCCCAACGAATCAGTGTCAGTCTAATATCTTGGGCTGTGTCTCGGTATGCATCAGATTTCCCAGACAGGCAGCCACGCCGCAATGATGTGCATGCCGATGACGAGTGGGAGGCCATCGGCCCCCCAATGGAGTGGGAACCCGAGACTCTTTCAGATTCCCGTTGGCGAAAGATCATCCCGATCGGCGTGGCCGTGGCGACCCTCGCCGGGCTCGGCGTCGCCGTCCTCGTGACCCGCGAGGGAAACACGCCGCCGTCGTCCCCTCCCCAGCACGCCGCCGCGGGCTGGGACGGCGCGGCGTCGTCCGCGCCACCGACACCCTCCCCGTCCGGCTCCAAGCGTTCGACGGCCAAGGCCGCCGCGAAGTCCGCGTCTCCGCAGCTCACCGTCAAGAAGGCGGGTGAGATCTTCGACCGCTACCAGCACGGGATGTCGTCCGCGCAGGCCGGCATGGACGAGGACGCGATCGGGAAGCAGGAGCAGGGCCTCGCGATGGAGATGACCAAGGCGAGCATCTCGACCGCGCGAATGGAGGGCACCAAGGTCGCGTCGGGCATGTGGCCGAACACGCGGGTGTGGGTGCCCCGCCACATCGACGGCCTGGCCGACTGGTTCGTCGCGGTGTCGTACGAGCCGGAGGTGGCCCGCATCAGCGACGTGATGACCAAGACCGGCAGCGGATGGCGACTTGTCATCGCGGCCGCCGACGCCCGGGCCAACGCGGCGGAGCTGCCCGCCATCGCCACCGACTCCGCGGGCTACGCCGTCAGCCTGCCGGAGAACGCGAGCGGCCTGGTCGGGACCCCGCGCCAGATCGTCCGCGCACACCTGGCCAGCCTCGAGAAGGCCCAGCCCGACCAGCGCTTCGCCCAGGGATCGTGGACCAGCGAGGCCGCGCTGTTCTGGCAGCGGGAGCGCGAGCAGCTCGTGCAGGCCGGCTGGGGGCTCACCCTGTCGTACGAACCGGAGGGCGCCATCCACTCGTTGCAGACCGCCGACGGCGGCGCGCTCATCTGGTACGCGGCCCGCTCAACCGAGACCCGGACCGCCCGGCGCCTGGGCGCGAAGGTCTCCCTGAAGGGAGCGGCCGCCGTGCGCAGCGGGAGCAAGGCCTTCGGCCGCTGGGTGAGCGCGACGTACGGACGGATGTACGCCGCCTACGTACCGCCCGCCGGATCAACCGATCCTGTTCAGGTGCTCGGCGAGTGGAGCCAAGTGTTGGAGACCGACGGCGCCTGACGTCACCACCAGCAGAGGAAGAGGTGGATCCATGTCGACACCCTCACGCGCGACGGTGATCACCGCGAGCGTCGCGATCGGCGTGTTCGGGGCCGGTACCGCCGTGGGCACCGTCATCGCCACGAACTCCCACCCCACCGACCTGAGCGCGGCCCGGCTGACCGCGGGCACCTACCAGCTGGACGACGGGGTGGACGCCTGGACCACCCTGGCGGCCACCGGCACCGGGCTGGCCACCTCGCTCACGGGGACCGACGCGGGCAGCACGATCACGGCCGACTCCGGAAAGCAGCGAGTCTGCCTCGGCACGACGACGGACGGCCACGCCGTGGACGCGGCGGCGCAGGGCTGCGCCTCGCTGCCGGTGCTCGCGGCGAGCCAGTTCGCCGCGCTGCGTCAACCGGGCAATACCAAGGCGACGGGGGTACCGGAGCCGAAGAACACCCCCAAGAGCGAACCGAAGAACACACCGAAGGACACGAAGAACACTCCCAAGGCTGGAGCGGGCGGCGCAGGAGCGACGCCCCAGCCCACCGCCAAGGCGGCCGGGAAACCCCCCGCAGTGGTCGCGCCCATCAAGGCGCCGGAGCCGACCAAGGCTCCGGCGGCCACCGTCCCCCCGGCGACCACCGAGACGATCGGCGCGACGGCGAGCCCGGCCCCGGTACAGAGCTTCGTCACCGTGACGGCGACGCCGGGCGTGACGACGTCGACCACCCCCGCCGTGACGCCTTCCCCGGCCAAGGGCGCCGTGGCCGCCGCCTCACCGTCGGCCATCCCCTCTCCGGCCGCCGGCCAGTGGGGGAAGGTCGTCGGCACGACTCAGGACGGCGCCAAGCTGATGGAGCGGAGCGACGGCAGCCGGGCGATCTTCGGGCCGGACAACAAGCTGATCCGGGTCATGCCGGGCCCGTGGGCCACCGACGTCAAGGTGCTGCCGGACGGCAACTGGCTCATGCTGCGGCCGAACGGCGACCGCATGATCGTGAGCCCGGCCGGGCTGGAGCTCGCGCCCCAGCAGAACACGGCCCCGCCGACCCCGCCTGCCGGCGGTACGGGAACGGGGACCGGGGCGGGTGCCAGAACCGGGACCGGCGCTGGGACAGGAACCGGGACAGGATCCGGGGCAGGTGCCGGGGGAGGAACGGGGACCGGCGCTGGAGCAGGGACGGGTACCGGCGCTGGAGCAGGGACGGGTGCGGCGGGTGGGACAGCCACCGGCGGCACCACGACCACGGGCAGCACGGGCACCACCGGCACGGGCGCCGGCTCGGACATCACGACCGGCACCGGCACCGGGAGCACGGGTGACGGCGCCGGACACGGGACCCGCCACAGGAGCGGCCACGGGGACGGAGAGCGCAGTCGGTACCGCTCTGAACGGGGCGGATCCGCGGGAAGGTCCGCCGAGGGCAGCGGGACGGAGGGCGTCTCCGGCACCGCGGGCCGACCGGACGGCGGTGCGGCGGACGGAACGGTCACCGGGACCGGCGCAGATGCCGGAGCGGGCGCGAGTGCCGGAGTTGGCACGGGTGCCGGTTCCGGAGACGGCGCGGGTTCAGGCGGCGGGAACGCGTACGCGCCCGGCATGGAGGACGCTCTCCCCGTCCTCCAGGACCCGGAGCTGCTGCAGCGGGCGTCCCAGGCCCTCGGCCTGGACGAGGGCATGAGCTACACGGACGAGAACGGCGTCTGGGACCTCAACATCGCGCCCCCGGGCACGCCGCCCTGCCACGACTACTCCAGGAGCGAGCTGTCCCGGCGCGGCATCCCCCGCGACTCGTGCGCGCTTCCGGCGTTCGTCCGCTGGCTGTACGCCGACCCGACCCCCGGTGAGGTGAGCAACTGGACCAAGTTCACCGGCCTGCCGGAACGCAACCTGGAACTCGTGGTCACGAACCCCTCGGCCCAGCCCACGTCCGCCGGGGCGCCGGGCCAGGTCGAGCCGGACGCCTCCGGGTACGCCGGCTGATGACCATGCCCCGATGGGTCGACGACCACGGCGCGCACCTGCTGGACTACGCCGCGGGCCTGGTCGGACCGGCCAGGGCGCCGGAGGTGGTCGCCGCCGTCCTGGCCGCCTGCCGCGCGCAGGGGGAGCCGCCCGACGGCGTCTCCCCCGCCGCCTGGCTGCTCGGGTCGGTACGGCAGCGCTGCCACGCCGACCCCGGGCATCGGGCGGGATACACGCCGGAGCCGGCGCTGGGACCGGGGGTTCCCGACCCCCGGTCCGTCGAGCGCGCCTGGACGCTCGCCGATCCGCTGGGCACCGAGGCGCTCCGGCTGATGTACCGGCACGAGCTGGCGCTCCCGGACGTCGCGCACGTGCTGGATCTGTCCGTGGAGGACGCCGGGCGGCTCACCACGCGCACCCAGGACCTGGTCGAGATCATGGTGAGCGCGATGGACGCGCTCAGCCACGGCCGGCCGGCCTGCCGCGAGCTCGCTCCGCTGCTGGACGTGCTGTTTCCCGATCCGCCGGCCGCGCCGGCGCCGGAGGAGTTCGCCGACGGGCGCCTGGCGCTGACCGCGCACATCGTCGGCTGCGCGGTGTGCAAGCGGCCGATCAACATCCGCTACACCGTCCCGCAGATGACCTCGCATCCGGCGCTCCAGCGTCTTACGGACGAGTCGAGGAGGCTCCTGGAGGGGGCCCCGTCCTCTCCCCCTTCCGACTCTGCTCCCCCCTGGGGTTTTTCTAGCCATAAGTCGGCTTCCGCCGTTGACTCCTGGGCCTCGTCCGGGCTGGAGCGGTTCGGCTCGGGTTCGGGCTCGGGGGCCGGAGAGCCTGGCGGGCGCGAGGTCCAGGTTCCCCGGCCGCGCCGTCCCTCCGTCTTTCCGGGAGCGGGGACGAGCGACACGTCCCCGCCGCCCTACGCGCCTCCGTCGGGTGACGATGCTCCCTGGTCGTTGCACGCGGCTCCGGGCGATCTCGGCGCTCCTCTGCCTCCGATCGTGCTCGGCGGGCGGCACGAGAAGTCGGCCACCGGTCCGGCGGACGCGCCCGCTCCCGGTGAGGACGCCGCCGCCCGCACCGGGGACACGACCGCGGACGCGGATCCCGCCACGCCCGACCACCCCGCTCCGGACCGGCCCGCCGACACGCGCGACCTTCCGGACGGCTCGGCGACCGAGGTCATCGTCTGGGTGATCGACGACATGACCGGCGGCGTGGCCGACGGCGGTGACACCCACGCGGCGCCCCGAGCGTCCGCTTCGGAACGAGACGATCACCACGCCGCCGGGGACCAACCGCACGGCGGCGACATCACGGATCACGGCGACCACCCTCCCGGAGCCCCGCACGCGGGCCGCCGTACCGCTCCGAGCCGCCGCCACCCCTATCGGGACGCGGCCGAGGTCTCCGCCGACGAACCCGGCCAGGCCACGGACGGCACGGCGGGCGCGGCAGCGGGCACCGCCGAGGCCGGCACCGGCGACGCCGATGCGGAGGTGAACGCGGACGGTTCCGGCGAGTCCGGCCATCCTGACGGGGACATCGACGCGGACGGTTCCGGTCGTCCCGGCGTGGGCGAGGACGGCTCCGGGGAGTCTCGGCGGGGTTCGGCCGGCTCGCCCGCCGAACCGGAGTCGCCGGGACAGCACTCCCCCCTGCCGCTGCCGTCCGCGCCGGAGCCCGCCGCGGCGGAATCGGACGGACCCGGGTACGACACACCCCTGTACAACGCGCTGCGGACGCAGGCGTGGGCCCGCGAGGTCCTGGCGCGAGCGGCGGAGACGACGGCCGCGACCCAGCCGATCCCCATCACTCCGGCGGCGCCCCCGGCCACGCCCGGCACGCCGCCGACCGGCCCGGCGGGGACGCCCCCGAAGCCCGCGCGACCCGCCACCCCGCGGCCCAAACCGCGGCCCGCACCGTCACCCGCGTCCCCACCGTCACCCACACCGGTGTCCGCGCCGTCATCCGTTCCGCCTTCCGTGCCGTCTTCCGTGCCGGCGGCCGGGTCGTCCGCACTGCCCCTGTCCGCGCCGCTGCCCTCCCCCCTGCCGGCCGAACTCACCGGCCCGCTGCCGGCCGTACTGACCGAGCCGGAGGACGAGCGGCCCGGCCGGACGAGGGACCGGAGGCCGGGAGGCGCGCGGCGCCGGCCACTCTCGGACGAGCCGACCCGGCCGGTTCCGGTGCTGTCCAGGGAACGGCCGATCGCCAGGAACACGTCACTGAAGATCGCGGTCATCGTCCTCGCCGGGGCCGCCGGCACCGTGACAGGGATCAAGATCCTCGGCCCGGCGCTCGACGGCGAGGCGCCCGCGCGCTCCCTCCAGTCCGTCGCGGTCGAGACGGCGCGGAGCGATCCGAGCGCCCAGGGGATCTTCGACGACCCCGGCCCCGCGGACGACCAGAGCCTGGGCAACGGACCGCTGCGGATACCGGCGACCGTGACGCTCGACGAGTTCGGCCGGGGCACGATGACGCTCACCGTCTCGGAGGGCGCCGAGGGATCGATCAGCTGGCGGATCTCCGCCCCCGGGCTGGTGGTGACGCCCTCCAAGGGCACCCTGAAGCGCGGCGGAAGCGGCGTCGTCAGCGTGCGCGCGCTGCGGGTCCGTTACTGGTGCGGCGATCCGGAGGCGGTGACCGCGCCGCTCACCGTCCACGGCCCGTCCGAGTCGATCACCACGACGGTGCGCTGGCGCACCTGCTGACTGCTCACGTTCGAAAGGACCGTGCCTTGACAGAGATCCATACCTCGGCCGACGCCCCGGCCGAGCACGTTCCCGAGACGGTCCCGCTCACGGCGGAACATCTCCTCACCAACCGGCGTCCCGAGCCGTCCGGCGGGTGGCGGCGGATCGTGTGGCGTCTCTCCGGCCGCAGGTACATCCCGTCGGAGTCCGCGGCGGAGCGTGAGCGGCGCACGCTGATCGCGCAGGCGCAGACGCCCGTGGCGAGCGGCCACCACCGCATCGCCGTCATGAGCCTCAAGGGCGGTGTCGGCAAGACCACGACGACGGCCGCGCTCGGCAACACGCTGGCCTCGCTGCGCGGGGACCGGGTGATCGCCATCGACGCGAACCCGGACCGGGGGACGCTCGGCCTCAAGGTCAAGTCCGAGACGGCCGCGACCATCCGGACGCTGCTCGCCGAGGCGGACCACATCATGCGGTACGCGGACGCGCGGGCGTTCACGTCGCAGTCCCCGGCCCGGCTCGAGGTGCTGGCCTCCGACACCGATCCGGCGGTGAGCGAGGCGTTCAACGCGGACGACTACCGGAAGGTGGCCGGGCTGATCGAGCGCTACTACTCGATCTGCATCACCGACTGCGGGACAGGGCTGCTCCACGGGGCGATGCGCGCCACCCTCGAACTGGCCGACCAGATCGTGCTGGTCAGCCTGCCGGCGGTGGACGGGGCGAACTCCGCCGCCGCGACCCTCGACTGGCTCACCGCCCACGGGTACGCGGACCTGGTCAAGAGCGCGATCGTCGTGCTCAACTCGGTGGAGAGCAAGTCCGACGTCGACCTCGACCTGCTTGAGCGCCACTTCCGGGCGCGCTGCCGGACCGTGATCCGCGTGCCGTACGACCCGCATCTCAAGGAGGGCGCGGAGGTGGACCTGCTGCGGCTGCGGCCCACCACCCGCGGCGCCTACCTGCGGCTCGCGGCCGCCGTGGGGCACTCCTTCGGCCTGCGGCCGGATCGGACGGGACGCTAGTGCCGCCGGTCGTCGAGGATCCCGCCCTCGACTGGGACCTCCGGCCGCCGCGCCGGATCCGCACCGCCCTGGTCGTCGTCGTGGCGGTCGTCGTCGTGGTGGCGATCGTCCTCATCGTCGGGATGTGGCGGGTCGTGGGGGCGGCGTCCACCACCCCCACGCCGAGCCCGGCGCCGTCGTCGGTCGCGCTGGCGCAGCCCATGGCGTACGAGGGGAACGGCGGCTATCCCATCGGGTTCCCCCACACGGAGCTGGGCGCGGTCTCCGCCGCGGCGGCGGCCCTGGAGGCGGCCTGGACGTTGGACGGCGAGCAGGCCGAGCAGGCCGCGATGCTGTACGCGCCCCCGGAGCAGCGCAAGGCCGCGAGCGACGGCGCCCGGGCCGCCGTCAGCGGATGGCGCGAGACGCTCGGCCTGCCCAAGGAGGGCAAGCTGCCCGAGGGCGCCTCGCTCCGCACACAGACGATCGGGGTGCAGTGGCGGCCGCGCGCCCAGGACCAAGTCGAGGTGTCCGTGCTCGTGCAGGTCACGGCCACGACCGGTGGCGATGACAACGGCCCGACGTACTCCAGTCCGTACGCGATGACCCTGCTCATGGTCTGGTATCCCGGCGTGCGCGGCGAGAACCAGGGCGATTGGGTCAACATCCCCGATCCCACGCCTCCCACCGTGCCGCAGGCGGCCCTCCCGGGTACCCCCGAGTTCGCCGCCGCCGGCTGGAAACCCCTTAAAACCGCCTAGAACGAGGAATCCCCCCATGTCCCCTCGTAACTCCTCCCGGCGTGCCGGTTTGCTCTCGAATCTCCTCCTGGTCAGCGTGTCCGCGACGACGGGCGCGATCGTCGCGCAACCCTTCGCGGCGGGTGCCGATCCCACCGTGGACGTCTCCGTGCCCGTCGACGCGCCCCCCGACGCCTCCGGCGGCTCTTCCGGCGGTTCCGCCGCCGCCGACCCGGGCGCGTCGGACTCGTCGAGTACGCGCTCCGGCACGCGGGACTCCTCCGTCAGCGACTCGGCCGCCACCGGGTCGGGCGGGTCCGGATCGAGCGGGTCCGGGGCCGCGGACGCCTCGTCCGGCGGTTCGGACTCCCGTGCGCCCGGCACGGTCGCGCCGGGAGACCCCGCATCGGCCTCGGGAGGCTCCGCCTCGACGGCCGACGGCTCCGTGCGGCGCACCCGCGCATCCGGCTCCGACACCACGACCGATGTCTCGGCCACCGACACCAGTTCCTCCGGCGGCGCTTCCTCCGACAGCGTCCGGTCGGCCGCGAGCGACACCGCCTCATCCGGCACGAGCTCAGGGACGTCCGGCACGAGGTCGGGGACGTCCGGCACGGGCTCAAGATCGTCCACATCGAGCACAGACTCGACGGGGAGCTCCGGCGGGGACGCGACGGGACGCACCTCCCGTGCGTTGAAGAGCACCGACCAGGACACCCGCACCACGGTGGCCCAATCCACGCCGAAGGCGTCGGGCGCCTCCACCCGTGAGACGGACCCGGCGACCCCGGCGGCCACGCCCACCGTCGAGCCCACCTCCACTCCCACCGTCACGCCGACCGGAGAAGACGGCGGGAAGCCCACCCCGGCCGTGACCCCCACGAAGGGCACGACCCCCGCTCCCAGCGAGACACCCGCGGCGAGCGGATCGCCCGGTTCCTCACCGCAGCCGAGCCCGACCACAAGTCCGAGCCCGAGTCCGTCGAAGAGCACCGTCCCGAGCCCGACGCCCTCGCCGAGCGCCGACAAGCCGGGCGGCTCAGGCGGCGGGCCGAAGCCGACGGTCACCCCCTCCGGTGTGCCCCGGCCCACGCTGCCGATGCCGACCGCCACGGCGAACCCGGCGAAGGATGAGCCGACCTCGTCCCCCGACCCCGCGGGCGACCTCGAAGGCAGGACGGGGGACACCACCGGAGATACGCTCACCCTGCCGGTCATCGAGACGCACGTGCCCGAGTCGCACCCGCGCCTGGTGCCGCTGCCGCCGCTGGCCATCTCGTTCGCCGAGTCCTGCCGTTCCGTGACGGACGCGTCGTGCTGGAGCCTCGCCCCGTGGCGCGGCCGTACGAGTGACCAGCCGTCAGCGGGGCTCGTGGGGGTGACGCCGTCGGCGGCGCCGCGTTGGGCCTTCGCACCGCCGCCCACCCGGATCGCCCCCGCCCGGGTCGCGCCGGTCTCCTGGGTGCCGACGCCGGCCAGATCGGGGTGCTGGATCTTCAGCCCCTCCGCCGCCTGCGCCCGGCCGCAGCGGTAGCGGCGACACGGCGCCGAGAAGCGCGCAGAGGAGCCGGTCCCGCCGATCCCATGTCCAAGGTTTCGGCGGGACCCGCCCCGCGCGGCTGTCCGCCCACGACCGCATCACGCTCCGCGACCCGCAGGCGGCGGCCCCGATCAGCTCTCCACGGCGGCGGGCGCGGACGACGCCGCACCATGTGCTCGGCCCCCGTGACCGACGTTGTGCCTGGTAGTCCAGCCACATCTCCGAGTTGCCGGGTTTCATCAGTTGTTCGCATATCTCAGAGCCGATGCGATCTATGGACGCATTTGGCGCGATCGCGACGCTCCTTCGCATCACGAAGTCATCACACTGCGAATACGGTCCGTGTCATTACTCTCCGCATTCATTTATGTGCTGTAAGTAATTGACCGAGGCGGCGTAGACATACCGTCTCACCGGCAACCGAAGATCGGAGACTTCATGCGACTAGCCGTACCCACGACCGTCCGACGCTCCAGGGCTGCCACTCTCGCAGCGCTGACCGCTTTCGCGCTGACGGCCGCCGGTGGCACCGCCCTGGCCGCAACCTCGACCGGGCAGGCCGCCGCACACGCGGGACGGGTGGCCACCGGCTTCTGCCTGAACAGCAGCAGCAGAGCCGGCTTCCAGATGAAGGTGCCCGCCTACCTCTGGGGCGACTGCACCAACCCCTCCTCCAACCTGAGGTGGGTCATCCAGAACGGCCAGATCAAGAACGTCGCCACGGGCTACTGCCTCGACAGCGGCGGAGACAACTCCCAGATGAAGGTGCCCGCCTACCTCTGGCGCGACTGCACCAACCCCTCCCCGAACCTGAGGTGGGTCATCCAGAACGGCCAGATCAAGAACGTCGCCACGGGCTACTGCCTCGACAGCGGCGGAGACAACTCAAAGATCAAGGCGCCCGTCTACCTCTGGCGCGACTGCACCAACCCCTCCTCCAACCTGAGGTGGAGCCTCCAGAACGGCCAGATCAAGAACATAGGCTGACATAGCCGGTTGGCCCGGATCGCGGCGAAAGAGCGATCCGGGCCAACCGTCAGCGCGACCTCACGGCCCCACATCCCCACACGGCCGGCCGTGGCGGCCCCGCGGGGACGTGCCGCCCTTCCGGGCGTTCTTTTCCCGGAGTGGGTCAGACCTTCCGCCAGCCGGGGACCCAGGCGCCGTCCTCGACGACGTAGTCACCGAACAGGGCGGGGGCCTCCTCCTTCATGATCTCGCCGATGCGGCCGAAGATGAGGCGGATCTCCTCCTCCGCCCCGGCGGCCGTACGCGCCTCGATCGTGTGGCGCAGGGTGCGGACGTTGGCGGTCCAGACGAGGCCGGTGGCGACGCCCTCGGGCGCGAACCGGCGCATGAACGAGGTGCGGTGCTTCTTCTCGTGGAAGGGCACCCCCTCGTCGTCCAGGTGGAAGTGCTCGCCCATCCACGTCTGGAACTCTTCGAGCTGGTCGAGCAGGGCCGTGGCGCGCTTCATCAGCTCGGGGTCCTCCTTGGCCCACTCGGGGAACCAGAACGGGATCTCCGACAGCCGGACGTAGCGGAGGGACTCCTGCGAGATGGCGACGCCGGGGCGGTGCCGTACCAGCTCGTGGGTGAACACCCGGCTGACGTTGTGCAGCACGAAGCTGAAGCTGATGTGCTCCAGGACCGAGCCGTGCGCGCTGGCGAGGATGTTGCGCAGGTAGGAGTCCTGGTCTTTCCTGATGCGGGTGACGTTGGGGTTGAGGCCCGGCTCGAAGGACCGGTAGCACAGACGTCCGGCGAACTCGGCGAGGTTCTGCGCGTCGAACTCGCCCCGCTCCAGCCGATCCAGCCAGGTCTCGCCTCCGATCTCCCGCAGGTAGCGGGCGAGCTCGTCGTAGTCCAGCTCGGGCCTGGCGACGAGGAAGACCTCCGGTTCGACGCTGCGCATGCTTGATCCTCAGGTATCGGTGGATGTGCCGGTCCAAGCAAACCAGCCTTCTGGCCTGGGACGAAACCGGGGACCCCCGACAGGGGCCGGAGCTGTGGCAGGCCGTGCTCACGGGAACGATGGGTCGCATGGAAGTGCTGAGCAGCCGGGTGCTGATCCGCCCCCGCGACCTCGAGGCGAGCCATCGCTTCTACGGCGAGGTGCTGGGGCTGGCCGTCTATCGCGAGTTCGGGCCGCCGGAGGCCCGGGGCGTCGTCTTCTTCCTCGGGCAGGGCCTCCTTGAAGTGTCCGGCCGCCGCGCGGCTTCCGCCGAGGCGGACCGGGCCCCCGTGGAGCTCTGGTTCCAGGTGCGGGACGTGCGCGCGGAGCACGTCCGGCTGCGGGAGGCGGGCGTCACTGTGTTGCGGCCGCCGCGCACGGAGCCGTGGGGGCTCGTCGAGATGTGGATCGAGGACCCGGACGGCGTGCGGATCGTGCTGGTCGAGGTTCCACGCGATCATCCGCTGCGGCGGGACGTCAGGTGACCGGTCACGGGTCGAGCAGGCTCCGCGCCGCCTCCACGGGCGGCGGGAGGCGACGGCGCAGCAGCAGCACCGACGGCAGCCTGCGGGCGGCGTCCCGCAGGCCTCTCCGCCCGGCCGGGCCCGCGCGCAGGGCGGCCAGCGCCCCGATGGCGACCACCCGCCAGGGGCGGCGCAGCACGGCGGTGAGCAGCGCGTTCCGTACGGCGAGCGCCTGCCGGCCACGCGGGTCCCCGGACGGGGACGGGTGATGGTGGGCGACAACGTCCTCAACGTAGGCGAGGCCCCATCCGGCGGCGGCCAGGTCGACCGCCAGGCGCTCCTCTTCCCCGACGAAGAAGACGACGTCGTCGAATCCTCCGGCCGCGAGATAGGCGTCGCGGCGCACGACCGCGCCGCGGGCCAGGAAGCCGAGGACGCTCGGCCCGGGCAGGTCGGGCTCCAGGCCGAGGCGCCCGGCCGCCATTTCTTCACAAATGGGGTCAAGCTGCCCGTCCTCCCCCACCAGGACCCGCCCGGCCAGTACGGCGAGGCGCGGATGGGCGTCCATGATCTCGGCCGCCCGGTCGAGCGCGCCGGGAGCCCACCAGGAGTCGTCGTCGGCGAAGGCGACGTAGGGGGTGCGCGCCCGCAGCACGCCGACGTTCCTGGCCGGGGCGCCCAGGTTCCGCCCCGCCTCGACCACCTCGACCCGCGGGAACCGCTCCCGTACGAACCGGGGGGAGCCGTCCGTCGAGCCGTTGTCCACGAGGATCACGTGCGCCTCGTGGCGGGGCAGCGAGCGGGCGAGGTCGGCGCGTCGGTCGCGGGTGGCGACCACCACGGTGACGCGTGCGCACGGCGGCGCGGACACCCCGCGCTCAGCCCGTCCAGGACAGGAGCGGCTCGATGTGCTCCGGCTGGCGGAGCGACCGCAGGGCCTGCCGTTCGAGCTGGCGGATCCGCTCGCGGGTGAGCCCGAGCCGGTCGCCGATCTCCTGGTAGGTGTGCGTCTTCCCGTCGCCGAGGCCGTACCGGAGGGTGACGATGTACGCCTCGCGGTCCGGCAGCGTGTCGACGAGGGAGCGGAGCTGCTCGGCCAGCACCCGGCACTCCAGCACCTCCGAGACGGGGACCACCTCGGCGTCGGCGATCAGGTCGCCCATCCTGGTCTCGCCGTCATCACCCACCACCATGTCGAGGCTGACCGTGTCGTGGGCGAGGCGGCGCAGCTCGGCGAGCGCCTCGACGGACTGCCCGGACGCCGCGGCGATCTCCTCCTCGGTGGGCTCGTGCCCCAGATGGCGTTCGAGGTGGCGCTCGGCCCTGGTCACCTTGGAGAGCTGTTCGAGGATGTGCACCGGCAGCCGCACCGTCCGGCTCTTGTCGGCCAGGCCGCGTTCGATGGCCTGGCGGATCCACCACATGGCGTACGTCGAGAACTTGAAGCCCTTGGCGTAGTCGAACTTCTCGACCGCCCTGATCAGGCCCAGATTGCCCTCCTGGATCACGTCCAGGAGCGGCCAGCCGCGATGGCCGTACTTCTTCGCCGCGGCGACGACCAGCCGGAGGTTGGCGCGGAGCATGTGGTCCTTGGCGGCCTCGCCGTCCTGGACGATCTCCCGCAGCTCCTCCAGCCGGGCCCGCTCGCCCTCGGCACGTCTCTGGTCGGGGACCCGCGGGCCCTCGTGCCCTCGATCTTCCGGATCACCGGCGCCCATCTCCTCAAGCAGATGCCGCGCGTACAGCCCCGCCTCGATGCGCCGGGCGAGGTTCACCTCGTCCTGGGCGCTGAGCAGTGGCGTCCTGCCGATCTGCCTCAGGTACTGGCCGAGCAGGTCCTGCTCGTCGTAGGGCTCGTACGGCTCCGCGCGGCCGGTGCCCGCATGTCCGCGCATCCTGGTCACCTCTTCACCACCGAGGCGTCCTTCCCAGGAGGCTCTCCCGGGTTCCTCCCGGCCTCGCCTACCCAGGGCCCTCCCGGCCATTCTCCTCCGGCGGGTTTCGCCCGGCACGGCCGGGTAGCGGACCGCTGGCAGGCAGGACGGCCGCCTCCGGGCGGCGCCGGGGACGGAGAGGGAGGATCGCCATGGCCTTCATCGATCGGGAGTGCGTCCGGCAGCTGATCGAGGCGCCGGATCCGGACGCGGCGCTGGTGTTCGTCCGCGGCGACTGCGTGGTCCTCCCGGCCGCGGAGATCGACGACGCACACCAGGGGCTGGTCATCATCCGCCGCAGGGACCTGACCGCGCAGCTGCACGGGGACACGATCACCGATCAGCAGCTCGACCTGCTGGCGGACCGTCTCGACAACGTCGTCCACGATATGGGGGCGTGATCGACGGCCGCCGGACACCGGCGTGCAGTGGGGGATCAAGAGAATTGAAAGCGGTCCGTTCCAGACTGCGGGCAACCGCAGCGCGAAAGGACCCCTGCCATGAAGCTCACCCGCACTCTCACCGGTCTGGCCCTGACCACCGCCTTCCTCGTCGGCGTGCCGCTCGCCGCCCAGGCCGCGTCCGGCACCTCGTGGGGTCCGTACGCCGCCCCGGGCGGCAAGGCGAAGGCGGTCGGCACCCTGCAGGCCGAGGACGAGGACCACGCCGACATCCCCACGGCCGGCCTCGTCCGGATCTCCGGCAAGGTGTACAACCTGACCAGGTCGTCCGCGACCTGCGGCTGGGCGGTCTTCCGCATCACGTACCGCGACGCGGAGGGCGGCCTGCCCTTCGTCCACCGCAGCTTCCGCGACTGCACGTACGGGAGGCCGCTGGCGTTCTCGTTCACCCGGCGGGACGTCTACCAGGTCGAGCTGAAGGTCTGCGCCGAGGGCAAGAAGAAGCAGCCGTCCCTCACCTGCCTCTACGCGGGGACCTGGAAGACGCTCTACCTGTCGAAGTGACCACGCCGGCCCGGCGAACAGGCACGGTTTATCCGTTCCGGTGGCGGGTAGGCGGGCTGGACCAGTAGGGACGAGCATCCGGAGGCACGGCGAATGTCCTCCCAGATCACGGAATCGGGCGTGGTGCAGTGCGTGCACTGCGAGCGGAAGAACCGGCTGCCCAGCGCCTCCTCGGGGGTCCCGCGCTGCGGCCACTGCCACGAGCCCCTGCCCTGGGTCACCGACGCGGGGGACGACGACTTCGCCGAGATCGCCGAAGCCGCGCAGATCCCCGTCGTGGTCGACTTCTGGGCCGGGTGGTGCGCGCCGTGCCGCATGGTGACCCCGGCGCTCGAACGGCTCGCGGAGGAGTTCGCCGGACGGCTCAAGCTCGTGAAGGTGAACGTCGACCAGGCGCACCGCCTGTCCGAGCGCTTCGGCGTCCATGCCATCCCGACCCTCGTCGTGATGAAGCAGGGGCAGGTCGTCAGCCGGCAGAGGGGCGCGGCGCCGCCGTCGGAGCTGCGCGAGTGGGTCGGCGACACGCTGGCCCGGTGATCTCGCCGCACCGCCCGTCGCAGAGACGGCCGGGGAGGACGTGCTTCCGGCCGTCGAGCGCGCTCGCGGCCGGTCACCCCTTCAGGAGCGCCTGGACCTCCGCGTAGCCGGGGAGGCCGGCGGCCACCGGGCCGCCCTCCGCGACGGCGAGCGCCGTCGTGACGGCCGCGCCCAGCGCCGCCCGGTACAGCAGGGAGCCGCAACTGATCCGCCGTACGCCCAGCTCGGCCAGCCCGGCCACGGTGTGCCCGGCCGGCAGGAACAGGACGTTGAGCGGCACTCCCGTTCCGCCGGCGAGCGCCCGGATGTGCTCCGCCTCGGCGATACCGGGCACGAAGACGCCGTCGGCCCCCGCCTCCGCGTACGCCCGGCACCTGCGCAGGGCCTCGTCCAGCATCTCGGCCCCGCTCGGCTCCTTCCCCGCGACCTGATCCTCCGGCCGGAGCCGGCTCTCCGCCGTCCCGGCCTCGTCTCCCGTCAAGGTCGTGGCGAGCCAGAACGTGTCCGTACGGGCGTTGACGAACATGCCGGGCACCCGCTCCTTGATCGCCGCCACCGCCTCCTGGACGGCGGCGACCGGGGCGAGGCGGCCGCCGGGCCGTCCGTCCTCCAGGTTCACCCCGACCACGCCGAACGCGGCCAGCTCCGCCGCCAGGTCCGCCACCTGGCCGGGCGTGCCGCCGAACCCGCCTTCGATGTCCACGCTCACCAGGCAGGGCAGCCGTGCCAGCCGCCGGGCCAGCGCGACCGTCTCGTCCCTGGTGGCCCCCTCGCCGTCCGGCTTTCCGGCGACGGCCGCCACGCCGAGACTCGTCGTCCCCACCGCCGTGAACCCGGCCCGGGCCAGCGCCGCCGCCGACGCGTAGTCCCACGCGTTCGGCAGCACCAGGGGCGCCGGTCCGTGGTGCATCTCCCGGAACGCGGCGAAGGCCCGCTCCCCCGGCGTCCCCGTGGTACGGCGGCTGTCCGCGACGGCCTCCAGGACGCCGGCGGCCAGGGAAAGGGCGAGCCGGTCGCCGGGGCAGGGGCGGAGCCCGTGCCCGAAGGTGAGATGAGCCGCGCCCGGAGGCCTCGTGGAGGACACCGCGGCGTCCCGGCCGGCGGCGGGCACGTCGATCACGACCGCCGTGCCCGCCTCGACGACGACGTCACCCAGCGTCACCCGCTCCGTGGCCACCCGGCGCAGCACCTTCAGCGGCGGGTCGAGCCGCAGCGTCTCCTCCAGCAGCTCGTCGATCGCGGCCGGATCGGGCCGGCCGGTCAGGCTCCGGGCGGCGTTGCGGATCAGACCGGCGGTGGAGTCGCACGCCTGGACCAGCAGCATTACCGTGGCGGCGAGCGTTCCGGCCTCCGGCCCCGCGAGGGGCGCGGCGGTGTCTGGCCTGAGGAACGAGTGGGCTGAGGAATCGCCTGAGGGCGCCCCGAGCCCGCGCGAGCGGAGCGAGCGCAACAGACACAGCAGCCGGTCCAGGGCCGCGTCCGCCGGGGCGTCCGGCCCGGTCCCGGGGAAGTACGCGTCGGCGATCACACCGACGAGGTCGGCCACCTCGTCCGGATCGCTCCCCGAGTCGTCGCACAGCACGTCCGCCAGCACGGCCACGGGGATCCGCCTGGCGACCGCGTCAAACGGCACGCCGTCCCGCAGCGCCGTACCCGCCCGCCGCCGCGCCGCCTCGCGCAGGCGTACGGGATCGAGCGGTGTGAGCGCCGCGACGGCGGCGCGGCGGCCCTCGGCGTGCCTGCGGCCGTTGGCGAAGCGGCTGACCGCGCCGCGCAGCCACCCCATGCCGGTCTCGATGCCCGTCTCGATACCCGTCCCGCCGGGCGGCGCGTCCGGGACCGCGAAGCGGTCGTCGGAGAGCACCGCGCACGCGTCCGCGTACCGGCTGATGACCCACTGCCCGCCCTCGAACCGGGGCGACGTCGCTGCTGCCATGCCTTAGACGCTAGGCCCGGGACGTTTCGTCAGCGGCCGAAACGTCCCGGGAGGGGGACGGACGGCGTCAGCCGAGCAACGTGTCTCCGACCCAGCCGTTGGGGGCGCAGCCGGGCGGGATCGCGAAGACGGCGGAGCCGATCGGAACCGTCCACTCGTTCAGCAGGTCGACCTCCGCGAGGTTCCGCTGCACGGGGACGAACTGGCGGTCGATGTCGGCCTGGTACGACGCGAACAGCAGCCCGGAGGAGGATTTGCCGTCCGCGGTGACGCCTTCGTCGTAGTTGTACGGCCGCCGGAAGATCCGCTGGCCCGGGTCCTGGACGCGCGCCCGCCTGATGTGGGCGTACTCGGAGATGACGGGGAACCCGGCGGGGCCGAGCTTCTCGAAGTCCGGTTCGTCATGTTCGGCGCTGCCGGTGATGGGCGCCCCGTTGTCGAGACGGCGTCCCACGCTGAACTCTCTGGCGACCCGGTCCGCGGCGTCCCAGGTCTCCAGGTCCATGTGGATGCGCCGCAGCACGAGGGTCGTGCCGCCGCGCAGCCACTCGGGGCCGTCGCTGATCCAGACCGCGCGGTCGAAGTCCACCGTCCCCGGCGCCGGGTTGACGGTCCCGTCGAGCTGGCCCATGAGGTTGCGCTGCGTCGTGCCGGGCTCCTGGACCAGCGGGCTCCTGCGGAACCCCCGCTGGGTCCAGCGCACCTTGGCGAACGCCCGCGCGTCCTTCACGATCATGCGGAGGGCGTGGGAGAGCGTGACGCCGTCGTCGGCGCAGATCTGCACCAGCAGGTCGCCGTCGCTCCACTGTTTCTCCAGCTTGTCGATGGAGAACGCGGGCAGCGCCGCCACCGTCTTGGGCCGCAGGTGCTCGACCCCGGCCGCCGTGAACAACCCGGGGCCGAACCCGAACGTGACGGTCAGCCGGGCCGGGTTGAGCGCGAGCTCCGGTTCGACGTCGGCCAGAGCCGGCCGTCCCTCGGTGAGGCGGCGGGCGTCGTCGGTGAGCAGCCGCATCAGGCGGCCGATCGCCTCCTTGTCCATACCCTTGCGCAGGTCCAGGCCGAGGAAGGCGGCGTACGTCTGCGGGCTCGTCGCGACGCCGCTCTGGTGCGTGCCGTGGAAGGGCTCCACCGCCGTGCCCGCGGAGGCGGGGACGGCGGTCGCCGCCGCGGTGGCGGCCGTGGGGGTTCCGGAGGGCGCGCACGCGGCGAGGGCGCCGACCGCAGTGGCGGCGCCTCCCGCGAGCAGTCCCCTCCGGCTCAGTCGGGGTTCACGCATGTCGATCAGCCGTGGTCCTTGCCGGTCTCACCGCTCGCACCGTGGTCGCCGTCATCCCCGCCGTGGCCGCCGTCGGCGTCGTGGTCCATGCCGGGCTGGTAGTTCTCCTTGCCGCCGGCGAAGTCCTTGCCGATCCCGGTGAACTCCAGCGTCCCGCCGTCCTTGAAGGTGAGCGTGAAGGAGATCTGGTCGCCGGGCTTCACCGGCTTGGTGACGCCCATCATCATGATGTGGTCGGCGCCCGGTTCGAGCAGGTGCGTGCCGTGGGCCGGGATCGTGAAGCCGCCCTCCTTGGGCCGCATGACCATCTTGCCGCCGGAGTCGACGACCTCGTGCAGCTCGACGTCGGGCGAGAGCGGGGAGGTCGCGGACAGCACGGTCACCTCGGTGTCGCCGTTGTTGACCAGGGTGCCGAAGGCCGCGGTCATGCCGGACCCGGTGCTCTTCACCCACGGGTCGGTCACGGAGATCGCGGCCTGGCCGGACGGCGCCGGGGTGGCCGCAGGAGCGGTCTGGGCCGCGGCCTGGGTGTCCGGCTGGGCCGCGGGCTGGGAGCCGCAGGCGCTGACCACGGCGATGAGGACGGCGGCGGGTGCGATGCGACGAAGGAACATGGCAGGTTGCCTTTCTTCGGCCGGGTACGGCGTGCCGGGTGATCCGCGGCTGTGCCGTACCGGTCGGTGGTGGTTGTCGTTGGGAGCAATCCGCGGCAGGGCGGGATCGCGGCAGTCTTCGATTCGGATGGACGGGCCGCTCAGCGCGTCGGCCGCGGTCGACGCGTACGCCGGCGGGACGGCAGAGCGGTCACGACGAGCCGGGACGGGCCGGCACATCGGCGAACGCCGGGAGCGGTTCACACGGACGGAGCCCGCGAGCCAGGCATGACAGGGACCCGGCGCGTACGGGCCGGACCGGCCGTTCGCGAGTCAGGCCGTCCGGGCGACCCGGCGGCACGGCCGGTGCGGGGCACAGGTGCGCACCCGGTCCGATCCGCCGTCGGTCCCAGAAATCGGGCTCACGAGAGCCGCCGTCCGGCGAATCCCGTACGGAAAGTGCGGTGCGGCGCGTCAGCGCGCGGCGGCCGGGAGCGCGGGCGGCCCGCGACGGCTGACCGCGTGCCGCAGCTCCCGGGCGCGGAGGATCTCCGGCTCGGTGGTACGGCAGGCGTGGAAGGGAGCGGGGGCCGGGACGAGCAGGACGTCCAGGAGGAGGCACAGCCGGGCGGCGAACCGCCGCAGCAGCGACCACAGCATGGCCTCGCCGCGCGCGAGCCACAGCGCCGTCAGGCCGACGGCCCACCCGTGGGTGATCAGCATGCCGAGGCCCGGCACCAGCCCGGAGTGGAGGTGCCCGCCCGCCTCGACAAGCGGCGTCGCGTCCCCGAACCCGTCCGTGACGGGCGCGGTGTACCGCAGGCTGAACAGCAGGTGCAGGGCCACCTGGAGGCCGCCGAGGAGAGGAAGGATCACGGCCAGGCCGCGCTCCCTCCCGGTCCAGGGAAGGGCGGCGGCGAACGCGAGCGCGAGCGCGGCGGCGACCCTCGGCCCCGAGAGCGACCCACCGCCGAACAGGTGCGCGATCACGCCCAGCACGACGCACACCACGGCGAAGGCCGTGGTGCGTGCCAGTCGGAAGGGAGTAATCGCGCCCATTTCGCTTTCATCGTCCCACGGGGACCCGCCGGTCTCCCAACCGCTCCCCGAAGATCACCATCCGCCGCGCCTCACATGAGATAGCGGAACCACAGGTAGGGCGTGGAGATCGCGACGGTGACCAGGGTGACGACCAACCCGTACTTGGTGAACTGCCAGAAGCTGATCGGCGTCCGGTTGCGGGCGGCGATGCCGAGGACGACGACGTTGGCGGCCGCGCCCACGGCGGTCGCGTTGCCGCCGAGGTCGGCGCCGAGCGCCAGGGCCCACCACAGCACCTGCGCCACGTCGTTCCCGCCGTTGGCCTGCACGAGGTCGGCCACGATCGGGCTCATCGTCGCGACGTACGGGATGTTGTCCACGACGGCCGACAGCGCCGCGGAGGCCCACAGCAGCAGCATGGTCGCGAACCCGAGATGGCCCTGGGTGGCACCGACCGCCGCCTCGGAGATCTTGCCGATCACGCCGGTATTGACGAGCGCGCCGACCATGACGAACAGCCCGGCGAAGAACACCAGGGTCGGCCACTCGACCTCGCGGATCGCCTCCTCGGTGGTGACCCGGGTGGCGGCGACCAGCACCCCGGCGCCCAGAAGCGCCACCACGGAGGGCTCGTAGTGCAGCACCGGATGCAGTACGAACGCCGCCATCACCACGGCGAGCACCGCGAGGCTCTGCCACAGCAGCCTGCGGTCGGCGATCGCCTCCCGCTCGTTCAACGCCATGATCTCGGCGGCCCGGTCGGGGTCGTAGCGGAACTCCTTCCGGAACATCACCCGGCACAGACCGATGAACACGACCATCAGGACGACGATGAGGGGGGCCAGGTGGACGAGGAAGTCATTGAACGTGAGCCCGCCCCGGCTGGCGATGATGATGTTGGGCGGGTCGCCGACGAGCGTGGCCGTGCCGCCGATGTTGGACGCCATGGCCTCGGCGATGAGGAACGGCGCGACGTTGAGCGCGAGCCGCTCACAGACGAGGAACGTCACCGGGGCGATCAGCAGCACGGTCGTGACGTTGTCCAGCAGCGCGGACGCGCCCGCGGTGATCACCACGAGCAGCACCAGCAGCCGGAACGGGCGGCCCCGCGCCCGCTTCGCGGCCCAGATCGCCAGGTATTCGAAGACGCCCGTCTGCTTGAGCACGCCGACGATGACCATCATGCCGAACAGCAGGAAGATGACGTTCCAGTCGATCCCGGTGTGCTCGGAGAAGAACGCCGAGGGGGCGGAGGTGGCGTGGATCAGCAGCATGAGCCCGGCACCGCCGAGCGCCGCCGCCACGCGGTGCACCCGCTCCGTCGCGATCAGCGCGTACGTGCAGACGAACGCCACCACCGACAGCCAGGCGGTGACGGTCACGAGGCGAGCACCCGGTCGAGCAGAGCCTGCAGGGTGACCGCTCCGCACAGCCGTCCGTCGCCGACGACCGCGACCAGCGGGCTGCGCGTCCGCGCCATGAGCGAGGCGATCTCCAGCACCGTGGCGTCGGGGTCGGTCACCGGCAGCTCACGCGGGTCCTCCGGCAGGCATTCCCGGACGGTACGGCCGGCGAGCGAGCGGACGAACACGTCGGCGTGCGCCTCGTCCACGACGCGGGCGAGTGCGGGGTCGTCCTGGCAGTAGCGGGGCACGGCCAGCCGCAGCACCTGCGTCCCCGGAAGGACCGTGCGCGGGAGACCGCTGTCATCGACCACGATCAGGCCGGGGAGATCCTGGTCCGCGAGTAACCGCGCGGCCTCCATCATCGGCGTGTCGAGGGTGACCGTCGGGAAGTCGACGGCGAGATCACGAGCTCGCATGGGGGCACTCCAGGGTCGGTGACGGCACTGCCGACCAGACTTCCCGGCTCACCCCGGGGAAACCTATCAAGACCGGGGCGCCGGTGGAAGCGGGGATCCCAGGACGGCGAACGCTCACGGACCCGGGATCCGGCCCGGTCACACTCGGCGGCAGCGCAGCAGCAGCATGGCGGCGTCGTCGTGCAGCGGGGCGTCCACGTGCGCGACGAGGTCGAGCCGCAACGCCTCCAGGGCCGCCTCGGGATCGTCCTCCTTGAGCAGGTGGGCGCGCTCGGCGAGCGGGTAGAAGCGGCGGGCGCGGTCACGCGCCTCGATGACCCCGTCCGTGTAGAGGAGGACCTGGTCGCCCGCCCCGAACGGGATCTCGTAGGGGGACGGCCCGTCCACCGCCAGTATGGCGAGGCCGAGCGGCGGCGCGCAGACGTCCGGCTCGACGAACGCGACCTCGCCGTCGGCCCGCAGGATCAGCGGGGCCGGATGCCCGTAGTTGAGCAGGGTCAGCGTCCCGTCCGGATGGGCCTCGGCGAGTATCGCGGTGACGAAGTCCTCACCGGTCAGCCGCCGGTTGAGCGCCTTCTCCACCCGGGCGCTGACGCCGAGGAGGTCCGGCTCGTCGTGCGCCGCCTCGCGGAACGCGCCGAGGACGAGGGCCGCGGTCTCCACCGCCTCCAGCCCCTTGCCCTGGACGTCGCCGACGATGACCCGGACTCCGCTCGGACCGGTGACGATCTCGTACAGGTCGCCTCCGATGCGGGCCTCGGCCGTCGCGGACGTGTAGGAGACGGCGGCGCGCAGGTGGCCCGCCCGCCGGGGCACCGGACGCAGCAGCACGCGCTGGGCGACCTCGGCGACCGAGCGCACGTTGGCCAGCTCGCGCTCGCGGCGCTGCCGCCCGGCCGTGGCGAGGATGCTGGCGGCGGTCACTCCGCAGATCGAGACGACGCTCAGGTCGCTCTCGGGGGCGCGCAGCAGGTCGTTGTAGGCGGCGAGGAGCAGCGAGAGCACCAGCGCGACGAGGCCGATCAGCACCGTACGGCGGATGCCGCCCACCAGGCTCGCGAACGCCGGGCCGATGGCCAGCAGCGACAGGAACACGTACTGGGACCCGGCGAGGATGTCGGCGGTGGCGATGATGCCCATCATCAGGAAGGGCAGCATCGCCATCAGGGGCTGCGCTCGGCTCACGCGGCCTCCGGGAGCGGGCGTCGTGCGGGACGGATGGCCGCCGGCGTGAATGTCGACCGGCGACTCTGGACGTGCGTCACTGTATGCCTCCGAAATGTCGCCGGGCGCAGTCGCTGCCGGACGAGCCTCCCCCGTGCGCCGCCGTCACCTTAACAAGCGGCGTCGCCCGAGAACAGGCGATACGTCCCCTGGACGCCCAGGTTGGCGGCCAGGACGGGGGAAACGTGCTCACCGGCGCGCCGGTGGCTTCGCCTTCTTCTCCTGGAGCTCGGCATCGCCGATGAGCCCGGCCGAGGGGAGCTCGCCGAGCTCGTGGCGCGGCCGGGGAACCCTGCGTTGCTGTTCGTACCGGATTCGTACGGCCCCCGCTTCAGCGCCATCTAGCCAGGAACCTCGGGCGTTCACGCCCGAGAGGAATGGCTTCCCTCTTCGTGGTTTTGTTGTTACGGTTCGTGTTGCGGTGGCGGGACTGAACGCACCCGGTATGCCGGGGAACGGCTCTCTGGTCTGTTATCGACATCGCAACGCGGCGTGGTTCGCCACGCTGGGCAGTGAGTCACGCTGCCGTACGCGGCCTGAACCGTCGACTCCATCGATGGCGAGGAGCTGCAAGCTCGGTCGTTTACGGCCGAGAAGCTGACAAGCCCCCACGCAGCCCTGGCCGACCAGTACGTCCGTCATGCTCCCAGGATAGATCGTCTGTCTGTTTGTTCCAGCCGGGAAGCGAGCGGGCGGACGGGGACGGCCGCCCCCGGCGCCGTCGATAGGGTGACCAGGTGAATCAGGGGACATACCGGAACGCGGATCGCGGCGATCAGGACGCGGGGCGCGACGCTTTGCGCGCACTGCTGACGGGAGTGGACGCGCGGCGCTACCGCCTGGCGTTGGCCCTGCTGTGCGAAGGCGGGTGGTGGACGCGGGCCGATCTGGTCCGGGTCACCGCCACCTCCAGGCGGGGCGTCGAGGCGCTGCTGCGCGAGGTCGCGGTCGAGCACTCCGGCGACCGGTTCCGGCTGACCGGCGCGGAGGCCCGCGCCTGCCGGGAGCTGCTCGGGGAGGATCCCCTCGCCGCTCCCGCCGCGGAAGCGCCCCGCGTTCCCGGCCCCGCGCCGGACGCGACGGGCCCCGGCCGGAGGGGACCCGGCCTGCCTGTGGGCGGACTGCCCGCCGACCCGGTCGGGCACCTGCTCCCCCGGCACGCGGACCTGCTCGCGCGGATGGAGGGGCTCGTCGCGGGCGCGCCGCGCGCGGTGCAGGCGCTGGACCACGTCGCGGCGACGCCGGAGACGGTCGTGCGCCGGGCGCTGCTGCTGGACGCGCGGTTCTGGTTGCCGGGGGCGCGGCTCCTGTGCGTGGGCGACCACGACCTGACCTCGCTCGCGGTGGCGCTGCTCCGTCCGGACGTCGAGGTGACCGTCGTGGACATCGACGAGCGCATCCTCGGCTACATCGGCGAGCAGGCCGAGCGGCTGGGCCTCAACGTGCGCACCCGCTGGGCGGATCTGCGTCTCGGCCTGCCGCCCTCGGTGCACGGGTACGCGGACCTGGCTGTCACCGACCCGCCGTACACGCCGGAGGGCATCGGCCTCTTCGTCGCCCGCGCCTGCGAGGGACTGCGGGACGTGGAGCAGGGCCGGATCCTTCTCGCGTACGGCGCGAGCGAGCGGACGCCGATGCTGGCGTTGAAGGTCCAGAGCACCCTCCACGACCTCAACCTCGCCTACGAGGCCATGTATCCGGATTTCAACCGGTATTTCGGGGCAGAGGCCATCGGCTCGGCCGCCGACATGTACGTCCTGCGCCCGACGACCAAGACCCTGCCCGCCGTGGCGGCGCGGACCGAGCGCTTCGCCTCCGCGATCTACACGCACGGCCCGCAGTCGGTGGAGTCCCAGGCCGCGGCGAGCGGCGCGGACGCCGCCGCGCTCGCGGAGTTCGCCCCCGGGCTCCTCGTCGGCGAGTGGCCCAGGGACCTGCTCCCCCGGGCCCCTCGGGCCAAGCTGGCCACGTGGCTGGCCAAGCCGTACGCGGCGGCTGCCGAGCGGGTGGCGATCGCCGTACCGGCCGGGTTGGAGGCCGCGCTGCCCCGGCTGTTGCTGGCCGCGCGGGGGCCGCATGTGCGTGCCTACCTCGGCGCGCCCCTGGACGATCTCTCCGCGCTGTCCGAACCGCTCGCGCCCGTCTACGCCGTCCGCGCGCGCGGAAACGTCGTGGACGCGACGCGGCGACCGCTGCCGGAGGAGGTCCCGGCCGGGCAGGCGAGCGCGGCCGTCGTGGAGGAGCGCGTCGAGATCATCCTGCGCCGGATCCTGGACCACGCGCACGGCAAGCTGGCCAACACCTGGCGCGAGGCGCTGACCAAGCTGCCCGGCGGCCCGACCAAGAAGCAGGCCCGCTCGATCGTGGCCGCCGTCGCCCCCTGGTCGGCCGACGTCACCCCTCTCGAACTGCCCGCGCACCGGCTGCGGGAGCTGCGCGCCGCCGTGGCCGCGTCACTGGCCCAGGCCGAACCGTCTTAAGCCGCCGGGCGCGCGGGTGTTCAGGCGCGCAGGGCGTCGCTGACGAGCTCCCGGGCCTCCTCCTGCACCTGGGCGAGGTGCTCGGGGCCGTGGAACGACTCGGCGTAGATCTTGTACACGTCCTCGGTGCCCGAGGGACGCGCCGCGAACCACGCGTTGGCGGTGCAGACCTTCAGCCCGCCGATCGGCGCGCCGTTCCCCGGCGCGGTCGTCAGCACCTCGGTGATCGACTCGCCGGCCAGGGAGTCGGCGGTGACCTGGTCGGCGGAGAGCTTCGACAGCACCGCCTTCTCCTCGCGGGTGGCCGGCGCGTCCACCCGCGCATACGCCGGGTTGCCGAAGCGGGCGACCAGGTCTCCGTACAGCATGCTGGGCGAGCGGCCGGTGACGGCGAGCATCTCGGCGGCGAGCAGGGCCATGATGATGCCGTCCTTGTCGGTCGTCCACACCGAGCCGTCCCGGCGGAGGAACGACGCGCCCGCGCTCTCCTCGCCGCCGAAGCCCAGGGAGCCGTCGAGCAGCCCGGGGACGAACCACTTGAACCCGACCGGGACCTCGACCAGCCGCCGGTTGAGGTCGGCCGCCACCCGGTCGATCATGCTGCTGCTGACCAGCGTCTTGCCGACCCCGGCCGCCGCCTGCCAGCCGGGCCGGTGGCCGTACAGGTAGGAGATCGCGGCGGCCAGGAAGTGGTTGGGGTTCATCAGCCCGGCGTCGGGGGTCACGATGCCGTGCCGGTCGGCGTCGGCGTCGTTGCCGGTGGACACGTCGTACGCGCCCCGGTTCGCGATCAGGGACGCCATCGCGTGCGGCGACGAGCAGTCCATCCGGATCTTGCCGTCCCAGTCGAGCGTCATGAACCGCCAGGTCGGGTCGACCAGCGGGTTCACCACGGTCAGGTCCAGCCGGTGCCGCTCGGCGATCTCTCCCCAGTAGGCCACGGACGCGCCGCCGAGCGGGTCGGCGCCGATCCGCACGCCCGCGTTCCTGATCGCGTCCAGGTCGAGCACGGAGCCGAGGTCGTCCACGTACGCGGACAGGAAGTCGTACCGGCCGGTCGTCTCGGCGGCCAGGGCCCGCGCGTACGGCACGCGCCTGACCTCCTTCAGCCCGCTGGCGATCAGCGCGTTGGCCCGGTCCTGGATCCACCCGGTGGCGTCGGTGTCGGCCGGGCCGCCGTTCGGCGGGTTGTACTTGAAGCCGCCGTCGGCCGGCGGGTTGTGCGACGGCGTCACCACGACGCCGTCCGCCAGGCCGGACGTGCGGCCGCGGTTGTGGATCAAGATGGCATGCGAGACGGCCGGGGTCGGCGTGTAGCCGTCCCTGCTGTCGATCAGCACGGTCACGCCGTTGGCGGCGAACACCTCAAGCGCGGACACCCGGGCGGGCTCGGACAGGGCGTGCGTGTCGGCGCCCAGGAACAGCGGCCCGTCCACGCCCTTCATCGCCCTGAACTCGCAGATCGCCTGACTGGTGGCGAGGATGTGGTCCTCGTTGAACGCCGTGTTCAGCGCCGAACCGCGGTGCCCCGACGTCCCGAAGGCCACCCGCTGCCCCACCTGCTCGGGGTCCGGGTGCAGCGCGTAGTACGCGGTGACGAGACGGGCCACGTCGACGAGATCGGACGGCCGGGCGGGCAGTCCCGCACGCTCATGGGCCATGGGCTTCTCACGCTCCTTCAATGTCGGCCCGCTCGGGCCGGCACACCGGCCTTCACGCGGGCCGCCACGCTGGCCCGCGTGTTGGCCGGTCACTACAGAACACTCACAAGACCTACAGATCAGTCTGCCGCATCGCCACCGGCGGCCCGATGCCCGAGCCTCACCTTGCGGACGAGCCGCTCGCGACGGCGTCCCCGGTGTTCGCACCGCGCCCGTCCCGATGCGGGACGGCCCCGGCCGGAGAAGACCGGCAGGCTTTCGAACATACAGCGGACACACGGTCCGGGACGATCCTCAAGGTGTGCGCCGATGAGCCTCGTGCGTGACAACGTGGAAGCACCCGCCCGGCCGGAAGGCACCGAGTTCTGTGTCCTCGCGCCCTCCGGGGAGGCGGCCGGCTGATCCGGCGGACGCCGTGGCCTCCGCCGTCAGTGGTCGAGCGGGGGCGACTGGAAAAGCCAGATCACCATCGCCGGCACGTCGCCATGGGCGGCCAGCGCCGCCTCGGGCACCAGTTGTGTCAGGCACCACGGCCAGACGTCCCAGACCTCGATCGCCTCCGACGTGGACGGCGTCTCCGCCGGTCTCGGGTCTCCCGTCTTCGGCACCCGGGGCTCCTCGCATCGGCGTACCTGCAATCCGGCCGACAGGCCCGCGCGCAGGTAGTCGCCGATCGAGTGGCGGTAGCTCGTGATCCGTCCCGGCTTCCCGTCCGCCCGCCGTACGGTCGGGACAAGGCCTCGGGCGACTCCTTCCGGATGCATGTCCGAGATCAGGACGTACCCGCCCGGACGCAGCACCCTGGCGAACTCGGCCAGCACCGGCTGGAGCGAGGGAACATGCGTCAGCGCGAGCGAGCAGACGACCAGGTCCACCGCGTCGTCGGGCACCGGCAGGCGGTGCAGGTCCCCGAGCAGGAAGTCACCCTCCGGCACCCGGGCCCGCGCCCGGGCGAGCATGTCGGGTGAGCCGTCCACGCCGAGGACCCGGTGGCCGCGCTTGGCCAGCGACGCCGCGACCCGGCCGGTGCCGCAGGCGGCGTCCAGGGCGACGCCCGCCGGAATCTCGTCGAGGATCCGCTCGACGATCGGCTCGTCGATGTCGAACAGGCCGTTGGGCCCGTCATAGGTGGGCGACCAGATGCGGTATCCCTCGGTCGTGCCCACGCGCGCCACCTCGATGGCCGCGTCCGCCAGCGCCTCGTCGTCGAGCAGCCGCCGCACCTCGGCGATGCGAGCGTCCACGAAATCGCGGTCGAATTCTCCCGTGAAGGACCGCAGCAGAGCCATGCCCTCGACGCCGATCAGGTACGCCAGCTGGATGCTCGTAGATCACCGCTCGAGAGTAACGAGACCCGCCGCTCCCATTCCATCGAAATATCCCCACCCGGCGCCCCTCGCCCTACCCCCAGGCCGGTACCGGCGTGCGGGGCCCCAGGCGCGAGACCTCGGGAACGACGCCTCCATCTTTGCCCAAATCGCTGACATGGCGATGACGATTCTGATCTCGGCAGTAATTTCAGTTGCGTGGCGTGGACTGAGTCGTAATGATCCGGCCCGTGCTTGCTGACCTGTGGCCCCAATACGGCCTGACCATCTTCACACCACGACTTGAACTCCGCCTGCCGCGCGAGGAGGAGCTGGCGGCACTCGCAAGTCTCGCGGGCAAGGGCGTGCACCGGGCGGACGAGCGCCCGTTCTTGACTCCGTGGACCGACGGCGGCCCCGAGGATCGAGC
The DNA here is from genome assembly GCF_050947145.1 of Microtetraspora malaysiensis. NCBI lineage: Bacteria > Bacillati > Actinomycetota > Actinomycetes > Streptosporangiales > Streptosporangiaceae > Microtetraspora > Microtetraspora malaysiensis. Next base: position 4,981,585 of record NZ_CP191998.1, read on the forward strand.
ACGGTCCGTGCTCCAGGGACACTGGAGCCAGCTCGCGGAGTGGGACGTGGCAGCGTGGCAGCTCGGACTCGGGGTCTTCCGCAACAGCCGGCCGCTTGGCGTGGTCACGCTTCGAGCACGCGATTTCCCAGTCGTTCGGGAGGTCACGACGTCCTCGTGGCTGGGCATCGAACACCACGGCAAGGGCTACGGAACCGAGGCACGGACCGGCCTGCTCACCCTGGCCTTCGACCACCTCGACGCACGTGCCGCGCGCACCGAAGTGTTCCACGACAACCACGCCTCTCAGGGCGTGTCCCGCAAGCTCGGCTACGAGCACGACGGCGTCTCGGTTGACGCCCGCGGTGACGAGGCCGTCGTATCCGACCGCCTACGGCTCACCAGACAGAAGTGGACTCAGCAGAACCGGCCCCCGGTAGGGGTTGACGGGATGACAGCTTGCCGCCCGATGTTCGGCCTGGACGTGGCGGGGTGACTTCATAGGAGTCAGCCGTTCACCTGCGGATGACGCCTCGCGGGCGTGAAAATCTGCGTGGGGCCGCCTCGCCGACGCCGCATGATGTTTGAGCCGCCGAGCTCGCATAGGAGTCTGACGAGGGAGAAGCCGGTGGAGGAGACCAGGGAGGTCCGCCAACTCCAAGCTCTCGGCCACCAGGTCACCCTCACGCCCGCCACCTGATCGCCTCGGCACTGGCCGGTCCACGACATCCGTTCCGCTGCGCAGAGCGGAGGCTGCCGCCTGCCCGGCTTAGGTCCGATTTTCCGTTCAGCATTGTTATCCGCTCATGCCACGACGCGTTGTGTCGCGGACGAGGAGCCTCTGACTTCCCCAGCTGCGTCGAGATCGCGGCGTCGCCCCCGCCCGACGCCCCTCGTGGTACGCCCGGTCCGGTACCGGCGTACCCGGGACCCCAGGCGCGAGACCTCGGGAACGACTCCTCCATCTCTGCATAAATTTGGCCACACTGGTTGTCTTCACAAGATTTTCCACAATGGGTAAGATCATTTTCCTGCCCGGCCGCGCTGATCATCCGGGCCGATTTTCCATGCTGACGGGGCCCGTGAAGGACGCCCCACGACCGGACAGGGAGATCGATTATGAGGCGCGCACTGGTCGCGTTAGGTGTCGGCTTAGGTCTGCTGGGATCCACTGTCATCTCCGCGCCGACTCAGGCCGCGAGCCCGGTGGCGGCCCCGCTGGCCTCCACTGTGGCGGCCGCTCAGGAGGTCGCGGCGTTCTGGCTCGCCGACGGGGCCGCCAACCTGAAGAACGCCACACCCTACGCCGTACAGACCGTGGCCCACGGAGAACGGACGTCCACCCCCATCGTCCCGGACGGCAAGCCCGGCGTGGTCCCGCCGGCGCCGGGCCCGACCTCGCCGAAGGGGAAACTGCCCACGACCTCAGGCAAGGTGTTCTTCGTCGGCGCCGACGGACAGCCGCACTGGTGCACGGGCACCGCCATGCAGTCGAGCTACAAGAACGTCGTCGCCACGGCCGGTCACTGCGCGAAGGACACCCAGAGCGCCGGCGCCATGCTCGACAAATGGGCCTTCGTTCCCGGCTACTCCGAGGGCACGACCCCGTGGGGCCTGTACGTCGCAAAGCAGGCCTTCGTCCACTACGACTTCGACGTGTACGAGGACTACGACCGCGACTTCGCCTTCGTAACTGTGTACAACGGCGTCGTCCTGTCTTCCTCCGGCATGCTGACCGACAGCGGGAGGCTGGTCGAAAACGTCGGCGGACAGGGCCTCGCCTACAACCAGACGACGACTTCTTCTGTCGACGTCTTCGGCTACCCGGCCGGACCCAATCCCGACGGAACCCAGCCCTACACAGGCCAGACCCTCGAACGGAGCTACGGCAAGACCTTCAACGCCATGGCTTTGGACATCAACGGCGAGCGGCTCATCGGCGTCGACTCCCCCTTCACCGGTGAAGGCTCCCTCGGCTCCGCCTGGCTGCACAACTACAGCAATGGCAGCCGCTCCGGTTACCTCAACGGCATCACAATCAGCGTCTCCGACACCGATGGCGACAACCGCTACGACATCAGCGTCTCCCCGTACTTCGACGGCGAGTTCTTCGGGGTCTACAACGTGGCCAAGAACCTCTGGAGCGGCACCATCGTGTAGACGGCCGCCGCACGCTGCCCGGCCCAGCCGGGCGGCGGTAGTCGAGCGCGAGCCCGCACACCACGACGCCTCATCCATTTCCAGGCAGGAAAGGGATGGGGCGTCGCGTCGTGTCGGGATCGTGCGTCACCCATGCGCGTGAACCCGGGCATGGCCCGGAGGAATGCCCCAGCAGCTCCTTGACCCAGTCGTCGCCCTCGGCGGCTGGTTTCCGTCTGCGTCGAGGAGCGATCCCCCGAAGGTCGCCCGGGGTGCCCCATGCGATCCGGGCGGCGCCCTCGCCGCGGATGTACCAGTGCCGGAGCTGGTCGGCGTTGCCGCGGTTGCGATCGGCGCCGCCGGCCTTGTCGGTGGGCGGGTCGAGGCGCGGCCAACCCCTACCGGGCCGGTAAGAAACCCCGTCACGCGGACTATCGATGCGCACCTTCCGGCCAGATCACGATTAGACCGCGATCCGGGCCACCGCTGATCAATAACACGAAAAGAGCTCCCTAAGAACGGAATGGCGGTGTTTGTCGCCTCACAGCGCCGGAGATCCACACGATGCGGAAATAGCCCCATCGAGGGTTATCCGGGGCATTCTTCGGCCTGGATGGCGGAGATGCTCGAGCGTCTAGAGGAATCGATTCCTTTTCAGGGGAGAATCGCTATGTCCAAGTTCAAGAGTCTCGTCGGGCTGCTCGCCGTGGGCGCCGCGTTGACCGGTGGGGCGGTCGCGCTGGGCGCCGCTACCACCGTCACTGCGGCGAGCGCCGCCATCGTCCAGGCCGGCGGCTACATCCCCCCGCCGGCCCCGGTGGTGAAGCACGTAACGGTGGCGAAGCCGGTAACGGTGACGAAGCCGGTCACGGTGACGCCGACGGTCAGCTTCCCCAGATGGGAGAGCAGCCGCAACCGCAACCACAACCGCAACCACAACCGCGACCACCAGCAGCAGCGCGGAGACCAGCGCCAGCACCAGCGTCAGCACCAGTTCGTGGTCAACAACATCCGGATCAGCCAGCCGCGACAGGAGCGTGAGGACTGAGGCTTCGACGTCCCGTGAAACGGGCTCATCGGGGACGCAGGGCTGAGATAGCCGGTCTCACCCAATTAAAATCGGTGGCATGCGCCGTCGCCGCACTCAAAGGCCAGTAGGAGGAACGGCCGAGGGGACGCATATCGATCCGCAGGACCTGAACGTCCACGAATCGGTTGGCTCTTGCCATCTAGTGGAGGACCGCGAACGACCTGCCGGCTCATACAGGAGCTGGCCTGCTGATCTGCACCAGAGCGCCCCGCCACCCTTCGCCAGGCGAATTCGAGGGGTCGTCGCAACACTGTGATCAGTTACTGGCGGCGAGAAGCATAGCGAGACGCTCGGCTGGGGTATCCCAGTCGAGCGTCTTTCTTGGCCTCGCGTTGAGTTCGGCAGCGACGGCATCTAGGAATTCGCGCGTGTGGACAGACAAATCGGTGCTTTTGGGGAAGTACTGGCGCAGCAGGCCGTTGGTGCTTTCGTTCGAGCCGCGCTGCCACGGACTGGCCGGATCACAGAAGTAGACCGGCATGTCGGCCGCGATATGGCCGATGTGTGATTCTTGCCGATGATGAGGTCACCTTCCCAGTGGCCGGGGACGGCTCGGTCGGTGGCCTCGGCGGGCCGTTCGCTGATCTTCACCACCGCGGCCTTGAACGTAGAGGGCCTGGTAGATCGTCTCGTGGCACACGTAGATCTCCGCGCGGTCGGGAAAGCTCCTGCGCAGGCTCTGGCAGATCTGCTCAGGACTCCAGCGTTTGTGCATGTGGTCCTGAATGTATGCCCGAAGTTCGGGATTTTGCCCGATCTTGCTCGGCTTGGGCCGGGGGCGGCGTGAGTCGGCGCGAGACCGCCGGACGGCCACGGCGGGAGAAGGCTTCGGCGAATGACTCATCGGCGAACAGCGGCCCGAGCGCTTCACGCATCCGAACAGCCAGCGTGCCCTTGGGGAATGCCGCCCGCACCACCCGTGCGGTTAACTCCGGCACCTCCTGATCACCCCGAGCATCCAGCGACACTTTCCCACCTCTCATGACCCGACCGGCGCACCGATCCTGCCCGTATTACCCAGCTATGGTGGTGGATTTGTGGATTTACCAACGGAGTCATCCATGCCGAAGATTGCCCCGGATAACCCTCGATGGGGCTATTTCCGCATCGTGTGGATCTCCGGCGCTGTGAGACGACAAACACCGCCATTCCGTTCTTAGGCAGCTCTTTTCGTGTTTATTGATCAGCGGTGGCGCGGATCGCGGTCTGATCGTGATCTGGCCGGAAGGAAGGACGTTCGTCCGATCAGACGATTCCGGGCCGACCGGCAATGTGTCGCCACGACCCGCCACCCGATCGAAGCTGGAAACCAGCGGCCTTGTTTACCCACCGGACTCACCGGGTAGCCTCACCGGCGATATCGCGCTCCTTGATCCGCCTGCCGGCAACCCACCGCTCTCCAGCGGGCGTGACCCCGAACTGACGGCACCATCCAGGAGGCCGCGTTGACGGACGCCTTCCAGCTCCCCTCGTTCTATATGCCGTTCCAGGCCAAGGTGAATCCGCACCTGGAGGCCGTCCGCCCGCGAGTTCGCGCCTGGGCATGCGCTGTGGGTCTGCTTGAGCCGCTGGGCACCGACTCACACCACGGCGGCTGGAGTGCGGAGACCTTCGACCGGGCGGACTTCACCCGGTTCACCGCCTGGACCTATCCCCATGCCTGTGCCGAGGAGCTGGAGTTGTTGTCTGGCTGGCACAGCCTCATCTGGTGCCTGGACGACGTCTTCAACGCCGGGTGTGAAGCTCTCGGTAACCGGGAGCAGATCCTGCGACGTATCGAGCGACTGATGGCATTCATGCCGATCATGACACCCGGCCTGGTGCCACCTCCCGAGCATCCTGTGGAACGTGCGCTGGCCGACCTGTGGCGCCGCACGGCGCCCTCGGCGTCGATTCCGTGGCGCCTGCTGTACACCAGGTCCGTACGGCAGTTCCTGGAGGCATCGCTGTGGGAGACAGAGAACCTCGAACGCCACCGGTTTCCCGACCTCATCGAGCAGACCGAGATGCGCCGCGACTACGGGGCGGCCGGGTGCAGCGCTCTACTGATGGAGCACTCCCTCGGTTGGGAGATCCCCGATGACATCCGGGGCACCCGGCCGTTCACTGTGCTGATCGACTCATTCCGGGACACGGTCGATCTGCACAACGACATCGTGTCCTATCCCAAGGAAGTCCGCGAGGGCGTCGCGAGGAACAACATCGTGCACGTGGCCCAGGAACTCCTCGGTGTCTCCCTCAAGGACGCGGTCTCCTTCGTCGACCGCATCCTGACGGGCCGGGTCAGGACACTCGAAGAGAACGTCGAGACGGACCTCCCGCAAGTGCTGCATGACCTGCATGCGGATCCTGAGACTCAGCGTGCCGTCCTACGGCATGCCCAGGCCATCCAGGGCTGGGCTGCCGGCTCGTACCGCTGGCACAGCGAAACCGATCGGTACCGGCCCGCCGCCGACTCGCACCGCCGGGATTCCGCGCGGGACTTCACCATCCCTTCGAGCCTGCTGTCCACGTGGGAACGGGACGCGTTTCTCCGCGATTTCGGGAGCCGCCCAGAAGCACGGGCTTGATGGCGTCGCCGCCGGCGGGACCAGCTCAGCACATCAGTCGCGGTGTGAGCGGTCCTGATGGAGCAGTCGAACGAGCAGGCGCCTGATCTCGCCGAGGGTCAGTAGGTCCAGTTCGGGGTCGCCGGCAGGCCGAACTGTCCCGGGCGGCCTTCGCCCGCCGATTGGGTGGCGGGCTTGTGCCCGCGCTCGACCTGGGCGATGAGGCTCTTGGAGCACGGCTCGAACCACCGTGGGAACTCGGCCCCAAGGGAAAGATCAAAGTCGATCCCAAGGAAGACATCATCAAGCGCCTTGGCCGCTCCCCTGACAACGCGGACGCCCTGCTGCTGTCCCGCCCCGTAGGCGGGGTGGCCGACCCCTTCCGGCGCGTCACGGCGCAGAACCGTGCTGTAGGACGTGCGGGGTTCGCTGGCTGTGTGAGATATCCCTCTCCCGTCGTCGTGGCGCTGGTGGTCTGGGGAGGTGACCATGTAGTGATGACCTCCTCGCCCCGCCCGCCGCACGTCGGTGGCCGACCGGATCCGATAGGCGGGACTACCGCGCTCGGTGGAGAGCCCGCTCCCGCCCGCGGGTACCTGCTGGACAACGCGCGCGCCGAGGCGGGCGAGCGATTCGTTTGGCTGGCCGAGCTGTTCGACGGTGTGACGCGGGGGCACTTCGATCGACTGGGGGTCAGGGTTGGCTCGCGCTGCTGGGAGGTGGGGGCCGGTGGCCGCAGTATCCCGGAGGCGCTCGCGGCGGCCGTCGGTCCGACCGGGCACGTGCTGGCGACGGACATCGACCCGTCGTGGCTGAAGGCAGGCGGCGGGTACGAGGTGCGCCGGCACGACGTCGCCGCTGACCCGCCCCCGGAGCCGGGGACGTTCGATCTGGTGCACGCCCGGCTCGTGCTGGTCCATGTACCCGACCGGGCTCGGGCGTTGGCCACGATGGCTGCGGCCCGGCGGCTGGCTGCTGGTCGAGGACGCCGATACCGCTCTGCAGCCACTGGCATGCCTGGACGACAGCGGCCCGGCGCAGCGGCGGGCCAACCGGCTGCGTGACGCGGTCCGGGAGCTGCTGACGCGCCGCGGCGCGGACCTGCGCTACGGCCGGACACTGCCGCGGGCATTGCGTGAGGCCGGCTTGGTAGATGTCGCCGCGGCGGGCTCTTTCCCGGTCGGCGGGCTGGCCTGCGACCGGCTGGAGGCGGCGACCATCCGGCACGTGCGCGGCGAGCTGCTCGCGGCCGGCCTGGCCGACGACGCCGAGATCGACGCGCACTTGGCCGCCATCCACGCGGGCAAACTCGACCTGACACTCGCGCCGCTGATCTCGGCCTGGGGACGCCGTCCAGCCGAGCACCCGCCGGCACTCGGTTAGGTGCGGATCCAGGCGTTGTCCGACCTGCCCACAGCGCTGTTCGTCGAGGAGATTTTCGGGCCGCGGCGGGCGCGATCGACTCAAAGTCGAGTTCGCCGCCGCCATGGTGGTTCTCCTCCCAGTTCTCGCGCCAGAGCGACGTCGATGTAGAGAATCAGGTCCCGAAGGTGGTCCCGGTGTGTGGCCCCCTGATCGTCGAGCCGTTCGGGCTGATCCTTCCAGTGCCTATCGATGATGCGGTGAGCCTGCGCGATCATGCCGTGCACCAGGTTGGTGGCCCCGGCCGGGTAGATCAGGATCTGGATGTCTGCTGCTCCGGTCGCGCCGGGCGTAGCGATCAATACCATGAGACCGGTCTGCGGCAACCGTCTCGAAGAGTGTTGGTGACCAAGATCGGGACTCGGCGTAGCCCGGCGTTCCGCCCACACCTGCAAGGCCGCCTCGGTCACCTCGGCCGGGCACGGCTCCTCCAGCTCCTCGTGGAGCGCGGCAGGCAACTTTGTGAGCGGGTTCGCCTCGTCCATCCGGTCATCGTCGCGACCGGGGCCGCGCGGCGCGGGCGGCTCGTTGCCCTGGGACGCCAGGGACGCACGGCATCGCGGACCACAGAGGGGACGACACACCCGATCCACAGCACACCACTGCCGTGGGTAGAGATGCGTGACCGTCAGCAGCAGCCGCCGGTGGCGGCCGTGGCCTGCTGCGCATCCTCGGTTTCTGGGCTACCGCAGACGCAAGGAGCCGACAGGTCGCCGGAGACCGCGCTCTTGCCGAGGGTGTCGGCGTCGGCCTTGACCACGTAGACCTCCCACGGTTCGCGTCCGGGGCCGTGCACCCACACCTTGTCCTGCAGGGCGTAGCAGCAGGAGGTGTCGTTCTCCTCGAAGGTAGCCAGGCCCGCCTCCTTCAGTCGCTCGGTCGCGGCGGTGACCTCCTCGGTCGAGGACACCTCGACGCCGAGGTGGTCCAGGCGGGTCTCCTGTCCGGCCTCTCCCTCGATCAGGACGAGCTTGAGCGGCGGCTCGGTGATGGCGAAGTTGGCGTACCCCTCCCGGCGCTTGGTCGGCTCGGCGCCGAACAGCCGGGAGTAGAAGGCGATCGATCCTTCCAGGTCGGCGACGCGCAGGGCGAGCTGGACACGGGACATGTGATCCTCCTCGGACACGTGGGCGGGTGGTGGCCATCCACCACCGCACGTGCTGGTTAGATGAACATCTAACCAGCGCTTCGCCGCCAGCTTGCAGCCTGCTTTGAACTCTGTCAAATTAGAAATATGTCGAAACAAGCGCTGCCGGTCATCCAGTCCCCGACGAGCGGCACCGGCGACACGGCCTGCTGCACGCCGCTGGCCTGCGCGCCTCTCGGCCAGGCTGAGGCCGAAGAGCTGGCCGCGCTGTTCAAGGCGATCGCCGACCCGGTGCGGCTGCGTCTGCTGTCCCTCATCGCCTGCCATGAGGGCGGCGAGGCGTGCGTGTGCGATCTGACCGACGCCTTCGACCTAACCGCGCCGACCATCAGCCACCATCTGAAGGTCCTGCGGAAGGCGGGCCTGATCGACTGTGAGCGGCGCGGCACCTGGGTCTACTACTGGATCAACCCCGGGACGCTGGAGCGGTTGTCGGCGATCCTGGGGCCGCGTGTGGTGGCGACGGTATGAGCGACATACCCAGGACTGCTGTCGCTTCCGACACCGCGGACGGCGCCGCGGCGGTGGTGGTGGGACGGTTGTCGATGCTGGACCGACTGCTGCCGGTCTGGATCGCCGCCGCCATGGCCGCCGGGTTGGTGGCCGGCCGAGCGATCCCCGGCCTGGGAAGCGCGCTGGAGGCCGTGCAGGTGGACGGTATCTCGCTGCCGATCGCGCTCGGCCTGCTGGTGATGATGTATCCCGTGCTGGCCAAGGTCCGCTACGACCGCCTGGACACGGTGACCGGCGACCGGCGACTCCTCATCTCCTCGCTGGTGCTCAACTGGCTGCTCGGCCCGGCCGTCATGTTCGCCCTGGCCTGGATCTTCCTGCCCGACCTGCCTGCCTACCGCACCGGACTGATCATCGTCGGCCTGGCCCGCTGCATCGCCATGGTCGTCATCTGGAACGACCTGGCCTGCGGCGACCGGGAGGCCGCCGCCGTCCTGGTCGCGCTCAACAGCGTCTTCCAGGTCATCGCCTTCTCCGGGCTCGGCTGGTTCTACCTCAGCGTGCTGCCCGGCTGGCTCGGCCTGCCCCAGACCGAGCTGGACGTCTCCACCTGGGACATCGCCCGCTCCGTCCTCATCTTCCTCGGCGTCCCGCTCGTCGCCGGCTACCTCACCCGCCGCCTGGGAGAGAAGGCCAAAGGCCGGCACTGGTACGAGACCCGCTTCCTGCCGAAGATCGGCCCCGCGGCGCTGTGGGGACTGCTGTTCACCATCGTGATCCTGTTCGCTCTGCAAGGCGAGGCCATCACATCCCAGCCCTTCGACGTGGCCCGGATCGCGCTGCCGCTGCTGGCCTACTTCGCCATCATGTGGTGCGGCTCCTTCGCCCTGGGCCGGCTCGCCGGGCTCGGGTACGCGCGCACCGCGACGCTGGCATTCACCGCGGCGGGCAACAACTTCGAGCTGGCCATCGCGGTGGCCATCGCCACCTTCGGCCTCATATCCGGCCAGGCCCTCGCCGGGGTGGTCGGCCCGCTGATCGAGGTTCCCGCCCTGGTCTCGCTCGTCTACCTGTCCCTGGCTTTGCGCCGCCGCATCCAGCCCCAGCCCGCCTGATCGCCGCCCTCGCGAGGAGCCGTCCCTGTGTCCGATATTCCGGAAGTGCTGTTCGTCTGCGTCCACAACGCCGGCCGCTCACAGATGGCCGCCGCCTTCCTCACCCACCTCGCGCCGGGCCGGGTCCGAGTCCACTCCGCCGGATCCGCGCCCGCGGACGGGGTGAACCCGGCCGTGGTGGAGGCGATGAAAGAGGTTGGCATCGACATCTCCGCGGAGATCCCCAAGGTGCTCACCGCCGACGCGGTGCGCGCCTCCGACGCTGTCATCACCATGGGATGCGGGGACGCCTGCCCGATCTTCCCCGGAAAGCGCTACCTGGACTGGCAGCTCGACGACCCCGCGGGCCGGGGAGTGGAGGCCGTCCGCCCGATCCGCGACGAGATCGAGAAGCGCGTTCGCGGCCTGATCGCCGAGATCCTCCCGGAGGAACACCGATGACCGCTGACAGCGTGCGCATTGTCGCCATGGCGCCTGAGCACGCCGACCAGGTACTCGCGATCTACCAACTCGGCGTCGACGAGGGCCAGGCGACCTTCGAGACCGCCGCCCCCACCTGGGAGCAGTTCGACGCCAGGAAACTGCCCGCCCACCGGCACGTCGCCCTCGATGACGAGGGGCGGGTGCTGGGCTGGATCGCCGCCGTGGCGTTGTCGGACCGCTGCGCCTACGCCGGCGTGGTCGAGCATTCCGTCTACGTCCACCCCGAGGCGCGTGGACGAGGAGTCGGACTCGCGCTGCTCCAGGCGTTGATCCGATCCACCGAGGCCGCCGGGATCTGGACCATCCAGTCAGGCATCTTCCCAGAGAACGCCGCCAGCCTCGCCCTGCACGCCCGCGCCGGCTTCCACATTGTCGGAACCCGCGAGCGCATCGGCCGCCACCATGGCGTCTGGCGTGACGTCGTTCTTGTCGAACGTCGCAGTCCGATCATCTCTTGAGGTCCCAACAGACCGACGTGTCCTGGTCAGCCTTTCGGCGGCCGGCCTCCTCCGGCTCCGCGTCCCGGACGGCCGGCGTGCCATCGGGTGAGGGTCTCCGGGCGCCAGACCAGGGTGCGGCCGAACCGGGTGCCGGGCGGCGGGAAGTCGCCCGGTCGGGGGTTCCGTCACCCCTGGCGAATCACATTCGTGGGGGGGAACCATGTGACGAAGGTATGACTGTGAGTGCCGGCTAAGTTTCACACGATCGTGAAACTCCGGATCAGGCGGCGTACCCCATCCGGCGCGGAGCGCTGCCGGCCAAGCGCTGACCCTGTGCGCGCGTGCGCCCCGTCGCCTGGATGGCGGCGGGGCGCGTTTCATGATCGTGCGTCACACGTGCGTCATGATCTTCGCGGATCGTGGAGTTTCCTGGACGATTCCCGAAAGACGTCTCTACAGGTCCTGGGCTACTTCGCGGCGCCCAGCGTCTCGATCGCGCCGATCATCAGGTCCCAGAAGCGGTCACGGTCGAGGATCAGGCCCACATTCGCGTTGGGCTCCCAGTCCATCCGGCCGTGCAGGTCGGCGACCGTGGCACCCCGGGTGTACTTGCCCTCGACCTCGATCCGCAGCCCCACCCGCGCGTACGTCATGACCTGCGGGTCGATCAGGTACGCGATGGTGATCGGGTCGTGCAGCGGCGGCGCCTCGAAGCCCCACGCCTGGTGGTAGCTCGACCCGAAGAAGGTGAGCAGTTCCACGCAGACGCGGGCCAGCGGGGTGCCGAGCGCGGAGATGCGGTCGAGCACGTCAGCGGTGACCAGCGCCTGGTGGCTGACGTTGAGCCCCACCCACGTGGTCGGGACACCGCTGTCGAGAACCTCGGCGGCGGCCTCCGGGTCGGTGACGATGTTGAACTCGGCGTACGGGGTGTGGTTGCCCCGCTCGGTCGAGCCACCCATGATCACGATCTGGCGGATCCGCTCCCGGTCCTCGGGGTGGCGCCGCAGCAGGGTCGCGATGTTGGTCAGCGGCCCGATCGCCACGATCGTGACGGGCTCGTCCGCCGCCGCGAGCGTGTCGTGGATGAGCTCGACGCCGTGCCGCGGGTCGAGGGGCACGTCCGGCTCGCCGAACGCCGGGCCGTCCAGCCCGCTCTCCCCGTGCACGTAGTCGCCGACCTCCAGGGTCCCGGTCAGCGGCCGGTCGCAGCCGGCCGCGACGGGCACCCCGGTGACCCCCGCCAGGCTGAGCATCCGCCGGGCGTTGAGCGCCGTCTTCTCGACGGTCTGGTTGCCCGCGACGGTGGACACCGCGCGCAGGTCGATCGCCGGATTCGCCACCGCGAGCAGAATGGCCATGGCGTCGTCATGGCCGGGGTCACAGTCCAGGATCACCGGGATGGGCACGTCAGATCTCCTTGGCCAGCCACCGTACGGCGCGGGTGAACAGGGTGGCGTACCCGTCCCACGCCATGAACTCGTCCGGGCACCAGTGCGGCGCGATGTCCGACGCCCAGGCGAGCGTGCGGCCGGCCCCGGCCTCGCGTACGGCGAGCAGCGGGTCGCCGCCGACCGTGGCGAGGAGGGTCGCGTCCTCCGGCACCTCGAACCGGTTGTACCCGAGCAGCGCGGGCCATTCCGCGGGAAGGCCGGCGGTGATCGGGTGCGAGCCGTCGGCGAGGGCGCCGGGCACGCCCTGCGGCGTCTCCACCCGGTCGTCGAACCGGGAGATCCGGGCGGGCAGCACCCGCTCGACGGCGGTGCCGCTGTAGGCGGCCTTGGCCTCGAAGCCCTGGAAGCTCAGGTAGCCGCCCGCCATCGCGAGGCCGCCGCCCTGCTCAACCCACTCCGCCAGCAGCTCGATCCGGTTGACGGTCTTGCCGCAGGCCAGCCAGGTGTCGGGGTGCAGCAGGATGCTGTTGGCGCCGATGTCGGAGAGCACGATGACGTCGTACGCGGACAGGGCGTCGAGCGTCCCCGGGAACAGTTTGGGCACGTCGTGCGCGGGAAGGTGGTCGACCTCCACGCCGTCGGCGACCAGGACGTCCCGCAGCGGCTCGAAACCGGTGTGGTAGGTGGTCGAGGTGAACGCGTCGAAGCCCTTGTAATGGGTCGAAACGCTCACCCACGATTCGCCGGCGACAAGCACGCGGGTCATGAGGATGTCTCCTTAGAGGGTGTCGATGGTGTCGGAAGTGTGGCGGTTCCCTGGCGCCGCGAAGGCCAGGAAGAGGTCGCGCGGGTTGTCCACGAGCATCCGCGTGGTGTCCGCGGGGGTCAGCCCGTGCCGGTGCAACCGCGGCACGAAGTGGGTCAGGATGTGCGCGTAACCGGTGCCGCCGTAGCGGACCAGCATGGTCTTGAGGAACACGTCCTGGGACAGCAGCACCCGGTGGCCCAGCCCGGCGCGGTGCAGCCACGCGACCGCGGCGGCGTTGTCCTCGTCGCACGGGGACTGGCCCTCGCCCGGGTAGAGGTAGTCCATGCCGCACATGTCGTACCCGAGGTAGGCGCCGCGGGTGGCGAGCGCGACCTGGTAGTCGCGGTCCCCTCCGCTGGGGTTGAGGTGCGACAGGACGGTGGCCTCGATCAGGCCGCCCTCCTCGGCGATGACGTCGAGCACGCGGTGGCCGTGCCGTACCCACCCGGGGAGGTGCACGGACAGCGGCACCCGCGTGCGGGCCTGCGCCCGCGCGGCGGCGCGCAGGACCTTCTCCTCCTCGGTGGTGAAGTCCGGGGAGACACCGATCTCGCCGATGACGCCCGCGCGCACGCCGTCCACGCCCTCGGTGAGGTCGCGCTCGATCTCGGCGGCGATGTCCGCGACGCTCATGCCGCGGACCCGCTCGGGATGGGTGCGCTCCAGATAGAAGCCGCAGCCCATCACGATGTTGAGACCGGTGGCGCGGGCGATCGCGGCCAGCTCGGCCGGGGCGCGGCCGAGGCCCTCCGGGGTGACCTCGAGGACGCTGCGCCCGCCGCGCGCGGCGAACCGGGCCACCTCCTCGATCGCGACGTCGGTGTCGTCCAGGGACACGTTGTCGCGGGAGAGGTACGGGTCGTTATGCAGCCGGCCGAGGAACTCCATCCGCACCGGCGCGCTGGCGATCAGCTCGCCCTCGGCGTCGCCGTCGGGCGCCGGGTGCCAGGCCAGGTCGCCGTCGTTGCGCAGGTGCTCGTGGCAGAGCGTGACGCCCAGCTCCTCGACGGGCACCGGGCCGAGCACCGTGGTCACGGTGACGCCGGTGCCTCGCGCCCCCGTGGTCATTTGCGCACCGCGCCGAATCTGGCCCAGACCTTGCTGTTGGCGAAGATGGCCAGCAGCAGGATCGCGCCCTGCACGATCTGGACGTAGAACGGCGAGACGTGCAGCAGCACGAGGCCGTTGGCGATGACGCCGAGGGTGAGCGCGCCCAGCATGGTGCCGAGCATGCTGCCCCGGCCGCCGAAGAGGCTGGTGCCGCCGAGCACCACGGCCGTGATCACTTCGAGCTCGAAGCCGCTCCCCGCATTCGAGGAGCCGGAGCTGAGCCGGGTGGCGATCAGCACGCCGGCCAGGGCCGCGGCCAGGCCGGTCAGCACGTAGACGGCCAGCCCGACCTTGCGGGTGTTCACGCCGGTACGGCGCAGCGACTCGCCGTTGGAGCCCAGGCCGATCACGTACCGGCCGAACGGCGTGCGGGTCAGGGTGATCCAGCCGACCGCCGCGACCACGACGGCGAGGATGACCGGCACCGGGATCCCGGCGACGCGTCCCTGCCCGAGCTGGACGATCCACAGGTCGCCGTCGATCGGGGTGGAGTACCCCTCGGTGGCGCGCAGCGCGGTGCCGCGCATGATCGACAGCATGGCCAGGGTGACGATGAACGGCGGGATGTTCTGGTACGACGAGAACCAGCCGTTGATGAACCCGATCAGCGCGCCGAGCGCGAGGATGGCGACGAGCGCCAGCGTCGGGTCCCAGCCGTGCTGCAGCACGATCGCCAGCAGCGACCCCGTCAGCGCGACCGTGGATCCGACCGACAGGTCGATGCCGGACGTGCTGATCACGAACGTCATGGCGATGGCGACGATCAGCGTCGGCGAGATCTGCCGCAGCAGGTTGAGCAGGTTGCCGGTCGTCGCGAACCGGTCCGCCGAGAACGCGAAGAAGATCAGCAGGAGGACCAGCACGACGCCGATCGCGATCGTCTGCGCGTGCTTGCCGATGTGAGCGTTGGCGCGGGCCGCGCGCGTGGTCACGACCCGTTCGCTGACGACGGGTGGCTTGCCTGCGGTGGTGGTCGGCTCGCTCGTGGTCACCGTCGCGCTCCCTCGGTCGTGTCGTTCCCCTTCCGCCCGCCGGCCTCTCCGGCGTCACTCTTGCCGGAGTCGATCTGGTCGTGGGCGACGATCTCGGAGACGAGCCGCTCCAGGCTGGTGGCCCGGGCGTCGAGGTCGGCCCGCAGGGTGCCCTCGTACATCACGCAGAGCCGGTCGCAGACCCGGAACAGGTCCTGCAGGCGGTGCGTGATCAGGATGACCGAGACGCCCTGCGCGGAGACCGTCTTGATCAGTTCGAGCACGGTCTCGACCTCGGCGACGGCCAGCGCCGCCGTGGGCTCGTCGAGGATGAGCAGCTTGGGGCCGAAGGTCACCGCGCGGGCGATGGCCACGGCCTGGCGCTGCCCTCCGGACAGGCCGCCCACCGGGATGTCGGTGAGCGGGATCCGGATGTTCAGCGCGTCCAGGTGCTGACGGGCGTCCCTGTGCATCCGCGCGACGTCGAGCAGCAGGCCGCCGGCCTTGCGGGGCTCGCGGCCGAGGAACAGGTTGCCGGCCACGTCGATGTCGTCGCAGAGGGCGAGGTCCTGGTACACCATCTCGATGCCCAGCTCGCGCGCGTCGCGCGGCGTGGCGAACGAGACCGTCTGCCCGTCGAAGACGATCTCGCCGGAGTCCGGCACGACCGCGCCCGCGAGCACCTTCATCAGGGTGGACTTTCCGGCGGCGTTGTCGCCGACGAGCCCGATCACCTCACCCGGGCCGACGCGCAGCGTCACGCCGCGCAGCGCGTCGACCATTCCGTAGCGCTTGCGGATGTCGCGCATGACCACCCGGTCGACGGTGCGCTCGGCGGCGCCGTCCGCTGGGGCCACGGGTCTCACCTCCTCTGCTTTCCGTCCGGTCTCCGGTGCCGTGTCGTCGCTCACTTGAAGGTGGCCCGGTACTGGTCGACGTTGTCCTTGGTCACGATCGTCACCGGCACGTCGATCGTCTTCTTGGCCTGGGCGCCGCCGACCAGGGCCTTGGCCTCCTTGACCGCCTCGTAGCCCTCGGTCTTCGGGTCCTGCTGGACGACACCGGCGACGAACCCGGCGTCGATGCCGCTGATCGCCTCCTTGGTGAGGTCCCAGCCGAAGACCTTGACCCGGTCGGCCGCGTTCTGCGACTTGACCGCGGCGACGGTGCCGAGGAGGGCCGGCTCCCCGGTGGCGTAGACGACGTTCATGTCGGAACGGGAGGTGAGCAGGTTCTCGGCGGCCGTCATGGCGGCCTCCTGCTTGTTCTGGCCGTCCACCGTCTGCACGATCTTCGCGCCCGCGCCCTCGACCGTCTTGACGAAGTCGTCCTTGCGGATGTTCTGGATGAACGAGTTGAGCGCGCCGACGACGCCGATCTTGGGCTCGGAGAGGTTCTGCGCCTTGGCCCAGTCGTTGACGAACGCGCCGGCCTTCTGGGCGGCGTCCGCGTTGTCCACGCCGACCTGGGTGTCGACGGACGGGGAGTCCACGATGGCGTCCACCGCGACGACCTTCAGCCCGGCATCCTTGGCGATCTTGACGGCGGGCTTGATGCCCTCGACGTCGATGGCGACCACGACGACGGCGTCGAACTGCTGCTGGACGAAGTTGTCGATCGCCTCGTTCTGCTTGGCGGGGTCGTCGTTGGCGTTGAAGATCGTCAGATCGACGCCCGCCTCCTTCGCCGCCTGCTCGGCGCCGGCGTTCATCTCGTTGAAGAAGATCGCCTGCTGGTTGATCTGGACGAGGCCGACCTTCGGCTTGTCACCGCCGCCGGAGGCCGCGGAGCCGGAGTCGTCCGTGCCACCGCACGCGGCGGCCAGCAGGCCGGTCGCGAGGATTGCGGTCGCCGTGGTGATGCGGGTGAGTCGAATGGATCGTGCCATCGGACAGCCTTTCGGGGGCCGCTCCAGTGGAGCCGCAGGTAAAAGTGTGGGGAGTGTGGTAATCGATTACCAATTTCTGGGATGCTAGCGAGCAGCACAAACGGGCGTCAAGGTGACGTAAGCCCCACGACGATCTATCGTTCTGCTGAACTCATCAGTGAGGAAGCTCACAGATCGACAACAAGCCGTCCGCCCCCGACAGGACAGGGAAATCGATTACACAATGAGGGCACCATGGGCGTGACAATCCACGACGTGGCCAGGGCGGCCGGCGTCTCCGTGGCCTCGGCCTCCCGCGCCCTCTCGGGGCGGCGCAAGGTCACCCCCGAGATCGCCGAGCGGGTGTCCCGCGCCGCCGCCGAGCTGGGATACCAGCCGAACGCGGTCGCCAAGGCGCTGCGTGACCGGACCACGGGCACGATCGGCATGATCGTCCCCGGCATCGGCAACCCGTTCTTCACCACGATCGTCGAGGCGGTCGAGCACCAGCTCCAGGAGACCGGGCGCGATTTGCTCCTGTGCGCGTCGCAGTACCGGCCGGACGTCGAGGCCAGGCGGCTTGAGACGCTGCTCGCCCGGCGGGTGGACGGCCTGATCATCAGCCCGTGTGACATCGAGGCCAGCGTACCCGCTGTGCTGAACGCCGCCCGGCGCGTCCCGCTGGTCCAGGTCGACCGGCACATCGAGGGCGGCGGAGCCGACTGGGTGGGCGTGGACGACGACTCCGCCCTGGCCCAGGCGGTCGAGCATGTGGCCGCGGGCGGCGCGCGGACGGTCACGTTCGTGGGCAGCCGTCTGATGAACTCCTCGGCCAGATCCCGCCTGTCCGGCTTCGAGCGGGCCGCCGCCCGGGCCGGGGTGAACGCCACGGCGCCGCTGCTCGGCGAGTTCACTCTTGAATGGGGCATCGAGGCGGGCCGCCTGCTGCTGCTCGACGGCGAGACCATGCCCGACGCCGTCGTGTGCGGCAACGACGAGATCGCCGTGGGGCTGGTGCGCGCGCTCCGGGCGGGCGGCGTCCGGGTGCCCGACGACATGTCGGTCGTCGGCTTCGACGACGTCGGGCACGCCACGATGTGCGACCCCCCGCTCACCACCGTCCGGCAGCCGGTCGAGGAGATGGCGGCCGAGGCGGTGCGCCTGCTCGGGCAGGTCCGGGTGAGCGACCCGAGGCCCGCCCAGCGCATCGCGATCGCCCCGCGGCTCGTCGTACGGGAGACCAGCCGACCGGTGGCCGCCGGCGGCGCGAACGGAACAGAAATGGGAAGGGGAACCGCGTGAACGAGGCGGTGGAGCTGGCCCGCGACCTGATCAGGATCGACTCGGTCGGCGGCGGCGAGGCGGCGGTCGCCGAGCCGCTCGCCCGGCGGCTGTCGGCGGCGGGCTTCGACGTGCGGGAGCATCGGTACGCGCCGGGACGCACCGGACTGGTGGCCCGCTGGGGGGCCGGCGTCCCGGTCGTCCTGACCGGGCACCTGGACACGGTGCCGCTGGGCGGCCAGGCGTGGGCGCATGACCCGCACGCCGCCGAGGTGGACGGCGACCGCCTCTACGGGCGCGGTTCCAGCGACATGAAGGCCGGGGTGGCCGCGCTCGTCGTCGCCGCCGAACGGCACGTGCGCGGCTCGGGCCCGCGGGCGGCCCTGGAGGTCGTCCTCACCGCCGGCGAGGAGACCGGGTGCGAGGGCGCGATCGACATGATCGCCACCGGGATGGTGGGCGAGGCGCGGGCGATGCTGGTGGCCGAGCCGACCGCCAACCGGGCGCTGCTCGGGCACAAGGGCGCGCTGTGGCTCAAGGCCGTCGCCCGCGGGCGCACCGCGCACGGCTCGATGCCGCATCTGGGGGACAACGCGATCTACACGCTGGCCCGCGCGATCGGCGCGGTCGAGCGGTTCGACCCCGGCGTGCCCGCCCACCCGTGGCTGGGCGCCCCCACCGCCAACGTCGGCACGGTACGCGGCGGGATCAACGTGAACTCCGTCCCCGACCTGGCCGAGGCGACCGTGGACATGCGCACCGTCGCCGGCCAGGACCACGCCGAGCTGCGCGCGCGGCTGGGGCGCGCCCTCGGCGGGGAGACCTCCCTCGAGGTGCTGACCGACCTGCCCGCCGTGTGGACCGACCCGGACGACGCCTTCGTCCAGGCGCTGCTCGCGGCGGGGGCCACGCCGCCGGGCGACCGGCCCGCGGCCAGCTACTTCACCGACGCGTCCGTCCTGGTCGCCGCCGGTGGCGGA
This sequence comes from Microtetraspora malaysiensis, assembly GCF_050947145.1. Lineage (NCBI taxonomy): Bacteria > Bacillati > Actinomycetota > Actinomycetes > Streptosporangiales > Streptosporangiaceae > Microtetraspora > Microtetraspora malaysiensis. Next base: position 5,000,813 of record NZ_CP191998.1, read on the forward strand.
ACGCCGGCCGTGATCTGCGGTCCCGGGGAGCCCGAGCAGGCCCACGTCACCGACGAGTACTGCGTGATCTCGCGCATCGAGGAGGCCGTCGAGATCTACACCGGAGCTCTGGCCCGGCTCGCCCCCTGACGCCGTCCGCCATGCGGCGGGGTCCGGGAACGGTGATCGGCCGCCCAAGCCTGTCACCTGTACGGCACGGCTCCGGCGGAATCGCCCGGACGGGTGTTACAAAGGCGGGATCTCCTGTCCGCCGCGCGAGCGTGGTCTCCGCGTGCCTCCCCCGCGCCGGTTCCGGCGGAGGACGGTGAGGCCGGCGGCCGGGCGGACTGTGGGAGGCGAGATTGGGCGAGGTGCTGGTGCTCGCCGCTCGGGGACTCTGCGGCGGCCTCTTCGTCATGGCGTTCGCGCTGATCGGAGAGCTGGTCATGCCCAAGCAGTTCGCCGGGATCTTCTCCGCCGCCCCGTCCGTCGCGCTCGCCGGCATGACCATCACGATGGCGGTAAATGGAGCCGTGCCGGTCGCGGAGTCCGCCCTCGGGATGCTCGCCGGTGCGGTCGCGCTGGTGGCCTACTGCGCCTCGGCCGTCCCGCTGGTCACGCGTCTGGGCGCGACGGTCGGCACCGTGGCCGCACTCGCTGCCTGGGCCGCCACGGCCACCGTCTGCCGAGTGCTGCTCACAGTGGTCGGATGAGCCCGTCGATGAGGATCCGCGTCGAGCCCGCACACCTGAAGAAGATCACCAAGCGTGAGATGGCGGTGCGGTTCGTCTTCGGCGCGGTGATCTCGGTGGCCGCCGCGCTGATCGGCCGCGCCTGGGGCGAGGTCACCGGCGGGGTCTTCCTGGCCTTCCCCGCCATCCTCGCGGCGACGCTCACGCTCATCCAGCATGAGGAGCACAACCGGAGGCCGGCTGCCCAGGACGCGCGCGGCGCGATACTCGGCGCGGTCGGCATGATCGTGTACGCCGCCTGCGTCTGGGTGCTCGCGACCCGGATCCCGACGCCGCTCGCCCTGCTCGCCGGGCTCGGCGCCTGGGCGGTCGTCTCCGCCGCCCTGTACTTCCTCGTCTGGGACATCTTCCGTCGCGGACGCTCCGGATCCGATCGCTGACCGTCTGTTCCGCCATGCCGGTCGTCGCCTTTCCCGCGGCGGCCCCGGCAGCGCCGAACCGCGCGAAAGCCCATCCGGCGGGACCGGCTGCGCGTGCCCGAGGGCTATCGCTCGTCGGCCAGTCTCGTCAGGGCGGCGACGGCTTCCTCGGCGGTGCCGCCGAGCCGGACCACCTCGGCGAGGTAGGCACGGGCGTGCTCCCTGATCAGCTCCTCCCGGGCCGGGCCGGGCTCGGGTTGCGACAGGACACGGGTGCCGCCGCCACGCTTTCCAGTGACGTATCCGCCCTGCTCAAGCTCCTTGTACGCCCGCGCCACCGTGCCGGCCGCCAGGCCGAGATCCGCGGCGAGCTGCCGGACCGGCGGCAGCCGGGTGCCCGCGCTCAGCACCCCGCACCTGATCAGCTGAGCGAGCTGCGCCCGGATCTGCTCGTACGGCGGCGAGGGACTGGTGACGTCGACCTCGATCATGACGTCCTGATCCGGGTGCGGGAGAACAGCTCGGCCAGGTACCAGACGGCCGAGGCGACGGCGATGAGGGCGACCCCCAGCACCGCGAACCCGGCGGGCCCGGCCCAGCCGGCGAGGTCGCTCTGCCGGAAGAGGGCACCGGCGGCGACGACGGCGACGCCGGTCAGCGGCAGGGCCACGCAGAGGCCGTAGGCCGCGGTGACGACCCGGGCAGAGTGGGCGCGTTGCGCGTCGTCCACCGCTCTGGCCGCCGCGTCGAGACCGGGGCGTCCGCGCTGGACGACCCGGTGGACGACCAGAGCGGAGAGCAGGAACGCGGCCGCCAGCATGGCCAGCATCGGCCACGCGTAGAACCAGCCGGGCCACGGACCCACCGCGCTGCGCACCGTGCCGTCGGCGCTGATCATCGCCAACGCCCGCCCGGGCCGGCCGAGATCGTCGTCGGCGGCGGTGACGGAGGTGACGGTCAGCAGCACGACGGCGATCAGCGACAGCACCGCGGCCAGCGGCGCGGAGAATGCGGGCAGGTAGTCACGGGCGCGTCTGATCTCCAGCGAGGCCCCCCGGACCGGACCGTGCGGTCGCTGCACGGTCAGCTCGCCGGCCAGCGTGCCGACCAGGAGCCCCACCCCCAGCACGGGAGCCGCCAGCATCGGCCCCCGGCCGAGACCGTCCCAGGCGAACACGACCCAGGACGCCGCGACTCCGGCGGCGAGCCCGGCCAGCCGGGGCCACAGGAGCCGCCTTGACGTGGCGCGCAGCACGGCCGCGTCACCGCCGGCCGGGACGCGTACCACCCGGTTCAGCGACAGCAGCACCGCGAGAAGCACGGCGACGAGCACGAGAAGCGCCGTGAGGGGAAGGACAAGCACAGCCGTCATGCCGACTCCTTTGTATCAATCCGTTGGCACAAAGATTGCCCCACTCGGCGACTTGTTGCAACTCGCTGATACAAATCCGCCGCCCGGCAGCTCGCCGCACCTGCCCGGCCGACGCCACCACGGGCAGACACTCGCACCCGCGCACCCGCGAGATCACCCAGGTGGGCGTGCGTACGGACCGGTCCCGCCTGGCCTGTCGGAGCACCTCGTATGGCATGAAATGCAATAGTCGTGGCGTTGCAGCCAAATCGGGCCGGTGACCAGGATGGAGGCGTGCCCCGCGACGTCGTCCTTGTGATCTTCGATGGCTTCCAGCTCTTCGACCTGGCCGGACCTGCCGACGTGTTCGCCACCGCGAACCTGCTGCTCCGCGCCGACGGCTACCGGCTGCGGGTGGCCGCCGTCCGGGCCGGCGCCGTACCGACGCATTCGGGCATCGACGTCGCCGCACAGCTCTCGCTCGGCGAGGTGGCGGAGCCGCTCGACACCCTGCTGGTCGCGGGCGGGCTGTCCGTGCCCTCGCACCTGCGGGACCGGGACCTGGTCGGCGGGATCGCCCGGCTGGCGAGTTCCGCCCGCCGGGTCGCGTCGGTGTGCAGCGGGGCGCTGCTGCTGGCCGAGGCCGGGCTGCTCGACGGCAGGCGCGCGACCACCCACTGGCTGACGGCCGACGATCTCGCCTCCCGTTATCCCGGCGTCCAGGTGGACGCCGACTCGATCTACGTCCGGGACGGCGACATGTGGACCTCCGCCGGGGTCAGCGCCGGGGTCGACCTCGCCCTGGCCATGGTGGCCGAGGACCACGGGCACCGCCTGGCCCGGGACGTCGCGCGGGGCCTCGTCGTATACCTGCACCGGCCCGGCGGACAGAGCCAGTTCAGCGTGCCGCTGCGCGCGCTCACCCCGCGCAGCGAGCCGCTGCGGGAACTGCAGGCGTTCATCGACGCCAACCCCTGCGCGGACCTGAGCGTCCCGGCCCTCGCGCGGCGCACGGGGATGAGCGCGCGCCATTTCTCCCGGGTCTTCACCGCGCAGACCGGCGTCCCGCCCGGCCGGTACGTCGAGCGAAGCCGGGCCGACGCCGCCCGGCGCCTGCTGGAGACGACCGACCACCCCCTGGACCGGGTCGCCCGCGAGTGCGGGCTGGGCAGCCCGGAGACCCTCTACCGAGTCTTCCGCCGGCACTGGCGGATCTCACCGGGCGATCACCGCCGCCGATTCCACCTCACGGAGAGCTGATCATGCACGTCGCCATCCCGCTCTATCCCCGGTTCACCGCCCTCGACGCGGTGGGACCGTACACGGTGCTGGCCTTCGCGCCCGGCTGGCGGGTCACCTTCGTGGCCCCCGAGACGGGACCGGTGCTCGACGACCGGGGCACCCTCACCCTCACCGCCGCCGCGCGCCTCGCCGATCTGCCGCGCCCGGACATGATCCTGGTCCCCGGCGGCGTCGGGACACTGGACGCCCTGTCCGATCCGGCCCTCGTCGGCTGGATCGCCGCGGCGCACGAACACGCCCGGTGGACGACCTCGGTCTGCAGCGGGTCATTCCTGCTGGGCGCCGCCGGGGTGCTGCGCGGCCGCCGGGCGACCACGCATTGGGGCTTCCTCGACCGGCTCGCCGAGTTCGGCGCCGAACCGGTGAGCGAGCGGGTGGTCGCCGACGGGACGGTGGTCACCGCGGCGGGCGTATCGGCCGGGATCGACATGGCGCTGACGCTGCTGGCCGAGGCCGCCGACCCGACGACCGCCCAGGCGGTGCAGTTGGCGATCGAGTACGACCCGCGGCCGCCGTTCGGCGCGGGCTCCCCGAAGACCGCCCCGGCCGGGCTCGCCGAGCGGGCCCTGAGCCTGATCAACTGACGGACGCCGCCGGGCCGGCTGATCGGGCGCGGACGCGGTCCACGGGAGCCGCTCGACTGTGTGACCACGCCCGCCGGCCCACGGGACCCCGTCTGTGGCGTCCCGGCACGGACACCACTACCCTCGACAGCGCCCGCCCAGGACACTCCTCGGCGACGCGACGGCGCGCGAGCGGGGCCGCCCGGACGGAGCGGAGCAGCGTCCATGTCGCACAATGGCCTGAGCGCCCGATGACCGTGTGTGAGGAGAGCCGTGAACCTCAAAGACAACCTCGACGTCGCCATGAGCGCCAGGGAGATGGCGGACAGCGCGCCGGCCGGGTCGCTGCGCCAGGCCGCGGCCGCGTCCGTCGCGATCAGCTGCGCCACCGCCCGCGACATCGACCAGGCACGCGTCGCGCTCGACGGCATCACGCCCGAGGAGGTACGGCAGGCCGCCATCGAGATCTTCGACCGGCTCGCCACCGTCCCCGACGCGGGGCCGGGCGGGGAGCCGGACGCGTCCGCCCCGTGACGCACCGGCGCCGGGGGCGCCGGATACACCGTGACCCTTTGTTCCGCCGTCAGCGACGCACCGCGTCCAGCAGGGCCGTGAGGATCTCCTCGGCGTGGGTCCACAGCAGCGAGCCGCCCGCCTCGGGCAGTAGGTGCCTACGCGAGGCGGGTATCCGGCGCGCCAGCTCGGCCCCGTGGTCCGGGGAGTGGACGCTGCTCGCGTCGTGCCCGCCGTACCAGAGGTCCACGGGAACGGTGATCAGGGACGGGTCGAAGGGCCAGCGTCCGAAGGCCAGGACGAGATCGCGGACGTAGCCCGCGGGCCCCTGGCGGAAGCCCTCCTCCAGCGACGCGCGGTAGACCGCGGCGAAGTCCGGATCGGTGTAGACGGCCAGATCGACCTCGGAGCTCGTCCCGACCACCAGGCGCCACATCATCGCCGCGTCGGCCTCGCGGGCGAACTCCCTCTCGAACCCCCCGGGGTCGGCGGCCACGGCCCGGAGCAGATCGGCCAGGCCCGGGTCGAGCAGATCGGCGAAGGCCGGGTAGGTGAGATCGTCCTGCCCCGAGACCACGGCCACCGCCTTCGGCAGCCCCGCCGCCGCGCACGCCAGCGCGAACGGCGCGCCCTGGGAGAAGGCGACGATGCCGTACTCCGGCAGCTCCAGCCGTTCGGCGAGGTGCGCCACGTCGGCGGCCCAGCTTTCCAGCGTCCGGCCGGGGAGCGGGGCGGACGCCCCAAGCCCCGGGCGGTCCACGGCGATCAGCCGCGCGCCGAGCCGGCCGAGCGCGTCGGCGCCGAACCCGAGGCCGCGCCCCATCGCCGCGCCGGAGAAGTACAACACCGGGGTGCCCTCCGGCGGCCCCCACTGCGCCCATCCCAGCGTGCGGCCGTCAGGCAGTTCCGTCTCGCCGAGCAGGTCCGGGGCGCTCACTCCGTGAATCATGACCGGCCATTCTAGGCACGCGCCCGCGCCCGGCCAACGGGTTTGCCTACGCAGGCCGGGCCGTACACGGGCGGTGCCAGAATGCGCCGGAAGGCCTCAGAACACGCGGCGCAGGATCCGGGCGGCGGTGCGGGTGAGCAGTTCGACGTCTTTCTCGTCGTAGCTCGCTTCACCCGTGCCGAGGATGATCCGGGACACCACCCGGGGATAGGCGAGGGCGAGCCCCTCGGCGACCACCAACCCGCGCGGCCCATGGGGTGTGAACAGCTTGCCGCCGTGCACCGCGAGGATCGGCTGGACGGTCACCTCGATGCCGGACTCGCGGCTCAGGCGCTCGGCCATGGCGGCCGCCGCGTCGGTCAGCCCCTTGGCGAAGGCGCTGCCGTACTTCTCGTCGAAGAACAGCCGGTCGCCGTAGCGGGCGATGTAGATGTCGGGGCCCCATGCCTCGTTGTCCACGATCCACACCCCGCCGGGGCCGATCACGAGGTGGTCGATCGAGGGCTCCCCCGGTACGGCACGGCCGTCGAGCACGTTGTATCCGCGTCGCCGCAGGGCGCGGCGGAGCAGCTTGCCGGTGCGGATCTCGCCGCGCCGTTTGCCCCGCCACACGGCGGTGGACTCGTGGTCCCACCAGACGAAGAGCAGGTCGCCTCCGGCCGCGACGGCGGCGCCGAGGGGGACCGTCAATACCGGCATGAGCCCGAACCGGACCGACAACAGGAGCCCGGCCACGGCGCCGATGCCCGCGATCCAGCGTCGTCGTTTGATCCGGGAGGGCCGGGCCTCATGCCAGAACTGCTCGTACCACCACTGTGGGGAACTCCCCTGGAACTTCTCATCTTGCTCGACATAGATGGATTGGCCGGGCACAGGGCACCCCCGAGCGAGGAAGTGGGAGAAATGCGCTTGATCACGCAGTACCCGATAGATCGCCCAGCCTCGACGGAGGTAAGTGAATTAACCCGGCAAAGATACACACACCATGTCAACATCGGACACACTACTCAAAGCGACCTCACCGGCACCCTCAGGCACGACGACATCGGGCCCCGCGACAGTGTCACGACAGCGCTGGGGTCCCACGCGGATCGTCCGGCGTCCGCCCCGTCAGAGGTAGGGCCGCTGGTCGCGCTTGCGCTCCTCGTACCGCTCCCGCGCCGCCCGCGTCTCGGGGGCGCGCGACACCTCCGCGACCGGGACGTCCCACCAGGCCTGGGCCGGCGGCCCCTCCCCCGGGACCGGCTCGGCGTACACGACCGTGGTGGTCCTGGCCGCGAGCGCCTTGGCGAGCGCGGCGCGCAGGCCGTCCGGGTCCCTGGCGGTCAGCACGTCGGCGCCGAGGCTGGCCGCGTTGGCGGCCAGATCGACGGGGAGTGGGCCGCCGTCCAGCTCGCCGGAGCTACCGCGCAGCCGGTACGCGGTGCCGAGCCGCCGCGCGCCCACCGACTCCGACAGGCCGCCGATGGAGGCGAACCCGTGGTTGTCGACCAGGACGACGACGAGTTTGACGCCCTCCTGCACGGCGGTGGCGATCTCCTGGGCCATCATCAGGTAGGACCCGTCGCCGACCAGCACGACCACCTCACGCTCGGGCCTGGCCAGCTTCACGCCCAGCCCGCCCGCGATCTCGTAGCCCATGCAGGAGTAGCCGTACTCGACGTGGTACTGGTCGGGGTCGCCCGGCCGCCACAGCCGATGCAGGTCGCCGGGCATCGACCCGGCGGCGTTCACGACCACGCCGCCGTCCGGCAGGTCGTTGAGCGCGTCGTTGACGACGCCGAGGAGTACCGGCTGGGTCAGCTCGCCGCCCGAGGTGGCGCGGCCGATCTCCTCCCGCCATTCTCCGGCGAGGCGGGCCGCGCGCGCGGACCACTCGGGGTCGGCCCGCCAGGCCGGTGCGCCGACCGTCCTGCCGACCGCCGCGTCGAGGGCGAACAGCGCCTCCTTCGCGTCGGCGACGAGCGTCTCGCCCGCGTTCTTGGCCGCGTCGAACGCGGCGACGTTGATGTTGAGGAACCGCGCGCCGCCGAAGAGCGTGCGCGAGGCGGTGGTGAAGTCGGTGTAGCGCGTCCCGATGCCGATCACCAGGTCGGCCTCGCGGGCCAGCGCGTTCGCCGCCGCGGTGCCGGTGTGGCCGACGGCGCCCGCCGCGAGCGGGTGGTCGTACGGCAACGCGCCCTTGCCCGCCTGCGTCTCGGCGACCGGGATGCCGTGCTTCTCGGCGAAGCGCCGCAGCTCCTCGCACGCCTCGCTGTACTTCACCCCGCCGCCCGCGACGATCAGCGGCCGCCGCGCGGACTCGATCGCGCGTACGGCGCGCGCCAGCGCGGCGGGCTCGGGCACCGGCCGCGGGACGTGCCACACGCGGTCGCGGAACAGCTCCTCCGGCCAGTCGTACGCCTCGGCCTGCACGTCCTGGGGCAGGGCGAGCGTGACCGCGCCGGTCTCGGCCGGGTCGGTGAGCACCCGCATCGCGGCGAGCAGCGCCGACGGCAGCTGCTCGGGACGGTTGATCCGGTCGAAGAAGCGGGAGACCGGACGCATCGTGTCGTTGACGGTCACGTCGGAGAAGCGTGGGTCCTCCAGCTGCTGGAGCACCGGCGCGGAGACCCGGGTGGCGAAGACGTCGCCGGGCAGCAGCAGCACCGGGATCCGGTTGATCGTGGCCAGCGCCGCGCCGGTGACCATGTTGGTCGCGCCGGGACCGATCGAGCTGGTGCAGGCGAAGGTGGACAGCCGGTTCGCCGCCCGCGCGTAGCCGACGGCGGTGTGGACCATCGCCTGCTCGTTGCGCGCCGGACAGTACGGCAGGGCCGACCGGGCGCCGGCGCCCTGCTCGGCCAGCGCCTGGCCGACTCCCGCGACGTTGCCGTGGCCGAAGATGCCGAGGCAGCCCTCGATGAGCCGCCGCTCCACGCCGTCCCGCTCGCTCCACTGCCGGGACAGGAAGCGGACCAGCGCCTGGGCCGTGGTGAGTCTCACGATGACGTTCCTCCCGATGTCTCCAGCAGGCCGACCGCGTCGGCCACCAGGTCCGGCCGCCACGCGCGCCCGTCGGGCAGCCGGCGGTGGTCCTCCTCACGCATCTGACGCGTCCCCCCTCGAAGAGTCGCCTGACAGGACGGCCTCGACCTCGCCGGCCGTGGGCATCGCGGGCGCGCAGGCCAGCCGTCCCGCGACGATCGCGCCCGCCGCGTTCGCGAAACCCAGGATCCGCTCCAGCGGCCAGCCGGCGAGCAGGCCGTGGCAGAGCGCCCCGCCGAAGGCGTCACCGGCGCCGAGCCCGTTGACGACGTCCACCGGGACCGGCGGCACCTCCACGGCCTCTCCCCTGCTCATGCCCAGTACGCCCGCCGATCCGCGCTTGACGATCGCCACTTCGACCCCGGCGTCCAGCAGCGCCCGCGCCGCCTCGTACGGCTCCCGCGTGCCGGTGGCCACCTCGACCTCGTCGACGTTGCCGACCGCGACGGTGACGTGCGGGAGGGCGCGGCGCACCTGCTCGGCGGCGGCCTCCCCGCTCGGCCAGAACATCGGCCGGTAGTCGAGGTCGAGCACCGTGTGCGGGCGCCGCCCCCGGGCGCGCCAGGCCGCGAAGTGCGCGCTCCGGGACGGCTCCTGGGACAGGCCGGTCACGGTCGCCCAGAACAGGGGCACCCGCGCGATGGCGTTCAGGTCGAGTTCGGACGGGAGGATCTCCAGGTCCGGCGCCTTGGGGAAGCGGTAGAAGTAGAGCGGGAAGTCCTCCGGCGGCCGGATCTCGCAGAACGTCACGGGCGTGGGCAGGCCGGGCACCGGGAGGACGTACCGGTCGTCCACACCGTACTCACGCAGCGCGTCGTGGACGAACAGGCCGAACGGGTCGGCCCCGGTGCGGGTGATCACGGCGCTCGACCGGCCCAGCCGGGCGGCGGCCACCGCCACGTTGACCGGGCTGCCGCCGAGGTACTTGCCGAAGGTCTCCACCTCCCGCAGCGACACCCCGATCTGCAGCGGGTAGACGTCCACACCGACCCGGCCGATGGTGAGCACGTCCGTCACTCCGCGCTCCTCGGGGACGTGACGAACGCTCCGGCGCGGCCCAGGCCCGGCGAACCCACACACATGTCGACTCCTTGCCCACAGACCTCCAGTTGTAAATGACCAACGATGCCGCGTCAAACATTTGTCAGGACATCCTGACGAACTATCAATCCTGTCGCGCCGCCGGCGCGCCCTCCCGGCAAACCCCTCCGCGGGTAACGGGGACCGCCGCCACCGGCCAAATAACCGCAGGTCATCTGGGGTGCACTAGGTGCGCGACGCACTTACCAAGGCAGCCGGAGGTTGATAGACGTTGAGGCACACGGCGTCGGCGCACACCGCGTTGATGCGCAGCGCGTGACGCCCCGCTGTGGCCAAGAGGGGGGTAGGCATGAGCGCACCAGCGGTTACCGCGGCGCTGGACGAGGTGCACATCCTGTGGACCTCAGAGGGGATGAGCTGCGACGGAGACACGGTGTCGGTGACCGCCGCGTCGCTGCCCAGCATCGAGGACGTCGTCCTCGGCCTCGTCCCCGGCCTGCCGAAGGTACACCTGCACAACAAGGTGCTGGCCCCGCAGGTGGGCGACGAGTTCATGGCGGCCTTCCACCGCGCCGCGCGGGACGAGCTCGGCGCGTTCATCTTCGTCGTCGAGGGCTCGATCCCCAACGAGAAGATCAACGGCGAGGGTTACTGGACGTCCATGGGCAACGACCCGGTCACCGGCGACCCCATCACGGTCAACGAGTGGATCGACCGGCTCGCGCCGAAGGCGTGGGCGGTCGTCGCGGCGGGCACCTGCGCCACGTACGGCGGCATCCACGCGATGGCGGGCAACCCGACCGGCTGTATGGGGCTCACCGACTACCTCGGGGCCGACTTCCGCTCGGCGGGCGGGCTGCCCATCGTGAACGTTCCCGGCTGCCCGGTGCAGCCGGACAACTTCATGGAGACCCTGACCTGGCTGCTCTACCAGGCCGCCGGCCTGGCGCCGATGATCCCGCTCGACGAGCGGCTCCGGCCGACGTGGCTGTTCGGCAAGACGGTCCACGAGGGCTGCGACCGGGCCGGCTACTACGAGCAGGGCGACTTCGCCAAGGACTACAACTCGCCCAAGTGCCAGGTACGCATCGGGTGCTGGGGCCCGGTGGTCAACTGCAACGTCACCAAGCGCGGCTGGATGGACGGCATCGGCGGCTGCCCCAACGTGGGCGGCATCTGCATCGGCTGCACCATGCCCGGGTTCCCCGACAAGTTCATGCCGTTCATGGACGAGCCGCCCGGCGGCAAGGTCTCCTCGGCGATGTCCAGCGTGTACGGGGGGATGATCCGCAGGCTGCGCGGGATCACGAACACGACGGTCAACGAGGAGCCCCGCTGGCGGCACAACCGACCCAAGCTCACCAGCGGATACGCGCCGCGCTGGCCGCAACGCTAGAAGAGGGGAACGACACGGTGGCAATCCGATCGCAGAAGGCGCCCGAGGAGCAGCGGACGCTGGTGGAGATGTCCTGGGACCCGATCACCAGGATCATCGGGAACCTCGGCATCTACACCAAGATCGACTTCAGCAACAAGGAAGTCGTGGAGTGCAAGAGCACGTCGTCCCTGTTCCGGGGCTACAGCGTGTTCATGCGCGGCAAGGATCCGCGGGACTCACACTTCATCACCAGCCGGATCTGCGGCATCTGCGGCGACAACCACGCCACCTGCTCGGTCTACGCCCAGAACATGGCGTACGGCATCAAGACGCCGCCGCTCGGCGAGATGATCATCAATCTGGGTGAAGCCGCCGAGTACATGTTCGACCACACGCTCTTCCAGGACAACCTGGTGTTCGTCGACTTCTGCGAGCAGATGGTCAAGGAGACGAACCCGGGCCTGCTGCGCCGGGCGGAGACGACCGAGGCACCGCACGGCCACATCCACGGCTATCGCACGATCGCCGACATCATGCGCGCCTTCAACCCGTTCACCGGGGCGGTCTACCGCGAGGCGCTGCAGATGAGCCGGCTCACCCGGGAGATGTTCTGCCTGATGGAGGGACGGCACGTCCACCCGTCCACCATCTATCCCGGAGGCGTGGGGACGGTCGCGACGCCGCAGGTGTTCACCGACTACCTGGTGCGGCTGCTACGGGCGCTGGACTTCATCAAGAAGGCCGTCCCGATGAACGACGACGTCTTCGACTTCTTCTACGAGGCGCTGCCCGGCTACGAGGAGGTGGGGCGGCGGCGGATCATGCTCGGCTGCTGGGGCGCGTTCCAGAACCCCGGCGTGGTCGACTATGACTACCGCACGATGAACGACTGGGGCCGCGCGATGTTCGTGACCCCGGGCATCGTCCTGGACGGGCAGCTCCTGACGACCAACCTGGTCGACATCAACCTCGGCATCCGCATCCTGCTGGGCAGCTCCTACTACGACGACTGGGAGAACGAGGAGACGTTCGTCACCCGCGACCCGCTCGGCAACCCGGTGGACCAGCGGCACCCGTGGAACCAGACGACCCTGCCCCGGCCGCAGAAGCGCGACCTGGAGAACGGCAACTACTCCTGGGTCATGAGCCCCCGCTGGTACGACTCGCGCACCGGCGACCACCTCGCGCTGGACACGGGCGGCGGCCCCATCGCCCGCCTCTGGACCACGGCGCTCGCCGGCCTGGTGGACACCGGAACGGTCAAGGCGACCGGCCACAGCGTCATCATCAACCTGCCCAAGAGCGGACAGCTCCCCGAGATGCAGTTCGAGTGGAAGATCCCGAAGTGGTCCAACACCATCGAACGGGACCGCGCCCGCGTCTACTTCATCGCGTACGCGGCGGCGATGGCGGTCCACTTCGTGGAGCAGGCCCTCGGCGAGGTCAGGGCGGGGCGTACCAAGGTCTTCACCGACTTCGACGTCCCGGAGGAAGGGCTCGGCTGCGGCTTCCACGAGGCCGTCCGTGGCGTCCTTTCGCACCACATGGTGATCCGCGACGGCAAGATCGCCAACTACCACCCGTACCCGCCGACGCCGTGGAACGCCAGCCCGCGGGACATCTACGGGACGCCCGGTCCGTACGAGGACGCGGTGCAGGGGATGCACATCTTCGAGGAGAACGGCCCGGAGAACTTCAAGGGCATCGACATCATGCGCACGGTGCGCAGCTTCGACCCCTGCCTGCCGTGCGGCGTGCACATGTACCTCGGTGAGGGCAGGGTGCTCAGGCAGGTCCACTCCCCCACTCTTGGCACGAGTGTGTCGGGCTGAGGTGGGGCTGATGGCAGCGCACATCCCGCTGACGGACGAGGAGGCCGCCGACCGCGCGCACCGCGTGGAGGAGCTGCTCCAGCGGGTCGAGTCGATGACCGACCCGCAGGCCCGCGCCACCGTCACGGAGCTCCTCCAGCCGCTGCTGGAGCTGTACGGCGAGGGCCTGGCGCGGATCATGGCGGCGGCCGTGACCGCGGGCGGCGCTTCGCTGGGGAGCGCCCTGGCGGCGGACGAGCTGGTCGGGCACCTGCTCCTGCTGCACGGCCTGCACCCGTCGGACGCCGAGACCCGCGTACGGAAGGCGGTGGAGCGGGCCGCCCCGCGCCTGGGCGGGGCGAGCGCCGAGCTGGTCGCGATCGAGGCGGACGGCGGCCCGGCGGACGACGAAACGGGCGCGGCCCCCGGCGGTCCGGTGGCCCGGGTCCGGCTGCGCCGCCGCGGCGGCTGCCGCTCCACGGTGCCCGCGCTCCGCGCCGCGCTGGAGGAGGCGATCCGCGACGCCGCGCCCGAGATCGTGCGGGTCGAGATCGAGGAGGCGGCCCCTCCGGCGGCCGTGATCCCCGTGGACAGCCTGCTGCGCGGCCGTTCCGGCGCCGGGACGTCGTGAGGCGGCCGCGATGGAACGACGGATCACGACGAACGCCCTGCGCCGGTATCTCACCCGGCGCCAGAACACCACACCGCCGGACACACCGCAGGACACGCCGCAGGACGCCACGGGCGCGGACGCCACGGCGGCCGTCGAGCGGTGCGACCTTTGCGGGACACCGGTCACGGACGGGCACCGGCACCTGGTGGACCTGTCCAGCCGCGAGCTGCGCTGCGCGTGCCGCCCCTGCGCGACGCTCTTCGACCGGCCCGGGGCGGGCGGCCGGCAGTACCGGGCCGTCCCCGACCGCCGCTGGCACCTGCGCGGCTTCGCGCTGGACGACGCGGCCTGGGACGCCCTGCGCATCCCCGTCCGGATGGCGTTCTTCTCCCACGACTCGACCGCGCGGCGGGCGGTGCTCCTCTACCCCAGCCCGGGAGGCGCGGTCGAGTCGCCGCTGGCCCGCGTGACCTGGGCCCGGCTGGAGGCGGCCAATCCCGTGCTCGGCGGGCTGACCCCCGACGTGGAGGCGCTGCTGGTCGACCGTACGGGCGACGCGCGCGACCACTGGATCGTGCCGATCGACGACTGCTACGCGCTGGTGGGCCTCATCCGGACGCACTGGAAGGGCCTGGCCGGTGGGCCGGACGTCTGGCGCGAGATCGCCGCCTTCTTCGCCGAGCTGCGCCGCGGGGCCGCGACCATGGACGCCCGCGGCGCACGTGACGGGAACCGACCGGAAGGAGCCCGGCCATGACGAAGTCGAGCACCGCGACCAAGGTCAAGCCCAAAGCCGGGAAGGGCAGGGCGCCCGCGGCGATCAGGACGGGGCGCGCCATGGTCAGCCCGGACTTCACCTCGCATCTTCAGGGGGTCAACGAGGGGAACGCGACGGGACACTACGAGCGCCAGCGGGGCCACCTCCCCGACGGCCGCTCGACCGCGGCGCGATCCACCGGGATCAACCCGAGCGCGCACGACCCCATCGACCCGCGTATGCCGAACCTCTCCCCGGCCTGAGGAGGAGGCGAGCATCCGATGACGACGACGGCCTGCCCGCCCGCGCTGCGGGTGACGGTCGAGGGCGTGGAGGCGGCCGAGTTCGCGGCCGTCCCCACGCTGCGGTTCCACGCGCGGCTCGACAGCACGGGCCCCGCCGAGATCCGTTCGCTCGATCTGCACGCGCAGATCCGCATCGCGGCGGCGCGCCGCTCCTACGACGACGAGGCGCAGGAACGCCTCGCCGAGCTGTTCGGTCCGTCGCGAGATTGGGGCCGCACGCTGCGCGGCCTCCTGTGGACGCACGCCACGGTGCGGGCCCCCGCCTTCCACGACGGCCGCTGCGCCGCCGAGATCCCGGTGACCTGCACGTACGACTTCGACGTGGTCGCGACCAAATACCTGCACGCCCTGCCGGGCGGGGAGGTCCCGCTGGAGTTCCTCTTCAGCGGGACGATCTTCTACCTGGAGGACGGGCTCCTGCGAGCGGCCCGCGTCCCGTGGGACACCGAGGCCGAGTTCACCATGCCGGTACACGTCTGGAAGGACCTCATGGACCACTACTTCCCCGGCAGCGCCTGGCTGCGCCTGGACCGCTCGGTCTTCGACCGGCTCTACGCCTACAGGGTCCGCAACACGCTCACCGGCTGGGACGACGTGATCTCCGCCCTTCTGGAAGGGCGGTGAGGGGGCCGTGGACGACGTGCGGAGGATCGCCCAGGCCGTGCTGTACGAGGGCTACCTGCTGTGGCCCTACCGCCGGTCGGCGCTGAAGAACCGGCACCGCTGGACCATCGGGGGCATCCACCCCAGGGCGTTCTGCTCCGAGGGCGGCGACGCGTGGTACGCGCAGACGCAGTGCCTGGTGGAGGCGGCGCCCGAGGACGCGGTGGACGTGGAGGTGCGCTTCCTGCACGCCCTCACGTGCGACCCCGCCCGGCCCCGGGACGACGGCCACAACCTGCGCCTGGAGACGGTCCCGGAGCTGACCGCGGGCGACCAGCGACACGTCGCCCACGAGGAGGCGACCGAACGCGAAGTCCACGTGCTCGGCCTGACCCTCGGCGCGCTCATGGAGCGCCCCCGCCGCGAGCCGGTCGACTTCCCCGCCGGGCGCGAGGTCGAGTGGCTGTCCGAGCCGTCCGGGCGGCGGGTCGGCGCGATCGTGCGCGCCTGGCGCAAGGTGCGCGGCGAGGTGGAGATCCGCGCGGAGCAACCGGCCCCCGGGGTCTTCCGGCTCACCGTCCTGGTGGTCAACACGAGCGGATGGGAGGGCGACTCCCGCGAGGAGGCGCTGAAGCGGACGCTCCTGTCCTGCCACACGGTCCTGCGAGCGCAAGGCGGGGCGGGCTTCGTCTCGCTCACGGACCCGCCGGACAAGCTGCGGCCGCTCGCCGAGGGATGCCGCAACGTCGGCGTCTGGCCGGTCCTGGTCGGCCCCTCCGGCACGCGCGACACGATGCTCTCCGCGCCGATCATCCTGTACGACAACCCCGAGATCGCGCCGGAAAGCCCGGGCGACCTCTTCGACGCCACCGAGATCGACCAGCTGCTGACCCTGAGCGTGCTGTCGCTGACCGACGAGGAGCGGCGCGAGATCCGCGACGGCGACCCCCGCGCCCGGGAGATCCTCGACCGGTGCGCCGCGCTGACGCCGGAGCAGCTCATGCGGCTGCACGGCACCCTGCGCGACATCCGCCCGGTCCGGCCCGTACGGCCGATGGCCGAGGAGGGACCGGGGACATGACCATGGACTTCTGGGCGCGCATGGAGCGGCGGGGGCCCGGCATGGTGGAGGTGGACGGCGTGCCCGTCGGCCCGGGCAGCCGGGTGCGGCTGCGGCCGGGGTCCTCCCGGGCGGACATCTTCGACCTCGCGCTCGCCGGGCGGATCGCGGTCGTGGAGGCGGTCGAGCAGGACGACGAGGGCCGGCCGCACCTCGCGGTCACCCTGGAGGACGACCCGGGCCGCGACCTCGGCGAGGCGCGGCTTCCCGGCCACCGCTTCTTCTACACCGCCGAGGAGGTGGAGCCGGTGGTCGAGGAGGAGGCCGCCGCCGGCGACCGGCCGGTCCGCGTCCTCGTCGCCGGGATCGGCAACATCTTCCTCGGCGACGACGGCTTCGGCGTCGAGGTCGTGCGGCGCCTGACGCAGTCCCGGCCGCCCGAGCTGCCCGCCGGGGTGGACGTCGTGGACTTCGGGATCCGCGGCATGGACCTCGCGTACGCGCTGCAGCGGGACTACGCGGCCGTGTTGTTCGTGGACGCCGCGCCGCGCGGCGAGCGCCCCGGGACGCTCACCCTCCTGGAGCCCCGCCTCTCGGACGAGGGCGGAACACCGGTGGAGACGCACGGCATGGACCCGGTGCAGGTACTGCGCCTCGCCCGCGAACTCGGCCGGATCCCCCCGCGTGTCCTCGTCCTGTGCTGCGAGCCGTCGGCGGTGCTGAGGGGGACGCCCGACGAGGACGTCCTGGTCGAGCTCAGCGCCCCGGTGCGGACAGCGGTGGACGACGCGGCCCGCATGGTCGTGTCGGTGGCGGCCGACCTCGTCGCCGACGCGGCGGGCGAAGCCGATCCTGACGGACGTCCGGGAGAGATCCCGGAGGAAAAAGGGAGTGCGCGCCGATGAAGAAGCTGAAGGTGGCCGCCGTAGTCCTGGCCGGCCTCATGGTTGCGCTCATCGTGGTGCAGTGGCCGGACATCCGCCGCTACCTCAGACTGAAGCGGATGTAGCGGTGGCCGGGCCACCACCTCAGGTCGCCCAAGCCCGCGCGAGCGTTGTGTGAGCACGGTTACCGGATTCCCCGGCCTGTGATTCCATGATCACCCATGAACGCAACGGAAACGACCGTGAGGAGAAGATGGATCAAGCTTCTCGCGGCCCTACTCGCCGTCCTCCTCCTTGGAGCGATGGGCATGTATCAGCTGATGAACGCGCGGACCTTCCAACTGGCGGGAGAACTGACCGACCGCGTGGCGACCGACGAGAAGGTCGTTGCCCTGACCTTCGACGACGGCCCTGACGAGCACACTCCCGAGATCATCGACATCCTCGCCGAGCAGCGCGTTAGCGCGACGTTCTTCGTCATCGGCTCTCAGGTCGAGGCCCGGCCGCAGGACGCGCAGGCGCTGGTCGCCGCAGGCCATCAGCTCGCCAACCACACCTACACCCATCGGCGAATGGTCTTCGTTTCCCCCGCCACCGTCGCGAGTGAGGTCGAACGCGCCGATGCGGCCATCCGGATGGCAGGGCAACGCGGCGAGATCCCGTTCCGTCCGCCGACAGGCAAGAAATTGCTGGTGCTACCGCTGTATCTGGCCGACAACCAGAGGCGCACGGTGATGTGGGACGTGGAGCCGGACTCGGGCACGACTCCAACCGCCGCCGAGATCGTCGCGGCTGTGCGCAAGGAGACAAGGCCAGGATCGATCATCTTGCTCCACCCCTGGTACGCCAGTGGGCGGAACACTCGCGAGGCCGTCAAAGGCCTGATCACTGGCCTCCGTGACCAGGGATACCGATTCGTCACGGTCTCAGAGTTGCTCGCTTTGTAACGTCGTTGACCTGGGTCTGGCCCCCGTCTCCATCCCTCGATCAGGTTCGTCGGGCTGGAGAGGACGCCAGTACGGCGGGAACCCGTCGGCTCCGGAAGTTCTTCGGGGGTTGGCTACCGGAGCCTCAAGCGGAGGCGGCTTTGAGGAGGGTTTCGGCGGCAGCGGTGCGGGCGTAGAGCACGGAGCGGCCAGCGCGGTGGGCGCTGACCAGGCCCGCGTCGCGTAGCGCGGTGAGGTATTGGGACACCCCGGCCGGGGAGAGTCCGGTGCGGTGGGCCAGTTCGGTGGTGGAGGCCGGGGTCTCCAGTTCGGTCAGCAGCAGGGTTCGCGAGCGGCCGAGGACGAGGGTAAGGGCGGCGGCTCCCTTGGCAGGCCGTGTCTCCCAGAGCGTGCCGACGCCACGTGCCGGATAAGCGAGCTGCGGTGGGTCCGGCGGTCCCACCCTGGTGCGCAGGCCGGGTCCGGTGAACGCTGAAGGGATGAGCAGCAGTCCTGTACCGGCCTTGTTGCGGGTCATCGGCTGCTTTCGGCGGGCCAGCCTCAGCGCGTTGTCGTTCCAACTCACGGAGGTGTGCAGGTCGTTGAACAGGCGGCCGGAGCCGTGCTCGGCGACCGTGCGGGCCCGGTAGAAGATGTCGGCGTCCAGTACTGCCCGGATCCGTGCCCAGTAGGGGGCGAGCGCCAGCTCCCAGTACGTTTCGATCTCTTGTGTGACCTTGGCCAGGCGGGAGGGCGGGTCGGCGTGCAGGGCCCTCAGGCGGGGGCCGAGATGCCCCTGGTGGCGGGCGAGATGGTCGAGATCCTGGCGTACCCGGTCGGCGGGCGAGGCCCGGATCGCGTCCCACTCTGCCGCCGGCGCGGGGGCCGGTCCGGCGGGGGCCGGGTTGAGGAAGTCGGGGACGTAGCCGGTGGGCGGGATCAGCTCGGAGAGCCATCCCCGGTCCAGCCCGGCGGCCACCATGCGCGGCCGGACCTGGTCGGCCCAGGGCCGGTGGACCGGATGCGCGGTGCGGGACGTCAGCAGCCGGAAGCTGGGCGCGACCTCCCACATCGGTGAGACGGCGAACCGCACCTGTGCCAGATCGCTCGCCGAGAACGCCAGCTCCGCCAGGACGACCACTCCTCCATAGATTCACACATGCCTTAAACAATGGCGGGCCAGCCTACCGTGCGGAGATCATCCCGCCATGACTTCACAGACCATCACCGCGGCGGCATCGGGCACCTGGAAGCTCGGCGACCGCACGGTCAACCGGGTCGGTTTCGGCGCGATGCGCCTGACGCAGCACGGCGAGGCGTTCGCGCCCGACGCCGTCCCGAGCGACCGCGACCAGGCGATCCGAGTGCTGCGCCACGCGGTCGAGCTCGGCGTGAACCACATCGACACCGCCGCGTTCTACTTCTCGCGACTGCGTTCCGCCAACGAACTGATCAACCGGGCGCTGGCCCCCTACCCGGACGACCTCGTCATCACCACCAAGGTCGGACCGAGTCGCGACCCCTCAGGCCAGTGGCTGCCGCACGCCGATCCCGAGCAGCTGCGCGGCCAGGTCGAGGAGAACCTGCGCCAGCTCGGCCGCGACCACCTCGATGTGGTGAACCTGCGCATCGTCGGCACCGATTCCATCGCCGAACGCTTCGGCACACTCGCCGAACTGCGCGACGCCGGACTCATCCGCCACCTGGGCCTGTCCAACGTCCGCCCCCACCACTTCGCCGAGGCTCAGGCCATCGCACCGGTCGTCTGCGTCCAGAACATGTACGGCATCGGCGCATCGCCGGAACAGGAGGAGTTCCTGCGGATCTGTGGTGAACAGGGCGTCGCGTTCGTGCCGTTCTACGCGATCGCCGGTAGCGGACGCACGGCCGGCGCGCCTACCGGCGACAGCAGTGCGGTGCGCGCCATCGCCCGCACCCACGGGGTGAGCACCGCTCAGGTCCGGCTGGCGTGGACGCTGCACCGTGGCCCTCACGTCCTGGCCATCCCCGGCACCGGCGACCGCGACCACCTCGCCCAGAACGTGGCCGCCGGCTCGCTGCGCCTTTCCGAGAACGAACTGGGCGTCCTGGCTTCCCTCCACCACGAAACAGCGTAAACAGGACACCCCGAGGGCTGCTTGGTGAGCAACCGGTCCTGGAAGGACCCTCCGACCGGAGCATTCCGGACGGTCAGGTGCATTCGCTTCTGGCGTTGGGCCGTCGCCGGCGGCGTTCTTGTGTGCGCAACCCGGCCGCGGGGCAGGCCGGATGCAAGGAGCAGATGCGGCGCGGGCTCGGCGCGGCGATCAAGCGCCGTCGGGGTGGGGGTGGCGGTTCTCGATCAGCGGCGCGAGCCGACACATGTAGTAGTCGAGCCTCCTGCGCGTCTCCTCCAGCGTGCCCAGCCAGCTCAGCAGTTCGGTCCGCCCCTTGGCGGTGATCCGGTAGACGCGACGGGCCGGGCCCGTGCCGGAGGGGGCCCAGTCGGAGCACAGGCATCCGTGGCGTTCCAGGGAGCGCAGGGTGCGGTAGACGGTGCTGGTGTCGCCGTCGACGATGCCGAGGGGCCGCAGCCGCCGTACCAGCTCGTACCCGTGGTCGGGGCGCTCGCCGAGCAGCAGGAGCAGGCACGGGCTGAGCAGATTCTTCGGCTCCCACATGCTCACTCGGCACCACCGTTCCTCGGCCGCTCGTCGTTCCCGGGGCGCCGGTGCGTGGCCGGCCCGCCCACGGCGGACCTGGCGGCTCGCCGCTCTGGGAACGCGGGCGGGGACGTCCCGCGAATTCGACGGTCGAAATCCCCGAGTCATGCCGGTGAATACCCGTCCTACCCCAAAAGTCCACGCCAGGGGAATTATCCGGATTTTCATCTTTTCCCCAGGAGCTGTCGCAATCACGCCAACAAATCGCTCCCACCGCCCGGAGCGCGGCGCCGACGCCTCCGAGAATCCGGACGACGTGCGCGAACGAATCCCGGACGACGGCCGGGAAAATCCGGTTCGTAACCCTCGGCGGCGGAGTTAAACCGGCCTTTACCCGACGCTCAACAGTCGCTGAAGAATCGCTAACTAATCTGGCGCAGATGACTCGCCGAGCCAGGAGGGAAACCTGCGCCGGCTGTGACGGGGAGAAATACGATGAATCAGCTTACGGAGACCGCCGCACGGGGTGGCGGCTCCTCACCGGCGCCGGATCTGTCCCCCCGCAAGGGGATCCGGGCCTGGGCGGCCTCGCGCCGCTGGTACCTGGCGCTCGCCGCGGTGGCCGTCTGCTACTCGGCGGTCCAGCTCATGGTGACGATCCGGGTCGGGCTGGGCTGGGACGAGAGCATCTACGTCAGCCAGGTCACGCCGGGGATCCCCCCGGCCTGGTTCAGCGCGCCGCGGGCCCGGGGCGTGCCCCTCCTGGTGGCGCCGGTGACCGTGTTCACCTCGTCGGTCATCGCCATCCGCGTCTACCTCAGCCTGCTGTCCGGGCTCGGCCTGTTCCTCGCGTACGCGCCCTGGGTGCGGCTGCGCCCGGGGGCCGCCGTCCCCGCCGCGGCCGCGCTGTTCGCCGGGCTGTGGACGACGCTCTTCTACGGCAGCGAGGCGATGCCGAACATCTGGGTCGCGTTCTGCGCGGTCGGCGGCGTCGCCCTGTTCTGCCAGACCAAGCGCAAGGGGGCGCTGGCGGGGCTGGCGATCGCCTTCGCGATCGCCTCGCTGGTCCGCCCGACGGACGCGTCCTGGCTGGCGCTCCCCCTCGTGGTGTACGGGCTGGCGACCCGGCGGTTCCGCCAGATCGGGGCCGTCGTCGCGGGGCTCGCGGTCGGCTGGGGCGAGTGGCTGGTCGAGGCGGCGCTGAGCTACGGCGGCCCGCTCACGCGGCTGTCCGCGGCGGGCGCGAAGAACGAGGCCGGGCTGCACTTCAGCCTGGGCGAGCACCTGCGGGCGCTGGACGGCCCCGTCCTGTGCCGCTTCGGCCACCCGTGCGGCGACATCCCGCTCGGCCACGTCGCGTGGTTCGCCGCCATCCCGGTGCTGGCGGCGGTCGGCCTGTGGGCGGTGCGCAAGCCGGCGCGGCGGCGGCCGCTGCTCATCGCGACCGCCTCCGGGACCGCTCTCGCGCTGTCGTACATCGTCACCATCGGGTACGCCGCACCGCGCTTCCTCCTGCCGGCGTACGCGCTGCTCGCCCTGCCCGTGGCCTGCGGCCTCGCCTCGGTGGCCCGGGTCCGGATCGGCCGGGTGCTGGTCGCCGCCGCGATGCTGGCGTTCTTCGTGCTCCAGGGCAGCACGCTGCTCCAGCGCGTCGACATCGAGGGCGCCGCCCGGCAGCCCGACAGCCTGGCCGCCGAGGCGCTGCGGGGCCTCGGCATCTCGCGTCCGTGCTTCCTGTACGGCCACGCCGCGATCCAGGTCGGCTACCTCTCCGGCTGCGGCATGGTCGGGATCACCACCAACTACGGCGGGTACAGCCTTCCCTCGCCGATCGACGCCGCGCTCGTGCGCGGGGACTGGGTCGGCGTGCTCAGCAACAGGAAAGACACCCCGGCCGGGTTCCTGGCGTCCTGGCGGCGGGTCCCGCTGATCACGACGGCGACCGAGCAGTGGTACCTCTACCGGCCGCCGAGCGCCCTCGCGCCCGAGTCACCGCGACACCGGTGAGCGCGGCGCGGCGGCCGGGCCGGATCAGAGGCGCTCGATGATCGTGACGTTGGCCTGGCCGCCGCCCTCGCACATGGTCTGCATGCCGTAGCGGCCGCCGGTGCGCTCCAGCTCGTGCAGCAGAGTGATCATGAGGCGGGCGCCGGTGGCGCCGAGGGGGTGGCCGAGGGCGATGGCGCCGCCGTTGACGTTGACCCGCCCGGGGTCCGCGTCCGTCTCCTTGAGCCAGGCCAGCACGACCGAGGCGAACGCCTCGTTGATCTCGACCAGGTCCATGTCCTCGATGCGCATCCCGGCCTTCTTCAGCGCGTACGCGGTGGCGGGGATCGGCGCGGACAGCATCCGGATGGGGTCCTCTCCGCGCGCGGAGAGGTGGTGGACGCGGGCGCGTGGCCGCAGGCCGTGCGTCCGGACCGCCTCCTCGGAGGCGATGAGGAGCGCGGCGGCGCCGTCGGAGATCTGCGAGGCGACCGCGGCGGTGAGCCGCCCGCCCTCCTCCAGGGTCTTCAGCCCGGCCATCTTCTCCAGGCTGGTGTCGCGCCGCGGGCCCTCATCGTCCTTGACACCCTCGATCGGCTCGATCTCACGAGTGAAGCGGCCCTCGTCGATGGCCGCGATCGCGCGCCGGTGCGACCGGTAGGCGAACGCCTCCATGTCCTCGCGGGAGATGTCCCAGTCGCGGGCGATCATCTCGGCGCCGCGGAACTGGGAGACGTCCTGCTTGCCGTACCGGGCCTGCCAGCCGAGTGAGCCGACGTACGGGCCCTCGGTGAAGCCGAGTGAGTCGGCCGCGCCGCGCGAGGCGAACGCGATGGGGATCTGCGACATGTTCTGCACGCCGCCCGCGACCACGAGGTCGGAGGTGCCGGACATGACGGCCTGGGCGGCGAAGTGCAGCGCCTGCTGGGACGAGCCGCACTGGCGGTCCACGGTGACGCCGGGCACCTCCTCGGGCAGCCCGGCGGCCAGCCAGCAGGTGCGCGCGATGTCGCCGGCCTGCGGGCCGACGGTGTCGAGGCAGCCGAACACCACGTCCTCCACGGCCGACGGGTCCACGCCCGAGCGGGCCATGAGCGCCGTGAGCACGTGCGCGCCGAGGTCGGCCGGGTGCACGCCGGACAGGCCGCCGCCCCGCTTGCCGACCGGGGTGCGCACCGCTTCGACGATGTACGCCTCCGCCATCACAACTCCTTAGGTTGAAGGATCCCTTCGAGGACCATCGCGACGTACTGCCTGGCGATCTCCTCGGCGGGCAGCGGGCCGTCGCAGCGGTACCAGGTCGCGGCCACCCAGACGGTGTCGCGGATGAACCGGTAGATGAGGCCGGTGTCGAGGTCGGCGCGCAGCTCGCCGTCCAGGACGCCCCGGTCGAGGACCGACAGCCACACCTCGCGGAACCGCCGCTGGTTGTCCAGCAGGTACGAGAAGCGCGGGTTCGCCGCCAGGTGCTTGGACTCGTTCTGGTAGATCACGACGGCGGGGCGGTGCCGGTGGATCGTCTGGAACGACGCGCCGACCAGCGCGCGGAAGGTCGCGCCGGCGCCGAGCCCCGCGCCCAGCACCTGCTCGTACGCCGCCCACATGTCGGTAAGGAACGCCGACAGAATCTCGTCGGCGATCGACTCCTTGGAGTCGAAGTGGTAGTAGAGGCTTCCCCCGAGGATCCCGGCCGCGTCGGCCACCTCGCGCACGGTGGTGACGGCGTACCCGCGGGAGGCGAAGACCTCGGCCGCCGCGGCGAGCAGCTCGGCCCGCCGCTCGGCCCGCGCGGCCGCGGTGCTGTCGGAGTCTCGGCGACGTGGGCTCATGGATCGGTGGGCCTTTCCGGTGCCGTAGGGGTCGGGGCTCGCGCGGCGGACCCGCTCAGGGGTGCTGGCTGGACACGGAGACCACCTCTCCGGTCATGTACGACGAGTAGTCGCTGGCGAGGAAGACGATGACGTTGGCGACCTCCCACGGCTCGGCGTACCGGCCGAGGGCCTCGCGCTTGGTGAGCTCGGCCAGCAGCTCCTCGGTGGTGACCTTGGCCAGGAAGGGGTGCATGGCCAGCGAGGGGGCCACCGCGTTGATCCGCACGCCGTACGCCGCGGCCTCGACGGCGGCGCACCGGGTGAGCGCCATGACGCCGGCCTTGGCCGCCGCGTAGTGCGCCTGGCCCTCCTGTGCCCGCCACCCGATGACGGACGCGTTGTTCACGATCACGCCGCGCCCGCGCGGCCGCATCCGGACGAGCGCGGCGCGGGTGCAGCGCATAGTGCCGTTGAGCGTCACGTCGAGCACCCTGTTCCACTGCTCGTCGGTCATCTCGACGAGCGTGGCGGTGCCGCCGAGACCGGCGTTGTTGATCACCACGTCGAGTGGGCCGAAGCGCTCCTCGGCCTCGGAGAACAGGCGCTGGACCTGCTCCTCGGAGGTCACGTCGCAGGGGACGGCGGTCACCGAGCCGGAGCCGAACTCCTTCTCCAGGGCAGCCTGGGTCTCCGACAGCCGCCGCTCGTGGGCGTCGCTGATCACCACGCGGGCGCCCTCCTCCAGCATGCGGCGGGCGCAGGCGCCGCCGATGCCGGTGCCGGCGGCCGCGGTCACCACGGCCACCCGGTCGCGCAGCAGGCCGTGGCCCGGAACGTAGGGCGGCTTCATCCCCGGCCCTCCTCAGTGAGCGTCACATGAGTTACTCTACCAAACAATTGTTAGAAAGAATGAGGGGTGCCGATGACCGTAGTCCGCTACGAGCGGCGCGGGCCGGTGGCGGCGGTCACCATGAACCGCCCGAAGTACCGCAACGCGCAGAACTCAGCGATGACCTACGCCCTCGACGAGGCCTTCTACCGCGCCGCCGCCGACGACGAGGTCAAGGTGATCGTGCTGGCCGGCGAGGGCAAGCACTTCTCCGCCGGGCACGACATCGGCACGCCCGAACGCGACGCGCACGTCTCCTTCACGCGCAAGGCGAGCCTGTGGTGGGACCACGTGGGCAAGGAGGGCGCCGAGAGCCGCTTCGCCCGCGAGTCCGAGGTGTACCTCGGCATGTGCCGCCGCTGGCGCGAGATCCCCAAGCCGACGATCGCCATGGTGCAGGGCGCCTGCATCGCGGGCGGGCTCATGCTCGCCTGGGTGTGCGACCTGATCGTCGCCTCGGACGACGCGTTCTTCGCCGACCCGGTGGTGCGCATGGGCATCCCCGGCGTCGAGTACTTCGCCCACCCGTGGGCGATGCCGCCGCGGATCGCCAAGGAGTTCCTCTTCACCGGGGACCGGATGCCCGCCCGCCGGGCGTACGAGGTGGGCATGGTCAACCGGGTCGTCGCCCGCGAGGAGCTGGAGGCCGAGACGTTCGCGCTGGCCGAGCGGATCGCCGCCATGCCGCGCCTCGGGCTCGCGCTGACGAAGAAGGCGGTGAACCAGGCCGAGGACCTGCAGGGGATGCGCGCCGGGATGGATTCGGTGTTCGGCCTGCACCACCTCGCTCACGCGCACAACGCCGAGACCTCGGCCGACTCCCTGGCCGGCATGGACCCCAGGAGCATGAAGGCGGCCGCCGATGGATCTTGATCTGTCGTCCGTCGAACCGTTCCGTACCGAGGTCCGGGAGTGGCTGCGCGCGCACGTCCCCGCCGCTCCCCTGCCCTCGCTGGAGGTCGAGGAGGGCTTCGCCGCGCACCGCGCGTGGGAGCGCGAGCTGCACGCGGCGCGGCTGTCCGTCGTCTCCTGGCCCAGCCGGTACGGCGGCCGGGACGCGACGCCGCTGGAGTGGCTGGTCTTCGAGGAAGAGTACTACGCGGCCGGGGCCCCGGGCCGGGTCAGCCAGAACGGCATCAACCTCCTCGCCCCGACCCTCTTCAACCACGGCACGCCCGAACAGCTCGACCGGATCCTGCCCTCGATGGCGTCGGGCGAGGTGATCTGGGCCCAGGCGTGGTCGGAGCCGGGCGCCGGCAGCGACCTGGCGTCGCTGCGCGCCACCGCGACCCGGGTGGACGGCGGCTGGCTGCTCAACGGCCAGAAGACGTGGAGCTCCCGCGCCGCCTTCGCCGACCGGGGCTTCGGCCCGTTCCGCTCCGACCCGGAGGCCGAACGGCACCGCGGCCTGACGTACCTCATGTTCCCGCTGGACGCCGAGGGCGTGACCCGCCGCCCGATCGGACGCATCGACGGCAAGCCGGCCTTCGCCGAGCTGTTCTTCGACGACGTCTTCGTGCCCGACCGGGACGTGATCGGCGCGCCGGGCGAGGGCTGGCGGGTCGCGATGAGCACCACCGGCAACGAGCGCGGGCTCATCCTGCGCAGCCCCGGGCGGTTCCTCGCCGCCGCCGACCGGCTGGTGGAGCTTTGGAAGGAGCGCGGCGACCCGTCCGACACGGCGCTGCGCGACCGGGTGGCCGACGCGTGGATCAAGTCGCGGGCGTACCGGCTGAAGGGGTTCGAGACCGTCTCGCGCACCGAGGACGTCGGGGCCGAGTCCAGCGTCAACAAGATCTTCTGGTCGGAGCTGGACGTGGCGCTGCACGAGACCGCGCTCGATCTACTCGGCCCGGACGGCGAGCTCGACGGCGAGTGGCTGGAGGGCTACGTCTTCTCCCTCGCCGGCCCGATCTACGCCGGGACCAACGAGATCCAGCGCAACGTGATCGCCGAGCGCGTCCTCGGCCTGCCCAGGTCGGGGCGGTGACCGGTGGGACACGACCAAGGCAGCACGCGTGACAGCGCTTATGACAGCGCTTGTAGCCGCGTCTACAGCCGGGGCGCCCGCACCTGCCGCGGGCGCGGCGCCGTGACGACCATCGGGAGGCGGCCGTGAAGTTCATCCTCGACGCCGAGCAGCGGCTGTTCGGCGAGACCCTGCACAAGCTCCTGGCCGAGGCGGGCACGCCGGCCGCGATCCGCGCGTGGGCGGCCGGGTCGCACGGGCCCGGCCTGGCCCTGTGGCGCTCATTCGCCGACGCGGGCGTCCTCGCCGTCGCCGTACCCGAGTCGGCGGGCGGCGCGGGACCGCTCCCCGTCGAGCTGGTCACCGCCTTCCACGAGCTGGGACGGCACGCCGCACCGGGGCCGCTCGCCGAGAGTGTCGCCGTCGCCGCGCTGCTCGACCGGCTGTCCCCCGAGGATCTCGTCGTCGCGCCCGAGACGGTGGACGCGTGGCTCGCGTGCATCGCCGAGGGGAACACGGTGGCGACGGCGGCCCTGCCCCCGGCCGTGCCGTACGCGCTGGACGCGGACGCGGCGGGGCTCGTGCTGAGGGTGGACGGCGACGAACTGCGCGCGGCGCTCCCCGGCGCGGCGCGCGTCTCCCTGGATCCGGCCCGCCGGCTCTTCCCCGTCGAGGGCGGCGACCTCCTCGCCCGCGGCCCCTCGGTGCGCACCGCGGCCGAGGCCGCCCGCGACATGGGCGCCCTGGCGACCGCCGCCCAGCTCGTCGGCGTGGGCCGCGCGCTGCTGGACGCCTCGGTCGAGTACGCCCGGGCGCGGCGGCAGTTCGGACGGCCGATCGGCGAGTTCCAGGCGGTCAAGCACCACCTCGCGAACGCGCTCGTCGGCCTGGAGTACGCCCGGCCGCTGGTCCACGGCGCGGCCCTGGCCCACGGCTCACCGGACTTCCCTCGCGACGTGTCCGCCGCGAAGGTCGCTGCGTCGGAGGGGGCATACGCGGCGGCCAAGATCGCCCTCCAGGTGCACGGCGCGATCGGCTACACCGACGAGTACGACCCGAGCCTGTGGATCAGGAAGGCTCGGGCCCTCCACTCGGCGTGGGGCTCCCCCTCGGCGCACCGCGCCCGGGTGCTCGCCGCCCTGGCCTGACCCCTCCCCCGGCCGACGGGCCCCGGCCGCGTGCGGCGATCGGGGGCCCGTCGCAGTTGGGCGTACCGGCCCCCGTCCGCCCTTTCGATCAGGTCCGTGGCCGTCGCCCGGTCCGGAAACGGCGCGCGCCGCCGGTCAGGGATCAGCGTCCGGCGCCGACCGTTTCCGGGACGGCCGCGGCGAGGTGGTGACGCAGGCTTTCGCCCTCGACGTCGAGGTTGGGCAACGCCCGGTCCAGGGGGCGGGGCAGCCACCAGGCGGCGGCGCCGAACATGGACATCACGGCCGGGACCAGCGTCATGCGGACCACGAAGGCGTCCACCAGCACGCCGACGGCCAGCGCGAAGCCCATGGACTTGATGATCGGATCGTCCATGAACACGAACCCGCCGAACACGGCCGTCATGATCAGCGCGGCGGCGGTGACGACGCGGGCGTTGTGTCCCATGCCGTTGATCGTGGCCTGGCGCGGCGTGTCGCCGTGCACGTAGTCCTCGCGCATCCGCGAGACCAGGAACACCTGGTAATCCATGGCTAGCCCGAACAGGATGCCGATCAGCAGGATCGGCAGGAAGCTGACCAGCGGTCCCGGCACGTCCAGCCCGACCAGGTCGGCCAGATGCCCCTGCTGGAAGATCGCGACCGTGACGCCGAAGGTCGAGCCGACGGTGAGCAGGAAGCCCAGCGCCGCCTTGACCGGCACCAGGATCGAGCGGAAGACCAGCATCAGCAGCAGCACCGACAGGCCGATCACCAGCAGCAGGTACACCGGCATGGCGTCGGCGAGCTTGTCGGAGACGTCGATGCCCACGGCGGTGGCACCGGTCACCGCGATCTCCGCGCCCTTGATGTCGGCGACCTTGGCGCGGATGGCGTGGACGGCGTCCTCGGTGGCCGCGTCGGTGGGTCCGGCCTTCGGGATGATGGTCAGCAGCGCGGTGGTGCCCGCGGGGTTGGCCTGGGGCGGGGCCACGGCCAGGACGCCCTCGGTCTGCTGGATCAGCGCGGCGGCCTGTCCGGCGGCCGCGGTGGTCGCCTTGGCGTCGGCCGCGGTGACCACGGCGATCAGCCGGGCGTTGAAGCCCTCGCCGAACCCTTCGCTGGTCAGGTCGTACGCCTCGCGGGCCGGTGAGCCGGGGGCGGCGGTGCCGGCGTCCGGCAGGGCCAGACGCAGGTCCTGGGCGGGCAGCGCGAGCGCGCCCAGGCCGACGATCCCGGCCAGCAGGATCGGCACACGCAGCCGGGTGACAATCCGCCCCCAGGCGTATCCGAAGCCCTCCCGGGCCGGGCTCGCCTCCTGGCCCGCGCGCTGCCCACGTGGCAGCACGCGGGTCCCGGCGTACGACAGGAAGGCGGGCAGCAGCGTGAGGGCGACCAGGACGGCGACCGCCACGGTGCCGGCGGCGGCCAGGCCCATGACGGTGAGGAAGGGGATGCCGACGACCGACAGACCGGCGAGCGCGATCACGACGGTGGCTCCGGCGAACACGACCGCCGAGCCGGCGGTGCCGGTCGCCAGCCCGGCGGCCTCGTCACGCTCCATGCCCTCCGCGAGGAACTGGCGGTAGCGGGACGTGATGAACAGCGAGTAGTCGATGCCGACGGCCAGGCCCAGCATCAGCGCCAGCACCGGCGTGACCGAGGTCAGCTCGACGACGCCGCTGAGCGCGAAGAGCCCGGCCATTCCGACGCCGACGCCGATCAGCGCGTTCAGCAGCGTCATGCCGGCGGCCACCAGCGAGCCGAAGGTGACGACCAGCACGACTGCGGCGATCAGAACGCCGATCCCTTCGGAGCCGCCCACTTCGGGCGCGGTGGTCATGATCTCGCCGCCGTGCTCCACCCGCAGCCCGGTCACCGAGGAGCCGGCCTTGAGGTACGCGTCGCGCTGGGCCGCGGTGACGTCATTGAGCCCCCGGTCGAACTGGACCTGGACCAGGGCGTGGCGGCCGTCTGCGGAGACCGCGCCGACCTGGAACGGGTCGAGGGCGGCGACCACGCCGGGGACGGCGGCCGCCTCCTTCACGACGGGGGCGACGGCCGCGGGGTCCAGCTTCTTCCCCTGCGGGGCGGCGACGACGATGGCGCCGGTGGCCCCACTGGCCTGGGGGAACTCCCTGGCCAGTGCGTCCAGCGCCCGCTGCGACTCGGTGCCGGGCATGACGAACTTGTCGGTGGTGGACCCGCTGAAGGCGGCGACCGCCCCTACCAGCAGCGCCAGCAACAGCAGCCATACGGCGGCCACGCGCCCCCGTCTGCGGAAGGAGAACCGGCCCAGCCGGTACAGCAAGGTTGACATCGGAAGCGGGATCTCTTTCTCGAAGGGTCAGTCGATGGGGCGGCCGAGCGTACGCAGCGCACCCCGGGTCAGCTCCGCGCGCAGCGTCTCCTCGGGCACCGCGAGGTCGCCGGCGCCCGTCAGGGCGACACCCAGCAGCGCCATCCAGCCCCAGACCCGGGCCCGCGGGTCACCGGAACGGCCGGTCAGCGCGTCCACCAGCCGCTCGATGAGGGCGTTGATGTCGGGCAGCTCGGGACGTGCGGTCATGGCGTCCAGGTCCTGCATGAGGATCGTGATCTCGCGCCGGAAGCGCAGGGACGACTCGACGAGCCCGACGACCGCCGCGTGCGCGGCCTCGTCGCCGTCCAGCCCGGCGAGCCGCTCCTCCAACTCGGCCAGCTCCCGCCCCACCGGCGACAACAGCTCGGTGAGGATCGCGTCTTTGTTGGTGAAGTGGTACAGCAGGGACGCCTTGGAGCAGCCGACGTCCGAGGCGATGTCCTGCAGCGACGTGCCGCGGAAGCCGACCGTGGCGAACAGCCGCGCCGCCGACTCCAGGATGTCCGCGCGCATGCTGGTGGCGGAGCGAGTCATGCGATCACCTTAGCTGACCGATCGGACAGTTCTGACCGATCGGACAGTGGAGCCGTGGTACGACGGATCACCACATCTCCGGGCGCGGGCCGAGATTCCGTGGAAGGGTGGGGCGGGAACCAGCCGCGATCATCAAGGCCAGGAAGGCGTGCCGTGGACTTCAAGCTCGAACTGGTGCCGATCCCCGTCTCGGACGTGGACCGCGCGAAGGAGTTCTACACGGAGAAGCTGGGGTTCGTCTGCGACGTGGACTTCAGCAACGGCGCGTTCCGCGTCGTACAGGTGACGCCTCCGGGGTCGGCCTGCTCCGTCTCGTTCGGGGCCGGCATGATCGACACCCCGCCGGGGTCGGTCAAGGCCCTGCACCTGGTGGTGAAGGACATCCACGCCGCCCGCGCCCTGCTCGTCGAGCGCGGGGTGGACGTCGCCGAAGTGGAGGACCTCAGCGCGCCCGGCAAGCCCACCGTCTCCTACGCCGCCTTCTCCGACCCGGACGGCAACGGCTGGACGCTGCAGCAGCTGCCGTAGTCAGCTTCTCGGCACTGAAAGGGCCGAGCTTGCAGCTCCTCGCCGTACCTGGCGGGTACGGGTCAGGCCGCGTCGTCGGCAGCGTGACTCACTGCCCAGCCCGCGACACCGCGCGAGGCGATGTTGCGGGCTGCGTTGACGTCGGCGTGCTCAGCGAAGCCGCACGACGTACAGGAGAAGGTTGCCTGGCTCGGCCGGTTGGCCTTGTCCACGTGCCCGCAAGCCGAGCACGCCTGCGAGGTGTAGGCCGGATCCACACGGATCACGGCGACCCCGTGCCGGGCCGCCTTGTAAACGATGAACGACCCAAGCTGGTGGAAACTCCACGAGTGCAGCGTGACCCGCTGGGGCTTGCGGAGCCGTACCCGGTCACGGATCCCGCCCAGGTCTTCCAGGGCGATGCCGCGTCCGGTGCGTTCTGCCTCGGTCACGATGCGTTTGGCGATGGTGTGGTTGGTGTCGGCGGCGAACCGTGCCTCCGTGCGGCGGCGCTTCTTCAGGAGCCGTTTGGCGGATGTGGTGGCCTTGGCCTGCAACCTGCGGCGCAGTTCCCGGTTGCGGTGGCGGACCGCGTTCAGGCCCTTGCCGCAGTGGCGGGTGCCGTCGCTGGTGGTGGCGATGTTGGCGATCCCCACGTCCACGCCGATGAACCCGTCCGGCTCAGTGATCGCGACGTCGGGGATCTCGCAGGTGGCGTACAGAAACCACATGCCGTCCCGGCAGACCAGGTCGGATTCGCCTTTCCGGTACTCCGCGAGTGTTTGGAGTCCGGGCGAGCCGATGAACGCGACATTCTTCAGCCGGCCGGTCGTGCTCCAGATCGACACCGTGTGGGCGGTGTGGTCCCAGGACAGGCAGCGGTCGTCGAACGGCTGGGCGGCATCGGCGCGGAAGGCGATCGGTTTGCTCTCGGCCCGGATGCGGCGCGCACAGCCTTGCGGTCCCAGGTTCCCCGCACGGATGCCTGCTTTCAGGGTGGTGTAGGCGTCGGCGACCTTCTTGATCACATGCTGGGCGGCTTGCGCCCCCAGTCCGCGTGCTTTCACCTCGCGGTAGGTGTGCTTGCGCAGCGCGTACTCACGCCGGTCCCCGGTCGTGAACGCGGTCACCGAGGCGAAGTTCGCCGCGTCGTTGCAAGCGCGCAGGGTCGCCTTCAACGCCGCCGCCTGCTTGGGCGTGGGCAGGAGTCTCACCTGCACCACCAGCTTCACGTCGAACACATTATCGGTTGGGTCGTGTCGCCGTGATGGAAACCGAATCCGGATATCCGCGGACGTCGCAGTGTGGTCTACAGGTCTACGGCCTCCACGCGCATTCGGTCTTCCCTACCAAGTGCCGGAGGCGGCCATTCCTGGTCACCGTCGCACTTCGCGGCGTCCTGCGGCGACGGTTCACTGTCGATCATCAAGGAGTACATCGAGAACCAGAAACGCCCGGACTAGCGTGCCGGGTGGCCCGGAGGGATCTCACCTCCGGGCCACCCGGCGGACTAGCGTCCGGGCGAGGAGAGGGAAGCGATTCCTCCCGGGCGTGAACGCCCGGGGTTCCTCGCTATATACCGCTGAACCCACGGCACGCATGAGAATGGCCGGTACGCCCCAGGGGCGCACCGGCCATCGCCGGCGGCGGCTCAGCCGGCCAGGTTGGCGCCGAGGCCCCGCAGGACCCCCGCGGCCTGGGTGACGATCCCGTCGATCAGCTCCTCGCAGGAGGGCAGGTCGTCGATGAGCGCCACCACCTGGCCGGAGGCCATCACGCCGAGGTCGGGGCGTCCGTCCACCATGGCCGCCTTGAGCAGCATGGGCGTGTTGGCCGCCATCAGCACCTGGGACCAGGTCAGCTCCTTGCCGTGCTTCATGGCCAGCCCGTCGCGGATCATCCCGGGCCAGGACATCCCGGAGACGCGGCGGAACCTCGCGGCGTTGCGCACCGCGCGGACCAGCCCGCTCACCCGCCCCGACCGCTCCAGCGCGTCGACGAGCGGCGTGCGCAGCACCCGATGCGGCATGCCGTCCACCTGCCGGGTGACCACGGTGTCCGATGTGCCGAGGTAGGTCCGCTTGACCGCGTCCGGGACCGAGCTGTCCCGGGTGAGCAGGAAGCGGGTGCCCATGGCCACGCCGGCCGCGCCGTACGCGAGGGCGGCGGCCAGGCCGCGCCCGTCGAAGAAGCCGCCGGCGGCGATCACCGGGATGTCGACCGCGTCCACGACCTGGGGCAGCAGCAGGGTGGTGGCGACCGCTCCGGTGTGGCCGCCGCCCTCACCGCCCTGGACCAGGACGGCGTCGGCGCCCCAGGCGGCGACCTTCTCCGCGTGCCGCCGCGCCCCGACGGACGGGATCACCACGATCCCGGCGTCCTTCAGCCTGGCGATCAGCTCCTGGCGGGGGGCGAGCGCGAACGAGGCGACCGTCACCCGGTGTTTGATCAACAGGTCGACGCGGTCGCCCGCGTCCGAGGCGTCCGCGCGCAGGTTCACGCCGAAGGGCGCGTCGGTGCGCGAGCGGACCTCCGCGATGGCCGAGGCGAGCTGGTCGAGCGTCATGGTGGCCGAGGCGAGGATGCCGAGGCCGCCCGCGTCCGCCACCGCCGACACCAGCCGCGGGCCCGCCACCCAGCCCATGCCGGTCTGCACGACGGGGTGCCGTACGCCGGTGAGCCGGGTCAGCGGGGTGTCCAGGGCCTGCTCGATCACGCCCGGACCTCCCGGTCGCGCAGGCTTCTCGGGTCGAGCATCTCGCGGATCAGCCGCAGTTCCTCGTCCGTCGGCTGCCGGGTCTCCGGCACGTCGCCGTCGATCACGAGATCGAACCCGGTGGCGGCGGCGACCTCCTCAACCGTGACGCCGGGATGGGTGGAGACGAGCCGCATCGCGCCGTCCGGCGTGCCGAAGTCGAATACTCCGAGGTCGGTGACCACCCGGCGCAGGCCGTGGAAACGGGACGCCACCGGGCCGAGCTCGGCCGCGCGGTCGTAGCCGACGCCGCTGACCATGTCCACCTTGGGGACGAACACCCGGGTGGAGTGCTTGGGGATCCAGTAGCTCGTCGGGTTGCAGATCGTGTTGCCGGGGGCGCCGCGTACCCCGAGGAGCTGGGATTTCGGCCGATCCCAGGCGCCGACGGCCGAGATGTTGGTGTTGCCGAACCGGTCGATCTGGGAAGCGCCCATCATCACATGGCGGCGGCCGTTCTGCACCAGCCACAGGTGGTCGCGGAACGGCATCCAGCCCTCGGCTGGCCCGGCCGGCGCGCCGAACGGGACCGGCTCGGCGGTGAGCATCGCCCCGCCGTCGGTGGTCAGCAGCCCCGGCTCGAAGGTGAGCCGGGCCAGCCGGGCGCCCAGGATCGAGCAGGTGCCCATCGCCGCGGCCAGGACCTCGCCGTCGCCGAGCCATGCCTCGGCGCAGGCGGCCACGCAGATCTCCGCACGGGTCGCGCTCATCGTGCCCTCTCCTCCTGCTCCTCGCGCCAGCGGCGGACCGCCTCCTGGTAGGCCGCCTCGTCCCCGCTCAGGAACCGCTCGGCGAACGCCGCCCACGCCTCCGGGTCGGCCGCCGACGTCGCGTAGTGCCGCTGGAACGCCTCGTCCCTCGCGCGGTCGGGGCCGCAGTCGGTGAAGTGGCCGCCGTTCGGGGTCTCCACCACTCCGGCCGTGTGCATCCGGCTGACGAGCAGCGTCTGCGGCGGCCCGTCCAGCTCGCCGGGGCCGACCAGCCGCTCACAGCTCACGTAGCAGCGGCCCGCCGCCTTGGCGAACAGGTCGTCCATGTACGGGTCGGGGCCGAGGTACTGGCCGTTGCCCCGCGTGTCGGCCCGGTCCATGTGGATCAGCGCCGCGTCGAGCGTCAGCGCGGGCACCGCGAGGAGCTCCTCCCCGTCGTCGTACGGCGAGCGGACGGTGCGCAGGTCCGGGTTGACCCGCGGGACGTCCGAGCCGAGCCCGGCCCGGGTGGGCAGGAACGGCAGCCGGTGCGCGGCGGCGAGCAGGCCGAACATGAACATGCCCTCGTCGTACTCGGCGAACTCGACCGCGCCGCTCTGCCTGGCCACCCTGAAGTGCGGTTCGAGCGGCACGGAGTCCAGCGTCACGAAGGGGGCGATCACCCTGCGGACCTTGCCGGCGGCGCACAGCAGGCCCACGTCGGCCCCGCCCAGCGACACGATCGTCAGGTCCTTGAGGGAGGAGCGGTAGATCGCGCGGACCAGGGCCATCGGCTTGCGCCGCGAGCCCCAGCCACCGATGCCGATCGTCATGCCGCTCTCCAGCGACCCGACGATCTCCTCGATCGTCATGATCTTGTCTGTGCTCACTGGTCGCTCACCGCTCCTCACTCGCTCCGCGGGCGGCCTCGTCCCTCGGCCGACCACTCCCCTCGCTCCGTCGGGTTCGCTCCGCGCTCATCGGTCGCTCACCGCTCCTCCCTCGGAGACGAAGTCGTCGCGGTGGCGGTCGCCGGCGCCCATGAGGTTGAGCTCGAAGGTGAAGCCCTGCTCGAACCGGTAGCTGCGGTGGACGTCGACCGGGTCGATGCCGTTCAGCGACTCCTTGGCCCGGCGGATCACGTACGGGTCCTTGCCGGCGATCTGGACCGCGACCGCGAAGGCCGCGTCCCTGAGCCGGTCGCGCGGCACCACTTCCAGCACCGAGCCGTGCGCGTGCAGCTCGGCCGCCGTGACGGTCCGGCAGGTGTACACCATCGCCCGCATCAGGTGCTGCGGGACCAGCCGGGCGAGGTGCGTGGCCGCGCCGAGCGCGCCGCGGTCCACCTCGGGCAGCCCGAAGTACGCGTCCTCGGACGCGACCACGATGTCGGCGTTGCCCACGAGGCCGACCCCGCCGCCCAGGCAGAAACCGTGCACGGCCGCGATGACCGGCACCTCGCACTCGTACACCGCGGAGAACGCGGCATAGCAGCCCCGGTTGGCGCCCACCAGGGCGTCGAACCCGCTGGTCGCCTGCATCTCCTTGATGTCCACGCCGGCGTTGAACCCGCGGCCCTCGGCGCGCAGCACGACGACGCGGGTCTCCGGATCCCGCCCGGCCTGCCGTACGGCGTCGGCGAGGTCGAACCAGCCACGCACGGTCAGCGCGTTGACGGGCGGCGCGTCGACGACCACCTCGGCGATGCCGTTGCCATGGTTCCTGGTGGAGATTCCCATGCGCTACCTTTCCACCAAACATTTGTTAGAAATGAAGGTAGCAGAGGGGACCGTCCCCGGACACGGCTCGCCGTCCCGGGCGTCGCCGCGAGCAGGCGGACGACAGGCAGAAAAGGGAGAGCTGAGGATGATCTGCAAGGACCGCGTCGTCATCGTGACTGGCGCCGGGCGCGGCCTCGGCCGCGCGCACGCCCTGGAGTTCGCCCGGCAGGGCGCCAAGGTCGTCGTCAACGACCTGGGCGTGAGCCGGTCCGGCGACGGCGGCTCGGACGGCCCGGCGCGGCAGGTGGTCGAGGAGATCCGCGCGCTCGGCGGCGAGGCCGTGGCCGAGACCTCCGACATCGCCACCGACGCCGGGGCGCGCTCGCTGGTCGCCACCGCCCTGGAGCGCTTCGGCCGGCTGGACGTGCTGGTCAACAACGCCGGGTTCCTGCGCGACCGCATGCTGGTCAACCTCTCCGAGGAGGAGTGGGACGCGGTCATGCGGGTCCACCTGAAGGGCCACTTCCTGCCGCTCAAGCACGCCGGCCTGCACTGGCGGGCGGAGTCCAAGGCGGGCCGGCGGCCCGAGGCCCGGGTGATCAACACCTCGTCCGGCGCCGGCCTGCTCGGCAGCGTGGGCCAGGGCAACTACTCCGCCGCCAAGGCGGGCATCGTCGGCCTCACCCTGGTCGCCGCCGCCGAGCTCGGCCGGTACGGCGTGACCGTCAACGCCATCGCCCCGGCGGCGCGCACCCGGATGACCGAGGAGGTCTTCGCCGCCACAATGGCCGCGCCGGAGGAGGGCGCCTTCGACGCGATGGCCCCGGAGAACGTCTCCCCGCTGGTGGCCTGGCTCGGCTCGGCCGAGTCCAGGGACGTGACCGGCCGCGTCTTCGAGGTCGAGGGCGGCCGGATCTGCGTGATGGAGGGATTCCGCCACGGCCCGGCCACCGACAAGGGCGTCCGCTGGGACCCCGCCGAGCTGGGCCCGGAGATCAGCGGCCTGCTGAAGGAGGCCGCCCGCCCCGAGCCCGTCTACGGCGCCTGATCCCCCGGGCTCACCACTACCGTCACCATGCCGCCACCGCGCCGGTCACCGTACTGGCGGTACACGGGCCCGCGGACCGGCGCCGCTGATCCCTTGTCACGATCGAGCGTCAATCGGGAAGCGGTAGCGGACCACCGTGGCCGGGCAGGCCCCGGTCGGCCGGGATCCTCTCCTCGGCCGGGTCGTCGGCGGTGACGCCCTGGCCACGGGTCTGCTCGGCGAGGCGCTCGTAGTAGGCCGAGACCGCAGCGAGCGCCTCGCGCACCGCGTTCAGCAGCGTGGCCCCCGCCTGCTCGACGACGTCGGCCTCGTGGATCTCGAACGCCCGAATTCCTGCCAGCACAGCGGTTTTCAGGTCGCGCAGCAGTTGGACGTCGACGTACGCGTAGCTGCGGCACAGCGCCGCAACCCGCCGGAAGTCGTCCCCGGCGAGCAGCAGTTCCTTTACTGCGGACACGGAATTCCGGGCCAGCCCGACATCCGGCCGCGCGGACATGGCGGCGAGATCGGTGTCGAAGGAGCGGATGTCCAGGTGCGGGTCGCAGAAGCCGACGGTGAGTTGCCACAGGGTCCGTAGATCCTCGTGCACCAGTCCGTCCAGATAACTCACCAGGAACCGCCGGTGCGCCTCGAGGACGTACTGCGCCTTGAAGGGCGTCAGCTCCCGCGGATCTTCGCCCGAAGTGGTGACCGACGTCGTGAATCCGTAGTCGGCGGTCAACGCGTTTTCCATGCCGGCCAGCAGATACACGAACCGCACCCAGGTCCGGAACAGTTCTTCCAGCGGCAGCGCGCGCAGACCGTCCTCGGTGAGCACCACGCCCCACCGCGCACCGAACTGCAGCCGGCGCAGATGGCCGATCTGATACATCGCGAGTTGGGCGTCGATCTCGGCGTGCGCGTGGTGCAGCACTTTTCGATACGCCGCGGTCGCGTCGAGCCCGACGTGATTACGGATGATGTGCGGCCCGCCGATGTGCAGGTGCAGGAATTCGCTGACGTCGAACACCGCGCCGCCGATCGCCATCCAGTAGCCCGCGTCGGCGGTGTTGTGCTGCGCCAGATCCGACACCTCGAAGCGGGGCCCCTGCTGCGCGTGGCCCAGATAGGTGGTGAAGACGTCCTGGCCCAGACGCCCGTCGGCCACCAGCTGGCGGAGGAATTCGCGTCCGTCTCCGGGCACGATGTCGGTCAGCGCCTGGAGCACGGAGACGGCGAACCGTGCGCTGCCGCAGACGTAGACGAACGCGCCGCGCCCGCCGTCGTCGGTGGACCGCAACAGCTCCCAGAGTGCGTCCGCCTCGGCGCGGATCACGTCGTCCACCCGGCGCCGCTGTCCGGCGTGGACGACATGGCGGCGGCCGTCGAATCCGATCGCGGCGTCGGCGCGGGAGAACGCGACGACGAGTTTCAGCCGGCCCGCGGCCGCCGCCGCGTCCACGTCTGTGCGTTCGACGAATTCCTCCGGCGTCCGGATCCCCAGATAGAGCCGGTTCTCGCCCGACCCCGTGCGCGCCGCGACGAACCCCAGGAACGGGGCGATCCCTGAGCCGGCCGCGAACATGACGACGGGCCGGGCCGGATCGGCCGGCAGCCGGAACCGGGGCGTGGGGACGATCTGCAGCGACAGCCGCTGCCGGCCCTCGACGCTCGCCCGGCGCAGGAAATGCGATGCCGTGCCTTGCCGTTCCCGCGGGTACGACCACGGCGTCCGGGCGGAGGTGTAGTCGAGGCCGGCGACCACCAACTGCAGCGTGGTGGCCGGTTGGCCGGGCGGCGGCGCCGAGGCGATCGAATACAGCCGGAACGGCTCGGGCGGAATCACCGCGCAGAACGCGTCGTCCTCGCGCGGATCGGCCTTCCACAGCCGGGTGACGTCGTATCCGCCCGCGTACAACAAGTTCAGGACGTCCCACAGCTCCCATTGGTCTTCCATACGGGCGTCCACCACTCGCTGCCACGAACCCACGGCCGTCAGTTTCACCAGCCGTTTCGCCACCTGCCGTCCGACCGGCCGGAGCCGGGCGAAGCGCAGCAATGTCCGCAGCGGCAGCACGTCGACCTCGCCGTAGCCCGCCCGGCAGGCCACCGCCGCTCGCCACTGCGGGGTGAGCCGTACCAGCTCATCGCCGGTCGCCTGCAGGGCGGCGACGGTGCGGCGCACCAACTCGTCGTCGTTCTCGGCCAGCACGCCGACCCGGTCACCGGGCAAGTGGTGCACGCCCTGCCCGGTGACGTCGATCTCCAGATAGCAGGTCCAGGCGCCGGACGCTCCGGTGACGACACGGCCCCGACGAGCGGTCCCGAAGACCACCGGCGGACCCACCGGGGGGCGGCGCTCGTCGCGGACGACGGCCAGCTCGCCGTCCACCTTGTCCCAGGTCCGGTCCTTGAACAGTCCGGTGAAACGGGCGCCGGTCGTCACCTGCCGGCCGACCTTGAACGCCACCTCCAGGAAGCCGTACGCCTTGATGCGGTGCAGGCCCATCCAGCCGCGGTCGCCCACATAGGCGTCGAGCATGGCGTTGTAGATGCCGCGCAAAGCGCTGTTGCGGGTGTCCTCGACGTACTGGCGCACCGACACCTCGCGTAACGCGGCCACCAGCTCCCGCCAGTGCCGCGGGAAGAATCCGGCGAGGTAGACGCTCTGTCGCCCGACCAGCGAGCCGTAGTCGCGGCGCTCGAGAAACGCGTCCAGCGCGTGGATCTGCGGTTGCGCGGTGCCGCTCGGACTGGGTGCGCCGTCGAAGATCGGGACGCCCGCGGTGCCGACCGTCTTGGCCCACAGCACCTGGTCGAGCGGATCGCGGCCGCGGGGGTTGGGATCGATCTTCGGATAAATGGCCTGGGTGACGTGCCACAGCCGGTCGAGGATCACCAGTAGCGCGCTTTCCAAGGCGGCCGGATCGTCCGCGACGACGGCCTCCTGAGCATCCAGCATGGCGCCCAGCACGGGTGTGAGCCCCATCGCGAATTCGGTGGTGACCAGGTAGAACACCCGCTCCGCCGCGTTGTTCCAGGTCGGCACGAGCAGGTCCATGTTGTCCAGCGCCCGTGGCCCGGCGGGATCGCGCAGCCGCCAGTTGTAGAAGAACAGATCGATGTAGGAGACGGCCGGGATCTTCTTACCCAGTCGACGCGAGACCGTGGTCCACGGTCGCAGCAGCGACGCGGGCAGAGCGGTCGGCGGATCGATCGCCATGTACTGATAGGCGTGGGCGAAAACGCCGAGCAGCGTCGAGGCGCGCAACAGGTATCGGTCGGGCAACGCCTCGGGCCGGGCGTCGAGCACCGGCATCGCATCGAACGCCCGGCGCAGCGACAGCCCGCGGAACAGGCCGGGGAGCCGGTCGGTCATCTCGTCCCAGGCTCGGTGCGATTCCGGGAAGGCCAGCAATGGCAGCTCGGCCGGCAGGAATCCGTGCGCAAGCGACAGGAAGCCGTCGAGTTCGTGCCCGACCTGCCGGTTGTGCGCCTCGGCGGCCTCCACCACGCGTCGTGCGGCGACGCGCGGCGACCCGACCGGCCGCAGCACGGTCAGCTGGTCCGGATCGACGAGCGCCGTCGCCTCCGGATCGAGGAACGTCCACGTCAGCTCGTATCGGCCGATCCGCATACGATCCCCGGGGACGAGCACCCGGCGCGTCACCCGGGTGTCGTTCACGTAGGTTCCGTTGGAGCTGCCGAGATCGGTGATCACCAGATGGTCGTCGACGATCTCCAGCCGCGCGTGGCGCCGGGAGACGGCGCCGTCGTCCAGCACCACCGCCGCCGCACCGCTGTCCCGGCCGAGAGTGGCCGGCAGCGCACACACCCGCTCGCCGGTCTCCCGGGTGTGCCGATCGGTGAGAATCAGCCGGAGTTCAGGAATGGTAGATCACCGCACGGCACAGATCGGCCCGGGACAACGTGCCCACGAGGGTCCCGTCGTCGACCACGGGAAGCCTTCGGATCCCGCGGTCGATCATCACGATCGCCGCCCGG
Source organism: Microtetraspora malaysiensis (assembly GCF_050947145.1). NCBI lineage: Bacteria > Bacillati > Actinomycetota > Actinomycetes > Streptosporangiales > Streptosporangiaceae > Microtetraspora > Microtetraspora malaysiensis. The sequence continues at coordinate 5,043,010 of NZ_CP191998.1, forward strand.
GCAAGTTCGTCGATCGATCGGACCGTCGCCGCGTCGCGCACGACGAGAGGGTCGATGACGCGGTCGGCGAGAGCGCGGCCCCGCTCCAGGAACACCCGGAACGCGTCGGCGAGCGTGCCGCCGGCGGCGGTCACGTCGTCGAAGCCGGGGAGCATGGCCCGCACCAGGTCCTCCTCGGACAGTGACCCGGCGAACCGGCCGTCGTGGTCCAGGACCATCAGCTGGCCGACCTCCGACACGCTGACCATCTCAGCCGCCCGCCGGATGGTCGCGCCGAGCCGTATGTAGGCCGGGAACGCCGTCATGACGTCGCTTACGAGCACGCCACCTCCAGGTCCGCCCCGCGGTCGTCCCGCACAATCGGTTACCTGGCCGCTCATCCAGAACAATCGTCCGCGAGTACGAATTCGTTACGAATGCCGGGTACAGCCACCGGACGCGGTCGGCACGCGGCCGGTGGGTGTACTGGTCACCGGCGCTTCACCGAGCGGTCGCGCGGCGGCCCCGGCGGGCGCGCCACAGGCTCGCCGCGCCCAGGGCCGCGGCGATGCACGCGATCGGGACCGCGGGCAGCATGTAGCGGTGGTCGAAGTCGAGCGCGGCGATCGGCCCGACGAACAGGAACATCGCCGCGGCCCACGGCAGCAGCGCCGGACGCCGCCGCCCGATCGCGCCGAGGCCGCCGAGCAGCAGGACCACGCCGAACAGCGGACCGTGCAGGACGTTCGGGAAACGGTAGCCCGCGAAGAACGTGTCGTAGGGCGCGACGGACGCCATCCCGCGGATGGCGGGGTCGTACTCCACCCGGACCTGGTGGATGAGCGGGAACGAGGGCAGCGGCCACGAGCCGACCGGAAGCGACAGCGCCGGGACGACCCGCTTCGGGTGGCTCACGGGCGTCCACGCGAAGGCGAGCGACGCGTCGGAGACGACCTCGCGCAGGTAGTCGAGAGGCTGGGCGGCGATGGCGCGCAGCGCGAAGGACCTGGCCAGGTCGTTGTGGGAGAAGCGGTCGCCGGGCAGCCGGTTGAGCGAGGCGTCCGCGGCCCACACGTACTCCCCGGCGGCGTCGACGACGGTGCCGTTCGGGCAGAGCCGCGCCTCCTCGGCCGGCGGCTTGATCTTCGAGCAGTCGGCGAACGTCATGGTGCGTGCCCACAGCGCCACTCCGTCCGAGCCGCTGAGCGCGAAGCGCCCGTGGTGCTGCTGATACCAGCCCGCGTAAGCGGCGAGCGGCAGCGTCCCCGCGATGGCCAGCGCGACCACGTGCCGCCAGCCGACCCGCTGCAGGACCAGGTAGAGCACGAACAGGACGAGCAGCGGCGCCGCGGCCGTCCGGGTGAGCCCGGCCACCGCGAGCAGCACCCCGGCCACGGCGGCGGACCGCACCGAGGGCTTCGCCCGCCACATGAGGACCGTCAGCGCGGCGATGACGAGGAACGTGACCTGGGTGTCGGAGAGCACGGAGTGTTCGAGCCGCAGGAACGACGGGTTGAACAGCACGGGCACCGTGGCCAGCGTCGCACCCCACGCGGGCAGTGAGCGGCGGCGCAGCAGGAGATAGATCATCAGGCCCATGCCGAGCCCCATGACGTGCTGCAGCCCGACCACGAGCGAGACGCTGTGGAACGGCCAGAGCAGCCGCAGGAAGAACGAGTAGCCGGCGGGATGGAACGCGCCGCCGGGCTTCAGATGGACGGCCGTGTCCAGGTACGTGAACGAGTCGTACCAGTAGAGCTGGGCGGTGTTGTAGCCGAGCATCACGACGGCGCGCAGCGCCGCCGCCAGGGTGATCACGACGACGAACAGGCTGTGACCCGAGCTGAGCGCCCGGCGCAGGCGGTGGCGCGCGCCACCGCCCTCCGTGACCGGTTCGGTCTGTTCTGTCTGGACGCCACCCGGTGAGGTGAGCATGGATGGTCCCCCTGATCCAGGGCCGGGCGGTTCCCGGCATCAGAGGAGAACTGAAACCGATGATCGTTAAACTCGGCGTAACCTGATCCGGTTATGTCCGCGTTATGGCGTTGATGGCAGGGTGGCGCGATTCAACGGCATTTGACGAACAGCTCGACGGCATCGCATGACATAGGGGGCACGTTGCGGGTATTGGTCGCCGAGGACGAGCGGATGCTCGCCGACTCGATCGCGGAGGGGCTGCGCGGGGAGGCGCTCGCCGTGGACGTCGCCTACGACGGGGAGGCGGCGATGGAACGGGTCCGCGTCAACGACTACGACGTGCTGATCCTGGACCGGGACATGCCGGGCATGCACGGCGACGAGGTGTGCCGGGCCGTGGTGGCCGACGCCGTGCCCGTGCGCATCCTCATGCTCACCGCGTCGGCTGACGTGCGCTCCCGGGTGGCGGGCCTCTCCCTCGGGGCCGACGACTACCTGCCCAAGCCGTTCGCGTTCGAGGAGCTGGTGGCCCGGGTCCACGCGCTGGGCCGCCGGGTCCGGGCGGCCGATCCGCCGATCCTGGAGCGGGCGGGCATCCGCCTGGACTGGGCGCACCGGCAGGCGTTCCGGGACGGGCGCTACGTGCCGCTGGCGCGCAAGGAGTTCGGCCTGCTGGCCGAGCTGCTGCGCGCCCGCGGGGCGGTGGTCTCCGCCGAGACGTTGCTGGAAAAGGTGTGGGACGAGCACATCGACCCGTTCACCAACACGGTGCGCACCACGATGATGAAGCTGCGCCGCAAGATCGGCGACCCGCCGGTCATCGAGACCGTCACCGGAGTGGGGTACCGGATCCCGTGAAGAGCAGCGTCCGGTTCCGGTTCGCCCTCGCCTGCGGCGGGGTCTTCGTTTTCGTCGGGGTCCTCCTGGTCGCGGCGCTCGCCTTCGTCGTACGGCAGAGCCTGGAACCGCGTGACGGGCTCCGGCAGCCGCGGCAGATCAACGCCGCGGGGCGCACCATCTGGCCCGGCACCGACGAGTACTACATCGCCGGGCAGCGGGTCGCGCAGGTCAGGCGCGTCTACCAGGCCGACACGATCAAGAACGTGCTGGTCTGGGGCGGCGTCGCAGTCCTTGCGGGCGGCGGGGTGGCGGCGGCGGCCGGCTGGCGGGCCGCCGGATGGGCGATGCTCCCCGTCCGGTCGGTCACGGCGCGCGCGGTGCGCGTCGCCCAGAACCACGACCTCACCGAACGCATCGCCCACACGGGGCCGGACGACGAGGTCAAGGAGCTGGCCGACACCATCGACATCGTCCTCGCCCGGCTGTCCCGCTCGTTCGACGGTCAGCGGCGGTTCATCGCCAACGCCTCGCACGAACTGCGCACGCCGCTCACCATCAACCGCACGCTGGTGGACGTGGCGGTCCGGCGGTCCGACGCGAGCGAGGACGTCAAGCGGCTCGGCGAGTCCCTGCTCGTGGTCAACACCCGGCACGAACGGCTGATCAACGGCCTCCTCGCCCTGGCCGAGGGCGAGCGGGAGGTGCTCGACCGGCGGCCGTTCGACCTGGCCGACGTGGCCGAGCACGTGATCGACCTGGCCGCCGGCGAGGCCAAGGAGCAGGGCGTGACCGTCCACCGGCTGCTCGACCCCGCGCCCACCGCGGGCGAGGCCGTCCTGGTCGAGCGGCTCGTGCAGAACCTGGTGGAGAACGCGATCCGGCACAATCACACGGGCGGCGAGGTGTGGGTGTCCACCCGGCGGCGGACCGACCGGGTGGAACTGGTCGTGTCCAACACCGGCCTGCCCGTGCCGCCGTACGAGATCGAGACGATCTTCGAACCGTTCCGGCGGCTGCACGGCGACCGGCTGCGCTCCGACCGGGGCAGCGGGCTCGGGCTGTCCATCGTCCGGGTGGTCGCCGAGGCGCACGGCGGCACCGTGACCGCCGACCCCCGTGAGGAAGGCGGCCTCACGATCGCCGTCGAGCTGCCGCAGGAGAGCGCCTGAGACCCCGGGGCGTGGGGCCGGGCACCGGACCGTCGGCCTGCCGTGCGCTTCAGGAGCGCAACGGCAGGCGGAGCACGAACCTGGCGCCGCGCGGGGAGTCGCCGATCGTGAGCGTGCCGCCGTGGCTCTCCGCGATCTGCCGGGCGATCGGCAGGCCGAGGCCGGTGCCCCCGGCGTCCTTTCTCCGTGAGGCGTCCAGCCGGGCGAAACGCTTGAAGACGATCTCCCGTTGATCGGGCGGGATGCCGTCGCCGTCGTCCACCACTTCGAGCACCGCTGATCCGTCATCGCGAGCGACCTCGACCGTCACGTTGCGCTCGGCGTGGCGCTCCGCGTTGTCGAGAAGGTTGCCCAGGAGCCGGGACAGGTGCAGCGGGTCGCCGTCGACCACCACGCCGGGGGTGAGCTGCTCGGTCACCGTGACCTTGCGTGCCCGCCGTACCAGCTCGGACTTCACCAGCTCGGCAAGGTCGACGGGTTCGCGTCGTTCGGGAGCACCCGCGTCCAGGCGCGCGATGTCCAGAAGGCTGGCGACCATGACCTGCAGCCGTTCCAGGCTGCCCAGCACCTTACACGCGGTGCGCGGCCAGTCGGTCTCCTCCGGGTGGAGGAGCGCCTCATCGAGCTCGGTGTGCATGGCGGTCAAGGGGGTGCGCAGATCATGGGACGTATCGGAGGCGAAACGGCGCTGCTGTTCCACCGCGCGCTCCGCCCGGTCCAACGTCTGGTTCGCCCGTTCCGCGAGCCGGCGCAGCTCGTCGTGGAACCAGGGCACCGGCACCCGCTGGCTCAGGTCGCCACCGGTGATCTCGGCCAGCTTGGACGTCATCGCGTCCACCGGTGCAAGCGTGCTGCTCACAGCCCGGTAGGCAGCCAGGGCGGTGACCCCGACCAGCAGGATCCAGCCCCCGATGAGCAGGCCCAGCAAACGGGGGCTGATGTACCAGGGGACGTCGGAGACGACCATATGGAGCCGCCAGATCCCATCGGACACGTGGAAGGGAAAATAGACGCCGATCTTGCACTCGCCCGGGAAGGCCCGCAGGGTGCAGATGTCACTGGTCGCGATGTTGTCGGCACGGTAGATCAGCATCGTCATCGGTGGCGCGTTCGCCACGTTCGGTGTCGCCGCGACAAGGGAGCCGGAGGGGTCGAACACCTGGATCGCGGTGTCCGGATCCTTGGGGAGGTGGGAGACCGTGCCCTTCTGGCGTACCTCCTGACTGATCTGCACGGCCTTCGCGACGAGGTCCTTCGAATAGTATTCCCGGACATTATCCCGTACGTTCACCAGGATGAGGGCCGCGATGACAGTGCAGATCAGCGCCATGACGGCGGTCGTCATCGCCGTCAAGCGGGTTCTGATGGAGCATCGCTGCCATATGCGCACTCGAGCCATGTCATCGTCACACTAGGACAGCTTTTTTCCGTTAATGGGAGATTCAATCCCAAAAAAGACTAATTAGTGCGATATTCGGCGGGGTTCGGGGCCGCGTTTACCAGCGGCCCTGGCTGTTGCCCGACAGGAGGGCTCGGCCTTCCGACGCCGATCCGACGTGGGACCCCGGCGGTGGTGGCCGCCGGGGTCAGGAGCTCATCGGAGGGGGCGGAAGAAGGCCCTGACGTCCTCAACGAGCAGGTCGGGCGCCTCCATCGCGGCGAAGTGGCCGCCGCGGTCGAACTCCGACCAGTGCACGACGTTGTGTTCGCGCTCGGCGATCCGCCGGACCCCGGCGTCGCCGGGGAAGACGGCCACGCCGTGCGGCAGCGCGGAGTACTCGGCCACCGCTCCCCAGCCCTTCTGCCCTTCCTTGTAGAGACGGGCGGCTGAGGCGGCGGTCTGGGTGAACCAGTAGATGCTCACGTCGGTGAGCATCTGGTCGAGGTCCACCGCGTCCTCGGGCAGTTCGCGGGCCGGGTCGGTCCACTCCTTGAACTTCTCCACGATCCACGCCAGTTGCGCCGCGGGCGAGTCGTGCAGCCCGAACGCGAGGGTCTGCGGCCGGGTCGCCTGGATGATCGCGTAACCGGCCCGGTCCTGGTCCTGGTACTGGCCGAGGCGGGCGAGTTCCGCATGGGTGAGCCCCTCGAAGTCGGCCGGGTCGCCCGTCGGGAACCCGAGCGCGCCGTTGACGTGCACGCCGACGACGTTCTGGGGCGCGGCGCGGCCGAGCATCGGCGAGATGACCGCGCCGCTGTCGCCGCCCTGCGCGCCGTACCGCCGGTAGCCGAGCCGGTCCATCAGCTCCGCCCACGCCCGCGCGACCCGCTGCAGGTCCCAGCCGGTCTCGGTGGTGGGACCGGAGAAGCCGAACCCGGGGATCGACGGAGCGACGACGTGGAAGGCGTCGGCCGGGTCGCCGCCGTGCGCCGCCGGGTCGGTGAGCGGGCCGATGACCTTCAAGAACTCGGCGACCGAACCCGGCCAGCCGTGCGTGATGATCAGCGGCAGCGCGTCGGGTTCGGGCGAGCGGACGTGCAGGAAGTGAATGTTCTGCCCGTCGATGGGGGTCGTGAACTGCGCGAAGGCGTTCAGCCGCGCCTCGGCGGCACGCCAGTCGAAAGTGGTGCGCCAGTACTCGGCAAGTTTCTTCGCGTAGCCGACGGGGACCCCGTAGGACCAGCCCACACCGGGCAGTTCGTCCGGCCAGCGGGCCGCCGCCAGCCGACCATGCAGGTCGTCCAGCTGCGCCTGCGGGACATCGATCCGGAACGGGGTAATTCGCAGGTCGTCGTTCATGTCTGTAACAGTAGATACCGGTTAGGACAGATTCGGTCCTAGGATGGGCGCCATGTTGGAGACATCGGCGCGGCTGCTGCGGTTGCTGTCGCTGCTGCAGACCCCCAAAGACTGGCCGGGCGCCGAGCTGGCCGACCGGCTCGGGGTCTCGCACCGCACGATCCGCCGCGACATCGACCGGCTACGCGAACTCGGCTACGTCGTGCACGCCACCGCGGGCGCACCCGGCTACCGGCTCGGCGCCGGCACCGGGCTCCCGCCGCTGCTGCTCGACGACGACGAGGCGGTCGCGGTCGCCATCGGGCTCGGCACCGCCGCCGTCTCCGGCGTGACGGGCATCCAGGAGACCTCGGTTCGCGCCCTCGCCAAGCTTGAGCAGGTCCTCCCGTCCCGGCTCCGGCACCGCGTCGGTGACCTGCGGTCGGTCACGGTCCCGCTGGCTGGCCCGGCCGCCGCCGTGGACCCGGCCGTGCTCACCGCGATCGCCGCGGCCGTCCGCCACCGGGAAAGCCTGCGGTTCGACTACCGCTCCCACAACGGCACCGAGGACCGCCGCACCGCCGAGCCGTACCGGCTGGTGAACTCGGGCCGCCGCTGGTACCTGGTGGCGTGGGACACCGGCCGGGGCGACTGGCGCACGTTCCGCGTCGACCGACTGCGCCTGCACACCCCGAACGGGCCACGCTTCACACCCCGTGAGCCGCCCAGTGCCGACCTCGTCCGCTACGTCTCCGAGCGGATCTCCGTCGACCCGTACCGCTACCGCGGCCGGTTCACGGTGCACGCCCCGGCCGACATCATCGCCGCCCGGATGGCGCCGACGATGGCGGTGGTCGAGCCGGCCGACGACGGCACCTGCGTCCTCAACGCCGGATCGAACTCCCTTGACGAACTGGCCATGTGGATCGCGCAACTCGGCGTCCCGTTCCAGGTGCACGAACCGCCCGAACTCGTCGAGCACATCCACGCGCTCGGCACCCGCCTCGTCGACGCGGCCCGGCCGCACCCGCCCATCTGACACCCCACCCCGGCGGCCAGCTGCCCCGCTCCACCGAGGCGCTCCGGCCGGCCGCGTCTGCATGATGGAGGGCTTCCGCCACGGCCCGGCCACCGACAAGGGCGCCCGCTGGAACCCTGCCGGGCCCGGGGCCGGAGACGTCCCGCATCAGACCCGTTGTCTCCGGACCCTTGAAGCTTCCAGGTTCCCGTCCCCCGTGCTCGTACCTGATCATCTCAATGTCGGGGGACCGAAGCCGTTCAAAGGAGATGGAACCGCCATGCGCAAGACGAAGTCTCGCCTGACCCGGGCGGCCGGCGCGGCCGCCGCCGTTGTCCTCTTGGCGTCCGGGGTGGCCGTCGTGGGGGCGCCCGCCGCCTCCGCCAGCACGTGCACCGGTCGCTTCTGCGGCGCGGTGAAGAACAGGACCGGCCGGACGATGCACATCACGCTCAACCTCGGCGCCGGCTCGGGCCTCTGCAACGTGTGGAACTCGGGCGGTGGCACCGGGAGCAACTCCAAGCAAATGCGATGCGACCAGCAGGCGTTCGGCAACGGGACGAAGGGCGGCAACGGCACCGGCGTCGACGTCGACGCCTTCACGTTCAACAACGAGGGCTACCACGAGCGATTCTCGCGTGTCGGCCCCTGGCACTGGCGGACGAAGGGAGTCTGGACGAAGATCAGGGACGGGGAGATCGCCGACTGCGGCATCGGCGACTCCAACGAGATCTGGTGCACCGTGCTCGTACAGGCGGCCTGAGGCTCGGGTCAGGCGCGGGAGAGCTCGGCCTTCTGCACCTTCCCCGAGGCGTTCTTGGGCAGGCCGTCCACGACCACGACCTCGCGGGGCACCTTGAAGTTCGCGAGCAGGCCCCGGCAGTACTCCACGAGCGCGTCGGGGGCGAGGTCGGCGCCGGGGCGCGGCACGACGTAGGCGCGGCCGACCTCGCCCATCCGCCGGTCGGGGACGCCGATCACGGCCGCCTCGGCGACCCCCTCGTGCCGGGCGAGCACCTGCTCGATCTCGGCGGGGTACACGTTGAAGCCGCCGACCACGAACATGTCCTTGGAGCGGCCGGTGATGGTCAGGTTGCCGCGCTCGTCCAGGCGGCCGCGGTCTCCGGTCACCAGCCAGCCGTCCCTGATCGCGCCGGCGGTCGCCTCGTCGTCGTCGAGGTAGCCGAGCATCACGTTGTAGCCGCGGACGAGGACCTCGCCGTCCTCCCCTGCCGGGACGTCGCGGCCCTCCGGGTCCACGATGCGCAGCTCCACGCCGTCGATCACGCGGCCGGCGGTGTTCGCCACGGTCGCGTCGTCGTCGTCCAGCGAGCAGGAGGTGACGGTGCCGCACGACTCGGTCAGCCCGTACGCGGTGACGACCTCGGGGAACAGCTCCGCCCGCATCCGCCGCACCAGCGCGACCGGCACCACCGCCGCGCCGGTCACCGCGAGGCGGAGCGAGGAGAGGTCGAACCGGGACCGCCCGGGCGCGTCCAGCAGCGAGACGTAGATGGTCGGCGCCCCGGGCAGGACGGTGATCCGCTCGGCCTCGACCAGCCGCATCGTCTCGCCGGTCTCGAAGACCGGCTGGAGCACCATCGTCGCGCCCCGGAGCAGGCAGGCGATCACGCCCGCCTTGTAGCCGAACGAGTGGAAGAACGGGTTGACGATGAGGTAGCGGTCGCCGTGCCGGACGCCGGTCCGGTCGCACCACGACCGGTAGGTGCGGACGTTCTGCTCGTGGGTGCATATCGCGCCCTTGGACCGGCCGGTCGTCCCCGAGGTGAACAGGATGTCCGCGATGTCGCCCGGGGCGACCGACGCCGCCCGCTCCGCCGCCCGCGCGTCGGTGACGCCGCCCGCCTCGGCGAGGAAGGCGTCCCAGGAGGTCGCGCCGGGCCGCGGCTCGGCGTCGTACGTGACCACGGTGGCGAGGCCGGGCAGCCCGGGGACGCCGCCGCCGTTCCCGGGCACGCCGAGCATGTCCAGGTAGCCGTTGCCGAGGAACCCGTCCTGCGCGAAGAGCATCCGGGCCCGGCTCCGCTGGAGCAGCCACCGGGCCTCCTCGCCCTTGTAGCGCGTGTTGACCGGCACGACGACGGCTCCGGCGGCGAGCGCGCCCAGAGCGGTCACGATCCACTTCAGGCTGTTCGGCGCCCAGATCGCGATCCGGTCGCCGCGCTCGACACCGAGCGCGACGAACGCCCGCGCCGCCTCGCGCACCCGGTCCCGTAACCGCGTGTACGTCACCCGGTCGGGGCCGTCCACCACGGCCTCGACGTCGGGGAAGTCACGCGCGGCACGCTCCAGGACGGACGGAATCGTCAGTATGTCGTTGTCGATCATGCTGCCTGCCTTCGGTGGGAGCCTCTCGGGTTCCGGGGGGAGACACCGCGACGGGAAGACGCCGCGACGCCCATGATCCGGCCGTGCGGCGCCCGCCGCCCAGGCTGTCCCGGTGGCCGGTACGGAGCCCCCGCCGGGCGCCGCGCGCCCGTAGCCTCCGGTGGGCCGGTTCGACCGTGAACGAGAGGACCACGATGAACGTGACGATCGACTTCGGCGGCCGCGCCGTACTCGTGACCGGGGGGACCAAGGGCATCGGCTTCGTGATCGCGGAGCGGTTCCTGGCCGCGGGCGCCGAGGTGGCCGTGTGCGCGCGCAACGAGCCGGACGTCCTGCCCGGCGCAGGCGGCCGGACCGCCCGATTCTTCCCGGCGGACATCCGGGACGCCGCGGCCGCCGCGGCCCTGGTGGAGGGCGTCGTGGCCGAGTTCGGACGGCTCGACGTCCTGGTGAACAACGCCGGGGGGTCGCCGGACGCGGACGCCGCCACCGTCTCGCCCCGGTTCGTGCGGCGTGTCGTGGACCTGAACCTGCTCGCGCCGTTCTACGTAGCGCAGCCGGCCAACACGGTGATGCGCGAGCAGGAGACCGGCGGGTCGATCATCAACATCGGCAGCGTGTCCGCGCACGACCCGCAGCCGGGCACCGCCGCCTACTCCGCCGCCAAGGCGGGCCTGCTCGTGCTGACCCGCGCGCTGGCGCTCGAATGGTCCCCCAAGGTGCGGGTCAACCACATCACGACCGGGCTGATCCGCACCGAGGCCGCCGCCCACATCTACGGCCCGGACGAGGGCGCCTCCGTCGCCGAGGTCATCCCGATGGGCCGCATGGCGGTGCCCGGCGACGTGGCGGACACCTGCCTCTACCTGGCCAGTGACCTGGCGTCCTACGTGACCGGCGCGGACATCGCCGTCCACGGCGGCGGCGAGATCCCGGCACGCTACCTGGCGGCGCGGCAGCTGGGCGGGCCGGTTCCGAGCAGGTAGGAGATCGGCAGGTCGGCCGGCCGCCGGAACGCGGGCCGGGGCTCGGGAGGGTGTCGAGGACTCCCGAAAGAGGCGGGCGCCGGCTTCACTGCCCTTGTCGTGGGTGACGCTGACACAGATGTTCCTCAACCCGGATTGCGTCCGGAAGCCTGGGTGCCCGATACGGGTGCTCACAAGCGCGCAAGGTCGCTTGCGAGAACGAGGGCGCGTTTTTCACAAGATGCATGGCACCCTGGCGACGGCCGAACGCGATGAGTCCGGGGGATGATGCTGGCGTGCTGATCCGTATCGAGGCGTTGACCCTTCCAGGGCGGGAATGTGGGCAGGCACCCGGGTTCCCCGGATACCGCAATATCCATGTCGGTGTGCAGCGACGGGAGCGCCGTGACGAACTGCTCAATCTGCACCGCGGAGATGCCCCGTCAGCGGTCTGGGAGTTGGATGTGACCGCGACCCATCGGGAGACCGGGTGGGATCTTCGGGGCCCGTTTGTGCAGGGCCGGCCGGGTGGCCGATTCGTGTACTTGTCGTGGGGGACGGTTGATGACGCCGGGGTGTTCTCGATGTTCCGGCGGGCGAAGCTGTGGTTCGACAGTATTCCTGCCGATGTGCTGGACGCTGCGGTGCACAACGGGCTGCTGGTGGCTCGGCTGGGGCTGACGGATTCCCGTGGTCAGCCGTTGTGCGCGGCGATCCGCCCGCCGCTGGTGGAGTGGTCCGCCCCCGCAGACTGAAGCCCCCGCCCCGATGGAGAGGCCAGGTGCTGGTCGATCAGTTCGGTGACCTTCAGGGGCCAGGAGACCAAGTCCACGAGCGTGTCGTTCGCCGTCCTGTACAGCTTCTCGTAGGGCACGGGGCAGCGGCTGGTCCGTCGCAGTCTGCGATTGGAAGGGCACGGTGGGCTGGGATGCCTACGAGTAGCTGTTTGCCGAGATCAGTGTGCGAGTCGTCTGCTTCCCTACGCCGCGGGCGTGTCGAGCACGCTTCTTCGCGAGAAGCTCCGCAGGCTTCCTGCAGCCGCCTGGAGGTGACCGCATGACCGAGACATCACGGACGCCCACGGGCTTGCGACTGCCATGAAGATCCGTTCGATTCATGACGTGTGAAAAGCCGGAAGCAGTGCGTTCAGGGCTCCCTCCGACAGGGTCGCTCGGTCGTTCCACCAGACACCCGGCCTTCGCCCGTGAATCTTCACCGCCAACCTCACGTATCGGCTTCGACCAGCGTCTTCGAAATGTCACCACGCCTGCTGGCGGACCGGTGGCGGTCACCGACAAAAAGGACAACCCATGTCGCTCGAGAAGAACAAGGCCATTGTCGGCCAATGGTTTACGGAGTTCTGGGGCAACCCCTTCAACCCCGACATCATCGACGAACTCGCCGCTCCGGACATCCGGTTCGAGTACTCGCTGCACAAGCCCATGCGCGGTCGCGACGAGGTGCGCGAGTTCGCGACCAAGTTCCGCACCGCGTTCCCGGACCTCAACTTCTGGGGCACCGCGGACCTCATCGCCGAGGGCGACTACGTCGTCGGCCAGTGGGAGGGCGGCGGCACGCACACCGGGCCGATCATCTTCGATGACCTTCCCATCGGCTCCGCGCCGGCGGCGTCCGGCAAGACGCTCCGCTTCACCGGCACGACGGTGCTCAAGATCCAGGACGGTCTCATCGTCGAGGAGCTCGGGCTCGACGACGGTGTGAAGGTCCTTCAGCAGCTCGGAATCATCCCTACCGCCTGAGCTGAGCGCCCGCTCAAGCTGGTGCTCATCGAGGGCGAGGAGGGTCAGGACTCCCGCATGGACCCACCCGGCTTGACCGGCCCCACCGCACAGTGCGGTGGGGCCGCCGTCGCCGATCGGCACGGCGCTGATCGGGTTGCCGACCAGATGGCCCCCTTCGGTCCACGACGCGAAGGCTGCTCCACGGTCAGGGCGTCGCCGGCTTGCCGTACCTGCGGCAGGCTGACCACAAGGGCAGCGTCAGGCCGAGCTGGGCCCACGATCGCCGGGAGAACGCCGCCGCACTAACGCGCGGAAGCAGGCGCGGCCACCGGCGATCGCCGTCCTGCCGTCGGCGGCGGCCTCGAACAGCACCGCCGCCCCGTCGCCGGTGTCCGCCCAGGCGCGCGTGTCGAGCCGGTCGCCGGGGAAGACGGGGGCGGCGAAGCGGCCCTCCAACTCGACCAGGTCGGCGGGGTGCGCGCCCACGGCCGCGGCCAGCGGCAGGGTCACCGCCGCGAGCGTGCACAGGCCGTGCATGAACGGCCGGGGCATCCCGGCCGCCTTCGCCGCCTCCGGGTCGATGTGCATGTGGTGCCGGTCGCCCAGCAGCCGGTACAGCGCCGCCTGGTTGGGCGCGGTGCGGACCCGCAGCTCATGGTCGGCGGGCGTCTCCTGCGGCTTCGGGCGGGAGGCGCCGCGCTCGCCGCCGAACCCGCCGCGTCCCGGCGCGAAGAGCGACCAGGTGGCCTGGAAGCACGCGCTCTCCACCTCGACGTCGAAGACGGCCGCGCTGCCCTTGTCCCACACGGCCGCGACCCGGGCCCGCATCGTCAGCTCGCCGGACGCGGGCAGCGGCGCGCGCACCACGAGGCGCTGCGAGCCGTGCACCGCGGTGGCGACGTCGAACGCGCCGAGCGCGCCCAGCGCGTCCGGGGCCCACTGCGCCTGCGTCAGCGCGAACGTCGGCAGCACCCGCAGCCGCTCCTCGAACACCAGGTCCAGGTCGGCCGCCTCGGCGCCGACGGCGAGCGCGTAGAGGATCACGTCCCGCTCGTCGTAGGCGACCGTGCGCTCACCCAGGTCGTGGCCCGCCCAGGCGCCCGCGTCCCGCTCCGCCGTCGTCGGACGAGACACGTCGTCCCCCACATCCGTCGTGGCGGGGGCCTCTCCCCCGCCGCTCATCCGTCCGCTCCCAGCAGCAGGCCGCTGGTGGGCACGCCCGTGCCCGCGGTCACGATCACGTTGCGCACGTCGTCCGGCTGGTTCACCGAGGTGCCCCGGACCAGCCGGACCGCCTCGGCGACGCCGTTCATGCCGTGCAGGTACGCCTCGCCGAGCTGCCCGCCGTGCGTGTTGAACGGCAACCGCCCGCCGAGTTCGAGGTGGCCGTCCGCGACGAAGTCCTTGGCCTCTCCCGTCCCGCAGAAGCCCAGTTCCTCAAGCTGCGGGAGCACCAGCGGCGTGAAGTGGTCGTACAGGATCGCCGCGTCGACGTCGCCCGGCCCCAGACCGCTCTGCCGGTAGAGCTGGCCCCCGACCAGGCCCATCTCGGGGATGCCGGAGATCGAGGGCCGGTAGTAACTGGTCATCATGTGCTGGTCCGCGCCGGACCCCTGCGCGGCGGCCCGGATGACCGCGGGCGGGTGCGGCAGGTCGCGGGCCCGCTCGGCGGAGACCACGACCAGCGCCTGACCGCCGTCCGTCTCCTGGCAGCAGTCGAGCAGGTGCAGCGGCTCGGCGATCCAGCGCGACGCCTGGTGCTCCTCCAGGGTGATCGGCCGCCCGTAGAACCACGCGGCCGGGTTGACCGCCGCGTGCCGGCGGTCCACGACCGCGACCCGGCCGAAGTCCTCGCTGGTCGCGCCGTACTCGTGCATGTAGCGGCGGGCGAACATCGCGACCCACTGCGCCGGGGTGTTCAGCCCGTACGGGGTCATCCAGGCGTAGGCGGCCCGGTCGGCGCTGGTGTCCATCGGCCGCTCCGCCTGGCCGAGGCCGTACCGCTCGCCGGAGCGCTCGTTGAACGCGCGGTAGCAGACGACGACCTCGGCGGCGCCGGTCGCGACGGCCATCGCCGCCTGCTGGAGCGTGCCGCAGGCGGCGCCGCCGCCGTACCCGACGCGGGAGAAGAACGTCAGCTCGCCGATGCCGGTGTTGCGTGCGACGTGGATCTCGCTGTTGGTGTCGGCGGTGAACGTGACCAGGCCGTCCACGTCGGACGGCTTCAGCCCGGCGTCGGCGACCGCGGCGAGCACCGCCTCGCAGGCGAGCCGCAGCTCGCTGCGCCCGGAGTTCTTGGAGAACTCGGTGGCGCCGATGCCCGCGATCGCCGCGGCGCCGGAGAGGGGGCGGGCGACGTTCACGCGTTCTCTCCCTTCGGGAGCCGTACGACGACGGTGCCGGTCACGTGCGCGCCGAGGGCGTTCTCGCCGCGCACGGAGACCTCGACCCGGCCCTCCGCGTCGTCCTTCGCGGTGACCTCGCCGGTGAGCACCATGGTGTCGCCCGGGTAGTTGGGCGCGCCGAGCCTGATCCGGATCGCGGCGACGACCGCGGCCGGGCCCGCCCAGCGGGTGACGAAGCGTTCGACCAGGCCGTTGCTGGTCAGGATGTTCATGAAGACGTCCCTGGACCCGCGCTCGACCGCCAGCTCGGGGTCGTGGTGCACGTCCTGGTAGTCGCGGCTCGCGATCGCGGTCGCCACGATCAGGGTCCGGGTCAGCGGGACGGACAGCTCGGGCAGCCGGTCGCCGACCGCCACCTCGTCGTACGTGCGGCCGGGCCCGCCGAGTTGCCGGACGGTGTGATTCACGGCGGCGTTCGCAGTGGTCTCTGTCATGACGTCACCGGCCCCGCCGCCAGCACCGCGCCGAGGCGGGCGAGATCCGCGCTCGCGCCGCCCAGCGTGCCGGAGATCTGTTTGCCCCACAGGAAGTGCCGGTGCACCGGATAGTCGACGTCCACGCCGATGCCGCCGTGCAGGTGCTGGGTGCGGTGGACGACGTTCAGCCCGGCCTCGCCCGCCCACCACTTGGCGACGAGCACGGCGGCATCGGCGGGTTCGCCCGCCTCCAGCGAGGTGACGGCCTGCCACATGGTGACCCCCATGGCCTCGATGTCGATGTAGCAGTCGGCGAGCTGGTGCTGCACCGCCTGGAACGTGGCCAGCGGGCGGCCGAACTGCCGGCGCTCGCCGAGGTAGCCGGCCGCGAGCCGCAGCGCCCCCTGGGCGACCCCGAGCTGGACGGCGGCCAGCGCCACCGAGACGCGCCCGATCGTCCAGTCGAGGACGCCGGAGCCGGGGGACCCGATCTCCTGCGCGGGCGCGCCGTCCAGGGTCATGGTGCCGCCGAGGTCGCGGCTCGTGGTCTCGGCCGCCTCCCAGGTCACGCCGTCCGCGTCGCGGGCGACCAGGAACAGCCCGGTTCCGCCGTCGATCCGGGCGGCGACCAGGACGTGCGCGGCGCCGAAGGGCGACGGGACGACCGCCTTGACCCCGGTCAGCCGCCAGCCGCCGGACCCGCCGTCGCGCACCGCCGCACAGCGCGGCGCGCCGGGTTCGTCCGGGCCGAACTCCTCCAGGGCGAGGGTGAGCCGCGACGAGCCGTCCACGGCGCCGGGCAGCAGGCGCGCGCGCTGCTCGGCGGTGCCGTGCGCGGCGACCGCGAGCGCGGCGACGGAGGCCGGCCACAGCGGGACGGGCGCCACGGCGCGGCCCTGCTCCTCAAGCAGGACGCACAGCGCGCCGAGTCCGAGACCGGCTCCCCCGGCCTCCTCCGGCGCGCAGACGCCGAGCAGTCCCGCCTTGGCCAGCTCGGCCCACAGGCTCTCGTCCACGCGCTCGGGCGAGCGCTCCACCTCGCGCGCCCGCTCGGGGGTGGCGCGGTCGGTGAAGATCTTCCGGGCCAGGTCGCGGATCGCTTCGAGCTCTTCGTCAAGGGTGAAGTCCATCAGTGGCCTTCCTGGGCGACCGGCCGGAACACCGGAAGCGATGACTCGGGGCCCGCGTCCACCCAGTCGAGGACGACCGGCATGCCGATCTCGACCTCCTCCGGGGTGACGCCGGCCAGGTTGGTGATCAGCCGGGTGCCCTCCGCCAGTTCGACGACCGCGACGATCAACGGGTAGTCGAACGCCGGATGGCGGGGGTGGTGGTTGACCACGAAGCTGTAGACGTGCGCGTCGCCGGACGCCCGCACGGTGTCCCACTCGAACGAGCCGCACTCCGGGCAGCAGGGGCCGGGCGGGTGGCGCAGCGTCCGGCAGGCGGCGCAGCGCTGGATCAGCAGCCGGCGCTCGCGGGCCGCCTCGAACCAGAACGCGTTGTCCCTATTGATCGCCGGCTGCGGCCGGGGCGCCCGCTCCTCGGGCCGTTCCCCCGTGTTGGCCTCGGGCCGTTCCGCCGCGGTGCCCTCGGGCCGCTCCTCCGGCCCCTGCGGCTTCTGCGGCTTCTGCTTGGGGCGGAAGCGCAGGATGCGCCAGCGCTGCACGGCCACGATCTCGCCGTCCTGGTCGTGGTACGTCCGCAACGACGTGATGAAACGGCCCGCGCCCAGCGCGGTGGCCTTCTCCGGTGAGATGGACTCGACCACCTCCCGCGCGGCGACGTGGTCGCCGGGCACCAGCTCGCGGTGGAACTCGAACTCCGAGTCGGTCGCCACCACCGAGGTGTAACCGCCCTCGGCGAGCAGGTCGGTCAGCTCGTCGGCGGGGCCGCCGCCGCCCTTCGCCGCCGCCGTCGCGGCGTACCCGCGCATCACCCACGCCTGCGCCATGGACGCGGGCGCGACGACGCCGTCCCTGCCGGTGGCGCGGGCGGCCTCCTCGTCGAGGTAGATCGGGTTGTCGTCCTCCATGGCCTCGACCCAGTGCCGGATCATCGGCACGTTGACCGGGTCCTGTCCTCGCCGCAGCGGGTGGATCTCGCGGCCGACGAACGCGCGCAGCCGGTCCTCGTACGCCGCGCTCATACGCCCCGCCCCAGCCGGGGCAGGCCGAGCCCCTGGGTGGCGACCATGTCCCTGAGGATCTCGTTCACACCGCCGCCGAAGGTGTTCACGATGCCCTGGCGGGAGAGCTGCTCGATCTGGCCGGCCAGCGCCGCGCCGGGTGAATCGGGCCGGATCCGCCCGGCCGCGCCGATGATGCCGGTGAGGGTGCGCTGCACGTCGATGTGGGTCTCGGTGCCGTACGCCTTGGCGGCCCCGGCCTCCGCGCCGGACAGGGAGCCGCGCGCCACGGCGCCGGTCATCTTCCAGTTGAGCAGGCGCATCGCCTCCAGCTTGGCGTAGGTGCGGGCGAAGTCCCGCTGGACCCACGGCAGCTCGATGGTCCCGTTCTCCCTGGCCCAGGCGAGGACGTCCTCCCAGAGCCTGATCATGCGACCGCCGAGCGCGGCGAGCCCGATCCGCTCGTGGTTGAGCTGGTGGGTGATCAGCCGCCAGCCGCCGTTCACCTCGCCGACGACGTCGGTCGCGGGCACCCGTACGCCGCTGTAGTAGGTGGCGGTCACGATCATGCCGCCCACGGTATGGATCGGGCTCCACGAGAACCCGGGCGCGTCCGTCGGCACGATCAGGATGGAGATGCCCTTGTGTTTCGGCGCGTCCGGGTCGGTACGGCAGGCCAGCCACACGTAGTCGGCGGTGTTCGCGCCGCTGGTGAAGATCTTGCTGCCGTCCACGACGAACTCGTCGCCGTCGCGGACCGCGCGGGTCGTCAGAGACGCGAGGTCGGTGCCGGCGTCCGGCTCGGTGTAGCCGATCGCGAAGACGATGTCGCCGGACAGGATGCCGGGCAGGAAGCGCCTCTTCTGCTCCTCCGACCCCTGGCTCATCAGGGTCGGGCCGACCGTGTTGACGGTGACGAACGGGAACGGCAGCCCGGCCCGCTGGACCTCGTCGAAGAAGACGTACTGCTCCTCGATCGAGCGGCCCTGGCCGCCGTACTCGACCGGCCACCCGATGCCGAGCCAGCCGTCGGCCCCGAGGCGCTTGACCACCTCGCGGAAGCGGTCGCCTCCGACGCCCTGCTCGCCGGCGCGGCGGCGTTCGGCCTCCGGCATGAGGCCGGCGAAGTACCTTCGCAGCTCCATGCGCAGCTCTTGCTGCGCGGCGGTCTCGCGCAGATCCATGTTCCGCTCTCCTACTCGGGTTGCTGGGCCGTACGGGGGCTACGGCAGGAAGCGCTGCCGTCCGTTGGCGTGGAACTCCGCGCGCAACGCGGCCTTGTCCTCGGCGGTCATCGGGGTGTAGCGCGGCGCGGCGCGGCCGGCCCAGCGGTACACGGCGTCCTCGGTCCGCCAGCCGTCGTGCCGCATCTCCTTCTTGCGGAGCTTGTTCGAGCCGGTGGCCGGCAGCGCGTGGGACACCCGCACGTAGCGCGGCGCGCCCTTGGTGCCGAGGTCCGCCTGCCGGGCGAGGAACGCGGGCAGGTCGAGGTCCTCGAAGGCCGTCCCCTCGGGGATCTCGATCGCGGCCATCACCTGGTCGCCGGAGCGCGGGTCGGGCACGCCGAAGACGGCGGCGGCGACGACGCGCGGATGGCGGCGCAGGACGCGCTCGGTCAGCAGCGCGGAGATGTTCTCGCCGTCCACCCGGATCCAGTCGCCGGAACGGCCGGCGAAGTAGATGTAGCCGGCCTCGTCGATGTAGCCGAGGTCGCCGGTCCAGTACCAGCCGTGCCGGACCCGTTCGGCGTTGGCCGCGTCGTTCTTGTAGTAGCCCTCGAACTTCGCCGCGCCCTCGGTGTTGACGATCTCGCCGATCGCCTCCTCGGCGTTGACGACCCGGCCGTGCTCGTCGAGCACCGCGCGCGGCCGCCGCTCCCTGGTTTCTGAATCGACGACGACGACACCGGCGTGGGCGGGGCGGCCCAGCGCGCTCGCGGGCCCCTCGGGCGCGAGCGTGACCATGCCGGACCCCTCGCTCGACCCGTAGGCCTCGATCAGCCGGCAGCCGAAGCGGCGCCGGAACTCGGCCTGGTCCTCGGGCGAGGCCTCCGTGCCGAAGGCGTGGTCGAGCGTGTTGTCCGCGTCGTCCGGACGCTCGGGCGTGGCCAGGATGTACGCGATCGCCTTGCCGACGTACGTGAAGAACGTGACGCCGTAGAACCGGACGTCGGGCAGGAACGTGGACGCGGAGAACGCGGGCACAAGGGCGACGGTCGCGCCCGCGGCGAGCGAGGGCGCCCACAGGCCCATGACGGCGTTGCCGTGGAACAGCGGCATGCAGCAGTACGTGACGTCGTCCCTGGCCACGCCGTACTTGGCGCAGTTGGCGTAGCCGAGCGCGGCCAGCCGGCCCTGGGAGCAGATCGCCGCCTTGGACGCGCCGGTGGTGCCGGAGGTGAACAGCAGCAGCATCCGGGTCGCGGCGGTGATGCCGCGGTCGCGCTCCGGCTCGCAGGCGTGCGCGGCCACCCGGGCCGCGTAGTCCTCGCCGTCCACGAGGAGGAAGCGGTCGCGCTCCACGCCGATGTCGAGGCCGTCGAGCAGTTTCAGCCCGGCCTCGTCGGTGACGACGAGCCGCAGGTCGGCATGCCTGACCTCCTGCTCCAGGTACGCGCCGCGCCGGGTCGAGTTGATGCCGACGATCGAGGCGCCGCTGAGCGCCGCCGCGCCGAGCCAGAAGACGTACTCGGGCACGTTGCCGAGCAGGACCCCGACGTGGAAGGGCCCCTCGATCCGCAGCTCGCGCAGCAGGGAGGCCCGGGCGGCGCTCTCGCGGACCACCTCGTCCCAGGTCCAGGTACGCTCCCGGGTGCGCAGGCCCGGGCGGTCGTCCCCCACCCGGTCGAGCAACAGGTCGGCGATCGTCTCTCGGTGCACGGTTCTCCGTTCTCCTCCTGCTCAGGCCCGCGGCTTCCGTACCGGCGGCTGCGCGATCAGGGGGCCGGTGAGCACGCAGTGGGTGCCGCCGTAGATCGCCGTCATGCACTTGTTGCAGTGGATGCACAGGGAGCGGACGCTCTCGTCGGCCGCGATCCGATTGATCAGGTCCGGCTCGCGCAGCAGCGCCCGCGCCATCGCGACGAACTGGAAGCCCTCCGCCATCGCCTGGTCCATGACCGCCTTGTTCGTGATGCCGCCGAGCAGGATGAGCGGCATCGTGACGGCGGCGCGGATCTGCCGGGCGTCGTCGAGCAGGTAGGCGTCCCGGTACGGGTAGGCGCGCAGGAAACGCTTGCCGACGAGCTGGACGCCCAGCTTGACCGGCTGCTTCATCACCGCCGCGAACTCCCGCAGCGGCGCGTCGCCCTTGAACAGGTACATGGGGTTGAGCAGGGAGCTGCCCGCGGTGAGTTCGAGGGCGTCGAGCGAGCCATCCTGCTCCAGCCACCGGGCGACCGTGATCGCCTCGTCGAGCCAGAACCCGCCGGGCACGCCGTCGTCCATGTTGAGCTTGGCGGTGATGGCGATCCGGTCGCCGACGGCGTCGCGCACGGCCCGGGCGATGTCCCGGGAGAAGCGGGCGCGGTTCTCCAGGCTTCCGCCGTACTCGTCCTTGCGGTGGTTGAGCTTGGGGCTGAGGAACGAGCTGGCGAGGTAGTTGTGCCCGAGGTGGATCTCGACGGCGTCGAACCCGGCCTCGACGGCCATCGACGCGGCGTGGCCGTGGGCGGCCACGATCCGGGTCAGGTCGTCCCGGGTGGCGGCCTTCGTGAAGCTGGTGGTGGTGGCGTGGAAGTGCCGGCTGGGCGCGAGCGCGGGGAGCCTGTTGGACTTGGGGTTGGCCACCGGGCCCGCGTGGCCGATCTGCGCGGCGACCGCGGCGCCCTCGGCGTGCACCGCCTCGGTCAGCTTGCGCAGGCCGGGCAGTGCCTCCGGAGTCCACAGGATCTGGCGCCGGTCGGTTCGGCCCTCGGGCGCGACCGCGCAGTAGGCCACCGTGGTCATTCCGACGCCGCCGGCCGCGTGGCGCACGTGGAAGTCGATGAGCTCGTCGGTGACGAGGCCCTTGCGGCTCAACCCCTCGTAGGTCGCGGCCTTGATGATGCGGTTGCGCAGGGCCACCGGGCCGAGCTTCGCCGGAGCGAGCACGTCCGGCACCTCGCGGGCCCCGGGCGTCGTGTGAGTCAAGAGGGTCCTCCGTCCGCACTCCGTCTCGGGGAGCACGGCCGACGTTAGCCAGCGGAGGGTCCCCCGGCTCCGGTGAATCCCGCTGAACGGGAAAGCCGCGTTCCGCGGCACCCGCGATCGCGAATATTGGCGGCCAGGAAGACCTAGTCCCGGCGACACGGGAGGGAACTGATGTCGACGTCGACGGATCCGAGAGCGGCGGCCCTCGCCGTGATGGCCCGGCTGACCGGCCCCGGCGGGGATTTCGAACTGGTCGAGGAGGACGTCCTCGGCGCGCGCATGCGGGTCTACAAGAACCGCGCCAGGTCCCTGGGAGAGGTGCTGGCCCGGTCCGTCCGGTTCGGCGACCGCGACTACATCGTCACCGCGGACGGCCGGCTGAGCTTCGCCGAGCACGCCGCCCAGGTCGCCTCTCTCGCCACCGCCCTCCGGGACGAGTACGGTGTGCGCCCCGGCGACCGGGTCGCGATCAACGCGGCCAACTCCCCCGGCTGGATCCTCTCCTTCTGGGCGAGCGTCGCGATCGGCGCCGTCGCCGTCGGCTACAACGCCTGGTGGTCACGCCGCGAGGTCGCGTACGCGATCGGCCACACCGAGCCCGCGCTGATCGTCGCGGACGCGAAGCGGGCCGCCCTGGTCGAGGACGGCGGCACCGTCCTGACCATCGAGGACGACGTCCCCCGGCTCGCCCGCCGCCACCCCGGCGCCGTCCTGCCCGTCGCCGATGTCGCCGAGGACGACCCCGCGGTCATCCTCTACACCAGCGGCACGTCCGGGCGGCCGAAGGGAGCCGTCCACTCGCACCGCAACCTGACATCGGTCATCGAGTACCACCGGATGAACGACGCCCTGGCCGCCGCGTTCGGCGACCCGGTCGATCCCGCCGACCGGCGCTACCTGCTCGCCCTGCCGCTGTTCCACATCGCGAGCCTGCACAACCTCGTCGTGCCCCGCCTGGCGACCGGCAGCGCCGTGGTGATGCACCAGGGGGCCTTCGACGTGGACCGGGTGCTGCGCCTCATCGAGAAGGAGCGGATCACGAACTGGGGCGCGGTGCCGACGATGGCGCACCGCCTGATCGAGCACGGCGACCTGTCGGAATACGACCTCTCCTCGCTGACCGCCTTCGCGCTCGCCTCCGCGCCGTCCTCGCCCGCGTTCAAGGAGCGGCTGCGCGGGGCCTTCCCTCCGGCGAAGAACGCCCTGGTCGACAGCTACGGCCTGACCGAGACCTCGACCGCCGTGTCCGCCGCGACGCCCGCCGACCTCGCCGAGGCGCCCGGCACGCTGGGCCGTCCCGTCCTCACTGTGCAGGTGGAGATCCGCGACCCGCTGGGCGAGCCGCTCCCCGAGGGCGAGGAGGGCGAGATCTGCGTCCGCAGCCCGTTCACCATGCTCGGCTACTGGAAGGACCCGGCGGCCACCGAACAGGCCATCCGGGCCGACCGGTGGCTGCACACCGGCGACGTCGGCGTGATGGAGCAGGGGCGGCTGCGCCTCACCGCCCGCCGCTCGGATCTGATCCTGCGCGGCGGCGAGAACGTCTACCCCGCCGAGATCGAGAACGTCCTGGCGGAGCACCCCGCCGTGCTGGAGTGCGCCGTGATCGGCGTCCCCCATCCCGACCTCGGCCAGGAGGTCATGGCCGTGGTCGTCACCGACGGCGAGCGGCCCGTCGGCGAGGAGGAGCTGCGCGCCTACACCGCGGGCGAGCTGGCGTACTTCAAGGTGCCGTCCCGCTGGCGCATCACCACCGAGCCCCTCCCCCGCAACGCCACCGGCAAAGTGATCCGCCGCGACATCGAACCCTGAGATCATGACCGGTGTGAAGGGCTTCAGGGCGCGACGGATCTGGCCGCTTACTCGGGCGAAGTCGTTTGTGGACGTCGTCCCCGGGCTCGTGGCGGGAGTGGAAGCCGGCCGCCGGCACGCGCTCCAGGACCTGTGCGTGGCTCTCGCCAACGTGGTCACGCACGACGAACTCGCCGACCGCGCCCTCGACGCGTTGGGCGCGGACGACGAGACGCTGGCCACAATGCGGGGCTGCGCCGATCCGCGTGCCCGCAGGTTCGCCTACGAGATTTCGCTTGATGTGGGCCGTTTGCGCGAGTCTGATCTGATGGCCGCCGCCCTCGGCGAGGCGGACGTCGTCTCCCGGATCCGGTGCGCGGAGGCGATCGACCGCATGGATAGGCCCGACCTGCTGGAGCGCCTGCTGGCCACCCGTTCCTCCCGGGTCCGGGCCGTCGCGCTCACCGGCCTGGTCCGGCTGGGACGCCCGGAGCACGGGTCGCGCTTCCTGGGCGACGCGTCCTCGATGACCCGCCTGACCGCGCAATGGGCGGTCAGGCGAGCGGGCGGGGACCCGGCGCACATCTACCGCCGGCTCCTGGCCGGGCGGCCGGGCACGGAGGTCCGTAACCTGATCGCCGGCCTCGCCGACTGCGGCGGCCGCGCCGACACCGATCTCGTCCGGCCATACCTGGCCGACCCCCGCCCCCGGGTCCGGGCCGAGGCCGTCCGAACCTTGCATCGACTCGGCGCGCCGATGGACCTCATCGCCCTGCTCGGCGACCCCTCCCCCGCGGTGACCAGGCGGGCAGCCGCCGCACTGCGCGGCTCCGGCGTGCCCGCGGACCGGCTGTGGCCGCTGCTCGACACCGCCCGGCCACGACACGTACGGCAGGCCGCCCACCGGATCCTGTCCGGTGCGGACGGCTGGACCAGGCTCAAGGCCGATCTGACGCTGATAGACGACGCCGACGCGTCGCTCCGCCGACGGGCTCACGACGACCTGGCACGCGAAGGGCGGCGCGACGCTGTACACGAAGCCGCCGGAGCCGCTCAGGGACGAACTGGCTGCCCTGATCGACGCGGCCGAGGCGTCTCTCGGTCCGGGAGGCGCCGCTGAGCTACGTTGGCTTCTTTCTCGGATCGGCTGAGTGAGCCGGCGGGCGATGGACGGATCGTTTGCCGCGGCTCCTTGACCAGAACCCATCGAGGGCTGGCGGCCGGGTAGGCCGGCCTCGGATCAGGACAGTGCGCGGTTGACCGCGGAGACGTACCGGTTGAAGGCCTCGGTGCGGTGGGCCGGGTTCTCGACCCAGGCGCGGCCCAGCTTCCCTCCGGCGAAGAACCGCTCTCGCTGGCCGCGGCTGATCTCCAGCTGCACGCCCATGCCCCTGCGGTTCTTGTTGGCGATGTTTCGCGGGCTCACACCGGCGATCTCGCCGGGCACCGAGGTCGCGACGGTGAACCCCGCCGCACGCAGTTCGGCGCTGACCTTGCGGACAAGCCCCTTGTCGCGACCGCCGACGTACGTCGTCGCGTTTGCGCCCGCGGCGGCGTGCCAGGAGACGGTGTAGTCGACCGCCGCCACCAGCTTGAGGGCCTTGGGCTCGTCGAAATGGGTGGCGGTGATGTGGAGCTGTCTGTTGCCGGACGGCTTGAGCCCCTCAAAGGAGTAGAAGGCGTATTTGCTCCCCGCGGCCGCGTTGGCAAGTTGAGTGGTGGGCGACTCGATCGCGCCGCCGTGGATGGCGATGTGCGCCACTCGCGCCCCGCGTGGAAACCGCTGTACGCGGCGGAAGTCCTTCCCCTCGGCCTCGTGGGCCGCGAGCTGCCGGAAGTTGGGATACGTGTCGGCCCTCTTGGCCGAGGCGGCCTGGGCCGTACCGCACAACGTGAGCACCAGTGCATTCGCCGCGACGACGAACAGCGCTTTCCTCATGGGCAAACCTTTCAAAGATCAAAGATCGCCCGAGAATACAACGCGTGATCATCCGGTGCTCTCGCCGTGGTCGTACGACGAAGAGAGCCCGGGTCGGTGATCGCCGGCCCGGGCCCTCTCGCGACGCGCGTCCCCCGTCAGCGGGGGCGCGGGACGCGCTTGGCGACGAACAGGCCCTCCGCGCTGACGCACACCTCGCCTCCGGCCGAGATCGTGCCGACGGCGCGGATCTTGCGGCCGTCCACCGCGACCTGCCGCCCGGTGACCGTCAGCGGCTCGAACAGCGGCGTGGGCCGGTGATAACGCAGGGTCAGCTCGGCGGTCATGCCGGACGGCCCGCCCCAGTCGTTCGCCACGCCGAGCGTGTGGTCCAGAAGCAGCGCCGAGATCCCGCCGTGCACGAACCCGGGCGGCCCCTGGTACGGCATGCCCAGGACGACGATGCCCTCGATCGAGCCGTCCTCCTGGCCGGTGAGCGCGAGCGGGGGCGCGACGGCGTTCTCCGGGCCGGTCACCGGGTCGTGCCGGGTCACACCCTCGCCCCGCCACATGTCCACCATCCGTTCCCGCACGGCGGGGGCGTGTTCGTCGAGGTAGTCGGCGACGGCGTTCAGCCGCTCCGCCACCTCGGACATCTCGGCGTCCGACCCGTCGCCCGCGTGCAGCAGCGAGGCGATGACCCGGCGGGCCGCGGCGACGGCGGCGTCCACGCCCTTGTTGTTCGCTCTGGCGGTCAGCTCCGACCGGCCCTCGTTCACCCGCCCACCTCCGCGGTCGCGTGGGTGAGCACGGGCGCGCCGTCGCGTTCCGGGCAGGTCGAGGTCAGCACGAGCCGGTCGTCCTCGCGCCACACCGTGGTACGGATCGTCTCGCCGGGGAACAGCGTCCCGGCGAACCGGACCGACAGGCCCGTCAGCCGGGTCACGTCGCCGCCGAGGACGCCGTCCACCAGCGCCTTGGCGACGATGCCGTAGGACGCGAGCCCGTGCAGGATCGGCCGGTCGAAGCCGGCCGTCCGCGCGAATTCGGGGTCGGCGTGCAGCGGGTTGAGGTCGCCGTTGAGCCGGTACAGCAGGGCCTGGCGGGCGCCGGTTGGGGTGTCGAGCACATGGTCGGGCGCGCGCTCGGGCGCCGCCCACGGGGTCTCCGGGCCGGGGTCGCCGCCGAAGCCGCCCTCGCCCCGCGCCCAGATCTGCATGGTGGTGGTCCACAGGGGCGCCCCGTCGGGGGCGGCCGCCGACTGCTCCAGGACGATCACTGCGGCCTTGCCCTTGTCCCAGATGTGGGCCACGCGGGAGGTGACGGTGGCGGCACCCGAGGCGGGCAGCGGCCGGTGGGCGGTGAGGCCCTGCCCGGCGTGCAGGATCCGGCGCAGGTCGATGTGCATGCCGGGCAGGTGCAGCGCGGCGGGACGGCGCTCCCCGGCCGAGACGCCCTGGCCGGCGACCAGCGCGAACGTCGGCAGCACGCGCAGACCCCGCTCGTAGGTGTAGGACAGCTCGGGGTCCGCGCCGCGGCCCGCCCCCAGGCTGAGGTGGTAGAGCAGCACGTCACGGCTGGTCCACGCGATCTCCCGCACGGAGGGCGGCGCGCCGAGCGCCTCGTCGACGTCGATCGGCATGGTTCAGTCCTCCTCACTCGTGCCGGGACCCGCGACGGAACCGTCCAGCGTGCCCGCGCCGTACAGGGTGACGACGCAGGCGCCGCCGAGCCCGAGATTGTGTTGCAGGCCGATCCGCGCGCCGTCCACCTGGCGGGTGCCGGCCTCGCCGCGGAGCTGCCAGGTCAGCTCGGCGCACTGCGCCAGGCCGGTCGCGCCCAGCGGGTGCCCCTTGGAGATGAGGCCACCGGACGGGTTGACCACCCACCGGCCCCCGTACGTCGTGGCGCCGGACTCGGCGAGCGTGCCGCCCTCGCCCTCGGGGCACATGCCGAGCGCCTCGTACGTGAGGATCTCGTTGATCGAGAAGCAGTCGTGCAGCTCGATCACGTCGACGTCGCCGATGCCGAGCCCGGACCGGGCGAAGACCTGGCGGGCGGCCGCGCGGGTCATCGGGGCGCCGACGACGTCGATGTGGGAGCGCGTGGCGAACGCCTCCTCCGTGTCGGTGGTCATGGCCTGGGCGAGGATCTCGACCGCCCGGCCCTCCAGCCCGTGCTCGCGTACGTACCGTTCGCCGACGACGACCGCGGCGGCGGCGCCGTCGGAGGTCGGCGAGCACTGCGAGCGGGTGAGCGGCTCGTGGATCGGCTTGTCGCCGAGCACCTGCTCCAGCGTGTACGCGCGCTGGAACTGCGCGTACGGGTTGTGCACCGAGTGCCGGTGGTTCTTGACCGCGACGGAGGCGATCTGCGCGGCGGTCGTGCCGTGCCTGTCCATGTGCTCGCGCGCGGCGTTGCCGAAGAACTGCGCGGTCATCGGCGCGGCGGCCCAGCCATAGGTGGAGACGAGCACCTCCAGGTGCCGGTCCACAGTCGTCACCTTGGGCATCGCGCCGGACGGGTTCAGCGCGTCCCGGGTCATCTTCTCGAAGCCGACCGCGAGGGCGACGTCGGCGAGGCCGGCCTGCACCCACTCCCGCGCCAGCATCAGCGCGGAGGAGCCGGTGGCGCAGTTGTTGTTGACGTTGACGATCGGGATGCCGGTCAGGCCGACGTCGTAGAGGGCGCGCTGACCGGCGGTCGAGGTGCCGAACACGTAGCCGACGGCGGCGCGCTCCACCGCCTCGTAACCGACCCCGGCGTCGGCCAGGGCCGCGCCGACCGCCTCCCCGACCATGTCGGGGTACTCCCATTCACGGGTTTCGATCTTCTCGAACTTCGTCATCCCGACGCCGATGACGAACGTCCTCTCGCTCATGTCAGGTCTTCCTTCGTCCGGGGGGTGTCAGCCCATAACAGGCGCGGGCACGGGGTCGCGGGCGGGGCGCGGTGCTCGTCGGTGAGTCCGATGCGCATGGGGTTCTCAGATCCGTTCGATGACGGTCGCCGTGGCGTGGGCGCCGCCCGCGCACATGGTGATCAGCGCGGTGGACCGTCCGGTCCGTTCAAGCTCGTGCAGCGCCTGGGTGATCAGGCGGGCGCCGGTGGAGCCGACCGCGTGCCCGAGGGCGATGGCGCCGCCGTTCACGTTGACCTTGTCCATGTCGGCGTCGTGGACCCGCGCCCAGGACAGCACGACCGACGCGAACGCCTCGTTGATCTCGACCAGGTCGATGTCGGAGAGCGTCATCCCGGCCGTACGCAGCACGTGCGCGGTCGCCTCCACCGGGCCGTCGAGGTGGTAGTGCGGGTCGGAGCCGACCATGCCGGAGGCGACGATGCGGGCCCGCGGCCGCAGGCCGAGCGCCGCCGCCTTCTCCGCGCTCATCAGCAGCACGGCGGCGGCGCCGTCGCTGATCTGTGAGGAGTTCCCGGCCGTGTGGACGCCGTCGGGGATCACGGGGGCGAGCTTGGCCAGCGCCTCGGGGCTGGTCTCGCGCAGCCCCTGGTCGCGGGCGACGAGGGCGGTCTCCCCCGTCGGTCCGTCCGGGCCCGTCACGGGCGCCTCGATCGGGATGATCTGCCCGTCGAACCGTCCCTCGGCCCACGCGGCGGCGGCGCGCCGCTGCGACTCCAGGCCGAAGTCGTCCACGTCGGCGCGGGTGATGCCGCGGCGGCGCGCGATCCGCTCGGCGGCGGTGAACTGGTCGGGCAGGTCAAGGGACCAGTCCTCCGGGAAGGGGCTGCCGGTCTCGGGGGTGCGCGCCTGCCCGAGGAAGACACGGCTCATCGACTCGACGCCGCAGCCGATGCCCGCGTCGATCGCGCCGGAGGCGATCAGGCCCGCGACCAGATGCACGGCCTGCTGAGAGGACCCGCAGGCGCAGTCGATCGTCGTGCACGCCGTCTGGTACGGCAGACCGGCGTACAGCCACGCCTGACGGGTGACGTTGTTCGACTGCTCGCCCGCCTGGGTGACGCAGCCGCCGATCACCTGTCCGATCTCGCCGGGGGCGACGCCCGTACGGTCGAGCAGGCCCTTGTGGACGCGCCCGAGCAGATCGGCGGGGTGCAGGCCGGACAGGGCGCCCCGGCGCTTGCCGACCGGCGTGCGGGCGGCGTCGACGATGACGGCCTCAGCCATGGGGTTCTCCTCGATTCAGTGCTTCCCGTCCACGCCGGCCCTTTCAGGCAGGCCTGGCGGCGACACTAGAATCAATTCTTGTTCGCCACAATGCTCGTGTCCCGGTGAGTGGCAACCACAGGTCGGCGGCCGGCGAGCCCCCTCCACTGAGTGGGACGCCGCCTCGGCCGAAATTAGAATACGTACTAGTTTTATGCCCTCATATGGTGATCGGACAGGAGCAGGGACATGAGCCCGAACGTCAGCCTGGAGGGCAGGACCGCCATCGTCACCGGCGCGGGTGCCGGACTCGGCCGCAGCGAGGCGCTCGCGCTCGCCGCGTGCGGCGCGAACGTCGTCGTGAACGACATGGGACCGGCCGCCGACGAGGTCGTGGCCGAGATCGAGGCGCTCGGGCGGAAGGCCGTCGCGGTGACCGGCGACGTGAGCGAGTGGGCCCTGGGCGACCGCCTGGTCCGCACCGCGGTGGACGCGTTCGGCGGCCTCGACATCCTGGTCAACAACGCGGGCGTGCTCCGCGACAAGATGCTCTTCAACCTGACCGAGTCCGACTGGGACGACGTGGTCCGCGTCCACCTCAAGGGGCACGCGGCGGTGTCCCGCGCCGCGGCCGCGTACTGGCGCGAGGCGAGCAAGGCCGCCGGCGGGCCGGTCTACGGCCGCGTGATCAACACCTCGTCCGAGGCGTTCCTCTTCGGCTCGGCGGGCCAGCCGAACTACTCGGCGGCCAAGGCGGGCATCGTCGCGCTGACCCTCTCGACCGCCCAGGGCCTGTCGAGGTACGGCGTGCGCGCCAACGCGATCTGCCCGCGCGCCCGCACCGGCATGACCGCGCACGTGTTCGCCGGCGGCGGGAACGCCCCCGGCGGCCTGGACGTCCTGGCGCCCGAGCGGGTCGGCACGTTCGTCAGCTACCTCGCCTCCCCCGCCGCCGCCGAGATCAACGGCCAGGTGTTCGTGGTGTACGGCGACATGGTCGCCCTCATGGCCGCGCCGACGGTCGAGCGGAAGTTCACCGCCGCCGACGGCGTCTTCTCGGTCGAGGAACTCGACGCGCAGCTCACGCCGTACTTCGACGGCCGCGGCCCGTACCGGAACTTCGCGGCCTACAGCGTCGCCGAACTCGACATGACCGGCGTCCCGAACGCCGCCACGGCAAAGAAGTGACTCACGCGGCGGGGGCCGCCCCCTCCGTGTGCATGCGGTTCCCCCACCTGGCTCTCGCCGCGTTCGGTCAGTAGACGTTCGGGCCGCGCACGGTGGCCTCGGCGCCGCCGTCCACGTACACGATCTGCCCCGCCATGTGGGTGTTCGCCGGGCTGATCAGCCAGCGCAACGCCTCGCCGATCGCCTCGGGCCGGGCGTGCCCGTTGAGGGGCATGGGGACGGCGGTCGCCATGACCGCGCGCATCGCCTCGTCCGCGAAGAGCGGCGCCGTCATCGGCGTGAGCACGATGCCCGGGGCGATCGCGTTGAGCGAGATGCCCGTACCCGCCCACTCCGGCGTGACCGCGACGCGGCGCAGCCACCGCGCCAGCGCCGACTTGGACGACGGGTAGAGCAGCGCCCCCGCCCCGCGCTCGATCGCCCGATCCGCCAGGGCGACCGCGGCGTCCTCGTCGCCTTCCAGACAGGCCGTCACCACGTCCGGGTCCACCGCGTGGGTGCCGGCGATCGAGCACACCACGGCGGCGCGCGGCGCGGGGGCGGCGGCGAGCGCCGGGCGCAGCCCCTCCAGCAGGGCGAGGACGCCGAAGTAGTTCACCCGCACCGTCAGCGGGGTGACCCCGGCGACGCCCGCGCAGGCGACAACGCCGTCGAGCGCGCCGCCGGCCAGCCGCAGCACCGACTCCACGGCCAGCGCCCGCCCGTCCCGGGTGCCGAGGTCCGCGCACACGTCGGCGTCCTTCAGATCGATCCCGATCACCTGGTCGCCCTGCTCGCGCAGCAGTCCGGCCAGTGCCCTGCCGATGCCCGACGCCGTACCGCTGACGGCGATCTTCCGCGTCATTCGCCCGCTCCCCTTCCGAGTCGTGCCCGGTAGCCTCGGACGATAGCCCTACGGCGGGCCGCCTGACAGCGGATCCCGGTCATCAGGACGGCCGGGACGGCTCAGCCGCCGGAGGAGGGGTGAGTACGGGTCAGGCGTCGGCGGCGTTGGAGCGGGGGGCGAGCAGCAGCCGGGAGGCGAGCCGGATGTCGCTCTCCATGTCCGGGATCGAGGCCCGGCTGTTGAGGCTCGACTGCAGTACGCCGTACCAGCACTGCATGAGCAGCCGGACGAGCGTGACGTCCTGGGCGGTGGGGTCGTCGATGCCGAGGGCCCGCAGCACGATGTCGCGGAACGTGCTGTCGATCCGGCCCGCGTCCGCGACCGCCGCGGCGTTGGCGGCGTTGGCGGAGTTGAGCATCGCGGTCGCCAGCGCGGGCCGGCGCAGCAGCTGCCTGCTCGCGCTCACCAGCAGGTCGCCGACCGCGTCCTCGGGGCTCACGCCGGGCTTGGGCCGGGTGACGGTCTCGTTGAACCGGTCGATCTGCTCGGCCATCACCGCGGTGAACAGGTGGGTCTTCGACGGGAAGTAGCGGTACAGCGTGCCGATCGCGACGCCCGCGGCCTTCGCCACCTCGTGCATCTGGACCCGTTCCAGGCCCTTGTCCGCGCCGAGGTGCGCGGCCGCCCGGAGGATGCGCAGATGCCGGGCGCGCTGCTCGGGCGAGCTCGGCTCGGCCGGCGGCCTGGCTTCGGCGATTCTCGGCACGGTCTTCCCCCCAGGTGTTTCGACAAGACATTACACACGGCTCCGGGTGGCTCCGTGAATTGGTCCATACCGGTGAGTGGGATGCCATCGCGACGCGGCGGCAGCGCTGGGGTTCCCTGGGCGGACAGCGCGAGATGTTCACGGAAGGACGGACGGCATGGCCGGTACCGGGGTATGGGACGACGAGTACGACGTGGTGGTCGCGGGCTCCGGCGCCGGGGCGATGACCGGGGCGCTCATCGCCGCGTCGCACGGCCTGCGCACCGTGGTGCTGGAGAAGACCTCCCTGCTCGGCGGCACCTCCGCGTACGCCGGGGCCGCCGTCTGGCTGCCGGGGACCCGGGTCCAGGAGCGGGCGGGCATCGGTGACTCGACCGAGTCGGCGCGCGCCTACCTGCGCGCCCTGCTGGGCGAGGACGCCCACGGCCGGCAGGAGGCGTTCCTGGCGACCGCCCCCGAGGTCGCCGAGTTCCTGGAGCGCGACCCGGCGATCGAGTTCGAGTGGCGTCCCTTCCCCGACTACTACGCGGTCCCCGGCCGCATGGACGCCGGGCGCTCGTTCGTCCCGCTGGACCTGCCCGCCGAGCGCCTGGGCGGGCTCGCCTCCCTGGTGCGCCCGCCGGTGGACCGCGACCGGACCGGACGCGGCCACGCCGGCGCCGCGCTCGCCCAGGGCCGGGCGCTCATCGGCCGGC
The DNA here is from genome assembly GCF_050947145.1 of Microtetraspora malaysiensis. Lineage (NCBI taxonomy): Bacteria > Bacillati > Actinomycetota > Actinomycetes > Streptosporangiales > Streptosporangiaceae > Microtetraspora > Microtetraspora malaysiensis. The sequence goes on from NZ_CP191998.1 coordinate 5,076,097, forward strand.
TGCTGCTCGCACTGACGAACACGGGGAACGCCACCGTGCGCACCGGTGTCCGGCTCCGCCGCCTCGTCGTCGAGGACGGCCGGGTGACCGGCGTGGAGGTCGACACCGCGGACGGCCCGGCGCGGATCCGCGCGGCGCGCGGGGTGCTGCTGGCGGCGGGCGGCTTCGAGGGGAACGGCGCGATGCGGGCCGAGCACGGCGTCCCCGGCGCGGCCGAGTGGTCGATGGCGCCCGCCGGGGCGAACACCGGCGACCCCATCGTGGCCGCCGTCGCCGCCGGGGCCGCCACCGAGCTGATGGACCAGGCGTGGTGGTGCCCCGGCGTGGCGGACGAGAACGGCCGCGGCTGCTTCACGCTCGGCTTCCGCGGCGGGCTGGTGGTCGACTCGGCCGGCCGCCGGTTCGCCAACGAGTCGCTCCCCTACGACCGGATGGGGCGGGAGATGGCCGCCGCGCCCGAGCGGGTGCCCGCGTATCTGGTCTTCGACTCGCGGCACGCGGACGCGCTCCCGGCCATCTCGATCCCGTCCCTCCCCCGCTCGGCCTGGGTCGAGGCCGGCTCGCTGGACGAGCTGGCGGAGAAGCTGGGCCTGCCCGCCGCCGCGCTGGCCGCCACGGTCGAGCGGTTCAACGGCTTCGCCCGGGACGGCGTGGACGCCGACTTCCATCGAGGTGAGGACCCCTACGACCTGTTCTTCGCCGGCCGCTCCGAGGGGGCGGGCCCGAACCCCTGCCTGGTCCCGGTGGACCGCCCGCCGTACTACGCGGCGCGCCTGGTCCTCAGCGACCTCGGCACCAAGGGCGGCCTGCGCACCGACACGGAGGGCCGCGTGCTGGACGGCGCGGGCCGCCCGATCGCCGGGCTGTACGCCGCGGGCAACACCAGCGCCTCCTTCTCGGGGCGCGTCTACCCCGGCCCGGGGGTGCCGATCGGGTCGGCGATGGTCTTCGCCTATCGGGCCGCGCGGGACATGGCCGAAAATATGGCCGGAAACACGGCCGGCGACGTGACCGGTGACATGGCCGGAAGCACGGCAGGGAACACGGCCGGTGACCTGGCCGGTGGCATGCGACCGTCCGCACCCCCGGAACCGTCCGGCGACGTGCCGGAGGCGGCCCGCCGGGTCATCACCGTCGATCCGACGGACCTCGACGCGGTGCGCGCCGCCCTGGCCGGCTGGCTGGCCGAACGGCTCGGCGCCGACGGCCCGGTACGGCTGAGCGGGCTGACCCGACCGGCCCACTCCGGCATGTCGAGCGTCTCGGTCCTGTTCGACGCCGAGTGGACGGTCGCCGGCGAGGAGCGGCGGACGTCCCTGGTCGCCCGGCTGGCGCCCCGGCCGAGCACCTTCCCGGTCTTCCCCGGCTACGACATCCGCCGCCAGTTCGAGGTGATGCGGACGGTGGCCCGGCACACCGAGGTCCCGGTCCCCGAGGTCCACTGGCTGGAGGAGTCCGGCGACGTCCTCGGCGTGCCGTTCCTCGTAATGAGCCGCGCGGACGGCCGGGTGCCCGTCGACAACCCGCCGTACGTCTTCGACGGGTGGTTACGGGACGCGACCGCGCAGGAGAGGCGCGAGGTCCAGGACTCGGGCGTCGCGGTCCTGGCCGGGGTGCACGGGCTGGCGGGGGCCGCCGGCCTGCTTCCCGATCTGGCCGCCGAGGCGGGCGAGGACGCGCTGCGCGGCCACGTCGAGCGGGAGCGCGCCTACTACGAGTGGACCCGCCGCGACGACGGCGTGCGCATCCCGGTGATCGAGGACGCGTTCGCCTGGCTGGAGGAGAACTGGCCGGCCGACCCCGGCCCGCCGGTGCTGCTGTGGGGCGACGCGCGGGTCGGCAACATCGTGTACGGCGGGACCCGGCCCGTCGCCGTGCTCGACTGGGAGATGGCCGCGCTGGGGCCGCGCGAGACGGACCTCGGGTGGTTCGTCTTCCTCCACCGGTTCTTCCAGGACATCGCCGAGGTGCTGGAAGCGCCGGGCCTGCCCGGCTTCTGCCGCCGTTCGGACGTGGTCGAGGAGTACGAGCGGCGCACCGGCCACCGGGTCCGCGATCTCGACTTCTATCTGACGTACGCCGCGCTGCGGCACGCCATCGTCATGTCGCAGATCAGACGCCGGGCCATCCGGTTCGGCGAGGAGACCGTGCCGCCGACCCCCGACGAGTACGTCATGCACCACGCCGCCCTGCGCGACCTCGTCGCCGGAACCTACGCCTGGGAGTGATGGATGAGACCGGTCCCTCTGGACGAGTACCCGATCCACCAGTCGCCGCTGTCGATGGCCCAGGTCGCGGCCACCGACCGCAACTTCTACGACCGGTGCTACTTCAACGCCCACGACCGCACGGGTGAGGTGTTCCTGGTCACCGGGCTCGGCGTGTACCCGAACCTCGGTGTGACCGACGCGTTCGCGACCGTGCGGCGCGGCGGCGAGCAGTGGGCGGTGCGCTTCTCCGACGCCCTCGACGAGCGCTCGCTGGAGGCGCGGGTGGGCGGCTACCGGGTGGAGGTCGTGGAGCCGCTGCGCCGCGTCCGGGTGGTGTGCGAGCCCGCGGACGGCTCCGTGTGCTTCGACCTCACCTGGGAGGGCGCGTTCCCGGCGGTCCTCGAAGACCGGCACGTGCTCATGTCGGGGCCGAAGGCGATCCTCGACGCCACCCGGTTCGCGCAGGTCGGCGGCTGGTCGGGCACGCTGAGCGTGGCCGGCGAGGAGCTGCGGGCCGATCCCGAGGTCTGGGTCGGCGGCCGCGACCGGTCGTGGGGCATCCGCCCCGTCGGCGACGCCGACCCCGCCGGACGGCTCGCCGACGAGCCCCTCGCCGGCCACTGGTGGGTGTACGCGCCGCTGCGGTTCGACGACTTCGGCCTGCTCGTCATCGCGCAGGAGTCCGCCGACGGGACCCGCACCCTGAACCACGCCACCCGCGTCTTCCCGGACGGCCGGGTGGAGCAGCTCGGCTGGCCCCGCGTGGAGATCGCGTACGCGAGCGGGACCCGGCACCCGGAGTCCGCGCGCCTGCACCTGACGACGCCCGGCGGGGAGCCGGTGGTGGTCGAGGTCGAGACCCTCACGTCGGTCGCCCTGAGCGTCGGCGCCGGGTACGGCGGCGACCCGGACTGGACGCACGGCCAGTGGCGGGGCCGCGACTGGACGAGCTCCTCCACGTACCGGCTGGACGACCCGGCGATCACCTCCCGGCTGCCCTTCGCCACCGTGGACCACGTCGCGCGGGCCACCTGCGGCGGGGCGGTCGGGTGGGGCATGTTCGAGCACGCGAACGTGGGCCGCCACGACCCGAGCGGGTTCGCCGACTGGTTCGCGACGGCCCCCTGACCGGCTCCTGACCAGACCGCGGCCCCGTCAGGGGGCCGGTCTCAGATCATGTTGTCCTCGACGGCGAGGCCGAACTCGGCCTTGCCGTACATGGCCAGGGCGCGCTCGACGTCGTTGGCCACGTGGACGCTGCCGGCGTGCGCGTCCCGCCAGGCGCGCTCGATGGGGTTGCCGCGCTGGAGCGAGATCCCCCCGGCGGTCTTGAACAGGATGTCGATCGCCTCAAGCACCCGCTCGGTGGCGCGCACCTGGTCCCGGCGGGCCCGCAGCCGCAGCTCCATCGGGATCTCCACGCCGTCCACGGCGTGCTGGTAGACCTCGCGGACGTTGCGGTCCATCTGCAGGATCGCCGCGTCGATCTCGGAGGCGGCCCGGGCCACCGCCACCTGCGCGAACTGGTCCTCGGCGAACCGGCCGCCGCCGAGGCTGAGCCGGACCCGGTCGCGCATCGCGGCGATGTAGGACGCGTAGCAGCCCGCGACCGCGCCGACGACCGCGCCCGTGATCGCGGAGGTGAAGACGGTCGCGAAGGGCATCCGGTACAGCGGGCCGGTGTTCACCTTCTGCCCGGGGCCGCGCAGCTGCGCCTGCTCGTAGTTGCGCATGGTCCGGTACTCGGGGACGAACGCGCGCTCGACGACGATGTCGTTACTGGCGGTGCCGCGCAGGCCGATGACGTCCCAGACCTCCTCGATCCGGTAGTCCGCGCGCGGGACCAGCACGGTCATGAAGTCGACCGGCCGCCCTTCGGCGCCCACGATCAGGCCGCCGATCAGCGCCCACGACGCGTGCTCGCAGCCGGAGGAGAACTTCCACCGCCCGGACAGCTCGTAGCCGCCCTCGACCGGGGTCAGCCGCCCCACCGGCGCGTACGACGAGGCCACCAGCGTGTCGGGGTCCGCGCCCCAGACGTCGTCCTGGGCGGCCTCGGCGAACAGGCCGAGTTGCCAGGGGTGGACGCCGAGCACCGCGGCCACCCAGCCGGTCGAGCCGCACACGCCGGAGATCTCGCGCACGACCTCGTAGAACCGCACCGGGTCGCTCTCGGCGCCGCCGTACCTGCGGGGCTGCAGCATCCGGAAGACGCCGGCCTCGACGAGTTCCCGGATGCTCTCCGCCGGGACGCGTCCGTTCTCGTCGGTGGACGGGGCCCGTCCCGCGATGGACGGCAGCAGCGTGCGAACCGACTCCAGGACCTCGTTGCTCATGGGGGCGTCTCCGTGTCACTTTCATCGAATGGGGTGTTCGTGATGAGTGCCTCCATGATGGTCCTTCCGGGTTCGCGACCACGACCCGGGGCATCCCGCCCACTGGGACTCCCCGTCCGCCGCCGGTCCGGGCGACCTACCTTTCCCATGGAGAGAACCCGCGTTCCGAAGGGTGGGGTCAACAGTGACCGCAGTGGATTCCCGACACGACGACGTGCGCGCGATCGAGGCCGAGGCCGCGCCGGCACGGTTCGCCCGCGGATGGCACTGCCTGGGGTTGTCCAGCACGTTCGCGGACGGGAAGCCGCACACCGTCAACGCCTTCGGCCAGAAGCTCGTGGTCTTCCAGAGCGGCGACGGCAAGGTGAACGTCCTCGACGCGTACTGCCGGCACATGGGCGGCGACCTGTCCCAGGGCACCGTCAAGGGCAACGAGATCGCCTGCCCGTTCCACGACTGGCGCTGGGGCGGCGACGGCAAGTGCAAGAGCATCCCGTACTCGCGCCGGGTGCCGCTGCGCGCCCGTACCGCCGCCTGGATCACCATGCGGCAGGACGGCCTGCTGTTCGTCTGGAACGACCCGGAGGGCAACCCGCCGCCCCCGGACGTGACGATCCCGGTCATCGAAGGGGCGACGCGCGACGACTGGACCGACTGGGTCTGGTCCGAGACGATCGTCAACACGAACTGCCGCGAGGTCGTGGACAACGTCGTCGACATGGCGCACTTCTTCTACGTCCACTACTCGTTCCCGACGTACTTCAAGAACATCTTCGAGGGGCACACGGCGACCCAGATCATGAAGGGCATGGGCCGCCCGGACACCCGCCCGCCGGCGAGGAACGGCGAGCCGCAGCTGCTGGGCAACACCTCGGTGGCGTCCTACCACGGGCCGTCGTTCATGATCGACGACCTGACGTACCACTACGAGGGCCTGGACATCAAGTCGGTGCTGATCAACGCGCACTACCCGATCGACGCGAACTCGTTCGTGCTGCACTCGGGCATCATCGTGCAGCGCACGGACGCGCTTCCGGGTGAGGCCGCCGACGCGATGGCGCGCAAGATGAGCGACTTCATCCTCAAGGGCTTCGACCAGGACATCCAGATCTGGAAGAACAAGACCAGGATCGACAACCCGCTGCTGTGCGAGGAGGACGGCCCGGTCTACCAGCTCCGCCGCTGGTACGAACAGTTCTACGTGGACGTCGCCGACGTCACGCCGGAGATGGTCGAGCGCTTCGAGCACGAGCTGGACACCACACGCCCGGTCGAGGCGTGGCGCAAGGAGGTCGAGGAGAACATCGCCCGCAGGGCCGCCGAGAGCCGGCCGGCATGACGGTCCGGCAGGACAACCGGCTGCTGGACGCGCCGATGGTGCCGGTGGGGTGCCGCCAGTGCGGCGCCCGGGTCCAGGTGCGCAAGTCGAGCTGGCAGCAGACCAGCATCCAGTGGGACACCGAGGCCATGGACACCTGCCTGGAACGGCGCGCCGGCCCGGACGGCGGCCGTTTCACCGCGTGCGAGGCGCTGCGGGAGACCATCGCGCGGGCCGCGCTCAACGGCCACGTCCCCGTGCCGGACGACCGCTACGGCCCGGTGGCGACCGTCCCGGAAGCGCCCTGACGCTCGCCCACGGGGGCGCGTGCGGCTAGCCTCGGGCGTACGGCGCCCTCGTCGCGGCGGCCACCGATGTGGGATCGCCGCTCGCGGGGGCACGGCCCCGGCCGCGGCCCGCGGATCGGCCGCGACACCCGCGTGGAGGAGGTCTCCCGTGCTGCTCAGCCGCCTGCGCGTTCCCGGCCGGGTGCCCGCGGAGTGGCCGTTCACGCTCCCCGCCGTACGGCACCTGGCCGGACGCGGCGTCCGGCTCACCGCCCCCGTGGCGTTCCTCGTCGGGGAGAACGGCTCGGGGAAGTCCACGATCGTCGAGGCGATCGCCGACGTGTGCGGCATCAACGCGCACGGCGGAAAGGCGGGCACGAAGTACGCCAGCCGTGGCCCCGCCACCCCACTCGGCCGGGTCATCGACGCCGACCTGACCGCGGCCGGGCTGCGGCTGCTCCACGGCCCCCGGCTCCGGCGCCGGGCGTTCTTCTTCCGCGCCGAGACGCTGTTCACCCTCGGGCAGAACGTCTCCGGCCGGTACGGCTTCTGGGAGGACGACCTGACCGAGCAGTCGCACGGCGAGGGCTTCTTCACGGTCCTGGACCGGATGGTGTCCGGGCCGGGGCTGTACCTGATGGACGAGCCGGAGGCCGCGTTGTCGTTCACCTCGTGCCTGCGGCTGATCGGCCTCATGGACCAGGTGGCCCGCGACGGCGGCCAGATCATCTGCGCCACCCACTCGCCGGTCCTGGCCGGTCTCCCCGGGGCGCAGATCCTGGAGCTCGACGGCGACGGCATCCGCACGGCCGAGTGGGAGGGGTTGCAGCTCGTGGACCACTGGCGCCGCTACCTGGCCAGGCCGGACTTCTACCTCCGGCATGTCCTGTCCGACCCGGCTGGCTGAACCTCGCGCGGCCGTACGGCGAGGGCGGCGGCGACGCAGGCCACGGGCACGACGGGCAGCACGTAACGGTGGTCGAAGTCGAGCGCGGCGACCGGGCCGACCAGGAGCCCGACGGCCACCACCCACGGCAGCGCCGCCCGGCCGGGCCGCCGCACCGCGCCGGCCGCGCCCAGCAGCAGGATCGCCGCGAGCACCGGGCCGCGCAGGTAGGCGAGGTGCTGGTACGCGATGAGCACGTCGGCCCACGGCCGCACCGAGCGCATGGCCGTGATGTCGGAGTCGTACGTCCGGCGGACCTCGGCCACGAGGGGCTGGTCGGGCAGCGGCCAGGTCCCGTGGGCGAACCCGAACGCCGGAACGGTCCGGGCCGGATGCGCGACGGGCGTCCAGTGGAACGCGATGGAGGTGTCGGCGAGGACGTCGCGGAGGTAGTCGAGCGGCTGGGCGGCGATGGCGCGCAACGCGAACTCGCGCGCCTGTTCGTTGTGCGCGAACCGGCCGCCGGGCAGCAGGTTGATGGAGGCCTTCGGGTCCCACACGTACTCCGAGGCGGCGTCCTGGACGGCGCCGTTCGGGCAGAGCGGGGCCAGCTCCGGCGGCGGCTGGACGACCGCGCAGTCGGCGAAGGTCATCGTGCGCGCCCACAGCGCCACCCCGTCGGCGCCGCTCAGCGCGACCCGGCCGTGGACCGACCCGTACCAGGCGGCGTATCCGGCGAGCGGCAGCGCGCCCGCCACCGCAAGGGCGGCCAGCGGGCGCCAGGACACGCGGCGCAGCACGAGCACCAGCAGGATGAGCCCGAGCAGCGGCAGCCCGATCGTGCGGGTGAGCGCGGCCCCCGCGAGCAGCAGCCCGGCTGCCAGCGCGGCCCGCGTGGTCGGCCGTTCCCGCCACCCGAGGACGGCGACCGCGGACACGACGAGCAGGATGAACAGCGCGTCGGACAGCACCGCGTGCTCCAGCCGGAGGAACGAGGCGTCGAACAGGACCGGCGCGGCGGCGAGCACCCCCACCCAGGCGGGCAACCCCCGGCGGCGGACCAGCGCGTACCCGATCAGGCCGGTGACCAGGCCCATCGCGTGCTGAACCGCGACGACCACCGTCACGCTGTGGAACGGCAGGAGAGCGCGTAGCAGCAGCGGATAGCCGATCGGGTGGAACGTGGCCGACGGCTGCAAGTGGACGGCGTTGTCCAGGTAGGTGAAGGAGTCGTACCAGTACAGCCGGGCCGGCGGGTAGCCGAGCATGGTGACGACCCTGAGCGCGGCGGCGAGCGCGATCGCGACGGTGAAGGCACGGTGGCGCCCGAGCGGCGCGGCGGCCCGGCGCCACCAGGCGGCGGGCCGGGCGGGCGTGGGCGTAGGCGCGCCGCGTAGTTCGGTTGGCAAGGCGAATCCGATCTGGCAGGAGGAAACCCGCGCGGCCCAGGCGGCGCGGCGGGCGGAGTGCGGACGCGGGCGTCCGCACTCCAGGAGGCCGTACGCGGAGCGAACGGCCGGGCCCCGTGAGGGGGACCCGTCAGCGAAGAGCGGGAGCGGTCAGCGGTCGTTCGGGCAGAAGGTTCCCTTCGGCCGCGGCGAGGGGTTGGGCACCCGGTTGACCGCCATGAGCGCCTCGCCGGGGGCGGTCAGCGTCCCGTCGTAGACGTACCAGTCGCGGGGAACCGGCCCCTCCACGCCGTACGCGGTGAACGTCGCCTTCAGGCCGCGCTCCCGGAGTATCGGCTCGACGTCGGCCACGGTCTTGTTGATGAAGTCCACGCACTGGAACGGCTCGCCCGGAAGGTCGATCGGGGTCATCAGGCCGTAGCGCTCGCCCGGGCGAGCAGGTCGGCCGAGGAAGACGACCACCTGCTTCCGATAGTTCACCGGGATGCGCAGGCCGATCGAGCAGAAGCTGAAAGGGTTGCGACACTCGCCCGGCGCCGGAATGCGGCTGACGCCGCTCGAGCTGGGCGTGCCATCGAGGACCAGGGTCTCGCCCACCATGCTCGACGGCACCGGGACGACTTGCAGCTCGATCTTCAGGCCCCGGGCGCGCAGCTCGCGCTCGTACATCGCGGGCTCGGCGAACATGTCCTTGACCGTGACCACGTACTGGTCGCCCTCGCGCTCGATGTCGAGCGCGGCGGAGGCGGGCGCGGAGCCGAGCCAGGCCGTGGCGGCCAGCAGGACGGCGATCGCCCCGGCCGCCCCCGCCGGCCGGGTCCGTACGGCACGGCCCCACGTGCCGCGGCTCCACATGAGGCGCGGACGCCACCGGGACGACCGGGCGACGGCCGCAGGGGTCGAGGTGATCTCGTCGAGCAGCTCGCGGGCCAGCGGCGTCATCCCCGGCCCGGGGTCGGGGGCGATCTGCTCGACGAGGCGGTCGATCCGGGCGTCGGTCATACCTTCCTCCCCGCCAGCGCGAGGGCGCGCACGCCGTATCGCGCAACGTCGACGCCCGCGTGGGACAGCGCCCGCGCCAGGCGCTTGCGGGCCCGATGCAGCCGGGAGCGGGCGGCGCCGGGCGAGCAGCCGAGGACGACGGCGACCTCGTCGGAGGTCAGGCCCTCCCACGTCACCAGCGCCAGCACCTCGCGGTCGTCCGCGTACAGCCGCCCGAAGGCCGCCCGGACCGCCTCGAGGTCGTCGTCGGGCGGGGCCGTGCTCTCGGCCCAGCGGGCGAGCTGCCCGCCCAGCCGCTCGACCAGGGCGCTCCGGCGCGTCGCCGTCCTGTGGCCGTTGGCGAGCACGCGCCTGGCCACGCCGTACAGCCAGAGCCGCGCGGCGTGGCCGTCCGGGACGTCGGGCAGCCGGCGCCACGCGGTGGCGAAGGTCTCGGCGAGCGCGTCGGCGGCGTCGTCGTGCGAGTCGACGCGCCGCCGGATGTAGGCGAGGAGGTCGGCGTAGTACGCCAGATAGATCTCCTCGAAGCGCTGTCCCGCCTCTGGACGGCCCACTGTGCTCCCTCTCGCCAGGTGCTCCTTCACACTCGTACGTGTCCGGATGCCAAGGAGTGTTCCACCCAGATCTTGAAAAGAGAGGCGATTTCCGTTTCTTCGCCGGTAGACGGGCCGCGTCGCGCAGGGTGGCCCTCCAGTCGGCGGCGGGCTCGACCTGCGCGGCTCGGTCGCGTGGACCTAGGACATGGTCGTCCCGCCTGAGACGTCGAGGCGGTGTCCGGTGATGTAGCGGCTGTCGTCAGAGGCCAGGAAGGCGACGGTGTCGGCCACGTCGGCAGGCGTACCCAGCCGACCGACAGGCGTCTGGGACGACAGCCAGGCCAGGGCCTCGCCGACCAGGCGTCCTTGGTGCATGTCGGTGTCGATGACGCCGGGGGCCACGGTGTTGACCGTGATGCCGCGCGGCCCGAGTTGCTTGGCCAGGGCGGTGGTGAGGACGTCGAGTGCGGCCTTGGACATGGCGTAGTCGATCGCCCTGGGCATGGCCGCTCCCCGGGTCAGCATGGTGCCCACGGTGATGATCCGCCCGCCGTCGCGCAGTCGTGGCAGGGCGAGCTGGGTGATGAAGAACGGGGCGGTGGTGTTGACCGCGAACAGGCGCTCGAAGCCGTCCCGGGTGACGCCGTCGATCTCGCTCTGGCCGCCGAGGATGCCCGCGTTGTTGACCAGGATGTCCAGCCCGTCGGCGTGCGCGTCGAAGGCGGTCCACAGGGCTTCGGCGTCGCCGGGCGCGCCCAGCTCGGCCTGGACGGCGAAGGCCCGCCCGCCGGCCGCCTCGATGGCGGCGACGGTGTCCTTGGCGGCAACGTGGTTGCTGCCGTAGTGCACGGCGACCCAGGCGCCTTCGCAGGCCAGCCGGGTGGCGATCGCGCGGCCGATGCCCCGGCTCGCGCCGGTCACCAACGCCGTCTTTTCGGTCAATCTCCTCATGATCATGCCTTTCTGGTTCATGCGGTGTAGGGGGTGGCGGCCTTGGCGTCGCGCAGAACCCGCGCCCACCAGCTCACCTGGTCCAGCAGGGTCGTGGCGGCCGCGGCCGGGCCGGCGGGGTCCTTCGGCTGTCCGTTGCCGTCGAAGCACTCCCAGGCGCCATGAAAGCTGACGGTGTCGCGGGTGGTGACGGCGTGCAGCTCGGCGAAGACCGCGCGCAGGTGCTCCACCGCCCGCAGACCTCCGGAGATGCCGCCGTAGGACACGAACGCCACCGGCTTGGCATGAAACTGCTGGTTGTGCCAGTCGATCGCGTTCTTCAGCGCGGCCGGGTAGCTGTGGTTGTACTCGGGTGTCACCACCACGAACGCGTCCGCGGCCGCCAGCCGTGGCGTCAGCTCACCCAGCGCTTTCAGCACCGGCTCCGGCGCTGACATCGACGGGGCCGCCGCCCCGATCGGCATGTCGGCCAGATCGATCACATCAACGTCCAGATCTGGGCGTGTGGTGGCCTGGCCGGCGAACCAGGCGGCCACGGTGGGTCCGAACCGGCCGTCGCGGATACTGCCGACGATGACGGCCAGCCTTAGCGGGTCATTGGTCATGGTGTTCTCCTTCGTGGTGGCGGCCTGGCGCAGGGCCGCCAGCAGTGTGGTCTCGGTCTGGGATCCGATGAGCGGGGGCAGGTTCTCGATGAGGAAGACCGGTATGCCGGTGATGCCGAGGCGGCGCACTTGCTCCAGCCGGGTACGCACCGCGGCGGCAGGCACAACGCCGGTGGTGACACCAACCTCGGCTGCCGAGATAGGAGTGTGCGCAGATGACGTCCATCACGAGCTGGGCTTTCACGCTGTGCGGCATGGGTGCCTGCCTCACGCGGCCGCAGTGGCGGGCTCGGCCGACGGGGTCCGGTCGCGCAACGGGACCTCGCGGATGAACCAGGCCAGCGCGAAGGCGAGAACGCCCAGCGCGGCCGCGCCGAGGGCCATGGCGTGAATGCCGCGGGAGACGGCGAGGTGAACCGCCTCCCGCGCGGCGGGCGGGAGCTGGGTGAGCGCGCCGCGCGTCAGCTGGCCGGAGGCGATCCGGGCGCCGGTTGCCGCGCCGAGGCGGTCGATGAGGGTATCTCTCAGCCGGGCGGTGTACAGGGCGCCGAGCGCGGCCACGCCCAGCGAGGCGCCCATGGTGTGCCAGAGGGTGACCGAGCCGCTGGCCGCCCCCATGTCGCGCGGCTCGGCGCTGTTGATCGTGATGATCGTGGTGGACTGCATCAGTAGGCCCACTCCGAGCCCGCCGATCAGCGTCAGACCGGAGGCGAGCGGCAGGTTGGTGCCGGGCCGCAGCATGAGCAGCACGAGCATGCCGGCCGCCACGGTGGCGCCGCCGAGGATCGGGTAGATCCGGTAGCGGCCGGTGCGGCTGATGAGCCGGCCGGTGCCGATCAGCACGGCGACCATCCCGAGCATCGAGGGCAGGATCAGCAGGCCGCTGGCGACCGGCGAGGCGCCGTGGACCAGCTGCATGTACTGGGGCAGGAAGGTGGCCGCCACCACCATGCCGACGCCGCCCAGGAAGCGGATGACCTGGGCGAGGGTGAAGTTGCGGTCGGCGAACAGTCGCAGCGGGACGATCGGCTCGGCCGCGCGCCGTTCCACGAGGAGCAGGACGGCCAGCGCGGCCAGCCCGATCAGACCCAAGACGAGGATCGGAGCCGAGCCCCAGGCGTACTGGGTGCCGCCCCAGCCGGCGACCAGACTCAGCGCCACCAGCGCCACCGTCAGCAGCAGCGCCCCGAGATAGTCGATCCGCGCCCTGATCCGGCGCCGCTCCAGCCGCACGGCGGCACCGATGAGCAGCAAGGCGACCGCGCCGATGGGAAGGTTGACGAAGAACGCCCACCGCCAGCCCAGCTGCTCGGCAAACAGGCCACCGAGCAACGGCCCGGCGATGAAGGCGATCGGCATCATGACCCCGAACAGCCCCATGAGCCTGCCGCTGTGCCGGGGCGGCACCAGCTCGCCGATCAGCGCTAGAGCCCCGGTCATCAGGCCGCCCGCGCCCAACCCCTGCACCATCCGGAAGCCGACGAGCTGAATCATGTCCTGCGCGGCCCCTGACAGCCCGGACCCCAGCAGGAAGATCACGATCGCGGCCATGTACACCGCCTTGCGGCCGTACAGGTCGCCGAGTTTTCCCCAGATCGGCGTCGAGGCGGCCATGCAGATCAGATAGGCCGTCGCCACCCAGGAGAAGTACTCCAGACCGCCGAGATCTTTCATGATCGCCGGCAGCGCGGGTCCGAGCATCATGCCGTCCAGCGGGGCTGTGATCATGCCCAGCATCACGCCGGTCACGCCCATGCGAAGAGTTCGGTCCATGCGTCCTCCAATTCGCGTACCTTGTACGTGAAATGGACCATAGCTATTCAGGTACCATGTACGCAAATAAGGAGAGGGGAACCGGTGGCCGACGCGGAACCGACCAGCATTTGGATGCAACCGGAGCGGCAGGAACGCTCCGGACCGGGGCGGCGCCCCGGCTACAGCCGCGAGCAGATCACCCGGACGGCCGTCCAGATCGCCGACGCCGAAGGGGTGGAGGCCGCAACCATGCGGCGGATCGCGGGCGAGCTGGGCACCGGCGCCATGTCGCTCTACCGCTACGTGCCCCGGCGCGACGACCTCTTCGACCTCATGATCGACCTGGCGATGGCCGAGGTCGAACTCCCCGGCGGCCCGTCCGGTGACTGGCGAGACGACCTGACACTGCTGGCCCGGCAGCTCCGTGCCACGGGCCTACGCCATCCATGGCTGATCGCGCTGCTCACCAGCCGGCCGACGCTGGGCCCCCACCTGCTGCGCGTGCACGAGTTCGCGCTGGGTGCCTTCGACGGGCTCGGGCTCCACATCGACGACATCACCGGCCTGGTCGCAATGCTGAACGACTATCTGCACAGTGCGGTCCGTCGCGAGATCAGCTGGCTGGAGGAGGCGCGCCGCACCGGCCTGGACTCCGAGCGCTGGAAGCGGGACTACATGGGACCGTACGTCCGCCAGGTCGTCGAATCCGGCGCCTTCCCCCTGTTCAGCCGATCAGTTCTCGACTCCCGCACCGCCCATCTCACCCCCGAGGAGCGTTTCCGGCAGGGGCTCGACCGCATCCTCGACGCCCTCGCCGCGCTCATCCCATCGCTTCGTCCTCGTTGAGCCGGAAGGCAGTGACACTCCCGCGAAGGAGCAGCGGAATGTGCACGAGCGGACCGAGGGCTGAGGGCCGCTCCCCGGAGCGGTCACGGAACGGGGAACACCGGGCCGCCGCCGAACGCGGCCCGGTGCGAGGCCGGTAGCCGGCCGTCCCGCTCGGTCACGCCGTACTCGGCCGCCGTCTCCGCCGAGATGAGCGTCTGCCCGCTGCGGGCGCGCACCTTCGGGTCGGCGGCGAGCGCGGCGATCACCCGCCCCTCGAACTCGGGGGTCTCCGCCTCGGCGATCGGAAACCCGGCGATGGTCTCGACACCCTTCGCCAGGACCCGCTCGGTCCGCACGAGGCCGAGCCACAGCGAGAGGACCGTGACCTCGTGGCCGGCCAGCTCCACCGCCATGTCGGCGGTCATCTTGTCGATCGCCGCCTTGGACATGCCGTACAGCACCGAGTGCAGGTGGCGGCGGGTACCGAAGGACGAGATGTTCACGATCAGCCCGCTGCCGCGCCGTACCATCCGGGCGGTCGCGGCCACGCTCGCCACGTAGTGGGCGCGCAGCCCCACCGTGATGAGGCTGTCCCAGTCGCTGAGCGGGCGCCGCCAGAACGGCTCGGCGGCGCGGTCGTAGGCCGGCCCGGCCCAGACGTTGTTGACGAGGAGGTCGATCCGGCCCCGCTCCGCGTCCACCCGGTCGAAGAGGGCGGCGATCTGCGCGTCGTCGCGGTGGTCGCAGGCCACCGCGACGCCCGCGCCGCCCGCGCCGCCCCGGGACGTCACCTCGTCGGCCGAGCGTCGCAGACGGTCGTTCTCCTCGATCGGGCCGCGGCCGGTGACGTACACCGTCCAGCCCTCTTCGCCGAGGGCGAGGGCGACGCCCTTGCCGACGCCGCGGCTCGCGCCGGTGACGACGGCGACCTTCCCCGCGCCCGGCCCGCTGCCCGTGCCCATTTCAGAAATCCTCCGTGACGACGGTGCCCTCGGGGAGCGGCCGGGTGATCGACCAGAGCTCCCGCGCGTGGCACTTCGACTTCTTCCACCGGCCGTCCTCGACGACGTACGCGTCGTCGTACTCCACGGTGGCGATCTTCTCGGTGTTGTCGGCCAGGTTGACCTGGCGGAAGCGCAGCGTCCACCGGCCGACGGCCTCGGTCTCCGAGACCAGCGTGATGTCGGGGTGGATGCCGTGGTGCATGTCGAGGATCACGTGCCTGCCGTCCACCGTGCGGAGCGCGATCTTCTCGAAGGTCGCCACCAGCCCCGCCGCGTCGTCGTAGTCGCCCATCCGGCCGAACCGGATGGACGCGCCCTCACGGACGAAGCAGTCCCGGAACGCCTCCGGATCCTTCGAGTCGCAGGCGCGCCAGTACCGGTACTTGAGCGCCGTGATCGCCGCGATCCGTTCCTGGTCCGCGACGCGTTCCTCCAGCGTCCGCCGCGTCGCGCTCATCGGCCCGTCACGCCTCCCCCGCCGCCGCGCGCCCGGCCCGGCGGCCGAAGAACGTGCCGTCGCCGAGCGAGGTGCCGCTGATGTAGCCCTCGCCGTGGATGCCGGAACTGGCCCGGCCCGCCGCGTACAGGCCGGGGATCGGGCGGCCCGACTGGTCGAGCACGGCGCCGTCCACGGTGGTGCGCAGGCCGCCGAGGGTGAAGCCGGCCGCGCCGGTGCCCCGGACGGCGGCGTCCCCGTCGCCGGGGACGAACCCGAGCCGCGGATCGATCGCGGCGAAGGGCGCCCTCAGCGGCCGGAGCCACTTGGCGTCCTTGTGGAAGTAGGGGTCCTCGCCGCGCTCGGCGTACCGGTTGTAGACGCCGATCGTGGTCTCCAGCGCGCCGGCGGGCATCCCGAGCGTCTCCTCCAGCTCAGCGAGGGTCTCCGCGACGATCTCGGGACGTACGCCCCACCGGTCGCGCTCGGGGATGTCCTCGTACCCCTCCTCGTCGATGATCACCCAGTACGGTCCGGGCTGGTGCCGGACCGCGGCGACGCTGAACAGCCCCGGGTACACGTCCTCGTTGACGAACCGCTGGCCGAGCCCGTTGACGAGCATCCCCCGGGTGACCATCGCGGGCAGGGCGGTCAGCGCGATCTCCGCCTCCGCCATGTGGCGGGTGGCCGCGCCGAGCGCCGCCGCCATGCGGATGCCGCCGCCGTCGTCGAGCCCGGCGCTGACCTTCCCGTGCCCGAGAAGCACCGGCGCGTGCTGCCGGAGCATCTCCTCGGAGTCGACGAAACCGCCGGTCGTGAGCACGACGCCCTTGCGCGCGCGGTAGGTCACGGTCTCGCCGTACCGGCGGGCGGTCACGCCGACGACACGGCCCTCGTCGCCGACCACCAGGGCGGTGGCGACGGTGTCGGTGTGGCAGGCCGCGCCCGCGCCCTTCGCCGCCTCGACCAGCTTCTCCATGATCAGCCAACCGCCGAAGCCCTCGGTGGCGGGCCGGTGGCCGCGCGGCACCGGCCGGGCGATCGTGTTGTACGGCCAGGCGTTCTCGCCCAGCCACATCAGCCCGTCCGCGGTCAGCGGCATCCAGGACGGGGCGTCGAACAGCGACTCGTTGAAAGTGATGCCACGCGCGAGGAACCACTCGAAATGCTCGACGCTGCCGTCGCAGTACGGCCGCAGCTTCTCCTCGTCGGCGTGCGGGCCGAGGGCCGCCGCGAGGTAGGCGAACATGTTGTCCGCGTCGTCCTCGAACCCGCACGCCTTCTGCACGCTCGTTCCGCCGCCGAGATACAGCTCGCCGCCGGACAGCGCGGACGAGCCGCCCGGCCCGCTCGCGCGTTCCAGCACGAGGACGTCGGCGCCCGCCGCGGCGGCCTCGAAGGCGGCGGAGGCGCCGGCGCAGCCGAACCCGACGACGAGTACCTCGCATTCATGGTCGAACCGGGCGACGGACGACGCCTTGACCGGTTCGACCGAGGGAAGGGATCTCACCGGCCGCCTCTCAGGAACGCGGGATGAAGGCGGCGAGCGGCTCGGAGCCGGACCAGTCGTGCCCCCAGTAGCTGTCGGCGGTGATCTCCTCGGCGGTGTAGTACGTCTCGTCCACGAGCATCCCGTCGCAGCCGTACTCGATGTCCCAGCCTCCGGGGGCGCGGACGTAGAACGACACCATCTTGTCGTTCGTGTGCCGGCCCAGCGTGGACGAGATGGAGAAGCCCAGCTTGCGTACCTTGTCCAGGGCCATGCCGACGGCGTCGAGGGTGTCGACCTCGACCATGAGGTGGATCAGGCCGGGCTCCTCGCCGTGTGGCGCGGGGCAGACGGCGAGGCTGTGGTGACGCTGGTTGACGCCCATGAAGCGGATGCGCATCACCGGCACGCCGCCCTGGCCACCGCCGACCTTCATGGCGCCGCGAGGGAGGAAGCCGAGCACCTCTGTGTAGAAGGAGAAGGTCTCCTGCATCGCGGTGGTCGGCAGGACCGCGTGGCCCATCCCCTGCGGGCCGGTGACGAACCGCTGGCCCAGCCCGGTGATCACCGGGCTGTGGTCGAGCACGGGGCCGAAGAAGACCTCGACCGGCGTACCGGCCGGGTCCTCGAAGGCGATGACCTGCTCGGCGGCCCGCTCCACGGCCTCCGCCTCCGACAGCACCTTGACGGCGACACCCGCGGCCTCCACCGCGCGTCCGACGGCGGCGAGCGCGAACTGGTCGCGCACCTCCCAGCCGACGGCGAGCACCCGGTCGGACTCGCCGGGCAGCACGATCAGCCGCGCCTGGCGCTCGTCCATCCGCAGATACAGGCCGTCGGGGTCGGGCCCGCTCCCCTCGGCGAACCCGAGGCCGTCGATCACCAGCTCGCGCCAGCGCTTGATGTCCCGTGTCTGGACCTTGAGATAGCCCAGCCCTCGGATCTGCGTCACAGTCCTCAATCCCATCTGCCGGTGCCCCGCTGGGGCGTGGTAACCCTCCGGTCCGCGCGGGACGCTCTTCTCTGCCCCCAAGGTGACAGAGCCGCCGCGCGAAAGCCCCCGGCCTCCCGCTCAGTGAGATCCCCCGCCGACGCGGCGGACGGGCCCCACGATGTGGGGAAAGCCACCCGCGACCGGGGACGAGATGCACAACTCGACGGCACCGGCCACCCGGCCCCCGCGAACCGCACCCGAAAGGACGTCCGACGGCGCTGGCCACCGGGACGAGCCGGACATCGGCCGCGAGACCGCGCTGGCCCCGGCCCGCACCGGCTACGACGTCGCGTTCACGACCCGCATGAGGTCCCGTTCACGACGCGCACAACGCCACCACGTTCACGACCCGCACAAGGTCCCGCTCACAACGCGCACAACGCCACCACGTTCACAACGCGCATGGAGGAGGAGGGCCAGGAGGTGCTCCCATCCCGCTTCAGCGGCGAGGTGCGGGCGGAGATCCCGGTGCGTCCTGGTCGCGACCCGGAAGCGGATCGAGGCCTTCGGCGTACGGACGCCCGGGGCGGATTGACAGTTGGGCCGGGCGAGGGCCTCCGCCAAGCACGCCGAGTTCACGCCTCGGGCGGCGACCTCCACCCCTCGGATGGGAAGCTGACGATCTCCCCCTTCGGACAGGAAGCTACAGCTCGGGCGGGAGGGCGAGCAGCACCGGCCAGTCGTCCTCACAGGTCAGCACCTCGTCGAGCGTGCGCTCCGGACTTGCGACGAACACGGCGGTTGCGGGTGCCGTCCGCGCGTACAGATCCGGGTCCACCACACCCTCCGCGCGTAGCACCAGTGCCGCCTCGGGATCTATCGCCGACCGGCCGGGGAATTCCGCCGAGTCCACACCTATCTGCCCCAGCGCAAACGGGTACACGGCGATATCGACCACCAAGCGGTTGTCGTCGAGTGTGTGCTCGGCCCAGCCGTCCGTCCGCAGCAGGAAGAACACGCCGTTCCCCTCATAGCAGTAGTCGCCGAGCCGGGCGACTGCGCGCTCACCCCGGGTGCCATCGGGGTCGACGACGAGCGTCACGACAGGCACGTCCGGCTCGTCCGGGTTGACGCCAGGACAGATACAGAGCCGGGCCACGGCAGCCTCCGATGATGGCGGCAAATGCGGATGCGAAGGGCACCAGTAGAGCACGATCGACGATCGTCCCGACGGACAAGCCTGGGCAAACCCACACGAACCCGCGCGACTCCACAAACCCGCGCACCCGCGCACCCGCGAACCCGTGCGCTCCCGAGCACACCCGTGCGAGCTGCGAGCGTCCGCGTCGCCTTTCGCCTGCCCGTCTTGCCCGAGGATGGGCAAGAGCAGCGTGGACGGGATCACCCTCTATCCACGCGGCGCCGGGAGCGGCGGCGAGCGGGGCTCCGTCCGCCGATGTCCGGCGCGTCAAGCGCCGGCACGTGGACTTCTGGCACGCACAGTTCGGCATGCTGTCGGGCCGTCTGGTGGGCGGGGCCTAATCACTGGTGATCGATCGCTGCGCTGGGCTATTGCCTGTTCGCGCATTGTCTGGGGCGGCCCGGGGCCACTCGGGCGGAGCTCCGGCACGCTGACATCCGACGCGTGCGACTCTGGCGCGTGGAATCCCAGTACGTGGAAGTTCCGGCATGCGGACGCCCCGGCGTGTGGGGCCTTGGCGTGTGGGACCCCGGCGCGTGGAGTTCGGGCATGCTGCGGGGCCGGCCCGCGGGAGGGGCCAGATCATCGGGTGGCCACCACGATCAACCTCGCCGATCACGGCTCGCTGGTCGCCGGTCGAGGATGGCTGTTCGCGGAATTGTTGGTCACTGTCTGTCGGTCCAGCGTCGGGGGCGGAGCTTGGAATACCGGTAGAACCGCATCGACACGGTCCCGTCCCCCTGATCGATCACCTCTACCCGGTCGGGGTGGCGGGACTTCCACTTGTTGTCCGCCGCACACAACGGTGCGAGGTTGTCCAGGTCGGTGCGGCCGGTCGGGTACCAGGGTTCGATGTGGTCGATCTCGGCCAGGTAGGCGGGGACGTCGCAGCCTTCACGGCAGCAGGTCCGGTACATGGCCAGGATCGCTTCCCGCTGGTCGGCCGAGGCCAGCCGACGTGCCCGCCCGAAGTCCCGCATGATCCCGTCGGCGTCGCGGAGCACCCGCCGTAGTTCAGCGGTGTAGGCCATCCTGCGCGCATCCTCGGCCGGGACAGCCGTGCCGTCCTCCAGAAAGGCTGGTTCTTCCGATTGGCCGGTCAGGGTCTGCTCGGTGACCGACACGTGCATCACGGTGCGCCTGCCGCCCTGCGATAGGCGGATGGCGAGGGCGTCGGCCATGCGGCGGCCGTGGTTGCGCAGGTCGGTGCTGTCGGTCTTCACCGCCAAAGGTTCCAGCCAGGTCTTCAGCTGCATCTTCAACTCCGGGTCGAGCAGCCCGCGCAGGCGGCCCATCCCATCGGCGGTGTCGGAGATCGTCAGGTGCTGGCGTTCGGTCTTGGCCGCCGCCCGCGCCAGCCTCCCGTCCGGGTCGATCGTCTCGATGATGGTCTGACCGGCGCGGGCCACGTCCTCCACCGTCGACGCCGACGCCTGCGCCAACTCCACCAGGATCGGTTCCGCCAGTTCGGTTTCGGCGTCATCCAGATGCCGGGTGGCGGACGCGATCGTCGCCGCATACCCGAACGACAGGCGACCCGAGGCGAACAGACCAGCGGTGCGGGGCAGGCGCGGCAGCTGCCGCGAGAGTGTGACACGTTCCCCTGCGCGGGCGGTGCGTGACCCGGTGGCTGCTGCCAGCCATGCTCCGATCGACCGCCGCCCGAACAGGTGGTGGCCTTTACCCGCTTCGGCTATCGGGAGGCGGGCGGCGATCGCGGCTTCGGCCAGATCGATCGCCCGGGCCAGGGCGACGATCTCCGCCATCGCCACCTCAACCTCGGCACCAGTCTCGACCCCGGCGCCAGCGTCAACACCAGCACCGGCCTCGGCCCCTGCGCCAACACCAGCACCGGCACCGGCCCCAGCGCCAGCCTCGGCCTCGGCTCCAGCCCCGGTCTTGGTTTCGCCCGGCACCTTTCCCGCAGCCGCGGCCAGCCGCTCGGCACGAGCGAGCAACTCGATGACGTCGCGTCCGGCCAGGTTCAGATCGGGCCAGTCCGCTACCCGGCTATCACCACCAGCAGCATCCGGGCCTGTGGGGTTCTGGCCGTCACTGCCAGCGCTGCCTGCACCAGCGCGTCGGCGGTCGGTGGTAGCGCCCCGGCCAACTGCGTCCTGGCCATCCCGACTAGCGCCCCGGCGGTCACCACCAGCGGCCGGGCCGTCACCTTCGAAGCCCTGGCCAGCGCCCCGGTCATCAGTGCCCCGGCCATCGGCGGCAGCATTGCCACCGGCCCGCCGGTCACCGCCACGCCGACCCGAACCCTGTGCGTCTGTGTCCTGCGGGGCGCGGCCCGGACGCTGCTCGTCCTCGCGAACGCGGCCCACGCCCAGCTGATCCCGGCCCCGCCGGTCCTTGCCCTGTCGGCCCGAGTCGTTCTGCTGCCGATCATCCCGACCAGCCCGCAAGGGACGGTTCACGGACGACTCATCGAGGGTGGGGCGGCGGCCTTGCCAGATTCCGTCCCAGGCCGACAGGTCGTCACGGTTGCATCCGGGCCGCGGTAGCTCGTCCCGACCGGAAAGAGCACCGCCATCGCTTCCGAGGCGCTGCGACCCCTCCCCGCCGTCAGGCTTCTGCTCTCCCGGCGCGTCCGGGAGGCCGAGCAGCCGACGTGCCCAGGAGTGCGCCTCGTCCGGCTCGCGTCGCGCAGCTTGCCCGTCAACGCGCGCCGTGGCGTCCGGCTGACCGCGTCGCACAGTTCGCCCCTCGGGGCGCGCCGGGTCGTGTGGGGCGGGATCAGGGGCTCCTTCGCGGCCACCGAAACCGCGGGCGTGATCGAGGAACCCGCCGCTGCGAGCGCGGTCGAGGAGCACCGCACCGTAGGAGTCACCGGAGAAGCGATCGGATCCGATGAGCGGCGTGTGCCGCCTGGACCCGCGGCGTCGCGGGGACGTGGAAGGCGCGTCGGATGAGCGGGACGGAGGTGAGTCCTCCGGTCGGCGCGACAGCAGCACGCCACCCGAAAGCATCATCTCTTCGCACCTCCGCTCCCGGTCTGACGGACGACCCTCTGCGAGAATATCGCTCACGCGTTCGATAGGCAACTTTAAGTAGTCACTGATGTACTATTTGTGAGCACTGCGGACGACATTCCGTTTGGCTGGTATTCGCGAGAGGCGGAGCGACAGCATTCGTCGAGGCGCACGCGGGCCTCGCCGGAAGAGGCCGAGGAAGGCGGTGACGGCGGAGGCAATGGCCGCAGTGCGGAGGGGTGAAGGCAATAGCCGCGGGCCGGAAGGGGCGGAAGGCGTCGACGTGCGGCCCGGACGCCGGACGCGCTCGGCTCGGGAGCCCCACCGAAGAGCCCGCAAAGGGTGACAGGTACCGGAGTGGGCGCCTTCTAGTACTCCAGTGACACATTGAGATCATGGCTGGGATCTGCGCTGGTAGTGGCATCGGCGGGCAATGGCTTGATGGCGGCGCCGCCAGTGGGACCAATGCAGGATCTCCTCGATCCGATGGTGTCGGGTGGCGGCCAATAGGCGGCGGATCTCGGGCATCGTCAAGGGAAGGTGCTCTTCGTTGCCGTCGGGCTGGGATGCGGCCAGGGCCGCGAGGAAGGCCAGGGCGAGCATTGCCAGAGTGATGTGGCGGTGCCAGCCTTCCCAGCTGCGGACCTGGTAGTGGTCCAGCCCGACCTGGCCTTTGGCGGTCTGGAAGGCTTCTTCGACCGCCCACCGGGTGCCGGCGATGCGCACCAGGGTGAGCAGTGGCGTCGGCCGGGGTGCGTAGCAGCGGTAGAAGGCCAGTTCACCGGTGGTCAGGTTGCGGCGGATCAGCAGCCATCGGTGACCGGGCCGGTGTGTGTCGATGCGTGTCCAGGCCCAGGCGTACCAGCGGTGTCCCTTGGCGCCGTGCCCGGCACTGTAGCGGTGCCAATGCGCATCGGGGACGTGCGCGGCGATCGCGGCAGCCTCCCAGTCGATGCCCTCGCACCTCACCCGTAACGTGCCCGCGATCGCCAGCACATACCCGGACTGCCGCTCTTCC
Source organism: Microtetraspora malaysiensis (assembly GCF_050947145.1). NCBI lineage: Bacteria > Bacillati > Actinomycetota > Actinomycetes > Streptosporangiales > Streptosporangiaceae > Microtetraspora > Microtetraspora malaysiensis. The sequence continues at coordinate 5,099,280 of NZ_CP191998.1, forward strand.
AGCAGCGCACGCAGGCTCGGGTCCTGGCCATAGACCTCATCACCGGTCACCCAGGGTGCGTCGATCCCGGCGTCCAACGCGGCGGCGATCATGTGCGCGGCCAGGGCGGGTTTGGTGGCGAACGCGATCTCGCCCGGTACACCGGCGGATCGGCAGCGGGGCTGGTCGGCCAGCCAGGACTGCTCGGGCAGGTAAAGACGGCGATCGATCAATGCCCGCCCGCGTGGGGTGGCATAGGCCAAGAACACGCCGACCTGACTGTTTTCGATCCGGCCTGCCGTACCGGTGTATTGACGTTGCACTCCGGCCGATCGGAAGCCCTTTTTGAGGAAGCCGGTCTCGTCGACGATCAGGACTCCATTGCCGCCGAGGTGTTCGCTCACGTAGTGGCGTACGTCATCGCGTACGGCGTCGGCGTCCCAGCGTGCGGTCCGCAGCAGGCGTTGCATGGTTTGAGGGCCGGTCAGCCCTGCTTGCTCGGCCAGGTTCCAGCAGTTCTTCCGCTCGATGTCGGACAGCAGGCCCCGTACGTAGGCATTCGCTGCGCGGCGCGGCTCGATCCGGCTGAACCGGTGTGCGATCCGCTTCATCAGGTCGTTGAAGGTGACGATCCAGCGGTCAGGGTCTACGCTGGCGGCCACGGCCATCACGCGATCTTCAGGTGTCTTCACAAACTCCGAATGATCACGTGGTGGCCGTTCGCATGCCACCTCAACAGCGAAGATCGCGAAGTGTCACTGGAGTACTAGAAGGCCACTGAAGATCTTGCTCGCGTGCGGTGCTCTTGCCTGTAGCCAGGGCGCGTATCGAAAGTGCCACCATGCGCCTGAGTGTGTGCGCGAAGGCTGAGTGCAACTCGGTGGCGTCTGGAGTGGAAGTCAGGAAGGCTTGCCCGCATGGTTTCGGTACTGCAGAACGTGGCGATTGACTGTGCGGATGCCTACGAGCTGGCCCGGTTCTGGAGCAGAGTGACCGGCCGTCCACTGCATCCGGAGGACAAACCGGGCGACCGGGAGACTCAGGTACTGCTGGCGGAGGGCCCAGTGCTGTACTTCAACCAGGTGCCCGAGCCTAAGAAGATCAAGAATCGGATCCATCTGTGCTTGCGCCCTGAGACCTCGCGTGAGCAGGAGGTCGAACGGCTGCTGGGCCTCGGTGCCACCTTTGTCACCGATCACCGGAATCCTGATGGCTCTGGCTGGGCAGTCCTTGCCGACCCTGAAGGCAACGAATTCTGTGTTCTTCGCAGCGATTCCGACCGAGCCGCGACGAGTTCCTGAAGCTCACGCGCCATCCTGGCCGGTTTCGCATGGCTGCTGGTCACCGCCACTCGTTGATGGCTGCGATGCGAACGATCGCCTCGTACCGGACCGCGAGTTTGTCGTACCTCGTGGCCACGGCTCGGTGCCTTTTGGGCGGTTGTCAACAACGCTCAAAAACGGGCTCTGGCATCAGTTTCGTGACGTCCACACACGTAAGGGCTGTATCTGTGCAGCGACAGGGCGACCTTGGCCGGGGCGTTCGGTCAGTGTGGCGCCCCGGAGCCGAACGCCCCGCCGAAGGCGATTGTTTCTATGACGTGGGATGGAGTTCGTAGATTGCGATCAAGAGCGTTTTAGCTTTACCGCGAGGAAAGACGGCGCTTGGTGAAGCTTGTTGTAGGCGGCTTCGTCGATCTCCCGAAGGCCGGCCGTGGGGCGCTGCTCGATCAGCTGCTCCAGCACGAACCCTGCGGCCAATAGCTCGCCCAGGAAGGTCTCCAGGGGCAGGCGCTGGTAATGGATCGAGAGCTTGCCGTCTCCGAGAGGCAGGTCTCTCCAGTCGTGGCTGAAGTACGAACCTCCGAAGTGGCGCCAATCGGCTGTGGGATGGGTGGTCGACACCAAGAGCCATCCACCTGGCCGCAGGACGCGGCGTAGTTCACCCAGCAGTTGAACACGGTTCCTGACGTGCTCGTACACGAGGGCGCAGACCACCCCGTCGAAGGATGCGTCAGCGGTAAAACCGAGTGGCTCCTCCAGATCATGGAGAAGTAGTTCTGCGTGGCCGTTCACGCGCGCTCGCGCGTGGCGCAGCAGGGTGGCGCTGCCTTCGATTCCGACTACCTGGGCACCGCGGGCCAAGAGCTCGGCCGCGTAGTGGCCTGCTCCACAGCCGACATCCAGGATTCTGGCCCCGGAGACATCGCCCGCGAGTTGAAGCATTGCCGGTCTGTCGGTGTAGGCGTTGTAAGGGCTCGTCTCCGCATGTTCGGCGAAGTGATCGCCGAGTGCGTCATGGTAAGCGGTCGCCTTGCGCATCGGGACATCATGGCGTGGTCGCCAGTCGGTCGCCATTGAGTTCCAGGTGAGCCGGTGGATGGCGGCGTGACGTGCAAGCCGAACAGACGGGGTCGTCCCGGAAGCCATCCGGAGCCCTTTGGCATTTCTCCGGCTGCCTCCGGCCCACGAGACCGGCCGAAAGTGCCCTGCGATGTGGGAAAACGTCGCCAAGGTCATCGCATGCATAGAAATACGGCTGCCAGCGACACATGGCTGCATGGGCCCGGAAAGCAAAAGAGCCCCCGGAGGGGCTCTGAGCTGCCGTTATGGCTGCCGACAGGTCCAAGGTTCGAGCCGACGGTTATGGGAGCCGTCGGCCTTTTCCCGCCGAGCGTTGCGGAGGGGTCAGATCATGGAACGCATCGGGCCGTGCGGCGGCTCGATGTCGAGCTGGGTCAGTGAGGACACGTGGAAGACCGAGCCGGGCACGTGGATGGCGTGCGCCAGGCCCATGTGCGCGTCCCGCCAGAAGCGCTGGATGGGGTTGTCCATACGCATGGCGTTGCCGCCCGAGCGGGCGACGATCTCGTCGACCGCGCGCACCGCGCGCCAGGCCGCCGCGACCTGGGTCCGCCGGCCGACCGCGCGCTCGTCGAAGGTGACCTCGCGGCCGGAGGCGACGATGTCGTACATCCGGGAGGCATTGTCGAGCAGCGCCGAGCGGGCCGCCGCGATCTCGGCCGCCGCCTCGCTGATCGCGTACAGCACGTACGGATCGTCCTTGATCCTGGTGCCGGTGACCTGCACGCGGCCCCGCTGGTACGCCATGTGGTGCGCGAGGGCGCCCTCGGCGATGCCGATCACCGAGGCGGTGATGCCGAGGGGGAACGCGGCGGAGAACGGCAGGTGGTAGATGGGGTTGGTCAGCCCGGCCTCCTTGGCCGCGGAGCCGTCCACGACCTTGGTGTACTGCAGGGTGCGGTACTCGGGGACGAAGGCGTCCTTGACGATGATGTCCTTGCTGCCGGTGCCGCGCAGGCCGACGACGTCCCAGGAGTCGTCGACGATCTGGTAGTCGGACCGGGGCAGAATCAGGTGCATGGAGACGGGCGGCTGGGCGGGCTTGCCCTCCTCGTCGCCGAGGAAGCCGCCGAGAAAGATCCAGTCGCAGTGGTCGGTGCCGGACGAGAACTGCCAGCGGCCGTTGAAGACGTACCCGCCGTCCACGGGCCGGGCGACGCCCATCGGCGCGTACGGGGAGGCGATCCAGGTGTCCTGGTTCTCGCCCCAGACCTCCTGCTGCACCCTGGGGTCGGCGAACGCCATCTCCCAGGGGTGGACGCCCACCACGCCGGCGACCCAGCCGGTCGAGCCGTCGAGACTGGCGATCTTCATCACGGTCTCGGCAAAGTCCCGGGGGTGGAACTCGAGGCCGCCGTGGGTTTTCGGCTGGAGCATCCGGATGACGTTCGACTCGCGCAGCACCTTGGCCGCCTGGTCGTCGAGTCTGCCGAGGGCCTCGTTCGAGGTGCCGAGGGCGCGCAGTTCCTCGGCACGCTGGTTGATCGCCTCGAGTACCTGGTTGGTCATGCTTTCTCCCGCTTCCCCGCGAGTGCGACTGCGATTTCGATGAGCTGGTCTTCCTGTCCGCCGACGAGCTTGCGCCGCCCGGCCTCGATGAGGATCTCGGCGCCCGAGACGCCGTACTTCCTGGCCTGGCGGTCGGCGTGTTTGAGGAAGCTGGAGTAGACCCCGGCGTAGCCCATGGTCAGTGAGAGCCGGTCGAGCAGGCACTCGCCGTCCATGATCGGGCGTACGACGTCCTCGGCGGCGTCGATGATCTTGAGGATGTCGATGCCGGTGCGGATGCCGAGCTTCTCGGCGACCGCGGCGAACGCCTCGACGGGGGTGTTGCCGGCCCCGGCCCCGAACCTGCGGGTCGAGCCGTCGATCTGGAGCGCCCCGGCGCGTACGGCGAGCACCGAATTGGCGACGCCGAGGCCGAGGTTCTCGTGGCCGTGGAAGCCGACCTGGGCGTCCGGCCCCAGCTCGGCGACCAGGGCAGCGATGCGGTCGCCGGTCTGCTCCATGATCAGCGCGCCGGCGGAGTCGACGACGTACACGCACTGGCAGCCGGCGTCGGCCATGATGCGCGCCTGTTTGGCGAGGACCTCCGGCGGCTGGCTGTGCGCCATCATCAGGAATCCGACGGTCTCCAGGCCGAGGTCCCTGGCCAGCCCGAAGTGCTGGACCGAGATGTCCGCCTCGGTGCAGTGGGTGGCGATCCGGCAGACGGCGGCGCCGTTGCCGGCCGCCTCGCGGATGTCGTCCTGGACGCCGAGGCCGGGCAGCATCAGGAAGGCAATCTTGGCGCGTTTCGCCGTCTTGACCGCCGCCTTGATCAGCTCCTGCTCGGGCGTGTGGCTGAAGCCGTAGTTGAAGGACGAGCCGCCGAGGCCGTCGCCGTGCGTGACCTCGATGACCGGCACCCCGGCGTCGTCCAGGGCCGCGACGATGGAGCGGACGTGCTCGACGGTGAACTGGTGCTGCTTGGCGTGCGACCCGTCGCGCAACGACGAGTCGGTGACCCGGATGTCGAGGTCGGCGCTGTAGGGCATGGAAGGGCCTCCTTGGACGGGTGAGGCGGACTAGGACGGCACTCGTGCGGAGACGACGCGCTGCGCGAAGCCCTCGCCGACCTTGGTGGCGGCGGCGGTCATGATGTCGAGGTTGCCGGAGTACGGCGGGAGGAAGTCCCCGGCGCCCTCCACCTCCAGGAAGACCGCCACCCGGGCCAGCCCGCCGCTCACCGGCGTCGGGTCGTCGAACTGCGGCTCGGCGCGCAGCCGGTAGCCGGGCACGTACGAGGCGACCGAGGCGACGACGTCGTGGACGGACGCGGCGACGGCGTCGCGGTCCGCGTCCTCGGGGATCGAGCAGAAGACGGTGTCCTGCATGAGCATCGGCGGCTCGGCCGGGTTGAGGATGATGATCGCCTTGCCCCGCCGCGCGCCGCCGATCGTCTCGATGCCGCGGCTGGTGGTCTTGGTGAACTCGTCGATGTTCGCCCGAGTGCCGGGGCCGGCCGACGGAGAGGCCACGCTGGCCACGATCTCGGCGTAGGCGACCTCGGTGACCCGGGAGACCGCGTGCACGACGGGGATCGTGGCCTGGCCGCCGCAGGTGATCAGGCTGACGTTGGGCGCGTCCAGGTGGGCGCCGAGGTTGACCGCGGGCACGACGGCGGGGCCGAGCGCGGCCGGGGTCAGGTCCACGGCCTGGATGCCGAGGGCCTGGTACTTCGGCGCGTTGACCTTGTGGATGTACGCGGAGGTGGCCTCGAAGACGATGTCGGGACGCTCGTCCTGGGCGAGCAGCCAGTCGGCGCCCTCGGCCGAGGCGATCAGCCCGTGTGCCTCCGCCCGCTTGAGGCCGGGGCTGTCGGGGTCCACCCCGATCATCCAGCGCGGCTCGATCAGGTCGGAGCGCAGCAGCTTGTACATCAGGTCGGTCCCGATGTTGCCCGAGCCGACGATGGCGGCGGTCGCCTTGGTCACTGTCTCACCCTCATTCGAATCGAGCGGTCACGGAGCCGAGGCCGGCGAACTCGGCGCGGAAGGTGTCGCCGGGGCGGGCGTCCACGGCGCGTGTGCAGGATCCGGGGAGGATCACGTGCCCGGCTTCGAGCTTCACTCCGAAGGAGGCCACCTTCCTGGCCAGCCACGCCACCGCGGTGGTCGGGTTTCCCAGGACCGCGTCCGTGTTGCCGCGCGCGATCTCGGTCCCGGCCGGGGAGCCGTCCATCGCGTACAGCACGGCCTCGATGCCGGACGGGGCCAGGTCCTTGGGGCTGACCCGGGCCGCGCCGAGGAGCACGCCCGCCGAGGACGCGTTGTCGGCGATGGTGTCGGCGAGGCCGATCTTCCAGTCGGTGATCCGGCTGTCGATGAGCTCGATGCTCGGCACGATGTACTCGGTGGCGGCGAGCACGTCCTCCTCGGTGCATCCTTCGCCGGGCAGCCCGGCACCGAGCACGTAGCCGATCTCGACCTCGATCCGCGGGTAGCAGTACGCGGCGGCCTGGATGGGCGTGTCCTCCGACAACACCATCGTGTCGAGCAGGTGCCCGTAGTCGGGCTCGTCGACGCCCATCATGCGCTGCATGACCAGGGAGGACAGCCCCACCTTGTGCCCGTACACGCGGGCCCCGCCGGCGAGGCGCCTGCGGATGTTGACGAGCTGGATCTCGTACGCGTCGACGACGTCGATGCCCGGGAACGACTCGGTGAGCGGGGCGATCGGTCTCCGGTCCCGCTCAGCGGCCCACAGTCGCTCGGCCGCGGCCACGCGTTGTGCCGCCTCCAGCATCCGCTTCCTCCTGGATCGTCGGGGATCGTCGGGCCGGGCCCGTCCGGGCGGGCTCCTGTGTCAAAGGTTCCAGTCGTGGTTCGCCGGTCGCGCCGCCTCTCCCGCTGAGTGGGAGTCGCGCGGCGCGCGTCCGGGAGGTCACGCGTCGAAGGTGACCCGGAGCCGCTCGCTTACCGGGATCGCCTGGCAGGCCAGGATCAGGCCGTCGGCGAGGTCCTGCCGGTCGAGGACCGTGTTGTGCTCCAGCGTGACCTCGCCCTCCAGGAGGACGCAGGCGCACGCGCTGCACGAGCCCTCGCGGCAGGAGAAGGGCGCGTCCAGGCCCGCGTCGAGCAGCACGTCGAGCAGCTTGTTCCCCCTGGGCCAGGTGACGGTGCGCGTCTCTCCGTCGAGCTCGACCTCGACCTCGCTCACCGGGCCCTCGTCGTCGATGACGACGCCGGGGTCGGCGAACGGGTCCCCGGCGAGCGAGGTGAAACGCTCCACGTGCACCCGGCGCTCCGGCACGCCGAGCCGGGCCAGCACCGCGACCGCAAGGTCCATGAACGCCTCGGGGCCGCAGACGAACGCCTGCCGATCGGTGTACGGCCGGGCCAGCGCGGCGATCCCGGCGGCCGTCGGGAGGCCCTGCACGGACTCCAGCCAGTGGACGACGGTCAGCCGGTCGCCGTACTCGGCGCAAAGCGTGATCAGCTCGTCCCGGAAGATCACCGAGTGCTCGTCCCGGTTGGCGTAGATCAGGGTGACCGCGCCGGCCCCGCCGTACAGGCAGGACTTGAGGATCGACATGACCGGCGTGACGCCGCTGCCGCCCGCGAAGAGGAGGAAGTCCTGGTCGAGCGAGTCGGGGGTGAACGTGCCCGACGGCCGCAGCACGTCGAGCGTGTCGCCCTCGGCGACGTTGTCGCAGATCCAGTTCGACGCGTAGCCGTCCCGCACCCGCTTGACGGTCACCTTGAGCTTCTCGCCGCGCACCGGGGAGCTGCACAGGGAGTAGCAGCGCGCGACGGCGCCCTCCCCCGTGCCCTCCCCCGTACGCTCCCCATCGGCCGGCACCCGGACGGTGAGGAACTGGCCGGGGCGGTAGGCGAACCGGTCCCGGCCGTCCTCGTCGGGTTCGAGCACGAGCGAGTGCGCGTCGGCGGTCTCCCGGATGACCTCGACGACACGCACCCGCAGGGGGCCCGGCTGGGTCATGCGCGGGCCCCGGTGACTCCGGCGGCGTGCCGGGCGGCGATGTAGCCGAAGACGATGGACGGGCCGATGGTCGCGCCGGGCCCGGCGTACTCGTTGCCCATCACCGACGCCGACGTGTTGCCGGTGGCGTACAGGCCGTCGATCACCGTGCCGTCCTCGCGCAGCACCCGGCTGTGCTCGTCGCAGACGAGGCCGCCCTTCGTGCCGAGGTCACCGGCCTCGACACGGAACGCGTAGAACGGCGCCCGGTCGATCACGTCGATGTTCGGGTTCTTGAGGGTGGGGTCGCCGTAGTAGCGGTCGTACGCGCTGTCTCCGCGGCCGAAGTCCGCGTCCTCGCCACTCCTGGCGAAGCCGTTGAAGCGCTCGACGGTCTCGGACAGGGCGCCCGGCGGGACGCCGATCTTCCCGGCCAGCTCCTCGAGCGTGTCGGCGTGGAACGCGATGCCCGCGTCGTAGAACCCCTTCGGGATCGGCATGCCGGGCAGGATCTGCGCGAAGGGATAGCGGGCGCGCGCTTTGGCGTCCATCACGAACCACGCCGGGACGTGCCCGCCCGCGAGCTGGTCGTGGACGAAGTTCACGTACGGCGACGACTCGTTCGTGAACCGCTTCCCCTCCGACGACACGATGATCGACGGCGGGATGCAGCGTTCGGAGACGAGCGGGATCGTCGCCCCGGCCGGGTGCCGTACGGCGGGCATCCACCAGGCGTCGTCCATGAGGTCGAGGGCGGCGCCGAGCCGCTCGCCGGCCAGGATGCCGTCGCCGGTGTTCTCCCGCGCGCCCATGCTGTGATCGTCGCGGCCGCCCTCCGGCAGGTACTTGGCGCGCAGCTCGGGGTTGTGCTCGAACCCGCCGGTGGCCAGCAGCACGCCCTTCCTGCCGCGCAGCCGCACGGTGCGGGCGCCGCCGCTCGCGTCCCGGCGTTCGGCGACGACCCCGGTGACCGCGCCGCGCTCGTCGACGACCAGCTCGGTCATGGCGGTGCGCAGCCACAGCGGGACGCCGGCGTCCTTGAGTGCCATCCGCAGCCGGGCGACGAGCGCGCGCCCGCCGGTCGCCATGTGGCGGCGGCGGACCATGTTGGAGGACACCCGCCAGGCGGCCACGACCGAGGCCCACCGCCCGCGCCAGGTGCGCTTGACCATGGCCAGGTCGTGGTAGTCCTTGCTGGTGATCCAGAGGCCGAGCGGGCCCTTCATGCTGTTGGGCCGCTGGTACCTCTCGTCGTCGCCGAGCTCGCGGGTGTCGAACGGCTTCGGCTCGACCGAGCGGCCGAGCGGGCGGCCGCCCTCCAGCTCGGGGTGGTAGTCGGCGTACCCCTTCGTCCAGAAGAAGCGCATCCACCGGCTCCGGCCGAGCAGCTTCATCGCCGCCGGGCCGTTGTCCACGTACGCGTCGAGCCGCGCGGCGGGCACCCGGCCCGCGGTGAGCAGGTCGAGGTAGCGCCGGACCGACTCGCGGCTGTCGGCGTGGCCCTTCGCCCGCAGGGTCGGGTTGTTGGGGATCCAGACGCCGCCGCCGGAGATGCCGGTGCTGCCGCCGAACATCCGGCCCTTCTCGACGACCAGGACGGAAAGCCCGCACTCGACCGCGGTCAGCGCGGCCGTCATGCCGCCGCCGCCGCTGCCGACGACGATCAGGTCGTACTCGTCGTCCCACTCCGCGCTCATGCGTTGTCCTTGCGGGTGAGGAAGGCGAGCACGGCGCTCTCCCAGGCGGCCTTCTGCTCGATCATGACCCAGTGCCCGCAGTTGGGGAAGATGTGCACTTCGACGTCGGGGATGGTGCGCATCGGCACGATCGACATGTCCACCGGGCTGACCCGGTCGTCACGGCCCCAGGTGATCAGCGTCTTGGCCTTGAGCTTGTGCAGCATCGCCCAGTACGGCGGGGCGCCGGAAGCCGCGGCGGCGGCCTGGGTCGCGGCGAACGCGGCCCTGCCGTACATGCGGCGGGCGCCGGCGAGCGTGCCGGGGTCGGTGGCCTGGGTCCACCGCTCCTCGATCAGCTCCTCGGTGACCAGGGACGGGTCGTACACCATGGAGTGCAGCCACTGGACGAGCCGCTCGCGGGTGGGCTCCTCGGTGAACTCCATCAGCAGCTTGATGCCCTCGCCCGGACCGGGACTGTAGAGGTTCCGGCCGATGCCGCCGATCGTGACGAGGCGGCGGACGCGGTCGGGGTGGGCGATCGCGACCTGGGTGCCGACGATGCCGCCCATCGAGTTGCCGATCACGTCGACCTGGTGGAGGCCGAGCCCGTCGAGGAAGCGGATCACCGCCGCGTTCGCCGCGAGCATCGGGTGCTCGTCGGCCGGGTCGCTCACGCCGAAGCCGGGGAACTCCAGGACCAGGCAGCGGAAGTGCTCGGCGAAGACGGCGAGGTTGCCGCGGTAGTTGCGCCAGCCGGTGACACCGGGGCCGGAGCCGTGCAGGAGCAGCAGCGGCGGGCCGTCGCCGGCCTCGTGATATCGCAGGACGCCCTTGTCCGTCGCGAGCTCACGCATCGTCGACTCGTAGGTCAGTTCCGTGGTCATCGTCCGCTCCGGTCATAGGAATGTCAGCTTGCTGGGACGGTAAGCCAGCGGTCGTTTCCTACGCGCGGGCCGATCCCGATGAGCGAGACCGGGGCCGGTCCGTACGGCGCGCCTTCGCGGGGTGTTCGGCGGCCGGACCGGCCTTCCACTGATTGAGACGGACTTCTGCCCGGGGGGTACCGCGTCTTACGTTCGTTTCCAGAGCCATCACAATGGCCTTGACCGAATGAGGGGAAGCCATGACGACCGAGCCGCTCTCGACGGAGCCCGCCGATGTCGCTCCGCCCACGCCGCTGGAGCTGCGCCGCGCGATGGGAGCGTTCGCCAGCGGTGTCACCGTGGTGACCGGGATCGACGAGGGCGAGCCGGTGGGCTTCGCCTGCCAGGCGTTCTCCTCGGTGTCGTTGGAGCCGCCCCTCGTGCTGTTCTGCGCCGACCACAACGGCCGCGCGTGGCCCCGGATCCGCAAGTCCGGGCGGTTCTGCGTCAACGTCCTGGGCGAGGACCAGGTCGACGTCTGCCGCCGGTTCGGTTCGAGCAAGGGCCAGAAGTTCGAGGACCTGGACTGGGACCTCTCGCGGTGGGGCTCGCCGGCGCTGCGCGACGTGCTGCTCCGCGTGCACGCCGAGGTCGAGGACGTGCATGTGGCCGGGGACCACGACGTGGTGATCGGCCGGGTGCTCCAGGTGGAGACGGTCGCCGAGCAGCGTCCGATGATCTTTTTCAAGGGCCGGTTCGGCATCGACGAGGACGAGCCGCAGATCGCGCCGAACGTGTGGGGCTGGGGCGACCACTGGGGGTAGGCCCCCGCGCGGGGGCGGTCAGAGCCAGTCGCCGTTCTGGCCGGTCTCCATGAGCCGGTTCATGGTCTCGGACGACCAGGTCTGGTCCGGCACGGCCACCATGAGGCGGGCCCGGCGCGGGGCCGTGAGATCGGGGAAGAGGGCCAGCGACGCCTGCCGCGCGGCGTCGATCACCAGCGGCGCGACCTTCTCCAGCGGGGCGCGGGGCTCGCCGACGAGGGAGATGCTGGCGACGGGGCCCTCGTAGCCGCGGATCGCCGCGGCGACACAGGCGATGGTCGGGAAGCACTCCCCCCGTTCGAAGGCCAGCCCGTGCCGCTGCCGGATCCGGTGCAGTTCCTGGTGCAGGATGCCCATCTCGCCGATGGTCCGGTTGGTCATCCGGCTGATGGAGCCGCTGATCCGCGCCTCGACCTGCTCGGGTTCCAGCCAGGCGAGGATCGCCTTGCCCAGCGCGGTGCAGTGGGCGGGGGCGTGACCGCCCACGCGGGACGGGACCGAGGTGGCGAACCGGCCGCCGACCTTGTCGAGGTAGAACACCTGGGCGCCGTCGAGCACCGCGAGGTGGACGACCATGCCGGTCCTGATCTGCAGCTCGTGCAGCAGCGGTGCGGCCGCCTCGCGGATCTCCCCGTGGCTGCCGTCCCGGCCGCCGAGGCCGAGCGCCCGCTGCCCGAGGCGGTAGCCGAACGTGGTGTGCTCCAGCCAGTTCAGCCGGACGAGCTGGTCGAGGATGCGGTGCGCGGTGGAGCGCGGGAGGTGGGTGCAGCGCGCCACGTCCTCCAGGGTGAGCCGGGTCGAGCGGCCGGCGAAGGCGTCCATGATCAGAGTCATCCGCTCGACCATGGACGGGGGGAGCTCCCGGCGCGCCGATGCCGCGGCCTGTGCTGAAGGACTGGGAGCGGTCATGGAGTCCTCCTGGCCAAAACTGAAATGAATTCTTGTTACCGCGAATGTAGCAACGGGAAGCGCCTCGGGGAAGAGCGAGATCCAACCGCGAAACGTCCTCGGATGACCGGTTCCGGGCGGCCGGCGGGTCGTCACCTGTACCAACTCGGGCCCTCGACGGCCACCCGGATTCGCCCGATCCGCCCGATCCGCTCGCCAGGAAGTTCACCGGCGACTCCGCCGGCCACCGCACGAACCTCGGTGACGAGAGCGCATCCTGACCCGCCGGATACGGGGGTGGGGTGTGCCGCCGGTAGTGTGAGCCCGTGCGCACTCGGCGGGGGACCACCAGGAGCGCGGTCGCGGCGGTGCTGCCCAAGCTGGTTCTGCTCGCGTCCGTGCTGCTCGGCGTCGGCCTGAGCCAGGCCACCGCGCACCTGTGCGGGATGCCCATGGCGGGCTCGCCCCTGTCGCCCGGCCCCATGCACGGCCCCATGCACGGCATGGTCACGGCGCCCGCCGAGCGGCACGCGCCGCGCGGCCCGATGGCGGCGCCCCCGATCGCGTCGGCCCACCAGGCGGCGGCCACGATGACAGCCACGGTGGCGGAGGCGCACATCGAAGCACCGCACCAGGTGGCGGCCTCCCAGGCGGAGGGGGCCGGCGAGGCCACCCCCTTCGTGCTGTGCCTGACCGCGGTCGCCGCCGTGTTGGCCGCGGCGGTGCTGAGCCTGGTTTTCCGGTGCCGCTCTTCCGGCGGCGTCACCGGCGGGAGCGAGCGGCCCTCCCGGCTGCCCGCCGTCCGCGGGTCGCCGCCGTCCTTCGCTCTCTCACTGCGGCGCGTCACGGTCCTGCGCGTATAGAGGCTCCCGGGCCGGGCGGAGGTCGGCGGCCCTCAAGCCGCCACCTGCCCGGTTCCTCCTGGTCCTCTTCCCATCAGTGAACCGTGAGCGGAATTTCCCATGCCTTCGATCGATCGACGGCTCTTCCTGCGCGCCGGCTTGGCCGGCGCCGGTGGAGCCCTACTCACCGCGTGTTCCCGCGTCAGCGAGAGCGCCCCCTTCGTCCGGCCGACCGGCGCCGAGGTACGCGCCGCCGAGGCCGCCCGCCGTCCCGGCCAGGTGCGCGAGTTCCAGCTGATCGCCCAGGAGGGGCAGGCCGATCTGGGCGGCCCCGCCGTACGCACCTGGATGTACGGCGACCGCCTCCCCGGAGAGCCGATCCGGGTCAGGGCCGGCGAGGTGGTCCGGGCTCGCCTGACCAACCGGCTGCCCCAGGAGACCACCGTCCACTGGCACGGCCTCGCCCTGCGCAACGACGCCGACGGCGTGCCGGGCGTCACGCAGCCGCCCGTACCCGCCGGAGGCGAGCTGGTCTACGAGTTCACCGCCGCCCATCCGGGCACGTACTGGTTCCACCCGCACCACGGGCCGCAGCTCGACCGGGGGCTCTACGCGCCACTGATCGTGGAGGACCCGGACGAGCCGCTCGGCTACGACGAGGAGTGGGTCGTCGTCCTGGACGACTGGCTGGACGGCGTCAGCGGCACCCCCGACGAGGTGCTCGCGGAGCTCACCTCCATGGCGAACATGGACCACGACATGCCGGGGATGGACCACGGCGCGACCGCCCCGGACGGTGATCAGGGCGGCGGGCACGGCGGCCACGGCGACATGGCCATGCCCACCCCGTCGCCCTCGGCCTCGTCGAAGTGGCCGCACATGATGATGAACGCGGAGAGCGACCTCCTCGGCGGCGACGCCGGGGACGTCTACTACCCGCACTTCCTGGTCAACGGCAGGGTCGCCACCGCGCCGGAGACCCGGACCGCCCGCCCGGGCTCCCGGCTGCGGATCCGGCTGATCAACGCGGGCGGCGACACCGCGTTCCGGGTCGCGCTCGGCGGCCACGCCATGACGGTGACGCACACCGACGGCTACCCGGTCGTCCCCGTCGAGACCGACGCCCTGTTGATCGGTATGGGCGAGCGATACGACGTGCTCGTCACCCTCAAGGACGGCGTGTTCCCCCTGGTCGCGCTGGCGGAGGGCAAGCGCGCCGTCGCCCGCGCGCTGGTGCGCACCTCGGCGGGCGCCCGTGCGCCGAAGCCCGACGTCCGGCCCACCGAACTGGACGGCCGGCTCGTCTCCTACGACGCGCTCGTGCCGGCGGACGCCGTACGACTGCCCGGGAAGACGCCGGACCGCACGATCACGCTGGCGCTCACCGGCAGCATGGCGAAGTACGACTGGGCGATCAACGGCAGGCGGTACGACCCGAAGGTCATCGAGCCGGTCCGGTCGGGCGAGCGGGTGCGGCTGTCCTTCGCGAACCGGAGCCTGATGTGGCACCCGATGCACCTGCACGGCCACACCTTCGCCCTCGGGGCGAGCGGCGTGCGCAAGGACACCGCGATCGTGCTGCCCGGCGCGACCGTGCACGCCGACTTCGACGCCGACAATCCGGGCATCTGGATGATCCACTGCCACAACGTGTACCACGCCGAGGCCGGGATGATGAGCCTGCTCGGCTACCGGGCCGGGAAGGGAGAGCCGAAGTGATCAAGAAGTTCGGCCTGGCGGCCGGGGCGCTGCTGCTCGCGGCGGGGCTGGCCGGATGCGGCTCCGGCGGGACGGCGGAGCGGGACGCGCCTCCCGCCGCCGCCACGGACGCGGACGCGGATCCGGGCGTCGGGCACGTCCACGGGCTCGGCGTCGACCCGGCCACCGGCACGGTGTACGTCGCGGGGCACTTCGGCCTGTTCACCCTCGAGGCGGGCAAGCTGGTCCGGGTGGGCGACCGGGACGCCGACCACATGGGCTTCACCGTCGCCGGCCCCGGCACCTTCTACGCCAGCGGCCACCCGTCCGCCCAGGACATCGCGGCCGGGCAGCCTCCGCACCTGGGGCTGATCCGCTCGGCGGACGCCGGGGCGACGTGGGAGCAGGTGGCGCTCGCCGGGAAGGCGGACTTCCACGCGCTCCAGGTCGCCGGCACAAGGGTGTACGGCTACGACACGCAGACCGGGCAGGTGTGGCGCGGTGAGGGCGGGACCCTCACCCCGGGGGCCAGGCTCGACCTGCTCGACCTGGCCGCCGGAGCCGGCAAGCCGGAGACCGTCTACGCCACGACCCCCGACGGCGTCAAGGTCAGCGCGGACGGAGGCCGCGCCTTCCGCCTGCTCAAGGGCGCACCGCTGCTGTCCTTCCTGGACGTGACCGACGGAGGCGGCCTGCTCGGCGTGGCTCCCGACGGGCGGGTGCAGGTCTCCGCCGACGGCGCCGCGTGGACGCCGCGCGGCCGGCTGCCCATGCAGGCCGTGGCCTTCACCGCCGTCTCCGCCGAACGCCTGCTCGCCGCCTCCATGGACGGCAGCGTGTACGAGTCCACCGACGGCGGCGGCACCTTCACCACCATCCACCGGCCGTAACCGCCGGGCAGCCGGGGGCGCGGTTCCGGTCAACGGGGCCGCGCCGCTCACCCGTGAACTCCGGCCTTCCGTGCACCGGGTTCGGGTGCGTCCGGGGTGAACAAAATGCTGGAGATTACCTGAATAATTCCTGGCATGTCTGAACGTGGTGTGGTGCGTACCCTCCTGGCGGGATGCCTGGCCGTGACGGCGCTCTCCGGATGCGCGGCGATGCGGGACGCGCTGGCGGACCCCTCCGTGATCGATCCCAGCCGGCCTTTCCGGGGGTCGCCCTCTGAGAGCTACGCCGACGGAGCCGACGGCATCGTGATCCCCGCGGCCCCCCAGGTCGGGAAATATCCGGCAGCGGATGTCGAGGCCGCGTACCAGGCCACTAAGCGGATGCTGGTGGCCGCCCACCTCGACCGGCAGACGCTGCTCGGCGGTGCGCCGGAGGCGTTCACCACGCTGCTCGACCGGGAGCAGCGCAAGCACTTCCTGAAGTACCTGGACAGCAAGGACCAGGACAACAACACGCGTAGCTGGGTGACGAGCTTCGCGCCGGGCTCGGTGGACCTGGTCGGCGATGTGATCAAGGTGAAGGCCGCGATGTCCGCCGAGGCGGGCCAGGACGATCAGGGCAAGCCGGAGCTGTGGGTGAGCTACATGTTCCGGGCGGTCTATCCGGTACGCCCGAAGGGAGTGCCCGGCCCGGTGCTCCGGGTGATGGCCTTCGTCAAGGCCCGGCACGAGTACTGGCGGGACAAGCCGGACGGACCGCTGCGGCACTGGGCCGGCCCCAGCGTCGACATGTGGTCGGCTTGGACGGAGTGCGACTCCCCCGACGGGTTCCTGCGCCCGGACTACGAGGGCATGCCGAACGTCGTGGCCACGTCGGACGCGTACGACGACAACGCGCCGGCGATGAAGAAGGGCGAGTGCGAGGCGGTCGGGGAGATCTGAGTCACCGCGCCGCGGGTGTCGGGTCAGGCGGCGACGGGCGCGGGGACGAGCGAGCGCGCGGCCAGCAGCACCGTGCCGACGCAGGCGAGCTGGAGGAGCGGCGCGAAGGGGGCCGCGTTCAGGCTGAGCAGCGCGCCGAGCGCCGCGCCGCCGATCAGGCCGAGCAGCAGCAGTGCGCTCAGCCGCACGTCGCGCAGCGGCTTGCCCGCCGTCAGCCGCGTCACGAGCGTGGTGAGCGTGCCGGTGAGGTACGTCGTGGACAGGCCGGGGACCCCGAACCGCTGCACGCTGCTGCTCTGGATGCCGAGCGCGCACGCGTTGAGCGCGAGCAGGCCGAGCGCCGCCGTGTCCGAGACCTCTCCGCCGAGGGCCGTCCAGATCGCCGCGTAGATCGCGAGCACCGCGAACTCGACCGCGAGCGCGCGGCTGACCTCGGCGGGCCAGACTGGGTCGCCGTCGCGGGCGCCGCCCGCGAGCCGGTGGCCGACAGCGCAGCCGATCACGAAGCAGACGATCGCCGCGCCCGCGTGCAGGGCCAGCGCCGCGTCCCCCTGGATTCCCGACGCCCCGAGCAGCACCATGTTCCCGGTCATGACGCTGGTGAAGGCGCCGCCGAGGGCGAGCAGGCCGATGGCGTCGGTCGCGCCGCTGTTCAGGGAGAGCAACACGACCAGGAGGTCACGTCTACGCGCGGCATCGGACAAAAGGGCGCTCCTATCACCAACCCGGACTTGAAGGTTATACAACCCGCAAATTGCTCAAACCCCGCCAGGCCGCCTGGCGGGGTTTGAGGGAGTCTCCGAGCGAACGCCGGTTCCGCCCCTGCGGGAGTTACGTCCGAGGGGGGAAGGCGCCCCCCGGACAGCGGGGCGGGCCCCGGCATGAGCGCTGTGCCGGGGCCCGCTGGAGGGGTCTACTCCAGAGAGGGGGTTACGGGTTGTCGTAGCCCAGGGTGTAGGAGCCGCTGCCGCTGTAGGAGTAGACGCGGTAGCGGTAGGTGCCCTTGGTGCCGTTGTAGGTGATGGACTCGTTCGAGCTGGTCGAGAGGCTGCTGGCCACGGTCGTCCAGCCCAGGACGCCCTGCTTCTGCAGGTAGAGGTCGAAGTCGGTGCCGCTGGGCCCGGCCAGGCAGGCCATGTGCGTTCCGGACTTGGTGACCTGGAAGCCGGACGTGCCCGGCTGGTAGGCGCTGGCGCCGGAGCTGAGCGTGCCGGTGGCGGTGTGCTGCTTGCCACTGCACGGACCGGTGCCGCCGGTCACGTTCAGGGTGAAGGTCGCGCTGTGCGTCGCCGTGCCGGTGCCGGTCACCGCGATCGAGTATTGACCGGAGGCCGTGGTCGTCGACGTCGTGAGGGTCAGGGTTGAGGAGCCGCCCGAGGTGACCGACGACGGGTTGAAGGAGGCGGTCACGCCGGCCGGCAGGCCGCTCGCGGTGAGCGCGACGCTCTGCGCGCTTCCGGACGTGGTCTGCGTGGCGACCGTGGTGGTCGTCTGCTGGCCGGCCGTGACGGTCGCCGAGGCCGGGTTGAGCGACACGGAGAAGTCGTTCCCGCTGGTGTTGCAGCTGGGCTCAGTCGAGTCGGCCGGCACGCTCACCGCGTTCCACGCCGCCTTGGTGGCGTTGTACTCGGTGCAGGATCCGGGGAAGAGCTCGATCGCGGCCGCCAGGGATGCCTTACGCGCCAGCGTGTGCGTCCAGGTGGAGGTCTTGCGGTTCAGCGTGCCCATGAAGATCTTGCCGGCCTTCTGGATGCCGACGCCGGTGACGGTGGAGCTGTTGCAGGTCGGGCTGGCCGGGTTGCCGTTGGTCGGGTTCGAGCCCTCGGCCAACAGGTAGAACCAGTGGTTCTGGATGGCGGCGGCGGAGTGGACCTCCATGGGGGGCACGGAGGCGGAGTAGCAGTCGGGGTCGCCGGAGATGAGGGACGGCTTGTACATGTACCTGATCGGGCCGCTGCCGACGAGGTTGACCTGCTCACCCACGGCGTAGTCCGGGGTGTGGGTGCCCCCGTGCTCGGCGGCGTAGTGCTCGGTCAGGGTACCGAAGATGTCGCCGGTGGACTCGTTGAGGCCACCCTTCTCGTTGCTGCCGGTCGAGCCGCCTGGGGTGAACTGGAAGACCGAGTGGCCGTACTCGTGGGCCACGACGTCGATCGAGGTGGCCTGACGCTGGTTGTCCTGCGAGTGACCGAAGTTGGTGTAGCTGCCGTTCCAGTACGCGTTGACATCGCCGAGACCGACCCGGGCGGGGAAGCTGCCGCCGGTGCCGTCCATGCCGTTGCGCGACAGCCAGTCGCGCAGCATGTCCCACTCCTGGCCGGCCGCGAAGAGCGTGTCGACGCAGGCGGTCTCCAGGTCGGTGCCGGAGCCGTTACCCCAGGAGTCGGTGCTCTTGGTGTACGTCGTGCCGTTCTGGCCACCGCAGCGGATGCCGGTCCGGGTGGGGTCGGCCATGGAATAGCCCGCCGTGGTACCGATGGTGACCGGGTTGCCGTTGTAGTAGCTGTTGCCCGTACCGTCCATGACCTCGTCGGACTTCTCCACGACATCGCCGGTCAGCGCGTCGACGAAGACATGCATCTTGCTCTCGCGGCCGTTGTTCGTCCCTTCCGCGACGACCTCGTACGCCAGCCGGCCGGTGTCCTCGGCCATCACGGTCAGGCGGGGGGTCGAGGTGCCGGTGGCGTCGGTCACCTGCGCGCGGGCGACCTCGGCCGCCTTCTCGGCGGAGATCTTCGGCGTGGTGCCGACGTCCAGCGCCTTCTCCTGGGCGACGGACGTGCTCAGCACGCCGCCCTTGGCATCGGTGACGACGACGAAGTCGCCCCCGTACACCGGCAGGCCGCTGTAGGTGCGGGTGTAGGAGACGTAGTTGAGGTCGCCCTGCCCGACGACCGTCTCGCGGTGGAAGGCGTCCTTGGCGGAGGGCCGCAGGGCGGCCGGCTTGGCGTCGACCATGCGGTCGGCGCCGCGGGCGGCCTGCACCGGATCTGCGGCGGGGCTCGCGCCCACCGCGCTGGTTGGGGACAGTCCGACGAGGACGCCCGCGGCCGTGGTGATGAGCGCTAACGCAGCAGTGCGTTTCACACGACGCTCCTTCTGAGTCGTGACGCGTTTGGGGGGTGCATCACCTGGGGGTGAACAGAACGAGCGAAGTCTGACTCTAATATGACAAACATGTCAATATACGGGAAAAAATTGTCGATTTTACGGACGAAGCCCCCTCGAACCGGAGGGTTTTCGGTCGAGGCCGGCAATGCCGGTGAGCGGCGCGAACCCGCCGGAGAGCCGATTGAGGGAAACAACCCCACGTTTTATGCGCTGTGCCGCCATTGACAGGCGAGTCGGTAGAAAGTTCACTTTGGGGCGATCGTCCACGTCGCCTGTTCAAATTGATCATTCGCGGCTGCTCGCGAAGAGGGGGCGGTGCCATCGGCAATGCCGATATTCACGCGCTCGACATCACCGGAACGTACGCGGACGTCCCGGCGTCGCCCCGCGCGGCTACGCGCTTCGGACTCGCGCGGACGGAGCCCGGCTCAGCGCGGAGGGCGCCCGCCACCCCGGTCGGCGGAGCGCTCCGCGGGTTCGCGGCCGCCGTGCTCATCTCCGGCGAGCGCGGGTTCCGGCTGAGGGACGCGGCGCGGGAGGCGCAGCACGAACCGGGCGCCGCGCGGGCTGTCCTCGATGGTGAGGGTGCCGCCGTGGTTCTCGGCGATCTGCCGCGCGATGGGCAGGCCGAGTCCGGTGCCGCCCGGATCCTTCCGCCGGGAGGCGTCCAGGCGGACGAACCGCTGGAAGACGGCGTCCCGCTGCTCGGGCGGGACCCCCTCGCCGTCGTCGCGCACCTCCAGCACCGCCGTGCCCGGCTCCGCGCGGGCCGTGACGGTGATCGTGGCGTCGGCGTGGCGTTCGGCATTGTCCAGGAGGTTGGTCAGGAGCCGGCCCAGGCCGATCCGGTCCCCGCTCACCATCACCTGGGAGGCGAGGTCGCGGACCACCTGGACCCGGCGCGGCCGGTGGTCCAGCTCGGACGCCACGAGCGTGGTGAGGTCCACGGGCTCGTGCCGTCCGCCCACCCCCGCGTCCAGGCGGGAAATCTGGAGCAGGTCGGTGACCAGCTCCTGGAGACGCTCCACGCTGTCCAGGAGCGCGGCGGCCGTCCTGGGCCAGTCGGTCTCCTCCGGGCACACGAGCGCGTCCTCGATCCGTACGCGCATGGCGGTGAGCGGGCTGCGCAGGTCGTGTGAGGCGTCGGAGGCGAACCTGAGCTGCTGCTCGACCGCCGCCTGGGCCCGGTCCAGGGTCCGGTTGGCGATCCGGGTGAGATCTTCCAGCTCGTCCTGGTACTTCGGGAGCGGGACGCGATGCCCGAGATCGGTGGCGGTGATCTGGTCGAGCTTGGCGCCGATGGCCTGGACGGGTTCGAGGGTCTTGCCCACCGTTCGGTACGTGCCGAGCGCGGTGACCGCGACGACCAGGGCCGAGCCGCCGACCAGCAGGACGAGCAGCAGCGGGTTGCCGAACCACGGAGGCGACGGGGCCGCGGCGTACAGCCGCCAGGTCCCGTCGGCGAGGTGGACCGGGGCGTCGATGACGATCCGGCACTGGCCCGGGACGTCGGGCAGGTCGCACAGTTCCTTGATCCGGTACGTCGTCGAGTCGGAGCCGAAGTCCGCCATCGGCGGCTTGCCCGCCATGTCACCGGAGAAGGCCACCAGCCGCTTGTTGGGGTCGAAGAGCTGGGCCGCCCTGCCCGGTCCGTCGGGAAAGGCGGTCAGGGGGCCCTGGATCACCATCTGCTCGATGACCCTCATGGCCCAGACGACCAGGGAGGCCTTCTGGTACTCCAGGTCTCGCCCGCGCGCGGACAGCAGGGTGAGCACCGTGCCGATGGCGCAGATCGCCGCCATGACGGCGCTCGCCGCCACGGTCAGGCGGGTCCTGATGGAGCATCGACGCCATGCGGTCACGCTGATCACCCCTCGCTTGGCAGGCGTGCCCCTTAGGACAACTCCTTGCCGCACAACGGAAGATTCACCACCAGCACCTCGCAAACGTCAGGAAGCGCATAGAAAACCCCCACTCCGCCGTAAAGGTCGCGGCGGACCGGCGCCCGGTCAGGCGGGACGGGCCGGCTCCTCCTCGACGCCGGGCGTGCGGACGGGGACGCCGAGACCGTGGTCGGCGACGAGCCGCGCGGTGCCCTCGGCCAGCCGGTACGACAGGCCGACCACGGCCACCCGGCCCGCCGCGAGGCTGTCGGCGAGCACCCGCGAGCGGTCGACCAGGAGATCCACAGTGTTGCGGATGTGCTCGTCCACGATCTCGTCGGGCTGGGTGCGCCCGGCGGCGCGGGCGGCGAGCACGCTCGGGGTCACCCGCTCGACGACGTCGCGTACGTAGCCGGTGGGGGCGAGGCCTTCCTCAAGCGCGGCGCAGGTGGCCGCGACCGCGCCGCAGGAGTCGTGGCCGAGGACGACGACCAGCGGGCAGCCCAGCACGCTCACGCCGTACTCGATGCTGCCGAGCACCTCGGGCCCCATGACGTGCCCCGCGGTGCGGACGACGAACAGGTCTCCGAGGCCGCGGTCAAAGATGATCTCAGCGGCCAGGCGGGAGTCGGAGCAGCCGAAGAGCACGGCGAACGGGCTCTGAAGGGGAGCGATCTCGGCGCGGCGGACGGCGTTCTGGTTCGGGTGCTGCGGGCGTCCCGTGATGAACCGCTCGTTGCCGGCCAGCAGCGTCGCGAAGGCGTCGCCGGGGGTCAGTGCCCGATTTTCTGTCATGTCGGCAGATTACGACCAGGAGCCAAGTACGTCCCGGCCGGGCCACCCGTGACCATTTCCTGACCACATCATGAGACGCCACACCGCCCGCGTTGCGGCACGCGTCACACCGTCGCGTGCCCGTACGCCCGGGCGAGCGGCGCGAGGTCCGGAAGCCCGAAACGCTCGCACATCGACGCGAAGATCGTCGCCTTGGCCGCGCCGAAGCGGCGGACTCGCGTGGCGTACGACGCGGCGGAGACGAAGGTCGGCGGGTCCGTCTTGCTGTGGAACTTGTCCGCGTACATGACGAGCTCCTCTTCGCCCGTCTCCGGAACGTAGTCGGCGGGCGGCAGCGGCAGCCCCTGTTCGCGGACGTCGTCGCTGGTGAGGCCCACCCCAGTGTGGCGGGAGCAGAAGCGGCAGATCTCCTCCGGGATGCCTTCCTCACGGAGGAGATCGTGACCGAGGACACCGTGGCGCAGGTAGCCCGCCTGGTCGAGGACGCCGTCCTCGTCGTACAGCCGGTAGACGCCGATGTCGTGCAGGAGGCAGCCCGCCCGGACCAGGTCCGCGTCGACGGCGAGGCCGTCGCGGGCGAGGAGTTGTTCCGCGATCCCCCAGACGATCTCGCAGTGGGTGTACACGAGCTCGAAGGCGTCCCGCGTGGGCGCGTGCTTCGCGTGGAGCGCGCGAATCTGTCCGTCCGTGGGGGTCCGCATGGGCGGGAGCCTACCGGCGTGTCACTGCGGGGGCGCGGTGCGGGCGCGGGCGTCGGGCAAGCCGGGCCCGCGGCGGACCGGCGAGGCGCGGTGGGCGGGCACATGAGGTGCGGTCGGGCGGGTAGATGTGTGGAGTTGCCCGGGCAGCCGACCGGCGTCGTCTCCGGGCGGCGCGCCGTCCGCCGTCTCGCGCCGCGAGGCGTGTCGGGCCCGCGGCTCCGGCGAGGTGAACATGCGCGTCCTACGGCTGTGCTCCGTCTTCGAGCCGCCGGCCTCGGCCCTGGCCGCCGAGTCGGCGGCGGCCTTCGACCCGATCGGCGGGATGCAGAACCACACCGGGCACCTCAGCCGCGCGCTGGACGCCCTCGGGATCGCGCAGACCGTCATCACCAGCCGGCCGCCGACCGCCCCGGCCGTCGCGCCGCTCGGACGGCACGGCCGGGTGATCCGGCTCGGCCTCCCGATCGGCGTCTTCCGCCAGTGCTACAGCCTGTACGCGTGGTGGCGGCTGCCCGGCCTCGCGCCCGGCGCCGACGTGATCCACGCCCACCTCGGGGAGGACCTCGCCATCGTGCCGCTCGCGCTGCGGGCCGCCCGGCTGAGCGGAGCGCCGATCGTGCTGACCGTCCACTGCAGCCTGCGCCACACCCTCCGGGTGACCGGCCCGCGCTCGCTCCTCCTGAAGACCTTGGGCGGCGCGCTGGAGGGGTACGGCGTGGACCGGGCGGCCGCGGTCATCGCGCTGACGGACCGGCTCCGGCGCGAGCTGGCGCACCCGGACGTCCACGTCATCCCGTCCGGGGTCGGCGGGGAGTTCCGGGCCGACCCGGCCGATCTCGGCCCCGGCCTGCCCGCCGGACTGCCCCGGCCGCGCATCGCGTACGTGGGACGGCTGCACCCGCAGAAGGGCGTCGACACCTTGCTGCGCGGCTTCGCGCTGTTCTCCGCCACCGCGCCCGGGCACCTGGTCCTGGTGGGCGACGGGCCGGAGCGGGCGCGGCTGCGCCGCCTGGCCGCGCGGCTCGGCGTCGAGCGGCGGACCCTCTTCCTCGGGTTCCTCCCGCACGAGCGAATCCCGGCCGTGCTCCGGGACGTGGACGTCCTGGTGCTCCCGTCCCGCTACGAGGAGCTGGGCTCGGTGCTGGTCGAGGCGATGTACTCCGGGGTGCCGGTCGTGGCGAGCGCGACGGGAGGCGTCCCCGAGCTCGTCCGGCACCGGGAGAGCGGCCTGCTCGTCCCGCCGGGCTCGCCGTACGAGATCGCCGGGGCGCTGCGCGAGCTGACGGCGCACCCGGCGCTTGCGGCGGCGCTCGCCTCCCGGGCCCGGCGTCAGGCCGCGGAGCTGACCTGGGACACGCTCGTCCACCGCGTGGTGGACGTCTACCGTTCCGTGCTCGCCCGTCAGCGACGGGGCCGGGCCTACCCGGCTCACGCGACATGATCCTCACGGTGCTGCTCGGTCTCATGGCGGCGGGCCGGCGTGGCCCAGATCGAACCGCTGCTCGCGACCAACCTCATCTTCGCGCTCGCGGTCTCCGCCCTGGTCTATCAGGAGCGCCTCGGACGCGGGGAGTGGCTGGGGGCGGTGCTGGTCAGCGGCGGGGTGGCGGTCTTCCTCGCGTCCGCGCAACCCCGGGGCGGCAGGGTGCCGCACCCCACCTCGCTGACCTGGATCGCGGTAGCTACGGGTCGACGTCTACGCGCTGGCGGGGACGGTCGCCGGCCTGGTCGCGCTCGTCGTGGGGATCGTCATCCTCGGCCGGTCTCCGTTCCTGGCCAAGAGCGACGCCGGGCGGCAGGACGAGAACCGCTGATGCCCGTGAGGCGGGGGCAGGACGACTGACGCAGGGGTACATGACGCCTGGAAGGCTCCTCTCGGGGGACAGGAGATGTCATGACCACACGCGCGACCCGCCCACCGCCCGCGGCATCGACGCGGCTGGGTGCCCGCGTCGTCCCCTGGCTCACCACGACCGACCACAAGGTGATCGGCAACCTCTACTTCGTCACGTCGTTCGCGTTCTTTCTCATCGCCGGGCTCATGGCCATGATCATCCGGGCGGAGCTGGCCATGCCGGGGCTGCAGTTCGTGAACAACCAGGTCTACAACGAGCTGTTCACCATCCACGGCACGGTCATGCTGCTGCTGTTCGCCACGCCGTTGTTCGCCGGCTTCGCCAACGCGGTCATGCCGCTCCAGATCGGCGCCCACGACGTGGCGTTCCCCCGTCTCAACGCGATCAGCTACTGGCTCTTTCTCTTCGGCGGGCTCATCGTGCTGGCCGGCTTCGGAACCGCCCAGGGCGCCGCCGCGTACGGCTGGACCGGGTACGCCCCGCTGTCCCTCGCGCAGTACAGCCCGTCCACCGGCGCCGACCTGTGGATCATGGGCCTGGCGCTGTCCGGGCTGGGCACGATCCTCGGATCGGTCAACTTCGTCACCACGATCATCGGGCTGCGCGCGCCCGGCATGACCCTGTTCCGGATGCCGATCTTCACGTGGAACGTCCTGCTCACCTCGCTCATGGTGCTCCTGGCGTTCCCGGTGCTCGCGGCGGCCCTCCTCGTGCTGGAGATCGATCGCAAGACGGGCAGCCACGTCTTCCGTCCGGACTCGGGCGGGCCGATCCTGTGGCAGCACCTGTTCTGGTTCTTCGGCCATCCCGAGGTGTACGTGATCGCGCTGCCGTTCTTCGGGATCGTCACCGAGATCATCCCGGTGTTCAGCCGCAAGCCGCTCTTCGGCTACGTCGGCATGATCGGCGCGACGATCTCGATCATGGGTCTGTCCATGACCGTGTGGGCCCACCACATGTTCGCCACCGGCCAGGTGCTGCTGCCGTTCTTCTCGCTGATGAGCTTCCTGATCGCGATCCCAACCGGCATCAAGTTCTTCAACTGGACCGGCACGATGTGGCGCGGCCACCTGACCTTCGAGACCCCCATGCTGTTCTCGGTCGGCTTCCTGGCGACGTTCCTCCTGGGCGGCCTGACCGGCGTCATCCTCGCCTCCCCGCCGCTGGACTTCCACGTCACCGACACCTACTTCGTGGTCGCCCACTTCCACTACACGGTCTTCGGGACCGTGGTCTTCGCGATGTTCGCCGGCTTCTACTTCTGGTGGCCCAAGATCACCGGCAAGATGCTCGACGAGCTCCTCGGGAAGATCCACTTCTGGACGCTGTTCGTCGGCTTCCACATGACGTTCCTCGTCCAGCACTGGCTCGGCGTGATCGGCTTCCCCCGCCGCTACGCCGACTACTCCCCCGTCGACGGCTTCACCGTCCTGAACAGCGTCTCCAGCGCGGGCGCCTTCCTCCTCGGCATGTCGACGCTGCCGTTCCTCTACAACGTCTGGCGGACGTCCCGGCACGGCAGGCGGGTGGAGGTGGACGACCCGTGGGGGTTCGGCAACAGCCTGGAGTGGGCCACGTCGTGCCCGCCGCCGCGGCACAACTTCATCTCTCTCCCGCTCATCAGGTCCGAGCGTCCCGTCTTCGACCTGCGTTATCCGCGCGTCCCCGGCACCGAGCACCTCAACGGCAAGCGGGACGCCATCGACCCGGGACGCTGAGCGGCCTCATGGCCGTCCGGCGGCGGTCGGACTCGAGATCGGCCGGGGCGGGTAGACCGACGCGTCGGTGAGAACCCGCTCGCCGAGCGGCTCGTCCAGCTCGACGGTGAACGGCGTGGCCGGGTTCCCCTGGCAGGTCACCACCCCGCCTCCGGCGTCCACCCGCCGTACGCCGAGGACCACCCGCACCTCCTCCGCGGTCGGCTCCACCCCGAGGAGGCGGATCCGGCCGTCCGCCCGCCGCCCGCTCGCGCACTCGCGCTCGTGCACGAGTACGGATATCCGCCGGGAGTCCGGGCCGGGCGGCGGCGCCGCGGGGTCGAGCGTCACGTCGGCCACTCCCAGCTCGCCGAGGTCACGGCGCAGGTCGCAGTGGCTCGAGGCCCGCAGGTGCCAGCCCGGGCGGCCGTCCGCGTCCGGCTCGCCGAACCGCTCGACGTCCAGGAACTCGTGCGTGAAGACCATGCCGCCGCCCTGGTCCTGGGGGCGGGTGAGCTCCCGGATGAGTGCCAGCCGGGTGGCGCTCTCCTCCACGATCGTCCACGTGTCCAGGTCGTCGATCCGGCGCACCTCCGTTCCCTTCAGCGCGGCGCGGCCGTCCGGGCCGAGTTCGGTGGCCGGCCGCCCCTCCCCCAGGACCCGCAGCGACACCTCCTGGAAATGGCACATCACGATCTCGCCGGCCGCCCCCGTTTCGGCGGCTACTGCGACGACCGTCTGCGCGCCGTCCAGTCCCGCGCCACCGCAGCCCGCGAGCCCGGCCAGCAGCAGCGCCGCCGCCGCGCCGGACGCCATCCCCCGCGCCATCCTCGCCCCTTTTTCCGACCATGATCGTTGATCGGTTCGACGCGGCCCACCGCCCCGCCGGTTCCCGCGACGCACCGCTCACCGGCGGTGCGTCGCGTACCGGCGGAGGGAGGACCTCGCGGACGGCGGGGACGGGGTCACACGTTGCGGCGGTACTGGCCTCCGATCTCGAAGAGAGCCTCGGTGATCTGCCCGAGCGAGCAGACGCGGGCGGCGTCCATGAGGGCGTCGAAGGCGTTCTCCCGGGACATCGCCGCCTCCCGCAGCCGGGCGAGCGCGGCCGGGGCCTCCTCGGCGTGCGCCTCGTGGAAGGCGCGCAGCCGGGTGAGCTGGGCCTGCTTCTCCTCCTCGGTGCCGCGGGCCAGCTCCAGCTCCCGGTGGTCGTCGACGGCGGCGTTCGGGTTCCGGAATGTGTTCACGCCGATGATCGGGAGCGAGCCGTCGTGCTTGCGGGTCTCGTACAGCATCGACTCGTCCTGGATCTTGCCGCGCTGGTAGCCGGTCTCCATCGCGCCGAGGACGCCGCCGCGGTCGGAGATGCGCTCGAACTCCCGCAGCACCGCCTCCTCGACCAGGTCGGTGAGCTCCTCGACGATGAACGCGCCCTGCAGCGGGTTCTCGTTGACGGCCATGCCCCACTCGCGGTTGATGATCAGCTGGATCGCCATGGCCCGCCGTACGGACTCCGCCGACGGGGTGGTGACGGCCTCGTCGTAGGCGTTGGTGTGCAGGCTGTTGCAGTTGTCGTAGATCGCGATCAACGCCTGCAGGGTGGTGCGGATGTCGTTGAAGTCCATCTCCTGGGCGTGGAGGGAACGGCCCGAGGTCTGGATGTGGTACTTGAGCTTCTGCGCCCGCTCGCCCGCGCCGTACCGATCGCGCATCGCGACCGCCCAGATCCGGCGGGCGACCCGGCCGAGCACCGCGTACTCGGGGTCCATGCCGTTGGAGAAGAAGAACGACAGGTTGGGGGCGAAGTCGTCCACATTCATGCCGCGCGCCAGGTACGCCTCGACGTAGGTGAAGCCGTTGGCGAGGGTGAACGCGAGCTGGGTGATGGGGTTGGCCCCGGCCTCGGCGATGTGGTAACCGGAGATCGACACCGAGTAGAAGTTCCGCACCTTGTTGGCGATGAACCACTCCTGGATGTCGGCCATCATGCGCAGGCTGAACTCGGTGGAGAAGATGCAGGTGTTCTGCCCCTGGTCCTCCTTCAGGATGTCGGCCTGCACGGTCCCGCGTACGGTGGCCAGCGTGCGGGCCCGCAGGTCGGCCGCCTCCTCCGCCGAGGGCGCCCGCCCGTGCTCGCCCGCGAACCGGTCGAGCGCCTGGTCGGCGGCGGCGTTGAGGAAGAACGCGAGGATGGTGGGGGCCGGGCCGTTGATGGTCATGGAGACCGAGGTGTTCGGCGCGGACAGGTCGAACCCGTCGTAGAGCGCCTTCATGTCGTCCAGTGTGGCGATCGACACCCCGGAGGTGCCGACCTTTCCGTAGATGTCGGGACGCAGGTCGGGGTCGTTGCCGTACAGGGTGACCGAGTCGAACGCGGTGGACAGCCGCGTCGCGGGCTGGCCCTCGGACAGCAGCTTGAATCGCCGGTTGGTGCGGAACGCGTCGCCCTCGCCGGCGAACATCCGGGTCGGCTCCTCGTCGTCCCGCTTGAACGGGAAGACCCCCGCGGTGAACGGGAAGCTGCCCGGCAGGTTCTCCGAGCGCAGGAAGCTCAGCAGGTCGCCGCGGTCGCTGTACCGGGGCAGGGCCACCCTCCGGACGCGGCTGCCCGACAGCGTCTCGCGCCACAGCGGCGTGCGCAGCTCGCGGTCGCGGACCCGGACCACCAGCTCGTCGGCCTCGTACGCCTCCCGCGTGGCGGCCCATCCGTCGAGGAGCCCGCGGCTGTCGGCGTCGACCGCGCCCGCGGCGCGCTCGGCGATCCGGTCAAGGTCGGCGGTCGCCGCCCCGTCGGCCGCGACCGCCTCGCGCGCGGTGAGCAGCGCCTGGTGGCGGCGTACGGCGTCCGCCTGGGCGGCGGTGCGGGCGTGATAGCCGCGGACGTGCTCGGCGATCTCGGCCAGGTAGCGGACGCGAGACGGCGAGACGATCGCGGAGGTCACCTCGGAGGCGCTGCCCCGCACCTCGGGGACCAGCCCGGGCGAGGCGGGCAGCCCCTTCTCGCCGAGCAGGGCGCGCAGCCGCTGGTAGAGCGCGGTCACCCCCTCGTCGTTGAAGCGGGAGGCGATCGTGCCGAAGACCGGCATCTGCTCCGGGGGGACACCGAACGCCTCGCGGTTGCGCACCATCTGGCGGCGCACATCGCGCAGCGCGTCCTCCGCGCCGCGCCGCTCGTACTTGTTGATCGCCACCACGTCGGCGAAGTCGAGCATGTCGATCTTCTCGAGCTGCGAGGCGGCGCCGAACTCCGGCGTCATCACGTACAGCGAAACATCCGAGAACGGCACGATGGCGGCGTCACCCTGGCCGATGCCGGGGGTCTCCACGATCACCAGGTCGTGCCCGGCCGCCCGGCAGGCGGCGATGACGTCCCCCAGGTGCGGGGGCAGCTCCTGCGCCCCCCGGGTGGCCAGGGAGCGGAAGTAGACCGAGCCCCCGGTCAGGCTGTTCATCCGGATGCGGTCGCCCAGCAGCGCTCCCCCGCCGCGCCGGCGGGTCGGGTCGACGGCGATCACCGCGACCCGCAGCTTGTCCTCGTAGTCGATCCTGATCCGGCGGAGCAGCTCGTCCGTGAGCGAGGACTTGCCCGAGCCACCGGTCCCGGTGATGCCGAGCACGGGGATCTCCCGGGTGGACGCGGCGGCGCGCAGCTCACCGAGCCACTCCGCGCCGGCCCGGCCCGCCTCGACGAAGGTAACCGCGCGCGCGAGCGCCCCGTGGTCGCCGGCCACCACCTTGGCGATGTCGGGCGCGTCGCCCGCGGCGAGATCGACGTCGCACGTCTCGACAAGTTTGTTGATCATGCCTGCCAGGCCCAGCCGCTGGCCGTCCTGGGGCGAGAAGATGCCGGCCACGCCGCGCGCGTGCAGCAGCTCGATCTCCTCCCGCACGATCACGCCGCCGCCCCCGCCGTACACCTTGATGTGGCCGGCGCCGCGCTCACGCAGCAGGTCCACGAGGTACGTGAAGTACTCCACGTGGCCGCCCTGGTAGGAGCTGATCGCCACACCCTGGACGTCCTCCTGGATGGCCGCGGTGACGACCTCCTCGACCGACCGGTTGTGCCCGAGGTGGATCACCTCGGCGCCCTGTGACTGCAGGATCCTCCGCATGATGTTGATCGCCGCGTCATGTCCGTCGAACAGGGCCGCCGCCGTCACGAACCTCGTGGGATGAACCGGCACATGCATGGACCACACTCCTACCGAGCGCCAATTTATTAGGACGTCCTACTAAATCGCGGAGCATAGAAGAGAACGGAGGCGCAAAGCAAGGCCGCTCGGCGCGTCGTCCCCGTTCAGGCGGGCACGGGCGGGCACGGGCGGACACGGGCGGACACGGGCGGTTTCGCGGCCGTGACGTTTGCACCGGCGGGCCGGAGGAAGAGGAGCAGGAAAGCGCCCTGAGCAGGGAAGCGCCCCGAGCACGGATGGACGATCAACGTGAACCAGCCACACCGGCCGTTGCCCGAGCGGGGCCTCGAGGTGCGGCTCGCGTCCCGGCCCCGGGGATGGCCCATCCCGGAGAACTTCGACATCGCCGAGGCCCCGGTAGAGCCTCCCGGCCCCGGGCAGCTCCTGGTCCACAACGAGATCATGAGCGTCGATCCGTACATGCGCGGCCGGATGAACGCCGGCCCGTCCTACGTCCCGTCCTTCGAGGTCGGCAAACCGCTGGAGGGCGGCGCCGTGGGCGAGGTGGTCGCGGACGCCTCCGGCCGGTTCCAGGTCGGGCAGAAGGTGGTCCACCCCCTGGGCTGGCGCGAGTACGCGCTGCTGGACGCCAAGTCGGCCCGCGTGGTCGATCCGGACGTCGCGCCGCTGGGCTCGTACCTGGGCGTGCTGGGGATGGTCGGCCTCACCGCGTACGTCGGCCTGTTCGACGTCGCGGGCTTCACCCCGCGCGACATCGTCTTCGTGTCCGCGGCGGCCGGGGCGGTCGGTTCGCTGGTGGGGCAGATGGCCAGGTTGCGCGGCTCCCCCCGCGTCATCGGCAGCGCCGGGTCGGCGGAGAAGGTCCGCTACCTGAACGAGGAGCTGGGGTTCGACGCCGCCTTCAACTACAAGGACGGCCCGGTCGTGGAGCAGCTCCGCGCGGCCGCGCCGGACGGCGTGGACGTCTACTTCGACAACGTCGGCGGCGACCATCTGGAGGCCGCCATCGACCTGCTGAACGAGCACGGCCGGGTCGCCTGCTGCGGCGCGGTGGCGCAGTACAACGTCCCGGATCCGCCGCCGGGGCCGCACAACATGTTCAAGATCGTCACCAAGCGGCTGGCGTTGCGGGGTTTCATCGTCGGGGACAGCGCCCGGCGCATGCCCGACCTGCTGCACGAGGTCGGCGGCTGGCTGCGCGACGGCCGGCTGCGCGAGCGTCAGACGGTCGTGAACGGCCTGCGCAACGCCCCGGACGCGTTCCTCGGCATGCTGAGGGGCGAGAACATCGGCAAGATGCTCGTCACGATCTGAGCCCGGCCGCCGCCTCGCCCCGTGATGACGGTCCTCAAGGAGCGGGTCGGCCGGGGATCGGGACCGGGTCGCTCTCGCCGGCCGGGCGGACGCCCGCCCGCAGCGGGTAAAGCAGGAAGCAGCCGAACGCCACCGCCAGCACGATCAGGGGAACCCCGCCCAGCATCAGCCGGACGCCGGTCACGACGGAGCCGGGCTGCACGGCCGCCCCCGCCTGGTAACCGGACCGGGACAGCACCACACTGATGATCACCGCCTGGAGCGACACCGCCCAGCGGACGATGAACCCGTTCATCCCGAAATACATCCCCTCGCGGCGGGCGCCCGTCCTGCGCTCGTCGTCGTCGATCACCTCGGCGAGCAGGATCTCCAGGAGGACCAGCATGCCCGCGATCCCCACGCCGACCGCGGCCCCGGCGACGGCCGCGAGGGCGAGACCGCCGACGAAGAGGAACGGCACGAGGGCCGCGCCGTACACGATGATCGCGGCGAGGACGGCGCGGCGCGGGCCGATCCGGGTGGTGACCCGGCTCCAGACGTAGACGAGCGGGATCGCGGTGACGAACACCGCGCCCAGGATGACGGTGTTGGCGGAGTCGGGCTCGCCCAGGGCGTACTTGGTGAAGAACGGGATGCCCGCCTGCAGCAGGGCGAAGGTCAGTTGCAGCAGGAAGCTGCCCAGGACGTATGTGACGAACGCCCGGTTGGCGAGCGTGTAGCGGACCGCGGTCAGGAACCCGAAGCTCTCGCGTTCGGCCCGGACCCGCTCGACCGACCCGCGCAGCGACAACGCGAAGAAGGCCAGCGCGACGACGCCGAAGACCATGCCCATCGCGGGCCATCCGATGAGCCCGTACAGCACGGGCGCGGCGGCGACGCCGACGATCATGCCGACGATGGCGAACATCTGCCGCCAGGACGCGGCGGCGGCCCGCTCGGCGATGGTGGTGAACATCTCGGGGAACAGCGCCACGTAGTTCAGCACCACGACGACGAACAGCACGTCGTAGACGAGGACCGCGATCAGGAAGTACCAGAAGCGGGCGGTTCCGCCGTCCACGAGCGGGATCCAGATCATGGTGAACGCCGCCGCCAGCGGCGCCATCCCGATCGCGATGTACGGCACCCGCCTCCCCCAGCGGGTGCGCGTCCGGTCCGAGACGTGCCCCACCAAAGGGTTGAGCAGCGCGTTCACGATGCCGTGGATGACCATGGCGACGCCGATCAGCGCCGGATCGACGCCGAGGTGGTCCACGTAGTAGAAGGTGGCGAAGGTCGCGAACGCCTGCGCCAGCAGGTTGACCGACAGGTTGCCCGACCCGTAGGCGAGCATCCGGCCGCGGCCGGTCATCGCGACCTCTGCAGGGCGCGCAGGTCGGACCAGCCGATCAGCCGGACGCCCTCCTCGTCGACCGCCCGGCGGACCTCCGGATCGGTGAAGAGCCGCAGCTCCATGGCGCGCTTCGCGTGGTGCGGCATGATCTGCCGCAGCTCGCCGGTCTCCTCGAACGGGTGGATGTAGAGCTCCGTCACGCCGGGTCGCAGCGCCCGGATCAGCCCGATCATGTCGTTCCTGACGCTCTCGTACGTCTCACCCTCGGCCAGCTCGAACGGCAGCGTCCAGAGCCGGTCGAGGATCACCACCCCAGCCGCGTCCGCCGCCTCCGCCCGCGCCGCCGCGATCGGCTCCAGCTCCTCGGGCAGGCCCATGCCGTCCAGGGTCCTGGGCAGCCGGAACGGCAGGCCGTGCTCGGCGCACGCCTTGAACACGACGTCCAGGAAGTCCCGGCCGGTCACCAGGCCGTACAGGCTGCCCATGTGGTTGTCGGCGTGCGAGGGGTCCAGGCCGAGGGTCACGGCCCTGCGGATCTGGGCGGTGATCTCGGCGTGGACCTCGTCCGGGTCGGCCCGCTCCTCGACCGCCCGGCAGTCGGCCGGGAAGTAGCCGGCCTCGTCCACCAGCGAGGACACCCCGCGGTCACGGGTCACCGGCCCCCACCGGTAGCCCTCCCACTCGCTGGTGAAGGTCAGGTGGACGCCCACGTCGTAGCCGCCGGCGACGGCGGTACGGATCGCTTCGGGGGCCCACGGGCACGGGGTCATGACGGTCGCCGAGCTGATGGCGCGGGCGGCGAGCAGCGAGGTGATGCCGGTGTTGGCCGCCCGGCACATGCCGTAGTCGTCGGCGTTGACGATCAACAGCCGGTCGTCCTCCCGGGCGCCGAGCCGTCGTGCGAGGTTCACGTGGTGTCCCCTTTCCTGGAGCCGCTTTCCTGGAGCCGCGCGGTCACCCGGCGGAGTCGGTGTCGTTCGGCCGGCCTCCGGGGCCGGCGTCCTGCGGGGGCGCGCCCGTGGCGGCGGCGAAGGCGCGTTCCCTGGCGTGATGGCGGGCGAGCCAGGCCGCGCCGCGCAGGACGGCGTCGTCGGGCACACCGCTCGCGATGACCCTGATCGGCAGCGGAGCGGCGTCCTTGGCGAGGTGGTGGCGGACCCGGCCGAGCAGCAGGTCGGCGTTGGCGCCGACCGCCCCGCCGAGCACGAACAACTCCGGCTCGATCACCAGGGCGATGGATGCCGCGACATGGGCGATCCGGCGGGCGGTGGCGTCCACGACCGCGAGCGCCTTCTCGTCGCCGCCCCTGGCGCGCTCGAAGAGCTCGCGGGGGGACGGCCGGCCCGCGATGCCGGCCGCCCTGGCCTGCTCGGCGATGCGCCGGGCGCCGAGCACCTCGGTGCCGAGCTCGGTCGCGGGGTGGGGCAGGAAGCCGACCTCGCCCGCTCCTCCGGCGAACCCCCGGTGCAACCGGCCCCCGAGCACGATCCCGGCGCCGAGGCCGACGCCGACGCCGAGCAGGACGAAGTCGCCGACGTCCGCGCACGCGCCGAACCGCTGCTCGGCGACGGCGGCCAGGTTGACGTCGTTCTCCAGGAGCAGCGGCATGGGCAGGTCGCGCTCGATCGCCTCGACCAGCCCCTTGCCGCCCTGCGGCAGGCCGTACGCCCGTCGGATGGTGCGGCCGTCGCGGCCGACGATGGCGGGGACTCCGATGACGGCCTGGCCCACGGCGGCCACGCCGATGCCGGCCCGTCCGGCGCACTCGGACGCGAGGGCGGTCACCGTGTCCGCCAGGGCGGCGGCGTCCCGGCGCGGCGCGGGGGCCTCGGCGCGGGCGAGGACCTCTCCGGTTGCGTCCACGACCGCGACGCGGACCCGCAGGTGCCCGATGTCGACGCCGAGGCCGAACGCGCAGCGGGGGGCGATCCGGTAGAGCGTCGCGGCGGGTCCCCTGCGCGCGGTGTCGGTGCCCGCCTCGTCGACGACCTCGCGCGCGATGAGCTCGCGCAGCGCCTGGGCGACGGTGGTCTTGGACAGGCCGGTCGCCCTGGTGATCTCGGGTCGGCCCAGCGGCCCCTCGCGCTCGATGACGTCGAAGACGGCGCGCGCGTTGATCGACCGGAGCAGGCCCTGCGGCCCCGCGAGGTAGTCGCCGCCCACGCTCACCCTCCGTCCCGGTGCCGAGTAGGTCGGAAACTTTCCTACTCAGGGTGAGCGCATTTCTATCCCATGGGCCGCCCCACGACAAGGGGGTACCGCGCGCGCTCCCATGACACGCGAACGCCGGTGCCTTCGGCCCGGTCCGCACAGCGGCGCAGCACCCCGTCGGGCCACGAGGACTCCGGGATGATGGGGCAGTTCGTGATCGTCGAACCCGGCACCGAGAGCCAGGTGAACCTCGCCCTCCCCACGCACCCAGGGCACTAAGGAGTGTCTGACAAATGCTGCCCGTAGCGAGCGCGATCCCAGACGGATGCATCGCAGGGCGGAGGAGGAGGCCGTAGCGGAGCCTACGGCCGACAATCCCGGGCCCCGCGGAAAGTCCGAGCCTGCGAGGACTTTTCGTGGGTGGGGTGGGGCGTCAACGCAGCGAGGCGCCGTCTGGGCCGCGCGCAGCAGGGCTTGATTTGTCAGACACGACCCAGGGAGGCGGGGGAAGGGCGGGGGCGTCGTCTTCCTCCGCTCTTCTACCCGACTCCGTCACGCCGCGTTGCCCACCACGCGTTTCGGCGTGATCCGGATCGCCACGCGTACGTCTTCCGGGGGCAGCCGCAGATACTCTTCTCCAGCGCCGGGGCCCTCGTACTTCTCAGCCAGCTCCACCGCCAGCCGCCTTCCCTCATCCTCGGTGACCGCCGCCACCCCGCGGACCTCGACGTATCTCTCGGGATCCGAACGGTCGACCACGCTGAGACTGGCGCGCGGATCGCGCTGCAGGTTCAGGACCTTGCGCCTGCCGGCCTGGGACGAGATGACCACGTCCTCACCGTCGATGCCGACCCAGACAGCCGAGGTCTGAGGGCTGCCATCGGGATTGAGAGTGGCGAGGATGCCGATGTTGGGGGCGTTGAGGATCTTCCTGGCGAAATCACTGAGAGAAAAGCTCATGATCGACAGCCTAGGCCGCAGGCGCGTGGATCTTGGCACGGGGTCCGCGCGCTTCGGCTGGAACGCCCGGCCGGGTCAACCCTCTCCCGCTCGCAGGCAACACCTTCCGTTACCGCATGCTCGGGGCGCTCCCGGGCGGCGCCAGACAAGAGACGCTCGGCTGGGATACCCCCAGCCGAGCGTCTCGCTATGTTTCTCACCGCCGGTAACTGATCACAGTGTTGCGACGACCCCCTACGCCTTGGCGGCGGGGCGGCCCAGGGCGCGCAGCTGGTCGACGCTCAGCGCCGAGACGTTCTCGTCGATGGGGTCCTCGGTGTACTGGTGGATGGCCCAGCTCTTCCAGTCGGCGGGCGGGGTCACGGTGCCCTTCGCCTTGCTGTAGTGGGCGACCCAGAGCGGGTACTCGGCCAGGCCACGGCCGTAGGTGTCGGCGAAGTTCCACCCGCTGTAGATCAGCGGCGTGGCGCCCGTCTTCGCCTTCACGTACGCGAGCCAGGTCTTGGCCCATTTGTTGACGTGCGCGACGGACATGCCGTCGGTCGCCTCCAGGTCGAGCACGAGCAGGTCGCCCTGCTTGCCGGGCTGCGCGTTCACCACGGAGAGGAAGTGCTTCGCCTCGGCGATCGGGTCGTTGCTGGGGTGCGCGAAGTGGTAGGCGCCGCGCACGATGCCCTTCTCGCCGATCTGCCGCCAGTTCCGGGCGAAGGTGCCGTCGCGGAAGGTCAGGCCCTCGGTGGCCTTGACGATGCCGAACTGCGCGGGGCTGGCGCTCCAGTCGTGGTCGGGCTCGTGGTTGGAGATGTCCTCTCCGTAGATGAACGGGGCGACGGCGGCCTTCTCCTCGGCCGCGGCGGGGACGGGACGGTCCGGTGTGGCGTGCGCCGGGCCGGACAGGACCAGGGCGGCCGACGTGGAGACGGCGGCCAGCAGTCCGGCGGCGGACGCGATGCGAAGGTTACGACGAAGAGACATCAGGTTTCTCCTACGGGGGGCAATCGAGGGAACTGCCTGGGGAGTGGGATCGGTGGTGTGCGGGGGCACACGGGTGCCGTCGCGCCCGCTCTTCGCGACCCGTGGCGGGGTCCGGGTCACCGTGAGCCGATGACCGCCGACTGCCTGCGCGACCCGCCGGAACGGTAAGAGCGTCCGGGGTTCGGGCAGGCGGGAGCCCGGGGGGTGAAAGTGCGAGAGCGGCGCGGAAAGGCGAGGTCGACGAGGCGAGCCTGAAGACCGGGCGCGAGGATGGGGGTCCTCGGGGCCGTCAGGCGGCGCCTACCGGCAGCGCGTCAGGCGAGGGCGCCGCGCGTGCCGTGACAGGTCCGGCCTGGGGGCTTCGGACGAGGGGTAGACCGATGCTCGGGCATGAAGGGTCCTCCTTCCTTCCACACCGCCTACCGGGTTAGCTGACGGGTTCGGGCTGGGAGGTGCCCTACGGCACGCCGCTCGGCGTGTCGATTCACCCCGGGAGTGGGTCCCCGGCTCCGCGCGTGGCGGACTCGGCGGCCGCGCGCCGTCCCGGTGGGGGTCCCACCGGTCACGCGCGGTCCTGGTATGAGGTCGCGGCACGGTAACGACGACGTTGGCGTCACCTACCGCGACATCGCCCTAAAGCTACCTAATCCGACATACAGCAATAAATAGGACAGATAATTTTTTACCTTCCACCTGACAGCATCGTCATGATCGAGTCAGGCGGACGTCGCCTCACGGGCCCCCTGGGGCCGCCCTCGGCGACCGTCCAGCCGGAAGGTCAGCAGCTTGGACCGCAGGTAGCCGAACTTGCAAAAGACGGGAGCGCGGTGGCGATCGCCACCGCGCTCCCGCGCGTACGTGTGGGGAGGGTCAGGTGAGCTGTTCGAGGGCGATCTCGAACGCGGTGCTCGCCACCCCGGTGGGCTCCGGCGAGCGCTCGTGGCACTTCCTGATCGCCGACTCGATGGTGGCCGACACGTCGGAGAAGATCGCCTCGTCGGAGACGTCCACACCCTCCCGCATCAGGAGGGCGAAGGTGCGGGCCATGCCGCTGTTGGCGATGAAGTCGGGCACGACCGCGACGCTCTTGTCGGCGTGCTCGTACGTCGGGCCGTAGAAGATCTCGGTGTCGGCGAACGGCACGTTGGCGCCGCACGCGATCACCTCCAGGCCGCGCGCCGCCATGCGGTCCACCTGCTCGCGGGTGACGAGCCGGGACGCCGCGCAGGGCAGGAAGACCTCCGCGCCGGCGTCCCAGACGGCGGCGTCGATCGCCTCGTGCGGCATCATGCCGGGGGCGCTCAGGGTGTTGCCGTCCTTGGCGAGGAACAGCTCGCGCACCTCGTCGAGGCCGTACCCGGCGGGGTTGAGGATCCCGCCGTTGCGGTCGATCACGCCGACCACCCGCGCGCCGGCCTGGGCCGCGTAGTAGGCGGCCGCGGCGCCGACGTTGCCCCAGCCCTGGACGATGACGCGCTTGCCCGCGATGTCGCCGCCGTAGACGGCGTAGTAGTGCCGCACCGACTCGGCCACGCCCCACCCGGTGATGAGGTCGGCGATCGCGTAGCCGCCGGAGCGCCCGGCGGGGGCGGGGGTGTAGTGGGCGTCCTCCACGACCTTGCCCACGCCGAGGCGGAGCCGTCCGACCCGCCGCACGAGCTCCCGGTCGGTGGCGTCGTAGTGGCCCCGGACCACGCCCTCCTGCGGGTGCCACAGGCCGTGGCTCTCCGTGATGGGCACGACCTCGCGCACCTCGTCCACGTTGAGGTCGCCGCCGGTGCCGTAGTACGTCTTCAGCAGCGGGGTGACCGCCTTGTACCAGCGGCGCAGCACGTCGTTCTTACGGGGGTCGCGCGGGTCGAAGTCGATGCCGGACTTGGCCCCGCCGATCCGGGGCCCGGAGACGGTGAACTTGATCTCCATCGTCTTGGCCAGCGACACGACCTCGTCGCGGTCGAGCCCGGGGCGCATGCGGGTTCCGCCGCCCGCGGCGCCTCCCCTGAGCGAGTTGATCACCACCCATCCCCTGGCCGGGGTCTCGGGATCTTGCCACTCGAAAACGATCTCCGGTGCCCGGTTCTCGAACCGGGCGAGCAGATGCTTCATATCCTGTTCCTGCTTCGGTAGAGGGTCTGGTGGTGATCGGCGCACCGCGGCCGGGCGGCCGTCACGCCCTCGGGCGTGACGACCCGGATCGCTAGAGGTTGCCGCGCCGGTCCTGCTCACGCTCCAGCGCCTCGAACAGCGCCTTGAAGTTGCCCTTGCCGAAGCCGAGGGAGCCGTGCCGCTCGATGAACTCGAAGAAGACCGTGGGACGGTCGCCGATCGGCTTGGTGAAGATCTGCAGGAGGTAGCCGTCCTCGTCGCGGTCCACGAGGATGCCGCGCTTCTGCAGCTCCTCGACCGGGACGCGTACCTCGCCGATGCGGGCCCGCAGCTCCGGGTCCTCGTAGTAGGAGTCCGGGGTGTCGAGGAACTCGACGCCCTCCTCCCTCAGGAGGTCGACCGTGTGCAGGATGTCGTTGGTGGCCAGGGCGAGGTGCTGGGCGCCCGGCCCCCGGTAGAACTCCAGGTACTCGTCGATCTGGCTCTTCTTCTTGGCGATGGCCGGCTCGTTCAGCGGGAACTTCACCCGGTGGTTGCCGTTGGCCACGACCTTCGACATCAGGGCCGAGTACTCGGTGGCGATGTCGTCGCCGATGAACTCGGCCATGTTGGTGAAGCCCATCACGCGGCGGTAGAAGTCCACCCACTCGTCCATGCGGCCCAGCTCGACGTTGCCCACGACGTGGTCGAGCGCCTGGAAGAGCCGCTTCGGCGCGCCCGCGCGCTTGACGTAGGAGGAGGTCCGCTCCACATAGCCGGGCCGGTACGGGCCGTCATAGCGCGAACGGTCCACCAGGCTGTGGCGGGTCTCGCCGTAGGTGGCGATGGCCGCGATCCGGATCGTGCCGTGCTCGTCGGTGACGTCGTGCGGCTCCTCGATCACGGTCGCGCCCTGAGCGCGGGCGTGCTCGACGCAGCGGTCCACGTCGGGCACCTCGAGCGCGATGTCGATGACCCCGTCCCCGTGCGCGCGGTGGTGGTCGTGCAGCGGGCTGTCCGGGGCGACCCCGCCCTTGATGACGAACCGGATGGCCCCGCTCCTGAGCACGTACGCGTGGTGGTCGCGGTTGCCGGTCACCGGGCCGGAGTACGCCACCAGCTCCATGCCCAGGGCGGACTGGAAGTAGTGCGCCGACTGCGTGGCGTTGCCCACCACCCATTCGATGGCGTCCCATCCGGTCACCGGGAAGGGGTCGGTGGAGTCGTCGTAGGAAACCAGGCCCACGAGCTGCTGCAGCTCGTCGAGGTTGAGTTCGGCCAGGCGTTCCTGGTCGGTGAGGGTCTGCTGGATGCTCACGATCTCCTCCAATGACTGGGTGCCTTCCCCCGCAAAACGGGCGGACTTCGCATATGGGAACGCATGCGAAAGGAGCTGCGCAAGAAACCCGAAAGTCGCTATTCGATCTGCCATGTTTGTCGAGCGGTCGCGCGGTTACGCTGTACAGATTGTCCACCTCGTGCGGCGGCAGCTCGACGGAGGCGCTCAGCCGAACGCCGCGAGACCTCGCCGGGCGGTCGCGCCACGTACGCGGGATCGTGAAGCGGGCGCGGGAGTGGGCGGCCGGTTACTCTCGGCGAGTGAGAATTCTGGTCACCGGAGCGGCCGGCTTCATCGGAAGCCACGTCGCCGAGATCCTTGTCGAGGCCGGTCATGACACGTCCGGCTTCGACGTGCGCGACGGCGCGGACATCCGGGACGCGGACGCGCTGGACCGCGCGACGGACGGCGTGGACGCGGTCGTGCATCTGGCGGCCAAGGTCGGGCTCGGCGTGGACATCGCGGACATGCCCTCCTACGTCTCCGTGAACACGTACGGCACCGCCGCGCTGCTGGCCGCGATGGCGCGGCGCCGCGTCGCGCGGCTGGTCCTCGCCTCGTCGATGGTCGTCTACGGCGAGGGCGCCTATGACTGCGCCGCGCACGGCAGGGTGCGGCCGGGACCCCGCGCCGTACGGGATCTGGCGGCCGGGTTCTTCGATCCACGCTGTCCGCGCTGCGGCGCCGCGCTGACCCCGGCCGCCATCGGCGAGGACGCGCCCCTGGACCCGCGCGGTGTCTACGCGACCACCAAGGTCTCCCAGGAGCACCTGGCCGCGAACTGGGCACGTGAGACCGGCGGCACGGCGGTCGCGCTGCGCTACCACAATGTGTACGGTCCGCGGATGCCCAGGGACACTCCGTACTCCGGAGTGGCCGCGATCTTCCGATCCGCGCTGGAGGCGAGGCGGGCGCCGGCGGTGTTCGAGGACGGCGGGCAGTTGCGTGACTTCGTCCACGTGCGTGATGTCGCCCGCGCGAACACCGTCGCGCTCGACGCCGGGGCGCCCGGCGCGTTGGCCGCGTACAACATCGCCAGCGGAGAACCGCACACCGTCGGGGAGCTGGCGGCCGCGCTCGCCGCGGAACGCGGCGGCCCCGAACCCGTGATCACCGGTGAGTACCGGCTGGGCGACGTGCGGCACATCGTCGCCTCGCCGGACCGGGCGGCGGCGGAGCTCGGATTCCGCGCCCGCGTCGGCTTCGCGGCCGGGATGAGGGAGTTCGCCACCGCGCCACTCGGCTGAACCGCCCGTCACGGGCACGGCGGCCGGCCGCCGGCGCCGATCGCCCGGGCGGCGTTGATCAGGCCGATGTGGCTGAACGCCTGGGGGAAGTTCCCGATCGGTTCCCCGGTGACCTGGTCCACCTCCTCGGCCAGCAAGCCGACGTCGTTGGCGTACGAGGCCGCGGTACGGAACACCCGTTCGCCGCGTCCGGTCTGCCCGGTGAGAGCCAGCGCGTGGGCGAGCCAGAAGGTGCACAGCAGAAACGTCCCCTCGGGGCCGGTGAGCCCGTCGCGGGTACGGTAGCGGAGCACCAGCCCACGCCGGTCCGCCAGCCGCGTCGCGACGGCTTCCACAGTCGACCGCACCCGCGGATCGTCGCCGGACAGGAACCCCACCAGCGGGAGCATCAGCGCCGACGCGTCCAGATCCGTCCCGTCGAGTACCTGGGTGAACGCGCCCACGTCCTCGTTCCAGCCCCGGGTGAGGATCGCCGCCCGGATCCGCTCGCGCGTGTCTTCCCAGAAGGGCACCCTGTCGGTGGCGCCGAGAACCGGGGCCAGGGCGACGGCCCGGTCCAGGGCGACCCAGCACATGAGTTTCGAATGCAGGAAATGCCGGCTCGGGCCGCGGATCTCCCACATGCCCTGGTCGGGTTCCTGCCAGCGGCGCGCGGCCGATTCGGCCGCGCCGAGCAGGAAAGAGCGCGTGAGCGGGTCGAACCGGCTGGGGGAAAGCTCGTAGGCCGCGTCGAGCAGTTCGCCGTAGACGTCGAGCTGACGCTGCCGCCAGGCGTCGTTGCCGATCCGCACCGGGGCGCTGCCGCGCCACCCGGTCAGGTGCGGCAGGGTCCTCTCACTCAGATCGCGTTCTCCGCCCACGCCGTACATGATCGGCAGGTCGGTGTC
This sequence comes from Microtetraspora malaysiensis, assembly GCF_050947145.1. Taxonomy (NCBI): domain Bacteria; kingdom Bacillati; phylum Actinomycetota; class Actinomycetes; order Streptosporangiales; family Streptosporangiaceae; genus Microtetraspora; species Microtetraspora malaysiensis. Next base: position 5,142,199 of record NZ_CP191998.1, read on the forward strand.
GCGGTCGAGCAGACCGGCCGCGGCACCGGCGAGGAAGGAGAAGAACGCGGTCTCCTCCTTCTCGCACGCGGCGGTGGCGAGCGCCTGAAGGGTGAGGCTGGCATCCCGTACCCAGGTGTAGCGGTAGTCCCAGTTCCGCTCGCCGCCGACGCACTCGGGCAGCGAGGTGGTCGCCGCGGCGACGATGGCGCCGGTGGGAGCGAAGGTCAGCGCGCGCAACACCCGCCCGCTGTGCCCGACCAGTTCCCGCCAAGGGCCCTGGTAGCGCGCGTGCTCACGGGACCAGGAGCGCCAGCCCCGCGCCGTGTCCCCGATCCGGCGGTGGACGCGCCCGGGGCGCCAGCACGGCGGGGCCGGCTCCCAGACCGGCCCGGTGCGCAGGGCGAGGCCGAGCCGCTGTCCGGCGCGCAGGGTGACCGTGGCCCGCGCGGTGGCGTCGCGCACGTGCAGTTCGACCGGGCACGACAGGGTCAGCACCTGCGCTCCTCCTCGCGCCACCAGCCCGCCGCGCACCGGTTCCATCAGAGGCCGGATGAGCCCGAACTCGGGCCGGGGGGCGAAGTCCACGGTGATCGGCACCTGCCCCTCGACGCAGGACACCTCACGGAGGAGGGCGCTCGGCGAGGCCACGCCGAGCGCGTGCCCGCGTTCCCGGCGGCCGAGGGCGAGCGTGTCGCGGAGCACCGCGGTCCCGGTCGCGGTGCGGAAGGTCGTCTCGACCACGAGGGTGTCGTCCAGGTACCTGCGGGTGATCTCAGCCGGGCAGGCCGGGCCGACGGACCAGTGTCCGGCGTTCTCGTCCAGCAACCGGGCGAAGATCGCCGGGCTGTCGAAGCGGGGAGAGCACAGCCAGTCGACCGAGCCGTCCGACGAGACCAGGGCCGCTGACCGGCAGTCCGACAGCAAGGCGTAGTCGCTGATCGCTCGCGTGCTCACACAGGCACCTCGTCCGGTTGGTTTGCGTGTCGGACGGCCGGTCACCCCTGTCCGGGGCCGGGTGGGTCGTCCGGTCGTGAGCCGGGGCCGCTCCCCTCCCCCGGCGCCCGTCGGCGCAGCCTGACGGCGTAGGCCAGCGCCGATCCGGCGAAGAGCAGGCCGGTCACCAGGAGCCACCGTCCCAGGAAGGGGGTCGTGTCCAGCGCCACCGACCTCCGGTACCCGTCCTGGGACAGGCGGAGGATCAGCGGGAACCAGACAAGCAGCAAGAGCGCCGACAGGGCGAGGGGAACGCGCAGGTAGTTGATCCACGGCGGCGGGTGGGAGAGCACGGCCGACGGCCGCACACGACGCCAGGGTCGCCACCGCACGGCGATGTCGGCGACGGCGTACAGAGGATAGAGCACAAGGTCATGGATGATCGCCGCACCGACGAACCACACGACGAAGCCCACCCAGATGCCGGCCACGACGACGCGGCTCGCGGCGTAGCCGGCCAGCGCGAAGCAGGCGAGCAGCGCGAGCAGGTGCAGCGGGTCGGCGCCGTAACGGCCGACGGCCCACTGCCGCAGGGAACGCACCCGGGAGACCATCGCCGTCACCCGCTCGGAGGCCGGAAGGTGAGCCTGCGCACCCACTTGGTGTTGTGCACGCCGGGCGCGTTCGGGACGATGATCCGGGCTGGATAGCCGTGGTCGAGGGAGAGATCCGCACCGTTGACCCGCAACGCCAGCAGGGAGCGGTGGTCGGCCACCTGCCGGGCGCTCAGCGACGCCTCGGAGAACGCGCCGCCGCGTTCCAGCGACTCCACGTAGACCTCGACGCGGCCCGGGACCGCCCCCGCGAGCCGGGCGAGGTCGGCGAGGCGCGGGCCGGTCCAGGTCTGCTGGGTCGACCAGCCCTCCACGCACGCGATGGGCAGCGCGTAGGTGTACTGCGGCAGCGCCAGCAGTTCCGCGCGTGACAGCCGCAGGTCGGTCCCGGCCAGTTCCAGCCGCCAGCCGAGACCGGTGCTCATCGGGTTGACACCCATGGCGGACGCGGACTTGTTCACCTGGAAGTCGTTCGGCCCCAGACCGTACATGCGTCCATGCGGGGCGAGCAGGGCGGTGCGGCGCAGCGGCCCGTCCAGTGTCTGCCCCACGGACAGACCGAAGATCAGCAGGGAGCCGCCGCCGACGAAGCCGAGCAGACCGCGCCGGGAGAGGCTGGGCTCCGCGGGACGGGTGGCCACCAGGCCGTCGGGGTCGGGCGGCTCCGGCCTTGTGCCGTCCAGGCCGGTGCGGAGTTCGCGGCGCAGGCTCCGTGACCGCAGTGCGCTGACCATCCGCGGCAGCTTGAGCGCGACGTGGACGGCGAATGCCGCGATGAAGATCCACGCGCCGTACAGGTGCGCCGGATAGAAGGAGAACGGGAACACGGTGTAGAAGAGCTGGATGTTGAGCACTCCGGTCACGAACTCGAACACCGCGCCGCCGACGAGCAGCAGCAGGCTGGCGCGTTCGACGGCCATGGCCAAAGAGCGGGCCGGCGGCCACGTGAACAGTTTGGGGATGACCGACCACAGCTTGGCCAGCAGCACGGGGATGAGCGTCAGCCCGAGGATGACGTGGGCTCCCTGCGTGACCCGGTACAGCCACGCGGGCCAGGTCGGCCAGTCGAAGAAATAGAACCCGAGCAGGCCGCTCTCCGGTGTCGTGTCGTTGCCGGGCAGCCACGGGTTGTACGCGGCGTACGACAGCAGGCCGGTGATCGCGATGATCGGGATGCCGAACAGCAGGACTAGACCGAACACCGAGGTCAACCAGGAACCGCGCAGCGGACTGCGCCAGAAGTCCGGCCGGAACGGCCCGGGCGGTGGATGCGATCCCAACCACGCGCCACCCCTCCGCCACACGGACTCGCCGCCCTTGCGTCCGTGCTCATTGCCTGGCTGATCTGGCACCGGATCACCACCCCCGCGTCGGCGCCCGCCGGTGTTCGCGCACGAACACCGGTCCACTGGAAATGTCCAGACATACCCCCTTCGCATATTGTATCGACGCGATTACGCTCCGGCGTACCGGGTCAGGTCCACCGCGAGCCGGTGGAAGGCCTCCGCGCAGGACGCGCCGCCGACGGGGAGCCACAGCTCGGCCGGCCGTACTCGGGGCACGGTCACCGGACGGAACACCTGTCGCGGAACGCCCGCGAGCAGCGTTCCGGGGCAGCGGCGGTAGGCCCGGGCCAGGCCGACCGGGAAACCTTTGAGGTCCTCAGGCTGCTCGACGACGATCGCCGCGAACCGCCGTTCGTCAATCGCCCGCGCGATGGACCGGCGCAGCGACGCCTTGGCGGCGGCGCTCGTGCCGCGCAGGACGTCGTAGACGGCCCCCCGGTGGGCCACCGGCGGCAGCCCGGCCGCGATGCCGAGACCGGGATCGGAGAAGACCGCCACCCGGCCCCCGAACCCCCGCACCCACGCGACCAGCGCGTCGCCCACGCGCCGGTCCGCGGCGGTGGGGACCATCCGGACCGGGGCGAACGTCGTCGCGGCCAGGAAGACGATCTGCAGCAGGACCAGCGCACCGGCCACGGCGCGGCGCCACCCCGGACGGGGACCGCCCATCGCGACGCCGGCGAGCAGCGCCACCGCCGCGAACGCGGGGAGCATGGTGTTGACCGCACCGCCCGTGTGCAGCAGGCCCGCATAGCCCTCCGCCATCAGGGCGAGGCAGCCCGCGCCGACGACCGGGGTGACCCTCCCCACCGCGAGCAGCGCCGCTCCGAGGGCGACCCCCATGATCGGAAACAGGTACCAGGTCCAGAACCCGGCCCACGCTCCCCGCTCCCAGGGATGCTGACCGAGCAGTTCGAAGACGTAGAACACATACCAGCCCCGGCTTGCCGTACCCCAGATGAGCGTGACCAGCGCGACCGCGCCCGCGAACGTCCCCGACATGATCACCGCCAGGCGGCGGGCGGGGCCACAGAGCAGCACCGCGGTGACCGCCACCACCTCGGCGAGCGCGGTCTGCTTGGTGAGAAACGCCGCGGCGAGCAGCGCCCCCGACACCACCGCGCCGCGCGTCCGGCGCATCCAACGGGCGCCGTACAGCCCCGCCAGACTGAAGGCGAGGAACAGCGAGTCCACCCGGGCGAGATCGAACCACGCGCCGGCCGCGAAGTAGGTCGCGGCGAACAACCCCGCCGCCGCGACTCCGGCGGCGAGATCGCCGGTCTCCCGCTGGACAAGCCGGGCGAGCACCACGAAGCAGGCCACCGACGCGAGCGACGACACCAGCCGGAGCGGCAGGTAGGACACTCCCAGGAGAGCGGCGGGCCCCGCCGAGATGACGAAGTACAGCGGCGGATAACCGTCCGGCACATAGTCGACGGTCGGGGCGGAGTACAGCGGCAGCCCGGCGCGGAGCCGCCACACCTCGACCAGGGAGTTGCCCTCCAGCCACTCGAGCGCGTACGGATAGTCCAGGCGGCGCGCGGCGGTCCACAGGAACACCGCGATCGCCGCGAGCCCCGCCACCGCGGCGAAGCGGCGGGCGACGCGCGCGCCCGTCTCCCAGACGTACGGACCTCGTGCGAGCGGCGATCCCGCCTCCGCTCCGAAGCTCACGGGCGATCGCCCTGCCCTGCGGCGATCCGGGCCAGGCAGGCGGCGAAACGGGTACCCGGCGCGAGGGCGGCCACCGCGGCGGCGTCCTCGGCGGTGTCGACGTCCCGCAGGAGCGGCAGCACGGCCACCCGAAGTCCGGCCGCGCGCAACCTCAGGAGCTGCGCGGCGCCGGTGTCCGGCGTGGAGACGGGAACGCCGCGCACGAGATCCGGATCCGGCACGCGCAGGCCGAGCGCCCAGAACCCGCCGTCCGCGGCGGGCCCGAACCACGCGTCGACGCCGTCCCATTCGACCGCGAGCAGTTCCGGTGCCACCTGCGGGGTATCCATGCCGATCAGCAGCGCCGGCCCCCGAACCGCGGCGAACGCCGAGGCGAGCCGCTCGTCGAGCGTGCCACCACTCTGCGGGATCACGTCGAAGCCGTCCGGCAGCCACGGCCCGGGCCGTCCCTCCAGAATCAGGACACGGCGGCACGCGGGAACCGTGAGCACCACCGCGAGCGTGTCGGACAACGCCGCCTCGGCCAGCTGAGCGGCCTGCTCGAAGGTGTACGGCGGCACCAGCCGGGTCTTGACCCGGCCGGGCAACGGTTCCTTCGCGATGACCAGCAAGGTCATGCGCATGCCGCGCCCGCCCCCTGCCCTCACCGGGCGAGCACCTTACGCATGTCGCGCACGGCCTGCCAGTAACCGCGCGCGGTCCCGGTGACCTTCGAGCGGCCGATGCGCGGACGGTAGTCCACGTCGGTCTCACTCACCCGCCAGCCGGCGTCGGCGGCGCGCACCAGCATCTCCAGCGAGTACCCGGACCGCCGGTCGGCCAGGTTCAGCGCGAGAAGCTCCGCGCGCCGGGCCGCCCGCATCGGCCCGAGATCGTGTACGCGCACGCCGGTGCGGCGCCGTACGAGCCGGGCGAGTTCACGGTTGGCGAGCCGCGCGGGCAGCGGCCACGCGCCCCTGGCGACGGGCCGTCGGCGCCCGAGCACCAGATCCGCGTCTCCCTGGAGGACCGGCCCGGCCACCCGAGGGAGCTGCCGGGGGTCCAGGGTGGCGTCGCAGTCACAGAAGCACACCACGTCCGTGGTGGCCGCGATCAGGCCCCGGCGGCAGGCCGCGCCGAAGCCGCGCCGGGGTTCCGCCACAACGACGGCCCCGAGTGAGCGGGCGATCTCCGCCGACCCGTCGGACGAGCCGTTGTCCACCACGATGGCGCGGAACCCCGGCGGGAGGCGGCCGATCACCCAGGGCAGCGCTCCGGCCTCGTCCAGGCAGGGCAGGACCACATCCACATTCATTGATCCACCTCTCACGCCACGGGTTCGGGCCGCCGTCCGCGAATCCGCTTCGCGTCCGGTGGTTTCAGCGAAGTGGCAGAAGAGCCCCTGGGCATGTCACCCAGGAGCTCTTCTGCTCTCCCGTCTCATCGATCCGGCCATGGTGGCCGGCCGCGAGCGGCCGCGTCCCCTGGGCCGGTCAGGCGGCGCCGGGGATGCTGACGTTCTGCTCCTTGAACGGGTAGCCCGTCTGCCCGGCGTGACCCTGGAGGGCGTCCATGGAGCTCTTGCTGGCGTCGAGGTCCGCCGATGTGGCGGTGCCGCTCTTCAGCTTGTCCGTGAGGTGGGTGAAGTGGCCGGTGACCCCCTCGACGGACTTGCACAGCGTCGGATTGGCCACGGCGAACCCCTTGGCGACCTTCAGCTGATGAAGGGCGAAAGCACCGGCCACCGCCGCCTTGACGAACGTGCGTTTCCGCTTCTCCGCCCCGGTCTGGAAGCCGCCGGCGCGCAGGGGCTTGTAGATGTAGCGATGAAAAGCGCCCAGCGCGAGACCCGCGTGCAGCGCGAAGCGGGTCTTCGCGAACCGCTTGGCGTTGCCTCCCGTCGGACACGCGCCGGCGTACTCGGCATCGGTGCTCGTGGGAGTCGCCGCCGGTTTGGGGGCACCCGCGCCTTCACGCTCCACTGCGGTGGTCGTGTTGCCGCCGCAGCCGGCGAGCAGCGTCACCGACAGCAGAGCCGCCGCCGCGTGCACGCCGGCAGATCGAATACTCCGCGCCGCCACTTCTTCCTCCTATGTATGCCTGTCGATGCCTATGGATGCCTGTGTATCCGGCGGCGTACCGGCCCGCGATCGTTGGGATATCCCGGATGCTGAACCGCCGCAGGTCGATGTGCTCATGGCCCTGTGTCGTCGAGTCGGGACCCGCGGACATCGGCACGACTTTCGTCTGGATGGCGTTCCGGACGCCGTCCTTCGCTCGCGCCCGGCCCGACGAACCCAATCTGGCAGGGCCCGTTCGACGCCTTCGCTTGGCCACAGTCCGTGGCTGGTCATGAAAAACCATGCGTTCGCGTACCTTCCCGGTCTCTGCGCGCGGCGGACCGAAGCCGCACGCGGCGAAACGGGCGCCAGGCAATAGCCCGGTCAGCGATAGGTAGATTGCGATCGCCATATTGGTTAGGTTAGCCTCACCTAAGTGCGCACCTCTGGTGGCGACCTGCACGGTTTCCCGCCTGGGCTCATTCCGGGGGCGCATATCTCCGCCTCCCCCGCGGGGGAAAACACGACCCGCGCAGTTCGCAGAACACAAGGAACTTCGATGCCGTTCTCGTTCACCCGTGTGCGCCGCCACGCGCTCACCGTCTCGACGATCGCCGCCGTGGCCGTCCTCGCCCTCGGCGCCTGCTCGTCGACCGATGAGAAGCCCACCCCCGAACCGGCGAAAGCCGCGGGCGCCGCCTTCCCTGTCACGATCGACAGCGCGCTCGGCCAGGCGACGATCAACCAGAAGCCGGAACGGATCGTCACCCTCGGACAGGGCTCGGCCGAGACCGCGATCGCGCTGGGTCACACACCGGTGGGCATCGAGAGCTACGCGTGGGGCAGCGACAAGACCGGCTACCTGCCGTGGATCCATGAGGCGGTGACCAAGGCCGGCGGCACGCTGCCGAAGCAGTTCGACGGCGGCGAGGACATCGACTTCGACACGATCGTCGAACTCCACCCGGACGTGATCCTGGCCCCCTGGTCCGGCATCACCAAGGAGCAGTACGACATCCTCAAGGACATCGCGCCCACCGTCGCCTACCCGGGCGAGCCGTGGACGACGAAGTGGGACGAGCAGATCCAGACCATCGCCAAGGCGCTGGGCCGGCCCGCCGACGGCGACACGCTGATCGCGCAGATCAATCGGCAGCTCGCCGACGCGGCCGCGTCGCGCCCGCAGTACAAGGACGTGACCTTCTCCTACATCTACACCGCCGGCCCCGGCACGCTCGGCGTGTTCCTGCCGGGGGAACAGCGGGTCGACATGGTCTCGTCACTGGGACTCACGGTCGACCCGGTGGTGAGCTCCTTCGAGGAGACCAAGGGCACCGCCTCCGCCCTGATCGGCCTGGAGAACGCGCCGAAGCTCGCGAACAGCGATCTGATCTTCACCTTCTACACCGACGACAAGACCCGCAAGGAGATCGAGGCGCAGAAGCTGTACGCCGCGATCCCGGCGGTCAAGCGCGGCGGTGTCGTGTCCAGCGACGACAACTCGTTCGTCACCGCGTCGTCGATCATCAACCCGCTCACCGTTCCGTGGGTGATCGATCGGTACCTGCCGATGATCGACAAGGCCGTGGCCACCCTCGGCCGCTGAGCGCGCGGACGGCCCGTCGCCCATGTCCACCGGCTCCCTGTCCCGTCCGCGCGCGACCGACGCGAATCGCGCCGTCCGCGCGCGGCGGTTGTCCTTCCTGTTCCTCGCCCTGGTCGTGCTCGCCCTGGCGACCCTCGCGAGCGTCGCGTTCGGCAGCCACCCGACCTCGTTCTCCCAGGTGTTCGCCGTACTGAACGGCACCGCGGCCCCCGAGATCGCCGTCGTCGTGGAGAGCCGCTATCCGCGTACGGCACTCGGCCTCCTGGCCGGGCTCTGCCTCGCCGTCGCGGGCACGCTCATGCAGGGCGTGACCAGGAACCCGCTCGCCGACCCCGGCCTCCTCGGCATCACGGCCGGCGCGTCCGCCGGGATCGTCACCGCCACGGCCTTCCTGGGCGCGTCCGGCCAGTGGGCCGCCGTCTGGTGGGCGCTGGCCGGGGCGCTCACCGCCGGAGTGCTCGTCCACGTCATCGGAGCGGCAGGATCCGCCGGCGGCCCGGTGCGGCTCGTCCTCGCCGGGGCCGTGGTCTCGGCGGTTCTCGGGGCGTACGTGCAGGCGGTGGCGTTGAGCAAGCCGCAGGTCTTCGACAGCTACCGCTACTGGGTGGTCGGCGCTCTGGGCGGCAGGAACTTCGACGTCTTCGTCTCGGTGCTCCCGCCCGCCGTCGCCGGTCTCGTCGTCGCGGTGCTGCTCGGCTCGGGCCTCAACACGCTCGCGCTCGGCGACGAGTCCGCGTCGGCGCTCGGCGCCAACCCGGCCGTGACGCGTTCGGGGGGACTTCTCGCCGCCGTGCTGCTGAGCACGGCGGCGACCGCGGCGGTCGGCCCCATCGCCTTCGTCGGCCTGGCCGTACCCCACATGGTCAGAGCGCTGGCCGGCCTGGATTTCCGGGTCCAGATCGCGTTCTCCGCCGTCATCGGTCCCGCGCTGTTGCTTCTCGCCGACGTGGTGGGCCGCCTGGTGTTGCGGCCGCAGGAACTGATGGTGGGCGTCGTGACCGCGTTCATCGGAGCCCCGGCGCTGCTTCTCACGGTGCGCAGGATGAGGGGCGCCACATGACCGGAAACCGCACCACGCCCCCGCGCGGCTTCGTCACGATCGGACGCGCCGTGGCCATCCCGGTCGCGCGCGTCTCCGTGGTCGTCGCGATCGGCACGGTCGTCCTCGTCGCCGTGGCCGCCGTCGCCACGCTGTCACTGGGGCGGCTCGGCATCCCGGTCACCGATCTTCCCGGTGCTCTCATCGGAGGCGCGGACGGCACGCAGGCGTTCGTACTGGGACGGCTGCGTGGGCCGCGCCTCGTCGTGGCCGTCGGTACCGGGGCCGCGCTCGGGCTCTCCGGCGCGCTGTTCCAGACCGTCACCCGCAATCCGCTCGGCAGTCCCGACGTGATCGGACTCGCCGCCGGCGCCGGGGCGGGCGCCGCGGTCGTCGCGCTGTACCTGCCCGGCGTGCTGCCGGTGCCCGTCGGCGCCCTGGCCGGCGCCGCGGCCGCGATGGCGCTGGTCTACGTGTCGACCGGGACCGGGTTCCGCAGTCCCGGGCGTCTCATCGTGGCCGGCATCGGCGTCTTCTCGATCGCCACGGCGTTCACGCAGTACGTGGTGTACGCCGTGGAGCGGGACAAGGCCGCCGTGCTCACCGCGTACGTCAACGGCAGCCTGGCGGCCCGGTCCTGGAGTCACGCGGTCACGATCTGGGTGGTGCTCCTTGTCGCGGTGCCGTTGGTCGCGCTCATCGCCGGGCGCCTGGATATCGGCGAGATGGGCGACGAACTCGCCGGGGCGCTCGGGGCCGGACCGAGATCCACCCGGGCCTGGGCCGTCACGCTGTCGATCGTCCTCTCCGCCGGCGCCGTCTCCGTCGCCGGCCCTATCGCATTCATCTCGCTGACCGCCCCGCAGATCGCCAAACGGGTCACCGGCCGGCCGGGCCCCCATCTGACCCTGGCCGCGCTGGTCGGCGCCCTGCTGCTGGTGCTGGCAGATCTCGCCGCGCAGCAGCTGCCCCTCCCGGTGAACCTGCCGGTCGGCATCTACACGCTGGCGATCGGCGGGACCTACCTCGGCTGTCTGCTGGTCCGCGAATGGAGAAAGGGACGCCTGTGAACACCCCAGTCGAACCGGGCGGGAATGGGCTGAGCGTACGGGGAGTGACACTCTCCTACGGCGGTGCCCCGATCGTGCGCGAGGTCAGCCTCGACATCCCGCACGGCGCCTTCACCATGATCATCGGCCCCAATGGGTGTGGCAAGTCAACGCTGATCAAGGCGCTGGCCCGCGGGCTGAAGCCGGCCGGTGGACGCGTACTGCTCCACGGCAAGGACCTCTGGACATACCGGGGGAAGGAGGCCGCCCGCCACATGGCGCTCCTGCCGCAGACCCCGGTCGCGCCCGACGGAATCACCGTGCGAGACCTGGTGCGGCGTGGCCGCTTTCCGCATCACACGCTGCTCCGCCAGTGGTCACCGGACGACGACATGGCGATCGGGTTCGCGCTCGACCGCACCGGCCTGGCCGATCTCGCGGAGGCGCGGGTGAGCGAGCTGTCCGGGGGCCAGCGCCAGCGCGCCTGGATCGCCATGGTCCTGGCACAGCAGACGGACCTGCTGCTCCTCGACGAGCCGACCACCTTTCTCGACATCGCCTACCAGTACGAGTTGCTGGAGCTCTGCCGGGAGCTGCACGACGAGGGCAAGACCATCGTCGCCGTGCTCCACGACCTCAACCAGGCCGCCCGGTTCGCCTCCCATCTGGTCGTGATGCACCGCGGACAGGTGGTCGCCGAAGGTCCACCGGCCGAGGTGCTGACCTCGGGGCTCGTCGCGGACGTCTTCGGACTGGCCTGCGACATCGTGCCCGACCCGCGGACGTTCACCCCGATGGTCGTCCCGCACGCGCGCTTCCCCGCGAGTTCGAGTCCCGGCGCCGCCTGACGGCCTACCGGCGACGGCAGGAGCCCCTACTCGTAGTACTTCAGAGCTACGCGAGAAGTTCGCTCCCTGGCGGGACGCCGGCCAGGAGGGGTGGTCCATAACTTCGGGTCCTGACATACGAGAGAGATCCGCTACGGAAGGACCATCCCCCATGGCGCCCAACTCGCGCGGGAGCCGCCTGCGCCGTGCCCTGCTCGCCGCGCTCGTCGCCGGCTCGGTGGCGGTGCCGATGTCGGGCGCGGCCCGCTCCGCGGCCGTCCCCGCGCCCGTCCCCGCCGTCTCCGCCGCCTGGGCTCCGCCGCGGGCCGTGACTCCCCCGGCTTTGGCCGGGCGGTATGCCACCAGCCGGGCGGCCATCCGGGCGGCCGAGCGGACGGCCGCCGGTCACGGCGACCGGTGGCGGGCCGTGATGCTGGGGGCCCTGGCGGATCCGGCCCGGCAGTTCCTGTTCTTCGACGGCCGCGACGGGGGCCGAACGGCCGAGGTCTACGGCGACCTGTCGACGGCGGAGCGGATCGCCGTGCTGGTTCCCGGCGCCGACACCAACCTCGACAAGTACGGGCGCCTGCACGGTGGCGCGGCGCGACTGGCGCGGGAGCTCGGTGCGCGGTCCGCGGTCATCGCCTGGATGGGCTATCGGACGCCCAGCATGGTGAGCTTGGCGGCGCTGACGCCCGGCCGCGCGGATGAGGCCGCCCCCGGTCTTCGCGCGTTCGTCCGGGGGTTGCGGGTGGCCCGGCCCGGCGCGCGGATCTCGCTGCTGTGCCACTCCTACGGGAGTGTGGTCTGCGCCCGTGCCGCGGCCGGCCTGGACGTCGCGGACATCGTCCTGTTCGGCAGCGCCGGGGTGGCCGCCGCCGACGTCGCCGCGCTGCGGACCCGGGCGACGGTGTGGGCCGGCCGGGGCGGCGGTGACTGGATCGCCGGCGTGCCGCGCGCCAAAACTGAGAACCGCAAGCCCGCCGACCTGCAGTGCGACGCTCAACCCGCCGCCCTCGGCCGGTTGGCCTCCCGCGCATTCCCTCATACCGAAAGGTCGCGTCCATGACTCGAAGACACCCGGACCCTCGGCCGCTGCTGGGCCGATGAAGCCGTCCTCGTGGTGGAAGCGGTGTCTGGCCTTCGGGAGTGTTCTCGCGGCGGTCGCCGCCGGCTCGGGGGCTGCGGTCCCTGCGTCGACCCTCATCAGCCCTCGTGATCTCACCCTGCGAGAAGGGGCCCTGTTGCATGACGCGGAACAGCTCCTCATCAAGCAGTGCATGCAGCAAGGAGGTTTCGCCTATTGGGTCGTCGAAGACGACCGAGCCCCGGACTTTCCCTACGTCCTGGATGACGTGAACGTGGCTCGAGTTCACGGATACGGCACCGCCGTCTCGGGCAAGAGTTCGCCCCATCCCAACCGGGTCCACGGTATGAGCCTTCCGCTGGATCGGCGACAGGCCTGGCTCACCGCCATCCACGGCCGCCTGACCGACGGGCAGTTCGAGGCGACGCTTCCATCGGGCGGCCGCGTACGTCACAGCGCGCGCGGCTGCACGTCGCAAGCGCAGCAGCAGTTGTACGGCGATGCCCGGACGTGGTTCCGCGTCAAGGAGATCAAGGCAAACCTACGGGCGGTCAAGTACGAAGCCGTCAGCGGCGACCCCGCCTTCGCCACGGCCATGGCCGGCTGGGCGGACTGCATGCGAACCCAGGGCCAGGCGTTCGGATCTCCCGGCGAGATACGGGCCGCCCTCGACGAATCCCGCCAGAGCGGGACGGAAGCCCGGTGGCGCCGGATCGCCGTGACCGAAGCCACCTGCGCCCAGCGGACAGGCCTGTCCGCAACGGTGCACAGCCTCGACCGGCACCACGAGCAGCGACTCCAAGCCGAATATCGCGAAGAGCTGGTGACCTGGCATCGTCTGGCGCTCTCCGCCCTTCCGCGAGCACGGACGATCACCGCATCCCCGTGACACCAACAACTGTCAACCCTGAGAAAGGATCATCATGCGTGGTATCAACTCCGTGGCGGTAGGCCTGGCCATCGCCGGCCTGGCCACCGTTCTGACAACTGGCCAAGCCTGGGCCGACGACACCGCCCCCACCTCATCCAGCGTTCCCGCGGACGGCTCGACCGAGAACGCGGTCACTCCGGAGAATCTCACCGCTGCCGACGGATACTTCTACGCTGCCGAGCACCCCTACGGGGTCGGCAAATACTGCAGGTGGGCAGGAAACGACGACGACTGGCGTGACTGCAAAAACGGAGGCGGCGCCTGGGTGAACATGGGGAACCAGGCTTCTCAGATGTTCAACAACGGTTTCCCAGGCGGGGCCGACGACGTCAGAGTCTATTACGGGCTTAATTACACGGGCGCCTGGCGCTGCCTGGCGACCGGCAACCACTGGGACGACCTTCCGCTGGGGCGCGAGACCTTTAACGGAGGTGGTTCCAGTAAGTCTGGTTACGGTCAGTCCCTCAACGACAACGTCATGTCTCACAACTGGGTCACCTCCTGCTAGGTGACCCAGTCGTACGGCGGGCGGCCCGGGCTGCCCGCCGTACAGCGGTAGCGGCTACGCGTTCTTCTTGGATCCCGCACAGGCGCAGGGGAAGACCCTGATGAGGACCGGAAATGGCGGAGGCGCATGGGGCGCGAGCATCAACGGTGAACCCCAGAGCGTTCAGGATCCGGCGGATCGCCTCGAGGGTCAAGCTGGGCCTGCGGGACCGGACCCAGGCCGCGGTCTTCGCGTACGAGACGGGACTGGTGCGCCCGTCCGGCCGGTAGGTTCGCCGGCGTCGATCAATCATCGGGCCATGCGAAGCCGCGTCCCGGTCGAGCCGGGCGCTCCGTACGCCGACCCGGTGGCTTCATGTCCGACGCCGCCGCTTTTCGGCGCGGGTAAGCAGGTTGAGGAGATCGGCACCGCTCTCCATCTGTTGTCCGCGAGGACCGGCAGGAATTGTCGGTGGGCTCGTGCAGTATCGAACCGCCGAACCCCCGAACCGCCGACAGGAACAGGAGATCTCGGTGTCGCTCTCAAACCCCCAGGTGGCCGACTACGCCTTTCTCAGTGGCATGTCCGACGACGACTACTACCCGGATCACCTCGTCGACAAGGGGAAGACGATCCTGCTCAGGCTGTGCGAGCGGATCGAGGCCGAGCGGATCGAGGCCGAGCGGCCGTCGGATCTCACGGCGCTGTACGTGCTCACGGAGTCCGCGACAGAGGAGTTCAACGAACTGGAGGAGGAGTTCGGCGCGGCCGGCAGCGAAATCGAGACCGTCGCCCGAGATGTGATCGCCGTGGACTTCCATTTTGTGGCGTCGGCATACGGCTTCGCGGAGGCGGACATCGAAGAGTTGGTCGCCGCCCGGGAGTGGTGACACTCGCCGGCCGGGTTTCAGCGGCTCTGGGAACGGGGCTCACCGAGACGACGCGGGACGAAGAACGAGCTTGTCGTAATGGTTGGCGAAGAAATGAACGTAGGCGAGCGCTTCCGGGATGGCACCCATGCCGTCACTCTTCGCTGACAGAATCGCGGTTTCGCTCGTGCCACGGACGGCGTACACGGTGAACGGCCGGTGCGGGGGAAGCCCCCGCACGTCGACGACGATCTCATCGAGTCCGGGAACGGACCGGATGTTCGCCGTTCCGGACCCGGGACCTCCTCGCACGTCAATCGGAAGGTTCACGACAGGCATGCCCAGCCCCTGCCGGCTCAGGTTCGCACCGGAACCACGACTCGCGCGGGCCACATAGACCAACGCCATCGGATACTGCCCGATGCGCAGAGTCTTGACCACCGACATCGTCTTGGTGTCGATCACGTCGACCGCGTCGGATTTCTGCAGCACCACGTAGATGCGGGAGTTGTCCGGGCTGGGCCGTCTGGAGAAGACCGACCGTGGCCAGGCTCCGTTGTGCGACGAGGGCACGGCCAGGCCGACCGCGGCGGTCATGGAGGTGACGACGGTCACCCCGCTGAGCGCGAGATGGCGAAGGAGCGGGCGAGAACACATGGCGGCCCCCGGCGAGCTGCATATTATTCACCAGCAGGGCGGCTCGGCCTGCTCAGATCGGGTCTTGTCCCGCAAGGAATCGGTATAGGCCGACCGCTGAGCTTCCGTCACATCCTACGCGGCCACGTTCCGCACCGCCGCTGGTCGGCGCTCCGGTCAGATGCTCCGGACGCCGCGAGCACCCGGTACGCGGTAGGTGGCGCCGAGTGGACGCGCAGCGGGCCCCGCGACCGCACGCCCCGGCCCGGCGAGCAGCTCGCCGGGCCGGGACGGCGGTGCGAGAGCTAATCCACCTCCGCGACGGCCTGGGCGAACTGGGCCGAGTACAGCTGGGCGTAGGCGCCGTCCGCGGCCAGCAGCGACTCGTGCGTGCCCTGCTCGACGATCTGCCCGTTCTCCATGACCAGGATCAGGCTCGCGTCCCGGATCGTGGACAGCCGGTGGGCGATCACAAAGCTGGTGCGCCCCTCGCGGAGCGAGCTCATCGCCCGCTGGATGAGCACCTCGGTCCGGGTGTCGACCGAGCTGGTCGCCTCGTCCAGGATCAGGATCGCCGGCTCGGACAGGAACGCCCGGGCGATCGTGATCAGCTGCTTCTCGCCCGCGCTGACCGACGCGCCCTCCTCGTCGATCACCGTGTCGTAGCCGTCGGGCAGCGTGTGCGCGATGCGGTCCACATGCGCGGCCTCCGCGGCGGCTTCGATCCGTTCGCGCGTGGCGCCTTCCGCCCCGTAGCCGATGTTCTCCGCGATCGTCCCGCCGAACAGCCAGGTGTCCTGCAACACCATGCCCATGTTGGCGCGCAGCTCCTCCCTGGACATCTCGGCGATGTCGACGCCGTCGAGCGTGATGCGGCCGCCGGTCACCTCGTAGAAGCGCATGATGAGGTTGACCAGCGTCGTCTTGCCCGCTCCCGTGGGACCGACGATGGCCACGGTCTGACCGGGCTCCACGGTCAGCGACAGGTTCTCGATCAGCGGCCGGTCCGGCGCGTAGCGGAAGGACACGTTCTCGAACGCCACGCGGCCCCTGACCTGCGCGGGCCGCGCGGGCTCGTCGGACTCCGCGGACTGCTCCGGAGCCTCCAGCAGCTCGAAGACCCGCTCGGCCGACGCGACGCCCGACTGCACCAGGTTCGCCATGCCGGCCACCTGGGTCAGCGGCTGGCTGAACTGCCGCGAGTACTGGATGAAGGCCTGCACGTCGCCCAGCGAGATCGAGCCCGAGGCCACCTTGAACCCGCCCACCACCGCGACCAGCACGTAGTTCAGGTTGCCGATGAACATCATCGCCGGCTGGATGATCCCGGAGATGAACTGGGCCCGGAAGCTGGAGGTGAACAGCGCCTCGTTGTGCTCGGCGAAGGTCTCGGCGGCCTCCTTCTGCCGGCCGAACACCTTGACCAGCGTGTGCCCGCCGTACATCTCCTCGATGTGGCCGTTGAGCTTGCCCGTCGACGACCACTGCTTGATGAACTGCGGCTGCGAACGCTTG
Source organism: Microtetraspora malaysiensis (assembly GCF_050947145.1). Taxonomy (NCBI): domain Bacteria; kingdom Bacillati; phylum Actinomycetota; class Actinomycetes; order Streptosporangiales; family Streptosporangiaceae; genus Microtetraspora; species Microtetraspora malaysiensis. The sequence goes on from NZ_CP191998.1 coordinate 5,158,833, forward strand.
CCGATGACCGTGGTGACGTAGACCGACAGCGGCACCGAGACCAACGCGATGAGCGCCAGGACCGGCGAGATCCAGAACATCATCACCAGCACCCCCACGACCGTCAGCAGCGCCGAGATGAGCTGGCTCATCGTCTGCTGCAGCGTCTGGGCGATGTTGTCGGTGTCGTTGGTGGCGCGGCTGAGGATCTCGCCGCGCGGCTGTCCGTCGAAGTAGCTCAGCGGCAGCCGGGCCAGCTTGGCCTCGATCCGCTCGCGCAGCCGGAACGCCGCCCGCTGCACGACCGTCGTGGTCAGCCGGAACTGCACGATGCCGAGCAGCGCCGCCAGTAGATAGATCGCCAGCACCCAGCCCAGCACCTGGGCCAGCGCGGTGAAGTCGATGCCGTGGCCGGGCACCACGCTCATGGACGAGACCATGTCGGCGAACGTGCCCTGGCCCCGCGCGCGCAGCCCCGCCACGGCCTGCTCCTTGGTGATCCCCGCGGGCAGCTGCGCCCCGATGATGCCGGAGAAGATCAGGTCCGTGGCGTGGCCGAGGATCTTGGGACCCGTCACCGTCAGCGCGACGCTGACCGTGCCGAGAGCGAGGACGACGGTCAGGAGCGCCCGCTCGGGGCGCAGCATCCGCAGCAGGCGGCGGAACGTGCCGCCGAAATCGAGTGCCTTCTCGGCCGGCCCGCCCATCATCCTGCCCGGGCCGAAGCCGGGCTGTGGGCGGCGCGCGGGCGCCTGCGTCGTCATGATCTCTCCTTGTCGGCCTCGACCTGCGCGGTCATGCTGCGGCCTCCTGTTCGGTGAGCTGGGACAGCACGATCTCGCGATACGTCGGGCAGGTGGTCATGAGCTCAGCGTGGTCGCCGCTGCCCACCACACGGCCGTCGTCGAGCACGAGGATGCGGTCGGCGTCACGGATCGTGTTCACTCGCTGGGCCACGATGACGATCGTGGCGTCGGTGATCTGCTCCGCCAGCGCGGCCCGCAGCCGGGCGTCGGTGGCGTAGTCGAGGGCGGAGAAGGAGTCGTCGAACAGGTAGATCTCGGGCCGGTGCACCAGTGTCCTGGCGATGGCCAGGCGCTGGCGCTGGCCACCGGAGACGTTCGTGCCACCCTGGGAGATCGGCTCCTCCAGGCCTCCGGGCATCGCCTCGACGAACTCGCGGGCCTGGGCCACCTCAAGGGCTTCCCACAGCTCCTCGTCGGTCGCGTCCGGCCTGCCGTACCTCAGGTTGGAGGCGACGGTGCCGGTGAAGAGGTAGGGCGACTGCGGGACCAGGCTGACCGCCCGGGAAAGCACGGCCGGGTCGAGGTCGCGTACGTCGACGCCGTCGACGAGCACCTCGCCGGCGGTGGCGTCGAACAGCCGGGGGATGAGGTTGAGCAGCGTCGTCTTGCCGCTGCCCGTGCTGCCGATGATCGCGGTGGTACGGCCGGGCCGCGCCACGAGGCTCACGTCGCTCAGCACCGGCTCCTCCGCGCCCGGATAGCGGAAGCCCACGGACCGCAACTCCAGCTCGCCGAGGCGTCTTTCCGGCGTGACGGGGCTCGACGGCGGGTGGACGGTCGGCTCGGTGTCGAGCACCTCCTTGATGCGCTCGGCACAGACCTCCGCCCGCGGGATCATCATGAACATGAACATCGCCATCATCACCGACATGAGGATCTGCATCAGGTAGGAGATGACCGCGGTCAGCGCGCCCACCTGCATGGCCCCGTCGGCGATGCGGTGGCCGCCGAACCACACCACGGCGACGCTGGACAGGTTCACCACCAGCATGACCGTGGGGAACATCAGCGCCATCAGCCGCCCGACCCGCAGCGACACGTCGGTCAGCTGGCCGTTGGCCACGCCGAAGCGTTCGCGCTCGTGCCGGTCGCGGACGAAGGCCCTGATGACCCGGATGCCGGTGATCTGCTCGCGCAGCACCTGGTTGATCCGGTCGATGCGCTCCTGCATCGTGCGGAAGAGCGGGCGCATCAACATCACGACCACGCCCACGATGACGATCATCACGGGCAGCACGACGAGCAGCAGCGACGACAGCGCCGCGTCCTGGCGCAGCGCCAGCACGATGCCGCCGACGCACATGATCGGCGCGGCCACCATCATCGTGAAGGTCATCAGCACGAGCAACTGGACCTGCTGCACATCGTTGGTGGTTCTGGTGATCAGAGACGGCGAGCCGAACTTGTTGACCTCCTGGGCGGAGAAGTCCTGCACCCGGCGGAAGATCGCGGCCCGCAGGTCCCTGCCCAGCGCCATCGAGGTCCGTGCGCCGAAGTACACGGCCACGATCGAGCAGGCGATCTGGATGAGCGTCACACCGAGCATCACCAGCCCGATGCGCATGATGGTTCCGGTGTCGCCCTTGACCACGCCGTCATCGATGATGTCGGCGTTGAGTGTGGGGAGGTAGAGCGTGGCCAGCGTCTGCACGAACTGGAAGAGGACGACGAGCGTGATCTCTTTCCCGTACGGCCTGAGCTGGACCCGCAGAAGACGGAGCAGCATCAAGAGAGGCTTTCTGTGGAAGGGGTGGGGGAAGGCCGCACGAGCAGCCCGTCAAGCAGGTCGGAGACGATCTCCTCGTCGTCCATCTCTCCGAACTCTCCGAACTCGCCTCCCTGCTGGCCGAAGCCGCGGTGCACACTCGCCACTATCAGCAGGAGCAGCAGCTGTGCCGTGGCCTCCGGGGAGCGGCGCAGCCGGTCGCGGTCCGGCTCGATCAGGGCGGCGAGCCCGGCCAGCATCCGACTCCGGCCGTCGATCATCCGCTCGCGGAACTCGGCGTCCTCGGCCATCAGCTCCCTGGGCGCGGCCATGAGGTTGGCGTTGGCGCACATCCCGGTCCGCAGCGTCGTGACCGCCTCACGCAGCCGCGTGCGTAGCCCGGCCTTCGTGGCGATGGCGGCCAGGGCGTCCACCGCCGGCTGCGGGTCGAACGCGCTCATCAGCGCTGCCCGCAACAGCGAGGCCTTGTCGGGGAAGACGCCGAAGATCGTGCCCTCGGCCACACCCGCGGCCTCGGCGATCTGGCGGGTGCTGATCGCGGTGCCGTGCTCGCGGAGCAGAGGGAGCGTGGCGGCGATGAGCGCGGCGCGGCGGTCGTCGGGTGCCATGGCCGGCACCCTTCGCCTTCTGGTCATGCGAGTGAGCTTAATGAGCGAGCACTCACTCGTTCAACCGGTTTGCCGACACCCGCGGCCTTGACCGGATCATCCGGTTCGAATATCAACCGCTATTGCCGGCACCGACCGGATCACCCGGTTCGAGTAATCACCCGGTTCGAGTACCGAGAACAACGTCGCCCACCTCGGGGAATGCGCGCTCTCGCCCTCCGCGACGGGCCACGTCTCCGTGCCAGAGGAGATCACGGCTGGTCCACGTGATCTCCTCCGGCACGGAGAGCGGCGCGCCGAGCACCTCGTCGGCGTCGATCGGCATGGCGCAGTTCTGCTCGCCCACGCCGGGCGACGATTCCGGGCTGGCCGGGAATGCGTCGCCAAGACCCGCCACCCGACCGAAGCTGGAAACCCGCGACGGGACCGTCCGGTGCACCCCCGCCGCGGCGCGGCGACCCCCTCCCTCATCTCGCACGCCCCTGCTGACTGGCCTGAACTTGACGAACGTCGTCATCACATCCGACGCGCTCCACATCCCAGACCGGCCACGCCGAGCAGATCCTCACCCAGACGACTCGCCCTCCATGACGGGCACGCCCCCAACCCACGGGCGCGTACCGTCTTCCCGGTTTACGAGGATCCGCGGGATCGGTGGCGGATCTTGATGTCGCGCATGTCCGTCACCGCGATCTTCAGGATCTCGTACGGGTGCCCGTGCGCGTCCAGGGCGACCATCGCCCCCAGAGCCGCCTCGTCCTCACCGTCGTCCGGACCGGCGGGCACCTGGCAGCGGAAGGTGAAGACGGACACGCTCGCGTCGTGGGTGAACGTCCCCGCCTCGCTGTAGGCCGCTCCGCCCGCCACCATCACGGCCGCCCGGCCGGCGTCGTCGAGCCCCGCGAACTTCCCTCTGATCGTCACCCTGAACACGGTCATCCCTTTCGTACGGCGTAGGCGAGGACGCGCTCGCCGAGCAGATCCTCGGCGACGTCCAGCAGGTCCAGCACGGCGGCGGCGATCGCGTCGGGACTCTCCCCCGCCGTCGTGCGCCGGCCGATCTCGGCGTACACGAACGCGTGCAGGCAGCCGATGTGCCAGGCGACCAGGCGCGGCAGCGGATCGTCCTCGGCCGCGCCGGTCTCCTCGGCCAGCACGACCGCCAGCGCGTCGGTCATCTGGCGGCCGAGGTCCTCCAGGCGGGCGGTCAGCGTGGGGGCGGCCCGCATCATCTGCAGGACGCGCCCGAATCCCGCGCTCAGCCCGACCCTGCGCTCGCGGTCGCGTATCTCCTGGCGCAGCCGTACCAGCACCGCGCCCGCCGCGGACCGGCCCGGAGGCCGCTCCCGCACGATGTCGGCCAGCCGCTGCGGGGACGCCTCCTCCGGCGGCAGGACCAGGTCCTCCTTGGACTCGAAGTAGTTGTAAACGGTGTTGACCGACACGTCCGCCGCCGCCGCGACCTCGGCGATCGTGACCCGGTCGAAGCCGCGCTCCACGAACAGGCCGATGGCCACCTCCGAGATGCGCTGCCGGGTCTGCCGCTTCTTACGCTCCCGCAGTCCTTCCCGCATGCATGGACTCTAGTGCAAATTTTAAGTCCACTGCATATTTACAGCATGCTGCGATTTCTTGCCGGCTCGGCCGTACCGGCGGCCAGCTTGGCCGGTGAGCGAGACCCCTCCCCGGCTCGCCGCTGTGGCGGCGGGCCGGCTCGCCGGAACGAGCGGGCTGGACGGGCTAGCCGGGCTGAGCAAGCTGAGGCGCTCGCCGGGGCATACCAGGCGCTGGAAGAGCTGCGCCAGGGAGTGACTCCGTTTTGTCGGTCCCGGGTGACAGGCTGGGCAGGTTGCCCAAGATCGTGTAACGGGAGGTCGTATGGCCAACTGGCGTGAAGTCACCGAGTCGGCGCCGGAGTTCGCCGCCCGCGTCCGGGACTCGTTCGAGGCGCACAAGCACAAGACCATCGCGACCCTGCGCAGGAACGGCGCACCGCGAGTCAGCGGCATCGAGGCCTACATCATCGGTGACGAACTGTGGTTCGGATCGATGCCCGGCGCATTGAAGGCCCGCGACCTGCGGCGTGATCCACGATTTGCTCTGCACGGTCCTCCTGTTCTCCTCAACGCCGACGATTCCGCCGCCTCGCCAGGTGACACGAAACTGTCCGGCTACGCGGTCGAGGTGACCGACCGGGACCAGCTCACGCCGATGTTGGCCGCGCGCGGCTTCGGTCCCGACGCTTTCTGTGATTCACATTTCTTCACGGCCGACATCCGTGAGGTCGCATTGACGCGGACCGAAGGATCTGTCATGGTCATCGACCTTTGGCGCCCCGGCCGCGAACTCCACCGCTTCACGCGCTCATAGACCACCATCGGCACCGCCGCCAGCGCCATGATCGCCAAATACCGATCACGGATCGGGGGTTACGGAAGCGCCGTTCACGGATCGCGGATCGCGGATCGCGGCAGGCGGGTCATGGCTCGCTGTTCGCGGCTCGCCGGTCGCGGGTCGCGGGTCACTGACCACGGATCGCGGGAATTGTTGTTCAGTGGTGGTTGGTCACTGTCTGTCGGTCCAGCGTCGGGGGCGGAGCTTGGAATACCGGTGGAAGCGCATCGAGACGGTCCCGTCGCCTTGATTGATCACTTCTACCCGGTCGGGGTGGCGGGACTTCCACTTGTTGTCCGCCGCGCACAGCGGTGCGAGGTTGTCTAGGTCGGTGCGGCCGGTCGGGTACCAGGGTTCGATGTGGTCGATCTCGGCCAGGTAGGCGGGGACGTCACAGCCTTCGCGGCAGCAGGTCCGATACATGGCCAGGATCGCTTCCCGCTGGTCGGCCGAGGCCAGCCGGCGTGCCCGCCCGAAATCCTTCACGATGCCGTCGGCGTCGCGGAGCACTCGCCGTAGTTCGGCGGTGTAGGCCATCCTGCGCGCATCCTCGGCCGGGATAGCCGTGCCGTCTTCCAAATACGCTGGGTCTTCTGATTGGCCGGTCAGGGTCTGCTCGGTGACCGATACGTGCATCACGGTGCGCCTGCCGCCCTGCGACAGTCGGATGGCGAGGGCGTCGGCCATGCGGCGGCCGTGGTTGCGCAGGTCGGTGCTGTCGGTCTTCACCGCCAGCGGTTCCAGCCAGGTTTTCAGCTGCATCTTCAGCTCTGGGTCGAGCAGCCCGCGCAGGCGGCCCATCCCATCGGCGGTGTCGGAGATCGTCAGGTGCTGGCGTTCGGTCTTGGCCGCCGCCCGCGCCAGCCTCCCGTCCGGGTCGATCGTCTCGATGATGGTGTGGCCGGCGCGGGCCACGTCCTCCACCGTGGACGCCGACGCTTGTGCCAACTGGACCAGGATCGGTTCCGCCAGTTCGGTTTCCGCGTCGTCCAGGTGGCGGGTGGCGGACGCGATCGTCGCCGCATACCCGAACGACAGACGACCCGACGCGAACAAGCGGGCGGTGCGGGGCAGGCGCGGGAGTTGCCGGGAGAGTGTGACGCGTTCCCCGGCGCGGGCGGTGCGAGAGCCGGTGGCTGCTGCCAGCCATGCTCCGATCGACCGCCGCCCGAACAGGTGGTGGCCCTTCCCGGCTTCGGCTATCGGAAGACGGGCGGCGATCGCGGCTTCGGCCAGATCGATCGCCCGCGCCAACGCGACGATCTCCGCCATCACCACCTCAACCTCGGCACCAGTCTCGGCACCGGTCCCAGTCACTGCGCCAGCCCCTGCCCCAGCACCGGCGTTAACACCGGCTCCAGCCCGGGTCTCGGCCCCTGCGCCAACACCGGCACCGGCCCCAGCTCCAGCCTCGGCCTCGGCTCCAGCCTCGGTCTCGGTTCGGCCCAGCACCTTTCCCGCAGCCGCGGCCAGCCGCTCGGCACGAGCCAGCAACTCGATGACGTCGCGTCCGGCCAGATTCAGATCGGGCCAGTCCGCTACCCGGCTATCACCACCAGCAGCATCCGGGCCCGCACCGTCCTGGCCATCACTGCCAGCGCTGCCTGCACCAGCCTTTCGGCGGTTGGTGGCAGCGCCTCGGCCAACAGCGTCCTGGCCATCCCGACCAGCGGCCGGGCCAGCATCACCGACACCCCGGCCATCAGCGCCCCAGCCATCGGCGGCGGCATCGCCACCGGCCCACCGGTCACCACCACGCCGACCCACGTTCCGCTGCCGATCGTCCCGACCTGCACGCTGGGATCCGTTCGACGATGACTCGTGGAGGGTGGGGCGGCGGCCCTGCCAGATCCCATCCCAGGCCGACAGGTCACCACGGTCGCACCCGGGCCGCGGTAGCTCGTCCCGACCGGAAAGGGCACCGCCATCGCTGCCGAGGCGCTGCGACCCCTCCCCGCCGTCAGGCTTCTGCTCTTCTGCCGCGTCCGGAAGGCCGAGCAGCCGCCGAGCCCAGGAGTGCGCCGTCTCCGGCTCACCGCGTCGCCCACCTCGCCCGTCAGAGCGCACCGTGGCGTCCGGCTGACCGCGTCGCGCAGTTCGCCCCTCGGGGCGCGCCGGGTCGTGTGGGGCGGGATGAGCGGCTCCTTCGCGGCTGCCGGAGCCGCCAACGTGATCGAGGAGCCCGGCACTGCGAGCGCGGTCGAGGAGCACCGCCCCGTAGGAGTCACCGGAGAAGCGATCCGATCCGATGAACGGCGTGTGCCGCCTGGGCCCGCGCCGCCGACGTGAGGACGTGGAAGGCGCGTCGAACGGTAGAGGCTGAGGAGCGTCCTCCGGTCGGCGCGACAGCAGTACGCCACCCGAAAGCATCATCTCTGCGCACCTCCCCTCCCGGTCTGACGGCCGACCTTCTGCGAGGATATAGTTCACGCGTTCGATATACAACTCTAAGTAGTCGCACTTGCACTATTTGTGAGCATCGTGAGCAATATTCCGTTTGGCGGGCATTCGTGACCGGAGAGGGTGCGCAAAGGTCGGCGTCTCTGGTGTCGGGGTCATCGGCGTCGGCGTCATCGCTGCCGGCTCCACGAGTTGACGGCGGGCGAGGGTGGGGCGCCCGCGCGGCAGGGCCAGTGAATGCCTCGGTCGCAACGCTGACGCTGCCCGTTTTGGGGCACCTTGCGCCCACAGCGCCCCGACGGCGCTGGAAACCCGCCCGTGGACACGCGGTCAGGCGGCGGCCGAGCATCGTGGATCTTCACGACGCGCCATGGAACCGCGCAGACCGACCATCGCCTCGACCCCGAGGAGCGCCAGGGCCAGTACGGCGAGGCCGGCGCCGATCCAGGGCACGGCGGGGTAGCCGAGCCCCGCCGTGAGCGCGATCCCGCCGAGCCACGGGCCGACGCTGACGCCCACGTTGAAGGCGGCGGTGTTCCCGGCCACCGCCAGGGTCGGCGCCGCCGGGGCGAGCCCGAAGACGCGCGAATTGAGAGCCGGGTTGGCGCCGAACCCGGCGAGCCCGAGCAGGAACACCACGATCACCACCGGGACGATGTGACGCGCGGTCAACGCCATGAGAATCGACGTCGCCAGCACCCCCGTGAAACCGACAGCCAGCACCCCCAACGGCCGGGCGTCGGCGGCGCGTCCTCCGATCACGACCCCGATCAGGGCTCCGACACCATAGGTGAGCAGCACCGCCGGCACCCAGCGCGCGTCCAGTCCGGTGACCTCGATCAGCATGGCGCCGAGGTAGGAGAAGGTGCCCAGCAGCGCGGCGGTCGAGGCCGCCGTCATCGCGTACGACAGCCACAGCCGCGGCGTGGCCAGTCCGCGCAGTTCGTCGCGGACCCGCGGCGGCCGGTCGGGCCGCAGGTCGGGAACCTTGACGAGGACGGCGGCCATGGCCAGGACGGACAGCACGACGACAGCCCAGAACGCTCCCCGCCATCCCAGATGTTGTCCGATCCAGGTCCCCGCCGGGAGGCCGATCACCGTGGCGACGGTCAGTCCTCCGGCGACGACGCTCATCGCCCGGCCCCGGCGGTTCTCCGGCACCAGCGCCATCGCGGTGCTGCCGCCGACCGCCCAGAAGCCGGCGTAGACGAAGGCGCCGATGAACCGGCTGGCGAACAACATGGCGTAACTCGCGGTCACCGCCCCCGCCACGTGGGCGAGGATGAAGATCGCAAGGAACGCCAGCATGGCGCGGCGACGCGGCCAACGCAGTGTGACGACCGCGAGCACCGGTGCTCCGACCAGCATGCCGAGCGCGAACGCGGAGATCAGCAGGCCGGCCTGCGGGATGGTGATGCCCAGGTCGGAGGCGATCTCGGGCAGCAGCCCGGCGAGCATCAGCTCGCTGGCGCCCTGCGCGAAGATCGCGAAACCGATGATGATGACGGCGATCGGCATCAGAGCATCGACCCGCCACTGCCATCGATCCACTGCCCGGTCACCCAGCGGGCGTCATCGGACGCCAGGAACGCCACGATGTCGGCGATGTCGGCGGCCTGGGCCACCCGGTTCAGCGGCGACAGCGCGGCGATCGCGGCCCGGCCTTCCTCGGTCGACAACCGGGCGGCGTTCATGTCCGTGTCGGTCGCGCCCGGCCCGACCGCGTTCACGGTGATCCCGCGCGGGCCGAGCTCCTTGGCCAGCGTCGCCGTGAGCGAGTCGAGCGCGGCCTTCGACATCGCGTACGCCGCCAGCTCCGGGTTCCGGGCACCGTGGGTGAACCGGGTCGAGATGTTGACGATCCGCCCCCCGTCCCGCAGCCGCGACAGACCGTGCCGGATCACAAAGAACGGCGCCTTGGTGTTGATCGCGAAGATCTGGTCGTAGATCGCCTCGTCCACATCGGCGTACGGCATGCGTCCGCCGAGGATCCCGGCGTTGTTGACCAGGATGTCCACCCCGTCGGCGTGCTCGTCGAAGGCGGCCCACAACGCCGCCGCGTCCCCCGGCGTCCCGAGGGCGGTCTGGATCGCGAACGCGTCACCGCCCGTATCCGTGATCGCGGCGACCGTCTGGGCCGCACCGTCGGCACTGCTGCCGTAGTGCGCCCCCACCCGGGCACCGTCGCGCGCCAACCGCAACGCGATCGCCCGGCCGATCCCCCTCCCCGCGCCGGTCACCAACGCGGTCTTCCCCGCCAACGAACCCATGACAGAACCCCATTTTTCTAGCGATCATTACAGAAATGAACATAGCACCTTTTCTATCGATCGCTATAAAATTGGGTCATGGTGACAGCGGCACGGGGACGTCCCCGCTCGTTCGACCGGGACGCGGCACTGGACAAGGCCATCCGGCTGTTCTGGCGACGCGGCTACGAGGCCACCTCGGTGCGGGACCTCACCGATGAGCTCGGCATCGGCGCCCCCAGCCTCTACAGCGCCTTCGGCGACAAGCAGCAGCTGTTCACGGAGGCGCTGCGGGTCTACGACGAGAGGTACGGCGGATTCATCGACCGCGCCCTCGCCGACGAACCCACCGCCAAGGGCGCCGCGGCTCGGGTGTTCGCCGAGGCGCCGGAACGCTACACCCGCCGCGATCTCCCGACCGGATGCCTCATCGTCAGCGGGGACGCCGGCACCACCAGCACTGAGGTCATCGAGCACCTCAGGCGGATACGCGACAGCAAGGTCGACGCGTTCTCGGTCAAGATCCGCACCGACATCGCCGCCGGCCGCCTCCCCGCCGGCATCGACCCGCGCGCTCTCGGCCGCTACACCATGTCCGCTCTCACCGGGCTCGCCCAGGCCGCGCGCGACGGTGTCACGCGCGCCGAACTTGATCGGGTCGCCGAGATCGCGCTCCGCGCCTGGCCGTGAGACGGCCCGGGGCGGGCCCGAGGAGGCGCTCCCCACCTGGCCGAACGGCACCGTCGCAGCGTCCACCCGGCGTTCGGTCGCCGATCGAGACCACAGACATATGAGCCGGGTGGCGCGGGATCGTGGGTCGCGGATCCGGGTGGGCCCTTCGGCCCGCCGACGGGGCCCATAGGCCCCTCCCCGCGGGTACATCGCAGGCTGGATGCTGAAAGCCCGACGCGAGGAGGTTGGACAATGCGTGCGTCATTGGTCACCGGGTTCGACCGTCCGATCGAGATCCGCGATCTTCCGATTCCAGAGCTCCAGCCCGGCCAGGTGCTGGTCCGGCTCGAGGCCAGCGGACTGTGCCACACCGACATCCACGCCGCACACGGTGACTGGCCGATCAAGCCCACCCTGCCGTTCACACCCGGCCATGAGGGCGTCGGCGTGATCGAGCGGGTCGGAGCCGCCGTCACCGGCCGCGCCGTCGGCGAGCGGGTGGCGGTCCCGTGGCTGGGCTATGCGTGCGGCATGTGCGACTACTGCCTGAGCGGGCGGGAGACCCTCTGCGAGTCGCAGCTGAACACCGGCTACAGCGTCAACGGCTGCCATGCCGAATACGTCGCGGCCTACGCGAGCCACGTGGTCCCCGTGCCTCCGGAGGTCAACTCGTTCGACGCCGCTCCCCTGACCTGCGCCGGTGTGACCACGTACAAGGCCGTCAAGGTCTCCGGGCTGCGCCCCACGGAACGCGCGGCGATCTTCGGCATCGGCGGACTGGGGCATCTGGCCCAGCAGTACGCGCAGATCTTCGGCGCCGACACCATCGCGGTCGACGTCACCGACGACAAGCTCCACCTCGCCCGCGAGCTCGGCGCCACCCACGTCGTCAACGCCAAGACCTCCGACCCGGTCGCCGCGATCCGCGACCTCGGCGGCGCGGACGTGGCCGTCGTCCTCGCCGCCGACCCCCGGGTCCTGCAGCAGGCGCACGCGTCCCTACGCCGGGGCGGCCGCCTCGTGCTGGTCTCCCTGCCCCAGGACAACGTGATGCCCCTGCCCGTCTTCGAGACGGTGCTCGGCGGCATCAGCGTGATCGGGTCCATCGTCGGCACCCGCGCCGACCTCGCCGAGGTCTTCCGGCTGCACGCGGCCGGCCGCACGACGGTCAAGTACGAGACCCGCGACCTGGAAGGGATCAACCAGGCCGTCGAGGAGATCCTCTCCGGCCAGATCCCCGCCCGGCTGGTCTTCGCAATGTGAGGTGAACCGCCCACCCGCGTTCCCGCCGCCACCGTGCGGTGGGATCCCACCGCCGAGTCCTGTGCGCCGCATCCGCGCAGGTCCGGCGAGGCTCCTCGCCGACGCCGACGCTCCGGACCGCGATCACGTGTGCGCGCTGTGGACTCGTGCGACCGTAAGACTGTCCTCGTAAATGTGATAGCGGGTGACGAACCCGTCTTCGACGGTGAGGTGCAGCGCGAACGGCGAGGTGTACGCGATGTCGCCACCCCGCACCGTCTGCGCGAGCTCTCCGAGCACGACGGCGTGCGCCCCGTCGACCAGGATCCGCGTCACGGACGTGCCGTTCAGCTCGGGCACGTGGTGGGCCTCCAGCGACCGGAAATGGTCGGCCACATCCGCCCGGCTGGACCGGGGCCGGATCCACGGAACCGCTGGATGCCCCTCGGCGGGCCAGGAGAGCCGCCAGTCGATCGGCTCGGCGAACAGCTCCGCCGTGCGGTCGTGATCGCCCTCGGCGATCCGGCGCAGCAACTCTTCCACGACGTCACGGGTACTCATCCCGCAAGCCTTCCGGACTCGGGCACGGCACGTCGATTACCCCCGAGGTAAGGCAGAGAGGCACCTCCCCGGCGCCGCCCTAGGCCGCCGGACGGCGGGAGGAACATGCGGCGACCTCTCCATGGCGGCGACGGGCGTCGACGCGGGGCGGAGCCGACGACGTCCGAAGGCCGTCGCCGAGAACCGCGCGCCGCGCCCGTACGGCTCCGATGCGGCTCAGCGGTAGTCGTTCTCCTTCAGCTCGATCACCCAGGCCCGGCGCTCGGCGATCTTTCCGTCCCGCATGACGAACACCTCGGCCATCGACATCCGCATGACCTCGCCCGTGTCGCGCACCGCGGAACCGGTGAGCTCCGCCATGACCACGTCGCCCTGCTCCACCATGCGGACCACCTCGAGCGTGGGCGGTCCGGCGAAGCCGGGCCCCTCGATGGCCTCGTCGTACGCCTGCTTGCCCGTAAGGTGGAAGGCGCCGAAGACGGTCCATTCGATGTCGTCGGTGAGGCAGGACAGGATCTGCGCGTGATCGCCCTTGCGGAAGCCGTCCAGGTAGGCCTCGACGGTCTGCGTGTTCCTCGACATGCGCTCTCCCCGATCTCGAAACCACTTGCAGTCCGCAAGCGGGCACACCGTATCCAGAGGCGGTACTCCACCCGTTCGGCCGGCGTCCGCCGCTCCAGCAGCACGAGCATGCCCGTCGTCGCGGACCGGCCGGCAGGGCCACGGCCCCATCGCAGCGACCAGAGCATCCCGTTACAGCGGCGAGGCCGACTTTCTTGCCCAAAAGTCTGGGTAATCGTACAACTACTGTGGGTAGCGGATCTCGAGAGACACTCTGCCCACCACTCAGGGGGAAGCATGCCCGGAGGACAATCAGCACGGCACGGAAACGTGACCAGCCCGCCGTCCAGGGCCGGTATCCATCTCGAACCCTGGCAGGCCGCCGCCCTGGAGGCGGGGAAGTTCTTCCCGGCTCTGCAGGGCGGCCTCCGCGACCCCGACGCCCCGGACGACGTCCCCAACAACACGCCCCCGGTCGACGGCAAGATCGCGAGCGCTGGACTCGACTTCGCCGCCTCGCTCGACGAGCCGCGGGATGACTGGACGAAGCACCCGGTGCGCGCGGGCCAGCAACTGGAAGTCACCTGGCATATGCACGCGCCGCACAAGACCCGCCGCTGGAACTACTTCTTCACCAGCAGCAGCTGGGATCCGAAGAAGCCCCTGGCGCGGGCACAGTTCGACCCCGACCCGATCATGACGATCCTGAACACGGGCCAGCCGTACTGGGCGAGTGACAGCCTCATGCCGGACAACCCGACCGTCCACCAGGTCACACTGCCGAACGACCGCAAGGGCTACCACGTGCTCCTGGCGGTCTGGGAGGTCGCCGATACCGGCAACGCCTTCTACCAGGTCATCGACCTCAACCTCACCTAACCCGCCCCGGGCCTACTGCCCGACCCGGCATGCGGCCCTGGCCCACCAGGACAGGCAAGAGAGCGCCCCGCCCTCCCGCTAGACCACGAACGGCGATTCGCCGACGGTCGGCCGGGAAGGCGGGGCGCAGTCGCGCGGCGCCCGGGGACGAGCGGGCGCCGCCCATGACCCGGCCGAGCGCCTGACCGTATGCGGGCGTCCGAACCGTGGCCCGGATCGTACGAGTGACTTCAGGGGGCCGGCCGGCCCCCGGTCATCCGCCGGACTCGTGCCGATGCCACGGCCGGTCAGGCCGGGTCCGCCGTTCTGACGAGGCGAGACGGACGGCGTAAACCGGACGATCGTCGCCGGGAACGGGGCCGAGGTAGTGGTGGCCGGTCATGTGGCACCATGCGGGCAGGTCGAGCGGGGCCACCGGGTCGGTGGCGATGATGTGCACCACGGTCCCGGGCGCGGCGCCCTGGATGCGGTCGCGCAGCTTCAGCAGAAGGGTGACGCAGAGAAGGCCGGTGCCGTCGACGGTGATGTCGGCGTCGCGCGGGGTGGAGTCCCGGGCGCTCGCGGTGGCCCCAGCGCGGGCCGAGGCCGCGTCGGTCAGCGCGGTGGCCGCCTTCGCGATGTCGTCGCCTGTGGTCCAGCGGCCCAGGGACAGCCGCACCGCCCCGAGAGCCCGGCCGGCGTCCAGGCCCATGGCGGTCAGCACAGGTGACGGGGTGTGGGCCCCGCTGTGGCAGGCCGAGCCGGTGGACGCGGCGACGCCGGGGGCGGCGGCGAGGAGTCGGTGTCCGGCGACGCCGTCGATGCTGATGTTGAGCGTGTTCGGCAGGCGTTCCTGCCGCGGCCCGTTGAGCCGTACGCGGCCGGGCAGTCCTTCGGCCAGCCGGCGGTGCAGATCGTCGCGCAGCGCTTCGATCCGGACCGCGGCGCCGTCGGCGAGCTCGTCGGCCGCCAGTTGGGCTGCCGCGCCGAGCGCGACGGCGAAGGCGACATTCTCGGTCCCGGCCCGGAGCCCGCGTTCCTGCCCGCCGCCGTAGACGACCGGCTCCAGGCGTACGCCGTCGCGCACGTACAGGGCGGCGACTCCCTTCGGGGCGTACATCTTGTGCCCCACGAGGGTGAGGAGATCTACCCCCAACGCCGTGACGTCGAGGGGGATCTTCCCGGCTGTCTGAGCGGCGTCGCAATGGAACAGCGCCCCGTGCGCGCGGGTGCGGGCGGCGAGTTCGCCGATGGGCTGCAGGGCGCCGGTCTCGTTGTTCGCGGCCATGACCGACACCAGCACGGTGTCCTCATCGAGGGCTTCGGTGAGCGCGGCCGGGTCGACCAGGCCGTCGCCGTCGACGGGCAGCAGCGTCACTCGGGCATTGTGCAGCCGTTGCAGGGCGCGGCAGGACTCGAGCACGGCCGGATGCTCGGTGACCTGGGTGATCACATGTGGCCGGCGCCGGCCGGAGGCCAGGACCGCACCGCGAAGCGCGAGCAGATCGGCCTCGGATCCGGAGGCGGTGAACACGATCTCGTCCGCGCGCGCCCCGATCAGCGCGGCCACCTGAGCGCGGGCGTGGGCCAGCGCGGAGCGGGGCTCGACACTGTAGCGGTGGTCGCTGGAGGGGTTGCCGAAAAACCGCGTCAGGTGGGGCAGCATCGCCTCGGCGACGCGGGGATCGACCGGTGTGGTGGCGTTGTAGTCCAGGTAGACCGGTCCGCCGGTCAGCCCGGCATGCGACGGCGTGTTGTGCGTCATGCCGACTCCTCGATGGCCACGGGGAGGGCCGCCAGCCGCCACTCCAGCATGCCGTCGTTGAGGCGGATCGCGCGTCGGCCACGGTCTCTCAGCAGGCGGACGGCGTCGTAGGCGAACACGCAGTACTCACCTCGGCAGTAGACGACGATCTCGGTGTCCTCGGAGAGCTCGCCGATGCGGTCGGCGAGCTCCTCGACGGGGATGGAGACGGCTCCGGGGATGTGACCGGCCAGATATTCCTCCACCGGGCGCACATCCAGGAGCATGGCCTCCCCCGCTTCCACGCGGGCGCGCAGCTCTTCGCGGCTGACCTCGCGGCCGCCGTCGTGGCCGAGGTATGCGTCCCGGGCGGCCGGGACGGCGGCCTGGTGACGGTCGGCGACCTTGCGTAGCAGGGCGAGGAGCTGAGCCACGTCGTCGCCCGCGAGGCGGTAGTAGACACGCGCGCCCTCGCGGCGGGTGGCGACGAACCCGGCCTGCTTGAGTGTCTGCAGATGGGCCGACGCCGTTGTGAGATTCAGCCCGGCCGCCTTCGCCAGCGCGTCGACCGTGCGCTCGCCCTGGGCGAGCAGGTCGAGCAGTTCCAGACGCTTTCCATTGGCCAGCGCCTTCCCGCTGGCCGCGAACGCGTCGTACAACCGGGCCTTCGCAGCCGTGTCCGGCATGGCCTCCTCCACTCCCAACCAATCCCTGCGGGGCGCGACCGTCATGAACGCGGACCCTTCACTCAGTCCGCACACCCAGGCGGTGCCATTCTCCACTATTCCATGGAATATGGTACTCCATAAATCCATGGAATATCGCCGAACCTCGCCTACGACACGGAGACCACGCACTCATGAGCAGCACATCTCGTACGTCGGCGCCGCCCCGGCCCGTCCGGCTGGGCCTGCGCGAGAACTGGCTGCAGTTCACCCTGCTCGTGATCGTCAACGCCTGCGTCGGCGGCTTGGTCGGCCTGGAGCGCACCACGGTCCCGCTCATCGGCACCGAGGTCTTCGGGGTGACCAGCGACCTGGCCGTCTTCTCCTTCATCATCGCGTTCGGCCTCACCAAGGCGTTCACCAACCTGGCCGCGGGCGCCCTGACGGCCCGATTCCGCCGTAAACAGCTCCTCATGGCGGGGTGGCTGATCGGCGTTCCGGTCCCCTTCGCCCTCGCCTGGGCGCCGGGCTGGGGCTGGATCGTCGCCGCGAACGTCCTGCTCGGCATCAACCAGGGCCTGACCTGGTCGATGACCGTCAACATGAAGATCGACCTCGTCGGCCCCGCCCGTCGGGGGCTCGCCACCGGCCTGAACGAGGCCGCCGGATACGTCTCCGTGGGCGGCACCGCTCTGCTCACCGGCTACCTCGCCACCGGCTACGGCCTGCGCCCCGCCCCCGAACTCGTCGGCGTCCTCTTCGTCGCCGCGGGCCTCGCTCTCTCCGTCGTCGTCCGGGACACCGCCGCCCACATGGCACTCGAACTCGCGCAGCACCCCACGCCCCCGCCCGGCGGCCGGGGCGCCGGACTGGGACAGACCTTCGCCCGGACCTCCTGGCGCGACCGATCCCTGCGCGGCGCCTGCCAGGCCGGACTGGTCAACAACCTCAATGACGGTCTGACCTGGGGCGTCTTCCCCCTGCTGTTCACCGACCACGGCCTGGGCCTGGCCGCCGTCGGCCTGATCAAGGGCCTCTACCCCCTGCTGTGGGGCTTCGGGCAGATTTACACCGGCCACCTCGCCGACCGCGTCGGCCGCAAGCCGCTCATCGTGGCCGGCATGCTCGTCCAGGCCGCCGGTTTCGTCCTCGCCCTCGCCTTGCTGGACCATCCGCTGCTCGCCGGGATCCTCTCCGCCGTCGCCCTCGGCATCGGGACCGCCATGGTCTATCCCGCCCTCATCGCTTCCGTCTCCGACCATGCCCACCCCTCCTGGCGGGCCAACGCGCTGGGCACGTACCGGTTCTGGCGCGACATCGGCTACGCGGCGGGCGCCCTCGTCGCAGGCGTCCTCGCCGACGCGCTCGGCCTCAACGCCACCGTCGTCGCCGCCGCGGTCCTCACCGCGGCCTCCGGTCTGTTCGCCGCCCGCTGGCTCACTGACCGCTCCGGTCGCTGAACGCAGGAATGAACCCCGGCCCCTGCCGCGCCGCCGCTCCCCCGTGCCGGCCAAGGGCGGATGGCCGGAGATGCACCCGCGCCGGGACGTCGTCGCGACAAAGGACGACGCATCTCACGTGGAGCGTGACTTCTCGCCTTGCACGAATGAGCGATGGTCGGCTCCTTGTCGCCGGCCACCGCTCACGTGAACCGTGACGTCGTTACCGCGGGGCGACCGTGCAGATCGGTTCACCGGCTTGCGCGGGCACGCTGACCGCCGTCCAGGCGGCCTTGGTCGCGTTGAACTCGACGCAGCTTCCCGGGAAGAGCGGCTTGGCGGCTTTCAGCGTGGCCACCCGCGCCTTGGCGTATGTCCACGGGATCGTCTTCATGTTCAGGCCGGCCTGGAAGATCTTGCCGGCCTTCTGGATGCCGATGCCCGTCACCGTAGAGCTGTTACAGGTCGGGCTGGCCGGCTTGCCGCCGCCCGGGTTGCTGCCCTCGGCGAGGAGGTAGAACCAGTGGTTCTGCGGGGCGGCCGCCATGGACGGATTCGGAATCATCCTGATCCAGGGTCCGTAGCAGTTGGGGTCGCCGAGGGCGCTCGGGTCGTACATGTTGCGGATCGGCCCGCTGCCGACGATGTTGACTTCCTCGCCGACCAGATAGTCCGGCGTGTCGTACGGCGCGAGCTCGTTCGCGTAGTGCTCGGTCAGCGCGCCGAAGATGTCGCCGGTCGACTCGGTCAACCCGGCCTCCTCGGGGTCGCTGCTCTGCTGGGAGCTGCCGGAGTACTTGAAGATGGCGTGGCCGTACTCGTGGGCGACCACGTCGATCGCGGTCGCCTGCCTGGTGTTCGACGAGTTGCGGCCGAAATTCGTGTAGCTGCCGTTCCAGTACGCGTTGACGTCGCTGAGCCCGACCCGGGCCGGGAAGGCGCCGCCGGAGCCGTTGAAACCGTTGCGCCCGAGCCAGTCGCGCAACATGTCCCATTCCTTCTGCGCCGCGAACATCGCGTCGACGCAGGCGGTCTCCAGGTCGGTGCCCGACCCGTTGCCCCAGGCGTCGGAAGCCTTGGTGTACGCGGTGCCGCTCTGGCCGCCGCACCGGAGCCCGGGCCGCGTCGGGTCGGTCATCGAGTACGACGAGCCGGACCCGGACGTGTTGAACGTCACCGGGCCGTTGTAGTTGCTGTTGCCGGTGCCGCCCTTCACCTCGTCCCAGGCGTCGAAGACCGAGCCGTCCCCTGCGTCCACGTAGACGTGCTGCACGCTCGGGCCCTTGCCGGTGGCGCCGGTGACCACGACCTCCCAGGCGAGGCGGGGCCGCTCGCCGACCGCGTGCACGAGGAGGGTGGGCTCGCCGACGCTTTCGACGACGGACAGCTTGGCCCTGGCCTTGGTCGCGGCCTCGCTCGCGGTGACCGAGGTCGTGGGGTCGATCTTGAGGGTGGAGCGCTGGCCGGTCGTGACCGCCTGGACGATCTGGCCCGACTTGTCGGTCGCCACCACGACGTCGCCGCCGTACACCGGCAGGCCCCGGTGTGTCCTCCGGTAGGTCAGGTACTGGAGGCCCTGGCTGCCGGCGACCGAGCGTTCGAGCTGGAACGTGTCGTCGGAGGAGGTGTGCAGCGCCGCCGCGTCGGTGAGGAGCGCGCCGCCCGCGCTGCTGATCGCCCGCTTGCGCTCGTCGGAGCTCGGCGGGTTGAAGGCCGGCGTGGGGTCGAGGGCGGAAGAGGTCGACGTGGGTCCGACCGGGCTCCATCCGTTCGTGGCCGACGATGTCCGCGCGGCCGAGGCCCCGGGGCTGGTCGCGAGCGAGGTGGCGGCCATGGCCGCCGCCAGTACGGCGACGACGCCCGGCCTGACTTTGGGATTCACTCTCGTGACTCCTTTGTGGGGGGTGGGGGAAGCCCGGATATGGGCTGCGTAAAAATCGCATCGAGAGCGCGGGGGTGGGCGCCCTCATCAATTCAATAGCGCCACGATTTAGAACTGTCCACTACCTTTCACGGGATTTATCGGAGCCGCGGAAGGCTCGCTGACCTGCGAACGCACCATATTGGAGGGCACTTATGGGGATCATTCACGCCCGCCGCACCCTTTTATCGCCACGTTCAGCAGCTATATTCGCGATCGCGACTGCTCGGCAGCGGGTGATACGGTCACGCCGAAAGTCCCGCTCCTGACACAGGTCGCACTCCCGCCGGTTTTCCTGTTCCGGCGGTGAAATCGATTACCGCGCGCACGTTGTTCCTGGAATATCCTCAAGATCTTTACCCCTCCTCCTCGCCATCGGGCGCCCTTCGCACTGTTGCAGCGGCGGCACTCGGGCCGGTAGGTCGCGGGGTCGTTCGTGCCGCCCTTCGACCTCGGGATGATGTGCCCGGCGGCGCTGGGGTTGTCGGGTGTGCCGGACCATCCGCACACCCGGCCCTCGTGCTCGGCGCAGTTCGTGCAGGCGCAGGTCGGCGTGCCGCAGTCGAGGCAGGGACGCCGGGACATGGCTGCACCTCCAGCCATCCCGGCCGGCGAGTGACCCTGACCTCGAATTGGCGAACGGGCGCCGGGTGGTGCCTGCGATCCCCGGTTCGGCTGGAGCCGAACCGGAAGCCGCAGGACCGGCGCGGGCTGCACCGGTCCCAACGTCTGATTCGGTGCTCATCTCTGCGAACAGCAGGAGTGGGAGGCGCTTTCGGGCGGGCTCCATCCGATCTGCGGCATGCGATCGCGGAATTTGCCAATCAGCCCTTAGAACGTTTTTGAGAAGACAGTTTGCTGATCGGCGTGGTAGCACGACGGTGGTCCGATTTGTCGCCAGGGCGGTCGGGTGCCGTGGCCTCGTCGTTACCCCTCGTATCATGGTGCGATCTGGTTTTTCCCGGCGGTGTTTACCTGCCGATCTGCCTCATTGCAGGAGTGTTCTCATGCCTTCCGCTGTCTCCCAGATCACCGAGCTCATCTCCCGGCGAGCCACGCCACAGTCTCGGAACTGGGAGGCTGTAGAGAACGAGCTCGGCACACCGCTGCCCAATGACTACAAGCAACTCGCTGACATGTACGGCGCTGGAGTCTTCGATGAGACTTTCTGGCTCCTCGAACCTGGGTGCCACCACGACCGCGACCTGGACTTGGCGTTCGTGATCAAGGAGTGCGACGAGGTACTGGCCTACCTCTGGAAGCTCGAGCCCAAGCCCACAGAACTCGACGACGACGGGGCACGCGTCCTGCCCTGGGCCTTCTGCGAAGGGAGCGGCCACTTCCTCTACTGGCTCGTCCATCCTGGCCAGGCCCCGGACGACTGGACCGTCATGCTGAACGAAGGACGCGGCCCCGAATGGGAGAGTCACTCCCTTTCCTGCAGCCAGTTCCTATTTGCCGCCATGACCGGAGACATCGACTCCGTCTACTTCACCGGCCCCCTTGCCACACCTCACCAGTTCCAGCCGATCACCGACTTCATCTAAAGGGTTGGCAGGCCAGGCGATCCAGCCTTTAGGCGGATGATGATCAGTCAGCTGCAGACGTAGCGCGGCCGGCGTTGGGCGGGGCCTCCTCGGGTAGGGCGACGGGCCATACCGGCGATGGCCGCCCAACGAATGATCGCCGCTCAGCTCAGGCCAGGAACGCGAGTCATGGTCCGAGCAGTGTCCCTGGCGCACGGAACGCCCTGGTCGCGGAAACTCCACGAGGTGAGCCGCAAGCCGGCGAGTGGACTGCCGGAACGAAGACGATCGGCTGCCGGAGATCGGCTCGCGGCCATCCGGGCGCAGCTGCCGACATCCGTCGGCAAACCGGGTTGACCATCGCCGAAGGCGCCGCGATATTCGAACCTTGGAAAGCTCCAGAAAAATACGCCGAAGCCTGATTTAGTGGACGCTGGGCAGACATCCGGCGCCCTGGGCATCGGCCGTTCCCCGCGGCCGGGAAACCCGGGTCCGGCCACCCCGCCCGAGCCGTCGCGACGTCATGTGCGAAGGAGAGCCTGTGGATCCTCGGCCGGCGTCAGACCCAACGGAGCCGGGCGAGCGCATCCGGCAGCGCTCGCAGTGGGTGACCATCGTCATCGTCTACCTCGGCGGGGTCGTCGCGGCGATGAGCTTCGGCAAGTTCGCCTCGGTCGGGCCGGTGGTGGCGGAGCAGCTCGGGCTGTCGCTGTCGCAACTGGGCTGGGTGATCTCGGCTGTCACCGGCGTGGGAGCCGTCGCGGGCCTGCCTGCCGGATACCTGGTCCGCCGCTTCGGCGCCGATCGATCACTGGTCGCCGGGTTGGTCCTGATCGCGGCGGCGAGCGCGGTGAGCACGGCGGCCGGCGACTTCGCCTGGATGCTGGCCGTCCGGGGCGCCGAAGGCATCGGATACCTCCTGGTCACCATCTCCTGCCCGGTGCTGATCCTCCGTCTCGCCGGGGAGCGGGACCGCGGCACGGCCCTGTCGATCTGGGCCACCTTCGTCCCGGTGGGCCTCGGAGCGAGCACGCTCGGCGGGGGCGCGCTCGGCTCGGTTCTGGGCTGGCGCGGCTGGATCGCGGTGCTCGCCGGCCTGACGTTCGTGATGGCGCCGCTCGTCTGGACGCGGCTGCCGCGCGGGGCCGGGCGGCAGGCCGCGGCCGGGCCGGTCCCCCGGGCGCGGGCGCTGACCTGGCCGTCGGTGCTCGCCGCGTCCTTTTGCCTCACCGCGCTGGTGACCATTCCGGTGATCGTGCTGCTGCCCACGCTCCTCATCGACCAGCAGGGACGCTCGGCCGCCGCCGCGGGCGCCATGACCTCGGTGATCTCGCTGCTCAGCGCGCTCGGCGGGCTGGCCGTGGGAGTGCTGCTGCGCCGGGGCGCGCCGGTCGGCGTCTTGGCGCTGTTCGGCCTGCTCGCCGTACCGGCCGGCTGGCTCCTGTTCGGCGGCGACGCCCCGCCGGCCGCCGCGCTGACCGGCGCGGGGGCCATCTCCCTGGTGAACGGATATGTGGGCGCTCTCGCGTTCGCCGCCCTCCCCCTGATGCTGGAACGACTCGACCACGCGGACGTCGGCAACGGCGTGATCGCCCA
Source organism: Microtetraspora malaysiensis (assembly GCF_050947145.1). NCBI lineage: Bacteria > Bacillati > Actinomycetota > Actinomycetes > Streptosporangiales > Streptosporangiaceae > Microtetraspora > Microtetraspora malaysiensis. Next base: position 5,181,780 of record NZ_CP191998.1, read on the forward strand.
GGCGGGCAGCCTCGGGTCACTGCTCGGCCCGCCGCTGTTCGGCCTGCTGGCCGGCGAGTTCGGCTTCCCGGCCCTGGTGCCGGTCATCGCCGTCGGCATGCTCGCCACCGTCGGCTTGTTGTTGCTGGTCGGGAGGCGAGCCGCCCGGGCTCTGCCGAGCACCGGCTGACTCCCCACCGTCCGGCTCACGGTGTTCAACCGCCGCGAGCGTCTAAATGAGTCCTCGCTCCATGGCCACGACGACCGCCGCGGCCCTGCTGTCGACACCGAGCTTGGCGAAGACGTGCTTCAGATGCGTCTTCACCGTCGTCTCGCTGATCAGCAGGGCTCTGGCGATCTCCTTGTTCGCCGAGCCCCGCGCCACCAGGCGCAGCACCTCCAGCTCGCGTCGGCTCGGCTCCGGGGTCGAGGGCCTGCCGATGAGGGCGGACGCGATCGACGGGGCCAGGACCGCTCCGCCGGCGGCGGCCGTACGGACCGCCCTGTGCAGTTCCTCCCGTGGCGCGTCCTTCAGCAGGTAGCCCGCCACCCCGGCGGCCATGGCCCGCGTCACGTCCGCGTCCGTGTCGTACGTGGTCAACACGATCACTTTGATCTCCGGGTGGTCCACCCGGAGCCGCTGGATCGCGCCGACACCGTCCAGACCGGGCATGCGGAGATCCATCAGCACCACGTGCGGCCGCGCCCGCCTGGCCATGACCAACGCCTCGAACCCGTCGGACGCCTCCGCCACCACCTCGATGTCCGCCACGTGGTCGAACATGCCGCGCAGCCCGTCACGGACCACCGGGTGATCATCGACGATCATCAGTCTGAGGGGATGCGCAGGCATAAGGCCGTCCCTTCTCCCGGGGAGGACTCCACCGTCAGCGTGCCCCCCACGCTGCCGGCCCGCTCACGCATGGCCGCCAGCCCGTAACCCGCGCTCCGCGCCGCGGGGTCGAAGCCCGATCCGTCGTCGAACACGTCCAGCGTCACCTCGTCGTCCATGTAGGTCAGCGTGATCGCCACCCTGCCCGCCCGAGCGTGCTTGGCCGCGTTCGACAACCCTTCCTGCGCCGCCCGCAACAGGGTTGTTCCCACCTCGCCGGACAGCGGCCGGGGGGTGCCTTCCACGGACACGGTCGCCGTCACCCCCGATGTCCGCGACCACCGTCCGGCCACATCCGCGAGTGCCGCGTCGAGCCCCGCGTCGGCGAGAGGGCCCGGCCGCAGCGCGTCGACCGAGCGCCGCGCCTCCTGCAGGTTCTCGCGCGCCAGCTCCTTGGCCAGCGCGACCCTCTTCCGTACGGCGTGCGGATCGGGCATCGCCTGCTCGGCCGCCTCCAGCTGGGTGATGATCCCGCTCAACCCCTGCGCGAGGGTGTCGTGGATCTCCCTGGCCAGCCTCGCCCGCTCCTCCAGGACCCCGAGCATTCTGTTCTGCGCGCTCTGCCTGGACACGTAGTCCACGAACGCCCCGATCGCCACCACCAGACCGGAACTCCCGACGAGCTGCCAGAAGGCGTTGGGCTCACCCAGATGGCCTCGGGCGGCGAACGTGCTGAGAACTGTCGCCACCGCCCCCACGTAGGACCAGGGCCTGGCCAGCATCAGGTACGGCTGGGGCATCAGCCCGAAGATCACCACATCGAAGGACCGATCCCGCACCACCAGCGCGACATAGAGCGCGCAGATCACCACAAGGTGGACCGCCATCGGGTTGAGCCGCCCAAGCAGATGCGGCCGCCGGACGACGAAGAAGCCGTGCCAGCCGGCCATCAACGCGAGGATCCCCACCGCCAGCGGGTCGGGGGCCGTGTTCTCCTCGAACGAAAGGATCAGTCCGAGCGCCAGGCAGGCGTAATAAAGCAGATGGAAGGCGCGCAACCAGCGCGCCTCCCAGATGTTCACGCTCTCACTCCCATCGGAAGAGCGCGGCGGCGACCGCCGTGGCCGCCACGATTATCCCGGTCAGGATCAGCAGGGGGAAGACCGCGGCGGAGCCGGACCAGGCGTCGCCGAGGGCTTCCACACCCGGGGTCAGAGGCAGGAAGTCGCCGATCCGGCGCAGTGAGTCGGGCAGGGCCGTCCTGGGCACGGCCGCGCCCGCCAAGAAGATCATCGGGAACATGACCAGCATGCCGATCAGGCTCGCGCCTCTGGTGTTGCGTACGACGGCCGCGATCACGAAGCCGAGTGAGCAGACCATCACCGAGCAGAGCAGGAAGGCGGCGGCCAGCAGGAGGACGTTGCCGGGTGCCTCCGCGCCGAAAACCGCGATCGCCGCGACCACCAGCAGCACCGATCCCGCCAGGCCCGCGGCGACCTGCGCCACCAGTTGGGCGCCGAGCAGCAGGACGGGAGAGATCGGCGTGGCGGCCAGCCGCTTGAGCACCTTGCGCTCGCGATAGGACGCCACGATGCCCGGCAACGCGCCCATCCCCCCGATGGCGACGATCATCGCGAGGTACCCGGGGACCGCGCCGCTGTCGCCGCGCTTGAGCACCAGCAGCATGAGCGGGAAGGCCATCATGAAGAACAGCGAGGCGGGGTCGCGGAACAGCAGCCTGAGCTCGGTGGCCGCCAGAGCGGTGAACGCTTTCATCGGTCCGCACCCTCCAGGGCGAAGTAGGCCTCTTCCAGCGAGGCGGTCCCGGTTCGGGCGATGATGTCGTCCGGCGTGCCCATGGCCACCACGCGGCCACGGGCGAAAACGGCGACCCTGTCGCAGAGCGCCTCGGTCTCGTCGAAGTAGTGGCTGACCAGTACGACGGTGGTGCCCACCGCCTTCAGGTCACCGACCAGTCGCCAGGTCTCGCGGCGGGCGATCGGGTCCAGACCCGTGGTCAGCTCGTCGAGCACGACCACCTCGGGGTCGCCGACCAGCGCGAGCGCGAGCATCAGCCGCTGCTTCTGTCCGCCGGACAGGTCGCCGAACGCTTTCCTCGCCAGCGGCCCCAGGCTCCAGCGCTCCATCACCTGCCGCCAGTCGGCCCCCTTGCGGTAGAAGGTGCCGAACATGCGCAGCGCCTCGGCAACCTTGATCCGCTCGGGCAGCGAGCTCTCCTGCAGTTGCGCCCCGATCCGCTGGGCCAGGGCCTGCCGCCTGCGTGCCGGGTCCTCACCGAGCACCCGCACCGTGCCCGTGTCGGGTCGCTTGAGCCCGATCAGGCACTCGACGGTCGTCGTCTTGCCGGCGCCGTTGTGGCCGACGAGGCCGAACGTCTCACCGGCCCGGACCGTGAACGTCACCCCGTCCACGGCACGTGTGTTTCCGTACGTTTTGTGCAGGTCTGTCACCTCGATGGCTTCCATGCCTCAAGGTTCGCGCCGGGGCGAGTCGCGCGGCATCGCCCATCACGTCGTCCGGCATCCCCCGTTCGGAGGATGGCCGTGCGACCTGCCCGCAGACACGCTGCGCGCCACCGCGGGCCGTACGGCGGCCGTGGGTCAGGCGGCGTCGTAGACGAGCAGCCCGTCGTCGAGAAGGCGCGCGCCCTCGGTCGGCCGGTGCTCGGCGAGCCGCCCGTCATGGGCCAGGTGCAGGACGGGGACGTGGTGGACCAGCACGGCGTAGTCGGCGATGATCCGCCGGTGGCAGCGCCACCAGACGGCCTCGCTGCACATGATCGCGGTACGGCCGGCCGCCGCCTGGTCCAGGAGGTCCTTCAGTGCGGCGTGGAACTCCGGTCCGCGGCTGTAGCCGGCGTACCCCCGGAAGGAGTCGTTCCGCCAGAACGTGTCGGGCGAGTCCGGAGCCGGCCGGCGGAACCCGCCGAGCCGGCTCTCCCACCGGTAGCCGATGCCCTCCTCCGGCAGCCAGGCGGAGAGCTCCTGCCTGCCCACGTCGGGGACGCGGCGGCTCCCCGGCGCGGTACGCACGTCCACGACGGCCTCCGCGTCGACGCCGTGGAGGAGGTCGGCGATCTGGGCCCGGGAGGCCGTACCGTGGCCGAAGGTGAGCAGCGGAAGCGCCTGGACGTCGGCGGACAGCGAACGGAGGTCGGCGGTACCCACCAATGGCGCCTACCCGGAGGCTCGACACGTACGCGGATCCGCGTAGGACGAAGCCGCCGGTGAGCGGATGCCCCGCCGCCGTCCCCGCGGCCACACTCGGCGCATGCTGACCGTGCTCATCCGTGCCTTCCGGGTTCCCGACGTCCGGAAGAAGATCTTTTTTACCCTCGCGCTGATCGTGTTGTTCCGGTTCGGGCAGATCCTCCCGGCGCCCGGCGTGAACGTCCTCGCGGTGCAGGAGTGCCTCGGCCGCAGCCGGGGCGGGATCGTCGACATGCTGCAACTTTTCAGCGGCGGGGCGATGTTGAAACTGTCGGTGTTCGCCCTCGGGATCGTGCCGTACATCACCGCGGGCATCGTCATGCAGCTGCTCGCCGTGATGATCCCGCGCCTGGAGGCGCTCAAGAAGGAGGGACGACAAGGCCAGGCGAAGGTCACCCAGTACACCCGTTACCTGACGATGGCGCTGGCGCTCCTCCAGGCGGCCACGGTCGTGTCCCTGGCCCGCTCGGGCGGCATCTTCCCGACCTGCAACCGTCGTCTGCTGCACGACCAGGGCCCGTTGATGGTTGTGGTGATCGTGGCCACCATGGTGGCGGGGACCGCCGTGATCATGTGGCTGGGCGAGCTGATCACCGACAGGGGCATCGGGAACGGCATGTCCATCCTGATTTTCACCCAGGTGGTGGCCGCGTTCCCCTCCTACGTTTCGAACATTTTCCGGCTCAACCCCTTCGCGCTGTCCGTGATGCTGGTCGCGGGTGTCTTCCTGGTGGCGGCGGTGGTGTTCATGGAGCAGGCACAGCGGCGGATCCCGGTCCAGTACGCCAAGCGGATGGTCGGGCGCAGGATGTACGGCGGCACCTCGACCTACCTCCCGCTGAAGGTCAACCAGGCCGGGATCGTGCCCGTCATCTTCACCTCGTCGATGCTCTTCCTCCCGCAGCTGGCGACCCAGGTGACCGGCGGCACCGGGCCGGTGTCCGAGTGGATCGCGCGCTATCTCGTCTCGGGCGACCACCCGATCTACGTGACGACGTATCTTCTGCTGATCGTGGGATTCACCTACTTCTACGTGTCGATCACCTTCGACCCGATGGAGGTGGCCGACAGCATGAAGCGATACGGCGGCTTCGTCCCCGGCGTACGGCCCGGCCGGCCCACGGCCGAGTATCTGCGGTACACGCTCTCGCGGCTGACCGCGCCGGGCGCGCTCTATCTCGGCGCACTGGCACTGATCCCGATCATCGCGTTCGTGCTGCTACGCGATCCGGCGACTCAGCAGAGCTTCCCGTTCGGCGGGACGACCATCCTCATCATGGTCGGAGTGGGGCTGGACACGGTGAAGCAGATCGAGGCACAGGTGGAGCAGCGCGCGTACGCGGGCTTTCTCAAGGAACCGTCAGCCCGGACCTGACCGCGAAGACGACCAGCTGGGCGCGGTCTCGGGCACGGAGCTTCACCATGGCCCGGCTGACGTGGGTGCGCACCGTGTCGGGGCTGATGACCAGCTCTTTGGCGATCTCCGCGTTCGATCGGCCGGTGGCGACCCACGCGACCATCTCGCGTTCCCTCGGCGTGAGCATGTCCAAGCCCTCGACCGGAGCGGCGTCGTGGCGGCCGAACCGGCCGATGACCTTCTTGGTGACGGACGGGGAGAGCAGCGCCTCGCCCGAGGCGACGACCCTGATCGCGTGGGCGAGCTCCTCCGGGGCGCTGTCCTTCAGCAGGAACCCGCTGGCCCCGGCCTGCAACGCGGCGAACACGTACTCGTCGATCTCGAAGGTGGTGACCACGACCACCCGGGTGCCGTTGAGGTCGGGGTCGGCGGCGATCGCGCGCAGCGTGGCGATGCCGTCCATGCCGGTCATGCGGATGTCGAGCAGCAGGACGTCGGGACGGGTCTCGCGCAGCAGCCGGAGCGCCGCCGCACCGTCCGCCGCCTCACCGGCGAACTCCAGGTCGGGCTCGCGGTCGATGAGCGCCCGCAACCCCATGCGCACGACCGCCTGATCATCGGCCAGCGCCACCTTGACCCGATCCGCCGACGGGCCCACACGGCTGCCGTCGACGGACGGTGCGGCCGCGCCATGCGGCGTTCCCGTGGTCACACGGTCTCCGCAGGCAGGGTCTCCGCGGACACGGTCTCCGCAGGCAAGGGGAAACGGGCCACGACACGGAAGCCGCCGCCGTCACCGGGGCCCGCGCCGAACACGCCGCCGGCGTCGGTCACGCGTACCCGCATCCCGGCCAGCCCTCGGCCCTCGGCCGTTCCGAGCGGACCGCGCCCGCCGTCGGCGATCTCCAGGACGAACTCGCCCGGTTCCGTGGCGGCGCTGACCAGGGCCGTGGTCGGTCCGGCGTGCCGCACGACGTTGGTCAACGACTCGCGTACGACCCGGTAGACGGTGTCCTGAAGGTGGGCGGGAACCTCCGGCTCCACCGGTCGCAGCTCCACGGGCAGCCCCGCCGTCCGCATCTCGTCGATCAGTCGGGGCAGGTCGTGATCCGGCGCGACGGGATCGATGAGGTCGAGCGCGGAACGCAGCTGGTCGAGGGCCCTCGTGCTGGTGGCACGGATCGCCTCAAGGGACTCGCGGACCTGGTCCGGCCGCTCGTCCAGCATGAGCAGGGCCACCCCGGCCTGCATGGCGATGGTGGCGAGACCGTGCCCGGCGACATCGTGCACCTCCGCCGCGATGCGTGCCCGCTCCCTGGCGATCAGTCGCGCCGCGCTCGGCTCCTGCGGGTCCGGTTCCCGTGCATTCGACAGGTTCGCCTTCGGCGCGGCCGAAACCGCGGGACGCCGTTCCGGCTTGACCAGGATCCGCAGCTGAGCGGGCGGCGCGGGCAGCGACCAGCCCGTCGCGACAGCGGCGCCCGGGCCGTCACCGGCCGGCGCACCAGGATCGGCGACCGGATCAGCATCGGCGTCGGCACCGCTCGTACGATCTGGGGATGTTCCCGCGTCGAGGCGCTGATCTCCCGCGCTGAGGCGCTGGTCGGCCGTACCACGAGCCTGGCCGGGGCCGCCGAACGGCCACGGGATGGCCAGCCAGCCGATCCATGCCAGCATGAGGATCACCGGCAGGTCGCGCAGCCGCCCCAGCTGGGACAGCGTCACCGCAGCCGCCGCCAGTGAACTGCGCGGGCGGCCTTCCGGCCGCGTGTGCTCGGTCACCATCCCCCATCAGAGCAGGCAAAGATGATCTGATCCTAGCCAGGATCCGACGGTCCCACTGTCGCTCCGAACGTCATGTCGCCCCGAACGCCCGACTGCTCCCGCCCACGCGGATCGTGCACGCCTGCCAGGACGTTGCTCCGCGACGCCCTGGCCAGAAGTCACGGCTGAACGCGCCGCCGTCCGGGCTTCTCGTACGGTCACAGCGCGAACTTCTGGTGCCGCTCGGTGCGCCACTCGACGAGCATCACTGTCGCGTCATCCTGAAGCACGCCGTGCTGGTGGTCCAGAACGCTACGAATGAGCCGTCGCCCGGTCTCCGGGGCCGACACGCCGTCAGCCTCCCAGCGAAGGACGAAGTTGGTGAAGCGGTCGATACCGAACGGTTCCCCTTCGGGGCTACGGGCCTCGATGATGCCGTCGGTGTAGAACAACAGCCGGTCGCCGGGCTCAAGGTGGTAGCGGTTGATCCCGCCGGACACGCCCAGCTGCAGGCCCATCGGCGGCAACGGCGGGGCCTCGCCCAAAGTGGCGACCTGCCGCCCCTTCCTCAGGACCAGGGGTGGGGGGTGCCCCCGGTTGATCCAGGCGAGCCAGCCGGTCCTGGTGTCCAGCAAGGCGAGGACGCCGGTGGCGAAGCGGTCGCCGCCGAACTGGTCGTCGATGGCTTCGTCGATCAACTCGCTGGTCTCGAGCAGGCCGAGACCACGCCGGCGGCCGTTGCGGTACGAGCCCACGGCGATACTCGCGGTCAATCCGGCCGCGGTGTCATGACCCATGGCATCGAAGATGGACAGGTACGCGAGGTCTCCTCTCATGGCGTAGTCGAAGGTGTCGCCACCCACGTCATAGGCCGGCTCCAGGGAGGCACTGATCACCACCCGGTCGTTCGCGAAGGTCGAGGCGGGCATCAGGTTCCACAGCACCTCGGCCGACAGAGCCATCGGACGGGCGCGCACCAGGCACGCGTACGCGTCGCTGCGGTCGCGTTTCGTCACCACGAACAGCGCCATCAGGGTGCCCAGCCGCTTGGCCCGCCACCGGTTCGTCTCGTTGTCCGTGGGCACGGTGACCCCGAGCACGCCGATCCGCTCGGCGCCGTCCAACATGGGCACCCACAGCCGCCGCTGTTCCGGGGCGACGGCCGCGATCACCTGCCCGCCGGCGATCAGGTCGGGAACCTGCGGGGCCGCGACGACGTCGAGATCGCGAAAAGCGCGCCCTGCCACCGTGGCGTCGATGCGAAGGGGGTCGAGCGGCCTGCCGCGTACGTCCAGTTGGCCCGGCAGCGGCAACAGGAACTCCTGCTGCAGGTCAGGCACATAGATCATGGTCTGGGAGAAGCCGACGAGCGCCGCGTGCTCGGCGAGCAGGTCAGGCAGGTCTTCTATCGTCGTCAAATGGCTGGCGCGCAGCAGGCCGCCCAGCATCTGTTCGGCCTTGCTCTGCATTCGCCTTCCCTCCTCCCCGGAAGACCCATGCAACTACTTACCCCATGCCCGTCCCGTCAGCCGTACGCCTCACGCGCACAGAGGCACCCCAACCCGAGACGTGGCGACAGCTGCTCGGCTCAGCCGCGCACGCTCTCGCCGCTCGGCTCGTCCAGCGGCCTCAGGGCGGCCGAGGCCGCGTCGTGATCCATCCCGGTCGCCTCGAGCAGATCGACGGCGATGGAGCGCAGCTGCGCGAGAGCGACGTTCGCGGAGAAGCCCAGGTTCTTGGGCCGCTCCCGCGCGGCGACGGCGAGCAACGCCTGCCGGGCCAGCATCGGCTCGCGCCCGGCCCCCAGTTCGAGCTGGAGCAGCAGCGCCGCCTCCGAGACCTCGCGCAGCGACTCGGCCAGCGCGGCCGGCGGCGGGCTGGCCTCCCCCAGCGCCGCGAGCGTGCGGCGGGCCAGCACCCGCGCGTTGCGCAGCGCCAGGTCCACCGGTACGGCGGCGGTCTCGTACCTGGCCAGTCTGGCCCGGTGATGCCAGCGCAGCGGTGAGATCTTGATGATCTCCCTGCTGTTCTCCAGCGCCGCCGCGAACTCCTCGACCGCCGTCTGGGTCCTGCGTCCGCACTCCAGGGCCTCGGCGGCCAGGTCCATATCGCCCTTCTCGATCGCCTCCGCGGCCTGCTCCAGCAGAGTGGAGAGGGCGTCCAGCACGCCGGACAGATGCTTGCCCGCGATGGTGACCGGGCTGGCGGGCAGCAGCGCGACCGCGACGATGCCGATGATGCCGCCGGTGAGCGCGTCGGCCATCCGGTCCAGCCCGCCGGAGTCCGCGCCCGGCACCAGCATGGTGACCAGCACCGCGGACGACCCCACCTGCGACACGAACAGCTCGCCGCTGTTCAGCAGCCCCGAGACGGTCATCGCCAACGCGATCACGAGCGCCATCTGCCAGGGGCCCGAGCCGATCCAGGACACCAGGAGGTCGCCGATGCCCACGCCCAGGCTGACGCCGAGCACCAGCTCGACCACCCTGCGCAGCCGCTGCCCGAGCCCCACGCCCACGCAGATCATCACGGAGATGGGCGCGAAGAGCGGGTGGTCGTGGCCAAGCAGGTGAACGGCGACGATCCAGGCCAGCGCGGCACCCACGGAACACTGCGCGATAGAGGGTACGAGCAGGCCAAACGTGCCCAGCCGTCGCTTAACCTGATCACTGAGCCACGTTCGCACTCCTCTACAATGGCTGATCTTTATGACATTAGGATCACATTTGCCCTGAATTCTTGTGATTCCAGCCATTAGGTGCAGGTCAGGGTGACCACGGCCTCCTGTACGCCGGAACCGGCGGCCTGGAGCGGCGTGCCTGCCGCAACGCCATCCGCGCAGTTCGACCTCGTGGAGGCCGCCGCCGCGCCCCTCTCATCGGCGTATGACCAGGTCGGCGATGTCGCTCCGGACCCGGGGAGCTGCCGCAAGGCACGTACGCGGACCTGCGATGATGAATGACACGGACGCGTCATCTTGAGTCACCGAGGTGGTCGCACGTGGAGATAGAGCGAACTCCATCTACTGTTCAGCTGGCTAGGCCTTCTACCGCTACATCCGGGGCGTTTCCGGGATGATCAGCCTGAGAGCGTGGCGGAACTGCTCCGCCAAAACCCGTGTGACCACCGTGGCGAGCACCGTCATGGCGCTGGTCTGCGTCTTCGCCAGCCTGATGCTCCTGATGGCCGCTCCCCCGCCTCCGCTCTACGGCAGCGCCCCCGTACTGGCTGGATTCATCGGTGGTTCACTCCTGCTGATCGCGGCCACCGCACTCGTGACGTATCGGATGATGAGCAAGACCCTGCAGCCGGTACGTGACATCAGCGGGAAACTCGCCACGATCCAGCCTTCCAATCTGAGCGAGCGGGTTCCGCTGCCGAGCCATGACGACGAGTTCAAGGAGCTCGCACGAGCCACCAACCAGGCGTTGGAGCGGGCTCAGGCGGCGATCCAGGAGCAGTTGAGATTCGCCTCGGACACATCCCATGACCTGCGCAACCCGCTCGCGGCGATGCGTGCCGAGATCGAGGATTCGCTCGTAGGGCGGGAGGAGACCGACTGGGCGGAAACCGCCGACAGGCTGCTGGAGTCCGTCGAGCGGCTGCAGGAATTGGTGGGCAACCTGCTGGAGATCTCCCGGCTTGACGCGGGCGTCGCCGGCCACCATGACCTCCTCAACCTCGCCGTCCTGGTGGCCGGCGAGCTCGACCATCGGCAGAGCAAGGTCAGGGTGGTCAGAAGATTCGGCAGCGGTGTGATGGTCAACGGCGACCGGATCGGCCTCACCCGGCTGCTGAACAACCTCATGGACAATGCCGAGCGCCACGCCCACTCCTCCGTCAGGGTCACCGTCGAACATCGGGGGGACGCGGCGGTGCTGGAGGTCCACGACGACGGCAGCGGGGTGCCGCCCGAGCAGCGGGAGATCATCTTCGAGCGTTTCGCGCGTCTGCAGGAGGCGCGGGCCAAGGACGCCGGCGGCAGTGGCCTGGGCCTGTCGATCGCCCGGCAGATCGCCGAAGACCATGGCGGCACCCTCACCGTCGAGGACAGCCCCTCCGGGGCGCGATTCGTCGCACGCTTCCCCCGACCGGCCGCGCCGGCATCGCTCAGCGGGTAGCACAGGCTCGCTGACGCGGAACTCATGGGAGCGCGCGTCAGCGAGCAAGGCCGGCGCCGATCAGCCGCAGTGGAAGACCGGGCTGTGGTAGTTGGCCCATGAGTTGTTCGCGGCCTGGACGCTCGCCTCCACCTGGACGCAACGGCCCTTGCCGTTCACCGTGACCGGCCCGGCGTACTGGCCGAACTGCCCGCTGTCCTGGCCGATGGCGTAGAAGTCCTGGTGGCACTTGCTCACGGACCAGCCGCTCCCGCAGGCGTACAGGGAGAGGATCATGCCCTTCTTCGTTCCGGGGTTCACCACACGGTCGAGCCGGGCGCAGTTGGTGCCGGAGGAGGAGCTGTAGTAGAGCTTCACCGTGCCGTAGGTCGTGCCGCTGCTGTTCTTGACGGCGATGCTGTCGATCAGCGAGCCGCCGCAGGAGGCGGCGTTGGCGGGGCCGGCGGTGACCGTGAGCGGAACGATGCTGGCGCCCACCAGAGCCGCGGCGGCGATGCCGATCTTGGCGAACTTCACAGAGATCTCCTCCAGGAGTGATCGTGGCTGTCGACTCAGGACCGTAGGTTTCGATCACCAATTGGAGATGGCCGGAATGGGGCAAGATCCTTAACTCGCCGGAAACTGCGTGATCATCACTGCGGCCGGGCGACGCTTCAGGCCCGCGTACGGCCGTCCCCGCCACCGCGCTGACCGGAGTGACGGCCCGGCGAAGCGGGCTTCGCCGGGACCGCACGTGACCCGGTCGCGGCGCCCACTACGGTGAGCGAATGGATCTCGAGGTGCTACGGGACGCGAGCGAGATCATCGGCGGCGAGAGTAGACTCGAAGCAGTTTTGCGACAGAGCGAGCGGCAGGAGTTTCGCCGGGTCGCACAGCCTTCCGCGACAGGTGATGAGGGGCCGGTCAAGGCCGGGCGCGGGGGCATCGTGGTGGACAGCCGGATTGGGGGATCTCGCTGTGACACGCAACTGGCCGCCTCGTGTGCGCGTCCTCCCGACCGGTTCTGACGGCCGCGGTCTCACCGGAGCGCCGCCCCGTGCGAGGTGTCGGGGGCGCTGAGCGGTCATGGCTCGGCTGCTGCGGGAACGGGCCCGCCCGGCACGGGTGCGGGAACACCGGTACGCGCCGTGGTTCGCGGTGGCGGCGGTGTGCATCGGAGCGTTCATGGGCCAGTTGGACGCGAGCATCGTCACGCTGATCTTCCCGGCGCTTCAGCACGGATTCCATGAGCCGCTGGCCGCGGTTCAGTGGGTGGCGCTGGCGTACCTGCTCACCGTGGTGGCGCTGCTGGCCGGCGCGGGACGTCTGGCCGACATCCTGGGACGCAAGCTGGTCTACCTGCACGGGTTCGTCGTCTTCACCGCGGCGTCGGCGGCGTGCGGGTTCGCGCCGTCGCTCCCTGTCCTGGTGGCGTGCCGGGTAGTGCAGGCGGCGGGGGCGGCGATGTTGCAGGCCAACAGCGTGGCCCTGGTGGTGACGAGCGTCCCCCGGCGGCGGGCGCGGGCGGCGCTGGGGGCGCAGGCCGCCGCGCAGTCGCTGGGCCTGGCCGTCGGCCCGCTGGTCGGCGGGGTGATCGTCGGTCTGGTCGGCTGGCGGTGGGTGTTCTGGATCAACGTGCCGGTCGGGCTGGTGGCCGTCGTCGCCGGTCGCTACCTGCTGCCCCGAACCCGCGAGCGGGCTCATGGCAAGGCCTTCGATCTGGTTGGTCTGCTGCTGCTCGCCTGCGCCGCCTCCGGCCTGCTGCTCGCCGTCTCGGCGGCGTCCGGCCTGGGGTGGCCGCCGTGGGCGGCCGCGGCCCTGCTGGCCGCCGCCGCGGCGTCTGCTCTCGCGTTGCGGGGCAGGGAACGGCGGGCGGCCGCCCCGCTCCTCGACCCGGCAACGGTGGGCGACGCCACGGTGGCGCGGGGGCTGGCCGGAGCGCTGTGCGGGTACCTCGTCCTGTTCGGGCCGCTGGTGCTGATCCCTCAGGTGCTGCTCGCGGCGGGGCTGAGCGAGCCACACGCCGGTCTGGTGCTCAGCGCGCTACCGGCCGGCTTCGCGCTGGCCGCCCTCGCGGGCGATCACCTGTTGCCGCGCCGATGGGGCAACCGGCCGCGCTGCCTGGCCGGCGCCCTGACGGCGGCCGCGGCGGTCGGACTCGCGGCGCTCGCGCCCGCCACCCCCGGCCCGCTCGTCGCCTTCCTGGCCGTGCTGGGCGCGGGTCTCGGCGTGTTCGTCCCGGCCAACAACGCCGCCGTCATGGCAGCCGTCCCGGCGCGGATGTCGGCGACCGCCGGAGGGCTGATCAACATGGCGCGCGGCCTCGGCACCGCGCTCGGCATCGCCGCCGTCACCCTCGCCCTGTACGCCACGGGAGGGCCCGGCGTGGCCGGGGCCCGGATGGCGCTGGCGGGGCTGGGAGGCGCGGCGCTCGTCGCCGTGCTGACCGCGGCTCCGCCGTCCCGGCCGGGCTCCGTCCATCACGGGGATGATGACCGGCGATGACCGCACCCGGCAGCCACCATCCGGCACCGGGCTACTGGGCCTCGCGGAGGGCCTCGCGAACAGCGGCGACCGCGGTCGCCCCCGCGACATCCACCGGTTCCGTGCTGCGCAGGGCGCGGCTCAGCACGAACGCCCCCTCCAGCCCGGCGAGCATGGAGATCATGAGCGTCCGTCCTGTCTCGCGTGACAGGCCGGACGTGACGAGATGCTCGGTGCCGGCGTCGATCCAGCTGGTGAAGACCTCGGCGGTGGCCTGGCGGAGCGGCTCATTGGTGCTGGCGACCTCCAGCGCGACGGCGGCGATCGGGCAGGCGTCCGCGTAATCGGTCTCCCGGAGCGTCTCGGCTGCCCCGGCGAAGAAGTCGCGCACGCCGGTGACCACGTCCGGGGCGGCGTCCATGGCGGTCTCGAACAGGCGGAGGTACATCTCGCCGGACCAGCGGATGACCTCCGCACCCAGCTGCTCCTTACCTCCCGGGAAGAAGTGGTAGATCGAGCCGAAGGGCGCACCGGCCGCGGTCGCGATCTGTTTCAGACCGGTGCCGGTGTATCCGTTGCGGCGGAACAGTCCGCCGCTGGCGTCCACGATCCGACCCCTGGTGTCCTTGTTCGTCCCTCTGCCGCCTCTGCTGTCCGTTGAATCGCGCGCCATCCAGCCTCCATTCCTGTGGCAACCAACCATAGGCTAACGTCTCGCTAGAACGATCTATCAAGTACCACGAAATGCGAGGGCGGCCATGCCGGAGATCGAACTGTCCGCGGGAACCATCGAGTACGAGGACACCGGCGGCGACGGGCCCGTCGTCGTCCTCCTGCACGGTCTCACCATCGACAGCTCGGTGTGGCGGCACGTCGTGGCGGACCTGCGGGCCGACTATCGCTGTGTTCTGCCCACCCTCCCCCTGGGCAGCCATCGGCGGCCCATGCGTCCTGACGCCGACCTCTCTCTGCGCGGGCTCGCTCTCCTGGTCGGCGAGTTCCTGGAACGCCTCGACCTGCGTGAGGTGACTCTGGTGCTCAACGACTGGGGCGGCGCGCAGCTGCTGGTCTCCGAGCAGCGCGCCGAGCGAGTGGGCCGGCTCGTCCTCACCGCCTGCGAGGCCTTCGACAACTACCCGCCGGGCCTCCCCGGGCGCGCGATCGCGCTCGCCGCCAAGGTCCCCGGCGGGCTCCTGGCCACCATGCAGCTGCTCCGGACGGAACCCATGCGCCGGATGCCTGCGGGCTGGGGGTGGATGAGCAAGCGCCCGGTGCCCCGTGACGTCATGGACTCCTGGTTCCGCCCCGCCCGCACGCAGCGGGCGATCCGTCGCGACCTCGCCAAGTACACCGGCTCGATACCGCCGCGGCGGGAGCTGCTCGAAACGGCCGACCGAATGCGGTCCTTCGACCGGCCCGTCCTCGTCGCGTGGGCGACCGAGGACCGTCTGATGCCCCGGGAACACGGCCGGCGGCTGGCCGAGCTCTTCCCCGACGCCAGACTCGTCGAGATCGAGAACAGCTACACCCTGATCCCGGAAGACCAGCCGGAGGTGCTCACCCGCGCCATCCGTGAGTTCATCCGCGACACCGAGATCCCCTCGGCGAGCTCCGCATGATCTCGCACTGCGCCCCGCCGCCGACGCGGCGGTGCGACTTTCACCGCAATTGTGTATTCATGTAATCGCCCGAATTGCCACAATATCGACATGCGCCTCCCTCAGTGGTTCGCCGAGCGAGCCGAGCCGATCTCGGACGACGGCGAGATCCGCGTCTCCACGCTGGAACTCTTCTTCGATCTCGTCTTCGTCTTCACCGTCACCCAGCTCACCACGCTGCTCACGGACGGCTTCAGCACGGACCGCTTCGTCGGCGAGGGAGCCCTCCAGGCGCTGCTGGTGTTCGGCGTGATCTGGTGGATGTACTCCGGCTACGCGTGGCTGACGAACACGATCCCGCCGGTCCGTGCGGCGCGGCGGGTGCTGCTCCTGCTCGGCATGACGGGTTTCCTGATCGTCGCGCTGGCGATCCCCAGCGCGTTCGGGAGCGGCGGTCCGGCGTTCGCGCTCGGCTACCTGCTGCTCATCACCGTGCACGCCGCCCTCTACCTCCAGGCGACGACCGCGTTCTGGCGGGTGGTCCCCTTCAACGTGGCCGCCACCACGCTGATCTTCCTGACCTGGTTCGTCCCGTATCCCTGGTCGTACCTGCTGTGGGCGGGGGCGCTCGTGCTCCTGTGGGGCAGTCCGTACTTCATCGGACAGAAGGGATTCCCGCTGCGCGCCGCGCACATCGTGGAACGGCACAGTCTGCTGATCATCGTGGTGCTCGGCGAGTCGGTCATCGCCATCGGCATCGGCGCGCACGGCCACGCCGGGCCCGGGTTCCTGGTGGCGGCGGCCCTCGGGCTCGCCGTGGCCGCCTGCCTGTGGTGGGTGTACTTCGGCTGGGACGACGAGACGGCCGCCGAACACGCGCTGGCCCGCCGGGAGCCGGTCGGCCGCACCCGGCTCATCCTGGGCGCGTACTTCTACGCCCACATGCCGATGCTGCTCGGCGTGGTCGCGGCGGCGGCGGGCGTCAAGAAGGCCGTGGAGCACCCCTTCGAGCCGATGAAACTCGGACCGTCAGTCGCCCTCGCGGTCGGGGTCGCGCTGTTCCTCGCCGGGCACCGCTGGTATCGGCGCGTACTGGGCCTGCGCCGCGCCCCGGCCCCGCTGATCGGGACGGCCGCGGCGCTGCTGAGCGGCGTGGTGGGACTGTGGTCGGCGGCGGCACAGCTCGGCGCAGTACTCGTGTTGCTGGTCGCCCTGCTGGTGGCGGAGCACCGCGGCCGCATGGTCCCCGCCACCCCGGACAACGCGCTCGCCCCGGTTGGGACGGACCTGGATCCCGCACCCGAAAAGGTCCCCGTCGCCGGCGCGGGCTCGGATGGTGAGAACTCCGCCGGGCGGCCCTCCGGCCACTGAGCGGACATCGGTCCACCAGTTGGTGGGGACGGTCTGGGCACAAGGTGCGACCCAGCGCTGCTCACCTGGTGAAGCCAGGCCCGCCGCGCACGCGCCGCACAAGGTCGTCGGCGGCCTCCGGCCACTGGGCGTAGTCGAAGGCGAAGCCCGCTTCGAGCAGGCGACCGGGGACGACCCGGCGGCTTTTCAACAGGAGTTCGGTGTCCGAGCGCAGCGCGAGCGCGCCGAGCTCGGCCATCCACTTCGTCGCGGGCAGGCCCACCGGAACACCCCACGCGGTGCGCAGCGCGCGCATCAACATGCGCTGCGGCAAAGGACCGGGAGCGGAGAGGTTCACCGGCCCGGCGAGATCGTCCCGGTCGGCCAGGAACTCGACGGCGCGGACAAAATCGCGGTCGTGGATCCAGGAGACGTACTGCGCGCCGCCCCCGACCGGGCCGCCGAGGCCGAGCCGCGCCATCCGTAGCAAGACGTCGAAGGCCCCGCCGCGATCGGGACTCATCACCACGGCAGCGCGCAGGGCGACCTTGCGCGTGTTCGGGGTTTCGGCCCGCTCCTGTTCCCCCTCCCACGCTTTCGCGATCTCAACGCTGTAGGCCCAGTAGTTCGGGACGCCGGATTCAGTGCCGCCGAGCACGCCGGTCGCCTCGTCGTTGGGCGCGTCGAAGCGGTGGGAGTAGACAGTGGCGGTGCTCATCTGCAACCAGACCCGGGGAGGCCGCGCGGCGGCTGCGATGGCCTCACCCACAACCCGGGTGGAGTGCACGCGCGAATCCATCATGGCCCGCAGATTGGCTGCGGTGTAGCGACAGTTGACGCTGCGTCCGGCCAGGTTGACCACGATGTCGCTGCCGTCGATCTCCTCCGCCCATGGGCCCAGGGTCTCGCCGTCCCAGCGGACTTCGCGGTCGTGCATCGGACGTCTGGTCAGGACCACGACTTCATGGCCTGCGTCGGTCAGCGCGCGATTCAGGATCGCGCCTACCTGTCCGGTTCCCCCGGGTATCACTATCTTCATCAGGCTTCCCCCAGGTGTGTCGGGACGAGCCTAGCGCAGCGAGTTGAACGTGTTCAAAGGTGAGTCGATGCCCCTGCTCAGGCCGGCCGTACCGGCTGGCGCAGCAACGGGCGTGGCGCCGGACAAATCGCGACCCGCTATGCACGACCGTGTGACCGGCGGGCTCGCTGCACCGTCAAGATGATCGTCGTGCTCGCGGCCACCGCCGCCAGCAGGACGCCCGCGGCGGTAAGCGTCAGGCTGTCGGGCTGGGTCAGGGCCTGGCCACGCTGGGCCTGCCACAGCAACAGGCCGGTGAGTCCGGCGTAGCCGAGCGCGGCGACGATCACAAGGGCGGCGCGGGTCGTCTCGGCGTGCAGTGTGGGGAGACGGCGAGCGAGCAGGCGGAGCCCGATCGCGATCAGCGGGAGCGCCTGCAGCGCGTGCAGGCCGACGAAGTGCGCGACGCGGAGGTCGCCCGTCTCGGTCGCCCAGCCGGTCAGCGGCATGGTGGTGCCGCCGTCGAGGCCGCCGACGGAGTGCGCGCCGATCGTGGCGAGCTTCAGCCCATTATTGAGCGCTTCCGCCTGGTCGGGGGTCGGGCTGGTCATCAGGTAGCCGACGGACATACCGGCGAGCGACAGGGCGATGCCCAGCGGGACCGCCCATGCCATGGCCTTGTCGAGCCGGCGCTGGAAGAGGAGGAGAACACCGATGGCGAAGGTCATCAGCCAGCCGAGGTAGGCCGCGCCGCCCATGGCCGCGAAGAGGGTCGCGTCCAGTGGTGTGGAGAAGTTGAAGTGGCTGCGCACACCGCGCACGGCCTGGAAGGTGATGACGGCGATCTCGGGGGTGAGGAAGCCCAGGACGGCCACCGTGGCGAGCCACCAGAGCGTTCGCCGCCATCGCTGGAGCCTGCCCAGCATCCACGCCAATGTGGCCGCGTACAGCCCGAAGGAAACGGCGAACTTGAACGGCTTGAACCAGACCGGTTCGCCGAGCACGGTGCGCCCGTCGACCATCATTCCGATGCCGCTGACTACGGCGAGGACGGCCATGCCTGCCGCACAGAGCAGCAGTGGGCGGTGCAGGCGGTCGTGCCGGGCTTCCTGGTCAACCGGAGGGCGCGTGAGGAGGTTCGTCATGGTTAACAGCCTGCTGGCCTGGGCTGACACGAACCAGAGACGTGATCATCCCTGAACTATGCCCTTGTCATAATCCGGACTTTTCGCCCCCTACACGCCGGGTTCGAGGTGAACTCAGGCCGGTGCCCGTTCGGCGATCTTGATGAACGCGACGGCGTCCATGCCGTCCAGCAGGCCCGGGTCTAGGGGGAAGTACCCGGGGTCCGCGTCGGCCCGTGCGCGGAGGCGCGAATGCCGGCCGAGGGCCGCGCTCAGCGGCTTGGCCGGGAAGATCGCCCGATCGGGCGTGGCATGCGACAACACCGTCTGCAAATTGTCCGGGTCCGCCTGGGACGCAGCAGAACTTGTGGCGTCGCCGAAGTCCGAGGCGATGAAGACGTAGCGGTCCCTGAGCGCCGTCGCGGTGATGGCGCCGGCACTCCACCAGCGCAGGTCCATCCCCGCGAGCTCCCACCGGGACCGGTGCCGCTGCAGGTGGGCGTTGTGGGCGAAGACGAGGCAGGGCCCCCGGTCTACCTCGGCTCGCGCGACAGCGAGCAGGTTGGCGGCCATCATGGCGTCGCGGAGTCCAAGCATGTGCTCCACCCTTCCCGGCGAGGACGAGGCCATCGCCGCGTGGTAGCGAAGGAGCCCCTGAGCGGTCCTGGCGAACATGGACGCGCGTTCGAAGTCGGTGTCCGAGGTGGCCGCCCGCAGGCCCGGGGCCTCGACCTCGAACAGCGCGATCACGTCGTCGGCCATCAGGCGGAGCGTGCGGGCCTCATGCGTGTCTCCGACGGACCGCGAGGCGTTCATTATCGCCTCGGGGTTCGCCCAGGCGTCGTCGTCACCGATCAGGGCGTCCAATGCCCGGCCTTCGGCCGCGACGCGGTCGCGGCCCAGGTGCTCGGTCAGGTACGCGTGGGCGGTCAGCAGGCAGGCGCGCGGGCTCGGGGCGCCGGACATCTCCAGCGGGGCGTCGAAGCCGTAGAACCTGACGTGCCGGCTCGGGTCGCTCCCGGCGTTGTGGTCGCGCAGCCACATGACCAGCTCCCGGTTGGCGGGCGAGGCCCCGAAGCCGTGGCTGAAGCCCCGGGCGAGCACCTCGTCGACGTCTCCCCTTCCGGTCGTGACGTGGTCGTCGACGGCCGGTGCGGCGACGCAGTCGCTCTCGACGGCGACGGACCGGAACCCGTGGTGCTCCACCAGGTACGCCAGCATCTGGTTCCGCAGCCGCGGGAACATCTCCACGCCGTGGGTCGGCTCGCCCAAGGCCAGGAGGAGAGGTGGCCGATCGAGCGTCGTGAGGAACCGGGCCAGGGCGATGCCCAGCTGTGCGGTGTCGTCACCGAAGTGCAGGCCGATGTCGCGGACCGATAGATGAAGGGACATGAGACACCTTTCACGGGTGCGAATCGTCTCTTCGACCGTAGCCATGAACCTTCTGTTGAGAGCAGCGGCCGATCTGCCCCGCGTTCGCCGGATAAACCCTCAAACTGGAGAACATGACACGACGAGCCCTGCGGCCGGCCGACCTCGCCGGCGAACACGGCCTGTCCACCCAGGCGGTCCGCAACTACGAGGACGCGGGGATCCTGCCTCCCGCTGAACGCAGCCCCGCCGGCTACCGCCAGTACTCCGCCGTCCACGCGCAGGCCCTGCGCGCCTTCCTCGCCCTACGCCCGGGATACGGGCACCAGACAGCCGCGGCGATCATGCACGCCGCACACCGTCGCGACGACGAGAACCTGTTCCGCCTCATCGACCGGGCACACGCCGACCTGCTGCGCGAGCGCGACACCCTCGACGAGGTCGCCGCCGCGCTCGACGCCCTGGCCACGGCGCCCGCCCCGGACGACGGACGGCCTGAGGGAGTGACCATCGGCGCGCTGGCCCACCAGCTCGGGATGCACCCCGCGTCGCTGCGAAAGTGGGAGAAAGCGGGCATCCTCCGCCCGGACCGCGACCGCGTCACCGGGCACCGCGTCTACCCACCCGGCGCGGTGCGTGACGCGAAGATGGCCCGCCACCTCCGGCGCGGTGGCTACCTGCTTCCTCAGATCAAGCTCTTCGTGGATCAGCTACGCGTCGCGGGAGGCACGGCGGACCTGGAGCACATGCTCCACGAATGGCGGGCCCGGCTACGGCACCGCAGCCGGGCGATGCTCGCCTCCGGGCGGCAGCTCGACGAGTACCTCGCCCTTCTCGCTCCCGCACAGCCGGCATGACCGCGCCCCTCGCCCCGGCGGCCGGGAGGACCGCCGGGGCAAGGGGCGTCGGCCAGGATCTCAGCCGGTGTATGGAGGGGCGACGCCCCAACCCCAGTGCGGTACGGGAGCGTCCTGCGGGGGCGTCGCGCCGGGCTGGGAGTTGCCGAGCGCCAGGCGCGTCCCCCACTCGATGTATCCGGCGAACGCGGCACGGAACTCGGGGTCGTCCGGGAGGCCCACCTCGTCGGCGGCGTCCATCAGCAGGCTCACCCAGCGGCGCCGCATCGGCTCGGTGATGGCCTTGCCGAGGTGCATGGACAGCATGTGGCGGTATCCGCCTCGCTCGGCGGTATAGCGGGAGGGGCCGCCGAAGACCTCGGCCAGCCACATCGCCACATAGCGGGGGTGGCCGGGGTCCATGTTCTTGAACAGCGGCCCGATCAGTTCGTCGTCCAGGACGAGTTCGTAGAACCGCGTGGTGAGCCGCTCGAACGCCTCGGAGCCGCCCGCCCAGTCATACATCGTCGGGATGGAGCCGCCGGAGCCGCGCACCGCCGTGCGCTCGTAGTGGCGCATCTCCGCGATGTCGTTCACGTACGGCCGGATCTCGGCGAAGAACGCCCGGAAATGGTCGCTCGACCGGAATCCCTCCAGGTGGTCCCGGGCCGACGTCCAGGTGATGCGCAGGATGTAGGAGGCGGGCTCATCCACGCATCGGGAGAGCTCGTAGTCCACGCATTGCGGGGCGGCGGCGAGTGAGTGGACGGCCCGCGCGTAGGCCGCCTCGAACTCCTCGGCCCGCCCCTCGGCTATCGCGTACCGGATGTATTCCACGATCATGCTCAAGAACCTACAGCGTTCTGGGTAATCTTGTAATCAGTCACGCAGGCATCGATGTCGTCGAGGGTGCCGAGGGCATTGCCCGGCGGCCGAGCCCTCCCCCGCGCATGATCGCGCATGCGCCCTGCTGACGCCCGCGGGAAGGCCCGCCCACACCCCAAGGCCTCGCAACACGGCGTACGGCGGATCCGTCAACAACCCCCTCCGAAGATCACCAATGCACTACGTTGTCTCCGTATATACGGATAAAGACGGGGGTCATCATGCACAGGGGCATACGGCACGCCAAGCGAGCAACGGCGCTGGCCATGGGGATCGGGGTTGCCATGCCTGCGTTGGTTCTCGGCACGCCCGGTCCGGCCTCCTCGGCCGAGATCACATTGCGTACGCTGGCGGCCGCGCGGGGTCTGCGGATCGGCTCGGCCGTCAGCGACTCGGCGCTTGAGAAAGACTCGGGCTACCAGGACAAACTCAAGTACGAGTTCAACAGCGTGACGCCCGAGAACGCCATGAAGTGGGCCAACCTGGAGGCCACGCGAGGGAAGCCAACCTGGGAGAAGGCCGACGCGATCGTCGACTTCGCCGTGCAGAACGGCCAGACGGTGCGCGGTCACACACTGGTGTGGCACAGGTCGCTCCCAACCTGGATCACCGATGGGACGCTGTCCACCGCAGAGCTCCGTGACGCCCTGAAACAGCACATCCAGGGAACGATGAAGCGGTATGCCGGTCGTGTCGGCGTATGGGACGTGGTCAACGAAGCGTTCAATGAGGACGGCACGCTCCGGCCGAGCATTTGGCTGGAGCGGTTGGGCAGCGGTTACATCGCCGACGCGTTCCGCTGGGCACGCGAGGCCGACCCCTCGGCCAAGCTCTACATCAACGACTTCGACGCTGAATGGGCCACCCCCAAGCGCGACGCCCTGTACAAGCTCGTCCGTGACCTGCGGGCCCAAGGCGTGCCCATCGACGGGGTGGGCTTCCAGACGCACACGCTCGTCAAGGACCCCATCCCCGCCGCATTGGGCCTCACCCAACTGCAGGACTCCCTGAAGCTCTTCGCGGGCCTCGGGGTCGACGTGGCCGTCACCGAGTTGGACGTGCGCGTGAAGCTGCCGGCCGACGCCGACAAGCTCGCCGCCCAGGCCGAGCTCTACCGGCGGGCCGCCGCGGCCTGTTTCGGGGTCTCCCGATGCGTATCGCTCACCGTGTGGGGCCTCACCGACAAGTACTCATGGGTGGACAGCGGGGTCCCGGGCTGGGGAGCGGCCAATCTCCTCGACCGGAATCTCCAGAAGAAGCCCGCCTACACCCAGGTTCGGGCCGTCCTCGCCGATCGGGACTTCGCGGGCGCGGTCACGGCGCTGCATTCGGGCCAGTGCCTCACCATGCCGGCTGACGGCAGGCAGCTCATCCAGTCCCCCTGCTCCAACGGTCAGGACCAGAAGTTCACCTTCCAGCGCGTAGCGACCAAGGTCTACACCATCACGAGCGGCGGCAAGTGCCTCACCGTCGACGGCGCGAGCACCGCGGCCGGTGCGGCCATCGTGGGGCGCGCCTGTGTCGCCGGAAAGCCCGAGCAACAGTTCGAGCTGCGTCCGATCGGAGAGGTCGGAGCCCAGGACTACCGGCTTCTACCCACGCACAGCTACAAGTGCGTGGCCGTGAAGGGGGGAAGCACGGCGAACTCGGCCCCGGTCGAGCAGGCGCAGTACCTGTCCACGACGCCGACCACCCAGACGTGGCGTCTGGCGGGCGTGCCTCGTCAGCCCTGAACCCGGGCGGGCAGGTGCGCCCGCGGCTGCGCCACATCATCGTGACGGCCACCGTTTCTCCCGTCCGTCACGGGAGAAACGGTGGCGGAGCATGGCCGAAAAGAGAAGATACGGGCGAAATGTCCTGCTCAGATAGCCCGAGTAAGGCCCACCCTGGTCTACGGGCCTCATAGGAGATCTTGTAAAGGTGTTTACGGTGCAGCGCCGGGTCGAGCCGGGTCGGCGGGTATGCATCCGGGCCATGAGAGATCGGAACACGTCGCAAGGACGTCGGCCGTGACGTCCCCTGACAGGGCCACGGGGCGGAAGAAGGTCGCGTTGACGAGCGCGGTGAAATCCTCGCGAAGCTTGCTCCGCAAGGCCGCCGCTCTTGGAAACCTGACAGTGGTCGGATCAGTTGCTGCGCTGTGGGGAGTAGCGGCCTGCGGGTCCGGACAGGATGTCACGCCCGCTGGGGCGGTCCAGAGAGGCCCGGAGAGCAGGATGCCGCCCTGGGAGCTTCCAGCTGATCCGGTCGAAGGCGCCCGAGAGGCAGGTTTGTCCGTTCAGCCCATGGAGGGCGCGGTCAAGCACTTCCACTCACACATGGACATCATCGTGAACGGGAAGCCGATTCCCGTGGCGGCCAATCTCGGCGTCTCGACGGCTGAGCAAGTTATGTCGGAATTGCACACCCATGATGCGAGCGGTGTGATCCACATTGAGGCGTTCACCACGGACAAGCGATACACCCTTGGCCAGCTGTTCAAGGAGTGGGAGGTGCGCCTTGACAGCACTCATCTCGGTGGGCTGACGGCCGGCGGGAAGAACGTCCTGCGAGCGTACGTGAACGGCAACCAGGTGCACGGCGACCCGAGAACGATCGAACTCCTGCCCAGGCAGGAGATCGCCCTGGTGTACGGTCCGGCAGGTGAACAGGTCGACGTACCGTCCACATACACGTTCCCTGCCGATCTCGGGGAAGTCCTTCCTGCCAGCTGAAGCACTCAATCAAGGAATGCTCGGCTCCCTCGGCCCCGCCACCATGATCTCGTTTGGAGAGCCCGGGATCCCGGCTGCCCCATAGCTGTCCCGACAGGGCAGCGGCTCGACTGGTAGTCCCTGACAGGGGCGGAGCCAGAAGGGCCCAGGTCAGGCGGGCCAGCACCCGCGGGAGCGCGATGACGGCGTACAACGCCGGCACAACGGCGACGATCATTGTCGGCGTCCGACAACCGGAAAGAGATCAGACAACCATGTTCACCAACCGTTCCTTGACTCGAGGGCTTGCCCTTGTCACCACCGCGACCGCTGGTGCCCTCTTGCTCACTGCCTGCGGCGGCGACTCCACGACCGGGCACAAGAACATGACCGGCATGGCGGCGACGTCGACCGCTCCGGCGGCCGGTGCGAGCTCCCAGGCGGGTGCGGACTTCAACGACGCCGACGCCATGTTCGCGCAGATGATGATCCCCCACCACAAGCAGGCTGTTGAGATGGCCGACCTGGCCGCGACTCGCGCAACCGACCAGGAGGTCAAGGACCTCGCCGCCAAGATCAAGGCTGCCCAGGATCCGGAGATCGCCACCATGAGCGGCTGGTTGACCGCCTGGGGCAAGCCTGTCACCTCCTCGGACGGCATGGCAGGCCACGGCATGCCGGGCATGATGGGCGAGGACGACATGGCCAAGCTCAAAGCGGCCAAGGGCGTGACCTTCGACAAGAAGTTCGCGAAAATGATGATCGCCCACCACAACGGAGCGATCGAGATGGCCCGCACGGAGCAGGCCCAGGGAGTCAATCCTGAGGCCAAGAAACTGGCTGCCACCATCAAGGCCGCTCAGCAGGCCGAGGTCGCGCAAATGCAGAAGATCCTTGACCGGCTCTGATCCGTGAGAATGCGTCCCGGGAGCGCCGTGCTCCTGGGACCCCCCGCCTGCCACGCACCGAGTTCGACGGCGCGGCCCGCGGGGAGGATGTTGGTTTTCGAGGGTATTGCCGTGTCACGGCGGGTTTGTCAGTCGAGCCAGCCGACGCACGGTGGAGGTCAGGAAGCGACTCGGCGGCGTCCGGCCTCAACTTCGTCGACGTGCAACCTCAGCCACATGCGGTCGGCACGGAGTACGAAGAAAAGCGCTGTCCTAGTTGTTCTGCTCCGGGAAGGCGTTCCGCGATTAACGCCCGGAAGTCAGGGCAAGCCGTGAAGTCCTCATGATCGCAGGCCAGGGCGCAGTCGATGAGTTCCAGCGAAGCCCGTGCCTCTGCGATCCGTCGGGCGAGATCCGCTCGCCGACGCCGCAGGATCTCGCCACGCGTGGCCGCATCCGCGGTGGCGATCATCTCGCGGATGTCGTCAAGTCCGAATCCCGCCTCCTTGGCCCGCAGTATGACCGCGACGCGATAGAGGTCGCCCGGTCCGTATCGGCGACGCGCACCGCCGATCCGTGCCGGCGTCAGCAATCCCACCGACTCCCAGTGCCGCAGGACGTGGGTGGCGAGCCCGAACCGCTCGGCGACATCACCGATGCTCATCAGCGCACTTGACTTCATGTCGACATTAAGTCGGAGTATGGCCCGCATGTCCAACAACACAGTGGATCCGCTCATTCGCCTGCTCGATGCCGCGGACCTGCGGGCCGGTGCGCAGGAACTACGCGCGCGCACCTACGACCTGCTCGAACTCGCGCCGGGTACCTCCGTGGTCGACGTCGGCTGCGGAGCCGGCCGTGCCGTGAACGAGATCGCGGAGCGAGGGGTTCAAGCGATCGGCGTCGACCTGAGCGAGGAAATGATCTCGGTCGCACGCGCGCGGTGGCCGCACGCGGAGTTCCATGTCGCCGACGCGTACGCGCTTCCGTTCGGCGACGCCGAGATGGCGGGATATAGAGCCGACAAGGTCTTCCACGACCTGGCCGACGCACCCAAGGCGCTGGAGGAGGCGGCACGCGTGCTCGCGCCCGGCGGCCGGATCGTCCTGCTCGGGCAGGACTGGGACACCTTCGTCATCGACTCCGACCATCCCGAGCTCACCCGGACCATCGTGCGGTCCCGCGCCGACATGGTCGCGAACCCCCGTGCCGCCCGCCGCTACCGCAACGTGCTGATCGACGCGGGCTTCACCGACGTTCGAGTCGAGGTGCACACGGGAGTGTTCAGCGACGCCGCCATGCTGCCGATGCTCACGGGCATCGCCGAGGCCGCCTTCTCCGCCGGGGCTGTCAGCCGGGAGGAGCACGATGTCTGGGTCGAAGACCAGAGGGAACGGGCCGGTCAGGGCCGCATGTTCCTGGCGCTTCCGCTGTTCCTGGCCGCGGCCCGCCGCCGCTGAGCACCAGTGATGTCGGAGAAGGCCACGACCACGAATGAGAACGGTCGGCTGGGCCAGAGTGCCGCGGCTCGCGACTGGGTGCTCGACGATCGGCGCGCAGAGCACTGGCCGAATATGAAAGTGCCCGCCTTGATGGTGGCCTTCGAGCACGACATTCAGTTTCCGCCCCGCGCTGTTCGGAAGGCGGCCGAAGAGTGGCCAGGGGCGTCCTACGTGGGGATCGCCGGTGTCGCCCATGGCAACGGCGCCTTCGACGCCGCCACGGAGATCGGTCAGGCCGTCGCGGATTTCATAGCGACGCATTAGGAGTTAGGGAGCGACTAGGCATCTGGGCATGCTCACCTGGCTGCCACGGCGATCCACCGAGGTGAGACTGCTCCCCGCGGAGCACGGGCCTGGTTCGTGTCGTCGCGTCTCTATGGCAGCGGAGATTCCGGATGGAGGAGCGCGGCAGCCAGCAGATTATTCGTCCGCTGGTTGCCGAGCTGACGGCCCCGATTGATTGTCTAGATTTCGCCCTTATATCAGAGTCGCTACATTTGGAGCGCTCGTGGCCTGGTCGTGCGCCCGTGTCACGGACCCGGACAAGAATGAGGAGTCGGCCGCCCCGAAATCCGTTGATATTTTCGTAATTGCTACCGATACTCGCTCTTGTGGACCTGCCGATCCCGCAGCGATGCACGCTTTCCCAGCACAAGTCGATCTCGGGAGGCCTGGTGCACACCAACGATCCCGGCGCCTCCCACCGGTGCAGGTCATGACGGTGACGGCGACGCCTCCGGTCCAGCGCAGGAAGTCGGTCTCCGGACGGGTACGCACGTTGGCCGGGCTGTCGCTGCTGATGCTGGCTGCGCTGCTGGCCGCGATCCTGGCCGGCGCGGCGAGTACGGGCTCCAGCCTGCGCACCATCGGGCATGTCGCCGGGCCGCAAGTGCTCGCCACCGCGAACCTTTATCGGCAGATGTCGGAGCTGGACGCGCTGGTGGCCGAGACCCTGCTGCTGGGCAGGGAGTACGGCCCGCAGCAGCAGACCGACCTGACCCGCTATGACCAGCAACGGCTGGCGATCTCCGAGAACCTGCTCAAGGCCTACCGCCTGGCCTTGGACAACCCCTGAGGTTCCCCCTTCGGCGTGGACACCCCTGACAATTGGACCTCGTTCCATGAAGGGGAGACTGTCGGGTGGCACGTCCGTCGAAGTACGGCGATGAGTTCAAGAAGGACGCGGTAAAGCTGGTCCGCGAGTCGCGCCGGACCTGCGCGGATGTCGCGCGGGAACTGGGGATGAACCGCGAGACCCTGCGCGTGTGGGTGCGTGAGGCCGAACAGCAGGAGTCCGATGCCGGAGTCGGGCTGGCCCGCAGTGAACGCGAGGAACTGGCGCGGCTGCGTAAGCGGGTGGCCGAGCTGGAGATCGAAAAGGAGATCCTCCGCAAGGCAGCCGCGTATTTTGCGAAGGAGATGGATCGTTGATCGGCCGCTTGCAGTTCATCTCCGTCCACCGCCTCGTCTACGGGGTCAAGCGGCTGTGCCGGGTGCTGAACGTGGCGCGTAGCGCCTTCTATGCCTGGCTGGGGCGGGAGCCGGCCCGAGCGGCGCGTGTCGTTGAGGACGAGCGGATCGTGGAGAAGATCCGGCGCTTTCATGGCGCCTCGGGTGGGACGAACGGCTCCCCGCGGATCACGGCGGACCTGCGTGATGACGGTGAGCGCGTCAACGCCAAGCGGGTGGCCCGGTTGATGCGCGTGAACGGCATCGTCGGGCTGCATCTGCGTAAGGGCAGGCGGACCACGATCCCTGACGAGCTCGCTCCGCCGGTCCCTGACCTGCTCAAACGCGACTTCACGGCCGGTGAGGTCAACCGGAGGTGGTGCGGGGACATCACCTATCTGCCGGTCGGTGACGCGTGGCTGTATCTCGCGACGGTGATCGATATCGGGTCACGGCGGCTGGTCGGCTGGTCGATCGCCGACCATCTGCGGACCGAGCTGGTCAGCGACGCGTTGACGGCGGCGGTCGGAGCGCGAGGCGGCCAGGTCGACGGGGTGATCTTTCATGGTGACCGCGGCTGTCAGTACACCTCGGCCGAGTTCGCGAAGTTGTGTGAGAAGTACGAGATCCGCCGATCGGTGGGCAGGACCGGGACGTGCCTGGACAACGCCCTGGCGGAGGCATTCAACGCCACGCTCAAGCGTGAACTGCTGCACGGCCGGGGCAGGCGCCGCTGGTCGAGCGAGGTAGAGGCCCGTACCGAGATCTTCCGCTGGATCGCCTGGTACAACCACCGGAGAAGGCACTCGGCGACCGGGAACCTACCCCCGGCCGTCTATGAAGATCGGCTTGTTAGAGTGGCCGAACTGGCTGCATGAAACCGGGTGTCCACGCCCCGGGGGGAAGCCCAACCCCGTCGAGCAACGCACGGTCGGGTCGCTGATCGAGGGACTGGGTCGCTACGAACGGCTGGCAGCTCAGGCCCGGCTGCTGGACCTGCGATCCAAGCACACCGCGGGACAACCGCCGGACGATGTGGTCGAGGCGTATCAGCAGGCCACCGACCTCATGCGTCGCGAACTGCTCCCCCGGGCCTACAACCTGGCTCTGGAAAGCGGGACGATCGTCAGGCGCGCGCACGTCGCCGAGCGCTCGACCACCTCGCTGGCCCGCGCTGCCGTCGTTGTCACCGGGCTGCTCGCGCTGGCCTGTTTGCTCGGCCTGCAGGTCTACCTGACCAGCAAGTTTCGCCGGATCTTCGCGCCGGCCCTGGTGGTCGCCACCGTGCTCACCGCTGCCGGTCTGGTAACGGGCCTGGCCTTGGTCAACCAACAGGGCCAGGCGTTGGAGGAGGCCAAGCGCCGTGGTTTCGACTCGGTGCTCACCCTGACCCGAGCACGGGCGATCAGCAAGAGCATGCACGGAGACCAGAGCCGCTACCTGCTCGACCGCTTCCGCAAGGACACCTACGAACACACCTTCCTGGACCAGTCCCAGACGATCGCAACCGTCGAGTCCACCAGCCTGCCGGACTACCAGACCAAACTGCGCACGAACTTCTGAGGTTCCCCCTTCGGCGTGGACACCCCTGACAATTGGACCTCGTTCCATGAAGGGGAGACTGTCGGGTGGCACGTCCGTCGAAGTACGGCGATGAGTTCAAGAAGGACGCGGTAAAGCTGGTCCGCGAGTCGCGCCGGACCTGCGCGGATGTCGCGCGGGAACTGGGGATGAACCGCGAGACCCTGCGCGTGTGGGTGCGTGAGGCCGAACAGCAGGAGTCCGATGCCGGAGTCGGGCTGGCCCGCAGTGAACGCGAGGAACTGGCGCGGCTGCGTAAGCGGGTGGCCGAGCTGGAGATCGAAAAGGAGATCCTCCGCAAGGCAGCCGCGTATTTTGCGAAGGAGATGGATCGTTGATCGGCCGCTTGCAGTTCATCTCCGTCCACCGCCTCGTCTACGGGGTCAAGCGGCTGTGCCGGGTGCTGAACGTGGCGCGTAGCGCCTTCTATGCCTGGCTGGGGCGGGAGCCGGCCCGAGCGGCGCGTGTCGTTGAGGACGAGCGGATCGTGGAGAAGATCCGGCGCTTTCATGGCGCCTCGGGTGGGACGAACGGCTCCCCGCGGATCACGGCGGACCTGCGTGATGACGGTGAGCGCGTCAACGCCAAGCGGGTGGCCCGGTTGATGCGCGTGAACGGCATCGTCGGGCTGCATCTGCGTAAGGGCAGGCGGACCACGATCCCTGACGAGCTCGCTCCGCCGGTCCCTGACCTGCTCAAACGCGACTTCACGGCCGGTGAGGTCAACCGGAGGTGGTGCGGGGACATCACCTATCTGCCGGTCGGTGACGCGTGGCTGTATCTCGCGACGGTGATCGATATCGGGTCACGGCGGCTGGTCGGCTGGTCGATCGCCGACCATCTGCGGACCGAGCTGGTCAGCGACGCGTTGACGGCGGCGGTCGGAGCGCGAGGCGGCCAGGTCGACGGGGTGATCTTTCATGGTGACCGCGGCTGTCAGTACACCTCGGCCGAGTTCGCGAAGTTGTGTGAGAAGTACGAGATCCGCCGATCGGTGGGCAGGACCGGGACGTGCCTGGACAACGCCCTGGCGGAGGCATTCAACGCCACGCTCAAGCGTGAACTGCTGCACGGCCGGGGCAGGCGCCGCTGGTCGAGCGAGGTAGAGGCCCGTACCGAGATCTTCCGCTGGATCGCCTGGTACAACCACCGGAGAAGGCACTCGGCGACCGGGAACCTACCCCCGGCCGTCTATGAAGATCGGCTTGTTAGAGTGGCCGAACTGGCTGCATGAAACCGGGTGTCCACGCCCCGGGGGGAAGCCCCAAGGCCGGGTAGTTAAGGCGCTCGTGGCGCTGTCAAGAACGTGAGTTCCCCAGACATGGGAACGGAGATCCAGTAGACAGGTGATCTTCCACAGCCATCCGTCGAAGAACTGGATCTCCGTTGATCGCCGAGTCTGCCAGGTCTGCTGTGCCCAGCGCTATCGAGACGGGTCACCCGCCCTGCCCAGCAGCCGAGGGAGTATTCGCGCCCGGGCATTTGGGTGAACTGACAACGCTCGTGCCGTTCGAGCTCGTCGACGCGATCCTTCACGAGACGCGCAACATGCAGCGCCGCCTGCGTTCTCTGCCCTCGCGTGTCGGGGTCTACTTCCTGCTGGCGATGTGCCTGTTCCCCGAGGTCGGCTACCAGCTGGTCTGGCAGAAGCTGACAGCGTCGCTGACCACCCCGCCGATCGTGACGCCCACCGCCAAAGCCCTGCGCGACCTGCGCCGCAGAGTCGGCAGCGCACCGATGCGCTGCTTGTTTGAGATCTTGTGCGGGCCGCTGGCCCAACCCACAACCCCCGGCGTGAGGTTCGGGCCCTACCGCACGGTCTCCTTCGACGGCTGCAGCTCGCTCAAGGCGCCCGACACCGTCCGCAACCGGGCCTGGCTCGGCAGCCCGGGCCACGGAGGCTACCCCCAACTGGAGCTGATGACGCTGGTCGAGACCGGAACACGGGCCCTGATCGGCGCGGTCTTCGGCCCCACCAGCGAAGGCGAGACCGGCTATGCCCGGCGCCTGCTGCACCTGCTGAAGCCGGACATGCTCGTGTTATGGGATAAGGGCTTCGACAGCAACGCCTTCCTCGCCCAGGTCGCCGCCACCGGCGCGCAGATCCTCGGCCGGCTGCGCAGCAACCGGCGCACCCCCGTCCTGGCCCTGTTCGCCGACGGCTCCTACCTCACGATGGTCGGCACCCTCCAGATCCGCGTCGTCGAGGCCCAAGTGACCGTGACCTGCGCGGACGGCACCACCTTCACCGGCTCCTACCGCCTGGCCACCACGTTGACCGACGCACGCCGTTATCCGGCCGCCGCCCTGGTCGCCCTCTACCACCAGCGGTGGGATCACGAGTCGGCCTACTACGCGCTGCGTCACACCATCATGCAGGGGCGGGTGCTGCGCTCGGGCGATGCCGCCGGGCTGGAGCAGGAGATGTGGTCGGTGCTCACGCTCTACCAGCTCCTTCGTACAGTGATGGTCGACGCCGCCGAGTCCCGGCCCGGCACCGACCCGGACCGCTGCGGCTTCTCCATCGCCCTGCACACGGCGCGCGATCTGCTCGTTCAAGCCGCATGCGTCGCCGACCGCGGCACCAACCTGGTCGGGGTCATCGGGCTCCGCGTCCTGGCTCATCTGCTTCCGTCCCGCCGCCCGCGGGTGAGTACCCGCAAGGTCAAGTCACCGATCTCTCGCTACAACGAACGACGCGACGATGGCCGGCCCGACCGAAGTCAGCCTGTCACTGCTCTCACCATCATCGTCCTTGCAGCGCCTACGGAGCCCCCGCTTCCCATCGCGTCCCGGGACGACCGGCTCACCGCACTGACCGACCGCCGTAGGGAAAGGGTTCTGGCCCTGCTTCAGGAAGATCCCGGCCGGTCCTGGCGCCCCCGGGACATCGCCTGCTACCTGGGCGACATCACGCTCGGCACCATGTATCGACAGCTCTCACGATGGGCCGAAAACGGCCTCATCCTCAAGATCGATTCCGGCCTCTACGCCGCCGCTACGCACCCGCCGGCTCCCTTGCCAAAGCCGCAAAAACGCTAACTACCCGGCCTTGGGGGAAGCCCAGGTGGTCTCGGTGCCGCAGTTCGAGGGCTGCTCCTAGCCAGAGACCTGCAACGACACCGATGCCTGTCCAGGAGCTACGCTGCGCAGGTGAATTTCTGGCATCCACCGGCGCATGACACATGCCGAATGGCCGTGACCCGCGAAGGGGTCACGGCCATCGGTCTCGGTCAGCCGCTTCCGAACCCGGTCACGAGCCACCGGTCCTTCACGTACCGCACCCCGAAGCTCTGAGCGAAGTCACCGTCGGGGTATGACCCGCTGTCGACCTCGCACAGCTCCATGGTGACATTCATGTCGCGGCACTTCTCCCCGGCCGGGCCGGGGCAGAGGTTCGATGTGTACGATTCGTCGATCGTGATGTCACTCGCCGAAATCCAGTTCCGGAACGCACCGATTGGATTGTTGAACTCGTTGTCGAAATCCGTTTCGGGCACCATGACGGCACGGACGGTCTCCGCGTCTTTGCCGAGCAGGGCATCGATGTAGGCGCGCACCACCTCCTCCGGGCTGGCCGAGGCCGGCGGAACCGGCACTTCGCGCTTGACGACCTGCCCGCACCAGCAGCCGGCCAGCACCGGAATCAGGGCGAGCACCAGCAGCGCCCGGCGAATGCCGCTACCACGCAACACGGCCGAACACCAGCCCGCTGAACTGCGTGACGTTGAACCGCTCGCCGAGATTCATGGAGGGGCCGGAACCCGTGCCGCCATCTCCGCCGTGCTGGGCGAAGTACACCTGCTTGATGTTGATCGGAGGCCTCTTTCACGTCGGTGACGATCCCCATATAGGTGTAATCGTCAGTCTTTCTGTTCAGGAAGTAGATCGTGTCACCGATCTTGACGTTGGAAAGCCGCGAGTCGGTTGGCGTGTACGTGGCGGAGACGGTGGCCCGAGTTTGATCGGACTGCCCGAAGCGCTGCCGCATGAAGTGCTCGTAATTTTTGTTCGCCGCTGCGAACGTGAAGGAGTCACCCTTCCAGCCGCGCTCCCACCAGGAGCCTTCGCTTCGCCGGCTGATCCGCAGTGCTGTGGTCCACCGGCGGCAGCTCGGTGACCGGATCCGGCGCCACGCCTCCAGCCCAGGCGTTGATCTGTGACGAGTCGCCCGTCAGCATGGCCTCGCGTACAGCATGGGCTCGATCTTGGCTGCAGAGGGACAGGGGAACGCCACCATGATCGAGTCCGCACCGCAAGAACCGCAAACCAAGCCGCACTAGTGGCCCGTCACGCAACCTTGGCCGGGTAACTCGTCCAGCTTCTGATCGGTGAGCTGGCAGCGAAGTTGGTCTTGGGCTCGGCTCGGGCGTTGCGCCAGCGCACGTAAGCGCCGATCGCCGCGTTCTGCTCGTCATGGGTGCGGTGGTCGGTGCCGTTCAGCGCGTAGTAGCGCAGCGCGGCGAACTCTGATTCGATCCAGTTCAACCAGGAGCCGTAGGTCGGCAGGAACACCAGCTCAACATCGTTGTCAGCAGCCCAGGTGCGGACCTGGGGATGCTTGTGCGGCGAGTAGTTGTCGGCGATCACATACAGCTTCTCGCCAGGCCAGCGGGCCCGCAACGTCTTGAGGAACGACAGGTATTCGCGCCAGCGCTTGCGCTTGCGGATCCGGTAGTACAGCTTGCCGGTGGCCAGGTCGAGCGCGGCGATCATGTGCATGACGCCGTTGTAGCGGTTGTAGGTGGCACGCAGCCGGGCCGGTGAACCCGCCGGCCGCCACCGCTTGCCCTTTCGAGGCATCAGGTTCAACGGCCCGAACTCATCGACGCAGATCACCCGCCCATCAGCGGGCGGGTGATCGTAGAGGTCCAGGACGCGCTGCATCTTGGCGATGAAGTGCGGGTCGGTGGAGGACTTCCACGTCGTGGTGGTCTGCCAGCTCACCCCGCCTTTACGGAGGATCCGCCGTAGGTGCTCGCGGCTGATCGCCGCCACCACTCCGCGGGTGATGAGGTGCTCGGCCAGGGTGCGCAGGCTCCAGGTGGAGTGTCCGGTGATGCCCCATTCGGCGGGGACCGTCTTGGCGATCAGGCAGATGTGCTCACGCACCTGGCTACTGATCGCTCGTGGACGGCCCCCGTTCCATTTTGGGTCGAGCGCGTCGAACCCCTTCTCGTTGAAGGCGTGGATGACATCCCGTACGTAGTCGTCGCTGACCTGCATCAACGAGGTGATGTCCGGGACGCTTTGGCCCTGGCCGGACATCATCACCACGATCGCCCGCCGCAGCTTGATCGGATCTTTAGCGCTCCGCGTGATCCGTTGCAGCTTGCGGCCTTCCTCCATGGTTAACGGCCGGACGAACACTTCCGGTCGGCGAGCCACGACCACCTCCCAACGTTGAAGAGGTAGCCAGCCTGACGGGTTCACCACCGGAGATCAATTACCCGTCCAAGATTCGGTGACGGGCCACTAGTAGGACTTTGTTAGATCGTCATGGTGGGCGTTGGTGACAAGTGGGGCATCGGCCTGCCCAGGTCGCCAGTAGCACCTGGAGCATGTGGAGGATCTTGTAGAAGGTCAGGCCGCCCCAGCTGCTTTTGGGCTGGTCAAGCGCAGTTCGGTAAGGAACAGGTGTGCGGCCGAGACCAGGGTCACGTGGCGGTGCCAACCGGTGAAGGAGCGGCCTTCGAAGTGCGTCAGGCCAAGGCCGGTCTTCAACTCCCGGTAGTCATGCTCGATCCGCCAGCGGATCTTGGCCAGACGTACCAGGTCCCGCAGCCGGATATCAGCCGGCAGGGTGGACAACCAGTAGTCGGTGGGCTCGCTCTCGCCGGGCGGCCATTCGGCCAGCAGCCAGCACTCGGGCAGCTGGCCGTCCTCACTGCGAGGGATGTCGCGGTTGGCCGGGCGCACCCGCAAGGCGATGAACCGGGAGGTCATTTTCGCGGTGGGGTTGCCCTTGGTGTGCTTGCTGCCGTATCGCCAGGTCACCCGGCGTAGCTGGGAACGGCCTGCGGACATCACCAGTTCACGCAGGTTGGACGGCTTGGTGCGGTACCTGGCAGTCGGCCGGCGGCCCGTCCCCGCATACGGTGTCGTCTCCGGCACGGCATCGGCGGCGTGGGCGCTGGTGGTGCCCTTGACGCTCACGATGTAGGGGATGTTCCGCGTAGTCAGGCCGAGCCGTAGCGCGGTGATGTCCCCGTACCCGGCATCGGCCACCACCAGCGGCGGCACATGCCCCCAAGCCGCGAGTTCATCGAGCATGTCCAGGGCGAGCTGCCACTTGGGGCGGTGCCGTTCCTCGTCGGGAATCTGGCAGCGCTGACGGCGCTGGGCGGTCCGGGCCGCCTCACCGCTGTCGGCGGTCAGCGCATCGTCCCAGCGCTCAGGCAGGAACAACCGCCAGTCCAGTGCGGCCGAGCAAGTGTCGGTTACCGCGTGCACGCTGACCGCGATCTGGCAGTTGGTGACCTTGCCTGCCGTGCCGGTGTACTGCCGGGCCACCCCCGGGGAGGCGTCTCCGTCCTTGACATGCCCGGTGTCGTCCAGCACCCACGCCTCCGGCGCGACCAGCCCGACCGCCCGAGCCGCAAGGCGCCGCCGCACCGCCCGATAGTCCCAGGTCGAGGAGGTGATGAACTGCTGCAGCCGCTGGTGATCCACTCCCAGCCGCTCCGCCATCGGCACCATTGACTTACGCCGACCGTCCAGCAGATCATCTCAGACAAGATCCCAAAGTAACAAAGCACTACTAGCAGCTGTGGTCTTGCCCCTCCGGCGTTTCCATTGCCACGATCCGTGTCCTGGGTGGCAGAGGTGGGTGGGTCTTTACCGAGGAATGACTGAGACGTGATGGAAGTTGACATGATGTGGGAAAATTATGTCAAACCGATCCGATCGCGAGTCCTCTCACCTACCCTGGACGGATCCCGGACACCTCTGGTGTGCTGCTCGACAATCGCTTCATCCCGCTTCGTCCGGTGCCGCACCTGCCTGTCGGGCAGTGGATCGTCTGCCGTGACGGCGCGACCGTCACGCTGGACGGGCTTTTGCAGAGCTTGGGTGTCAGCGGGCTCAGCGCACGCCACCCGGTGGTCGCGGTCGGGTCGAACGCCTCGCCCGGTCAGATGCGACGGAAGCTTCTGCGCCACTCCGTGCGGCCGGTGGTTCCCATGACCCTCGCGGAGGTGCCCGGCATCATCCCCGGGGTCTCGGCGCACGTGAGCAGGCCGGGGTACGTTCCCGCGGTCCCGGTCGAGGCGGCCGAGGTCTCCCGGTTGTTCGTGTTGTGGCTCGATGACGACGAACTTGCCGCTCTCGACCGGACGGAGCCGAACTATCGGCGGTGCCGGCTGCCAGCGGAACGGCATCCCGTCGTGTCGGCGTCCGGGGCGCCGTTGCCGCGGTGCTTCGTCTACGTGGGCAAGCACGGCCATCTCGTCGACGCGCACGGGCGGACGCGGCGGCTGACCACGCAGCATGATCTCATCCGGAGCCTGCTCGACGAGTCTCCCCGGCTCCGCCGCCTCTGCGGCACCACCCCGAAGTCCTTCATCGTCCGCGCACAGCACGCGGCCGTGCGCGAGGCGATCTACCGGCTCTTCCCAGCTGAACGCCTGGTACGGCCGCAGCCTGGGCTGATCGGACTGCCCGGGTCGTAGGAACCACGTCCGAACTCAAGAACGGCTTAAAAGCGCAAGATCGTTAATTGGATCGCGGCGGCGATCATCTCGGCCGACCCTACGGCAGCGCGGACCAGTCGAAACAGATCGCCCCGGCCGGAGCGTCGCCGTCACGCAGTTGTTCGTACGCCTGCGCCGCACGCAGGGGCGACACCCGTCCGGCGATCATCCCGGCGGTGCGGAAGGCGCCCGAGGCGAGACGGCGGAAGTACAGCTCGGTCACCGCGTCGCGGTTGAGCGGGCCGGCCGACGGGTCGTCGGAGACGATGTCGGCGTGCGCCCCGAGAATCGTCAGCGAGTCGCTGACCACGCCGGGGCCGAGCATCTGCCTGGACGGCGTGGGCGTGTCGCCGAGCAGCACGACGCGGCCCAGCCGGCGCGCGAGCCGCACCGCCTGGGAGAGCACCGCGGGGCTGCCGGTGACGTCGAAGACCACGTCGACGAGACGCCCGCCGGTCAGGTCGGCGACGGCGGAGCGGGCGTCGGCCGCGGGCATCGCCAGCACGTCCGTCGCACCGCTCTCCCGCGCCAGGCCGAGGCGCCGGGCGTCGGTGTCGATCGCCACGACGCGCGAGGCGCCGTGCGCGACGGCGTACTGGACGACGAGCTGTCCGACCGGGCCGAGCCCCAGGACCGCGACGGTCTCGCCCATGGTGATCGCCGCCCTGGCGGCGCCGGCGGCGGCGGTGACGACCAGTGGCACCCAGACCGCCTCCTCGTCGGACACATCATCGGGGAGGAGCCGCGCCTCACTGACGTTCAGCGTGATCAGTTCCTGGTGGGGGGCGTAGCTCTGCACCCGGTCACCCGGCCGCAGGTTCGTGACGCCCGCTCCTACGGCCTCCACGACCCCGGCCATGCTGTACCCGGGCCGGAACGGGTAGCGCACCCACTCCTCCCAGTTGGAGCCCGGGTCGAAGTCGCCGCGCAGGCAGGACAGCTCGGTGCCGGGGCTGATCAGCGAAAGCGTCGAACGGCAGAGCACCTCGCCCGCGCCGGGCGGTGCGACGTCCTCGTTCGCCACCCGGACCTCCCCCGGCTTGACGAACTCGACGAACCACGACCTCATCGGTCCCTCCCCAGGTGTATCGTCTGGCCGCTTGACGCGCTCTGGTAGGCGGCGTCGATGATGCGCATCGAGGTGATGCCGTCGGCGGCGCCGGGCGCGGGCTCGGCCCCGGCCAAGGTTCCGAGGAACGCGCGCATCTGCGCGTCGTACCTCCGCTGGATCGCCTGCTCGGACAGCT
Organism: Microtetraspora malaysiensis; assembly: GCF_050947145.1. NCBI lineage: Bacteria > Bacillati > Actinomycetota > Actinomycetes > Streptosporangiales > Streptosporangiaceae > Microtetraspora > Microtetraspora malaysiensis. The sequence continues at coordinate 5,220,758 of NZ_CP191998.1, forward strand.
CTGCCGGGAACTTCCGCACCGGCTCCGCCCCTGCGCGCACGAGCGTGCCGGGGAAGGTCTGCGCGTACGCCTCGGTGCCGCACACATGCACGCTCCCCGACGGACCGGGCGCGTGCGGATGCCACCAGCCCGCCTCGACGCCGGAGGTGACCCCGTTGTCCCAGACGATCGTGAGGATCGCCGTGTCGTCGACCCGAAGGTCCCGGTAGTGCGTCCCGCAATGCGCGGTCACGCTGACCGGCTGCGGATCTCCGAGCACGTAGCGGCTGGCGTCGATGGCGTGGACCCCGAGATCCATCAGCGCGCCGCCGCCGGACAGGGCGGGATCGGTGAACCAACCGCCGGGGCCGAACCCCGCGTGCACGGCGTACGCCGTCGTGTGTACGGGACGGCCGAGCGTCCCGTCCCGCACCAGGTCGCGCAGCCAGCCGACCTGCTCGTCGAAGCGCAGGCAGTGGGCGAGCGTCACCCGGGCGCGCGGGCTCTCGGCGGCGGCGACGGCCCGGGCCTCGGCGGCCGTCATCGCCATCGGCTTCTCCAGCAGCACCGGCAGTCCCGCCTCCAGTGCCGTGACCGTCTGCCGCGCGTGCATCGCGTTCGGCGTGGCGACGATGAGCGCGTCCACTTCGCCGTCGGCCAGGAGCCGGTCGAGGTCGAGGTAGCGGCGGTGGAAGCCGTACCGCTCCGACAGCGCGGCCAGGGACTCGGCGCGGTGGTTGACGGCCGCGACCAGTTCGCCGCCACCGGCGGCGATGGCGCGCGCGTGATAGTCGGCGATGTAGCCGGTTCCGGCGATGGCCAGGCGCGGGGCGCTCATCCGAGCTCGTCCAGGCGGACGAAACGGGCACCGGCGGCGCGCAGGCCGTCGATGACCAGCGGCATGGCGCGGCCGGTCGCGAGGGTCCATGGGTGGAACAGCACCACCGCGCCGTCGCCGTGCGCGGTCGCCTGCTCGATGACGGTGCGGGCGACCTGGGGCCCGGTGGCCTTCGTCCGCCAGTCGAGGGCGTCCACCTGCCAGCTCACCTCCTGGTAGCCGAGCCGGTCCAGGGCGGCCAGGACCGCCGGGTCGTCGGTGCCGTCACCGAACGGGCAGCGGAACCAGGGCCGGGGGTCGTGCCCGGTGATGCGGCGGATGGTCTGCTCGGCGAGCCGTACGTCGCCCGCCAGCCCCTGGGGGGACAGCCATGTCATCCGCGCGTGGTGGTGGGAGTGGTTGCCGATCAGGTGGCCGTGCCGCGTCAGTTCCTTGGCGAGCGCCGGGTGCGCCTGGGCCCAGCGGCCCTGGACGAAGTGCGTCGCCACCACATCGCGTTCGGCCAGGGTGTCGAGGACGAGCCGGGTGCCGTCCGGGTGAGCGGGGCGGTCGGCGTGCTCGACGTCGAAGGTCAGCGCGACCCGCCAGGAAGCGTGTTGTCGGGGGGACTTCGCCATGTCTTGTCTACCTCTGTGTCGAGGGAGTCGGTTGTTGCCGTCTTGACAGGCTTGACAGCCATGGCGATTGTTGCTGACAAGATTATCATCAATCAACCGCTTGGTAGGGATTCCTATCCTTAACCGGAGGGACGGAACACCTGGTGGCCCGCTATCGGCTGGAATCCGGCTCGACCCCTCTGCACCACCAGGTGTATCTGGACCTGAGCACCGCGCTTGACGAAGGGGAATGGCGCCCCGGTGACCGCCTGCCCCCCGAGCGTGAGCTGGCCCGCCGTTACGGCTGCAGCCTCATCCCGGTACGGCGAGCGCTGGACGAGCTGACCCGCGAAGGCCGCCTGGAGCGCACCAGGGGACGCGGCACGTTCGTCCTGCATCCCCGGCTGGAGGTCGAGATCGGCCACAGCGGGAGCTTCGCCGACCTCATGCGCATGCACGGCATGGACCCGGACACCAGGCTGATCACCTCCCGGATCGAGCCGTCCGGGGAAGTGGTGGCCGCCGCGCTCGCGCTGCCCCCGGGCACGCACACCATCTACCTCGAACGGCTGCGCATCGCCGACGGCGAGCCGCTGTTCCTGGAACAGGTGTACCTCCCCGCCGACCGTTTCACGGGCCTGCTCGACCACGACCTCGAACGCAACTCCCTGTACGACCTGCTGGCCGAGCAGTACGGAGCCGTGGTCGTGCGCGCCCGCGAGGCCATCGAGCCGGTGCTGCTGCGGGCGCACGAGGCCCACCTGCTCGACCAGCCGTCGGGTCGCCCGGCCCTGCTCGTGGAGGGGGTCGCGTTCGGCCCCGAGAGCGAGCCGATCGAGTTCACCCGCAGCTACATAAGAGGCGACAGGGCCCGCCTGTCCTTCGAAGGAAGCATCCTTCGTCCCCCCGACCCGGCACCGGGGAGACCGACACCCCCTGAAGGAGACGCATGAACGGGACCCGCCCCCGGCTCCTGCCCGCCCTGGCCGTGATCGTGTCCGCCCTGGTCCTCGCCGCCTGCGGCCCCGGCGCCGGCACCCGCACCGGCGCCGCGCCGGTGGAACTGCGCTGGTACTGCTGCCTCGGCACCGGCGAGCAGGCCGACCAGGTCAAGGTGCAGCAGGCGGTCATCGACAAGTTCAACGCCCTCCATCGCGACATCAAGGTGAAGCTGGAGGTCGTCACCTACAACTCCGCCCGTGACACGCTCGCGACCCAGATCGCCTCCGGCAACGGGCCCGACGTCGTCGGCCCCGTCGGCGTCGGCGGCGCCGCGGCCTTCCACGGTCAGTGGCTCGATCTCGGCCCGTTCATCACGTCCGGCGACGTCGACCTCGGCTCGTACGCCGAGGGCACGGCCGACCTCTACCGGATCGGCTCGGTGCGGGAGGGCCTCCCGTTCGCGATCTACCCCTCGACCCTGTACTACAAGGCCGACCTGTTCGAGGAGGCGGGTCTCGCCGAGCCTCCGCACAAGTACGGCGAGAAGTACAGGTGGCCGGACGGCCGCGAGGTCGAGTGGAACGACGACACGCTCAAGGAGCTGGCGCTCAAGCTGACCGTCGACAAGAACGGCAAGGACGCCACCGAGGACGGCTTCGATCCGCAGAACATCGTGCAGTACGGCTTCGAGCCGGCCCGCGACGACCTGCGCTATCAGGGCGCCGCCTTCGGCGCGGGATCGCTGGACTCCGGCGACGGCAAAACCGTGCGGATCCCCGACGCGTGGGCCGACGCGTGGCGCTTCTTCTACGACGGCATGTGGAAGGACAGGTTCATCATGACCGGGCCGGTCTTCGAGACCGACCAGTTCAACGGCGACGGCGCCGCCTTCTTCTCCGGGCACGTCGCGATGAGCGTGAACTTCCTCTGGTCCACGTACGGCGTCGCGGGCGCGGGCACGGACTGGAACCTGGCCGCGATGCCCTCGCACGACGGCACGACCACCTCACCCACCAGCGCCGACACCTTCCGGATCCTGGCTGGGAGCAAGCACCCGGCCGAGGCGTTCGCGTTCCTGAGCTACCTGGTGGGCCCGGCGTCCGGCGAGCTCCTCTCCGCGTACGGCGCGATGCCGGCGCGCACCGCCGACCAGGACGCCTTCTTCCAGAAACTGGCCGGCCAGTTCACCAACACCGTCGACTGGCAGGTCGTCAAGGACAGCGTGCGGTACGCCGACAAGCCGCACTCCGAGGCGTACACGCCGAAGTACAACCAGACGCTCTCCATCCTCGGCACCTACCGGAGCCGCTGGATGACCAAGAGCGGGCTCGACATGAACGTGGAGCTGAAGAACATGCGCGACGAGATCCAGGACGTCTGGGACCGGTCTCGGTGACCGCCGTCCCTGTCCGCCGGCGTGCCACGATGTCCCGGATGTCCCGGATGGCCCGCCGGGAAGCCCGGCACGGGCTCCTGTTCATCCTCCCGTGGATCATCGGGTTCCTCGCGTTCACCGCGATCCCGATGGTGGCCACGTTCGCGTTCACGTTCCTCAACGTCTCGCTGTCCGAGTCGGAGCCGCTCAGGTTCGTCGGCCTGGAGAACTACCGGCGGCTCTTCGGCGACGGGCAGGCGTGGGCCTCGCTGTTGGTGACCGCCCGCTTCGCCCTGCTCTGGCTGCCGGTGGTCGTCGTCCTGCCGTTCCTGCTGGCCGTCGCCGTCAACAGCCGGAACGTGCGCGGCGGCGGGCTGCTACGCGTCCTGCTGTTCATGCCGTACGTGGTGCCGTTCGTGGCCGGTGCGCTGATCTGGCAGAACATGCTGGTCGAGGACGGCTGGATCAACTCGGCCCTGCGCTGGATCGGCGTCGCCCACCCGCCGAGCTGGCTGAACGACCCCACCTGGGTGATCCCCGGGCTCGTCCTGATCGGCCTGTGGGGGCTGGGCTCCGGCATCATCATCAACCTCGCCGGACTGCGCGCCGTCCCGACCCACCTGTACGACGCGGCCAGGCTCGACGGGGCAGGCTGGTGGCGCCGGTTGCGCCATGTGACGATCCCGATGATGTCGCCGGTGCTCTTCTACACGATGATCCTCGCCGTAGTCGACGTCATGCAGTACTTCCTCGTCCCACTGGTGCTCTTCGACGGCAGTGGCGACCCCGGCGGAGCGACCCGCTTCTTCAACCTCTACCTGTACCAGACGTTCTTCACCTTCCAGGAGATGTCGTACGGGTCGACATTGGCCTGGCTGCTCTTCGTCATCACCTTGATCGTGACCCTTGTGCTGTTCCGCCTGTCCCGGCACTGGGTCCACTACACGAGCGAAAGGTGATCCGGTGGCACCGCACATCGCCCGACGCACCCGGGTCGCGCTGATGACGATCGTGATGTTCGGCATCGTCGTGGCGTTCCTGGCCCCGCTGGCGCAGATGACGCTGACGTCGCTCAAGAGCGAGCGGCAGATCAGCCAGGCGCACGCGCCGCTTCTGCCGTCCGACCCGCGCACCTACACCTACCGGGGGCAGCGGTACGACGTGTACCTCGTGCCCGTCGACGGCGCGGTCCGCGAGCTGGCCCTGGTGAAGAAGGGACGCACGGAGAGCGGATTCGTCGACCCGGCCGAGCCGGAGAAGGGGGTCATCACCTGGCGGGGCTCCTGGCGCGGCCTTCAGCCGAGCTGGACCCTGGCACCGCAGTGGTCGAACTACTCCGACGTGTGGAACCTGATCGACTTTCCCCGGCTGCTGTTCAACACCGTCGCGATCGCGCTGATCGGCACACTCGGCACCGTCCTGTCCTGCACGCTGGTCGCCTACGGCTTCGCCCGCTTCCGCTTCCCCGGCCGCGGACCGCTGTTCACCCTGCTCATCGCCACGATCTTCCTGCCCGCCACGGTGACGCTGATCCCGATGTACACCGTCTTCGCCAAGATCGGCTGGGTCGGCACCTGGCTGCCGCTGCTCGTGCCGACGTTCTTCGCCAACGCCTACAACGTCTTCCTGCTGCGGCAGTACTTCATGACCATCCCGCGCGAGATGGACGAGGCGGCCTCGATCGACGGGGCGGGACCGCTGCGCACCCTGCGCTCGGTGATCGTGCCGCAGGCGTGGCCGGCGATCGCCGCGGTCACCCTTTTCCACTTCGTCTACACCTGGAACGACTACTTCACCCCGCTGGTCTACCTGTCGGGACAGCCTGACCTGCAGCCGCTCCAGGTGGGGCTCGCCGCCTTCAACGGTCTCTACACCCACAACCCCGCCTACATCCAGGCCGGCACGATGATGACGATCGCGGTGCCCGTGCTGCTGTTCGTCTGCTTCCAGCGCACGTTCGTCCGGGGCATCATGAGCACCGGAGTCGACAAATGACCCGGGGCGCCGGAGGCAGGGTGGTCAGCACGGCGTTCTTGACGTTGCTCGCCGCAGCCTCGATCCAGGCCCAGTCGGTGTGGCTGCCGGGACCGTAGTTCACCGAGCCGCCGGCCAGGCCGTCGCCGTGCGCGACCTCGATCGCGTCCACTCCGGCCGCGTCGAGAGCGGCGGCGATCCGGCCCACGTCCGCGGGGTCGATGCGGTGCCGGATGGCGTGCATGCCGTCACGCAGGGTGACGTCCTGGATGTAGAGCCGCTGAGCGACGGGGCTGGTCACCGGGCCACCTCCTCGGGGGTCTGGTCACTGTCGGAAGCACGACGGGCGCGACGGCGCGACGGGAGATCGACTCGGCGACCCGCAGGGCGGCCGACGTCATGATGTCGAGGTTGCCGGCGTACGCGGGCAGGTAGTGCGCCGCGCCCTCCACCTCGAGGAACACCGACACACGGGTCGTCACCGGGCCCGACCCCTCGGGGATCAGCGTGTGCACCGGCTCGTCCGCCGGGATCGGGGTGAACTGCACCTCCTGCTTGAGGCGGTACCCCGGGACGTACTCCGCGACCTGCGCGACCATCTCGCTGATCGACGCGCGGACGGCGTCCTGGTCCGCGTCCCCGATCAGGCAGAACACGGTGTCGCGCATGATGAGCGGCGGATCCGCCAGGTTCAGGATGATGATCGCCTTGCCGCGGGCCGCGCCGCCGACCTTCTCGATGGCGTGGGAGGTGGTCTCGGTGAACTCGTCGATGTTGGCGCGGGTGCCCGGGCCCGCCGACCGCGAGGAGATGGAGGCGACGATCTCCGCGTACGCCACGGGGGTCACCCGGGACACCGCCGCGACGATCGCGGGGGCGCGCCCTCCAGCACCGGAACCGGCGGGTCGTGCGAGAGGCCGCCGGAGCCGATGAACAGCACCCGCTTGTCGAGTTCGGCGGCGGCCTGCCCGACGGCGGTGCCAAGGGCGCGGATCCGGCTCACCGGGCCGAGCGGGGCGGCGACGCCGTTGACGAAGACGGGCACAACGGGTACCCGGTCGATGCCGCCGAAGAGCACCTCGAGCGGCTGGGCGAAGCCTGGAGCGCGGCCCGAAAGAGCCGAAGATCATCAACGCCCACTCCCCCGGCACGCTCCATCACCTCTACGTCATCACCGGGAAGCTGCGGGCCGGGCCCGTCAGCGAACCGGTCGATCTCGCGGCCGGCGACTTCGTACGGCCCCCGGGCGACATCCCGCATCGCTACATCTGCCTCAGCGAGCGGGTGGTGGCCCACATGGTCACCACCGTTCCCCAGATCCGGCAGGTCGGCCCGATCGTGACCAGCGTCGGGGAACCCGCCTGACCCGATCACCCACCCCGGCCCCGTCGGCGGCGCGAGACGCGCCGCCGACGGCCTGGATCGGCTCCTCCTAAGCGGTCACCCGTCCTCCCTCTACCCCCGTGACATCCGTGGCCGGCAGGTCCCGGACCGCGCGGTCGACGAGGGCGGCGGCGTCGAAGAGCAGCCGTTCGTCACCGGCCCGGCAGAGGAACTGCAACCCGACGGGGAGGCCGTCGACCGTCCCGGCCGGGACCGTGAGCGCGGGCAGGCCCAGCAGGTTCCACGCGCTGGTCAGCGCGAGCAGAGCATTCCGTACGGCCACGGGCGTGCCGTCCAGTTCGGTCTCCCGCTGGCCGAGGAAGGGCGCGGTGAGCGGCACGGTCGGCAGCGCGAGGACGTCGTGGCGCTCGAACAACCCGTCGACGGCCTCGGCGAGCAGAGGGCGGGTGCGCAGCGCCCGGACGTACCGCCAGGCCGGCACGGCGGCGGCTCCCTGGAGGCGTTCGAGGACTTCGGGGTCGAACAGGTCGGGCGTCTCCGCCATGCGGTCCGCGTGCACGGCCGCCGCCTCGCCGCTCTGGATGGCGGTGAACCCCTCACGGAGGTCCTGCACGACTCGCGGCGCGATGAAGAGTTCGCTGACGGGGCCGGTCCCGGCCTCCAGCGCCGCGCGGACCGAACGCAGGACGCGGGGGTCGCAGGGGGACAGCGCGCCGGTGTCGAGCCAGGCGACCCGAGGCTCCCGCCCGGCCGGCCGCAGACCGTCCGGAACGAGGACCTGGTACGCGATCCGGCAGTCCTCCGCGTCCCGGGCGAACAGGCCGACGTGGTCCAGCGTCTCCGACAGAGGGAAGACGCCGTCGGCCTGAATCCTGCCGTACGCGGGCTTGAAACCCGCGATCCCGCACAGTGCGGCCGGTATCCGGACGGAACCTCCGGTGTCGGTGCCGAGGGCCAGAGGAACCATGCCCGCGGCCACCGCGGCGGCGCTTCCGGCGCTGGATCCGCCCGTCATCCGCTCGGGGTCGTGCGGGTTGCGGACGGGCCCGTTGGCGGAGCGATCCCCGGTCGGCCCGTAGGCGAACTGGTGGGTGGTGGTCTGGCCGACCATGATCGCGCCCGCCGCACGCAGCTGCCGCACGCAGGCGGCGTCGGAGGTGGGCACGTGATCAGCGAAGTGCCGTGACCCCATCGTCGTGGGCCGGCCCGCGACCATGATGAGGTCCTTGACCGCGACGGGGATGCCGTGCAGTGGGCCCCGGTCGACGCCGTCGGCGATTTCGCGATCCGCCTGCCGGGCCTCGGCCAGCGACTGGTCGGCGGCCACGGTCACGAACGCGTTCACGAGCGGATCGAGCCGGGTGACGGCGTCGAGCGCGGCACGGACGAGGTCCGTCGCGGTGGTCCGGCCGGCCCGCAAATCCGCGCCGAGGTCGCTGATCGACCGGTCGACGAAAGGGCCAAAGGGGGTGGTGATCGATGTGGAAGGGGGCAAGGACGCCATCCTGTCGGTCGGTGAGCTCGGTGACCGCCGCCATGCGTTCCGGAAGCCGGGGATCATGTCGAGCAAAGGGGTGATCGCCACGGTACATACCGCCATAGAGGCGGCGTAAGCCCACCTTCAATGGGAAAACGCCCCCTGCCGCGCTGACGGCGGCCGGGGCGAGGCGCTTCGAGCGCAGGAGAGACTGCCGCGCTGCGCGATCAGCATCGCGAAGCCCAAGAACATACGCCGCCAGGCCGAGCGGCGCACCCACCACGATCTCCAGCAGCAGACCCCGGCCCTGCAGATCGAAGCCGGGCATCACGAACGGCACGATGACCGCCGTGATCAGGAAGGGGCGCGCGATCCGCATCAGCGTCAGTTTCCGCCATCCGGCATCGACAAGGAGGACCGCGACGGGGATCTGCCGAACGTGGGAATCCGCGGCGCCTGGGAAGGCGCCTCCCTACGGCTGCCCGGGAGCGGGCCCGTCCGAGCCGGCCGGATACTCCTCCAGCGGAACCAGGCCCCTCGACCAGGCGGACAGCACGGGCGCGAGGATCCGCCACGCCTCCTCGGCCTCGTCACCGCGGATGGACAGGGTGGGATCCCCGTTCAGGACGTCCAACAGGAGCCGGCCGTAGGCGGGGAGGTCGGGTGGCTCCATCCGCGCGGTCAGCGCGAGCGGCACGAAGGTGCGCGCGTGGGAACCGATGCCCGTCAGATCCAGGGTCACGCACTCCGGTTCGAGTCCGAAGCGAAGCACGTTGGGCAGGGCTTCCCCGTGGTGGCCGAAGGGCACGTAGGGCACGGGCCGGAAGCGCACCGCGACCTCCTTGCGGTCAGTCCCGAGCGCCTTGCCGCTGCGGAGCCGGAAGGTCGTTCCCGACCAGCGCCAACAGTCGAGTACCAGCTCGACCTCGGCGAAGGTCTCCGTTCGGCGCCCCGGGTCCACGCCGTCCTCGTCGACGTAGGCGGGAACGTCACGGTGACCGATCCGGCCGGGCAGGTAGCGCGCGCGGCGGGTACGGCGCAGGACATCGTCGCCGGTGAGGGGCCGCACCGACCGCAGCACATCGAGTTTCCGGTCACGCAGATCGCGCTCGCCGATAGTGATCGGCGGTTCCATGGCCACCAGGCACAGCAACTGCAGCAGATGGTTCTGCACCATGTCCTTGAGGGCCCCGACGCCGTCGTAGTAGCTCGCCCTGCCTTCCAGGGTGAGGGTCTCGTCCCAGACGATCTCCACCTCGGCGATGTGCGTGCTGTTCCAGATGGGCTCCAGCACGCGGTTGGCGAGCCTGCTGCCGAGGACGTTCTGCACGGTCGACATGGCGAGGAAGTGGTCGACCCGGAAGACCGCCCGCTCCGGCACGAGGTCGGCGAGCAGCCGGTTCAGCTCGACCGCGCTGTCCAGGTCTTCGCCGAACGGCTTCTCCAGCACGATCCGGCTGCCCGGCGGCAGGCCCGCCCGGTGCAGCGCCTGGATCGCGACGGGGAAGAGCGCCGGGGGCAGCGCGAGATAGACAGCGACGGGTCCCGCACCGGCGACGACCGACGCGACGTCGGCGGCGTCGGTGATATCGGCCCGCCGATAGCGCGCCGAGCCGATGATCGCCTCCCTGGCGTCCACCGGCCACGCGGCGCCGTGGTGGTCGAGCTGGGAGGCCGCCCAGCCTCGGAACCGCTCGTCGTCCCAGCTCGCCAGGTCGGCGCAGGTGAGCTGGAACCCGTCGCCCAGCTGCCCGGCCGCCCGCAGGGCGGCCAGCCCCGGCAGCAGATAGCGTGCGCTGAGGTCACCGGTCGCTCCGAAGACCGCAAGTCGATCGATCATGCTGTCGCGCCTGCCTTCGCCCGTGTGAGGTTCACTCCGCTGGCGATGACCCCGATGTGGCTGAAGGCCTGCGGGAAGTTGCCGATGAACGCGCCGGTCGAGGGGTCGATCTGCTCCGGCAGCAGCCCGAGCGGGCTCGCCCGGGCGCACAGGGACGCGTAGAGCTCGCCGGCTTCTCCGACCCGGCCCTGCCGTACCAGGTTGTCGACCAGCCAGAAGCTGCACAGCAGGAAGGCGCCCTCGTCACCGGAGATGCCGTCGGGCGACTGATCGTGCAGGTAGCGGTAGAGCAGGCCGCCGCCGGCCGAGAGGCGATCGGCGATGGCCCGGGTGGTGGCCACCATCCGCGGGTGATCGGCGGGCACAACGCCGCGCAGCGGAAGCGCGAGCAGGCTGGCGTCCAGACCGCCGCTGCCGTCGAGGTGCTCACTCAGGCACCGCGCCTCCTCGTTCCAGGACTGGGCCAGGATGAGCCGGCGCAGCTGCTCCGCCGAGGCGCGCCACGCCGCGACCTGCCCGGGCAGCCCGAGCCGCTCACCGATCGCCGCGGCCCGGTCCACGGCCACCTGGCACATCCCGGCCGAGTACGTGAACACCCGGCCTTCGCCGCGTACCTCCCAGATGCCTTGATCCGGTTGCCGCCACGCCTGGCCCGCGGCGTCGGCCAGCCCGGCCAGGCTCTGCCAGAGCGCGGGCTGGAGGTCACCGCCGGAGCGCAGCCACTGGTCGGCGCAGTCCAGCACCTCGCCGTAGACATCGTGCTGGCGCTGGTCGGCCGCCCCGTTGCCCCAGCGCACCGGGCCGGAGCGCCGGTAGCCTTCCAGCTCGCCGTCCTCGACCTCGTCGGGTACCGGGCTGCCGTCGACGTCGTACATGATCCGAGGCCGCCGGCTCTGCTCGAAGGCGTCGAGGATCCAGCCGAGGAAGGCGCCCGCCTCGCCGGCGAAGCCGATGCGGCGCATGGCGAACACGGCGAAGGCCGCGTCGCGGATCCAGGCGTAACGATAGTCCCAGTTCCGGACCCCACCGATCGGTGCGGGCAGCGAGGACGTGGGCGCCGCCACCAGCGAGCCGTTGACCCAGTGATCGCACAGTTTCAGGGTGATCGCGGCGCGTCTGACCAGCGGTTCCTCGGGCCCTTCGTAGTGGAAATGCGTCATCCAGCGACGCCACGCGTCCGCGGTCCCCCGCAGCATCGCCTCGGCGTCGAAGCGGTGGTGACGGTGGAAGCGTCCCCAGGACAGCACCAGGTCGAGGCGGTCGCCCTGCTCCAGGTCGTGCGTGGTGTGCAGACCGGCCAGGGGACGGTTGGCGCGGAGGTGCAGCCGCAGGTCCGGCCGCCGGTACGCCCGCACTTCCAGCCCGCTGAGCAGGGCCCTGGCCTGTGCGCCGCCGCGGGGCTCCACGTCCACCCGGAGGCGGACGTTCCCGGCCAGGACGACGGCCGACCGGACGAGTTCGGCCCTGTCGACGGGAGCGTCATCGGTCAGGTCTGCGCCGGAGCGCAGGGCCAGCGCGTCGGTGACCTGGACCAGGCCGGTGGCGCTGCGCAACTCGGTCACCAGCACCCCGGTGTCGGGCGCGTACCGCTGCCGGGCCTCCACCAGTTCCTCCGGCCTCATCGTGAAATGCCCGCCCCGTGCGTGATCCAGCAGCCCGCAGAACAGCGGCTCGGCGTCGAACCGGGGAAGGCACAGCCACGGAATGGACCCGTCGAGACCGACCAGCGCGGCCGTCGCGCCGTCCCCGATGAGGCCGAGATCCTCCAACGGGAGGTAGCCGTCAGTCCTGCGAACCGGCCGGAACGGTGGATCCGAATTGATCATGCCGCCTCACTTCCGCAGCGCCGGAAGAGTACAGAGCTAGAAGGTGATCAGCACTTTCACGACGTCGTCGAGTTTCTGGTCCGCGACCTCGAAGGCCCGCTCCATGTCATCGAAGCGGAACTCGTGCGTCGTCATGTGGGAGGGGTCGACCCGCTTGGCCTCCAGGACCCGCAGCAGGCGCTCCATGCGCAGCCTGCCTCCGGGGCAGAGGCCGGTGGCGATCGTCTTGTCGGCCATTCCGACCCCCCACTCGACGCGGGGAATGCGTACGAACTCCCCTTCGCCGAAATAGCCGATGTTGGATACCGTGCCGCCGGGCTTGGTTATCTTGACCGCGGTCTGGAACGTCGCATCCGCGCCGAGCGCCTCGATGGCGGTGTCGACGCCCTCGCCCCCGGTCAGCTCCAGGATCCGCCCGGCGACGTCCTCATTGACGAAGTCCACGATCTCGTCCGCGCCGTACGTGCGCGCGAGCCGCTGCCGGCGTGGGACCGATTCGACCCCGACGACGAGGCCCGCGCCGCGGAGCCTGGCCCCCGCGGTCGCCATCAGACCCACCGGGCCCTGCGCGAGGACGGCGACGGTGCCACCGATCGGGATGCTCCCCTTCTCGGCCCCCATGAATCCGGTCGAGAGCATGTCGGCGCAGTAGACCGCCATCTCGTCGGCAATGCCGTCGGGGATGCGCGCGAGATTGGCGTCGGCCTCGTTCACGTGGAAATAGTCGGCGAACACTCCGTCCTTGGAATTCGCGAACTTGAAGCCTCCGAGCGGCCCGCCGGACTGCGACGGGTAGCCGTTCTGGGCGGACAGGTCGCCCCAGTCGGGGGTGATGGCGCCGACCAGGACGCGGTCGCCGGGCCGGAAGTACGCCACCTCACTTCCGACGGCGTGCACGATGCCCACCGCTTCGTGCCCCAGGGTCAGGTTCTCCCGGGGGCCGATGCCGCCTCTGACCGTGTGGGAGTCCGATGTGCAGATGAGGGCCCTCGTCGTCCGTACGATGGCGTCCCCCGGGCCCGGCTGCGGAACGGGCTTCTCCATGAAGCCCACGCGCCCGATCTCCTTCATCACGAACGCCTTCACCTGATCCGTCCCTCCTGTCGGCGCCTCACCGCCGCGGGGACGGCGGCCCGCCTGCCGGGCGGGCTCCCTGCCGGTTGGCGGCGGCCGACCGCACCGCATCCGCGCGGCCATGTCCCGGTGAGGTTGCGGACGCGCCGCCACCATGTGATCTGTTTCCGCAGGTCAAGTGGTGAGCGCCCCTGTAGACAGTTCATGCCCCGACCTGTCGCCGACAACCAGGAAGCCCGGCTCCGCGATCGGCGGCCAGTGCGCTGTCCGCTCACCCGGATCGCGGGAGCGGAGCGGAGGGAGCAAGGACCGGAGCGAAAGCCCGGCGAAGCGGGCTTCACGACTACCTGAATAGGGAACAAAATGGAGGATCATCCCGAACCGCCGCTACGCTGTTTTCTTCATGACCACGGCAACACCATTGTTCCGTGGAGGGGCGATGCGTAAGCAGTCAATTAGCGGCAAATGGCTCATACTGCCACTTCTGGCGACATCGATTGCCTCCTCAGCTCTTATCGCATCACCTGCCGCCACCGCCGCCACAACAAATCACCCGACCGCCGCTCCCTCGAAGCAGTACATACAGGTCGATGCGGCCACAGGAAAGGTGATTTCTATCAGCTCGACCCCACCACCGGCCCGAGACCTACGGCAACCCAGCCGCTACAGCAACTTTCCTGCCTTTGGGTGGTGGGCAGCCCCCTGACCCGAACGCCACTGACCGGTAGAAGGACCTCGGACGTCTAGGCCCGTCGTGATGTGCCGAGTCCCTCCTTCTACCCCCACGGTCTCGCTCCGCCACCGGTCTCAACCGCTACGCGGCCCCTTCGGGGTGCTTCGCGTTGACGCCGGCCGCTCCTCCCGCTCCCTGCCCTAAAACGTCAGACACCCCAGCCTCTATCGAAAGCTGGGGTGCCGCGATTCAGGTGTACAGCTAACTAGGGGCTAGTCGTGGGCCGTGCGTAAATGTTTCCGTTGGAGCTGCCGACATACACGAAGCCATCCGACACCACAGGGTCGGTTTCGACGGCGCCGCCGGTCCGGAACCGCGATCGCACCGTGCCGGTCGCGGCGTCGAGGGCGTACAGCGTTCCCGCGACGTCGGAGAGGTAGATGGTTCCGCCCGCTGCCACGGGACCGGTGTCGCGGCCCCCGTCCAGCGGGAGGCGCCAGCGCGCCTTGCCCGTGGCCGCGTCGAGCGCGTACAGCGTACGGTCGGGGCCGGCGGTGTACATGAGCCCGTCCGCCACCACGGCGTCCCATTGGTAGGCGGGCTTGTCGCCCTCGGCCCGGAAGTTCCACAGGAGCGTGCCGGCGGTGGCGTTCAGCGCGTACGTGACGCCCGCGCTGTCGCCCACGTACACGGTCTCGCCGGCCACCACCGGACGGAAGTAGAGGGAGAGGGTGCCGGTGATCCGTGACCTCCATCGGACCTCGCCGGAGACGGCGTCCAGGGCGCTCACGTCGCCGTAGCTGCTCGTGGCATAGACGGTCGCGCCGGCCCGTACCAGCTGGATGCGGGCGCGTTCCGCGCCGGCCCGGTAGCGCCATTTCTCGGTTCCGGTAGCCGGGTCCAGCGCGTACATCATGCCGTGGTCACCGCCGGTGAGAACAACGTCGCCGGCCGGCACGGCATCAGGGTTGAGCACATCGCCCGGTAGCTGAAAGGTCCACAGCTTCTTCCCGGAGGCGGCGTCGAGCGCGACGAGTTTGGCCTTTGAGAACCAGGCGGGGCGCCGGGTCCAGACGTAGAGGCGGCCCGCGGCGACCACGAGGTCGGCGAACACGAAGATCTTGCGGCTCCACCTCAGGCGGCCGGTGGCCGTGTCCAGCGCCACCAGCCTGCCGGTGCTGCTAGCCGCGTACACGGAACCGTGCGCCACCACGTGGTCATTCATCATGGAACCGCCCGTCCGGAAGCGCCAGCGCACCGCGCCGGTGGCGGCGTCCAGCGCGGACACCGTGCCGTCGCCGCTGGTGGCATAGACGACGCCGCCGGTCACCACCAGATCGGTACGCACGGCCGCGTCGGTCGGGAAGCTCCATCCGCGGTCGCGCGCGGGGGCGGGGGCGGGGGCGTCCGGCTCGTACCGGGCGAGCAGTCGGTCGCGCAGCAACGGGGAGATGAGCCGCACCGCCTGCCGGGAGGACGAGGTCAGCCGGACGATGACGGGGCCCACGTTGATGATCGTCGCGCCGTAGAAGCCGTTCGTCGTGGCCGCGGTGTAGGACAGGAAGCCCGGCGTCTCGGTGGTGGGATCGATGTCGCCGCCCTCTTTGATGGCGGCGACCTCGGCGCTGTACAGCTTGCGCGCGCTCGCCTCCGACGACGACACCCATTCCACGGACAGCGAGACGACGGCGCCGTCGTCGGCCAGCGGTATCCAGTCGCATTTCGCCGCACCGTCCGTTGCCGGGGCCGCGCGGTAGCCATCCGCGAACGCCGCCAAGTCGCGGCCGGTCAGCAGGCCGCAGGCGTCCGGCCAGGCAGTCTTTGGGTGGACGGTCCCGTAGATCAGCCTGTACGCGGTGAGCCGCCCGTCCCCGGGGACATCGCTGAACACGAAGGCCATGTCCCGGCTCGCCCCGGCGAGGGAGACCAGGCGGGCGGGCAGGTCGATCGGTAGCCCGCCGAGTCGCCCGGTGCCAGGGTCCACGGAGATCAAGTAGGCGGGCAGCGGCCAGGTGGAGATACCGCCCCGGTCGTTCGCCACGGTGGAGAAGCCGGCATACAGGGGCGGGTTCCAGCGGTCTGGATCGGTGATCTTGACGGCTTGCGAGCCGGTGGACAGCAGGCGGCCGTCGGGCCCGAAGAAGAAGTCGTCCTCGCCCGCCCTGGCCTGCACGTACCCTTCGGCGTTGGCCGTGAGCCTGATCGGCGGACCTCCGTCCTTCGGGGAGGCCGATGACGGCAGCAGGCGCGTCCATCCCTGCCGCAGGGTGCGCGGATCCATCGAGGCCAGCCGCAGCTCGTTCCCCTGGCAGTAGCTGAGCAGCCGCACCGATCGGGCCGTCGCGGCGCCGGTCAGCCGACAGCTTCGCGGGTAGGTCGCCTGGGCCGTGGTCTTTCCGGTCCGCGCATCCAGGGCCTGGATGTCGAGCGGTTCGTCCATCCGCTCGAACACCACGATGCCGCGCTCGGTCACCATGATCCGCGGGCCGCGGTACGAGCCGGTGTCGTCCACCCGGGGTTGACTGAGGGCCGTGGTGATCGTACGCCGCCACAGCGCCGCACCCGTGTCCAGGTCGTGGCCGTACAGGGCCTGCTCGGCACCGTCCGGTATCCCTCTGGCGACGACGAGCGTGTCGCCCGCGATCCAGACGCCGGTGATGGGCGCGGGCTGGGCCGCGTCGGTGGGGATGGTGCGTTGGAGCGCGCCCGTGCGCGGGTCATGGATCCGTACGATGCCCTGGCGCGTCGCCACGGCGACCGCCCGACCGGACACGGCGTGGCCCGGGGCCTTCAGAAATTTGTTGCCGTTCTCGGCGACGGTGGGCACCGACCACACCGCACGCCATTCGATGGGTACGCGCGAGAGCCCCGTGGTGTTGTCCACGGCCGCGGCCGAGCAGGTCGCCAGGATGACCACGACCAGGATCGCGACCGACCGGTACCCGCGCGCGGTCAGCACTTCCCGGCCTTGGCGAGCTTCCGTTCGATCGCGCACGCGTCGCTCCTGGAGATCGGCTGCCAGCCGCCGAGCGGGGAGGTCGTGTAGTGGGCATGGTAGGTGCTGGAGGTACCGGTCACTCGGAACGGGGTCCTGTCCGGCCCCTGGATCGTCATCTGCTCGGTCTGGTCTGCCGCGAGCACGGTGACCAGGAGGTCGAAGGCGTAGTAAGCGGCCGTGCCCGTGACCGTCATGGAAAGCGTGACCCGTTCGTCCCGTTTGAGGTCTATCTGCTTCTTCCTGAAGTACGAGGTGTCCGGGTCTTTGGGAGTGGCGAAGCGGGGTGTGGGTTCGTCGAGATCGGCGGACAGTTCGATGGTGTCGGCCTCTCCGGCGGGGGTGTAGATGAACAGCGCACCGTCCGAGACGGGCTTGCGGTCGAGGACGCGCGGCTGGATGTCGACGATGCGCAGGCTGCTGCGGTTGCCGACGAGGACGACGGTGAGGTCGGCGGTCTCGAGCGGGGCCCAGTCGTGGCGCGCCATGACCTCGTCACGTCGCGAGCCGGATGCGCCTCCCAGCAGGACCGCCCGGTCCGCAGGGTCGGTCACCGGTTGCCTCAGGGTGGTGTCCTGTGCGGCGTAGTCGACGGCCACGTGGCCGACCTTGATCGGGGGCTCGCCGCTGATGCTGTCGACGGCGTCGGGGCCGCGCGCGTTGAACCAGGCGGTGAACACCACCCCGACGGCCGCGACGATCACGGCGCTGAGAATTCCCGCCAGCCACGTCCGCAGGGATTTCCATCCCCCGGACTCATCGGCTTGGGGGGCGGAAGCGGCACGCCTCTTCTGACGCGCTTTGGCCATGGGACGTCCCCCCTTTGCCGGCTGCGAACGGTAGCTGATTTATAGCTGATGGGACGGCCGCGTTGTCGAACTATCGACAAATCGGCTCAGGGATTAGCCAGAAGATGCGAAAAGTCGCATCGGGACTATCGTCGCGAACGGGATTCGGAAGGGTAGCTGATGTGCCTCGCATTAATCCGGATGCCGAAATGCTGCAGGATCAGTTCGTTGCACACTCCTATTTAGTGCAAGGTCACCAACTGTCAGATCGCCGTCAGCCTGCACGCGGTGACCGACACCTGCTCGGCCGCGCTCGGTTGGCGGCTGTTCCTCCCCGAGGGCTGGGACGACACCCTGGCCGCCGACAACGATCAGGCGGGCCGGATCGCCCAGCGGCGGCGGCGCCAGATCCCCGATGACGAGCGGCACCGCCCCAAGTGGCAGCTCGCTGCCGGCCAAGGTTCGTGCCCACCAGCGAACCGGTCTCAGCCTTGAGCAGGCGGGCTATCTGCTTGGTTCGGGTCACGACGGCGCCGAACATGGCGAACGCCGTGGAGCTGCCACCGGGCGCGCCCAACGGCCCCGCTCACCGTCCCGGACGCGGAGCGGCACCGGACCAGGCACTGTCATCGGGCGGGAGGTCCGACCAGACGTCCGGGTCGGGCGAGCCGCGCCGTCGATGGCGCGCGGGAGGCGGTGGCTGCTCCTCGTGTGAGGTCTGCCGCGCGGCGGTGAGTGCGGCGAGAGCGGTGGTGATGGGGACGGCCGCGATGAGCCCGAGCGTGCCGACGATGCTGCGGATGATCTCCTGGGCGACGATCGGGTTGCGCAGTACGTCTCCCAGTGGCTGCTCCCCCACGCTGAAGAGCAGAAGCAGGGGAAGCGCCGCACCGGCGTAGGCGAGGACGATCGTGTTGATCACTGAGGCGATGTGCGCGCGCCCCACGCGGGCCGCGGCCCGGTAGAGGAGGCCGAAGGAGTAGCCGGGGTTGGCGACGGCCAGTTCGCCCACCGTGACGGCCTGGGTGACCGTGACGTCGTCGAGGACTCCCAGGGCGCCGATGATGATGCTCGCGAGGAGCAGGCCTTGCGCGTTGATGCGATAGCCGGTGTCCAGCATGAACGAGCTGTCGTCGGTCATCCCGGTGAGGTGGGCGACGTCGATGGCGACCGCGGAGAGAACGCCGGTGATGGTGAGGCTGGCCAGCGTGCCGAGCACGGCCATCGAGGTCGGGATCGTGAAGCCGTGGGTGAGGTAGAGGACCGTGAGCATGATCGCCGCGGAACCCACGATGGCGACCAGCGTCGGCGACTCGCCCGCGAGGATCGCCGGGATGATGAAGGCCAGCAGCAAGACGAAGGTGACGGCCAAGCCGATCAGCGCGGTCAGTCCGCGCCAGCGGCCGAAGGCGACCACGGCCAGGGCGAAGGCGGCGACGAACATCCAGAGCGGTGCGGATCGGTCGTGGTCGGACAACAGGTACTGCGGCGCATCGGGCGTGTCCTGCGGCATGTGGACCAGCACGACGTCGTCGCCCGCGGCGAACCGCTGCGCGCCGGGGCCGCTGGGCAGCTCCGTCATGACGGTCCGATTTGCTTCGGGCCCGCTGGTGAGCCGGACCCGGACGTCGGCACACGTATCGGGAGTCGCCGACGCGGTCTCGGAGGTCGCCACCTCCTCCGGCAAAGCGGGGCACGGCTTGGGGTAGACGCCGATGATCATCCCGGTTACCTGCGGCAACCCGGGCGATGGCGGGCGTGCGGGCCTCTGGTCTCCGGGCCACAACCAGATCAGGGCGGCCAGGGTCGTCAGGGTGATGGGCACGAGCACGGCCAGCGTCGCCCACACCGTCTTACGGGTGGCGGGCAGGGGCGAAGCGGAGGTGCCGTGGCTGTGGTTGGCGCCCATGATGGACGTTCGTCTCCTCGGGGTGCGGTTCCTCGACGTGGGAAGGTGGCGCGCGGTCCGTTCCCTCGCGCCGCTCTCATCGTTCCGTACCGCTCAGCGTGAGCGGTGCTCGCTGAGCCGTACTCACGAGGCGTCCGCCTGCCGCGCCCCGCCGGCCGCTTTCGAAGACCGCGATGAGGAGCTATGCTGAGCCGCTGCGAAGGGGAGTAGCCCCGCAAACCGGTCATCGACACACTGGAGCCCCGGCTCCCGGTGGCCGGGCCTGCGATCTCATGCGGGCGGGCGAGACCTTCGGCCTATTGTCGATGACGTGTGCGCATCGCGGGCCGAAGCCGTACCGCCGCCTTCCACGCCGGTCGACCTCGAACCCCGCGGATGCGGGAAGGTTGGACGAGGTCGTGCTGAATGTCCTGTTGCTCATCGCCTGCGCGGTGGCGATCTACTTCTCCTGTGAGTGGTTCGTCAACGCGGTCGAATGGCTGGGCGAGCGGCTGAATGTCGGGAAGATGGCGGTGGGCACCATCCTGGCCGCCTTCGGAACCGCGCTGCCCGAATCCGTGGTGACACTGGTCGCGGTGACCACCGGCGACACGGAGGAGGCCAGGAACATCGGAGTGGGCGCGGCCATGGGTGGCCCGCTGGCCCTGGCCACCGTCGCGTACGGCGTGAGCGGTGTGGTCCTGCTCCTCCACCGGCGCAAGCGCCGTGCGGCTGTCATGGTGGCGGGCTCCGGCGCGGTTGAGGCGGACCCTCCGGGGAGCTCCGCGCAGGCCCTGGGGACCGCGCGGGATATGGCCCGCCTGGCCAAGGACCAGCAGTGGTTCCTGCCGATCTTCATCGTCAAGGTCGGGCTCGGCCTGGTCGCCTTCGCGTTCAAGCCCGTGCTGGGTCTGGTCTTCTTCGCCGCCTACGCCGTGTATTTCTGGCGGGAGATCCGCGGCGGGCACGACGAGGACGGCGAGGACGACGAGCTGGAATTGGAACCGCTGAAGTTCCAGCCCAAGGCCGCCTCACCGGCCACCTGGGCGGTGATCGCCCAGACCCTGGCCACTCTCGTGGTGATCTTCTTCGCGTCACGTCTGTTCGTGAACCAGCTTGAGATCATCGGCCCGATGATCGGATTGTCCGCCTCCGTCACGGCGCTGTTGCTGTCGCCCATCGCCACGGAGCTTCCCGAGACCATGAATGCGATCATCTGGATTCGACAGGGAAAGACCAAACTGGCTCTGGCCAACATCTCCGGTGCCATGATGATCCAGGCCACCGTGCCGAGCGGGTTGGGGCTGTTGTTCACCGCCTGGAAGTTCGACAGCGCTCTCCTGTGGTCGGGGCTGGTCACCATGGCGGCGATCGTCTACCTGCTGGCGACCATGCGCGCCCACAAGCTGACCCCGCTACGACTTGGTGTGGCGGCCGGCTTCTACCTGGTCTTCGCACTCGGGCTCATCCCGATCCTCACCTGAGGCTCCAGCTGACGCGGCAGATCACCGCGGCGCAGAGAGGGCAGTGGACGTGGACAAGCACAACACAACGCTGGAGAACGGTCCCGACGGGCCATCGCGTGCCGGACAGCCCACCCGGGTGGACCGTGGCGACCGGCCGGGCGGCGCCCGTGCCGGCGCGGGCCGACGCCGCGTCCACCGGCCTGCCGTCCGGCGCGTGTCCTCGCGGCGAATCCTGCGCTGGTCGGCGGCCCTCGCCGCCGCGGTGCTGCTGCCGACCGTAGGTGCGGCCTATCTGGGCTACACCCAGCTGTCCGGCAACATCACCCACGAGAAAGTCACCGACCGCCTCGGCACGGTGCGGCCGCCCAAATACACCAAGGCCCTCAACATCCTGCTGATCGGCTCCGACACCCGCGCCGGGGAGAACGCACGGTTCGGGCACACCGCCGGCGCCCGCTCGGACACCATCATCCTGCTGCACATATCGCCACGCCGCGACGGCGCCACCGCGATCAGCTTCCCCCGTGACCTCATGGTGGACGCCCCGGCGTGCACCACGGCCACCGGCGCGGCCGTCCCGCCCGCTCTGGAAATGATCAATGCCACGTTCAGCGCGGGCGGCGCGGCGTGCACCTGGAAGACGATCGAGTCCGTCACCGGCATCCACATCGATCACTTCATGCAGATCGACTTCACGGGATTCAAGAGAATGGTCGACGCGCTGGGAGGGGTGGAGGTGTGCCTGCCCGAGGCGGTGAACGATCCCAAGTCTCATCTGGAACTGGCCGCCGGGCGCCACACCGTCACCGGCAATACCGCGCTCGCCTACGTACGCACCCGCTACGCGCTCGGCGACGGGTCCGATCTCGGCCGGATCAGGCGCCAGCAGCTGTTCATGGCCGCCATGGTCCGCAAGGCCACAAGCACCGGCCTGATCACCAGCCCCGTCCGCCTCTACAAATTCCTCAACGCCGCGACCAAGTCCCTCACCACCGACGACGACCTGGATCTGGGCACCCTGCGCACGATCGCCGACAGCGTCCGGGGCATGAGCACGGGCCAGGTCCGTTTCCTCACCGTCCCCAACCACTACTGGGAGGTCGACCCCAACCGGGTCGCGCTCACCCAGCCCCAAGCCGCCCAGCTGTTCACCGCCGTCAGCAAGGACACGCACGCTCCCGCCGCGAACCCGCCGAACTCCGCATCGCCTGGGTCGACCACCCCCACCCGGGCGACGGTCTCGGTCCGTGTGGTCAACGGCAGCGGGCGCGCCGGCCTGGCCCGTCGGGTCACCGCCCGGCTCCGGAACCTGGGATTCACCCGGGCCGTCGTCGCCACCGCGCCGACATCCGCCTCTCGCACCGCGATCCGCACCACGATGGCCGGCCAGGCGGCGACACGGGTCCTGGCCGGAGCGCTCACCCGCTCCCCCGCCCTCACGCGCGAGGTCGGCACCGGCAGGACTCTCACGCTGGTGCTCGGCGACGACTGGGCCGCCGCGCCCGGCCGGCAGGGGATCCGGCTACGCGATGCCGCGTCCGCCGGCATCATCCGGGCCTCGACGCTCTCCTCTGGGGTGACAGCCAGGACCGGCGCCTGCCACGCCTGAGCGCGCAGGCACGCGAGCCCGAACCTGGGCCGGGGCGCGGCCGCCCGCTTACGCGGGCGGCCGACTCCACGCCGGGCGATGCGGGTTCACCGGCACCCGGCGCTCCTGGACCGGCACCTCCAACTCCCGGAAGTTTGCGATCTTGACGTTCAGCGTTGCCACGTCATCGGGCAGCGCGAACAGGTCCCAGAACTCCTTCGCCTGGCCCGGCCCGAACTTCTCGGTGCTCAACCGCACTCCGGACAAGTCGCTGCACGCGCAGTAGGAGTCGACACGGCCGTCGTCGGTAGGCGCCTGGAGGCGTCCGGGCAGGTACTGGCGCCTCGCCTTCACATCAGTCAAGGTGACGTTGGCGGCGGCCTGGTGCCGGAATGACATCCAATCCCGCGAGTGGTGCAGTTCGTTGAACCAGGCCGCGCGGTCGCCCTCGTTGGTGATGCGGTACGTGAGCATGCCAAGGCCGTCCGGCAGCCGCCGCAGGCCGGTCACCTCCATGGAGATCGGCTGACCGCCCGCCTTTCCGGTGCTCTTCAGCCCGGCCCCGCCCGGGGTGGCCGAGGTCGAGGAGGTGGCGGCCCGCTCGGTCTCGACGGCCTGCGGCCGGGCGAACGTCACCGTGACCCGGCGGTTGCGCCGCCTGCCCTCCTCGGAGTCGTTGCTGTAGAGCGGACGACGCGAGCCGTACCCCTTGGCTTCGAACCCGACGCCCTTCCGGGTGATGAGCGCGGACAGCGCCCGCTGTACGGCCTGGGCGCGGGAGGCGGAAAGCGGCTCGTTGATGGCGTCGGTGCCGGAGGAGTCCGCATGCCCCTCCACCTTCACCGCGGGCCCGGCCGAGGAGTCGATCAGCTTCGCGGTGCGGGCCAGGGTCGCCCTGGCCTTCGGGGTGAGCGTGGCCTTGTTCACCGCGAACAGTACGTCCGAGGAGAGGTTCACATGGAGGTCCTTGCCGTCGTCCGCCGTCTCGTCGGACCGGTCAAGCGCTTCGGACGGCGTAACGACCTCACGCATCACGGTCGTGACGGGTTCGGCATCGGGGTCGGGGATGAGCATGCCGGGAGGGGTGACGGGTGGCTCGTCACTGATCGGCACATCCGGCATCGGGGGGCCGACAGGAGTGACCACTGTGGTGGTGGCGGCGGTGCCGGTGGGGGCGGGCATGACCGCGTACAGCGCCAGCGATGCTCCGGGGGCGATGAAGTAGTCGAGGCCGTCACGTTCCTGGTCACTGCACAGGCAGGGGGAGTCGGAGTCGGTCGGCTTGTAGGGCAGGATCCAGGTGCGGGCGGCGGCGTCGAGCACACCGATGCCCGACGCCCACTGGATCTTCCCCAGCGGGCGCGTCAGGTCACCCATCTCGCCGGTCCATGTCAGCTTTCTGGTGCCTGTGTTGGTGAGCCTGAGCTGCACGACCAGGTGCTTGCCCTTGACCCTGTTCAGTCCGACGGCCTCAACCTTGAGCTCCGGGTTCATGGTGCTGCGCGTCTCGGCCAGCGCGGGCTGCGGTGCCGGCTCGGACGCGTCGGGAGCGGCTGAGGCAGCGGTCGCCGCCGCGCTGCCGGAGGATGTAGGGGGCGGCGCGGAGTTCGGTGGCGCGACGTCCCCCGCTCCCCCACAGGCCGACAGCATGAACAGTGCCAAGAACGGTGCAGCAGTTCTAAAACTCACCCGGTCAATACTGCCTGATCTTGGGCCGGGGGCCACCGTCGAGGCGATCATTCAATGGCGGAAGCCCAGCTCGGCTGTGTCGACCTAGGCTTTCTCGCCGGTGCGCCGCCGGGACCCGACCTCGGCCCGCCCATCCCGGCCGGCCGCTCAACTAGGGCGTGTAGACCTGGGAGACCTTCACGATCCGCTTACTGGAGTCGAACCACACGTAGAAGCCCATCGTCCTGGCGGAGGACGGCTTCAGGTGCGTACGCAGCCATTCGTAGCTCACCCGCTTGGAGGCCGAGCCGTGCGCCAGGATGTTGACGTAGAGCTTGGCCTTCGGGGCGACCTTGTAGTCGCTCCACTTGCCGGTCCGCTTCCAGCTCCACGCCTCGAACTCGGGATTCGGCCAGATCTTGCCCATGGCGAAGCCCAGGTAGCCGTCATGGGCGGGGGCGAGGAAACCGAACCGCTTGACCGTGGCTGTGGTTGTGGCCGTGGCCGTGGTTGGGGCTGCGGCTGTGGCCGCCTCAGCGGGAGCGGCCACGGCCAGGGCGAGGATCGCCCCGAAGAAGATTCTTCTCATAAGGGAACAAGTATCGCGATCTCCCGGCTCTCGCCAACACGCCTACATCGCCTCGGCACCTACTCGCCGGAGGGGGTGCGGTCGCCGTTCAGGAGCCAGTCCAGGGTGGCCGGGGTCGCGTCGAAATGACCCGCGTGGCCCGCGTCGGACTGAACGAGCAATGTCGCGGTCGGGATACGAGCGCCGAGCCAGCGAGCGTGCGCGACCGGTACGACCGGGTCGAGTTCGCCGTGCCACAGCCGTACTGGCACGGTGATGGTCGTGGGGGCGAAACCCCACGGGCTCCCGAACAGAGCCATGACGTCGTCGACCCAGCCCTCGATGCCGGGGCGGACCGCTTCGGCGTACGCGGCCGTGAGCATGGCACTGATCTCGGGACGGGTGAGAACGGCGGCCTCGGTCGCGGGCAGCTGCGGCGGGCCGGACGAGTTCGTCCCCAGGTGGGCCGCCATCGCCTCGCGGTCCTGCAGGGCGACGGCGGCGCTGCGGATGTTGCCGTCCATCATCCCGGCGGTCCAGTCGAGTCCGCCGGCGTCGCGCGGCGCCAGCGCGGCAAGCGAGGCCACCCGGGTGACCCGGTCGGGGTGACGAGCCGCGAACGCCAACGCGTGCGGGCCGCCGCCCGAGACTCCGTAGACGGCGAAGCGGTCAAGGCCGAGGGCGTCGGCGACGGCGGCGACATCGTCGGCGCCATCCACCACGCGGCGTCCGGGCCTCGGGGTGGAGCCGCCGAACCCCGGCCGGTCAAAAGTGATCAGCCGGATGCCGCGCTCAGTGAACACGGAGTCGTCCGGGTGGCGAGCCAGCCGGCCCATCGGACTGCCGTGCAGGTAGAACACAGGGGTACCGTCCGGGACGCCCCATTCCTCCACCGCGAGGAGACGGCCGTCCGTCGTGCTTACTTCACGCATGCCGGGAATCTACCGCCCAGATAGACAGCGTGATCATGGTTTCATTCTCGGCGAATCCGCGGTGGCGAGCTTCCCCGCCCGCAGACACCTGATCCGGCGCGGAGGCCCCGGCGATGCGGATCAGTCAGCGGTCATGGGGTCGCCATAGGGTTTCCGCCCTGGCGGCGAAGAACGCGATCAGCTCTTCGCAATACATGCCGCCGCGTGACGGGCACCCTCCCAAGGCAAGGGTGCCCATCACGCGGTTCGTCGGTTGGCCGCGCTCAGTTCCAGTGGCCTGCGGCGGCGGTCTCGGCGACATAGTCCTCGAACGGCCTGGGTGGCCGGCCGAGAGCGCGTTCCACGCCGTCCGAGACCGCGGAGCCCCGGCCGTTGCGGATCTCCACGAGGAGACCGGTGAGCCGTCGGGCGACGTCGGCCGGGACGCCGTTGGCCACTTGACGCTCGACGAAGACGTCGGGGTCGACGTCGATGTGACGGATCGTGCGCCCGGTGGCCTTGCCGATGAGGTCGGCCGCCGCACCGAAGCTGATCGCCCGCGGGCCGGTGAGCTGGTAGATCTGGCCGCTGTGGCGGTCTTCGGTCAGCGCGGACGCGGCCACCTCGGCGATGTCCTCGGCGTCGACGAACGGCGTGCGGCCGTCACCGGTGGGCAGGGTCAAAGCCCCGGCGAGGAGCCCCGCCAGCCAGAAGCTCTCACTGAAGTTCTGCGCGAACCAGTCCGGTCGCAGGATGGTCCAGTCGACACCGGAGTCGCGCACGGCCCGCTCGGCGGGCTTGAGGGGATGACTGTCGTCGGCCTCGCCGACACCGTAGGCCGACAGCAACACCAGCCGCCGCACGCCCGCGGCAACCGCTTCGGCCACGAACCCGGGGATGCGCGCATGGTGGTCGACACTCGCCCGCAGGTCGGGCTCCATGACGTAGGCGGCGGTGACGCCGTCGAGCGCGGGCGCCCACGTCGTCGGGTCGCCCAGGTCGAAGGGGATGTCACCGGCGGTGCGGGAGCGCCGTCCGTGCCGGCCGTCCGGCGTCCAGGAGACGCCGGATGATGCGGCGACCGGCCTTGCCAGTGCCGCCGAGGATGAGGATGTTCTTCATTCCATTCAGGGAACTCCAGAATTCGAAGACGATCCATGGGAGAACGTCCGGCGTGCATTTGTGATCGTCTACCGTGAACGGCGTGGACGTCCTGAGCGATCTGCTGCACCGGGCCCGAGCCCAAACCGCGCTGGTCAGGCAGTTGGTCCAGCGTCCGCCATGGTCGCTGACCTTCGCCGACGCTCCTCCGCTCACGGTCGTGACCACCCTCGGCGGCCACGCCTCGATCCGGCTGGACGACGACGCCGCGTCCGTGCGTCTTGCCGCCGGTGACATCGCCCTCATCAGCGCCACCCGCCGGTACACGATCGCCGACCCTCCGTCGACCCCGCCCCAGGTCGTCATTCAGGGGCAGCAGAAATACGTCGTCGGCGGACGCGAGGAGGCGGCAGAGGCGCACCGGAGTCTGGCCCCCCGCACCTACGGCGACGGTCTACCCGGGGCCACGATCATGATCCGGGGCGGCTACGAGCTCCGCGGCGACGTGGGCGACCGCCTACTGGACATGCTCCCGCCGCTGGCGGTCGTGCCCGCCGGGCCGCGGACCCGGGCAGCGCTGGATCTGCTCGCCGCCGAGGTCGCCTGTGACGAACCCGGCCAGGACGCCATCCTCGACCGGCTCCTGGATCTCGTGCTCGTGCTGGCGTTGCGAGCCTGGTGCGCCAGACCGGAGTCGGAACTGCCCGCCTGGCATCGGGCGCTGGCCGACCCCGCCATCGGCGACGCGCTACGGCATCTGCACGAGGATCCCGCCCATCGCTGGACGGTCGCGGCGCTGGCCGCCAAGGTCGGCATGTCCCGCGCCGCTTTCGCCGCACGCTTCACCAGCCTGGTCGGCGCCCGCTCACCTACCTCACCAGCTGGCGGATGACCTTGGCG
This sequence comes from Microtetraspora malaysiensis, assembly GCF_050947145.1. Lineage (NCBI taxonomy): Bacteria > Bacillati > Actinomycetota > Actinomycetes > Streptosporangiales > Streptosporangiaceae > Microtetraspora > Microtetraspora malaysiensis. The sequence continues at coordinate 5,248,569 of NZ_CP191998.1, forward strand.
GCGGACCTGCTCCGTGACACCGAGGCGACCGTCGCCGCCGTGGCCCGCACGGTCGGGTACGAGGACGCCTTCGCCTTCAGCGTGGCGTTCAAGCGCGCCCGCGGCGTCAGTCCCTCGGTCTGGCGCCGCCGGGTGCACTGATCCCGGCGCCGCGTTCCGACCCGGATCGTCCTACTCGTCCGATCGAATGAGACGCCCGGGCCAGGCGGTTCATCGAACGTGCCAACGCCCTGTCGCACGCACTGCCCGGCCAGGACTTCACCAAAAGACACAGTGCCACAAAAGCGACAATCGGTGCCATTAATACTCTCCAGTATTTCGGGCCGCACACTGCTAAAAATATGGACCAAGGGAGTAAGCTGACCGAATGATCATCAGGGATGCCGACGATCACGATTGGGCGGACATTTACCCCTTCTACGCTGCAATCATGGCGGAAGGGCGGACATATCCATTTCCGGAGAACCAGACCCTCGAAGAGGCCCGGCCGTGGTGGATGGAACAGGCGCCCGGGAAAACCGTCGTCGCGGTCAGCGACGGTGTCATCATCGGCTCGGCCAAGATGGGCCCCAACCGGCCCGGACGGGCCTCGCATGTGGCGACCGCGTCCTTCCTGGTCGATCCCACGCACCAGGGAAAGGGCACCGGCCGGGCGCTGGGACAGTACGTGCTCGACTGGTGCCGCGCCGAGGGGTTCCACAGCATCCAGTTCAACGCGGTGGTCGAGTCGAATCACCGAGCCGTCCACCTGTGGCGTTCCCTCGGCTTCGACGTGATCGGCACCGTTCCCGAGGCGTTCGACCACCCGGATGACGGCCTCGTCGGCCTGCATGTCATGTATCAGCGCCTGAAGTGACAGTCACCCCGTCGCACGGCCCGCCCGAGCCGGCGGCCGGCGTCTGTGCGGCGGCACACTCACCTGACATCGCCGGCGCCGTGTGCATGTGCTGGTAGCCGGCGAGATCCAAGAAGGGGATACGGAAGAGTGCAGTTATCGCGGAGCGGCCAGAAGATGTCCGATATGTCGGGCCTTCGCGCCATCATGGAGGACGTCGCGACTTCCACCGCCGTGGACGCGTCCGACTGGCTGAACCTGAGCATCGGCAACCCTGCCTCGATCAAGGAGGTCATCGACGCCTGGAGCAGCCTGACCGCGACCGTCGCGGCAGAGGACTTCACCGCGACGAGCAGCCGGTACGGGCCTTCGCGCGGCATGCCCGCCTTGGTCGAGGAGATCGTCCGCTCTTTCAACGCCCGCTACGGCTGGGACATCACGGCGGACAATGTCGTAGTGGGCCCGGGCAGCCAGATGCTCTTCTTCATCGCCACCGCCCTGTTCGCGGGCCCGGCCGGGGAGGACTCGTTCCGGCGTGTCGTCCTGCCCATGACGCCGGACTACGCCGGCTACATGGGATTGTCCCTGGAGCCGGACGGCGTGGCCGGCATCGCCCCCGAAGTAGAGCTGACCGGCGACCGATCCTTTCGTTACGCCTTCGACTTCGAGGCGCTGGAGCGGTGCCCCGATATCGGCATGCTCCTCCTGTCCAGCCCGAGCAATCCAACCGGCCGGAGTATCGACGGCGAGGAGCTGACCCGGCTGATCGACGTGGCACGTCGGCGTGACGTACCGCTGATCGTCGACCACGCCTACGGCGCCCCTTTCCCACTCGTCGCAGCCTCAGAAGTGGCGCCGCGGTGGGACGATCACGTGATCAACTGCTTCACCTTGTCCAAGGCGGGCCTGCCTGCCGAACGCGTCGGGTTCGCGATCGGACCACGCCATTACATCCAGTCGATGGTGTCGTTCATGGCCAACTCTGTCCTGCACGCCCCGCAGCTCATGCAACTGGTGGCGGCCAGGGCACTGTCCTCCGGGCTGCTGGACTCGCTCGCCTCCTCGGTGATCCGCCCGTTCTACCGGGACCGCCGCAACTATGTGGAGCGCCTGCTGACCGATCTCCTGCCTGATTCGATCAATTGGCGGCTGCACGCGGGAGAAGGCGGGATGTTCTGCTGGCTATGGATCGATCACGACTGGTTCGATGACATGGCCTTGTACCAGCTGATGAAGACGAAGAAGGTGTTCATCGTGCCCGGTCGCCACTTCTTCGTGAATCCGCTCTCGATGGCCCCCGAGGCGACCTACGCCACACGGTGTTTCCGGATCAGTCTCACCCCGGACGAGCACGTGATCGAGGAGGGAGTGGCGAGGATCGCCGAAGGCCTCATGGAGCTGCGCGGCACCTCCTGAGCCTCGGATTTCAGCTACTTCACGGCCCGCCGGAGCCTGGGATCGCGCGTCATCACGACGCGCTCCCATCCGGGCCCGATCCGTACGGCCACTCCGGTTCCCGGGCCATCGTCCTGGTGACGATCCTCCTGAATCCACCCCATCGGCGGCCTTCAGCTGCTTGGCCTCACGACATGAGAACCGCTTCAGCCCTGCCCCGTCAGTCGACACCAAGTTGCCGGCGGACCCGGGCGTAACAACGTCCTGGAGTGAGCGAGGCGACCGACCACGGCAGATTTTCGGGGATCCGATTCCGTGCGCCGGAGAGCAGTCGCTGAGCGCGAGCATGATGTCCGCTGTAGTAGAAGGCGGCGCCGAACAGATGATGTGCTTCGAGCGCCCGGGGATGCGGCTGCGCTTGGGTCTGCCATTGATCCGCCGCGCGCACGAGCTCCTCAGCTGTCTCTCTCCGGCTGAAATAGCCTTCGATCGCGGCTTTGCTGAGAAACGCCGAATCGTTGTCGTCCATCATTCGCCAGGCGACCTCGAAGTGTGCGAGCGCGAGTATCGCCGTGAGCGGATCACCCGGATCTGCGGAGGCCACGGTGTCTCTGGCGAACGCGAGCAGCTCCTCGTGAGAGCCGTACCACTTCTCAGAGCCTGTTAGCGATCGGTTTGGGTGGGTTGGCGTGTCGGCTCTGGAGACAGAAGAGGGCTTCTGATAGTCGAGGGAGTGTCTAGATCACTCGCCCACCAGAAGCCCTTGGATGACTGTCTACCGGTTTCCTGGCGTCAGCGCCAGTTGTGTTGTGCCCGGTTGCCTGTGCCGGGATCGGATCCGGTCGTACCCGTCGGATCTGACCGATGAGCAGTGGCAGGTGCTGCGGCCGGAGGCCGAGGCGGTGATGGCCAGGTTACGCAAGGGCCCAGGCGGTGCACCGACACGTCATGATCTACGGGCGATGCTGGACGCGATCGGCTATGTGACCAGGTACGGGATCGAGTGGCGGGCTATGCCGGTGGACTTCCCGCCATGGCCGGCGGTGTACGCGTTTTTCGAACGCTGGTCCGCCCGGGGGATGCCGCACAGCTTGGTGGATCGGCTGCGCGGCCGGATCCGGGTCGCGGCCGGCCGCAAGGAGGCGCCGACCGCGGCGGTGATCGATGCGCAGAGCGTGAAGGCGGCCGAGACCGTCGGCTCGGCCGCCTGCGGGTACGACGGCGGCAAGAAGATCAAGGGACAGAAGCGGCATATCGCGGTCGACACCCTCGGCCTGCTGATCTGTGTGATCAGCACCGCGGCCTCAGTGCAGGACCGTGACGGTGCCGCTCCGCTGCTGGCCCGGCTGCGGGAGAAGTTCTCCACCATCGGCCTGGTGTGGGCTGACGGCGGCTACGCCGGACGGCTGGTCACCTGGGCCAAGCAAGTCCTGGCCTGCACCATCGAGATCGTCAAGCGCAATGACGACATGAAGGGGTTCGTCGTGCTGCCCCGCCGGTGGGTGGTGGAGAGGTCCTTCGCCTTGCTGATGCGCTACCGCCGTCTGGTCCGCTGCTATGAACGAAAACCGGAGCATCACGAAGCCATGGTGCTGTGGGCCACCGTCCACCACATGACCCGCCGCCTCACCCGTGACCTGGCAGGACTGCCAGCCCACGGCCGCTGGAGCGACCCTCCACCGCTGCCGGCGCCGACCAGCCCCGACCGGCGCGGCAAGGTCCTCGAACTCCTGGCTGCCCAGCCCTGGCGGGCATGGAAGGGCACCGAGCTGGCCGCCATCCTCGGGATCGACAACGTCAACAGCTTCCGCGTCCAGCTGTCCCAATGGTCACGCCAAGGCCACATCAACAAGATCGGCCCTGCCCTCTACGGACCCGCACTTAAGCATCTGTGAACAGGCTCTCACACAGGACTTGGGCGCGGGTGTAGTGACCGGCGAACAGCCGCGGGTCACGCGCTGACAGCTCTTTCCAGATCTGGTCCAGTTCCGGGCGCCCGACCTGCATTCCTATCCCGTGCCACTGGAGTTGCTCCCAAGGGACGGGATCCTCGGGTAGCAGGTGCGCGGCACGGTGGAGCGGTTCCGCCGCCGTCGACAGCACGGACCAGAATTGCTGGAATCGTTCGCCGCCCACGTACTTCGCATAGGAGGCGCCTCGGATTTCCCAAGCGTGCTTGAAACGAGACAGTGACGGTTCGCATTCAGGTGGTGACGAACGTTGTTGCGACAACGGAACACTCGCGGGCGCCGCGGTTTCTGCCGCTTTTAAGAGCAACCGAGGCGATCAATTGTCAGGCGAGCCGCCCGCGGCGACGCTCGCCAGCTTCCGGGGGAAATCGGCCGGATATCGCCCCTTGTTATTGATGGCATACAGGATGCCCTCGCGGAACGTCGCACTGAAATCGGTGTAGTGCGGCGTGACCGGGCGGAGACGCGCTTTCACCACGGCGGCCCTGAGTTCGTCCCGGTAGGGGCGTGTGGCATACGTATACGCATAATCCCGAGTTGGGGCGAATCCCCCGACTTCGAAGAGAATCAATTCGCTGGACGGGCTCGTGAGAAACTCGATCAGCTCCTGGGCCGCCCGCGGCTTTCGGGTCCACGCCGAGACGGCCAGATTCTGCCCCCCGAGCACGCTCTCGTGTGGAAGTTGCGTGACCTCGAGAGAGGGAATCCTGTTCACGGGCTTGACCAGCTTTTCGTACGCCACCGGCCAGTTGCGCATGACACCGGCTCTTCCGCTTGCGAACGCCTGAAGAGCCGCCGTCTCAGAGTCGACCGAATCCTCCGGGTCCTTTCCTCGATAGGCGTCCGCCAGGTCCTTCAATGCGTCGCGGGCGTCCTGGTCGAAGTCGACGGCGCTCTTGTCCGGCGCCAGCACGAGCTGTCCGTCGCGGTTCACCACTTCACCGTCGTGGGCCCAGATCGCCTCCAGCGCGGTGACCGTCAGGCTCTCCGAATTGACCAGCCGGGCCACGTTGGCGGAACCAGGGAAATAATCGTTCCAACTCGTCGGCCCGCGCCCCTCCGAACGCCGGTAGAGCAATCCCGCGTCCGTGTTCCAGGGAAGCGCCCACAGTCCCTCGCGGGTCCCGCTCATGTCCTTGCACGTGTTCAGGACGTTGTCGAGGAAGTCGTCCCCCTTCTCCTTGGGGGATCGCCTGGACTCGTCGATCGGCCGTATGTAGCCGTTTCCGATGAACTCCGGCATGTAGACGACGTCGAGGACGTACACGTCCGCCTCATGGGCGCCGCCCTCTCTCGCGTCATCGACCATTCTCGCGTGCTGTGAATCAGGCTCGGTGCCCAAACCGATGAACTCCACCTTATTGTCCGGGTGGGCCTGATTCCACTGCTGCACGAGTATTCCCCGGGCGTTGGCCGCCCCGCTTTCGTCCCGGGCACTCATGATGCGCAGTACGCCCGGCTCCGGTCCGTCGTCCGGAACCACCCACGCGATCACGGCGAGGACCGTGAGCGCGACCAGGGTGGCGATCACCCTGCTCGGCTTCTTGAAGATCGCTCCCATCCGGTTCAACAATTCGAGAAAGCGAATCCCATCCTCATTCTCGGGCCGCCTCAGAAGCACTCCGGCCAGCCATCCAAGGAAGGTCAGGCCACAAGCCGCGAACACCAGCAGGGCAGCCCCGAGGCAGAGTTTTCCCCACTCCCCGGCATTATCCGGAAAAACCGGCGCATCGTTCACCAGCACAGACCCGACCGCGGTGGAGAGGACAACCGGAACGGCCGCCGCTGCGATCACCAGGATTCGATAGGGCATTCTCAGCGCAGTTTTCCGGTCGTTCATCACCGTCTCCTTGCTCCGGTGGCCGTTCCGGCTCCCGCGCCGCCGGGATACCGGTGGTGGCGGGCTCGACTTTCCGCCCCTCCGAAGAAGGGCAGATCAATGTCGCAGACCACATTTCTTGATCGCGACAATTTGCTATTGCAAACAATAATACATCTGGCACACATAGACCATGCGCCACTTGGCAATAAATGAATTTCGGATATGAAGAAAGTCGAATTTCAGTCGGACGCATATGGTGGACGTCCGTGACGCCACCACCGAGTTGATGTACGGGCCCGGCTGCACCAAGCGGCAGGGAGTCCATGCAGGGAGTCGCCGAACGATGAGTCCAACCCGGCATACTCTCGCCGCCACGGTGCCGGCCTCGGCACGATGGCCCAAGGCAACCACGCCCCGTCGCCGCTTTTGTCGGTGTCGGCGCGTACGTTCACACCGAAACCACGTTCGAGATGGTGATGACCATGACCAGGATCGACGAGCAAGCCGCCGTCCTCGCCCTCACCAAGGCCACCCGCACACAGCCCTGGCACCACACTGCCCGCGTCATCGCCGCCGCAGGCAGCGCCCTCAAGCTCACGGATGGGGATGTCATCGGACTGGACGAGACCGACCAGGCGCACGTCGCCGATCTCCGCTCCCGCGTCAGCGTCGAAGACCTCGATCAGGCACGCGACCTCATCACCACCATGCGCGCCGACGACGTCCACCTCATCACCGTCCTCGACGACACCTACCCCGGCAACATGCTGTGGGCGAACAACTACCCGCCGTTCGTGTGGGTTCGCGGCCGGATGACTCCCGAGGACTACCGGGCCGTCGCCATCGTCGGCGAGTACGACAGCGAGCAGGCCGCCGCAGCCGCCCGCGCTGTGGCCGAGGCCGGGCTTACCGTCATCGCGCCGCTGCGCACCGACCTGGACGCAGCCGTCCACGAGGCCGCACTCGAAGCCGGCGGGCGCACGCTCGGCGTGCTGGTCGGTGGGATAGCCGCACCCGACACGCTCGGGCCGTACACGAATGTCGCGCAGCGGATAGGCCGGTGCGGCGCGTTGGTCTCCCCGTTCTGGCCCGACACCACCCCCACCGACTGCACGATCGCGCAGGAACGCGTCGTGACCTGCGGATTGGCCGCCACCGTGTACATCGTGGACGGCGGCGACGGCGGACCCAGCCACCGCTGCACCGAAAGCGTGCTGAAGACGGGCAAGCATGTCTTCGTGCCCCACCAGCTTCAGCGGGAACACTCGTGGGTCACACAGGCAGGGTTCCGGGGAGGCATCACTGTCGTCCAGGACACTGACAACCTGTCCAAGCACGCAGTCAATCTCGTAGATATGTGCTCCCAAACGACCATGTTCTGATCATGGGTGACGCCAGGGCAGTCACCGACAACGTCATCCATCTGTACAGGAACGTTCCGGCGATACGCTCCGGAGTCTGCCGGATCTGCCACACGGGGCCCAACAACAGGCGCGACACGGGAGAGCCATACGACATCTGCTCAAGTTGCGACCGCACCATGCGCGGGCTCTATCGCCCGGCCACGCATGTGGTGCCCATCTCGTTAGCTGTCCAAAACGGCGACGACAACGGCCTGTACACGATCGTGACTGGGCTTCCCCCCGGGGCGTGGACACCCGGTTTCATGCAGCCAGTTCGGCCACTCTAACAAGCCGATCTTCATAGACGGCCGGGGGTAGGTTCCCGGTCGCCGAGTGCCTTCTCCGGTGGTTGTACCAGGCGATCCAGCGGAAGATCTCGGTACGGGCCTCTACCTCGCTCGACCAGCGGCGCCTGCCCCGGCCGTGCAGCAGTTCACGCTTGAGCGTGGCGTTGAATGCCTCCGCCAGGGCGTTGTCCAGGCACGTCCCGGTCCTGCCCACCGATCGGCGGATCTCGTACTTCTCACACAACTTCGCGAACTCGGCCGAGGTGTACTGACAGCCGCGGTCACCATGAAAGATCACCCCGTCGACCTGGCCGCCTCGCGCTCCGACCGCCGCCGTCAACGCGTCGCTGACCAGCTCGGTCCGCAGATGGTCGGCGATCGACCAGCCGACCAGCCGCCGCGACCCAATATCGATCACCGTCGCGAGATACAGCCACGCGTCACCGACCGGCAGATAGGTGATGTCCCCGCACCACCTCCGGTTGACCTCACCGGCCGTGAAGTCGCGTTTGAGCAGGTCAGGGACCGGCGGAGCGAGCTCGTCAGGGATCGTGGTCCGCCTGCCCTTACGCAGATGCAGCCCGACGATGCCGTTCACGCGCATCAACCGGGCCACCCGCTTGGCGTTGACGCGCTCACCGTCATCACGCAGGTCCGCCGTGATCCGCGGGGAGCCGTTCGTCCCACCCGAGGCGCCATGAAAGCGCCGGATCTTCTCCACGATCCGCTCGTCCTCAACGACACGCGCCGCTCGGGCCGGCTCCCGCCCCAGCCAGGCATAGAAGGCGCTACGCGCCACGTTCAGCACCCGGCACAGCCGCTTGACCCCGTAGACGAGGCGGTGGACGGAGATGAACTGCAAGCGGCCGATCAACGATCCATCTCCTTCGCAAAATACGCGGCTGCCTTGCGGAGGATCTCCTTTTCGATCTCCAGCTCGGCCACCCGCTTACGCAGCCGCGCCAGTTCCTCGCGTTCACTGCGGGCCAGCCCGACTCCGGCATCGGACTCTTGCTGTTCGGCCTCGCGCACCCACACGCGCAGGGTCTCGCGGTTCATCCCCAGTTCCCGCGCGACATCCGCGCAGGTCCGGCGCGACTCGCGGACCAGCTTTACCGCGTCCTTCTTGAACTCATCGCCGTACTTCGACGGACGTGCCACCCGACAGTCTCCCCTTCATGGAACGAGGTCCAATTGTCAGGGGTGTCCACGCCGAAGGGGGAACCTCAGACCCGCAGGGAATTCGTGCCGGCAGCCCCAAGTTGGACGAACTCCCCAACCGTGATGGCGGCGACCCTGGCCCGCTTCTACCAGGCCCACGAAGCATGCCTCACCGGCTTGGCCGGCGGGCCGTTCACGCTGGTGACCTCCATCCCCAGCACCCGAAGGAACCAGCCCATCGAGGCGTTCCACATCCTGACGCAGGTCATCAACAATGTCAGGGCATTGAAGGACCTGCACAAGCCGCAACTTCTGCTGGTCAACGACGAGCACGCGCCAACGCTCAATGCGCGGAACTCCCACCCCGGCGCCTTCCACCTGTTGGGCGCACAGAAAGAACATCAGGTGTTGCGCGGCGAACGGGTACTCCTCGTGGACGACCTGTTCGTGTCCGGCGCCCACGTACAGAGCGCCGCATCCACACTGTTCGAACACGGAGCCGAAGAAGTCGTCGCGCTCGTCATCCTCAGAGTGATCGCCCCATCCGCCGGGCGCCCCAACAGAATGACGATCTGGCAGGAAGCATCAGCCGAACCCTTCGACTTCGACCGCTGCTGCATCTACGACAGGCAAGACCACGCCAAGCACGTAAGCAACCTGTAGCCGCCTCCCACGGCAACGCGGTTCTCGCCTCACTGAGCTGAGAGCGGGCCAACCCGAAAGGGCCTCGGCAGCCTGTGCCGAGGCCCTGCGGGCCTGTCGTTCGAAGCGCTCGGGCCTACGCGTCCCCCGCCTTCCAGATGCCGGTGGCGGCTGCCTCGCGGGCGTAGTCGGCGAAGTCGCGGGGCGACCGTCCCAGAGCGCGCCGCACGCCGTCGCCCAGGGAGGCGTTGCGCCCGTCCAGCACCGTGGTGAACAGATAGATGAGCAGGTCGATGACGTCGGCCGGCACGCCCTCGGCGGCCAGCGCGCTCGCGTAGTCCTCCGGGGAGACCCGGGTGTAGCCGATCTCCCGGCCGGACGCGGCGCCGATGGCGGCGACCGCGTCCGCGAAGGTGAGCAGCCGGGGACCGGTCAGCTCGTAGATCTGGCCGGAATGCCCGTCCTCGGTCAGCGCCGCGACCGCCACGTCGGCGATGTCGTCGGCGTCGACGAACGGCTCGGCCACGTCACCGGCGGGAAGGACAACATGACCGGCCAGGACGGGCTCCAGCAGGTAGTTCTCGCTGAAGTTCTGGTCGAACCAGGCCGCCCGCAGGATCGTCCAGTCGGCTCCGGAGTCGATCAACGCTCGCTCCGCCGCCTGGGCCTCCTCCTCGCCCCGGCCGGACAGCAGGACCAGCCGCCGCGCGCCGGAGTCGACCGCCAGCCGGGCGAACGCGCCGACCGCCTCGGGCGCCCCCGGCACGGCCAGGTCCGGGTAGTACGACACGTACACCGCCCCGACGCCCTGGAGCGCGGGCGCCCACGTCGCCGGGTCCTCCCAGTCGAAGGCGGGGTCACCGGAGCGCGACCCGATCCGAACGGGCACGTCACGCTCGTGGAGCCGGGTCACGACGCGACGGCCGGTCTTGCCGGTGCCGCCCAACACGAGGATCGTCTGCACTGTTTCTCCCTTAAATGTGATGTATGTGGGTGCCAAGTCACTGCCGTCCGAACGCTCAGGAGCGCGCCCAGACGAACCCGGCGAGACCAACGAGGAGCAGGCTGACCAGGCAGAACACCGCACGTACGGTGTTCCACCGGGTCCACCGCCCGGAGAACTCCGCCCAGAGGCGCGCGGCCTCGTCCGGGTCGGCCGGTACGGTCGCCGCCGCGAGCGCCTCGTTCATCGGCACGTTGACGACGACGGTGGGCAGGAACGCGCCCAGCACATACGTCGCGGCGGCGGCGAAGAAGAGGACGGCCGCCGGAGTCTCGCCGAGCGCGAGAAGCAGCCCGCCCGTCACCGCGGACGCGACCGGCGTGCCGAAGAACGAGGCGAAGAACCGCCCGTTGAGGATCTTCTCGTTGACACTGCGCATCGCGGCGATCCCGTGCTCGGCGGCGATCCCGTCGAAGGCCGGCATCACCGAAACCGAGTAGCCGTAGAACAGACCGGCGATCGCGCCGGTCAGGAGAAGTGCCACCACCGCCGAGGCGGCCGTCAACGCGAACAACATCCTTGCTCCTTCAGTCGTGCTCGGATCTCGACCCTGCGGTCGTTCTCCTTGCGTGATCCAATTCAACCCGGATGCTACGAGACAGAACATGGCTCATCTACTCGATTTCATGTTCAGACGTCTACGCTTAGAGCATGGACGCGCTCGCGAGACTGGTGGAGGGCCCGAGGGCCCGGGGAGCCTTCCTGCTCCAGACGATCATGACTCCGCCGTGGTCCGTGCGGATCGAGGACCGGGCCCCGCTCTCCCTGGTCACCGTCGTGCGCGGCGAGGCGTGGGTGGTTCCCGACCGCGGCGACGCCGTACGGCTCCGCCCGGGCGACGTCACGATCACGCGCGGACCGGACGCGTACACCTTCGCGGGCGATCCGGCCGCGCCGCCACGAGTGGTGATCCATCCGGGGCAGCGCTGCACGACTCCCGACGGCGAGGACGTGTCCGAGGCCATGCACCTGGGCGTACGCACCTGGGGAGACAGCCTGGACGGCCCGGCGGCGCTGCTCGTCGGCACCTACCGGCCGAGTTCCGAGATCAGCAGGCGGTTGCTGGACGCGCTGCCGCCACTGCTGGCGCTGCCCGGCGACGCGTGGGAGAGCCCTCTCATCGCGCTGCTGGAGCAGGAGATCTCCCGGGACGAGCCCGGCCAGGAAGTGGTCCTGGACCGGCTGCTCGACCTGCTCCTGGTCACCGTGCTGCGCGCGTGGTTCTCACGCCCCGGCGCGAACACCCCCGGGTGGTACAACGCGTCCGGCGATCCGGTGGTCGGCCCGGCGCTGCGGCTGCTGCACGGCGATCCGGCCCACCCCTGGACGGTGTCCGCGCTGGCCACGGAGGTGGGCGCGTCGCGGGCCGCGCTCTACCGGCGGTTCACCGAGCTGGTCGGGGAGCCGCCCATGTCCTACCTGACGGGCTGGCGGCTGGCCCTGGCCGCCGACCTGCTGCGCGACTCCGACGCCACCGTCGGCGCGGTGGCCGGACAGGTCGGCTACGGCAGCGCCTTCGCGCTGAGCACCGCCTTCAAGCGGGTCCGGGGCGTCAGCCCCCGGGAGTTCCGCAGGACTGCCGTGCCGATCTGACGCGGTTCCGCCGTAGCAGGAATACCCCATCGACAACACGGTGACGGTCATCGTTCCCGGCGCCATGGACGCCGGCCTCGCCACCGTCCTGTTCTGGGCGGCTCTGGCGCTCTCCCTCGCCCTCGCCCTCGCTTTCGCCTTCGTGCTGACCGTGCCGATCAACCGCTGGCTGATCGGCAAGGGTCTCAGGCACGCCGTCGTCCGCGCCTACCACCGCTGATCGCGCCCAGGTCACCTTTGCGGGGTGAGACCCGAGGCGACGATGTCGACGAGCAGGTCGAGGATCTTGTGGTGGAGATCGGGGTCACCGAGCCGGTCGGCGAACATCGGCACCAGCAGCACGCACTGCAGCACGCCGATGATCACGGCCGGGTCGGCGTGGACGAGCTCACCGCGACCAGAGCGGTCAGCGACGAATTCCATCAATGCCGTGACAGGGTTGTCGCTCATGGCGGTGACCCGCGCCGGATCGAGCTTGCGGGCCACAGCCTGCATTTCCTCCGGGTGGGTCATCAGGCGGCGCCACAGTGGGTTGGCCGACAGTTCGGCGAGGGTGGCGTGCAGGAAGCGGCGCAGCCCCTCACGCGGGTCGTCGGTGCCCAGCAGTGCGCCGTCGATGACCCGGCGCTTGACCTCGCCGGACTGGCGGATCATCAGCTCCAGATACAGCGCTTCCTTGGAGTCGAAGAAGACGTAGAAGCTGCTCTTGGCCACTCCGGTGGGGGCCATCAGCTCCTCCAACGAGGTTTTGCGCAGCCCTTGGGCGGTGAACAGCTTCTCCCCGGTCTCCAGGAGCAGGGCGGTGATGCGGGCCTTTTCCTCGGCGGTGAACGCGGGTGGCATCGGAGACAACCTTCCTTCACGCGAACGCTTTGTTCATATGTTTTCACGGGTACGTGCGGACGCGGCCTCACGTGTGGGAGCCGCCAGGATCCGCCGGCGGCGCGGGTGCGCCGTCCCAGGGGTGTGCATGGTTGTCTCATCTTCTTTCGGGGCACGGCACTGCGGCCAGGGAGTTACTCGACGTCGCCCTCTGCGGCGGTCCGCCGCAGGCCCTCTTCATAGATGGCGACGAATCGGTCGATCTGCCACAGCTGGGAGATGAAGACGAGCGCCCAGCCGAAGACCGCGGGCCAGGCCTCGACGCGGACCAGGCCGTACACCATGATCGCGGCGCCGACGGCGGCCATGGCGATCACCCACCGGATCGCGGGCCGGTGCGCCTCGGCCGCCAGCGACCGGTCGGCGGCGTACATCTTCTCGCCGTAGATGCCCTTCTCCGCCCAACTGCGCGGCTCGTGGACCGGCTTGAACGCGTGCGGGTTGATCCACATCCAGATCACGCCCGCCGCGATCGGCGCCAGCGCCCACCAGCCGAACACGTCACGGAAGTAGATCGGCAGCAGGATCGGCGCCAGCCCGGCCATCCGGCTCCACACGCTCCAGGCGTTGGCGTGCCGCTTCCACGAGTCGTCGTTGAGTCCGAACGTCGCCGCGGCGGCCTGGGTGAGCTTCATCGTCACTCCTCGAAGAGGGGGTCGGCCGGGCACCCCCCGGCCGTGTATCCATAAAACCAGATTGGAGATTTGTTTTCAAACGACCTCTCGACACCCCGCCTTCGGCGCTGTGCGCGGTGGATTCTCTCGCTGTAGAGCGGCGGGGCACGCAGGTTCGCGTACGCGAGAGCCGCGTCTTCACAAGGTATTCCACAAACAGTAAGATCATCTTTCTGCTCGGCCGTGCTGATCAGCCGGGCCGATTTCCGCATGCTGACGGGGACCGTGAAGGACACCCCATGACTGGACGGAGAGATCAAGCATGAGGCGTGCACTGGTCGCGTTAGGCGCCGGCTTAGGTTTGCTGGGCTCCACTGTCGTCTCCGCGCCGGCTCAGGCCGCGGACGTGGTGACGGACCCCCTGGCCTCCACTGTGGCGACCGCTCAGCAGGTCGCGGCATTTTGGCTCGCAGACGGGGCCGCCAACCTGAAGAACGCCACGCCCTACGCCTGGGACACCGCGGTCCGCGTATACGTGCCCCCGCCGTCGTCGCCGGGCGGCACGCCCGGCTACGTCCCGCCGGTGCCGGGCCCGCTCTCGTCGAAGGGGAAACTGCCCACGACCTCGGGCAAGGTGTTCTTCGTCGGCGCCGACGGTCAGCCCCACTGGTGTTCGGGCACCGCCATGCAGTCGGCCTACCTCAACGTCGTCGCAACGGCCGGTCACTGCGTGTACGACACCCAGAGCATTGCCGTCACACTCGACAAATGGGTCTTCGTTCCCGGCTACTCCGAGGGCACGACCCCGTGGGGCCTGTACGTCGGAAAGCAGGCCTCCGCTCATTACGACTTCGACGTGTACGAGGACTTCGACCGCGACTACGCCTTCGTGAACGTGTACAACGGCGTCGTCTCGTCTTCCTCCGGCGTGCTGACCGACAGCGGGAGGCTGGGCGACAGCGTCGGCGGGCAGGGCCTCACCTACAACCAGCCGACGAACCGCTCGGTTGACGTGTTCGGCTACCCGGCTGGCCCCAACCCCGACGGAACCCGGCCCTATACAGGCCAGACCCTCGAATGGAGCTACGGCAAGACCTTCAACGCCATGGCTCCGGCCATGAAGGGCGAGGATCTCATCGGCGTCGACTCCTCGTTCACCGGTGAAGGCTCCCTCGGCTCCTCCTGGCTGTACCAATACAGCAACGGCAACCGCTCCGGCTACCTCAACGGCATAACGATCAGCGTCTCCGACACCGACGGCGACAATCGCTACGACACCAGTGTCTCCCCGTACTTCGACGGCGAGCTCTACGGTGTCTACAGCGCGGCCAAGAACCTCTGGACCGGCGCCATCGCATAGACGATCGCCGTACATCCCCGCCGCGCCCGCCCACCCGGGATCGCTGGGTGATCGACGGTAGGCGCACGTCGCGTCGATCACCCGTGGGAGGGGGTGCGTTCACCCGTGCGGGGGATCCCTGGCCGAGGAGCCTCGGAAACGCTGAGGACATGGTGAATGAGCGAACTGACGTACCTGCCCCGCGCTGGGCGATCAGGGCGGCCTACGCATCTGCCCTTTCGGCGACCATCGGGTTCATCCCCCTGCACGCGGTCTGGGCGCTGGGAGTACCCCTCTGGGCTGACGAGGGCAGATTCCGGGACTGGTACGCGCAAGGCGGCGGTCCCTACCTCTTCGTTCTCTGCGCCATGGCCATGCTGGCCGGAGTCCTTGCGCTGAGCCTGGTGCGACCATGGGGCCTGGTCTTCCCGCGCTGGGTGCCGCTACTTTCCGGGCGGAAGGTGCCGCGCCGGACACTTTTCACCACGGCGTTCTCCGTGTCGGTCTTCTTGCTCGGGTACACGGCATGGGCCGCATGGCAGTTGGCTACCCACTTCAACGACGACGGCATCTTCAGTCCGTGGACAGTTACCTACGGAATTCCGCAGTTCTTGGTCTGGGGCATCGGCCTGTGTCTCGCCGCCTGGTCGTACCGAGCCCGTGCCACCCAAAAATGACGTTTCACGTGGACCGAGTTCCGCACACAGCCGCAAATCGAGATCAGCGATCGTCGTATGGAGAACAACAATCTAAGGCCGGTGACCGCCTGGCAATCGCCGACCGGCTCGGCGTCAACGCGGCACGAAAATCAGCTCGATCGTGGCCGGTATGGCCGCCGGAGCCGACTCCATCGCCGATCTGGACGCGTTGCGGCACGGCGGGATGGACACGCTGTTCGATGGCATCCGCGCCCCATCCACGCTCGGCTCGTTCCTGCGCAGCCTGAAGTGGGGAAACGTCCGCCAGATCGAGAAGGTATCCCGCGAGTTGGTGGTCCGGCTGGCCACGCATGCGCCGCTGCTGCCCGCAGCAGACACGGTCGCCTTCCTGGACGTGGACTCGATGCAGAAACGCAGTGCGGGCGGCCAGGACGAGCTGTTCAGCTCATACCGGTATCACGCGGTCTTCACCGACAGCCCGTTCCACCTGGCCCAGGCCGAGGAACAGCATCGTGACCACGCGATCGTGGAGCAGGTCTTCGCCGACCTGGTCTGCGGTCCGTTCGCGCATCTTCCCTCGGGTGACTTCGCCGCGAATGCCGCGTGGCTGACCTGCGCGGCGATCAATCGGTCCGTCCCGGGATTGGAGGCGGTCACGACCCTTTCGACGTTGCGCGGGTCATAGGTCACTCGTATGTGCGCGCCCTTCTCCGGTAGGGAGCAGACCGCGATGGGGGCTCGCACAACGCTTTCCACCCCGGCGCCATCGCCTGTGAGGAAGCGGATGACCGGGTAGACGGTGCGTCGACCGAGCGGCCGAGGCCAGGATCCGCCTCGCGGCCCGGAGCGGTATCCGACAACGGTGGCCATGGTGCTGACGCCGTCACGCCGAAAGGTCAGCTCCTTGAAAAGGCTCCATCCGCCATATGCGCCCAGACCCGGGCCGAACACCCCGAAGCAAACGTTGAACACCTCACGCGCCACGCCATGCAGTTCCATGGATATCCATCGGACGGGTGGAGCGAGCTTTATACCTTTGTACACCACCTCCGTGGACGTGACCCGTTCCGCCCCCGCGGGGTCATGTGACCCCTGTTCGCGGAGATCATCGCAGATGCCACCGGCTACGAGTAGTCCAACCGTAGGATTACGGCAGTTCAGCTTCCATGATCCCCAAGGGAGATCCGTGACGCGCCTGAGCAGACGACCACTTGCGTGGGCGATCGTGGTCCTGGTTCTTGCGGTAGTCGCCGGAGGCATCGTGATGATCCCGCGGTTATCGGGACCGGATTTGGCGGGCACCGCCCAAGAACAGGTCATCTCGGTCGACTCTTCGACGCGTTCGGCACTCATGGAGGCAGCTGACCACTTTCTGGAGACAGACCCCGCCCGCAACAAAGGAAGCTTTCTGGCCACTGACAAGCCGGCCTTGCATCCCCGGATGTTCTGCCACGAGGACCTCATAGAGGTTCGCCGGAAAGATCCTCGGCTATTGGTGGGGCTCATGGCCTGGTGCGAGGAACTCGCCCGCTCCGGAGACAAGCTCGTCGCCGGCAGCGGCTATGGCGTACCGCTGCTCTTGACGATGCAGTCGGTTAACGGACGCTTCACGGTGCAGCACGTCGACGAGCCAGGGGACGGTGATGCGAACATACCCACGATCCGCGCTATGTTCTCGCCGGAAGGCGCGCCCCGGGCAATAGAGCTGGCGGGCGCTGGGTCGGACATGGAGAAGGGAATCCGCCAGGAGGCGCGCAGGACTTTCGGCCTGCCGCCGGACGCCAAAGTCGTGCTCTCCTGACCTGGCATCGCCTCCGCCGGGCTTCGGGCGCGTGAGTACAGCAGCAAAGTACAGCAACAGGACCACACAGTTCCTCACGCCGACAGCCACCAGCACACGCCCGAGCAGGCTGCGGAGTTCTCCACATGGTCACTGGCTCCCGTTTGCAAGCAGGAAGTCATGAGCGGGCTGCAGGCGCGAGGCTTGCAAATTGGCCCGGGTCGGTGTACGCCTGCTCAAAGGGGTAGATCGTCTCCTGGACGGGGGATATGCGGATGAACAGCAAGAAGACCGGATTGGAGGAGTATCAGGAAGCGCTCGCACGGGCGAACGCGAATGTGCGGGCCGCGCGCGCCCCGGTATTCGGTCACCATCGCCCACGGGGCATCGCTGTCGTGCTTTTGGGGCTGGTGTTCCTGGTCGGGAGCCTGGCCATCTTCTACTTCGAGTGGTACGGACCCACCTATGGCAAGCCTGCGTTTGGGACGATCGTCAAGGTCGAAGGGCGTGGGATCCATGTCGCATTCACATCCGCTGAGGGTGTGCACGAGACGGGTTATGTCCAGAACTTCGCGCAGAACCCCCCACCGTATGTGGGGGAGAAGCGAGACATTCTCTATCTGGACTGGTGGAAGTCCGCCGGGAGAGTGGACGCATGGGATCCCCGTGTTCCCCGGGGGCTCGCCTTTCCCTTGATCTTCACCCTTATAGGCCTTGGCTCATTGGTGGCCGGGGTCATCGAATTCTCCGGTCGCGCTCCTTGGCGGAAAGCCGTCTGGCTCGATGAGCGATCCGTACGCTCCTCTGCGGCGGGCCTCGCCGACCGAGGCGTCCGCTCGGTGAAGGAGTGACTGCCCTCGTTGCCGTTGCCTGATATGGAAGCGAGAGCAGGGCACACCCAGGGCACATGAGCGCGAAAAGCAGAGCGGAACGATGAGTAGCCGCGAACGTTGAAAGCCCAGCTCAGCACATGAGCTGGGCAGTCGCCGCAGCTCAGCCGTCAGGACAGATCAGATCTACGACGTCTGACGCTTCCTCAATCGTGCAATCAAACAGTTCCGTCCTTTCCCTCATGAGGCTGATCGAGTTGCGCTGTCGTTTACGCTACTCAACCCGAAGGAGCTCTATCTCCTTGGAGAGCTTATATAGATTCCTACTCTCATCGGCATCCTCGTATGGCGGGATGCCCAGCTCGAAGCCGAAGTGTGCTGTTCAATAGCATCTGCCGTCTGTGGCAGGTAAAAACTACGCTCTCGATACTTGAGATACCCAATAAATCCCGGCGTTCTATGCGGCGGGCGTCATCGCCGCCTGCCACCGCGCGGGCGCGCGCTTCTCGGTCACCGCGAAGACGGACCCCAAGATCAAAGCAGCGATCGCCGCCATCGACGATGACGCCTGGCAGGCGATCGAGTATCCGAACGCGATCTTCGATGAGCAGGCCGGCTGCTGGGTGTCCGACGCCGAGATCGCCAAGACCCGCTACACGGCCTTCACATCGAAGAAGGACCAGGCGGTCACGGCACGGCTGATCGTGCGCCGGGTCAAGCGACTCAACCCGCAGGCTGCGGGCGGTCAGGACGAGCTGTTCAGCCAATACCGGTATCACGCGGTCTTCACCGACAGCCCGTTCCACCTGGCCCAGGCCGAAGAACAGCATCGTGACCACGCGATCGTCGAGCAGGTCTTCGCCGACCTGTCCTGCGGCCCGCTCGCGCATCTTCCCTCGGGTGACCTCGCCGCGAACGCCGCCTCGACCCCCACGGTTACCCGCGCCACCAGCGCATGAACCCCCGCTCCCGAGTCCTGCGGACATGTGGCCAGGCTGCGATCCGCGCGCAGCGACTCTCTCATACCCGGGAACAGCGCTTCACCTGGCGCAACGGACCTCGCGACCGAATTGAACCAGGAACCGATCACAAGAGATCACGCGGTGGATCCAGGCTCAGTATCGATCTCAGCGGCCGTTGCCGGAGAAGCTCCGATAGCCCCCTGGCGGTCGGTTCAGGAACTGTTGTGGTGGTAGCGCACCCAGATGTCTCCGCTGATGTGGCCGGACAACCGCAGCACGACCCCGTCCGGCGACAGAGGTTCGGGCGGCCTGTTGTGCACGCGAAGCAGCCGTATCCATCCGCCGGACGTCATTTCGTCCGACAGCACCTGCCAGCCGACGGGAACCCGGATGATGATGTCCCCGAAAGGCGAATGACACGACACGTGCATGGCGATTTCCGGGTGCGGGCAGTACGCCTGCCTGAAGTCGACCACGGCGGTACGCCAGGTGCAGTCGAGGTTGAGCCGTGAGGGAACCGTCCACCGCCCGGTCTTCCTGATCGCGCGAAAGCCACGGGAATTCAGCCGTAGCAGATCCTGACCGCCGGACGGCGTTACCAGGTGCGTCTGAGGCAAGTCGGCGACGATCGCGTCCAGTTCCTGGAAGGTCCGCGCCTTGTACACGCGATCGAGTCGCTCATTCACCTCCTCGATGCTGATGCGTCCCTCACCCAGGGCGATACGGAGCATCTCGGCAATGCGGTCCCGATCACGGTCACCGGCCCGTAATTCTGACTTCTCATCCATGACAGCAGCCTAATGATCTGTCCATTGGCATCGCCATCCCACAGAAACCGGCAAAATGCGCACCAGCGCAGCCTTTCCCTGCCAGGCAGCAGCTCGCGCTTGCACCTCCCACAGCAGCTGAGAACGCATACGCCTTCCCATCAGACCTGCTCGGCGGGTTCGTTCAGGCGGCGCTTGTAATAGGCCCAGGGAGAATCGAAATCGGACGGGACGATGCGTTCCCAGCCGAGCTCCTCCATCTGACGCTGGCGGCGGCCCGACGGCCACCACACCCGCCGGTGCTCCCACGCGTCGGGCGAGGCCTCGACGAGGTGGAAGAGGTAGCCGTAGTCGACGGCATGCCATCCGCGCCGTCCCTCCCTCTCCAACGCGTCCATCTCGTTGAAGGCGTGCAGGGGCGTGAGCACTCTGCGGGTGGGGGTGTCGCCCGGCAGCGAGCCCTTGCGGTCGGTGGCCGAGGCTCCGAAACGCTGTTGGGCGGCCTGACGGCTGATGCCCAGCAGCCGTCCGAGGGCATCCCAGCTGTGCCCGGCGCTACGGGCGCCGGTGATCGACTGGCGCAGCAGTCTGCTGCTCTCCCGTGCGGCGACGCTGGAGGCGGCGACCATGAGCAGGTGGGCGTCCGGGTCGTTGTCGAGCCCCTTGCGTCCCTGCTCGCACGCGGCCAGCACGGCTTCGGCGACAGCCTCCCGGATGGCGTTCACCTGCTCGTCGGTGAGATGGGGCCGGGGCGCCGTCACTGCCGGTCACCCTCATCGCCGGCGGTGGGCGGCAGCGGCTCCAGTTCCTCCAGGCGGGCGGCGTCGGCCGCGTCGGCGGCGCCGGACTCGGCCGCGCGGCGCGCGGCGGAGGCCGCGGTCACCACCCCCACGATGAAGATCGTGAAGCCGACAACGAGGAACAGGACCCACAGCAGCGTGCTGTCGAGCGCGGCCTGCAGCGCGAGCAGGGCTCCCATCAGCGGTAGGAGGACGGCGATGGCCAGAAGCCCCGGTGAGAGGGGGCGAGAGGCGCGACGATTCATAGTGTCAAGGATTCATTGACAACCGCCCCTATGTCAAGAGTTCATTGACATTCCGGCGAGGCCCCGGCCGCGGCGACCCCCTCACGAGTGGTGGTTGATCACCTCGTAACGCAGCAGCACGTTGTCCGAGCCGCGCCGAGGACGGGAGTCCCGAGCCGCAGCGGCGGGACAGGTGGCGGTCGGCGGCGCGTTCGGCACCGCGGCCATGACCGAGCTGTGGGACATGGCGCTGAACGCACCCGGATGGGATCGCCCTTCGGTCTGGTTCCACGGCGACTTCCACACCGGCAACCTGTTGACCGTTGACGGCCGCCTCAGCGCGGTCATCGACTTCGGCGGGCTCGGCCTCGGCGACCCGGCTTGCGACCTGACCATCGCCTTCACCCTGATGTCGGCCAGGAGCCGGGCCGCCTTCCGCGCCACGCTCGGCGTGGACGACGCCACCTGGGCACGGGGCCGCGGCATCGCCTTCCGCTGTGACGTCGCGCGAGGACTCGCCGGACGGCACACGATGGCGTTGCTGTGGCTGACCGTCCCGGACACCGACCTGCGGACCGTGGGACGGCGGATGGCCGGCTGGCCGGAAACCCGAATGTGTGCGGCTGTTGCCGGCCCGACCAACCTCGTTCTGATCGTCAACCTGCGCTCCTTCGAGCATCTGGAGGACGTGCTGATCCGGATCGCCAGGGCGTTCCCCGGCGTTTCCGTCACCGAACGGCGGCTGGTGCTGCGGCAGGTGAAGATCTACGGCCGCGTGGTGGACGAGGACGGCCGGTGCGTCGAGGTGATTCCAGCCGACCCGTGGACCGCCGTCCCCGAGGCGAAGGCCGACCGAGACCAGACGAATGACTCCACGGGATCGCCCGCGGATCGAAGCTCAGGCATCGATGCCTCGTCTCGCGAGGTCGGCTGCGATGCCGTCCAGGACACCGGCAAGACCTGCGGCGAACAGGGCGTCGAGGTCCCAGGGGTCGGCACCGGCGCGCATCGCGGGCGCGAGGCGGGGATACGCTCCCGGTGCGAAAAGCGGATTCTGTGCGTCGTCTGAGGCTTTCGCTCCCGGGATCCGGGCGACTTCCGCTTGCCGTTCCGCCTCTACATCGCTGACGTAGGTCAGCGCCACGCCTTGCACGTAGGAGGCGAACATGAACATGTACCGGAAGGCATCGGCAGGTTCGAGGTCGAGCCCGTCGAATGCGGAGAAGGCGCTTTCACTGTCCGCCGCGAGAGCCGGGCTGAAGTGCGCGCGGGTTGTCACCATGACCCTCGGCAGGATCCACGGATGGCGGTGATACAGGTCCCAGTCGCGGTATGCGGCGCGTTCAAGGCCGTGACGCCAGTCCCGCGGCGCCGTGTCGGGCAAGGGCACGTCAGCCAGCGCGGCCTCCACCATCAGGGCCACCAGATCATCCTTCGATGACACATGCCGATACAAGGACATGGTGCTCGCACCGAGGTCCATGGCGACCCGGCGCATCGACAGCGCGTCGAGCCCTTCCGCGTCCGCGATGGCGATCCCGGCTCGCACGATGCGCTCAACGGTGAGATGCGGCGCGCTGTCATCACGCTCCGGGACGTCGGCCGGCGTTTCCGCCCTGCGTGACCGATACGCCTTCGCCTGGCACGCGCGGGAGCAGTAGAGCCTCGGCCGTCCCCGTTCGGCGGACTCCAGTGACTTTCCACATGACGCGCATGCCGGTTGCACCGACATCACCGCACCCCTTTCGTCACACCGCAAGGCTTGTGACGAAATTCTAGCCTGCCGATGGCAGCGATGCACAGTACAGGTCGATACGCCAGGTCAGAATGCTGTTGTGACGACGCTGCGTGCGTGCGTATCCTGTACGCCGCGTGCGTGTACAAAGTACGCGCCGGGCGATCGACTCCGACCCCGGCCGACACGACTCAGGAACAACGGAAATGACTGAAGAAGAAAGAACAGCCGGAGCCAGGGAGTGGGTCGGGCTCGCCGTCCTGGTACTGCCCTGCGTACTGGCGTCCATGGATATGTCCGTCATGTTCGTCGCACTCCCCTCCCTGACGGCCGACCTCAAGCCGAGCAGTTCCGAACTGCTGTGGATCATGGATGCTTACGGCTTCCTCCTTGCCGGCCTACTCATCACCATGGGCACACTCGGTGACCGGATCGGACGGCGACGGGTGCTTCTCGCAGGCGCCGCAGCCTTCGGCACCGCCTCTGTCCTGGCGGCCTACTCGACCAGTCCCGGGACGCTCATCGCCGCCCGCGCGCTCCTGGGCATCGCCGGATCCACGCTGGCGCCGTCCACGCTCTCCCTGATCCGGAACATGTTCCACAACGCCAGACAACGGGCCACCGCGGTCGGCGTCTGGACGGCGGGCTTCGCGGGCGGTGCCGTATTCGGCCCGATCATCGGCGGTCTGCTGCTGGAGCACTTCTGGTGGGGATCGGTCTTTCTGATCAACGTGCCGGTGATGGTCCTGCTCCTGATCCTCGGCCCGCTACTGCTCCCCGAATACCGCGATCCCACGCCAGGCCGTTTCGACCTGCTCGGCGCCGCCCTCTCCCTCGTGGCCGTGCTCAGCGTCATCTACGGCGTCAAACAGATGGCAGAGCACGGCTTCGGGTGGATCCCCCTGGCCTACTGCGCCGCCGGACTCGCCGTGGGGGCCGCATTCGTCCGCCGCCAACGCGTGACCGCGAACCCGATGATCGACCTTGCGCTGTTCCGCACACGCCGGTTCAACGTGCCCTTGCTCATCGACGCGCTGGGGACGTTCGGACTGGTCGGCTTCAGCCTGTTCAACTGGCAGTTCATGCAACTCGTCCTGGGCATGGGACCGCTCGAGTCAGCCCTGTGGTCCTTGCCCACCTTTCTCGTGATGCCCCTGGGCATCGCACTGGCCACCGCGCTCGCGCCCCGCATCGGTAAACCCAAGGTGATCGCCGCCGGGCTGCTCGTGGCAGCCGCCGGCTACGCCATGCTGACCCTGGTCCACGCCGGTTCGGGAATCGTCCACCTCGTCAGCGCCCTGACCGTTGTCGCGATCGGCATCGGCGGGGTCTCCGCCGTGGTCACCGATGTGATTCTGTCCGCCGCACCACCGGAGCGGGCCGGGATGGCCTCCGCCATGGCCGAGACCTCGGCCGAGTTCGGCGGGGCCCTGGGCATCGCGGTCCTGGGCAGCATCGGCACCGCCGTCTACCGTTCGGAACTGACCGCGAAGGCTCCCGACGCCCTCACACCCAAGGAGTTGGAGGCAGCGCAGGACACGCTCGGCGGCGCAGTCGACACCGCCGCGACTCTCCCGAAGGGCACCGCCGAAGCCCTGCGAAACGTGGCATTCGACGCCTTCGCCCGAGAGATGCGGATCGCCTCGGTGGTCAGTGTCGTTCTGATGGCGGCCGCGGCCGTCCTCATCGCCACCCTGCTCCGCACCGCACACGCCCGCCCCGGATCCGAAGCCCCGGAATCCGCACCAGAACAGACCGGCCAGGACCAAGCGGGCGACCTGGCCTCCACGGCAACCTGATCGTGAGCTCCGGCTTTCCGCCGGGTGCAGAAAGGGCTGCCGGGCCGGAGTCACCCGCTTCGGGGCACCTCACTCCCCCGGTTCTGCGCGCCCCAGCCCTCTGGTACGGCCAGGCCCGCCGCGCGCCGGGCCAGGATCGCGGCGCCCACCTGCGCCGCCCGGGCCCCGAAGGCGGAAGGAAGCAGCGCCGGCGCCGCCCGCCAGGCGAGAGCTGACTGCAGTGTGGCGCGCACCTGGTCGAACAACTGCGCGCCGGCCTCAGCGAGTCCACCCCCGAGAACGATGCAGGCGGGGTCGAGGGTAAGGGTGAGGGTGGCCAAGGCGGTCCCCAGCGCATGGGTGGCGGTGTCCCACACCGAGCGGGCGAGCGGGTCGGTGCACGTGGCCTCGGCGATGGCCCGGCTGTCCAGCCCCGGCGTTCCTCCGAGCCGGATGTAGCGCCGGGCCAGACCGCCGGCGGAGGCGTACACCTCCAGACACCCGCGCTGCCCGCACGCGCACAACTCGCCGCCGGGGTGGACCGGCATGTGGCCGACCTCCCCCGCCGACCAGTCCGCGCCCGCCACCGGCTCGCCGTTCAGCACCACGGTGGCGGCGATGCCCGTTCCCAGCGGCAACATCAGGAAGTTGTCCAGGCCGCGGGCCACCCCCGAGACCGCCTCGGCGACGCCCGCGGCGCGGACGTCATGGCCGACCGCGACCGGCAGCCCGAGGTCGTCGCGGATGAGCGTCCGCAGCGGCACATCGCGGAACCTGATGTTCGACGCGTACCGCACCACCCCGGCGGCCTCGTCGACGATCCCCGGCGTGACCACCCCGATGCCGGCGGGGACGGCGCCGAGGGCCAGCGCGTCGCTGTTCAGCTGCCGGCACAGACCCCGCAACGCCTCGACCGGGCTCGTGTCGGCCTCCGCGGGCGACGACACGACCACGGAGTGCCGGATCCGGCCCTCCTCGCCGACCACCACCCCTTTCATCGTCGTGCCTCCGACATCCACGGCGAGCACACAGGGACCCGCGGACGGCACATCCGTATGTGTCACGTGATCACCGGGTCACCACGGTGAGGTCCGCGGCGAAGTCGCGGTCCAGGGGGAACACCGGTCGCACCACATGCCGGTACGGCAGACGCCCGAGGTCCTGATCGACGCCACCCGGCGTCAGCGCGAGCAGCCAGTCTCCCGCCGCGTCGAACAACTCGGGTTCGAGATAGCCGATCTTCACGACGACAAGATCCATGTCGCCGGCCGTGATGCCGAGCCGGGCGTAGGAGGCCAGCTCGGAGTACTGCATGCGACGGGACGTGACGAACACGCTGAGCCCGCCCACGCGCACGCTCGCGCACCGCCCGCCGGCGGGGTCCTCGGCGACCGCCTCCAGGACGCCGTCGAGCTGGAGCGGGCCCGGGTCGCGCGGGTCGATCCGGCCGCCGACGCGTACCCGGACCGGCGAACCGAGCGGCTGGTCGGCGACCTGCGCCACGGCCTCCGGATCGACCAGCGAGGCGTACACCGCACGGAGGGAGCCGTCGCGGATCTGCGGGCGGGCCAGCATCCGCTCGAGGGCGAAGGTGACGTCGTCGGCGCCGCCGGCGCCCGGGTTGTCTCCGGAATCGCTGATGAAGAACGGGCGGCGGGAGGGGTCTGCCACCGCGGCGACCGCGACGTCGAGGCACTCGTCCATCGAACCGGTCGGGGCGACGAACGCGAACTCGTCGCGCGCCGACCAGAAGTGCTCACCGAGCTCGCCGGCCGCCTTCTCCGCGGCGGCGGCGTCGGTGCCGGTCACGACCACCGCTCCGCGGCAGCGGGGCTGGTCGGCCCAGGCGAAACCGATCCAGACCGCTGCGTCGATCACGCCTTCCCGGGCTTCGATCTCGGGGATGCGCGCGTACAGCCCCCGGGCCGGTTCGATCCGGGTGCTGGTCATCTCGCCGGGCAGGAGGATCGGCACGTGGACGAGGGCCTTGTGCGGGCGCTGTCCGCGGCGCAGCGCGTCCACGAGGTTGCGGGCCGCGCGCTCACGGGTCTCCCACACATCGACGTGGGGGGCGGTGCGGTAGCAGGTGAGCAGGTCGCAGCCCTCGAACAGGACGGATGAGACGTTGCCGTGCAGGTCCATGGCGGCGGAGATGTACGGCTCCGGCCCGATCAGCGACCGGATGGCGGTGACGAGGTCGCCCTCGGCGTCCTCCCGCCCGACGACGCTCATCGCGCCGTGGATGTCGAGCAGGACGCCGTCCACCCGGCCTGCCTCGGCCAGCTTGTCCAGGATCTCCGTCGACCAGGCGTCGTAGGCGGCGGGGTCGACCACGCCGCCCGGGAGAGCCCGTGCGTGCACGAGGGGCACCCACTCAATGTCTCCGGCCCAGGGGGGCCGGACGGGCGAGAGCCAGTCGTAGCGCGCCAGCAACGCATCGTCACGAGTGACGTCGAAGTCGTCGGCGGTGCTCAGGTGGGGCGAGAAGGTACTGGACTCGATGTGTATGCCGCCGATGGCGATGCGGAGGGAGCGGGGCACTGACGGGGTCTCCTCAGGAAAGCGGGACATCGGCCACCGTGCGCGCCAGATGCCCGAGGCCGACAAGGGCGGCATCCGGGCCCGCGACGCTGGCCTCGATGGACAGAGACTGGGTCATGGACGGCAGGCAGCACTCGTAGAGCACTCCTCGGGCGGCCGCCATGTAGACGTCGAGGCTGGAGAGCGCTCCACCGATGACGACCGCGTCGGGGTTGAGGAAGTTGACCAGGCCGGACAGCGCCACCCCGAGCAGCTCGCCGGCGCGGCGCACCATCGTCACCACAGTGGGGTCGGCGTCCACGGCGGCGGCGATGACGTCGCGAGTCGTGGTCACCGGCAGGCCCTGCTCCTTGAGCTGCTGGACCAGGGCGGCGCCGCTGGCGACGGTTTCCAAACAGCCGCGTCTGCCGCATGAGCAGTGGCGCTCGCCGCTGTCCGCCACCCTTCCGTGGGTGAGGTCGCCGCTGAGGCCGCGGCTGCCGCGGTAGACCTGGCCGCCGCTGACCAGGCATCCGCCGATGCCGGTGCCGGCCTTCACGTAGATCATGTCGCCGGTGTCCCGGCCGCGGGTGATGTGCTCGCCGATCGCCGCGGCCTTGGCGTCGTTCTCGACGACCACCGGCACGTCGAAGCGTTCCTTGAGGTCGGCCTGCGCGTCGACGCCGCTCCAGCCGGGCATCCGTGCGGGTCCGACCAGACGACCGCTCGGGAACCTGACCGGACCCGGGAGAGCCACGCCGACCCCGAGCAACGCCTGACCGGGGGCTTCCGCCGCCCGGATCCGCGTGAACGCCCGGGCGATCGCGTCGAAGACCTTCTTCGGTCCGGCGGCGATGTCGATGGCGACCTCTTCGGCCGCGAGCAGTCGTCCGTCCAGCGAGGAGAGGCCGACGCGGGCATGCCGGCCGCCCAGCTCGGAGACGGCGAAGACACCGTCGGTCTCCCGCAGCCGCAGGATCCGCGGCCGTCGTCCCCCTGTGGAGCGGCCCACGCCCTCCTCCAGGATGACGCCCTCGTCCAGCAGACGCCGCACCAGCCCGGAGACCGTCGAGGGGGCGACCCGCAACGCCTCGACAAGGTCGGCGCGGGAGGTGGCCTCGCCGCTGGCCAGCAGGTTGAGGGTCTGCTCGCGCAAGCTGGCGGAGATCGACGGGTCCGACATACCTCTCCTTCTCGTGGCTGGTCTTCCGGCGCTGCCCACCACAGGGCCGCCGCGGTCCCCAATCATGGACCACGCGTACGGCATCGAAAGATCTTCAGCAACTTCCATCGTGCCCGAAATAAATACGCGAAACAAGTCCACTTATTTTCGTTGACTACCTACATCCTGCGTAATACATTCTGCGAACCATCGCTTGAAGATCCGGTCGACGGGACACCACTTCCTGGCCCCCAACGCTTGCGACAGCCGAGCGAGGCATCCCCCGCGTGCCCGGTCACGTGCACATCAATCGAGGAGACCCATGAGGAGTAGATTCCACTGGCGCGCACTCCGCGGCACCGCGGTCACCGCCGGCGCGATCGCCATCGGCCTGGGCCTGGCCGCCTGCGGCGGCACCAGCTCACCGAAGAGCGCTCAAGGTGGGAGTCAGGGCAAGGACTCGGTGACCGTCGCCCTTCGCACGCCCAACTGGATCCTGCCCATCTCGGCGCCCGGCTTCACCCAGGGTGAGAACGCCATCTTCAGCGGGGCGCAGTACCGCCACCTGTACGAGTACCAGCTGGACGGCTCGGCGAAGTACAACATCGACCCCGCGCGGTCGATGGCCGACCCGCCCGAGGTGAGCGACGGCGGCAAGACTCTGACGATCACCCTGAAGGACAACACGTGGTCGGACGGCAAGCCGATCACCACCCGCGATGTGCAGTTCTGGTACGACCTCGTCAGCGCGAACAAGGACAAGTGGGCGTCCTACCGGGCCGGCGGCTTCCCCGACAACATCGCCGACTTCACCGTCAAGGACGAGAAGACCTTCTCGCTGACGACGACGAAGGTCTACAACACCGCGTGGTTCGTGGGAAACCAGCTCAACCGCATCGTGCCGCTTCCGCAGCACGCATGGGACAAGGACTCCGCGACGGCGAGCGTGAGCGACCTCTCCAGCACCGCGGCCGGCGCCGGCAAGGTCTTCGACTTTCTCACCGCGGCGTCGAAGGATCCCAAGACCTACGCGACCAACGAGCTCTGGAAGGTCAACAGCGGCGCGTGGAAGCTGGAGAAGTACGTGCCGAACGGCGAGGTCGTCTTCGCCGCGCAGCAGAACTACTCCGGCGGCGACAAGCCGAAGGTGCCCACGGTGGTGTTGCGGCCCTTCACCAGTGACGATGCCCAGTTCAACGTGCTGCGCGCCGGTGAGATCGACTACGGGTACGTCCCCGCGGGCAACCTGTCGCAGCAGAAGTACCTCGAGTCCAAGGGCTACACGATCTCGCCCTGGTACGGGTGGTCCATCACCTATCTGCAGCTGAACTACAACAACCCCAAGTCCGGGCCGCTGTTCAAGCAGCTGTACCTGCGCCAGGCGATGCAGATGCTCGTCGACCAGCCGACGATCAGCAAGGTCGTCTGGTCCGGCACGGCCGCGCCGACGTGTGGGCCCGTACCCCCCAAGCCGGGCACCGGCGAGGCCGGCGACGGGTGCGCCTACTCGTTCGACCCCGCCAAGGCCAAGGAGCTGCTGGAAAGCCACGGATGGAAGGTGGCCCCGGACGGGGAGACGACCTGCGAGAAGCCGGGCACCGGCGCGGACCAGTGCGGGGAGGGCATCGCCGCCGGCACTCCGCTGCGCCTGACGGTCACCAGCCAGACCGGCTTCGCCGCGACGACGAAGATGTTCGCCGAGATCAAGTCGCAGATGGCCAAGGTCGGCATCCAGCTGGCCATCAAGGAGGTGCCCGACTCGGTCGCGGTGACTCCGGCCTGCAAGCCGTCGGAGGCGAGCTGCTCGTGGGACATGTCCTTCTTCGGTTCCCAGGGCAGCTGGTACTACCCGGCCTTCGCCAGCGGTGAGCGGCTCTTCGCCACCGACGCGCCGGTCAACCTCGGCAGCTACAGCAACCCCGAGGCGGACAAGCTCATCGAGGCGACGCAGTTCTCCGGCGACGAGAGCACGCTCAAGGCCTACAACGACTTCCTGGCCAAGGACCTGCCGGTGCTGTGGATGCCGAACCCCGTCTACCAGATCTCGGCGTACCGGTCGGATCTGCAGGGGGTCGCGCAGGACCCGCTGAACAACATGTTCTTCCAGGACTGGTCCTGGAAGAACTGACACACCGACCGTCGGGCTCCGGTGGCACCCTGACGAGGCCACCGGAGCCCCTCGAAAAGGAGGGGCCACGTGGCCCGGTACCTCATCGTCCGCCTGGGCCAAGCCCTCGTCATCGTGGTACTCGTCACGATCATCACGTTCGTCATCCTGCACCTGCTGCCGGGGGGCGCGGCCCGGGCCACGCTGGGCAAGGAGGCGACGCTTGAGCAGCTGGCGGCCTTCGACCACGAGATGGGCTACGACCGCCCCTGGATCCAGCAGTACGTGATGTATGTGCAGCGTCTGCTGCACGGCGACCTCGGCTACTCGTTCCAGCTCAACCAGTCCGTCACCGAAGCCATCGGCCAGCGGCTGCCCAAGACCATGGTGCTGTCGCTGCTGTCGACGCTGCTGGCCATCGTCGTGGCCATCCCCCTCGGAGTCATCCAGGCGACGCGTCGCAACCGGTGGCCCGACTACACCATCACCTCCTTGTCGCTGCTGGCCTACGCCACGCCGATCTTCTTCCTTGGCCTGATGATGATCATCCTCTTCTCGCAGGTCTGGCCGATCCTGCCGCCGGAGGCACCGCAGGGATTCACCCTTGGTGAGGTACTCGCCGACCCGGCCGGCCTCGTCCTCCCCACCGTCACGCTCGCCGTCGTGACCGTCGCCGTCTACTCGCGGTACGTACGCTCGTCCATGGTCGACAACCTCAATGAGAACTACGTGCGCACCGCGCGCAGCAAGGGGCTGTCGGAGGGACGCGTCGTCGTCCTGCACACCCTGCGCAACGGTTTGTTCCCCGTCATCACGCTGCTCGGGATGTATCTGCCCGCGCTGTTCAGCGGCGCGCTGGTCGTGGAGTCGTTGTTCAACTTCCCCGGCATGGGCCAGTTGTTCTGGCAGGCCGCCCTGAAGCGTGACTTCCCGATCCTGCTCGGGGTCACCCTGATCATCTCGGTCGCGACCGTGTTCGGCGCACTGCTGGCCGACGTGCTCTACGCCGCCGTCGACCCCAGGGTCCGCCTCCGAAGGAGCGCGTCGTGACCACACCGGCTGAGACAACCGGCAATTCCGAAGGAACGTCGCCGCAGCCGGACGAGACGCCCGTCCGGGGCCTGTGGCGCCAAGGGGTGGAGGTCTTCTGCGAGAACCGGCTGGCGCTGGTGGGCCTGGCCATGTTCGTGGTCCTCGCCGCGGTCTGCTTCCTCGGACCGCTCTTCTACCACACCGACCAGGTGCACACCGATCTCGCCGCCGTGCATCTTTCCCCGGGCACGGACGGACACCCGCTGGGAACCGACGGGGTCGGCTACGACCAGCTCGGGCGTCTCATGCTCGGCGGGCAGACCTCCATCATCGTCGGGCTCGCGGCGGGAATCCTCGCCACCATCGTGGGAACGGTGTGGGGGGCCATCGCCGGTTTCGCCGGCGGGTGGGTGGACGCGGCGATGATGCGGCTCGTCGACGCGATGATGTCGATCCCGTCGCTGTTCCTGTTCATGCTCTTGGCCGCCATCGTCACGCCGAGCGTGTCGATGCTCATCGTCATCATCGGAGCCTTCGCCTGGCTCGGGCCGGCCCGGCTCGTGCGCGGCGAGGCGCTGTCGCTGCGCTCCCGCGAGTACATCCAGGCCATGCGTTCGATGGGCGGGACCGGTGGACGTGCGGTGCGACGGCACATCATCCCCAACGCCATCGGGACCGTGATCGTCAACGCGACCTTCCAGGTCGCCGACGCGATCCTCTACGTCGCCTACCTGTCGTTCCTCGGCCTCGGCGTTCCCCCACCGGCGGCCAACTGGGGTGGGATGCTCTCCGACGGTCTCGCCGACACGTTCAGCGGCCACTGGTGGCTGCTCTATCCACCCGGAATCGCCATCATCCTCATCGTCCTCGCCTTCAATTTCATCGGCGACGGGCTGAGGGACGCCTTCGAGGTCCGCCTCCGGCGACGCTAGCAGGAGCAGGATTAATGAGCGCACCAATCGACACGGCCCCGCACGACGAAGCGCCCGGTGACAGCGGAGAGAGCCGGCCGCTGCTGCGGCTGCGTCACCTGAGCACCGACATCGCGCTGCGTCGCGGCACCGTCCACGCCCTCGACGATGTCAACCTGGAGGTCCGGCCGGGAGAGACCCTCGGCATCGTGGGCGAGTCCGGCAGCGGCAAGACGATGACCGCGCTGTCGGTCATGGGCCTGCTGCCCTCCGGCGGCAGCGTGGTCGGCGGAGAGATCCTCTTCGAGGGGCGCGACCTGCGGTCCCTGCCGCCGGACGAGGTGCGCCGGATCCGCGGCGTCCGCATGGGCATGGTGTTCCAGGACCCGCTCACCTCGCTCAACCCGACGATGCGCATCGGGACGCAGGTCGCCGAGCCGCTGCGCGTACACGAGGGCGTCGGTAAGGCGGAGGCCCGCGCGCGAGCCATCGAGATGCTGCGCCGGGTCGGGATGCCGCGCCCAGACAAGATCGTCGACGACTATCCCCACCAGCTTTCCGGCGGGATGCGCCAGCGGGTGGTCATCGCCATGGCGCTCATCTGCTCCCCGCGCCTCCTCATCGCCGACGAGCCGACGACGGCGCTCGACGTGACCACGCAGCGTCAGATCCTCGAGCTCATCGACGACCTGCGTGAAGAGTTCGGGATGGCCGTCATCCTCGTCACCCACGATCTGGGGGTGATCGCCGGCCGCGCCGACCGTGTCGCCGTCATGTACGCCGGCCGTGTGGTGGAGACCGCCCCGACCACGCAGCTCTTCACCTCACCCCGGCACCGCTACACCGAGGCGCTCATGGAGTCGCTTCCCGAGTCGGTGACCCACGAGACCGGCGCGCCCAAGCGCCTCTACAGCATTCCCGGCCTGCCGCCGGACCTGTCCCGGCCCCTGGACGGGTGCCGCTTCGCCCCGCGCTGCCGATTCGCCGCGCCGGAATGCCATACGACCGAGGTGCCCCTGTCGGCCGGCGAGCACCGGTACGCGTGCCTGCACCCGGTCACCGCGACGACCACTGCCACAACTGTCCGGGCCGTCCCGGTGCCCCTGCCCGCGGAGGCGCCCGAGGCGGCCCCGGAGCCGATCCTGTCGGTCCGCGGTCTGGTCAAGGACTACGGGGCGACGACCGGCGGGCTGCTGCGGCGGGCGTCCGGGCAGGTGAGCGCCGTCGCGGGGGTCTCGTTCGAGGTGCGCCCGGGCGAGACCTTCGGGCTGGTGGGCGAGTCCGGGTGCGGCAAGTCCACCGTGGGCCGCCTGGTGGTCGGCTTGGAGAAGCCGACCGACGGGCAGATCGTCCTCGACGGGACCGACATCGCCACGCTGAGCCGCCGCGAACGCCGGCGGACGCATCGGCAGGTCCAGCTGATGTTCCAAGACAGCTACGCGGCCATGAACCCGCGCATGCGCGTCGACGCCATCCTCGCCGAACCGTTGGAGATCCAGCAGGTGGGCGACCCGTCCGCGCGCCGGGCCCGCATCACGGCGCTGCTCGACCAGGTGGGATTGTCGCGACGGGTCCTGGAGCGTTATCCCCATGAATTCTCCGGCGGCCAGTTGCAACGGCTCGGGCTGGCCCGGGCACTGGCCCTGCAGCCCCGGCTGATCGTCGGCGACGAACCGGTGAGCGCGCTCGACGTGTCGATCCAGGCCCAGGTGCTCAACCTCATGCGCGACCTGCAGCACGAACTCGGCCTGGCGTACGTGTTCATCAGCCACGACCTGTCCGTCGTGGACTACATGGCGGACCGGATCGGCGTCATGTACCTCGGCAAGCTTGTCGAAGTCGGCCCGGCCCACGACGTGGTCAGGGCCGCCCGGCACCCCTACACCCAGGCGCTCATCGACGCCGTCCCCTCCGCCGCCCCAGGACGCGCCGCGCCGCGCGAGAACATCACCATCCGGGGTGAACTGCCCAGCGCGCTGAACCCGCCCACCGGGTGCCGGTTCCGGACACGGTGTCCCATCGCCGAGCAGATTTGCGAGACGGAGCCGCCGCTGGCGGGCGACCTGCATCAGGTCGCCTGTCACTTTCCGCTGCGTCCCGAGCCGGGATGACGGCCGCGCTGACAGGGTGATCGGTTGAACCACGGTCGGTTGAGGCGGCGACCCCGATCGACCGTGGTGGGATCCGCGTGGGTGACGTGCCGAGCGCCTCGGTAGCCGAGGCGCTCAGTGCGCCAGCAGGTCGTCCAGTTCGGCCGCGAAGAGCAGGGCCGGGTCGAATCCCATTCCGGTGAAGTGGCCGGCGAGCTCCAGGGACAGGACACCGTGCAGCCGGGTCCAGAAGCTCAGGGCCCGGTGCAGGACCGCGGGCGGGGCGGGGTGGCCGTCCGCCCAGTCGCGGTGGTCTGCCAGGTGTCCGTCGAACGGCGTCGCGGGACCGTCCGAGGCGAGCGCCGCGGAGGCGTCGAGCAGCATCGCCATGGTCTCGGACGAGATGCGCGTGATGTCGTCGGGCGCGTGGTAGCCGGGCACGGGGGTGCCGTAGATGAGGAGGTACCGCTGGGGGTCCTCCAGCGCCCAGGCACGCAGGGTGTGCGCCAGCACGGCCAGGTCGGCACCTGCGGCGGAGGCTGAGCGAAGAGTGTCGGCGAGGCTTCGGTAGGCGTCCCTGACGAGCTCGGTGATCAGTGCGTCGCGGCCGTCGTAGTAGCGGTAGAGCGCGGGTCCGCTCATGCCCATCTGCTTGGCGATCGCATTGAGGGAGAGCGCGGACGCCCCTGTCGTGGTGATCTGTTCCCACGCGCGTTCCTTGATCTCCGCGCGCACCTGAGTCCGGTAGCGCTCGCGAGGGGTCATCGTGTCCCGCTCCGCCATGACCCGGCCACCTTCCCCGCCACTGAAGCTACATCGTGAAGATTTAGTTAGAGGGTATCACGAACCCTATTGACACTCCCCTTCTCGTCTAGTTATAACTTCTAACGTAAGCATGACGTTCTAGCTGATCGTCGTGGCCATTCTTCGAGCCCGCAGCCGGCGCCGAAGGAGTGCGCCGCCACGCCCCCCGCACCGAACGCGCACCTCCCCCATGACGAGGAGTTAGAGGCTCTAATGAACGCGAAGACAGGTAACCAACGCCTGAGCGCAGTGGAGGTCGACATGAACGCCGAAGGACTCGTCGAGGTCGTCCTGCCGGGCAAGGTCGAGCCGGAAGGGCTGCGGATCCGGCACGGAGACGTCCCCGCCGCAGGCCCGGGCCAGGTCCTCATCCGCATGGAGGCGACGGGCGTCTCCTTCGCCGAGCAGCAGATGCGCCGCGGCCGCTACTACGACCAGCCGGCGTTCCCGTTCGTGCCCGGCTACGACCTCGTCGGCACGGTGCTGGCCACCGGCGAGGGCGTCGAGCCCGCCCTGGCCGGCACCCGGGTCGCCGCGCTGGTCAAGGTCGGCGGCTGGGCCAACCACGTGCTC
This sequence comes from Microtetraspora malaysiensis, assembly GCF_050947145.1. Lineage (NCBI taxonomy): Bacteria > Bacillati > Actinomycetota > Actinomycetes > Streptosporangiales > Streptosporangiaceae > Microtetraspora > Microtetraspora malaysiensis. Next base: position 5,284,249 of record NZ_CP191998.1, read on the forward strand.
GTCGACGCCGCGGACGTGGTGCCGGTCCCCGACGGGATCGGCGCGGCAGAGGCGGAGACCCTCGTCGTCAACGGCATCACCGCCTGGCAGATGCTGCACCGCAAGGCCCGCGTCCGCGCCGGGCAGACCATCCTGGTGCACGGCGCGGGCGGCGGCGTCGGCTCGATCCTGGTCCAACTCGCCCACGCCGCGGGCGTGAAGGTCATCGGCACGGCCTCCGCCCGCCACCACGACGCCCTGCGGGACCAGGGTGTCACCCCCATCGACTACCGCACCGGCCACGTCGCCGCGCGGGTCCGCGAGCTCGCCCCCGGCGGGGTGGACGCCGTCTTCGACCACGTCGGCGGCCCCGGCATCGTCGATTCCTGGCGCCTCCTGGCCCCCGGCGGCACGCTCGTCTCCTACGGCACCGCCTCCACCCGCGACGACGAGGGGTCCAAGCAGTGGCCCGTACTCAAACTGCTCGGCCGGGTCTGGCTGTGGCACGCCCTGCCCAACCGGCGACGCGCCTACTTCTTCAACATCTGGGCCGGACGAGCCCTGGCCAAGAACCGGTTCCGGGCCCGGCTGCGTACTGACCTCACCCAGGTCTTCGCCGCCCTCCAGCGCGGGGACATCACCGTCCGGATCGCCGCCCGGCTGCCCCTCACCCGCGCCGCCGACGCCCTGCGGCTGGCCGAATCCGGCACCGTCGCCGGAAAGGTCGTGCTGATCCCGTAACGCACGGCGCCACCCACAGCAGCGCCACCCATCCCGAACAGCCATCCGGGGCGCCCGAGCGTCCGTTCCCTGTCCCCCAGAACGAAAGCGAGCACCATGTCCGGCAACGGCCCGTCGATTCCCACCGGTCAGCGATCCCAGACCCGCCGCACGCACACCCGAGCCATCCGCCCCCGGACCCGCGCTCGCCTCACCACGCTCACGATCGCGCTCGCCGTCGCCGGCGTCCTCGCGGGCAACATCCCGGCCGCGCAGGCCGCGCCCCGACCGACCCACGGTGGTCAGCCCCAGTGCCACGGTGAGGGCGTCGACACCACCGCTCGCATCCGCTACCGGTCCGACATCGCGATCAAGGCGCCGCTGAGCGCCATCTTCACCCTGCAGACCGACGTGGAACGCTGGCCGGCCTGGCAGTCCCCCGTCCTCACCGTGAGCCGCCTCGACCCCGGCCCCCTCCGCAAGGGCTCGCGGTTCCGGTGGACCACCCCGGCGCCTCCCACTCCCACGACCCCCGCCACCAGCATGAACATCACTTCAACCGTCCGGCAGGTCCAGCGCGACACCTGCATCCTGTGGAGCGGACCCGCGATCGGTGAGGGGGTGCGCATCGACCAGGGCGTACACCTGTGGACCTTCACCAAGGTCAAGGGCGGCGTGCGCGTGCACACCGAGGAAACCTGGACCGGCGCCCAGGCCGAAGCGGACGTTCCCGGCGCCACCAAGATCCTCGGCGAGGGCCTCGAAGCGTGGCTACGCGCTCTGAAGGTCACCGCCGAAGCCCGCACCGGCGACCAGCCGTACGCCCCCTGAGCCCCGGCCGCGTGGGACACGAAGACCTCCGTGTGTGGTGGGGAGCCTGGCCCCCTCCACCACACCGGAGGTCTTCGCCTTGATCAAGCGGAACTGTCAACAGCGCTCGTGGTCAGTACAACTAGGGACGTCCGTCTTTGACCACGGTGGCGAACCGGGAGGCCACCTCACTCCAGGTGGCCCGCGAGAGCGGGTCGTCGGTCACGGCGGCGGCGTACAGCTCGTCGAGATCGAGACCTTGCCGGCGAATGTTCTCGACGTCCCACTGCTGGATGCGTTCGGGCCTCGCCTCAGGGTGGAACTGCACACCCCAGGCACGGTCGCCCAGCCGGAAGGCCTGGTAGGGGCAACGTTCGGTCTCGGCCAGCCAGACCGCGCCCGGCGGCAGAGCCGTGATGGCGTCGATGTGGTTCTCGATCGCCGGGACAGCGGCGGGCAGCCCGCCGAAGACCACGTCGTCCGCCGTCTCGACCCTCATGGTGATGGACGTGCTGCCGCGCTCGGGCGCCCCGGCGTCGCCCTGGACCTTCCCGCCGCCGACCGCGGCCAGCATCTGCCCGCCGAGGCAGATGCCGAAGAACGGCACCGACCGGGCGAGTGCCTGATCGACGAGGGCGCGGGTGGCCGGCAGCCAGGGCGCCTTCTCGTCGTCGTCCGGCAGGTAACCGCCGCCGAGCACGATCAGGCCGTCGTGCTCCAGCCGCGACGGGAGGGCGGACCCGTCGAAGGCGGTGACCACGTCGACGGCGACCCCGGCGGCGTCCAGCCATTCCCCGAACCGCCCGGGGCCTCCGTCCGGATCGTTCTGTACAACAAGCACACGCGGCATTTCTGGCATGAGGCCCGACTCTATCGCTCCCGCCCGATCTTTCCCGACGACCGCGACGCCCCTCCACGTCGACTCCGCGCCCGACGCCGCAGGACTTCCGTCTGCCGATACCTCCACCTCTGCGGGGGAACAGGCAGGACATGGGCACCGCGTTGCGAGAGGTCCGGCGGCTCGCGGAACAGACGCCGCCGTCGCGGGAGCGGTTCATCGACCTGCTGCGAGCCGTGTCGATCGTCGCCGTGGTCCTCGGGCACTGGCTGGCGACGGTCGTCGGCTACGACGAGCACGGCGAGCTGACCGGCAGGTCGGCGCTGCCGGACCTGCCGTGGGCGCAGCCGCTCACCTGGCTGGTCCAAGTGATGCCCGTGTTCTTCTTCGTCGGCGGGTACGCGAACGCCGTCTCCCTGGCCGCGGAGCGACGCCGCGGAGGGAAGGCCGCCGAGTGGCTGATCAAGCGGAGCGGCCGGCTGATCCCGCCGACCACGGCCCTGGTGCTGGTGCTGGGAGGCGGCGCGTTGGCAGCCCGCCTGTTCGACGCCGACCCCGCCCGGGTTCGCATGGTGGTCTGGCTCGCCTCGATCCCGTTGTGGTTCCTCGTGGTCTACCTGATCGTGGTCGCGCTCACCCCGCCGATGTACGCCCTCCACCGCCGGTACGGACTCGCCGTCCCGTCGGTGCTGGTGGGGCTCGTCGCCGTCGGCGATGTGGCCCGGCTCCTCGGCCATGGCTTCTGGGGTAACGGCAACTTCCTGTTCGGCTGGCTGGCGATCCACCAGATGGGCTTCGCCTGGCGGGACGGGTCGTTGCCGGCTCGCCCTCGCGTCGCCGTGCCGCTGCTGCTCGCCGGGACCGGCACGCTGCTCCTGCTCACCCTCGTCGGCCCCTACCCGATCAGCATGATCGACGTGCCCGGCGAGCGGCTGCACAACATGTCCCCACCCAGCCTGGCTCTGCTGGCGGTCGCCACCGCCCAACTCGGGGTGGCGCTGCTGCTGCGGGATCGGGCCGAGCGATGGTTGCGGCACACCCGGCGGTGGATGGCCGTGGTCGCCGTCAACTCGGTGATCATGACGATCTTCCTCTGGCACATCTCCGCCGCGATCCTGCTCGCCGCCGCGCTGGACGTGGCGGGCGTGCTCCCGACTCCGGAGGCCGGATCGGCCGCGTGGCTGGCCTGGAGGATCCCGTTGCTGGTCATGTTCAGCGCCGTCCTCACGCTGCTCGTCGCGATCTTCGGCCCGATCGAGATGCGCGGCGCCCGACGGCGCCGCCGGCTCTCGCTCTCACTCCGGACGCCGGCCGACCTGGCCCGCCTGGCGTCCTGTCAGGTCTTCCGGCTGTGGCTGGCCATGGCGGGGTTCGCCGGGGTCGCCTTCGCCTTGCTCTCCAACAGCCTGTGGCCGAGCACCGCTCCGACCGTGTCCGGAATGCCGGCAGTCGCGCTGATCACCTACCTCGTCTGCGCGGCGGTCCTGCGGCTGCTGCGTTCGACGCCTCCTGCCACGGAGACCGGATCGCGCCCCACCCCCCACGCCACTCCTCCGTCCCGTCTGGTCTGACCGCGCGAACGCGGGGCCTGGGCAGAGCCCTCCGTTTGGGACGCGATCGCGCACGACGGCGGGCACGGCGCCGGCCACGATCATCTGATCGACCGCGGCCGGCGCCGGTAGATCAGGCGGCTGCGTGTACCTCCACCTCCCACAGCGAGTAGCCCCACGCCAGCGCTCGTTTGACGCCCTGCACGCGCAGGTGGCGGGTGGAGTTGGCCTGGTCGATCCAGATCTCGTCCACGCCGCCGTCGCCGTCGGTCACCTCGGCCAGCGGAACCCAGGTGCGGCCGTCGGCCGACGACTCCACCCGGTAGGCCGTGCCGTACGCGTCCTCCCAGCGCAGGACCACCTTGCCCACGTCCACCGCGGAGCCGAGGTCAATCGTCAGCCACTCGGCGTCGGTATAGGCGGACGACCAGCGGGTGGCCAGGTCGCCGTCGACCGCGTTCCCCGCCGCGAAGGCGGTTCCACCCTCGACGCTGGAGGCCGTGACCGGCCGCCCCTTGGCGAGGTTGGCCTCGGCCACCGCCCGGTGGGCCGTGACCGCGACCGTGGTCGTCACCCCGGCGAAGGAGATCTCCAGCGTGCCGGAACCCGTGGGGGTGAAGGCGACGGGCGCGATCAGCTCGCCGCCGCGCGGCAGCGTCATCTCGCGGTCGGCCGGGAGCTTCCACCCGGCCGGGCCCTTGACCGACAGCGCGCCGGTGACGGCGGCGGCGCGCCGGCTCGTGGCGCTGAGCGTGAGCGTCGTCTCCTTCCCGATCATCGCGTCCAGCGCGGCGGGAGCGGCCGAGAGCACCGCCGCCGGCACGTCGCCGTACCTGGGCACGATCTCGGCGATCTTCGGCGCGGCGCTCCCTGCCGTCCACGCCAGCCTGATCGCGTCGGCGGTCACGTCAGCGGGATCGAGTTCGGTGTACGGCCCGGCCAGCTTGCCGATCGGCTGCCACTGGCCTCCGGTCCTGACCTGCACCTCGGCCTCGCCGGTGCCGAGGACGATCACCCGGTCGATCAGGCGCTCTTTGGAGAGCGTCACCTGCAGGGCGTCCCCGGCGGCCGGAGCGTCGGAGGCGGTCCAGGCGGTGCTGAGGTTGCCGTCGGCCGCCGCCTGCGGGTTCGCGCCCGCCGGGCTGCCACTGACGGTGAGCCGGGTGACGTCGTCGCCGAGGGTGGCCACCTGGAACTCCCGCACCACGAGCCAGTAGTCGCTACCGCCGGTCGCGCGGTAGCGGACGTAGCGGGCGCGCGCCCCGGCCGGGGCGGTCGCCTTTACCTCGGCGGTGGTGCCGGTGGCGAGACCGGTCCAGGCGACGCCGTCGGTGGAGTACTCCAGGACGCCGTCGTGGATGAAGTCGTTGGGGCTGCCCGGCTTGCCCATGAGAACGGCCACGTCGCCGATGGACTTGATCGCCCCGAGGTCGACGCTCACCGCGTCACCGGCGCCTGGGGCGTTGTTGCTCCAGTAGAAGGTGTCGAGGTCGCCGTCGACCATGCGGTCGGGGGTGTTGTCGGCATACGTCCCCAGCGTGCTGGACGCGGCCGGCCGGTCGGCGACCACGCCGATCCAGCGGTCCAGTTCGCCCAGGGCCTGGGTGATGAAGCGGTCGAGGACGCCGTCGCCGATGCGGGGGAACGTCGTGGAGTGTGGGGCGCGCGGGTCGCGGATGGCCTTGGCCGCCGCGATGAGGTCGAGCGCATCCTGCCGCGCCCCGACCGCGGCGGTGCCGTCGCCCGCCCGGACCACGTCGAGGACGTCGAGGGCCTTGAGCATGGCCTTGGCCCACAGCTCGGTGGCATTCAGCCAGGATTTGGCCTCCTCCAGGAATGGCTGGTCCTTCACCCCGGCGGCGATGGTGGCGGGGGCGGCCAGCAGGCGCTCGGCGTAGGCGCGCAGCGTGGTGGGTTTCCCGTCGCGCCAGGCAGGCCAGAACTCCTCGACCGCGGCGGCCAGTGCCGGGGCCTGCTTGTGGTGGACGGTGCCGTCGTAGCTGCTCAGGTCGGCCACATCGCGTAGCGCGGAGACGAGCTTGTCCGAGCCGGAGGCCACCTCGTCCAGGGCGCGCAGCCAGGACGCCTTGGCGTCGTAGACCGGGTCGTTCCATCCGAAGTCAGCGAAGGAGTACAGGGCGATCTTGCTTACCGCGGCCTGATTCATCGGGTTGGAGATGATCCCCGCCAGGTGCTCGGACAGTCCGGGCTCGCGCCCGGCGTAGTCGGCCATGGACAGGCGGCCCGGGTTGTAGTCATTGACCGGGTAGTTGTCCCAGACGAGAATCTCGTGGCCGAAGACCTGTCTGGCCGTGGCCGCCTGAGCCTTGGTGATCGTCGCGGGGACGACGCCCATGCCGGTCCAGTGCACAACGACCTTCGGGTCGAGGACCTCGCGCAGCGCCTTCTTGTACGGCGACTCGGAGGCGTCGTAGTACTCCGTCGGCACCATCTGCAGTGGCGCCACGTCGCCCTTGGCCGTGGCCCACGCCTGGGCGGCGTTGATCAGCTCGCTCTGGGCCCGCCCGGCTCCGGCCCCGCCGGGGTTGCCGTACTTGGCCCGGTCGCCCTCGCAGCTCCAGCGGCCGGCGTCGATGTCGTCCATCGGGATGGTGAACGAGCGCCCGCCGAGCGCGTAGACGGCCTCGAACTTGGCCAGCAGCGCCTGCACGTCCTGCTGGCTCGTGTAGCAGATCGACAGACCTGGCGACAGGGCGAAGGTGAAGTCGACGTGGTTCTCGCGGGCGCGGGTGATCAGCTCTCCGAGCTGGGCAAGCTTGTCCGGCGGATACGGATCGCGCCACTTGTCGCGATGGTAGGGGTCGTCCTTGGGCGCGTATTCGTAGGTGTTCATCTTGTGCGCGCCGAGATAGCTCAGGTGGTCCAGACGGTCCTGGTGCGACCAGGGGGTGCCGTAGAAGCCCTCGATGGAGCCGCGGTAGCGCATCGTGGGCCAGTCGCGCACCTCCACGCCCGGCATCCAGTCGGCGCCCTGGCGACGCTCGATGAGCTGGCGCAGGGAGAGAGCGGCGTAGTAGGTGCCGTCGGCGTCCACGCCGTCGAGCACGATGACCTTGTGCCCTCCGCTGTGCCCGGCCGCGAGCACGTACCCCTCGGCCGGCAGGCCATCGGCGTTCTTCACGCCGAGCCCGTCGAGTGCGGCGTCGCCGCCGCCCAGGTAGATCGTGACCGGGGTGTGCGGGTCGTCGCCGTCGGTGGCGACGACCCGCTTCACGCCCGCGTCGGCGAGCGTCTGCCGCACGTGGGCCTCGGCGTACTGGTCGCCGCCACTGGTACGGACCAATCCGACGACGGGGGCGACGGGGAACCCGTCGGATCGGGCTTTCGCCTGCTGAGCCGTGGGGGCCACGGCGACGGGGGTGGTCTCGGCTTCGGCGGCCGTGGCGGCGTTGACGGGGCTGATGAGCAGAAGGGATGCGGCGAGGGTCACGGCTAAGGGACGGCTGGGGGGCACACGGTCTCCTCTGAGTGCACATAACCGCCCGAATGCGCATAAATGCGCACCGGATTGCCCATATGAGATCACCCTAATCACAACCGGTCAATACCAGTTCATCATCTGATCCTCGGCCGGTCCGTACCAGTGTCCCGCCGCGGGGCGGTCGGCATGCGATCGGCCGAAACGCCCGGACATCGCCAGACCGCGATCGCAATGAGGGTAACCAGCTTGGTCCGGCGCCCGTCATCAAGCGTGCGGAGGTCGTCGAGGCGGAGAGTTCACCATCCCTTTGGTGGCTTTCGTCTTTATTAATACGAGGTGAGCGGTGATCCTGACGGTTGTCGGCCCGTGTCGCATCTCCCGTAAGGAGGCTTCGTGCACACTCCCCAGCGCCGCCGACCTTCCTGGCCGGTCCGGCTCGCCATCGTGCTCGCCGCCATCGCGTCCCTGACCGGCGCGGTGGGCATCTCCCCCGCCAACGCGTCGGTCTACGGCTCCTGCACCATCTCCCGATGCTCCGACGCACGTTCGGCCGGCTCGATCTGGGCCGCCAAGGGGTACCCCACCAGCAGTGGGTGGTACTCCTGGCCGGACGGCAAGTACAACTACACTGGCGGACGCTTCTACAACCGTGAGGGTCAGCTCCCCAGCGGCGCCACCTACTACGAGTACGACGTGTACTCCCGGGCGCAGGGCGCCGCGCGCGACGCGTACCGGATCGTCGTCAACCGCAGCACCGGCGCGGTCTGGTTCTCGCCGAACCACTACACCGACTTCTACAGGCTCTAGGACCTCCCATGACAGGCGCACGTCCGCTGCCGCGTTGGCTGACGGTGACCACCGATCCGGCGCCGGCGATCGTCGACGGGCGAGCGTGCCGGACCCGTGCCGCCTTCTTCGAGGAGGTGGCGCGGGCCCTGCGCTTCCCTGAGTACTTCGGCCGCAACTGGGACGCCCTCACCGACTCCCTGCGGGACGCGACGCGCGCGGGGAAGGTCACCCTGATCGTGGAGTACGCCGAGGAACTGCTCGCCGTCGAGCCCCCCGACCAGTTCGCCACCTTACTGGCCGTCCTGGCCGAGGCCGCCGACTCCGGGCTGACCATGACACTGTGCACCGACCCCGCCCACGAGGCCCTGCTCCGCCGGCGAATCGCTGCCGCCCTGGCATGATCCAGCGTTCTTCGGCGGCGGCCACGGTGCCGACGGATCGGATGAGACGGCCGAGGTACGCGTCGACGGCGTCCACCACGAGGCGGCCTCACGGGTGCTGGCCCATCTCGACTGGCCCCGGCCGGCCGACGGGATGTCCTACGCCCGGACGTTCATGCTGCTCGTTCACCACGAGCACTCCTGACCTGGATCATTGCGAGAATCCGCCCGTAGATCGCCATGATCAGGATCTGTTGAGCGCTGTGGCGTGCAGGGAGGCGGGCGTGCGCCCGACGAGGCCGCGCGCCGTACGGGCGAGATGGGCTTGGTCGGCGAAGCCCGCGGTGGCGGCGGCCATGGCCGCGGTGGTACCGGGGAGCTCGGCGATCGCGGCGCGAAGCCGTGCCCATTGGCGAAGGCGAGTGAGCGGGATGCCCACGGTCTGCCGGACGAGGGCGCGTAGCCGTGGGGCTGACAGGCCGACCTCGGCGGCGATGGCGGTGATGTCCGGCTCGGGACGGCTGGACAGCCGGACGGCGTGCGCCACTCTCGGGTCCAGCGGGGGTGGAGCCTGGGTGAGAGTGCGTAGCTCAAGGTAGCCGGAGGCCAGGTCCGCGGCGGTGCCGGGACCGCCCTCGTCGGCGGCGCCGAGCGCGGCGACAAGGCGGCGGACCTCGGCGGTGTCGAGCCGGATCGGCTCCGGGGTGGGGGGCAGCAGCCAGGAGTCGACGAACAACGCGACGTAGGGCGAGGTCGCCGCACAGGCGTGGGCGAGCTGGGGCGGGACGATCAGCCCGGCCGCGGTCACCTTGGGCTGTCCGGGGTGGAGGAGTTCGGCGTGGCCGCCGATCGGCAGCACGACCTTCCACGCGGGCAGCCGGTGACGGGTAACGCCGAACGCACGTGTCTCGGCGAACATCGTCGCCTCGGCGCCGGAGGCGTAGACGATGCGGCGATCGTTTTGTTCAAGCACCCAGGCACGGAATGTCGGAATCATCGCGCCATGAACACTATCGGTGCAGTTTGCTTGGCAATCTTCCTCATCGTGACGGGCGTCGCGCACTTTGTGGTCCCCGGATACTTCCGGACGCTGGTTCCCGCGTGGCTGGGCCGGGCGGGTCTGCTCGTGGCCGCCACGGGAGCGGCGGAGATCGTTGTGGGTGCGCTGGTGCTGGTCCCGGCCAGCCGATCAGCCGGGAGCTGGGCCGCCGCCGCCCTCATCACCGGCTATCTGGTGTCCCATGTGGACGCGCTGTGGCATGCGCGGGCGGACCGGCCCCGGAAGCTGGACCGACCCGCCGGCGCGCTGGCGCGGCTGGCGGTCAATGGTGTGTACATCGCCTGGGCGGTCGCGGTGGCCCGGTATACGGCCTGACCTGGGTGGCGGGTCAGGTACCGAGTCGTTCCTGCCACGGGTGCCGGCCATGCTCGGTCGCCAACGCCTCGCGCAGCCAGGCCGCCTGCTCCCGGGTCAGATAGGGCAGCACCTGCTCGAAGTCCAGTTCGTCCTTGGGGCGTGTGGCCCTGGCCTTGAACAGCAGTTGGATCTCCGGGGCGAGGCGGAGGAAGCCCTGCGTGGAGATGCTGACCGAGGCGAGCGGGCGGCGGATGCGCGCGTCACGCCGATAGACCCACTCGTCGCCGTCGGCCTCGTCGAGCATCAGCTGGAATCGCCACGGTCCGCCCGGGTGCTCACGCACCCAGATGTCGTGGACATGGGCCGGCAGCGGTTCGCCGACCGGCCACGGCCGCAGCTGTCCCGGCGGATCGGCCGCGTGCACATCCCAGTCGGCCAGCAACGCGCGTACCGCCGTCTGATCGCGGCGCAGGACATTGATGTCCACGTCTGCGTGCTCACGGAAAGAGCGGCCGACCGCCAGTTCGATCGCGTACCCGCCGCTCACCCACCACGGGGCAGCGAGCTTCTGAAACAGCGCGACAACCGCATCCAGCGGCGCCGCCTCCCATGGCCCCAACGGTGTCTCGATGCGCGGCATTGACTCATCATCACCCATGACCACAAGGCCGGCGAAGCGCTTCTATCCAGCAACTCCTCGAGAATCCGGACACCGTCCTGGAGCTGTCTGAAAGTACTACACCGGCATGCCCCGCCAAGGCAGGATCTTTGCGATACGCGATGACGGGAGTGGACATGCCAGGCATCGAGGCGGCGGTGGCGGGTGCGGGTAAGGCGATCGCCGAGCGGGCCGTCCGCGAGTGGCTCACCATCAGGGCGGCTGACCGGGATCGCAAGGCCGACCTCACCGAGCTGATCCGGGTCAGCTTCCGGGACCGGGTTGTCCGACGCAAACTCGAGCATCAGATCACCGGGGTGGCACTGGCCGTCGAGGACCGGCTCGGCGATCTGCTGGAACGGGAGTTCCGCGGGCTCGACGCCGACGCGCGCTCGGCCGTTCTGTTCGAGGTGGTCGACGCACTCCGCGCGGCGGACCTGACCGACACGGCGCTGCTGGCCACCGACGCGGACCCGGCCGCTCTGACTGAGCGGATCACGGCGGCGATGCCCGCGCCGAAGCTCGGTGCGGCCGAGGACCGGCTGTTCACGATCCTGCTGGCCGAGTGCGTGGAGTGCCTGGTCGGCATGGTGCGGGCGCTACCGCAGTTCCTGCCGCGGGCCGCGACCGAAAGCCTGACCCGGCTGAGCGGGCTGGCCGAGTCCATGGAGCGGCTGCTGGCCCGGATGCCGGTGCGTTCCCTGGACGCGCCGGAAGGCAGCCAGGACGACGTCGCCTTCGAACACCGCTACCTCGCGTTCGCCAGCCGGACGCTGGACGAGGTGGAGCTCTTCGGCGTGCGGGTGGAGAACTTCCGGCCGCGTACCTCGCTCAGCGTCGCCTACATCAGCCTCAGCGTCTCCACAGGCGAGCGCAGGCCGAGGGGGCAGTCGGGTCCGCTGGAGTTCGCCTCGCTCAGGGAGCACGCCGAGTCCAGGGACGGTACGCACCGCATCGAGTCGGCACTCGGCCGCTCGCGCCTGACTCTGGTGCGGGGGGACGCCGGCTCCGGGAAGAGCACCCTGCTGCGCTGGCTGGCGGTGACGGCCGCGCGCGGCGGATTCGCGGGCGACCTGGCCGACTGGAACGGCTGCGTGCCCTTCGTCATCAAGCTGCGCAGCCATTCCGAGGGCAGGTTCCCGCCGCCGGAGTCCTTCCTGGACGACATGGCCCTGGAGGTCGCGGGCCAGATGCCGCGCAACTGGGTCGAACGGGTGCTGGCATCCGGCCGCGGCCTGCTGTTGGTGGACGGCGTGGACGAACTCCTGGTGAAGCACCGCTCCGCCGTACGGCAGTGGCTGACCCGCCTGCTCCTGCTGTACCCGGCGCTGCGCGTGGTGGTCACCTCCCGGCCTACGGCGGCGGAGGCCACCTGGCTGGCAGATGAGGGATTCTCCTCGGCGCTGCTGGAGCCGATGGCGGCCGAGGACCTCCGTGAGCTGGTACGGCAGTGGCACATGGCCATGCGCGGCTGTCCGAGCCTGCCGTGCGAGGCCGACGAACTGGAGGAGTACGAGGGCTCGTTGCTGGCCCGCCTGGAGAGCAACCCGCACCTGCGCATGCTGGCGTCCACTCCGCTGCTGGCCGCGATGCTGTGCGCGCTCAACCTCGACCGGCGCAGGCACCTGCCCCGCAGCCGGATGGGGCTGTACGAGGCGGTGCTGGCGTTGCTGCTGGAGCGGCGGGACGCCGAGCGCGGCATCGAGGACGAGGTGGCGCTCGATCCCGAGCAGAAGGTCTGGATCCTGCGGGACCTGGCCTGGCGGCTGGTGTCGCTGGGGCGTTCGGAACTGTCCAAGGCCACCGCCCGGAAGCGGATCGAACAGAAGCTGCGGGCGATGACGCGGATGCCGTACCCGGCCGAGGCCGTGCTGGAACACCTCCTCCGGAGGAGCGGCGTCCTGCGCGAGCCGATACCGGGACGCGTGGACTTCGCGCACCGAACGGTGCAGGAATACCTGGCCGCGGGACAGCTTGTGGAGGACGAGGACGTCGAGCTCGCGGTCGAGCGGGCGCACCTGGACCAGTGGCGTGCGGTCGTGGTGATGACCGCCGGCCATGCGACCGGCGGGCTGCGCAGGGAGCTGCTGGCCGGCCTGCTGGATCGGGCCGACCAGGGTGGGCGGTACGCCCGCCGGCTGCGGCTCCTGGTGGCCTCGTGTTTGGAGACCATCCAGGAGATCCCGCTCGATTTGGGAGACCGGGTGGAGGCGTGCCTGGAGTCCGTCATCCCACCCAGGAACGAGGAGGAGGCCCGGCTGCTGGCGGCTGTGGGCGAGGAGGTGCTGAAGCGGCTACCCGATGATCTGTCGCACCTTTCGGGCAACCAGGCCGCCATGGTGGTCCGCACGACCTGGCTGATCAACGGGACCGGAGCCCTGGACAAGCTTGCCCACTATGCCGCGGACGGACGTCCTCCCGTCCAGAAGCAGCTCATCGCCGGCTGGAAGTACTTCGACGCGGTGCGGTATGCCCGCCACGTCCTGGCCGATGCGCCACTGTCCGAGCGGGTCTACCTCAACAGCCCGCGCCTGTTGCGCGGACTGCCGTACCTGCGGCGGGCACGGCATCTGGCGATCGACGGGGCCTGCCCGGTCCCCGACCTCGCCTTCCTCCGTGGCACGTCCGAGTTGCGAAGTCTGGAGATCTACCACGCCGCGTTTCCGCACCTGACGGAGGTGGGGTCGCTGGACAACCTGGAAGAGCTCTATGTCCAGTTCCACGCACCCAAGCTCCTCGAGGCCACCCCGTTGAAGCGGCTGCGCAAGCTGAAGAACCTCGGACTGAGAAATGTACTGTCAGCGGGCGGCCTGGACTATCTCGATGAGATCGCCAGGCTGAGCGAATTGTCGCTGAGCTTCTCGGACTGGCCAGACGACCCCGTGGATCTCCGCCCGCTGAGCAGACAAAGCGGCTTGAGACGGCTGGCGCTCATGGGCGTGGGCCAGCCGATCGACCCCACGATGCTGCCTCCCCTTGTCCGCGACTTAATCCTGATGAACGTGGACGGCATCACAGGCGGGCTTGCCGCCATCGCGGATCGCTTCCCCGATCTGGCCCGCCTGTACGTCATCGAGGTCCCAGGCGCGTTCGATCTGGCTGAGCTATCGCCGGTGCCCCTGCACACGCTCCAACTGGAGAACCTGACAGATCTCACCGGCTTCGACGTTCTCGCTCGCCAGCGGGAGCTGCGTTTCCTGCATCTCCATGGGCTCCCGATCTCGGACCTCACGCCCCTTGGCGGACTGCCGAACGTGCGGATCCTCAGCGTCACTGATTGCCCCCGCGTCACCGACCTGAGCCCGCTGGCACGCATGCCTGCCCTGGAAGACGTACGCCTCCACCACACTGGCGACCGGCTCGACCTGGCCCCTTTCGCGCACCGCCACCGCCTCACCATCCAGGTCGCCGCCGACCAGGAGGTGCTGAACGAGCACCGGCTCCACTCGACGACCCAAGTCCGGCGCTCTCCCGCGTGATGCGATTCCGAAGGTGTGGCGGGACTCCGCGGCCGCCGCGCGCCAGTCCGGCTGTGCCGTGCCGTCAGATCAGCTGGATTCGCACAGCCTCTTGAGCTCGGCCATGTCCGTGTTGATATCCGCGATCACCTGGTTGGGATCGCTGAGGACCATGCCGGTCAGCCGGAAGTTCAGCTCCTGGAATTCGGCGGCCAGCCGGCTGATCGTCGCCCCCACCACTCCTTGCGCGTCGAGGCTGGCGCCCATCAGGTCGCTGTACGTCTGGCGAGCCGCGGCCGCCTGGCTGCTGCGGGTGGTCCCGGCGTTCCGGCGGTATGCGGCCAGCGCCGTCGCCGTCTCGTCGCAACCGCCGGGCGGGACCGCTGACAGCGGGGAGGAATCCGAGACCACTCGAGTTGGGCTGGGCACCGGCGGCTCGGGCGTGCTGGACTCGGGCGCGCTGGACTCGGGCGCGCTGGACTCGGGCGACGGGCTCGGGTCCGGCGGTGGGGACCAGGTGGTGACCGGATCCGGTTCCGGTGACGAGGGCTGCCGGGCCGGCGTGGCGACTACGGGGTCGGTCTGGGTCTGCGGAGGCGGGTCCGGCGGCGCCAGGTAGGCGACCAGCGCGACCACGGCGGCCGCCGCACCCGCCAGAGCGCTCACTGCCGCCCAGTTCGGGCGCGAGCCGGCTCCTCCACCCGCCGTCGGCCGCCGCGCTGATCCGTTCTCCGTCATGACCTCATCGTGGCCGAGCCGCCAAGCTCGGTCCAGGATGCCTCCCGACGATCTTCCTGAACGGAACTTACCCATAAGGGCGGTGAAGCGGCTTCGGGCGGCCGGAGCGGGCATGGAGCCCGATGACTCATGCCCGGTGCGGCAGGTTCCACAGATGAAGGGTGGTCTGGTCTTTGGAGACCGTGTACCACGCGGCCTGCCCCGCTGATCGGGGAGATCCTGCGACGGGGAAGGGGTAGGCAATCCGGCCGCGCACCACTATCGCGCGTGGGTCGACAAGCCAGTGACGGGGGACGTCCGCGTGGTACTCGGTGCCGACCACGGCGGTGTCGTCGTACGGGAACGCCGCCTCGTAGTCCCACCGAACGCGGTCGTCCTCGCTTGAGGGAGGCGGCACGGCTCCCTCGGCGTCCAGATGCCGCAGTTCGATGCCATCCTCCGCCCGGTGCAGGTAGAGGGACCACTGCCCCAGATCCGTGGTCAGGAAGTACTCACCGGACGGGCTCACGGCGAGGAGGACCTCCTCGACGAACCGCTGGACAGTGAGCCTCGATCCATCCCAGTGTCCCCACAGCACGGGCGAGTCCTCTTCGCCCTCGCCGACCGTTAGCCCCATGTACGCCGGGTTCGGATGGGGGAAGTGGCCGGAGCCCGATCCCACGGTCATCGTCTCGGCCCGGGTCAGCACCGTGCCGTCGGCGGGGTCGAGGATCAACCACTCCTCCTTGGTGTCGCACCCGGCGTGGTTGCGGATGTGGGCCCAGAAGAGCTTGCCGTCCGAGGAGAATGCCGCCGAGCCGCTGTCCGCGTGGCTGTGGTGGTAGTCGTCGGCATACTCGGAGAACGAGGCATGGGCCTCGGTGCACACGGCGGCGGACCAACAACCGTGCCGGACCTCCCACCGCACGGCGCCGGTCGACTCCACGGCTCGTAACGCGTGCACGCCGGCGAACACGGCGAGATCACCCGTGGGAGAGACTGTCACCGAGCCGTACCGGCGGGGCCAGGGCGCGGGGAAGCGGACCTCCCTCCCCTGCCCGTCCAGGTCACGGACGGCCAGCTCGGTGTCCCCACGCTGCACCAGCAGCCTGCGCCCAGGCCAGTGCAGCACCTGTGGGCCGTCCGCCGTCGCGGGGTCGAGCGGAGCGACGGCGGTGGCCACGAGACGAGCGGCGAACTGGCTGGAACCCCCATGGACAGCATCGTTTGGCACGGCCGTATGGTTTCACACGCCTCGGATGGCGCAGGTGGGCTGGATTCACCCGCTTTGTCCGCGCCGCCGCATCCCGCAGGTGTGTAGCGCCCACGTCACGCTGCCGACGCCCGTGGAGGTCTTCCCCTTCGCCTGCCCCCTGCCCGTTCATGGCAGGCGGGCGACGAGTGTCTTGGGGGCGATCTGCCGGTAGGCGTCGGTCACGATCTCCCCCATTTCGTCCCAGTCGAGGTCGGGAACGTCCAGATAGACGCCGACCCACCCGCGATGCCCCACATACGGCGGCCGGAAGAACCGCTCGGGGTCTTCTCGCAGAAGCTCCTCCTGCGCGCCGGGAGCGGCCGCGCACCAGAACGCCAGCCGGTCGTCATGGTGATGGTCGGCGAACATCACGAACATCTTCTTGTCCCTGACGAACCACGTCGGCTCACCGTGGCTGAGCCGTTCCGTGGTCTCCGGCAGGGCGAGACAGAGCTCACGCAGCCGTTCCAGCGCTTGCACGGCAGGCCTCCTCATCGGTCTCGCCCTTGCGCCGTGACCAGGCGGTCGGACCGAAGCCGACCATGTACTGGGTCACCCGCACGCCGAAGATCTTCGCGGGCACGAGGTGGCCGATCTCGTGCAGCGCGATGGAGAACATCAACCCCAGGAAGAAGACGACGATCCCCACGACATAGAGCCAGTTCATCGAGGCGTGCTCCGGAGCAGACGAAACGGGGACCGAACGACCCGGCCGCCCAGAGTAGTAGAGATCACCGCCGCGCATGGCGACAAATTCTCCGAAAGCATCGGGATTTCCGTCGGGGTCGGCGTGGGCGCCGAAACCTCCGCCAAGGTTCGCGGACACCCCACCTAAGGGATGCGGCGCCCCAGCTCGTTCGGGTCTGTCATGCGACGCGCTCCTTCGCGGCCGCGTCGACACGGGTGCTGTCGCCGACGGCGCGCGGCAGCAGCTGGACGAGCCCGGCGATGGCCAGCGCGACGGCGATCAGATAGATCAGCCCGTGCTGGAACGCCTGGCCCGCGCCGTCCGGCAGGCTGCCGTAGAACACGATCCCGACGATGCCGACGCCGAGCGCCGACCCGACCTGCTGGGTCGTCGTGAGCACGCCGGCCGCCGACCCGGCGTGGTGCGGCGCGACCCTGGCCAGCACGGTGCTCATGATCGGCGCGAGCGCCAGCCCCATGCCGAACCCGTCGACGACCAGCGCGGGCACCAGGCATCCGACCGCCGCTTCCGCGGCCACCATGACGAGCAGCACCGCCAGGCCGGCGGCCCTGACCAGCCCGCCCAGGGCGATCGCCTGGCGGCCGAGCCGCGCGACGAACCTGGGCGCGAGCAGGGAGGCCGCCAGGTAGCCCGCGCCGATCGGCGCGAAGAGCAGGCCGGCCTGCAGTGCGTCCAGCCCGACGCCTCCCTGGACGTACAGGGCGAAGATCAGGAAGTAGGCGGCCATGCCCATGGTGAAGGCCAGTTGGGTGAGCAGGCCGGCGGTGAAGGCCCGCTCGCGGAACAGGGTCAGGTCGATCAGGGGCGACTCGTGCCGTCGCCGGCCGTAGGCGGCGAAGAGCGCGACGGCGGCGGCCAGCGACAGCCAGGTCCAGAGCGGCCAGCCCTGCTCGCGCCCCTCGATCAGCGGCAGCAGAATCGCGACCAGGGCCAGCGTGACGAGGGCGGTGCCGCCCAGGTCGAGCCGTGCGGACGTGCCGGAACGGTTCTCGGGGATCAGCCGGCCGGTCAGGGCGAGCGCGGCCACCCCGATCGGCACGTTGATCAGGAAGCAGGCCCGCCAGCCGAGCCCGAACAGGTCGGCCTGGATCAGCGCGCCGCCGACGAGCTGGCCGAAGACGGCGGCCAGTCCCATGGTCATCGCGTACGCGTTGAGGGCCCGGGCCTGGGCGGGGCCGCTGTAGACGGTTCGCAGGATGGCGAGCACCTGTGGCGTGAGCGCCGCCGCGGCCAGGCCCTGCGCCAGGCGGGCGGCGACCAGCGTGCCGGCGTCAGGGGCCAGGCCGCAGGCGATCGAGGCGAGCGTGAAGAGGGCCATTCCGAGGGTGAACATGCGACGCCGGCCGAGGAGGTCGCCGAGCCGCCCGCCGAGGACGAGCCCGGACCCGTAGGCCAGGCCGTACCCGGCGACGACCCACTCGGTCGAGGCGGCGCCGGCGTCCAGGTCGGCCTGGATGGCGGGGATGGCGACGTTGACGATGAAGAAATCCAGGATCGTGATGAACACACCGGTCAGCACGAGGGGCAGGGTTCCCGCCCGGGGCATGGCGACTCCAGTAGATAGAACGATCGGTATATGCGGAGAGCAATTAGATAGAATGGGTGGTCCACTGTCAACTGCCTGCCAGGATCGGATGCGTGATGAGCAGACCGGGACCCCGCGAACGGCTCCTCGAAGCCGCGAGCGATCTGACCTACGAGCAGGGCGTCCATGTCGGAGTGGACGCGATACTCAAGCGGGCCGACGTCGCCCGGCGTTCGCTCTACCAGCATTTCGGCGGCAAGGACGGGTTGATCGCCCAGACGCTGCGGGAGGCCGGCATCGACGCCCGCTACCGCCGGGTGATGGACGACGCCGGCGACAACCCCCGGGAGCGGATCCTGGCCGTCTTCGACGAGCTGGAGAAGGTCACCACGACGCCGTCGTTCCACGGCTGCCGCTACACGGCGGCCGAGCTCGCCCTCACCGACCCTGCTCATCCCGCCCATGCCGAGGTCCGCGCATACAAGGATGAGCTGCATCGCATGTTCGCCGCCGAGCTGCGCCGCCATGGTCACCCGGGGCCCGATTTCGGCGCCGACCAGCTCCTCGTGCTCATCGACGGGGTGCTGGCGCACGCCGTGACCCGCCCCGACGCCCATCCGGCGCTGGCCGCGCGGGCCATCGCGGAGCACGTGCTCGATCAGCGAACGGACTGAGCGAACGCGTTTCTGACACATTTAAGCCCCCGCGTCGGCGATATCACCCTGTTCAGGGGCATCACCTCCAATGACGGCTCATGCATACGACCGGCGGCGGCGAAGGTGACGATGGCCCGACGAGCGATTTCCTGCAGCGGTTCCACCCGCTCGTCTTCGGGATCGAGGTCGGCGACTTCGGCCTCGACGCCCCCGTCACCCCGCCCGTCCGGGCGGCGCTCCGCGAGACGGCCGACGCCATACGGCAGCGGCTCAGCTGAACTGGAGGGAGGCGGTCGTGCACAAGAAGGTGCGGGATGTCATGACCCGCGAGGTGGCGTCCGTCAACGGCAGCACCCCGTTCAGAGATGTCGCCGAGGTGCTGATGACACACGGGGTGAGCGCGGTCCCCGTCGTGGACGGCGAAGGGCACGTCATCGGCGTGATCTCGGAGGCCGACCTGCTGCGCAAGGAGGAGTTCAGGGAACAGTTCTACCAGGAGGGCTACCAACCGCCGCTCCGCGTGCGACTCCAGGAACACCTCGGCGGGCGGGACACGGCGGAGAAGGCCCGCGGACACACCGCGGCCGAACTGATGACCGCTCCCGCTGTCACGGTCAGGCCGTACACCAGCGTCGTGGGCGCCGCCCGGGTGATGAGCCAGAAGGGCGTGAAGCGACTGCCCGTCGTCGACGACGACGGACGGCTTGAGGGGATCGTCAGCCGGCACGACCTTCTCAAGGTCTTCGTCCGCGGCGACGACGACATCGCCCGGGAAGTGCGCGAAGAGATCGTCGACAGCGCCCTGTGGACGGACACCTCCGGCGTCCACGTCCTGGTGGCCAACGGCGTCGTAACCCTGGGCGGCCGGATGGAACGTCACAGTGATGCGCGGATCCTGGTGCGAATGGCCGGGCGGGTCAACGGGGTCATGGAGGTCGTCGACAAACTGGGATGGGTAGAAGACGACCTTCCCGGCTGAGCCACACCGCCCACCCAGTTGCCGATCACCCGTCGCTGTCCGAGTGCCGCTGATGCCCGGAGCCCGATCCAGGCCCTGTCCGGATCGGCTGCGCCCCTCCACATCGCACTGATCCGGCCGAGCCAGTTCGCCGATGCTCGATGCGAGCGTGCGGGCCGGGAAACACCAGGACTTCACGCTCCTCATCGAGCCAGCGGACGACATATGGGGGCGAGCCGTCGGGGTGACGCAGAGCAACGATGATCCCGACGTGATTTGGTTTGTCTGCTCTGGTGCTTTCGAGAACCAGTCGATCCCCGACAGCTGCTTTCATGACCGCTCTCCTCGGTTCCAGCCGGGGCGCGGGCCGCGGCCAGTTCCGTTGCTGTTCTCCGGGGCCAGATGGTCCTCGGGGCCGCGTCGGTGTGGCCGACGCCCGAGGCGCCGGCGCGCCTCCTCGCACTCCATCTCACGTCCTGACGGCGCCGCCCCCCAGAGGCGAAGGTCCCTTCGGGGCGGCCATCGACCTGCTCGGGTGTACAGGCTGGCCGCTGCCGGTGGCCAATCCGTCCCGCACGCTGCTCACGCGCGGGCTGCCGCCGACGTCCAGGTTGAGTTGTCGGTCTTTCACTCGGTTTGTCACCGACGTCGTCAGTGGCACCCCATATCGCCCGCGACCTTGTTCAGAACGGCGCGTTTGATCGCCGCGTACTCGGCGTCGGAACCTGAGGCGAATACGTGCACGAACCTGGCGGCGCCGCCGTCGCCGCACACCAGACGTGTCGCGGCGTCGCGGTCGTAGCGGAGGTCCTCGCGCGTCAGCTCCAAGGGCCGGCCAGGCGACACCCGCACGGTGGCGCGAACGCCGTCCGGCGAGAAGGCGTTCAGAATCGCCTCGTCGTGCAGGACGACAGCCGAGAACAGACCCAGGTCGTGCTCGTCGTCGCCCTCGCCGAGGGCAGTGCACCGGGCGACAGGGCCCTCGCCGAAGACGCCGAGCTGCGCCAGATCACTGTTCTTCTTCCGCACGGTCACGGGTAGCTCCACCCCGCAGGGTGATTCGCCCGGGGCGAGGTGTACGGCCTCCATCCCGGACCAGTCGAAGGTTCCGGGATCGGGGAACGGCGTGCCGCCGCACTTGGCGATCCTCGCGTTGCCGACGGCGAGCAGGGTCTTCGCGGCGAAGTCCGCGGCGCCGCGCCGCTCCGACGCCGCGCCGGGGACGTTGACGTTCACGAGTTCGTTCCCGCACGGGGGCAGATAGAGCCAGCCGTCGACGCGGTCGCCGCCGGGCTTGATCATCCCTGGCAGGCCGTGGCCCAGCGGGACGATGCCGCGCGTCCACCACAGATGGGTCTTGAGTGGCGTCTTCATCACGGTGGTCCTGAGCCCCCAGTCGCCGGTCTCGACGGTGCACTCCGCGTCACCCCATTGGTCCTCCCCCTCGGTGACCTCCCAGGACGTGTCGCCGGGTGGGGCCGCTTCCGACAGCAGGGACCGGTCGATGGAGTTCCAGCACGACCGGTCCGGCAGCGCGCCGCTCCACGGCAACGCCCGGTTCACCGTCCCACAGGCCGCCGCGAGCAGCGCCACCGTCCCCAGCGTGACCGCGGTCCACAGAGCTTTGGTACGTCGGGTGCTGCGGCCCATGTCTCCCCATTGATCCGATTTGCGTAGACATGTGAACCTAGCCGAAAGGCCTGACGTGTCTACCGAACCGGGGCAACTCCCAAGGCCGGGTAGTTAAGGCGCTCGTGGCGCTGTCAAGAACGTGAGTTCCCCAGACATGGGAACGGAGATCCAGTAGACAGGTGATCTTCCACAGCCATCCGTCGAAGAACTGGATCTCCGTTGATCGCCGAGTCTGCCAGGTCTGCTGTGCCCAGCGCTATCGAGACGGGTCACCCGCCCTGCCCAGCAGCCGAGGGAGTATTCGCGCCCGGGCATTTGGGTGAACTGACAACGCTCGTGCCGTTCGAGCTCGTCGACGCGATCCTTCACGAGACGCGCAACATGCAGCGCCGCCTGCGTTCTCTGCCCTCGCGTGTCGGGGTCTACTTCCTGCTGGCGATGTGCCTGTTCCCCGAGGTCGGCTACCAGCTGGTCTGGCAGAAGCTGACAGCGTCGCTGACCACCCCGCCGATCGTGACGCCCACCGCCAAAGCCCTGCGCGACCTGCGCCGCAGAGTCGGCAGCGCACCGATGCGCTGCTTGTTTGAGATCTTGTGCGGGCCGCTGGCCCAACCCACAACCCCCGGCGTGAGGTTCGGGCCCTACCGCACGGTCTCCTTCGACGGCTGCAGCTCGCTCAAGGCGCCCGACACCGTCCGCAACCGGGCCTGGCTCGGCAGCCCGGGCCACGGAGGCTACCCCCAACTGGAGCTGATGACGCTGGTCGAGACCGGAACACGGGCCCTGATCGGCGCGGTCTTCGGCCCCACCAGCGAAGGCGAGACCGGCTATGCCCGGCGCCTGCTGCACCTGCTGAAGCCGGACATGCTCGTGTTATGGGATAAGGGCTTCGACAGCAACGCCTTCCTCGCCCAGGTCGCCGCCACCGGCGCGCAGATCCTCGGCCGGCTGCGCAGCAACCGGCGCACCCCCGTCCTGGCCCTGTTCGCCGACGGCTCCTACCTCACGATGGTCGGCACCCTCCAGATCCGCGTCGTCGAGGCCCAAGTGACCGTGACCTGCGCGGACGGCACCACCTTCACCGGCTCCTACCGCCTGGCCACCACGTTGACCGACGCACGCCGTTATCCGGCCGCCGCCCTGGTCGCCCTCTACCACCAGCGGTGGGATCACGAGTCGGCCTACTACGCGCTGCGTCACACCATCATGCAGGGGCGGGTGCTGCGCTCGGGCGATGCCGCCGGGCTGGAGCAGGAGATGTGGTCGGTGCTCACGCTCTACCAGCTCCTTCGTACAGTGATGGTCGACGCCGCCGAGTCCCGGCCCGGCACCGACCCGGACCGCTGCGGCTTCTCCATCGCCCTGCACACGGCGCGCGATCTGCTCGTTCAAGCCGCATGCGTCGCCGACCGCGGCACCAACCTGGTCGGGGTCATCGGGCTCCGCGTCCTGGCTCATCTGCTTCCGTCCCGCCGCCCGCGGGTGAGTACCCGCAAGGTCAAGTCACCGATCTCTCGCTACAACGAACGACGCGACGATGGCCGGCCCGACCGAAGTCAGCCTGTCACTGCTCTCACCATCATCGTCCTTGCAGCGCCTACGGAGCCCCCGCTTCCCATCGCGTCCCGGGACGACCGGCTCACCGCACTGACCGACCGCCGTAGGGAAAGGGTTCTGGCCCTGCTTCAGGAAGATCCCGGCCGGTCCTGGCGCCCCCGGGACATCGCCTGCTACCTGGGCGACATCACGCTCGGCACCATGTATCGACAGCTCTCACGATGGGCCGAAAACGGCCTCATCCTCAAGATCGATTCCGGCCTCTACGCCGCCGCTACGCACCCGCCGGCTCCCTTGCCAAAGCCGCAAAAACGCTAACTACCCGGCCTTGGGGCAACTCCCCTCGGGCCCACCAGGCGTTCAGGGAGATTCAGCCTGGTGGCCGATCACGGTTCTCGCGTTCGGCCCAGGCGGGCCAGAGCCGCCGGGCCACCTCGGGATCGAGCCGGCCGCCCAGGTGCATCGATCTCCACACGCCCCGATAGCCGGGCAGCACTCCCGAGGCGACGAGCACGTGCCCGGCGATCAGCGGGGTGACCACGTAGGTCGCCCACCTGTGTACCCGGTCGAGAACGGCGAAGACCGGACCTCCGTGGAGCAGGACGAGCCCGAGCCCGGTGCCGACCAGCACGGCGAGACCCACGACCATCAGGACGTTGAGCAGGCGCTGGCCAGGGTCGAAATGGCCGTCATGATGGGCGAATCGTCCGGTGAACACGGCCCGCGGCCAGCGAGCGAGCCAGCGCGCGTCGCCGGGCCGCCACCTGAGGGACTCCGCGACGAAGGTCCGCACCCCTTTCCTGCCCAGGACGACGCCGATCAGGACGAGCACGGCCAGCGCCCAGCCGACGCCGCGGTGCAGGGTGGTGTCCGGCGTGCCGAAGAGCGTCGCCAGGGGGCTGGGCGTGCCCTCATTCCCGGCGATCAGCCACCAGCCGGTCGCCAGCAGGACGAGAACGGTGAGGTAGACGGCAGCGTGGAACCACCGAGTCCGGCGATCGTTCCGTTCCACACTCGGCCGAGAGCGCCCGGCCGGGCGCCGCCGCGTGGCCATCCCGCTCAGTATCCTCCGCCGTAGCCGCTGTAACCACCGTCGCTGCCACCGCTGTCGCCGCCGCTCGGCGTGGTGGCGGCACCCGCGCCGCCGGACGCGGTGACGTTGACGGTGATCTGAGCGGACGCGCCCGCCGGTGAGTGATCGGCGTGCTGCAGGGTCACCCCTACCGTGTGATTGCCCGGCGGCAGGTCCTGGATGGTGAAGCTCGGGGAGGTCACCACCGTGTAGTCGGCGGCGTCCTGGTCCGTGAAGACGTGCACGTGTTCGCGGCCGGAGTCGGGCGGCCCGATCGGCACGCTGGTGGTGAACCGCAGCGTGAACGGCATGGACACGTCGGCTCCGTCGGCCGGCGAGGTGATGGTGACCTTGGGTCCGCCGGCCCCTCCGTCCGCCGCGCCGCCCGCCGTACCGTTCGCGCCGCAGGCCGCGAGCAGCACGCCCAGCGCCACGGCCCCTGCCACGGACACGGGGCGCGCGATCGATCTTTTCATCATGGTGATCTCCTCGCTCGGAAACTCCCGTACGGCAGTAGTACGCAGGAGAACACCGCAAAAGATTCCTCAAATGAGGATGAAACCAAATATGACTCTTTTCCGTATTACAGGGAGTGGGCGCTTTCTGATGAATCCCTGTTGGCCGGTATGGCGTCGGGCGATACCGAGGCCGCGACGGTATTCGTCCGCCGCTATCAGGCACGGGTCTTCGGTCTCGCCCGCACCATCCTCGAAGAGGACACGATGGCCGAGGAGGTGGCCCAGGAGGCGTTCATTCGCGCCTGGCGACACGCCGGGGTCTATGACGCGCGCAAGGGCAGGGTGGCGACCTGGCTGTTCACCATCACCCGCAACCTCGCCATCGACGCGCTTCGCGTACGGCGTGAGCATCCTGTGGACCCGGGACGGCTGTTCGCGGCGCTGACCACCGCGGAACCGGCGGACGATCCGCCGGAGAACGAGGAACTCGCCCGACAGGAACTCCGCAACCTCCCGGTCGAACAGGCAAGGGCCGTCACCCTCATGGTCTTCTACGGGATGACCGGCAAGGAGATCGCCAAGCTGGAAGGAATCCCGCTGGGAACCGTCAAGACGCGTATTCGCAGGGGCCTCGCCCGGCTGCGCGAGCGACTGGAGTTGAACGATGACTGACGATCGGGAGTGCGAGCAGACGAGGGAGCTCATCCCGGAACTCGCCGCCGACGTCGCCTCCGGTGACGAGCGTGCCGCGACACTGCGGCACGTGGCGGCCTGCCCCGCGTGCCAGCGGCGGCTGGACGACTCGGCCGCCATGGTGGACCGGCTCGTCGCCCTGGCTCCCCCGCACGAGCCTCCCGTGGGTTTCGAGGCCCGCGTGCTCGCCGAGATCGCTCCGCGGCGACCGCGTACGTCACGCCGGCGCTGGACCGCGGTGCGTGCCGCCATCGCGCTGGCGGTGTCCGCGGTGGTGGCCGCGGCGCTGTCCGCCGGCGTCGTATGGCAGGCGACCGCGGGCGACAGGGGGCTCGCCAGGGACTACCGCAACACTCTGACTGTGGCGGACGGCCGCTATCTCACGGCCGCCGTGTTGTATGCCTCGCATGAGCGGGTGGGGCATGTCTTCGGCTACCAGGGTTCCCCGAGCTGGCTGTTCGTGACCGTCGACTCACGCCTCGAATCGGGCACTTACGACGTCTCGCTCGTGACACGCGACGGCCACCAGGTCCGCGTCGGCTCCATGACGATCACGAACGGCCGTGGATCCTGGGGCGTGACGATCGTTCAGCCCATAGCGCAGGTGGCCCGGGTGATGTTCAAGGGAAACGGCACGGCCGAGATGACGGCAAAGTTGCACTAAGCCGAACCCGGCCCGAGGTAGTGCCCGAGGTAGGCCTCCCCTTCGAGCCACAACTGCGGGCTCAGCCGACGGCGGCGCCGAACCACGTGGGCAGCCGGCTGAGCAGATCCTGCTGATCGTCACCGGCCCACGCCACGTGACCGTCCGGCCGCATCAGCACCGCGGGTACGTCCAGTTCCTCGCTGGTGTCGACGACGTGGTCGACCCGATCTGCCCACCCCGCCACCGAGAGACGGCCGGTCTGGTCGAGCAGGAGCCCGCGGCCTCCGCGCATCAGCTCGTAGAGGCGCCCCCGCTTCAGCCCCACGTCCCGCATCCGCCGGCCGAGCAGCTCATGTCCCTCGCCGAAGTCGTAGCGGACTCCGATCGCGGTGATCTTCTCGATCAGGTACCGGTTCACCTCCTCGAAGTCCATCAGTTCCCCCAGCAGCCGGCGCACCGCCTGAGGACCCGGCTCAAGGGACATCAGCTCGGACTGCGCGCGGGTGCTGTTCAGCACGTCGGCGGCCACCGGGCGCCGTTCGGCGTGGTAGCTGTCCAGCAGCCCCTCCGGCGCTCGGCCGCCGACCTCGGCAGCCAGTTTCCAGCCGAGGTTGAACGCGTCCTGGACGCCGAGGTTGAGCCCCTGCCCGCCCATCGGCGGGTGGACATGCGCCGCGTCGCCGGCCAGCAGCACCCGGCCGACCCGGTAGCGCTCGGCCAGCCGGGTGGCGTCGCCGAACCGGGAGAGCCAGCGCGGTGAGTGCGCGCCGAAGTCGGTGCCGGCGAACACCCGCAGCCGCTTCTTGACCTCCTCCAGGGTCGGCGGGACCGTGCGGTCCTCGGCCACCCCCTCGGCGGGCACGACCGCGCGGTACACCCCGTCCCCGATGGGCCCGACGCCGAACCCACGATGAGTCTTGCGGACTTCCGCGACGACGGCGGCAACCGTCGCCGGGTCCTCGGTCACCTGCATCTCGCCCAGCAGCCACTCGGCCCTGGCGGGCTCGCCGGGGAAGCCGACGCCGAGCAGCTTGCGCACCGTGCTGCGGCCGCCGTCACAACCGACCAGGTAGCGCGAGCGCAGCCGCGTGCCGTCGGCCAGCTCGGCGGTCACTCCGTGGTCGTCCTGGCTCAGCCCGACCAGCTCGCAGCCGCGCCGGATCTCGGCTCCGAGCTCGGCGGCGCGTTCGGCCAGCAGGCGATCGGTGACGGTCTGCGGGATGCCGAGGATGTACGCATGCGCGGTGTCCAGCCTGGCCGGACTCGGCTTGGCGAAACCGGCGAAGTATCCAGCGAGCGCATGCTTTTGGCCGTGCGCGAGGAATCGCTCCAGCAGGCCGCGCTGGTCCATCACCTCGATGCTGCGTACGTGCAGGCCGAGCGAGCGGGCGATTCTGGTCGGCTCCGCGTCCTTCTCCAGCACGAGCACGTGCACATCGTGCAGCCGCAACTCGCCGGCCAGCATCGAGCCGGTCGGTCCGCCACCGGCAATGATCACGTCGAACACGAAAATCCCCCATTCACCAAGGTTGCGTCTCCGAACGGCTGCTCCACGTGGCTCGGCGACGCACGGCCCGCGAGCACACGCATGTCGCGGAATTCCGTAGGTTCTGGCTCCAGCCGGAGATTCTGCGGCACGACCGGGGGCTTGCCACAAGCCCCCCAGTGCGGCATAAATTGAAAGTGGCAGGGAGTTCGTGAACTCCTTGCCTTTTCCGTCTGCCGTGAACGCGGCGGCCGCCGGTGGCCGTGCGGTGACTGTGCGATGACCGTGCCGGCGCGGAGCTCACCCGCGATTGATCGGCTCGGCCTCTACGGCATGAACCCGGAGCGCCGGGCGACGATCACGGTCTCCATCCGGCTGTGAGTGCCGAGCTTGCGCATGATGGTGCGCAGGTAGCTCTTGACCGTCTCGGGAAGAATGCCGAGGCGGCGGCCCGTCTCGGCGTTTCCGCACCCCACCGCGACCAGGGCCAGCACGTCCAGCTCCCGCGGCGACAGCGGGTTCTCGCGAAGGGGCCGGCCGTTGGAGCCCGCCAGCCGGTCGCAGGCGTCCTGGAGGCGCAGACGGAGTGCGGGGTCGGCGATCTCCTGCGCGATCGACCGCAGCTGGGCGTGCACCTGGCGGACTTCCTCCCACTCCGGGGCGGTCGGCGCCTCACGCGCCGCGCGGGTGATCGCGGCCGTCTCCAGTTCGACCATCCGGCGCTCGACCTCGCGCCGCACGGCCAGCTCGATGCCCATGCGGAGTGCGACCTGCGTCATGGCGTCCAGCACGCGGGTGCTGAGCGACAGCGACTCGCGGATCCCGCCGTACAGGACCCCGAACACCGAGCCGTCGATCGTGACCGGAACGGCCGCGATCGCCCGCATCCCTTCGGCGATCACGGGCCTGTCGTACTCATGGCTGATCCGCAGGTCGGTGAGGTAGTCGTCGACGCTGCCGGGGCGCGCGGTGACGAGCACCCGGCCGCCGAGTCCGTTGCCGGCGCCGATGACCAGGCCGCGCAGGGCGCCGGTCAGCGTCCCGGTGAACTCCGTGAGCCGTACGTCCCGCCGCCCGGGTGACACCGCACCGCCGAACGCGACGGGGAGTCCCGTGACCCGGCGCATCCTCGCCAGGGCGGTGTGCAGCACCTCGCGTTCGTGTTCCGGGTTGCTGACCGGTGCGTGTGTTACGGCCATACAACCGGAATGTAATGAGGTTTGCCGGTCGGAGCCATCCCCCGAACGGGGGTAGTGGTCCTCGGCGTCCGCGCCGATGCTGCGTCCATGCACGACTTACTTCTCTCGTACTCCTCCGGCACTTCGGACGTCTCTCTGCTCGGGGAGACGATCGGGGAGAACCTCGAACGCACCGTGGCGCGCTTCGGTGATCGCGAGGCGCTGGTGGACGTGGCGACCGGGCGCTGCTGGACGTACGCCGAGTTCGACGCCGCGGTGAACGAGGTCGCGCTCGGGCTGATGGCCCGCGGAATCGCCAAGGGCGACCGGGTCGGCATCTGGGCGCCCAACTGCGCCGAATGGGTGCTCGTCCAGTACGCCACCGCGAAGATCGGCGCGATCCTCGTCAACGTCAACCCGGCGTACCGCAGCCACGAGCTCGCCTACGTGGTGCGTCAGTCCGGCATGCGCCTGCTGGTCAGCGCGGTCGCGTACCGGAGCAGCGACTACCGGGCGATGATCGCCGAGATCGGGTTCGCGGACGTCGTGTTCATCGGCGAGCGCGGATGGGACGACCTGGTCGAGAGCGGCAGGCGGAGCGACCCGGCCGCCCTGCGGGAACGGGCCACGACGCTGACCTTCGACGACCCGATCAACATCCAGTACACCTCGGGCACCACCGGCTTCCCCAAGGGAGCCACGCTGTCGCACCACAACATCCTGAACAACGGCTACTTCGTGGGCGAGCTGGTCGGTTACACCGAGGCCGACCGGGTCTGCCTGCCGGTCCCGCTGTATCACTGCTTCGGGATGGTCATGGGCAACCTGGGCGTCACCTCGCACGGCTCGTGCATCGTGCTTCCCGCGCCCGGCTTCGACCCCGAGCTCACGCTGCGCGCCGTCGAGCAGGAGCGCTGCACCTCGCTGTACGGCGTGCCCACCATGTTCATCGCCGAGCTCGGTCACCCGGACTTCGCCGCCTTCGACCTGTCCAGCCTGCGTACCGGGATCATGGCCGGTTCGCCCTGCCCGGTCGAGGTGATGAAGCGCGTCGTCGCCGAGATGAACATGAGCGAGGTGGCGATCTGCTACGGCATGACGGAGACGTCTCCGGTGTCGACGATGACGCGGCGCGACGACGGGCTGGCCCGCCGTACCGAGACGGTCGGCCGTGCCATGCCGCACATCGAGGTCAAGGTCGTCGACCCTGTGTCGGGGCTGACGCTGCCGCGCGGCGAGACCGGGGAGCTGTGCACCCGGGGGTACTCGGTCATGCTCGGATATTGGGAGCAGCCGGACGCCACGGCCGAGGCGATCGACACCGCCCGCTGGATGCACACCGGCGATCTGGCCGTCATGGACACCGAGGGGTACGTCAACATCGTGGGCCGGATCAAGGACATGGTGATCCGCGGCGGCGAGAACATCTACCCGCGCGAGATCGAGGAGTTCCTCTACACCCATCCCGACATCGCCGACGTCCAGGTGATCGGCGTGCCGGACGAGAAGTACGGTGAGGAGCTCATGGCCTGGATCGTCATGCGGCCGGGAACCTCGCCGCTCACCGGCGCACAGGTCAAGGAGTTCTGCGGGGGGCGGCTCACCCACTACAAGGTCCCGCGCTACATCCATGTCGTGGACGCGTTCCCCATGACGGTCACGGGAAAGATCCGCAAGGTGGAGATGCGCGAGCGCGCCGTCGAGATCCTCGACCTGTACGACGCGGCCCGCATCCGCAACGCGTGATCGCTCGCGCCGACGCCGGGAGCCTCCCCCGGGCACCGCGAGTCGGGCGCGGTGGCTCGGTCACCCGCCACCCAGGCGTTCGGCCCAGTCGGCGGGTACCCGCCCGGCGGGCCCGGGGACGGGCTGGTCGGCGGGGCGGCTCTCCGGCGGCGCCAACGCGGGCCCGGACTTGTAGAACTTCGAGGAGGTGTAGTCCCAGAACCACTCCTCACCCGGTTCGAAACTGCGGATCACCGGGTGTCCCGTCTCCTTGGCGTGCGCCGAGGCGTGCTTGGACGGCGAGTCGTCGCAGCAGCCGATGTGGCCGCACAGGGCGCAACGCCGCAGATGCACCCACCATCCGCCGGCCGCATCGCACTCGACGCAACCGGTGCCGCTCGGCGGAACGGCGGGGTCGATCGCTTGCTCGGGGCTCATTGCGACTCCTCTGGGGTGTCCGGGTCGGAGGGGGACAGCGGGAGGCGGACCTGGAATCGGGTGTCGCCGGGCACGGACTCGACCCGCAGGTCGCCGCCGTGCCGGCCGACGACGATGCGCCAGGAGATGTCCAGGCCCAAGCCGGTGCCCTCACCGACGGGTTTGGTCGTGAAGAAAGGGTCGAAGATGCGGTCGCGGATCTCGGGCTGCACGCCGGGGCCGGTGTCGCCGATCTCGACCAGCAGGCGGTCGCCGGCCCGTGCGGTCCGGACGGTCAGTGTGCCGTCGGCGTCCGTGCCGCCCATGGCGGAGAGCGCGTTGTCGACGAGGTTGGTCCACACCTGGTTGAGCTCGCCGGGGCACGCCGGAATCTCGGGCAGCGTGCGGTCGTAGTCCTTGACGACACTGACGCGCGCCCCGATCTTCTGCGACAGCATGACCAGCGTGCTGTCGAGCAGGTCGTGTACGTCGGTGTGCCGGTATGGCGCGCGGTCGAGTTGCGCGTAGTGCTTCGCCGCGTCGACCAGGGCGGAGATGCGGGTGGTCGAGTCCTCGATCTCGTCGAGGAGGAGCTCGGTCTCGACGGTGCAGTTCAGCCAGCGCACGGCCGCCTCGAGCACGTCCGGGGGCACGGCCGCGGCGATCCGGTCCAGCCAGGAGGTATCGAGACCGGCCTGCACGAACGTCGGCGCGAGCTGCCATCCGTCGGCGATGCCGTGTTCGTCCAGCCAGTCGGTCAGGACGTCCTCCCGGTCCGAAGCCTCCAGCGGGCTGAGAGCGGGGGCCCGTGCGGCGAGTTCGGCGGTGTCTTCCTGAATCCTGGCCAGCACGTCGACACTGTCCCGCCGGATCGGGTCGGCCGCGATGTCGCCGAGCCCGTGGCGCACCCCGGCAACCCGCTCCCGGAGTTCGGCGGTGGCCCGCACCGCGGCGGCGGCCGGGTTGTTGAGCTCGTGCGTGAGCCCGGCCGTCAGCGACCCGAGGGCCAGCAGACGCTCGCGCTGGCCGATCGCCTGCTGGGTGTTCTTGGTCCCGAAGAACAGCCCCTCCAGCAGATGGACGGCCATCGGGAACCAGTCCCACATGATCTCCGCGAAGGTCTCCGCGGGCAGGACGAAGAACCGGGAGGGCTCGGTGACCCGCATCGAGTTGTTGTAGACCTGTGGCACCTGGTCGCCCAGGTACGCCTGGAAGGCGCCGGCGTACACGCCGCGCATGGAGGTGCGGTTGACGTCCACGTCTTCGCCGCCGACGCGGCGTGAGAGCACCACCGTGCCCTCGAAGAGGACGTACAGGTACGCGGCCGGGTCGCCCTCCCGGTAGACCGTGCCCGGGTCGAACCACTCCGCCCGGCCGTCCCGGCACAGCCGGGCGAGCTGGCTGTCGGAGAGCTTCTCGAACAGGAACAAAGCCCGCAGCTCTTCCTCGTCGCAGTGCGTCCGGGGCCGGGTCACGACTGCTCCAGGTAGCGGTGCACGAGCATGACGGCCATGGCCCCTTCGCCGACCGCGGAGGCGACCCGCTTGGCGGACTCGGCCCGCACGTCACCCGCCGCGAACACGCCCGGCACGCTGGTCTCCAGGTGGTACGGCGGCCGGTCCAGCGTCCATCCGGCGGGCGGGCGCCCGTCCGGCGACAGGTCGGGGCCGGTCAGGACGAACCCGTGCGAGTCCCTGAGCACCGTGCCGTCCAGCCAGTCGGTCAACGGCGCGGCCCCGATGAACACGAACATCCACTGGGTCTCCACGGTCTCGGTCTCGCCGCTCACCGTGTTGCGCAGCGTCAGCTTCTCCAGGTGATCCGTACCGTGGACGGCCTCCACGACGGTGTCGGTGCGCACCGAGATCACCGGGGACTCCATGACCCGCTGGAGAAGGTAGTACGACATCGAGGCGGCCGGCGATGACCCGCGTATCACCAGGGTGACGGACTTGGCACCCCGGGCGAGGAACATCGCGGCCTGGCCGGCCGAGTTCGCCCCGCCGACGATGTACACGTCCTGCCCCTGGCACGCGGGAGCCTCGGTCAGGGCCGATCCGTAGTACACGCCCCGCCCGGTCAACTCGGTGACGCCCGGCACATCCAGCTGCCGGTACGACACGCCGGTCGCCAGGATCACGCAGTGCGCCGAGACCTCGGAACCGTCCGAGAACCGGAGTGTGCGTGCCGCGCCCCGCACCTCCAGTGCGGTGATCTGGCGCGCCGTCAGCAACTCGGCCCCGAACTTCGTCGCCTGACGCCGCGCCCGGTCGGTGAGCTGTGCCCCGGAGACGCCGTCCGGGAAGCCGAGGTAGTTCTCGATGCGCGAGCTCTGACCTGCCTGGCCGCCGGTCGCCTCACGCTCGACCAGGACCGTCCGCAGCCCTTCGGAGGCCCCGTACACGGCTGAGCCCAGGCCGGCCGGTCCGCCGCCGACGATGACGAGGTCGTAGAAGTCGGCCGCCGGAGTCGTCGACAGTCCCACCCGGCCGGCCAGTTCACGCTCCTCTGGCTCCACCAGCGCGGTCCCGTCCGGAGCGACCACCAGCGGCAGCCGAAGCCCGTCCTGGCCCGCGGCGTGGAGCAGGCGCCGGCCTTCCGGCTCGTCGGACGAGTACCAGCGGTAGGGAACCTGGTTGCGGGCCAGGAACTCCCGGATCTGCGAGGAGCGCGCCGACCATCGGTGACCGACCATTTTGGTGGTGGGCGTCTCCTTGCCGCTGGTGACCTGCCAGGACTCCAGCAGGTCGTCCACCACCGGATAGAGCTTCTCCTCCGGCGGGGCCCACGGCTTGAGCAGGTAGTGGTCGAGGTCGACGACGTTGATGGCGTCGATCGCGGCGCCGGTGTCGGCATAGGCGGTGAGCAGCACGCGACGGGCACCGGGGAACAGGTCGAGGGCCTGCTCCAGGAACTCGACGCCGTTCATCCGCGGCATGCGGTAGTCGGCCAGGAGCACCGCGACATGGCTGCCCCGCAATTTCAGCTCGCGCAGAGCCTCCAGCGCCGACTCACCGGACTCGGCGCGGACCACGCGGTACCGCTCGCCGTAGCGGCGGCGCAGGTCACGGGCGACGGCGCGGGACACCGCCGGGTCGTCGTCCACGGTCAGGATGACCGTACGCGCTGCGTCGACGGCCTCCGCCATGTATCACCTCCGGGACTTGTCAGCTCACCGCACGGTACGGCACGGCCCGCGCCGCGGACCACGTGACCGACCATGTTCGGTTGGTGGAGCGCGACAGCCCGCGAGGCGCTGTCGACCCCGACAGCGGTCGTACCCACCCACTTCCGCCGGGCACCGCGATCCACTCCCTCGGCGCCACCCGACGGCATCCGCGACGGCAGTCTCGCCACACTACGGCGTGACGCGATCGCACCTTGCCTGGCAGCGCACGACCGCCGGCCCCTGCGCGCACAACGGACTGGTGTCAGGTGCCTTCCTCGGCGGGACGGTCCATTGTGGTCGCTGGACGTACTCGTCCTCGAGCACGCCCTGCGCCCCTTCACCTACGTGCGCGCCGTCGTCGTCCCCACGCCCGGCAGCGCGTGGAATTTCTCGCACGCCAGAACTGTTCCGCAAGTCGAATGTTTAACATTCAACCAAGTTAGGAGGGTGCCATGCCCGCCATCACCGCCAACACACTGACGCTGCCCCGCGTGGTCGTGCCCGATCCCGCCGCGACCGTCCAGCGCCCGGTCCGGTCGGTGACCACCGCGCCCAGCGACTTCGAGGGGGAAGGCTTCCCCGTACGGCGTGCGTTCGCCGGGGTCTCCTTCGCCGACCTGGACCCGTTCATCCACATGGACCAGATGGGCGAGGTGGAGTACGCGCCCGGCGAGCCCAAGGGCACGGCCTGGCACCCGCACCGCGGCTTCGAGACCGTCACCTACATCATCGACGGGATCTTCGACCACCAGGACTCCAACGGCGGCGGCGGCACGATCACCGACGGCGACACCCAGTGGATGACCGCCGGCTCCGGGCTGCTGCACATCGAGAAGCCGCCGGAGCACCTGGTGGTGTCCGGCGGGCTGTTCCACGGGATCCAGCTGTGGGTCAACCTGCCGCGGGCGGACAAGTTCCACCCGCCGCGCTACCAGGACATCCGCGGCGGCGAGGCCACGCTGCTCTCCTCGGCCGACGGCGGCGCGCTGCTGCGGGTGATCGCCGGCGAGCTGGACGGCCACCCGGGGCCCGGGATCACGTTCACGCCGATCGCGATGGTGCACGCCACCGTCAGCCCGGGCGCGACGCTGAGCGTGCCGTGGAACCCCGGCTTCAACGCGCTGGCCTATGTGCTGGCAGGCGAGGGCTCGGTGGGTGCCGGACACGCGCCGATCCACAAGGGACAGCTGGCCCTCTTCGGGCCCGGCGGGGCGCTCACGCTGGCCGCGAACCCGCGCCAGCCGCAGGCCGAGCCGAACCTGGAGGTGCTGCTGCTCGGCGGGCAGCCGATCCGCGAGCCCGTCGTGCATTACGGGCCCTTCGTGATGAACACACGCGCCGAGATCCTGCAGGCGATGGAGGACTACCAGGCCGGCCGCCTGGGCGTCGCCCCCGCCGAGCGGATGCCGCACACCGACGGAGAGGAGCGGCCATGACCGCGACCCTGGCCGAGGAGTTCGCCCGCGGCCGGATGTTCTTCGAACTCAAGGACTACGTCGGCGCCGCCCGCATCCTGGCACCGGTGGTCGCCGCCGAGCCGGGCAACGTGGCGGCCCGCCTGCTGCTGGCCCGCGCCTACTACCACTCCGCCCAGCTGCGTGGGGCCGAGGCGGAACTGCGTGCCGTCATCGAGCGTGCTCCCACAGAGGAGTACGCCCACCTGCTGCTGGGCCGTACCCTCCAGCGGGCCAACCGGCACGCGGAGGCGGAGACCCACCTTCGGTTGCACGCGGCCATGACCGGATGATCGATGGTGCCCCTGGCCGGCGCGGCCGGCCAGGGGCCACCAGCGCGATGCCGCCGCGATCAGCAGCGTGCGCGTGCGTCGGCCTCAGCGGCGGACCGCCATTGCATCGGCGACATGCCGTACGCTTCGCCAAATGTCCGGCTGAAGTGGGAGGGGCTGGCGAACCCCCAGCGAGCGGCCACCGCGGCGATCGACCTGTGGGCCGGGCCGGACTGGGCAAGTTCCTGGCGTGCCGCCTCGAGCCGCCGCATCCGTACCCAGCCGTTGACGGTGGTGCCGTGCAGCTGGAAGAGCCGGTGCAGGTAGCGCAGGGAGACGCCGTGCTGATCGGCGATGTCCTGCGGGGCGAGTCCCGGTTCTCCCAGCCGGGCCCGGACGGACACCGTGATCCGCTCCCACAGCGCCGACGTGGGCCGCCTGCTGACCTGTTCCAGGGCCACGGTGGCCAGGATCTCCGCGGCGACGCGAGCGAGTTGTTCGCGCCGGGCCGGGGTGGCCCTGGTGACCTCTTCGAGGAGCCCGCACAGCGACGGCAGGAGCAGGGCCACCGCCCCCTCCCCCGCCTCGTCCACCACTGTGCCCGAGAGGGCGGACAGCTGCGCTTCCTCCAGGCGCAGCAGCGCCCGGGGCATCATGAGGATCCGGGCCCGCTGCCGCCGCGGCAGCACGATCCTGAACGGGCGCCGCGCGTCATGGAACGCCAGACGACCAGGCACGAGTTCGGCCATGCGACCGTCCTGCAACAGCAGCGCGTCGCCGTCCAGCTGCTGACGCACCAGGATGTGGGTGCGCTGGTCGGCGGCCACCGAACCGGCACCACGCAGGATCGTTCCCGGGCCGAACACCTCCGTGGCGATCTGGAGGGCTCCCCATCGTTCGGCGGCAAGCTCGCCCGCCCACGGGCGGTCGCCGTCGACGGCGACCTCGAGGTGCACGAAAACCTGCGAGAGCGTGCGTTCCCAAGCGGCGACACGGTCGCCGGGAGCGAGGTCCCGGGTGGAGAAGAACATCCCCCGACCGGGGGAGGTCAGCGCCCCTGTCAGCACGGCGCGTCCGCCGTGCGGCTCGCCCGCTCTCGGGCGAGCCACTCCGTGGGCGACAGACCGAAGGAGCCGCGGAAGGCCTTGCTGAACCGGGCGGGACTGGTGAAACCCCAGCGCCGCGCGACCTGGCCCAGGCTGACGGACCCCGGTGCCTGTGCGGCGAGTTCCCTTCGGCATTCCCGCAGGCGCAGCTCGCGGATCCACCGGAACAGGGTGGTCTCCTCGGCCTCGAACAGCCGGTGCAGATAACGGACGGAGACACCGTGGACGTCGGCGATGACCTGGGGGGTCAGGCCGGGGTCCGACAGATGCCAGCGAACGAAGGTCTTGATCCTCAGCAGCAGGACATCGCCGGCGCCCGGCAGTTCGGCCGGGTCCTCGTCCAATTCGGCTGCCGCGGTGGCCGCCACCAGGTCGATGACGGACGCGGCCAGTCGCTCGGCCGTCGGCGTCGCGTACGTCTCGGAGGTGTCCGCCAGCCGCTCCAGCAGGGGCGCGAGCAGGGCGGGGAGACCGCCGATCGGGCGCACTGCCCGCGCGGTGAGCTGTCGCAGGTCGGCCTCCGACCGCGCGAGCAGGCCGCGCGGAACCGCGAAGATCTTCAGTCGGAAGCGTTCCGGGAAGGTGGTGCGGAAGGGCCGGACGGTCTCGAAGAACCCGATGTCTCCGGCCCGCAACTCGGTGGTGCGGCCGTCCTGTTCGACCTGGGCCCGACCGGTGCTCTGGAGGGCCACGAAGACGTGCCGCCCGTCGCCGCGGGCGATGAAGCGCGGCGCCCGGTGGACGCGGCCCGGGTCGCATTCCACCGTGGTGATCTGAAGGTCCCCGAGGCGGTCGGTGCGCATGGCCGCGTCATAGGTGCTGCCTTCAGTGGCGATGTCCATCCCGACCAGGGACGCGAGCACGGCGTCGTGCCAGAAGTCCAGGCTCTCGTGCGGCGGAACCGAGCGGGTGGTCAGCACCCGGGCTCGCGGACTCGCGGAGGCGGTTGGCGGCCGGTGTCTCTCCTCGACGGAGCCGATGACGGTTGGCATGCCGCCACCGTTCGCCGTACGACTGGCCGCTTCCTGGGGTGGGCGGACCGTCATGCGCCTACTCTCGATCATGGTTGTGGGCCGGCTTCCCTGGCCAGGCCATAATCGGGGAGACAAGGTCGCGACGCTTCTGTCATATGACCGGTCGTGCGCCGTTCCGGTCGGGCCACCGGTGGCAGGCCGTGCGGCGGCTGACAGGGGCCCCAGCGTCCTGATCGCCGGCTTGAGGAGAACGACCGAGATGCACCCCGCCGATCCGGGCATCCTGGGCAGAGCCGCCGAGCTGTCCCACATCGAGAGCCTGCTCGGGGCGGTGGACGGCAGCGGCCCGCAGGTGCTGGTGCTGACCGGAGAGGCGGGAGCGGGCAAGAGCACCCTGGTCGACCGGACGGCCGGGCAGGGCCTGGCCCGCGGCCTGCGGACCCTGCGCGTGCGCGGAAGCGAGGCTGAAGCCGGGCTGGGGCTCTCGGGCATCCACCAGCTCCTGCACCCGCTGCTTCCCGGTGACACGCTGCCGGTCAACCTGCGGAAGGCCCTCGACCGCGCCTTCGGGATGGCGGCGCAGGACGACATGCCCCTCGACCAGCTGTCCTTGTGCGTGAGCGTGCTCACCCTCATCAGCGACGCCGCCGCACGCCGACCGCTGCTCCTGCTGGTCGACGACGCTCAATGGCTCGACCTCGGCTCGGTGGACGTGCTGGGCTTCCTCGCCCGGCGTCTGGAGGGCAAGCCCGTGGTGATGCTGCTCGCCGCGCGTGAGGAGGCCGTGCCGGCTCGCTTCGACCGGGACTTCCCGCACGTGGCCGTCGGGCCACTGGCCCGGGCAGAGGCGGGGTTGCTCCTGGATGCCCAGCCGAACCCACCTCGCGGCCGGGCCCGTACGCAGATCCTCCAGCAGGCTGCCGGCAACCCGCTGGCCCTGATCGAGCTGTCCCGAGCCATCGCCCGAGGCCGGACCGGCACGGGTCAGGACGGCGGTGCCGCCCTTCCGCTCACCGCGCGACTGGAGAACCTCTTCGCCGCCGACCTCCCCGGCCTGCCCGCGCCCACGCGTGCGGCGCTGCTCCTGGTCGCCGCCGCGGGAACGGGGCAACCGGCCGATCTCCTACGCGCCGTCCCGTCGTTGGACGTCGTCCAGGCGCTGGCACCCGCGGAGGGCCTCGGCCTGGTTCGGGTCGAGGACGGCCAGGTGCTGT
Source organism: Microtetraspora malaysiensis (assembly GCF_050947145.1). Lineage (NCBI taxonomy): Bacteria > Bacillati > Actinomycetota > Actinomycetes > Streptosporangiales > Streptosporangiaceae > Microtetraspora > Microtetraspora malaysiensis. The sequence goes on from NZ_CP191998.1 coordinate 5,323,103, forward strand.
TCCGCCATCCGCTGGTCCGCTCGGCGGTCTACCAGGCGGCTTCCTTCGCTGAGCGTCGGCAGGCCCACCTGTCTCTGGCTTCCGCCCTTTCCGGGGAACCGGACCGCCGCGCCTGGCACCTGGCCGCCGCGGCGACGGGTCAGGACGCCGAGGTCGCCGGCGCCTTGGCGGAGAGCGCCGACCGCGCCCGTGCCCGGGGCGGGTACGCGGCTGCCGCGGCAGCGCTGGAGCGCGCCGCGGAACTGACTCCGGCATCGGAGCTGCGCGCCCGGCGCCTGCTGTCGGCCGCACAGGCGGCCATGTTCGCCGGCCACCCGCAGTGGGTCGGCGAGATCAGCGGGCGCGTCGGCGACCTGACCGAGGATCCGCGGCTGCGCGCCGAAGCCTCCCTCCTGGCCGGGTGGGCCCTGGGGGTCACGCTCCGCCACGAGGAAGCGCTGGCGCTGCTGCTCGGCGTGGCCGAAGCCACCGCCGCCTCGGCTCCGGACCTGGCGCTCGGCACCCTGGCTACCGCCGCGACGTCCGTCTACAACTCCGGGGCACCGTTCTACCGGGCGGAACTGCGCCGGATCCGCGCTCTGATCGGCGAAGCCCGCGATCCGGCCGCCTCCGCCTGGTCCGAGGCGGTCATCGATCCGCACCACCGAAGGACGAGGCTGGTGGGGCTTCTGGAGAAGGGGCTGGCCGCCATGTCGCAGGAGTCGCTGGGGAACCTGACGGCGCTCGGCGGCACGGCCTGGATCCTGGACGAGACCGAGCAGGCCGTTCGCATCCTCGAGCAGACCATGGACGCCATACGGCGCGCCGGCAGCGCGGGCGCCAACGCGACAATCGCTCAGGCACTCGCCCTCGCCTTGTTCGAGAGCGGTTCATGGACGGCGGCCCAGTCCGCGGCGGAGGAGGCGTTCTGGATGGCCACGGAAGCCGGAGCCGACAACGCCACCGTGGGCTCCCGCATCCTCCAGGCCACGCTGTGCGCTCTGCGGGGCGACCATACGGCCGCGCGAACGCGGGCATTGGAAGCCGTGCGCGGCGTGGACCTGCGCAGATCCCTGAGCCTTCAGGTCCGGCACCGTCACGCGGTGGGCATGGCCGCATTCGTCGCCGGAGAGCACGCCGAGGCCTACGAGCAGCTGCGCGCGACCTTCACCCGCGACTTCTGTCCCGCTCCCGTCCACTACCACGCCTCGGTCTACTACCTGGGTGACCTGGCCGCCGCCGCGGTCCGCGCCGGGCGGACGGACGACGCGCGCACTGTGGTCGACGCCGTCGAGCGCGGCCTGGGACCCGACAGGTCCCCCCGGCTGGCCGCCGTCCTCCATCGGGCCGCGGCCCTGCTGAGCGATACCCAGGACGCCGCGGACCATTTCCACGCCGCCCTCGCCGACTCCGCCGTCGACTGCTGGCCTTTCGAGAAGGCACTCACGCAACTCGACTTCGGCGAGTGGCTGCGCCGACGGCGCCGCAGTACCGAGGCACGCACGCACCTCAGCGCGGCGTTGGAGTGCTTCCAGCGGCTCGATGCCCGGCCCTGGATCGATCGCGCAGCCGCGGAACTGCGGGCGGCGGGAGCCCCGGCTGCAGCGGCGAGCCCGGCCGGCGAGCTCACCGCGCAGGAGCAGCAGATCGCCGAACTGGCCGCTCAGGGCCTGACCAACCGCGACATCGCGGCCCGGCTCTACCTGTCGCCCCGGACCGTCGGCTACCACCTGCACAAGATCTTCCCCAAGCTCGGTATCCGCGCCAGGGCGCAACTCCGCGACGCCCTCTCACAGGATCCGCCGCAGTGACAGGGTGCCGGGCGAACGCGGGTACGTGGAGTGTGTCCCCGCGGCCGTCGGGTGATCGGCCCGGCCGCGTGGTCAACCGCTATAACGACGCCCTCTCACGCGGGCCCCGGACCGCACCGGTCGCGATCGTGACGGCGACCAGCAGCACACAGACAGCCGCGATCGCCGCGACCACGGCGGCCACACCGATCGAGGGTGTCGCGAGTGGCAAGGACAAGATGACGATGACGCAGGCCAGGACCGCGACGGGATGGGCGATCGGCTCTGCGACGACAAGCGCGTTCAGCGCCCACAGCAGGGCGAGGAACACACCGACCGGGATGGCGACCGCGTAGCCGAGTGCCAACGACGGTACGTGCACCTCGTGCCCGCTCTGCTCCACCGCCACTTCGAGCCCGGCGCCCAAGGCCGCCAAGGCCGCGAAGATGCCGTAGTGGCCGTATCCCCACAGGAACGACCGATGACGGCGGTCACCGAGACCTTCCCCGGCCTCCACGAGGAAGTAGGCCCACCAAAGAGCGAACAGCAGGACGAGGCCGGAGACGGCGATGACGACGAAAGGACCGCTGATCCGGCCCGTTTCGAGCGCTCCCGCGACTCCCCTGCTCGCGGCCAGGACACTCTCGCCGAGCAGAATGATCGTGAACAGGCCGTAGCGTTCGGCGATGTGGTGCGGATGCCAGTTCGTACGCCTGACCCGTTCCGCCCACCGTGGCACCGCCAGTTCCAGGACGACCAGGCAGACGAAGGACGGCAGCCCGAAGGACGTGTGCAGGACACCCGTGTCCTGCAGGACGAGGCGAAGCACCCATCCCACCTGCACGAAGCTGATGCCCGCGGCGTACCGCAGCGCGGTGCGGCGGCTCTCCGGATCTTCCAGACCGGCCCGCAGCCACTGGACCACCAGCGCCATCCTCATGATGAGGTAGCCCAGCGTGACGACACCGTAGTCGGAGTGACGGGCCGCGGCGGGCACACCGGCGGCCAGGACCAGCACGCCGGCCATCTGCACCATGGTCAGCAGCCGGTAGGCGACATCGTCGGTGTCGTAGGACGAGGCGAACCACGTGAAGTTCATCCACGCCCACCAGATCGCGAAGAACACCTGGAGGAAGGGGACCAGTCCGGTGAGGCCATGACCGCCGGCGATGGCGTGCGCGAACTGGGCGGTGACGCCGGCGACCGCGACCACGAAGGTGAGGTCGAACAGCAGCTCAAGCTGGCTGGAGACGCGGTGCGGCTCGTCGGTGGGGCGAGCGCTCATCCGGACTCGGATCCGGATCGTGGTGCCGGTTGGTGGCAAGGTTTCGCTCCTGTCGCTCCGGGAGTCCGGTCCGCGTGAAAAACAGGACAGCAATCTATGCCAGCGCGGCGCGAAGGCCGCTCCGCCGGTCGGGCGGCCTGATCGGTTCCGTGGGGGCCGCAGCATGGTGCGGATTCACGCGCCGATCAGGCCGCCGCCGCTACCCGAGCCGCTCCACGATCATGGCCATGCCCTGCCCGCCGGCCGTGCACATCGTCTGCAGCCCGACCTGGCCATCGTGGAACTCCAGCGAATTCAGGAGCGTCGCCGTCAATCGTGCGCCGCTCATGCCGAACGGGTGCCCCATGGCGATGGCTCCCCCGTTCACGTTCAACCGGTCGTCGGGGATCTCCAGGTCCCGCTGGCAGGCCAGCACCTGCGCCGCGAACGCCTCGTTGATCTCGACCTGATCGATGTCGGCCATCGTCATCCCGGCTCGGCGGAGCACGGTGCGTGTCGCCTCGACCGGACCGAGGCCCATGATCTCGGGCGACAACGCGCTGACGGCGGTCGCCACGATGCGCGCCCGCGGCGTGAGTCCCAGCCCGCGGGCCTTGGCGTCGCTCATCACGACAAGCATCGCCGCGCCGTCGTTCAACGGGCAGCTGTTGCCGGCGGTGACCCGGCCGTCCGGCCGGAACACCGGCGGCAGCCCCGAGACCGCCTCGTACGTGACGCCGCGCCGCGGCCCGTCGTCGACGGCGACCAGCCGCCCGTCCGGCAGGCGTACCGGGCAGATCTCCCGCGCCCAGAATCCGGTGTCGGCCGCCTGCTCCGCGCGGTGCTGGGAGCGTTCGGCGAACCGGTCCATGTCCTCCCGCTCGATCCCCTTCAGCCAGGCCACGTTCTCGGCGGTCTGGCCCATCGGGATGTGCGCGTCGGGCAGCAGCCCGAGGTCCCGCGGGTCGTCCCACCCGCGGACCCGGTCGTCGACGCGCCGTGCGGTGCGCTCACCCGGCACGGCGAAGACCGCGTTCCTCGTGTCGGGCCACCCGTCGGCCGTTCCCCGGGCGAACCGGGAGACCGTCTCGACGCCGGCCGAGATATACGCCTCGCCCTCACCGGCCTTGATCGCGTGGAAGGCCATGCGGGTGGTCTGCATCGACGAGCCGCAGTACCTGTTGACGGTGGTTCCCGGGAGCCCGTCCAACCCCAACTGGATCGCCACGATGCGGGCCATGTTGAAGCCCGACTCCCCCGCGGGCTGCGCGCAGCCCAGCAGCAGGTCCTCGACGTCCGACGGAGCGACCTCCGGCACCAGTTCGAGGCCGTGCCGGATGACCTGGGCGACCAGGTCGTCCGGCCGCATCGACGCCAGCGAGCCCTTCACCGCGCGGCCGATGGGTGATCGCACCGCCGCGACAATGACCGCCTCCGGCATCTACGCCCCCCTCCGTCGCGACGCCGCCGGGCTGACCGGACGCGCCGCGCGGCGCCGCGCGGCGCGGGCCGGGTCGAATGGCCGCAGTTCCGGGACGTCCCGGCCGTCGACGAGCCGCGCCAGCAGGTGGGCGGTCGAGGGGGCCATCATCACGCCGAGCATGTTGTGACCGGTCGCCAGGAAGATCCGTGACCGGCCGGGCGCGGCCCCGATGAACGGGAGCCCGTCCGGGGTCATCGGGCGCGGCCCCATCCATTCGGCCGTGCGCCGCGACCACTCGACGCCGGTGAAGTACGGCGCCGCCGCGTTGACGACCTCCCGGATCCGGCCGCGGTTGAACCTGTCGTCCCGGGCGTCGAACTCCATCGTCCCCGCGATGCGCACGCCCGCGCCCAAGGGGACGGCGCCGACGTGGGCCTCCTCCAGCTTCAGCACCCGGGTCAGCGGGGCCGCGGGCGCGATGCCGAAGCTGTATCCCTTGCCCGGACGGATGGGGAGATCGAACCCCAGATCTCCGGTCAGCTCGGCCGAACCGGCGCCGGCCGCGATGACCACGTGCCCCGCGGCGAAGGTGTCGACCGTCGACTCGACGCGTACCTCGCGTCCCGACGACACGACGCGCGTCACCCGGGCGCCCTCATGGATCACGACCCCGCCGGCGCGCAGGGCGTCGGCGAGCGCGTCCACGAACGCGCCGGGGTCGACCCGCGCCTGGCCGGAGAGCACGAACCCGGACCTCGCCCGCTCGCCCAGGCACGGCTCCAGGGCCCGGAGTTCCGGCCCGTCCAGGATCTCGCCGAGGTCGCGGTCGACCGGATAGTGCTCGCGCAGGAACGCCCGCTTCCGCTCGGCCCGCTCTCGCGAGGGGAAGAGGTACAGGTATTCCCCCTTGGTGACCTCGACGCCGACCCCGCCGTCCGACAGTGCGGCGAACCGCTCGTCCGTGTCGGCTCCCAGCATGGCCAGCGCACGCACCCCGGCGCGGAAGCGCTCGGCGGTGGCGTTCCGCGCCATCCGCAGGAGGAACGTCCCCATGGTCAGCGCCGCGGCCGGGTGAACGTAGAGGGCGCTGTCCTTGCGGTACATGTTCTTCAGCGTGGTGCCGACGATGCCGGGCTGCGACAGCGGACCGACGATCGACGAGCAGATCTCCCCCGCGTTCCCGCGGGACGCTCCGCTGCCGACGCGGTCCCGTTCGAGGACGACGACCTGGTGACCTCGCCGGGCGAGTTCCCACGCGACGCAGAGTCCGACCACGCCGCCGCCGACGACGACCGTCGGCCCCGGCGCCGTTCCTCCCGTGTCCGCGCGCACGGCCGTCATGCTCGGCTCCGCGCCGCACGGAGGGCGGCCCGCCGCTCGGCGGTCGCCGGTTCGTCGACCTCGCCGGCGTCGGTGAACACGACGCCGTAGCGGTCCCGCGCGGCCTCGACGCTCACCTTGCGGTCGAGCACGTCGACCCGCACCCGGGCCGGATCCCGGTCCAGCGGGTCGCCGTACCCGCCACCGCCGGGCGTGTACAGGGTGACGGTGTCGTCGCGGTCGAGGCTCATCGTCGGGCCGGTCTGGTACCGCAGCACCTGCTCGGACTCCCCGCCTTCGTTAACGATCCATCGGCTCGGTGCGCCGCTGTGCCCGCCGAACAGGCCCTTCGGCGGGATGGCGGAGTACTGCGACGTGTGCGAGAACCGCGCGGCCTCGCCCTTCACCTGCCAGCTCAGTCTCAGGCCGAGGCCGCCGCGCCATCGGCCGGCCCCGCCGGAGTCGGTGTACAAGGCCTTCGACCGGTACAGCACGGGCGCTTCCCACTCGGAGCTCTCGATGGAGGGGCTGGCCACGTTGGTGATCCATCCCGGCATCGCGCTCAGGCCGTCCCGGCTCGCCCGGGCGCCGAGGCCGCCGGTGCTGGGGCCGGTGCCCATCCGCCACTCCTGGCGGGCCGAGATGTCGCCGCCGTCCGGATGGGTGGTGGTGTTCACCGCGGACCCGCGACCGTAGATGAGACCGCACGAGTTGGCCACCACCGCGTCCGGCAGCACCTCGGCCATGGCCTCGAAGATCATGTCCACGATCTGGTGCGTCACCGCCATCCGCTGGTAGACGGCCGCGGGCGGGGTCGGGTTCACGATGGACCCCTCGGGCGCGTCGATCGTCACCAGGTTGGCCGGTCCCTGGTTCTTCGGGATGTCCGGCGGCATCATCGCCAGCAATCCGAACAGGCAGGCCGAGATGGTCGCCGACTTCGGGCAGTTGATCGGCCCGGCGATCTGCTCGTCGGAGCCGGTGAAGTCGAAGGTGATCCGGTCGCCGGTGACCTTCATGGCGAGCCGCAGCCGGACCGGACCGCCCATGCTGCCGTCTTCGAGCAGCAGCTTCTCCGCCCGGTAGACGCCGTCCGGGATCCGCCGGACGTACTCCGCGGTGCGCCGTTCGGCGTACTGGATCTGCGCGTCGACCGCCCGCAGGACGACGTCGCGGCCGTACCGGTCCAGCAGGCGGCGGAAGCCGTCGGCGCCCACGTGCGCCCCGGACACCTGGGCCAGCAGATCACCGCGCTGCGCGTAGGGCACGCTGGTGTTCGTCAGGATCAGCTTGAGCAGGTCCTCGTCCAGGACGCCGCCGGAGTACAGCTTGACCGGCGGGATCCGCAGGCCCTCCTCGAAGATGCTCGTGTGCCAGTCGTTCGGGTCCAGACCGCCGGCCCCCGCCAGGTGCGCGAAGATCGTGGAGAAGCCGACCAGCTCGCCGTCCCAGAAGACCGGCTCGTAGACGATGAAGTCGGCCGTGTGGTGGGCGCCGACGCTGCCGTCCACGTACGGATCGTTGGTGAGGATGACGTCGCCGGGGACGAGCGTCTCCGGCGGGAAATGGTGCTTCAGCATGCCCTTGAGGCAGGGGCCGAGCGCGTTGAGATGCACCGGCACGTTGGCCCCTTCGGCGACCAGCCGGCCACTCGCGTCGAAGATCGACGACGAGCAGTCCTTCCCCTCCTTCAGCAGCAGGGAGTAGCTCGTCCGCGTCATCGTCTCGGTCATCTGCTCCGCGAGAGACTCCAGCGCGCTCCGGATGACCTCCACGGTCACCACGTCCAGGCCGCGGCCTTCGGCGACGTCTCGCGTATCCGCTGAGTTCACGAACTTCTCTTTCCTGTCTCGGGTCTCGTTCGGAGGGAGGCGCTCAGCGCGCGGTGAGCACGAGCGTGCCGATCGGGCTCACGGAGAGCTTCTGGTCGGGCCACATCACGGTGGTGCTGCCCGGCTCCTCGATGATCGCGGGCCCCTCGATGACATGGCCCGGCCGCAACAGCGCACGGTCGTAGACGGGGGTGTCCACCCGCTCGCCGAACACGACCTGGCGTCGTTCCTTGAGCGCCTCGTCGGCGCGGGAGGTGGTGGCGTCCGGCAGACGCGGGAAGGCGGGCTTGGCCGTCGCGGCGACCGCGGACACCCGCAGGCTCACCAGCTGCACCGGGTCCTTCGGGGAGGCGTGGCCGTAGCGCTGCTCGTGCAGCGCGTGGAAGGACGCGGCCAGGTGGTCGAGCGCCTGGTCGCCGTGCCCCTTCTCGAAGGGCACGACGAGTTCGAAGCTCTGGCCCCGGTACCGCATCTCCGCGGTCCGCGCGACGGTGATCCGGTCGATCGGGATGCCTTCGGACAGGAGTTCCTTGGCCGCGTCGGCCTCGAGCTGGTCGAACCATTCGTTCAGCGCGCCGACCTCGACCTCGTCCAGCGGGCAGAGCCGCGAGGCGACCGCGTCGCAGCTCTGGTCGGCGAGCAGCAGGCCCATCGCCGAGACGTTGCCGGGGTTCGGCGGGATGACCACGGTGGGGATGCCGAGCTCGCGGGCCGCGTCGCTGACGATCAGGCCGCCCGCTCCGCCGAAGCCGACGATCGCGAAATCACGCGGGTCAAGCCCGCGGGCGATGGACACCCGCCGGATCGCGCGGACGCTGTCGGCCGCGGCGATGGCGATCGCCCCGGCGGCCCAGCGCTCGGGGTCCCAGTCGTCGGTGTCGTTCCTGGACAGCGCGAGCGCGTCGTGCGCGGCCTGCCGGTCGAGCCGCTGGCGCCCCCCGAGGTAGTAGTCGGGGTTGAGCCGCCCGGTGACCACGGCCGCGTCGGTCAGGGTCGGCCGCGTCCCTCCGGCGCCGTAGCAGACCGGCCCCGGGCTGGCGCCCGCGCTGTCCGGTCCGACCCGCAGCGCGCCGCCCTCGTCGATCCAGACGATCGATCCCCCGCCGGACCCGATGGGGGTGATCTCGATGCTCGACATCTGGATCGGGTGGCCGAGCAGCTCGTCGCGCGGCACGACGATGGGGTCCCCGCCGATCGCCACCGCCAGGTCGGTGCTGGTGCCGCCCATGTCGTACGTGATGACGTTGGCGCATCCGACCTCGGCCGCGAAGTGGGAGCCCGCGATGGCTCCGGCCACCGGCCCCGAGTTGGCGACCCGGATCGGCTTCTCCGCGGCCTGCCGGAGACTGAACGTGCCGCCGCTCCCCTGCATGGTCAGCAGCGTGGCTCCGAAGCCGGCGGCTTCGGTCTGCTCGGCGAAGTCGACGAAGTGCGCGCTCAGCTTCGGCTTGACGTAGGCGTCGAGCGCGGTCGTGCTCGCGCGGTCGTACTCGGAGATGCGCGGGCTCACGACCGAGGAGAGCGACAGCGGGATGTCCGGCGCCTCCTCGGCCAGGATCTGGGCCACCCGCACCTCGTGGGCCGGCTGGGTGTAGCTGTGCAGCAGGCAGATGGCGACGCTTTCCAGGCCCAGTTCCTTGACGGCCGCGGCGATGCCGCGCACCTGCTCCTCGTCGAGCGGTTCCAGCTCGTGTCCGCGGAAGTCGTGGCGCTGGCGCACCTCGAAGCAGTGGCGGCGTTCGATGACCGGCCGGCTGGGCTCCCACTGGACGTCGTAGATGTTGCCGCTCCGGTAGGAGTTCCCGACCTCCAGGACGTCGCCGAATCCGGCGGTCGTGATCAGTCCCGCTGAGATGCGCTCTCCTTGAAGGATCATGTTCACCGCGACGGTCGTCCCGTAGACGACCGTGTGCACGTCTCCGGGCGCGGCGCCCGCCTTGTCGAGGATTCGCGCGGCTCCGGACAGTACGGCGTCGACTATTCGCCGGGGGGTCGAAGGAACTTTTTCGACCCAAATATTTCCGGTCTCTTCATCCAGCAATACGAGGTCTGTATGCGTGCCGCCAGTGTCGATTCCCAGTCGGTACATCCGGTTTCCCTGATTCTCCATAAGAAATTCACGCTCGGGGTCGGGGTCGTCCGCCGACTTTCGTCACTTTATGAGCCGGAGTTGTTCGGTCATATATCCAACTGTCCACAACCGCCGGACGGGTCGTGGCCATTTGGAGGCACGGTTCCGGCTCCTCCCGGGCGGGTGCTCATTCCCATGTCCTGAAGAAGCGCGCGCTCGGCGTCCGACCACGGGGCGGCCTCCTGGTCGGCGTCGGTCAGCAGCCGGGCGATCCTCGTGGTCGACCGGATCACGACCGCGCCGCCGGCCGGGTCGACGCCGCGCGAGGTCAGCTCGACCGAGGCCCGGCCCACGCGGGAGCACCGGGAGTGGAGCAGGATCTCCTGCCCGGCCGCCGCCTGTCCCAGGCAGAACGTGGTCCGGGCCACGACCAGGCGACCTCGGATGTTGTGCCGCCAGCCGGACGACGCGTCGTGCCTCGCCTCCTGCAGCAGGTCCGCCGCCGCGACGGGCGAAAGGGATCCGCCGCCCGCCCGGTCGCCGGCGCGTACCGGGACGACCAGCGACCACGGCCATCGGCCGGTCCGCGCGGGCGGCTCCGTCCCGGACGCGTGGCATGCGTGGGGCGTGTCGCGTTCGAGCGCGGTCGGCGCGGGCGGGCCGAGGAACACGTCCGCCGTCACACACTCCGTCATCCGGCCGTCAGGTCCGGCCGCGCCCACCTCACAGGTGATGAGCAGGCCCTCCGGCCGTTCGACGGGGATGGCGCGGACCGTGATCGGGGTTCCCACCGCCTGGACCGCACGGCGGTAGCGGATGTCCACCCATCGCCACGCGACCGCACTGGATCCGTCCCCGGCCCGGTCCGATCCTCCTGGCGGCCGCCATGCGGCGACCGCGCGGGACACCCCGACGTGGACGAACCTGAGCCAGGCGACGTTGTTGACATGCCCGGCGACGTCCAGATCGGAATATCGCACGGTCAGCTGATCCGGCCCGCGGTCGCCGGGCGCCGTCACCCGGCTTCCCCCGACAGCGCCCGCCGTGGATTCTCGATGAGAATGTGGTCCAGTTCTCCGGCGTCCACTCCGGCCTGCGCCAACCGCTTCGCGAAATGCCGGGAAATATAGTCGAACCCGCCGCCGCCGTACGCGTGCAAATGGTCCCTGCCGCACACGTCATGGCTCAGCAGGATGCTGTCGATGAAGCCGGCGCGGATCAGCGAGACGATGTGCGAGACGCGGGTGTTCAACGCGAATTCCGCCCCGGGGCGGATCGTGTCGAACTGGACGTAGCATCCGCTTCGCGCGAGGTCGAGGTGATATTCGGGGATGTTCACCGTGTCGCAATGGCCGATGATGACCCGGCCCGGCGACACCCCCTCCTCCAGCAGCAGGTCGAGCTGCCGGCGGCCCACCGGCCAGCGCGCCGCGTGCGTGCTGACCACCGCGTTGGTGCGGCGGGACGCGCGGGCCGAGGCGCGCAGGTTGCGCTCCTCCCTGGCCGAGATGAACCACTGGTCCGAGCCGACCTCGCCGATGAGTCCGGCCCTGATCCGCGTTCCGGCGAACCCCTCGACCAGGTCGCGGACCAGCAACTCGGAGATCGCGTCCACGCTCTTGCGGTCGAAGTCGTCGCCCAGGTAGGGATCGCGGTAGTGGCCGGTTCCCAGGACGATGCGCACGCCGGTCGCGACGGACAGCTCGTGCAACGCGGCGACGTTGTCCGGCGCCCTCGTGTGCTCGGCCGAGGCCGGCGGCCGGGCGCCGTACACGCCGCCCGGGTCGGGGCTCGCGCCCCAGGTCAGCTCCGCGGACGTCACGTCGACCAGGGTCACGCCGCCCGCTTCCTGGTAGCGATCGAGCTCCGACCTCATCAGCGGGAGATCCTGGATCAGCCCGGTGCCGCGGTACTCACGCAGCAGGTTGATGAAGACGTGTTCGTGCATGAGGGTGGCACCGAGCCGCGCGCCCTCGACGGCTCCGGTCGCGGTCATGATCTGCGTCATACCGATCAGCCCTTACTCAGGACGCGCTTAAGGCCGAGTGCCCGCTCGATCAGGGCGACGGCCGCGAGGGAGAACACGATGAGGACCACCGACAGCGCGGCGACCTGCGGATCGGTGTTGTTGGAGACGTAGCGGAACACCACCACCGGCAGGGTGGTGGTACCGGTGCCGACCACGAAGAGCGACACCACGGCCTCGTCGAAGGAGATGATGAACGACAGCGCCGCGCCCGCGACCAGGCCGGGCGTGATCAGCGGCAGGGTGATCCGGCGGAACGTCGTGACGGGGCCGGCCCCCAGGGTCCGCGCCGCCTGCTCGCAGGAGGGGTCGACCGCCTCGAGACTCATCATCACGGTGCGGACGACGTACGGAATGGTCAGGCCGAGGTGCGCGACGACCAGACCCGGATACGTGCCGACGAACCCCACCTGCCCGAGCACGAGCAGCAGGGCCAGGCCCAGCACGACGCTCGGGAGCAGCAAGGGCGAGGTGAACAGGCCGATCACCGCGTCCCGTCCACGAAAGCGGTGCCGCGTGAGCGCGAGGGCGGCGGTGACGCCGGCGACCAGCGAGACGACCGTCACGATCAGGCCGAGCAGCAGCGACACCCGCAGGCCCTCGAGGAACTCACCGTTGGCGGCCAGGTCGGCGTACCACCGCAGGGTCCAGTCCTTGGGCGGGAACTCCAGGTTGGGGCTGGCGCCGAAGGAGAGGACGAAGACCACGAGGAGCGGCGCCAGCAGGAACAGATAGCTGCAGACAACCACGATCCCGGCAAGGGTCCGGTAGATCAGCTCGGAGAGAGATCGCATTCCGCTCACCTTCCTTCAACCATGCGGAAGAGGCGCTGATAGAGGACCAGGAAGACTCCGAAGAGGAGCAACAGGAGCACGGACAGGGCCGACGCGCGCGGCCAGTCCAGCGTCGTCGTCGCCTGGTCGTAGATCTCGGTGGCGATCACGAATACCCGGCCGCCACCCATGAGCCGCGGCGTGATGAACGCGGAGACGGTCAGCACGAACACCATCAGCCCCCCGGTGAGCACGCCCGGCAGGCTCAGCGGGAACGTGATCCGGACGAAGCACCGCAGCCGCCCGGCGCCCAGCGATCCGGCCGCGTCCTCCAAGTCCTTGGAGACCCGGCCGAATCCGGCGATCATCGCGAGGATGGCGTACGGCATCATGATCTCGACGAGCGCGATGACCACGCCGGTGACGTTGTTGGTGAGCGTGAGCGGCTCGCCGATGATCCCTAGTTTGCTCAACGCGGAGTTCACGATGCCGTCGTCGGAGAGCAGGATCAGCCAGCCGAAGGTGCGTACGACCGACGACGTCAGCAGCGGCGCGATGGCCAGCGCCATCAGCAGCCCGCGCAGGCGGGAGCGGGTCCGCGCGAGGAAGAGCGCGATGGGGTACGACACCGCGACCGCCAGAACGGTGACCAGGACGCCGAGCCACAACGTGTGCCAGGCGACCTCCCACATGAAACCGTCGGTCAGCACGTCGACGTAGGAGCTCAGGCTCACGTCCGGCTGGAGCTCGGCCGGCCCGACGGTCCGGTTGAGGGACATGCGGGCCAGCCACACCAGCGGCACGACGAAGCTGACTCCGAGCGCCAGCAGCCCGGGAGTGAGCAGGGCGGCCGCCGCCGCCCTGCGCGTGCCGCCTTCGCTACTGCGGGATGACGTAGGCATCCGCGTCACCCCATCCGAGAGCGACCGTGGCGCCGGCCGTCAGCGGCCGGCCGCTGTGGGTCCGTTCCGCCGTGACGCGGGTGCCGTTGACGTCGATCACGACGGACTCGACGTCGCCGAGATAGCTCGACTGCACGACGCGCCCCTTCAACTCGTTCGCCGTCTGCTCGGCGGGATCGATCCGCACCCGGTGCGGCCGGACCATCACCGTCGCGGTCGCCCCGTCGGTTCGCGCGGCGCGTACGGACACGGTCCCGAGCCCGTCGACCTCCAGCCGCAGCACGCCGTCGCTCTGACCGGCCACCCGACCGTCGAACATGTTGGTCCGGCCGATGAAGTCCGCGACGAACTGGTTCTCCGGGGTCTCGTACACGGCCCACGGCTCGCCCACCTGCTCGACGCGGCCTTCGGACATCACCACGAGCCGGTCGGACATCGCCAGCGCCTCGTCCTGGTCGTGGGTGACGAACACCGTGGTGATCCCGGTCTCCTGCTGGATCCGCCGGATCTCGACGCGAAGCTCCTCACGCAGCTTCGCGTCGAGGTTGCTCAGCGGCTCGTCCAGCAGCAGCACGGTCGGCTCGATGACCAACGCCCGCGCCAGGGCGATGCGCTGCGCCTGGCCGCCGGAGAGCTGGCTCACCCGGCGGTTCGCGAGGTGCGCCAGGTGAACCATGTCGAGGGCGTCGGCGACTCGACGCCGGCGTTCGCTTTTGGCGACCCGGCGCATCTGCAGGCCGAAGTCGACGTTCTCTCCTACCGACATGTGCGGGAACAACGCGTAGGACTGGAACACCAGGCCCATGTCTCGCTTGTGAACAGGGCGGTTGGTTATGTCGGTCCCGCCGACACGGATGTGGCCGGATGTGGGGGCGATCAGACCTGCGATCATGCGCAGTGTCGTGGTCTTGCCACAACCCGACGGTCCGAGCAGTGAGATGAACTCACCGCGCGCGACGTCGATGTCGACGTCGTGCACGGCCGAGCGGGACTGGTTCGGATAGGTCTTCGTTAGTTTGCTGAGTGCGAGATACGCGTCTTCCACACTGGACTCCTGATCTGCCCGGAACTACTGCGAGATGACGTCCTTGCGCCAGATCTCGGTCCACTGGGCGCGCTGCTCGGCGAGCCAGCTCCAGTCGACTGCGATCATGGTCTTGAGCTTCTCCGGCGTCATCACGGTCCGCTGGGCGACCTCGTCGTCGACCTTGGCCAGCGTGTTGGTCGGCGCGTAGAACATCTCCGCGGCGAACCGGGCCTGCGCGTCGGGGCTCAGCGCGTAGTCGATGAACGACTGCGCGGCGCTCGCCCGCTTGCCGCCCTTGACCAGGTTGATGGTGTTGACCTGCATGATGCTGCCTTCCTTCGGCAGGACCACGTTCAGCGCGCCGTCGGATTCGTCGTGCTGCAGCTGGCTGCGCGCGTTCCAGGCCAGGGCCAGGTGCACCTTTCCGGACTTGACCAGCGTGTACGTGTCCGGCTGGGGGTTCCAGGTCTGCACGGACGGCGCGAGCTCGCGCAGCCGCTTGATCGCCGGATCGATGGAGGTCTGGTAGTCCCCGCCGAGGTCCTTGCTCAGGACGATGGTCAGCCCGATCCCGTCCAGCTGCGGCGGCGCGCTGATCGAGATCTTCCCCTTGTACGCGGGATCCCAGAGGTCGTTCCACGACGTCGGCGGCGTGGTCACGGCCTTGGTGTTGTAGACGAGCGCCAGGTTGTCGAAGGTGACGCCCGGACCGTAGCCGTCGCGGACCTTCGCGTGCTCGCTGAGGTCCTTCATGTTGGGGACCGCCGCGGGGTCCAGCGGCGTGAAGATGCCCTCCTTGTTCGCGCTCTCGGCGACGGAGAGGTCCATGATCGCGAGGTCGACCGTGGGGTTGCTCTTCTGGGTACGCAGCCTGCCGAGCATCTCCGCGGACGAGACGACCGGGTCGTATTCCACCTTGATCTTCGGGTTCGCGGCCTCGAAGGGCTGGACGACCGCCTTGATATACTTTTCCTTGAATCCACCGGTCGCGTAGGCCATCAGACGGATAGTCGTCGTGCCGTCGCCGGCCTCATCCGAGGTGCCGCCGGCCGAGCAGGCGGAAAGCGCCGTCACCGGAGCAAGCAGAAGCGGCAGTAACGCTTTCTTCGACATTCTTCGCACCACGGTTATCTCCCGCTCTTGGGTCACTGCGGCAGCCGGCCACTCGCCCCCTCCGGGCGCCGGCCCGCACGGCTTGTCACGATCCATCGCGGCCACCGCGTTGGATCGGTCGTAAGAGAGTCACACGTCGCCCGAATCACGTCAGCCGACGGATGGACAGTCTGGACGGCGCCTACCTGGCCAAGTGGCCAATGCGAAACGCGGCGATCGGTGCGTCCGGCGCTTCCGGTCCCGCCGCCGACGCGGTCAGGATGGCCATCGGGCCTGACGGGCGTTCTGTCCGCCTTCGCGGCACTTTGGGCAAAAACGGTAAAGTACCGGTGCCGACCAGTGGGCGTCGGCTGCGCGGCACGACCCCGGGCGCGCCATCGCCGGCAGGGAGTTCACAGACCGTGACGGCCCAGGTCGTGACGGGCTCCAGCCGACAGCACAGCACACAGGGAGAGATACGTTTGACGCGCGCCAGCACATCCAGTGTGTTCGACGTGTCCTCGTCCGCGGCGCTGAGCGCGCTCGAACACCCGACCACGTTCATCCGGAAGACCGCCGAGGCGGCGCTCCCGGTGGAGGCCGTCGCCGCGGAGCCGCCGGCCTTCCACGGACGCGGGGAGATCCTGGTCGTGGACGCCGCCGCCCTCCCGGCCGCCCTCGCCAGGATCCGCGAACTGCCCCGCCCCGCCGGGACCCTCGTGGTGGTCGGCATGGAGGCGGCCGAGGCCAGACCGGCCCTCACGGCGGACGCCGCGATGTCCGGGCTCTCCCTGGCGTGCTGCCCCCGCCCCGTCGACGCCGCGACGTACGCGCGGGACCTGCGGCGGCTCGTGGAGAGCCTCCGCCGGGCGAGCCTGACCCGGATCCTGAAACTGCACGATTCGCTCGTCGCCGCGGTCATGGCGGGCGCCGACCTGGAAACGATCCTGAAGCTGACCGCCCGCCAGGTGTCCGGGTTCGACGCGATGTTCGTCGACTACACCGGCGTCGTCGTCTCCTCATGGAGTCACCGCGGCCAGCGCAGCCTGAACGTGCCCGCCGAGCTCGACGCCGTGCTGAGGACGTCTCCCCCCATCGACACGACGCAGGTCGAGCTGGACGACGGCCGCTTCGCGGTCCTGGTCGGCGTGGGCCTGCACGACCAGGTCGAAGGTTCCATCGTGTACGTCGGCGGCCGCCGGCTGGCCTCCGCCGAGCTCGTCCTGGTCGAGCGCGCCCGCTCGGCCATGCTGCTCCGCTTCGCGCGGGAGAAGTCCCGGCGCGACGCCCAGCGCTCCACGGTCGAGCAACTCCTGCGCGCCGCGGTGGACGGGTCGATGAACCACGGCGAGCTGGCGCTCGCGCTGCGCGGGCTCGGGCTCGAACCCGCCGAGGGATATCGGGTCCTCGCGGTGCGGCTCGACCGGGGCACTCCCGAGAGCCGGGCGTTCACCCTGCTTGAGGACGTCGCGGCGGCGAGCACGAGACCCATCGTCGGCGGCCTGCAGGGAAAGATCTTCTGCCTGGTCCAGCCGGTCGACAGCACGGTGCCCGAGGACTTCCTGCAGGCATGCCGGACCCGCGGGTGGAAGGCGGTCACGATCGGCCGCAGCCGGCCCAAGACCGACGCCGAGAGCCTCGCCCTGGCGATCCGCGAGTCCGCGACGGCCAGCCAGTTCTCCGGGCAGACGGCCGGCCAGATTCACGACGTCACATCGCTCGGGCTGCCCGGCCTGCTCGCGGGACTCGACCCGCAGAACGTGATGAGGCCGTTCGCCGACACCCTGCTCGGCGAGCTGATCAGCCATGACGCCGCCAACAACACGGAGCTGGTCAGCACCCTGACCGCCTTCTTCGACACGGGCTGCCGTCCCGGCCCCACCGCCGAGAAGCTGTGCATCCACCGGCACACCCTCTCCTACCGGCTCGATCGCGTCGCCCAGCTCACCGGGAAGGACCCGCGCAGCCCGGAGTGGATGCTGAGCTTCGGGATCGCGTTGCAGATGCATGCCATCCTGCAAACCGGACTCTGAGGACGACGAGGCAGCCTGTCTGGCGGGGGCACCGCCAGAGATCAATCAGCCGTACCCGGATTCGGTGACGGGCCACCGGCGAGCAGCGCCGCCGCCACCGCGCGTGCCCGGCCGGCGGGAGCAGGGGTGCGCTCCCGCACCGCGGTGACGATCGCGCCGTCCATGAGCAGGGCGATCGCCCGCGCCGTCTCGTCGGCGTGCGGGTGGCCCGACTCGGCGAGAAGGCGCGCGACGTAGGACACGACCCGCTCCTTGTGCTCGGCGGCGACACGGTGGGCAGGGCTGTCCGGGTCGGCCGACTCGACCATGGTGTTGATGAACGCGCAGCCGCGGAAGTCGGCGCGGGCGAACCGCTCGGCCAGCGCGTCGAAGACGCTGAGCGGATCGCCGCCGAGCGCACTCACCCGCTCGGCCATCCAGGCCCGCCAGTTCTCGTCACGCCGTCGCAGGACCGCCACGACCAGGTCGTCCTTGCCGGGGAAGTGGCGATACAAGGAGGCGCGCCCCACACCGGACACCGTGAGGATGCGTTCCACGCCGACGGACTTGATCCCTTCGGCGTAGAAGAGTTCTTCCGCGGTGGCGAGAAGTCGCTCGCGCGCGTTCCTTGGCATTCCCCCATGCTAGTGCAGTGCCGCAAAGATCCCTGAGGGGTTCAGGTGATCACTCGGAGTCAACCCTCTGATTCTGCAAGGTGGACACGGCAGGCACACTCCAGTGCCTCGCTGGGCGTGCCGACGCGGCTGCCGCTCGGCAGGATCGAGGGCTCGTAATCCTCGCTACTGGCCCGGTAGATCGCGAACCCCCAGGCGTCGGGATCGCCGAGGTACTCGATCCGGGCCAGCGGGAAACCCTCATCGCTTTCGTCGTCATCGAAATGCCCGGTCAGATAGCCGAAAGAGCCCTTCCAGCGGACGGTCACCTCTCCCAGCTGAGGCCAGTGCGTGAAGGCATAGGAATCGGCGTCCTCTTCGACGAGGACTTTGACCTGCTTGGGCGGTACCGGCATGGTGACGATTGTGGCCGATAGCGGTGTGTTGGTCCCGCTTCGACACCGTCAGCACTGCATCCTCGGGCGATCACTCGTGACCACCGAAGGATGGGAGTTCATGGCTGGACCGGTCAGCGAGGTCGTCATCACCATCGGTCATCGCCGCAGGAGGCGCCTCAACAAAATCATCAGCAGGCACTCCAGCCCGCAGTCGTTGGTGCTGCGCGCCCGGATCATCGTGCTGATCGCCGACGAGCGCCTGCCGGTGGCCGCGGTCGCCGAACGCTTGTCCACGACAGAGACGACCGTCCGTAAATGGCGCGACCGGTTCGCCGCGGGCGGCATCAAGGGGCTGGTCGACCTGCCCCGGCCGGGCCGCCCCGAACTCTACGGCCCCCAGGTGCGGTTACGGGTGATCGCCTGCGCAACCAGCACCCCGCCCGAGGGACAGGCGGCCTGGACGCACACGACGATCGCCGCCCACCTGGCCGATACCGGAATCTCCGCCTCCCAGATCGGGCGGATCCTGGCCGAGGCCGACCTGCGGCCGCACCGCGTCCGGGGCTGGCTCAACCGGCTCGACGATGAGCAGTTCTGGCACCTGGCCGGCGCCGTCTGCGACCTGTACCTCAACCCGCCCGAAGGTGCGGTCCTGCTCAGCGTGGACGAAAAGACCGGAATCCAAGCCAAATCCCGTAAACACCCCGAGATCTGCGCTCGGCCCGGCCGGCCCGGCCATGCCGCCCGGCGGGAGTTCGAATACATCCGCCACGGCACCGTCTCCATCCTCGCCGCGATGGACGTCCTGACCGGCCAGATCCTGGCCGAACGAATCGACCGCAACACATCTGCGACCTTCATCGCCTTCCTCATCCTGCTCGATCAGATGATCGACCCGGCCCTGGACATCCACCTGATCCTGGACAACGGCGCCAGCCACACCTCCAAGGCCACCCGCGCCTGGCTGGCCGCCCACCCCCGGTTCACGGTCACCTACACGCCCAAGCACGCCAGCTGGCTCAACATGATCGAGATGTGGTTCTCCGTGCTGACCCGCCGCCTTCTCCGCCGCGGTGATTTCACCTCCCGCGAGAACCTGATGCAGCAGATCGACACGTTCACGATCCGCCATAACGCCACCGCGCAGCCGTACCGGTGGCGCTACGACGCACGCGCCGACCACATCCGCTACCTCACCCGGCGCGATCAGGAACGGACACGTGCCGCACTCTTGAAGAAGACAGCAAGTTGAGCACGTACCGTTACGACTCGGACCCCTTAAGGATCTTTGCGGCGCTGCACTAGGTCGTGTCTGACAAATCAAGCCCTGCTGCGCGCGGCCCAGACGGCGCCTCGCTGCGTTGTCGTCGTCGGCCGTAGGCTCCGCTACGGCCTCCTCCTCCGCCTTGCGATGCATCCATCTGGATCCGCGCTCGCGACGGGCAGCATTTGTCAGACACTCCTTAGCCCGGCTTGACCAAAACGGAACCGATCAGTACCGTTCGCAAACGGAACCACTCAGTACCGTTTGGAGAAATGATGTCTCGGCTGCCCCAACTGACCGAAGACGCCGACGGCCTGCTCGAAGAGACACGGCGCCAGCTCGGCAAGGTGCCCAACCTCTACGCGGCCCTCGCGAACGGCCCCGCCGCCCTGGCCGGATACCTGGCCATGCGCGACCACCTGACCCGTGGGGTGCTCCGGGCCCGGCTCCGCGAGAAGATCGCGCTGCTGGTCGCGCAGGAGAACCGGTGCACGTACTGCGTGAGCGCGCACACGATGCGGGGCAAGCGGATGGGCATGACCGATGAGGAGCTGGCCCTGACCCGTGAGGCCGGAGACGCCGACCCCCACGACGACGCGGTGCTGCGCCTCACCCGGGAGATCATCCGTACCGGGGGCCGGGTCGGCGACGAGGAGCTCGCGCGCGCCCGCGCGGAGAACGTGACGGATGCCGAGCTCGCCGAGATCGTCGCCCACGTCGCGCTCAACACGCTGTCCAACTACTTCAACCACCTGGCCCAGCCGGACCTCGACTTCCCCGAGGTCGCCGTATGAACCGGGACTGGAGAAACGGATCGGTCGAGCTGGTCGACGGCTACACGATCACGGATGGAGAGGGTCGCGCGGTCGGCGCCGCGCAGGGAGTCCGCTTCACCATCGAGGGCGGTTTCGTGAACATCGAGGTGCCCGGCGTCGCCGAGGTCCAGGTCGTCTCGGCGCCGGCCGTCCGGCGCATCGTCTGCCATCGGTGAGGGGGCGATCCGGAGGAAAGGCGCGCTATCCCTTCCCTCCGGATGCCGTCGCCTCGCCGCCGAGGGCACGGCCGCACGACCTGCGGCAGGCGGCGGTCTCGCGTCTGAACGAAGGACCCCGGGAGATCTCCCGGGGTCCTTCGGCGTGCGACAGACGGGAATCGTTCCGCGGGACACCGGAAACGGCCGGGCGCACCTGGGGAAACAGGTTTCGGTGACGAGGTACTAGCTCGCCGCGACGCCGTTCACCACGATGCCGAAGAGCCGTACATCGCTGAGCCGCGACAACGCGCGTGACACCGCGTCGTCGGCGGCGCCGAGCTTCCGCCGTAGCGCGTCGATCCCGGGGGCGCTGTCGATGAGATCCCGCCGGAAGACCTCCCAGTACAGCGGGGACTCGCTCATGCTCGACGCGGCGAGGTCGACGGCCCGCTCGCTGTAGAACGCGAGGATCCGGTCGTTGAGCAGCGGCACCAGGTGGGGGCGTTTCAGATGCAGGATCGCCGACGCGATCGTGACCCCGAGCCGATGGCGGTAGCGGAAGTGCCGGTACAGCAGGGTCGCGTGGGCGTACGGCGTCCCCGCGCCGCCGTACGGAGTCTCGACGAGCCGGGCGTCCCCGGGAACGGAGGACCACGGCGCCTGCTCCGCCGCCATCAGGCACGAGCGGACGTCGTCCGGTGTCAACGAGACCCCGAGCAACAGCAGGCGGCCGAAGTCCGGCAACTCCACGACGTCGCTCGCGCTCGGCGGGTCGTTAAGCAGATCGCCGGCGTAGTCGAATCCGATGAACTCCAGATCCGGTGGCAGCTGGAGGAGCACCCAGGCGTCCGATGCCCGGATCGAGTGGCCGGCGATCTTCAGACGAGGCTCAGGCATCGGCTCGCTCGGTGACGACCCCGTGCGGGGCCGGCGGCGCCCCCAGCCGGACCTGCTCCCCTGTGGTGCGGTCGTACGCGGTGACCCGCAGGGCACGCAGCTTCTCCTTGGCCACCCGTTGTGACGGGGTCAGCGGCAACTCGGCCACGAAACTCCAGTACCTCGGGACCTTGAAGGGCGCCAGGTTCGCGCTCGCGTGCGCGATGACGTCCGCCAGGGTGGCCGCCACCGCCTCCACCGCCTCCACCGCCTCCCCGCGGGCGACGAGGAACGCGTGGACCTCCTCCCCCCGCACGTCGTCGGCGACGGGGACGCAGGCCGCCTGGCCGACCCGTTCGGACGAGCACAGCACCGCTTCGACCTCGTTCAACGCGATGTTCTCTCCGCTGCGGCGGGCCATGTCCTTCAGCCGGCCCATCAGATACACGCGGCCGCGTTCGTCCATTCGCGCCAGGTCGCCGGTGTGGAACCACCCGTCGCGGAACACCTCGCGGGTCGCCGTCTCGTCCCTGTAATAGCCGTCCATCATGCCCGCCCCGCGGAGGATCAGCTCCCCTGTGCCGCCCCGAGGTACGGCATGGCCCCGCTCGTCCACGATCCGGGCCTCCCGGTGCGGGTTCGGTCGCCCGACGCACCCGGTGCCGACCAGCTCGTCGTGATCGTCGGGCAGGACCCGGAGGTCACCGCCGGTCTCGGTCATCCCGAAGCCCTCGTACCAGGGCACCCCGAACCGCTTCTCGAGCGCGGCGTGGATGTCCTTCGGAATGCCCGAGCAGGCGACGGCGCGGAGGGAGTGATCCCGGTCGGTGGGCTGCTCCGGCTGGCGCAGAAGCAGGGTCGGCATCATCCCGATGCAGTACAGGTACGTCACCTGGTACGCGCGCACCTTGTCCCAGAAAGAGGTGGGATGGAACCGGTCCAGCACGACGAGCGAGGACCCCACCAGCAGGCAGGCCGCCAGGCTCCACTGCGGATCCAGGTAGTAGAACGGCTGGGCGGTGAGCAGGACGTCGTCGGGGCCGAGGTGGGGGAACCCGTCCGCGTACTTGCGCACCATCGCCGTCCAGTAGCCGTGTGACAGCATGCACCCCTTGGGGTGGCCCGTGGTGCCGGAGGTGTACTGGATGTTGGCCAGGGTCTCGGGATAGACCGCCTGGTCCGGCGTGCGGCCCGCGGCGACGGCGTCCATGCCGATCACTCCCGGCCCGCCCTCGGCGTCGGTCACGGCGACGCGACGGCCTCCGGCCGCCGAGCCGAGCACGAGATCGAGGTGGTCTGCGCAGGTGACGACCAGGGCGGGATCAGCGTGGTCCAGGAGCCGGGTCAGCTCCCTGACCGAATATCGCGGGTTCACCGGCACGACCGCCGCACCGATCTTGGCCGCGCCCAGCCACAGCAGTGGATACTCCGGGCGGTTGTCAAACACCAGCGCGATCCGGTCGCCGTATCTGATCCCGAGGGCGGCGAGAACGGCTCCGTAGCGGTCCGACAGCTCGTCGAGCTCGGCGAACGTGTAGTCGATGTCGTGTTGATCGAACCTCAGCGCGCGCCGGTGCGGCCAGCGCCTCGCCGCCCGCCGCACCAGCGTGGCCAGATCCTGCACCTTGACAGCGTCATCGCCGCCGGTCCCCGTCATCACTTGTCTCCCGCCACTCGAAGGCCGCGGCCCGCGGCGAAACTCTGCTGCGCGGTACGGGCCTCGCCGGAGTCCTGCGCCCGGAGGGCGAACCCCACCTCCGCGTCGAGCGCACCGTCCAGATCCGCCCAGATCCCCTGTTCGAGGAGTCGCTTCGCGCCCTCGACGGCCACCCTCGGCCGGCTCAGCACCGTCGCAGCCAGCGAATCCACGACCGCCGGAACGTCACCGCCGGCGGCCACATGGCTGACCAGGCCCATCTCGCATGCCTGCTTCCCGTCGACCCGCTCCCCCAGGATCATCAGCCTCCGGGCCCGAGCCGGGCCGACCAGCCGGGGGAGGATGGCCGAGATGCCGCCGGTCACGCTCAGACCGGCCTCCACCTCGGGGAATCCGAACACCGCGTCCTCCGCGGCGACGACGAAATCGGCGGCGAGCGCGAGTTCGGCGCCCGCCCCCAACGCGTATCCGTGAACCTGAGCGATGACGCAGGCGGCCGACCCGCGCAGCTTCGTGGTGAGCGCCTGGATGCGGCGCAGCCGTTCGACGCGCTCGCCGGCCGGCGGACTTCCGACCACCTCGTGCTTGAGGTCGTAGCCGGAACAGAACGAACGGCCCCGCCCGCTGAGCACGATGACCCGCGCCTCGTCACGATCCGCCCGCTCGATCCCTTCCAGCAGGTCGCGCACCAGCTCCGGGGTGACGGCGTTCAGCCGGCTCGGGCGGTTGAGGGCGATCCGCGCCACGCCGTCCCGGGCCGCGTACTCGATCGTCGATCCCGGCTCTCGATCTTGATGACTCTTCATTCCGCTCCTCGTCCTGAGCCCGTTCAAGAAGTACTGGCGCGTCGCCGCGCCTGTCATCGGACACATGTCGAGAGCGAACGAGTCCGGCACTCCCTTTGTCCATCCGGACTCCGATCTCGGGTACGCCGACCCCCGTCCCGCGACTACGGCGCACTCGACCCCCTTCAAGATCACCAAGGAATGGTCTTGAAGGGGGCCGAGATGTCGCAGGTCAGGCCGCTTACCCGGTCAGGGCACCAGAACGGTGACCGTCTCGACCACGCAGGCCGGCTTGTCCGACCCCTCGCGCTCGACAGTGACGCGGGCGACGGCCCGCACGCCCCTCGGACCCGGGGTCAGCGACAGCAGCTCGACGCCCGCGCGGACACGAGAGCCGACCGGAACCGGTGCGGGGAACCGAACCCTGTCGCAGCCGTAGTTGATCCCCATCTTCAGGCCCTCGACCCGATAGACCTGTCCGACCAGCTTCGGAACGAGCGACAGCGTCAGGTAGCCGTGCACGATCGTGGTGCCGAACGGGCCCTGGGCCGCCTTCTCCGGATCGACGTGGATCCACTGATGGTCACCCGTCGCATCGGCGAACAGGTCGATCTGATCCTGGCCGAGGGTGTGCCAGTCGCTGTACCCCAGGTGGGTGCCGACCGCCTGCTCGAACTCCTCGATGCCCTGGAAGACCTTCACGGTCACTCCTTTCCCGCGTGACGCGCGCTCAGGCGCGGGGGCCGCCGGCGACGTAGATGACCTGGCCGGAGACGAAGGCCGCCCCTTCGCTGACGAAGAACGACACCGTGTGGGCGATGTCCTCCGGCTTGCCGGTGCGGCCCACCGGGATCTGCGCGGCGGCCGCGGCCTTGAACTCCTCGAACGTGACGCCGACCCGCTCGGCGGTCGCGGCGGTCATCTCGGTCTCGATGAAGCCCGGGGCGATCGCGTTCACGGTGACGCCGAACTTCCCGAGCTCGATGGCCAAGGTCTTGGTGAAGCCCTGGACACCGGCCTTGGCCGCGGAGTAGTTGGCCTGACCGCGGTTTCCCAGCGCGGAGGTGCTGGAGAGGTTGACGATGCGACCCCACTTGTTCGCGGTCATGTAGCGCTGAACGGCACGGCTCATGAGGAACGCCCCGCGCAGATGGACGTTCATCACCGAGTCCCAGTCCTCGTCGCTCATCTTGAAGAGCAGGTTGTCGCGGGTGATGCCGGCGTTGTTGACCAGCACGGCCGGGTCACCGAGCTCTTCGGCCACCCGGGTTACCGCGGCATCGACGCTGGCCGCGTCAGCCACGTCGACGCCGACCGGGAGCGCGCGACCGCCGCCGGACTCGATCACGTCGACGACCGGCGTGCAGGAAGCCTCGTCGAGGTCGAGCACGGCCACAGCGAGGCCGTCCGCGGCGAGTCGCTGTGCGATGGCGGCGCCGATTCCGCGGGCGGCCCCGGTAACGATCGCGATACGGCCGTTGGTGTTGCTCATGTCGTCTCCTTGATTCTGTTTCTCGGGGAGGTGCGGGGCTTCTCAGGGGAATGCGGGGCTTCTCAGGGAAGGTGCGGGGCGATCAGCGGCGTAGGGAGCGGCTGGTCCCGGCGACACGGAGGGCACAGGCCGGTTTGCCCGATTCTCAGGCCGACAACAGCTCGCTCAACGTCGAGGCAGCGTTATCGGCGGATGCTCGGCACGCCTCGACAGCCGAAGACCGAGTGCGAGTCGTGAGGGTAGATCGTACATGCCGCGGTCGTCGTGCCCCGGTCGGCCGGTCGAGGGAGTTGATCACCCGGCCCGGTCACGTCCCCGGCCGCGTGGCCCCTCCCCCACGAGGACAGGAACCCGCCTGACTACACTGCGGCTGCACGTAGGTCGCAGCCCAGCGCGAAGGTGAGCCATAGGAGACGACACTCCACTGGACGGCACCGCCGATCGTACCCACGCGTTGGCCAGCGAACGCCACCGCGCTTGGGAACCCACTTCGGGCGCGACGTTTTGCGAGAACCCCCGGTCACGACCCTGTCGACGGCTGGTCACCGATCGCGTCGGTGTCGGTCGTCCCCAGAACACTGTGGGCTCGAACGGCACGGCACGTACACGGCACGACACGGCACGACACGGCACGACACCGGCGACTGCCGGCACTCACCCGCGCATGACACGAAAGGCACGGCACAATGGTCAACCGCGACGCCGTCACGCTCGACGACCCGGTCCGTGAGTCGCTCCGCGGCTTCCACGCGCACCTGGCCCGTCGGCTCGGCCGAGCGGCCGGTTACCTCCCGGAGGTCTCGACCTTCTCCGCGGTATCCGCCGAGCCGGACGCGGCGGAGTGGGCCGACCTCGCGCGAATGCTCGGTCGCGGCGAACTCGCCGATCTGTTCAGCTGCCCGGCGACCCCGCCTGCGGACTGGGAGCCGGTCTTCGCTCTCGGCGGCTTCCAGATGATCTGTCCCGCGGGCAGCCACCCCGGTGACGCCGATGCCGAGCCCGACTCGGGGATAGTCGAACTGGGCGTCGACGACGTGTCCGAGATGCTTCAGCTCACCGCGCGGACCCAACCGGGACCGTTCTGGCCTCGAACTCACGAGCTCGGCACCTATCTGGGTATCCGCGAGAACGGCGCCCTGGTCGCCATGGCGGGCGAACGGCTCCGTCCCCCTGGATGGACCGAGATCAGCGCCGTCTGCACCGCCCCCGAAGCTCGCGGGCGAGGTCATGCCGCCCGCCTGGTGCGCGCCCTGGTCGCACGTATCACGTCTCGGAACGATCAACCGTTCCTTCACGTGGCCGAAGCCAACACCCCCGCGCGCGCACTCTACGAGCGGCTCGGCTTCGTGGTCCGAAAGCCCGTGACGTTTCGCGGGTTCCGGACGCCGTAGCGGATGTCAGGGTGGGGGATCCCCACCCTCATGGCGCAGCGGTGACGGACGGCACCCCGCAACTTGGCGGACCGGCCGGTGCGTGGCAACGGCATGCGTTTCCCCGCATCGGCCACGACGGACCAGAGTTCGGCGTCCGCCATCCCCCGGATCAGCGCGTGGCGCGCTTCCGGTGGACGACGACGTCGTCTCCGCGTCCCGGGTAGGCCATGATCAGCAGTCGCTGCACATCGTCCTCCCTGCCCAGGGACCCGCGCATCGCGTAGTGCACCCGTACGCGATAGTGCCCCGCGCCCCGGACGGCGAGGTCCGGCAGCGGCACACCACCCAGCGGGTCCTGAAACACCAGCTCACCGGCGCTGAGATAGCCCGCCTCGACGACGTGGTCCCACCCCCTCGTCTCCACCGGCGGGCGACGGCGGTAGGTCTCGGTCGTGACGCACAGCGTGAAGTCGGGGTGGGTGTGCACGACCAGATGGCCGGGCCCCGCGCTCAGCACGTCGTCCTCGTACGGCAGTTTTGCCCCCGGGTCACCCTCGGCGGTCTCCGGTTCGTACGCCTCCAGGTCGCCGTAGTCCGTCCACGCCGGCTCGCGCCGGACGACCACCGCCACCGGCCTGATCAGCGGGCGGTGACGGGGAGCCTCCGCGCACTTGCGCCGCTCGGCCGCCTTCCACTCCTGGAACTCGCGTTCCTGCCGCTCGTTCGCGGCCCGGACCACCGCGGCGGCGCTCGGGCAGATGTCCGCGAGCAGGTAAGCCAGCTCGCGGACCGCCACGCCGTCCGTACGCCGGACCCGGGTGAGCTCGGCCGGGTCCTCACGGGTGTAGACGTCACACAACTGGCGGCCGTAGCCGACGACGAAGCGGTCCGGGGTGTCCGGGGCGACCTTGAACACGCGCGACTGGCGCACCTGGCACACGAAGGCCGCCTCCGGCGCCGGCTCGGGCTGCTCTCCCCCGCCCCGCGGGCCGCCGGGCGGCGCGCAGTCGGCAGCGGCGGTGACCCGGCCGCCCGAGTGGTCGGCCGCCGGCAGAAAGCCGAGCAGTCCGGCCGTCGCCGCCGCTGTCACGACGCCCCAGAGCCGGGAGCGCCCCACCCCGCCGGCCAGCCACATCAGGAGGAGTGCGGACGCCGCGTAGGCCGCGCCGAACCACAGCGGCGAGATGCCGGCGGGGACATCGCCCGGCTCCGTGGCCCAGTAGTCGGCATAACGCCGGGGAAAGCCGCCGGGCGCGGAACCACCGGCCAGCGCGACGACGACCCCGGCCACGGCGGCGGCGAGCAGGACCCAGGCCGTCGCCCGGAGCAGGCCGGGGGTCCTCCGCAGGACCGCGACGAGCACGAGGAGCGGCAGCCCGCCCATGTCGACGAGCAGGTCGACGACCCACGAGAGCAGGAGCTCCGCGAGATCGGGGCCGTCCCCGAAGAACATCGTGGACCAGCTCCCCGCCGCCCACCGCGGCATGTCGTACCAGAAGGCGACGACCACAGGCGGGAGCGGCAGCGCGATCGCCGCCACGGCGGCGAGCCGGGAGCGGAGCGGCGGCCCGGCCGTGGCCCGCGTCGTCGTGCGTGCCGTCGTGCCGGGCGGGCTGCCGAGATCGTGCGCGGAACGCGCCTGCCACACCGCCGTGAGCGGGGCGGCCGCCCGGCCAAGGCCGATGAACAGCACCGTCGTCTCGTCGTGCCAGCCCAGGGAGAGGTGGTAGATCAACGACTCGATGAGGAAGGACACCACCAGTGAGGCGGCCCCGGTCCACACGGTGGCCCGCGCCCACCTGCCGTCCCTCGCCTGGGCGAGGAGGGTCAGCGCCATCCACAGTGTCCACGACAACCCGCCGAGGCCGGCCATGGCCGAGATCTCCCCGAGGAGCCGGGCGCCCAGCGCGTCGGCGGCCGTGCGGGCGATCCAGCTCGTCACCGCGAGCGTTCCGGCGACCAGCGCGACCGTCGCCATCGCGCGGGACGCGCCGCGCTGGACCACGAAGAACAGCGCGACGAGCGCGAGCTGCGCGGCGGCGCCGGCCAGCTCCGCCCACCACGGTAGGACCACCGGGAAAAGCTCGATCACGGAGAAGGCGGCACCCAGATACAACGTCACCCGGAGCACGCGGACCGCGCCGCCATCCGCCGGTACCGGGCCGCGCACCCTCCCACGCAGGATCTGCCACAGCGCCCAGCCCTGGTACACGGCGACAAGGACGAGAGGCACCACCGGCCACCAGGGGACGGGCCCCGTGCTGAGCGGGGTGCCGTACGCCACGAGGCGGGTGAGGGGGACGGCGTCGCCGGTGACCAGCGCGACGACACCGAGCGCGACGGCCGCGCTCACGTGGAGGGCGGCGACCGGGGCGGCGAACCACCAGAGACGATACCGGTGCAACGGAGGCTTCCTTGGGGGGTGACAAGGCCCCCGGGCCGGCGCAGCACACGAACCCGGGGACGGCCCCGAGAAGCCGGGACCGGGTCGTCAAGGTACTAGATCACGCCGACAAACCCGGAGCCGAAGATCCCCGTCCTTGGGCGGCCCACGCCCTGCTCAGCCGCTGCGCCGCGAGCCGCAGCTCGGCCGGCTCGGCGACGTACGAGATCCGCAGGTGATCCGCGAACGAGCCGTCGGTGGACGTCCTGCTTCCGGGCAGGACGAGCACGCCGTGCGCGAGGGCGAGCCGGGCGAACTCCTCCGCGTCGCCGTACGGAAGCCGGACCCACAGGAACGCCCCGCCGCGCGGCCGGGTCCACGACCAATCCGGCAGCTCCGCGTGGAGCAGGCCGGAAAGCAGATCGCGCCGTACGGCGAGCTGCTCGCGCCGGGTCGCCGCCATCTCGGCGATCCGAGGCAGGAGTCGCACGGCGATGAGCTGGCCGACGTGCGAGGAACCGAGGTCGGCGACGACCTTGAGCCGGGCGAGCCGGGCAATGAGCTGCTCGGGCGCCCGCACCCAGCCCACCCGCAGGCCGGGCCAGAACAGCTTGCTGAGCGATCCGACCGTGACGACGGTCGCGCCGACGGCGGTCGCGGCGAACGGGCCGGAGGATCGCCCATCGAACGCCAGGTCGGCGAGCGTCATGTCGTCGACGACGGGGACGCCCGCGGCCGCCACCAGTCGTGCGACATCGTGCCGGCGCTCCGTGCTCATCGCCGCCCCGGTGGGGTTCTGGCCGGCCGTCATCAGGTAGAGGAGCTGGACCCGCGTACGGCCGAGCGCCGCGCGTAGCGCCCCTGCCTTCACGCCTTCCTCGTCCACGGGCAGCCCCACGATCCGCGCCCCGGCCGCCCGAGCCGAGTCCAGCGCTCCGGTGTAGGTGGGGTTCTCCGACACGATGACACCCTGGCCGCGGGAGAACAGGGTGAACAGCAGGCTGATCGCCTGCTGGGCGCCGTTGGTGACGAGCACCTGCTCGGCGGTCGTCGGCAGCCCGAGCCGCGTGTAGTGGTCCGCGACCGCCGCCCGCAGCACCGGAAGGCCGAGCGGCTCGTAGTCGGCGTCCGCGGCTGTCGCCCGCAAGTCGCCTGCCGTCACGTTCAGGATCTCGTCCGGCACTCCCCCGAGGTCGGGGACGACGGAGCTCTGGCAGTCGACGACCCCGTCCGGCGGCCGTTCCGGGAGCTTCAGCGCGGGCATATCGGCGGCCGGGACGGCGGGCCCGGCCGAACGGTGAACGGCGACCCGCGTCCCGCTGCCGCGCACGCTCTCCAGCAGCCCTTCCTCCCGCAGGAGCCGATAGGCGGCGACGACGGTGGTCCGGCTGAGCCCCATCGATCGGGCGAGGTCGCGTTCCGACGGCAGCCGCGACCCGGCGCCCGCCTCACCCCGGCAGACCGCGTCTCGGATGGCTCCGGCCAGTCGCCGGTAGAGCGGCCCCTCGCCTGGCAGACGCGCGCGGTCCGTTCGTAGCCAATTTCCGGGCAAGTGGCTGTCGATTCGCATGCCGCTCCTCACGAGGCTTGAGCCATGGATCACTTCACCAGCCTTGAGACGCTTCTCCTGCACGCGGACGCCGATGAGGCCGAGTCGGCGATCGCGCCGCCCCTTTACCAGACGGTGCCGTTCTCCGCCGCCACGGCCGAGGAGTTCGCCGAGATGAACGCCGTTGCCCGACACGAGCGTTACTACCGAAGGTACGGCAATCCGACGCAGGCCCGGCTGGAGAAGATCGTGGCGGCCGCGGAGGGCGCCGAGGCTGCGTTGGCCACCGCCTCCGGCATGGGGGCGATCTCCACCTCCCTTCTGTCGCTGCTCTCGGGGGGCGACCACGTCGTCGCCCAGCGGAGCATGTACGGCGGAACGCTGAGCTTCCTCCAGGACATGGCGCCGCGCTTCGGCGTCGAGACGACCCTCATCGATCAGACCGACACGGAGGCGTTCGAACGGGCCGTCCGGCCGAACACGAGGCTCATCGTGATCGAGACGCCGAGCAACCCCCTGCTTCGACTCACCGACGTCGCGGCCGTGACCGGGCTCGCGCGTGACCGCGGCATCCTCACGTTCGCCGACAACACGGTCGCCACCCCGGTGAACCAGCGGCCCCTCGACCTGGGGGTGGACCTCGTCATGCACAGCGTCACGAAGACTCTCTCCGGGCATTCGGACGTGCTGGCCGGCATCGTGGCGGGCCGCGCCGATCTCGTCGAGAGGATCTGGCGGACGCACACGGTCATCGGCTCGGTCGTCAGCCCGCATGACGCCTGGCTGGCCCTGCGCGGCCTGCGCACCCTCGGGATGCGCGCGGAGCGGCAGAACCGCACCGCGCTGGCCCTGGCCGGGTTCCTCTCGGAGCACCCGGCCGTGGCGCGGGTGAACTACCCGGGGCTGGAGGCGCATCCCCAGCACGAGCTGGCGAAGCGGCAGATGCGCGGGTACGGCGGGCTGCTGAGCTTCGAGCTCCGCGGCGGCCACGCCGCCGCGGAGCGACTCATCGCCGCTCTCGAGCTCCCCGTCCTCTCGCCGAGCCTCGGCGGCGTGCGCTCGCTCGTCGTACGGCCCGCCGCCATGTGGGCACAGGAGCTGACCGAGGAGCAGCTCGCCGAGGCCGGCGTGCCCTCCGGTCTGATCCGGTTCGCCGTCGGCCTGGAACATGAGGCGGACCTGATCGCCGATCTCGAAAAGGGACTCGCGGCGTAGTGCGAGCCGGGGCGTGGGAACCGCTGGTGTACTCCAGCCGCCCCTCGCCGGAGGGATCACCTGGCGGACGGACTGTGCTGCGGCGTCAGGGCCGGGCCGGGCCGTCGCGTGCGCGCCCAGATGACGGCGGTGATCGCAACAAGCAGGACGCAGGGAATGAGCATCACGATCGACCCGGCCCCCGCCGAGCGATCGGAGCCCGCGAGGGGGTCGGCGTGCGTGACGATCATTATGAGGTAGATGAGCGTGTTGTTGGCCGCATGGATGACGACCGACGTCTCCAGACCGCCCGTCCGCCACGTCATCAGGCCGAAGGTGACGCCGAGGGTGAGGTAGTAGAGGTTCAGCCACGGGTCGGTGGACAGGTGGATGGCCGCGAACAGGATGCTCGACACCGCCAGGCCGAGGGCCATCGCCGCCCGGGGCCCGCGCCCCCAGCTCGCAGCCACCCGGAACGCCACTCCGCGGTAGTTGTACTCCTCGCCCGCCGCCTGCAGAGGCGTCAGCAGGAGCGTGATGACGAACACGGCGACCAGGTCGGAGAATCGCCACGACCCTTCCGTGTACGACGAGAGGAGGAAGAAGGCGGTCGTGTAGAGCACCCAGATCGGTACGAGCGTCAGCACCGCGCGGCCGAACACGGCGGGCCGGAACATGGACCGCACGGAATGCAGCGACGCCCCCTTCACCCCGTAGAGCCAGCGCTGGATGAACATGCTCCATGGGATCATCAGCGCGATCGAGAGAAGGTTCGCGGCGTGGTAGACCGGCGTGAACTCCGTACCACCCGCGATCGGGTTGACCCGGCCGAGCGCCTCGTCGATGGCGGAGCCGAGGGCGGCGAGGACACCGCCGAAGCCGAACAGCCCGACAAGGAGCAGCACGAGCGCCAGAATGCCGCGTCCGATACGGCGGTTCTCACCCGCCAGCACGCGGTGGTAGGGAACGCCTGGCGGGATCGGGCGCGGACCGCGGCGGTGCGGTGATGCGTCGTGGAGAACGGTCGGCGCGGTGCCGGACAGAGCGGTGCCGGACAGAAGGGCGCCCGGGTCGAATGCCGGGGGGTCGGAAGCGTTTCGTTGCATGCTTCAACCGTCCTCCGAGACTCGTTTCAGCTGCAGTGTCGTCAGTCACGAGTTCGCATGGGAACCACACGGCATGCGCATGACATTTGGCATGCGAACAGAGCGGCCGGGTGGTCTGACGCGAGCACCCGCGCGCCGGCTGTACTGACACATTCACCGCCGCACCCGTTCGGAGACGAAAGAAGACGGCAGCGGTGGCCCGCCGACGTGTGACATGTGTCATGCG
Source organism: Microtetraspora malaysiensis (assembly GCF_050947145.1). Lineage (NCBI taxonomy): Bacteria > Bacillati > Actinomycetota > Actinomycetes > Streptosporangiales > Streptosporangiaceae > Microtetraspora > Microtetraspora malaysiensis. The sequence continues at coordinate 5,356,504 of NZ_CP191998.1, forward strand.
TCAGTCGTGCGGAACGCCGCCGAAGTCATTACGGACGACACTGGGGAGCGAACCCCCGCGGCGGGAGTGTGGAGAGATGACTCCCGATCGCCCCCGTTCTCCAGCAGGCTCCTCACATCCTGCCGGTTCATCGTCATGCTCATCCCCTGTGTCCTCCTCGTCGTCAGCGCAGTGATCGTGTGGCTGCGCACGCGTCGCACCGGGCCCGCGCCGGCGCCTACGGGCTCACCCTCGCTCGGAGCGCCAGCGGCACAATGAGAGGCATGGGAGAGTGGCCGGTGGTGAGCGCACGCCGTTTCGAAAGCTACGTGCGCTGGTCGACCTACGCCGTCGTCTCCACCCCGATCTCCACTCTCCTCGGCGGACTCGTCAGCGCTCCGCCGCTCACCACCGAGAACGTCGCCGTCGTGAGCGCTGTGGCCGTCGCCACGTTCGCACTGGTGTGGTGCAACATCGTGGTCAGCCGATGGAGTTTCAACGCTCGCGAAGAACGCGGCGAGCGCCTCCCGATCGCCCTCGTCGTCACGTGGCTGCTCGTGCTCGCCGCCGTCCTGGCGGGGACCGTCGTCCTCCCGATACCGGCCATGCGGGTGGCGGCGGCCGCTGCGATCGGCTCCGCGGCCGCGAGCATCGTCCCCATCCTCGACGCCCGCCGCACACTCCTTCTCAACGTCGCGATCCTCGTGCTCGCCGTACCCCTCGTGGCGGTCCTCCAGATCGCGTTGCTGGTGGTCTGCATGGCGCTGGTCAGCGCCGTCCTGTGGATCTGTTGGTCCAGCGTGTGGATGCTGAGCGTCCTCCGCGAACTGCAGGGCGCGCACGAGGACCGTGCCGCGCTCACCCTCGCGGAGGAACGCCTGCGCATCTCCCGCGACCTCCACGACGTGTTCGGCCGCACGCTCACCGCGATCGCCGTGAAGAGCGAGCTCGCCTCCGAGCTCATCCGCCGCGGCCGCGACGACCGCGCGGCCGCGGAACTGAGGGAGGTGCGACGACTGGCCGACGACGCGGGTACGGAGGTCCGCAGGGTCGTCCGGGGCGACCTCCAGACGACGTGGGAAGGCGAAGTCTCCGGCGCCCGCGCACTCCTGGGTTCGGCCGGCATCACCTGCACGGTCACCGGCGAAGCCGTGCCGGCACCCTGCGCGGAGGCGCTCGCGTGGGTCGTCCGCGAAGGCATCACGAACGTCCTGCGTCATTCCTCGGCGACCCGGGTGACGCTCACCACAACGATCGACGCGGGCGAGGTTCTTCTCACGATCGCGAACGACGGAGTCAGCGACAGCGGGCCCGCCCAATCCGCCACGGACGATTCCGCGCGTTCGGACCCGAACGCCGGCACAGGACTTCGGGCGATGTTCGATCGAATCCGCGCGATCGGCGGGCGCGCCGAGACCCGACGGGACGGAAACTGGTTTCTGCTGGAAGCCGCCGTCCCCCTGCCGAAAGAGCGCGAATGATCCGCATCCTGATCGCCGACGACGAACACCTGATCCGCGAAGCGATCGCAGGTCTGCTCGAACTCGAGGACGACTTCGAAATCGTCGGTCAGGTCGCCTCAGGCGACGAAGCGCTGAAGGCCGCGCTGCGCCTGCGCCCCGACGTGGCTCTGCTCGATCTGCAGATGCCTCCACCCGACGGCATCGAGGTCGCCCGGCAGCTCACGAACCAGTTGCCGGAGTGCCGCAGCATCATCGTGACCTCCCACGGCCGGCCCGGGTACCTGAAATCCGCGCTCTCGGCCGGCGCCCGCGGGTTCCTCCCGAAAACCACCTCATCCCGCAACCTCGCAGAAGTCGTCAGGAAGATCGCCGCGGGCGGACGGCACGTGGATCCAGAACTCGCAGCGGAGGCGATCAGTGCGGGTGACTCGCCCCTGACTCCGCGCGAAGCCGACGTCCTCGCGCTCGCGCGCGACGGCGCGCCCGTGGATGAGATCGCGCGGCGGGTGTCCCTGTCGCCGGGGACAGTACGCAACTACCTCGCCGCGGCGATCGCGAAGCTCGGCGCTTCGAACAGGCACGAGGCAGCGCGCATCGCCGCCAAGCACGGCTGGATCTGACGAGCCGCGCGTCCTTGAAGATCGGTCGCACGCTCACGGTGGGGAAACTCGGCGTGGGTATGGCCCGTGAACACGATCAGGAGGCGGCGCGGGTGCAGCGCGGCGCGAGTGCAGCGCGGCGCGAGTGCCACCGGGCGGCCGTCCGGTTCGGTGACGAGGTAGGCGCGGTAGGCGCGGTCGGGGGGCCTGGGGGTCACGCCGGCCGAGGAAGTCCAGGCCGTCGCAGGGCCGGAGGCGGGCCGCTCGGCCAGGTCTCGGGGCACGGCCAGGTCTCGGGGCACGGCCAGGCCGCGGGGCACGGCCAGGCCGCGGGGGACGGGCAGACCGCAGGAGTACGGGCAGGCCGCTTCGCCTCGCCCTTGGTGCGGTTCACGAGCGCGGTGCGGATCTCTTGCTCTGTCAGCGACTTCATGAGTGGGGCTGGCTTGCCTAAAAGTATTAGGCAAATACATAATGATTGTCGCTAGATGGGAGAAGGGTAATGGTTCGAGTAGGTCTGACCACGGAACGGTTGACCCAGGCGGGTGCGGATCTGGCTGACGAGGTCGGCTTCGAACACGTGACCGTCTCGGCGCTCGCCCGGCGGTTCGATGTCAAGGTCGCGAGCCTGTACTCGCACCTGAAGAGCTCCCAGGACCTCAAGACCAAGATCGCCTTGCTCGCTCTGGAGGAACTCGCCGACCGGGCCGCTGACGCCCTGGCCGGCCGGTCCGGGAAGGACGCCCTGACCGCCTTCGCGAACGTCTACCGCGACTACGCCCGGGAACATCCCGGCCGCTATACCGCGGCCCGGCTCAAGCTCGACCCCGAGACGGCGGCCGCCAGCGCCGGCGTCAGGCACGCCCAGATGACGCGGGCGATCCTGCGCGGCTACAACCTGACGGAGCCGGACCAGACACACGCGGTCCGGATGCTGGGCAGCGTCTTCCACGGCTACGTCAGCCTGGAATTGGCCGGAGGCTTCAGCCACACCGCCGTCGACTCGCAGGATTCCTGGGCCTGGATCTTGGACTCCCTCGACGCTCTGCTGCGGAACGGAACCACACTCTGACCAGCAGGGGGCCGCACCGCCGGAGGCGGTCCGCCGCACCGCGCGCCGGCGCATCTGAACAATCCAGAAATCTTGATGAACAGGCCGAGGCCAATGAACGCTGAGCACGACTGGATCACCACACCTGTCACCGCAGACCTCCTGCGCGGTTTCCTCGACCTGGAACGCACGGCGCACGGCCTGCTGCCGCATCGGCTGCCCGCGCGGGCTCGCCGCCAGATCCCCGACGACCAACTGGCCATGGCCGAGGCCCAGCCCTCCGGCGTGCGGTTGGCCTTCCGCACCCGGGCCACCGCCATCGAACTGGACACGCTCCCCACCAAGAGGGCCTACCGAGGTCTCCCGGCCCCGGCGGACGGCGTGTACGACCTGCTGGTCGATGGCCGTCTCGCTGCCCAGGCCACGGTGACCGGCGGCCATGTCCGCATGATCGACATGACCGCCCAGTCCGTCGAGCTACGCGAGGGGCCCGCCGGCACCGCCCGATTCATTGATCTGCCGGCGGGTGACAAGGACGTCGAGATCTGGCTTCCACATACGGAGATCACCGAGCTGATCGCCCTGCGCACCGACGCCCCGGTCGAGCCGGCGCCGGACAGCGGGCGCAGGGTGTGGCTGCACCACGGCAGTTCCATCAGCCACGGCTCGAACGCCGCCCACCCGACCGCCATCTGGCCCGCCCTGGCCGCGGCCCAGGGCGGAGTGGAGCTGGTCAACCTGGGGTTCGGCGGCAGCGCGCTGCTCGACCCGTTCACCGCCCGCGCGATGCGGGACACCCCCGCGGACCTGATCAGCCTCAAGATCGGCATCAACGTCGTCAACACCGACGCGATGCGCCTGCGCGCCTTCACCCCTGCGTTCCACGGCTTCCTGGACACCATCCGCGAGGGGCATCCGACCACGCCGCTGCTGGTCGTGTCCCCCATCCTGTGCCCGGTCCAGGAGGACACCCCCGGCCCCCTCGCGCCCGACTTCGACGGCGGGACCTTGCGCTTCAAGGCCACGGGCGATCCAGCCGAACGTGCCGCCGGGCGCCTGACACTCAACATCATCCGCGACGAACTCGCCCGAATCGTCAAGCAGCGGGCGGCCGACGACCCGAACCTGCACCACCTCGACGGCCGTGACCTGTACGGCGAGACCGACTACGCCGAACTCCCGCTGCCCGACGAGGTCCACCCTGATCCCGCAGGGCACCGCCGCATCGCCGAGAACTTCGCGCGGCTCGCGTTCGGCGACGGCGGCCCCTTCACCACCAAGACCGGCTGACCAAACCGTAGTCACGCAGAGGTAGCGCAGCAGCCGCACGGTACGGAATGACGTGGACCGCTACCGGCCCACGGAGACCCGAGGCCGCCGTGCGGTTCCCGTTCGCTGCCCCCACTCGATGATCAACGTCCAGGCCAGGGACGGGATCCTGGATGGAGGCCGCCCCGTGGCTGCCCCACCTGCGGCGGCCTCTGCTGTAGCGGTGGCATGGGCACCTGCCCGCTGAGCGTCAGCCCGGCGTACGCCGGGTCCAGCAGCCGCTCCTCCCACAGGGCGTAGGCGACGCCGAGCGCGGAGCAACCGGACCGGCACCTCAGGGATCCTTCCCGAGGCTCCGCCCGGACTTCCTCGCGGACATCGCCCCGCGCTCTTCCCCGGGACGCCTTCGGAGTTCGTCCCACAGGTCCTCTCGGTGCTCTGCCCGGAGGTTCTCCCGTTGGATCCGCCCGACGTCCCGTCGGAGTTCTCCCGAAGCTCTAGGCCCGCATCATTGATGTGGAGTTCAGGCATGTGGGGGTTCCGCACGCGAACGCCCCGGCGTGTGGAACTTTGGCGTGTGGGGCCCCGGCGCATGGAGTTCGGGCATGCTGCGGGGCCGGCCCGCGGGAGGGGCCGGATCATCGGGTGGCCGCCGCGATCAACCTCGCCAATCACGGCTGGCGGGTCACGGCTCGCCGATCACCGATCATGGGTCGCCGTTCGCCGTTCGCCGTTCGCCGTTCGCCGGACGCGGCCCGCTGCTCACCGTTCGTGGCTCGCGGGTCGCGGGTCGTTGTTCAGTGGCCGTTGGTCACTGTCTGTCGGTCCAGCGTCGGGGGCGGAGCTTGGAATACCGGTGGAAGCGCATCGAGACGGTCCCGTCGCCCTGATTGATCACTTCTACCCGGTCGGGGTGGCGGGACTTCCACTTGTTGTCCGCGGCGCACAACGGTGCGAGGTTGTCCAGGTCGGTGCGGCCGGTCGGGTACCAGGGTTCGATGTGGTCGATCTCGGCCAGGTAGGCGGGGACGTCGCAGCCTTCACGGCAGCAGGTCCGGTACGTGGCCAGGATCGCTTCCCGCTGGTCGGCTGAGGCCAGCCGGCGTGCCCGCCCGAAGTCCTTCACGATGCCGTCCGCGTCGCGGAGCACCCGCCGTAGTTCAGCGGTGTAGGCCATCCGCCGCGCATCCTCGGCCGGGATAGCCGTGCCGTCCTCCAGAAAGGCCGGCTCCTCCGATTGGCCGGTCAGGGTCTGCTCGGTCACCGACACGTGCATCACGGTCCGCCGCCCGCCCTGCGATAGGCGGATGGCGAGGGCGTCGGCCATGCGGCGGCCGTGGTTGCGCAGGTCGGTGCTGTCGGTTTTGACTGCCAGCGGTTCCAGCCAGGTTTTCAGCTGCATCTTCAGCTCGGGGTCGAGCAGCCCGCGCAGGCGGCCCATCCCATCGGCGGTGTCGGAGATCGTCAGGTGCTGACGTTCGGTCTTGGCCGCCGCCCGCGCCAGCCTCCCATCCGGGTCGATCGTCTCGATGATGGTCTGACCGGCGCGGGCCACGTCCTCCACCGTCGACGCCGACGCCTGCGCCAACTCCACCAGGATCGGCTCCGCCAGCTCGGTCTCGGCGTCATCCAGATGCCGGGTGGCGGACGCGATCGTCGCCGCATACCCGTAGGACAGACGGCCCGAGGCGAACAGACCAGCGGTGCGGGGCAGGCGCGGCAGCTGCCGCGAGAGTGTGACACGTTCCCCTGCGCGGGCGGTGCGTGACCCGGTGGCCGCTGCCAGCCATGCTCCGATCGACCGCCGCCCGAACAGATAGTGACCTTTACCCGCTTCGGCTATCGGGAGGCGGGCGGCGATCGCGGCTTCGGCCAGATCGATCGCCCGCGCCAACGCGACGATCTCCGCCATCACCACCTCAACCTCGGCACCGGCGTTAACACCGGCACCGGCCCCAGTGCCAGTCTCGGTCTCGGCTCCAGCCCCGGTCTTGGCTTCGCCCGACACCTTCCCTGCAGCCGCGGCCAGCCGCTCGGCACGGGCGAGCAGGTCGATGACGTCGCGTCCGGCCAGGTTCAGGTTGGGCCAGTCCGCTACCCGGCTATCACCACCAGCAGCATCCCGGCCCGCACCGTCCTGCCCATCACCGCCGATGCCCTGGCCGTCAGTGTCCGGGCGGTCGGTGGTAGCGCCCCGGCCATCGGCGGCAGCATCGCCACCGGCCCGCCGGTCACCGCCACGCCGACCTGATCCCTGTGCGTCTGTGTCCTGCGGGGCGCGGCCCGGACGCTGCTCGTCCTGGCAGATGCGGCCCACGCCCAGCTGAGCCTCGCCCAAGCGGTGCCGGCCTTGCCCATCCGCGTCCTGTCGGCCGGAGCCGTTCCGCTGCCGATCATCCCGGTCAGCACGCAGGGGACGGTTCGCGGACGGCTTGTCGTGGGTGGGGCGGCGGCCTTGCCAGATCCCGTCCCAGGCCGACAGGTCACCACGGTCGTGCCCGGGCCGCAGTAGCTCGTCCCCGCCGTTGGCCTCTTCCCTTGGGTCGGCCGTCTCCGCGCGGGACCAGGTGGGCTCTGCGGGAGCGGGAGCGGGCGCGATCGGCGATCGCGCTGGATCTGACAGCCCTCCGCCGCCGTCAGGCTTCTGGTCTTCTGGCGCGTCCGGGAGGCCCAGCAGCCGCCGCGCCCAGGACATCGCGGGCAACCTCTGACCCCAGGCCACGCTGCCTGGCCACGACGTCTTGCTCGGCTCGCCGCGTTGCCCATCTCGCCCGTCAGAGCGCGCCGTGGCGTCCGGCTGACCACGCCGCGCAGCTCGCTCGTCAGGGTGGGCCGGGTCGTGTGGGGCGGGATGAGCGGCTCCTTCGCGGCCGCCGGAGCCGCCAACGTGATCGAGGAGCCCGGCACTGCGAGCACGGTCGAGAAGCACCGCCCCGTAGGAGTCACCAGAGAAGCGACCGGATCCGATGAACGGCATGTGCCGCCTGGACCCGCGCCGCCGCGGGGACGGCGCAGGCGCGTCGGACGGCCGGGACGGAGGAGCGTCCTCCGACCGGCGCGACAACAGCACACCACCCGAAAGCATCATCTCTTCGCACCTCCCTTCCCCGTCTGACGGTCGACCCTCTGCGAGGATATCGCTCACGCGTTCGATAAGCAACTCTAAGTAATCACACTTGCACTATTTGTCAGCGCTGTGGACGGCATTCCGCTTGTGGGCATTCGTGGCCGGAGAGGGCGCGCCAAGGCCAGCGCCTCTGATGTCGGCGTGTCCAGTGTCGGCGTGTCCAGTGTCGGCGTGTCCGGTGTCGGCGTGTCCAGTGTCGGCGTGTCCAGTGTCGGCGTGTCCGGTGTCGGCGTGTCCAGTGTCGGCGTGTCCGGTGTCGGCGTGTCCGGTGTCGGCATCTCTGGAGTCGAGGCCCCTCATGTCGGCGTCTCTGGTGTCGGCGTCGTCGCTGCCGACTCCACAAGTTGGCGGCGGGCGCGGGTGGGGCGTCTGCGCAGTAGCGGTCAGCGAATGCCTCGGTCGCGCGTGGCGCCGGCAGGATTGCCGGTGTGGCTCAGGGACACCGAGGTTGCCGGTACGGCTAGGACGCCGGATTGCCGGTGTTTCACCGGGTACGCCACCCCGCGCGGGCCAAGTACACGACGAGCAGGACCCAGGCTGCCGCCGCTGCACCCTTTCAGCGCCGCGCCCACCATTCGGGCTCGCACCACCGGCGACAAGCACCAGCACGGTCGACAACTGTCGATCGGATATCGCCGAAGTCGCTCTGGCGTGACGGCGCGATTGCAGCGATCGCGGCCACCCGCTTCGACTCGAATGGGCATCTCAGTCTCTGGCACCTGTGCGTCGTGGGTGCCGTGGAGGGCGTGGTGGAGGCGGCGCGCTGGCTGGCCTAGCCCAAGATCGTCGCCGCGTTCGCCGGAGAAGAGCGCCTGGCGCGGGCCAATGGGTCGATCGGCCCGGCCGATTCGCAGGCTCCCGCGATGGGAGCGAGAACCAGGCCGGGCCGGAAATTCACCGGCAGGAGGGGGGACAGAACGGCGACTGAATTCGTTGACCCCGCAGCGTTATCGCAGAACACGCCAGGTTCCCACCCAGAGCAGATACAGCCCGACCGGGCCAGACCAAAGATAATCGGCCGAGTTCTGCGCTATACCCAGGCGGGCTCACCCACCCCCCGAAGCGCACGACCATCCCATCGGCTAATATTCGGCCATACATTCCCAGAACACGACTTGAAGTGTCAACGTTCACACCATTCAGCGGCTATTAACTCGGAGCAAAGAGCATGGCATATGAACAGGCGCGCGATTACCCCGACGTGTTCGAGCATTTTTCCATCACGGAAGGTGACCGACCAGATGAGTCATGCTATCTCTACGCCCCGGTCTTTCCTATTCGAACAGGCGGGATGAAGGCCGTCGTCAAACGGACGACAGGCCCCGTGACCGCTGCTGCCGCGATCTCCCGCTGGCTCCGCGCCCTTGTCGCGCAGGACGTGCAAGCGGTGACCCCGCTTCCGCTCTCCATGGAGAACCCGGCGGAGATCGGCGACCGGGTATGGGTGGCCTATCCGTGGGTCGAAGGCCGTCCCTATGACGGATCAACGGCCGACATCACTGCGGCCGGCGATCTCCTCGGTCGTGTTCACTCAGCTCAGGTGCCCGACGAGGACATGCCACGGTTTCCCTGGCCTGACCACGACGCGGCCTCGGTCGAGGAGGATGTGACCGGCCTGCAGCGCGTGCTGGGTAAGTACACGCCTGACCTCCTCGACGTGGTGCTGTCCAGGATGTCCCCATGGCTTGTGTCCTTCATGACCGAGACGCTGCCGCCGGTGCGCGACGCGGACCTTCCCAGAGCCGTGGTCTCCATGGACTTCAAGGCGAACAATCTGGTGTATGCCGAGGACGGGCCCGTCCTGATCGACCCCGACAATGCCGAATATGCGCCGAGGTTGCTGGATCTGGCGCTGTCCGCACTGCTGTTCCACTATGAATCGGCCGGCTCTCCGCCTCGGCTTTTTACCAGCGGTGAATGGGCGGCGTTCCTGGGAGCATACCGTCGCCATGTCGAGCTCACCGATAACGAGATCGCATTGTGGCCTACGGCGCTTCGCTACATGCTCCTCGAATGGGGTACATGGACTCTCATTGACGCCGCCGAGTGCGATGACTGGGACGATCCACACAAGCAGGCGTTCCTCATCGACCTTGCCACGGTTGACATCGCCAGGCTTCCTCTCAAATAGTCCATTAACCGATAGCTCCTTCAAAGTCAATTCTGTCGGGATTGGAGGAGAAAAGGTGCGGTGAGGTTATTCCGGTTGATCCCGAAGACGAGTGAAGCCCCCGCAGGGCGGGGGCCTCACAACCTCCGATGTCGGCAAGACAGTCGGAAGGCTACGTCCAAGCGTAGGCCTGATCGCTTACCCGAGGAGCGTCGGAGGGCATCCGCGGCACCGGCCGTCAGCCACCGATCAATGTCACCCTTCGGGAACCGAACCACCGCCTGCGGATTTCCGCGAGCTCACGGAGGGGATCTGGCCGGTCAAGGGCCCATCGCAGGCTATTGCACGATCACGCCCGGGTCAGCGGCACTTGAAGCGGCGCTGGGCGCTGAACTTGTGGGTTCCCACACCATCGACCACATAGCTGCGGTAGGTGAAGGTCGTGCCGGCTTTACATCCCTTGCTAAGGGAGAATCCCATACTGCCGTACCAGGATTTGCTGGCCAGATCCTGCCACCCGTACCACCGTTTACGCTGGAGAACGCCCGTGTAGCGGAACCCCCCCGGGCAACTGGATGACCAGACGCTGGCGTTGACCGTACCACCGCTCAAGTAGGGCGGATTGGCCCCCCACGAGCAGCGAGCGGCCGCAGAGGCCGCAAGGGACAGAGTCCGGCCGCCCGCGGAGTTCATCGAGGCGTCGACAGCCGCGGCCGGGGTGGTGAAGCTCTGCGCCGCGGCATTCGATGTGCTCACCGGCGTTATCGAGAACACACCTGCCGCCACCGCGACACTGATCTTCATCATCGTCTTCATATCCTTTTCCTTTCGGTCATGAACGGTTGCTGATCGTACTCAGAAGAAACACACCGGATTCTTTTCGTGGGCGTATACTTCCCACCGCGAATACGCCCGAGGTGAGTATCGACGTGAGTGTGACGAGGAGTCTCTCCTTTCAGAGCTCTCGTGGAAAACAGAGCGACGCCATGAAGCCTAGGGAGAGACCCGCACGACGGCGTCAACCCGCGGTTGGAATCGTCTGTACGCTTTTTCGTCGTTTCCGCCTTCACCCCGGGTTGAGCGAATATTCCCGTCTGCTGCGGAAGTCACAGAGGACACCGGCAGCACACACCGGTTGGCCTGCCCGCTGTACCGCCCGGCCATATGAGCGGCGACCGGCCGATATGAATGAGCGGGGTCGCCCTCCCGTCATCCCGGAAAGCACCATCGTTCGAGGGGCCCATTCAAAAGGTGGTCGACTGCAACTCCCGTGGTATGTCTCGGGATTGATGCGCCCCGGCCGGTTTCGGAGTTAGCCTGACGGATGCCCCTCAGCGCCGCGCCGGGCCTCCGGCGGCTGTCCTCGCTCAGCCCCCTGGTCCTCGACAGCGCCCTGGCTTCCTCCCTGGTCGTCGTCACCTGGCTGTGGGAGCTTTACGGACCCGACATGGGACGCCCCGTCGACCTGCCGGCCATGATGCTGACCTTGCTCGCGAACGGGCCGCTGGCGCTGCGCAGGCGCGCGCCGCTGTCCGTCCTGGCGATCGTCACGGTCGCGTCGCTCGTTTACCACATGCAGGGCTACCACGCGGGCCTCAACAGCATCGGCATGATGGTGGCCCTCTACTCGGTCGCCGTCCACCGCTCCTGGAAGGCCGACCTGGTAGGTGTCGCGTGGGTGGTGCCCGCGTGGACGCACGGATCGGCGCTCCAGGCCACCGTCGCCCTGCTGTCGGCGCTCGGGCAGTCGCTCCTCATGGCGGCCTGTACGGTGGGCGCGGGCCTCAGCGTGCGGCTGCTGTCCGAGCGCACCAGGCAGCTCGCCGAGCTCGCCGAGCAGCTCCGCAGGGAGCAGGACGCCGCCGCCAACCGAGCCGTCACCCGGGAACGCCTGCGGATCGCCCGCGAGCTGCACGATGTCGTGGCCCATCACATGTCCGTGATCTCGGTGCAGGCCGGTCTCGGCCGCTTCGTCGCTCTGTCCCATCCCCCCACGGCGCATGCGACGCTGGGCGTCATCGCGGACACCAGCCATGAGGCACTCAACGAGTTACGGCGCCTGCTGTCGATCCTTCGGATCGAGGCGCACGAGGAGGACGAGGGGCTGTACGCCGCCGCGCCGGGGCTGAGGGACCTCGACGCCCTCGCGGAGCGGCTCCGTGCGGCGGGCCTGTCCGTCGAGATGATCGTCGAGGGCGCGGCGCGGCCGTTGCCGCCCGGACTGGAGGTGTGCGCCTACCGGATCGTCCAGGAGTCGCTGACCAACGTGCTCAAGCATGCCGGGCCCGCCCGGGTGGAGGTGGGGATCACGTACGGCTGGTCCACGCTCACCGTACGCGTCACCGATGACGGCTCCGGCGCCGCCTCTGTGTGGCCGGCACCGGGATCTGGCGGTAACGGCTTGATCGGCATGACCGAGCGTGTCAAGCTCTATCAGGGCACGATCAAGGCGAGCCCGTTGCCGCAAGGCGGCTTCGAGGTGCTGACGATCTTCCCGCTGCCCCACCCGGCGAGGTCGAGTGAAGCAGGTCCATGATCAGCGTGCTGGTGGTCGACGATCAGGTGCTCATCCGTGCCGGCCTGGCGGCCCTCCTGCGCGCGGCGGGACTGACGGTGGTGGGCGAGGCCGCCGACGGCGAGGAAGCGGTACGGCTCGCCGCCACGCTCCGGCCCGAGGTCGTTCTCATGGACATCCGGATGCCGGGGATGGATGGACTCCATGCCACCGAACGGATCCTGGCCGCCGCCGAGCCGCCCGCGCCCAAGGTCCTCATCCTGACCACCTTCGACCTGGACGAGTACGTCTACAACGCGCTGCGGCTGGGCGCGGGAGGTTTCCTGCTCAAGGACACTCCGCCAGAGCGCCTCATCGCCGCGATTCACACGGTCGCCTCGGGCGACATCCTGCTCGCGCCCACCGCCACCAGACGGTTGATCGAGGCCTTCGTCAACCCGCCGGCGGCCGCCCCTCCCCCGGAGCTCGACCGTCTGACCACCCGTGAGACCGAGGTACTGCGCCTTGTCGGCCACGCGCTGTCCAACAAGGAGATCGCCCAGCGCCTATCGGTCAGCGAGGGCACGGTCAAAACACACCTCAACCGGCTCATGGCCAAGCTGGGGCTCGCCAGCCGCGCCCAGGCGGTCGTCCTGTCCTACGACTCCGGCCTGGTCAAGCCGGCCGGCTGGTGAAGTGACCCTGCGGGCGAATCCTGACCACCGCCGCGCGGCCCTGACTCCAGGGAGTGCACCAAGGCCGCGGGCACCTTTGGCCGGTCGGTAACAGCCGGCTCGTCCACTGCGGCACGGTCTGCTTGGTCGCCTCCAGCTCTTCGGCCGACGCATCGGCCCGTGCAGGGTGGCCCGTAGCCGCTGCGGCCGTTGGCGTAACCCGGTCCGCGCTCTCGGCCGGAAACCCGTCCACGTGCTTGCCCAGCGTGTCGTCGTACCGCAGCTTGGCGCGCTGTGCGATCGGTGACGCTCGCTCTGGGTTGAGCCGGAGGGGAGCGCGCGGGGAGCGAACGAGGAGAACAAGGGGAGCAGGCCGGGAGCAGGCCGGGAGCATCTGGGCGAATCATGTGCCTCAGCCGATCATCTGTCGGGCCCGATGCGTCAGGCCCGATGCCGGGCCTGATTCCGAGGAATGGGACGTTGACATGACCCTGCGAAGCGCGCGGCGACCATGACGCTTCACCAGGAAGTCGCCTCGGGGCCCGACTCCATCGGGGCCACCCCGCCGGTCGTCGAGCTCCAGAGCGTGACGAAGACGTTCGGCACGGTCCGGGCGGTGCGCGGAGTGACTCTGCGGATCGATCCCGGACAGGTCTACGGTCTCCTCGGCCCGAACGGCGCGGGGAAGACGACCCTGATGCGGATCCTGGTCGGTCTCGTCCGCGGCGACGCGGGCACCGTGCAGGTCCTCGGCCGGCCGCCGGGTGACCCGCGGACGCTGCGCAGGATCGGCGCGCTGATCGAGTCGCCGGCGTTCGTGCCGCACCTGTCGGGGCGCGTGAACCTGCAGGTGCTCGCCCGGGCACGCGGGCTGCCCGACGCGGAGGTCGTCCGGGTGCTGCGGGCCGTGGACCTGGACGGCGCCGCCGACCGCCGCGTCACCGGTTACTCCCTCGGCATGAGGCAGCGCCTGGGTGTCGCGGGCGCGCTGCTCGGCGACCCGTCGCTGCTCATCCTGGACGAGCCGACGAACGGCCTCGACCCCGAGGGCACGGCCTCCATGCGCTCGCTGATCCGCGACCTGGCCGGCTCGGCCACCGTTCTGCTCTCGTCCCACCTGCTCGGCGAGATCCAGCACGTCTGCGACCGCGTCGTGGTGCTGGACAAGGGTGCGGTCGTGGCGGAGGACTCGGTCTCGGCGCTGCTGTCGCGGTCCGGGTCGAGGACCGTCATCGTCCGGGCCCAGCCGATGGACCTGGCGGAGAAAGTCCTGAAGTCGAACGACGCCTGGTCGAAAGCCGTCCGGGCCGGAGACGCCGGCGATCCGCACGTGCGGCTGGAGCTGGACGGGGACGGCGTCCCCGGGCTGGTCCGGGCGCTGGTGGAGGCGGGAGTCGAGATCCACGAGGTACGGCGTGAGCGCCGGTCGCTCGAGGACGTGTTCTTCGCGCTCACCGGAGACCACTCAGCGGGGAGCGGCACATGAGGAACGCACTGGCCTCCGAGGCGCTTCTGCTGCGCAGGCGCCTGGCGCCGTTCGTGGTCGGCTGCACCTGGATCGTGCTGGTGGTGGGTTTCGGCTTCGGCGTCCCCTACATCGTGTACGCCACGCTCGACCCGGCGAAGACGGCGGACCGGGTCGCGCTGCTGGAGATGCTGCTGCCCTCCGCCGCCCACACCACCGCGGTCGGCAGCTATCCCATGTTCGGCGGGGCGATCATGCTGATTCTCGGTGTGCTCGTCACCGGTGCGGAATACCGCTGGGGGACGTGGCCGGCCCGGTTGGCCCAGGGGCCCGGCAGAGCCCAGGTCGTCATCGCGAAGGTCCTGGTGGGCGCCGCCGCGGTGGTCGTCATCGCGGCCGCGGCTCTCGCGGCGTCGATGGTGACCTCCGTCGTGATCGCGTCGGTCGAGGGGCGGCCGCTCACCTGGCCGGCCCTCTCCGCGGTCGCCGCGTCTCTCGGCGTCGCGGTGTTCATCTCCGTGGCCTGGCTGAGCCTCGGCGCCGCGCTGGGGGTGATCTTCCGGGGCGTCGGCACGGCCCTCGCCGTGGGGCTCGTGTGGACGCTCGGCCTGGAGAACGCGCTGTCCGGCCTCGCCGGGGTCGTTCCGGCGCTGGAACCCGTTCGCGTGATCCTGCTGGGACCCACCAGCGGCTCCCTGGTCGCCGCCCTGGGCGTGCCCTCCCTGAGCGAGGGGGGGAGCCGTGGGAGTGGCGGCGTACGTGAGCGGGCCGGTCGCCTGCGCCGTGCTGCTCGCCTACACCGCCGCCGGAATCGCGGTCGCGACCGTCCTGATCCGCCGCCGTGACATCACGTGACGCCGAGTACCTCATCCGGGAGGCCGTCTTGACAACCCAGATCCCCGCAGTCGTCCGTCCGCGGATGCGTACCGACATGGCGTTCCTCGAGACCCGGGACGGTGTGTACGTTCGCGGGCACGGTGACGGCTTCGTCATCAGGGGCGCGGGGGCCTACCGCTACCTGTCGGCGTTGCTGCCGCATCTCGACGGCTCCACGCGGCTGAGCGACCTCCTGGCCGGGCTGCCCCCGGCGCACGCGGACAGCGTCAGGTCTCTGATCGTCACGCTGGCCTCCCGCGGGGTCATCACCGACGTGCCCGAGGGCGGCGCCGTCGTGGACCCTGAGCTCAGGGCCCGGTTCTCCGGTCAGATCGCCCTGCTCGAACACCACGGCGACGACGGCACGGGCTTCCTCCGCGCCGCGACCGCGCGGGTTCTGGTGGTCTGCGAGGATCCGGCCCACGCGACGGCGCTGGCGGACGCGTTGACCGCCAACGGTGTCGGCAGCGCCCCCGGGGGTGCGGTCCTGATCGACACGGCCGGCGACGTCTCCGCCGTGGCCCCGAGCGGCGCCGACGTCGTGTGCCTGATCGCCGCGGATCGACCGTCGTCCGCGCTCTTCGGCCTGGCCGACCGCGCCCGCGCGACGGGGGCGGCGTTCGTCCCTCTGGTACGCGTCGGAGACCGCCTGGTCCTCGGCCCGTGGCAGCGCGGGAACCGCGAAAGCGCGTGCGTCTATTCGGCCGTGCTGCGCATGAGCGACAACGCGATTCCGGGCAGCGCGGACGTGTGGCAGGCGGCGGTGG
The DNA here is from genome assembly GCF_050947145.1 of Microtetraspora malaysiensis. Classification (NCBI taxonomy): domain Bacteria; kingdom Bacillati; phylum Actinomycetota; class Actinomycetes; order Streptosporangiales; family Streptosporangiaceae; genus Microtetraspora; species Microtetraspora malaysiensis. The sequence continues at coordinate 5,372,378 of NZ_CP191998.1, forward strand.
CGGGCGCCGCCGCGGCCGCCCCGCCGGCGGCGCTCCCCGGCGCCGCGGTGTCCATCGCCGTCAGCATCGCCGGTTTCGAGGTGTTCAAGGCGCTCACCGAAAGCATCGCCTCCGACATCGCCGACGCCGTCGTGGTCGTCGATCCCGATCGCCTGACCGTCGGGATCGAGCACGTCGTCGCCCATCCCGCCTCGCCTCAGGCGCCGGTGGCCCGGGTTCCCCTCGACGAGCCGGACGGTGCCGACGTGTCCCCGGTCGAGCGCGCCTACCAGCGTTTCGCGCACGTGGTCGCCGACACGGTCGGCATCATGCGCGGGTTCGACGACGACGCCCTCTCCCAGGTCCCCGTCAAGGTCTCCGCGCTGATCGCGCCGGCCGCCGACCCCGCGCCGATCGTCGCGTTCGGTTCGGAGACTCTGCTCGAGGCCAGGGTGGCGGCCCTCGAAGAGGCGGCGCTGCGGTACGCCGTCAACGCGCAGCGCCGATGCGGCGGCCTCCTCGCTCCGGCCCGGCCGGACGCCGAGGTCGTCGAGGCCGGCCGGTTACAGAGCTGGCTGGGCGGCGCCCCGCTCCTCCGCGACCCTCTGGTGGCGGCGACGGATCTGGCCGGCTCGGGTTCGCTCGCCGTTCCCCGTGCCGCCGTTCTCGCGGGCCCCTGGGATCGCAAGGACGCCCGGTTCGAGCCTGATCTCGTCGGAGTGGCGGCCGGGAGCACCCCGGAGACGGCCCTGTCCAGGGCGCTGCTCGGGGCGGTGGGCGCGTACACGATCGCGGCGGTCGCGAGAGACGACATCCGGGCCGTCCCGGTGGACGACCTGTCGGCGGTCGACGGCGATCCGCAGCAGCTCAAGCGCCTGGCCATGCTCGCGCGGGCGGTGCGCGAGGACGGCCGCTCGGTCGCGTTCCACCTGGCTCGCGGTGTCGTGCCGGTCGCGATCGTGGTTGTGCGGGACGGCGCGGGCACGGAACTCGTCGCCCGGGCGGGCCGCACGTGGCTCGACGCGGCGGAGCACGCGTTGCTCGCCGTCGCGGGCGCACGCCAGATCGCCGGGTCCCCGACGGGCTGGGCGACCGGCCCGTGCCTGCCCGCGGCTCCCGCTCTCGACGGTTTCACCCTGTCGGGACGGCAGGACGGCGGGGACGACCCGTCCCCGCTGTCCGAAGCCGTCGATCACGACACTGTCGTCGCCCGGCTGCGCGCCGCGGGCATGCGGGCCGCCGCCGTCGACCTCACCCCGCCCGACCTGGCCGGGGTCACGACTGTCACCAGAGTCCTGCTGTTCAGGCAGCGCTCGCCGCAGTGAGGAGGGTTCCATGTCCGAGCTGGCCCGAGAGCTGGTCGCTCTCGAAACCGTCACGTTCGAGGTCGAGGACATCCCCGACCTCGGCCGCGACGCCACCGATTGGTGCAGTTCCAGCACCAGCACGTCCAGCTGCTCGTCGTGCAGCACCTCGAGTTGCTGCAGTTGCACGAGCAGCAGCTGCGGCAGCACCAGCTGACTGGACGGCCTGAGACGGAATCCATGGAAAGGAGGTGAATGACCATGGCTCTCCGAGATGAACTGCTCGCCCTTGAGACCGCGACGTTCGAGATCGCCGACATCGGCGATGTCGGGCAGGACGCCGCCGGTTGGTGCAGCTCGTCGTGCAGCTGCTCCAGCTGCTGCTCGTGCAGCACGTCCAGCTGCTGCTCGACCAGCACCAGCACGGGATGCGGCGGCGGCTAGACCCCGCATTCGTCCAGTCGGCATCAGATCAGGAAGGCACAGGATGAGCAAGACGCTCGGCCTCGAGCTGCTCGAGCTCGAGGCGGCCACCTTCGAGGTGGTCGACAACATCGACCCGTCGATGGACATGGCTGCCACCAGCTCGTCGTGCAGCTGCTCCAGCTGCTGCTCGTGCAGCACGTCCAGCTGCTGCTCGACCAGCACCAGCACGTCCAGCTGCGGCTGATCCACAACTGAACCCTGCGGGCCAAGGGCCCTGGCCCGCAGCAGTCACTCAGCCCCGTAGCCAGCCCGCACGGAAGGTCCGCGTTCCTTGACGAGATTGACAGAGGAGACCACCGCCCCGCCGACGGCGACGCCCGCGCTACCGGCCGCCGCCGTGCTGGGGGAACGGATCGCGTCGGTCCTCTCCGGGTCGGCGGCCGGCCGCCGCGGCGCGGTGGACGTCGCCACGCTCGGGGTTCCCGGCGACACCGATCACTTCACGATCGCGGGGCACGCGCGGGACCGCGCGCCCTCGGTCAGCGTCCGGCGCCACGACGGGACGATCATCGTGGCCGCCACGCCGGGAGGCGGCGGCCCGTGTCCTCAATGCCTCGACCGGCGCTGGACAGGGTGCAGACCCATGCTGGAGCGGCGGATCCTCGACGAGCCGCACGGCGTCGTCCGCTCGGAGGTCACCCCACCGTCCCCGCATGTGATCTCGATCGTGGCCGCGCTGGTCGAGACGGCCGCGCGGCACGCCGACGACGACGCGCCGACCCGGCCCGTGTGGGAGATCGACACGCTCACCGCCCGGATCGACCGCTTCAGCCTGATCAAGGACTCGTCCTGCGAGTGCTCGGCGCCCGAGCCGGACACCGCGGAGAAGGCGCGGATCCGGCTCGCCCCCACACCGGCCGCGCGCCCCGGCGCGACGCGATCACGGGCGCCCGAGGACCTCCGCCTGCCGATGGACGCCCTCGCCAATCCGGTGTGCGGGATGCTGGGCCGGCCGCCGCTGCGCGTCTATCACGCCACCGCCACCGCTCCCGTCACCGGCCGGTTCCTGGCCCGCAGCAAGTACGGCCTGCACGAGATGTACTGGAGCGGGCACGCGGAGAGTTACGGCCGCAGCGAGCTGCTCGGCGTGCTGGAGGGACTCGAACGCGACGCGGGCCAGCGCGCCCGCGGCGTCGAGGTGGCACGGTGGGCCGCGGTGACCGAGCTCGACGTCCCGTACGTCTCCATGGAGCAGTGCGGACTCTACGACCCGGCCTTCTACCGGACCCACACCGACAAGTACGTGCCATGGCAGGAGAACCCCTCCGTGCCCTGGGTCTGGGGGTGGTCGCTGCGTGACGACCGGGCCGTCCTGGTGCCCGAACAGCTCGTGTACTACCTGGACCACCGCGCCGGCCACCGGAACACCGTCCAGGAGTGCTCCAACGGCTGCGCGTCGGGAAGCTCGGTCACCGAGGCGGTGCTGCACGGCCTGCTCGAGCTCATCGAACGCGACGCCTTCCTGATCAGCTGGTACTCGGGGATCACGCCTCCGGAGATCGACCTCGACACGGTGGACCATCCCCTGGTCCAGCAGATGCGCGCACACGTCGACCTGCAAGGTTATGACCTGCGCTGCTTCGACGTCCGCGTCGACGTGCCCGTGCCGGCCGTGGGAGCGGTCGCCGTACGGCGGGACGGCGGGCTGGGGAGCCTGTGCTTCGCGGGCGGCGCGTCGCCCGACCCGGCCGACGCCGTACGGGCCGCCGTGTGCGAGGTGGCGTCCTACGTGACCGGGTTCCCCGATCGGGTGGCGGCGTCCCGCGAACACGTCGAGCTCATGGTCACCGACTATGACCACGTCGGCGAGCTGGAGCACCACGCCCAGCTGTTCGGGATGCCGGAGATGACGCGGCACGCCGAGCACTGGCTGCGCCAGACCCGCCGCACCTCCCTCGACGACGCCTTCGCCGACTGGACCGCCGGGCGCGGGCCGGTCACCGATCTCGCCCGGACCGCCGGGGAGATCGTCGGCGTGCTCGCCGAGGCCGGATTCGACACCGTGGCGGTCGACCAGACCACGCCGGAACAGCGGTCGATGGGGCTGCATACCGTCGCCGCGCTCGTTCCCGGGCTCGTCCCGATCGACTTCGGGTGGCGCAGGCAGCGTGTGCTGTCGATGCCCCGGACCCTGTGGGCGCCCTATCGGGCCGGGCTGACGCCCCACCCCCTGCGGCCGGAACAGCTGCATCTCGTCCCGCACCCCTTCCCGTAGGAGTTGAGCCCTGGTGAGTACGCCGCCCCGCCTTCGCGATCAGGGGCCGCAGAGCGGCGCGGAGATCGCATTGGACTACGCGCGACGCATGTTCGAGCGGCAGCACGTGCCGCTGCCGCCTCTGGGGTTCCAGGTGGATTGGGCCGACCAGCCGTCCCGGCACAAGCTGTACACGGACACGGTCAAGACGCCGCTGCCCGAGCCGTTCCGTTCGGTGCCGCCGGTGGGGGTCGGCGCCGCCCTGCGGGCCGCGAGGTCGCCGCGGGCGGACGCCCCGGGCGTGCCGGACCTCGGCGTCCTCGCCTCGATGCTGAGTTGCTACGGGGTGACCGGCCGCCGGACCACACCCAACTGGAACGACGACAGCCACGCCAAGATCCGGTCGGACCAGGCGGTCTGGGCGCGGCCCACGGCGTCCGGCGGCGGCATGTACCCGGCCGAGAGCTATCTGGTGGCCGGCCGCTCCGGGCCGCTTCCGCCGGGGGTGTACCACTACGACACCGCGCACCACAGCCTCGACCGGCTGTCGACCACCGACCGGTGCGGCGCGATCGCGGCCGCCACCGGAGTGCGGGCGGAGCTGTACGCGGTGGTGACGCTGCGCTTCTGGAAGAACGCCTTCAAGTACAACTCGTTCAGCTATCACGTGGTCACGCAGGACGTGGGCGCGCTGCTGGCCTCGTGGCGGCTGGTGCTGGCCGCCCACGACACGCCGCTCGAACCGGTCCTGTGGTTCGACGAGGCGGCCGTCGGCGGCGTGCTGGACGTGGACGGGCACGACGAGGCGCCGTTCGTCGTCGTCCCATTCGGCCACACGACCACGAACCCGTCCGCGAACCCGTCCACGAACCCGTCCGCGGGGGCGGGCGAGGCGGCCAGGGTCGACGCCGGGGCGGCGCACCGCGTGTGGGAGCAGTCCAGCCGGGTGCGCTCGTTCGAGCTGGTCAGCCGGGTCCACGCGGCGGCCCTCATGGGCGACCGGCCGCGCCCAGACCCTGAGACGGCACGGGCCGGGGCGGTGGCTCTGCCGGAGAGCGCCTCGGGAGACGCCCTGCTGACGCTTCCCGGTCCCGCGCCGGAAGCCGCCGATCTCGACGTCAGGAACAGCCTGCGCAGCCGGCGGACGAGCTTCGGCCTGTTCAGCGCCCGGCCGCCGCTCAACGCCCGCGACCTGGGCTGGGTGCTGTCGTCGGTCGCCGAGGCGGGCCGCACCGGGACGGACGTCGCGCCCGCCCCCCGCGAGCACGCGTGGACCGGGCAGTGGGTCCTGTCCAACAGCGTCGCGGGACTGGAACGCCGGGTCTACAGATATGACGCCGCGCGGGGCGGCCTGGTCGCCGGCGCCGCGCTGGACGTCGGCCGGCTGCAGCAGCTCTACGCGCTCACCAACTACAGCCTGCAGGAGGTCGCCGCGGTCGTCGTCGTCACCGGGCGGCTGGACGCGCTGGTGGAGGCGTACGGCGCGCCCGGTTACCGGATGCTCAGCATCGAGGTGGGCCAGGCGGCCCAGACGGCCTACCTCGCGGCCACCGCGCGCGGTCTCGGTGTCGGCGCGGTGCTCGGGCTCGACAACATCGGAGTCGACGAGCTGCTGGGCATCGAGGGATCCGGCGAGAGAAGCATGATCTTCATGCTTCTCGGCCACGAGCGCGCCCCGCGGCTCGGCTACGACCACAGCCTGTACCGATTCGACGGCCACGGGAAACCAGGCGCGGCGGGAGAAGGGAGCATTCGATGACGGACCTCCTCGTCCATCCGGCGGCGGGATTCGGCGCCGGGGAGGACGCGGGCCGCTGGCGGCTCGGCGAGGCCTTCCTGCTCAGGGTCGCCGGCCGGCCCGCCGACGTCGTCACCACGCTGCGCACGGGCGGCGCCGTGGAGTGGACCCGGCGCGTCTTCGAGCGGGAGGCGGCCAGGGACGCGGCCGGGGCGAGGCTCCGGGAGGAGATCGAGAAGGCCGTCGCCGCGCTCGGCGGCGGCGACCCGAGCCGGGTCGCTCTGATCAACCTGCGCCGGGACGTGTTCAACGCCCGGCGCCCCCGCCCGGCCACGCTGGCCAAGGCGGATCCCGCGCTCACGCCGTCCGCCGCCGCACTGCTCGCGGAATGGCGCCGGGCCATGGCATCGCTCGACGGCGTGGTAGCCGAAGGCGGGGAGATCCTCGCCGCGGACATCGCCGCCGCCCGCGTCCGGGCCCGGACCGTACTGTCCGACGACGCGCTGCGCTGCGCCGTGCTGCTGCAGTCGGAGGTCCTCGAACGGAGCATGGACCGCTACCTGGATCCGGCCAGGAAGCTGGACAAGGACGGGCGGCAGATCGAGGGGACACTCCTCGAACTCCTCTACCGCGCCGCGCTGAAGACGAGCCCCTTCAGCACGCTCACCTCGGTCGGCCTCGGGCGGTTCACTCCGGACTCGGCCCGTCCGGCGCCCGAGCCCGCGTCGCTGCGGCAGCGTTCCACCGTGCGGCTCAACGTCGCGGTGCTCGCCCGGCTGTCGGCCGTCATCCTCGCGGATCCTCTGGTGCGTTCCGAGATCACGGTCACGCTCGCGCCCGGCGCCAGCATCGACGACGAGACCGCGCGTTACGTCCGGCGCAGGACCACCGCCGGAACCGATCCGGACGCGGTCGTCACGATCGACGGCGTCCACGAGGATCTGTTCTTCCTGCCGAGCGGGCCGGCGCTGAACGACGTCGTCACGATCGCCAGGCACGCCCGGCTCACCCTGCGCGAACTCTCGGAACGCGTGGCCTCGGCGGCGGAGGACCGGACCGTCGAGGCGGCTGACCGGCTGCTCGGGCATCTGCTCCGGCTCGGACTGTTGCTCGCGCCGGACCTCCAGATCGACCTGCGGTCGCACGACCCCGCGGCCGCGTTCGCCACCGGGCTCGCCGCCCAGTCCCACCCGACGCTGCGCCGGGTCGCCGCGGTGCTGACGCAGGCAGGTGAGCTCGTCGCCCGTTACCCCGCGACTCCGGCGCGCGGGCGGGCCGTACTGCTGGCCGAGATCCGCGAGCGGGTCCGGGACGCCTTCGCCCTGGTCGGCGCGCCGGATCGGCTGGTTCCGCGTACGTTGATCTACGAGGACACGACGATCACCGGCGACGGCATGGCCACCGACCGCGGCGCATGGGAGAGCAGGGCGCTGCCGTCCCTGGCCGCGCTCGCCGACATCCTGCCCGCGTTCGACATGAGCCTTCCGCGCCGGCTGACCGCCGCCGGGTTCTTCCGGGCGCGATACGGATCCGGCGGCCGATGCGACGACGTGGAGCGGTTCTGCCACGAGTTCCAGCGCGACTTCTTCTCCCCCTACGCCCAGCGCGCCATGCGCCGGCGCGCCTTCGACGAGGGCAACAACTACGTCCCGCAGGAGAACTGGTTCAAGATCCCCGAACTCACCGCGCTGGACCAGGCCCGCGAGGCGGCGTCGCGGCACCTGCGCGGCCTCCAGCCGGACGCCGGCCGGACGGACGAGATCCGGCTGGGCCCCGCGTTCGTGGACGAGGTGCGGCGGCATCTGCCGGCCGACCGCAGGTTCGACCAGCCGTGGTCGTTCTTCGTCCAGCTCGCGTCCGCGTTCGGCCGGCCGGACGAGGGCAGGCTGGTGCTCAACCAGGCGTACTCGGGGCTGACGTTGATGTTCTCCCGGTTCGCGCACAGCCTGGACTCCGGCGGGGCGGGCGCGCGGGAGCTGCTCGCGGAGACCCTCCGCCGCTACACGCCTCCGGGAGCCGTGCTGGCCGAGCTGCGGGGCGGCTACGAGACGACGAACCTCAACATCCATCCGAGCGTCACCGACTACGAGATCGTCTGCCCCGGCGACATCAGCGCCCGGCCGGTCGACGAGCAGATCCTCCTCGACGACATCGTCATGGTGCACGACGAGCGGGCTGACCGGGTACGGCTGATGTCCAGGCGGCTCGACCGCGAGGTGATCCCCCTCTACCTGGGCTTCCTGCTGCCGATGGCGCTGCCGGAGGTCCAGCAGGTCCTGATGTGCTTCGCGCCGGGCGGGATGGCGCAGATCGACCTGTGGGCCGGCACCGGGCAGCCGGTCCCAGCCGAGGGCCTCACGATGTACCCGCGCCTGGTGCTCGGCGACCTCGTGCTCCAGCGCCGGATGTGGAAACTGAACACGAGCGCGTTCCCGTTCAGGGATCCGCGGCACAGCGACGCGGAACACCTGTTGAAGGTCCGGCGGTGGCGGCGGGAGCACGGGCTTCCCGACCGGGTGTTCGCCCAGGTCGACGCCTCCGAGCGCAGGAGTGGCCCCGACCAGGACGCCGAGGCGGCCCGCCCCGACAACGACCGCAAGGCGTCGCGCAAGCCGCTGCCGGTCGACTTCGACAGTTGGCTGTCCCTGCGGCTGTTCGAGCAGTTGGCGCTGGGCGCGTCGTCGCGCATCGTGCTGACCGAGTGCGGCCCCGACCTCGACGAGCTCTGGCTCCGCGACGAGCACGGGCGCCCCCACGTCGGCGAATTCCTCATCGAGCTCTACGACACGGCAAGGGGTCAGCATGGGTGACAGCACCGGTGACGAATGGGTGGCGCTGCACGTCTTCTACGCCAGCGACGCCAATCCGATCGTGGTCGAGGCCGTTCGCCCCCTCGTCGAGGGCCTCAGGAAGGACGGCCTCATCAGCGGCTGGTTCTTCATCAAGTACTGGCAGGAGGGGCCGCACCTGCGGGTCCGGTTCAAACCGGCGTCGCCGTCGGTCCGTGCGGAGGTCACGCGCCGGGCCGTCGGCGCCGTGGAGGAGTTCCTCGGACGCCGGCCCGCGCTCTACGAGAACGACGCCGAGGGCCTGGCCGACCTCTACAAGAAGATGTACCTGGCCGAGTACGGCGAGGCGCGGTGGGACGAGGAGTACGGCGCGGACGGCCGGATGCCGTTCCGGCCGAACAACAGCGTCGCGGTGCTGCCGTACGAGCCCGAGTACGACCGCTACGGCGGCGCGGCCGGCATCCGGATCGCCGAGTGGCATTTCGAGCACTCCAGCGACATGGTCGCCTACCTGCTCGCCACGTCGAACACGCACGTGCGGCCGGTGCTGCTCGGGCTGGCCACGCAGCTGAGCCTGATGACCGCGTACACGTTCCTCGGCGACGACGACGCCGTACGCCGGTTCTTCCGGCGGTACCGGAACTTCTGGGAGACGTCGTACCAGGAGCCCTCGGACGGCTACCACGACTCCTTCGACAAGAGCCTGGAGCTGACCCGCGACACGTTGTCGGCGCGGGTGGCCAGGATCCGGTCGCTCGCCGGCACCGGCGATCTTTCTGAGGCGTCCGGTATCGAGCGGACCTGGCTGTCCCACTGCCGGGAGCTGCGCGACCGCGTGCGGGCGCCCGCGGGCAGGGGCGAACTGCTGTTCCCCTCGCGCGACGGCGGCGAGCCGGCGCCGCTGCCCGACGGGGAGGATCTGGCCGCGATCCTGCTGAGCTCGTACGTGCACATGACCAACAACCGCATCGGCGCGGCCATCCTGGACGAGATCTACCTCTCCTATCTCATCGAGCGGGTGCTGGAGCCGGAGGCACACCTTGCGAGGTCCGCGTGACGATCGCGGAAGACGGCACGCATCTTCCCCCGGCGGGAGAGAACCCCGCATGGCTCGATGACGCCCGCCCCCGGCTCAGACACACCGTTCGGGTGGGGCCCGCCCTGACCAAGGGGACCGCCACCGTCCACTTCGTGGCCGACGGCGAGACGCAGGCCTACCTCCAGGTGGGCCCGCGTGAGGCGTTCCTCATGGCCTGCCTCGACGGCGAGCGCAGCCTCGCCGAGATCGGCGTCGAGTACGCCACGCGGTTCGGCCGGCGGCTCGGCGACGAGCACTGGCGGCAGCTGCTCGGCCTGCTGGCCTCTCGCGGCCTTCTCGACCCCGCGGACCCGGGCCTGCTGGATCGCATCAGGGAGAAGGCGGCGCTCGCACGCAGGTCCGAGGGCCGCTCCCCCTTGCTGTGGCGCATGCCGATCCCCGGCGCGCACGACCTCGTGCCCCCGGTCGCGCGCCGCCTCGGCTGGCTCCTCCGGCCGATCATCGCGGTACCCCTCGCCCTGTCCGGCCTGGTGGTCTGCGCGCTCGTCGCCCTGAACTGGCCGGCGCTCTACGCCTCCCTGCAGGAGGCGCGGTCTCCGTGGTGGGTGACGGCGCTCGGCATCCTCATCTCGTGGGCCATGATCGGCCTCCACGAATTCGGTCACGGGGTGGCCTGTCACCGCTACGGAGGCCGGCCCACGCAGATCGGCCTCATGTGGCGCTTCCCGCTCATCGCGCCCTACTGCAAGGTCGACGACGTCGTCACGTTCCGCGGGACGAGCCACCGGGTCGCGACGTCCTTCGCCGGGATCTACGTCAACCTCGTCGCCCTCCTGCCCTTCGGCGCGCTGTGGCTGTGGGGTCCGGACTCCGGCTGGCCGCACAACCTGGCCGCCACGCTCCTGCTCTTCGGAACCGTCACCGTCCTCGTCAACCTGTTGCCGGTGCTCCAGCTCGACGGCTACCACATGCTCGAACACGCCACATCGACGCTCGGTCTCCAGTCGGAGTCCTTCCGCTTCGCGGCGGCGTTCGTGCGCCGCGGGCCCGCCGGGGTGCGCGACTATCCGTCCCGGGCGAGATGGATCTACGCCGCCTACACGGGGCTGTCGGCCGCGATCCTCGGCCCCGCGCTCGTCCTGCTCGTGACGGTGTGGTTCGGTACGCTCGCCGACCTGTGGGGCCCGGCGGCCGCCGCGCTCGTCCTCACCGCGGAGGGGATACTCATCGTCGCCTTCCTGACCTGGGCCCTGCGCAGGCGACGGTCGAGAAGCTAGCCGTTCTCGCCTCCGGGGGCGTCGACGACGACCGTGCCGGCGAGGAGGTCCGCGTAGGTCCGGCCGGACGCCGTGCAGATCATCGCCACCTGCGCGGCCACCGCGGCGTACGCGCACGCCGCCAGCACGGCGCCCCTGCGCTGCGTCTGGGACGTCCCGCGAAAATCCCACACCGCCTGATGCCCGATCTCCCAGGGGATCGCCGTCTTCAGCACGGTTCTGAGCAGCGCGGCGGAGTACGGCACCGGCGAGTCCGTGTCGCGCGTGACCACCTGGAGCCGGAGCAGGCGTTTGCCGGGCGAGCCGCCCGTCGCCTCGGCCGCCGCGAGCCCGCAGGCGAGCGGCGTGGTCACCGCGACCGCCACGAGAAGGCGGGCCCGCGCGCCGCCGGGCCCGCCTTGTCGTGGCGACGGGCGGGGGGTGCGGACGCGCCGTGACTGAAGGAGGCCGATGAGCGCGAGTGGCGCGCAGACGACCGCGTAGTCGACGGCGGTCGCCCCGGCCCGCCGGGCGAGGCGGGCGAGGCGGGCGAGGCGGGCGAGGCGGGCGAGGCGGGCGAGGCGGGCGAGGCGGGCGAGCCGGCCACCCCGCGGGGGCGTCATGCCGTCGCCCCCGACGCGTCGAGCGGATATCCGGCGCCGAGGGCTCCGTGGCGCAGGGGCAGCTGGACGGAGGACGTATGCCACAGGCTCCGGTCGCCCCGGAGAATCGCCTGTTCCAGGTCCTTCAGGAGGGGGCTCGGCTCAAGACCCAGCTCATCGATGTACAGCCGCCGCGTCTGCCGGTAGGTCGCCAGCGCCTCCGCCGTCCGTCCCGACCGGTGCAGCGCGAGCATCAACTGGGCGCGCGGACGTTCCCGGTAGGGCTGCTCGGCGATCAGGCGGTAGAGCTCGGCGGTCACCTCGGCGCTCCTGCCGAGCGCGATCTCCAGATCGATCCAGTCCTCCTGCGCGGACAGCCTCCGCTCGGTCAGCTGGACCGCCTCCCGCTGCATGATCCGGCCGGGAACCCCCGACAGCGGGGGCCCCTGCCACAGCGACAGCGCCGACCGCAGCCGGGCGGCGGCGTCGAGGCGCCACTCGCTGAGGTGGATGGCGTACCCCGCCGGGTAACCGGTGATCTCGGCTTCCGCCACGCCGATGTCCCGCAGGCGGCGCCTGAGCATCCAGACGCAGTTGTGGATCTGGTGGCGCGCCCCGTCCGGGGGGTGGTCGTCCCACACGGCCGTGATCAGCGACTCGACCGGCACCATGCGGTTCGCGCTCAGTAGGAGCGCGGCGAGCACGACCTGCTGCCGCGAGCTCCTGAGGTGCACCCGCCGGCCCTCGTCACCGAGTTGGAGTGGCCCCAGAACGCAAAACTCGATCTTCGGCATCGGACCTCCGCCTACTGCTGTGTGATCGTCCATTACCTGACCAGAAAGCGGTATATCGCCGGTCCACCGCCGGTCCACGACGGCACTCGCCCCTTCTCCGGGCCGCCAGGTGGCCTGGCAGCCCTTGGCAACTCCTGATCACGCGGACCCGGGAAGACTGTCAGAGTTCATCCTGATTTTTAGCGATCAACCCTTTACGAGCGCGCACATGAGATCGAATATTGGGGCATTGATCACGCCCTTTACTGCTCGTAGGACCGACTTGACTGAACTCCCCGCCTGGTCAGCACTACTCCGGAGCACAAGCGACATGGAATTCGGCTTGCTGGGACCCCTTGTCGTCAAGGCGGCCACCGGGCGGGAGCTCTCCCTGAAGCGTCCGAAACACCGCCAGCTCCTGGCCGCGCTCCTCCTCCGCCCCAACACCACGGTCGCCTCGGGGCTCCTCATCGACTACCTGTGGGGCGAGCGGGCGCCAAAATCCGCCCGCGGCAACCTGAAGACGTACATCTGGCAGCTGAGAGGGATGATCGCGGCGCTCGACCACCGCGGAGCGCGCATCGAGACGGCCGGCAACGGCTACCAGATCACCGTACGACCCGACGAGCTCGACACCCTCTTCTTCCACCGGCTCAGCCGGCAGGGCGGCGAGGCCCTGCGCCGAGGCGACATCGCCGCGGCCGAGGCCGCGTTCAGCCAGGCGCTGGACCTGTGGCGCGGAGAGGTGCTGCAGGGACTCACCCTCTCCGAACCCCTGAACGCCTGGGCGGGGATCCTGGCGGAAGATCGCCTCCGGGTGATGGAGGACCTCATGGAGGTCCGGATCGCGCTGGGACGCCATTCGGAGACGATCGGCCCGCTGCGCCGCGCGCTCCACGAGAACCCGCTCAGGGAACGGCTGTGGGCCCAGCTCATGCTCGCGCTCTACCGGGACGGCAGGACCAGCGACGCCCTCCTGGCATACCAGGACCTCCGCCTCCACCTCATCGCCGAGATCGGTACCGAGCCCGGACCGGCCGTCCGCCACCTTCACCAGCGCATCCTCGCCGCGGATCCCGGACTCGACGCCGGGCGGGACCGCCGGCCCGCGGCCCTCGCGCCGGCCGGCGAGGACCCGCCGGGCAGGGCGGCGACGAGCGCTCCCTTTCCGGCCGACGCGCCGGCGCAACTGCCGTCGGACGCTGGACCCTTCATCGGCAGAGGCGGTGAGCTCGCCCGGCTGGGCGCCCTCCTGTCCGCCCCCGGAGCCGGCCGCGGTCTGGTCGTCGCCATCGACGGCCCGTGCGGAGCCGGCAAGTCGCGGCTGGCCGTCCACGCCGCACACGCCGTCGCCTCGGCGTATCCCGACGGGCAGCTCTACGCGGACCTCCACGGCACGACCCCAGGCCTCGCCCCGCTGACCCCGGAGGAGGTGCTCGCCAGATTTCTCCGGTCCCTCAACGTGCCCGAGACCGGCTGCCACCTCGACGAGGCCGCCGCGCTGTTCCGGACCCACACGGCCGGCAGGCGAATGCTCATCGTGCTCGACAACGCCGTCGACGCCTCCCAGGTACGGCCGCTGCTGCCGGGCGGGTCGACGTCGGCCGTCCTCGTGACCAGCCGTTCCAGGCTCACGACCCTGGACGCGACCATGTGTCTCCATCTGGACCGGCTGAGCGAACGCGAGGCGACGGACCTGCTCGCCACCTGCGCCGGCCACGAACGGGTGTGGGCCGAACCTCAGGCGGCGGCGCGGACGGTGGAGTTGTGCGACCGCCTGCCACTCGCCGTCCGGGTCGCGGGCGCCCGCCTGGCCGACAACCCCCACTGGCCGGTGGCCCGGCTGGCCGCGCGACTCGCCGACGCCGATACCAGGCTGGACGAGCTGAGCCACGGCGACCTGTCCGTCCGGGAGAGCCTGGCCGCGGGCCACGAACTCGACCATCACCCGGAAGCCGGCGAACTCTTCACGCTGCTCGGCCGACTCGACATCGCGGAAGTGACCGCCTCCCTCGTCGCCGCGCTCGCGGACCGGGATGCCGACGACGTCCAAGCCTCCCTTGACACCCTGGTCCGCGCCCGGCTTCTGGAGAGCAGCGCACCCGACCGCTATCGCATGCACGAGCTGATCAGGCTTTTCGCACGGGCGCACGCCGTCCGGCCCGAGGGCGGCTGGGAGTGCGCCGGCCGGGCCGCCCACTGCTACCTTCTCGGCGTCGGGGCGCCCTTGCTGCTCAACCTCATCGGCGCCTGACGCGCTCCCTGGCCGTGGCCGAAGGCCGGAGCACCGCGGATGAATCCGATAGCCGAATCCGGTAGCCGATGCCGGCCCTCCGCCGCGCCCGGCGGGAGCCCTGGCGCTGCCGGGCAGCGGGTGGAGCCGGGCGGCGGGTGGAGCCGACGGCTCGCCCTGACCGTCGCCGAGCACCTCGCCTTCGTTCTGGGACGGTACGTCCTCGTGGTGCCGGCCGACATGCCGAGCTAGTCTCGCGCCCAGCGCCGCACCAGCGTCCGCGCCGCGTCGACCAGCTTCGCCGGAACGTCGGGCGCCGTACCTGCTGCTTGCCCGAAGGAGCGCTCAGGGGCGAACGGGCGTCCGGTGTCCAGGGCGCGCAGGCCGAGCGTGAGTGCCTCGCCGAGCAGGCTCACCCCGATGGACAGCGTGATCGGCCGTGCGTGCTCTGGCATACCGGAGACGAGGCCGATTCCAAAGTTGACCGCTGCCGAGATGATCCACACCAACACAGTCCAGAGCGTGTAGCGCTGCCAGAGGTGGCCCTGCTTGACGAACAGCCGCGGGGTCAGTCCCCGCAACGCGCCGAAGAGCAGGCCCACGACGCAGCCCACCACCGTCCAGACTCCCCAGGTCGCGTTCGAGACGCCGATCGCGAGGAGGACGACAGGCGGTCCGAACAGATCGCGAGCGTTCAAGGGCTCCCCGACGAACCGCTTGACCACGACGCCGATCACGAGTAACGCGACGATCACCGGCCATATCGACGCCACGACAACCTCCTTTTTAGCACGACCATGCCATAAAGACCGTAGCACGGTCGTGCTATAAACGAGGAGTGCCGAAGGTCGTGGATCCTGAAGAGCGGCGGCAGGCCGTGGCCGAAGCCGTCTTCCGCGTCATGGAGCGTGACGGCCTGGAGCAGGCGTCCCTGCGCAATGTCGCCGCCGAAGCCGACCTGGCCATCGGCTCCGTACGGCACTACTTCGCCAGCCACGCCGAGCTGATGGTCTTCGCCATGCGGGTGATGAGGGAGCGCGTCACCTCCCGGCTCACCGCCCACGTTGACCGCCTGCAGACCATGAGCACACGAGACGATCAGCGGGAAGCCGTCGTGCGGATGCTGTCGGAGGTGCTTCCTCTGGACGAGGAGCGCAGACGCGAGGCGGTGGTGTGGCTGGGCTTCGTCACCGCCGCCCGCCTCCGCCCCGAACTGCGCGCGGACGCCGACGAGCTCTATCGGGGACTGCTCTCGCTCACCACCAGAGTGCTGGAAGGCGCGCGCCACGCGGGCCGCCTGACCCGCGACGCCGACGTGGAGGTGGAAGCCCGCCGCCTCTGCGCGCTCCTCGACGGCCTTTCCCTCCAGGCCGTGCTCCATCCTGCAAACCTCGACGCCGACGGCATGCTCGCCGTCCTCCACCGCCACCTGACGGCCCTCACCTCAGAGGGCTCCGGCTGACCCGAGGCGGCATCCGAGCAGTTCCTCACGGCAGGGTGACGTTCAGAACCGCCCTGTCGACAGCGTAAACGTGATCCGCCGGATGGCCGACCGGGATCTGCGCCGGATCCGCACTTCGCCACATCACTGGATTGAAAAGGCCACTTCCTGATCGCGGGAAGCGGCCTTCGCCATGTGGCGGAACCCAGGAGATCGAACTCCTGGCATCCTGCCGGCGAACACGTAAGCCGATCATGCTCAAGCAACTGACTCATGATGCGAACGGCGCCGCGCTCCCCCGGTTGGCATCCGTCGCGGCCTGCACGAACTCGCGCACCCGCTCAGTCGTGTTGGTCGCCGGCCAGACCAGTCCTCGTTCGATCGGCGGCGCGTCGCTGATCGGCACGTACGCGACATCCGGGCGGGGGTAGTACCGCCTGCTGTGCTCGCCCACCGGGAGGACGCCCTTGCCCATCGCGACGAGGGACAGCATCTCGGAGAACGTGTTGCCCGCCGGCCCTTTCGGGACGGGCCTGCCCAAGGGGGTGTGGTCGGGCGTGCGGTCGCGCTTGAAGTCCGCCGACGTGATCGACGGGTACTGCACGACGGGGTGTTCGGCGAGAACTTCGAGAGACACCGACTTCTCGCGGGCCAACGGGTGCCTGGCGGCGACGGCCAGTACGCGGTCCTCCGTCAGCAGGGCCGGGCCGCAGGCCATGCCGTCGAAAGGAAACGAGGCGAGGAGGATGTCGACGGAGCCGTCGAGCAGGCTCGATCGCGAGTTGAACAGCTGCACTTCGTGAACGTCGACCTCGCAGTCCGGGTGGCGCTCAGTGAACAGGCTGACCGCCCCGAGCAGCACCGGCGCGGTCCACTCGCCGAGGAACGCGACCCGTAGTCGTCCGACCACACCGCGGCCGGCGTCGACGGCCCTGCGGATCGCCTCGTCCATCTGGGCCGCCAACGGCGCCAGGTCATCGGCCAGCTTCCGCCCGATCGAGGTGAGACGCACGACGCGGCTGGTGCGTTCGAACAACGGAGCCCCGATACGGCGTTCCAGCTTCTTGATCACATGACTGATCCGTCCGGTCGTGACCCGCAGACGCTCGGCAGTACGGCCGAAATGAAGCTCCTCAGCGAGCGTCAAGAAGGTCTCGATCTCGTGCCGTTCCAGCATGGGCCGCTCCACCGTTGAATCTGAGTAAACGATCGTAGCCCGATCGTGGCTTGGTGGCCGCCGACGGCTGGCGCATCGTAGAGAGCGGCATCCGGTCCACGGGAGAAACCCGAAAACCGGCCCGACCACAACGCACGGAGTCACCCCTATGTTCAGCACCACCGGGCCCCTGGCCACCCCGGCCACCGGTGTGGTCCGCCTGCGCTACCAGCCGGGCGTCCGCCAGATGGCCTCCGTGCAGCTCCATACCGCCGACGACATCGACGCGACCCTTTTCACCGACTGGCTGCGTCAGGCCTACGAACTGGAAGTGAAGTGAAGTGATGACCATGCGCGTGAAAGCCTTCGATCACCTGGTGCTCAACGTCCGAGACGTCGAGCGTTCGCTTGAGTTCTACTGTGGGCTCCTCGGCCTGGAGCCGGTGCGCGTCGCCGAGTGGCGCGCCGGCGACGTCGGATTCCCCTCTGCGAGGGTCACCCCGGAAACCATCATCGACCTGGTCCACCACCCTCGGGGCGAGTCGAACGTCGACCATATCTGCTTAGTCGTGGAACCGCTGGATTGGCAAGAGGTCATTGAATCGGGCGTCTTCACCGTCCTCGAGGGGCCGGTAGGCCGGTTCGGCGCGCGGGGTAACGCGACCTCGATCTATGTGCAGGACCCGGACGGCAACACCGTCGAACTGCGCTGGTATCCGCAGGACGCCGAAGAGTCGTCCGGCCGGCGGTCGTCCATGTAGGAGTCGCCACGGCGGCTGATCCTGGTCAACTCCTGACGGCCCTGCCGGGCAGGCGGGGCCGCCATAGGGAAGAGGAGCGTGCTCGGCGGCAAGCCGAAGAACCCGATGGTCCGCGTAGCGGCTGAGGCCGCCGGTAGGAATGATCGGGCCTTGCCCTGGGGTCCTGGTCTGAAGCCTTGGCGCGTGAAGTTCGGGCATGCTGCGGGACCGGCCCGTGGGCCCCGGCGTATGGAGTTCGGGCATGCTGCCGGGCCGGCCAGCGGGAGGGGCCGGATCATCGGGTGGCCGCCGCGATCAACCTCGCCGATCACGGCTGGCGGGTCACGCCGATCACCGATCATGGGTCGCCGTTCGCCGTTCGCCGGACGCGGCTCGCTGCTCACCGTTCGTGGCTCGCGGGTCGCTGTTCGCGAGAATCGTCGTTCAGTGGTGGTTGGTCACTGTCTGTCGGTCCAGCGTCGGGGGCGGAGCTTGGAATACCGGTGGAAGCGCATCGAGACGGTCCCGTCGCCCTGATTGATCACTTCTACCCGGTCGGGGTGGCGGGACTTCCACTTGTTGTCCGCGGCGCACAACGGTGCGAGGTTGTCCAGGTCGGTGCGGCCGGTCGGGTACCAGGGTTCGATGTGGTCGATCTCGGCCAGGTAGGCGGGGACGTCGCAGCCTTCACGGCAGCAGGTCCGGTACGTGGCCAGGATCGCTTCCCGCTGGTCGGCTGAGGCCAGCCGGCGTGCCCGCCCGAAGTCCCGCATGATCCCGTCGGCGTCGCGGAGCACCCTGCGGAGTTCGGCGGTGTAGGCCATCCGCCGCGCATCGGCGGCCGGGACAGCCGTGCCGTCCTCCAGAAAGGCTGGTTCTTCCGATTGGCCGGTCAGGGTTTGCTCGGTCACCGACACGTGCATCACGGTGCGCCTGCCGCCCTGCGATAGGCGGATGGCGAGGGCGTCGGCCATGCGGCGGCCGTGGTTGCGCAGGTCGGTGCTGTCGGTTTTGACCGCCAAAGGTTCCAGCCAGGTCTTCAGCTGCATCTTCAGCTCCGGGTCGAGCAGCCCGCGCAGGCGGCCCATCCCATCGGCGGTGTCGGAGATCGTCAGGTGCTGGCGTTCGGTCTTGGCCGCCGCCCGCGCCAGCCTCCCGTCCGGGTCGATCGTCTCGATGATGGTCTGACCGGCGCGGGCCACGTCCTCCACCGTCGACGCCGACGCCTGCGCCAACTGGACCAGGATCGGTTCCGCCAGTTCGGTTTCGGCGTCATCCAGATGCCGGGTGGCGGACGCGATCGTCGCCGCATACCCGAACGACAGGCGACCCGAGGCGAACAGACCAGCGGTGTGGGGCAGGCGCGGGAGCTGCCGGGAGAGTGTGACGCGTTCTCCGGCGCGGGCGGTGCGTGCCCCGGTGGCTGCTGCCAGCCATGCTCCGATCGACCGCCGCCCGAACAGGTGGTGGCCTTTCCCGGCTTCGGCTATCGGGAGGCGGGCGGCGATCGCGGCTTCGGCCAGATCGATCGCCCGGGCCAGGGCGACGATCTCCGCCATCACCACCTCAACCTCGGCACCAGTCTCGACCCTGGCCTCGCCCCCAACGCCAGCACCGGCCTCGGCCCCTGCGTTAACACCGGCTCCAGCCCGGGTCTCGGCCCCAGCGCCAACACCGGCACCGGCCCCAGCGCCAGCCTCGGCCTCGGCTCCAGCCTCGGTCTCGGTTCGGCCCAGCACCTTTCCCGCAGCTGCGGCCAGCCGCTCGGCACGGGCGAGCAGGTCGATGACGTCGCGTCCGGCCAGGTTCAGGTTGGGCCAGTCCGCTACCCGGCTATCACCACCAGTGGCCGGGCCCGCACCGTCCTGCCCATCACCGCCGATGCCCTGGCCATCAGTGTCCGGGCGGTCGGTGGCAGCGCCCCCGGCCAACAGCGTCCTGGCCATCCCGACCAGCACCCCGGCGGTCACCACCAGTGGCCGGGCCATCACCGCCGATGCCCTGGACAGCGCCCCGGCCCTCCCGACCAGCCCGCAAGGGACGGGTCGCGGGCGACTCGTGGGTGCGGCGGCGGCCTTGCCAGATCCCGTCCCAGGCCGACAGGTCACCACGGTCGCACCCGGGCCGCGGCTCGTCTCGACCGAAAAGAGCACCACCATCGTTCCCAGGGCGCTGCGGTACCTCCCCGCCGTCAGGCTTCTGCTCTTCTGCCGCGTCCGGGAGGCCGAGCAGCCGACGGGCCCATGACTGTGTCGTCTCCGGCTCGCCGCGTCGCCCACCCCGCCCGTCAGAGCGCGCCGGGTCGTGCGGGGCGAAACCAAGGGCTCCCGCACAGCCGCCGGAACTGCGGCCGTGATCGAGGAGCCCGGCACTACGAGCGTGGTCGAGGAGCACCGCCCCATAAGAGTCCCCGGAGAAACGATCCGATCCGATGAACGGCGTATGCCGCCTGGACCCGCGCCGCCGTCGCGGGGACGTGGAAGGCGCGTCAGACGGTCGGGGCGGAGGAGCGTCCTCCGGTCGGCTCGACAGCAGCACGCCACCCGAAAGCATCATCTCTTCGCACCTCCCCTCCCGGTCTGACGGTCGACCTCTGCGAGAATATCGTTCACACGTTCGATATTCAACTCTAAGTAGTCGTACTTGCACTATTTGTGAGGACTGTTGATGACATTCCGATTAGGGGTGTACACCGGGGCGGTCCGTGCGCACGACGTGATCCGGATGCTGTCGCGCTACGGCCAGACCACCCAGCTCGGCGACGCGACCGCGCACTACGGCCGCGTCTCCAAGACCCTGCGCATCCTGCGGGTGGCCGTTGAACCCGACTACCGGCACCAGATCAAGGCCCAGGCCAACCTGCAGGAAGGACGTCACACCCTGGCCCGCAAGATCTTCCACGGCCGCAACGGGCAAGCCGTACCAGAACTACTCCGAAGGCATGGAGGACCAGATCGGCGCGCTCGGCCTGGTCCTCAACGCGATCGTGCTGTTCAACATTCACGTTCTGTGACGGGGTGTGGCTTGCACGTCCGGTATGGGCATGGTTTCGGGGGTGAAGCCGGGCGGGCCGGGTGGCCCGCCACGGCTACATCCCCGCTAGTCCCCGGCCATCACGGTAAAGGTGAATCCGGTGCTCGTCGGACGGTGCAGCGGAATGTCGCACTTGATCCGGCGCAGTACCTCGTTCCTGCTGAGACCGAGCCCTTGCGCGATGAGCCGTTCCGGGCGCAGCGGTACCGGATCCTCGAAGGCGACCTCCACCTGGACCGGCCACGCCTGGTCGAGCCATGCCGACGGGGTGTCCAGCCGCCAGGCCCCCGTCCAGTCCAGGGTGAAGCGGTTGCGCCGGGCGAGCAGCGGATCCAACAACCTGGATGCCACCAGTTCCGGATCGTTGACGCGGTAGCCGTGGAGTTCGGCCGGGTCGAAGGATCGGACCGGCGCTCGCTCGTGCACGGTGAGCTTGATCGTCCGATCGCAGGATACGCAGCGGACCAGCAGCCACACGTCCAGCAGCTTGCCGTTGGCGTTGACGCGGAACCTGCCCTCGCCGGTGGTGGCGGACTCCGACCGGCAGTCCACGCACCGCAACGACAGCAGAGGCAGCCTGGTCCGACGAACGACCCAGGGCAGCACGGTATGAGGTTGTGAAGACATGATCTCTCTAGACCTGACACGAGGCCGATTATGCGCGACCTCAAACGCTGTATGACCGGGCGCACAAGGGCAGCCCGGCAGAACCGACGGGAGCGTCGGCTACAGGTGAGCGGAAGAAGGTGTCAGGTCTGAAGAGCAGGCGGGGTCACGCGGTTTTGTCCTCTGTCCTCACTGCGACGGGCCGCAGGCAACCTACGGGAACGCGGAAGGAGGGCTCAAGCGGTTTTCCGACCGAAACTTCGCCAGTGCTACCGGGACCCCTCAGCGGCGAAGGCGATGGTGTCGTCGAAGCCCGGCCGGTAGCCGTCGCTGGTGCCCATGGTGAGGGTCGGCAAGGCTCCGCGTCAGCCCGGAGTGAGGACGCAGAACTCGTTGCCCTCCGGGTCGGCGAGGACGATCCACGGGACGTCACCCTGGCCGACGTCGGCGCCGGTGGCGCCGAGAGCCGCCAGCCGGGCCACCTCCGCCGCTTGATCGTCACCGCGGTACGGCATCAGGTCGAGATGGACGCGGTTCCACACGGTCTTCACGCCGGGCGTTGTGCGGAGGAACTCAAGATACGGCCCGACGCCCTTGGCCGAACGCAGCCGCGCATGATCGTCGGTCTCCTCGTGCAGGGTCCAGTCCATCGCCTCGCCCCAAAACCGGGCCATGGCCCGCGGGTCCGCGCAGTCGACCACCACCGCGGCGATCGGCCCGGTATCCCGGTAGATCTCCCGAGGCTCCAACACGCAGAACACGTTGCCCTCCGGGTCGGCCAGAACCGTCCACGGGACATCGCCCTGGCCCACATCCGCGGGCGTCGCACCGAGATCCTTCAGACGCGCGACCAACTCCGCCTGATGGGCCGCAGAGGTGGTGGCGAGATCGAGGTGCACGCGGTACTTCACCGTTTCGGGGTCCGGGACGGTGACGACATCGACGCAGACGGCGACGGGGTCCGGCCAGGCGAAGCCCACGGGTTCAACGTTGGTCACGCCGGGCCCTTCGCTGGAAACACCCCAGCCGAGCGCCTCCGCCCAAAACCGGCCGAGGGCTGAGTCGTCCCGAGCCTTGAAATTCACCTGAACAAGTCGCAGCGCCATGCCGCCCAACCCTATGCCCAGGTGGATGAGTGTCATGAGCCAGCCGGTGGGCCATACGCCGCTCCCGGCCAGCGGCGCCAACGCTCGGGAGAAATGAGATGCCTTGCGCTGGATGGGCCACCAGCGCGTGCCCTCGCTGCTCGCCGCAAGGAACCCGCGGCCCTCGCGAAGCCCGCTTCACCGGGCCACCGCCGCGGTCCTCGCACCCTTCCGCCCCGCTCCTTCGACCCCGATGAACGGTTACGGACAGTGCGCCGGCTGGGCTCCGACGGCGACCAAGGGCGCAGCCGAGCGGTCAGGGCAGGCCGCAGCGCGACTGCCGGCGCGGATAGCGGCGTACCTCGCGCCACGAAGGAGACTCGTACGGCTGCGCGCTCACACTCATCGGTTCCTCCGAAGGCAGGAGTGGAGAGCGCGATCGCTGGTCCCCCGGATGTCCGCCAAGAGGTGTCGGCCAAGAGCCACTTCAAAGCATGAGCGCCACACGGTATACAAGGATCTTGACAGTGCTTTGCGAGTTTCCGTAACCAATGAGGCCGTTGGAGTGGGATGAGCGATCATGCCGACACGACGCCCCTGCCGGTGCTGACCCGTCTGGGTCTTCCCGCAGATGCCGATCTGGTCTACCGCACACTGCTGATGTTCGGTCCCGCGACCGTCAGGGTGTTGTCCAGATGTCTCAGGGTGTCGCGTGATCGGATGGAAACAGCGCTCGCGATTCTCGATGACGCGGAGGTGGCCATGCCGGTCGCCGTTCCCGACGAGGCGACGCCCTGGTGGGCGGGCAGGCCGCCGGAACAGGCGGTCACCCGGTTGCGCGAGCGACGGACCAAGGGGCAGATGCCACCGCCGGTGGCGCTCGGCGGACGCGTCGCCCAGGCCGGCCTCACCCTGCACGGTGTGCGCCCGCTCCGGGGGCAGGCGCTGGTGGACCGGGTCAGATCATTGCATGACGCCGTTCGCGAGGAATTCCTGTACTGCTCCACGGAGATGTCCTTCTCCGAGGAAGAGGCCGCGTCGCTGCGCGAGTTCGTCCCCAGGGCGCGGCGTCAGCGTGCGCGTGGTGTGCGCCGTCGCTCGCTGAGCTTGTCAGAATCGCTCCCTCCCGCCCTGCCCGAGGATGAACTGCACTCTTTGACGGAGAAGTGCGCACCGCCGACATGCTTCCGGTCGAGATCGGCATCTACGACCGGCAGGTGGTGTTGATGGTCCCGGCAGACGATCCGCATTGCCGCCTCGAGGTAACCGAGCCCCTCTTGGTCGCAGGGATACACGCGTTGTTCGAGCAGCATTGGTCAAGTTCGGCGCAAGCGGTAACGCTCAGCCTGCGTCAGCAGGCCCTGGTGACACTCCTGGCTGCCGGCCACACCGATTCGGGGATGGCGGCCCGGCTGGGCATCAGCGCTCGCACTGTCGCCTACGAGGTACGCGCGCTGATGGACGCTCATGGTGTGTGCAGCCGCTTCCAGCTGGGCGTCATGTTGAGCAGGACTCTGGGCGACCTCAACGCCCTTGCGAGTTCCTCGGCCGGCTGAGCCGCCCAGGTTTCCTCATGCCCATCGCCCGCCCCGCGTGCCTGAGCCTTGGCGGTGTTTGGGCGGCGCCGGCGATGCCGCCGGAGATCGTCGGCGATCGTCGGCGATCGAGCGGACGCGGCTGCCATCCGACCCGATGACTCCATATCTGCGTTTCTGAAATCTAGCGAGATCCGGGGAGGATATCCGGGCATATCCATTCCTGCCGGGAAATATGCACACCGTCCATCAATGCAAGTACGCTTTTGGTCGGCAGCATTTTTAACGTTCGCGTGATAGCTCTTCGCCAAAGTGGCGACAATGGCGTGAATTCCGCCGTCCATGCTCGCGCTCAATGCCGCCGAGCGCCGCAGGGCACGCCTGATTCCCGGGAGCTTCGATCATGCGGATCCGTCCGACCTCCGCCCGCGGCGGTCTGCCTCCGGCCGCCGCCTCCGCAGAATCGCCCGCCGCTCTGTCCGGACCGGACGGACGCCGACTGCCCGCGTCACCCCGCCGGCGGCGCCCCGACCTGGCCGCACTGGCCGTGCTGCTCATCCTCGGAGGCACCGCGGCCACCATCACGCTCATGCTGAACGGCAGCGCGCGCGTCTCGGCGATCCGCATCACCCGGCAGGTCACCGCCGGCCAACCGCTCAGCCGCGCCGGCATGGAAGAAGTCCGGATAGCCGGCACCGGCATCGACTACCTGCCCTGGTCGCAGCACGCCTCGTACGCGCAGCGCCTGGCCCTCGTCACCCTGCTCCCAGGAACCCTGCTCACCACCCAGATGACCGCCACAGCAAGCGAAGGGATCACCCCGGGCAAGGCCCGCGTCGGCTTGGCCCTCAAACCCGGCCAATCCCCCGCCGAACTGAGAGCCGGCCAGCGAGTACAGATCATCTCCCTCCCCCGCCAGGACCCCGGCGACCGCACAACCACCGTGCTGGCCCAAAGCGCACTGGTCGATGCCGTCAGCGATCCGGGCACGCACGGCCCACCCCGCCTCGTGAACGTGATCGTGGACGCCGCCCTGTCCCCCAGAATCGCCGCCTACGCCTCCAACGGCCAGATCGTCCTCGCCTACCTGCCCGCAGCACACTGACCACCGGACACCGGCGAAAGCCACCTTCGGCCTGCCCTCCCCAGCACCGATGATCGTTTTTCGGCAGGTCGTTGCGGCAGTCAGGGCAAGCCCACCCCGGCCCCCGAGGCACAGTAGGCGGCGCCGCCCACGAGGGCCGGTGGGGGCTGGTTCAGTTCCGCAGCTGGGCGAAGGGCCCGCACGCTCGGCGCTCACCGAAATGGCGGGATGGATGGCGCACGACACCACCGTGGGCCCAGCACCACGGACGCGCAGACCACTCCGTACGGCCAGCGCGCAGGTGTTGGCGAAGTTCATGGGCTCCGGCCGCTTTCTCGCCATTCGCCTTTCGCGTCAAGAGGAGTGGGTGAGCTGTGGCCTATGGCGTGACCGGCAACGAGCGGGAGACGCTGGCACGGCTCGCGGGCGGGGTTGACAGATCATGCATCCGCGCAAGGTCGTCACGCTGGCACCGGTCAGGGCGTCGACAAGGCCGACCATCCAGGCCGCAGTCACATCGCGGGGGTCCTGGCAGCGTCAAGACGGCTACGAGCAGGAAACAGGGGTGGCGTACGCTTTCGGAGGCATGGCCGGGCGGGTGGGGCTGACCCGCTTGAAGCTCGACGCGACCTTGCCGGTCTGATTCCTCCTTACCGCCTCTCCCTGTCCTGAACGGCTTCCGAGCTCCGCACGTGCGGGCCGCGTCCCTCGCGAGTCGCGTTCACCGTCCGCCGTCCTTCCTCGCGATTGATCAGCCCCGGCATCCGCGTCCACGGTCCTGTGCGTCATGCCGCCGCGTCACGGAGCCGGAGGCGCCGTGAACCCGCTCCGCCTCGGACAGCGGCACGCCTGCCCGAGGTGACCGGCGGCTCAGCACATTCCCCAGTCGTTTACAAGCCAGATCAAAGCCGCACTCAACAGGATGACCTCCAGCGATCTGCGCGTATCGGGAAGGGGGGACCCGAACATGAGCGACAAGGCAGGACCTGGCCCAGGTGACATCGCCCCGGTTGAGCCGAGATCGCTTGACGGGTCCGGGCACAGGCCCTCTCGCGGATGACGCGCCACACAGGTCTCATCGGATCTCGGTGAGGTTTTCCCGGTAGGCGGAGCGGCTCACAGGTGAGCGGATCCGAGACGGAGACGGTGCGGCTGTCAGCCTTCCGACGGTGCGCGGCAAGCGTGCGTTCCGGTCGATGGAATCACACAAAAGACCACATCAAAGTGCGAGGTTTTCATGAGCAATCCATTTGAGGACGAAAACGGACGCTATCTCGTCCTGATCAACGCCGAGGGCCAACATTCCCTCTGGCCCCTGTTCTCCGAGGTCCCTCGCGGCTGGGATGTCGTGCACGGGGAGGACAGCCGGCCGGGCTGCCTGGAGTTCATCAACGCGAACTGGACCGATATGCGACCCCGCGGCCTCTCGATGCCGTGAACGGATCCTGAGCTCCCCATTTCAAGTCCGCGTTCACCGTGAGCCGCGTTTACGGCACGCCGTCCTTTCCCCGATTGATCGGACCTGTTCGCCGCGCCGCCACGCCATGAATCTGGAGATTTCATGAATCCAATTTCTTTTCGAGAAAACCTGGCCCGGTTGTTCGAGGCGCGGGTGGCGGCGGCGCCGGATGCCGAGGCGGTGGTCTGCGGTGAGGTCCGGCTGTCGGCGGCCGAGCTGAACGCGCGGGCCAACGCGCTGGCGCGGCGGCTGGTGGCCGCCGGGGTCGGGCCCGAGTCGCCGGTGGTGGTGTTGATGGAGCGGTCGGCGGACGTGGTGGTGACGCTGCTGGCGGTGGTCAAGGCCGGCGGGGTGTACGTGCCGTTGCATCCGGGTTATCCGGTGGAGCGGATGCGCTGGGTCGTGGAGGAGACCGGCGCGCGGGTCGTGGTGACCGACGAGGTCTTCGCGGGACACGAGCTGATGGGGCACGTGCAGGCCATGGTCGTGGGGGCGCAGGGCGACCGGGAGAACCTGGGGCTGGAGATCGACCCGCGCCGACTGGCGTATGTGATGTTCACCTCGGGGTCGACGGGGGTGCCCAAGGGCGTCGCGGTGACCCACCGCAATGTTGCCGCCTTCGCCGCCGACCGCCTCTGGCACGGCCCCGAGCATCGAAGGGTCCTGTTCCACACGGCGTCCTCCTTCGACGTCTCCATGTACGAGTTGTGGGTGCCGCTGCTCAACGGGGGGACCGTGGTCGTGGCCCCACCCGGCGTGGTGGACGCGTCGGTGGTGAAGTGGGCGCTGGAGGAGGAGCGGGTCACCGGGGTGTTTCTGACGACCGGCCTGTTCAACGTGCTGGCCGAGGAGTCGCCCGCCGTGCTGGCCGCCGTGCCGGAGCTGTGGATCGCGGGCGAGGCCGCGTCCCCGGTCACGGTGGAGCACGTCCTGAGGGCGGGCGGCAACGTCCACAACGGCTACGGCCCCACCGAGACCACGATCTACGCCACCGCCCACCACGTGACCGAGCCCGGCGACATCGTCCCGATCGGCCAGCCGCTCGACGGCACGCATGCCTACGTCCTGGACGACAGGCTCCGCCCGGCGCCTACCGGCGTGCCCGGCGAGCTCTACATCGCCGGAGAGCACCTGGCCCGCGGCTACCTCGGCCGCCCGGCCCTGACCGCCGAGCGCTTCGTCGCCTGCCCTTACGGCGAGCCCGGAACGCGCATGTACCGCACGGGCGACCTCGTCCGCCGGCTCCCCGACGGCCTCCTCGACTACGTCGGGCGGGCCGACCAGCAGGTCAAGATCCGCGGCATCCGCATCGAGCTCGGCGAGATCGAGACCACCCTCGCCCGGCACCCCGCCATAGCTCAGATCGTGGTCCTGGCCAGACACGACCACCTCGCAGACAAACGCTTGGTCGCCTACCTGGTCCCCGGCGACACCTCAGCACCGGAAACCGACCTCTCCGGCCAGGTGCGGCGCTTCGCCGAGGAGACCCTCCCCGCCTACATGGTCCCCTCCGCCTTCGTCGTCCTGGACACCCTCCCGCTCAACCACAACGGCAAGGTCGACCGGCACGCCCTGCCCGCGCCCGAGACGGTGGCCTCCGGCACGGCGCCGCGCACGCCGGTCGAGGAGATACTCTGCGGGCTGTTCGCGCAGGTGCTCGCCGTGCCGGGGATCGGGATCGACGACGACTTCTTCGCGATGGGCGGGCATTCGCTGCTGGCCATGCGGGTGGTGGCCGGGATCAGGTCGGCGCTCTCCATCGAGCTGCAGGTGGGGACGGTCTTCGAGGCGCCCACCATCGCCGGGCTCGCGGTCAGGATCGAGGAGGCGAGGAGCGAGGGCATCGGCAGGGCCAGGCCGCCGCTGATCCGCTCGGGGGATTCGGAACAGCCGTCGCTCTCCTTCGCCCAGCACCGGATCTGGATCATCGACCAGCTCGCGGAGTCGGCCGGGCTCTACACCATCCCGCTGGTCCTGCGGCTGTCCGGGCGGCTGGACAGGGCCGCGCTGAAAGCGGCTCTCGGGGACGTGGTGCGGCGGCATGAGACGCTGCGGACGGTCTTCCCCTCGCTGGACGGCCAGCCGCGGCAGCGCGTGCTGGACGCCGTGCCCGAGCTACCAACGGCGGAGATCGACGAGGCGGAGCTCGGTCCGGCGGTGGAGAAGGCGGCGATGTCCGCCTTCGACCTCTCAGCCGAGCTGCCGGTGCGGGCGTGCCTGTTCGCCCTGAGGCCCGACGGCCCCGGCGAGCACGACGAGCACGTGCTGGTGCTGCTGCTCCACCACATCGCCGCCGACGGGTGGTCGATGGCTCCGCTCAGGCGTGACCTGGCCGTGGCCTACGCGGCCCGCACGCGCGGTGAGGCTCCCGTGTGGGAGCCACTGCCCGTGCGCTACTCGGACTACACCCCGTGGCAGCGCGACCTGCTCGGGGACGCGGCGGATCCGGGCAGCCTCATGAGCACGCAGACCGGCTACTGGCGGGAGGCCCTTGCGGGATTGCCCGACGAGCTGGCGCTGCCCGCCGACAGACCCCGGCCACCGGTGGCGGGGCATCGGGGCGAGTCCGTGCCCCTGCGGTTCTCGCCCGAGCTGCACGGGCGGCTGCTCACCCTGGCCAGGGCCAACCAGGCCACACTGTTCATGGCCTTGCAGGCCGGGCTGGCCGCACTGCTGACCCGGCTGGGCGCGGGAACCGACGTGCCGATCGGCTCGCCCGTGGCCGGCCGTACCGACGAGGCGCTGGACGACCTGGTCGGTTTCTTCGTCAACACGCTGGTGCTGCGCACCGACACCTCGGGCGGCCCGAGCTTCCGCGAGCTGCTGGCCAGGGTCAGGGATGTGGGTCTGGCGGCGTACTCGCACCAGGACGTGCCGTTCGAGCACCTGGTGGAGGCGCTCAACCCGGTAAGGCTCCCCGGCCGTAACCCGCTCTTCCAGGTGATGCTCGCTCTGGAGAACACCCCGGATGACAAGACCGAGCTGCCCGGCCTGACGGTGACGCCCGATCCCGCCTACTCGCTGTACGGCTTGAGCGGCGCGAAGTGCGATCTGCTGTTCGGCCTCAGCGAGAGCTTCTCCACCGGTGCACCCACAGGGATCGACGGGGTGCTGCAGTACGCGACCGACCTGTTCGACCGCGACACGGCGGAGTCGATCGCCGCGCGGCTGGTGAGGCTGCTGGAGGCGGTGACGGCGGATCCGGACGTCCGGGTCGGGGAGGTGGAGCTGCTCGCTCCCGAGGAGCGGCAGACCTTGCTGGAGAAGTGGAACGCCACGTCGGCCCCGCTCCCGGGAGGCGACCTGGCCCGGTTGTTCGAGGCGCGGGTGGCGGCGGCGCCGGATGCCGAGGCGGTGGTCTGCGGTGAGGTCCGGCTGTCGGCGGCCGAGCTGAACGCGCGGGCCAACGCGCTGGCGCGGCGGCTGGTGGCCGCCGGGGTCGGGCCCGAGTCGCCGGTGGTGGTGTTGATGGAGCGGTCGGCGGACGTGGTGGTGACGCTGCTGGCGGTGGTCAAGGCCGGCGGGGTGTACGTGCCGTTGCATCCGGGTTATCCGGTGGAGCGGATGCGCTGGGTCGTGGAGGAGACCGGCGCGCGGGTCGTGGTGACCGACGAGGTCTTCGCGGGACACGAGCTGATGGGGCACGTGCAGGCCATGGTCGTGGGGGCGCAGGGCGACCGGGAGAACCTGGGGCTGGAGATCGACCCGCGCCGACTGGCGTATGTGATGTTCACCTCGGGGTCGACGGGGGTGCCCAAGGGCGTCGCGGTGACCCACCGCAATGTTGCCGCCTTCGCCGCCGACCGCCTCTGGTGGGGGCACGACCGGGTGCTGGCGCATTCCGCGTTCGCCTTCGACGCCTCCACCTACGAGCTGTGGGTGCCGCTGCTCAACGGCGGGACCGTGGTCGTGGCCCCGCCCGGCCCGCTCGACGCCCCCGCCCTGGAACGGGCGGTGCGCCAGGAGCGGGTGTCCGGGGTGTTTCTGACGACCGGCCTGTTCAACGCACTGGCCGAGGAGTCACCCGCCGTGCTGGCCGCCGTACCGGAACTGTGGCAGGGCGGTGAGGCGGCGTCTCCCGCTGCGGTGGAGCGGGTCGTCCTCGCCGGTGGCGTCGTCAACAACGGCTACGGTCCCACCGAGACGACGACGTTCGCGCTCTCCTACCGGGTGGCGGAACCGTCTTCGGGCGCCGTCCCCATCGGGAGTCCGCTCGACAACACACGTGCCTACGTCCTGGACGACAGGCTCCGCCCGGTGCCCACCGGCGTGCCCGGCGAGCTCTACATCGCCGGAGAGCACCTGGCCCGCGGCTACCTCGGCCGCCCGGACCTGACCGCCGAACGCTTCGTCGCCGCCCCCTACGGCGAGCCCGGAACGCGCATGTACCGCACGGGCGACCTGGTACGGCGTCGCGGCGACGGGAACATGGAGTTCGCCGGCCGGGCCGATCAGCAGGTCAAGATCCGCGGTTTCCGCATCGAGCTCGGCGAGATCGAGACCACCCTCGCCCGGCATCCCGCCATAGCCCAGATCGTGGTCCTGGCCAGACACGACCACCCCGACTCTGCTGGCTAAC
Organism: Microtetraspora malaysiensis; assembly: GCF_050947145.1. Lineage (NCBI taxonomy): Bacteria > Bacillati > Actinomycetota > Actinomycetes > Streptosporangiales > Streptosporangiaceae > Microtetraspora > Microtetraspora malaysiensis. The sequence continues at coordinate 5,403,489 of NZ_CP191998.1, forward strand.
TCGCGACACGCGGGTGTCGGGTCCGTGACCTGAGCTGTTATAGCCCGAGATCATGCCGTGCGCGGCCGTTTCTCCCCTCATCCGGCCGCGGATGGAGTGGTCGGTGTCGATGCAGCCGAGGCCGTGGCCGGATCCCGACCCGCAGATCGCGGCAGCGATCCAGGCGATGCATCGCGGTAAACGCGAGAAGCCATTGCCGGTCCGAGTCCGTGATGAGCTGGGAGAACTGTTCGCCGACGCGGAGTTCGCGGTCGCGTTCGGGATCGAGGGCAAGCCAGGCTGGTCACCGGGACGGCTGGCGTTGATCACGGTGCTGCAGCGAGTGGACAACCTCACCGACCGCCAAGCCGCCGAGACCGTGAGGATGGACCTGAGCTGGAAATACGCTCTCGGATTAGCGCTGGATGATCCCGGGTTCGACGCGTCTGTGCTGAGTGAGTTCCGTACCCGGGTCCTCCAGCACGGCTTGGAGGAGAAGGCCCTGGACCTTCTCCTCGCCAAGCTGGGCGAGAAAGGCCTGGTGAGGGCGGGTGGTAAGCAGCGGACCGACTCCACCCACGTGATCAGCGCGGTTCGGGATCTGAACCGGCTGGAGTTGGCCGGTGAGTGTGTGCGCGCCGCGTTGGAGGCGATCTCGGCCGCTGATCCGGGCTGGACGAGCAGGGTCCTGGAGCTGCCCGGATGGGCGCAGCGTTACCGGGCCCGCGTCGATTCCTGGCGGCTGCCGACCTCGGAGTCGAAACGGGAGGAGTTGGCGGTCGCCTACGGCACCGACGGGTATGTGCTGCTGGAGGCGGTGTACGCGCCGTTCTCCCCGGTCTGGCTGCGGAACCTGCCCGCTGTCGACGCGCTGCGGGTCATGCTGGTTCAAAACTATGTGCGCATCACCGGTCGAGGCGGGCGGGAGGTGGTCAAGCGGCGGCGGCCCCTCGAAGACGGCGGAGAGGACTGCCGCCCGGCAGATGGCGGCTGACTTCCCCCTACGACATGGATGCCCGGTGGGCGGCCAAGGGCGAGGACCTGTTCTGGAACGGCTACAAGGTCCACATCAGCGAGACCTGCCATCCCACCCCCGGCGAGAACGGCGAGAACGGCGAGAACATCGTGCCGCCCAACCTGATCACGAACGTGGCCACCACGGACGCGACCGTCCCCGACAACCAGATGACCGAGAAGATCCACCAGATGCTCGCGGCACGTGGGCTGCTGCCGGCCGAGCACTACCTCGATTCCGGCTACCCGTCCGCGGAAATCCTCGTGAGTGCGCGCAAGAGGTTCGATATCGCGCTGGTCACCCCGGTTCTGCTTGATCACTCATCGCAAGCCCGTGCCGCCGCCGGCTACGACCGCTCGGCGTTCACCATCGACTGGGACGCTGAGCAGGTCATCTGCCCGCAAGGGCAGGCGAGTTCCTCGTGGAGTCCCTGCACTCAGCGCGAGACCGCGGCGATCGTGGTCAAGTTCGGCGGCGAGGTCTGCCGGCCGTGTCCGGTTCGCTCCTTGTGCACCTCGGCCAAGAAGGGTGGACGCCAGCTCACCATCCGCGCCCGCCCACTTCAACAAGCTCTTGACCAGGCCCGTGTCGATCAGACCAGCAAGGAGTGGCAGGACAAATACAAGCTCCGCGCCGGAGTCGAGGGCACCATGCGCCAGGCCGTCGCGGTCACCGGTGTTCGCCGGGCCCGCTATCGGGGCCTGGCGAAGGTCCACCTCGAACACGTCTTCTCCGCCGTGGCGCTCAACCTCATCCGCCTGGATGCCTGGTGGAACGGGCACCCACTCGATCGGACCCGCACCGGCCACCTTGCCCGCCTCGAACTGGCAGAACTCGCTCTCGCGGCCTGAGACAAGTTAGCCAGCAGGGTCCACCCCGGGGACAAACGCCTGGTCGCCTATCTGGTCCCGCACCATCCCTCTCCACCCGAGGCCGATGAGTCCGACCTCTCCGGCCGAATCCAGCGCCTCGCCGAGGAGACGCTCCCCGCCTACATGGTTCCCTCCGCCTTCGTCGTCCTGGACGCCCTCCCGCTCAACCACAACGGCAAGGTCGACCGCCACGCCCTGCCCACGCCCGTGTGGCAGGAGCCGGCCGCCGTGACGCAGGGGCCCAGGACCGAGGCGGAGAAACTGGTCGCGGAGGTCTGGGCCGAGGTGCTCGGGCTGGAGCGGGTCGGCGTGCACGACGACTTCTTCGCTCTCGGCGGCAACTCGCTGCTGGCCATCAGGGTCGCCGCCAGGGTCAGAGCGGCCGTCGACCTAGAGATCCCGGTCAACGCGGTCTTCACCCATCCCACGGTCGAAAAGCTGGCCGACACCGTCGAGGCGCTGCTGATCGCCGCCATCGAAGGACAGATCCCGTAGTTCCCCCTCATGAATGGAAGAAGTCCCGGATGACCGAGCAGCTGTCGGAGCGCGCCGTCGCTCTCACGGCCGACAAACGCGCCCTCCTGTCGCAGCGACTGCGCGGGCGAGCGGCGAGCACCACCGTCCAGCCCCGCGCCGCGGGGACCGAGCCGCCGCCGTCCAGCGGGCAGGAGCGGTTGTGGTTCATGGAGCAGTTCGCTCCGGGGAACGTCGCCTACACGCTCCCAGTGGCCATGCGCCTGAGGGGCGAACTGGAGGTCACACTGCTGGAAGAGGCGCTGACGGCGCTGGTGGCCAGGCACGAGGCCCTGCGGACACGGTTCCCCACCACCCAGGACGGGCAGCCGAGGGTCGTCGTCGACGAGCCTGGGCCCGTCACGCTGAAGATCACCGAATCGGAGACCCCCGAGCGGGGGGCCGAGATCGTCGGCGAGGAGTTGATCCGGCCGTTCGACCTGGCGGCCGACGCGCTGCTGCGGGCGTCGCTGATCCGCATCGGGCCGGACGACCACGTGCTCCTGCTCGTCGTCCACCACATCGTAAGCGACGGCCAGTCGCTGGAGATCATGGTCGACGAGCTGCTCAAGCTGTACGGCGGACTCCGCGAGGGCACGCCCGCGGCGCTGCCCGAACCGGCCGTCCAGTTCGGCGACTTCGCCGCCTGGGAGCAGGCGCGGCTGGCGGGGCCCGCCGTCGAGCCCGACGCCGCCTTCTGGCGCGAGCAGCTCGCCGGGCTGCCCGACCTGGAGCTGCCCACCGACCGGCCGCGCCCGGCCGAGCAGCGTTTCGACGGCGCTGTCCACGCCTTCACCTGGGACGCCGAGCTGACCGGGGCCGTGCGCGCCCTCGGCAGGGCACACACCGCCACGCTCTACATGACCCTGCTCGCGGCATACCAAGCGGTGCTCGCCCGGCACGCGGGCCAGGACGACTTCGCGGTGGGCTCACCGGTGGCCGGACGGCCCTACCAGGAGCTGGAGGGTGTGGTCGGCGCCTTCGTCAACATGGTGACCCTGCGCAGCCGTACCAGCGACGACCCGACCGTCGCCCAACACCTGCTCCGCACCAGGGAGACCGTGCTCGGCGCGCTCGCGCACCAGGACCATCCCTTCCATCGGCTCGTCAACGACCTGCGGGTGGAGCGGGACCCCAGCCGTTCGGCGATCTTCCAGGCGACTTTCGCGCTCGCTGACCAGGCGGTCCGCGCCACGACCGTGGCCGGGCTGGACATCAGCCCGTTCGATCCGCCGCTCGCGGTCACCCAGTTCGACCTGGCGCTGTACGTCAACGAGACCGACGAAGGGTTGAGCGGCTTCTTCACCTACCGCACCGACCTGTTCGAGCCCGCGTCCATCGAGCGCATCGAGCGCTCGATGCGGCTCTTCCTCCAAGGTGCCGTCGCCGACCACGACCACCGCCTGTCCGAGGTGTCGCTGCTCGGCGAGGAGGAGCGCGAGTCGCTGCTCGGCGACTGGGCGGGCACCCGCACCTGGCGGCCCGCGCACCGCACGCTCGGCGAGATGGCCGAGGCCCAGGCGGCGCGGACCCCGGACGCGGTCGCCCTCGTCGCCGGGGAGCGCTCGCTCACCTTCGCCGAGCTGCACCGCCGGGCCAACCGGCTGGCCAGGCACTTGCGGGACTCCGGCGTCGGCCCCGACGCGCGCGTCGCGATCTGCCTGGACGGGACCGTGGACGCCGCGGTCGCGATCCTCGCGGTGCTCAAGGCGGGCGGCGCCTACCTGCCGCTCGACCCCGAGCAGCCGCGTGACCGGCTGGAGTTCCTGCTCGCCGACTCGTCGGCCGTCGTGCTGATCACCGATTCGGCGCTGCGCGACCGGGCGGCCGGTTTCACCGGCACGGTCGTCGAGCTGGACCGGCTGGCCGACGAAGGCGACGACTCGCCGCTGGAACCGCTCGCCGGCCCCGGCGACCTCGCCTACGTGATCTACACCTCCGGCACCACCGGGCGGCCCAAGGGCGTCGGCGTCCAGCACCGGCACATCGTGGCCTACCTGGAGTACATCCGCGAGGAATACGACATCGTGCCCGACGCCGCCTTCGGGCTGCTCCAGTCGCTCGCCTTCGACTTCAGCATGCTGATGTTCTACCTGCCGCTCACCAACGGCGGCACCCTCCACCAGCTGCCCCGCCGCGGCTCCGCGCCCGAGCTGGCCGACGCCGTGCCGCGCCTCGACTACCTGAAGATGACGCCCTCTCACCTCGCCGCACTGGGCGCGGAGGTGGAGCCCGAGCGGCTGCTGCCGCGCCGGGCGCTCGTCCTGGCCGGCGAGGCGTCGCCGACCGCCTGGGTCCGCGATCTGGCCTCCCGCGCGGGCTGCGCGATCTTCAACAGCTACGGCCCCACCGAGACGGTCGTCGCGGTGACCACCGAGCGGGTGGACCCCCAGGCGCCCGCGGCCGGTACGGCCTGGCCCATCGGCCGCCCGCTCCCCGACGCCCGCGTCTACGTGCTGGACCAGGTGCTGCGCCTGGTGCCGCCGGGTGTCGCGGGCGAGCTCTACATCGGCGGCGACACCATGGCCCGCGGCTATCTCGGCCGCCCCGCACTGACCGCCGAGCGCTTCGTCGCCGACCCGTACGGCGCGGCCGGAGCACGCATGTACCGCACGGGCGACCTGGTCCGCAGGCTCGACGACGGGCGGCTGGAATTCCTCGGCCGCACCGACCACCAGGTGAAGATCCGCGGCTACCGGGTGGAACTCGGCGAGGTCGAGGCCGCGCTCGGCACGCTCCCCGGAGTCGTCCAGGGCGTCGTGGACCTGCGCGGCGACCACCTCGTCGCCTGGCTGGAGAAGGAGCCGGGCGCGCAGGAGGCCCCGGTGTCCGAGCTGCGGGCGCACCTGCTCGACCGGCTGCCCGACTACATGGTCCCCGGGCGTTTCGCCTGGCTCGACCGCTTCCCGCTCCAGGCCCACGGCAAGGTGGACCGCAGGGCGCTGCCGGACCCCGAACCCGAGCGGCTGGACCAGCGGCCCGGCTACACCGCCCCGGCCGACCCGACCGAGGAGGCCATCGCCGCGATCTGGGCGGGCGTCCTCGACCTCGAACGGATCGGCACCGGCGACAACTTCTTCGACCTCGGCGGCCACTCGCTGCTGGCCACCCAGGTCGTGGCGAGAATGCGCAAGGCCTTTCCCGAGAGCAGGCCGCCGATCGGCGTGCTGGAGATGTTCCAGCACCCCACGGTCGCCGAGCTCGCCAGGCTCGCCACCGAACGCCAGGGCGAGACGGCCGCCCCCCGCCGGATGCTGGCCGAGCTGACCCGCCCGATCGATCCGAAGAACCGGGTCGGCTCCGTCATCTGCGTGCCGTACGGCGGCGCCAACGCGGTCGTCTACCAGACGCTCGCCGACGCGATGCCCGCCGGCTACTCCCTCTACGCGGTCGCCGCCCCCGGACGTGAGCCGGGCGAGGAGGAACAGCTCTCCTTCGAGGAGGTGGCGGGGCTCTGCGTCGAGGAGATCGCCGAGCATCTCCGGGGCCCGATCGTGATCTACGGGCACTGCGCCCCCGGCAGCGCGCTGGCCGTGGAGCTGGCCCGGCGCATGGAGGCGTCGGGACGCGAGCTGGATGCCCTCTACCTGGGCGGCATCTTCCCCTTCGCCCGGCCCCGGGGCCGCTTCCTCGGCCCGCTGAGCAAACTGATCAGTGACCGGCTGTACGGCACCCGCACGATCGCGGCCGAGCTGCGCGCGCTCGGCGGCGACATGACGGGCCTCGACGAGGAGCAGGTGGCCTTCACCGTCGAGCTGATGCGCCGGGACGGCCGGATGGCCGAGGAGTACTTCACCCGGATCCTGGGGACCGAGCAGCCCCGGCTGAGAGCGCCGATCATCTCGGTCGTCGGCGAGCGCGACCCGAGCACCGAGTTCTACCAGGAGCGCTTCAAGGAGTGGTGCTTCCTGTCCGACTCCTCGTCGCTGGTCGTCATCGACGAGGCCGGGCACTTCTTCCCCAAGTATCGCGCCGACGAGCTCGCCCAGATCCTCACCGGCACCCACACCGCCGACGCGGCCTGGCGGGAGGCGCACTCGCGCGAGGCGGGCGGCACCTGGTGGCTCCAGGACAGCGTGGAGCGGCGGGCCGTGCGGGAGGAGCGCGAGCCGAGCATGCGCCGGTTCCTGCCCGTCGCGCTGGGGCAGCTCGTCTCGCTCACCGGGTCGGCCCTCACCGAGTTCGCGGTGCCGATCTGGATCTACACGGTCACCGGGTCACTGGCCCACTTCGGGCTCATCGCCCTGCTCGCCCTGGTGCCGGGCATCATCGTGGCCCCGCTGGCGGGCGCGGTGGTCGACCGCTACGACCGACGGCGGGTGATGATCGCCGGCGACCTGGTGTCGGGAGTCACACAGGCGGTGATGCTCGCGCTGCTGCTGACCGACCGGCTCTCGGTCGGCCCGCTCTACGCGCTGATAGCCGTCGTCTCGGTCTCCGTGACGTTCCAGCGGCTCGCCTACCAGGCGTCGATCCCGCAGCTGGTGCCCAAGCGCTACCTCGGGCACGCCAACGGCATCGTGCAGCTCGCGATCGGCACCGCCCAGTTCCTGGTCCCCCTCATCGCGGTCGGCCTACTCGCCGCGATCGGGCTGGAGGGCATCCTGACCATCCAGGTGGCGGCCTACACCTTCGCCATCGTCGTGGTCCTGTTTGTCAAGTTCCCCACCACGCTGGGGCTGCGCCGCCGTGAGCCGATCTCGGCCGAGATCGCAGGCGGCTTCCGCTTCTCGCTGGGACACCGGAGCTTCCGCGGCATGCTGTTCTTCTTCGCCGGCGTGAACCTCTTCCTGGCTCCCATGTTCGTCATGGTCTCGCCGCTCGTCCTCTCCTTCGCCCCGCTTCAGGCGGCCGGCGCGGTCGCGGTCGCGGCCGGGGCGGGCGCGATCACCGGCGGCGTCGTCATGAGCCTGTGGGGCGGCCCGACCCACCGCAGGCTGCGCGGCGCGATCGCCGCGACGATGCTGATGGCGGTCGCCGGCGTGCTGACCGGGCTGCGGCCCAGCCTCTGGCTGATCGGCGTCGGCGCCTTCGGCATGTCCTTCGCGCTGGCCCTGATCAACGGCACGATCATGACGATCATCCAGGTGAAGGTGCCGCACCGCTTCCAGGGGCGGATCATCGCGGTCAACACCATGATCGCCGCAGCCACCGTACCGCTCGGCTTCGGCGTCATCGCCCCCCTCGCCGGCCCGCTCCTCGATCCGCTGCTGGCCGTGGGCGGCCCGCTCGCGGACACCCTCGGCGCGGTCATCGGCACCGGGCCGGGGCGCGGGATCGGGCTTCTCTACCTGCTGTGCGGGCTCGGCATGGCGCTGCTGGTGCTCGCCGCCACCCGGATCGGAACCCTGGCGCGCTTCGACGACGAGGTGCCCGACGCCAAGCCCGACGACCTCATCGGCATCGAAGAGCTGGAAAGGACCCACGCATCGTGAACACCACCACCATCGCCTGGGAGGTCAGGGAGGGCAGGCCCGCCGCGGCCGACGCCCAGGGCTCGGACCTGGGCGAGACCTGCGACTGGCTGCGGGAGAACCGTGAGGCCATCCGTGCGGGCCTGGACGAGCACGGCGCCCTCTACCTGCGAGGGCTGCCGGTGAAGGGCGTGGAGGACTTCGCCGAGGTACGCGACGCCCTGATCGCCAAACTCGCCGGATATGTCGAGAAGGCCACCCCGCGCAGCCACTTCGGCAAGGACGTCTACTCCTCCACCGACCTACCGCCGTCCCAGACGATCCGCCCGCACAACGAGAACAGCTACGCGCTCAGCTTCCCCGGGCTGCTGATGTTCGGCTGCCTGATCGCCCCCGACGAGGGGGGCGCGACCCCGGTGACCGACGTGCGCAAGGTGCTGAGAAGCATCCCGCAGCCGCTGGCCGACCGGTTCCGCGCGCACGGCTGGTCCCTGGTGCGCAACTACGGCGACCACATCAGCCTCGGCTGGCGCACCGCATTCGGCACCGAGGACAGGGACGAGGTCGCCGCCTACTGCGCGGAGAACCACATCGCCCACGAGTGGGTCGGCGGCGACCAGCTGCGCACCGTGCAGCGCCGCTCGGCGACCATCCGCCACCCCGGAACCGGCGAGGAGGTCTGGTTCAACCACACGGTCTTCTGGAACGAGTGGGCGCTCGACCCGGAGATCCGTGAGGTGTTCCTGGAGGACCTGGGCCACGACAACCTGCCTTTCAACACCGCCTACGGCGACGGCGAGCCGATCTCCAGGGAGGACGTGGAGACCATCGACGCGGCCTACCGCCAGGCGACGGTCAGGGAGACATGGCGGCCGGGTGACATTCTGATCGTCGACAACATCCTCGCCGCCCACGCCCGCGAGTCCTTCAAGGGGCCCCGCAAGATCGTGGTCACCATGGGCGACCCGGTCCCCTTGGACACCTGCGCCCCGACCGTCCAGCCGCAGGCCGGCTTCGCCAAGGCCACGGCCGGGGTGGGAACGAGGACCGGGGAGGCCGCCAAGCCTGCGAAGGCGCGCCGCTGGTTCGGCCGCCGCTCCTGACCCGCCCGGCCCCTCATCCTGGGGGACGGCTGCCCGGCCTTCTCCTCTGCGCCGATCAGGGCCTGGCGTAAAGCCGCGGGAGCGGTGGCCGCGGGAGCGGTGGCCGCGGGCCGGTCGTCCTCGATCGGAGAACCGTCGGGACCGGCACGAAGGTCCACATGCTGACCTCCTTCGACCAGGCGGAGGCGCGCTCTCCGCCGATCGTCCTCGTACGCGCCTCCTCGCGGACGAAGAACGACACCGTCGCGGCGATGTCCTCGGGACGGCCGGCCCGGCCGACCGGGATCTGCGCGGCGGCCGCAGCCTTGAAGTCCTCGAACGGCACCCCGACCCGCGCGGCTGTGGCGGCCGTCATCTCGGTCTCGATGAACCCCGGCGCGATCGCGTTCACGGTGACGCCGAACCTGCCCAGCTCGATCGCCAGTGTCTTGGTGAAACCCTGGAGACCGGCCTTGGCCGCCGCGTAGTTGGCCTGCCCCCGGTTGCCGAGCGCGGACGTGCTGGACAGGTTCACGATGCGCCCCCATCCGGCCTCGGTCATGTACTTCTGCGCCGCCCTGCTCATCAGGAACGCCCCGCGCAGGTGCACGCCCAGCACCGCGTCCCGGTCGTCCGCCGTCATCTTGAACAGCAGGTTGTCGCGGATGATCCCGGCGTTGTTCACCAGCACGGTCGGAGCACCGAGCTCGTCGGCGACCCTCGCCATCGCGGCCTCCACCGCCTGCTCGTCGGCGACGTCCACACCGATCGCCAGCGCCTTGCCGCCCGCAGCCTCGATCTCCTCCACGACCGGCTTGCCGGCCGCCTCGTCCAGATCCAGGACCGCCACGGCGAGCCCGTCCCGGCCGAGCCGCTTCGCGATGGCGGCTCCGATGCCGCGCGCGGCCCCGGTGACCACCGCGGTGCGGCCCGGCTGTCGGTCCGGCTGTCGGTTCTGCTGCTCGCTCACTGCTTCTCCTCTGGTTGCGCGATCCACGTGTGCGGATGTCACACCGTGTCCGTCGTGTCCCGTCATCTCGTCGTTGCGGCGGCGCCGTCGGTCACACGCCTCCGGTAAGGGTCCGCCCTCCGTCGATTCCTCCGGCCGTCCGCTCGGATCGCGCTCTCAGCTCAGGCGCTCGAGGATCATGGCCATCCCCTGGCCGCCGCCGACGCACATCGTCTCCAGGCCGAACTGCTTGTCGTGGAACCGGAGGGAACGTATGTACTCGGCCGACATGCTCGTTAGGCGTCCCTCAGTGAGCCATTGTCAGTAACTGAAGATCACGTTGTGTGACGCTGACATGGTCCAGTTGTGCTCTTGGTGGAGCAGGACGAGTGCGGCCTGAACGATCTTGCCGATGCGCCAAGGGTCGAGGCTGACCCGGCGTAGGGCCTTGAAGGTGACGGCGAGCAGGGCGTTTGCTCGCTCGCCGACTCCTCGCAGGCCGCGGAGAAGCTTGTTGTAGGTGTGCTGGTCATGGCCGAGCTTGGGTTGGCCGGCCTTCTTCTTGACGGGGACGCGTACGACGTCGGCGGCGCCTTCGTAGCCCAGGTCGGCCAGGGCCGGTAGGTCGGGGCGGACGGTGGTGAGAGCGGTGATGATCCCGTGCTGGCGGGCGCAGGTCATGTCGTGTTCGCGGCCGGGCCGGACGTCGGACACCCACAGTGGCCAACCGTCCGGGGCGGAGATGACCTGGATGTTCCCGCCGTGGTGTTTGTGCTTGCCCGACCACCACAGGTCGGCGCGGTTGGGTCCCGGTGTGGCGACCCGGTCGGTGGCGATCAGGACGCCGTCGAGGTTGACGTGGGTCAGTCCGGCCCGCTTCGCCTCCTCCAGGACATCGGTCAGGTCGGGTGCCGTGGCGGCGAGGACGTTGATGCCTTCGTGCAGGTAGCGGTAGGCGGTCGTGCGGCTGACGCCGTGATCGATCGCGAGCTGCGTGATTCGGGTGTTGTCCAGGAACCAGCGCAGGATGAGCATGGCCTGGGTGAAGCAGGTGATCGCGCGACGGCCTTTGCGGGTACCGCGACGGCGGCGTTCCTCGTGTAGGAGAGCCGCCAGGAAAAGGACGGTCTCTCGGTGGATGCTCAAGGTCGCGGTGTATGTGACACTTGTGGGCACGTGAAGCCTCTGGTTCCGGAAGTTGATCTCTAGTCAAGACCACTTCTACCAGGGGCTTTACGCTTTTTGATCATCCTGCCCGCCATCGCTCCCGCTCGTTACCCAGCGCGACAAGCCGTTACCGACAATGGCTCAGTGTCCCTGGACCATCCGTTGCCTGTCGAATCAATGAAGTACAACGTATATGTCGCCTTGTTGAAGGGCTCTCGGTACTTCTGCCTCATCAACGACCCAACGGATTCCAGCGGATAGTGGCGTATGAGGGTGCATGGCGGCATCACGCCCTTACTGGACCACCCTTTCGACCATTTTCCGTCGAGGTAGTAGTCGTTCAGGATGTAAACGCTAACCGGCTCGCTGCTAGAGTTCTGCACGATCACCAGCGGCTCGAAATACCTGTTCGTTCCCGCCTCTCGCGCGTAGCTCTCACGCCACCAGGTGATCCGGCCGGCTACCTCGCGTTTCTCGCTAGTGAGTCGCTCGTTGCGGTCCGCGATCTGAAGGTCGTAGGTGCGCACGGACAGGTCGTAGCTGCGAATGGCGATGACCAGCGCGACGACTGCGGCGACACCGGCGATCACCGTGCCGATCATGGTGCCCGCCGAGTAGCCGGTCGAACAAAGCCTCGTTGGCGAATTTGTGATTCGTCGTCATCCAGGTGCCGAGCGCGCTGCGAAAGAGCGGGCCGCGGGCCCGGAGTTCCTCGTAGTGCGGAAAAGGGTCGTCGGGCACGGTCAGGGATTTCGCATAAGGATCACCCTGCCCGGCCGGCGCCCGGATGAGCTCACGAAAGAAACGCAACTGCGCACGAATTCGCCGCTCGTTCGACTCCAGCGCCACGCGCTCCTCTGTCTCTTTGCGGCCGGGCTCAAGCATCGCCGGACGGAGCGGATACCCCTAACCACGCCTCCTGCTGAGGGCTTATCTGGGATCACGTCCGGGCGAGCCGGGAGATTTATGGAGATTTCGGGCAAGCCCGGCCTATCCCAAGCAGAGCGGGTCAGCGTTTCCGATGCTGCTGCTGATCATGGTGGTGGGCTGCGGCACACGCGGTGTCCCGGACGCGGTCTTCGGCCCGGCCGGCGGGACCGGCGGCGAGACCGCCCATGCGGAGCAAAGCGACCCCGGGGCGCCTGAAGCCCGGCCGAGGCCGGCGGAGCTACGGTGTTCCGCCCGGCCTCGGGATTGATTGGTTCAGGTGGATTGGGTTATGGGCAGTTGCCGATATCGCTTTCGGAGGAGGCCAGGACGACGTTGGTCTTGGCCAGGCCGAGGGCGTCGACGGTGATGTGGACGGCGTTGACGGTCAGGCCCGTGTCGGGGGTGGTGAATGGGGTCTGCTCGTTGAGGACGAGCTTGACGACGCCGACGTTGACCGTGGTGTTGGGTTGGATATTGGTGGGTTCTGCGATGACCACCGTGTTGCCGACCTTGAGGAAGGCGATCGTGGTGGTTCCGCTGGATGCAGCGCAGGTGGTGGTGGAGCTGGAGTTGATGGTCTTGACGGTGATCACAGGGATGCCGGTGATCCCGATGGTGGCGTCGTCGATGGAGGCGGTGGCCACGGATTTGCCGGGGAATTCGGTGGTGGCGACCTTGGCGCACAGGGTGTGCGCGATGATCAGTCCGCTGAGGGCGGCGGTGCAGGGCACCGAAGTGGTACTGGTCGAGGTGGTGGAGATGTGGCCGGTGTCGGGGGTGGGTGCGATGCTGACCAGTTGGATGCCGGCCAGGGAGGCGTCGGCGGTCAGGCCGTAAGCCCGTCCGGTCAGCCGCTGCGGCGTGACGGTGACTTGTTCGGCGCTGCACGGTGAGGTGGCGGAGTTGTTGTGGGCGTCGCCGCTGTAGGTGGCGGCCCACCGGTAGGTGCCGGCCGCGCCGATGGTCACGTTGCCGGATGCGGCGGTGCCGCTGCCGGACAGCGTGTCGGTGCGGGTGGCGATCGGCGTCGCACAGCCGGTGTCACCAGGCTCGAACAGCTGGAACGTGACGGTGCCCGTCGGGTGGTACCCGCCGGACAGGGCCGCTGAATCAGAGACCTTCCCGCCCGCGGGCACCGGGCCCGATGGCGTCGTGGCGATCGATGGGGTCGCCTTTGGGACGTGTTCGCTGATCGTTTCAGTGAAGCCTGGCGACAGGACGCCGTTGAGCAGGAAGTCCACCTTGCAGGTAATGGTGCTTCCCGGTATGGCTCCGGCGCCGACGGAGACGGTCTCAGTGAAGGTGGCGTCATCGCCGCTGGTCACCGTCCGACTGCCCGGGGTCAAGGACACCGACAGGTTCGGGTCGCAGTCGCGCAGCTGGTGGGTGACCGTGACCGGCAGGTTGTGCAGGGCCGCCAGGATGGTGTCGCTGACCTCCGAGGGGTTGATGCCGGAGAACAGCCGTCCACCCGTGGCGTTGGTGATTGCGGTCGCTTGCCCGGTCGAGTCCAGCCCGGACAGGTCGAACGCGAGCACGGTGATGTCGGCTGCCTGCAGGGCGCCGATCGCATCGGCGAGCGTATGGCCGTTGCTGGGGTCATGGCTGGGGGCGTCCCCGATCAGCAACACGACCCGAGAGCTGTTCGGCCGAAAGTGGACCTCCCCGGACGCGACCTGGAACAGACCGTTGATGCCGTCCTCGGGGAAGTCGCCGCCGCCCATCGCGACCAGCGAGTTGAGACCATTGGTGACGTCGGTCTGGTTGGCGGTGAGGTTCTGCGCCACCCGGAACGACATCGCGTCCGCCGACACGTCCCTGTACTCGGCAACCGCGAACTGCGCGTCCGGCTGCGCCGAAGCGACGTTGGACAAGATGGTGTTCGCATTGGTCCGCACGTTCGAGATGACCCCGCCCATGCTCCCTGTTGTGTCGATCAGGAACGTGATATCCGGCTTGGGCGGGATCGCCGGAGCGGACACGGTCTTGGCGATCGTCGTCGATCCGCCCGGGGCCAGGTTCAGCGTCACATCCGCCGGGGTGACTCCGGGCGCGGCGAACGCCGCCCCTGCCCCGGCCACCAGCATTGCACCGGCCACCACCACGCACACGGCGGCCCGTAATCTTCGCGTCATTCTCACGGTGTCATTCCTTCTGGTGTGGCGTTATGCCATACGGAATTTGAGATCGCTGGCCGTGCAGAATTTCTATGATTGGGCCACCCGGGACGCCCTCTCCTCACGTTTTGACGCGAGCGGATACCAAATCGCATTGGTTGACAACCCCGGTGACTTTGTGGCCACGGCCATATGGCGACCGGTCGGCGAATAGATGTAAATAGGCCGCTTACGGCAAGTTCCCGGCTGGCCGCAGTCGGCCACTCCGTGCTGATGAGAGGCGTCCGTGAGGAACGATCTTTTCCGAGATTTTTTCAGATATGCCCAATGAAATGAGCGATCCGCAGTTTGCCGCTTAAAAAAAGAGCGGCCGTTTCCCGTCATCCGGACCGGCTGAATTGCGGATATGAGCATCGCCGTAGAGTCGACCGACGGCCTCCCATGCCCATTCGGCATCGGTCAGATCCGACGGATACGACTGCTTCCGGTCATGACTCCGGCACCCTGGCGAGGCACAACCGCTGGCGTCCAAGACCGCAGGCGTGTAAACCGACACCACGGGCTCCTGGCTGCCGAGTTGCGTAGGCGACACCGCAGCTACCAGGAGCCCGTTCCCGTCCGTGGGTGATCACTCAAAGACGGCCTCAGTCAGAGCATGCCCGGTGTTGGAAATACACGACGAAATGCCAATTGGGTTCACTTTCGTGTGTGCAGCATGCCATGATCAATGTGACCGCCGATCGCCGGAGCTTGCACCGAGCGGCAAGGAGACGAACACCGTGTCAGTGATCGTCGTGTCGGACCTGCGCAAGCAGTACGACCAGAAGGTCGTCGTGGACGGCTTGTCCTTCACCGTCGAGGAGGGCGAGATCTTCGGCATCCTCGGCCCGAACGGCGCCGGCAAGACCACCACGGTGGAGTGCGTCGCCGGGTTGCGCAAGCCGGACGGCGGGAGCATCTCGGTGTACGGTCTCGATCCCCAGCGCGACGCCGCCAAGCTGCACCACATTCTCGGCATGCAGCTGCAGCAGAGCGAGATGCCCGACAAGCTGCGCGTCGCCGAAGCGATGGAGCTCTACGCGTCCTTCTACGACAACCCGGCCGACTGGCGCGAGCTGATGGCCGACGTGGGGCTGAAGGACAAGGCCGACAGTGCCTTCAACAAGCTCTCCGGCGGCCAGAAGCAGCGGCTCTCCATCGCCCTGGCCCTGGTCGGATCCCCCAAGGTCGCCATCCTGGACGAGTTGACCACCGGCCTGGACCCGGCCGCACGCCGAGACACCTGGGAGCTGGTCGAGCAGGTCCGCGACCGCGGCATCACCGTCCTGCTGGTCACGCACTTCATGGAGGAGGCCGAGCGGCTCTGCGATCGGCTGGCCATCATCGACGGCGGCAAGATCGTCGCCCTGGACACACCGACCGGCCTGGTGGCCCACGTGGACACCGAGCAGAAGGTGCGCTTCCGGCCGGCCTCCGCGCTGGACGACACGCTGCTGACCGTGCTGCCGGAGGTGACCTCCGTCGAACGGCACGGCCGGCAGGTGGTGGTCACCGGTACCGGCAACCTGGTGCACGCCGTCACCTCGGTCCTGGTCCAGCACCAGATCGTCGCCATGGACCTACGGGCCGAACAGGCCAGCCTCGACGACGCCTTCATCGCCCTGACCGGCCGCCGATTCGACCACTCCGCCCAGTGATCCGCCTCAGTCACCCCTCATCCGCCCAGTAAGGAGACGACAGTGCGGGCCCTGAAGCGACTCACTGCCGTGGAGTTCAAGCTCTTCCTACGCGACCCCGCCGCGTTCTTCTGGACGTTGATCTTCCCGGTCGCCCTCGTGGTGATCATCGGCAGCATCCCGTCGTCGCGGAAGTACAGCCCGGAGCTCGGCGCACGCGGCATCGATTACTACACGCCCGTCGTGCTGGTCATGTCCTTCGCGCTGCTCGCCCTCTTCATCACCCCGGGATACCTGGTCGGGTACCGGGAGAAGGGCATCCTGCGCCGGCTCTCGACCACGCCCGTCGGCCCGGCCCGGGTATTGATCGCCCAGCTCGTGGTGCAGATGGCCACCGCGATCGTCACCACTGTGCTGGTTCTCGGCACGGCCGGGCTGCTCTGGGGCGTCAAGTTGCCGTCCAACGTCGGCGGTTTCCTGCTCGCCTTCCTGCTCTCCGTCGGGACGCTCCTGGCCATCGGGCTCTTCCTGGCCTCTGTGCTGTCGACCACCAAGGCCGCCACCAGCATGGGCAGCGCGCTGTTCTTCCCGCTCATGTTCTTCGCCGGGCTTTACGTGCCCAGGGAGTTGATGCCGGCCGCGGTCGCCACGATCGGTGACTTCACTCCGCTGGGCGCCTCCGTCCTGGCGTTCAACGACGCGGCAGCGAGCGGCTCGCCCTCCCTCACCACTCTGGCGGTGCTGGCCGGGTACGCCGTGGTGTTCGGTGTCGCCGCCGCCCGCCTCTTCCGCTGGGAGTAGACCGCCGGGACCGGCGGGCGCAGGACACTAGTGCAGCGCCGCAAAGATCCTTAAGGGGTCCGAGTCGTAACGGTACGTGCTCAACTTGCTGTCTTCTTCAAGAGTGCGGCACGTGTCCGTTCCTGATCGCGCCGGGTGAGGTAGCGGATGTGGTCGGCGCGTGCGTCGTAGCGCCACCGGTACGGCTGCGCGGTGGCGTTATGGCGGATCGTGAACGTGTCGATCTGCTGCATCAGGTTCTCGCGGGAGGTGAAATCACCGCGGCGGAGAAGGCGGCGGGTCAGCACGGAGAACCACATCTCGATCATGTTGAGCCAGCTGGCGTGCTTGGGCGTGTAGGTGACCGTGAACCGGGGGTGGGCGGCCAGCCAGGCGCGGGTGGCCTTGGAGGTGTGGCTGGCGCCGTTGTCCAGGATCAGGTGGATGTCCAGGGCCGGGTCGATCATCTGATCGAGCAGGATGAGGAAGGCGATGAAGGTCGCAGATGTGTTGCGGTCGATTCGTTCGGCCAGGATCTGGCCGGTCAGGACGTCCATCGCGGCGAGGATGGAGACGGTGCCGTGGCGGATGTATTCGAACTCCCGCCGGGCGGCATGGCCGGGCCGGCCGGGCCGAGCGCAGATCTCGGGGTGTTTACGGGATTTGGCTTGGATTCCGGTCTTTTCGTCCACGCTGAGCAGGACCGCACCTTCGGGCGGGTTGAGGTACAGGTCGCAGACGGCGCCGGCCAGGTGCCAGAACTGCTCATCGTCGAGCCGGTTGAGCCAGCCCCGGACGCGGTGCGGCCGCAGGTCGGCCTCGGCCAGGATCCGCCCGATCTGGGAGGCGGAGATTCCGGTATCGGCCAGGTGGGCGGCGATCGTCGTGTGCGTCCAGGCCGCCTGTCCCTCGGGCGGGGTGCTGGTTGCGCAGGCGATCACCCGTAACCGCACCTGGGGGCCGTAGAGTTCGGGGCGGCCCGGCCGGGGCAGGTCGACCAGCCCCTTGATGCCGCCCGCGGCGAACCGGTCGCGCCATTTACGGACGGTCGTCTCTGTCGTGGACAAGCGTTCGGCGACCGCGGCCACCGGCAGGCGCTCGTCGGCGATCAGCACGATGATCCGGGCGCGCAGCACCAACGACTGCGGGCTGGAGTGCCTGCTGATGATTTTGTTGAGGCGCCTCCTGCGGCGATGACCGATGGTGATGACGACCTCGCTGACCGGTCCAGCCATGAACTCCCATCCTTCGGTGGTCACGAGTGATCGCCCGAGGATGCAGTGCTGACGGTGTCGAAGCGGGACCAACACACCGCTATCGGCCACAATCGTCACCATGCCGGTACCGCCCAAGCAGGTCAAAGTCCTCGTCGAAGAGGACGCCGATTCCTATGCCTTCACGCACTGGCCTCAGCTGGGAGAGGTGACCGTCCGCTGGAAGGGCTCTTTCGGCTATCTGACCGGGCATTTCGATGACGACGAAAGCGATGAGGGTTTCCCGCTGGCCCGGATCGAGTACCTCGGCGATCCCGACGCCTGGGGGTTCGCGATCTACCGGGCCAGTAGCGAGGATTACGAGCCCTCGATCCTGCCGAGCGGCAGCCGCGTCGGCACGCCCAGCGAGGCACTGGAGTGTGCCTGCCGTGTCCACCTTGCAGAATCAGAGGGTTGACTCCGAGTGATCACCTGAACCCCTCAGGGATCTTTGCGGCACTGCACTAGTACGGCAGGTAGTAGGTGAGCAGGTCGGCGGTGAGCGGCGGGAAGAGCGCCTGGAACAGCTCCTTCTCCCTGGCATAGACGTCCGGCCGGAGCCGGGTCAGCCCCTCGATTCCGTGCGGACCGAACAGCAGGGCGGGCAGGTAGTCGGGCGCCACTCCGGCGCCTCCCACGACTCCGGGACTCTGCATCGCGCCGCCGGCGACGACTTCGCCGAGGCCGTCCGCGTGGACCGGGATCCGGTAGTGGGCTCCGAAGGTGGAGATGACGATGTCGCGGCCGGTGTGATCGATCCCGGCTGCGGTGAGCCGGTGCCGGAGCAGCGGCCGCAGCCGGTCGAGCAGCGCCGCGACGTCGGGGATGCGGACGTAGTACTGCTCCGCCTGCTTACGCGGTTCGTGGTCGAGGAACTCCTGCCAGGCGGCGGCGGTCACGGTGCCGGCCCGGTGGACGACCCGCACCTCGCTGCCGGGCACCAGTGCGGCGACGCCGCGGAGCAGGTCCCGCGCCGCCGCCTTGTCGCGTGCGGCGGCCTCGGCCAGGAGCACCTCGTCGCCGGGGGGCGTGGTGCGTCCGACGGCGGTGACGGTGTCGTCCTGCTCAAGGACCCAGAGGTTGCTCGCCTCGTGGGCCAGCAGCCATCGCCAGCATGCCGCCGAGTGCGGCATGGCCACGTCGAACCGGCTCTGGGTCGCGTCCTGCAGGGCCGCCATGGCGGGGATGTCGGAGGGCCGGGCGGCGCGGAGCGCGGGTGTTCCCTCGCCGGGCGGCGGGGTGCGCACGGTCAGCGCCGGTGGGATGTCGATGGCGTACTCGTAGCCGAACAGCCGGTAGAAGTACGGGATCCCGATCATCGTCTGGACGACGTGGCCGCGGGCGGCGGATCGGTGGTGGGCCCATTTCATGAGCGCCCGGACGAGTCCGCGTCCTTCGTATTCGCGGTCGGCGGCGACCAGTTCGACCTGGCCGGCGGGCAGGTGGACGCCGCCGACGTGTACGTCTTCGTCGAGGAGCGTCGCGGTGGCGACGACCCGGTCGCCGTCGACGACGACGCCGCAGGCGGACCAGCCGGCGTCGGGGTCGGTGACGACCAGCCGGTGGTCGACGGCGTCGGCCGCGTCCATGCGGTCGGCGAGGAGCGCGCCGATCTGGTCGAGGTCCGCGGGCTGCGCCTCTCGCAGGACGAGGCCGTCGGCCAGTGGCGTGGGCGTGGACAAGATGGTGGTCGCGGTCACGGCGGGACTATCGCATCACTTGGACCGCCTCGTCCATCGGATTTCCCTCGAGTCGTCCCGAAGTGACGCAATGAAAGACGACCTGCCGATCGGTGGCACGTCCGCAGCCTGTCCTGCGTGGAGCACGGCACCGCCCGCGGCCACCGCTCGCCAACAGCGGCGGGGGTCGGCGAAAGAGTCGCCGACCCCCGCGGCCTTCGCCATCGTGGTGCGCGTGTGAAACTCACCGGCAGGAACTCCGGCTGAGGCCGTCTCCGTCGCGGCCGTCAGTCGGTGCCGTCAGTCGGTGCCGGACTCCATCGCGGCGTGATCGAGCATCTCGTCGTCGGCGGTGACCTCTCCGCGGGAGGCGATCACCTCGGCCCCGCCCTCGGGCATCGCGCCGATCAGACCGGTCGAGGCCGCCTGTTCGGCACCGATCAGCATCGGATGTGCCCTGCCCACCATGCCGATCCTGGCGTACTGCTCGAGCTTGGCGCGCGAGTCGGCGATGTCGAGGTTGCGCATCGTCAGCTGGCCGATTCGGTCGACCGGCCCGAAGGCCGAGTCCTCGGTCCGCTCCATGGAGAGCTTGTCCGGGTGGTAGCTGAGCGCCGGTCCGGACGTGTCCAGGACGGAGTAGTCCTCACCGCGCCGCAGTCGCAGGGTCACCTCGCCGGTGACCGCCGTCCCGACCCAGCGCTGGAGCGACTCGCGCAGCATCAGCGCCTGCGGGTCCAGCCAGCGGCCTTCGTACATCAGCCTGCCCAGCCGGCGTCCCTCGTTGTGGTAGCTGGCGAGGGTGTCCTCGTTGTGGATCGCGTTGACCAGCCGCTCGTACGCCGCGTGCAGCAGCGCCATCCCCGGCGCCTCGTAGATGCCCCGGCTCTTGGCCTCGATGATCCTGTTCTCGATCTGGTCGGACATGCCCAGACCGTGCCGGCCGCCGATCGCGTTGGCCTCCAGCACCAGGTCGACGGCGGAGGTGAACTCCTTGCCGTTGATCGTGACCGGCCGTCCCTGCTCGAAGCCGATCGTGACGTCCTCGGTGGCGATCTCGACGGCGGGGTCCCAGAACCGCACGCCCATGATCGGTTCAACGCTCTCGATGCCCGTGTCGAGGTGTTCGAGCGACTTGGCCTCGTGCGTCGCGCCCCAGATGTTCGCGTCGGTGGAGTACGCCTTCTCCGTGCTGTCCCGATAGGGAAGCTCATGAGTGAGCAGCCACTCGGACATCTCCTTGCGACCGCCGAGCTCGCTGACGAAGTCGGCGTCGAGCCACGGCTTGTAGATCCGCAGGGAGGGGTTGGCGAGCAGGCCGTAACGGTAGAACCGCTCGATGTCGTTGCCCTTGAAGGTGGAGCCGTCCCCCCAGATCTGCACGTTGTCCTCGAGCATCGCGCGCACCAGCAGGCTGCCCGTGACCGCCCGCCCGAGTGGGGTGGTGTTGAAGTAGGTGCGGCCGCCGGACCGGATATGGAACGCTCCGCAGGCCAGGGCGGCGAGCCCCTCCTCGACAAGGGCCGCGCGGCAGTCGACCAGCCGGGCGATCTCCGCGCCGTACGCCATGGCGCGCCCGGGCACCGAGGCGATGTCGGGCTCGTCGTACTGGCCGATTTCAGCGGTGTAGGTGCACGGCACGGCACCCTTCTCCCGCATCCACGCGACAGCCACCGAGGTGTCGAGGCCGCCGGAGAAGGCGATACCGACACGTTCGCCAACAGGCAGAGAGGTGAGGACCTTGGACATGAGGACAAGTATATGCATACTCGTGCATGGCCATGCAATGCCGCCGCGCTGTGGCGACACGACCGCACACCACCACCGAGCTGTGCGGGCGCCCTACCGGCCCCACATCGCGCAGGATCTCGGCGTCCGCATGATCCATCCCCCGAAGGGCACGGCATCTTTACGGTGTAGATCACAAAGGTGATGGACCGCGCACGCCTCGGTCGCGGAGCCCGGCGAGTCGGCGACCGCCCTCACCGCCCGTGCTCCGCGACCGAATGAACGTGAAACCGCCGGATCAGTTGTTCGCGATGAAGTCCGCGACCAGCCGGTTGAACTCGTCGGCGTGCTCGATCATCGCCCAATGCCCGCAGCGGTTGAGCAGCACCAGCCGGCTGTTCGGGATGTTCGCCAGCAGGTACGGCGAGGTCTCGAACGAGACGACGCGGTCGTCGCGGCCGTGGATGAGCAGGGTCGGCACCTGGATCGTCGGCAGCAGCTCCGGCTCGACCCACTTCGGCAGCGGGGCGCCCTTCGGCAGGCCGTCCACGTAGTTGCGCAGGTGGTCCGGACGGGCGAGCGCGGCATCAGAACGCGCCTGGCACAGCTCGGGGGTGGCGAACCGGGCCTTGTCGTAGACCATGATCTCGACGAGCCGGCGCATGTTCTCCGGGCTCGCGTCGCGGTAGGCCTCGATCAGCACCTTCAGGCCCTCGGACGGGCCGTCGCCGGCGCCGAAGAGCGTGGGCATCCGGCCGACCGGCGGACCCATGGTGACCAGATGCGAGATCCGGCCGGGGTGCTCCGTGGCCAGCCGCAGCGAGGTCTGGCCGCCCATCGAGTTGCCGACGAACGCGGCCTTCTCGATGCCGAGGGCGTCCAGGAACTGGATCACCGCCTTCACGTGGTCGAGCCGGTCGACGGTCGCGGGGTCCGACTCGCCCCAGCCGGGCATGTCGACGGCGTACACGTGGAAGTGCTCGGCCAGCGCCTCGATGTTGCCGGCGAAGTTGCTCCACCCCGTCGCGCCCGGTCCACTGCCGTGCAGCAGCACGACCGGGTGGCCGGAGCCCGCCTCGTAGTAGCGGAGCGTCCAGTCCTCGGTCCGGACGGTGCGCGCGATGTCCTTGGCGTTGAGGGTCATCAGTTGATCTCTCCGTTCAGCGCGGGCGCGGCGGCCAGCAGCTCGGCGACGACGCCCGGGGCCAGCTCCTCGACGATGAAGTCGCTGATCTTGAAGCCGAGCAGGTCGACGTAGAAGTGCAGGTAGGTCTCGCGCGGGACACCGTGCGCCAGGAGGACCTGGTGGCCCGCGCCGCCGACGCCGGTCACGAACCCGCCGAGCAGCTTCGCGGACGCGAACGGCGTGGCGGCGTCGGCCAGGCCGGTGACCAGCTCGACCCGGTTGCCCATGGGGTCCGTGGTGACGAAGATCCGCTCCACCTTGCGGGCGGCGGCGAGGGCGTCGTCGCCTTCGGTGACCTCGACCCCGGCCGCGCGGATCTTCTCGACCAGCGCGTCAAGCGTCCAAGGCGGGGCTGCTCTCGGCCGTCATGGCCCAGGGGGCGCAGGGCTTCTTCGACGCCATGCGCGAGGCCCAGCGGAATCCGCCGGCGGGCGGCACCCCGCGCGAGCGTCTGGGGTGGTACCTGCAGAAGACGGGCGAGGTCTTCGCGCACCGGGAGGAGTTCATCCGCCTGCTGCTGGTGCTGGTGATGAGCAACGAGGCCGCCGAGGCGCCGGAGGCGATGCGGACCGTGATCGCGGTCCGCGACGAGGGCCGCGACCACATGCGGCACATGATCCGCTCGTCGTTCATAGGCGAGGGCGAGGACGCCGCGAACACGGTCGCGGACGCCCTCGCCCACTTCGGCATGGCCGGATTCGACGGCGCGGTCGTCTCGCTCCAGTCGGAGGACGGCAAGCCGATCTCCGAGTTCATGGAGCAGCTCGCCGACGCCATGGTGGCGATCGGCGAGGCGCTGATCGCCGGCCGCTGAGGCGGGCCCCGGGCCGGCGCGACGGTCAGGCGGTCCGCTTCTCGCGCTCGCCGACGATCGTGAGCGCGATGTCGACGATCATGTCCTCCTGGCCGCCCACGAGCCGGCGGCGGCCGCACTCCATGAGGATGTCGCGGACGTCGACGCCGTACCGCGCGGCGGCGGTCTCCGCGTGGCGGAGGAACGACGAGTAGACGCCGGCGTACCCCAGGGTGAGGGTCTCCCGGTCGACCCGCACCGGACGGTCCTGCAGCGGGCGGACGATGTCGTCCGCGGCGTCCTGGAGCTGGAACAGGTCGCATCGGTGCTCAAAGTCCGAGAGGTCCGCGACCGCGATGAACGCCTCCAGCGGGCAGTTGCCCGCGCCCGCGCCGTGACCGGCCAGCGACGCGTCGACCCGGTAGACGCCGTTCTCGACCGCGACGACGGAGTTGGCGACCGACAGCGAGAGGTTCTCGTGCGCGTGGATGCCGATCTCGGTCCCGGCGTCGAGGACGTCGCGGTACGCGCGGACCCGCGCGGCCACGTCGTTCATCGTGAGCCTGCCGCCGGAGTCGGTGACGTAGACGCAGTGCGCGCCGTAGGACTCCATCAGCTTCGCCTGCCGGGCCAGTTCCTCCGGCGGGGCCATGTGGGAGAGCATCAGGAAGCCGGACACGTCCATGCCGAGGTCGCGCGCGGCGGCGATGTGCTGCGCGGAGATGTCGGCCTCGGTGCAGTGCGTGGCGACCCGGACGGAGCGTACGCCGAGGTCGTGGGCGCGCTTCAGCTCGTGAACGGTGCCGACGCCCGGCAGCAGCAGCGTGGTGAGGCGGGCGTTCACCAGCACTGACGCCGCGGCTTCGATCCACTCCCAGTCCGTGTGCGACCCGGGACCGTAGTTGAGCGACCCTCCGGCGAGGCCGTCGCCGTGCGCGACCTCGATCGCGTCGACACCGGCCCGGTCGAGCGCGGTGACGATGCGCTTGACGTCCTCCGGGGTGATCCGATGGCGTAGGGCGTGCATCCCGTCGCGCAGTGTGACGTCCTGGACGAAGATCGGAGTGCCCATCAGAGGCCCGCCTTCCCTGCCGCGATGCGCTCCGCCACCCGCAGGGCGGCGGAGGTCATGATGTCGAGGTTGCCGGCGTAGGCCGGGAGGTAGTGCGCGGCGCCCTCGACCTCGAGGAAGACCGACACCTGGTGGGTGGGCCGGGAGGCGCCGTCGGCGAGGAGCGTCCCGACCGGCTGGTCGGCGGGGATCTCGGTGATCTGCACCTGCTGCTTGAGCCGGTAGCCGGGGACATAGGCGGCGACGTCGGCCACCATCTTCTCGACCGACCGCCGGATCTCCTCGCGTGCGGCCGGGTCCGGCGCCGTGACGAGGCAGAAGACCGTGTCCCGCATGATCATCGGCGGCTCGGCGGGGTTGAGGATGATGATCGCCTTGCCGCGGCGCGCCCCGCCGACCTGCTCGATGGCGGCCGAGGTCGTCTCGGTGAACTCGTCGATGTTGGCGCGGGTGCCCGGGCCGGCCGACTTCGACGCGATCGACGCGACGATCTCGGCGAACTCGACCGGCACTACCCGGCCGACCGCGGCGACGATCGGGATGGTGGCCTGGCCACCGCAGGTGACCATGTTGACGTTGGGCGCGTCGAGGTGCTCGTCGAGGTTGACCGCGGGGATCACGTAGGGCCCGATCGCCGCCGGGGTCAGGTCGATCAGCCGCTTCCCGAGCGGGGTCAGCTTCGCCGCGTTCACCTCGTGTGCCTTGGCCGCGGTCGCGTCGAAGACGATGCCGATCTCGTCGAAGCCCGGCAGCGCGATCAGCCCGTCGACGCCCTCATGCGTGGTCGGGACGCCGAGCCGGGCGGCGCGGGCCAGGCCGTCGGACTCGGGGTCGATGCCGACCATGGCTCCCATCTCGAGGTGCCGCGCTCCGCGCAACACCTTGATCATCAGGTCGGTGCCGATGTTGCCCGACCCGATGATCGCGACTTTCGTCTTGCTCACGACGCTGCTCCTTCGCTGAAGCGGACCCGCACGGCACCGAGGCCGGACAGGGTGGCGGTGACGGTCTCGCCGGCGGCGACCGGTCGCATCGGGCCGAGGGCGCCCGAGAGGACGACCTGCCCCGCGCGCAGCGGCTCGCCCAGGTCGCGGGCCATGCGGGCCAGCCACACGACCGCCCCGATCGGGTCGCCGAGGCAGGCCGCGCCGGTCCCGGTGGAGACCTCCTCGCCGTCGACGCTCATCGACATCACGACGTCCACCGGCTCGAACTCGTCGAGGGTGCGGCGCTCCGTCCCGAGCACGTAGGCGCCCGAGGAGGCGTTGTCGGCGACCGTGTCGCCGAAGCTGATGTCCCACCCGGCGACCCGGCTGCCGCAGATCTCGAGCGCGGCGACGGCGTACTCGATCGCGTCCCGGACCTGCGCCGCGTCGAGCGGGCCGTCGGCCAGGTCGGCACGGAGCACGAACGCGATCTCCGCCTCGATCCGCGGCTGGAGGATCCGCCCGACCGGGATCGCGTCCCCGTCGGCGTACGCCATGTCGTCGAAGAGGACGCCGAGGTCGGGCTGGTCGACGCCGAGCTGCCGTTGCACGGCCTCCGAGGTCAGGCCGATCTTGCGGCCGACGATCCGGGCACCGGCGGCGAGGCGGCGCCCGGTGAGCGCCGCCTGGACGGCGTACGCGGCGGCCAGGTCGTCCCGGCCGATCAGGTCCCGCACGGGCGCGCAGGGCACGCCGGACGCGGACGCCCCGGCGAGCCGCTCGGCCGCGGCGGCGATGTCGGACTGGCTCGCGGTGGCGAGCCCGGTGGTTTCGGTCACACCCCCCACTGTGTGGCCGGGGGTGGGCGCCGAACCAGCACTTCGTCTCGTTCAGCGATACGCTGCGGGCGTGACAGGACCGGCTGACCTCGACACTGTGCTGGGCAAGGCGGTGACGATCCTGCGCGCCTTCCGGGCCGAGGACCGGGCGGTCAGCCTCGCCGAGCTGGTGCGGCGCACCGGCCTCCACAAGGCGACCGTGCACCGGCTGTCCGGCGACCTGGTCGCCAACCGCCTGCTCGAACGGGTCGACGGCGGCTACCGGCTCAGTGGCGGCCTCTTCGAGCTCGGCATGCTCGCGTCGCTGGAGCGGAGCCTGCTCGAGGTGGCGATGCCGTTCCTTCAGGACCTTTACGAACGCACCCACGAGACCGTCCATCTCGGGGTGCGGGAGGGCCACGACGTCGTCTACGTCGCCAAGATCGGCGGCCACCGTCAGGCCAAGGCGCCCTCGCGCACCGGCGGGCGGATGCCGCTGCACTGCACCGCGATCGGCAAGGCGCTGCTCGCGTACGCCGGCGCCGACCTGCGGCGTGAGTTGCTGGCCGGGACGCTCGAGCGGCGCACGCCGCACACCGTCGTCGCGCCGGGCATCCTCCGGCGCCAGCTGCAGCGCGTCACCGAGACCGGCGTCGCGTTCGAGCAGGAGGAGTCGGCCGTCGGGCTCGTGTGCGTCGCCGCGCCGGTGCTGGGGCGCGGCGACGAGCCGCTCGCCGCGATCAGCGTGGCCGGGCCGAGCCACAGGTTCCGGCCCGAGGGACACGTGACGGCGGTGCGGGCGGCGGCGGCCGCGCTCGGCAGCACACTGCGCCGGCGCGACCTCCTCCGTTGAACCGGGCGCCTCAGAGGGCGCGGGTGATCGCGTCGGCCGCGGCCGTGATCGCGGCGATGAGCGGCGTGACCTGCTTCGAGGAGTAGCGGACGCTGGGCATCGCGATCGACAACGCCGCGGCGGTCGCGCCGGCGCGGTCCCTCACCGGGCACCCCACCGCGACCACACCCCGCTCGGTGCGCTCGCGACGTCGAACGCCGTTACGGCCACCCCTACCTCGTGATCCACCGCAGCGACCTGCACGGAATCCTGCTCCGCGCCTGTGACCGGGCGGGCGTCGAGCTCCTGACCGACGCCCACTGCACGCGGTACGAGAACATCGACGGCGCCGCCCGAGTCCGTTTCGCCGACGGCGGCGTCGACGAGGCGGAAGTGGTGATCGCCGCCGACGGACTGCACTCGGTCGCCCGCGAGCTGCTGGTCGGGGACGAGCCGGTGAACTCGGCGTACGTCGCCTACCGCGGCGCCGTGCCGTTCGAAACGGTCACCGGCAACGACATCCACGAGAAAGACGTCGTCGTGTACGTCGGCCCGCGTTGCCACTTCGTGCAGTACCCGCTGCGGGGCGGCGAGACGTTCAACCAGGTCGCCGTTTTCGAGTCGCCGAAGGCGCTGGCCGGCGAGGGCGACTGGGGAACCCCCGACGAGCTGGACGCGGCGTTCGCGGGGACCTGCGACCAGGTCCAGAAGGGGTTGCCGCTGATGTGGCGCGACCGCTGGTGGCGGATGCACGACCGTGACCCGATCACGACCTGGGTGACCGGCCGGATCGCGTTGCTCGGCGACGCCGCGCACCCGCCCCTGCAGTACATGGCACAGGGGGCGATCATGGCGATCGAGGACGGCTGGGTGCTCGGCGAGCACGTCGCCGCCCAGCGCGCCCAGCGCACCGAGGACGGCTCGGGCGTGGACTGGGACAGGGTGCTCGCCGCCTACGAGGCGGTACGGCCCGAGCACTGCCGCCGGGTTGTCACCACCGCCCGGGCGTGGGGCGAGCTGTGGCATCTCGAGGGCGTCCGGCGGCTACAGCGCAACGCCCTGCTGCGCGGCCGCGGCGTCCACGACTACGCATTCGTCGACTGGATCTTCGGTCCCACGGCGCTGACCCCCGAGGACGAGCCGGAGATGTTCCGCCCGATCCCCCTCGATTCAGCACCACTGTGACTGAGGCGCCGGTGCCGGCTCGGCGGTCTTCGTCGCCGAGCCGGCACCGGGGTCACGTCCCCGCCTCGTGGTACGACTCCAGCCGATCATGTGAGGTCGGCAGGGTCATCTGACGATCTGGAGCAGGCCCTGGTTTCGCGTCTGCGCCGGCTCAGCGAGGCGCTGCAGTTCCCTGCCGGCGGAGTCGAGCACCACCAGGGTGTTGTGCGTGCGACCGAGGACGCGGACCACCAAGCGGCCGTCGGCGAGGTAGAACGCGCTCACCTTGGTCCCCTTGACGGGGATGGGTACCTTCTTGCCGGTGACGGTGTCGACGATCGTCGGCCTGAACCCCACCGGCCACCCCCCGTCTCCCCCCGGAGCCTCCGGCGACAGCGTGTGCACCACGACCTTCCTGCCGTCCGGCGACAGGCTCTGCACGTGGTTGGCCAGCTTGATTCCCTTGGCCCGGACCGAGGTCCCGGTCTTCATGTCGAAAACATAGACACCGTCCGTCGTCCCGGTATACCCGGCGAGGTGGCGTCCGTCGGCGGACCAGGCGAGGTGGCAGACGCCGAACGTCTTGCCGACCTTGCGCGCGCCCGTGCCGTCCGCGTTGACAACCATCAGCGGCGCATTGTCGGCATAGCTCTTGGGGAAGTAGGCGACCTGGGTGGAGTCGGGGGACCAGACCGGCGTGGTGCAGGGACCTCCGGCGACGGCACCCTTGGCCACGATCTTCGACGTGCTCCCGTCCCCGACGTGGAGTTTGCCATCCAGCGTGATCCAGGCGAGCCTCGTACCGTCGGGCGAGGCGGAGAACTGCCATGCGTCCGTCGCGCTGCCGATCTTGGTAAACCCGTTACTGGGGTCGTACCGGCTGATCGGATTCCCCTTGCCCTCCTTGAAGTAGACGGCGACCCCCTCGAGCGGCTTCGGCGCCGCGCTCGTGGTCCCAACGGCCGTGGCGGCCGCACCGGCTCCGTCGGCAGTGGCGGTGCGGGCGAGAGCGGCATCGGGTGTGAGCAGCACGGGGGTCAGCAACGCAGGAACAAGGGCGAGTCCGGAAAGAACGCGCAGCTTCAACGCGGGGGTGGCGAGGATCGTGGCGGCGCGGCCGGCGATCGCGTCGGCGGCCGGAGGGAGCGCGGTGCGCTTCATCAAGATCTCCTGAAATAGCGGGCACGTCCCGGTCTGGCCCTTGACTGCGCCATCCGGGCTTGTGCACGCAGTGAAAGGCCACCCGCTTGCAGCCCACTTGATCGCCGCATGCCGGCCGCGCGCGAAAAGGGAGGGCCCCGCCGAGCTCTTGGCAACCCTGCGCGTGGTTCGTGCCCCGGCTCCCGGCTCCTTACCAAGGAGCCGGGAGCCGGGGTGGACACGCGTGGTTCACCGGGCTTGACCGGCCCCCTCCAGCAGGGCGGCGTCGGCCTCGACCTGGACGGCGTCCAGATCCTCGGCGATCTCGGCGCCCGCCACCGCGTCGGGCAGCGCGTCCTCCATGAGCCGCAGCGGCCGGTACCAGAGCCCCAGCGCGCCCCAGAGCATCAGCAACCCGCCGCAGACGGCCAGCAGCAGCCCGACGCCGCGTCCCGGCCCGACCCCGACGATGTCGCCGATCACGGTATCCGCGAGCGGGCCACCCTGGACGAGCAGCGGGCCGAAGACGTCGTCCGCCAGCAGCGGCGCGGTGAGGAACGCCAGCGGCGTCATCGACACCGCGAGCATCTGGTTGGTGGCCAGCACCCGGCCCTGCAGCTCCAGGCCGACCTTGAGCTGGATGAGGGCGAGCCAGTGCGCGTTCAGCACGCTGAGGAACACCCACGACATCAGCCCGCCGAAGGCGGCCAGCATGAGTGAGGGCCGCAACCCGACGAGCAGCACCCCGGCCCCGAAACCGATCACGAACCCGACCATGCCGATCGCGCGCCGTTCGGTGCCGCCCCAGAACACCATGACGAGGGAGCCGATCACCGCGCCCAGGCCCTGCATCGCGGTGACCGTACCCACGCCGGCGACGTCGCTGAACGACAGCACCGTGGGCACCGTCACGGCCAGCCCGAGCATGTTCAGGTAGTTCATCACGACGAAGAACCCGATCATGATCATCAGCGGGCGGCGCCGGATGAGGAAGCGCCAGCCGCCGACGATGGCCTGCCCGAAGGACTCCTCCAGGCGGTGGAACAGCCGGTCGGGGAAGCGCACCAGCAGCAGCGTGCCGAGCCCGGCGAGGAACGTGACGATGTTCACGGCCACCACGCCGTGCAGCCCGATCATCGTGATGAGCGCGGCGCCTCCCAGCGGGCCGATGAGCATGCCCAGGCCGGTGCCGAGGTTCGCCAGCGCGTTGGCCTGCATGAGGTACGGCTTGGGCACCAGCTGCGCCACCGCCGCCAGATAGGCGGGCCGGTGGAAGGCCGACACCAGCGACAGCAGCCCGGCGATGATGCCCACCTGCCAGACTTCCAGCCGTCCCAGCCACAACAGGATCACCAGGGCCGCGGTGGCCACGGCGGAGACGCCGTCGCACACCAGCATGACGAGCCGCCGGTCCACGCGGTCGGCGACCGCGCCGCCCAGCGGCGCCCCCAGCATCGACGGCAGCAGGGCGAGCATGGTGACGACGGCGTAGTCGAGTACGCGGCCGTTTTCCTGGTAGGCCCACACGCCCAGCGCGAACGAGGTCAGCGCCGCGCCGAGGAGTGAGACGGTCTGGCCGGCCGCGACCGTGTAGAAGCGGCGCAGGTCCCGCCGGGCGCTCTGACCGGAGACCTCGACCTCTGCGACCGGCTCGGGCAGGTCGCCGCCGGCCCAGCGGTCCAGGTGCTCCTCGATCAGCCGGGCCAGGGTCTCGGCCTGGTGCTTGAGGAAGTAGTGGCCGGCCCGCGGGATCGTGGCCAGCCCGACCCGCTCGGCGAAGGCCCCCCACTCGCGGTAGCGCTCCTGGTAGAGCTCGGTCGCGCGGTCGCGTTCACCGATCACGCACACCAGCGGCGCCGTGAGCCTGCGTTGATCGGCGGAAGAGTCGAGGCGGCCGCCGAACCACGCCTGGGCCTCACTGACGTCGTGCCGCAGGCCGCGCAGCATGATCTCGGTGTCGCCGAAGTCGTCGTCGAGCGCGCCGAGGGTCCGCAGGAAGTCCCGCTGGACGCGGTCGTTGGCCCAGCGGTGTGCGGGGAACTTCTTGTTCCACCAGGCCGACAGCCGTCCGGGCAGCCGCGCGTCGGGGAAGCTGCCGCCGACGAAGACGCCGGCGACCTGCTTCCCGGACGCTTCCAGCCGCAGCGCCAGCTCGGTCGCGGCGGCCGAGCCGACGCAGTGGCCGTACAGCGCGATCGGGCCGGACACGTCCGCCAGCTCGGCCACGAGCCGTTCGGTCAGTTCCGGCATCGGGAGCATGGCCTCGTCCGGCCGGGCCGGGTCGTGGCCGGGCAGCTCGACGGCGAGCACCGCCGTGCCGGGCGAGGTACGGCTCAGCTCGGCGGCGAGCGGCTGGTAGGCGGCGGCCGATCCGCCGCCGTAGGGCAGGCAGACGACGGTGCGGGTGGCCGTTCGCGGACCGGCCAGGCGGTGCAGCAGCCCGGCCGCGGCCTCGCCGCCGCCGTCAACGTGGGCGGCCAGCTCGCGGATCGTGGGCCGGGTGAACAGGTCGATCACCCGCAGCGCCGGATCGATCTCGCGGACGGCGCGTACCGCGCGGAAGGAGTCGCCGCCCAGGGCGAAGAAGTCGTCGTCGACGCCGAAGTCGTCGGCGTCCACGTCGAGGATGCCGGCCCACACCGCGGCGATCCGCTGCTCGGTGGGCGTGCTCGGCGCGACCCGCTCTCCGGCGGGCGTCGCCTCGGGGATCGGCAGGCGGGCCCGGTCGACCTTGCCCAGCGGGGTGAGCGGCAGCTCGTCGAGGACGACGATCGCGTTCGGGACCATGTAGTCGGGCAGCCGATCACGCAGTCCCGCGCGGATCTCGGCGACGTCCACGGAGGCCGGCGCGAGCCAGGCGGCCAGCCGCCGCGAGCGGCCCTCGCCGACCGGCAGCACCGCCGCTTCCCGGACCCCGGGCTGCTCCTGCAGGGCGGCCTTCACCTCGCCCAGCTCCACCCGGAAGCCCCTGATCTTGACCTGGTCGTCGACCCGGCCGAGGAACTCCACCAGCCCGGCGGAGTTGAGCCGGACCCGGTCGCCGGTCCGGTAGCAGCGGCTGGTCCCCGTCACCGGATCGGGGACGAACCGATCGGCGGTCAGGTCGGGCCGGTTCAGGTAGCCGCGGGCCAGGCTCGGGCCGGCGACCCACAGGTCACCCGGCACGCCGGCGGGCAGCGGGCGTCCCCCCGGGTCGACGACGTAGCAGTCGACACCGGGCAGCGGGCGGCCCAGCGGGACCGACCCGGACCCCGACGGCGTGTCGGGCAGCCGGCCGCCGAGGACCGAGACCATCGTCTCCGTCGGCCCGCAGTGGATCTGCACCTCCAGATCCGGACGGGCGGCGCGGATGCGCGCGGCCAGCTCCCACGACGTCGCCTCACCGGCGAGGATCAGCAGCCGGCGCGGCAGCAGCCGGGCCAGGTCGCCGTGGGCGGCGAGCAGCTCAAGGTGGCTGGGCACCATCTTGATGACGTCGAGCGGATGCGCCTCGAGGTGGGCGGCGTACTCCTCCGGGTCGGTGGCCGCGTCCTGGTCCACCAGGTGGACCGCGGCGCCCCGGACGAGCGCGCCGTACAGGCAGGTCATGACCAGGTCGGAGGCGATCGTGGAGACCACGCCGTAGGAGGCGTAGGTGTCGGGCACCAGTTCCGCGACACCGTGCAGGTAGTGCATCGCCGACCGATGCTCGATCCCGGCCCCCTTGGGCCGCCCGGTGGAACCGGACGTGAAGATCACGTGGACCAGGTGGCCGGGGGTGACGTCGACGTCCAGGGGGTCGTCGGGCCCGTCGGCCAGGAGATCGGGCAGGATCAGCGCGCCGGGGACCCGGGCGGCGTGCTCGGGGTCGGCCAGCACCACGCGCGCGCCGGCCGTCTCCATCATGTACGCGAGACGGTCGTCGGGGTAGGCGGGTTCCATCGGCATGTAGGCGCCGCCGGCCCGCAGCACGCCAAGGAGCGCGGGGACCAGGCCGCGGTGCCGGTCGACGAGCACGCCGACCGGCTCGTCGGGCCGTACCCCGGCCGCCACGAGGTGGTGGGCCAGGCGGTTGGCCAGCCGGTCCACTTCCCCGTAGGTCAGCGAGCCGGTGGCGTCCACCGCCGCGACCGCCTCCGGCGTGTGCCGGACCCGGTCACCGATGACCGCGTGCAGCGGCCGGGTCAGGTCCATGCCCATCCGGGTGCCCGCGACGATCGGCCCGTTCACCGGCTCCAGCGGCACGGCCGCCGCGGGCGTGTCCAGGTCGGCGAGCATGCCCTCCAGCAGGTTCAGATACCAGCCGGTCATGCGCCGCGCGGTCGGCTCGTCGAACAGGTCCGTGCGGTAGGTGAGCTCGCCGTCGTACTCCTCGCCGTCGTTGACGAAGGCGAGGTTGAGGTCGTACTTGGTGGTGCGCAGCGAGGCCTGCATCGGCTCGGCGGTCAGGCCGGGGAACTCCAGGGCCTGGGGGCGGTCCTCCAGGACGTTGAGCATCACCTGGAAGATCGGCGTGGTGGCGAGGCTGCGCTCGGGGTGCAGGTGCTCCACGATCCGGTCGAAGGGCACGTCCCGGTGGGTGAGCGCGTCCAGCGCCGCGTCCTTGGTCCGGGCCAGCAGCTCGCGGCCGGTCGGCTCGCCGGACCTGTCGCCGCGCAGGACGAGCGTGTTGACGAAGCAGCCCAGCATGCGCGCGGTCTCGGGGTGGAGCCGCCCCGCCTCCGGCACGCCGACCGGCACGTCGTCGGTTCCGGAGATCCGGCCGAGCAGTTCCTGCCACACGGCCAGCAGCACCATGAACGGCGTGCAGCCGGTCTCGGCGGCGACCTCCCGGATCCTGGCGGTCCGCTCGGCCGTCAGCCGTACGGGGATGGTGGCGCCCGACCAGTCCGCGATCGACGGTCGCGTCCGGTCCACCGGCAGGTCCAGGACGGGTTCGAGTCCGGCCAGCCGTGTGGTCCACCAGGCGAGGTCGCCCTCCGGCTGCCCGGCCAGCCACGCCGCGTAATCGGCGTACTGCACCCGGGGCGGCGCGGGCGGCTCGGCCAGGCCGAGCCGTGCCGCGTAGAGGGCGGCCAGTTCGGCCAGCGCGAGGTTCCGCGACCACGCGTCGAAGGCGATGTGGTGCACGGTCAGCGCCAGCACGTGCTCCTCGCCGCCGGGAAGGCGGAGCAGCAGGGCGCGGGTGGGCGGTTCGGAGTCCAGCGCGAACGGGCGGGCCAGTTCCTCCTGCAGCCGCGTCTCCAGCCGGTCGGGGTCGTCGAGGTCCTCGACCGTGATCGGGACCCGGTCGGCCTCGACCGGGGTGGCGCCGCCGTCGGTGACCAGGCTGCGCAGCACTTCGTGCCGGTCGGCGAGATCCCGTACGGCGCTTCGCAGCGCGTCGGAGTCGAGCGGCCCGCGCAGCCGCACGGCGGCGGGCACGTTGTACGCGGCCAGGTCGTCGAGCTGGGAGAGGAACCACAGCCGGGCCTGGGTGGGGGAAAGAGCGGCAGGGCCGTCGGCCGTCCCTCTGGCGGGGATCGCGGGGGCGGCCTGGGCGGCGGCGCGGCGCGCCGCCGCCAGCCTGGCGGCGAGAGCGCTCTGGCGCTCGTCGCTGATGGTCATCGGGTCTCCTCCGTCGGTCGCGTGACCGCGGTGTCGTGTCTCTTGCGGGCCTCGGCGATCTCGGTCACCGGGGCTCCTCCATGTCGGCCAGGAGCAGGGCCTCTATCTGCGTGGCGTAGTCCGCGAGCCTCCGACGTTCGAACAGCAGGCGCACGGGCACGCGCAGGCCGAGGGCGTCGCTCAGCCGGGCCGCCGCGAGGGCGGCGGTGGCGGAGTGGCCGCCGAGGGCGAAGAAGTCGTCGTGCGCGCCGAGGTCGGAACGGCTCAGCACGGCGGCCCACACGTCGGCGACCAGCAGTTCGGCGTCGGTGCTCGGCGGCACCCGCGGGGCGTCGTCGCCGGGCTCGGGCAGCGCGGTCCGGTCCACCTTGCCGGAGGCGGTGAGCGGCAGGGCGTCCAGGAGCATCCAGCGGCGGGGAATCATGTAGTCCGGGAGCCGGGAGCTCAGGCGCCGCTCCAGCTCGCCCGTGTCGGTCCCCGCCGGCGCCGCGAGATAGCCGACCAGGTGGTCGCCGCCGTGCACGATCACGGCCGCGTCGGCGACGCTCTCCCGGAGTGCGGCCTCGATCTCGCCGAGCTCGATCCGGTGGCCGCGCACCTTGACCTGGTGGTCGCGGCGGCCGAGGAAGCCGAGCGTGCCGTCCGGCCGCCAGCGGGCCAGGTCACCGGTACGGTACCGGCGCCCGCCCAGCGGGTCCTCGGTGAAGGCGGCGGCGGTCAGCTCGGGCCGCCCCCGGTATCCCATCGCCACGCCCGCGCCGCCGATCCACAGCTCGCCGACGGTTCCGGCGGGCAGCATGCGGCCCGCCCGGTCGAGCACGTAGGCGCGCTCCCCCGCCAGCGGCGTGCCGATCGACACCGGGTCGCCGACCGGGGCCGTCACCTGGATCATCGTGGAGTAGATCGTGGTCTCGGTGGGGCCGTAGGCGTTCCACAGCTCGGCCACCCGCTCCAGCAGGTCGCCGGCGAGGGGCGCGTCGAGCACCTCGCCGATGCTGACCACGCGCACGTTCCCGCCACGCCAGCCGGAGGCGACCAGCATGCGCAGGCTCGTCGGGGTGGCCGTCATCAGGGTGACCCCGGCCTCCTCGATCCGCCGGGCGACGGCCCGCCCGTCGAGCGCGTCGTCGCGGCCGAGCAGCTCCAGCCGCAGGCCGTGGCACAGGCTCACCCACAGGTCGAAGCCGAACACGTCGAACGAGAACGGCGTCAGCCCGAGCATGACGTCGTCGGACCGGACCCCGGGGGCGATCGTCATCGAGGCGACGAACGCCGCGAGGTTGGCGTGCGTGACCTCGACTCCCTTCGGCCTGCCGGTGGAGCCGGAGGTGTAGAGGACGTAGGCCACGCCGTCGGGTTCCACCGCTGCGAGGTCGGCCGGATCCACCCGGCCCGGTACGGCTTGCGCCGGCGACAGCCGGGCGAGGTCGACGACGGCGGCGTCCAGCCGCTCGGCCGCCGCCAGCGCCTCGCCCGCCGCGACGATCACCTTGATGCCGGCGTCCTCGACCTGGTCCCGGAGCCGCTGGGAGGGGTGGCCGGGGTCGAGCGGGACGTAGGCGGCGCCGGCGAGCAGCACGCCCAGCAGCGCCGCCGGGAGGTACCGGTCACGGGGCAGGCAGACGCCGACGCAGGTCCCCTCGGCGGCCGGGCCGAGCGCCGTCGCCACCCGTCGCGCCCAGTCGGCGAGCTCGCCGTAGGTGAGGACGCCTTCGGCGTCGACGACCGCCTGTGCGTGCGGGCGCCGTACGGCCTGCTCCAGCGCGGCGTCCACCACGGTGCGCGGCGCGTCGTCGGGCAGCGGCACACCGGTTCCGGCGGCCAGCAGTTCCGCCCGCTCCTCGGCGCCGACGACCTCGAACGCCGACAGCGGCCGATCGGGGTGGGCCAGGGCGTCCTCCAGCAGCCGGACCAGGCGCTCGGTGAGGACCTCGGCGCCGGGCCGGTCCAGGCACTCCACGTCCCACTCGACCTGAAGCTGGAGACCGGTGGCGGTGTCGTTGACGTAGACGATCAGCGGCGCCTGAGTGCTGCCCGCGTCCAGCTCGCCGATCAGGTCCACGCCCACGCCCTCGCACTCCAGGGAGAGCGGCACCTCCGACGGCTGGATCGACAGCGTGACCGGCGTCAGCACCGCGCCGGGCGGGCGCTCCACGTCACCGGCCTCGGTCCGCCCCGGCCCCGGAAGCGCGCGGTGGTCCACCGCGCGGGCGGTCACGGCTCCGGCGTGCCGTACGGCCTCGCGCAGGGACAGCCCGTCCTCCAGGCGCAGCCGCACCGGGACCACGTCGACCAGCATGCCGACCACGGACTCCAGCCCGGGGTCGGCGCGATCCGCCACGGCGGCGCCGAGGACGACGTCCCGCCGATCGGTCAGCCCGGCGACCAGCATGCCGAGCACGGTCAGGTAGACGGAGAACGGGGTCGCGCCGCAGTCTGCCGCCAGCTCGGCGACCCGGGCGGCCGTCGACGGGTCCATCCCGCGTACCAGCCGCTCACCGTTCAGGCGGCTGGGGCGGTCGTGTGGGCGGGGCAGCAGCTCGTACGGCGGAACGGCGCCGGCGAGCTCCTCGGCCCAGAAGGCCCGCAGGGCCTCGGTGTCCAGGGTGGTCGCCTGCTCGCGCAGCGCGACGTCGCCGATCTGAAACCGCGGTTCCGGCAACCGGATGTCGCCGCCGTGGGCGAGCCCGTCGAGAAGCTCCTCCATGACGACCCCCAGCGACCAGCCGTCGAACGCGGTGTGGTCGGTGAGGAGCACGAGCTCGGCGCTGTCCGGCCCGGACCACAGCAGGGTGGCCCGCAGCAGCGGCGACTCCTCGGCGATGTCGAAGCCATGGGCGACCGCGGCCCGCCGCAGCTCGTCCGCCTCGTTCTCCGAAGCCGGGCGGTGCTCGTCGAACGGCACGGGCAGCGGCGGCCTGACCGCCGCCGTAACGCCGTCCACCACGACGGTACGGAGCGCCTCGTGGCGGCGCACGATCGCGTCCAGGGTGGCCCGCACCGGCTCGGCCGACGTGAGGCCGCGCAGCCCGAGCCGGAACGCGATCGCGGTGGCGCCCAGGTTCTGGCTGACCTCACGCATCAGGTGCATGCCGTGGTGGCCGGGGGTCAGCGGATAGCTGCTGTGGCCCGCGTGCCGGATCAGCGGGGTCGTCGCGGTGGGCGCGGCGTCGGCGAGGTACGACGCCAGCTCGGCGACGGTGGGCCGGGCCAGGAACGTCGTCAGCGCCACGTGGACGCCGAGCGTGTGCTCGATCCTGGCGCAGATCTTGGCGGCGGCCAGGGAGTGCCCGCCGAGGTCGAGGAAGTGGTCGTGGACGCCGACCCGTTCGACGCCGAGCACCTCGGCGGTGATGGCGGCGAGCCGCTCCTCGGTCTCGTCCCGGGGGGCGACGTACTCGGCCGCGGAGCCGCCCCCGTCGGCGGACGAGGCCGGCGCGGTGAAGAAGGTCACCGCGGGCAGCCGGGAACGGTCGGCCTTCCCCGTGGGGCCCACCGGGATCGCGTCGAGGAACACGAACCTGGAGGGGACCATGTAGTCGGGCAGCCATTCGCGCAGCCAGGAGCGCAGCCGCCCGTCGTCGAGGCCCGGGCCGGACGGCTCGATGTAGGCGACCAGCCGCCGGGTCCCCTCCTCGTCGTTGGGGGCGAGCACGACGGCGTGGTTCACCAGCGGGTGACGCGCCAGCCTGCCCTGCACCTCGCCCAGCTCGACGCGGAAGCCCGCGACCTTCACCTGGTCGTCGATCCGGCCTTCGTAGAAGTAGACGCCGTTCTCCCTGCGGACCAGGTCGCCGGTGCGGTAGTGGCGCACGCCGTCGGCGTCGGTCACGAACCGCTCGGCGGTCAGCTCGGGCCGGTCCAGGTAGCCTCGGCCGACCAGCGGGCCGGCCACCCAGAGCTCGCCGAGCGCGCCGTCGCCGAGCGCCTCGCCGTCGCCGCCGCGCACCGACAGCTGCGACCAGGCGTAGGGCGTGCCGATCGGCGGCTCACCGGTCTCGTCTCTGGAGATCTCGGACGCGCAGCAGTGCACGGTGCACTCGGTCGGCCCGTACAGGTTGACCATGCGCCGCACGCCGGGGTTGGCGAAGACGCGGTCGGCCAGCGCGCGGCTCACCGGTTCGCCGCTGGAGAGCACCGTGCGCACGTTCGGGGGCAGCGGCTCCCGCAGCATCGCGGTCAGCGCCGAGGCCGCCGCGCTGATCATCGTGACCTCGTCCTTGGCGGGCAGGGTGTGCAGGGCGAGGGGGTTCTCGGCCATGATCACCGTGCCGCCGAGCAGCAGGGGGAGATAGAGCTGGGGAACGGACGGATCGAAGCAGACCGAGGTCGAGGCGAGGAATCCGGCCAGTTCTTCGGCGGTGAAGTAGTCGGCGTCCCAGCGCAGCAGCGTCATCACGTTGCTGTGTTCGATCGACACGCCCTTGGGCCGGCCGGTCGATCCGGAGGTGTACATGATGTACGCCAGGTCGGCCGGGTCGCTCGGCAGGTCCGGATCGTGGTCGGGGCGATGGCCGACGGTCTCCACCAGGATGAGGCCGCGCTCCGGCAGCCGCTCCGACAGCGCCGCCGAGGTCACCGTGTGCGACACCCCGGCGTCCTCGATGATGAACTCCACGCGGCCGGCCGGGTAGGTCGAGTCGAGCGGCACGTAGGCGGCGCCGGTCTTCCAGACGGCCAGCAGCGCCGCGATCAGCCTCTCATCGCGGTCCAGGCACACGCCGACGGTCGACCCTCGCCCCACTCCCCGGGCGATGAGCTCGTGGGCGATCCGGTTGGCCTGGGCGTTGAGGTCGGTGTAGACCGTCCGGGTCGTCCCGGCGATGATCGCTGTTCGGCCTGGAGTTCGTCTCACCTGCTGTTCAAAGGCCTTGTGGACCGGTTCGAGCAGTTCAAGCTTGCCAACCACCTGGGGGGTCTCCTCGCGATGTCCATAAAGGAGGCTTAAGTCGACGAGGGCAAGGGTGGCAAACGCGACTGCCCAAGAGCGAGCAAAAATCATTTTGTTACCTGAATGTATCTATTCGGACATGGTGCCCAATAGACCAGATTTCCACCTTGCGGGACGGCTGGCGCCGTGGGTTGTAGTGACGAGAAAGCGTTCCATGACCTCCACGGTCATCCGGAAATCGATTAACTGTCCTGAAGAAAATCGCTACGGCCCGCAGGGGATTATCAGGCGCGCACTGTCCGCTATGGGATCGTCTCCCCCACGGCACGGCGGACCCCCCTCACGGAACACCCGCAGAGCACGTCGACAGGCCGCCGCCGCACCACGGGAGACCACCCGAGCAGGCCCCGGCACGCCTCGCCGCCTCCGGCGAGCACCGCCTTTTCGTCGTCGGCGAAATGACGCGTCCGAGTCAGCCTCGGGTCAAATATGGAGTGATATACCGACGTTATACAGCGAAATGATATTGTTTTGTGCCTTCAATTCAGCAATGGCGATACCCGGGTCGGCGCGGTCGCGACATGCCATCCACATCCCGGCGTAGACCTTGTCGCGGGCGGCATTCCTTTCCGGCAGCCGGCCGGGCACCTCAGGCCTCGCCTCAGCGATTCATTGACGTGGCGAATTGACTATCACCCGCCATAGGCTCACCGTGACGATCCCCTAATGATCACCATATTCGCCGCTCGAATTGACCGTCCACCTTGACCGGGAGCGTTGAATTCCGCGTTGGCCGGCGGACGCCGAACCGCTGTCGGCCCCCGGCGCTGTCCGCGAACGTTCACCGGGTCGAGGGAGCGGAGCGGAAGGGAGCGAGGGCATCGGCCTGCTCACCCGAGACGGACCTGTGCGGGCCTGCGCCTGTCCGGCTCTCAGCAGGACGGCTCGTTCTCGGTCAGATCGTCGAGGCGGGCGGCCAGATAGGCCCGTTCCACGGCATTCTCGGTGAGAAGCAGAGCTTCCTCGTAGGCCACGCGGGCTTCCCCGAAGCGGCCGAGACGGGCCAGGAACGCGCCTCGAGCGGAGGCGGCATAGGCATACCCGGCGAGCTGCGGCTCGGCGACCAGCGCGTCGAGCGCGGCTAGGCCGGCGGCGGGGCCGATGGCGAACCCCACGGCGACCGCGCGGTTGAGTGCGACCACGGGAGAGGGCCACAACCGCACCAGCAGGTCGTACAGCGCCACGATCTCGGCCCAGTCGGTGTCCTGCCAGGCGGGCGCCTCGGCGTGGACGGCCGCGATGGCGGCCATCAGGGCGAAGCGGCCCGGTGGCCGGTGCCGCAGGGCGTGCCTGACCAGTGCGACGCCCTCGTCGATGGCGCGCCGGTCCCACCGGGATCTTTCCTGTTCGGGCAAGGGGAGCAGGCGTCCGTTCGCGTCCATCCGAGTGTCACGGCGGGCGTCTGTGAGCAGGATGAGCGCCAGCAAGCCCGCGACGCCCGCGTCGTCGGTCAGGAGCGTCCGCAGCAGGCGGGCCAGTTCGAGCGAGCGTTCGACCAGGTCACAGCGGATCAGCTCCGCCCCCGCGGGAGCGGTGTGCCCGGTGGTGAACAGCAGGTGCACGACCGTGAGGACGGCATCCACGCGAGCCGGCAGCTCGTCCGTCGCCGGTACCCGGTAGGGGATGGCGGCTGCGGCGATCTTCTTCTTGGCCCGGGTGATCCGCGCCGCCATCGTGGCCTCGCCGACCAGGAAGGCGCGCGCCACCTCGGCCGTGCTGAGCCCGCACAGCAACCGCAGCGTGAGCGCCACCTGCGCCTCGACGGACAGCGCAGGGTGGCAGCAGGTGAAGATCAACCGCAGCCGGTCATCAGGGATGTCCGGGGCATCACCGTCTCCGGGCCCCGGCTCGATCTGCTCCATGAGCAGATACGGCAGGCGGCGGCGCATCGTCGCCTCCCTGCGCAGCAGTTCGAGTGCTCGCCGCCGGGCGACCGTGGTCAGCCATGCCCCGGGCTTGGCCGGCACGCCACGGTCGGACCATGCGGCCAAGGCCTGCGCGTAGGCGTCCTGCACGCACTCCTCGGCCAGATCCAGGTCCCGCGTGACGCGCACCGTCGCGGCGAGGACGAAGGCCCACTCGCGTCGGTGCGCCTCGGCCACAGCGACGGCCGAAGCACCGTCGGACCATTGGACGCCCTGGCCGGCCTCGACCCGGTCGCGCCCGGCGGCGTCCATCACTCGAACACGCGGATGGGCCGCACTTCGACCCCGCCGAAAGGCGCCGGCACACGCTTGGCCACGGCCAGCGCCTCGTCCAGGTGCGCGACCTCGACCAGGTAGTAGCCGGCCAGAACCTCCTTGGTCTCGGCGAACGCGCCGTCGGTGACGATGAACCCGCCGGCGGAGTCCGGCCGGATCGAGGTCGCGGTGTCCGCCCCCTGAAGAGGGTTGCCGCCACGGATGACGGCGCCGTCGGCGGCGCAGAACTCCTCGTGCGCCTTCATCAGGCGCTCGAACTCCTCCGGGTTCGTCGCTGACCGTACGGCCTCGTCGTCGTAGATCAGAATCAGATACTGCGGCATGACGCTTCCTTCCTTCGACCATGGACCCGATGCCGGGCCCTCATCAGTCCGATGGATGACAACCGCCGAAATCGACAGCCGGCCGAAACGCGCCCGTCATCACGTGGCCGACCTCCTGAGGTCACGTCCACACAGCTGGTGTACGAGCTGCCGCCTTGTGATCCGTTTCTGCAGGTTAAGCGGCGAGGGCTTCCGGGAGGTGCTCCTGGCTCAGTATGCCGCCGGGGATCACGCCTGGCCTGGCCTTGGGCCAGGCCATGGAGCGGTGGGCCTCGATCCACTCGCCGGTCTGCTCGGCCGCACGGCACCCACCAGGCGGATGGGCGCGGCCCGGTCGCGGAAGGTGCGACGTGCCCCAACCTTGTGCCGACCGGTGGGCGCATGGCCGTACCGGAAGCCGGTACGGCCATGCGCCGGGCGCCTATTCGGTAGCGGTGCTGGAGGCGCAGGTGTAGGCGGGCGTAGTCTCAGCCGCCGCCCCTGCCACTGAGGTGCCGGCAGAGGCGTTCCCCGCGCTGGTTCCGCTGTCGGACGCGGCGGACGCTGCGGGCACTGACTTGGCGGGCGTCGTCGCGGCGGCGGCCGTGCCCTCCGCCTCCTTGCCGTCCACGGTGGCGACGAGCTTGCCGTCCTTCTCCGTCACCGTGACGTCGGCGTTCTCGCACGCGACGGACCCGGGCCGCGGGGCCTCGTCGGCATTGGCCGCGGCGGCGAGCGTGGTGGTGAGCGCCACGCCGAGGACACCGACCGAGAGCGCCAGCCGTACGCGCTTGCTGAACATTCAGATCTCCTTTGATCGTCGATCCGTCGGGATCGCCCCGTATCGGACAGGGGTGAATGCTGCCATCCGCCACCTGAAGCGAAGCTGAAGCCGGCCGAAGGGATCTTCAGGTTCGCTTTAGGTGGACTCGTCCATGCTTCAGGCATGCGTGTGCTGTTGGTGGAGGACGAGCGGCGGCTGGCCGAACTCGTGAAAAGTGGTCTGGCCAGTGAGGGCTTCGCCGTCGACATCGCGCTCGACGGCACCGAAGGCCTGTGGCTCGCCACGGAGAACACCTACGACGCGATCATTCTCGACGTCATGCTGCCGCGCATGAACGGATACGCCCTCTGCCGCCGCCTGCGCGAGGCCGAAAACTGGACGCCGATCATGATGCTGACCGCGAAGGACGGCGAGTACGACGAGGCCGAGGCGCTCGACACGGGAGCGGACGACTTCCTGTCCAAGCCGTTCTCCTACGTGGTGCTGCTCGCCCGGCTGCGCGCGCTCGTACGGCGGGGCGGCAGGGAGCGGCCGGTCGCGTTGACGGTGGGCGACCTCGTGATCGATCCGGCCGGGATGAAGTGCCGTCGCGGTGGCACCGAGATCGCGCTCACTCCCAAGGAGTTCGCCGTGCTGCATGGCCTCGCCCGGCGAGCCGGCGAGGTGGTCTCCAAGGCGGAGCTCCTCGAACAGGCCTGGGACTTCACATATGCGGGCGATCCCAGCATCGTCGAGGTCTACGTCAGCGCGCTCCGGCGGAAGATCGACGCTCCCTTCGGCCGCTCGTCCCTGGTGACCGTGCGCGGTGCCGGCTACCGGCTGGACGGGCGGCTCTGATGCGCCGACGAGCCGGATGGGCGGCCCGAATGCGGGTGCACCCGCCCGCGCGCTGGTCGGTACGGGTGCGC
Source organism: Microtetraspora malaysiensis (assembly GCF_050947145.1). NCBI lineage: Bacteria > Bacillati > Actinomycetota > Actinomycetes > Streptosporangiales > Streptosporangiaceae > Microtetraspora > Microtetraspora malaysiensis. The sequence goes on from NZ_CP191998.1 coordinate 5,447,306, forward strand.
GCCACGATCGCGGCCACCCTCATCGTGGCCGTCGCCCTCGGCGGGGCGTCGGCCGTACTGGGGACAGTGCTGCACGACAACCTCCGACAGAGCGCGCAAGAGGACGCCGCGCGGCGAGCCGCGACGGTAGCCGACACCCTGTCCGCCGTCTCTCCGGCGGCCACCGCGAGCCCCACGACGCCCGCGACCGAGCGCGGCGCGACGGCCGTCGAGGACCCCGACCTCCAGATCAGCCTCTCGACGGAACCATCGCGAACCAGCTGGGACACGGCCGGCTACGCGGTGGCGAGCGCAGCCGCCGCGACCGGCGACGCCGTCCTGACGGTCACCGCGCGCAGCTCGCTGGAACCGGCGGAGAACGCCCTGCGAACCCTGAACCGCCTGCTGATCTTCGGGGTTCCCGCGTTGCTTCTGCTCGTCGCCGGGATGACGTGGTACGTCATGGGCAGGGCGCTGGTCCCGGTATCCGGGATCCAGGCGAAGCTGGCCGACATCACCGCCCGCGATCTGCATCAGCGGGTCCCGGTGCCGAGCACGCGGGACGAGATCGCGGCGCTCGCCCGGACGGTCAACGCCACCCTGGATCGACTGGAGAACGCCGTCGATCAGCACAAACGGTTCGTCGCGGACGCGGCGCACGAACTACGCAGCCCGATCGCGACGCTGCGCACCCGCCTGGAGCTCGCCGCCCGCGAGGAGCCGGCCGAAGCCCTCGCCGACGTGGAGCGGCTGCAGTCACTCGCGGCCGACCTGCTCCTGCTGGCCCGGCTGGACGCGGGCGAACCTCCCCGCGACGACGAGGTCGACCTCGGACAGGTGGCCGCGGAGGAGTCCCTGCGCCCACGCCCCCGCCGGGAGGTCCGGGTCCGCCTGGCCGTCGAGCCCGACGTCGTGGTCAACGGCTCCCGCGCCCACCTGGCCCGTCTGGTCACCAACCTGGTCGACAACGCCGTACGGCATGCCCGCTCAACCGTCGAGGTGCGCGTCGCGAACGAGGACGGCGTGGCGCTGCTCGAAGTGCGCGACGACGGGCCGGGCATCCCTCCCGAGCATCGCGAGGCGGTGTTCGACCGCTTCACGCGACTCGACTGGGCGCGGGCAAGGGACTCGGGCGGGTCGGGTCTCGGGCTGGCGATCGTGCGGGAGATCGCCCTCCTGCACCGGGGAGTCGTGTCCATCACCGACCGCGGCGCCGGAGCCTGCCTTGTGGTACGGCTCGACCCGGCGCCACAGCCCGGCACCGCGGCCTCGATCCAGAAAAGGGACGAATGACCTCGGCCTCCACCCCGTCCGGCGCGCGCTCCGAAGCCGGATGGGATGCGGCTCAGCCGGTGGGCGAGGTCGCCGTCCCGGCGAGGACTCCGTCCACGCGACGGGGAACGCCGAGAGGGTTGTCGTCGCGCAACTCGGGCGGGAGCAGCCGCTGCGGGGTGTCCTGGTAGGCGATCGGGCGGAGGAACCGCTGCACCGCGGCGGCGCCGACTGAGGTGTGCGCGGAGTCGGTGGCCGCCGGATACGGTCCCGAATGGTTCATCGCCCAGCTCACCGCGACCCCGGTCGGATATCCGTCGCACACCACCCGCCCGGTGCGCCGGGTGACGACGTCGATCACACGGCGCGGGAGATCCTCCTCCCCCTCTCCCATGTGCAGCGTCGCGGTGAGGCTTCCGGGGAGACGGCCGAGCAGGGCGAGGAGTTCTTCTTCTGTGGCGTACTCCACCAGCACGGTCACCGGGCCGAAGCACTCCTCGGTCAGCGCCTCGCCGAACATCGCGCCAGGCACCCTCAGCACGGTGGGCGTCGCCCTTCCGGCGAGGTCTCGTGGTTCGGCTCCGGCCAGGACTTGTACGCCCGGCTGCGCGGCGAGCTCTCGCACGCCTTCGGCGTATGCCGCCAGGATGCTCCTGGTGAGCAGCGTGCCGGTCGGCGCGTCGGCACCGCGTGCGGCGAGCGCCTCCTGCAGCGCCGTCCCGTGCTCGCCCGCAGGAACGAAGGCGAGTCCCGGTTTGGTGCAGAACTGACCCATCCCGAGCGTGAAGGAGCCCAGCAGCCCTTCGGCGATCGACGCGCCGCGTTCCGCGGCCGCGGCCGGAGTGACGACGAGCGGATTGACGCTGCCGAGCTCTCCGAAGAACGGGATGGGCTCCGGGCGGGCGGCGGCCAGGTCGAACAGCGCCCGCCCGCCGCGCACCGAGCCGGTGAATGCGACGGCCGCGATGTGCGGGTCGGTGACCAGCGCCACTCCGGCGGCCTGCCCGTGCACCAGGCTCACCGCGTCGGGAACCCCGGCGCGGACGGCGGCCCTGCGCAGCGCGCCATAGGTCGCCAGCGAGGTCGCCGGGTGGGCCGGGTGGGCCTTCACCACGACGGGGCAGCCGGCCGCCAGCGCGGAGGCGGTGTCGCCGCCCGGAACGCTGAAGGCGAGCGGAAAGTTGCTGGCGCCGAAAACGGCGACCGGGCCGCGCGGGACCATCATCCGCCGCAGGTCCGGACGCGGCGGTACGGCGGCCGGGTCGGGATGGTCGATCACGACCCCGAGGTGGCTTCCCTCGGTGACGACGTCGGCGAGGAACCTGAGCTGGGCGCAGGTGCGGGCGAGCTCCCCGGTGAGCCGGGGCAGGCCCAGCGCGCTCTCCCGGTCGGCGAGCGCCAGGATCGTCTCGCCGTCCTGCTCCAGCTCGGCGGCCATGTCGTGCAACAGCGCCGCCCGGCCTGCGACGCCCAGAGCGGCCAGCGCCGGTACGGCCGCGTCGGCGGCCGCGCAGAGCGCCGCCACCTCGGCCGGCGTGGACTCGGCGCCGATCACCTCGACGGCCTCACCGGTGCGTGCGTCGACGGAGACGACGTCCGGGGTGGCGTGGTTCATCACAGCGTTCCTTCCAGTGACTCCAGCATGGGCGCCAGGCCGCGGACCACGCTGTTGGTCAGGGTTCCGATCTCGCCGATCTCGATCTCTACGACGTCTCCTCCGGCGAGCGTGAAGGGGAGGTCCGGCACCAGGCAGGTGCCGGTCGCCAGCACGGCGCCGTCCGGGAAGACGTCGGCGGCGAACAGATATCCGGCCAGGTCGTCGAGCCGCCGGTTCAGCTGCGAGGTCTCGGCCGTACCGGACCAGGCGACGACGCCATCACGACGGATCGTCATGCGGATCGGCAGCGCGTACGGGTCGGCGACCTCCCACATCGGGCGGATGGCCGGGCCGACCGCGCAGCCACCGAGATAGATCTTGGCCTGAGGAAGATACAGCGGGTTCTCGCCCTCGATGGTGCGTGAGCTCACGTCGTCGCACACCGTGTACCCGACGATCTCGCCGTACGCGTTGAGCACCAGGGCCAGCTCGGGCTCGGGCACGTCGACCGTGGAGTCGGCCCGCACCGCGACCGTGCCGCCGTCGCCGACGACCCGCCAGGCGACGGACTTGAAGAACAGCTCGGGCCGTGCGGCGTCGTACACCCGCTCATAGACGTCCGCGGCGGCGGAGCTCTCGGCCATCCGCGCCTGGCGGGAGCGACGGTAGGTGACGCCGGCGGCCCACACCTCCATCCGGCCCTCCACCGGCGCGAGCGGCTCGGCCGGGCCGTCCGGGGGCTCGGTCATGGCCCGCTCGACGAGTTCCCGCAGGTCGGACAGGCTCAGGCGCAACAGCTCGGCCAGCGGCAGCGGCAGCGGACGGACCAGGCCGTCATCCGCCCGCACCCCCGCCCGGATCTCACCGTCTCTTGCGTAGCGCACGATATGTGTCATCGGTCAGCTCCATGGAAGGGTGTGGCCGGACGGCCGGTGGTTCCGGGTTCCACTGCGAAGATCGACCCGGCCAGCGGCTGGGCGGCCAGCTCGCCGGGGGTGAGCCGGTAGGCGGCGGAGGTCACGTACAGCACGTCACCGCCGGGGCCGCCGAACGCGCAGCTGGTCACCTGGGTGACAGGGAGGCGGACGATCCGATCCAGGACGCCGTCCGGGGTGTAGCGGCGGACCGTTCCATCACCCCACAGCGCCACCCACAGGCAGCCGTCGTCGTCGACCGTCATGCCGTCCGGCATGCCCTCGGCGGGGTCGACGGTCACGACCACGCGGCGCGAACCCAGCTCGCCCGTCGCGGGGTCGAAGTCGTAGGCGTCGACCCGCTGGGTTCCGCTGTCGACGTGGTACATCACGGTCCCGTCAGGGCTCCATCCCAGACCGTTGGACAGCGTGACCCCGGTCAGGACGCGCGCGACGCTCCGGCCGTCGTAGCGGTAGAGGGCGGCGGCGCCGGGTTCGGCCTCGTACGGCATGGTGCCTGCCCAGAGCCGCCCGGACGGGTCGCATTTAGCGTCGTTCATCCGGTTTCCCGGGCGGTCGGCCTCCACCTCGGCGACCATGCGAACATCGCCGGCGGGTGACAGCATCGCCAGTCCGTCGCGTACCGCGAGAATCAGGCCGGCGTCGCCCGCGGGCACCGCCGCGCCGACGTGCATGCCCACGTCCACGACCTGGTCCACGCCGCCGACGGGGTCGAACGTGTGGACCGCGCATCCGGTGACGTCCACCCAGACGAGCCGCCGACGGGCCGCGTCCCAGGCCGGCCCCTCCCCCACGTCCGCGTTGCTCCGCAACACGAGTTCGCCGTCGATTTCGCTGACCATCAGACCTCCTCCTGACCGCACGGGTCGATCGCGACCTTCACGACATCCTGATCGGGGACGGCGAGCAGCGCGGGCACCTCGTCCAGTGACGCCACTCGTACCGGTACGAGGGCCGGGTCGATCACCCCGGAGGCGAGCAGCCGTACTCCGGCGGTGACATCCTCGTCCCAGAGGTGCGCTGCCGTACCGACCAGGCGCTTCTCCTTGAGCACCACGTCGGCGAGCGGCACCGCGGCGTCCCGGCCGGAGAACCCGACGATCACCACGGTGCCGCGGGCCCGGCAGTGCCGGATCGCGTCCGGCAGCAGAGCGGGCAGGCCGGTGCACTCGAACACCGCATCCGCCCCCCTGCCGTCGGTCAGCCGGTCGATCGTGGCGGCCGTCTCCTCCGGCCGGACCGCCACAGCTCCGGCGTGGCGAGCCGCCTCCCGGCGAGAATCGGCGGTCTCGCTCGTCACGACCTGGATCCCGGCGGCCACCGCCACCCGGGTCAGCAGCAGTCCGATGGCGCCCGCGCCGAGTACCAGCACGGTGCCACCGGTCACGTCACCGGCCTTGCGCAGCGCGCGTACCGCGACGGCGGCGGGCTCGGCGAGCACCGCCATCCGCGGCGGGACGTGGTCGGGGACGGGGACGCAGGTGGCCGCGTCGGCGATCATGTACTCGGCCAGCCCCCCGTCGAGGTTGAGGCCGCGTACCGCCTGCCGCGCGCAGACCCCCTCCTGGTGCCTGCGGCACCACCAACACGTGCCGCAGCCGAGCACGACGTCGGGGATGACCCGGGTGCCGACGGGCAGTCGTCCGGCGTCGGTTCCCGGACCGTGCCCGGCGATGACGCCGACCACCTCGTGTCCGAGCGCCAACGGCGCCCGGGTGCCTGTCAGCGGGTGGGGCCGCTCCGTGTCGATGGCGAGCGGCCCGTCGCGGTACTCCTCCACGTCGGTGCCGCAGATTCCGCACAGCTCGACACGGACCAGCACCTCCCCGGCCGCCGGAACGGGGGCGGGCACCTCCTCCACGCGCACGTCTCGGCGCGCGTGCCAGCGGGCCGCTCTCACAGCCGGGACACCCGCCGTTCCACGTCGTCCCGCTCGGCGACCCCGTCGCGCAGGGCGACCCCGTGCCCGGGTGCCCTGCCCGGCCGCACCTGCCCGTCCTGGATCTCCGGCAGGCCGGTGACCAGCTCGTCGTACCAGGTACGCAGGAACGCCCTGACCGTCTCCTGGATGAGCCCGTTCGGCTGGCTGCACACGAAGTGCACGCAGCTCGCCAGGGTGGCCGGGCCGGTGCAGTCGTGCGGGGCGACGGGAACGCCGTAGGCGTCGGCCAGCGAGGCGACCTTGCGCGCCTCGGTCAGCCCGCCGGTCCACTGGATGTCCAGGGTCAGGATGTCGACGCTCCCGGAGTCGAGCAGCGGCTTGAAGCCGCGCCGCCCCACGCAGGTCTCTCCCGTGGCGATCGGCACGCCGTCGACCCTGGCCAACTTGCCGAACGCGTCGGCCGCGTCGGAGCGCAGCGGGTCCTCCACCCAGTACGGCCGGTACGGCGCGAGCGCCGAGATGATCTTTTCGGCGGCGGGCCTGTTCCATAGGCCGTGCAGCTCGATCATCAGTTTCATGTCCATGCCGACCTCGTCGCGGACCGCGGCGACCGTCGAGAGCGCCTTGTCCATCTCGGCCGGGGAGATGTCGGTGCCGCCGGTCCGCTCGGCGGCGATGTCGAAGGGCCAGATCTTCATGCCTCGGATGCCCTCGTCCCACAACTCGCGGGCCAGCCGCGCGGGCTCGTTGAGGAAGGCGTGCAGATCCTCGTAGCGTTCGGCGGCGCTCACCCCCCAGTTGCGGGACTCCTGCCGGGTGGAAGAGCCGACGTAGCCGGGTCCGGCGCACGTGTTGTAGATGCCGATCGTGTCATGCACGGCTCCGCCGAGCAGGTCGACGAGCGGCAGTCCCGAGGTGTGTCCCAGCAGATCCCACAGGGCGATGTCGATCGCACCGTTGCCGCGCGTCTCGGCCCCCGCTCCCTGGAATCCGACATAGGTGGCCAGCGCTCGCGCGGCGCGCTCCGGCGTGGGATCGGTCATCCCGAGCAGGACGGGAGCGACGCTTTCGTGCAGGTAGGCCTCCACCGTACGGGCGCCGAAGAACGCCTCGCCGAGGCCGACCAGTCCGGCATCGGTGTGCAGGCGGACGAACAGCAGGTTGGGCTGGATGGCCGGACGGATTGTCTCAAGAGCAGTGATCTTCATCCAGATCTTCCGAAGGTTGCTGAACTGCGGGGGACACGGGACACGCGGGCGTACCGGTCAGGCGAAACGGGCCTCACGCGTGGCGACCGCCTCGACATTGGCGGCGTCGACGACCTCCGCGCCGGTGTCGTACGTCCTGGCCGGGTAGCCGGGGTCGAACTCCTCGGCGAGCAGGGCCGCGGCGATCCAGCCCTGCGCGTACGGGTTCTGCCCCAGGGAGAAATCGATCGACTTGTCCTTGATGCCGTCCAGGACCGGCTGGATCAGGTCGAAGCCTCCGACGGCGAACTTGCCGACGAGGTTCTTGCTCTTCGCCCAGGTGGACACGTACTGGTGGTCGAAGGCGGCCATCGCCCAGCCGACGATCTCGTCCTTCTTCGAGGTGTACTTGGCGTCGATGGCGGCGACGGCCTTGGACTCGTCGGTGCTGGTGACGAGGACCTCGGTGGTGAAGGAGGTGCCGTTCTCCTTGTTGTACGCCTCGATCCCCTGCTTGATCCCCTGGATGCGCTGCTCGAGGGCGGTGCTGCCGGGCGCGAAGTTGCCGCACACGATGACGCCACCGGACTTGCCGGTGCGGTCCTTGGCGTACTTGGCGATCTCACGGCCGCACGCGTCGCCCGCGTTGACGAAGTTCTGGCCGACGAAGCCGACGCCGAGCTTCTCGTAGCCGTCGCTGGCCACGTTGGACAGGATCACCTTCACGCCGGAGGAGGTCGCCTTCTGGATGTTGGCGTCGAAGGAGGTCTCGTCGATCCGGGTGAAGATCACACCGTCGGGCTTGGCGCTCAGCGCGCTCGCCTGGAGCTCGACGGTCTTCTGGGTGTCCTGCGCGGGCGGGCCGATGAACTGGGTCTGCCATCCCATGATCGCGCCGAAGTCCTCGAAGCCGCGCTGCACCGGGGCGAAGAAGGGGTTCTTGTCGTGCACGACGAAGATCACCTTCTTGCCCTTCTGCGGGCCGTCGGCGGCGCTGCCGCCGGACGAGGCAGCGGCGGCGGACGGCTCCTTCTCGCTGCTGCACGCGGTGGCCAGGATGCCGGCGGTGGCCAGGGATCCGCTGATCAGCAGGCCCCGGCGCGACAGCGGGCTGTTCGTTGCCATGTTCTCTCCTGTTTCGGTTGGGGGGTCAGGCGTTCAGGCCGTGGGCCGAGCGCTTGGCGACGAGGTGGTTGAGCATGACGGCCCCCAGGATCAGCAGGCCGGTGGCGACCTGCTGCCAGTTGCCGTCCACGCCGAAGAGGACGAGCGCGTTGGTGATCACACCGGTGATCACCGCGCCGAGGAACGTGCCGAGCACGCTGCCCGTACCGCCGGCCAGACCGGCGCCGCCCACAACGACCGCGGCGATGACGCTGAGCTCGAAGCCGTTGCCGGTGAGGGGGTTGGCGCTGCCCAGCCAGCCGACCAGGATGATCGAGGCCAGGCCGGTCAGCCCTCCGGTGAGGGCGAAGCACATGACCTTGACGCGGTCGCTGGCGATGCCCGCCCCGGCAGCGGCGGACGGGTTGCCGCCCACGCTGTAGACGTCGTAGCCGAACTTGGTCCTGGCCATGACGAAGGCTCCGATGGCGACCACGGCGGCCATCCACAGCGTCTGCGCGGCGACGTTGGGGAGCGGGCTGCCCGCGAACAGATGGGTGAACGCCTCGTTGCGCGAGCCACGGATGGGCACGCCGTCGGACAGCAGCAGCGCGGCGCCGCGTAGTGCGGCCAGCGCGGCCAGCGTGACCACGAACGAGGGGATCTTGAACCGGGTGGTGATCAGGCCGTTGATCACACCGATCGTCACACCGGTGAGGATGGCCAGCGGGGCCGCGGCCCCGACGGGCACGCCCACCTTCGTCACCAGCCAGGCCAGCTCCACCGCGAGGAATCCGTGCAGCGACCCCACCGACAGGTCGATCTCGCCGACGACGATCAGGAAGGTCATGCCGGTGGCGACGATGCCGAGGATGGCGATCTGCTGGGCGACGGACAGCAGGTTGTCGGCGGCGAGGAAGCCGTCGGCTCCCACGGCGCAGACCAGGAAGATCACCGCGGTCGCGGCCAGCACGCCGAACTCCCTGGCGCCGAGCAGCCTGCGGACCAGGCTTCCACCGGAGTCGTCCACCCGGTAGGCGATCGCGATCTGCTGCTGGATGGTCATGCGAGTTCTCCGGAGGTGTGAGGGGCGCCGTCGTCAGCAGCCGCCGGCGCGTTGCCGAGGATGAGTCCGACGACCTCGGCCGCCGTGGTGGCCGCGACGTCACGCACACCCGACACCAGGCCACCGCGCATGACCACGACCCGGTCGGCGACCTCTAGCACGTGGTCGACGTTGTGCGAGACGACGACGACGGCCTTGCCCTGTTCCCGCAGGTCACGGATCAGCGAGAGCACGTTCTGCTGCTGCTCGGGTCCGAGCGCCGCTGTGGGCTCGTCCAGCAGTACGAGCTCACCACCCTGGTGCACGGCTCTGGCGATGGCGATGCACTGGCGCTGCCCTCCGGACAGCCCGGCCACGGGCATCCGTACGGACGGGATGCGGATGCGCAGGGTGGTGAGCACCTCTCGCGCCTCCGCCCGCATCCTGCGGGTGTCGACCAGGCCGAACCTGCGCGGCTCCTGCCCGAGGAACACGTTGGCGGCGACGCTACGCTGGTCGACCAGGCCGAGGTTCTGGTAAACGACCGCGATGCCGCAGGCCGCGGCGTCACGGGGACTGCGGAAGACCTGCGGACGGCCGGCCATCCGGATCTCTCCTTCGTCGGCCCGGTACGCACCGCAGATCACCTTCATCAGCGTCGACTTACCGGCGCCGTTGTCGCCCATGAGGCCGACCACCTCGCCGGGTTCGACGCTGAAGTCGACGCCGCGCAGGGCCTCGACCCCGCCGAAGCGTTTGCGTACGCCTACGGCCTCGAACAGTGGCATGCTCTCTCCCTTCCGAACCCGCTGGTTGGCTTGACTGGTAAGACCGGTTATGCCAAGCGAGGTTTGTGCTTCGAAGGGCGATTCGTCAACCCCTTCTCACGTCTCGAATCGGCAACGGCCGCTCGGGTCGCGACGACGGGGCCCACGCAGTATGGTGAGCCTGGTCTTACCGGCCTAACCACACCTGAGGAGGTCTCCATGCCGGACCTGGAGGGAAGAAACGCGCTGGTCACAGGGGGCGCCGGCGACATCGGCGCCGCCATGGCCGCCGAGCTGACCCGCCGGGGCGCCCATGTCACGCTGCTCGACGTCAAGTCCCCGGACGAGGCACAGGAGTGGATCACCACGGCGTCCGCGCACGGCGAGGTGGGCTACGTGCGAGCCGACGTACGGGACCGGCCGGCTCTGGACGCGGCGCTGGAGCGACTCGGCAAGCTGGACATCGCGATCGCCAACGCGGGGATCGTCGAATCCGCCCCCTTCCTGGAGATCACCGCCGAGCAGTGGGAGCGCCACCTGGGCATCAATCTCACCGGCACCTTCCACACCGCCCAAGCCGCCGCCCGGCGCATGGTCGCCCAGGGCGGCGGGGGCCGCATCGTCCTGACCGGGTCCTGGGTGGGCACGGTCCCATGGCCGGAGATCGCGGCCTACAGCGCGTCCAAGGCGGGAGTGGCGATGCTGGCCCGCTCGATGGCCAAGGAGCTGGCGCCGCACGGAATCCTGGTCAACGCTCTCGCACCCGGGATCGTGGCCGCGGGCCTGGCCAAGTGGCAGTTCGAGAACGAGCCGGCCTACGCCGCGCGGGCGAGCACGGCGATCCCCCTCGGGGCGCCGCAGACCGCGCAGCAGGTGGCCAAGGCGGCGGCGTTCCTGTGTTCGCCGGACTCCGACTACATCACCGGCACAACGCTGCTGGCCGACGGTGGCTGTTCGTTGTTCAACCAGGAATGATCGGATTTCACCGGAGGGCGCTTGTCCCTCGATCTTGAAGGTAGCGTGGCAGGGATGATGGCAAGCGAAAACGCCTCCGCGCGCGACAGGCGCCCCCCGACCAAGGAGGCCGTGGCCAGGCGGCTCGAGCTGGAACTCCTGTCCGGGCAGCACCCGGCCGGATCGAAGCTTGAGTCGGAACGGGTGCTCTCCCAGCGGTTCGGCGTGAGCCGCCCGATGATCAGGGAGGTGCTCCGGGGGCTGGAGCAGCAGGGCATCATCGAGGTCGTCCCGGGCCGGGGCAGCTTCGTCCGCGACGTGCGGATCACCGACGCGGTCCGCCCGCTCGACGCGCTGTACCGGCAGCGCAAGCCGACCTCACGTGACGTGATCAGCGCCCGGATGATGTTGGAGCGCGAGACGGCCGCGCTCGCCGCCCAGCACGCGACCCCCGAGGACCTGCGTGTCATCGAGGAGATGCTGCTGCGCTTCGACGAGGCTCGCGACCTGGTCTCCCGAGCCAGAGCCGATGTCGCCTTCCACGCCGCGATCGCGGCGGCGTCACACAACCCGGTGATCGAGGCCATGTTCGGCTCGATCGCCACGCTCACCTTCGAGCTCATGCTCCGCAGCCTGGGCGATCCTTCGGTCTCCCGCGAGGGCGTGCCGTACCACCAGGAGATCCTCAGCGCGATCACGGCCCGCGACCCGAAGGCCGCGAGCGACGCCATGGCCGCGCACCTCGATGTGGCGCTGCGTACCTATGGTGACGACCTCGACCAGAGCCTCGACCTGGTCGCCCAGCGGAAGATCGAGCAGCTCATGGACCTGTCCGCGGACTGACCCGGCGTCCCACCCTCGGCTGCGGCCACGTCGTCGACCACCCGTACCGGCCGGCCCAGCCGCCCGGCCGGCTCGCCCGCCCGAACCGTGATCACGTAGAGGATGCGGAGAGACACGAGCCGCGATCCAGCAGTAGGCCAAGCACCCCGCGACGACGTTTGAAGCGGTACACGGTCTTCCGCATTGTTACGGATCTGGCTCTTCATATGTGAGCAATGCTCATATATGGTCGCTGACGCTATGAGAAACCGCTGGTTGTCGCCGATCGCCGTTGTGGTGCTGGCCGCCGTCATCGTGCTGGGGGCGGCTTTCGACCCGTCGGGGCTGGCCGCGCCGTACACGTGGACGGGCGCCGACCTGCTCCCTGTCGCCGGGCTGTGGCAGGTGGCCGCGCCGGCCGTCTATGTGCCGCTGCTGCTGGCGGGCGTCGGGACGCTGGCGTGGGCGGTCGCGCGCGAGCGTGCCCCGCTGCGTACGGCACTGCTGGTGTGGGGCGCGGTGGTGTGGTCGGCGATGGCGGCCAAGCTGATGATGTCGCTGGTGATGGCCTTCGATGATGTGGTCTACCTGGCGTGGTCGACCGGCTTCACCGGCGTCAAGGCGGCGATCTTCGGCCTGCCGGTTCTGGCGGCCACCTGGCTCACGCAGTTCCTCCGCCGCCGCCTCACCTCGAGTTCGGCCTCCCCACCCTCCCCGGGGCCGGGCACCGGACCCGCCACGTCCTCGGGGGCGTTCTCCCCACCGGCTGCGGGGCCGGGCTGGGTGGTGGCGGGGGTGGCCGTGGTCATGGGTGCGTCGGTAGGTGGAGTGTGGTGGGGTGGCTCGCCCGTCGGGTACGCGATCGGCGACTCCCCGCTGGCCCCGGCGCCCGAGGCGGGACCGCTGGGCTGCCTCGCCGCCGTCACCCTGCTGGGCGTGATGACCTGGGCACTGAACCGCCGGCTCGGCGCCACCACCTCGCCGCGGGCCGTCGTGGCCGGGATCTCCGCGCTGGGAGCGGCCGCGACGCTGGGCCTGGTCGAGGTGGCCCTCGGGCTCCCCGGCGACCTCGCGGGCGGCGACACGTTCTGGGCACCGGCGATCATGCTTCGCCTCGCCCCCGCGCTCTCCTTCGGCGCGCTTCTCGCCTTCGCGACGGCAGCCCTCGTCGCGCTCCTCCCCGCCACCCTCCCGGCGCGAAAGGCCGTTCTTGTCCATGCGCGTACGGGCTTCACCGTTTCCGCGGCGACATGGATGGCGGTCGTGGTGGGCGCGGCGGCGCTCGCCGTACCGCTCCTGGAACCCGGAACCGCCACCGCGCAGCCACCACGCACCAAGGGCCTGACGCTCTCAGCCGACCGCAGGATCGTCGACGCCGACGGCAATGAGGTGCTGCTGCGCGGCGTGAACGTCAACCAGCTCGAAGACTACTTCCAGAAATTTCCGGACAAGGCGGTGACGCGACCGCTCACCGAGGCCGACTTCGCCGGCATGGAGCAGATGGGCTTCAACGTCATCCGCCTCGCCCTGTCCTGGTCAGCCCTGGAACCCCGGCCCGGCCACTACGACCCGGCCTACCTCGCCAGGATCTCCTGGGCCGTCGAGACCGCCGCCAAGCACGGCCTGCGCACGGTCATCGACATGCACCAGGACGCCTGGGGCAAGGGCGTCAACGCCGCCCCCGGCACCACCTGCGAGAACGGTTCCCCGATGCACGGCTGGGACGGCGCACCCACCTGGGCCGACCGCTTCGACGGCGCCCCCAAGTGCGAGTTCACCGGACGCGACATCTCTCCCGCCGTCGCCCGCGCCTTCACCAACTTCTACCAGGACAGGGATGGCATCCAGACCCGCCTGGTCGCCGCCTGGGGCATGCTGGCGGAGCGGTTCGCGAGCGAGCCCATGGTCGCCGGATACGACCTGCTGAACGAGCCCGGCTTCGGCGAGGCCCCGCCGATCACCTCCGGCGTCCTGCTCGGCCGCTACTACGACCGAGCGATCAAGGCCATCAGGGCGGGCGAGAAGCGCGGATTCCCGCATCTGATCTTCTTCGAGCCGTCCGTGCTCTGGTCGGGTCTCGGCTTCGAGGTCTCGGTGCCCAAGGACTTCACCGACGACCGGCTGCTCGTCTTCGCCCCTCACCTCTACAACGAGTCGATCACCATCGACCAGGGCACCGGCCTCACCATCACGAGCATCGAGCGCGGCTTCGACCTGGCCAGCCGGGCAGCGAAGTACTACGGCGCGGGGCTCTGGTCGGGAGAGTGGGGGTGGTTCGGCGACGCGGCCTCGGCCCCGATCAGGAAATACACCGACAACGAGGATCGGCACCGAATCGGCGGCGCATTCTGGGTCTGGAAGCAGTCCTGCGGCGACGCCCACGCCGGAGCGGAGGACGAGACCGGCGGCAACCTCATGATCGAGGACTGCGCCACCGGGAAGGACCTGCCCCCGCCCCCCGAATACGTCGCCGAGCTCTCGCGCCCCTACCCCCGCTCCGCCCCCGGCCGCCTGACCGGCCTCACGTCGGACCGGGCGAGCCTCACGGCACAGGGCGAGGGCGCCGGGTGCGGCCTGGACGTCTGGTTCCCCGGCGGCGCCCGGCCGGTCGTCCGCAGTGCCGGACTCACGGGCGTCTCCTCCCGGCAGACACCGGGCGGCTGGCGCATCAACGGCTGCGCCCAGGGCGCCTACACCCTCACGGCCCACCGCTGAGCGGTGTGCCATCTCATGACATTGGTTCCTCGCTGTCAGGCTTGGCGGGCGTAGGACGTGAGGCGATCGGCGAGCACGGTGACGAGGTCGCGCAGTTCATCGGGGCGCTCGATGACGAACGGCCGGTCGAGTGAGGCGAGTACCGCAGGCAACCAGTCGAGCCGCTCCACCCGCAGCTCGACGCGCAGCCAGCGCTCGGTCGCCCGGTCCTCGCCTGCCGCGGGCGCGTACTCCTCCAGGCTGGCGACGCTGGCGGGAAGGTGGGCGCGGATCTGCCCAACCGTCCCGTGGATCCGCAGGGTCACCTCATGCCGGTACTCCGCCGTGGCGAACGCTGACAGCACACGCTGTGCCGGACCGGGACCCACGGGCGTTTCGAATGAGCCGGGCAGGGTCCGCGCGTCTGCGATGCGATCGAGCCGGAAGGTTCGGTCCTCGCCGATCTGGTCGTCCTTGCCCGTGACGTACCACCGGCCCGAATGGGCGACGATCCCGTACGCGTGCAGCGTGCGTTCGCTGCGCCGTCCGTCGCGGTCGGTGTAGCGGATCGAGACCGGTCGTCGGTGGCGCACCGCATCGGCGATGGTGAGCAGGACCTCAGCGTCCGGGGTGTCGAACTCGCCGGGTTGATCCGTGAAGGCGAGAGCCTCCAGGAGTGTGTCGAGCCGACGGGCGATGTGCTTGGGCAGCACCCGCCGGATCTTCGCCGATGCCGTCTCGCTTGCCGTGTGCTCCGTCGTCGTCAACCCTGCTCGGCGGCCGGCGACCAGGCCGAGCAGCACGGCCAGCGCCTCGTCGTCGCTGAGCATGAGCGGAGGCAAGCGGTACCCGGGGGCGAGCCGGTACCCGCCGTAGCGGCCGCGCACCGATTCCACGGGCACGTCCAGGTCGATCAGCTGGTCCACATACCGCCGCACGGTGCGCCCTTCGACGCCGAGCCGGTCGGCGAGTTCGGCCACCGTCCGGGTGCCGCCCGACTGGAGCAGCTCCAGGAGTGTCAGCACGCGGGCGGTCGGTCGAGGCACGTTCGCAGCCTAACGCGGATACAGGACCGATTCTGTCCACTATTTCTCCTAGTCTGCGACGTGCACGCCTCCAGCACAGCCAAGGAGATTCCCATGGACTTCGTCTCGATCCGCATCATTACCAGCGACGTAGCGCGCCTCGTCGAGTTCTACGAGCGAGCCACAGGGGCGCGGGCGACGTGGGCCACCGAGGACTTCGCCGAACTCAAGACCCCCAACGCCACCCTCGCGATCGCCGGCACCCGCACCGTCCCGCTGTTCGCCCCGGGCTCTGCCCGCCCGGCGGACAACCAGAGCGTGATCATCGAGTTCCTCGTCGACGACGTGGACCGCATTCACCAGAACCTGACCGGCTTCGTCACCGACTTCGTCACCGGGCCCACCACGATGCCCTGGGGCAACCGGTCGGTGCTGTTCCGCGACCCCGACGGCAACCTCGTCAACTTCTTCACCCCCGTCACCCCGGCGGCCATCGAAAAGTTCGCACGTTGACGCCACGCGCAGCCGCTCACGCGGGAGCCCTGAGATCCCAGGGCTCCCGAGTCCGAACCGGAGGTTCGGGGCCGCGGGTCACCGAGGCCGGTGCCCCTTCCCTCGACGGCGGGCCGGCGCGGCCCGGCGGCCGGAGCCATTCTGTGCGGATTTCTGTGCCTGCCGCTGTGCGGGCTTCTGCGCCTGCCGCTGTGCCGGCTTTTTCGCCTGCTGCTGTGCCGGTTTCTCCGCAGGGGACTCGGGGGTACGGCCCCGCGAGCTGTTCACTGTCCGGCCGCGGACAATGCCGATGAAATCTTCCACCAGGTCGGTGGTCGCGTCCGTGGGCCAGGCCAGCGCAACCTGAGACTGCGGCGTGTCCAGCACCGGCCGGTAAGTGAGATCTCTGCGGTGGTGGAGGCGGGCCAGCGACTGCGGAACCAGGAGAAGCCCGGCGCCGCTCGCCACCAACTCGACCGCGGCCGCCGTCGTGGCCGGGCGGGTGAACGCGGGCAGCCCGGGCCGGACCGTCCACTCGATGGTGTCGTCCAGAGGGTGGAACACCTCGTCGTCGGTCAGGTCGTCGACGGTCACCTCGTCGGCGGCGGCCACCGCGTGATCCTTGGGCACCACGACCACCGTGGTCTCCACGTAGAGAGGGATCACGCTGAGCCCGTCCCGGTCGACCGGCAGCCGGACGAATCCGGCGTCGGCGCCGCCATCCCGCAGGAGTCCCACCACCTCGGCGGCGGAAACCTCGACCAGAGTGATCGGCACGCCGGGCATTCTCTCGGTCCAGATGTTGACCCATTTCGCGGGCGTCACCCCGGGCACGTACGCCAGCCGGAACACCCTGCCGGTCTCCCCATCAGTCACTTCCCCAGGGTACCGATGTCAGGGGAACCCGTTCCGACTGACTACGCTTGGCACCATGACCTCGCCCAAACCGAAGAGCATCCAGACGATGAAGCCCGCGACCGCGGCCAAGAAGCTGGGTGTCCTCCTCTCGGCCACTCCCGCCGAGTTCCAGACGGGTGTCGTCTCCAGGGACGAGCTGAACGCGTTGCAGGCGACCCCACCCGCCTGGCTCGTCGATCTGCGCCGCAACGGCCCGCACCCCAAGCATGTCGTCGCCGCGAAGCTCAGGGTCTCCATTTCCGGCCTGGCCAGAGGCGGGATCACCGGACCGCTCACCACCGCTGAGATCGACGCGCTGAAGGCGGAGAACCCGGCGTGGCTGGAGCGCGAGCGGTCCATCCAGGCCGAGGTCCGCAAAGAAGAACTCCGCCTCAAGCAGGGCTAGTCTCCCCCGCCTGAAATCCGCCGACGATGTCGTGCGAGGGATTCGAGGATCTGCGTCGCGGTCTTCTTCCACCCGCACGGCCGGGGGTTGTCGTACCACTGGGCGATCCAGTCCCGGGTGTCCTTCTCCGGGGCTGGCGTGAGTGTCACACCCGGACGATCTCGGGTCCGGCGGCGGCGAGGTCGGCGGCCAGATCCGGGTCGAGCCCGGTATCCGTGAAGACCATGTCGATCTCCGACAGCGTGGCGAAGCGGGCCAGGTAGCTCCCGGTGAACTTCGTATGGTCGGCCAGCAGCACGGCCCGCTGCGCGCAGGCGATCATCGCCCGCTTGATCGCTGCCTCTGCCGGGTCGGGCGTCGTCAGCCCCTTGGCCACCGAGCAGCCGTTCGTCGCCATGAAGGCCACGTCGACGTGCAACTGCGAGAGCTGCTGAAGCGCCCAGTCCTCGACCGTCGCGAGCGTACGGCCCCGCACCCGGCCACCCAGCATGAACACCGTCACATTGGCACGGGTGGCCAGCGCGGTCGCGAGCGGCGGCGAGTTGACGATGACGGTGAGCTCGCGGTCCGGCGGCAGGAGCTGGACCAGGCGGCTCATGGTCGAACCGGCGTCGATGATGATGGCGCCGTCCTGCGGCAACTCGGCCAGCGCCGCTTTGGCGATGCGCTCCTTCTCCTCCGTCATGACCTCGTCCCGTGCGGCGAGAGCGGGCTCGAAGCCAAGCCGCTCGACCGGGATCGCCCCGCCGTGCACCCGCCGCAGCACGCCCGCGCGCTCGAGAACCGTCAGGTCCCGGCGGATCGTCTCCGTCGTCACGCCGAACTGCTCCGCGAGCGTCACCACGTCCACCCGCCCGGCGCCCCGTGCCGCGCGCAGGATCTCCTGCTGCCGTTCCTCGGCGTACATCGTGTGGATTCACCCCCGCTTCTATGGTGTTTTGCAGGTACTTATACCCGAATCTGTGGGATGTCAAGTGATGTCAATATCATCCGGCAAGCGCATGAAGCACACCATCGGCACCACGCCCTTTCCGGGAAAAGCGGTCACCGGCGTATTCGGCGAGTGTCCAGCCGTTCTTGCGTTCCAGGATCGACAGCAATCCCTCGACGCACGACCGCGCGCGAAGCCGTACCTCCCGGCGTTTGAACCGGCCTGCCACCTGCGCGAACGCGTCATCCAGCGGCAGTACACCTGCTCCGCAGGGAAGATCACCAACCTGACACCAGTCACACAGCGCGATCAGTCCATCGTGATCTCCGCAAACGAGATACGCCGCCTCTTCGCCCAACTGACCCGGCCAGCCCCGAGCGAGTGCCACATCAGCAACTGGTCCCGGTGGCGACGGCGACATCAAGCCCAAGCCCATCGATCCCACTACCAGCGACAACGACTCAAAGATCGATAAGTGCTACTGGAGTACCAGGCACGTCGGGGCGCCTCGAATCGGCCTTTCCCTGGTGCACATTGATCATGTGCCATAGCATTTAGCTCATGCGGCTACTTACCGCCATATTCATTACTACCGGCACCGCCTTGCTTCTCGTCGGTGTAATCATGGTTTTCCGGTTCGAGCTCACTGTTCCTGATGTAGGAGAATCGACGTCGGAAGTCCTGAACATTCAGGAAGTCATGGCCGGATTGACCAAGCCCGTCATACTCGTCCTCGCGGGCATGGGCATGATGCTGGGCGGTGTCGCATGCGCAGTCACCGAACGCAAAGGACGGCCTGCGGCGGGTGAGCTGTCCACGCCGTCCCACACTGACGAGAAGGCGTCATGACGACTTCGGCTGCCGATCCGCGGTCATGGTGTCCGTGCCACGCCGGGTTCAGCGCGCAGCCCCATCGAAGGAGACGTTCTTGATCCGGCAGCGGGAGACCGTCGACCAGGACGCCGTCACGCACCAGCGCGTCCGGCTCGTCCGCGCCGAGCACGACGCCTTCCAGCGCCGCCGTGACCAGCTCAGCGCCCCTGACCAGGCCGCAGGGCAAGGTTGAGGTACTCCGCCAAGTCCTCAGCCACGCCCCCCACGTTGAGGAGGGCGCGGGCGGCCTGGGCCTGCCTGGTCGTAGGCAGATACCCGTCGAGGAGGTAGGGGAGGAAGAGCCGCCGCCCCAGTACCTCACGCCACGAGATTCCTGATGGCCTGCGCACCACGGATACGTTGACCCTCAACGCGTGCTCGTTGCCTGGTGGGACGCCGGGCCGGTCGATCTCGATGGCGACGTACCGGAATCCGTTGGCCAGGTCGCAGCCAGTGCAGCCGGCCGGACCCCGGCTCAGTCTGTTGCCGCACTCGGTGCAGGTGAGCCGGTCGTAGGCGGCGTCCACCACCCGCCACAGGTGCCTGTTGGGCTCGTCGATCACCATCTCAGCAACATCGCGCTCATCCAGGGCCGTCAGCGTGCCGAACTCCTGCGTGACGAACTCGCGCCATCCGGATTCGACGATCTCGTCCACGATTCCGGCACATCGCTCGCACTCAGGCGCTCCGGCGGGTTCCCAGTGGTGGCATTTGCCGCACCGCCGCATCCTTGAACGGTACTCGCTGTCTTAAGCCGGACTCCACCCGATTATCGCGCCGTGACAATGTCGTTCAAGCAGCCCGCGAAGTGGCGGACGGACGATTGGTCCCCTCGGCGGTTACCCGTCCGGCGTTTGCCGACGGGCCACTGGACGGGTGCGGCCGATAGACGCGCTCCCTTCCCGGGCGGAGTCAGGCGATGCGAAGCCAGAGCGTACGCGGCCCGCGGACCTGGCCGGTGGGCCAGGTCACCGCCGCCGGATCGGCGAGGCTGAGCGTCGGGATCCGCTCCAGCCAAACCTCCAGGGCCACCCGCACCGGCTGATCCAGGAGTAGCCGCACATCGGTCAGGCACGGGGAGGATTCTCCGGGGTCGGCCGGCCCGAAACCGACCACGAAGACCGGCTCTCCGCGACCATCATCAAGGTGCTTTACCGCCTGGCGATACGGGAAACGTGCCTGGAGTTCGCCGATCGCGGCCGCCCGGGAGGCGGCCGCCGGTCTCGCTCACCAGGACTCCCGCACGGCCCTTCGTGCTTCATCGGGGTCATGTGCCGCCAGGGCGAGCTGGGCGTTGTGCCGGCACTGGTCCGCGGAGTGACGGGCGAGGGCCTCCCGTACGGCGGGCACGCTACGGGCCGACATGGACAGGCTCGTGACGCCGAGCCCGACCAGGACGGTGGCCAGCAGCGGGTCGGCGGCGGCCTCTCCGCAGACTCCCACCGGCTTTCCCGCGGCCCGCCCCGCCTCGGCGCACTGCGCGATCAGGTGGAGGAGGGCCGGCTGCCAGGGGTCGAGGAGGTCGGCGAGGTCGCCGTGCTGGCGGTCCGAGGCGAAGGTGTACTGGCTGAGATCGTTGGTGCCGATGCTCAGAAAGTCCAGCTCGTCGAGCAGGCGACGGGCGTGCAGAGCCGCGGCCGGAACCTCCACCATGCCGCCGACGTTGACAAGTCCCCGCGAACGGGCCCGTCGCGCGAAGTCGGCCGCCTCCCCTGGCGTGGTGACCATGGGCGCCATCACCCACGGCGAGGCGTCACTCGCTGTGGCGGCCTCGGCGATGGCGTCGAGCTGGGCGTCGAGCACCTCCGGCCGGCGACGTGCCACGCGGAGCCCCCGGACGCCCAGCGCCGGGTTGATCTCGTCGGCGAGCCCGAGGAAGGGCAGCGGCTTGTCCGTGCCGGCGTCCAGGGTGCGAATGACGACCTGCGCGCCGGGAAAGGCGTGCAGAACCGCCGCGTACGCGCTGACCTGCTCCTCATGCGTGGGGGCCGTGCGACGGTCGAGAAAGAGGAACTCGGTGCGGAAGAGACCGACGCCCTCCGCGGCCACGCCGCCCTGGGCGTCCGCCACGGATCCGATGTTCAGCAGCAACTTGACCGGATAGCCGTCGGCGGTCCGGCCCGGGCCGCTCGTCCTGCCGAGGCGGTCGCGCTCGGCGAGGGCTCGCCGCTGGATCTCCCCGGCCGCCTCCTCGCCGATGCCGGTGCTGACCTCACCGGTGTCGCCGTCGACGGACACCCACGTCCCGTCGGCGATGCCGGTCGCGCCGGAGCACGCCACCACCGCGGGCAGCCCGAGGGCCCGCGCGAGGATGGCGGTGTGGCTCGTCGGCCCGCCCTTCTCCGTGACCAGGGCGAGCACGGAGCCGGGATCGAGGTTCACGGTGTCGGCGGGCGCGAGATCCTCAGCCGTCAGGATGAACGGGTGCCCCGGAGAAGGGACGCCCGGCATCGGCAGGCCGAGGACGGCCGCGATGGCGCGGTTCCTGATGTCGTCGAGATCGCTCGCGCGTTCCGCGACGTATCCGCCCACCGACACGAGCACCTGGCGATGGTGGGCGCACGCGGCGTCGATGGCGTGCGCGGCGTCCATCCCGGCTCCGACGTACTGGTCGACCGACTCGCGCAGCATGGGGTCGCCCGCCATCACGGCCTGCGCCTCCAGGATGTCGCGCGCCGCCGGATCGGCCGCTTTCGCCGCCCGTCGGGCCAGCTCCTCCGCGGCGTCCTCCAGCCCCCGCACCGCCCGGGTGATCTCTGCGGCTGGGTCCGTGACCGGGACGGGGTTCGGCAGCAGTGGCGGGCCCGCCATCCGGTGCACCCGGCCCGCGGAGCGGCCGGGGCTGATGCCGAGGCCGCGCAACATCTCGGACGGCGTCACGGCCGCCGCTGCCTCCCGCGTCGCCGGGTCTGACGCCGCCGTGGTGGATGCCGTCTCCGGCGACCTCCCCGGCTCCGTGCCGGGCGCCGGCTCAAGCATCGGCCACCTCCTCGACGTCCAGGTCGCGGGCGAGCAGCTCGGCGAGGGACGCCAGCACCTCGTCCGCGCCCGGCCCGTCCGCGTCGAGGGTGACCTCGGTGCCGTGCCTGGCCCCGAGTGACAGCACGGCCAGCATGCTGTTGGCGGGGACCGGCTTGCCGTCACCGACACGAATGCGCACGGCTATCTCCTGCCGCGCCACCGCCTCGACGAAGATCTTGGCGGGGCGCGCGTGCAGACCGGAGCGCGAGGCGACAGCCACTGTCCTTTCTGGCATCTGCGGACTTCCTTTCAGGGCTCGATGGTCACCTTGATCGCGGCGCCGCGGCTCACGATGTCGATGGCGTCCAGGACCTCCGCCAGGGGCAGGCGATGGGTGATCAGGTCGGACACCGGCACCGCGCCCTCGGCGATGAGCTGGAGCGCTCGCGCGTTGTGTGCGGGACTCGACCCGTTGGCGCCGACGATCGTCAGCTCTCGGTAGTGCACCAGGTTGGAGTCGACCTGGATGATCGGGTCGTCCTTGGGCAGGCCCCCGAAGAAGCTGACGCGCCCCTGGCGTGCTGTCATCTGCAGCGCCTGCTGCTGGGCGGCTCCGGAGGCGGCGGCGGTGATGACGACGTCCGCCCCCCTGCCTCCGGTCAGCTTCAGCACTTCGTCCACGACGTCCGTGTCACCGGCGCAGATCGTGGCGTCCGGCCGTACCAGCGCGGCCGCCATCGCGAGCCGGTCGGCGTTGAGGTCGGCGAGGAACACCCTCCCGGCGCCGCGCGACCGGGCCAGCCGTACGTGCAGGCAGCCGATGGGGCCCGCCCCCATGACGACCACGTCGTCGCCCTCGCCGACCCGGGCCAGCTCCTGGCCGTTCAGCACGCAGGCGAGCGGCTCGGCCACCGAGGCCTCGGCGAAACCGAGCTCGTCGGGGATGCGGTTGAGACCTCCCACGGCGAGCACCTTGGCCGGAACGACCATGTACTGGGCGAAACCGCCGTCGTAGTGATAGCCCATCGACTCCTGGTTCGGGCATACCGTCATGTGGCCGCGGCGGCATTCCTCGCACTGGCCGCACGGGATCGCGGCGATCACCTGCACCCGGTCGCCGGGTTCCCACCCGGTCACGCCCTCGCCCACGCCGACGATCTCGCCGGCGATCTCGTGGCCCATGACCCTGGGCGGCCTGATGTGGTGGTGGCCGTGCTTGTAGATCTTGACGTCCGTGCCACACGTCGAGCAGTTGCGGACACGGATCTTCACCTCGCCGGCGCCCGCGACGGGCTCCGCCACATCCTCGATGCGGATGTCGCCGGGAGCGTGGAAACGGGCGACCTTCACTTGGAAGCTTCCTCTCTTGAGGGTTGCAGCAGGTCAACGACGTCGGAGATCTCCGTCGCGTCCCGCAGGGCGCGGGCGCTGTCCGGGTCGAGCAGGATCTGCGCGAGCTCCGACAGGAGCCGCACGTGGCCGTCGCCCCGGGCCGCGATGCCGACGCAGACCGTGACCCGCTCGCCGTTCCAGTCGACTCCGCCGGGGAAGCGCAGCACGCAGATCGCGTCATGGTGGACGGCGTCCTTGGCCACGAGGGTTCCGTGCGGGATGGCCACGCCCTCTCCGACGTAGGTGGAGATCGAGCGCTCTCGCTCGAGCATGGCGCCGATGTAGCTCTCGTCCACGGCGCCCACGTCGGCGAGGGCCTGCCCGCACTGGCGGATCGCGTCATCGCGGCTGTCCGCGACGGCGGTGAGGCGAATGGCCCGCGGATCAAGGGGCAGCGGGGCCATGTCGGCCGAGTCAGCCATCGATGGTGCCGCCGTTCTTGATCGTCGCGACCAGCCTGGTGACCGCCGGGTCACCGATGAAGATCTGGAACGGCACGAGCACCACGCCCGGGGCGCTCGCCCGGGCCCGGTCCGCGAGCCCGACATGGCTCACGATCACGTCGGCGTCCTCCGGGATCGAGTTCACCGGGGTGTGCACCACCTCGACCGGCGTGCCCTTCAGCTGCTTGCGGAGCTGGCTGGCCAGCATCACACTGCTGCCCATCCCCGCATCACAGGCCACGACGAGTTTGCGGACGTCCTTGCTGTCGATGCTGGCCACGGCTTCACGCCTCCTTGGCTGCGGGTACGGTGCGGGATCCTGCCTGACTGTCGCTCTGCGCCGCCTTGTCCGGCTGGTCGCCGTTGGCGCGGCCGAAGCCCAGCAGCGCGGCGGCCACGGCGAAGGACACGGCCGTCGCCACGACGATCCCGGCGATCACGCCGAACCAGCCGCCCTTGGGGGTCACCGCCATGTAGGCGAAGATGCTGCCCGGCGACGGCGTCGCGACCAGGCCGGCCCCGGTGACCAGGAAGGTGAGGATTCCCGACGCACCACCGGCCATCACCGCGAGGATCAGGCGCGGCTTCATCAGCACGTACGGGAAGTAGATCTCGTGGATACCGCCGAGGAAGTGGATGATCATCGCTGCCGGGGTGCTGGGCCGCAGCGACCTCGGGCCGAACAGCAGGTAGGCGATCAGCAGCCCCAGGCCGGGACCGGGGTTGGACTCCAGCATGAACAGGATCGACTTGCCCTGCTTGACCGCCTCGGCCACGCCCAGCGGGCCGAGCACGCCGTGGTTGATCGCGTTGTTGAGGAACAACACCTTGGCCGGCTCGATGATGACCGACGCGATCGGCAGCAGCGAGTGGCTGACGAGCCACTCCACGCCGTTGCCCGCGACCTTGGTGATGTTCTCCACGATCGGGCCGATGGCGAAGACGCCGGCGATCGCCATCGCCGCGCCGATGATGCCGGCGGTGAAGTTGTCGACCAGCATCTCGAAGCCGGCCTTGGTCCGCTCGGCGGTGAACCGGTCGACGTACTTGAGGATGAACGCGGCCAGCGGGCCGATGATCATCGCGCCGAGGAACATGGGGATGTCCACCCCGACGACGACGCCCATCGTGGCGACGGCGCCCACGACAGCGCCGCGCTGCCCATGGACCATCCGCCCACCGGTGTAACCGATCAGCACCGGGAGCAGCACGGTGATGATCGGGCCGACGAGCTCGGCCAACGTCTTGTTGGGCAGCCAGCCGGTGGGGATGAACAGGGCCGTGATCAGGCCCCAGGCGATGAAGGCGCCGATGTTCGGCATGATCATCCCGGCGAGATGGCCGCCGAAGCGCTGAATGGAGGCCCGAATCCCGGTCCCTTGAACCGTGGGGGTGTATGCGGTGGCCAACGTGTACTCCTTCCGGGGCGGACGGCCGCACCGGCCGTCCTGATGGGGGGATGCGCCGCTCACCCCCCGGGCGTGAGCGGCAAGTCCGGATCAGGGGTGCGGATCCGGACAGCTGTGCGATCGATATCAGCCGGGCCCGGCATGCGGCTGCCCGGCAGTCCTACGGCGGCGCTCGCCCACGCGAGCCCCTCGGCCAGAGCCGATTCGCCGCGTGCCCCCGCTGCCAGGAATCCCGCGAGCATGGCGTCGCCCGCGCCCACGCTGCTGCGCGGCTCCTCGACAGGGCTCGTGCCGAACCAGACCTGGTCGCCCTCGATGAGCAGCGCTCCGTCGGCGCCGAGGCTGGTCAGCACCGAGCGCGCGCCCATCGCCCGTAGTTTGCCCGCGGCGCCGATGACGTCGCCGACGTGGGTGATCGGCGTGCCGGTCGCCTCCGCGAGCTCCTCGCGGTTGGGCTTGACCAGCGTGGGGCCGGCGGCCAGCGCGGAGACCAGGGCCGGCCCGCTCGTGTCGACCGCGACCTGTATGCCCGCACCGGCGAACCTCTCGCACAGAACGGCGTACACATCGACCGGCACACCGGGCGGCAGGCTGCCCGAGGCGACGACCCAGTCGGCCGAGCCGGCGGCGTCGAGGACCGCGCTCGCCAGCGTGTCGAGCTCGGCCGCCGTCAGGACCGTGCCAGGCTCGTTGATCTTGGTGACTGTTCCGTCGGGTTCCGCCAGCGTGATGTTGGAACGGGTCGTACCCGCCACCGGAACGGAGATCATGTCGATGCCCTCGGCGGCGAGCAGGGTCACGAGCTGCTGTCCTTCGGCCCCGCCGAACGGGATGACGGCGCGCGACCGCACCTGGTTCGCCAGCAATGCGCGTGACACGTTGACCCCTTTGCCGCCGGGGTCGAGGTGCGCCGCCGCCGCCCGGATGACGGCTCCCCGGGTCAGCGAGCCGACCTCGATGCTGCGATCCAGGCTCGGGTTCAGCGTCAGAGTGAGGATCATACGCGCACGACCTCGGGTCCGGCCGCCGCCACATCTCCGGCGAGTTGGTCATCCAGCCGCGTGTCGGTGATGATCATGTCGATCTCGGGCAACGACGCGAAGCGCGTCAGGTAGTTGTCGGAGAACTTGGTGTGGTCGGCCAGAAGCACCGACCGCTGCGCGCAGGCGATCATGGCGCGCTTGATCGCCGCCTCTGCCGGGTCGGGCGTCGTCAGTCCCTTGGCGACGGAACAGCCGTTGGCCGCCATGAAGGCCACGTCGACGTGCAACTCGGAGAGCTGCCGGAGCCCCCAGTCTTCGACGTTGGCCAGGGTGCGCCTCCGCACCCGGCCGCCCAGCATGAACACCGTCACATTGGCACGGGTGGCCAGCGCGGTCGCCAGGGGCGGCGAGTTGACGACGACAGTGAGTTCACGGTCGGCGGGGATGGCCTGAACAAGGCGGCCCGTCGTCGTACCCGCGTCGATGATGATGGCGCCGTCCTGCGGCAACTCGGCCAGCGCCGCCTTGGCGATGCGCTCCTTCTCCTCCGTCATGACCTCGTCCCGTGCGGCGAGAGCGGGCTCGAAGCCGAGCCGCTCGACCGGGATCGCCCCGCCGTGCACTCGCCGCAGCACGCCCGCGCGCTCGAGAACCGTCAGGTCCCGGCGGATCGTCTCCGTCGTGACGCCGAACTGTTCCGCCAGGCTCACGACGTTGACCTGCCCGGCGGCCCGTGCCGCGCGCAGGATCTCCTGCTGCCGTTCCTCGGCGTACATCCTGTTGTTTCACCGCCGTTTCGATGTTGTTCCGTTTGTTTTTATACCCGACCATGTTGCTCGTCAAGGGTCAGCGAGAAGGATCCCATCGCGAGTTCCGTGAACCTTCGATCTCCACGTGATCAGGGGCACGGGTCTCACCCCGCTGCTCTTACGCCGCGGCCGCCCCCGGACCGGGCAAAGGCGTGGCGGTACGTCTTGCGGCATGGGACGCCATCGGCGAAAGGCGGCCATGCCGAAGGCCGGTGCCTCGTCCGAGCGGGTCACTCCATTCGCCGACGGGGCACTCGGGCTCGGTGCGGCCGGCAATCCAAGCAGGTGAGTCTGCGGCGCCTGGATGCCGCGGATTCCACCCTCAGTCGCGAGGGCGTGCGATCTCGAGCGCGGCGTCGAGCTGTCCGCGCTCGACCAGGCCGCCGATGAACAACCCGCGGATTCCTCGCAGGAGAGCATCGGGGTCGACCAGGTCGGGGGCGGCGATCGAGTGCAGGAGGTAGCCGTGCACCAGTGCGAGGTAGGCGCCGGCGTCCGCGTCCGGCGCCCCGGCCGCACTGGTCGCCGCCGTGACCGCGTCCCGGCCGGCCTCGAGAACCTCCGTGACGGCAGGGCGGACGTCAGGGTTGCGCGCGGCGTGGAGCAGTGCCTCGACGAAAGCGAGCACGTCCGCCCGCGGGGCTTCCGCGGCGGCCGCGAAGGCGCCGGCCATCTCCGCGGGGGTGCTGTGCTGCGCGGCGAGCCGCGCCGCGAGGTCCTTCAGCGCGGTCGCGTCCGCCGCGACCTTGGTTCGCAATGCCTCGACGGCGAGATCGGTTATCGAGTCGAAGAAGTAGCCGACGGTCGCCAGCGGGAGGCCGGCCCTTTCGGTCACCGCCCGGTGGGTGACGCCGGCCATTCCCTGCTCAGCCGCCACCTCGACCGCCGCGTCGATCAGTGCGGCGCGTCGCTGCCGGGCACTGGCTCCGTGGCGTCGTTTCATGGCGCTCATCATAGTGTGTAAGAATTTCTAGACTTTTTGGATCCGCGCCTTCACCATGACTGCATGACCCGGACCGAACACCTGCATGCCTTCTCGGACGACGCCCTCGGAGACCACGACGCCGTCGCGCTCGCCGGCCTGATCCGACGACGTGAGCTCAGCGCGGCGGAGGTCGAGGCGGCGGCGGTGGCGAGGTTGGCTCGCGTCGCAGCTCCCTTGAACGCGATCGCCTACCCCGCATATGACCGCCCCCGGCGGTCCGACGACGCCGATGCGCCTTTCCACGGGGTCCCGACCCTGGTCAAGGACAACACCGACCTGGCCGGCATGCCCACCAACCACGGCACCGCCGCGTACGTCGCGAAGCCGGCCAAGTCGGACGGCCGCTACGCCCAGCAGTTTCTGCGCACCGGGATGACGGTGCTCGGAAAGAGCCGGATGCCGGAGTTCGGGCTGAACGCCACCACCGAGTTCCGCGACGGTGACCCGACGCTCAACCCCTGGAACACCGCGTACTCGGTCGGCGCCTCCTCGGGCGGCGCCGCCGCTCTCGTCGCCGCGGGCGCGGTCCCGATCGCGCACGCGAACGACGGCGGCGGCTCGATTCGGATCCCCGCCGCCGCGGCAGGCCTGATCGGTCTCAAGCCGAGCCGGCGCCGGCACATCGACGGCGAGGCAGCACGGATGATGCCGATCAACCTCATCAGCGAAGGCGTGGTCACCCGGTCCGTACGCGACACCGCCGCGTTCATGGCGGCGATGGAACTGCGCTGGCGTAACCCCGGCTTGGCTCCCATCGGCGCGGTGGAAGGTCCCGCCCGGCGAAGGCTGCGGGTCGGCCTCCTCCTGGAGTCGGTCACCGGTACGGCGGTCGACTCCGAGACGCGCGCCGCGGTGGAACGCTGCGCACGGCTGCTGGAGGACCAGGGACACGTCGTCGAACCGATCCCGGTCCCGGTGGATGCCCGGTTCGCCGACGATTTCGAGACCTACTGGGGGCTGCTGGCCGCGATGACCGGCGGGCTCGGCAAGGTTACGTTCGACCGGTCCTTCGACGCGGGCAAACTCGACGGGCTCACGGAAGGCCTGCGCCGGAGCTTCACGCGCGGCGGTTGGGCCAGGACGCCGGGTGCGCTGCGCTGGCTCAGGCGCGCCGCGGCGCGGTACGCGCGCGCGTTCGACCGATGCGAACTGATCCTGTCC
This sequence comes from Microtetraspora malaysiensis, assembly GCF_050947145.1. Taxonomy (NCBI): domain Bacteria; kingdom Bacillati; phylum Actinomycetota; class Actinomycetes; order Streptosporangiales; family Streptosporangiaceae; genus Microtetraspora; species Microtetraspora malaysiensis. The sequence continues at coordinate 5,476,311 of NZ_CP191998.1, forward strand.
CCGGTGGTGGCGAACGTGACGCCCCGGCTCGGACACCTCAGCCCCCAAGTGCCCTTCGGCGAATTGATGAGCCGGCTCCGCGACCACGTCGCGTTCACGCCCATGCAGAACATCGCCGGAACCCCCGCCATCTCGCTTCCCATGGCCACCTCCAAGCAGGGGCTTCCGATCGGCGTTCAGCTCGCCGCAGCGTACGGGGACGAGCGCACGCTGCTTGAGGTCGCCTTCGCGCTCGAGGGGCAGACCACGTGGCCTCGCATCCAGGACCTTCCGCAGCCACACGCCGTCTGACCACGACGGGTGTCCGCGGTCTGGAGTCGGTTGCGTGATCAGCGGTCCCCGCACCGGATCCTGGGGCCCGGTGCGGGGACCGCCGCAGTGAACGTGACCGTGTTCACGGTTTCCGCACCTTCAGGCGAGCGGAACCTGAGGAGGGTTCCTGCGGTGTACGGCTGTCGCCGCCCCGAGGGCGAGGACGGCATATCCGCAGGTCACCGCCAAACCTGCCCATGGCGGGAGCGGGTAATAGCCCCCGATCAGTGACGGGTCCACGTCCACATGCGCGAACGTGGGGACACTCTGCGTGATCGCGAACCCGGCGGCAGGGGTGATCATCAGCAGCCATGGCGCCAGGCCCGCGGTCGCCAGCAGGTAGGGCACGACGACCAGCACGATGGCCAGCCCGATGGCGACGATGCCCCGCCTGACCAGCGCGGCGAGGCCCAGAGCGAGCACGGCGGCGGCCGCGGTCAGCGCCGCGTAGCCGACGATCACCCGCAACTCGGTCTCCGGGGTGATCGGCTGAATCGGGTTCTGATTGGCGCGCAACATCACCAGGCCGACAGGAATCACGACCCCCGAGCTCACCAGCCCCGTCACGAACGCGACCGCGCCGACCACCATGGCCTTGGCCGCCAGCAGCCGCGCCGGATACGGCTCGACCGGCGGGCTGGTCCTGATCCGCTCGCGCCGGCGCTCCGCCGTCAAGAACGTGACCGCGACCACGAGCACCGGGATCAGCCCCACGGCCCCGCCGATCAGCATGAGGTCAGCGCGCACACCGCCCTCCACCGTGGCGGGCCCGATGTCACCGCCCCCGGTCACGATGAGCTTGTCGCCGGACTCGACGGCCCCGCCCGGGTGATGCGGGGTCGTGCCGTCGGACTCCATGGAGACGCCGACGTCGTCGCGGCGCCACGAACCGTTCGCGCCCTGCAGGGTGATCTGGTCGAAGGTGGCGGTGGCCTGGGCGAAGGCTTGCGCCATGTCCCACAAGACGCCTGGTGAGGTGGCGAACAGCCCGATCTCGACCGTCTCCGGCAGCCCGGCCAGCTTGACTGTGCCGACCTCGGTCCACGACTTGCCGTCGTCCGACTCGTAGCCGGTGATGGTCTCGCCCGACCTGGCCAGCCGCAGCCATTGGGGGCCATTGTGCGGACCGCCGGGCACGTCGTGGGTGAAGTTGTACTGCATCCGCACGCCGTGATCTCCGGTGAGCATGACGGCGGCATACGGTGTGCCCTGCTTGAGGCTCTGCCTGACGAGGAGCCCGGCCTTCGCCCACGGCACCACTCCCTCCTTGACGTTGCGCACCCCGGGTACGGCGTCCGGCAGCCGGACCTGCCCGGTCATGTCCGACACGCGGGCGGTGATGCTGCCGTTCCCGTTGAGCGGCTGATGCACGAAGTAGTACTTGTCCCTCACCGCCGTGCCATCGGGTCCCACCAACGGCGCGGGGCAGGGGCCCTCCCCCTTCCCGGTCACGCAGGTGCTGCGGGCGCCCCCGGCGATCAGCAATCCGAGCGACACGGTGATCAGTACGGAAGCCACCATGGCGAGCGCCCAGCCGCGCGCGGTACGGAACTTGGTCCACTCCGCGCGCAGCAACTGAGGGAGGCGGTCCTGCCCGGCCCGTCGGCTGGATCGGTAAGGCGTGAACGAACTCATGCCGACGGTTGTACGCGGCACCCGGTTCCAGCCGGGTCGCAGCCGCTGCGACCCGGCTGAAACCGGGGATCTGGCATCGTGAACCCATGGCACCTCGATCCGGCGGCCGGTTCGGCCGCTCCTCCCGCACGACGACCGGCGATGAGTGGCGGTGAGGGTACTCGTCGTCGAGGACTTCGAGGTCCTCGCCCGCTCCATCGGAACCGGGCTGCGCCGCGAGGGCATGGCCGTCGACGTCGTCCTGGATGGGACCGCCGCCCTCGAACGCCTGGCCGCCACCCGCTACGACGTGGTACTCCTCGACCGCGACCTGCCCGGCGTCCACGGGGACGAGATCTGCCGGCGACTGGCCCACGGCCGCTGCGAGACCCGCGTCCTGATGCTCACCGCCTCCGGCACGATCGAGGACCGCGTCGACGGGCTCAGCCTCGGCGCCGACGACTACCTGCCCAAGCCGTTCGCGTTCGCCGAACTGGTCGCCCGCGTCCGTGCCCTGGCCCGCCGCGCCACCCCACCGCTACCGCCCACCCTGGCATGCGGGGACATCACCCTCGATCCGGCCCGTCGTACCGCGCTCCGGGCCGGCCGGCGTCTTGACCTGAGCCCCAAGGAGTTCGCCCTGCTCGAATGCCTGCTCGCCGTACCCGGCCTGGTCATCTCCGCCGAGGAACTGCTGGAGCGCGTCTGGGACGAGGCCGCCGACCCCTTCAGCAGCGCCGTCAAGCACACCATGCATCGGTTACGGGCCAAGCTGGGCGACCCGCCCGTGATCGAGACCATCCGCGAAGGCGGCTACCGCATCGGACCGTCATGACCTCCCGGAAGCTCGCCAGAAGGTCCCTGCAGACGCGGCTCGCGTTCTCCTACGCGGCGGGCATCTACGCCGCCGGTGTCTTGGTGCTCGTATTCGTCGCCGTTCCGCTCGCGAGCATCGACGCGGCCACCCCCAACGGATACCCCTCATCGAGCGCGATCACCGAACCCGGGCCCGGGATCAGCCTGCCCCAACTCCTCATCGGGTCCGCCGTCGCCCTGGTCCTACTGATTCCCGTCGCCCTGGCTCTGGGCTGGTTCGTCGCCGGCCGGTTCCTGCGCCCGCTGCGCGCCATCACCGCCACCGCCCGAATCATCTCCGCCGGAAACCTCCACCGTCGCCTCGACCTCGGCGAGCCCATGGACGAGCTGACCGAACTCGGCCACACCCTCGACGATCTGTTCGCCCGCCTTCAAGCCTCCTTCGACGCCCAACGCCACTTCGTCGCCAACGCCTCCCATGAATTGCGCACCCCTCTCGCCGGCCTGCGCACCCTCCTCGAAGTCGCCCTCGCCGACCCCGACGCCGACACCGACGCCTTGCGCGCGGCCTGCCAGGAGGCCCTCGCTCTCGGCGGACATCAGGAGCGGCTCGTCCAAGCACTGCTCACTCTGGCCACCAGCGAGGGCGGCGCCACCCGCTGGGACACTCTCGACCTCGCCCACGTCGTCGAAGGAGTACTCGCCTCCCGCCGCGACCAAGCAACGCGGAAAGGCATTGGCCTCGCCGAACACCTGACGCCCGCGGTGACGGCCGGAGACCCGAGACTGATCGAAAGCCTCGTCGCCAACCTCATCGACAACGCCATCCGCCACAACCACACCGACGGGCATGTAGAGATCACCACGCAGACCTCCGGCGCGCAGGTGGCCCTTACGGTCACCAACAGCGGGCCGGTCATCCCCGACGATCAGGTCCAGCGCCTCTTTCACCCCTTCCAGAAACTGGTGCCTGATCGTCACGGCAGCCACGACGGCTATGGCCTCGGCCTCGCCATCGTCAATGCCGTCACGCACGCTCACCACGCCACCCTTACCACCAGCGCACGCCCAGAAGGCGGCTTGTCCATCACCGTGCGGTTCGCGCACGGATCCCGTCCCTGATGTCAGGCGTCGGCGTACGGGAAGGGCAGTCGGCCGCCGCGGTGGCGGCCACCCCAGCCTGACGCCCAACTTCTGCGTGTTGTTCTGCGTGGTCCGCGCAGGCGTCCACGACTTGGATGAGGCGCATCGGACCGGCGTCAGGCCTGTCCATCCAGGTCAGGAGCGACCATGACGGCAACCGGGAACATCGTGCTCGTGCACGACGGCTTCGTGGACGGATTCCGCGTCTCCATCGTGCGGAACCCGACGCTGCCGCCCCGAGCTCGGCTGGGAGTACCGGCGCATGCCGGCTCACGTCAGGAAGTCGACGTACTGCTCGGCAATGGTCTGCATGTGAGGTTGCATGCGGACGGCTGGATAATCAGAACCCCTCGCGATCCACAGGCCTTGACGCCCTCCCGCAAGCACGGAATGACCACGCCCGCACCGTGAAGCACGATCTTCGACTACTGGTAGCGACTCAATGAGCCATTACCCGTAACGACTGGTGACATTACGTGATCATGTTGTTCGGCTTAAGGAACCTAGCCGCACGACGCGGGGTGACCATGTCCGAAATCCGCCAGCCTCCCCTCTCCCGTCCTGCCTAGGCTGTCTCATTGTGACTTCTCAGCAGAACCGTGAGCTGGTCAAACGCGCCTGGAAAGCGTTTGGTACCCGCGATCCAGAACAGATCTTGCCTTTCTTCGACGAGGCTGCCCAATGGCTGGCGCCGGCGGGCAACGGGACCGCCGTCGCGCTCGGCGTGACCAACCACATGATCGGCCGGGAGGCGATCGTCCACTTCCTCACCCGCGACTTTCCTCGGCTGTTCACCGAGGGGGTCTCGGTCGATTTCCGAGGCTTCTACGCCGACGGTGACATCGTGGTCGTCGAAGAGACGATGACTGCCATCTTGGCCAACGGCAACCACTACACCAACGATTACTGCTTCGTCTTCGAGTTGCGAGATGGACTGATCCACCGGGTGCGCGAGTACATGGACACCGCCAAAGGGATGCGTATGATCTTCACCCATCCGGCAGACGCCCCCTCACCCTCGGAAACGAACGGCACCGCGCATACCGCCCCTGCTCCATCGCAGCCGACGGGCTGAGCCAGACCCCCGCTCCTCGCAAGCCGCGGAGCAGCGTGTTGTAGGTGTGCTGGTCATGGCCGAGCTTGAGCTGACCGGCCTTCTTCTTGATTGGGATGCGTACGACGTCGGCGGCGCCTTCGTAGCCCAGGTCAGCCAGGGTCGGCAGGTCAGGGCGGATGGCGGCGATGACGCCGTGGTGGCGGGCGCAGGTGATGTCGTGCTCGCGGCCTAGCCGGACATCTGACACCCATAGCGTCCGGGGCGGAGATGGCGACAGGCCCTTACCGACAATGGCTCACTCTCCCGCGGCCACCTCGACAAAGGTCCCCGCAACCTGCGGATAGCGAGTGACGACGGCAGTCAACATGTGATCATCGACGCGCTTCCTGAGGATGGCGAGCCCTCCACTTCTTACCGCTTCCTCCGTGATCTTCGACTGCCAGTGGTCCCGTTTCATTTGAAGTACGACGTCAACTGCGTCAACTTCCCTTCCAAAGGAAATAGCCAGTAGCGGATCATCGTCGCGATCGCAGATATGCTGCCCACCGCTCGACGGACGCCATTCGGCGGGAAACGAATCTTTGATCGCTTTCCTTGCGGAGGCGAAGTGCTGCTCTGCTTGGGAAGCGCAGTCGGTTCCGCATCCCGCGCTGGAAAGCACCGCCCCTATTGACAGGATCAGGAAACCTGCCTGCGCGAGAAGGCTCCTGGCCGCTGTGGACAACTTTCCCTCCAAAACGACATCCATATTTTTGGTCGCGGGTGGCGGCAATCGCCATCTTGCCTGAGTCACGACAAGTCCCTGGGAGTTCCCCGAAGGGATAGGGCCGCACCGCTTCCGCCGCCATCTCCGGCCGCGTCACACTCCGGAGTCGGGGGCGTCGTTTCTCGCACCCTTGAAGCTTCCAGGTTCCCGAAAACCCGGACCACCCTGACGATCTTTCTGACAGTAGTCATTCGGCAGGCCGAAAGGGAACTCGATGACCTCATCCCGGACCACGACGAAGGGCAGGAAGCTGCTCCGGACGACAATGAGCCATTGTCAGTAACTGAAGATCACGTTGTGTGACGCTGACATGGTCCAGTTGTGCTCGTGGTTGAGCAGGACGAGTGCGGCCTGAACAATTTTCCCGATGCGCCAAGGGTCGAGGCTGACCCGGCGTAGGGCCTGGGCTCGCTCGGAATCGGCGGACTGCTCGCCGGAATGCTCGGGGAGCTCTGGGGGGGTGCGGGCGCCGATGTGGCTGGGCGCGCTGATCCTCGCGGTGAGCTGGGTGCCGATCCTCTTCTCGCTGCTGCGCCGCGAACCGTGACCGACCAGACCGGCGGGTCGTGGATGACTGGCGGTGGCGGGCTCGTTGTGCCGGGGACCCGCTTGAAGTGTCGATTTCGAGCCGGGCCACCGCGTGCGTGACCTGCGCGTGGGGCGGCTGGTCGCCTCGGCCACGCCGTACGCGACGTACTTCTTCGCCGAGGATGTGCGGCCGCTTGCCTGGGCGGACGGTCGGAAGGCCCGGGCAGAAGAGGCTTCACCGTTCTGCCCGGACCTTGCCGGGAGTCGCCTGTGCCGGCTGGTGCGGGAGCCCACACGAAACTGCGACGGCGCGTAGACTTTTTCGAGTCAGCCGACGGAATATGACTGCTTACGCCGACGTACCCGGGGCTATCCGCAGTGAACCCCAGCGGCATGCGCAGAGAATTCGTGTCCGCCATACTCCAAAATCCCAAGGGAATAAACGCATTTCCCCTTCAGGTATTTGTAAACCGGCCCCGCGTAATAGTGGTAATTCTTGCCACTGCCGCTCGGCGGGTCCACTACCGACGGGCCCTGGCCGTCGCCTAGTGAGACAAACATATTCTGTGCCTTGCCATCCCATGCCGCCCTCGCTCGGGTGATGGCGCAATTATTTCCCGTGGAAGGACTGTAGTAGATACTGAGATCTCCGGGGATGATGCTACTGAAGTTGCTTTTTAGCGGATACGACTTCAGGAAGTTGTATCCAGAGCCGCACGTTCCGCCGGTGGCCGCAGCGGGGCCGGCTGCCGTCATGACCATGGCGGCAGTGACGATTGAGCAGGTGAGACCTGCTTGGATTTTGGTGCGCAGAGACAAGGCGATCCTTAGGGTCGAGGGGAGATGCCGATCTTGATCAGAGACTACCGCCCCTGCGTCACGTCGGCGTCACACCGACCGAGCACACGGGCACAGTCTGGTTACATCCTGGTTACACCCAGGGCCCTGGCACATCGAGGATTTATCCGGGTTTGATTCTTATATGTAGCGGGTGTGGGGCCGAGGCCGACAGCCCTATCAGGGCGTGAATAAGGATCCGATTTTTGAAGTTCAGCAGTGTCTTTAAGCCGTGCGATCCTCAGAGGAGCCACGCCCGTCACCCAATCATCATTAGCTAGATCATGCTTTATGGATCTCCTTGGCCTACTGCGGTCGCCCAGATGGCGCCTCGCGGCGTTGTCGCCTCACCCACGAAAACTCCTCGCAGGCTCGGCGTTTCCGCGGGGCCCGGGAATGTCGACCGTAATGGAGCGGGCCGATCATCTGATGGTTCGTAACCGCGGCACCGCCCCGGGGGACACCCCGGTTCGGGGCCGGGAGGACACTCCCGGCCCCGAACCGAAGATACGGAACCCCGCCCTCGGCGGTCAGCGCATCCAGTCGTCCAGGTGGGCGGCGACGAAGTCGTCGTCGACCAGCCAGGGGTAGGCGGCACGTACCCGGGCGATCTCCTCGGCCTGTCCCAGGGACAGCCCTTCATCCGGGTTGAGGCACCACGTGCCGGCCAGGAGGCCCTGCCCGCGCAGCACCTCGTGGACCCCGGCGATGCAGCCGTGGAAGCCGTTCGCCACGTCGAAGACGGCGCCGTTGGCGTCGGTGAGGTCGGCGGCACGGGCCAGCAGCGAGCGCAGGACCTCGTCGTCCCCGGCCCAGGCCCGCCGTACCTCCTCGAACGTGTTCATCACCGGAGTCCATGTCGATGCTCGTCGACCGCGGCATCGCCGAACCGGACCGCGAGCAGGCTGGCGTCGTACGATCCCCGCATCGAGCAGGTCCGCGCGCTCGTACAAGCCGGGGTGCGGCGTCTGATGCGACGCCATCCACGTGGGGCGCCGAAGCCTGGCCGCGTGCGAAGGGTGCCGCCACGGTCACACCCGGACCAGCGGCTATCGGTAGCGCGGGTGCAGCGTCTCCCTGACAACCCCCTCCAGTTGACGGCGGCCGCGCACTTCTCGTAGCAGGCGCGGGGCGGTTGGCCTGTCGCCTCAGCGGTACCTCGCTGCTCTCACGCAGGACTGGGTTCAGGTCCGTCGCCGAGGTTCGCGTTCCGAGCGCCACCGTACTGACCCACTTGCTCGACGAGGGCACACCCCCTGATGAGGTGCAGAGAATCGCCATGCACGCCTCCATCGAGACGACCATGCGTTACAACCGACTCCGCACTTCCCTGAAAGACCACCAGCTGTATCGACTGGAGCAGAGTTACGTGGACGAGCACGACGGTGGTTAGGGGAGGCACTCTCCTGCGCCTCGAACAAGGTCTCCGAGTGACTGATCTTTGTGATGCCAGCGCAGCTGCGGAGCCAGAGGTGGCGCTGACGCGGTCGGAGCTTCTCCCGTTGTCCGGAGGACGGTCATCGCCCCGTATCGCCTCGGCGTCCGGCCAGATCCTTGGGAACGTGCTCCGCGACGGCAGGCAAAGCGTCTCAGTGACACCTGCGTGATCAAGGAGGCGCGATGACCCTGTATGAGCCTCTTCTGCCCAACCCAAGACGTGAGCCCTGGAAGTTGAGATGGAAGTCGACTTGGAGGTCGACATGGAAGTATGTCCTGGCCATCATCCTTGTGATCGCCGCCTTCGTCTACGGGTTCCACGAGGGGTGGCATGCCCGGGACAAGTCGTTCGCCCGTGACTGCGCTCAGATCTTTGCAGATGGGAGAAAGCTCGACGAGGCCATCGGCCTAGAGGTGCCTGGGTCACCCGCTCAGCGTGTCGCCGCTCGTGCTGCCATCTATGTCGTCCTCAAGAATCCCGGCTGTTACTCGACTGGTCAGGTGGCTACGGCGCAGGCGCAGCTGGATGAGATAAACCGGCACTAGGACCAGCCAGTGGAACGGCTCGTCACATCTCTGATCGCGTTGCCGGACACGGGCCGAGGACACTGAGCCATTGCCGGTAACGGCTTGTTGCGCTGGGTAGCGAGCGGGGGGCGCCGACAGACAGGTGATCAGAAAGCGTAAAGCCCCTGGTAGAAGTGATCTTGACTAGAGATCAACTTCACAACCAGAGGCTTCACGTGCCCACAAGTGTCACATACACCGCGACCTTGAGCATCCGCCGGGAGACCGTCCTGTTCCTGGCAACTCTCCTACGCGAAGAACGCCGCCGTCGAGGTACCCGCCGAGGCCGCCGCGCGATCACCTGCTTCACCCAGGCCGTCCTCATCCTGCGCTGGTTCGCAGACAACACCCGGATCACACAGCTCGCGATCGATCACGGCATCAGCCGCACGACCGCCTACCGCTACCTGCACGAAGGCATCGACGTCCTCGCCTCCCTGGCACCCGACCTACGCGACGTCCTGGAGAAGGCGAAGCACGCAGGGCTCACGCATGTCAACCTCGACGGCATCGTGATCGCCACCGACCGAGTCGCCACCCCAGGCCCCAACCGCGCCGACCTGTGGTGGTCGGGCAAGCACAAACATCATGGCGGGAACGTACAGGTCGTCTCCGCGCCGGACGGCTGGCCGCTATGAGTGTCCGACGTCCGGCCCGGCCGCGAACACGACATGACCTGCGCCCGCCGTCACGGGGTCATCACCACTCTCGCCACTTTCCGCCCCGATCTGCCGACCCTGGCCGACCTGGGCTACGAAGGCGCCGCCGACGTCGTACGCGTCCCCGTCAAGAAGAAGTTCGGCCAGCCCAAGCTCGGCCATGACCAGCACACCTACAACAAGCTGCTCCGCGGGCTGCGAGGAATCGGCGAGCGGGCGAACGCCCTGCTCACTGTCACCTTCAAGGCCCTACGCCGGGTCAGCCTCGACCCCTGGCGCATCGGGAAAATTGTTCAGGCCGCACTCGTCCTGCTCAACCACGAGCACAACTGGACCATGTCAGCGTCACACAACGTGATCTTCAGTTACTGAAAATGGCTCAATGGCCGCGGTGTTCGCCGGAACCCTGCTCGCGTCCCCGCTGGCCGGAGCTTCCGCCGCGTCGACGTCGGGCGATGTTCAGATCATGGGCTGCGGCGCCTACGAGGGAGCGATCAAGAAGGACTTGATCTACTGGTACGCGAAGTTCTACAACGCCTGCGGCTCGGCGAGAAAGATGCGCGCCGTGGTCGATCTTTGGCCTGACGGCCCCTGCGAGTGGGTCGGCGCATACAGCCGTGCACAGCTTTACGCTGGCGTGCGGGCACCGAGCGGCGTCGCCGAGTGCTGATCCCCGCCTCGCGTCCCAGAGAGCGCGCCGCCCACCTGTCACGTCGGTGGGCGGCGTTCTTCGCGCGTGCGGGAGGCAGCCGTATGACCGGTCCCCTGCCTCCAGACGAAGGGCGGTAGAGATCGGGGATGAGGAAGCAGGCACGGTCTTCTCTCACGATCAAGGCTTCGACAACCTCGTGATCGCGAAGGCCGTGCCTCTCATGCACCCGGGAAGCCCACCTCACAAGATCCGAGAAGTCTCGTTCTCGGATCGGCGGGTGGGCGGCCGGTGGTTATGTCCTCCTGCGGATCAAGCGCTGGCGCCCCCGTCGATGACCAGGTCGTGACCGACGGCGAATCCCGCTTCGGGTGATGCGAGCCAGAGCACGGCGGAGGCCGCTTCGTCGAGCGTCCCGACCCTGCCGATCGGCAGTGCGTCCTTCATCCGTTCGGCGCGGTCGTCCTCGGTCTCACCGGGTCCCAGGGACATGGAGGTGTCGATGGGGCCCGGGCTGATCGCGTTGATGCGGATGCCCTCCCCGATGTACTCCTTCGCAGCCGCCCGGCTCAGCGCGCTCACGGCCGCCTTGGATGCCGCATAGGCGCCGAGGAACGGCAGTCGCATATGAGCGCCCAGGTTGGAGGCAGTATTAACGATCACGCCGCCGCCGTGGCCGCGCATGTAGGCGATCTCGTGTTTCATGCTGAGGAAGACACCGGTCAGGTTCACGGCCAACTGGCGGTCCCAGGCGGCCTCGTCCATGTCCGCGATTGGTCCGGCCTCAAGCACTCCCGCGTTGTTGAACGCGATGTGCAGGCCACCGTGGCGCTCCACGGTGGTCGCGACAAGCCGAGCGACGTCCTCGGAGGAGGAGACGTCAGCGGTCACAGCGCTGGCCTGGCCGCCTTCGTCCTCGATCAGCTTCACGGTCTGCTCGAGGAGGCCGGCGCTGCGCCCGGCGACCACCACGGTCGCGCCTTCTCGGGCGAAGGCGAGCGCGGTGGCCCGGCCGATGCCAGAGCCTCCGCCGGTGATGAGGGCTACCTTGCCGGTGAAACGTGTGGTCATTCCGTATTTTCCTTTACCTACTTGGTACGGCGCGTGGGCGCCGAGAACAGGGCGGTGATGAAAAGAACGGCGGCGGCGATTCGCAGGGCGAAGGCATAGCCGCCCGCTGGGTGGTGCGAGTACGCGGTGGCGAGAGAGACCAGCACCGCGAGACCGAGGGGAGGGCCGATTTCCATCGCGGTGTTCAGCAGCCCGCCCGCCAGGCCGGTCTGGTCGTCTCGCACGTCTTGCATCGCGGCGAGAGTGGCGGCGGAGAACGTCACACCGGCTCCGAAGGGGAAGATGAGCAGCCCGGCGTAGGGCATGTCGAGGAGGCTGAGCAGAAGCAGGCCGGCGGCCGCCGCGCCCAACCCGATCGCCAACACGCGGCGGACCCCCAGACGGGGGATGAGCCGTCCGGCCAGCGGGCCGGTAACGAGAATGGCCGGGGCGGGCAGCAGGAAGGCGGCCGACGTCTGCAGCGGGGACAGGCCATGGACCTGTTGCATATAAAGCGAAAGCAGGAAGAACCCGGTGGCCATCGCCCCGGCGCAGAACATCACGGCGATCAGGGGCAGGACCCGTCTTCCCAGGAAGGGCAATGGCACCAGCGGGGCCGAAGAGCGCCGCTCGGCCAGCCCGAACAGGACGAGCAGCACGACACCGCCGAAGACCATCCAGCCGGAACGCTGCAGTCCGTAGATCAGCACGGCCAGACCGGCGGTCACCAGCACCGCGCCGAGCCAGTCGATCCGCTTCCTGCCCGGCCGATGATCCGCGGGGAGAAGCCCCGAGGCCACTGCGGTCACCGCGACGGCCGACATCACCACCGCCGCCAGGAACACCCACCGCCACGACACCCAGGTGATCACTACGCCCGACAGCACGGTTCCCGCCGTCGCGCCGGCACTGCTCAGCACGCCCCAAACCGCCATGGCCCGCCCCCGGCGACGCGGGTCAGGGAACACGACGCCCAACAACGCCATCGCCGCTGGCGCCGCCAGCGCCGCGCCGATCCCCTGGGCGAATCGGGCGATCAGCAACGTGCCCATCCACGGGGCGAGGCCGGCCGCCGCCGAGGCGAGGCCGAAGACGACCATGCCGGTGACGAACACTCTTCTCCGCCCCAACGAGTCCGTCAGCCGCCCGCCGAGCAACAGCAGCCCACCGAACGCCAGGCCGTAGGCGGAACTGACCAGCACCATCCCCGCATCGTCAACACGCAGCTCCCGCTGGATGGCGGGCAACGCCACGGTGATGACCGTGATCGTGGCAATGAGCGTTATCTGCACCGCCCCGAGCAGCACGAACGCCATCGGCGAGCCACGCCTATCTAGACCGATCGTTCTGTTTTCCGGGCATGCGAAAGCACTTCTTGTCACGACGAAAACTTCCTCAGTCCAGGACGGCCAGCGCCTGAGCGGTGGCGTCACGAAGCCTGCCGGGGTCAGGATGCGCGCGACCGAGGACGCGCATGCCCTGCATCATGACGAGCAGGAAACGGGCCAAAGTGCGCGGGTCCTTCTCGCCCGAGATCTCGCCTTGCGCACGCGCCCGGGTCAGCGCCGAGGTCAGCGCGGTCTCCAAATTGTCCCAGCTCGCCTCGACCCTCCGGGCGATCTGCGGATCGCGCGACATGATCTCCACGGCGGCGTTGACGACCATGCAGCCGCGCCTGCGCTCATCGCACAGGGTCTCCTCGGCATACGCTTCGACCAGCGATCGCACGGCCGGAAGCGCCGGCCCCGGCTGAGAGAGCGCCTCCATGACAGCGAGGCCACGAGTCTGCTGGTACCTCTCGAACGCCTTCACATAGAGGTCGTGCTTGCCGCCGAAGGTGGCGTAGATGCTCGCCCGGGCGATACCCAGATGCTGGACCAGGTCGGCCATGGACGTCGCCTCATACCCCCGCTCCCAGAACAACTCCAGCGCCTTCTGCAGAGCCGCGTCCGGATCAAACTCCTTGGTCCTCGCCATACCCTGAACCGTAGCCATATCTAGATCGAACGGTCAAATATGCGCGTCCCGAACCACGACCACACCGGCACCAACCCGACCGGACTCTGGCTGTTCCGACCCACCAGGCCGCCTGTCCGTCGAAACAGCATGAGCTTCCACGCAACCCGGGACTCAACACGTCGGGCCAACGGCGCCGAAGACGCCAGATAGGCCTGAGCAACTCAGGCGTCGGCTGTTCGGACCCCATTGGCGAGCCGCAGCTCAGCGCGCGAGCCGCTCGCCACCTTCGGCCGGAGCGGACAGCCCTCGGCCCTCCCGACCCCTGGGTTGGAGCCGGCCTCGCCGAACACCCGGATGCCGATATTCGTGAGTCCCTCAGACTCTCGGGCGCATCACACGTGCGCACCCCGTCACACATATGGAGTTCCAGATTCCGGGCTGGTTCCTCATCTCGTTCACGGCGGCGTCCGGCACACTCTGCACATCGACGGTGGCTTTCAGTGCTATGAGGACGTGGCTCTCAAGACTGCGGATGTTCCGCTCGCTTCACGAGCTACCTCACGCACTCGCGATGGAGGATTTCGAGGTCCGTGCATCACCCCTGGATCATCTACCTGCGGGCCTGCTTGGCCATTCGGGCCCATCGCGCGCGCACGGCCCCAACCCACGGCGCTTCAGCCGTCGAGTGGGTGATTATCACGGCCATCATCGCCGGAGTCGCGCTTGGCCTGGCAGCCTTGATCAAGACTGTGGTGGAACAGAAACAGGCCGACATCCAAAACAGCCTCAACGGCGACAGCGCGAGGACCTGACCCGACCGCGGTCGACACCCCTGGAGCCCGATAGCACTTGTGAAGGTCGGGGAAATCCAGAGCGGCCTGGTCGTCACTCTGACGGATGGCCCAAGATCAGCACCACCGCATCGAGCAACCTCTGCCAATCGGCTTCCCGCAGGTCTCGCCGGAGCGCACCACCGACGGCCGCCAGCGCGTCGACGAGCATGGCGTGGACCGCTCGATGGTCTTCCTCCAGCACGGCGGCGAGGCGGCCGACTTCGCGCCGAAAGCGGCGGCTCTGCGAGAAATTCACCAACGACGGCGGCAGAGCCGCGATCGCCGGCTCCGCGGTCGGATCGGCAAGGCCGATCACCAACCGGGTCCCCAGCGCGTCAGCGAGCCGGTCGAGTACGTCGACCGTCGGGTTACCGCGGCCATTCTCCAAGTTCGCCACATAGGGCACCGACAACCCGGCCTCCGTGGCCACTGAGGCGACCGTCCGGCCGAGAGCCGCGCGGCGGCTCCGCAACCGCCGGCCAAGTTCGACGTGATCCATAGGACTATCTTGACAGAATAATTTAAAGGGCTTTCTCTCTTGAGAGAATATCCCAAGGGGGGAAACATGCTGCAGGCCTTACGCGTGCGAGACTTCCGACTGCTCTGGACAGCGCGATCAATCGCCACTCTCGGCACCGGCCTGCTTGACGTCGCGGTTCCCGCACACGTCTACGCCGTCACCGGCTCAGCGCTGGCGACCGGCCTCAGCCTGGCCTTCAGGTATTTGCCCGCCCTGCTCCTGGGACCGTTCGCCGGAGTCATAGCCGACCGGTGGGACCGTCGCCGCATCATGATCACCACCGACCTCATGCACACGATGGCGATCTCCGTGGTGCTCCTGGCCGAAACACCCGAGTCGATCTGGCTCATTTACGTGGCGTCAATCGGCCAAGGCACAGCTGCGGTGATCTTTCGCCCGGCCGCCCAAGCGCACACCCCCACCGTCGTAGGCGTCGGCCCACTTCTCACCAGCGCGAACGCGCTCGGCGCCTTCACTACCGGGGTGGTTGGACTGAGCGCTCCGCCAATCGGCGGCCTGCTGTTCGCCACCTCCGGCATCAACACGGTCATCGGTGCCGCAATCGCCGCCAGCCTGCTGTCCGCGACGGCCATCGCCCGCACCACAACACGGTCCCGCGCGCACGGCCCCGCCCACAACGTGCTCACCGACCTCATCAAAGGGCTGCGTCATCTTCGGCAAGCCGCGGCAACGCGGGCGCTGCTGGCCGCAAACAGCGCGTACCTGCTCGCGAACGCAGCCCTCACCGCTCTGCTCATCCCCTTCGGCGTGACACGCCTGGGGGAAAGCGTCCAGGTCGGCTACCTCCTGTCCGCGCTGGGCCTCGGCTTTCTCCTGGGAGCGCCCATCAGCCGACGACTCGTCGACCACTTCACCCCCAGGACGATCATCGCCCTCAGCCAGTCACTCGTCGCCGGCGCGTTCTTTCTCATGTTCAACGCCGCGTCGCTCCCCGTCGCGCTGACCGCCGCGGTTCTTCTCGGAGTGCCGGGAGTCACCGTTCTGGTCGCCATCCAGACCTGGCTGCAACGAGCCACTCCGAAGGAGCTCCTCGGCCGGGTCAGCTCGGCCTTTGTCACCGTCGAAGCCGCGGCAAGCATGGCCGGGGCGTTCGCCGGACCAACCCTGAGCGAACTGATCAGCCTTCCACTGGCACTCAACGCGGCTTGCGCGGTCACCCTTCTATCCGCCCTACTCACGCTCTGCCTGATGCCCCGAGGTGACCACCCGCCTGCCGCGGTTGCAGCGCCAGCAGACGCCGATCACCAGCACCCCTCCCAGCTCGCCTAGCACGTTACGGCGGTCCTCTGATCGAGGGGGCGGCCTCCGGCCAACAGCTGATTGCCG
Organism: Microtetraspora malaysiensis; assembly: GCF_050947145.1. Lineage (NCBI taxonomy): Bacteria > Bacillati > Actinomycetota > Actinomycetes > Streptosporangiales > Streptosporangiaceae > Microtetraspora > Microtetraspora malaysiensis. Next base: position 5,492,405 of record NZ_CP191998.1, read on the forward strand.
AACGGCTCGGCCAGATCCTGACCGCGCGGATCGGGCCGCCCAACAAGGTGCGGTGACCCGGGTGGACGGGCAGTGGCGCGACGAACGGACCGGCGCCTTCTACCGGCTGGCCTGGTTCCATCGGGACAAGATGATCACCTCCGACAGTCGGGCACTCTGGAAGTTCCGTCTCAGGGAGTTGGCCGCCCCGGGCGAGAACAACGGATTCGAGGGGGCGTTGACGCGCTACACGCCGGGCCGTGCATACGCCGAGAGTTGGAACCGCGGCGTGTTCGGGCCGTACCTTCCCGGCGACGGGTAGATGGCTCAGGCAGGGACGAGCTCCTGGTCAGTATCGTCAAAGGGGGGATAGCTCTCGCCGGCCGTTCGTTCGGCCGCATCAATGTAGTCGGCAAGGGCGTCACGGGATTGGGCGAGCCTGTCCATTTGATCGTCCAGTCGCTGCAGCCGTGACCGCATCGCGGCCAGCAACTCGGGACACCCAAGCAGCTCCGGGGTCTCTCCGACCGCACAGGGCAGCAGGTACGCGATGTCCTCAGAGGACAAACCGGCACCAAGTAGGTGCCGGATCTGCTTCACCCGCAGCACAGCCTTCTCGTCGTACTCACGGTAACCGTTCGCGCCGCGTTCTGCCTCCAGCAGGCCCTGAGCCTCGTAGTAGCGCAACTGATGGGCGTTCACGCCCGTCCGACGGCTCAATTCCCCGATCAGCATCCAAACCTCACTTGACCTTCACACCGGTATCAACGTTGACGATGCTGCCATGAACCGCAAAACCGATACACCCGTGACAGTCATCGGCCTCGGACTGATGGGCCGGGCACTCGCCGCCGCGTTCCTGAAAGCCGGGCATCCCACAACCGTGTGGAATCGCACGACCTCCAAGGCCGACCAGCTGGTGGCCGAGGGCGCACGACTGGCGCCAACGATTGGCGACGCGCTCAAGGCAGGTTCCCTGACGATCATCTGCGTCAGCGATTACCAGGCCATGCACGAGCTGCTCGGCGCGAGCGAGAGCGAGCTGGACGGCACGATGTTGATCAACCTGACCTCGGGCGACTCGGCCCAGGCCCGGGAAGCCGCCCAATGGGCCGAGCAGCGTGGCGCCCATTATCTGGACGGCGCCATCATGGCCATCCCATCGGCGATCGGAACCGCCGAGGCGGTGATTCTGCACAGCGGGCCGCAGCCGTACTTCGAGGCGCACAAGTCAACGCTCGACGCGCTCGGCACGGTCACCTACCTGGGTGCGGACCATGGGCTGGCGTCCCTGTACGACGTGGCCGGCCTCGCCATGATGTGGAGCGTCCTGAACGCCTGGCTCCAGGGCACGGCCCTGCTCAGGACAGCCGGTGTTGACGCCGCAACGTATGCGCCGTTCGCGCAGCAGATCGCCGCCGGTGTGGCCGAATGGCTGCCTGGCTATGCCGAGCAGATCGACAGCGGCTCCTTCCCGGCCGAGGTGTCGGCCCTGGAGACCGACGCGCGGGCGATAGCACACCTGATCGAGGAGAGCGAGGCGGTGGGTGTCAACGCCGAACTGCCAAAGTTGATCAAGGCGATGGTCGACCGCTCGATCGCCGCCGGACACGGCGGGGAGCAGTATCCCGTGCTGATCGAAGAATTCAGCAAACCCCGCAACGACTGACCGATCCCGGTACCGGGATCTAAGCGGTCTCCGGGAAGCCGGCTCCGTGCAGGATTCCCCCCTTTGGCGGGTTTCGGGACACCGGTGGGCAGCGTGAGTCTCCCGCGAAGGTCCCGGAGAGTTCAGCGACGTACGCCCCGGGACTCGATTCAGCTCGGCAGCGCCGCCTCAAGCCGCGCCAGCTCCGCCGTGCTCAGCGTGACCTGCCCGGCCTGAGCCGAGTCCTGGATGGAGGCCGGGCGGCTGGCTCCCGGCACCGGGATCACCACCGGGGAGCGGGCCAGCAGCCAGGCCAGGGCGATCCGTTGCGGGCTGACACCACGTTCGGCGGCGATGTGGTGGAAGGCGGTGCCCGCCGAGGTCGAGCCGGAGGGGCCGTCGAGGGAGCTGCGGGAGATGCCGCCGAGCGGGCTCCAGGTCAGGAAGGCCAGGCCCAGCTCGGTGCTCAGCCGCAGCTCGGGTTCACTGTCGCGGACTGCCGGCGAGTACTGGTTCTGCACGGAGACGAGCCCGTCCCCGAGGATCGCGTGCGCCTCGCGGATCTGGACGGTGGTCACGTTGGAGATCCCGGCAGCGCGGATCGTGCCGGCGTCGAGCAGCTCGCGCAATGCGCCGACGGAGTCGGTCCAGGGCACGGCCGGGTCCGGCTTGTGCAGCTGGTACAGGCCGATGGCCTCGACGCCCAGGCGCTTGGCGGAGGCCTCGGCGGCGCGCTTGAGATGGTCCGGGGTTCCGGTGACGGTCCAGCTGCCGTCGCCGGGACGGCCGCGGCCACCCTTGGTGGCCACGAGGACGCCGGAGGTGTCGCCGCCGTAGCGGGCCAGGGCGCGGGCGATGAGGAGCTCGTTGTGCCCGGCCTCGCCGGCGTGCCAGTGGTAGCTGTCGGCGGTGTCGATGAGCGTGACCCCGGCGTCGAGGGCGGCGTGGACGGTGGCGATGGCTCGCTGTTCGTCCGGGCGGTGCTCGATGGACAGCGGCATGGCGCCCAGGCCGACGGCACTGACGGTGGTGTTTCCGATGCTGCGGTACTGCATGGTGACTGTGTTCCTCAGCTGGTGGGGACGGCGGATGCGGCGCGGGCTTCGGCGACGGCGCCGGGCAGCCGGTCGGTGGTGCGGGAAAAGGAGAAGCCAGACGCTTGGCGCGGGATCCGCCGATGACGCGGATCTTTTGCCTGCCCCCATCCTGGAGATCTATGGTCATCAGCAGAAGTGCCGACTTACTGGATAGGCATTAAGGAAAACTGTTGATCGATGTGCAGCGGCTCCGCGTCCTGCGGGCGGTGGCGGAACACGGCAGCTTCAACCAGGCGGCCACCGCCCTGCGCCTCACCCCCTCGGCCGTCTCCCAGCACGTGGCCGCCCTGGAGCGCAGCCTCGGCGCCCAGGTCGTCACCCGCAGCACCCGCGGCGTCACCCTCACCCGATCCGGCCAGATCATGGTCAGCGCCGCCGAATCGGTCGCCGCCGAGCTCGAACACGCAAAACAGCAGGTCGACCAGCTCAGCACCGGACGCACCCAGCTCACCATCGCCACCTTCACCAGCGGCGGCAGACTGCTGCTCCCCGGCGCGCTCGACCGGCTCACGACCGCCCATCCCGACACCGTGCTCCACGTCAGGGAGAACGAGCCCGAACACAGCCTGCCCCTGGTCCGCCAGGGCGCCGTGGACCTCGCGCTCGCCTACCACTTCGACGGCCCGCTGCCCGGACAGCAAGGACAGAGCCACAGCCTGCGGTGGACCCCGCTCATGGAAGACCCACTGCACGTCGTCCTGCCAGAAGGGCACCCACTCGCCGGACGCGACGCGCTCGACCTCGCCGAGTTGGCGGTCGAGCCCTGGGTGCTTGGCTGCCTCAAGACCGAGGCGTACCTCCGCCGCTACGCCGAGCGCGCCGGCTTCGACCCGGAGATACGCGGCACGACCACCGACTACTTCTTCGCCCGCTCACTCGTCGCCGCGGGCATGGGAATCTCCCTGATCCCCTCCATCGCACTGGTCCCCGAGGTGCCGGGCCTGCGCACCGTCCCGATCAGGCCACCGGCCCCGACCCGGCACATCGGCGTCGCCACGATCAGCCGCCGACGCGACCACCCCCAGGTCACGACGCTCATCCAGGCCCTCCGTGATCAGGCAGCAGTGCTGAACGAGGGGTGAGCACGGGCCTACGTCACACCCCCCTTCGCGACACCCGCCCGCGAAGGCGATCAGATCGTGGTCACCACGTGGGTCAGCGGGAGACGTCGGCGAAGTAGGCGCGCAGCAGCCGCCGCCCCTGGTCGATCATCGCCGGGTCTCCCTGGCGCGCGGCACGGAAGGCCAGGGCGAGAGCCACCGACGTGGCCTCGATCGCGAGCCGCATGACGCGATGCGGGTCGGGCAGCGGAGGCAGACCGGCCTCCTCGACAGCGAAGGCGTAGAGCCGGTCGGCCAGCACGTCGCCGCCCTCCTCCGTCTCGCCGTCGGGCAGGAAGGACGGGCCGCCAGGGCGGGTGTCGGCGAAGTCGACCACGGTGAAGCCAGGGACGGTGCGTCGCATCTCGATCGTCTCCTCGATGACGATCTCGGCCGCCCGGGGCCAGGTGAGCATGGCCTCGCCGGCGGCGCGGCGCCGGAGCCGCTCGATCAGCAACTCCAGGTTCCGCATGGCGAGCTCGCGCATCATGCCGGGCTTGCCGTCGAAGAACTGGTAGACCGTGCCGCTCGGCACGCCGGCGCGGCGGGCGACCTCCGAGGTGGTGAGGGAATCGAAGCCGACCTCGTCCAGGAGCCCGGCGCAGGCGTCGAGGATCCGCTCGACGCGTTCGATGCTGCGTTTCTGCACCGGCCTGCGACGGACGCCGTGACTGGTCAACATAGATCCCCCAGGGTCTTAACATGACACCCCGTCATGTTCTAACGTGGCGCCCACTCACCTTAGGACAGGAGGGGCGTCCGTGGCCGATCGGCGCACCACACCCGGATCCGGCACCGGACGCGATGCCGGAGGTGACGCAGAGGGCGGCACCACCGTCCCCGGGGAGCCCGCCCGGAAGGTCTCCGTCGGCTGGATGTCCCTGCTCGCCATGGTCCAGATGGGGATCGTCATGGCCTCCACCACCGGAGGCCAGATCCTGCTGCCGTCCCACGTGGAACGCATCGACCCCCTGCACAAGGAGGCGTCGCTCGCCGTGGTCTTCGCCGCGGGCGCCGTGTTCACCGCCGTCGCCAATCCGGTGTTCGGCGCTCTGTCGGACCGCACCGTCGGCCGGTTCGGCCGCCGCCGCCCCTGGATCGTGGCGGGCGCGCTGCTCTGCGCGGCCTCCCTGGTCTTCCTCGGCGGGCAGAACTCGCTGGGCGGCCTGGTGGCGGGCTGGTGCCTGGCCCAGCTCTCCTTCACCGCGATGATGGCCACGGCCGTTGCGACCGTCCCCGACCAGGTGCCCATCCCGCAGCGGGGCAAGGTGTCCGCGCTCGCGGGCGTCGGCCAGCTCACCGGGCCGCTGCTCGGCGGGCTGGTCGTGACGATGGCGGTCACCGGGCTGTTCCCCGGCTACGTTGCGGTGGCGGCGCTGGTCCTGCTGACAGTGCTGCCCTTCGGCCTTTTCACCCGCGAGGCGCCGATCGCACGCTCGCCCGGACGCGGATTCGACCCGCGCGCCTTCGTCACCGGATTCTGGATCAGCCCGCGCCGCCACCCCGACTTCGCCTGGGCCTGGCTGAGCAGGTTCCTGATCAACCTCACGCTCTCGATGGGGATCGGCTACCTGCTCTTCTTCCTGCGGGACGCCGTACGGTACGAGCGGCTCTTCCCCGGCTCCACGGCCGAGCAGGGCGTGCTCGTCCTGGTGACGGTGTTCACGCTGAGCAGCGTCGCGCCGGGCCTGATCGCGGGATGGCTGTCGGACCGGATCGGGCGCCGCAGGCCCGTCGTCTTCGTGGGCGGCCTGACCATGGGCGCCTCCGCGCTGGTGCTCACCATCCTGACGAGCTGGCCGGCCGCCATCGCCGCCGCGGCGCTCCTCGGCGCCGGAACCGGGATGTTCGCGTCCGTGGACCAGGCCATGGTCACCCAGCTGCTCCCCGCCGCCACCGACCGGGCCAAGGACCTCGGGGTGGTGAGCCTGGCCAACTCCGCCGCCAGCGTCCTCGGGCCGGTGATCGCCGCGCCCCTGGTCACCTCCGCCGGCGGCTACCCCCTGATGTACGGCGTCGCGGCGGCGTCCGCCGCGTGCGGAGCCGTACTCGTCTGGAAGATCCGCGGCGTTCGCTAACGCACGCGGAAGATCGCTGGAGCACGCGAAGAAAGGAACGACGCCCAAGATGCCCGAGATGACCGATCCGACGTCCGGCCTCATGCCCGACCCCACAGCCGGCCCCGCATCCGGCCAATGGTGGCGTGACGCCGTCGTCTACCAGGTGTATCCGCGCAGCTTCGCCGACGCGGACGGCGACGGCGAAGGAGACCTGCGCGGTGTACGGGCGCGGCTGGACCACCTGGCCGACCTTGGCGTGGACGCCGTCTGGCTCAGCCCGTTCTATCCCTCGCCGATGGCCGACGGCGGCTACGACGTCGCCGACTATTGCGACGTGGACCCCCGCTACGGCACGCTGGCCGACTTCGACCTCCTCGTGGCCGAGGCGGCGGAGCGCGGGATCCGGGTGATCGTGGACATCGTGCCCAACCACTGCTCCGCCGCGCATCCCTGGTTCAGGCAGGCGCTGGCGGCGCCCCCGGACAGTCCGGAACGCGACCGGTTCATCTTCCGCGACGAACCCAACAACTGGCAGTCGAACTTCGGCGGCCGCGCCTGGACCCGGGTCGCCGACGGCCAGTGGTATCTGCACCTGTTCGACTCGGGACAGCCCGACTGGAACTGGCGCAACCCCGACGTGGTGGCGATGTTCGAGCAGGTGCTGCGTTTCTGGCTGGACCGGGGCGTCGCGGGCTTCCGCATCGACGTGGCCGCCATGTTGTACAAGCAGGAGGGCCTGCCCGACCTGCCGCCCGACCGCCAGATGGCCTACCTCATCCCGGACGGGTCGCCGGTGCCGTACGAGCACCAGCCCGAGCTGCTCGACCTCTACCGGTCCTGGCGGAAAATCTTGGACTCCTACCCCGCCGACGCGTTCCCCGGGCCGCGCGGCACAGTGGCCGAGATCTGGTTCGACGACGCCACCAGGGCGGCGCCCTACCTGGCCGGGGACGGGCTGGCGCAGCTGTTCAACTTCCGGCTGATGCCGACGCCGTGGTCCGCGGCGGAGTTCCGCGCGGTCATCGAGGACTCCCACCGGCTCGCCGTCGAGACCGGCGGTTCGGTCCCGTGGGTGCTCGGCAACCACGACGTGCCCCGCATGGTGACCCGGTACGGCGTCGACCAGGCCCTCGTCCGCAACCCCACCCCGGACGTGCTGCTCGGCCGGATCGACGTGGACCGCGAGCTGGGGACCCGCCGGGCCCGCGCGGCGGCGCTGCTGCTGCTCGCGCTGCCGGGCGCCGCCTACATCTACCAGGGCGACGAGCTGGGCCTGCCCGAGCATCTGGCCATCCCGGACGACGAGCGCCAGGATCCGATGTTCGAGCGCACGGCCCGGACTTTCATGGGCAGGGACGGCTGCCGCGTGCCGCTCCCCTGGTCCGGCGCCGCCGCGCCCTACGGCTTCGCCGACCGGCCGGTCCGGACCTGGCTGCCGCAGCCGGGCGACTGGGCGGAGCTGGCGGTCGAACGCCAGCGGGCCGACCCGGGCTCGATCCTCGCCCTCTACCGGGCCGCGCTGACGGAACGCCGCCGCCATCCCGCCCTCGGCGACGGCGACATGATCTGGTTGGACCTCGGCCCCAACGTGCTCGCGTTCGGGCGTGAGCCGGGCTTCGTCCTCGTCGCCAACCTCGGCGCGGAACCGATCACGTTGCCCGCGCACAACGAGGTGCTGCTCGCCAGCGGACCGCTCGACGGCGACCTGCTTCCCGCCGACACCGCGGTGTGGCTGCGGACCGGCGTCTGACCGCCCCACCACAGGAGAACCACGATGATCTACGACGCAGCAGCGCGGCTGTGGCTGCTGTCCACGCCGTCGAGCAGCTACGCCGTACGGCTCGGCCCCGACGACGCCCCGTACAACGCCCACTGGGGCCGGCCGCTCACGATCGAGCAGGCGCGCACCCTGCCGCCGGACCGCGAGGAGCTTCCGGCGGAGGGCGGCGAGCGGTTCGGCGCGGCGTCGCTCCAGATCAGGTACGGCGACGCCGTACGCGGAGTGGAGTGGCGCCACCTCGGACACGACATCCACGGAGAGCCGGGCGGCGGGCAGCTCGCGATCCGGATGGCCGACCGGCACTACCCGCTGGAGATCACGTTGCACTACCGGGTACGGCCCGGCAGCGACGCGGTCGAACGCTGGACCCGCCTGCGCAACGCCGGCACCGAGCCGATCACCATCCTGCGCTGCGACTCGGCGGCGTGGACGGCGCCGCCGCGTGAGGACTACCGGATGACCCACGTCGTCGGCGACTGGGGGCGGGAGTTCCAGCTCAGGCGCGGGCCCGTCCCCGAGGCTGAGACCGTGCTGACCAGCAGACGCGGGCACAGCGGTCACCAGGTGAACCCGTGGCTGATGATCGACGCGGGCGACGCGGCCGAGGACCACGGCGAGGTGTGGAGCGCCGCGCTCGCCTGGAGCGGGAGCTGGCGGATGACCCTCGACCGCGACCAGGACGGCCGCGCCGGCTGGACCGGCGGGTTCGGCCACGAGGGGCTGACCTGGCGGCTCGGGCCGGGCGAGGAGCTCGAGACACCGGTCTTCACCGGCATGTACGCGCCGGACGGCTTCGGAGGCACCAGCCGCCGCTGGCACGACCACATCCGCCGCCATGTCCTGCCCGCACCCGACCGCGTCCGCCCGGTGATCTACAACTCGTGGGAGGCGACAGAGTTCGACATCTCCGAGACGCAGCAGATGGAGCTCGCGGAGCGGGCGGCGGGCGTCGGCGTCGAACTGTTCGTGATGGACGACGCGTGGTTCGGCGGGCGGACCGGCGAGCACGCGGGGCTGGGCGACTGGTGGCCCAACCCGGACCGCTTCCCGAACGGTCTCACGCCCCTGATCGATCACGTGAAGCGGCTCGGCATGAGGTTCGGCATCTGGGTGGAGCCCGAGTCGGTCAACCCCGACAGCGACCTCCACCGCGCGCATCCGGAGTGGGTGCTGCACCAACCGAACCGCGCGCGGACGGAGATGCGCGAACAGCTCCTGCTCGACTTCTCCCGCTCCGACGTCGCCGAGTGGGCGCACGGCTGGCTGGACGACCTGCTGACCAGGAACGACATCTCCTTCCTGAAGTGGGACATGAACCGTCCCTTCACCGAGGCCGGGGACGACGTCTGGATCCCGTACATCCGCAACGTGTACGCCGTCATGGACCGGCTGCGCGCCGACCACCCGGACCTGCTCATCGAGGGGTGCGCGAGCGGCGGCGGCCGGGCGGACCTCGGGATGCTGGCCCGTACGGACCAGATCTGGACCTCGGACAACACCGACGCCCTGCAGCGGGTCGCCATCCAGCACGGGTACACGCAGATCTATCCCGCCTGCACGATGGGGGCCTGGGTCACCGACAGCCCGAACCGGATCAGCGCCCGCCTGTCTCCCGTCCGCTACCGCTTCCACGTCGCGATGGCGGGGGCGCTCGGCATCGGCGGTGACCTGCTCACCTGGAGCGAAGACGACCTGCGCTGGGCGGCGATGCTCACGGAGCAGTACAAGCGGATCCGCCCGATCGTGCACGGCGGCCGGATGCATCGCCTCGGGGACTGCGCGGTGCAGTACACGCGCGGCCCGGAGACCGTGGTGTTCGTCTGGCAGCCCACCGCCCTGCGCCGCACCACCTCCCCGGTGCTGCTCAAAGCACTCGATCCGGACGGGCTCTACCGCGACGAGGAGACCGGGGCGCTGCACCATGGCGCCGTCCTGATGAGCCACGGCCTGCCCCGGCTCCTGCCCTTCGACACCATGAGCGAGCTGGTCCGGCTCACCCAGGTCGCCCACTCATGACGCGCGCCCGTCCCGGGCCGGCGTAAGCCGTGCTGTCTTTTTCCACGTGAAGTCGGAGGCGCGTTCATACTGAGAAACGTGCTTCAGGTAGGCCGCGACCGGCGCCAGCCGGCCTTGAGGTGGGAACGGGCTTGGCAACGTCCGCCTCCGGCGAATCGAGGAAATGATGGCAGATATCGATCCGGCCACGGAGCAACTTGTCGTTGCGTTCATGTTCGGTGGAGCTTCCCTCGGAGCGTTGGCTCTGGGCCTGCTGGGGCGATTGCGGCGACTTCGCAGAAATGGCGCCTTCGGTGTGCGTACGCAAAAGTCGATGGCAAGTGACGAGGCGTGGCAGGATGTGCATGCAAAGTTCGCTCCATTCGCATTTGCGATAGCGGTGACATGGGCGGTAACCGCCGCCATCCCTTTCGTGGCGGGCGCCAAGAATACGGGGCCGCCGGTATTCACTGGAATCGCGCTAGGTCTCATTCTTCTTGCGTGGGGTGCCATTTGGTCTCACCGTGGAATGAATAACGGATAGACGTCCACCGGATTTGCACCCCGATGCGGCGCAACGGCACCGGGCCGGCCCGCCGCCGGGCGGGCCGGCCGGTTCGTCACAGCTTGCCGTTGTTCTTCCAGGCGCCGTGAGCCTGAAGGGCCGGCAACTTGCAATGGACACCGCGCGGATGGTCACGACCCGACGCGTTGTATGCAACAAACTGATAACAAGATCTACCGAGTACTCGGTCTGATAACTCATGCTCCTGGTCAGCGATATCCCCTCGCGAGATTCGGAGCCCCCCATGAAACCGAGCCGCCGACGCGCCGCTTTCCTGGCCGCGATAGCCGTGACCACGGCCGCCTTCCCGACCGCCTCCGCCGTCGCCTCCGCCCCGCGTTCTGAGCCCGCCAGGCCGCTGACCATCCTGCTCAGCAACGATGACGGCTACAGCGCTCCGGGTATCAAGGCCGTCTTCGACACGCTCACCGCCGCGGGACACAACGTCACCATCGTGGCCCCGGCCGCCAACCAGAGCGGCGCGAGCGCCAAGCGGACCGTCGAGGACGGCCATCAGATCACCGCCAAGAAGGTGTCCGACAAGATCTGGGCCGTGGACGGGACCCCGGCCGACTCGGTCCTGTTCGGCCTCGGCCACGTCCTCGCGGGCGGCAAGGTCGACCTGGTCGTCTCCGGCACCAACTTCGGGCAGAACATCGGCGGCATCGTCAACAACTCCGGCACCGTCGGAGCGGCGGTCACCGCGATCGACCTCAGCGTGCCGGCCATCGCGGTGAGCACCGAGTTCGACTTCGTGAACACCCAGAACACGATCGCCAACATGCCGGCCACCGCGGACTTCATCGCCAGGCTGGTGGCGCGGCTTCAGCACACGGCGCGCGGCGGTCGCCTGCTGCCCGAGCACGCCGGTCTCAACGTCAACTATCCGACGCGTCCCGGTCTGGCTTCGCCCACCGGCATCGCGTTCACCCGGCAGACCCGCGAGGAGCTGTTCGGCGTGGCCTACAAGGCGGGTGGCGGTGACACCTACACGATGAAGGTCTCCTACGCGGAGACCGAGGGCGAGGCGAGGAGCGATCTCGCCGCCCTCACCCAGGGCCAGGTCAGCATCACCCCGATCGACGCCGACTGGACGGCCGGCCCGGCGACCTACGCCGCGACCGCCGCCCGTCTGGCGGGTCTGCGCTGATCTCGGAGAACCGCTTCGGATCGGCCGCTCGCCTGCGTTTCTTCCGACCCCGCCAGTCCCCGGTACGGCTCCCGCACGAGGCGGGCCGCTGCGCGAAGCACGTCTCCCGTCTTTTGACCACGTCGCAATCACTGATGCCGATCACTCCCCTTGGAGCATCATGACCGTCAGGACCTCTCGCCCGGGGACCCGCCAGGCCGGCCTCTTCGGGCTCCTGTTCCTCGCCAACACCGCGATGTTCGCCGTCTACTTCGGGGTGGGCGGCCCGCTCGTGCAGACCGCCGTCGAGGCCGCCGACCCCGTCAGCAAGGTGTCCAACGCCGGCATCGTCGCCGCGGTCAGCGCGATCTTCGCCACCCTGTTCAACCCGATCGGCGGCGCGCTCTCCGACCGCACGCGCTCCCGGTTCGGCCGCCGCAACCCCTGGCTGCTGGGCGGCGCTCTGGGCGCCTTCGCCGCGCTGTGGTTCCTCGGCACGGCCGGCAGCATCGTCGTGATCCTGGTCGCCTGGTCGATCGCCCAGGCCATGATGAACCTCTTCCAGGCCGCGCTCACGGCCATCGTCCCCGACCGCGTGCCCAGGGAACTGCGTGGCACCGCCTCGGCCGTCGCCGGCATCGCCACCTCGATCGCGGCCATCGTCGGCACCCAGGTCGCGGCCACGTACATCGGCTCGGTCGCGGGCTACCTGCTGCTGGGCGGGGGCGTCGTCGCGGCGGCGGTACTCCTGGTGCTCTTCAGCCGGGATCCCCGTCCCGGGGAGTACGAGGTCGTGGTCAGGGAGCGCAGGAAGCCGCTCGCCGCGCTGGCGGACTTCGTGTCCGCCCTGAAGCACCGCGACTTCATGTGGGTGTTCGTCGGCCGCGCGCTAATGAACCTCAGCTATTTCATGGTGCTGATGTTCCAGCTCTACATCCTCCAGGACTACATCCCGCTCCCCCCGGGCGTGACAGCCGTCGGAGGCGTGGCGACCCTGACCATGGTCAACACGATCGCGTCCGTCATCGCCACCCTGATCGGCGGGCCGCTGGCCGACAAGCTGCAGCGCTATCGGATGTTCGTGTTCATCTCCAGCGCGGTCACCGGGCTGGCCACGCTGATCCTGCTGCTGTCGCCCACCTGGACCGGAATGATGATCTTCATGGCCGTCAACGGGGTGAGCTTCGGCGCCTACTACGCCGTCGACACCGCCCTGGTCACCCTCGTCCTGCCCAACCCGGAGAGCGCCGCCAGGGACCTGGGGGTGCTCAATGTCGCCAATGCCGGGCCGCAGATGATCGCGCCGCTCGCCGCCGCGCTCTTCATCGGCCTGGGGGGCTACCCGACGCTTTTCATCGCGTCCGCCGTGGTGGCGATCGTAGGGGCGCTGACCGCGCTCCCCGTCAGGTCGGTCCGCTGAGCCGTACTGTCGGGATCGGGGCGACGACCGTGGCGACGCCGCGTCGCTTCGTCGTCGGCCCCAGACCATCTCCGCCGAGGAGAGCGAAGTGTCTGACGCTGCGCTCGCCGCATCGGTCGCCGCCGCGCGGGCGGTGGCCCTCGCGGCGAGCACAAGCCGCATGGAGTGCTATCCGGAGACCGATTGGCGGGCTCTCAGAAGGGAGAGGAAGGCGCGGAACAGCCCCGGCATGTCGATCTCATCGGGGGCGAGCAGCCACTGGAGCTGGAGTCCGTCCATCACCGCGAACATCAGCGGCGCGGCCTGCTCGGGCGTGAGGCCGGCGGGCAGCTCGTCGCCGAGTTCGGCGCGGATCACCTCGGCCATCCAGGCGCGGGAGGTTCCGTAGCGCTCCTTGAAGAAGTCCCTGGCCGGGTGGTCCTCGATCACGCTCTCCGCGGAGAGCACGGTGAAGGACTGCACGATGCCACGGCGCTGCGCGTTGTACTCGACCAGTGCGGCCACGGTGTCCAGCGTGATCGCTCCTCCCTCACCGGGCAGCACGAGCACGTCCAGGTTGCGCTCGTCGCGCAGCCGCAGAACCTCGGCGAGCAGCCGGTCCTTGCTGGGGAAGTAATGCAGCACACCCTGCTGGCTGAGGCCCACCCGTTCGGCGATCGACGCGATCGACGCCCCCGTGTAGCCGCGTTCGGCGAACACGTCGAGCGCGGCCAGCAGGATCTCCTCCCGCCGGCTCTCACGTGATCCTCGGCGCCGCACCATGCGTCAACTCCTCTCGTCGCGCCGAGCCTAACGCGATCAGTGGACATAACGATTACATATCGCAACCTACCGACTATTCGGTAGTCATGGGCATACTCCGGAGGAAGCGGGTCACGGCAAGGTCCAGGGAGATCGACGTGATCGTGGACACAGTTCTGGTCACTCATATCGAGGGGGTTCGCTGACCGTGTCGGCAACCGAGCACGACGACATCGTCGAACAGGCGCTGAGCAAACTCGACCTCGACACCAAGGCGCGCATTCTGGCCGGACAGGACATGTGGCGCCTACCCGCGGCGCCCGGCGTCGGCCTGGAGCAGATCGTCATGTCGGACGGACCGATCGGCGTCCGGGGAACCCAATGGACGGCCGACGACCCGTCCATCGCCCTACCGAGCCCGACCGCCCTCGCCGCGACCTGGGATGTGCGGCTGGCCCGCCGCGTCGGCAACCTGCTCGCCCAGGAAGCCCGCCGAAAGGGCGTGCACGTGCTACTGGCGCCGACCGTCAACCTGCATCGCTCGCCCCTCGGCGGGCGCCACTTCGAGTGCTACTCCGAGGATCCGGTGCTGACCGGCGAGATCGCCGCCGCGTACGTCACCGGAGTGCAGGAGGGCGGCGTCGCCGCCACGGTCAAGCACTTCGTGGCCAACGACTCCGAGACCGAGAGGATGACCGCCAACGTCCTGATCGGCGAACGCGCCCTGCGCGAGCTCTACCTGGCGCCCTTCGAGCTCGTGGTGAAGAAGGCGGGTCCGTTCGGCGTCATGGCGGCCTACAACAGCGTCAACGGCCCCACCATGACGGAACACGACGAGCTGCAGAACAGAGTCCTGCGCGGCGAGTGGGGGTTCGACGGCGTCATCGTCTCCGACTGGACCGCCGCCCGCGACACAGTCCGCGCCGCGCTCGGCGGGCTCGACATCGCCATGCCCGGCCCCATCACCGTGTACGGCCCGGCGCTCGCGGCGGCCGTACGGGCCGGCGAGCTGGACGAGGAGGTCGTGGACGAGCATGCGCGCCGGGTGCTCACCCTGGCCCGCCGGGTGGGCGCCCTGGAGGGCGCGCCCCGAACCGACCCCCTCCCGGCCGTCGACGGGGAGGTGCTGGCCCGCGAGGTCGCGGCGGCGTCATTCACCCTGCTGCGCAACGACGGCGTGCTGCCGTTCGGCCCGGACACGAGCGTGGTCCTCATCGGAGGAGCGGCGAAGGAGGCCCGCGTGATGGGCGGCGGCAGCGCCCAGGTCTTCCCCTCCCATATCGTGTCGCCGTACGAGGGGCTCGTCTCCGCGGGAGTCCCGATGGCGTACGCCCGCGGCGCCGACCCGAGCGACCGGCTCAATCCGGCGCGGTTCCCGCTGCGCGCGGTGTGCCGGGGTGAGGACGGGCGGGTGCTGGGTGACGTCCCGCTGCCCGAAGGGGTGATCCAGTGGCTCGGCGAGATGCCGGACGGCGTCGCCTTCGCGGAGCTGCGCGGCGTCGAGATCACCGGCACGTTCACTCCCGAGTTCGGAGGCGTCCACCGGTTCTCGATCGAGGGGGTCGGCCGCTTCCGGCTCATCGTCGGGGGGCGGACCCGTTTCGACGAGACGATGGCCCCGGAAGGCGCCGACCCGGTCGCGGTGTTCATGGCGCCGCCACGCACGGTCGTCGACGTGGAGCTGGCCGCCGGCGAGCCGGTGGACGTCCGCCTCGAACACCCGGTGCCTCGGTCCGAGCTGCTGTCGTTCCCCTTCGTCGGCGCCACCCTCGGTCACCGGGAACCGTCGCTCGGCCCGGACGAGCTGATCGAGGAGGCCGTACGGGCCGCCGCGGCGGCGGACGTCGCCGTGGTCGTCGTGGCGACGACGAAGGAGGTGGAGAGCGAGGGCTTCGACCGCACATCGCTGAAGCTGCCCGGCCGCCAGGACGAGCTGGTGTCCCGGGTGGCCGCCGCCAACCCGCGGACGGTCGTCGTGGTCAACGCCGGCTCACCGGTGGAGATGCCGTGGCGGGACGAGGTCGCGGCCGTCCTGCTCACCTGGTTTCCCGGGCAGGAGGGCGGCCACCCGCTGGCCGACGTGCTGCTCGGCCGCACCGAGCCGGGCGGCCGCCTGCCGACCACCTGGCCCGCGGTGCTGGCCGACTGCCCGGTCATCGACGTCACCCCCGTCGACGGCATGCTGCGCTATGAGGAGGGCGTCTTCGTCGGCTACCGCGCCTGGGAGCGGTCCGGCAGGGCTCCCGCCTTCGAGTTCGGAGCGGGCCTCGGATACACGACCTGGCACTACGAATCCGCCGAGTACGCCGACGCGACGCTCACCGTCCGGGTGCGCAACACCGGCGACCGCCCCGGCCGCGAGGTGGTGCAGGTCTACCTCGCGCAGGCGACGCCCGACGAGTCCCGGCCCGCACGCTGGCTGGCCGGGTTCGTCGTCGCCGAGGCCGGCCCCGGCGAGACCGCCGAAGTGTCCGTGGAGATCCCGCGCCGCGCGGCCGAGGTTTGGAGCCCGGACGGGTGGCGCCTGGTATCCGGGGACTACGTGCTCCAGACCGGGCATTCGCTCGACGACATCCGCCTCACCACGGCCCTGACCCTTTAGGAGACACAGCGAGGTTCTCCCGCCGGAGTCGTGGCACTCGGCGTGCTGTCCACTCACTGACGGCCCGCCCCGTCCCCGGCGGCGTGATCTCAGGTGGAGTCGCGCTCGACCAGGGTGTGGCTCCACAGGGCGAGCGGGCGCCGCGTGGTCTCGCCGTTCTTGACGATCTCCTCCACGGTCTGGGCGAGCACGGCCGGAGCGGTGGTGACGTCGAGACGGACGGTGGTCAACCGGGGGCGCAGCAGTCGCGCCAACGGCAGGTCGTCGCACCCCACGACCGCCACGTCACCGGGCACGGAGACCCCGTTGTCGGCGAGCACCGCCATCAGCAGCATCGCGTAGTCGTCGTTGTAGGCGAACACGCCGTGCTTGGCCCGTGCCTGCCCGACGCCGCCCGCGCCCCGCCAGGCGTCCAGCGCCGCGGCGGCCGCGGCCTCGGAGAAGGCCAGGCCCACCTGGGTGTACGGCACGCCGTGCGCGGCGGCCACCCGGCGCACGCCCGCCGCCCGGAGCACGCCCATGTCGCGCAGGCCGTCCTCGGCCGGGACGACGGCGGCCAGAGTGCGGCTGCCGCGGGCGAGGAGATGGTCGGCGGCGGTGGCCCCGATCGCCTCGTGAT
This sequence comes from Microtetraspora malaysiensis, assembly GCF_050947145.1. Taxonomy (NCBI): domain Bacteria; kingdom Bacillati; phylum Actinomycetota; class Actinomycetes; order Streptosporangiales; family Streptosporangiaceae; genus Microtetraspora; species Microtetraspora malaysiensis. The sequence goes on from NZ_CP191998.1 coordinate 5,509,140, forward strand.
CCATGGTCATGGTGGAGACCATCTCGGCGGACCTGGCCACACCGCCGATGCCGATCACCGCCTTGACCCCCGCGGCACGCAGCACGTTCACGGCCTGGCGGGTCAGCCGGTCGGCCGGGGCGAGGACCGCGACCGGGCGCAGCCCGGCCCAGGCGCGGGCGGCGGCCACGCCTTTCAGGCGGCGTGCGCCGTACTGGATCATGGTGTATCCGAGCCGGCTGAGCTCGCGATCCAACCCCTCCATCAGGCCGACGGCGAGCGGGCCGTAGGGAATGTCGACCAGCGGCACCAGCACCAGCCCGCTGTGCCCGGTGCGCAGTGTCCGGGCTCCGGCGTGCGGCACGTACCCGAGCCGGTCGGCGGCCTCCCGGACGCGGGACCGCGTCTCGTCGCTGATGCGCATGTCCGAGCGATTGTTCAGGACGTACGACACCGTCGCCTGAGAGACGCCCGCCTCGCGGGCGACGTCGAGACTGGTGGGCGGCTTGGCGGACATCGACACCATTCTGGATTACGGCGAGCGGACGTCGACCCGCGCCCCGCCCTTGCCCCCGCGCGCAGACAGTGCTAGCAATGCTTATACGTATAAGCGACCGGCTGTCGGGGATCGACCTGCGGGGGCGCCATCCCGTCGGCGCGGTCGCAATTCGCCGATCATGTTTGTGAGGTAACCGATGTTGCACACCCGCGAATGGGGCTCCGGTGACCGGGTCGCCGTGCTGATCCACGGCATCATGGCCGACTCCCGCTGCTGGTGGCGGGTCGGCCCGGCGCTGGCCGAACGCGGCTACCGGGTCGTCGCGGTGGACCTGCCCGGCCACGGCGACAGCTCGCGCGCGCTGGAGTACACCCCGGAGCTGTACGCGCAGAGCGTGCTGGAGTCGGTTCCGGCGAACCCCGACCTGGCCATCGGCCACTCGCTCGGCGGCCTCACCCTGGCGGTCGCGATCGAGCGGCTCATGCCCGGCCGGGCGGTCTACTCCGACCCGGGGTTCCGCCTGCCCGAGAGCGAGGGCGTGGATCTGGGCGCGATGATGGCCGCCTTCAAGGACCAGACCGTGGAGACGGTGGGGCAGTTCCATCCCGGCTGGTCCGCCGAGGAATGCGCGCTGGAGATCGAGATGCTGGCCAAGTGGGACCCGGCGACCGCGGTGGCGCTGAGCTCGTTCACCGGGACGGACTTCACGCCCGAGCCGGTGGTCCCGTCGCTGGTCCAGCTGGCCGACCCGAGCGATCTGGTCTCCCCCGAGTTCGCCGAGGCCCTCGCCGCGAAGGGCTTCGAGACGCGCGTGGTTAAGGGCGCCGAGCACACGATCCACCGCCACCTCTTCGAGGACTTCATGGCCGGCCTCGAGGGCTGGATCTAAACTGCGAAGCCGCGCCGCCCCGAGCCGCCGAGCCATCTTCAGGCGGTGCCACCGCTCCGTCTGCGGCTGAGCACCGCGGCGATCAGTATGGCCGCCGCCAGGCCGCTGAGCAGCACCGCGGCAAGCGCTCCCAGGACGGCCGGCTCATTGCCGAAGGAGATGCCGACGGCGGCCAGCGCGGGCCCCGCGTTACGCACCGCCGCGACGCTTCCCATAGTGGTGCGGCGCGTCGGCGATCCGGTGGCCAGCACCGTGCCGGCGATGAACGCGCAGACGGCCAGGACGAACCCCGCGAGCAGGGTTCGCGAGCCGAGCAGCGCGACGATGTCGTGCCAGCTGCCCAGGAGCATGCCCGCCAACATGATCAGGAACGTCACGTTCGAGACCTTGGCGGCGACGGGATGCCACGATCGCGCGGTGGGCGGCGCGTAGTGGCGCAGTACCAGTCCGACGGCGAAGGGGACGAGCTGCAGAATGGCCACGGTCCGCACCAGCGCGGCCACGTCGAGAGAGATACCCCCGCCCCCCGCGGCTGCGGCGAGGATGCCGCTGGCCGTCGGCCCGAAGGTGATGCTTCCGGCGGCGGCGAGCAGCACCTGCGTCGCCGCGCCCGCGACCACGTCCCCCTTCTGCACCATGCCCAGTTTCGCCCCCAACGGTCCACCCGGTGACGACGCGACCAGAACCAGCGCTGTCAAGGGCGCCCTGGGAAGGCCGAACAGCGCGGCGACGCCCCAGCCGAGCAGCGGGACGGCCACCAGGTTGGCCGCCAGCGCCAGTAGAAGCAGCGGCGGATTCGCCAGGACGGCACGCAACTCCGGCAGCGTGGCTCCGAGACCGGCGGCGAACATGGTGGTCGCGATGAAGATCACGGTGACCGCGTTGAACAGCAGATGCAGCGTATCCATGAGCCCCTGTCCCCCGATGGCGGCCGTGTCCGGGCGGCGTCCGCCGCCGCGCGTCAGTCTTCGAGATCACCGAGCCAGCGCAGGGCGCTCAGCCCGGGCATGAAGCAGTACTCGCCGCCGCGTGCGACGACGAACCGCGGCAGCGCGCGCAGCCGCCGTCGTACCGGCCGCCGGGGGATCGTGAACTCACCGGCGCCGTCGCCGGCCCCGACTACCGGGTCTCTGGCGTCCCCGGCGCCGAAGAAGACGCCGTCATTCATCCATTGGGACTGGACGAACTCGAACTGCCGCCCGAGGTGTGCTCCGATGAAGGTGAACATCAGCCCGCGGTCGGCCCCGTCGTCCTCCAGGACCCCCTCGGGCAGCGGAGGGCCGTACACGGTGCCGCGCCTGATCATCCGGTGCAGCCGCGGCGCCCCCGCGACCGCGGCGTCCCGAGGGTTGGCCCGGCGGATGTGGCAGCCGGGAGGGGTCGTGAATCCCGCCGGATCGTCCCGCTCGTAGAGGAAACGGTTGTTGCGGCGTGGATCGGCGCCGAGGGCGGGATCGTCACGCAGCGGGCTGAGCGCCAGCGGAGCGCCGCTGCGCCAGCGTCCCATGATCTTGGCCGCGAGCAGTTCCTCGTCGTCGGGACCGGTGGAGTTGTCCTTCAGATAGCGCCGGAACGCGGCGACACGTTGGTGGAGTTTGCGGAAGGCCACGTAGGCGCCGTTGCGTCCCAGCACCTCAGGCTGCGGGGCCTGGACGCCGCCGAGCTCGTCGCGGTAGCCCAGCACGAACTCTCCGGCCTTGAGCGGCGCTTCCAAGGGGTTCGACCCGGCGATTCCGCTGCCTTCGACGGCCGGGTGGCTGATGCCGTCACGGTAGCCGAAGGGCTCGGTCTCGGTCGGCAGCGCGTAGCAGTCCTGCCGCCAGATCGGGACCACACCGGGCAGGTTCCGGAACGCCGGGCGGGCGCGATCGACCGCCGCTTCGAGCTGGGCGCCGTCGGGCGCGAGCGCCACCAGCACCACGTGGACGTCGGGCGTGCCCAGCGGCGGTTCCCAGTTCGCGGGGCCGCTCTCGCCGGCGTCGCCCAGCGCGGTGGCCCGTGCGGCCATTCCCTGCCGGAACTCCCAGGCGAACGTGTCCAAGGACTCCTGCGGCACGCCCAGCGCTCTGAGGCCGGGGCAGGTGAGCGCGATGCTCACCCAGGTCTCGCCCAGGGGACTCATCGAGTCGGTGGCCGCGGTCACCACCTCGCTCATGCGCCGCATCAGCTCCCGCCCCTGCGCGCGGTCGTCGATGCGGAACAGGATGTATGTCGCCGCGTACGGGGTCGGCCGAGGGCTGAGAACCCCGCGCTGGATGTCGTCGAGTTCGAGCGCGGCATGTGTTTGTTCGGTCACGGATAACCTCCTCCCCGCGGCACTACTTGGACGAGACGATGTTTCTCCAGAAGTTGCGCAGGCTCTCGTCGCCGCCGAACAGCGAGCTGAAGATCGTGGAGTCCGCCAGGACTATGTCGCCGCCCCGCGCGCCGGTCGGGGGCATCCACAGGAACATGTTGAACTCGGTGTTGCCGGCCTCCGTGAACGGGTGCGGCTTGGACAGGTCGATCGGCTGCCTGCCCAGCACGTGGACGGCGTCCGGGTCGTCCGTCGTCACGGCGTAGTGCGGCAGGTGCAGGTGGAAGTTGAAGGTCGTCACCCCTTCCAGCCACCCCTTGGTGTCCAGATCCCTCGCGATGGACAGCGGAGCGATCTTGCCCGGTCCCTGTGCCGCGGGACGCAGCCCGTAGCGGTTCTCCACCGGCACTCCGAGCCCCCGCATCAAGGAGCGGGTGTACTCGCCGAACCGCTGCTGGCGGGGGACCAGGAGGTCGCCGTGATGGTGGTACTCCATATCGCGTACGGCGAGGTCGTCGGAGGCCCCGACGTCGTGGTGCGGCCCCAGGACCAGGCAGGTTCCCTCCCGGTCGACGAACTGCCGCAGCGCCTCGATCTCCTCGGGCGCGGCCTCCTGTCCGGTGATCATGTGGTCCAGCCCGAACACGAACAGGGTGTCGGTGTCCGCCAGCACCCGCTCATCCAGCGGAGTCCGGAAGCCGGCCTGATCGATCCGCTGGTACACGGGCACCGGGTGTCCGGTGGTCTCCTCGACGAACTGCTGGAACGGCACCCAGGCCCAGAAGAACAGCTCCAGCGTCCCGGCGATGCCCTGCTGGAACTGCATCGGGTCGGACCACTTCGGGTCCTCGTACGCGGGCCAGGCCACGCGCCGGACCTCGGTCATGGTGGAGAACCGGTTGTCGAGCTCTGCCGGGTTCCGGCCGGCCTCGGCCGGGTAGCTCCACGCGACGTAGATGCTCACGCGTCGGCGTCCGGGGGTGTAATCGCGCGGCACATGGTTCTGGTTGTAGGTACGGGCGGTCCTGAACTCACTCATCACGTCTCCGATCTACAGGGGTATGTGGGCGGCGGGGTCGAATATCACTGCAGCTGGTCGAGCATCTCCGACAGAGCGCTCTTGATCCGCAGCGCCTTTTTGACTTCGTCGGCGGTGACGTACGGGTATTCCCCGTACTCGATGAAGCTCGGGCAGTGGTGCGCGCGAACGAATCTGATGAACGCCTCGGGATTGGTTCTCCAGTCCTCGGGAAATCCCTCGAGGTTCTCGAAAGCCGTGCTCACGCCCGACTTGGTGAACAGCGCGATGGCGTCTTCGGTGTATTTGTCGAAGTCGGTGTCGAAGATGCCCTGGTACATGAAGCGGGTGTCGTCGTCGAAGAGCACCCAGCGCAGATAGTGCAGCTTGAGCGGCGCGAGAAGGTACGGATCGCCCTCCAACGCCTTGGCGAGCGTGTAGCCGTATTTGCGGATCGCGTCGGCCCGGCCGGGCTTCACTTTCGCGATGATGGTGAACCCATAACACGCCGGGGTCCTCGGAAAGACAGGGCCGTATTTCCCCTGCTCGAGCTGGTCGGTCTCCTTGGGAATGACAACTGCCTGTGGCTTGATTTCCATGCCGGCTCCTCCGTCGTCTATCAAGGGAGGACCCCACACTATGGGACGAATTCAACCGAATCGGCACATCTGCCACCGCATTTGTTGGTGTTTTGGGTGATCGTCTTTTACGTTCCGGAGATCGCCGCAGGGCGGCGTGGCACTCTCAGCCCACCCTGCACCGCCCGCGCCACGCGCAGCTCGCCCGGCGTGTCACCCGCGAGTTCCGGAACCGGTTCCGGGAGGGCGGCTGCGTTCCGCCGTGCGGTGTCCGGTTACCGCTCCGATGCTCCGTCCGCCTTGGCGGGGGTCTCGCCCGCGCCGTCCATACGCGTTCCCAGTCCGGCGATGAACAGATCGGTCAACCGGGAGATGGCCGTGCCGACCCGCTCATCCGTCCACCGTTCGGGGTCCTCGGTGCTGGCGAAGTAGAAGCCGCGAAGCATCAGGTAGAGAACGTCCGCCGCGAGGTCGGCGTCGGGCACGCCCGCCTCGGCCACGGCAGCGCGCAGCATCCGGTGATGCTCCACGGCATCTTGGCGGAGCAGTTCGAACGCCGCACTGCCCGACTCGGCCTTGGCGGCGACGTCGAGCCATATCTGCCGCACCGCGCGGTCGTGGCCGACGGTGCCCGACGACCAGGCCATGTACGCGCGCAGGCGCTGCGCCCCCTCGTGCGGGTTGACGTGGCTGTCCAGGTCCTCCCGCCATCCGCGTTGGGCGTGGCGGATGGCGTTGACCAGAAGGTCGGAGCGGGTCGCAAGGTAGTTGGTGACCACGGCGGTCGAGCCCCCGAGCTCGGCCGCGACCGCCCGGATGGTGATCGCCCCGGGCCCCTCGCGCTCGGCTACGCGCAGCGTGGCCTCGGCGATCTGCTCCAGACGCTCGGTGATGTCGATCTCGATCGGCATTGGCTGACCACGAATCCTTCGCTGCTGCTGACTTCTCCGGCTGTCGCGCGTGACGACGGCGCCCGCCTGCGCGGGGGAAACGACCCCGGGATTTCGCGGGAAACCGGTTCTTGACGCCCGTCTCGCAGAGCATATAGCTTCCTGCAACAACGTCATACAACACTGTCATACAACAGCGTTGCATCTACCCGCCCCGTCGTCTTCCGTGAGATCCGCGCCGGTGTCCGGCCCGCGCGATTTCACCTGCACAGAGGGGAGTGTCGTCATCACTTCCAGGGCAGCGTCGCGCACACGATCATTAGTGGGGCGACTCACCGCACTTGTCACCACACTGGTCGTGGCCAGCGTGGTCATCTACGGCGCCATGTTCGTCGTACCCGGCGATCCGGCGTCGTTGCTCGTCGGGGGAAGCAAGCCGAATCCCGAGGCGCTGGCTGCGATACGCAGCCAGTTCCACCTCGACGAACCGTTCTGGCAGAGCTATCTCCGATGGCTCGGCGGGGCAGTTCGCGGTGACTTCGGGACGTCACTCGTCTACCGCAGCCCGGTCGGCGACCTCATCACCGCCCGAGCGCTGACCACGCTGCTCCTCGTCGCGTACGCGGCGATTGTGATCATCGTCGCCGGAGTGGGGCTCGGCCTGCTCGCGGGCTGGAAGGAGAGGCACGCCGGCGCCGTCATCACGGTCGCCACGACGGTGATGATGGGCGCGCCCACCTTCGTGATGGCCGTCGTCTTCGTCGCGGTCTTCGCCACTGGACTCGGCTGGTTCCCCGTCTTCGGCGCGGGAAGCGGCCTGGCCGACCGGTTGTGGCATCTGACCCTGCCCGCCTTCGCGCTGGCGTTCTCATGGATCGCCTACGTCGCCCAGGTGACGCGGGCCGCCGTACGCGAAGAGTTGCGTTCGGAGCACGTCGACACCGCTCGCGGTCGCGGTGTCCCGGAGCGGTCGATCCTGCGTCGCCATGTCCTGCGCAACGCGTCGGGGCCGATCCTCACCGTCAGCGGCCTTACCGTCGCCGGACTCTTCGCCGGCACGGCGGTGGCGGAGCAGGCGTTCGGCATCAACGGAGTCGGGGCACTTCTCGTGCAGAGTGCCGCCAAACAGGACCTCGCGATCGTGCAGGCCATCTCACTGGTGCTCGTCGTCGCGTTCGTGGTGGTCAACATGCTGGTCGACGTTGCCAACGCGTTGCTCGACCCGCGGGCCGCGAGGAGGACGGCCGGATGAGCGTCCTCCAACTGGCCGCCGCGCCGGACTCCCCCGAGATCACCTCACGGGCCTCCCGGTTCGGCGCCCTCACCGCCGTGGCGTGCGCCATCGTGACGCTGCTCACCCTCGCCGCCGTGTTCGCGCCGGCCGTCGCGCCGTACGACCCGACGCAGGTCGACCCGTCCGCCGTCTACCAGGGGCCGGGCGGCGCGCATCCGCTGGGCACGGACGACGTGGGACGGGACATCCTGTCCCGGCTGCTGTACGGCGCGCGGGCGAGTCTCCTGGGTCCGGCGATCGTCGTCGCCGTCGCGGCCGTCGTCGGCACCCTCGTCGCCGTCTCCGCCGCCTGGATCGGCGGACGGTTCGACGCGTTCGTCTCGCGCGCCCTGGACGTGATCTTCGCCTTCCCCGGCCTCGTTCTCGCGATCGTCGCGGTGGCGGTCATCGGGCCCGGCCTGATGGCCCCGGCCGCCGCCCTGTCGATCTCCTACGTCCCCTACATCGCCCGGGTGCTGCGAACCGCCGCGATCCGCCAGCGCAACCTTCCCTACATCTCCGCGCTGGAGGTGCAGGGGTTCGGCGCTGCCGCGATCTGTGCCCGGCATCTGGTCCCCAACCTGCTGCCGCTGCTGATCGTGCAGGCGACCGTGGCCTTCGGGTACGCACTGCTCGACCTGTCTGCCGTCTCCTTCCTCGGCCTGGGCACCCAGCCTCCCGCCCCCGAGTGGGGACTGATGGTGGCGAACGGCCAGCCGTCGATCGTCGCCGGCCACCTGGAGCAGTCCTTGTCCGCCGGGCTCACCATCGTCGTCGCCGTTGTGGCCTTCAACCTGCTCGGCCAGGGGTTGTCCAGGACGTTCCTGGGAGACAACCGATGAGCGCCCTGCTGTCGATCGACCAGCTCCGCGTGGAGCTCCCCGCGAAGAAGGACATGCGGACCGTCATCCACGACGTGTCCCTCGACGTCCGGGCGGGCGAGGCGGTCGCCCTGGTCGGCGAGTCCGGGTCGGGAAAGTCCATGACGACGCGGGCGGTGATGCGGCTGCTCCCCGAGGGGGCGCGGCTCTCCGGCGAGATACGGTTCGACGGCGTCTCGATCCCCGGCATGCCCCGGCGTGCGCTGCGCCGGTGGCGGGCAACACGGGTGGGCATGGTCTTCCAGGACCCCCGGGCACACATCAACCCCGTACGGAGGATCGGGGACTTCCTGCTGGAAGGCGTGCGGCTCGACGGGCGGCTCTCGGCCGCGCAGGCCCGGGAGCGGGTCTCCCGGCTAATGCGCGCCGTGGGTGTCGACGACGTCGATCGACGGCTGAGTCAGCACCCGCACGAGCTCTCCGGCGGGCTCCTGCAGCGCGTGATGATCGCCGCCGCGCTGGCCACCGAGCCGGACCTGCTCCTGGCCGACGAGCCGACGACCGCCCTCGACGTCACAACACAGGAGGAGGTCGTGGCGATCATCGACGAGCTCCGCCGCGAGAGAGGCCTCGCCATGCTCTTCATCACACACGACCTCGACCTCGCTGCCGCGGTCTGCGACCGGATCGCCGTCATGTACGCCGGATCGATCGTGGAGGAGCGGCTGGCCGGCGCGCTCACTCCGGACGCGTCGCACCCCTACACCAGGGGGCTCCTGGCCGCGCGCCCCGAGATCGGGCGACGCGAGCCCCGCCTCCGGACGATCGAGGGCCGGCCGATATCAGCGTTCGAGGTCGGCGCCGGCTGCGCGTTCACCACCCGCTGCCCGATGGTGCGCGACCTGTGCCGGCGGGAACGTCCCGCCCCCGCCCGCGTCCCAGGAGGGCGGGTCGCCTGCCACTTCGTCGGGGAGGCCGGATCCCAGGCTGCGGTCGGGGAAGGAGGCGCCCGATGAGCCACCCCGTCCTCGAGGTGCGCGACCTGCGCAAGGTGTACCCCGTCGCCGTCACGGAGGACTGTCCCGACGGCGAGTTCACGGCCCTGAACCGCGAGAGCTTCACCCTCGCGCTCGGCGGTTCCCTGGCCGTCGTGGGCGAGTCCGGCTCGGGCAAGACCACCTGTGCCCGCCTCATCGTGGGGCTCGAACGCGCAACTTCGGGCGCCGTCCTCGTCGACGGGGTGGAACGGGGCCGCGGGCGCATGAGCGCCGCACGTCGCCGGCGGCGGGGGCGTGAGGTGCAGATCGTCTTCCAGGACCCCTATTCATCGCTGGATCCCCGCCAGCGTGTCCGCGACTGTATCGCCGAGGTGCTCACGCTGCACTTCGGCTTGGACGCGCGGGAGCGCGATCGCCGGGTTGCCGAACTGATCGATCAGGTCGGTCTCGACGAGCGGCAGGCGGGCGCCCTGCCGCGCGCACTGTCCGGCGGACAGCGTCAGCGGGTCGCCATCGCCCGCGCCCTAGCCGCGGAGCCGAAGGTCCTGATCCTGGACGAGGCCGTCGCCGCGCTCGACGTGTCGATCCAGGCCCAGGTCCTCAACGTGCTCGCCGACGTCCGCGAGGCCACCGGTGTCGCGTACCTGTTCATCACGCACGATCTGGCCGTCGTCCAGCAGGTCTGCGACAACGTCGTCGTCATGCGCTCGGGCCGCATCGTGGAGCGCGGGCCGGTGGCGGACGTGCTCGAGCGGCCGGCTCATCCGTACACGCGGCGGCTTCTCGCGTCGGTGCCGCGTCCGGGGTGGACTCCGCGACGCCGCACGACCGCCGGTGAGCCGCCGGCCTCGAACGGCCATCCCCCACCCCCCGAATTCGAGACGAAGGAGCCCCTCCAATGAGGGACCGAACCCATCCTCGACACCGCGCCGCGTTCGCGACCGGACGCCCGTTCTACGCGCTCGCCGCCGGCCTGACAGCGTCGTCACTGGCCGCCGGATGCGCGGCCAAGCCGGCCGCGCAGGTTTCGCGAAAGGATCTGGAGAAGTCGGTGACGTACACGACGGCGCCGGGCGACGGGCAACTGGAGCAGTTGACGTGGGCGTTGCCCAACGGGGAGCCGACGTCGCTCGACCCCGCGCTGACCGGCGACTATCCCGGAAGCACCGTCGAAGGAAACCTGTGCGAGGGCCTGGTGCGGATGAACGCCGACTTCTCGATCGAGCCCGGCCTGGCGGAGAAGGTCACCCGCCCCGACGACCGGACGCTCGTCTACGACCTGCGGCCGGGCGTGACGTTCACCGACGGCGACCCGCTCACACCGGAGGACGTCGTCTACAGCCTGGAACGGCACACCAAAGACAAGAAGCTCGGCTCCTTCTGGTCGTCGACGTACGCCTCCGTCACCTCCATCAAACAGACAGGCCCGATGCAGGTCACCGTCAGGTTCTCGCGGCCGAGCGCGATCTTCGAGCAGTCGATGGCCATAGCGGCGGGTCTGATCTCCCAGAAGTCCTACGTCGAGAAGGCGGGCGCCGCCTACGGAACGCCCAAAGGGGGCGTGATGTGCACCGGCCCCTTCGCGCTGGAGAAGTGGGCACCCGGCGCGGAGATCACGCTCACCCGCAACGACCGTTACTGGGACAAGACCCGGGCGGCCAAGACCAAGAAGGTCGTCTTCACGTTCATCAGCGACTCGAGCACGCTGACGAGCGCGCTGCTCGCCGGAGAGGTCGACGGAACGTACAGCCCGCCGAGCACGAGCTATCCCGTGCTCTCCGGCTCCGGGTCGGGCACGCTGTACCTCGGGCCGAGCACCCAGATGGTGGAGCTCCTTCCCGCGCAGAAGACGGGCCCGATGGCCGACGCCCAGGTGAGGAAGGCGCTCGATCTGGCCATCGACAAGACCGCGCTGGTCACGAACGTGTTCGGTCCGGCCGCTGAACCCCTGAACACCATGATCCCGCCGGGCATGTGGGGAACCGGTCCCACCCAGAAGATCTTCGAAGAGGCGTACGCGAAACTGGAGGACACCGCCAAGCCCGACCTGGACAAGGCTCGGGCGCTCGTCGCCGAGGCCGGCCCGTCAAACCGCGCGTTCGTGGCGGCGATGCCCGCCGGCGACCAGACCGCGTTACAGATCCTCACCTTCGTCCAGGCGGCCGCCAAGGACATCGGTCTCACCATGACGATCAGGCAGGTCCAGCCGACGGAATTCTCCGACCTCTTCTACAACGCCGAGCGCCGTAAGAAGGTCGACCTTGTCTACGCCGTGGGCTACAGCGAGTTCGCCAACCCGATCTCCTACCCGGACAACTACGTCCGGCCCAACGGCCTGTTCAACTGGACGGGGTACGACGACCCCAAAGTCCGCCGGCTGATGGACGAGGGACTGCACACGGCCGACGCCCGAAAGTCGGCCGAACTCTTCATCGAAGCCCAAGCCCGCTACACGCCGGAACGCCTCGTCATCCCACTCGCCGCTCCGTACCAGCAGCTCTACATGAACAAGCGCGTCACCGGCGCGCCGGCGTCGTTCGCGTACCTGCAGATGCCCTGGGCGGCCATGATCGGCGCCGTCTAGCCCCCACTCGCGCAGGCCCGCCTCCCGACCGCGGACGCATCGCGGCGCCGGTCACGTCACAGCCGGCGCCGGGTGTCGCCATGCCACCTTCTTCCCCTTTCCCCCATACGAGGAGATTCGGTTCTGTCCATGAGCACCACTTCCACCGGTCTTTCCACCGGCCCGCGCTGGAGCAGCACCCCGGCGCCGATCGACGCACGCGCCGACGCCACGATGCTGCGCCTGCGTGACGGCGTGCGCCTGGCCACGGACGTCTACCTGCCCGAGTCCAGCAGGCGGGACCTGCCGACCGTGCTGGTGCGCCTGCCGTACGACAAGTGCGGGCGCTACACCTTCATGCCGGCGGTCGCCGCCTATCTCAACGCCCACGGTTTCGCGGCCGTGGTCCAGGACGTCCGCGGAAAGTTCCGGTCCGAGGGCGAGCGCTTCCCCTTCGTCAACGAGACCGCGGACGGGCACCAGACGATCGACTGGATCGTCGCGCAGCCCTGGAGCGACGGCACGGTCGGCATGCTGGGAGACTCCTACTACGGCTTCACCCAGTGGGCCGCGGTGTCGAGCGCCCACCCCGCATTGCGCGCGATCGTCCCGCGCGTCACCGGCTCGCGGTTCATGGACATGTTCTCGCCCGGCGTCGTGCCCAAGCTCCCGCTCTACGAGTGGGTCCTGCACACGTTCACGTCGTTCGGCATGCTCGACGGGGCCATCCTGCCAACCGAACCGCTGGCCGGGCTCGACTCGCTCCCCGAATACGCGGCCCACATGGCCGCGTTGCTCAACGATCTCGTCCGCGCCTGCGGCGACGGCACGCTGCTGCGGCGCTCGTTCCCCTCCGGACCGCCCGCCCCGGTCATGAAGCTGCCCGCGCTCCACATGGGCGGCTGGTGGGACAACCTCCAGCGAAGCCAACTCGATGACTGGCGCTGGACCGGCTCGTCCCCGGCGGCGGCGCACCAGTTCCTCCGGATGAACGCGACGGATCACGAGGACCTGGAACTGCGCGAGGACGGCGTCCCGGTCGACGACCACGAGGCCGACGACGACGCGCTCGTGCGCTATCTGCCCAGGATGCTGGATGAGCCCATCCGGTTCCTCGACCACTACCTGTCGGGCCGCGCGGGCCGGTGGCGGGCTCCCCGGGTCCGGTACCGGGTCGCGAACTCCGGCTGGCAGATCGCGGACCGCTGGCCGGCTGGGGACGTCGACCTGGTCGAGCTGCACCTGGCGGAAGGGGAACGGGCGCTGTCCGGGGCGGACGGCGGCGCGCTGCGCCCGCGCACGGAGGGCACGGGCACGAGCGTCTCGTGGACACACGACCCACTCAACCCGGTTCCCTACCTGGTCGCCGTCGAGTGGAGCCAGCTCTCCGGGCTTCCGGACGAGCAGGTCGTCCATGCGCGCGACGATGTGGCGACCTTCACCGGGGAGGCGCAGGACACGCCGTTCGACATCGTGGGGCCGGTGGAGGTCACGTTGACGGTGGACGCCGACGCGCCGTCCACCCACGTGATCGTCCGGTTGCTCGACGTCTATCCCTCCGGGCGGGCGCGCATGGTGCTGGAGGGGGCGGAGATCGCGTCCACCGTGGCCGGTCCGGCCCGGGTACGCGTGCGCCTCGGCGACACCGCCTACCGGGTCCGGCCCGGGCACCGCCTGCGCCTGGCGATCAGCGGTTCGTGCTTCCCGCTCTATCTCGTACATCCCGGCAACGACGAGGATCCGTGGCACGCGTCCTCGTCTCGGGCGGCCCGGCAGACGCTGCGCCTCGGGGGATCGGACGGCGCGGTACTCCGCCTCCCGATCAGAGGACGGCTCGGATGATCCGCCCCGCCGGACCCCACCGGATCCCTTCACCCCACAACGCGACAAGGAGTGTGGCCTCATGACCGATCTCCCCTACCTGCCCGCGACCGAGGCCCTGCGGATGTTCCGATCCCGCGAGCTGTCCCCCGTCGAGCTGATGACCGCCGTCGTGGAGCGGGCCGAGGCCGTCGAACCCCAGGTCAACGCGCTGAGTGAGCGCACCTTCGAGGAGGCCCTCCTCCAGGCCAAGCAGGCCGAGCGCGCCTACGTCGACGGCTCGCCGCGCCCGCTGGAAGGGCTCCCCGTGGCGGCCAAGGACGAGCAGCCGATCGCCGGACGGCCGGCCAGGAGCGGCTCGCTCGCGTACGCCGACCACGTGGCCGAGGTGACCCACCCGGTCGTCGAACGGATCGTCGCCGCGGGCGGCATCATTCACGCCCGCACGACGACGCCCGAGTTCTGCTGTGCCGCGTTCACGCACTCGAAGCTGTGGGGCGTCACCCGCAACCCCTGGAACCTCGACTACTCCCCCGGCGGCTCGTCGGGCGGCTCCGGCGCGGCGCTCGCCTCGGGCACCGCCGCGCTGGCGACCGGCTCCGACATCGGCGGCTCGATCCGGCTGCCCGCCGCCAACACCGGCACGGTCGGCTACAAGCCGCCCTACGGGCGGGTGCCCGTCATGCCGCCGTTCAACCTCGACCACTACTGCCATGAGGGCTCGATGGCCCGCACGGTGGCGGACTGCGCGCTACTGCAGAACGTCATCGCCGGCCCGCACCCGCATGACGTGGTCTCGATCCGCCCCGCCGTCCAGATCCCCGACCGGCTCGGCGACGTGGCCGGGATGCGCATCGCGTACGCGCCGAACCTGGGCGACTGGGAGATCGAGCCGGACATCGCGACCAACACCCGGGCCGTGGCCGACGCACTGCGGGAGGCCGGGGCCGTCGTCGAGGAGGTCACGGTCGGGCTGCGCCGCGCCGACGTCATGCGTGCCACGTTCACCCACTTCGGCGCCGTCTTCGGCCCATCGGTCGGCCAGGTCGCCGCCGAGCACGGCGACACGCTCACCCGGTACGCGCTGGATTTCGCCGCGTACTCTCGCGCCGTTTCGGAGGAGACCGGCGGCTTCCTCGCCGGCCTTGAGCTGGAGGCGGCGATCTACACCCCCATCGGCGAGCTGCTCGACCGCTACGACGCGCTGATCTGCCCGACCACGGGCGCGCCCGGCCTGCGCGCGGGCGAGGAGTACATCGACACCAAGCTCACCGTGAACGGCGTCGAGCTCGACCACTACATGGAATATGTGCTGACGACGGTCTTCAACATCGCCAGCCGCTGCCCAGTGCTCAACGTCCCGTCCGGACGCGCGTCCAACGGCGTGCCGACCGGGGTACAGATCGTCGGCCGCAGCTATGATGACGCCGCCGTCTTCCACATCGGCGCCGCCGTCGAGCGTGTCCGGCCGTGGGTGGTCCGCCCCGAAGCGCTCTAACCCGGGGCCCGGCCGGGATCAGCCCAGGGCGGTACAGCGTGCCTGATTCCGGCGGATGATCGCCACCTTGAGACGGCCTGCCTGGCGTTCCCTACGTGTTCGAGCCGGGGCGGCGCTGCTCGGGACGGCCAGCAACCCCGACCGTTCCTGGGCATCCGCCGCGGCTCCCGCCCCCGAGGCCGTCGGCGAGGCCGGGACGGGGGAGCAGGCCGTGGAGCTGGCCCGCTGCCTCCGGCCCGACCTGGTGCTCATGGACGCCCACCTGCGCGGCATCTTCCGCGAACTCGGTATCACGTCGCGCAGGCGGCTCAGGGACATGCCCGATCTCGGGTGACGCGCCGACGCTGTTGCGGCAGCGGGTGAGGCGGCGGTCGCGCGGGGCGAAGTCGACGCAGTGGCCCTACGCACGGCCAGGAGTGGTCAGTGGCGCGACGTCGCGATCTGCCAGGTGTTGCCCCACTTGTCGCGGACGGTGGCGCGCCGGTCACCCCATGGCATGTCATCCGGTTTGTCCTGCACAGCCGCCCCGGCCGCCACGGCGCGGGCGAAGGCGGCGTCGGTGTCGTCGACGTAGACGATGAGGAAGGCGGGCGTATCCGCGTGCACTCCCCCGCCGTCGCTCACCATGACGAGCGAGTCGCCGAACCGCATCTCGACCGGCCGTTCACCCTGGATCTCGCCCTGAGCGCCGAACACCTCCTTGAGGAAGCCGACAAGCCCGGCCGGGTCGCCGGTGATGATCCTCGGCGTCACGGTCGGCCGCTGCCAGGACTCGGACGTTCCCATCGTCAACACCCTTCGCTCTCTTCTTATGGGACAGGAGGGGGCGGCGCAGGCCGGCTAGATCCGTTTGATCGTGGCGAGCCAGCCGGGCGCACCGTCGGGGTGGCGCCTGGTCAGGACCCGCTCGGGCTCGATGGCGGCGATGCTCCACCCGGAGGAGAACGCCGCCGTCAGCTCTTCCCGGCTGACGGGGTGCGGCCCCGGCTCCGGCCCCTCGTCGCTGAAGCACAGCACGTACAGGGTGCCGCCGTGCGCGGTCACCGAGGCCAGGCCCGAGACGTACTCCGGCCGCTCCTCGCCGTCGAAGGTGTGGAAGAGACCGGAGTCCAGCACCGTATCGAACTCGCGCCCCAGATCCCCCAGGCGTAGCGCGTCCGCCACGGCGAACTCGGCCTCCAGCCCGCGCTCGCGGGCCTTGGCCCTGGCCTGCTCCAAGGCGGTCTCCGCCACGTCCACGCCCAGCACCCGCAGGCCCAGCGAGGCCACGTGGAGGGTGTTGTCGCCGCTGCCGCAGCCCGCGTCGAGCACCGTGCCGGCGAGGCCGCCTCGGGAAGCCAGGCGGACGAGCGCCGGCTGCGGACCATCGATGTCCCACGGCGCGGGGCCGTCCTGGTAGGACGCGTCCCACGGCTCCCCCGACTGCCGCTCGTGACTGGTCGGGCGCCGACCGCCGTAAGGGTCGTCGGCGAGCGTTTTCGATCGCTCGGACAAAACCGTGCCCTCCTTCGGACCTGATCCTTCGGCCCCATCATGGCATGCCGTGCCCCGCCTCCATAGGAGCCGACCGACACGCTCGACAGACGGAGAACGCTGTGCCAGATTGCCAACGTCCTGTCGGCCACCGTGTCCTTCTCCGCTCCGGACGAGTTGGTGCAAAGCATGGATTTCGACTTCAGCGAAGCACAGCGCAGGCGCTACGAGGAAGTGCTCGCGGGTGTCCGCGGGCAGGTTCAAGACCTGGTCGGACCGCGTGTCCCGTTCTCCCGCGAGGAATGGCTGGCCGCCGCGAGCCTGGGCATGACGGGCTTGTGCCTGCCGTCGAAGTACGGCGGGGGCGGCCTGGGCGCGCTGGACACCGCGCTCTGCCTGGAAGCCTTCACCGAGGGCGGGGCCGACTCCGGCCTGGCCTTCGCGATCGGCGCCCACCTGCTGGCCTGCGCGGTCCCGGTGCGCGACTTCGGCACCGACCCCGTGCGCGCCGAACTGCTGGAAGGCATGGCCGCCGGCACTCTGGTCGCCGCCAACGCGATGACGGAGGACGCGGCAGGGTCCGACATCGGGACCCTGGGCACGACGATCGTCCGCGACGGCGGCGACTACGTGCTGCACGGCGTGAAGTCCTTCGTCAGCAACGCCTCGGCGGCCGACGTGTTCGTCGTCTACGGCACCTCTGACGAGAAGGCCGGCTTCCTGGGCCAGACCGCGCTGGCCGTACCCAGAGACCTGCCGGGTGTCACGGTCGGCGAGCCGTTCACCAAGATGGGCCTGCACGCCTGCCCCGCCGGGCGGGTGGAGTTCGCCGACTGCCGGGTGCCGGTGCGCTACCGGCTGGGCGCGGAGGGCCAGGGCAACGCGATCTTCAAGCATTCGATGAGCTGGGAGCGCGGTTGCCTGTTCGCCCTCTACCTGGGCCAGATGCGCCGCCAGTTGAACGAGTGCGTGGCCCACGCCAAGCGGCGGCGCCAGTTCCGCAGGCCGATCGGCGCCTTCCAGGCGGTCTCGCACCGGATCGCCACCATGACCCAGCGGCTGGAGTCGGCGCGGCTGCTGCTCTACCGGGCCTGCTGGCTGCTGGACCGGGAGCGGTCCGACGCCCAGGCGACCGCGCTGGCCAAGCTCGCGGTCTCGGAGGCGACGGTGGCCAACAGCCTGGACGCCGTCCAGATCTTCGGCGGCCCCGGCTACCTGTCGGGCGCCGGCAGCGAGGCGCAGCTACGCGACTCGGTGCCCAGCGTCATCTTCTCCGGCACCAGCGACATCCAGCGGGAGATCATCGCCAACGGGGCCGGGCTATGACCTTGCACCAGCTCGCCATCGACGCGGCGGCCCTCCACCCGCACCGGCCCGCCGTGGCCGGGGCCGGAGGTGAGCTTTCCTACGCCGAGCTGGACCGCCGAGCCAACGCGCTCGCGGCCGTGATGCGCGAGGCCGGGGTCGTCAGGGGCGATCGCGTGGCCATCTGGGCGGAGAAGTCGCCGGACGTGGTGGCGGCGATGCAGGCCGTCCTGCGGCTCGGCGCCGCCTACGTCCCGCTGGACCCGGCCACCCCGCCCGCCCGCGCCGCGACCGTGATCCGCGACTGCGACGCGCGCCTGCTGTGCGGGGACGGCCCGCTGCTGCGGGCGGCCGGCGACTACGGCGCGGCACCCGGCATGCTCGATCTCGCCACGGCGGCGGCGCCCGGCGGCCCCGAGCCGGCCAACGAACCGGTCAACGAGACGGCCGGCACCGATGACCTGGCCTTCATCCTCTACACCTCGGGCTCAACCGGCGTGCCGAAGGGCGTGTCCATCAGCCACGGCAACGCCCGCGCGTTCGTGGACTGGGCGGCGGCCGAGCTGGCCGCGGTCCCGCAGGACCGCTTCGCCAACCACGCGGGGCTGTCCTTCGACCTGTCGGTCCTGGACATCTACGCCGCCTTCAGCGCCGGAGCCCTGGTCCACCTCGTCCCCAACGGCCTCGCCTACTCGCCCAAGCGCCTGGTCGAGCTGCTGCACGAGCAACGGATCAGCGTGTGGTACTCGGTCCCGTCCGCGCTGACCCTGATGATCCGCGAGGGCGGCCTGCTGGAGCGGCGTGCGCCGGGCGCGCTGCGCGCCGTACTGTTCGCCGGGGAGCCCTTCCCCATCACCAAGCTGCGCGAGCTGGCCGCGTGGACCTCCGCGCGGCTGCTCAACCTGTACGGCCCGACCGAGACCAACGTGTGCACCTTCCACCAGGTCGGGCCCGCCGACCTGGAGCGCGACCGCCCGGCGCCGATCGGCATGGCGGCCGGCGGCGACACAGTGTGGGCGCTCACGAGCGAGGGCGACCGGGCCGGGCCGGGCGAGGAGGGCGAGCTGTGGGTGGAGGGGCCCACGGTGATGCTCGGCTACTGGGGGCGCGACCCGCAGAAGGGGCCCTATCCCACGGGTGACATCGTCCGGGTGCTGCCGGACGGCGGCTTCGACTACCTCGGCAGGCGCGACCACCTGGTGAAAGTGCGCGGGTGCCGGATGGAGCTGGGCGACGTCGAGGCGGCGCTGGCCGCCCACCCGGAGGTCGACGAGGCCGCGGTGATCGTCGTGGGGGACGGCGATGACGCGCGGCTGGAGGCGTTCGTGGTGCCGGTGAGCGGCCGGGCGCCGGGGCTGCTGGCGCTCAAGCGGCACAGCGCGGAGCGCCTTCCTCCTTACATGATCGCCGATCGGATCCACCTGGTCGCCGGGCTGCCCCGCACCGGGAACGGAAAAGTCGACCGCGCCGCACTCGGCCGGCGAGCCAATCACCACCCCGCCGCCGGGCGGTAGCAGGAAGGAAAGCAAGGTGGCCGACGACCAGATCGTGTCCGACCTCCTGGTGTTCATCCGCACGCAGTTCCTCGACGGCGATCCCGCGGGCGAGCTGACCGACCAGACGCCGCTGCTCGCGTGGGGCGTACTCGATTCGTTCAAGACCGCCAGGCTCGTCGGCTTCATCCACGACGAGCTCGGTTCCCAGATCCCGCCAGAGCAGCTCAACGCCTCGAACTTCCAGGACGTGCGCAGCATCGCGGAGCTGGTCCGCTCCAACGGCGGCCAGGCGAAGGCCGCCCAGTGAGCGCTTCGCCTGAGCGCGGGCCGGGCGGCAGCATGACTCAGGACCTCCGCTCCGTCGCCGATTCCGGGACGTCACACTACGTCGACCTGCCCGCGGGCCGGTTCCACTACCGCAGGTGGACGCCGGACGTCCCGGCTCCCAGCGCGGTCCTGGTGCACGGCAACGGCGGCACCTGGGCGACATGGGCCCGCGTCGGGGCGGCGCTGGGCGCGGCGGGGATGGACGTGCTCGCCGTGGACCTGCGTGGCAGCGGCGCCAGCGTCAGACCGCCCGCCGGGTCGTACGGCCTGCGCGAGGTCGCCGGCGACCTGGACGACCTCCTCCGCGCCCTGCGCGTCCACGCTCCCCTGCTGATCGGGCACTGCTGGGGCGGCGCGGCGGCGCTCGCGCTGGCGACCGGCGCGGTGGCCGACCGGGTGCCGCCGGTGCTGAGCGGCCTGGTGCTGGAGGAGCTGCCGCCCGACATGGCGGCCACGGCGACCCAGCCGGTGGTGCGCGACTTCCTGCGGATGATGCGCAGCTCGCCGGAGTACGTGGCGAAGTGGGTGGACCTGGTCTGCCGCGACTGGCATCCGGTCGACCGGGAGAGCCTGCTGGAGGAGCTGCGCGGGGCCGACGTGCAGGTCTACCTCAGCGCAATCGACGAGGGCGCCGCCGCGGGCCCGCTGCTCCCGCTCCTGGCGCGGGTGAAGGTTCCAGCGCTCGTCCTGCGCGGCGATCCGCGGCGCGGCGGCATGCTGAGCGACGCGGACTGGCAGCTCGCCCGCGAGTGTCTGCCGGGTCACTGCGTCGCGGGCGAGCTTCCGGGCAGCGGGCACGAGCTCCACCGCGGCGACTTCGCCGGGTTCATGCGCCTGATGCGGGAGTTCCTGGCCGCCGTGGCGTGAGGGATGTCAGGTGAACACCACGGGAAGGGTGCTGTAGCCGTACAGGAAGTTGGAGTAGATCCGGCGCGGCTTGCCCGCCAGCGTCATCTCGGTGACCGACTCCCGCAGCGCCTCCAGCAGGATCCTCAGTTCGAGCCTGCCGAGCTGGGCACCGACGCAGAAGTGCGGCCCGTACCCGAAGGCGAGGTGGCGGTTCGGCCGCCGTGCGGGGTCGAAGGTCTCGGGTGAGGGGAAGACCGTCTCGTCGCGGTCGGCGGAGCTGTTCCACAGCGTCACGATGTCGCCTTCGGCGATGCGGTGGCCACCGACCTCGGCCTCGGCCCTGGCCCGCCGCCCGACATGCATCGCCGGGGTGGTCCAGCGCAGGATCTCCTCGACCGTGGAGTCCACGCCGACCTCGCCGTCCCGCACCCGGCGCCAGGCCTCGGGCCGCTCGCAGAAGGCCAGCACCCCGCAGACGGCGGACATCCGGCTCGACTCGTCCCCGCCGATGAGCAGGCTGTAGCAGTTGTAGACGATCTCCTCGTCGCTCAGCGGCTCCCCGTCCTCCGGCCGGTGCGCGACCAGCTCGGTGACCACGTCGGTCCCGGCCCGCTCGCGGCGCTCCTGCACCAGGTCGCTGAGATACAGGAGGATCTCGCCGCGGGCGAGCTGGGCGTCGGCCTCGGTCGTGCCGGCGATGTCGGAGCTCAGCGCCTGCTTGTTCCACTCCAGCAGCTCGGCGCGGTCGCCTGCCGGAATGCCCATCAGGTCGCAGATAGTACCCATCGGCAGCCGTTCGGCGATCTCGGAGGCGAAGTCGAACGGCCGGCCCGAGGTCATCGCCCGCACCAGCTCGCCGGTACGGGCCCGCAGCGGCTCCGCCAGGGCGTTCATCGTCCTGGGCCGCAGCGCGTCGACGAGCGCGGTGCGCAGGCGCCGATGGCGCGCCCCGTCGGTGACCGCCAGCATGGCGCCCGCGGCCGAGTCGCCGCCCGCCATCAGCGTGGACAGCACGTTGCCGCCGTCGGAGCCGAACCGGGGATCCTTGTAGGCGGCGACCACATCCGCGTACCGGGTCAGCACCCAGAACCCGTGCGGATGCCGAAATATCGGGCTCTGATGGCGCAGGCTCCGCCACAGGGACGTCAGGTCGTAGTCGACGAACGTGTTCGGATCGAGCAGGTCGATCTCGCGCAGCTCGCGGATGCTCAGCTCGGCAGCGTCGATCACGGGGTGCCCCCGGACGTGGATGACCGCGCGCCGTCCCCGCCGGCGCGGGTCGACGGGGAGCGCAGCGCCGCCACCTGCCCTGCCACCTGCGCGGCGATGGCGGGGACGTGGTCGGCCAGGTAGAAGTGGCCGCCGGGGAACACCCGGACGGCGAACTCCGCGGTGGTGTACTCCCGCCAGGCCTCGATCGAGGCGGCCGGCAGGTCCGCGTCGTCCTCGCCCAGCAGGACCGTGATCGGACAGGGCAGCCGGGTGGGGCTGGGCCGGTAGTCGGCATCGGCGTGGAAGTCGGCGCGCAGTATCGGCGTCAGCAACTCGCGCCACTCGGGGGCGGCCGCGATCTCCGGCGGCGTCCCGCCGAGCCGTTCCATCTCCTGCCAGATCGCCGCGTCGGTGCGCGGCGGCCGGACCCGTTCGAGGTCGTGGTGCGGGGCACCTCTGGCGGAGATGTAGACGGCCAGCGGCGGCGTGCCGGCGGCGCTCAGCCGTACCGCCGCCTCGAAGGCGACGGCGGCGCCGAAGCTGTGCCCGAACAGGATCAGCCCCGGCAGGTCCGCCACCTCGGCGGCAAGCAGGGCGCTCAGCTCGTGCACGTCGTCCAGGCACGACTCGTCGAGCCGGTCGCCGTGGCCCGGGTACTGCACGGGCACGACGTGGATGTCAGGTGGGAAATAGGTCGGCCAGCTCCGGAAGAACGCGGCCGTCCCGCCCGCGTGCGGGCAACAGACCAACGACGCGGCGCGCCCGGACGGCTCGCCCAGGGGCCTCAGGCTGCCGTTACACACGGTCGCATTCCAGCAGGATCGGCCGCCCGCCACAATGCCCGCCCACCCGCCCGCTCATCCGCCCGCCTGTCCACGCCGGCGTCCCCGACAGCGGGGCGTGCTCGACCATAAGGTGTGCCTGACATGGACCTCGACAGGGACGCCGCGCCGCCCGCCGGCGGCGCGACCCCGGCGCGCCTGCACCAGCCGGGCACCGACCGCCTGTGGGGCGAGTCGTGGTATTTCGACTTCGCCGCGGCCGACGGCACCGCGGGCGGTTTCGTGCGGGTCGGCGACTATCCCCTGCTCGGACGGCGCTGGTACTGGGCCTACGTGGTGGCGGGTGACCGCGCGACGGGATACGCGCTGGAGGTGCCGCTGACCGACGGCCGCGACCTGCCGTGGACGGCGGACGATCCGGCGCTGCGGTTCCGGGTCGAGCCGGGAGACGGCGGCTGGCGCCTGACCGCGGGCGGCGACGGGTTCAGGCTGGATCTCACCTGGCGGGAGCAGGCTCCCCCGTACGGCTACGCGCGCGGCAGCCGGATGGAGCAGTCCGGCTGGGCGGTCGGCGAGGTCGCCCTCGGCGGCGCCGCGTTCCCGGTGGAGGGCCCGGGCCAGCGGGATCACTCCTGGGGGGTTCGCGACTGGTGGCGGATCGGCTGGACCTGGTGCGCGGGCCGGCTCTCCGACGGCACCCGCTTCCAGGCCACCCACCTGGACGCCCGCGGCCGGATCCCGCCCGACGGCTACCTCCTGGCTCCGGGCGACTCGCCGCAGCCCGTCGACGACGTGGCCGCCGGCGCGGACTCGCTGCGGATGAACGGCACCGTGCTGGAGTTCTCCGACATCGCGCACGTCACGATCGAGCTGCGCGCTCCCGATGGGAGGCTGAGCCGGCTGCGGCGGGCGATGACCAAAGTGCGGGCCGTCACCGAACCGGCCGGCAGGGAACGGGACGGCGCCGTACGGCACGGCATCGGGTGGCGGGAGCGCAACGTGCCGCAGCGCTAAGCTTGCGATTTAAGCAGGTCCGGGTGTTGGTGCGGTCTGGGGTGGATAGCGCCCGATAGCAGGACTATCGCGACATAGCGGGATGCACCGGAATGTGACCGTTGTGGTACGGCGTGTCGCACCCAGGAGAGCGGCCACCATCTCCATCTTCGGTGTTGTCGAGACGCCGGAGACCCGAGAGGTGGCCGCAGATGCTCACTATCGCATCGGTGCGCGAGGTGACGGAGCACATCGGCGCATCCAGTCGGTCACATCTTCGTTCCCTGATCGATTTCCGGGCCGGCCTCCACCGGCTCTTATGGCGCCGGGCGGACGCGTTGTTCGAGCTCACCGACGCGATGCTGTGCGCTCAGGGGCCGGTGCGCTCGCCGGTGGAGTTGTCGATGGAGCCGGAGTTCCGCCGCGGGCACGGCTCGGTCTATGCCGCTTTGGATCAGGGCCGGATCGACACGGGCGGGCTGCGGCGCCTGCTGCTCGGGGTGTCTGCCGCGGCCCGGCCGGGCGAGCCGTTGATGTTCGCGCTGGACGTCACGCCGGACGCGCGACCCGACGCCGAATACGCCGATGAGCGGGTGATGGTGCAGGTTCGCGGCAAGGGCGGGGACAAGTTCCTGCCCGGCTGGCCCTACAGCCTGCTGGTGGGCGTGCAGTGGGGAGACTCCTCCTGGGTGGACCCGATCGAGGCGCGCCGGCTGCGGCCGGGCGAAGAACACACCGATGTCACCATCGAGCAGATCACCGGCCTGCTGGCCGACCTGGAGGCGACCGGCCGGCTCACCGCAGGCGATCCGCCACCGCTGATCATGCTGGACGCCGGGAACTACGCCACCGACATCACCCACGCCCTGGCCGGCCGGCACGTTCAGATCCTGGTCCGGCTGCGCGCCACCCGCGTCTTCTACGCCGACCCCGAACCCCGCCGACCCGGCGAAATGGGCGCGGGTAAGCGTCACGGCCGGGAGTTCTCCTGCTCGGATGCGGCCAAGCGGCACGCCCCGGACATCGACTTGACCGCAGGCTCGGTCCGGTACGGCACCGTGACGGTGCGCGCCTGGAAGGGCCTACATCAAAAGCTCACCCGCACCGGCCGCTGGGCCGGCCACTCCGCCGATGAGCGGCTGCCCATCGTGCGCGGCACCGTCCTGCAGATAGTCGTGGACCGGCTGCCCGACGGCCGCAGACCCACCAAAGATCTCTGGCTGTGGCACGCCGGGCCCGTCGAGGTCGACCCGGATCTGGTGGATCTGTTGTGGAAGGCCTACCTGCGTCGCTTCGACCAAGAGCATTTTCACCGGTTCGCCAAGGTCTACCTGGGCATGGCCCGCGCCCATCTGGCCTCGGCGCAGGCCACCGATCGCTGGATGCATCTGATCATGGCCGCCTACGCCCAACTTCGGCTGGCCAGTCCGCACGTCGATGATCTGCGCCGTCCCTGGCATCCACGCCCCGAACGGGGAAAGCCGCTCAGCCCGTACCGGGTCCGCCTCGGGTTTCGCCGTCTCCGCGCAAAACTCGGGACACCCACCGACTCACCGAAACTCACCCGACCCGGCCCCGGACGTCCCAAAGGATCAAGGAACCGGCCGAAGGACAAGCGTCCGCCTTACCGAAAGACCGTAACGACCGACAACGAACACCGAGAGTGACGTTAAATCGCAAGCTAAGGAGTGTCTGACAAATGCTGCCCGTAGCGAGCGCGGATCCAGATGGATGCATCGCAAGGCGGAGGAGGAGGCCGTAGCGGAGCCTACGGCCGACGACGACAACGCGGCGAGGCGCCGTCTGGGCCGCGCGCAGCAGGGCTTGATTTGTCAGACACGACCTAGGGGCGGCGCGCCTGAGTGAGGCATTTCCTCACTCGCGCGCCGCGACACCCCGCGCCGCCCCTTCAGGCAGACGCCTCGCCGCTCAGCTCGCCGGGCCGTGGATGCGGCCCTGCGTCCTGGTCAGGGCCTGGCCGGAGCCGCCCCAGCGGGTCTGGATCAGCTCGGCGGCGATCGCCACCGCCGTCTCCTCCGGCGTCCGCGCGTGCAGGTCCAGCCCGATGGGCGAGCGCAGCCGGGCCAACTGCTCCTCGCTCATCCCGGCCTCCTTCAGCCTGGCCGTGCGGTCGTCGTGCGTACGCCTGCTGCCCATCGCGCCGATGTAACCGGCGGGGGTGCGCAGCGCGACCTGCAGCAGCGGCACGTCGAACTTCGGGTCGTGGGTGAGCACGCAGATCGCGGTCCGCTCGTCCACGGTGAGGTCCTTGAGGTAGTCGTGCGGCCAGCGGACCACGACCTCGTCGGCGTCGGGAAAGCGCTTGGCCGTGGCGAAGACCCCGCGCGCGTCGCACACGGTCACGTGATAGCCCAGGAACTTGCCGACCCGCGCGACGGCCGCCGCGAAGTCGATGGCGCCGAACACCAGCATCCGCGGCGGCGGCGCGAACGCCTGCACGAACACCGCGACCTCCTCCATCCGGCGCTGGCCCTCCAGCCCGTAGCGGCGCTGCCCGGTGATGCCCTGGGCCAGCATGCCCCTGGCGTCGTCGTCGATGGCGTAGTCCAGCCCGGACGACCCCAGCGAGCCCGAGGCGCGATCGCCCCAGATCACCCGTCTTGAGCCGATCTTCCCCTCGCCGCCGACGACGGTCGCCACCGCGACCGGCTCACGCGCCTTCACCGACTCGGCGATCTCGCGCAGCTCGGGGAAGGTCTGCCTGTTCACCTGCTCCACGTACACGTGCAGGATCCCGCCGCAGGTCAGGCCGACGGCGAACGCGTCGTCGTCGCTGTAGCCGAACTCCTCGTACGAGGGTTCACCGGTCTCGACGACCTGCTTCGCGATCTCGAAGACCGCCCCTTCCACGCACCCGCCCGAGACGCTGCCGACGACCTCGTCCTGCGCCGAGACCGCCATCGCCGCGCCCGGCTGCCGTGGCGCGCTGCGGAAGGTGTTGACGACGGTCGCCAGCCCGAACGTCGTACCGCCGTCATACCATTCGAGGATTTGATCGAGGACGTCACGCATGGTGGGGGTTCCCTTCGCGCGGCAAGGGCTGCTCTCACGTATCACGGTCAGTCTGGTCCGCGCGGCGCTTCCAGCGCCATGATGGGCGGCGTGCCTGCGGGAGACTGCGCGGTTCCGCGTTCCGCCGACGTCGTGGTAGTGGGCGCCGGCGCGGCGGGCGCGGTGGTCGCCGCCCGGCTGTCGGCCTCGGGCGCGGACGAGGTCCTGCTGGTGGAGGCCGGGGAGGATTACCGCAGCGCCGACACCCCACGCGCCGTACGGGGCGCCGACATCGGCCGCGCGCTGGCGGCGCGCGCGCTGCGCTGGCCGGAGCTGCCGGCTCGGCTCACGCCGGAGCAGCCGCCGCGGCCCTACGTGTGCGGGCGGGGCGCGGGCGGCAGCTCGGCGATCAACGGCCAGCTCGCGGTCCGCGGCACCAGGGCCGACTTCGACGCCTGGGTGCGCGCGGGCTGCTCCGGCTGGTCCTGGCCCGAGGTGCGGCCCCTGTTCGCCGCGCTCGAACAGGACCTGGACTTCGGCGACGAGCCGGGCCACGGCGCGCGCGGCCCGGTGCCGGTCTCCCGGCGGCCCATGGGCGGGCGCGGTCCGGTCAGCGCCGCGCTGCACGAGGCCGCGACCGGCCTCGGCCATGCCGAGCACCCCGACCTCAACGCCGAAGGCGCGACCGGGATCAGCCCGACCGCCTGGCATCGCAGGGACGGCGTGCGCGCCTCCAGCAACGACAGCTTCCTCGAACCGGCCAGGGACCGCCCGCGCCTGCGAGTCGCCGGGCGGCACACGGTGTCGCGGGTGCTGTTCTCCTCCGGCCGGGTCAGCGGCGTCGAGCTGGCGGGCGACGGGCACCGCGAGGTGGTCGCCGCCCCTGCGGTGGTGCTGTGCGCCGGCGCGGTGCACTCCCCCGCCATCCTGATGCGCTCGGGAGTCGGCCCGGACGACCACCTCGCCGCGCTGGGCATCGAGGTCGTCGCCGCGCTGCCCGGCGTCGGGGCCGGACTGGGCGAGCACCCCGCGGCGTTGCTGGACCTGCGGCTCACCGCCGCCGCCTCCGCGCTGGCCGCGCGGGCCGACTCCGGCTGCTACCTGCTGCGCCTGCCCTCAGGGCCGGGCGACGCCGACGACCTGCAGATCCTCCCGATGGACCGGACGGCGGGGCCCGGCGCGGGCGGGCTGCTGGTCTCGCTCATGCGGCCGGAGTCCACCGGCGGCGTACGGCTGCGCAGCCCGGACCCGGCCGACCACCCGCTGCTCGACCTGCGGCTGCTGGCAGACCGCCGGGACCTGGAGCGGCTGGGCCGGGCCGTACGGCACGCCGCCGAGCTGCTGGCCCATCCCGCCTTCCGCGAGGTCGCGGACGGCGGCCCCGCGCGGCCGCCCGCCGACCTGGACGGGTGGCTGCGCGAGCACTGCCGGGTGCTGTACCACCCCTCCGGCACCTGCCGGATGGGGCCCGAGGGCGAGCCGGGCAGCGTGGTGGACGAGGAGGGGCGCGTCCTCGGGGTGGACGGGCTGTGGGTGGCGGACGCCGCGGTGATGCCGATGCCGTGCGGCGTGCCGCCCTACCTCACGACGGTGATGGTGGCCGAGCGGCTGGCCGCGGCGATCGGGAGCCGGCTTCGGCGAACGCGGTGAGGATGCGCGCCGGGTCCAGCGGAGTCCGGTCGACGCGCGCGCCGACCTGCGCCAGGGCGTCGGCGACCGCGTTGAACACGCACGCCAGCGCGCCGGCCGCGCCGCCCTGGCCCATGCCCTTGTGGCCGCCCGGCGTCGGGGAGGGCGTCTCGATGTGGACGAATTCGATCGCGGGTGCCTCAAGCGTGGTCGGGACGGCGTACTCGGCCAGCCCCCTGGTCAGCGGCCTGCCCTGCGCGTCGTAGCGGACCTCCTCCAGCAGCGCGCCGCCGATGCCCTGCAGCACCCCACCCGCGATCTGGCCCTCGACCACCTTGGCGTTGATCATCCTGCCGCAGTCCTCGGCGACGACGTACCTCTCGATCCGCACCGTCCCGAGCTCCCGGTCGACTTCCACCACGCAGCCGTGGCAGGCGTTGGACCAGGTCATCGGGGGCGCCTTGTAGCGGCCCAGGGCCTCGAGCCGTTCGCCCGCCCCGTGGGCGGAGACCGTCTTGGCCAGCTCGGCCCACGACACCGCGGCGCCGGGGTCCTGCCGGTCGGCGAGCACGCCCCTGCGCGGCTCGACCCGCTCGGCCGGCACCCCGAGTTGCTCGGCCGCCAGCTCCCTGGCCACCGTCAGCAACTCGGCGGCGGCGGCCCGGCAGGCGCTGCCGGTGATCACCGCGGTGCCGCTCGCGCCGGTGCCCCTGCCGTACGGCGTGGCGTCCGTGTCGCCCTGCACGACGCGGACGGCGTCCAGGTCCACGTCCAGCTCGGCGGCCACGACCTGGGCCATCGTCGTCTCCACGCCCTGGCCGCCCGCGCCGGTCGCGAGGTAGGCGGTGATCGTGCCGTCGAGCCCCACCCGCAGCCGGGCGGTGTCGCGGTCGATCGGCTGCATCGTGCCGATGCTGGAGGGTTCCAGGCCGATCGCGATCCCAACGCCGATCAGGCGGCCCTCCTCGGCCAGCAGCCGGCGCTGGCGGAGCCGTACCTCCGGGTAGTCGAGCCGCGTGGCGACCTCCTCCAAGGTTTGCGCCGGGGTCACGTGGTCCAGGACCAGCCGGGTCGGCATCGTGTAAGGCAGCTCGTCGGCGCCGAGCACGTTGCGGCGGCGCAGCTCCAGCGGGTCCAGCCCCACCGCGCGGGCCACCTCGTCCAGCATCTGCTCGCGGGCGACCGTGGCGAACGCCCACGGCCCTCGATAGGCGCCGCGCGGGCAGGTGTTAGTGCGCACCGAGCGGAACCGGAAGGCGTGCAGGGGGATGCGGTAGGGGCCGGTGAACACCATGCCGACGAACGGGCCCGCCTTGCCGACCACGCCGAGCGGGTACGCGCCGGTGTCTTCGAGGTGGTCGAGGTGGCAGCCGAGGATGCGACCCTGCTCGTCCAGCGCGAAGGTCGCCTCGCCGACGTCCATCCGGGCGTGGCCGGAGGCGGTCAGGTTCTCCTGCCGGGTCTCGATCCATTTGAGCGTACGGCCGAGCACGCGGGCGGCCAGCGCCACGGTCAGCTCGTCGCGGCCGGTCCACACCTTCAGCCCGAAGCTGCCGCCCACGTCGCGGGCGGTGACCCTGACCTGCTCGGCGGGCACGCCGCTGACCCGGGAGATGGCCAGCTTGGCCTCGTGCGGGTTCTGCGTCGACAGGGAGGCCACCAGTTCCCCGGTGTCCGGGTCGTAGGAGGCGACCACGCCGCGGGTCTCCAGCGGCGCGTTGGTCTGGCGCTGCTGGCGGGATGTGGCGCGCACGACCTGCGGCGCTTCCTCCAGGGCGCGGCGGAGCTTGGGCCTGATCGGAGAGGTCAGCTCCTGGTAGAGGTTCGACCCGGTCTCGGCGTACACCAGCCGGTCGGTGTCCTCCATCGCACTGCCGGGGTCCAGGACGGGGGGTTCCGGCTCGATCTCGACCTCGATGAGGTCGACCGCGTCCGCCGCGAGGTAGCGGTCCCCGGCCACGACCAGCGCCAGGGGCTCCCCGGCGAAACGCACCCGGTCGGCGGCCAGCGGCAGCAGCGGCGGCTCTGCGGCATTCAGCAGCGGCGTGGGCCGCATGTCGCCGGCGCGCGGGTTCAGGTCGGCGGCGGTGAAGACCGCGACGACGCCCTCCAGCGCCCGCGCCGCGCCCGTCTCCAGGCGGGTGATCCGGCCCGCGGCGACGGTGCTGCGCAGGAACGCGACGTGCAGCGTTCCGGGCGGTGACACGTCGTTCACGAACTCACCGCGCCCGGCCAGCAGGCGCTCGTCCTCCCGCCGCGCGGGCGCCGTCTCCCGCTCGCCCGGCGCGGCGGCCGGGTCGGCGGCGGCGGCCACCGCTTCGACGATCCCGGCGTAGCCGGTGCAGCGGCACAGGTTCCCGCACAGCCCCAGCCGGATGTCCCGCTCGCTCGGCGCCGGCTGCTCCTTGAGCAGCTCGCCGCCCCGCATCAGGATGCCGGGCGTGCAGTAGCCGCACTGGATGCCGTGCTCGGCGTGCAGGGCTTCGGCCAGCGGCGCCGCGGCGCCGTCCAGGCCCTCGGCCGTCCCTACCTCGGCGCCTTCGGCCTGCACCGCGAGCACCAGGCAGGACAGCACGGTGGCGCCGTCCATCGTCACCGTGCACGCGCCGCACACGCCTTCCTCGCAGGCGAGCTGGGTGGCGGTCAGGCGGCGCTCCTCGCGCAGGAAATCGGCCAGCGAGGTGCGGGGCGAGACCTCGGCGCGGACCGGCCGGCCGTTCACCTTCATCGCGACGGTCATGCGCTCAGCCATGGTCCACCTGGTTTCGTGCCGTCGCCCGCGCCCGGTCCAGCGCTCTGGTCAGCGCGCCCCGGGCCAGGGCGCGCGTGACGTCCTCGGAAACGCCCGCGGCGTCCAGGTCGGCCATCGCCGCCTCGGCCACCTCGGCGGGCGCGGCGCCCCCGGCCAGTGCCGCCTCCGCCCACGCCGGGCGCAGCGGGACGGGCCCGGCGCCGAACAGCACCAGCCTGCGGTCTTCGCCGCCGAGCACCACCACGGCTCCGGCCAACGCGTGGCCGGGCCGCGCGGGGATCTTCTCGATGGCGAAGGCCGCCTCGCGGAGGGGGAACTCGATGGCGGCCAGCAGTTCGTCGCCGGCCAGGGCGGTCTGGTGCGCGCCGCGGAAGAAGTCGGCGGCCGGCAGGTGCCGTACCCCGGATCCGCGCAGCTCGACGCGGGCGTCCAGGGCGACCGCGACCGCGGGCAGCTCGGCCGCGGGGTCGGCGTGGGCCAGCGCGCCGCCGAGCGTGGCCCGGTTGCGCACCTGGACCGGTCCGGCCAGCGCGGCCGCCGCCGCCAGCAGCGGCGCGCTCGCCCGCACCACCGGGTCGGCCTCAAGTCGGCGCAGCCGGGTCAGCGCGCCGATCCGCAGCCGCTCGGCGCGGCTCACGAACGCGAGGTCGGGCACCCGGTTGAGGTCGATCAGCAGCGGGCTGCGCACCTGCCTGCTCGCCAGGAGCGGCATCAGCGCCTGGCCGCCGGCCAGGAGCCTGGCCCGGCCTCGGTGCTCGGCGAGCAGGGCGATGGCCTGCGCGCTGCTGGTGGGGGCTCGGTAAGCGAATGGGGCAGGTTTCACGTGGTGACCGCCTCCCAGATCGCCTCGGACCCTAGCCGCCGGTGAAAATCACGGTCAAGCAACCCTCCCGGCCCTGGTCGGGTGACCGATCGGGACGTTTGCCGCCTGCCGCGGCGCGCGGCCATCCTGTACCGGGCTACCGTGATCGCCGGGAAGGGACCCTCCTGTGCTGGGACTTGCGCAACGTGCGGTGGACCGGAAATGGCGGCTGCCGATGGGCCCGCTGGTCGGCCGGTACAACCCCTACAGCCCCGCCTACATCAGCGACCCCTACCGGCAGCTCGACCGGTTGCGTGCCGCCGCCCCGATCTACCGCAGCAGGGTGACCGGCTCCTACGTGATCAGCAGCTACGAGCTGGCCTCGGAAGCGCTGACCGACCGCCGCTACGGCACCAACCGCAAGGAGGACTCCTCCTTGCGCAGCAAGATGTTCTTCCGCCTCGCCAAGTTCACCCCCGAGGAGGAGAACGCGCTGGACAACACGCTGGGCGCGGTCCCGGACGAGGTTCACCAGCACATGCGCAAGGCCATCGCGTACGACTTCAGCAGGCGGCGGGTCACCGCGCTGCGGCCCCGGATGGAGTTCTGGGTCGACAAGCTGCTGGACGAGGCGGCGGCCCGCGCCGAGTTCGACCTGATCGGGGATTTCGCGGCCAAGCTGCCGATCCTGGTCGCCGCCGAGCTGCTGGGGTTCCCGCCACAGGACGCGGCCAGGCTCCAGGAGTGGTCGGACAGCTATCTCGTGCTGGTCGACCCGCTGATCAACGGCGCCGGCATCCCCCGGATGAACGCGGCTTTCCATCAGTTCGACCCGTATGTCGCCGAGACGTTGCGCCGCAAGCGCGCCGAGCCGGGCGACGACCTGATCACCCGGCTGCTGGAGCACCACCTCGCCGGGGAGTTCGACGAGGTGCAGCTCCGCGTCCTCATCATGATGCTCATGATCGCCGGACATGAGGTGATCACGAACCTCATCGGCAACGCCGTGGCCGGCCTGCTGCGCTTCCCCGACCAGCGCGAGCTGCTGGCCGCCGACCCCGACCTGATGCCGGCGGCGATCGAGGAGTTCGTCCGCTACGAGTCGCCGATCCAGGCGGCGTGGCGGATCCCCGGCGAGGATCTGGAGATCGGCGGCGTGCGGGTGCCGGCCAAGCGGGCGGTCACCGTGCTGATCGGCGCGGCCAACAACGACCCCGCGCAGTTCGCGCACCCGAGGCGGCTCGACCTGACCCGCGGCGACAACCGGCACATCGGTTTCGCCCTGGGCTCGCATTTCTGCCCCGGCACCTGGCTGGCGCGCGTCGAGGGTGCGGCGGCGCTGTCGCGGCTGCTGGAGCGTTTCCCGCGCCTGCGCGGCGACGCCGACCGGCTCAGGTGGAAGCCCGCCGCCGGGCTGCGCGGGCTGTACGAACTGCCGCTGACCCTGTGAACGCGCCGTGCCCGCAGGAACCTCCGGGCGTGGATTCACCGGGCCCGGAGACGTCGCGCGCGGAGGAGGCACGCATGGAGGAGCCGACGCGCTCGCAGGCGCCGTCGCCGCCGGTGGAGCCGCTGCGCTCGGTGGCGGAGATGACGCCGGGCTGGTGCTCGGCCGCCCTGTCCCGCCGGTTCGGCGGGGCCCGGGTCACCGGCGTGACCACCGCCGCGGTGGGCACCGGCCAGATGGCGGACACCTACCGCCTGCACCTGGACTACAGCCCCGCGGGCGCCGGACCCGCCACCGTCATCGCCAAGCTCGCCGCCGCCTCCCCCGCCAGCCGTACGGCGGCCAAGGTCACCCGCGCCTACGAGGTGGAGGCGCGCTTCTACCAGCATCTCGCGCCCACGCTGCCGGTGCGGAGCCCACGCTGCTACCTGTCCCGCTACGACGAGCCGAGCGGGGCGTTCACCCTGCTCCTCGAGGACGCCGTCGACGGGTACGTCGCCGACCAGGTCACCGGATGCGGCCCGGAGGAGGCGGAGCGCGCCGTGGACCAGCTCGCGGCGCTGCACGGTCCGATGTGGGGCGATCCGGCGCTGGACTCGCTGGCCTGGCTGCCGCGTCATGACGGCCTGGACGCCGCCTGGATGGCCTCCCTGGCGCAGCGGATCTACCCGCGCTTCCTGCGCCGCTTCGGGGACCGGCTCGACGCCGAGGTCGTCGACCTGCTCGAGTTCTTCGTTCCGCGCGTCGAGCGCTATTTGCGTGCGCGTCCCGGCCCGCGCACGGTGGTGCACGGCGACTTCCGCGCGGACAACCTCGTGGTGGGCACGGGCCGGATCACCGTGCTGGACTGGCAGACCGCCGCCCACGAGCCCGCAGCCACCGATCTGGCCTACTTCCTCGGCGGCAGCGTCGAGCCGGACCGGCGGCGGGCGATCGAAGGGGCCGTGCTGCGCCGCTACGTCCGCGCCCTGCGCGGCTACGGCGTCGAGCTGTCCTTCGAGGACTGCTGGCGCGACTACCGCCGCTACGCCTTCGGCGGCCTGCTCACCAGCCTCGTCGCCTCGGCGCTGGTGGTGCGGACCGACCGCGGCGACGGCCTGTTCGCCACGATGGCGAACAGGCACGGCATGCACGCGATCGATCTCGACGCCGCCTCGTTCCTGCGCTGAGCCGCGGGCTCAGCAGGAGTACGGGGGGCTCAGCCGTAGGCCGCGTCGCCCGCGCTGGCCCTCAGCAGCTCCAGGACCAGGTCCTCGACTTCCTTGACCGTGGCGATGTGCTGCACCTGCGCCTGATCGATGGCCGGCAGGTCGAACTCGTCTTCCATGGTGAAGCCCAGTTCGAGCAGCGCGAGCGAATGGTATCCGAGGTCCTCGACCAACCTGGTCTCCCCCGCCTGGACCCCCTCGGGGTTCGGTGCCACTTGAATGATGATCGATCGGACCCGCGCCCGAACATCTTGGTCGGTCTTGGCTTCACTGCTCATTCAGACTTCGCCACCGTTCTCATCGACATTGGCCAGCCCCAGCGGGCCCTCACGACAGCGGACCGTTTAGCGCACATGATGCCGAAACGACCGCCGATCCGACATCCTGCCCCTTAACGCACTCGCATCGCCCTGCGGCCAACGCCACGAAGGAAGTGCCGACGTGAACGCCAACCCGCTCCTTACCTGGATCGACGAGCCATCGACGCGGCAGGGCATCAGGTTCCGGCAGGACGGCGCGTGGGAGCGGTGGACGTACGCCGACCTCGCCGGGTTCGCCGGCAAGATCGCCGGGGGGCTGGCGGCGGCGGGCGTCCGGCACGACGAGCGGGTCGTCATCATCGAGCGCACCGGGCCCGACTTCGTCGCCACGCTGTACGGCGTCATGCTCGCCGGGGCGATCCCCTGCCCGGTCGCGCCGCCGTACCTCTTCCAGAACGCCGACCTGTACGTGCGGCATCTGCGGGCGATCATCGACGTGGCCCGCCCGGCCCTGGTGGTCACCGCGGCCAACCTGGTGGAGCGGCTGGAGTTCGACGGCCCCGTGCACACCGCGGCCGAACTCGCCGCCGCGGGGGGCCGCGCCGACGGCCCGCCGGCCGGCGCGGCGCTGCTGCAGTTCACCTCCGGGTCGAGCGGGCGGGTCAAAGGCGTGCGGGTGCCGGTCGCGGCCCTGGCAGCCAACGTCGCGGCCATCAGCACCTGGCTGGAGATGGACGAAGGTGACGCGACCGCCTCGTGGCTGCCGGTGCACCACGACATGGGGCTGATCGGCTGCCTGTTCACCCCCGTCAGCCGGCAGCGCGACCTGTGGCTGCTGGAACCGGCCGAGTTCATCCGCGACCCGGCGAGCTACCTGGCCTGCTTCGGCGAGCACGGCGCCACGATGACCGCGATGCCGCCGTTCGGGCTGGAGTACATCGTGCGCCGCCTGTCGGCGCTGCCCCTGACCGGGATGGACTTCTCCCGCTGGCGCGCCCTGATCGTCGGCGCCGAGCGCATCGACGTCGACGTGCTCGACCGGTTCACCGCGCTGCTGGCCCCCGCCGGGTTCGATCGGCGCGCCCTGCTGCCCGCCTACGGGCTGGCCGAGGCGACGCTGGCCGTCACCGGACTGGCCCTGCGCGAGGAGCCGACCTCGCTCCCCATCGTGCCGCAGGAGGTACGGCTGGGCAGCCCGGTGGCGGACGGAGGCGACACCGTGCGGCCGGTGGTCGGCTGCGGGCGCGCCCTGGACGGCGTGCGGGTCGCCGTCGTCGACGAGGACGGCGTGGAGCTGCCGGAGCGGCACGTGGGGCAGATCGTGGTGCGCGGCGCCTCGCTCACCGAGGGCTACGTCCGCGACGGCGCGGCCACCGGACGCGCCGACGACAGCCCGGCGGGCCTCACCGAATGGCACGAGGGCGCGCTGCACACCGGCGACGCGGGGTTCCTGGACGGCGGGCAGCTCTTCGTCATCGGCCGTCTCGGCGACGCCATGAAGGTCCGCGGTCGCACGCTGTTCGCCGAGGACGTCGAGAGCGCCCTGGTCGACGTGGGCGTGCCGCGGCTGCGCCTGACCGTCCTGCTCGGCTCCTCCGCCGGCGGCGCGACCGGCGTGGTCCTGCTGGAGCGGCCCACGCCCGAATGGGCCGCCGCGGCGGAGGCGACGCTGCGGCGGATGACCGAGCACGCCACCACCGTGGTGCTGGACGTGCCGCGCCGCTCGATCGCGCGCACGACCAGCGGTAAGCCCAAGCGCCGCGAGATGTGGGCGGCCTACGTCACGGGCAAGCTGGACGCGCGCGAGATCCTTCCCCCGGCCGGTCCCGGCCAGGGAGAGGTCACGACGGGGTGACCCGGAGCGGCACGCTGAGGTAGGAGCGGAAGTTCGGGGTGTGCCGCCGTACGGCCTGGCCGCCCGGCTCCATGGCGGTGAAGCGCCGCGCGACGAAGGTGAAGGCGGACACCGCCTCCGCCCGGGCCAGCGCCGCGCCGAGGCACTGGTGGATGCCGCCGCCACCGAAGCTCAGGTGCGGGTTGGGGTGGCGGGTCACATCCAGCTCAGCCGGTCGCGCGAAACGGGTCTCATCGTGGTTGGCCGAGCCGAGCTGCAGCACCAGCACCCGGCCCGGCTTGACCACCCGCCCGCCGATCTCGACCGGCCGGTGCACCAGCCTGCTCTTCACCTGTACGGGCGCGTCGAACCGCAGCAGCTCCTCGACCGCCCTGGGCACCACACCGGTGTCGGCGCGCAGGATCGCGAGCTGGTCGGGGCGGGCCGCGAGCGCCGCGCAGCCGTTCGACAGCAGGTCGGTCGTCGTCGCGAACCCGGCGAACAGCAGGAACACCACGTTGTCGATGAGCGTCCGCCGGTCGGCGGTGGCCGGATCGACCTCGCGCAACCGGGAGATCAGGTCCTCGCCCGGCCCCTTGCGCTCCGCCTCGAACAGCCCGGCCACCAGCTCCCGCATCCACACCAGCGCCTCGACGGTCTCGGCCCGCTCCGGCTCGGCCAGGTAGGTGGCGAACGCCTGCGACAGCGTCCTGGCCCGCGGACGCACCTCGTCGATGTCGGCCAGGTCCAGGCCCACGAACTCGGCCAGCACCCGGATCGGCAGCTTGTCCGCCAGGTCCGTCACCGCGTCGAAGCGCCCCTCCCGCACCGCGGGCGCCAGCAGCTCCGCCACCATCGCGTCGATGCGCTCGCGCCGCCGCCGTACGGCGGGGGTGGTGAACTCGCGGCCCAGCAGCCGGCGCAGCACCGTGTGCGCCGGGGGATCGCGGTTGAGCATGACCCGGCCGAAGAAGTCGGCCAGCGGCCCCTCGCCGAGCGCGATCCGGTGGTAGTCCCGATCGAACTCCGCGCCGAGCCGGTCGTCGCCGACCAGCCCGGCCACGTCGGCGTAGCGGGTCACCACCCACTGCGCGGGCCCGCCGCGGCACAGCGGCCCGGCCGCGCGCAGCCGCCGGTAGACGGGGTAGGGGTCCTCCAGGGCCGCCAGCTCCACCGCGTCGTACTTCGGCGGCAGGGTGAGGCTCATATCGTGCCCTCCTCCGGCTCCAGCGTGTCGGCGGCGGCGTCGAACACCCGCAGCCCGGTGACCGCGTCGCTGTCGCGCAGCCGCCGTTCCGCCCAGGCCGGGTCGAGCACGTCGGCCGCGAAGTGCAGACCGGGGCCGATCGCGCCGTCCAGGACGGCCTGGGCCGTCAGCGCCGCCATCGCCCCGGTCAGCTCGCTCGACCCCGTCCCCGACACGACCACGGTCGGCATCGAGGACTCGCCGCGCACCTGGAAGGCCAGCCGCTGGTAGCGGGCGCGGCCGAAGGCGTCGAGCTCGCTGGCCCTGACCACGGCCGCGGCGTCCACCGCGCCGCCGACCAGCGTCTCCCGCAGCCTGCTGCCCGGGAAGACCGAGTAGCACACCAGCTCTGCCAGCCCGAGCCGGCGCGCGAGCCGTTCCATCTCGGCGCTCAGGTACGGCACGCCGCTGGCAGGCCCGGAGAAGAACGGCACCTCGCCCTCCAGGACGGGGACACCGGCGCGCTCCACCCGGGCGCCGCCCCGCCACACGGCGAACGTGCGGCCGGCCGACCTGCTCACCGCGGCCAGGTAGTCGGCCGCGGCGGCGATCGTGAAGAGGTCCTGCCCGCCGGTGTAACAGACCAGGCGTGCGCCCGGCTCGGTGACCAGCAGCCGCGGCAGCAGAGCGCTCAGACCCGGCAGCATCCCGGCCGACAGCACCACCGGCCGCGCATAGGCGCCGCCCGCCAGCAGCTCGTGCAGCGGCTCGTCGCCGTCCGGGTCGAGGTAGGGGATCCCGGCCCGCGCCGCCGCGGCGGCCACCGGCGCCCGCTTCTCCGGCGGCGAGCCGGTGCAGTTGACGACCAGCTTCAGCGTCGAGCACCACCGCTCGAGCGCGTCGGCGTCGTCGGCGTCGAGCACGACCTGCGCCCGCGCCCGATCCCGGCCCGCGACCAGCACCGGCCCCAGCCCCCAGGCCCGCAACTGCGCCACCGCGGCGCGGCCGACCGACCCGTACCCGCCCAGGACCCCGATCGCGCTCACGGTCCGTCTCGCAACTGCGCGGCCAACGCCATCACCGACGGCCCTTCCAGCAGAACACGCAGCAGCGTGTTGAACGACAGGGGTTTGGCCTCCGGAA
Organism: Microtetraspora malaysiensis; assembly: GCF_050947145.1. NCBI lineage: Bacteria > Bacillati > Actinomycetota > Actinomycetes > Streptosporangiales > Streptosporangiaceae > Microtetraspora > Microtetraspora malaysiensis. The sequence continues at coordinate 5,547,973 of NZ_CP191998.1, forward strand.
TCTGCTCGATCAGCAGCCCCGCCGCCTGCGAAGCCAGCAGCGAGTCGCCGCCGAGCTCGTAGAAACCGGGCGAGCGGCCCACCGCGGGCAGGTTGAGCACCTGGCACAGCAGGGCCGCGATCCGCCGTTCGAGGTCGTCCGCCGGTTCGTCGGCCGAGGACCCGGCGGCCGCGGCCGTCTTGGGCACCAGGGCGCGCAGCCGGTCCCGGTCGACCTTCCCGGTGGCGGCCACCGGCAGCCGGTCCAGGATCTGCACCAGGCTGGGCACCATCGCGGGCGGCAGGCGGTCGGCTGTGGCCTCGGTGACGTGCTGGGGCCGCAGCGGCACCCGATCGGTCTTGACCTGGCAGCCGTAGACGTACAGCCCGATCTCGGTGAAGGGGTCCTGCTCGGCGGGGAAGGCGAACACCAGGTCCTCGCCGAGCACCCGCAGCCAGTCCCGGTGCGCCACGAACGACTGGTCGCGGCCCCGGCGCATGTCGGCGAAGTCCTCGCCCTGGCCGAGCAGGAGCTCCATCGAGGTCATGATCTGGTAGTGGTCGCGCGTCATCTCCGCGAACAGCAACCAGCCCCCGGGCGCCAGCAGCTCGCGCACCGCCGCGACGCTCTCCCCCACGTGCCTGGTGGCGTGGAAGACGTCGCCGAGGACGATCACGTCGAAGGAGTTGGGCGAGAACCCCTGGGCGCGGAAGTCGGCGTTGATGTCCAGGATCGCGTAGCGCACCCAGGGATAATCGCCGAAGGTCTCCTTGGCCCGGTTGAGGAAGAACTGCGACAGGTCGGTGAAGGTGTACTCGACGTCGTACTCGGCCAGCGCCGGGATGACGTCCATGCTGGTGCCGCCGACCCCGGCGCCGATCTCCAGCACCCGCAGCGGCTTGGCCGTCGCCGCGGCGACGGCGGTGACCGCCGAGGTGAGGACCGTGTTGGCCCACCGGTTGAACAGCGTCACGTTGTACAGCGACTCGCCGATGTCGATCCGGCCCTCGGGGAACAGCAGCTGCACGGCCTCGGTGGTGCCGGCCCGCAGGACCTCGGGCAGGTTCTCGGTGGAGGCCTTGAAGTAGTCGTGCACCTTGGCCGAGCCGGGGTCGAGCCGCATGACCAGCTCGTCCACCTCGCGCCAGCCGGCCGCGATGGCGGCCGGTTCGACCTGCAGCGCCGCGCGGTAGCGGTCCTCCCCCTCCGCGATCAGCAGCCCGTGGCCGGTGAGCACCCGGACCCAGCGCCGCACCACGCGGTGGTGGCGGGACGGCGCCTGCGTCCCGGCGACGATCTCCTCCATCGTGTGCGTCCGCCCCGGTTCGCGGAACAGGCCGTCGCGCTGGAAGGCGTGCAGCATGCACAGCAGCGCCAGCTCGTCCAGCCGCCGCAGGTAGCCGACGTACTCCCGCCGGTCCACGCCGCCGTCGTTGGCCTCGGCGGTGGCGGCGGCCGTCTCGGTCACCGTGGGCGCGAGCTCGCGCGCGGGCGGCTGGGAGGCGGGCTGGACGAACGCGACCAGCCGCCGGTCAGCGGCCTCGTCCACGATCACGGCGGCGTTGCCGACCTGCGGGTCGGCGACCAGCGCGGCCTCGACCTCGGCCAGCTCGATCCGGTGGCCGCGGATCTTGACCTGGCTGTCTTGGCGGCCCAGGAACTCGATGTTGCCGTCCGGCAGGTAGCGGCCCAGGTCTCCGGTGCGGTAGAGGCGATCGCCCGTGCGGGGGTGCTCGACGAAGCGCTCGGCCGTGCGCTCCGGGTCGAGGTAGCCCTCGGCGACGCCCGCGCCGCCGATGTAGATCTCGCCGGGCACGCCGTCCGGGCAGGACTGCCCGCGCCGGTCCAGCACGTGCATCTGCTGGTTGGACAGCGGCTTGCCGTACGGGATGCTGCGCCAGCCCTCCTCCACCTCGCCGATCGGGTAGCAGATCGACCAGATCGACCCTTCGGTGGCGCCGCCGAGGCTGATCAGTTCGAGGCCGGGCACGAAGCGGCGGATCCGCTCCGGCAGGCTCACCGGGATCCAGTCGCCGGACAGCAGCGCCAGCCGCAGCGAGGACAGGCCGGCGTCGGAGGCGGACAGGAGGTCGGCCATCATCTGCAGGTGCGCCGGCACCGAGTTCCACAGCGTCACCCGGTGCCGGGCGATCAGGTCCGCCCAGTGCGAGGGCAGGCCCCGCCGGCTGTGGTCGGGCACGACCAGGCAGCCGCCGACGGCCAGCGGGCCGAACAGGTCGTAGACCGACAGGTCGAAGCCGAGGTTGGCCAGGGCGAGCACGCGGTCGTCCGGGCCGACGGCGAAACGACGGTTGATGTCCTCCACCGTGTTCAGCGCGCTGCGGTGGCTGATCCGCACGCCCTTCGGCGACCCGGTGGAGCCGGAGGTGTAGACGATGTAGGCCAGGTCGGGGACGGGCCCGGCCAGCGCCCGGTCGCAGAACGCCGCCAGGTCGGGCACCGCCGCGCCCTCGTGCTCCTGGCCGGCGCGCGGATCGGCGACGGCGAGCACGGTGAGCCCGTCCGGCCATGACGTGGCCTCGCGCAGGTGCTCCTGGGTCACCACGGTGGTGACGCCGGCGTCGGCCAGCATCCGGTCGCGTCGCGCCGCGGGCTGGTTGGTGTCGATCGGCAGGTACGACGCGCCCGCGAGCAGCACGCCGAGCACGGCGATGAGCTGCTCGGGGCCGCGGTCGGAGACCACGGCCACCGGCGTGCCCCGGCCCGCGCCCCGCTCACCCAGCTCGACGGCCAGGCGCACCGCTCGGTCAAGGACCCCGCCGTAGCTCAGGCTCCCCCACGAACCGGCGACGGCGGGCCGGTCGGGGGTGCGCAGCGCCTGCCGTACGACGGGCTCGTGCAGCAGCCGGTGGGCGGGCAGGCCGGGTACGGCCGTCGCGTTGGCCGCGCGGCGGCGCTCCTGCTGCGCCGGTGGGAGCGGCAGCAGGACCGGCCGGTCCCACAGCTCCTCGCGGTCGGCCAGGCCGTGCAGCAGGTGCTCGAACGCCCCGAACATCTCCTCCACCAGCCCGTCGGGGAAGATCCCCTCGCGGACATCCCAGTTGACGAGCAGGGCGTCGCCCGCCACCAGCGTCTGGCAGTCGAGCCACACCTGCGGGGTCTGGGTCAGGCCGCGCACCAGCGTGGCGTCCCGCCAGAACTCCGACTCCCCGTCCAGGGCGATGGCGCTGGTGTAGACGATCGGCATCAGCGCCTCGGACCGGCCGCGCCGCGCGCCGAGCTCGCGCAGCACCTCCACGCCCGAGCAGGCCAGGTGGTCCAGGTCCAACCACAGCCGGGCCTGCAGCGCGCGTGCCATCTCGGTGAAGGTGTCGGCGGCACCCGGCCGTACCTCCAGCAGGTCCACCGAGGAGAAGTCGCCGACGAGCTGGCTCACCCGCTCGTGCACCGGTAGCCGGTTGAGCAGGGTGACGGCGAGGGTGAAGCCGTCCTGCGAGGTCCAGCGGCTGATCGTCTCCGCGTAGGCGGCCAGCACGACGCCGGAGGGCGTCAGCCCGCGCCCGGCCGCCAGCTCGCGCAGGCGCCGCCAGCGCTCGGGGTCCAGCCGGGTCTGCCATCGGTCGAAGCGGGCGTGACCGTGCTTGCGCACGTCGGCGCGGACCGGCAGCTTGGGCGCCGGCGGCAGGTCGTCGATCCTGGCCCACCAGTAGTCGCGTGCGCGCCGGTAGCCGCGCCGGTCCGTCAGGCGGAGCTGCGCGGCCAGGTAGTCGCGGAAGGTCAGCTCGGGCGCCGGCAGCGCCTCGTCCGGCGCGTGGTAAAGCCGGTGCAGTTCGTCCAACAGGAGCTGGACGCTCATGAAGTCGGCGATCAGCAGGTCGAAGGACAGGTGCAGCACCGAGCGTTCCGCCGTCAGCGACAGCCTGACGTCGAACATCGGCCATCGGCCCGGCTCGTAGGAGCGGCCGCACAGCTCCTCGCGGACCGCCGTCACCTTCTCCGCCGCCCGGTCCTGAGGTTCGCCGCGCAGGTCGGCGACCGGCAGCTCGAAGGCGGGCACCTCCGGCAGGACCTGCTGGAACCCGCGCTCGTCCACCACCGCGCGCAGCATCGGGTGCCGCTCGATGAGCTGCCGCCAGGCTTCCCGCAGCCGCCGTGGGTCGGCCTCGGTGAGGTCGGCTTCGAGGTAGACCTGGCAGCCCACCCCGCCGTAGTCAAGGCCGTCGCTGCGTCCCAGCAGGTAGGCGGTCTGCATGTCGGTGAGCGGGAAAGGCTCGCCCGCGTGCTCGGGGTCGGGCTCCAGCAGGCCGGGGCCGACGTCCTCGCTCAGATACTCCAGCAGCGCGGCGCGGTGCCGGCGCAGCTCGTCCCGGTCCTGTTCGGTCAGCACGCCGCGCGGCGCGCGAAAGCGGAGCTGACCGTCTTCCGCCCAGAGCTGGACGCCCACCGCTTCCAGCCGGTCGACCAGTCCGGCGGGGTGCGCTTCTGACCTGATCTCGCTCACACCCCTGCCTCCTCGCGTGTCCGCAGCGCACTGTAGAACGCGCCCTCGCCGGTGTTCGAGTGAAGAATTCGCGCAGTCGGTCGTGGTGTCGGCATGGCTCAGCCGTCCGTCTCGCGGTCCACGAACAGCAGGCGCAGCTCGGCGGTGTAGTGCTCGCCCGCCGCGTCGGCCAGCCACGACTGCTCCGGCCCCGGCAGCATCTCGGTGAAGGTCACCGAGGCGTCGCCGCCGCTCTCGGCGGCGGCGCGCAGCACCCTGGCCAGGCTGGCCACCTGCACCTCGCTGCGGAAGTCGACATACACCGGTTTGCTCTCCGAGCTGACCGAGGCGAACACGATCTCCGGCAGCTCACGGTCCCGCCGCCAGCGCCTGGCGGCCCGGAAATGCTCCGGGTCGCTGCGCACGGAGATCCAGTCCAGGTCGGCGACGCGGAACGACCAGGTCTCGCGGAACACCACTGTGGTGTCGACGACGACCCGCGGCGTGTGGTCGTAGCCGCGCACGATCTGCTTGAACACGTCCATGAACTCATACATCAGCCAGGTGCCGTGCACGTCGGCGATGTCGAACCAGGTGTCGCCGCCGCTCAACCCGGTGACCAGCCGGTCGCCGTCGCGGTGGACCTCCAGCCCGCACAGCGGCAGGAGCCGCTCGGTGCCGCGGGTCGGGAACGGCGAGACGCACAGCCACCAGTCGCGGTCGTTGTTGACCCACGGGTAGATCCGCGCGGCCACCCGCGGGAAGTCCTTGACCGGGCTGAGCATCACCCGGTCGTCCGGGATGACCGTGGCCAGCATGGCCCGCAGTTCGTCCTGGTCGGGGTGGCTCCAGGCGAAGACCGGCGTCTCGAATGGGCAGTAGCCGACGTGGAGCTCGCCCACCACGGGCTGGAACTCGCCCCGCGAGAACGCCTCCGGGCCGCGGGCGGCGATGAGCAGGTCCACGCTGTGGGTCCAGGCGAACCCCCAGTCGGGGACCCGGCCGGGGAAGGCCTCCTCGACCTTTTCGCGCAGCTCGTCGCTGGTGAAGCTCATCTGGCGCGCCGTGGTGTCCAGGCCGAGGATGGCGCGCCAGCGCGCCACGAACTCGCGCGCCAGATGGTCCACCGGCCGGTCACCCGGCGTGAACAGCTTGTCCGCGCTGGCGAACACCAGGTCGGACAGGCCGGCGCTGTCCACCCCCAGCGTGTCGAACGCGTCGGAGAAAACCGCGCGCACCCTCCGCGACGCCTCGCCCATGAACCAGCGGGCGCTCAGCAGCAGCAGCGCCAGCGGCTCGGCGCAGGACTCGAGCACCTGGGGGCCGAAGGACAGCTCGACGTCCCTGGCGCACTCGAGGTAGGTCAGCCGCCGCCCGCCGTAGGTCTGGCCGGGGCGCCGCATCGGGTCGACGCCGGTCAGCGCCGTGAACTCCCGTTCCAGGCTGTGGTGCAGGCTGATCAGGTCGTCGACGTCGCGGTAGCCGGCCAGCATGTCCCGCGCCCGTTCGAGCCGGTCGAGCTTGTCTGTCGCCTGCTTACGGGCGTCCACGTCGCCGATGGCCTCCAGGCGGGCGCGTAGCTCGCGCTCGGCGTTGTGGATCAGCGGCGGCTCCAGGTCCCACAGCAGCAGCCCCATGGTGGCGAGCTGCTCCAGCTCGGCGTAGACCTCCCCGGGGGCGGCGCCGTACTCGGCGGCTATCGCCCGCGCCGGGCGCTCGCCGTCGACCAGGGCCATCAGCCGGGCCTGCGCCGGGGACAGCGTGAGCGGCCCCGCCATGGTCCTGGCGTTGGCGCCCGAGACGTGGACGGTGGGGTGGCGGCGGGGCGCCACCCACGGACGCACCTCGGGGTCGGCGGCGAGGGTCGCCGCCAGCACGTCGATCGCCCAGGGTTCGAGGAACAGCTCGCCGTGGCCGACCGTGGCCTTGCCCGGCCGCATGCGCAGCGTCTCGCCGCCGGTGCGCAGGCTGAACCAGTTCACCGGGCCGAAGAAACCGATCGTCTCGTTCTTCGCGCAGTAGCGCGCCCAGTAGTTGGCCACCAGCCGCTGCCGCTTGCGCAGCCGGTGGTTGTGCGGGGCGTCGCGGCCCAGCCTCGCGAGCTTGACGATCATCGGTTCGACGATGTCGGGGTTCTGCCAGGTCATGGCTTCCTGGAAGTCGCCGCGGCGGGCGATCCGGCGCAGCAGCTCGGCCTGCCGCTCGTCGGCGCGGGCCACCACCTCCGCCTGCGGGTTTTCGCCCGCCTGCAGGGCGCGGTCCACGGCGGCCGCGTACTCGGCGTCGCCCAGCTCCAGCAGGCCGCCGATGGGGAACCCGGCGCTGCGGAGGATCCCCTGCGACCACACCGCGAACCTCTCGGGCAGCGGGATGAACGTGCCTGACTGCAGGGATGAGGACGGCGGGCGGGGGGCGTGCAGGCGGGCGTACCGTCCGGCGGCGCCGGCGACGTCCGCCGCCGCGCCGGAGGTCACGACAGTCTCGTACTCATCGATCACCTGGACTCCAGTCCTCATCGGCGGGTGGTGCCGTCGGCGCGCCGCGTGACAGGGCGGCGCGGGCGGCCGGTTCAGGGTGCGGCACGGCGGATCAGCGTCACGCCGGCGCGGATGGTCAGCATCACCTGGACCAGGTCGTCCCGGCCCGCCACGTACGCGTTGAAGGCGTGCACGGCCGCCGCCTCCGCCGGATCCGGAGTGATGGCGAAGTGCAGCACGTTGTCGACCACGACGAAGCCGTGCTCGCCCAGCAGCGGCAGCACGTCGTCGAGGAAGTGGATGTAGGAGGGCCGGTCCGCGTCGATGAAGACCAGGTCGAAAGGCCCCCGGAGGGTGGGCAGGGTGTCCAGCGCCGGCCCTTCGCGCACCTCGATGCGGTCCGCGTACGGCGAGGCCGCGATGTGGCCGCGGGCGATCTCCGCGATGCCCGTGTCGGCCTCCAGGGTCACGATGCGGCAGTCGGCGGGCATGGCCTCGGCCATGCTGAGCGCGGAGTATCCGGTGAACGTGCCGATCTCCAGGACGCGCCGCGGGCGGACCATCGCGACCAGCATCGCCAGCAGGGCGCCCTCGACCGCGCCCGTCATCATCTCGGGCCGTTCCATCGTCGCCCTGGTGGTGGCGGCCACCTGCGCCAGCAGCGGCGACGGCGTGCTCGTGTGCTCCTCGGCGTACAACTCGACCTTGGGTCGGACGATCATGGGTCTCGCCTCTTGCTCAGCCTGATATCTGGAGGTCGGCGCGGATCGCCCACAGGTCGGGGTAGAACCTGCCGGTCCAGCGGTGCTCCAGATACGTCAGCCCGGACGTGCCCCCGGTGCCGGGGGCGTTCCCGATCTGCCGCGCGACGGCCATTGCGTGCCGCTGCCGCCAGGTGCAGAACGCCTGGTCGTGGTCGACCAGCGCCTCGCAGACCGCGGCCAGCGGGCCCGCCTGCCAGTAGATGTCCAGGAGGCTGCGGGCCCGCTGGGCGGCGGCCTTGTCGGTGTCTTCGGTGGGCATCTCGTAGCCGTCGCGCTGGGCATGCAGGCACAGCGCCGTCCACAGGTCCTCGGCCGGGTGGCCGGCTGGTGCCGTACCGCCGGGCGGCGGGCACGAAAGCCGCTCGATGACGGCGAACTGCCGCGACTCGGCGGCCGAGGCGGTGCCCAGGGCGGGCCGCAGCGCGCCGAAACCGCCCGGAGGAAGCCGGTCGATCAGTACGAACTGGTCGATCAGCAGCCGCTCCACCTCGTGCACGCGGCTCAGCCTGCGCACGGCCGCGCCCGCGTCGTCGGCGTCCAGCGCGTCCAGCGCGCCCCCGAGATCCTCGATGATCAGCTTGAACCACAGCTCGCTGACCTGATGCACCACGATGAACGGCAGTTCGGTCGCGAGGTGCCCGGTCCTGGGCCGCTGCAAACTGAGCAACTGGTCGAGTTCCAGGTACTCGTGGTATCCGGCCACCGTCAGGACGCCTCGACATCCGTGCTGCGCATCCCGGTGAGGCTCATGAACACCGTCTCGAGCGACGGCTTGATCACGTTCACGGCCTCCAACCGGCCACCGGTCGCCATCACCTGATCGATCGCCGCGGCCACGTCATCGCCGTCGACCACCTCGACCTTCCCGTCCACGGTCAGCTCGATCCTGCCGCCGCCGTGCTCGCCGATCAGGTCATCGACGTTCCCGGCCGCGATGACCTCCCCGTGGTTGATCATCACGATCGAGTCGCACGTGGTCTCGACCTCCTGCAGCTGGTGGCTGGACAGCAGCACCGCCACCCCCGCCGCGCGCCGCCGCGCCACCGCGGCCAGCAGCGTTTCGCGGGCGCCCACGTCGAGCGCGGCCGTCGGCTCGTCGAGCAGTAGCAGCTCAGGCGTCGCCACCAGGGCGGCGGCGACATGGACCAGCCGCTGCTGCCCGATCGACAGGTCCTTGGGCAGCTTGCCGAGGAGCGGGCCGAGCTCAAGCTCCTCGGTCAGCTCCGCCAGCACCCGCTCCGCGTCGGCGACGCCGGACAGCTCGCTGAAGAAGGTCAGGTTCATTTTGACGGGCAGTCCCGGGTACAGCTCGATCTCCTGGGCGGCGATCGCCACCGGCGACTTCCCCGGCGTGGAGCTCGGCGCGATACTCACCTCTCCGGAATCCGGTTTCAGCAGCCCGGCGATGCACCGCACCGCGGTCGTCTTGCCCGCGCCGTTGGGCCCGATCAGGCCGACCACCGAGCCCGGCACCACGTCGAGATCGAGGCCGTGGAGCGCGACCACACCGCCGTAGACCTTCCGGAGCCCGCGAATCCGCGCGGCCGGCCGGGACGAGCCCAGGGCAGCCGCTCCGGATTCATCGTCAACGCTCATACGATCCTCCCGGCCAGTAGTTAGGGGCAGACCTCACGCGCCCGCACATCCTGTCATTTCTCGGACACGCGAAGAACTGGCCAACTGCGGCAGACCCACAGTCGGCACCCAGCAGTCGACACCACGACCGACTCCGCAGTCACGCGGCGATCTCCGCCGTCCCGTCCCTGCTTCCTCCGCGGCCACGTTCCGCCGCGATGCCCGCCCAAGGGGTGTCCAACGGCCTGGCGACCGCGCGAACGGCATCGCTGTCGGCGGGCATTCCGCGCGTGGTAGGTGTCGCCTATGTCGAATCTAGAGCGGCAAACCGCGGTCGAACGGACGGGCGACGGAACGTACCGAGCCGACGTCGTCGAAGACTGGAAGATGTGGGTTCCGATCGGTGGATACCTGACCTCGATCGCACTTCGCGCTGCTCAGGCGCACGCGCCGAGCACGATGGCCCGGCCGGTCAGCGTGTCGTGCCACTATCTGAACGAGGCGAAGGTCGGCCCGGCCGACCTCGAGGTGACCACGCTACGCAGCACCGATCGGGCGGGCTCGTACCTGGTGCGGATGAACCAGGATGGCCAGGACATTCTCGCCGCGCTGGTATCGGCAGCACCCACCGGCGAGCTCAGCCCCACCCTCAACTGGCAGGAAGCCCCCGAGTCCTCCCGGCCGGACGAGCTCGAAACCACGATCCTCGACGACGACGTGCTCGCGCTGATGGGCGACGAGCCGTTCTGGAAGATGCTCGAGTTCCGCATGGTCAAGGGACTGATGGGCTCCCACAACTACCCGGGCGTCGAGAACCTCACCACGGAGGAGATGAAGTACACCCCGCGGCGTGACGCGCACATCCGCGGCTGGCAGCGGATGCCCTGCGGCGAAGGCCACAAGGACCCGTGGGTCGACGCCTGCCGTTCCGTCATCATCACCGCCGCGATGCAGTTCGCGACGGTCGCCGACCCCTTCACCCCGCCGCTGCAGTTCATCGCGCCGACGATGAACCTCACCGTCGACTTCCACACCTTCCACCCCGAGGAGCAGTGGCTGCTCGCCGACGCCGTCGGCAGCCACGTCGGCGACGGCATCCTCGGTGCGGAGACCAGGCTGTGGACGCAGAGCGGCGACTTCGTGGCCACCGCCAACTCCAAGATGACCTACCACGACTTCTCCGACCCCAGGACCATGGAGCGCCTCGGGAAGTCGTGGTTCCAGCTGACGGAGAGCTGACGGAGAACTGACGGAACCGGCAGAGGGATAGCCGATGCGTAAGGGATCTGAGTATCTGGCGGCGATCGCGGACGGGCGCGAGGTCTACGTGGACGGCGACCGCGTCCGCGACGTCGCCGGGCACCCGGCGTTCGCGCCGATCGCGCGGACGATGTCGGAGCTTTACGACATCGCCGCCGATCCGGCGAACGGCATGACCGCGTACGCCAGGGAGATCGACGGACCAGCCAACCTCGTGTACTCGATCCCGCAGACCCACGAGCAGCTTGTCGTGCGGCGCAAGGCTATCGAGACCTGGGCGCGGCACACCCACGGCTGGGTGGGCCGCGGCCCTGATCACGTCGGGTCGTTCCTGGCCGGCTTCGCCGCCCACCCGGAGGCGTTCCGGTCAGAGACCCACGACTTCTCGCACAACGTCACCGCGTACTACGACCGGCTGCTGAGCGACAGCCTCTACGTCTCCTACGCCATCATCCCGCCGCAGGTCTCACGCATCACGACCGCGCACGCCTGGGAGGGTGACCTGATCCAGGTCGGCGTGGCGGAGGAGCGCGGCGACGGGATCGTGGTGCGCGGTGCCCAGATGCTCGCGACCGGCGCCGCGGTCTCGGACGAGATCTTCGTGTCGTGCATCAAGCCGCTGACGCCGGAGGACCGCGATTTCGCGCTCGGCTTCGTCGTCCCGGTCGCGACACCCGGCCTCAAGCTGTACTGCCGGCGCCCCTACGCGCCCGCGGCGACCAGCCACTACGACTACCCGCTCAGCAGCCGCTACGACGAGACCGACGCGCTGGTCGTGTTCGCCGACGTGTTCGTCCCGTGGGAGCGGATCTTCGTCTATCGCGACGTGGAGGGGCTGCGTCGCCAGTTCTTCGACACCGGCGCGCACATCCTGGGCAACTCGCAGGCGCAGATCAGGTTCGTGGCGAAGCTGCGCTTCCTGGCGGGGGTCGCCCGCAAGGTCGCGCAGACGACCCACATCGACCGGATCCCCAGCGTGCAGGAGAAGCTGGGCGAGCTCGCCGCGCTCGTGTCCCTCGTGGAGTCGGCCGTGCTCGCCGCCGAGTACACCGCCGCACCGGACGAGGCGGGCATGTGGCGGCCGACTCCCCGCTCGCTCTACGGCGCGATCGCCCTGCAGGCCGAGCTGTACCCGCGGGTGCTCGCCATCCTGCGCGAGTTGACGGGCGGCGGCGTGCTGCAGCTCCCCTCCTCGGTCGCCGAACTGCGCAACCCCGTCACCCGGCCCGACATGGACCGCTACGTCCAGTCGCCCGGCGTGCCGGCCGAGGAGCGGGTGAAGCTGTTCAAGCTCGCCTGGGATGCGATCGGCAGCGAGTTCGCCGGGCGGCACCATCAGTACGAGATGTTCTACGCGGGCGCGCCGCATGTGGCCAAGGGGTATGCGTACCGCAACTTCGGGTACGAGGAGACGCTGGCCGAGGTGGACGCGTTCCTCGCCTCCTACGGCCTCGACGACGTCTGGTGACGCGGCCCCGGCACCCTCACCTTGAAGGTGCCGCGGGCTGAGGCCGGCCGATCGGAGACCTCCGGTGCCTGTTTCATCAGGTCCGGAGGTCTTGCCGTGCTGACGAGCCCCTGCGCGACGGGCGCGGCGACGGCCCGCGCGTCACCTCTCGGCCACGCCACCGTTCTCCTGACCACGCCCTCCGCACTCCGGCTGCGGCTACCGGATCCGTCTCCAGTGCTCCGGCCTTCAGGCCGGAGTAGAAGCGGACTCTCCCGCGTAGCGGGGCAGGAAAAGCCGATTCGCCGTCAAGGCGGATCGGCGCTTTGGCGGATCAGACGGGGCGGTCTTGCTGCTCGATGTACTGGCGCAGGGCACTGATCGGTGCTCCGCCCATGCTTCCGGCGAAGTAGGAGCCCGACCATAGCTTGTTCGCCCGGTAGTAGTGCCGGGCCAGCTCGGGCATGCAGGACGAAAACGCAGTGCCTGCCAGTTCTGATATCTCCATACTCGGCCATAAACCCAACGGTACGATCGCGGCGTGCAGCTCAGGTACAACGTTCGCCTCTACCCGACGCCGGGCCAGCGTGCCGTGCTGGCACGGGCGTTTGGGTGCGCGCGGGTGGTGTTCAACGACGGGCTGCGCGCACGACAGGAAGCCCACGACGCCGGGTTGTCATACATCTGCGACAGTGACCTGTCCAAGTGGGTCATCACCGAGGCGAAGACGACCCCGCAGCGCGCCTGGCTGGGCGATGTCTCAGCCGTGGTGTTACAGCAGGCGCTCGCAGACCTGAACACCGCCTACCGGAACTTCTTCGCCTCGGTCACCGGCAAGCGGAAGGGACCGAAAGTGGCCCCGCCCCGCTTCCGGTCCAAGAGGGACAACCGGCAGGCGATCCGCTTCACGAAGAACGCCCGCTTCTCCATCACCGCGGGCGGGAAACTGCGCCTGCCGAAGATCGGCGACGTCGATGTGCGCTGGTCCCGATCCCTGCCCACCCAGCCGTCGTCGGTCACGGTGACCAAAGACAGCGCGGGACGGTACTTCGCCTCGTTCGTGGTCGAGGTCGCCGAGCAACCCCTGCCGCCGGTCGAACCGGAAGCCGGGATCGACCTGGGCCTGTCCGCCTTCGCCACCCTGTCGGACGGGCGGAAGATCGACGCCCCGCGGTTCCTGCGCCGGGCGGAGAAGAAACTCAAGAAGCTTCAGCGGGAGCTGTCCCGCAAGGAGAAAGGGTCGAACAACCGGGCCAAGGCCCGGCAGGCGGTTGCCCGCCAGCACGCGAAGGTCACTGATGCGCGCCGTGAGTTCCACCACCAGCTCTCCACACGACTGATCCGCGACAACCAAGCGATCTACGTGGAGGACCTGGCCGTGGCGGGGCTGGCGCGTACCCGGTTGGCCAAGAGCGTGCACGACGCGGGCTGGTCGCAGTTCGTGACCATGCTGGAGTACAAGGCCCGCCTGTACGGGCGGACCTTCCACCGGATCAACCGGTGGTTCCCCTCCTCGAAGCTGTGCTCACAGTGCGGGACCGTCGCCGCCACGATGCCGTTGAACATCCGGTCATGGACCTGCCCGTGTGGGGCGGCCCATGACCGGGACGTGAACGCCGCGAAGAACATCCTGGCCGCCGGACGGGCGGACAGGCTAAACGCGTGTGGAGGGCAGGTAAGACCACCCCACCAGGTGGCACAGCCCGATGAAACAGGTAGCCGCAGAGGTGCCGCGTGAGCGCGCGGCACGGGCTGAATCCTCGGCCTTCAGGCCGGGGAGCGCGTCAAGCCCGGATCTCCTTGCACAGCAGGCTGCTGAAGCCGGAGGCGATCAGCGTGCCCGTCGAGCTCCACAGCCGGCTCTGCCCCGAGACCAGGCCGTCCTTGGCGAAGTCGGCCATGCCGTCGACCAGCAGCCATTCGGAGTCGGGCTGCGCCTGGTGGAACTGGATGGACAGGTCGATGGTCGGCGCGAAGTAGCTCATCTCGTACGGGCGCCCCTTGCTGCCCGCGGCCCAGGTGTTGAGGTCGAGGAGGATGACGGCGCGGGCGGCGTCGACGAAGGGGTCCTCGAAGGTCGCCTGGGGCAGGAAGCGCCACCAGGCCGACCAGCGGGCTTCGGCGGCGGCCTGGTCGGTCCCGCCGGGGTGCTGCCACTCGAAGGGCTTCCACTCGATGTTGTGGAAGATCGGCATGGGCGGCTCGATGCCGGGGCCCATCAGGTCGATGATCGACAGGAGCTGCTCGTGGCCCGGCAGGTCGGGGCGGCGCACGTGGTCGTGGGTGACGCCGGCCAGGTCGGTGGCCACCATCCAGACCAGCGTCTCGCAGATGGGCCGGTCTTCCTGGGTCATCCGGACCCGGATGGACTCGGCCCGCTGGGTGGCGCGCAGCGTGGTGACCTCGATGTCGACGTGGCCGTGCCTGGCGGTGGACAGGAAGTGGGTGGACATCGAGGCAAGCCGCGGCTGCGTGCTGTGGGCCTGGACGGCGCGCAGCCCGAGGGCCGCGACGTAGCCGCCGTTGGGGCCCCAGAAATCCCACTCGCCGGACAGGACAGCCTCATAGTGGCCGTCGGCCCCTTTGACGATGGTGTCGTCGGCGAGGTTTCCCATCTGCTGTCCTTCCCGGTGGAGGTCGGCCGGGTGTCGGGTCCGGCCCGTGGGGTTCAGGCGAAGAAGGTCTTGCGCTGCTCATGCTTGTAGAAGACGCCCGACAGCACGAAGCAGACGGCGGCCATCCCGAACAGGACGGCGATGGGGCCGAGGACGTCGTTCAGGCTGCCGCCTTCGCCGATCGCGGCGTAGAAGCCCTTGAAGGACCAGTAGACCGGGGAGACGGGGGCGATGGCCTGGAGCCAGCCGGGGAAGGTCTCGATGGGCGCCAGCGCGCCCGCGCCGCCGACCAGCAGCAGCGCGCCGACGCTCACCAGGGTGTTGAGCTGGGCGATGCTGGTGCAGACCACGGCCAGCAGCAGGCCGATGCCGAGCTCGACGGAGACCAGGGCGACGGAGACCAGGGCGACGCCGAGGACGCTGCCGCGGATCTGCAGCCCGAACGCCGCCCAGCTCAGCGGGAACAGCAGGAGGTACTGGGCCAGGAACACCATCGCGAGCGGCGTGAGCTTGCCGAAGATGACGGCGATCGGCCGGGCCCGGCTGACGCGCAGCCGGTCCCAGGTCATCCAGCCGTGGTCGCGGAAGAAGGCGAGGCCGATGGCCGACAGCCCGAAGAAGCCGAACAGCGCGGCGACGCCGGGGACCGCCCGCGCCGCGCCGCCGACGATGCCGTTGGCGAAGAACGCCAGCAGCAGGCCGGGGATGACGATGAGGATCACCACGATCCAGGGCTGGGTTCGCATGAGGCGCGCCTCGTGGCGCGCGATCGTGAGCGCTCGCGATTTCATGATCTCCTCAACGGCCGGCTCTTGAGTTCTCGCGGGGTCGTGAATGCGCCTGTCGTACAGCCGGGCTGCTCCACCATGGCCGCTGGCCCCGGTGGAGCACAACCGCGCACAACAGCGGCGGCGGGGCGCGCGAGTGAGGAATGCCCTCAGTCAGACGCGCCGGTCGGGTTCGGCTTCGCCGAGGCTGGCGGCGATGTCGGCGATCCGGCTGGCTCGGTAAAGTTCGCGCAGCGGCAGCCGCAGGCCGAGGTCCTTCCTGATCCGGCCGATCAGCCGGCCGGCGAGCAGCGAGTGGCCGCCGAGGGCGAAGAAGTCATCGGCGGGCCCGACCTGGTCGACGCCGAGCAGTTCCGCGACGACGGCGGCCAGGTAGCGCTCGTGCTCCGACAGCTCAGGCGGGGCGGGCTCCGGCGCGGCGGAGTGGCGTGGGGGCTCGGGCAGGGCGTTGCGGTCGATCTTCCCGTTGGGGGTCAGCGGGATGGCCGGTATCTCCACGATCGCGGCGGGCGCCAGGTAGTCGGGCACCTTGCCGGCCAGATACGCGCGTAACCGCTGGGGGTCGAAGCTGTCGGCGACGACGTAGGCGACCAGGTGCTTGCCCAGGTGCTCGTCGTCCCTGGCGACCACGACGGCCTGCCGTACGTCGGCGTGGCGGGCCAGGACCGACTCGACCTCGCCCGGCTCGACCCGGAAGCCGCGGATCTTGACCTGGTCGTCGGCGCGCCCGTGGAACATGAGCTGCCCGTCCTCGGCGACGGAGGCCAGATCGCCGGTGCGGTAGAGCCGTTCGCCGGGCTCGAAGGGGCTGGGGATGAACCGCTGCGCGGTGAGGGCGGGCCGGCGCAGGTAGCCGCGGGCGACACCGGGGCCGCCGACGTGGATCTCGCCGATCTCACCGTCGCCGACCGGGCGCAGGTCGTCGTCGAGCAGGTGGACGACGGTGTCGGTGAACGGCCTGCCGATCGGGACTCCGGCTCCGTCGTACGGCTCGCTGATGGTGGCGCCGACGGTCGTCTCGGTGGGGCCGTAGCCGTTGAGCAGGCGGCGCCCGCGCGACCAGCGTTTGGCGATCGCCTCGGTGCAGGAGTCGCCGGTGGAGACGATGGTCGCGCCGGGAAGCACGGAGTCGTCGAGGGCGGCCAGCACCGCGGGCGGGAGGGTGGCGTGGGTGATCCCGCCCTCGCGCAGCAGGTCGTGCAACCGCGAGTCGGGGACGGATCGGTCGCCCTGGGTGGGGGCGAGCACCAGCGTGCCGCCGGAGAACAGGGCGGCGGAGTAGTCCCAGAAGGCCGCGTCGAAGCTGATCGAGGCCCACTGCAGGACCCTGCTGCCCGGCCCGACCCGCAGCGTGCGGCGCTGGGTGCCGGCCAGCGCGGCCACGCCGCGGCCGGTGACGACGACGCCCTTGGGGGTGCCGGTGGAGCCGGAGGTGTAGATCACGTACATCGCGTGGGCGGGCCGCGCGGGCGTGGCCCGCTCGGCATCGGTGAGGCTGTCGCCGCTCAGCTCGGCCAGGCTCGCCGCGGTCTGCGGGCGGTCGAGTTCGAGGCTGGTGATCTCGCCGGCGGCCTCGCGCAGGAGCCGGCTGCCCTCGGCGGTGGTGACGGCCAGCGCCGGCCGCGCGTCGCGGATCATGAACGCGAGGCGTTCGCGGGGGTAGGTCAGGTCCAGCGGCAGGTAGGCGGCGCCGGACTTGAGTACGGCCAGCAGCGCGATGACGCAGTCCAGCGAGCGCCCAAGCGCGATGGCGACGAGGTCTTCGGCGCCGACGCCCTCGGCGACCAGCCGCCGGGCCAGCCGGTTGGCGCGGGCGTCGAGCTCGCGGTAGGTCAGCGAGACGCCGCCGTCCTCCACGGCCGGGTGGGCCGGGTAGCGGTGCACGCACTGCTCGAACAGGGCCGCGGCGGTGGTCTGCGCGTACTGTCGCGGTGGGTCGGCCCTCATGACTGCGTCTGGCTTCGGCTGCGCATCTCGCCGGCGATGCTGAGCCAGGCGGCGGCGAAGGAGCAGGCGAGGTCGGCGATGAGCTCCGAGCAGTGTTCGGGGGCGTTGTCGGTCAGGAACTCCTCCCCCCTCTCCGTTTGCTGGCACTGGGAGCTGAGCCAGCGCAGCATGGCGCGCCCCTTGTCGGTCAGGCGGACCGCGGGGTCCTTGCTGAGCTTCTGCAGGATGTCGGTGCGGCAGTCGAAGGACTGCAGGCTCTTGATCCGCTCTTGGAGCTTGTGCTCGGGGGTGAGCCGGTCGTCGGGGTTGCCGGGGCGGCGGCGCGCGGGCACGGGGTCATCCCCCCTGTTCAGCCGGTCGCGCACGTCGCGGACGGTGCTCGGGGAGATGCCGGCCTTGCGCGCGATCTCCCGCGAGGAGGAGTCGGGGTAGAGGGCGATCAGCTCGCTGGCGTAGCGGCGGCCGTCGACGGTGTTGAGCGGGCGGACCCGCCCGTCCCGGCCGACCCGTTCGCGTACCTCGGCGGCGGTGCCGGGGGTGTCACGGCGGATGGCCCCCACGGTCTTGGCCGACAGTCCGGCCGCCTCGGCGATGGCGCGGTCGGACCAGCGGGGGTAGAGCCGGACGATCCGCGCCGCTGCGGCTTTGCGGTCGGCCAGGGACAACGGCAGGCCGTGCTGGATGTTGGACTTGACCGCCATCACGAAGGCGCCGGCGTCGTCGCAGTCGTGGAGGATGGCCTGGATCGTGTCATCGCCGCGCAGCATCGCGGCCTTGAGCCGGTGCATGCCGTCGATGACGCGCATCGTGGTGCGGTGGACGATGATCGGCGGTAGGTCGTCCACCTCCGCGAGTGAGTAAATATGCTCCACATCTTCACCGTGAAGCCGCGGAGAGTCGGCCGGCAGCACGCTCTCGATCGGCAGGCTTACATGGTGACCAGATGACGGCGTCGGCAGGTGGACTGTAACGAGCATAGGGTCGGTACGGTCGAGCTTGTCAGGTCCTGCCACCCTCTCCCCCTGATTCAAAGCAGAATGTGTTGTACACCTGGCGTTCACTACGGGTCAGCGCGAGGGAGATGCGCCTCAGTGGCCACAATCACCCCGAGCACGGCGAGCATCTCACACCCGCCAGGTTCGTCAAGATATTAGCGACGAATGGCATATAGGCCACGACAGCCCGTCTTACCGAATGCCGCCGAGTAAACGATTTCCGTTCACCTGATAGTTGCCGCGAATCCTCCCACCGATCTCCCTCAGAACGCGCTGACCAGGGGAAACGACCATGTCCCGACTGGATAGGCAGTCAAATACGTCGTCGCCGACAGTTTGTCAAGGGCGATCTGTGATGGTTATCAAAGGCGATTTCATCGCGGCTTAGGAACCAGACTCGCTCACCATGAAGGAATTCCCCCCGAGGCCATCGGGAGATTTTCTCGCATATTGAGACGGAGGGCGACCGGAAGACTTGTTTCGATACCGACGATCGCGCGTAAATCCGGGACGCCCGCACGCAAGGCCCGCTCGGATTTCAAGATGGCCAATCGGGTTTCGTGCCGATGAGGCCGAGTCGAGTGACGAGACATCACGATTCGCCGCAATGCCACGCAATCTCACACAATGCCGTGCAATGCCACTCAGGATCACGCAAACCCCAAATGGAGCGGGCGGGGCAAGGGCTGGCAGAACCTGACAGAGGACTGGCAGAACCTGACAACAGCCCGCCCGGCCGGCGGCGCCGTACCACCCGGCTGGAACCCGCCGCGCCGGCACCGCACACCGCAGGAGAGTCCCACGCGAGGTGCCCTCGCGGCCACCCGCCGCCCTGCCCGGCACGGTCGGGACGCGGCACGGGAGGGAGAAGTTCCGGCCCTCGACTAGCCGGGCACGACCCGACATGCTGGGGCGGCATGGAGGTGCCCCAGCTGGCAGCGCAATCCCCGCCTTTGTGTCCTTTCAACCCCGATGATCCATCGACGGTGGCGGACCCGTACCCGGGGTACCGGCTGTTGCGGGAACAGGCCCCCGTCTGCCATCTGCCGGAGCACGACCTGTGGCTCGTGACCAGGCACGCCGACGTCGTGGAGGTGCTGAGCTCCCCCGAGCGCTTCTCCTCGCGGCTGGGCATGGGCGCGGTGCCCCGCCTGCCCTCCCCCCGCTCGGTGGACTACCGGATCGGCGCCCCCGGCGTCAGGGTGCTGATCGCGACCGACCCGCCGGAGCACTCCAGGCTGCGCCGCGCGGTGCTCGCGCCCTTCTCCCGCTCGGCGGTCGCCAAGCTGGCCCCCAAGATCGAGGAGATCGCCGACGGGCTGGTGGCCGGGCTGCTGGCCAACGCCGAGCGCGGCACCGCCGACCTCTACCGCGACCTGGCGGGCCCGCTCCCGGTGCTGGTGCTCGCGGAACTGCTGGGCGTGTCCACGCAGGTGCGCGAGGAGTTCATGGAGTGGGCCGCGGTCATCACCGACGACCTCGACATGATCGGCGCCGCCGATTTCCAGCTCGGCCGCGGCTACGACATGTTCCGTTACTTCTACTCCGAGATCCGCCGCCGCAAGCTGGAGCCGGGCGAGGACCTGCTCAGCGTGGTGGCCGCCACCGACGCCGCCGGGCTGTCCCCCCACGAGGTGCTGGCCTTCTGCGCCTTCCTGCTGGTCGCGGGGATCGAGACGACGGCCAACCTGTTCACCAACCTCATCGACATCCTGTTCCGCCACCCCGAGCTGAAGAAACGCCTGTGGGAGGAGCCGGACCTGGCGGAGGCGGTGGTGGAGGAGGCGCTGCGCTACGACACCTCCGTGCAGGGGCTGTGGCGCGCCACCGTGGCCGAAGACGAACTGGGCGGGGTGGCGCTGCCCACGGGCGCGCGGCTGCTGGTGCTGTTCGGCTCCGCCAACCGCGATGAGGACGCCTTCCCCGGCGCGGACGCCTTCGACCCCGCCCGCGCCCCGAACCCGCACCTCGCCTTCGGCTACGGCCACCACCGCTGCCTGGGCGCGGGGCTGGCCAAGACGGAACTGGTCATCGCGCTGCAGTCGCTGATCAGGGCGACCGGCGGCATCGAGCCCAACGGACGGCCCGAGCGCAGGAACAGCCTGGTCCTGCGCGGCTTCACCGCCCAGCCGGTGACGGTATGGCCGAGGTGAGGCAACTCCCCGCCTCGGTGGCCCAGCGCCTGTTGTGGGTGCTGGAGCGGTTCCGCGGCGAGCAGGGCGCCGCGAACTGCCCGATCGTGCTGCGTCTGCGCGGCCGGTTGGACGAGGAGCGGCTGGAGGAGGGACTGTCGGCGCTGACCGCCCGGCACGAGAGCCTGCGCACGACCTTCACCGGCCGCGGCGCCCGGCTGACCCAGCTCGTGCACGAGCCCGGGCCGGTGAAGGCGGAGCGCCGCGACCTCACCTCTGACGACCCCGGCCAGGCCCTGCGCGAGGCGATCGCCGAGGAGGTGCGCCGGCCGGTGGACGCCGGGCGGTGGCCGGCCCGCACCACCCTGTTCCGGCTCGCCGACGACGACCACGCCCTGTGCGTCAACCTGAACCACGCGGTGACCGACGGCGGCTCGTGCGGGCTGATCGTGCGCGACCTGCAGTCGCTCACCGGCGGCGGCCCGCCGCTGCCCCGCGTGGGCTGGCAGTACCCGCGGTTCTGCCGCTGGCAGGAGGACTGGCTGGCCGGCCCCGACATGCGCGCCGACCGCGCCTACTGGAGCGACCACCTGGCCGGCGCCCGGGTGCCGCGGCTGCCGCTGCGGGAGGCGGCGCCCGGCACATGGATCAGTGCCACCGTCACCGGCGCCCTGGACGCGGCCACCGTCACCGCCCTGGAGCAGACCGCCCGCGCCCGGCGTACCACCCTCGCCTCGGCCCTGCTGGCCATCTACTACCTGGTCCTGCGCGACCACACCGGCGACGAGGACCTGGCCGTCGCCTCGTTCCTGGCCAACAGGACCCGCGTCGAGCTGCGCGACACCGTCGGGCTGCTGGCGAACATGGCGGTGCTGCGCACCCGGATCGGCGACGGCGACGACTTCGGCGAGGTGCTGCGCCGTACCCATGCCACGGCCATGGGCGCCTTCGTCCACCAGCGGCTGCCCTACCAGCTCCTGCGCGGCGACACGCTCACCGAGCCGGGCCGCCGCCCGGACGACGTGATGTTCCAGGTCGTGCCCGAGCTGCCGGGAGGGCTGCGCGTGGCCGGGACGCAGGCCGAGATCGTCGTGGTCGACCAGCTCGCCAGCCGGTTCGAATGCGAGTTCCAGATCTATCCGCAGTACGGCGGGCAGCGGATCGTGTTGTGCTACAACCGCGCCCGTCTCGAAGACGACCTGGCGAAACGGCTGGTCGGCGACTACATAGCAACGGCCAAGGCGGTCACGTCCAGATGATGCCCAAATGGGGATGGTACACAGTTGACCGGGCGAGTAGAGCCCGGTTGTTGCCGTGACCTGCATCGGTGTCTCATCGCCAGGACGTGGTGTTCCTGCCTTCCCGCCTTCCTGCCTTCCCGCCTCCCCGCCCACGGAGGGACAACTCGATGAGCACGACCAAGCCGGCCTCCGGCCGCGCCGCTCCCAACCGCGTGCTCGGACCGGCCGACCTGCGGGAGGCCGTGGCCGGGATGCTGGGGATCGGCGCGGCCGACCTCGACGACCAGCAGGACCTGCTCGCGCTCGGCCTGGAATCCATCGCCCTGATGCGGGTGGCCAACCTCTTGCGCCGCGCGGGCGTGCGGGCCACCTTCGAGGACCTGGTGGAGGAACCGACGCTGGCCCGCTGGCTCGCGCTGCTGGCCGACGCCCGGCCCCGGCCCGCCCCCGCGGCGCCGCCGCCCCGGCGCGCGCCGGTCGATGACAGCGGCGAGCACGCGCTGGCCCCGATGCAGCAGGCGTACTGGATCGGCAGCCAGGACGGGCAACCGCTGGGCGGTGTGAGCGCCCACTTCTACGCCGAGTTCGACGGCGCGGACATCGAACCGGAGCGGCTGGAGGCCGCGGTGCACGCGCTGCTGGCCCGCCACGGCATGCTCCGCGCCCGCTTCACGCCCAACGGCGCCCAGCAGGTGCTGCCGGTCAGCCCGTGGCCGGGGCTGACGGTGCACGACCTGCGGGGCGGCGTCGCGCAGGAGGAACTGGCCGAGCTGCGGACGCGGCTGTCGCACCGCCGCTTCGACACCGAGCGCGGCGACGTCTTCGACGTGGCGCTGTCGCTGCTGGACGGGGGCCGCACCCGGCTGCACGTCAGCATCTCGATGCTGGTGGCCGACGCGCAGAGCTACCAGGTCCTGCTGGCCGACCTGGCCGCGCTCTACCGCGACCCCGGTGCCGGGCGGGCGCCGCTGGGCTACTCCTTCGCGCAGTATCTCGCCGACCAGCGAGACCTGGAGGACGCCGAGGCAGCGGCGGCGGCCAGGGACTACTGGCGCGGCAGGCTCGCCGAGCTGCCGGGGCCGCCGCAGCTCCCGCTCGCCGAGGGCGCCGGGCTGCGCGAGCACCGCGGCGTCACCCGCTACTACCAGCGGCTCTCCGCCGCGCAGGTGGCGCGGATCACCGCCTGCGCCCAGGCGGAGGCGCTGACGCTGCCGGTGGTGTTCTGCGCCGTCTACGCCGAGGTGCTGGCCCGCTGGAGCGCCGAGCCCCGCTTCCTGCTGAACCTGCCCACCTTCGGCCGCCGTGACCTGCACGAGGACGTCTCGCTGATCGTCGGCGACTTCACCAACATCACGTTGCTCAGCGTCGACGCCTCCCAGCCGGCGAGCTTCGCCGAGCGTGCCCGCGGCCTGCAGGCACAGCTCCGCTCCGATCTCACCCACGCCGACTACTCGGGCGTGGAGGTGCTGCGCGACCTGGCGCGCGAGGCGCCGGGCGACTGGCTGCGCGCCCCGGTGGTGTTCACCAGCGTCATCGGCATGGGCGAACTGTTCGGCCCGCAGGTGCGCGAGTGCTTCGGCACGCCGGTGTGGACCTCCTCCGAGACGCCGCAGGTGTGGCTGGACCAGCAGGTGATCGAGAGCGGCGACGGCGACCTGCTGATCAACTGGGACGTCGCCGACGGCGTGTTCCCCGACGGCCTGATCGATGCGCTGACCGGCGCGTACGAGGAGGCGCTGACCTCGCTCACCGACGCCGGCTCCTGGCACCGGCCGCTGGCGATCCCGCTGCCGAGCGGCCAGGCGGCGGTGCGTGCCCGCGTCAACGACACCGGCGCCCCCCGCCGACTGGGCCGGCTCCACCAGCGCTTCTTCGACCGGGCCTCCCGCGATCCGGACCGCACGGCCCTGCTGTGGGGCGAGTCGGGTGAGCTCAGCTACGGCGAGCTGGCCGACCGGGCCAAGCGCATCGCCGCCGGCCTGCACGCGGTGGGGGTCTCCCCCGGCGACACGGTCGCCGTGACCACGGCCAAGGGCCCCTGGCAGATCGCCGCGGTCCTGGGTGTGCTGGCCGCCGGAGCGGCCTACGTGCCGGTCGGGATCGACCAGCCTCCCGCGCGGCGGGAGCGGATGTACCGGACCGCGGGGGTCGAGGGCGTGGTCTGCGTCGGCGACGAGATCGTACGGCTCGGCTGGCCGGGCGAGCTGCCGGTGTTCGACATCCAGCAGCTCGCCCGCTACCGGCCGGTCCTGCGCAACGGTGTCCGGCCCACCGAGGACGGCCTCGCCTATGTGATCTTCACCTCGGGTTCCACGGGCGAGCCGAAGGGCGTGGAGATCACCCACGAGGCGGCGATGAACACCGTCGCGGCGGTCAACGAGCACTTCGGCATCGGCGAGCGGGACCGTGTCCTGGCCCTGTCGGCGCTGGACTTCGACCTGTCGGTCTACGACATCTTCGGGCCGCTGTCGGCGGGCGGCGCCGTGGTCCTGGTCGATGAGCTGGACCGCAAGGAGGCGCGGAGCTGGGGACGGCTGGTGCGGCGGCACGGGGTGACGGTGTGGAACTCCGTGCCGGCGCTGCTGGACATGCTCCTGGTCGGCGGCGGCCTGTCCGGCCCGGCGGAGCTGCCACGCGTCGTCATGGTCTCCGGCGACTGGGTCGGCGTCGACCTTCCGGGCCGGGTACGGCGGCTGCGCCCCGATGCCCGCTTCGCGGCGCTGGGCGGTGCCACCGAGGCGGCGATCTGGTCGAACCTGCTGGAGGTGGAGCAGGCCAGGCCGGAGTGGACGGCGGTGCCCTACGGTTACCCGCTGCGCGCCCAGCGCTTCCGTGTCGTGGACGGGCACGGCCGTGACCGGCCGGACTGGGCGCCGGGCGAGTTGTGGATCGGCGGTTCCGGGCTGGCCAGGGCCTACCGCAACGCGCCGGAGGCGAGCGCGGCGGCGTTCGTCCACGACGGCGGCGAGCGCTGGTACCGCACCGGGGACCGGGCCCGCTACCTGCCCGGCGGGATGGTGGAGTTCCTTGGCCGTTCGGACACCCAGGTGAAGATCGGCGGGCACCGGATCGAGCTGGGCGAGATCGAAGCGGCCCTGGGGCGCCTGCCGTACGTGGACAAGGCGGTCGCGCTGGTGGTCGGCTCGGCGCAGCGCAGGATCGCCGCGGCGCTCGTGCGCGCGGACGGGGGGACCGACGGCGAGGTGGTCGCGGCGGCCAAGCGGGCGCTGGCCGACGAGCTGCCCCCCTACATGGTCCCGGACGAGATCCTCACGCTGGCTGAGCTGCCGCTCACCGGCACCGGCAAGGTCGACCGGCGGCGCCTGGCCGCGCTGCTGGAGCGCACGCCCGCCGCCATGCCGCGCCCGGAGCCGCCCGCCGGGCCGACCGAGCAGGCGCTGGCGGCGATCTGGGCCGAGATCCTCCAGGTGGCCGAGGTCGGGCGCCGCGACTCCTTCTTCGGGCTGGGCGGCGACAGCCTGCAGGCGACCAGGATGCAGGAGGCGGTCCGCACCGGGCTGGGCGTGGCGGTCACGCTCAGGCAGCTGTTCTCCGCCCCCAGCGTCGCCGAGCTGGCGGCGGCGATCGACGCGGAGCGGGAGACGGCGGCGGACTACGAAGAGGGCGGGATCTGAACGTGGCACCGGTCGCCGTCGTTACTGGCGCGGGCAGCGGCCTGGGCCGCTGCCTGGCCGTCAGCCTGGCCGCGGACAAGACCTCCCTGGTGCTCGTGGGGCGGCGCGCGCACCTGCTGCTGGCCGCCCGTGAGGAGTGCGTGGCGGCCGGAGCCGGCCCGGAGCAGGTCCTGACGGTGCCGGCCGACCTGGCCGAGCCCGGCTCGGCCGCCCGCGTCGTCGCCGCGGCGAGCGAGCAGTTCGGCGGGCTCGACATGCTCGTCAACAACGCGGCCGTGGCCACCTTCGGCGCGCTGGAGCCGACCGACCCCGACGTCTTCACCCGGCTGTTCCAGACCAACGTGGCCGGGCCCGCCGCGCTGATCAGGCACGCGGCGCCGCTGCTGCGCCGCAGCCGCGGCACGGTCGTCAACGTGGGCTCCATCGGCGGGCTGCTGGCCGTGCCCGGCCGGTCGTTCTACGGCGCCACGAAGGCGGCGCTGCACCACCTGACCCGCTCGCTCGCGCGGGAGCTGGCGCCCGACATCCGGGTCAACGCCGTGCTGCCGGGAGCCATCGACACCGAGATGTACCAGGACCTCGGCCTGGACGAGGACGCGACCAGGAGGTTGAGAGAGGAAATGATCCGCACCACCCCGCTGGGAAGGATGGGAACACCGCAGGACGTGGTTCCCTGGATCCGGATGCTGCTCGGCCCGGACGCGTCGTGGATGACCGGCACGCTGCTCGTGGTGGACGGGGGACGCTCGTGCTGACCGGCGCCGGTTCCCCGGCCGGCAGGGAGCGCAGCAGGGACATCCCGCTGTCGTGCCTGCACGAGATCCACCAGCTCGTCGGCGCGCACCCCCGGCCGGTCATCGCCCTGCACGTGGGCGAGCCGTACATCCGCATGCCGCAGGAGGCCGTCGAGGGCTACTGCAAGGCGCTGCGCGACGGCCACACCGCCTACACCGACGCCCGCGGCCTGGCAACGCTGCACCAGGCGCTGGCCGAACGGCTGGCCGGCAACGGGCAGCCGCCCCCGGAGCGGCTGTTCGTCACGCCGGGCTCCTGCCAGGCCATCAGTGCGATCCTGCAGTCGCTCGCCGTGGACGGCGGCCAGGTGGTGCTGCCGGAGCTGCACTGGCCGATGCACTACCAGCAGGTGGTGATGACCGGGATGCGGGCGTGTTTCGCGTCCTTCGGCGAGCCGGGCCGTTCGGTCCCCGAGGCGCTGGAGGCCGCTGCCGGCGAGCGCACCGTCGCGGTGCTGGTGAACTCCCCCGGCAACCCCTCCGGCCGGGTCTGGTCGGAGGCGGAGCTGCGCGAGCTGCACGCGTGGGCGGTACGCCGCCGGGTGCCGGTGATCAGCGACGAGGCGTATGAGGACTTCGTCTACGACGGGCAGCCGTGCCGCATCGCCAACCTCGACCTGGAGCTGCCGCCGGAAGAGCGGGTGGTCTTCTCGGTGCACACCTTCTCCAAGGGCTACTCGATGACCGGCTGCCGCCTCGGCTACGCCACCGCGCCGAACGCCGAGCGCGCCATGCTGCTGACCCGGGTGCAGGAGACGACGCTGGTGGCGCCCAGCACCCCGGTGCAGTACGCCGGGCTGGCGGCGCTCGGCGCCTCGGCCCACCTCGCCGAACACCACGCGTACGTGCGGCGGACCAGGGACGCGGTCGTGGACCTGCTGGGTGACAAGCTCCTCCACCTCACCCCGGACGGCGGCTGGTACGCCGTGCTCGACCTGGGCTCCTACGTGAAGGACACCTACCAGTTCTGCAAGCGGGCGCTGGCCGACATCGACGTGGGCATCGCCCCCGGCCGCGGCTTCCTGCCGGAGGGTCATCCGGGGGCCGACCGGCTGGCGCGGATCTCGCTGTGCGCCGAGCGCGAGGCCACGCTCGAAGGCGTCCGCCGCCTCACCGACTACCTGGGTGGGTGAGGCGCGATGCCCGCCACCCGGCCTGCCCGGCCCGCGACGGGGCCGACGTGTTACCGAAGGGAGCGTCGAACGTGAGACCTGAGCCGCCGATGCCGGGGGTGGCCGGCTGCCCCCCGGAGTTCGCCGAGCGTTACCGGGCCGAGGGCTACTGGCGCGGCCAGGTGCTGGGCGACCTGCTCCGGCCCTGGAGCGGCAGCGAACGCACCGCCGTCGTCGACCCGCAGGGCAGGCGATGGTCCTACGCCGAGCTCGACCGGCAGGCCGACCGGTTCGCGGCCGGGCTGGCGGCGCTCGGTATCGGGCGCGGCGACCGGATCGTGGTCCAGTTGCCCAACATCGCCGCGTTCGCGAGCGTCAGCATCGGCTGCTACCGGCTGGGCGCCATCCCGGTCTACGGCCTGCCCGGCCACCGCCGCCGGGAGATCAGCTACCTGGCCGGGCACGCGGAGGCGGTCGCTCTGGTCGTGGCCGATGAGTATCAGGGCTTCTCCTACGTGGAGCTGGCGCGCGAGACGCAGAAGGAGGTCTCCTCCGTACGGCACGTCATCGTGGTCGGCGAGCCCGCCGAGTTCCTCGGATTCGAGCAGGTCCTGGCCGAGCCGGTGCCGCTGCCCGGCCCGCGGCCGTCCGATGTGGCGTTCTTCCTGTTGTCCGGCGGCACCACCGGGCTGCCCAAGCTGATCCCGCGCACGCACGACGACTACGCCTACCAGCTCTACGCCGCCGCCGAGGCGACGGCGACCGGCGCGGACGGCTGCTACCTGGCCTCGCTGCCGGTCGCGCACAACGCGGCGCTGGGCTGCCCGGGGCTGCTGGGTACGCTGGCGGTCGGCGGCAAGGTCGTGCTGCCCCGCAACCCCAGCCCGGACGTGGTCCTCGACCTGGTGGAAAGCGAGCGGGTGACGCTGACGACGCTGATGCCGCCGATGGTTCAGGTGTGGCGGGAGGCCAGGGAGTTCTTCGAGGTCGACCTGTCCGATCTGGTCATCCAGGTCGGCAGCGCGCACCTGTCGCCGGACCTGGCCGCCAGCATCGCGAGCGAGATGGGCGCGCGGCTGACGCACTGGTTCGGGATGGCCGAGGGGCTGCTCACCTGTACCCGGCTCGACGACCCCGAGGAGGTCGTGATCGGGACGCAGGGCCGGCCGCTGGCGGCGGCCGACGAGCTCAAGGTGGTCGACGAGAACGACGCCGAGGTGGCGCCGGGCGAGGTCGGTGAGCTGCTCACCCGCGGCCCGTACACCATCCGCGGCTACTACCGGGCCGACGACGTCAACGCCAGGGCGTTCACCGCCGACGGCTTCCTGCGCACCGGCGACCTGGTACGGATCACCGCCGAGGGCAACATGGTCGTCGAGGGACGGCTCAAGGACGTCATCAACAAGGGCGGCGAGAAGATCGTCGCGGCGGAGCTGGAGGACGTGCTGGGGCTGCATCCGGCGATCCGCCAGGTGGCCGTGGTCGGCGTGCCGCACGAGCTGATGGGTGAGGTGCCGTGCGTCTTCGCCGTCCCCGACGGTGAGATGCCGACGGCGGCACAGGTGCGGGAGTTCCTGACCGCGCACGGCGTGGCCACCTACAAACTGCCCGACCGGATCGAGGCCGTCGCCGAGCTGCCGCGCACCACCGTCGGGAAGATCGACAAGCAGCGGCTGCGGGCCGACTTCGTCGCCGGCAACGGCTGACTTTCTCCCGGAAAGCGAAGACCCGGAGCGGGGCCCTACGGCCCGCTCCGGGTCTGGCTCGGTTCTGCGGTCGGCCGCGCCGGCGTCGGGTCAGCCGGCCCAGGTCAGCCGGCCCAGGTCAGTCGGCGGGGAACACCTCGACCAGCGGGAACATCGGCGTCGGGAGCACCCGGGAGATGCGCAGCCCGGCCCCGTCGAACAGCGCCTGCAGCTCCTCCTCGGTGCGGGCGCATCCGCCGCCCATCGTCAGCAGGATCAGGTCGTAGACCTTGCCGACCTCGTCGGTGTCGCCGGGGAAGGAGACCGGCTCGTGCACCAGCAGCCTGCTGTCGGGCCGCATGGCCTCGCGCACCCGGCACAGCAGCCGGTGGGCGTGCTCGTCCTGCCAGGACCACAGCACCCGCTTGAGCAGGTAGGCGTCGGCGCCCTCCGGCACCCCGTCGAAGAAGCTGCCGCCCACGACGTCGCAGCGGTCGGCCAACCCGGCCTCCCGCAGCATGGCGGGCGCGCTGTCCACGACGTGCGGCTGGTCGAACAGGGTGCCGTGCAGGTGGCGCAGCCGGCTCAGCAGGCCGTTGAGGAACATGCCGTTGCCGCCGCCGAGGTCGACCACCGTCTTCAGCTTCGACCAGGAGTCGTAGGCGGAGATCACCGTGCGCACCTCCATCCGGGTCCCCGCCGCCTGCGAGCCGTCGAAGCGCTTGCTCTCCTCGGGGTGCTCGGCCAGGTATTCCCAGTAGCCCTTGCCGAGGACGTGCTCGAAGGACGAGCGGCCGGTGCGCAGGGTGTAGTCGAAGTGCGCCCAGGCCTGCAGGTCGCCGGGCAGCAGCGGGTAGGCCTCGCGCAGCGAGACCGGGTGGTCGCTGCGCAGCGGCTGGGCCAGGGGGGTCAGGGCGAACACGCCCGGCTCCGCCTCGGTGAAGATGCCCTTGCCGGCCAGCGCTCGCAGCACGCGCAGCAGCGCCCTGGGCTCGGCGCCGCACCGCTGGGCCAGGTCGGCGACGGGCAGTGGCCCGTCTCCGAGGTGATCGGCCACCCCAAGCGTGCAGACGGCCCGAATCGCGAACGGCACGATGTAGTCGGCCAGGTCGGCCAACCGTCGTATCGATGCGATGTCGAGGTGGGGTCGAACAGCCGTGCTGACGTCGTCGGGCATTTCGATCTCCTCCGCTGCCGTTGGTGGAGATCCTGATATGAAGCGCCAAAGAGCCGCAAGCCGTACGCGCAAGCCGCACGCGCGAGCCCACCGCGCATGCGCGCATTCCACCGCTGTTGTGGTCAAACAAGGCGCCGCGATAACCCTAAAGTGGCGAATTCCATGCGGAGGAGCTTCTTTCCCCGACGACTGAGGGTGAGCTCATGACCAGAATGTGGTGGGACTTCCGCCCATATCTTCGCGGCCTTGTGATCGATGCCCTGGGGATCAGCAAGCCGCCGAAGAACCCGGCCCCGCCGGACAACGGCCCCTCCATCGTCGTGCTGCCGTTCGAGACCGAAAGCGCCGACGACGAGTACCTCACCGACGGCGTGACCCAGGACCTGACGAACAACCTCGCGCGCAGCAGCAACGCGGTGTTCGTCATCTCCGCCGACACCGCCTTCTCCCTCAAGGGCACCAAGCCCGACCCGACCAAGCTCGGCACCGAGCTCGGCGTCCGCTACATTCTGCGGGGCACCGTGGAGCGCACGGGCGACCAGCTCGGGATCAGCGCCGAGCTGATCGAGGCTCGCCCGGGCGCCACCCTGTGGTCGGCCTCGTTCGACTGCGCGCTCACCGACATGCACGCGGTGCAGCTCGAGATCGTCGAGCGGATCCTCGGCGCCGTCGGCTTCGAGCTGGAGTCGGCGGAGCTGGACCGGATGACCAAGCCGCCCACCAGCATCCGTTCGGTGGAGGCGGTCTGGCGCGGCTACTACCACATGCGCCAGCTCCACCACGAAGACCTGCTGGCCGCCCGGGCCCTGTTCCAGGGCGCCATCGACAACGACCCGAACCTCGCCAGCGCCTACGGCCTGCTCGCCGGGACCTTCACCCAGGAGCACACCCAGGGCTGGAGCCTGGACGACAGCCACCTCGACCACGCCTGGGAGCTGGCCTCCACCTGCGTCGAGCTCGATCCCGACACCGGGGTCGGCCACGGCATCCTCGGCGTCGTGGAGCTCGTGCGAGGCAACTGGCGGGAGGCGGTCAAGCACCAGGACCGCTCGATCAAGGCCGACCCGTGCATCACCTGGCCGCACGCGATGCGCGGCGTCGCGCTCACCATGGGCCACCAGCGGCTGGAGGCCAGCCGCTCCATCCGCCGGGCGCTGCGCCTGGACCCCTTCCCGCCACACGGGCTGCTGATGGCGCTGGCCTACATCAACCTGGGCGCCGGCCGCCGGGACGAGGCGATGCGGCTCCTGGAGAAGGTCAGGCGGGAGAACCACGACAACATCCTCGTCCGCATCGGCCTGGCCGCCTACCACCAGCGCGAAGGGGACAAGGCCTACGCCCGCGAGCTGACCCAGCAGATCCTCCAGATCAACCCGGCGATCACGGCCGAGATCGCCAAGAACCTCATCCCCTCGCTGGACCGGATCCATCCCGGGAGCGAGGTCGTCCGCTACGCCGACGACCTCGCGGCGGCGGGCCTGCCGCGCGACGCCGACAAGACAGGTGAGCCTCGATGACCCAGCCGCAGCCCGTCATCTACAACCCCTTCGACCCGGCCTTCATCGCCAACCCCTACCCCTTCTTCAAGGAGCTGCGCGAGAAGGACCCCTGCCACCAGATCACCGCCGCCGACGGCGTATGGCTGCTGACCCGCCACGACGACATCGACGTCATCCTCCACGACCGCGAGCGGTTCAGCGTCGACCACCGCAACCTCAAGCGGGGCCCGGAGCAGGACCTGGCCTACGACGACATCGCCGTCATCCTCTTCCGCGACCCGCCGCAGCACACCAGGTGGCGCCGGCTGCTGTCGCAGGGGATCACCCCGGCGCGCGTCACCGCCTACCAGCCCCGCCTGGCCCAGCTCATCGACGAGCACCTGGACCTGCTGGCCGACAAGGGCGAGGCGGACTTCCTGGCAGACGTGGCGAACCCGATCCCGTTCCTGGCCATCTCCGAACTCCTCGGGATGCCGCCGCAGGACCGGGAGCAGGTCCACGCCTGGACGTGCGACATCGTCAACCTCACCGAGCCGATAGCCAGCCCGGAAGTCACCCGCGCGATCATCCGCTCCCGCGACGAGATGCGCGACTACCTGCGGGAGGTGTGCGCCCACAAGCGCGCCCACCCCGGCGACGACGTGCTGTCCAACCTGCTGGGCGCCGCCGACGGCTTCGACGAGGAAGAGCTCATCAGCCACATCATCCTGCTGCACGTCTCCGCGCCGGAGCCGACCGCCAGCCACCTGGCCTACGGGGTGCTGGCCCTGGCCCGCCACCCCGCCCAGGCGGACGAGCTGCGCGCGGACCCCGAGCTGGATCGCAACGCGGTCGAGGAGATCCTGCGCTACGAGGCGCCGCTGCAGATCACCGGCCGCTACCCGCTGGAGGACATCAAGCTGCACGGCCGCACCATTGAGGCGGGTACGGCGATCGTGATGTCCCTCGCCTCGGCCAACCACGACCCGGACAAGTGGGGGCCCACCGCCGACGAGCTCGACGTGCGCCGCGAGCGCGCCAACGAGCACCTGTCGTTCGCCCGCGGCATCCACACCTGCTTCGGCTCCGCGCTCGCCCGCATGCACGGCCAGCTCACCTTCGGCCGGATGCTGCGCCGCTTCCCGCGCCTGGAGCTGCTGGAGGAGCCGACCTGGAGCACGCTGCTGAACCGCCGCGGCCCCACCCAGTTGAGGATCTCCGTCCGCTGACCCGACCGGGCGGCAGCCACCCCCGTCACGTCACCGAAAGGCAGGCCAACCCCCATGAGCTCCGCTCCGGACTTCGACCCGCTCAGCCCGGCCATGCTGGAGGACCCCTACCCCGTGTACGCGGACCTCCAGGAGAAGCACCCCGTCTTCTGGCACGAGAAGGTGGGCGCCTGGGTCGTCACCCGCTACGACGACTGCCGGGAGGTCCTCAGGAACTCCGAGCTGTTCGTCCGCGACCCGCGCCGGGTCAGCGAGGTCTCCGCCGAGTCGGGGGAAAGCATCCAGGGCCTGGACGTCAACGCGCAAAGCGAGCTGCGGCGCCTGGTCACCGGCTCGATCCACGACCAGGACCTGGAGGAGATCGGCCGCCGGGTGCGGGCCAGCATCGACCGAATCTTCGAGGGCGTGCTGGCGCGGCCGTCGTTCGACTGGATGATCGAGGTGAGCGCGCGGCTGTCCGGCATGATCACGGCCGACTTCCTCGGCGTGACCGAGCCGGACCCCCAGGTCTTCAAGACGATCGTCGAAGGCATGGCCCGCAAGTTCGACGCCGACCTCAGCGAGCCGGACCCTGAGGCCGAGCAGCGGGTACGGGACGCGTTCGGCGGCCTCATCGACGGGTGGCTCAGCTCGCCTGAGACCCACGGCACGATGCTGACGCTGAAGAACAGGGCCGCGGAGATGGGCGTGCCGGTGGGAGTCATCAAGAATCTCATCGGCCTGCTGTTCATCGGCAGCTTCGGCACGATCTTCGCCTCCTCCGGCAGCCTCGCCCACCTGTTCATCCAGCGGCCTGACGTCTTCGAGAAGCTTCGCGACCCCGCCCTGCTGGGCACCGGGGTCGAGGAGTTCCTGCGCTTCGACGGGCCGACGCAGGCCACCAGCCGGATGGCCAAGCAGGAGACCCGGGTCAGCGGCGTCACGATCAAGCAGGGCGATCCGGTGTTCGTCGTGCTGGCCGCCGCCAACCGCGACCCGCGCCAGTTCCCGCGGCCGCATGAGCTGGTGCTCGACCGCGCGCCCAACCGGCACCTCGGGTTCGGGTGGGGCCCCCACTCGTGCCTCGGGTCGCTGTTCGGGCAGCTCGCGCTGCGGGAGCTGACCCGCGCCGTGCACGACGCGCCGGGCCCGCTGCGGCTGGCCGGCACGCCGTTCCGGCTGCCCACCACCACGGTGCGCAGCTTCGCCTCGCTCCCGGTGTCCTTCCAGCCGGAGAGCTGACGGCCCCGGCCTACTCCGGGTCCTGGCCTGCTCTTGGCCCAGGCGCCGGGCCTGATGGCGACCCTGCCGATCGGCGCGCTCCTGGGCTCGGTGTTCACCGGTGCCCGGGTCAGGAGCTGGTCCAGTTGCCGTTCCTGGCGCTGATCGGCGTTTCCGGCATCTTCGACCCGTTCACCGCGCTGCCCGAATGGCTGCAATGGATCGCGCAGATCTCGTGATGTCCTGCACGCCGCACATAGTCCGGCAAGTCATTTACAAGCACGCGATTCTACGATCCCGCCATGATCAAGAAGACGATCACCGCTGTGGTGGCCGGCCTCGCGGTCCTGGTGACTCCGGCCGCCGCCTCCGCCTCCGCTTCCGCTTCCGCTTCCGCTTCCGACACCAAGAACCTCCGGCTGCGTGCCGGACTGAGCCTGATCATTCCCAGGTCCTGGAAGGTCTACAAGATCAGCAAGGACTGGACCCGCGTGGTGACCGGTTCGTGCCCGACCGTCAACGACGAGGTTTTCGGGTTCCGTGACTCCGGTTGCCGCAGCTTCTGGGTGCTGGGCCCGAGTGCGATCGAGATAGGGCACGAGGTGTTCCAGGCATACACACCGGACGCCCCGTTCCATCCGGCCACCGACGTCGGCCCCTGCGTGTACGACGCGAACCTCTCGGTCGGCGAGATGAAGCTCGCGGCCAAGGCGCTGCGCCAGATCGGCCCAGGCCACAAGGCGTACTATCGCGCCTGGTCGGCCGACTGCGTCACCCGGAACAGCGGCAAGGTGAAGGGCCGCTTCACCCAGCGCGAGTGGTATCTGCCCAAGTCCAAGATCCTGCTCGTGGACCAGTGGAACACGCAGGGCCTCTCGACGGTCCTCAAGTACGCGACCTGGAGCTGACGATCCCGCCGGTGACGAGCGATCAGCGCGGGCGAGCGTTGGGAGAACGAGATGAACTCTCCATAGGCACGATCGCCCCACGATGCCCGATGACCGTCGCCGCGCAGGCCGATCCCGCCGCGACCGCGTCGGACGCCGAAGCACCCGCCAGCCGGGCGGCGAGGTAGGCACCGTTGAACGAATCCCCGGCTCCGGTCGTGTCGACGACCCGTTCCACCCGCCGGGTAGCCAATGCGTGCAGTTCTCCCCCTTTGTCACCTGGTTCCCGGTGTGAGCCACTACGCGGACGCGCGAGCCGAACTGGACGAGTGGTTGTCGTCCGGGGCCCTCACCGTGGACGCTGCCGGACGACCTGGCCAAGCTGGTGGCCAGCCACCTGGTGGCGGCCGCTCGCGCGCTGAGCGAGGAGGAGCCCGAGCGGGCGTACGAGCACGCGAAGGTCGCACGCCGTGGGCGGTTCTCCCACCATGTCGGAAGTGAGGTCGCGGAGACCTCAGCTCAGCGCGCGCCTCGCTGTCCAGCTCGTCCGGCGTGATGTCGGGCGGCAGCTCGGGCAGCTTCTCGCGCTCATTGGTCTCGGCCTCCTGCCCGGGCCACTTCCCTGCTCAAGAGGGCGGCTTCAGGCGAAGAGATTCGGCCAGTCGCCGCTGCGAGCCCGTACGTCGGCGGCCACCTCTTTCACCGACCGGCCGTCGGTGTCGACGCGCAGATCACCTGCGCCGGAGCGAGCGCATTTCGTCGCGCGCGGACCAGCGGCCACGACACCGCCGACGACGTCGTCGAGCGGCCGGGCTCGGTCATCCCATCACCGTGCCGGTCGAGTCCGCGTTGCGCGGCCGGGCACGGCCGAAGGCGGCGAGCCCTATCTCCAACCGAGTGTGCTCACCGACGACGCTGCTCTCACCGTCGATCACGGCCCGCATCAGGCGTCCGACCATGGGAGCGTTCTTGAACTGGTTGCCGCTGGTCCCGATCGCGACGTAGAAGCCCGCGCGTTCCGTGCCGTCGTAGATCGGGGTCCAGTCCTCGGTGACGTCGTAGACGCCGGCGACGCCGATCGGCTTGCCGGGCACACCGAGTTCGGGAAGGCGGCGGGCGGCGCGCGTGACCTGCGCCGCGAAGACCTGCGCGGTGGGATTGGGGTTGCCGACGTCGGGATCGTCGACCCACTGCAGCTCGTCGCACTCGGGCTCGGTGCCGCCGACCAACAGCCCGTCACCCGGGGTGCCCCGCAGGTAGATGCCGAGGTCGAGGTCGGCGACGCACGGGCCGATGCCCTCGCCGTTGTAGCCGGCCGGCGCGGGCACGTGGTGCACCTCCTGGCGCATCGGCCGGACGGTGACCGACCAGCCTGCGCCGACGCCCGCCAGCGCGTTCAGCCTGCCGGACCACGGCCCGGCCGCGTTGACGACGACGGGCGCGCTCACGGTCGTGCCGTCGTCGAGCCGGACACCGCTCACCGCACCGTCGCCGAGCACGGCGACCACCTGACGCCGGAACAGGAACCGCGCACCCCGCCGCTTCGCGCCGTTGGCGAGGTTGACGGCGGCCAGACCCGGGTCGTCGACGAAGCCGGCGTCCTGGGTCCACAGCGCGCCGAGGCGCCGGTCCGTGTCCTCCCAGAAGGCCGGGTCCTCGATGCGCTTCGGAGGCCAGAACCGGCCGGGGTCGATCCCGGGCATCCGCCGGGCCAGCTCGTCGGCGTCCCAAACCTCGAACGGGATGCCCGCCCGGTCGAACATCTCGAGGACACGGTCCATCGGCGCGATGTCGACGTCGAGGAACACCATGCCGACACGGTGGAACTTCGCCATCCCGGCGTCGTCCACGCCCTCGAGGTGGTCGGCCCACTTCTCCCAGCAGTGCTTGGACTCCCAGGACAGCGCGATGCCGTCCCAGGTCGAGTAGTTGAACCGGATCACCGCGCTGGACGCGCTGGTCGACCCCTGGCCGGGCCCGCTCGCCTTGTCGACCACCACCACGGAGCGGCCCGTCCCGGCCAGCTCGAACGCGATCGAGGAGCCGATCACGCCGGCGCCGACCACCACCACATCTGCTGTCACGCTCATGTGCACAGTCTTCCTTCGCGTCGGCGCGGAGCCCACCGACGACTGTCAAGGATTCCCTGTCCCCGATTCGTCACCTGCCGAGAAGCCCGTGAAGGCGGGCGAGCTCCAGCCCGAGGCGCAGGTCAAGCCGTACGCCGCCGCTTTTCCCAGGGCTCACCTCAGGCCGATGAGCCTGGCGACCTTGAATCCCAGATGCAGGGCGAGGCGGTCGTCGCCGCTCGCCAGGTCCACCCGGGCGACCTCCTCCGCCTTGCGCAGCCGGTAATAGAGGCTGGCCCGGTGGACACACAGCTCGGCCGCGGTACGCCGGACGTCTCCCCCGTTGTCCAGGAAGGCTTCCAGGGTCCCCGCCAGCGCGCCCTTGCCGCCATCGTGGTCGAGCAGCCTGCGTACCCCCGGGTGCAGGTTGTGGCCGAGCCGCTCCGCGGGCAGCTCGGCGAGCAAGCCGTAGACGCCGAGCTCCGAACTCCACACGACCGGGCCGAGCACCCTGACGATCCTGGCCACGTCGGCGGCCCGCCTGGCCTCGCCGTACGACTCATGCGCCGCCGGTAGGCCGGGGCCGCGCTCGCCGACGCCGATCCAGCACTCCTTACCGCTTTCTTTGGCGATGCGCACCTGTATGGCGGCGGCCAGGTCGTCGATCTCCGCCCGCGAGGGAACCTCCTGGACCACCACGAGGATGCCGTGGTCGGGGC
The DNA here is from genome assembly GCF_050947145.1 of Microtetraspora malaysiensis. NCBI lineage: Bacteria > Bacillati > Actinomycetota > Actinomycetes > Streptosporangiales > Streptosporangiaceae > Microtetraspora > Microtetraspora malaysiensis. The sequence goes on from NZ_CP191998.1 coordinate 5,585,619, forward strand.
GTTCGAGATGGAGGGCTCTGCGTGGCGGCAGCCGATGGCGCGCGTGTTCGAGGCCGACGGTCAGGGCCAGCCGGTCCTGCTCGCCGAGCGGCTCGCCCGGCGCGTGCGCGAGGGCCGCCACCAGTACCCGGATCGGGCCGGCCACCACGAGTTCCTCCTCGATGAGCCACCGGGCCGCCTCGTCACGCAGCTCCGCGTCAGCGGAGACGAGGTCGCGTACCAGCTCCCGCTCGCGCCCCCTGTTGATCTCCCCCAGCAGGAAGTCACGGTGCAGCGTGTGCGCCGCGCTCTCCGCGCCCTGCCGTACGGCGGCAGCCTGCTCGTCCGTGACGGGGCCGTCGGACAGCAGTAGCCACAGGAAGCCGAGAAGGGTCTCGCCGTAGCGGATCGGCATGCCCACCCGCGCCACGTCGAGGCCCAGGTCGGGCCTGGAGGGAACGGTGAACAGATCGCGAGCGGTGAGAGCGCCGCCGCTGTGGATGTGGCCGACCAGCTCGGGCGAGACGCTCCTCCGCATGATCGACTCAAGCCGCGCGTTGTCGAAATCGCCGGTGTGGGAGTTGTGGGCGAGCAGGCGGATGTTCGGATCGTCGATGGCGACCGACCTGCCCAAGCGCGCGCCCAGGCTGTCGACCAACCTCTGCAACTCCAACGCCACGCCCAAAGGTTACGAGGTTCAGGTGTCAGCCGCGGGCCGGCATGTGCTTCTGGAACCAGTCCACGACGCGGGTACTGAAGTCGATCAGGGCCGGAAAGGCACGAACGCCGTGGCCTTCCTGCGGGTAGATCACGAGCTGGGACTCGACCCCGTGCTCGAGCAGCGCCTGGTGGAACTCCTGGGCCTGCGTCGGGGGCGTGCAGCGGTCCAGAGCGCCGGCGATGTTCAGGCACGGGGTGCGCGCCTTGCTGGCGTGGGCCACCGGGCTCCTGGAGTGGAACTTGTCGCCGGGGACTTCTGGGTTCCCGTCGAGGAACAACGCGTCGAAGTAGGGGATGTTGCTGGTGAAGTGCTGGCTGTACCAGTCCGTCACGGGTGAGACCGGTACGGCGGCGGCCCAGCGCCTGTCCTGGGTGACCAGCCACGAGGACATGTACCCGCCGTACGACCCGCCGATGAGGCCGACCCTGGTCGGGTCCACGATCCCGCGCTCGACGAGAGCGTCGATCGCGGACGTGAAGTCGGCCGTGTCCTCGCCGCCCATCTCCCCGAACACCAGCCGGGCGAAGTCCTGCCCGCGGCCGGAGCTGCCCCGCGGGTTGGGGTTGAGGACGGCGTACCCCTGAGCCACCAGCAGCGGGATCCAAGGCGAGGACATCGACCACAGGTTCCGGTAGCCCCACACCGGACCACCGTGGATGTTCACCACGAGCGGGAAGGGCCCGTCCCCGGCGGGGAGGCACAGGATCCCCTCGATTCGCAGCCCGTCCGGTGCGGACCAGGTGACCGTCTCGGCCTTGCCCGCGACCGACAACACGTACTCGGTGCCCGAGTGTCCGATCCCCGCGAGCTCGACCCGCTCCTCACCCAGCACCACGACCCGTTGCGGTACCGAGTAGCCGTCCTCGACGAGCACCACGCGGCCGTCGGCGGACCAGGCCGCCTCCGGGTAGCGCGTGCCGCAGCTGGTGTCCGTGCTCGACCACAGCTCGGTCATCTTCCCGGTCACCGCGTCGTACACCGCGGCGACGGTCTCCATGCCGCGGATCCCCAGGACTCCCAGGCGATCCGCATCGATCCACTGGGTCGAGGTGACATCCACCCCGCCGGTGTCGACCCGCTCGAAGGCAGCACCGGGAGCGCTCACCAGCAGGTCACCCGCGACAACCCAGCGGTCGCTGCACACCGCCTCGACCACCGCCAACCGTCCCCCGGAAGGCGAGGCCGCGGGCCAGCCCAGCTGCACCTCGGAGCGGGCCAGTTCGGTAACCGCCCCGTCGAGGCCCAGGCGGGAGAGCACGGCCGTGTACCAGGCGCCCTCGTCCGGAGCGGGGCTGGTGACCGCGACGACCGCGTCGGGGCCGAGCCAGACCGCCTCCCAGATGTTGAGCCCCTCCGGCGACAGCCTGGTGGTCGTACCTGCCGCGAGGTCGTGAATCCACAACGACCGCCACGACTCCTCCGTCACGCCGATCTCGACGCGCGGGTGCCAGTCCGGCAGCTCCTCCTTCGGCCTCCGCGTCGTGCCGCTCCCCTGACCACCGGCCAGATCGGCACCGAGCCCCGCCACCCCGAGCAGCACCTTCGTGCCGTCCGGCGACCAGGAGCAGTACTCCACCGTCCCGGCGGGCACGGCCGGGGTCGCCTCCGCCTCACCGAGCTGACCGGTGCGTAGCAGGTAGAGCTGGAACCGGCCTGCCTCCGTGCGGTCCGACAGGAATGCCACCGTCGCCCCGTCCGGGGAGAAGCGCGGTTGCCGCGAGGAGCCGGACGGTCCCGTCAGCGGCCGCAGGTCCAGACCGTCGACCAGGAAGCAGGCCTGGCGCGGAAGGCCGGCCAGCTCGTCGTACACGAGGCCGGTCACGGCGATCCGCGACCCGTCGGCGGAGCAGGACGGCTCCAGCAGCTTGTGCGGCCGTCCCATCACCGGCTCGTGCAACCGCCGGAAGTACTCTTCGACCAGGTCCCAGGTGGCGCTGCCACGCACGTCGCTACCGCTCATGGGCGGGACCCTACGCGGTGGGGCGGCCCCTCTCCATCGACGCGGGATGGAAACCGGAGGGCTTGGGTTCAACAGGTGTCGAGGTCATCACCTCTTCGTAGCGGCTGACCGTGGTGGCGCGGCCCTGACCTCGCCCTCGTGAACGGCGGGAGAGCGGCAGGCTTCCAGCCGACTGCCGTCAGATGGCTTTACCACATATAGCCCGGCTGTGCCATTGATAGCTGTACAGCGTTTCAGCCTTGTTAGGCCGGCAGTCATTCCCGGTGTCAACCATCCCAGTGGACGTTTCGCCTCGACGCCATCACTGGGGAGCACCATGGATCCCGTCCTCAGCCGTCGCGCCTTCCTACTCACCTCCGGAATGACCGCCGCGGGCGTCGGGCTGGAGATCGCACTCGCCTCCACCCCGGCCACCTCCTCGACCACGACCACCACCTCCTCCTCCTCCTCGACCACGACCACAGCCACCACGGTCCAGACCGTCGCCAGGCCTCGCGGCGCCACCGGATACCGCAGGCTGGCCAACGGCCCGGGCTGGCGGCGGGTGACCCGCACCGAGCTGGCCGAGGCCAAGAAGGGCAGGGCCGAGCGCCGCACGGTGCTTGCCTGCTTCGTCCAGTTCACCGACTTGCACATCACCGACGTGCAGAGCCCGCAGCGCTATGAGTTCCTGCGCACCGGAGCCGTGAGCGCCTGGCGCCCACAGGAGGCGCTGACCGCCGCCGGCGCCATCTCACTGATCGAACAGGTCAACACCCTGCGGTACGGCCCGGCCACCCGGGCGCCCATCGGCTTCGTCATGACCACGGGCGACAACACCGACAACAACTCCCGCATCGAGCTGGAATGGTTCCTGACCGCCATGACCGGCGGCCGCTTCACCCCCAACACCGGCGACCCGAGCGCGTACGAGGGCGTGCAGGACTCCGGCCTGGGCCTGTACTGGCAGCCCGGGTCCGGCGTGCGCGACATCGACAAACGGGTGGGATTCCCCCGCTTGGACGGCTTTCTGGAGGCGGCCATCCGTGAGGTGAGCAGCCCCGGACTGGCCGTGCCGTGGTACTCCACCATCGGCAACCACGACCAGCTCTTCGGCGGCGCCTACTCCACGGCCGGCGGCTTCTTCGCCGACCTGGCCACCGGCTCGCGCAAGTTGTTCACCCTGCCCGACTCCGAGGCCGCCGCCGTCTACCGGGCGCTGCGCCAGGGCCCCGACCCCACGGGCTCCCGCTTCCGCGAGGCCTGGAAGCGCTACCAGGCCAAGGCCCGCACGGTCACCGCCGACGAGCGCCGCGCTCCCGTGAGCCCGCGCGACTACATCGCCGCCCACCTCGACCCGGCACACACCGGCGCGGGGCCCGTCGGGCACGGCTACACCCGCGACAACCTCGACAGCGGCCGGCTGGACTACTCCTTCCGGATCGCCGACGGCGTCGTCGGCATCAGCCTGGACACCACCGACCGCGGCGGCGACTACCGCGGATCGGTCGGCAGCCGGCAGCTGGCCTGGCTGGAGCAGACCCTGAAGACCCACGCAGACGACATCGTGCTGATCTTCAGTCACCACCCGAGCTGGGCCATGACCAACCTCATCCCGGCCCCGGCCCGCCCGCACGACAAGCGCCACAGCGGGCAGGAGCTGCTGGCGGTGCTGAAGAAGCACCGCAACGTGGCCGCGTGGATCAACGGCCACTCCCACCGCAACAAGATCGTCCCGCATGGCGGCTTCTGGGAGGTCTCCACCGCATCCCACGTCGACTACCCGCAGCTGGCCAGGGTGATCGAGCTGGCCGACAACCGCGACGGAACGCTTTCCCTGTTCACCACGCTGGTGGAGTCGGCCGCGCCGTACCGCACCGATTTGACCGATCTGTCGCAAAACGGGCTGGCCGCGCTCTACCGGGAACTGTCGTTCAACGCGCCGGGCCTGCAGAGCGCGCTGGCGGGCCTGCCGGGCGACCGCAACACCGAGCTCCTGCTGAAGAGGCGCTGACAGCGTGTCGTGCGCGGGGACGGTCGGCCGCTCCCCCAGAATCAACGCGCTGTCCTGGACCTTCATCCGACCGGGGATGTTCGCGACCAACACCCGATGGTGGTGGACGCGGGCGATCAAGGGTGGGGAAGCCGTGCGGCTGCCGTACCCGGAGGCGCTGACGGCTCCCGTCAGCGAGCGGGACATGGCCGCGCTCGCGGTGACGGCGCTGACCGAGCGGGGGCACGGACGACAGGCGTACACGTTGTACGGGCCGCAGGCGCTCACCCTGCGCGAGCAGGTCGGGCACATCGGCGCAGCCATCGGCAGGCGGATCCCGATCGAGACGGTCGCACCTGAACAGGCGCGGTCCGACCTGGGCAGGACGATGCCCGCGATGGGAGTGGAGGCGATCATGCGCGCGTGGGTGGCGGGCACCGAGATCGTCCCCGAGACCTCCGCCATCGTCGAAAAGCTCACTGGGCGGCCTGCCCAGATGTTCGCGGAATGGGCGCGAGACCACGCCAACGACTTCCGTCGCTGACGACCCGGCAACGATGAGGGCGCCACCGCGAGGAGCGTTCAGCTGGACCGCGTCCGGATCGCGGAATGGACGCAGGCAGTCCCTGCTGGCTCCTGATCGCCATCGGTGGTGACGGTCGGAGGGACGGGTCATCGTGGCGGAGACTCGGGATGCCGGTGCATCCGCCGCAGCGCGAACGCGAGCTGCAGCCGCAGCCGGCCCTGCGGATCGCGGACGTTCCAGCCGAGCAGGCGCTCGGCGCGGGTCAGCCGGTCCTGGAGCGTCGAATGGTGGAGGTTCAGTGCGGCGGCGGCGGTGCGCAGGCTCGGCTCGACGGCCACCGCGTGGAGCGTGGCGAGCATCCACGGCGCTACCGAAGCCGCACGGTCGAGTGCCCGCACGTCCGGAACGGGTTCGGTGTCGGGGCCGACGGCGGCGGCGAGCACGGCAAGCCCGCCCAGCTCGTCGGCGTGGACCACGCGGGGGCCGGGGTCCTGTTCGGTGCCGTCGGCGGTCAGGCGCAGCGCCGTCCTCGCCGCGGCCCACGACGCGGGCAGATCGAGTACCGGTACGGCGGGGCCGACCCCCGCCCTCCGTACCTGCTGGGGAGACCGCGCGGACGAGGGGCCGACAGGTTCGATCACGGCCGCGCCCCCCTCGACCGCCAGCACCCGGGCGAGGCCGGCGTCGCGCAGCCCCAGGAGGCGGGCGGCCCGTAGCCGGACCGGCTCCGGCGCCGCCCCGTCGAGCACCAGCTCGATCAGCGCGGGATCGTCACCCGGCCGCCCGGCCGGCGCCCGGCCGCGGGTCCGGTCCAGGACGTCCCTGGCCGCCACGGCGGCCCGTTCGAGCACCATGGCGTCGACCGGCCCGGCGGGGCCTGGGCGTTCCAGCCACAAAGTTCCCGTCCCGGCGCTCGGCAGCGGCGTGCTGGACCACGCCGGGTCCGGGGGTGTGCCGACGTCCTCGCGCCGCCCGTCGGCCAGCACGCGGACGCGCACACGGCGTTCGCCGTCGACCAGCCGGGCGGGGCACCCGGCGAGCACCGCCGCGCCGCGGACGATCGCTTCCAGGCCCGCGCGCGACTCCACCAGCCGGTCGAAGTAGGCGATGACCTGGACCGCGGCGCCGGCGTCGGGGTCGAGCGCGGCGAGCCTCCCGACGAGCTCTCTCACCAGGCCATCCTGCCCCAGCGCGACGTCACGGGCCAGATCGGAAGCTCAGGCGCCGAGCAGCCGCCGCAACCAGCGCACCCGGGCCGCCTTGGCGTCCTGAGAGACCGCGGCCTGCGGCGCCATCATGTCGAACCCGTGGAATCCGCCGGGCCAAACGTGCAGCTCGGCCTGGCCTCCGGCCTGCCAGATGCGGCTGGCGTACGTGACGTCCTCGTCGCGGAACGTCTCCGCGGAGCCGACGTCGATGAAGGCCGGCGGCAGCCCGGACAGGTCCGTGGCCCGCGCCGGGGCAGCGTAGGGCGAGACGTCGGGGCCGCCCCGCTTCTCACCGAGCAACGCCGTCCAGCCCGTTTCGTTCGATGTACGGTCCCAGACACCCAGTCCGGCCATCTGCTCGGCGGAGGGCGTGTCGTTGCGGTCGTCGAGCATCGGGCAGAGCAGCATCTGCCCGATGAGGCCGGGGCCACCCCGATCGCGGGCCGCCAGGGCCACCGCCGCGGACAGCCCGCCGCCCGCGCTCGCGCCCGCCACCAGGATCCGGCCGGGGTCGATACCCAGTTCGTCGGCGTGCTCCGCGGTCCAGACCAGGCCCGCGTAGCAGTCCTCGACCGGCGCCGGATGCGGATGCTCGGGCGCCAGCCGGTACTCCACCGAGACGACCACGAGCTGCAGTTCCATCGCCCAGTCGAGGACGTCGGCCAGCCCGACGCGGTTGTTGCCCGCGATCATCCCGCCGCCGTGGATGTGATAGATCGCCGGGAGCGGCGTCGTGGGGCTGGTGTTCGAGGGGCGGCACACCAGCAGGGATATGTCGGGCTCCCCCACAGGGCCGGAAACGGCGAGCTCCGCAACCTCGATCGCTCCGCCCCTGCTGAGGTCCTCTTCAAGATCGGCCAGAGGCGCCTGCCGCAGGGCCGGGATCACGTCCGGAGTGAACGACGGGGGCAGCCACTCCCCCAGCACCGCGAGGGCCGCGGCCAGCTCCGGGTCGAAGGGCGGTGGAGGCGGTGTGGTCGTGCTCATCAGAACTCCCGATGTCGCCGAGGTTACGGGCGGCTGACATCGCCGCCTGCCAGCATCGTGATCCATCGCCGCCCGCCTTTCGAGCGCCACACGGCGGGTGCTGCCCGCCGGCTGGCGGGCCCGAAGCGCCACGCGCGCGAAGGGGGCGTGGCCGCGCGCATCAGGCAGGGGAGCCGGACCTCCCGGCCATGGGCGCGCCACTTGGTCGGCTGGCAGCGCCGGCCCGTGCTCGGTGAAGTAGTCCTCCAGGAGCCGAGCGAGGGTGCCCATGGAGCGTCCCGGACGCCGGGCGCTCTCCAGAGGGGCCTGAGGGGGGTGGGATGCTCGTCGTCCAGCAGGCGCCCAAGGCTTCTGACCATGGTGCAGGATCAACGACACCGGCACCGGCTCCTACCGGCTCGCCCGCATCGGCTGTCCCTCAAGAGCCCGTCAGGGCTAGCGGGACGGGGCTTCGGGTCAGCCATCGAGGAGCGCGGCGACGGCGTCGGCGCCGCCTTGATTCAGCCAAGTGGGGAAGTCAAGCAGGTCGGGGTGGCAGCGGCGCAGGGCAGGGATGTCGGCGCGCCACAGGCCGCGCCGGGCGGTGAAGGCCCGCGAGGCGTCCTCACTCAGGTTCAGTTCCTCGCCGGCGACCTGCTGGTAAGTGATCTGACGCCCGAGGTGCCGGCTGATCAGGCGCGGATGATCACATGCCCGGCCAACGATAACGGCGAAATTCGGCGGCGGGCCGGCGATCATGACGGCAGGGGCCGAGAGCAGGCGGCGACATCGATGCACAAGAGTCAGCCGATGCTTGCCGGCGGCCGCGACGTTCAAGCTCCCGGCGGAAGACACGCCATCGGACCGAGCGAACTCGACCGCGACCGGGCCGGGGCCCCGGCCGCCCAGAGGCTAGTGTCGCGCTCCTCCCGGCAGGACCACGGCGGCCAGGCCGGGGACGTCGAACAGCGGCCGACGTCCCACGGGGGAGATGGACTCCAGCTTCTGCCGGCCGTTGGCCTGGTCCTGGGGGATCCGCATGACGGCGAATCCGCCGTCCACAGGTCCGATCGGGAACTGATCGGCCGACAGCGGTAGGCGAGCCACCTGCTTGCCCGCGAGGTCGAACTCCAGGACCGTGGTCCGGTCACCGGAGTACTCCAGGGTGAAGACGCGCTTGCTCTTCACCTGGATCCACAACCCGTGGTCCGTGTCAGCGAGGAGACCCGCTCCTGACGTGAGGGTAACGGTGTGGCCGGAGTTCGCGTGCTTGAGCGTGACGCGTTCGAGCGGCAGCTTGCCGTACTGGCTCTGATCGAGAAGGAGAAGTTCGCCCGAGGGCAGCAGGCCGACCGGCTCCTGCTGAGGAGGCAGTTGGAGTTCGCTGGTGCGACCGCCGGGCAGCTCCAGCGACGTATAGAAGCTGACGTCCCCGCTGGCGTGATAGCCGGCGATCAGCCGTCGTGAGTCCTCGGACCACGCCCACGGGCTGTACGCGCTGTCCGCGTTGCCGCCGGCCGGAGGGGCGAGTCTGTGCACTGTGACGCCCAGCAGATCCCTGACCTCGTATCCACCGCCGACGGGCTGCCCAAGCCATCGCCCGTCAGGGGAGAGCGTGATGTTGCCCGGCGGATTGACGGTCCGCTCGCCCAGCAGGTACTGCCGGCCGTCTGTGAGCAGCAGGAAGGTGGGGCACTCCGACTGGCAGGCGGTGTAGACCATGGCGCCCCGCCCGACAGGGCCGGCGGAGGGTAGGGTCGGCGCCTCGGCAGGTGGCTCCACGACCCGCACGACTTGCGTCGGCGACGCCACTGTCGCGACGGTGTCCGGAGGACCGGGCAGGAACTGCTGGACGGCGACGACACCGCCGACGATCACCATGAGGGCGGCCGAGCCGACGATCAGCGCCCGGCGGGTTCTGCGGGGTCGCAGTGTGACAAGCGCCCGGTCGGCATCGGCGTAGTCGCGTACGTCCTGGGCGAGGTGGTGATAGGCCTCACCGAGTGGCCGGTTCATGAGCGCACCTCCGCTTCGAGTAGTTGAGGAGCCACTTGCCGGAGGCGCTTGAGCGCATCATGTGTGTGACGCTTGACCGTCCCGACGGAGCATCCCAGCTCAGCGGCGACCGCGCGTTCGGAGAGATCCTCGTAGAACCTGAGATAGAGCACGATCCGCTGCTTCGGCGCGAGCACGCTCAGCGCCCGCGCCAGCGCGACCTTCAGTTCCGCCTGCTCGGACTCGTCCGTGGACGGCAATGACTCGGGAAGGTCCGCGGTCGGTACGAACGTCAGTCGGCGGGGACGCCTCCACGTACGCAGCTGATTGATCATGACCTTGCGGACGTACGGCTCTGGATCGCCCTTCTTCGTCAGCTTCCGCCATCGTGCCGCGACCTTGACCAGGGCCTCCTGCACCAGGTCTTCGGCCAGGCCGTGGTCTCCCGTGACCAGGTAGGCCATGCGCGACAGCGCCAGACCACGCGCGGCCACGAATTCGCGGAACCCGTCATCCGTCACCAGCCCAACCCTCCGTCGTGGACGCCTCACCTACAACACTCACCAATAGCGGCGGAAGGTTGAGTGGCTTCTCAGGCCGCGGCGCCCCAGAGAGCCAGCCCCATGAGCAGGACCAGCGCCGCTCGTGCCCACGTGCGGATCGATGCCCGCTCCTTGGAGCCGAAGCAGAGGCAGGGAGCTTGCTCCCCCACCGCCAGGAGGTACGTCTGCGCCACTGTGAAGCATGCGCCCAGACAGGTCCCCGTCACGCCCACGACCACGTCGGCGACGGGAGAGACCACCATAAGCGCGGCGAGCGCCTCCACGGTCACCACCGTGAAGGCGCCCACCTGGGCAAGTCGTCCTCGGAGTCCGAAGGTCGCCAGGCTGCTCCGGAAGGCGGCGAAGTTACCCGCCTTCCCGAATACGGCCAGCGCCAGGACGATGCCCAGCCCGTAGCGGGCGACGACGACGATCACCCGATCACCAGCATCGCCACCACGGGCACCGCGAGAGCGGCGAACAGGACTTTCAGCTTCGGCAGGGTGAAGTAGAACGCCGTGTCCGCCTCCATCTTGTCCCGGGCCGCGGCGAAGGTCAGGAGCATCAACGCCCGCGCCGCCGCGAAGCCGACGCCCGCCAGGAGCGCTTCCTCCCAGGACGCCAGGAACATGATCGAGACTGCCATGATGTGCGGCAGCCCGGTCGGAGAATAGGTGCGCATTCCCGTGCCCATTTCGACGCCGAACTGCACGGCGCCCCAGAACGGAATCTTGGTGACGAACTGCGGCACCAGCCGCGCGTTCTGAAGCAACGGGAAAGAGAGCACATCCAGCTCGCGAAGCAGGAAGACAACCGCCGCCGCCGCGACCAGGATCTGCAGAACCAGCATCGGGAACGGAGCTCGGAGCACAGATCCGACGACCACCAGCACGAACGTGACGGCGCCCGCTCCCACGAACAACCCGGCGATGAAGCCGGCTATGTCAATACCCCGCCGGACCGACGAGGACAGCACCCAGGCGCTGTTCAGGCTTCAAACGGAGCCGGAGAGGGAGAACCCGGCGACGAGAGCCGCCACCAGCCAGGTGAAGCCTCTGGTGCTCGCACCTGTCAGGTTCAGGGACACCACCAGCGCCTCCGCCGCCACGATCAATGCCAGGCCGGGCGCCAACAGGCGGACGGACGCGGTCGAGGAGTGGCTCATGGATCCAGGTCAGATCGCCGTGCGGCAGATGGAGAAACGCGAGACGTTGCCTCCGCCGCAGTCGTGGTACTCATACCAGCCGTCGGAGCACTTGCGGCGGGTGGCGGTGGTGCTGCCGCCGTACCACTTCCACGCGTTGTTGCCGTCGCAGGTGGAGGCGTAGTGGGTGTAGCGAAGGTTGTAGCAGGTGCCGGACGCGCCGTCGTTGCGGTGCCACGAGCCGGAGCAGTTGCCCGAGTACAGCGCGCTCGAGGGCACGCAGACGCTGCTGGCGTTGGCGTACCCGTGGCAGCTCTCCCACGCGGTGTAGGTGGCGGCCGCGGCGCTGCGCGGCTTCGACCAGGGCAGGAGGTCGAGAACGCCCAGCCCCGTCGCCACGGCGGCTCCGGTGGCGATGCCGAGCACGCGCCGCCTGCTCCAGCCTTCCCGCTTGGCGGACATGAGCGTCGGCATCGCCTGCTCGGGCATCTCCTCGGCGCTGGGTATCTGATCGAGTATCGAGGTCCGCTTCTCGGCCTTCACAGCTTCACTTCCTTTCTGGTTGCTACCGCTCGCTCGACGATCTCCGTGAGCGCCTCTCCTGACCCCACCGGGGCCGTGAACACCACGACGCCGTTCTCCTCCACGACGAGCAGAGCCGGGGTGTACGGCACTCTGGCCGCGCGCCAGATCGCCGGATCCTTGATCACGCGGATGGAGTCGGGCAGGGCCTTGTCGAACCCGGGGTCGTCGGACAGCACGGTGAACGACATGTCCGCGGGGAGGGTGGCCGTCAGCGCGGCGGCCGCGAGCATGACTTCGTCGCAGATGGGGCAGCGCCGGTTGACCTTGATGACCATGGTCGTGCCACCGGGAACGGCCAGCCCGCTCGCCTGCGCGTCGGGGCCGGTGGCCATACTCAGGCCGACGCCGCTGTAGGTGGCCAGTTCCAGTTCGCGCACCCGCCGAAAGAGCCCGGCGCCCGCCGCGAACAGCAGGGCGACGAGCACGGCCAGGATGATGACCACCGCGGTCAACGGCTCCACGTCAGGCCCGCCACTCGACGCGCTTGACCTTGTTCAGGAAGTCGGCGGCGGTCTCAGGGGTGCCCGCCGCCGCGCGGGCCGACACGCCTGCCCTGTTGGAGCCCGGGGCGTCCCAGGGATACAGAGTCGCGATGGCGGTCTCGGTGGCCAGAAGGAATGGCGTCGCCTGGTCCGAGGGCGGCGCGGGCAGCCGCCACAGCTCGCCCGACTGTGCGCCGTACCCTCGCCACTTGGGAATCCGGTTGATTCCCGCCTGCTTGGGCTCGACCGTCATGGTGCCGATTCCCGCGATCGAGATCGCGTAGAGCTCCATGGAGACGTCGAAGCGCCCGCCCCCGGCAGCCGTCATGCCTTCGGGGGTGTCCTGCCACGTCACGCGGCTGAAGGTGTCGACGATGTCGGCCGATTCCCACTCGGGGGTGTAGAAGAGCCCATGCGCCATGTGCCACGGGCCCAGCCACACGGCCCACCTGGCGTCGGCCGGGTCCTCGCAGTCGTAGACGATGACTTCGCCGCCGGCCAGCGAGAAGCGCTCGCGCTCGCGCCCGCGGACCGAGTTGACGCCCGCGGTCAGGGAGGACTTGGGAGCCAGTTCGAGCCCCCAGGTCTCCACGGTGGTGTTCCGCGACCCGTACTTCGGGGTGTAGCGCACGTGGCCGGTCCACGAGGCCAGCGAGCCGGCTTCCGCGTCGTCGACCTCGAGATTAAGAAAGGAGTTGGAAATGGTGCGGAGAGTGGATAAATGCCCCATTAAGCCTCGCCTTTCGCGGCAGCTATCGGGAAATCGATCATTTCGCACGAAGCTTGACATGATCGGGTATCCGGGTCAAGAGATGAAGTTTCCGCCATATCAAGCACTACATTCGTAGATCAATCAACTACATTCGTAGATCGAATTCGGGTTTGACGGATTCAGCGGCATCGAATGCGTGATGGTGCGAGCGGCCTTGCTCTCCTACGATCTCGTCATGTCCTGGGATGCCGAGCTGACCGCGTTGACCACACGGATCGCTGCCCCGTTGTTCGCCCGGCCCGAACCCAGAGCGAGCTTCACCGACCTGGTCCGCGGCCTGCTGGCCGACGTCCCCCGCAAGAACTCCTGGCAGCTGTCCGATCACATCGGGCACAGCACCGCCAACCGGTTCGAGCATCTGCTGGACCGGGCGAAATGGGACGTCGAAGCGCTACGCGACCAGGTACGCGACTACGTGGTGGAGCATCTGGGCAGCCCGGACGCCGTGCTGATCGCCGACGACACCCAGGCCATCAAGAAGGGCGACCGGTCAGTCGGAGTCGCCCGACAGTACTGCGGCGCCACTGGACAGGTGGAGAACTGCCAGGTCATGCCGATGCTCACCTACGCCTCCCGTGCGGGGCACGCGTTCATCAACCGGCGGCTGTATCTGCCCGAGTCCTGGGCCGGCGACCCCGACCGTCGGGCCCTGGCTGGGGTCCCCGAGCACGTGGCGTTCACCACCAGGCCGCACCTGGTGATCGAGATGCTGGAACAGGAGGTGGCCGCCGCGACGCCGTTCGCGTACCTGACCGCGGATGCCGGCTACGGCCGCGATCCCGACCTGCGCGCATTCTGTCACCGTGCCGAGCGGCCGATCACCTACGTGATGGCCGTCCCGGTCGATCTGCCGGTGCGCACGCCGGACGGCGGCGGCGAACCGGTCGGCCACGCGCTCGACCGGCTGCTCGCGCCCGGCCGGCCGCTCGTACGGGAACACCGCGCGTGCGGAACCGGAACCAAGGGCATCCGCTCGTACGACTGGGCCAGCATCACCGTGGCCATCAAGGACCAGGCCCCTGCCCCCGGCCACGCTCACACGCTGCTGACGCGGCGCAGCGTCGCCGACCCGGCCGAGATCGAATTCTTCCTGGCCCACGCCATCGAGGGCACCGCGATCAGCAAGCTGATCCAGATCGCTGGGATGCGTTGGAAGATCGAGGAGTACAACGAGTACGGCAAGGACCTGCTCGGGCTGACCCAGTACCAGGTTCGCAAGTGGACGCCCTGGCACCGCCACGTCACCACTGTCATGCTCGCGCTGGCCTTCCTCACGGTCACCCGCGCTCACCTCACCCACAGCATCCCAGCGGAGCGCGGTCAGGGAACAGATCGGCACCCACCACCAACCGACCTACGAATGTAGGAGAAGGTGAGACAGAGTGCCGGAGTCGGTCCCCTCCCGGCCCTGGCCGCGGCGTCCGCCTGATGCGCCGATCGCACGGTATGCGGCACTCTGGATCACGTGGACTCACGGCGTTCCATCCCCCGCACCGATGACCTGCTCGCCGATCCCGATCTCGCCCCGGCTGTCGCACAGGCCGGGCGTGACCGGGTGAAAGCCGCGATCCAGCAAGCCCAGCAGCGTGCCCGCACCGGCGAGCTCGCGCCCGACGCGGTCAAACGGGCGGCTCTGGCCGCCCTCACCCCGTTACGTCGGGTCATCAACGCCACCGGCGTGTTACTCCACACGAATCTGGGACGGGCGCCCCTCTCGCCCCTCGCCGTCCGGGCAATCGCCGACGCGGCGGGGGTCACCGACATCGAGCTCGACCTGGAGACCGGCAGGCGCGGGAGACGCGGCCGGAGCGCGCTGGCCACGCTCGCCGCCGCCGTACCGGCCGCGGAAGCGGTGCACGTGGTCAACAACAACGCCGCCGCGCTGGTGCTGGCGGCGACCGCGCTGGCCGGCGGCAAGGAGATCCTCGTCAGCCGGGGCGAGCTGGTGGAGATCGGTGACGGGTTCCGCCTGCCCGACCTGCTGGTCTCCACGGGTGCCCGGCTGCGGGAGGTCGGCACCACCAACAGGACCACGCTCCGCGACTATGCCGAGGCGGTCGGGCCGGAGACCGGTTTCGTGCTCAAGGTGCATCCCTCCAACTACCGGATCGAGGGCTTCACCGCCACTCCGGAAGTGGCCGAGCTGAGCACACTCGGAGTGCCCCTGGTCGCCGACGCCGGCTCCGGCCTGCTGCGTCCCGACCCCCTCCTGCCCGCCGAACCTGACGCCGCGACGTGGCTGAACGCCGGGGCCCACCTGGTCACGGCCAGCGGCGACAAGCTGCTCGGCGGCCCTCAGTGCGGCCTCCTCCTGGGCCGCGCCGACCTCGTCGAACGCCTACGCAGACACCCGCTCGCCCGCGCGCTCCGCGTGGACAAGCTGACCCTTGCCGCGCTGGAGGCGACCCTCGCCGCCCCGGCCACCCCGGTCGCCGCCGCGCTCCACGCCGATCCAGAGGCCCTGTATGTCCGGGCCCAAGCATTGGCCGAACGCCTGGCCGACGCCGGTGTCGACGCCGCGGCGGTGCGCACCGAGGCACGGGTCGGCGGCGGCGGAGCTCCCGGCGTGACGTTGCCGAGCGCGGCGCTGGCTGTGGCTCCCGTGCTCGCGGCGCAATTGCGCTCGGGAGACCCGGCCGTGCTCGGCCGGGTCGAGCGCGGGCACCTCCTGCTCGATCTGCGTGCCGTGCCGGAAGAGCTGGACAAGGAGCTGTTGAGCGCGGTGGCCGCATGCGGGTGATCGCGACCGCCGGTCATGTGGACCACGGCAAGTCGTCGCTGCTGCGTGCCCTGACCGGCATGGAGCCCGACCGGTGGGCGGAGGAGAGACGCCGAGGGCTCACCATCGACCTCGGCTTCGTCTGGACCAGTACGCCCGAGATGGCGTTCGTGGACGTCCCCGGCCATGAGCGCTTCGTCACCAACATGCTGACGGGGGTGGCGGCGGTCCCGGCCGTGCTGTTCGTCGTCGCCGCCGATGGCGGCTGGCAGGCTCAGTCGCAGGAGCACCTGGAGGTGATCGACGCGCTGGGGATCCGACACGGGGTGCTGGCGGTGACGCGGTCCGATCTGGCCGATCCGGAACCCGCGATGCGCGAGGCCGCCGAGCGGCTGGCCCGCAGCAGCCTCGGCCCGGTCGAGTCGGTGGCGGTCAGCGCGGTCACGGGGCAGGGCCTGTCCGGTCTGCGGGAGGCACTGGGCCGACTGGCCGCGGCGATCCCCGCAGGCGAGCCTGACGCCGACGTACGGCTCTGGGTCGACCGGGCGTTCACCGTCGACGGGCGAGGCGTGGTCGTCACCGGGACACTCGGCGCGGGGACGATCCGGGTTTCCGACACGTTCGAGGCGACCAGGGCCGGCGAGCCCGTGTACGTCCGCGGCCTGCACAGCCTGCAGGTGGCCCGGCAGGAGCTCGCGGGGCCCGCCAGGGTCGCGGTGAATCTGCGCGGCCGGGCGGCCTCCGGGCTGCGGCGTGGCGACGCGCTCGTGACGCCCGGCCGCTGGCTGGCGGTGGAGGAGACGGACGTGCGGCTGACCGTACGCCCGGAGCCGGAGCGACCGCTGCCCGAGCGGCTTGTCTGGCACATCGGATCGGCTGCCGTACCCGCCAGGCTCAGGCCCCTCGGCCAGGACAGCGCCCGGATCACGCTCGCGCGCCCGCTCCCCCTGCGGCTGGGCGACCGGGCGCTGCTGCGCGATCCGGGCAGCGGCGCGATCTGCGGTGTGATCGTGCTCGACGTGCGCCCGCCCGCGTTACGACGCCGGGGAGCGGCCAGGGATCGCGCCACCGAGCTGGCCCAGTTCGACGGCGTGCCCGACGGCGCGGCCGAGCTGCGGCGGCGCGGCCTCCTACGGCGCGATGAGCTGCTGGCGATGGGCGCGGCGCCGCCCGGTCCGCCGGTGGCGGGCGACTGGCTGGCCGACCCGGCCCACTGGAGTGCACTACGCGAACGGCTGGTGCGGCTGGTGGCCGAGCACACGGCGGCCAGCCCGAGCGACCCCGGGCTGGGCGCCGAGGAACTCCGACAGGCGCTCGACCTGCCGGACCGGGCGCTGGTGACGGCGCTGACGGAAGGCACCGCGTTGCACCGCGTGCGCGGCCGTATCGCCGCCGCACCCGCCGTACTCGCCGCGCCGCTGCGCACGGCGGTCGCCGCCGTCCGCAGCGAGCTGGACCGCAGCCCCTTCCGCGCGCCGGACGCCAACCGGCTGGCCGCGCTCGGCCTGGACACCGCCGCGCTGGCCGCCGCCGAGCAGGCCGGTGAGCTGGTACGGCTGGCACCGGGCGTGGTCCTGCTCCCCGACGCCCCGGGCAAGGCGGTGTCGGTCCTGGCCGGGCTGCCGCAGCCGTTCACTGCGGCCGAGGCCCGCGAGGCGCTCAGCACGTCGCGGCGCGTGGCGATCCCCTTGCTGGAGTATCTGGATCGGGCGGGACGTACCCGGCGGGTGGACGACACTCATCGGGTGATCATCCGGTGAGCCGAGCCGCTACAGTGGCGCATGGAGGCGACTGGGTGCCTGGTGGCCCTCCCGGTCTTCAAAACCGGTGGCGCCGAGCAACTCGGCGCGGCGGGTTCGATTCCCGTCCGCCTCCGCTTCTCACGCTCCATGGATCATGATGGGGCCGTGCAGAGATTAACGCAGTACGCCGCCGGCGGTGGGTGCGCATGCAAGATCCCCGCGGGTGAGCTGGAGGAACTGCTGTCCGGCGCCGGGTTCGCCACTCCCGACGACCCGGCGGCGGACCTGCTGGTCGGGGTGGAGACCGGTGACGACGCCGCCGTGGTGCGCGTCGGGGGCGGCGCCTCGGTCGTCAGCACCGCCGACTTCTTCACCCCGGTCGTGGACGACCCCTATGACTGGGGCAGGATCGCCGCCGCCAATGCTCTCTCCGACGTCTACGCGATGGGCGGCCGGCCCATCGTGGCGCTCAACCTCTTGTGCTGGCCGCGGGACGTCCTGCCGTACGATCTGGCGCGCGAGGTGCTGCGCGGCGGCGCGGAGATCACCGCCCATGCGGGGTGCCACCTCGCCGGCGGGCACAGCGTCACCGGCCCGGAGCCCAAATACGGCATGGCCGTGACCGGGCTGGCCGACCCTGACCGATTGCTCCGCAACGACTCCGGCCGTGCCGGTCTGCCGCTCTCGCTGACCAAGCCGCTGGGCCTCGGGGTGCTGAACAACCGGCACAAGGTCACAGGCGAGGTGTTCCCACAGGCCATCGCCACCATGACCGCGCTCAACGCGAAAGCTTCCGCGGCGGCGCTCACCGCCGGGGTGCGGTGCGCGACGGATGTCACCGGATTCGGTCTGCTGGGACACGCGTTCAAGCTCGCCAGGGCGTCCGGCGTGACCGCCGTCATCGACGCCGCGGCCGTACCGGTGCTGGAAGGGGCGCGCGAGGCGGTGCGGGCCGGCTTCGTGCCAGGCGGCTCTCGGCGGAACCTGGATTGGGTGATGCCGCAGATGCACGCGGCGGGGATCGACGACGAAACGATGATTCTGCTCGCCGATGCCCAGACATCCGGAGGGCTGTTGATCGCGGGAGAGATCCCGGGCGCGCCCGTCATCGGCGAACTGGTCCCGCGCGGCCCGCATTCCGTCGTCGTCCACGGCTGATCCTGCTGGAGACTTTCCGCCGTTCACGACCCACCGCCGACGCAAGCGGTCTGACCAGCCCTGAACGCCCTTGACCGCCGCCCGCACCACCACGACCGCGCCGGTCACCCGCGCTATCGGCGCATGAATCCCCGACCCCGAGCCCTGCGGACTTGTGGGCAAGCTGCGACCAGCGCAGCGGCTCTCACCTGCCCGGAAACAGCGCTTCACCTGGCGAATCGATCCTCGCGACGGAATCGGACCAGGAATCGATCACGAGAAATCACGCGGCGCATCCAGGCTGAGCAACGTCACACCAGCAAGCCCTCGGTCACCGAACGCGCATGACGTGAATGCTTGCGCCAGTGGCGGAAAGTGACGTACCGAAAGGTGAGCCTCCAGTTGTTTTGGGCTTGAGCCATGGCGACTCCTATGCCGACAGTCGGCTTGATCATTCGATCGTCCGCATCGACCTCATGAACGCGATGTCGCGAAGCGACCCCTATGGTCGCTACCAGCGGTAAGCCGACCATAGCGCCGGCATCGCCGATTCCCACGAGGTTGATGACAATGACCGCGCCGGCTTCACCCGGCCGAAGGTGCGAATTCCGCCTTCCTCGACCACGCTCCGTCACCGCCGGATTCATGCCGGAGCCGTTGACTGGACAGACCCCATCCCCACCAGGGCCTTCAGCCGATCAGTCCCACCAATTGAGAACGAATCGACCCCTACCGCGGAGGACGATGATCTTCCCAAACAACGCTCTCATAAAACTACGTTGACTTTCAAGGTTGACAGAGATTCAACCACATGTTCCCATCGGGATGGTTATCGATTCGCCGCTCAGAGGCGGTTCCGTCAATCGTCTCCATAGAGTTAGGTGACCTGTGGAAACTAGAAATCTCCAGCCTTCGTATGTCCTCCAAGGATTCAAGTTCCGATTCCGGACGGAAGGGCCTGAGTCCCCCGGGTTCGGCACCCTGGAAAATCAGATAGCACTCGTTTACACGCGTGGCTCCGGTCACGAGGAGCATGCCTCACCGCTGGTGGTCTGTTTCGTCGCCGAGCCGAGCAGGACTTTGGAGGGCACCGAGAACCGGCAGGGAATTCCTGTGGACCTGAGGATTCCCGGGGTGAGCGCCGTTTACCACGATGGAATATGGATGTTCACCGGACCCGACGGCGACCGATATTGGGCGCCCAACGCGCACTCGGTGACGGTCAACACCCGGGGCAGCACCTACGCGCTCAGAGCGCCGCGCGACGTCGGGGCAGACGAACTCGTCAAGGTAGCCCGGTCCCTCCCGGAGCTGGTCTCGCCTTGAGCGGCTCGGGGCAGTGGGTTGTCGTCCTCCAGACGGCGATCGGCATCCAGCTGGTCTTCGCCGCTCTCATGAAGGCGGGAGGGGGTGCCTCGCTGTCCCCTTTTCTCGAAGCCATGGCGATCCCTCCTGTCCTGGTGCGGATTTCACGGGTGGCGGTTCCCCTCTGCGAGGGAGCCCTGGGCACCTGCCTCATCGCCGGAACGGGATGGTGGGCGGCCCTCGGAGCGGCCGGACTTTCCCTGGGATTCACCGCCATCCTGGTGAACGCCACCCGTATGGGTGTCTCTGAGAGTTGCCGCTGTTTCGGAGCTCTGGACTCCGGTGTCCCGACATCGGTCAGCGCTGTCCGGGCGGCCGTTCTTCTAACGGGGAGTCTCGTTCTTCTCGCTCTGTCGGCGGGCGGGCCGGGAACGACATCGCCGATCACTGACGCAACAGCCCTGCCAGCCGCGTTGACCGGCGTGCTGCTCGGGGTGGCCTGCATCGCCTGTTTCGCATTGCTGGGGCGGACGATCCAGTTCGAAAGATTCCGCTCGACGCTCAGAGGGAGCAGGTGAGCCACGGGATTTCCGCCCGCGCTGTGGGCGGATTGAGCACGAGGTGCATATGAGTACGTTGTTCGTAATTTCCTATGTCGTTCTGTGGATTCTGGTCGTTGTGTTGGCGGGCGCGGTATTCGCCCTCTACCACCATTTCGGGCAGATGTATATGACCAGTCCGGAGGGGCGGGTCACGCACGGTCCCGAGGAGGGGAGCCTCTTCCCGGCCCTGGACACAAAGGATCTAGACGGCGAAGTCGTGACGCTTCCCGCTCAGGACCGGCCCTTCATAGCAGTGTTCGCCTCCACCGGATGCACCCTGTGCGGTGCCCTGCGATCGGTGCTGCGGAAATTCGCGGCAGAGCATCCCGACGTCCTGGTCGTGGTCATCTGCGACGGCCATCCCCGCGCGGTCCGCGAATGGGCCGGTGACCTGGCCTCCGTGATCCGCGTCATCCCCGACCCTAGAGGCCGCATCGCCGCCCGGTATGAGATCGGCCTGACCCCGTTTTCGGTCGCGGTCAGCCATGACGGCCGGGTGCGGTCACGAGGGATCGTCAATGGCCTCGACGGTCTGGAACTGGCCGCCCACGAGGCGGCCAACCAGCTCACAGTTTTGTCCGCCCCCACAGAGGAGAGGAGAACTTCCCGATGAAACGACTGCTCACCTGGACCGCGTCGAGGGTCAACCGCCGCCAGGTGCTGCGTGGGGCCACCGCGACCGCTTTCGGAACGCTTGCCGGGCTGGCCGTCGGCCAGTCACCCGTCCAGGCGGCGGTGTGCACCGGGCCGTACGGGAGCGGCCACTGCGGATCGAGCAGATGCTCGGGAAGCGACTGCCTCAGCAGCGCGGGGTGCAGCTACTACAACGGCTGCGGCGGAGGGGCGTGCTGGTCGTATTCGCCCGGTTACTACTGCTGCGACTGCAAGTGCGGGGGAAGCTACTGCTACTGCAACGGCCGATGACTGGCTTGATTGAAACTAACCAGGAGTGATCTCATGCGGTTGACGGTTCCGCTGAGCCCCAGGTGGTCAGTCGCCGGTCCCGCTCTCGCTGCAGGCATCGGCGTCACCGCCGTGATGTTGTCCGTCCCCAGGACCGCCGACGGCTGGGAGATTCCACTGCTCGCGCTGCTCGGCATCCTGAGCGGCATCCAGGGACTGCAGACGCCTTGAGGCGGTAACGCGGTCCACGTGATCGCATCTCCTCCGGTCCGGGGGAGAGAGCAACTGAAGGCGTTCGCGGTCTCGGCCTATGCCGCCGGTCTTCCCTTGGGAGCGATGGCGACCGCGACCGTGGGATACCTGCTGGGCGAGGTCGCAGGCGAGCCTCCGGCGTGGGCGCTCGGCGGCGTGGCCCTGGCCCTCGCGCTGGTGGCCGGCGGGTTCGTGCCGGTGCGGCTGGAGGGCAGCCCGTGGCGGGTGCCACGGCACTGGGCGGCGCTCGGCCCCGTCCCCTACGCGGGAGTCTTCGGGGTGGCGCTCGGCACCGGGCTCGCCACCGCCCTGTCATCGCCGGGCCTCTATCTGGTGGTGTTGTGGCCACTGGGTGCGCCGAACTGGTTGCTGGCCGTTATTCCCTTCCTGGGTGTCGCGGCGGGGCGGGCCTTTCCCCTGGTGCTGATGTCGGCGCGATCCTTCAGCCGCGGCAGGCATCCCTCCGCCGACCTGCGCCGGTTCTCCCGGTGGGCCGGGCGGCTGGACATTGCCGAGACGGTGATTCTCATCATCCTGGCGGTGATGTGGATCGGGGGGTGAAACCCGCTGCCGAGGGTACGGCTCGCCGCCTCAGCGCCGGTCGGAGAAGCGTCACGATGACGCTTCTCCGACCGGCAGGTGGAAGATCGTCGCGACGAATGGCGAGCAGGATCCCGGTGGCTCTGCCGCGCAAGCAGTAGTGGGCACCGGGGTCAGCGATCTGCGGGCCGCCGGTCGTCCTGGTGACGGTGTGTTGCCGAGGCCGGCCCGCCTGGCCTGGATGACCGCGGTCGGCGACCTGGAGCCGGCCGCGTGAGCGGGGAGCCGGGGACCGCACGGGGTCAGGGGATGAGGGAGACCTCGGGGAAGCGAGTGTCGGGGCCCTCGAACAGGTGGGTCGGCTTGCCTCGCAGGTGCAGGTCGAAGAAGGCCCCGACGTAGGCGCGCTGGGCCGCCACCGAACGGCCGGGCTCGATCGTGCCCACGTAGTCCGCGAGCGGCACCTTGGGGAGCTTGGCCGCGATCTGCGGCAGCAGCGGCTGCAGGTCGGTGAACGAGCCGTGGGCCCCGCCCTTGACGCGCAGCTCCCGCTTCCATCCGGTCGAGGCCTGCCAGAACGACTTCCAGCTCGGCTCGCTGGCACGCGTGTGGGTCTCGGCCGCCAGTTGCAGGAACGGCCTGGTCACGCCGCGGGTGGCCACCGGGCCGACGTAGGCGCCGTCAAGGTTGACGCCCGCGTCCACGCGGGCGTCGTCGCGGGTCAGCTGCGCGGCGACCGACCCACCCAGCGACTGTCCCAGCGCCCCCACCCGTGAGGCGTCGGGCGCGCCGAGCATCCCCTCGGGCAGCTTGCCCCCGATCGGGCGGCCGTGGGCCAGGGCGGTGACCTGGTCCAGGACGTAGCGCATGTCCGCCAGGCGCGCCCGCGCGTGCTTGGCCAGCAGCTTGGCGATGACCTTCGGCGTCAGCTTCGCCGGCAGCGGCCGGGCACGCGCCAGGCGTCGGCCGGGAAACTCCACCTGGTCGGCCTCATAGGTGTGGTCGACGGTGACGACCAGGTAGCCGCGCGAGGCCAGGTCTTCGACCAGGGTGGTGCCCAGCGTGCGCGGCCCGCCGTCCCCCGAACCGAACAGCACCACCGGCAGCTTGCCCGCACGCGGCTCGACCGGCGCGCCCACGCGGGCATGGGTGCGCGTGGCGCCCCAGGTGACGGCGCCCTTGGCGATGCCCAGGGGCGGCGCCGAGTGCCGATCCCAGTCGGCGGCGGCCAGCGGCGCCATGTGCGGTGCGAGCGGTCCGCCGCCCGCCACCGCCGGGTACCACAGGCTGATCATCAGTTCCCGGTACGGCTTGGCCGCCATCAGCGGATCGGGCCGCGAGCGGTCGACCAGCCGCATGGCCACGGTCCCGACCGGATACGGGCCGCCGGGCGCGGGCAGGCTCACCCCGATCGGGCTCCCGGCGTCGGCGCCGGCCACGGGCAGGGAGACCGCCAGCATTAGCACGGCCATCCCCGCGGCCATCCCCGCGACCTTGCCCGCGGATTTCCGGACGGCGGACGCCGGGCTCTCGGAGATAGTGGACGAACCGGTGGCCTTTGCCCCCATGGCCAGATCCGTATTTTTCGTAACAAAGGACATGCGAAAGCTCCTCAACCGGAAAAGGATGTCCGGCGAGGCTGGCAGCCCGGAACGCCCGCGGGCCAGCGGCGGAGGTCGCACGCGCGCATGCGACTTTCGGATGACGGTCATCCCCGGGGAGGAGCGGGAGCGAACCCGCAGGACATCTAGGGTGAAACGCATGAGACCAGCCGACCGTCTGGCGGCCCACCTCACCGCGCTGAGCCGATGGTCGACCGTGCCCGCCGACGCGCTGTCGGCCGCCGCACTGTTCCTGGCCACGCTCGGGCCCGGCCGGGTGCTGTCCGGTCCCCCATGGCTGCTCGCGCTGCAGACGGCGCTGGTGGCACCGCTGGCCTGGAGGCGGCGCGCCCCGATGACGGTCCTGGGCGTGATCGGCCTCGCCGCCGCCGTCCAGTGGGCGCTGGACGTGCAGCTTCCCGCCGACGCCGCCCTCCTGGTGGCCCTGTACACGGTCGCCGCGCACCGCCCGTGGCGCCACACCCTGCCGGCGGCGCTCGCGCTGCAGGCAGGGGTGCTGCTGGCCGCCGCCCGCTGGGCGCCGCCCGGCCAGTTCCCCTTCACGGCGGCCGCGCTGAGCGCGATGGCGGCCGCCGCCCTCATGGCCGGCCTGTGGATGCGGGTACGGCGGGCATACGTGACCTCCCTGGAGCACGACCGCGAGCAGCGGGCACGGCTGGCCGTCGCCGAGGAACGCGCGCGGATGACCCGCGACATGCACGACATCGTCACCCACAACCTGTCGGTCATGGTGGCGCTGGCCGACAGCGCCGGCTACGTCCGCCACAGCGCGCCGGACCGGGCCGCGGCGGCGGTGGAGCACATCGCCGCGACGGGACGCCAAGCCCTGCAGGACATGCGCCGCTCCCTGAGCACCGGACGGAGCCGCGCCACTTCGGGCGAGGACCGCCTTGACGAGATGCTCCAGCCTGCGCCCGGGATCGCCGAGCTCGGTCCGCTGGCCGAGCGGACGCGTGCAGCCGGGCTGGCGACGTGTGTCCGGGTGGCCGGTGACACCGAGGCGGTTCCCGCCGCCGCCCAGCTGACGATCTACCGGCTGGTTCAGGAGGCGCTGACGAACACACTGCGGCACGCGCCCGGGGCCCGCGCCGATGTGCGGGTCGAAGTGTCGTCACGCCGTGCCGAGGTGGAGATCACCGACGTTCGCGACCCGGTTGTGCTCGGCACCCCTGGGCCCCTCGACACCGAGACCGGGGTGCCCGAGCCCCGCTCTGGGCTCCGGGGTGATGGGCGCGGGATCACGGGCATGCGGGAACGGGTGGCCGCCTATGGCGGGACCCTGGACGCCGGGCCGGTGACGGGCGGCGGATGGCGGGTGCTGGCCGTGCTGGACCTGGGAGCGCCACGATGATCCGGCTGCTGATCGCCGACGACGAGTCGCTGCTGCGGATGGCCTTCCGCATGGTCTTCGAGGCCGAGCCGGACATGGAGGTGGCCGGGGAAGCGGACGACGGCGAGCAGGCGGCCCGGCTGGCGCGGCACCTGCGTCCGGACGTGGTGCTGATGGACGTGCGCATGCCCGGCCTGGACGGCATCGAGGCCACCCGCCGGATCGCGCGCGACAGCCCGCGCTCGCGCGTGCTCATCCTGACCACCTTCGATCTGGACGAGTACGCCTTCGCCGGGCTGCAGGCCGGAGCGGCCGGGTTCCTGCCGAAGAACACGCGACCGCAGGAGCTGCTGAGCGCGATCCGCGACGTCGCGGCGGGAGAGGCGGCGCTGTCGCCGCGCGTCACCCGCCGCGTGCTGGAGAGGTTCGCGCCGCAGATGACGCCGGGACCCGCCGAACGGCACGAACGGCTGGCGCGGCTGACCGCGCGCGAGCACGAGGTGCTGGTGCAGGTGGCGCGCGGGCTGTCCAATGCCGAGGTCGCCGCGGCGTTGCATCTGGCCGAGGCGACGGTCAAGACGCATCTGAGCCGCGTGCTGGTCAAGCTCGGGCTGCGTGATCGCGCCCAGGTGGTGGTCTTCGCCTACGAAAGCGGCCTCATCCGCCCTGCCGCCCCCGACCTCTGACCGCCCCACACTCCCGCCGGCCGTGATGTCAGCCGCGGCGTCTGCGGTGGTAGGCGACGGTGACGATGGCGAGCAGCGGGCCCTACAGCAGCGCCCTCACCGCGCTGTTCGAGGTCGCCCGCATGTACGGCATCACCGTCATGGTGCGGCTGGTGCCCACAGCGCCGGCGAGCGGGGCCGTCGCGGCCGACTGATAACAGTGCGGACCCGTCTGCCGCCGGTCCGTTTCAGCCACCACCCCCGTCGCCGGGCGAAGCTCCGGTGATGGCCTGCGTCTGCCGCCCGATGATCTCCTGCAGCGACACGCCGTCCGAATCGCGGTTGCTGAGGATGACACCGACCCAGCCGGTGTACGGGTAGATGCTCCAGTTGGCGCCGACACCGGGGTTGCCACCGGCGCGCCCGAACACCCACTGGCCGTTGACGATGGAGACCGGAATCCCGTACGCCCCGAACGACGCACTGCCATGGGGGATCTTGGCCCCGGTGAGCACGTCGGCCCAGGGCCGGTCCAGCACCGTGCCGTCGCCCAGCGCGTGCGCGAACCGGACCAGATCCGGCGCGGTGGCGAAGCCACCGTCCCCGGGGGCATCGATGAAGCTGCGGCCCGGGTTCTTGCCGAGTACGTACGGGTACGGGCTGCCCTGGTCCAGGTTGCGGACGGCGTCCACCACGCTGCCGTCGGCCACCTTCATGTACGGGTGTGCGATGTGCTTGTCGGTGAGCCACTGCGGCCGGGTGTAGAACGCCGAGCCGGTCATGCCGCAGCGCTTGAAGATGCTCTCCTGGACGTAGTCCCAGTACGTCATGCCGGTCACGGCCTCCACGATCTGCGCGGGGATGGCGACATCGGCACCGGAGTGGCCGGTGGGAGTGCCAGGCGGGGCCACCACCTTCGACTGCCGGGCCCACTGCTTGTGATACTCGTGCACCTCCTTCCGGCTCTGGAAGATGCGTTGCACGTCCTCATCCGGGGTGTTCAGCCCGGAGGTGCCGGAGAGCAGGTGGTGGATGGTCACCTGCTCGGCGATGTCCTTGGCGTAGCCCTTCAGGTGGGTGCCCACCGTGTCCGACAGGCTCAGCTTGCCCTGCTGTGCCAGCTGCAAGATGGCCACCGCGCCGAACGGCTTGCCCGCCGAGCTGAGGCTGAACGCGGTGCCTTCGTGATTGTGGATCCCCTTCTCCTTGTCGGCCATGCCGTAGCTGCGGGACAGCACCGTCCGACCCTTGTGCGACAACAGCACCACGCCGGAGAACTTGCCCTCGGCGGCCAGCTTCGCCACGTACCGGTCGTAGGCTCCGCCGGGACGGGTGGCCGGTGGGATGTCGGGGTCGGTTGGTGCCGGACGGTGTCCCGCGGCTACGGCATGCCCGGATCGGGCGCCCACCAGCGGCGCGCCGGCCGCCACCACGCCGGCGGCCGCCAACCCGCCCCACCCGAGCAGCCGCCGCCGATTGATACCACGTACGGAATCCGAGTCCATGATCACGGTCCTTTCCTGATCGACAAATCGACCGTTGCAGGTCTACCGGCGACCGCTATCGGCAACCGATCCCCCACCCATGCGGTCCCCGTGCCTCCACTGAAGACGGAAGACCGTTGCGGTGGCGTATGCGATTTTCGATACGCCCGCGATACACCGAATCCCCGGCGGCCGCGGCCTCGATCTGGCCGCCCTCGCCGTGAGGATGGCCGGTTGCTCACCGCTGGGGTTCTGACCGTGCCTTGCGGGGCATCAGGGCGATGGCCGGGAGACTGACTTTCATGGCGTGGCCCAGTCCGGAGGTCGCGGCTTGGAAGAAGATCGACGTGACCGCGGCCGAGCAGACCGCTGATGCGAGTTGCTGGATCGAGCTGAACGAGCCGCCGGCGCTGCCGGCTTCGTCAGGTTTCGCATCGCCGAGAGCGACGACGGGGATCGTGGCGAAGCTGAGGCCGATGCCGACGCCGATGACGAAGAACGCCGGGGCCAGCGCCCAGAGGCTGACGTTCGTCCCGGAGTAAGCGGCGAGGCGCTCGCGCACCAGTCGATGACCCTCGGCGATCAGCGCCGCGTCCCAGGCCCCACGGTCCTGCTCGTTGAAAGCGATCAGTACGCCGCTGGCCGAGACCCGGGCGGTGCGGCGGGCCTCGGTGAGCAGCATCAGCGCCAGCAGCCCGGCCACTTCTCCGTCCGGCGGCAGGAGCGCGCGGATCAGGCGGGTGAGCCGGATCGCCTCGGCGGTCAGGTCGTGACGTACGGGACCGGTGTCGGGGCCGGTCGCGAGGTATCCCTCGTTGAAGACGAGGTACAGGACGGCGAGCACGGGCCGGCTCTCGCACGCACGCGTTGAGTCGGGACGGCCGGTTCCGGCCGTCCCAGCTCCTCACCTGGCCGACATCGGCAAGAGAGCCCTCCGCCCGGCTCCGATCAGTCGGCGTGCTGGACGAGCAATTCGTAGAACGGATAGTGGTGGTCGTAGTAGGACTTCAGCAGGGCGTTGTTGTCGACCGTGACGGCGTAGTCGTTGCGGTGGCCGCTGAAACCCGTGCTGTGGATGGCGTCGATGTGCCAGGCGCGATACCGCTGCCACTCGGGCCGTTCGCCGGGGCTCCACCTGAGCGAGTGCGGTAGGAAGGGCAGCCCGGCGTAGGCGCAGAAGCTCTCGACCACCGAGACCGGATCGCTGACCAGCCGCTCGGAGCGGATCACGAGGGGCTTGCGTCCGGTGGCCGCCCATGCCGCCCCGAACAGTTCGTACTGCCGCTCGTAGCCGATCTCCTGGCTGGTCACCGTCGGCTTCATCGCGTAGTGGGAGCTGATCGTCTGGCGCGGATGCCGCACCAGGAACGTGTGCGTGATCCCGGCGATCGCGTCTGGATGGTCGTACAAGTACTCGTACCGGTAGTCGAACACGTCCTTGACGAACACCGGGCGGACCCGGCTCAGGTTGGTCACGAGCTCCAGGAACTCCTTCTCCGTGCGGGCGGGAACCGAGCCCCCTTCGGGGGTGGGAACCGGCACCTCGCCCAGTTCGGCGAGGGCGATCAAGGGCTCGTGCAGGACCAGCACGTCGCCGCGCTCGATCATCATGCGGAGGAACGCCGTCGAGATGGAGCGCGTGTGCGCCCACAGCATGATCACGGTCATCGTGGGCTCTCCCTTGGCTTCGGCATCCGAGGTCACATCCCCGAAACGGGGCACAAAGCTCAACGAGGTAAATAGCGCTGGTTGATCGTAAGTGTCTCGGCAGCCGTTGCCAAGAGGAAGATGAGCGGTAGCTCAAAGTGGTCCGAATGGCGATTACGCACCGGAGGGCTACCGCGTACGAGGTTATGACTTCACTCTTCGTGGTTTTGTTGTTACGGTTCGTGTTGTGGTGGCGGGACTGAACGCACCCGGTATGCCGGGGAACGGCTCTCTGGTCTGTTATCGACATCGCAACGCGGCGTGGTTCGCCACGCTGGGCAGTGAGTCACGCTGCCGTACGCGGCCTGAACCGTCGAATCCATCGATGGCGAGGAGCTGCAAGCTCGGTCGTTTACGGCCGAGAAGCTGACAGATTGTTCCTGGATCACTCAGGGATGTCCACCGGCGAGGGCGACCGCGCGGGCGCGCCCGCCCACAGTGCCAAGGCGTCGGCGAGGCCGGAGACGTCGGCGGCGGAACCGGCCCAGGCGACATAGCCGTCGGGCCGTACCAGCACCGCGTCCGCACCGAGCTCGCCCTTCACGTGCGCCCGGCCGATCCGGGCCGACCACGGCTCGGCGGCCTCGGCGAACACCGCCTCGTCGGCCGTCGTCAGCAGCAGGGTGCGGCCGTCGCGCAGCAGCCGCGCCACACGGTCGGACCCGGACGGCGTCACCAGGTCGAGGTCGGGAAGGTGGCGCCCGAGCAGGTGGTGGAAGCGGCCGGGCAGGTCGTAACGGATATCCAGCCCCGAGATCTTCCCGGCGACGATCCGGTTGGCGTCCGGCACCCGCAGCAGTTCCTCGACGATGTCGCGCAGGGCCAGGTTCTCCGCGTCGTGGACGAGCAGGACGGCCTGGGCACGGGTGTTGGCGAGGACGCGCGCGGCGACCGGATGCCGTTCGGCGTGGTAGGTGTCGAGTAGCCCCTCGTGCGCCCACCCACCGATCTCCGCCGCGAGCTTCCACCCCAGGTTGAACGCGTCCTGCAGGCCGAGGTTGAGCCCCTGCCCGCCCATGGGCGAGTGGATGTGCGCGGCGTCTCCGGCGAGCAGGATCCGCCCGTGGCGGTACCGCTCGATCTGCCGCGAGGCGTCGGTGAACCGGGAGGCCCACCGGATGCCCGTGACCCGAACCCCGGGTCCGAACGCGTTGCGCAGGG
This sequence comes from Microtetraspora malaysiensis, assembly GCF_050947145.1. Taxonomy (NCBI): domain Bacteria; kingdom Bacillati; phylum Actinomycetota; class Actinomycetes; order Streptosporangiales; family Streptosporangiaceae; genus Microtetraspora; species Microtetraspora malaysiensis. The sequence goes on from NZ_CP191998.1 coordinate 5,615,640, forward strand.
CCCGGTCCACCTCCTCCTCGGTGATCGGGGTGTCGCGGGAGAGCCCCTGCTGCTCGGCCCCGTAGAACAGGAAGCGGTGGACGCCGCCGCCGATGGGAGCGATGTAGCCCTTGCCGTTCCGGTCGGGCGTCATGACGGGCAGGCTCCAGGTCTCCGACACGGCCCCGTCCGGGTCGGAGATCGTGATGTCGCAGACCACCGAGGACAGCTTCCCGTCCAGGCCGGGAAAGCCGATGCCCAGCAGCTCGCGGACGGTGCTGTGCCCGCCGTCGCAGCCCACCAGGAAACGGGCCGTGAGCCGTGACTCGCCGCCGGGCCCGAGCAGAGTCGCCTCGACCCCGTCGGGATCCTGCGAGAGCGCGGTTACCTCGTGCCCACGCAGGACCTGGACGCCCAGCTCGCCGAGCCGTTCCTCGAGCAGCGCCTCGACGCGCCCCTGGGGGATGCCGATCATGTACGGATGCCGGGTGTCCCAGGCGGTGAAGTCCAGCCGAAGTCCGGCGAAGTGCCCGCCGGGCACCCGCTGGATCGCCCGGTCCATGAGCGGTTCCAGGAGGCCGCGCAGTTCGAGCGCCTCCGCGGAGCGGGGCTGGATGCCGAGCGCCTTGGACTGTCCGCTGCGCTGCGTCAGCCGTTCGACGACCACGGCCCGCACTCCGGCGAGGCCCAGCTCTGCGGCGAGCATGAGCCCGGTCGGCCCGGCTCCGACAACGATCACATCGACGTTCGTCACGGATGCTCCGTTCGACAGGGCCGGCGGTGAGGTCGCCGGCCGCTGCGCAGACGGTAGATCGGGGGGTGCCGGTTTCCGCAACGATAGTTGCCTACGATGGACCGGTGACCCGGCCGCTGGAACCCGACATGTTCGCGGGATGTGCCCCTGTCAGGCCGCTGATCCAGATCGGCGGTAAGTGGACCGTGAAGATCATCGCCTGTCTCGCCGAAGGTCCCCGGCGCTTCTCGGAGCTCCAGGTGCCGTTGCGGGGCATCACACCGAAGACGCTGGCCGCCTCGCTGCGCTCGATGGAGCGCGACGGCCTGGTCTCCCGCACCGCCTACGCCGAGAACCCGCCCCGCGTGGAGTACGAGCTCACCTCGCTCGGCCGCACGCTGTTCCGTCCGTTGGCCGCAGCCTGCGAGTGGACCAGCGCGCACCTGCCCGACCTGATCGCCGCGCGCGCGACCCACGACGCCGGCGCCGCGCTTTCCTGACCCCGCTCCAGGAGCGGGGGCGAAGCGGGCAACTGATCTATTTCGCGGCCAGCGTGGAAGGAGCGAATCCGAACGTGCGCGAGAAGGCCGCGGTGAACGACGCCGGCGAGGAGTAGCCCAGGCGGCTCGCGACCTGAGTGATCGTGGACGTGCGGAGCAGCGGCACCGAGGCGACAAGCCGAGCGCGCGTCCGCCAGGCGGCCGGACTGATGCCCGTCTCACGACGGAAGCGGCGGGTGAAGGCGCGCTCGCTCATGACCAGGCGGCGCGCCCAGTCCTCATTGGTGATCTGGACATCAGGGTCGGCGAGGTACTCGCGGCAGAGGTCCGTCAGGTCCGGCGACGAGGGCAGCCCGACGTGGAGCGGCACCGGGCTCAGGCGGGTGATCTCGTGCAGCAACAGTGCCGCGATCGCCCCCTCGCGGCCGGCGAGGTCGTACTCGGCCTCGAAGTCGACGGCGACGAGCAACAGCTCACGGAGAAGAGGGGTGACGTCGACGACGGTGCACACGTGGGGCCACCAGGGCGCCGCGTCCGGCTCGATGTAGAGGCTGCGGGTGCTGACGTCGAGCATCCTGACGCGGTGGCGGGTGTCCGCCGGGATGAGGACGGCGCGGTCGGTCGGCACCGTCCACGTCCCGTCGTCGGTCTCGACGATCATCACTCCCCTGGCGCCGTACAGGAACTGCGCGCGCCGATGCCGATGCCAGTCGAGAACCTGTCCCGGGGCGTAGTCCGTCCCGATGGGCAGCACGGCCCTCGCGACCCGATCGACGTCGGCGAGTTGAACGTTCCGCACCCGCCCAGCTTAGTGGCTGACTATCGAAATATATGGGCCGTGCTTCGATTGTCCGCCAGGAGCAGACGTTGCTTGACTCGTGACTCGTGAGCGTCCTCGTGCTGGCCGGGATCGGCCTTCTCACCGGCCTGACCACCGTGCTGTTCGGATTCGGCGGCGGGTTCGTCACCGTTCCGGTCATCGTGTGGGCCGACGCACGTCTTGGCGCCGACGCGGCCCATGTCGCGGTCGCGACATCCGCCGTGGTCATGATCTTCAACGCGTGCGTCGCGACCGTCGCGACCGACCGCGCCGTCCTGAGTCTGCTGCGCCGGAGCAAGCCCCTGCTGGCCCTCCTCGCCGCCGGTGGCGCGATCGGCGCCCTCGCGACCCGATGGACCCCCGCGTTCGTGACGCAGTGGGCCTTCGTCGCCTACCTCGTCGCCACGATCGTCGACGTACTCGTGCGGCCCGGCTTCCTGCACCGCCGGGCGGAAAGCGCGGTCACGGGCTCCGGCCGCGGAGAGGAGGCCGGTCGTATCCGTGCCGCGCTCGGCATTCCCATCGGCGCGACGGCGTCGTTCCTCGGTGTCGGGGGCAGCGTCATGACCGTTCCCCTGCTTCGCCGGCTGGGCCATGACATGCGCACGGCCACCACGCTGGCCAACCCGCTGACACTCGCCGTCGCGATGCCGGCGCTCGTCCTCTTCGGCGCGGAGAACTTCGGCGCGGCGAACGCGGGGAGCCCCGCGTTCGCGGGCGTCTTCCTCTATGGCCCGGTCGACCTCGGCGCCGCCGCGGCGCTCCTCGCCGGCGCCCTGCCGGTGATCGTCGTCATGCGCCGTCGTCCGCCGCGAATCTCCGACCGGCTCCACGCATGGAGCTACCTGGCGCTTCTCGTTCTCGTCACCGCCACGATGGCCGTCCTCTCCCTCGGCGACGCCTGACGGAGGCACCCCGAGGGCTTGGGTGCGCCGGCGCACGGGGACGTGCGGTGAGTACCCGCACTGGTCAGCGCCCCGCCCGAGTCACACACGCTGCCCCATCATGAGGCTCAATAAAAAACAGCAACGGAGGGTTGCTGATATCTTAACTCCCTCTTACTGTGATCCCAGTCGCTCGTCGAACGAAGGAGATCGCAGTGCCCCCCAGTCACGATCCTCGACCGGCCGGCTGGCGAGTCGGCGCCGACATCGGCGGCACGTTCACCGATGTCATCGCGCTGGGTCCGGCCGGAGAGGTCGTCCCGATGAAGGTTCCGTCCACCCCGCCCGATTACGGCGCGGGCGTGGTGACGGCGACTACCGCCGTGCTTTCCTCGGCCGGGGCCCAGCCGGAGGACGTGGTCGCGATGCTGCATGGCACGACCGTGGCCACCAACGCGATCCTGTCGATGAGCGGCGTCCGCACCGCGGTGGTCACGACCCGCGGTTTCCGCGACGTGCTGGAGATCGGGCGCCTGCGCCGGCCGGTGCTCTACGACCTGTCATGGTCCAAGCCCGAGCCCCTCGCCCGACGGCGGAATCGGTACGAGCTCGACCAGCGGATCACGGCCGACGGACGTCTCGACCCGCCGGCCGGTGAAGACGAGGTTCGCACGGTGGCCGCGCGGCTGCGTGCGGACGGAATCGAAGCGGTGGCCGTGTGCCTGCTCAACTCCTATGTCCGCCCTGATGAGGAGCGGCGCGTCGCCGAGCTGTTGCGAGCCGAACTGCCCGGTGTGTACGTCACGGCGTCGGTCGACGTTTCTCCGCAGCCGCACGAGTTCGAGCGCACGAGCACCGCGACGGTCAATGCCTATGTCGGCCCCGCCGTGCACGGTTACCTCACCCGTCTGGAAGCAGGGTTGCGGGCCGAGAAGGTGAGCGCGCCGCTGCTGGTCATGCAATCCAGCGGAGGGCTGCTCGATGCGGCCTCGGTCGCGCAACGGCCGGTGCAGATCATCGAGTCCGGTCCCGCGGCCGGTGTCACCGCCGTGCAGAAGCTCGCTCAGCTGATGGGCCTGTCCACAGTGGTCGCGTTCGACATGGGAGGGACCACGGCGAAGGCGTCCCTGATCGAGCACGGCGAACCGTTCGTCTCGGCCGACTACGAGGTCGGGGGCGGCATGAACGGCGCCCGTGGCCTCAGCTCCGGCGCCGGGTATCCGGTTCGGGCACCGTCGATCGACATCGCCGAGGTCGGTTCCGGAGGCGGCAGCATCATCTCCGTCGACGCGGCGGGCGCGCTCCATGTGGGGCCTGCCAGCGCGGGTTCGCGCCCTGGCCCTGCCTGTTACGGCCAGGGCGGTGAGCTGCCGACCCTGACCGACGCCAATGTGACCCTCGGATACCTCAGCCCGCAGGCGCTCGCCGGTGGCCGCGTGGCGATTCATCCGAGTCTGGCCGCGAAGGCGCTGTCACCGGTGGCCGAGCAGCTTGGTGACGACGTGCCGGGTACCGCGCGCGGCGCGTACCAGGTGGCGGTGTCGAACATGACGACCGCGGTCAAGGCAGTGACCAGCGAACGGGGCCGTGACCCGCGGGAGGCCACCATGGTCGCTTTCGGTGGCGCGGGCCCTCTCTACGCCGCCGCGCTGGCCCGCGAGCTGGGCATCTCGACCGTGATCGTGCCGGTGCATCCGGGCCTGTTCAGCAGCCTGGGCCTGCTCGTGGCCGACACCGAACGCCACGAACTCACCCCGTACCGGCCCGAGTACGCCGAGGTGAGCGCGCTCGCCGCGGAGTTCGCGCGGCTGTCCGCGAAGGTGAGCGGAGAGCTGGGAGCGGACGCCGTCGTGGATCGGCTCCTGGACATGCGCTACCGCGGCCAGCGATTCGAACTGCGGATCCGGGTGCCCGACGGCGACCTCACCGACGACCTGCTCGCCGAGACGCGGGCGCGGTTCCACGCCGAGCACAAGCGCACCTACGGCCGGGCCGGCACGGACGAACTGGTAGAGCTGGTCAACCTCCGGGTACGCGGCCGGCTGCTCACCTCGGTGTCCATCGAGGACGTGCTGAGCCTTCCCGTCGTCGGCGGCGACGAGGCCACCACCCGCGAATGCCGGTTCGCCGAGACCGTGCCCACGCCCGTCGTGGGGCGGTCCGACCTCGGCGCCGAGCCCGTCGAGGGACCGATGGTCATCGAGGACATGGACGCCACCACCCTCGTCCCACCCGGTGCCCGGGCACACCGCGACCGGTTCAACAACATCGTCATCACCTGGGGTGCCTCATGATCCGCGATGCCGTGACCTTCGAGGTCTTCCGCAATGCCGTCACCGGGATCGCCGACGAGATGGCGATCACGATCCTGCGCACGGCGCACTCGCAGCTCGTCGCGTCCAGCATGGACTTCTCCGCCGCTCTGTGCGACGCCCACGGCAGGGTGATCGCCCAGGCCAACACCCTGCCCGTACACCTGGGTTCCATTCCGGACGCGATGGAGGCGATCTTCGACGAGTTCGGCGACCGGATCCGGCCGGGAGACGTCTACCTGCTCAATGACCCGTCCCTGGGCGGCATGCACCTGCCCGACATCTTCGCGGTCGCCCCGGTGTTCGCCGGAGAAGACCTCCTGGGCTTCGCGGTGACGGTCGTCAACCACACCGACGTCGGCGGCTGGGCGGCCGGTTCGATGGCCGTGCAGTCGACGAGCATCTTCGCCGAAGGGGTGCAGATCCCGCCGTCGCGCCTGATCGAGGCCGGCACCATGAACGAGACGTTCCTGCGGCTGATCCTGCGCAACGTCCGCGAACCCGAGCTGCTGCGCGGCGACCTCGAATCCCAGCTGGCGGCCTGCCACACCGGGGCCGAAGGCCTGCGCGCCCTCGCGGCGCGACACGGTGTCGAACGCCTCACCGGCCTCGTCGACGAGCTGCTCGACTACTCCGAAACCCTGCTGCGCGCCGCGCTCGCCGAGGCCGTCCCCGGCACGTACGAGTTCATCGACCACATCGACGACGACGGCCTCGGGTCCGGGCCGATCCCGATCCACGTGAAGGCCACGCTGTCCGAGTCCGGGATAGAGATCGACTTCACCGGCTCCTCACCGCAGGTCGACTCCGCGCTCAACGCGACGGCCTCGTTCACCCGCTCCGCCGTCTACGCCGCCCTGCAGGGTGTCCTCGCCTCGGACATCCCGGCCAACAGCGGCTTCTACCGGCCGTTCAGTTTCGTCATCCCGGAAGCCTCCATCCTCAACGGGCAGCGGCCTGCCGCGCGCGGCGCCCGCGGGCTCGTCGGCTTCCGGATCATCGACGCGGTTCTCGGGGCGCTCGCCCCGGTGTTCCCCACCCGGGTGCCCGCCGCCGGCGAAGGCGGACCCGACGGGATCGCGATCGGCCTTGTCGGGCCGGACGGGGAGTCCATGGTCCTGTGGGATCCCCTGGCCGGAGCGTGGGGTGCCCGTCCCGACCGCGACGGCGTGGACGGGATCAGCTCGCTGGGCGCGAACCTGACCAATACGCCGGTCGAGGAGCTGGAACGCTCCGGTCACATCCGCATCGACGGTTACGGCTACCTCCCCGACAGCGGCGGAGCGGGTCGCTGGCGCGGTGGCCTGGCGACCTTCCGGGACATGACGGTGCTGGCGCCCGAGGCCAGCGTGCAGATCAGGTCCGACCGGCGGAAGTTCCTGCCCTACGGGCTGGCCGGCGGTGCGCAGGGGACCCCCTCGCTCAACGTGCTCGACCTCGGCGGACCCGGTGAACGCGTGCTGGAGTCCAAACCGCACTTCGTGATGACCGCGGGAACCCGTCACCGGCATGTGACCGCCGGCGGGGGTGGCCACGGTATCCCCTTCGAGCGCGTCCCGGAACGGGTCCTCGAAGACGTCCTCGACGGCAAGGTAACCCACGAGGGAGCCGAACGGGACTACGGCGTCGTGATCACCGAAGACGGCGTGATCGACGCGAGCGCCACCGCCAGGTTGCGTGGCCAGGCGCGGTAAAGGCTACTACCGGTCCAAAAAGACATGCGCGGTCCAGCACCTGGTCGAGCTCGGGTCCGCGCCGTGATCCCATCCGTACTGACCGATTGGACTTTCTCCCCCCATGAGTTCAAACGTCGCGACCACCCAGAGCGCGGTCACACCCCGCACCTGGCGCAAGGTTGGCATCCGGATCATCCCGCTGGTCGGCCTCGCCTACGTGGCGAGCTACATCGACCGCGCCAACGTCGGCTACATCGCTGCCCCCATGTCGCGTGACATGCACCTCGGCAGCAGCCAGATCGGCCTCGCCGCCGGACTGTTCTTCATCGGCTACGTCCTGTTCGAAGTGCCGAGCAACATGATGCTGAGCCGGTTCGGCGCACGGAAATGGATCGCCCGGATCATGATCACGTGGGGACTGGTCACGGCGGCGACCGCGGCCGTGAACTCCCCGGCCACGCTGTACATCGCGCGGCTCCTGCTCGGGTTCGCCGAAGCCGGTCTGGCCGCCGGGATCCTGCTCTACCTGACGTTCTGGTTCCCACGCCGCCAGCGTTCCTGGGCGCTGTCGACCTTCATCATGATGATCCCACTGTCCTCGATCGTCGGCTCTCCGCTGGCCGCCGCGCTGCTCGAGTGGGGCCAGCGACTGTTCGGGATCCCAGGCTGGCGGGCGCTGTTCCTCGTCGAGGGCGTCCTGACGATCGTCGTCAGCATCCTGATCTTCTTCTTCCTGCCCAACCGCCCGGGAGACGCGCGCTGGCTCGATGACGAGGAGAAGGCCGCCATCCAGAACATCCTCGCCGCCGAGGCCGCCGAACAGCGCGCCCACGGGGCACTCACCGGGCTGCGCCAGGCGTTGACCAGCGGCCGGGTCTGGGCGATGGCCGTGACGTGGTTCGCGATCGCGTTCGGGCTCTATCCGCTGCAGTTCTTCCTGCCCACGATGATCAGGTCCATCACGCACAGCATGGGTGACTCCGCCGACGTCAGCAGTGTGCTGCTGTCCGCGATCCCCTACGCGGTGGCGGTGGTCGCCCTGCTCACCTGGGCTCGCTTCGCCGCGCGCCGGACGGCGGTCACGGCCACGGTCGTGCCGATGGCCCTCGGTGTGGTGGGGCTGCTGCTGGCGACCTTCACCAGCAGCGGCACGCTGTTCGTGCTCGCGGTCTGCCTGAGTGTCGCCGGGATCATCACCGCGATGCCCCAGTTCTGGCGGATACCGGCGATCGGCCTGACCGAAGCGGCCGCCGCCTCCGGCATCGCACTGATCAACTCTGTCAGTAATATCAGCGGATTCGTCGGTCCCTACTTCACCGGGACCATCGCGTCCGCGACCGGCAGCTTCACCTACGCGCTGCTGGCCATCGCAATCATCATGGCCGCCGGACTGGCTGTCCTGCTCACCGCGGGGCGCCGGATGGAGCGGCTGGACTGGAGCATCTCATGACCACTGCATTGATCATCGGCGACGTCCAACAGGGCATCACGGGCAGCTACCCGTTCGCCAGGCAGGTCCTGCCGCCGCTCACCGAACTGCTCCCGCGCGCCCGCGCCGCCGGTGTGCTCGTTGTGTTCGTGCACTTCGCCTTCCGGGACAACGGGGCCGACCTGCCGCCGGACAACGCGTTGTACCGGTCGTTCTACGACGCCGGGGACGCCTTCCACGAGGGGTCGGCCGGACCCGAGATCGATCTGCCGGTCGCCGACGAGGACGTCATCGTGCTGAAGCGCCGCGCCAGCGCGTTCGCCGGCACGGATCTCGACCTCGTGCTCCGCGCCCGCGGCGTCGACACTCTCGCGATCGCCGGAGTCGCGACCAGCGCGATGGTGACTGCGACGTGCTACGACGCGGCGGACCGTGGCTACCACGTGACCGTGCTGCGTGACGGTTGCGCCGACGGCGATCCGGCGATGCACGACTTCTTCATGGACACCGTCTTCCCCAGCCGGGGATTCGAGGTCGTGCCCTGCGCCGGGTGGCAGGGAGGGAAGGCGTGAACGCCGCGTTGCTGGACCGGCTCCGGACGGAGCTCGACGAACGCCGGGTGACCGCTGGGCTGCGCCGCGACCTCGTGGTCTCGGGCGCCCAGGGGCCGACGCTCGGCGTGGCCGGCGAGACGCTCGTGAACTTCGCCTCCAACGACTACCTCGGGCTCGCCGGCGATCCGGAGGTCCTCGATTCGGCGCGGCGGGCGCTGCGCGACATGGGGCTCGGGGTGTCAGCGGGACGCGTGCTCTGCGGCACGCGGGCGATCCACGGCGAGCTCGAGGCGGGCATCGCCGAGCTGGTCGGAGCCGAGGACGCCGTGCTCTACAACTCGTGCTTCGACGCGAACCTCGGTGTCTTCGACGCCCTGCTCGGCCCGGACGACGTCGTCCTCAGTGACGCGCTCAATCACGCCAGCCTGATCGACGGCATCCGTCTGACGCGGGCCCGGCGGCGCGTCTTCGCGCACGCCGACCTCGACGAACTCGAGCGGCTCCTCGCCGAGAGCGCGGAGGCGCGCCACCGGCTCATCGTCACCGACGGCGTCTTCAGCATGGACGGCGACGTCGCCGCGCTGCCCCGGCTCTCCGCGCTGGCGCAGCGCTACGACGCGGCGCTCATGGTCGACGACTCGCACGCCACGGGCGTGCTGGGCGCGACCGGCGCGGGCACCGCCGAGCACTACGGGCTGGAGGGCCGCGTCGACGTGCTGACGGGGACGCTCGGCAAGGCGCTGGGCGGCGGGGCCGGGGGTTTCGTGGCCGGCTCCCGTGCGGTCGTGGAGACGCTGCGCCAGGTCTCGCGTCCCTATATCTTCACCAACGCGATGGCTCCCCCGCTGGCCATGGCCGCGCTGGCGGCGATCCGCATCGCGCGGGGGCGTCCCGAGCTGCGGGAGCGCCTGGCCGCCAACACCGCCTGGCTCCGTGGGGCGTTGCGCGACCTCGGCTACGAGGTGTTGCCCGGGGAACACCCGATCATCCCCGTGATGCTGCGCGGCGGCACGCTGGCCCGTGACGTGGCGGCGGTGCTCCGCCGCGAGGGCGTCCTCGTCTTCGCGCTTTCGCATCCGGTCGTCCCGGCCGGAGAGGAGCGGATCCGGGTGCAGGTCTCGGCGTCGCACACGGCCGGCCAGCTCGAACTCGCGGCAGCCGCCTTCGGTCGCGCGCGCGCCGTCCTGGCCGGCTCATGACCGCCGCCGAGGGGCTCCGGGCGCCCACCAGTGCCGACAGTCGCGAACTCGAGGGCCGGGTCGCGATCGTGACCGGCGGCGCGCGCGGCATGGGCCTGGCGGCCGCGCACGCCCTGGCCCGCCGCGGAGCGACCGTCGCGGTGTTCGATCTCGCCGCGCCCGGTGCCAGCGAGCTGGCGTCGACGCTGGGGGTGGCGGCGGACCGCGTCCGGTCGGTCGCGGTGGACGTCACGGACGGCGACCAGGTCCACCGTGCGTTCGCCGCGCTGCTGGCGGAGCGATCACGGCTCGACATCCTGGTCAACGCGGCCGGCATCGCTCCGCCGACCGCGTTCGAGGACATCAGCGAGGCCGAATGGAACCGCGTGCTCGCGGTCAACGTGCACGGGACGTTCCTGTGCTGTCAGCAGGGGCTTCCCGCGATGCGCGGCGGCCGCTGGGGCCGCATCGTCAACTTCTCCTCCACCGCCGGCAAGACCATCAGCACCGCCGGTGGCGCCCATTACACGACGGCGAAGCACGGCGTCCTCGGGCTCACCCGGCACCTGGCGAAGGCCTACGGACCCGACGGGGTCACGGTGAACGCCGTCTGCCCCGGCCTCATCGACACGCCGATGGCCCGCGCCCTGCTGCCCGAAGAGGCGCTCGAACGCGCCACCCGGTCGTTCCCGGTGCCCCGCGTCGGGCAGCCCTGGGAGGTCGCCGAACTCGTCGCGTTCCTCGCCTCCGACCGCGCGGCGTACATCACGGGTGCGGCCATCGACATCAACGGCGGCGACCTGATCGTCTGATGCGACAGCACGCGGGCCGGTGCACGCGAGTACGAGCACGCGAAACACCGCCACCAGACCTACCGAGCACCCCGACGAGAAAGGTGAGCTCTCTGTGAGCACAGGGATAGTCAGGACGGTCCAGCACCGAATCGGCGGCCACGAGACCGCCGGCGAGTCGAGCCGCACCGCGCCGGTGTGGAACCCCGCGACCGGCGAACACCAGGCCAACGTGCTGCTGGCCGAGCCCGCGGACGTCGACGCCGCGGTGCAAGCGGCGCGGGCCGCCCTGCCGGGCTGGGCCGACACCTCCGTCATGCGCCGGTCGCGGTTGATGTTCGCCTTCCGCAATCTCGTCGAGAAGCACCTCGACGACCTCGCGCGGATCGTCTCCGCCGAGCACGGCAAGGTCCTCGATGACGCCAGAGGCGAGCTCATCCGCGGCCTGGAGGTGATCGACTTCGCCTGCGGGATCCCGCACCTCCTGAAGGGCGAGTACTCCGACCAGGTCTCGACCGACGTCGACCTCTTCTCGTTTCGCCAGCCACTCGGCGTCTGCGCCGGGATCACGCCGTTCAACTTCCCCGCGATGGTCCCGATGTGGATGCACCCGATCGCGATCGCGACCGGCAACACGTTCGTGCTCAAGCCCTCCGAGCGCGACCCGTCGGCGGCCAACTTCGTCGCCGAGCTCTACGCCGAAGCGGGCCTGCCCGACGGCGTCTTCAACGTCGTCCACGGCGACAAGGTCGCGGTCGACGCGATCCTCGACCACCCGGACATCGCCGCGGTGTCGTTCGTCGGCTCGACGCCGATCGCGCGGTACGTACACGAGCGCGCGACCGCGAGCGGCAAGCGCGTGCAGGCGCTCGGTGGCGCCAAGAACCACGCCGTCGTGCTGCCCGACGCCGACCTCGACTACGCCGCCGACCATCTGATCGCGGCCGGGTACGGCTCGGCGGGCCAGCGCTGTATGGCGATCTCGGTCGCCGTCGCGGTCGGCGACGTGGCCGAGCCGCTCGTCAAGCTCATGCGCGACAAGGCGCGGGCGATCAAGGTCGGGCCAGGGCTGGAGGCCGGGTCCGAGATGGGCCCGGTCGTATCGCCGGAGGCGCTCGAGCGGATCAGGGGTTACATCGGCTCCGGCGTCGACGCGGGCGCCGAACTCGTGGTCGACGGGCGCGAAATCGACGTCCAGGGCGGCGGCTTCTTCGTCGGCCCGACGTTGTTCGACCACGTCACGCCCGAGATGGACGTCTACCGCGACGAGATCTTCGGTCCTGTGCTCGTCGTCGTGCGCGTCGATTCGCTGGAGGAGGCGATCGACCTCATCAACGACAACACCTGGGCCAACGGCACGGCGATCTTCACCGCGGGCGGCCAGGCGGCCCGCCTCTTCCAGCGCTCCGTGCAGGTCGGGATGATCGGCGTCAACGTCCCGATCCCGGTGCCCATGGCCTTCTACTCGTTCGGCGGCTGGAAGCAGTCACTGTTCGGCGCCCATCACATGCACGGCCCCGAGGGCGTCGCGTTCTACACGCGCGCGAAGGCCGTCACCAGCCGCTGGCCCGAGGAGACGAAGGACGGCCCGCACGACCGCAGCCACCTCCACTTCCCCACGGCGGTCTGACCGGACGACCGGGCCCCCGGATCGGGCTTTCGCGACTTCTCAGGCACCGCCGGTGTACTCCCCGAACCCGACGGGGAACGGCTCCGACCTCGGGTACATCAAGGCGGTCGTCGGCACCGCGCTCGCGGACGGACAACCGGTGAATGAGGGCAGGCACGGTCGACGACCGTGCCTGCCCTCGCCAACTTCCCCGGTCGCGGCATTGATCGCGTGGTTCCGGGTGTCGCAATCACGACATGGCGGACAAACGGCACGCGCGACACCTGGCGCACCAGGCACGCCATCACCCACTCTCGTGACCACTTGTTGTTGCTACGAGAGGTTTCACCCCCATGCACTGGTCCGCCCATGTGATGGTGGCAGGAGTCACCACCGCCGCCCTGTTGAGCTCCCCGTTACCCGCAGCCGCGGCCGAGCCCGCCGGCGAGGGCGTCCACCGGGTCACGCTGATCACCGGGGACGTGGTGACCGTCAGGCAGGCCGAACCGGGCAGGCACGCGGTCGAGGTGAAGCCGGGGCCGGGCCGTGAGCGGATGGCGTTCACCACCACCGAGGAGAACGGCGAGCTGCGGGTCCTGCCCAACGACATCGTCCCCCTCCTGGCGGCCAAGCGGCTGGACCCCGGCCTGTTCTCGGTCACCCGGCTGATCGCCCAGGGGTACGACGACGCGAAGGCGGACAAGCTGCCGCTGCTCTTCCTCTACGACGGCTCCGCGCCGAAGAGCGCGACCGGGCCCGAGCTGGAGAGCGTCAACGGCCGGGTCCTCGCCGCCGACAAGCGCACGATCGGCCAGCTGTGGAAGTCGCTCGACAAGCGGGGGGCCGCCACGCTGTCGCAGGGCGTGACGAAGATCTGGCTGGACGCCAAGGTCAAGGCCACGCTCGACCACAGTGTGCCGCAGGTGGGCGCGCCGGAGGCGTGGCAGGCCGGGTTCGACGGCAAGGGCGTCAAGGTCGCCGTGCTGGACACCGGCGTCGACGCCACCCACCCCGACCTGGCCGGGCGCGTCAAGCAGACCAAGGTGTTCACCGATGAGCCGAGCGTCCAGGACGGCAACGGGCACGGCACCCACGTGGCCGCCACCATCGCGGGCGGCGACGGCAGGAAGGGCGTCGCTCCCGGCGCCGAGCTGATGGTCGGCAAGGTGCTCGACAACGACGGCTCGGGCACCCTGTCCGGCGTCATCGAGGGCATGGAGTGGGCCGCCGCCGAAGGCGCGTCGGTGATCAACATGAGCCTCGGCGGCGGCGCCACCGACGGCACCGACCCGCTCAGCCTCGCCGTCGACACCCTCACCGAGCGCACCGGCGCCCTGTTCGTGGTCGCGGCAGGCAACGACGGCGCGGCCTACTCCATCGGCACTCCCGGCGCGGCGACCTCGGCGCTGACCGTCGGCGCGGTCGACGGCACGGACGCACTCGCGCCGTTCTCCAGCCGGGGCCCGCGCCTGGACGACGCGCCCAAGCCCGACCTCACCGCCCCTGGCGTGGCCATCGTCGCGGCCCGCGCGGCGGGCACCACCATGGGTGAGCCGGTCGACGAGCGTTACACGGCCGCCTCCGGCACCTCGATGGCCACGCCGCATGTGGCCGGGGCCGCCGCGATCGTCAAGCAGCGCCACCCCGACTGGACGGCGAAGCAGATCAAGAACGCGCTGGTCGGCTCGGCCAAGCCCATCGCCGGCCAGCAGATCGACGACGCCGGCGCGGGCCGCCTGGACGTGGCCCGCGCGGTGCGCCAGGGCGTGACCGCGACCGGCGTGGTCGACCTCGGCAAGCACCAGCAGGGCGAGGGCCCGGCCACGGCCGAGGGCACCATCACCTACACCAACGGAACGGCCGCCCCGGTCACGCTGGAGCTGGCCGGCACCCTCGACGGGGCCGAGCTCAGCGCCACGACCGTGTCGGTCGCGGCGGGCGGCACCGCCGACGTCAAGGTCACGGTGGACCTGGCCACGCTCTCCTTCGGCCGGTACAGCGGGCTGGTCACTGCCACGGCGGGCGCGGAGCAGGTACACACCACGCTGGCGCTGACCTGGAAGGGGCCGCAGCACAAGGTCCACTTCACCGCCGTCGACGCCGCGGGCAAGCCGACCGGCACCGACACGCTGTCGATGTTCGGCGCGTCGCAGCTGGACGACGTCTTCACCTGGCTGCCCGAGGAAGGACTGACCGTGGAGGTGCCCGAGGGCACCTACATGACGCAGTCGCTCAACCTGGGCGGCGGCTGGGGCCGGACGCACCCGCGTGACGGCATGGTCGTCATCCCCGAGCTCAAGGTCGACCGCGACCTGGACGTGCTGCTCGACTTCCGCAAAACCACCCCGGTGACCATCAAGACCAAGGAACCCGCCGAGCAGGTGGGCATCTACACCTACTTCACCTATCGCGCGTTCGGCTCGCGCAAGATCTCCCAGGGCGTCATGAACTTCGACGTCATCGAGGGGCTCAACGTCTCACCGACCCAGCCGGTGCGTGACGGCTCGTTCGAGTTCGCGTCGCGCTGGCAGCTCGTCGCGCCGAAGCTCACCGCCCACGTGCCCGGTACGGGGCAGCCGTACTCGATGGGGTTCCTGGGCGGGTCGCCGGGCGTGGAGGGGCGGCACATGTGGTCGCTCGCCGACGGGGCGGCCGGGTCCAAGGGCAAGGCCGCGGTCATCCGCAGCGAGGACATCGACTGGGCCGACCCGTCCGCGGCCGCGATCAAGGCGGGAGCGGTCGCCGTGATCCTGGTGATGGCCCCCGACGACCCGTTCGGGCGTGGCTGGAAGCCGGTCGGCGCCGACCTGCCGATCCCGGCCCTGGTGGTCGCCAGCGACGACGGGCAGCCGATGCTGGAGCGGATCAAGAAGGGCAACGCGAAGCTTCAGGTCACGGGGATGATGAGCTCTCCCTACCTCTACGACGTCATGCAGGTCTCCGATGGCCGCGTGCCGGACAAGGTCGTGTATGAGGTGAACGACAGCAACACCGCGCGTGTTGCCACGACATATGCCGACAACGGGGGCTTCGCCTGGGCCAAGGAGCAGCGCTTCGGCTGGCGCCCCTGGCAGTCCTACTCGCTCGGCCAGCAGATGGAGACCCAGCGGATCGTGAAGACCCCGCTGAGCCGCACCGAATACGTCAGCGCCAACGGCTCCTTCTGGCAGCACCTCGTCAACCACCAGTACGTCTGGGACGACATGGGCCGGCTGCTCGACGGCATGACCGAGCAGCCGCGCACCTACCAGCCCGGCACGCGGACCAGCGAGAGCTGGCACGCCCCGGTGGTCCGCCCGGCGATCCCCGCCTGGATCAAGCCCTCCACCCGGGAGGGCGACACGATGGAGATCCGGATCCCCGAGTTCGTGGACTCCTCCGGTCACGTCTCCCGCACGGGCGTCGACAACGACACCGCGTCGGCCCGGTTCTTCCGCGACGGCACGCTGGTGGCGGAGCGCGACGCCGCCTGGGGCGCGTTCCCCGCGTCGCCGCAGGAGGCCACCTACCGGCTGGAACTCTCCACCACGCGCACCTCGGACGAGTGGACCACGGCGACCGCGACCGAGACGGCCTGGACGTTCCGCTCCAAGCCGGGCGATCGGGTGCTGCCGCTGCTGCAGGTCGACTATGACGTGCGCCCGGAGCGCCCCGGTCAGGTGGGCTTCGCCGTACGGCATCAGGAGGGCGTGAGCGGGGTGCGCGCGAAGGACCTGAAGCTGGAGCTGTCGTACGACGACGGCGCGACGTGGCGCGAGCAGCCGGTGATCGAGCTCGGCGGCGGACGCTACAGCGCGCCCGTCCTGCGTCCGCACCCGTCGCTGCGGGTCACCGCCACCGACTCGGCCGGCAACACGGTCAGGCAGACGGTGATCAGGGCCTATTGATCGGTTAGAGCCAGTTCTCGCGGGCGGCGTGCCAGGCCAGTTGCATCCGGGTCTGCGCACCCGCCCGCTCCATCAGGTAGGCGATCCTGCGCTGTACCGTGCGATGCGAGATCTTGAGCTGGGTGGCGATCGATTTGTCCGGAACGCCCGCGACCAGCAGCGACAGCAGGTAGAGATGGTCGGCGTCGAGCGGACTGCCCGGACTGGTGAGGCTGACCGGCGTGGCTCGCTCCCACAGGCTCTCGAACAGGGCCTTGAGGGCGTCGAGCAGGCTGCTGGGCCTGATCAGCGCGGCGGTGAGCTGGGTCAGGCCGTCAGTGTGCTGGATGAGCGGGAGCACCCCGAGCTCGCCGTCCGCGATGATCATCCGCACCGGCAGGACGGGCAGCGCGCGAGCCTGCTCCCCCAGGGTGATGCCGTCGGCGAGGTTGACCAGCATGCCGGGTTCCTCCAGCAACGCCCCTTCGTAGATGACGCGGAAGCCGACGCCGCGCCGCAGCGCCGCGAGCTCCTCGGTGTTCTCCTGCGACGTCATCGCCACGTGCCCGGCCCGGCAGAAGCTGAGCACCTCGTGCCGGGCTCCGTCCTGCAGCAGCCGGAGCTGCTCGCGCAGCGCCGTGCGGCTGGTGATCACCTCGATGAGCTGTGCCGCCTCGCGGCGCCGCGCGTGCGCGAGGTACTCCCCCGTGAGCTGCTCCATGGCATGCCGCGCCCGGTCGACCTCGGCCTGCCGCCGGTGCAGCCGGGCCGCGAGCGCGACGTCGGGCGCGACCGCCGTGAACCGGCCGGGATCTCCCGGCACGACTCGCGCCAGCCCCTTGGCCAGCAGCGAGCCGAGCGCCTGCCGCGCGACCTCGGCCGCCACGCCCAGTTCCTCGGCCAGGGCGTCGGACTCGACCTCGGTGGTCCTGACCAGTAGCCGGTAGGCGGCTTCCTCCTCCGCGCCCAGCCCTGCCGCGCTCAGCACGTGCCGCACACGGCCCGATCCAGATTCACCCGGCCATTGTAGAGAGGAGCTGCCAGGTGATGGCCGGGGCAGCCCCGCCTCGGTGCCGGTGCTGTTGCCGGTCAGGCCGGCGGGAGCGGCGGCGCCGGCAGCTCAATGTGCGCCCTGCTCACGGACGCACTCTTCGCCAGAACCTGAAGCACGTCGCGACGCACGCGCTCGCACCGCGCGCGCATCGCGTCCTGGGTGCCGTCCGCATCCCGCGCGCGCAGTCGCTCGACGATGGCCTCCAGTTCTCCGGGCGGGCTCGCGATGCCGGGAGCGATCAACGCGGCCATCCGCAGGACGCGCTCCAGCTCGTCGAGCACGTCGACGATCGCCTTGCCGAGACGGCTGTTGCCGCTGAAGTTGGCGATGATGCCCTCGAACTCGATCCCCGCCTGAAGCGACTCCTCTTGTTCCACTTCGCCCGCCGCGAGCGCGAAGGGCACCTTGGACAGCGCTTCGAGCCGCCCGAGCGCCGGCGCCGCGACGCCCAGGCGCGCCGCGGCGCCAGCGGCCTCACCGGACAGCAGCGACCGCAAGGCACAGAGGTCGTCGGTGTCCTGGAGTGTGATCGGGCTGACGACGTAGCCTGCGCGCGGAAGCGCGGTCACGAGCCCGTCGCGCCTCAACCGCGCGAGCGCCTCGCGTACGGGCGTCTTGCTGGTGCGCCATTGCTGCGCGAGCGACGTCTCAGTGAAGCTGCTGCCGGGCGGAAGCGTCAGGTCGATGATCTGCCGCCTGATCGCCCGGTAGGCCTGGCTCGTGCGGTCGAGGCCGGTCTCATCCCTGCCGACCAACAGCAGCGCGGGGATATGCGGCGTTCCGGTGACCACGCTATGGATATCGGACACCTCGTCAGGATACCAACGCGAAGCGTTGATACAGCAGAATGCCGCCGGTTGGGCGCTGATAGAGATATTTATCATTGTCGTTGATATCTCAGCGTGGCATGCTTCCCCCATGCAGCGATCCACCTCGAATTCTTGGACCCTCCCCACCGCGAGCGACCTTCCGGCTCTGGGCGCGATGAGCACGCGCGACCGCGCGGCGCGGAGCGCACGCGACGGCGTGCGGGTCCTCCCGCTCGTGGGCGCCCCGATCCTTCCCATGCCCGAGCACGTGAGGCGGGCGGTCGCACAGGCGATAGACCAGCCCGACCCGCGAGACAGCCGCGGCCTCCCTGAACTCCGAGCCGCGATCGCCGCCGAACTGGAGCGCGAACACGGCCTGCGCATCGATCCCGAGCGTCGTCTCCTGATCACCCACGGAGCGATGCACGGCCTCTCCCTCGTGCTCCGCACGGTGCTCGCTCCCGGCGACGAGGTGATCGTGCCGACCCCCACCTACTTCTTCGACGGCGCCATCCGCGAGGCCGGCGCGACGCCCGCCTACGTCCCGTCCCGCGAGTGCGATGGCTGGGCCCTCGACCTCGCCGGCCTGGAAGCCGCCGTCACACCCCGCAGCCGCGCCATACTCCTGTGCAACCCGAACAACCCGACGGGCTACCTGCCCGACGCCGCGACCATCGCGGCCGTGGTGGACATCGCCGCGCGCCACGGGCTACTCGTCATCTCCGACGACTCATGGCAGCACTTCACGTTCGACGGCCGTCGGCACCACCCGGTGGAGGCCCTTGCCGATCGCTGGCCGCACCTGGTCACCGTCACCAGCCTCAGCAAGTACTACGCGCTCGCGAGCTGGCGGCTCGGCTACGTCCTGGCGCCGCCGCCGATCCTCGACGCGCTCGAACGCCGTTTCCAGTGGGAGGCGGTGTGCTGCGGAGTGGTTCCGCAGCGTGCCGCGGCCGCCGCCCTCACCGGGCCTCGCGACTGGCTCGACCGGGCGCTTTCCACGTACCAGGCGAAGCTCGACCTCGTATGCGACGGCATCGCCGCGAGCGGCCTCCCCGAGCCCGTGCGGCCCGGGGCCGGCGCTTTCCTGCTCGTCGACTGCTCCCGCCTCGGCGACACACCGGACGACATCGACCGCGTACTCCTGGCGAACGGCATCGCGACGGTACGCGGCGCCGACATGCACGCCCCCGGCACGCATGTCCGCATCACGTTCGGTTCGGACGAGCACGTGCTCGGCGAGCTGATCCGGGGCCTCGGGCAGGCCTGTCGAGAGTCCTAGCGAGACGGACGCCGCGCCATCGTCGCGATCTGGCTACGGCTGGGACGGCCTGTCGGGCGCGCTGGTGGCCCGGATGAAGCGGGCGCCCCACTCCTGGACGTGCGCGGCGAACTCCGGCGGCCCCAGCACCTCGAACTCGGCGCCCACATTGCCCAGCGCCTGGGTCGGCCAATCGAGAGAGGTCGAGGTCATGGTGATCCGGCAGGTGTCGTGGCTGAGCGGTTCGATCGTGCCCCACTGGCCGACCACCTGCCGTACCCGGGCCGCGGGGGCGTGGACGAGCGCCTCGACCGTGTACTGCGCCGGGGCTCCGCTCGCCGCCCGGACGAAGGCCGCGGCGCCCCCGGCCGGGAGCGGACGCGGCCGGAAGCGCATGCCGGTCCCGGCCGGCCCGGTCAGCCGGTCGAGGCGGAAGCTGCGCCAGTCGTGCCGGGTCAGGTCGTAGGCGACCAGGTACCAGCGTCCGCCGAGGGCGACCACCCGGTGCGGCTCGACCTCGCGCTCGGTGGGGACGGAGCCTCTGGCGGTGTAGCCGAAGCGCAGCCGCTCCTGGTCCCGGCAAGCCTGGGCGACCGCGGTGAGCACCCCCGCGGCCACGACCGGCCCGGACGCGGCGACGGAGAAGGTCATCTCCCGCAGGGCGTCCACCCTGGCCCGCAGCCGGGGCGGCAGGACCCGAATCACCTTGGTGAGCGCACGCAGCGACGCCTCCTGCATCCCGGCGATCCCGCTCTGCGCCGCGTCACCGATGCCCACCGCGAGGGCCACCGCCTCCTCGTCGTCCAGCAGCAGCGGCGGCAGGACCGCGCCGGGCGCGAGCTGGTAGCCGCCGTCGGTCCCCCGGGCCGCGCTGACCGGATAGCCGAGCTCGCGCAGCCGGTCGACGTCGCGGCGCAGGGTCCGCTCGGATACTCCGAGCCGCTCGGCCAGTTCCATGCCGGGCCAGTGGCGGTGGGTCTGCAGCAGCGAGAGCAGTCGGAGGGTCCGTGAGCTGGTGTTGGCCATACCGCCATCCTCGCCCGACTTCCGGCCAAGAAGTGACCGGAAGCCTCTTTAGAGTCGATCTCGAAGGCCGTACCGACAGAAGGACCAAGAAATGATCACCCGTGAGATCCAGCTGACCGCACAGATCGCCGGCACCCCCACGCTCGACCACTTCACGGTCGCCACCACCGAGGTGGACGGCGAGGTTCTGGTGCGGACTGACCAGGTCGGGCTCGCCGCGACCTACCTGGAGCTGATGCGCGCGGACTGCACCCTCCCGGTACCGGCCTGGCAGCCGGGCCAGCGGGTGGGCGTGGCCGCCATCGGCACCGTCGTCCGGTCTGACAGCCCCGAGCTCGCGGTTGGCGACCTGGTCCAGTCGATGACCGGCTGGAGCGAGTACTCGGCGGGCCCGGCCGCCCAGTACACCGAGCTTGACCCCATCGCCGACCCCGGCTACTACCTCGGACAGGGGCCGACGGCCTACTACGGGATGGCCGACGTGGCGGGCGTCGGCGAGGGCGACGTGGTGTTCGTCTCCGGCGCGGCGGGTGGGGTCGGCTCACTGGCCGGGCAGATCGCCAAGTGCCTGGGCGCGACACGGGTGATCGGCAGCGCCGGCAGCCCGGCCAAGGTCGACTATCTGGTGAACGAGCTCGGCTACGACGCCGCGTTCGACTATCACGACGGCTCGCCGGTCGACCGGCTTCGAGAGCTCGCACCCGACGGCATTTCGGTGTTCTTCGACGTCGTGGGCGGCGAGCAGTATCAGGCCGCGCTGCAGGCGGCCAGGCCCGGCGCCCGCTTCGCGCTGTGCGGCTCGCTGTCCAGCCAGCTCGGCGATGCGGCGGAGCGCTTCCCCACGCCGGACCGTGCCGCGGCCCGGGGCAGGGGTGTCGAGCTGCTGCCGTTCTCCTGCTACCACACCCCCGACCAGATCGCCGCCTGGCGGGAACACTTCAGCACCTGGCTGGGCGAGGGCCGCTTCGTCTACCCGCAGACGGTCATCAAGGGCGAGGTCGACGACGTGCCGCAGGCGTTCTTGTCCCTGCTCCAGGGCTCCTACCGGGGCAATGTCTCGGTGCGGCTGTCATGACGACTCTTTCGAGCAGGGCCCTGAACCGGGCCCTGCTGGGCCGCCAGTTCCTGCTGGCCCGCACCGATCACACCCCGCTGGAGGTGATCGGGCGCCTGGTCGCGCTGCAGGCGCAAGAGCCCAACTGGCCCTACGTCGGGCTGTGGAGCAGGATCCACGGCTTCACTCATTCCCAGCTCACCACACTGCTGCAGGACCGGAAGGTGGTCCGCTCCGGCCTTCTCCGCAGCACCCAGCACCTCACCGCGGCCGACGACTTCCGCCGGCTGCGGCCGCTGCTGCAGCCCGTCCTCGACCGCACCGCCCGCTCGGCGTACTTCGCCCGCAACAGCGCGGGCCTGGACACCGCCTCGCTGGTCGCCACCGGGCTTGAGCTGCTGGCGGGCGGGACGACACCGCGAAAGGAGCTGGCCCGACGGCTGGCCGAACGCCACCCAGGCCGCGACGGGCGCGTCCTCGCCGGAGAGGTCGAGCTCAGAACCCCCCTCATCCACAACCCGGCCACCGGCACATGGGGCTCCTGGGGCACCCGATCGGCCGTCTCCGTCACGCCCGCCGAGACCTGGCTCGGCCGGCCCATGGTTCCGGCGACCGCCAAGGACCTCATCCGCCGCTATCTGGCAGCGTTCGGCCCAGCGGGGATCATGGACGTACAGGCCTGGTCCGGGCTGACCCGCCTCGGCGAGATCGTCTCCGACATGCGCGCCGAACTGCGCCACTACCGCGACCCCGACGGCAGGGAACTGATCGACGTGGCCGACGCGGAACTGCCCGACCCCGACACACCCGCCCCCGTGCGAATGCTGCCCGCCTTCGACAACGCCCTGCTCGGCCACGCCGACCGGACCCGCATCATCAGCCACGAGGACCGAAAACGCGTGATGCCCGGCCAGGCACAAGTACGGCCCACCTTCCTCGTGGACGGCCAAGTCCACGGAAGCTGGTCCCTCGAAGGCGACACCCTGCACCTCACTCCGTTCCGCCCGCTGTCCGCGACCGATCAGGCGGCCGTGGAGCAGGAGGCGGAGCGCCTGCTGCCGTTCACGGGAGGCAAGAACGTGTCCTACCGCAGCCCGATCGCGACCCGGTTGTCCTGAGCGTCCACCCCGGCATCGACCCGCTGGAACCATGCCAGGCACGGTAAGCACGGGCCCCGCCGACGCCGGTGAGGTGATCACCATCGCGAACCGGGTTCCGGACAGTACCTCCACCACCTTTTCGACGTCCGGCTCCGACGGTCCGGAAAGCCGGCCAACCGGCGGCCGGCCAGGGCCGTACGGGCATGTCAGGGCGCGATCACGACGAATGACGGACGCCGAGGGGGTGACATTTTCGACATTTGCACCATGACGGCCACTAATGCCGCTTCTAAAGTCATGGCCAAGTGCGACTTTTCGGTCGCATGGTTGCAACCTGCACTGAGGGCCCCTTAAGGGAGGGTGTAGTGAAAACGACGTCCCTCATGGCGGGTGCGGCCGCTCTTGCCACGGCTGTGTTATTACAGCTGTCGGGAGTTGGCGCAGCATTCGCCGACACACCGTCCGACTCGAGCCCGTCGGACAACTCCGCCCATGGCGGTCCGATCCTCGATGACGTCCACAACGCCCCGACGACCGCTGTCGCAGGCAACGTCACGTTCATCGACAACGTCAGGGGGGTCAGCGGCTACTCGGCGCTGAACTTCATCCGCTACGACAAGTACGGCCACGACTTCATGTTCGCCAACGGCACCGGCGGGCTCGCCGTCTGGTCGCTGAAGGACCCCGAGCACCCGGCCCTGATCTCGAAGATCACGGCAGCCGAGCTGCGCCTTCCGGGGGACACCCAGGACAGGTTCTGGGAAGGCGAGAACATGACCGTCGACCCGAAGCGCAAGCTGGTCTTCCTCACCCGGGACCCGCGCGGCTTCGGCGGCACCGTCAAAACCGGTCAGTCCGGCGTCTACATCATCGACGTCAAGAATCCGTGGAAGCCGGAGACGGTCATCTTCCACCCGGTCCCGGCCGGGCACACAGCCACCTGCATCAACGACTGCAAGTACCTGTGGTCGGTCGGTCCGGCCAACACGGGCACGCCAGGCCAGGACCCCTCCTGGAACGGCGTACCGGTGCGGGTGACCGACATCCACGACATCAAGCACCCGTACACCTTCGACCGGGCGGTCGATCTCGACCGGCACGACGGGGTCACGGACTACGTGCACAGCGTCGACGTCGACAAGAACGGCATCGCCTGGGCCTCCGGTGAGGGCGGCGTACGCGGCTACTGGACCGAGGGCAACCACTACGACCCGGTGCAGAAGCGCAACCGCGTCGCGACGGCGTACGACCCGGTGCCGTACGCGGGCGGGACCGTCGTCGCCACCAACCCGGCGGGCACCGACTTCTTCGACTACTTCGATCACAACGCCTACCACAACACCGAGAAGCCCGGCTCCTTCGACAAGGGCGAACTGCTCTACATCACCAACGAGAACATCAGGACCTGTTCAGAGGCGGGCGAGTTCAAGATCGCCTCGCTGAAGGGCAGCTACGACGGTGAAGGCTGGCGTTCCACGCCGGAGAAGCCGTTCCGGCTGGAACTGATCAGCCACTGGTCTCCGTGGGGCAAGGAAGGGTCGGCCACCAGCGGTAGCTGCTCCGCGCACTGGTTCACGGTGAACGGCAACATCCTGGCGCAGGCGTGGTACGGGCAGGGCACCCGCTTCATCGACGTGTCCGACCCGAGGAACCCGACCCAGGTCGGCTACTTCCGCGTGCCGTCGGGGCAGGGCGTGACCGGCGGCTCGGCGTCGGCCGCCTACTGGCACGACGGGCTGGTCTACGTCGCGGACTACAACCGGGGCGTCGACGTCCTGCGGTTCGACGGCAAGCTGGCCGGAGACCCGGACAAGAAGATCTGCTGGAACTCGTGCGACAAGTAACCGTTTGAGCGAGAACACCGGCTCGAGCGTGGCGACCGCCGCGCTCGGACCGGCTCTCGATGGTGACGGCGTGGAGGTAGAGGGTGCGACGCAGAAGTGCCGTGCGCGCGGTCGCGCTGGGCGCGACCGCACTGGTGGTGAGCGGTCTGCTCGACGCGTGCTCTGCCTCGGATGAGGGCGGCGGCGCCCCGAAGCCGCAGGGCGAGATCACGTTCGGGGTACTGGCCCCGCTCTCGGGCGACATGGCCGAACGTGGGCACGACCTCGTCGACGGGGCGCAGTTGGCCGCCGCCGAGATCAACGAACAGGGCGGGGTTCTGGGGCGGCAGGTGCGACTGGCCGTCGAGGACGGCGGCTGCGCGTCGGCGACCGGCGAGCAGGCGGCGACGGAGCTGGCCGCCAAGAGCGTCGTGGGGGTGGTCGGCGGGCTGTGCGAGGACGCGGCGGTGACGGCGGCGAAAACCGTGGCCGCGGAAGGCACGCCGTTCCTGGTCTCCTCCGCCCGCGCCGACCGGCTGGTCGGGGCCGGGTTGCCGTCGGTGTTCCCGATGGAGGGCACGGTCTACCAGGAGGCGCTGGCCGCGGTGCACTGGATGGGCTACCGGAGCCCCCAGCGGGTGGCGGTGCTCGGTGACGGCTCGCCGGCCTCGCAGCGGCTGTCCGGCCTGGTGACCGACCGGGTCAAGGCCGACGGCCTGAAGGTGAGCAGGCGAACCTCCGCCACGAAGGATCCTGATCTCGCGAAGCTCGCCCGCACCGTCACCGGTTTCACGGCGGACTTCGTCTACTGGACGGGGGCGGCGGAACCGGGTGGACGGCTCGTGGGCGCACTACGTCAAGCCGGCTACACCGGCTATTTCATGGCCTCCTCGGAGTCGGACAGCCCCGAGTTCCTCCAGGCGGCGGGAGGAGCGGCCGAGGACGCGTTCCTCACCGCGTCCGCGGGCCCACGACTTCTCCCGGCAGCGGCAGACTGGGCTGCGCGCTTCAAGGTCCGCTACCGGCGGGACCCGGGCCGTGACGCGATGCAGGCCTACGACGGGCTCCGCGCGCTGGCGCAGGCGGTGCGCCAGGCGGGGGACACGACTCCCTCGAAGATCGTCGACAACCTCCCGCGGCTCGAGGACTTCACCACCTTCACCGGGGCGCTCCGCTTCGCCGCCGATCACTCGCTGGCGTACGACAACTACGTCATCGCCCAGGTCAAGGGCGGCACGTTCACCCTGGCCAGCAAGCTTCGTACGGACCCGGTCGGATGACGCGCGGTATGCGCCCCGCGGGACATCGCCGGGTCCGGCTGATCGCGCGGCTGGCGGTGGTCGCGTTCCTCGTGGCCGGCGGCCTCGTCGCGGACCTCATCTCCGTCGTGGCCACCCATCCGGCGTACGCGCATGCCTACCTGCTGGAGACCTCGCCTGTCGACGGCGAGGTGCTGGCCTCTCCCCCGGCTGAGGTCCGGCTCCGCTTCAACGAGGCGGTGAGCTTCAACCAGCGGTCGATTCAGCTGCTCGACGTGACCGCGAAGAAGCTGGCGATCGGTACCCCGGGACACGTGGACGGGAAGGCCAACACGGCGAGGGTGAGCCTGCCCACGGATCTGGCCGAGGGAACCTACGTCCTGGCCTGGCGAGTCACGTCCGCTGACTCGCACGTGGTGTCGGGTGCGCTCAGCTTCAGCGTCGGCCACCCGAGCGCGCTGGCCGCCCCGGTGGAGCAGGATGCCGATCCCGCCGTCCCCGTCGTCGACGCGGTCGGCCGCGGCCTTGCCTTTCTCGGTGTGGCCCTCGCCCTCGGTGGCGCGCTGTTCCTCGCCGTGCTCTGGCCCGCGGGCCGCGATGACCGCCGCGGCCGGCGCATCGTGTGGTCCGGCTTCGCCGCGCTGACGGCCGGCACCGTGGTGGTCCTGCTCGTACAGGGGCCGTACGCCGCCGGCACGTCGCTGACAGGGGTGTTCGACCCTGAACTGCTCGGCGCGACGCTGTCCACGCGGTTGGGCCAGGCGCTGCTGGTGCGGCTGGTGATCGTGCTCGCCCTCGGTGTGGCCTTCGGGGTCGCCGTACGCCCCTCCCCGCCCCCTGCCGGCGCCGGGACCGCCCACGCCGGGGCAGCCGGCGTCCCCCGCCGGATCGTCCTGCCCGCGGTCGCCGCGGCCGGCGCCGTCGCCGTGACGTTGACCTGGACGCTGGCAGATCACGCGCAGACCGGCGTGCAGACCTGGCTGGCCGTTCCGGCGACGAGCCTGCACCTGCTCGCCATGGCCCTGTGGCTGGGCGGCCTGATCGTGCTCGCGGCCTGCGTGCTCATCCCGGAGGGGAGGCGGGAGCCCACCCGCGCCATCTCCCTGGAGCCCGCGCTCCCGAGGTTCTCCCGGCTCGCGCAGATCTGCTTCGCCGTGATCGCGGTGACCGGCGTATACCTGTCCTGGCGGCAGGTGGGCACGTGGGGTGCGCTCGGCGGGACCGACTTCGGGCGGCTGCTTCTCGGTAAGCTCGCCGCCGTCCTCGCCGTGGTGGGTCTTGCCGCCGGAGCGCGGCGGTTCGTGCGGCGGCACAGCCGCGAACACAGTCGCGAGCACGGCCGCGAACACGGCCGCGAGCCCCTCGGCCTCGACGCCGCGCCCTCCGCCGCGGTGCGCCGGCTGCGCCGCTCGGTCATGGCCGAAGTCGTGCTCGGGATCGCCGTCGTGTCGATCACGGCCGTCCTGGTCGACACCGCCCCGGCCCGCACCAGCTACGCGCCGCCGGTGCACACCAAGGTCCCTGTTCCCGCCGCCGCGGACGGGGCCGGCCCGGCCACCGGGCTGCGGGGCGGCTCGGTCGAGGTGAAGATCGAGCCGGCGAGGCCGGGCGGCAACGTGGCCGACATCTACCTCACCGGCCGGGACGGCTCGTTGGTCGCGGTGCCCGAGGTCTCCGGTGAGCTCGAGTCGGGCGACCGCAGTGTCCCGGCGTTCCCCGTCAAGATCTCCGCAGCCGAGCCGGGCCACTACGTGGCGAACTCGATGTCCATCCCCTACCCGGGGGCGTGGGTGCTGCGACTGGACATCCGCGTCTCCGACTTCGACGAGACGCCCGTGCGTGTCCCGTTCACGGCACGCTGAAAGGCTGGTGGCACGCATGCAAGGCGTTGACCGGAAAGCGTCCCGGCGCCGGGTGGCCCGCCGGGTGAGCGGGGCCGCCGCCGGCATGCTCGCCCTCGGCGTCCTGACGGGCTGCTCCGGCGGGGCTCCGCAGGCGTCGACCAAGCCGCCCTACACCCTGGACTCCATCCGGTCCGGCCTCGTCAGCCCCGGCGACCTGGGCGAAGGCGCGACCGAGTTCAAGGACAACGGCCACGCCTCGCACGTCGTCTACACGCCCCCGAACAGCATCCCGACCTGTCCGTACGTCCAGCGCTCCGAGGATGTCGAGGTCGATGTGCGGCCGGCGGTCGAGCCGGTGGGCGGGATGCCGACCGGGCGGTTCATCGTCGGCCCGCAACTCGCGGGTACATCGTCGCTTCCGGTCGTCACACAGGGCGCGGCGGTCTTCACGAGCTCCTCGCTCGCCGACAACACGATGGACACCGTCGTGGCCGAGTCGGCCAAGTGTCCGGAGACGTTCGGTGTGCTCGGCGGACCGCCGACCGTCGTGGGCGATTACAAGGTCGGCAGCCGGCAGATCGAGATGGAGGGATGGAAGGGGTTCGCCCAACATCTCGTGCACACCTCGCCCCCGGAGGTGAACCCGGACACCTACGACGATCTGGTCACCGTCGTGGTGCACAAGGCCAACGCCATCATCTACGTCGGCTATGCGCAGATCAAGGCAGTGGGCCAGCGCGCCGACTCCGACGAGAAGGTCAAGGCGTTGATGAAGACGACGCTGGCCCGCCTCGGCTAGCGCCGCATCCACAAGATCCTATTGGAGGTTTGCGGAACGGTGAGATTCTTACCTGTTGGAAGAGCGTTGAAGGGCAGAGCCCTTCTGACTGGCACGGCCGCGCTCGTCACGGCGGTCGTGCTGCAGACGGCGAGCCTCGGCCCGGCATACGCGGACCCGTCCGGTCCGGTCAACCCCGGCACGGTCGGGTCCGCCAATGCCGAGGCGACCAGCCTGCGGAACCGGGCGGACGCGGCCGCGAAGGACGCCGCCAGGGCGGCCGCTCGTCTGGACGAGGCCAAGGCCACGGCTGAGGAGGAGGCGCAGAAGGCCGCCGACGCCGCCGCCACGGCTGAGGAGTCGGGCACGATCTCCGACAAGAACAAGGCGGAGGCTGCCGCCGCGAAGGCCGCGCAAGCATCCGCCAAGGCGGCGCAGGCGCAGCTGGAGTACAACGAGAAGGCAGCCGCGTCGGCGGCGGCGGCCGCGGCAGCGGAAGCGGCGGCGAACAACGCCGAGCGTGAGGCCGCGTCGCTGGCCGGTGTCACCGACGGCATCGGCGCCGAGGGGACACAGACCCTCCCGGACACCGGGGTGTTCCCCGACAACGCCACGCACAGCGACAACGTCGAGGTCGTCGGCCACGTGCGCGGGGTGCTGTCCGGCAACCCGAACTGCCCCGCCTTCAAGTCGGCGAAGTGCCCCGCGTTCTCGTCGCTGAACTTCGTGCACTACGAGAAGCTCGGCTACGACGTCATGGTCGCCAACGGCACCGGCGGCCTGGCCATCTGGTCGCTGAAGGACCCCGAGCACCCGACGTACATCTCTGAGGTCACCGTCGGCCAGCTGAAGCAGCCGGGCGAGACCATGACCCAGTTCTGGGAGGGCGAGAACCTCACGGTCGACAGCAGGCGCAAGCTCGTCTTCATGACCCGCGACTCGGGTCAGAAGGGCCTGTTCATCATCGACATCAAGGACCCGTGGCACCCGGCGCTGCTGGGCTTCCACCCGGTCCCGCTCGGCCACACCGCGACCTGCATCAACGACTGCCGTTTCATCTGGTCGGTGGGGTCGGGCGTGCGCGGCGTGAGCTCCCCCGTCTATGTGACCGACGTCCGTGACGTCAACCACCCGTTCACCTACAGCCAGGCCGTCGTCTCCGACGTCCGGCGCACCGGTGCGACGAGCGGCTCCACGCACAGCGTCGACGTCGACTTCGACGGCGTCGTCTGGGTCTCGGGCAGCGGCGGCGTGCGCGGCTACTGGACGGACGGGAAGCACGTCGACCCGGCAACGCAGACCAAGCGCTACGCGACGGCCTATGACCCGATCCCGTACGCGGGCGGGAGCATCGGCGGCTCGGAGAGCTCCTTCCTGCACAACGCCTACCGCTTCCCGAACGCCCTTGGAGATCGTCCCAAGGGCGACGTGCTCCTCATCACCAACGAGAACAACAACCAGAACTGCTCGAAGGCCGGCGTGTTCATCCTGGCGTCGCTCGAAGGGACACACGACGCCGACGGGATCACCTCCACTCCGGAGAACCCGGTCAAGATGACGCGGCTCGCCACGTACAGCCCCGGGGGCAAGCCCGGCCACTACGTCGACCCGACGGGTAAGGCCGGCGACTGCTCCGCGCACTGGTTCACGGTGAACGGCAACATCGTCGTCGGCGGCTACTACGAGCAGGGCGTCCGCTTCCTGGACATCTCCGACCCGAGGAACCCGCAGCAGGTCGGCTGGTTCCGGGTGCCCGACCGAAACGGCGGCCCCGACGGCCCGGCGATCATCGGGAGCAACGCCTCCTCGGCCTACTGGCACAACGGGTACGTCTACGTCCCCGACTACGGCCGTGGCGTCGACATCCTGAAGTTCACCGGCGACATTCCCGGCAAGCGGGAGAAGAAGGTCTGCTGGAACTCCTGCGAGAAGTAGGACCCCGGCAGGCACCTCCGCCCGCTCGCGGGCTCGCGTCACCACGGCGCGAGCCCGTGAGCGGGCACCCGGGGCTCCCTTCCCGTTCGCTGGGCCCCGCCCCCCTTCAACACGTACCGGAGCGAGAAGCACCCCATGCAGCTTCCGACGAACCTCGACCGCCGTGGCCGGACCCGCCGCATCCGCTGGCTCGTGCCGTTGGCCCTCACCGTCCTCACGCTCCCGGCCGCAGGCGGGTGCAGCTCAGACGGCGCCACGCCGGCCGCCCCCAGGGGGGACATCGCCTTCGGTGTGATCGCCCCGCTGTCCGGACCGGAAAGCGCGCGCGGGCAGGACCTGGTGGATGGGGCGCAGATGGCCGCGAACGACCTCAACGTCCGGGGCGGGGTCATCGGGCTGCACGTCTCCCTGGTCACCGTCGACGACGAGTGCCTCGACGACAGCGGCAAGGAGGCGGCGAAGCGGCTCCACCTCACCGAGAGCGTCGCCGGCGCGGTCGGAGGCGTCTGCGACGACGCCGCCGAGGCCGCGGCGCGGGTGCTCGGCGGCAACGGACTGCCGTTCCTCATCAGCTCCGCCAACTCACCCGCTCTGGTCAGCGCGGAGGACACTCCTACGGCCTATCTCACCAACGGCACGCCGTATCAGGAAGCGCTGGCGACCGTGCACTGGATGGCCTACAACACCGCGCAGCGGCTCGCGGTGGTCGCTGACGACGCCCCTGAGTCCGCATACCTGGTCAAACAGGTGATCTCCGTGGCCTCACCCGTCCCCAAGGTGGTCAGCAAGCAGACCCTGACGGCCGGGCGGCAGGACATCGCCGCGGCCGCTGCCACCGCGCTGGCCGCCGACCCCGACGTCGTGTACTGGGCCGGCTCGGCCCGGGAATCCGGCCGGCTCGCCGCAGCGCTACGGAAGGCCGGATACAAGGGCATGTACATCGCCTCCGCGCAGTCGGAGAGCCCCGATTTCCGGTCGGCCGCCGGCACTGACGGCGCCGAGGGCGCATACGTGATCACCACGGCCAGCCCGCAGAACCTCCCCGCCACCGAGGCGTGGACCAAGCGTTTCACCAAGGCCTTCGGCCGCGCGCCGGGGCGGGACGCGCTGCAGGCCTATGACGCGCTGCGCGCCCTGGGGCAGGCCGTGACGCAGGCGGGAAAGGTGGACCGCGCGCTGAACAGCGAGCAGCTGACCAAGCTCGAGGACACCTTCACCACGTTCATGGGCGCGCTGAGGTTCGCTCCCGACCACACGGTCAAATACGACAACCACCTCGTGCTGACCGTCAAAAGCGGTGCCTTCACCCTCGCCAGCACGCTGCGTCCGGACAACGACACGTGACGGCCCGTGGTCGATCGCAGCCTCCCCCGACGAAGTGAGCCCATCCGTGACCCTGCGCCCCCCTGTCGCCCTCGCGCTGGCCGCCATCTGCGCCGCCCTCACCGGCTGCTCCGGCTCCGCGGCCGCCACAGCGACCAAGCCGCACTACACGGCCGACGATGTCAAGGCCGCGTACTACACCGCCAAGGACGCCGGCGAAGGCGCGCGTGACTACTGGTACGACCGGAACTTCCACTCGCACACCAACTACGTGCCGCCGAGCGCCATACAGACCTGCCCGTACGTCCAGCGTTCGGATGCGGCCAACGCGCCGTCCAACGTGGTGGAGCCGGTCGGCGGCGAGCCCGTGGGGCAGTTCGCCGTGGAGCCCGCTCGCTCGACCGACTCGCGCGTCCCGTACGTGACCCAGAACGCCCTCGTCTTCGGCTCGAGCGCCATCACCGACGGCGCGATGGAGGAGGTCGCCTCCGGGCTGGCCAAGTGCCCCGGATCGTATGCGGTGAACGGGGGGCCGCCGATCATCCTCGGCGCCTACAGCGTGACCAGCCGCCCGCTCGAGGTGTTCGGGTGGAAGGGGTACGTGCAGCAACTCGCCCACACCTTCCCCCCGGGGATGGACGACGTCTACTACGAGGACATCGCCATCGTGGTGCTCCGCCGGGCGAATCTCATCCTCTATCTCGACCTCACCCAGACAAAGATCGTCGGAGACCGCGCCGACTCCGCGGACAAGGCCAGGGGCGCCATGGAGAAGGTGCTGCGAAGACTGGGCTGATCCGAGACCGGCGGGCCGGGCCGCGGCCCGCCGCACGCGAGCTCTATTCCACCGAACAGCACAGTCGCGATTCCTGATCGCCAGCACGACAAGGAGAATGCATATGCTGCGCCGCACGATACGTGGCCTCGTAACCGTAGGGTTGGCGGCCTGCCTGATCGGCATCATGCCGGCGGTGGCGTCCGCACACGTGAAAGTGACCACGGACTCGGCCGTCCAGGGCGGCTACGCCGCCTTGACGTTCCGCGTCCCCAACGAGCGCGACGACGCGAGCACGACCAAGATCGAGGTTCAGCTGCCGACCGACGCCCCGCTCGCCTCGGTCTCGGTGAAGCCGCACCCGGGTTGGTCGTACGAGATCACCAAGACCAAGCTGGCCGCGCCGATCGAGGCGCACGGCGCGCAGATCAGCGAGGTCGTCGGCCAGATCACCTGGACCGCGACGGATTCGAAGTCAGGAGTCCAGCCGGGTGAGTACGAGGAGTTCTCCGTGAGCGCCGGACCGCTGCCCGCTACCGACCGGATGGTGTTCAAGACGCTCCAGCATTACAGCGACGGCGAGATCGTGCGCTGGATCCAGGATCCGTCCACCGACGGCGACGAGCCGGAGCGGCCCGCGCCGGTACTCCGGCTCGTGCCCAAGGACGACGCGGCGTCGTCCCCGTCGACCGGAACCGACCGGGTGTCTCTGGCCGTGGACAGCACGCCCGCGGCCGAGTCGGGTGTGGGGAGTTCGTGGGCGATCGGGCTGTCTGCGGCCTCGCTGGTGATCTCCCTCGCGTGCGCTGCGACGATGATCGTGCGGACCCGCCGGACGCGATAACCGCCACGGCGGAAACCGGGCGCAGGGCACTGATCCCCTGCGCCCGGTTCGATGATGGAATCAGCCCCTGCGCGTTCTCCGCCGTTCCGAGGCGAAGCGACGCTGGACGCGCTCGCCTCCCCTCGCCCGGTGAGACCCGCCGGTGCCGCCGGCCGTCACCAGTTGGCCGGCAGCCCCGGCGTGGTGGGAGGCAGCGGGTTACCAGCCTTCGGGTGGATGACGTACACGATCCCGCCGCTGCCGGTGCTGCGCAGCCAGACGTTCTCGAAGTTCGCCCGCGGGTAGACCCGGCGCACCGCGTCGTTGTCCGGCGAGGCGGGGTCGTTGGCGATCACGTCGCCGGTGGCGGTGAAGCCGATGATGACCATGAGGTGGCCGTTGGTGCTGTACCCGGCGCCGGGCAGTTCCGCCGCCTTGAACGACTGGGAGGTGACGACCGGGATGCCGGCGCGGATCAGCCGCTCCAGCTCGGTCAGCGATCGGAGCCGGGTGACGAACCCCTCCAACCCGTACCGTCCCGCGTAGGCCGCGTTGAACGGCCAGTTGCCCGCTCCCTCGTAGGCGTAGTCGTAGGCGTACCGGGCGGCGTAGTCGACCTCGGGGTTGGGATCGGAGGAGTCCACCCAGGAGGTGTCCTGCTTGCTGGGCCACTGGCCCCAGTAGCCGAGGACCATGGTGGTCGAGGTCGGGCTGCACCACGCCTCTCCCCCGCCGTCCCACTCGGGGTAGTGGCCCTCGTGGACGTTCTGCGAACGGCGCGGCACGGGCAACTCGACGCCCCAGGCGACGCCGCCGGGGCTGACCGGGACGGTAGCCCGGTCGGGCACGGCGGAGGCCATCGCGCCGAGCGTGCGCACGACCGGCGTCACGGACGAGCCCGGCGTACGGTACAGCGTGGCGCGCAACTGGTACGCGGTGATCTCCTTGCCGGCCGCGGCCACGAACGTGTCGACCGAGACCGTGCCGTCGGCGTCACGCTGCCCCGGCAGCGACGTGCGGCGGATGTCCTCGTCGCCGTACGCCCAGCGGCCGAGCACGTACCACTTCGTCAGCCCGGCAGCGTTGCGGCCGCGCATCTCGACCTGCAGCCAGCTTCCGGTCGGCACGTCGGCGTTCCAGGAGGCGACCAGCTCGGTGGCCGCGAACCCGATCGGCTGCTCGCGGCCGGTCCACCGGGCGTACTCCCAGTTCTTCGTGCCGAGCTCGTCGGTGTAGGAGATCGTGCCTACGGGGGCGTCGAAGGACAGGGTGTTGCCCCCCTTGACGCCCTCGCGGGTGCCGGGGCCGAAGTTGGCCCGCTCGTAGACGACGTCGACGGCGGCGGGCGGGGGTTTGCCCTCGACCTCGGCGGCAGCGGATGTGACGGTGAGGGCGGATGTCATCAGGACTGCGGACAGGAACACGGGCAGGAACACGCTTGGCACGCGCATAGCTCACCTCGGGGGGTTGTCGGCGTCCTCGACGCTAGAGATCTCCGCCCGCCCGCACATCGGCAGGAATACGTATTACGCACACCTTTGGGCGGCCTTCGGGTATCTCGCGTGCGCGTACCCCGGCAGATCCGGCACGTGCGGCGCGCCCTGTCGCCGCCCGCGTGATCCGCGGGCGCCGGATACGACGGACTGCGACCTCACCGGCTGCTGAGGTAGGTGAGGACGGCGAGCACGCGGCGGTGGCCGCTGTCAGCCGGCGAGAGGCCGAGCTTGGCGAAGATGTTGCCGATGTGCTTGTGGACGGCGTTCTCGGTGATGACGAGCCGGGCCGCGATTGTGGCGTTGTCCTTTCCTTCGGCCATCAGGGCGAGAACTTCGCGTTCGCGTGGCGTGAGGGCGGCGATCGGGTCGTGGGCGTGACGGGTGAGGAGCTGCGCGATCACCTCGGGGTCCATGACGGTACCGCCGGCGGCGACCCGCCGCAGCGCGTCGATGAACTCGCTCACCCGGCTCACCCGGTCCTTGAGAAGGTAGCCGACGCCGCCGCGTCCATCGGAGATCAGCTCGCCGGCGTACTGCTGCTCGACGTACTGGGAGAGTACGAGCACGGGCAGGCCGGGATGCCGGCGGCGAGCCTGGAGGGCGGCGTGGATTCCCTCGTCGCGGAAGGCCGGCGGTAGCCGCACGTCGACGATGGTGACGTCCGGCCGGTGTTCGGCGACGGCGGCGACGAAGCCGGGTGCGTCCTGGGTGATCGCGGCGACGTGAAAGCCCTTGGCGGTCAGCAGGAGTTCCAGCCCACTGGACAGCAGGACGTTGTCCTCGGCGATCACGACCCGCACAGCAGGCTCACAGTGATCGTGGTCGGGCCGCCGCTGGGGCTGTGAATGTCGACGGTGCCGTCGAGCGCCAGGACACGGTGGCGGATTCCGGCGATGCCGGTGCCCAGCGTCTCGTCGACGCCGCCGACTCCGTCGTCGGTGACCTCGATCGACAGCCGGTCACCGACGCGTGCGACGCGGACGGTGGTCCGGGTGGCCCGGCTGTGCTTGGCAGCGTTCGTCAGCGCCTCGGCGATCGTGAAATAGGCCACGGCCTCGACCGCGGCAGGGACCGTCCCGAGGTCGCCGATATCGAGCCTGGTGTCGATCACCGATCGGGTCCCCAGCGCCGCCAGCGCCCCGGCGAGGCCGCGATCGGCGAGGATCGGCGGATAGATCGTCCGAATCACCGCACGAAGCTCCACCATGGCCTCCTCGGTATTCTCGTGCGCTTCCCGCAGGAGTCTGTCCACCATCTCCGGGTCCTCGCCCAGCGACTCACGGGCCACGCCCAGCCGCATCGCGATGGCCACCAGCCGGGCCTGGGTGCCGTCGTGCAGGTCACGTTCGATCCGGCGGAGTTCGGCGCCGTGCGCGTTCATGGCGCCGGCCCGCGTCTCGGTCAGCGTCTCCACACGCTCTGCCAACTGCTCCGCGGCCGAGGGGGACAGCAGCGCCACACAGATCCGGGCGTGCAGGCGCGCCAGGCGAGGAGCCAGCCAGTAGCTCAGGGCCGCGAAGATGATGACTTGTACGGTCCCCAGGGTCAACGCCGTGCCCCACCCGGACAGTGGAACACCGGCGGCGAAGCCGCCCGCGCGGGTGCCGGCGGGAAACGCCCACCACAAGGGCACCGTGATGGCCGTAGTGACCGTGTTGCCGGCGCACACCACCACGACGATCCCGAACACCAGACTCGTCACGAGCCACGTACACAGCCACCCGAGAACACGCCACGCACCGACACGGACCGGACCGGAGCGCGGAGAAAGCAGCAGCCGGTCGGCGCGGCGACGATGCCAGGACGCCCAGGAGCGGGCCGCCGCCGGAACGACGAGTACGGGCAGCACGAACAGGGCGACCGCAGCAGTCGACAGACTGCCCAGCAGATAGCCCAGACCGCGCCACATCGCCGAAAACCGACTGGCCCCATGGTGGTTCATCCGCACAAGTCTGAGCCATGGCGACCGCGCCTGGCACTACAGCCCACTACCCCTTTTTCTCACTGGTGAGCTGTATCGTCCGCTTCCCCCCGCCAGATCTAGCGTCAACGCCCATGACGAGTTCACCGATTTGTTCACCGCGGCGGCACGGCCGGTCCATCCGACGCAACCTGGCCCTGGCCGCGATCGTGGCCGGAACCCTTTCCACTAGTTTTGTGTCCGGTGCGAGCGCCGCCGTCCAGCATGACGACCAAACCCAGCTCCGGCGCGACGCCGATGCGATCACCGCACTCGGCGTGACGGGAGTGCAGGCCCGCCTGGTCACCTCCGACGGCCGGAACCTGACCGCCACCAGCGGCGTCGCCAGCGTGGCGACCCGGCGGCCGGTCCCTCGGAATGGCCACTTCCGGATCGCCAGCGTCACCAAGGCGTTCGTCGCCACCGTGATCCTGCAACTGGCCGGCGACGGCCGGATCTCCTTGGACGACACAGTCGAGCGATGGCTGCCCGGCGTGGTGCACGGAAACGGCAACGACGGCCGCGCGATCACCATCCGCCAACTGCTCCAGCACACCAGCGGCATCCACGACGACTACCCCGACTACACCTCGGCGGAGGACTTCTACCGGCACCGATACGACACCTACACACCCGAGCAGATCGTCGCCCGGGCCATGCGCCACCGCCCGGACTTCCAGCCCGGAAAGGAATGGAGATACTCCAACACCGGCTACGCCCTGCTCGGCATGATCATCCAACGGGTCACCGGGCACCCCTGGCATGAGGAGGTGAAGGATCGGATCGTCCGGCCGCTCGGCCTCCATCACACCTTCTGGCCGGGCACTTCACCCACGCTGCCCCAGCCACACGCCGAGACTTACCAGAGGTTCAAGCCCGGCGAACCACTCGTGGACGTCACCAAGCAGGTCAGCCTGGCCGGCAATGGGGAAGCCGGGCTCGTCTCCACCACCGCCGATCTCAACCGATTCTTCCGCGCCCTGCTCGGCGGTCGGCTCCTGCCCCCGGCGCAGCTGACGCAGATGAAACACACCATTCCAGTCGGCAAGGAGTTCGAGCCGCTCATGCCGGGCGCCCGTGACGGGCTGGGACTCTTCTCACGCCCACTGTCGTGCGGCGGCAGATACTGGGGCCACGAGGGCGGCGATTCTGGCTGGATCAGCGCCGTCGGCGTCACCGCCGACGGCCGGCGCAGCGTCACGGTCTCGTTGTCGGGCGCGATCGCCGAATCGGCGGACCAGGTCCTGCGCGTGGTACAGGCCGAGAGCAAGCTGATCGACGACGCGCTGTGCCCGGCCCCGAACGCCGGCCGTATGCGGCATTGAGATCTCCCACGTGGAGCCGGTGCGGGACAGAGGCCGGGTGGCGGCTGCTCGACTTCGCCCGCGCGTTCAACGGTCCCGGGCTGCTCGACCCGGCCTCCTGGTCCGGCACCCTTTGTTGCGGGCTGGTTTAGTCTCACGGTCATGGTGATCAGGAACTCGCACTGCTCCTTCTGCGGTGCGGCCTTCGCCCGCGACCAGGCGTGGCCGCGCACCTGCCCGGGCTGCGCGAACACCAGCTATCTCAACCCGCTGCCGGTCGCGGTGATGGTGCTGCCGGTCGACGACGGTCTGCTGGTGGTGCGCCGGGACGTCGAACCGCACCGTGGTGGGCTCGCTCTGCCCGGCGGCTTCATCGACGTCGGCGAATCCTGGCAGCAGGCGGCCGTCCGAGAGCTACGCGAGGAGACCGGTGTTCTCGTCGACGCCGGTGACGTACGGCTCTTCGACGTGCTCAGCGCTCCTGACGGCACGCTGCTGGTCTTCGCTCTGGGGCCGCGTACCGACTCGGCCGACCTTCCGCCGGTCGTCTCCACGGCCGAGACTTCGGAATGGCTGCTGATCGACGGGCCGCGGGAACTCGCCTTCCCCCTGCACACTCAGGTCGTGGCGGAGTTCTTCCGTTCGAGATGACGAATTCGCGCCGTGGCTCCACGCTCAGCGCACGTCGTGCCGGCGATTCGGTGATCCATTGGCTGTGTGTTAGTCCACGTTGGCGTGCGGTTAGAGGCGTCCATCTAGGCTCATCCGACAGTCCAATCTCCGAGTGGCACCGGGAGGTTTCGTCATGAGCATCATGGAAGCGGAAACCGGCACGGAGGATATGTTCGATATGGACATCGAGATCCTGTGGGACCCTTCGCCCTCCGGGCCTATAGGGCAGCGCAGTGCTACGGCGGGCAGCACCTGCGCGTCGTCGTGCAACAGCTATGGCCAGGCCGGCCGCCCGTGCAGGTGTTTCTAACGGTTCTCCGTTAGGCCCGCATGGCATGAGGTTGCCGGCCTCCTGCTCCCCGTCCGTAAGCCTGTGGGGCCCGCGCCGTCGGCAACCGGATCAACGAAGCAGAGACCCTCACCCACCTCGGCGAAACGCTGGCCGGACTCAACCGCCCCGAGGAAGCCCGACACCATGTCAGCTTCTCGGCCGTAAACGACCGAGCTTGCAGCTCCTCGCCATCGATGGATTCGACGGTTCAGGCCGCGTACGGCAGCGTGACTCACTGCCCAGCGTGGCGAACCACGCCGCGTTGCGATGTCGATAACAGACCAGAGAGCCGTTCCCCGGCATACCGGGTGCGTTCAGTCCCGCCACCGCAACACGAACCGTAACAACAAAACCACGAAGAGGGAAGCCATTCCTCTCGGGCGTGAACGCCCGAGGTTCCTGGCTAGATGGCGCTGAACCAGGCCCGCTCCCTCTGGCTGGCCCTGGCAGACCCAAGAGCCAACCACACCGACACCCTCCTCTCCGCCCTGTCAGAGTGACCGCCAAGGCGACGTAGACGGCCCGGTTGGCGGCCTGCCCATCACGGGTCTTCTCGTGGATCGCGTCGATGGAGACGGCGCAGAAGACGGCAGCGGGCGAGGCCTGTGGATGGTGAACGTCATGGCCGACGCCTGGGGAGTTCATCAGGATGACGAGGCAGGCAATGCCGTCCGGTTCCGCATAGGCAGACGACCCACGTCAACCCATGCCATGCCGCTTTCGTCACCTTGTACGGGAGGTGCAGCGTGAGCGTGTTCCCTATGCCCGACTTCAGTAGCCGGCAAGAGCTGTCCGACGAGGAACTGCGCGCGACGCGCGAGACGATCGCCCGAGCATTGGAGGTGACGGCGGAGATCGCCCGCCGGGAGCAGCGCCACCCACAAGGACTGATCAGCGATGGCCGCCTTACCCGGGACGGGATGGACGTCGCGACCGAGCTGATGGGTATCCCGCCGGTCTCCGACGAGGGGCGGCGGGACATCACCGGCCCGCCCGGCAGCATCACCTGGCCTCTCCACCCGCAATGATCGACAAGCTCCGTGCCGCTTGATGCGGTCCCTGATGGCGGCACGGGAGAGCGGTCCCCTCTCTGGGGTGGGCGGGGACCGCTATGTGGGCCTGATGGCGCGTGTGACGCTCCACGCGCGGACAGGCCAGGCGCGACGGTACGGGCAACGCTTCCGTACCCCTGTACCGTCGCGCCCCTTCCCTTCACGAGAGCCCGAACCTAGGGTGTTCACGAGGGCGTGTGACCTGGCAGAACGGACACGTCAGAAGATCGCTTCCTACGGTCCGGTCACCGCCGTTCAACTCAAAGCCCCGTGACCGCAGCCGTCGCCCAGCCGGTCGACGGCCGCGGCGACAGCCCCTTCATCGCGGGCTGGAAGAAGGCGGCTGCGGTCCCGGTCAGCAACGCCGGCGAACAGATCTTCGTGCGATCGCACCGCCGGCGGCCCCGACTTCATGCCCCTGCACGAAGCACTCCCGGGTGACGTGATGGAGGGTTGCTGGAACATTGATCTGAAAGCTCCGGAGGTCTGTGAATGGGACTCGCCGAAGACACCCCCACTCTGGCGCCCGCGCAGATACGCAGAACGGCGACCGTCACCGTCGGTCTGCTCATGGGTGTCTGGGTGATCGACTACGTCGATCGGGTGATGATGGCCGTCGCGTTGCCGTTCATCGGCGAGGACTTCGCGCTCACCAAGACCGAGCAGGGCTGGCTGATCACCGCCTTTTCCCTGGTCTATCTGCTGTGCCAGATACCGGGCGGCATCCTCGCCGACAGGTTCGGCGCCCGACGCCAGCTCATGGTCTCCCTGCTGCTCTGGTCGGTCTTCACCGCCCTCACCGGTATCGCCTGGGGCCTGGCATCCCTCCTCGTCATCCGCGCCCTCTTCGGCGTCGGCCAGGGCCTCTTCCCCGGCGCGTCCTTCAAGGCCATCGCGGAACGCACCACCCCCACCGTCCGCGCCACCGCCGCCGGAGCCATGCTCGCGTCCAACCAGCTCGGTGCCGGCGTCGCCCCGCTCATCGTCGCGCCGCTCATCCTCGTTCTCGGCTGGCGCCACACCTTCTGGGTCACCGCCGCCGCCGGCGTCGCCATCGGCGTTCTGCTCTGGAAGCTGCTGCCCAAGGCGCTGCCCGCTCACCTCAACGGCTCCGACATCGTCCACGACAAGGGTCTCGGCCTCGGCACCGTTATGCGCTCGTCGTCGGTCTGGAAGTTCGCCGCCCTCTTCTGCGCCACCAACATGCTCGGCTACGGCTTGATCACTTGGGTGCCCAGCTACCTGCTGGAGGAGCGCGGCATCTCTCTCATCAACACCGGCGTGATGTCCGCCATCCCCGGCCTGGTCATGTGCGCGACCGTCTTCCTCGGCGGCTGGCTGTTCGACCGCTTCTTCCACGACAGGGCCCGGCTCTTC
Organism: Microtetraspora malaysiensis; assembly: GCF_050947145.1. Classification (NCBI taxonomy): domain Bacteria; kingdom Bacillati; phylum Actinomycetota; class Actinomycetes; order Streptosporangiales; family Streptosporangiaceae; genus Microtetraspora; species Microtetraspora malaysiensis. The sequence continues at coordinate 5,657,027 of NZ_CP191998.1, forward strand.
GTCATCCCCCTGCTCCTGGTCACCGCCGTGCTTCTGGTGCTCATGCTGATGGCCGACTCCGCTGTCGGGTTCACCGTCTACCAAACCCTCGCCATGGGTGTGGCGGGCCTTTCCTCGATGGGCATCCTCGGCATGCCCGTGCGCGCCCTGCCGCCCGCCGTCATCGGATCCGGCATGAGCGTCGTCAACGTCGGCGGCCAGATCGCCGGCGTCCTCGCCCCCGTCCTCATGGGCTTCCTGGTCGACAGGTTCTCCTACACCGTCGCTTTCGGCCTGCTCATCGCCACCACCGTCCTCGGCGCGCTGATCGCGTTGATCGTGCCCCAGCGCCCTGAGCAGTTCAGCCTCGCAACGAAGGAGTTCGCGTGACGACTTACGATCTGGTCCTCGCTGTTCCCCGGCCTGGACCAGGCGGAACGGGCTGTCGGTGAAGACAGCGTGATCTGCCCGCGCAGCGGTGATCGACTCGGCCACGAACGATTCCTCGCCACGGGCTGAGTTCGCTTTCCCGATCGGGTTCGGTGCGGACGTGGAGCCCGCACCGAACCCTCGGGACGGCCTAGGTCGTGTCAGACACTCCCTAGTGGTCGTGGTCGCAGGACACGCGGGCCCTCTCCAGCTCGGCGGGGTTGTTCCACCAGAAGCCCGCGGTGCTCGGGTGGGCGGGGACGCGGGCCTTGACCTTGCCGCGGGGTGCGGGGGCAAGGGGCGCGGCTTGGTCGGTGGCCGTGGAGGACGGGTACGGCGCGAGCAGTTGCTCGACCGTGTGATGCCTCCCGCCGACGACGACGCCGGTGACGTTCGCGGTGTCCTCGATGCGGGATAGCGGATCGCCGTCGACGATGGCCAGGTCGGCGTACATGCCCTTGCCGATCCTGCCCAGTGGCAGGCCGAGGTACGCCCCGGACGTACTGGTCGCGGTGGTGAGCGTCTCCAGCGGGGTCAGGCCGTACTTGACCATGGCCCGCATGTTCATGTGCAGGCTGACCGCGAGGTGATCGATCGGCGCGTCGGTGCCGGCGGTGACCACGCCGCCGCCGCGGACCATCGCCACGAGCTGCGCGACTTGGTTGGCCAGGTTGCCCCGGGCCGCGGTCTGGTCGGTGGTCTGCGCGGAGGTGACCGACTCCCGGAGCTTGGCCAGCCGCCAGTTCGGGTAGAGCCGGCGAACCCGTTCGTCAGTGACCAGGGAGGTGTCCTCCTTGTAGAGGGTGCTGGAGCCGAACAGGGTAGGAGTTCGGGCCATCTTCGACGTGTTGAACATGGAGATGACGTCGGAGTAGGCGGAGCCGACGTTGGTGACGGTGCGTGAGTAGCCGAATCGGTTGGTCGCGCCGACATGCTCGGTTTGGTCGCCGCCCATCGCGATCGCCGGATAGTGGTAGTGGGACGTGACCGGTTTGCCGTTGCGGTGGGCCCAGTCGATGACCTCCTTGTGCCAGACGACCGGCAGCCGCACGTAGCACTTCATCAAGTCGTAGTCGAGGCTGGCGGCCCGCTCGAGCTCGAGCCGCAGCTGGTCGTGGGAGAACGTCGGGCGCATGAAGTTGTAGTAGATGCGCGGCCCGTCGACGGCCTCACCGGTGCCCAGATAGCGCGGTGCGAGCCGGGCGCCGGACTGGACCGACTCGCGCTCCTCGACCATGTGATAGGCGGGCGACCCGGGTGAGCGGGTCATTGTGATGCCGAGGGCGAGCCACAGCGGCCCCTGCCGGGACCCGTAGGCGTAGCCCTGCATCTCGCGGTGGTGGTGGATGTCGATCAGGCCGGGCATGACGAACTTGTCGCCGGCGTCGATCAGGGTGCCGGGCCGTCCGTCCCGATGCGGCTCGACCGCGGTGATGCGCTGGCCGCGCACGATGATGTCGACGTCGCGGGCGACGGCCGCGGAGACGCCGTCCCACATGCGGCCGGCGTGGATGACGACCTGGTCGGGGCCGGGGTCGTTGCGCCAGGTCAGCTGGACCGGGATGGAGCGGCCGGACTTGCCGTCGACGCGGACGGTCTTCAGTCGCCCGCCGTTCAGGTAGAGCAGGGTGGCGGAGTCGCCGGCCCAGGTCGGGGCGTCGGACAGCTCTCGGGTGACCTGACGGGCAGGGCCGGTGGGTCGTCCGGTCTTGTCGACCGGCAGGACCCACAGAAGCGACTCCATGGCGAAGGCGAGCATGGTGCCGTCCGGTGACCAGACGGGCCCGTCGTCGCCACGGGTCTGCAGGGACCGGTGCGGGGCCGGGTCGACGTAGGCGCCGGCACCGGTGGCCCGGTCGACGAGAAGGATCTTGGACAGGCCTTCGCGGTAGCGTCGTGAGTACGGCACGACCGCGGCCAAGGCGATCGTCTTGCCATCGGGTGACCAGGTCGGCCGGCCGGGCTCGAAGGTGGCGTCGAAGACCTTCTGGATGTCGCCGGTGGCGACGTCGAGGACCCACAGCGCGCCGTCTTGGTCCAGGTAGGCCATCTCCTTCCCGTCCGGTGACCACCGGACCGACAGGGCGGCGGAGTCGGTCAGGTGGGTCAGCTGCCGGTCGGTGCCGGTGGCCAGGTCGCGGACCCAGATGTTGAGGGTTCCGGTGCGGTCGGTGACGAATGCCAGTCGCTGCCCGTCCGGGGAGAAGTCCGGGTCGGCCTTCCACCATCGGTCGCGGAACAACGGGATCGGCTTGTCCCCGATCCGCATCGTGTAGATGTCATTGAGGGCGCGGAACGCGATGGTGGACCCGTCCGGGGACACGGTCGGGCTGCCGATGCCGACGACGGGGAACGATCCGGGCGCGTCGAACACCCGGACGCTCTTCTTGTACTTCGGGGTGGTCGCGGTCAGTGCGGCCGTGAAGCCGACCGTACCGGCGGATGTGGAGCCGAGGTGGCGGGTCCGGATGGTGCCGGCGGAGGTGTAGAAGTAGCGCCCGTCCGAGGCGAACCGGGCTCGGAACGGGAAGACCTCCTCGCCGGTGACGAGCGCGCCCCCGGTGCCGGCCAGGTCGTTCGCGCCGTCGTGAAAGTGGTGGTAGGCGATGTCGGTTCCGTTCGGCATCCAGGACGGCTGGTGGATGACCTGACCGGCGGGGACGGTGACTGCGGTGCTGCGGGCGCCGGTGGCCACGTCGACGACGTCGACCTTGGTGTCGGCGACGACGAACGCGACTTTGGTCCCGTCGGGTGACCAGGCCGGCTCGTACTCCTCCTCGGCGGTGTCGGCCAGGACGCGGGTGCCGCCGGTGGCGACGTCGAGCAGGTGGATGCCGTAGCTGCCGCCGGCATCGGATGAGTAGGCGATGGTGCGCCCGTCCGGGCTGTAGCGGGGCTCGCGGTGGTCGAACGGGCCGGTGGTCAACTGGGTGACAGCGGACCCGTCGGGACGGATCGTCCACAGGTTGAAGACACCATCCCGGTACGACTGGAACACGATGGTGGACCCGTCCGGGGACCAGTCGGGCTGGGCGATGTCGTACAGGTCGCTGGTGAGCCGGCGGGCGGTGCCACCGGATGCGGAGCAGACCCATAGGACGCCGAGCATGTCGAGGGCGAGCATGCGGCCGTCGGGTGAGGGCGCGACGGCGAAGTCGGTGCCGGAAGCGACGGAGGTGTTGCCGCCGTCGCGGGCATCGTCGGCCCGGGCGCGTCCGGGGGTGGTGGGGATGAGCGCGGCGGCAAGGGCGGCTCCGGCGCCGCCGGCCAAGACGGCGCGGCGGGACGGACGGAACGCCGGAGAGGGGACGGGTGCATCAGGAGAGATCGGCGTGGGGGGCATTAGGGCTTTCCTCCTGCTTTACGCATCGTCGAACGATTTGTGGCAGTCCTCGGATCATGACCACGGAAAGGAAGTCCCATAGGGCCCGGAGGTGCTCGGTTCGACGAGTGGACGTCGGTGGCCGCCCAACGGCACAGCAAGCGCGTCGAACGGTTGATCCAAGCCGGTGGGCGGCAGGCACCGCGTACGCGCCCGAAGGGATTCGAACCCCGGCGTTGTTGCGTTACCGGATCGGCGGACACGCTAGGCCCGCCGACTACCTGTCAGATCGCTTCGGCGTGTTCGTCGGCGACAGATGGTTGGTCGGCTCGTCGAGCAGCAGCAGGTCCACGGGCTCGCTCACCAGCCGCGCCAGCTCGATCCGGCGCCGCTGCCCGTAGGAGAGCTCCCTCAAGCGCAGCCCCAGGTCGGACGGCTGGAACAGCCCCAGGGCGAGCAGTGCGTCCGCGTGCTCGTCCAGGCTCCCGGGACGCCCGTGCGCGTAGGCCCCCAGCACGGTCCGGTCCGCCGACCCGATCGCCCCGTCTCGCTGGAGGATCCCGACCCGGCCGTCCCCTTGCCCGTCGCCGCTGCCCACCTCGTCCTGCCTGAAGAACCCGACCCGGCAGGCCTGCCGTGGGCTCGCGCCTGGGCGGCGTGTTCGGCGGCCTTGGCCGCCAAATATCCGGCGTACCCGTCGCCGTAGCGGCGCACCTGCCCGTCGGCGACCTCCAGGATGGCGGTAGTCACCCGTTCCAGGAACACCCGGTCATGCGTGATCGCCACAACGGTGCCCCGGTGGGCGCGCAGGCGGCGCTCCAACCAGGCCACGGCCTGGTCGTCCAGGTCGTTGGTGGGCTCGTCGAGCAGCAGCAGCTCGGGAGCCGAGGCCAGCGTGGCGGCCAGGGCGAGCCTGGAACGTTCGCCACCCGACAGCGTGCCCAGCCGGCGGCTGCGCTCCAGCCCGGGCAGCCCGAGTCCGTGCAGCGCGACGTCCACACGGGCGTCGGCCTCGTAGCCGCCCCGCGCCTCGAACTCCGCCACCAGCCCCGCGTAGGCATCCAGCCCCGCGCGATCCGGTGTGCCGGTCTCGCCGGGCGACTGTTCGGCCGCCCGCATCCGGGCTTCCAGCTCGCGCAGATCGGTGAGCGCCAGGTCGATCGCGTCGGCCACCGTCGCGTGCGGAGGCAGCGCGAGCGACTGCGGCAGATATCCGACGCCGCCGGGCGCCACGACCACGATCTCGCCGTTGTCCGGTCGCTCGGCGTCCGCCATGAGCTTGAGCAGCGTGGACTTGCCCGATCCGTGGTCGCCGATCACGCCGATCCGCTCGCCGGGTTTGACGGTGAGTGACACTCGGTCCAGGACGACGCGGGTGCCGTAACGCTTGGTGGTCTCGGTGAGTGTCAGTTGGGCAGCAGTACGCAAAGGCCCACCTCCTCTTGTCGGTGCGAACAAACGAAAGGGTGGTCGCCTGCTCCAGGGGCCGCCCCGCGCGACGCAGCCCGGGACGGTTGTGCACGGGGCGGCGCCGCATCTTCAGGCGTTGTCGGGTGTGGCCCATTCGACGAACTGGATGATCACGCCGTTGGGGTCGGTGACCTGGAACAGGCGTTCGCCCCAGGGCTCTTCACGCAGCGGCATGGTGATCTCGACTCCGGCGTCACGCAGCCGCTTCTCCTGGTCCTGGATGCCGGTGGCGAGGGTGAGCGCCAGGATCAGCCCGGTGGCGTGCTGATCGCGCTGCTCGGGCGGCAGGACCTGGGTGCCGCGGGCGAGCAGGACGATGTCCATCGCGTCGGTGCGGGTGAGGGAGACGAAGCCGTCGGCGGCAGCCTGGACGGTGTAGCCCAGGTGAGTGGTGAAGAACGCTTGGGAGGCGGTGACGTCGTCGATCGTGAGCGAGACGGTGGACGCGGTGAACTGCATGAAGGTCTCCCTGTTGGGGTCGGGACGGGGCGCGAGGTGTCGGCCGCGGGTCAGTAGCCGCGGCGGCGGGGGATGTTGCGGGCGACGCGGGGCTCGGGTCGCCCGCGGACGGCCCGAGCGGAGGCAGGTGGCGGAGGTCGCCGCCGCGCTTGAGGAGGCGTGAGGGCCGCTCCGGCCGGTTGTGGCTCAGCTGTACGGTCAGCACGTCGGTGCGGTCGATCGCGGGGATGGCGTGCTCGGGGGCGGGGTCGAGGTTGCCCATGGGCACTCTCCTTCGTTCCGAACACGGCGCCGTACGCGGCGGTCCGTAGGGTCAGCTTGTCCTGATCGGTAAGGGTGAGGGACATGCGGAGGCTCTCCTTGCGAAGTGGTCAGGTTGTGGGTAGGTCGAGCTGGTATTCGTGGGTGCGGCAGTGGAAGCGGAAGCCCAGCCGCCGGTTGACGGCGAGCATGTGGGTGTTGTCCTGGGCGTTGTCGGTCTCGATCTCAACGATGCCGGGGTGCTCGGCACGCAGCCTGCACACCATTGCGGCCTTGACCCATAGCCCGAGCCCGCGGCCGCGGTGCGCGGGCACCACGGCGGTGTCGTACTGCAGTGCCCGGCGGGTCTCCCCGGCCCGGATGACGATCTCGGTGTATCCGGCCATCTCTCCCTTGCCAAGCGCAGCGGTCGTCAGCAGCAGATCACCGCGGTCGGCCAGCACTTTGGCCATGGCACGGACCCGGTCGGCGGTCCAGGTCTGGTTGCCGTAGTCCATGTCGCCGGTGGGCATCTCGTTCATCGCGTTCTTGGCCGCGGCGAAGGCTTCGGCTAGCTCGTTGGGAACCGTGCCGGTCCAACCGACCAGCTCGTAGCCGGGATGCTCGATGTCGGCCTCGGTATCGTCGGCCTGCGCGACGTCGAGCAGTAGATGGTCCAGCGTCAGCACCCGGCGGAAGCCGCGCGCGGTGCAGAAGGCCTCACCCGGCCCCCCGCTGGCCGCGGCGGTAATCAGGCTTCGGCGCTGCTCTACCTCTGCTGCCAACACGGCTGTGGCCAGCAGTTGCGAGCCGACCCCTGAGCGCCGCCGGTCCGGGTCGACGTGCAGCTCCAGTTCCGCCAGGTGATCTTGGCCGGGCGAGGTGAACAGCCGCAGCCCGGCTACACCGACCACCGCGCCGCCGGTCTCGGTGGCCAGCCAGAACAGTCGGCGGCTGTCCAGCCCGCCAGCAGTGAGTTGGGCATGGACCTGCTTGGACGTGGGCCGGGGCTCATCAGACAGATCGCTGGCGAGCGAGGCCACTACAACCGCATGCCAGGCAGTGGCATTCTCGGCCGAAACCCGATACATAGGGACAATACGGGTCATGCGCGGAAACTCCTTGGTAGGGATGCCTTGGACGCCGGTCATGACTTGTGTCATTGCCTCCTTCAGTCGGTGTGGCGCACGAGCGGCCAGTCGATGTCAACGCGGGCCGTCTTGGCGAGGTAGTTGGTGAACACATTGAGCGCCACGTGGGCGATGACCTCGACGATCTGCCCGTCGGACAGACCGGCGTGCCGGACCATGGCCAGCTGATCGTCGGAAACAGCCCCGCGGTGTCGGACCACGGCGGAGGCCAATCCCAAGACCGCGACAGCCCAGGAGTCGCCGGCTTCGCCCCTCCTCGCGCGGCCGGCCTCGACCTGGGCTTCCCCCCGGGGCGTGGACACCCGGTTTCATGCAGCCAGTTCGGCCACTCTAACAAGCCGATCTTCATAGACGGCCGGGGGTAGGTTCCCGGTCGCCGAGTGCCTTCTCCGGTGGTTGTACCAGGCGATCCAGCGGAAGATCTCGGTACGGGCCTCTACCTCGCTCGACCAGCGGCGCCTGCCCCGGCCGTGCAGCAGTTCACGCTTGAGCGTGGCGTTGAATGCCTCCGCCAGGGCGTTGTCCAGGCACGTCCCGGTCCTGCCCACCGATCGGCGGATCTCGTACTTCTCACACAACTTCGCGAACTCGGCCGAGGTGTACTGACAGCCGCGGTCACCATGAAAGATCACCCCGTCGACCTGGCCGCCTCGCGCTCCGACCGCCGCCGTCAACGCGTCGCTGACCAGCTCGGTCCGCAGATGGTCGGCGATCGACCAGCCGACCAGCCGCCGTGACCCGATATCGATCACCGTCGCGAGATACAGCCACGCGTCACCGACCGGCAGATAGGTGATGTCCCCGCACCACCTCCGGTTGACCTCACCGGCCGTGAAGTCGCGTTTGAGCAGGTCAGGGACCGGCGGAGCGAGCTCGTCAGGGATCGTGGTCCGCCTGCCCTTACGCAGATGCAGCCCGACGATGCCGTTCACGCGCATCAACCGGGCCACCCGCTTGGCGTTGACGCGCTCACCGTCATCACGCAGGTCCGCCGTGATCCGCGGGGAGCCGTTCGTCCCACCCGAGGCGCCATGAAAGCGCCGGATCTTCTCCACGATCCGCTCGTCCTCAACGACACGCGCCGCTCGGGCCGGCTCCCGCCCCAGCCAGGCATAGAAGGCGCTACGCGCCACGTTCAGCACCCGGCACAGCCGCTTGACCCCGTAGACGAGGCGGTGGACGGAGATGAACTGCAAGCGGCCGATCAACGATCCATCTCCTTCGCAAAATACGCGGCTGCCTTGCGGAGGATCTCCTTTTCGATCTCCAGCTCGGCCACCCGCTTACGCAGCCGCGCCAGTTCCTCGCGTTCACTGCGGGCCAGCCCGACTCCGGCATCGGACTCCTGCTGTTCGGCCTCACGCACCCACACGCGCAGGGTCTCGCGGTTCATCCCCAGTTCCCGCGCGACATCCGCGCAGGTCCGGCGCGACTCGCGGACCAGCTTTACCGCGTCCTTCTTGAACTCATCGCCGTACTTCGACGGACGTGCCACCCGACAGTCTCCCCTTCATGGAACGAGGTCCAATTGTCAGGGGTGTCCACGCCGAAGGGGGAACCTCAACCACGGTCAGCCCGGCCACCTTGGTTCCGCGGAACGAGTGCACCGACAGGCAGTAGTCAGACTCGTTCTCCTGCGCCACCAGCAAAGCGATGCGCTCGAGCACGTCCGCCGACAGGGTTCCCTCCGCACCCAGGATGCCGACGACGCCCAGGTACCCCTTTAACACGGCCAGATTGTTAGCCATCACCTTGGCCAGGTTGGGGATGACCCCGAGGGCATGGTGCGTGGCGGTGAACAGTTGTGCGGCTTCACCGGTGGCGATCTCCGGATCAACGATGTGCATGCCGGCAATCCTGCAGTTAGGCCTTGATAGATTTCCGATGCGTTCTCGATGCAAGCGCTGGCGGCCTTAGGAGTGACGGCATGCGGTTCACGGTCCTCGGCCCGGTGGAGGCCGTGGCACCGGGTCGCCAGCCGCCCAGGCTGGCACCCCGGCATCGGGCGGTGCTCGCCTATCTGTTGCTGCACGCCGGGGTCGTGATCAGTACGGACCGGCTGATTGACGCGATGTGGGGGCCGCTGCCGCCGGATTCCGCCCGCGCGCAGATCCAAACCACGATCGCCGCGATCCGCCGGATACTGCGCGCTTCGGGAGCCGACCAGATGCTGGCCACTCATCCGGCCGGGTACATGATCACCCCCGCGCCCGGCCAACTTGATCTGGACGAGTTCACCAACCTGATCGCCAAGGCACAGGCCACCTCCAGCGACCCGCAGGACACCGCGGACCAGATCCGTGCCGCTCTTGCGCTGTGGCGGGGAGAGCCATTGGCCGATATCACCGCCGATTACGTCCATGGTGCTAGGGCACGACTGAACGGGAAGCGACTGACCGCCATTGAACGCCTGGCCGAATTAGAGCTGTCACTGGGCCACCAGGACGACCTCATCGACGAACTGACCGTCCACGTGGCGGCCAATCCGCTGCGGGAACGGCTCTGCGGCCAGCTGATGCTCGCCCTGCACCGCGCTGGACGCCAACCCGACGCGTTGCACGTGGCAAGAACGTTCCGGGAGGCCCTTGCCGAACAGCAGGGGCTGGACCCCGGCCACGCGTTCAGCAAGCTCGAACAGGCCATCCTGCGTGACGACCCCGGCCTGCGGGTGCCGGCCGCCGCGCCGACGAAGTCACAGCGGGTGAACTTCCTGCCCTACGACGTCCCGGATTTCACTGGACGAGAAGGCGAGCTCGACAGGCTCTCCCGCTCGTGGACGAGCGGCAACGGTGGAGTTGTGACGATCTCGGCGATCGACGGGATGGCCGGGATCGGCAAAACGGCACTCGCGGTCCATGCAGGACACCTTCTCGCGGACCACTTCCCTGATGGGCAACTCTTCGTCGATCTGCAGGCGCACGCTGCCGGTCAGGCGCCGCTCAATGCCGGCTCCGCGCTGGAGGTCCTCCTGGGCCAACTCGGCGTGCCCGCGGAACGCATCCCAGCGTCGGTCGCCGATCGCGCCGCGGTGTGGCGGTCTGAACTGTCCGGCCGTCGAGTGCTGGCCGTGCTGGACAACGCCCTCGGCGCCGATCATGTGCGGCCGTTGCTGACCGGCACCTCCAGCGCACTCATCCTGATCACCAGTCGCCGACGGTTGACCGACTTGGACGGGGCGCACGCCCTGTCCCTGGATGTGCTGCCTGCCGCGGACGCCGTGGAGTTGTTCACGGCGATCGTGGGCGAGCGAGCGGCCGCCGAACCGGTTGCGGTCCTCGACGTGCTGCAGTTGTGCGGTTTCCTGCCCCTGGCCGTCCGCATCGCCGCCGCCCGCCTGCACCATCGCCCCCGCTGGACCGTCGAATATCTGGCCGACCGGCTCCGCAACCAACGCCGCAGGCTTTCCGAGCTGGCCACCTCGGAAAGAGGTGTAGCAGCCGCGTTCACCCTGTCCTATCAGCAGTTGGATCCCGACCAGCAACGCATGTTCCGGCTTCTGGGGCTGCAGCCGGGCCGTGACATCGGTCCCGACGCGGCCGCCGCGCTGGCCCATCTTCCGCTCGAGCGGGCCGAGATGCTCCTGGAAGACCTTCTGGATGCCCACGTCCTGGCCCAGTACCAGCCCGGCCGCTACACCTTTCACGACCTGCTGCGTGAACACGCCCTGGCCACCGCAGCCGCCCAAGAACCCCAAAGCGCCCTGAGGTTCCCCCTTCGGCGTGGACACCCCTGACAATTGGACCTCGTTCCATGAAGGGGAGACTGTCGGGTGGCACGTCCGTCGAAGTACGGCGATGAGTTCAAGAAGGACGCGGTAAAGCTGGTCCGCGAGTCGCGCCGGACCTGCGCGGATGTCGCGCGGGAACTGGGGATGAACCGCGAGACCCTGCGCGTGTGGGTGCGCGAGGCCGAACAGCAAGAGTCCGATGCCGGAGTCGGGCTGGCCCGCAGTGAACGCGAGGAACTGGCGCGGCTGCGTAAGCGGGTGGCCGAGCTGGAGATCGAAAAGGAGATCCTCCGCAAGGCAGCCGCGTATTTTGCGAAGGAGATGGATCGTTGATCGGCCGCTTGCAGTTCATCTCCGTCCACCGCCTCGTCTACGGGGTCAAGCGGCTGTGCCGGGTGCTGAACGTGGCGCGTAGCGCCTTCTATGCCTGGCTGGGGCGGGAGCCGGCCCGAGCGGCGCGTGTCGTTGAGGACGAGCGGATCGTGGAGAAGATCCGGCGCTTTCATGGCGCCTCGGGTGGGACGAACGGCTCCCCGCGGATCACGGCGGACCTGCGTGATGACGGTGAGCGCGTCAACGCCAAGCGGGTGGCCCGGTTGATGCGCGTGAACGGCATCGTCGGGCTGCATCTGCGTAAGGGCAGGCGGACCACGATCCCTGACGAGCTCGCTCCGCCGGTCCCTGACCTGCTCAAACGCGACTTCACGGCCGGTGAGGTCAACCGGAGGTGGTGCGGGGACATCACCTATCTGCCGGTCGGTGACGCGTGGCTGTATCTCGCGACGGTGATCGATATTGGGTCGCGGCGGCTGGTCGGCTGGTCGATCGCCGACCATCTGCGGACCGAGCTGGTCAGCGACGCGTTGACGGCGGCGGTCGGAGCGCGAGGCGGCCAGGTCGACGGGGTGATCTTTCATGGTGACCGCGGCTGTCAGTACACCTCGGCCGAGTTCGCGAAGTTGTGTGAGAAGTACGAGATCCGCCGATCGGTGGGCAGGACCGGGACGTGCCTGGACAACGCCCTGGCGGAGGCATTCAACGCCACGCTCAAGCGTGAACTGCTGCACGGCCGGGGCAGGCGCCGCTGGTCGAGCGAGGTAGAGGCCCGTACCGAGATCTTCCGCTGGATCGCCTGGTACAACCACCGGAGAAGGCACTCGGCGACCGGGAACCTACCCCCGGCCGTCTATGAAGATCGGCTTGTTAGAGTGGCCGAACTGGCTGCATGAAACCGGGTGTCCACGCCCCGGGGGGAAGCCCAACCACCACCAGCACACGGCGTGCATCGACCAGGACATCGGCAACGCTCCGCTCGCCGTGCACGCGCGCCGTCTCAGCGCCGCAGCCCGGACAGGCGACCGGCCGGTCCGGGGTCCGCGCCCGCACCTGGATCCACTCGCCCTCGTCCGCCACGTCCTCCACGACCAGTGGCGATAACCCGGAGAACACTACATTCACAAGCTCGTCGAGATCATGCACGGCTTACCGTTACGTGCCGGGGCGCTCCGTCACCACCGAATCTGCGACAGAGCCGTTGTTTTTACAGTCCCGTCGGCGCGGGCTTCCCGTTGTGCGTCGTTCCCTGACCAGCGAGATGTGCCAGGTATCCGTCGATTGACCGATGCAGGTTGTAGAAAGCTACGATCGCGTGGGTGGATGTGAATACCAGGCAATTGCGGTACTTCGTCGCTGTCGCCGAGGAGCTGAACTTCACTCGCGCCGCTGCGCGGCTGCACATTGCGCAGCAGGCGCTGAGCACTCAGATCAGGCAGCTGGAGAAAGCTGTCGGTGTGACGCTGTTTCGGCGGACGACTCGGAGGGTCGAGCTCACCTCCGCTGGCGCGGCGTTCCTCAGTGAGGCTCGTTCGGTGCCGGTCGCTCTCGACCGTTCCGTCCGCACCGCGCGGCGGATCGAGGCCAACGAATCGGGTGTGCTGACGATCGGTACCGGCGAGGGCGGGGCGCTGACTCTCACCGAGTCGATTCTTTCCGAGTTCCGGGCGCGTCATCCAGGCGTGCAGGTCGATGTCAAGGTGTACAGCTACGCCGACCCGTCCGCAGGGCTCGCTGATGGTTCGGTCGATGTCGCCTACCTGCGGTTGCCGATTGACGGTGGGGACTGGCTGCGCAGCGAAACACTGCTCGTCGAGCCGCGCGTGGTGATGTTGCCGGCTTCGCACCGGCTCGCTGCGTGCAGCGTGATAGCGGCGGCCGAGCTGGTCGACGAGCCGATCGTCGGGCACTTCTGCGACGACCAGGCATGGATCGACTTTTGGTCGCTGGCCGAGCATCGAGACGGGAAGCCCGCGAACTTCGTAGGCAGGGCATCGTCGGTGCTCGAGGAATTGCAGTGCGTCGGAGCAGGCATGGGGTGTGTCGTTACCGTCGCGTCAGCACGGCTTGTGCCGTTGGTGGGCGTGACACTGGTGCCGCTTGCCGGCGCTCGCGGCAGCGAGCTCGCGGTCGGCTGGCGCGCCGATCAAGAAACCGATTTGATCAGCTCGTTCGCCGCTGTCGCCCACTCTGTCCGCGACGCAAACCCCGAGGCCGTGTACGCGCTGGAGCATCCGGACATGAGCGACCGGACGGTACCGCCGGTGCCCGGCGTGATTCACAACCCAAGTCGGTGAATCCCGCGCAGATTGAGTGTTTCCGCCGGCGGTGCCCAGGTTCTTACAGTCGGCCCATGCACAAATTGATCGTCCACACAATGTCCGCCTACCCGATTGAGCTTGACCGGATCGGAGCCTCGCATGGTGTGGCGTAACTGGGCAGGCAACCAGACGTGCCGACCAGCGGTCATGGCCAGCCCTCCGACGAGAACCGAAGTGGCGCAGGCTGTCGAGCAGGCGTCGGTGGCGAATCATGTGGTCCGTGTCGCGGGAGCATCGCATTCGTTCACCGATGCGGTCGCCACCGACGGCATGCTGCTCTCGCTGCGGCATTGCAACCGTGTGCTGGACATCGACCACGCCACACACCGGATCCGGGTCGAGGCCGGGATAACTCTGCGTGAACTGAATCGGGTGATGGCCGAGAACGGTTTGGCCTTCCCGAACCTCGGCGATATCGACGCGCAGTCGATCGCGGGCGCTACCGCCACAGGTACACACGGGACCGGCGCACGCCTGCAGAACCTCTCGGCCTGTCTGGTGTCGATGGAACTCGTCACGGCGAACGGCGCGACGATCGAGGTGAACGCCGAACAGGATCCGGATGTCTGGCGTGCCGCGCGGGTAAGCATCGGCGCCCTCGGTATCGTCACCGCGGTCACAATCCAGGCGGTACCCGCGTTCACGCTCGAAGCAGTCGATCGCCCGATGGCAGTCGAGGACGTACTCGTCGATCTCGACGAACTGCTCGCGGCCAATGAGCACTTCCAGCTGTTCACCTTCGCGCACAGCCCGCTGGCGATGACATCCGCGCGCAATCGGGTCGACCTCGCGCCACAGCCGATCTCGCGTGCCCGCGAGTGGGTGGAGGACGAGCTCGTGCAGAACCATCTGTTACACGCGGCGTGCGAACTTGCCCGGGTCGCTCCGCGGGTGAATTCGCCGCTGCAGCGCCTGGGCTCCCACCTCGCGGGTTACTCGCACCGAATCGACCGCTCCGACAGAATCTTCGCGACACCGTTGCGGGTCCGGTTCGTCGAGATGGAATACGCCATCCCGCGCGAGCACACCGCCGAAGCGGTCCGTGCGGTTCGTGAACTGGCGGGGCGTCCCGAATTCAATGTGACCTTCCCGATCGAGGTTCGGTGGGTCGCCGCCGACGACGCCTATCTGTCACCGGCCGCCGGGCGCGACACCTGCTATATCGCGCTGCACCAGTACCACAAGCTTGCATCTGAGCTGTATTTCCGTGCAGCCGAAGCGATCTTCGATTCCTTCGGCGGTCGGCCACATTGGGGCAAGCAACACTTCCAGACCCCGGAAACGCTGCGTCCACGCTACCCCGAATGGGACAGCTTCGCGATCGTGCGCAAACGACTCGACCCCGACCGGCAGTTCGCGAACTCCTATGTCGATCGAGTTCTGGGCACGGTATGAGCACTGCACTGTTGCACAGGCGATTTCCCGCGCTCGAGCGAACGCTGCCGTTCGCCCGGCTCGGCGACGGCCCGACACCGGTGCGGGAGCTCACCGGGCTCACGCGAAACAACCTGTGGTGCAAGGACGAAAGCGGATACGGCTACGGCGGCTGGGGCGGCAACAAGGTACGCAAGCTGGAATGGCTGCTGCCCGAGGTGCGCCGGCGCGGGGCGAGCACGATCTTCACCGTCGGCGCGACCGGGACAAACTGGGGCCTGGCGGCGGCGGTGTATGCGCGCGACCTCGGCATCGACACCGTCCTGGCACTGATCGATCAGCCCGAGGACGACCATGTCCGCGAGCAGCTGCGCAGATTGCGGCAATCCGGCGCGACCATGCACTTCACCCACAGCAAACCGCTGACGATCGCCGCCGCACCGTGGTTGCTGCTGCGCCACACGCGTGGATTGAAGCTGCCGTACTACCTGCCCGCAGGCGGCTCAGCGCCGATCGGTGTGCTCGGCTATGTCGAGACGGGGCTGGAGCTCGCCGCGCAGGTGGCGGCGGGTGAACTGCCGCAGCCCCGGCACATCGTTACGGCCGTCGGCTCGGGCGGGACCGTTGCGGGACTCGCGCTGGGTTGTGCGCTGGCCGGGCTGCAATCGCAGGTGCTGGGAGTGGTGGTCAATGACACGCTGCCGCTCGGTGTGCGTGATCTCGTCCGGCTCGCCGACCGGACCGCGACCGTCTTGCGGGAACGCGGAGCGGAATTCGACGTGCCGCCTCTACGGCTCACGACCACCCGTGAATACTTGGGCCGCGGTTACGGTCACCCCACGCCCGAAGCCGCCGCCGCGGCACGGGTTGCCGCGTCCGCCGGATTGCGGCTGGAATCCGTGTACACCGCCAAGGCGTTCGCGGCAGCGCTGGCGGCCGACCTGGACGGCCCGGTGCTGTTCCTGAACACCTACGGCCCGAGAGAGTAGTCATGCGCATCACCGGACGGTCGGCCACCGCGCTCACAGCGAGAGAGCTTCTCACCCCCTCCGGTCCACCGGCGAGGGGCGGCGGCGCAGACCGTTGTCCGCGCCACCGCCCCTGATCCGACTTGGACTACCGCATCAGCGGGTCAAAGCCCCTTGCACTGGCCGGTCTTGGGACCGGACACGGTGTTGACCTTGCCGTTATTCGTCGGCGCCGGGGAGTTTCCGCTGCAGCTCAACTTCCCGCTGATCCGGTTACCGGACACGACCGGTGCGTCGGTCACCCGGTTGTCGGTCAAGCTGACCGGACCGCTCACCGTGGAGTCCAGGATGGTGAGCTTGTCGGTGGCGTCGTTGACCGTCACCGGACCACTGACAGTCGTCTGGGTCAGCGAGACACCGGCGGCCTGCGAGGCGCTGATCGGCCCGCTGACATTGGCGCCGGTCGCGTAGAGGCTCGCACCCTTCTGCACCGTGACCGGCCCGGAGACTACTGCTCCGTCCAGGCAGGTGGCGCCGGAACTCACCTTGAGGGGTCCGGCGTGGCGGCCGGTGATCGTGACCGTGCACGCGGGCCCGGTGTCAGCGGCCAGCGGGATCCCTACGGTGACTGCCGTGCCGGTCGTCTCGCCGGTGATGACGAGGTCCGCGCTCGTCGCGCCCCCTTGCGCCGTGTCAGCGGGCACCGCGAACCCGACGGTCGCACGGCCGGCCTCGTCGGTGTTGTCGGTGTTCGCGCCGGCCGTGGCGTCGACCGCGAACGTACCGACCCCTTGGCCGGCGAACGTAGCCGTGACCTTCTCATCCTTCGGCTCGTTGCTGCTGAACACCAGCGACGACAGGTCGACCGTCACCGTGTCTCCCGCCTTGAAGCCATCCTTCGGCGCGTCGAACCGCACACCGACCGCGCGCTGCGCGTAATCCGGAGCGACAGGGGACTTCTCGCCCAGGTAGGCGACCATGGACTGAAGGTCGACCTGGCCGGTGTCCCGCATGTCCGCCCCTTCGCTCAGGGTGCTGAAGTTGTCCCCTCCCGAGGCGAGGAACGAGTTCACGACCACGCGGTAGGACTTGGCCGGGTCCAGCGGCTTCCCGCCGAGGGTGACCGAGGTGATGTGCCGGCCCTTGGGCGCGGTCGGGTCGTAGGTGTAGAAGAGTCCCTTGGACACGCCGAGCTTGAGGAACGGCCGGCTGGCCCCCTCGGGCTGCCACTGCTCCTCGAGCACCCGGGCGATCTGCTCACCGGTCAGAGTCATCGTGACCAGGGTGTTGGCGAACGGCTGGACCTCGGCCGCCTCCTTGTAGGTGACGGTGCCGTCGACCTTGCCTGCGGCCCGGTACTTCATGTCCGTACGGAGCCCGCCGGGGTTCATGAAAGCGATCTCAGTGGATGGGTCGGTGGTGCGAGCACCCGCGAGTTGCGCGTCGGCGACGACGTTGCCCAGGGTCGACTCACCGCCGCGGTTCTCGGTCGTGCCGTTGGACTGGCGGGCCCGGTTGAAGTCCGCGGTGATCTCACCGAGCTTGCGCGCGCCCTCCCTCTTCGCCACCTCGACAGCGCCATCCACGATTCCCTTGGCCGTCGGGTCCGGGCCGTAGAGGGGCTTCCACGAGCCGTCCGCCTGCTTCTCGGTCAGCGGGACGATCTTCGAGTCGACGTTGACCGCCTGCTTCTTGGTCTTGTCGTACGTGAACGTGATCTTGTTGAGGTTGTAGCCGTACTGGCCCGCCGACACGACCGGGCGCACGGTCACCGGGCGCTTCTCGTCCTGCCACTCCTTGACCGGGATCTTGTGGGCGTACGCCAGGTGGGTGTGGCCGGAGATGATCGCGTCGAAGTTCTTGTCGAGCCCGTTCACGATCTTGCCGAAGTCGCTCGTCGGGTCGGTTGCCGACCCGTATTGCGTGGTGGAGGCACCTTCGTGGACGAGCAGCACGACGATGTCGGCCCCCTCCTTGGCCTTCAGCTCGTCGGCGACCTGGTTGACCGCGCTCGGGATGTCCAGGATGTCGAGCATGGAGATGCCCGCGGGGGTGACGAGTTCGTCGAGGTGCTCGGTCACCGCGCCGACGAAGCCGACCTTGACCCCGTCGACCTCCTTGACCCAGGACTCGGTGAGCTCCTTGTACTTGTCCTGGAGCTCCTTCTTGACCCTGACATTGGCGCCGATGTATTCCCATGTGGCCCGCGGGATGACCCGGTTCATCAGGTCGTCGTAGCCCCGGTCGAACTCGTGGTTGCCGACCGCGCTGACCTCGAGCCCGGCCGCGTTGAGCGCGTCGATGGTCGGGTTGTCCTGCTGGATGAACGAGGTGAACGTCGAAGCACCGATCAGGTCCCCCGCCGCGGCGAAGACGGTATTGGGGTTGTCCGCCCTCATCTGCTTGACCGCGGTCGCCAGCGCCGCGGCTCCCGCTTCCTGACCGTTCGCCTCCAGCCGGCCATGGAAGTCGTTGATCCCAAGGATGTCGATCTCGACAGAGTCATCGGCGAAGGCCGCCGGGGCGCCGACCAGGCCCCCCGCCATCGTGGCTATGGCGACCAACGGAGCCAGACGCCTCCGCAGGCGCGTACGGGGTCCCCCGTGAGTTTGGACAGATCTAGCAAACGCAAACATAAGGCATAGCATTGCCAAGCGGCGGCAAAAGGGCCAGTTGGCGGTCCTGGAGTTCAAGGGCAAGATGCACGATTTACACCACGCCCACACCTCCTGGCTACTCGCCGGTGGTGCCGACCTGCAGGTGGCGAAGGAACGGCTGCACGACGAATCGCTCAAGGGGCGCCCAGCGGAGCAGGCCGGCCACTCCAGACCAGCCGGTCCGCCACCGACCAGCGGCCGCCGGCGCGGGTGCCGTTTCCCCGCTGATACGGTCCCGCCGCTGTCCACGGAGGGGCAGAGCCGACGTCAACGGGGAATCGCGGCACCGAGAACGGGACGCTCGGCAAGCTCGGGCGTGATCACGACACCGGAGATCCGACCGGCGAGCGCAAGGACGGCCGGGATGGGGTTGTCGATCCAGTCGTCGGCGGCCGGATCGATGCCGAGCTCGCGAAGATGCTGGTTGAGCCGGTCGGGGCTGGTCCCCCACCGCCTACCCGGAGATGAGGGATCGAGGCCGGTGACGAGTTCGCCGTCGAGGCCGTAGGCGAAATCATGCCGGGCCGCATAATCATGTCGCATCACCCCGAGGGCCTCGCCGCCATCACGGGACAGTTCGCCGATGACGTCGCGTCGTACGCCACGCCAGCCACAGTTCTCGATCAAGATGGCCCAGTCCCCCGCCCGATGCGCGGTGACGATCTCAGTGTGGGCATCGGAGTGCTCGTCCCCGTCGATCACGCGGATGTTCTCAGGAGCGGCACCAAGGCGGCCGAGCGCCTCATGCTCATCGACTCCCCTGACGAAGACAATGGTGTAGATCGGTCCCAGCGGACCCTCGTCCTGCCACGCATAGTCCTCCGGCGAGACACCAGGCGTACGGGCCGTGGCACGTACCAGCTCGATCTTCTCAACCTGCTCGTCCGCTTCCGGGTTGGCGGTAAAGAAGGCGTCGACGAGCTTGTCAGCGACCCGGCCCCGCTCACTGACCGGGTATCCGTTGGCCTTCGCCCACTCCCGGATCGCCACGCTGATGTCACGTCCGAACACACGTTGGGTGACACGGAGCTGGATGAATCCGGCGTCTGACATGATCGGAACCTACTAGTGATCGCTCGCTGATGTGGACCGCCTCGACCTCACGTCCGGGCGCGACGAAGCCGTCCGCATGGACCCATCCTCTTCCAGCCGGTAGCCCTGTGGTCCGACGCGAATGGCGGATCACCTGTACTCCGCCGGAAAAACCGACGGCTTTCACGGGGCGTGAAAGCAGAACGCCTCATCGGATGAGTAGGGGATGTGACTGCCAATTCGACGGCTATGGATCTCGCCGATCCACGGGAGATGATCAGCGACGAGGCTCTGGTGGAGCTGTCGCGCCGGACACCCGAACGGTTCGGTGAGATCTACGACCGGCACGTGAGCGAGATCCACGCCTACCTGGGCAGGCGACTCGACCGGCAGGCCGCGGACGATCTCACGGCCGAGGTGTTCCTGGCCGCGTTCAGGAAACGCGAGACGTTCGATCCCCGGCGTGGCTCGGTCCGTCCCTGGCTGTACGGCTTCGCCGGCAACATGATCGCGCTACACCGGCGCGCCGAAGCCCGGCGGCTGGCGGCGCTGCAGCGCAACGCCGGCGCGGACGACGACCGGGAGCACGGCCACGAGGATCGCGTGGTCACCCGCGTGGACGCCGTGAGCACACAGGGGCGGCTCGCGGCCGAACTGCGCGCGCTGTCCGACGGCGACAGGGACGTGCTGCTGCTGAGCGCACTGGGCGAGCTGAGCCATCAAGAGGTGGCCCAGGCGCTCGACATCCCGTACGGCACCGTCGGATCCCGCCTGTCCCGGGTGCGCAGGAAGCTTCGTGCCGCCCTGGGCGGCGTCAATCCATTGCTTGGAGGCTCTGATGGATGACTACCGGGCGGTGCGGGACCTGCTGCCCACACCGCCGTTGTCGCCCGAGGTCGAGCGGGCCGGGCGCGAACGGCTGGCCGCCGCCTTCGCCCAGGAGCGGGTACGGCGTGGCCGCAGGGGCGCCAGGTGGAGTGCGCTGGCGCTCGGCCTGGCCGGGGCCGCCGCGGCGGCGGCGATCGTCGTCGCGCACATCGCGCCCGCCGGCGTGCCCGCCCCTCATGGCGCGGCCGCCCAGGCGGACGGCAAGCGGTTCCTACTGGTCGCGGCCGCCTCGGTGGCTGCCATGCCCGACGAAGGCGCGTGGTGGGGCAGCACGGAGGTCCGCGGCCGGCAGTTCCACGAGCCCGGCGGACGGTACGTCCTGCGTGAGAGCGAGTCGATTGAGACCTGGATCCCCGTGGACCCCGAAGGGCGCACCTGGTACCGCGAGACCCCTCAGGGGATCAAGCCCGCGACGCCCCAGGACGAGGCGGCCTGGCGCGCCGACGGCTCACCGACGTCCTGGACATACGACAAGCGCTCGGAAGCCGGCCGCTTCGATGTCGTGCGCTCCGAACCCGGTGAGCAGCGGACCTGGTCGACCGAGGACTGGGACTTCCGCATCCTCCTGGCGGGCAAGCCGCTGACCAAGATGAGCGAGGTGCCCGACACCCCCGAGGGGCTGAAGGCGTTCTTCGGCGCCGATGACCGTGCGACCATCGATGCCGCGGCGCGGCTGCTGTTCTTCGCGCCGGTGACGAGCGAGACCAGGGCCGCCGCGTACCGGCTGCTCGCTTCCATGCCCGGGGTCGCCGCCGTCGGGCAGGTGACCGACGCGCTGGGCCGTGCCGGGCAGGCGGTCGAGTACGAGTCCGGGGAGTTCGCCCCGCCGAACTACGCGGGGGCGACCAGGACCCGGCTGGTGATCGACCCCGCCTCCGGCAGACCGCTTTCCATCGAAACCCGTTCCGTCGCGGACGGCCTGCTCCTGACGTACACCGCGATTCAGGACAGCCGCTGGGCGGACGACAACCCGTTGAAGGAGACGAAATGAGATTCACTCTTGCCGTTGCCGCTGGGCTGCTGTTCGCTGATGTGGCCGCTGTTCCGGCGTCCGCCGACGCGCCGAAGGCGGCGTACTGGCGGGTCGAGACGACCTTCACCAGGACGCATGACCACGCCGTCGGCAGCGGCTACTACCTGACCCAGCGCAGCGTCGAGACCGAGTGGCTGTCGCCAGAGGGCAGGAGCTGGTTCGGCTTCCGTGAGCTGGGAGCCAAGCCCGCGACCAAGAAGGACGAGGCGGCCTGGCGCGCCGACGGATCTCCGACCACCTGGGCCTACCGCACGGAAGGCATGAAGATCCGCCTGTCCGTCAAGCCGGGCAAGGGCACCATCGGGGTGACCAAGAAGCCTGACGGGTTCCTCTACTTGGGTGAGAAGTACGTGACCTACCAGCAGCTCCAGTCGCTGCCCACGGATACCGAGGCGCTCAGGAAGCACCTCCTCGCGGACATCAACGCCTGGATCGACGAGGCCGCGGAGGAGGCCAAGACCACCAGCCCGAAGTCCAAGAAGGAGGACTGGCTGGTCGACCTCGACCGGTACGTGGCCAGGGGGGCGAGCGAGCTGCTGTACGTGAACCCGGTGCCCGACAAGGTCAGGGCCGCCGCCTACCAGGTCCTCAAGACCACCAAGGGCGTCAGCGACCTCGGCCGGAGCAAGGACCCGCTGGGCCGCTCCGGCCAGAAACTCGCCCTGCCCGTCTCGTCCAGCCAGGGGTCGGTGCTCAAACAGCAGCTCCTTGTGGACACCACGGCCATGACGCTGTTGGCCGAATACACCGACCTGAAGGATGGCGGAAAGCCGATGCTCGGCACGTCCGGCGTGCAGACGTTCAAGGCCGGTTGGACGAACGACAAGCCCGCCGTTCCAGGCGTGAGCTGACCTGAGCCTTCGCCGCAGCCCTGATGTCGGCGTCAGGGCTGCGGGTACCGGGGCCGTCGTGTTTCAGCAGCTGGAAGGGCCTCTTCCGAGATCTGACAGAGATCGGAAGAGGCCTTACTCGGGCCCGCCGCGACCCGCTCACGGCCTACATACCCGAATTCAAGATCGCGGAGATGGCCGAACTCGAGTCAAAAGTGCTGTTCCGATTCATGACGATGAGATCTCGGCCATAACGCCGTCCGGATTATTACTCAAGAGTTATTCACGGTGCGACGTACTGGTCGTGCTTGGCATACAGCTCAGTCCATTCCTCCTCGGTGAGCCGGCGGCCGGAAGCGGCGATTTCGGCGAGTTCCTGGAAGTACGCCTCCCGGGGTGCACCCGGGGTGAACAGCACCAGCATGGAAGCAGGTGCATCGGAATTGTTGCTGAAAGCGTGGATCCCGCCCGGCGGCACGTACAGGAAGTCGCCCGGTGTCGCGTCCAGCCATCGCTCGCCGTTGTACAGCGAGACGGTGCCCTCCAGGACGAAGAACGACTCGGAAATCGTCCGGTGAAAATGGGCGCCGGGGCCGTTCGGGATCGCGGCCATGTCCCAGCGGTAGAGACCGAACTGGCCATCCGTGCTCGCCCCGGTGGCCAGATAGCCGACCCGGGACTTGACCCCGATCGTGAGGTCCGGCGGCACGTCGGCCGACCGGAAGGCTGCGCTGGCGATCCCGTGATCCTTCAAGTATCGCGGCGGCGGATAGGACATCGTTACCGGCTCCTAGCGGTGGATCGATCTGAGCGGCATGACCCTAGGCGACGAAGTGGCTCCGTCGGCAGATCCAATTCACGCCTGTTTGATAGAGCCAAGATCTCGCGCCCAAGGGTGCAACGCCTCCTGTCCGGCGGCCAGACAAGCCATGGCCAAGATCGACCGCTCCCACCGCGAGACCTTCGCCGGACTGCCCGTCGCCGACCCCGACCTCTCATCGGTGTGCGCTTCGATTCTGGTCGCGAGCGCCCGCCACCACGACCCTTTGACGGCTTTGCCGCGGTAGACGACGTCGTGACGACGCGCCGCCGAAGATGCGGCTCTCCCAGAGCCACCTGTCCCCGCCGGGATGGGCGGTCAGGCCGCCCGAACTGGGACAGGTAGACGCCGTCCTTGCCAGCCGCTCGAGGATCGCCGGCTCGCCCACCAGGCGGTCGGGATGGAGGTTGAGCGTCACACGCAGGCCGGGATCGACCGGGCTGTGAGGTGGCTGAGGGCGCGTGCGTGTGCCGTACCCGGCATGTCTGTCGTCATCATGACCCGTCGGACGCGTGCAACAGGAAGGCCAGCACATCGGCGAGCAGTGCCTGCTCCTGGTCTCTGGTCGAGCCGGCGCCATGCCAACCGTGCTCCTCGACGCGCATCAGCACCGGCCGGCCGGAGGCCGTGGCCGCCTGCAGGCGGGCAGCCAGCTTCGCCGGCTGCCACGGCGGCACCCGCGCGTCGCGCAGGCCGGTGGTCAGCAGCACCGCCGGGTACGGCACGCCGTCCCGAACCCGCAGGTAGGCGTCGATGATCAGCAGGGCACGCAGGCCCTCCTCGGTGGTGACGCTGCCGAACTCGGGCACGTTGATCGGCCCGCTCTCGCCGAACTCGTTGCGCGTGGCGTTCACCGTCGGCACGTGCATCGCCATGGCCGCCCACAGATCGGGGCGGCGCACCAGCGCGCCGCCGGTGGGGATGCCGCCGCTGCTGGCGCCCTCGGCAGCCAGTCGCCCCGGGCGGGTGTAGCCGAGGGCGATGAGATGCTCGGCGCAGTCGATGAAGTCCGTGATGGTGGCCTCCTTGCGCTCGCCGCGCCCGGCCTCGTGCCATTCCCGGCCGTAGGCGCCGCCGCCGCGCAGGTGCGTGACGGCGTAGACGCCGCCACGCTCGTACCAGGCGAGCATCTCGGGACGGAACTCCGGCAGGTCGATGAACCCGTGGGAGCCGTAGCCGGTGAGCACGGCCGGGTTGTCGCCGTTCAGCTCCAGGTCCTTGTGGTGGATGACCGTGAGCGGGATCGGCGTCCCGTCCCTCGCGGGCACGTGCAGGGTACGGACGTGCACGTCGCCGAAGTCCACCGGTGAGCGGGGCGCCAGCCCGGTGTCCTGGAGGGACTGGCCGTCGTAGCGGTAGAGCCGTGGCGCGTCGGTCCAGCCGGCCACCAGCAGCAGGGCTTCGGGGCGCTCGGGGTGGGTGGTCCACTCCAGGATGGTGCCGTCCACCGGCATCGGGAGGTCGGCGGGCTCGCCACCGGACAGGGGTACGTGCCGTATCCGGCTGACGCTGCCGTCGAGATCGCGCACCAGCAGCCGGTCGCCCACCACCCGCACCGACTCCACCACGCGCTCGCCCGCGGGCACGACCACCCGGGCTCGGGACAGATCGGGTGCGGCAAGCGGAACGGCCAGCACGCGGGAGCGCGGCGCGTCCCGATGGGAGACCAGGTAGAGGGTGTCGTGGCTGGTGGCGAAGGTGGTCACGCCGTCGGCCACGTCCGCGACCTTCCGCCACGGGCAGGTGGCCGGGTCGGCCAGCCCGGCGCGCGGCGCCACGTATATCGTGCAGTCGCTCAGCTGCTCGCTGGTCCAGGGCCAGGGGCTGAGCGCCTCGTGGGAGATGATCGCCAGCATCCACTCGCCGTGTGGCGGCACCACCAGGAAAGGCCGGTCGCGCGGGGTCAGCTCGATGTGGGGGTTGAGGTCGCGGGCCAGCACCACCGTGTCCTGTGCCGGGTCGGCGCCCAGGTGGTGCAGGAAGGTACGGCTGTCCAGGAGGTGCTGCTCTGCGTAGCGGTGATAGACGAACGACCGGCTGTCCTCCAGCCAGCTCAGGAAGGCGAAGCGCGTCGTGGGCGGGATCGTCTCCCGGAGGGCGCCGGAGTCGGCGTCGATCACGTGGATGGAGCTGTTCTCCGACCCGGAGGCGGAGACGGCGCAGGCGACGTGGCGGCCGTCGGGGGAGGGCACGTACCAGTCGATGGCGTGGTGCCCGTCGCCGGGCACCGTGCCGGGGTCGAACAGGAGCCTGCTCGCTCCGTCGGCCTCGGTCACCGTCAGCACCGGCACGCGGGCGTCCGGCTCGCGTACCAGGGCGAAGACCCTGTCGGCCGCCATCGCGAGGCCGAAGTACCGCGTGAGCGCGCTGCCCAGTTCGCGGATCCGGGTCAGCAGGCCGGCGCGGTGCGGCAGGGCGTCCAGGTGCTCGCGGGCGTGCCTGGCCTGGCCGTCCAGCCAGTGGTGGAACTCCTCGCCTTCGGCTTCCATCCACCGGTAGGGGTCCTCGAGTGTGATGCCGTGGAGGGTCTCGCGCACGACGTCCACCCGGGCGATCGGGGGTTCGGTGATGTCGCTCATATGCGCATGATCATAGGCCGGAGATCCGGCGACATGTCGGGCACTAGGTCACGCGTCCCTCCGCCGGGCGCGCCTTACGGCCATGTAAGAAATGACCCCTGAGTTCCCGGTGGGCCCCTATCGACGCGGACTGCGCTGCTGTGGCCTGGGACCTGCGACTTCTTGCCTTCTCCAGTTCGATTAGCCCGGGCTACGGCCGGGCTGTGCAACAGCACGGCGGCGACGACGGCCCGCTACGACCGGCGCCCCTGAGAAGGCCCGCCGCGAGGCCGGCGACCGCATCACGCTCCCCGCATCACGTCCACTGTTCTGAGTGCGGTGTCCTGAGCCCAGCGGCGGCGGTACTCGCCAGGGGTGGTCCCGTACCACTGGCGGAAGGCCAGGTGGAAGCCGACCGTCGAGTGGTAGCCGACGCGCTCGCTGATCCGGCTGTGGGCGAGCATGGTCTCGCTCAGCAGGCGTGCGGCCTCCTGCATGCGGCGGGCGGTCAGGTGCCGGATCGGCGCCTCGCCGACCAGCTCGCGGAAGGTCGCCGCGAACGCCGAGCGCGACATCCCGGCCTGTGCTGCCAGTGACTCCACCGTCCAGGACTCGGCGAACCTCGTCTGTACGGCGTGCAGCGCCGTCCCGATCGCCGGGTGACGCAACGCCCGCAGGACCGGCGAGCCCTCGGCCAGCTCGCCCACCGCGGCCCGCAGCGCCAGCACGAAAACCAGCTCGAAGGCGCGCAGGGCGACCAGCGTCGCGCCGGGTTCGGCCAGGTCCCACTCGCCCGCCAGTCGCCCGAGGGTGTCGCCGAGCAGCCCGTGACCTTCCAGCGTGGCCTGGTCGAGCACCAGGATGGGCGGCAGCGCCCGGTAGATCGGCGAGATGGCGGCCCGGTCGTAGTGGAGCCCGCCGCAGAGCAGGACGGTCTGCTCGCCGGGCCCGCCGAGCTCGACGGTGCTCATGCCGCCCGGCGGCCGCTCGGGTAGCACAGCGGCGAGCGGCACGGCGGGGCGCCCCGGCCGGTCGCCCAGCCGGTGGGCGCTGCCGTGCGGGAAGACGGCCAGGTCCCCGGCGCGCAGCAGGACAGGCTCGGCGCCGGGCAACTCGACGGCACAGGTGCCCTCGTGCACATAGTGCAGCAGCGCGCAGTCCTCGCCCTCGCCCGCGATGCCCCAGGGCGACCCAGCCTGCCAGCGGCTGTGGAAGACTCCCTCCAGCCGCAGCGGGGCCAGCAGAGCGCTCAGCAGATCACCATCCACCGGACGATCCTTAAATAACCCGATATTTCGCTTTATCGAGCGTATCGCGGATTCGGTCGAGGCTGTCCGGCATGACCTTTCTTGTGATCGGCGCGGCAGGCGCCCAGGGCGGCGCGGTCGCGCGGCGGCTCGTCGCCGAGGGGCACACGGTGCGCGGCCTGACCAGGAGCGGCCGAGTGCCGCACGGAGTGGAGCCGGTCGCCGGCGACCTCGGCGACGCCGGGGCGGTGAAGGCGGCCTTCGCCGGGGTGACGCACGCCTCGGTGACGCTGCCCCTGGTCTACGAGCCGGACACGGTGGCCGATTACGTCCACCATGTGCGCGACGCCGCGCTGGCGGCCGGGGTGCGGCGGCTGGTGTTCAACACCGCCAACCGGCTGCCCGAGGCCACCACGCAGGTGGCGGCCTTCGAGACGCGCCGGTGGGCGGTGCGGACGCTGCAGTCGGCCGGTCTGCCGGTCGTGGTGCTGTGCCCGCCGGTCTACCTGGACAACCTGGCCGCGTCGTGGGTGGCAGGTCCGCTGGCGGCCGAGGGCGTGCTGCGCTACCCGCTGCCCGCCGACCTGCCGGTGCCCTGGCTTTCGCATGACGACCTGGGCGCCGCCACGCACGCCGCGCTCGTGCGTGACGATCTGGAGGGCGCCATGCTGAAGCTCGGCGGGCCCGACGTGGTGACCGGCGACGAGCTGGCGGCCGCCTTCGGCGCCCGCTACTCCGCGCAGGATCTGGCCGAGTTCGAGTCGGGCCTGGCGATGGCGCTGGGCGCGCCGACGGCCGCCGTGGTGGCGGCCACCTACCGCTGGGCCGCCGCCGACCGCGACCTGTTCGCGGCCGACCCCGCAGTGGCCGATCTGCTGGGCCTACGGCTGACGCCGCTACGCACCTGGATCGCCGCCCAGCCCTGGGCGACCCGGTGAACGGCGCCGAGGCGGAGATCGTCCGCCACCACGAGGTCATCGAACGCTGGCTGACCGGCGCCGCCGCGCGGGAGGAGTTCGCCCACTTCGCCGACGCCCACGCCCCCGGCTTCACGCTCATCACCCCCGACGGCCAGACGCTCTCCCGCGACCAGGTCCTCGCCGAGGTCGAGGCACTCTACGGCAGGGCACCGGGGCTGACCGTCGAGATCCGCCATGTGCGGATCGTCGCCTCCGACGGCGCCCTCCTCGTGGCCACCTACCAGGAGGTCCAGCCGGATCGGACCCGGCAGTCCACGGTGATCCTCCAGGCCGCCACGTGGTTACACCTGCACGAGACCTGGCTACCGTGACGGCGGCGCGTTCGCGGATGAACTGAGGGACCTGCTTCGCAGGGTCGACGGCTCTCAGATCCGGGCCCTCGTGGTCGCCGGAGAGAATCTGCGTAAGGCCCCCGAGGTGCTCGCCGCCCACGCCCACCGGCTGCCCCGGCTGCGCTCGCTCTTCCTCGGTTTCGTCGAGCCGGAGCAGTGGGAGATCTCCTGGATCCAGCAAGGCGACAAACGGACCGGGACGACGACCGGGGCCGTCGTCCCGGCGACGAGCGGCGGTCAGCCCTGCGCGTTCGCGATCGCGATGAGCCCCTCGATCTGCTCCCGCGACACGGGCGCGCCAGGGAAGGCCGTGAGCCGGCCGATCGGGAACGATTCGAGTATCTTCCGCAGTCCCTCGTCATTGGCCATCATCGACGCGCCGCCCCCGTCCGTGCCGGACATCGCCTGCCGTACGATCGGCCCGGCGACCGGGTGGGCGAGCAGCTCGCCGATCGAGGAGTCCATGGTGAGCGGCAGGCGCACGTCGTCGCCGGTGACGGCCACGGTGACGGCCGAGCGCACGTCGCGGCTGGACGCGGCGACCTCGACGACGTACTCGCCGCCCTCGACGATCCAGCGGTCCACACGGACGTCCCAGTACGCGAGGTCGGCGCGGCGCACCACCAGCTCGGCGACCGCCGTCTCGCCCGGCTCCAGCGCGACCGAGGCGAATGCCTTGAGCTCCCGGGGAGCCCGTTGGACCGCCGAGCCGGGCAGGGAGGTGTACACCTGCACGACCTCCCGGCCCGTGACCTGGCCCGTGTTCGTGACGGGCACGGTGACGGCGACGTCGCCGTCGGCCCGGACGGAGACCGAGGCGTCGCCGTAGCGGAACGTCGTGTACGACAGGCCGTGGCCGAACGGGTAGGCGACCTCGACCGACCTCGCGTCGTACCAGCGGTAGCCCACGAGCAGTCCCTCTCCGTAGCGCACGTGGCCGGACTCGCCGGGGAAGTTGCCGTACGACGGGGTGTCCGCCAGGCGCAGCGGGATGGTCTCGGTCAGCTTGCCGGAGGGGTTGACGACGCCGAACAGCACGTCGGCGGTGGCCCCGCCACCGGCCTGACCGAGGAGCCAGCCTTCAACGATCGTGGGCACCCGGTCGCGGAACGGCAGCGCAACCACACCGCCGTTGGACAGCACGACGACGGTGCGCGGGTTGGCCGCGACGACAGCGTCAAGCAGGTGGAGCTGGGCGGCGGGCAGATCGATGTGGTCGCGGTCGTACCCCTCGGACTCCTCCGCGGCCGGCAGACCGAGGAAGACGACGGCGACCTCGGCCGAGGAGGCCGCGGCGACGGCCTCGTCCCGCAGCGCGGCGGCGTCGCCCGTGCCGTCGAGCGTGAAGCCCTCCGCGTACATCACCTCGCCCGCCGACAGCGTGCGGATCTCGTCGATGGCGGTGTCGAGCCGCGTCGGGTTGATCAGGCTCGATCCGGCGCCCTGGTAGCGCGGTCGCGCCGCGAACGCGCCGATCACGGCCACGCGGGTGTCCCGGGCGAGGGGCAGCACGCCGTCGTTCTTCAGCAGCACGATCGATCGGCCGGCGGCCTCGCGGGCAAGCGCGTGGTGCGCCTCCACGTCGAGCGGCCCGGCGACCGCGGGGCGGGCCTGCGCCTTTCGTACGAGGTCGAGTACCCGGGCGGCGGCGGTGTCGAGTGTGTCCTCGTCGAGCGAGCCGTCCCGCACCGCGGCGACCACCTGGGCGTCGGTGCGGCCTCCGCTTGAGGGCATCTCCAGGTCGAGCCCGGCCTTCAGGCTCGCCACGCGGTCGGCGACCGCCCCCCAGTCGGAGACGACGAGGCCGGTGAAGCCCCACTCCTCGCGCAGCACCCGCGTCAGCAACCACGGATTCTCCGAGGCGTACACGCCGTTGATCCGGTTGTAGGCGCACATGACCGTCCAGGGCCGCGCGTCCTCGACCACCCGCTGGAAGCCGCGCAGGTAGATCTCGCGCAGCGGTCGCGGATCGACGTCGCTGGAGACGCGCATGCGGTCGGTTTCCTGGTTGTTCGCGGCGAAGTGCTTCAGCGACGCGCCCGCGCCCGTGGACTGGATCCCGCGTACGAGCGCCGCACCCATGACGCCGGACACGATCGGGTCCTCGGAGAAGTACTCGAAGTTGCGGCCGCACAGCGGCGACCGCTTGATGTTGACGCCCGGTCCGAGGAGCACGGCGACGTCCCCGATGGCCGACTCCACGCCCAGCGCCTCCCCGACGCGCCGCGCCAGCTCCGGGTCGAAGGACGAGCCGAGGCCGGCCGCGGGCGGGAAACACGTCGCGGGCACGCTGTCGGCGATGCCGAGATGGTCGTTTCCGCCGCGCTGCTTGCGCAGGCCGTGCGGGCCGTCGGTCATCATGATCGACGGGACGCCGGCCCGCTCGATCGCCTTGGTCGTCCAGAAGTCCGCGCCGCTGGTCAGCGACGCCTTCTCCTCCAGGGTGAGGCCGGCCGGTGTCTCGTTCACCTCGGTGGCGTTGTCGGTCATGGTGTCTGCCTTTCTGCTCTCGGCCCCCGGTCAGAACGGGTAGGTGGGAGCCTGCCCGCGCATCGTGATCCAGCGGGTCTCGGTGAACGCCTCGATGTTGGCCATCGCGCCACCGAAGCGGGAGCCGGTGCCGGAGGCGCCGACGCCGCCGAACGGGGCGTTGGCCTCGTCGTTGACCGTCTGGTCATTGATGTGCACGATGCCGGTCGGGATCCGCTGCGCCAGTTCCAAGCCCTTCATCGCGTCGCGCGTGACGATGCCCAGCGACAGGCCGTACTCAGTGGCGGTGGCCAGCTTGACGGCCTCATCGAGGCTGGAGAAGCGGGCGACGGGGGCGACCGGGCCGAAGACCTCCCGGGCGAACGCCGGAGTGTCCGGGGTGACGTCAGCCAGGACGGTGGCGGAGTAGAACAGGTTGTCGTAGGTGCCGCCGGTGGCGAGTCGCGCGCCCTGGTCGACGCTGTCGACGACCAGCTTGTGAATCTTGTCGAGCTGCCCGGCGTCGATGATCGGGCCGAGGGCGGCCTGGCCGCCGGCCGGGTCTCCGGCGGTGAGCTGCCGGGCCTTGACGGCCAGCCGCTCGACGAAGTCGTCGTAGAGCCGCTCGTGGACCAGGTGGCGGCCGGTGGTCATGCAGATCTGCCCCTGGTGGAAGAACGCCCCCCAGGCCGCCAGGTTGACCGCGGCGTCCAGGTCGGCGTCGTCCAGCACGATCAGGGCCGAGTTGCCGCCGAGCTCCAAGTGGGCTCGCTTGAGGTGGCGGCCGGCCAGCTCGCCGATGTGGCGACCCACAGGGGTGGAGCCGGTGAAGGAGATGACCCGTACCAGGGGGTGCGTGACCAGTGCCTCGCCGACGTCGGCCCCGCCGGGCAGCATCTGCAGCACACCCGGCGGCAGCCCGGCCTCTTCAAAGATGCGCGCTATCGTGACGCCGCCCGTGACGGCGGTACGCGGGTCCGGCTTGAGGATCACCGCGTTGCCCAGCGCCAGGGCCGGCGCCACCGAGCGGATGCCCAGGATGATCGGCACGTTGAACGGCGAGATCACGCCCACCACGCCGACCGGCCCCCTGGTCGCCAGGGACAGCCGGGGCTGCTCGCTGGGGATCACCTCTCCGTACGAGCGGCCGGGCAGCGTGGCGGCCTCGTAGCATTCCTGTTCCGCGGTGTGCACGGCGAAGCCCGCCATGCCGGGGACGGCGCCGACCTCACGGATGTTCCACCAGGCGATGTCGTCGGCGTGCTCGGCCCATAACTGACCGGCGCGCCGGAGCACCGCGGCGCGGACCGGATGCGGGGTCGCGGCCCACTCACGCTGCGCCTCGGCGGCGTTCTCGGCAGCCCGCGCCAGATCGTCGACGCCGGCCCGGCCGATCCGGCCGAGCGAAACGCCCGTTGCGGGTTCGATCACGTCGGCGCTGCCGCCGGAGCCCGCCTGCCACGAACCGCCGATGAAGATCTTGTCCTGCCACTGTGCCGCGTCGAGAAACACCGCGAAGTCCTTTCCTGCTGTGGGGATGGGTACCGCGGACGACGTCCGCGTCGTGGGTGGCCGCCGAGGTTCCGGGGCCAGGCGGGTGGATCAGGGGTCGATTCGGGCCAGGAACTTCCGCACTGCCTCGATCGCCTGCTCCCTTCCGCGCTGCCCGGCCCGGCATGGATCTGCAAACCCGAACCCGTCACCCGACCGAACGGCAGGACACGACAGAGAAGCCGACACAGAATCAGCCCAGCTCAGCTGCCTCGATCAAATTGCCGGGTTCCGGACAAGCACAAAACGTGATCTTCCCTGCGGGAACGGACCCCGTCAAGCCACAGGTCAGAGCCGTCGTGGCGGTATCTTGACGCGGTACGCGTGGTCAGATCGGCCACCGGGACCATCCGCCTGCCTGGCGCGGGCGAGCGACAGCTCGTCTTCGGCAGCGGGCGTCGCACCATGTTTCGTCCTTCTTCTTCGCGGCCGGCGTTCAGCCGGCCGGATCATGGCGCATCGGGCTGAAGGCCCGGGCGACGAGCGAGCGGAGTGCCTCGAGGCCGCCTTCGGCGAAGCCCGCGGAGCGGGCCTGCACGAGCACGTTGCCGATGGCCGTCGCCTCCACGGGTCCCGCGAGCACCGGGAGGCCCGAGCGGTCGGCCGTGCGCTGGCAGAGCAGGGCGTTGAGCGCGCCGCCGCCCACGATGTGGATCGTCTCGACGCCGACGCCCGAGAGGGCCGACGCCGTGCGCACGGCTCTCGCGAACGCCTCGGCCAGGCTCTCGACGATCGATCGGGCGAACTCCGCGCGGCTCCGCGGCGCGGCGACCCCGCGCTCGGCGCACCACTCCGCGATGCGCCCCGGCAGGTCGCCCGGGGCGAGAAACCGCGGGTCGTTCGCGTCGAACACGGGCACCGCGGTCGTGACCGCGGCCGCCTGTGCGAGAAGCTCGGGCAGGTCGATCGACGACCCGTCGCGCTCCCACCAGCGCACCGACTCCGACAGCAGCCAGAGCCCCATGACGTTGTGCAGGAAGCGCACCCGGCCGTCGACGCCGCCCTCGTTCGTGAAGTTCGCCTCGCGCGCGGCGTCCGTGGTCACCGGCCGCTCGAGCTCGACGCCGACGAGGCCCCAGGTGCCGCAAGAGATGTAGGCGGCGGACTCGGGGCGCATCGGCACGGCCACGACCGCCGAGGCCGTGTCGTGCGAGCCGACGGCCACGACCTGCATCCCGGCGGGAGCGCCGAGTTCGGCGGCGACTCCGGGCCGCAGGCCGCCGAGCGAGGTACCCGGCGAGACGAGGCGGGGCAGCACGGACGCCTCGAGTCCGAGCCGTTCGACGAGCTCGCGGTCCCACCCGCCCGTCTCGACGTCCAGCAGCCCGGTCGTCGAGGCGTTGGTGCGCTCGGCGACCTTCGCGCCCGTGAGCTGGAAGCCGACGAGGTCGGGGATGAGCAGGAGTGAATCGGCGAGCCCGAGGCATCCGCCCGTCCGCTCGGCCGCGAGCTGGTACACGGTGTTGAACGGCAGGAACTGCAGGCCGTTGCGGCGGTAGAGCTCCTCGAACGGCACCCGCGCGTGCACTGCCTCGACCGCGGCCTCGTTGCGTTCGTCGCGGTAGTGGAACGGCTCGCCGAGGACGCGGTCGCCGCGCAGCAGCGCGTAGTCGACGGCCCAGGAGTCCACGCCGATCGACGCGACGCCGGGCTCGCGGCGGAACGCGTCCGCGAGCCCGCGCGTGAGGTCGCGGTACAGGCCCGTGAGATCCCAGTGCAGGCCCGACGCCAGGCGCACGGGAATGTTCGGGAACCGCGCGACGTGGTCGAGCCGGAGCGTGCCGGCCGCCTGGTCGACGTGCCCGACGACGACCCGGCCGCTCGTGGCCCCAAGGTCGACCGCGGCGACCGCCCCGGCGGTCATCGCAGGAACGCGGTGGCGACCCCCGCGTCGACCGGGACGTGCAGGCCGGTGGTGTGGCTGAGCTCGGGGCCGGTGAGCACGAACACCGCGTTCGCGACGTGCTCGGGCAGCACCTCGCGCTTCAGGATCGTGCGCTGGGCGTAGAACCTGCCGAGGTCCTCCTCGGGGATGCCGTAGGTCTTCGCCCGGTTGGCGCCCCAGCCCGAGGCGAAGATGCCCGAGCCGCGCACGACGCCGTCGGGGTTGACGCCGTTGACCCTGACGCCGTGCTCGCCGAGCTCGACCGCGAGCAGGCGCACCTGGTGGGCCTGGTCGGCCTTCGTCGCCGAGTAGGCGATGTTGTTCGGGCCGGCGAACACCGAGTTCTTCGAGGAGATGTAGACGATGTCGCCGCCGAGGCCCTGCTCGATGAGCACCCGCGCGGCAGCCTTCGACACGAGGAACGAGCCCTTGGCCATGACATCGTGCTGCAGGTCCCAGTCGGCCTCGGTGGTCTCGAGAAGCGGCTTCGACAGCGAGAGGCCGGCGTTGTTCACCACGAGGTCGAGGCCGCCGAAGGCAAGCACCGCCTCGTTGATCGCGGCCCCCACCTGCGCGGCGTCCGTCACGTTCGCCTGCACGCCGATCGCGACATCCGTACCGCCGAGCTCGGACGCCGCCGCCTGCGCCTTCTCGAGGTCGAGGTCGGCGACGACGACGCAGGCGCCCTCGGCCGCGAGCCGGGTGGCGACGGCCTTGCCGATGCCGGAGGCCGCGCCGGTAACGAGCGCGATGCGCGTCGCGTGCGTCTTGGGCTTCGGCATGCGCTGCAGCTTGGCCTCTTCGAGCGCCCAGTACTCGATGCGGAACTTCTCCTCGTCGGAGATGGGGGCATAGGTCGACAGCGCCTCGGCGCCGCGCATCACGTTGATCGCGTTCACGTAGAACTCGCCGGCCACGCGCGCGGTCTGCTTGTCCCTGCCGAACGAGAACATGCCGACGCCGGGCACGAGCACGATCGCCGGGTCGGCGCCGCGGATCGCGGGAGAGTCCTCGGTCGCGTAGGCGTCGTAGTACGCCCGATAGTCGGCGCGGTACTGCTCGTGCAGCTCCTTGAGGCGCGCGATGCTCTCCTCGACGCTCGCCGACGCCGGTAGGTCGAGCACGAGCGGCTTCACCTTCGTGCGCAGGAAGTGGTCGGGGCAGCTCGTGCCGAGCGCCGCGAGCGGCCGCAGCTTCTCGCGGGAGAGAAACTCGAGCACCACCTCGCTGTCGGTGAAGTGGCCGAGCTGCGGCCTGTCGTGCGACGCGAGCCCGCGGATCGTCGGCGCGAGCGCGGCGGCCCTCGCGCGCCGCTCGGCCTCGGGCAGCGGCTCGTAGCCCGGCACGACCGCGCCGAACGGCTCCGGCTTGCCGTGCTCGGTGAGGTACGCCGCGGCGGTGTCGATGATCCAGAGCGAGTTCCTCTCGCTCTCCTCGGAGGTGTCGCCCCACGCGGTGATGCCGTGGCCGCCGAGGATGCAGCCGACCGCCTGCGGGTTCTTCGCCTTGATCTCCGCGATGTCGAGGCCGAGCTGGAAGCCCGGGCGGCGCCATGGCACCCATACGACCCGGTCCCCGAAGATCCTCTTCGTGAGCTCCTCGCCGGCGGCGGCGGTCGCGATGGCGATGCCCGAATCCGGGTGCAGGTGGTCGACGTGCGCGGCGTCGACGAGGCCGTGCATGGCCGTGTCGATCGACGGCGCGGCGCCACCTCTGCCGTGCGGCCCGCCCAGCCCGAACAGGCAATGGTCGAACGCGGCGACCATCTCGTCCTCGCGCTCGACGCCCGGGTACACCTTCACGAGGTCGCGGAGCCGGTCGAGGC
The DNA here is from genome assembly GCF_050947145.1 of Microtetraspora malaysiensis. Taxonomy (NCBI): domain Bacteria; kingdom Bacillati; phylum Actinomycetota; class Actinomycetes; order Streptosporangiales; family Streptosporangiaceae; genus Microtetraspora; species Microtetraspora malaysiensis. The sequence goes on from NZ_CP191998.1 coordinate 5,692,907, forward strand.
GCAGCACCGCGAGCCCGGCCTCGGTGAGCGTGCCGAGGTCGCCGCCCGAGCCCTTCACCCAGAGCAGTTCGACGGGCTCGCCGGTAACCGGGTCGGTCTCGGTGCCCTTCGCCGACGTGTTGCCGCCGGCGTAGTTCGTGTTCTTCGGGTCGGCGCCGAGGCGGTTCGACCGCGCGATGAGGTCGGCGGCTGCCTGGTTCGTCATGAGCGGGATCCTTCGGTGTGGCGGATGGTGGTCTGTTCCCCCGTCGGCCGGACAGGCCGCGTCGAGACCGTCGTGGTACCGGGGGTCGGAGAGTCCCTCGATCTCCGACGAGTCTCCGGAGATCGACGCGCTCCGGGCGGGAGCGGTCGAGTCTCGGCGACTCGATGGGCTCACGCGCCCCAGCCGGCCTGCGTGCCGCCGACGCGCTCATCGGCGGTCCGGGCAAGGTAGCCCGACCCGGCGAAGGCCGTCATCGGGTCGGCGGGCAGGCCCCGCGACTCGCGCCACTCCGCGAGGGCCGGGCGCACGTCGGTGTGGAACGCGTCCATGAAGACGCGGTTCGCCTCGAGCACGTCGCCGCCGCGCTGGGCGGCGGCGAGGGCCTCGCGGTCGACGAGCAGGGCGCGCGCGGTCATCTCCTGCACGTTGAGCACCGAGCGGATCTGGCCGGGGATCTTGTCCTCGACGTTGTGGCACTGGTCGAGCATGAACGCGACGTCGGGGTGGTTGAGGCCGCCGCCGCGGATGACTTCGAAGAGGATACGGAACAGCTGGAACGGGTCGGCCGCGCCGACGATGAGGTCGTCGTCGGCGTAGAAGCGCGAGTTGAAGTCGAAGGAGCCGAGTTTGCCGAGGCGCAGCAGCTGCATGACGATGAACTCGATGTTGGTGCCGGGCGCGTGGTGGCCGGTGTCGAGGCAGACCATGGCCTTGTCGCCGAGCGCGGCGACCTGGGCGTAGCTCGTGCCCCAGTCGGGCACGTCGGTGTGGTAGAACGCCGGCTCGAAGAACTTGTACTCGAGCACGAGGCGCTGCCCGTCGCCGAGCCGGTCGTAGATCGTCCTCAGCGACTCGTGCAGGCGATCTTGACGGCCGCGCAGGTCGGCCTGACCCGGGTAGTTCGAGCCCTCGGCGAGCCAGATCTTCAGGTCGCGGCTGCCGGTGGCGTGCATGACGTCGATGCACGCGAAGTGGTGGTCGATCGCCTTCCGCCGAACCCGCGGATCCTCGTGGGTGAGGGCGCCGAACTTGTAGTCGTCGTCCTGGAAAGTGTTCGAGTTGATCGTGCCGAGCGCGACGCCGAGGTCCTCGGCGTGCCGGCGCAGGTCGTCGTAGGAGTCGACCCTGTCCCACGGGATGTGCAGGGCCACGGTCGGCGCGAGGGCCGTGTACGCGTGCACCTGCGCGGCATCCGCGATCTTCTCGTACGGGTCGCGCGGCGTGCCCGGCGTCGAGAAGACCTTGAAGCGGGTGCCCGAGTTGCCGAACGCCCAGCTCGGCAACTCGATGGCCTGCCGCTCGAGCTCGGCCAGGATGTCTGGGGAGAGCGTGGTCACGATCGCTTCTTTCTGTCGGTCGGATGCCGCGGTCGGGTTCGTCGCCGAGCGCGGCGAACTGGGCTTCGAGGTGGAAGATCTCGGTCAGGCGCCGGGCGCCCCGGTCGGGCCGATCGTCGTCGAGCGCGCCCATGCCCGAGAGTCTCGGCTCAGTCGCAGGCGAGCGATGTACGATTGAATCGTTTCAAAGCGTAGTTACAACGGCCGGGTGCAAGCAAGTCATGCCAGTCGCGACGCGCTATGTTCTCGGAGTACCTCGGCGATCCGAGAGGTCGCCGCCTTCAGAATGCGGTGTGCGCGGCGATGCTTGCGGCGAGCGAGAAGCCGGCGGCCAGGCTGACGCGCCAAGGGGAGAACTGATGACGGTGAGCGTTCGCGATGTCGCAGCCGCGGCGTCAGTCTCGGTGGGTACCGTCTCCAATGTCCTGAACCACCCGGACAAGGTCGCCCCGGCGACCGTCGAACGCGTGCTCTCCGCGATCGAAGAACTGGGCTTTGTCCGGAACGACGCGGCTCGACAGTTGCGAGCCGGGAGAAGTCGTTCGATCGGGTTGGTGGTACTTGACGTGCGCAACCCCTTCTTCACCGAGGTCGCCCGTGGCGCCGAAGAGCGTGCGGCCGCGGAAGGCCTGACCGTGCTGCTCGGCAACAGCGGCGCGAACAGCGCCCGAGAAGCGGCGTATCTCGATCTCTTCGAGGAGCAGCGGGTTCACGGCTTGCTGATCACGCCGCTCAACGAGGAACTCGCAAGGCTTGAGCGGTTGCGCCGCCGCGGTACCCCGGTCGTGCTTGTCGACCGGCAGGCTCCTCCTCGCAGCTTCTCTTCAGTGGCGGTTGACGACGTCGCCGGCGGGTTCCTCGCCGCTCAGCACTTGCTTGAGCGGGGCCGCCGCCGGATCGCTTTCGTGGGCGGGCCACTCGGCATCCGGCAAGTCTCCGATCGTCTTGAGGGTGCTCGCCGCGCTGTCGCCGAGGTCGCGGGCGCGGCGATCGAGGTGGTTCCGACTGAGAGCCCGACGGTGTTGGAGGGTCGTACCGCCGGCGAGGCCCTGCAAGCGAGAACCCCGGCGGAGCGCCCCGACGCGGTGTTCGCTGCCAACGATCTGCTGGCGATGGGGCTGTTGCAGGCGCTTATGCTGCGAGGAAAGCTACGAGTGCCGGAGGACATGGCACTGATCGGATACGACGACATCGATTTCGCTGCCACGGCGATCGTGCCATTCACATCGATCAGGCAGCCGGCTGCTCTGCTCGGTCAGACGGCGGTCGATCTCCTGCTCCAGGAGGCGTCAGGCCGCGGAATGAAAGAACTCCGCCAAGTCGTCTTCCGTCCCGAACTCGTGGAGCGAGCTTCAACGCAAGCCTGATTCAACCTCCACTCCAATGCACGCGGGTGTCTCGCCTTCCCGCGTGCTCGGCGGGCAGTTAGGTCGCGGGCCACACAGCGGGCCGGTCGCGGTGGATCCGCTTAAGCGCAGCCCTGCTTAAGCGCAGCCCTAAAGAACACCAAGGGGCCCAGTACACGCTTTGGTCAGGAAACCGACCAAGGAGAATCCGATGACTTCCCCGAATGTCCCGAACGTGCTGGGCTTCCGCATCACCCACCGGGCCATGCGCGGCGACGCGCGCCGCCTCGCCAAGGTGACTCAGGAGATCGCCGCGGGGCGGCAGTCCTGCGACGCGCGCCGCGCCGCGGCGATCCGTGACTTCACCGTCCAGCTCTGCGCCGGCATCCACCACCACCACAGCGTCGAGGACGAGGCGCTCTGGCCCCTGCTCGTACGGTCGGCGGGCCCGGAGGTGGACCTCACCGACCTGAGCGACGACCACTCCGAGCTGGACCCCCTTCTGGACGAGGTCCGCGCGGCGATGGCCGACCCGGCCCAGGCGGCCAAGCCCCTGGCCCGGCTGGCCGACCTGCTCGACGAGCACATCGAGGAGGAGGAGCGCGTGATCTTCCCCATCATCGAGCGGCAGATCTCCGCCGCGGACTGGAACGCGGTGGAGAAGGTGGCCAGGAAGGGCGGCAAGATCTCCTTCGAACTGCCCCGGATCGAGCAGTACGCCCTGCCGTCGGAGATGGCGGAGCTGCGCAAGCTCGCGGGACCGGTGCTCGTGGTGCTGCTCGCGCTGATGCGCGGCGGCCACCGGCGACGCCAGCGGCTGATCTTCGGCGCCGCCTGACCCCGTCGCCCGGCCGGACGACGCTCCCCGATCCGGTCACCCGTGCGTACGCGAACCGAGGTCCGCAACGGCTGGATACGCGGCTCAGCGGACGGCTCGGCCGGTTACGGACGCCAGCGCGAGCAGGGCCCGCTCCCGCCAGTGAGGGGAGCCGACCCGCTCCGCCACCTCGGCGGCGACGGCAAAGTGCCCTTCGGCGGCCTCCGGGTCGTCGAGGAGCTCCGCGAGTTCCCCCAGCGTCTGGGCGACCGGCCACAGCGTGATCGAGCCGCTGTGCAGCCCGGCCAGCTCTTCGCGGGAGGGCAGGAGCAGCCGGTAGCAGTCGCCGGCCACTTCACGGGCCCCGAGGGCGATCGCGTTGGCCGCCCGGATCGCCATCATGAACAGCCAGTAGTAGTCCCGCCGCGGTGCTCGCCCGGCCGGCCACACCTCCCTGGCTTCCTCGATGCGGCCCGCGGCGATCAGCGCGTAGGTGTAGTGCTCGTCCACCTGGTCAGGGACGCGCTCCCGCAACGCGGCGATCTCGGCCAGCGAGTCGTGGCCGCGCCCGGAGCACATGCGAACCGTCAACCTGCCCAGCGCGCCGAACGAAGCCGCGTTGATGGCGCCCGCCTGGGCCATCCGCTCGGCCACCGAGGTGTAGGCGGCCTCGGCCCGTTCGAAGTCTCCCCTGAGCAGGAAGTGGAGGGCGTCGAGGACGGCGAGGATGCCGAGGGCGAGACCGAGCTGGCCGCTCGTGGAGAGCTCGACCGCCCGGTCGGCGTGGCTCCGGGCCCCGGCCCAGTCGTTGCGGCCGAGCGCCACCATGCACAGGGCGAAGTGGCCGAGCGTCTGGTAGCCGAGCAGGCCGCCGGACGCCGACGCCTCCAGCAGGTCCTGGCCGAGCCGCTCCAGTTCGTCGCGCCGCCCCGGCTCGACGCAGGCCCAGTATCGGGCGTTGAGCGCCATGCAGAGCAGCCGCGGATCGTCCAGGTCACGGGCGATCCGCAGCGCTTCGGCGCTCACCGTCTCGAGAAGCTCGGGGTCGTTCCCTTCGAGCTGGTGGGCCAGCGCCACCAGGACGCGGCAGCGCGCCTCCCCCGGTTCCTCGGGCATCGCCTCATGGGCCGCCCGTATGACGTCCTGGTCGGGCTGCCGGTCCAGCTGGATCGTCCAGATGACCGGCGCGTCGAACGCGGCGGCCGCACGGGCGATGAGCACCGGGTCGGTGGTCCGGCGGGCGAGTGAGAGCGCCGTCGCCTGCGCCGCGAGGGCGGACACGACGTCCCCCGCGTGGGCCTTCGCGGAGACCAGGCGGCACAGCAGATCCACCCGGGTTTCCAGATCGGGGCCCGCGGCGAGATCGAGCGCGTCGAGCGCGCCCTGGAGCAGGGCGGCCGCCTCCTTGTGCGCGTAGAGACCGGACGCCGTGTCCGCCGCCCGCGCGGCGTACTCCGTGGCTCTGCGCGCCGTGGCGGTGGTCGCCGCGGCCAGGGCATGGTGCCCGAGCGCCCCCACGTCTCCCGGTCTGAGCCGCTCCAGCGCCGCAAGCGACCTCCCGTGCAGGCGGGTACGGCGAAGCCGGGGGATGTCCTCGTACAACGTCTCGCGTACGAGTGCGTGGGCGAAGCGGACGTGACCCGGCAGCGGCTCTGTCAGCAGCCCGGAGAGCACGCCTGCCTCCAGGCCATCGAGCACGGTCTCCTCGTCGCCGCCGGACATGGCGATCAGCACGTCGGCGTCGGCATCCCGGCCGAGGACGGCGGCGTTGCGCAACGTCAGCTGGGCCGTCGCGGGCAGGCGGGCCACCCGCCTGCGGATCAGATCGCGAACGCCGGGCGGCAACGCGTGAACGGCGGCCGGCCCGTCGACGGCGAGCAGCCGCGCGATCTCGGTCACGAACAGCGGGTTGCCACCGGTCCGCTCGGTGACGGTGCGGGCCGTGGCCGGGTCGACCTCCATGCCGGACCGTTCCCGTAGCAGCAGGGCCACGTCCTGCTCGGTCAGGCCGTCCAGCGTCACGTTCTCGGCGGCCTGGACGGCGAGGGCCGCCCGGGTGGTCAGCAGGTCGACGGCGGCCTCCGCGGGCCGGTGGGTCAGCAGCACGAGGACGGGCGTCCGGGCGAGGCGTACCGCCAGGTGCCGGAGCAGCTGGAGGGTCTCCTCGTCGGCGCGGTGGACGTCCTCGATCACGATCAGCAGGGGGCCGGGCACGCCCTCCAGGTACTCCCCCGCCGCCTGGGCCAGCCAGAACTGGCCGACGGTTTGGTCGGTCTCGGGCTCCAGGAGGGGCGCGAGCCGTACGACGGCCTCCGGAGTGGGCGGGGAGGCGATGGAGAGATGACCCAGGACCTCGCTCCAGGCCCACGCGGGCGGCACGCCGCCGACGGTCTCCGGGCACCGGCCCACCGCGGCCCGCCAGCCGTCGGCCGCGAGCCTGCCTACCAGCGCGTCGGCCAGCGTGCTCTTGCCCGAGCCCGCGTCGCCGCCCAGCCAAGCCACCCGGAGCCCGTGCCGCGCCTGGGCGGCGGCGGCGACCAGGCGGTCGAGCTCCGCCGTACGGCCGATCATGGGCGCGGGGTCGGCGGCGGGCGCGGGAGGGAACCGGACCGGGCCGGGAGCCGGTACGGAACCAGCGGCGGACGCGACAGAAGCGGCCGGATCCGCCGACGCCGCAGGAGCGGCGGACACGACCGGCGGGATCCGGGCCGGGTCCAGGCGGAGGGAGTCGGCCTGGGCGAGGATGTCCGCCTCCAGGGCGCGCAGGTGGGGCCCGAGGTCCACGCCCAGTTCCTCGGCCAGGCCGTGCCGCGTCCGGCGGATCACGGCCAGCGCCTCCCCCTGGCGTCCCGCCCGGTAGAGGGCGAGGGCGAGCAGGCGTACGCCGTTCTCGCGGAACGGATGAGTGTAAACGTGACGTTCGAGCTCCGGCACGATCTCGGCGTGGCGGCCGAGAGCGAGCGCCGCCTCGGCACGGTAGTCGACGGCGACGGTGCGGATCTCGTCGAGCCGGGACACCTCCGGGGCCGCCCACTCCTCGTCGGCGAACTCGGCGTAGGCCGGACCGGTCCACAGCCTGAGCGCCTCGTCGAGCGTCTCCATGGCCTCGGTGGGCCGTCCCGCGTTGAACACGGCGACCGCGGCGTCGACCAGCCGGGGGAACCGCCACGCGTCCACGGCGTCGGCCTCCAGGTTCAGCCGGTACCCGGGCGGAGCGCTGACGATCACGCGGTCAGGACTCCGAGTGGAGCTCCGGGGAGGCCGGCCGGGTTCGAGGACGCGCCGCAGGTTGGAGATGTAGACCTGCAGCGCGGCCAGGGCCCGGGGCGGCGCCTGCTCCTGCCAGAGGTCGTCGATGAACCGGTCGGTGGAGACGACATGCCCCTGGGCGCAGACGAGCCTCGTCATGACGGCACGCTGGAGCGACGCGCCGAGGTCGACCGGGCGGCCCGCCACCTCGGCACGGCACTGCCCGAGAACCCGCAACCTCACCATGACGTCCCGCATGCCGGGCAGAACACGCCGCCGACGCGCAGGGTCGCGCGCTCGTGATGGGCGACGACGACCTTGACCTCCTCCACGTCGACCATTATCGCGGGATAACCGCCGACATCGCCGGGTTTATCGCGTGCGACTACGCGGCGCCACCGCGCTCGTGTGGGACCGCAGGTCACAACCCCCGGTCGGTGGGTGCACCGAAGACCATGGTGTGCCCGAGTGGCCAGCCGGGGTCGCCGGTGCGGGCGAAGCGCACCCAGGCGGCGTGCATCGCGTCGGCCACGGCCTGCGGCGCGCCGGGCCCCGCGGTGCGTTCGACCCCGGGCGCGTCGAGCACGTCGAAGACGAAGGGCAGGTCGAGGTTGTGCACCGCGCCCACGCGTCCGCCGCCGACCGGGCTCTCGACGGGCGACTCCCACCGGAACTCGTAGCCGTAGGCGGGCCTGGCCTCGCGGATCCAGCGCGTCTCCCGGGTGAACAGGTGCTGGGTGAAGGCGCGTCCGACGCGCTCGGCCGGCGTGAGGCCGGGTTCGTCGGCCTGGACGCCGAGGTGGTCGAGCACGGCCTGCGCGGCGGCCTCGTCGAGGTCGGCGACCAGGCGGCGGACGAACACGTCGGCCTCCTGGGAGGTGCAGCCGACCAGCAGTGGAACGTGCCCGCTCGCGCCCGCGCGCAGGGCGGCCAGCGGGACGGCCGGGATCAGGTCGCCGTCGACGACCGGCTTGACCGGCACCGACTCGTTCAGCCCGCCGGAGTCGCCGGCCAGCGGCGGCGGCTGTTCGGCGACGAGCGCCTCGGGGGACAGCCCGGCGAAGGCGGACCTGGTCGGGTCGATCCCCAGCCGGGCGGCGAGCGTCTTGGCGTAGTCGCGCGCCTCCTGCTCGGTCGCGACCAGGTTGGCCGAGCCGCTCATCACGATCGCGCGCCGGAACAGCCCTTCGGCGCGGGGCATCGTCAGCAGAGTGGCGACGGCGGCGGCGCCCGCCGACTGCCCCGCGATGGTCACGTTGCCGGGGTCTCCGCCGAAGGCCGCGATGTTGTCGCGTACCCATTCCAGCGCGGCCAGCCAGTCGAGGACGCCCCGGTTGAGCGGGGCGTCCTCCAGGGCCAGGAAGCCCTCGAAGCCGAGCCGGTAGTTGATGGCCACGCAGACCACGCCGTCGCGGGCGAAGCGGGAGCCCTGGTGCCAGGCCGCCCCGTTGCCGCCGATGGAGAACGCGCCGCCGTGGATCCAGACCAGGACGGGAAGCCCGGCCGGGCCGGTCTCAGGGGTGCGCACGTCGAGGTTGAGGCAGTCCTCGCCGACCTCGAAGACGTCGGGCGCGTACAGGCCGATGTCCTCACCGGCCGCCTGCGGGGCGGCCGGGCCCCGCGTGACGGCGGGCCGTACGCCGTCCCACGCGGGGGGCGGGACGGGCGCGCCGAAACGGTGCTCGCCGAAGGGCGGGGCGGCGTACGGCACGCCGAGGAAGGCGAGCACGCCCTCCTCGGCCCTGCCCTCGACCAGCCCGGCAGTCGTTCGTACGATCATGCGCGACGCCATCCGGCCGTCCCTTCGACGATTCTGATCGCCGCCCGGGTGAGCGGCTCAAGGCTGGCCTCGTGCACCTTGTCGAGGGTGTCGGCCGAGTCGAACAGGTACATGGGAGCCGACAGGAAGTGCACGAGCGGCACCCCTTCGGGGTGGAAGAAGGCCCCGTCGGTGGGCGGCATCGGGGAGAACACGTCCGGCGGCAGCACGAACGAGCGTCTCAGGTCCTCCGCGACGAGGGCCGCCGCCACCAGGCTCTCCAGCTCCGGCTTCCTGGTGGTGAACCACCAGCCGGGTTCGGGGTCGCCGGTGGGCACCAGCTCGTCGTCCACGGCCACGCACCGCCGGGCGGCGTGCTCCAGGTGGAGCTGGAGTACGACGTCGCCCAGCAGGCCGCGGTTCTCCTCGATGAAGGCCCGGGTGCCCGCGGCGTGCGCCATGTGACCCGCGGTCAGCAGGAAGACCAGGTTGTGCGGCCGGTCCCGCTCGGGCACGCCGGCCCAGTACTGGGCGGCGGCGAGCACCAGCGCGATCCCCGAGGCGTCCTCGACGGCCGAGGCCCAGGGCGCGTCGTGGTGCGAGCCGATGATCACCCACTGGTCGGAGCGGCCGGGGAGCGTGCCGATCACGTTGTGCGAGACGGCCGGGCCCGTCTCCGACTCGACGGTGAGCGTGCCCGTGCAGGGGCCCTCGTCGACCAGGTCGAGCACCCGCCGCGAGTCGCCGCCCGACAGCCAGACGGCCGGGAGGTCGCGGTGCACGGCGTCGTAGGGCACGTAGTAGTCGCGTGTCTCCCACGGCACCCCGGTCAGCGCCCCCGCGAAGGCGGCGGCGCCGCCGTCCATGACGCCCTGGATGATGTCGAGGTAGTCGAGCTGGAACGGCAGCGTCTGGACCAGCTCGTCGAAGACGCCCTCGGGGTCGTGCACTGCCGTCGCCAGGTCCCTGACGTAGGACTGCGGCAGCTCGGTGAAGGTGTACTCGGGCACGACGATCGCGCCCGGCACGACCTCGCGGCTGACCGGCGCGCTCACGATCGCCTTCGGCGTGGTGTACGGCAGGGCGGACGCCGCCACCCGTACGACTCTCGACGGGTCGGCGTCCAGGCGCACCACCAGGGCCGCCGTCACCGGCCGCCAGACGGGCAGCTCGACCGGCGCCAGCCGTACGTCGTGCAGCCCGAACTCGGTGAAGCGCTCGGCGGCCCACGCGGCGGTCCAGTCGTCGGCCGGGTAGCCGGGACGCCTGATGCCCCGCGAGGTGACCGTCTCGATCCACTCCATCATCCGCGCGGCGTCGGGGATCATGTCCGGGATCATCGTTTCAGCCCTCCGAAGGTGAGCCCCGCCACGTAGTAGCGCTGCAGCGCCACCATCAGGATGAACGGCGGCACGGCGGTGACCAGTGCCGCGGTGGTGGTCAGGTGATAGGTGATGCCGACCTCGCTCTGGAAGTTGGCCAACCCCACCGGCAACGGCCACAGCTCCTGCTCGTTGGCCACGATCAGCGGCCACAGCAGGTTGTCCCACTGTGCCAGGAAATGCACGAGGAACAGGGTGATGAGCGCGGGCTTGAGCAGCGGCGCGGCGATGCGCGCGAAGATGCGGAACTCCCCCGCGCCGTCGACCCGTGCGGCCATGAGCAGCTCCTTCGGAATGCCGAGGGCGAACTGCCGCACCAGGAAGACGCCGAACGCGCTGATCATGCCGGGCACCATCATGCCCTGGAAGGTGTTGACCCAGCCGAGCTCCTTCACGATGAGGAAGACGGGGATGACCAGGACCATCGGGGTGAGCGCGAGCGTGCCGATCACCAGCGCGAACAGGACGCGGCGGCCGGGGAAGGACAGCTGGGCCATCGCGTATCCGGCGGCGGCCGAGAAGATCACGTCCAGGACGCCGGTGCCGACGCACAGGATGAGGCTGTTGCGCAGGTAGGTGGGCAGGTTGCCCTCGCCGAACAGCTGCCCGACGTTCTCGGGCAGGTGGAAGCCGTTGAAGACCAGCCCGCGCAGGTCGGTGTCGTCGGGCGCCGAGGCGACGACGAGCATGGCGTAGACCGGCAGCAGCATGAACCCGACCGCGGCGATCAGCCAGACGGCGCGCAGGATCGTTCCCGCTCTCATTCGTCGCCTCCCTTCAGGAACCCGAACTGCAGCGCCGAGACGATCACCATGGCGGCGAGCAGCACCATGCCCATCGCGGCGGCGTAGCCCATGTGCTCGTAAGGGAAGGCGTTGGCCCAGATGTAGTACGGCAGCACCTGGGTGGCGTCGGCGGGCCCGCCGCCGGTGAGCAGGAAGGCGGGCACGAACGCCTGCATCGATCCGGCCACCGAGATGACCAGGACGAACAGCAGGGTCCGGCGCAGCAGCGGGAGCGTGATCCGGGTGAACGTGGTCACCGCGCCTGAGCCGTCGATGGCGGCGGCCTCGTACACCTCGCCGGGCAGCGCCTGCAGCCCGGCGGTCAGGATGATCACGAACAGCCCCATGCTCTTCCAGACGACCATCACGACCAGGGCCCAGATGGCCAGGTCGGAGCTGGTCAGCCAGGACTGCGGATCGATCCCGACCAGGCCGAGGAGGGTGTTGGCCAGGCCGCGGTCGGAGTAGATGATCACCCAGACCATGGACGTGGCGGCGAGCGGCATCACGGCCGGAATCATGACGAGCGCTCTGAGCCAGCGGTTGAGCCGTCCCGGCTTGCTCAGGGGCACGGCCACCAGCAGGGCCAGCACGATCGTCGGGACGACCGTGCAGACCGTGTAGACGACGGTGATCCACGCCGAGTTGAGGAAGCCGGGGTCGGCGAACATGCGCTCGTAGTTGGCGAGGCCGATCCAGTTGGGCGTCCCTGCCATCTCGTAGTCGGTGAAGCTGAGATAGATGGCGGCCAGGAACGGGACGAGCCAGAACACGACGAAGAAGACGGCCACCGGGAGGGTCAGCGCCACGCCCGCCGTGGCCTGGGGCCGGGCTCTGACCCTGCCGAGTACGCTCACAGGGCCAGTCGCACGGTGGAGTCGAAGGTCGCCGCGGCCTGGGCGGGGGTCGACTTGCCGTAGGCGACGGAGTCGACGGCGCCGGCCGCGGCCTTCGCCAGTTCGAGGGTGCCGGGGATGATCGGGCCGAAGTCGACGTGCGGGATGCTGTCGGCGACGATCTGCATGATCTCGGACTTGCCGCGCGGCCCGGCGTCGCGCCAGCCCTTGGTCGGGATGATGATGCCGTTGTCGAGGTTGGCGGTCACCGACGGGGCGCCCTGCAGGTAGTTGACGAGGTGCCAGGCGGTGAACTGGTTGGGCGAGTCCTTGGCCACGCCCCAGCCCCAGGTGTAGGCGGGAACGACGGGCGGGCCGCCGGCCCAGGTGGGCATGGGCGCGACGCCGTACTGCTTGCCGAAGGTGAGCGTGTCCTTGCCCAGTTTCTCCAGCGCCGGGCCGAGGAAGGCGCCGCTGACGACCATGGCGGCCTCGCCGGAGTAGAACAGGCCGAGCGCGCCCAGCGGGTTGGAGAGCGTGGGGTTGCCGATCCCCGACATGTACGTCAGGGCGTTGAGGCCCTGCTCGGTGGCCAGCGACGCCTTCGCGCCGCCCGCCGAGACGAGCTCGCCGCCCTTGCCCTGGATGAGGGCGGTCAGCATCATGAGGGCCCACTGCGGGTCGCCGTAGAGCCACTGCAGGCCGACCCGCCTGCGGTCCTTGGAGGTGAGCTTGGCGCTGTACTCGGCGACCTCCTCCCAGGTCACCGGGGGCTTGTCGGGGTCGAGTCCGGCCTCCTCGAACCGGTCCTTGCGGTAGTAGAGCATGCAGGGGTTGAAGTCGATGGGCACGCCGTAGGGCACGTCCTGGTAGGTGAGCGGGGCGGTCGTGCCCGGCTCGTAGTCCTGGAGCGAGAGCGCCCTGGTGTCGACGGGCGCGAGCCGCTTCTTCTTGGCGTGCGCGGGGAAGCTCCAGTGGCCGATCTTGAAGACGTCGGGCGGGGCGCCGCCGCTGAAGGCGGTCAGCAGTTTGGCGTCGAGCTGGCCCACGGGCAGGTAGAGCAGCTTCACGTCGACCTTGAACTCGGCGATGTAGCGGTGCACGAGCTCCTGGAACTGCTGGCCGGTGTCCTGCGAGCCGTGCAGCCAGACGGTGACCTCGCCGTTCGGCCTGCCGTCCGCGGCCTGCTGCCGAGGCTGGTCCTTGCCGCATCCGGCGAGCAGGGCGAGCGCGCCGACGGCGAGTAGCCCACGCCGCGTCAGATCCGCCATGGGGGTCTCCTAGGTGAGGTTCTTGAGAGCCTGGTTCTGCCAGGCGGTGTTGGTGGGGAGCTCGGGGGTGCTGCCGGCGAACGCCCCGCGGGCCTGGGCGTCGGCCTGGAGGCGGTACCTCAGCCAGGCGGTCACGTAGCCGAGGAAGGCCCCGCCGGTGTTCTGGATGTCGTTGTGCCCCGCGCCCTTGAGCAGCGCCCGGCCCGCTCCGGCGGTGGCCTGGTCGTAGTAGCCCTGCACGGTCGCGGCCGAGGAGATCAGCCAGTCGTTCGCGCCGCTGAGGAGGAGCACCGGGCAGGTCAGGTCGGCGACGGAGAACTCGTCTCCTGGGCTGGCCATCCACTGCGCGGGCACGGAGATCGGCACGACGGTCTTGATCAGCCCGGCGGAGTGGTTGGTCGCGTTGATGGATCCGCCCGCGCCCTGGGAGTGGCCGACGGCGGCGACCTGGGCGGTGTCCAGCTTGCCGTGGAAGACGCTGGCGGGGTCGGTGTTGAGGCCGATGAGGTGCTGGGCGGCGGCGAGGATCTCGGCGCCGGTACCCGTGGTCGTGCTGGTGGAGGCGACCACCGCGAAGCCCCACGAGGCGAGGTGGTTGAGCAGCCCCGGATAGTTGTCGGGGGTGGCCCACGAGCCGTTGCCCCATGTGACGATCGGGTGGGTGACGCCGCCCGAGCCCAGGGTCTGCGGGTAGTAGAGCCGGTGGCCGCCCGAGGTGCCGGTGGCGACCGGCCACGGACCCGGCGCCTTGTAGATCGTCTCGATGGTGGAGGCGGCGTTGGCCTCGGTGGTCCACGACAGGAATCCGGCCGACATGAGGCCGAGCGCCCCTGCCCGCAACGCCTGCCGACGGGTGAAGTTCTCCATGGTCACCTCGTAGGTTATTTGGAGACGTGAACGTCTCCTAAGAGAGGGAAGTACGATCGGTGGGCGATGTCAAGACATGAACAGAAGGAAGTTCCGGCGGCCCGGCCACTGCCCAGGGGGCGGCACGGACTCTCCCCAGACACGGTGCGCAGCTCCCAGCGAGAGCGCCTCGTGGAGGCCATGCTGAGGCTCGTCGCGAGGCGTGGATACGCCGCCACGAGCGTGCCGGACGTGATCGCCGCCGCGCGGGTCTCGCGCAACGCCTTCTACGCCCAGTTCGCCGACAAGGAGGCGTGCTTCCTCGCCGGATGCGAGCGCGACCTGCCCGCGATGATCGACTCGATCCACGCGGCCGCGTCGGGGGCGGGCGACCGCTGGAGCGAGGCGCTCCGGCTGGGGATGGCCGCCTACCTGCGGTGGTGGCAGGAGCGCCCGGAGTACGCGCAGGCGTACTTCGTGGAGTTGCCGAGGGCGGGCGAGCGGGCCGTCGAGCAGCGTGACGCCGCCTACCGGCCCTTCCTCGACATGCTCGGGGCGCTGGCCGCGCGGGCCAGGCTGGAGGATCCCTCGCTGCCCCCGCTGCGCGCCGCGGTGCCCCGCCTGATCGTCTACGGGACCACCGAGTTCATCGCCTCGGAGGTGCGTGCGGGCCGCGTCGCCACTCTGACGTCGTCGGCCGGCGACTTGTACCACTACACGGTCGCCCTGCTCGCCGGCCCCGATCACGGCATCCCGACCACCCCTTCCGCCTGAACCAGCCAGCCTTCGGGGAAGCACCCCTCCGCCGCCATGTGGGCGACGGCGGCCAGCAGGCCGCCGTTGCCCGGCAGGTAGAGGGGCAGCAGGCCGGGCCACTGGTGGTTGTGGCCGCTGGCCAGGTAGGTGTTCTTCGGGGCGTCCATCAGCAGCGCGTCCACGGCGGTGTCAGGCTCGCCGAGCCTGGCCGCGCACATGGCGAGCATCGGATAGTCCCAGCCCCAGGTGCTCTCCAGATCCCAGTTGGAGAGCACGTCGTGCAGGGTGGCCCGCATGGTCTCGGGGTCGATCAGCGGGGTGGGCGGCACGAACCCGAGCGCGCCGGTCATCGAGGGGTGGTCGGTCCTGATCGTGTACGGCTCCACACCGATGGCCGCGTAGACGCCGTCGCGCACCAGCGGCCGGGCCAGGCCGTGCAGGACCCGCGCCCACTCCGGGTCGGGGCCCCGGCCGAGCAGGCCCCGCCACCGCTGGGCCGTCTCCAGCCCCCACCACCAGTAGGCCAGCTCGAACGTGGGATCGCGCACCAGCCGCCTGGACTCGTAGTAGGACTCCTGCGCCGGGACCAGCGGCGGCCCCAGATGCCCGCCGCCCGCGAAGGAGGCCATGAACTCGGCCGTCTCGAACACCAGGTCCCGGTAGTCCTCCAGCGCCCCCGGGCGGATCCGGCGGAGCAGCTCGGCGAAGTAGATCAGGTGCGGCTGCTGCCAGACGATGAAGGCGCCGATCTCGCTCGGGCTCTCCCTGCCCTCCGGCCCCACCTGCTTGGGCCAGCGGGCGCCGCGGAAACCCTGCCGTGCGGCCGTGGCCCTGGCCCGCGGCAGGATCGAGCGGTACCACGGCAGGCTCCGCTCCAGCAGCTCGGGCCTGCCCCACAGGGCGAAGTGGGCGGCGTGCCACCAGTGCATCTCCAGGTGGAACTTGCCGCTCCAGGAGTTGACGGCCAGCCCGGTCTCCTGCGGCGGGGTGGAACCCGCGCAGTTGACCGCGGTGAGGTACTGCGAGAGCACGACCCGGCGTTCGAGCTCGGGCGCTCGCGGGTCGGTGCTGCCGTCGAAGCTCACCGCTCCCCCGCTCGTCCAGAACCTCTCCCAGTGGGCGGCGGCGGCCGTACGGACCTGGGAGAAGGACGGGAGGGCGGCGCCGACGGGGTGGCGGGCGAACTCGACGACGAGCTCCAGCTCGTCGCCCTGGATCAGGTACACGTGACCGCCGGGCGACGTGAGCCGCGCCGGCCCCGCCCACTCGGCGGCCACGTGGTATCGGTCCGCGTCCAGGACGCGGGTGAAGTCGCAGCGCGAGCCGTACGGCGTGCGCGTGAGCGCGTGCGTGGTGGTGTGCCTGTCGGGTTTGTCCCAATCGGCGGTGGTGTGCCAGCCGTCGCTGGCGTAGGGGAAGGCGATCCTGATCCCCGCGCCGCCCACGACACGGATGGCCAGCAGGTCGCGCTCGGGGTGACAGACCGTCTCCACCTCGTACGACAGGCCGCCCAGCTCGAAGGAGCTGGACAGCGTGCCGGTCCACAGGTCGAGGGTCTGCGCCGACCGGCCGAGCGGGGCGGCCTCGTCGACGTCGAGGCCGATCCGGCCGAGATGCAGGCGGTGCGGGTTCACGTGCAGCCAGCCGCCCGCTTCGGTGGCCGGGTACAGGTCCGGATAGCCGACGCCGTCGTAGTCGGTGAACGCGTCCTCCAGCACGTGGCCCTTGGGGTTGGGCATCGTGTGCCAGCCCCACTGCGCCTGCGTGCCAAGCGGCGCGAAGGTCTGCAGCCCGGTGGCGTCGGCGGTGAAGGCGAACTCCCCGTTGCCGACGGTGAGCGGACACCCGGCGTCGGCGATGGTGTGCCGACGCACGAGCGTCCTCCTGTCGATGGTCACGCACACCCCGGCGTGCCGGAGGCGCGCTGCTGGCGCATGGCGGTCACGTCGCCCGCGACGGCCGACTGGGCCATCGGGCCGAGGCCGAGCACGACGTCGGTGAAGGCGAGCGACGCCTTGCGCATCGCCGGCAGGTCGATCGCCTCGGTGCCGAACTGCGGCGAGAACAGCGTCTTGGGCGAGGCGATGGGCGAGATGACGGGCAGCAGGTGCTGGTTGTACGGCGTGCCCTCGCCGCCGAAGCCGCAGTGGTGCGGAACCGTGGTGAGATCCGCCGCCGACAGGCCCTTGAGGACCGCGGTGCGCTTCACGTCCCGGTACTGGATGTGGCCCTTGACCAGTTCGCGCAGCGGCGTGCTCTCGCTGACGGGGACCATCAGCAGTTCGGTGAGGGTGGGGTTGGCGACGAGCTGCTTGCCGGGCAGGCCGTTCGGCCTGGCGACCGCGTCGTAGCGCTTGGCGCCGAGGTGCTCAAGCACGACGACGGAGGAGACCCCGCCCTGGTCGTACTCGGCGTCGAGCTGGGCGGCGAGCTGACCCGCGCCGCCCTCGCGGACGTTGGGGCCGGTCAGGTGCTGGTAGAGGTGGCCGGTCACGAACGCGAACTGCACGGTGCGCGGACGGCACTCCACCGGTAGCGACGACAGGTAGCGGGCCATCTCGATCATGGTGAGCGGGCCGTTGTCCCACACCGGGCTCATGCCGTCGGTGTGGCTCTCCACGACGATCTTCTGGGCGCTCCCGCCGGGAAGCGTCGCGAGCAGGGTGCGGGTCGTCGTCGGCGTCCAGGCGGCGTTCACGGTCAGCGCGGCCTGGACCGGCTGCCCGGCGGCCAGCGCGTCCTTGATCTGCTTGCCCTGGTCGGCGCCGACGTACGCGCCCGGCACGCTGTACGGCAGGCCCTCGTAGGGCGCGTACATGCCCTGGATCTGGGCATGCGGGAGCTGGCTGACCTCGATCACGCCCACCGCGCCCGCGGCGGCGGCCGCCTTGAGGTCGGCGTCGGCAGCGGCCGGGGCCTCCATCGACTCCGAGCCGAGCAGGTTGATCGTGTTGGCCGGGTCGTACATGGAGTAGCCGAGACCGAGCGGATAGAACAGCAGGTTGGGCACGTTGGTCCACGGCAGGTCCCTGACGACGATCTTCCCGGCGGCGTTGGCCGCGGTGATGTTCGTCCCTGCGGCCAGGTGGACGAGCGGCGCCGAGACGCCGCCCGCGCCGGTCGAGGAGGAGAACGGCACGGGGGCCGCCACCTGCACGGCCGTACCGCCGACGGTCAGGCCGGTGCCGAGGTTGTCCCAGCGGTCGATGGCGTAGGGCAGGGAGGAGAACTGGAGGCCGGGGATGGCCGCCATCTCGTCCTCCAGCCAGTCGACGTAGTCGGCGTGCGCGGCGGAGCCGGTCGGCCTGGGGCCGAACGCCTCCTGCCGCTGGGCCAGGGTGCTCAGGCGGGCCTCGGAGGCGAACGCGGCGGGGTCGACCCTGACCGGGCAGGACAGAGCGGCCGCCTGGGCGAAGGCCGGTTGCGCGGGCGCGACCAGCGGGAGGAGGAGCGCGAGGAGAGCGAGTCGTCTCACGTGGGGGGTCCTTCCATTGAATCGTTTCAATATGTGGTCCGCGACAGTCCCCCGACGTGCGGTCGCTTCTCAGGGGCGAGGCGGTCCGGTGGTTCCGCGGACGATCAGCGTGGGCGACACCGACGACGTCACCGATCGTGAGCGTCCCTCGATGCG
This sequence comes from Microtetraspora malaysiensis, assembly GCF_050947145.1. Lineage (NCBI taxonomy): Bacteria > Bacillati > Actinomycetota > Actinomycetes > Streptosporangiales > Streptosporangiaceae > Microtetraspora > Microtetraspora malaysiensis. The sequence continues at coordinate 5,711,127 of NZ_CP191998.1, forward strand.
TTCGACGAGCAGTTGCGCGGCGGTCGCCCCGATCACGTGCCCGTCCTGGTCGACGCTGGTGAGCGAGATGCGCTTGAGCGAGGCGATGCCGATGTTGTCGTATCCGGCGACGGAGAGGTCCTCCGGCACCGACAGGCCCGCCTCGTCGGCGGCGCGCAGCACGCCGAGCGCCGCGATGTCGGCCCCGGCGAAGATCGCGGTGGGCCGGTCGTCGCGCGCGAGCAGTTCCCGCGCGCCCTCGAAGCCGCCCTCCTCGGTGAAGGAGGTGGCCAGCACGTCGTCGGCGAGTCCGTGGGCGCGCATCGCCTGGCGGTAGCCTTCGGCGCGCACCGTGTGCGGCAGTCCCTGGGCGCGGGCCCGCTCCAGGTGGGTGATGTGCGCGATCCGGGTGTGCCCGAGCCCGACCAGGTGGTCGACCACGAGCCCCGCCCCCATCACGTCGTCGTCGACGACCGCGTCGTAGGCCGCGGCGCCGCCGTGCCGACCCACCACGACGACCGGGATGGCCGTCGCGATGGCGGCGAGTTCGGCGTCCGTCATGACCGGCGAGATCAGGATGAGCCCGTCCATGCTCCGGTCGATCATGGCGTCGGTCATCCTGGCCTGCGTCTTGGGCTCGATCCCGCCAGGTCCGAGCAGCACCTGGTACTCGGTGTCGCCCAGCCGGCCGGTGACGCCCTCGATGATGTCGGGGAAGAACGGGTTGCGGGTGTCCGAGAGCATGACGCCGAGGGTGTAGGTGCGTCCGCGCAGGGCGCGGGCCGCGGCGTGCGGGCGGTAGCCCAGCTCGTCGATGGCCTGCGTCACCTTGGCCTGCATCTCCGCGCTCACGCCGTAGGCACCGCGCACCACCTTGGACACGGCGGCCGTGGAAACCCCGGCCCGCCTGGCCACATCGGCGATCGTCACCCGTCCGCTCGTCACACGCCGTCCTTCATCGAGTTTTCGTAGAACGAACTACACGCTTTTCTGAAGAGGGAGGCTAGCCCGTCACTGATCCTCAGGTCTACCTCTTGACGGGCGATTCTCTCGTGCCCTAACAATGGAGAACGTTCTACACAATACCCCCTCACATGAACAGGAGCACGGGCGTGAGAGCACCATCTCGTCTGCTCGGCTCGGCGATCGGCGCCGTCCTCGCCCTGTCCCTCTCCGGCTGCGGGTCGTCCGCCCCGGAGGGCACCGGTCAGGTGAAGCTGACCCTTTGGCACAACAGCGCGGACCCGGCGCCGCTGCTTGAGATGTACAAGAAGTTCGAGAAGCAGTCCGGCCACAAGATCGAGCTCATATCGATCCCGTCCGACGGCTTCGAGGACACCACCCAGACCAAGTGGGCCACCGGCGACCGCCCGGACATCCTGGAGTACCACGCGACGGTGAGCGGCCTGCTCGCCCTCAACCCGGCCGAGAACCTGCGCGACCTGACCGGCGAGGCGTACATCGCCAGGTCCGGCGACCTCTACCAGAGCGCCGGGGCCGTCAACGGCAAGGTCTACGCCGCCATCACCGGCTTCCCCCAGGTCTTCGGCCTCTACTACAACAAGAAGGTCTTCACCGCGGCCGGGCTGACCCCGCCCACGAACTTCGCCGAGCTCGCCGCCACCTGCCCCAAGCTCAAGGCCGCCGGGGTCACGCCGGTCTTCGAGTCGGGCGGGTCGATCTGGCCGGTGCAGATCCTGCCCATCCTCTACCTGGCCGGCGCCAACCAGTCCAACGCGTACGGCAAGGCCATCGCGGGCCACAGCAGCACGCTGGCCGACGCGGGCTCGCCCTTCGTCTCCGGCCTGACCGCCTACGCCAAGCTGCAGGCCGACGGCTGCTTCAACAAGGACATCGTCACCGCCAAGTTCGAGGACTCCATGAAGGCCCTCGTGACCGGCAAGGCCGCCATGGTCGCCCAGCACTCCGACATGCTCCCGGCCCTCCTCGCGGCCGCGGGCGGCGACCAGAAGACCGTCGACGAGTCCGTCGGCTTCGTCGGCCTGTCGAGCGACAAGCCGCTCGTGACCTACGCGCCCGGCCCGATCGGCACGTTCTACCTGCCCAAGACCGGTGACGCGGCGCGGGAGAAGGCGTCGCTCGACTTCGTGCGCTTCATGACCGGGCCGGCCTACGCCGAGTACATCAACGCGTCCAAGACCTTCCCCGTGTTCAAGGACGTGCCCAACCCGCAGGGCGTCTCGTCCGTGCTGCAGGACGTCAAGAAGGCGTACGACACCGGCGCGGTCATCGCCTTCAACTCCGACATCCCCGGCATGGGCGGGCTGGCCCAGCTCATGTCCGAGCTGATCGCCGGGCAGAAGGATCCGCAGAAGGCGGCGACCCAGCTACAGGGCCAGGTCGAGCAGGCGGCCAAGGCGGCAGGGATGCCCGGATGGTGATGCGGAACAGGGCGGCCTGGCTGCCCTGGGCACTGCCCGCGATCGTGCTGGTCACGGTCTTCTTCCTCGCCCCGTTCCTGCTCAACGTCCGGTTCGCGTTCTCCTCCTGGACGAGCTTCCGAGCCGAGATCACCTGGAACGGGCTGGAGAACTTCCGCACGCTGATCGACCAGGACCTGCTGGCCAACGCGGTCACCGTGACCGTGCTGTACGCGATCCTGTGCATGGCGATCCAGAACACGGTCAGCCTCTCGCTGGCCCTGGCCCTCCAGCGGACCAGCCGGATCAACACCGTCTTCCGCTCGGCGTTCTTCCTGCCGACGCTCATCTCGCCGCTGGCCGCCGGATACATCTGGCGCGGGCTGCTCGCCCCCGACGGGGCGGTCAACTCCTTCCTCGGCATCGAGTGGGCGTGGCTGGGCGAACCGTCCACCGCGCTGGCGGTGGTCGCGTTCATCGACGCGTGGAAGTGGAGCGGGCTGATCACCCTCGTCTACATCGCGGGCCTCAACTCCATCCCGAAGTCGCTGCTGGAGTCGGCGACCGTCGACGGGGCCGGGCCGTGGACCCGGTTCCGGCGGGTGGTGTTCCCGATGCTCGCCCCGGCGCTGACCTTCAACGTGGCGGTCACGCTGGTGGGCGCGCTCAGCGCGTACGACGTGATCGCCGCCACCACCGGCGGCGGGCCCGGCGACCACACGCGGGCCCTGAACGTGGTGATGCGCCAGCAGTGGGGGCAGGGCTTCTTCGGCTCCGCCAGCGCGCTGGGGTTCACCGTGACGCTGCTGGTGATCGCCACCGCCGTGCCCCTCGTCTGGTGGCTGCGGCGCAGGGAGGTGGCGGGATGAGAGCGGTCCTCAAGTACACGGCGCTGACGCTCTTCGCGATCCCGTGGGTGCTCGTGCCCATCTGGCTCGTGGTCGTCAACTCGTTCAAACCCGCGGGCGAGGCCGCCGAGCTGGGCCTCGGCCTGCCCAGGACGTGGGCGATCGCCGAGAACTACGGCATCGTGCTCGACCGGGGCGGCTACCTGACGGGGCTGGTCAACAGCCTCAAGGTGACCGTGCCGATCGTGGTGGCCGTGGTGTTCCTCGGCGCGGCGGCGGCGTGGGCGTTCGGGCGCAGCCGGTCGCGGTGGCTGCAGGCGGCCTACTTCGTGATGGGGCTGTCGATCCTGCTGCCGCCGTCGATCATCCCGACCGTCTACCTGCTGCGCGCCCTGTCGCTGGACGGCGGCTCGCTCGGCTACGTGCTGGCGATGACCGGCTGCCGCCTGGGCATCGTGATCTTCCTGGCGACGGGATTCGTCCGGGCGTTCCCCCGCGACCTGGAGGACGCCGCCGCCATCGACGGCGCCTCCCGCCCGCAGGTCTTCGTCCGCATCCTGCTGCCCCTGCTGCGGCCGGTGCTGTTCGTCGGCGGCGTGATCCTGATCATCAACGTCTGGAACGACTTCTTCTTCGCGCTCTTCCTGCTCCAGGGCAGTGCGAACGCCACGCTGCCGCTGAGCCTGTTCCAGTTCGCCTCCGGCACCTTGCAGAGCCTGAACTGGAACCTCGTCTTCGCCCACGTCCTGCTCACCACGCTGCCCCTCGTGGCGGTGTACGTCGTCGCGCAGAAGCGCGTCCTGGCCGGCCTTACGGAAGGTGCACTCAAGGGATGACCACTCACGAAATCGCGCTCGACTGGGTCAGGCGCGAGATCAAGGAGGGGCGGCTGCCGTGCGCGGTGTTCGGCGCCGCCACCTCCGACGGGATCCAGGTGCTGGAGGCGTTCGGCGAGCACGACGGCCGCGAGACCAGGACCGAGGACCACTTCGCGCTGTTCTCGGTGACCAAGCCGCTGACGGGGCTGGTCGCCCTGCGCCAGGTCGAGCGCGGGCTGCTGTCGCTGCGCCGCCCGCTGCGGGACGTACTGCCGAACTTCGCGCGGCCCGACGTGACGCTCTGGCACCTGCTCACCCACACCAGCGGCATCGCCGAACAGACGCTCACGCCCGACGACCTGCTGGAGCACCTCGTCACCGCGCCGTCGATGTTCGAGGCAGGCACGCTCAGCCAGTACTCCAACCTGGCCTTCGCCGGGATCGCGGAGATGGTCCGCGACGTCACGGGCCGCGACGTGGCCGACGTGATCGACTCCGACCTGAACACGCTGGTGCCGGGCGGCGGGCGGATCACGTTCGACCCGGCGTGCGACGCGGCCGAGGTCCACGGCCTCGAACTGCTCGGGCCCGGCTTCGACTTCGACAAGTTCGTACGGCTCCGCCACCCGGCGGGGGCGCTGTTCTCCCGCGCCGAGGACCTCCTGGCGCTGGGCGGGGCGCTGCTGCGCGGCGACCGCAAGCTGATCCACCCGACCACCCTGGCCGCCATGACGACCCCGCAGACGACGGGCCTGGTCAAGCTGCAGCCCGACCCGGTCAACGCCGGGCAGGACTGGGGCCTCACCTGGAACCTGCGCCACTCGGCTCCCGGGCTGCTCGACCGGCGGCTGTACGGGCACGGCGGCGCCTCGGGGTGCCAGTGGTGGATGTACCCGGAGCAGGACGCGTGCTTCGTGCTGCTGATCAACGTGATGGCGCCGAGCCTGTTCGGCGTCGACGTCGACGGTCTGCACAACGCCTTCACCACCGGGCTCGATGCGTGAACCGGGATTCGGGGGTGCTCGGAGTGCAGGTCTCAGGCGCGCAGGCGCCGTTCATCCGTTCGGCCCCGTCCGGTTCACGGGCGGGCCTGACGTGCGGTCTGGCGGATCCGGTGGGCGTGGACGAGCCGTCGCCCCGGCTGTCGTGGGACGCCCGGCTGTCCAAGGATGCCACCGTGGTGGTGTCCTCGGACGGGCGCGAGGTGGGGCGGTCGTCCGTGCCTGCCGGATCGCACGGCGTGGACGTGCCGGATGAGTGGCTGGCGCCGCTGACGCCGTACACGTGGAGTGTGGAAGGGTACGCGACCGGCGCGTTCACCACGGGCCTGCGGGCGCGCGGTGAGTGGGACGCCCCCTGGCTGGCGGGCGACCCTCAGGCGGCGGTGAGCCTGCGCGGGTCGTTCACATGGAGTCCCACTCCCGGGCGCGCCTGGCTGGCCGCCACCGCGCTGGGCGTCTACCGGGCGCTGCTCAACGGAGTACGGCTGGGCGAGGAGGAGCTGGCCCCTGGCTGGACCGACTACGGCCACCGGACGCGCTATCGGCTGCTGGAGCTCACGGAGTTGCTCGTACCCGGCGAGAACGAGCTGGAGCTGTGGCTCGCTCCCGGCTGGTACGCGGGTCACATCGCCGGCGGAGGTCCGCGCCGCTACGGCGACCGGCCCGCCGCCAGCGCCCAGGTGCTCGTGCGGGACGACGACGGGGTCCGCCGCGTGTTCGCCACGGACGCGGCCTGGACCTGGCGGGATCTCGGCCGCCCGCGCGCCGACCTGGTGATGGGCGAGACCGTCCAGGCCCCTTCCCCGCAGGCCGGACCCGCCGAGACGACGGCCGCCTCGGAGATCCTGGTGGAGGCCGACCCCGCGCCCCCGGTACGGGTGATCGGCACGGCGCCCGCCGTGTCCGTGACCGAACCCGCGCCGGGCGTCCAGGTGGCCGACTTCGGGCGGAACGTCGTCGGGCGCGTACGGTTGCGCGTCGACGCGCCGGGCCCGGTACGGATCGTGGTGCGGCACGGGGAGGAGCTGACCGCGACCGGGCGGCTCTACACCGACAACCTGCGCACCGCGGACCAGCGTGACGAGTTCGTCCTCGGCCCCGGATCGCACGTCGTGGAGCCCGCGTTCACCCTGCACGGGTTCCGCTACGCGGAGGTCACCGGCTGGCCGGGCGCGCTGACGCCGGACGACCTGGAGGCGGTGCTGCTGTCCTCCGCACTCGCCGTCACCGGCTCGCTGACCGTGAGCGATCCCGCCGTACGGCAACTCGTCGCCAACATCGGCGCGTCGGCGGACGGCAATCTGGTGAGCGTGCCGACCGACTGCCCGCAGCGCGACGAGCGGACCGGCTGGACGGCCGACATCTCGGTGTTCGGCTCGACGCTCAGCTTCCTGCGGCACACGCAGGCGTTCCTGTCCGGCTGGGTGACGACGCTGATCGACGGGCAGCGGGCCGACGGCGCGGTCCCGCATGTCGCGCCGGTCCTGCCCGAGTACGGATACGACTCCCCCGTGTGGTCCGACGCGCTGGTCGAGGTGCCGTGGCTGCTGTGGCGGCGCTACGGCGACGACCGCACGCTGCGCCGCGCGTACGACCCGATGCGGCGGTGGGCCGACTACTGCCTGGCCCAGGCCGAGGACGACATCAGACCGGGCCGGGCCCTGGGCGACTGGCTGGCCCCCGGCACGGTCGAGACGCCCAAGAGCCTCATCGCCACCGCCGCCCTCGCCCGCAGCCTCCGCCTGGTCGCGCACGTGGCCGACGTGCTCGGCGAGCCGCACGCGCCGGAGTACGGCGAGGCGTTCACCCGCGTGTCGGGCGCCTTCCAGCGGGCCTTCCTCAACGGGCCGAGGCTGCACACCGAGACGCAGACCGGCTACGCCGTCGCCCTCGCCTGGGACCTGGTCCCGCCCGAGGACCGGGCCGCGTCGGCGCAGGCGCTGGCCGAGCTGGTCCGCGCCGACGGGCACCGGCTCATGACGGGCTTCGTCGGCACCCCCCTGCTGCTGCCCGTGCTGTCGGAGACCGGCCACCACGACCTGGCGTGCCGGATCTTCAACCAAGAAGGTTATCCGTCCTGGCGCTACCAGCTCCGCGCCGGGGCGACGACCATGTGGGAGCGCTGGGACGCCTGGCACCACCGGCACGGCCTGCAGACACCGTCCATGAACTCCTTCAACCACTACGCCTACGGCTGCGTGGGCGACTGGCTGTTCCGGCACGTGGCGGGCCTGGGCGACGACCCGCGCGGGACGGGTGGCGGCTTCGGCGAGCTGCTGCTGCGTCCCGGCCCCGTCCCGCTGCTGCGCCAGGCGCACGCCCGCTACGAGAGCGCGTCGGGGACCGTCGAGTCGGGCTGGCGGGCCGGGCCCGACGGGGTCCAGTTCACGTTCGCCGTCCCGGAGGGCGTGACCGCCCGCGCGGTGCTGCCCGTGCGCGGCGCGTGGGACGGGATGGCCGTCAACGGCACCTTCCTCATGGGCCTCAGCGAGCAGCTGCCGACCACCAGGCTGGCCGACGGGGGCTGCGCCCTGAACCTGCCGCCGGGCCGCTGGTCGTTCACGGCCCCTGCGGCGGCCACGGCCCACCTACTCCAGGAGTGGGACGACCTGGGTTAGGGAGTGAGGCTTGCGGTCACCACTCGTGTCGGCTTTTCGTCACCGAGTGGTGACTTCGGGTGTGGCGGTGAAGAACGTGCGAAGGTCGTCGGCGAGAAGCTGGGGTTCCTCTTGCGCGGCATGGTGTCCGCCCTTGTCGTAGGTGTTCCAGTGCACGATGGCGCTGTGGTCGCGTTCGGCGAGCGGGCGGATGGAGGGGAAGAAGTCGTCGGCGAAGCAGGCGAGGCCCAGCGGGAACGATGACGGCCCGGCAGGCGGCCTGTTGCCGTGATAGCCGATCAGGGCCGAGCTGCCAGCAGCGTCGGTCAGCCAGTAGATGGCGGCGTTGGTGAGGATGTAGTCGTCGCTCACCGCGTCACCGAACAGCTGCAGGTTCCAGGCCAGCTGGCCGGCCGGGGAGTCGGCGAGCGCGTGCGCGAGGGTCTGGGGCTGGGTGGACTGGAGGCTGAGGTAGGCGCTCCGGCCGGTCATGAAGCGTTCCAGGGCGGCCAGTTTCGCCCGGTCGTCCGGTCCCAGCAGGGCGCGCTCCGCCGGATCGGCGGAGGGCAGGGAGAAGATCTGGGTGACGTGCACCCCGACGACGCGGTGCGGGTCCAGGCGTCCGAGCTCGATGGAGATCATGGAGCCGACGTCGTTGCCGTGCGCGCCGTAACGCTCGTAACCGAGCCGGCGCATCAGCTCCGCCCACGCCGCGGCGACGCGGTGGCGGTTCCAGCCCGGCTCACGCGGTACGCCGGAGAACCCGAAGCCGGGCACTGAGGGGATGACGAGGTGGAAGGCGTCGCTCAACCGGTCGATCAGCGGAAGGAACTCCACGACCGACATGGGCCAGCCGTGGGTGAGAATGAGCGGCAGGGCGTCCGGTCGGGCCGAACGGATGTGCAGGAAGTGCACGTCAAGCCCGTCGATCTCGGTCATGAACTGCGGATAAACGTTGATCCGCCGCTCCCAGGCGCGCCAGTCGTAGCCGTCGCGCCAGTACTCGACCAGGCGCCGGACGCGGTCGGCGGGCACGCCGAGGTCGCGGCCGGGCAGCGGGCGGGTGAAGCGGGTCGCGGCCAGCCGGGCGGCCAGGTCGTCCAGGGTCTCTTGCGGAATCTGAACCAGGTACGGGCGCATCATGACCGGGCCACCTCGTCCAGCGCCCGGGCCAGCAGCTCCGGTTCAGTGATCATCGGCCAGTGCCCGGCGTCCAGCGTGATCACTTCCAGGCCCGGCAGGCGGGGTGGGCCGCCCGGATCGGCCGCGCATGCGATGTAGGTGCGGGGCAGCCCCTGCGCGGCGCGCAGGTCGGCCGGCGCCGGGTCCTGGTAGGTGCCGATGGGCTGGCCGGCGCCGCGTGCCCGCAGCCAGGCCCGGTCCTCGGAGGTGAGCCCGTGCGCGCCGAAGTTGGCGTCGATGACCTCGTCACTCATCATCGGGATCCGCCCGCCCCGGACGGTTTCCATGATCGCTTCGACGATGGGCGCGGGCGTGCTGTCGAACAGGCTCTTGCCCGGCTCGGGCAGCAGCGCGGCGAGGTAGACCACGTGGGAGATTCGTTCGGGAATCGTGTTGGCGGCGATCGTGGCCGGGGCTCCGCCGTAGGAGTGCGCCACGAGCACCACCTCGCGCAACCCGGCGTACTCGATCGCGGCCGTGATGTCGCGGGCATGCGTGGTGAGCGTCGTGTCCGGCGAGCCCAGATGCGTGCGGTCGCCGAAGCCGGTGAGTGTCAGCGGGTGCACCTGGTGCCCGTACGCGGTCAGCAGCGGCGTGACGCGCTCCCAGGCCCATGCGCCGAGGAACGAACCGCCGACAAGGACGATGGTCGACATCGGGTCGACTCCTTTCAATCGATCTCTTACCGGCGCAAGGCTAGGGAGGATTGTGGACGCTTTCTGCCCTCATTAGGATCGCGGCCGTGTCCCGTCCCGTGACCCGCGTCCTGGCACTGCTGGAGATCCTGCAAGAGCGCGGCCTGGTGCCCGCCGATGAACTGGCCCGGCGCCTGGACGTCGACGCCCGCGCCGTCCGCCGCTACATCACCGCCCTGCGCGACATGGACATCCCCGTCGAGTCTGTCCGCGGACGCTACGGCGGCTACCGGCTGGCCTACGGCGTACGCCTGCCACCCCTGATGCTCACCGACGACGAAGCGGTCGCCGTCGCGGTCGCGCTGGCCAGCGGCAAGGATCAGCGGGCGGGCGAGCCCGGCCCGGCCGACCGGGCGCTGGTCAAGCTCAACCGCGTCCTGCCCGCGTCGCTGCGCCGGCGCGTCACCGCGTTGGTCGCCGCCACTTCGGCGACGGCAGGTCCGCTGACCCCCGAACCACACCTGGCGCTGACGCTGGCCGCGGCCGTCCACGCCCGCCACACCGTCCGGATCGAGCACACCCGCGGCGCACGCGAGGTGGACCCGTACGGGCTCGTCGTGCACGCACGCCGCTGGTACCTGGTCGGACACGACCATCTCCGCGCCGCCATCCGCATGTACCGCCTGGACAGGATCAGCGGGGCCACCGAACTGCTCGGCCGGTTCACTCCGCCCGAAGGTTTCGACCCCGTCGCCCACGTGCTGCGCACGTTGACGCTCGGCGCCTGGACCCACCGCACCGAGGTGTGGCTCGACACCGACCTGCGGACCGCCCGCGACCAGCTGCCGGCCACCTTCGGCGACCTGCACGCCTGCCCCGGCGGCGGCGTGCTCCTGGTCAGCGGCGCGGAGAACCTGCCGGCCATGGCGCGCATCCTCGCCGGTCTGCCCTGGCCGTTCACCGTCCGCAGTCCGCCCGCGCTGGTCACGGCGCTCGCCGAGCACGTCACCGCGCTCACCCTGGCTGTCGCCCGCTCTCAGGTCGCACCGTAGTTGTCATCGTACGGGCGGCGCCCGGAAAGTCCGTTGACCCCAGACCTCTGATTTGATCAGATCAGATCTGATCTTGCTGGTGACCGGCTTCTGGTCGCATGTCGATCAGGACGAATTCTGGGCGATCGTCGTTGGGCGCCGCGAACTCGGTCAACGACACGACCCGTCCGATGGGTCTTGAAGGGGTGGCGGTGGAATCGGCCACCCATGGGAGAACCGCCGTGGCGAACGAGAACACAATGGCGACGGACGGCCCGGTTGATCCGCGATTCGTGCTCGGCGCCTTCCGCCCGTCCGCACTTCGCGAAATGGCCGCCGAGCGGGTCAAGCTGCTGCGATTGTTGCGGCACGCGGGCGGCGGGACGATCGCGGCGCTGGTCGCTCCGCAAGCGGTCAGCGTGGCGACGACCGCGTTGAGCGCCGTCTCGACGGGTTGGCTGGTCGGGACGGTCGGATCCGCTCATCGGTTCACTGTGCTGGGACCGCTCCTGGTGTTGGTGGGGATTGTCCTGATCGACCGCATAGCTCAGGTCGTGCTGGCGCTGCCCTCCGCCGTCGCGGCGCGTCGCGTGGACGGAGCGGTGCGCTCAATGGTGCGCGAGATCGCCCTGGCGCCGGAGGGAATCGGCCACCTCGACGATGCGGAGTTCCGTGACGACGTCGAGCGTGCCTGCGACCTCGGACTCGGCTGGCGGACCCGATCTCCCGGCAACGCGGCGGTCGGCCAGCTGACGCTCCTCTTCCAGGTCGTCGCCGGGCTGGCGGCGGCCGCGGTCATCGCCATGCGCTTCCCGCTGCTCGCGGCCGGCCTGCTCGTGCTGTCTCTGCTGATGCGGATGCTCACCCGCCGGCAGTGGATGTGGATGTCGGCCATGAGCGACGTCCGGATGAGCGAGCACCGCAAGGCGCAGTACTTCGCCGGGCTGCTCGGCGAGGCCGCACCGGCCAAGGACGTGCGGTTGTTCGGGCTGGCGGATTGGCTGCTCACCCGTTTTCGAGACGCGCAGCTCACGGCGCATCGTCCGTTGTGGGAGGTCCGTACGTTTGTGCTGCGGCGTCAAGGCCTGACGTTCACCATCGCGGCCGCCAGCGCCGCCGTCACATTGATCGTGCTCGGCGCTTCGGGGCAGAGCCCTGCGACGGTGGCGCGCTGCATGGTCGCCGCCTGGGCCGTCATGGGCCTGTCCTGGCTCGGTCAGGAGGCGTTCGACATCGACTACGGCGTGGCGACCGTACGCGCTCTCGATCGGGTCACCTCCCGGCACCTGCCGCCGGCACGCGACTCCAGCTGCCCTGCCTCGACCGGTCGACCGCCACACGTGCGCTTCGAGAACGTCACCTTCACCTACCGGGGAGCCGACCGCCCCGTTCTGGACGACCTCTCGTTGGAGGTTTCGCCCGGCGAGACGCTGGCCGTCGTCGGCATCAACGGCGCGGGCAAGACGACCCTGATGAAACTGCTGGCCGGGCTCTACCATCCCGATTCCGGGCGCATCACGATCGACGGTGCCGACCTTCGTGAGCTCGACCTCCAGGCGTGGCGTGCCCGGATGACCGCACTGTTCCAGGACTTCGTCCACTACGGGACGACCGTCGCCGACAACGTGGCCTTCTCGGCACCCGAACACCTCAGCGACGTCGCCGGCATCAACGGCGCGATCGCGGCGGCCGGCGCCGAGCAGTTCATCGCCGAACTGCCCGATGGGATCGACACCGCGCTGTGGCACGGCGGTGAGCACGGCGTCGACCTGTCCGGCGGGCAATGGCAGAAGCTGGCGATCGCCCGTGCGTTGTTCGCCGCGGCTCACGCACGTGACGTGCTCGTCCTCGATGAGCCGACCGCCCATCTCGACGTCGAAGCAGAGCAGGAGTTCAACGACCGGGTGACCGCCGGGGCCGGCGGGGCGTCGATCGTCCTGATCTCCCATCGGCTGTCCAACGTCCGCGGCGCGGATCGGATCGTCGTGCTCGACGGCGGCCGGATCACCGAGTCCGGCACACACGAGCAGCTGATGGACGCGGACGGCAGCTACGCCGCGCTGTTCCGCTTGCAGGCCGCACGATTCGCGAAGGCAGAGGCATGATTCGCCGGACAAGGCAGACCATCGCGCTGATCCGCCATCTCGCCGGGCTGTCATGGCAGGTCAGCCGGGCAGGATCGATCGTCACCGCGGTGGTGTTCTTCGGTGTGGCGTTCGGCAGCGCGGGCGTGGCCCAGAGCCAGCGTTGGGTCATCGACGGACTGCGCCGGCATGCCCACGACCCCGGCCTGACCTGGCTGATCGTTCCGGTGATCGTCGTCGCGTTCGCGCATGCCGCATCTACCATCGCCACCCGCGTCGCGGCGCACCTACGCGTGAACCTCGTGCAGAAGGTCGAGGTGGAACTGTCGCAGGAGGTCCTCGGCTACGTGGCGCGCGTCCCCACGATCGAGCACCTCGAGCGCGCCGACTACCTCAACCGCGTCTATCTCGCCGCCAAGGGCAGCGCGGCGCTGGCCTCCTACGGCTGGTCGATCGCGGAAACCGGCACCTGCGTGCTGATGATCGGCCTGAACGTCTGGCTGCTCGTACTCGTGCACCCGGCCCTGCTGCTGCTCGGGCTGACCACGCTTCCGCTGCTGCTGCTCGCAAGTCGCGGACAGTCCGCACTGCGCCGGGTCAATGACGCGTGCGCCGAGACGACCCGGCTCGAATCGAACCTGCACAGCCTGTGTCTCGACCAGGACGCCGCCAAGGAAATCCGGATCAGCGAGTCAGGGCCCGAACTGTCGGCCCGGGCCTCCCGGCTGTGGCGTGAGGTCACCGGCGCCCAACGCAAGGCGCTGATCCGCGGCGCCCTCCTGGAGGCGGGGGGCTGGCTGTGCTACCTGCTCGGCCTGGCCGGCGGGTTGGCGCTGGTCGCCAACGAGGTGATCGCGGGGCGGATCGGGACGGGTGCGCTGGTGCTCGTCGTTTCCCTGGCCGCCCAGTTGCGCCTGCAGCTGTGGGCGTTGCGCGACAACTACGGCAGAGCAGCCGAGGCCGGACGCGCCGCGGTCCACTACCTCTGGTTACGCGACTATGTGTCGACGTTCGATGACATCGCGACGCGCGCGCCCGAACGGCTCGCCGACGGCATCACGCTGGAGAACGTCACGTTCGGCTACGCCGAGGGCGACGCGCCGGTGCTGCGTTCGCTCAGCACGCATCTGCCCGCCGGATCGGTCGTCGGACTGGTCGGCATCAACGGCGCGGGCAAGTCAACGCTCGTGAAACTCCTGACAGGTCTCTACCAGCCCACATCCGGGCGGATTCTCGCCGACGGGCAGCCGTTGAACGACCTCGATCCGCGGTCGTGGGCGGCCGCGTCGTGCGGCGTGTTCCAGGACTTCGCCCGCTTGCAACTGCCCGTACGGGAGTCCATCGGCGTGGGTGACCTCTCGGCGCTCGATGACACACACGCGATCACCCGCGCGATTGAAGCCGCGGGCGCGGCGAAGCTTGTCGGCAAACTGCCCGACGGCCTTGACACCCAGCTCGGCACGATCTTCGGCGGCGTCGGCCTGTCCGGAGGACAATGGCAGCGGCTCGCTCTCGCGCGCGGGATGATGCGCACCGCACCACTGCTGCTCATTCTCGACGAACCCACGGCAGCGCTCGACCCCCAGGCCGAACACGACCTGTTCGAGAACTTCGCGCACCACGCACGCGAAGCCGCCGCTCGAACAGGCGCGGTCACCGTTCTCGTATCGCACCGATTCTCAACGGTGAGCATGACCGACCACGTGCTCGTCATCGCAAACGGAGGGATCATCGAGTCGGGCAGCCACGAAGACCTGCTCGAATCAGGCGGCCGCTACTCGGAGCTCTACACGGCGCAGGCGGAGGCCTATGACGTCCAGGTAGGAAAGGGCAACCCACCGGAATGATTTCGAGTATGGGATTCGATCTTCAAGATGCGGGTGGGGTCATCACCGGCGGCGACCCCGGCTTCCTCGCGGTGGCGTTCAGCTCAGCCGACGGTTCGCGACAGGTCGCGGCTGCTCTCGACCGCGAAATATAGATGAACCCGACGCCGCCCCCGATCCCGCCCGCCATTCCGATCTCCGCCAACGAGATCCGCCGCCTGTTCGCACTGCTGACCCGGCCAAGTCTGGGCAAATGCCACATCCACCACTGGTCTCGGTGGCGACGGCGGCATCAAGCTCAGGCCCGTCGATCTCACTACCAGCGACAACGACTCAAAGATCGATATGTGCCACTGGAGTACCTAGTCGGACTCGCTCCAGAGGTACCAGGGGCCGTGCCAGTGTTCGTAGAGGTCCTCGCCCTCGGGCTCAGGCGGCTCGCCTTCAGGGCTCCAGGCGAATCCGGTGGTACCGAGAAACCCGGTGCCGTCGATGGCGAAGCGCACTCCGCCAGGGATCCTCTCGGCCCGTTCGACCGGGAACAGTCCTATCCATTCGTCGTCTGCGGGCAGTGGAGTGCCGTGTGAGATGGCCTGGGCGCGGCCGTCGAGGGCGGGGCGTGACAGGGCGAAGCGCGCCTCCAGGGGCGCACCCACGTAGAGCAGGCCGCAAACAAGCAGCACGATCAGGGGCGGCAGTGACCACACCGGCCATTCGCGACGCAACCGCGCTAAAGGTTCACGTCTGAACAGCATGCGGCCCAACGTGAGCAGCCATATGAGACCGATGAAGACCCAGACATTGGCGATCAACGCCAGCCACATCAGGTACCAACCTGGAACGCTCGTTGCCCATACGGTCGCCAGGGCCGCGACGAGCGTAGGCACGATCGCCACCGCCCGCCCAGGCCGCCAGGTGTCGGGGACGGTCTCCGCCGTGTCCATGCTAGGAGCATAGAGATCCACTGGCAGCGGCGAGCATTAGGGCGCGTATCGGATTGTGATCAATCTGCGGGATTCGCCCGGATAGCGAGGCCTGATCCGATAGGGCGTCTTGTGTGACGCGAGCCCAACTGACAGACGAAGAGTGGGAGTTCATCGAGCCCTACCTGCCAATCGGCGGGTTCGGCCCGTACCCCGAGCGGCTGCGACAGCAGTTCGAGGGCGTGATCTGGCGGTTCAAGACGGGCGCGCAGTGGCGGGAGATGCCGAAGGAGTTCGGAGTGTTCGAAATCTTCACCGATACCGCTGGTAGCGGCTGATCATCACTTTCCCGCGGTCGACGTCGCCTGGGGACCGCGTACGACGGCCACCGGCCCTTTTGCATGGTGGAGGACGGCATGGCTGATCGAGCCGAGGCGGAGCCCAGGGAAACCGCCGCGCCCTCGGGCGCCGACGACGAGGAGTTCCGCGTTGCCGGAAGCGTCGACCAGAATCGGCACAGGAGCGCCTTCGACCACCTGCTCGACGACTGGGACGTCGGGGTACTCGGCCTTCCATCCCGCCAGGGACTCCGAGAGGAGCCTGGCACCTTCCTGTTCGACCGCCGTCGTGTCGTAGCGTGCGGCGCGCATCTCCGGTGGGTAAGCCGGGTGATCCCAGGCGTGGATGGCGCGCAGGCCGACCGAGCGCAGGGACGACTCCTCGAACGCGAAGCCCACGGCCTCGAGGGAGGCGGCAGAGCCGTCGATGCCGACGATGATCCCCGATCGGCCGGGTCGGGTGTCGGATTCCTGGGGCACGATGACGACGGGGCACGAGGCGTGTTCTGCCGCTTGGCGGCTCACCGAGCCGAGCAGTAGTCGAGGAAACGCTCCGGTTCCATGCGGGCCCAGCACCAGCAGGGCGGCGTCGGCCGTCTCCTGAAGGAGCGTGGCGGGGACGGGGCCGATGCCGAGCCGGCAACTGACATCGACGGATGCGAAGGTCCGGGCGCGTTCCTCGGCGATCTCGAGGACCTCCAGCCCCGCAGCCTGCGGCCGTGGGGCCTCCAAGCCTGGTTCCTGGATCGCGATGCTGTACTCCCAGCGGACCGCGATGTGCACGATGCGCAACGGCAGGCGTCTGCGCCCGGCTTCGGCGGCGGCCCAGTCCACAGCGCGTAGAGCTTGTGCCGATCCGTCCACGCCGACCACGATGGGCTTGGCCAGACGCGGGCCGGCATCATGACGGTCAGCGGACACCCCGTCCTCCTCACACAGGAGAAGCTCGTGACGCCGTCGCGCGCCAGAGGGCCATCGGAGTGTTCGCGCGACAGCTGGAACCAGATATCGGCTGGTGATTCCCGATTCTCTTGCCCACAATCAGCTCCCCCAGTACTCGCTCACCGGCAGCGCGGCGCCTGAACGAACGCCCGCCATGGCGTCGGACGTCCTTGCCCTCCTCGTACAACTCGACGGTTTCGTGCCGTCAGTGCACCGCCGGAGTCGTGGTGTCCGCTGCGGGTGGGTGACGCACCACCGCGACAGGGCACCGGGCGTGGTGCAGGACGCCGCGGCTCACGGAGCCGAGAACCGCCGAGCCGACCGCGCCGCGCCCACGGGAGCCGACCACGAGCAGGGCCGCATCCCTGGACGCCTCGACCAGCGCCGTGACGGGATGATCGTGGATCACCTTGACGTCTGCGGGTACGTCCGGGTACGTCGCCCGCCAGGTGGCGAGCGCGCCCATTACGAGCCGATCCCGCATCCGCTGCACGACTTCGGAATCGCGGACGAACCAGCCGCTGGAGATCTCCGAAGGCAGCTGCCATCCGTACACGGCACGTAGCGGGCAACCCAGCAGCCGCGCCTGCTCGAACGCGTAGCCGAGCGCGGGCTCGCACTCGGCCGATCCGTCGATGCCGACGACCACCTCAGCACGTATCGGCGTGTAGTCAGGGCGCACCACGACGACAGGCGCGGCCGCGTGGCCGGCGACGTACGCGCTCACCGAGCCGAGCAACATCCCGACGAAACCGCCTCGGCCGCGGCCGCCGACCACAAGCTCGGAGGCCTGAGCGGACTGAGCAGCCAGGACGCGCCCGGGGGGCCCGTCGAGCAGTGCGACAGATGTGTCCATATCGGGGTGCCGGGCCCACGCGAGCCGTTCGGCCTCCTCGAGGAACCGACGGCCCGCGCGCGTCAGGGCGTCCTCCAGCCCGGGAACCACGTGCGTCGCTCCGACGTACGGCAGGTGATAGACGGCGTGCACCACTTTCAGCGGCAGCTCCTTGCGCACCGCTTCGTCAGCCGCCCACTCCACAGCGGCTGCCGCAGACGGCGAGCCGTCAGCGCCGACAACGATCGGGTTGGCCATCAGCTATGCCCCAGTGCCTCGGAAACCAAGAGGGCATACGCCCCCGGCTGACGTCGTGAGTGCCTTCCAACCGTACGGTCCCCTCGACACGCGTCCAGAAGCAGCGGGAGCTCAATCACGTGATCGTTCACAGGTGGCCTTGGCTGGATCAGGTACGTAGAGGGCCGCCGCGACCGCGTCGGCAAGCGAGCGATTCGCCGTTCCGACCAGGCCAGGGAAGATGCAATGCCGGTCGCGAGACTCATACCGTGCCCCAGCGGCGTGCGGGCATGAGCACCTCGGCGCTGCCGCGGGCGTACCCGGATGAGCTGGAGGTGCTGGCGGATTCCGGCACGCGATGCGAGTCGCGAAGATCGTCGCAGCGCTGAGGTTGCCGATGGGTCGACCAATGTCGAGGACATGCTCGTTCGGCTGGACGCCGCCCACGCACAGACGAGGAAGCATAGGTGAGGAAAAGGAATAAATGGGCAGAGAACGCTGGGCTCGCAGGTCGGTGTCACGGCTTGCGCCTACCGCGAGCTCGTCGGCCCCTGGGCCAAGCGGGCGTGGTCGTCGCGGCACTCGGCCTGAGCGCCGGCAGCGGCACCTTTGTCGCCCTCTTCTCGGGGGCGAGCGGTAGCCGACAAGCCAGGTGAGAAGCCGCCGATCCGCGTAGGAGGGAAATGGGATGGGTCTGTCCCGCCGCATCGCGGCCCTGTTTCGTACCAAGGTGGACAAAGCGCTGGACAGCGCGGAAGATCCCCGGGAGATGCTCGACTACTCCTACTCGCAACAGCTGGAGCTGTTGAACAAGGTTCGCCGGGGCCTGGCCGACGTGGCCACAAGTCGCAAGCGCGTCGAGCTGCAGCTGACCGAGATGCAGGACTCCGCCACCAAGCTGGAAGCGCAGGCGCAACAGGCGCTGTCCGCGGGGAGGGAGGAGATCGCTCGCACGGCGTTGACCCGTCGCGCGGCTGCCTTGTCCCAGCTGAGCGACCTGCAGAACCAGCGCACCTCGCTCCAGGCCGAGGAGGAACGGCTCACGCTGGCGAGCCAGCGACTGCAGGCCAAGGTGGAGGCGTTCCGTACGCACAAAGAGATGGTCAAAGCGAGCTACACCGCGGCGGAGGCGCGGACCCGGATCAGCGAATCCGTCACCGGCATCTCCGAGGAGATGGGAGACATCGGACTGGCCATCCAGCGCGCCCAAGACAAAACCGCTCAGCTGGAGGCCCGCGCCGGAGCCTTGGACGAACTCCTCGCCTCCGGCGTCCTGGAGGACGCCACACAGCTCGCCGGACATGACGAACTGCAGACACAGTTGGCGGAGATCTCCACGCAAGGCGACATCGACGAGCAGCTCGCCCAGATGAAGCGGCAGCTGGAGGCGGCGCCCGCCCCGTCGGCCCCCTCCGACAAACCGGTCACAGATAAGCAGGCGGGCGGTAGGGACAGCCCCTGATCGGAGCTGAGGAGTAATGCGGAGACAGCACCTGGTCCTGTTCGCGATCGTGATTGCGGCGGCGGCCGTCCGGGCAGGGGCTCCTCCTGCCACCGCACTCGTCGTGGTGTTGGTGCCGGGCTACCCGATCTTGATGCTGTTCATGACGCGATCGATGACGGCGTCTACACCCACCGCGATCACTTGACGTCGACATGCCGCTCCCCTCCCGCGAGCTCCGAGAACGGCAACGGACAACACGGGCTGCCCGCGCACGCCGCCAGGTCATCGCACCCGGCATCCAGCGCCTGGATCAGCGTTTGACGGATCGCCTCAAGGTCGGCGATCTTCCGTTCCACCTCGGCGAGCTTGGCCGTGGCCCTCACCTGCAAACCCCTGTCGCGGCCGTGACGATGCGAAGCGGCCTCAACCAGGTCGGCGACCTCGTCCAGCGTGAAGCCCAGCCGTTGCGCCGCCTTGATCACCCGAAGAACGGTCACCGTCTCCCGCGGATACAGCCGGTGCCCCCCATTGCTTCGCTGCGGCTCCTCCAGCAGCCCGCGCCGGTGGTAATAGCGCAGGGTTTGAACGTTGACCCCGGCCGCCTCGGCGACCTCTCCGGTACGTAACCACCCAGCAGTCACGACGCCACCTGGGGAGCCGCCGCCATCGCCCGAGCCGCCAGCCCATCCAGCACCCGGGCATGCACGGCCGGCACCTCGATATCCAGGGCCAGTCCCTCAACCCCCGGCGTCAGGCCGAAGGAGAAGAACGAACAGCAGCTCGTCTCACGAGCCGTCAAGTCACGTACGGTCTCCTCCACCTGCGCCCCACCGTCCAGCATGAGTCGTAGATGAGTCGGCCCCACTCGCTCCAAGCCGTACAAAGCGAAGGCGAACAGCTCGTCGAACTCCGCCACCCGCAACGGCCGCTCCTCGGTCGGAAGAGTGCATTCCGCCGGCGCCCACTCCATGAGACCTCCAGGTGCCACGCCGCCCGTCTCTCGCCAGAGCGGCCTACAGCCCGACGGTAAGCCCGTACCGGGGTACAGGATGCAACCCCCAAAGCACGCCTCCTGCGGGAGCCTCGGCTCCGGGATGATTGCCCGCGCGCCAGCCGGGCCGTAGCCGTAGCCGCAGCCGCAGCCGCAGCCGCAGCGGAGAACGCTCGAGCCCTGCTACGCGTACGAAACCGAGCTCGTCACGTCCTCCTACGAACCTCTCCGGGAACCCGGCCGCCCGGTGTCCAACTGACTACCATCACGGACATGACCATGACGGACTGGGTGTTATCGGTGATATTCGCCATCCCGTTAGCGTTCATCTGCGGCTCGGTGGCGTGGGCGGCGAGCTCGGCCCCTCGCGACCGCCGGTCGCCGGTTTCCCGCCGCCACCTGGCTCGGGGAGCAGGGCTCTGCGTCGCCGGAACGGTGGTGATCGCGCTCACCGCGCTCGCTACCCGTGAAGACGTTCACTATGACGATTTCGGGTCGGTCATGACCACCCTGGCGGGCATGCTGGGCGGCCTGATCCTGCTACTCGGACTGGGCCCGTTCGTCCCATGGCTGTTGCGGGCGGCCGAGCGGCACACCGTGCGGCTGCCGGGACCGCTTCGCCTGACAACCCACCGCCTGAGCGATCGCCGTGGCCGCACCGCCGCCGGGGTCGCGATCACCATGACGGGCACCGCCGTCACCGTCGCCACGATGATCATCGCCTCCGGCGTCACGGCGACGGACAGAGCCGGATATGTGCCGCAGGCCAGGTCCGGCGCCCTCCGCGTGAAGATCTTCACCGCCGAGCGCGGCCCGGCCGCGCGTGCCGCTCTCCAGCGGGAGTTACCCGCCGTTCCGCTGATCGACCGCTATCGGGCGAACGGTCTCCTCTATGTCGACGTCCCCGGCCCGTACAGGGATTACAGGAGTCACATCGGTGACCAGGTTCTGCTCCGCTACCTCACGGCCGACCCCGCCACGCCGTACGACGAGGGCACGGCAGTGATGATCACTTCGGACGACATCGGCGCCACCTCGGTGGGGCTCCGGTACTCCCCCACCGTCACCGGCTCGTCGCTCACGGGGAAGGTCTTCCCGGCGATCACCGTCAAGGCACCCGGCCCCGGTGTGGAGGGGGTCTTCGTGCCCGCGAAGGCCATCCAGAACCTCGGCCTCCGGCCGGAGCCGGACGAGTTCATCGTGGACCCGTCCCTCCATCGAACGTCGCCCGCCGAGCAGGAGCGGATCTCCGACCGGCTCGGCGACGACGCGACCGTCTACGTTGAGCGGGGTTTCCAGGCTCCGACCGGATGGATCCCGTTCGCCGCGGCGACAGCCCTGCTCGCCCTCGGCGGCGCGCTGGTCGCCACCTGGCCGGCCCCGTCCGGTTCGCGGTCGCGACGCGTGCTGCTGAGGGTCGGCGCCCGCTCATGCTCGTCGGCCCGCCGGCTCATCGCGTCGCGTACGGCATTCCTCGCCGCCTGCGGAACGGTGCCGGGCGTGGCCGCCGGATGCCTGATCGGCCTGACGCTCGTGTGGCCTATGACCGCCCCGTTCGACTGGGATCCCGCCCCTCGTCCGGACTTCGTCGTTCCATGGCCGCCGATCGCCGTCCTCGCTGCCGGATTGCCCATGCTCACCGTGCTGATCACGGCATTCGCCTCGCCCGGACGTGGTTTCCCCGACATGCGGGCCGCCCCCCGTTTGCCCATCGGCGCGGAGCCGAAGCCCGGCGACCGAGATGCGACCACCTAGGCTCCGGTTCTGGCGACAACGGCATCAAGGTCTTCCGCCCAGACCGGCTCGGCGGCTGTGGGGATCCGCGCGGTAGAGCCCCACAGCCTCCGCTCATGCGGGTTCGAACATGCGGAAGTCATATCCGGGTGGGACGGGCTCGCCAGGACCCAGCTGGAGCACCTGCCGCTGCCCAGCGGCGCGACCTGGTCCTGGGCCGAGGCGTACGGCCGGCTCGATGTCGACGCGCCGGCCGTACACGGGAGCTGGCAGGAGGCCTGCTTGCGCGCAACGGCAACGGAGAGAACCCGCAGGGGGACACCGAGGCTGCTGCCACCTTGCTTCGTGGACCGCGACGACGACGTACGCCGCGGCAGCGGTAGCCCGCCGGGTCCTCGCCGCATCCGGCCCGAGGGCCACGTCCCCGCAGGGCGGGGGCCAAGCGTCGCTGGCGACGGACATGCACGGAGACCTCCGACGATCGTCGTTCCGGTCCCGTTCATACACCGGAACCATGGAGGCAACAACGCTCGCCATCCGATGTTTTCCACCGCACGACCGGAGGTCCGTGCGAGCAGTTATCGGATACACGGACCGCATTCCATGGCATCAACCGGACATTTCGCCATATATCTAGATCACAGATCGGGCTACCTGGTGCCTAAATATTGACACGAACCCGCGGCACACATGAGCATCTCGACCAAGACATCCGATGTATGGCTGTGTACATATCGAGGGATGCGGTGTGAAGCTGCTGCGAGTGGGACCTGCCGGGCAGGAGAGGCCGGTGGTGACGTCATGACGCTCAGGGCGCTCGTCACCGGAGGCGGCTCCGGCATCGGCCTGGCCACCGCCCACGCGTTCGCCGCGCGCGGGTGGCGGGTGGCCTGCCTCGACGTCGCGCCGCCCGGCGACCCGTTCATCGGCGTCACCGCCGACGTCACCGACGACGCGGCGGTCCGCACCGCCGTCGCCGAGGCGGCGGAACGGCTCGGCGGCCTGGACGTCCTGGTCAACAACGCCGGCATCGGCGCGCAGGGCACGGTCGAGGACAACCCGGACGGCGAATGGGCCCGTGTCCTCGACGTCAACGTGGTCGGGATGGTGCGGGTGACCCGGGCGGCGCTGCCGTACCTGCGCGCGTCGGGGCACGCGTCGATCGTCAACACCTGCTCGATCGCCGCGACCGCCGGCCTGCCGCAACGCGCCCTCTACAGCGCGAGCAAGGGAGCGGTGATGTCGCTCACGCTCGCCATGGCCGCCGACCACGTGCGCGAGGGCATCCGCGTCAACTGCGTCACCCCGGGCACCGCCGACACCCCGTGGATCGGCCGGCTGCTGTCGGCGGCGGCCGACCCCGAGGCCGAGCGCCGCGCGCTGGCCGCCCGCCAGCCGATGGGCCGCCTGGTCACCGCCGACGAGGTGGCCGCGGCGATCGCCTACCTGGCCGGTCCCGACGCCCGCTCCACCACCGGAACCGTCCTCGCCGTCGACGGCGGCATGCACGGCCTCCGGCTCCGGCCCGGAAACTGAAACACCCCCACCCCCTGAGGAAGCAGAGGCGAAACGATGAGGTTCGGCCCCGTGGTCGCAGGAGCGGCCCTCTTGACGATTATCACCGCGTGCGGCTCCGCCGGCGACGACGCCGCTACGGGCGGTGGCAGTGGCACGGCCTCGGGGGGGAAGGTCGGCATCGACTTCCCCCGGGCGGACTCCGACTTCTGGAACTCCTACAGCAAGTACGTGCCGCAGATGGCGGGCGAGCTCAAGGTCGAGCTGATGAACCCGACCAATTCGCAGAACGACGTGGCCAAGCTGGTCGCCAACACCCAGGCGCTGATCAGCCAGGGCGCCAAGGTGATCGTCATGGCCCCCCAGGACACCGGGGCCATCGCCTCCACCCTCCAGCAGCTCGAGAACAAGAAGATCCCGGTCGTCTCCGTCGACACCCGCCCCGACAAGGGCAAGGTTTACATGGTCGTACGCGCCGACAACAAGGCGTACGGCACCAAGGCGTGCGAGTTCCTCGGCGAGAAGCTCGGCGGCAAGGGCAAGGTCGTCCAGCTCATGGGCGCGCTCAGCTCGATCAACGGCCGCGACCGGGCCGAGGCGTTCCGCGAGTGCATGAAGACGAAGTTCCCCGGGATCACCGTCTTCGACGAGCCGACCGAGTGGGAGGGCAGCAAGGCCGCGTCCATGCTGCAGACCCGTCTGGAGCAGAATCCCGACATCAGGGGCGTGTACATGCACGCGGGCGGCGTCCACCTGGCCCCGACGCTGCAGGTGCTCAAGGCCAAGGGCCTGCTCGTCCAGCCGGACGACCCCAAGCACGTGTTCGTCGTGTCCAACGACGGCATCCCGCAGGAGTTCGACGCGATCCGCAAGGGCGAGATCGACGCGACTGTCTCCCAGCCCGCCGACCTGTACGCGAAGTACGCGCTCTTCTACGCCAAGGCCGCCGCCGAGGGCACGACGTTCCAGCCCGGCCCGACCGACCACGACAGCACGATCATCTCGCTGCCGAACGGCCTGGAGGACCAGCTCCCCGCTCCCCTGGTCACCAAGGACAACGTGGACGACCAGAACCTCTGGGGCAACCAGGTCAAATGAGCGTTCACGTCGAAGCCAGGAACGTCGTCAAGCGGTTCGGGCCCACCGTCGCGCTGAACGGCGCGGGCATCTCCATCGCCGAGGGCGAGACGCACGCACTCCTCGGCAGGAACGGCGCGGGCAAGTCCACCCTGGTGTCGATCCTGACCGGGCTGCAGGCTCCGGACGAGGGCGAGGTGCTGTTCTCGGGAGAGGCGGCGCCCGCCCTCGCCGACCGGGACGCGTGGCGGCGGCGGGTCGCCTGCGTCTACCAGAAGTCGACGATCATCCCCACGCTGACCGTCGCGGAGAACCTCTTCCTCAACCGGCAGCGGACGTCCGGCAGGCTCATCAGCTGGGGCGCCGTGCGCCGCGAGGCCCGCGAGGTCCTCGAACGGTACGGCGTGGACGTCGACGCGGGCGCGCTCGCCGGCGACCTCGGGGTCGAGCAGCGTCAGCTCGTCGAGATCGCCCGCGCGCTGTCGTTCGGCGCGCGGTTCATCATCCTCGACGAGCCGACCGCCCAGCTCGACGGCCCGGCCATCGAGCGGCTCTTCGAGCGCATGCGCGCGCTGCGCGAGCAGGGCGTCACGATGATGTACATCTCCCACCACCTGGACGAGGTGTACGAGATCTGCCAGAGCGTCACGGTCTTCCGCGACGCCCGGCACGTCCTGACCCGGCCGGTGGCCGAGCTGCCGCACGACGAACTGGTCGCCGCGATGACCGGCGAGGCCACCGCCGCCTACGAGCCCAGGTCCCGTACGGCGGGCGACTCGGTCGCGATCTCCGCGGCCGGGCTGTCCCTGCGGGACCGCTACCAGGACGTGGCGCTCGACGTGCGGGCGGGCGAACTGGTCGGCCTCGCCGGGTCGGGCAGCAGCGGCAAGGTCGGGCTGGCCGAGACGCTGGTCGGGCTCCGCCGGGCCGACAGCGGCACGATCAGGATCAACGGCGTCGCCGTCAGGCCGGGGGACGTGCCGTCCGCGCTGCGGGCGGGTCTCGGGTTCGTCCCCCAGGATCGGCACCGCGAGGGGTTCGTGCCGCTGTTGTCGATCGCCGAGAACGCCACCCTGCCGATCGCGCACAAGCTCGGCAGGTTCGGCACCGTGTTCCCGTCCCGGCGACGGGCCCGCGCCGTACGGATGATCGAGGATCTGGACATCAAGACCGAGGGGCCGGAGCAGCCCGTCGGCGACCTGTCCGGCGGCAACGCACAGAAGGTCGTGCTCGCCAGGGCGCTGTCCGACTCCCCCGCCGCGCTGGTGGTGATCAACCCGACCGCCGGGGTCGACGTGAAGGCGAAACAGTCCCTGCTCGGCGCGGTCGAGGACGCGGTCGGGCGGGGCGCCGGCGCACTGCTGGTCTCCGACGAGCTCGACGACCTGCGGATCTGCGACCGGGTGCTGGTGATGTTCCACGGCAGGGTGGTCAGGGACGTGCCGCGCGGCTGGTCCGACCAGCAGCTCGTGGCCGTGATGGAAGGCATGGAAGAGTGAGTACAGCGACCCCCTCGGCAACACCGTCCCCGCCGCCGCCGGCGGCCCCGGCGGGACGTCTCCGCGCGGGCGCGGGGCTGCGGCTCGGCCGCTTCCGCGACCTGACGCTGGTGCCGGTCATCGTCGTCCTTCTGGTGGTGGGCGCGTTCGTGGACCCGGTGTTCCTCACCGTGGGCAACCTCACGAACGTGCTCCAGCAGCAGTCCGCGCTGGCCCTGGTCGTGCTGGCCGAGGCGATGATCCTCATCGCGGGCAAGTTCGACCTGTCCCTCGAGTCGACCGTCGGCATGGCTCCCGCCATCACCGTGCTGGTGACCCCGGCGACGGCGGGCGGCTCGGGCCTGCTCGCGATCCCGCTGTGCCTGCTCATCGGGGCCGCGATCGGCGCGTTCAACGGCTTCCTGATCCTCAAGTTCCAGCTTTCGGCGTTCGTCGTCACGCTCGCCATGATGATCGTGGTCCACGGGCTGCACCTCGGCCTGACCGGCGGCAAGAGCCTGTTCGAGCTGCCAGAGTCGATCATGTATCTGGGCGGCGCCACCTGGCTCGGCGTGCCCGCGTCGATCTGGATCGCCGCCGTGCTGTTCGCCGCCGGGATCGTCGGGCTGCGCTACTTCAGGGCGGGGCGCGCGCTGTACGCGATCGGCGGGAACCCGGACGCGGCGCGGGCGGCGGGCATCCGCGTGGACCGGGTGTTGTGGACGGTGTTCGTCATCGGCGGCGCGCTCGCCGCGCTCGCGGGCGTCCTGGAGACCGGCCGTCTCGGCGGCATCAGCGCCAACCAGGGCGTCGGCTGGATCTTCATGGTGTTCGCAGCGTCCGTCATCGGCGGCGTCAGCATGGACGGCGGCAAGGGCACGGTCCTCGGGGCGCTCACCGGCGTCCTGGTCATCGGCCTGGTCGAGAACGTCCTCACGCTGAAGGGCGTGCCGGGCGAGTGGAAGCAGCTCGTCTACGGCGGCATCATCCTCGTCGCCCTCATGATCAGCCGGGTGGCCGGCGGGAAGGCGCAGGACTGATGACCGCCCCGCGGCCCGCCGCGGCCCGGGGCGCGGCGACCAAGATGCGACCACCTAGGCTCCGGTCCTCATTGCCCCGCGAGAGGACGACAGTGTGACTGCCGCACAACATCAGGGCCCTTGGTCGTTCACCTCGGAAACGGAGCACAGTCACCGATGATGATGCGGACGCCATCGTGGGCTCGTACAGCGGGCGATGACAGGGGCTGGATGGCGTCCAGGACCCGGACGGCGTAGGCCTCGGCGGCCAGGTCGCGTACCTCGTCGGCGGTGGCCCAGCGGAACGCGCAGGCCTCATCGTTCACGCTCAACTGTCCGCCGACGGCCTCGCAGCGGAAGACGAGGGCGATGATGCCGCGGGTCATGTTCTTGTACACGCCCGTCATCGCCTGAGGGGTCACGTCAAGGCCGGTCTCTTCGCGGACCTCGCGTAGCAGGCCGGAGATGATGTCCTCGTCGCGTTCCAGGACCCCACCGGGCGCCTCCCAGCGGCCGATGTCGCGGCGCTGGATCAGCAGAGCCCGGCCATGCCCGTCGAGGATCACGCCGGACACACTGACCGAGTGCATGTTCGGATGATCCATCCCAGACCTCCACAGCTGGCTATCCTCGGCCCTACACGTATCTACGAGTTGAGGAGTTGGCCCGTGGCGCAGGCGGGACCCGGTGGCCGGTCACGCACCTTCGCCGTTGTGCCGGAACTCGTGCACGACTTCGATCAGCCCGACGATATGGGCGTTGAACTCTGCCAACTCCTCGGCGGGGACCCACAGTTCGAGGATGTCCCTGCCGCCCACCTGCCGTACGGGAAAGCGGGCGAGGAAGGCGCTGTCGACCTGGAAACGCGTGACGTACCCGACACCGGAGTGCGGGACGTTCCAGTCGCGTGCGATCTTGATCGCATAGTCCTCGTTCAGCACCGGATAGAAGATCGGCTGCTCGGGCAAGCGAGGCGGCCACTCCCGCCAGCCCAACCGCTCGACCAGCTCAAGCTCCTCCGGCCCGGCCGGTCGCCACAACGTCGTCAGCTCGGCCGTCTCCATCGCCACTGCCTCCCTCTTCTCACTGGACGGTCATCCTCCATGAACGGGCAGGGCGCCCGCGAACGGTTTCTCTCGCACTGACGTGATCGCGATCCCGCTGAGCGATCATCTGGATGTGACGGGACTCGAAGCCGCCGCCGTGAAGCTGCAGATCGCCGCGGACCTGTGGAGCGCCCGGATGGCGCCCACCCCCGATGTCGTCCACGCCGCCTGCGACGCGTGGACGGCCACATGGCCGAAGAGTTCGGGCTCGGAGCGCAGCATCGCGATGTCAGCCAGACTGTCTCCGTCGAGGGCGAGGCTCATGGCCAGATCTGCGATGATCATTGCCCGGATCATGGATCGCCCCGGGGTGGCCGCCACCGTTCCAAGCTCTCACCTGACTAGCACAAAGCCGTCCCGACGACCAGGAAAGTACACATTGCGGGCCCGTGGAACCCCGCCCACCCGGCATGACAGCCGGGCTGCCAGGTTGACCACGGCCCCGATTTCAAACTCCAGCCGAACTGATCAGCCAGCCACCAGATAGGCACGAAAGATCGAGGTTAATTTCGGCGAGTTCGTCATTTTACCTCAGAACATTGACAATGTGCGCGTCCAAGGCGCGGGCGATTTCCAGAAAAGCTTCCCTTGGAGCGTTTAACCATTTTCCGTCATCGATAGCGTCCTTGAAGGTCAGCTCTACAATGAACTGCGCATAACGACCTCTGAACACCCAGCGCCTGCAGGTGTCGGCGGGGACACGCGAGGCGCCGATACACGAAACGGCGGCCGCCGGCGCTCTCAGGCGTAGATCCGATATGTCCTCGCGCCCTATCGGCCCCAGGTCAGAGTCGTTGAACTGCCTGCCCTGAGGTGCGGCGTCGAACTCCGCCTGAGCCTCCTCCGGGGTCTCGTAGGTCAGGATTCTCTCGATCAGCGCGGAGTCGCCCTTACGCGTTCTCCCCCAGGAGCGTATGACCTCGTCGCGGGCGCCGAAATGGGAAAGCCGGTGATCCCCAGTCACGTCTTCCTGTAGGGCAGCGACCGAATCAGATATCGAAGAGGGCCGGGGAAGGTCACGATCGCCGATGAGCAGCCTTTCCGCTGGCACGGACACGGCCACGAAGGACGCCTCCACTGCCGATGGCTCCCGTGTGAATGCCAGCACGGACACCAGGACCACCGCGGCGGTCGCGCCGAAGGCCAGGAACGACTTCCAAACTCTCACACTATCTCCCACAGCCCCTGACTTGTTCGGCCATTTCATGACAGTAAATGGGCATATATTCGTTTATCTTGCTCACGACATCCCCCACAGTCAGAGCCCTCGGATCTCTCCCACCTGAACCAAGGTTTGATAGAGGCCAACTCCCAAGGCTTGGGAGATGTTGTCTCCTATGTCCTGTCGCCCATTTAACCGTGGAGCCCTCTGAATCAGATCCAAAGGCCAGTTGAGGGCAGTCATGATAAACCCGTAGTGAATGTTGGAAAAGATGTCATTCTGATCACCTGTCCGTCGTCACCCCCACTCGTCACCCAGCGCAACAAGCCATTACCGGCAATGGCTCAGTGACCAACGGCCCTTCGAGCGGATCAGATACATCCGTCCAAGGTGGAGTTGCGGCCGTACTCCAGTTCACGCCCGTCGAGGATCACCCTAACTCCCGGCGGAAGCGTTGGAGAGGCCAGTTCCGGCAGAGCGAGGCCGTCCCAGGCGATGCTTACCTGGATGTCCTCGGGAGATTCCAATGCAAGCTCATACATATCTTGAGGTAGGACTTCCCAGATGCCGCCTTCGTTCATGCCGTCGTATCGCCCGCCAGGCTCTGGTACACCACCACTGGCCCGCAGATCCTCGCTGAACTGCATCGCCGTAAGCCCGGGGACCTTCACCGTCAGGAACGGATCCAAACCCCTTTCAGCGAGCAGTTTCCCATGACGGTAAACCCTGATCACGAACGCACCACCAGCCGCCCACGATCCCGTACGCACGTAGTAGGCGACCGAGGCGTCAAGCTCCTGGAAACTGCTGCACACCTCAAGATGTTCCCAACCACCGCCGCCTTGCGAGAACGAGCCCTCGAACGCGTAGAAGCTGTACACATCAACCCTCGAATTCCTGTGCGGATGCACGACCATACCGCTGCCGGCCGGCCCAAGGATGTTCTTTCGTGCCTGATGGACCGGTGATCAAGGGTAACGGCGGTGAGTCACGGAGAATGAATCCGCCGCGTTTTGCAGGCAGGCGGTCCTAAGGAGGCCCACGTACGGTTGCGGGTTGCAGTTTGGTTTCAGTTCAAGGGGATCCAGGGCCGTTCAGGCCGGACCGCTTATGCCCGCTGACCTGCGTTTGCACTGTCTGGAACTATGATCGTCCGAGCTTTTAATCCGCATATTGATCGTTGTCGTTGATTGGCAGCGCACTGCACGTGCTTTCGAACTCTCCAATCGCGATCATGTCTCGTACGGCGTCGGCCATCGAGACGAAGCCAGGCTTGCGGATGATGACCAGGTCCGAGCACCAGAAGTACCGGCCGTTGAGGCATTCGCCCGTACCTTGCCAGCGATCCATGATCCCGGCGATGGCCTCGAGGGTCATGAAGGTGGCATAGCGCTGAGTGCCGTCAGGAAGTGTGATGGTCGCGTCGGCCTGATCGGCGGTCGGCGATCTTCTGGTCAGCGTCGCGGGTGGCGTGCTGGTAGATCAGCGCCGCCCGGTCGCTGTCGTGCCCCATCCGGGGCCGTAGGTAGCTGAGGTAGGGGTCTGAGGGTTTATGCCGAGTTAGCTCTGCCCTCACTAGAACTTGTGGCTCAACAGCCGAGCATTCGGACTTCGAAGAGGGAGACTTCATGGTTTTGCGTCAAGCGACATTGACCGGCGTCGCCTCGCTGGCGTGCGCGGCGCTGGTCCTGAGCGCGGTCGCACCCGCCGCCGCCTCGATATCTGCCGCCCCCGTCAAGGTCGGGGATGTGCAGAAGGCGATGGAATATTTGGTGAAGACGGGCCACGTTGTGGGCGCCATCGGCGAGGTGTACGTAGACGGCAAGCGGGTCGGGAAGGGATCGTCCGGGTCCCGTCTGCTCGACGGCAAGGGCGGCGCGATCCCATCGAACGCCCGCTACCGGATCGGCTCGCAGACCAAGAGCATGACCGCCGCCGTGGTGCTGCAACTGGTCAAGGAGGGCAAGCTGAGCCTGAACGACAAACTCAGCACGGTCCTGCCGGAGGTGGCGAAAAAGGACCTGGTGGAGCGGGCCGACGAGATCACGGTACTCAACCTGATCGAGATGACCTCGGGCATCCCCGAGTACATGGGCCCGGACACCATGGACCCCACGCGTAACTACCGCCCGACCGACCTGCTGGTGGCCTCGCGCAAGAACCCTCGTCCTGTGGAGGTCGGGACCTTCAACCACTCCAACACCGACTACATCCTGCTCGGCATGATCATCGAGAAACTGTCCGGAAGGTCACTGGCGGCCGAACTCAACCGGAGCCTCTTCGCCGCGCTCGGAATGCGCGATACCTACCTGCCCACAAAGGCGACCGAGGGCATCAAGGGCCCGCACGGGCACGGCTACGCCCCGGACGAGACGGGCACGCTGCGCGATGCCGACAAGATCAACGCCACCACCATGCTCGGCGCCGGCGGCGTGGTCTCCACCGCGCACGACGTCAGCGCCTTCAAGCGCGCCCTCCGCCAGGGCAGGCTCCTGCCGGAGTCCCTGAACAGACTGCTCACCGACCCGCCGCCTGGCATGCCGCCGCAGCAGCCCTCGGGCGGCCCGTGCGCCGGCAACCCCGAGTTCGCCCCAGGAGGTGGAGGCAGCGCCCCCGGCTTCTTCGCCTCGACCTATACATCCTCGGATGGCCGCCTACAGTTCGCCGTGTCCATGACACTGGCCATGGACAATGACGAGCGCATGACCGCGGACCAACGCATCACCAACGCCCTCAAATCGGTGTTCTGCCCCGCGACTTAAGCCGCTAATGGCCCGACGATCACGGACGTGATCGTCGGGCCATCAAGGGCGGTCAACAGGGGGCAGTCACGGTCACTCGCGGTCTGCCCCTGCCCAGGTCGCGGCCGCCCCCCCTTGGCGATCAGGCCGATTTGCAAGCAGGATGCCAGGAGGCGTTGGGGTCAGCCGCAGTGCTCGAAGGGGCTCTCCCACCACTGGTTGCCGTAGGAGCCGCCCCACATGATGCACTTGCCCGGCGCCTTGACCTTTACCGGGCCGGCGTAATAGTGGTAGTAATCCGCATCCACCACGCCCGGAGAGCCGTACGCCTGCACCACCGCACGCACCCAGGCGCTGTTGCCCACGTAGGATCCCTTTTTCCAGGTGACCACGCAGTTAGTGGAGCCGTTGTAGAGCAGGTAAATGGTGGCGTACGAACCCAGCGCCTTGCTGTCGATGACGTGGTAGCTGCCGCCACCGCAGGCCTCAATCGGCGACGACGCCGCCATGGCCGGACTGGTAAAAGCGACGGACGCCGCCAGCGTGGCCGCCATGCCGAGTGCGAGGGTCGCGCTTCGCTTGATACCGCCCATTCGGGGATGCCTCCTCACTATCTTCATGATCTTCACTGTGGCGATCAAGAGTAGACGAAACGCCCCGACGGCGCCGAGCAATCAGCACGTGGACGCCTGTCACCGATCCGGAGGACAACCATGGACACTGGCACGCTGAGCCTGATCGCCGTGCCATTAGCGTGCCATTAAGGGCGGTCATCACGGGGTAGTCATGGTCACTCGCGGACTGCCGCTCGTCCAGGTCGAAGCCGTTTTCCGTCAGCTTCTCGGCCCTGAAAGGGCCGAGCTTGCAGCTCCTCGCCGTACCTGGCGGGTACGGGTCAGGCCGCGTCGTCGGCAGCGTGACTCACTGCCCAGCCCGTGACACCGCGCGAGGCGATGTTGCGGGCTGCGTTGACGTCGGCGTGCTCAGCGAAGCCGCACGACGTACAGGAGAAGGTTGCCTGGCTCGGCCGGTTGGCCTTGTCCACGTGCCCGCAGGCCGAGCAGGTCTGGGAGGTGTAGGCCGGATCCACATGGATCACCGCGACCCCGTGCCGGGCCGCCTTGTAAGCGATGAACGACCCGAGCTGGTGGAAACTCCACGAATGCAGCGTGACCCGCTGGGGCTTGCGGAGCCGTACCCGGTCACGGATCCCGCCCAGATCTTCCAGGGCGATGCCGCGTCCGGTGCGTTCTGCCTCGGTCACGATGCGTTTGGCGATGCGGTGGTTGGTGTCGGCGGCGAACCGTGCCTCCGCGCGGCGGCGCTTCTTCAGCAGCCGTTTGGCGGACTTGGTGGCCTTGGCCTGCAACCTGCGGCGCAATTCCCGGTTGCGGTGGCGGACCGCGTTCAGGCCCTTGCCGCAGTGGCGGGCGCCATCGCTGGTGGTGGCGATGTTGGCGATCCCCAGATCCACCCCTACGAACCCGTCCGGCTCAGTGATCACGACGTCGGGGATCTCGCAGGTCGCGTACAGAAACCACATGCCGTCCCGGCGGACCAGGTCGGATTCGCCTTTCCGGTACTCCGCGAGTGTTTGGAGTTGGCCGGGTGAGCCGGTGAACGCGACATTCTTCAGCCAGCCGGTCGTGCTCCAGATCGACACCGTGTGGGCGGTGTGGTCCCAGGACAGGCACCGGTTGTCGAACGGGCTGCGCGGCATCGGCGCGGAAGGCGATCGGTTTGCTCTCGGCTCGGATGCGGCGCGCACAGCCTTGCGGTCCCAGGTTCCCCGCCCGTGCGTTGGCTTTCAGGGTTGTAGGCATCGGCGACCTTCTTGATCACATGCTGGGCGGCTTGCGCCCCCAGTCCGCGTGCTTTCATCTCGCGGTAGGTGTGCTTGCGCAACGCGTACTCACGCCGGTCCCCGGTCGTGAACGCGGTCGCCGAGGCGAAGTTCGCCGCGTCGTTGCAAGCGCGCAGGGTCGCCTCCAGCGCCGCCGCCTGCTTGGGCGTGGGCAGGAGTCTCACCTGCACCACCAGCTTCACATCGAACACATTATCGGTTGGTTCATGTCGCCGTGATGGAAACCGAATCCGGATATCCGCGGACGTCGCAGTGTGGTCTACAGGTCTACGGCCTCCACACGCATTCGGTCTTCCCTACCAAGTGCCGGAGGCGGCCATTCCTGGTCACCGTCGCACTTCGCGGCGTCCTGCGGCGACGGTTCACTGTCGATCATCAAGGAGTACATCGAGAACCAGAAACGCCCGGACCAGCGTGCCGGGTGGCCCGGAGGGATCTCACCTCGGGGCCACCCGGCGGACTAGCGTCCGGGCGAGGAGAGGGACGCGATTCCTCCCGGGCGTCAACGCCCGGGGTTCCTCGCTATATACCGCTGAAGATCAGACCGATTTGCAAGCCCGTAAGCCTGATGAGTCGGCGCGTAGCCCAACCTGTGGTTGATGGCGCGCATGTAGCGGTTGCTGTCGGCGGTATCGATTCAGCAGGCCGTCCAGAGCGGGATGGCGCTCACTCGCCTGCCGGATCGCGAGCTCGGTGATGACACGAGAGCCGCGGAGGGAGGCGCCCGGCGGCGTGCTGTACGGCCCGGCGAGGCCGTACAGCACGGGGAAGCCGTTCTAGGAGGGGCGGCGGAGGAACACGCGCTCCTGGACGACGGGGTAGCCGGCGCGGGCGAAGGCGGCGGCCATCGGGGTGTTGCCGACGTCGGTGTCCGCGCCGATCTCGAGGGCCCCGGCGTCCGCCAGGATGTGCGTCGCCTCGGCCAGCAGGTCGTACCCGTAGCCGTGGCCGCGCTGCTCGGGGACGACGCCGATGTAACCGATGGTCGGGCGGGCATGGTTCCGCCCGGGGACCGCGAGACCAACCAGGCGCCCGTCACCGGTGAAGGCCAGGTGCCACCACGTGCGTGGGGACGGCATCCAGTGCAGGAACTCCAGCTCGTCTCTGGCCGAGGCGTCCACGCCTCCGCGTGCCATCTCGGCCCGGGCGTGGGCGTCGAAGGTGCCGACATGCGTCCGGCGGATCACGTCGAGGATCACCTCGTCGTCCGGTTCCGGCCGGAACTCCAGCCGCCTCGGCCGCGGCGACAGGCCCGCGGCAGGGGTCCAGAGGTAGTTGAGACGCTCGACCAGCAGCTCCATGCCGGCCCGTGTGGCCGCCGCGACGCGGAGGTCTGCCGCGGCGCGAACCTCGGGATCCTCCCGCCATCCTGGCGGCAGGACGAGGCAGTAGTCGGCGGTGAACGGAGCGGCTCGCAGGAGCGCGGCCCCCACCTCGATGTCCGTTCCGAAGTCGAGCCAGTCGAGGGTCAAGGGCCGCCGGTCAGCAGGGCCGCCCCACCAGGCGGCCCTGCCGACGACCTCACCGCCGCGCAGCGCCACCCAGGTCCACTCGGGACGGTACTGCGCGGCCTTCACGGTCTCCAGGTAGTCGCGGCCGGCCCACGCCATGCCGACTGTGGCCGGGGCGGACAGGGACAGGAACAGGTGTTCTTCGCCGGGGTGGAGCGGTCGGACGACCAGATCGGTCATGGAAGTCTTCCTTCGGGGAGATGTGCGCTCCCCGGTTCAGACCCGCGTGAACGCCCGAGCGGGGAGGGAGCGCATGAACGGTCGGATCGACATGGCTCTCACCTCCTCCGTGATCGAGGGCGTGATCTGACCTAAGCACACGGCGGACGTCCGATCAATCCCTTTTCGCGGCCCCTTGCCGAGTGCCGAGCCTTCAGGGTTCAGCTGAGGATCTGTGTGAATTCATGGCGATGTTCGGTACAGCAAGGCTGCCGAGGGCGTCGGCACCGCCTCGTGCTGAATGCGTCAATGAGCCATTGTCAGTAACTGAAGATCACGTTGTGTGACGCTGACATGGTCCAGTTGTGCTCGTGGTTGAGCAGGACGAGTGCGGCCTGAACGATCTTCCCGATGCGCCAAGGGTCGAGGCTGACACTCCGTACACTTCCTAGCTCCACCCGAGTTCGTGCATGAACGCCGTGCGGGCCTCGGCGAAGCCCGCTCTCGACAGGACGGCGCCCTGGTGCGGCCCGGCCGCCACGGGCTCGTCGTGCAGGCGGTCAGGCAGAGTGTCGGGACCGCCGCCTTCCCGCTGGGCGTACGCGCGCATGAGGTCCAGCCGCGTCTGGCCCGTTCGCAGCAGGTCGACGGGATGGCCGGAGACGGCGGTGACCAGGGCGTTCACATAGTCGATGGTCAGTGGCCTGGTCGGGGCGGCGGCGAAGACGCAGATGTTCAGGGCGTCGAAGGCGCTCCACAGGCGCAGGAGACGGGCCGTTCTGCGGCCTCGTTCCGCGTTGAGCTCTCCGGCCGGTGCGGGTTCCACACCGATGAGGCCCGCCTGGGGCCAGCTGTACGGCAGGCCGTGCTCTGGGTCGAAGTCGAGGTCGTGCTCCAGCGCGTCGTAGCGGGGTCCGCTGGGCGACAGGGCGTAGCCGAGCCCGATTCCCGGCTGGATTCGCGGGTCGAAGGGTGGAATCTCGGCGCTTTTGACCGTCATCGCGCACGATACGCCGAGCGTGCGGGCGGCCCTGGCGGAGCCCTCGGCGAGCAGGTCGCCCGCCTTGCCGCTGCGGTGCGCGATGGCGTGGATCAGGTCGGGAAGCGGGTCGCCGAACGTGGGCGGAAGTGCGGCCTCCATGGCGAAGGCGAGCGTGCCACCCAGCGATACCTGGTCGAGCCCGAGGTCGTTGCAGAGCGCGTTGGCCTCCAGCACCGCGTCGAGGTCGTCGATGCCGAGGTTCCAGCCGAGCGAGAGGAACGCCTCCTGCCCGAGTCCGCCCGTTCTGCCTGGGCCGTAGATCTTGAGGCAGTCGGTGGGGCAGCCGGGGCAGTTGCCCGTCAGCGCGACCTCCCTGCCGAGGTAGGAGGCGGCGGTCGGCAGGCGGAGGGTGCTGTCGCCGGTATAGGAGAAGTTGCGCACGGCCGCGTAGCCGGGGTCGAGCCTGGCACCCGCCCACGCGCCGTA
Source organism: Microtetraspora malaysiensis (assembly GCF_050947145.1). Taxonomy (NCBI): domain Bacteria; kingdom Bacillati; phylum Actinomycetota; class Actinomycetes; order Streptosporangiales; family Streptosporangiaceae; genus Microtetraspora; species Microtetraspora malaysiensis. Next base: position 5,748,053 of record NZ_CP191998.1, read on the forward strand.
CCCCGGCGGGTCGTGCTGCACGACGGTGAGCGGGTTGTGCGGGATCGCCTCCCGGTAGAAGCGCGCGATCGTCTCCACCCCCGCGGGGTCGGAGACCGGAGGTGGTGAGCCCACGCAGACGATCGCCTTGAGGTTCTTGGCGCCGAACACCGCTCCCAGGCCGTATCTCATGGCGGGGAAGGCGTAGTCGGTCACCACGCTCGCGTAGCGGACGAGGCTCTCGCCCGCCGGTCCGATCGCGGCCACGTGAGCGGCGTCGCCGTACCGCTGCCTGAGCATGTCGGTCACCGCGGCGACGCCCAGCCCGCGCAGGTCGGGCGCCCGATGGAGGGAGATTCGGCCATCGCGGACCAGCAGGTATGAGAGCACCTCGGCCCGGCCCGTGATGGCCAGCGACGTTCTGTGCAACCCGGACGCGAACGGTCCGAGCGCGTGTGATTCGCCGGCGATCCCCATGAGGGGCGACTTCGCGAGGAAGACGGCCTTGGCCAGGCCGGGCGCCGCCGTACCGCCCAGAGGTCCTGCCGCGACGTACAGCAGCGCCTCTGGCGCGTACGGCTCAAGCCCCCCGGGCGTCCGTTCCAGCAGCAGCCGGAGCCCAAGGATCGAGCCCCCGCTCTCCTCGGAACGATGGACGGTCCCGCTACCCAGATCGACAGAGAAGAGCGCCATTACTTTCCCAGCACCTCCGGCTCAGACATGACCAGGTAATCAGTACCGGCGATCGTCCTGTATGACCTCAGCCGAGGTCCACCACGACGACGCTGCACATGGGGTCCAGCAGGGCGGACGGGATCTCCACGCGCAGATCGCCGAGCGGGTCCCCTGTTCCGGAGTGGACCTCCTTGAGCCAGGGCAGCACCGACCAGGCGAGCCGCCCGTCCGCGCACGGTCAGCCGTTCGTAGGGCCGCATGACCAGGTGCAGGTAGAGCCGCTCCCCGCCCTCGGGAAGGGAGCGGCGCGTGGAAGGCCCGGGAAACTGCCACAGTTCCAGCCCCGTCCGCACGCCGCGGATGCTTTCCTCGTGCCGCTCCATCCAGGTCGCGAACGCCTCGAGCCGGGCCGTCGCCTCGGCGGGAAATTCCCCCATCCCGGTGGGTCCCACGTTGAGCAGCAGATTTCCGCCCATCGCCACGGCCTCGACCAGCGTGCGCAGCAGCTCGCCGGCGTCCTTCCACTCCTCGTCGGTGACGTACCCCCACGACTCGTTCATGGTGAGGCAGGTCTCCCAGAGCCGGTCCGGCGGGGCCAGCGGGAGCTGGCGAAGTAGTCCTCGGGGCCAGCCGCGCGTAGCGGCCGCCCAGCACGACCGCTCCCGGGTCGAGCAGCGCCGACACCACCGCCGCGGCAGAGCCGGGCCTCGACGTCGTCCCAGCGAAGGCTGAAGAAATTTTGGCTGACTTGTCGAGACCGCCCGTACGTCTCCGACAGATGGGGTGAAGCATGGCACACACCAGGGAGGCCACCGTGACCGCCACCACCATGTCAGCCGCGACGACCGCTACCTCGAGGCGCAGCCGCATCCGTACCGCACTGTCCTGGGTCGTCCAGCTCGCACTCGCCCTGCAGTTCGCTTCCGGCGGGGTGCTGAAGCTGTTCGGCGCCACGCAGATGACGGCCATGTTCGCCGAGATCGGCGCCGGCCAGTGGCTGCGGATCGTCGTCGGCGCACTCGAGCTCGCGGGCGCCGCCGGACTACTCCTCCCGCGGCTGGCCCGCGCTGCCGCGGCCGGGCTTGCCGCGCTGATGATCGGCGCCACCGTCACCAACGTCACAGTGCTCGGCACCAGCCCGGCACTGCCGCTGCTGCTCCTGACGCTCGCGGCCGCGGTCGCGGTAATGCGGCGCGACCACCGCTGATCCCGGCACCTTCCACATCACAGGAGAACACGATGAACGCGACAGCGAACAATCTGTGCAGCCTGGAGCCGCTCGTCGGCACCTGGGCCATCGACGGACCCGGCATGTCGGGTACGGCCCGCTACGAGTGGATGGACGGCGGCGGCTTCCTGGTGCAGCACGTCGACCTCGTCAACGATGACGAGGTCACCCGCGGGGTCGAGTACATCGGCTTCCACGCCGAAAGCGGCCAGTTGCGGTCGCACTTCTTCGGCGAGAACGGGGAGATTCTCGAGTACGTATACGAGCTCGTCGGCGATACTTTGACGATCTGGTACGGCGGCGTCGACTCCCCGGCCAAGTTCGTGGGCAGGTTCGACGCCGATGGCGGGCGCAACACCGGTGCCTGGCAGTGGCCGGGCGGAGGCTACGAGTCGAACATGACGCGGGTGGAGGAACCTGCACGATGAAATACATGATCATGACCTTCGGCGACGCGTCGGCGTGGGACACCCTCGGCCTCGGCGCCGAGGAGGCGACCTGGTCCCCAGAAGAGGTCGCCGAGCACTTCCGCGCCATGTCGGAGTTCTACGCCGACCTGGCATCCTCCGGCGAGATGGTCACCGGTTTCGGGCTGGCCGACCCCTCGCACACCATGACGGTGGAGATCCGCGACGGACGGCCCGTCGCCTCCGACGGACCACATGCCGAGGCCAAGGAGGTACTCGCCGGGTTCGGGATCGTCGACGTGGCCTCACACGACCGGGCGGTCGAGCTGGCCGCGCGCTTCGCCGCGATCGTGCGGAGCCGGGTGGAGCTGCGGCCGATCATGGACGACACCGGCCGGGAGATGTGACCGTACCTCAGCGGATGGAGGACCTGCTGCGCGAGCTCGCGCCGCAGGTCCTCGCCCTGCTCACCCGCCGTTACGGCCACTTCGATCTCGCTGAGGAGGCCGTTCAGGAGGCGCTGCTCGCGGCCGCGACCCAGTGGCCGGACCAGGGACTGCCGGACAACCCGCCGGGCTGGATCACCACCGTCGCCACCCGCCGCATGACCGACCTGCTGCGCAGCGAGCAGGCCCGCCGCCGACGAGAGCAGCAAGAGGCGTTCCGCGCGCTGCCCGCCGACCTGCTGTTACCGGCGGCCGACGTACCGCCCGCCGGGGACTCCGACGACACCCTGCTGCTGCTGTTCCTGTGCTGCCATCCAGCGCTGAATCCCCCCGCGCAGGTCGCGCTCACCCTGCGGGCTGTCGGCGGCCTGACCACCGCCGAGATCGCCCGCGCGCTCCTGCTGCCCGAGGCGACGCTCGCGCAGCGGATCAGCCGCGCCAAGAAACGCATTCTGGAAGCGGGCGGCCGGTTCCGGATGCCCGATGACCGGGATCGCGTACGTCGCCTCGACGTCGTCCTACATGTGCTGTACCTCATCTTCAACGAGGGCTACACCGCCACGGCAGGCGAATCGCTGCATCGCGGCGAGTTGTGTACCGAGGCGATCCGCTTGGCCCGGATGGTGCACCGGCTGCTGCCTGATGTGCCTGAGGTGAGCGGGTTGCTCGCCGAGATGCTGCTCACCGACGCCCGCCGTCCGGCCCGCACCGGCCAGGACGGCGAACTGGTCCCGCTCGCGGAGCAGGACCGTGGCCGGTGGAACCGGGCGATGATCGATGAAGGCATCGCGCTGCTGACCGCCGCGTTGCCGCGCAAGCGGCCGGGTCCTTACCAGTTGCAGGCCGCGATCGCCGCCGTGCACGCCGAGGCGGGACGGTTCGAAGACACCGACTGGGCGCAGATCGTCGCCCTGTACCAGGTGCTCGACCGGCTCGCCGACAACCCCGTGGTCACGTTGAACCGCGCCGTGGCGGTGGCGATGCTGAGCGGCCCCGCGGCCGGACTGGCCGTCCTGGAGACGGTGGCCCGCGACCAGCGGATGGTCGGCCATCACCGGCTGCACGCGGTGCGCGGGCACCTGCTTGAGGAGGCCGGCGAGAAGACGGCCGCGATCGCGGAGTACCGTACCGCGGCCCGGCTCACGACCAGCCTTCCCGAGCGCCGCTACCTACTGACCCGCGCCGCCCGACTGGACATGCGCTGACACGCCGTCGAGGAGGACACGGGGCGGCGGAAGGTCGGACGCGGTTCTACACTGATACATCCGATGTCTGCGGTGCCCAGCCGCCGCACGAGCTGGAGGACGTGGTTCCGTGGCGGTGACGGACGCGGCGATCGACAGGATCAAGGAGATGATCCTTTCCGGTGCGCTGGCGCCCGGCGACCGGCTGCCGAAGGAGGCCGAGCTGGCCGAGCGGCTCGGCCTGTCGCGCAACTCGCTGCGGGAGGCGGTTCGCGCGCTCGCCCTGATCAACGTCCTGGACGTGCGGCAGGGCGACGGCACCTACGTCACCAGTCTCGAACCCCGGCTGCTGCTCGACGCGATGTCGTTCGTCGTCGACTTTCACCGCGACGACACGGTGCTGCAGTTCATGCAGGTGCGGCAGATCCTGGAGCCCGCGGCGACGGCGCTGGCCGCGATCCACATGGCGGACGAGGAGATCGAGGAACTCCGAGAGATCCTCGCCTCGCTGCCGGAGGCGCCGAGCGTCGAGGAACTGGTCGCCAACGACCTGCGGTTCCACCGGCACATCGCCGCCGGGTCCGGCAACCCCGTGCTCTGCTCGCTCGTCGAGAGCCTGTCCGGGCCGACGACCCGGGCGCGCGTCTGGCGTGGCCTCACCCAGGAGGGTGCCATCGCCAAGACTCGGGAGCAGCATGCGGCGATCTGCGACGCGATCGCCGCCCGCCAGCCCGAGGTGGCCAGGGCCTGGGCCACCGTTCACGTGGCCGGGGTCGAGGAGTGGCTGCGCCGGGCGCTCTGAACGCTCGGCAGGGGCCGGCCGGTCCGGACACTCTCCCGCCCCCGCGGGAAAAGAGATCGGATGTATACCCCCATTTTAACTTGACATCAGGCGCTCGTGACCCCAATCTGCCAGTCATACATCCGATGTCTTTCTTTCAGGGATGCGATGTGAAGCTGCTGCGAGTGGGGCCTGTCGGGCAGGAACGGCCGGTGGTGCTGGACGGAGCCGGCAACTTGTGCGACATCGGGGAGCGCGAGATCGACGGCGCCTTCCTCGACTCGGGAGGGATGGCCCGGATCAGATCGGCCCTCGAATGGGGTGACCTGCCCGTTGTGCACCCCGCGGACCAGGCCCTGACACGCGGTACGGACCTGCGTATTGGCCCCCCGGTAGCTCGTCCGGGCAAGATCGTCTGTATCGGGCTCAACTATCGGGACCACGCCGAGGAGACCGGCGCCGCGATCCCGGCCGAGCCCGTCGTTTTCATGAAGGCCCCGAACACCGTGGTCGGTCCGTACGACGAGGTGCTCATCCCGCGGGAGAGCGTGAAGACCGACTGGGAGGTGGAGTTGGCCGTCGTCATCGGGCGCACGGCCCGCTACGTGGAGACCGACGAGGAGGCCCTGGCCTGCGTCGCCGGGTACGCGATCTCCAACGACGTGTCCGAGCGGGAGTTCCAGCTTGAGCGCGGCGGGCAGTGGGACAAGGGCAAGTCGTGCGAGACGTTCAACCCGCTGGGCCCCTGGCTGGTGACCCCGGACGAGGTCGGCGACCCCGGAGCCCTCGGCCTGCGGCTCTGGGTCAACGGTGACCTCCGCCAGGACGGGAACACCAGGGACCAGATCTTCCCCGTGGCCGAGGTGATCCGCTATCTGAGCCGCTTCATGGTGCTGGAGCCGGGTGACGTGATCAACACCGGCACACCGGCGGGAGTGGCGCTCGGCCTGCCCGGCACGCCGTACCTGCGCGCGGGCGACGTGATGGAGCTGGAGATCGACGGCCTGGGCCGGCAGCGGCAGACGGTGGGTCAGGCGTGAGCGTGACCGTCACCGCGCTGGAAACGCGCGATATCCGGTTCCCAACCTCGCGCGAGCTGGACGGCTCGGATGCGATGAATCCCGACCCCGATTACTCGGCCGCGTACGTCGTGCTGCGGACCGACGGCCCGCACGAGGGCCACGGCTTCGCGTTCACCATCGGCCGGGGGAACGACATCCAGACCGCCGCCATTCAGGCGCTCGCTCCGTACGTGGTGGGCCGCGACGTCACGGATCTGGGTGACCTGTATCGGGAGATGGTCTATGACTCCCAGCTCCGCTGGCTCGGGCCGGAGAAGGGCGTCATGCACATGGCGATCTCCGCAGTGGTCAACGCGCTCTGGGACCTCACGGCCAAGATCGAGGGCAAGCCGCTCTGGCTGCTGCTCGGGGAGCTGCCGCCGGAGCGGATCGTCGACCTGGTGGACTTCCGCTACCTGACCGACGCGCTCACCCCGGAAGAGGCGCTCGAGATCCTGCGCGCCGCCGAGCCCGGCCGCCGCGAGCGGATCGAGCGGCTGCGGACGTCCGGCTATCCCGCGTACACCACCTCGCCCGGATGGCTCGGGTACGACGACGACAAGCTGCGCCGGCTCTGCCAGGAGGCCGTCGAGCAGGGCTTCCGGCAGATCAAGCTGAAGGTCGGCGCCGACCTGCGGGACGACGTCCGGCGGATGCGGATCGCGCGGGAGGTCTGCGGAGAAGGGTTCCGGATCGCGGTCGACGCCAACCAGCGCTGGGACGTGGGCCCGGCGATCCGCTGGGTGAACGAGCTGGCCCCGTTCGACCCGTACTGGGTGGAGGAGCCCACCAGCCCCGACGACGCGCTCGGCCACGCCACGGTCGCCCGCGCCATCGCGCCGATCAAGGTCGCCACCGGCGAGCACGTGGCCAACCGGGTGGTCTTCAAGCAGCTTCTGCAGGCCGGCGCGCTGTCGGTGCTCCAGATCGACTCGGCGCGGGTCGGCGGGGTCAACGAGAACATCGCCATCCTGCTGCTCGCCGCGAAGTTCGGCGTACCGGTCTGCCCGCACGCGGGCGGCGTCGGCCTGTGCGAGATGGTCCAGCACCTGTCCATGTTCGATTACGTGGCGGTCAGCGGCACGCAGCGGGACCGGGTGATCGAGTACGTGGACCACCTGCACGAGCACTTCGTCGACCCCGTCGTGATCGAGGACGGCGCCTACCGCGCCCCGTCGTCCCCCGGCTTCAGCTCCACGATGCTTCCCGAGTCGATCGCGAGGTTCAGTTATCCGGACGGCCTCGCCTGGAGGGCCTCATGAACGAATTCGCCGGACTGAAGGCGCTGGTGACCGGGGGCGGCTCCGGGATCGGCCTGGCGACCGCCGAGTTCCTGGCCGCCCGGGGAGCCTCGGTGGCGTGCCTGGACCTCAACCCGCCGGGCCGTCCGTTCGTCGGCGTGACGGCGGACGTGACCGACGCCGCCGCCGTGCGGGCCGCGGTCGACGCGGCGGCGGACGCCCTGGGCGGCCTGGACATCCTGGTGAACAACGCCGGGATCGGCGCGGTCGGCACCGCCGAGGACAACAACGACGCCGAGTGGGCCCGGGTGCTGGACGTCAACGTGGTCGGCATGGTCCGGGTCACCCGGGCGGCCCTGCCGTACCTGCGCGGTTCCTCGCACGCGGCGATCGTCAACACCTGCTCGATCGCGGCCACCGCCGGACTGCCGCAGCGGGCGCTCTACAGCGCGTCCAAGGGCGCGGTGCTCTCGCTCACCCTGGCCATGGCGGCCGACCACGTGCGTGAGGGGATCCGGGTCAACTGCGTCACCCCCGGGACCGCCGACACCCCGTGGGTCGGCCGCCTGCTGGACGCGGCCGACGATCCGGAGGCCGAGCGCGCCGCGCTCGACGCCCGCCAGCCGATGGGCCGGCTGGTGACGGCGGCGGAGGTCGCGGCGGCCATCGCCTACCTGGCCGGTCCGCTCGCCGGTGCGACCACGGGAACGGTGCTGGCCGTGGACGGTGGCATGCAGGGTCTGCGGCTGCGACCCGTCTCGTAACCCGGCGGGAGAGTCGATGTCATCGAGCCGGGCGGTGCCGCACCGCCTGATCCACGGTTCCCTGGAGGCTGCGTGAAGGCGACGGAGAGGGTGCGACTCGGGCGCACCGATGTAGAGGTGACTCGGCTCGGGCTCGGGCTCGCGCCGATCGGCGGCCTGTTCACCCCGGTAGGGGACGAGGTCGCGCGGGCGACGGTCGAGGCGGCCTGGGACCTCGGGCTGCGCTATTTCGACACCGCCCCGCTATACGGCTACGGGCTCTCCGAACGCCGGGCCGGGGCGGTGCTGTCGGGCAAGCCGCGAGAGGAGTTCGCGCTGTCGACCAAGGTCGGCCGGCTGCTCGTGCCAGGCGGAGACGCCGGGCAGCAGTTCTGGGCGGAGCCGAGCGATCTCGCCCCGGTCTTCGACTTCTCCTACGTGGGGGCACTCCGCTCGCACGCGGAGAGCCTGCGGCGATTGGGTGTAGACCGGGTCGACATCGCCCACATCCACGACCCCGACGACCACTTCGCGGAGGCGGTGAGCGGGGCCTTTCCGGCGCTGGCCGAGTTGCGGGCCCGGGGAGAGGTCGGCGCGGTCGGCGCGGGCATGAACCAGACGGCCATGCTGACGGAGCTCGCCCGGGCCGGTGACTTCGACTGCTTCATGCTCGCCGGGCGCTACACCCTCCTGGATCAGTCGGGGCAGGACGAGTTGCTGCCGCTGTGCCTGGAGAGGGGCATCTCGATCATCGCCGCCGGGGTGTACAACTCGGGCCTCCTCGCCGACCCGAAGCCGGGTGCCCGCTACGACTACGCCCCGGCCAGTACGGCGCTGGTCGAGCGGGCCGTGGCGATCCGGGCCGTGTGCGAGCGGCACGGGGTGCCCCTGCGGGCCGCGGCGATCCAGTTCCCGCTGGGCCACCCCGCCGTCGCCGCCGTCGTGATCGGCGCGCAGGATCCCGGGCAGATCGCCGACAACATCGCGATGTTCGAGTGGGACATCCCCGGCGCGTTGTGGGCCGACCTGAAGAAGGACGGCCTGCTGCCGGAGGAGGTGCCGACGCCGTGATCGTCGACGCCCACCACCACGTTTGGACCGCGGACTACCCATGGCTGTCCGCGCCGGATCTGGCGCCGATCCGGCGTGACTACACCCTGGCCGATCTCACGCCCCAGCTGGAGGCGGCGGGGGTCACGGCGACCGTGCTGGTCGAGGCGGGTCGCTGCGACGCGGCGGAAACCGCCGAGTTCCTCGCGCTGGCCGCCACGGCGCCCCGCATCGCGGGCGTGGTGGGGTGGGCGTCGCTGACCGACCCGGACCTGCCCGCCACCCTGGCGGCCTATCGCGACCTGCCCGGCGGGGCCACGCTGGTCGGCGTCCGCGACCAGCTGCAGGGCGTCGACGACCCGGAGTACCTCGCCCGCCCGGACGTGCGGGCGGCGATGGCCACCATCGGCGGCACGGGGCTGGCCTACGACCTCGTCGTCCACGTCCGGCAGCTGGCCGCGTGTGCCGAGGCGGCGCGCGCCACCCCGGGCACGGTCTTCGTCCTCGACCACCTCGGCAAACCGCGGATCGGCGCGGGAGCGGAGGGGTTCGCCGAGTGGCGTGCCGCCGTCGCCCCCCTGGCCGCCTGCGGCAATGTCGTCGCGAAGCTGTCCGGCCTGCTGGTCGAGGCCGGACCCGGGTGGGACGTCTCCCTCGTCCGGCCGTACGTCGACACCGCCCTGGAACTGTTCGGCGCGGAACGGCTCATGATCGGCTCCGACTGGCCGGTGTGCGAGCTGGTCGCCTCCTACTCCGAGGCGCTGGGGACGCTCGACGCCTGCCTGCGGGAGCTGTCGGCGGACGAGCGGGCCGCCGTCACCGCCGGCACCGCGATCCGTACGTATCGCTTGGATCTGGCTCCAGCCTCTGACCTGCGGTGATCCCACTTGACCAAGGTCTTGATTCGCTTACGGTGTGGACCCTGAGCGACGACGACCCTCAATCCGGGTACGGCGCGGGCGGGCGTCCGTAGTGGGGTGCCTCCCGCGGAGCTGAGACGGGACCTGAGCGTTCGATGGCGATCACGGCGGCGTCGTCGCCCAGATGTCCGCCGGCGTATGCGAGTAGATCCATGCGGAGGTGCTCTACGAGGACTTGCGGGCGTTTCCCGGTCCAGGCGGCGGCGCGCTCGGCGAGTGGGTAGAAGACGCCCTGGGAGTTGCGGGCTTCAATGACTCCGTCGGTGTACACGAGGAGCATGTCGCCGGCCTTGAAATCGAAGGTGTCGACCTGGCGGCAGGGCAATCCCAGTTGCAGGCCGAGAGGGGGGCCCGGGCTGCGGGCGCAGAGTGCGGTGATCTGCTTGCGCCGCAGCAGGAGCGGTGGAGGGTGGCCGCAGTGGACCATCCGGATCGTGGGCGTGCGGTCGGGAATATCGATGAGTACCGCGGTGATGAAGCCTTCCTCCGCCTGCTCGTGCGCACAGGACTCGGCCAGGTGCCAGGCAACGCCCGCTTCCAGGTGGGCGGCGAGTTCCGCCAGGCCAGCTTGCAGATGCGCGGCCGCTCGGAAGGCACCCAGCAGCAGCGCCGCGTCGCCCACGGCGGTGAGGCCCTTGCCGCGGACGTCGCCAACGATCAGCCTGGTGCCGGAGGTAGTCCGGGCCACCGCGTACAGGTCGCCGCCGATCTGCATCTCGGTCTCCGCCGCCAGGTACACCGCGGCCACACGCAGTGGTCCGATCCGTGGGGGCAGCGGGCGTAGAACCAGGCCCTGGGCGATCTCGGCGACCTGGCGCACCTGCGTCAGCTCCCTCACCTGCCGCTGACGCAGAGCGGAAAGGAGCGCTGAAAAGACGGAGACCAGCACCACGGAGGCCATCTGCGCAATGCGGTCCGTCGTGGAGAGGTCCCTGAGAATGACGCCGATGGCCACCTGGCCGACCAGGGCCAGTACACCGGTCAACGCGGTCAGCCACCGCCCCAGGATCACCGCGGCGAGCGCCGGCGCGGCCACCAGGAGCGGCCCGAGGTGCAGGTGACTGGGTGTGGCCAGGTTGACGACGGTGATCGCGATGGCGCGAGCGGAACGGCCGCAACGGCTGTCCGGTGGCTTCCTCAGCCCGGTGATGGCCCGGGCTGTGCCGAGCCGCTCGGTCGGCGGGGACCGAACCGGTCGGCCCAGTGGGCTGGGGTGCCGAAGGCGGGGTAGCACAGGAGTATGGCCGTGCGAAGGCGTTCCGCAGCCCGCAGCAGGTCGTGGCACGAGGCTGAGAACGATCTTGCTAGGGGCGCCGACGGGCAGAAACAGGCATCCCCGAACCACGTCCACCGCCCGCCGGGCCAGCCTGGCCCGCAAGCCTGGACATTCCACTCCGCCCGCCCGACAGCCGACAGCGCCCCGCAGGCCTGCCTGGACGCGGTGCTGTGGGGTGACAAGCAGCCCTGCGCCGAGGCGCCACTGATCCGCCTCAAGTACGGGCTCAGACTGCCGGAGAACGACACAGTCCAGGCCGGCAAGCCGTTCACCTTCACCGTCACGCCCGAGGGCGGCAGGTCGCCGTCGCTGCAGGGAGTCTGGATCTCCGACGACAAGGGCGCGCACTGGGCAGCGGCCACGGCGCTGTCCGGCGACAAGGTGCACGTGCCCAACCCCAAGGGCCCGGGCAGCATCTCGATCAAGGTCGAGGCGAAGGACAAGGACCGCAACTCCGTCCAGCAGATCCTCTCCGACGCCTACCTCGTGAAGTGACCGCCGTAGCGGGGGCAGGACGCCCTGCCCCCGCTACCTCCCCTTCACGGGCGGGAACTGGCGGTCATGCCGTTGGCAGGGGAACGCGCCGGTTGCCCGGCCAGAACCCGTACGGCCTCTTCGGCGGCGATGCGCCGCACCGAGCAGGCCAGCAGGCGGCGATGGGCGGAGACTCCTCGCGCGGCGCTGCGACGGCATGTGGGCACTGCTGCGGCGGAGTGGGATGAAAGAGGAGCTCCTCCGCTGGCTGGAAGCGGCCGGAATGCGGGTACGCCTGCCCTGCGGGCCTCAGGCGGTCGCTGCGGCATCGTGTGCCGACTGCCGCCATTCCAACGCTTCCGGGACGTCGCGGTACTCCAGCAGGTGCTGGCCGGCGATCTTCTCCAGCAGGCTGCGTACATCGGCGGGCGTGGCGTAGAAGAACTCGCGGCGGAGGTTGACCTTGTTCACACGCCGCTCGCACAGCTCGTCATGGAGGCGCCCTTCGAGGGAGACCGCGTCCTCGCTGAAGATCAGCGCGTGGGTGTCGAACCTGAACGGCACTGAGGCGTCGCCCAGCTCTCGAACCCGATCTTCCGGCTCCAGCCGCCGGGTCATGCCGATCTTCACGACATTCTCCCCGAAAGCGCCGATGTTGGAGATCACATACACATAGCCGGCCCGGATGTTCGCCTCGCGCGCCTCCACATCGGCGACCGCAGCGCCGATTTCCTCCAGCTTCGCTTTCAGCTCCCCCGCGCCCGCCGTGTCACCGTTCGCCAGCAGCTTGGCCAACGCGGTGCGGTAGTGGGACTCCTCCTTGCGCAGGCGAGCCTTTTCGCGCTCGAACTCCCGGCGCGCGGCCTCCTCCTCACGCTGCCGCTCCCGTTGGGCGCGGATGAGTTCCTTTTCCTCTTCAACCTTGGCCAGGTAGTCGGCGGTCAGCTGTAACTCATACACCCGTAAGCGGTGGTAGTCGTCGCTGACGTGGATGTGCATCGTCTTGCCGAGCTTGACGATGGCATCGCCTGCCTTCTTCAGCCGGTCGATGGCTGACTGCAGCTTGTACGGCCGCATCGTGCGCACGCAGTTGTCGGCCTCGGCGTTGTAGGCGCGCAACATCAGCTTGGAGAAGTCCCGCACCATGCGCCGCCCCTCGGCGGCCGAGCCGTTGACCGTCCAGTTCGTCGCGCCCAGCACAGCCCGCCCGCTGCGGGCCATGCTCTTGATCTGGTCCTTGACCTCGGCCAGTTTCGCCTTGTACGCGACCGCGTCGCTCAGCGGATGCTGGTACTCATAGACGCCGACCTCCTGCAGCAGTGCGACGTCCTCGGTCTGCACTACCTGAGCCTCGATCTCCCGCAGCCGCCGGGTCGCGTCCTCGATCGCTCCTTGCAACCGGGCCTGCTCCGCGCGCAGAGCCTCGGTCACGGCGGTGATCTGCATCGCGTCCAGGCCGCCGAGCCGCTCAACCCACTCCCGTAGCTGGGCGTTCTCCGCCTCCAGCCGCTTCTTGCCGCCGAACAACCCGCCGCCGGAACGTTCCGGAACCGGAACAACGGGAGCCTCACGGGCCGCCTCGGCATGACGGCCGATCGGTTCCGGAGCAGGAGGAGGAACGGGTGTGTGAGCGAGTGGGGCGTCGGCCACCCAGAGTTGCCAGCCCGCCGGGGGCGGAGGCCAGGCCGGGTCCGGTTGCCATCCTGGAGGAGGCCGCCATCCAGGAGGTGGGACCGGCCACCCTGGCGGCGTGTTGAACCGGTACTCCGTCATCAGCGCCCTCCCTAGCGTCAGCCCGGCTGGTCATGCCGGCTGAGGAGGAGGACGGCCGCCTGATGGCGGCGGTGCACATACACCCCACGGCCGCATGTAACCGTGATCAAACCGTGAGCACCGCTCAAGCGTCCGACAAGAGCGGCAAACTCACGTTCTCCTGCAGGGATGTTCCATTCTCCGGCCGCTACGAGCACGGAAATCCGGCGACGCCGCCGGGTTCACTCACCCGGGCGCACCAGGCCCGTCTCGTACGCGTGGACGATCGCCTGGGCCCGGTCGCGGAGGCCGAGCTTCGCCAGAACCCGGCCCACATGGGTCTTCACCGTCTGCTCGGACAGGACGAGCCGTTCGGCGATCTCCTGGTTGGACAGGCCGTGGGCGACCAGGGTGAGCACCTCCGCCTCGCGTTCGGTGACCCCGTCCAGGGTGGCGCGGGGCCGGCGCGGGCCGAGCCGGGCGAACTCGGAGATCAGCCGCCGGGTGACGGAGGGCGCGAGCAGGGCCTCGCCGTCCGCGACCACCCGGACCGCCTCGGCGAGCTGCCCGGCGGAGGCGTCCTTCAGCAGGAAGCCGCTGGCGCCCGCCCGGAGGGCCTCGTACACGTAGTCGTCCAGGTCGAACGTGGTCAGGATCAGCACCTTCGGGGGACGGCCGCCGGAGGACAGGATCCGCCGGGTGGCCTGCAGGCCGTCCAGCACCGGCATCCTGACGTCCATGAGCACCACGTCGGGTGAGAGTTCCGCGACGCGGCGAACGGCCTCCTCGCCGTCGGCCGCCTCGCCCACCACGTCGATGTCCGGCTGCGCGCTCAGGAACGCGGTGAACCCGGTCCGCACCATGCCCTGGTCGTCGGCGACGAGCACCCTGATGGTCATCCGGTGTCCCCTTTGATCGGCAGGGTCGCGGTCACGACGAACTCCGCGCCGATCCGGCCCGCACGGAACATGCCGCCGAGCATCGCCGCCCGCTCCCCCATGCCGGCCAGCCCGTGGCCCGGCCGCTTCCCCGGGAGTCCGCCCGGCGTGCCTTCGAGATCGGCGGGCAGGCCGTTGACCACGCGGATCCGCAGCTCGTCGCCGTCGCGGACCAGCTCCGCGGTGACGTCCGATCCCGACCCGTGCCGCATCGCGTTGCTCAATGACTCTTGCACGATCCGGTACGCCGTCAGCCCCACCGTGCCCGGCAGGTCACCCAGTTCGCCCGAACCGGACACCCTCAAGGTCACCCCGGCGCGGGACGCGGTCGCGACCAGCTCGTCGAGCTGGTGGAGGCCGGGCTGGGGCGCGGTGTCCGCGCCCTCCGCGCCGCGCAGCACGCCGACGACTTGGCGCATCTCGGCCAGCGTCTTCAGCGACAGCGCGCGGATCTCGGCGAGCCCCTGCGCCAGCCGGGCCGCGTCGCCCCCCGCCCGCAGCGGGACCGCCTCGGCCTGGATGGCGATCACCGACATGTGGTGGGCGACCACGTCGTGCAGTTCGCGCGCGATCCTGGCTCGCTCGGCCAGCGCCGCCCGCGCGGCCAGAGCGTCCTCGGCCCGCCGCTCCTCCTCGGCCAGCCTCCCGGTCGCCAGCCGCCGTGCCCGTACGTTGTGGCCGAACAACACGGCGACGGTGATCCCGGTCACCGCGGGGACCGCCGTGCCGACGTCGACGGCCACCGCCGTGAGGCAGGAGACCAGCCACACCCCCGCCGCGATCGCGCCGTCGCAGCGGACCGCGACGGAGTACGCCACCAGCAGGCAGGCGATCGCCGCGCCCGGCGGGTACGGCGGGTTGAGGAACGCGCCGACGACCGCCGCGCCGGCCGCAAGCGCCAGCAGCGCGCACCGCCAGGCCGCCAGCGGCCACCGGTCGCGCAGCACCAGCGGCAGCGAGAAGGTCGCCGACATGATCACGAGGTACGCCTCGTCGTGCGGCCACCGCGCGGCGGCCGCGGGGCCCTCCATGTACGCGACCCCGCCCGCGAACGCCACGAACGCCAGCGCCGCGTCGCCGAGCCGGACGAGATCCAGGGTGGCGCTCCGCCGGCCGCGCGGCCACGGCACCCGCACCTGCCCACGCCGCGGCGCAGGCGGCGGGTCGGCCGTGCCGGTGACGACCGCCCGCAGCAACGCCCGCGCCACGGCCCGCAGGAGCGGCGCCGGCTTCGCGATCGGCTCCTGATGGATCATTTGCTCAGCCTATGGACGTGCCGGGCGGGTCACATCGTCCTCATGGGCGACCTTCGCGTCCACCTGTGACGGGAGGCCGCCTCGCCGTCGCGGGGCGTACCGGGCAGCCGCGACGCGGGTCACCGGCCGGATCTTCCGGTCGTGCGCAGGTAGGCCAGCGCCCGATCGAAGGCGGCGTCGCGGCCGGCGGCGAGCTCCTCGTCGCTGAGCGTTTCGGCGATCCGGTCCTGCGGAGGGATGCCGGCGAGGTCGAAGCTGGTCCCCTGCCGGGTGAGGAACCGCTCGTTGGGCAGGGCGAAGGTCCAGCCGTTGGGCAGCGTGCGCCAGAGGAAGTCGGAGAACGCGCCCTGGGTGGCGTCCCCGATCCGCCGAGGGGCGGGGGTGCGGGCCGTCATGGCCTGGCTGAACGTCTCCCCGGCGCTGATGGTCAACGGGCTGGTCAGCAGGGCGATCGGCCCGGTGTAGCGAGAACCCGCGGCCGGACGCACCCAGGTCGGCAGCGCCCGCGTGAACCGGGTGGGGTCGGAGGGGGCGTTGCGCGCCTGCTTGGCGTAGGCCGTGTACGGCCGGCCGGTGAGGCGGGAGGCGAGCTGGATGCCGAGGGCGTCGTACCCGCCGAAGTTGAGGCGGACGTCGAGGACGAGGCCCTTCAGGCGCGACGTCCGGTCGGGGGTGAAGATCTCGTCCAGCGCGCGGTCCAGCTCCGTCGCGTTGGCCGCGAAGCCGCCGTCGGCGTACCCGTCGAAGGCGGCCAGCCGCAGGTAGCCGATCCCGCCCGGCAAATCGGCGTACCCGATCACGCCCCGGCCCCATGTCGTCAGCGGCTTCTTGACATCGTGCTTCTCCACGAGATCGAGGACCCGCTTGTTCAGGGCCATGAAGGCCGGCAGGCCGTCCAACTGTCTCGTGCCGGGGCGCAGCGGCCTCGCGAACTCGTCCTTTCCGGCGCGCAGCGCGGTGTGGGCGTCGCCGAGATCCTTGAGGATGTCGCGCAGCACACCGAACAGCTCGGCGTCGGTGGTGTTCGGGCCGATCCGGGGACGGTACCGGTCGCGTACCGCCTGCCAGTCGACGCCCTTCGTCGCGAAGAACGGGTAGTTCTCCGCGAACGTGGTCCAGAAGACGTCGAACACCCTGACCGGTTCCGCGGCGGGGGCCTTCACCGAACAGCGGGTGGGAAGGGCGGGCAGCCGGCGCAGGCCGATCTCCCCCACGGCGCCCACGTAGCGTAGCCGTGCCCGCTGCCGGCCCTGGAGCCTGATCGTCATCTGGCGGGAGCCGTCGTCGGCGACGAACGACCCCGGGGCACCCTTCCGTTTGGCCGCCATGACGCCCGCCAGGCAGCTGATCGCCGTCGTGTCGAAGTACCGGAGCCGGTCCCCCTGGACGGTGATGATCGTGCCGTAGCCGTCGGTCTGCCACACGCCGTCCAGGGCGGCGTCCCGCGCGCTCGCGACCGCCGTCGCGGCGGGCGCCGCCGCCAGAGCCGTGACGGCCGCCAGAACCGTGACCGCGATTCGTGTTCCGCTCTTTTTCATGGCGCCGACGGTATGAACACGGTCCCGTAACCGGCGTCACCCTGGGGGACCATCCCGCGGCTCCCTCCTGGGAGTGACCCGATCCGGCGGGCCGGCCCGGCCGGGGTTCGCGGTCGCGGCGGAAACGCCGGTCGACATGGCTACGATCTGTGCCTGCTTGATCTCTCTTTGCGGCTTCCAATGTGGAGGGGGCCGGCGACCGGCGTTGACGTTGCTTCGCCACCGTTACCACCGGAACATTGGGGATGTACGGCCTGCCGTACACGGGTCGATCCCGCGGTCGACGGTGGTTGGCTATCGCCCGATGTGCCGGAGGATCGCGGCGGAGATACGAGGAAGCACCGGCGCCGGGAACCCGTGCCCCATTCCCTCGATGGGCAGGAACTCGCTGTTGGGAATCGCCGCTGCCAGTGCCTCGCCATGGGCGATGGGCGCCATCGGATCGTCCGACCCGTGAATCACCAGAGTCGGGGCAGTGATCGAGCCGACAAGCCCGGAGCGGTCGCGAGAGGCGAAGGCCGCGAGGATGTGGTTCTTCGAGGCGGGCGCCGCATCGGTGGCACTTTCGATCTCCCGCTCGATGATCGCACGCGTGGCGGCCTCGTCGAACTCCGTCAACTGTCCGGCGAGAATGCGAGCCAGCTTGAGATGTGCCTCAACGTGCTCCTCTCGGGTGCTGGGCGGATTGGCGATCTGCTCGGCGTCCCAGGCGGCCAGCCGTGGATCCCGTTGTGTGCCCCGGAAGGTGTTGGTCACGGGATCGAGAGGCTCGGCGCTCGACATGATGACCGTTAGGCTGCGCAGCCGGTCAGCGTGTTCGAGCGCGATCTCCTGGGCGATCATGCCACCCATCGACGCGCCGGCCACGTCCGCCGCGGCGATGCCCAAGCCGTCGAGCAAGCCGACCGCGTCCTGGGCAAGGTCGATCATGGTGTACGGCTTGGCCTCGAAATCAACACCGCTGGACCGCCCGGTGTCCCGGTTGTCGTAGCGGATGACGTACCGCCCTCCCTCCTGGAGAAGCCGGCAGAGCTCATCGGGCCAGGTGGCGCCTCGGGCACCGAGACCCATCACGAGCAGCAGCGCAGGATCGGCCGGATCCCCGAACGTCTCGCACCACAGACGGATCCCATTGGCCTCGACTATGCGTTCCATTGTGTTCTGCCCTTCGTTCTGGCTCGGACCAGTTGCGACGACTGGCGCTACGGCGTCCCGCGCGAGGACGAGCGCTCACGGACCGTCCACCGAGTCCGCGCTTCCTTCCCACAGCGCCCTTCCACATAAAAAGTATATGCATATTAACTTTTTACGTGAACCAGAGCCGTCAGAGCCCAGCCGGCACATGCAGTACGGCGAGCATCTGGGCCCGCAGGTGCGCGCTCAGCGCTTGGGCGTCATTGGTCAGCCGAGCGGCGAGCACCGACGTCACCATCCCCATGACGGATGTGACGGCGATTCGCGCCGCGAGGTCGGACAGCTCCGGCCGCACCTCGATCAGTAGTCCGACCCACTCCTCACGTAGCTGCCGCATCTGGCGATTGAGCCGCCGCCGATCCTGCTCCGGCAGCCACAGCAGCTCGGCCTGCATGACCAAAGTCAGATTCTGATTCTCGACGGAAGACCGGGAGAACCAGTCCACCAGGGCGATCAGCGCCTCCTGCGGCTCCCGGTCCTGGTCGGCCAGCGCGGCTTGCGTCCCCTCCCGCAGGCGTTCCAGCGACAGCTCGATCAGGGCGAGGAGGATGGCCTGCTTGCCGGGGAAGTGCCGGTAGACCGCAGGCCCGGTGATGCCCACCGCGGCCCCTATGTCGTCGATTCCGGTGTCGGCGTAACCTCGCTCCACGAAGAGCCGAGCAGCCTGCAACAGGATGATGCGCTTGCGCACCCCATGTTTGCGCCCCTGGGAGATGAGCGATTCCAGCTCATCGGACTCGGCCACTGGCGTACCTCTCTGAGAGAAAAACGGGAACTACGGTTAACATATCGGGGTTCCGGTAGGAAACAGTCGTGATGCGGCGGAGTCCGAGAGCCGGACTCCGTGATGCGCTTGGCCACCGTCGTGTGGACCCGGGTCATCCGGCAGACCCAGGTCAACCGTGGCGACGGTGGCCAAGTAGTTGTTCACCGCGGCACGCGACGCCGACGGGCTCAAGTTGCCGGGGCTCACGGCCCGCCCGCACGGATCAAAGCGTCGATACGGTCATCGATGGCGTGGCTGGTGTCCTGGGCGGTGGCGAGTCGGCGCATGGCGGCGTTGAACCTGTCGGCGTCGTCCACGTCGAGGGACCGCTGGCAGTACGTCCCGCCCAGCACGGCGTTCTCGTAGAAGCTTTCCCACAGTCCTTGGGCCTTGGAGTCGGGGACCCGGAAAAAGCGGTACGCGGCGCGGGCATCGTTCGCGATGTCGAGGCACAGCGGTCGGACGCTGTCGAGGTCGGCGATGCTCTTCCCGGCGTTGACCTCGGCCGCGACCATCGCGAACAGTTCGCGGCGATGGTGGTAGAAGCTGTCCATCAGCCGGCCACCGCCACGATCGCGCCACGCCTGCACTTGCAACGCTCTCGACTGGGCCGACACCGGGGCATCCTCGTCCACCATGGCTGCCCCATTGCGGGCAACCCGCTGGACCTCCGCAGGTGGGGGTAGCCGGGATGCCTGTGGCGACCGCTGGACGGCGGCCACCGTGGCCACCGCCAGCGCGGCAGCGACCAGGGCCAGCGCGCAGACCCGGCCGAGCACCGTCGATGCCGGCGATCCCGGCCGCGTCGGTCCTGTCGATTGCGTCGGTCCGGGCCGCCTCGCGGTACGCGCCCCGGGGAGGGCGATCACGCCCGCCACCAACACCGTGAACGGGGAGGCGGGAACGAGGACGCCGGCGAACAGTTGCTTCGCCACGGCGGGGTTCCAGGAGCATGTCCCCGCGTCGATGGCCAGCGCGGGCACGCATCCATCGGCAGCGCGCAACGTGACAATGGCCGCGAAGCTGAGCAGGGTGGCGCCGCCCGCGCCGATCAGAGCGGCCGGCAGCCGGTGCGTGGGCACCGCTGTCCGACCGGCGTACGCCGCCAGCGCAGCCGAGGCCAGCAAGACCAGGAGCGTTCCGGCCAGGGTCGTCACCAGGAAGGTGGTGGGCGATGACTCGACCTGCTTGCGCGCGTGCAGCCAGGCGAACAACGCCACCGCCGCAGCGCAACCGAACGCGCCGCCGATCAGGACCGGGACGAGCACCCGGCGTAGGCCCGGGGGCGGCGGGCCGAGCGGGGCGTCGCCGTCGCCGGATGCCGCGGCGCGCAACCAGCGGGGTGGGCCGGTGCCGGGGCGTGGCAACCACGCCAGCAACGGCACGACCCACAGGCCGGCAACCGCCACCAGGGCGAGCGGTGCGGTGGTCACGGCGCCCGCCGCGGTCATGATTGCGACGAGGATGACGTCGAGCCACGACACGGGCGGAGGGTCCGATTCCCGGCCCACCATGGAGGACGCCATGTAGTCCCGGACATCGGCGATGTCGATCGACCACCCCGCCGCGAACGCGACCCCCTGGGTCTGCCACCAGAGCAACCAGAGTGACAGTGCCAGGGCCGCGGTGGACGCGTTCAACAGCGCCACCGGCCGCAGCGACCGGCCGTGCCAGGCGGCCACCCACAACTGTGCGCACCGGGTCAGCCACCAGGTGAACGCCATCCCGGCCAGCACGACGAGCGCCAGCAGCCACGGTCTGGCGGGCAGCCAATCGTTGACTGTCCCTTGGCCTGCGGCCAACCCGCCCGCCGCCATGCCGAGCCCGAGCCACAGACCCGCTCGTGCGCTGGATGGAGCCGGCTGACCGGTCAGCGCCGCAAACACCACGGCGCGCCACAGCGCGATGCCCACCACGCCCGCGACCAGACCGGCCGAGACCAGCGCCGCCAAGTGCTGCATCCACGGGGTCAACAGGATGTACTGGGTGATGGCGTACATCATGTGGGCGTGCACGATCGCCCCGGTCATGCCGGTCAGCAGCAGCGGAAGCGCGCGTACGCCGAACAGCACGGCGGGGTTGGTCAGCGCGGTCTGCCGGGTGTCCCATCGCGGGTGCAGCCGCCATAGTTCGACGAACGAGCGCAGCGCGCGCCGCCCGGGGCCGATGACCGGCGCGGGGCCGGCCGCAGACCAGCCCGCCGGATCGGCGCCCCAGCGCACGGCGGCGAGGTCGGCATAGATCTCCCGGCTGCGTAGCACGTCCGACCGGGCCAGATAGACCAGTACGGTGAGCAGACCGGTGATCAGCAGGCCGCGAGTGACGATCGGTGCCTCGCTGGACCACACCACCGAGTCCGAGGCGCCCCGGAACATCCAGGCGCACCAGGCCAGAAAGGGTGGAAGGGCGACCACGGTGTACACCCGCCACATGGCCACCGTCAGGTAGGTGATGGTCACGTCCCGGTTGGCGATGTGGGCGAATTCGTGCAACAGGATCGCCCGGAACCGGCGCGGATCAGCCCTCCGCGTGGCGATCAGGCCACCGTCCAGGCGCACCGTTGCCCGCCCGGATCGGCCGAACACGACCGCCCCGTCCGACGCCGAGGCCGGATCGACCAACACCCGGGGCGGACGGGCCAGGCCCGCGACCGTGGACAGCTCGGCCACGGTGCCCGCGATCTCGCCGTCGAGGTCCATCGTGGCCAGCGGCACCACCCGACTACGGCGGGCCTTCCACGCCGGCAACGCCCAGAACAGCGCGGCCGTGAACAGAGCCAAGATCGCCCACCAGCCGGCCAGTACCCACCACGGCGGCGACGGGGCATAGCGCTTGGTGCAGGCGAAGTATGCCTCCCACTGGACCGCGCGTTTCGCTATCACCGCCGACGCCGGATCGCTGTCCGGGGCTACCCCGGCCGCCAGCGAACAGCCGAAGCCGTCGTACGTGGACAGCGCGATGGTCACGTAGATCACCATCAGGCTGCTGGTGGCCACCAGCAGGGCGACCAGGAGCGCGAACCGCACCGTCGTGCCCGCTCCCAACGCCCGCTCGTCGATACGGGGCGAGGTGCTCTCCATCGGCTAGCTCGCCGGACTCGGCCCCTCTGGGCCGGCGGGGCCTGGATCAGCTCCTCGGGCCAGCCTGCGGACGATCGCGTCGGCGATCTGCTCCGCAGTCCGTTCCTCCAATTCCCGTTGCAGCTGGTCAAGAATGTCTTGGCGGAGTGCCGCGAGCTGATCCTCGGTCAGCGGCGGGATGGTCGCGGCGGCCGCCCGGCGGCCGCGCCGGAGCCAGCGGCGCAGCCCTCTGGCTTTCCTGGCGGCACGCTCGACTGCGGCGTCCGCGAGCCGCTCCGCCACCTGGTCAAGCACCAGCCAGACCACCGGCGTCATCAGACCGACGACCTCGCCCCAGCTGAAGCCGAGCGGCTCACGTCGTGGCCCGGAACGGCGCAGTTTCCGTACGACGACGGAGTCGTCGTACGCCGCCAACCCGTCCACCAGCGGCAACTCCTCGGGGGCAAGCTCCGCCACCACGTCCCGTACGACATCCCGCACTGCGGCCAACGCCACCGCTCCTCCTTGGAAGTACGCACCTTTTGCATCTAGTAAAGGCCGATTGAGCAACCCGTCGATACGTCGTATTGCACGTGGCCTTGCCGATACGCAGCAGCCCGACGGGGCTTCAACACCTGGCGTTTGCTCCCATTCATGCCCCGCCCACCCTATGGTGGCGGGCGGGTACGGCGGTCAATAGTCCCTGACATCCGACCGCCCCCGGCATGTTACGACTGCGGGCGTGTCAGAAAGTTGGCGATCGCCAGATCAAGGCCAACGAAGCCGGCGAACCAGTTGCTCCGACAAGGATCGCGAGCGCCGTGGGTGCGCCTCCCGGCCAGGCGAGGACGTCCTTCCAAAATGGCGACGAGGACTCCGGCGGTAACGATGACCGCCACCCATAGTCCTTGGTTGTTGTTCATGCGCTTCCTCGGGTGTTGTGGCAGGTCACCTTGGCGATCCGCCGGTCGGCACCGGGTCCGGATTACCCGGGAGGCAAGCACTGGCGACGCTAAATGTGCTGTACAGGTATTTAGCGCTTGGACTCCACGATCAGATCCGGCGTCCTACCTCGTAGAAGGACTCGGAATCGCCGCAGTCAGCTCCGAGCCCTCAGCGCTCTCCACACCACTGTTGAGCGATCCCTCTCTCGAGATCAAGAGACGGTGAAACACAACCCGTGATGAAGTGCATCGGTGCAACTACTAACCCTTGCGAAATAACCCTAGAAACGCGCGACTGTGAACGCAAGCCGGTGCGCGTTTGTCGCGATTGTCGATGTTTAGGGGCATATTGGCGCAACTACGGCCAGGCGCGTCACCGGAGCCCCAGGGATCGACATTCCGGCCAATCTGGAACATTTCCCTCTCCGCCGATGCACTCTTGCCCGAACATGATGTCGAACAAAGTCCGGTACGCCCGCCTGAACTGACGATCGCCGAAGGGATGACACACTGGTGGGCTCAACTCACCCACCGTGCCCGGGAGATGAACTGATGAATCGCACCGCCGACACGGTCGCCGCAACCCAGGAACGCTCCGGCGGATGCCTGTGCGGACGGATCCGTTTCACCGTCAAGGGCAAGGCCGCCTACCCTCACACGTGCAGCTGCCCCCACTGCCAGAAGCTCGGCGGCGGGCCGATGATGTGGTGGGCGGGCTTCGCCCCGAAGGATGTCACCTGGACCGGCGAGAGCGAGCCGACCTGGTTCGAGACGTTCGAGGGCGAGGCCAAGCGCGGCTTCTGCCCCCACTGCGGCAGCCGCCTCGCGGCGATCGACAGCGACGTCCCGGATCTCGGCATCGTCGTCACGGCCCTCGACGACACCAGCGGCCCCGACCTCGTCCCGGTCAACCAGTCCTTCCGCGACAACGCTGTGCATTGGCTGCCCCAGGTCCCCGACACCCAGAACAGCCCCGTCGGACTGACGCGCCCGAGACACGGTGTACTGGGATAGGGGCCAGATCAGGTACGCCACGCTGAAGATCATGTCAGCGGTGGTGGAGTCCCGGCGAGGCTCGCCGTTCACCCACGAGCGCAGGCCCAGCTTCTGCGGGTCCCCGACCTCATCCGAGGTGACCAGCCAGGGCCCGAAAGGGTTGAAGGTCTCGCAGCTCTTTCCCTTGGACCACTGGCCGCCGGAATGGGCGATCTGGAAATCCCGCTCCGACACGTCGTTGGAGACCACGTATCCCGCGACGTGCTCGAGTGCCTGCTCAGGTGTGTCGAGGTAGCGCGCCCGCCTCCAATGTTGATCATTCCGCTGGGGTCCGCTGCCGCCTGCCTGACTGAGGTGGGATTTTCGACAGACCCGACAGGATCGTCTGAGAACTCCCGTATGGGGAGGATGACAGAACTGGCGCGGGCAGCTCGGCTTGGTCGAGCCGATCGTCGAGTTGGTCCACTGCCACCGAGGAGCCCAGGAGCGTGATGGTGGTCAGCGCCAGCAGTCCCGCGGCGATGGCGCGGCGCGGGCGTGGTGCCGGTGCCAGCAGGGCGGCCGCACGCTGGGCGACCTGTCCCCCGGTGGCCGACAGGCTGACGGAGGAGGTGCCGGTGGATCCTTGGCCGAGGTCATCGGCGCGCAGCGCGGCGGCCTTGGCAAGTGCCGCACGAGCCAGCGCGCGGGCGACCAGCCGGCGGTCGCCGAGCCGGCGCGCCGCGGCTTCATCGGCGGCTCGCTCGACTGCGAACCGCACCGTGCGGGCGGTGGCGCGCAGGAGGGGGTTGGTCGCGGAGGCGAGGTGCGCCACTTGGATGTAGAGGTGGTGTCGGCCGGAGGCGTGAGCTGCCTCGTGGGCGAACAGCACACGGCTTTCCTCACCGTCCAGAGCGCTCAGCATGGCGGTCGTCACGACAACACGTGCGGGAGTTCCGGGCAGGGCTGGAAGCGTATAGGCGTCCGGCACGGCACCGGGCACGATGACCACCCCGTCGGGGCCCGGTACCAGTCGCCGGGCCGTGCCCGCGACTCTGACCAGCTCGCGAACCACCCGCGCGGTCGTGTGCAAACCTGCGGCGAGCAGCAGTGCGGCGCATATCCCAGCCGTCGCCTCGGCCGCCACCGGCCACGGCTGGTGGGCGCCGAGCCGGCTCGCGGACCAGCTGCCGAGCCGCGCCACCTCGGGTACCTGCGCGAATGACAGGAACCCGAGCGTGGTCAGCACCGTCCCCGTGCCCATGGCCATGGCCACCATCGCGATCGGGACCAGCCGGACAGCCATCCCGGGCGGCAGCGTTCGCGTGATCCACGGACCGAGAAGGCCGAGCACGAGATTGGCCACCAGCGGGGACCACACCAGCCACGCCACCGCTCACTCGCCCGTTGTCCGGCGGGCACTGCCCCGCCCCTGGCGACCGTCTTCGAGGCCGAGCAGCAGCTCGGTGAGCAGCTGCTCGTCCTCGGGATCGAGGTCGGCGACGAAGTGCGCAAGAACACCGGCACGGTCGCTGCCCTTCCCGAGCAGCCGGCTCATCTGCGTGGCCACGGCGATCGACTGCGCCGCCTCGGCGTCGGAGGCCACCCGGTAGGCGTAGGCGCGGCCGGCGGGCTCGCGCTCGGCCAGCCCTCGCTTGTGCAGCCGGGCGAGGGTGGTCATGACGGTGGTGTAGGCGAGTTCGCCCCCTAGCTGGGTTTGCACCTCACCGGGGGTCAGCGGTCGATCGGCCTCGGTCAGGCAGTCCAGGATCTCCTGCTCCAGGGCACCCGGGGGGCGCCTGCCTGACTTTCGCGGCGACTCGGTCATTCCCACCCCCAGATCTACTACAGATCTCGATCGTAGCTTGACCGTCGCGAGGTGTGGGCTCAGACCTGCGGGTGCTTCAGGGTCTTCTCGAGGGTCTTCATCGCCGCACCACATCGCGCCTGGCTCGGGGAGTCGGCCCGCAACGCGGTCAGCGCCCCGTCGATCGCACCGTCCAGAGCGTGCCAATCATTCGGCGAGCGGGGCTTGAGGCCGGCCTCGGCGACGTCCCAGGCCACCTCGAGGTCTTTGATCCGAGCCTTCGCCCCGGCCAGGTCCCCTTTGGCGGTGAGCGCGTTGACATCGTCGATGATGACGGCGAAGGAGGACAGGTCCCCGAGCTTGGAACTCGATGCCTGCTTCACCGCCGCGGCGGAACCGGCGGGTTGGCCTGCGGCGCCTGCTGACATCCAACTGCCGATCCCGACGACGACCACGATGCCGGCGGCCGCCCACACCAGGTCCGCCGGCCGGCCCAGGCTTGCCCTGCCCGACTTGCCCTCGGCGGGCGCGCCCGCGCGGAGTGCCCTGGTCGCGGCAACCTGCTCGCGGGCGACCAGCACGACGATGACGGCGAAGAACAGCATGCTGGTCCTGGTCGCGCCCAGGCCGAACCCACCGAGCGAGTGGTCCTGGGTCAGCAGGTCACCGACCGCGGCGCCCAGCGGGCGGGTCAGGATGTAGGCGGCCCAGAACGCCGGCACCTGCCAGGCCTCGACCCGCCACAGCACCAGCGTGACGAGGAAGGCGCCGCCGAACAGCAGCGCTCCGTTGCGGAATCCGAGGCTCAACGCCTCGGTGGCCAGGTCGCCTGCCGCCGTGCCGAGCGCGAACGTGGTCAGAATTGCCGCCCAGTAGAACGCCTCCCGCCGAGGCGTGTTGATCGCGGTGATCGACAGCGTCATCTCCTGCCGATACCAGACGGCGAAGACCACGGCCAAAAGCACCGCGAACAGCGTCGTGCTGACGTACAGGCTGATCCCGAGCGTGTCCGTGAGGAAGTCGGTGATCTGCGTTCCCGAGATGCTCACCAAGACGACGGACAGCCAGTAGATCCATGGGGTGTGGCGGCGGGAGGACGCCTGCAGGATGAGAGCCGCCGCCAGGACGACGAACACCAGACCATCGGTCAGCACCGGGCCGAGCCCGACATTGACCGTGAGGTAGTCCGCGAACGTCTCGCCTACCGTCGTCGAGAGGATCTTGATGACCCAGAAGGTCGCTGTGACCAGGGGCACCTTGTTTGCTATCTGCCGTCGCCGAGGTGGGGTAGAGGTGGACACCATGCGCACGCTCCAGACAGGAAAGGGACACCGTCACTGGCGCCCCAGGAGCACCAGCCACAGTAGATACTACTCGTACGAATAGTAGAAAGCGGGGGATGTCCAATCGGGCGAGTTCGGAAGCCTTCGACATGGCCAGGCGAGCAGCGGCGCGGCCGCCGCGATAAGCCCGATGAACAGCCCGAACCACATTCCGAGCGTCTGCCGCCCGGCGGTACGGTCGGCACCCATGCGGCCGAGCCGGGCACTCGAGCACGGCGAGTCTCGGGCGCCCGGCGCTTGGCTCAGCCGTCCTCGGGCTCGCCGGCGTCGCCTTTGCCCTCATGCTCGTGCTGGTCGCCCGCCTGGCCCTGCTTGCCTTCCTGGGCCTCCGAACCGGCCTCCTGCCCCTTGTCGTCCCGGCCGTCCTCGGCCTCCCGGCCCTGCTCGTCCTCCTTGGCGCCCTCGTTGGGATCGGGCGGCGTGACGGCATGCCGCTGGACCACTACCTGCCGGCCGCGATCCGCCACCAGCGTTCCCCAAGTCCCTCATCTCCATGCCAGAGGACGTTCCTCCGACCCCTTCCTGGATAGCCGTCCACCCCGGCCGGCGGCCCGCACCGCTCCGCCTTCCCGCCCGCGGTCTGACAGGGGATGGCTTTGCCGACCTCCTTGACGATGCTTCTCATGGTGGAGCGACGTCCGCGAAGTGGGGCGACCGGGATCGGGCTGGAAGCGCGCTCAGCGCCGTTGACGCTAGATACGCGGCAACCGCCTGTCAACGGGAAGAGAATGTTCCTCGAAGATCAGGAGAGCGCTCTCTTTCTCGTGGCGCCGTCAGGGATGGAGCGACCGTGCCCCCTCCGCCCGCCCCTGGGGCGTACGGACCGGACTCGCCACCTCAAGGGCAACTCTCGGCACGGAGAGACATCGGGGCGACGTGCCATTCCGCGCCAGAGCTGCGGTTTCGCGAGATAGAAGCGCTCTCGCACGCGGTGACGGCGTGATCAGGTAACGGGGATCGTTACTGATCCAACCCTTGACGCTTCGAGAAGCGCGGCCGAATCTTGTGCGAGAGCGCTCTCTTCATGATCGTCAACTCGGGACCCGAGGAGGGTTCATGGGCATCCCCCGCACCGGCCGCCGACTCCCCCGGCTGCTCGCCCCCATGGTCGCCGCCACGCTGCTGACCGTCACCGCGTGCAGTGGCGGTGGCGGATCCACCCCCGCGAGCGGAGACACGGCCGCCCCGGCCGAGAAGATCAAGCTGACCGTCGGCCTCTTCGGTGACTTCGGCTTCAAGCCGCTGTACGAGGAGTTCAGGAAGACGCACCCGAACATCGAGATCGAGGAGCGCCAGGCGGCCTACGCCGACCACCACACCAACCTCGCCGCGCACCTCGCCACCGGCGCGGGCGCCGCGGACGTCGAGGGCATCGAGGTCGGCTTCATCAGCCAGTTCACCGCTCAGCCCGACCGGTTCCAGGACCTCAAGCAGTACGGCCTGGACAAGCGCCAGGGCGAGTACCTCGACTGGAAGTGGCAGCAGGGCGTCGCCCCCAACGGGGCCGTCGTGGGACTCGGCACCGATGTCGGCGGCCTGGCCATGTGCTACCGCACCGACCTGTTCAAGAAGACCGGGCTGCCCACCGAACGCGACGAGGTATCCGCGCTGTGGCCCACCTGGGACCAGTACATCGAGACCGGCAAGAAGTTCACCGCCTCCGCGCCCAAGGGCACGAAGTTCTTCGACAGCCCCGGCGAGATCATGCGGGCGATCGTCGCGCAGGCCCCCGTCGGCGTGTACGACGCGCAGGACAACATCGTCGTGGCCACCAACCCGGACGTGAAGAACGCCTGGGACCTGTCCATCCGGATGGTCCAGGACGACCTGTCCGCCAAGATCGGCGCGTGGACGCCCGAGTGGAACACCGGATTCGCCAAGGGCTCGTTCGCCACGATCATCTGCCCGGCCTGGATGACGGCGTACATCCAGGACCAGGCCAAGAACGCGTCCGGCAAGTGGGACATCGCCACCGTTCCCGGCGGCGCGGGCAACGCCGGCGGAACGCATCTCACCGTTCCCAAGCAGAGCAAGCATCCCAAGGAGGCGGCCGAGCTGGTCGACTTCCTGACGTCGCCCGACAGTCAGGCGGCCGTCTTCAAGGCGATCGGCAACTTCCCCTCGATCCCGGCGCTGTACGACCAGCCGGACATCCAGAACTTCACCAAGGACTTCTTCAACGGCGCGCCCGTCGGCAAGATCTACTCCGACGCCGCCAAGAACCTCAAGCCACAGCACCTCGGCCCGAAGGAGGGTGACGTGCGCACGGCGATCGGCAACGGCCTCGGCCGGGTGGAGCAGGGCAAGCAGACCCCCGAGCAGGCGTGGGCCCAGGTCCTCAAGGACGTCGAGAACGTCAAGTAACCAGGCGCCCGGTGACCCCTCCGCCGCCCGGCGATCCCCTGGGTGGCACCTGGGGCCCACCGTCCCGGAGCGACCGGAAACCGAGGGCCGGAACACTCGTAACACTCGGAACGAAAGGATTCCCGATGCCTGTCGTCCGTCGGGCGCCGGCCGCCGAGAGCCCGCCGCACCCGCCGCCGGGCGAGAGCCGTACGCGGGCGGCGACCTCGCCGTGGCGCCACCGGCTGGACCGGCTGGTCTCCCCCTACGCCTACATCGCGCCCTTCTTCCTGCTCTTCGCCGCCTTCGGCGTCTTCCCGCTGATCTACACGGCGTGGGTCTCGCTGCACGACTGGAACCTGCTGAGCAGCGCGAACCCGTTCATCGGCCTGGACAACTACCGGGAGCTGTTCTCCGACGGCTACTTCTGGAACGCGGCGTTCAACACGCTGTCGATCGGGGTCCTGTCCGCGGTTCCCCAGTTGGCGCTCGCGCTGGTGCTCGCCCACCTGCTGAACCGGCCGCTCAGGGCGCAGACGTTGTTCCGCATCACCCTGCTGCTGCCGAACGTCACCAGCGTCGTCGCCGTCGTGGTGATCTTCAGCCAGCTCTTCGGTCGCGACTTCGGCCTGGTCAACGCGCTGCTGGACCTCGTCGGGATCGACCGCGTGTACTGGCAGGCGAACGTGGCAAGCTCACACGTCGCCATCGCCACCATGATCATGTGGCGCTGGACGGGGTACAACGCGCTCATCTATCTGGCCGCGATGCAGGCCGTACCCCGGGAGATCTACGAGGCCGCGACCATCGACGGGGCCTCGACGGCCCGGCAGCTCTGGGGCATCACGATCCCGATGATCCGCCCAACGATCATCTTCACGGTCATCGTCACCACGATCGGCTCGATGCAGATCATCGCCGAGCCGCTGCTGTTCGGCGCCCAGGTGAGCAACGGCGCGGCGACAACGGGCGGCACCGACCGCCAGTTCCAGACGCTCGCGCTCTACCTGTACGAGAAGGGCTTCCGGAGCTTCGAGTTCGGCTACGCCTCGGCCGCCGCGTGGGTGATGTTCCTGCTCGTGGTACTCGTCGTCGGATTCAACTACCTGGTGGTCCGCAGGATGCGCGGAGGTCTCGATGTGTGACGGAAGTCGTCCGGCATGCGAGGAAAGCCGCCTCATGCGCGCGGGAACCGGGGTGCGCGGATGAGAGCCCTGCGCAAGCACCCGCTCACCTATCTCACGCTGGTGGCGGTGGCGTTCTTCTCCGCCTTCCCCGTCTACTGGAGCGTGATCGTCGCCTCGCACGACAACGCGGCGCTGGCCGAGATGCCGCCGCCACTGCTGCCCGGCGGCAACTTCCTCGCCAACGTGTCGCGGGTCTTCGACACCACGCCGTTCGCGCTGGCGCTGGTCAACTCGTTCGTGGTGGCCGGCACGATCACCGTCTCGGTGACGTTCTTCTCCACGCTGGCCGGTTTCGCGTTCGCGAAGCTGCGCTTCCGGGGACGGAACGCGCTGCTGCTGCTCACCGTGGTGACCATGATGGTCCCGACGCAGCTCGGCATCATCCCGCTCTACATGCTGATGATCAAGCTGGAGTGGACGGGGAAGCTGTACGCCGTGATCGTGCCCGCGCTGGTCAACGCGTTCGGCGTGTTCTTCATGACGCAGTACCTCAGCCGCGCGCTTCCCACCGAGCTGCTCGAGGCCGGGCGCATCGACGGCTGCGGCACCTGGCGGCTGTTCCGGCACATCGTCGTCCCGGCGGCGCGGCCCGCCGCCGCGGTGCTCGGGATGCTGACCTTCATGACGGCCTGGAACGACTACTTCTGGCCGCTGGTCGTCCTCACCCCGGACGACCCGACGGTGCAGGTCGCGCTGTCCCAGCTCGCCAGCGGGTACGTCCGCGACTTCACACTCGGGCTGACCGGGACGGCGGTGGCGACGCTGCCACTCGTGCTCATCTTCGTCCTTCTCGGCAAGCAGATCATCGGAGGAATCATGCAGGGAGCGGTCAAAGGATGAGCGCCACGACCACCGCGCACCCCGGGGAACCTCCTGTGACGGCGGCGTCCGCCAGGACCACGCGCGGCGAGACGGACGAATGCCCCGGCGGGCGGCTGGCGTTCCCCGACGGCTTCGTCTGGGGGGCCGCGACCGCGGCGTACCAGATCGAGGGCGCCGCCGCCGAGGACGGCAGAGGGCGCTCCATCTGGGACAGCTTCTCCCGCGTGCCGGGCAAGGTCGCCGACGGCCACACCGGGGACGTCGCCTGCGACCACTACCATCGCTACGCCGAGGACGTCCGGCTCATGGCCGGGCTCGGCCTGGCGGCCTACCGTTTCTCCGTCGCCTGGCCGCGGGTGCGTCCCACCGGTTCCGGCCCGGTCAACCCGCGCGGGCTCGACTTCTACGACCGGCTCGTGGACGACCTCCTGGCGCACGGCATCGCGCCCTACCCGACGCTCTACCACTGGGACCTGCCGCAGGCGCTGGAGGACTGCGGCGGCTGGACCTCCCGGGACGTCGCGTACCGGTTCGCCGACTACGCGACGGCCGTACACGACCGGCTCGGCGACCGGATCCGGACCTGGACGACCCTGAACGAGCCGTGGGTCGCGGCCTTCCTCGGCTACGGCTCCGGCGTGCACGCGCCGGGACGGCAGAGCCCGGCCGCCGCCTTCCGCGCCGCGCACCACCTGCTGCTCGGGCACGGGCTGGCCGCCTCCGCGCTGCGTACGGCCGGCGCCGCCGAGATCGCGCTCACCCTCAACTTGGCCCCCGTGATCGGGCCGG
Organism: Microtetraspora malaysiensis; assembly: GCF_050947145.1. Taxonomy (NCBI): domain Bacteria; kingdom Bacillati; phylum Actinomycetota; class Actinomycetes; order Streptosporangiales; family Streptosporangiaceae; genus Microtetraspora; species Microtetraspora malaysiensis. The sequence continues at coordinate 5,780,231 of NZ_CP191998.1, forward strand.
GCGACGCCGCGCCCGCCATCGCCACGGTGGACGGACTGCTCAACCGGCAGTTCCTCGATCCCGCGCTGCGCGGGAGCTACCCGGAGGACGTGCTGGAGATCGCCGCCCGGCACGGCGGCCTCGACCACATCCGGGACGGCGATCTGGAGATCATCCGGCAGCCTCTGGAGCTGCTCGGGATCAACTACTACAACCCGTCCTTCGTCTCCTCCGCCCCCGACGAGCCCGCTAACCCGGCGTTCCCCGGCACCGAGGGCGTCCGGTTCGACCCGCCGGCCGGGCCGACGACGGCGATGGACTGGCCCATCGATCCGGCCGGGCTGGAGTCGCTCCTGCTCAGGCTGTCCCGCGACTATCCCGAGGTTGGCCTGCTGGTCACCGAGAACGGCGCCGCCTTCGACGACGTCGTCCGGGACGGACAGGTATCCGACCCGGAGCGGGTCGGATACCTCGACGCGCACCTGCGCGCCGCGCACGCGGCGATATCGGCCGGTGCGGATCTGCGCGGTTATCTCGTATGGTCGCTGCTGGACAACTTCGAGTGGGCGTACGGATACCACAAGAGGTTCGGGATCGTGTACGTCGACTTCGCGACCCAGCGGCGCATTCCCAAGGAGAGCGCGCTGTGGTACCGCGAGGTCATCGGCCGCAACGGCCTCTCCTACGGCTCTCAGGGGGACAGATGAAACGACCCACGCTGGAGGCGGTCGCCGCGCGGGCGGGGGTGTCGCGCGCGACCGTCTCCCGGGTCGTCAACGGACAGGCGACGGTGACGCCGCAGATCAGAGAGGCCGTGCTGCGCGCGGTCGACGAGCTGGGATACGTGCCCAACTCGGCCGCGCGCAGCCTGGTCACCCAGCGGACCGACTCGATCGCCCTGGTCGTCTCCGAGCCGCCGACCAGGGTGTTCTCGGAGGACCCGATGTTCTCCACGGTCATCCGGTCGGCCAGCCTGGAGCTCGAGGCCGCCGACCGGCAGGTGGTGCTGATGCTGGCGGGTTCGCCCAAGAGCCACGCGAGGATCGAGCGCTACATCGCCGGCGGCCACGTGGACGGCGTCATGCTCATCTCCATGCACGGCGCCGACCCGCTGCCCGCCGCGATCTCCCGCATGTCCGTGCCGATCGTCTCGTACGGCAGGCCCGCCGTGCCCGTGCCCCTGCCGTACGTGGACAACGACAACGTGGGCGGCGCCGAGAAGGCCGTACGGCACCTGCTGGACAAGGGTCGGCGCCGCATCGCGACGATCGCCGGGCCACAGGACATGATCGGCGGCCAGGACCGGCTGACCGGATACCGCAACATGCTGCGGGAGTCCGACCGCCGCTCCATCGTGGCCGTCGGCGACTTCACCCGCGAGTCCGGCGCGGTGGCCATGCGCCAGCTCCTCCGCGACGATCCGGATCTCGACGCGGTTTTCGTGGCCAACGACCTGATGGCCGTCGGCGCGCTGCAGTCGCTCCGGCAGGCGGGCCGGCGGGTTCCCGACGACGTGGCCGTGGTCGGCTTCGACGACATCGAAGCGGCGAAGTTCACCGAGCCCCCGCTGACCACGATCAGGCACCCGTTCACCGAGCAGGCGGCGGCGATGGTGAAACTCCTGCTCGGCCTGTTCGAGGGCGGCCCGGCCGACCCGGTGATCCTTCCCACCGAACTGGTCGTCCGCGAGTCGGCCTAGTACTCCAGCCGTAGATCGTGATCTTGTGAGTGGGGGCGCCGCTGATATGGCGCGGCCACCATTGACCATCTCGACGAGACCGGCCGCGCCATCGGCGGCGTCCATCCCTCTCTGCCTACTTGAGTCCACCGAGACGAAGGGCATCCTCGATCTCGCTGAGCTTCGCGGACGGCAGGACGCCCGCCTGCCCGATCAGGTCTTCCCTGGCCAGGGTGACCAGCCAAGTGCAAGGGATGAGGTCGGGACGTGGAAGTGCGACTCTCAGGACGCCTTCGAGAGGCAGTCCTTCGGAGGCACCTACTGCCACCTCAACGGCCACGCCACTGAGATCGGTGCCCGCGGGAGCGACGACCTGCATCGCCAAGAAACCGGACGCCTCTTCTCCCGACAGCAGTACGACTGCCCGCTGCTCGTTGAAATCTGCCCACCAGACTTCGCCACGTCGCATATGTCCTCCTGATACGGGACGGCGCGCCTGCGTCGCCCCTTCGACCGCCGCCTACTCCAGGCACAGATCGTAATGTTGGCTGGTCAGGGCCGGTGAGAAGACGGCTGCGGCTACCGATGATCATCGTGAGCTGTGTGGACAAACGAAGATCATGCGGTGGCCGCAGCTCACAGCGTAGACCCGGCCCGGTGGCAGGAGGCGTTCGAGGGTCTGATGGGCCGGATAGCGGCGAGGTTCGCGCGGGTCGAACCACGCCTTCGGGCGCGGGACTTCGTGCGCGGGCTGCTGGCGGACCTGCCGCGGAAGAACTGCTGGACAATCGCAGAGTGGGCCGGGGAGGCGAGTCCTGATGGCATGCAGCACCTGCTGGGCCGGGCCAAGGGGGATGCCGATGCGGTACGCGATGACGTACGGGAGTACGTGGTGGAGCATCTGCACGACCCAGATGCGGTCCTGGTCGTCGACGAGACCGGGGACGTGAAGAAGGGCACGCACACCGTCGGGGTGCAGCGCCAGTACACCGGCACCGCTGGCAGGATCGAGAACTCCCAGGTCGCCGTCTATCTCGTCTACGCGGGCCGCCGCGGACACGCGGCAGTGGACCGCGAGCTGTACATTCCGCGCTCGTGGACATGCGACCCGGACCGCTGCCGGGCTGCGGGCCTGGACGAGGACACCGTCTTCGCGACCAAGCCGGAGCTAGTGGCCCGTCACGCAACCTTGGCCGGGTAACTCGTCCAGCTTCTGATCGGTGAGCTGGCAGCGAAGTTGGTCTTGGGCTCGGCTCGGGCGTTGCGCCAGCGCACGTAAGCGCCGATCGCCGCGTTTTGCTCGTCATGGGTGCGGTGGTCGGTGCCGTTCAGCGCGTAGTAGCGCAGCGCGGCGAACTCTGATTCGATCCAGTTCAACCAGGAGCCGTAGGTCGGCAGGAACACCAGCTCAACATCGTTGTCAGCAGCCCAGGTGCGGACCTGGGGATGCTTGTGCGGCGAGTAGTTGTCGGCGATCACATACAGCTTCTCGCCAGGCCAGCGGGCCCGCAACGTCTTGAGGAACGACAGGTATTCGCGCCAGCGCTTGCGCTTGCGGATCCGGTAGTACAGCTTGCCGGTGGCCAGGTCGAGCGCGGCGATCATGTGCATGACGCCGTTGTAGCGGTTGTAGGTGGCACGCAGCCGGGCCGGTGAACCCGCCGGCCGCCACCGCTTGCCCTTTCGAGGCATCAGGTTCAACGGCCCGAACTCATCGACGCAGATCACCCGCCCATCGGCGGGCGGGTGATCGTAGAGGTCCAGGACGCGCTGCATCTTGGCGATGAAGTGCGGGTCGGTGGAGGACTTCCACGTCGTGGTGGTCTGCCAGCTCACCCCGCCTTTACGGAGGATCCGCCGCAGGTGCTCGCGGCTGATCGCCGCCACCACCCCGCGAGTGATGAGGTGCTCGGCCAGGGTGCGCAGGCTCCAGGTGGAGTGTCCGGTGATGCCCCATTCGGCGGGGACCGTCTTGGCGATCAGGCAGATGTGCTCACGCACCTGGCTACTGATCGCTCGCGGACGGCCCCCGCTCCATTTTGGGTCGAGCGCGTCGAACCCCTTCTCGTTGAAGGCGTGGATGACATCCCGCACGTAGTCGTCGCTGACCTGCATCAACGAGGTGATGTCCGGGACGCTTTGGCCCTGGCCGGACATCATCACCACGATCGCCCGCCGCAGCTTGACCGGATCTTTAGCGCTCCGCGTGATCCGTTGCAGCTTGCGGCCTTCCTCCATGGTTAACGGCCGGACGAACACTTCCGGTCGGCGAGCCACGACCACCTCCCAACGTTGAAGAGGTAGCCAGCCTGACGGGTTCACCACCGGAGATCAATTACCCGTCCAAGATTCGGTGACGGGCCACTAGTGCCGTGTCAGGCCACGTTTGCCCTCTTCACGATCCGGCGTAGGCGGGGGTTATCGACGTTGCGGTTACGCCAGGCGATGTAGCGGCGGATCATGCTGCCCTGCTCGCGGTGGCTGGCATGGTCGGTGCCGTTGAGGGTGAACTCGCGCAACGCGGTGAACTGCGCCTCGATCCGGTTCAGGTAGGAGGAGTTGGTGGGCGTGTAGGCGATCTCGACGTTGTTCGCCTCCGCCCACTGGCCGACTCGCTTGTCCTTCTTGGTCGTCAGGTGCGGGCTGAAGTTGTCACACACGATCGCGATGCGAACCTCGGCCGGGTGAAGGCTGCGCAGGTAGCGGCAGAACTCAAGGAACTCGCCGCGTCGCTTGCGTTTCTTGATGTGCCCGTACATCTTGTTCTTGCCCACGTCTAACGCGGCGAACAGGTGCCGTACGCCTTGGGTGCGGGTGTAGGTGGCGCGCATCCGCGGTCGCGGATCTCGGTCGGGGTCCTTGCCCTTGCCGCCGACGTCGGTCCACTGCCTGCCGGGGCGGGGTTGCAGGTTGAGCGGCCCGAACTCGTCCATGCAGAAGATCACAGCGGGTTCGCCGGGGTCGGGGACGACCTCGCCGTCGGCGATGGCATACAGGTGCTCGATGCGGGCCTTCTTGGTCGCATAGTCCGGGTCGCGGGAGGCCTTCCAGGTCTTTATGGCTTGAAAGGAGACACTTTCCGCACGTAGAAGCTCGCGCAGGCCCTCATGGCTGATGTCCATCGACCACCCCCTCGGCGACCAGGAAGTCGGCCAGCTTGGCAAGGCTCCACCGGGAGAACGGCAACCCGTGCTCGGCAGGCTTGGACTTGGCGATCTTCTTGATTTCACGGCGTTGCGGCAGCGTGAACGTCGGTGCCCGGCCGCCCTTGTACTTGGGGTACAGGGAGTCGAATCCATCGGTATTGAAGTTATGGATCACGTCCCGGACCCGGTCTTCGCTGGTGAACGCGACCTGCGCGATCTTTGCGACAGGCATGCCCTGGGCCGACAGGAGCACCATCTGCGCCCGCCGCCAGGTCACCACCGACCCACTGCCGCGCCGTACGATCCGCAGCAGCCGGTTGCCTTCATCGTCATCGATCTCACGTACGCGAACCCGTTCAGCCACACGCAGAGTGTGAAGCGATCACGCCGACCGTGGTGGGACCTTGATCGGCGTGTCACCACGAAACAGGGCAAACCCAAGCTGATGCGGCACTAGCTGCCCGCATGATCGGCCGGTTCCTTGACTCCGGGCACCGCGCGGACTGGGTGGCGGGGGACGAGGTCTACGGCGGCAACCCGAAACTGCGGTCCGCGCTGAAAGAGCGCGGGGTCGCCTACGTGCTCGCCGTCGCCTGCTCCCACGAAGTCACCACCGCGGCCGGGAAGTTCCGAGCGGATGCCCTGGCCGCCAAGGTGCCCAAGCGGGCCTGGCAGAAGCTATCGGCAGGGGCCGGCGCCAAGGGGCACCGGGCCCGCCACGCGAGCGGCCATCAAGAAGGACCAGGCCGCCAACCGACAGAAACTCTGGCTGCGCGACCCGGTCACCTGACCTACGAGCGTCGGCACCACGCGCTCGCGCGCTGATCATGCCTCAGGGCAGGAGCGGGGGTCATCGGAGTCGGATTCCGGCTCGATCGCATTGGCCAGCACGGTGTCGGCGTGCCGGTGGGCCCACTGCCCGAGCGCGTGGATCGGGATCAACAGGTCCCGGCCAGGTCCGGTGAGCTCGAAGAACTGTCGGACACCGCCGGCCGTCTGCACTCCTTCGTCCGACGGTCGGACGTCACGGAGCACGAAGTCGTCCGCTTCATCGAGCGTCGCATCCTCGACTCCCCACTGCTGACCCCGGGCAGCGCCCGCTCCATCGGTCGCTGAGAAGCGGATGCCGACCGCAAGCCGGGGCTCCCGGCCGGGGACCGTACGCTCTCGCACAGCGCCAGCAGGCCGATGACGGGCTCAAGCTCGTTGCGCCCGCAAGCATGTGCCCGTGATCACGTACCAGACACGTACCGATCATGGGCTCCTACAATGGGCGGCTCCTCCAGTTCCTCAGGGGTCGCCACCCGCCACTCACCGACCCGCACACCGTGATGGCGCAGGTGCTGGTCCACCGGCACGTGGAGCTCCCTCAGCGACTCATCGAGAGCGGCCAGATGCTCGAACTCCTCCGCGGCCATTCGGCTTCACCGGCACCTCGTTCGTCGTCTCCCCCGCGCATGGCCTCACCGTGGTCCTGCTGACGAACGCCGTCCGCCCCGTCCGCAGGCGCACAGGAATCCGTGATCTCCGCGCTGCTGTGGCCGCTGAAGCACTACGGCTAGGGTCTCAAGCATGAAACCTGCGGATATCTCCCTTTTGCATGCTCTCGGCGCGCCGACGATCTCGCCCGACGGGAAGTATGCGATCGTCGCCGTGACCCGGCCCGACCTCGAGGCCGACGAGTACCGCGGCGGCCTCTGGCTGGTCCCGACGGACGGCTCCGCCGAGCCGCGCCGGCTGACGAGAGGTCCGCGCGACGGAGAGCCCGCATACTCCCCCGACGGCGCCTGGCTGGCCTTCGTCCGCGGCGGCGACGGCGCCAAGCCGCAGCTCTACGTTATGCCCACCGGCGGCGGCGAGCCGCGGAAGGTGACCGACGAGCCGCTCGGCGTCAGCGAGCCGGTGTGGAGCCCCGACTCGCGGCGGCTGGCCTTCGTCGCGCGTGTGCCCGAGGAGGGCCGGTACGGCGAGAACAAGCCGGAGAAGGAACGGCCGCGCCGTATCACCGGCTTCAAGTACCGGCGGGACAACCTGGGCTTCTTCCTCGACCGGCGCTCTCACGTCTTCGTCGTCGACCCCTTCGCCGAGGAGCCCTCGGCCACGCAGATCACCGAGGGCGACTTCGACCACGACGGGGTCACCTGGAGCCCGGACGGCGCGCTGCTGGCGTTCGTGGCCGCCCGCCATGACGAGCGCGGCAGCACGCTCACCAACGACGTGTGGGTGAGCGCCCCCGACGGTTCGGACCTGCGCCGCGTGACCGCCACCGACCTGGCGGTGGCCGCACCGCGCTTCACCCCGGACGGCGACGCCCTGTGCTTCCTCGGCGCCGGCGCCGGCCCCGAAGGCCGCCACCTGGTCGCCAAGAACTTCGGGCTCTGGCTGATGCCGCTCGCCGGCGGCGCGGCCCGCCGCCTCACCGACGAGGAACGCTTCCACCTCCCCGTCACCCCGTACGTCCCCACCGCCGACGGCGTGCTCGTCACCGTGGAGAACCGGGGCGCCAAGGACCTGCTGCACGTGCCGTACACGGGCGCGGAACCCACCGTCCTGATCAACGGCCCCCGCGAGGTCGACGCCGTCGCCCACGCCGCCGACGTCACCGTCGTGGCCGTCGCCGACGCCCGTACCCCCGGCGAGCTGGTCGCCCTCCACCAGGACAAGGAGATCACCCTCACCTCCTTCGGTCCCGGCCTCGACGTACTCCCCGTCGAGGAGGTCACCGGCACGGCCCCGGACGGCTACCCCGTACACGGCTGGATCGTCCGCCCTGCCGGCGAGGGGCCGCACCCCGTGCTCCTCATGATCCACGGTGGCCCCTTCGCGCAGTACGGCTGGCACGTCTTCGACGAGGCCCAGATCTACGCCTCGGCCGGTTACGCGGTCGTCATGGGCAACCCTCGCGGCTCCTCCGGCTACGGACAGGCGCACGGCCGGCACATCTTCGGCGACGTCGGCCGCCTGTCGGCCCTCGACCTGCTGGCGCTGTTCGACGCCGCCCTGGCCACCGGCGGCCTGGACGCCTCCCGCGCCGGAGTGCTCGGCGGCTCGCACGGCGGCTTCATGACCACGTGGATGGCTGCTCACCACGGCGACCGGTTCAAAGCGGCGATCAGCGAGCGCGCGGTCAACGCGATCGACAGTTTCCACGGGAGTAGTGACATCGGGTGGTCGTTCGCGCGCGACCTGTACGGCGAAGACCCGGCGCGCTGGGTGGAGCAGAGCCCTCTCACGCATGCCGACAAGATCGACAAGCCGTTTATGATCATCCACTCGGAGCATGACTGGCGGTGCCCGGTGGAGCAGGCGCAGCGGTTGTTCGTCAAGCTTCAGTTGCGGGGGGTGGAGACGGAGCTGCTGCTGTTCCCGGGGGAGGGACATGAGTTGTCCCGCTCAGGGCTTCCCAGCCATCGGGTGGCCCGCTTCGACGCCGTCCTCGACTGGTGGGGACGGCACCTGTAGGGGTTACCACGCCGGACGGCCTGACTCCGCGGCTTGATCACGTACGAGAGACGTACAGACACCGGCACGTACCTCACGTTTCCGCAGGTCGGAAGCATGAATCCGTCCGGTCTCCGGACCCAGGCCTGGGCGCTGTCGGCGGTGGCCGTGGCGCCCAGGCTGCTCATTGCCCTAGAGGCGAGCAGCAGGATCGCGGCCACGACCCCTCTCGCGAGGCCGTGCCCGCTGCGGCCTCGCCAGCGCCGCGGCCGCTGGGCCACCGGCCGGCTTCATCCGTCGTCATGCTCACCGAACAGGGTGTCCCACTCCCAGGTTCCCAGTAGCGGGCGCGCGCAGTACCACACCATGAAGACGACGACCGCGGAAGACACGACCCCACCGAGGACATCGCCCTTGAGGAACAGGGCGACCGCCATCACGACCATCAGCAAGATGAGCGGTATCAGGACGACGAGGCTGAGCACGATCACGACGCGGCGTATGCCGCCCACGATCCCTTTCGCGGAATCCAATACTCTCCCGGAGAGCGTCCTGCTCCGACCGAGATAGCGGCGCGCGCCCTTCGAATCCGTACGGTATGCCGCCGGCGGCAGGAGGAGGAGAAGGAGGCGGGCCCGCGGCCGTCCCAGGGGGCCATGGTTGTCCCGGGCGCCTTGGTCCTACCGGCGGCGAGGTTCCGGCTGGAGCCGACGGCGGGGGGACCTGTCCCTGTGTGGGCCTGACCTTGCCCAACGCGGTCCGCAACCCCAGCCAAATGAAGGCTGCCGCGCCGTACCACAGCGCGACCGACATTATCCACCGAGGCGACCAATACAGCGCGCCCAGCACGCACGCCCCCGCGGCCGCGGCCGACAAGAGCCCCAGGCCCCATCGGTATTTCAGCACTCCTACCTCCAACGGATGCGGGAACAGTAGGTAGGACCCGCGGGCAGCCCCTGCGGTTCGGCCCAATCCGACCCAAAGTTCTGACAGGGTTCCCGTGTTCACGGTGATTCGCTCGATGAAGGACGAGCCCGACTCCACATTCGCGAAGGAGGCGTCCGGCGAGGGCCTTGAGCACCCGTGCCACTCGTCGGGGTGAACACGGCGCCGCCGTCCATCGGACCCGACTACCGATAGAGCCGCAGACGCCAACGGTTGAAACGACCAGATGGCGCCCCACGTCATCGTGAGACCAGCGGCAGGAAGACTCAGCGCAGACCCATCTGCGCTCGGATCATTCGGTCGAGGACCCGGTCGGGGAGGATCCTGACGAGCCAGGCCATGGCGGTCGCGTCGCCGGCCGACGGTGTAGCGAGTACGCGGCCGCGGCGCACTGATGGCACGGGAGATGACGGCGCACGAACCCTTGACCCCCAGGACGCAGGGGTAGGCGTTTTCTCAGCTCAACGGCCTTCAGGCAGCCATGCACGACGTTTAGCGACGTGAAGGTTGTTCGGCTACGCGCATGACGTGTGGTCCCCGGATGGTCCCCAGGATCGCTGCACAGCACCCCGCTGTTCCAGGCCCGCGCTGTGCTCGACGCGGGGCTAAGTCATGCCGAGCCCGGACGGACGTCCCGGGTTGGGCCTCGCATTCGCTGGCGCTTGCCTCCGGCTGATTCGCAGATCATGATCCGTCCATGCTCACCCTAGTCTTGCTGCTCCTGCTCCTGGCGGGCTTCATCTGCCTGGTCCTGGCTATCTTCAATGACCGCCTCCGCATGCAACTGGTAGCCGCCGGCTTCGCATGCTGGATCCTCACCGAACTGATCAAATTTATAAGCGCAAACCTGGTGTGATGCCCGTGCGCGGCCAGGGCCTCGCCCGCGGCGGGATCACTTGTGGTCGTCCGATTAGCCCATGATCATGACTTGGGAAGACGCCCGAACCACCGCGATGACCTGGCGTTGGTCGTCTCGATGGTTCTCGGTATTTCGCACCCGAGCACGGTGTCATGTGCCCTGGATGTGCCCTCGGCCCAGCGGCCAGACCGCCGTCATTTCCCGGTCACGACCCATGTCCGGGGCTTGCTTCACCAGGCTGGAGTCACGCCGCCCGAGGGGACATCATCCGTGGGTGTGGCCGCGATCGCGGTGTTCCGGATCTGCGATGGCTACGGTTCAGTGCGCAGTGCCCTTGTCGACGGGCACGCGCATCAGGGCGTCGTTGCCGGACGCCGGACGGTTCGTGACGGCCACGCTCGGTTCGACGAGCTGGCTGGTCTTACATCGAGCGGCAGGTTCGTGAAAGCGTGCGCGGAGCGTCGAAGGCATGCTGGGCTGCCTCGTTCACTGTCGTGGGATTCGGGGGCGTCTTCATGCAGGCTGTGGTGATCGTCGTGGTGGCGGTCTTCTTTCTCGGGATGGGTCTGTTCGGGTTGGTCGCGCCCGCAACGCTGATCAGGCCGTTCCGGATGATCGCCGACTCGTCCGAGGCGCGCAGTGAGGTCCGGGCGGTGTACGGCGGTTTCGGAGTGGCTGTCGGCGGACTGTTGCTGATGTCGCTTGCCGACGCGGGCGGGATGCGCACAGGTGTGGTCGTCACCGTCGCCGTGTCCCTGCTGGGCATGGCCATTGGGCGGTTGGTGGGACGGGCGGTCGAGCGGCCGGCGGCGTTCTATCCCGTCTGGTGCTACTTCTGGGTGGAGGTCGCCGCCGGAAGCACATTGCTGGCCAATGTCACATGACGGCGTCAGGTGACGGGTCCAGGCAGTGGATCGCCAGGTCCTGGGAGAGCAGGGCGCTGGGCCTGAGGCCGAACATGGCCTGGAACGCGGTGCTCAGGTGGGACGGGCTGGCGAAATAGCCGTCGGCCGCCGCTCGGGTGAGGTTGTGTCCCGCCGCCAGCGCCCGCGCGGCCCGGTGCATCTGCGACCACAGCCGGTAGCGGCGGTACGACGTACCCGTGCCGTCCCTGAACAGCCGTAGGAAGCGTGACTCCGACAACCCCAGCTCGGCGGCCAGCCGCGCGGCGGGCAGCGGCTGGCCAGCGTCGATGAGCCGTCGGGTCGCGGCCGTGATCCGCGGGTCGGCGTACGACGTCGTGGCGTGGCCGATGGCCTTGGTGATCCAGGCGGTGACCTGCAGGGCGGGAGCGTGCGAGGACAGCTCCGCCGCCCCGGCGAGGAGGTCGTCCTCGTGCCGGTGCTCGGCCAGGATCTTCTCCTCGCCGCTGGTGAAGCTGGTGCGGCACGCCCGGTCGTCCGCCGAGCGAGGGTCGAGGTAGAGGAACACTATGTGGTCGCCGGACGCCGTGAGCTGGTGACGTACCCGAGGAGCGACGAGCGCGGTGCGCGCACGCCGTTCGCCACCGGGCACCAGGCGAACGGTGAAGGGCGCGTCCACGCCCACGGCCAGGCACGCGACCGCGCCGGAGTGCGGTCCCAACCGCAGGGACGGCCCGGAGTACAGGGCGCGGCCCGGCAACAGCCACACCACGGCTCCCGCGGCGCGACGGGTTCGTGGAAGCTCCGGCATCAATGTCTCCTGCAGGCTGAGCGGAAATCCAAGAACGTTTAAAGGAGGATACGGTGCGCTCCGCTGCCCGCTCAGCTCCGCCCTGCTGGACACATAGGGGGCCTCCGCCACCTCGATGGTAGGGAATACCCCACTTCGAGAGACATGCACGCATGACTGATCGTGAGCGATCTTCCTGCCACATTAAAGGCATGACGAAATTACTCGCCGCTGCGGTCGCCGGGGCCCTGATCGTTGCTCCTGTCGCCCCCGCCTTGGCCGCCGCCGGAACGCCCTCGCCGCAGTCCCGCCTTGACCTCCTCACCACCGAGGACGGCATGGCGGGCGCGTTGAGTCAGGTGCGAAGTCCGGGCGGTGCGACCGTGACCCGGCGTTCCGGCACCGCGGAGCGGGACACCGAGCAGCCGATGATCGGTCCCAAGGGCCGGTTCCGGATCGCCAGCATGAGCAAGCCGATCATGGCCGCCACCGTGCTGCGGCTGGTCGACCAGAAGAAGATCGACCTTGACGCCACGGTGGAGCGTTACCTGCCCGGGGTCCTGCGCGGCACCGGCGACGGCGCCGCGATCGACGGGCGGAAGATCACCGTCCGGATGCTGCTACAGCAGACCAGCGGCCTGCCCGAGTACGTCAACGCGATCCCATGGAAGGAGCCGTTTCCGGACTACCTGCAGGTAGCGCTGACGCTCAAGCCCACGCCCCGTGGATCGTTCGCCTACGCCAACACCAACTACCTGGTCGCCGGAATGATCACGACCGCGGTGACCGGCAAGGACTTCCGCGAGGCGAGCCGGGACCTGATCCTCAAGCCGTACGGGATGCGGGACACGTACTGGCCGGCCAAGGGCGACTACGGCATCCGCGGCCCGCACGCCCACACCTACGGGGTACACCCGGGCCATCCACAGGATGGCGAGGTGGATCTGACCGACCAGCTGCCCACGTATGAGTTCGGACCCAGCGGCGGCCTCATCTCCACCCCCGAAGACCTCAACCGGTTCTGGAGCAAGGCCCCGCTGGGCACGATGATGGCCAGGACGGTGCCGGTCGAGCAGGCCGGCTGGCCCGCAGGCGCCCGCTACGGCTACGGCGTGACCCAGATGAAGTCGAGCTGTGGCTACGCCTATTTTCACGGCGGCGACATGCCGGGAGCTTCGGTGCTCAGCGGGCGGGATCGGGCCGGGCATGCGGGCACCGTCTACGTCACCGGCGTCGCCGACACCCCTGGGAAGCGGCAGCACCTGATCGACGCCTTCATCGCCGCGATGTGCGACCGCTGAGCCCGGGTGCCGAGGCGGGCCGCTTCAGCTCAGCCCCGAGGCATCCAGACAGCGACCCGACCAGCCGGCTTGTAAGGATGCCGAGTCCGGCGAGCTGCTCATCCCGAGCGGTGCGGTGCACGAGCTGCGCGAGGGGTTGTGCCTCGGGGAGAGGTGGCGGCAACCTTGGCCGGGTAACTGGTCCAGCTTCTCATCGGCGAACTGACGGCGAAGTTCGTCTTGGGCTCGGCTCGGGCGTTACGCCAGCGCACATAGGTACCGGTCGCCGCGTTCTGCTCATCATGACTGCGGTGGTCGGTGCCGTTCAGCACGTAATACCGCAGCGCAGGCTGCGATCCGCGCGCAGCCGCCCCCGCATGCCCGGGATACAGCACTTCACCTGGCGCAACGGCCCTCGCGGAGAAGACGGATCGAGAATCGATCACAAGAAATCACGCGGTGCATCCAGGCCAAAGAAGCGAATAAAGGCTCAATCACGAACTCTCCTCAATAATACGCCTCTCCTCTTCAAATATTTCCACCTCTACCGGCAGATCGTCAAAATATCCGTCCCAAAAGCCGATCGAAAGCCATCGGCTAGGCGCCAGTTCCACTATCCCCGAACCATCAACCGTCACCACCCAGTTTGGAGGAATTCTTTTCGAAGTAGTAACGAACATCACAGAATCGAACAAACCTGGTCGATCATCAGAATCTCCTACGAGCTGAAACCTGACCGGACCATCCGGAGATGCCCGCAACGACAGAACTGTATACTCTTTACCAATAGTCAACCAGGGACTGGAGTCTAGCTCCTCACCCGTGGTGGAACTTATGATCTTGATGCATCGAACTTTCATCCAGACCCCCTAATTGAACGATATGTCGTCCATGTTCATCTTGAAATTCTTATGCCGTCAGACCGGAACATGAATACAGCAACCTCTCCGCCAATCTGCGCTTTTAACCTTGCCCCAGTGGCAATGCTTTGCGGATTTTCGGGATTCCCTCTAGTCGCAGGTGGGCCAAATTCCATAGATTCGGCCACGGCGAATACTCCAGCCATGCTACCAAGGCAGACCAGCAGTCAGCCAGATCAGAATTAGGACACCAATTTGTGAAACGCGCCGCGAATTCTGGATTGTCTGCGTCATGCTTTGCCTTTGCTTTCACAGCCGCCGCTGCTGCTTTCTCAGCGGCCTATTTCTTCGCTTGTTCGTCCAACCAGCCCTACGCCGACATACCCTAGGTAAGGCAAGTTTCCGGGATACTTAAAAATGCCATCAGGAAACGTCTTGCTGTCCAATCCGGCCGCCCATGCTGCAAGTTGTACCAAGAACGCCGCGCCAAACATAAGGGCGATGCCTGCAAATAGCCCCTTGCTGAATATATCTTCCAGTCGACCCAGTAGCCAAAGAAGCTTGGAACCAAACTCGAGAACCTCGCGCTCATTTAGGTTCGTCATACCGCAATGATGCGACCACCATCCGGACCTGTACATCGGATGTTGCCGAATTGTGCTTTCAGGTATCAAGGCGGCGGCGCTCCGCGCCGCCTCGCGGCCGGGCATGCGGCCTGGGGCCGGTCGGCCGCCAGCAGCTCGGGCCGCTGTCATGTCGCGGCACCACCCTTCCCGGCGAGATCACCCGACTACAGCTCGTCAGGGTCACTTATCGCGCAGGAGACGAATGCTTACCAACGCACATGGTCACGCCAGGGCCGCTCTGCTGTCCGGAAAACGCCAAAACCCCGGCCAGCTCAACCAGCCACCGAGGGCAAAGGTTAAAGATCAAGCTGAGTCATCGAGTCAGTAGACGACACCGGGGAACGGCCCGTATTGGCCGTCTCCGCAGAAGCCGTGCCGAGCAACGGTTCCGGTCGGCTTGGATCCCCAGCCAAGGCCGGCGAACTCGATAATCGAGATCTCCCAGTAAGGTGGATCGTCCTCATCTATGTACTCTGGAGGACCCCCGATATCTGGTCGATAGAGCGTCAACAGCAGACGCTCGCTGCCATTCCTCATGAACAGGCAGGCGAATGACCGCTCAATGACGTCGCCTGACCGGAACTCCACACGCAGAGGCCGGTGGACGTCCGACCCGAAGCGGTTGATGAGCCAGGCTGCGGCCTTGCTTTGGTCTGGAGTAAGCGGGCGGCGTGACGGATCCCCAAGCGTGATGCCATCAATCTGTCGATCGCGTAGGCCCCGGATGAACCGCGAAACCGTCGACCTTTGCTTCTCCGTCCCGCCCGAATAATCGACCCCCGACGGGGTTGCGGGTGTGCCGACTCCGGTTGCAGAGTCGGCGCACCCACCCATGGCCGCGAGTAGTACGCTGCAGATGAGCATCCTTGAGGCAGCCGAAAATCCCATTGTGTTACCAGTTTAGCCTGGCGAACGACACCTTTTGGGTGCCCATACGCTCAGCGAGATTCATGTACCCACCTGTACCGCCAGGGGCTGTGCTGCGCTGCGCGAAGAGGATCTTGTCGTACCCGGGGGCGCCCGGGAGGATCTTGGTCACGATCGCGCGTCCCCAATCCGTCGAGCCTTGTGCTCCGCAGTCAGTTCATCAGTTCCGGATCGGCGACCTCACACGGACTTGTCATCCCTCCGTGTCTCATGCCTGATCGCCAGCCGAACCGCCCAGTAGATGAGGAAGAACAACACCACTGCTGGAACGACCCAGAGCACCGACAAAATCAGCAATTCTGCTGCCCCAAATACCATTTGACCCTCCACATAGGGGAGGACAAGTGTGCCTGATCTACCAATCAAGGTCTACCAATTCGCCCAAAGCTGAGCTGACCGCGAGGCGGACGGTTGTAACGCCTCCGGCGGGGGCCTCGGCTCCGGGATGGTCGCCGCAAGCAGGAGCCCGAGTCCGTAGCTGGCTGAGGTGGAAGCCTGATCATCCCGCCAGCCACGACCCACCGCGAAGCGGCATAAGATGATCGAAACCGCGCCGGGCCGCAGGTCAGAGAACCACTCCCCCATCAAGATCGTCCTCGACGAGGGCGACCGCATCCTGTTGTGCCGCCACGCCATTCCAAAGCCGACCGGCACGGTGGTCGTGTGGGCGGCTCCCGGTGGAGGCATCGAGCGCGACGAGACGCCGCTTGCCGCGCTGCGACGCGAGCTACATGAAGAGGTAGGGCTGGCGGTCGATTCCGACCCGCCCCATGTGTGGCACCAGCAGGTTGTTGCCCCCGGGCTCGCGTCAGGTTACGACGGCGTGGTCAATGACTATTTCCTTGTCCGCACCCCGTCATTTCAGCCCCGCGGTGCAATGTCCGACGACAAGCTCGCTGCTGAGAACATCGACGGCTTCCGCTGGTGGAAGCCACAGGACATCGCCAACTACCGTGGTTCTGAGTTGTTCTCACCGCGCGACCTGGCGACACCACTGACAGCGCTGATCGCCGACGGGGCTCCAGCCAGACCGGTGCAGCTCGGTCTGTAGGCCAACGTCCAGCTGCTCCTGATGCTGGACAGCCCCGTTATTGGGTTTGAGTCGCACCTGTTCCTCTGCGTCTCACCTGTTCGAGCTCATGGTCGCAATGGACCGTCCTCCCCAGGCCGATTGCCGCGGTGTTTGTCGATGACTGACGGACAGGGCAGCGACCGCACGCCAACATTTCTCGGGGCGGGGCCTGGCCGCGAACCCGTGCCTGACCTGCTGGCGGCAGATGGCGCTGCGACGGCATCTGCCGGTTAACTCCCGGTGGCTCTCAAGCGGCTCTGGCCGCTCGCTCAACGCCTGTGTATTGGGCGGAGCGGTCGGCTGTCGCGTTGGGAGAATGCGCCGAGCACGACGTGGGCGATGCTGGGACGTGGCGGCGGGGTGTCGGTAGCAGGGACTCAGGCGCTGAGCCGGGCGAGGGGATCTGCCATGGCGTCCCAGCGCGCGATGAGCGCGGCGTCCTGCGCCCGGTCACCGCGCATCTCCTCGGGCGAGACGGCGTGTGCGTTGTGCTCATCGTAGCCAGGGTCACCGGACTGTAGTTGGATGACGCCGTCAGCGTGCACGTACGGTGATGGTCCTCCCACACTCTCGGAGTCGCCCCATGGCCACCCCGCACGAGCACCTCACCCGCCAGGCACGCGCCCACATCGGCGCCGACGACGTCGCGGGCGCCTCAGCCCTCCTGCAGTACCGCGAGGAACTCGCACAGAACCGCCGCGCCCGGCTCATCTGGCGCGCAGTCAAGGCGGCCGTTCCAGCGCTCCCGCTCGGCATCCTGCTCGACTGGCGCGCAGGCCTAGTCGCCGCGCCGGCCGTCGCCGCTGGCGACTGGGCCCACACCTACCAGCGGGGCAGCTTGTCAGCCTGGCGCAAAGGCGCTGGCGGCGAACGCCGCACCGGGCGGATCCTCGCACCCCTGGCGGCCGAGGGCTACATCGTCATGCACGACCGCGCCATCCCCGGGAGCCGAGCCAACATCGACCACCTCGTGATCGGCCGCTCCGGCGTCTGGGTCATCGACAGCAAGGCATGGCATCGCCGTACGCGCATCTCCGGCCGAGCCGGAGCGCTCTGGATCGGAGGCCGCCCGGCCACATCCACCGTGCGGGCCCTGCAGTACGAGCACAGCGCCGTAACCGCTGCGCTGACACACATCAGCCGACCGATCCATGTTCACGCGCTCGTAGCCGTTCACGGCGCCAAGCTGCCGAGCTGGGGCGGCCCACTCACCGCGGGCGGCGCAACGCTCCTTCGAGCGCGTCAGATCCGGCGGTGGATCCGCAACGCGCCCGAGGTGCTCGATCACGGCGCGGCGGTCGAGCTGGCCGCGCTTCTCGACCGAGCGTTCCCGCGCTACACCCAAGCGGCCGGATAGCCACTTTGCGACGCCCAGGCGCCGCACCGCCCCACCTATCCTCAACCTTCACATTGCAATGCCCTCGGCTGGACGTCTGCTCGCGCGCCCCCGGACACAACGAAACGCCGCCCACCCGTCACAGGTGAGTGGCGTCGTTCGCGGTCACTCCTTCCGGCGGCCACGCGCCAGGATCTCCTCGGCGGCCCGCATCCGGTCGAGCTCGGCCTGCAGCCGCTCAGCCCGCTCCGCGACCTTGACGATCGCCGCCTACGGCCGGATCTTCAAGTCGCTGCACATCCTCAACTACATCGACGTCGACGTACGGCATGTGCAGGTCCAGCACCGCCACGTCGGGGCGCCGCCACAGCGCCTGGTGCACGGCCTCGGCTCCGTCGGCCGGGAAGCGTCCGTGCTTCGTATAGAACTTCAGCAGCAGCGCGAAGGCCAGGCGCGTGCTTTCCTGTTTGGCGTTGACCAGACCGGCCTCATCGCTGAGCACCGTCCAGTGGTCGTCCAGTTCGTCCATGCTGAGCAGCGGACGCTCCGTACCCCCTGACATCCGCGCGCGACCGCCCAACATTACGGACGGGTAGATCACGTGTACCGGGTGACCACATCACGGGAGCTTGACGGCGCTCCGCAAGAAGGAAATCCCAGCTCAGAGCAGGTTTGGCGGCTCCTCGCATGTTTCTTAACGGCACCCCAGTTCGCGGGAGACGTCAGCGGCGAACCTGTGGAGCAATGCTTGAGATCTGTGGATCGGCCGGGAAGGGGTGTACCTTCCCGGTGATCGTTTGAGGTCTCTCACGCATGGCCGACGCGCCAACGTCGGCTGGGAAGGCACACCCGATGCTCACCGTAGTCCCTGACCCCGCCGGCGGCGACCGCCGTCCGGCTGATGGCCCCGTCTCCTCCTCGCTGATCGACGAGATCGTCCGCGAAGGCGCCCGCCGGATGCTCGCCGAAGCACTCAAAGCCGAGGTCGACGCCTACATCGCCGCCTTCGCCGACCAGCGCGACGAGGCCGGGCACCGTCTGGTCGTGCGCAACGGCTACCACCAGCCGCGGGAAGTGCTCACCGCAGCCGGCGCGATCGAGGTCCAAGCGCCACGCGTCAACGACAAACGCACCGATGAGGTCACCGGCGAACGCAAGCGATTCTCCTCCGCGATCCTGCCGCCCTGGGCACGCAAGACACCGAAGGTCACCGAGGTGCTGCCGCTGCTCTACCTGCACGGCCTGTCCAGCGGGGACTTCGTCCCGGCGCTGGGGCAGTTCCTCGGCTCGTCCGCCGGGCTATCGGCACCGGTGATCACCCGGTTGACCGAGCAGTGGAAGGCCGAGCAGCGCGCCTTCGCCGCCCGCGACCTATCCGAAGTGGACTACGTCTACCTGTGGGCCGACGGCATCCACGTCAACGTCCGTCTGGAAGAGCAGCGGCTGTGCCTGCTCGTGATGATCGGCGTGCGCGCCGACGGCCGAAAAGAGCTGATCGCGCTATCGGACGGCTACCGCGAGTCGACCGAATCCTGGGCCGATCTACTGCGTGACTGCAAGCGTCGGGGAATGCGCGCCCCGGTCCTAGCAGTCGGGGACGGCGCGCTCGGGTTCTGGGCTGCGCTGGGTGAGGTGTTCCCGCAGGCCAGGGCTCAGCGCTGCTGGTTCCACAAGATCGCCAACGTGCTCGCGGCTCTACCGAAATCCGCTCAGCCAGGGGCGAAGAAGGCCTTGGCGGAGATCTGGAACGCCGAGGACAAGGACCACGCCCACGCGGCGGTGAAGGAGTTCCAGGCCGCCTACGGCGCCAAGTACGGCAAGGCCGTGGCCAAGGTCGTCGACGACCTGGACGAGTTGCTGGCGTTCTACGACTTCCCCGCAGAGCACTGGGTGCATCTGCGCACGACCAACCCGATTGAGTCGACGTTCGCCACGGTCCGGCACCGCACCAAGGTCACCAAAGGCCCTGGGTCCCGGGCGGCTGGGCTGGCCATGGCGTTCAAGCTGATCGAGTCGGCCCAGGCCCGCTGGCGCGCGGTCAACGCTCCCCACCTCGTCGCCCTGGTACGTGCCGGGGCGACCTTCATCAACGGCAGGCTCGTCGAACGTCCCGACGATCAGCCCTCACCGGCAGCTGCTTAGAAACTCGTGATCCACAGGTCTTGACGATTGCTCAACCTGTGGCCCGTGCCTCCATGGCACGCAGCGTGTCGGCGTCGGCCTCCAGTGTGGCCGTCATGGTGTTCAAGAACTGTTGCTCACCTAACTCGCGGTGGAGCGAGCTCCGAAGACCTCCGAAGCTCGCTCATGGGCGCTGGCTGCTAGTTGTAAACCGACGCTCTGGAAGAGCAGAGGCCACTGCACCAGATCTTGAAGTAGTAGCGGCTGGACAGTCCCCGGGTGACGTTTCCGCAGGTTTGACCAGCGTTAGTGCAGGTGTATTGGGGCCCGACTTTGACCCCGCTCACCGCGTCGTACAGCTGGCCGGTGGTGTTGTTGCCAAGGCCGTCTACCAGGATCTGCGTACTGATGAAGCCGTTGTAGGCCGTCACAGTATTGGTGGTGCACCCGCCGGAATTCCAGGGAACCACGCAACTGGCGGCGGGAGCCGCGCTGGCCGCCGTCGGCAAGAGGGTAGAGGCGGCGACCGCCAAGCCCACGGCTACAGTTGCGAGATGGATCTTGCGCATGGATCTCTCCTTCGTGAGCCCTCGCTAAAGGGCGATCCGCGACTTTGTGCCGCGGAAGTCAGGGTGTGGAGTGGTTGATCTCTTTCGCCCGGTCGAGTGCCTCGCGCAGCGGCCGGGCGTGGGTCCGGAGGCTGGCCGCGTAGGGCCCTCCACCTTGGGCTGGTATTCGGCTCGCAGCGCACGCAAGGTCGAGGTCAGCAAGATGGCGCGCGCGCAGCTGGCCTCTGCCACGGCGCTTGTCCCCGTAACCGCTGAAGACGATCCCGGAGCAGCAGCCCTCAGGGTCGGCGTAGGCGGGCCCCACAAAGTACGACCAGAGTCCCGGCCAGCGCGAAGATGGTCTCTCAGGCGGGACAGTCGTTCCAGGCGATCCCGGGCCGACGGACCAGGCCGCGCGAGACGGTGAGCAGCCTGGCCACGGCCCGCTCTACCTCTTCCAAGGAAGGGCCCTCGCCACCAGAGAGGACGATCTTCCACAGGTTCGTCAGACCGGGACAAAGGTGGATGGCGACTACTCGTTGCAGGGGTACTTCGAGGCGTTGATCCAGTCGATCTTGAAGACTTCTTGCGCGTAGGACCAAGCCCTTATGCCGGCCGCGGGGTTGCCGTCTTCTGCTCGGTGAATGCAAACCGTCCCCGTGAACTGGTCGCCTATGGTGTGCGTACCGAGGGCGACATGATCCTCATACTCCGGGAATCCGTAGTTGAACACTGAGCGGACGGGCCGGTACGACGGGCTGGACATGCTGGACTCCCAGTCCTCGCCCCGCCCAATCCCGATCTTCGTTGCCTCGGAGGGGACCGCTGTCGAGTACATGCAGATGTCGCCTCGCGCGCAGCCGTACATGCGATCGGGAAGGCTTGCCGCGCTCGCAGGTGACGTGAACGCCAGCCCTGCCAGAGAGATGGCAGCGACGGCAGCCGGAATGAACCTTCTCAGCATGTGATCTCCTCGTTCGTTGCCTGAGCAAGCCCAGGTCGTGAAAGGCCGGCCCGCCGAACAGGTAACGGCAGGCAGGGGCCAGTCTTGGTGGCTGGTGGATTGTCTGGAACCCCGATTCGCCCCCTGAACAAAACTTGATCACCCCCACAGGGCTGGGTACGTTGTGCTGGTTTTGCCGCATATCGGGGATATGGGGGATCGTGTGGGGCGTCGTGAACGGCCGGTCGACCCGGCGGACGGCCCGATAGCCGCCTTCGCCGTGGAGCTGCGCAAGCTACGCCGGCAGGCGGGTGGCCCGTCCTATCGCGCGATGGCGGCGCGGGTGCCGTGCTCGGCCGCCACGCTGGCGCAGGCCGCCGCAGGAGACAGATTGCCGACCCTGCCGGTCACGCTGGCCTACGTGCAAGCGTGCGACGGGGACACCCAGCAGTGGCGGACCCGCTGGGAGGAAACCCTCACCGCCGTCCGTGAGGCGACCGCCTCGGGCGGCGACGCGGCCTGGGCGCCGTATCGGGGGCTGGCCAGGTTCGAAACAGCCGATCAGGCGTACTTCTTCGGCCGGACCGTGGTGGTCGACCGGGTGGCCGAGCTGGCGGACGCGCATCGTCTGGTCGTGGTGGTGGGCCCGTCGGGCTGCGGCAAGTCCTCCCTGTTGCGTGCGGGGCTGGTGCCGTCGCTGCGGCCGCGCGCGGTGCGGGTGGTGACACCGGGTGCCCACCCGCGGGCGGTGCTGCCTGAGGCTGCCGTGGACGAGGTGATCGTGGTCGATCAGTTCGAGGAGACGTTCACGCTGTGCCAGGACCCGGACGAACGGCGGGCGTTCATCGACGCCCTGGTCGCCGCAGGCGAGGGCGATCAGGGCAGTCGGGTGGTGCTGGCCGTACGCGCGGACTTCTTCGACCACTGCGCGCGCCATCCCGCACTGATGGAAGCCGTCCGGGGCTCCACGGTTCCGGTCGGCCCGATGAGCCGATCCGAACTGCGTGAGGCGATCACCAAACCGGCCGCGGCCGCCGGGCTGATCGTCCAGCGCGAACTGACCGCCACCATCATCGAGGAGGTGGCGGGCGAGCCCGGCGGGCTGCCGCTGATGTCGCACGCGCTGCTGGAGACCTGGCGGCGCCACCACGGCAAGGCGCTCACGCTGGCGGACTACGAAGCCACGGGGGGCATCCACGGCGCCGTCGCCAACACCGCCGAAGACCTCTACGCCGGCCTCACGCCCACCGAGCGGCAGCGGTTGCGCGAGCTGTTGCTGCGCCTGGTCACTCCGGGCGAGGTAGGCGCTCAGGACACGCGCCGCCCGGTGCGGCGTGCCGAGTTGCTCACTGTCGACCCTGAGGACCCTGGTCCGGTCCTGCTGGAGCGGTTGGCCTCCGCCCGGCTGATCACCCTGGACGACGACACCGCCGACCTGGCCCACGAGGCGCTGCTGACCGCCTGGCCGCGCCTGCGCGCCTGGGTGGAGGAAGACCGGGAACGCCTGCGCGTCCACCGCCGCCTCACCGAGGCGGCCACCACCTGGCAGGACCACGCCCGCGACCCCGGCACCCTCTACCGCGGACTCCAACTCGCCACCGCCCGCGAGCACCTCACCGAACGCCTCGACACGCTCACCCCCACAGAGCGGACCTTCCTCCAAGCCAGCACAGCCGCCCACCACAGCGCACGCCGCAGGAGCCGACTGCGCACCTTGGTCCTGTCGGTCGTGGTCACCCTCGCGCTGGTGGCAGCGTCACTGGCCTGGCAACAGAACACCGTCAGCAGCCGGCAGCAGCGCGAGGCGCACGCCCGCAGGATCAGCGGCACCGCCGAGAGCCTGCGCCAATCCGACCCGCGCCTGGCGATGCAGCTCAGCCTGGCCGCCTGGCACCTGGCCGACCTCCCCGAGACCCGCGCCGCCCTGCTGACCGCAAGCCGGCAACCCCAGCAGGACACCTTCACCGACCCAGACCCCGCCCCAGCCACCATGCGCTGGCTCAGCACCGACGGCCGCTCACTCATCAGCGTCGGCGCCTCCCACATCACCCGCTGGGACCTGGACACCCGCCGAACGATCTCCGCCGCTCCCGGCCCCGCTGGGCGGTTACCCGACGCCGCCGCGGGCATGGGCGACGCCCGCTGGTTACCCCTCCTGGATCTCCGCGCCATCAACTCGAAGGTGACGCTGTGGGACATGACCACCGGCCACCACGACCCCTCGCCGTTGGACACCACCAACCTGGGCATCAAGGTCACCCGCAGCGGGGAACAGGTCATCGTCTACCACGCGGACGGCTCCCGCTACCGCGTCCGCGTGTGGGACCTCGCCACCCGGCAGAAGATCCTGCAGGTGAGCACCCCCCGAAAGAAGTCCGGGCCGCACCACGGGACAGAGGTCCGCCCAGTGGCACGCATGCGAGGGCGGGAGGGCATTGAAACCGACGCTCCCGACGCCACGATCAGCGCGAACGGCAAGGTCATGGCGCTGTGCGTGCCCGGCGCGCCGATCCAGCTGTGGAACCTGGACGACGGCCAAAGGATCACGGCGTCCTGGGCTCCGACGCTGTCGGGCCGTCAGTGCCGGGAAGAACGCCTGTTCCTCGCCCCGGACGGACAACGACTGCTGCTGGCCGAAGACGGGCGGGTCCGGCTGTGGCACCTGCCCGACGGCAAGGAGGCCACCGCCCTCGCCGCGCCGGATGTGTATGAGGTCGGATTCAGCCAGGACGGCTCCTTCCTGGCCACGGCCGGCACGGATGAGCTCCTGGTATGGCGGTTGAGCAAGACCGACGAGCCACTGTTTCGACACCCGCTCGGCGGCGAGCTCGCCTTCGACCTCAGGATCGACCCAGCCGCCGACCGAATCCGCTACCTGGCCGGGGCACTCGCCGGTCCGATTTCCTCGACGATGACCACGGTCCGCACGCTTCAACTCAACGCCGTCGCCGACAGTGGCTGGCAAGACGAATTCGCCCACTACGCGACCTTCAGCCCCGACGGCCGCCGCCTTGCCATCATGTACGGCAACCGCGTCGAGCTACGCGACGGCACCAGCGGGCAGCGCCTGCCCGGCCCGCCGCCGCTGCCCTGCCCGGCCAGCCCAGGGCCGCTTGGATGCTTCACCATCGCCGCCTTCCGGCGCGACGGCCGGGTGCTTGCCTACGGCGACGGCGCTCAGGCCCCGTTCAGGGCATGGGTGTGGGATCTCGACGGCCAACGCGTCAGCGCAACCTCGCCTCCCCTGAAGGAGGGAGGACAGGGCCTCGCCTTCGCGGGCAACAGCCTGCTGATCAACGCAACAATTTTCGGCGACGACGCCTCCCCCCTCAACACGACCACCGTCTGGGATCCGACCAAGGGTCGCGTCTCCGCGACCGTGCCCGCCATCAGCGGCCACCTCGCCGTCGACCCCACCGAGCGACTGCTGGTCAGCTCGCAGGGGCACATCGCCGATCTCGCCACGGGAGTGCCGATCCGCCGCGAAAGCAGAATCGGTGTGGCCAGCGCGCTGGCCTTCAGCCCCGACGGACGCTTCCTCGCCGTCGGCAAGTGGAGCGGGCAGACCGCCCTGTGGGACGGCAAAGTGCGACGCTACCTCGGCACCCTCACGTCCACGACCTCGGCCGCGGACGTCAGGGCCCTCGCCTTCTCCCCGGATGCGCGCGTGCTCGCCGTCGGGATGGCCAACGGCGCGATTCAGCTATGGGACACGGAAACACGGCAGCCCATGGGAGCCCCCATCGCCACTCCCGGCGGCATCGTCTTGGCCATGGCCCTGCACGACAACGCCCTCTACGTCGCGGCCAGGCACATCCCCTACCAGCGATTCGACCTCACCCCAGCGGCCGCGGCCGCTACCGTCTGCCAGCGAGCAGGGAACGGCCTCACGCCTGAGAACTGGGCCACCTACTTCCCCGGCTATCCCTACCAGCCCACCTGTGATGGCAACGCCCGATGAAGAGATGATCGGCCGGCGCCCTGTCGGGCACCCCTGGCACCATTACCAGGCAAGATCGTTCCCGGCGGGCCCCTCCCCCATCCCGGAGCCTGCCCCGCCAGCGAGGCTGGCTCTTGGCCTTTCCGGATGGTTCACCGGCGCGGGCGTCCCTCGTCGTCGTGGTCCTGGTCCTGGTGTTGCCCATGTTGAACGGCTCGGGCGAACGCCGCGGCGTTGGCCAACCACGCACGCTCGTCCCAACCGGCGCCCGTACGGCTCGGGGTCGACTCGCTGAGCGTCGCCGCGAACACTTCCTCGGGCTCGGCGGCCCACCGTGGCGGGGCCACGGTGTTGCTCCGACTGTCGGCTCTGTCCCGTCCATCTCGGGCAGCGGTCCTCGCTCGGGCTTCCTCCAGCGCGCGTCGAACCGCGTGCCGGCTGGTCGTAGTGGCTTCGTGCTGCGCGGCCGCCGCGGCGGCCCGGGCCGCCATCCCTGCGGCGTAGCTCTGGCCGTCCTCGTCGGCGGGGACCTCGGCCCGGCGGCGGAGCGCGGCGAGGGTGCGGCCGATGCGGAACCGTGCGACCCGGGCCAGGTCGGCGGCCGATCCGGTCTGCTCGGTAAGTAACTCGACGACCTCGGATTTGGGCAGGCGGCGCAGCAGCATCCCGGACGGGCCGGCAGAGCCGGCGCCGCTGAGTGCGGACGGCCCGCAGGTCGCCGTAGTAGCAGACGCACGCGCCCCCTCCGAGCGTCTCAAGGTCTCCGGGGACGGCCAGGATCGTCGGCTCGCCTGACCGCGGGGAGCGTCGGCTGCGACGGAACCCGGCGGGGCGTCCATCCCAGTGCACCAGGCAGGCCGGGCACATGACTACAAGAGTGCCGGATACGTCAACTATCGCTCGTCCCTGTAGGAGCGATCTCCTTCACGCGTTGAGGTGGCTCCGAATCCTCTCCCCCAACCCGCCGATCACCGACGTTTCAC
This sequence comes from Microtetraspora malaysiensis, assembly GCF_050947145.1. Lineage (NCBI taxonomy): Bacteria > Bacillati > Actinomycetota > Actinomycetes > Streptosporangiales > Streptosporangiaceae > Microtetraspora > Microtetraspora malaysiensis. Next base: position 5,806,568 of record NZ_CP191998.1, read on the forward strand.
AGAAAGGCCCGAGAGATCCGGTCCCCTCAGGAGCGCCGTCAGCTGATCAGGCAGCCAGATCCAGTCCACCTGCGGACGCCGGGCGGCGCTTTACTCGGCGCCGCTCGTCTTCGGTGGTGCCTGAGCGTGCTGCCCGAGTCCGTGCGATTGCTGGCCGCCGCCGCGCTCATGAAGGACCCGCAGGAACGCCCGTCCACGCGGCAGCTCCTACTCGCGCTGGTCAGCGGCGACGACAGGATCCACACCGGGTGCCTGCTCGCTCGTCCGATGCTCCAGCGAACCTGTCCGTCCCCCGCGCCCGAGGGCCATCCTAGGGTTGCCAGAAGCCTCCCAGCTCGGCACCGTAAATCAGTGTGTTTGCCTCTCTCGGCTGCCCCACTTGCCTGGCCCGTTCCGGCCGTCGCAGCGCCGCCAGCATCAAATCCTTAACGATCAGCTGATCGCACGCGCCCACCGCCGCAATGATCTTGCCCAGCGCCGGCGGGATCCGCACCTGCCCCCCGCGTGCTGGCAGATCACCCGCTATGACCCCAACGGCGTCTTCGAGGCTCACATGCAGGACGAAGACGGGCGGCTCGGTCCCCGCTACGGAGGCTGGGCTCCGGTGCCCGATGCCCTCCCCGCGCTGCTGCGTGCCTGGAGCGTGCCCGCCTCTCGTCCCATCGAGGCGACCTGGCGATGCTCAACTCCGGAGACACCTGGGAGCTCCTGCCCTACGGCGGCAGCTCGCCCCATCCCGACGACGCCCCTGACTGTGGGCTCAGTCCCCACGAGGCGCTCGAAGGGCTCTGGCACGACTATCTCAACCTGCACCGGGCCCGGTTCGCGGCCTATATGCGCCAGGTGCAGCAAGCCTGGCCGGGTCAGGCCACGGTGGCCGACTTACTGCGGCAGCGCACCGACGAGCTCAACGCCTCCCAGCCGCCCGCGCCCGACCTCGGCCGACTTCTCGAGTCCACTTACAACCACTTCCACGAGATCTGCCCGAACTCTTCTGACGAGGTCGGACTAGGTACTACGGTCACCTGCGGCTGGATCGACCCAGTCGCCGTCGCTCGTGTGGGCCAGGTCTGGAACGACTTCGCCAGCCATCGGCCCGGCACCGTGCCCGCTATGCTCACCGCCTTACTGGACCCCTCCGCGGAGAACGCGCTGCGGATTTGGAACCTGGATGGCCACCCCATCCGCGTCAATCGCATCCCCGGGCCCGCGGGGCCGCTCTACACGCTGGATGACAACGGCGCCCACCGGCTGACTGCGGCCCGCCTGGCCGGTTTGCCCGGTATCTGGGCGACCATCGAGCAGCCGGCGCTCCCCTTGCGGGTGCATCCTCACCAGGTCCGTGTACGCGGTGAGGAGGCCATCCAGCTGCTGGCCTGCTGGCGCGGCCTGCTGGCCCGCGGCCTGGCCGCTGGCTGTCTCGAGGAAGACCCCGATCTGCCCGCCCTGAGCACTCTGCATCTAGACGAAACTGCCGCGATCTGGCTCCTGGCCACGCCGAGGCAAGCCATCGCCTGGGCCGCCACCTACAACCGCGCCTACCCCGGGGCACTGGCTGCCCTCGGCATCACTCCCGAGGTTTATGCCGACGAGCGCGCCTGGACCACCTGGCTGGCCACCGCGGCATAGGACAGCGCCCTCACCTGGCGTACCTGAGCTGTTCGGCGGTTGGCCGGGCGGCACCCCCGCCTTTCCGTGCGCCCGAACCGGTACGAAGACCAACTCCCTACCGGGCATTTCTGCACCCAGCATCGAAAGCCGTTCTAGAAGCACTCGCTGATGGGCTGGCGCGGCCTGTAGCGGGTACCCGTGGTGGCTGACTTGTCGAGCCAGACGTCTGCGACTACGGCCGCGCAATCACTCTTGATGGTCGCCTTGACAGGGCCGAGGCTCGGGCCGATAGACGGCGACGTGTGTCCTCTCCAGTCTTTCGGGTACGCGGTGACTTTCTTGGACTTACCCCAGCCGCTGCCCCAGATCAGATACACCGTTAGTTGCGTTATCTCGGGGACCCGCTTCCAGGTGGGATTGACGCTGAGGAACGCGCACTTCGCAGCGCCCAGACTGTATGTCGTGATCGTACCGATCGGCTCGACTGGCTTGCTTCGAACCGTTCTGCCGATCGTGTCGATCTCGTCGATGGGCATCGTCTCCCGCAGCGTGTATCCGGCCCCGCACGGGTTGGTGTTAGCGGCCGCCGGCGGGCCAAGGATGGTGAAAGCGCTGACCAGCGCAATGCTTAAGGCACCCACAACCGTAAATCGACTTCCCATTTGACAAATATCCTTTCCGATTGTCAGGGACAGGTATACACGCCCGCTGATAGTCATGGCCAGGCATGGGGCGGGACAATCGGCCTCACGGCGCGCGCAGAGGCAGTGCTCGGCACCCCCGCTGCGGCAAGCCGTCACGGCGGATCGTGAAGCTCTGGGGATTAACGGCATGCCCGCTCTCCTTGCGCTGAGGGGATCACGGGTGTTGGGTGCGCGGGCGGTGGTCACGTGCAGGGCGGCGGCAAGCGCCCGGGCCGCCGGCGGTGAGGTCGCGGCGTCGCCAAGCGGGATCGCGGTGCCCAGGGGGTGGGCGGTGGCGATGCCGTCGGCGTTGCGGGTCACGGCCGCGATGGGGTCGCCGGGCATCAGCGTGCCGAGATCTCCACTGAAGCCATCTGCAGGGTGTCCGAGTCGCCTTCACATGTTGTGCGGAAGGAAGCAGCACGGGGGATGATGGCGGCCTCCTGTCCACGCCGTTGACGATCGTTTCGAGCTTTCTGGCCCTGACGATCAGCTCGCCAGGCGATAAGGGACCTCGGGTATGCGTCCCCAGTAACGAACCCCGACACCGGTTGTGATGCGCTGGTTTCGGCCTTCGGTAGGACGTGTGGCCGACCGATCGGACCCCGTCGTTCGAGTCACTCAGCAGGTTTTGCGGTAGGTGAGGTTGGGCATGTAGTGCCGCCAATCGCCTTGGGAGAGTGGCCCGACTTCAGCGCACAGTGCGGCTTTGATCTCAGCGCTGTCGACCGGGTGGATGCGTACGCGGCTGTCTGCGTCGATGCCCAGAACAGCCGATCCGTCGGCAACGAAGGTAACGACTCTGAGATCTCTGTTTTGGTAACCGGCCAGTGGGATGCCGAAGGGTCTTCTGGAGGTGGTGTCCCAGACCCTGATCTGGCCGCGTGCGTCAGCGCCGGCGAGTAGCTTTCCGTCTGGTGAGAACTTCAGTTCGCTCATCGGGGTGCCGGGTCGAAGGTCAAACAGGCGCTGGCGCGTTTTGATATCCCAGAAGGCGATTGTTGGTCCGCGGTTGTCGGCAATGATGCCGCCCCGGTTGATCGCGGCTGGGGCGACGAGATCGCGCAGGTCTGCGATCTTCTTTCCAGTGGCGACGTCGACGATGCCCTGTGCCTGAGTGGAGATGACGTTGCGGTTGTCGGGGCCGAACAGTATTCGGGGATCGGGAGAGCCTGCCGTGCTTGTGGTGAGCTTCGCCTCGGCTCTGGCCGTGGCGCGCAGTGTCCCAGACGGCAGGTCCTAGAGTTGTAGCTCGCTCGGCCCGCCGTAGCGGCTCTCATAGAGGGCGGCGAGGGTTCGTCCGTCCGGAGAGACCGCGACCGTCGGTGCTTCGTCGTTGGAGTTCCACTTTCTGCGCGTGTTCAGTGCCAGCTTCTTGGTGGCGGAGGCGGTGTCCCAGACTTCGATCTCTCCGTTCTTTCTGCAGTTGGCCAGGTGCCGTCCGTCGGCGTCCAGGGCGTAGAGGTTGTCTCTGGCGGTGTAGGGGATGGGTAGCGTGGCGCGCCTGGTCCGGCCTATGGAGTGCCAGACCTCGAGGGAGTCGGAACCTCCGGCGACGAAAGTCGAGCCGTCCGCGCTGGCCGCGGTGTCGTACGCGTCGGATTCGGTGGTCTTTCGGTCCTTGTAGAGGACCGTGTCGACGGAGATGACGTTGATCTTGCCTTCGGTGTCGATGCATCTGAGGGTTTTGCCTCCCGGGCCGAACCTCCGATCGTGCCAGCAGTCGTCGCTGGGATATCGCAGGACCGGGCCCCAATCACCGTCCTCGGCTTCGAACACCGCACCCTTGGCCTGAACATAGGAGGCGTCGGAGCTGAAGCTGGGAATGATCCGTCCGGTGGACCTGGGGAGATCACGCCAGCGGATTCCTTTCGTCTCCATGGTGACGATCCCCAGTTTGGTAACGCGACCGACCCGGTGGACGAAGGCGAGCCGCCGGCCATCCGGGCTTGCGACAGACCACCCGATGTCCTTTCCCTTGATTCCCATCCGCATCGTCATGACCATCTTGCCGGTGCCGAGATCCCACAGTTCCAGTGCGGCGCGTTTGAACGGCCAAACGTAGATAGAGGTCTCATCGGGAGTGGCGGCCAAGCGGTCGCTGTCCGCGAAGGTCATCACCCTTCGGCCCGACGCGGTCTCCCACACATTCGTTCCGCCAGCGACGGCACCGTACAAGTACTTACCGGTGGCGGTGAGCTCGCCGCATGACACGTCGTGGCTCGCGCCGACCGGTTTCCCAGCCGCCAGGTCCCAGACCCGGGCGATAGATCCGGCAGGCTGAGCCGTCTGGGTCAGCGCGGCGTACCGCCCGTCGCCGGAGACCGACACGCAGTCGGCGTCGCCCCCGTCAATGGTGAACGTCGATACCACTTTCCGGGCGTCGACGTCGACGACCTTCACCTCGGGTGTGCGCGCATAAACGGCCAGGCGCCCAGTCGTGTCCATGCCCCACCTCCACGAGCCGTCGACACCCGGCGGCTGGTAGTTCTCCTTCTCCCACTGGCTGTGCAGCGTCATCAGCGCGCTGCGAGTCTCCATGCCGTGCGGGGACAGGCTCCCCGCAGCGATCGCCAGACGCTTGGCCGCGACCGGGTCCAGCAGGCGCATCGTTGTCGCCAGATTCGCGATCCTGGACGCTTCGGAAGCCTCGAGTTGCCGGGTGACCGTCGCGTTTCTGTCCGCCAACGTGTTGCCTTGCGCGACGGCCACGCCTGCTGTCGTAGTCGCCACCACCAGCAGAACGGCAAGGGCTGCACCCACCAGTGTGCGGGCACGGCGGCGTCGGCGGCTGGCGGCCACTGATGCATCGAGGTAGGCGCGTTCCAGGACGTTGAGCGTCAGGTGCCGGGGGCCGGTGACGGCCCAGTCGATGGCTCGATCGAGCCGGCTGCCCTGGAGCAGGTCGGCGTTCTTGCGGCCGTGGTCGCTCCAGTTGCGTGCGGCGTCAGCGAGCTCGTGGTGGGCGTTGAGCGAGGAGCGGTCGCCGTCCACCCAGGCCCGCAGGCGGGGCCAGGCACGGATCAGGGCGGGTGTCGCGAGGGTGAAGGTCGTGTCGTCGCGGGTGACCAGGCCGCCGTCGCAGAGCACGTCGAGGATCTTTGGGAGGGTCGGCTCGTCGAGCTCGCCGTCGTGGAATTCCGGGTACGAGACTTTGCGGAGCGTGTGCTGAGCGTCCGGGAACGCCGCGATCATCCGCAGGAGTATCCGGGGAACCAGCGCCTGCTGACCAGCTGGGAGCCGCCCGAAGACCTTCTCGGCCGCGTCGCCGAGTGCGGGCCTGGTTCCGTCCACTCGGGTTCCGTCGTGATCTGCGGCGCGCTGGCCTGCCTCCAGCGCAGCGCTGGCATTCACGGCGTTCGCTGGCAGGCCGATCAAGGAGGCCAGCAGCGCGGGGGCTGTCGGCCGCGCAGCCGGGTCCTGGGAAAGGGCCTGAGCGACCAGTGGCTGGAGCTGCGGGGGCAGCCGATCCAGGGCAGGCCTGTGGTTGAGAACCTGGTAGACCAGACGGGGCAGGTTGTCCCCGTGGAACGGGGGCGTGCCGGTTCCGGCGAACAGGACGATGGCACCCCACGCCCAGATGTCGACCGCCGGGGTGGCGCGCTCGCCGCGGAACAATTCAGGCGCCATCCACCGCGGCGTTCCCTTGAGCTGGCCGGTCGCGCTGCGGGACATCTCCTCGGTCCGGGCGATGCCGAAGTCGATGACGCGCGGGCCATCGGGTCCGATGAGGACGTTCGCAGGTTTCAGGTCGCGGTGGATTACGCCCGCTTGATGGATGGAGGACAGCGCGGTCGCGATTCCGATGGCCAGACGGAGCAGCGCCTGCGGCTTATACGGCCCGTCCTTGTCCACCCGACTCTGGAGATCGGGACCTGCCACGTACTCGCTGACTAGGTAGGGCGGGTTGTGGATGAGGTCGGCGGAGATGATCCGCGCGGTGCAGAAAGGCGCGACCAGGCTCAGTGCCGCGACCTCCCGCCGCAGCTGGTCGCGATAGGCATCGGTCACATACTCCGCGTGCAACGCCTTGACAGCGACCCTTGCGCCCGCGTCGTCATACCCCTCGTACACCACGCCCTGCCCGCCCGAGCCCAGCCGCCCGGCCAGCCAGTACGCGCCGAGCTGGCGCGGGTCGCTCGATGTCAATGGCTCTGCCACAAGCCGTGCCCTTCCATGCGAGGGGGACATGATCGACAATTTAGATGAACGCTATCGACCTTTTGTTGGGTGTTATCCCAACGAGTTCCCCATCCGGGCCGCACGGCGATGGCTTCGATCACACGTGATCGGGTCGGGGACGCACGTCTCGTCATAGCGAATCGCGGCACCAGAGAAGACCGCGTCGCTGGACACACTCGGGCCTGCGGCCCTGCGGTCTGGGTCTGCTTGGCATCGGGATACCGTGGCTGATCGCTGTTGGTCTGCATGACGACCCGCTGATCTTGCTAACGGTAGTGCTAGCGACGGTCCTGTATGGCGGTGAACAGGGACGAAATCCCAGAGGCAGGGGCTCCCCTCCGAATAGGTCCCCGTGTCATCCATGGACGCTTGCGGACGACTCGATTACTCCTCGTAATGCGTAGGTCTGGGGGTCGATCCCCCAAGGCGGCTCCACGGCTCTAGGGGCTGTACGGAGTTGAGATCAGAAGGATTCGCCTGCGCCTCGGTCTCTGATGCTGATAGGCCATCGCCATGGCGCGTGGAGACCTCACCGACGAGGAATGGCCCTTGATCGAGCCTCACCTGCCCCTGGGTGAGCGAGGCCCGATCCCGAACCTGCGACAGCAGTTCAACGCCGTGATGTGGCGGTTTCGCACCGGCAGCCCGTGGCGGGATCTGCCCGCCGAGTACGGGCCGTGGTCCACCGTCTATGACAGGTTCCGCTCCTGGGCGACGGCGGGCGTCTTCGAGCACCTGATGCAGGCCGTGATCGCCGAAGCCGCGGCCCAGGGGCAGGCCGACCTCGGCCTGGTCAGCGTGGACTCCACCACGGCCCGTGCCCACCACCACGCCGCCGGGATGGCCCTGGACGGCGAGCTGGTCACGGCGCTGGTGGAGGCCGCCGAGCAGGAAAAGGGGCTTCGTCAAAGGGGCAAAACCCCCAAGATGGCGACGACGGGGACGAGGAGCGAGGCGAACAGCGGCGATTACGACTGCGGCGCCGGATCCGGCTGACGGCAGCCAAGCTGGGCCGCTCACGGGGTGGGCTGACCAGCAAAGTCCACCTGTCCGCCGACCGGCGCTGCCGCCCTCTGTCCTTCGTCCTCACCCCGGGCCAAGCCGGAGACAGCCCGCAGTTTCACGCCGTGCTGGCCCGTATCAAGGTCCGCATTCGCGTCGGGCGCCCGCGTACCCGCCCGGACGCGGTGGCCGCCGACAAGGCGTACTCCTCTCGCGCCAACCGCGCCTACCTGCGCCGACGCCACATCCGGGCGGTGATCCCCGAGAAGGCGGACCAGGCGGCCAACCGCAAGAAACGCGGCTCGCGTGGCGGCCGCCCGGTCAGCCATGACGCGGATCTCTACAAGGAGCGCAACACGGTTGAGCGCTGTATCAACCGGATCAAGGACTGGCGTGGGCTGGCCTTCCGGTTCGACAAGACCCCTGAAAGCTATCTGGCCGGCCTTCATCTACGTGGAGCCATCTTGTGGATCCGAAGCCTCCGGCCTGCCTGAAGATCCGAACTCCGCACAGGCCCTAGCAGCAGAACGCCCCGGACGTCGAGTCCGGGGCGTTCTGCGTGTCAAGCCGCAGTTGCCAGCAGAGGCACACGTCACTTCAAGGCAAGGTCGAGGTCAAGGTCAAACTCGTCGTCCTTTGAACGCCGCCCACTCGCGGGCTCTGAGAGCCCGGGCCCGTTCGCGGATCGTCGGTCTCCACGAAGGGATGCCAGACCGGTATCCCGTCAGGCGTCCCTGTGTGTATTGGGTCAGGAGAGCTACCAGATAACGGAGTTATCACCGTCTCCGTGTGTTTCTTGTGTCTGGGATTCCAGCCCTTGACCATGATCAAGACAAGTTTGTCAGATCCCATGCGGAGGTTCGATGCGGTTACCGGCAAGAGGCAAGCTCCTGATCACTGCGGCTGCCGCCCTACTGGCTGCGTCTGTCGTTGCTGTTCCCTCGCAGGCATTTGCCAAAGAGATCGACAGGGTGGTCATCGTGCTGCCCAAGGAGAAGCAGCCCGTTCCGCAACGACCCGCCCTCGAAGCGATCAAGAGATCGGCTGCCCAGGCAGGGAGAACCCTGGCCGAAGGTATCGACGAATACGTAACCCACAGGGTCGCCATGGATCCAAGCGTCACCGCCCGGGCGAAAGAGGATGGGTTGGACCCGGCGGCCGAGCCTGAGATGAAGATCGACGACCTCTGGCTGAGCGAGTTGACGGACCTGAAGCTCGCCGCCAAGAGCAAAAAGATCACCCTCGAAGAGGCCATCGAAACGATCGCCTGGCAGCCGCGTCTGAACGAGATCGGCACGAAGCTCAAAGAACTCTTCCCTGCCGAAACCTCCGGTTTGGCAGTCCTTGACGACGGCCGCAAAGCGCAGATCGGATTCAAGGGCGACATCCCCGCCGAGGCGATAGATCTCGCCAAGACCCTGCCGGTCACCGTTGAACTGGTAGGCAACAAGGGATTCTCAGATGAAGAGCTGAACCAGGCCCGCGACGCGGCATACGCCGAAGTAGCCTCGCGGCGTGACCTCGTGGAGACGCTCTCAGGAGGCTACGACCCGGAAACCGGCGTCGTCACAATCGACGTCAAGCCCCGCGTCATACCGAGGGACGCCGTCGCGCAACAGACGATTACGACGCAGCTCCAACCAGCCCAGCCAGCCAACAAGAAGATCAGCATCGCTCTTCGCATCACAGAGCGCGACAGCGTCACCCCCCAGGCCACGGACACCTATATGAGGGGCGGCGGACAATTCTCTGGTTGCACGACAGGATTCAACATCATCAACCAGTACTACCCGAACGATCCCAGCCAGCGTCGGACGACGACGGCTCAGCACTGCACTGGCAGCAGCAGACAGTACTGCAACCACCCGACGCAGGGAGGCTGCACCCAGAGCAAGTTCGCCACCGATTCCTCGGCCTACGACATCGGATCGTGGACTAGTGGCAGCTTCACCCTCACCAGAACTTTCTACTTCAACAGCAACCAGCCGCGATACGCCTATGACATCGGTACCAGCCCGGCCGTGGGGCAGAACATCTGCAACTACGGCGCGGAGCGGGACAGAGCTGATTGCGCCAATATCCTGGAGGTCGGCCGGTCGTTTCCGGGCAGGGCAGGGGTGATCGTCATGGACAGGACAATCACCGTTGACGGCGACAGCGGCGGGCCATGGTACAAGGGCAATACGGCCTGGGGAATCCACCTCGGCACCTGCTCCACCAAGGACGGAACAAAGGTCAACTCCTGTTTCACTCCCGCCTTTATCATTCCTTCCGCTATAGGCGCCACTTGGGAGGTGTGGACAGCTCCGCCAGGGACCTAGAGGCTTACCGCCACATAGACTGTCATCCACGCGTCCGAGAGGCTTCAAGGTTTCTCGGACGCGTGCGTCGCGCTTGAGGAGGCCATGTGAAAATTCTGACGCGAGGAGCGCTAGTGTTCACCCTCGCGATTACGGCCGCGTGCGCGGGCACCCCAGAAGAGCCGAAGTCTGGTCACGTCACCCTCGAAGGGCAAGACCCCCGCATCCTCATACACGACGGATCTGGTCCAGCGATGCAAGCTCTTCTGTTGGGCCAACTGGTTTACAACGCCTCAACGAAATGCCTGGCAGTAGAAGCATCAGGACAGCCTGATTCGCCGGTAGCTCTTGTCTGGCCGCCCGAGACCCGTCCCATCATCAAGGATGGTAGGCGTGGCGTGATCCTGCGTTACAAGGAGCTTGCACTGCTCGAAGGAACCGAGGTGAGGATCGGCGGAGGGTTCGTCGACTGGGTGAAGCATCCTCCCCCCGGCTGGACACCCCCCGATGCCTGTATTGCCGAATCATCCAATGCTGCGATCTTCCAGGTGAACCCCATTAGCCCGGTCAGCTAATCCGAAAGTCGGACAGTAACTGGGCAGGCGGCAGCGAACCCCGGCGTGCTGTGGGAACTGGTACGACAGCGCCAATGACGGGCAGCCGCCTGTCACATTCGAGGATCAGGTGATCGCGAAGAGGCGGGGCGACCTGCCGTTGATCACGATGCTGTTCGAGGTGGACGAGCGCGGGCTGCAGCTGGTAGTGCCGGCGCTAGGGCGCGTATTCAGTTGTGATCAAGGGATGGTCCTGGTGAGGTCTCTGATCCAGATCATCGCGGCGCGAAGGTGGAGGCCGGCGAGGTAGCTCTCAGGGGTCTTGTCATAGCGGGTGGCGATACCTCGCCAGGCCTTCAGCTTGTTGATCAGGCGCTCGACGGTGTTCCGCTCCTTGTAGAGGTCGGCGTCGTGGCTGACGGGCCGACCGCCCTTGCTGCCCTTCTTCTTCCGGTTGGCGGCCTGGTCCTTCTTTTCTGGGATGACAGCCTGAATGCGGCGTTTCCGCAGGTAGGCGCGGCTGCCGCGGGAAGAGTAGGCCTTGTCCCCGGCAACCGCGTCGGGCCGGGTGCGAGGACGGCCGACGGGCCCCCGGACTCGTATCTTCTCCAGCACGGGGATGAACTGGGGACTGTCCGCGGCCTGCCCCGCGGTCAGGACAAACGCCAGCGGGCGGCACTTGCGGTCGGCGGCGAGGTGGATCTTGCTGGTCTGACCGCCCCTCGATCGTCCGAGCAGGGCAGCTTTCAGTCGGAGTTTGTGCCGGCGCCGGATGCGTCGCCGTTCTTCCCGCTTTGGGTCGTTTTCGGCGTTCTGCTCTTCTTGTCCTTCCGGGCCGCCCCTTTTTGCCGGGCCTTCTCCTCCTGTTCGGCGGCCTTCTCCAGGGCGGTGACGACGTCCTGGCCGAGATACATCCCGGCAGCGTCGTGGTGGGCCCGGGCGGTGGTGGAGTCCACGCTGACGAGGGACAAGTCCACCTTGCCGCGTTTCGCGGCTTCCGCGATCAGGCCCTCCAGCAGGGCTTCGAAGACGCCGGCGTCCCGCCACTGGCGGAAGCGGTTGTGGACGGTCGGCCAGGCGCCGAACTCCTTCGGCATCTCCCGCCACTGCGCGCCCGTCTTGAACCGCCAGATCACGCCCTCGAACTGCTGTCGCAGCCGCTCGGGGTACGGGCCGAACCCGCCGATTGGCAGGTAAGGCTCGATGAACTCCCACTCTTCGTCTGTTAGTTGGACTCGCGTCACACAAGACGGCCTATCGGATCAGGCCTCGCTATCCGGGCGAATCACGCAGATTGATCACAATCCGATACGCGCCCTAGTGGTGTCGGCGGTGGCCGCGGAGATGGGCGGCAGCGGGGAGGCGAAGTATCTGCCGGCGGTGCGGGGCATCGCCGGCCTAGAGCACGGGGCGTACGGGCCGCTCGTCGGGTTCGACGACGCGCTCGAGCTCGGCCACACGGCCGCGGAGATGGGCGGCAAGCGGCTGTGGGAGGACGTGCATACGGCTCTGCTGGCGCGGCAGGAGGGCGCGGCCATCCTCACTCTGGATGCTGGCCGCTGGTCGGAGCTGGAGCTGGACGGCGTCTAGGTCGCCGAAATCGCCGATCCCGAGGAGTAGCCAGGCAGCGGAGGGGCCGGTCACGTATGACCGGCCCCTTTGGCATTGCCACCATGCCGACCTCGAAGACGCCGTCCGGCACCTCCCCACCGACCAATAGGGCATCGCTGAACTGGGCGAACTCAATTGCCCATACCGATGAGGCTGGAGGGTGGTGGGAGGCCACGCGGCCGTCGGCGGCGGTCACTTCCTCTGGGGCACTCGGGCCGGTTGAGCTCGACCAGGCAAACGCCTTCCACACCACCCTGCTACACCTCCGCCGCGCCATCGAACTGCTCCCCGAGGACACGACCGACACCCCAAGTGAACTGGCCGCCCGCATCTCCCCGCCGCCGATGGAGTGACGCGGGTGCTGGCAGTTGCCTGGCTTCCTCATCGGGGGCTCGCGCGTTCGCCAATATCGGTTAGAAGAACTGGTTCATGTCGTCGTTCTGTCCGTCATAGTCCCGGGCCCTCCCCGCGGACCGGCCCCGATGCGGCCGGCCTACCTGCGGAGCGCCGTGACGCGCCGGTGGTCGTCGCTCACCCACGCCTGGATCTGCGGCCACGGCAGCCGGATAGAGGCTCCCTGCTCGGTCTGGCTGATTAGGCGCCACAGTTCGCTGTCGGCCCGGGTGCTGAGCCAGGGCTGTCCGATCCACTCCTGGTCATCGAGGCGGTGCCACTGGCCGAAGGCGCATCGCGCCAGCGCGCCGTAGAGCGTGGTCGGCCCGGTCCCGCTGTAGCCCCAGGAGTAGCGGGGCGCACCGCCGGGGTTGGGCAGGGGGTCGGCGCGCAGTTCGCCGTCGGGGGTGGGGGTCAGTGCGAAGACCGCGCCGTTGCTGGAGGGATCGGCGGCGATGACGGTGTACTCGTTCCATCCGTCGGGCTGGCCGGTCGGCCATTCGGTGGCGAAGCGCGGACCAACATCGTCGCCTTCCTCCTGGGTGAACTCCACCGTCAACCGGCCCACTGGATCCCGCCACACCCCGGCAACCTGTTGATCGGCTTGGGCTACGGCCCCGAACTCGGCCTCAGACTCGGGGGAGATGTCGCTGGTGAGCAGCCGGGCAAAGCGGCGAGTCGAGCGAAGGCGCTCCAGTTCGTCCTCACCGACGGGGGTGAGGGTCCGGCGCCACTGCTCCACCACGGGTCCGCTGCCGGTGACCAGTTCGCGTACGGTGGCGGTGAAGACCACCTCCGGCCGCTGCCGGTACAGCAGCGAGCCCAAGGTGCGCACCGCGTCGCTGAGGGCCTCCCCTGTCGTTCCCGGGTAGCGCGCTTCGGCCTCCTGCTGGCGCAGATCCACCAGTTCCGCGGCCGCGGCGTCCAGATCCACCGGGACCTTGGCCGCTCGGTGGGCGGCCTGTTCCAGGTCAACGGGCCAGTCCGGGCGGGCCGGGCGCGCGACCAGGTACCAGCCGTCGCCGCGGTCGCGCTGGGCGGCGTGGCCTTGGCGCACGTTCGCCAGGGTGGCCAGGGTGTCACGGGCCAGCTGTGCGAACGCCTGGGGGTGGTTTTCGGGCATGCCCCAGGCGCGGGCGGCATGGAACTTGTCACGCACGGCCGGCCAGTCGGTCGTGGTATCGGGAGTGGTGAAGGTGGCTTCTTGGCCGAATGCCTCCATACGCTGCACGGCGGCCGGGGTGCAACTTCCCTCCAGCCACATCGGGATGGGGCGGCCGATGACCCGCGCGATCTCTGGGGCGTCGTACAGGCCGGCATGCTCCACTGGCACGGTGTCAGGATCGGCGAACTCCTCGTCGTCGACCGGAGCCTTAAGAAACGACAGCATCGGATGGCGGGTCTTCGGCCCGGTGGTGCTCGTCTTGGGCGCCAGCCGGTAGCCGTCGATGGTGTAGTGCTCATAGTTGGAGTCACCGAAGCTTCCCGTCGGTGCGATGGTGATGATCGCGTCCTGCCAGAAGGCGGGCTCCAGAACGTGGGCGGCGGCCCGCGCTGCATCGGTGTTCTCCATCCACTCCCCGGCGTAGTGGGTCACGTGAACGAGGTGACCGTGTGGGGTGTCCCAGACCATGGCGTGCACCCGGCCGGGTGGCTGCCAGGAGGCGAGGCGGACCTGCACTTCGCCGCTGAACATTAGTGGTGCCGGTTCGGTCGCGTCCGGCCAGGAGGCCGGGCCGATAGCGCCCTCCGGTATGGCACGGCCGGTGCGACGGCACCAGCGGTCGATACTCGATGCCCTCCACAGGGGGCGGCCGTCGGCGTCGCTGCCGTCGGGATTCGGCAGCCGGCCCTTTTCCGCCCACATGGCGCGCGCGCGGCCCTCGGAGATGCCGGCACGGCGGGCGAACTGGGACAGCGTGTACTGATGCTCGCCCCACATCATCTTTTCGCTCCTCTACCCATGCGAAGACGATACCATTGCCGAGCGGAACCGCTCGGGATCTAGAACGAGAACGTATGGCCGGGGCGGTGGTCCTTCAGCGGCACGCCGCCCGGACCGGATATCGGGGAACCTGGCATGCAGGCGTCACCACCGCGGCCGCTTGGCCACCCGACCGCAGTTCGGCCGCTGGCTTATGCCCCTGGATTCAGGGACACGCGCCCAGGCTCACAGAGCGCGGCAGGGAGTGACTTACGGGCTGGTGGCGAGCCAGCTCATCCAGTTCTCTGGCGTCGCGTATGCCAACGTCGGGATACCGATCTGAGCCAGCGACCCGGGATAGGTGCGCTCGTACGCTCGCGCCCAAGCGGTTGCGCGTGGAGGGGCGGCGAGTAACCACGGCGCGGCCGTGTCCTGCAGATGCAGGGTATCCAGCAGGGGGTTGGTCCGATGCGGCTGGATATGCCCGGTCACCAGTCGTCGCGCGAGAAGTCCCCGCCAGCAGGTGATGATCTTCTCAGCCTCGCTTCTACTGTCTGCCCCTGCTGAGCGCGGGGTCACCCATAACGGCAACGCGTACTGCCACACCTCGGCCCAGATGGCGGGCAAATCGAGCATGCGCGCGGTGTGGATGCGGTGAGTGCCGTTGCTGCCTCGTTCGTACAAAGGCCCGGCGGGTCCAGGGATCCGGGTGACGATGATGGGCTCGCTGCACAGGCTCCACACCTCCAGCGCACGATGAAGCGAGGCGCTCCGAACGCCCGCCTGCAAACGAAGCCGGTTTCCGGGTCGTGTTCGGCTTCTCCGCGTGCGCCTATGACCGTTCACTTTCAACGCTCACGTCTGGAGGCCCGCGATCAAACCGGCCGGCCTTCTCCTCGACACACTGTGGTGGATCCCGTCGGCTCGCGCGTGCGGCAGGCGGGCAGCACAGGGCGTTCGCGCTGGGCTGCGCACGCGCGAGCGGCCCCCGGATCAGCATTTATAGGCGTTGACTTAAATAAGTAGACGCTGATAGCTTCGCCTTGTGCACGCATTCGATGTGCTCGGCGACCCGGTACGCCGCAGGATCCTCGAACTGCTCGCTGATGGTGAGATGACCGCCGGCGCGATATGCGGGGTCATCCAAGGGGAGTTCGGGATCTCGCAGCCGGCAGTGTCGCAGCATCTCAAGGTCCTGCGCGACGGCGGCTTCGCCACGGTGCGGCCCGAGGGAACCCGGCGTCTGTACGCCGTGAATCTCGAACCGCTACACGAAGTCGATATGTGGCTCGATCGCTTCCGGCGTTTCTGGACGCCGCACCTGGATGCGCTGGCCACAGAACTGGCCCGTGGCAGACGCCAACGCCGTCTCCGGCAGTCCGACGAAGAACCGACTCCAAGGGGGAGTACTCCGTGATCGATGTCACCCAGCAGATCAACGCGGTGCGGCGGCAGGTCGGCACGCGCGTCCTGGAGGCGGGCGAGGCCCGCACCGTGACCGTCAGTCAGACGTACGACACCGACATCGACGACCTCTGGGACGCGTGCACCAATCCCGAGCGCATTCCGCGCTGGTTCCTGCCGATCGAGGGTGACCTTCGCCTCGGCGGGCGCTACCAGCTCGTCGGCAACGCGGGCGGGACGATCGAGCAGTGCGATCCGCCGAAGAGCTTTTCCGCCACCTGGGAGAACGGAGGGGCCGTCAGCTGGATCGAAGTCCGGCTGACGGCCGAACCCGACGGCAGGACGCGGTTCACGCTCGACCACATCGCGCACGTCGACGACGAGCTGTGGGCCCAGTTCGGTCCCGGCGCGGTGGGCGTTGGTTGGGACAGCGGACTCCTGGGCCTGGCCACCTATCTGGCGTCCGGCCAGGCCGTCGACCCGAACGACAGTGCGGCCTGGGTGGTGTCCGACGAAGGCAGGCAGTTCATGACGCTCAGCAGCGACAGGTGGTGCGAGGCGAGCGTCGCGGCGGGCACGGACGAGGCCGAGGCGCGGGCGGCAGCGGATCGGACAACGGCCGCCTACACCGCCACTCCTGACGCGCAGTGCGAGTCCTGACACCGGCGGATCGGCTCACGCGGGTCGGCCCATACGGGTCGGCCCGCCGCGGCGAACCTTATGGGGCCCTCCTCATCACCCTCGTCCCCTCGCAGCCATCCTGACCAGCGCCATCAGGATGGAATCGGCTCAGTAAGGGCAGCTGAATCCGTCGATTCGGCTGCCCCATTCCGTTCCGGTGAAGGTCGCCCTTACGTCTTCAAGGCTTTGGTGATCTGCCCGTTGGCACGCGCACGCTGACCCTCGATGCACTTGGCGTAGACGCGGAGGAGAACGTCAACGCCGTGCCCGGCGCGCTGAGCGACCTCAGTCGGCGGTACACCCGCGTTGAGCCACAGGGAAACCGCCGCGTGCCGCAGGTCGTATGGCCGGGCCGCCAACGGGGAGGCGACCTGTTCGACGGTAAAGCCCAGCCGCCGGGCCTCCTGCCAGACAGCGGAGTACGCCGAGGAAGAGAAGGGCCGGCCCCTGCTCGTCCGGAAAAGCCTGCCATCCCTCGCCGTGCCATACGTCCCGATGTGCTCGCGAAGGGTCACAACGAGAACCGGAGGGATCGGGATCTCCCGGGTATCGTCGCTGGCCCGGTGCTTGAGACCGCGTTCGTCGTGGGTCTCCCCCGAGTTCGTCCACCGCTTGTTCGCCTGTGGCCGCTCCTTCTCAAGCGTGATCAGGCCCCACCCCTCCACGGGAAGATCGCAGTTCTGCCAACGCAGCCCCGAAGCCTCCTCGGGACGGAATGCCGCGTAGTACATGCAGGCGAACATGGCCATCATCCGGGGACCGCGTGTGGTGTCGATCCCGACCAGATCGCCCCAGCCTCGCAGACCCCGGTGTACGTCGACTACGGCCGCGTACCGGTGCGGCCGGACAAGGACGAGCCTGCTCACCATCACCTCGACATCGGCTATGCGTTCGTGACGACGCACGCGGACGTGGGTGACATCCAGGAGTCCGAGGTGCTCGGTGCCGCGTGGTACCCGCTGGTCGCGGCCGAGCGCCTGGTCGGCTCCTACATCGCGCGGGCGATCGGCCAAGCCGGGCCTGACCGGTTGACCGGACCCCGCTGAACGACGTCGCCCTGCGGCGCCGACCGCGCGACGCAGACTCCCCGGTGGGACGAGTCCTGCTGATGGCCGGGCGTGCGGTGGCCTGTGGTCGGTAGGGTGCCTGCACTGGTGAGCGTGGAGGGGCTGGAGGTTCACCAGATCGTCCATCAGCGGAAGGTGTCCGATGCCTGGCAGGCAGTTTGACCCGCGGCTAGTTGTTCGAGATCTCGTGCAGGCCGTTGTGCCGTATGACGAGCGCGAGTCTGCCGACCAGCGGTGGATGCTCGATTGGATCGATGCCGGGTACCCGCTGTTCCGCACGGCCAAGCCGGCGACTCCACACCGGCATCTAGCGGTCTATGCCGCACTCTTGGACGAGGCGGCCAGAACGCTCATGCTTGTCGATCATGCCAAGGCCAAGGCATGGCTCATGCCCGGCGTTCACTAGGCAAGTGGGTTGCCGGGATGACACTTGTCGGGGCTTGGGTCAGTCGCTCGGGCTCGACGAGCCACGGTGGGGAGGTTGGGTTCCACCCCAGGGTGAGCCTGAAACCCGCTACCAGATGACCTTGAAGCCCTGACGAGGAGGCCGCGCGACCTGGCCCGCCCCCACGTCCGGCTGTCATCGGTGTGATGCGAGAACTCGGCCTTCAGGTGATACGAACCGGATCACGAGACTCTAGCCCTGCCGGTCCAGCCATTCTGAAATCACGCGGTTGGTTTCTTCGGGCATTTCCCCCTGGATCCAGTGACCGCAGTCCAGGCCGACCACTTCCACGTTGGGCACGAACTCTGTCAGGGTCTCGGACCTCGGGACCGCAAGGTCCCGGTCGCCGTAGATCATGAGGGCGGGCTGCTTGATGATCGGGTCCGCGTCCGCCAGCTGGTGCCAGTTGCGGTCGAGGTTCCTGTACCAGTTGATGCCGCCGGTGAATCCCGACGTCTCGAACGCGGAGATGATGACGGCGAGGTCACTCTCGGTCATGGCGGGGTCACCGAGCGGCGTTTCCGCCTTGGCGAGATTGATGAATGCCATGCCCGGCTCAGGGGGTGCGGGGGGCACGTTCTTCCGGTAGAGGTTGCGGATGAACTGGGAGGTATTGGCATCGAACACGGCGTCCGCGACGCCCGGCTGCCGGTTGAAGTGGACGAAATAGAAGTCACCGCCGAGGAAGGTTTCCATGACCTCGATCCACGGCGTTTCTCCGCGTTCCATGTAAGGCAGGCTCAGGTTGATCAGCTTGTTCACCCGGTCGGGGTGCAACAGGGCCAGGCTCCAGACGACGAACGCACCCCAGTCGTGGCCGACGAAGGTGGCGTCCTCGTAGCCATAGTGGTCCAGGAGCGCGACGAGGTCACCCGTCAGGTGTTCGATGTCGTAGTCCGTCACCTCGGTCGGGCGGGATGAGTTGCCATATCCCCGCTGGTTCGGTGCGATGACGTGGTAGCCGGCTGCGGCGACGACGGGCATCTGGTGACGCCAGGTGATGGCGTGCTCCGGCCAGCCGTGGCAGAGCACGATGGGCTTGCCCTTGTTTTCTCGGCCTGCTTCGAAGACTTCGAGCTCCACACCGTTGACCTGGATGAGGGTGGGCTCGGGAAATTCTGCTTGATTGATCACTGCTTTTCCTCTCTGGGGGCGTTCGCTGGCGGTCGACCTCCTCGATGAGGTCATGTCGCCAGCTTGCTACCCAAACCGGTCACCTCATGACCGGTTTTTATGAGAGTTTTGTCTGTATGCGATCCGATCGGCTGGTGTCCATACTCCTCTTGCTCCAACGGCGCGAGCAGGTGACAGCCGCAGAGGTCTCCCGAGAGCTGGACGTCTCCGAGCGCACCGCCCGCCGTGACCTCGACGCCCTGGCCATGGCCGGGGTGCCCGTGTACTCCGTGCAGGGCCGAGGTGGCGGCTGGCGCCTGGTGGGCGGTGCTCGTACCGACCTGTCCGGGTTGACCGCCAGTGAGGCACGCGCCCTGTTCCTGGCTGTCGGTCCGGCCTCGGATGCGACGCCGGCGATGAAAGCAGCTCTGCGCAAGCTCGTCCATGCTCTACCGAAGCCCTTCCAGGTGCAGGCCGAGGCAGCGGCGGCGTCGCTGGTCGTAGACCCGCAGCGATGGGGGGCGAGCCGGATCGAGCACCGGCCGCCTCGCTTCCTCGACGAACTCCAGGACGCGGTGATCAGCGGCGTCCAGGTGTCACTCGGCTACGTCGACAGCAAAGGCGTCGAAACCCGGAGAACCGTCCACCCGCTGGGCATCGTCGCCAAAGGTCCTGTGTGGTACCTCGTCTCCAACACCGAGACCGGCCAACGGGCCTTCCGGATCGACCGCGTGTCGTCCGCCGACCCGACCGGCGACCCTGTGCACCGACCCGGGGACTTCGACCTTGCCGAGAGCTGGAATGAGATCGCCAAAGAGGTCGATCGCAAACGAACGCCGCTGGAGGTCCAGGCGGTATGCACACCCGACGGGATAGGCATACTCCGGATGGCGCTCGGCGACCGGCTCGACGTGGGAGGTTCCACGACCGACGGCCGCATCGAGGTCGTGATCCGCGGCCCCAATGAGTACATGCTCGCCGGCGAGCTCTCCGGGCTGGTCGAATGGGTCGAGGTGACCGGCCCTCCGGGGGTCCGAGACCGCCTGGCCTCGATTGGCAACGCCCTCGTCGAACGATACGGCCGGCCGCGCACCAGCGGAGACCTTCACCCGCCTTGAAGCGGACGAGGCAGGGCTTCGAGAACAGTTCCGCTCAATAGGGTGGGTTTGTCCGTTCCGGCAGTCGCCTGGTCACGAGTCGGCGGGTCTGCCGACCTGGCTCGCTGCGGGTGGACCGTCTCGTGCCGGGCCAGCATCGCCACGCACTCGGCGCACTTCCGGGGTCGAGGTCGCGACGGGCGGTGCAGGTTGTGGCGGCGGCTGGCGCCTCGTAGGCGGCGCTGTCGATCACGGGCCGTGGGCCATGGGCGGCTAGGGCGCGTATTCAGTTGTGATCAAGGGATGGTCCTGGTGAGGTCTCTGATCCAGATCATCGCGGCGCGAAGGTGGAGGCCGGCGAGGTAGCTCTCAGGGGTCTTGTCATAGCGGGTGGCGATACCTCGCCAGGCCTTCAGCTTGTTGATCAGGCGCTCGACGGTGTTCCGCTCCTTGTAGAGGTCGGCGTCGTGGCTGACGGGCCGACCGCCCTTGCTGCCCTTCTTCTTCCGGTTGGCGGCCTGGTCCTTCTTTTCTGGGATGACAGCCTGAATGCGGCGTTTCCGCAGGTAGGCGCGGCTGCCGCGGGAAGAGTAGGCCTTGTCCCCGGCAACCGCGTCGGGCCGGGTGCGAGGACGGCCGACGGGCCCCCGGACTCGTATCTTCTCCAGCACGGGGATGAACTGGGGACTGTCCGCGGCCTGCCCCGCGGTCAGGACAAACGCCAGCGGGCGGCACTTGCGGTCGGCGGCGAGGTGGATCTTGCTGGTCTGACCGCCCCTCGATCGTCCGAGCAGGGCAGCTTTCAGTCGGAGTTTGTGCCGGCGCCGGATGCGTCGCCGTTCTTCCCGCTTTGGGTCGTTTTCGGCGTTCTGCTCTTCTTGTCCTTCCGGGCCGCCCCTTTTTGCCGGGCCTTCTCCTCCTGTTCGGCGGCCTTCTCCAGGGCGGTGACGACGTCCTGGCCGAGATACATCCCGGCAGCGTCGTGGTGGGCCCGGGCGGTGGTGGAGTCCACGCTGACGAGGGACAAGTCCACCTTGCCGCGTTTCGCGGCTTCCGCGATCAGGCCCTCCAGCAGGGCTTCGAAGACGCCGGCGTCCCGCCACTGGCGGAAGCGGTTGTGGACGGTCGGCCAGGCGCCGAACTCCTTCGGCATCTCCCGCCACTGCGCGCCCGTCTTGAACCGCCAGATCACGCCCTCGAACTGCTGTCGCAGCCGCTCGGGGTACGGGCCGAACCCGCCGATTGGCAGGTAAGGCTCGATGAACTCCCACTCTTCGTCTGTTAGTTGGACTCGCGTCACACAAGACGGCCTATCGGATCAGGCCTCGCTATCCGGGCGAATCACGCAGATTGATCACAATCCGATACGCGCCCTAAGGCCAGCCCGAGGGGTTCCCGGAGCGGCAGGTCCCGCGCTGGACGGCCGAGCTGGAGGGCTACGCGATCGCGCTCGGCCTGTTACAGCGGGCCCTCAGGTTTCAGGTCGCCGGAACGGCTTGAGCCACACCCCCTCCAGGCTGTCGGCGATCAGCTGGTCCAACCGCCGCTCCCGAGTCTCGTCCAGCTTGGCACTGATCACATGGTGGATGGCCGACTTGCGGTAGGACGGCGCCTGCCCGCTGAACCACTCCCACGCCCGCGGTTCCGCTTGGAAGCGAGCCAGCTGCGCCGCCTCGAACTCCAAGACCGACTTCTCCTCGCGATCCCGGTCACGGGCTTCGAACACCGCGGTACCGGCCGGCCGCATGAGCCCCTGCGCGGTCAGCTCCTCGATCTTGCGGAGGTTGACCAGGCTCCAGTTGCTGCGCGGCCTGCGCGGAGTGAACCGGATCGTCCAGGAGAAGTCGTCAATCGGGCTCTGCCGGCCGTCGATCCAGCCGTAGCACAGGGCCTGGTCGACCGCCTCCGACCAGCTCAGCGTGGGCTTACCCGCTCCCTTCCTCCACATGCCCACCCGACATTCGGAGGCAGTCGCGTGGTGCTCCTCCAGCCAGTCCCGGAACTCCCCAGGACTTGAGAAGAAGATTGGCTCCATGCGCGGTGCTCCCGTTGGTCGTCTCGTCGGTTCCATTGAACCTGTCGGGTACGACAATCCGAGAGTTTCACCGCGCCGCCCGGGATCTGCGCCGGGGTGTCATCACCATGACGGGCAGGCAACCACAGGAGCCGAGCGGGGACGGATCGGCCGCAGGCCCCTCGTTCGAGGGAGCGGAAGAGGCGCCGGCCTCGCCAACGCGAGTGGACAGCCCAGCTCAAAGTGCGCTGACGATATCTTCCTCGTCCTCCGGGATCGGCGCGTTCGGATCGCGAGACGGGCTGTTGATCAACTTAGCCGAATTGTTCTTCGACGCCGCCTCGACACGCCTCGTCTCCTAGGCCAGAGCCCAGGCCGCTGGAGCGGCCCTAGGGGCTGTACGGAGTTGAGATCAGAAGGATTCGCCTGCGCCTCGGTCTCTGATGCTGATAGGCCATCGCCATGGCGCGTGGAGACCTCACCGACGAGGAATGGCCCTTGATCGAGCCTCACCTGCCCCTGGGTGAGCGAGGCCCGATCCCGAACCTGCGACAGCAGTTCAACGCCGTGATGTGGCGGTTTCGCACCGGCAGCCCGTGGCGGGATCTGCCCGCCGAGTACGGGCCGTGGTCCACCGTCTATGACAGGTTCCGCTCCTGGGCGACGGCGGGCGTCTTCGAGCACCTGATGCAGGCCGTGATCGCCGAAGCCGCGGCCCAGGGGCAGGCCGACCTCGGCCTGGTCAGCGTGGACTCCACCACGGCCCGTGCCCACCACCACGCCGCCGGGATGGCCCTGGACGGCGAGCTGGTCACGGCGCTGGTGGAGGCCGCCGAGCAGGAAAAGGGGCTTCGTCAAAGGGGCAAAACCCCCATGATGGCGACGATGGGGACGAGGAGCGAGGCGAACAGCGGCGATTACGACTGCGGCGCCGGATCCGGCTGACGGCAGCCAAGCTGGGCCGCTCACGGGGTGGGCTGACCAGCAAAGTCCACCTGTCCGCCGACCGGCGCTGCCGCCCTCTGTCCTTCGTCCTCACCCCGGGCCAAGCCGGAGACAGCCCGCAGTTTCACGCCGTGCTGGCCCGTATCAAGGTCCGCATTCGCGTCGGGCGCCCGCGTACCCGCCCGGACGCGGTGGCCGCCGACAAGGCGTACTCCTCTCGCGCCAACCGCGCCTACCTGCGCCGACGCCACATCCGGGCGGTGATCCCCGAGAAGGCGGACCAGGCGGCCAACCGCAAGAAACGCGGCTCGCGTGGCGGCCGCCCGGTCAGCCATGACGCGGATCTCTACTAGGAGCGCAACACGGTTGAGCGCTGTATCAACCGGATCAAGGACTGGCGTGGGCTGGCCTTCCGGTTCGACAAGACCCCTGAAAGCTATCTGGCCGGCCTTCATCTACGTGGAGCCATCTTGTGGATCCGAAGCCTCCGGCCTGCCTGAAGATCCGAACTCCGCACAGGCCCTAGTACCGCTCACGCACCCACGACCGCTACTGCTCGACCGTCCGACCCGACGCGTGCGCCGACATCACGCCCCCGGCAGCTCCACCGCCGCCATCGCCCTGGCTCTCGTCAGCTGTCGGATCTGGGCCGGCCAGGCAGCCGTGTGACCTGCTGGGCTGCGGCGCCGGCGAGCGTGGACAACGGCCCGTGCGGGGTCCGGCTGCACCACAGGCTGCCCGCCCGGCAGGCGAACGCGGCGGCTTGTTCAGCGGCTGCTCCTTGACTCAGCGCGTGGATCAGCGCGGTGCTGAACGCTGATCCCGCCCCCGGCACTTGGTGGACGGCCACCGCAAGGGCCGGGACCGCGAAGAACTCGCCGGTGCGGGTGCGGCCGATCGCGCCGTTGCGCCCGACGGTGACCACAACGATGTCGGCGACGCCGGGCTCGGTCAGCTCGCGTAGCTGCGGCCGTACCTGAGCGGCCACCACCCCTCCTACCGGATCGGCTACGCCAAACCCGACCCGCGCGCCTTCCTCGCGGTGGCTGCCGCCCACGGTGTGTCGCCCGAGGAGATCATCCATGTGGGTGACAGCGTGGAATTCGACGTGCGCGCCGCGCTCGGCGTCGGAGCCCGCGCGGTGTGGCTGCCCGCCGAGCCGCCGCACCAGGCGGCGGCCGATCCGCCCGCCGACGCCGACGGGTGCCTGCATCTCGTATCGACGCTGCCCGCAGTCGTCGATCATGTGCGTGACCTGCTGACAGGCCCCACACCGACAACACCGCATGCGACATGAAATGAGGAGACGTTGAGCACGTTCGCCGGATCCGCCCGCTACTACCGGCTGTATCGGCCGGGTATCCCCGAGCAGGCCGTCCAGCTCTTGACCGAACAGGCGAGCCTTCTGGCCGCGCCGCGGCGTCTGCTGGACCTGGGCACGGGAACCGGGCAGGTGCCCGCCGCCCTCCACGAGAGTTTCACCGAGGTCGACGCCGTCGAGCCGGACGCCGACATGCTGGCCAACGCCGACGCCGTCTTGCGCCCGATGATCGGCGACGGCCTGCGGCTGCACCACCAGCAGGCCGAAGCCTTCGCCCCGCCCTACCCCAGTTGGCAGGCTGACCTGGTGACGATCTGCCGCGCCTTCCACTGGATGGACCAGCCCGCCCTGCTGAAGAAGCTCGACACCTACGTGGCTGGCACCGGCGTTGTCGCCGTGATGGGAGACGGCAGCCTGTGGACGGCCCGCAGCGCCTGGACCGACGCGCTGCGCGAGCTAATCCAGCACTTCCTCGGCGACCAGCGCCGGGCCGGTGGGCAGACCTACGCCCACCACGACCGGCCCTACGCCGAGGTCCTGGCGGACTCGGCCTTCTCACAGGTGAGCGAGCACCGCATCACCGTCCGGCGCCAGTGGAGGCCGGAGCAGGTGCTCGGCTACCTGTCGTCGACCTCGTTCGCCGCTGGGCCGTTGTTCGGCGACCGGATCGAGGAGTTCGAGCAGGCGGCCACCACGCTGCTGGCTGAGTTCGCCGACGACGGGCTGGTGGAGAACGCGCAGTTCTAGGTCGTGCTCGGCCAACGCCCCGCCGCACACTAACACCCCGGCGGGCAGGGGTTGGCGACGTGCGAACGACTCCGACGCCGCCGACGTGGCCGCCCAGCTCGTCGCACCCGCCCGCCTGAAGCCCGTCACCAGCCTCCAGGTACAGATCCGCCTGCCTCAAGCGGAGCTCGACAGAAGGATCAATGCCGCTGAAGAAGAGCAGGGGCACACTTACATTGCCCGCCTCGACGACCTTATGGAGGCCGTCTATGCCTACGCCAATGAGCACGGCCTGCCCTACAGCGAGCGCCGCCGCAAGAACATGATGTACATCACCTTCGACGAGATCGAGGTCGGGTTCGACAGCCACTACGACGTCAGCCGCGGCATCTCCAGTCACGCCGTCACCGTGCATGACCAGAAGGATGAGTCAGGAGCCGCCTTCGGCGGCCTCGGCACGACCCTGCCCTCGTCATACGCGCTGGGCAAGCACGTGCCGGTGGAGGGGATCGTCCTGGCCGACGACGCCCACGGCTCACGCGCGTGACGGTGATCCGCCTGCGCCACCGCGCCTGCGGTGCCGGCATCGGGGCTGTCCCCCGGAGCGGAAGCGCCCGGCGTACTGAAAGTCAGATCGGCCGCGCGCACGCTTCTGTCCGGCATCGGAGGTGCCGCGGCAGACCACCTCGATGCGACCGGCTCTGTCAGGCCCCAGCGACCAGTTGGCGATCCCCGGATGGTCGAGGATTACCTGCCAGTCAGCGGTTGGGGCGGATAGGTAGTGCTCGATGGAGGAGACGACGCTGCGCGGGGTGACCGAGTTGTGCAGGCCGGGGAAATGCTCGGCAAGCAGGTCAACCACGTTCTGGGCGTGGGCGGAGGCGGCCTTCTCAGATGAGTGGCCCGTGCGGAGTCGCATCCTTTCTGGTCAAGGGGCAGGGACGAGGCATGCACCTCCGGCCAGCGCAGCGGCACTCGCTCGCAGAGTCCCGGCAGACCGGGAGAAGGGCTGGATAGATCAGGCGTAGGGGTCGTACTCGCGGCATCCGCCGACCTGTCGGCACCCGACCTCATGGCACATGCCGAGCCTCGCTCCCGCGGTCCCAAGACGATGTCGTACTCAGCCATCGGTCGCCCTCCCTCTGTGGTGGCGGGACTCGTGAACGCCAACCGGTTCGCCATGTCGAGTTCGCCGGCGCGCTCCGCGGCCTCCCCCGCGTGCTGAGGCGAGGTTTCGGGCGAACCCGCCGTACACAATGGCTGACGGGTCCGCGTGCAGGTTTGCGAGGAGTTCGCCAGCGATGCGCCGAACCTCGGTCGCTGCTCGGCGGAGGTTGTCGGCGGCGTTCTCGTGCTCGAACGTGAATCCGTGCGACAGCAGGTTGTCGGGTTCAGCGTGACGTCAGTTCGCCCGCAGACGCGACAGCCGCCATGCTTCTCATCGCTCATCGTTCTCCGTTCAGATGGGCAACTGACCCATCACCCATGCAGCCAGGCCCCAGGCGGGATTTCCATGCGGAATGGGGCCGCTGGATACGCGCAGCACGAACGGCGGGTCGGGGTGATAGCCGTAGCCTGCGGAATCGTCCAAGATTGCATCATCGTCCTGCTCGCAGGTCAGTTCCGCCTGTTCGGCAGGATCGTCACCCACCAGGACGGTGAGCGTCCAGCTGCTCCATGGGCCGCGGCGCTCGAGCTCGACGTAGACCTCCACTCCGCCGGGCCCGGTGACGGTGACCGTTTCTTCCGTGTCTTGCCAGCGGTCGGGAAAGCGCAGCAGCGGGATGGTGCTCAGCGCCTCACACACCGCCTCCAGCGCCTCGGATGAATCGCTGAAACCAGTGGATTGGTGGAGCGCTGCCTCACGCACGCTTTCGGCACTGGTCACCGCTCCGCCGTCCTGGATCTCGAAGGCCATGTCCACCCGGACCAGGATGTCGTTCTCCCGCCAGGTGGACAGGTGTCCGTTCTCGCGGGACAGGAACTCGGCCGTCCCGAGGAAGAACACCGTCGCCAACGCGGTGTGGGTGACCGCCTGCGTGGGCGGCCTGCTGGGTCCGTTGCCGGGCGGAGTGGCCGGCGAGGGTTCGGGCGCTTGCACGCTGACGTCGACGATGCCGGCCAGATGGTTCAGCTGGGTCAGCTCAGCCGAAATCAGATGTCCATTCCGCCCGTCGTCCAGCGCGTCATCGGCGAGGATGGCGAGCTGGCGGGGGTCGGCGGTGACGGTGAACCCGCAGGGGCCGCCCGGCGGGTTCTGGGCCAGACGATGCCGGAGGTCGGTGACGATCAGGCGGGTTACGGTGGCGTCGGAGTCGTCGAGGGTGAAGGTGAACAGGGTCTCCAGCAGCTGCGCCCCGTTTCTCATCAGCGGCGGTGGCACCCGCCACTCCTGGCAGGCCCGCTTGATGTCGGTATCGGTGCTGACCAGCAGTACCCGGCTGAGGTCTCCCTGGGCCTTGTCCTGGAGGTCCCGAAGCCAGGCCGAGTCTGCGGCCCCCGTCTTCACCTCGCCCTTGCGCCGTCCGGGGGGGTCGCTGCAGGATCTGGTCCTTCAGCCCCTCCTTCGCACTGTCGGCCGACAGCGGCACCACGGTCAGGTTGTCGATCTTCTCCAGGGCCTCCAGGAACGCGCGCTGGACGGCGATCTGGTCTGGGTAGGGGGATGCGGGAGGCGCAACGGTCAACCCGGCGTCGGCGAGTCGCCGACAGGACGGGGCCGTGGTGCCGAACACCGCTTGCCAGTCCTCGCCGATGTGCTGCGCCCACTCCCACGCCACCGGTTCGGGCACCCACACCGGCAGGCCGATCACCTGCAGCCTGGCGGCCAGCGTGGTCAGCTTGCCCAGATGTGGCCGGCCCTGGCCCAGAGCGTTGGCGTCCAGCGCCACGGCGTGCAAGCGACTGCGGGCCTGCAGCCCGATGCTCACCGGGTCCTTGCCCGGGTCCTTCCCGCGCGGGGCTGCTGCGCCGTCGCCCTTGCTGCCTCGCGCGTCAGACATCGTGGCCGTCCTCCTGGCTCCGGGCGTGCGCGGCGACGGCTATCAGGGCCCGGCCCGCGCGGCTACGGCCTTGCGCGGAGTGTGCGGGGGCGGGGCTGATCTGGGTGGAGGCCTCCTCCACGAGCTGGGTGAGCTGACGGGCGGCGTGCTCGACGATCCGCGAGAGTCGGACCGCCTCAGCTGCAGCTCTGGGCTGCTCGTCGCGCAGGAACAGGTGGAGCACGCGCATGACAGCCGACAGCTGCCAACGAGTGCCGGGCAGCCACATGCCGATCCTGTAGCGGCGGCCGGCCTCGTGCGACAGCCGGGGGTCGCGCTCGTGCCAGAGCGTGCACAGCATGCCCTGGGCGAGCTGCAGCTCCTCCTTACTACGCGCGTAGGCGACGGGGCGGGCCACGTCGTTGGAACGACTCCAGCCAGGACCAGGACCAGTCCGCACAGTTGCTGGACCGTCAGCACCTCTCCGGCGACCGCTGTGCCGAGCAGCACGCCTGTAACAGGGTTGAGCAGTCCGATCAGTCCGACTGTCCCCGCGGGCAGGTGCCGCAGCCCCGTGAACCAGGCGGCGAAGGCCAGCGCGGTGGCGACCAGGGCGACGTAGCCGAACGCGAGGAGCGTCGGCATGGAGAGCGCGGGCGGAGGGCCTTCCAGGGCTGCGGCGACCGGGAGCAGGAACAGACCTCCGGCGGTGAGTTGCCAGGCGGTCGAGGCGAGTACGTCGGCACCGGCGCTCCACCGTTTGGCCAGGATGTAGCCGAAGGACGACACCAGCATGGCGACGGCCGAGGCGAGGACTCCCGGCACGCTGACCCCTTCCACTCCCGTGAGCAACATGAGACAGACCCCGCCGAGCCCGACCGCGGCGCCAGCCAGGTGTGCGGTCCGGGGCCGCTCGGACACCAAGGGCCAGGCGATGAGCATCATCGTCAACGGGGACACCGCCATGACGGTCGAGGCGACGCTCGTCGGAAGCAGTTGAGAGGCGGCATAGACGAGGACGAAGAACACGCTCATGTTGAGCAGCCCGAGCACCGCGGACCGCCACCACCACGCGCCGTGCGGCCGCTGCCTGCGCAAGGCCAGAAGGACCAGGCCGGCGGGCAGCGCTCGCAGGGCAGCCCCGTAGAGCGGGCGGTCGGCCGGCAGGAACTCGTGCGTGACGAAGTAGTTGGTTCCCCAGGCCACCGGCGCGACTGCGGTCAGTGCCACCCAACGCATATTGGCTTCCATGGAAGGCAATATAACTTCCCCGGAAGCTATCATGAGGTCCATGGAACACCGGCAACAGCTGGACCGCGTGGCCCACATCCAGGCCGACTGGCGTCGTGAACGGCCCGACGTCGACGTCAGCCCGCAAGGAGTGATCGGCCGACTGCACCGCCTGGCCGACCGGCTCACCGAGGAACTCTGCCTCGTGTACGGCCGCTACGGTCTCGGCGAGGGAGAGTTCGACGTCCTGTGCGCACTGCGCCGCGCCGGTGAGCCCTACGAACGGGCACCCGGCGAGCTCGCCGCGCACACCATGGTCACCACCGGCGCGATGACGAAGAGAATCGACCGCCTGGAGCGAGCCGGACTCGTCACCCGCCGCCGTTCCGACGACGACCAGCGCGGCCGGATCGTCGCCCTCACCAGACCCGGGCGCGAACTGATCGACCAGGCGTTCACCGACCACATGCGCAACGAACGCCACCTGCTGGATCTACTGACGCCTGCCGAGGCCGAGTCACTCGAAACGCTGCTCACCACCTGGCTCTCCCGCATGGAACATCCGCGCCCCTGATAGATCATCCCGCTGTGGCGCGGGGCGACCTTACCGATGATGAGTGCGTGGGCGTGCGGCGACGAACGCCGGGCCAGGGCCGGTACGAGAGGGCGACCATGTCAGCGAGATCACGTCAGGGACTTCATGACCGTGCATGAGAGAAGGGGCGGGCCGCACGAGCGGGCTCTGGCGCGTGTCCCGGGCGACGCCGCGTCGCTGGCCGAGCTGGTGCGCGACCAGTACGCCGACGAGCGGCAGGGGGGCCGGGTCCGCGACCTGGCCGCGCTGCTGGCGGAGCGGCGGCGGGTCCACCACCTGGTTCCGCTGCTGGAGCACCCGCCAGAGGAACCGGACGCGTGGGCCGAGCTGGTCGCCTGCCTCATCCAGGAGCTGGTGGCACGCCGCCGCACCCTGGTCAGGGTGCCAGCGGCGGCGCGATGCGCGGACGCCCTACGGGGACTCGGCCATCCCCTGGCCGGACTGCCCCTGAAGCGCACCCGGGGAGAGCGGCGGATGGACGCGGCCGTCCTTGGTCCCGGCTGGACGCCACGCGGCGAGCAGGCCCTCCCGGAGCCTCCGGAGCGGGACGCCTGGCTCGCGGGCCGGGGTTCTCCGGACCACGAGCCGAGGATCGTCAGCACGCGGGAGGACGAGCGGCGCATCGCGTCCGCGGTGGAGCACTGGGGCGCGCCGGAGGTGGCGGCCGTCATCGAGCTTCCCCGGCGGATCGATCCCCAGGAGCTGACGCCGTTGGAGGTGAACGCGTTCCTGCCGGGCGCGCTCAGTGCCCAGATCGCGCTGTACGGCGCGATGACGAGCCTGGACACGGTGGTGAACGAGCTGTTCGCCGTGGCCTACTGCGACGCCAGCTACTCCCCTGGCCTCCGCGGCGGATACGGCAGGCTCGCGGCGTGGCAGTCGGTCGCCGGCCTCGTCCGCGCCCCGGCGGGCGCGTCCGTCCACCGGATCAACGAACTCGCCGCTCGATGGCGATGGACGATGTTCCGGATCATCCGGCGGCAGCCGTACTGGGTGTATCGGGAACTCGCGATCGGCGCGCTCAGCCCGCGCGGAACCGTCCTCAGCCTGCTCGTCACCCACGACACCGACTAGAGACCGAAAGTCGCACTTATCGCGAAATCTTTTCATATCTACGGGATCACCTAGATCATTCTGACTAGAGTGGTCCGGTGATTTTGACTAGATCAACAATTCATCGGAGGCGTGCTCTCTCCGGGCTCGCCGCCACAGCCGTGCTGCTGAGCGGCCTCGTAGCGCCGCTCCCCGCGAACGCGGAGGTGGACAACGGCTCCGTAAGCGCGCTGGCGCACTTCCTGCAGCAGGCGCTCGACCGTCAGCAGTTCGAGCAGCTCCTGGACACCAACCCGCCGACGAGCACGGCCGACCTGAACGCGCTGCGGCGCGACGGCGCCGACAAGGAGGCGAAGCAGATTCCGCAGAAGGCGGACCTGAGCGCGGCCGCCGCAGCGGCCGCGCCGATCACGCAGCAGCCCCAGATTGACCTGACCGTCATCGAGCTGAACAGGCTCGGCCGCCCCCTCTCTTCCGGCACCGTGCTGATGAGCCCGCAGTACCCGGACGGCAAGGCCGTACCGGTGGACGACAAGCTGCACACCACGGCCGTCCGCTGGAGGCAGTGGGACGACGCCGGCTGGTACGCCAACCGCGGCCAAGGCAGCATCGACATCGTGCCGGGCCGCGAGAACGCCCCCATCGACTTCATGAGCCCCTACCCCGCGTCCGTCCTGAAGCTGATGGTGGCCTTCGGGGTGCTGCGGCTGGTGGACCAGGGCCAGATCTCGCTCGACGACACCTACGCCTACCAGCCGGTCACGGTCAGCTCGCTGTGCGGCCCTGCCCGCAGCGACACGGTCCGCAACTACCTCGACGCCGCGCTCACCTGGTCGTCCAACGCCGCCGCGTGCGCCATGGTCAAGCTGCTGCACGACGAGGGCGCGGTGGACGGCCTCAACCAGACCTTCCAGAATCTCGGTCTGGAGACGCTGCAGCTCAAGAACACCAACCCCGACAACGGCGCGCGATGGGGGAACCCCGTCACCATGACCTCGCTTGACACGGCGAAGCTGCTGATGCTGGTCAACGGCGGGGTGGGCACCTTGTGGAAGACTCCAGGCGGCACCACGGTCACCGCCGACGTCTTGAGCGACGCCTCCCGCGAGTTCTTCAGGAGCAGGCTGGCCGAGCAGGGCATGAACGTCACCCTCTCCACCACCAACTGGTGCGGCGCGGGCTATCCCGCCCCCGGCATCCCGCAGCTCACGCCCTCGCGGTGGCTCGGCGCCGACGGCACCGTGACGATTCCCGGCCAGGGCATCTCGTACAGCCGCGACGTGCGACCGTGCAACCAGAAGGCCGAGGTGACGTACGCCCACAAGAACGGCTGGGTGAACAACTCCGGCGCCGACGCGGGGATCGTGAAGGCCCTGCCCGGCAAGGGCGGCCGCACATACATCGTCGCCATGTTCTCCAACCTCGGCTACCAGTACGTCGACTCGAACCGGCCTGCGGCAGGCGCGGAGAATGTGTGGTTCACCGAGCGGCTGGCGAAGCTGGGCAAGGTCATCGACGAGTACGAGAAGCGACGCTCCGGCTGACCCCGCCGCCCAGCCGAGGCGTCGGACCTGACCGAGGCCGCAGCAATGCTTGAGATCTGCGGACCGGCCGGGAAGGGGTGTACCTCCCCATCGGCGCCTCCCCCAGCTCCACCTGGGCTGGACCGGCTCTGTTCGTCAAGGAGCAGGGCGGGGCGGCCGCCCATACTGTGCTGCCGCCCCGCCGCCAGGCCGGTTAGCCGAACCACTTCCTGATCTTCGGAAGTGATCGGGCGGCCCAGGCTCCCGCGGTGCCGCCTGCCGCGGAACCGAGATGTCCGCCGACCCCGGCGCACGCGGGTCCGCACAGCGCGCTGCCCAAGGCCCCTCCGACGAGCGTGCCTCCCACCGTGGCAGCGCCTCGGACGACGGCTCGCGCGGTCTTCATGCCGCCGGACAAGTCCGTACGACCTCTGTCCTCCGCCCGTTGCGCGTTGTAGTTGTCCCATCCCGCCAGCGCCGCGCCGAGGTAGTTGGCACCCTTGGCGAACTTCACCAGACGCAGGCTCTTGGTCTGCGCCTGGGTCATCGACTTGAGCATGCTGGTGCGGTAGTAGGCGGACCAGTAGCGTTGGTTGCCGCCGTTCTTGATGGCGAGGAGTTCGGCGTCAAATTTGAGCCGCTGCAGTTCGAGCAGTTCGTCACCATAGTTCAGCAGCGGGATGGTTCGCGCACCGTCCAGCATCGTGCTGAGGAAGGTGGTGCCCAGGCTCCCCCATCCCAAGTTGGTGAACGCCTGGGGATTGAGGTTGCCGACGAAGATCTGGCCTGAGCCGGGCGGGGTCTCGTACGCCCCTGCGCGAACGGGAAGGCACGCGGCTATGGCTGGAACGGCTCAGCACGCGCGGCTCCATCTCCGAATCCCGCCTCAACCTCTCCACCGCATCGGCGGCCGCCACCACCGACTCGGCCGTGGAGGGAGACGCCCCCTTGCCGCCGATGCTGTTCGTCGTGAGAGGCGGATGATCGGAGCGGCGAGGGCCCGCGAGCAGAAAACCCTGTTGTGCAACCCGCATACACGGCGGTTCCATAAGGTGATCAATCTGGTGATGGACCGTTCGCGGGAGGAAGAACGCGTGTCGCATGGGTAAACGGCTTCGCCCCTCATCGGCGCGTGACGTCGGTGACCGCCTCAAGCTGCATCTACGGGTGCTACGCGTCGACGACCGCGACTACCACGTCATCACCCCACGCCCCGGCGTGACGGCCAGGTTCTCCACCAACCGCTTCCACGAGACTTGGCACATCCTGTCCGACCCGCACGGCGCTCTCCTGCTCAGTCGCCTGCTGTGGGGACTCTCCTACCAACGCCGCCCCGGCACGATCGTCGTCATCGACCGGCCGCACCTGGACACCAACCCGTTCGACGCGGAGCCGGCCGACCCGATCGCGCTCGTGCCCGCCTATCTGACCGTCCTGACCGCGCAAGCCGCCCGACAGCTTCGCCACCGGCTCAACCAGCCCGGCACAGCCTCCGGCCGTACGGTCCGCTGGCATACCTGGGGCCTCGACGACCAGCTCACACGCATCCGAGACGCACACGACGACGGCTCGTGGATACGGCGACGGCGGGAACTGTGGCCGGACCCCGACCCGTACGGCACCCGCATCGACCGGATCGGCGGCCTGCTCATTTTCCGCGCCGCACCGGTCCTCCTCAGACATTGGGCCCTGGACGTGGCGCGGCTCGGCGAGGACGACTATCACGGCATGGCCTACACCGAGATCCACGGCGCGAAATACGAGCCGTGCCGCGCCGACGGCGAGGTGCAAACTTTCCGCGACTACCACCAGCGAGTCACCATCGCCCGGACATCCCGCCAAGAGGTCTTCGACAGCCCGGCGGCCGGCTGCCTGGCACCGGGCGAGGTCAACCCCCTCATCTGGCGCCACAACAACACCGTCCGTGCGCGCCATCGCACGACCGGTCAAAGCGCCCGGCCTGACGTGAGAGTCCCGAAGGGTTGAAGGCGTCAGCGAAGTAGCACATCAGTCCGCTCTCCAGCTGGGCGTGCAGCGCCTATCGGGCGGCGCGGCTGACATGGCACGAAGTCCAGCGCGAGCTGCTCGACGGCGGTCTCCGAGGTCTCCTCGACGGTCAGGAAGGGGTGATGAGTGGAAGGCGAAGGATGAAGCGCGCTCCGTGAGGGGATGCGTTCTGGACGTGGAGGGTGCCGTGGTGGGCGTGGGCGATGTCGCGGGCGATGGCCAATCCCAGGCCGGTGCCGCCCTGGTCACGGCTGCGGGCGGTGTCCAGGCGGGTGAAGCGCTGGAAGATATGGTCACGCTCGGCTTCGGGGACTCCCGGACCATCGTCAGTGACACTGAGCTCCGCTTCACCGCTGACGCGGCGCACCCGCACCACGATGATGTGCGCGGCATGACGCTGGGCGTTGTCGAGCAGGTTGCGCAGAACCCGGCAGATCTGCGAGGGGACGACGTCGACCATCACACCGGGGCGCACATCCAGGCGGACCCTGTGGCGGTCGCCGGTACGGCTGCGGGTTTCGGCTTCGGCGAGTTCGGCCAGGTCGATGCGCTTGAAGGCGGCAGGCGGGGCGGCACCGAGCCGGGCCAGCAGCATCAGGTCGTCGATGATGGCCTGGAGCCGGTTCACATCGCGCAATGCATAGTCGATCAGCTCGCCCGGGTGGGTCTGGTCGGGATGCAGCTGTGCTTCCTCCAGCTGTGCACGCAGTCCGGCGAGCGGGGTGCGCAGCTCGTGGGAGGCGTCGGTGGTGAATCGCCGCTGGAGTGCGAGTGACTGTTGCAGCGACGCGGTGGCGCCTTCCAGTTCCAGCGAGATGGCACGCTCGCGGGTGTAGCGGCGGGCGTTGTCGATGCACACCGCCGCGCGGCTGACCAGTTCCTCGGCCAGGGAGACATCGTCGTCCTCGAACGGATCTGATGCCCGCCACCGCGTGAACGTCACCGCCCCCAGCGCCCTGTCCTGAGCCAGCAACGGCACCACGATGACCGAGGAGATCGGTCCTTCGGTCGCCTGCACCGGCCGAGCGCCGCCCGGATCCGGCCAGAGCACCGTCTCCCTTCTCGCCAAGCAGCGCGCTTGATGGGAGGAGGCGGGGTAGTGCACCGGCTCGCCCGCGGCGACCGGACTCCCGTTCTCCTGGGCGCTCTGGACGGCGACCCGGCGCAGGTCGCCGGTGAGCGCTGCGGGCTCCTCACCGCGCACGACGCTCTCGCTGAGATCGACGGTCACCAGGTCGGCAAGTCGTGGGACGGTCACCTCGGCGAGTTCTTCGGCCGTACGCACCACATCGAGGGTCTGGCCGATGTTCATGGCTGCCTCGCACAGCAGCCTCAGGCGCTTGCGCGCCGCGGTGGCGAGCCTGCCGACCCCCGGTTCGCCGAAGAGGAACAACCACGGGTCGGTGGGCGTGGACGCCTCCTGCGGGGAGCCGGACGGCGGGCACGTCTCGCCCTCCTCGCCCATGCCGGGCCAAGCGTCGCCCGCAGTCGGGAAGCCGCCCGCGCCGGCGTTTCGGGCCGCCTCGGTGCTGGTGTTCGCAGCGTTTTGGGGGTACACGACGGTCGCCTGCGGGGGTACCGACCAGCCCAGCCGATCGGGTGCCGACGTGACGAGGTCGTCGGCGAGAGACTCCCACCGGCCGCCCTGGATCCGGACCTGCGCGACGACGCCGACCATACCGGCGGGTTCCGTCCCAGGCAGGGAGCGCAGGGTGGCGTTGCGACCGTGGGACAGGGAGACCTCGACAGCCGCAGATCGCGGAGCAGAGAGTCGGCCTCCTGGGCGGACAGGAGGTCAGGCAGGTCCGCACTTCGCAGGAACGCGTCGAGCAGAGCGCGCTCCTGTGCGGTGCTCTGCTCCAGGAGCCGCTGTTCGATGGCCTCGGCCACCTGACGGGCGAGCACGCTCATCGCCGCATGCGTGCGTTTGTTCAGGCACGCGATCGTCACCACACCGCGCGCGTGCCCGGTGAGCGGGTCGAGGATCGGGACACCGGTGGCGGTGAACGGCTGCACGCACTGGGCCAGATGTTCGAAGCCTGCTACCTGGACCAACCGCTTCTCGCGAAGGGGGGTGCCTACGGCGTTGGTCCCGAGGAGCGCTTCGGTGTACTCCACACCCGGGAAGTGATGCTCGCGGTCGAGCGCTCTCCTCAGTTGCGGATCCCCCTCATAGCGCTGCAGCAGCCTGGCCCGCTCGTCGTTGAGCATCAGAGTCACGCCGACGTCCGCGATTGCGGTCCGGAACCGCTCCAACACCGGTCGGGCCACCCGGACGAGGACACAGTCCATGTCGATCTCAACCGGATCGGCGAACCTGAGCTTCTCCAGGATGAGGCCGATCTCCTGGCACCTGCGCCACGATTTCAAGATGGCAGGCCGAACATTCCCCTCTATCGGCTGCCCTTCAAAGAACCGTTCGAAGATCGGCTCGGTGCGTGCGGCCATGCTGTTCCCCCGAAACCTGTGACTGACGTCGTTCCTGGCGCACCTCTCCGAGGTTAAACAGGGAGCATACGCAGCAAACCCCCATGAATCTCCAAGTAAGGCCAGGTCAACGGCAATTTCCGCCCAGGCGGTTACGGGTCATTCCGGCCGGCGGCTCTGTCTCTCTGTCGGTGGTGACTGAGAGTTAGGCCAAGAGGACGCGATATCCACGCGTCGAGCCGGTCCGCGTTGCGCTCACACGGTCGCAGAGGCTGGCGAAGCCGCGGACGAGCCCGGCCAGATGGATCATCTCCGGACAGGCGGCGATGAGGTCGTCCAGCACATTCACAAGCTCGTCGAGATCACGCACGGCTTACCGTTACGTGCCGGGAGGTTCCGTCACCACCGAATCTGCGACAGAGCCGAAGGCCACCGTACAGTCCCGCTCCTCGACGATTGTCAGGACCTCGTCGACCGAACCGGCCGGTGGCTGGGTGAGCCGCGCGTAGAGCCCGAAGAAGTCCTCTGGATCGATCGCGGTCGCGGGAGTGTGCACGCCGACCTGGCCGATCCGGCCCTGCCGCAGCAGTTCGACCGCGGGGGCCAGCGGGATGCCGGTGTGCCCGCCCATCCTGCCCGGCAGCTTGGCGTGGGGGTACACGGCGACCGACGTCGGCCGGCCAGCGCGGGTGCCACGGGCGAGCGCCCAGATGTCGGGCAGCGGGGCGTTGCCGCCCCACCGGCGGTAGCGGGTGTCGACGTGGAGGGTCTTGCCCACCAGGTCGTCGCGGCGGTCGGTAAACGTGAACGTGCTCTGCTCCTCGAAGGTGATCGCGCCGGTGACGGTGTCCCCGCTCCGCTGCCCGTTCTTCAGCAGGGCGGCTGGGACCAGGCACGAGGCTCACCTACACCGTCACGCTGACCTCCGCGGGCTGCCAATGTCGTCGTGGTTGAAGCCGATGACACGTTCG
This sequence comes from Microtetraspora malaysiensis, assembly GCF_050947145.1. NCBI lineage: Bacteria > Bacillati > Actinomycetota > Actinomycetes > Streptosporangiales > Streptosporangiaceae > Microtetraspora > Microtetraspora malaysiensis. Next base: position 5,844,428 of record NZ_CP191998.1, read on the forward strand.
GTACCGTACTCACCCCCCGTAGTGGTGACGTCCAGGGCCTTGATGCCGCCCCTGGCGTCGGACCCAGCTGTGGGGTCACGGCAGCTGCCAGATTCCCGCGAGGACGACGACCAGCACGGACACGACGCCCACCGCCGACCACAACAGTCGGCGGGAGGAGTCGGCCAGGATCGCCAGCGCGCCGGCCCCCAGGCACAGGCCGAACAGGTAGACCGCGTGCCAGCCGGTCGAGCCGGGGTTGAAACCCGCGGCGGCCAGGGAGGGCGCGGGGCCCCAGACCGCGAAGTCGGCGTAGAAGCCCAGCAGGTAGAACGGGCCGACCCCGTCACCGTACCCGGCCCCCGTGGTGTTCACGATGAGGTTGAAGCTCACCAGCACGACCATCGCCAGCACCGACGCTCCCGGCCAGGGCGTCCACCGGGCCATCGCGATCCCGAGCAGGCATGCGCCGAGCAGGTTGAGCGGTCCGCACGCGAGTTCCGCGACCGTCGGAAACCGCTCCAACTGGTTTTCCGTGACCACATAGAGAAAGGAGAGGAGGGCCTGCGCGCCGACGCCCACGAGGAACGGGCCGAACGCGGCCAGGCACAGCGCCCCCGTGCGCTCCGCCCGCCCGCGCGGCAGAACCCCCAGCATCTCTTCCGCACCGGCCCGGCGGGCGGCGGAGGCGACCAGGTTGGCCGCGAAGAAGACCGGGACCCCCCAGAACATCGTCATCGGCTCGGTCAGATCGCTGAACGCGGGCCGCGGACCGTCCCACGCGTTCTTGGCGATCGCCAGGCTCCACAGCGCCGCGCCCAGCAGATGGAGCGGATGGCGCAGCAGCCGCCACATCTCGTTGATCGCCATCGCCGCCAGGACGTCGGAGCGCGGCTCGCCGTGGACGACCCGCGCAACGCCGGTCATCCGGCCGCCACCAGAGCGGCCTCACCGAGCAGCAGCAGGTAGGCGTCTTCGATGGTCGGCTCGACCAGTCGAGCGCCCTCGGGCGGGTCGCCGATACTCCTGAAGACCCCCTCGCCGGTACGCCAGGAGAGCAGACCCGCCTTCTTCTCCCAGAGCCACGTACGGCCCTTGGCGAGGGCTCGCAGCTCCTCCGGTGCTCCCTCGAACGCGCTTCTGCCGTCCTTGAGCACGACCACTCTGCCGCACAGTGCGGCGACGTCCTCGATCTGGTGGGTGGAGAGGATCACTGTGCGGTTCTCGCCGATTCGGGAGATCAGCTCCCGGAACCTCAGGCGCTCCTCGGGGTCGAGCCCGGCCGTCGGTTCGTCGAGGAGCACCAGCTCCGGCTCGCCGAGCAGCGCCTGTGCGATGCCCACCCGCCGCCGCATCCCTCCTGACAAGGCCCGGATCTTCTTGCCGCTCACGTCCGCGAGCCCGACCGCGTCGATCACCCTGCGTACCTCATCGTGTCTGGCACGCCGGTCCGCCATCTCCTTCAGGATCGCCACGTAGTCGACGAACTCGAACACGGTGAATCCACGGTGATAGCCCGGCTCCTGCGGCAGGTACCCAAGCCTGCGGCGGATCGCCGACCGCTCGGTGGCCGGATCCCTCCCCAGCAACCGCATCGTTCCGCCGTCAGCCGTGAGTACGGTCGCCAGCAGGCGGATCAGCGTGGTCTTGCCCGCGCCGTTGGGGCCGAGCAGGCCGTTCACGCCGACGCCGGCGGTGAACGAGAGCCCGTCCAGGGCATGGCTGCTCCGGCCATAGGCCTTCGTCAGACCTTCGACGACCACGCTCATGAGGACTCCTTGCGGCGCGCTACCAGAAGCACGCCGGAAACGACCGTTATGGTCAGGTAGCCGAGCTGCCCAACGGTGCTGAACATCGCCAGGCTCGGCTCGCGCACGTTCGTGCCGGCGATCCCGGCGAGCCAGAGCATCGACACCGCAAGCGCGCAATGCGCGGGCTCGAACCACCGGGACAGCACAAGGGACAGGGATGTGAGCGCCAGCGCGGGCAGCAGCCAAGCGGCGACGGTCCAGGTCTGACCGAGCAGGGCGAAGCCGATGACGAGCGCGGGCAGCGCCGAGGTGACCAGCACCGCGGCCGCGCGCATCAGCATCACCTTGAATGCCGAGTACGGTGCGGCCAGTCCGATCTCGTACGCCGGGTCCGCCCCACGGCCGTAGGCCAAGCCCACTCCGGCGACCGGCAGGATCGGCGCCAGGGCGAGGAAGCCGACCAGGCCCCATCTGGTCGTCTCCCTGGCGGCCAGCACCACGAACAGCAGGGCGAGCGCGCCGGCCGAGATCCACGACAGGTGGAGCGAGTAGGCCGCGCCCAGCAGCCGCGCTGTGTGATCGCGCACGCCGACCAGACGCAGCAGCCGCTCGAACGGCCCGGGAACGGGACTGTCCACGGCCTCGGCGATCTCATCCCACAGCCGATCGAGCCGCGCTCGCGGCACCTGGGGGGTCAGCAGCCCCCTGCACCGCGCACATGCCAGCAGATGGGCCTCCACCGAGGCGGCCAGCGTCGCGTCGAGATCCCCGTCGGCGTACCTGGTCGCCAGGCCGCCGTCCATGTGCCAGGTCATGTCAGTTCCTCCCTCAGCAGGGCCTTCGCACGCATCATCCGCGTCTTGACGGTCCCCGTGGGGATGCCCAGCAGCTTCCCCGCCTCCCGCGTGGTCAGCCCGTCAAGCACAGTGGCCTGGACGACCGCCCGTAGTTCCGGCGACAACCTGTCCAGCGCCCGGCCCAGATCGCCGTACTCGATTCCGAGCAGGACCTGCTCCTCGGCCGACACCATGATCTGCTCATAGGCCGGCGACACCACGAGGGGCCGCCTGCGCAGCAGATCCAGCAACCGGCGGATGCCGATCCCCCAGATCCACGCCGCCGCTTCGCCCTTGCCGTTCCACTTACCCGCGGTGCGCCACACCGCCACGAAGGTGTCCTGCACGGCCTCGTCCACGACCGCCTGGTCGGCACACCGTCGACTCAGCCGGAGCAGGAGCCACGGCGCGTGCCTCTCGTACACGACCTCCAGCGCACGCCGGTCCCCATCCGCGATCGCGCCCAGTAATCGAGCGTCACTCCACTCCGCCTTATCGTTCATCGCCTCTGCCTGTCGGTCTGTGCCTCGATAGCTCCTCGGTCCTCTGTCGCGCCGCGGCTTCCATACGGTTCACGACAGGCTCACCCAAGGGAAGGCGGCGGCGCGGGGCGAGCCACGACGCGTGGCCGCCGTGCGACGTCTCCGGGCGCGCTCGTCACCGCCGGCGACGGCCCGGAGAGGTCGCCCGTACTGCACGCGCCGTACTCGTCCAATTGTTTCGCTAGAACGGAACCGTCAGGCAGACCATCCGCGCACCCGCGCTCCCAGGGGGCGGCGGGTCTCCGTGGCTGGTGTGGTGCTCATGGATGACGACGGAAGCCGGGCAACGGGAGTCGAACCGCCAGTCCTGCACGGCCGAGGCGAACCCGTTGCCGCGGCGGTCGGATTCATCCTCCTCTGTCGCCGCGGAGGGTGTGACCGGTTCATCGAACCCAATTCACCCTTTTTCCCGACAGGTCGGCGTGAGAAAGTTCATCATCCTGCTCGCGGTCGCGCTGGCGGCGTGCTCGGCTCCCACCACGCTGCACCAGCCCCCCGGCGCGGGAAAGATCATCATTGACGAGGACCCCGGCGAGCTCAACGACGACGCTCTGGCCACGGCCATGCTGCTCGATTCCTCCCAGGTCGAGGTGCTCGGGATCACCACGGTCGGCGGCAACACCTGGCCGGAGGAGGGGGCCGCCTACGCTCTGCGGCTCCTGGAACTGCTGGGCCGCACCGACATACCGGTCATCCGGGGAGCCACCGCGGACCCACGGACCCGCCCCGACGGGAAGAACTACCGTTCCCTCCCCTACGCCGGCGCGCTGGCCCGCCCCCGGCCCCTCGGCTACCGGAACCTGAGCGAGACACCACGTCTGGGATACCCAACCACCGAACCGAGGGACACCACGGCTTCGGAGTTCATCGCCGACCAGGTGAAGAGCAATCCACACCAGGTGACGATCCTGGCCCTGGGCCCGGCCACCAACCTGGCCCGCGCCATCGAGGACCATCCCGAGATCGTGCCCCTCGTCAACGGGGTCGTGTTCATGGGCGGCGCGTTCGACGTGCCGGGCAGCGTCACCAAGGACGCCGAGTTCAACTGGTGGTGGGACCCCCGAGCCGCCGAGACCGCGCTCGACGCGCCCTTCAGGGAAAAGACCGTCATCCCCCTCGACGCCTGCCAGGAGCTCCTGTACGACAAGGAGATCTACGACAGGGTGGTCGCGGCCCCAGCGGCGCCCCTCTCCACGCCGCTGCGGAACCTGCACGGCTCGATCTTCGCGGGTAATCCCGCCTACAGCATGCCCGTCTGGGACACGGTCGCGGCGGCCGTCTTCCTCCAGCCCGACATCGTCACCGACACAAGCGACCGCCCCGTCTCCGCCGAGCCGGCGACGGGCAAGGCGGTCCAGGGCGCCTCCCCCGCCCACGTCGTCAGCCACGTCGACCCCACCAAATTCTGGGACATCTATGTCGACCGCCTCGCCGGAGGACGTACCTCATGAACGCATCCCGTCTCGCGTGGCCCGCGCGCGCCCTCGCCCTCTGCTGCGCGATCGGAGCCGCCGTCTATCCGGGGTTCGGGACAGTGGACCTCGCGGTCCCCATCGCCGCACCGTCGCCCGCGTTTGTCCAAGCGTCGATGCTGGAGGGCGGCTGGGGGCTGGTGCTCTCCCTGTTGGTGGCCGTGCCGTTCCTGGTCGTCTTCCTCAATCCCGCGGCGCGGGCCGCGGCCTTTGGGGAAGTGATCGTCGTCGGGACGGTGATCGGCCTCGCCGGCGTGCTCGCCGGCCAGCCGGCATTTCTGGCTGTCACCGCGATTCTGGGACTCTGCGTGGGAGTGCTCGCCGCGATGCTCCGCGGCTGGACGACCGCGGGCAGACCGCGGACCTGGCATCTTGTTCTCGCCGTCGCCCCGTTCGCCGGCGCAGCCGCGGCTATGGTGCTCGGCGAGGCCGCATCGGCGGCGTGGCTGGGCGTCGTGGGCGCTGTGGGGGCGCTCGCCGTCGTCCTCAGCCGATGGGGCGCCGCCCCGGACCCCCGATCCCGATTGCCGCTCGCGCTCGCGGCGGCGGCGGCACTCCCCTGGATCTGGTACGCCGCCGACATGATCCGGGCCGCCGAGGAAGGCCGTGAACCGATGGAGATCACGATGGGGCTGGACCATTGGCCGGTTCAGGCGGCCCTGGGCATCGCCCTGGTCGCGTTGGTCGCCTGGGGACACCCGATTCCTGCGGTCACGTCGGGTATCGCCTCGATGAGCTTCGGTGCCCTCGCCATGGGCTACCCCGACCACCCGGCGAACCCCGGCACGAGCTGGGGCGTCGCGGCCCTCATCTGGGGTCTGGCTGTCCTGCCCTGGGGGTTCCTCCGCCGACGTGCCCGCTCGGCATCAGGGGGGTAGGAGGTGCCGCAGTAAAGACAGATCGGATGTCTGCGGCACCCGCTTCAGGAGAGCGGAGGTTCCTCCGCCGATCGGAATCGGCGCCGGATCTGGGACATCAGGAGCTCATAGCTGCCGATAAAGGCCTTTCACGGGGAGGGACGGCTGTCCGCTACGAGACGGGCGTCCCCACCCCGGGCAGCAGCGAGACACCCGTCCGGGCGAACCACTCCCGCGCGCCCGCGACCTGCGTGGGATCGGCCGCGAGCCGGGCGGCGAACTCGTCCACGTCGACCTTCTTGCCCGCCGCGTCGAGCAGCGTGGCGGGGCCGGTCCACGACAGCGTCCACCGGGCCTTGCCGCTTCCGATGAGCACGCCCTCGATTGCGCGGGCCAGGACCTTTGCCACCAGGTCCGGCGACGGGCGCCAATCGAGCCGGACGAGCTCCTCGTGGAGGGCGGCGGCCTGGCCCCGGGCCAGCGCCTCCAGGGCGGCGTCGAGGGACGGCGCCGGCCCACCCACGATGCGCTGACCCGCGACCGAGAGGTCCTGCACCGCTTCGTCGTTGAGGCCCATGTACATGCCCTGGGCGACCATCTCCTCCCAGGGCAGTGGGCGCAGCCTCAGCGCCTCATCGGTCCAGAAGGTCTGCTCCACGGCGTTCGCCGTGAGAGCGGGGTCCCGGAGGAGCGCCGGCGCGGGACGGGGGTCGCGGACGTGCGGCACGTCCTCCAGAGCGGCGATGGCGACCAACCGCTGGGGCAGGCTCGGGTGGGAGTCGTACGGGCTGGTCTCCTCGTCGGCCCCGTCCGCCTGGGCGATCTGGGCCCGATGCACGTCGACGAGGGCGTGGAAGCCGCCGAACAGGTCGGCCGGACGGCTGCCCGCCATGCCGGTCATGCCGACGTACCGCTCCATGTACAAGTTCCAGACGTCCGCCGTGCCGTGCACCTTGCGCAGGGCGTTTCCGGCGGCCTCACGGCTCGCGACGGCGGCCGCGAACCTGTCGGCCTCCAGCTCCTGCCTGCGTGAGACGGCCTGGGAGACCCGCAGGAAGAGCGTGGCGTAGAGGGAGAAGAGCTTCTGGATGAACGGGTGGTTCTCCAGGGACTGAACCGCCGCGAGCACGGCGATCCGGCCGCGGTACACCGGTGTGCCCAGCCGTGTGTGCGCTCCGCTGTAGTGGCCCAGCTCGTGTCCCAGCACCGCGCGCATCTCGTCGACGGTGAGCGTCATCAGCAGCGGCAGGCCGACGTACATGGTCCGGCGGCCCGCCAGCAGCCCCAGCCAGCTCGTGTCTTCGCTCACCGCGGCGTTCACCTCGGCGACCAGCCGGATCTCGTCCGGCGGGCGGGTCCCCACCCGCGCGGCGAGTTCCTCGACCGTCTGCCAGAGCACCGGCTCGTCCTCGCGGCCGACCGCGACACCCGGCTTCGCTTGGCTTCCGCGCCGGTTGACCAGGATGAGACCGCGCAGCAGCGCCAGGGCGGCCAGGGTAAGCACGATCGCAATCTTCAGCGAGCCGACCGTGATGTGCCGTACGGCGGCGACGTCGACGAGCGCTGCGGCTCCGAGTACAGCGGCGACGAGCACGTAGAAGCCCGCCAGCAGGCCGAACGCGATCGTCGCGCGCAACGCGGTCACCATGTCGGAACTCCTGGAAGGCGAGGACGAGACGGCCGAAATTAACGGATCTTGCGCATCCTGTCACCCCATTTGCCACTATTGTCCTCGCCCTGGCGACCTCACGAAGCCTGACACGTCCGCGTCGTACGGCCCCGCCCACTTCCGAAAACTCCGCCATTCTGCGCACGCGCACTCCGTAGCCGTCCGCCCGAGGGAAGGCCGAGGGAAGGCCCGCCTGCTCGCCGCCGGAGCCGGCGGCGACGGTGGGGCCTCCGGACGGCGGTGGCACCTCTCTCACGCCGAACAGCGGGCGTCGACGCAGGTCAGCAGGTGGTACGCGTCGGTGCCAGCGGGGCCGAGCCGGCCATACCACAGGAGGCGCGGCCGGCCGTCGGGACCGGCGGCGAGATCGAAATAGCCGAACCCGTACGCGGGCACGAGCTGGCCGGTCGACCGGCTCGTGCAGGCGTCATCCTCGCAGGTCAGAATGGACATAAGCGGATAGTCACGGTCATATCCGACCAGCAGGAGCCGTCCACGCGGGTCCAGCGTGAGACCGGGTGTGCCCAGCGCGACCACTTCGGTGACCCGCGCGGTGCGCGGAGTCCCCGAGCACACCCGATCGCGGCAGACCACGATCGTCGTGGAGAGATCGTGCGGATCATTGCGCACGATCACCGGCCGGCCGTCCGGCCGGACCGCGACCTGCACACGCAGCGGCCCCCAGGACCAGGCGCCCTGCCGCCACTGAGTCGGATCGAAGGTACGGATCACCGGGTGCGCGCAGACGGCGGAGTCGCAGATCGCCAGGGTCGTCTCCTGCGTGTACCTGTCCGCGTACGCGACGATCGGGCGGCCGTCCGGCGACGCGGTGACGGCGAGGGTGCGCTCGTCCACTGTCACGTCCGTGATGTGCGAAAGCAGACGGCCCAGCCGGACGGTGATCGGGTGTGCGCACGTGATCTCCGGACACGTCGTGAGGTCGACGAGTGCGTTCCGGCCATTCCGGTCGTCCCGGTCATCGGGATCGGGGGCGATCGAGGCGATGACGATGCCGTTCCGCGTGGCGACGGCGGCGGCGCGCACCTCGAGCTCGGCATCCTTCGCGACCCGCAGCGGCGAGCCGGACCTCCGCGCGCAGCCATCGGGGCGGCACGAGAACGTCTCCAGCTCCGTCTTCCAGCCAGGCTTGTGCGTCCACCCCGCGACCGCAAGCGAGCCGTCGGCCGCCATGGCGACCCCCGGATGGATGTCGAAGTACTCCCTCAGCTCGGTGGTCCGACTCCCAGTGCAGGCGGCGTCGTCACAGAAAATCAGTTCCGGGTAGCCCGAGGCGCGGAAGACGACCGGCCGCCCGGCGGCCCAGGCCGTCATGGCTGGCAGCAGAAGGAAGACGCCCACCCCGAGCAGCAGGATCAGCCCAGGAATGACGGATCGCACCGTGACCGACAGCCACAACGCGGCGCCGACCAGGGCAGTGAAAGCCACGCCGAACTGGACGGCGAGCAGCAGGAACGAATGCGGTCGGCGGAGGATCGCCCACAGGGCGCGGATGGCCGACACGGGCCGTCCGCAGATGTGGTCCAGCACGACGCGGCTGCCAGCGACCAGGAAGAGCAGTCCGGACAGGATCGCGGCGAGTCCGGCGGCGGCGAGGGCACCGATCCCGGCGAGGGTGTAGTGGACCAGATGCGGCGACCCGTTGACGATGACGATCCGGTGTCCCATGGCGACCAGCACGATCAGCGGCAATCCCACGCCGGGGGCGAGAGTCATCGCGCCGACTGCCAGCAGGTCTCGGTACACGCGGCGGGCGGTGCGGTAAATGATCGGGAGCCAGTGGGGGCCGTCCGCCATCTGGGCGAATGTCTCCGGCGGCCATCCTGGGGATTCCACCGTCGTGCTCACAAACCGTTCCAGAGGCACCTTCTCTCCTCCCGGGAGTCCTGCGGCGACGTGGAGCGCTTTCCGAGCGAAGGCCGTGCGTGACCGATTCCATCCTCGGCGAGGAGATCTCACAAGAGTCTCGGGCGCGAGTCCGATACGGCATGGCGTATACGAGATCATCCCGTCCACGCTTTCCGCCACGTCCGGACTGGAATTGCGCATTTATTGCGCTTTCCGGGGCGCGATTCGCCTCAATTCGATACAAATAGCCGATGATCTTCATGTCGTCGTCCAGGGACCTCCGTCGGGCCGCGGCGCTGCTGTGCGTCGTCGCCGCCGCCGGGTGCAGTGCGAGCGGGGCGGGCGACCTGCCCGTGCCGCGCGAGGCGTCCGATCTCGTCCTGCCGCTGGACGACTACCACCTCGCCCCCGAGGATCAGGCCCGGGTCCAGCGTGCGCGGTTCATGCTGGTCAAGGACTGCATGCGGCGGTTCCGGATCGACTTCGAGGGCCCCTCGACGGAGCCGGTGCGCTATCCCAGAAACGCCGCCTACCTCGACTGGTTCGACCCGGACCGGGCCGAGAAGTACGGGTACGCAGGCCCGCCGGGGCAGGCGGAGGAGGAGTCAGCCGCACAGACCGGCATCCGGGGGTACTCGGTCACCGACGAGCAGTTCTACGTGCTCGAAGGGAAGGCCAGGCGGTTCCGGGGCCAGGCGGTGCCGCGCGGCGGGTGTTTCACGGAGGCGGACGGCATCCTCAACCGGGGAGCGGAAGGCGTCTCCGAAGCCGAACGCGCCAAGAAGTTCAACGACAAAGAACTTCTCACTTTCTCCTACGACGCGGCCGACCTCGCCTGGAAGGACCTGAGGATCCGCGCTGCCGAGCGCTCGTGGAGCACCTGCATGAAGGGGTCCGGATTCGACTACGCGACACCCGCCGACGCCAGCGGCGATCCGCGATGGGCGGTCACAGCCGCCGACGACCACATTGAGAAACCGCGCGGCACCCTCGCGGAGATCGAGACGGCCGTCGCGGACGCCGACTGCCGCCTGGACACCAACTATTGCGGCGTCAGGCAGGTGGTCTACGCCGACTACCAGAAAAGGATCATCGCCCGGCATCGCGATCGGCTGGCCAGCATCAAGATGCTCAACGCGACCCGCCTGGCCAATGCCGCCAAGCTCCTCGGCGGCGAGATCACGACGCGCTGAGCCCTTTCCTGATCGGTCACCCCGCGCCCGCGTCTCGCTCGGCGTGGGTCGCCCGACTGTCGGTGCGCCGTACGCACCCTGATGTGCAGGCACAGGCCGATCCGGGCGCCTTTACGTTGTAGATCCACAGATCGGCGCGACCCGAGATCCGGATTGCCGCGAAGCTGCGCGAACTCGACAAGGCCATCGATCACCTGCGGATCACGCGCAAGACCCTTGTCGCCCTCGCCGACGAGGGCGACGCCGAGACGGGTGTGGCGTCACCCGAACCGCCTCCCGCGCTGCCCGACCACCCCGCCTACCAGCAGATTCCCACTGTCTTCGCCGACCTGCGCCGCCAGCTGCATACACGCGACCTGTGCGAGGCCCTGGACCTGCCCATCGTGTCGAAGCACACCGAGAACATCCGCTCGAAGCTCAAACGCTTGGTCAGCCGCGGCATCCTCATCGAGGCCGAGCCGGGATTGTTTGCTCAGCCGCGTCCATAGCCCAGAAGCGAGGCCCCTGGCCAGCACACCTCACCCAATTCCAGGGGCGAAAGGAACATCAACTCGCGAGCCGACATCCACCGTCGCCCCGCATGTGGACCACGCTACTCGCCGGGCTGCGTGTCATCGCTCGGGCGTGCAGCAGTTGCAACTGTAAGCGCCAGAAGGCTGAGCAGCTCCGCTCGGAGATGGCGAGCGCGGCCGGAATTCCGCATGAGACTTCACCCCTGGGTTGATCCGCTGTATCGCAGTAGTGCTGGCACTCTCGCGGTGAGAACTGCCAGAAGGAGCACGAGCAGTACGCCGCTGATCAGGGCCACTGCCGCCACACCGATGAGTTCGGCAGCCGCTCCGAGAGCGAGTGCGGCAAGAGGCATGACGCCGATGGCCAGTTCTTGTATACCCATGACTCGTCCTTGCACGGAAGGCTCGGTCATCATCAGCAGCAGTGTGGTTTGGAGGATACCGAAAGGTGAACTTGCCAATCCGATGGCCGCCATCAAGGTGAATGACAGGGGGACTGAACTTGATAGCGCGAACGCGGCCCACAGCGCACCCCAGGCACCCGTGCCGATGACGAAAAGCGCGCCTTTGAATTTGAAGTCACCGAGAGCGGCTATGGAAAGAGATCCCAGCAGCCCGCCCAGTCCGCTGCAGGTGAGCAGCCAACCGAGGCCGCCCGCGTCCAGCCCCAAGCCGACGTGCGCGAAAATAGGCATGAACGCCTGATAGATCGGCCAAAGCAGAATATTGGCGATCAAGGTGACCAGCAGCACCGATGTAGCTAGGCGGTTGGAGAATACGGCTTTCGCTCCGAGCGCCAGCATTTTCGCCAGCGACTCGCCGGCCGCGTGAGTCGCGGCCTTTCCTGCCTTTCTCAGCGGCCATAAAGCCATCAGGGATATCAAGTACAATGCTGCGGAGATCCAGAGGGCGACCGGTGCCCCGAAAGCGGCGATCATGCCGCCTCCGACGGCAGGGCCGATGACCTGCGTCATATTCATCGCGATCGAGTTCAGCGCGTTCGCGTTGCTCAAACTCCCACGTCCGACGAAATCGAGCACCAGCGTCGACCGCGCCGGCTGCGACGGGGACTGCGTCATTCCGATGCACAGACCACCGATCACCAACCCCCAGTAGGAAATATGGTTCGTCGAGGCGAGCACAGCGACCACGGTGATGGTGACCAAGGCCAACGCGGAAGCAACCAGCAGCAGTTTGATCCGGTCGAACCGGTCCGAAATCGCACCGCTGAGCGGCCCCAGCAACATCGGAGCCAATCTGACCGCCGTGAAGACCGCCATCAGGAACTCCGAACCGGTCATATCGAACACGATCCAGCCCAGGACCAATGTCTGGGTCCACACGCCCCCGAAGAAGAAAAGATTCGAGATCCATAGCCGCCGAAAGTTCGGATACTGCTTCAGAGATGAGAACATCTGGCCGCCGACGCCGAAGATTCGGGGAGAACGGCCGCCACTCGGAGGAGCAACCCCTTCCGGGAAAGTCGACTCCTGTCTGTTTTGTACTGCCACAGATCTCCTTTCTTCAAGCCCGATATGGGCTACGGTCATGGCGGTCTGGGTGGTTGTCACGCGACGCATGAGTACGACGCCCTCGCTTCACCGGCACGGCGCTCGTCCCGGGTTGGCGCAACGCCGGCGATCGCGATCCACGGTTGCGATCTCAGACGAGCCGGCCGTCGCGGGCCACGACCCGTCCCGCCCGGACCACCACGTCGCGGCGCGGCAGGTCGATCACGACCTGCGGCAGGCACTCGCCCTCGACCAGCATGAAGTCGGCGGGCGCCCCCGGCCGCAGATCCGCCTTCGGCAGCCCGAGCAGCTCGGCGCCGCCGTCCGCCGCCAGCCGGAAGCACGCCTCCAGCTCCTCGTCGAGGCGCACGCCACGGGTCCACCCCAACAGCCAGACGCGATGGAGCATGTCCGCGTTGCCGTACGGGCTCCAGTTGTCGCGTACGCCGTCCGAGCCGAGACCGACCCGCACGCCGCGCTCGGCCAGCCGCCGGAAGGGCAGCACAGTCCTCGCCGACGGCGCGACCGTGGTGAGCGCGATGTCCGCCGAGGCCAGCAGGTCCGCTGTCTCGTCCAGCTCCCGTCCGGACAGGGCGGCGACCGCGAAGGCGTGGCTGATCGTGACCTTCCCCCGCAGGCCGAGCGCCTCGGTCCGCGCGGCGATGTCGCGCAGCGGGCCGAGGCCTCGCTCCCCGACGTCGTGCAGGTGGATGTCGATCGCCAGCCCGTGACGTTCGGCGATCCCGAAGACGAGGTCGAGCTGCCGGTTCTCCCCGGACGTGCCGTCGCCTGAATCGAAGCCCGCGGGGTCGATCCCGCCCACCGCGTCGATGAGGCCGCCGGCGGCCGCCTCCTCCAGCAGTTCGGCGGCGCCGGGCGCCCGCTCCACGCCGTGCTGCGGGAACGCCACGAGTTGCACGTCGAGGACGCCGCGCAGCTTCTCGCGCGCCTCGGCCACGCCGATGACGCCCTTCAGCCCGTACGCGGGCGCCACGTCGGCGTGGGCGCGCATCGCGCGCGTGCCCTGTGCGGCGGCGTGCGCCATCAGCCGCCGCGCACGCTCGGCGACCGGGGTGGGCAGGGCGCGGTGCAGCTCCACATCCCCGGCCACGTACTCGGCGATGCCGCGGGCCGGCCGGCGGCTGTGCCAGGGCTCGCCCCAGGCCGTCTTGTCGGGGTGGATGTGCGTGTCCACCAGCGTGGGCAGGGCCAGCCGTCCGCCCCCGTCGACGTACTCGACCACGGCGCCGTCCGGGACGGCGTCCGCCAGCACACCGTCCACGGCGACCAGGTCGACGGCGGGCCCGCCGAAGGGGCGTACGTCGCGGAAGACGGTGGCGGAGGCACCGGCGACGGTACGGAGGCCGGCATCGGCGGTGTGGTTCGTCATCATGGTCCCCTCTCGAAGGATTGCGGTATACCAGTATCCCGCACGTCCAACACCTATTCGGAGACCCCTGGGGGATCGACACGGCCCTTCAACGCTGGTCGCCTCCACCGAGGCGTACGGCGGACAGTTGCCCTTGAACCAGGCGGTGCCGATCACCACGTCGTGCACGACCCCCGGGACGCCGAGCCGGACGATCGCGTGGTCGTTCCCGGGCTCGCGGCGGCGGGTCTCCCAGCCGTCGTACACCTTGCCCTTGTGGCCGAAGTCCTCCGTCGAGAACACCGCGGGCCCGGGCTTGATCAGGTTCTCCCGCTCGGCGAACAACTCGTCGTTGGCGTACACGACACTGCCGGCCAGCGCACGCCGGCGGTACGCACACAGCCTGCTGGATGTAGAGGGCGCCCAGGCGCTTCAGCTCCCGCCACACCGCCACCCGAGCACGCGAGGTCGTGGCCGGCACGCGGTACACGAGCTGCAGGAATCGCTCGTCGATCGTCATGGCACCCGAGGCCACCCAGTTGACATGTCGGATATGAGTAATGAAGCATATGATTCATTGAAGCATCTGTTACACAGAAGGAGCCGCCGTGACAGGCGCAACGTGGGGCCTGGTGGCCTCGACCTTCGCCGCCTCGTTCGTCGAGTTCGTCGAAGCCCTGACCATCGTTCTGGCCATGGGTGTGACTCGCGGCTGGCGCTCGGCCCTCGCGGGCACCCTCGTGGCGCTGGTGGCGCTGACCGCGTTCACCGCCGCCGCCGGATACGCCCTGAGCACCTGGCTGCCCGAGTCGCTCCTCCAGCTGGTCGTCGGCACGCTGCTGCTGATCTTCGGCCTGCAGTGGCTGCGCAAGGCGGTCCTGCGATCCTCCGGGCTGAAGGCCATGCACGACGAGGACGAGGAGTTCGCCAGCCAGACCGAGGCCGGGCGCAAGGCAGCGGCCAAGAGCCGCTTCGGCATCGACACGTTCGCGTTCGTGGTCTCGTTCAAGGGCGTGTTCCTCGAAGGCGTCGAGGTCGTCTTCATCGTGATCACGTTCGGGCTGAGCGCCGCGAACATGCCCGCGGCCATCGGAGGCGCGGCCGTCGCCGGCCTGCTCGTGCTGATCGCCGGGCTGATCCTGCACCGCCCGCTCGCGATGATCCCCGAGAACGCCCTGAAGTACGGCGTGGGCCTGCTGCTCGCCAGCTTCGGCGCGTACTGGGCCGTCGAGGGTCTGGGCGTGTTCACCGAGAGCGGCGAGAGCCTCGAATGGCCGGGCCATGACTGGGCCATCCTCGCCCTGATCGCCGGCTGGCTGCTGATCTCCCGCGTCCTGGTCACGTTCCTGCCCCGACTCAAGCCGGAGGTCGCCCGATGAGATTCATCAAGGGTTTCGGACAGTTCTGGTACGACTTCGTCATCGGCGACGACTGGAAGATCGCCGTGGCGGTCGTCGCTGCCCTCGCCGTGACGCTCGTGGTCGTGCTCGCGGGCGTGTCCACCGCGGCAGCCACCGTCGCCGGCGGCGTGCTGCTGCTTCTCTTCTTCGTCGCCAGCGTCGTGATCGATGTGAGGAGCTAGCCCATGACCGCACAGGCAGTGGAACTGCACAGCCATCATCGGGACGTCACGGGCGGCTGGCTGCGTCCCGCCGTGTTCGGGGTGATGGACGGGCTGGTCTCGAACGCCGCGCTCCTGGCCGGAGTGGTCGGCGGCGGGGCTACGGGGACCGCCGTGACGGTCGCCGGGCTCGCCGGGCTCGCGGCCGGCGCCTTCTCCATGGCGACCGGCGAGTACACGTCGGTCGCCTCGCAGCGGGAACTCACCCAGGCCGAGATCGCCGTCGAACGCCGCGAGCTGGCCCGCAACCCCGAGGCCGAGGAACGGGAGCTCGCCCTGCTGTACCAGTCGCGCGGCCTGACGCCCGAACTCGCCGAGGAAGTGGCCAGGCAACTCCACCGCGACGACGAGGTGGCCTGGCGGGTACACGCCCGCGAAGAGCTCGGCCTGGACCCCGACGACCTGCCCTCGCCCTGGGTCGCCGCGGGATCCTCCTTCCTGGCGTTCGCCATCGGGGCGCTGATCCCGGTGCTGCCGTTCCTGCTGGGGTCGTCCTCGATGTCGGCGGTGATCGTGCTCACGGCGGTCGCGCTGTTCGCCACCGGCGCGCTGGTCGCCCGGCTCACCGCCAGGTCCCCCCTGTACGGCGGGGGCCGCCAGCTCGTGCTCGGCGCCCTCGCGGCGGCGGTGACGTACGGGGTCGGCAGCCTGGTGGGAACGTTCATCGGCTGACCCGGCGGGCCGGTGATCATCCACCGCCCGCGGCTCCAATGCCCCTTCAGCGGCGGCCCCGCGAATAGCGGCCGCCGCTGAGGGTTCCCAGATCGCCCTACCGCCGCGCGGACGCGCGGCCCTGACCAGACCGGCGGTGTGATGATGGACCAGCGCAGTTCGCGGCCGACACGACTTCACGCGGACCCGCCGCCCGCCCCTCCCTCGGCCGTCTTCCACGCGGTCGCCGACGTCTCCTCCATGGGAGACCGATTCGAGCTCGGCATCGGCCGGGTCGAGGCCGGATGGCGCCCGTTCACCGACCTGTTCACCGATGCCGGCGTCCTGGGACAGCGGATCGGGGACGTCGCCGAACGCCTGGGCACCGCCGAGGCCCGGGTGGCCGCCTCGATCTTGTTCCAGAAGCTCGCCTCCCGGCTGTGCTCGCCTCTCTTCGGCGCGGCGGTCGTCCACGGCCTGCTCGTCGAGCTGGTCCCAGGGCGCGTCCACTGGCGGCCGGCGCCCGACGGCGTGCCGCCGCCGCTGCGCACCACCGATCTCGCCGGCTGGGAGATCCGCGACCCGGCGCGGACAGCCGAGCGGATGTACCACACCGTGGTGCCCGGGTTGCTGGAACCGCTCGCCGAGGCGGTCCAGGGGGTCGTGAAGATCGCTCCGGGCCTGCTGTGGGGCAACGTGGCCTCCTCGCTGGCCGGGACCGTCCGCGCCCTCGCCCGCGTACGCCCCGAGCTCACCGGAGCGGCCCTCGCGCTGGCCCGCGAGCTCCTCGACCTGGGCCTCCTCCGGGACAAGGGCGAGCTGGCGGAACCGGCGCCCGGCCACCCGTTCTTCATCCGCCGCAGCTGCTGCCTGTACTACCGGGCGCGGGACGGCCGCAAATGCGGCGACTGCGCGCTGGAGGACCCCGGCGCGCTCCGCGACCGGTGGACTCGTGCCGTATGGGAATCTCGGGGAGCCCGATGAGCCGTCGCTGCCCGGCATCACGGCTAGCCGGAGAAACGGAAGCTGTCCACGAGGACGGCGGGAACGGTGATGTCGCCGAGCACCGACACCCCTCCGTACCAGCCGCGCAGCGTCTTGCGCTCCTTGCCGACCGCCGCGACGCCCCGCAGCACGTCCAGGTAGCTCACGCTGAAGCGCAGGTCGCGGACAGGGGAGACGATCTCGCCGTGCTCGACGAGGAAGACGCCGTCCCGGGTCACCCCGGTGACGATCCCGCGCTTCGGGTTCACCGGGTTGGTGTAGTAGAAGCGTGTGACGAGGAGCCCCCGGTCCAGCCGCCCGACCAGCTCTTCCCGTGTCGACGCGCCCGGCGCCATGAACATGTTCGTCGGAAGGGGCCCGACCGGGTTGGGCGCGGGCAGCGCATGCCCGGTGGACCTGATCCCGGCCCTGGCTGCGGTGCGGGTGTCGTGGACCAGTCCCACGCATCTGCCGCGATCGATGAGGCTGACGCGCTCCTTCCCGACGCCCTCGTGGTCGAAGGCCGTGGGAAGCCCCGCGGGGTCGGTGCCATCGTCCCAGACGGTGACGAGATCGCTGGCCACGCGGAGTCCGGGGGCCGCGAAGGACTGCCCCTCCTGCGCGGCGAGCGCGTTGAAGCCGCACCTGCCGAGCTTGGCCAGCAGGTCCACCACGGCGTACTCCTCCAGGACCACGGGATACTCCCCCGGCGCAAGGTCGACCGCGTGATCGTCGGCGCGCGCCTTGCCGGCCGCCTCCCGGCCGAGGGACGCGCCGTCGACGTCCGCCACGTCCACCGCGCAGGTCTCGGCGTAGCCGGTGCCGCCACCGGGCGACATGTGCACGGTGACCAGCCAGGCGTCGCTCCTGGTCTGGACGGCTCGCACACCCCGTGTGCTGATCACGGCCGTGGTGACGGCGCCGGTCGTGAAGGAGCCGAACGCGGCCACACCGGCGGCGTCCGCCGCGGCGACGACCTCGCGCACGGTCTCGACCCGGCGCTCGGCCGTGGCCTCGCCGGTCGATGCCGCGTAGGCGCCTGTCACCTCCGGGATCGGACCCGGTTCCGGAAGGCCGGGCCAGTCGTCGCTCTCGGCCGTGCTGCGCGCGTTCGCCGACGCGCGCTCGACAAGGGATTCGAGCGCGGCGTCGTCCAGGCGCCCCGTGGCGGCCATGCCGTACCGCCTGCCGTGGACGTAGCGGAGAGTGACCCGAACGGTGTCCTCGGCGACACTCTGGTGGATCTCGGAGTTGGCGAACCGGGTCAGCGCGGCGACCCGGGCCTCCACGCTCACCTCGGCGTCGGTCGCACCGTGCCGGCGCGCCGTCTCCAGCACCCGATCGGCGTATCGTTCGAGGTTCATCGTCCCGCCCCCATCCGCACGCCGCGGAACCGTGCGCCCGAAGTGCCGTGGCCGACCTGCACGCATTGCGGCGGAAGGCCCTTGGCGCAGTTGGGGTTGCCGTACATGACGTAGCTCCGCTCGTCGGCGACCGCGTCGCAGGAGCGCCAGAACTCCGGAGTGATCCCCGAGTAGACGGGGTTCCTCAGGATGCGCCCCAGCCTGCCGCCCTTGATCTCGTAGGCGATCTCCGTGCCGAACTGGAAGTTCCATCGGCGGTCGTCGATCGACCAGCTGCGGTTCTGGGTCAGGTAGAGGCCGTCGTCGGTGTCGGCCACGATGTCCTGGAGGCTCATGCCGGGCACCGGCGCGAGGTTGACGTTGGTCATGCGGACCAGCGGGAGCCGGTTCCAGCTCTCGGCGCGCACGGTGCCGCCGGACTCCCTGCCGATGCGGGGAGCCGTGTCCCGCGAGGTCAGATAGCCGGTGAGGATCCCGTTCTCCACCAGGGTGGTCCGCTGCGCCGCCACTCCCTCGTCGTCCCAGCCGAACGATCCCGGGCCGCCGGGCACCGTGGCGTCGGCGACCAGGGTGACCAGGTCCGAGCCATACCTGTAACGCGAGTCCAGCAGGCCTGCGGTCAGGAAGCTGGTCCCCGCGTAGCTCGCCTCCGCGCCGAAGACCCGGTCGAGCTCGGTGGCGTGCCCGCACGACTCGTGGATCTGCAGGTAGAGCTGGCTGGGGTCGATGACGACCGTGGCGGGGCCCTCGGGGCACGGCGGGGCCGACAGCAGAGCGACGGCCTCCTCTCCGCATCGGGCCGCGTTCCCCTTCAGGTCGAGCTCGCGGATGAACTCGTATCCCGCCTGCTGCCAGCGGCCGCCCCGCGCCTCGGGGTAGCTGCGCCGCTGGTGCTCGCTTCCCTTCACGGCGTGCGCCTCGATGCCCGCGCCCACGTGCGTGAACACCTGCTCGGTGAGGCTGCCGTCCGTCGCCGCGAAGGTCTTCCACTCCCGCTGGGCGGCGTACGTCGACGCGGTCGACACGACTCCGGGGACGGCCAGCGCGGCGTCGGCGTCGAGCAGGTCGGCGACCTTGACCTCCAGCGGGAGCGCGAAGGGATCCTCACGCACGGGCGTGGCGTACGTGCCGTAGGCGCGGGGGCGCTCCGCCAGGCTGACGCGGCGCCTGAGTGAGGGCGCCGCGCCCTTCGCGAGCCGTACCGCCTCGGCCGCGGCCCGGTCGATCGCGTCCGCGTCATACCGGTGTGTCGCCGCGAAGCCCCACGCCCCGTACGCGAACACCCGGACGCCGACGCCCTCGCTCTCGTCCGAGGCGATGGACTCCACCCGGCCGGTGCGCACCGTCACCGACTCCTCCACCCGCCGTACTACGCGAACGTCCGCGTAGTCGGCGCCCGCGCTCACGGCGGTGTCGAGCGCTCGATCCGTGATCTCCCGCATCGCGCCCGTCGGCGTGCCGTGTGGCTCCATCGCACTCCTTTGTCCATTTCGGGTGAGACAACGCGGTTGCTAGGCGTCCCTCTCGCGGGCCGCCAGATCGCGCCGGCGTCTCCAGAAGGGGTTCCGCTCGTAGTAGCCGGCCCAGTAGGCGTCGTTCTGCTCGCGGGCGGTGGCGAAGTGCTCCGTCTCGGACACCGTCCGACCCGTGGAGAGCCGCGGGCGCGGCCCGGGACCGGGCCTCGTCAGGTAGTCGTAGGCTTCGGTGCGGTTGTGTGCCAGCATGTTGCCGCCGAGTACGGACTCGCGGTACGCGCGCACCCGGTTGGCGTCGATCCTGGCCATGATGATCTCCTCGCCGCGCTCCGCCTCGCTGAGCACGCGGCCCTCGAAGTCCACGATCGAACTGCGGCCCGGCCACGAGAACGGCGGACCCGTCCGCGGGCTGGACCCGCGCTGCGCGCTCACCGTGTAGGCGAGGTTCTCCAGGGAACGCATCCGGTCGGTCATGACGCTCGCGCCGGTCGGCCCGGAGCCCCAGGGGTCCATGATCGCCGAGGCGCGCACGAAGATCTCCGCGCCTTCGGCCGCCAGTTGCCGCGTGACCTCGGGAAAGAATCCGTCGTAGCAGATGAGCCCGCCGATGGTGCCGATCTCGGTGTGGGCGACCGGGAACAACGGGAACCTGGCGGTGTCGTACCCCTCGCCGAGCAGGTCGATCGGCGACTGGGTCGTCTCCAGCGGATACCAGACGTTGACCTTGCGGTAGCGGAGCGCGATCTCCCCGGACGGCGCGAGCATCACCAGCGTGTTGAATACCGCGTCGTACTCCGGCTCGTACTCGAAGACCGTGCCCGCCACGAGATAGACGCCGTGGGACCTGGCCTTCTCGGCGAGTTCCTCGATCTCCGGCCCGGGGAGCTCGATCGCGTGACGCCGCTTGTCCGCGTAGGTCGCGCCGACCGAGCCGTGGATCGCCAGCTCGGGAAAGACGATCAGCCGGACCGGAACGCCGAGGGCCGAGTAGCCCTCCATGGCCCAGTCGATCATCGTGACCATCTGCTTGAGGTTCTGGCCGACGGCGCCGTCCACGGTGTCCATCTGACAGGCGACGGCGAGGAACTCGCCGGGGTCGAGGCTCAACGGTTCACCTTCCGATTCGAGCGGAGCAGCCAGATCATGTACGGGGTCCCGACCAGCGCCGTCATCACACCCACGGGGACCTGCCGCGGGTCGATCACGAGACGGCCGATCGTGTCGGCGACGACCACCAGGACGGCCCCCAGGAGCGCGGCCACGGGCAGCATCCTCCGGTGTGAGGAGCCGACGAACCCCCGCGCGAGGTGCGGCGCGATCAGCCCGACGAAGCCGACCGCGCCGATCGTCGCGGCGGTCCCCGCGGCGAGGGCCACCGCGCCCATCAGGACGAGGAGGCGGACCCGGCCGAGGCCGAGCCCGAACGCGCGCGGCAGGTCCTCCCCCAGCGCCAGCATGTCCAGCGGCCGGGTGCCGATGATGAGAAACACCGTGACGACCAGCGGGACGACCAACCAGAGCAGATCCTCGCCCGCGCGGCCGTAGGTGGAACCCGCCAGCCAGGTCAGCACCGCGCCGATCGTCATGGTGGAGCGCAGGGCCAGTACCTGGACGACAGCCGAGGTCGCCGCGGCCAGGCCGATGCCGACGAGCACCACACGGGTCGGATCCAGGGTGCCCTTCCGTCGTGCCACGGCCATCACCAGCAGGAGAGCGAGGAAGCCGCCGAGCGACGCCGCCGCCGGGATCATCCAATGCGGGGCGGTGGACGCCATCGTGATCACTGTGACGGCGCCGATGGCCGCTCCACCGGTGACCCCCAGCAGGGACGGCTCGGCGAGCGGATTGCGGATGACGGCCTGTACGGTGCCGCCCGCCACCGCGAGGCAGGCTCCGCCGCCGGCCGCGGCGAGCACCCGCGTGAACCTCTGGGACAGGACGCTCTGAATCAGCGGATCGGGGTTGAGCATCTGCGACAGGTCGATGCTCAGTGTGCCGACGGAGAGTCCGACGAGCATCGCGGCGACGAGCAGGACGGCCGCCACCGCCACGACCGTGGTGTAGCGCCTGCCGGTCAGCGGCCTGGCCTCGGTGACCGAGGCCCCGGTCTCGGCGTCGCCCGTGGTCAGTCGGCGGACCAGCACCAGGAAGACGGGGCCGCCCACCAGCGCGGTGACGACGCCCACCGGGATCTCGCCGCCCGCGGCGGTCTGGAGGGCCTGTCCCGCGCCGTCGGCGAGCAGCACGAGCAGCGCGCCCACCGAGCCGGAGAGGGGGAGCAACCAGGCGTGCCTGTGGACGCCCACCATCCGGACCGCGATCGGGGCCACCAGGCCGACGAAGCCGATCGGTCCCGCGACGGTCACCGCGACGGCGGCGAAGGCGACGGAGAGCAGCAGGACGTAAAGGCGCATGCGTCCCGCGTTGATCCCCATGGCCTCCGCGGTGTCGTCGCCCAGGGAGAGCAGGTCGAGCGGGCGGACCAGCGCGGGTACGGCCATGGCGAGGACGAGGGTCGCCGCACCGGTCCAGAGAGGGACGGTCAGCCCGGTCTGGATCAGCGATCCGTTGCCCCAGAAGAACGTGCCCCGTGCGGTCTGCTCGTCGAGCATCTGCAGCATCAGCGCGAGGGATGTGGCCGCGAGCGCGACGGCCGTACCGGCCAGGAGCACCCGCCCGGGAGCGTACAGCGACCGCCCCGCCAGCGCGTACACGAGGGCCGCGGCGCCGACGGCTCCGGCCAGTGCGGCGGCGCCGGTGCCGAGCACGCCGACGCTCAGTCCGGTCGCGCTGGCGGCCGTGACCGCCAGATAGGCGCCCGCGTTCACGCCCAGCGTGTCGGGAGCCGCGAGCGGGTTACGTGTCCCGCCCTGGACCAGGCCTCCCGCGAGTCCCAGGGCGAGTCCCGCCACCAGTCCCGCGAGCGTCCGGGGCAGTCGTCCGCTGAAGACGATGTCGTCCGCCAGCTGGTCACCGCCGCCGGTGAGCACCCTGAGCACGTCGCCGACACCGAGGTGGGAGGCGCCCTGGCCCAGGTGCCAGAGGAAGACGAGGGCCAGCAGGACGAGGGCGAGGCCGCAGGCGACCGGGGCGGCCGGCCGCCGGGTGGGTCGCATCGGGGCGGGGGCGGAGGATGCGAGGACGGCGCTCATTTGACCAGCGTCGCCACGGTCTGGGTGAGCAGCTGCTCGGCCGAGGTGGGACCGCCATAGAACCAGGGGGTCGGGTCGAGCTTGTAGGTGTGGGCCGCCTTGACGAAGGGCAGTCCCGTCCACACCTTGTTGTCCGCCAGCTTGAGGAAGGTGTCGTCGGAGGACGGCGAGACGTAGAGGAAGTTCACGTCGGCGGGCAGGCTGGTCAGCGCCTCGACGCCAACTGTGCTGAGCCCGTCCGAGTCGGCGTTGCCGGTCCACGCGTTGGTCATGCCGGCCTCCTCCAGGATCTGGGAGGCCAGGGAGGTCTTGGCGAAGATCGTCACGGTCGCGGCGCCGGCACCTCCCGCGGGGTAGGCCAGGGCGAACGTCCCGCCCACGGCGGAGAGCTTCTCCTTCGCCGACGCCGTGGTCGCGTCGAGCCCCGCGAGCGTCTTGGCGGCCTCGGCGTTCTTCCCGACGGCCGTGCCCAGCGACGTGAAGGACTCCTTCATGGCCGCGAGCTGTGCCTTGGCCGGATCGTTCCAGCGGAAGGCGACGACCGGAGCGATGGCCTTGAGGCTCTCGATGTTGTTGGCGAGCCGGTCGGCGTTGCCCACGATCAGGTCGGGCTTGAGCGAGGCGATGGTCTCCAGGTTCGGCTCCTGGCGGGTGCCGACGTCCACCGTGGACTCGGCCACTCGCGTGCCCGCGGTCACCCAGTCGTTGTAGAGGGCCTTGTCGGCGACGCCGACCGGGGCCACACCGAGCGCGAGCAGCTCTTCGGTGAAGGTCCATTCGAGGGAGACGACGCGGGTGGCGGGGCCGGCGAGCTCCACGGGGCCGAAGCCGTCCTGTATGGTGATCTTCGCCGCGCCCGGGGCAGGGGCGGCGCCGGACTGGCCGGTGGTGGCGGGTGTGGAGCCACACGAGGCGAGGGCGAGCACCGCGACCACGGTGCTGAGAAGGATGGCGGATTTGCGCATCGTCGTCTGCCTTAGCTGGTGGGGGGTCATTCCGTGTGGTCGGTCGTGGGGGTCGGCCGTGCAGGTGGGTCCTGCGGATCAGTTGGGTGAGGTGCGGGGGAAGCAGGCGATCCCACCCGTCTCGGGGTCGTGGACGACCTTGACGTCGAGGCCGAAGGCGCGGGCGATGCTCTCGGAGGCCAGCACCTCGGCCGGCTCGCCGTAGCCGAGGATCTCGCCCCCGGCGGTCAGCATCACCCGGTCCCCGTAGGACGAGGCCTGCCCCAGATCGTGGAGGACGAGGCCGCAGGCCATGCCGTACTCATGGGCGAGTGCCCGTACCACCTCCAGCACCTCGACCTGATAGCGCAGGTCGAGATAGGTGGTGGGTTCGTCGAGCAGGAGGATGTCCGCCTTCTGCGCGAGAACGGCGGCGAGCCAGGCGCGTTGCCGCTCGCCGCCCGACAGTTCGTTCATCCTCTTCTCCGCGAGCGGAAGCGCGTTGGTGACGCGCAGCGCCCACTCGACGGCTTCCAGGTCCTCGGTGGTGTGCCGTGAGAACGCGCCGCGATGCGCGTAGCGGCCATTCCTGGCCAGCTCGCGTACGGTGATCCCGGCGGGGACGAGGGGGGTCTGTGGCAGGAAGGCCAGCCGCCGTGACAGCTCCCTTCTGCTCAGCTTGTCCAGGGGGTCGCCCAGGACGCGTACCTGCCCGCCGGTCGGCCGCTGGAGGCCGGCGAGCGTACGCAGCATGGTGGATTTTCCGCAGCCGTTGGGGCCGACGAGTACGGTGACCGCGCTCGCGGGGAGGGTGAAGTCGACATCGGCCAAGATGGTGCGGCCGTCGTGACCGACGCTCAGTCGTTCGGCGACCAAGGGACCCGACATTGTTCCGCCTTTCTCATCGCCGGCCGCCGTCAGGGGGCTGACAAGGTAAGACAGCTCGCGCGAGGTGGGGGGATTCGGTTGGTAGCCCGCAAATTAGGCCGAATTTGGACCTGTTGTCAATGGGTTCGACTAATCGTAAAATTCTCGTTGCCGGACCCGCACGGCCCGTCCGGGTGCATTCCACTGATTCCAGTGCGATTCCGGTGATAGACCAGCGAGGTTCCCACAAGATTCCAGTGAGGTTCCAGCGAGAAAGGACAATCCGATCAGCCAGAAATCTTCGGCCGTCGACCCGTCGGTGGAAGCCGACGCGCTGTTCGCCGCCACGCGTCCGGTCGTCGACGGGATCCAGGCGACGTTCGGCCGCAAGTGCGAGGTGGTTCTCCACGACTACCGGCGCGTGGAGCACTCGGTCATCGCCGTCGCCGGCGATGTCACCGGCCGCCGCGTGGGGTCGGCCATGAGCCAGATCGGCCTCAGCATGCTGCGGCAGGGCGACGACGCCAAGGACGACCTCAACTATGTGACGCGGCTTCCCGACGGCCGCGTGATCAAATCGTCGACCATCCTGCTGCGCACGTCCGACGGCCACGTGGTGGGCGCCGTCTGCATCAATCTGGACGTGACCGAGATGCGCGTGGCCGGCCGGCTCCTCATCGAGATGGCCGGCGACCTCGACCCGCTGGAGTCCCCTTCCACCACGTTCGGCACCGACATCGAGTCCGTCGTCGACGGGGTGCTCGCCGAGGTGGAGGACGCCCTGGGCCACCCGCTCACCCGGCTTACCGTGGCGGAGCGGACGGAGGTGTTCCGCCAGCTCGACCAGCGAGGTCTGTTCCAGCTGCGCCGGGCCGTCCCCATGGTCGCGGAGCGGCTCGGGATGTCACGCCAGTCGGTCTACAACTACATCACCCGTCTCAAGGAGGAGTCCGCTGGATCCTGATCACGGAGTCGGCGGACGGGCACGGCGCGCGAGATCGGGGGCGCGGCCTCACGCTCATCGGACGGTCGCGGACTCGTGGTGGCGTGCGGTGACCGGCTCCACCCTGACCCGGCCGTCCGGGCCTATCACGTGCATCTCACCGAACTGGCTGACAGCCGTGTCCACGTGGCGCGGCACCAGGGTGACCAGCTCGCCGATCTCGGGTTCGGCCCCCGGCGCGCAGGACAGCACGAGGTGTTCCTGCGCCGCCGAGACCGCCACCAGGCCCGCGCTCTCCGCGTGCGGCCGGCCGGCGTCCACCTGGATCGACGTGAGCCCCGCGTCCACGGTCACCCGTCCCGCCGCGGGACGGCTCACCACACGTGTGAGCACGGCCGCCGCGGCCGTGAACCCGATGTCACCGAACCTCGCCAGGCTGCGGGCGTCGTTGTAGACCACCGTGCCGGCGCCCACGGTCACCCGGTCGCTCCACGGCGTGGGCGTGGCCAGGATCTCCCGGAACGTGTGGCTCCCGCCCACGACCAGCTCTCCGCTCACGTGCCCGGCGGCCTGAAGCGCCTCGGCCAGATCCGTCATCGCGGCCAGGCCGTCGGCCGCCGCCCGCTCCCGCTCGGGCGTGGGCAGGTCGGCCAGGTGGCCGTCATAACCATGCAGGCCGCGCAGCGGGATCCCCCGTCGCGCCAGCTCGTCGGCCACGGCGAAGGCGGCGGCGTGATCGTCCACGGGCACGCCGGTACGGCCCATTCCGGTGTCGACGTCGATGAACGCCCCGACCGGTCCCGGCCGCCAGGTGCGGATCCCCGCCACGCTGTCGGCCAGCACGGAGACCGCCGCGCCCGGATGGGCGGAGGCGAGCTCGGCCGCCCGCCACTGTGTCGGCCCGACCGCCGGATAGGCGAGAAGCACGTCGGCCACGTCGAGGGAGAGCAGGGTGGCGAGCTCGGCGGTGGTGGACGCCTTGAACCTGGTCACCCCGTGCGCGATCAGCCGCTCCATGGCCCAGCGCGCCTTGGCCGTCTTCACGTGGGCCCGCCACCTCTCCGGGGATCGGGCGAGCTTCGTCATCAGCCGGAGATTCAGCTCCACCGCCGCCTCGTCGACGACGAGCGCTGGTGTCCTGACGTCGGCGAACATGGCGGCGAACGCGGCCGCGAGTTCGGGAGCCGGCCGGGCGCCGAAGCCCGGCCCGCCCCGGAAGGCCGGGGGCGTCACGACAGCCTGGCCCCGAGCCGGAGGCCCAGCCTGATCACAGGGGACCCGGGGAAGAAGACCAGCCGTGATCCGAGGCTCGGCCCGTGGACGATCTCGAATTCGGTCTCGGACGTGGCCCGGCACAGCGACTCCCCGGCCGGCGCCGCGTTCTTGACCAGTTCGAGGCGGAGACCGCCTTCGTGCGGAGACACCCGGATCCTGTCCACGCCCGGGATCGCGTAGTCGCCCGCGTACGCGGCGAGGACGTCGGGGCCGAGGTCGGCGTACTCCACCTCGGCGGTCCGCCACCCGGTCAGGAGCTCCAGGGCGGCCTCCTTGACCGCGCGGCACAGGCGGCCGCCGTCGTCGCTGTTGGTCAGCACCGCGACGGCGACCCCCAGGTCCGGCAGGAGGGTCAGCCTGGTGCAGTACCCCTTGTACGACCCGCTGTGCTCGACCACCGGCGTGCCGCCCGGACTGGAGGTCATCCAGCCGAGGCCCTGGTGGTCACCCGCGGAGTCACCCGGGATCAGGGGTTCCCGCATCATCGCGCGGCCGGCCTCGGAGATGACGGCGGGGCCGTTCCCGAGATGGAGACCGGCGAACTTGAGCAGGTCGTTCACGCCCGCGATCACGCCCCCGGAGGGCACGCGCGCTCGCGGGAAGGCGAAGGACGGGATCGGGACGTGCTCCGGAGAACCCGCCGAGGCGCGGCGGTGGGGCAGCGCGACCCGGCCGAGCACGGCGTCCTCGGCCAGGAAGCAGCTCCCCGTCATGCCGAGCGGTTCGAGTACGCGCCGCGACACCGCGTCTTCGAACGACGTCCCCGCCAGCCGCGCGAGCACGGCGCCGGCGAGCCAGTAACCGGTGTTGCAGTACCCCCAGATCTCACCGGCCGGGGCGAACTGGCGGAGCGAGCCGTACGCCGACACGACGCGGTCGAGAGCGTCGGCGTTGCGTCCGAACGTCTCCAGATCGCCGCGCAACTCGCTTTCGAGGCCGCTGGCATGCGTGAGCAGGTGGCGCATGGTGACCGACGCCCGAGCGTCCGCGTCGGCGAGGGACAGCTCCGGATAGTAGGCGACCACCGGCACGTCGAGATCCAGCACGCCCTCCTCGACCAGGGTCATGGCGAGCGTGGCGGCGAAGATCTTGGTGATGGAGCACAGGCGGAACAGCGTGTTCGTCGTGACCGGGAGCGGATCGGCCACGCTGGTGACCCCGAGCCCGGTCGAGGCGACCTCACCACCGGCGGCCACGCCGAGCGCGACGCCCGGCACCCCGATGTCGAGTCGGTGCTTCTCGGTGGTCTCGGTGAGCGAGGCGAGCAGTTCGGAGGCGGTCGTCATGCGCTGCGTTCCCTTTCTGTTTGTCTCAAGCGCTGTCTTTCTCAAGCCCTGGCTGTCTTGCCCTCCGGCCGGCTCAGGCGGCGAGGCCGTCGCCGGTGTAGAAGCCGCTGCCCGCCGGTTCGAGAAGCTCATGGACGCCGCAGGCCTCACGCGCGGCGGCCGCGCCGCGTTCGGTGCTGAGGAAGCGGGTGCCGCGACCGAGGACGGCGCCCCGGTGCCAGATGAGCCGCCCGGCGCTGATCGTGCTCGTGACCGTACGGCTCACCGGGTCGATCACCGCGATGTCGGCGTCCACGAGGCGTCCCTTGCCGGGCAGCCCGAGGATCCGCGCCGGCGTCCAGGACGCCTTGGTGACGAACTCCCGAAGGGTGAGCAGGCCCCACTCGACCATCGACAGGCCGGCGGACACCGTGACGTTGCGGGGGTAGGCGCCGCCGTCGGTGGCCAGCGCGTGGACGTCGAAACCGCCGTCGGCCTTCCTGGACGATCCGAGCACCAGCCGGGAGATGGCCGGGTTGACGGGCAGGCAGATGGGCGTCCGCGTCTCCGCCTCCTCCCAGAGGGCGACGCCCTCGTCTCCGGAGAGCAGGAGCACGTCGTCCGGCTCCATCCGAGTGACGTGGGCCCAGCCCTCGCGGATCGCGCGGCGCAGGCCGTCCTCGGTTCCGGGATAGCCGGCTCCCTCCAGCCAGGAGCGGACGCGCCTGTTCTTGGGCAGGCCGTCGACGCAGGTGCCGTTGGACCCGTTGATCTCCGCCAGGTACGACTCGGCGAAGACGTGCGGCGACGTGCGGAGCAGCTCGACAGCGGTGTACGCCTCGGCACCCGCGTCCTCGACGTCGCCCCGGCAGTAGCTGTTGACGTGGGCGACGTGCAGCCGGTTGTCCCCGGCGAGTTCCAGGGTCTCGCGCAGGCCGATGATGTCGCTCCCGGTCGCGGTGGTGCCGCAGTGGCTGGCGATCCACACGCCGGCACGGTTGCACTCGTCGATGATCATCCCGGTCGGTTCGGGTTCCCAGCCCTTGTCGACGTGCAGCTTCACTCCGATGCCGCCCGCGGCGAGCACCCGCTCGACGGCCCGCCGGATCTCGGTTCTGGTCGGTCGCGCGGGCAGCTGCTGTCCCGGACGGAACGCCTCGACCGCCGCGATGTGCAGCCCGACGCCCGACTTGGCGGCGGCGGTCAGGACGCCCGTGACCGGGCCCGACAGGTCGAGGGCGGTCGTCACACCCGCGCGGGCCAGCATGGCGTGCCCGGCACCGCCGCCGGCATGGTCGGGGATGTGGACATGCAGGTCCACCAGACCCGGGATGACGTATCGGCCGGCGACGTCGATGACCGTGGCGGCGTGCCCGGCCAGATCGGGGCCGACCGCCTCCACCTTTCCCCCGGCGACCGCCACGTCGGCGACCCGGTCGATGCCCGCGGCGGGGTCGATCACCCGACCACCGCGCAGCAGAATGTCGTACTCCATGCCAACTCCTGAGACTGATGTGGCAGAACGCCTCGGCGAGAGACGCCTGCGTTCGGATCCGCCCCTCAACGGGCGGCGCGATGGACCACGACGCCGTCGACGATCGTCGCCATGACTCCGGTCCCCCGGACGTCCCCGGCGGCGAGCAGGTCCCGGTCGAGCACGACGAGGTCGGCGTCCATTCCCACGGCGACGTCGCCCCGCCGGTGTTCGACGTGCGCCGCGTAGGCCGACCCGCGCCCGTACGCGGTGAGCGCCTGCGGCAAGGTGAGCGCGTGGTCCGCGGACATCGCCGCGTGCAGTGTCATAAAGGGGTCGAAGTCCACCACGGGCCAGTCGGACCCGAGGGCGATGACCCCTCCCGACGCGTGGATCGCGGACATCGGCCAGTTCGCGGCCGCACGCTCCGGCCCGATCACGCCGTGCCAGTCGTGCGCCCGGTCCGGGGCGGAGAAGGCGTGCGCGGGTTGCATGCTCGCCACGACGTCCAGTGCCGCGAAGCGCTTGACGTCCTCCGGATGGATGACCTCGACGTGCTCGACGCGGTGCCGGCGCCGCCCCGCCGCCTCGAATGCGTCCAGGGCCATGCGGACGGCGCGGTCGCCGATGGCGTGCAGCTGGACCTGCCATCCCCGCCGGTGCGCCTCCACGGTGAACGCCGTGAGCTGTTCCGGCTCGAAAGCGGGCACGCCGCTGCTCTCCTCGCCTTCGTACGGCGCCAGCATCGCGGCCGTCCGGCTCTCGATCACGCCGTCGACGAAGCCTTTGACGATCCCACTTGTCAGCCAGTCGCCGCCGCGGAGCGGCGCCACCAGTTCCTCATGCTCGTCCAGAGTCGTCCGCCAGTCCCCGAGTGACTGCTCGGGCGCCATGGGCAGGGCGATCCTCGAACGCAGCGTCAGCCCGCCCTCGGCCAGCACCTCCCGCCATACCGGCACCTCGCGCGGATCGGTCCGGGCGTCCTGCACGGCGGTGAACCCGGACGCGTTCAACGCCTGTACGGCCCGGCGCAGGGCGAGCTTCAGGTCATGGTGGGTCGGCTCGGGCATCACCCGGTAGATGAGCTGGCCCGCCTTCTCCTTCAACCAGCCGGTGGGCTCACCGGTCGCCGGATCGCGCACGATCGTGCCGTTGACGGGATCCGGGGTGTGGCGGTCGATGCCCGCGGCGCGCAGGGCGGCGGAGTTCACCCAGTAGCTGTGACCGTCCATGCAGGTCATCATGGCCGGGCGGTCAGGCAGGACCGCGTCGAGCAGTTCCTTGGCGGGCCTGGCGTCCCCCCAGGCGGCGTAGTGCCACCCTCCGCCCCAGATCCACGGCAGCTCCGGGTGCGCCGCACCGTACTCCGCGATGCGCGCCTGCAGCTCCGGGACCGTGGCGGCGCCTCTCAGCGCGAGCAGGCCGTCCCACTGGCCGCCGGGGATCACGTGGATGTGGGCGTCGTCGAACCCCGGGAGGACCGACCCGCCCGCGGCGTCGATCACCTCGGCGCGGGGGTGGCGCAGACGCAGCGCCTCGTCGTCGGAGACGACGGCGGAGATCCTGCCGTCCTCGATCACCAGGGCGGTGGGCGCGTCGCCGGACCGGGGTTCCATCGATGCGCCGGGCAGGAACAGGCGGCCGTTGATGATGGTCAGGTGCTTGGGGGTGGCGTCCATCATTCCTCCTAAACGGCGCCGAGCGGTCAGCCGACCAGGGCGGTGGCCTCGATCTCCACCGGGGAGTCCATCGGCAGCCGAGCGACGCCCACCGCGGAGCGCGCGTGCTCGCCCACGTCGCCGAGCGCCTCGATGAACGCCTCCGAGGCGCCGTCGGCCACCAGATGGTGTTCCAGGAAGTCCGGCCCGGTAGCGACGAACACCGTCACCTTGACGAGCGCGCGGATCCTGGACAGATCGTTCAACTCGCGCTGCAACGCGGCGAGGACGTTGAGCGCGCATTGCCGCGCAGCCGCCCGGCCCTGCTCCAGCGTGAGTTCCGCGCCGACGCGGCCACGCAGCGGGAACTCCCCCTCGCGCGCCGCGACCTGCCCTGAAACGTGCAGCTCGTCACCGCTCCACCGGCACGGCACGTAGCGCGCGAAGGGCACCAACGGCTCGGGCAGTGCGAGAAATCCGGTTTCCATGCCGACCTCCTGGGCACTTCACGGGGCTCGCCTCGCGAGCCGTGAAGGCCGAGGCTACCCAAGATTTAGACTGTTGGTCAATGGATTGGACGTTTTGTAAATGCTCGCCGGGCGGGTGGGCGCCTCCCGGCGAGCCGGGCGTCGAATCCCGCTGATCAGCCCACTGTCCGGTGGGTCCACCGGCCGCCCACGAGCGTGCCGAGCACGCTCGGGCGGCGCAGCTCCCCGGGCGCGAGGAGCGACGGGTCGCGCTCCAGGATCATCAGGTCGGCCGGCTCCCCTTCCCGTACGGCGGAGCGTCCCCTGGAGGCGGCGGCGAGCGCGTCCTGGAGCGAGATGACCTGCTCGGGATGCCATGGCGGACGCTCGTCGTCGGTCCTGGTCACCGCCGAGGCGATGCCGTCCCAGGGGTCGAGCGGCGCGACGGGTGCGTCGGAGCCGAGTTCGAGGGTCGCGCCCGCCGCGAGCAGGTCGGCGTACGCGAAGGCCCTTGCGGTCCGGCCGCACCAGTGGGTGTCGGCGACCTCGCGGTCGTCCGGGGCGTGCGCGGGCTGCACTCCGGCGACCAGTCCCGGCCGGGCGAACCTGGCGAAGTCGCCCGCGCGGACGAGCTGCGCGTGCTCGATCCGCCCGGGGCAGCCGACCCGTTCGAAGGCGTCGAGCGCGATGGAGGAGGCGAGGTCGCCGATCGCGTGCACAGCGGGGTGCAGGCCGTGGCGGGCGGCATGCTCCATGATCGCGGCCAGCTCGTCCGGCGGCGTCTCCAGCCGCCCGCGGTCGCCGGAGCCGGGATACGGGTCGTCGCAGTAGGCGGTGCGGGTGTTGAGCGAGCCGTCCACGAACATCTTCACCGGACCGACCTCGAGCCATCCCCCCGAGCCCGCCACCGCGTCGCCGGTGCGCAGCCCATGGGCGATCGCCTCGTCGAGGCCGCTGCGCGGGATGGAGCAGGCGACGCGTACGGCGACCTCCTGCTCACGGAACCGCCGCAGCCAGTCCGTGACGTTGTCGGCCAGCTCGAAGTCCAGCATGCCGGTCACCCCGATCCGGGCGGCGGCGACGGTCGACTCGGCCACCCACCTGTCCAGCAGCTCGCGAGGGGGCGGCGGCAGCGCGGCCAGCGCGTTGTAGCACTCCGATTCGCGTAGGACCCCGGTCGGGTGGTCGCCCCTGCCGATGAGGGCGAGCGCGGCGCCGCTGAGCCAGGCCGTGTGAAGGTCGTTGCTGATCAGCACGACCGGGTGGGCCTCGGGGAGCAGCGACCTGTCCGGCACGTCCGCCCAGAGTGCGTCGCGGAAGCCGTACCCCATGATCACTTCGGAGGTCGGCCCGGACGGCCGCAGGTGCGGCAGGACCAGCTCGGCGGCCTCCCGCGCGGAGCGTGCGCCGCCGAGGTCGATCCGGCGGCGGGCCTGCGCCCACTGCACGGAGTGCACGTGCGCGTCCCACAGCCCCGGCAGGACGGTCGCGCCTTCCAGATCGACGTCCTCGACCGCTCCGGCCCGCGTGTGACCGGCCGTCAGGTCGCCGATCTCGGTGGAGCCGGGCGGCTCGTCGAGCACGGCGGCCACCCGTCCACCGGTGATCAGGATGTGCCGGAGCGGGCCGCGGAGCCCGACCCTGGCGTTGCGCAGCACCAGGCCGGGACGCTCCTCGGACGCCGAAGGCGCGGGCGGGGAGACGACTGAGGAGAGGGGCGGGGGAACGGGAGGCGTCGACGGCGCCGAAGGTGAGGACATACGGCAGACGCTAGGCGGTGTCCCCGCGATCACTCATCGTTGAGAACGGACGTTCCATCCCGGGACTCTTGTGGGCATCGACGAGAACTCCGCACGCATGTGGAGCAGACGGAGCTGGAGCCAGATGACCAGCCGTTCGGTCGGATCGGCGAGGTCCACTCCGAACAGCTCCTGCAGGCGGCGGATGCGGTAGCGCAGCGTGTTCTCGTGGATCGACAGTTCGGCCGCGGTCCTGGCCGCCTCGCCGAACGCGTCCAGGTAGGCCAGCAGCGTCACCGCGTGCACGCTGGAGTGCGCGGCGTCGTACTCCAGCATCCGCCGGACCGGTTCGAGCAGCCGCTCGGCTGCGGTGTCGCCTCTGTCGACGAGGTCGAGCAGGGCGATCCGGCTGCGCACCTGCTCGTCGGTGGCGACGCGTGTGGCGCCGCCCGCGGTCTCGGCCAGTACGCGGACGACGCGGTCGGCGAGCCGGCGGGACTCCGGGACCTGCTCCAGCCTCGCCGCGAGAGGGCCGATGCCGACGTGCAGGTCCATTCCAGCGGCCTTGCGCACGGAGGCCGCGGTGCCGGTGGCGAACCGGACCAGCCGGTCGGGTGGCGTGCCCTCCGGCACGGGCACCAGGGCGTAGAGCACGCTCCGGCTCGTGGTGCAGACGGCCTCGTGGTGCCACGCCTCGCACGCGAGGCTGACCAGGTCGACGACGGTCGTGACGGCGGCCTCGGCGGCTCCCGGTTCGGGGACCGGCCGCGCGGAGGCGAAGGCCATGATCGCCACGGACGAGTCCGCGGGCAGCCCCAGCCGAGCCGCCGCGACGGACTCGGAGACGTCGCCGTCGAGCAGGAGGCGCAGCGTCTCCGCCCGTTGCCAGCGCCACGGGTCGCCGGGGTCGCGCGAGCGCAGCATGTGCGCCGCCGCGATCCGGCCCGCGTCCCCGAGCAGCCGCATCGCCCCGGGGACGACGGGCGGCGTGCCGTCCAGCACCCAGATGAAGCCCAGGAGCCGGGCTCCGGCACGCACCGCCGTGGCCAGCCGCCGCATGTGCCCCGGCCCGAGGCTCGGGAAGCGTACCGGCCCGTCGGCGCGGAACACCCGGCTGTACTCGAGCCGGTTGGTCGGCCGCTGCGGCGTCTTGCGCCCCAGGATGCCCAGCTTGCGTATCTCGTCGATCTCCTGCCCCGGCACGTTGGAGTACGCGAGCACGTTGCCCTCGGCGTCCTCGATGCAGGTCGCCCCGCCGATCGTGGTGGCGATCGCGTTGGCCAGGGCGAACAGGTCCCCGATGCCGACGGAGGAGAAGGTCGCGGTGGCCGCTCCCGGCCCCGAGATCGCGGCGGTCAGCAGCGCGTCGAGCTGGCGCCACGGGATCCGCGCCGACGCCACGAGAAGCGCCACCCCCGCCTCGCGGGCGACGTCGATGAGCTCGCCGAGTTCGGCGCCCCGGTCCTTGATGACGACCGCGTGGTAGTCGTGGGCCCCCGCCAGCCGTACGAGATCGCGGGTCTCCGGCGCGGACGGCCGCGCGCCGACGGCGAGCAGCACACCCGCGGGACGGTCGTCGAGCTGATCGTCCGGGTCGTGCACGACGGGCTCGCCGATCGGCAGGCCGGCGTCGGGGACGTGGACGGCGGAGAGCACGTGCGAGCCGAGCGTCTCCAGCACCTGGCCGAGCGAGGGCCGGTACGGGCGGGCCATGGTGCCGTCGGGGATCAGGTCGGTTTGGGACATGAGCGCCCCTTCCTCAACACGGGGGAGTAAATCACCCTACGGCACCGTGCACGACACCCTGCGCCCGTCCTCGCCGGCACCTCCTCGCGGACGCCTCCTCGCGAGCCCCTTCTCGGAGGCCGCCGTCCTCACGGGCGCGGGCACACGGCCAGCCGGCCGCGACGCCCGTTCACGGCGCGCTGGTCACGGCGCGCATCGCGTCGGCGAGCGCCGGGTTGCGGTGGACGTCGTCGGTGTCCAGGGCGTGGATCACCCGCTCGACGATCTCCGCCGGCTTGTCCTGGCTCAGCTTGGCCTTGCCCACGACCCTCGACGGCACCAGGCGGAAGCCCGTGGTGCCGGGGGCGATCCGCCGGGCGTACCCCTCCACGTCGGCCATCCGGAACGGTTCAGGCCGCGCGGACTCGAAATGGTCGACGGTGGCCGAGAGCACCTCGTACGTCTCCCCGGGACCGAGCAGATCCGGTGTTCCGTGCAGATGAAGGGTGACGTGGTTCCAGGTCGGGACGTACAGCCCCGCCTCGTAGAACGTGGGCGAGACATACCCGTGCGGACCCTGGACCACCAGCACGACCGGCCGCTCCCCCAGCCCGCGCGCGGCCGGGTCCGTACGGGCGAGATGCCCCACGACGGCGGGCCCGGGCGTCTCCGGATCGGGGATCACGGGCAGGTGCGTGACGACGGGCTCGCCCTCCGCCGAGACGGTCACGAGCGTCGCCCAGCCGTGGTCGCGGATCAGCCCGCGCAGCGCCTCCGGATCGTCGAGCGCGTATATCTCCTGTTCCAGCATACGAACGATGAAACAGGTGTTACACATCCCCTGTCAGCGTGGAAGCCGCCAAGGCCCCACGGGGAACTTTGGGCGTCCCGACAAAGGACCCGTGCGGTTCAGTTCCACGGCCACGACCGGGTTGACGGCGGTCTGTCACACCACCGCCTGGGAGCCGTACTCGCCCATGGACCACTGGTTGTCGACCTGCGCTCGGGCGTCGTCCGGGGTCAGGCGGGCGACTCCACGGCCTGCGCCCGCGTGCCGTACGCCGCGAGGGAACGGTGGAAGCGCCGGAGCAGCAGACCGCCCGTGGCGGCCAGTCCCGTCAGCAGCCCCAGCCAGGCGCCCACGGTGTGCGCACCCGCGACGGCGCCGATCAGCCAGGCCGCGGGCAGCCCGATCGCCCAGTAGCCGATGAGCGTGATCCGGAAACCGCTCCTGGTGTCGTCGAGGCCCCGCAGCAGACCCACGCCGATGTTCTGCGCGCAGTCGACGTACTGGAGAACGGCGGCGACCAGGAGCAGCGAGGTGGCGATGTCCAGCGTCTGCCGATACTGGCCGCCGGACGGGTCGAGGAACGGGCGCAACACGAGCTCGGGAACGGCCAGGTACACCAGCCCGACCACGGTCATGACAGCGGCCCCGCATACGAGGGCGGTGCGGGCGATGCGCGCCGCGGCCCCGGCCCGGCCGAGGGCGACCTCGCGGCTGACCCCGATGGAGGCCGCGTGCGAGAGCCCGACCGAAACCTGGAAGACGATGTAGATGAGCTGGTTGACGGCGGTGTGCGCGGCCAGCGCGGAGCTGCCGAAGCTCCCGATCAGCAGGGCGACGACGGAGAAGAAACCGGCCTCGGAACCGTACGTCGCGGCGATGGGCGTCCCGAGCCCGAGCAGCCGGCGCAGGGTCGCGGGCCTGACCCGCCAGATCCGCAGGGACAGCATGGGGGCGAGGACGGGGTCCCGCCGCGCGGAGGCGTACAGCGCGATGAACGAGAGCAGGTACACCAGGGACGTGGCGACGCCGATGCCGGCCAGACCGACCTTGGGCAGCCCCCACCACCCATGGATGAGGACCCAGTTGAGGCCGGCGTTGACCGCCACCGACGCGAGCGTGATGCGCAGGAGCGCCTGCGGGCGGCGCATGCCAACGGTGAATTGGCGGATGGCCTGGAACCACAGGCACGGCAGCAGCCCGGGGGCGAGCGCGACCAGCATGGGCTGCATGCTTCGCACCACGGCGGCGTCCTGGCCGAGCCAGGTGAGCGCGTGCCCGGAAAAGACGAGCAGGACGGCGCCGATGGCGCCGGCGAGGGTGGCGACGGCCAGTGCCGCGCGCAGCAGGTCGCGGACGTCGTCTCCGGCCTGGTCCCTGCCCCTGACCTGACCGTGCCCCTCGACCGAGCCGGCCTCGGCGGTCTCGGCGCGGGCCGCCGCGGCGGTGACCTGGTTCCCGACGGCGGTCACCAGGCCGACGCCCATGGTGCGGAGCTGGTTGAACAGGACCAGCGCGAGCCCTCCGGCGGCCAGGGCCTCGATGCCGATCAGGCCCATCATGACGGTGTCGGTGGTCGTGAGGGCGACCTGCGCGAGCTGGGTGAGCGCGAGCGGCACGGCGAGGGCGGCCAGGGGCTTGACGTCCTGGCGGAGTCGGGAAAGGGGCATGGCTCCTCACATCGTGCGGGGCAGGGTCACGTCGGCCGGCTGCCCGGCCGTCCCGCGGGATCGGTACTCCGGGGGGAACCGGTCACGCCGGTGTCGTCCGCCTGAGTGACCCTAGCGGTGCCGCGCACGGAGAACCCATGGAGGGCGGCCTCCGGCCCGGTGTGCACGCTTCCGCCCGGTCAGGTCGGTCGTGGACGCGGCCGTCCCCAACTCTCGCCTCAGGTAAAGCATGTGTTTAGGATAGGCAAACCTAAATCGGATCGCATCATTTGAGGAACGAGGGCGACGTGCTCACCAGACGACAGCTGCTGTGGACCGGCGCGGGGATCGGGCTGGCCGGTGTGCTCGCCGCCTGCGGAAACGGCGGGCAGACCGGTCCGGCGGCGGTCTCGGCGTCCGGCTCGGCCGCGGAGCAGCCGCGTACGGGTGGCACGTTGCGGGTCGGCGCCCTCGGCCGAGCTTCGGCCGTCACACGGGACCCGCACGGCACGCAGACCAACGAGAGCGACTACCTGATCATCAGCCTGCTCTACGACACGCTGACCGTCCCCGGCGAGGCGACCAACACCGCGCCGCGCCTGGCCGGCGCGTGGAAGGCGTCCGAGGACCTGAAGACCTGGCGTTTCACGATCGCCGACGGGGCCTCCTTCCACGACGGCACGCCCGTCACCGCCGAGGACGTGGTCTGGTCGCTCAAGCGGCTGCGTGCCACCCCGGCCGGCGCGAGCCGGCTGCCCGGCATCCAGCCCTCCGGCATCACCGCGGAAGACGCGAAGACCGCGGTACTGGTCTCGGACTACCCCAACGCGGACCTGCCGCTGCTCACCCGCCTGACCACGTTCATCATGAAGAAGGACACCAAGGACGACGCGCTGGCCACCGCCCCCGGCACCGGCCCGTTCAAGCTGGACTGGTTCCGCGACGGCAACGCCCGCCTGGTGCGCAACGACAACTGGTACGGCGGGAAGGTGTTCCTGGACGCGATCGAGGTGCGGATCTTCGAGAGCCCGCAGGCGATGTCCAACGCCCTGCTGGCCGGGCAGATCGACGTGGCGTCCAACGTCGGCGCCGTCGCCGCCCGCACGGCGGAGTCCCGCCAGGACATCCAGATCCTGCGCCGGCCCAACGACATGGCGATGCCCATCGTCATGCGCACCGCCGACGGGCCGTTCGCCGATCCCCGGGTCCGCGAGGCCCTGCGCCTGGCGGTGGACCGTGAGGCCATGGTCAAGCAGGTCCTGTCCGGGTACGGCACCGTCGCCAACGACGTCCTGGGCACGGGCGACCCCGCGTACGCCAAGGACCTCCCGCAGCGCTCCCGCGACCTCGCCAAGGCGAAGAGCCTGCTCGCCGAGGCCGGCTTCGACCTGTCCAAGACCTACGACCTGGTCACCACCGAGGACATCTCCGGCCTCGCCGAGTCCGCGACCCTGTTCGCGACGCAGGTCGGCGAGGCCGGTGTGAAGATCAACGTGGTCAAACAGGACTCCGCCGTCTTCTGGGACAAGACCTGGCTCAAGGCCCCGCTGTACACCACGTACTGGGGCACCAACGACTCCGTCGTGTTCTTCGCCAGCAAGACGATGCTGTCCGACTCGGGCCAGAACGAAGCGGGCTGGAAGGAACCCGCCTTCGACGAGGCGTACCGCGAGGCCATGGCAACCGCCGACACCGCGAAGCGATCCGAGGCGCTGCGCAAGCTGCAGCAGATCGAGTACGAGAAGTCCGGCTACCTGCTGTGGGGCATGGCCGACGGCATCGACCTGGCCGGCAGTGCGGTACGCGGCCTGCCCACGCTCCCCGGCTACGGCCGGGTGCAGCTTGAGAAGGCGTGGCTGGCCCGTTGAGCCGTCGCGAGCCCGAAGAAGGCGACCCCGCGCCTCCGGCCCCGGGCCGGGGCCGGGGCCGGGGCCGCTCCGGAACGAAGCCGCGGCCCGGAGCGGAGACCGGGGCCGGACCGGAGATGTGGGGCGGAGCGGAAAACCGGGTCGCTGGAAATCCACGGTCTGACGGAGAGGCGTGGTCTGCGGAGAAGCCACGGTTCGTCCTGGTCGCGGGCCACGTTGCCTGGTCGGCGCTGCGGCGCCTCGCCGTCCTCGCGGTCCTGCTCGGGGTCGTCTTCGCTGCCGTCGAGCTGCTGCCCGGCGACGCCGCCTCCAGCACGTCCGAACGCGGCGAGAGCGCCGCAGATTTGGCCGCACGCCGTACGGCGCTCGGCCTCGACCGCCCGCTCGCCGAGCGCTTCTGGGACTGGATGACTGCCCTGCCCACCGGTGACCTGGGCACCTCCGCCCGAGGGGAGCCGGTCACCCACCTGCTCGCCGGGCCGTTCCCCAACACGCTGCTGCTCGGGGGCCTGGCCCTGGCCGTGAGCCTGGCGGGTGCCCTGGCACTGGGAAGCTGGGCCGCGCTGCGTCCGGGCGGCCGCGCCGACAGGGTCATCGGCGTCGTGGCCACCATGGCGTTCGCGCTCCCGGAGTTCGTGGTGGCCATCGCGCTGCTGCTCGTCCTGTCCCTGTGGCTCGGCTGGCTGCCCGCCGTCACCCTCATCGGTCCCGACGGCGCTCCGGCCTCGTGGAGCATGCTGCTGCTTCCGCTGCTGGCCCTGGCCGTCCCACAGATCGGCTGGAACACCCGCATCGTGCGCGCCGCGCTCGCCGACCAGGCCGCGCTGCCGCACGTGAGCGCCGCGATCATCGACGGGCTGCCTCGCCACCGCATCCTGACGCACCATCTCCTTCCCGGCGCGTTGCCCGCGGTCGCCGTCGGCGTCGCGACCTCGGCCGGGATGCTGCTCGGCGGCGCGGTCGTGGTGGAGACCCTGTTCAACTACCCCGGCGTCGGCGCCGTCTTGGCGGGCGCCATCGCCGACCGGGACACGCCGGTCGTCGCCGGAGTGGTCGCGGCGACCAGCGGCGCGATCAGCGTCGTCCTGCTACTCGCCGACCTCGTCCGCGCCCGAACGGTGGGTGAGCGCCTGTGACAACCCCTTCCGCACGCTACGACGATCCGCGCGACCGCCGCGCCGAGCGGGGGACGTCCCGCCGCACACGCGTGCTGCGCGCGGCCCCCGCCCTGGCTCTCGTCCTGCTCGCCCTGGCCGGCCCGCTGCTCGCGCCGCACCCGATCGACCGGCCCCTC
The DNA here is from genome assembly GCF_050947145.1 of Microtetraspora malaysiensis. Classification (NCBI taxonomy): domain Bacteria; kingdom Bacillati; phylum Actinomycetota; class Actinomycetes; order Streptosporangiales; family Streptosporangiaceae; genus Microtetraspora; species Microtetraspora malaysiensis. The sequence goes on from NZ_CP191998.1 coordinate 5,885,187, forward strand.
GTCGCGCCGTACGCGACCCCGGACGCCGCCGCCGTACTCGGCGGCGACCTGCTCGGCCGCGACGTCCTCAGCAGGTTCCTGGCGGGAGGAGGTCCGCTCGTCCTCAACGCGCTGGCGATCGCGGCGCTCGTCACCGCCGCCGCCGCACTGCTCGGCGTCCTCGCGGCCCTGCGCCCCGGGCTCGGCCGCTGGGTGGAGCGCGCGGCCGACCTCGCCATCCTGGTGCCCGCCGTCCTCGGCATCATGCTCGTCGCCCTCGCCTGGCAGGACGGCGGGCGCCTCGCGATCGCCGCGGCCGCCACCGTCCTGGGCGTCCCGTACGCCACCCGGGTGGTCGCCGCGGCGGCCGCGCCCATCGCGGTGTCCGGCTACATCGAAACCGCCGCCGCCTCCGGCGAACGCCTCTGGTATCTGATCGTCCGGGAGGTCCTGCCCAATCTGAGGGCCACCCTCCTCGCGTTGTTCGGCCTGCGCTTCGTCGAGGCCGTCTACGTGGTGTCCGTCGCCGCCTTCCTGCAGCTCGGCCCGCAGCCGCCGACCGCCGACTGGGCCCTGATGATCAGGGAGAACTCGCCTGGCATCATGCTCAACCCTCTTGCAGTCGCGATCCCCGCCCTCGCCGTCGGCGTGCTCGCGCTCAGCGTCAACCTCGCCGCCGACGCCCTCATGCCCAAGACCGGCACGACAACGGAGGTCTCCCTGTGACACCCGCCGAGCCGCCCTCCGTCGAGGTCGCCGATCTGGAGATCCGCCTGCCCGACGGCCTTCCCCTCCTCACCGCTGCCTCGCTGACGCTGTCCCCGGGCCGCGTGGTCGCGCTCACCGGCCCGTCGGGCGCGGGCAAGACCACCCTTCTGCGCGCCGTCGCGGGGGCGCTCCCCGCCGGTGCGTGCCGTACCGCGGGGCGGGTCACCGTCCTCGGCCACGACGTCCTGGCCCTCGGGGAGCGGGACCTGCGGCTGCTCCGCCGCCGGCGGCTGGCCTACGTGGGCCAGGATCCCGGGTCCGGCCTCAACCCCCGGATGAAGGTCCGCCGCCTCATCGCCGAGACCGCCGTGGACCGCGGCCGCCGGGCCGTGCGCGACCTGCTCACCCAGGTACGGCTGCCCGCCGAGGAGCGCCTGGAGCTGCGCCGTCCGGGCGCCCTGTCGGGCGGCCAGCAGCGCAGGGTCGCCCTCGCCCGCGCCCTCGCGCGGCGCCCCGACGTCCTGCTCCTCGACGAGCCGACGGCCGGACTGGACCCGGAGCTGCGCGACGAGATCGCCGACCTGTTGTGCGAGCTGGCCGTCCGTACCGGCGTCGCCGTCGCGGTGGCGAGCCACGACCCCGCGCTGGTCTCTCGCTGCGCCCACGACGTGGTGGCGCTCCAGCCTCCGGCGGGAACAGCGCGGCTCCTCGTACCCGCCGCATGCATGCCCACACCCTCGGCCGCGCCTGGAGCGGCCTACCCACCCGAGGCACCGGTGCCCGCGTACACCGGGGTGCCCCTGGCCGCAGAGACGCCCGACCTCGTCTCAGTCGCCGCGCCTCCGGCGCCCGCACCGCCGTCCCGGGGCCGGATCACGGTACGGAACCTCAGCGCCGAGGTGGGTGGCCGGGGCGCACGGCGAACCGTCCTCCGCGACATGGACCTCGATCTCGCTCCCGGCAGCGCGATCGGGGTCGTCGGCGTCTCAGGATCGGGAAAAACCACCCTCGTCCGCGTGCTCGCCGGACTGCACCCGCCCAGCACGGGCACGGTCGCCCTCGACGGAGCCTCACTGCATCGCTCTCACCGGCGCCGCACCCGCGAACAGCGCCGCGCGCTGCAACTCGTTCCGCAGAACCCCCTGGGCGCGCTCAATCCCGCGCGGACCGTGGGAGCCACGCTCGCCCGGCCCCTGACATTGCACGGCGTGGTGCCCGCCGGACAGGTCCCCGCGCGCGTCGCGGAACTCCTCGAGGCGGTCGACCTGCCAGCGGAGTTCGCCGGAAGGTACCCCCACCAACTGTCCGGCGGCCAGCGCCAGCGCGTCTCCATCGCCCGCGCCCTCGCGGTGCGCCCCGACGTGCTGCTGTGCGACGAAGTGACCTCCGCGCTCGACGCCAGCACCGCCACGAGCATTATGGACCTGCTGTCCCGTCTGCGCGGCGACCACGGCGTCACTCTGGTCCTGATCAGCCACGACCTCTCACTGATCGCCGCGCACACCGACACGACGATCGTCCTGTGGCACGGCCGGGTCGTTGACGGCGGTCCCACGGCTCGCCTCCAATCGCTGGCCCATTCCGCCACCGGAGCCCGCGCCCCCACAGCCTCCCAGTGACACCGCCAACACCGGCCCGGCCATCAGCCGGCAGGTCGGGTGATGAGCCGGAGGATCTCGGCGATGACCAGGTCGGGCTCGTCTTGGGGGACCATGTGCCCGGACCGCTCGGCCAGGACGTGACGGCCGTGGGGCTGCGACTCGACAAGCCGCCGGTGGCTGGCGATGAGCTCGGGGCGAACACGCTCCTCCACCTTGCTGGGGGTGAGCGCGCCGCTGATGGCCGTGACGGGAACCGGCGGCAACACGCCCGGCGAGGATCGCAGGCGGGCGAACCCCTCGGCCAGCGCGGCGTACTCGGCCCGGGTGGCGCGGATCTCGGACGGGCGGGTCATCTCGGCCAGCGCCTCGGCGCGCCTGTCCGGCGGGAACAGCGCGAGGATGCGGCGGACCTCGGCCGGGACGACCTTGACACCCAGCGTGGCGAGTCCCGCCATGACGGACTGGGCGCCCATCGCCACGGCGCGCATGCTCCGCTTGTAGTAGAAGTCCAGGTCCTCCGCGGCCTGGTCGATCAACACGAGCCCGGCCACCCGTTCCGGGTGCGCGGACGCGTACGCACGGATGATCGGCCCGCCCAGGCTGTGCCCGGCCAGGATGTACCGGTCCTCGCCCAGGTGATCGAGAAGGTGTCCCAGGTCCTCCACCATGCGGTCCAGGTGGCGCCGGTGCGGATCGTGGTCGCTGCGGCCGAGTCCGGCCCGGTCGTAGGCGACGACCCGGGTGCGCTCGGCGATCGCGGGCATGACGAGACCCCACTCGGTGCGGGTCGCCCCGAGCCCCGACTCCAGGACGACGACGGGCCGCCCCTCGCCCTGGCTGACGTAGTGCAGACGTCGTCCGTCCGGCAGTCGCGCGTATCCCGGATCGCCGAAGACGCTAGACATTGATGATCTCCTCCCGGACGGGAATCAGGTCGGTTTGGATGGTACGGGCGGTCGACGCGATGATGAGCCCGGCGACCAGACCGGGCAGGGCGATGGCGGCGACCGCTCCCGCCGTGCCGTACGCCTTCTCCACGGTGCTGAGGAGCCCGGCTCCGACCAGCCCGCCGACCGCCAGGCCGATGCCGAACAGGCTGGCCGTGTAGCTCCGCCCACCCGGGGCGGTCACCGAGATCATGATCAGCGTGATCATCGGAACGATCAAGGGGGTCAGCGTCAGACCGACGAGGAACGCGGCCAGCGACAGCGGCAGGGCCGGCGCCGTCGCACCCGCGGCGAAGGCCACGGCCGAGCCGGTCAAGACCCAGGCGACGACGGCCGGCACCCTCCTCGGATCGGACTGGAAGATCGAGTCCAGCCGTCGCCCAAGCGTGGTCAGCACGACGATGGCCATCGCGGAGCAGCACGCCGAGAACAGGCCGCGCGCGTCGGTGTCCAGACCCCAGCGTTCCTTGAGATGCACCGACAGGAACGTCGCGGCCGGGACGAGAAGCATGCCGTACGCGACGAAGGCGGCGAAGACGCGGCGCAGCGTCCTCGAACGCAACAGGCCCCGAGCGCTCGCCACGTCGTCGTATCGCCCGATCCCGGGGTCGCGCAGCCGCGAGGCCGACAGGCAACCGAGCAGGGACAGGACCCCGAGCACGGCGTAGACCGCCCGCCAGTCCAGGTCGAGCCACCCGGCCAGCGCCGACACCGTGAGCGGGCTCAGGATCGCGCCGGCGGGCATCGCCGTGCCGTACAGGGCAAGGACCCGGCCGCGCACGGCGGGCGGATAGATGTCGGCGAGCAACGGCGAGTGCAGCGCGATCTGGCTGCCGTTCGCCAGGCCGCTGACCAGGAGCAGGGCGCCCAGTGTCCAGATGTCGTGGACGAACGCGATCGCGAAGGTCGCGATGCTCCACACGAACCCGGTGCCGATGGAGACCGCGGCCCGGATCGGACGCCCTCTGACCAGCGCCGACATGGCGAAAGGAGCGACGCCGACGGCGATGAGCTGGATCGCGAGCAAGAAGGTGAGCGCGCCGGTGGAGACGCCGAGCGACCCGGTGATGTCCGGCGCGAGCACGCCGAGGGCCTGGTTCACGAACGCGTCGGTGATCGCCAGCATGCCGATCGCGATGACGGGATACAGCCTCATGACGGGTCGAAGGTGATCGGCTTGACCTCGCCCCGGCTGTACAGCGCGGCCTGGCCGGGCATCGACACGCTCCACGACCGCATGCCGTACCCGCCCAGCGCGATGATCCGCAGGCAGGGACCTCCGGCGAAGGCCATGCCCTGCGCGTAGTAGGTAGCCCGCAGGGGCACCTCGAGCTCCAGCGCGCCGGCGCGGCCCGGCACACCGGGGAGGAGTTGATGCTCCTCCCCATACGTCCCACGGGGTACGGCCTCCGCGGCCCGTTCCACGGCGTCCAGGAGGTCGTCCGAGGAGATCTGCGCGCGCCAGGAGAGCCAGGCCGTCGCGTCCGCCGACTCAGGTGAGGCATGGCCGTCGAAGGCGAGCAGCCGGTGCAGGAGGCGCCGATGCCCCTCGGGCCAGCCGTGGATCCGGTCCGGCTCCCTGGATGAGGCGCTCAGGAGCTTCGCCTGCCACATGGGGGTGTCCGGCCAGAGGTCCTCGACCGCCCACGCGGTAACCTCCGTGACATCCACGGAGAAGGCCCGGGACAGCAGCTCCACGCTGCGCCGTCCCCGGCTGGTGGTGCGGCCCGGCTCGTCGTTGAACGCGTCCGGATGCCAGCGGTCGGCCGCGAGCGCCGGATCGGGGGTGACGGTGTCGGGGGCGGTGTTGCAGTTCTGGAGATATCCGGACGCCGGATTGGAGACCCCCACCAGGTCGCCGGCCGGGCGGATGCCGAGCCATGCGGTGGCGGAGGTGTTCCCGTCGAGCACTCCCCCGTCGCATGCCGGCCTGATCGGGACCCGCCCGGTGCGCAGGTAGAAGCAGTCGCCGGAGGAGTCGGCGGCCAGCACGTTCTGCGGTGGGAACGCGCGGGCCTCGAAGGCCTCGCGCAGCTCGGTGACGTCGCGGGCGCGCACCATGGCCATGATCTGCCGCTCGGTCTCCCCCGCCAGGCCCATGTACGGCGTGCACACCGCATAGATCGCGTCGTCGTCCCTCGCCAGCACGGGCGCGACCACGCCGTTGTGGACGACGTATTCGTGGCCGTCGTGTTCAAGGACCTTCCTGGTCTCGCCGTCGTACAGATAGACGTCTCCGTCCACGGCGATGCGATAGGCGTCGGAGACGCGCGGTCCGCCGGTGGTCAGACCCCACGCGCAGGTTGGGTTGTGGGCCAGCGGGGGCAGCATGGCGCCGATGAAGCCGAACCCGGAGTAGTGCAGGTCCCCTGCCCTGATGACGGCCTCGTACATGGCGAAGGTCCCGCCGAACGGGAGGTGCGGGTCGCTGACCAGGAACGTCTCGCCGGTCGCGGTGCGCCACGGCCGGATCACCCAGGCGTTCGAGCCAGGAGGGACCAGGCCGCGTTCCAGCTCGGAGGTCACACCGGTTGGGGTGACACCGGACGCGCGCAGCGCCTCGACCGCGTCGGTGATGATCCAGTACAGCATGACCGTGCGGTTGACGCCGATCGGCAGGGCGGGCTCCAGGGGCGGCGCCCACGCGGGGACGTCCTCGGGATGCTCGTCCATCCACGCGCCGATCCCGGCGACGAACGCCTCGTAGCAGGCGCGCAGGTCCTCCGGGAGGGAGTCGAAGCCGCGGCGGGCTTCCTCGAGCACCTGCCAGCGCCGCTGGTTGGCGTCCCGCGCCTCGTCGCCGAGCTCGCCGCGCACCAGCAGGTACTGCCTGAGCAGACCGTGCAGGTCGTCCTGCGCCTGTGCGTATCCGAGCCCGAAATAGGCGGCGGGCTCGGAGGTCCCGTCGACCAGCGGCACGCCGTACGCGTCGCGGTGGAGTCGGACCGAGCCCCAGGAATTCTTCATGCGCCAACCCTGGGTGAAGTGAGGACGCGATTCCTTGGCCGATCGGACGAAGAATCATCGGTGCCCTTGGCCGATACTGCACGGATGAACCAGGTCGAGTACCTCGAGCCGTCGCTCGCGCAGGTGATCGGGCGGATCGGAGCCGACTATGTGACGGTCGTCGCCGCACCGAACGGAGTAGATGTTCCGATCTCCGGGCCCGCGATCCACGATCCGCTGAGCGCCGCGCCGCCCAAGCCGGGCGCCATGGTGCTGCTCGTCGGCCTGACTCCCGAGACACCCGGCGCGGCTCAGACGATCCGCCGGCTGGCCGGCGCGGCGGCGGCCGTCCTGAGATCCGACGCGGCGGGTGCCGCGTCGCTGGCGGAGGCGGCGGCCGAGGCGGGTGTGGCCCTGATCGCGCTGCGGGTCGCGATGTCCTGGAGCCACCTGCACACGCTGCTGGAGGACGCGGTCCTGCTGGGCGACAGCCTGGTCGCGGTGCCGAGCCGCGACCTCGGCAGCGTCCCGGCCGGCGACCTGAACGCGCTGGTGAACGCGATCGCCGAGACGCTCGACCGGCCGGCGGGGATAGTGGACACGCAGTGGCGGCTGCTCGCCTACTCCGCCATACCCGGCCAGACCAACGACGATCTGCAGCGGGACGTCATCCTGAGCAGGACCGTGCCCGCGAGGAACGCGCCCCAGGAGACACGGCGGCTGCTGCTGACCAGCCACCGCGCGCTGCGCTTCTACACCGGCCCGCCGTACGACGATGACGGGCATCGGATCTGGCGGATCGGCGCGGGTATCCGCGGCGGACCCGAGCCCCTCGGCATGCTGTGGGTCCTGGAGGGGGACGAGCGGCTTTCCGAGGACAAGTTGGTGCTCGTGGAAGAGTTCGCCCGGCTGGCGGCCGCGCATCTGCTGCGGGTGCGGAGGGCTCGGACCGTCGATCGCGAGCGCCGCGGCGAGCTGGTCGGACAGGCGCTGGACGGCAGGGATCCGCGTACGGCCTGCCATCGCCTCGGTCTCGATCCGGGTGCGGGGATCGCGGTCCTGGCCGTGGCCGAACTGGTCGCCGGAGACGTCCCGCTCGGTGAGCACCTCCTCGACGCCGTCGCCACCTACCTCGACGCCTACCGGCGGTCGACCGCGTGCGTGCTGCGCGGCGACACCGTCTACTGCCTGATGCCCGCGCAGGACCTCGCGGCGCTGCGGGAGGTCGCATCCGACCTCACCAGGCGGCTCGGCCTGCGGCGCCGCCTGGCGGCGAGCGTCGGCGGCCGGGTGAGCGCGGACGATCTACCGCGTTCCCGCCGTCAGGCCGATCTGGCCCTGGCCGTGCTCAGGACCTCGGGGACGGCCGTCGCCACGATCGACGAGGTCCGCGCGGCGGCGACGCTCATCGAGCTGCGCTCGCTGCTCGACGATCATCCCGACCTGCTCCTGCACGAGGCGGATCCGGCGCTGCGGGACGCCGAGGAGTCCGCGCTGGCGTGGATCGAATGTCATGGAGACGTCCGCGCCGCCGCCCAGCGGCTCGGTGTGCACCCCAACACGCTCCGCTACCGGATCCGCAGGCTCACCGGCAACGGGCTCGACCTCACCGACCCCGGCACCCGCCTCATCACCTGGCTACGGCTCCGCCTCAGGGACGGAGAACCTGGCTCATCGACTCAGGCGTGAGGCGCTCGACCGGGACGCGCGTGCCACGCTCCTTGGGTCCCCAGGGGCAAGGCACGGCACCTTTACGATGTAGATCACAACGACGATAACCCGTGCGCCCCGAATCCATTTGAACAACAACCACCGCCGTACACGCAGCTCGATCGGCTCGGCGAACGAGTTGAGCCGTGCTTGTACGCGTCGTACTGCTGAGGCGTGGCCCAGCCGACCCAGACAGCCGGATTAGATCACGTAGGGTGAAGGTTGGTCACCTTACGATGCTTAGGTGAACCATTCCAGTCGATTGTGGCGTCGCGCGGAAATTCTCTGGAAGGAGCCGGTGCTCCTGGCGCCCCTGGCGCTGACCGCCGTCGTCACCGTAGTGTCCGTTCTGACTCCGAGCCACCTCTACTTCAGCCGCTTCCTCGTGGTCGCCCCCGCGTTCGCCGCCTCGATGTGGCCGGTGATCGAAACGGTGGCCCTCGGCCTGCTGGCCATGGCCATCGACGTCCTGATCGCCGTATCCATCGGCAATCCGACGGAGTCGCGCACCCACCTGTTCACCATCGCGGTGATCGCGGGTGTGACCGCCGCGGCCGCCTCCGCCAGCCATGTGCGCCAGCAGCGGGAGGAGACCCTCGCCCAGGTCCGCTCCGTCGCCGAGACGACACAGAAGGTCCTGCTGCGCCCTATGCCCCGCCGCCTCGGCCGGTTGGACATCGACGCGCTCTACCTCGCTGCCGCGGCCCAGGCCCGTGTCGGCGGCGACTTCTACGAAGCATTGGAGACGCCCCACGGCGTCCGCCTGATCATCGGAGACGTTCGCGGCAATGGACTCCCCGCCGTCGGCGTGGCCTCGGCGATCGTCGGGTGCTTCCGGGAGGCCGCGTACGACGAGCCGGACCTGGCGCGGCTGGCCCGCCGACTGGACGTGAGCATGAACCGCTACACCACGCTGTTGTCCGACGACGACCTGGAGTACTTCGCCACGGCCCTGCTCGCCGAGTTCCCCGACGACGGATCGGTGGTCGAAATCGTCAACTGCGGCCACCCATCGCCGCTGCTGCTCCGCGCGGGAGCGGTCCGCGAGGTCACTCCCACGGCTCCCTCGCCGCCCATCAACATGGGCGCCCTGCTCGGGCAGGAGTATCACATCGACCCCCTCCCCTTCGCCGCCGGCGACCAACTGCTGCTGTACACCGACGGCGTCGCCGAGACCCGCGACCATACTGGCGCGTTCTTCCCGCTGACGCAGCGCGCGGGCCAGTGGGACGCGGACTCCCCTTCCCGGCTGCTCGAGCAGCTGCACAGAGACCTGGTCCACTACAGCCACGGCCGACTCGACGACGACATCGCGGCCGTCGCCGTCCGCGCGACGGACGACCGCCCGTGACGGTCACCCTCGGCGACGGCCGGAACCTGTCAATTTGATCGAGGTGGTCACCCGCCGCCGAGCTCAGTGACCCGCCGGCCAACCGCTTCGCAGCAGATCCGCCTGGCCGACGGTTGGAACACCTACGCCGAGTACCGCGCCCGCCAGGGCGCCCAGATCGGCGACACTCTCCCGGCCGACCGCCGCGTGGTCATTACGGACGTCACCTCGGATGCGTTCACGACGCCCCCCTGGACGCGGCCGATCCGACGGCTCCGTGAACGAACGCGATGACGTTCCTCTCCGCGTCTCCCGGTGTCACGTCACCGCTGACAAGGGGGATGCGCTCCGCCCCGATGACGGCAAGGACACTCCGAGCGGCCGCCTCCGCATTGAGATCACGGAACTCACCCGATTCGATCCCGCTGGCGAGGATGTCGCACAAGATCTTTTGCATGGGCGCCACATGTCCCGCGAGCGCTTGGTAGGCGTCGGGCCCGAGAGCGGCAGTAATCTCGGCCGCACCCGGGTGGGGGTGGGCCATGAGCCCTCTCAACTGGAGTCGGATGAAGGATTCCAGCCGCGCGCCGGCGGTGGCGTCCTCGGGCAGGTCCTGATCGAACTGGTCGACGAAGTAGTCAGTCACGCGCTGGCTGAACGCGAGCAGCAGGGCGGCCTTGTCGGGAAAGTAGTTATAGAGGACGGTCCGCGCGACACCGGCTTCCGCCGCAACGTCGGTCATGGAGATCGCATCGATGCCTCGATCCTTGGAGAGCCGTGCCACCGCGTCAATGATGCGAGTCACGGTCTGCGCTCGGTGCTCCCTGAGGTTCGGGGCAGAAATCCTAGGCATAGCCGCATTTTCGCACGCAGCGGGCATGCCGACATCGACCTCTCCGCCTACGCCCGCCGGAACGATGATTCAATCGGTTGTTTTGGCGACAGTTTGTCGTTATTTTAATGGCAGGTCGTCGTAAAACGGAGGACAGACGTGGAGACCAGCACCGCTCAGGAACGCGAGCCGCTATCCAAGCTGCTCTATCACGGGACGTCCGAGGCGCATCGCGCGGCCGAGAACACCCCCTACATGCTCGCCCTGTTCCAGGGCAAGCTGACCAAGAAGGCCTACAGTGCGTGGCTGGTCCGGTTCCACGCCGTGTACTCGGCCCTGGAGCAGACGACGGAGGCCCTGCGCGCGGACCCGGCCGTCGGCGCGCTGTACCTACCGCAGCTCGACCGCACAGAGGCCATCGAGCGCGATCTCGCCTGCTTCTACGGCCGCGACTGGCGGGACTCGCTGACAACGTCTCCGGCCACCGACGCATACGTGGCGCGGCTACACCGCGTCCGCGAGGAGTGGCCGCTCGGCCTGGTCCCCCACCATTGGATCCGTTACGCCGGTTACCTGCACGGTGGGGCGACGCTCGCCAAGATGCTCACCACGACGTACGGGCTGAGCGACGGCGCCGGCGTGGCGTTCTACGACTTCACGGAGATCGAGGACAACCGCACCTTCATCGCCGACTATCACGCGCGGATGAACGCGGTGCCCGTCACCGCGGAGGACGTCGCTCCCCTGGTAGAGGAGGGAAACCACGCCTTCCGCGGCAACGCGGCGATCACCGTCGAGCTGGGCGAGGAGTTCGGCGTCTCCTGACACGTGGAGGCCGCCCTCCGACGGAGGGCGGCCCATCAGGACGATATTCACGGCGAAGACGCGCCTTCCCCGTACGTCAGACCTCCTTGATGGCCTGCAACGGACACGCCTCGACGGCCGCCTGGGCGTTGGCCACGGACTCCGGCGGCACCTCGTCCACCAGCACCTTGCCGTAGCCCCACTCGTCCAGCGCGAACACCTCGGGGGCGAAACGCTTGCAATATCCCTTGCCGTCGCAGACGGCTGCGTCGATCACGACCTTCATGTGTCCTCCAATGAGATGCGGAATTTCGTGTCCGCGGTGACCTGGGAGGCGGCGCACCGTTCACATACCGCGTCCACGTGCGCGCCGACGAGATCGCGGTGATGCCGAAAGAGCGACCCGACCAGGACCGTCACGGCGTCTGGCGTCGCGCAGTTTCCCCGTCCGGCCAGGGCCGGCGCCCACCGCTCCAGCCGTGCCACGTCGTCCGCCGTCGCGGTGCCCGCGGTCAGCCCGGCGAGGACCTCGGCCACGCCGGCCGTGCCCTTGACGCACGGCCCGCACTGCCCGGCGTTTTCCCGGTCGAAGAAGGCCGCCACCTCGGCGGCCACGCCGACCGGACAGTCCCCGGCGAGCAGGACGAACGCGCCGCAGCCGAGCGTGCTTCCCGCCGCGCCGAACGCGGCATGGGTGAGCGGGAGGTCGAGTCCCGACGCGGGAAGCACCCCTCCCGCGAAGCCGCCGGCCAGCATTCCGGTCACCCCGGCGGCCGTTCCCATGTGCGCGGTCACCAGCTCGCGCATCAGGATGCCGTACGGAACCTCATACAGGCAGGCGGCCCGGCCCGCGCCTGACAGGGTCACGAGGAAGGTGCCGGTGGACTCCGGAGTGCCCATCCCTCGGTACACCTCCGGGCCGAGCCGTACGGCGAGAGCGAGCTGGGCGAGTGTCTCGGCGTTGCTCACCAGGGTGGGCGCTCCGTGCAGCCCCGCCTGCCAGGGGCGGGGCGGTTTCACCGTGGGCAGGGCCGGTCCCCCGGCGACCGCCCGGACGACCGCGGTCTCCTCCCCCGCGACGTATCCGGGCCTCACCCGCACGATGTGGACGGGGGCGACGGGACCGGCGAGGTCACCGCCGCGCGCCTCGGCGAGACGGCGGGCGGCGGCCGGGTCGCTGACGTACGCGTAGGCGCGGTCGGCTCCCACGGCACGGGCGGCCAGCGCCAGGCCACGGAGCACGAGTTCGGGGCGCTCCCGGAGCAGGAACCGGTCCTTGACGGAGGCGGGCTCGCCCTCCTCCCCGTTGGCGATCACATAGCGGGCGGAGCCGGGGGCCGAGGCGACCGAGCGCAGCTTGACGGCCATCGGGAATCCCGCGCCGCCGCGCCCGCGCACGCCCGCCGCCTCGGCGATCTCGATGATCTCCGCGGCGGAAAGGTCACACGGGCCCGGTTCCCCGACCGGCTCCGGACCGAGCAGCAGGCGCGCGCTCCGGAGCGGACGTGCCGGCAGGGGAAAGCTCATGCCACCAGGTATTCGGGCAGCCGCTTGCCGATCTCGACGAGGACCTCGGTGTTGAACTGGTAGGCGAGCACGGCCTCGGCGATGATCCGCTTGGCCTGGACCTCGTCCAGCTCCAGCGCATTGAGCTTGTCCCGATAATCGACCTTGAACTGCCTGAGGTCCGAGATGACAGGGAAGATGTAGAACTGCACGCCCGCCGAGGTGGGGAACTTGTACGTGCGCTCCACGATCTTGCGGATCACCTGCCCACCGGACAGGTCGCCGAGGTAGCGGGTGTAGTGGTGGGCGATGAACCCGCCCGGCCAGTCGGCGATCTGATTGATCCGCGCGACATACGTCAGCGTGGACTTGGAGGGCGCGACCTTGTCCCGCCAGTCCTTCCCGTACAGCTCCTCAAGGTCGGCCTCCAGGGAGGGGATGCGCTCGAGTTCCGGACTGACGAACGGCCCGGCGATCGGGTCGTCGGCAAGGGCTCGTCCCGCCTGCTCCAGCGCCATGTAGGCGAAGTAGTGCTGGGCCACCATCTCCCCGTAGCCCTCCCGGGAGACGCGTCCACTCATGAGCGCGTCCAGGTAGGTGGTGTGCTCCGCCGCCTCGTGGTCGTTCCAGGTCGCCTTCTTGAGCCGATCGGCGAATGTCTCGGTTGCAGTCATGCCTGGACTCCCCTTGCATCGCAATGCCGTTTCACGACAGAGTGTCAGAAAGAGTTTCGGCGGTCAAGATTTCACGACACGTCGTCATAATCTTCCGCCTGCCGTGCGATCGCGACGAAGAGGAGAGCACGATGGAAGATCTGGTGGACATGATCCGAGTACGCGCCGACCTCGCGGGTTCCGAGGTCGTCCTGTGGTGGACGGGCGACGTCTACGCGTGGGCGCCGGACAGCGGGCCGCATCACATCTACGGCTTCGAAGGGGTGAACGTGGCCCGGGCCGTCGCCGTGGAGGGCGGCTACGAGCTCCTCACGCGCGAGGCGGCCTTCTATCTCGACCCCCGGTCCCGGGAGATCCTCGACCAGTGGGACAACGAGTTCACCGGCGAGCGCGTGGACGTCCTGCACGTGTGGAACGACCCGGTCAACCAGCGCTGGCCGGCCGATGGTCCGTACGGCCCCTTCCGCGTCCCGCGGGTCAGAATCGGGGAGGCCGTGATCTTCAACACGGACGTCCTGCTCGCCTATCCCTCACCCCTTCCGGTCGCGGAGTTCCCCGACAACTCCGGGAGCGACACCTACCGGGCCATGGAGCTGTTCCAGTTCTTCACCCGGGCCGCCGACGTCGACGACCCCGAGGTCACGGATGTGCCCTGCACCCTGTCCTGGACCCGCGTGGCCCCCTGGCTGCCGTGGATGCGGATGGCGGATCGGCCGGGCGCCCTCGTCTACCACTGCCGAGGGGCGAAACTGGCCGGCTGGGCGGAGGTGCCCGAGCGGACGAGGGACTTCGTGGCGGAGCACGGGCCCCAGTACGCGCATGCCCCGGAGGCGTGGTCGGGGCCGAACGAGACCAGCTGGACATACTTCCAGAAGCACGCGGCTGGCAATCCATCGTTCAGATGACGACGACCCGTCGTCAAAGCCTTCCCGCGAGCGGTAGCGCAATCTAATATTCCGTTTACATATACGGAATTCCGGATATCGGAACGCTGAGAGAGGTGGCCCGCCATCGTCTCCTATCTTCTCCGGCGCCTGATTGCACTGGTAACCACGGTTTTCGTGGTGATCTCGCTGGTTTTCGTCCTCCTCCGGCTGTCACCGGGCAGCCCGCTCTACACCCTGCTCGGATTCAGCTACAGCGAGGAAGGCCGAGCCGCGGTCGCCGCGCGGCTCGGCTTGAACGCCTCCATCCCGGAGCAATACGCGCACTACCTCGCACAACTGGCCGGCGGGGATCTCGGCACATCCGTTTTCTCCGGACAGTCCGTACGGGAACTCGTCTCGCAGCGCCTGCCCGTCTCCCTCGAACTGGGACTGGTCGCCGGAGTGGTCTGGATGGCGCTGGGCGTCCTCGCCGGTGCGCTCGCCGCGCTCCGGCACGGTTCACCGCTCGACGGTCTCGTCCGTGTCGCCAGCGTGGTGGCGCTCTCGGTGCCGAGCTTCTGGCTGGGCCTCGTCTGCGTGCTGGTCTTCGGCGTCTACTTCACGGGAGTGCTGCCCGTCAGCGGATACGTCTCCCTCGCCGACGGCGTGGTCCCCCACCTGCGCAGCCTGATCCTGCCCGCGTTCGTGCTCGGCCTGCCCGCGTTCGCCGTCGTGGCCCGCACGTTCCGCGCCTCCCTCCTGGAGGTGCTCGACCGCGACTACGTCTCCTTCGCGACGGCGATGGGCATGCGCCGCCGGAAACTGGTGCTCAGAGTGGCACTGCGCAACGCCGCGATCCCCCTGGTCACGGTCATGGGACTGATGCTCGGCATGCTGGTCAGCGGCGCGATCCTGGTCGAGAACGTGTTCGGCGTCCCGGGCATCGGCCAGTTGATGGTCGACGCCTTCCGGCGGCAGGACTACCCGGTGGCCGCCGGCTGCTGCCTGGCCGTGGCGCTTCTCTATCTCCTCACCAATCTGCTCGTCGACGCGGCGCAGCTCGCGATCGACCCGCGAATCCGCGAAGGCGTGCTGAAAGGGGGGAAGCCCAGGTGAGCGCCGTCGCTCCGGCCCCGCGTCCCCTGCGGTTCCGCCCTCGTGACGGGCTGACCTGGTTCGGCCTGGGCTGCGCCGGGCTGTTCTGCCTGCTGGCCCTGCTGGGACCGTTGATCACCGGCGACCCGAACGCGACCGGCCCCGATATGCTGGCCGCCCCGAGCCTGGCGCACCCGTTCGGCACCGACCAGCTCGGCCGCGACCTGCTCGCCCGCACCGCGGCGGGCACCCAGGTGTCGCTGATGGTCAGCCTGGCCGCCGTGACGCTGGGCCTGCTGTTCGCCCTGCCGCTGGGGATCGTCGCCGGCTATCACGGCGGCCGCCTCCTCGACGATCTGATCATGAGGGTGCTGGAGATCATCCAAGCGCTGCCGATGTTCGTGCTGGCGATGTTCGTCATCGGGCTCAGCGGGACCGCCACGGCGCATCTGGGCCCGATCACGATCACCATGACCACCAAGGTCGTGCTGCTGCTCGGCGTGGCGTTCGTCCCCTACTTCGCGCGTGTGGCGCGGGCCGCGACCCTGGCGGAGACCGGCCAGGACTACGTGTCCGCGCTGCGGGTGGTGGGTGTGCCGCGCGTCCGGATCCTCTTCGGTGAGCTGCTGCCCAACGTCGCGCCGGCCATGGTGGTCCAGGCGTTCCTCGCGATGGCTCTGGCGATCTTCGCCGAGGGCGGGCTCGGCTTCCTCGGGCTGGGCATCCAGCTCCCGCAGGCGACACTCGGCAACCTCACCGGCGGCGGCACCGGCTATCTGCCCGCCGGGATCTGGTGGTACTCGGTCCTGCCCGGCGCGATCATGCTCGCCGGGATCCTCGGCTTCAACCTGCTCGGCGACGCCCTGTCCGACTCCCTCAGCGGGCGCTCCACGCTCAAGGAGATGTGATGAACCCTCCTCCTTCCTGGACCCGGCGACGTTTCCTCGGGTTACTGCCCGCCGTGTCGCTGGCCGCGGCCTGCTCGACCGGTGCCCCCACCGGCGGCGACACGCTAAGGATCGGTGTCGCCGCGGGCCCGAGCAACCTCAACCCCCTCGACTCCGGCAGTGAAGTCACCCGATGGATCGCCGAACCGGTGATGGAGACGCTCTACGACTACGACGCGCGGCTCGCGCCGGTACCCCTGCTCGCCGCGGCGGCGCCCACGGTCTCCGGCGACGGGCTCACCTGGACCATCCCGCTCAAACAGGGGGTGACGTTCCACAACGGCGACCCCTTCACCGCCGAGCACGTCGTGGCCTCGCTCGACCACGTGGCCGCGTTCGCCAGCGGCAGCGAGTGGGTCGTCTACTTCCTCGGCTACTACTCGGGTGCCCGCGCCGTCGACCCGCACACCGTCGAGATCAAGCTCAAGCGCCCGTACGGCCTGCTCCACTCCCATCTGACCAACCTGCCGATCACGCACAAGGCCTTCGCCGACCGCAAGGACACGATGATGGGCACCGGGCCGTACAAGCTGGAGAAGGTATCGGCCGGGCTGGGCTACTCCATGGCGGCCTATCACGGATATCACGGCCCGAAGCCGGCCTACGCCCGGATGGAGTTCACGATCATTCCGGACGGCTCCACCCGCGCGGTGAACCTGCGCGCGGGCAACGTGGACATCGTCACCGAGTTGCCCGTGGCGGCGTTGACACTGCTCACCGGCCAACCGCAGGTCACCGTCCACCGGGTGGACGCACCGATCGACATCCTCACGTACGTCAAGGTCGGGGATCCTCCCTTCGACGACGTGAACTTCCGTCGTGCGGTGGCCTACGCGTCCGACCGTCAAGGGGTGAACGAGAAGGTCTTCGGCGGGGCGGCGGTCCTCGGCCAGGGCCCCATCGGTCCCGCCGAACGCGGATACGACCCCGGTCTGCGGGTCTTTCCGGCCCAGCCCGACCTGGCCCGGGCACGCGAGCTCCTGCGCGGGATCAGGAGCCCCTCCTTCACTCTGACGATCAGCGCCGGGCAGGTCATGGAGGACATCGCGCAGGTCCTCATGCAGGGCTGGGCGCAGGCGGGCATCGCCGTGAAGCTGGAGGTTCTGCAGGGCGGGCCCTGGGCGCAGCGCTGGATCTCGGGCGCCTATCAGATGACCATGAATCGCTTCTCGAGCGGCTTCACCAGCGGCGACGCCAACTATCTGGCCCTCTCACCGGCCCAGTCCAAGGGCGTTCTGTCCTGCGGCTATGAGAACGCCGCCGTCGACACCGCGCTCGACCGCGTGTGGGCGACCACCGATCAGGCAGAGCGCGACGTGCTGCTCAAGCAGGTCAACGCGGCCCTGACCGAGGACGCGGTGATGTTCCCGCCCGTCTATCCGAAGATCATCGTGGGACAACGTACGAGCGTCAGCCCGCTGGATCCCGGCCGGATGCGAATCAGCAGGCTGGGCACCCCGAGCCTGCGCCCCAGGGGGAACGGCGGTGGCTGACCTGCTGACCATCGCGGACCTGCACGTCGACTACGCGGGACGGCCGGCCGTACAGGGTGTCTCCCTGACTCTGCGCAGGGGGGAGATCCTCGGCCTGGTCGGAGAATCCGGCAGCGGGAAGACCACCCTGTGCTCGGCGATCACGAACGTGCTCCCGGCCGGCGCGCGGGTCCGTGCCGCCGAGATGCGCTTCGACGGCCGGGAGTTGAGCGAGCTGTCGTACGAGGAGATGCGGCGGATCCGGGCCTCCCGCATCGGCCTGGTGCCGCAGCGGCCCATGACCTCGCTCAGCCCTTCCTCCCCCGTGCTGCGCCAGCTTCGCTGGTATCACGACGGGTCCGACCTCGCGGACCTGCTCGGCCAGGTCGGCCTGAAGGCCGTGATCGATCGGCCGCGCGACTACCCGCACCGGTTCTCCGGCGGACAGCTCCAGCGACTGCTCGTCGTGCTCGCCGCGCTGGCCAGGAAGCCCGATCTGCTCATCGCCGACGAGCCGACCACCACGCTGGACGCCACCGTGCAGGCCCAGGTGCTCCGCCTGCTGCTCGACCTGCGTGACCGGCTCGGGCTGGCGATGCTCTACGTCACCCACGACCTCGCGGTCGTGGCCCAGATCTGCGACAGGATCGGGGTGATGTACAGCGGGCGGCTCGTCGAGTCGGGCACCGTCGACCAGATCTTCAACGCCCCCCGCCACCCCTACACCCAGGCGCTGCTGGCCGCGTTGCCCGGCCGTACCCGGCCGGGACAGCGGCTGGGCACGATTCCCGGTGATGTCCACCGCGATGTCAGCGGCCGCTCCACGGGGTGCGCGTTCGCCTCTCGCTGTCCCGTCGCCTTCGCCCGTTGCCACGAAGAGGATCCGCGGCCGATCATCACCGGAGCGGACGTGGTTCGCTGCCATCGCGCAGAGGAGAAAGATTGACTTCCTCCCCTCCCTGAAGGAAGGGGATTCCGACCCTCACAAGTCGGCCTTCCTGCTTCACCGCCGGTCGCCCGCTCGGAGAAATATCCGTTGAGGTCTTACACCAGCTCCACAGGCGTTTCACCTCTCCGCCAGCCCGGCGGCGAGGACGTTCCTGGCCGCGTTCACATCCCGATCATGGACCGCGCCGCAAGCGCACACCCACGACCGAACGTTCAGCGGCATCGACTCCTGCACGACCCCGCACGCCGAGCACAGCTTCGAGGAGGGGAACCAGCGATCGATCACGACCAGCTCCCGCCCGTACCACTCGGCTTTGTACTCCAGCATCGAGCGCAGTTCCCGCCACGATGCGTCGGATACGGCGCGGGCGAGCGAGCGGTTCTTGAGCATGTTTCGGATGGTCAGGTCCTCCACGGCGATCACTTGGTTCTCGCGAACAAGCCGTGTGGTGACCTTGTGCAAAAAGTCCTGGCGGCGATCAGTGACCCGCGCATACACACGAGCCACCTTCACCCTGGCCTTGGCCCGGTTGTTACTGCCCTTGGCCTTACGGGACAACGCCCGCTGGGCTTTGGCCAGCCGCCTGCGGTCGGCCCGCTCATGCCGAGGGTTGGCGACCTTGCCGACTTCATCGCTCAGCCCGTCGATCGGCCGGGACAAGGTGAGCAGGGCGGTGATCCCCGCATCCACTCCCACCACATCCCCGGCCGGGTCCAGCGGTGCGATCCTCTCCTCGACCAGGATCGACACGAACCAGCGCCCGGCCGCATCCCGGGACACCGTGACCGTGGACGGCTCCGCCCCCTCCGGCAACCGGCGCGACCACACGATGTCCAACGGGCCGTCCATCTTCGCCAACGTCAGCGCCCCGTCCCGCCAGCGGAACGCCGAACGGGTGTACTCCGCGCTCAACCGGGACTTCTTACGGGACTTGAAGGTCGGGTACCTGGCCCGCTTGGCGAAAAAGTGCGCAAACGCCGCCTGCAGATGCCGCAAGGCCTGCTGCAACGGCACAGACGACACCTCATTCAGGAACGCGAATTCCTCGGTGCGTTTCCACGCGGTGAGCGCGGCCGACGACTCCCCATAGGAAACGCGTCGACCTGCCATCGTGTAAGTGCGGGTCCGCTCCTCCAATGCCTTGTTGTAGACGAGACGTACACAGCCGAACGTCCGGGCAAGCCCTTCAGCCTGCTCGGAGGTCGGATAGAAGCGGAACTTGTAGGCCCGCTTCACCACCTGCGTCACACCTCACGTTCTACCACGCGATCAGCTTCGCCATCGCACGTTTGTTCGCATCCACCGCGCGGCATCGTGCCGCGTTTCCTCCCCCGCCTGAAGGCGGAGGTCTCCACGCTTAAGGAGATTCGATGACGCCGCTGCTCGAACTCGACCACATCACCCAGCGCTTCCCCCTCGGACGAGGCCAGACCGTCCACGCGGTCGAGAACGTCTCCCTGCGTCTCCAACCCGGAGAGACGCTCGCCATCGTCGGCGAGTCCGGCTGCGGCAAGTCGACGGTCGCCCGGCTCGCTGTCGGCCTGATCACCCCCACGATGGGCACCGTACGTGTCGAAGGCACTCCGGTACGCGCGCGGATGGACCGGGCGACGCGGCGCCACGTGCAGTTCGTCGCGCAGAATCCCTGGTCGGCGCTGAACCCGCGCAAGACCATCGGCCACAGCGTCGGCCAGCCTCTCGCCGTGCACGGCCTGTGCTCGTCCTCCGCCGAGCGGAAGGCGCGCGTGGCCGAGTTGCTGGAACAGGTCGGCCTGCCCGCGCACTACGCGGCCCGCCGTCCGAACGGGGTGAGCGGCGGGGAGTTGCAGCGCGTCACCGTGGCCAGGGCTCTCGCCGCCCAGCCTCGCGTGATCGTCCTGGACGAACCGACAGCCAGCCTGGACGTGGGTGTCAAGGCGACCGTGATCAACCTGCTGCTGGACCTGCGGGCCTCGCTCGGCCTGAGTTATGTGCTCATCACCCACGAGCTCGACATAGCCCGGCACCTCGCCACCCACGTCGCGGTCATGTATCTGGGCAGGATCGTCGAGCACGGACCCGCGGAGGCGATCTTCTCGGCGCCGCACCATCCCTACACGCGCACGCTGCTGGCCGCCATCCCGGTTCCCGACCCCGCCCGCCGGGGACTGACCGCGATCACAGGAGAGGTTCCCTCGGCCGTCCATCCGCCCCCCGGATGCGCGTTCCATCCCCGCTGCCCCTACGTGACCGACGCTTGCCGGAAGCAGATTCCGCAGCTGCTCGACATCGGCGACAGGACGAGCGCGTGTCTGCGAGACGGCGAGATACCCGCCCACAGGTGAGGGCGGGCCGCTGTCCGCCGGCCCGCCCTCACCTTCCTCGGCGCTCGGCACCGCTCAGAGCATGCCGTTCACTTCTCGGCTCCGCGGCGCCGTACGAACAGGACGACCGCGGCGGCCAGGACGAGGATCACGATGACGGTGATCACGATGATGAGTACGGAAGGCCCGGCGTCCTCATCGGACGTGGCCGATGAAGCGGCCGACGACGCGGCAGGGGCCGAGGTGCCGCCGGACGCGGCCGACTCGACCGGAGCGGCGGACGGGGCCGGGCTCGATGCGGCCGCGAACGTGAGCGGCAACTGCGTGAAGTCGGTGACGTCCCGCGGGTTGGCGGGGTCGTTCGTCATGAGGGCGCAGGTCGTGACGGTGCAGTCCGTGCCGCCGAAGACGGCGACCGGCGTCATCGTGGTCTCGAGCCTGCCCTCGCCGTCCGTTTTCACCCGGGCGAAGTTTCCTGTGTCACAGGCCTTTCCCGGGGGCTGCGCCGTGTCGCAGAGGGCGACGAACAGCGTGGCCTTCGGAGTGAACCCCGTTCCGGTCACCGTGATCTCGGTTCCGGACGTGAGGTCGGTGGTCTGGCTCGCCGTCAGCTTCGGCTTGGCCGCCGCGGTCGCGGTCCCCATGGCGAGCGGGAGGGTGACGGCGAACGTGACGGCCAGTGCGACCAGCCACGTACGCGGTGAGCGGTTCCGGAGCATAAGCGCCTCCCTTGTGGTGCCGAGCGATTCCGATCGACGTCCCCGAGTCACTTGCGGAACAGCGTTTCACGACATAGTGTCACAAAACAAGGGTTGACGGCTTACCGATTTCCCGAACCACCTCCGACGAGCTCCGGCCTCCCTTCCTCGAGGCGGCAGGCGGAAAGGACGCATATGAGCACGGACGTGGCCCTTCCCTCGGTCGAAAAACACCAGCACCATCGCGACGTCACCGGAGGGTGGCTGCGACCCGCCGTGTTCGGCGCGATGGACGGATTGGTCTCCAATTTCGCCCTCATCAGCGGCGTGGTGGGCGGCGGCGCCCCCAACGCGATCGTGGTGATGACCGGGCTGGCCGGGCTGGCGGCCGGCGCCTGCGCCATGGCCGCGGGCGAGTACACCTCGGTGACCTCCCAGGCCGAACTCATGCGGGCCGAGATCGACATCGAGAAGGCCGAACTCCGGCGCAACCCCGAGGGCGAGCTCGCCGAACTCACCGCCCTCTACGAGGCGCGCGGCCTGGACGCGGGCACCGCCGCGCTGGTCGCCACACAGCTCACCGAGCAGCCCGAACTGGCATGGCGCGTGCACGTCCGCGAGGAGCTGGGCGTCGATCCCGACGACCTGCCCTCGCCCTACGTCGCCGCGATCTCCTCCTTCATCGCCTTCGCCTTGGGGGCGATCATCCCGGTGCTGCCGTTCATGCTCGGCGTGACCGGGCTGGTCGTGACCGGGCTGATCAGCATGCTCGGCCTGCTCGCCCTCGGCGCGACCGTCGCCCGGCTGACCGCGCGTCCCTGGTGGCTGGGGGCCGGACGCCAGTTGCTGCTGGGCGGAATCGCCGCGGCAGCCACCTTCGGCATCGGGAGCCTCGTCGGAGTCGGCCTCTCCTAACTACGGAAAGGGTCATCACAGCATGGGCATCAAAGAAGAAATGCCACTGCTCGCCCGGCACGAAGGCGTGTGGGAGGGCACCTACACCTACGTCGACCCCGACGGGAAGATCATCGACTCGCATCGTTCCCGGCTCACCTGTGCGTTTCCCGAAGACGGGGAGTGGGACTACCACCAGACCAACGTCTACACGTGGGACGACGGCAAGACCGAGGAACACCGTTTCCCGGGCACGTACCTGGGGGGAGGCCGCTGCGCCTTCGACACCGAGCGGATCAAGGGTGAGTTCTGGGGGGTCGACGACAGCGCGATCTACCTTTCGTGGATCTACAAGGAGCTGGGGGCCGGCCTTCGGCTGTTCGAGCTGATCGTGCTGAGCGAGGACGGGAACACCCGGAACCGCGTGTGGCAGTGGATCAAGGGCGGTACGTGCATCCAGCGCACCCTGATCAATGAGAAGCGCGTCTTGGCATGAGAGCCCAACTGTCGATCGCGAGCGGCGTGCGCGAGTTCGCCACCACCGCTCCCGCGGCCATCGCGGTCATCGACGGTGACAGGCGGCTCAGCTACGCGGCGCTCCACGACCGGTCGAGCCGCCTGGCGAACGCGTTGCTCTCCTCCGGCCTGATCCCCGGAGACACGGTGGCCCTCCTGCTGGCCAATCAGCTCGAGTACCCGGAGGCGGCGGCGGGCCTGGCCAAGGCCGGCCTCGTGATGGTCCCGCTCAATCCGCGCCTGACCCCACCGGAGATCGCGTTCATCGTCGAACACTCCCGGGCCCGGGCATTGATCGTGGACGAGGCGCTCGGCGACCGGGCGGGCGCCGTCGCCGGCGCGCTGGAGATCGTGCTGGTCACAGGTGACGGCGGATCCTACGAGGCCGCCCTGGCCGGCGCTCCGAGTCGCGACCCCCGCGTCTCGGTGAGCGAGAACGACCCGTTCTGCGTCGCCTACACCTCGGGGACGACCGGCAACCCGAAGGGCGTCCTGATCAGTCACCGCTCCCGTGCGCTCACCTTCTACGCCTCGGCCCTGGAATGGGGACTGGGGCCGGGACGCCGCTCGATCGCGGTCGCGCCGATGTATCACGGGGCGGGGTTCGCGTTCGGCTACGGCGCGATCCACACGGGGGGCACGGTGTCCATGCTCCGCTCGTGGGATCCGGAACGACTGCTCGCGATGATCGAGAAGGACCGGGCCCAGTCGGTCTTCATGGTGCCGACCCACGCCCAGACGATCCGCGCGCTCGGCGACCTCGCCCCGCGCCGGCACGACCTGAGCAGCCTCGACACCCTGTTCTTCAACGCCGCCGCGCTGCCGATCCCATTGAAGGAATGGGTGCTCGACACGTTTCCCGCCGTGGGCGTGCACGAGCTGTACGGCTCGACCGAGGCGGGGATCGTCACGAACCTCCGCCCGGCCGAGGCCAGGCGCAAAGCCGGGTCCGTCGGCCATGCGTGGTTCATGACCGAAGTCAGGATCGTGGACGACATCGGCGCCCCCGTACCGGCCGGGAGCCCGGGTGAGCTGTTCAGCCGCTCGCCGTACCTGATGAACGGCTACCTGCGCGATCCCGAGGCGACGCGGGCCTGCATGACCGAGGACGGTTTCCTCACCAGCGGCGACATCGCCGTCAGCGACGACGAGGGATTCATCAGGATCGTCGACCGCAAGAAAGATCTGATCATCACCGGCGGCGTCAACGTCTACCCGCGCGATGTCGAGATCGCGATCGACGGCTGCCCCGGCGTCGTCGAGTCCGCCGTCGTCGGCGAGCGCGACGAGACCTGGGGCGAGCGGGTCGTCGCCTACGTGGTCGGCGTGACCTCGGCGAATGAGATCGAGTCCCACCTTCGCCTCCGCCTCGCCGGATACAAGATCCCCAAAGCCATCCGCTTCGTACCGCAACTGCCGCGCAACAGCGCCGGGAAGGTGCTGAAACGGGAGCTCAGAAAGGATGCCTGAATGCGCCCGCACGTTGAACTGATCCACGATGACGACTACGTCTGGCACGCCGCCGAGCTCGTCGGCGGCGAGGGGCGAGCCAGCGAGCGCCGGCTCTCGGTGGACGAGGAGGACGGCTCCTCCTCGCTCCGGGTCGACTTCCACACCGATTGGGGTCGCGGGCCGGGGATCCACCACGCCGACACCGAGTACTACGTGCTCGAAGGCTCCATGACGTACGGCGGGCGTGAGATCGGCAAGGGCGGTTACGTCCACGCGCCCAAGGGCGTGCCCACCGACGCGATCACGTTCGCCGAGGGCACGCGGATCCTGCACTACCGCGAGTACGGCGACGCCGGCTTCGACCCCGTGGACAGCCTCGACGCGCCCCGCTGGGCCGACGCGCGTGAGGACGTCATCGTCGTCGACACCGAGGCCATGACCTGGGACGCTGTGCCCAACCCCGGCCCCATGCCGGGGCTGTTCATCAAATATCTGCACGTCGACCCGATCACCGGCTTCTACACCCGCCTGGTGTACTGCCAGGAGGGCTGGACCGACCACCGTCTGGCCCACCACCCCTGTTACGAGGAGGCCTACACGACCCAGGGCCGCATGGAGTACAGCTTCGGCACCCTGGACCAGGGCAGCTACTTCTTCCGCCCGGCCCGGGTGAAGCACGGCCACTTCACCACCATGGAGGGCGGCATGACCATGCTGCTGCGCTCCGACGGCGAACTGTTCAACTGGTACACCCAGAACGAGTGGATCCGCTGGGGCGGCGAGGCGGTCAACTACGGGCCCGGGGGCACCCGGATGCGCTGGTCGCAGTCGTCGCACGACCTCGGGAAGGGCTCGATCCGCCGCAGCGAGCGCGACCTGGCCGACCTCGCCGCATCCGTGCGGTTCCAGCGGGAGACGGGCGCGCAGGACGTCGACTACGTCCCGCACGGGCATGGCACGGACAAGGGCCTGGTCGCGATCGCCAAGGCATTGGACGCGGCCCAGCTCCAGGGCGGCCACGGCCACAGTCACGATCACAACGACGGGCACGACCATGGGCACGACCACGGCGTGACGGCCGACTGGGGCGCCGAGGCCGGCTCGCTGGAGCACCGGGACGAGCGAACCGGCGCGGTCGCGCACAACTGGGGCCAGGGCCGTCCCTGGAAGCAGGGCGATCCCATTCCCGCACCGATCATCTCCACCCTTCCCGTCCGGAGCCGCTCCCGTGGCCGCTGGGACGGCGACGGCATGTAGCGGAGCGGCCCGGCGCGATCACCTGACCAGGCCCGCGCGCGGCGGAACGTCCGCCGCCGCCCGGCCGGACACGACGCAGGAGGAGAAATGATCTACCTCGTCTACCGGATGCGGCTCACCGAGAGCGCCCGGCGCGACATGAAGGGATTCTGGAAGTGGCTGGAACAGCGGGAGAGCTGGTTCTACCGCGACCTGCCGATGGTCAAGGAGCTCCACTGGTACTACAGCGTCGTCGGTGACGTCTACGTGCTGGAGAACTGGGCGGCCTTCGAGGACGAGGCGGCCTGGGGCGCCTACCGGGCGGCGCTGGCCGAACTGAAGTCCGATGCATCATGGGAGACGGAGCGGGTGTCCCAGGAATCGTGGTGGGATTTCCTCGACACAAGGATCGTCACCGACACGCCCGTGCCCGTGGGGTTCTCCCGCGATTAGGGGGTGCCGTCATCGCTAACTGAGGGGCCTCGTCCATGGAAACAGCCAAGCCGTTGCGCCGTCGTACGCCT
This sequence comes from Microtetraspora malaysiensis, assembly GCF_050947145.1. Lineage (NCBI taxonomy): Bacteria > Bacillati > Actinomycetota > Actinomycetes > Streptosporangiales > Streptosporangiaceae > Microtetraspora > Microtetraspora malaysiensis. The sequence goes on from NZ_CP191998.1 coordinate 5,911,176, forward strand.
GAAGCCTCGAGCCAGACGGTCGCGACCGTCGAGCGTGCCGCGGACGTGCTCGTGCTCTTCGCCGAGCCGGGCTCCGTCACGCTGGGCGTCACCGAGATCGCGGAGAAACTCGGGCTGTCCAAGGCCGCGGTTCACCGGATTCTGGCCTCGCTGCGGCTGCGGGGGCTGATCGACCTGGACGAGGACACCCGGCGCTACTCCCTCGGGCTGACGGCCATGCGGCTCGGGCTGGCCTATCTCGACAGGCTGGACGTGCGCAGGGTGGCGGCGCCCGAGCTGGTCACCCTGTCGAGGTCGCTGTCCGAAACCGCGACGTTGTCGATCCGGACCGGAATGACCAGGGTCTACGTGGACCAGGTGACGCCGAGCCGCGAAGTGATCATGTCTGTCTCCCTCGGCGTCCCCTATCCCCTCCACGCCGGCGCCTCGTCCAAGGCGTTCCTCGCCTTCCTGTCCGACGAAGAGATCGACGCCTACTTCAGAACGGTCCCGCTGACCCGGCTGACCGAGCGCACGTTGGTGCATGAGGACGTGCTGCGCAAGGACATCGCGGCGATCCGGCGTCGCGGATTCGCGAAGTCGAATGCCGAGCGCCAGCCGGGGTCGGCCTCGGTCGCCGCGCCCATCTTCGACCACCACGGCAGGCCCGCCGGTGTCATCAGCGTCTGCGGCCCGCTGGAGCGGTTCCGGGGCGAGGCGCAGCAGTGCGCCGAGGCCCTGCTCGAAGCGACCGGCCGGCTGTCGGCGCAGATGGGCTACGCCGAGACCGAGAGGAAATGACGGCCCTCAGCGGGCGCACCTGTTCCGCGCCTGTGGGCGGTCCGTCCCATCGGAGGACGCCCCCGATGGGACGGACCCCCCTGCTCACCTCTGAAGACAACGGTCGGCGAAACGAGAGCACGCCACCTGATCGGGCGAGCGCGGGCGTCAAAGCACCCCGGAGGCGACCGGCACGGAGGCCGTGTCGCGTCGCATGCGCATCGGCCACAACGCCTTGTCCCCCAGCAGGCGCACGATGGCGGGCACCAGGAGCGGGCGGATGACGAACGTGTCGAGCAGGATCCCGAACGCCATCGCGAACCCGAACTGGAACAGCTCGCGGATCGGCTGGGTCATCAGGACCGCGAACGTCGCGGCCAGGATCAGCCCCGCGGACGACACGACGCCTCCGGTGCGTTCGATCGCCACGCGGATGGCCTCGACCGGCGGGCTGGTGCGCGACTCCTGCTTGAAGCGGCTCATGATGAAGATGCTGTAGTCGACGCCGAGAGCGACCAGGAAGACGAAGATGTAGGCGGTGACCCTGTTGCCGATGCCGTCGTCCCCGAGCACCGTGAGTGTGAAGAAGGTCGTCGCGCCGAGCGTGGCGACGAATGGCACGACCAGTGTCCCCACCAGGTAGACCGGCGCGAGCACCGAGCCCAACAGCAGCGCCAGGATGACCGCGACGATGACCAGCACCAGCGCGATGATGTAGATCATGTCGCGGTCGAGCGCGGACCGGATGTCCGCCGTCTGCGCGGTCTCACCGCCGACGAGGATCCGCGGCTCGTGGATCCCGGCCCGCTCGGCGGCGGCCTGCGCGGCCGACCGCAGCGGGCCGATCGCGTCGAGCGCCTCCGAGCTGTACGGGTCCTTGTCCAGCACGACCCGGAGTGACAGTGTCCGGCCGTCACCGCTGAGCCGGGGGCGCGCGTCCACTCTGGCCACACCGCCGAGTTCCGAGAGGGAGCCCGCGACGCGTGCGGGCGCGTCCGACGTCCGCAGGTCCGTGCCATTTCGGATGAGGACGGTGGTGGGGGCTGTCTCGCCCGGACCGAACGCCTCGGCCACCAGCGCCTGGCCGCGCGCGGACTGGGTGTCGACCCGGAACCCGCTGACGAAGTTGAAGCTCTCCTGGTATCCCACCAGGCCGACGCCCATGACCGCCAGGATCGCGACCACCACGCCGATGACCTTGACGGGGGCCCTGGTGACGAGGTCGGCGACCCTGTGCCAAACCCGGCCGTCTTGGCTGCGCTCCGCGGCCTTTCGCAGACCGCCCGGCCAGAACACGGCGCGCCCGAAGAGCAGGACCAGGGCGGGGATGAACGTGAACGCGACCACGGCCATGACCGCGACGCCGAGCGCGAGATACGGCCCGAAGCCGCGTAGCGCGGGCGAGACCGCGACCAGCAGCGCGAACATCGCCAGCACGATGGTCGAGGCGCTGGCCCACACGGTCTCGCCGACCGCGCGCATCGCGGTCTGCATGGCGCGGTACCTGTCGGACTCATCCAGCAGCGCCTCGCGGTACCTGGCGGTGATGACGAGGGCGTAGTCGGTACCGACTCCGAAGAGCAGGACGGTCATGATCGACGCGGTCTGCGAGCTGATGTCGAACCATCCGGCATCGGCCATGAGAGCGCCCAGCGTCTCGGCCACGCGCATGGCCAGCCCGACCGCCAGCAACGGGAGGAGCGCCATGACCGGCGAGCGGTAGATGGCGAGCAGGATGACCAGGACGAGAAGGACCGTGGCCAGCAGCAGGATCTTGTCACCCCTGCCGAACACGCTGACGGTGTCCGTGACGATGCCCGCGGGCCCGGTCACGGCGGCCTCCGCGGCGCCGGCCTGGGTGGTGGCGACGGAGCGCAGCACGTCGACGGCGTCGCGGAAGGACGTTTCGGACGGGTCCCCCCCCGAGGGGGACGATGATCATCTGAGTCCGGCCGTCCGGCGATACCAGCCCCTGCGACGATCCCGCGTCCGGCGGCGGGCCCGACGCCTCCGGGGCGCCGGTCCCCGCCGGAGAGCCGGCGTCTCGCGCCGAGGAGATGACGTCGAGCACGTTCTTGGGGCGGTCAGGTCCGGACAGGGTGGCGGTGATGCGCCGGACGGCCTGCTCAGTAGCCGTACGGTCGCCATCGGGACCGCGGACCACGATGATCGCGGGGGTGGCGGTCTGGTCGGGGAAGGCCGACCGGGTCAGCTCCCGTGCCCGCATGGAGTCGGCGGTGGCGGGAGGAAGGTTGGCCGAGGCGCTGTCCTCGACCGACTTCAGGTCGGGCGCGACCTGTGCCAGGGCCCCGGCGAGGACCACCCATAGCAGGACGGTGATCAGGGCCCGGGTTCGCGATGCCAGAAAGCCTCGCAGAAAGGCGGAGTACATTCGTGGAGTCCTCATCAACGACGGCCACTCTTTGCGACAGGGGTGTCTCTAAGACTCGTCGAAGGTAGCAAGCCATATCCGAGGGGCGCGAATCGGGTGCCCATCGGTCACCGAAACGAGGGGAAGATGCCGAGGATCGACGCGGGGAGTCTCCGTGAACACCGAGCCCAGCGGCTCGAAAAGCTGATCGACGCCGCAGAGGCGATCATGGCTGAGGGAGGGATCGAGGCGCTGACCGCAGGCGCGGTCAGCGCGCGGGCGGGGATCGCGCGCAACAGCCTCTACCGGTATTTCGACTCCATCGACGATCTCGTCGAGATCGTCGTGATGAGGGAGTTCCCCGCGTGGGTCGAGGCGGTGGCCCAGGCGGTGGCCGCGGAGACGAACCCGCACGCCAAGGCCGTCGCCTATGTACGGTCGAACCTGGAGCAGGCGGCTTCCGGCTCGCACGGCTGGCGGACGTCGCTGTCTCGCGGTTCGCTGTCGTCGTCGGCGAGGCAACGTGTGCGCGAAATGCACTCGTGCCTCACCACGACCCTCGACCAGATCGTCGCCGAGCTGGGAATCGGCCGGCCCGAGCTGACGACAGCGGTCGTCCAGGCCGTCGTGGACGCCTGCACCCGCAGGATCGACGCGGGCGACCCGCCCGCGGACGTCATCTCGTACGCCTGCGACGCCGCCGAGCGGATTCTGCGCGTTTAGGACTTCGTCGCGCCCGGGCTCGCCGTGCCCGAGATGACGCCCCTCCCCCGGCTAGTGCGCCTCCATCGGCTTGCCGAACAGACCGGCCGGGAAGACCACGAGGATCAGCGCGAGCAGCCCGAAGACCACGAGGTTGCCGGCCGTCGCGTTGATCTCGGCGCGTACGACGGAATCGAGAAAGCCGACGATCAGTCCGCCCGTCAGCGCGCCGCGCGGTGACCCGACACCGCCGATGACCGCCGCGGTGAAGCCCTTGATGGTGAACATCAGCCCCGCGGTGGGAGCGATGAACAGCACGGGCGCCGCCAGCAGCCCGACGAGTGCCGTGACCGCGGTGGAGATGACGAAGCTGAGCACCACGATCCGCTGCACCGGGATGCCCATCAGCACGGCGGTGCCGGGACTGTGCGAGGCGGCGCGGAGCGCCCTGCCGTACAGGCTGTGCCGCAGGAACGCGTCGTAGGCGGCCGTCACCGCCAGAGCGATCCCGATGGTGAGCGACACCTGCCACGCGATCCGGCCGCCGCCGACCTCCAGGCCGCCTTCCGCGAACGGCGGTGGGCGAAGCGCGTCGACATCGCTGTAGTTCAGCGTGAACAGCGACTGCGCGATCAGTGCCACGGCGAGTGCGGCCACGATCCATCCGAACCGGGAGCCGGACAACCGCATCGGCAGCATGGTCATGCGTTCCGTCGCCACCCCCATCAGGGCGCCCAGCACGACCGCGAGGAGGAGCGCGACCGGCCAGCTCAGCCTGCCGAGGCTGATCGCCTGGTAGCCGACGGCCGCGCCGAGGACCAGCGCCTCCCCCTGAGCGAAGTTCATCACCCGGGTGGGCTGGAAGGTGATGGTCAGACCCAGAGCCACGAGAGCGTAGACCGCTCCCGCGAACAGCCCGTCGATCCACGTCTGCGTGGTCATCGGCCGCGCTCCCCGGCGGATGGTGCGAACACGCGCATGTCAGGGGGCCACCCTGAGCTCACGGGTGAACCAGCCCTGCTCGTCCTTGTCCCACTGGTAGATCCGGACGTCGGCGGCGTCGTAGAACTCATGCGCCGTGCCAGGCGTGACGGAGTTGCCCGACGGTGTCGCGTCAGCCGGGAGATCGAGTTTCTCCATGGCCGCGGCCACCGTGTCCGGATCGGTGCCGCCCGCGGCCTTGACCGCCGCGGCGTAGGCGTAGAGGCAGTCAGCGGCCATGGCCGTTCCCTTGGGCGACCGTGCTCCGGTTCTCGGGCCGACGTTGACACCGAACCGCTTCTCCACGGCCTCGATGTGAGCTCGGTATCCGGGCTCCCAGGAGGCCCGATCACGCGTCGGGTACTGGTAGTTGGGCATCTCGAAGACCACGCCTTTGGCCGCGTCTCCCGCGCCCTCCACGAAAGCGATGTTCTGCGCGCCCGAGCCGGCCCCGATGAGCCGCCCCCGGTATCCGGCCGCGCCCGCTGCGGCGATCGTCTTGGCCCCGCCCACGTTGTTGGAGAAGAAGATCGCGTCGGCGTTCTTGAGTTTCTCCACGTACGCGGCGTGGCTCTGGTCGTCCGGGCGCGACGTCTGGAAGCCGAGGTAGGTCATGCCGTTCCGCTGTCTGGCGAGCAGGGCGTCCACCGCTTTGCCGGTGTCGTCGTTCTCGTAGATCAGGCCGAAGGTCTTGCCCCCTTCGCTTTTGAGCAGCTCCAGCGCCTTGGCGATGTCGATCTCGGTGCTGTCCTGGGCACGGAAGCCGTACTTCAGGTCGGCGAACGATCCCGCCGCCACGCCGGGCTGGCAGTTGATCTTCTTGTTGCGTTCGAGTGTCTCCTTGGCCGCGTTGTAGAAGGAGGTGAGAGAGGGGCCGACAATGAACTTGACCTGCTCGTCTCCGGCGAGTTCGGTGGCTGCCTGAACCACCTTCCCCGGGTCGAGCCCGGAGTCGCGGACCACGAGTCTGAGCTGCGATCCGGCGAGTCCGCCACTTGCGTTGATCTTGTCGATCTCGATCTGCAGGGAGTTCTGCTGTCCCGTGCCGAGCACGGCGAGCGGCCCCGTCACCGGGCCGATCAAACCGATCGCGATGACGGGCGTCCCTCCGGCCTCCTTGGCCGCGCACCCGGACGCCGCGAGAGCGACGGCCGCAGCCAGCACCGCAACCGCGGGTTTCCTCATTCGGACCTCCTCGAAGACTTTCTCGATGCGACCAAGGTGTGTGGACGGATCAGGTGAGCCGCCGCAGGCCGGGTTCAGCCGCCCGCCACCCATACGGCGGGGCCGGAGAACCACGCCAGGGCGAGCGCTCCCCCGCCGGAACGGGAGTCCGACCGCTCACTACCCGCCGGAAACCAGCCGCGCGCGCCGGCGCGGAAGGGCGTTCCGGAGACCTCGATCTCGCCCTGGAGCACGACGAACTCCTCGTCGCAGGTGTAGTGCCCACGTGCCGGACGTGCCCAGCCCGGCGGGAAACGGACGAGCACCAGGAAGGAGCCGGCGGGGCCGGTGTACAGCCCGGCCAGGGACACGTCCGGCACCGATTGGGGGATCGTGAACGTGCGCCAGGGCAGGTCCCGATCCAGATACGTGATCATTCGGCCAGCTCGATGACGCGCCGCGCCGACCGCACGACCGCCTCGTCGATCAGCCGGCCGTTCTCGTCCAGGCAGACCGCGAGCCCGGCGGCCAGCGACTCCTGGTACCTCGCCAGCACCTCCCTGGCCGCGGCGACCGTCTCAGGCGACGGGGTGAACACCTCGTGGACCACCGGGATCTGGGCCGGATGGACGCAGGCGCGGCCGAGGAAGCCGAGACGCGCCAGGGCGTGCGTGGACGCGCGGAGGGCGTCCAGGTCGCGTGTCTCGATGCTCACCGGCGCCACCGGCGGCGCGATGGCGGCGGCGGCGCTGGCCGCGACCACCTGCGAGCGGGCCCACAGCAGCTCTGTGGCATCCCGCCCGGGCCTGATCCCCAGATCGGCGGCCAGGTCCGCCTCCCCCATCTGCAGGCGGACGACGCGGGGCGCGCGGGCGATCGCGGGGGCGGCGAACAGGGCGGCCGCCGACTCCACCAGCGGCGTCAGCCCGATCGAGCCGGGTGTGAGCCGAGAGCGCGGTTCGGCCGCGTCCAGCAGCCGGGCCAGCTCCTCGATCTCGTCCGCGTTCTCGGTCTTCGCCACACACAGGCCGGTCAGCGCCTGTCCCGCGGCCGTGACGATCGCGTCGGCGTCGGCGTGCCCGGCCTCCCCGGGGTTGATCCGGACCCAGATCTCGGGGCCTCCGGGGGGCCGGCCACCGGAGGTGGCGAGATCCGACAGCCAGTCGGCTACTGCCGCCCGGGCCGCGATCTTTCCGGCTTGCGGAACGGCGTCCTCCAGATCCACGATGAGCGCGTCGGCGGCCCGGTCGGCCGCCTTGGCGAGCTTGCCGGGTGCGTTGCCCGGGACGTACAGATAGGAGCGCGCGATCATCCGACGCGCCCCTTTCCACTGATCAGCGACTTGGCGATCACCATGCGCAGAATGTCGTTGGTCCCCTCGCCGATCATCATGAGCGGCGCGTCGCGGTAGAGCCGCTCGACGACGAACTCCTTGGAGTAGCCGTAGCCGCCGTGGATCTGCATCGCGATGAGCGCGCATTCCTGGGCGGCTTCCGAGGCGAAGACCTTCGCCATGCCGGACTCCAGGTCGACCCGTTCGCCCGCGTCCGCGCGGGACGCCGCCCAGTAGACCAGGAGTCGGGCGGACTGCACCTTGATGGCCAGTTCGGCGAGCTTGAGCTGGACCGCCTGGAAGTCCTGGATCGCCTGGCCGAATGCCCGACGCTGACCCGCGTAGTGCAGCGCCTCGTCGTACGCGGCCTGGGCGACGCCGAGCGCGCGGGCGGCGACGTTCAGCCGCCCGGTCTCCAGTCCGGAAAGCACCTGCTTCATGCCCTGCCCCTCGACGCCGCCGAGCAGGTTCTCGGCTGGCACGCGCACGTCCTCGAGCAGGACCTCGCACGACTCGGTGCCCTTGTAGCCGAGTTTGGGAAGGTCACGCAGAACGGTGAAGCCGGGGGTTTCCCGCTCGACGAGGATCACCGACATGCCGCGGTGCGCCGGGGTGGTCTGGGCGGTCTTGACCAGGACGGGCAGCGGGTCGGCGTGCCGCGCGTTGGTGATCCACGTCTTGGCGCCATTGATCACGTAGGAGTCGCCGTCCCGGCGCGCGGTGGTGGTGATTCCCTGCAGGTCACTTCCCGCCCCCGGCTCGGTCAGGCCGATACCGCTGCGCCGCGCCCCGGTGGCGAGGTCGGGAAGGAAGCGTGCGCGCTGTTCGGCTGTGCCGTACCTGGCGATCAGCCAGCAGGCCAGCGAGTGAGAGCCGATCGTCCCCGCCACACCCATCCAGCCCTTGGATATCTCTTCGAAGACGAGAGCGAAGGACACCATGTCCGCCCCCAGCCCGCCATACTCCTCGGGCACGGTCAGCCCGAACAGGCCCATGTCCTTCATCCTGTCGATGATCTCCGTGGGATAGCGGTCGGCCGCCTCCCATTCCCGTGCCACCGGGCGTACGTCCTTGTCGACGAATTCGCGCAGCGTGTCGCGGAACAGCCGTTGCTCTTCGGAGAGTTCGAAATCCAATGTTCAGTCCTTCATCGGCCGGAAAACGGGGAGGTGGCGGCCGTCGGGCAGAGGCCGCCAGTCGACGCGGACGGGCAGATCGCAGGCCCAGTCGGCGTCGCCGACCAGGTTCGTGAGCATCACCGGGCCCTCGGCCAGCCGGACCCTGGCGACGACGTACGGCGGGGCCAGGCCGGGGGCCGGCGCGCGATGGACGACCGTGAAGGAGTCGACGACGCCGAGGCCGGAGACCGGCAGGAACTCCAGCTCCGCGCCTCCGCAGGCCGTACAGAGCCAGCGCGGGTAGTGCTGGCGGCGACCGCAGGCCCGGCAACTCTGGATGACGAGCCGCCGCTCCCGCGTGGCGGCCCAGAAGCCCTCCGTCACCTCATCGGACACGCTCATCGATCGACCCCGAGCAGCACGGTGGCGTGCGCGGAAAGGATGCCGCCGGTCCCGTGCGCCAGCGCGACCTCGGCGCCTTCCACCTGGCGCGGGCCGCACTCACCGCGCAGTTGCCGGACCGCCTCGACGATCAGGAGCAGGCCGAACTGGCCGGGGTGGCTGTAGGACAGACCGCCGCCACTGGTGTTGAGCGGGAACGCGCCTCCCGGCCGGATCCGGCCGTCCGAGACGAACGCGCCCGCCTCACCGGCGCCGCAGAAGCCCAGACCCTCCAGGGTGAGCAGCACCGTGATGGTGAAGGAGTCGTAGATCTGGGCGACGTCCACGTCGGCGACGGTCAGTTCCGAGCGCGCGAACGCGGCCTGCCCCGACCGGACCGCGCCGGTGACGGTCAGGTCGTCACCGGAGGTCATGGAGGTGTTGGTGACGCACTCGCCGTACCCCAGGACGCGGATCGGTGGCCGGGGTAGATCGCGCGCGCGTTCCAGCGAGGTCACCACGACGGCGCCGCCCCCATCGGTGACCAGGCAGGCGTCCGCGGTCGTCAGCGGCGACGACACCATCGGAGCGGACAGCACGTCATCGGCCGTCAGCGGTCCGGCGCCGTACCTGAAGGCCTTGGGGTTCAGCAGCGCCCACTCCCTCGCCGCGACCGCGACCTCGGCGAGCGACTCGCGCCCGGCCCCGTAGCAGTGCAGATAACGCTGCGCGGCCATCGCGTAGTAGGAGAAGGGATAAAGCGGGCCGTACGGCGTTTCGAACTGCGCCTCCGGCGTGTGATCCTCGATCACGCCTGCCAGTGACCGTGACCGCGCCGACCGCTGGTTCGATCCGTAGGAGATCACCACGGTACGGCACTGCCCCGCTTCGATGGCCTGGGCCGCGCGCGCGACGTACATCTCGAAGGCGCAGCCTCCGGCGAAGGTGGACTCCGTCCAGACGGGCTGGATGCCCAGATAGTCGGCCAACTGCGTGGCGGAGAAACGAGACACGCCCGAGGTGGCGAGCCCGTCCACGTCCGCGAGGGAGAGCCCGGCGTCGGCGAGCGCCCGGGTGACGGCCTGCGCCTGGAGTGTCAGGATCGACTTGCCCGTGACACCGAGGTCGGACTCCGCCGCCCCGGCGATGGCGACACCCGTCATCGCGCCTCCCCGCCTGCCTGCGCGGAGCCCTGTTCTCCTGGGCGGTGCCCACCGATCCGGCCGCCGACGACGTCGCCGTTCTCATTCAACGGACGCCTCCGGAAAGGAGGACAGCGCCACCTCGGCGACCCCGGTGGCGGCCACCCGGTCCGCCACCGCGGCCCACTGCTCGATCGTGACCCGCTCTCCATCGACGGCCGTGACCACGCCGGTGACGCGGACCGTCTCCCCCGCGAACACCCTCGCCGTGAGCCGGAACCGCAGCCGCCGCAGCCGGGCGGCCGGACCGAGCGAGTCCTGGACCTGCTCGGCGAGGAACGCGCCCAGCATCTGGCCGTCCACCACGGGGAGGTGGAGCCCCCGGTCCCTGAGATAGACGAGGTCGTAGTGCATCCTGTGCCAGTCCCAGGTGGCGCCCGCGTACGCGACCATGTCGGCCGCCTGGATCGTGCGCTCCAGCGCGGGGAGCGCGTCGCCGGCCTTCATTCGGCTCCCACGTAGATCAGGGTCTCCTCGTTGGTGGCCAGCAGCTCGTCGTGCTGGTTGGTGTAGACGACGCGGGAGACGACGAAGAGCTTGCCCGCCTTCTCCGTCACGCTCTCGATACGCCAGGTGGCGGTGATCACATCGTCGGGGTGGACGGGCCGATGGAAGGTGTAGTCGTTGCCGCCGCGCACCAGCCGGGCACCGGGAACGTCGATGTGCCAACTGTGCCCGGCGTATCCGTCGTCGTCGCGGGCGAGTCCGGCGTACTGGTTGGTCTCGCAGATCAACGTGGGCGGCGCGACCACGTCCCGGTAGCCGTGGGCCGCGGCGTACGCGGAGTCGCGGTAGACCGGGTTGTCGTCCCCCACGGCGAGCGCGTAGTAGCGGAACGCGGCCCGGCCCAGCGGCTCGGGCGCCGTGTAGACGGCCTCCCGCCCGACCATGGCCCTGATCTCGCCGGTCAGCAGGCCGCTCATCGCAGCGCCGCCACGGGGACGACCTCGATGAGGAACTCGGGGCGGAGCAGCGCCGAGCAGACGACGGCGCTCACCGGCGCGCGCCCGAAGTACCGCTCGCGGAGACCGGCGAGCTCGGGGTACCCCACCGCCCCCTCGGGGGTGACGTACTCGATGAGATGTGTCACGTCCCGGCCGTCGAGCCCGGCCTCGCGGAGCACCGCGGCGACGCCCGCATAGGTGAACTCCGCCTGCGCGAGGAGGTCACCCGCGAATATCGCCTTCTGCGTGGCGGGTTCGAGTGCGCCGAACCCCGACATGAAGAGCATCTCACCGGCCGCGAGGCCCGGTTTGTAGGTCAACGACTCGTACCGCCGCCAGCCGGGGTTGACGGTGCGCAGCGGGGCGCGTGAGGCGATCGCCTGCAGGGACACCAGCGCCCCGGGCAGCAGCGGCTGGTCGACGAGGATGCCGGCCGCTCCGGGGAACACGGCCACGCCGTCGGTTCCCGTCCCGCCGAGGACCTCGCGCCGGGGCCGCCCGCAGCGCGGATACTCGGCGCGGGTCGCGGTCGTGGTGTAGTCGACGGTACGCACGAGCGCGCCGGGGCCGAGTCCCGCCGCCTTCAGCAGGCCGGCGGCGCGGTCCAGGCAATAGCGGTACTGCGCGCGGAAGTCGCCCGGGTGGACGAGCCCGCCGGCGTCACACGGCGCGATGCCCGGCAGGTAGACGACATCGCCGGCGATCATGAGGGATCCGCGGTGGAATCCCGTGTCGGGATGAGCCTCGACCGGTTCGCCGCCACCCGGGTACGCGGTCAGTTCGACCGCGTACGGCTCCGCGGCGTCGAGCAGCGCCGCCACGGGGACGGTCGCCACCGGTACGGCGTGGCCGCCGAGGAACCGCTCCCTGGCCGCGGTGACCCCGTCGTAGCCGGCCAGCGCCGCCGCGGTGACGTACTCGACGATGTGCACCACGTCGGCGACGTCGAGGCCCGCCGTGCGGAGCCCGGCCACCGCGCCGGTGTAGCCGGGGGCGGCGGGCAGATGGACGGTCATCAGATCCTCTCCTGTTCTGATCGCCCGTGGTCTCGGACCGGTCGTGGGCGACGCCGCCCGCACCGCCTCTCGCACCACCGCCCGCACCGTGCGACCGTGCCCGCCGGAGCCGGCGGGGGCCGTCAGCGCCTCCGTCAGCGCGGTCATGAGCGGGGTGAGCGACGGCTGGGCGGCCAGGTCGGCCACGATCGCCGCCACACGCCCGGCGGCGGGGCCACCACCGAGGTTCGCCAGTGCCTTGGCCCGCACGAGGTCGTCGAGGCCGGGGTCTTCAGGGCCGCCTCCGCTGCGCGGCACGTCGGCCGCCACCCGTGAGCCGTCGGCGAGCAGCGCGCTCACCCTGCCCGGCTGGTCGGCCGCCGCCCCGCCGAAGTCGGTGATCTCGTGCCGTACCCGGGCGGCGAGCGACGCCAGGTCCTCCCGTTCCAGGTCGTCGAAGGTGGCCACGGTGACCGCGCCATCGATCAGCATCGCGGCCAGGCACCAGGGCAGGGAGAACTTCGCGGCGTACGGCGAGGCGGGCCGCTCCTTGCCGGGTCCGCACACGAACTGGGCGGCGTCCGGATGGATCTGGACGATGACCTCGTCGACCGCCCGCCCTGCGACGCGCGGACGCAACGCCGCCGCCGCGTCGAGGGGGGCGTGGCTGAGCTGGCACGCCGGGTACGGCTTGACGGTGATCCTGGTCAGCTCCCAGCGTTCCCCCAGCCCGGCGACGACCGTCCCGCCGTCGATCCGCCGGCCGGCCAGCACGCCGTACAGGCCGTACTCGCCCTCGAACACGCTCGCGGGTCCGGTGGCGCCGCGCGCGGCCAGCCGCGCCGCCAGCACGCCGCCGTGCGCGGCGAAGCCGGGATGGAGCCGCTTCGTCGAGGCGCCGGTGTTGATGAACTCCATCAGACCGCCCGTCTGACTGCCCGCGATGCCGAGCGCCTGCACGACCTGGTCGGGGACAAGGCCGTACAGGCGGGCCGCAGCCAGCGCGGCGGCGAACACGCCGCACACCGACGTGGCGTGCAGCCCGCGCGCGTGGAAGCCGTGCGGCGCGGCGGCCCCGAGCCGGCAGATCGTCTCCAGCCCCACGACCGCCGCCGTCAGCACCTCCGCTCCGCTCGCGCCGGTCTCCTCGCCGACAGCCAGTACGGCGGGCAGCACCGGTGCGGTGGCATGGACCAGTCCGGCGGCGTGGGTGTCGTCGAAGTCCAGCGCGTGGACGAGCGTCCCGTTGGCCAGCGCGGCGGCGGGGGCTCCCACCTTGGGGCCGCCCCGGAGGACGGACGCCTCGGGTGGGCCGCCGAGATCCGCCGCCACCGCGAGGGCGGGCTCGGCGGCGCGGTATCTGACCGCGGCCGCCGCTGTGCCCAGGCCGTCGAGCAGGTGCCGCAGCGCCGCCGCCCGCACCGGCTCCGGCACGTCAGCGAGGCGCAGTTCCGTCGCCCAGCGGGCGAGCTCCTGCGCGACGGTCCTATCGGTCCTGCCGGTCCTATCGGTCCTGCCGGTCCCGCCGGTCGGCTCGGTCACGACACGGCCTCGCCGGCGGTCCGCCGGTGGCCGAAGGCTCCGCCGTCTCGCAGCGCTTCGATCCTCTCCCGGTCGTAGCCGAGCAGGTCGCCCAGCACGTACCCGGCGTCCTCGTTCCTGCGCGGGGCACGGCGGTAGCCGGGCCGCAGGTCACCCACCCGCACGGGTGACGCCAGGTTCCGCAGCGTGCCGTAGCGGGGGTGTTCGGTGGTCACGATGAGGTCGCGCGCGATGGTGTGCGGCTCGGCCAGGGCGCGCTCGACGGTGTTGACCCTGCCGCAGGGCACCCCTGCCGGAGTCAGCTCGGCAAGCCAATCGACGGTGGTGCGGGTCGTGAAGATGTCCTCCAGCAGGGGCAGCAGCTCGGCTGCCAGCTCCCCGCGCCGGGCGAAGGTGGCGTACGGCGAGTCCGGCTCGGCCCACTCGGGGTGGCCGAGGACCGACGCGAGCCGCCGCCAGAACTTCTCCTTCGCGCACCCCACCACCATCCAGCCGTCCGAGGTGCGGAAGACCTGGAACGGCACCAGCGACGGGTGGGCTGAGTGCCGGGTGCGCACCGGGACGTGGCCCGCGTTGAGGTGCCACACCCCGAGATAGGTGAGCAACGAGATCGCCGTGTCGTACAGCGAGACGTCGCAGTCCATCCCCGTCCCGTCGCGTCGTGCCGCGTGCAGCCCGGCCAGCAGCGCGAGCGCCGCCACGAACCCGCCGGAGTAGTCGACCATCGACAGCCCTGACTTGGCCGGTGGCCCGTCGGGCTCGCCGGTCACGTCCATCCACCCGGCCAGGCCTTGCAGGATGTAGTCGTAGCCGGGCTCGTTCGCTCGCGGTCCGGTCATGCCGAAACCGGTCAGCGAGCAGCACACGATCTTGGGGTTGAGGTGCTTGAGCGCGTCGTAGGTGATCCCGATCTTCTCCGGCACGTCGCCCCGCAGGTTGGAGTAGACCGCGTCCGCACCGCGTACCAGGTCGTCGAACACGTCACGGCCCGCGGGGGTCGTGATGTCCAGCGACAGCGACCGCTTGTTGCGGTTGAACGCCTCGAAGAACAGCGAATCCTCGCCTTCGGCGTAGGGCGGCACGTAGCGGCCGACGTCACCTCCGGACGTCGGTTCCTCGATCTTGATGACCTCGGCGCCGAGGTCGGCCAGGTGCAGCGAGCCGAAGGGGCCGGCGCCGTACTGCTCGAGGCTGATGATCCGTACGCCGTGCAGGGGGCGGTTCATGTCAGGCCTCCGATGAGCTCGATGATCCGTTCCTGGGCACGCCGGGTCTCCTCAGCCGAGATGCCGTGGGTGGGCGGGGTGAGCTTGACGGTGTCGGCCAGGCCCTCGTAGGCGGCGAGTTTCTCTCGGACCTGGGCCGCCGTACCCGACAGGGTGAGCCGGTCGACCATGTGGTCGGGGACGACGTCGGCGAGGTGGTCGGCTCCCGCCCCGCCCGTGAACGCCCCGACGACCGCGGCCTGCTCGGCGGCGAGGCCGTGGAAGTCGAAGAAGTCGGCGTAGGTCCGCACCGAGGCGTAGAAGCCGACCAGCCCGGCGGCCCTGCGACGCGCCGCGTGGGGGTCGTCGTCGATGGAGCAGCAGGCCGAGACCACGACGTCGAGATCGCTCCGCTTCCTGTCCGCGCCGGCCAGGCCCTCCTCGATCCAGGGCAGCAGCCGTTCGCGCAGGTAGTCGGGCGAGCACAGCTCGTGGGAGATCCAGCCGTCGGCCGTCCTGCCCGCCATCCGGGTCATCGCGGGGCCGACGGCGGCGACGTAGACCGGGATGCGGTTCCGGGTGATCGGGAAGGGCCGCTGATATCCGCGGATCCGCATGCTCTGCCGGCGCCCCGCCAGCTCGATCGGCTCTCCGGAGCCGCAGTCCGCGACGAACCGCCGCACGCACGCGACGGTCTCGCGCAGCCGCTCGACCGGCTTGTCCCAGTGGACGCCGTGCCAGTCTTCGTTCAGTCTCCGGACGCCGCTGCCGAGGCCGAGGATGAACCGTCCGCCCGACACCTCGTCCAGGTCGAGCGCCTCCAAGGCGGTGGTCATGGGGCTGCGGGTGAAGGCCAGCGCGATGGCGGTGCCGACCCGCGCCGTGCTCGTGGCGGCGGCGAGCACGGCGGCGGTGATCGTCGCGCTGCGGTGCAGTTCGGGCACCCACAGCACCTCGGCGCCGGCCTCCTCCGCGGCCTTCCCGGCGGCGGCGAGCTCGTCAAGGGTCTCCCCCCAGGGGCCGTAGGTGATCCTCATGTGAGCGGACCGGTCTTGGCGACGGGGAAGTAGTCCTTGTCGTGGGGCGCGTCACGACGGTAGATCATGACGCTGCGCCGCCAGGACATGATCTCGTCGCCGGCCTGGTTCAGCCCTCGCGTACGGCACGTCACGATCCCGGCGTAGGGCCGCGAACGCGACTCGCGCTTGTCCAGCACGATCGACTCGGCGTAGACGGTGTCCCCGACGAACACGGGGTGGCTGAGCTTGATCTCCTCCCAGCCCAGGTTCATCACGGCGTTCTGGCTCATGTCGGAGACCGAGATGCCCAGCACCACCGCCACCGACAGGCCCGAGTTGACGATCACCTTGCCGTACGGCGCGCGGGCGGCGAAGTCGGCGTTGAAATGGTTCTGGTTGGTGTTCATCGTCAGCAGCGTGAACCACGTGTTGTCCGCCTCGGTGATCGTGCGGCCCAGCGGGTGCTGGTAGACGTCCCCGACCTCGAAGTCCTCGTAGTACCGGCCTGGCCTGGCCTGGTGCAGTGCCACATCGTTCCTTCCGTCAACGGGGTTCACGCACTTCCCGCGTCCCGACCGGAGTGCTACTTTCCAGTTATAGGAACGCAATTTCATTTTGGGAAGGCCCATGCCGAACCTTTCGCATCCCGCCTCGTACCGTGCCCTCGCGCTGCAGATCGCCACGCACTCGGTGAGCGGGATGTCCATGGACGACGCCCGCGCATCCATGAGGAACGCCGTTTCACGGATCGCCGTACAGGTCGGCGGGTCGAAGCAGTGGATAGGACCCGATCTCCGCCTGGTCGTGCTCCCGGAGTACGCGCTGACCGGGTTCCCGCTGGGCGAACCGATCCCCGCCTGGCGGGACAAGGCGGCGCTGGAACCGGGCGGCCCGGAGTACGAGGCGCTCGCCGCCATCGCCCGGGACCAGGACGTCTACCTGGCGGGCAACGCCTACGAGAGCGACGAGCACTTCCCCGACCTGTACTTCCAGACGTCGTTCGTCATCGACTCGGCGGGCGAGACCGTGCTCCGCTGCCGGCGGCTGTACTCGATGTACTCGCCCACGCCGTTCGACGTATGGGACCGATACCTCGACGTCTACGGACCCGACGCCCTGCTGCCCGTCGCACGCACGCCGATCGGCAATCTGGCCGCCATCTCCTCCGAGGAGATCCTCTACCCCGAGCTGGCCCGATCCCTCGCCCTGCGCGGCGCGGAGGTGCTCTGCCATCCCACCTCGGAGTCCTCGAGCCCGCTCCTCACGCCGAAGGCGATCGCCCGCCGGGCACGTGCCGTCGAGAACCTCGCCTACGTGGTCTCCGCCAACAGCGGCGGTCTCATCGGGACCCCGATCCCGGCCGACTCCACGTCCGGCGGCTCCGAGCTGATCGACTTCGAGGGGCGGGTGCTGGCTCAGGCGGGCCCCGGGGAGAGCCTGGTGGCGGCCGCCGAACTCGACCTCGGCGCGCTCCGGCGCTACCGCCGCCGCCCCGGCATGGGCAACCTGCTCGCCCGCGCCAAACCCGCGCTGTGGGCGACCGAGTACGCCCGGCACGAAGGTGAGCGGCCCAACGAACTCGACGGGAAGGTGCCGGACCGCGCGTGGTTCAAGGAGCGCCAGGTCGAGACGATCACACGCCTACGGGCGGCGGGGGTGATCGCGTGACCGTCGGGGCGTACCAGGTTCGGGATCCGCGCACCGGCGAGATCGAGCGGGCCCTGCGCCCGCCCACGTCCGCCGAGCTGGGCGATCTCGTAGCCCGGCTGCGCGCCGCCCAACCCCGCTGGACGGCGCGCACGCCGGAGCGGCGCGCGACGGCGCTCCTGACCTGGCGAGAGGAGATCGACGCCGCACGGGACGAACTCGTGGCCGCGCTCACCGCCGACACCGGACGGCTCACCGAGTCCGTGATGGAGGTGGACGCCGTCTCGGGCATGCTGGAACGCTGGGCCGCCCAGGCGCCCGCGCTGCTGGCGCCGCCGCCTCCGCGGCAGGCGACGATCCCCGGCATCGAGATCCGCGGCGACGGCGTGCCCTATCCGCTCGTCGGCGTGATCAGCCCGTGGAACTTCCCGCTGCTTCTCGGGTTGATCGACGCGATTCCCGCCCTGGCCGCGGGCTGTGCGGTACTGATCAAACCCAGCGAGGTGACACCCCGTTTCATCGCCCCCCTGATGACGACCGTCGCCCGGGTGCCTGAGCTCGCCGAGGTCGTCGCGATGGTCGAGGGCGACGGCGCCACAGGCGCGGCCATCGTGAACCTCGTGGACGCCGTCGCCTTCACCGGCAGCGTCCCGACCGGGCGAACCGTGGCCGCGGCCGCGGCCACGGCGTTCATCCCGGCCTTCCTGGAGCTGGGCGGTAAGGATCCCGCGATCGTCCTGGCCGGCGCCGATCTCGACCGGGCCAGCTCCTCCATCCTGTGGGGGGCGACCACCAACGCGGGACAGTCATGCCTGTCGATCGAGCGGGTGTACGTCGAGGACTCCGCGTACGACGAGTTCCTGCGCATGCTCGTCGAGAAGGCCGAGCGGCTCAGGCCGGCCTACCCGGAGCCGGGTGACGGCCAGGTCGGCCCCGTGATCGATCTGGCGCAGGCGGTGGTCATCGAGCGGCATCTCGCCGACGCCCTGGAGAAGGGGGCGGTCGTTCGGTGCGGAGGACAGGTGGAACGGCTCGGCGGTGGCCGTTGGTGCAGGCCGACCGTCCTGACCGACGTCGATCACGACATGCTGGTCATGACCGAGGAGACGTTCGGTCCCATCGTGCCGGTCATGCGCGTCCGTGACGCCGACCACGCGGTGGAGCTGGCCAACGATTCGGCGTACGGGCTGTCCGCCGCGGTCTTCGCCGCCGACACCGCCACGGCGATGGCCGCCGCGGATCGGCTGCGTGTCGGCGCGGTCAGCGTCAACGACTCCGCGCTCACCGCGTTCGTCCACGAGGGAGAGAAGAACTCTTTCAACGCGTCCGGGCTGGGCGGTTCGCGGATGGGTCCCGCCTCGCTGAGCCGTTTCCTCCGCCGCCGCTCCTATCTGGTCAACGAATCGACCCGGCCGGACCCGTGGTGGCACTGACCCGCGGTGCCACCACGTCCGCGCGGCGCGGCCCATGATCGGCGTCGTCGCCGGTGCCGACGGGATCGGCACCGGCGGTCACGAGTGAAGGACAGGAGTCCGCCGCCGCTCCGGCCTAACGCTCCGGCCTATGCGGCCGCCGAGCTCTTCTCGGCGCCCGGCCGGACCGCCGCGGCCTTGGGGAAGAGGCGGCCGCGCAGGCAGACGAAGAAGAGGACCAAGGCGACGGTGAGCAGGATGTGCCCCATCCCGGCAATACCGGCGATCGCGGCACCGGTCTCCTTGCCCAGGACGGTCATGGTGCCGTGCACGGTCATGATCGTGGCCGTCAGCGCGAGCCCGGCGTTGTAGACCCAGAAGAACCAGGTGAACGCCCTGCTCTCGGACAGGGCGAACACGCGCTCGAACAAGATCATGATGAGGAAGAACACCATGCCCAGCACCAGGAAGTGGGTGTGGACGACGGAGAGTTGCGTCTCACCGGTGAAGTTCTTCATCTTGGTCAGGTCGCGGTAATAGAGCCCGCCGGCGAGCCCGAGGACCATGTAGACGAGGGCCGCGTAATAGAGCTTCTTCATAGATTTCTCCTTCTCGGGGGATCGTCGCCAGGGGGTCGCCGGATGACGGCTCCCCGCGTAGCACAGGCACAATGCCACACACAGGGCAGTGCCAAGGCCGACGTCCACGCCCACAGGCTTTCGGGTACGGCGCGAGAGGGCATCCGCCCCAGGAGGTGTTACGGCGTACAACCACCGTGGTACCTGCGATCCCGTCCTGCCCCCGGGACCGCCGCCGCTCATTGACGGAGCCGGCCGAGGTAGGCGGCCTGGACCCTGGGGTCGCCCCGCAGCTCGGCGCCGGTACCCTCGACGACCACGCGGCCGCGCTCCAGCACGTACCCGCGATCGGCGAGCCGGAGCGCGGTGCCGGCCTGCTGCTCCACGAGCAGGACGGTCAGGCCGCGTTCGTCGTGCAGCCGCTTGAGGTGGTCGAAGAGCTCCGCGACCTTGAGCGGGGCCAGGCCGAGAGACGGCTCGTCCAGCATGAGCAGCCGGGGGCCCGCCATCAGCGCGCGGGCGATCGCGAGCATCTGGGCCTCTCCACCGGACAGTGTGCCCGCGAGCTGGGAGCCGCGCTCGGCCAGCCGTGGGAAGATCTCCAACATCTCCTCGCGCCTGCGGGCCGCCTCCGCCCGGCGGCGCCGGATCGGGAACGCTCCCAGGGCGAGGTTCTCCAGGACGGTGTGGTCGGGGAAGATCTGCCGGCCTTCGGGCACGTGGCCGAGCCCCAGGCCGGCACGGCGCCAGCCGGGCACGTCGACCAGATCCCGACCGGCGAACCGTATCCGTCCGGACAGCGGTGTGAGCAGCCCGGACACGGTCTTCATCGTGGTCGTCTTGCCGGCCCCGTTGGGCCCGAGCAACACCACGAACTCCCCTTCGTCGACGTGCAGGTCGAGCCCGTCGAGAGCGCGCACTCCCCCGTAGGCCGCGGTCATCCCCGATACTTCGAGCAGCACGCTCACGACGCCTCCTCCACCGGTTCGGAACGGCCGAGGTACGCCTCGAGCACCGCCGCCGAGGTGCGCACCCTCTTCGGGCTGCCGCGCTCGATCACCTTTCCGCTCTCCAGAACGGTGAGCTCGTCGCAGAGCCCCATCACGAAGTCGACGTCATGCTCGATGAGCACGACCGCGAGACCTCGCGCGCGTAGCACCCGGCACAGCCGTGCCAGGGCGTCGAGCTCATCGGACGTCAGGCCCGTGGCGGGCTCGTCCAGGATGAGCACCTTCGGCCGGCCGGCCACGGCGCGCACTACTTCGAGCAGCCGCTTCTGGCCGTGTGACAGCGAGGACGCGAGCAGGTCGGCGCGGGACGCGAGCCCGGCGAAGGCGAGCAGTTCCCTGGCCTCCTCGCGCTCGGCGCGGTCCTGCCTGCGGTAGGAGGGCGCGCGCACCACCGCCCCCACCCAGGAGTAGCTCTCCCTCATCCGCATGCCGGTGAGCACGTTGTCGAGCACGCTGACCCTCTCGAAGAGGTGCGGGACCTGGAAGACCCGGGTCACCCCCGCGCGCGCGACGCGGTGGGCGGAGTGGGGGGCCTCCGCACCGAAGATCCGTACCTGTCCGTGGTCGATCCGGTGATAACGCGTGAGGCAGGAGACGAGCGTGGACTTCCCGGACCCGTTGGGCCCGATGATCCCGTGGACCGTGCCCGGCATGATCCGAACGTCGACGCCGTCGAGGGCGCGCACGCCTCCGAAGTGCTTCGCGATGCCGGAGCCTTCGAGCGCGGCCACCCCGTCGGGGACGTCGCGCACCTCCGGCACCACATCGGGGACCTCGTCGGGCAGCGTCTCGTCCCCTGCGGGGAACGGCCGGTCACGGCCCATCCTGGACGCCTTCCAGGTGCCCACGATGCCCCGCGGGATCACCATCATGGCGGCCAGCAGCAGGACTCCCAGCACCAGCGTGGTGTACCGCGCCTGGTCTTTGATGAGCTCGACGAGAACCGCGACGAACGCGACGCCGACCACCGGACCGATCAGCGTGGAGATGCCGCCGAGGAACAGGCCGACGAAGAAGACGATCCCGTTGTCGAGCAGGCCGACGTCGGGGTTGATGAACCCGAGCTGCAACGCGTACAGCCCGCCGGACAGCCCGGCGACGCCGCCGCACACGCCGAAGAGCAGGAGCTTGGCACGAGCGGGTGAGATGCCCATCGCCGAGGCGGTGTCGGAGGACTCGCGCACCGCCATCGAGGCCCGGCCGGCACCGCTGTGTACGAAGTTGCGCTGCAGGATGTACGCGAGGGCGAGACAGGCAAGCACCACGTAATAGAAGGACTGTTTCGACATGAGCTCGCCGCCCAGCGTGGGGGCGATGCCGCTGACGCCGACGACGCCGCCGGTGACGGGCTCCCACTCGCGGCCGATCTCGACGACGATCAGGTTGGCGGCCAGTGTGATCATGCCGAAGTAGAGATAGGTCGCCCGCAGGCTGACCAACAGGACCAGCGTCGCGACGACGGTTCCGACGGCCACCGAGGCGAGGATGCCGAGCAGCCACGAGCCGCTCAGCTTGACCACGATGTACCCGGTGGCGCACCCCCCGGCGAGCTGCAGGCCGGAATGCAGCATCGACAGCATCCCCCCATAGCCCATCGACAGGTTGAGGGAGACGGTCAGGATCGCGCTGATCGCGGCCGAAGCGACGATGCCGTCGTAGTAGGAGGCGTTGTAGCTGTAGTAGTCGGTGATCGCCGGCCAGGCGAGCAGCACCGCGATCGCGGCGACCGCGAGACCGCCCAGGATCACGCGGCGCGCTCGGTGATACGCCGCAGAGTCGAACACAGAGCCCTGACGAGCCGTCCTGTCACCGGGCTCGACGTGAGTAGGTGGGGCGGACATCGCCATCGCATGCGCCTCCGTGGAATCGCCGAACGGCACGGACGGGGGTCGCGGAGAAGTCGCCCCGGGCCCGCCTGACCGCTCCTCCGGATTGTTCATGGGTGACGCCGCGTTCCGATAGTCGGAACGCGGCTTCAGGCCGCGATCGTTGAGCCGGACCCTCCGGCAGGTACGGTCAGGCCCGGCGCGCGTACCGCCCGCCGGGCTCCCCCACGACGTCACCGTCACGGAAGCGCACCTGGCCGCCGACGACCGTGGTCACCGGCCAGCCGGTCAGGTCGACACCCTCGAACGGGGTGTGGTCCTGCCCGGAGAGACACGTCTCGACGGTCACCGTCTGGGTCAGCTCGGGGTCGACCACGGTCAGGTCGGCATCGAAGCCGACGGCGAGGCTGCCCTTGCGGCCCCACAGGTTGTACGCCCGCGCCGGGTTCGCCGAGGCCAGCTCCGCCACGCGGGCGAGGGAGATCCCGCGCTTGAGGTGCCCCTCGGAGAAGAGGACCGGGTAGAGCAGGGCGGTGCCGCCGAAGCCGGGACGCGCCGGCCAGAGTTCGTCGCCCTTCTCCGCCTCCATGCAGCAGGCGTGGTCGGAGGCCACCCAGTCGATCGTGCCATCGGCGGCGTGCCGCCACAGGGCCTCGTTGTCGGCCTTGGTGCGGATCGGCGGGTTGACCTTCCCGCCGAGGCCGCCCGCGGCGTCGAGGCTCTCATGGTCGAGACACAGGTGGTGCAGCGTGGTCTCCGCGCGCATGTCCACCGCGCCGAACGACCTACGGGCCAGCATGACCGCGTCGACCGCGTCACCGCTGGACAGGTGCAGAAGGTTCAGGTTCGTCCCGGTGTGGCTCGCCAGCGTGGTGGCCTCGCCGATGGCCACCCGCTCGGTCAGCGGCGGGCGTCCCTCGTGGTAGGCGCGCAGCGTCTGCGGATCGCCGTTCGCGCGGACCCGGTCGATGAACACGCGCATCAGCTCGGACTGCTCGCAGTGCAGCGAGACCGAAAGCCGCAGGCCGGGGTCGGCCTGCTGCACCGCGCTCACCTGCTCCATGAGGAGGTAGAGGTGGCCGAGGTCGTACTCGTCACCCATGGTGAAGGAACGGGCGTCCCGGCTGTTCGCAGCCAGGTCGAAGCCCTTGTAGAACATGTAGTACTTGAACGACGAGACGCCGTGCTCCTTGATGAGGAACGGGATCTCGGCGATCTGGTCCACCGTCATCGGCGCGAGGTGGAAGCCGTAGTCGGTCCAGGCACGTCCCGCGACCGCGTCGAGGACCTCGGGGAAGATGTCCCGGTACGACCCCGTACGGTCGAGGTAGTGCGAACCGGTGCGGAAGTAGGACAGCACGGTCGTGGCGCCGCCGACGAGAGAGGATCGGGTCTCCTCGAAGGCGTCGAGGGCCAGGTCGCGGTAGATACCGAGATGGAAGTGAGCGTCGACGGCCCCGGGAAGGACCACCTTCCCCCTGGCGTCGACGACCTCCGCGGCGTCGGAGACGGGGATGTCGTCCGCGAGCGCGGCGACCTTCCCCCCGGATACGGCCAGATCGGCGCGGACCTCCCCGTGGTACGGAAGAACGACGACGCCACCCTTGACAAGCAATTCGTATCGGGTCATACGCGACGGCCCACCGGCTGGCGGCCGTCACCCCCTTTCTGATCCGGTCCATCTCGACGGACAGCCGTCACCTCTGCCTCTCCGGAGGGCGAAATACGAAGCGGGCTTGTTCCGCATACGGTAACGCTGTTTCAATAGCTTGGAAAGCCCCGGCCGAACATGAGGATCCGCCTTCGGGGAGGCGTCCCGCCCAGAGCAACGGACACATTTCGAGGAGGCCGTTTCGTGGAGGCAGAGCAGATCGTTCCGGGGGAACGATCGGCGACGGCCGGTCAGCCGGACACGCCGACGGGGCCGCTGACCGGCGTCGTGGTCGTGGACGCGGCCACCCTGTTCGCCGGACCGCTGGCCGCGACGATCCTGGGGGACTACGGCGCCGACGTCGTCAAGGTGGAACACCCCGACCGAGGAGATCCCTCCCGCACCCACGGCGCGAGCAAGGACGGGATCGGGCTGTGGTGGAAGATGCTCGGCCGCAACAAACGCACGGTCACCGCCAACATCGGCAGGCCCGAGGGCGCCGATCTGCTCAAGCGGCTACTCGCCCGAGCCGACGTGCTCATCGAGAACTTCCGTCCCGGCACGCTGGAGCGGTGGGGCCTGTCGCCGCGGACCCTGCTGGAGATGAACCCGCGGCTGGTCATCGCGCGGGTCACCGGCTTCGGCCAGTTCGGCCCGTACGCGAAGCGACCCGGGTTCGGCACGCTCGCCGAGTCGATGAGCGGCTTCGCCGCCGTCACCGGGGAGCCCGGCGGACCACCTACGCTGCCCCCGTTCGGGCTGGCCGACGGCGTCTCCGCCCTCACCTGCGTGAACGCGATCATGATGGCGCTGCACCACCGCGACAGGCCGGGAGGCGGCGGCCGGGGACAGGTGATCGACCTGGCCATCGTCGAGCCGCTCCTCACACTTCTCGGCCCGCAGCCTCTCGTCTGGGACCAGCTCGGCCAGGTCCAGCCGCGTACCGGCAACCGCTCGGTCAACAACGCCCCGCGCAACACGTACCGGACGCGGGACGGCCGCTGGGTGGCGGTGTCCACCTCGGCCGACTCGATCGCGGAGCGCGTGATGCGCCTCGTCGGGCACCCCGAGGTGATCGGCGAGCCGTGGTTCGCCTCTGGCGCCGGCCGGGCCGAGCACGCCGACCTGCTCGACGGGCACGTCGGCGCGTGGATCTCTCGGCAGGACCTCGCCACGGTGGTCGCGGAGTTCGAGAAGGCGGAGGCCGCGATCGCACCCGTCTACGACATCCGTGACGTGTTCACCGACCCGCAGTACCAGGCGCTCGACACGATCACCACGGTCGACGACGAGGATCTCGGGCCGCTGCGCATGCAGAACGTACTCTTCCGGCTCTCCGAGACACCGGGGTCGATCAGGTGGACGGGTCGCGCACGCGGCGCCGACAACGAGGAGGTGTGGGGTGGTCTCGGCGTGAGCGCCGCCGAGCTGGCCGCCCTGCGGGACAAAGGAGTCGTGTGATGTCGTTGTGGCGGCATGTCGACGGGGCCAGGATCGTCGATCTCGCACAGCCGATGCGCACCGGGATGCCTCAGTCGCCCAACCATCCGCGGTTCAGGATGGTCATCGAGCGCAGGCACGGTGACATGGTCCGCGAGGACGGTGGCTCGGCCGCCAACGAGGTGATCCTCACCGGCGGGCACGTGGGCACCCACGTCGACGCCCTCGGCCACGTCTCCCAGGACGGCTACGTGTACGGCAGGGTCGAGGCCGCGGGAATCCAGTCGCACCAGGGCCTCTCCCGGTACGGGATCGAGGCCTTCAGTCCGTACGTCGGACGCGGCGTGCTGCTCGACGTGGCCGCCGTACACGGGGTCGACGTGCTGCCGCCCGGTTACGAGGTGACGCCCGACGACCTGGAGACCGCGCGGCGGCAGGCCGGTGTGGAGATCCGCCGCGGCGACGCCGTACTGATCGGAACCGGCTGGTCGCGCGAGTGGGACCGGCCGGTCCGGTTCGTCGGCGACGAGGGCGGCGTGCCCGGCCCCGGCCCGGATGCGGCCCGCTGGCTGGTCGGCCACGGGGTCGCGGTGGCCGGAGGCGAGACCATCGCCTTCGAGCGGATCGCGCCCGGCCGCGGTCACGCGACGCTGCCCGTGCACCGGATCCTGCTCGTCGAGGCGGGCGTGCACATCGTCGAGACGATG
Source organism: Microtetraspora malaysiensis (assembly GCF_050947145.1). Classification (NCBI taxonomy): domain Bacteria; kingdom Bacillati; phylum Actinomycetota; class Actinomycetes; order Streptosporangiales; family Streptosporangiaceae; genus Microtetraspora; species Microtetraspora malaysiensis. The sequence continues at coordinate 5,937,163 of NZ_CP191998.1, forward strand.
CGCCTGACCGAGCTGCTCGGCCTCGGTACGGCGGAGTTCCTGCTGGTGCTCAACCCCCTGCCCGTCGTGGGCGCCACCGGCGCTCCGGTACGACCGCTCGCGGTGCTGGCCGCATGACCGTCGTCTCGGCGCTGGCCGAATTCGCCGCCGCCGGCCGTACGGGGCTGCCGAAGCCCGTCGTCGCCGACGTCACCGGACGCGTGCTCGACACCTTCGGAAACTGCCTCGCCGCACAGGAGCTCACCGACCCGTCCGAACCGCACGAGGCGGTGCTGCGGATGGCCGAACGATGGGGCGGCGCAGGCGGCTCCTCCGTCATCGGCCGCGGACTGTCCCTGCCCGCGCCCTCGGCGGCACTGGTCAACGGCACCCTCGCGCACGCGCTCGACTTCGACGACACCCATCTGCCGTCGGTGCTCCACCCGTCGGCGTCGGTGGTCCCCGCCACCCTGTCAGTGGCGGAGGCGGTGGGCGCCTCCGGCGTCGAGCTGTGCCAGGCCGTGGCGGTGGGCGACGAGATCACCAACCGGCTCGGGATGGCCGCCTACCTCCCCGAGCTGCGCAACTCCCTCTTCTTCGAGAAGGGCTGGCACGCCACCTCGATCTGCGGGACGATCGGCGCCGCCGCCGGCTGCGCCCTGCTGATGGGGCTCTCCGCGGACGGCATCGCCCACGCCATGGGCATCGCGGCCAGCATGGGAGCGGGCGTCATCGAGGCCAACCGCACCGGCGGCACCGTCAAGCGGGTGCACTGCGGCTGGGCCGCGCACGCCGGTGTCGTCGCCGCCACCATGGCCGCCGAGGGGGTGACAGGACCGCCGACGGTCTTCGAAGGACGCTTCGGCTTCTTCGAGGCGTTCCTCGAGGGGCGTTACGACGTGCACGCGATCACCGACGGGCTCGGCGAGCGGTGGGAGCTGCTGCGCACGGTGTACAAGCCCTACCCTTCGAACCATTTCACCCACCCCGGCATCGACGCCGCGCTCGCGCTCCGCGCCCGGGGGCTGCGGCCCGAGGACGTGGCGGAGATCGAGCTGGGCGTGGCCGCCGCGCCGCTGCGCACGATCGGGGAGCCGTACGAGGAAAAGGTGCGGCCGCGCACGCCGTACCATGCCAAGTTCTCCGGGCCGTACACCGTGGCCAGCGCGCTGATCGGAGGCGGCGGCCTCGGCCTGCACCTCGACGACTTCGCCGAGTCCGCCTTCCGGGACGAGCGGAGGCTGGCGCTGGCCGCCAAAATCAGGGTCGTGGCCGACGAGGAGTGCTCCGAGGAGTTCCCCCTGGCCTTCTCCGCGGTACTGCGGGTCCGCACCGTCGACGGGAGCGACCTGGAGCACCGTGTCCACTCCTCGCGCGGCGGCCCCGAGCACCCGCTGACCTTCGACGAGTTGCGGACGAAGTACGCGCTCAACGCCGCCCGGGTGCTGCCGTACGAGGCGGCTGAGGCGCTGGCGAGTGAGGTACGTGGGCTCGAGGAGCGCGGCACCGTCGCCGGCCTCCTCGACACCGCCCTGATCATGCGCGCGTGAGCCGCGAGCCGGAAACGGGACGGCTCCGGCTCGAGACGGGGAGGTGGCCGGGCATCGGTCGCATGGCGCCGATCGCCCCCGTCGTGTACGGGATCAGCCAGATCGCCCAGACGACCAGGCAAGACCGCACTGGCCCACCGGCATGACGTCATCGGCCGTCCCGATGTGACCTGGCGGCTGGCCCCTGCCTCCGGCCGACCCGAGGAGCCCGCCGCCTGGCACCGCCACGACCACGTGCCCGGCGAGGACGATCATCGGCAGGCGCAGTGCTCACCTGGGCGGACACCGTCGTTTGCGGCTGGTGGTTCGAGCCTTACCGACACCCCCGATCGGGCGCCAAGAGCCAAGTTGTTGACTTGGCATCAAAGTCGAGCTTATTTTGTTGACACATCATCAGTGCTGGGTGTCACGGCCGAGAGCCCATCGCTGAAGACGACGGCTGTAGGGGTCGGACAGCGCCGAATGGAGACAGCTAGTGAGGCCCGTACAGCCCGGCAGCTGTGTCCTCGATGCCGCGTGGCCTCCCCCGGGCGGCGCGGTTGGCAGTCCCGCCCCGCGGAACTGCCCTCAGTGGCTGACGAAAGGAATCTCCACATGGATCCGCACGTCACTCCCTACATCGGACTCGACGCCCTGCTCACCCCGCAGCGCTCGGTGCTGTTGCTGATCGATCACCAAGGAGCGCAGTTCGCCGGACTGCAAAGTCATGACGCCAATCTGGTGATCAACAACGTGACGGCGCTGGCCAAAGGGGCGAAGCTGTTTGGCATCCCGACCATCCTGAGCACCGTGGTCGAAGACCGTGGTGGCCGCATCATCCGTCAGATCCAGGAAGTCTTCCCTGAGCAAAAGCCCATCGACCGCACCACCATCAACACCTGGGAGGACCCCCGGGTAGTCCAGGCCGTCGCGGACACCGGGCGCAAGGACCTCATCATCGCCGGCCTGTGGACTGACATCTGCCTGGCCTTCCCGGCGATCCACGCACTCGCCGACGGCTACCGGGTCTTCGCGGTCACCGATGCCTCGGGAGCCACCTCCTTGGAGGCGCACGAGCGTGGGGTCCAGCGCATGGTGCAGGCGGGCGTGATCCCCACCACGACGGCGACGGTTCTGGGGGAGCTGCAGCGTGACTGGGCACGAGAGGAGACCGTCCCGGGTATCGCCGACATTTTCCTCTCTCACGGAGGCAGTTTCGGGGCCGCGCTGGCCTGGGAGTTCCAGCTGCTCGGCGCAGACGCCACGTGACAAGAGCCTGGTCTGCCCAGGCAGGATGGCGCCATCTCGAACGAAGGAGCGCGCATGAGGATCACGGTAATCGGGCGGGGGCGGGTCGGAGGCGGTCTGGCGAGGCTGTGGGCCGACGCCGGTCATCAGGTCACCGTACTTGGCCGTGACGGCGGCGACGCAGGTGACGCCGAGGTCGTCGTGGTGGCGGTCCCGGGCCAGACGGCCGGAGAGGCGCTGGGCCGGGTGTCCGGGCTGAACGGGCAGGTGACGATCGACACCACCAACATGTACGTACCACGGACGAGCGAGCACCCGTCGCTGGCCCACGAGGTCAAATCCGTCATCGGAGGTCCGACCGCCAAGTCGTTCTCCACCAACTTCGCCGCCCTGTATGACGAGATCGCCAAACAGCAGGTCAGGCCGAGCAACCTGTACGCCGCCGACGACGCCGCCAAGGCGGTGACGGAACAGCTGGTCAGGGACGCCGGCTACGACCCCGTCTTCGTCGGGGATCTGGACCAAGCGGCCCGCCTGCTGGAGGATGGCTCGGCGTTGACCCGGGCCATTGCCGCCCAGCTCGGCCCTCATTTCTACCGCTACGGGAGTCCCGGCCAGTTTTGATCTCGCTACGCTCGGACGTCCTCATGACACGGCTGAGCCGGCCGGTTCATTGTCATGGGGCGTCCGGGCGGACGCGAGCCGTACGGCTGACCGGCAATGGCTGTTCAACCAGGCCGGAGACCGGGGCGGGCCAACTTCCCGGCGGAGCCGTTCGGCCGGTGCGCGGCCGATTCGCGTTCGAGTGCGGCGAGCATGCGATCGAGGAATCCTTCGAGCACCCGCATCTCCCCCGGGGCCAAGGGGTCGAAGAACAGCCGTCGCACGGTCTCCACATGCTGAGGTGCGGCTGCTTCGATGGCGTCACGTCCGTGCCGGGTCAGCCGTATCATCGCTCCGCGGGCGTCGCCCGGGCACGCTTCCCGGGTCACCAGCCCGCGCTTCTCCATGCGTGTGAGCTGATGGGAGAGCCGACTGCGTTCCCAGCCGACCTCTAGCCCCAGTTCCCGGAATCTCAGCACGCCCTCGGGTGACTCCGACAGCGGCGCAAGGAGTGCGTAGTCCGCGCCGGACAAACCCGAATCGCGTGCCAGCTGCCGGTCTTGCGCGAGCTGCAACTCCCGCCGCAGCGTCCGGTATTTCTCCCAGACGGCGGCCTCTTCGGGGGTAAGCCAGGGAGGTTCGCCCATCACCCCACACTACCATATTGTTGTTATGTCATATAACGGAGCGTAACGAGGGGTGTGGCAAGCCCGCCGGGCAGAAGATCGCCGGCTTCGCCCACGCCAAGCTCCGCGGCCCTGGCGAGCGGGCCACTGGGGGAGTCGCAGAGGTCGTTTCGTGCGCGGTCGAGAAGGCGGCACACGCAGCCGCGATCTCCCCTGAACTTCTGCATGCTGTTCTGCATGGTCTGACTGCGCGCCTGCGACTTGGATTGAGCGCACGGGGACAGGCGTCGGGCCTGTCCATCCAGGTCAGGAGTGACCATGACCACCATCAGGAACATCGTGCTGGTGCACGGTGGCTTCGTGGACGGATCCGGCTGGCAGGGCGTCTACGACGAGCTGACCAGGGACGGCTTCCGCGTCCACGTCGTGCAGAACCCGACGCTGTCGCTGGAGGACGACGTCGCGGTGACCCGCCGGGTCCTGGACTCGCTCGACGGCCCGGCCGTCCTGGTCGGCCACTCCTACGGCGGGGTCGTCATCACCGAGGCGGGCACCCACCCCAACGTCGCCTCACTCGCCTACATCGCCGCCTTCGCCGCCGACAAGGGCGAGTCGGTCAACGCCATCATCGCCGACCCGCCCCCCGGCGCGCCCGTGCCGCCGATCCTGCCCCCGGCCGAGGGGTTCCTGTTCCTCGACCGCGACAAGTTCCACGGCTCGTTCGCCGCAGACCTGCCCGCCCAGACCGCCGCGTTCATGGCCGACTCCCAGGTCCCCTGGGGCGTGGACGCCCTCGGCGGGACGGTCACCGAGCCCGCCTGGCGGCACAAGCCCGCCTGGTACCTGGTGGCCACCGAGGACCGCATGATCCCGCCCCCGGCCCAACGCGCGATGGCCGAACGCGCGAACGCGACCGTCGTCGAGGTCATCGGCAGCCACGCCGTGTACGTCTCCCAGCCCGCCGCCGTCGCCGACCTCATCCGCCAGGCCGCAGCCTGACCATTTCCCGGCCCGGCCCTCGGCCTGCGGGGGCCGGCGCCACCCACCTTTCCGGGAGGCGTCCTGAAGTCGATCGACGGGCCGATCGTGCTGGTCGCGCACTCGTACAGCGGAGCGGTGATCACCAACCGCTCACAGCTGTGGCAGGAGGACGAGCGCGTCGCCGACGCGGTGCGCAGGCTCACCGCGCTGAAACCGGCCGGCGTGGACACCATCGCCGACCCGACGGTGATCGGACTGGGCCGCGACGTGGCCCGCATCGCGAAAGTCAACGCCCTGGTCGGCATCAGCATCATCGCGGCGACCGGCATCTACACCCACATCCGCGACGCGGTCCTCCCGGCACTGCGCCAGGCCGGGGTCACCGACGAGCAGCTCGGCACCATGCTGATCGACAACCCGGGCCGCTACTTCACCTGAACGCCGCCCCGGCACCGCCGGGGCAGCGTTCTCCCTCTCAGGAGTCCTCATGAGTTTGCCGCGTCCCGGTACTCACACCGTGAGCCTTCACGGTGTCCTACAGCGCTATCACGTCGCGGGCTCCGGCCCGCTGTGCGTCGTCCACCCCGGCGGTCCCGGGCTCGGCTGGGAGTACCTGCGGATGCCGGACCTGGAAAAGCACCTGACGCTGGTCTACCTCGAACCGATCGGAACCGGCGGATCCGGGCACCTGTCCCGGCCGCAGGACTACCGCGTCGACACCTACGCCCAGTTCCTGCACGGCCTCATCGAGCACCTGAACGCGCCGAAGCCGTTCCTGCTCGGTCACTCCCACGGCGGCTTCGTCGCGCAACGCTACGCGCTCGACCACCCCGCCGCTCTCGCGGGCCTGATCCTGTACGACACCTCGCCCCAGACCGGGGAGACATTCTGGAACCAGGCGCTCACCAACCTCGACCGTCTGCCGGAGCGTCACCCCGGCCAGCCCGAGGCGGCCGCGATTCCGCAGGCGTTCCAGCAGACCCTGGCCGCCACCGACAACGAATCCTGCACGCAGGGCCTACGCGCCATACTGCCCGCCTACTTCGCCGACTACTGGGCCCACGAGGCCGACCTGGCCCCCTTGCGAGCGTCCATGCGCCTCTGGGGGGCCGGCCCGATGCGCGCGAACGAACCACCCTTCGATGTCCGCGACCTCCTGGACGCCGTCACCACGCCCACCCTGATCATCAGCGGAGCCCACGACTTCATCTGCGGCCCCGACTGGGGACGGCAGCTCCACGAGGGAATCCCCCACTCTCAGTTCGTCCTCCTGGAAAAGAGCGGCCATTTGGGGCACCTCGAAGAACCCGATGCCTTCACCCGCGCGATCACGGGCTTCACCCGTACGGTGGCGTAGCCACCTGCGGCTGCCCCCGGACGTCGGCAGGTAAGTTGAGCGCCTCAATCACGGCTCTTTAGCCGGGACAGCGACTTGCTGATGGCCGCACAAGGGTGACGCATCGCCCGGCGCGACCGAGCCCGAGCGGAGCGAGCAGCTCGCCGTACAACGTCGGGTATGGAGACCATGCTCATCCGGGCCGCCGCGGTGCACACGCTGGTACCGGGCCAGGCCCCGCAGCGGGCGGTGGCGGTACGAGGCGACCGCATCGCCGCGCTGTCAGCCGACCCCGACGGCCTCGACGACTGGGTGACCGCCGGCACCACGATCCTCGATCTGCCCGGGGCCACGGTGCTGCCCGCGTTCGACGACACCCACACCCATCTGATCTTCGCCGGGCGCAGCGCCCATGACGTCCCCGTGCACCAGGCGCACACCATCGCCGAATTCCTGGAGCTGATCCGGCAACGGGCCGCCGTCACCCCTGCGGGCCAGTGGATCCGCACGACGACGAACTGGCAGGAGTACAACCTGGCGGAGCGGCGCATGCCCACCGCCGCCGAGCTCGACCAGGCCACCGACCGCCACCCGGTGCTGGTCAAGCGCGGCGGCCACAACGACGTCGTCAACACCTACGCGCTGCGCCTGGCCGGCATCACGGAGGACACCCCGGTCCCGCCCGGCGGCGTGATCGGCCGCGACGCCGGTGGACGGCTCGACGGCCGCCTGATCGACAGCGCCATGGCCCTGGTGGAGCGACTCGTCCCCGCGGAGGACCGAGCCGGACGCGCCGACGGGCTCCGCCTGGCCGGCGGCCGGTACGCCGCCACCGGCATCGGCACCGTCCGGGACTGCGCCGTATCCCTCGACGACTACGCCCTGCTTCGCGCCGTCCGGGAGGCCGATGCGCTCGACATCCGGGTGCGGGCCCTGATCGGGGCGTTCGGCCTCGGCGGGGCCGAGCTGGAGGACCTGCTCGACGCCATGGAGGTATGGCGTTACGACGCCGACCCGTGGCTGCGGGTGTGGGGCGTCAAGTTCGGCCTCGACGGCGGACTGGAGGCGGGCGCCACCGAGGAACCGTACGCCTGCGACCACGCTTTCTCCGGCACGTTGGTCTGCGAACCGGACGCGCTGTTCGAGGCCGTCGAGACCGTCGTGCGCCGCGGCTGGCGGGTCGGCACCCACGCCTACGGCGACCGCGCCGTGCGCATCCTCCTGGACGTCTACGAGCGCGTGCTGCGGAACAACCCCGGCCTGCCTGCGGGCACCCTCGTCATGGAACACGGCGGCCTGGCCGGGCCCGCCCAGCGCGCCCGAGCAGCCGCGCTGGGCATCCCCGTCACCGTCCAGCAGCCGCTGCTGCACGACACCGCCGAGGTCGAGCGCGAGTTCTGGGGCCCGGAACGCGTTGCTGCGCTCTTCCCCGCCAGGGGATGGATCGACCAGGGTGCGCTGGTCACGGCGGGCTCCGACTTCCCGGTGGGCCGGTTCGGCGCCATGCGCTCGGTCTGGGGCATGATCACCCGGCAGACCGTGATCGGCGTCCAGGGCCCCGAACACGCCATCACCTACGACGAGGCCGTCGCCCTACACACCACCAACGCCGCGCGCCTGCTCGGCGAGGAACACCTGCGCGGCACCCTCACCCCCGGCCGCCTCGCCGACCTCACCATCTGGGACCGGGACCCCGCCGGTTGTCCCCCTGAGGTTCTCCGCGACCTCGACCCCACGCACACCGTCGTCGGCGGCCGCGTCGTCCACGCCCGTCCCTGACGGCGAGCTGACGAACGAGAAGTCCCGTCCGGCCAGCTCACGGCGGGCGGCCTCACCACCGCCGGCGATCGGAGAAGACCGCGGCCGACGTCGGCGTGGCCGGCTACACGCTGGGCGGCGGCCTGCCCTGGTTCGCCAGCGGACCACCTGTGATCGCAGTCACGTACCGACCTTACGCTCGGGTTTCGTCCGGTTCAGCTTGCCGAGCCCGCATACAAATGGGACATCGGACGTTGAAGAAGCACGCCGAACTGTCAGGCCAGGTCGCGGCAGCGGCTGCTCGCCTCGGCGTCTCCGACTTCCTCGTACGCCTCGGCCGCCCGCGCGTACGAGCTGCGGCTCTCCTCGTTCCGGCCCTCCTCGGCCAGCAGGGCCGCCAGTGTCTCCAGGGAGCGGGCCTGCTGGGACGGTAGCTGGGCCTGCTCCATGAGGCCGATCGCCTCGGTGAGCTTCAAGACGGCTTCGGATCGGTGGCCGAGCAGCGCCAGGCATTCGCCGATCCGGGCGAGCGCGATGGGCCGGGTGAACGTCACCACGCTGGGCCTCATCCCCGACCGGTTGTCGTTCAGCAGGTCCCACAGCCCGAGGTACTGCTCCAGTGCCTCGGTGTGGCGTCCGGCGTCGCGCAGGCAGGTGCCGAGGGCGCCCAGGCACTGGCTGTAGGAGTCGATGTCGCCACTGGCCTTGAACATCTCCGCCGCCCGGGTCTCCGACGCGATGGCTTCGCTGAGCCGTCCGAGGCTGCGAAGCGCGCCTCCCGCGTTGTGGTGAGCCGAGGCCATCTCGTCCGTGGCGCCCCTTCGGGTGGCGAGGTCCAATGCCTGGGCCGTGTACCGCAGCGCGGTTTCCGGGTCGTCACGCGGGACCAGATGGACCCAGGCGAGCAGGTTCAGCTGGTTGGCCTGCCGGGCCTGATCGCCCAGGGCGGCGGCGGCATCGGCGCCGAGAGTGAAGACCTCCAGCCAGTGCGGCGCGTGCATCCACCGGTCGGAGAACCAGTCCAGCGACTCGGCGCAGTTCAGGACCGCCGCGTGCCGGCCCGTGCCCGCCGCGGCGCGCAACGCGCCCATCCAGTTGTCCACGTTCACGCGCAGCCAACGGTCGGCTTCCTCCGGGGAGGACAGGCCGCCGGCGGCCTGTCCATGGCCGGATTCGAACCACCGCCCGGCACCGGTGGCCATCCGCAGCAGCCACGACGTCACCGCCTCGGTGACCGTCTCCCGCTCGGCCGCCGTGTCCTCCCGCCGGAGGCGGTCGCCGGCGAACAGGCGGACCAGATCGTGGAAGCGGTAGCGACTCGCCGCGCTGTCCTGCAGGAGGCCGAGATCGACGAGCTCGTCCAGCACGTCCCAGGCGTCCTCGGTGTCGACCTCGCCCACGACGGCGGCGAGCGTGGCGTCGAAATCCCGTCCGGGGATGAGGGACAGCCGCCGGAAGATCTGGCGTGATGAGCGGGTTAGCTGCTCGTACGACATCGCGAACGCATTGGCGATCTTCAGGTTGCCGGCCTTGAGCTGCTCCAGGCGCCCTTGCTCGTTCCCCAGGCGGGCGGCGAGCTCGGCGGGCTTCCAGCCGGGCCTGCTGACCAGCCGGTTGCCGATGATGCGCAGCGCGAGCGGCAGTCCGCCGCACAGCTCGACGAGCCTGGAGATCGCCGCTCCGTCGTCGGAGGCGCTGCGCCCTTTCAAGATCTCAGTCAGCAGTTCGGTGCCCTCCAGCAGGGGTAAGGGGCCGAGGCTGAGCCTGCGGACGCCCTCCAGCCCGGCCAGCAACCGGCGACTCGTCACCAGCGCTCGGCCCACGCCGTCGCCGGGCAGCAACGGCCGGACCTGTCCCTCGGAAGCCGCGTTGTCGAGCACGACGAGCACGCGCCGCTGCCGCAGCAGCGATCGGTACAGCGACGCCCGCCCGGCGACGTCGGCGGGGATCTCATGCTCGATCACACCGAGCGCGCGCAGCAGCAGCGCCAGGGCCTCTGTCGTGGGCATGGGGTGGGACGACATGCCGAACAGGTCGAGGAACAGCACGCCGCCGGGGAAGTCCGGCCGCAGAGCATGCGCGGCGCGAACGGCGAGCGTCGTCTTGCCCAGTCCAGCGGATCCGGTGATGATTCCCACGCCCGCGGCGCCGGGCGCACCCTGGGGGCGGATGAGCTCGGTGGTCCAGGTCAGCTCGACGGTCCTGCCGGTGAAATCGTCGACCGGCCGGGGCAGATCGCACTGACCGTTCGGGCGGGTCCAGTGGTCGCGCAGGCGGCCCTCGCGGGCCAGCTCCAGGAACTGGTCGCGGTCGTCGCCTTCCAGGGCGAGAGCGTCGGCCACTGCGGTGACGGTGCGATGCTGGGGTCCTTTGCTTCGGCCTCGCTCCATGTCCGACAGTGTCCGGTTGCTGACCCCGGAGGCTTCGGCAAGTTGCTCCAAGGTCATTCGGGCCGCCCGCCGGTGGCGGCGCAGCACCTCTGCGAAGCCGGCTGGAGCGATCATGGGCATCACCCTCCCTCACCCCGAGCGATCATTCATCGTAAGAAATCCGGTGGGACTTGCCCATCGCGCGGCAGACACCACAAGGAGGCGCCCGCCGGTCGCGCGACTTCGGCTGACCGTGTTCCGGCGAGAAAGAGGACGTTCGGAGTCGCGAGACACCCGGCCCCGTGAAAAACAAGGGACCGGGGCGGATGTCGGGATTGCCGGTCGCGCACGTCGGCGGTGATCTTTCACAATCAGCACCAGGTTCCCAATGATGGGCATGGTCACTCCTGACCTGGAAGAACAGGCCCACTGCCTGCCAGAGGCCCTCTCAACTCGCGCCGGAGACCACGACCCATGCAGCGCAGAGCCCAGGCCTGAGCGGTTCAGCCCTGGGCGGCCGCCTGGTCGCGGCAGCGGGCCGCCGCGTCTCCCTCGCCGATCATGTCGAACACCTCCGCCGCCCGAGCGTAGGTGTGGCGGCTCTCCTCGCCGCGCCCCTCCCCGGCCAGGATGCCCGCCAACGTCTCCAGGGCGCGGGCTTGCGAGCTGAAGGCGTGGAACTTCTCCAGCAGAGTGGCGGCCTCGTTCAGCATGCCGATCGCTTCGGCCGGGCGGCCGAGCAGGCTCAGGCAGTGGCCGATCCGGGCCAGCGTCTGCGACCGGGTGAACGAGGCTATGTCCGGCGACATGCCCGAATCCTTGTCGTCCAGCTGGGACAGCACCTGCTGGAACTGCTCCAGCGCCGCCTCGTGGTGTCCGTCGGCGACGAGGATGTCGCCCAGAGCGTTCAGACTCTGGACGTAGGCGTCCATGTCGGAGTCGGTGTGGAACATCTGCGCCGCCATCGTCAGCGAGTCGGCGGCCTCGCCGAGCCGGCCGAGGTGCCGCAGCGCCGTCCCCGCGTATTGGTGGGCCCAGGCGATCTGCGCCCTGGAGCCGCTGGTGCTGGCCAGGTCCAGCGCCTGGGTCGCCAGCCGCAGCACTCCTTGCAGGTCCATGGGCGGCACCAGATGAACCCAGGCCAGGTAGTTGAGCTGGGTGGCGTGCTGAGCCGCATCGCCCAGGGCCTCGGCCGCCCGGACGCCGAGCGTGAACACCTCCTCCCACGACGGCCAGTACATCCAGCGGTCGGAGAACCAGTGCATCGACTCCGCGCATTCCAGCACGAGCGCGTGCCGGCCCTCGCCAGCCGCCTGCCGTAAGGCGCCCAGCCAGTTGTCGGCGTCCGCGCGCAGCCAGCGCTCCGCCTCCTCCGACGAGGAAAGCTCGGCCAGGTCGGCGTCAGGCCGGCCGGGGCCGCCATAGGCGGGCTCGAACCACCGCCCGGCCGCGACGGCCATGCGCAGCAGCCACGAGGTCATGGTCTCGGCGCTCGCCTCGCGGTCGGCTGCGGGCTCTTCGGCGTGCAACCGTTCACGGGCGAACAGCCGTACCAGGTCGTGGAAGCGGTAGCGGCCCGAGGCGTTGTCGTGCAGCAGGCCGAGGTCGACGAGCTCGGCCAGCGCGTCCCATGCCTGCGCGATCGAGACCCCGGCGACGACCGCGGCCAGGGCCGCGTCGAAGTCATGGCCGGGCACCAGCGCCAGGCGGCGGAAGACCCGCCGCGCGGATACGACCAGTTGCTCGTACGACATCCCGAACGCGTTGGCGACCTCCAGATCACCCGCCCGGAGCTGGCCCAGGCGGCGTTCCTCGTCCGCCAGCCGGGACGCGAGCTCGTCAGCGCTCCAGCCGGGCCGGCTGACCAGCCGGTTGCCCACGATCCGCAACGCCAGCGGCAGACCACCGCACAACTGGGCGAGTTCGCCGATCGCCGCCGCACCGTCGGCGGAGCCGCGCTTGGCCAGGATCCCGGTCAGCAGATCAGCGGCCTCCCCCGACGGCAACGGGCCCAGGCTCAGCCGCTGCACCCCCTCCAGGCCGGCCAGCAACCGGCGGCTCGTCACGAGCACCCTGCTCGGTCCGCCGCCCGGCAGGAGCAGGCGGACCTGCTCTTCGGACCTGGCGTTGTCGAGCACGACCAGCACCCGCCGCTCCCGCAGGATCGCGCGGTAGAGCGAGGCGCGTTCGAGGGCGTCGCGAGGGATCTGCCGCTCGGCCGTGCCAAGCGCGCGCAGCACGTGCGCCAGTACGTCATCGGCGGCCAGCGGCTGGGCCGACATGCCGAACAGATCCACGAAGAACACTTCGCCGGAAAAGGCAGAGCGCAAGACGTGCGCGGCCCGGACGGCGAAGGTCGTCTTGCCCAGTCCCGCCGCCCCGGTGACGAGCGCGACCCCGGCTGCACCCGGCACGTCACCGGCGTGCACGAAGTCGTCCATCCAGGCCAGCTCGGCGGCGCGGCCGGTGAAGTCGTCCACCGACCGGGGCAGCTCGCCCAGACCGGTCGGGCGGGCCCAGTGATCCCGCAGCCGGCCGTCACGAGCCAGGCCGATGAACAGCTCGCGATCGGCTTCGCCCAGCGACAGCGCGTCGGCCAGGGCGGCAACGGTCCGGTGCTGCGGGCCTTTGCTGCGGCCGCGTTCCATGTCCGATAGCGTGCGGACGCTGACCCCGGAGGCATCGGCGAGCTGCTCCAGCGTCAGCCGGGCCGCCCGCCGATGCTGGCGCAGTACCTGCGCGAAGCTGGCTAAGTCAGTGATGACCGCGCTCCCTTCCCTCAGCGGACGAGCGCCAGCCTACGTTAACGATCATGATCAGGTACGCCCTGACAAAGAACGGCAGGATGCTGAGGAGCCGATGGCCAACGGGTCGGCGCAGAAGCGGGCCTCCTGGCGAGACAGTGAAGGTGCACCGGGACGCAGACGCGCCCGGGCGCAGTCCGAGACGGCCGAGCCAAGATCATTGCTTGGCGTTCAATCCCGCAGCGTTACCGGTGGGACCCCTCATCCACAGGTCTGTCGGCCGTTACCCATGACGTGCACAATCGGCCACATGACGATCACTGCGGGCGCGCCGCCCACGCACAACACGCTTGCCGACCTCGCTCTGGGGTTCCTGACGGGCGGGGTGATCGGGGCGTCGCTGACCGCCTTCATCGGTGGCTGTGTCGTCGAGAAGGTGCCGCTGATCGTCACGGGGCTGGTCCTGCCCGCGGTCTACGGGCTTCTCTTCTTCCTCGCCACGCTGCCGCGCCGTGCCAGGGAGGCGGCCGTCGTGCCGCGCGCGGCGCTCGCGGTGATCGAGAGTCTGGAGGCCGTCGGGGGTGAGAGCAGCGACGTGCCGGTGCGGTTCGAGCTGTCCGTTGCGCCGGACGACGCACCCGCGTTCCGTGTCGAGATACGGCAGGACGTCAACCTCGTCGAGCTGACCGATTACCGGCCGCGCGGGGTCGTGGTGGTGGAGTATCCGCCGGACCGACCGTGGAAGACGCGGATCGTGAAGCGGCCGACGCCGGAGTGGGAGGAGCGGGCGGCCGTGGCCCGGGTGGACTCGGTGCCCGGTCCAGCCATGAAGAGCGAGACCCCGGGGGGCTGTGCCGGCGGTCTCCTCACTCTCTTCGGGCTGCTGCTCGGCGCGGCCGCCGTGCTCCTGCTGTTCCGTGCCGACCTGTTCGACTCCCACGAGGGCGAGAGCGGCGCCCCCAAGCCGTCCGTCTCCTCCTCGTCGTCCACGACCACCGTGACGTCGGCGACGGGCACGGTCACCCTCGGTCCTGGCCAATCGATGCTCGACGAGGGCGAACTGCGCAAGGCCGTCGAGTCGTTGACGCAGGGCGCGGACAAGCGTCAGGCGCTCACCGTCGTCGTGCAGGACCGCCTGCTGACGGTCGTCTTCTCCCCCAGCGGAGTGAAGATCGCCGGGTTCGACCCGAGGTCCCTGCCCTACGACCGCGTCCCCGGCCTGGTCGAGGAGGCCAGGACCACCCTCGGCGTCGAGTCCCCGCAGAGCTGGCAGCTCACCGCCGACGGCGTCACCGGCTCGCTCACGCTCAGGGTCGTGGTCACCGGCGGCGGGGGCACGGGAACGCTGGAGGCGAACCGCCAGGGCAAAGTGCTGCGGCGCAGCGGCAGTTGACCGGATCGGCAGGAGGAGGGGCGCATGGGGTGGGACGAATTTCTGGTGCTGTGGTGTGCGGTGTGGGGTGTGGTGGCGCTGGTCGGGTACGGCATGTCGCTGGCCGGAGTGACCAAGGCGCAGCGGACGGTCCGGCTCACAGGGCGGATCGAGCGGGTGCGGGAGCCCCGGCACGGTGGGTCCCGGGCGGGCGGAATATCGGTGGTCGTCTCCTACCGCGACCCGGCCTCGGGCCAGGAGGTCACCGTGACGAACGACGGTGAGCGGGGCGAGATGATCACCTCTGCGTGGGAGGGCCGGGAGATCGGGGTCAGCCACCCGCGAGGCAGACCGCACGCCTACCGGTTCTCCAACACTCCGGAGGAGCCCAGTCGTGGGCTGGGCTGGCCGAGTTTCGCGGTCTTCCTGGTCTACGTCGGGCTGGTGGTCCTCGCCGCGGTCGGTTGGGGGTGGCCGTGGGCGCTGATCGGCTTCGGCGGGCCGTGGGCGGTCTCCGGCGCCGTTCATCTGCCCGGGGCAGTACGCGCCAAGAACCGCCGCATCGAGAGGCTGGCCGCGATGGACACCGTGCAGGGACAGGTCGTCGCGGTCCTGAAGGATGTCAGTGTCGACGACGACGGCCACGCCTCGACCACCATCACCCCGGTCGTGTCGTTCACCACCCGCGAGGGCACGGCCGTCACGGCCCACTGCACGTCGAACCTCCCGGACCCCGCCGGCTCGTACGGCCGTGACGTCACGGTCCACTACACGTCCGCCGACCCGGCCGAGTTCACGCTGGACCGCGCGGCCGAACACCGCTCGGAGGAGCGGGAGGTGACGTTCAACGTCCTGGTGTTCGTCGTGCTCATGGCGACGACCGTGGCGGGAGTGGCGATGCTCTGAGGCCCAAGAGGGTTCTGGGCCAAGTGAGTTACCTTCTCCCTCATAGTCCTGGCCGTCACCCTCCCGGAAGAACCGCACCAGCTGCCCGCCCGCCGACCCTGCCCATGTCGCGGTGCCGACGCAGCTGGATGACCACCGGCCGCCCGAACACGCCGGTCACCGGCATCATCCCGGTGACGATCACATCTTCGGCACCACAGCGCACACGCCGACCCCGATGCGGCGCGTACGAGCGGACCTCGTCCTCCGCCGTCGACCACGACAGCCAAACCGGCTGCGCGCCATGGAGAAGCGGTCGAAGACGGGAGGAGATCCGGGACCCCTGGGCCGGCGGACGTCGCTCCGGTATCGGCGATCTTGGTGAAGCCCGCGGGCTCGGGCAGGGCCGTGCGGTGCCCTGGCCGGCCGCTACGAGGAGTCCGCGCGCAGGTGTGCGGCGGTGGTGGTCGTCGAGGCCGTCACCACACATCCGGCGGCCCGGCACAGCGCGATCCCCGTGGCAAGGCGCACGCTGTCGTGCGGCCGCCCGTCGGTGACGTGGACGGCATTCACCGGGCGAGCTGCTCGAAGCCGCGCAGCATCGCGGTGAGCCCCGTCTCGAAGTGGTCGTCGAGGGCGGTGGCGTCGGCGGCTTCGGCGAGCAGGTTGTAGTCGGGACTGCCGGGCTGGGGCTTGCGGCTGCGCCGATCGGCGCCCAGCTTGGTCACGGCGACACTGAGGGCGTGGCCGACGGTGAACTCGCGCAGGCAGCGGGTGATGCGCAGGGCCTCTGCCGGGGAAATGCCGGCGTCGCGGAGTTCGGTGAGCATCCGCACGCCGGTGTCGATGGAGGCCGGTGAGCGTACCGGGCGGGTGGCGAACAACGACACCGCGTTTGGGTGGCGCAGGAGCGTGTCGCGCAGCCGCAGGCAGTAGTCGCGGGCCAGTTGCTGCCACGGCCCGTCCCAGGGCAGGGTGTCGACGTCGACCTCCGCGAACAACATCTCGGCGACGCCGTCGAAGAGGTCCTCCTGGTCCGCATAGTGACGGTAGACGGCCATCGGGTCGAAGCCGCCCGCGGTCCCGAGCTTACGCATGGAGAATTTGCGCAGCCCGTGGGCGTCGATGAGGGCGAGCGCGGCGGCGGCGAGGTATTCGCGGGTGACGGTGGGCCGCGTGGGCTGCTCCGGCAGCCTGACCGGCGGGCTCGGGTCGGCCGTCATGGCTGGAAACCCTCCAGGATCTTCGTCAGCGTCGCGGTGAATTCCTCGGGGTGCCGCATGAACGGGACGTGGCCACCGGGGAACTCTTGGCAGGGTACGCCAAGGCGCTCGGACAGCAGGTGCGCGGGCGCATAGTAGGGCTTGCCCGCGCTGTCGCGGCCGGTGGCCGGGCACCAGGGCGCCGTGGTGGCGGCCAGCGCGGCCAGGTCTGGCCGGTAGTCGAAACAGAAGGCGGGCAGTTCGCGGCGCATGGTCAGCTCCGCGTTGCGGAGTTGACGGGTCATCACGTCCGGCTCACGCCTGGTGATCTTGCGCGTCAGGCCGCCGGCGGCGAGCACGAGGTGGGTGGCGGCGGCGATCAGGGCCTGGCCGGATGGCGACAGGAATATCCGTGGCGGGTCCGGCAGGGTCATGCCGCCGAAGGCCGCGTAGGCCCGCATCACGTGCCCGTCCCGGCCGAGGCGGCCGAGGCGTTCGATCTCCCGCCGTTCGGCGGAGTCTGCAGGGAGGAGTTGCACCAGCGGCGGCTCGTGCACCACCGCGCCCAGGAGGCGATCGGGGTGTCCGATCACCATCTCCAGGGCGATGATCGCGCCGCTGCTGTTGCCGAAGACGCAGGCGCGCTCCAGGCCGTAGTGGTCGAGGATGGCGACGGCGTCGCCGGCCTGCGTGGCGGGATCGATCGGGGCGTCCGGGTGGGTGAACGGGCTGCGCGAGTTGCCGCGCCGGTCATAAGCGATCACGGTGAAGGTCCCGGCCAGCAGCGGGATCACGTCCGCATACATGTCGGCGTCCCCTCCGCCGCCGGAGATCAGCAGGAGCGGTGGCCCGTCGCCGGTCCGCTCGACGTGCAACCGGGCCCCGGGAACCATGACGGCGTCACTCACGGTGTCTCTCTCCCCTCACTCAAGGATTCCTCTACGGTGTAGTTTTCGTCTACAACATATGCTTCTTCTACAGTGTAGACAGACACGGATGGCTATCTGGCTCGAGGAGAGATGGATGTCCCGCCCGAGAAGGTCCGCGCAGAGGCGGATCAAGGCGCTTCTGGCCTGCGGATTCGCCCCGCTGATGTTCCTTGTGGTGATCCTCCTGGACGGGGCGCTGCAGCCCGGCTACGACCCGGTCGACCGCTGGGGCAGCGAACTCAGCAACGGCGACTGGGGCTGGATCCAGATCGCCAACTTCGTCGTCACCGGCCTGCTGACCACCGCGTTCGCCGTCGGGGTACGCCGCGCGCTGCGCAGCGGCCCAGGTTCGAAGGCGATACCAGTCCTCACCGGCGTCCTCGGGTTCTGCCTGATCGTCGCAGGGGTGTTCGTCACGGACCCGAACCCGGGCTTCCCGCCCCGCGTACAGCCGCCCCCCGAGCCCACCCTGCACGGCTGGGTCCACAACCTGAACCTCTTCCCGGCCTGGGCGGCGTTGACGGCGGCCATCCTCATGGCCGCCTATCGGGGCATCGTCCGCAAGGAGGGCATGGCCTGGATCCTCACCACCGTCATCGCCGGCATCTTGACCCCACTGACGCTGTACATCGCGGCACAGCGCTTCAGCTTCGACACCCTCTCGGGAAGCGGCCACGGCCTGTGGCAGCGCATCAGCCAGGCGATCGGCTTCGGCTGGTACGCCCTGTACTCCGCACACCTGCTTCGCGACAGCCGGAATATCCCTCTCCAAGCCGCAGGCCACCGCCCTGCCGCCCAACCGTCCCAGCGAACAGATGGCACCGCCGTATAGGGCTGATGGCCGTCGTGCAGGCTGCGGAACAGCTCGGCACGCCCCTGCTGGGTTCGGATATCGGGCATGTGTCATTCTCCTTCCGGACCGAATCTCGGCCTCGCTTTGGAGACGCGCTCTCGCCCCGGACGTGAGATGCGAAGACGGAGAACTTTCAAGGCCTCTAAGCCGCAGCCCGCGGCCGGGGCGTGGCGCAGGACCGCGTCGCCCGGCGGGGAAGGCGTCCGGCCGGTGCCGACGCGGACGGCCGGGTAGTCCACCGTCCATGGCCCCACCTCGTAGGCCGGCACCGAGTGTGGCGCGCGGGGGCAGGGTCTCGGTGCGGGCGTGGCGCGGGTCAGGCCGATGCGTTCGCGCAGCTCTTCGACAGGCTGGCACGCGATCGCCGCCGGGACCGCGAGCATGCGCAGGCCGCCGCCTGCGGGCCGGGGCCGACGGCCCCGCAGGCGGCGATCAGCCGTGAACTGGACAGCCGGGTGGCGGGCAGGGACTCAACCGTTCCGACTCCGGGCACATACGGGGGCGGTGACGCCGCGCCTTGCGGCATTGCGGCGTACGGCATCGGCGGCCCGCGTCCCGGCGCGGGCCACACAGAAGGGAGGTCTCCTGGTCACAGCCTGATCGGCACGCCATCTCGGCCGGTACGTGAGGCTGCGGCTAGAACAACCGGCTGGCCCGTGCCTCGGCCGGCTCCTCAAGGTCCAGCAGAGTCTGCTTGCGCTCGAGCCCGCCACCGAATCCCGTGAGCTTCCCGCCCGCGCCCACCACCCGGTGGCAGGGGATGACGATACTCACCGGGTTACGCCCCACCGCCTGGCCCACGGACTGCGCGAGCCCCTTGCTCCCCAGCTCGACCGCGATATCGCCGTAGGTGATCCGCTCACCGTAAGGGATCTCCCGGAGCAGCGCCCAGACCCGCTCCTGGAACTTGTCGCCGTTCGTCACCGCCGGGACATCGAATACCTGCCGGTCCCCGGCGAAGTACTCGTCGAGTTCGCTCTGCGCCTGCGCCAAAACCGGATCCGCCGATGCGGCGACGCGGCGGCCCCACGCCGACTGCGGGGGCGTGTACCGGTAGCGCGGAAAATACAGCCCCACCAGCGCGTCACCGCCGGCGACGAGCAGCAGCCGCCCCACCGGGCTGTCCACATAGGCGTGTCGGACGTCCACTCTGATCTCCTGCCTGCAACCGCTGCCTGTCCACAACGTAGACGCGCGAGCGGCCTGAAACGTGAGACGCGTCCTGACGGTGACCGGCCGGGACGAGGCGGCGAGGCAGTGGAGCCTGCGACAGGCCAGACTCTCGAAGAGCATAAAGACGCGACGCCTGCCCGGAGATCACGAAGCGTGCAAGGACTGCTTGGAGGGTGCGGCGTCAGCACCTTCCCGCCCTTGCCGAACCGTTCAGTGAACCATCGGCGGCAAGTACTCGCATCCGGCCCTGAGAGTCCGCGGCGCCTGGGCGAAGGCCGACAGGCCGCGCACCCAGCGGGACGAGCTACCACCGTAGGGCTGCCACGCCGACCAGGCCGAGGTGTTGTCCCCTCAGCCACAGCGCGGGTCCGCCTGCGGACCTGCCATCCGTCGATCCTGGCTGATGCCTACGGGATGTCGGACGTCGACCGTCCCCGGCTCGTCGAGGTGTTCGCGCTGCGGACCCGGCGGGCGTGGTTCCTGATGAAGCAGAGAGCCGAGGAGCAGGGCGGTGGCTGGGCAAGGATGTGGGACCCCTGACAGCGCCACGGTTTGTCCCCACCCCCGGGCGAGCGCCAAGACAAGTTGATCGCGGTGTTGGATACCGTGTGCGCTGGTCCTTCCTCGGCGCGATGACGATGGCCGCTCCTCGTCTCGCGTCAAGATCGTTCGTCCTTGGCTTCGCCTGCGAGCGCTGCAGCGATGCGGCCGGCATCGTGCATGGCCTGGGCGTCGGTGTGCTGGAGCAGGATGTGCGCGAGCCGGATCTGGCCGAGCAGGTCGATCGGCAGCACCGCCGGGGTGTCCACGCCGACGCTGAGCGTCACCCCGTGGGCGATGGCACGGCGCAGCACGGAGACGGAGCGGGTGGCGGCCACACATTCACCATCGTTCTGTTCGTGGGTCGTGGTGAGCGGCTGCGGGATGGCCTTGAAGAGCTCGGAAAGCGCTTCCAGATCGGGTCTCACGCCCCCAGCGGGCGTCACGCACCTGACCTTGACGCGGTCGTAGCGTCAGTGGGCGGGCTTGTCGCGGGGACGGGGCCGGGCGCGTACGTGCATGCGCTCGCCCTGGCGCCCCAAGAGGCTGAGGATCTCGACAGGCCCCTGACCGGTGCTGCCGAACCAGTGCGGCAGCCGGGTGTCGAACTCGGCGACCTCGCCCGGGTCGAGAACCAGGTCGTGATCGGCCAGGATCAGCCGCAGGCGTCCGGACAGGACGTACATCCACTCGTAGCCCTCGTGTGTACATGGCTCCGGCGTGGCCCTGGTCGCGGGAAGGACCATTTTGAAGGCCTGCAGCGGGCCGGGTTGCCGGGTCAGGGGCAGAATCACGTTGTCGTTCACGTGTTTGGGCGTGAGGCGGACCCGGGGATCGCCGACTTCTGGCGCGCCGACCAGTTCGTCCAGCGGTACCTGGTGAGCCTGGGAGATCGGGAGCAGGAGTTCCAGGCTGGGGCGGCGCTCGCCGGCCTCCAGCCGGGACAGGGTGCTCTTGGAGATGCCCGTGGCCTCGGACAGCGCGGCCAGGGTGACGCCGCGCTCGGTGCGCAGGCGTTTGAGGCGGGGGCCGACCTCGGCCAGGGCGGCGGCGATCGCGGATGGGTGTTCCATGTCCTCATTCCACCGCACGTTTCCCGGAAACAGCAACAAATGTTGCCTCCTTGGGGGTGGTGATTGCAGGCTGCGGGCGGAGGTGGTCGCTATGAGCGATGCGAAGAACGCGGCAATGAACGATTCGATGTACGACGTGGTGGTGGTCGGCGCGGGCGCTGCCGGGCTGAGCGCCGCCCTGGTGCTGGGCCGGGCCCGACGCAGAGTGGCGGTGGTGGACGCCGGGACCCCACGCAACGCCCCGGCCGCCCACATGCACGGTTTCCTGTCCCGGGACGGCATGCCCCCGGCGGCCCTGCTGGAGGTGGGCCGGGCCGAGGTGACCGGGTACGGCGTTGAGCTGATCGAGGGCCGGGTCGACCACATCGAGCCAGGCTTCCTCGTGCACCTGGCGGGCGGCCCGGCGCTCCGCGCCAGGCGAGTACTGGTAGCCACCGGGCTGCGCGACGAACTGCCCGAGATCCCCGGAGTACGCGAGCGCTGGGGCAGGGACCTGCTGCACTGCCCGTACTGTCACGCTTACGAGGTCCGCGGCGAGCCGATCGGCGTTCTGGGCACCCATCCGAACGCGGTGTCCCAGGCACTGCTGCTGCAAAAGTGGTCAGCCGACATCGTCTTCTTCCCGCACACCCTGGCGGTGACCGACGGCGAGCGCGAACGGCTGGCCGCCCGCGGAGTGCGCGTCATCGACGGAGTCATCAAGCGGCTGGTGGTGGACGAGGACCGGGTGCGCGGAGTCGAGCTGGCCGAAGGCAGCGTGGTGCCCCGCAGCACGGTGTTCGTCTTCCCGCACATGCTCCCCCGTGACGCCCTGCTGACCGACCTGGGCTGCGAGCGGGACGAGAACGGCTGGGTGACCACCGATCCCTCGGGCCGGACCAGCGTCCCCGGGCTGTGGGCGGTGGGCAACGTCGCCGATCCCCGGGCACAGGTGATCACCGCGGCAGGCATGGGATCGGCGGCCGCGATCGCCATCGACCACGATCTCGTGAACGAGGAGGTCGCGCGGGACGTCGAGGACTACCGCACGGCGGAGGCCAGGTCCCCGGCCTCCCTGCGACCGATCGCCCACGCCGTCTCCCTCGAAGAACACCGGGCCTGAGACCCGGCCCCGCCACCACGCCATGACGGCGAGAACGCCGTCCCGCACTCGAACAAGGAGGTCTTCACCATGTCCGCAACCCCCGTAGACAGCATCACCGAGCAGACGTTCCCCGCCCGCGTACTCCAGGCGAAGCGGCCGGTCCTGATCCAGTTCTGGGCCCTGTGGTGCCACCCGTGCCGCATGGTCACCCCGATCGTGGAGGAGCTGGCCACCGAGCACGCGGACACACTGGACGTGGTCAAGGTCGACATCGAAGAGGAGCCCGGCCTGGCGGCTCGGCACGGGATCACCGCCGTTCCCGCCTTCGTCGTCTACGCCGACGGCGAGCCCAAGGGGTCGTGGGTCGGCGCCGCGCCCAAGCACGCCCTGGAGCAGAAGCTCTCCGCCTACCTGGGGCGCCGCTAGGAAGAATCGCCTCGAAGGGCTGGGGCCCGGGGGGCCTCGGTCGGGAACCGAAACTGGCCGTGACCGGCGGGCGCGTCACCGCGCCCGCCGGCGCCTCCGCGTAGTCACCCGATCACCTTGGCCGAAACCCCGGCCCCGGCTAGCCTCGGGCTTGGCCGCTTCGTCGGCCGACTGCCGGGCAGCTCGGGCGGAGTCCGCAGACGCTTCCGCGGACCTCTTCGCATACACGAGCGCGACCACGGCCACGGCAACCCCGATCAGGGCGACGACCGCGCCGCCGACCGCGATCCGGCTCTCGGCGTTCAACCCGTGCCAGCTCCACTCCGCGAGGGTGGGCGAAGGCGTTGGGGGGCACTTCAACGATGTCGGCTCCGCGCCGGTCGCGCCGCCCGACTTGCCGACCCGGGGCTGCGGGTCAGCACCCGCTGAGAGGTCCTCGCCGCGGGCGACTACCTCTCCGCATATGTCCTGGAGTGCGCAGTTCAATTCACAATAGGCAGGGGAAAGAAGTGAGCAGAGTGACTATTGTCGTCGACGCGGCGCGCTGCGTCGGGTCCGGGACCCGCATGGCGATCGCCCCCGACCGGTTCGAGTTCGACGATGAGGACCGCTCACGGCCCATCGCGGAGACTGTGGAGGAGGACACCGGCGTTCGTACCGCCGTCGACATGTGCCCCACTCAGGCGATCACGATCCGCAGGACCACCGCGGACGCACCGGGCGCTAAGGCGGACACCCGATGAGGTTCGCACCCGCGCACCTGGAGGACTGGCTGCGCGACTCGTACTTCACCGCCCGCTACGACCTGGGGTGCAGCGGCGTCAACAGCTGGTCTTACCGTGAGCTGAGAGAGTTGCTCGGTCTCGGCACCGATTTCTTCGACGATGTGGTCTTCGACGACAGCCCCTCGTTCGGGGCCGAGACCACCCGCACTGCGGTGGCCCGGCGTTGGGGCGACGGCGACCCCGACCGCGTGATGGTCACCCACGGCTCCTCCGAGGCGATCTTCCTGGTGACCGCCAGCCTGCTCGACCCCGGTGACGAGGTGGTCGTCACCGACCCCTGTTACTACGCGCTGGACTCCGTCGCTGAGGCCATCGGGTGCAAACTCGTCCGCTGGCGCCTGGACCCGACGGAGGATTTCCAGCCCGATCTGGACGCCCTGCGCCGGCTGATTACCACGGCCACCCGCATGGTCATCGTCAACTTCCCGCACAACCCGACCGGTGTCACCCTGACCGAGCCACAACTCACCGAGTTGGTCGAGCTGTGCGCTGAGCACGACGTCTTCCTCCTTTGGGACGGCGCATTCGCAGATCTCGCCCACGACCCGGCCGCACCGCTGCCCGACCCCGCCACGCGCTACCACAAGTGCATCTCGCTCGGCACGCTGTCCAAGGCGTACGGTGCCCCGGGACTACGGTTCGGATGGTGCCAGGCAGCACCGGCCGTCCTGCGACGACTGTTGCCGATGCGGGATCGTTCGACCCTCGCCCTGTCGCCGATGGTCGAACGGCTCGCCACCGCCATGATCACCCAGGCCGACCGGCTGCTCGCGCCGCGGCTGGCGCAGGCCAGGCGTAACCGCGGCGCCCTCGCCCGATGGATCGTGGCTCAGGGCGGGTCGGTCGACGGTCCGCTCGCCGCCGGTGGCGTCACCACCTTCCTCCGCCTAGCCGTGCCCGACGTCCCCGCGCTGTGCGAACGCCTGCTGCGTCAGCACGACGTCCTGGTCGTGCCTGGTGACTGCTTCGGGCATCCCGATCGCGTCCGACTCGGCTTCGGCGGCCCCAGTGACGACTTCGCCGAAGGGCTGTCCCGGTTCAGCCGAGTGCTTGGCGAGGAGAACCAGTGACCACCTCCAACCGCGTCGCGCTGGGTGCGCTGCGATGGGGACTGGCGGCTGTACCGGGCCTGCGCAGGGTACGCCACCGATAGCGAGCGCGGCAGGCCCTGGTATGGGGGCCGTCCTTGGTGACCGGCTGCGTCGAGCATGAGTGCCGTCTGGAGGACGCCATGCAGGTCGCCCGGTCGCTCGCCCTGGCCGGTCCCGCCGCCGCTGGCCGAACCGCTGGCAATCGTGGACCGCCACACCCACGAAGGGCTGACCACCGGGCAGGTCACGCTCCCGGGCCACACCGTGCGGTTCCGGCTGCTGCGCTCCTGGCAAAAGGAGATGACCCGGGTGGACACAGCGCTCGCCACAAAGCACACGGACTGCGACCCGCTGGGTTGCTGATCAGCTGTGCTCACAACGATCGAGAGCGTGGACCGCAGGCGGCTCGATCTTGCGCAGTCGTGTGAATGGCACAGCTGAGGCGAGCGCGAGAGCGATCGCTCCCACCAGCAAAAGGGCGAACCAGGCGCCAGAATTGTCGATGACGATTCCAGCTGCCGCGGATGCCAGCGATGCGCCGAGGTTTACGGAGGTGTTGATCCATGTCGACGCTTCCGTCCGGCTGGTTTCCGGAACGATGGTGTCGGCGATGAGGTACCCGGTGATGAGAGACGGAGCGAGGAACAGGCCAACGAGCGCGAGGCCCGCAGCGAAGAGACCGAGTGTGTCCAACTGCGACACGAGCACCGCGGCAAGCCCCATGCTGACGCACAGGGCGAACAGTCTCGCGCCGATTCCTGCCTTGAGGTTCAGCTGCCCGTAGAGAAATCCTCCGAGAGCACTTCCGCCGGCAAAGGCTGCCAGGAGCCAGCCCGAAGCTGAGACAGCATCATGCCGCGCAGCGGCTGCCGGTGCTGCGATCTCCGCGACTCCAAGTACACCACCGACGCCTAGCAGGACGATCAGTACCCTTGCGAAACCTGGCTGGCGCAGCGGACGATCACCTCGCGCGACGCCCCCTCCTGTTCCGCGAAGCGCCCCCGACGACGCGCTCGACGTCATAGCTGCGGTGCCGAGGAAAACGGCTGCCGCGGTCACCCAGAGCCCGGCGCTGGGAGAACTGGCGACAATGACCGCGGTGATGATGACGGGGCCAGCGACGAAAAGGAGTTCTTCGCACACCGCGTCGATGCTGAAGGCTTTTGTTCGCTGGCTTCCGGCCGTCGTGAGCGACGCCCAGATCATTCGCATCGCCGCCCCCAGGGGTGGCGATGCCAGGCCGATCACCGCGCTGAGAATGAGGAACCAGATATCCGCAACTCCCTCGGCTTCTGTGATGAGCGCGAGAGCGATGAACCCTGAGGCTTGGCCTGACGCCATGGTGGTGAGCGCGATTCGTTGACCGAATCGATCGACGGCCCTGGCGCGCCAGGGGGCGGCGATGACGTTGGCGATTCCGAACGCCGCTGTTGCGAAACCGGCTTGTGCGTACGAACCCGTACTGTCTTGGACGGCGAGGAGGAGGGCAAGACCGCCCATCGCAAGAGCGGATCGACCGATCAGGGCGGGGAGGAAGGCGCGAAGCGCGCCAGGAAGCAGAAGCACTGCAAGCACGAAGAAGCTCCGATGATGTGCGACCGGCGTCGTATGCGCGGCCGCCAGAGTCTGACGGTTGTCGAGGTCCGGAGGGCACGGCAAAGCGCACCCTCTACGGATCAGAACCTGGGCGGGAGAGACCCAGGACCGTCAGATGAACATCACGATGAGCACGTGGATACCCTAGCGGGCTGCGGACTCTGTGCTGACTGAGGTTTTCTCAGCAAAATGATCTACTCGAAGCGGCATAAACTACTCCATGCGTGAGCAGATGTTGAGCCCCCCCGGCGACAGCCTGGTGGTCGTACCTGCCACAAGGTCGTGAATCCACAACGACCGCCACGACTCCACCGTCCCGGGCACTGGGGCGGTCCATCTCCATCGACCCAGGTTGGAAACCGGAGGGCTCAGGTTATACGGGTGTCGAGGTCAGCGGCGCCACTGTCTCCGGTTTCCCGCCGTGGCGCACCTCGTAGTCGTAGCCGAGCCGGTCCATGAAGTCCACGGAGTCGACACCGGCGGAATCGTTCATGTCGTACCGGATCGCGATGTCCACCGATGTGGCGTCGCCTCCTCGTTCCGCGACGAGCGCCGCCGTCACAAGGTTGGTGACCCCGCCCATCCAGCCCGAGGAAAGGAGCACGGGCGCGGTCGGACGGGCGAGGGTCGCCACCGTGACCGCGCGGGTGAGCCGGCCGGTCCATCGCGTGATGTCCACGTAGGGGATGCCGGCGTCGACGGCGGCGCGGAGCACACGGTCTGCACGTTCATGGCGTAGGAGTTTGAAGGCCGGAGTGGTTCAGATCCGGCGGCGTCAGTGCGTTACGGAGGTGTATGCCGTGGCCAGCTCGTTCCAGATCGTGCCCGCGGGGTCCTCATCGGATCCGTCCCGGTTGGTCACGACCATCAGCGTCACACCTCGCACCATGTCGGTCGCTCCCATCGACGTGAAGCCGGCGAAGGCGCCGGGGTGGCCCTGCCAAACGCGCCCGCCGACCGTGGCGCGCTCGGTCGCCATCCCGTAGGTGTCGTCCTGCGCGACCGCCTGCGGCGACGACGTGATCATCTTTTTGACGGTGTCGGGCCGCAGGAGCCGGTTCCTGACGTACAACGCGTCGAGGAACTTGGCGCCGCCGAGCGCGGTGCCGGCGAACAAGCCGTCCCCGAACGGCAGGCCGTACAGGTCGGTGGGGATGCCTGTGGCGCCGAAGTCGGTGAAGGTGTCGATCGGTTTGCCGGCGCTCTCGTAGTCGTAGCCGTGGGCGAACCGGAGGAAGGCGCTCCGGGATCGCTCGGCGGTCAGCAGTTCGCTCGTCTCCCCCGCCCGCTGGAGGAAGCGCCGGATGTCGCGCTCCAGCGCCTCGTCTCCACCGGCCGTCCTGCTCAGCACGCGCGACAGGATGATGAATCCGGTGTTGGAGTAGTCGTACCGCTTGCCGGGGGCGACCGGCTTGCGAATGCCCGGCGCCAGCATGGCGAAGGTGTAGGGCCGGTTCGGATCGTATTGCGCGCCGTCCGGGGGGAACAGGGGGGCGGTCTTGGGGTCGTCGTACAGGTCCGGGTAGCCCGCGGTGTGCGTGAGCAGCATCCGGAGCGTGACCGCGTCCGATCCCGGCACCTCCTTGCCGACATAGGCCGAGATCGGTTTGTCCAGGGCCAGGACTCCGCTCTCGACCTGGTGCAGGGCGTATGCGCCCAGGATGTTCTTGCCGAAGCTGGCGAAGCCGAACATCGTCGAGTCGGTGACCGGTGAGGGCGGGTCGTTGACCGCCTTGCCGGAGTTCGCCGACCAGATCAGCTTGCCGTTGCGTATCACGACGGCCTGGACGCCGGGGTCACCGGCCTTCGCGGCCGCCCTGGCAAGCGCCTCGTCCAAGGCGGCCTGTACCGGATCCTCGCTGGCCGGGGCCGCCGCCGCGGACGCCGGGAGGATGCCCAGCCCGCCTGTGAGGAGGCTGAATGTCAGCACGACTGATCTGATCATCACTTTCCTTACCTTCTGGTCTGCGGTTCTTCTCCCTGGGTGAGCTCGCACCATTGTGAATTCGGTTCCCGCGGCTGATCTTCGGCGAGATTTTCAAAGAGTTCACCCGTGCGAGTGGCCGAACCGCCAAACCTCGGCCGCACGAGCCAGGAGCCGTTCGCATTGGCCGACCCCATGGAGAGATCGGCGAGCTTCACGCGGCGCGCTCCAGGACGTACCAGCCGTCGCGGGTGAAGCCGGTGACCCGGTAGCCCTCGGTCAGCGCGCCCCTCAGGGCCTCGCACTGCGCGGCCCGCCAGTCCCGCGCCGCGCCGGGCTCCTCTTGGCGCATCCGTTCGATGTCGGCGGGGGTCGCGCACTTCAGTACGGCATGGCCGTCCGGCCCGGCTACCCGGCCGGAGGAGTCGAGGATCACTCGTGCCTCACCGCCATCGGAGGGTTCGGCAGCATCCCGCCGCGGACGGGGCTCGGGCGTTGGCGGGAAAGCAGAAATTCATCGGTCCTCGTTTGTACTCGGGCGTAGCGCCGGGCCGAGCCGCAGTTGCAGCGCCAGGACCAGCCGGATGTCGGGGTCGTCCAGGGCGACGAGTTCGCCGATCCTGCGCAGGCGGTAGCGCAGGGTGTTGGGGTGCACCGACAGTGCCTCGGCCGCCTTGGCCACGTCGTAGTGCGCCGCCGTCCATGCCCGCAGGCTGTGCACCCAGTTGGTGCTGTGCCTGGCGTCGTGCTCGGCCAGCGCCGACAGGGGTTCGCCGAGGAGGGCGGGACTGGTGCGCATGGAGGCCACCACTTCCTGCAGGAACAGCGTCGCCGACAACTCCTCGTACCCGCCGACCGTGCCGGTGGCGAACGGCCCGCGCATCGCCCGCAGCGCCTCCCCGGCCTGGCGGGCGCTGAGGGGCGCCTGGACCACGGAGGGCACGGTCCTGCCGATCCCGGCACGCCATCGGCCGCCCAGCCGTTCCTCGATCTGGCCGAGCGTCCCGGCGGTGATCCTGCGCAGGGCGGGTGCGGTGGAGTCGGCGGCCACGACCGCGTATGCGCGGCCGTCGACGGCGCCCACCGCGCCCCTGATGCGGTAGGCGGCGTAGGCGGTGCGCAGGAGGTCTCCGGCGTGTCCCGCGGTGAACACGTCGCCGTCGCCCGATCCGATGGTGACGACGACGACCGGCTCGCCGGGGTTGAGGCCGAAGGAGGTGGCCAGCTCGCCGACCGGGCCGACGCCGCGTAGCAGCCAGCCGAGCCACTCGTCCCTGGTCCGGCGCGCCTCGTCGGCGGCCAGGTTGATCCTGGCCAGGTGCGGGGCGGCGTTCCTCGCGGCCTCGGCCAGGATCTGGGGCGCGTCGGGTTCGAGCGGGGTGTCGGCTTCGATGACCCAGATGGTGCCGAGCGCCTCGCCCCCGGCCCGGACCGCGATGCCCAGCCGGGGCAGGTACTCGCGGGGCTCGTAGCTCCACACGGCTTCATCGGAGCGGAGGACGGCGGCGTACTCCTCGGTGTGAGTCGGGTGCTCGGGGACCCTGCGGCCCAGGATGCCCTCCCTGCGCAGGTCGTCGATCCGCTGCCCGCCGACCGTGGAGTAGGCCAGGACGCGCATGGCCAGGTCCTCGATGGCCACGGCTCCGCCCGCGCGCGCCGCCACCTGGTTGGCCAGGGCGAACAGGTCGGCCGCCGTCGTCTCCCCCAGGTTGGCCGCCGGGGCGACCACGGCCAGGAGGGCGTCGACCAGGGCGTAGAGCTGGCCCCACGCCAGGTCGGGGGCGGCCGCCAGGAGCGCGATGCCCGCCGTACCGGCAGCCTCCGCCAAAGCCACGAAGCTCCCCGAGACGCCCTCGGTTCCCAGGCTTCGGACCACCACGGCGGCCACCCCGGCGGCGGCGGCCTGCTGGATGTCGGCCGGGTCGGGGCGGCCGGTCACCAGGAGCAGCGCGCCCTCGGCTGCGGCGAGGGGCTCGCTCGCGCCGTGGATGATGGTCGCGCCGACCAGCACCTGTCTGCCGCCGGGCAGGCAGATCGCGGTGACGGCGTCGGGGCCGAGGCTGTCGAGCAGCACGCCGAGTGTGACGCGTCCGTTGGCACTCACCGGCGCAGCACCCGCCCGTGCCTGCCGCCGGTGAACGCGCCGTCCTCGATCACCGGGTGACCGGCCAGGAGCACGTGTCTGACGCCCACCGGGGCCACGTCGGGAACCTCGTAGGTGCCGTCGTGCCTGATGGTCTCGGGGTCGAAGACGCACACGTCGGCCACGGCCCCCGCCCCGAGCCACCCCCGGTCGGCCAGCCCGAACTGGGCAGCCGTGGCCGAGGTGATCTTGCGGATGGCCTCCGGCATCGGCACGACCCCGCGCTCGCGCACGTAGGTCCCGAGGAAGACGGGGAACGTGCCGAACGTGCGCGGGTGGTCGGGGCCGACCGGCGGCCCGCCGTCGGAGCCGATGGAGACCAGCGGATGCCGCATGATCCGGGTGACGTCGTCATCGTGCATGGTGTGGAAGACGCCGGACCCGTGCGGGTCATCCGTGATCAGGTCGCACAGCACGTCCCAGGGGTCGCGGCCGTCGAGCACGTCGGACAGCCGCTTGCCGAAGCTCATGAGCTGGACATCCTCCGGGTGCACCTCGCGCCACAGGCCGACGCCGGTGCCCTGGTCCGGGTCTTCGGCGAGGGCGCGCAGCTTGGCGCGTTCGCCGGGGTCGCCCAGCCGCCTGAGCAGCTCCTCCTGTCCGCCCTCGCAGGCCACCGGCGGTAGCAACGCCACCAGTTCGGTGCCGAACGCCTGGTACGGATAGACGTCGGCGCGCAGATCGACGCCGCGCGCCCGCGCCTCGGTCAGCACGGCCAGCAGCATCTCCGAGTCCCCGTGCACCGCACGCCCCGAGGCCTTGCAGTGCGAGACCTGCAGCCGCAGCCCCGCTCCCCTGGCCACCGCGATGGCCTCGTCGAGCGCGTCGGCCAGTCCCTCGCTCTCGCTGCGCATGTGGGTGGCGTAGACGAGGTTCCACCGGCGGGCGACGCGGGCCAGCGCGATCAGCTCCTCGATGTCGGCGTAAGCCCCGGGCACGTACTCCAGTCCGCTCGACAGCCCAACCGCGCCCGCCTCGAACGCCTCGGCCGCCAGCCGCTCCATCGTCGCCAGCGCACCGGGGGGCAGGACGGCGTCCATCCCGGCGACGGCCGCGCGCAGGGTGTTGTGCCCGACGAGGACGGCGAGGTTGCCGGTCGTCCCCACCTGGTCGACGGCGTCGAAGTAGTCGCCGAACGCCGGGAAGGTCTGGTCGGTCAGGACCTCCGGCACGAGGACCGGGCTCAACGGGGGGACCGGCGCGCAGGAGAAGCCGCAGTTGCCGACGATCTCGGTGGTGACGCCCTGCAGCAGTTTGTACGGGTTCTCGCCGTCGAGGAAGGGCACCGTGTCGGAGTGGCTGTGCGGGTCGACGAAGCCGGGCGCGACGATGAGCCCGTCCACGTCGATGACGCGGGCGGCCGGTCCGAGCTCGCGCCCGATCGCGGCGATCCGCCCGCCGCTGACGGCCACGTCGGCGGTACGGCCGGGCGAGCCGAATCCGTCGTGGATCGTGCCCGCACGCAGGATGAGGTCGTGCATGGAGGAAGCCTTCCTGAAGTGACCGAGATCCGCTTCATGCGTTGGTAGGGAATTTCATGGAATGGCTGCGACAAGCCGGCGGGTGTAGTCGTGCGCGGGGGCGTCCAGGACCGTCGCGGTGTCCCCCTGCTCGACGACCCGCCCCTTGAACAGCACCACGGTCTTGACCGCGATCTGCCGGACCACGGCGAGGTCGTGGGTGATGAAGAGCATCCCGGTGCCCAGCTCCCGGCCGAGACGGCGCAGCAGTTCCAGCACGTGGGCCTGGACGGAGACATCGAGCGAGGCCACCGGCTCGTCGCAGATGAGCAGGGACGGCCGCACCGCCAGCGCGCGGGCGATGGCCACCCGCTGCCGCTCGCCGCCCGACAGCCCTTTCGGCCGCCGCGTGGCGTACCCGGGAGGAAGGCCGACCAGTTCCAGCAGGTCGCCCGGCGCGAGCCGTCCGGCCGGTTCGGCGCGCGCCGCCGCCTCGGACAGGGTCGCGCCCACGGTCATGGCGGGGTTGAGCGAGGTGCTGGGGTCCTGGAACACGCACTGGACCAGCCGGTGGACCCGGGCCCGCTCCTGCCTGGTCAGGGCCCGGCGGCGGGTGATGTCGAGGCCGTCCAGCTCGATGCGTCCCTGGTCGGGGGTGACCAGTCCGAGGACGGAGCGGGCCAGCGTGGTCTTGCCGGAGCCCGACTCGCCGACCAGCCCGACGGTCTCCCCGGCCGCCACCCGGAGGCTGACGCCGCCGAGCGCGGTGTGCGTGCCGTACCGCTTGACGAGGTCGTCCACGACGAGCAGCGGTTCGCCGGACCCGGTGGGGAGCGTGCCCGTCGCGACGTCGCGGGCCGTGAGCAGGGGGACCGTGTCGTTGACGCACGCGGTGAGGCGGCCGTCGCCGATCTCGCGGAGCGGCGGGCGGGAGGCGCGGCATCGCGTGGTCGCGTGGTCGCAGCGGGCGGCGAACGCGCACTCGGATGCCACCTGCGCGGCCGGTGGGACGCTGCCCGGGATGCCGGTGAGGCGTTCGAGCGTGTGCTCCACCGAGGGAAGGGCGCGCAGCAGCCCGGCGGTGTATGGATGGGCGGGCGCCTGGGCCAGGGACGTGCCCGGTCCCTGTTCGAGGACGCGTCCGGCGTACATCACCGAGACCCGGTCGCAGATGGCGAAGGCCACCCGCAGGTCGTGGGTGATCAGCAGCACGCCCATGCCGCGGTCGGCCTGGACCCTGGCCAGGAGTGTGAGGATCTCGTGCTGGGTGGTGGCGTCCAGGGCGGTGGTGGGCTCGTCGGCGATCAGCAGTTCCGGGTCCCCGGCAAGCGCGGCGGCCAGGGCCACGCGCTGCCGCATGCCGCCGGAGAGCTGGAAGGGGTAGCGCCTGGCGACGGATGGGTCGTCGATGCCGACCTCGGCCAGCCTGCGCGCCACCTCCTCGCGGGTCGCCCGGCCCGGCATCGTCTCGGCGATGTGCGCCCCGGTCGTGCGCAGCGGGTTGAGCATGGAGAACGGGTCCTGCATCAGCAGCGAGACACGCCGTCCCCTGAGGCCGCGCAGCACCCGTTCGCCGGCCGTTCCGACGATCTCCACCCCGCCGACGCGGATGGAGCCGGAGGCGCGCAGCCCTTTCGGCAGCAGGCCGATGGCGGCCCGTGCGGTCAGTGACTTACCGCTGCCCGACTCGCCTACCAGCCCGGCCATCTCCCCGGCCGCGACGGTGAGCCCGACGCCGTCGACGATCGTCCCGGCGGGCCCGGTGATCGTCAGTTCGTTGATCTCAAGCAGCATCGGAGAGCCTCTCGAACAGCCGGTCGCCCAGCAGGGTCGCCGCGGTGGCGGCGATGGTGACCAGCGCCGCCGGGATGACGGAGGCCCACGGGTTGAGGTCGAGCAGCGTGCGGTTCTCCTCGATCATCAGACCCCAGTCGGGGGTCCCGGCGGGCAGCCCGATCCCGAGGAACGACAGCCCGGAGAGCGCGACCAGCCCGGCGACGAAGCTGAGCAGCGCACCGGCGACGACCGTCGGCGCGATGTTGGGCAGCAGGTGCCTGAACATGATCCGCGCCGGGCGGAGCCCGAGCGTGCGGGCGGCCTCGGCGTAGGCCAGCTCACGCTGGGCCATGGTGAGGCTGCGGACCACGCGGATGTCGCCGGGCGTGAACAGCACGGCCAAGGCCAGCACGGCCCAGCCGATCCCGCCGCCGAGCACGCCGACCAGGACGATGAGGACGAGCATGCCCGGCAGGGCGATGAGCAGGTCGACGATCCGCATCATGATCGCGTCCAGCCAGCCGCGCCGGTATCCGGCCAGCAGCCCGAGCGTGGTGCTCATGACACACGTGCACAGTGTCACGATCACCGGCCAGAGCAGGGCCGAGCGCGCCCCGGCCAGGCAGCGCGAGAGCACGTCGCGGCCGAGGTCGTCGGTGCCCGCCCAGTGCGCCCAGCTCGGCATCGTCGCGCCGAGCGCGACGTCCTGCGCGGCCGGGTCGTAGGGGGCGATCCACGTACCACCGATCGCGGCCAGCGCCATGAGCGCCAGCACCACCGCCGACGCCACGGTCAGGAACCCCGGCCTGGTACGGCGGAGCCGCGCCACCCGCCCGCCGAACAGGGGCGTCCCGGAAACGGCTGTCATGAGGCCACCGCCCCGTGCCTGACCCGCGGGTCCACGGCCAGGTAGGTCAGGTCGATCAGGAGGTTGACCACGACGACCACGGCGCCGCCGAGCAGGACGAGGGCCTGGACGACGGGGATGTCCTTCCGCGCGACGGCGGTCACGAGCAGTTCCCCGAGCCCCGGCAGCCCGAAGGCCCGCTCGACGAAGAGCGCCCCGGTGAGGTTGGCGGCCATAAGCAGCCCGCCGACGGTTAGGACGGGCAGCGCGGCGTTGCGCAGGGCGTAGCTGATCCAGACACGCGGCAGGCTCAGCCCACGCGCCCTGGCGAAGGTGAGGTAGTCCTGACCGGCCAGGTCGAGGGCGGCGGCGCGCATCTGCCGCACGATGATGGCCGCCTCCGAGGTGGCCAGGGCCACGGCGGGCAGCGTGAGGTGAGCGATCCGCTCGGCCACCGTCTCGCCGGCGCCGAAGACGGGGAACCAGCCGAGCGCGACGGCGAAGCCGTACAGCAGCAGGATGCTCAGCGCGAACGGCGGCACGGCCAACGCGACCAGCGAGGTCAGCGTGATGCCCTGGTCGAGCCTGCCGCCGCGGCGCATGGCGGCGGCGAGTCCCAGCGGGACCCCGACGCCGACCGTGAGGATGAGCGCGTATGTGGCCAGGCCGGCGGTGACGGGCAGGCGGTCGGTGATGACGTTCGCGACGGGCTCCCGCGTGTAGATCGAGGTGCCGAAGTCACCGTGGAGGGCCCCGCCGAGCCAGGACAGGTAGCGCTCGTAGAGGGGGTCGTCGAGGTGGAACTGCGCCCGGATGGCAGCACGGGTCTCGGGCGTGGAGGGGCGCGGGCCGAGCAGGAGGTTCTCGGGGTTGCCCGGAGCGGCGGCCAGCAGGACGAAGCTGAGCAGCGACAGCACCCCGAGCAGCAGGACGGCGGCGCCCAGGCGGCGGGCGATGAAGGCCATCACGAACCGGCCGGGCGCACGGCGCTGAGGATGTCGATCGTCCAGGTGCCGGCGTCCATGGTGAAACGCTTGTTCAGCGCGAAGGCCGACTCGTTGTGGTACAGCGGCACGTAGGGCACCTGCTCGGCCACCTCGGCCAGCACCTTCGTGATGGCCTCCCGTCTGGGCTCGCCCTCCAGGCGGCCCACGTCGTCGAGCTCGGCGTCCAGGGCGGCGGTGCCGTACCCGCTGAAGTTGAAGCCCTGCGGCTTCGCGGAGGCGCGGCTGAGCAGGTCGGGCAGGACCTCGCTCGGGTCGGGGGTGCTGTAGTAGAGGTTGGCCATCTGCACCGCCAGGTCCTCGTGGTCCATGCGCTGCGTGATGTACTTCTCGCTCGGCAGCGGCGTGAGCTCCAGCGTGATCCCGATCTTGGCGAGGTCGGCCGCGACGGCCTGCATCGCCTTGACGTTCTCGCCCCCGCTGTCGTACGGCGTGGCGAGGGTGAACCCGCGCGGGTAGGCGGACTTGGCCAGCTCCGCCTTGGCCGCCTCGACGTCGTACGCGTAGGTGGGCAGGGCGGGCCAGGCGTCGCCGTACAGGGCGGTGAGCTGCGGCTTGGGCAGGAAGAGGTCGGCCTGGCTACCGTGTCCGCCGGTCATGAGCTGGACCAGGGCGGCCCTGTCGACGGCGTGCGCGATGGCGCGGCGCACGTGCACGTCCTTGAGCGGGCCCTGGTCGACCGCCAGCGACAGGAAGGCGATGTTGTCGGCCGGGTAGAAGGTCGTGGTGACATCGCGCAGGCCGGTCCACTTGCGCGCCTCGCTGGGCCGCACGTCGGCGGTGCCGTCGGCCTCGCCGGAGGACACGGCCAGCCGGAGGGTCTCGGGGTCGGAGATCGTCTTGAGCTCGATCTTACGCAACGCGGGCTTGGGACCCCAGTACAGCGGGTTGCGCTCCAGGGTGACACCCTCGGTGAGGCTGAACTTGGCGACCTTGAACGGGCCGGAGCCGAGCGTGCCCACCTCGGGCGATCCGAGGTCCTCGGGGTGCGCCTCGGCCAGCTTCTTCGGCACGATCTGCCAGGCGAGTGCGGCCGTGGGCAGGAACGCCTGGTTCGGCCTGGACAACGTCACCGTGACCGTGCGCGGGCCGGTGGCCTCGACCTTCTTGACCATGGTGACGTAGCTGGCCGCCTGGGAGGCGACCTTGGGATCGACATGGCGGCTGAGGGAGAAGACGGCGTCCTCGGCGGTGACCGGGGAGCCGTCGCTGAACTTCACGCCCTCGCGCAGGGTGAAGACGTACGTGAGGGGGTCGGGGTGGGTCCAGGACTCGGCGACGCTGGGGAGGACCTCCCCCTTCTTCCCGAGGGTGACCATGCAGTCCAGGACGGCGAACTGGACGATGGTGGAGGGGTTGTTGAAGCCGTGGGCGATGTCGAGGCTGTTGGGCACCTCGCTCAACGCCCAACGTAACGTGTCTGCCCGGTCCTGCTTCGACCCGGCGCAGCCCGCGGACAGCAGGAGGAGGGCGGCCAGCGCGACCCTGGGGAGCGCGGTTGCGGATGTCATGCATTCGCACGGTAGAAGGCGGATGCCCCGCGTTCACTAACTCGTCAGCCAAACTCCTGGCGGCTGCCCTCGTCCTTCTGGCCAACCGGTGGTATCAGACCAGGCCAGGGGGGATGCCCACGGGCGTGGTCCCCTCCGGCTGGGCGGTGAGGCGCATGCGGCGGAAGCCTTCTCCGCTGATCGTGAGGTCGCCGCCGGCCTCCAGACGGAGAGTGAAGGGGCCCGCCCGCCAGGCGCCCGCTGGGGCGGGCTCGGTGTCGAGTTCCAGGGTCAGGCCCATGGTGAACCTGCCGTCCTTGAGCACGGCCAGCACGTCGTATTCGTCGCTGAGCCACGCGCCGTCCGGGGCCCTGTCCTCGCCGGGAGCACGGCAGGGAGTGAAGATCATGGGAGGCTCGTCCCGAGGGGTGCTTCCCACGATGAGGGTGCCGTCCTCGACGGCCAGCCAGGTGGTGCGCGCCTCGCCCACGCCGTACCAGCGGCCGTCCGCGCCCGGGGCGAACTCGGCCTCCTGCTGCACGATGGCGACCCGGCCTTCGCCGGCCTCGGCGACGGTGATCGGGCTGTCGGTCGCCTCCTCGTACCAGTGCCCCACGACCGGCGCGGGGGCCCGGCCTCGGGCGACATTTTCGGAATCTTCCCGTTGGCCGGTGAGCTCAAGGGCCAGCCGGCGGCTGAGACCGACCGGGTCCAGAGCGCTCTGGTTGGTCAACACGGCCACGCCGAGATCAGGCCCTGGCAGGTAGAGGAGGTTGGAGACGTACCCGTGCATGCCGCCCGTGTGGCCGAACGCGTCGAGCTCGCCCACCTTCCAATGGAAGATCCCGTACGCGTAGGACAGCACGGTCCCGTCGGCCAGCACTCCCCGCTCCAGCAGCGCGTCACGCAGCCGCGTCCCCAGCACCCGCCCGTCCGCCAGGAACCCGAACCACGGCGCGAGCTGGCTCACGCTGGTCACCAGGCCGCCGTCGCCCACCGCCCCTTCCTCGGTATCGGCCCTGACCGGCCCGGCCGCGTACCCGAACGCCATCCGCGGCAACGGCACCGAGGCGTCGTCGCGGTAGCCGGTGTCGTCCATGCCGAGTGGCCCGAACACCCGCTCGGCCGCGAACTCGGCCAGCGACTTCCCGGTCACCCGCCTGACCACGACGGCCGCGAGCACGTAGCCGGTGTTGGAGTAGGAGAAGGCGGTGCCCGGCTCGAAGGTCGTCCGGCGGATGCGGCTGATGATCTTCATGAGCCGCTCCTCGGTCAGCACCTGGAGCGGGACGCCGGTGATGGCCTGCAGGGCGTACCACTCCGGGAGGCCGCCGGTGTGGTTCAGGCACTGGCCGATCGTGACCTCGCTCTCCAGGGCCAGCTCCGGCACGTGCTTCCTGATGTCGTCGTCCAGGCTCAACTTGCCCTCGTGGGCCAGCATGAGCACGCAGGCCGCGGTGAACTGCTTGGAGGCCGAGGCGATGTCGAAGCGGGTCGTGGCGTCGATCGGGACGCCGAACTCCACCGTGGCCACGCCCGTGGCGGCCGTATGCAGCGCCCGGCCACCGGAGTAGACGCCCACCGCGAGGCCCGGCGCATCCGGCCCGTCGGGAGTGAAGTCGGCGACGGCGCGTTCTACCAGCTCAAGATCCATGTCTTCAGTATCTGGATTCTCGCACCCGCCGGATTTGGTCTCCGCGGCAAACTTGGGCCCTCCGGGCTTGAACTCCGGCACACCGGCGTGGAGGTCGATGAGGCGGCCGTAGGCGCGGGCCGCCGTCGACCACCGGCTGGTCGTCACCGACCCCGACGCCGGCTGGTCCGCCTGCGCCGTTCTGGTCGACGGCGACCGGGTCGTCCGCCATGGCGGCCCTGCAGGACGCGACCCAGAGCCGGTTCGACGTGGCCATGCCGCACTCGGCGGCATGCTGGCGATGGCTGCTGGCCCACGAGGCGAGCAACCTCTGGGTCCTTGAGCAGGACGACACCGTCACCGCCGTCGGACGCACCACGCCCCCCGGCGACGAGGTGCTCCTGGCCGAGGCCGCCGCACGCGACAAGGCGGCGGCGCGGGACCTGCTCCGCGGCGTCGCCGCCCTGGTGCCCGGCAGCGAGGTGCGGGTCGTCCACCGGGCCGGCACCGTGACCGCCGCCGCCTGGCAGGAGTTCCTCGACCACGAACCGCGTAAGCAGGCTGAGCAGTACTACGTCCGCATCCCCTACGTCGCGGCGCTGCTCGACCGGCTGGCGGGAGCCTCATCCCTTCCCCAGGGGCCACGTCCTTGAATGACTTCCAAGGGATCGCCTGCCGGGGCGGCGAAATCGGACAGCCGCTGAAAGGGCAGCTCCAAGGGAGGGAACCGGCACCGAGATCAGTATGGTGCCCACCGCTTCGAGGGCGAGAGGCGGGTGGGGGTGCCCCAGGGGCGCGCGTCTATCCGAGCCCTCAAGGGTCTTGGTCACGGCGTGTCAGGCGAGTGTGTGGGCCGGTTGATCCGGCGTGGGGTTGGGCGGTGTGTCGTGTGCGGCCGTCAGCGTGTACTGCTCCGGATCGAAGGTTCGGGTGCGGTGACGGAACCGCCAGGTCGGCTCGGGCCAGATGGCGGTGATGCGGCCCTGGGAGTCCGTGTACCAGTTCGTGCAGCCGCCCGCGGCCCAGACGGTGCCGGCCATACGCCGCTGGAGCGCGGTGTTGTAGGAGGCTTGGACGTCGGCGCGTACCTCCACGGCGGCCAGTCCACGCTCGGCCATGACGCGAAGGCAGCCGAGCAGATACGTGATCTGCGATTCGATTATGTAGATGAGACTGGTGTGCCCCACCCCGGTGTTGGGCCCGGCCATCAGGAACAGATTGGGGAAGCCGGCGACGGTGGTGCCGAGGTAGGCTTGCGGGCTTCCCTGCCAGGTCTGGCCCAGGCTCCGCCCGTCGGCACCGATGATGTGCTGTGTGAAGGTGGCGTCGGTGACGCGGAACCCGGTCCCGAAGATCAGGACATCCGCCGGATGCGTGGTCGCATGGTGCGTGGGACCCGGTGCCGTGATCACCGCCTCCCTTGTGATGGCGGTGATCGCGTTGGTGACCACCTCGACGTTGGGCTGGGCCAGGGCCGGATAGTAGTCGTCGGACATCAGGATCCGCTTGCAACCCAGCTCGTAGTCCGGGATCAGCTTGGCGCGCAGCGCCGGGTCGGCGATCTGACGGCGCAGGTGGGCCAGTGCCTGTTTGCGGCCCATGTCGGCCATGGCGCGGTTGCCCAGCAGCGCGGGCAGGCCCGCCTCGCGCCGCAGGTACTCCACGCCGCGCGCCAGGCGTTGCAACGGTGGAGCCAGCCGGTACACACGGCGCCGCCAGCCGGGGATCGGCCGGTCATTACGCGGCATGATCCACGGCGGGGTGCGCTGGAACACGGTCACCTGCCGAGCGACGCGCTGCAGATGCGGAACGAACTGGATGGCGCTCGCGCCGGTCCCGATCACCGCCACACGCTTGCCGCGCAGATCCAGGTGGTGCCGCCAGCGGGCGGAGTGGAACATCTCGCCCGCGAAGTCCTCCATCCCGGGGAGCAAGGGAACGGCCGGTTCCGACAGCGGCCCCTGCGCCATGACCAGCACTCCTGCCGCGAGCGGTCCTCGGCTGGTCTGCAGGATCCAGCGGTGCCGCTCCTGGTCCCAGGACGCCCGCTGGAGCGCGACACCCAGTCGCAGATAGGGCGTGAGGTCGTAGTCGTGGACGCAACGTCGTAGATAGCCCTCGATCTCGCGCTGCGGGGCGAACCGGCGACTCCAGTCCGGGTTCGGGGCGAACGAGAAGGAGTACAGGCGGGAGGGAACGTCGCAGGCGCAGCCCGGATAGGTGTTGTCCCGCCAGGTGCCGCCCACGTTGTCGGCCTGTTCCAGGACCACCAGGTC
The DNA here is from genome assembly GCF_050947145.1 of Microtetraspora malaysiensis. NCBI lineage: Bacteria > Bacillati > Actinomycetota > Actinomycetes > Streptosporangiales > Streptosporangiaceae > Microtetraspora > Microtetraspora malaysiensis. The sequence continues at coordinate 5,977,898 of NZ_CP191998.1, forward strand.
CCGGTGGCCTTCCTGGAGCAGGCGGATGGCCGTGCCCAGACCCGCGAACCCCGCGCCGACGATGACGACGGCGACGTGCGGCCCGGTCGGGCTCGTCTCATCCCGGTGTCCTTGGGTACGTCGCGCCTTCCTCAGGTTCTGGTCGGTCATAGTCCCCCCATTCATCATTGCTCACATTCATATCTATCGTATAAAATACGAACGAAAAGTCAACGATAGTTTGAGGTGGAGATGAGAATCCTGGCGCTTGGCGGGCCCGGAGCGATGGGGGCGGTCGCGGTGCGCGTGGCCGCCGGACTTCCTGGTGTGACCGAGATCGTGGTGGCGGACCGGCGCCTTGAGGCGGCGCAGAGCTTGGTGCGCCGCCTCGCCGGCACCGGCACGTCGATGCGGCCGCTGCGGGTGGATGTGACCGACGCCGGCGAGCTACGGGCCGCTCTCGAGCAGGCGGACGTCGTGCTCAACACGGTCGGCCCGTACTACCGGTTCGGCATGACCGTGCTGCGCGCGGCCATCGCGGCCGGCACCCACTACCTGGACATCTGCGACGACTGGGAGCCGACCCAGCAGATGCTCGACCTGGACGAGCAGGCCCGGGCCGCCGGAGTCTGCGCGGTGGTGGGCATGGGCGCCAGCCCGGGGGTCAGCAACCTGCTGGCCCTGCGCGGTCACGATGCTGGACGGACCGGTCCGGGACCTGTACACCGCCTGGCCCGTGGACGTCTCCAGTTCGGAAGCGGGCGGGCAGGACGACGAGCAGTTACTCGGTCCCGACGGGCGTCCCACCGCCGCAGCCGTGCACTGGATGGAGCAGATCAGCGGCAAGGTCGCCGTGGTCGACGGCGGACGGCTCGTGCGCCGGCGGCCGCTGCAGCCGGTCACCCTGACCGTCGCCCCCGGCCGTTCCGGTACGGCCTACATCGTGGGGCATCCCGAGCCGGTCACCTTCCACCGCAGTTTCCGCCCCACAGGCAGGTCCGCCAACCTCATGGTCATCACGCCGACGACCCTCGCCTACCTGGACCTGCTGCGCCAGGGCATCGACTCCGGTACGCTCACCAACGAGACCGCCGCCGCCGATCTGGCCAGGCCATCGGTCGGGCGCGGCCTACGCGCCACCGTGTCCGCGCTGGGTCGCAAGGGGCCCGGAACGCTGCCGCCGTTCTTCGCCACCGCCACGGGAACGCGGCACGGCGGTCCGGTCACCGTCACCGCCCGTCTCGCGGACACGCCCGGCGTCGGCGCGCTGACCGACGACATGGCCGAGGCGACCGGGGTCCCGCTGGCCCTGGGGCTGGCGCAGCTCCTGGACGGCTCCCCTGTCCGGCCCGGCGTTCATCCGCCCGAGTCGGTCATCGATGCCGAGCGGTTCTTCCACGACCTGGTGCGCCAGACCCCCCGGTTGCGCATTGACGGCGCTCCCGACGGCGTGGTGGTGGACGTGACCCCGACCGACGTCGAGGTGGTCCGGTCGTGATGGCATCTCATGGCACGCCGGGGACGCAGGGGCCCCTCGGTAGGCACGACCGTATCCCTCCTTCCGCTATGTTCGCCGAGGTCGACGGGCGCCGTGTCCATTACCGCGTCACAGGTACGGGTCCGCCGGTGGTCCTGCTGCACGGCCTGGGGCGCAGCCTGGAGGATTGGGAGCCACTACGCGCGGCCCTGCCCGGGTATCGCCTGCTGGCGATCGACCTCGCCGGGTTCGGACACTCCCATCCCCTGCCCGAGCCGCGGCTCGACTCCTTGGCCGGGCACGTCATGAGAACGCTGGACGCCCTGGACGTCACCCGCGCCGTGCACGTGGTGGGCAACTCGCTGGGCGGTGCCGTCGCGATGCGGCTCGCCGCCGACAACCCCGACCGGGTCGCCTCGCTGGCCCTGGCCAACAGCGCCGGATTCGGCCGCCGGGTCACGTGGGCCCTGCGCGTCCTCGACCTGCCGCTGCTGTGGCGGCTGCTGCTCCGCCCCGACGAGCGCACCGCACGGTCGACCGAGCTTTCGCTGTTCTACGACCCGGCCTTCGCCACACCCGAACGGGTCGCCCTGGCACACGAACTCTCCCAGCGACCTGAGGCGGCCCGGACCCTGCGGCGCGTGGCCGCCGGCCTGGGCTCCATACGGGGCGTCCACCCCGGCTGGCGCCGGGACCTGCTCATGGCAATGGCACGGCTCGGCATCCCCACGCTCGTCGCCTGGGGCACCCACGACCGGATCCTGCCTGCCGGCCACCTCATCAACGCGGCGGCCGCTTTGCCCCAGGCCCACACCCACCTGTTCTCCCGAACCGGTCACATGCCACAGATCGAACGGGCCGAGCAGTTCGCCGCCCTGCTCACCCGTTTCTGGGACGGCCTGGAGGCCGGCCCGCCACCCGCCACGGCGAAGTAGTCCCTGCGGACCACGACGAACCCATGGTCCTGAACTATCGATTTGGATTCGATAGTTTAGGATCCATAGGTTCGGCACGCCGGGCACCCCGCTGTCCGCCCGCACCCGCCAGAGGGCGGCGTCGCCATCACGGCGTGCCGCCCCGGCCGCACTCGGAAGGCCCGCACCATGACCGCCGCACCCCAGATGCCGGAACCGGACGTCCAGGTCCCCACCCGGATGCTCGTCGAAGCGCTCGTCCGCGCCGACCTCACGGTCGACACCGGTGAGATCTACGCCACCGGCAATCTGCTGGGCATGACCGACCAGCAGGTGCGCCTGTGCATCAAGCGGCTGGTCGCCGAAGGACGCTTCACCCACGAGGGCAGAGGACGCAAAGCAGTACTGCGGGCCACCGACACCACCGAGCAGACCCTGGGCCTCGACGTCGAATTCGTCGCCCACGCCTTCCGCCAGGACGCCGGGCTCGCCCCCTGGGACGGCACCTGGCACCTGGTCGCCTTCGCCGTCCCCGAGACCGCCCGCACCGCACGCGACGCCCTGCGCGCCGCGCTCACCCGCCTGGGCGGAGCTCCCATCCAAGGCGGTTTGTACGTCAGCGCCAACCCGTGGGAACCCTACGTCGAGGACCACGCCCGCCACCTGGACGTCCTCGACAACCTCACCTTCGCGACCACCCGGGACCTGCGCCAGGGCGACCAGGACGACCCCGCCGCACTTGCCCTCGCCCTGTGGCCGCTGGCCGAGATCGCCGAGCGCTATCGCCGGCTCACCGCCGTCGCCGAACCGCGCCTCGAGCGCCTCCGCGACCACGCCGACCTCACCGACGCGCAGCGGCTGACCATCGCGGTGGAACTGGCCGCCGAATTCGCCCGCGCCATGGAGCCCGACCCCCTCCTGCCGCCCCAGCTGCTCCCGCAGCCCTGGCCGGGCAGCCACGCCCGAGCACTGGTCGCACAGTGCTGGTCACTCTTGAACGAGAACGCCGGCCCGGGCAGCGAGAGCACCCGCCTCTTCCGCCTGTACGGGGACATGGCCCGCACAGCGACCGCTCGCACGTGACCGGCACTCCGTATCGCGACTCCACGCACCCGGGAAATGTCCGGCCGGACCGCTACGGGCCCGGCCGGACACGGTCGAAGCTGAAGGTCGTCCGCGGTGATCGCCTCGGTGGGCCGATCCACCAGCATGCGCAGGTCGCGTAGGCGCCGACGTTCCGGCACCCACAGGCGGTGCCGCACTCCACGCCCTGCGCCCGGCCCTCGCGCCGGTCACGATGCTTCCTCGATCACGACCGCGATGGGCTTGGCCCGCTCCGCCAGGTCGGCGAAGAAACGGTCGGAGTCGATGGCGGTTTCCGGCGGGTGGACTCCGGGCCGGCTGACGGTGCCGTCGAGCAACTGGGCGAGCCCCAGGGCCGCCGGGATCCCGGTGGCCTCGGCCATGCCCTTCATCAGCGCGGCCGTGCCCGTCAAATGCGCCAGAATCGTGGTCGGCCGACCATCCTTGATTCCTCTGGCGGCGGCGAAGAACGGCGGCAGCGAGCCGGGGGTCTTGAACTTTACGGCGCGCACGGCGGCCCTCATGGCGCGTCGCATCGAGGGCTTGGCCAGGTCGGTGGCGGCCGTCTCGTTGGTGAGCCTGCCGCCGTCGATCTCCCTGCGCAGCACGTCCATATAGGCCACGGTCCCAGGCGTGATGACCATGAGGTTGGCCGAGTCTCCCTCCGGCCGATAGCTGCGCTGCAAGGTCACCGGCTCGGGATGGCCGACAGTGTATGCGGTGCCCTTGCGGCCACCGGGCAGGGTGAGGGTGACCGGCTGCAGCGGCGGCTGCTGCACGAGTTCGCCGCTGCTCACCACGGCGACCGTACCGCTGATCTGCTGCATCAAGTGCACGGCGGCGGCGATCGGACGGCCGTCCGGGCCGCGCAGGTCGGTCTCTTCAGCACCGGAGCCCGGCACATCGACGGGCCAGGCAGTGTAGAGGTCGGTCACGGTGTCGAGCCGGGCCACCGTCCTGGCCGCGAGCAGATTGCTGATGCCTGGGCTCGCGCCCATGCCGATCACGGCGCATACCCCTGCCGCGCGGGCGTCGGCGTCGAGGTCGAGCATCTGCAGGGTGGGTTCCCAGTCGTCGCAGATGTCGATGTAGTGCGTACGAGTGCGGATCGCCGCCCGCAGCACACCCAGGCCGAACCGGTAGTACGGACCGACAGTGTTGAAAACGATGTCGGCCTCGTTGAGCGCCGCGTCCAGTTCGGCCTCGTCGGTGACGTCGACCTTGCGGGCGCTCATCCGCACCCGCGAATCGGCCAGTTCGCGGATGAGTCGCCGCGCCGCTTCCACGTCGCGGTCGGCGACGACGATCTCCCGGACTCCGGGCAGCCCAGTGGCCACGCGCACCGCAACCCGGCCCATCGCGCCGGGTCCGCCGAGGGCGAGGATCTTCATCAGTCACTCCTTGCAGATCGTGACTAAATCGATCGTTTAAATTACGATCACATGTATCATGAAAGTATCATTGGCGATGCTCTTCCGCGAGCGGCCGGCGACCCGGATTCTCGCCGCCGAGGCTCTGTGCGCCCTGCCGATCGCCACGCTGACCCTGCCCGCGTCGACACCGAATCACGACACCGTGCCCGATTGGGTGCAACTCCTCGGCCTGATGATGCTCTTCGTGCTGTACGGCACCGCGCTGTCCACCTGGCGCCTGGTCATGGTCGGCGGGCTGCGCCCTGCCCCGACGACCCGGCAGCAGGTCCGCGACGACCGGCGACTCCGGATGCTGGTGCTGAGCTACCCGCCCTTGGTGGCGCTGCTCCTGCCGATCCCGCCCACCTGGACCCTGCTCTGGTTCGGGCTCACGCTGGCCACCGCGGTCGGCGGCGCGGTCTCGCTGGTCCGGATGGCGGTCCTGCTCAATGGCCGATCGATTCGAGCAACAGCCGCCGATCGCGCGGATACCCCAACATGGACGGAGACCGAGGCACAGTGATCGCGATCAACGCGGTTACCGCCCGCGGCCGTGCTCCGAATCATGGACCGGCCAGCCGGAAGGTGTCGCAGGCGGCCTCGATCGGCTCGTCGCCGATGCACATAGCCAGACAGAGATGATGGATGGGGTCTGCTCCACCTACTCCCTCAAACCCGGCTATTTGCCGTAAATCGAGCGACCGCGGTGCTCTCCGCCCAGAACGGCTCGCGCGGGTCCGGCTGCGGCGGCCCATCCGACCGCCTTCTCCCGATCTGGCAGTTCTCGATCCGGCCCGCCGTGCCGCCAGGGGTCGGCACCGGCGCGCATCGCGAGGGCGAGGCGGGGATACGCTCCCGGTGCGAAAAGCGCCGCGCCAGCTCCTCGCTTTCGGACTCCTTCAGCGTCCCGCCTCCGCCGCCGTTACCGCCCGCCTGCCCGTTGGCGTGCCGGTCCATCTGCACCCAGTCATCCTGACCCTTCCACGGACGCCACACAGGCGTGAAAATTTGAGCGGGCTGCTCGCCGACGCCGGTCATAACGTGGGACACATCGATCCCGTCACTCAGTCTGGCGCTGGGGCCCCGACCTTGATGGGTCACGCACTGTTTGCTTCGAGCACGCCGGTCAGAATGTTCGGCTCCCGACCGAGGCCCCCGAGCAGCCCGCCACCACCCCCGGCCGACAAGGAGCGATCACCCCATGGCGATGAGAGAACCCGTGGAAGTCCCGGATGAGGAGCATGAACATCTCATCGAACGAGTCGCGGCGATCGATGTGGCCAAGGCGTTCGGCAAGGTGTGCACGCGGATACCGCACCCGTCCACGTCCGGACGCCGGGTGACCAAGGTGTGGGACGTGGAAGCCACCATGAACGCGGTCACCGAACTCAGCGACCGGCTGATCGAGTTGGGCGTGGAGAAGGTCACCGTCGAATCGACGGGCGACTACTGGCGGATCTGGTACTACGTGCTGGAGGCCCGGGGACTGAACGTGCAACTGGTCAACGCCCGTGACGTCAAGCACCTGCCAGGCCGGTCGAAAACCGACAAACTGGACGCGGTCTGGTTGGCCAAGCTCACCGAGAAAGGCCTGGTTCGGCCCTCGTTCGTACCCCCCAAGGAGATTCGGACGCTGCGTGACTACACGCGGATGCGCAGCGACCTGACCGCCGAGCGGACCCGGTACTGGCTACGGCTGGAAAAGCTACTGGAAGACTCCCTGATCAAGGTGTCGGCGGTGGCCAGCACACTGACCACAGCCTCCATCCGGGACATGATCGAAGCGCTCATCGCAGGAGAACGCAATCCACGGGTGCTGGCCGAGCTCGCCCGCGGCAGGATGCGCGCCAAGATCCCAGCACTGGTCGAAGCGCTCACCGGCCAGTTCGACGACCACCACGCCGAGATCGCGGCGCTGCTACTGGCCCAGATCGACGGTCTGGATGCGCAGATCGGCAAGCTCACCGCCCGAATCGAGCAGCTTCTAGACGATCTGCCTGCCGCGCAGCCACATCGCGCCTCGGGCGACAGCGGCCGGGACGGGAATTCTTCCACGAGCCCCAGTCACCATCCCGAGATCACCACGGCCAGTCAGCCGATGCTGTCGGCCGTGGAACGGCTCGATGAGATTCCCGGCATCAGCCCGGCGGTCGCTCAAGTCATCCTGGCGGAGGTGGGACTGGACATGAACCGGTTCCCCACCGCCGGCCATCTGGTGTCCTGGGCGAAACTATGCCCGCGAACGATCCAGTCCGGCGCCAAGAGCCCCACTGGCGGCCGGACCGGCAAGGGCAACCCCTACCTCAAGGAGTCCTCGGCCAAGCCGCGGCCGTGGCTGCCCGGACCGATAGCTTTCTCGGCGAACGCTACCGGCGCATCGTCAAACGCCGCGGCAAGCTCAAGGCTCTGGTCGCCGTCGCCCGGTCGATCCTGGTCATCATCTGGCACCTGCTCGCCGACCCCACGGCCAAGTACTTCGACCTAGGAGCCGGGTACCACGCTGACCGCGTGAACAAGGACAAGAGGATCCGCACTTACGTCCGGCAGCTCGAAGCACTCGGTCTGACCGTCACCCTGACCTCGGCCGCCTGACCCATACCGCTGTGGCAAACCCCGAACCGGCGATCACCGGCGGGGTTCGCTGCCGCGCGCTGGCTGAGGTGGATCATTTTCCGGTCAGTTGTGCAACGTGTACTCGTTGATACCAAGGTCCCGCGCGACGTGCGAGACGGGTTTGCGGTCTCCTTGACGATACGCACCGCTCCAGCCCGAAACTCCGGATCAAAGCGGCGTCTCGTGGTACCTGCCACGACCAAACCTCTCCCGGTTCGGTCTCCACGCTACGAGGGGAAGGTCAGTCCATCCCCGCACCATCATCAAGGAGGTCAACCGGACACCCGCCTCCGCGAGGGCTCAGCCGCGGCGCTGTCGGGCAGCACCGCCAACTCCTCGCTGCTCAGCCCCCGCAGTCAAGGCCTTCGTATCGAAGCCTCTTATGATCAGCCACACGGCCAGGACCAAGCTTTGTAGGGCTAGTGGTGCGTTCATGGCCAGGTAGAGCGGCGTGACGACGCCAGTCACACGAAACAGCACCAAGAAGCTCGCCGACACAGCCAATCCAGCCCCAAGGATTCCCCATACAGACAGCCAGCGAGGGACAAATCTCCACCGATACAGAATGGCGAACAGCAGTAGATCTCCGAGGCTCAGCGAGATGATCAAGGCGACATGATTGACCAGGTCGCGCACCGTCCGCAACAACTCGCCCAAGGCTCCGAGGTGGGATGCGCCCACAGCGCCGGCTTGGGTGAATTCCTGACCCAGCACCAGGAACAATGGTAAGAGAATCACCCCTGTGAGATGGAACGCCGCTGCGATCATCCTGAATCCAAGGAAGCCCAGACTGAGCGCTTCATTAGCCATTCCCAATGTCGGGTAGAGGTACAGCGCAAAACCGACATAGGCGGGGATCATAATGAACTGAGAAGCTGCGCCGATGATGATCTGGCTCTCATGCGCAGAAATGAGAGCCAGATAGTGCGGCTCCTCTATGGCGGGAACAACACTGAACACGCCGCCGATCATGCTCACGATGACTAGTGCGCCGGCGATTATAGTTGCCCGCCTGGCTGTATTCATGACACTTCTCCCCGTATATGTCGCCGCGGCCGGCCGCTCCGCCTCTTACACCTGTAAGGCTGCTGCAGACGCTATCCTTACATGCGTAAGGCCGCAAGGGTTCCTGCGCATCACGCCGCCGCCCCCGATAGATCGGGAGAGAAATGGACCTCGATCCTGGTCGCGGCGACAGCCTGCCCGCAGCCGTGTCCGCGGACATGTACCGCCTGCTGGAGGCAGGCCACCGACGCGGAAGCGGGAGCTCCACCGTGGCTGGGCGAGGTTCCAGGCGTGCAGTTCGGACTGGTCGACGGGGTCGTAGTCCATGCGGCGGCGGACGAACTTCTCGTCGTAGACGCAGAAGTTGCCCATGTCGTCGCGGTCGTCTCGGATCTCCTCGGGCAGCGTCACCGCCCGGGTGATCTGGTCAGTGAGCCATTGTCAGTAACTGAAGATCACGTTGTGTGACGCTGACATGGTCCAGTTGTGCTCTTGGTGGAGCAGGACGAGTGCGGCCTGAACGATCTTGCCGATGCGCCAAGGGTCGAGGCTGACCCGGCGTAGGGCCTTGAAGGTGACGGCGAGCAGGGCGTTTGCTCGCTCGCCGACTCCTCGCAGGCCGCGGAGAAGCTTGTTGTAGGTGTGCTGGTCATGGCCGAGCTTGGGTTGGCCGGCCTTCTTCTTGACGGGGACGCGTACGACGTCGGCGGCGCCTTCGTAGCCCAGGTCGGCCAGGGCCGGTAGGTCGGGGCGGACGGTGGTGAGAGCGGTGATGATCCCGTGCTGGCGGGCGCAGGTCATGTCGTGTTCGCGGCCGGGCCGGACGTCGGACACCCACAGTGGCCAACCGTCCGGGGCGGAGATGACCTGGATGTTCCCGCCGTGGTGTTTGTGCTTGCCCGACCACCACAGGTCGGCGCGGTTGGGTCCCGGTGTGGCGACCCGGTCGGTGGCGATCAGGACGCCGTCGAGGTTGACGTGGGTCAGTCCGGCCCGCTTCGCCTCCTCCAGGACATCGGTCAGGTCGGGTGCCGTGGCGGCGAGGACGTTGATGCCTTCGTGCAGGTAGCGGTAGGCGGTCGTGCGGCTGACGCCGTGATCGATCGCGAGCTGCGTGATTCGGGTGTTGTCCAGGAACCAGCGCAGGATGAGCATGGCCTGGGTGAAGCAGGTGATCGCGCGACGGCCTTTGCGGGTACCGCGACGGCGGCGTTCCTCGTGTAGGAGAGCCGCCAGGAAAAGGACGGTCTCTCGGTGGATGCTCAAGGTCGCGGTGTATGTGACACTTGTGGGCACGTGAAGCCTCTGGTTCCGGAAGTTGATCTCTAGTCAAGACCACTTCTACCAGGGGCTTTACGCTTTTTGATCATCCTGCCCGCCATCGCTCCCGCTCGTTACCCAGCGCGACAAGCCGTTACCGACAATGGCTCAGTGTCGGGATCGAGCCTCCACCATCACCGGCATGACATAGCGCACCCACCGGCGCCGCGGTGGACCGTCACGTCCACGTCTACACCCCCACCAATGCCGGCCATAGCGATCCAGTCCCATTGGAAGGGCTGCCTCCATGAGATGGAAGGGGACAAGAAGGAGCACAGACGGACACGCGCGTGTTCGAGCAGGTGTGACCCCATGGGCCAGCACACCCCGGTCAAGCGCAAGGGCCGTCGATGGGACCTCCACACCGTGGCCCCTTGCTTCCGCAGCATCAGCCAGTTTTTCGACTGCGACTCGTCCAACTGCCGGCTCTCGCGGAACACAATCAGCACACCGGGAAAGGCCGCCTGCAACTCGGCTGTCCCTTCGCGACGACCGCCGGGCGTACATGCTCCAGCTTGAACACCGGCAGAGTCCCGGCCACGGGCCTTCGTTGGACGATCTGCGATCGATTCTTCCCGCGCCCGGTCCAGCAGCACCAGATCGATCGCCGCGCCCCGCCGCACACTCGAACGAACCGGAACCCGCTCAACCGCCTCCGGCTCGATGTGATAGCAGTAGATCGCCTTCTCACACGGGCAGGTGCCATCCGCCTGCGGGCACAGCCCCTCCACGAGCGGCAGCCGGATCAGGTATGGCAGGCGAGACTGCTGATCCGGATTCCGCAGGATGACCAGCTCACGCGTCCTGCCGGTCTTCCCCAGAAGTGCCAAGACGGCGGGGACATGCGAGGGGGTCACGTCCCGTTGAGTGGTGTAACTCCAGCCGATCATGTGAGGTCGGCGAGTTGTTTCGGAACGTTGTGACTATGACGCGGCGAGCCAGGGTACGAAGGAGATTTTCATCGAGCCCGCCAGCGCTGCCGAGCCAGGCGCTGGCAGGGCGCCGGGATGCCGCCGTCCTTGCTACCAAGACCGGCGTGGAGATCACCGACGACGGCCGGCTACTCGACCTGAACGGCCGGCCCGAGTACGTGCGCCGGGCGCTCGAACGTTCGCTGCGACACTTGGGCACCGACCACGTCGACCTGTACTACCTGCACCGCATCGACCCCAAGGTGCCGATCGAGGAGACCATCGGCGCGCTGGCCGAGCTGGTTGCCGAGGGCAAGGTACGCCACATCGGCGTGTGTGAGGCGTCCGCCCACACGATCCGGCGTGCCCATGCCGTGCACCCGCTCACCGCTGTCCAGACCGAGTACTCGCTCTTCGAACGCGACATCGAAAACAACGGCGTGCTCGACACCCTGCGGGAACTGCAGATCGGACTGGTCGCCTACTCCCCGCTGGGGCGCGGCTTCCTCTCTGGCGCCATCACCAGCCCCGACGACTTCGCCGAGGACGACTGGCGCCGGACGGACCCCCGCTTCCAGAGCGAGAACTTCGACCGCAACCTCGACGTCGTCCGCGAGGTGCGCCGCATCGCCTCCGCCAAGGACGTCACGCCCTCCCAGCTGGCCCTCGCCTGGGTCCAGCACCAGGGCGCGGTCGCCATCCCGGGCACCAAGCGGCGCCGCTACCTGGAGGAGAACATCGCTGCGACCGAGGTGACCCTCTCCGCCGAGGACCTTGCCGCGATCGAGGCGGTCGCCCCGCACGGCGTGGTCACCGGCGACCGCTACGCACCCGAGTTCATGGGCACGCTCAACGGCTGAGGCCCGACCAGCGCCCCACTGCACTCCTCGCAGGCGGCAACACCCTCGCAACACAGAAACCCACACGTCTCGAAAGGCCCCATGTCCCAGTCGGGCACTCGGTCCCGTATTGCCATCGGGGATAACGTCGATCACTCTTCTCCCCGATGGGTTCGGGGCCCACAACCCGGATGTCCTGTTCCCTGGTGCGGACTGGACGACGCGCCCCGGCTACCTGGAGGTCGGGGCTCAAGACGGCCTCGTCTCCGATGCGCTGCCCGTTGGGGAACTGCGTGACCTCATGCTCGTGCTTTCCCTGAGCAACGCTCCGCACGCGCGCCGTGGGCGCCAGCATTGACCGTGAGCGCCGGCGCGCCACCGTCGTCGCGACCGCCACCGCGGTGTTGCGGACCTGAACCTTCACCCTCTACCTGGAGTCTGCCCGTGAAAGTCGTCATCTTCGGCGCGTCCGGCATGATCGGACAGGGCGTACTGCGCGCCTGTCTCGTCGACCCGGCCGTCACGCGTGTGCTGGTGGTGGTCCGCAGCCCGCTTGGCATCAGCCATCCCAAGCTGCGGGAAGTCATCCACCAGGACTTCACCGACCTGTCCGCCATCTCCGGGCAGCTGGTCGGTCTCGATGCCTGCTTCTACTGTCTCGGCATCTCATCATTCGGTTGCAGCGAGGCGGAGTACACCCGCATCACCTACGACTGCACCCTCGCTGCCGCGCGTGCCGTGTCCGCGTCCAACCCCGGATTGACCTTCACCTACGTCTCAGGAGAGGGCACCGACAGCAGCGAACGCGGCCGGACCATGTGGGCCCGCGTCAAGGGCCGCACCGAGAACGCTCTGCTGGCCATGCCGATGGACGCGTACATGTTCCGCCCCGGCTATATCCACCCCCGCCACGGAGCAGTCTCCAGGACTCCGGCGTACCGGGTGCTCTACGCCCTCACCTCCTGGCTCTACCCCCTGCTGCACCGCCTCGCTCCCCGTCACACCACAACTACCGAACACATCGGCCGCACCATGCTCGCCGTCACCCGGCCCGGAGCGGTCGAGCAGCGGATCCTGTACAGCCCGGAAATCAACCGGCTGGGCGGCGGGAGCGGGGATGCCGCGACGAAGACAGGGTGATCGACCGCCGCTTCACGGGTGCCGTAAACCCACGATCCGGCGGATCTTGCTGCCGAACGCTCCAGCGACTGCGGCTCCTCGATCCTCACGTCTACGGAGACGCTGACGCTGACCCCGCGAGACGGCTGGGGCTCCGCGAGTTCCGCGATCAACGGCTCGCGCGCCCGGGGCGTTCACGTGATCCACGGGTGGGTGTGGCGGCGCGGCCACACCCTTCCCGATGTCTTGCCATCGCGCCGAGTGCTGTTCGAGCGCCGCCTGTACGCCGGAAGGCCTCGGCGCGTGCTCGCGTCCTCTTCGTTACTCGTTCGCGTAGACCAGGTGCAGCACACCTGTGCTGAACGTCGCCGAGCTCACCAGCTTCAGCGGGACCTTGGCCGAACCCTCGAACACCCGCTGGCCGGCGCCCAGCACGACGGGGTGCACCAACAGGTGCAGCTCGTCAAGCAGCCCCTCCGCCAGCAGCGATCGCACCAGCGTCCCGCTGCCGGTGATGCCCAGGTTCTGATCGGCCTTAAGAGCGCGCAACTGGTCATACACGTCGTCGCCACCGACCACTGTGGTGTTCTCCCAGTCGGACTGGGTCAGCGTGTTCGACACCACGTACTTCTGGGTGCCGTTCATCTGCTTGGTCATCGGGTCGTTGGCGTCCGCGTTCGGCCAGTAGCCCGCGAACTCGTCGTACGTACGGCGGCCGAGCAGCATGGCGTCATTGCCGCCCATGAGCGAGCCGACCGCGTTGCCCATCTCCTCGTTGAAGTAGCCGAAGTGCCACGTGTCCGGGGCCTCGGTCACGCCGTCGAGCGAGATGAACAGGCCGGACTTGATGCTTCCCATGTCAGTGCTCCTTAGGTGTCAGGCGGGCAGGCCGTTGAGCCAGGTCCGCCACGCCTGCGGGGTGTCGGTGCTGTCTTGTGTGAAGATGTGGTGTCCCAGGAGGATCGAGCCGAAGTAGCCCCGGATGAAGCGGTAGAGCGCATCGGTTCGCCTCGGCGCGCCGCTCCCAGTGGTGCCCACGTCAGGACTCGTTCCCCTCGTCGGCCGGTAGGTCGCTGGCCGCTGTCTCGGTGGCCTTTGTGTCGTCGCTTGCGGTCTGGGGGATCGACGGGTGGACTGCCACGATGATCCGGTGCGCCCGGCCGCCGGCCGCCTTCTCGTCGTGGTACTTGGCGACCAGTCCAGTCACCGCGTTGGTGAGCTCCTCCGCGAAGGCGGCACGGTCGTGCGCCGTGGCGAACCGCACCTCCCCGTCTAGCGCGTAGGTCGCGACCCGCTTGCCGGCCTTGGTCGCCCCGGTAATGAGGGTGCCGACGTCGCGCACCAGCCGCGCGCCCACCGCCAGCAGCCAGCGCGCCGAGAGCCGGTCCGGCGACCGCGCCGGGTCCGGCTCAACCGCGGCCAGCGCCGCCGGCGAGATGACGTACGACGACGCCGTCGCCTGGAGCACCCGCTCGGTCATGTTGCCCTTGCGCCGCTCCCCGACCAGCTTGAGCAGGCCGTGCCGCTCCAGCTCCCGGAGGTGGTAGTTCACCTTCTGCCGGGGCTGCCCGACCCGGGCCGCCAGGCTGCTCGCCGAGCCAGGCCGGACCAGCTCTGCCAACAGCCGCGCCCGGAGCGGATCCAGCGTGGCTCCGGCCGCCACCGCGTCCTCAATCACCGCCACTTCCCACATGCCAAGAGCTTCTCACCGACAATTATTCTTGTCAAGACAAAATTCTCCGTCGGCCTATGCGGTTGCCTCTGTCAGACTGAGCAACGCGATCGACTTCACTGCGGTTCTGCGACTGCTCACCGCATCCCAACGCCGATGGCTGGACGAGTCACTCGCTCTCCGCCACGGCGAACACCCCAGGCGAACTGGGCTCTTCGATCTTGAGGGGGAAATGACTGGGCCTGACCGGCGCAGGCTCCGGCTGAGAGCTGCCCTGCTCGGACGATCGAGGGGCGGGAGCATCCCTTGATCACAACTGAATACGCGCCCTAGACCCGATGTTCCGGGGAGCCGGGCCGAACCGCCGGCGCCGCAGGATCCGCCGCACAGTCGCTTCGCTGACCTGGTAGCCGAGTCGGACGAGTCCACCGTGCACCCTGCGGTATCCCCAAGCCGGGTTCTCCCACGCCAACCGCGCCACCAGGTCCCGGATCTCCTTGCTCGTCCTCGGGCGGCCTGGCCGGTTCGGGTACGTCCACCACTGTCGGACCAGGCGGCGGTGAACTGCGCCGGGTTTCTTGGAGGCCGTGATGTTCCCCGGCTTTCGTGCCTGAACCGGCCTGGGCGGCCATATCGGCGCCCGGCTCGACGGCGTCGATAAGTCGATGGCGAGGGTGGAACCGGCTATGGCACGGTGTGGGGGTGGCTGAGCAGTTCTCCCTGCCGCAAAGCATGGACGAGGCGATCGCCGCGGAACGGACCGGGCATCTCCTGCTTTACCTCTATTTCTGGGGGCATCGCCCGCCCAGGGGCGGCGGCGTCGGTCCCGGCTGCCTGTCGCAATGGTGGCCGGTCACCTTCACCGAGAACGGCCGCAGCTTCGCCTCCGCTGAGCACTACATGATGGCGCACAAGGCCTGGCTGTTCAGCGACGCCCCAACCGCCGAACGAATCCTCACGGCCGGCCACCCGGGTGAGGCCAAGACGCTCGGCCGGGCCGTACGCGGCTTCGATCAGCGGGTCTGGAACGCCCACCGTTTCGACGTCGTCGTGCGCGGCAACACCGCCAAGTTCGGCCAGCACCCCGAGCTACGGCGTTACCTGCTGTCCACCAGGAACCGGGTCCTGGTCGAGGCCAGCCCGAACGACCGTATCTGGGGCATCGGCCTTGCCGCCGACGACGACCGCGCCGCCTCCCCCGCCGCCTGGCAGGGCCTCAACCTGCTCGGATTCGCGCTGATGGCGACCCGCGGCGCGCTGGAGACGGGGGCATGAGCTTCGGCACCTACGCCCGGCGCGTACGTGACCGGAATCTTCCGTACGGCGCGCGGTATTCCGCGCTGCGCTGCGCGGTCGAGCGGTATATGCCGCTGGGGTTCAACGCCACATGGGCCTACATCACCGGTCGCGCCGGCAACGTCCGCACCGACGAGGCCGCGCTCATCTGCGCCCTGGACGTATTGGAGGTCAGCCGGAAGGCCCGGCAGGCGGAGCTGGCCGAGTTCGCGTGCCGCCGCGGCGCGGACAAGAAACAACGGCACAGCCGTACGGTAATGGAGGAGGAGATTCGCTACCGATACGGCTGCCACTGGCCGGGCCCGGACGCGCACGAGGCGACGCTGCGGACCGTCACAGCGCTGTGGGACGAGCACACGCGCCTGCCGTTCCCCGACGTCCCGCCGGCCCCGAAGGGTGGCCTGGTGGAACTGGATACCTCCATCGCAGGCGTGATCTGGACCTACCTACAACGCAAAGGGAACCTGCACCCCGACCACCGGCGCCTGCTGCGGGACTGCCTGGCCGACCTTCGGGGGCTTCGCCTCAGCTTCCCCGTCTCCTCTGGTTTCTTTCGATTGCGAAAGATGGCGGAACTGATCGCGCATGACGCCCTGCCGCTGATCCGCCTCTCATGGGCGGGCGATGCCGCTCACATCGCCGAGGTCTTCCTCGCCGCCCGCGCCCAGATGACCGGCCTGCCTCACCTGCGTTCCGACGAGCAGACCCGGGCCTGGGTCAGCGACGTCATGCTTCCGGCATCCGTGGTATGGATCGCCGAGCTACACGGACGGGTCGCGGGTTTCGCCGCCCTGCGCGACGACCTGCTGGAGCACCTGTACGTCACGCCCGACGCCCAGGGAAGCGGCATCGGCACCGCGCTGCTGGACGAGACCAAGAAGGCTCGACCGGGTGGGCTCGGCCTGTGCGTGTTCCAGCAGAACACCGGCGCCCGCCGCTTCTACGAGCGCCGCCGCTTCACTCTGATGGAGGAGGGGGACGGCAGCGACAACGAGGAGAACCTGCCCGACGCCCGCTACCGGTGGCGGGGCATCGACGAACCCCGGCAGGTGGAGCCGTCCGAGCTCAACGAGAGTCTCACCTGCGCCTTCCCTGACGTGCTCGCACACGATGTCACCGCCGTGGTCAACGCCCTCCCTACCGCCAGGCACACCCCTTCTGCCTCCTTCCGCGCGATCGTGGGCGACGACAGCCTCACCATCCCGGCACGGATCTACAACCCCGAACCCGCCCCCGAGGCGCTCGGCGGTCTTTCGCCGCTCCGCCGGACGATCCTGCACTGCATCTACACCCGCCACCACGACGGCTACGTCCGCCGTCGCCACCTCCGGCAGATCATCGGCTCGCTCGAGCCATGGGTTCTCCCCTACATCGTGTACCTGATCGGGGAGTACGTCGTTGAGATCGTGACCGACATCCAGACCTCGCTCGGCGACCTCAACATCGCGGACTCCCCGGCCCACCGCGCCTTCGGGCGCTTCCTCGCCGACAACCCCGGACTCCTCGCCCTCATCGACCAGCGCGTGGCCAGCTACTGGTCCTGCTACCACCGGTGGGATTTCCCCCGGCTGGCCGACTATCCCGGACGCCTGCTCGTCACCGCCATGCGCGCCGCCGCAACCTCTGCTGGATCCGCGCCCGTACCCGGATCCACTCGCCTTCGTCGGCCACAGCCTCCACGAGCAGCGGCGACAATCCCGCAAACACCACCCTCATGAACTGGGAAAGACCATGCACGGCTCACTGCGACGCCGCAGGGCCCTCTCGTCACCACCCAATACCTGTGACAGAGCCGGAAGAGAGACCCAGAGCCGTTGGCGCTGGACAGCCCCTTCGTTCGTGGGGTCTGTCCATCCAGGGCCAAGACCCGTACGACCCCGTTCGTCGAACCCAACGGGCCATCACTCGTGGGCCTGGTTCCTGGCGCGGTGAGCGCGTCGCTGGTCCCGTAGGAATTTCTCGCTACGACCGAGGGCGGAGGGTCGCCCCCTCCTTGGAGATTTCCCGGACTCCTTCCCACGCGATAAGTCGTGTGAACTCGGACTCGTAGGTGTCGAAATCTCCTGGCTGGACGGTCGCTCACGAGTATTGAGCAGGCAGTGGCATCCGTTCGGCGGTCGCCAATCGCCCCCTCCGCTCCGGGAGAATGCAGGCATGGTTGAACAGAGCATCTGGATGCAGAAGGTCGCGGCCGACCCCGATCACTCCACCTGGTTCATTGAGCGCTTCCGTTCCATGTCTCGCGCTGGTGACGACCTCGCCGGGGAGGCCCGCCTCGTGGACGCCATGGTGCCGCGCCGCGCCCGAATCCTCGACGCCGGCTGCGGATCCGGCCGGGTCGGCGGCATGTTGGCCGAGGCCGGCCACGACGTCGTGGGCGTCGATGTCGACCCGGCTCTGATCGAGGCCGCCGAGCAGGACCACCCCGGGCCGCGCTGGATGGTCGGCGACCTGGCCGAACTCGACCTTCCTGCGCAGGGCATCACCACGCCGTTCGATGCCATCGTCTGCGCCGGGAACGTGATGACGTTCCTCGCGCCGAGCACCCGTCGTGAGGTGCTGAGACGGTTCCGTGCGCACCTCGCGCCGGAGGGCCGGGCCGCGATCGGCTTCGGCGCCGGCCGCGGCTACGAGTTCAGCGAGTTCTTTGCGGATGCGGCAGCCAGCGCGCTCGAACCCGACCTGCTGCTGTCCACCTGGGACCTGCGCCCGTTCGGGGACGACTCGAGCTTCCTGGTTGCTCTCCTCCGCCCTGCCTGACGCAGCGGCTGAGGGCGGAGGAGCGGGGACTGCGTGGAGGAGCAGCTTGCGCCTGCCTACCGTCATGCCGGCTCTTCGAAGTTAAGCGGGATCAAGGAATCCGCGGCTTCGTCGGGTGGTAGCGCAGCGGGTGCGTAACCGCTGGTTCTCGGGATTGCGGAAACCGTACGCGTCACGGGCAACTGTCTTGATCAGACGGTTGGTCCCTTCAGAGCCCGCGTTGGTGATGCCGGTCTGGATGAACGCAAGAATTGCGAGCCACCAGGTCTGGACCGTGCTCGCGAGTCGTTCGAGTTCGGGCAGGCCGGAGGCGGCGCAGCGGTCGTAGAAGCGGAACAGCCGCTCGGCGATGATGGTGCGGTCAGCATGGGTGCGCGCCAGCGCGAGCAGGTCAAGCAGGTCTTCCTTGGCGTTCCACGCGGCCAGGATGGGCGAGCCGCCCGAACGGCCGAACGCGGAGTGCTGGCCGCGTCACTCGTCCGCAGGGGTGTTTGGGCCCCGCTTCGATCAGGTGGGTCGAGGCACTGAGGCGAACTCAGAGAATGTGAACCAACGGGGCAGTTGCCGACGGAGCGCCTCGGGGCCATGTACGTCGACCACGCCGGAACCCACGGCGTCGCGCCAGCTGAGATCACCGCGCCAGACCGCGACCATATGGCGCAGGCTGGCGGTCACCGTGACCGCCACGGTATAGCCGGGGTCCACGTCACAGACGTCGGCTTCGCCGGATGTGATCACCAGCCACCAGTCGCGAGCGCGCGGGTGCACGTCCGGGAAGCTGAACAGCACCACGGTCCGGCCGACCGGGACGACGGCGTGGTCGATGCGTCGGTGCATGTCCCACAGCAGCAGTTTCGGGTCCAAGTCCATATCGCCGAGGTCGCCGATCCATCGGGTGCCCCAGACGCCGAGCGCCTCGACGACCGGCCGCAGCTCCTCGCCGGCCGGGGTAAGGACGTACCGTACTTCGTTGCCATCCGCCGCTCTCTCCACGATGCCGGCGCGCACCAGTTGCTGCATCCGCTTGGACAGCAGCGAGGGGGACATTCTCGGCACACCACGGCGCAGCTCGTTGAAATGCTGGCTCCCGGACAGCAGTTCACGCACGACGAGCAGCGTCCAGCGCTCGTCGAGCATCTCCATCGCCTTTGCGACGGGGCAGAACTGGTAGTAGGAGGAGCCCATGGATTGCAGCGTAAGCCCCGCCCCCGGCGCCTTCCAGTACAGATGTTGTACTAGGAGGCGATTTCGCCGGAACCTAGTCTCGTTTCATGAGCAATGTGATCAGCGCGGCGGAGACCGACCGCGCCTTGAAGGCGAGGCACCGGGCGATGTGGGCGCTGGGTGACTACCCGGCCGTGGCCTCGGAGATCATCCCTAATCTGGGCGCGACCCTGGTGCAGGCATGCGACGTACGGCCCGGCGACCGGGTGCTGGACATCGCGGCCGGAACGGGTAACGCCGCGATCCCGGCGGCTGCGGCTGGCGCGGAGGTCGTCGCCTGCGACCTGACGCCGGAACTGCTGGAGGCCGGACGCCGATCATCGGCTGAGCACGGCGTGGAGCTGGAGTGGCGCCAGGCTGACGCCGAGGCACTGCCGTTCGCCAACGGTGAGTTCGACACTGTGCTCTCCTGCGTCGGGATCATGTTCGCCCCGCACCATCAGGCCGCCGCTGACGAGATGCTCCGCGTCTGCCGCCCAGGCGGCACAATCGGCCTGCTCAACTGGACGCCGGAGGGGTTCATCGGGCAGATGTTCGCGGCGATGAAGCCCTACGCGTCCCCGCCGCCGCCCGGTACGCAGCCTCCGCCCCTGTGGGGGCGCCCGGAACACGTCCGCGCGCTCTTCGGCGACCAGATCACCGATGTCACGGCCGATCGACGGACCGTGCAGATCGACAGGTTCACGACACCCGAGGCATTCCGCGACTACTTCAAATCCAACTACGGCCCGACCGTCGCCGCTTACCGCGCCATCGCGAACGATCCCGACCGTGTCACCGCTCTGGACCATGACCTGGCCGCCCTCGCCCATCGCCACACTCACGACACCGGCACCACCTCCATGGCCTGGGAGTACCTGCTGCTCACCGCACGCAAGACCGAGGGGTAGCCGAAGAGGCGCTCAGCTCGTCCCAAGGTCACCGCGTGGGTTAATCAACAGCTCACGCACGTCGGCGACCAGCTCCTCCACCGAGACACCACGAAGGCGGAGGACTCCGAGACTTGATGTTGCCCCGGTCTTGTGGACATCACTATGTCCGGCGCGATATCAGTGTGTGACTTCGCTGTCCGGTCACGCCGCATCGGCAGCGAGGCAGGGGAGGGTTGTGGCCGCCGAGGGGCGACGTCATCGCATCGACCGATGGCGCTGCGGCACGGACGCGAAAGGCCGCACGCGATGGACCCGGGGGCGGATCCTCGCATCGTTTTCCGTGCTGGTCGCCGGGCTGCTGCTGTTCCACGCCGCCGTGCCGAACACCGTGGGCAACCTCGGCAGCCTTCTGGAGACCTTCCTCCCCTGGCTCGGCCTGGCCGTCCCCGTGCTGCTCTGCCTGGCGACGCTACGCCGCTCGACCACCGCGACGGTGGCCACGGCGCAGCTCGCGGCGGTCTGGATCGCCCTGTTCGGCAGGCTCGTGCTGCCCGCGGGCCGGGGGACGGCACATGACCTGATCGTGCTCCAGCACAACGTCAACGACGAGAACCCCAATCCCGCGGGCACCGCGCGGGCCCTGGTCCGCGCGGGAGCCGACCTCGCCGCCCTAGAAGAACTGACGCCTGCCGCGCTCCCCGTGTACGAGGCCGCCCGTGTTCATCCCCGTGTTCAAGAAGATACGAGTCCGGGGGCCCGTCGGTCGTCCCCGCACCCGGCCCGACGCGGTTGCCGGGGACAAGGCCTACTCGTCCCGCGGCAGCCGCGCCTACCTGCGGAAACGCCGCATTCAGGCTGTCATCCCGGAAAAGAAGGACCATGCTGCCAACCGGAGGAAGAAGGGCAGCAAGGGCGGTCGGCCCGTCAGCCACGACGCCGACCTCTACAAGGAGCGGAACACCGTCGAGCGCCTGATCAACAAGCTGAAGGCCTGGCGAGGCATCGCCACCCGCTATGACAAGACCCCTGAGAGCTACCTCGCCGGCCTCCACCTTCGCGCCGCGATGATCTGGATCAGAGACCTCACCAGGACCATCCCTTGATCACAATTGAATACGCGCCCTAGTTGCACTCCGGACACGTCTGCCCATGGGCGGTGAGGCGGGGGGACTTGCTCGATGGTCGCGATCCCTTGCCCAATCTCGCCTTCCTGAGGAGAGAGGCGGAAGCAGACCTTGAGGGTGATCGTGTGATGGCTATGATCGCAGCAGTCTTCATCCGGAGCTGGTGAGGCACTGACCGACGCCGTGAGGTATCCGTGGCCAGCAACGCACTCTTCGGCCGCCATGCCGAGCTCGAACAGCTGTCCGGCTTTCTCGACGCGGCTCGGCGGCATGGCGACGCGCGGCTGCTGTGGGGGGACCCCGGTATCGGCAAGTCCGCTCTCCTGGCCGCCGCGGCCGAGCTGGCCGTCACGGCGGGGATGCGCGTGCTGCGAGCGTCCGGGTCCGAGTTCGAAGCCGACGTCAGTTACTCCTGCCTCAATCAGCTGCTCCTGCCGGTCGAAGCCGACATCCGGCGCCTGCCGCCGGAGCTCCGGGAGGCATTGTCGGTGGCGCTGGGATTCGGCGCCGGCGCGCCCACTGACGCGCTCCTGGTCTGCAACACCGCCCTCCTGCTCGTCAAGGGGGTCGCCGCTGAGGCGCCGCTCGCCCTTCTCGTGGACGACGTCCAATGGATCGACCGGGCCAGTGCCGTCGTGCTGGGATTCGTCGCCCGCCGTCTGCAGGGCGTCCGGGCTGCGCTGCTGATCTCCGCCAGGACGGGCGCGGTGAGCTCCTCGGCGCCGCGAGGGTTGACCGAGGTGGCCGTTCAGCCACTGGATCGAGAAGCGGCAGGGCAGCTGGTCGACGTCAACTTCCCAGATATGCCGGTGCGGATCAGGAAACGGCTGCTCGACCTCGCACAGGGCAATCCGCTGGCATTGACGGAACTGCCTTCGACGTTGCTGGGCGCGCCGCATCCCGCGGTGGCGCACTCCGAGGTGGTCCCGCTCAGCGATCGGCTCCAGGCGATGTTCGCCGCGCGGATCGCTGACCTGCCGGAATCGACCAGGAGAATGCTCCTGCTGGCCACGTTCGAGGGCACCGGCGACGTCCGGGTGCTCAGGGCCGCCCTGGCGGATGAGGCCGGGCTGGCCGACCTCGCCCCCGCCGAGCGGGCACAGCTCGTACGCGTGGACGACGCCACGGCGCGGATCGCGTTCCGGCACCCACTGATCCGGTCGGCGATCGTGGCGGGGTCCACGCACGAAGAGCGCCGGAGCGCGCATGTCGCCCTCGCCGGTGCCCTGACGGGTGACCAGGAACGTCGCGCGTGGCACCTCGCCGCGGCCGCCGTCGGCCCGGACGAGACGGTGGCGGCTCTGCTTGAGGACTCAGCGCATCGCATCATGCTTCGCGGTGACGCGTTCGCCGCGGTCGCCGCGCTGATCCGCGCGGCCGAGCTGAGCGTGACGAGCGCCGATCGGGGGCGTCGGCTCTCCGAAGCCGCGTACATCGGCGCCGAGGCGAGCGGAGCCATCGACGACGCGAAGACGCTCCTGACCGATGCGCGGCGGGCGGCTCCGGATTCCACCGGCTCGCTCCACGCGGCCAACGCGGCCGCATTCCTGATGCTCAACGGGGACGGCGACGTCGCCACCGCTCACCGGCTCCTGGTCGGTGCCATCGAGACCGCGGAGCACGGCTACCGGGCCGAGGATCCCGCGCTCGTCGAGGCCATGCACACGTTGATGCTGCTGTCCTGGTACGGCAGCGCCCCGGAGTACTGGGAGCCGTTCTATCGGGCGTTGGAGAGGCTGGAGCCACGACCGCCCGACGTACTGTCGCTGGCGAGCAGGACCTTTCCTGACCCGGTCCGCACGGGGGCGGCGGCGTTGGCGAGCAGCCAGGTCATCCTCGACACTCTCGCGGACGAGACCGACCCCACGCGGATCGTGCGGGTCGGCACGGCCTCGGTCTATCTGGATCGGCTGGGTGATTGCCGCGAGTCCTCGTGGCGGCTGGTCCAGCAGGGACGGGAGGGAGGAGCGCCCCGCCGGCACCTTGGTGCCCTCATGCACCTGTGCCTGGACGACTACCTCGTCGGCCGATGGGACGAGGCCGAGGAACTCGCTCGTGAGGGACAGCAGGTCTGTGACACCAGCGGCTTCTCCTTCTTCGCGTGGTATTTCCTGTACAACAGGGCGATCCTCGCCGCCGGACGGGGACGCTTCGAGGAGGCGTACGCGCTCGCTGACGAGATCACCCACTGGGCGCTCCCGCGTGGTGTGACGGCTGCGGCCCTCTTCGCCCAGCATCCGCGCACCCTCGCAGCGCTGGGACAGGGAGATTTCGGCGCCGCCTTCCACCACGCGGCCGCGATGAGCCCGCCCGGCGCTCTCGCCTCATATGTGCCTCACTGCATGTGGGTCATGCTCGACCTCGTCGAGGCGGCGGTGCGGACCGGGCGGATGGTCGAAGCCAGGGCGCACGTCGAGGCGATGCGGGCCGCCGACGTGGCCGCATTATCGACCCGCATGACGCTGATCCAGGCGGCGGCGGAGTTTCTCGTGTTCGATGACGATGAGACGAAGGCGCGGCTGGAGTCGCTGTTGTGGGGCCACGTGGCGGAACGGTGGCTGTGGGACGCCTCCCGCGTCCGGCTCGTCCTCGGCGAGAGGCTGCGTCGTGGCAGATCGGCGTCGCAGGCGCGCCGGCATCTTCTCGTCGCGTGCGACGGCTTCGCCGCGATGGCCGCCGGGCCCTGGGTCGAGCGTGCGCAGAGCGAGCTGCGCGCCGCGGGACACCGGACGGCCGAGACATCGCCAGGCGGCCCGGTCGCCCTGACCGCGCAGGAGTTGCAGATCGCCGAGCTGGCGGCGAGCGGTCTGACCAACAAACAGATCGCGGAGCGGCTCTACCTCTCGCACCGGACGGTAGGTGCGCACCTGTACCGCATCTTTCCCAAGCTCGGCGTCACCTCTCGCGCGGGGCTCAGGGATGCGCTCTCCCCGGATTCCGAAGCCCCGCGCTGAGTTCGTCGGCCTGCGCCTCCTTGTCCTCCAGCAGCCGCTCCAGCAGGCGCCGGGTGGTGGGGTCGTCGACCCCGACCCAGCGCACCGCCTCCTGCAACGACTGGATGAGGATCCGCGCCCCCACGAGGTCCTGCGTCACGATGCCGGTGAGATCGCCGTCCTGGAACGTCTGGAAGGTGATGCGCGACCGCGCGGGCAGGTGCCGTGGGTCGTGATCTGCGGTGAACCCGAGCTGGGCGATGCGGGTCGCGAGCAGCCGCGCGCCGGCGCGGTCACGGTCGGCACAGCCGTAGAGGAACTCCACGACCGTCCGGTGCAAAGGCCCGCGGGCGAGCAGCGCGTGCTGCTCGTACTGCAACGAGGACACGACCATGCTGGCCAGTAACACGTTCAGCAGGTCAGCGACCGCTTTCAGCTCGGCCCGGTTCGACGGTGTGACCGCACCGTCGTCCAGGTCGAACAGCGCCCGGTCCCGGACCTCCCGCATGCGCAGGACGGCCGGCGGCTCTGGAGGACTCGTCACGTGTCGATGGTCGGACACGCGCCCGAGCCGCGCATCTGTCAAATGACCTAACTGCATCAGCGGTTAAGTCACCGGCCGCCGTGGGCGCTCAAGGCGGGAGTCGGATGACTGATGTGGCACGGCCGAGCGGCGCCCACAGTGGGCTGCGACGAGCTCCACCAGTGAGGAGTAACCCCATGACCATCAGCCACGGCTTCCATGCCGCCATGACCGCGCAGCCGGGCAGGGGCGACGACCTGGTCGCGGCCCTGCTCGACGCACCATCCCTGCCGAATGAGGACTGCGTCGTCTTCCTGGTCGGCCGCTCGGCCGGCGATCCGGACACCGTTTACGTCACCGAGGGCTGGGTCAGTCAGGAGGCCCACGGCAGGTTCTTCGCGAACGAGCGGGCCAAGGCGTTCGTCGCAGCCCTGCAGCCGCTGCTGGCCGGAGAGGCGCAGTACGTCGACGAGATCCCCGTCGGCGGCAAGGCCGCCCTGTGAACGAGGAGACGCCCATGCTCGATCACCGCAACATCACCACCTCCAGCCGCCAGTACTCCGGCGAGCCCGGTGTCTGGACCCGCGAGATGAACGAGTTCGGCTGGAGATCGGTCATCGGTCGCGGGGAGGTGCCCGAGGCTCGGATCTCGGTCACGGCCCGCCGTACCAGGAACGACTGGCTCGCCCGGGTGCTGCGGTCATCGCCCGGGGCCGTCCGGTGAGCGCCCACGACCGCGCCGCGTTCCTGCACGAGTTCGCGCGCGCCCCCTTCACCGTCGGCGCGGTCGCGCCGAGCGGCGAGCCGCTGGCCGACCTGATCACCGCGCCAGTGCCGCGTGACGGTGACCCGCTGGTCGTCGAGGTCGGTCCGGGCACGGGTGCGTTCACGGCGGCGATCCAGCGCCGGCTCGGCGGCCGTGGCCATCACCTGGCCATCGAGATCAACGAGCGGTTCGCGCGGCGCCTCGCCGGCCGCTATTCCCAGATCGACGTCGCAGTGGCCGACGCCCGGGATCTTCGCGAGGTGCTCGCGGAGCGCGGCCACCACCGCGCGGACGTGATCGTGAGCGGACTGCCCTGGGCGGCGTTCGCCGCGAGCCGACAGCACGACCTGCTCGATGCCCTCACCGGCGCGCTCGCCCCGCACGGCGCGTTCACCACGTTCGCGTACGCGCACACGCGGTGGGCTCCGCCTGCCCGGCGGCTACGGCGGTCCCTGGGCGGGCTGTTCGAGGAGGTCGTGGTCAGCCGGACGGTGTGGGCCAACGTGCCGCCCGCGTTCGTCTACTTCTGCCGGAGGCCTCGTGTCCCGGCCTTGGCCTTCGATTAGAGAGGTCGATCATGGCTCTGCGGCAGATGGCCCTGCCGACCGTACGATCGGCCGGCGAGGACCACCGAGCGACGCCCTTCGAGTTGTTCTTCGACCTCGTCTACGTCTTCGCGATCACGCAGCTCACCGGATCCATGGCACGCGAGCGCGATGCCGACGGCGTGTTCCGGGGCCTGCTGATGCTGGCGCTGCTGTGGGGCACCTGGTCCGGCTACACCTGGCTGGGCAACCATTCCCGGGCAGACGGGGGTCTGCTGCGGGGCGGGATGGTCGTCGCGATGGCCGCGATATTCGTGGTCGGTCTGACCATCCCGGAGGCGTGGGCCGATGGGCCGGGCGCCCTCGTGCTGGTGGGCGCCTACCTGGTGGTTCGCTGGGTGCATCTCATGGTCTTCGCCGTGGCCGCGAACGGTGACACCGGGCTGCGGCGTCAGATCGCCATCACCTGGTTGCCCATGACGGCGAGCGCGGCGCTCCTGGTGTCCGGGACGTTGCTGGGGAGCTGGACGCAGGTGCTGCTGTTCGCCGTCGCCCTGGCGGTGGACTGGGTGGGCATCTATCTCACGGCCAGGAACGGTCACTGGCGGCTGCGCAGCCCGGCGCACATGACCGAGCGGCACGGGTTGTTCCTGATCCTGGCCATCGGCGAGTCGGTCATCGCCGTCGGTGCCGGCGCCGCGGGACAGCCCGTCAGCGCGGCGCTGCTGCTCGCGGCCATCCTCGGCATCGCCGTCGCGGTGTGCCTGTGGTGGCTCTACTTCGATGTGGTGGCAGGCGCGGCAGAGCGCAGGCTCAGCGGCGTACGTGGCGAGGAGCAGGTCATCCTGGCCGTCGAGGCCTACACCTACGGGCACTTCCCCATCATCGCCGGGATCCTGCTCACCGCGCTGGGCGTCGAGGGCGTGGTCGCGCACGCCGGCGAGGGTGAGCCCTTGGGCGTGTTCTCCGCACTCGCGCTCCATGGCGGTGTCGCGCTCTACCTCGTCGGACATCTGCTGTTCAGGCTCCGGATGCAGCGCACGCTCGGCCGCCGGCGGCTGGCCGCGGCCTGCGCCGTCCTTGCCGCCGCGCCGGCCGCCGTGCTCCTCCCGCCGCTGGCCGGGCTGGCCGGCGTGGTGGCCATCCTGGCCGCTCTGATCGCCGTCGAGAGGGGCCGCCATGCGAGCAGGAATGGGCAAGGACGCGCGAGCTTCGGGGATCGTCCGCCCGCCGCAGGACTGATTACGTAGCCCCGAGGGAGGAAGGACGATGACGAACCATCACCGCAGCGTGATTTCGCTCCAGGTCAACGGCGTGCCGCACCGGTTGAGCGTCGACAATCGCACGACGCTGCTGGACGCGTTGCGCGAGGACATCGGCCACACCGGACCCAAGAAGGGCTGCGACCACGGCCAGTGCGGCGCGTGCACCGTGCTCCTCGACGGCAGGCGGGTGGTCTCCTGCCTGACGTTGGCGGTGACCGCCGAGGGCGCCGAGATCACAACCGCCGAGGGACTGGCCGGTGACGGCGGACTGCTGCCGCTTCAGCGGGCGTTCATCAGGCTCGACGGCTTCCAGTGTGGATATTGCACGTCCGGGCAGCTCTGCTCGGCGGTCGGGATGCTGGCCGAGCACGCGGCGGGCTGGCCCAGCGCGGCCACCGCCGACGTGTCCCCGGACGGCCCGGCGCCGGTACTGGACGCGGCGGAGGTGCGTGAGCGGATGAGCGGCAACCTGTGCCGCTGCGGCGCTTACCCGTCCATCGTCCGCGCCGTGCTGGAGACGGCTGCCCAGGAGGAGACCGCGGGATGAAGGAGTTCGCCTACGAGCGTGCGACGGACGTCCGTGACGCGCTGATCGCAGCCGACGGCGGTGCCCGATACCTGGGCGGCGGCACCAATCTCGTCGATCTGATGAAGGCGGGGGTGGAGGCTCCCACGAGACTGGTCGATGTACGGCGGTTGCCGCTCGCCGGCGTCAGCGAGGCGCCGGACGGCGGGCTGGTCATCGGCGCCACGACGACCAACAGCGACCTCGCCGCCCATCCCGAGGTACGGCGGCGCTATCCGGCGCTGAGCCAGGCGGTGCTGGCCGGCGCGTCCGGCCAGCTTCGCAACATGGCCACGGTGGGCGGCAACCTGCTGCAGCGGACCCGGTGCGCCTACTTCGCCGCGCAGGTGTGCAACAAGCGAGTCCCCGGCACCGGGTGTCCCGCGATCGCCGGGGAGCACCACAACCACGCCATCCTCGGCTGGACCCGGAGCTGCGTGGCCACCCATCCCTCTGACATGGCGGTCGCGATGCTGGCGTTCGACGCGGTCGTGCGCTACGAGATGCTCGACGGCCCCGGCGAGATCCCGCTGGCGGAGTTCTACCCGCCCGTCGGGGACACGCCGCACCGCGAGACGGCGCTGCCGCCGGGAGCATTGATCACCGCGGTGGTCCTGCCGGGTAGCGCGGTGTCCCCACGGTCGCGCTACCGGAAGGTCCGCGAGCGCGCGTCCTACGCCTTCGCCACCGTTTCCATCGCAGCGGGGCTTGACCTGCACGAAGGCTCGGTGCGGATCGCTCTCGGCGGGGTCGCCTCGCGGCCGTGGCGCGCCAGAACCGCAGAGGCTTTCCTGCTGGACGCTCCCCTCACGGCCGAGGCTTTCCGGGCCGCCGCGGATGCCGAACTGGCTGCCGCCGAACCGCTGCCCGGCAACGGCTACAAGGTGAGGCTGGCCGGCAATCTCATCGAGACCGTGCTGAAGGAGCTCCAGCCATGAAGAACGCAGTCGGGGTCGCGCAGCCGCGGATCGAGGGCCGGGCCAAGGTCACTGGCGCAGCCCGCTACGCCGGTGACGTGCCGATGCCGGATCTGGCCTCCGGCGTGGTCGTCCTGGCCACCGTGTCCCGCGGCCGAATCCGCGACATCGACGTCTCCGCCGTCCACGACATGCCCGGCGTGCTCGGCGTGATTGACCACAGGAACGCGCCTCGCCTCAACCCGAAGGCGGGGGGCTTCTTCGGCCCGGACGGCCAGCTGCAGCTCTTGCAGGACGAGGTGATCCCCTTCGCCGGCCGGCCCGTCGCGCTCGTCGTGGCCGAGACATTCGAACAGGCCCAGGCGGCAGCCGAGGCGCTACCGGTGACCTACGACGAGGAGCCGCATGACACGGACTTCACCGCCGATCACCCGGCGAGCCGTCCGGCGCTGGCGATCTTCGACGAGCCCGTGAACGTCGGTGACGTGGAGGCGGAGCTCACCGTGTCCGCGGTGGTGGTCGAGGAACGGTACTGCACTCCCGAGGAGCACTGCAGCGCCATGGAGCCGCACTCGGCGACCGCGTGGTGGGAGGGAGAGCGGCTGGAGGCGATCGACTCCAACCAGGGGCCGTTCTCCATAGCCGTCACCCTGGCCACGCTGTTCTCGTTGAGCCCGGATCTGGTGCGCGTCCGCACCGAGCACGTCGGGGGCGGCTTCGGCTCCAAGGGACTCTGCGGTCCACAGCTGATCCTGGCCGCGATGGCCGCGCGGCTGTTCGGCCGGCCCGTACGGGTCACGCTCACCCGCGCCCAGGTGTTCCTGGCGACCGCGATGCGGCCCGCGATCGATCAGCGGATCCGGATCGGCGCCGACGCGGACGGCCGGCTGCGGGCGATCCACCACGAAGCGGCGTTCGAGATCTCGCCGCTGGTGGAGTACCTCGAGGGATGCACCGAGCTCACCAAGACGCTCTACGCGGCGCGCGCGATCCGTACCCGGCTCAGCGCTGTCCCACTGGACATCTTGCCGCCGTACTCGATGCGGGGACCGGGCGCCGCGCCCGGGTCGTTCGCCCTCGAATCCGCCATGGACGAGCTGGCGGAGCGGCTGGGCATGGATCCGCTCGAACTGCGGCTTCGCAACGAGCCGGTGGCCGGTCCCGTGTCGGGACTGCCGTTCAGCAGCCGCAACCTGGTCGCGTGCCTGCTCGAAGGCGCCCGCAGGTTCGGCTGGGACACGCGTGATCACCGGCCGCGGGTGGGGCGGGAGGGAGCTCTGCTGGTCGGCACCGGGCTGGCCGCCACGTCCTTCAGTGCCGGGGCCTTCCCCTCCTCGGCCACGATCACCGCCGAGGCGGACGGGACCTTCACGGTGGCCATCGGCGCGACCGACCTCGGCACCGGCGCGCGCACCGCGCTGACCGCGATCGCCGCCGACGCGCTGGCGGTCGGCACGGAACGGATCCGGCTAAGGATCTCCGACAGCGGCCTCGGTCCCGCGTGGGGCGCGGGCGGTTCCCGGGGGACCACGTCCTGGGGCTGGGCGATCATCGAGGCCGCGGAGAAGCTGCGCGGCCAGGAGTGCCGCGGGACGGTCACGGCCGACACCACGCGGTCGCTCGGCGGGTTGTCGGCCAGGGAACGGCATTCCTTCAGCGCCGTGTTCGCCGAGGTGACCGTCGATCCCATGACGGGCGAGGTGCGCGTGCGCCGGTTGCTCGGGATGTTCGCCGTAGGCCGCGTGGTCAACCCGCTCATGGCCCGCAGCCAGGTCGTCGGCGGGATGATCGGCGGACTCTCCATGGCGTTGCACGAAGAGGGCTTACGCGATCCGGTTTCCGGCCGGCACGTCAACGCGGACTTCGCCGGCTACCACATCGCCGCGCACGCCGACGTGCCCGACATCGAAGCCGACTTCGTGCCCGACCACGAGCCCGGCATCCCCATGGGCGTCAAGGGCGCCGGCGAGATCGGCAACGTCGGTACGGCCGCCGCGATCGCGAACGCCGTCTGGCACGCTACCGGGGTCAGGCAGAGATCCCTGCCGATCCGTCTTGATCGCGTGCTGGAGTGAGGCGCTTGGCGTCCTGGCTCGGTGGCGCGCCGAACTGGCGACGGTACTCGCGGCTGAACTGTGACGGGCTGGTGTAGCCGACGCGACGGCTGACGGCGGCGATGTCACCCGGGGCCGCGGCGAGCTGGAGCCGCGCCTGCTGGAGGCGGATCTGCTTCTGGAACTGGATCGGGCTCATCGCGGTGGCGGCATGGAAATTGCGGTGGAAGGCCGAGACGCTCATCCCCGCCAGTTTGGCCACATCCTCGACACCGAAAGGCTGCGCGTAGTGGTCGCGGATCCACTGCACCGCGCGGGCGACGTGGCTGAGGCTGCTGTCGGGAAGCCCGAACTGGCGCACGATCGCGCCCTGATCGCTGGTGATCAGCCGCCAGAGGATCTCCCGTTTGATGAGCGGCGCGAGGACGGTGATGTCGCCGGGCCGGTCGAGCAGGCGAAGCAGGCGGACGACGGCGTCGAGGAGCTCGGCGGAGGCGGTGCTGACCGCCAGGCCGGGCGGCGCGTCGTCACCGAGATCCGGCAGATCGTCTGGATCCGCCTGCAGCAGCACCTCCGCGATGGCCGCCGGATGCAGGGTCATCCCGACCCCAAGCCCAGGTTGTTCAAGGCCGGCCTTCGCGAAATGGGCGGTCACCGGCAGGTCGACCGAAGCGACGAGATACTGCCCCTCTCGGTACTCGTACAGGCGGTCGCCCAGCGCGAACCGTTTCGTGCCCTGGGCGACGACCGCCAGCACTTTGCCGTAGGTCGTCGGGGTCGGGGGCTGGGGGCGCTCGGCCTTGAAGATCAGGACATCCTCGATGGGCGTTCTGAGATCGGGTCGAGCATGGCGGATGAGGAGGTCGCGCAGCTCGTCGAGGGCCATGATCCCCATCCAAACACCGCGCGAGGTCCGGCGACAACCGGGCCGGAAGCCGATGCGGCCGTGACGCGCGTCGTGCGACCTCCGGGGTCGGGACCGGCGCGAGGGACATCGCCTCGACCTCGACGTCGATGCGCGCCTGATCGGCGTCCACCTTCAAGAACACGTCACCGACGCGCAGAGTCGCGCGCTCGGAATGGGCGACGACGACTTCGACCTCATCCATGGGCGACCAGTATCCCGGGGATGATCGCCGACGTCGCCAGGTTTATCGCTTGCGATTACGCGGCCGACCGCGTCCCGCTACCCGGCGGCCTCGTGCACGACACCGACCTCTGACCAGGTCAAGCCCACCACTTTTGTTGGGAGTCCTAAGCTTGCGATTTAACGTCACTCTCGGTGTTCGTTGTCGGTCGTTACGGTCTTTCGGTAAGGCGGACGCTTGTCCTTCGGCCGGTTCCTTGATCCTTTGGGACGTCCGGGGCCGGGTCGGGTGAGTTTCGGTGAGTCGGTGGGTGTCCCGAGTTTTGCGCGGAGACGGCGAAACCCGAGGCGGACCCGGTACGGGCTGAGCGGCTTTCCCCGTTCGGGGCGTGGATGCCAGGGACGGCGCAGATCATCGACGTGCGGACTGGCCAGCCGAAGTTGGGCGTAGGCGGCCATGATCAGATGCATCCAGCGATCGGTGGCCTGCGCCGAGGCCAGATGGGCGCGGGCCATGCCCAGGTAGACCTTGGCGAACCGGTGAAAATGCTCTTGGTCGAAGCGACGCAGGTAGGCCTTCCACAACAGATCCACCAGATCCGGGTCGACCTCGACGGGCCCGGCGTGCCACAGCCAGAGATCTTTGGTGGGTCTGCGGCCGTCGGGCAGCCGGTCCACGACTATCTGCAGGACGGTGCCGCGCACGATGGGCAGCCGCTCATCGGCGGAGTGGCCGGCCCAGCGGCCGGTGCGGGTGAGCTTTTGATGTAGGCCCTTCCAGGCGCGCACCGTCACGGTGCCGTACCGGACCGAGCCTGCGGTCAAGTCGATGTCCGGGGCGTGCCGCTTGGCCGCATCCGAGCAGGAGAACTCCCGGCCGTGACGCTTACCCGCGCCCATTTCGCCGGGTCGGCGGGGTTCGGGGTCGGCGTAGAAGACGCGGGTGGCGCGCAGCCGGACCAGGATCTGAACGTGCCGGCCGGCCAGGGCGTGGGTGATGTCGGTGGCGTAGTTCCCGGCGTCCAGCATGATCAGCGGTGGCGGATCGCCTGCGGTGAGCCGGCCGGTCGCCTCCAGGTCGGCCAGCAGGCCGGTGATCTGCTCGATGGTGACATCGGTGTGTTCTTCGCCCGGCCGCAGCCGGCGCGCCTCGATCGGGTCCACCCAGGAGGAGTCTCCCCACTGCACGCCCACCAGCAGGCTGTAGGGCCAGCCGGGCAGGAACTTGTCCCCGCCCTTGCCGCGAACCTGCACCATCACCCGCTCATCGGCGTATTCGGCGTCGGGTCGCGCGTCCGGCGTGACGTCCAGCGCGAACATCAACGGCTCGCCCGGCCGGGCCGCGGCAGACACCCCGAGCAGCAGGCGCCGCAGCCCGCCCGTGTCGATCCGGCCCTGATCCAAAGCGGCATAGACCGAGCCGTGCCCGCGGCGGAACTCCGGCTCCATCGACAACTCCACCGGCGAGCGCACCGGCCCCTGAGCGCACAGCATCGCGTCGGTGAGCTCGAACAACGCGTCCGCCCGGCGCCATAAGAGCCGGTGGAGGCCGGCCCGGAAATCGATCAGGGAACGAAGATGTGACCGACTGGATGCGCCGATGTGCTCCGTCACCTCGCGCACCGATGCGATAGTGAGCATCTGCGGCCACCTCTCGGGTCTCCGGCGTCTCGACAACACCGAAGATGGAGATGGTGGCCGCTCTCCTGGGTGCGACACGCCGTACCACAACGGTCACATTCCGGTGCATCCCGCTATGTCGCGATAGTCCTGCTATCGGGCGCTATCCACCCCAGACCGCACCAACACCCGGACCTGCTTAAATCGCAAGCTAAGGGCGTCCTATCAGAAGAGCTTGTCGATCGTGATGGGCAGCGAGCGGATGCGCCTGCCGGTGGCGTGGTGGACCGCGTTGGCGATGGCGGCACCCATACCGACGAGGCCGATCTCGCCGACGCCTTTGACCCCGACGGGGTTGAACCTGTCGGGCCGGCCGACGAAGCTCACCTGCATGTCGGGGATGTCGGCGTTGACCGGGATCAGATAGTCGCCGAAGGTGGCGTTGGCGATGCGCCCGGATCCCGGATCGGTGACCGTCTCCTCGAACATGGCCATGCCGATGCCGCCGACCGTACCGCCGATGATCTGGCTGGTGGCTGTCTTCTCGTTCAGGATGCGGCCTGCGTCGATCACCGAGACGACCCTGGCCACCCGCAGCAGTCCGAGATCCGGGTCGACCCGCACCTCCACGAACTTCGCGCCGAAGGGTCCCGCGGGCGCCAGGCCCAGCTCCCGCGAGTCGGCCGGGGTGCTGGCGCCGTAGGCGCTGAGCTCCGTCAGCCCGTGCGCGACGAGGATGTCGGTGTATGCCTCGCCGCGCTCGGGCGATCCCGTCCGGTGGATGCGACCGCGGCCGATGCTGACCTCGTCGACGGCGCACCCCGCCAGCGGCGAGGTGGGATCGTCGCGGACGATGTCCAGGAATTCCTGCACGAGATTGCGGCAGGCGGCGTGGATCGCGCTGCCGAGGCTGGCCGTCAGGCCCGAGCCGCCCGCCACGGCCCCCGGCGGCAGGTCGGTGTCGCCGAGCTCGAAGGTGACGCGCGGCAGGTCCAGCCCGAGCAGCTCGGCCGACAGCTGGGCCATCACCGTGTAGGTGCCGGTTCCGATGTCGGTCACCGCGCTGCGCACCAGAGCCGTCCCGTCCCTGCGCAGCGTCGCGGTCGCCTCGCACGGCTTCTGGAACCAGAAGAACGAGACGCCGGCCAGGCCGTACCCGATCAGCCAGTCGCCGTCGCGCATCGAGCGGGGCTCGGGTAGGCGGCGCGACCAGCCGAACCGCTCGGCGCCGACCTCGTAGCACTCGCGCAGGGCCTTGCTCGACCACGGGAGGCCGAGTTGCGGGTGGCTCTCGGCGTAGTTGCGCAGCCGCAGATCGAGCGGGTCGATGCCGAGCTCGTACGACAACTCGTCCATGGCCGACTCCAGCGCGAAGTTTCCCTGCGCCTCGCCGGGCGCGCGCATCGAGTTGCACCATGTGACGTTCAGCCGGACCTGCCGGTCACGCGTGGAGACGTTGGGACAGGCGTAGGCGTAAGCCGTGCCGGAGGCGCACGGTTCGAAGTTGTCCCCCTCCATCTGCAGCGTCGAGGTGCTCTCGTGGTCGATCGCGACCAGTCGTCCGTCACGGCCGGCGCCGATCTTGAGGCGTTGCTCCGTGGCCGTGCGGTGACCGACGCCGGTGAACATCTCCGGGCGGGTCAGCACGAGCTTGACAGGCCGGCCCACCGTGCGCGCGGCCAGCGCCGCCAGCATGACATGCGGCCACACACGCAGCCCCGCCCCGAAGCCGCCGCCGACGAACGGGACCAGCACCCGCACGCCGCTCTCCGGGATGTCGAACACCCGCGCGAGCGCCGTACGCAGGAGGACGGGCCACTGCGTGGCGTCGTGGACGGTGAGGGCCTCGCCGTCCCAGGCGGCCACGGTGGTGAAGAGGCCCAGCGGGTTGTTGGTGTTGTCGACGGTGGTGTACGTCGCCTCGAACGTCACCTCGGCCGAGGCCAGAGCGGTCCCGGCGTCGCCGCGACTGGAGTCCAACTCGAACGGGTCGGTGAGCACCTCCGCCCTGGGGTCGTGGAAGTCGAGGACCGGCTCGGTCGCCTCGTACTCCGCCTCGACCCGACGGGCCGCGGCCGTCGCCTCCTCGGCGGTGCCCGCCACCACCACGGCCACGTACTGGCCGTAGTGCAGGATCCGATCCCCCTGCAACGGCGGCGGCGGGGCCGACAGGATATTGTCGGGCGCACGCCCCAGCGAGGGCGCGTTCTGGTGGGTGATGACCGCCAGCACGCCGGGCGAGGCCTGAGCAGCGCTCGTGTCGAGCCGGCTGATCCGCCCGGCGGCCACGGTGCTGCGCACGAGCGCGGCGTGCGCCAGATCGGGGAAGCTGAAGTCGTTGGGGTAGTGCGCGGCGCCGGTGACCTTCAAGGGACCGTCGACCCTGTCCACTCCCTCGCCGACCAGATCGATCTGCTCGACGATCGTCATGACGCACCTTCGGCGGCGGTTCGCAGGGCGCGCACCAGGGTGCGCTTGGCCAGCTCGACCTTGAAGGCGGTGCCCTCCACGGTGAACGGGTCCCGGACGGCGGCCTCGGCCGCCGCGGTGAAGACCTCCAGGCTCGGGGGCAGCCCCCGCAGGGCCTGCTCGGCCTCGGGCGCGTGCCAGGGAATCGTCCCAACGCCGCCCAGGGCGACGTGTGCCTCGCCGATCACGCCGCCGTCGAACCGCAGGACCACCGCGGCGGAGGTGAGCGCGAACTCGTAGGAGACCCGGTCGCGGATCTTGAGGTATGTGGAGTGCGCGTCCGGCGGGAGCAGCGGGATGTCCACAGCGGTGATCAGCTCACCGTGGGTGAGCACGTTCTCCACGTCGGGCGTGTCCCCCGGCACGCGGTAGAACTCCGTCAGCGGGACCGAGCGCTCCCCGCCCGTCCCGCGCAGGTGCACGACCGCGTGCAGCGCCACGAGCGGCACCGCCATGTCCGAGGCGTGCACGGCGATGCAGTGCTCGCTCGCGCCCAGGATCGCGTGCATCCTGGCGGCCCCCCGCACCGCGGCGCACCCGGAACCACGGTGCCGCTTGTTGCACGCGGGGACGGTGGGGTCGCGGAAATAGCGGCAGCGGGTGCGCTGCAACAGGTTCCCGCCGATCGTCGCCATGTTCCGCAGCTGGACGGACGCACCCAGCAGCAGCGCCTCACGCAGGAACGGCAGGCGCACGGTCACCGTGGGGTCGGCGGCCAGCTCCTCCATCGTGGTCAGCGCCCCCACACGCAGCACGTCGCCGTCGCGCGCGACGCCGGCGAGCGGCAACCGAGTGATGTCGACCAGCCGGTCCGGCTCCAGGACGCCGTCCTTCATCAGGTCGATCTGAGTCGTGCCGCCGGCCAGATAGGACGCGCCGGGATCCGCAGTCACCGTCGCCACGGCCTGGCCCACCTCGTCCGCCCTGACGTACTCGAACTCACGCATCTCGGCCACCCGCCCCCATCCGGTCGCGGACCTCGCGGATCGCCTTGACGATGTTGGGGTAGGCGCCGCACCGGCACAGGTTGCCGCTCATGAACTCGCGGATCTCCGCAGCCGAACCCGCGCGCCCCTCCGCCAGCAGGCACACCGCCGACATGATCTGCCCGGAGGTGCAGTAGCCGCACTGGAAGGCGTCGTGACGGACGAACGCCTCCTGCACCGGATGCAGGACGCCGTCGGCCGCGAGGCCTTCGACGGTGGTGATCGCCCGGCCCTCGCACTGCGCGGCCAATGTCAGGCAGGACAGGACCCGCTTGCCGTCCGCCATCACGGTGCACGCGCCGCAGGCGCCCTGGTCGCAGCCCTTCTTGGTGCCGGTCAGCCCCAGCCCGTCGCGCAAGGCGTCCAGCAGGGTCACGCGGGAGTCCAAGTCGAGCCGATGATCGACGCCGTTTACGGTCAAGGTCACCGCGACCCGCGCGATCGTCGGCGCGGGACTCCGGTGAGTCGTGTCATGAGCCATAACCCCTCGTTTCCGGCACAACAAGAGCCGCGGCCTCGCGGGGGGAGGTCTCACCTGTCAACGATACGCTCCGCCCCGTGGGGCGACCTGCGGGGATCAGGGCGGCTGGGCAGCCCGCCAGAAGGAGAGACCGCCCATGGCCGCATACCCGTATTCGCTGATCACGCTCGATGGCCTACACCCTGATCACACCAGTCCGCAGGACCGCCAGGCGATCGGCACGCGCGGCGACCACTGCCCACCGTCGCCGCGCACCACCACGTACGCGGTGAGCGGCGACGCGAACGAGCTGCCACCGCACAGGACCCGCCCGTGTCGACCGAGTAGCTGCCCGCCGGTCCGTTACCGTGTGGATGCCAAGAACTCGGCCACCTTATGCGACCTGCGCGTATTCGTGGATCAGCCCGCCGAGGCGGTCACGTCGGATGACCTTGATATCGTCCTCGACCGGGTCGGGAAGGGCTCGTAGCGGAGCGGCTTGGCCCAGGGAGCGATGTGGGCGATGCTCGTTGAAGTGGGTCTCGTAGATGGCCAGCACGCGTCGTAAGTGGCGGGCGTTGACGATGAGGATCCGATCGAGGAGTTCTCGGCGCACGCCACCGATCCAGCGTTCGGCGAAAGCGTTGGCCCGCGGAGCGCGAGGTGGTGTCTTGCGGATGCGGATGCCCTCGGCCGTGAAGACTTCGTCGAACATCGCGGTGAACTTCGTATCCCGATCGCGAATGAGGAGCCTGAACCCCTCCGCCCTGTCCCCCAGCTCGATCAAATTGACAGGTTCCGAGACCCTGCGCGTATGGGTTCGCGAGACTGAAGAGACCGAGCCCGACGCCGGAGTGGGGCTGGCCCGCAGCGAGCGAGAAGAACTTGCGCGGTTGCGTAGGCGGGTCGCCAAGTTGGAGGTCGAAAAGAGATGGGACCTAGGGTCGCCGTAGTACTGGTTGCAAGTCAAACGAAGTTGGCCCTGACCCTCGGTTGGACATCCGGGGGTTCGGCTGCTGCTCGCCTTCGGTCGGCTCGGTCCGTGCTCAGCAGCGGCTGATGGGTCTGAGGCCAGGGCCACGCTCGATCACATCTCACAGGCCCGCTGGTGAACGACTTCTGAGGACCACGGGCCCGAACAGGCCCGTGACCCGCTGGCCGGGGAAGACGAAGTGGGTGGGACTGACCTCGTCGAGGTAGGGGGCGAGGGTGCCGAGCACGAGGATCTCGACCGTGTTCTCTCCTTCGTCCAGGTCCAGGTCGAAGACGTACGGCCAGCAGACGCGCACCCCGGCCGACCGCCCGTTCACGGTGACCTCCGCCGTGCCGCGCACCCGTCCCAGATCGAGCTCCGCCCGCCTGCGTCCCCCCGCGAGCCCGGCGGGGCCGGGTTCCGTGGGCGCCGCGGAGGCGGGGAGCCGGACGGCGGTGCGGTAGCGGACGCCGCCGCTGTATCCGGCCAGCCCCTGCGTCTCCCAGTCGCCCAGCTTGATCCGTCCGGGGCCGCAGGCGAACCTGACCGGTCCGGCCAGGGCCGCCCCGCCCTGGAGGCCGGGGCGGGTGGTGACCATAAGCTCGGCCCGGCGGGCCGAGCCGTCGAGGACGGCGGGCAGGCTGGACTCCACGCCGTCGACGAGCACCCGGACCGGGCCGTGGACGTCGGCCTCCATCAGCGTCGCGCCGGGCGGGACGTCCACCTGGAACCGCTCGACCCGTCCCGTCACGCCGGGCACCGCGAAGATCGCGGGCAGGGCGGTGGTGCGGGAGTCGATCCAACCCGCCTCGGGGAGGGGATGCGGGCGGGCGCGCAAGTGGAGCGCGGCGGGGTCGCCGTGCTGGCGCCGCCGCACGCCGGGTCCGCTCGTCCAGCCGGGGCCGGAGACCACCAGGCCGTCGGCCAGCACCGCCCCGTCCGACTCCACGCGGACGGTGTTGGGACCGGGACGGAGCAGGTGCGACACGTCGTAGCGGCGCACGCGCGGGATGTCCGCCTCGGCGTACGGGTCGAACCCGCCCTGCCTCCCGGCCTCGATTCCGTTCACCAGGACCATGCAGGGGGCGGCGGAGGCGATCTGGACAACGCCCTCGCCGCTCTCTCCGCCCTCCACGACCGTCTCCAGCACGGGACCGACGATCCACTCGGGCCTGCGCGCGGTCTCGGGATCCGCCGTGAAGGACACGTGCGCCCGTAGCGTGAGGTCCTCGTCGGGGATCAGCCGGAGTTCCAGCAGGTGCTCACCGGGCTCAAGCGGGCTCAGGCCGACGGCGAGGTATCCGGAGTCGTCGAGCGGCAGCTCCGTACCGTCCACCCGGACCTGCTTCGCCGCCGCCGCCCCGACGACCAGCCTGGCCTCCGGGGTGCCGGGCACGGTGACGCTCGTGCGGAACCAGGCGGCCCGGCCCGCTGGAACGGGGCCGAAGTCGAGGAACTCCTCCGGGACGTGTCCCTTCGGGCCGAGCGTGTCACGGTGGATCGGGTCCTTGTGCAGGCCGCGCGAGGTCGACCAAATCGCGGGACGCCAGTCGCCGTCTCCGGTCCGGCACAGGCCGTGCGGGCCGAACGTCGCGTGGACGGGTTCGCCGTCCGGAGTCTCCAGCGTCCACCGCTCGACCGTCGTCGCGGAGGTGCCGAAGTCCCCCCAGGTGTCGTCCAGCGTCGGCACGAGCTCCATGTCCCACTCGTCGCCGAGGTCGATCTCATGCGTGTACGGCGCGCGTGACCCGGCGGCCGGTTCCGGCAGCCGTGCCTCCGGGGCCGCCGCCGGTTCCGCCGCCTCGGGGGCCGTCCCCTGGCCGGGGAACAGGAGCAGGGCGGCGGGACCGTCCTCGAAGGGGACGGTCACCTCGACGACGCCGTCGTCGCGCGTGTATGGCAGAGGGCGGAGCTCGCCGCTGAAGGGGCTTGCCAGCAGGGGCGTCCCCGTGACGTCACGGATCCGGACCCGCATCTCCCGCCGGTAGCGGCCGGAGTCGAAGTCGCAGGTCGCGTCCAGCCAGCCCAGCTCGACGCCGCGCTCCTCCGGCCTGCCGACACCGATCTCGCTCGCCCTTGGGAAAGCCGCGGTCAGGAAGACCACGGTCGTGCCGTCCACCTCGCGCGCCAGTGGTGGGACGGGAGCCTCGACCTGGGGGACGTATCCCGCCAGCCCCTCTGCGAGATCCGCGGCCGACGCGACGGATCGAGCCGCGCCTCTTCCGGGACCCGCCCCGGAGCCCCTCGCGGAGCCGCCGACCGAGCCTTCCCCGGCTTCGGCGGCCTCCCCTCCAGCGGTCCTCTCGAAGTGGCGGCGGAGTCGCGGGGAGTCCGGGAGTGCCCCGACGGCGACCAGCAGGCCGCCGTCCGTCACGAACCCGTCCAGCCGCTCAGCGGTCACCTCGTCCAGGACGGTCGTCGCCGGGAGGATGACGACCCCGTACGACTCGGTGGACACCTTGAGCCTTCCGTCCGAGACCACCGCGCGCTGGACGGACTCCTCGTCGATCACGTCGGCGTCGAGGCAGAGCCGGTCGAGCGCGCCCGGCACGGTCTGGAACCAGGCCATGTCGCCCACGAGCTCCCGGTAGACCCGCTGCGCCCGCGCCGCCGCGTCCCGGTCGCCGGTTCCGGACCTCGCCGCGTCCCCGCCGTCCTCGCCGGAGCCGTGGGCCGTCCCGGGGGGTGCGGTGCCCGCCTGGGCGGTGGCCGTGGGGAACAGGACCGCGACGTCGCAGAGGTGGCGGCCCAGGGAGAGGACCGCGCACAGACGGGTGACCGCGTCGGCGAAGACGCGGTGGTGCCGCCAGTACGGCTGGCGCCAGTCGGTCGACGGCGGCGCCCACTCCCACCAGCCGGCCCTCGTCGTGTAGTAGACCGCGTGCGGGTTGTAGAGGTTGGCCCCCGCCCGCAGCCAGGGCAGCAGCCAGTCGAACGTCTCCTCCAGCGTTCCGCCCCAGCCGCTGGAGTGGAACGCCTCGATCCACGTGCGGGGCCGGCCGTACAGGTGGGCGAGGGAGGAGTGCACCCGTGCGTCCCCGTGGTGGTCGGAGCCGGGCGCGCTGAACCAGCGGTGCGTGCGCGTGTAGTCGGCGTACAGCTCGACGCCCTCCACCGGGTGTCCCGCGCGGGCCGGGTCCTGCTGGTCGCAGCCATTGAGCAGACCGTGCTCGGCGTGCCACTCTGCCAGCGGCCGGAAGAACGCCTCCTCGGCGAGCTCGGCCCTGGTCCGCTGGTAGTCGCGCCAGACGGAGGGGCCTCCGTCCCGGGAGAACGGGTAGCCGCGCCTGGCGAGGAACTCCTCGCTGAACGTCGCCGACCACGTGGGCATCGACGGCAGCTCGTCCTGGAACGAGCCGGCGATCACGCTGCCGAACCGGTGGCCCAGCCGCCGCGCGAACTCGCCGTGCACCCGGTCGAGCAGCACCTCGCACGCCGTACGGGACAGGTAGTCAAACCCGCGGAGCGACACCGAGCCGTCGGCGGCCAGCCACTGCCCGGCGAAGGCCGGGTTCTCCTGCACGAGGCGGGCCTGTAGGTCGGCGCCGGAGAAGCCCAGCTGGTCGTAGAACCACAGGCGCGCGCCGACACGCAGGGCGTCCTCGCAGACTCCGTCCAGCAGGTCCCACCACGCCTCCGACAGGAACGGAGGGTCGTCGGCGTCGGCGCCGAACAACGGTCCCGACGGGGCCAGGTTCAGGATGACCAGGTTGTGCACGCCGCCCGCGACGAGGCGCTCCATCTGCCAGCGCAGCCGTTCCCTGCGCAGCGGCTCGCCGCTCCACCACCAGATCGCCGCGGGTGAATGGCTGCGGGGCGGGCTCCGCAGCGCGTCGAACACGTTCATCGAATACCTCCGGTGGAAGACCCCGGCCTCCCGCCGGAGACGGGCGTCAGCCTTTGAGACCGCTGGAGAAGCCCTTGATCACGTACTTCTGCAGCACCAGGAAGACCGCCACGATCGGCAGCGCGGCCAGCACCAGTCCGGCGAAGACCAGGCCGTAGTCGGAGACGTACTGGCCGACGAAGGCGAAGATGCTCACCGGGACCGTCTCGAAGCCGGACCCGCCGAGGTAGAGCAGCGGCGTGAAGAAGTCGTTCCAGATGAAGACCGCGTTGAGGATCAGCACGGTACCGGTGATCGGCCGCAGCAGCGGGAAGACGACCCTGGTGAAGGCGGTGAGGTGCGAGGCGCCGTCGATCTGGGCGGCGCTCGCGTACTCCCGGGGGAGCGCCCGGATGAAGCCGGTGTAGAGGAAGACCGTGAACGGTAGCTGGATGCCGGTGTAGAACACGATCATCCCGGTATGCGTGCCGATCAGGCCCAGGTCGTTGACCAGTCCGTACAGCGGGATCATGCCGAGCTGGAACGGCAGCACGATGCCGAGCAGGAACAGGACGTACAGCGC
Organism: Microtetraspora malaysiensis; assembly: GCF_050947145.1. Taxonomy (NCBI): domain Bacteria; kingdom Bacillati; phylum Actinomycetota; class Actinomycetes; order Streptosporangiales; family Streptosporangiaceae; genus Microtetraspora; species Microtetraspora malaysiensis. The sequence goes on from NZ_CP191998.1 coordinate 6,021,090, forward strand.
GTAGCCGAGGCGGGTCGCGGTCCGGGCCAGGAAGTAGGCGGCGAACGAGCCGAGCCCGATCAGCGCGATCAGGCTGACCACCGTGATCACCGTGCTGTTGATCAGCGACGGGCCGAGCGCCGCCGCCGACCACGCCTCGGCGAAGTTGGCCGTGGTGGGCGGGTTCGGCGGCGAGAGGGGGGTCTGCGCGATCTGCCCGGGGTCCTTCAGCGCCAGGGTGACCAGCGCGTAGACCGGGAAGAGGAACGCGACCGCCACCGCGATCATGACGATCTCCAGCAGGAAGGTCCTCGACCTCACTGGGCCACCTCCCGGGAGCGCAGGTAGTAGATCTGGACGAGCGAGACCGCCGCCACGAACAGGGCGAGCACGAGTGCGATCGCCGTGCTGTAGCCGAACTTGCCGTAGACGAACGCCTGCTTGTACAGGACGGTCGACAGGGTCTCGGTGGCGTAGCCGGGGCCACCGTTGGTCGCCGCGAACACCTGGTCGAACAGCTTCAGCCCGCCGATCGTGGACAGCATCAGGTTGATCGTCAGGGCCGGGGCGAGCAGCGGCCAGGTGACGTAGCGGAACCGCTGGAGCGTGCCCGCCCCGTCGATCATCGCGGCCTCGTGCAACTCCTTCGGGACGCCCTCCAGCCCGGCCAGGAAGATGACCATCGAGTAGCCGGCGTACTGCCACACGACCATGCCCGCGATCGACCACAGCGCGACCGACGGGTCACCCAGCCAGTCGACCTCCAGGCCGAGCAGGCCGTTCAGGCCCGTGGAGGGGTCCGGGGTGTAGACATACTTCCACAGGAAGGCGACCATGACCGGGCTGACCACGACGGGGGCGAAGAAGACCACCCGCAGCAGCGCGCGGCTCTTCAGCCGGGCGTGCACGCCGAGCGCTAGCAACAGCCCCACGCCGTTCTGCACGACCAGGATCGCCACGGTCAGCAGGAGCGTGTTCCCGAGGGAGCCCATGACCTGCTCGTCACCGAGGATCGTCTGGAAGTTCGACAGCCCGACGAAGGACATGTCCTTGCCGACACCGCTCCAGTCGGTGAAGGCGTAGAACACGCCGACGACGCTCGGGTAGAGCACGACCGCCGCGTAGACCAGCAGGGCGGGGACGGCGAACAGCCAGGAGGGGGAGAGACCGGCCAGGGGCCTGACCCGCCGCGTCCGCACGGCGGGTGGCGCGTCGACCGGCCGGGTCGCCAGGGTCACGAGACCTCCCGCCCGTCCGGGGCGGCATGCCGTCCGGCGCGGTCCGGGCCTGTCAGGGGGTGCGGGCCGTTCACTTGGCGTACGCCTCGTCCATCTTCCTCAGGGCTTCGTCGATCTTGCTCTTCCCGGCGAGCAGGTCCTGGATGACCGCGAAGTGGGTCGGCTGCACCTCCGCGTTGGGCCAGCGCTGGTCCATGAACGGCACCGCCCGGTCCTTGGTGAAGGGCAGGAACGACTCCACGGCCGGGTCGATCGTGGAGCTCGCGTCCTGGGTCAGCGGGATCGCGGCGATCGCCTTGGCCCAACGGTTGATGTTCTCCTGCCTGCCGAGGAAGTCGATGAAGGCCTTGGCCTCCTCGGCGTTCCTGCCCTTGGCGCTCGCGCCGAGCCCCACGACGACCCCCGCGGGGATCCACACCGAGGCGGCGTCGTCGGCGCCGGGCAGCGGGAACATCGACAGGTCGTCGGGGCTTGCGGCGGCGTCACGGAAGGACGGCAGCACCGCCGACACCTGGATCGCCATCGCGGCCTTGCCGGTCGCGACCATCGAGGTCTGCTGCTCGAAGGTGGTGCCGTTGGGCTTGTCGTTGAAGTAGCCGCGCTTCTGCAGCTCCAGGTACATCTCCATGGCGTCGCGCCAGCCGGACTGGGCGAAGCTCGCCTGCCCTGCGGCCTGCTTGTCGTCGAAGGTGGGGTCCTTGGCGTAGACCGTGGAGGGCACGAGCGCGTAGGTGATGAGCTGGGTGACCCACGGGGTCTGCGCGCCCACCGCGATCGGGATCTTGCCCGCCCTCTTCAGCTTCTCGCAGACCCCGAGGAACTCGGTCCACGTGGTGGGCGGGGCGTCGATGCCCGCCTCCTGGAAGACCTTCTTGTTGTAGATCGCGCCGATGACCGACGAGCCCGCCGAGTACATGAGGGTCTTGCCGTCGAGCTGGAAGGCCGGCTTGAAGCCGGTGGGGATCGTCTTCGTCCACGCCTGGGCGGACAGGTCGGCGAGCAGTCCGGCCCCGGCGATCTGGGTCATCGACATCGCGCTGCCGCTGCCCGGGTAGACGACGTGCAGGTCGGGGGCGTTGCCCGCGCCGAGCTGGGTGCGCAGCGAGGTCTGCACCTGGTCGGTCGGGGCGTACGAGGTCGTGATCGACACACCGGCTCTGGCCTGCTTGTAGGCGGCGACCAGCTCGTCCATCGGCGTCTTCTGGTCGGCGACGCCCACGAACTTCAGGTCGAGCGCCGCGGCGCCGGTCGCGCCGGTGACGCCGCCCGTCTGCGGCTTGGTGGAACACCCGGCCGCCGCGGCTGCCGCCGCCAGACCACCCATCATGCGGAAGAACCGGGCGCGGCTCATCCTGGCGTCGCGAAGGTCGGTCATGGTTTCTCTCCTCGGACTAGCTCGAAAATGTGGTCCCCCGAGGTCACCTGGCGGGTGTCACCGCCGGGCAGGTGCACCGTCGCCGTGGCGCCGGGCGGGATGCGCGTCTGAAGGCGGAAGCCCTCCTCATCGTTCCGCCAGCTCACCGAGATGAGACCGCGTGCCGACTCGTGGGAGGCGGAGGCCCAGCTCAGGTCGCCGGGGAGGGGGCAGATCACCACTTCGCGGAAGGCGACGGAGCCGGGCGCCTGGTCGATCCCCGCGACGCCGCTGTAGAGCCACTCGCCGATCGACCCGAACGCGTAGTGGTTGAAGGAGTTCATCGAGGCCGCCCCGACCCCGTCCCAGCGCTCCCAGACGGTGGTCGCGCCGTGCCGCACCTGGTAGAGCCACGACGGCGGGTCGGTACGGCGGAGCAGGGTGTGGGCGAGGTCGGCGCGGCCGTACGCGGACAGCACCGGGCAGAGCAGGTTGACGCCGAGGAACCCGGTCTGCGGACCCGACTCCTCGACCAGCATGGCCAGCCGGGCGGCGGCGCCGCGCCCCTGTTCGGGGGTGAGCAGGCCGAACGCGAGCGCCAGGAGATAGCCGGTCTGGGTGTCGCCCTCGACCAGGCCGCCGTCGCCGACGAACGCCGCGGCGAACGCCTCACGGATGCGGGCGGCCAGCGCCCCCAGGCGCTCCGTCTCGCCGTGCCGGCCGCGTACCCGGGCGGCCTCCGCGGCGAGTGCCGCGCTGCGGTGGAAGAACGCCGTGGCCAGCACCTCACGCGGGGTGGCGGGGCCGGGGGCCAGCCAGTCGGCGAAGTGCGGGCCGGTCCGGTGCCGCCAGATCAGGTCGGGGTTGTGCCGCGCGACGAAGTCCACCCACCGGGCCATGGAGTCCACGTCGAGGAACCTGTCGTCGCCGTACACCCGGTAGAGGTGCCAGGGCACCAGTACTCCCGCGTCCGCCCAGCCCGGCGCGCCCTCGTCGGCCACTCCGGTGAGCAGCGGGGCGACGTTGGAGAAACCGCCCTCCGGTGACTGCGCGTCCACCACGTCCCGCATCCATTTACTGAAAAACGCGGAGACATCGGCGTTGAAGCAGGCCGTGGGCAGGAACACCTGCGCGTCCGCGAGCCAGCCCAGCCGCTCGTCGCGCTGCGGGCAGTCGGTGGGGACGCTGACGAAGTTGCCGCGCTGGCCCCAGCCGATGTTCTCGTACAGCCGGTTGACCTCCGGGTCCGAGCACTCGAACGTGCCGGTCCACGGGGTGTCGCTGTGCAGGACGACCGCCCGGATGTCGTCGAGCCGGTCGAGCCCGCTCACCTCTGCGTAGCGGAATCCGTGGTAGGTGAACCGCGGCTCGAACACCTCCTCCGCTCCACCCGCGGTGATCAGCACGTCGGTCGCGTCGGCGGTGCGCAGGTTAGCGGTGTGCAGGCGGTCCTCGCCGTCGAGCGTCTCGCCGTGCCGCACGGTCACCCGCCGTCCCGGCTCCTGGTCCCGTACGGCGAGCCGCACCCGGCCCGCGATGTTCTGCCCGAAGTCCACCAGGTGCACGCCCGGCCGGACCAGGACGGACGAGACCGGGAGCAGCTCGCCGAGGGCGCGCACCGGCTCGTCGCGGGAGGCGACGAGGAGGGAGTGGTCGTCCCCGGTGACCACGGCGGGGCGCCAGGAGGAGTCGTCGAACCCGGGCAGATCCCAGCCGGGGGTCTCGGCGCGGGCGTCGTGGCACTCGCCCTTGAGCAGGTCGCCGTAGCGGATCTTGCCGTGGCCCGTACGCCAGCCCTCGCCGGTGGCGACGATCCGGGTGGAACCGTCGTCGAACGTCAGGTGGAGTTCGGCGATGAGCTCGGGGAAGCGGCCGTAGTGGTAGCCGGGGCGACGGGGGTCGAAGCCCGTGAAGCCGCTCCACCAGCCGTCGGCGAGCGTCGCGGCCAGCACGTTCTCGCCGTCGAGCAGGAACGGGGTCACGTCGTGGACCTGGTACTGGATCCGCCTGCGGTAGTCGGTCCAGCCCGGGGCGAGCTCGGCGTCGCCGACCCGGTGGCCGTTGACCCTGGCCTCGTACAGGCCCTTGGCGCTGATGTGGAGCCTGGCCCGGGTCACCCCGGCCGCGCTCTCGAAGCTCGTGCGCAGTTGGGGACAGGGCAGCAGGCCGTGGTGGCTGAGCGCCTGGTCGCCCTCTGTCGGCGGGTCGACGTGCTCGACGGCGTCGGGGTCGTGCGCGATCCAGGACGCCTGCCAGACGTCCTGGCCGGTCTCGAACCACGACTCCGCGCTGCCCTCGGCGCCGTCCTCCGCCCAGACGGTGACGCGCCAGCCGTACCTCGTGCGGGGAAGGAGCGGTGGCCCGCCGTAAACCGCGCCGATCGCGGCGGGGTCCTCGATCCTGCCGCTGGACCAGCCGCCCACCTCCAGCTCGTAGGCCACCGGGTCGTCGCCCGCCCGCGCCGACGCGAGCCGCCACGACAGCAGCGGGCGGGGCTCGCCGACGCCGAGCGGCGTCTCCCGGTGCTCGCAGCGCAGGCCGTACGGCGTCAGCCGGGCCGGCGCGGAGGGGGAGGCCGGGGTCTGGGCGGGGGCACGGTGGGCCGCATTGCCGATCATGCACACCTCCCTGCTATCTCTTTGTTAAATCTAACGATTTATGATGTGATTTTGTGATTGATGGGTGGAGACTATGAGCCACCAGATCCGAGTGTCAAGGGTGGCCGATGCGGGATTCCGCCGAAGCCGGGGCGTGAGAGGGCGCATGGTTTCAGAGAGATTCACAGGTGATCCCGCGTGGGCCGGGATGGACATCGGCACTCAAGGGGTGCGGGTGACCGTCGTCGACGGCCGGGGCACGCCGCTGGCGACGGGGTCCGCCCCGCTGCGCAGCCTGCGCGGTGCGGGACGCGGGCACGAGCAGGACCCCGAAGACTGGTGGCGGGCTGCGGTCACGGCGTGCCGGCAGGCCACGGCGGGCCTCGCCCCCGGGCGGATCCGGGCGCTCGCGGTGTGCAGCACCTCCGGCACGATCGTGCTCGCCGACGCCGCGGCCAGGCCCGTCTCGCCCGCCCTCATGTATGACGACGACCGGGGCCACCCCTACGTGGAACAGGTGACCGCCGCCGGACAGGAACTCTGGGACGACCTGGCCGTGCGGATCCAGGCCTCGTGGGCGCTGCCCAAACTGCTCTGGCTCGCCGGGAACGGCGGGCTGCCCGCCGGCGCACGGCTGCTGCACTCCGCCGACCTGGTGACCGCCCGCCTGGCGGGCGAGCTGACCGCGACCGACTTCAGCCACGCGCTGAAGACCGGCTACGACTCGCTCAGGGAGCGCTGGCCCCTGGAAGTGATGTCCCGGCTCGGCCTGCCCTCCGACCTGTTCGGCCCCGTCGCGCGGCCGGGCAGCCCGATCGGCGAGGTGGGGGCGGAGGCCGCCGCCCTCACCGGGCTGCCCGAAGGATGCGGGATCGTCGCGGGCATGACCGACGGCTGCGCGGGCCAGATCGCCGCCGGCGCGCTGACGCCAGGCAGCGGCGTGTCCGTGCTGGGCACCACGCTGGTGCTCAAGGGGGTGAGCGACAAGCTCCTGCGCGACCCCTCCGGCGCCGTCTACAGCCACCGCCACCCCGGCGGCGGCTGGCTGCCCGGCGGCGCGTCCAACGTCGGCGCCGGCGTGCTGGCCTCCGCGTTCCCCGGCCGTGACCTTGCCGCCCTCGACGAGGCCGCCGCCCGGTACGAACCCGCGGGGGCCGTCGTCTACCCGCTCACCACCCGAGGTGAGCGCTTCCCCTTCTACCGGCCGGACGCCGAGCAGGTCGTGGTAGGCGAGACCGGGTCGGAGGCCGAGCACTACGCGGCGCTGCTGCAGGGCGTCGCGTACGGGGAACGGCTGGGCCTGGCCTCCCTCGCGCTGCTCGGCGCCCCCGTCTCCGAGAGCCTCGCGCTGGTCGGCGGGGCCACGCGCAGCCGCTACTGGTGCCAGCTCCGCGCCGACGTCCTGGGCATGCCGGTCCGGATCCCCCGCCACCCCGAGGCGTCGGTCGGCATGGCGGTGCTCGCCGCCTCATCCGGGCGCTCGCTCGACGACACCATCCGGGAGATGGTGTCCCGGGGCGAACAGCTGGATCCCCGCCCGGACCGCGTGGCACGGTTCGAGCGGAGCTTCCGCCTGCTCGTCGACGCGCTCGTCGAGCGGGACTACCTCACCACCGAACTCGCAGCGAAGGCGGTCACGTCATGACGATCTTCCTCTCCCGGCACGGCCGTACCGAGTGGAGCGTCCAGGGACGCTACGCGGGCGTCAGCGACATCCCCCTGGACGAGGTGGGGCGGGGACAGGCGCGGCTGCTCGCGGACTGGGCGCGGGGAGCCGAGCTGACCGGCGTGGTCTCCTCACCGCTGCTGCGTGCCCGCGACACCGCCACGGACGCCGCCCGCGCGGCGGGGCTCCCATTGCGCACCGACCCCCGCCTGCGTGAGCTGGACTTCGGCGACGCCGAAGGGCTCCGCCGCGCCGAGATGGACCCTGAGGCCGTGCGGCGCTTCGAGGCCGACCCCGTCACGGACTTCCTGCCCGGCGGGGAGGACCCCGTCGACGCCGTGGAGCGGGTCACCCGGTGCCTGCGGGAGCTGGACGCGGCGGGACGGGTCCTCGTGGTCGCGCACAACACGATCCTGCGCCTGGCCCTGTGCGGGCTCCTGGACATCCCGCTGGCCGACTACCGTAGGCGGCTGCCGCTCATCGAGCACGGCACGGTGACCGAGCTGGCCTTCGGCCCCGGCGGCCCGGCTCTCCGGTGCTTCAACTCCCCCATCCGATAGCGCTACGATGCGCGATCAACAACGACTTGGAGCTCGCCAGGTGAATTCGCGTCAGCACACGGCAGGCGGCGCCTCCCGGCGCCAGGCGATGGCAGAGCACATCATGCGCCAGGGATCGGCCTCGGTCACCGATCTCGCCGAGGCCTTCGGCGTCAGTGTGATGACGGTCCACCGCGACCTGGACGAGCTCGAACGTCAGGGGATGGTCCGCAAGTTCAGGGGAGGCGCGACCGCGCAGGCGTCCAACGTCTTCGAGAGCAACATCGTCTACCGGCGCACGGCCCACCAGGAGGAGAAGGAGGCGATCGCGCGGCACGTCGCCCGGCTCATCGAGCCCGGCAGCTCGATCATGCTCGACGACTCCACGACCGCGCTCGCGGTGGCCAGGCACCTCGGCGAGGTCGCCCCGCTGACCGTGGTCACCAACTTCCTGGAGGCCATCAAGCTGCTCGCGGCGGCGCCCGGCATCCGGCTGATGGCGCTCGGCGGGGAGTACCACCCCACGCACGACTCCTTCCTCGGCGTCGCCTGCGTGGACGCCATCGAGGCGATGAGCACGGACCTGGTGGTCGTCTCCACCTCCGCGGTCTCCGACCGCTACGCCTTCCACCAGGAGCAGGAAATCGTGCTGGTGAAGCGGGCGATGCTCCGCTCCGCCTCGCGCCGCGTCCTGGCGATCGACCACTCCAAGCTCGCCCGGGTGGCGCTGCACAAAGTGGCGCCACTGGACGACTTCGACACCATCGTGGTCGACTCACGCGCCCCCGCCGACGCCGTCCAGCGCCTGCGCGAGAGGCACCGCAACGTCGAGATCGCCGAGCTCTAGAGGTCGGTGGACCTGGGTGGTGCCGGAGTGATCTCCAATTGAGATATTTAACATTTTCTATGTTAATTCTCACAGAGCTGATGTAGCGTTTCACGTCATGCTGAGAGATGTAGTGAACGTGCTCGCAGCCGGAGATCATTTCGTCCGGCCCTCCGCCATCGCCGACGGGCTCCGCGCCGAGCTCGGCGAGCACGTCGCGGTGACGTCCCTGAGCGGGCCGTGGCCGGCGCGGCCGTTCGGCCCGATCGCGGAGGTGCACGAGGCGTCGGGGGACGAGGACGAGCTGATTGCCGCGCTGCGGGACGTCGAGGTGGCCATCACCCAGATGGCCCCGTTCACCGCCCGGGTCCTCGCGAACGCCCCCGCTCTGAAGCTGCTCGTTGTCACCCGCGGCGGCCCCGTCAACGTGAACCTCGCCAGGGCCGCCGAGCGGGGGGTGACGGTGTGCTCCACACCGGGACGGAACGCCCCCGCCGCGGCCGAGCTGGCCGTGGCGCTGACCCTCGGCGTGCTGCGCCGCCTCAGCGAGGTGCACGCCACGATGCGCGACGGGCAGTGGCGCTCGGACCTGTACTCTTACGACGTCTGCGGCGGCGAGCTCGACGGCGCCGAGGTGGGCGTCGTCGGGTTCGGAGCCATCGGCCGCCGGGTCGCCGCCGCCTTCCAGTCGCTCGGGGCACACGTCCTCGTGGCCGACCCGTTCGCCGGCACGCTGCCCGGGGGCGTCACCCCGGTGCAGCTGCCCGAGCTGCTCGCGCGCTCTCGGGTGGTGAGCCTGCACGCCCGGCTCACCGCCGAGACGCACGGCCTGATCGGCGCCGCCGAACTGGCCCTGATGCCCCGCGGAGCAGTCCTGATCAACACCGCGCGGGGCGCCCTCGTGGACACCGACGCGCTCACCGCCGCCCTGGAGTCGGGGCACCTTGGCGGGGCCGGCCTGGACGTCTACGAACCGGAGCCGCTGCCCGCGTACCATCCGCTGAGGTCCGCGCCCAACACCCTCCTCATCCCGCACCTGGCGGGGGCCACCCGGCAGACCGCCGACCGCGCGGTCCGGATGGCGGTCGAGGAGGTCGCCCGCTGGTGCCGCGGCGAGCCCCTCTCCTACACGGTCACCGCCCCGGCCCTCACCGGCTGAGCACGCCCCGCCCCGGCCCGGTGGCGGACTCCCCCAAGGCCACTCCACGACCGTCCCGGCCTGTGGTCAGATCGGTGACCTCCGTCCCGTCAGACGCTCCGCGGGCGATCGGCCACCGCGCTCCCCTCCTCTCTTCCCGGGCCGGCGATCCCGGGTCCAGCAATCCCCCGACAAGCAGGAGTCAGAGATGATCGTCGGAGTAGACGCCGGGACGTCCGGGGTCAAGGCGGTGGCCTTCGCGCCGGACGGCGAGGTGGTGGCGGTCGAATCGCGGCCGCTCGCGCTCGGCCATCCGGGCCCCGGCCAGGTAGAGCAAGACGCGGAGGCGGTGGTCGCGGCCGTCAAGGATGTCCTCGGGCGGCTCGCGGCGGGTGGCGTGCGGACCGGCGAGGTCCAGGCCGCCGGGCTCACCGGCCAGGGAGACGGGCTCTGGCTGCTCGACGAGGACGGCGGGCCCGCCGGGCCCGCCCTGTCCTGGCTGGACGGCCGCGCCACCCCGCTGGTCGGCGAGTGGATGCGCGACGGCACGTTCGAGGAGCTCTTCCGGCGCACCGGCAACGCCGCCTTCCCCGGCTCGGGTGCCCCCCTGCTCGCCCACCTCGACCGAACCAGCCCCGAAACGCTGGACCGGGCGACCACCGCCGCGCGCTGCAAGGACATGATCATGCAGCGGTTCACCGGGGTGCGTGCCACAGACCTGTCCGACGCCTCCAACCTCTTCACCGATCCGCGGACGAGGGAACGCGACGCGGACCTCCTCCGCCTGTGCGGCCTGGAGCACCGGCGGGGACTGCTACCGCCCGTCGCGGCGGAGCTGCCGGCCGGGGAGATCCTGCGGGGCGCCTTCCGGGGCGTCCCGCTCTCCGCCGGGCCGTACGACCTGCCGGCCTGCGCCGCCGGGGCGGGGGTCGCCCGGCCGGGCGACGGCCTGCTGATCATCGGGACCACGCTCGCCTGCGAGGTGGCCACCGACCGGCTCGACCTTGGCGGGGAGCCCGCGGGCCAGACCCTCTGCACGCCGGACGGCTGGCTGCGCGCGATGCCCGCCATGACCGGCACCGCGGCGCTCGACTGGCTGCTCCGCCTGGTCGGCGTCGGGCACGGCGAGCTCGGTGACCTCCTCGGCCAGAGCCCGCCGGGCGCGCGGGGCGCGCGTTTCCTGCCCTACCTCTCTCCGTCGGGCGAGCGTGCGCCGTTCGTCGAACCGGCGGCGCGAGGCAGGCTCGACGGCCTGGAGCTGGCCGTGACCAAGGCGGACGTCGTCCGCGCCGGGTGCGAGGGCCTGGCCTTCGCCGCCAGGCACTGCTTCGAGGCGGCCGGGCTCACCGGGGAGGTGGCCGTCTGCGGTGGCGGCACCGGCTCTGATGCCTGGCTGCAGCTGTTCGCCGACGCGCTGGGGCGTCCGCTCCGGCTGGCCAGGGGGCCGGAGGTGGGCGCGAGGGGCGCGGCGCTGGCCGCCGCCCGCCGGTTCGGCGTCCCCGTGGACGAGGCCGCCTGGACGGCGGGCACCCGCTGGTACGAGCCCCGCCACGACCTGGAGGACTACTACCGGCGCTACCTCGACGACGTGCGGCATCTGAGAAGTCCACTGTGAAATATAAAGATAGGCATTGTTAAGAACACATTTCGCTTGCTAAAAAGTGTGGGCTGCAGCAGATCTCCTCCCGCCAACCCCCTGGGAGATGCCTGGCTCATGCGGCTCGGCGGTACTCGTTGATCGCGCCGCCGAGTACTTTGCGGCGTTCGATCCGGCCTTTCCCGTACAGCCGCATGGCCCGGTAGATTCGTTCCACCTCGGACTCGCGCATGTAGCCCATGCTCGGAGAAACCCCAGTTCAGATCGTATATGCGAGTTTTGACGCACCACAGTCGGCGAGGTTGGTCAGCTCAAGGCAGCCTGACCCGCCCACCGGCCGCGTCAGGGCAGGCCGGCGCCGCCAGGGTTCCGGGACCGAACCGCACCATCCCGGAACCACACCCCGTACGACCGCCACCTCCTCTCACCTCCCACTGGACGCATCGGCACCACCACCTGTTCGTTTTGATCAGGTGGTCGTTGCCCTCGCGCCTGATGAGGTCGGTGGCCGTTGTAGTGACCGACGTACTCGTCCCGGCTCTATGAGGGATACCGGAAGGCAATGGATGCCGTCCCGGCCTCCGGCGATCGCCGCCCATTCCAGATCGACCCGCGATCGCCGATGGCGGCCGTCGACTCGGCCTTGGGGTTCATCTCGGAAGGCGCGCGCATGCTCCTCCTGGAGCCCGCCCTGTTCTGCACCGACGTCCTGATCATGCTGAAGCGGGCGTGCGATGTGCAGCTCTCGCCGTTCTCGGTATCGGGCGAGTATCTCCGGCTGGCAGGCTGCGGTGACGACTTGCGGCTCATGTTGGAGCTGTTCACGTTCCTCAAGCGCTCAGGTTCGGAGCAGATCATCACCTACGCCGCCGCTGACATGGCCCGCATCTTGGCCTAGACCGACGAGAAGTCATCGAATGCGGGTTCGATAAATGCTTGACTTGACGAGTCAGGTATGGCTACATCTCTGCCATGATCAACCCCCCACCCCCGGAAAATTCCCACCCGATCGGGTCCAGAGGACACCTGCGCTCGCCGCGAAAGCTGAAACGCGGCACCCGGCTAACGCGCCGGTTGGTCGCCCTCGGCGGCGCCTTGGCCGTGGCAGTCGGCCTTCTCACAGCCGTGGCACCCGCCGCGTCAGCCGCCGACTCCACCACGTACCTCGACGGCGCCACAATTGGCGGTGACGTGGCCGCAGGCGGCGGCAAGGTCTTCATCGCCGCGAACGACCGGATCATCGTCGCGAATACCCAGGGCACACTCAAAGGGGCCATCACCGACGTATCCGGTGCACTAGGCCTTGCCATCACACCGGACAGCACCCGCCTGTACGCGGCGCTGAGCGGATCGAATCAGGTGGCAGAAATCGACACCGCCACCCTCACTGTCACCCGGCGGATCGACCTGGCCGCGTACCCGTGCCCGACGAACCTGTCACTGTCCGGCAGCCGGCTGTGGGTCGGGTACGGTTGCGGCGTCGGGTGGGGCGGCGGCGTCCTCAGCCTCGACCTGTCGGCTACGGCACCGGAGCCGGTCCGGATCCCTGTCATCATGTACAGGGCCCCACTGGTCGCCGCCGCCGGGAATGCATTGGTGGTCGGCAGTCCGGGGAGGAGCCCGGGCGATCTGCTGGTGTACGACGTGAGCGCCACCCCCGCCACCCTGCGCGGCGAGATCAGCGGCCACACGCACAACCTGGGCTTCCTGAACGACCTCGCCATCACGCCGGACGGCTCGATGGCGATCTCGTCGTTCTGGCATCCATACCGGTACGACGGCTGGGACACCACCACCCTGGCCAACGTCCGTACCTACGGCGCGGAGCCGACGTTTCCGGGCAACTCGCAGGCTGTCGCGGTCAGCCCGGATGGTGCTCATGTCGCGGGTGGGCGGGCGTCCGGGTCCGGTCGGGGCATCGAGGTATACGACGCGGCGACAACGGCTAAGACCTACACGAACGACAACCCGGTCGGTGAGCTAGTTCCCGGGAGCCTCACCTTCTCAGGCGCCGATGTCTTCGGCGTGCTCAAGGAGCCGTCTACCAACCGGCTCTACCTGTGGCGACTGCACGGTGCCACCCTCCCAGCATCCTTCCCGACGTCGACGTTGACCCTGACGGCTCCGCCATCGGCGACAGCGCGCGAACCGCTCACCATGACCGGCCGGCTCACACTGTCCGACGGGTCGGATCCGGGTGCGCAGCCGCTCGTGGTGACCCGCCGACAGCCCGATGGAACCAGCGCGACGCTCGCCGGTGTGACAACCGCGGCGAACGGTACGTTCACCATCACCGACACCCCACCCGTCGCCGGGACGATCAGCTATGACGTGGACTGGGACGGTAATTCGGACTTCCGGTGGAGCAGGACCTCGGTGACCGTCACGGTGGCCAAGCACCAGTCGTCGCTCACCCTGTCCGGACCGGCGGGGGGAATCGCCCGCACACAACTCCAGTTCAGCGGCGCACTCGACACCGGCGACCAGACTCCCCCGCCCGGCACCTCGTTGACCGTGCAGCGCACCGTTTCCAACCGCAACGGCACCATCACCACCACGCTGCCAGCAGTGACCCCCACCCGCGACGGATCTTTCAACTTCACCGACACCCCCACCGAGGGCGGCACCTACACGTACAGCGTCCAGTGGGCCGGCGACGACACTTTCCAATCAGCGCAGGCCAGCCACAACGTCACGGTGGCCAAGCACCAGTCGTCGCTCACCCTGTCCGGACCGGCAGAGGGGAGCACCCGCAAACAACTCCAGTTCAGCGGCGCACTCGACACCGGCGACCAGACTCCCGCACCCGGCACCTCGTTGACCGTGCAGCGCACCGTTTCCAACCGCAACGGCACCATCACCACCACGCTGCCAGCAGTGACTCCCGCCAGCGACGGTTCGTTCCGCTTCGCGGATACACCCACCGAGGGCGGCACGTACACGTACACCGTCCAGTGGGCCGGCGACGACACTTTCCAATCGGCGCAAGCCAGCCACAACGTCGCGGTACAGGGAGGGCACGGGTAACCGGCACTGCGGCCGCTGACACCCGCCCCTGACTCCAACGCCGAAACACCGAAGTCCCTGTCCTCCACTCGGAGGGCAGGGCCGTTTCGAGTCGATTCAGAACGCCTGAGGTCGGCGACACGGCCAAACCAGCATCGGCGGACCACCGTCGGTGCTGAAGCACAAGCCCAGGTGGTCGCTCCGCCGAGTACGCCGGAGACGGACACCGGCACCACCGGGAAGTTCATCATGTGTCAATGTTCTGAGCGGGGATCTTCCACCAGCACGGAAGATCGCTACGTTCGCCGACGCGCTATCGCCCTTGTCTACGCTCGGCGATTCGCCTGGTCCAGAACTGCCCGGGTCTCGAGGGAGGCGGAGACGCCGAGGGCGGCAAGGCGTGCCTTGAGTTGGCGGACGCGTAGGCGGGCTTCGTCGGAGCGGCCGAGTTCGACCAGGAGCCGGATGGCTGCCCGGGCTGCGCTTTCCATGTCGGGGTCGAGCGCGCATGCCTGGTCGAACACCTCCAGTGCCCGTTCGCTCCGTCCGGCTCGCTCGTGGAGCGTCCCGAGTTGGAGGAGTGCCTTGACGCTCGCCACGGTCAGCGGCCACCGGTGATCCTGGTCAATCCAGTCGTACTTGAGGCCCTGCCCCAGGCGTCCTCGACACAGGCCAGCGACCGCTTCCAACGCGACCGTCTTGGCTTCCCCATCAGCAGCGGTACGCGCGTCGGCGAGCGCTCGGTGGAAGGTCCACAGGTCGACGTCAACGTGCTCTGCCTCAATGCGGTAGGTCTTGCCGCTCCGCTCGACGAAACTGGCCTCCTTGTCTCGAAGGCCGGTGGATTCGCGCAGTGCGACGCGCAGATCTTTGAGGGCGCTGTGGAAGCGGTAGCCGGCCAGCGTCTCCTCAACATCCGGCCAGAGATGCTCGCAGATCTCCTCGCGTTCCAAGCCCTTCGGACGGACCGCGAGAAGCACGAACAACTCCAGAGCCTTGGTTCGGCCGGAGATGTCGACCACCCTGCCATCGACCTCGACGATAGGCTCGCCGACGACGCTCAATCGCACGCGGCGCTCCGCCGTGCCAGGCGGCGGCACAGACAGGTCCACTTCCCGCGTTGGCTGTTCTGCGGGCATGCCGTTCCCCACGGCGAGCCTGTGGAGCACCGCGCTCGCGGATTCCTGGGGCAGGTGGAACAGGGTGGCGTCTCGCAGCTTCTCGGCCAGTGTCCCAGACGCCTCCGCCACCTGGTGGTCCCCGCCGACCTCACACGTCGTTCCGGACGCTGACCGCCCGACCACCAGTGCTCCGATGCCGAAACTGGACGCGAGGCCCATGAGCGTGTCCAGATACGAGTGCCCTTCCAGTGAGCAGGCGGTCAGGAGCAGCGCGGACAACGGCTCGTCGGGTGCGGCGTCACGCAGCTCGGGGATGTCGTCGGCTTCCGAGTCTCGAAGGATGCGGCGAATCAAGGAGTGGCGTGGGCTGGCCTTCCGGTTCGACAAGACGCCCGACAGCTATCTGGCAGGCCTGCACCTACGCGGAGCCGTCTTGTGGATCCGAAGCCTCTGACCGGCCTGAAGATCCGAACCTCGTACAGGCTCTAGCGGGGAGTGCCCTCAGTGTCAAGCTCAAGTTGGCCTTGACCTCCCCTCCAGGTGGACGGGTGCTTCCTTCATTCGTATGAGTGCCAAAATCATCTCCGGTGGGGAGCTTCTGGACAACGAGCCTCCCTAGCGTGGCCGTTATGAATTGCGCATTGCTCAGACGGGGCGTTGCCTCTGCCGTGGCGGTCGGCCTTCTGCTCACCGGGCCCGCCGTACAGGCCATGTCAAAGCCCGTCACTGTGGCCCTGCCCCAGCCGACAGGTCCACGCGAGATCGGCACTGTCGCGCTGCACCTGCGTGACGGCTCCAGGGCCGACCCGTGGATCAAGGCACATGACCGGCGTGAGCTGATGATCAGCCTGTGGTACCCCACGCGTCGTCCGGACGGCCACCCCGCTGCGCCTTGGCTGCCGCCTCGCGCCGCCGAGGCCTTCTATCGCAACAGCAGCCTCTCGCCTGCGGCTGTCAGCCTGCCTTTGACCCATGGCCGCGAAGGGGCCCGTGTGGCGGGCCGGGGGCTGCCCGTCGTACTGTTCTCGCCCGGCAACGGCGCCGACCGTTCCATGAACACCGCCACGGTCGAAGAACTGGCCAGCTGGGGCTACATGGTGGTCACGATCGATCATCCGGGCGATGCCGGCGAGGTGGAGTTCCCCAACGGCACGGTCACCGGCCGTGTCCTGAAGCCAGTCCCGGTGAGCCGGCTGGACGAGAAGGCCGAAGAGATCAAGGTGCGGGTGGCTGACACGCGCTTCGTGCTGGACCGGCTCAAGGAGCTGAACAAGGGGCAGAACCCCGATGCTGAAGGCCGGAAGCTGCCGGAGGGGCTGCGTGGCGCGTTCGACCTGAGCAGGGTCGGCATGTTCGGCCATTCCGCGGGAGGAGCGACGGCCGCCGCGACGATGCTGGAGGATCGGCGGGTCAAGGCGGTTCTGAACCTGGACGGACCCGCCCTCGGCAAGGTGGCCGCCAAAGGATTGGCCAAGCCGTACATGCTCATGGAGGCCGAGATCTTCGACAAGCCCATCCGCGGGCAGAAGGCCTTCTGGTCCCGGCTGAAGGGCTGGCGGCTGCACGTGAAGACCAAGGGTGTCAAGCACAATTCCTATACCGACCTGCCGCTGGTGTACGAGCAGGTGGCCCCGGTGATCGGCCTGTCAAAGGAGCAGTTGCGAGCGGTAAACGGGACACTGTCGGCGGCGCGTTCCGTGGCCGTCACCCGCGCCTACACCATGGCCTTCTTCGATCTGCATCTACGGCGCAAAGGCGACCTGCTCGACAGGCGTTCCTCGCGGTTTCCCGAGGTGCAGGTGATCGCCCGTTAGAGCCTGTACGAGGTTCGGATCTTCAGGCCGGTCAGAGGCTTCGGATCCACAAGACGGCTCCGCGTAGGTGCAGGCCTGCCAGATAGCTGTCGGGCGTCTTGTCGAACCGGAAGGCCAGCCCACGCCACTTCTTGATTCGATTGATGCACCGTTCCGCTGTGTTGCGCTGCTTGTAGAGATCGGGATCATGGCTGACCGGGCGTCCGCCGCGAGAGCCGCGCTTCTTGCGGTGGGCTGCCTGATCGGCCTTCTCCGGAATGACCGCCTTGATTTGGCGTCGGCGCAGGTAGGCGCGGTTGCCGCGGGAGGAGTACGCCTTGTCAGCGGCAACCGCGCCCGGCCTGGCGCGCGGACGGCCGATCGGCAGGCGGATCTTGATGTGCTCCAGCACGGCGCGAAACTGCGGGCTGTCTCCGGCCTGGCCGGGAGTCAGGACGAAGGACAGCGGACGGCATCGACGGTCAGCCGACAGGTGCACCTAATCAGTTCTGGGAGTAAGAGCCTGTTCACAGATGCTTAAGTGCGGGTCCGTAGAGGGCAGGGCCGATCTTGTTGATGTGGCCTTGGCGTGACCATTGGGACAGCTGGACGCGGAAGCTGTTGACGTTGTCGATCCCGAGGATGGCGGCCAGCTCGCTGCCCTTCCATGCCCGCCAGGGCTGGGCAGCCAGGAGTTCGAGGACCTTGCCGCGCCGGTCGGGGCTGGTCGGCGCCGGCAGCGGTGGAGGGTCGCTCCAGCGGCCGTGGGCTGGCAGTCCTGCCAGGTCACGGGTGAGGCGGCGGGTCATGTGGTGGACGGTGGCCCACAGCACCATGGCTTCGTGATGCTCCGGTTTTCGTTCATAGCAGCGGACCAGACGGCGGTAGCGCATCAGCAAGGCGAAGGACCTCTCCACCACCCACCGGCGGGGCAGCACGACGAACCCCTTCATGTCGTCATTGCGCTTGACGATCTCGATGGTGCAGGCCAGGACTTGCTTGGCCCAGGTGACCAGCCGTCCGGCGTAGCCGCCGTCAGCCCACACCAGGCCGATGGTGGAGAACTTCTCCCGCAGCCGGGCCAGCAGCGGAGCGGCACCGTCACGGTCCTGCACTGAGGCCGCGGTGCTGATCACACAGATCAGCAGGCCGAGGGTGTCGACCGCGATATGCCGCTTCTGTCCCTTGATCTTCTTGCCGCCGTCGTACCCGCAGGCGGCCGAGCCGACGGTCTCGGCCGCCTTCACGCTCTGCGCATCGATCACCGCCGCGGTCGGCGCCTCCTTGCGGCCGGCCGCGACCCGGATCCGGCCGCGCAGCCGATCCACCAAGCTGTGCGGCATCCCCCGGGCGGACCAGCGTTCGAAAAACGCGTACACCGCCGGCCATGGCGGGAAGTCCACCGGCATAGCCCGCCACTCGATCCCGTACCTGGTCACATAGCCGATCGCGTCCAGCATCGCCCGTAGATCATGACGTGTCGGTGCACCGCCTGGGCCCTTGCGTAACCTGGCCATCACCGCCTCGGCCTCCGGCCGCAGCACCTGCCACTGCTCATCGGTCAGATCCGACGGGTACGACCGGATCCGATCCCGGCACAGGCAACCGGGCACAACACAACTGGCGCTGACGCCAGGAAACCGGTAGACAGTCATCCAAGGGCTTCTGGTGGGCGAGTGATCTCTAGACACTCCCTCGACTATCAGAAGCCCTCTTCTGTCTCCAGAGCCGACACGCCAACTGTCAATCCCCTGAAAACGTGGAGACGGTCCTATGCCACAGCGGCCCTCAGCAGGGCCGTTGAGGTTTGCCTCTTCTCGGTCATCTGATGCTCGAATGTGATGGGGGACAGTCCGTCGTTGGCGCTGTGCCTCCTCCTTGTGTTGTAGAAGTCGGCGATCCAGGTTGCGATCTTCACGCGGGCCTCAGCCCGAGTCCGGAAGCGGTGCCGGTGCACGTACTCGACCTTGAGCGTGCTGTTGAACGCCTCGGCCGCGGCGTTGTCGAGAGCGCATCCCACCCGGCCCATCGACTGCACCACGCCGTGCTTGCGGCATTCGGCCTGGTAGCGGGCAGCGGTGTACTCCGACCCACGGTCCGAGTGAAAAATCACCCCGTCCACATTCCCGCCCCTGGTGGCCACCGCCATCTGAAGTGAAGCGACGGTCAGCGCCGCGTCGTGGTGCTCGGACATGGCGTAGCCGAGCAGCCGGCGAGAGAACAGATCCTCAACCGTGGCCAGGTACAGCGACCCTTCATCGGTATCGATCATTGTGCCGTCGCCGACCCACAGCACGTCCGGCGCGACCGCGGTGAACGTGCGGCCGACCAGGTCCGGCGCCGCTCGCCGTTTGCCCTGCCGGGTCAGCGACCGGCGCTTCTTGGGCGGGCGGCCGGCCAGCCCGAGCTCAGCCATCCGGGCTGCGACCGTGTTCTCCGACACCTTCCAGCCCTCGGCGTGCAGGTCCTGCGTGATCCGGGGCGAGCCGTAGGTGCCGCCCGATGCCGCAAACAGAAGCTTGATCTCCTCATCCAGGCGCACCCGCCGCTGCTCACGCGCCGTCGGGGCGGTCTGGCCGATGCGGTTCTTCCACTTGTAGAACCACGACTGCGACACCCCCAGCGCCCGGCAACTGGTGGCGTGGCCGATGTCATGGTCGGTCTTCTGAGAGCAGATGAAGGCCGCCACGCTCACCGGCCCATCGCCTCTTTCACCCACAAGACCACTGAGCGCTTGAGCACTGTGAGACTGGACAGGCACCGCCCGGAGCGCCCAGGTCTGACCCGGCTTGAGACTGGCCCCGTGCCTTCGTGATGACCTGTCGCCTGGGCCTGGGCGTGCCGCCGACCAGGCGGGGATGTGTCCCCATAGGGGCCTTGCGAGCGCATCGTCACAGTCCTGACCTCCTCCGCCCGGCCGGTGACCCCCGAGCCTGTGAGGAGAACCGTGACCCGCGCCGTTGCCGAGACCACCCGCGTTGACGATGAAGAGATCGTCTTGGGGGTGGACACCCACGCCGACACCCACGTCGCCGCGGTCGTCACCGCGCTCGGAAGGCTCGTGGCCACCGAGTCGTTCCCGACGACCGCGGCAGGGTATGCCGCCCTGCTCACCTGGGCTCGCGGACACGGCCGGTTGCGCCGGGCCGGCGTTGAGGGCACCAGTTCCCACGGAGTGGCGCTCAACCGCTACCTGCTCGGCCAGGAGATCCAGGTCCTCGAGGTCAACCGGCCCAACCGGGCGGCACGGCGCCGACGCGGCAAGAGCGACGCCGTTGACGCCGAGAACGCTGCGCGGGCGGTCCTGGCCGGACAGGCCACGGCGATCGCCAAGACCGGCGACGGCGCGGTCGAGATGATCCGGCTGTTCAAGATGGCCAAGGATTCCGCGATCAAGGCACGAACTCAGACCATGAACCAGCTCAAAGCCGTACTCGCGCGAACCGATCCAAGTCTGCGCGACTCGCTCAAGGAGCTTGGACAGGCCGCGCTGCTGCGCACGTGCGCCGCGTTCCAGCCCGGCTCCCTTGGCGGGATCGAGAACGCGGCCATCGCCGTCCTGCGCACCCTGGCCTTGCGGATCATCGCGCTCACCGAGGAGATCCGCACCCACGAAAACGCCCTGACAGAGATCATCACCGGCTGCGCCCCACGGCTGCTCGAACGGCACGGAGTCGGCCCGGACACCGCCGCTTGTCTCCTCATCACCGCAGGTGACAACCCTGAGCGGCTGAACAGCGAGGCCGCTTTCGCCGCGCTATGTGGCGTCAATCCCATCGAAGCGTCCTCTGGAAAGACGGCCCGACACCGTCTCAACCGTGGTGGTGACCGGCGCAGCAACAGCGCCCTCTACACAGTCGTGCTGACCAGACTCGGGCGCGATCAGCGCACCCGCGACTACGCGCAGCGGCGTACCGCCGAGGGCAAGTCCAAGAAGGAGATCATCCGCTGCCTCAAACGGTACGTCGCCCGAGAAGTCTTCCCGATCATCAGGGAAGCGCTCTCACCAGCGCAGACTGCATCAGCGACGGCTTGACAAACATAGGGGCGTCATCACGCTCGTCTTCCAGCTCAGCGCGTTCCTTCTCCCACGCCGCCTTCTCGCGAGCGTGCTGCTTGACCAGCTCGGCCTTCTCCCGCCGCAGCCGCGCCAGCTCCTCGCTTTCGGACTCCTTCAGCGTCCCGCCTCCGCCGCTGTTACCGCCGGCCTGCCCGTTGGCGTGCCGGTCCATCTGCACCCAGTCATCCTGACCCTTCCACGGACGCCACACAGGCGTGAAAATTTGAGCGGGCTGCTCGCCGACGCCGGTCATAACGTGGGACACATCGATCCCGTCACTCAGTCTGGCGCTGGGGCCCCGACCTTGATGGGTCACGCACTGTTTGCTTCGAGCACGCCGGTCAGAATGTTCGGCTCCCGACCGAGGCCCCCGAGCAGCCCGCCACCACCCCCGGCCGACAAGGAGCGATCACCCCATGGCGATGAGAGAACCCGTGGAAGTCCCGGATGAGGAGCATGAACATCTCATCGAACGAGTCGCGGCGATCGATGTGGCCAAGGCGTTCGGCAAGGTGTGCACGCGGATACCGCACCCGTCCACGTCCGGACGCCGGGTGACCAAGGTGTGGGACGTGGAAGCCACCATGAACGCGGTCACCGAACTCAGCGACCGGCTGATCGAGTTGGGCGTGGAGAAGGTCACCGTCGAATCGACGGGCGACTACTGGCGGATCTGGTACTACGTGCTGGAGGCCCGGGGACTGAACGTGCAACTGGTCAACGCCCGTGACGTCAAGCACCTGCCAGGCCGGTCGAAAACCGACAAACTGGACGCGGTCTGGTTGGCCAAGCTCACCGAGAAAGGCCTGGTTCGGCCCTCGTTCGTACCCCCCAAGGAGATTCGGACGCTGCGTGACTACACGCGGATGCGCAGCGACCTGACCGCCGAGCGGACCCGGTACTGGCTACGGCTGGAAAAGCTACTGGAAGACTCCCTGATCAAGGTGTCGGCGGTGGCCAGCACACTGACCACAGCCTCCATCCGGGACATGATCGAAGCGCTCATCGCAGGAGAACGCAATCCACGGGTGCTGGCCGAGCTCGCCCGCGGCAGGATGCGCGCCAAGATCCCAGCACTGGTCGAAGCGCTCACCGGCCAGTTCGACGACCACCACGCCGAGATCGCGGCGCTGCTACTGGCCCAGATCGACGGTCTGGATGCGCAGATCGGCAAGCTCACCGCCCGAATCGAGCAGCTTCTAGACGATCTGCCTGCCGCGCAGCCACATCGCGCCTCGGGCGACAGCGGCCGGGACGGGAATTCTTCCACGAGCCCCAGTCACCATCCCGAGATCACCACGGCCAGTCAGCCGATGCTGTCGGCCGTGGAACGGCTCGATGAGATTCCCGGCATCAGCCCGGCGGTCGCTCAAGTCATCCTGGCGGAGGTGGGACTGGACATGAACCGGTTCCCCACCGCCGGCCATCTGGTGTCCTGGGCGAAACTATGCCCGCGAACGATCCAGTCCGGCGCCAAGAGCCCCACTGGCGGCCGGACCGGCAAGGGCAACCCCTACCTCAAGGAGTCCTCGGCCAAGCCGCGGCCGTGGCTGCCCGGACCGATAGCTTTCTCGGCGAACGCTACCGGCGCATCGTCAAACGCCGCGGCAAGCTCAAGGCTCTGGTCGCCGTCGCCCGGTCGATCCTGGTCATCATCTGGCACCTGCTCGCCGACCCCACGGCCAAGTACTTCGACCTAGGAGCCGGGTACCACGCCGACCGCGTGAACAAGGACAAGAGGATCCGCACTTACGTCCGGCAGCTCGAAGCACTCGGTCTGACCGTCACCCTGACCTCGGCCGCCTGACCCATACCGCTGTGGCAAACCCCGAACCGGCGATCACCGGCGGGGTTCGCTGCCGCGCGCTGGCTGAGGTGGATCATTTTCCGGTCAGTTGTGCAGCGTGTACTCGTTGATACCAAGGTCCCGCGCGACGTGCGAGACGGGTTTGCCGGTCTCCTTGACGATGCGCACCGCTCCAGCCCGAAACTCCGGATCAAAGCGGCGCCTCGTGGTACCTGCCACGACCAAACCTCTCCCGGTTCGGTCTCCACGCTACGAGGGGAAGCTCACAACCCACCCAAACCGATCGCTAACAGGCTCTAAGCCATCCGGCAGACTCCTGTGGTAGCCGCCGGCAGGTGAGCACTCTGTGGACCTGGACGTTGAGTCCTGCAGCAAGACCGGGTCACGTCCCCTCGGGTGGTGTAACTCCAAGCTGATAACGCAAGCCCCAGACATGGGACGAGCCATCGTGTGACGGTCAGCGAGTTCCCGCCAAGGTTCTCGCGAAGGACACCACACGATGGCTCTGGACCAGTCTGCCCTGCTCGACCTGTTGGAGTCTTTGAAAGCCGCCGACGCCGACGACGTCATCCGCCAAGCGCTCCAAAGCATGCTGCAAGCGCTCATCGAAGCCGAGGCCGCCGCGGTGATCGGCGCCGCACCCCACCAACGCACCGAAGCACGAACCACGCACCGCAACGGCTACCGCGACCGACTGCTCACCACCGCAGCCGGCGACCTGGAACTGAAGATCCCCAAACTGCGGTCCGGGTCGTTCTTCCCCTCCCTGCTGAAACGCCGCCGCCGCATCGACCAGGCACTGTTCGCGGTGGTGATGGAGGCCTACCTGCAAGGAGTGTCCACCAGAAACGTCGATGACCTGGTCAAAGCCCTCGGCGCCGAGTCCGGGATCTCCAAAAGCGAGGTCTCCCGCATCTGCGCCGACCTCGACAGCGAGGTGGCCGCCATCGCCGGCGGTCAGGGCCATCCCCTCCACGTAGGTCAGCTGGTGGCGGTCGGCATGCGCGAGCGCGGTGGCGAAGCAGCTGCCGGGCGGGCCTGGCGCAATCTGGGCGGGGCGGGGCGCGGGGATGAAGCGTTGGCCGTGCTCCAGAAGCAGCGCGGCGAAGACTGATCCCGTTCAACAGCCGATCCAGTCGCACAGGCCGACATGTGGGCTGGCGCCCACCAGAGCGCACGCGCCGGATGGCGGT
The DNA here is from genome assembly GCF_050947145.1 of Microtetraspora malaysiensis. Classification (NCBI taxonomy): domain Bacteria; kingdom Bacillati; phylum Actinomycetota; class Actinomycetes; order Streptosporangiales; family Streptosporangiaceae; genus Microtetraspora; species Microtetraspora malaysiensis. The sequence continues at coordinate 6,045,004 of NZ_CP191998.1, forward strand.
ACGCCAGCGGATCGTCAGACATCGTTGCCGCCCTCCTGGTTCCGCGCGTGCGCGGTGACGGGCATCAGGGCTGGCCCCTCGTGGCTCTGGCCTTGCGCGGAGTGTGCGGGGGCGGAGTTGATCTGGGCGGAGGCCTCCTCCACAAGTTGGACGAGCTGACGGGCGGCGTGCTCGACGATGCGCGAGAGCTGCAGCTCCTTCTTACTAGGGGTCCCGGTAGCAATGAAGAAATTTTCAACGAAGTAGCCTCTGACCTGCGGTAACGGAGGCGTTTGACTGCCCGTGGCGGGTTGACGATCACTGCCGCTACGTTCTGTTCCGGTTTCGTCCGGTACGGCACGTGGGGTGGTGCGTTGTCAGAGAAGATGTTCTCCGAGGAGCAGCTTGAGCAGCTGCGCTCGTTCCCGGAGATCAGCGCAGATGAGTTGATCCGGTACTTCACGCCGACGCCAGCGGACTTGGCGTTCGTCGATCCAGGTCGTGGGCGGCGCTCAGTGGACCAGCTGGGCATGCTGGTCCAGCTCTGCACGCTGCCGTGGCTCGGGTTCGTGCCCGACGATGCGGCCTCCGCGCCGCCAGCGGCGGTGGCCCGGGTCGCGGAGCGGCTGGGCGTGTCGCCGGCGGCGTTGTCGTTATACGGCCACCGGGCACAGACCCGCTCGGGCCATCTGGCGCAGGTCGCCAAATACCTGGAGTGGAAGACCGCCCCTGCAGGCAGCCAGGCGATGAAGGAGCTGGAGCAGTTCCTGCTGGATCGGGCGATGGAGCATGACTCCCCGACGCTGCTGTTCAACCTGGCGCGCGAGTATCTGATGGCGGCCAGGGTAATCCGGCCCGGCGCGCTGGTCTTGGCCAAGATGGTCGGCACCGCCCGCAAGGCGGCCTCCGATCTGACCTCGCAGCTGGTAGGGCACCTGCTGACGGAGGAGGTCCGCGCCGACCTGGAGCGGATGCTGGCCGTGGATGCGGGGCTGGGGATGACCCGGCTGGAGTGGCTGGTCACCCCGGCCCGGGACGCTTCGGCGACCTCGGTGAAGACCGCGATCCGCACCATGCACCAGGCCGCCGACGCCGCCCCACCCCAGACCAAGGCCGCCCGCAAGGTGCTGTCCGGCCACCGCGAGCACCTGGCCCTCACTCACGACGAGGCCGCCACCCCGCGCAAGGCCGACCCCGCCGTCCCCGAGACGCTGCGCGCCCTCCTGGTCGTCGTCGAGGCGATGGTGGACGTTGCAGAGGCCGCGCTGGGCAACGGGCTACGCACCGGCGTCTTCGGCCTTCGCCTGGTCGAGCAGTTCGCTCTCCACCACGGCGTCGGCCCTACCCTGATCCACGCCCCTGATCGAAACCACGACCCGTGAGATCGACAGGTCGATCGTCCGGTGTGACGGCAGCATCCTCGTTGAGGTGGCCGGGTCGTCGGGTGTTCCCAGGTTCCGCTCCCAGCGCGGATGCGACCCGCCCGCAACGACCAGCCGAATCCGGCTGTTTCGCGCGAACCGGTGCGCTACGGCGTCGAGCTCCATACGAATCAGGCCCTGGGGCGCCAAAGGGTCGAGTCGGACGAACCCGTCGCTGACGTTGCGTGAGCGGCCTTGGGCATCCACTTCCGACACGCGAACGAACAGGTCGGCGAAGGGGTTGTCGGAACTGTGGCCCAGCTCTACAACTGGGCTGCCGACGACTTCGAGCTCCGTGGTCAACGGGTCTGACGTGAATGCCAGCACATCGGAACGCGATGCGAGCGCGCTGTCATCCGTGTAGCCCGCCGTCAACCCCGGGGAAACTTGCGTGACGAACGCGCCACCGTACGTGGGAGTCGGCTGGGCGGGGTCATACGTGAACTCGCTCACTTCTCCCACGTCGGCCGGCTGAGCGGCCAGGAGTTCCCCGGAGCGGGGATACAGGATCTGCTCGACCGTCGCCGGCGGCCAGGCCGGAAGGTCGCGCCACCCCTCGCCGGGGCCGCTGACGAACACCTTGACCGGCGTGGCGCGGCGCCGGTCGCTTGATCTGGCCAGATGCTCGTCGAACCAGGCGAGGGCTTCGGGGAGCAGGATGCGGGCACCCTCGGCGCCCCCCTGAGCATGCGTCCACGGGCCCATGGTGAGTGCGACATCGACGCCCCGCTCGGCCAGCCGTGCGTACCCCGCCAGCGTCTGGCGTAGGAAACCGTCCTGCCAGCCGCCTTGCAGCAGCACGGGAACGTGCACCCGATCCAGCGCTTCAGTCAGGTCGGCGCGCTTCCACCATGGGGCGCCCAGATCCCGCCGACTGACCCACTCGCGGTACCAGGGCGCCTTCCCGTCCATCAGCTTTTCGGCGGCGTCGACCAGCGGAAGCGCTGCCAGGGCCTTCTTGATACGGCCCCGGGAAGAGAGAACCGCAAAGACGCGAGGCAGGATTGGCTCCTCCTGCTTGGTCGTGGCGAACGACCATTCGAACACAGTGCTGAGCAAAAACGCCCCGCCGGTATAGACGAATGCGCCGAAGTTGTGCGGCGCGCACGCGATGACCGCGGTGGCCAGTTCTGGAGGCGAATCCATCAGCAACGCCCACGCGGCGAAGCCGACAGATGAAAAGCCGTGCGTGGCAAAGCGCCCGTCGAACCACGGCTGCTCGCGCATCCAAGCGACGATGTCGGCCGCATCGTCGGCTTCCCGCATGTGCGGTTCGAAAGTTCCCCCCGATCCGAACGTGCCCCGCCACCGGATCAGCACGACCCGATAACCGCGGCAGGCGAACATTCCGCCGGTTATGGCCGATCCCATCACGTTGTAGCCGTAAGGGGAGCTGACGAGAATCGTTCCCGACGCCGGTCCCTTCGGCTCCAAGAGATTCGCGAACAGTTCGACGCCGTCTCTCATCGGGATCCGCACGTTGCGGGTCACGCTGTAGTCGCTCGTCGAGGCGGGCAGCCGAGCGTACTTCGTCCACAGCAGGTCGGCGAGCCGTTGCCCGAGCGTCCGATCCTTGGCTCGTTGGTTCATCTCTCCCCTCTCCATCACCAACGCGTGCCTGGCGATGCGCGTCTCCCGTCGCCCGCATCGGCCGCGGGCGCTCGACCCGGATCCCGTCTGCCGCCGAGCGGTGTCCCTTGTGCGCCGTCTGGTACATAGTAACACTATCTTTCAATAATTACTGAAAGTTCGTGTTACTGCGGTACCCTTGTGACGAGATGACTGAAGGGAGCGCCGTGCGCGAAGACGAGATGGACGAGCTCGGCAAATTCGTCGAGCGCTTCGCCTCCACCCTCGCCGATGCCGGCTTCCCACGCCTCGCCGCCCGCGTCTTCGCGACACTCCTGGCCAGCGAGAACGGGCGGATGACCGCGGCCGAATTAGCGGAATGGCTGCACGCCAGCACCGGCGGGGTCTCGGGCGCCGTCCGCTACCTGGTCCAGATCCGCCTCATCCGCACAGAACGGGACCCGGGAACGCGCCGCCACGCCTACGTCGTGGACGGCTCGTGGTACGAGTCCACGTTCCTCGCGAACCCGTTCCTCGAAAGAGGCGAGGCCGACCTGCGAGAAGGCATCGCCATCCTGGGTGACTCGCCAGCGGCCGACCGGCTGAACGAGACACTCGAGCTCATCCAGTTCCTCAGAGACGAGACCCGCGCGATGATGCGCCGCTGGCATGAGCGCAAGGCGGCGCTGCGAACACGGTGAACCGCCGGGACGGGCGTCACCTGCCCAGTGGAACTTCTCGGAGTTTAAGGAACCGGCGGACAGCCGTTTCGTCCGCCCTGACCTCGGCAGCGTCCCTTGAGCAGGGACCGCCACCTCTCGCGTCGTCGCCTGCGGTTTCACTCAGGCAGAGGCCGCTTCGGACTGCAGCAGGCACCACCCGCGCGTCGACGAAACGGCACGGGGAGGAAGTCGGGCCGAGCATCTCCACCCCGCAGGCGGCTCAGGCGAGCGCGACCCGATCGATCGACGACCACCCGAGCAAGCGATCTGCCCTCAGCGCATGCCTTTACAGCGTAGATTCCAATCGTATTTGAACACGCCCGGGCACCCGGCTGCTCAACCCCTCGAATCCGGTGACACGCTGGACATACATGTGTCACCGGGGGTCACGTCCCGTTGAGTGGTGTAACTCCAGCCGATCATGTGAGGTCGGCGAGTTGTTTCGGAATGTTGTGACTATGACGCGGCGAGCGCGGTCGGTGCCAGCGGTTCGGTCAGATCTCCGCTCGGCTCGCTGGTCGGGGCGGCGAGTTGGGCCATGGACCCCTCCAAGAGGTAGCGGCGGTCGCTGATCGACTTGGAGGAGTCCTCAGGGAGTACCACCATGCGGCTTGACCTTGTCGTGAACCGACGTGGTCACGGGGAGCGCTGCCCCGGCGCTGTCACCCCAGGCCGCGCCAGGAGGGCTTGCCGCTGTCATGGAGGCGTGCGGGTTCTGATTGCGGGTGTCCGTGCCCGGTCGAGGCCCGGACTCGTGAGCGTGTGGGTTCGCTCAGCCGTCGATGCGGTGGGTGGTCCAGAACGATGACAGGTCGACCGAGGTGGCGGCCTGGGCGGCGGCCTTGAACTCGGCGGTGGTCGAGATCCCGTACCAGTGGGCGCTGGCGTAGTTCTTCAGCAGGTTCTCCATCGCCGTTGTGCCGATCGTGCGCCGCAGGTCGTGCAGCGCGCACTTGCCGTAGGTGTAGACCACGGTGCCGTATCGGCTTGAGTGGGCGTCCCAGTAGGCCATCGAGTTGCTGATCTTTTCGGCCGGCGACTGCCAGGAGACGTTGTTCCAGCAGTTGGTGCCCGAGAGGCCGTTGTAGAGGTCGGTGGCGTAGTCGGTGAACGACTCGTCCAGCCACGGGCTGGTGTACTCGTCGTCACCGACAATGCCGTACCACCATTGGTGGGCCAGCTCGTGGGCGAGGGCCGTGGAGCTGACCACGTCGAGCACGAAGCCGGGATACTCCATGCCGCCGAACCAGAAGTTGTTGTCCAACACCACGTCCACCTCGCCGTACGGGTAGGCCCCGAACCGCCCGGAGTGGGCGACCAGCGCGTTCTTGGCGGTGGTCATCATCGAGGCGGCGCTGCTCGAACTGATCGAGCTCACCCGGTAGACGTTCACCGCGACGCCGCTGGTCGTGGTGCTGGTGGTCTTCACGAACGGCCCGGCCGCCCAGGCGAACTCCCGCACGTTGGCGGCGGTGGCCTTGGTGACCGTACGACCGGACGTCCCCGGCGTCTCGACGGAGGTGCCGGTGGCGGGCACCAGCAGCGAGGTCGGGTGGTCGAGCGTGACGGAGTAGTTACTGGCGAGCGCGTAGAAGGACTCGCCGTTGTTGGTGTACGGATCGAGATGCCAGCCGCTCGCGTCGCGGACCGCCAGAACCGGCAGCGCGTTGCCGATGAAGTTGTAGGACCCATCGCTGCCGAACCGGTCCGCGCCGCTGGGCACCACGATGCTCAGGTCGAAGCCGATCGATGCGCTCTCGTTCTCGATGAGCGGGACGGGCAGTGCGATCTTCAGCGCGGTGCAGGCGACCGACAGCGGGGTCGGCGTGCCCCCGGTCACGTTGGTCACGGTTATCGGTGTGGACGGGCACGTGCCGTGGTAGTTGTCCCACAACCGGAGGTAGACCTCCGTCAGGGGATCGGCGGACGGGTTGGTGAAGGTGATGCTCTCGTGTCCGGTCCATGTGCTGCCCGACGTGTTGCTGGTCAGGCTGACCGTGTAGGAGGGCGACGCCGGCGTCCGGGTCCCGTCCACCGCGAAGGCGGCCGATGGAACACCCCAGATCAGGAAGAGTAGGACTGCGACGGTGGGAATCAGGACTCGACGCCCCATCAGGACGGTCTCCCTTCGAGCACGCGGTCCCCCGATCTGCCAACATAATGTAATTTTTTGTCAAATCGCGGTCAATGATCGATTTGTCGGCTTTAGCGCCGTCGCAGCTCCCGCAACCGCCCCGCGCACTGCGTGCCCGACAAGGCAAGAGGGTGACCCAATGTGGTGCGCAGCTTGTATCTATGGCCTACCTCACCGCATGGGCACACGACATGGGTTGCGTCCACGGAAGTGGTGTAAGAGTTTCCGCTGGTAGAGGCGTGGCGTCATGAAACGAGGACGGCCATCTCGTGCGCTCGGGACATCCATCAAAACGGTTGGCGAGCTTTCATCGCCGGCGTGGCCACTTCCGATCATGGAATGTGCACGGTTGGTGCACGCGAGCACGCTGCGAGCACGTAGAGGACGAGTCTCTGTCCCAGAGAAGCCTTGAACTCCGCGTTTCTGCAGGTCAAGGGTGGGATGATGAGCGCGCCCTGAGGGATTCGAAGACCGTCGGATTAGAAGTCCGATGCCGGGGACGCCACCGTCATCGCCGAATACCTCCGGCTGCGCCAGCACCGCCTGCGCGTCGCCGTGCCGTACTCCAATGACACCAAGGCGCTGCGGACCGTCGTTCGCACCCGCACCGACCTGGTCGACATGCGCGTCGCCGCGACCAACCAGCTCGCCGCGCTGCTGGACGCCTACTGGCCCGGCGCCAAGGCCGTCTTCGCCGACGTGGAATCGCCGATCAGCCTGGACTTCCTGACCCGCTACCCCACCCCGGCCAGCGCCCGCCACCTGGGCAAGAAGCGGATGGCCGCGTTCTTGGTCAAGCACGGCTACTCCGGCCGCCGATCGGCCGTGGTGCTGCTGGAGCGGCTGCGCGCAGCCCCGGCTGGAGCGACCGGCCAGGCGCTGACCGAAGCGCTGCGTGATGCCGTCTTGGCGCTGGTCACCGTACTGCGCGCGCTCAAGGACCTCGACCGCTCGTGCGCCGCCCAGCTCGGAGAGCATCCGGACGGGAAGATCTTCGCGTCGCTGCCAAGGTCGGGTCAGATCAACGCCGCCCAGATGCTCGCCGAGTGGGGCGACTGCCGCCAAGCCTACGAGCGCCCCGACTCCGTCGCAGCCCTCGCGGGCTGCACACCCGTCACCAAGGAGTCCGGCAAACACCGGGCCGTGCACTTCCGCTGGGCCTGCAACAAACGCTTCCGCGTCGCGCTGACCACCATCGCCGACAACAGCCGGCACGCCAGCCCCTGGGCCGCGCACATCTACACCCAGGCCCGCAAAGCAGGCAAGGACCACCCGCACGCCGTCCGCGTGCTGGCCCGCGCCTGGATCCGCGTGATCTGGCGCTGCTGGCTCGACGGCGTCCCCTACGACCCCGCCAAGCACAGCGCCGCAGCAGCGCTCAACGAGCTCGTTGCCGCCTGAGGTTGACACAGGGAGTGTCATGCCAGGACCCTACGGCTCACTCCGCGCGCAGGACGGTGGCCGTCCCCGCCCTGGCCGCCCACCCGGCGGGCACGAGCGCCCCGAGCATGGCCGTCAGGAGCAGGACGCCGACCACCGCGGCGAGCATCCTGGCGTCGTAGATGTCCATGATCGTGGCCGGATAGCTGGTCCTTCCTGCTTCGGAGGCGATCGCGATGAACGCCCGGAATAGCCCGATCCCTGCCGGCAGCCCCAGCAGACCGCCGAACAGCGCCAGCCCGGCGACTGACGTGACGACCATGGCCACGACCTGCCGCGGCTCCATCCCGACCGACTTGAGCACGCCCAGCTCGCGCCGCCGTTCGCGGGTGTTGAGCACGACGACGTTGAACACGCCGAGTGCCGTCACCAGCACCAGCACGAGCGCGAAGGCGGGGACGACGGTCCTCACGTCGCTCTCGGCGGGTCGCGGGATCGCGCGCGCCTGCCAGCCCCCGGCCCGCACCGCGGCCAGATAGGCGCTCACGTCGGAGCCCGGCGCCAGCCCGATCTCGTAGGCGTAGGGCCGCCGCCCGCCGTTGCGGTGGAGGAAGGTCTGCCCGCTGACGTAGACGGTCCGCTCGGTCTTGGTGATCGCCAGCTCGCCGACGATGCGCAGCTCGGCCGTACGGCCTTGGAGCTGTACGGCGAGCGTGTCGCCGACGCGCTTGCCGGTCAGGCGCAGCAGCGGCCCGGGGACCACCACCTCGTCCTCGCCGCGGAACCAGCGGCCGTTCGCCAGCGGATACCCGGCGGTGACCATGTCCCCGCTCCAGCCGATCAGGATCCCCGACTGGGCCAGGCCCTCAATCCGGGCATCGGCCGCCCGCATCGCGGTGAGCGTGCGGGCGCCGGGAAGCGCGCGCAGCCGCGCCGAGATGTCCTGGGGGACCGGGTTGCCGTCGACGCTCACCTGGACGGCCGCACTGCGGTCCTGCAGCCTCTCCACCGCGCCGGTGCTCAGGTAGAGGCCGCCGACGAACGTGAGCGCGCTCGCCCCCACCACGAGCACCGCCAGCGTCAGTGCCGTCCTGGCCGGGCGGGTGAACGGCTGGCCGAGACCCAGCCCCAGCGGGATCGGCAGCCGCGAACCGGCCAGCCGCCGCTGGGCCGTACGGCTCCGGCCGGGGCCGGAGCCCGCGCTCAGCTGTATGGCCTGGACGGCGCCCAGCCGGCCGGCGCGTAGCGCGGGCAGCAGCGCGGTGACGGCGACGAGGGCCAGGACACCCGCGTAGGTGGCCAGCGCGGCCAGGTACTCGACCTCCACACCGACGGGCAGCCCGATCATGCTCGCGTAGTCGCCCAGCATGGGCAGGGAGAGCGCGTTGCCGACGGCCGTACCAGCGAGGGCGCCGGCCGCCGACGGCACCATGATCATGATCAGATGGACGGCGACGACCTGCGCCGGGGTGAACCCCAGCGACTTCATGACGCCGATGGCGCGCAGGCCGGAGATGACGGCACCGCTGACCGTGATCACGATGATCAGCACCGAGATGGCCAGACCGAGACCGCCGAACGTCACCAGCAGCGGCACCGTCGAGGACAGCCGGCTCTCGAAGGCGTACCGGAGCGTCTGGTACGAACCGGTCGAGATCAGGCCCTCCCGCGGCAGGGCGGAGGCATCGGCGAAGCGGTACAGCAGCTGGTCACCCGCTGGGTGCGGCAGCGCGCGGGCCTGGGCGGGGGTCGTCCACGCGTCGGCCGAGGCCGACATGGACACTGCGACGCCGACGACGGTCAGCGCGGGCTCGCCGGACAGCGTCGCGAACCTGGCGCCGACCGGGCTGGAGGCGGGATCCCAGCGGTCCCGGCTGATCACGACCTCGCCCGCCGCCCGCGGCCAACGGCCCCGGACCACGGCCACCCGGTCCACAGCGCCGCCCGGATCGGCGCGGCCGACGACCCGCCAGGACGCGCCGTCGGTGTCCCTGACCGTCGCCACCGGGAACGGGCCGGCGGTCCCCTCCACGTATCCCGGCGCCGAGCCGGCGGCGTACAGCGCCGTCACCTGGGCGCCGCGCTGCTGTTCGAAGGCCCGGTCGAAGGGCGCGTTCGTGCCGGACAGCAGCGCCAGGCAGAGCGCGATCACGCCCGAGGACAGCGTGACCACCACGCCGACGATCACGCTCTGCAGGCGGCGCCTGCGCACCGCCGCCAGGCCGGCGATCCAGACCGCCCTCACGCCGCCTCCATCTCCGCGATCCGGCCGTCGGCGAAGTGAACGACGCGGGTGGCGCAGCGTTCGGCCAGCCGGTGGTCGTGGGTGACGAGCATCAGGGTCTGGCCGATCTGGTTGAGGTCCAGCAGCAGGTCCATGACCTGCTCGCCGGAGCGGCTGTCCAGCGCCCCGGTCGGCTCGTCGGCCAGCAGCAGCGCGGGCCGGTTCATCAGCGCGCGGGCCACCCCGACGCGCTGGCGCTGCCCACCGCTGAGCGTGGCGGGGTAGGCGTCGCGCCGGTCGGCGATGCCCAGCTCCTCCAGGAGTTCGAGCGCTCGCGTCCTGGCCTGGCGCCGCGGGGTGCCGACGAGCCTGGCCGACAGGGCGACGTTCTCCAGCACGGGCAGGTCGTCCAGCAGGTTGAAGAACTGGAACACCATCCCGATCCGCCGCCTGCGGTAGCGCGCCAGCGCGCCCTCGCTCATCCGCGTCAACTCCTCCCCCTGGACGGTCACCAGCCCCGAGGAGGGCCGGTCCAGCCCGGCGATCATGTTGAGCAGCGTCGACTTCCCGCTGCCGGACGGGCCCATGATCGCCACCGCCTCGCCCGCCCCTATCGACAGCGTGACCCCCGCCAGCGCCACCGTCTCGCCGTACTCCTTGCGCACGGCCTCCACCTGCACCACTGCGTTCATGCAGGCGACCGTACGACCGGCGGCCGCCGTCTGTCGTCGGGCGGGGGACGTACCTCCCCGGATGTACGGCGGGCCCATCCCCGGGCGGATGGCCCCGACGACCCGTTCTGCCACCATGGGAAGGTGGCGTTCACCCTGCTCGGCTGGCTCGTCGCGGTGTGCGCCGCGGCCGTGGCGATCCATGCCCGGCGCTCGCGCACCCGCGAACTGGCCGAGCGCAACCGGCTCATGCAGGCCGAGCGCGACAGCGCCACCAGACTGGCCGTCGAGCAGGAGCGGGCCAGGATCGCCCGCGAACTGCACGACGTGGTCAGCCACAACGTCAGCGTCATGATCATCCAGACGGGCGCGGCCCGACGGAGCGTCCACGAGCTGCCTGAGGAGGCGATCGAGGCGTTGCGGGCGGCCGAGACCAGCGGCAGGGAGGCGATGAACGAGCTGCGCCACCTGCTCGGCCTGCTGGCGCCCGCCGATCCACACGAGGACCTGGTCCCTCAGCCCGGCCTGTCACGACTGGGGACGCTGATGGACAAGATCGCCTTTGCCGGCATGCCCGTCGAGATGTCGATCGAGGGCCAGCCGCGCCCGCTGCCCGCCGGGGTGGACCTGACCGCCTACCGGATCGTGCAGGAGGCGCTGACGAACGCGCTCAAGCACGCGCCCGGCGGGCGGGCCGAGGTGTTCGTGCGCTACACCGAGCGGCTACTGCGCGTGGAGGTGGTCAACACCGGGCCGAGCGTGCTCACCGGCACACCCGCCCCCTCTTCGGGGAACGGCGCCGGTCGCGGCCTCGTCGGCCTGCGCGAGCGGGTGGCCGTCCTCGGCGGCGACCTCGACGCCCGCAGGCGGCTCGGCGGCGGCTACCGCGTGCGGGCCAAGATCCCCCTCGGGGAGCCGGCGGCATGATCCGGGTACTGATCGTAGATGACCAGGCCCTGGTCAGGACGGGCTTACGGCTGATACTCAAGACCGGCGACGTCGAGGTGGCAGGCGAGGCCTCAGACGGCGCGCAGGCGGTCGAGCTGGTGGCGGAGCTGCAGCCCGACGTCGTCCTCATGGACATCCGCATGCCCGAACTGGACGGCCTGGAGGCCACCCGCCGCATCATGGCCCTCGACCACGTGCCCCGAGTGATCATCCTGACCACCTTCGACCTCGACAGGTACGTCTACGAGGCACTCCAGGCGGGCGCCAGCGGCTTCCTGCTCAAGGACGTCAGCCCCGAGCAGCTGCTCGCCTCGGTCCGCCTGGTCATGACGGGCGACGCGCTGCTCGCGCCGTCGATCACCCGGCGGCTCGTGGAACGCTTCGCCTGGCCCACCGCAGCCCCGGCGCCGGGGCGGCTGAGGGAGCTGACACCGCGGGAGGTGGAGGTGCTGCGGCTGATGGGGCGCGGGCTGTCCAACGCCGAGATCGCCGCGGAGTTCCGGCTCAGCGAGGCGACGGTGAAGACGCACGTCACGCGCATCTTCACCAAGCTCCACCTGCGCGACCGGGCTCAGGCGGTGGTGCTGGCCTACGAGAGCGAGCTGGTCCGCCCCGGCGGACAGCCGTAGGCTCATCGCTCGGCAGGGTGGCGGGCGTGGCGGTTGTCCAGCGGCATGGCAGGCTGGACGTCGCCTTCAACAACGCCGGCACCTGCGTCCTCGGCAAGGTCGCCGACCTCGACAGGGAGAGCTGGGAGTGGGTGCCGGCGGTCAACCTGACGGAGGTGTGGCTGTCGATGAAGTACGAGATCTGGCGGATGCGGGGCAGGGTTCCGGCGTCATCGTGAACAACTCCTTCAACCTCGGCGCCCACCGCCGCCCGCCCGGTCCGGGGCCTACATCGCCTCCAAGGCCGCGGTCAGCGCGCTGACCAGTTCGGCCGTTTCGCCATTGCCCGCTGCCGCGAACTCCTGGGCGCGTTCCTGCGGGAGGGGGTGATGGCGTGGACGGCGTCGTCGCCGCGGGTCATGGTTTTGATTCTGCCCTGAGAAGTTCGGCCTGACTCGGCCCCCAGCCCGGGGGCCGGGTCAGGCCGAACCCGGTCGTAGGCGGGGCACAGGGCTACACCTGGACGTAGAAGGGGTCACCGTCGAGGTTGCGGTTTCGCCTGTGGACGCCGCTGATCAGGTCGCCCTGGCTTTGCTGCTCTTCGGGCATGGTGGCGAAAGGATACCCGTCACAACTCTTCCCAGCGGGCGCCTGCTGTCGCTGTTCGCGTAGCCAACGTTGCAGGTTGGGACGGCGCGTCGTGGACAGCGAACCGCCGAAGCGGTTGATGCTGGCCCGGAAGAGCGGGTGCGGCGAGAGCTCATGGGGTGACGGGTTCGACCTTGAGGGCTGGGATCGCGGTGATGCATGCGGTGGAGCCGGGGTCACTGGTGCGGATGAAGCGGGAAACGAGGCCGGTGACGCAGCCGCTGCGTTCGAAGTCCACCAGGTGGCCGAGGTTGGGCAGGACGATCTGGCGGGCGTGGGTGAATGATCGGGCGACGTGGGCTGCCTGTGAGGCGGGTGTGTTGGCGTCCATGTCGCCGGACAGCAGCAGGACCGGCACGTCCGGTGTGGTACCCGTCGGCTTGTACGGCTTGGCACCCTTCACCGTGGGCCACTGCAGGCAGTAGTCGCCGAAGCCGTAGCGGGCCGCGCCGGTTGCTCCAGGGCTGAACGGTCCGGTACGGCCGGGTGTCGAGCGTGACAGCGCTTTGCGATACTGCCGGGCGCGCTGCGCCATCGGTGCGCTGGGCTGCCACAGCACGGGGAAGTCGTTGCAGGCCATGGTGGTGGCCGTCGACTCGTTGATGTCGCCGCCAAGCTCGGGCCACAGGCGCTGGGCCAGGGCGGCGAGTCGTCCGTAGTCACCGCGTACGGCGTCGTGCAGCATGGCGGGAAAGCGGCCCATCACCCCGATGGCCTGAGGGTCTCCGCCGTTGCCGCCGGCGGCGTTCTGCAGGGCCAGGCCGGCCAGCATGTCCTCGGTGAAGGTCACCGTACGGCTGGCGCTGCCGCCGGGATCAGGCACGGTGAGAGTGACCGGATGTACGCGGAGCCGGGCGGCGAACGCCCACAGGTCAGCGACGGCGATGTCGGCGTCGCACGCTCCGGCGCTGCGTTCGCAGACGGTGCGCAACATGCCGGGGAAGGCGCGTGAGCCTGGTCCAAGGAGCGGATCGGCGTCGACCGGCAAAACTCCTGACAGGACGACGGAGGCGACGCGGCTGGGGTAGCGGCGGGCGTAGACCTGCATGAGATAGGTGCCGTAGGACTGGCCGATGAGATGCAGGCGGTCGACGCCGATGCGCGCGCGTACGGCGTCGATATCGTCACTGACGGCGGTGGAGGTGTAGCCGCGGGTCCGGGGGCCGAGTACGGCGCCGCAGCGTGCGACGGCGCTCTGGACCTGGGCGCGTCCGGCCAGGGTGTCGAGGGTGATGCCGCAGTCCAGGGCACCGGAGGCGTTCGTGCCGCGCGGGTCGACGAGGAGGAGGTCGTGGTCGGCGAGGAGCGGTTTGAGGAGGTCGGTGTAGAAGCCGGTAAGGGGAATGGGCGCGTTGCCTGGCCCGCCGGGGTTGACGGCGATGGTGCCGGCGGCCGGGGCCATGGCGTTGGACCGGCGTATGAGGGCGTAGGCGACGTCGACGACACCGAGTGCCGGGTCGTCTTGTACGAGCGGGCGGGTGATGGTGTCGCATTCAACCTGGTGGCCGGGGACCGAGGGACACCAGGCCGGGGTGGTGGAGGCGGCGTGGGCGGGTAGTCCGGGGAGCATGGCGAGCCCGGCAATGGCGGCTGCCATCCAGCGGTGTGCGTGGGTCATTGTGCTGACGCTAGAAGTCCCGATCGCGGAGCGACATGAACCAACGGATGATCTTCTACCTCCGCCGTGCGGAGGGTGGCGGCTTTCGTGGCAGTGCTCGCGGGCGAGGGCCGATGCAGTCAGCACCCTGTTGTACCGCCTGCTCGTCGGGCGGGACACCGCCCGCGGCTGCCGACGCTGCTGCTCGCGGTCGACGCCGACCGGGTGCGCAAGCTGATCGGCGCCTGAGTCCGGCCCGGTCGCGGCCCGGGGTGACGCCCTGTCAGCGGCAGGCAGGCCAGCGCGATCATCGGCACGGCCGCATACGGCGACCACGGTTCACCGGGTATGGCGAGGTGCCAGAGCAGCTGTTGAAACTTTGGTATCACCCTCATATCGACTTCGGTTCTTGATCCCCGGCTGGTCACAGGATCTTGACGTCGGTCGCGAGGAGGGCCACCCAGCGAATGGTTTCATCCTGATCGGGGAGGAGCCGCGGGAGCAACGCTGGAAGGGTCGAGGAAGAGATTCCTCAACTCGGAAGGCGATCATGTTGATCCTCCGATCACCCAGGTCCCTGGTGCTGCCGGTGGTGGCCACGCTGGGATTCCTGCCGGCCACCGCCGCCATCGCAGACACGACAACCGGTACGGCCGCCACGGCGCCCGCGATCTCCTGGGGGGCGTGCACCGGACTGCCCGTTCCCACCACGGGCCTGGACTGCGGCAAGCTGACCGTGCCGCTCGACTACGGCAACCCGAGCGCCGGGACCATCGACGTCGCGGTGATCAGAGCGAAGGCCACCGGCACCCGGATCGGCTCACTCGTGATGAACTTCGGCGGCGACGGCCGCGGCGTCATCAACCTGGCGGCGAGCCACCAGAAGTACGCGGACCTGCGCAAACAGTACGATCTGGTGAGCTTCGATGCGCGCGGCTCGGGCGCTACCTCCCCGGTGACCTGCGGCCCTGGCGCCTCGATCGACCGCCTGTTCGCCGTCAACCCGGGCGTCAGAAACCCCGCCGACCGTAAGGCGTTCCTGGGGGCGACCGCCGACTTCGTCCGTACCTGCGAGAAGGAGTCGGGCAGGATCCTGCCACATGCGGGCATGGGCGACACGGCCAGGGACATGGACGGGCTGCGCGCGGCGCTGGGCGAGAACAAGCTCAACTACTACGGGATGTCCCTCGGCAGCGTCCTCGGCGGCGTCTACGCCACCCTGCATCCCCAGCGGGTCGGCCGGATGGTGCTGGACGCCGGGCTCAATCCCCGGCAGTCGGTGCTCGAGGTGCAAACGCAGCTCACCCGCACCTTCCAGCTCTTCTACGAGAGGTTCCTGGCCGGGTGCGTCAAGAAGGGCTGCGACCTGGGCAAGGACACCAAGGAGGTCAACAGCGCCGTCGAGGGACTGGTCGAGCGGCTCAAGCGCAAGCCGCTCGAGGTCGGCGACCGCCGGCTCGGCGCCAGCCTGGCGATCGCCACCCTGCATGCAGCGAGCGGCGGCGAGGCGTACTGGCAGGAGCTGGAAGCCAGGCTCGCCAAAGCGATCAAGGGCGACGGTGGTCCCCTGCTGGAGCTCGCCGACGCGATGACCGGTCGCCAAGGCGACACCTACAGCCCCTTCGGAATCTTCGGCTCGGCCCCGTACGGCAGCGCGGTCTACTGCCGTGACCGCGAACGGCCCGCCATACGGGACCTGCCCCGGATCGAGGCCAAGCTGACCCGTATCTCCCCGATCTTCGGCCAGCTCAGCCCGACGACCGCCTTCATGATCCCCTCATGCGCGCAGTGGCCGGTGCCCGTCGACCCCGAAGGCCGCACGGTCGGGCACACCGGCCCGGCCCCGATCGTGGTGATCAGCTCGAAGCAGGACACGGCCGCGCCGACCAAGGAGGCGGCGAGCCTGAGCAGGCAACTCACCAACGGCGTGCTGGTCACCTACGGAGGTGACCTGCACGGCGCCTACCCGGCCGGTGGTCCCTGCATCACCGGCGTCGTCGAGGACTACGTGGTGAACGGCAAGGTCCCCGCCAAGGGAACCTCCTGCCCCGCCACCTGATGGAAAGCGCGCTTCATCTCTACGCGCTCCTCCTTCTCGTCACCGCTCCCCCGATGATCCCGAACTCCGCTCTGCTGGCAGGCGCGGGCGCGCTCGCCGCCGCAGGCAGCCTCAATCTCCCGCTGCTGGCGACGATCATCCTGGCCGGGACGGTCCTAGGCGACCTGGCCGTCTACGGTGTGGGCAGGAAGTGGAGCGGACGTGCCACCACATGGCTGTCGCGCAGCCCGAGGCGCCGCTCGACGCTGGCGTGGACGACGAACCGCATCCAGCGGTACGGCGTGCCGTCCGTGATCGGCGTCCGCTTCGTCCCAGGAGGAAGGGGGATGGGCGCGATCACCGCAGGGATCGTCGACCTGCCGTTCCGCAGGTTCCTGCTCGCCGCCTGCCTCTCCGAGATCATCTTCGTCACGTGCACCATCGGGCTCGGCTACCTCGGCGGACGGCTCGTCCCGGGCGGCGGGCCCACGGCCCTGCTGATCGGACCGGCGGTGTCGCTCCTGGTCGCCGGGGTCACCCTGGTCGTCCAGCGGTGCCGCCGCCCGGCCTGACCAGCTCACTCTCGGCAGTCGGCACGCAGCCTGGCGTCAAGCTCGGCCTGGCAAGCCGCCCTAATCGCCGGAGTCCAGGCCATGCGGGTTGGCTGCGGCGCCTTCGGTACTCAGCAGCACGATGGTTGTGGTGTGCCCGACGGCCAGGGCGGCGCGGCGGCCGGTGCCGCCGCCGGTCAGCGCGGCACGGACGCCGGCCAGCGTGGCCGCGCCGCAGGGGCCGGACGATACGCCAAGGGCGGCAAGGTCGCGGGCCGCGCCGGCGCTGTCGGCATCGGTGACGGCGACAGCGGCGTCCAGCCCGTCGCGCAGGTACGGCCAGGCCAAGCTGGAGAGGGCTCCGCAGTTCAGCCCGGCCATGATCGTGGTGCCGGTCGCCACAGTCACCGGCTCCTGCCGGGTGAGGCTGGCCAGGGCACAGGCCGCACTGTCCGGCTCCACCGCCAGCAGAGCCGTGGCGGGAACCACTGCCTGGCTGCGGTAGTGGGTAACAGCGGCCTGGGCGAGCGAGCCCACACCTACGGGAACGGAGACCAGACCGGGTGATCCGACGCCCGCGGCGTACAGCTGTGTGTCGACTTCGATGAACAGCGTGGAGTAACCCTCGACGATCCAGCCGGGGATCTGTTCGTAGCCAGGCCAGGCGGTGTCCTGGATGAGTAGGGAGCCGGGCTCACGGGAGGCGTCGGCCGCCTGGCGGACCGCGTCGTCGTAGGTCCCGGCGACAGAGGTGACCTCCGCGCCCTCGGCGGTGATGGCGGCCACGGCCGCCGGATGCACGCCCTCGGGGACCAGGACATGGGCGCGGTGTCCGAGCAGGCGGGCCATGCGGGCCACGGCGCGGCCGTGGTTGCCGTCGGTAGCGGTGACGAGCCGCACCGGCCCGTCACTCGGCCGCCGAGACAACGCCCGGTGGATCGCCCACGACGCACCCAGGGCCTTGAAGGCGGGCAGCCCGAGACGGGAGGACTCGTCCTTGACGAACACCCGGCCGACGCCGAGCTCTTCGGCCAGGGCGGGAAGCTCGATCAGCGGGGTGGGCGCGTAGTCCGGAAGTCTGGTGTGGAATTCCCACACCTCGTCCGGGGCGGGCATGCAGCTCCAGGCCCGGGCCGCGGGTCGCGCGAACCATGTGGGCCTCGGCGGGACGGTGGAAGTGGTGGCAGAAGAGCTCGGATTCACGCCAGCACAGTGCCGTCCGCCCATATCGTTGGTCCAGCGAATGTTTTCGAGCAATATTCATTAGAAAAACCTACGAATGTTTGATCTGCACCGGCTTCGCCTCCTGCGCGAGCTCAAGCACCGCGGAACGCTCGCCGCGGTCGCCGCCGCTCTCTCCTACAGCCCATCTTCGGTCTCCCAGCAGCTTTCGTTGCTGGAGGTGGAGGTCGGCGTTCCCCTCCTCGAGCGCGTGGGCAGGCGGGTGCGGTTGACACCGCAGGCCGAGATCCTCGTCACCCACACCGAAGCCATACTGGAACGACTCGAACAGGCCGAAGCCGACGTCGCCAACTCCATGATCGACCTCACCGGCACCCTACGCGTCGCCTCTTTCCAGACCGCGGCGCTGGCCCTGATCCCAGACGCACTGACGTTCATCCGCGACACCCATCCCCACCTGCGCGTCCATGTCACCCAGATGGAGCCGAAAGAGGCGCTGCCGGCCCTGCTCGCCCACGATTTCGATCTGGTCATCGCCGAGGAGTACCCGGGCCACCCCAATCCGCGGCACCCCGAGCTGGAGCGGGAGGACCTGTGCGACGATCCCCTGCGCCTGGCCCAGCCGAAAGGTGTCGATGTGGCCGAGCCGCAGGAGGCGCTGCGCGCGCTGGCCGATCACCCATGGGTCATGGAGCCCGAAGATACGGTCGCCCGCCATTGGGCGATGACCCTGTGCCGCGACGCGGGATTCGAACCCGATGTGCGCTTCGAATCCACGGACCTGCTTTTTCACCTACGGCTGGTGGAACAAGGGCACGCCGCCGCGCTGCTCCCGGACCTCGTATGGCGAGGCCTCCGGCCCAGCGTCGCTCTGCGATCGCTCCCTCCCGGCCGACAAGCACGCCGGCTGTTCACCGCCGTACGCAGGGGTGGCACCCGGCACCTCGCCGTCCGGGCATGTCGGCAGGCACTCCTGCGGGCGGTCACCCGCCGTACCGACTTCACCGACTTCACCGACTCATCTTCGCGGGCTTGAGTACCGCCGAGATCGGCGGGGAGAGCCACAACGCCCCTCGGGCATGCTCGCGCTCAGCCCGCAGCCGCACTTCAGCCGCTCCGCGACTGCCGGAGGCATGCCTGGGCGACACCGACGTCACCGAGCAGGCCGTGCTCAACGCGCTCGCCGGAACCCCTGCACGCGGGCATCCCCTGCCCGCCCCCGGACGGCAACGTCATCCCGGTCCAGGAGACCGCTCCGCCGGCAGCCGATTTCCCATCAGGAGAAGCGCACTTAAGGTCAAACATAAAGTTCATTGACTTTTGAGCAGGTGCCTGACTAGGGTCGCGCCATGCTGAGGAAGATGCTCATCGTGGCCACAGTCGCCACGATCGCCGGGACGACCGCCTGTGGGGCGTCGTCAACGGGGTCGGGTGGTGAGACACTGCGCGTCGGGATCACCGACAGCCCGATCGACTCGCTGAACCCGTTCGTCGCACAGTACGTGCTGCCGCTCTCGGTGATGCGCAACGTCTACCCCTACCTCGTCGGCTACAAGGGCGAGCAGGTGGGCCCGGACTTCGCGACCTCGTGGGAGACCTCGAAGGACGGGACGACGATGACCTTCCACCTTCACCCGGGTGCCAAGTGGAGCGACGGGCAGCCGCTCACCTCGGCGGACGCCGTGTGGACGATCCAGACGACGCTGAAGTTCGCCAAGTCGTCCACCGCCGGCCTGGCGTTCCTGCTCAACGGCGTGACGTCGGCGAGCGCGCCCGACGACCACACGCTGGTGATCAAGTTAGCGGCGCCGCTGAGCACCGCCATCGCCCAGTTCGCGATGCTGCCCATCCTTCCTCAGCACGTCTATGCGCCCGCCGCGGCCGGTGACGGCTCCGGGCTGCGGCGCTTCACGAACAGCACACCCGTGGTGTCCGGCGGTCCGTTCGCCCTCTCCGAATACCGCAAGGACGAGTTCCTCCTGCTGAAGCGCAACGCGAACTACTACGGGCAACGGCCGAAGGTCCACGCCGTCGGGATCCGCCTCTACAGTTCGGGCGACGCGATGGTCTCCGCGCTGCGCAACAACGAGATCGACCAGGCCAAGGTCGTCCCGGCAACCGTCGTGGACAAGCTCAAGGGCGACGGCAAGCTGCGCGTGAGCAAGGTGCCGAGCGCGGACGTCTTTGTGCTCGGGTTCAACTCCAACAGCGCCAAGCCGGAGCACCGCGAACTGCTCGACCCGCGTGTGCGCAAGGCGTTCGCGTCGGCGCTCAACCGTCCGCAGCTCACCGCGACCGCGACCGTGGGCACCGGAACCGTCATCGACACCCCGCTGCCCCCGAGTATCGGCGGCGGCTGGACCGCGACCGGCGTCAAGCTGCCGACGTTCGATGCCGACGAGGCCGGCCGTCAGCTCGACGCGCTCGGCTTCAAACGCGGCGCCGACGGCGTGCGGATCGCCAACGGACACCCGATGAGCTACAAGGTGCGCTTCGTCGCGGGCGAGAGGGAGCGCCAGTTCGAGAGCATCAGGAACGACCTCGGCCGCATCGGTGTCAAGCTCGAGGCCGCTCCGTCGGATGCCAGCTCGTTCGTCTCCGCCGTCCACGGGCCGGACGACAAGTACCTCGACACCGATCTCTTCCTCAACAACTGGATGTCCCTCTACGACCCGACGCTGCAGCTCAGTGTCCTCAGCTGCGGCCAGCTCGCCAACCTCAACGACGCGGGCTACTGCAACAAGACCTACGACGGTCTGCTCCAGCAGCAGGCCACCGAGCTCGACCCCGCGAAGCGCAAGGCGATCGTGGACCAGATGCAGCAGATCCTCAACGACGACCTGCCGTGGATCCCGCTCTACGCGAGGGCGATCCTCGACGCGCACGCTTCCACGTGGGACGGCTTCGTGACCAGCCCGTACACGACCGACTTCCTCTCGACCAACGCGTTCGCCGGCGTGCAGCGCTCCGGCTGAGTCGATGAACCGCGGCCTCGACCTCGTCCTCCGCCGGACTGCGGTGGCGCTGATCACGATCTTCTGTGCGATCAGCCTCAACTTCCTGCTCTTCCGTGTCGTCCCCGGCGACGCGGTGAGCAACCTCGCCCGTGTGCCGAACTCGACCGTGGCCCAGCAACAAGCGCTGCGCCACGAATTCGGCCTCGACCGGTCGATCGGCGTGCAATACGTGGCATACCTCCGCGAGCTCGCGCATGGCAACCTCGGGCGGTCGTTCGCCAACGGCCAGCCCGTCTCCAAGAACCTGGGCGAGGCCCTCGGCAACACGCTGCCGATGGTCCTGCTCGGCACGGTGGTGGCGATCCTCGCCGGCATCGCGACCGGCGTACTGGGGGCGGTACGGCGGGGAACCCGGACGGACCGGGCCTTGACCGTCTCGTCGCTGACCGTCTACGCGCTTCCGGCGCAGTGGGTCGGGCTGCTGCTGCTCTTCCTCCTCGGCGGCGTCTTCCCCTCAGGCGGCCGCGTCGACGAGTTCCTGATCGAGCCGAGCCCGTGGCAGCACACGGTCGACGTGCTCTGGCACATGACGCTCCCCTCACTCGTGGTGGGCCTCACCCTCTTCGGTCAGTACACGCTGCTCACGCGCACCGCGATGCTGGAGACCCTCGCCGAGGACTACGTGCTGACCGCGCGCGCCAAAGGCCTGTCGACGCCACGCATCGTGCGCCACCACGCGCTGCGCAACGCGATGCTGCCGATCTCGACGCTGATCGCGCTCTCGCTCGGCTCCGTCGTCGGGGGTGTCGTGCTGATCGAGACGGTCTTCTCGTGGCCGGGCATCGGCCGCGCCATCTACAGCGCGGTGACCTCGCGCGACTACCCGATGTTGCAGGGTGCGTTCCTGGTCCTCACGGTCGTCGTGGTCGTCTGCAACTACGTCTCCGATCTCATCTATCTGCGACTCGACCCCAGGATCACCGTATGACCCAGTTCCGGTTACTCCGCCAGCCCGCGATCGCCGTCGCGGCCGGGGTGCTCGCGTTGACACTGCTGGTCGCGCTGTTCGCGCCGCTGCTGGCGACGAGCGCGGCCGGCCGCCGCGTCGGCCCGGTCTTCGGCAGCCCCTCCTCCGCTCATCCCCTCGGGCTCGACGACGCGGGCCAGGACGTGCTCTCACTGCTGTTGCGCGGTGCGCGTACGGTCTTGATCGTCGGTGCGGCGGCCAGCCTCGTCGCGGTTCTGATCGGCTGTGCCGTCGGGGTTCTCGCAGGTTATGCGGGGGGCTGGGTGGACAGCGTCCTCATGCGCGTCACGGACTACTTTCTTGTCGTCCCGGCGCTGCCGTTCATGATCGTCGTCGCTGCGATCTGGGGACCAAGCCTGAGCCACATCATCCTGGTCATCGGGCTGCTGTCGTGGACGCAAATGGCGCGGCTCACGCGTGCCCAGACGATGTCGCTGCGCGAGCGCGGCTACATCCTGCGCGCCCGCGGCCTGGGCAGCAGTCATCTGCGGATCGTCACCCGCCACCTGCTGCCGCACCTCACACCGCTCGTCGTCGCGAACGCCGCGCTGACGGTGGCCGCCGCGATCTTCGCCGAGGCCGCGCTGGCGTTCCTCGGCCTCGGCGATCCGACGAGCATCTCCTGGGGCCGCATGATCGAGCACGCCTTCAGCCGGTCGGCACTCAGCGCCGGCGCCTGGTGGGCCTTCGTCCCCCCGGGCCTGTGCATCGCCGCCGTGGTCGTGGCCTCCAGCGTCATCGGCCAGGGCGTTGCCGAGATCGCCAACCCCCAGCTCCGGCACGACCACCTGCCCCCAAGGCGGGTACGGCTGCGCACGACGGCGGCGGGCGGCGGTGGCGGCGGCGGCGGCGGCGAGGACGACAGTGGCGGGTCTGATTCCGGTCGGCGACTTCGCAGACGTACGGCTGCGACCGTTATGGAGGAGTGATGAACGGACCGGTGCTGGAAGTTCGTGATCTCAATGTCTGGTTCGACGGGCCCGGCGGACGGGATGTCCATGCCGTACGCGGTGTGAGCTTCGACGTGCGTCCTGGGGACCGGCTGGCGCTGGTCGGGGAGTCGGGCTGCGGCAAGACCACGACCGTGCTCGGTGTGCTCGGGCTGCTGGGGGCCACCGCGTCGGTCTCTGGTTCGGTCCGTGTGGACGGGCAGGAGGTACTGACCGGCGGCGATGCCGCGATGGCAGCCTATCGCTGGTGTGACCTCTCGATCGTCTTCCAGGGGGCGCTGAACGCACTCAATCCCGTACGGACCGTGGGCAGCCAGATCGCCGAGGTCCTACCGCGCGACGGGCGGGTATCGCGACGGGCGGCGCTGCGGCAGGCCGGCGAGCTCCTCGAGCGGGTCGGGATGGCGGCCCGCAACGTGGCCCTCTATCCGCATGAGCTGTCGGGTGGGATGCGCCAGCGTGCGTGCATCGCGATGGCACTCGCGGGCGAGCCGCGTGTGCTGTTCGCCGACGAGCCGACGACAGCTCTGGACGTCGTCGTGCAGGCGCAGATCCTCGAGCTGCTCGACCGGCTGGCGGACGAGCTGGGGCTGGCCGTCGTGCTCATCAGCCACGACCTCGGGCTCGTCGGCCAGCTCTGTGACCGGGCGATGGTGATGTACGCCGGCCGCGCGGTCGAGGAGGGGCCGACCGAGGGGCTCTACACCACCCCCCGCCACCCCTACACACGACTCCTCTACGAGGCGACGCCCGTACTCGGCGCCGATCGTCCGCTGCGCTCCATCGGCGGCAGCCCACCCTCCCTCGACGTCCCCCTCGCGGGCTGCGCCTTCCGCAGCCGCTGCCCCGACGCCGAGGACCGCTGCTCCCTCACTGAGCCCGCCCTCACCCCCGTCGCTCCGGCCCGCCACGCCGCCTGCCACCTGATCAGGAAGCCATGAGTCATCTTCTCGAGGTCGAGAACCTGCTCCTCCACCACCGCGCTCCGCGTACGGTCGCCGATCGGTTGGCTCGGCGGCCGGCCCGTGTGGTGCGAGCGGTCGACGGCGTGTCACTGCATGTCGATCGGGGCGAGCTCGTCGCGCTGGTCGGCGAGTCAGGCTCGGGCAAGTCGTCGACCGCCCAGAGCATCCTCGGCCTGGTGACGCCGTCACACGGGACCGTACGCATCGACGGCTCCGCGATCGAGGGCCTCGGGGCTCGCGCGATGCGGCCGTGGCGCCGGCGGATGCAGATGGTACTTCAGGACCCGTACGGCTCACTGGACCCACGCTGCACGGTCGCGTCGATCGTCGAGGAACCGCTGCTGATCCACCGCCTCGGCGGCTCGGCGGAGCAACGGCGCGCCAAGGCCGTGGACGCACTCGAGCGCGCGGGTTTGCGGCCTGCCGAGACTTTCCTGCCGCGGCGCCCTCGCGAGCTGTCGGGCGGGCAGCGCCAGCGTGTCGCGATCGCCTCCGGCCTCGTGCTCGACCCGAGCCTCCTGATCGCCGACGAGCCCGCCTCGATGCTCGACGTCTCCGTACGCGCGGGAGTCCTCGGGCTGCTGCGCGAGCTGTGCGACAGTGGCGAGACCGGCATCCTCCTGATCACGCACGACCTCGCCACCGTCGCGCACTATGCCGACCGGCTGGCCGTCATGTACCTCGGGCGGATCGTCGAGGAGGGCCCGACCCGTACGGTCCTCGAAGCGCCGGCGCACCCGTACACCCGTGCGCTCATGTCGTCGGTGCTGCACCCGGACCCGCGCGAGCGGCGGAGTCGCGTGGTGCTCGGCGGTGATGTTCCCGACCCGGGTGCGCGGCCGGACGGCTGCGCGTTCCATCCCCGCTGCCCGCTGGCCGACGACGGCTGCCGTACGACCGATCCCGCGCTCGGCCCGGTGGATAAGCGTCCCGCCGGGCACAGCGCGGCCTGCCTGCGACCGCTACCGGCCGGCCATACGACCACAGCGCCGGCCGACCCGGGAGGTACGGCCGGGACGTTGCCGCCCGCCGATCCGGGTGCGGTCCCGGACCCGTTGCCCGACGGTACGGTGATGCCGTGACCATCCCCGAAGAGCCCACGCCGACGGTGCTGTTCCGTCCGATCAGCGGCACACGAGCGTTCGAGGAAGTCGTCGGACAGATCACCTACGCGATCCGCGCGGGCTACTACGCACCGGGCGACAAGCTCCCGACCGTCGCGGAGCTCGCCGAGCTCCTGCGCGTCAGCCGGCCCACCGTCGGCGACGCGGTGCACGTGCTGGCGCGTGCCGGGGTCGTTGAAGTACGCCGGGGCGCTACGGGCGGGATCGTGGTGCGCTCGGGGAACGTGCCCGCTGCGCTGGTCGGCTTCGACGTCGAGCTGCGCGCCCGCGAGATGATCGAGCTGGTGGAGGCGCGCAGGCCAGTGGAGATGGAGCTCGCGCGGCTCGCCGCCATGCGCGCGACCGAGAAGGACTTCGAGCAGATGGCCGAGGCGACAGCGATGCTGCACGCCGCGCAGGAGCGCGACGACGTCATGCATGCCGAGAACCTCTTCCACTACCTGATCGGCAGGGCCGCCCGCAGCGACATGCTCGCGCGCTACCAGCACGAGATCCTGGAGGCCAAGGCCGTACTCGTGAACTCGTGGACCGTGCAGATGGACCCGGTGCCGCTGGCCACCGTCCACGAGGAGACGCTCGCCGCACTGCGCACGCGCGACCCCGAGGTCGTCCGGGCGGCGATGGACCACCATCTCCACGACCTGGAGGACACCGTGGAGCGAATGCGGCGCGGGCGCGACCGCGATGCCCGGCGGTCCGCGAAGGCGAAGAAGCCGTCCTAACATCAAAGTCTTTTATCTTTGATGTTAGATCGATAGAGTCCTTGTCATGCGGAACCTCCTGCCCTCGGAAGGCCTGAACGCCGAGATCCTCACCGAGGTCGCCCGGCACACCGAACGCACCATCGAGATACGCCGTCACCTGCATGCCAACCCCGAACTGGGCTTCGAAGAGCACGCCACGAGCGCGTACGTCGCGGACCACTGCTCGGCACTGGGACTCGACGTCCGGCGCGGTGTCGGCGGCACCGGGGTGATCGCCGACCTCGACTCAGGACGGCCCGGCCGCACGGTGCTGGTCCGTGCCGACATGGACGCCCTGCCGATCTCGGAGGTGGACGACGGGCGACCGTACCGCTCGACCGTGCCCGGTGTCATGCACGCCTGCGGGCACGACGGCCACACCGCGATCGCACTGAGTGTCGCGCACGTCCTGCACACGCTCGGCGACCACTGGAGCGGGCGCGTCCGCATGTGCTTCCAGCCGGCCGAGGAACTCGACGACGGTGCTCGCCGGATGATCCGCGACGGGGCCATGGAGGGCATCGACCGCGCCGTCGGCCTGCACCTGACCTCGCTCATGCCGACGGGCCGGCTCGGCCTCGGCCCGGGGTTGCTGCTCGCGAGCCTCGACACCTTCCACATCACGATCACGGGTACGGGCGGGCACGCGGGCGCCCCGGGCGGTGCCATCGACCCGGTGTCGATCACCGCCGAAGTGATCCTCGCGCTGCGCGATCTCGGAAAGCGGGCCCACGCGGACGGATCCGTCGTCACCGTCGCCCAGGTCAACGGCGGTGCGGCCCCGAACATCATCCCCGCCGAGGTCGCGCTCGCGGGCACGATCCGCACACTCGACGCCGAAGGACGCGTCGCGCTCCGCGAGATGGTCGAGCAGACCGCCCGTGGCGTCGCCGAGCTCCATGGGGCGACCTCCACGTTCTCGCGCGGCGCCGGCTGCCCGCCCCTGACCAACGACCCGGCCGTCACCTCGCTGGTCCGGGACGCGTTCGCCGGAGCATTCGGACCAGACCGGGTCCTCGACGTCGAGCCGACGACCGGCTCGGACGACATGGCCCTCTACCTGGACATGGTCCCCGGCTGCTACTACGCCGTCGGCGCGGGCTCCCCCGACGCCGTCCCGCATCACCACCCGGCCTTCGACATCGACGAGCGCTCCCTGGTGGTCGGAGTCGAGTCCCTCACCCGGGCGACGCTCGCACTGCTCGCCTGACCCGTCGCTGATGAACTGGAGAGAGATGTTGCTGTCGATATCCCCTGCGCGTACGCGCACACGGTGGCTGGCCACGACCGCGCTCGCCACGCTCGCCACGTTCGCGGTCGGCACCGGCACCGCCGCCGCGGGCGCGGTCCCCACATCCCCGGCGCCCCCACGGCTGCTGGAGCCGCTGAAGCCCTGCACCTACGACGGCGCGCCGGCGGGCGCCCGCTGCGGCACCGTCGAGGTCCCGCTCGACCGCGCGGAGCCGCGCCGGGGCACCACGCGCGTCGGGTTCGCGTTCCTCCCCCGGCGCGACCAGTCGCAGCCGTCGCTCGGCACGGTCGTGCCGAACCCCGGCGGGCCCGGCGCCCCGGCGTCGCGCTTCGTGAACTACGCCGGCCTGCTGGCGCCGCTGCTCGACCGCCGCGACCTGCTCCTCGTCGACCCGCGCGGCATCGGGCTGTCGCAGCAGATCACGTGCAAGTCGATGACCGATCCGCTCGCCGGCTTCTCGCACCCCACGCTCGTCGCCGCGATCGGCGCGTGCGGGCGGGAGCTGGGCTCGAAGGCCGGGCTCTACGGCTCGGCCGCGGTCGCGGACGACATCGACGCGGTCCGCCAGGTCCTCGGCCTCGATCGCCTCGACCTTTGGGGCGACTCCTATGGCACGTACCTGATGACGGTCTACGCGGCGCGCCACTCCGAGCACGTCCAATCGGTCGTGCTCAGCGGCTCCTACCCGATCGCGTTCGACACCTTCGGGCGCGACCGGCTCGACGCCGGGCTGCGGGCGATTCACCTGATCTGCGCGGGCACGCGCTCCTGCGACGGCGACGCCGTCATGCGCGACCTCGAGCGGGTCGCCGCGCGGCTGCGCAGCCACCCTGTCCGCTTCACCGTCGCGACCGGTTCGCGTACCTATCAGGCGACGCTCGACGAGGCCGCGCTCGCATCGGTCGTCTACGCGCGCGGCGAACGGTCGCTGTCGGCGGCGCTGCCGTCCGCGCTCGCGAACGCCGCGGCCGGCGACCTCGACCCGCTGAAGCGCCTCGCCTCGCTCGTGATGCTCGACGTCGCCGGGCTGACACAGAATCCGGCCTTCAGCCCGACCGCCTTCGCGGCCGTCATGTGCCACGACTACCCGCGCGCGTTCCGCTACCAGGACCCGCCGGCCGTGCGCCGCGCCGACTACCGGCGGGCGCTGTCGACGCTCGGCCCGGCGGCCTTCGGGCCGTTCTCGGCGGCGGGATGGACGGCGGCCGGATTCGAGGGCGCCGACCTCTGCATCGACTGGCCGAACGATCCGACCGCAGGCTCCCCGGTCGCCACCGGCCGGCCGCTGCCGGACGTGCCGGTGCTCGTCCTCTCCGGCGACCTCGACGCGAACACGCCGAGCCGCGCCGGTCGCGAGACCGCGGCGCAGTTCCCGCACGCGATCTTCGCGGAGGTCGCCAACGCCGGCCACACGCCGTCGGGAGATCCGTGCGCCCTCGCGCTCGCGATCGGCTTCGTGAAGACACTGTCCGCCGATCCGGGGGCATGCCTCCGCACCGGGACGCCGCCGCCGGTGCCCGGACGCGCCGCGGTCTCGGCGGCGCAGCTCCCGCCGGCGCACGCGGCCGCGACGCCCGCGGTCCGCCGCGCGCTCGGGCTCGTCGGCGCGACCGCCGAGGACCTCGTGCAGCATAACGGAGTGGTCCGCGCATGGGGCGCTGCCGACGGCCTGCGCGGCGGACGTTACGCCACCGACACGGCGACACCCGGCGCGATCACGCTGACGGCCGTGCGCGTGGTACGCGACGCGAGTGTCTCCGGGACGCTGACGCCCGGCGCCGGTCAGCAGCTCATCGGCACGCTGCGGCTCTCCGGGCCCGGCGTGACGCCGGGCCGGCTGCAGGTACGGATCGCGCTGGGGACCGGAGCCGGCCACGCCACCGGCACACTCAGCGGACACGCGGTCGACCTTGACTTCCAGCTCGAAGGCGGGCGGTGAGCGTCGGCAGCCGCCCCGTGGGCCAGTGAGCACGGTCTCGATGCCGGCCCCGGCGAGGGTCTCCTTCATGCGAGCGGGGAACGTGCCATCCCGGTCGCGGGTCAGATAACGCGCCCGGCAACCCGCGTATACGTTGTCGCGCGCTGAGTGCGGGAACACCTTTGCGCGCAGCCGGAAGCGGTGGGCCCGGCCCACCTGATCAACGTGGCGTTGAAGGAACTGGTCCGCACACGGTGTGAGCTGCCGGGGCACACGACATTGGACGCGACCCAGGTCATCCAGTCCCTGAGAAAGAGCTGCACCCATCCGGGCTCAGTCCCTCGCCCCCTGCCCCCGCGGCTTGACCAGACCGGAGTCGTAAGCTGCGACGACTGCCTGCAGACGGTCGCGGACGCCGAGTTTGAGCAGCAGGCTCTGGACGTGGCTCTTCACAGTGGTCTCGGCGACGTGAAGCGCCTGCACGATCTCGGCGTTGGAGAGCCCGCGGGCCAGCAGCAGAAGCACGTCGATCTCCCGCGCGGAGAGCAGCTTCCGCAGGTCCTGACCGTCGGCCTGTTCGGGTCCGCCCGCCATGCGCTCAAGAAGTCGGCGGGTCACGGACGGCGCGAGGATCGCCTCGCCGGCAGCGATCACCTTGACGGCTTCGACGAGCTGATCCGCGGTGGAGTCCTTCAGCAGGAATCCGGAGGCTCCCGCGCGCAGTGCCTGGGCCACGTAGTCGTCCAGGTGGAAGGTGGTCAGGACCAGGATGCGGCACGGCGCGGGACTCTGGGCGAGTAGGGCGCGGGTCGCGGAGACGCCGTCGAGATGGGGCATGCGGATGTCCATCAGCAGGACGTCGGGGCGCAGTCGGCGGGCCGCCTCCACAGCTTCGGCGCCGTCGGCTGCCTCGCCGACGACGTCGAAGCCGGGTTCGGTCTCGAGCATCGCGCGCAGGCCGGCCCGGATCAGGGTCTGGTCGTCGGCGATCAGGATCCTGATGGTCACGGTGCCTCTCCGGTCATCCGCAGGGTGGCGTGGACTTCGAATCCGCCACCCTGGCGGCGCCCGGCGCGCAGGGTGCCGTCGTACATCGCGGCGCGCTCGCGCATCCCGACGAGTCCGTGGGCGGCGGCGGACGGCTCGCTCTGCGGGCCGAGACCGTCGTCGACGACGCAGACGTGGAGCATCGGCCCGGCCCGGGCGATGGTGACCGAGGCCGTGGCGGGGCGGCCGGCGTATTTGAGGGTGTTGGTGAGCGCCTCCTGGACGATGCGGTAGGCGGCCAGCCCGACGCCGGCGGGCAGCGTCGACGGCTCCACGTCCAAGCGGACCGGTACGCCGGCGGACTCCACCTTCGCGATCAGCTCGGGCAGGGACGCCAGGCCCGGCCGCGGCTCCAGCGGCTCGCCCTCCTCGGGGCGCAGCACGGCCAGAACGCGACGCATCTCGGCCAGCGCCTCTCGGCTGGTGGCGGAGATGGTCGCAAGGTAGTCCGGGACGGCCTCCGGCCGAGTGCGGGCGCAGCGGCCGGCTGCCTCGGCCTGCACGGTGATGAGGCTGATCGAGTGTCCGATGACGTCGTGGAGTTCGCGGGCGATGCGCAGGCGTTCGTCGGCGACGGCGCGTTCGGCACGCTCGCCCTGTTCGCGTTCCAGGCGGCGCGCCCGCTCCTCCAGTTGGACGACGTACGCGCGCCGGGTGCGGACGGCGTAGCCGCAGACCCATGCCAGAACGACGCACAGGCCGATGGAGAGGGCAGCCCACAGGGCTCCGTCGGACGGGCGGACGCGGGCGCCGGGGGAAAGGTTCGCGGCCATGAGCGCGGCGGCGGCCGCCAGCGAGGCGAGGACGCCGCGACCGTCGGCTCCCTCGGTCACCGCGGGGCGGGCGAGCGGAGCGGGAAGCCGGCCCGCGCCCGGCCTGGTCGGACCGGCGGGGCCGTAGACGGCCACGGCATAGGCCGCGGCGAGGGGCGCCGCGACGGCGGCCAGTCCTGGGAAGCCTGTCGCGATCATGAATACGCTGAGGGCGGTGGTCGCTGCCAGAACGGCCAGTGGCGCTCGCCGGCGTGCCAGGATCAGCGCAGCCTGCGCCGGTGCCAGCAGCCACACCGAGAAGCCGGGCAGCCAGGGCACCAGCCGGTTCGTCGTGCCGCAGACGACGACCGCCAAGCCCGCCACGGCGAACAGCGCGTCGACGGCTCGCGACCTCCACCCCGGTTGCCTCATGCCGATCAGCATGCCCGACGTCACCCGTCCCGCGTCCGCAGCAGCGCCAACCCAGCGGCAGCCGTCACGATGACGTACAGGGCGAGCGTGCTCCCCGCCGTCACGGGCCGCGCCAGGAACTCGATGTGCGAGTGCCACAGCGAGAAGCCGAGGTTGGACGGCAGGTACGGGACCGTGTGCCGCCATACGAAGCCCTTCGGGAGGTTGTTGACCAGCACGGGCAGGATCGTGAAGAGGCCGAAGAGGGCCGAGATCGCGACCGCGGTGCTGCGCACCAGCACGCCAAGCAACAGACCGAGCAGCCCGGTCAGCGTCAAGTAGAGGGCACCGCCGAGGACCGCGCCCGCCGCGCCGGGGTCGGTCAGGGATGCGTGAGGCACCGCCCCGGACAGCCGGCTCTGGCCGAGCAGGAACGCAGCCGAGACGGTGACCAGGGCCAGGCCGAAGCCGAGGAGGCCGAGCAGGAGCGCCTTCGCCGCCAGCACCAGCGGGCGCTGCGGCGTCGCCACGAAGGTGCCTCGAATCTCCCCGGTGCCGTACTCAGTGGTCACCACGAGCGCACCGAGCGCGCCGAAGAACAAGGAGGTGATCTGGAGGAAGCCGAGGCTGATGTCGATCGGATGGAAGTGGGCCTGCGCCTGGGCGCCCAAGGTGTGCCAGCGTGACCGGAAGCTTGAGCTGACCAGGAACGAGAGCCCGACGCTGAACGCGAACCCGGCCAGGGCGGTCGACCACAGCGACCGCAGCGAGCGAAGTTTGATCCACTCGCTCGCCAGCACCGCCCGTCCGCGGGACAGCGGCGTCACCGGCGGGCGCTGCGCTTGTGCTGCGGGCATCGGTGTGCCGGTGGTACCAGTGGGCATCACGTGTCCCTCCTTCGGGTCAGCGTCAAGACGGCGCCGGCCGACACGACGACGTACAGGGCGAACAGCGAGAAGCCCTGCCCGGGGCCGAGGCTGTGCGGCGAGGGCGGCATCACGTGCCAGACCTGGGCACCGGCCTCGCCGGGCAGATACGGAAGGATCCGGTCCGCGAGGCTGCCCGGAAGCAGGTTCACCATCAGCGGCAGAACCAGCAGCACGCCGAACAGAGCGGCCAGCCCGAGCGGGGTGGAGCGCGACAGCGCTCCCAGGACCGTTCCGAACAACACGATCAGGGTGAGGTACAGGCCACCGCCGAGGACGGCGCGCAGCACCCCCGGGTCACCCAGCGCCGCATGGGGCACCGGCCCGGTGAAGAGGCGCTGCCCGAGAGCGAAGGCCCCGAACGACGAGGCTGTGCCCACGACCCAGGCGACCGCACCGAGCACCAGCCCTTTGACGACGAGTACCTGTGTGCGCTGCGGTGTCGCCGCGAGCGTCGCCCGGATCAGACCGGTCCCGTACTCGCTCGTCACTGCCAGCACGCCGAGCGCGCCGACGAACAGCTGAGCCAGCTCGATGCCGCGCAGGCTGGTGTAGGTGGGGTCGAAGGCCGCCCGGTCGGACGCGGACAGCGACGCCCAACCGGACCGGTATCCGGAGCCGAGGACGAGCGCCCCGACCACGATCACCACGGCCGTGGCCGCGAGCACCGCCGGCGCGGACCGCACCGACCAGAGCTTGACCCATTCGCTGCGGGCCGTGGCGCGCAGCCGCGCCCGCAGGCCGTACCGCCGCTCCGCCGGCACCGTCTGAACCGTGTACGCGTTCATGCCGGCACCGGAGCCCGGTAGACGACACTGTCCTCGGTGAGCCGGAAGTAGGCCTCCTCCAACGACGAGGTCACGTCCCGCAACTGGTACAGCACGTGCCCCTGCGCGGCGGCAAGCTCGCCGATGGTCTCCGAGTCGACTCCCACGACCAGCAACGTCCCGTCCGGCTCCAGGGTGACCTCGCCGCCCAGCGTCCGCAGTTCGCCCGCGAGCCGGTGGTGGTCGACCGCACGGACCACGACCCGGTTCGTGGCGTCGCGGGCGATCAGCTCGTCCAGCGATATGTCGGCCAGCAACCGTCCCTCGCCGATCACCAGCAGATGGTCGGCGGTCAGCGCCATCTCGCTCATCAGGTGGCTGCTGACCAGCACGGTGCGCCCCTCAGCGGCGAGGGAACGCATCAGGGTCCTGATCCACAGGATGCCGTCCGGGTCCAGACCGTTGACCGGCTCGTCGAACAGCAGGATCCCGGGGTCGCCGAGCAACGCACCCGCGATGCCCAGCCGCTGCGACATGCCAAGAGAGAACCCGCCGACCCGCTTACCCGCCACAGCGGTGAGGCCGACCTGCTCCAGCACGACGTCGACCCGGCTCCGGGGGATGCCGTTGGCGGCGGCCAGGCTGTGCAGGTGGTTGTAGGCCGATCGCCCCGGATGCACCGCGCGGGCGTCCAGCAGCGCGCCGATCTCGTAGAGCGGCCACACCATCCCCTGGTATCGGCGGCCGTTGACGGTCACCGACCCGGAGGAGGGCAGGTCCAGCCCGAGGATCATCCGCATCGTCGTCGACTTGCCAGCCCCGTTAGGCCCGAGGAACCCGGTGACCCGGCCGGGCTCGACGCGGAAGTCCAGCCCCGAAACGGCTGCCTTGCGGCCGTACCTCTTGGTCAGTCCCCGCGCCTCGATCACTGCTGCCTCTCCTCATCCATGCGTGTTTTCATGCAGGCGATGCTAGGAACGCGCCCAGCAAGCCGGCCTCCGCCGCGTGGAGGAAAGCCCGGCCACAGCGTGCTCGCGCCTCCTCCTCAAGGAGGAAGGAGCACGGTGCGTACGGTGTGCACCTGATCGGCCGGCGGGCGGGGCCCTCTACACGGCTGCTGGCTGACTCGTCCCGAACGCATAGGTTCCGTCCGGCGCCTCCGCTACTGGCCATGTGGCCGAAGCTCCTGGCCATCTGGCCGAACGAAGATCCTCCGTTGGGAGGATATTTTGCGCGGCGAGGCGGCAAAGAATGAGTCACCCTCATGTTTTGGCCTGATGGGAGTAGACGCTTCATGCGCCGCTTGCTCACGCGCACGGCACCGTCGTCACCCCGGCTGTGGCCGCGCCGGCTCTGGCCGCCCCGACAGCGTCCTGATCGTCCTGTACTCCGATCGGGACGTCCTCCTCGACCCCTCTCCGGGAGCATTCATGCCACTTGACCGCTCATCCCCCTCGTCCCCGAGACGATTCATGGCCAGGACCGCCGCCGTGACTATGGCGACGGTGTTATCAGTGACGGTCGGCCTGGCCGGGCCCGCGGCGGCCGACCCTCCCACGGTGCCCGGTTGCGGTGGTGCGGGCTCGGCCCTGGTACCGGCGACCATCCCCCGGGTGGTGTCGGCCGTGGGTGACAGCGTCAGTTCAGGCGAAGG
Organism: Microtetraspora malaysiensis; assembly: GCF_050947145.1. NCBI lineage: Bacteria > Bacillati > Actinomycetota > Actinomycetes > Streptosporangiales > Streptosporangiaceae > Microtetraspora > Microtetraspora malaysiensis. Next base: position 6,079,169 of record NZ_CP191998.1, read on the forward strand.
CACAGGCGGCTACATCGCAGGCACCTCCTCCTCCTCGTCCTCGTTCTATCGCCACCAGTCCCCCTACGCACCCGGGCCGCTGGCCTGGATTTACCTGGAGACGACCAACAAGCCGCTCGTGTCCTCCCTGACCATGCAGGACGGGTATCTCGAGGACACCTGGGGCTTCGACAGGCTCGCGTTCTTCGCCTCCTCGGGAGCTGAAAGCAAGCACCTGGTGATACCCCAGGTGGACTCCGACACCGGGCGCAACAGGAACATCCCCCAGGCCGACGGGATCCTCCCCAGCTCCAACGTGGTGATCTACGGGTTCGGCGGCAACGACGCGCACTACGGCGACATCCTGCAGACAGCGCTCATGGCCTACGCAAATACGGCCATCCCGGCTTATCTGCAGGGCTTGGCGCCGGGGCCGGGCGTGTGGAAGAACGCGCAGCTCACCGACGTCCAGGCCGCGATAGCCCGCGAGCAGCGCAAGATGGCCGATGTGCAGACCAGCGTCTACAAGTCGCTCTCCACGGTGCGCGCCGCCGCCCTGAACGCCATGATCGCCGTCACGCTGTATCCCATAGGAGTGAAGCCGACCGGCAACACCCACAGGACCCCCCTCATGGGCGGCCTGACGCTGGACGCCGTCTACGGATTCGCCACCGCGCTCAACGACACCATTCGGGCCGCGGTCCAGAAGTTCAACAGCGACCACCCGCAGTGGCCGCCGATCGAGATCTTCGACCCCAACACCGCGGGCCCCGGTGGCACCAGCGTCATGGCCGGCCACGAGGTCGACGAGCCGGATTCCTACTTCACCCCGTGGATGCTGGACGAAAACGAACTGGCCCAGGGAAACCTGCTGCACGCCTTCCAGGAGAGCTTCCACCCCAATCGTCGGGGGACGGTCGCGCTGGGCCAGGCCCTGGCGATCTGGCTGCAGGCCAAATGCCCGGGGCTCTGGCCCACGCCGCCGACATTCGCCCAGGTGAACATCCCCGCCCAGCCGTACAAGGCCCCGCTGCAGGCCAACAGGCTGCCCGGCCTGCTCCTGAGGCACATGGCAGCCGTCGCCGCCCACAACAGCGGCATCCCGGGCGCCGTCGTCAGCGGCGGAGGCGGCGGACCCGTGCCTCGCGGTGACGTCTACGCCGAGCCCGAAAGCCCCCTGTACAACCTGTGGCTGGCCATGTGGGCGGCGGCCAGTTCCACGACGGGCAGCAGTGACCCGACCTCGACGGGTACGGGTGACGCCAGCACGCCCCGCGGCAACACGCCGGAAGTCTGCTGCGGGCGCAAGTACTGGTATGAGTCAGACGACAACGGCAAAACCTGGGTGCGGGTCGAGTCGGGCGGAGACCTGACCGGGACGCGGTACGTACTCATGCCGCCTGATTTCGTCCCGCCGGCCGGCACCACCCACTCGACGCCGTCCGGCGTGCTGACGCCCCCTCGCCCCGGCGGGGTCACCCCGGGCGGATACGACAACCCCGGCGGCATCGGCCCCGGCGGCATCTTCGACTACTACGTTCCGCCGCCTGTGCCCACTGATTCCTCTGGGGGCGGTGGCGGCCGCGACTCCGCCTGCGACGGGGTCTACGTCCCCTGTCCGCCGAGGTCCACCTTCGCCAACCTGGCCTGACCGTCCCGAGATCCCCGGGGTCCGGGCCCCGGGGATCTCGCGTATGCCTCTGAACCACCGACGGGAAAGGCGTTGGCCGGGCTGAACCCGGGACGTTCCCGGACATGTCCCTGGACGCGCACCCCGTGTTGCACGACGGCGCCGTGACATTGCGGTCCGCCACCGGCGCCGACGTCCCGGCGCTCGCGGCCATCCGGTCCACCCAGGAGGTGTACCGGTGGTGAGGCAGGGATTCTCGGGATGTCAGGCGCAGGCCGTGCGCTGGAGCAGGGCGTTAAGGGCCTGATCAGGCTTTCCCGTGTACGGTGTGGCGGCCAGGCTGACCTCGCGGAGGCCGTCCTGGCGGTGGAATGCCGCGGCGAAGTAGCCGCCGATCCCGCCGGCCTGACCGTAGAAGACGCCGCAGGGCGTCTGCAGGGTCGACAGGCCCATCCCGTAGGTGGTGCCGGGCACGGGCGTCTTCATCAGCGCGAGCTCGGCGGGAGGCAGAAGCCGGCCGCCGAGCAGGGCTCGCAGGAACCGGTTGAGGTCGGTGGTGGTGGAGACGATGCCGCCGGCCGCTCCCAGGATGGTCGGATTGAGCGTGGTGATGTCGGTGACGGCGCCGCCGACCATGGCGTAGGACCGCGGGTGCGGCCCGGTGATCCGGGTGGTTTCGCTCGGCGCGGATGTGCGGGTCAACCCCGCGCGCACGATCACGCGCTCGGTGACCTCGCGAGCGTACGGCCGGCCGGTCGCGGCCTCCACGACCATGCCCAGCAGGACGTTGCGGCGGCCTGGCGCCGATTCCACCCCGTCCACCGCCGCAGCCTGGCCGCGCCTCCAGGGAGCGCCGCCGCGAACAGCAGGACGAGAGTCGCCGGACCGCATCCCAGTCCCGACAGCAGGTAGCCGCAGCTCCGGGTGGCCTGCGTCCATCTCTCGCCGCGTGGCACCGGGGCCCGCTCCTCGTCAGGCGGCCCGACGGCGAACTCCGTCGTCGTCGGCCGCCGTCCGAGCCTCCAGGTAGCCGCGAGAGATGGCAGCGATTTCATGGGCCGCCGGCCTCAGACCGGCGACCCCGAGCAGGCAGCCGGCGGCTCCTTAGGAAGGATGATCATGAGCCATCGGTCAGGCGTTCGTTTGCGAGCTGGTTGCGTCGGATCTTGCCGACGTCGTCGCGGGGCAGGGCATCGATGAATTCGAACGTCTTGGGGGTTTTGTAGTGGGCCATGCGGTCCCTGCAGTGCCGACGGAGTTCTTCTTCGCCGGGTGGCTGCTTGGGGTCGGCGACGACGATGGCGTGCACGCGTCGGCCCCATGCCTCGTCGGGCAGACCGATGACGACGACGTCGAGGACACCGGAATGTTCGCTGAGCGCCGCCTCGACTTCGGCGGGGTAGACGTTCTGGCCGCCGGTAATGATCAGGTCCACGCGGCGGTCCGCGATGAACAGGTATCCGTCCTCGTCGAGCCAGCCGAGGTCACCGACGCTCACCGCGCCATCGCTGGTGGCCGTGGCCGGCTCCGCTCCCCAGTAGGTGTAGTTGTCATTGGGGTTCTCCGTGAAGCCGGCCGGCGGGCGAAGCCAGCGGAGGTAGATGTTGCCGATCTCGCCGGGAGCCACCGGAACACCTTCGTCGTCAAGGATGCGCACTTCCGTCAGGTCGCCGCCCTTGCCGACGCTGCCGGGGTGCGCGAGCCACTCCTGACCCCAGATGAATGTGCCACCAGCACTTTCCGAGGAGCCGAACGCTTCGAGCACCCGGTCAGGTCCCAGTAGTTCCAGCCAACGCCGCTTGACCCATTGGGGGCATACCGCGCCTGCGTGGTAGAGGGCTTTCACACTGCTGAAATCCCGGGAGTCGACATCGGGAACTCGAAGCATGCGCTGCAGCTGGGTGGGCACCATCACCATCCAGGTGACCTGGTAGCGCTCAATCATCTCCATCGCCCGCTGCGCGTCGAATCGTTCCAGCAACACCACCGTGCAGGCATGGAACAGATTCTGATAGGTCTGCAGGAAAGGCATCGCGTGGTACATCGGGCTGGACACCAGCGCCGTGCCGTACGGTTCCCGTCCGAAGATGTCCCGCTGGCCGGGTTCGAGCGGCACTGCGACCATGGGCCTGGGGTTGACGAGGATTTTCGGCCGCCCAGAGGAACCGCCGGTGGCCAGCGCCGTGCCGGGGCAGGACACGGCATCCGGCAGCGCGTCGGCGCTGTACTGTCCGGCGTCCATCAGCTCGGTCTGGCTGATTCCCGGTAGTGCCCACGCGTGGGGATCCCCGACGACGAACAGTTCCCGCCCGGATTCCCGGGCCGACGCCAAGGTCAACTGACGCTCGTGTTCGGGCAGGGTGGAGTTCATCGTCAGTACGCACGCACCCAACTTCCAGGTGGCGAACGACGCGACCGCGTGCGCGATCCCGTTGGGCAGGGCAACCAGTACGACACTTTTCGGGCCGACCCCTACCTGGGCCAACCTGCGTGCGGCCTGGTTGCTGCGCCGGTCGAGCTCACCGAAACCGATCACGGTCTCTCCACCGGCCTGGTGCGCCACGATCAGTGCCGGACGGTCAGGAGCCGACGCGGCCAGCGTCGCCAACCGCTGCCCAAACGTCACAGCAGTGGAACCTTCGAATGCGGTCGTTGTTGTCACAGGTCCTCCGCGTTGATCGGGCGGCGCCGTCGATCCTCCGCCACGGTGCAGTAGCGTCGTTCGGGTAATGGCGTTATGATACCGGCGTTACCAGGTTGGTCAATCCCAGCGGAGTCAGGCGGATGGTGAGCCATGCGGGACGCGGTGATCGTGGAAGCGGTACGGACCCCGGTGGGACGTCGCAACGGTGTCCTGTCGGGGATTCACCCGGCGGATCTCTCGGCGCACGTCCTGCGCGCCTTGGTTTCACGCGCCGGCGTGGACCCTGCGCATGTTGACGATGTGATCTGGGGCTGCGTTGGGCAGATAGGTGATCAGGCGTTCGACATCGCGCGAACCGCCGCCTTGTCGGCGGGCTGGCCGGAGGCGGTCCCCGGGGTCACGGTCGACCGGCAGTGCGGCTCGTCACAGCAGGCGATCCACTTCGCCGCCGCCGGGGTCATCGCGGGTCACTACGACCTGGTGGTGGCCGGTGGCGTGGAGTCGATGTCGCGGGTCCCGATGGGTTCGTCCTTCGTCGGCGGATCCCCCTTGGGTTCCGACTACGCCGCGCGGTACGGCGACACCATGCCGAACCAGGGCGAGGGGGCCGAGATCATCGCAGACCGGTGGGGCCTGTCGCGTCAGCAGCTCGACGAGTTCTCGCTCGCATCCCACGAGAAGGCGGCGGCGGCACAGGACGCCGGCCAGTTCGACGCCGAGATCGCGCCGGTGACGTTGCCGGACGGCACCGTGGTGTCAGCGGATGAAGGCGTACGCCGAGGCGGCACGCTGGAAGGACTGGCGAAGCTCAAGCCGGCGTTCCGGCCGGACGGCCGGATCACGGCGGGCAACTCGTCGCAGATCTCCGACGGCGCGGCGGCGGTGCTGGTGACGACGTCCGAGACGGCGGCCGCGTTGGGGCTGACGCCGCTGGTCCGGGTACACACCGCGGTGCTCGCGGCAGACGCGCCGATGCCGATGTTGACCGCGCCGATCCCGGCGACGCGGAAAGCGCTGAAGAAGGCGGGTCTCTCGATCGACGACATCGGCGCCTTCGAGTGCAGCGAGGCCTTCGCGTGCCTGCCGCTGGCGTGGCTCGCCGAGACCGGCGCGAAGGAGAAGGCGCTGAACGTCAAAGGTGGCGCGATCGCGCTCGGCCACCCGCTCGGCGGATCGGGTGCACGACTGACGACGACGCTGATCCATCACATGCGGGCGGACGGCGTGCGGTACGGCCTGCAGACGATGTGCGAAGGCGGCGGCCAGGCCAACGCGACGATCTACGAACTGGTCTGAATTTCGCCCGAACAATGGACTGGAAGCTGGAGCTCATGACTGATTGGGTCAACGCCCGAAGCCGGGCAAGCGGAAGTGGGGCGCGAGCATGAGCGACATGCGCATCGCCGTGATCGGTGCCGGAGTCATGGGCAGTGGTATCGCCCAGACAACGGCCACCTACGGCTACCGCACCCACTGCTACGACCTGTCCGAAGACCAGATAAGGGCCGCGCGGGAACTCGTCGTGAATGGCCGCTACGGCCTGGACCGGGCGGTGGAGCGGAACAAGATCTCACCCGAGTGGGCGCGAGCCGCACAGGAGCGGCTGTCCTTCGGCACCGATCTGGCCGAGGCGCTGGATTCGGCCGATCTGGTCATCGAGGCCATCCCAGAAGACCTGGGTCTCAAGACGCGGATGTTCCGGCGTCTGGACGAGATGGCTCCGCCTGAAGCGATCCTGACGTCGAACACCTCGGGCCACCCGATCTGTGCGCTGGCCGGGGCGACAACGCGTCCGGAGAAGGTGATGGGGTGGCACTGGTCGTCGCCGCCGCCGGTCATGCCGTTGGCCGAACTTGTCGTGACGCCGCAGACCAGCCAGGCGACGGTCGACGCGGTTGTTCAGGTCGCGACCGCGTGCGGCAAGAACCCCGTCGTGGTCAAAGAGAATCCGTTCGTATGGGGATTCGTCGGCAACCGTCTGCTGACGGCGATGGTGCGTGAGGCCCAGCGAGTGGTCGACGAAGGGCTGGCCAGCAAAGAGCAGGTCGATCAGATCGTCGTCGACGGTTATCGATGGCCGGTCGGTCCCTTCGCCATGATGGAGGGGGCCTCGAGCGGGTGGGGCGAGAAGCGCTCACCGTCCACCGCCCCGGAGGGTGCCCCGTGGAAACGCGGCTGACAGTCTCGAGTGCCCCTGTGACCGATGTGATGCGTGCCGCCACACACGACGACGTGCCCGACATGATCGTCCTCATCCACGAGGCTTTCACCCTCGCCTCCGACACCCGCGGCGGTGAGGCCGACCTCCGTCTCGACGGGCGTTACGTCCTCGAACGCGATGGCATCGTGTGCGCCACAGCAGTGGCCACTCCCCTCGGCCAGTACTTCGGCGGCCGAGAACTGAAGGCCACCGGCGTACACACTGTGGCCGTCGGCACCGACTACCGCGGTTCGGGCGCGGGCAGTCTGCTCATGGACGGCATGCTCAAAGAGATGTACGCCGACGGGGTAGCGGTCTCCACTCTTTTTCCCAGCGCGCCGGCGCCGTACCGGAAGGCCGGCTGGGAGATCGCCGGCGACCACCGCACCTACCGCACGCCGCTCGACGCGCTGCCCGTCGCCAAGGGGTCCGAGGCCCTGATCAGGACCTGGACCTACGACGACCTGCCGGCGATCGCCGACTGCTACCACCGGTTCGCTGCGACGGAACAGGGACTGTTGGCCCGGTCGCCGTACTGGTGGGCGTTGCGACACCCGAAGAACGCCGATCGGACTTCCGTCTTTCACCGGGCGGTGTGGGAGGACGGCCGAGTCACCGGCTACGTCGCGTACCGCAAGCGGTCGGCCGGCAAGGACCTGCCCCACTACTTCGACGTCGAGGTGAGTGAGGTCGTCTGGACCACCCCGACGGCATCGGCCGCACTTTTGACCCACTTCGCAAGGCACAGGGGCCTGGGACGCGACCTGTTGTGGTCGGGCCCGCCCCGGGACCCGTGGTTGAGCCTGCTGGGCGGCCTGGTCGCGCGCACCGAGTTCTGCTACCCGTGGATGCTCCGCATCGTCGATGTGGCCGCGGCTCTGTCGGGCCGCGGGTACCCGACATGGGTCGACGCGGCTGTCTGCTTCAATCTGACCGACCCGAATCTGCGGGAGAACACCGGTCGCTGGCTGCTGAAGGTGTCCGACGGCAATGCGACGGTCGAAGCCGGAGCCGGCGATGACGGTGTGCCCGTCGTGACGCTGGGATCGTGTGAGCTGGCGACTCTCTACTCGGGCTGGGCAAGCGGCCGTGACCTGCTGCGCGCCGGGCGGCTGGCGATCAGCGGCCCGGAGGCGGTCGACGCGCTGGACCGGATCTTCGCCGGCCCTCCGGCCTGGCTGCCGGAGATGTTCTAGTGGCCTGGCACGCGACCTCGGCCGGGTAACCGCTCCAGCTTCTGATCGCTCGGTCGGCACCTGCGCCGGCGCACGTAGGCACCGGTCGCCGCGTTCCACTCGTCAGGAACGCGGCGACCGGTGCCGTTCAGCGCGCGGCAACGCGGGGAACTCCGCTGCGGCTCAGATCGCCGTCGCCGAGGCCGAACGCCTGGCAGGCCGAGGCCTTTCGGCATGTCGTCGACTACATCCGCCCGTACGAGGCCCTGGGCGGGCACCGCCCGATCGAGGTGTACATCGGCCCGGGTCTGCATCCCCGACATTCAGACCGGGTCTCATGAGCCGACTTCTTGACGCGGGACACATGCGGCGGGGACCGTCCCGGCGATCAGGCCGATGTGCGCACGCACCTGGCTGCTGATCGCTCGTGGACGGCCCCCGCTCCATGTCAGTCGTGGGATGCGACGAGTTCCCCTCGCTGGTACACGGCGCGAACCCGCCGAGTCAGGTCGGCGAAGTCAAGTGGGTCTCCGTCCACCACCACCAGGTCCGCCTGCTTGCCCGGCTCGATGGTGCCGACTTCCGCGTCGAGCCCGAGAAGCCGCGCGGCCGTGCTCGTACTCGCCTTCAGCACGTCTGCCGCCGGCATGCCGGCCGCGGCCATCAGCTGCAACTCCTCAAGGTTCCTGCCATGCGGGAAGCCGACCCCGTCGGTGCCCATCGCGATTCGAACGCCGGCCTCAACGGCAAGCTTGAAGGAACGCTGATGGTGGGCGATGACTTCGTGCACCTTCTGCCGCGAGGATTCGGTGATCGCGACTCCGTTGTCGGTGGCCTCGATGACGCTGTGCGGTGCGAGCAGGGTCGGCACGAGATACGTGCCGTGCTTGAGCATCAGGTCGACCGCTTCCTCATCGAGGTAGATCCCGTGCTCGATGGACCGCACACCCGCTTCGACCGCGTTCTTGATGCCCTGTGTTCCCTGGGCGTGTGCCATCACCGGAATCCCCGCCGCCCGCGCCTCGATCACCGCCACCTCGATCTCCTCCGGCAGCAGCTTGGAATGCCGGGGATCGTCCCCGGGGGACAGGACTCCCCCGGAGGTCGCGATCTTGATCTGGTCCGCGCCCGCACGCGCCAACTCGCGCACCCGTCGCCGCATCTCCTCGACGCCGTCCACCACGCTGCTTCCGACGCCGGGTACGGATCCGGTTCCGAGCGAGGCCATACATTGACCCGAGGGCATCCAGCCGTCGCTGTGCCCTCCTGTCTGACTCAACATCTGGATCGCGATCAGCAGCCGTGGACCCGGAATCCGCCCATCGGCGACGGCCCGCTTCACGGCCGGATCGGCGCCGCCCGCGTCCCGCGCGGTGGTGACGCCGATCGAAAGCAGTTTGGCGAGATTGTCGGCGGCTATGTAGTGGCCGTACCCGTATGGCTGTTGCATGAGGGTCATCAGGTCGATCGTTTCCAGGGTCACATGCACATGGCAGTCGATGAACCCCGGAAGCAGTGTCCGGCCGGCCACGCTGACCTCGACGTCACCGTCCAGCCCCGGACCCACGTCGACGATCCGGCCACCCTGAACGGCGACATCGGCGGGACTCGGCGCGGCGCCGGTCCCGTCGAAGACGTCGCCACCGGTGAAGACGGTACGGACGGATGTGCTCACGCGCTCTTCCTCTCGATGTGCGGGACCGTTTCGGTGACCTCGGCCTCCTTGCCGAGCACGTACCTGCTCATCCAGTCGAGCAGTGCGTCGTTCTGCGCTCGGCGGTGCCCGATCGGGCCGATGACGGAGCCACCGTGGCTGGAGCCGGGGAAGCGCAGCATCTCGGCCGGAACTCCGGCGATCCGCAGCGCGGTGTAGAACTGCTCGGTCTGCTCGGCCGGACAGCGGTAGTCGTTCTCGTGCTGCAGGAACAACGTCGGCGTCGTGCAGTTCTTGGCGTAGGTGATCGGCGAACAGCGTGCGTAGGTTTCGAGCACCTCGAACGGGGTGTCACCAAGTTCGGTGACGCCCATCCAGGCGCCGACGTCGCTCGTGCCGAAGAAGCTGATCCAGTTGAACAGCGGGTTCTCCGGGCAGGCCGCCTTGAACCGGTCCGTGTGCCCGATGACCCAGCCGGTCAGGTTGGCGCCACCGGAGATCCCGCACACGCCGAGCTTGTCCGCGTCGGCCAGGCCCAGCTCGATGGCGTGGTCCACACCCGCCATCAGGTCCGCGTAGTCGAGGTTGCCCCAGTCACCGTTGATCGCGGTGGCGAAGTCGTCTCCGTAACCGGTCGAGGCGCGGTGGTTCACCTGCAGCACGCCGAACCCGGCTCCGTTGAACATGAGCGAGTCGAATCCGAAGTTGTAACCCCAGGCCGCGTGCGGACCGCCATGGATCGCCAGCACTGTGGGCACCGGAAGCTGGGCGTCGGCCGGGCAGAGGAACCAGCCCTCCACTTCCGCGTCGTCCTTGCTGCGGAACGACAGCCGATGGACGGTCGGCAGCGCGAGCTCGGACAGCAGCGCCTGGTTGGTCCGGGTGAGCCGCCGCTCGTTCTGGCCGTCCAGGTCGACGGCATACAGGTCGCCCGGCTCGGTGAAGCCGAAGGCGGCGAACACCACGTCGCCGCCGGCCGCTCCGACGACGGTGCAGACCCGATCGCCGGTCACGATGACCTGGTGCCGCTCGGGACCGGAAAGCTGGATCCGTACGATCGACACGGCGCCGCGGGCCTGTACTTGCAGCAGCACCGCCGTACCGTCCTCGGTCGGCACGATGCCGCCGGCGACGCCGGCGACGAAGCCGGCGGATGGGCTGTCGGTCTGCATCAGGCCGCCGAGGTGACCCGCGATGTCGGCGCCCCGCTTCTCCCGCTGCCCGGTGGCCGGATCGACGATGTAGAACGACGGGCGGACGCCCGGCTTGGTGTGCGCCTCGTAACCGGTCAGGTAGACGACCTTGCCGTCGGCGGTCACGCTGTGCGTGAAGACGATGACCTCGTCATCCGTACCGGTGACATCGCTGACCTCACCGCCGAGGGTGACCCGGTGCAGGCGGGAGTCCGGCTTGGTGGAGTCCGGGTTGTGCCCGGCGACGAAGACGATGGCCTGCCCGTCCGGGGTCCACTTCGGAGCGACGTTCATCCACGCGTCCGAGGTGAGCCGCTGGGGTTCGGCGTCCGTGGTGAGGTCGAGGACGTAGATGTCCTGGAGCGCGTCGTCGACCAGGCCGATCCCGTCTGCCCGCCATACAGTACGGGTCACGCGATACGGGGCGCTCGGGTCCCGAGGCTCGCCGGCCAGCCCGGCGGTGAAAGCGATCTTGCTGCCGTCCGGGGAGAACACCGCACCGCTGCCCACGCCTTGGGAGAGGTTCGTGATCTGACGGGCCTCGCCGCCGGCCACCGGCAGCAACCACAGCTGCGGCTTGCCGGCGCGAGTGGACATGAAAGCGATGTGCGAGCCGTCCGGCGAGAAGGCCGGGGCCGTGTTGACGCAGTCGCTGTGCGTGAGCTGTATCGATGTACCGTTCGCCACGTCAAGCAAATGGAGGTCGACGTGTTCGGTGTTGGTTTCGGTATCCGCTCGGGTTAACGCATAGACAGCACGACTGCCGTCCGAGGACAGGTCGGCGCCGCGCAGAAACCGCAGGCGAAACAGGTCTTCGGGGGTGACCTGACGCGTCATGGATCCTCCATCCATGGGGCTATAATGAAGTTATAATAGTGACGTTACAGAACTAATCAAGGGGTTCCTTCAGATGAGCGATTCGACTTCGGCCCGGTGGCCGGCAAGGTCCGCGGCCAAGGCCGCCACGCGCGCCGCCCTGATTGAGGCGGTACGCGAGATCGCGAAGGAACGTGGCTATCTGGCCACCTCCGTGGAGGCGGTGGCCGAGAGGGCCGGCGTCACGACGGGATCGATCTACTCGATCTTCGGCGGCAAGCGCCAACTGTTCGCCCAGGCCTTCGACGAGATAAACCGGCTCCCCCGGTTGACCGACGCGGCCCCCCTGGGCACGCCGATGATCCAGGCACTCGAGGCCTTCGGCCTGCACTGGGCCGACATGACGAACCAGCCGACCACGAAGACGGCCCTCGACCTGTCCATGGAGCTGCGGCTGACGGCACGGGGGGACAGCTCCATCGAGGCGGACTCGCAGCGTCGCTACGGCGCGCAGATGCAGGAGCTCGCCGACGAGCTGACCGGATACGCCGCGGCGGCCGGCGAGTCGTTGCCGATCCCGGCCATCGACCTGGCAAGGATGCTGGCCGCGACCCTGGGCGGCTTCGCGCTCGCCCGGGTGCAGACCGGCGAACCCCGGGGCGAGCTCTTCGGTTATGCCGCGGCCTGCCTATGGACCGGCCGGTTCGACGCGACCGGCGGCAGCTGAGCAGCCGGAGGTGTCCCGCAGCGGCCCTTGCCGGCTCATCCGACGCTCACCACGCCGGCGGCGACGAGCGCGTCGAGCCGGTCGTCCGTCAGCCCGAGCGCCCTGGCGATCTCGCGGGTGTGCTCCCCGGGGTAGCAGGCGGGTCCCGACACCGACAGGGACGTGCGTGACAGCCGCGGGGCGGGCGCCGGCTGCGTGATGCCGTCCAGCTCGACGTAGGTGCCGCGTGCGGCGAGGTGAGGGTGCCGCGTGCGCTCCTGCCAGTCGAGGACCGGCTGCACGCAGGCGTCGGTGCCACCGAGCAGGGACGCCCACTCATCCCGGGTGCGTGTGCGCCACAGTGCCGCCCACTCCTGCTTGTGGGCCGGCCACTCGTCCTGTGACGGCTGGACGAAGCGGTTGTCGTCGCCCTCGCGGAAGCCGGTGATTCGCACCATCTCAGCGAAGAAGTGCTGCTCCAGTGGGCCTACGGCGACCCACTTGCCGTCGGCGCACTCGTAGACGTCGTAGTAGGGAGCGGCGGAGTCGAATGCGTTCGCCCCTCGGCGGGTCGGGTCCCATACGCCCATCTCGGACAGCGCGGTGATCATCGTCGTAAGGACGCTGACACCGTCGACCATCGCCGCGTCGACGACCTGGCCGAGCCCGCCGGCTCGTGCCTCGAGGAGCGCCGCGAGGGTGCCCATGACGAGGAAGAGCGAACCACCGGCGTAGTCGGCGACCAGGTTGAGCGGAGCCACCGGCGCCTCGCCGGCGCGACCGATCCCCCATAGCGCCCCGGTGAGAGCCAGGTAGCCGATGTCGTGGCCGGCGACCTGCGACAACGGTCCTTCCTGACCCCACCCGGTCATCCGCGAGTACACCAGTCGGGGGTTGCGGGCGGCGCAGTCCTCGGGTCCGAGGCCCAGCCGCTCGGCCACACCGGGCCGGTACCCTTCGACGAGCACGTCCGCGCGTTCGATCAGGTCGAGGACGAGGTCGCGGCCGTCAGGTTTCTTGAGGTCCACGGCGATCGAACGCTTGCCGCGGTTGACGACGTCCTTGCGGTAGCGCTGCTCGAGCCGCGGGTCGCCGGGCACGATGCGGTCGACGCGGATGACGTCGGCACCGAGGTCGGCCAGCAGCATGGTCGCGAACGGTCCGGGTCCGATGCCGGCGAGTTCCACGACGACGGTTCCGGCGAGAGGTCCTGAGGTCACCGGGCGCGGCTCACTCATCGGCGTCCACCGTGAAGATCGGCAGCGGCGGCGCGTCGGGGCGGTGGCGCCAGTCGATTCGCACCCGATCGCCGATCCGCGCGGTGTCGGCAGCGACGTTCGTGAGCATTCTGGGCCCTTCATCCAGCTCGACGATGGCTGCGATGTAAGGCGGCTCCAGGTCGGGCCTCGCGGAGATCCGCACCGTCGTGCAGGAGTAGATGGTTCCCCATCCGCTCGCGGGTACGGACTCCAGCGAGGTCGACTCGCAACCGAGGCACAGCGGGCGCGGATAGTGCTGCCACCGGCCGCAGTCGGCGCATCGCTGCAGGACGAGGATTCCGTTGCGTGCCCCGTCCCAGAACGCCTGGGACAGCGGATCACCGTAGTAGAGATCAGTCACGACCGAGCACCACCGTCGAGGAAGTGGACAGGAACCCGCCGACACCGTGGGCCACCGCGATCTCGGCGTCGGCGACCTGGCGGTCGTTCGCCTCGCCGCGCAACTGACGCACTGCCTCTACGAGGAGAAGAACGCCGAGCGCGCCTGGATGGTTGTACGACAGGCCGCCTCCGGAGGTCATCGCCGGAAGGTCACCGCCCGGTTCGAGTCGGCCGTTCTCCACGAATGGACCGCCCTCACCTCGCCCGCAGAAGCCGAGGTCCTCCAGCGCCTTGATGACGGTGATGGTGAACGAGTCGTACGTTTCGAGGACGTCGACGTCCGCGGGGACGATCCCGGCCATCCGGAACGCGGCCTCACCCGACTTCACGCCGGCGCTTACGGTGAGATCGGGCATCTGGTCGATGTGCCAGTGGGTATGGCTCTGTCCGACTCCGAGAACGCGCACCGCGGGTTTGGCGGCATCGCGCGCCCGTTCAGGTGTCGTGACGACGACGGCCCCTCCCCCGTCGGTCACCAGACAGCAGTCCAGCGTATGCAACGGGTCGGCCAGTAGTGGTGATTCGAGCACGTCGGAGACGGTCAACGGCGTTCTGATCCACGCCTTCGGGTTCAGCGCCGCCCACTTGCGCGCTGCTACCGCGACCTGTGCGAGTTGCTCCGACGTGGTGCCGTACTGGGCCATGTGGCGGGCTGCGATAAGCGCATAGTGCCCGATGGGAGCAGGCAGCCCGTAGGGGTGCTCGAACTGTGCGGTGAGCGAGGTCGCGTCGGCTGCGGGAGGGCGGCGGTTCCGTCGGCTTCTCTGCCGCGACGCGTACGCGATCAGCGCGACCTCGCACTCTCCCGCCGCGACCGCCAGCATGGCGTGATGGACGAACGCCTCGAAGGCGGCTCCGCCCAGATCGCTGGAGTCGGCGACCCGCGGCTCGATTCCGAGATACTCGCCGACCTGGACCGTGCCTTCCTCGCCCATGTAGTTGACGAACAGGCCGTCCACGTCCGCGATGGTCATTCCGGCCTCCCCCAGCGCCTCTTTGGCAGCCAGTGCGACCATCGACAGTTCCGTCTGGTCGAGCACCTTGCCGAGCGGCGTTTCCGCGACGCCCGCGATATAGGCCGGGCGTGCTCTGAGCCCTGTCATCGTGTCCTTTCGTATTTCCATAGGTGTCCCAGGCGCACACGGGTGCCGGGCGGTCAGCGCACTTGGGACGCGTAGTGACACGCGGCATCGCTCGCGGACGTCGCGATCGTTCCGGGGTCACGCTCGATGCAGTCCGTCCGCTCCGGGTTAGTCTGCGGCCCGACCGGACAGCGGGGATGGAAGCGGCACCCGGCCGGCGGGCGCCGTGGGTCAGGTGGCTCGGACTGAATCGGAAGTCGCAACGGCGCGCCGGCCTTGAGGCGAGGAACGGAGTCGACAAGCGCGCGTGTGTAAGGGTGTCGCGGCTGCACGAGCACTTCCTGCGCGTTGCCCGCCTCCACGATTCTGCCGAGATACATGACGGCGACCTGGTCACTGATGTGTCGAGTCACCGCGAGATTGTGTGAGATGAACACGATCGAAAGTGCCAACTCTTTCTGCAGATCCCCAAGGAGGCGGAGGATGCCGGCCTGGACTCCGACGTCGAGCGCGGACGTGATCTCGTCTGCGATCAGAACGCTGGGCCTGGCAGCGAGGGCGCGCGCGATGGACGCGCGCTGGAGCTGCCCACCCGAGAGTTCGTGCGGGTAGCGTCGGGCCACACCGGTGTCGAGGGCGACGAGTTCGAGCAGCTCGGCCGGTGTGCGCGCCGTCCCGCTCGCCGATTCTCTTACCGGCGAGGCGAGCACTTCGGCGATGGCGGCGCCGATGGTGGATCGCGGATTGAAGGCCGACGACGGGTCCTGGGTGATGAACTGGACGTAACTGCGGACCCGGGCTTCCGCCGGACGTGACCAGCTGCTGAACTCGGCGTCGGCGACGACCAGGCGCTGAAAGCTGCCGTGGGTGAGCCCGACGAGCGCGCGGGCGACCGTCGACTTGCCGCTTCCGGACTCGCCGACGAGCCCGAGCGTGCCACCGGGTGGAACCGCGAGGCTGACTCCGTCGACCGCGTGGACGGCGCGCGCTCCCCGGCCGTACTGGACCCGCAGGTCGGTTACTTCCAGTGCTGTCATACCAACTGCTCCTTGTCGGCCACATTCCAGCAGGCGACCTCGCTGGTCGCGCCCTGCATGAGCGGCGGAGTCTCCTCCGCGCACCGCTCGGAGGCAATGGGACAGCGGGCCAGGTAGCCGCACCCGCCCGGCCTGTTCCGGCCGTCGGCCGACTGTGCGACGCCTCTGGGTTCGGCCGGCGCCTCGCTATCGGCGGAGTGGTCGAGCGTGATGACCGACGCGAGCAACGCCCGGGTGTAGGGGTGTTGCGGCCGGTGCACGACGTCGGCTGTGTCGCCGTACTCGACGATGGCTCCGGCGTACATGACGGCGACCTTGCCGCACATCTGGGCGATCACCGACATGTCGTGGCTGATGAGCAGGACCGAGGCTCCGCTTTGCACGTTGACGTCACGAAGCACACTGAGTACCTGCGCCTGTACGGTGACGTCGAGCGCAGTGGTGGGTTCGTCGGCGACGATCAGCGCCGGTTCGGTCATCAGGCCCATCGCGATCATGACTCTCTGCCGTTGACCGCCGGACAGTTGGTTGGCGAAGTCGCGAAGCCGGCTCGCGGGCGCCGGTATACGTACGTCTGTGAGCCGCTCGACCGCGCGTTCGACGGCTTCGCGGCGGCCGACACCGCCGGCGCGAACCGCCTCGGTCATCTGCGTTCCGAGCCGCATGGCCGGGTTCAACGACGTCGCCGGGTCCTGGAAGACCATGGCGAGCCGCTGCCCGATCCGCCGCGACCCGAGATCCGCGGGAGTCAGGCCGTGTCCCAGGAAGCGATAACGCTCCGTCGTGACCCGCGCGTTGGCGGGCGTCAGGCCGGCGACGGCCAGGGCGGTCATGCTCTTCCCGGATCCGGACTCACCGACCAGACCGAGTACCTCTCCCTTGCGTATCCGCAGGTCGATGCCATGTACGGGCACTACTTCGCCCGCGGGGGTGTCGAACGCGACGCGGAGGCCCCGGACATCGAGCACAAGGTCATCGGGCGCTGGATCAACGGGTGCCGGTTCGGCGGCTGCCTTCGCGTGCTGCGCGTCGTCGCCCGCCGTGCGGCGCCGCGCCCCGGTAAGCCTGGGGTTGACGGCCCGGGCCAACGCCTCGCCGACGAGGGCCAGGCCGATACCGGCAATGACGATCATGGCTGCCGGACCCAGGGCCGCAGCCGGCTGCACGTACAGCAGGGTGAAGCCGTTGACGAGCAGGACTCCCCAGTCGTAGCTGGGCGGTTGGACGCCGATGCCCAGAAAGGAGAGCGCGGACACGGCGACGAGCGCTGAGCCGATGGCGTAGAAGAACGTCAGCAGCAGCGGTTCGGCGATGTTCGCGAGAAGATAGCGCGACAGGAGAGTTCGAGTCGGCACACCGAGGGTTCGCGCGATCCGGAAGTATTCCTTGCGCGATTCGGCAAGCGCCAGATTGCTCGACAACCGCGCGAGCGGCGGCGCGAAGGCGATGCCGATCGCCACGATGGTGCTCGTCGTGCCGCCTCCGAACATCGCGACGAAGACGATCGAGAGAAGAATCACCGGGAAGCTCAACGAGACGTCGACCGCGGCCATACACACGCGTCGAAGCTGGGCGGGCAGAACGGCGATCACGATTCCGGCGACATAGCCGAGGATCGCTCCCACCACCGCGGCGCCGACGGCCAGGAGCAGCGACAGGCGGGTAGCGACCATGGTGCGCGCGAAGACGTCACGGCCCAACCCGTCGGTCCCGAACAGATGATCTGGGGACACGCCGAGATTGAGGTCGGCCACGTTCTCCGCCTGCGCCGCGTCGTGCCACAGATACGGCCCGACGACGGCAAGGGCGATGATCAGGAG
This sequence comes from Microtetraspora malaysiensis, assembly GCF_050947145.1. Classification (NCBI taxonomy): domain Bacteria; kingdom Bacillati; phylum Actinomycetota; class Actinomycetes; order Streptosporangiales; family Streptosporangiaceae; genus Microtetraspora; species Microtetraspora malaysiensis. The sequence goes on from NZ_CP191998.1 coordinate 6,096,766, forward strand.
GATGGTCAGCGCCCCGACCGCTCCGCTGAGTGTCCGGACAAGGGCGTGCAGGTATTTGTTGCGCATCAGCTCTCCCGCAACGCGCCGGGGTCGACGATCGCCAGCAGGACGTCGACGAGGGTGTTCACGATCACGACGGTGGCGCCGAGTAGCAGCACCCCCGCCTGCACGACCGGGTAGTCACGGTTCACGACCGCGCTGGTCAGCGCGGACCCCATGCCCGGCCAGTTGAAGACCTGCTCGACAACGACCGTGCCCCCCACGAGCGAGGCGAAGGAGACGCCGGCGAGGGTCACGCCACCGTAGGCGGCGTTCGGCATCACGTGCCGGACGTAAATCCGCCAGCTGGTCAGCCGCTTCGCTCGTGCGGTTCGGACATAGTTCTGCGAGAGGACGTCGAGGACCTCGGCACGAACCACTCGCGACAGGAACCCGATGCCCGGAATGGCCACCGCCAGCGTGGGCAACGTCAAGCTCGACAGACCGTTGTCCCCCGAGACTGGAAACCACTGGAGGTAGAGACCGAAGACCAGTGCGAACAGCGCGGCCAGCACGAAGTCGGGGACGGCGCTGAGCGCGCCCATGCTGGTGCCGTACGTGGCGTCCAGTCGGGGTCGCCGCCCGTCGCGGGTGAGCACGGCCATGAGGGTGCCGACCCCGAAGCCCACGATGAGCAGCACCAATGTGGCCGCCGCCGCGAGTTCCACCGTCTTCGGGAAGCGCTCGGCGATCAGTTCCCGTACCGGCACTCCCTGGCTGAACGACTCGCCGAAGTCCAGGTGCAGCGCGTTCCAGCAGTACGACCACAGCTGCTCGAACTGCGGCCGGTCCAGCCCGAGGCGGTGCCGGGTCAGCTCAACGGCTTCCGGCGTGGCCTGCAGGCCCAGGATCCGCCGAGCCGGATCGCCGGGCATCACCCGAAGCATCAAGAACGTGCCGACGAGCAGCAGCGCGCACACGACAACGAGCCGTACGACGCGGGCGAGCAGGAAAACCAGCCACGGGTGACGCGCCTTGATGTCGCTCCACCCCGTCCGGCTCGACTGTCGCCGAGCCGGGCGGGAGGCGACGGCTGCCTTTTCAGCCACGGGCTGCTCCAAACGATGTCCGTTGCCCAGTTGCCTTCATCTCCGGTCAGCCCTTGATCCGGCGGATCGCGAGAGTGCTCGGCAGGCCGTTGACCAGCAGAGTGACGTCCGAGGACGAGTAGACGGACGTGACCGGCACCTGCCACGGCAGCAGGTCGTAGCCGCGGAGCAGCTTCGTCTGGACGGATGCCCAGAGCTTGTCCGCCTCGGCCCCGACCGAGGCCGACGCCTTGTCGGCCAGCGCGGACAGTTCGGCGTCACTGTTGCGAATGAAGTTCGTGCCGGTCGGCGGGAGCGCGCCGACGTAGAACGGCATCACGCCGGTCGGCGCCTCGATGGAGTTGTCGATCGGAAAGATCGTGATGTCGTAGTTTCCGCCCGACAGGTCGGCGAGCCACCCGTTGTCGTCGGTGACGGAGAGCTTGACGTCAACGCCGATGTTCTTGAGCTGCGAGGCGAGATATTCGTTCGCGTTCCCCCACCCGGCGACACCGATGACGCGCACCTGCAGGACCTTGCCATCCTTGGTCCACTGCCCGCCGGACTCGGTCCATCCGGCTGCCGACAGCGTGGCCTTCGCCGCGTCCGGCGAGAACTCGGGTACGAGCCCCTTGGTGCTTTCGTCGTACCCCGGCATGTTCGGCGGCAGGACGCTCGTCCCCAGCTCGACGTCGGACGCCGTGGCACCGAGGTAGGCGAGAAGCAGGGCCCTCCGGTCGATCGCCTGGAACAGTGCGTGTCGCACCTCCGGGTCCGCCGTCACGTGACCGGCCTCCATGTTGCCGACCACGGACCACTGTCCCTGGGTGGCGACGACGGTCTTGGCGATGGACTTGTTGCCCTGGACACGCTGTGCGTCGACACCGCCGAGCCCGGAGACGTCGACGGTGCCGGCGAGCAGCTCGTTCGCCGCGGTGGCGTCACTGTTGATGACCTTCAGGATGATGGTCTCCGGCACGCCCGGCGCTCCCGACGTCATTCCGTTGGGTCCCCAGGTGTAGTCGTCCCGCAACTTGAGCGTGTAGGAGATCCCCGGCTTGCTGTCCGCGAGTTCATAGGGACCTGAGCCCTCCGCGCCCGATGCCAGCTTCGCTCTGTCCTTGAGCCCGGCCGGGCACACCAGTGGCACCATCTTGAGACCGGCGAGCAGCGCGCCGAACGGCTTGGCCGCGGTGATGGTCAGGGTGGAGCCGGCGTCGTCTGCGGTGAAGGTCAAAGGTGCCCTCCCCAGCCAGCGCGTCGCGTAGGGGGAGCCGGTCTTGGGGTCCATGTAGGCCCGGAGAGACGCGGCGATGTCGGTCGGAGTCAATGCCGAGCCATCTCGGCATTTGACGTCAGACCGCAGTTGAAACTTGATCGATGCGGGAGTGACCTCCCAGGACTTGGCGACCACGCCGATGTAGGCCTTGGTCTTCGGGTTGTACTGCACCAGCGTGTCGTACGTCGCGTAGGTGATCGGGGTGGACGTGCCGGTCACGGTCTTGAACGGATCGAGCGAATCGGGTGCGCCTGCCATCCGGTAGGTGACGGTGCCGCCGGGCGCCGCGAGCTCGGACCCCCCGCCCTTCGCTCCGTCGCTGGTCGACCCGTTCGAACAGGCTACGCAGGCCAGAGTGACGACAGCAGTCGCAGCGGCCAGTCGAACCGAGAATTTCACGGACATGAACATGCCTCTCATGCGATCTCCTCAGCTCAAGCGATCCCCCAGCCACTTTTGGCGCCTCGCCGAGCTACGCCGCAGTGAACCTTAACGATCGTTAGAAGTCAAGGCCCCGAACAGGAGGTGAACGCGACCTACCAGCGGGGTTGTGGGCTATTGACCGAGCGGCTCTTGATACGCCATCGTGCATTGGTCTTAACCATCGTTAAGCAACAACCGCTGGAACGACGAAGGATGGATTCCGCGATGACACGTCTCAACGGCCGAACCGCGATCGTGACCGGCGCCGGGCGGGGTCTCGGCCGCGCGCACGCGTTCGAACTCGCCGCACAGGGGGCGAACGTCGTCGTGAACGACCTCGGCGGAGACGTACACGGCGCCGGAGCGGACCCGACACCGGCCCAGGACGTCGTCCAGACGATTCGCGACCTCGGCGGAAAAGCCGTCGCCAGCGGCCACGACGTATCGGACTGGTCTCAAGCAGCCGATCTGATTCAGATGGCTGTCGAGTCCTTCGGTGACCTCGACATTCTGGTCAACAACGCCGGCATCATCCGCGACCGGTCACTTGCCAATATGACCGAAGCCGACTGGGACGACGTGATCCGCGTTCACGTCAAAGGACACGCCGCACCAACCCGACACGCGGTGGCCTACTGGCGGCAACGCGCCAAGGCCGGAAACCCGGCCGACTCCTCCGTCATCATGACCAGTTCCGTGGCCGGACTCGCAGGCAATTTCGGGCAGGCCAACTACGCCACCGCGAAATTGGGTGTGCTCGCGCTCTCGCGCGTTGTCACCCTGGAAGCCCAGCAATACGGCGTCCGATCGAATGTCGTTTCGCCCGGCGGACGGACAAGGATCACGGAGTCAGGCGCGACGCAGACAGCACCCGATAACGCCGCTGCAGGCTTCGATCAGATGGACCCGGCCAATGTCTCCCCGCTCGTCGCCTGGCTTGCCGATGAGCGGTGCCGGGCAAACGGCCAGGTCTTCCACATCACAGGCGAACGTCTGATCATCTCCTCGCTGCCGACCATCGTCCACGAACTGTGGAGCCGCGGCCGCTGGACACTGGAGAAGCTCGACGATGAACTGCCATCGCGGTTGGTCGCGCCACTCGACCTGGACGCGTGGCTTGGATCGTCGTAAGGCGCCAGGGCGTCCGCTGACCGAGTCAGCCCTTGACGTTCGCCACCATCGCGAGCGCCAGGTCGCCGTACATCCGCGCGACCGAATCTTTTGTCAGGGGGCCATCCGGCCGAACCCACATCACGTTGTCGGCCATCCCGAGGATCGCGAACGACACCGCCGTCGGGTCAACGACCCGGAACACACCTTTGGCCATGCCGGACGCAATGATCTGCTTCAGATCCGTCACGTGCTGGTGCATCAAGGACCGGACCTCGCGTCCCTGCGGCGGGGGAAGCGACTCGACCAGAACTCCCATGCTGACCGCGGAGTTTCCGCGAAGCTCGCGAACATAAGGTTGAGCAAGCACGCATTGAACGTGGGTTTCGACGAACTTCGGCAACTGCCTCTCGGGAGGTTCGGCGAGAGTGGCCTGTTGGCAGCGGGCGATCTGTTCCACCATGGGCATACGCAGGCATTCGAATAGCAGATCGGCCTTCGAGCCGAAGTGATAGTAAAGTGCCGGCCCCGAGACGCCGAGCTCGGCGCCTATCGCGTCGACGCTGGTTCCGGCAAACCCGTTGAGCCGAAACATCACCCCGGCTCGTTCTACCAGCTGCGTGCGCAGATCGCTCGGGATCGCCCGCGAATCCGACCCACCGGCTGCGCGTTTGCTCATTCCAATCCCTTTCGATTTGGCTACATATCTTACCGGAGGTGCGCGGCCTTCCACGCTGCGATCACCATCCCTCGACACCCGTAGAGTCCAAGCCCTCCGGTTTCCGACCTGAGTCGATAGGAGATGGACCGCCCCACCGCGTAGGGTCCCGCCCATGAGCGGTAGCGACGTGCGCGGCAGCGCCACCTGGGACCTGGTCGAAGAGCACTTCCGGCGGTTGCACGAGCCGGTGATGGGACGGCCGCACAAGCTGCTGGAGCCGTCCTGCTCCGCCGACGGGTCGCGGATCGCCGTGACCGGCCTCGTGTACGACGAGCTGGCCGGCCTTCCGCGCCAGGCCTGCTTCCTGGTCGACGGTCTGGACCTGCGGCCGCTGACGGGACCGTCCGGCTCCTCGCGGCAACCGCGCTTCTCCCCGGACGGTGCGACGGTGGCATTCCTGTCGGACCGCACGGAGGCAGGCCGGTTCCAGCTCTACCTGCTACGCACCGGTCAGCTCGGTGAGGCGGAGGCGACCCCGGCCGTGCCCGCCGGGACGGTGGAGTACTGCTCCTGGTCGCCGGACGGCACGAAGGTGCTGCTCGGGGTGGCGGGGCTCGGCGCCGATCTGGCCAGTGATCAGGGGAGCGGCACGACGTACAAGCCGAAGGAGGAGCTGCCGGACTGGCACCCGCGCGTCGAGATCGGCGTGACGAAGGAGTCGTGGCGGTCGTTGTGGATTCACGACCTCGCGGCAGGTACGACCACCAGGCTGTCGCCGGAGGGGCTCAACACCTGGGAGGCGGCCTGGCTCGGCCCCGACGCGGTCGTCGCGGTCACCAGCCCCGCTCCGGACGAGGCTGCCTGGTACACGGCCGTGCTCTCCCGCCTGGGCCTCGACGGGGCGGTCACCGAACTGGCCCGCTCCGAGGTGCAGCTGGGCTGGCCCGCGGCCTCGCCTTCCGGGGGACGGTTGGCGGTGGTCGAGGCGGTGTGCAGCGACCGTGGGGTTGTCGCGGGTGACCTGCTGGTGAGCGCTCCCGGTGCTGCCTTCGAGCGGGTCGACACCGGCGGGGTGGATGTCACCTCGACCCAGTGGATCGATGCGGATCGCCTGGGAATCCTGGGGATCCGCGGCATGGAGACCGTCGCCGCGGTGTACGACGCGGTGACCGGGAAGATGACCGAGCTGTGGTCGAGCACGGACACCAGCTGCGGCACGCGCTACCCGGAGGCGGCCTGGTCCGCCGACGGCCGCGTGGTGCTCGTCGAGGACGGCTACTCGATGCCGCAACGGGTCGTGGTGCTGGGTGAGGAGCGGGTCGAGCTCGCGGGGATCGGACACTCGGGCACCGAGTACCTGCTCTCGGTCGCGGGCAAGGCCGAGACGGTCACCTGGTCCGCACCGGACGGGCTGCGAATCGAGGGGATCCTGTGCCTCCCCGCCGGGGACGGGCCCTTCCCGCTCGTGGTGAACATCCACGGTGGCCCGGTGTGGGCCTACCGGAACATGTGGTCGATGTTCTCCCCCTGTACCCCGCTGCTGGTGGCCCAGGGGTACGCCGTCCTCAACCCCAACCCGCGGGGCAGCTCCGGCCGCGGGCAGGACTTCGCCCGGCTGGTGTTCGGGGAGATGGGCGGCGAGGACACGGCCGACTTCACGTCCGCGATCGACGCTCTCGTCGAGCGCGGAATCGTGGACCCGACCAGGGTCGGCCTCATCGGCGGGTCGTACGGCGGCTACATGTCCTCGTGGCTGGTCACCCAGGACCGGCGCTGGGCCGCCGCCGTACCGGTCTCACCCGTGACGGACTGGTACAGCCAGCACTTCACCAGCAACATCCCCTACTTCGACGCGTTGTTCCTCGACGGGAACCCAGAAGTCCCCGGCGACAAGTTCCACTCCAGGAGCCCCGTCACCCACGCCGGCAAGGCGCGCACCCCGTGCCTGAACATCGCCGGCGCTCTGGACCGCTGCACGCCCCCGACGCAGGCCCAGGAGTTCCACCAGGCGCTGCTCGAGCACGGGGTCGAGTCCCAGCTCGCGATCTACCCGCAGGAAGGCCACGGCGTCCGTGCCTTTCCGGCTCTGATCGACTTCAGTACCCGCGTCGTGGACTGGTTCCAGAAGCACATGCCGGCCCGCGGCTGACACCTTGTGCGCCCGAAGGTCCGGCCATGACCGAGCGGTGTACTGTGCCTGGCCGTGCTGACCGCGGCACTGATCGAGGCGGGGCCGGAAGGCTGGACCTCGCCCGTCGTGCTCGGGGGCTTCGCCGTGTTCGCGCTCGCGCTGGCGGCGTTCCTGCTCCTCGAACGCCAGGCACGCGCGCCGATGCTGCCCCTTGAGCTGTTCGGCTCCCGGCAGCTCTGCTTCGGCGCTGATCGGCGTGCTCAATTTCGGCTTCTACGGGCTGCTGTTCATCGTCCCGCTGTACTTCCAGCAGGTGCATCACCTCAGCGCGCTCCTGACCGGCGTCGCGCTGCTGCCGATGGCGACAATGCCGATGATCGCCTCCCCGCTGGCGGCCGGGCCGCCGTGCGCACTGGTCCGCACGTGCCGATGACGGCCGGTCTGGTCATCGGTGCGCTCGGGGTGCTCAGCTGGCTGATGGCAGGCGGTGACACAGACTATGGCGTGCGGGTGGCGCCCATGACGTTGACGGGTTTCGGCGTCGGCTTTGCCATGCCATCGCGGCCGACGGCCCAGGTCGCGCCGCCCTGCGCCGCCGGTCGCGAGCCCCTCGGCGGGGCGGGCGCGAGACCGAGGACACGAGCCATGGCGACGGCGAAATGGTCGGCGACACCCTGCGCGGTGGCGATGTACTCGTCGTCCAGCGCCGTCAGGCGGTCGTAGTACATGCTGATCGTCGCGACGAGCGACGCCCCGTAGAGGACGGGGAGGGTCAGCAGACTGATGTAGCCCTCCTGCCGGACGAGGTCGTGAGCGTCGGCCACCAAGGGGTCGCTGCGCGCGTCCGAGACGAAGACGTGCAAGCGGGTGTCCCACACGCGTCGGATGGGGCCCTGGGTGCGCCGGTCCTGGACAAGGCGCTGCCACCTGTCGAGGTAGCGCTCGGAGATGCCCCGGGCGTACCAGTTCCCCGCAGTGCGCGGCAGGTCGGGCGGACTGGTGACGACCATGGCGCGGTCGGCGCCCAGGCCCTTCGTGACGGCGTCACAGATGGAGCCGGCGAGCCCCTCGAAGTCGGCGTAGCGCGGCGGGCCGATGATCAGCGCCGCGAGCGCTTCGGTGTCGACCCGCGGCCCGCTCTCCCCCGCGCCGTGACCGGTGCCGCCGACCTCGCCGATCAGGTGGCACGAGGACACGGAGCGGACCCCGGGGTGCGCCTCCACGGTCTGCACCTGGAACCGCAAGGCCGCGGCGTCGTCCGGGAACGATGCGGTGACCAGCACGTCGGCCGAGCCGGTCGTCAGCTCGACCCGCGTGACCTCGGCGCGCGCGGCGAGGAACTCGGCGACCTCGAACCGGCTGCCCGGCTCGGTGTGCAGCAGGTAGACCATGCGGCTGCGCCGGCCCTGCTCGGGCAGCGTGGCGGTGATGGTCAGCCCGAACTCCGAGATCAGGCGGGCGATGCGGGTCCGGACGGTCTTCTCGGACGTCCCGGCGATCCGGGCCAACTCGACGTTCGGCGCCCTCCCGTCCTCCCGCAGCGCGGCGACAAGGGCTCTGTCGAGCTCGTCGAGCTCACGGCGGCGTTCTCGTCCAGGCACCTTGACAGCATCCTCCATGCACACGTAGAAATCCAGAAATCGGCATTATAGATCTGAAAAGCGCCGAAATTCGACCCAATTCCCCGGCTCCAGTCGAGCACTTCCCGACGCACCGATCACGGGCGCTGATCACGAAAGAGGGCGTTTCATGAGCTTGGACTATCGCAAGGGCCTGCACGACCTCGGGGACGGCTGCCATGCGTGGCTGCTGCCCGACGGCAGCTGGGGCTGGAGCAACTCGGGTCTGATCACCGGCTCCGGCACGTCGCTGATGGTCGACACGCTCGTCGACCTCGCGCTCACCAGGGAGATGCTCGACGGCCTCGCTCCCGTGCTCGCGCAGTACCCCCTGGGGACACTGGTGAACACGCATTCCGACGGCGACCACGTCTTCGGCAACGAGCTGGTCGCGGCGCGGGGCGTGGAGATCGTCGCGTCGGCGGCGGCCGCGGCGCTCATGACGCAGGAGGCCGTCGACCAGGTGGTGGCCACCCTGAAGTCGCCCGGCGCGGCGGGTGATTTCGCACGGCACGTCTTCGGGTCGTTCACGTTCGAGGGGATCACCGTCACCGGCCCGGATCGCACCTTCGAGGAGGAGCTGAGCCTCGACGTGGGCGGCCGCGAGGTCCGGCTCATCCAGGTCGGGCCCGCCCACACGCCGGGGGACACGCTCGTGCTCGTCCCCGACGCGAAGCTGCTCTACGCGGGCGACATCCTGTTCGTCGGCGGCACCCCGATCGCATGGGCCGGTCCGATCGAGCGCTGGATCTCCGCGCTCGACCTGATCCTCGACATGGACGTCACGACCATCGTGCCGGGGCACGGACCGGTGTCCGGCAAGACCGAGGTCTCCGCCATGCGGGAATACCTGGTGTTCATCGAGGCCGAGGCACGCAAGCGATTCGAGGACGGTCTGGACGTCGACGCCGCGATCGCGTCCATCGATCTCGGCAAGTACGCGGAGCTGCCGGAGCACGGCAGGTTCGCGCAGAACGTCATCAACGTCTACCAGCAGCTTGACCCGGACATGCCGAGGGAGGGGAACTTCCTCGTGCTCGGCCGCATCGCCGCGCTCGAAGGCTTCCCCGCTCTCGCCACAGCGGTCGGCATCGGGGAGGGAAACGCCTGATGCGCTTCGTCACCTACGCCTCGCCCACCGGCGACGACCGGGTCGGCCTGGTCGTCGGCGATCAGGTGCACGGCCTGGAGTCCGGCGTCTCGCTGCTCGACCTGCTCGACGCCGGCACCCTCACCGCCGCGGCGGAGCAGACCCCGAGCGAGACGCTGCCGCTCGCCGGGCTCACACTGCGCGCTCCCCTGCAGCCGCGCGCCATCCGCGACTGCACCGGATACCTCCAGCACCTGCGCAACTGCCAGGGAGCCGCGGACAGCCCGGTGGATGAGCGCAACCACCAGTTCCCGGCGTTCTACTTCTCCAACCCCGCCGCCGTCGTCGGCCCGTACGACGACGTCGCGATCCCGCCCGGCAGTGAGCAGTTCGACTACGAACTGGAGATCGCCGCGGTGATCGGCCGGACGGGCTCGAACATCCCGCTCGACGAGGCCGAGTCGCACATCGCGGGCTACATGCTGCTGGGCGACTGGAGCGCCCGCGACCTGCAGATCAACGAGATGGAGCTGCGGCTGGGCCCGGCGAAGGGCAAGGATGGGGCGACCACGTTGGGCCCCATGCTCGTCACCCCCGACGAGATCGAGCCCTTCCGCAGCCGTAACGCGTTCGATCTCGGCATGACCGGCTACGTCAACGGCGAGCTGGTGAGCGAGGGCCGCTGGGACACGATCGACTGGGGCTTCCCCGACATGATCACCTACACGTCGCGCGGGACGACGTTGCGGCCGGGAGACGTCATCGGCTCCGGCACCGTGCCGACCGGATGCCTCTACGAGCACTTCGCAAAGGACCCGGCGGGGTTCCGGGGCTGGCTGCGGCACGGTGACGAGGTGCGGCTGGTCGTGGAGCGGCTCGGTGAGATCCGGCAGCGGGTGGTGGCGGGGGCGAAGCCACAGCCGCTCAGCTCCGGCTACTGAGCGGCTGTAGACGGCGCCCGCCCTGTTCGCCTCATCGGTGCGGGCGCCGGCGCGGCCGCCGCGAACTCGACCGGCTCCACGTCGGCGCCTTCACCGGCCCCACTGGGACGATGCAGCGGCTCACGCCATGGTCAAATCCTTGTCCCGCGGTCCGCCCAGAAACCCGCCCGTACATCCTTCTTGAGGACCTTGCCGTTGGGACTGCGTGGTAGCTGGTCGACGAAGAACACCTGCTTAGGGGCCCGAACGGGGCCGAGCCGCTGCCGACACAACGCGATGAGCTCAGCGCCGTCGACCTCCGCACCTGCGTTCAGTTCGACGACCGCAGTGACCACCTCGCCCCAGTCGTCATGTGGAGCGCCGACGACGGCACAGTCGCGGATGGCGGGATGACCCCAGAGCACCTGTTCGACCTCTCCCGGGTAGACGTTGAATCCGCCGGAGATGATCACGTCGCGGCTGCGGTCGGTGAGGTGCAGGTAGCCCGCCTCGTCCATGTCCCCCAGGTCACCTGTATGCAGCCAGCCGTCGACGATTGCTTCGGCGGTGCGATCAGGGTCCTTGTAATACCCCTTCATCAGTAGGTCACCGCGAACGCAAATCTCGCCGGTGACACCCGGCCCGACCATCGCACCTGTCTCGGGATCAATGATCGCCACGGTGACCAGGGGGTACGGACGTCCGCAAGAAGAGAGCCTGGCCGGCGGCGCGATCTCGCCGGCGATGAGGTGCTCGTCGGGGCGCAGGAAGCTGATCGCCGCCGGTGCCTCCATCTGCCCGTAGCACTCGATGAAGACGGGCCCCAGGCGTTCAATGCCTTGGCGTAGTTTCTCGACCGACATCGGCGCAGCGGCGTACATGAGGTAGCGCAGTGTTGCGGTGTCAGCCGGGCGCTGGTCCAGCCGTTCGAGGAGGCGGTAGACCGCTGTCGGCGGCAGGAACAGCTCGGTGACGCCGTGTTCCTCGATGGCGTCGAGGACGTGGTCGGGAGTCGCTCCGGGCACGACGACCACCGTGCCGCCGCGCGCGCTCGCCTGGAGACTGAACAAGCCAGACGTATGAGTCATCGGGGCGGCGGCGAGATTCACGATGGGGGCGTCGGCGGGATAGGTGAGCGCCATCATCTGATGGGCGACCATGGTCGAGAAGCTGCGATGGGTGTTCATCACGCCTTTGGGCGTACCGGTCGTGCCGCCGGTCGGTGCGATGGCGATGACGTCGTCCATGTCGTAGCGGACCGCGGGGCTGGTATCGGGATGACCGGCGGTCCAGTCCGCAAGCGCTGGGTCCCCGGTGCCCGCACCGAGCGCCACCCAGGTCTTGATGCCCGGGAGCCGGCTCCGCATCCGCTCGACCTCGTCGGCCAGCGCGGGTGCGTAGAACAGGATCTCCACGTCGAGCCGGTTGATGAGTACGACGTTGTCGTCGACAGGATGGCTTGGGTTGAGCGGCACCCAGGCCGCGCCGGCCCGCCAGAGTCCGAGCACGCAGATCCATGCGAGGGGGTCGTTGGGCGAAAGCACGGCCACCTTGGTCTCGGTGCGCGCGCCCGCCGCAAGTAGCGCGTGGGCGATGCGGCAGGACATGGCTCCCGCCTGATCAAAGGTCCAGGTGCTGACGGTGTCCCGATAGGCGACGCCGTGAGGGTTGATACGCCGTCCGCGATCGAAGAAGTCAATGATCGCCATGGGTCAGGCCTTTCCAAGGATGACGACGGAGGTGACCGCTTCCTCGCCACGGTGGAACCCGCCGCCATTCTCGGCGAGGGCGATACGGGCGTTCTCTACCTGTCGGTTGCCGGCGGCGCCACGGAGTTGCTCGGTCAACTCGAAGATCTGGCCCAGTCCACTCGCGCCGATGGGATGACCCTTGGACTCAAGTCCACCGGAGGTATTGACCGGGATTCGGCCGCCCAAGGAGGTCTCGCCGCGCTCGGCGCAGGGCCCTCCCTCGCCCCGGGGAACCAGGCCGAGCATCTCGGTCTGCAGGATCTCCGCGAACGCGGTGGCGTCGTGCACCTCGGCCACGTCAACGTCGCCGGCGCCTACGCCGGCTGCCTCGTATGCCTGGACGCAGACGCGCTGACTTAGATGCCCGTCAAAGATGGTGATATCCCGATCGGTCCCGGTGCCGACGACCGCAGCCAGCACCTCCACGCCTCGGCGCGCTCCAATACGGCGTATCCCCTCATCGCTGCAGACGACGATCGCGGCGGCGCCATCAGTGAGCGGGGCACACATGGGGACGGTCAGCGGATGGGAGAGCTTCCGCGCGCCCAGTACCTGCTCGACGGTCATCGGTTCGCGGTAGTGCGCGCGCGGATTGTCCGCTGCGTGGTTGTGGTTCTTGGCCGCGACCGCGGCGATCTGTTCGGGCGTGGTGCCGTGCAGGCGCATATGGTTGCGGGCCATGGCGGCATAAATGTCCATGAAGATCGACCGGTGGCCGAGGTTCGGCTCGTCGACCTCGCCGCCGAGCTCCTTGAGCGTCCTGGTCAGGGCCTCGGGATCTGCCACGTTGTATGCGGTGTCGAAAACCGCCATCGACCGCTCAGGGTTGCCGATGTGCATCTTCTCGACGCCCACGACGAGCACAACGTCTCCGGCGCCCGCTCGGATGTGGTTCACCGCCAGCGTGAAGGCACTCGCTCCGGTGGCGCACGCGTTCTCGATGTTGAACACGGGAATGGCTTGCAGGCCTGCCTCACGCAGGGCGATCTGGCCGGCGATCATGACCTGGCCCTGCAGGAAACCCTGCGTGGCTGTGCCGAAGAAGGCGGCGTCGACGCTGTTGACGGACGACGCTCCCGCGTCGGAGATGGCGTCGTTCACTGCCCAACGGACCAACTCATTGACCGTCTTGTCCGAATGGATGCCGAAGGGCGTCATGCCCACACCTGCGATCCAGACGCTGGTACTCATCAGCCGGTATCCCCTTCCAATTAACTCAGCGACCCACGAGCCGTCGCCGAAGCGCCGGGGGACGACAGAAGGAGGCGAGATGGCGAAGAGGAAGGGCTTTCCGACCGGAGGCGTGCTCTGTCATTGAGGCTCCAGGAGAGCGTGACCGCCCTGTCGAGCGGGCTTGACGAGGCGTTCCCGCACGCGAGCATTGGGAACCAGAACAACGTAGGACTTCCCGGAGCCGTCGCACTACGGTCGTCCGCCCAATCCCGCTGGCTGCCCTTCGTAGCTGGCTACGACGCTGTCTTTCTCGCGAGAAGCGCCCAGGACAACTCGAGGATGGTGTCGGTGTCTTCGAGCGAGCAGCCGACCAGCTTCTCGAAGCGGGCCAGTCGGTAGCGCAGCGTGTTGACGTGGACGGGGATGCTGGCCGCGGCTCGCGGGATGCTCCGCGCGTGGCCGAGCCAGGCGTCGAGTGCATCCAGAACCAGCTCGCCAAAAGGTCCTTGCTCGCGCAACGGCTCGATATAGCGGGCGAGGAGGACTTCGCTCACCTCACGGTGCACCGGTACGGCGATTCGCCACGTGACCGTCTCGACTGTGTGCACCCCGCGGTCGGTGTAGAGGCCTGCGGCCATGAGGACCTGTTCGGCTACGGCGAAGGACGACGGCAGCTCCTCGACCTCCGCCGCCGGTCCAACGGCCACGACGACAGTTGATCCGACGGGCGGCGTAGCTGCGAGTCCGACGAGGCGTCCTTCGGCTGGTACAAGAATCGCGGCGCGTCGGTGCGGTCCGTAGGCGTTCGGTGTGGCCGAGCGGGTCAGCTCTTCGCGCACCCGCGCGAGGTCGCTGTCGGGCAGCTGCTGTGTGCAGACAGCGTGGAACCGGGTGTCTCGGCTCAGCCCGTACCTGGCACACCCCTCCTGGAGCTGGGGCGGCTCGAGTGTGCCTGCCAGCAGGCCCAGCACCCACTGGGCGCGCCGCTGCTCGTCGGCAAGGGCTCCAGCGATTCCCTCTTGGCGGTAGGTCATGGCAGCACGCGCAGAGAAGGCATCGCTGAGCCGCCACAGGAGCTGGGACAGACGCAGTGTCTCGGTCGCGTCCACCCCGTGGGCCGATGCGTTGTCGACGACCCACCCCTGGATGCAGGCGATCACCACCCGAAACCCACCCATGATGTCCTGGATCTCGACACCTTGGTGGAGCCGTTCCGAGGTCGACAGCTCCGCCTCCCAGATGTCCCTGCTCGGCGGGACGACACCCTCAGCGAGGACCCGGGATGCCAATGCCCGGTTTCGCTCGACGCTCGCGATCACAGAAGCGGTCGGGACCGCCTCGTAGGCCGGCACATCGGCCCGAACATCGCGGACCGTTCGTTCGATCAGAGCCTCAGCGCTGGACAACGCCGTGACCAGGCGTCGCAACCCGCCGACAGTCGCTCGAGTGGCCATCTCCCATCCTCCCGCGGCTGTACCTCTAGCCGCACCCTCAGTCCAGGGTGCGGGTGCGGTCCCACGTCGACATGACGATGAGCGTCTTGGTGCCGGCCACGATCCCCGTGCGCCGGATGGCGTTGACGACCTGCTGCAGGTGATCGACGTTGCGGACCCGGAACCGCACGAGGGCGTCCGGGTCGCCGGCGATCGTGTAGTACTGCTGGACCTCCGGGACCTGACGCGCGATCTCCTCGATCTCCCGGGTGTCGGTGTCCCCTGTGAGGCGGATCTCGGTGAAGGCGTCGAGTTCGCCCACCGCTTCTTCGCTGACGAGCGCGACGTAGCCCTGGATGACCCCCTCCGCCTCCAGCCGCTCGATGCGCCGCGAGACGGGAGCTCCGGACAAGCCGACGCGTCGCGCGATCTCGCTGACCGGCATGCGCGCGTTGGTGCGGAGAAGCTCCAGGATCTGTCGGTCGATGCTGTCCATCACGCCTCTCGGAGTGCGAAAGAATGTGCCGCAATGCACGCAATTCTTGCGGATTGCAGTGAGATAGACGCACAGTATCAGCGTTTTGCGCGCATCTTGCGCTCATTGATTGCGTCCGGGATTCAGCTGTTGCGAGAGTGCTCCGCACGACGATTCAGGGAGCACCATGACCTCCGCGACTCCAACGACCGAGCCATGGTCGGTCCTCGACGCAGCGGGCAAACTGCGCCAGGACGACCGCATCCCGGCCGGCGCCGACGCCCTGGACCTGCAGGCCGCCTACCGCGACATGGTCCTGGCCCGCCGCGTCGACACCGAGGCGATCGCGCTGCAGCGGCAGGGTGAGCTCGGGCTGTGGCCCTCGATGCTGGGCCAGGAGGGTGCCCAGGTCGGCGCGGGTTCCGCGCTGCGGACGCAGGATGTGGTGTTTCCTACCTACCGCGAGCACGCGGTGGCCTGGTGCTTCGGCGTCGACCCGGTCCAGCTGCTGGGGCTCTTCCGCGGCACCACGATGGGCGGCTGGGACCCGCGGGAGCGCAACTTCAACCTGTACACCCTGGTCATCGGCGCCCAGACCCTGCATGCCGTCGGCTACGCGATGGGCATCGTGCGTGACGGCGACGTCGGCACCGGCGACCCCGACCGGGATCGAGCGGTACTGGTCTTCCTCGGCGACGGAGCGCTCAGCGAGGGCGAGACCAACGAGGCGTTCGTGTGGGCCGCCGCGCAGAGCCTGCCGGTGGTGTTCTTCTGCCAGAACAACCAGTGGGCGATCTCGGCGCCCTTCTCCGTGCAGAGCCGCGTTCCGGCGGCCGAGCGCGCCCGGGGCTTCGGCTTCCCGGGCGTGCGGGTCGACGGAAACGACGTCATCGCCTGCCACGCAGTGACCCAGGCGGCGCTTGCGAACGCCCGCGCCGGTGGCGGCCCGACCCTGATCGAGGCGGTCACCTACCGCCGGAACCCCCACACCACGTCGGACGACGACCTGCGCTATCGGGCTGGCTCGGAGAACGACGAGTGGGCGGCCCGCGACCCGATCGACCGGCTCCGTGCCCTCCTGACCAGCGGTGACTGCTCGCCGCAGATCGACGAGGCGTTCCTGGCCGACCTGGCCCGTGAGGAGGAGGAGCTGGCCGAGCGTCTACGCAGCGGCTGCCGGGCCCTCCCCGTGCCCGCGGCGGGCGACCCGTTCCTCCACACCCTCGAGAGCATGCCACGCGACCTCAAGCGGCAGATGGACGAGCACCTGGCCTTCGTGGCCACAGCCGAAGGAGACCACGCGTGAGCACCGCAATGGCACACGCCCTCAACGCGAGCCTGCGCGACGCGATGAAGGCCGACGACAAGGTAATCCTCATCGGCGAGGACATCGGCCGGCTCGGCGGCGTCTTCCGCATCACCGACGGCCTGCAGAAGGACTTCGGCGACGACCGCGTCGTCACCTCACCCCTGGGCGAGGCCGGCATCGTCGGCAGTGCGATCGGTCTTGCCCTGGCCGGGTACCGGCCGGTGTGCGAGATCCAGTTCGACGGCTTCGTCTTCCCGGCGATGAACCAGATCGTCACCCAGCTCGCGAAGTACCGCCACCGCTCCGAGGGCCAGATCTCGCTCCCCGTCGTCATCCGCATCCCCGTCGGCGGCGGCATCGGTGCGATCGAGCACCACAGTGAGTCGCCCGAGGCCTACTTCGCGCACACCCCCGGACTGCGCGTGCTCTGCCCGTCCGACGCACAGGAGGCCTACGACTTGCTCGGCCAGGCGATCCGGTGCAACGACCCGGTCATCTTCCTCGAGCCCAAGCGGTCCTACTGGTCCAAGGGCGACGTCGACCTGTCAGCCCCGTCGCTCGACATGGAGCGCGCCCGGATCGTGCGGCCCGGGGACGCCCTGAGCCTGGTCACCTACGGCGCCCTGGTGCCGGTCGCGACCAAGGCCGCCGAGGTGCTGGCGGAGGAAGGATGCGAGGTCGAGGTCATCGACCTGCGCTCCCTCTCGCCCATCGACGACGCCACGGTCGTCGAGTCCGTACGGCGGACCGGCCGCCTCGTCATCGCCCACGAAGCCTCCCAGACCTGCGGCATCGGCGGCGAGCTCGCCACCCGAGTGCAGGCCCAGGCGTTCTACGAGCTCGAGGCGCCGATCCTGCGCGTCACCGGCTACGACACGCCGTACCCGGCGAGCCGCCTTGAGGAGGACTGGCTGCCGAACATCGACCGGATCCTTGAGGCCTGCGACCTCAGCCTGAGCCACTGACACCATCCCGAGACGGCCCCATCCGTTCCGCCCGCAGGAGCACACCTTGACCACCGCGACTGCACAGACCTTTCTGCTGCCCGATGTCGGTGAGGGCCTCACCGAGGCCGCCATCGTCACCTGGCATGTCGCCGTCGGCGACACAGTCACCGTCAACCAGATCATCGTCGACATCGAGACCGCCAAGTCCGTGGTCGAGCTGCCCTCGCCGTACGCCGGCAAGGTCGTCGAGCTGCTCGCCGCCGAGGGCGAGACCGTGGCCGTCGGCTCGCCGATCATCGCCATCCGCACCCGCGACGCACAGGCAGCCGCTCCGGCCGATCCCGCCGAGGGCGAGGCCGGCGGGCCGGAGCCCAAGCTGCTGGTGGGCTACGGCGCCAGGGACGTCGTCCGCAGCCGGCGTCGCCGTGGCGCCGCCCCAAGCGGCGCGGCCGCCCCCGCAGCCACGCCATCCGCCGCTCCCGGCCGGGACAGGCCGCGGGCCAAGCCTCCGGTCCGCAAGCTGGCGAAGGCCCTCGGGGTGGACCTCGCCGCGGTCGCGCCGACCGGCCCGGACGGGACCGTCCTACGTGCCGACGTACTGCGTGCCTCGGAGTCCGGCGTTCGCCCCACGTCGGCGGAGCCGGCCCCGGCCATGGCCATCGGCTCGGAGACCCGGATCCCGATCAAGGGGGTGCGCAAGCACACCGCGGCCGCGATGGTCGCCTCCGCCTTCACCGCACCGCACGTGACCGAGTTCATCACCGTCGATGTGACGAAGACCCTGGAGCTGCGCGAGCTGGTCCAGCGACGCCGCGAGTTCCGCGACACCAAGCTCACACCCCTGGCGTTCGTCGCCCGTGCCTACCTCCGCGCCCTGGCCCGGATCCCGATGGCGACCGCGCGCTGGGACGAGGCCGCCCAGGAGATCGTCGTCCCCTCCGGCATCAACCTCGGCCTCGCCGTCGCCACTCCACGTGGCCTGATGGTGCCGAACATCAAGGGCGCGCACACCCTCGGCCTGCTCGACCTCGCCAGCGCGATCAACGAGCTCGCTGCCACCGCCCGCGCCGGCAAGACCACGCCGGAGGCGATGGCGGGCGGCTCGACGACAATCACCAACGTCGGCGTCTTCGGCGTCGACACCGGCACCCCCATCCTCAACCCGGGTGAGACGGCGATCCTGGCCGTCGGCGCCATCCGTCGGCAGCCCTGGGTCGTCGAGGACGCCGCGGGCGAGAGGATCGAGCCCCGATCGATCCTCCAGCTCGCGCTCTCCTTCGACCACCGCGTGCTCGACGGCGCCGAGGGCTCCCAGGTCCTCGCCGACACCGCCGCCCTGCTCGCCGAGCCCGGACTGGCGGTGCTGTGATGACGAACCAGGTTGCCGAACAGTTCTTCGACGACGTCCCGCGGAGAGCAACGACTCAGGGACCGTCCCCAAGACCTGGACGACGGTCCCATTGATCCGGCCCCGGACTCCTACCTCGGACACCAGGGGACAAGTAACCCTCGGAGGACGATACGTGGCTCGACGCCCCGAGCACCGAGCCACGTAGCCCTTCGGAGAACTCCCAGCTCAAGCCCTACTAGAGAAGCAGTACAGGCACGCTAAGGAGTACGGGGTGTGTCGACAGGCGGGATAGCGGGGCAACGGGTGCCGTGGGCAGGAGGCTGAGCGTCGATGAGGTAGCGGTCGGTCAGGTCAGCGATGCAGCGGCTTCTGTTGTAGCTGCCGTGTCCCCAGCCGTTGTAGGTGAGAAGGACAGAGGCGGGGATCTGCCTGGCTACATCGGTGGCGAACGCGTAGGGAGTGTTGGGGTCGTGCAGGTTGTTGACGAGCAGGATCGGCGGCGCCCCCGATATGCGGAAACGGTGCGGAGGATTGGTGAGGGTCACCGGCTTGCCCTGGCAGGAGGTCATCACGCTCCAGGCGAGCATTTGCCGGCGCATGTGCGGCGCGATCCGAGCCAGACGGCGCTCGGCCGCTGCCAGCGCTCCCGGCCCGTCGAGGGACAGCTGCCAGTCGGAGCAGAACACCTTCTGGTCATAACCTAGCCCCTGGCCGGCGTCCGGAGCGCTCTTGGGCGTTACGGGGCGTGACGGTTGTCGGCTCATGGCGGCGAGTATGGTGGCGAGCGAAGCCCAGTTGTCCGATCCCATCATGGCGAAATGGTGCTGGGTGTGATTAAGCAGGTACTGCGGGGTGATGCCGCTCGTCGGATCGTCGGGATCGGGCAGGGTGCCCGCCTCGGCTCGCGCATACAGCTGGTCGAAGACCGCCCCGACGTCCCTTCCATGCAGGGCGCATCCCGCGCTCGCGCTGCACCATGTGGCGAACTGGTTGAAGGAGTCCTCGCTTGCCGCTGCCATGGTGTCGAGGTAGCCCCGTACCCCCTGGCTGTGGTCCAAGTTGCTGTCCAGGGCCAGCGTGCGGATCCGGCCGGGGAACAGTTCGGCGTATTGCTGTCCGATCAGGGTTCCGTACGACACCCCCCAGTAGGTGAGCTTTCGGTCGCCGAGGGCCGCCCGGAGCGCGTCGACGTCCCGGGCGGTGTTACGGGAATCGATGTGGTCGTAGATCGCGCCGGTGTGGCTGCGGCAGTTCTCGGCCATACGCCGGTTGTAGCCGACCAGATCGGCGTACCCTCTCTGGGTGGCCGGATCGGTGGTCGGCTGTGGGCCGACCACCGCCATGTCGCAGGTGACAGGGCTGCTGCGGCCGACACCGCGGGGGTCGAAGGAGACAAGGTCGAAGCGGGCCCTGACAGCCGGTGAGAACACGTCCTTGTACGGGCCCACCACCGCATCCACACCGGAGGTGCCCGGGCCGCCCCAGTTCGTCACCAGTGAGCCGATGCGTGCCGCCGGATTAGTGGCCTTGCGTCGCGCGACGGCCAGTCCGAAAGTGGCCCCGTCCGGACGTGCCCAGTCGATGGGCAGTACGAGCGTCCCGCAATCGGCACTCGCGTCCTGAGGACACGGACGCCAGTCGATGTGCCTACCCGATGTGGCGGCGGCAGGGGAAGCCGGCACGGTGACCGCGGCAGCAGCGAGACTCACTACCGCCGCGGCACCTGCCAGGGGACGTCTCCAGGCAGGAGAAAGGCGGGGGACAAGCGACATCGGCGGGCTCCTTGACCAGGGTGATTGAGTACAGCTCCACCCTGCGGCCTGACATCCCGCCCCCGGAATCGGCATTCGTCGCCGACCCGATCAACCAAAGTCGACGAACCCAACGCCTTGATTCCGCCCTTGAGCACGCCTCCTCATGAGATGACAGTGGCCGGCCTGGACTGCAGAGTGCGATCCGGCAGGGCAGGCAGGGAGCCCGACCCGCTGACGCAGTGCGCCGGGCCAGAGTAGAAGGGAGCCTGGGATCGCGGCGGCCTCGTGCTCCATGTCGCGCTGCGTCAACCAGGGGTCAGTTCAGGTCGAGGCCGGCGTGGAACGCGAGTCTGGCTGCTTGGGTGCGGTTGGCGCAGTCGAGTTTGGTCAGCATCCGGGAGACGTAGGTCTTGATGGTGGCTTCGCTGAAGTGCACTCGTTCGGCGATCTGGGCGTTGGACAGACCTGCTCCGATGCACGCCAGGATCTGCAGTTCCCGCTCAGTGAGTTCGGCGATCTTCGCCTGGGCGTGGCGGCGGGTCGCCTGGTGTTGGGCGGATGCGGCGGCCAGCCGCTTGGTGGGGCCCGGTGACAGAACGGTGTGGCCACGGGCGGCGACCCGGATGAGGGCGATGAGGTCTTCGGGAGGGGTGTCCTTGAGCAGGAAGCCGGCCGCGTCCGCGTCGATCAACTGGACCACGTACTGGTCGAGGTCGAAGGTGGTCAGGGCGATGACTCTGGGCGGATCGGCCAGACGTGCGATGCGCTCGGTGGCGGTCAGCCCGTCCACACCCGGCATGTGCAGGTCCATCAGCACGACGTCCGGGGCCAGCCGTACGACCGACTCCACCGCCTCGGCCCCGTCGTGCGCCACGCCCACCACCGTCAGGTCCCGCGCGTCCTGCAGGATGATCCGCAGGTGCGCGCAGACCAGCCGGTCGTCGTCGACGATCAGCACCTTGGTCATGATCGTCCGCCTGCGGGCAGCGCCGCCGCCAGCTCGAATCCGCCATCAGGCTGCGATGCGGCGTGCAGGTGGCCGCCGACCAGGTCGATGCGCTGGCGCAGTCCCTCCAGCCCGGTGCCGCCCGTGCCCAGCTCGACATCGGGCCTGCGGGCGGAGCAGGTGTTGCGCACCGTGATGTAGATCCACTTGGCGTCATAGCGCACCCGAATGCGGACACTGGCTCCGGGAGCGTGCTTGTGCACGTTGGTGAGAGCTTCCTGCACTATCCGGTAGGCGGTGCGCCGTACAGCGGACTCCACAGGGAACGGCTCCCCGTCGGTGACCAGCTCTACGCCGATCCCGGCGGATCGGGAGTCGGCGACCAGTGCCGACACGTCCAGCACGTCGGCCTCGTCGTTGAGCGCGGTCCCCACCTGGTCCTGCGAGCGGAGCACCCCGACGAGATCTCGCAGCTCCTTCATCGCCTGCCTGCCGATCACTCGTATCTCCTCGGCCGCAGCCAGTACCTCCTTGTTGGGGGCACGGGTGCGCAGCGACGCCGCCTGCAGCACCATCAGGCTCACCCGGTGGGTGACCACGTCATGCATCTCCCCCGCCAGCCGGGCTCGTTCTTCCAGGCGGGCCTGATCGGCCCGGATCTCCTGCTCGGCCTCGGCCCGCTCGGCCCGCTCGGCCAGCGCCTGGATCAGCCGCCGCCGCGACTTCTGGTAGAGGCCGAGCAGCACGGGGACCACCACGATCACCCCAACGCTCGCAACCGCGACGCCCACCATCTCGGCCCAGGTAGGGGCCCTCCCCCACACGGCCTGCGCGTAGTGCAGGTGGACGCCCACGGCGACCAGCAGTACGGCTCCGACGGCGGCCCATCCCAGCAGAGTGTGACGCCGGCCGTAAACGGCCAGGGCGTACAGGCTGAAGGGAAGCGCGAGCGGGGAGACGAACACTGCGGCCACCGAGCACACCAGGGCCACCGAGAAAGGGATGCGGCGCCGGAAGGCCAGCAACAGGCCGGCGATACCCGCGACGACGATGGCGGGCGCGTGCGCGCCCCGACCGGGAGACAACGGACTGGGTCCCAGCCTGAGCCCACTACCGACGATCGTGACCGCGGCCGCGAACCCGGTGTCGAACAAGGGGAAGCGAATCCGCGGCGTCCAGGACCACGTCACCATGTAAACGTTACCCGTTTCACTCGTGTGTGATCGCTGCCAGAACGTCCATCCGGCCCGCTGGGTCGGCCAGACGGCGGCAACCACACCGATCAACCCAGTCGGGACACTGCAGAGCGCGAGCGGGACCACCGGGACCATCAGAACGTCGAACCCAGACCGGCCAATCAGAAACTTTGATCCTAACCTCGATCTAAGAGGGCGTTTCGCGAGCGAATGCCCGAATTGCGAAGTGTGATCGCGTGAGTTTGTAGCGTTACGGCCGGTCGGTGGGCTTGGGCGTGCTGAGATGACCCGATAAGTGAGCGCAAGCCGTACCCGAGCGACTTATCCGACGAACGGTGGGCCCTGATTGAGCCCGTGATCATCTGAGCGAACCGAGCCAGCGATCATCCAGCCGTGGCGACCGTCGAGGTACGCCTGACATCGGCAACGGCTATCGGTGGCGCGATGAAGACAACCCCCGAGGTCCAGGGCAGCTCAGGTGGGGCTGCGCCGTACCCGCCAGATGGTGGCAGCGCCCAGCAGGATCGCGATGGCGAGCATCCAGCCCGCCTCGATGAACTGGAAGGGCCAGAACCGGCTCGCCGGTTGGTAGCTCATCACAGGCGAGTAGTGGTTCTGGGAGCTCCACAGGAGCCTGGCCGCGTTGCCCGCCGGGCCCTTGGCGGGCAACGCGGATACGGATTTGTCGGCGAGTTCGGCCATCTGCTCGTTGGTCAGTCGCTGCCCCTGCGGACCGACCCACCAGGTGTCGAGCTTCCACTCGTTGGTCGCGATCTGGATCGGCCCCTCCACCGCAGGCATGTAGTTCGCGCGCAGGGCTGGCGTCAGGATCATGATGACGGCCAGGGAGACAGCGAGGGCTACGGAGACCGCGGGCATCACCCGGCGGATGACGACGCCGGCGAAAGCTCCGACCGCGAGGCAGAACAGCAGATGGACGGCGAACATCAGCCCCATCGCGTCGAAGACGTTCATCCCCTCCAACCGGTTGTCGAAGCGCTCCTCCGGCCCGTACCACCAGGTGATGAGCCATCCGATCGCGAGGCCGACGACGGTCACCCCGGTCACGAGCAGCGCGAGTTTGACCCGCAGCCAGCGCATCCGCCCGCACGCCTGGGTCCAGGTGAACCTGAAGGTCCCCGTCTCATATTCCCTGGCGAGCAGCGAACCGCCGAGGATCGAGCCGATCAGGAGCGGCATGAACATGGCGACCAAGCTGGTCAGGCCGATCAGGTTGTCGTACTTCTCGCTGAAGGGGCCGAACCGCTGCTGGCAGGCGAACGTGTCGGCCTGGCAGGTGTCCATGGCCATGCTGTGCTCGTCGCCGCGCATGGCCAGCCCGCCGACCAGCAGGACGAGCGCGAGCGCGCCGACCATGGCCAGGCTCGCCACGAGGGCGGTGCGGTGCTGGCGCCAGGCCACCCAGGACAGCCCGCGCGTGCTCACCGGTGTGTCGATCACGGTCATGAGAACGTCGCCTCCTTGGTCGCATCGCTGGTCCGCGGGCCGGGAAGCGCGAACGCGTCGGGCTCTCGCAGGTAGGCCAGCACCAACTCCTCCAGCCCCACCGGCTCCTTGCGCCATCCCGGTGGTGTGGCGAGGGTCTGTCCCGTCGCGCGGATCAGCAGGTGTGTCTGGGCTGTGGCCCGCCGGTCCCGCACGACCGGCAGCGTCGCGGCGACCTGATCGGCCTGGGTGGTTGGCCCGACCAGCACGTGGTGCCCGGCCAGCAGGTCCTCGGTCTGGCCGGCGACCTGGACCCGGCCGCCCGCCAGCACGACCAGGTAGTCGCAGACCCGCTCCAGATCGGAGACGATGTGCGAGGAGAAGATCACCGACAGGCCGTCCTGTGCCACCGCGGTCATCAGCGCGGACTTGAACTCGTGCCTGGCCAGCGGGTCGAGGGAGGACATTGGCTCGTCCAGCACCAGCAGGTCGGGGCGCCTGGCCAGGGCCAGGGTGAGCGCGACCTGGGCGTGCTGGCCGCCCGACAGCCTGCCGATCTGGCGGGTGAGCGGGATGTCCAGCTCGGCCAGCCGGTCACGGGCTCTGGCCTGGTCCCAGCGCCGGTTCATGCTGCGCCCCATCCGCAGCATGTCGGCGACCGACAGGCCGCTGTAGAGCGCGGCGTCCTGATCCATGAACGCCACTCGATCCAGCGCTGGCAGAGAGCCTGCCGCGTTTCCCAGGACGCTGATCGCACCGGTGCTCTGCTTGGCCAGGCCGACCGTCAGATGTAGCAGGGTGGATTTGCCCGCGCCGTTCGGCCCGGCAAGCGCTACCACGTGCCCGGCCGGGATGGCCAGCGTGCAATCGCGCAGCGCCCAGGTCCCGCCGTATCGCTTGCCCAGCCGTGAGGTTTCCACTGCGTTCACGCCACCACCTCCTCATTTTCCGCGTGGAGGTCGTGGAGCGCGCTGGAGACCAGCGCGACGATGCCCTCCTCGTCCAGGCCCGCCGCGGTGGCGGTCCGCATCCAGCGCAGCAGGTCGCGCCGCAGCGCCTCCTGCTCGCGCAGCCCCACCATCGGGAGCGCGCCATCGACGAAGGTGCCCTGGCCGCGTCGCCCCGATGCCAGTCCCCTGTGCTCCAGCTCCCGGTAGGCCTTGAGCACGGTGTTGGGGTTGATGGCCAGCCCCGCGACCACGTCCTTGACCCGGGGCAGTTGGTCGCCCTGTTTCAGGTAGCCGAGCCGCAGGGCCTGCTCCACCTGCTGCACCAGCTGCAGGTAAGTCGGGACTCCAGAGCCGGGGTCGAGCCGGAACTCGATCGGTGAAGGTAGCTCTTTATCTACTTCCATAGTTAAAAAGGTAAGCGAGATGATCGTGAAATGTCAACGCGCCTCCTGAGGGGGCGGTTCGTGAGTTGATGTCCCTTTCGTCATTGGGGTTGGAAGAGGCGGGCTGGTCAGGGGGTCGGCTGCTGGGCTACGGGCGTGGCTGAGTGAACAAGCCCGGCTCGGTCTCGACGAGGATGCCGCGGCTGACTAGGCGTTTGAGCTTGGAGCGGATGTTCTCGGTGTTCTTCGACACGATGGGCAGGTCCAGGGCCTGGCACAGGTCGCGAGCGCGCAAAGGTCGGTTGACGTCGGCGAAGACGGTCAGAATCTGCTGGTAGGCGGGGTGGTCGGGCAGCGCGGGAGGTGGTGCGGCCGGCTCGGTGTCACATTCGCTGGCGAGTGAGACGAGGGTCTTGCGGGTGATCTGCAGGTGATCGATCGCCTGGTCGAGTTCGTGCAGCCTCGCGGTGAGTTCATCAATCCGGGCGCGTGTCTGTTCAGCCTCGCAGGTCAGGGCAGCTTCGCGTGCGTCGATCTTGTCCAGCAGCGGTCTGTACGTTTCAAGCAACAGATCCTTTACTACGCCCTACCTCTTGAGCTGGGCGAATGCATATTTGTAGCTTTCTCCGTGAATAAGCGCTCTCTCGATGACATTGGAGGTTTCAGCCCAATCGAAGCTTCGAAGTCTCTCCGAACAAGGAGGTGCGGGGCGGCCGTCTCGTCGCCTGGACCGCTTGAGAGAACCTGGCGAGCCCTACTTCGTCTGCGCGCAGAGCTGCGGAGTCAACCCCCAGGCGCGATCCCGGTTGACTCGCCGGGGCATAGCGAGATCAGTGATGATCATTTCCGTGCGCAGATCAGCCAGAGTCGGCGGTCATGTCACTGGAGGTCCTTTACGATTGAAGGTCGACGCCCGGGGAGCACTGATCCCGGTTAACCGGCGGTCTCGATGGAGTGAAAGCGCGAGCGATCACGGAGCTGACAGAGCGAAGCTGATCGAATTTACGGCATTAGCGCCGTTCGGAAACCTGCAAGTGCCTTTGTGAAACCGCAGGTCGCGAAGTGTCCTCCCCACGCCCGTGGGGGTGAGCCGCGACCTGCACCGCGGACGTGATCCCCTTCCACGTCCTCCCCACGCCCGTGGGGGTGAGCCGTCGTTCCATGTGACGAGAGCGCCGTGGACAAGGTCCTCCCCACGCCCGTGAGGGCGCCGTACGGCCTAATGGAAGCTACCGGGCCTGCTGTTCGGGCAGACTCGGTGCCTGGTAGCCGCTGGTGAGTGAGCACTTCCACGGCCTGGATCTCGAGTCCTAGGGCCTGTGCGGAGTTCGGATCTTCAGGCAGGCCGGAGGCTTCGGATCCACAAGATGGCTCCACGTAGATGAAGGCCGGCCAGATAGCTTTCAGGGGTCTTGTCGAACCGGAAGGCCAGCCCACGCCAGTCCTTGATCCGGTTGATACAGCGCTCAACCGTGTTGCGCTCCTTGTAGAGATCCGCGTCATGGCTGACCGGGCGGCCGCCACGCGAGCCGCGTTTCTTGCGGTTGGCCGCCTGGTCCGCCTTCTCGGGGATCACCGCCCGGATGTGGCGTCGGCGCAGGTAGGCGCGGTTGGCGCGAGAGGAGTACGCCTTGTCGGCGGCCACCGCGTCCGGGCGGGTACGCGGGCGCCCGACGCGAATGCGGACCTTGATACGGGCCAGCACGGCGTGAAACTGCGGGCTGTCTCCGGCTTGGCCCGGGGTGAGGACGAAGGACAGAGGGCGGCAGCGCCGGTCGGCGGACAGGTGGACTTTGCTGGTCAGCCCACCCCGTGAGCGGCCCAGCTTGGCTGCCGTCAGCCGGATCCGGCGCCGCAGTCGTAATCGCCGCTGTTCGCCTCGCTCCTCGTCCCCATCGTCGCCATCATGGGGGTTTTGCCCCTTTGACGACTCTGGTGGCTAATTCGATCAGGCGGCGAGGGTGAGTTCGAGTCGAGCGAGGTGGCTGGTGCGGGTGCGGTCCAGCGCATGGCCGTTCCACCAGGCATCCAGACGGATCAGGTTGAGTGCGACCGCGGAGAAGACGTGGTCGAGATGGACCTTCTTCAGACCCCGGTAGCGGGCCCGGCGCATCCCGGTGACCGCGACAGCTTGATGCATAGTGCCCTCGACTCCCGCGCGGAGAGCGTATTTGGCCTGCCAATCCTTGGTGTTCTGCTCGCTGCGCGCTTGATCAAGGGCTCGCTGCAGCTCACGCGGACGCAACGTGAGCTGACGGCCACCCTTCCGCGCCGTGGTACACGAAGCCCGGACCGGGCATGCCCGACAGCTCTCGCCGGGGAACTTGACCACGATCGCCTCGGCACCGCGCTGGGTGCACGGGCTCCACGAGGCGCTGACCTGGCCCTGCGGGCAAGTGACCTGCTCGCTCTTCCAGTCGACCGTGAACGCGGTGCGGTCGAACCCTGCACCGGCACGGGCCTGCGAGGAGTGATCGAGCAGGACCGGGGTGATCAACGCCAGGCCGTAGACCGTGCGAGAGGTGACCAGCAGCTCCGCGGCGGCGTACCCCGAGTCCACGTAGTGCTCGGCCGGCAGCAGGCCGCGCCGCCGCAACGCCTGGTGGATGATGCTGGTCATCGCCACGTCCGGCACGGTCGCGTCCGTGGTCGACACGTTCGTGATCAGGTTGGGCGGGAGGCGATCCTCCCCGTTCTCCGGCTCCTCGCTCACCGGGTCTGTGTTGCCCGGGTCCCTGTTCGTGACATCGCGCCCGTCGCTTGCCTCCATCGAGTGGGAACTGCCGGCCGAACTGCGGGCCATGGTGTGGCAGGTCTCGCTGATGTGGACCTTGAAGCCGTTCCAGACGAGGTCATCGCCCTTGGCCGCCCAGCGGGCGTCGGTGTCATACGGGGAGGTCAGACGCCATCTGCCCGGCGGCAGTCCCTCTCCGCCTTCATCGAGTGCCTGCCGCCTTTTGACCACCTCCCGCCCGTCCTTGCCAGTCACCCGGGTGTAGTTCTGGATCAGCATCACCCGCAGCGCCTGCACGGCGGGCAACTGCCGCAGCCAGGGTGGGGAGAACGGCGCATAAACGGCTTCCACCAGCGCATATCCGTCCGCGCCGTACGCGAGGGCGAGTTCGGTTCGCTTGGTGGCCGAGGTCGGCAGCCGCCAGGAGTCCACCCGGGCGTGATACCGCCGCGACCAGCCGCCCACCTCCAGCACCTGCTCGACCCAGCCCGCAGCCGCCGCGGCCAGCGCCTCCAGCGCCGCCCGCACACACTCACCCGCCAGCTCGATCCGGTTCAGATCCCGCACCGCACTGATCACATGCGTGGAATCAGTTCGCTGCATACCACCAGCCTTCACCAGGCCCTTTGCGGCCAGCCTGGCCAGCAGCAGATCCAGGACCCTCTCCTCCAGGCCGTGCTCGGCCACCCGGGTACGGAACTCACTCAGCACGGTGTGGTCGAACCCGGGATCGTCCAGCTCCAGCGATAGTGCGTACTTCCAGTCCATCGCGTACTTGGCCCGGTCAGCGGCGGCCCGGTCGGTCAGGTTCTCCACCTTCTGCAAAACCGTGACCAGCGCGAGCAAGCCCG
Organism: Microtetraspora malaysiensis; assembly: GCF_050947145.1. Taxonomy (NCBI): domain Bacteria; kingdom Bacillati; phylum Actinomycetota; class Actinomycetes; order Streptosporangiales; family Streptosporangiaceae; genus Microtetraspora; species Microtetraspora malaysiensis. The sequence goes on from NZ_CP191998.1 coordinate 6,125,765, forward strand.
GGGAGAGGCCCGGGCGGCCCCGCGTCCCGAACGCTTCAGCGAACTCGGCATCGGCAAACAGTTCGCCTAGCTCATCTCGAACCCGCATGGCCAGCGGATACGCGCCCTTCGCCGAGGCCGCGCGCGCCACCCGCGCGGTCATCTCCGGAATCTGCGGCCACGGCTGCGGCTGCATCGACACGACTGCTCCATATTCGCGGCCGGGACGGGGGAACAGCCGCACACCGCATGATCCCGGCCAGACAGCCCCAGATCATCAACATCCGCCCGTGTGTCACAAATTAACCACCAGGGTCTTTGACGAAGCCCCTTTTCCTGCTCGGCGGCCTCCACCAGCGCCGTGACCAGCTCGCCGTCCAGGGCCATCCCGGCGGCGTGGTGGTGGGCACGGGCCGTGGTGGAGTCCACGCTGACCAGGCCGAGGTCGGCCTGCCCCTGGGCCGCGGCTTCGGCGATCACGGCCTGCATCAGGTGCTCGAAGACGCCCGCCGTCGCCCAGGAGCGGAACCTGTCATAGACGGTGGACCACGGCCCGTACTCGGCGGGCAGATCCCGCCACGGGCTGCCGGTGCGAAACCGCCACATCACGGCGTTGAACTGCTGTCGCAGGTTCGGGATCGGGCCTCGCTCACCCAGGGGCAGGTGAGGCTCGATCAAGGGCCATTCCTCGTCGGTGAGGTCTCCACGCGCCATGGCGATGGCCTATCAGCATCAGAGACCGAGGCGCAGGCGAATCCTTCTGATCTCAACTCCGTACAGCCCCTAGTGTCAGATTGTGCCCTCACCAGTGGTCAGGGGTCTTGATCGCTGATGGGATGTCGTGTCCGCCGATCGCATGGCGTGAACACTTGTCCATTAGGTCGCTGACCGGCTCCTGCAGGCTGCTGGTCATGTTGTCGATCTTTGGGGGCTCGGTGCTGTTCGTCGGAGATGACTGGGCTGAGGAACATCACGATGTGGAGGTCCAGGACGAGGCCGGAAAGGTTCTCAAGCGAGTACGGCTGCCCGAGGGCATAGCCGGGATATCGCGCTTCCACGAACTGGTGGCCCGGTTCGTGGCCGAGGACGCCGAGCCGTCTGACGTGCTGGTGTGTATCGAGACCGACCGGGGCCCGTGGGTGCGGGCGCTGCGGGCAGCTGGATACCGGGTGTTCGGGGTGGACCCCAAGCAGGCCGCCCGGCATCGGGAGATCCTGAGCAGCTCCGGCGCCAAAAGTGACAGGGGCGACGCCCATGCGCTGGCCGACATGGTGCGCACCCGCCACCACCAACTGCTGGAGGTCGCCGGTGACTCCGAGATTGCCGAGGCGGTCAAGGTCGTCACGCGGGCCCACCAGACCCTGCTGTGGGAACGCACCCGGCACATGCTCCGGTTGCGGGTCGCATTGCGCGACTACTTCCCCGCCGCGCTGGACGCCTATAAGCCCCTCGGCCTGACCTCCGAGCCGGTGCTGAAGCTGCTGGCCAAGGCACCTACCTCGGCCGCGGCGGCGAAGCTGACGATCAGCCAGATCAGCGCGGCACTCAAGGGCCGCCGGGACATCGCGGGCAAAGCCGCCGCGATCCAGCAGTCATTGCGCGGTGAGCATCTGGGCCAGTCTGGCCTGGTCACCGCCGCCTACGCCTCCACTGTCCGCGCCCTGGTCGCGGTCATCACCACTCTGAACGCCGAGATCAGCACCCTCGAGAGCGAGGTCGAGGCGCATTTTGGCCGGCACCCGGATGCTGAGATCATCCTCAGCCAGCCCGGTATCGGTGTCGTTCTCGGCGCCCGGGTGCTTGCCGAGTTCGGGGACGCTCCCGGACGCTACACCTCTGCCAAGGCCCGTAAGAACTACGCGGGAACCAGCCCGATCACCCGCCAATCCGGGAAGATGCGCACCGTTCATGCCCGCTTTGTCCACAACGACCGCCTCGTGGACGCGCTCCATCTCCAGGCTTCCTGCGCCATCCTGCACGACTCCGAGGTCCGCGCCTACTACGACCAGACAACCGCCTGGTCACACCGATCCCAAGCCCTCATAGCTTGACATCCAAGCTCCAGGGATGTCTGACTGTTGAGGGGACCCACGCCAGCCCGTCCTCACCGGCGAAGGTGAACCGCATGCCGGAGCACCGTCCCCGCCAATAGGGATCTCACAATCGCCAGCACAGTGGGCATCACGAAGCCTGATCAGCTTGTCCAGCGACCAGCCGTGATTCCCCGCTCTGCGAGATCGCATGTCCGATGTTGCCAGTGAAGGGCTTTTTGAACCCGCCGCCCCTTTACATCCGAGCATCGCGCGCAGGCTACGGTCAACGAGGTCGTCGCGAAGAGGCGGCCCGACGAAGCAGAACCCCTGCGGTCACGGGGAATACAGCACCAGTAGACACCCGTCTCCGCGTCATCGGCGATAGTCACTCAGCAACAGAAAAGGGTGCCACGTGATCTCGTGACACCCCATCCGACCTGCGTAAACGCGGTCGGGACGACAGGATTTGAACCTGCGACCCCTTGACCCCCAGGCAACCCAACTCGTCCGCCCCTGCGGCACTAAAGCTGCTCTGAGCTGGAAAAACAGTCCCTGCTAGTCCATCACCATCCGCACTCGTCCGGGTGCGTTGTCACTCAGTCATCCTGACCCTTCCACGGACGCCACACAGGCGTGAAAATTTGAGCGGGCTGCTCGCCGACGCCGGTCATAACGTGGGACACATCGATCCCGTCACTCAGTCTGGCGCTGGGGCCCCGACCTTGATGGGTCACGCACTGTTTGCTTCGAGCACGCCGGTCAGAATGTTCGGCTCCCGACCGAGGCCCCCGAGCAGCCCGCCACCACCCCCGGCCGACAAGGAGCGATCACCCCATGGCGATGAGAGAACCCGTGGAAGTCCCGGATGAGGAGCATGAACATCTCATCGAACGAGTCGCGGCGATCGATGTGGCCAAGGCGTTCGGCAAGGTGTGCACGCGGATACCGCACCCGTCCACGTCCGGACGCCGGGTGACCAAGGTGTGGGACGTGGAAGCCACCATGAACGCGGTCACCGAACTCAGCGACCGGCTGATCGAGTTGGGCGTGGAGAAGGTCACCGTCGAATCGACGGGCGACTACTGGCGGATCTGGTACTACGTGCTGGAGGCCCGGGGACTGAACGTGCAACTGGTCAACGCCCGTGACGTCAAGCACCTGCCAGGCCGGTCGAAAACCGACAAACTGGACGCGGTCTGGTTGGCCAAGCTCACCGAGAAAGGCCTGGTTCGGCCCTCGTTCGTACCCCCCAAGGAGATTCGGACGCTGCGTGACTACACGCGGATGCGCAGCGACCTGACCGCCGAGCGGACCCGGTACTGGCTACGGCTGGAAAAGCTACTGGAAGACTCCCTGATCAAGGTGTCGGCGGTGGCCAGCACACTGACCACAGCCTCCATCCGGGACATGATCGAAGCGCTCATCGCAGGAGAACGCAATCCACGGGTGCTGGCCGAGCTCGCCCGCGGCAGGATGCGCGCCAAGATCCCAGCACTGGTCGAAGCGCTCACCGGCCAGTTCGACGACCACCACGCCGAGATCGCGGCGCTGCTACTGGCCCAGATCGACGGTCTGGATGCGCAGATCGGCAAGCTCACCGCCCGAATCGAGCAGCTTCTAGACGATCTGCCTGCCGCGCAGCCACATCGCGCCTCGGGCGACAGCGGCCGGGACGGGAATTCTTCCACGAGCCCCAGTCACCATCCCGAGATCACCACGGCCAGTCAGCCGATGCTGTCGGCCGTGGAACGGCTCGATGAGATTCCCGGCATCAGCCCGGCGGTCGCTCAAGTCATCCTGGCGGAGGTGGGACTGGACATGAACCGGTTCCCCACCGCCGGCCATCTGGTGTCCTGGGCGAAACTATGCCCGCGAACGATCCAGTCCGGCGCCAAGAGCCCCACTGGCGGCCGGACCGGCAAGGGCAACCCCTACCTCAAGGAGTCCTCGGCCAAGCCGCGGCCGTGGCTGCCCGGACCGATAGCTTTCTCGGCGAACGCTACCGGCGCATCGTCAAACGCCGCGGCAAGCTCAAGGCTCTGGTCGCCGTCGCCCGGTCGATCCTGGTCATCATCTGGCACCTGCTCGCCGACCCCACGGCCAAGTACTTCGACCTAGGAGCCGGGTACCACGCCGACCGCGTGAACAAGGACAAGAGGATCCGCACTTACGTCCGGCAGCTCGAAGCACTCGGTCTGACCGTCACCCTGACCTCGGCCGCCTGACCCATACCGCTGTGGCAAACCCCGAACCGGCGATCACCGGCGGGGTTCGCTGCCGCGCGCTGGCTGAGGTGGATCATTTTCCGGTCAGTTAGTCACTCGGACGACCGCATCGCCCTCCCGTGAGATCAGGGGCATCTTCAGCGGGACAGGTGGTCGGGCACCACCTGCGGACGGTGGCGTTTCACCGCTTGAGCTCCGTTGGGTCGGCTCATCGTCCCGTCCCGCTTCCGGATGCGAAGACCGACAACCGGTGCCTGGACCGAGACCGGCGCTGCACTAGCGTCTGCGCGTGAGCCGGTGAGAGCGTGGCCGGCGACCGGCTACCTGTCGGACCCATGGCTGGGCCGGATGATCAGCTGTGCAGGGATGCCGGCACGAGTGAGGCGAGGACGGCCTGGTCCTCCTCGCGGTGCGGGGCGTACTCGGTGATGCCCAGGCCCGCCGGTACGAAGCGGGCAGTGAGCGCCCGTACGGCCTCACGCAACGCCTCGATGGTGAGGCCGCCGGCCTCGGGACAGCTCAGCGGGCCGAACCGTCCCGGGTCGAGGACATCGAGATCGATGTGGATGTAGACGGCCGTGGCTCCGGTCGCGGCCACGGCCGCAACCAGGGCGTCGGGCGAGGACGCCAGGTCGGCGACGGCATGCCAGGCGATCTTCGCGTCGGCGACATAAGCCAGCTCTGCCGGATCCAGCGCGCGGGCGCCCGCGAGAATCACCTGTTCGGGCCGGAGCGCTCGTACGGGAACCAGATCGGGGTGCCCCTCGCCCAGCAGGGTGCGCAGGACCATGCCGTGGAAGGCGTGCGAGGGTGAGGAATCGGGGGTGTTGAGGTCGCCGTGGGCGTCGAACCAGACGACGGCGAGCGCATCCCCATACCGGGCCAGGGCGGCCGACACGGGCTCCCGTTCGACCCCGCAGTCGCCGCCGACCGTCACCACCGGGGCCGCGCCCGTTTCTCAAGGGCGGCGCGGGTCCGGGCGGCGACGGTGGTCAACACGTCCAGAGCACGCACGCCGTCCCGTTCGACGCCCTCGGCGTCAGGGACGGGTACCCGGACGATACGGACGGCCTGCACCAGAGAGGCGAGCAGTGCGGAACCGCGCGCGAGGCGCCGGGCATCGGCGACGCTCGATCCCTGCTACTGCGGTACCTGGACGACCGTGATCGGAAGCATGATCTGATCATTTTAGACGTCGTCTCATTTGGCCAGCCGGCGGCAGTAGGAGAGCGGCGGCGATGGCGGCACCACCCGATGGAACAGCTCCCACACTCATCAGGAACCAGCCGATGGCATGATCTCGTTGCTCAGCAGGACGGCGACCGCGCTGATCGCGGCGATCCCGGTGGTGTTCGCGGCCGGGTGCGGCGGGAGGCGCCGTCCGGCGACGTCTGATCGGACCACCGCTCGACGCGGGCGCCCCGGATGCGAGGGACGGCCCCGAGGCACCCCGAGGTATCCACGCCGCCCCTCCACTGCCGCTTCGAGGCAGGGAGAGGCCGCCCGATTCTCTCCGGTCAGAGCGGCTTCAAGCGAAGACGTCGACCCGCCTCCCCGGCCACGCTGCGTGACGCGCTCACACAGTTGGTCACTCAGTAGACTGCGTTCTCACGCTGACTCTTGCGTCACTGCCTCGCATATTCTGCGGCCAGCGCTGATCAATAAGGCCTGCTCGTGATCATGTCTTCCTGGCCGCCGACGTGCCCGGCTTCGCCGACCCACTGCAGGATCTCGTGGGCGGGGACGTCGTACCGCCTTGCGGCCTGACGCCACCAACGCCCGGCACGGTCAGCTCGCCGATCTGGAGTTACGCCACCGCCGCCGCGCCCGCTGCGAAGACCGCATCCGTTGCGCGAAGGACACCGGTCTAGCCAACCTGCCGCTGCACGACGTCGCCCAGAACCAGATCTGGTTGGAGATCGTTGCGCTGGCCTGCGAGTTGCTGACATAGATCCAGATGCTCGCCCTGCACGGCACTTCCGCTCGTCGGTATGAGCCCAAGCATGGCCGACACGCTGCCCGCGCTCGCTGGGAGCCTCGCGGGCGAGGCGATCGCCTCGGGCGCCCTGGCCACAACCTTGCCGCCGCTCGCCGCCGACCTGACGGGCGCCATCCCGCAGGACGCGACCAGGGCCCTGGCCGCCACGCTCCCCGCGCTCTCCGCGGACGTCGTCGGCGAGCTGCTCGCGCGCGGTACGGGCGCCGCCGTCCTGCCGCCGCTGGGCGCGAGCATCACGGCCAAGGCGACCGTCGCAGGTACGGCCGCCGCAGCGCTGCCCGCGCACTCCGGCAGCCTGTCCGGCGCTGTCACCGTCCCCGGCGAGCCGGCGGCCACGCTGCCCGCCATGGCCGCGAGCCAGCACAGCAGCGTCCTGGTGCTGCGCGGCATCCATGCAAACGTCCATGGCCCCGGCCTCGCCGAGCTGCCGAGCGCAGGGCCAGCGGTGCGGCGCGTCCTGGACAGCCCGGCCGTGCGCCGCGGGCTGGACGGTACGGCCATCCCGCCGACGCCCGTGGACGGGCCCCGCCCGCGTCGTCCAGACCGTCCCGGCCCCGCCGTACGGCGCGTCCTGGACAGTCCAGATGGTGAGCCGCGAAGTCACGGGGGTGGGGACATGAACGTTGTCCTACAGCAGGAGAGCACCGAGTACCGTACTTCGGCGTGATCCGGGAGCCGCCCAGCGGCGGGGCCGAGGTGGCGCTCCTCTCTGGCGGGTCCCGTCCGGCGGCGGGCGATTGGAAGGCCGCCGTCGTCGTGACCCCGGCACACGCGCTGTGGACCGACGCTGCGTCGAGCGGCGCGAAGGGCCACTACTACGTGGCGCTGCTCGTCGGCTCCTACAAGGGCACCGCCCTCGCGCCGGAACCACGGAGTGCCCGGGGCCCGCGCTGTACGCCTGGGTGAAGGCGGGCGCTCCGCGGCCCGGCGGCGGCGCGTCCCCGGCCACCGGCGGGCAGGTCCCTGCGTTCACGGGGCGGCTGCTGAAGTACCCGCCGATCGCGCGCGGCGATGACGTGCGCCGGTGGCAGAAGCAGGCGAAGGCGCTCGGCTACCAGCTCGACGTGGACGGCGCGTACGGGCCGTCGTCGCGGGCGGTGTGCCGGAAGATCCAGCGCGCGGCTGGGCTGGGCGATGACGGGATCGTCGGCAAGCTCACCTGGCGCTCGACGTTCGCCGCGAAACCCAAGTAGATGCGTCCCGCCGCCGGCGGGCTGTCCCCCGAGGAGGGGAAATGATCAAGGTTGGTTTGTCCGCCAAGGCCATCGTGTCGGCGTCTCCGCCGGTACGGCCGCGCTCGTCACCGCGATGGGCGACAGCGCCATCGAGCCCGGCGAGTGGGTCACCGTGGCCCTGGCCGTGCTCGGCGCGATGGGCATCACCATATGTGGTGCCGAACTCCGCCCAGTCGGAGCAGCGCCAGCGGTAGTCGCGCATGAACAGGTCCGCCCGCCCCTCTGGAGCGAGGGGGCGGGCGCTGGAGATCGTCCCGAACTGTGGCTTCGACGACCTCTACTCCACCTAGCTGAGGGCCTTTTCCAGCTGCGCCTTGGTCATCTTCGACCGCCCCTTGATGTTGCGGCGCTTGGCCTCGGCGTACAACTGGTCGCGCGTGCGCCCCTTCGCGCCGGAGTGCGACCGCAGCCCGCCGCGTCGACTGGAAGAGATGTCGTTGATCGAGGTACGGCTGGCGGTCTTGGATTCCCCGGCCCGGGCGCGCTCTTTGTTCACCGTGCGAGCCGCGATCTCCTCGGCGAGGTTCTCGCTGCGGCCGCGTTCGCGCAGGCTTTCCTTGATGTGCTCGTACTGGCGTTCCCGCTTCGGGCTCGAACCCCGAGGCATGTCTCTTGTCCCTTCGCGCGTCTCCTTCGCAAGGGCTCCGGGCCGGAGCCCTCACCTACGCCCATGCCCCCGACGCGACGGTTCTCACCAGCGAGTCACCCGGCACGTTTGAGCCCGCTCTCCCCTGTGGGAGGGCGGGCGCTCTTCGTCGTCTCGGGCTACTTGATCGGCGCTTTCGTCTTGAGCTTCCACCCGCCGCCCTTGCAGCCGTCCGGAAGCGGCGGGAACCGGTGCCCCTTCACGTCCGTGGACCACTGGTGTCCGCACCCGGAGTCGCATTCGTAGATCCCGCTCTCGGGGACGATCATCCCCGGGCGGTAACTCTCAGCATCCGTCATGATCTGCCACTGCCCGCATGGGCGGCGGACTCACAGGCGGACGCTTGACTTGCACCCACGAACCGTTCACTGCGGAGCTTAAGCTCTTACTGAGGAAGCCGCTCTTGGGCTGGATCGCGCTCGCCCGCGATGGAGGTGACGAGAGTGGAGGCTTTCAGCGTTACGACAGAGTTTCGCCCTCCCTGGAAGGTGATCACAGTCGAGGGTGCCCTTGACTTCGACACCGAGGGCGCATTCCGCAGCATCGTGGAGGCGGTCGTGCATCAAGCGCCGCCCCGCCTACTGTTCGACCTCACTGACGTGACCTTCATCGACCACCGTGGAGTCGACGTGATCCGTGATGCCTACTACACGCTGGGCTCCGACGATCGGGTCGCCGTCTGCGGGCTTGGGCCACATATCCAGAAGGTCTTCATCCTTTTGGGCCTTGTCGGGCGTATCCCCACGTATCCGACGCGGTACGACGCCATCGTCTACGGTGGCTTGGACTAGCCCGGAACATGCCGTCCTGCACGCTGTCGGCTACACGATCGCCCGCGCGTGAGGACGCTGCCGAATTGCGTAGGGGCTTTTAGCCGGCTTCCAGATGCATCGACTGCCCGGAGATATCCAGGCGAAGCTCTGCTGATAGCAGAATGCCCCGCCGGTGGTGAACACCACCGGCGGGGCCGCTTCTACCGTCCCGGGTACTGATCAGGCTGAGCGGGCGGCGGAAGCGAGTCTCTCGTCGAGAGACAGCTTGCGGGAGCTCGACATGAGGCCGAAGGCGACGAGAGCCGCCACTCCTATTGCCGCAAGGACGACAATCGCCTTGATCATCACTTCTCCCGTTACGTCACTCTCTGCGTTGGGCACTACTCTCCGTAATGTCTCCGATGCTGTCACCACCAAACGGGTCTCGGAGAAATCACTAGCCAGTCGGAGCCAATCGGGGGAATCACATGGCAAACGTCGCCCTTGCCGCTCCAGATCCCATGGATGCGTGGCTTCAGCGGCTACTTCGCCTCACAGGCGCCTGCGCAGCCGTACCCGAGCAGCGGGCCCATCTGCCCAGGGGTATCGCGCCGCATGCAGTTGATTCTTGCGGCGAGGAGCGGCGCGCGGCTGATGCCTGATCCCTGCGCAGGCACGGCGAGGACCGCTGTCCTCTCGGACAGGGCCGGTCCGTCTCGTACGCCCTATGGCCTACACGCGAGGTGTGTGGGGCACCTACGTAGCCTGCTGGTCATCGAGCTTGCGGCGGCCTCGAGGCGCTGAGGGCGTGAGGTGGTGACCGAGCAGGTTCAGCACGCTGAGGACCGGCGGGATGTAGCTGCGCATGCTGGTCTGGTGATCGAGCTGATCGACCTGATCCGCGAAGGGCTTCTCGCCCCAGGTACGACGCTCATCGGCAGGTCGCCCACAAACCCGAAGACGGCCACGGTCAACCCTGACGGCACCGTCCAGTACGGGGGCACCCGCCACACTTCGGTCTCGTCACCGGCCTCACAGCACGCAGGATGTTCGGTGAACGGCTGGGAGTACTGGAAGATCGACACCCCGGGAGGGCGGGTGCTCCTGGACGAGCTCCGCCAATAACTGAGGAAACGCCGCGCTGACTCAACTCCTTCTCATCCCTGTAACCTGCCGCCCTGTCGTGTTCCATCCGCCCGCCCTCTGGTTCGGAGCGCCGCCTCCGGTGGTGCAGGAGGCAGGCCCCGGCCGCGCACACCCATGCGCGGCACACCACCTGCACCACCGGGCAGCTACTTCCAGTCGTAGCCCTTCTCCCCGCCATGGATCCGACAGGCGTAGCGCGGCCGCCCGTCGAGCCACCCTTGGGGCCCACCCCATCCGCCGAGCGGCGACCACGACCCGAGCCGGGATCTTCTCTTGAAGCCCTCCGCTCGGGTCCGTGTCACGGTCGGGGTCACTGCTGACCCCGCAACGGGGTCACAGACGCGATCTCGCCGGGGTCAGCGTGCTTGGCACGCTCGCGGCGAAGCTCGGAGCGGATGGCCTCGGTCTTGACACCTGGACCGCAAGAGGAGGTCACCGACCCCGTCATGCCGTCCAGCTCGAACCACGGGGGTACTGCTCCGGCATCCCGCGTGACGCATACCGGGAGCTCAGGGAGCGGTTCGGGTCAGCCGCGGCGTGCGCGAACCGTGTGGCTGCGTCGTCGGTGTTCTCGCTGGCCAAAGGACGGACCACTGCATCGAAGGAGTCCTACGAGTTCAGCAGCTGGCCCTTACGTAAGTGCCGGTCAAACCACCAGATTCGGGTGCTTTGCATGTTCCGCTAACGCCGTGCTGGAGAGGTACGCGAGGTGATCGGCATCAACGGCACGATCGAGCTGTGCCGCGCACAACTCTTCGTCGAAAGCTGTGGACCTTTCGGCGTCCTCACCGGTGAGAGCCAGCGTGACTCGCGCCCTGATCTGCAGCCCGCACGCCCTCGCGGTCACCCGTCAAGGCGCGTGGCGCATTCGAGCAGTAGCGCGTGGACGAAGGCCTGCGGGAGGTTGCCACGCATCTGCCGCTGCGCCACGTCGTACTCCTCGGCCAGCAGACCTGCCGGTCCGCACGCCGCGCGGTTGCGCTCGAACCAGCGCAGCGCGGTCGGCACGTCGCCCTGCTGGTGGGCGGCGAGCGCGACGAGGAAGCCGCAGAGCAGGAAAGCGCCTTCGGCCTCGCCGAGCGGCCGATCGTCGTGTCGAAACCGGTAGGCGTACCCGTCGTCGGTGAGCTCGTCGACGTACGCCTCCAGCGTGCGTCGGCTGCGCGGGTCGCTGGCGGGGACCGCGCCACGGATCGCGGCCAGCAGCAACGCGCCGTCAAGCCGGGGGTCGTCGCGCGCCCGTTTCCAGCGCCCCGACGGGTGCGTGGCATGGGCCTTCGTGTCGGCCACGATCGTGTCGGCCGGCCCGGTCCGGCCGAGGGCGCGTAGCCCGGCCGCGCAGTTGAGGCGGCTGTGCGTCCACGCGCGGCTCTCCAGTTCCCAGATGCCCGCGTCCGGTTCTCGCCAGCGTGCCTCGACGGCCGCCGCGGCTGTCCGCGCCGCGCGGCGGCCGTCGGCGTCGAGCCGATCGTGCTGTGCCGCGGCGGCGAACAGCAGCAGGGCGTCGCCGAAGCAGTCCAGCTGGAACTGGCGGGTTACCCGGTTTCCGACCCGGTCGTAGCCACCCGGATAGCCCGGCAGGTCCAAGCGGCGCTCGTCGGGCACTGGTCCGCCGGTGCCGGTGTACGCGGGCTTGGGGTGCGGTCCGTCCTCCAGCAGCCGCGCGCTCACAAACCGTACCGCGTCGTCCAGGAGCTGGTATGCCCCGGCCGCGGCCGCCGCGAGGCCCGCGAAGCACTGGTCGCGGATCCAGACGTAGCGATAGTCGTAGTTGCGGCCGGCCTCACCGCGCTCGGGCAGGCTCGTGGTGGCTGAGGCCACCATCCCGCCGCCGGCGCCGGTAAGGCCGCGCATGACGGCGTACGCGTGGCACGCGTCCCGGTCAGCGATCGTGCGCAGCCGCGGAATCGTGCGGCCCCATTCCTGTTCGGTGGCGCGCCAGGCGCGATCGGCGTCGGGCGGGCCCTCCCGCGGCGGCCGGTCGGCGACCTCCAGGACCAGGTCGTGGTACCCCCCGGCCGGGACGATGAGGTCCAGCTCGAGCCCGTGCCCGGCCTTCGCCTCCTCAGCGCCCGTCCAGCGGAGCCACAGACCTCCCGCGTCTGCCTCCCACGCGCCGCAGAAATCCGGGCGGCAGGCGCCGAACCCAGGTCGCGGGTCGCAGATGACGTGCACCCGCGCGTCGCCGTCCCTGGCGATGATCCGCCGGAGCAGCACGGCGCGCCCAGGCTCGCCAGGGAACGTCAGCGCCTCGCGGCACTCGATGATTCCGCCGAGCGTGACCCACCGGTTGCGCCAGATCAACGAGCCCGGCTCATACGCGCCTCCCCACACGAACCGCTCCTGTGGGGTGACGGCGTAGATCCCCGCACCGCCGATCAGGGAAGCGAAGATCGCGTCGTCGTCCCAGCGCGGCGCGCACATCCAGCAGAACTCCCCACGCGGCCCCACAACGACACCGCGCTCACCATCCGCGATGAGCGCGTACTCCCTCAGCACCTGAGCCGGATACCGCTCGTCGTTCATGTCACCCGACGCGCCTCCGTGTCCGGCGGACGGAACTCCAGCCCGAGCCCCGGGGCGTCCTCCCGCGGGCGGACGGCCCCGCCGAACGGGCCGAGCACGCCGTCGAAGAGCATCGACTCGATACGGACGTGGCCATGGAACCACTCGATGTGCCGGGCATTGGGGATGGCCGCCATGGCGGCGGCGTGCAGGTGCGGGGCGCAGTGCGCGGACAGGTCCCGGGTCTCCCGCGTCGTGCCCACGCCTCACCAATCTTGATCTTCACGTGAGTGATCCCCTGGTCTCCGGTCCAGTGGTCGAGCTGTTCGCGCAGGCGTGTCGCGCCGCACGTCGTGAAGCTGCCTGAGCCGTACACGGGTACCCATCGTGGACGGCTCCGAGCCGGCGGTGCAGCGGCAGGCCGAGCTGGCACGCCTTCAAGTCCCACAACGCGCGGTCGACCGCCGAGATCGCCATGGAGCACATGCCGGGACGGCCAGAGTTGCGTGCGGCATATCCGCTCGTGTGGCGGGCGGGCCGCAGTACTGGCCGGCCAGGCAGCGTTGCGGACATACGGGAGCGACTACCCAGGGCATTGGTTTCAATCGTGTGGTCCGGGCAGGGCCCGCAAGAGGGTCACTACCACCCCCGGGGGGATCTGATCATGGCGCCTACCGTGGCGGACTACCTGCTCAAACGCCTGCGTCAGTGGAACGTGGACCACCTGTTCGGGTATCCCGGCGACGGCATCAACGGGATCGTCGCGGCACTCGGCCGCGCGGACGACCGCCCGCGATTCGTCCAGGCACGACACGAGGAGATGTCCGCCTTCGAGGCGGTCGGATACGCCAAGTTCACCGGCAAACCCGGAGTCTGCCTAGCCACCAGCGGGCCGGGCGCGATCCACCTGCTGAACGGCCTGTACGACGCCAAACTCGACCACGTGCCGGTCGTGGCGATCGTCGGGCAGACCGCCCGCGCCGCGATGGGCGGCAACTACCAGCAGGAGGTGGACCTGCTGAGCCTGTTCAAGGACGTCGCGAGCGCGTATGTGCAGATGGCGACCGTCCCGGCACAGTTGCCGAATCTCATCGACCGTGCCATGCGCATCGCCATTGCCGAGCGCGCCCCGACGGCCGTGATCATCCCGTCCGACCTGCAGGAGGAGACCTACGAGCCGCCCGCGCACGCGTTCAAGAACGTGCCGTCGTCGGCGCCGGGCTACACCCCGCCGGTGACCCGCGCGCCGGACGACCAAGTCGAACACGCCGCCGACGTCATCAACGCGGGCTCGAAGGTGGCGATCCTGGTAGGCCAAGGCGCCCGCTCGGCCGCGGCCGAGGTCATGGAAGTGGCCGAGCTCACCGGCGGCGGTGTGGCCAAGGCATTGCTCGGCAAGGACGTCCTGCCCGATGACCTGCCGTACGTCACCGGGGCTATTGGCCTCCTCGGCACCCGGCCGTCATACGAGCTCATGCGCGACTGCGACACCCTCCTCATTATCGGATCCAACTTCCCATACACCCAGTTCCTGCCGCCCTTCGGCGAGGCACGCGGTGTGCAGATCGACATCGACGGCCGCTTGATCGGCATGCGCTACCCGACCGAGGTCAACCTCGTCGGGGACGCCACCGAGACACTGCGGGCCCTCATCCCGCTCCTGAACCGCACACAGGACCGGTCCTGGCGCAGTACCGTCGAGGAGAACGTCGCGCGCTGGTGGAGCACGGTCGAACGCCAAGCCAAGCTGGAAGCCGACCCCATCAACCCGATGCTGCTGTTCTGGGAGCTGAACCCGCGACTCCCCGAGAACGCCATCGTGACCGCCGACTCCGGCTCGGCCGCGAACTGGTACGCCCGCGACCTGAAGATCCGCGCCGGCGTCCGCGGCTCGCTGTCGGGGACTCTGGCAACCATGGGGCCAGGCGTGCCGTACGCGATCGGCGCGAAGTTCGGCCACCCGGACCGGCCCGCCATCGCGTTCGTCGGCGACGGCGCCATGCAGATGAACGGCCTGGCCGAGCTCATCACGATCAAGCGCTACTTCGCCCGCTGGGCCGATCCGCGGTTGATCGTCGCGGTCCTGCACAACAACGACCTCAACCAGGTCACCTGGGAGCTGCGGGCCATGGGAGGCGCCCCGAAGTTCACCGAGACCCAGTCTCTACCCGACGTTTCCTACGCCGCCTTCGCGCGCTCGCTAGACCTGGAGGGCATCGAGGTCGACAAGCCCGAGGCGATCGGCCCTGCCTGGGACCGTGCCCTGGCCGCCGACCGGCCCGTCGTGCTCGACGTGCACTGCGACCCCGATATCCCGCCGATCCCGCCGCACGCGGAGTTCGAGCAGATCAAGGATGCCGCCGAGGCCATCATCAAGGGCGACCCCAATGCGTTCGGCGTGGTTACCAAGGGCCTCAAGACCAAGGCCCAGGAATTGTTCACACGCAGGAAGAGCTGAGTGATCTTTTCCCTGCTGCGGCACGCTTCATCGACCCATGGTAACTGCCTTCCCCTTGCTCGGGACGAGAGCTTTACCGATGCGGCGGCCAGTCCCATCCTTCGCGGGGTAGCTGAGAAAGCCACGCAGCATTCTTGCCCGCAACGAGCAGGGGCGCCAGCCAGGCAACCGCACGCGCACCCAAAAACTCGAAGTGGACACTGCGCAACGAAACCGGAAGGGAGGAGGGGCGACGTCCTCGCCTGTGACAGCGGAGATCCGCCCCGTAGACCTATGCCTGAGAACATACGAGCCGGCGTTGACGGTGCGAAGCAGGCAAGAGGCGTTGTCCGCCGAAGGATCATTCTCGGGGTCACCGCAGCGGTGCTGCTCACCACGAGTGCGGGTGTAGCGGCTGCAGCTGACAGCGGCCACGAGCGTGCGCCTCTTGGTGACAACACGCGCCCGGCCATCGCCAACCGCATGCTCATCCATCAGGCTTTCACCCAGCCGAGTCCATCTCCCACTGAGCAATCGCCGACCTATGGCGGTCACCAGATGCAGGGTCCGTTGAACGCCATGCACGGCGAACTCGTCATCGCAAAGAAAGGGGGCGGCTACCAGACCCTCACCACTCAGACCGGCATCGTGACGTCGATCAACCAGACGTCCATCGCACTCAAGAGCCAGGATGGCTTCGCACGGACGTATGCCATCACGGACTCCAGCCGGATCTGTGCGGGGCGCAAGGGACTCAGCGAGATCACGGTCGGTGACAACGTATGGGTTATCGCTACAGGGAAGGGCAACTCCGCTCCCGCCAGCCTGATCGCCGACCTCAGCCGACCATAAGGTCTGCTGACACGGTGGTACGGCTTCGCTCGGCCCACGGCATCACTTGCATCGACGTGCGACTTCGACTTCAGCGCCGTCTAGTTTCGGCCGGTCCTGCCGACTTGTATGTACTGCCATACCGCGGGCAGTAGGCGCTGGAGGACGTTCCACGCACAGCCGAGTGTGGAGATCAGGTAGCGACCTCGCTGCGAGTCAGCGTCGACAACGTCCTGCTGCTCAGGAGCGGGATGGAGGCGAACATGACAAACTACGACAATCCATCCCGGGCCGAGGAAGACGCCGCGAGTCGGCTGGCGGCTGACGCGGCCGGACTGGTGCGCCAGGAGATCACGCAGCTTCGCGCTGAATTGACGGCAGACATGCGGCGTGCGGGTGTCGGCAGCGTCCTGCTGGCGGCAGGCGGCATCTTCGGTCTGCTGGCACTGCACGCTAGCTCGGTCGCTCTGCTCCGCGCGCTCGAATCGGTGATGTCTCCTCGGCACGCTGCTCTCGTGCTGGCCTCCGGCTATCTGACCGCGGCCGCCGCGCTCGCACTGTTGGGGGTGGGAAGGCTACGCGAAACAGGTGTCATCACCAGGCACGCGGTGTCGAAGGTGAAGCAAGAGGTGGCGGAGGCCGTCGAGGCCACTCGGGGCGCTGAGGCCAACGATCGGGTTGGTCCGCTCACCGTTTCCAAGCCGTAACGCCCGCTGACGAACGCGACAGCGAAGGTGCACAGTCCGGCGAAGAAGAGGCGGCCGACCGCGGACGCAGTAATCATCACACTGCTGGTGGGGATCCGTAGCGCGTAGACCACCCTGAGGCCAGACGTCGCCCGCCACCGCCAGCTCGTCGCGACCTTCCTGACTGCCTCACGCGGCGGCGACTTTGACGCACTGCTCGCACTGCTGGCCTCTGATGCGGTGCTGCGCAGCGACCCCACGGGCCGCAAGCCCGCGGCGCATACGCCGTGGCCCGTAGCTTCGCCGGACGCGCCAAGGCCGCACAACTGGCCCTCATCGACGGCGGGCTGGTGTGGGCCCCGGCCGGTCAGCCGCGCGTCGTGTTCGGCTTCACCTTCACCGATGGGAAGGTCACCGCGATCGACGTCCTCGCCGACCCCGAACACCTCGAACGTCTCGACCTGCAGTTTCTGGACGGCTGACAGAAACGCGCGTTGCTCGTTGCGCGCTTGACGCAGCAGGGTCGGCCGGGCAGTCAACGGGCCATGGCCCGCGCGCCGCCTGTTTCGCCGACGAGGTTGCGTCCGCGATCGCCGGGCGGGCCCGCGATCGCCGGGCGGGCCCGCGACTACGGCAACGACGCATCGGCGTCCGGGTTCCACACGCCCGCCAACAGGGGGCTCAGACGGCCCTCAGCTGTAGTCATGGGATTCCCCCGGTCTTGCTCGGGGCAATCCCATGATTGCAGTGGTGAGGGTGTCCATATGGAGCCGGTGCAGGTTGTACCAGCTCTCGATGGACTCGAAGATCGCACTCTGGGCGGTAGCCCGGCTCGGCCAGACCCGCCCATCCAGCAGCTCTCCCTTCAACATCGCGAAGAACGAGCGGCTTAAGCTCTTGATAGGGAGCACTCGTCTGGCCCGCGCTCACCTGCGATGGAGGTGGCCAGAGTGGAGGCGTTCAGCGTTTCGACTGAGTTTCGCCCTCCGTGGAGGGTGATCACAGTGGAGGGATGCCCTTGACCTCGACACCGAGGATGCATTCCGCAGCATCGTAGAGGCGGCCCTGCATCAAGCGCCGCCCCGCCTGCTGTTCGACCTCACTGGCGTGACCTTCATCGACACCCACGGAGTCGACGTGATCCGTGATGCCTACTACGCACTGGGCTCCAACGATCGAGTCGCCGTCTGCGGACTCGGGCCACATCTCCAGAAGCTCTTCATCCTTTTGGGCCTTGTCGGGCGCATACCTACCTATCCGACTCGGCACGACGCCATCGTCTACGGCGCCTTGGACTAGTGGCCCGTCACCGAATCTTGGACGGGTAATTGATCTCCGGTGGTGAACCCGTCAGGCTGGCTACCTCTTCAACGTTGGGAGGTGGTCGTGGCTCGCCGACCGGAAGTGTTCGTCCGGCCGTTAACCATGGAGGAAGGCCGCAAGCTGCAACGGATCACGCGGAGCGCTAAAGATCCGATCAAGCTGCGGCGGGCGATCGTGGTGATGATGTCCGGCCAGGGCCAAAGCGTCCCGGACATCACCTCGTTGATGCAGGTCAGCGACGACTACGTACGGGATGTCATCCACGCCTTCAACGAGAAGGGGTTCGACGCGCTCGACCCAAAATGGAACGGGGGCCGTCCACGAGCGATCAGTAGCCAGGTGCGTGAGCACATCTGCCTGATCGCCAAGACGGTCCCCGCCGAATGGGGCATCACCGGACACTCCACCTGGAGCCTGCGCACCCTGGCCGAGCACCTCATCACCCGCGGAGTGGTGGCGGCGATCAGCCGCGAGCACCTACGGCGGATCCTCCGTAAAGGCGGGGTGAGCTGGCAGACCACCACGACGTGGAAGTCCTCCACCGACCCGCACTTCATCGCCAAGATGCAGCGCGTCCTGGACCTCTACGATCACCCGCCCGCCGATGGGCGGGTGATCTGCGTCGATGAGTTCGGGCCGTTGAACCTGATGCCTCGAAAGGGCAAGCGGTGGCGGCCGGCGGGTTCACCGGCCCGGCTGCGTGCCACCTACAACCGCTACAACGGCGTCATGCACATGATCGCCGCGCTCGACCTGGCCACCGGCAAGCTGTACTACCGGATCCGCAAGCGCAAGCGCTGGCGCGAATACCTGTCGTTCCTCAAGACGTTGCGGGCCCGCTGGCCTGGCGAGAAGCTGTATGTGATCGCCGACAACTACTCGCCGCACAAGCATCCCCAGGTCCGCACCTGGGCTGCTGACAACGATGTTGAGCTGGTGTTCCTGCCGACCTACGGCTCCTGGTTGAACTGGATCGAATCAGAGTTCGCCGCGCTGCGCTACTACGCGCTGAACGGCACCGACCACCGCACCCATGACGAGCAAAACGCGGCGATCGGCGCTTACGTGCGCTGGCGCAACGCCCGAGCCGAGCCCAAGACCAACTTCGCTGCCAGCTCACCGATCAGAAGCTGGACGAGTTACCCGGCCAAGGTTGCGTGACGGGCCACTAGCCAGGAACACGCTGCCTTGTAACTATCCGCTACAGATCGCCCGCACGTGACGACGCTGCTGAGTTGCCTGGACCTTCAACCGGCTTCCGGATGCACCACTGCGCGAGGTGTTCGCCCCGGAGATATCCACGCGAAGCTCTGCTGGAAGCAGCCCCGCCGGTGGCGGCACCACCGGCGGGGCTGCTTCCGCAGTCGTGGGGCGGATCAGACCGGACCAGCAGCGGAAGCGAGTCTCTCGTTGAGAGACGACTTGCGGGAGTTCGACAGGAGATCGAAGGCGACGAGAGCCGCCAGTCCTATCGCCGCAAGGTCGACAATCGCCTTGATCATCACTTTTCCCGTTAGATCACTCTGCGCGATGGGGAATTACGCTATGCAACCTATCCGGGCGTCGCCACCGCCAAACCAGGCACCTGGAGTGATCACTTCCGCCTTACAACGCGGGAAAGTCCCATAAGAGTCAGCTGGAGGAACCGTGATAAATGTGGCCGATGGGACGCCCGATCCGATCGACGCGTGGCTTCAGCAGCTTCTTCGCCTCACGGGTGCCTGCGCAGCCGTGCCCGAGCAGCGAGTGCACGCCCCTCGAAACGCTGCGCCGCCCAGCCCCGATGTCCAGCACTTCCGTGCGTAGCCACATAGCCGTGCGGCTAGATCCGGGCCTGCGGCATGGCGGACCTTCGGTATCAAGATCGGTCCTGCGCGCCCGCTTCTCCAAGCTGGTCTTGAGCTCCTCGTGCATCGATCCGTCCCGCTCGAACAAGCGGTGAGCTTCCCCCGGAAGACTCCAGCAGTTCCTTGATGCCGTTGACAAAGTTGGCGCTGCGCCGGACGTCGCCCGCGATCCTCATGTTTGGTGATGCGCGCCGAATTTTCACGTACTTCGTCAACGGCTTCGGAGATCATGGATGCTGGGTGGATGGCCTCAAGAGGCGGTTCATGAGCACGAGTGTCGTACCGTACACCAGGTGTCCCGCCGCCATCACCGCCGGGCGGCCCGGTTCGTCCTGCGAGATCGGTGGCAAGATCCCCATGCTCGGCACCCATCCCTCGTAGCTGGCGATCCATATCGCGAGTCCGTAACCGAGGCCCAATGGAATCCCGGGTTCCCGTTCTCGGCAGAGGATGCCGAAGAGAGCTCCGGCCGACGTTCCGAATCCAAAGTGAGCGAGCAAACTGAGCGGCTTCTCTCCTCGTTTGGGACGGTGCCGGTGGCCCGGAAGGATGGCACGGGTGATGTGTTTGGGCGGATGCTCTCGCATGAGCCCGGCTTGCTCTCCGGCCAACATCACTGCGCTCATCGCTACGGTGGCGAGGGCGCCGCTGAGAGCGCCGTTCAGCAGGTTGCGCACCATCAGAATTCTTCTTCTCCGTTAGATCGGCTTTACCGTGCGGCTGCCTCACCGGTGAACACGAAGCACTTCCCATACCACCCGATTCGGAGGCTTGAGCGGCTGTACCCGAGACGTCTGCCCGCTGAACCTCCGCCGGGATGGCCTGGCGAAGACACGTCCTTCGTGGCTCAGCCGCGGGCCTTTGCGGTGGCTCGCCTGTTCGCCTTCTTGATCGCCTCAACCAGCTCCTCTTTGGTCATTCGGGAGCGGCCCTGGACTCCAAGACGCTGGGCAATACTCTGGAGGTGCTGATTGGACGCGTTGACGTCCACGCCTTCGGCGGTTTCCCCCACGTCGGGCGTGCTTCTCGCCGCCTGATCGTCGGACGGCCCCTTCCGCCGCTTCTCCTCCCAGTGGTCGCCGACCTTCTCGTAGGAGTGCTTCAGCGCGGCGAAAGCGGTGCGATGCGCACGCTGCCCTTCGCCGTACGTTTCCACTGCCGAGTCGTGGGCGGATCCAGATCTCCTGCGCGTGCTTCGGAGGGCGGCGCAGGGTTGATGGAAGCTCTTCGCGTACTGGCAAATCAGTCACCTCTTGAGCCCCGCTGCCCAGCTTCCTTACGAACAAACGCTGTCTCGTTCGCGTCCATCGGGTGCCGTCTCACCTGGTAGACGGCTGGTGACCATGAGGCTGCCCGCCGTCGCCGCCTGTCCTTGGCGTGTAGTCGACCACCAGGCTACGGCGCGACGCACCGCCCGCGCTTGTGCTCTGTCATCGGGGCTGCGCGTTGGCCAGCCCAATACCGCGGCCGAGTCGGTGCAGTGTCCACCCCGCTCCCTCCCATCGCGCATCGTGGAGGGCGTTCCGGGCATCGATCGCGAGGCGCTCGGAGACCACGGCGCCGACCAAGCTCCGGATGGATGGCGCGGAACTCCGGCCATGCGGTCATGGTGAGCAGGAGCGTGGCGCCGACCGCCGCCCGTACCGGGTCGTTGGCGTAACCGAGGTGGGGATGACTGGCGCGGGCCGCGTCGATCGCGATCGGGTCGTAGACGGTGACCGTGGCGCCGAGACGGTGCAGCCGGGCGGCGACGTCGAGCGCGGGCGAGTCGCGGACGTCGTCGGTGCCGGCTCTGAAGGCCGCTCCCCGGACGGCTATCCGCTTGCCGGAGAGGTCGCCGCCACACAGCCTGTGGGCCAGGGTCACGACACGGTCACGGCGACCGACATTGATCCGGTCCACCGTCGTCATCCCGCCGTCCGCCTGCGCTCACCGGCTCAGCGGCGAGGCACGGGTGCTGGCGGGGCGGTTCCGGGGCCGCTCATGAGTGGACCGCTCATGGCAGGGACCGTCCGCGAACGCGACGTACGGCGTGGAGGCACGGCGCACGCCGACGTTGCGAGCGGGCGCGCCCCGGTTCTCCCCCAGTTCGACGACCTCGACCGACGGAAACCTCTGGCGTACGAACGCGGGGGTTCCGTCGGCGGAGCCGTTGTCGACGAGGATGGCGGGGCACTCATGGTGGGCCAGCGAACGCTCCGGCTCCTTCCGGCGGTTCCGCGTGGCCACCACGATCGTCACGCGCGTCGTCATTCCCGCCTCCCAAAGGATGGGCATCATCCCCGGGCCGCTCCGGCCTCAGACGAGTACTCCACGAGACGGTGTGGCGACCCACGAGACGCCTTCTGCCCCGTTGCGAAGGTTTCTGTCCCCATTTCCCGCTTCATGCACTGTGTCGCGGAAATCGAGAGGAAGCGGTGATCAAATGATCATCGCAACACGCCCCTCCCGGTCGTCGGTCAGTTCGGCGAAGGAGTACGGCGGCCAAACGCGAAACGATCAACGGAGCGGTCCTTCGGCACTCCCGGGGCGGGAGTAGACGAACAGGGGGTGCAGGGCCGAAGCGCTTTTCGGAGAGTTTTACCTCCGCAGACCATGCCTCGTTATTCCGCGGATAGGGGAGTCACATGGATGGACCGCCCTGTTCCGGCTGCCCAGCGGTGCCAGGGCGGGAAGGGATCACCGAGGCAGGAGAGTTCCATGACTGAAACCGACCCGGAGCACACCTCAGGTGAGCCTCCGGCTCACGTGCCCGATGACAGGGAAGACTCCGCAGGGGCCGAGGCTCCGGCGGGCATCGAACCCGAAGGACCCACGCCCCACGTCCCCGACGATCGCAAGGGCGCGGCCCGATCCGACGCATGACGTTGGGGGTGGCGCTGCCCACGATCGTGCTCGCGTTCGTCTACACCGTCGGCCTGCGCGACCTACGCGACCTGGCCGTCCCGGAAGATCCCCATGCTCTCGTCGTCGAGGTCACCGGCCATCGCTGGTGGTGGGAGGTGCGCTATCCCGGCTCGGGCTTCGTTACCGCCAACGAGATCCACGTGCCCACCGGCAGGACCGTGCACCTGCGGCTGCGGACCGCCGACGTCAACCACAGCTTCTGGGTGCCCCAGCTCGCCGTGAAGACCGACCTCGTCGCCGGCCGGGTGAACGACACATGGCTACGCGCCGAGCGCGACGGTGTCTACCGCGGCCAGTGCGCGGAGTACTGCGGGATCCAGCACGGGCACATGGCCTTCCACGTGGTCGCCCAGCCCCCCGCCACCTTCGCATCGTGGCTGGCCGGGCAGTCGCGGCCCGCGGCCACCCATCCGGCGGCGAGGCAGCGCGCGGCCTGCGCACGCTGCAGTCCGCGTCCTGCGCCTCCTGTCACACCGTGCGCGGCACCACGGTGGACGGGAGGGTCGGCCCCGACCTGACCCACGTGGCGAGCAGGCGCTACCTCGCCGCCGGCGCCATCCCCAACACCCCCGGCTACCTGGGCGGCTGGATCGCCGACTCCCAGTCGATCAAACCGGGTAACGTCATGCCGCCCCAGCCCCTCACCCCGGACCAACTGCATGCGCTCATCGCGTACCTCGGAACGCTGCGTTAGGAGCGCGTATGAGCATCGCGAACGCAGGCGAGGCGTACGAGGCGGCGGAGGAGGCCGCGGGTGAGCGCGTGGCCCGGCACTGGCCGGAGGGCCACGGGCTACGCGGCTGGATCACGACCGTCGACCACAAGCGGATCGGCCGCCGGTACATGGTGACGGCTAGATGCGCCTTCTCCGGGTAGCGAGCCCTTTGGGGGTGAACCACATGACACGGAAGGCGGGGCAAAGGCCCCGGATCGTGGTCGTCACCGGAGCGAGCGCTGGCGTGGGCCGTGCGACCGCCTGCATGTTCGGCGCCCGCGGCGACACAGTGGCGCTACTGGCCCGTGGAGAGACGGGCCTTGCCGCGGCAGCGCGGGAGATCGATGCAGCTGGCGGGCGAGCCCTGGCCATACCGACGGACGTCGCTGACCACCGGGAAGTAGCCGACGCCGCGCGGCGGGTGGAGGACGAGCTCGGCCCCATGGACGTCTGGGTCAACACCGCCTTCGCCACGGTCTTCGCGCCCTTCACGCAGATTTCCCCCGACGAGTTCCGGCGGATCACTGAAGTGACATACCTCGGCTACGTCTTCGGCACGCAGGCTGCGCTCGACCTGATGCTGCCCAGGAACCACGGCACGATCGTGCAGGTCGGCTCCGCCCTCGCCTACCGGGCCATTCCGTTGCAGTCCGGGTACTGCGGTGCCAAGCACGCGATCAAGGGGTTCACCGAGTCGCTCCGATGTGAGCTGCTACACGGGCGCAGTGCCGTACGGGTGACCATGGTGCAGCTTCCCGCGGTGAACACGCCGCAGTTCGACTGGGTGCTGTCCCGATTGCCGCATCGGCCACAGCCAGTGCCACCCGTCTACCAGCCGGAGGTGGCAGCCCATGCGGTGCTCTTCGCCACCGACCATCCCCGGCGCAAGGAGTTCTGGGTCGGCGGGTCCACGGCGGTCGCGCTGATCGCCAACAGGATCTTTCCCGCCCTTATCGACCGCTATCTGGGCTGGACCGGCTTCGCGTCGCAGCAGACATCCGAGCCGAGCCCGCCCGACGGCCCTGTCAACCTGTGGGAGCCAGCGGACGGCAAGGACGGGCACGACTTCGGGGCGCACGGCCGCTTCGACGACAGGTCCCGCTCCACGAGCGCGGAGACGTGGCTGTCGCGGCACCGCCAGGCCACGACCGCGGCGGCAATCGCAGGGGGCGCCCTTCTCGTGGGGGCGCGGCTGCACGCGCGCCACGTCGAAATGGCGAGCTGAGTGAGATCAAACACCCCTCTACCGACGACTCGGGGTTGCGTCCACGAGAAGTGGCACGACACGGCGGCACGCTCACGATCGGTGACTCCCCACAGCGGCACCAGGTTCGTGCTCCGCCTCCCTTTGCGCACCTGAAGCGCACGGCTCCTGGGCATGAGGCCGACGGGCAGTACCCGGCCGCGCCATCCGCTCATGTTCGGGGAGATGCAGGACCATCGACGAACTTGCCGTGATGAAGGCAGCCCCGGTCCGGCCCCAGGGCGACGGCAGACTTCCTCAGAGTTCGCGGGCTTGGGAGATTACTTTTAGGGAGCAGACGATGCAGCGGGCGACGGAGATCGTTGGTCGCCACCACCCGCAGGTCCATAAGATCAGTCTTTGAACGCGTCCTTCACCTTCTCGCCGGCCTGCTTGATGGAGCCCTTGACCTTGTCGGCCTTGCCTTCGGCTTCCTTACGCTCGTCGTCGGTCATCTCGCCGACGAGCTCCTTGGCCTTGCCCTTGAGCTCCTGAGCCTTGTTGGAAACCTTGTCACCCCTACCCATGTCAGACTTCCTTCCGCTATGCGGCGATTGTCCGCTATCGGGAAAACTATCCGGTGTGCAGGCAAGGGAACCCCTTCTCCATCTCAGGATTCTGTGAGGGTCGTAGCGGAACCGGATCTTCGCGAGTCCCGCCTGCAGATCCTTTACTCATCGCGAATGGCTGCTCCCTTACCCGGGTTCGAGGTAATTCGGTTGGCTGGAGACACGAACCTGGGTTCTGACCAGGGCGGACATGGCTGGGGCCGCCTGGAGAGCGTTTCTCTAGGAAGTGGCGTTCTGGCTGGTCAGCGGCTTGCGGGCTGGAGGTCGATGACCTGCTTGAGGTGGGGGATGTCGAGCTTGGCAAGCAGGCCGATTTGAGGCTTGGTCAGAGCGGCGACCTGCCGGAACAGGCCTGCGGGGCCGGTGAAGGTGCCGACGTGGAGCCGGTCGAGCCCACGGCGGGCGGCGGTCCAGATGGTGCCGGTGCGGGTCTCGAGGATCCGGATCAAGAGCAGGGCAAGCCAGCAGAGCAGGACGTGAGCGCGGATGCGTTCTTCGAGCCGGTGGCAGACGGGCCGCAGATCGATGATCTGTTTCATGTCGCGCCAGCCTCGGTCGACTTCCAGGAGCTGCTTGCAGCCCAGGGCGTTGTCCTCGGCGGTCAGGTGCGGGTCGGAGCAGCGCAGCAGGTACTTGCCGTCGAGGTTCTCCTCGGCCTTGATCTTGGTGGTGTCGAGGCGGAGCTTGCCGGCTGGCGTCGTTTTGAGGTAGCGGTTCAGGCCGGGCTTGGCCGCGATCTTCCGCGTAGTTCACCGCGTTCGAACGCCGAGAGGCTGTCGGTGTCCTCAATCAGCTCGGTGAGCCTCCACCGAAGCCGGAGCGCTTCACTGAGGGCGGGTCCGCTCATGCTCGAAGCTCTACCGCCAGTGCCTGCCCCGCGGCGTACTACGCGCTGGGGCCATGTTGGCGCGCCCCTCGGCGACCGCCAGGCCATAGGGCGTACGAGACGGACCGGCCCTGTCCGAGAGGACAGCGGTCCTCGCCGTGCCCGCGCAGGGATCAGGCATCAGCCGCGCGCCGTTCCTCGCCGCAAGAATCAACTGCATGCGGCGCGATACCCCTGGGCAGATGGACCCGCTGCTCGGGTACGGCTGCGCAGGCGCCTGTGAGGCGAAGTAGCCGCTGAAGCCACGCATCCATGGGATCTGAAGCGGCAAGGGCGACGTTTGCCATGTGATTCCCCCGATTGGCTCCGACTGGCTAGTGATTTCTCCGAGACCCGTTTGGTGGCGACAGCATCGGAGACATTACGGAGAGTAGTGCCCAACGCAGAGAGTGACGTAACGGGAGAAGTGATGATCAAGGCGATTGTCGCCCTTGCGGCAATAGGAGTGGCGGCTCTCGTCGCCTTCGGCCTCGTATCGAGCTCCCGCAAGCCGTCTCTCAACGAGAGACTCGCTTCCGCCGCCCGCTCAGCCTGATCAATACCCGGGACGGTAGAAGCGGCCCCGCCGGTGGTGTTCACCACCGGCGGGGCATTCTGCTATCAGCAGAGCTTCGCCTGGATACCTCCGCGCAGGTGGTGCATCTGGAAGTCAGCTCAAGGCCCCTACGCAATTCGGCAGCGTCCTCACGCGCGGCGATCGTGTAGCCGACAGCGTGCAGGACGGCAGCCCGAGACGGCGGTGCCAATGTTGCCCATCCCGAAGACGCCGAGCGTCGTCACCCCCTGGCGGGCCCGGGACTTCGGCGCGCGGACGCCGTTCTTCGTCGTCGCCGGCATCCCTCGCCGTCGTCGGACTGGTCGGCCTGGTCGCTCTCGCCTGTGTCGGTGTGCTCGGCTTCGTCGCCCGCCGCCGCGCTGTCTCGCGCTGATGGTCCCTAAACGGTGCGGCCCCTGAACAAGGAGGTCATGCCTCTTTTCTCATCTTCCTGGTGCCTCGGGGATCGACGTACGGCGTCTCGTCGGGGGCGTGGCCGGCCTCGATAGCGCGTTCGCGCGCCAGCTCGGCGTCGAACTCCACGCCGAGCAGGATGGCGATGTTGGTGATCCACAACCAGATCAGGAAGACGACGACCCCGGCCAGCGTGGCGTACGTCTTGTTGTAGGAGCCGAACTTCGCCACGTACAGGGCGAACAGGAGCGACGCGACGATCCACACGATCACCGCCAGTAGGGTCCCAGAAGTGAGCCAGCGGAAGCGCGGCTGCCGCACGTTGGGAGCCAGCCAGAACAGCAGGGCGAGCACCAGCGCGACGAGGACCAGCAGAACAGGCCACTTGCCGACGTTCCAGATCGCGACTCCCGTCTCGCCGATTCCCAACACCTGACCGGCCTTGTCCGCCAGTCCGCCAGTGAACACCACGACGAACATCCCGATCGCGGTCAGCGCGATCAGCATCGCGGTGATGCCCACCCGCAGCGGCAACGTGACCCAGATGGGCCGCCCTTCGGGCATGTCGTACAGCGCGTTGGCCGCACGTATGAAGGCCGCGACATACCCCGAAGCCGACCAGATGGCGACCACGATGCCGATGATGGCCGCGGCGCCTGCGGCTGGCCTGCTTCCCTGCAGCGCCTGCAGAATGGGCCCGAGGGTCTGCTTGGCCGGCCCGGGAGCCAAAGCGGTGACATTGCTCATCAGTGGCTTTGTGGCCGAGGCGCCGAGCAGCCCGAGTATCGACACCACGGCCAGCAGCGCGGGAAAGAGCGAGAGCACCGCATAGTACGTCAGCGCGGCCGCCCGGTCGGTGACCTTGTCCCGCTGGAACTCCTTGACTGTGCGCTTGAGCACGTCGAACCACGACTTCTTGGGCAGATCGGTGGGGCTCTCCGGTGCCTTGCGTGGTTCCCGTTGAGGATCTTCTCGCGTCATAGCCGTTCCTCTGACTGCGCCCGGTTCGCCAGATCACGCGCTACCCGGGCAACCAGGGCGCATGCGCGACCAACTCGTAGAGTTCCAGACGTGGATGGCGGACCACTTCCGCCTCGACGTGGACAAGAAGGAGCACCGCACCTCATTCATGCGCCGGTTCTCCCCCGAAGCGTCGCGACCGGCCTCGCCTGGACGGCCAGCGTGCATGAGGGGTACGAGCCGCAGCGCTTCGTCCACCTGAAGAACACCGTGGCCAGCCTCGGATCCGAGATCTCCGACTCCGCCCGAACTGGTGGCACATCCATCTAGATGAATATCAGCGGCCCCGCCTTCATGTGCCCATCATCCCCTGGTCCGCCCGTTCGGGTTCGAGGTCAGATTCAACCTGACCCCAGCCTGGCGAGTGTGAACACCCTGGGTAGCTAAGAAGAGCGACTCAGCGTCGATGGCCATTCCGATGCTCGTCAAGCTCGTCCGCCTGCTGCCACGCGGAGAATTTCGCGGATCGCCGCCCCCGATAGATCGAGCTTCGATAGGAAGGCGATCGCGGGACTGGCCGCGATCATCTCCGCGAAGTCCTGCTCGTCATAGGCCGAGATCATGACGACGCACGGCGGACCCCCAGCGGCCGCGTCCACGAGCTTTCGGGCCAGATCGAATCCGCACTCCTCGCCCAGGTCGATATCGATCAGCACAACATCTGGCCGGAGCTCGGAATACCGATCAAGGGTTTCGGCGACTGTGGATGCCTCGCCGACGACGGCGATCCCGTCCGCGTCGAGCAGACGGCGAGCGGCCTCCCTGAAGTGATCACTGTCATCAACGATCAGACAACGTGGTGCCATGTCTCTAGGATCGCAACAAGCTGCCGAGAAGGACATCGCAGCTAGCGGGTGTCAATCCCCTGAAAAGAGCAATCGTCAAGACCTGTGGATCACGAGTTTCTAAGCAGCTGCCGGTGAGGG
Source organism: Microtetraspora malaysiensis (assembly GCF_050947145.1). NCBI lineage: Bacteria > Bacillati > Actinomycetota > Actinomycetes > Streptosporangiales > Streptosporangiaceae > Microtetraspora > Microtetraspora malaysiensis. Next base: position 6,154,624 of record NZ_CP191998.1, read on the forward strand.
CTGATCGTCGGGACGTTCGACGAGCCTGCCGTTGATGAAGGTCGCCCCGGCACGTACCAGGGCGACGAGGTGGGGAGCGTTGACCGCGCGCCAGCGGGCCTGGGCCGACTCGATCAGCTTGAACGCCATGGCCAGCCCAGCCGCCCGGGACCCAGGGCCTTTGGTGACCTTGGTGCGGTGCCGGACCGTGGCGAACGTCGACTCAATCGGGTTGGTCGTGCGCAGATGCACCCAGTGCTCTGCGGGGAAGTCGTAGAACGCCAGCAACTCGTCCAGGTCGTCGACGACCTTGGCCACGGCCTTGCCGTACTTGGCGCCGTAGGCGGCCTGGAACTCCTTCACCGCCGCGTGGGCGTGGTCCTTGTCCTCGGCGTTCCAGATCTCCGCCAAGGCCTTCTTCGCCCCTGGCTGAGCGGATTTCGGTAGAGCCGCGAGCACGTTGGCGATCTTGTGGAACCAGCAGCGCTGAGCCCTGGCCTGCGGGAACACCTCACCCAGCGCAGCCCAGAACCCGAGCGCGCCGTCCCCGACTGCTAGGACCGGGGCGCGCATTCCCCGACGCTTGCAGTCACGCAGTAGATCGGCCCAGGATTCGGTCGACTCGCGGTAGCCGTCCGATAGCGCGATCAGCTCTTTTCGGCCGTCGGCGCGCACGCCGATCATCACGAGCAGGCACAGCCGCTGCTCTTCCAGACGGACGTTGACGTGGATGCCGTCGGCCCACAGGTAGACGTAGTCCACTTCGGATAGGTCGCGGGCGGCGAAGGCGCGCTGCTCGGCCTTCCACTGCTCGGTCAACCGGGTGATCACCGGTGCCGATAGCCCGGCGGACGAGCCGAGGAACTGCCCCAGCGCCGGGACGAAGTCCCCGCTGGACAGGCCGTGCAGGTAGAGCAGCGGCAGCACCTCGGTGACCTTCGGTGTCTTGCGTGCCCAGGGCGGCAGGATCGCGGAGGAGAATCGCTTGCGTTCGCCGGTGACCTCATCGGTGCGTTTGTCGTTGACGCGTGGCGCTTGGACCTCGATCGCGCCGGCTGCGGTGAGCACTTCCCGCGGCTGGTGGTAGCCGTTGCGCACGACCAGACGGTGCCCGGCCTCGTCGCGCTGGTCGGCGAAGGCGGCGATGTAGGCGTCGACCTCGGCTTTGAGTGCTTCGGCGAGCATCCGGCGGGCGCCTTCGCGGACGATCTCGTCGATCAGCGAGGAGGAGACGGGGCCATCAGCCGGACGGCGGTCGCCGCCGGCGGGGTCAGGGACTACGGTGAGCATCGGGTGTGCCTTCCCAGCCGACGTTGGCGCGTCGGCCATGCGTGAGAGACCTCAAACGATCACCGGGAAGGTACACCCCTTCCCGGCCGATCCACAGATCTCAAGCATTGCTCCCCTGAAAACGTGGAGACAGTCCTATGCCACAGCGGCCCTCAGCAGGGCCGTTGAGATTTGCCTCTTCTCGGTCATCTGACGCTCGAATGTGATCGGCGACAGTCCGTCGTTGGCGCTGTGCCTCCTCCTTGCGTTGTAGAAGTCGATGATCCAGGTTGCGATCTTCACGCGGGCCTCGGCCCGAGTCCGGAAACGCTGCGGTGCACATACTCGACCTTGAGCGTGCTGTTGAACGCCTCGGCCGCGGCGTTGTCGAGAGCTTAACCGGCTAATGATCGCGGTTCTCCCGGTTGGCCAGTTAACGCTTTCAGCGAGTGTGGGCGGTCAGCCGACGGAGTTGCTCTTCGTGTCGGCGGACCCGGGCGGCGATGGCATCGACAGCGGCGCGGAGAGTGGCGATCTCGTCGGTGAGACCGGTGAGGGTTCCGCTGGCGGCGGTGCGGTGCCGGTGCTCGTCGATGACGGACCGGCTGTGGGGTTGCGGTAGAGGGTGGTGCGGCCGAGGCCGGTGAGAGCGGCGACGGCGGTGAAGGTGACGGGTCGGCCCTCATGGTGGAGTCGGGCGCAGGCCCGTTCGACCCGGTTAGGGGTTTCGCTGTTTGGCCAGGTCGAGAGCGCGCACAACCCGGTCGGCCACCGTCGGTATCCCGAGAGGCGGGGGACTTCGGAATTTTCCCCGACCCACCCGGCTTGTGAATCACACGCTCCCGCACCGGCAGCGGCCGGAACGAACCTCTTTCAGACTGGTTCGCAGGTCGTCCAGGAACCCCCGGACCCCGATCTGCTCTTCGACGGCGGCGACGGTCAACCCGTCAACGCCCGCCGTCCGGGATCCGGTGTTACCCGCGACCCGGTCGAACGCCACCAGCAGCGTCGCCGGATCATGCACGAGGTTGAACAGGTCATCGAACCTGCGGCCAGACTCGGCCGGCCGCCCAACGGTGAAGCTTGGCCTGCATCTCCGATACCCGCCGACGCTGCCCCATCGGGACCTGCTCCGGCCGGGCGCCACCATTCGGCGGCGCGTCTTTCGGCATTGCAGCACCCATCCCTTCGCGTTCCCGCTGCCGCCCTTGGCCATGTGACCGGCTTTCCCGGCCTCGGACTACTACGGCGGCTCCGCCCCGTCCCGGACCGATCAGCGGTCGGTGCGCCCAGCCCGCCCACCCCGCTGGCCACGAGACGGCAGGCAAGATCCGAGACGGTTCCCGTGTTCACTGTGATTCGCTCGACGAAGGAGGAGCCCGACTTTGTCCCAGCGGCATCGCCATGAGTACGCCGTAGTCCTTCCTCATGGCCTCCCGGGCGCCATCGGCAAGCCACCCAGGAGTTCCCCGCCCCGGAAAGGGGGTCGGGTGCGCACCGCCTCCGGACCTGATCCGCCAGGTTCGAGCCGGTGTACTTTTGAGGGACGTAACGACGCCGGTTCCTCGCCTACTCCTCTCCATCCCGCTTACTGAACCCGCACCATCTGGCAGTACTGGCACGTTCCGGCTTGTCGGGGCTGCTCCGCCCTCCCGGCACCACCCGGATCAGGCTGCCCCCAGCTCCACCTCCCTGCTACGACAGGGCAGGCGACGAAGGTCTTTCACCTCCGCTCGAATCACAGCGCCTCACGGCGCACGCCGAAGACCGTACAGTCCCCGGCGCACCGCCGCGAGACCTGCGTGGTCACGAGAAGATGCGGTCCATGACCTCGGCTCCGCCGAGGAGGACGGGGCGGATCTGCTTGCGGTAGACCGCTTCGGTGACGGCCGTCCCGCTGTGACCGACCAGACGGGCTATGTCCTCCAGCGGAACACCGGAGTCAGAGAGCAGGGAGACGAAGCTGTGCCGCATCTCCCGGGGTGTCCAGTCCTTGGCCTCCAGGCCGGCGTCGTTCACGATCTTCCGGAACATGCGCCGTACGTTGTGGGAGTCCAGGGGTGTGCCAACCTGCGAGGCGAAGACGAGACCGTTTTCAATCCACGTGGTTCCGGCATGCTGGCGATCCTTGGCCTGCTGCGCTCGATGAGCGCGAAGAGCCTCCACGCATCGTTTCGGCAGGGCGAGCGACCTGCGGGATTTCTTGGTCTTTGTGTCTCCTCCCTCGCGGACGGATCGCCAGACGGCGATCCATGGCGGGATGCCGTTGTCGGGATCTCCGTCGAGGTCCACCTCTGACCAGGCGAGCGCGCGGAGCTCCTCGGTGCGGGCTCCGATAAGGAGCGACAGCACCACGTACGCGTACAGCCGCGAGTGTTCCGCGGCGGCCAGGATCGCCGCCGCCTGGTCCAAGGTGAGCGACTTGGAAGGGCGTCCTTGTTTGCCTTCGGGGACGTCGCACAGAGCCACGACGTTGCGCTTGACCTTGTCCCGTGCCTGGGCGAACTTCACTGCCCGGTTCAAGCATGAGTGGAGCAGGCGAACGGTGCGGGTGCTGTGCGTCCTGGCCTTGCCCATAAGCCATCGGTCCACGTCTTCAGCGTTGAGGTCCCGCAGCTTCCGCGCGCCGAGGGCGGGGATGATGTGCTTGTCGGACAGGATCCGGTAGTTGGCCACTGTCTCGGTGTCGCGTCCCTGCAGGCCGTAGGTGAGCCAGCTGGTCACCGCGTCGGCGACGGTGAAGTTGGCCGGACCGCTGGCCAGGCCGTCGTCGTGGTCGCGGAGGATCTCTTTGAGTTTCGCCTTGGCCTCGGTCTTGGTCTTGCCGCTGGCCTTCCTGACAATGCGCTTGCCGTCAGGGGCATAGCCGACGGTGACCGAGGCGATCCAGCGCTGCCGCTGTTCGTCCCAGTGCAGGCCGCCGTCTCCCCGGCTGCGCCGTGCGGTCATAGCTTCCTCGCTTCCTGTTCGAGAAGGGTGATGTAGTCGGTGATGGCCGAGGCCGGGATCAGCCGAGTGCGGCCCTGTTTGACGGAGCGCAACCGACCGGATCGGATCTGCTCGTAGATCACGCTTCGGCTCATGCTGAGCAGGCGCATGACGTCAGCAACCCGGTAGAGCTGTCTGCCATCCGCCGGGCAACGGCGCTGGTGATCTTGTTGGTCGATGTCGCTGGGGTGTGCGGGCCGCGTACCGCCCTTCGTTCGGAGCCCTGCAGGGTACGCCGATGAATGTGATGCGGGAGGCCCTGAGCAGGCCCTTTGTGGCTGTTCAGTCACCCTCGCCTCCTGCCGGGATTGCCTGGCCCCGGGAAGCGAGGAGCCGGGTTCGGGCAAGTTCGCAGTAGTCGCCGTGGAGTTCGATGCCGAGGAACTTCCGGTCGAGTTGCCGCGCGGCGATGCCGGTTGTGCCGCTGTCGGCAAACGGGTCCAGGACGGTGCCGCCGGGACGGCAGCCGGCGGCGATCGCTTTCAGTGGGATGTCGATCGGGAAGGCCGCGTAGTGCGCCGCCCGTAGTGGCCGGGTGGAGATCGGCCAGACGTCCCCGGGGTTCTTGCCGTTGGGGTGAGCCGCGGTGTGCCGCTCCCCTGTCGGCCGCATTGCCGCTCCATGCCGCGCACCGGCGGAGTCCTCACCGGACGTGCCGTACTTTCCAGGCGGCGGCCATGCCGTCTTGATGCTGTTCGGCTTGTTGCGGCCGGCTCGTGCGCGCCTGGTGATCGAACGGTCCCCGGTGTAGGTCTCGCGGATCGGATCGAGGTCGAACCAGTACTGCCGCTGCTTGGCGAGCAGGAAGATCATTTCGTAGCGGTTGGACAGCCGGTCGAGGACGGACTGCGGCATCGCGTTCGGCTTGTGCCGCACGATGGCGTTGCGTCGAATCCAGCCGTCTTCCTGGAGGGCGAAGGCGACCCGCCAGGGCATCCCAAGGAGGTTCTTGAGCGGTACGGCCAGCCGTGCCTTGGGTCGCGCCTCCGGTCGGCGAGGGTTGTATGCCTTGCCTCGGGCCCAGCCGTCGGAGTTCGTGGCGTACCTGTCGCCCGAGTTCAGCCAGCAGGTACCGTCGTCGGCGAGCACTCGACGTGCCTCGGCGAAGGTGGCCCGGAGGTTGTCGACGTACTCCTCAGGCGTGGGCTCCTGGCCGTACTGGCCGTCGCAGTAGTGCCGCAGCCCCCAGTTGGGCGGGCTGGTGACGAGGCAGCCCACCAGGCGGTCGCCCATCTTGGCAAGCACCTCGCAGGCGTCGCCGTTGTAGATCGCCGCGTGCTCGTCGCTCCAGTAGGGCTCGCGCTGCGCGGTCATCGGCGGCACCCGGTGCGGATCCCCCACAGCACGCGGGCCACGCCGTCGGAGCCTTGGGGGCTGCGGGAGCGGTCCTGCCACGTGAGCGTGCGAGGAACGAGGCGGAACCCGGCGGCCCGCAAGCTGGCGCCGGGCTCGTCGATGCGGCTGTAGGCGATCAGCTGCCGGTAGCCCTCCGCCCGGGCGGCTCGCCAGGCGGCGCCCAGCAGCGCTGAGCAGGCGTTGGGCGTGCCGTCGGTGGCCAGGCAGATGACCTCGGCGGTGCCACCGTCGTCGAAGACCCACTCGGTGGGCCGATCGACGAACACGACGCCGACGAGGGTTCCGGTGCCGGTCTGGACGCTGGTGGTGAACTCAGCGTCGGCTGGCGGGGCGAGGTAGCGGTGGGTCCAGGCGACGAATGCGCGTGCGGTTCGGATCGTGACCGGCGAAATCACCAGCCGCGGATTCTTCCGCCGTTCCGGGTTGTTCAGCCAGCCGCCGTAGGCGTTTTCCTGGATCTCATTCCAGTTCTCCATTGTTTTGTCGGGACACGTTTCTCCGGATGTGCATCCCAGGGCCGTCAGCACGGCTCTGGGTGCGTGTGACCAGGCAAGCAGCAGGCTCAGAGCTCGCTCAGATGCCTCCACCAGGGCTCAGAAGGCGATGCTCAGGGGCCGCTGAGGCGCTCAGATGCGCACTTGGTTCTGAGGTTCTGAGAAATTCCTGAGCGATCAGGTGCGGTTTTCTCTGAGCCGTTTCTGAGGCGGTGCGTACACCGGTTTCGAGACCACGAACTTCTCTCGATCCGGAGCACGAAATGAGCGCCCACCACGTCACCGAGTCGCCCCTGGACACCGCGGAGACCTCGTTCCGGCTGCTGACGACGGGTCCCGGGAGTCTGTCCCTGGACTGCGCCACGCTCGCTCCCGGACTGCCGCGAGGGCCGGTCGGGTTGCTGGAGCTTCGGGTGCTGCTCACCAGCCGGCACGTCGCCGACGACGCCCGGGACGCCGTCTGGCGGGAGTTGGTCGCCCGCGCCCGTCAGTCCCGATCCACGTGGACCGTCGCGGCCGTGGGAATGGCGATCCCTGCACTCCGCACGATCGCGCTGTCACTGACCCGTGAAATGTCCTACGGCGACCCCGTGGACATCGACATCGCGATCCTGGCGGGCTACCTGCGGGCCCTTCACCGCGTGGATCTCGACCTGCCCGACGTCCGCCCTCGTCTGTGTGAGGCGGCCCGCTGCGCCGGTGAGCACACCCTGCGCTACATCACCGGCAAAGCCGAGCGACAGCGGCTGACGGGCGAGCCGCCTCCACCGCCACGCCCGTGGTTCCATCCGGACCTGGTGCTGATCGACGCGGTGGCCGAGGGCGTGCTGAGCGAGCTGGACGCGGAGCTGATCAGCTTGTCACGGCTGGAGGACGTGCCCCTGCGGGAGCTCGGCCCGGTCCGCAAGCCGGAGCACCGCCGTGACGTGACGCGGGCCGACGGCCTGTGGTGGCTGGAAACCGAACCCCCGACCTCCCCCTCGCTCACTCCTTCATCCGCAGACGTGGATGAAGCGGTGCACATGGCTTCCGCGCGGAGCCAGGGAACTCCGGATGCAGAAACGGCAACCGACCCGAAGGGAGGCAGGGGCACTACCCCTGGCTCCGCGCGGATCTCCCCCAACCACCCATCCGTTGCCGCCCGCCTCCGTTGCCCTGAACGACAGGGCGCGGCGCGCCGCCCGATCGGCTGTCGCTCCCGGCGCATGAGACCCGCTCTGGGTTACATCGTCCTCTGGGGCCTTGCCATAGCGGCAGCCGTTTTCCTGGTGGTTGCCGCCGTGGCAACGGGCGCGTTCGCCGCCTCTGCGGCGGCTGCCACTCCGTCGGATCTGAACGCGGTCCTCAACAACCTGCGGGGCTGGCTGATCGGCCTGTTGGCCACGTTGGCCACGTTGATGCTGACCATCGGCGGGCTGCGCTACCTGGTGGCCGGCGGCGACCCCGGCGAGGTCCAGAAGGCGAAGGCGGCGCTGAAAGCGGCGGCATTCGGTTACGCGCTGGCCGTACTGGCTCCACTGTTCGTGAGCGTCCTCAAGCGCGTCGTAGGCGGGTGAGCGCGATGGCCGCTCTCCTCTGCCCCCTCCCGGTCGGCCGGACCGGTGTCCGTGATGGCAGCCGCCGCGCCGTTGCTGCCCCTACCACTCGCCTTGCCGCTCGGGCGGCAGCGGTTCACTTCTCACTTCCGCGCACGACGATGCGGCTGGCCGTCGTTGCTGCCGTCGTCACCGCTGGCCTTGCCGCCATGGCTGTCGCCGCGAGGGCCGCCACTCCGACGCCCTCCCCTTCCCCGTCCCATCTGGCTGACATCCCATTGCCGAAGAGCTCGGGGTTCGGGTTCGGGATCGGTGACTGGGTCAACGACCAGATCAACTCCTGGTTCGGGAACCTGGTGGCGCTGGCGATCAAGCCACTGCTCGACCTGCTGGCCGCGACTCTGCTCGCGACTCCGGACGTGTCGGGCAGCGGCAGGGTGTTCGACCTGTGGAAGGCGAACGCCCTGATCGCCAACGCGGGCTTCGTCCTGCTCGCCACCATCGGCGCGATCGTCGCGATGGGGCACGAGACCGTACAGACCCGCTACGCGGTCAAGGAGGTCCTGCCCCGCCTGTTCGTCGCGGCCCTCGCCGTGAATACCAGCTTCACGATCTGCGGCAAGGTCATCGAGCTGGCCAATGCCCTGTCGCGGGCACTGCTCGGACAGGACTTCGACGGGCGGCGGGCCGCGACGACCTTCCTCGTCCACATGATCAACCCAGGACAGCAGCAGATCTTCTTCATCCTGCTCGCCCTGGTCACGGTCGTCCTGCTCGTCGTCCTGCTGATCGCGTTCGTCACGCGGGCCGCGCTGGTCCTGCTGCTGGTGGTCGCCGCACCGCTCGCACTGGCCTGCCTCGCCCTGCCCTACACCGACGGGCTGGCCCGGTTCTGGTGGCGGGCCTTCACCGGGCTCCTGCTCATCCAGGTCACCCAGTCACTCACGCTGATCCTTGCGGTGCGGGTGTTCTTCAACCAGGACGGCCGTCTCCTCCTCGGGGTCGCCCCCACCGGGCAACTCGTCAACCTGGTGCTCACCCTCTGCCTGCTGATCATTCTGATCCGCATCCCGACGTGGATCTCCCGGAGGATCTTCGCCCAGACGGCCGGCCGGGGCTCGTCGGTCATCCGGATCGTCAAGTACGCCCTGGCGTACAAGCTCACCTCGCCCGTCCTGAACGCCCTCCACCTCGGCCGCGGCGAGCGAGGTGGCAGAGCCTCCGGCTCTGCGAGGACGTTCGCGGCATCTGCCATGACCGGCAGAGTGCTTCCCGCGATTGCCAGTGGTCCTGCCGGTGCGGCTGCCGCCGCTGCGGCAACGGCTTCCGCTGCCGGGGGCGGCACCGGCCCGGTAAAACACGCCCCGACTGGTGTCTGCCGTCCGGTCCGCCCGCAGGACTGGGAGGCCGCGCCGGTCAAGCACGCTCCATCCGCTCCGCCGGTGCAGGGCAAGTACCGTCCCGCGCCGCAGGCCTCGCCTCCGGTGCCCCGGACCACACCGGTGTACGGCTACCCGCGCGAGACCTACTACGCCAACGGCCCCGCAGGACTGGCCCAGATGTACCGGCTCCGCACCCAGAACAGCCCCTCAACACCACGAGCCGCCCGACCTCCGGTCCCGCCGGTCGTGTTCCGTCCTCCAGTTCTTCCCACGACTCCTACCGACTGGCCCAACGGCCCCGGCGACCGCCGTACCCCACCCACCAAGCCGCGCCCCAACTCAGGAGGTGACGGCCGATGAGCTGGGTGCAGCCAGTCCGCATCCCCGCCGATGTGGAACAGGAAGATCGGATCGTTGGCGGCTTCACCGCCCGGCAGGTGGCCATCCTCGGCGGCACCGGAGGCCTTCTCTACGCCGCTTACCTACTCGTGGGCGATCGCGTGCCGCTGGTGGTGTGTGCCGCAGTCGCCCTCCCGGTGGGGATACTCGGCGTCCTGCTGGCGATCGGGCGGCGTGACGGCATGCCGCTGGACCACTACCTGCTGGCCGCGATCCGCCACCAGCGTTCCCCCAAGTCCCTCATCTCCGCGCCAGAGGGCGTTCCTCCGGTCCCATCCTGGATAGCCGCCCGCTCCGGCCAGCGGCCCGCACCGCTCCGCCTTCCCGCCCGCGGTCTGACAGGGGACGGCTTGATCGACCTGGGTCCGGATGGCGTCGCGGCGGTCGCGGAGGTGTCCACGGTCAGCTTCGCGCTCCGGACCCCGGACGAGCAGGATGCGCTGATCGCGGTGTTCGGGCGCTGGCTCAACTCGCTGTCGGGTCCGGCGCAGATCCTGGTCCGCGCCGAACGAGTGGACCTCACCGAGACGGTCGCCACCTTGGTCGAGAACGCCCAAGGACTTCCCCACCCTGCGCTGACCGCCGCCGCGCACGAGCACGCGGACTTCCTCGCCGACATCTCCGCCCGGCACGACCTGCTGCGCCGTCAGGTGCTGCTGATCATCCGCGAACCATCCACCGGGGCCAACGGCCGTGACGCGGCAGCGGCCCGCGCCCTGCGACGCCTGGAGGAGGCCGCCCGGCTGCTGTCGGCGTGCGGGCTCACCGCACGGCTCCTGGACGCGCAGGCCACGAGCGCGCTGCTGGCCTCCTGTTTCGACCCGACCGCCCCGCCTCTGCCCGATGGCGAGTTCGCCACGCCGGGCGAGGTCATCACGAGAGGAGACCGCTGGTGAGACTCTCCCGCAGACACACAAGGTCCGCAGGCAGCGGGTTCGGCCCGGACGCGGTCCAAGTCCGGCCGAGAGAACTCCACGTCGGCAGCGGACTGTGCGCCACCCTGGCCATCAGCGGATACCCGCGCGAGGTCACGCCCGGCTGGCTGGAGCCGCTGCTCACCTACCCCGGCCGCCTGGACGTGTCCCTGCACATCGACCCGGTCCCCTCGTTGGTCGCCTCCGACCGGCTGCGCAGACAGCTCGCACGGCTGGAGTCCGGTCTGCGCAGCGACCAACAGCACGGCCGGCTGCTCGATCCCGGGTGAGGTTCCCCCTTCGGCGTGGACACCCCTGACAATTGGACCTCGTTCCATGAAGGGGAGACTGTCGGGTGGCACGTCCGTCGAAGTACGGCGATGAGTTCAAGAAGGACGCGGTAAAGCTGGTCCGCGAGTCGCGCCGGACCTGCGCGGATGTCGCGCGGGAACTGGGGATGAACCGCGAGACCCTGCGCGTGTGGGTGCGTGAGGCCGAACAGCAGGAGTCCGATGCCGGAGTCGGGCTGGCCCGCAGTGAACGCGAGGAACTGGCGCGGCTGCGTAAGCGGGTGGCCGAGCTGGAGATCGAAAAGGAGATCCTCCGCAAGGCAGCCGCGTATTTTGCGAAGGAGATGGATCGTTGATCGGCCGCTTGCAGTTCATCTCCGTCCACCGCCTCGTCTACGGGGTCAAGCGGCTGTGCCGGGTGCTGAACGTGGCGCGTAGCGCCTTCTATGCCTGGCTGGGGCGGGAGCCGGCCCGAGCGGCGCGTGTCGTTGAGGACGAGCGGATCGTGGAGAAGATCCGGCGCTTTCATGGCGCCTCGGGTGGGACGAACGGCTCCCCGCGGATCACGGCGGACCTGCGTGATGACGGTGAGCGCGTCAACGCCAAGCGGGTGGCCCGGTTGATGCGCGTGAACGGCATCGTCGGGCTGCATCTGCGTAAGGGCAGGCGGACCACGATCCCTGACGAGCTCGCTCCGCCGGTCCCTGACCTGCTCAAACGCGACTTCACGGCCGGTGAGGTCAACCGGAGGTGGTGCGGGGACATCACCTATCTGCCGGTCGGTGACGCGTGGCTGTATCTCGCGACGGTGATCGATATTGGGTCGCGGCGGCTGGTCGGCTGGTCGATCGCCGACCATCTGCGGACCGAGCTGGTCAGCGACGCGTTGACGGCGGCGGTCGGAGCGCGAGGCGGCCAGGTCGACGGGGTGATCTTTCATGGTGACCGCGGCTGTCAGTACACCTCGGCCGAGTTCGCGAAGTTGTGTGAGAAGTACGAGATCCGCCGATCGGTGGGCAGGACCGGGACGTGCCTGGACAACGCCCTGGCGGAGGCATTCAACGCCACGCTCAAGCGTGAACTGCTGCACGGCCGGGGCAGGCGCCGCTGGTCGAGCGAGGTAGAGGCCCGTACCGAGATCTTCCGCTGGATCGCCTGGTACAACCACCGGAGAAGGCACTCGGCGACCGGGAACCTACCCCCGGCCGTCTATGAAGATCGGCTTGTTAGAGTGGCCGAACTGGCTGCATGAAACCGGGTGTCCACGCCCCGGGGGGAAGCCCAGGGACGGAGGTCGCTGCCGAGGACGCTCAGGACCTCGCCTCTCGCATCGCGCGCGGGCAGGCCAAGCTATTCCGCGCTTCCATCTACCTGACCGTCCACGCGGGCAGCCAGCAGGAATTGGACGAGGCGTGCGCCCAGGTCCGAGCGCTGGCTGCCTCCCTGCTGTTGGACGCCCGGCAAGTCGCCTTCCGCCAGCTCCAGGGCTGGGTGTCCTCGCTGCCGCTGGCCTTCGACAACCTAGCCATGGGTCGTACGTTCGACACTCCCGCGCTCGCGGCGGCGTTCCCGTTCACCAGCCCTGACCTCACCGCCGAACTCGGCCCGACGGCGGTGCTGTACGGCGCGAACGCCGCCAGCGCCTCCCTGGTGGCCTGGGACCGGTTCGCCCAGCCCAACCACAACTCGGCGATCATCGCCAGCAGCGGAGCCGGCAAGTCCTACCTGGCCAAGCTGGAGGCGCTGCGCTCGCTGTACGCCGGGGTCGAGGTCGCGGTCATCGACCCGGAAGACGAATACGCACGGCTGTGCGCGGCTGTCGGCGGTGCCTACCTCCACCTGGGCGCGCCGAAGGTTCGGCTCAACCCTTTCGACCTTCCCCAGGAGAACCGCAGGGATGGTGATCCGCTGACCCGGCGGTCGCTGTTCCTGCACACGCTGGTCGCGGTCATGCTCGGCGGCCCCCTCGATAAGGCGAGCAAGGCCGCGCTGGACCGGGCGATCCTCGCCGCGTACAAGCAGGCGGGGATCACCTTCGACCAGCGCACCTGGAAGAAGCGCCCACCCCTCATGCACGATCTGGTAAGCGCGCTTACCGAAGATCGCGATCCCAAGGCGGCAGAGGTGGCGGCGGGGCTCGCTCCGTACGTGACGGGAAGTCACCGGCAGCTCTTCGACGGGCACACCACCACCCGGCCCGACTCTCATCTGATCGTCTTTTCGCTCCGTGACCTGCCAGAAGAGCTGAAGGCCGTCGGCACGCTGCTCACCCTGGACGCGGTCTGGCGGCGAGTCTCCAACCCGCACAACCGACGCCCGCGCCTGGTCGTAGTCGACGAGGCCTGGCTGCTCATGAAGGACCCGGAAGGCGCCAAGTTCCTGCTCCGGATGGCCAAGGCCGCACGCAAGCACTGGGCGGGGCTGTCAGTCGTCACTCAGGACGCCGCCGACCTGCTCGGCTCCGACGTCGGCCAGGCGATCATCGCCAACTCCGCCACGCAGATCCTGCTCCGGCAGGCACCACAGGCCATCGACGCGGTCACCGACGCTTTCCGCCTCTCCGACGGAGAGCGGCAGCTCCTGCTGTCCGCCGAGCCCGGCACCGGCCTACTGGCCGCCAATGCCGGAGCGTCCCGCGTGGCCTTCCGCGTCCTGGCCAGCGAGCAGGAACACCGCCTCGTCACTTCCTCACCTCAGGACCTCGCCCAGTACGAGTACGAAGAGGAGGACGACCTGTGATGCCACAGGACCTTTATGACGCGGACGCCGTCGTGGACGTGGTGTTGTCCTGGCTGAACGTCCACGGTTGGCAGCTCTCTGTCCTGAGTCCGGCCGCCGTGCTTGTGACCGGGCTGGGCAGGTCCGCGCTTCTTCGGCTCCGCCACCACGTCATGACCGAGGGGGCGCGGTGTGTGGAGGTCCTGTCCCCGCCTGAAGCGAACATGGCCGGCGCGGAGGCTCTTTGGGGCAACCTGCTCGGGCTGCTGCGTCCGGCGTGGAAACGCATCCTGTTCGGCCAGCCGCATCTGGCCTTCGAGTACGTCTTCGGCACAGGCGGTGTCCGGATCCGGCTGTGGGTTCCCGGCAACGTCCCTCAGCACCTCGTCGAGCACGCGATCGAGGCCGCGTGGCCGTCCGCGCGCACCGCCGTACAGGAAGCCGGTCCCCCCGTGCCGCTGACCGGGCAGGTGACAGGCGGGCAATTCCGGATCGCGCGTAGCGAGCGGCTCCCGCTCCGGCATGATCACGACCACGACCCACTTCGAGCCCTGCTCGGCGCCGGAGTGGGCATGCCCACCTGGCAGCACACCGCCGTGCAGATCCTCGCCCGGCCCGCCACCGGCCACCGCCTAACCCACGGCACCGCCGGCGCGTCAGCGGCGTTGCTGCGGGGCGTTCTCAACCTCATCTCGCCCGGCCCAGCACACATCACCTCCGGCCACCTCAGCTCCGGCGACCGGGCCACGCGGCTGGAGGAGTACGCCGAAGCCCGCGCCATCAGGGACAAGGCACTCCAACCTCGGTATGAGGTCGCCGTCCGCTACGCCGTGCAGGCCGACGACGGCGGTGTGGCGAAGGTGCGGCGCAGCGCCATCCGGGGCCGCGCACATGCCATCGCCTCCGCGTTCGCCCTCTTCTCCGGGCACAACCGGCTCGAACGACACCGCCTGCCGCTGCCCGCACATCGGCTCGCCTCGCGGCGCTTCAGGCGCGGGTTCCTCCTCTCAGTGCCCGAGCTGGCCACGCTCGCGCACCTGCCGATGGACGCCGCCGTACCCGGGCTCCAGCGGGCGGGCGCGAACACGGTCGCGCCCTCACCTCAGATCGCTCAGCGCGGGAAGGTGCTCGGGTTCGCCGACGCAGGACATGAGCGGCCGGTCGCGCTGCGGGTCATCGACTCCTGCCATCACATGCACGTCCTCGGACCGAACGGCACCGGCAAGAGCACCCTGCTCGCCCACATGATCCTCTCCGACATCCAGGCCGGGCGCGGCGTCGCCGTCATCGACGCCAAAGGCGACCTCATCACCGATCTCCTCGGACTCATCCCCGAAGAGGCCGGGCAGCGCATCGCGCTGATCGACCCCGACGACCGCCATCCCAGGCCCGCGTTCAACGTTCTGGACGGAGCCGACCGGGAGACGCTCGTGGACAACATCGTCGGCATCTTCCACAAGATCTACGCCGACTCCTGGGGGCCGCGCAGCGACGACATCCTGCGCGGCTGTGCCCTCACCCTCTCCCGCAACGGCGGCACGCTGGCCGACATCCCCGCGCTGCTCACCGATCCCGTCTACCGACGGCAGCTCGTCGACCAGGTGAACGACGGCTTCCTGCTGGGGTTCTGGAACTGGTACGAACACCTGTCAGAGCGCGCCCAGGCGCACGTCACCGCGCCCATCATGAACAAGCTTCGAGCGTTCATGCTTCGCCCGTTCGTCCGCGACATCCTCGGCTCGGCGCGGTCCACCTTCGACGTCGGCGACATGCTCGACGGCGGGATCCTGCTCGCCCGGCTGCCCAAGGGCGTCATCGGCGACGACACCGTCCGCCTGCTCGGCTCGCTGCTGCTGGCCCAGGTCTGGCAGGCGGCCTCCCATCGCGCCCGGCTCGGCCGTACCCGGGCCCCGGCCGCGCTCTATGTGGACGAGACGCAGAACTTCCTGAACCTTCCGCATGCGCTGTCGGACATGCTTGCCGAGGCCCGCGCCTACCGGCTGTCGCTGGTGCTCGCCCACCAGCACCTGGCCCAGCTCCCGCGCGACCTCCGGCAGGCGATCAGTTCCGACGCCCGCAACAAGGTCTACTTCTCGCTCTCGCCCGAGGACGCACGCGAGAACGAGCACCACTTCAGCCCCTACCTCACCCGGCACGACCTGGCCAACCTGGGCGCCTTCCAGGCCGCCGCCCGCCTGGTTGTCCGATCCGCCGAGACCGCGCCGTTCACGCTCCGCACCCGGCCCCTTCCCGCGCCCGACCCCGAGCTCGCGGGGCGCGTACGAGCCGCCGCCGCCCAGGCCCATGGCCGTACACGTGCCCGCCCCGAAGCCCTGCCGACCGACGACCCACGGCAGCAACCCAGAAAAGGAGAAATCGAATGAACGAGCACTACACCTCCAGCGTCCTGGCCTCGCTCGCCACCCGGCTGACCGGCCGCGACCGCCATCTGATCCGCCTGGTCTGGACGCACAAGGTGCTGACCTGCCACCAGATCGCGCACATCGCCTTCAGCGACCCGACCACCGCGCGGCACCGTCTGGTCAAGCTGCACCGCCTTGGCGTCCTGGACCGTTTCCGGCCCAAGCCGCCGACCGGGTCCGCGCCCTGGCACTACGTTCTCGGCGAGCCGGGCGCGGCCGTACTGGCCACCGAGGACGGCATCGACCTACCCGAGTTCGGCTACCGCCGCGACCGGGCCCTGTCGATCGCCTACAGCCAGCGGCTCGCCCACACCATCGGAACCAACGAGGTCTTCGCCCGCCTGTACGGCACCGCCCGCCGCACCAGCGGATGCCGCCTGGAGGCGTGGTGGACCGAGACCCGCTGCGCCGTCCAGTGGGGCAAGCACGTACGCCCCGACGCCTACGGCAGATGGACCGAGGACGGCCGCACGCTCGACTTCTTCCTCGAATACGACACCGGCACGGAGACCTTCGACCGGGTCCTGGCGAAGCTGTCGGGCTACGCCGCCCTCGCCGCGGTCACCGGGATCACCACCCCTGTCCTGTTCCTGACCACCTCGGCACGCAGGGAGAGCAGCCTGCACAGCCGGCTCCAGCTCCGGGCGGCTCAGATGGCCGTCCCCTGCGCTACCGCCGTCACCGGACCTGACGGACCCGAAGGGGCGATCTGGCGACCGCATGACCGGCGGGACCTACGGCTCCGCCTCGCCGAACTCGCCGATCACTGGCCCCAGCCGGCGACCTACAACGAGGAGGGATGCCGTTGATCGCAGAGACCAGCCTCGCGAAGATCCTCGCGGCGGGCGGAACCTTCATCTCCGGAATCGTCCTGGTCGGCAGCCTGGCCGGAGGCGCCAGGTACGCGGCCACGGCCGCCAGGACCGGGATCTCCGACACGATGTGCCACTACGCCGAGGCCGCAGGGCCGCCGTCCACCCCCGGCGCCGAAGAGAGCAAACCGACCAAGTCCGCCCTGTCTCCCGCCATACGCGCAGACATACGCGGCGGCATCGAAACAGCCGCAGCACTCGGCATCCCGCGCGATCTGATCGTCGACGACATCTCCACCACCCTGGCCCATGAGATGCCCGACGCCGACCCCGCCCGGATCAGAAAGCAGGCCGAGCAGGTCATCACCTCGGTTGCCGCCGAGCTGTGCGCCGAACTGCCGACTGAAAACCCTCCCGTCGATGCGGTGGCAGGGGCAGGCCGTGGCGTGGTCGCTGTACAGGCGGCACTGGCCATGCGCGGCATCCCCTACTCCTGGGGCGGCGGCGGGCGGAGCGGCCCCAGCTACGGCATCGGGCGTGGCGCCCGGACCAAGGGGTTCGACTGCTCGGGTCTGGCCGAATACGCCTGGGCAAGGGCAGGCGTGCGGATCGGCACCACAACCTACGAGCAGTGGCGGGCAGGGGTTCGCGTCCCACGCTCCCAGGTTCAGCCGGGCGACCTGATCTTCTACGAGACCAATTCGTCCATTCCCGGTCCCGACCACGTCGGCATCGCGATCGACGCCACCCGCATGGTGCACGCGCCGTTCACCGGCAGCACCGTACGCATCGACACCTGGGCCGGCGTGCCCAGCCGAGAACGCGCGCTCGTCGGCATCATCCGACCCACGTGACGCCCACTACAGACCGCATCGCGGTGGAACCCGTCCCGGGATCCCCGGCACGGCGCTGATCGCGCCACTCCTGATCTCTTCTCCCAGCGCTCGGCCCCGTATGGGCCGGAGTGCGGCCACACCACGCCCAACACACGAATGGAGTCACTCATGCGAAAGCTCGCCACAATCCTGGCCACCCTGCTCTTCCTGATCGCGATGGCCCCTGCCGCCTCAGCGGGAGGCGACGGCTGGCACGGCCGCGACTGGTTTGGCTCCGTGAAGGTCAGCTCAGACCGCAAACACATCACGGTGTGCAACACAAGCAACGATGGCTCCGAGGTCTGGGCGGAATACGCGACCTCCTTCCTGCTCATGCACACCGTCAAGGACGAGAAGGGCGGCGACTGCGAGAAGACACCGTCATCTTCGGATACATCACCGTGTTCAAGCTCTGCAACCGCCGCAACGGCCTCAAGGAGTGCAACCCATCCATCTGGATCAAGCGGTAGGCAGCTTGCTCGGTCGGTTTCCGTATCTCGTGGATCCGTGAGGATCGCGACGCGCTCGCCGAGGATCATGGCACTGGTTCGGCGCAGGCCATAAGCTCGTGGATGACCGATCTCAGCCTTTCTTTTGTCAGATGGTCGGAGTTGGTCAGAGGGCCGGTTCTTCAGGGAGCCGGCCCTCACTCATCGCCCAGGCACCGCTGGAGCAGGAGAAACCCCGGCATCGTCTCTCGTGGCCGGATCCCCACCTCGAAGATCTCCGGCTCTTCGAATACAGGTTCCCCGTCTGGCCGGCGCGTGTACGCCACCCGGCCATAGTCCACTCCGTCCTCGCGGTCGAAGCTCATCCACGTGATGGCTTCCTGCTCGCCCTCCTGGAGCGGATGGTTCGAGACGGCACGCAGGGCGATCGTGCTCGGTGGCCTGAAGATCCACACCTGCGGAACGGCCAGCACCCAGCGGGTGGCACCTATCTCTCGCGCCTTCCCCGCCCCTCTTTCCTCGAACGCCGCCGCCGTTGCGCTGTCATGCAGATAGTCGTAATCACTCAGCACCAGCTTGCGCTCGCCTTCGATCGCGACAATCGCCGGGCAGTCGTGGGCCGCGATGCTCTTTTCCAGGCGCCCCACCACCTCGAAGAGCAGATCCGCCGTCTCAGCCTTCATCTGGCCCCTCCCACCGCACCGTCGAACGCCCCGTCCAAGCAGGGTGCCCGGGCAGTGAACGCTAGCGGGTTCTGGTGCCGGTGCGCCGCGAAGTTCGAGGCGGAAGCCGTTCGGCCATGCTGATCCCCAGAAACCGTACGCCCGCGATGGCTAGGCTCGTACGGTGAGCGCCGGAAGAACCTTGGTCCTGTGGGACATCGACCACACCCTGATCACCATCGGCGGCCTCAGTCGCGACATCTACGCCGACGCCTTCCGGTCCGCGACCGGCCAGGTCATGCGGCAGCTCGCCGACATGGCGGGCCGTACCGAACGGGCAATCGCGGCGGACACCCTGCGCCTGCATCACATCGAGGCTTCCGATCACCTCCTCCAGTCCTTCGGCGTCGCACTGGCCGAGTCCTTCCTGACCTACGAGCCAGCGATCAGAACCGGCGCCCGGGTGCTCGACGGAGCGAGGGAGGTCCTAATCGCGCTCGCCGACCGCCCGGACGTCGTCCAGTCCGTGCTCACCGGGAACATGGAGCCGATCGCGATCGGCAAGCTCAGGGCGTTCGACCTCGACCGGTTCGTGGACTTCGACGCGGGCGCGTATGGGATGGACCACGAGGAGCGTCCGGAGTTGGTACGGCTGGCGCAGCAACGCGCGACCGCGAAGTACGGGCGCGCCTTCACCGCGGGCAACACGGTTCTGATCGGGGACACGCCCAACGACGTCCTGGCTGGGCACCTCGGTGGCGCGCGAGTGGTCGCCGTCGCCACCGGTTCGTGCGGGGCCGACGTCCTGCGCGAGGCGGGTGCCGAGGTCGTTCTCACCGACCTCAGCGACACTCCCGCTGTCATCCGCGCGGTTCTCGGCGTGACCAACGGGGCTCAGTAGGACGCCGCCCACACCTCTTCCGCGAGATCACGCACCTGCGGCACCTTCTTGTGGGCGGACAGGTCGTCCATGAACTCGGTGAAGCGCTCTCGCACCCGTGCCGAACCGACGGCGGAGGACATCCGGTGCGCGCTCCCGCCCATGACCGCCGCATGGGCGACCTCCCCCTTGCTCAGATACGCGGCGGCCAACCGGATCGTGTAATGCGCCAGATCTCTGGCGTGCTCCGGCGTCCTCGACCGTACGAGTGAGATCGTGTACTCGATTTCCGAGATCGCCTCGCCCGCCAGCCCCAGGTCCAAGAAACAGGCGCCGCGCTGGGCGGAGAGCTCGATCTCCCCCACGTATCCGACCCAGCGAGGCTCCTCCTCACCTGCCGTGCCGGCGTACGCGGCCTGTGCCAGATCCAGGCTGCGCCTGCACGCGTCGACCTCACCGAGGCGGGCAAGGGCGCGTGCGACGCGGTTGTGCGCGCTCACGCGAGCACCTGGCGATGCCCCCGCTCTGGTGAGATCGGTCGCGGTGCGAGCCAGGGCAAGCGCCTTGCTCGGTTGGTCGCGGTAGAGAGCATGCAGGCTCATGTAGCCGAGGGCATGCCCAGCCAGGGAGAGATCGTCTGCCTCGTGCGCCGCGTAGATGGTGGCGGTGAGATACCGGCTGGCTTCCGCATGCCTGCTCGCGTCGATGGACAGCCAGCCCGCGATCTGGGTGAGGCCCGCCATGGCCAGATACAGGCGACGTCTCTCGTCCGCTCGAAGGGCGGGCGAGCCGAACAGATCGGCCGCCGCCTGCGCCTGGCCTGCCACAACCTCGCACAGCTCATTCCCGCCGAACTCCGCGTCCAGGCGGTACAGCCGATCGAGCAACGCCTCGACCGACTCCACGGTGAACCCGGGAGGCAGCACCGCCCCGGCACCAACGGCTGGAGATACCAGCAGCGAAACGACGTCCCCATTTTCGGAAATTTCCGAGAAGAGCGCTTTCTCGTCCATTTGCAGGGCCCTGCCGAACAGCAACCTGTAACGCTCACTGGGGGTGCCGATCTTTCCCGATTCCCACCGGCGGATGGACCGGACAAGCGTTTCGTGATCCGGCAGGGCATCCGAATCCCTCCCCGCGGCCTCGCGCAGCTTGCGGGCCATCGTGTGCACGTCCCACAGGCGCGCCTTGCGTTCGGCCCTGATACGAGCAGACCAAGACGACATCATCGGACAAACACCCCCAGGACTTCGCGGCGGAACGTACGGGCTTTCTTGTGCCGATATTGAGGCGACGAAGGCGTGCCAAATCTGGCGCGCCCGTGAATGTATCGCTAATCGAATGGCGACGATACATCCGATACGAAGGAACGCCGTCGCGTCCGGCGGTGAAACCTCCGCTCGGCCTTCTTCCTCGAACGCCACTCCCTCGGCCGGGGCATGCTTCGTTTCACCCGCGCGCGGCCTGGACGGAGCATCACGGCACGCCGTTCGATCATGAACGGTTCCCTCCGGACTGGTACGGTCCCGCCCCTCGAGGCGGGTGCCGTACGGCGGACTGTGTGGATCAGGCAACGGCGACGAGCGGGCGATCCATCACGCTGGACAGGATGCGCAGGGTGCCCTGGTCGAGTTCGTCGATGCCGCCGGTCACCGCCCTGAGCATGTTGCGTTCGGCTCGGACGGCACCGCGGATGTTCTGCTCGTGATGGGTGAAGGTGTTGATCGCCTGGACCACTCCCCACGCCGTGCCCCGCCAGGGAGCCACTCGCAGGTCGTGATTCCACAGCTTGGTGAGGGTGTCGCGCTTGCTCTCGGCCATGGTGCGACTACGGCCTCGCTGATCCGGCATCGGCGTGTGGGCGTCCAGGAACTTCTCCCATTGCCGGCCGGTGACCTCCACCCGGCATAGGGCGCGGACCGCTGCCGAGAACTCGTCGGCCAGCGCGTAGACGATGTTCAGCGCGTCGCGGGCTTCGGCAAGCCGCAGCTTGGAGTGCCTGGAGTGCTTGATCTTGACCTGCTGGCCGCGTTCGGCGAGCCCGGCGGCCATGGTGTTGTCGCACACGATGTTGGTCACCGCCCGCTTGAAGGTTGTGGCGAGCGACCCGTCGAACGACGTCGCCGCGAACAGGTGGGGCCGGAACTCGACTCCTTCGGGCGTCACGATGTTGTCAGGGACCTCGACCGACACCCAGGCGACCGCCCCGCCTCTCAGCAGACCGGCCGAGCCGATCGACAGATCGGCGTCCAGCAGCCGGGAGACGTTGTTGATCAGCCACTCGACGTAGGGGTGCGGCTCGTAGCCATCGGAGAAGATCCCCATGACGTGCCCGTTGTCGCTGCGCAGGATCGCCTGCCGGTCGGGGACCTGCTCGAGCCCGCCGCGCGGATCCTCCACGTAGATCGGTCGCGAGAGGGCCTGCCAGCCGAACAGCCGCCGCTTGACGTCGTCGACCGGAATGGGACCGACGTAGTGGTTCGGCTCCTCGCCCTGCATGCTGGCGCGGTAGTGCCAGGCGGTGCCGCGCTTACCGGTGAAGCCGATCAGCGTGTTGGCGTTCAGCCACTCCAGAGACTCCCTGGACATGTCTTCTCCTTCTGGTTCGAAACGAAAAGGCACCGGCCGGGGCCGGTGCGCTCGTGTTGCGTGAGGCAGGGCTTTCCTGGACCCATTCACTCCTGGGTCAGGGCGCGGGCCATGCGCGCGACGAGGTCGTGGTCAGCCCCGTCGATCTCGATGCGGCAGGCGGACGCCTCCCCGGACGCGGTCAGCACGCACGTGGCGGTGCCGACGTGCCAGCGGGCAACCAGCCACCGCCCTTCGTCCGCAACGTGTGCGGCGGGGATGAGGCGGCGCAGGCGGCCGGCGAATCGGGCCCGCTGAGCATCCGCTACCGCAGCCTCGGTCAGGCGTTCCCGGACGATGGCGAGATCTCGTTCGTACGTGGGGAGCAGTCGCCGTTTGATGTCGGCGGCGACCCGTTCCGGGCCTCGCGCGACGGCGGCGGTGATCTCGTGGCGAGCAAGGCCGTATCCGGCCTCTCCGCCCGTGTGTCCAGCGATGATCTTCACGCGTTCCGGGCGCTTCCACACCCGGTGGACGACCAGGCATGCGCCATCCCGACGGACCAGATACACCGGCTGATCTTCGGCGATCTCGGCGGTGAAGCCGTCCAGCAAGGGCGCGAGCTTGGTCGCGAACTCCTCCATGTCCTGCCTGTTCACCGTGCACGTCCTTTCTTCGAATCGGTGTCTGTGGGAGAGCGGCCGGGCAGCTGGGAAGGAGGTGACCTCGTTCTCGCGCTGAGCACCTCGCGGCGCGCAGCTCCCCGGCCCGTCGGGTACACGGGCCGTGAAGGCCCTGAAAAGCGAAAGCCCCTCGCCGTCGGGGACGAAGGGCAGGGTCTGTTCCTGTTTCTGGCGGTCAGGAGAAGCGCTCGTGGATGGCGTAGGCGAGGCGTTCCGTCAGCTCGCGATCGGCCATCCGGATCTCGATCGAGGTGCTGGCGCCCTCGCCGTACACCGCGAAGGATCCGAAGGCCGCGCCGCGCCGCCATCGCACGATGGTCTCCCGCTGTTTCTCGTTGACGGTCGCCCCGGGGAGCAGGATTTGCAGGGTCTCGACAAGATCAGCCCGCGTGATGTTCTCGGCTGTCCTGCCGCGTAGCCGTTCCCGGCAGGCGGCCAGATCGCGCAGGTAGCTGGGCAGTAGCCGGCGGGCGATCTTCCGTGCGACGTGTTCGGCGCCTCGGTTCGCGGTCACGGTGATCTGATGCCGTCGCAGGTCCGGGAAGAGAGCACCGCTTCCGTCCGGGTAGACCCCGAGCACGATGACGCGCCCCTCCTGTCTCCACCGCGGGTGGACGACGAGCCGGGCCTCGTCTGAACCGATCAGGTAGGCGGGATGGCCGGGCCGGATCAGCGGACTGAACCCGTCCAGGTGCCCGGCGATCTGGGTGACGAGATCGTCGATGTCGGCAGCTTCCACGGCGAAGCCTCCTTTTCGTGATGTCACTTGTCTTGCGCGAGTTAGGCGAGGAACCGGTAGATCTCACGGCAGGGAGTGCCGCATTGGGCACAGCGGCAGCCGTCGGCTGCGATCCAGGACGTGTTCGGTGATACCGATCAGTGCGGCCGAGCGCGGGAGCACTCGCCTCATCCGGGCTCACCATCCCTCGGGGAGGGTCGGGCGCGCGCCCTGCGGGTATCGCCGTGCCTGTGCCTCGATCTCCCCGGCCATGTCCGCGCAGTTCACTTCCGAGGTGATCGACGGAGGAAGCCCGTGGTCCAGGGCCATGCTGATCAGGTGCGCGAGCCGGTAGCCCGGATCGATCGACAACGCCCGTTCGATCGCGACGCGCGCCAGCGAACCATCCCCGGACCCGAATGCGGTGAACGCCAGCAGCGAGAGCGGGGCGGTGGCGAACTCCGGCGGCACCCTGCGCGCGATCTGGCCCCACAACCGGACGTGCGTCTCCTGGTCGTACCGTCCGATGAAGGTCATCGCGGCGTCGCGGACGAAGATGGCGGTCAGGCGGATGCCGAGCCAGGCCACGTCATCGGCGTCCAGTTCCTGCTCAGCCTGTGCGCACTCCAGGGCGGCGGCGATCCGGTCGGCGCCCTCGTGGTACCAGTCGTGATCGGCATCGAGCAGGCTTCGGACGCGGGCGCAGGCGGCGCGGGTCGCAGCGTTCACCCGGTCCCGGTCCTGCCCTTCGACGGGAGCCAGTGTGTCGGCCAGCGCCGCCCGGTCCGGGCGCGCCACGAACCCGGCGAACACTGCGGTTGCAACGGCCGCGCTGGCGGTCGGCTCGTACGGGACGCCCTCAGGCGGGCAGCACCCCGCCTCCGTGCACGTGTAGGACCAGTAGCGGCCCTCTTCTGCGCGCAGCGCGTCGACGATCTCGATCCCGGCTGCCTTCAACGCGTCGGTGACGGCGTCGATGATGGGCGTGACCTGGGCGCCGGTGCCGTATCCGATCAGCATCACCTGCCGTGCCATGTTGCGGGTGAGGATGCCGGTCAGGTGCCGTGCCAGCCTTGGCGTGTCGGCCGGGTCGGAGGGCAGGTCGAAGCGCACCGTTCCGCCGACGGTGTGGTTTTCGGTGTCGAGCACGGTCGCCACGAGGCTCGCTTCCGGGTGGAAGCCGAGCAGGTAGGGCACCACGGCGATGAGATCAGCGGGTGAGGACAGCCGTATGGTCGGGATGGTGGTCATGAGGAACCTCCAGACATGACGAAGCCCTCGGCGGGACGCCGAGGGCCGGTAAGGGCAGGGCAGGAGGGGGTTTCAGCAGCGCTCGACCCGCACCCCGCCACGCGGGCCGAGGAAGATCCGCCGGTCGGGGTAGTCGAGCGCATCGCGAGAGTCGTACAGGCTGATCTCGCAGTCGTCGCTCACGCAGGGCGTGAGGCTCTCGATATCGGAGAGGAATCGGCAGGCCGCTGCCTGGCTGGCGTGGGCGACGGCGTAGTCGAACGGTGTGTCAGGCCTGGTCCTGCTTGATTCACCGGCCAGGCAGCGAGTCACCCAGGCGTGTACGTGCCGGACGGCGTGCGTGATGTCCAGACCGTAGCTGTCGACGTGTATCAGCACCATGTCCCACCAGACGTGCAAGGCCTGGGAGAAGGCGGCATCGTACAGCCGTTCCGAGGTGAGTCGATGAGCTTGATCGAGCTGGCTGATCAGCTCGGCCTTGGCCGAGTCGTAGCGCTCGCGCGTCGTACAGGCGTTGCGGCGGACGAAGGACTCCAGAGACTCCATACGTGATCACTTCCTGAGGTTCTTGATGGCACCCGGCGGCCCAGCTGCGAAACGGCCGCCGAGCGGTGGCGGTCAGCGAATCCGGACGGCAGGGAACTTGTCACCCCCTGCGGCAGGCGTACTCCTCCTCAGCGGTCAGCAGGACCACCTGGAGTTCGGAGACACCGTCGCGGAGGGCACAGGCGATGCGGTGCCAGCCGTCGATGATGAACGGCCCGGCATCGGGGATCGGCACGGCGATCAGCGGGACGGACAGATCGACGGCCCCGATGCGGGCGTCTTCGATCCGGATCGCACCCAAGTAGCCGCGCCACGCGTCAGGGGCGAGCCGCCCGGTGGGCTTCCGACCCGTCGCGTACGACTTGGCCATCGTGACATTCCAGGACCATGCGAGGAAGTGGAAGGACTCGTTCATGCCTGGGCCTCTGCAGCGGCGGCCAGCTTCTCCGTCGTCTTCAGGAACCGCTGCGCGGCCTCGCACCGGGCCTCGGCCATGGCCTGCTCGAACAGTCCGCCGTGCCCTACGGGCGGCATGTCGATCAGGTGGTGTTCGGCCTGCTGGCGGGCGTGCGTCATCGCCATGGCGACTCCAAAGGTGTGAGTGAGGTGCGACAGTCGGCGTTACCAGGCGCGGCGCGCCAGATGATGCGGTCGCACGGTGGTACTGGTCGCGTGGATCTCGCAGTCGCGGTAGTCCAGCGCGTCGACGAAGCAGCGGGAGCAGCGGATCAACCGCGTCCGCGCGCCGGATGACCGGTTGGTGTGCGTGGCGTCGATCCAGAGATGAGTGTTCCGCAGGCAGCCGAGACAGGTGATCATCTCAGCGTCCTTGGGCATCGGCGTGAGCGTGGCCGTCACCCCGTACTCGGGTTCCCTGGACGGGTCAGCAGCCGGAATCAACGTCGTGGTGTCCGCCCGCACCGCGCCGATCGCAATCACCCGCATCACCCGGCCACCGGTGAACACGGTCAGGTCCCCCACGGCCCATCCCGGATCAGCGGCAGAATTCGCCTCCACAGAAACGCTCCTCTCACAGTGGTTGTCCGTCCGGAGCAGCCTGTGGTGCCGCCCCGGCCGGGATCGCGGACTCGCGCCAGGAGAAACACGAAACCCCGGTGCACTGGAATGCTGAGATCGGGCCAGCCGGACGGCCTGGCCCGGAACCGCTGGCCGCGCGCGTCGGCCTTCCCATCAGCCCAGCAGCCGGTCCGGACCGCCCCGAACGTGCGTGCCTGAAGGCCGTCTGCGACCAGAGCCGTGAGCGCGGCGGCTATCTCATCCGTCGACGCGTGCCCCCTCAGATACGGGTCGTCCTGAGAGCAGCGAAGGCTTCCGCACACGGCGAGTCGAGGCGTTCGCGGCGCGTACAACGGCGCGAACACTCTCATTTAAATACGGTGGCCGGAATGGCCCGACCGTCCGCTCCCGGTGCGCTCTCCCTTCAATTTGAGCATCCGGGCGAACGGTCGACATTCCGACCACCGTAGCTGTTCACGGCGTAAGTGAGTGAGGCCGGGGAACAGCGCAGGAGAACGTCACAGCACCGTCCGCGCCAGGCGTGTACCGGCGAATTTCGCTCTCATATAAATACGGATGGCGAGACCGTCCAATCGTCCGGCCACCTCCAAGATTCTTCACCGCTTTACTTCTCACGAGAGCACGCACTGCCCCATAAGAAAGGGCCATAGAGAAAAGGCCCCAGAGCGGCCTCTGGAGCCCTTTCTTCCGACCTTACGTCAGTCGCCCACGGTTTCGGTGCCGCTGTGAGCTATCGCGCTTCTGGCGTCGTCAAGGCGCTCTGACAGTTCCAGCCATTCCGCCCGCGCGGCGTCGCGCACCCGGATCACGTTACGGCGGGAACCGTACGCGCCCCCGTACCGCGTCTGAGCGATCCTGCTGAGGATGCCCGCACGCCCCAGGTCGTCCGCCTGGGATGCCATGTCCATGGCCTCAGCGATGACCGGGAAGTCCCGGCCGTCGCCGAACGCCTGCCTAAAGATGGCCGCACTGTTCTGCGCCACGCAGTACGACACGGCCGCGTGCGTGACGTTCTCAGCGTGCGGCAGGCCGCGCATGAGCTGAACGCCGGGCGTGGCGTCGATCTCTCCCGGGGGAACATCGATCCGATAGCCGTTCCGCGCAGCCGCGTCTCGCACCGCCCACCGCCGTAGCGTCGTCCGCGTGACCACCATCTCGCCGCCATCGCGCCGGACGTAGACCCACGCGGGTTCGGCGGCCGTACTCTCCGATGCCGTCCGGCACGACGCGATGATGTCCCGCAGACGCTGCGCGAACAGTAGGACGGCGTCTTGCGTGACGTCGTCCGACACGTCATCCGTGCCGTACGGTGCGTGCCCCTGTTTGACCTCGGCTATTCAGTCGGCATTTCGCACTGAAGATCAATAATGAAAGAAGGTGCCTCCGGCCTGCGATGATCGGATTGCCTAGATCACGAGATCGCAGAGAACGGACGCACCTTCCGGGTGAACAGTACGGCATGGGACCGCCGCTTGTCCGTACGCGTGGACGGCAAGGGCTTGATAGGGCACGCCGGAGCCGTGCTCTTACGTAAATGCGCTGATCAGACAGGGTTGACCGGGGCACTGGGCGCCGTGTTCGCCCGACTGGGCACCGTGCCGGTATGGGACCGGGGCGTAGTGCTCATCCAACTGGCGGTCGCGATCACGCTCGGGGCCACCAGCATGCGCCAGATCGTGTTGCTGGCCCACCAAGAGGCGCTGTTCGGGGCCCCACCCTCGGACTCCACCGTGCGGCGGAGCCTGGAACCGGTCGGTGAAGGCGAGCGGCTGAGGATCTGGATCGCGCGGGCCAGGGCGCGGGTGCGCCGGCACGTGTGGACGCTGATCGCGCAGCGCGAGGCCGGATTCCCCTGGCTGCAGGTGGCCGGAAAAGTGCTCACCGGGTGGGTCGTCATCGACATCGACGCGACCCTCATCACCGCGCATTCGCCCAAGGAAGGCGCGGCGGCCACGTTCAAGAAGACCTGGGGTTTTCATCCGCTGGGTGCGTGGTGTGCCAACACCCAGGAATCGCTGGCGATGCTGCTGCGCAAAGGGTCGGCGGGCTCGAACACGGTGGCCGATCACCTGGAGGTGCTGGCTGCGGCGATCGAGCAGATCCCCGCCCGGTGGCGGGCCAAGCTGCTGATCCGCATCGACGGTGCGGGCGCCACCCATGACCTGCTGGAACGGCTGGAGAAGCTGAACACCACGCGGCGGACGGTGCGCTTCACCGTCGGATGGACGATCACCGAGGTGGATGAGGCGGCGATCGCCGCCCTGCCCACGATGGCGTGGGAGGCGGCGCTACGCCAGGACGGCACCGTGCATCCTCAGGCCGGCGTCGCCGAACTGACCGGCGTCAACGCCCGCGCCGGGATGTGGAAGGTGCGTCTGCTGGTGCGCCGGGGCAAACCCTCGGGCCGGCATGCGGCGAAGCTCACGGCGTTGGAGAAGCAGACCGGGTGGAAGTACTCGATCATCGCGACCAACATGGGCCCGCGGGGGATGCGGGGCGTGCCCGGTAGCCATCAGGCGCAGTTCATCGACGTGCTGCACCGCTCGCACGCGAGCGTGGAGGACCGGGTGCGGACCAGCAAGGCCATGGGCTTGCGTAATCTGCCGTCCAAGACCTGGAACGTGAATGTCGGGTGGGTGCTGGCGGCCAACATCGCCGCCGATCTGGACGCCTGGACTCGCCTGCTGGGCCTGTACGACGACGCCGAGCTGGCTCGGGCCGAACCGCAGACGATGCGGTACTGCCTGTGGCACCTGCCCGCCCGGCTCGTCTCCCACGCCCGCCGCCGCATCGTGAAGATCAGTGCTACCTGGCCGTGGAGACAGGCGTTCCTGACGTGCTGGGCGCGCCTGTGCGCGCTTCCGGCACCCACATGACCAGCTTGAACGTGTCTCGTCGATCCCAGAAAGGAGCAGTTGCGGTCCTGTCGCGGCCCGTGGAACCGCCGTCCACCCGAGCGTCTCGGGCAGGCCGCCGTACCAGTCGCCCGCAACGAACGTGACGATCAGGCGGAAACCTCCGTCAGCCGAAGCTGATCAGGGAGGATGACCACCCCGTGAGTCATCGAGGTTGACGACGGTCGCGCTCCCGTCCATCCGCTTGCGGGACCGCGTGGCATCGACCGTACGGCAGTAGCCGCGCGCCAGCTTCTGAATCTCCACCCAGTCTCCCGAAGTCACGCGCACCATGTCTTCCGGCGTTAGCTTCTCCCCCGGAACGTTCGCGGGAACACACTTTCCGGGAATTCCGTTCGCCATGATTTTTCTCCGATCCGATCCAACGTAGCACACCATTCGTGCCACGCCTTTCTTTTGTCAGTTCAATTGAACATCGGAACGGCGACCAAATCAATGACATTCGGCGAGCCTTTGCAATACTTTCCCAGAATAACGACAGATCGACACACCTTCGAAAGGTGTAAAATTTGACGACCGGCGAACGAGAGCATCCAAAACAGAATCCGGATGGCTGAAATAAGAATACTGGAGGTGCGATCCGATTAATTAAAGACCGGGAACTCGTATAAAACAGTTTTCCCCGCCCCATGATTACGCGGTCCCCGCCTGTCAGTCGAGTCGGCGACAGGCCGAGGGCACCGCAGCCTGACCTCGTGCCTTTGGAACTTCCCCTCAGCCACTCTCAGCCGGCCGCCCATCGGCCGACGGCTGGTCGTCCGACCGGCTCAACGGCTACGGACTGGATGGGCAGTTCACACTCGCTCCCATCCGCTATCCAGACGAGGCCCGAGACAAGTCCGCGAGGCTGGGACGAAGGGAGGCGCGGCATCAGTACGCCTGTTTGGTGGCCCAGGCGGCAGTTCGGAATGCGAGCGAGATCAGGCGATCCCGCTCGCGCCCTCGGAGGCACGACAAGCCCGTCCATGCCCAAAGCTGCGCGAGGATTATCCGGCTCGTCGAGGCCGAAACGCCGTTCTCCTGGATCACGGCAGATAGGCGGACGGCAACCACGCGCCACTTTCTCGAATAGCGCTGGCTCGGCTACGTGCCGGCCTTCTCCCGCAGTCATCCCATCGCCAGGAGCGCAAATTCACAACGGGCAGAGGAACCATCTTGGCCTCCGTAAGCGGCCTCTGTATACATCCCTCACAGAGGGAGGACAGGATGAGCTGGGCGAGTAGATCGCGCAGGTGGCACTCAATCTCGTCCCGCTATGGGTGCGGAACGTGCCGGCTTCGCGGCCAACCGTTCCGTTCCACCGCGACCGCCTTCAATTCGAGGACACGGCCTAAATCAGAACCTCACCGGGAGCGGCAGTATTCACTGCGAATCTGCCGAACAAACTCCTGTGCACTCACTTTCTGCTTATTCCGATCCAACACGTAATCCGTTCCAGCTATATCCTTCGGTATCCCATTGCGCAGAAAAGCGGACCCGAAGGTGAAATCGTCGGTCAATCGGGCCGTAGCATCGATGTTCTCCGGAACGGACGGTGACAGTTTCATCACGATGGTCGCGAACCCACTGGAATCACCAAGAACGACCTCGCCACCCTGCCTCATCGCACCGATCGGCTGAGAGACCTTCCAAATGAGCTGTTCATTGGAGTGGTCGGTCACCTCAAAGGATGCCAGCTGTTCGCCGGGGCAGAGGGCGACAACAAACCGCAATTGACCGTCCCCGGATAGGCCGATCCCCACCGGGCGCACTGGAGGATCCCCGAGCGTCGGAACGCAGGCCGCTAATGCGATCACGCAGATTGACACGACGAGCAGTACGAGCCCGGCACCATACCGGAAGCGACGGTCTCTCATGATTACGCGAGAACCTCCCTAGCATTGATACAATATCACCCTTAGACGCAGCTCAGGCCTGGAGTATTTTCAGTAGCGAGCATGCCGATGATCAGGACACAGGGATCGGCAGTACTTTCTGTACGCCTAGCCCCGGAAGCTACTCTCCCAAAACCTTTCACCGCTCCTATCCGGAATCTCGGCTGTGTCCGCTATTCTCAGCGGACACAGCCGTCAAGGAGGATCTCCTTCGAGGTATCGGCCACCCTAAGGCCGCACTTCGGTTCCCGGGCTGACGGGCAGGAAAGTGCACCAGCGCCGCCCTTCCGATACTTCGACGCGGGAAGACTAACAGTGATAGAGATTTCCCTGCAGATCGGCCTCCCGTTCATATACGTTCGCACAGCCGCGCGACAAGCCCGTCCCGTAGGTGTAATAGACGAGGAAGGTCGGCCAGAAATTAAACTTCTTGTAATAGAACTCGAACTGCGTGGTGTGCTGGAGCTCGTGATACAGGACTTCCTTACGCAATTCGGATGGCGGCACATCGTTGAGAAATGTGTTTCCGATCGTCGTGCCGCCATCGCCGAAGTGCTCACCCTTCTCCAGTCCATAGCACACCGTTATCGGCCGCCAGCGGTCCGCTTCGCATTTGCCGCCTTGACGAACTGCCCATTTCTGCACTTCCCCGTTGAGGCTTTTCGCATCTAGACGAGGCGAAAGCCCGGCAAGGAACTGGAACAGTTTTAGTGGGGTGCCAAAAAGGGACAGAATCGGGCCAGTAACACTGGCGGTGCGAGTCAACTCGCAGCCATCTGCGGGATGCGCAGCACGCCCAATGGTTCGGTCAGGAGGATTGCGCCGCGCTGAACCCCGACACACTGTGGAACATCGAGGCCGGTCTCACCCTCTCCGGGGCCGATCTCGCCCGGGCGGAGGAGCAGCGTGTCCGGCTATATGCCGAGGTCTCGCGCTTCTTTCAGGACTTCGACGTGCTTGCTCTGCCCGTCAGCCAGGTTCCGCCCTTCCCTGTCGAGCTTCCGTGGCCCACCTCGATCGAGGGGGTTCCCCAGACGAGCTACCTGGACTGGATGCGCTCGGCGTACTTCATCAGCGCGACCGGACTGCCAGCGATCTCGGTGCCGTGCGGATTCACCGACGACGGGCTGCCCGTGGGGATCCAGCTCGTCGGCCGTCCGGCGGGCGACCTGGAGCTCCTCCAGATCGCGTACGCCTTCCAGACGGCCGGGCGGTCCCACTCCTCCGCCACCGCCCCGTGTGATTGACAGGCTTGCGTGCCCTGCGACGTGTGTGACCGCTCCTACGTGGCGTGCGCAACCCGCGGAGTCGGTGCAGGTGATCTGGGCCGCGGGATGCCGTAAGCCGGCAGCGGATTCCCCCTGACGGGGACGCCGGTCCCGGGCGCCTATGAGCTCACGGTGTGGTGGATCGGCCCCTGCAGCTCCGTCAACCGCTGTCCCCGTCCGCCCCAACGCAGCGCGGTGATCTCGGCGGCGATGCTGAGCGCGGTCTCCTCGGGAGTACGGGCGCCCAGATCGAGTCCGATCGGACTGGACAGCCGGCCCAGCTCCGTTTCGGTCACTCCCGCTTCCCTCAGCCGCCTGATCCGGTCGTCATGTGTACGGCGTGAGCCCATCGCGCCCACGTAGCCCGCCTCCGGCAGCCTCAGGGCGACTTCGAGCAACGGCACGTCGAACTTCGGATCGTGGGTCAGCACGCAGATCGCCGTACGGCCGTCGACGCGCCCCCCGGCGGCCTCCCGGGCCAGGTAGCGGTGCGGCCACTCGACCACCACCTCGTCCGCCGACGGGAACCGCGACACCGTCGCGAACACCGGCCGCGCGTCGCACACCGTCACCCGGTAGCCCAGGAAGGATCCGACCTTCGCCAACGCCGACGCGAAGTCGATCGCACCGAACACCAGCATCCGCGGAGGTGGGGCGAATGTGTTCACGTAGACCCGCATGCCCTCGCCGCGGCGCTGCCCGACAGGGCCGTACTCCAGCGTCTCGGTCCGTCCCGCGGCGAGCAGTCCCCATGCGTCTTCAGCCACCGCGTTGTCGACCTGCTCCGACCCGAGCGTCCCCGTGAAGGCACCGGAACGCAGCACCAGGCGCCGACCGACC
Organism: Microtetraspora malaysiensis; assembly: GCF_050947145.1. NCBI lineage: Bacteria > Bacillati > Actinomycetota > Actinomycetes > Streptosporangiales > Streptosporangiaceae > Microtetraspora > Microtetraspora malaysiensis. The sequence goes on from NZ_CP191998.1 coordinate 6,187,750, forward strand.
CGTACCTGGTCAGGGTGCGCGATCACCGTGGCGACCGCCACCGGCCGGCCCGCTTCGGCGTCGGCGGCAAGCCCATCCAGCTCCGGGAACGTCTGGGGCGAGACCGGCTCCACGAACACGTCGATGATCCCGCCGCAGGTCAGACCGACCGCGAACGCCTCGTCGTCGGTTACGCCGTACCGGTGCAGCGCCGGCGCCCCGCTCGCCACGGCCTGCTGACCGAGCTCGTAGACCGCGCCCTCGACGCAGCCGCCGGAAACACTGCCCACGGCCTCCCCGCCGGGTCCCACGAGCATCGCCGCACCCGGAGGCCGGGGAGCCGAACGGGAAGTCGCGACCACGCTGGCCAAAGCAACGGTATGGCCGTCCCGCCACCAGGCAACGAGCTCCCGCAGCACCTCACGCATGCTTGTCTACCTCCAACTCTGCCGGACAGCGTGATCGGTTCGATCACGGCATGGCGGGCGACATCGGCCGCTGTGAAGATGCTGTCGTCGGACCACGCAGGCGGAAAGCAACGCGGGCGCCGCAGCTCCGAGTCCGGAGGCGAACATGATGGCCGCGACAGCAGAAGACACGGTCAGCCGATGAGCCGGGTGATCCCGCTTTGCAGGTCGCCGTAGGAGGCCGCAGGTCCGAGGGAGCGCTGCGGCAACTCACCGGTGGCTTCGGTGACGGCCCGCTTGGCGGCGCGGACAGCCACGGCCGGCTGGTCCGCGATGCGGGCGAGCAGCCCGGCGACGTGCTCCGTGACGTCGGCGTCGGGCACGACCGCGTTCGCCAAGCCTGCGGCGGCTGCTTCGCGCGCGCTCAGGAGCCTTCCGGTGTAGAGCAACTCGCGGGCCAGTGCCGGGCCCGCCAGGTGCACCAGACGGGCGGCGAACGCGGGGCTCGGCAGGATCCCCAGCCGGGCTATCGGCATCCCGATGCGCGCGGAGTCGGCCATCACCCGCAGATCGCAGGCCAGCGCGAGCTGGCATCCGGCGCCGGCGGCGACACCCTGGACCTGGGCGATCACCGGGACCGGGCAGCGTTCGACCGCTCGAAACGCCTGCTCCATACGCTCGAACGAGTCGTCGACCGCCCGGGGTTCGGCATCGATCCACTCGGTGATGTCAGAGCCGGCGCAGAAGGTGTCCTCGGCTCCACGCACCACGACCGCGCGCACCGCTGGCAGCCGCGACACCGCATCGAAGTGGCCCGTCAGCAGGTCCCAGTCCGCGGCTCTCAGGGCGTTGCGACGTCGCCCGGAGCCGACCATGATCTCAACGATCGAATCGCCGACGACCACGCTCACTCGCTCGCCCGCGCTTTCCCGATTCATCGCACCGCTCCCCTGTCACGGAGTTCGGCCAGCTCGGTCGCGCCGAGACCCATCGCGCCGAGCACCTCGTCGGTGTGCTGGCCGTGCTCAGGCGGGGCCGTACGGATGGCGGTCGCGGTGGCGGAGAGCTTCAGGGGTGACGCGACCATCGAGATGGTGCCCGCGATGGGATGCTCGACCTCGCCGATCATGTTCCGTGCCCGCACCTGGGGGTGCGCGAGCGCCTGGTCGACGGTATTGATCGGACCGGCCGGGACACCGGCATCGGCCAGCCTCATCCCCCATTCCCGCGCCGGCCATCGGGCGAGCGCCGCCTCGATGATCGGAAGCAGTTCATCACGGTTGCGCACACGATCTGGATTGGAGGCGAACCGCGGATCCTCCGCGAGGTCGCCGATCCCGACGGCACGGGCGAAACGCCGCCACAGACCGTCGTTGCCCGCGGCCACCATGAGGTAGCCGTCCGCGGTCGGAAAGGCCTGGTACGGGACGATCGTCGGATGAGCCGACCCGTAGCGGCGCGGCACCTTCCCCGAGGCGAAGTACCCTCCGGCCACATAGGTCAGCCAGGAGATCTGACCGTCGAGCAACGAGACATCCACCCACTGTCCTTCACCGGTTCGTTCCTTGGCACGCAGCGCGGCGAGCAGCCCGATGCAGGCCCACATGCCCGCGGCGAGGTCGGCCCCGGAAACGCCGACCCGCACCGGGGCGCCGTCCGGCTCGCCCGTCACGCTCATCACCCCGGACAGCGCCTGGGCGATCGCGTCGTACCCGGGCTCCCGCGACATGGGTCCCGTCTGTCCGTAGCCGGACACCGAGACGTACACGACACCGGGGTTGGCCGCCCGTACCTGCTCGTATCCGAGGCCGAGGCGAGCGGTCGTGCCGGGACGGAAATTCTCCACCACGATGTCCGCCGTGGCGGCCAGCCGCCCGACCAGCTCACGGCAGCGGGGATCCTTGAGGTCGACCGCGATGCCGCGCTTGTTCCGGTTGACGCTGTGAAAGTACGCGGCGTCCTCTCCCTGGAACGGCGGCCCCCACGAGCGGGTGTCGTCGCCTCCTTCGACGTTCTCCACCTTGATCACGTCTGCGCCCAGGTCCGCGAGGATCATCGTGCAGAACGGGCCGGACAGGATGCGAGACAGGTCGAGCACCCGCAGGCCTTCGAGCGCGCCCTCGTGTTCCAGCCAGGGTGAGCTCGCTCCGGAATCAGGCATTTCATCTCCGATCTGATGAACCGGCACTGCCGGCGTCTCCGGCGGCGCGAGAGGCGAACCGCCGCCTGCCGTCCGGCGCCGTCGGCCGGACCGCGAATCACTCGGCCAAGGTCGGGCGACCGGCCACTAGAAGGGGATGGCGGTGTACTTGGTCTCCAGGAACTCATGGATCCCCTCGCCGGATCCCTCCCGGCCGAGACCGGAGTGCTTGATCCCTCCGAAGGGGGCCGCCGGATCGGAGATGACACCCCTGTTGAGCGCCACCATTCCCGCCTCGAGCCGGCGGGACAACTCCATGCCCAACGACAGATCCCTGGTGTACGCGTACGCGATCAGACCCGACTGCGAGTCGTTCGCCCACCGTATGGCCGATTCGACGTCATCGAATGTGACAACCGGCGCGACGGGTCCGAAGATCTCGACATCGAGGATCTCCGCGTCGACGGGCACGTTCGTGATGAGAGTCGGCTCGAAGAAGTACCCGGGGCGGCCGAGAGACAATCCGCCGGTCGCGACCTGTCCTCCGGCGCGCTCGGCCCCGGCGACGAGACCCCTGATCTTGTCGATCTCCGGCTCGCTCACCAGTGCGCCCAGCTCGTTCGCACGGTCCAGACCCGGTCCGACGCGCATGCCCTTCATCCGCTCGACCACCATCTCGGTGAAGTCGCCGGCCAGCGAGCTGTGCACGAAGACCCGGTTCGCGGCCGTGCAGGCCGATCCGCCGTTGCGCAGCTTCGCCAGCATGAAGCCCTCGACGGCGTCCTCCAGGTCGGCGTCCGCCATCACGAGGAAAGGCGCGTTCCCGCCCAGTTCCATCGAACACTTCACGATGTTGCGCGCGGCCTCCGCGAGGAGGATGCGACCGACCTCCGTCGAACCGGTGAACGACAGAGCCCGTACTCGCGGGTCGCTGAGCAGGGTCCGCACGACCTCGCCGGCCCGGTCCGTCGTGATCAGATTGACGACTCCGTCGGGCACACCGGCCCGCGCCAGCAGTTCCACGAGCGCGATGGCGGTCAGGGGCGTCTCCGCGGCGGGCTTGAGAATCACGGGGCAGCCCGCGGCCAGGGCCGGCGCGATCTTCCGTGTCGCCATCGCGGCCGGATAGTTCCATGGCGTGATCAGCAGGGCCACTCCGATGGCCTCCCTGGTGACCATGATCCAATTGGTACCGCTGGGCGACCGGCGCATGTCCCCTTCGCAGCGGACCGCTTCCTCCGCGAACCATCGGAAGAACTCCGCCGCGTAGGCGACCTCGGCCACCGCTTCGCCCCAGGCCTTGCCGTTCTCCCTCACGATGAGCTCGGCGAATCTCTCAGACTCCGCGATCATGAGCTGCCAAGCCGTCCGCAGGATCTCGCCGCGGGCCCTGGGCGGCATCTCCGCCCAGCTTCGACGGGCCGACTCGGCGGCGTCCACCAGCGCGGCGCAGTCTTCTTCCCCGGCGCTCTCCACTGTGGTGAAAACTCCGCCGGTCGCCGGATCGACGATGTCCAGATCTTTTCGCCTGGCTTTCGGCGTGACCCAGTCCCCTCCGATGTACAGACCCGGGTGGCGGCCCGGAATGAGCACCGAGGTCGGGCCGCTGGTCTCCGTCATGATGCCGTGTCCCTAATCAGTGTTAGCGAGTCGCCTTGCGGCAGACTCGGTGGTTGGTAGCCATCCGGCGGGTGAGCACTTCTGGTCCCTGGACTTGGAGTCCTGCTGAAAGACAGTGCCCCCGCTGGTTGGCCGGGAGAGTTGATCGCTGCTGGGATGTCGTTGCCCACTGACGGTGTCGGTGTGAGCACTGCTTGATTAGGTCGCTGATGGTTCTCCCGCCGGCTGCTGCTTGTGATCGTGTTCTGGGTGGGGAGAGCTGTTGCGACTGTTCGTTGGGGATGACTGGGCCGAGGCGCATCACGATGTGGAGGTGATGGATGCCTCGGGCCGCCGGTTGGCCAAGGCCCGCCTGCCCGAGGGCGTGGCGGGGATGGCCCGGCTGCACGCGATGATCGCCGAGCAGATCGGTGAGGCCGCGGATGAGGATGTGGAGGTACTGGTCGGGATCGAGACCGATCGGGGTCCGTGGGTGCTGGCGCTGGTCGCGGCCGGTTACACGGTGTTCGCGGTCAACCCGTTGCAGGCCGCCCGCTACCGCGAGCGGCTGGGCACCTCGGGCGCCAAGAGCGACGCGGCCGACGCGCACATGCTGGCCGACATGGTCCGCACCGACTCCCACCAGCTGCGCCCGATCGCCGGCGACAGCGCGCAAGCGGAGGCGATCAAGGTCGTCGCCCGCACCCACAAGACGCTGATCTGGGAACGGACCCGAGCCGGGCAGCGGCTGCGGCATGCGCTGCGCGAGTACTTCCCCGCTGCCCTGACCGCATTTGAGGATCTGGACGCCGCAGAGGCCCTCGATCTGCTGGCCAAGGCCCCTGACCCTGCCTCGGCCGCGAAACTGACAGTCGGCCAGATCAGTGCGGCCCTCAAGCGCGCCCGCCGCCGCGGCGACCTTGCCGCACGAGCCGGCGAGATCCAGGCGGCGCTGCGTACCGAGCATCTGGGCCAGCCCGAGGTGGTCGCCACGGCCTATGCGATGTCGGTACGAGCATTGGTCGCGGTCCTGGTCGTCATCGGCCAGCAGGTCAAGACCCTGCAGGGGCAGGTGGAGGAGTGGTTTGGCCGGCACCCGGCCGCTGAGATCATCGTCTCCCAGCCCGGGCTGGGACTGATCCTCGGCGCCCGGGTGCTCGCAGAGTTCGGCGACGACCGTGACCGCTATGCCAGCGCCAAAGCCCGAAAGAACTACGCGGGCACCAGTCCTATCACCCGGGCCTCGGGCAAGAAGAAGAGTGTCCTGGCCCGGTTCGTACACAACGACCGGCTCATCGATGCCCTGATGGCCCAGGCCTCGGTGGCGCTGCGTGCCTCGCCCGGTGCCCGCGCTTACTACGACAAGCAACGCGCCCGTGGAGTCGGTTACAACACCGCCCTGCGCCAGCTCGCCAACCGGCTCGTCGGCATCTTGCACGGCTGCCTGAAAACCGGCACGCTCTACGACGAAGCAACCGCTTGGTCGCATCACGTCCAGAGTGCTACGGCTTGACATTCAAGCTCCTGGGATGTCTTTCACATGTCTGGGTCGGGTGTCAGCTACGCACGGACAGGCCGCCGTCGGGCCGTAGCACCTGCCCGGTCATCGCCCTACCGGCACCGGACAGCAGAAACAGGTAGTACTCCGCGATCTCATGAGGCCGCAGAGCCACCCCGAGTGGGTTTATCGCCCGTACCCTGTCCGCCAGAGCCTCGGGGTCCACGCTGAGCCGCCGGGTCTCTTCTCCACCCGGTTGCACCGCGTGGAGATTGGTGGGGACTCCCCCGGGCGCGACCGCGTTGACTCGGATCTCGGGAGCGTACGTCGCGGCCAGGTGCCGCACGATCCCCAGGCCCGCGGCCTTCGAGGCGACATAGCACGCACCCGCCCCGACGCCCGCGGCCTGGAACGCGGCGTCGGAGAGGGTGAAGATCATGCTTCCCCTCGACTCCCTGAGCGGTGATATCGCCGCCTGGGCGCCGAGGAGGAAACCGATCACGTTGACGTCGAACAGATGTCGCGCCAGCCCGCGCAGGTCGGCGCCGGAGAGCGTCTCCAGGGACGCGCCGCCGTCGTGCACTCCGGCGTTGCCGATGAAGGCGTCGAGCCTGCCGTACGCGGCGAGCGCGGCGCCTACGGCCCGGGTGTGCGCCTCGGGGTCGGTCACGTCGCCGATGACCTCCACGAGCCGGCCGGACTCCCGTCCGCTGGGGACACGATCAAGGGAGCACACGGAGGCCCCGGTCTCGAGCAGCGCGTCGAGAACCGCCAGCCCGATGCCGGACGAGCCTCCGGTGATGACGACGCTCAGCACGGCGGCGCGTTCCACAGGCCGGGGTCGGGCCGGGAGTCCATGGCGGCGATGGCCCGCTCGGGGATCGGCCCGGCCAGACCCCACTGGTCGGAGACCTCCGGCTTCCGCTCCCAGACCGCAGGCTCCCAGGTCGTCTCGTCGACCTGGGCGAGAGCGGTCGTCACCTCCATGACGTAGCCGTTGGGCTCGGTGAAGTAGGCGAACGTGTTGTCGCCCGGCCCGTGGCGGCCAGGACCCCACACCAGGTTCTGGCCCGCGCGAACGAGCCGCCCTACCCCGCGCATGAACTCGTCGACCCCGCGCAGCTCCCATGAGATGTGGTTCAGCGACGAGTGACGGGCCTTGTGCAACGCGATGGCGTGGTGGTCGCGGTTGCAGCGCAAGAAGATCATGCTGTCCGTGAGCCGGTCCGAGACCCTGAAGCCGAGGAAGTTCACGTAGAACTCGGCGGTCGCTTCGATGTCCTGCGCGTTGAGCACCACGTGGCTGATCTTGACCGGAGTGGAGTCCCGCTCCGCGATCTCACGTGCCTCCTTGGAGGCCACGTTCGTGCTCAGCTCCACCACGTGGCCGTTGGGATCGAAGAACCGGAATCCGTAGCCGTCGCCCAACTGGTCGAGCTTTCCCGGTTCCGATGCCAGCGTCATCCCCGAGCCGGCCAGTCGTTCGGCGAGCCGCTCGGTCTCGGCGACGGTGTCCACGCCGAACGAGATGTAGTCGATGCGACGATCGTCGGCCCGCCGCAATCTCAGGGAGTACGGCTCCTCGGCGCCGACCGCGCCGAAGTAGCGGATCTCCCGGTCGCCGCCCGTCTCCTCCAGACGCCATTGATCGCTGAGGAAACCGGAGGCCGCGGTGAAGTCGGGTACGGCCAGCCCCACCGAGCGAAGGTGCGTGATGCCCAACAGAGACTCCTGATCGGTGTTTGCTCGTTTTGATCAAGACCGGGCTCTGATCACCCCGGCCCCTCCACGGACGCGGAAAGGATGCGCTCGAAGTCGCCCACCCCGAGCTTGGCGATCGCGGCCAAGACGGTCGCGTCGAGAAGCGCGGTGCGCCCGGACCGCTCTTCGAAGATCTCGATACGGTGCCCGTTGCCCACGGCCACCAGCCGGACCTGCACGGCCTCGAACTCACTGGAAAGCCGGAGAACCACGTCCGAAGTCTCCGCTCGCATCTGCGTACCCTTCCTAGAACACGAACGAGAGCTGGACATCGGTCGGGACCTCGACATCCAGATAGACCGTGCGGCGAGCCAGCATGAATGTGCCGTCCGCGCTCGTCCTGAGCAGGTCCTCGCGGCCCGCGCTCGTGATGGTCGCCTCTTCGCCCGACGGAATCACGGTCACGAGGACATTGCTCTTGACCAGGAGGAGGTCCTCGTCGACGCGTTCCGTCTCCACATTCGAGAGAAACCGCCGGGTGAAGTTGTGCGGCCGGTCCGACCACGCCGTGCGCTCGCCGACGCGTCCCAGCTTCAGCGACAGGCCCGTCTTCGTCGCCTCGAAGAAGACCGCGCGCTCGTGGTACCGCGGCAGATACGGGTCCTCGCGGACCATGGGCAGCGGCAGCGAGTAATGGAAGTCGCCGGTCAGCAGGTCGAGCCAGTCGTGGTAGCGGCGTTCGTCCAGCAGGCGGCCCTCGCGGATCAGGAATCTCTCCGCTGCGCGATCGTCGTCGAATGTCACAGCGCATCTCCCATCATCTCGACATACCGGCGATAGAAGGCGCGCTGGTTGTGCTCGGTGATGCCCTGCTGCTGCACCTGGCCCGGCCAGCCGTCCATGTCCCGCTGGATCTCGAAGTCGGCCCCCAGGCTCAGGTCCTGGTCGAGTGCCCGGGCGCGGGATCCCCGGTTGGCGGCGTCCAGACGGAACGTGTTCTCGAAGTCGTCGTGCTCGAAGAACAGGCCTCCCGCGGACTGGACCCGCGCCTGCATCGCGTACGACACCCGCTTCCAGTCGTCGGGGAAGTGTCGCGGCACCAGGACCCAGTAGTAGATCTCCGTCTCGTTCGGACCGAGCGGATGGTGCAGTCTCCAGACGAGGAAACGCGTCGTGACGTCCCCCAGGTCGGCGACCTTCTCAGACTGCGAGTTGGTGATGAACGCGGCGTTGGGGAAGATCCCGCCATGCATGAACTCGCTCTTGTCGAGCACCTCCCGCTCCTGCGGCGTCAGGTTCTCGGCGATGTGTGGCAGCTCGTCCAGCGGCATGCCGTCCAGCCAGAAGTCCGGCGTCTCGCGGCGGCCGTAGCCGATGCGCAGCGCGTGCCCCCCGTCGGTGGCGACCACACGGGCGTCTCGCTCGACGCCGGGGTCGCGGTCGAAGACACCCTGCTCGAACGCCAGCGCGTGCGTCGTCTGCAGGTGGTACCCGTCACCCGACGTGTTGTCCTGGAAGTACTTCCAGTTGCCTCTGACTCGTACGCGCTGCGGCGGAGCGACGACCTCCCAGCCGCTGCTGGAGATGTTCAGCAGGGCGTCCAGGTAGAACCGGATATCACCGAGGTAGTCGGCGAGCGGAGGGGCCTCCCTGTCCCAGGTGGCGAAGACGAATCCGCGGTAGGACTCGGCTCGTGCCTCCCTCAGTGCGAGACGTGCCTTGTCGAAGTCGCGCGAGTAGTGGCTTCGAAGGCCGGGTACGCCGACCAGCCGCCCGTCGTTGGCGAAGGTCCAGCCGTGGTAGCTGCAGCGGAAGTGCGCGGTGTTGCCGAGCGTCGCCTCGCACAGCGCGGTCCCACGGTGGGTGCACGCGTTCAGGAGGACATGCACCGAGCCGGCCTCGCTGCGCGTCAGGAGAACCTGGTCCGAACCGAGCCGCCGCTGGACGTAGTCACCTCGCTCGGGGATCTCCGACTCGAAGCCGACGAACACCCATGAGCGATTGAAGACGCGCTCGATTTCGGCTGCGGCGACCTGGTCGTCGGCGTAGGCCGACTTCGGGATGTCCACCGGCGGCCGGCGAGCTGAACCCACACTGATCTCTGGCACTGTTCAGAATCTCCCTTGCGTCGTAGTGGCCGCGTAGCGTGACTTGAGAAGGCGGCGGTGCTTTGCCGCGAAGGCGGGAAGGTTGGCGGCCATCGCACCGGTGACCGTGTCACCGTGGCGGAAGACGACCCCGAATCTGCCGGACTCGTACGATCCTTCGACGAGTTCCGCTTCCTGGTCCGGCAGCCGCTCTCCCACGAACTGGATCTTCACGTCGTACTGGTCGGACCAGAAGTAGGGCACCGCCTGACACGCGTCCCATCGGTCCCGCGGACGCAACAGGTTCCGCGCGGCCACCCGCCCCTGTTCGACGGCGTTGGCCCAGTGCTCCGAGCGGACCCGCTTCCCCATCCGTGGGCTGAAGTACCGTGCGACGTCGCCGGCCGCGAAGATGCCGTCCACCCGGGTCGCGCAGTGCTCGTCACAGACGACACCGCCGTCGAACTCGATGCCGCTGCCGTCGAGCCACGCCGTGTTCGGCTCCGCTCCGACGGCGACGACGGCCATGTCGGCCTCGATCAGCGTCCCGTCCGCCAGCACCAGGCCCTGCAGCCGGGTCGTGCCGACGAAGCCGGCAACCTGGACACCGCACATCAGCCGCACACCCCGCTGCCGATGAACGGCCTCGGCCCACCTGCCGAGCGTGCGGCCGAGGGGGCCGACCATCGGCAGGTCAGCGGCCTCGAGCACCGTGACGTCGAGGTCGTGGGCCCGCGCGCTGGCCGCCACTTCCATGCCCAGGAACCCGGCGCCGACCACAACGACCCTCGGCCGCCGTTCGAAGTCGCGTCTGATGCCGACGGCGTCGCCGTAGGTGCGCAATAGGTGGACGCCCGTGGCCGGCTCGGTGAAGGGCAGGGAGCGGGCACGTGCGCCCGTGGCGAGGATCACGCCGTCGACGTCGAGCCGGTCCCCGTCCGCCAGGCCGATTCTGTGCCGACCACCAGCGGACGCAGGTGCGAGGGAACTCGCCCGGACCCCGAGCCGAAGACGGACGTCCAACGCGTCGAGCTCCGCTCGGGTGCGCAAGCCGGCGGGTTCCACCTGTTCGGCTCCCTGGATGGCCTGCTTGCTGAGCGGCGGCCGGTCGTACGGCAGGCACGACTCCTGGCCGACGAGCGTGATGACGCCGTCGAAGCCCTCCTCGCGCAGAGCCTCCGCTGCGGTGACACCGGCGAGAGAGGCGCCGACAACGGCGATCGACTGCATTTCCACGTCAGACTCTCGTGATCGCCCGGCGAGGGCAGTTCCGGATCGCCTCGTCGATCTCCGTCAGGTCGAGCTGTTCCGGCAACGAGGCCTTGACTACCGCGATGTTGCGCGTCTCGTCGAAATCGAAGACCTCGGGCGCAAGGAGGATGCACGACGCGTAACCGTCACACTTCGCAATATCTATCTCAATCGCCACATTTACTCCGCTCATCTTCACTTCGCGCAGTGTGTATCCGAATAGTGATGACGCTAGTCATATAGTGAATGACTGTCAAGGTATCTGGTCGCGCTATCCTCGTAAGTGGATCAAGTCGGGCTCGATGCCCCTATGAACCCCGGGCAAGTGATGACACCGTGGGATCTCTTTAGTCAGGAGTCGAATGAGGATGGCAAAGCCTGGGCCGCAAGGGCCGGACGCGAGATCCGCCACCGAAAACGAGCCGGCCGTGAAAGGACTGCGCCGGGCGACCGAAGTGTTGCGCCTGCTCGCCGAACGACCGATGCGCCCGGCCGACCTGGCCCGCGAGATGGGCGTCGCGTGGGCGACGGTGTACCGGACGGTCTCGCAGCTGTGCGCCGACGGGCACATCGTGCGCGATCCCGGCTCCGGGGAATACCTCATCGGGCCGATGACATGGATGCTCGCGACCGCCTACATCCGTGACCACCCGGTGCTCCGGGTGGCCCTCCCGCACCTGGAAAGCGCCGTGACCAGCGTCAACGGCATGCTCAAGCTGTGCGAGCGCATCGACGGAAGCGCCGTCACTCTCTTCGCGCAGCACAACACCGGCGCGCCCATGATCCGCCGGTACCGCGACCAGTACCGGGTTCCGTTGCACGTCACCGCGTACGGATACGTCCTGCTCGCCTCGCAGCCGGAGCACTTCGTCGACGCGTACCTGGCCGATCCGCTGCCGGCTTTCACCCCTAACACCGTGACCGATCCCGACGCCGTCCGGGCCCATCTGGCGGAGATTCGCGAACAGGGATACGCGATCGTCCACGACGACCTCCAGGTCGGCATCGGATCGATCGCATACCCCGTTCTCGATCGGGATGGATCGGTGCGGGCTGCCGTCGGATGCACGTTGCTGTCCGACTCGCTGAACTCCCCGCAACAGCGCGAAGAGCACGAGGTGCTCGTCGCCAACCTCGCGGCGACCATCGCCAACTCATTGGGATGGAACCCACTGAACATGGGCATCACCGCGAACTGACCGGGCCCGCCTACCGGCCTCCGTGGCACTCCTGCAGAGATCGGACCGCCAGAGCCGTGGCGACGCCGGCTTTCCACGCGTTCCTCTCGAGCGGATGCGCCTCCCGCTCCCAGAGCGCGACGACGTGCTGGAGGGCGGCCGGATCGATCGACCGACCCCTGAGCGCGTCTTCCACGGGATGAGGCCGATACGGGGTCGGCGCCACACCCCCCATGGCGATCCGCACGTCACTCACCACGCCGTTCTCCGTATCGAACTGGAGCGAGGTCGCCACGGAGACGACCGCGAAGTCACCCGACCAGAGACCGAGCTTCCTGAAGTCCGCCGGGCTTTCGCGGAAAAGCCGGGGAACCGTCACATGAAGCACGAGTTCGTCGTCGGCCAGTGCGGTCTCCCCGGGGCCACGGTAGAACCGGGCGACGGGGATCTCCCGCGATCCGGTCGGTGACTGGATCGTCACCGTGGCATCGAGGGCCGCGAACGCCGTAGCCAGGTCGGACGGCGTCGTCGCCTGACAGCGATGGCCGTCGAGCACCGCGTGGTAGAACCGATGGTCTCCCGATACCGCGTAGCACGGGGCCGTCGGCCCCGAACGCTTGTAACAGTCGAAGCCGTTGCGGTAGAACCAGCAACGCTTCTGCTGGCAGAGATTGCCCGCCACCGTGGCGACGTTGCGGATCTGCCGGGAGGCGATCGATCTGAGGGCTTGCGCGAGCATCCGGTCACCCGGAAGGCCGGAGGCGTCGCAGGCCGCCTCAAGGTCGGACAGGGTGACGGCCGCGCCGATCCTGAGCGAACCGTCCGCCTCGGTCACGATGCCGGTGAGCTCCTTGCAGAGCGTCACATCGATCAGCGTCGCGGGCCCCGCCAATCCCTGCTGCCGGGCGACGAGCAGGTCCGTACCCCCGCCGATGAACGCGGGACGAGGGGAACGCGACGCCAGGGCGACGGCAGCGGCGGCGTCGCGGGGCCGTTCGAGAGCCTGAACCTCCACGGGGTCCGGGCGGCGTGCCATCGAGGTGCCGAATCTGTGCAGCAGGAAGTGCATGCCACGCGGGTACAACCACCGGAACGCCGCGATCCACCACCGGCCGGGTCTGCGCCAGACGGGAACATGCCGGTGTCCCGGCCGCAGCCTCTCGGAGACCGCGGCATCGACGATCTTGTCGGGTGTGATGGGCAGGTGCCGCATGCGCAGCCCGACCGCGTGCGCGATCGCGTTCGCCACCGCCGGAGCCGTCGGGGAGAGCGCTACCTCGGCCAGGCCCTTGGCACCGTACGGCCCGTGCCGGTCCGGTGCGCCGACGAAGACGACCTTGACCGGGGGCGCGTCGGCGGCTCTCGGCAGCGCGTAGTCCTGATAGCCGCTGTTGACGACCCTGCCGCCCTCGAGGATCAGTTCCTCGCCGAGGGTGGCGCCGAGCGCCATCACCACACCCCCGACCACCTGGCCCTCCGCCTGTCGAGGGTTCACGATCGTTCCGGAGTCGTGCGCCGCCACGACGCGCAGCACCGTGACCTTGCCGGTGTCGAGGTCGACGTCGACCTCGACACCGTGGACCGCGCACGCATACGACGGCGCGAGGTTTCCCTTGCCGAGCGGATTCTTCAGGATCGGGATCTCGGCGGTCGACTCCGCCGAGACGCTCAGTTCGCCGTCCACCTGGTCGGGGCAGAGCCCGACCAGGTCTCCCAGGCTCACCTCTTCCTGGCCCACCCGGGCGAGACCCGCGTCAAGGACGACCTCGTCGGCGGACACGCCGAACTTCGCCGCGGCCGTCTCCCGCAGCTTCCTGCCCAGCTCGGACGCGGCCCGGTGGACCGCGCGTCCCGTCGTGTACGTCCCCCGCGAGGCCCCGGCGCCCGGGTCGTACGGCGTGGTCGCCGTGTCCATCGCCTCCACCCGGACCGTCGCCGTCGGCACACCGAGTTCTTCCGCGACGACCTGCGCGGCCACGAGGTACTGCCCCGTTCCGGGGTCGGATGAGCCGGTCCGGACCGTGACCGCGCCTTCGCCGTCGACGCTCACGACGGCGCCGGCCCGGCTCGACGCCTCACTCACGACCGCACCCGTCACGTGGATCGCCGCGGCGATCCCCACCCCACGACCACGGCCGCCCTTGGAACGTGCCTCGTCCCAGTCGAGCTCCGCCTGAACTGCACGCAGACACTCGTCGAGAGCGAGGGTGTCGGGCTCCCACCCGTTCAGCGTCGGGCTTCCCGGCCGATTGAAGTTGCGCGATCGGAATTCGGCCGGATCGACACCGAGCGCCTCCGCCAGCTCGTCCATCTGGCTTTCCAGGGCGAAGACGGCCTGGGGAAGCCCGGCTCCTCTGAAGGACCCGCCCGGCCGGCGGTTGGTGTAGACCGCCTGCCCCCGCGCGGCGGCCCCGCCCAGGTCGTACTGCGCCGTCAGCAGACCGGTGGCCTGCGTGAGTTCGTTGCCACCCGCATGGGTGTAGGCGCCGCAGTCGACGACCACGTCCGCTTCTCTGAAGGTGAGAGCTCCGTCGTCGTCCACTCCCGAGACGAGGTCGATCTCGAAGTCGAACCGGTGCTTCGTGTACGCGAACTCCTCGGCGCGGTTCAGCCGGATCCGCACCGGCCGATTCGTCCGGATAGCTCCCGCCGCCGCAAGAACCTCGATGTCCGACGCGCGAACCCGCGAACCGAAGTCGCCGCCGACCGCGGCACGCTGGATTCGGACCTTCTCCAGATCCAGGTCCAGCATGTGCGCGACTTCGCGTTGGATGTTGCGCGCGGCCTGAGTCGGCGTCTGGAGGTTCAGGACTCCGCTGTCCCGGTCGTACCAGGCCAGGGCGACGCTGGGTTCCATGCAGGCGTGCGCCTGGTTCGGATAGCGGTAGCGCGCCCGTCTGGTCGTGGTGGACCGGCTCCGCGCGGCGGCGATGTCGCCGTACTCGCGTGTCACCTCCTTGGCCACGTTGCCGGCCTGCCCGGCGTGCAGCGGGACGGCTCGTCCCGAGCGCGCGTCCTCGGCCGAATCCACCGTCCTCAGGCGCCGGTAGCGGACCTTGACCTTGGCGGCTCCCGCCCGGGCCGACTCCTCGCTCTCCGCTATCACCAGAGCGACTTCCTCGCCGACGTGCCGGACGCGGCCGACCGCGAGCGCGGGACGGTCGGTGACGCCGTAGTCCTGGTACAGCCGATCCGGAAGATCGGCTGCTGTGAGCACGACCCGCACACCGGGCATGCGCAGCGCGGCACTCGGGTCGATGGAGACGATGCGGGCGTGCGGATGGGGACTGCGCACCAGGGCGCCGTGCAGCATCCCCTCCATCTCGAAGTCCGCGGTGTATGCGGCGGCCCCGCTCGTGCGCGCGTCCCATTCCGGGTGACGCGCGTGCCGACTGATCCCCATCACTCGCTCCTTGCCGGTCGGCCGTCCGCGTCCGTCGCGCGTACGGCCTCGACGATGGACTGGTATCCCGTGCAGCGGCAGATGTTGCCGGAGAGCTCACGACGCAGGTCCTCCGTCATCTCCGGGAGACCCTGACGTAGGAGCGCGGCCGCGTGCACGATCTGACCGGGAGTGCAGAAGCCGCATTGCGAGGCCCCGCAGTCGGCGAACCACCGGCACAGCTCCGGCTCCGCGGCGGCGACGCCCTCGATCGTCTCGACCGAGCCCGCGACGCGGGTGGCGAGCGTGACGCAGGACATCACCGGCTTCCCGTCCACCAGCACCGTGCATGCCCCGCACTCGCCGACGCCGCATCCCTCCTTGGTGCCGGTGAGCCCCAACCGGTCACGCAGCACCTGAAGGAGTGGCGTGTCGACGGAGACATCCACTTCGGCGGTCACTCCGTTGACCTGCAAAATGACGTTCACAGGAGATCACCCCTCGCCGTTTCGAACGCATGCGCCACCTGCAACACCCGCAGATCGTCCCCTGGCGCTCCCATGATCTGGACACCGACGGGGAGCCCGTCGCTCGTGAACCCCGCGGGCACCGCGACTATCGGGGTCTCGAGCACCGAGAGCACGGCGCAACTGCCCATCCACTCCAGGTAGTCGCGCATCGCCACTCCGGCCACGGACCGGGGATAGGGGGTTTCCACGTCGAACGGGAGCGCCTGTGACGTGTAGGTCACCAGGACGTCGAATTCCTCGAAGAAGTCGCGGCACTCCCGGTACAACCTTCCGCGCTCCACCTGCGCCCGAGTCAGGTCGAGGCCGCTGAGTGCCAGACCCTGCTCGATGTTCCAGCGCACGTCGTCGCCGAGGACGCCGGGCGGTTCCCCGATGAGATGCCCGTATCGCGCGGCGAACATGGCGGCCCGCAGAGTGCGGAAGACGTCGACGGCCCCGTCGAGCCGCAACGCCCGCACCCGGCAATCGCCGTCGAGGGTCTCGCCGAACACGCGCTGCGCTCGTTGGAGCACGTCCACGACGCGTGGTTCGACCGGCAGGCCGGCGAGGTCGTAGACGAACCCGACCTTGAGCCCTTTCGTGTCCACGTCGAGGGGAGCCGCGAAGTCGGCCCGGTCCGCGTACGAGGTCGGCGTCATGCGGGAGGGTCCGCTGATGACCGACATCGCCAGGGCGACGTCCGCGACGGAGCGGGCCATCGGCCCCTGGACGGCGCAGGTGTCCCACAGGTTCCACGCCGGCCACATGGGAACACGGCCGGGGCTCGGCCTCATGCCGACGACGTTGCAGAAGCTGGCCGGGTTCCGCAGCGATCCCCCGAGATCACTGCCGTCGGCCAGGGCCACCATCCCGCACGCGACGGCGGCGGCCGAGCCGCCCGAACTCCCTCCTGCGGTCTTCGTCAGGTCATGGGGGTTCCGCGTCGCCCCGAACACAGCGTTGTACGTCTGGGACCCTGCCGCGAACTCCGGTGTGTTGGTCTTGCCGACCACGATGGCGCCGGCGCGCTTCAGCCGGTCCACGATCAGGGCGTCGCTCTGGGGTACGTGGTCGGCGAACACGGGGCTGCCGAACGTGGTCCGCATGCCGGCCGTCGGGTGGGTGTCCTTGATGGCGACCGGCAATCCGTGCAGCGGGCCCACTGGCCCGGACGTGGCGTGCAGCGCGTCGAGCTGGGCCGCCCGCCGCCTGGCGCCCTCGCCGTCGAGCGTCACGATCGCGTTGACCTGTGGGTTGGTCGCCTCGATCGTGGCGAGGTGGCTGTCCAGGACCTCTCGGGCGGACAGCTCTCCGGCGACGAGTGCGTCCGCCAGATGACGGGCGCTGACGAGCTCGCTGCGGGCGGCCGCTGGCGGGCCGGGGACGCTAGCGGGCACTCGACTTGGCATAGTCGAAGGTGAGGATCTTCGTCTGGCCGTCCTGAAGCGGCGAGCCGCCGTCCATGAACTGCCACTCGTGGGTCGCCGCGTCGTACCGCTGGAGCTGCACGCTCTCCACGGGGGTCGCGTCAGCGGAGCCCGTGGTCAGCGTGACGCCGGGCAGTGCCATGGATGCGGTGACACCGGACAAGCTCAGCGCCGAGTCCATCACGTCCTGGCGGGTCAGGCTGCGCGCGTTCTTCAGGATGGCGTACACCACTTCCCCATAGAACCAGCCATTGGCGACGAAGGAGTCCTCGGGGTCGGCGTCGGGCTCATACGTCTTGACGGACTCGCGGTAGGTCTTGGCGCCCTCATCGGAGCTCCAGCGGCGTGCCGAGGGATCCTTGAAGGGCGTGACGCTCAGGATGCCCTCGCTGCCCGCCGGACTGGCCAGCTTCATCAGCGCCCGCGACGTACAGGTGTAGGACACCGCGACCTGCGGCTTCCACGACGTCTTGCTCACCGCGTCGAGCGCCTGCGCGCACGGGGTGCCCGCCGCGACGACGACCAGCGCGTCCGCGCCGGTCGCGGCCAGGCTGGTGATCTGCGTCGTGACCGACGGGTCGGTGGCCTGGAACGACTCCTTACTCACGACGGTCATCCCCAGAGCGCTGCTCTCGGCCTCGACGCCCTTCAGCATCGAGCCGCCGAAGTCGCCCGCCTGGTAGAGGACCGCCACCTTCTTCGCGCCGGAGTGCTCATGCAGAGCCTGGGCCAGGGCCTGCCCTTCGGTGTGGTAGGGCACGAGACCGTTCAACGTCCACCGATGCTTGATCGTGGTCGCGTAATCCGCGGCCGCCGTCGACGCCATCAGGTTCGGGACGCAGCTCGCCTCCGTCCGGTCCCAGAACGCGAAATTCCCGGGGGTGCTGGGCACGCCGACGAGCGCGAAGACCTTGTCTTCGTTGATCAGGCGGTTGACGTTGCTCACGGTGCGGGACGGGTCGTACGCGTCGTCGTAGCTCACGACCTCGATCTTGCGTCCGCCGATGCCACCGTCCTTGGCGTTGACGTACTTGAAGTACGCGCGGTAGCCCTGAGCGAGCTTCGCCAGGACCGCCAGGGGGCCGGAGCTGGGGAAGCTCGAGCCGAGAAGGATCTTGTCCTTGGTGATACCGGCCGTGGGCTGGTAGTCCTGGCACTTCGCGATGGAGACGACGTGGTCACCGGAGTCGCCGTCCTGGCGGGAATCCGTACTGGTCCTTCCGCAGCCGGCAATGGTCGCCACCATCGCCGTGGCAGCAGCGAGAGCACATGCTCTGCGAGCGACGGTCATTTCTTCCCCTTTACTCGGGTGAGGAGTTGGTCGAGACGGGAACGGCTCTCGGGGGCGCGGGCTCTTCGCTCGGTCCGAGCGCGTCGCGAGGTCCTCGGCTGCGCTTCAGCCGGGTGAATGCGCGCTTGGCCAGGCCCACCAGGCCGTCACGTGCGATGAGCATCAGCAGCACGAGGAGGACGCCGTACAGGACCTGCGAGAGGCCCGGGCTGAACTGGGACAGCAGATCAGGCACCAACTGAGTCACATAGGTTCCGATCACCGGCCCCACGAAGCTGGCTACTCCGCCCACCACCATCGCCGTCAGGAACTGGATCGAGCCCAGCAGAGTCAGGAAGGACGTCTGGGACGAGACGAAGCCATGCGTCGCCGCGAACAGCCCGCCGGCGACTCCGGCCATCCCGGCGGAAAGCCCGAATGCCGTCACCTTCATCACGGCGACGTTGACGCCCATGGACTGGCTGGCCATCTCGTTGTCCGACAAGGACACCAGTGCCCGGCCGCCCTTGCTGCTGACGATGTTGCGCAGCACCAGCATGGAAATGAGGAGAACCGCCAGCGCGACCAGGTACGCGAACTGGTCGTCGGCGAGGCCGGTCCACGAGGGAGCGGTCAACGCGGGAACGACGATCCCCTGGCTTCCTCCGGTGAGGCCCTCGAACCGGGTCACGATGGCCGGGAAGACCGTCGCGACGGCGAGGGTGACCACGGCCAGGTGAATGCCGCGGATTCGCAGGGCCGGCAGACCGCACACCACACCGGCCAGGCAGGCCAGGAGAAAGCCCACCGGAAGCGCCGCCACATGCGGCCAGTTCGCCTTGCTCACCAGGATGGCGTCCGCATAGGCGCCGACGCCGAAGAACGCGCTGTGCCCGATGGAGATCTGGTTGGTGTAGCCCGTGAGCAGGTTCAGGCCCACGACCGCGATCGACAGGACGAGGACGAGACCCAGCCGTTCGACCGCGGGCGGCTCGTTGAGGAACGGGTACGCCAGGGCGACGACGATCACCAGCGCTCCGAGCCCCCTCTTGACGCGCCGAGAACTCGAGGACGGCGTCATACCCGCACCACCACCTGACGACCGAACAGGCCCGTGGGCCGGATGAGCATGACAAGGACGAGCACGACGAAGGCGACGGCGAGCTTCAGATCTGATCCGATGACCGGCACGTAGGCCGCGGCCAGGCTTTCCAGCACGCCCAGGAGCAGGCCACCGGTCACGGCGCCGGCGGGGCTGTCCAATCCACCGAGCGTGGCGGCCGCGAAGGCGTAGACCAGCACCGAGACCATCATGTTCGGGTTCAGGAACACGCCCAGGGCCGTGAGGAGACAGCCGGCGAGCGTGCCGAGACCCGCCGCCAAGGCCCAGCCGGCCCCGAGCAGACGTCGGACCGGAAGGCCGGACAGGCTGCTGGAGTCCTGGTTGGAGGCAACGGCGCGGAATCCGAGCCCTACCCTGGTGTGCTTGAACATCGCCCACAGCGCGACGCTGACAGCGGCGAGCACCCCCAGGACGCCCAGTACGGCCGCCGGCACCCGGACACCGGCCAGGTCGATCACCGACGTCGGGAACATGGCGGGCATGGCCTGGCCGTCGGCGCCGAAGAGGAACTGCGTGAGACCGTTGAAAATGAAGAACAGTCCGATGGCGACGATCACCAGCGCCAGATGATCATCTACGCCGAAGCGTTTGAAAACGAGACGGTAGAGAAGAGCTCCCACAGCCATCGAGGCGACCACGGCGATCAGGAACGCAGGCCAGATCCCCAGTCCGAGCGTGGTGAGCGACCAGACCAGATAGGTGGACATCGTGGCCATCTCGCCCTGGGCAAAGTTCACGAACTGGGTGCATCGGTAGATGAGGACGAGGGCCAGCGCCAGCGCTCCATAGATGCATCCGTTGGCGATGCCGTTGACCAGTTGCTGCATGAGTAACTGCATGCGTTGTGGCTCCTGTCGAGGGTTTGCCTATTGGCCGAGGTAGGCACGGCGTACCGTGTCCGACTCGACGAGCTCGCTCGCCGCCCATGCGGGCGACATCCGGCCCGACTCGAGCACATAGGCCCGGGCGGCGATCCGAAGGGCGAGCAGGGCGTTCTGCTCGACCACTAGGACGCTGAGCCCCGTGGACTCGTTGAGCCTGGCGAGGGTTTCGAACAGCTCGGCCATCACCTTGGGAGCCAGTCCCAGCGAAGGTTCGTCCAGGAGCAGGAGACGTGGATCAGACATCAGCGCGCGTGCGATCGCGAGCATCTGCTGCTCGCCACCGCTCATCTGCCCGGCGGTCTGCCGCCTGCGCTCTGCCAGCCGCGGGAAGAAGTCGAACCACCGGGCGAGTGACTCCCGCAGCCGGTCGCGGCTCAGGTTGTAGCCCCCGATCCGCAGATTCTCCTCGACCGTGAGATCGACGAAGGTGCCTCTGCCCTGGGGAACATGCGCGACACCGCTGCGTGCGACGGCCTCCGCCCGGCGGCCGGCCATCTCCCTACCGTCGAGACGGATGCTGCCCCGAGCCGGTATCTGCCCCGACAGCGCTCGGAGCGTCGTCGTCTTCCCCGCACCGTTCGAACCGAGGAGAACCACGACCTCGCCCTCGTGGACGACGAAGTCGACGTTCCGCACGACTGTCACGTGACCGTAGCCCGCGGAAAGGTCCCTGACCTCCAGCAGATTGTTCCCGGCGCTCATGAGGTCCCCCCCAGGTACGCCTCGACGACCGTCGGGTTCTTCGCGACGACCAGGGGATCGCCTTGCGCGATCACCCGGCCCTGGTCCAGCACGATGACGTCGTCGGAGATTTTCATGACCATGCCCATGTGGTGCTCTACCAGCAGAATCGCGATACGCAGGTCAGCCTGCAGGTCCCGGATGAGCTGAGCCATCTCCTCGACCTCCGTGCCGTCCAGCCCGTTCGCCGGCTCGTCGAGCATGAGGAGCCGCGGCTTGGCCACAAGTGCTCGGGCGATCTCGATCCGTTTCATCGTCCCGAGCGGCAAGTCGCCCGGCTGGTGATCGGCGAGGTCCTGGAGACCGAGCCTCGTCAACGCGTCCATGGCGTCACGGACCAGTCGGCGCTCGTCACGGACGGCCGGGGGAAATCTGAGCGCGGACGCGATCATCCCTGCGCGAGACTGCAGATGCCCGCCGCACAGCACGTTCTCCAGGACCGTCAGGCGGGGAAACAAGGCCACGTTCTGAAAGGTGCGGGCGATACCGATCCCGGCGACCCGGTGTGGCTTGCGCCGTACCAGATCGTGCCCGTCGAAGGTCAGCGATCCCGCGCTGGGCCGATAGAGCCCGCTCACGCAGTTGAAGAACGAGGTCTTGCCCGCGCCGTTCGGCCCGATCAACGCGGTGACCCGTTCGGCCGGGACCTCCAGCGTGAGGTCGTGCAGGACCCGGATGCCGCCGAAACTCAGGCCGACCCGGGTTGCCGCCAAGCCGTCCATGGCTAACTGCCCTGGTCCGGTCGGGGACGGGACGTCAACACGCTGCCGACCAGACGGCCGAAGGCCGCCACGCCGTCGCGGAGATCCTCGTAGCGGGAGTCCTCGCTCCGGTTGTGCGAGAGCCCGTCGATGGACGCGGCGAAGAGCATCGCCGTCGGCACATGCGGCGCGATGGATGTGGCGTCGTGCAGCGCGCCCGAGGGCAGCTCGAAGGCGGCACCGCACACCGACGTGCAGGCGTCCGCGACCCGCTCGACAAGCCGGGGGTCGAACGGCTGCGGGGCGAGGCTGAGGAGCCGATCCCATCGGAGGCGGCAGCCCTCGGCGGCGGCGGCCTTCTCCGCGGCCTCCCTGGCGTCCGCGAGCATGGCCGCCAGACGCTCGGCGTCGATGTGCCGCAGGTCGACCAGGAGGGTCGCGCGCTCCGCGGTGGCGGTGACGATCCCCGGTTCGCCGACGACCGAGCCGACCGTCCCCACTCCACTGTTGCGCTCAGCGGTTTCGCGGACCGCGAGAACGGTCCGAGCCGCCGGGATCATCGCGTCGTGCCGGCGATCGATGGGAGTCGAACCCGCGTGGGCGGCGACCCCCTCGAACGTCACCACGTACCGCTCGATGCCGACGGTTCCCTGCACGACCCCGATGGGGAGACCTTCGTGCTCGAGCACCGGGCCCTGCTCGATGTGCAGTTCCAGATACGCCACGGCCCTCGCCAGCCGAGCTCGCGCGGCGCTCATCTTGTCCAGGCTGATCCCATAACTCTCCAGGACGTCCACGAGCCGCTGCCCGTCGGCGTCCGTGAGATCACGGACGCTGTCTAGATCCAGCGTCCCGGCCGCGGCGGCCGAGCCGAACAGACTGCGCCCGAACCTGGCGCCCTCCTCGTCCGCCCAGTCGACGAGGGCCAAGGAGTACGGCCGCGAGGCCTGCTCCGCGGCGGCCCGCAAGACTTCCAGCCCTCCCATGACCCCATAGGCACCGTCAAGCCAGCCTCCATCGGGAACCGAGTCGAGGTGCGAGCCCACGATGACGACATCGGGCGAATCACCGGGGAGTAACGCCCAGAGATTCCCGGCTTCGTCCACGCTGACGTCGACCGGGAGTTCGGCGAGCCTCTCACGGAGAAGCCGCCTCGCCGAGTCCCATGTCTCCGTCCAGGCCACTCGTTGGGCACCCGCCGCGGTGCTGGTTCGCCGCCGGAGCTCGAGAAGGTCGTCGATCGCCCGTTGCGGGCGCGTATGGAGTTCCATGTAATGCCTTCGTTTCGTGAGTGCCACACCGTGGCTCGGGTCATCCGGGCAGCGTCGCTCCGATGCCCCGGTCCGACGCCGCGGTGAATACGTCCAGAGCGAGGAGGATGTCCTGCTCGGCGCTGCCGATCGACTTGTAGACGAGCAGGCCCGTGCTCGGTAGTGGCTCGGTCTCCAGGTAGTGGCCCAGGAGCTCCACGGCGATCGGGCTCGACGGAGCTTCGTCGGCGCACGCGAGCAGGTCTCCGGAATCGGTCAGGCAGTCCATCGTGTCGACGACGATCCGGCCCGCGCCGGTGAAGACCGCGGGTTCGATCTCGCGCTGGCGAGGGGTCGTCGAACCGATCGTCGACAGCATCCGGACTCCCGTCAGGTCGTCCTGTCGCACGACGACCTGGCCTCCGGACGTCGTCGCCGTGTAGGCCACGTCGACGTCGCGTAGACACTGCCGCACCGACTCGGCGGGCCGAATCGGAATACCCAGCTCATCGGACATCGACGTCGCGAAGCCGATCCTGCTCGATTCCCTCGGACTCCACACCGAGGCGGCCTTCACACGTGACCTGTGCGCCATCGTGCGAAGTGCCTGCTGCGCCTCATGGCCGGAGCCGACGACGCCGACCGTGATGGCCTCATCGGGAAACGCGTGGGCGACGGCGATCGCGGCGTGCGCCGACGTCCGCAGCCGAGTGATCGTCGCGGCGTCGATCAGAGCGAGGGGCTCGCCGGTCGACACCCGGAAGAGCTGGCAGAAGAAACGAGCACCGCCGCGCTGACCGCCGAGAAGGACTTTGTACCCCATCACATCCGATTCGGGCAGGATGGCGACCAGCGACCTGATCCAGGCGCCGTCCCCGTTCACTTGCGCCCGGGAAGCGCTGACCTGACCACCGGCGACGGCGGCGGCACAGCGCTCCGCTGATGCGAGCGCCATGCCGATGTCGGCCGCCCTTGTCACATCCGCTTCGGTGAGTACACGCACTGGGTGTCTCCTTAACCGGCCGCGACCCGGCCGCGGAAGAACAGGTGGTCCTCGTCGTCGGTGACCGGCAGTCCGCTCGCCAACGCGGCGGAGCGCAGCCGAGTCATCTGCGCGTCGTTGATTCGTGGTGTCGGCGGTCGTACGGGGCCGCCGTTGAAGCCCATGAGCCAGCCCTGGTACTTCCACACGAGACGATGCACTGTCGACGTGCCCGCACTGATCTCAGCGGTGACGGCCGCGTTGGCGAGCCGCGCGGGATGAAGCTTCCACCACGCCGCCATTCCCTCTTCGTAGGTGTCGGCGTTCTGAAGGAGCTTCAGGATGCGCGGCGTCTGGTCCGCGTAGTACTCGTAGTTGGACGTGCCCATGAACCGCTGGCCGTACTGCTTCACCCAGGCCGGCATGTTCGTCTCCATGGGATCGGTCACCAGGACCTCGTCCCGGAAGCTCTCGAAGACGTGGCTGATCCCGCCCGCGCCGGGAATGCCGATCTCGTTCTTGATCGCCGCGACGTTGGGGATCTCGGTGACGAAACGCCGCAGGAGATCCATCGAGAATCCCGCCGGGTGCAGCCGGCCGAAGTTCCAGAGGTTCATCGCGAAGATCATGATGCCGAGCGGCGTCTCGTCGGCGACGGTCTTGGTGAACGCGAATACGTCGTCTTCGCTGCGGGGGTAGAAGAACTGCGGGTAGCAGAGCAGCGCGAGATCCACGCCGGCCGAGTACGCCATCGTGGCGGCGGCGCGGGTTCGGTCCAGGGTCGGCTGCGCCAGCTGCACCACCGTCGCCAGATCGGACCCCGCTTCGTCGACCACGATCTCGACGAAGCGCGCGAACTCCTCTTCGGTCGTGCCGCATTCGGACACGATGAGTACGGACGACATTCCGAGCTGCTTCTCGAGCGCGACATCGTGGCGGATCGCGGCTTCGTTGAGGTCGGACAGGTCGTCGGTGAACGACGGCATGACGCACCCGCAGCACCCCGAGAGCTGCTCGCGCGCCCACGCCCTCGCCTCCCCGGGCTGGTACTTACTCACGATTCCCGCCCCTCAGAGGCGGACGATCGCGGCGACGGGCGAGCCCCCGGGCGGTCCCTGGTGTCCGTCGACTCCGCCACCGGAGACGTAGACCATCGGGTCGCCGGTCACCGTGGCGGCGACGGCGCTTCCGATGGCGTAGCAGGCCTTGCGGCCGACCGCGGAGTCGTCCATCATCGTGAACCGCCGTCCGCGCAGGTATCCCGAGCCCGGGACCTTGATCTTCTGGTAGACGTTCACGATCTGCTTGCGCTGCTCGTCGGACGGGTTGAACTCGAACTCCAGGCCGGCCACGCGCAGGGCGCGGCGGTAGCCGTCGGCGTCGAGCATGTCCTCGAGCACGCTCGAACCGATGCGGAAGTCGCTCACCGCCTTGTCGCTGTTGCCGAAGACCAGGACGTCGGCGCGCACCTTCTCGATCCCCGCGGACGACGATGTGACCGTCGAATACAGCGAGAAGTCCTTCGAGATCGATTCGGGGGTCAGGCGATCGCGTTCGATCTCCCCCAGGGCCAGCCCGACTCCCAGCGCGGCCGCGTCGTTCGACCTGTTCATCGACAGGGCGAGGTTGTCGGTGACCACCGTCTTCCCACGCGCCCGGGCCTCGTTGATCCGGTCGACGGTCAGGCTCGGGTTCTTCACCTGTACGAAGTGGACGTCGGCCGGATCCAGCCCCGCGTGCTTCAGGGCCACGCGCGTGGCCTCCTCGATCTTGTAGACCTGCTCGATCCTCCCGATCTCCTCGGGAAGGATCTCCACGCTGTGCGCGACACCGATGGCGAGGCGCTTGGAGTCCACCGGAGGCGTGTCGTCGGGCAGGTCCTCCCGCTCGAAGACGCTGACGTGGGGGCTGAGCAGACCCGTCGTCCCACCCGACATGACCATGCAGACCTGCTCCGCGACCTCGTCGTCGGTGCATCCCAGTTGCTCACCCAGGTACCGCTTGAACGTGGACTCGGCGAAGGCGCGAGTGAAGTCGTTCACCTCACCGTTGCCCTCCGTCTTGCCCATGAGTCCCACGATGTTCGCGGCCACGATCTCCCCTGACTCCACGAGCGAGCGGAGGCCGGAGATGTCATTCGGCGCCGCCATGGGGATCTTGTGAACGACTACGCGATGCAAAGAGCCACCTCATTCAGAGAGCACTTCATCCGTTATCCGGATATCGTATTCAGATATTGGTGCCAGCGTCTGGTCCTGTCAAGGCCCTGCCGAGAGTCGGCTTCCTGAGCTCCCCCGCTCATCGGATCGCCGCCGCGGCGCCCTCTGTGAACTGAGATGCGCATGGATATGTCGCCGCACGGCGTCATCGCCGAGCCCGAGCGCCGCACAGCCGGTGCGCCGTCGGGCGGCATCAGAAGCGCCGCAGAGCCGGTATGCCAGCGGGATTTGAAGGTCAGCCCGGAGGTGTACGAACCAGGTCGTCGTACCCTGATGGCCCACCCAGCCGGGAGTCACCGGGCGAGACGGCGGCCGCGAACGTCCGAAGAAAGGCCGCCCCCTGAACCTCCGTCGCGTTTCGCCGTCAACGGCGGAGGCTCGATGTCAGCCGACGCCTTCTCCGGTCTCGGCGTCCGCTGCTGACGATGGTCCACGTGCTGCACATCGATGAGACGACCACCCAGATCGGATCGGCCCGACGGTGGCTGCATGTGGCCTGCACTCCGGCGCTGACCCTGCTCGGGCTTGGGCCACGCTCACGCGACTCAGCTCCCGCCTCCCGCCGCTGACGAAGGCAACGCCCAAGGAGATGCTGCCGGTCGGCGACAAGCCGGTGATCGAGCACACCGTGCGCGAACGCCACGCCTCATCGGGAGCGACCTCGTTCTCCGGTCGCGGGTGCCCTGTTCTACGGATTTCGCTTAGCGTCGCCAAAACAAAAGAGCGAGCGATCATGAACAATAACAAAACTTCCGATTCGCTCGGTTTACGGATATTGCGGTTGCATCTAACAGCGTGTAACGACTTGTCGGTTCTTTCTTACGCACACCGTGCTTGTGCGTATAACCGGCGAGTGCTTGACTCCTCGCCATCCCCCAAGATCAAGGAGATGCCATGTTCTCTGATCGCGAACTTGGTATGGATCGGACTATCAACCGGCGAGACTTCTTCAACGGCGTCGTGTTCACCGCCGCCGCTGCCGGGCTCATGGTCGGCGCTGCGGCCGGCACCGCCCAGGCGGCATCGACCGCGGCGGCGGACAAGCCGGCGGCCGGGCCGTACCCGCCCTCGAAGAGTGGGCTCAGAGGGCAGACGGACGCAATGCTGAAGGTGCCGCACGCCTTGCGCAACGGCACCTTCGACATGGGCCAGGCCAAGCCGACCGGAGAGCGCTACGACCTGGTGGTGGTCGGCGCCGGGCTCAGCGGGCTGGCGGCGGCCTGGTTCTACCAGCAGAAGCACGCCAACGCCACGATCCTGCTGCTGGAGGTGGGCGAGGACTTCGGCGGGCATGCCGTACGCAACGAGTTCGAGGTGGGCGGGCGCAGTCTGATCGGCTACGGCGGCTCGCAGTCGCTCGACCACCCCTCCACCTACTCGAAGCATGCCAAGGGCCTGCTGAAGGACGTAGGCATCGAGGTGCAGCGGTTCGAAAGCTACTTCCACAAGGAGACCTACAAGGGCCTGGAGCGGGCGACCTTCTTCGACCAGGAGACCTTCGGCCGCGACTACCTGGCCATCGGCAAGGACGGGCTGGCCAAGGCGCCGCTGCACCCGGACGCGCTGAAGGACCTGGCCGGGCTCGACTCCCAGGACTGGCTGAAGGGGTTGTCGGACGAGGAGAAGAAGCTCCGGCTGGCCGACCTGACCTACACCGATTACCTGCGCACGGTCGTCAAGGTGCACCCCGACGTGATCAAATACGTGCAGACCATGCCGAGCAGCAACTGGGGCTACGGCGCCGACGCGGTCGGTGCGCTGGACGCGTGGGGGGACGGCTACCCCGGCTTCGGCGGGCTCCAGCTCGACAGCTCCACGCCGCACCGGCTCAGCTCGCCCACCGCGTGGAAGCTCTGGGACGCCGAGGACGAGTACATCTACCACTTCCCGGACGGCAACGCCGGAGTGGCCAGGGCGCTGGTCCGTGCGCTGATTCCCCGCTCCGCTTCCGGGCACACGATGGAGAAGCTGGTCACGGCCAAGGTCCGCTACGACCAGCTCGATGTGAAGGGCTCGAAGGTGCGGCTGCGCCTGTCCAGCCCGGTCGTCCAGGTCACGGGCGACGGCGAGGTCTCCTACGTCCAGGACGGCGGCCTCCGCTCGGTCCACGGCGCCAAGGTGATCCTCGCCTGCCAGCACCAGATGATCCCCTACCTGGTGCCCGACCTCCCCGAGGACCAGCGCGCCGCACTGAAGGAAGCGGTACGGCTGCCGCTGCTCTACACCAACGTCGTGCTCCGCGACTGGAAGGCGTTCAAGAATCTCGGCATCCAGAGCGTCCGCTACCCCGGGTCGTACTGGGTGGGCGCCTCGCTCGACTTCCCGGTCAGCATGGGCGGCTACGAGCACCCGCGCAACCCCGACGAGCCGATCGTCCTGCACCTCACCCGGGCGTGCGCCCTGCCCAACCCGGACCCGCGCATCGGCGCGGTGAAGGGCCGCGTCGAGCTGATCCAGACTCCCTTCGAGCAGATCGAGCGCACCACCAGGGAACTGCTGCTGCGCAGCCTGGGGCAGGGTGGCTTCGACCCGGCTCGTGACATCAAGGCGATCACCGTCAACCGGTGGGCTCACGGCTACGCCCTGGAGTACGGCAGGCCGTGGGCGACCTTCTACCCGGACGGCCCACTGCCCAGCGCGACGGCCCGCCGACCGTACGGCAACCTGGCGATCGCCAACACGGACTCCGGGCCTCGCGCCTACGTGGACTCGGCGATCGACGAGGCCTGGCGGGCGGTCAAGGACCTCGACTGATCCTCGGGCGCCGGGTTCCGATACCCCGGTGATACGCCGGCCACGCAGACCTGGTGTCGGGCCGGTATCGACCGCCCCGATCGGGGCGCGGACCCGTACGTCATTCGATACGGCACCGATCTGGGACAAGTCCCCGGGTGTTCTTCGCGAAGCTGACCGCCATGCTCCGCAGTATTACCCAGTCGCCCCTTTTCACGAAATATTGCGAAAAGGGGCGAAATAAAAAGAAGGCCCGGTCCACCGGGCGTCGGATTTCGTGGCGTCAGAGGGGGCTAGGGAGTGTCTGACAAATGCTGCCCGGCGCGCAGCAGGGCATGATTTGTCAGATACGGCAGCTGTAGATCGTTAGGTGCTGCGGCAGAGGTCACGTGGTCAGGGCCGCCGTGACCTCGTTCCACCGCCGATGACAGGTCGCTGCCCGATATTGATGGCGACGCCGCCACAGGGACCAGCGCAGGGCATGATCGGGATCGATGTCTTGCCGGGGACAGGGAAGCGTGAACTGGCGAAGGAGTTTCACCAGTTCACGGCAGCTCACCGGGACGAGCTCGACCTGCCCGGTCTCGGCAGTACCGTCGCGTTCGAGGATGATCGTGACGGCCAACAGCGCATAGGCGATCATGCTGATCAGGCTCCACCGATGCCAGGAGGTCCAGCCGGTGACCTGTCCCTGGTCCAGCCCGGTCAGGCCTTTGGCGGCTTGGAAGTCTTCCTCGATCCGCCATCTGCGGCACACCACGCTCACCAGTTCCTGCAGCGGGCGGGGTGTGGCTGACCAGCATCGATAGAACGACAGGGTGCCGGTGTAGCGGTGGCGGCGCACCAACAGGGTGCTCTGCCCGGCCTGGTGACCATCGGGGGTGTCGTCGGCGAGCACGTCGATCATCGCCCAGTCGTAGTGGCGGTCGCCCTTGGTGCCGCTACCGGTCCGCAGCCGCTGCCAGGACCGGGCGGGTAAGCGTTTGACCAGGTCGGTGACGGTGAAGAAGCCGGCCGGGGTGGTCAGGCGGTGGTCGGTCTTCACCGCAACCACATAGCGGTAGGCAAGGGCGCGGATCGCCGTGCGGGTTTCCCGGCCGCCGTACACCTCATCAGCAGCGACCCAGGCGTCGGTGACGCCACCGGCAGGCAGGCGGGCGAGCATGTCGACGGCGAGTTGCGGCTTGCTCGCGAACATCACCTCCTCGGGGACCCCGGCCAGCTCACGGCGTTCTTCATCGGCCGCCCACCCGCTGGGCAGGAACAGACGCCGATCGATCAGGGTGTGCCCGGCCGCCGTGGCGTACGACAGGTGCACGGCCACCTGACACAGGCCGACCCCGCCCAGCGCACCCGAGTACTGGCGGGAGGCTCCGGCGGCGTCGGTGGAGGATTTCTCATCACCGGTCTCGTCGACGACGAGGACCACGCCCGCGTCGCCGAGCTGGCCGACTGCCCAGGTGGCGACCCGTTCGCGGACGGCGTCATCATTCCAGCGGGCCCGGGACAAGAAGCGTTGCAGTACGTGCGGGCCGCGGTGACCGATCGCCTCGCCGAGGGTCCAGCAGTTGGCGCTCTCCTGGACCGTCAGCATCGCTTCGATCATGTTCCGGCAGGTCATCCGGGTTTCCCGGCGGGGGAAGCAGTCGGCGATCCGGTCCATTAGCCCGTTGAAGCAGATCGGCCAGTGTTCATGCGCTACGGTGATCTTTGCGGCCACCGCGTCTGGATTTGTTCTCACAAACGATCATGATGCTGGTGGCCGTTCTCATGCCCGCAGGCGCCCCCGCGATCACCACAGCCTCACGATCTCGATCTACAGCTGCCGTATCAGACACTCCCCTAGATTAGAGCACCGGTCGAAGGGCATCCGGGGTGCCGGGGATCTGGCTGACTGCGGATATCACAGGTCGCCGCGGCCCCACGTGACGCATCGTCGATGCATTTGGCCCGGCTCTCCAGTGGGGCGTCGTGCGAACCTTGGCCCGGATTCGTTCCCTGGTCCGTGCACTACCCACCCAAGGTCGCGCGAAGGGCCACTGGCTACTATTCCGTCGTGAATCGGGGAATCTTACGCAAGCCGGGCCAGGTGCTGCTGATCGCGGGGTTCGCCCTCGCGGCGTTGAACCTCCGGCCGGCGCTCGCGGGAGTATCTCCGCTGCTCAGCGACATCATGGGCGACCTGGGGCTGAGCGCGGCGACGGGCGGCGCCATTACCACCGTCATGGTGGCCTGCCTCGGTCTACTCGGGCCGCTGGCCCCCGCGCTCGCCGGGCGCATCGGGCTGGACCGCACCCTGCTCGTCGGGTTGCTGCTGCTTGCCGCCGGCGTCGCCGTACGCAGCGCCGACGGCCTCATCGCCCTGTACGGCGGAGCCGCCATCGCCGGCACGGCTATCGCGATCATGAATGTCTCCATGCCGGCGATCGTCAAGCAGCATTTCCCCACCAGGGTCGGACCGCTCACGGCTGTCTACGTGTCGTGCCTGGTGGCCGGGGCCGCCGGGGCGTCGGCGGTGACGGTCCCCCTGGCCCGCGAGTTCGGCTGGCGGGCCGCGGCCGGGTCGGCGGCCGTGCTCGCGGTCGTTGCGGCGGTACTCTGGGCCCCGCAGGCGCTGCGCCAGCCTCCGGGGACCGGCGGCGCCGCGGCGCACCGGCCATACCGGGCGCTGCTCCGCAGCAGAATGACCTGGTACCTCATGGCGGTCATGGGCCTGCAGTCACTGACGTTCTACGTCATGCTGGCGTGGCTGCCCACGATCTTCCGCGACGCGGGGCTCCCTGCCGATCAGGCTGGATACCTGCTCAGCCTGACGAACCTGGCCCAGATCGCGGCGACGCTGACTGTGCCCGTGCACGCGGGGAAGGTTCGGTCGCAGGTGCCGCACGTGGTGGCGGCGGTGACCCTCACCATCATCGGATACAGCGGGATTCTGCTGGCTCCCGCGACGCTCCCGTGGCTCTGGATGGTCGTCCTCGGCGTGGGCCAGGGCGCCTCCATCGCGCTCGCCATGCTGATCATCACGTTGCGGGCGCCGGACCCAGCCTCGGTGACCGCGCTCTCCGCGGTCGCCCAGTCCAGCGGCTACGCGCTGGCGGCGGTCGGCCCGTTCCTCTTCGGCCTCCTGCACGAGCTGTCGGGGAACTGGACGCTGCCGCTGCTCGCGGGTCTCGGCGCGTGCGTGCTCCAGCTCGTGTTCGGCTGCCTCGCCGGGCGACCGGTACCGACGGACGTGAAGCGCCCCCGAGGTCAGGGAGTCTCGAGCGGGCGCAGCTCGTCGGCGTAGCTGACGGACAGCCGGCCCATGTAGGCGTGCGGCCTATTGACCTGCAACGTCAGCAAAGACACGGCTGCGCACAGGAAGAAGGAACCGAAGGCAACAGCGCCTACGATCAAGCGACTGAAGGGCCTACACCAGGGGTGGTATCAGCACGTCATGCGTATCCGAGCGCGGACACGCGAAAAGCGCTGTGCGGAGATCAGCCGGTACGACCGAATCAGCGCATTTCGAGCGGCCGGTGACGGGGTTCACCGCGGCGTCGACGGCGGCGAGATGATCCGAGTGGGCTCTGGAGGGACGCATCAGGATGGACCACATCAGCCCATCGATGATCGCCAGGACGAGCCGGGCGAGCGCGTCGTGGTCCTGCCCCGGGCGTAGTTCTGTGCCTGCCGATAATGTCATCCGTCCAGGTCATGGCCTTGGCCATGGCTTCGCCTAACGTGCGCAGTCTCCGACCGTCAGGGAGTGTCGCCGGCCAGCCTCATGGGACCGCCGAGAGGGGATTTCTGCCACGAGTGGGACCACCCGGTTGCCAGTGGTGGGACCACCCCGCGTGTCGGGTTCGAGGGTTCGATCACTTCCGGTTACGAATCGCGCCAGGTCGTTCGATTTGGCGGGGTTCGGGATGGCGTTTCGGGAGGTCTCGGTGATCGGGGTACGAGAGGTGCTGCGGGCGTGGCTGTCGGGGGCCGGGCTGCGTAAGGTCGCCCAGCAGGCCGGGGTGGACCGTAAGACCGCCCGCCGGTACGTGGAGGCAGCCGAGCAGGCCGGGCTGGTCCGCGACGGCGGGGACGGGTAGCTGAGTGACGAACTGATCGGCGCGACATCGAACGACAACCCGCATATCGAGGCGAGCTTCAAGACCTTGAAGTACTGCCCGGACTTCCCTGGCCGCTTCGGCTCGATCGAGGACGCTCGCGCCTTCTGCCAGCGTTTCTATACCTGGTACAACCACGAGCACGTGCGCCACGAGGCGCCATTTGACCGCACGGAGGTGCAAGACCACCGTCACCGGGCTGTCGCAGCAGCCCGATAGAAGCTGGGGGCAGCCTGATCCAGGGGACACCGGGGAGGGCGGAAAGCAGCCCCGACAACGCCGGGACGGCCTGGCACTGCCAGACAGGCCGGGTCCGGCAAGCGAGATCAGAAGGTGTAACGCGAGTGAACCAGCGGCTGAAGTCCCGTAATGGTTGTGCCGGCTCGAACCTGGCGGATCTGGGCCGGTTTGCAGCGCTCGGTCCCCTCTGTGTTCGAGGGATCGTCTCCGGAGCCGGAAGCGTCAGTCGGCCCGGAGGCCGCGATGAAGGTCTGCGGCGTAGTCGCGGCGATGCTGTCGGGATAAAGCTGGGCACCGCCCTGATCGACCGGTCATGTGGTGAACGTGGGAACCGTCCTCGGTCGTCCCTGATGCGGACAGCCAGTCCGGTTCGGGGACAGGTCTGTCGCCGACTGGTGACCGAGAGGCGAGGCGGAGGTCCCGTAGTAGTCCGAGGCCGGGAGAGCCGGTCACATGGCGAAGGGGACCAGCAAGTCAGCAGTGCGGATGCTGGAATGCCGGGAGGTCGTTGGTGAATACCGACGAACTGGAGGCTGCGGCCTATCGGGCCGAGCGCCGGGTACTGGAGACCGACCACACGGAACGCCCGCTGCTCTTCCTCGACGTCGACGGGCCGCTTCTCCCGTTTGGTGAGAACCCGCAGCGGAAAGCACGGGGTACCACGTCGGATTCGCGCCTGGCGCGGCTGACCGCCGAGGTGGGGCGTCAGCTGGCCACGCTGCCATGCGAGCTCGTCTGGGCCACAACCTGGGGAGACGAAGCGAACGCCGAGATAGCACCCCGGATCGGGCTGCCACAACTGCCTGTCGTGAACTGGCCGGAGTCGTCCGACGAGGACGAACGCCAAGACCAATGGTTCGGACTCCACTGGAAGACCCGGACCCTGGTGACCTGGGCGGCCGGACGCCCTTTCGCCTGGGTCGACGACGAGATCACCGGTGCCGATCGAGACTGGGTCACCGCGCACCATAGCGGCCAAGCTCTCCTCCACCACGTGGAGTCATCCCGAGGACTCGCCGAGGAAGACTTCGAAGCCCTCGACCAATGGCTTCGAGCTCTGTGAATCACCTCAGTGGCGGTGTTGTCGATGACTGACGGGCAGAGCAGCGACTACACGCCAACGATTCTCGGCGGCCTTTGCCTCAGCCACCCCTCCCTCCCGCAGCCCGGAGGTTCGGCAACGACCATGGCGCATTGACGATCCGCCTTTTCCTCTGTCGCCTGAATGATGGACCCGAGCCTCAGGACGGACTGACCTCGGCGGCCCGGCCGGGCACCACCACCGGGCTGCGCGTGCGCCTTTACTGATCCCGTACTGCACAGGGTCTCGACGTCCACATGACCGGTCCCTGAGGGCTCAAGACAGGACGCCTTTACGATGTAGATCACAACGACGATGGCCCGTGCGCCTCGAATCCATTTGAACAACCGCTGCCACAAACGGTCGCGAACCCCTGGAACAGGCGGCAGCCTGCGGCAACGACAGGCACCAGGGTGTCAGCAACTGACGCCGCGTCCGAGCAACAAACGAGCAACAAGAAACGGAAAGGCCGTGATCACCTTTTGCGTGATCACGGCTCCGACCTGCGTAAACGCGGTCGGGACGACAGGATTTGAACCTGCGACCCCTTGACCCCCAGTCAAGTGCGCTACCAAGCTGCGCTACGTCCCGTTGCCCGGCTGCCCGAGCGAGACCAACCTTAGCGCAGAATCCGCCCACGTGCGTACACGGAGACCCTCGCCGGGCCTAAGCTGTCGATCATGGGAAGAAAACCGCTGGTAGATCACGAGGAGCTGGCTCGGCTGACCGCGGCCGGGTGGTCGAACGCGGACCTCGCCGCCCGGTTCGGCGTGACAGAGTCCGGCATCCTCCAGGCCAAGAGAGCGGCCGGCCTCTCCAAGCGGATGACCGACCACAGCAGGGCCCTTCCCTGGAAGCTCCGCCGCGAGCACAACCAATCCGGTCCCGCCACCAATCTCCGCAATCTGTCCGCTGTGGCGCAGGGCCGTACGATCCCGAAGGAGAAGCTCAATACGGCGCTGCGCTGGGCCAACCGTCTCATTGAGAACGGCCTCGACATCGCCTACGACCCCGAGCACGGGTTTCACGAGGTCCCGGCCTCGGCGGAGTCCCATGTCGCCGCTGTTCTCGCCGAGGCGCTGGCGGTCGTCGACGTCTCCGAATAGCACCGGCAGGCGCGCCGCGACAGCCGATCTCGCCGCTCACCGACGTCCCCGGCATCGACCTGCCCATTGTCGGCTGGATCCTCATCGGCGTCGGCGAAGTGCTGCTGAGCGGTCTCTACGCGCGACGTCCGCGCAACGAGGAGACGGTCAAGCTGGTCGAAACCGGCGCCCATGTCCACGCCTCACGAGGAGGACCACCACTTGCGCCGCGGTCGCGAGTGACGTACCGGGCTCCGCCGTCAGGAGCTTAGGCGAGAACCGCGCCGACCGCGATGAACGCGAGACCTGCTCGGAATCCCATGGTTTCCCTGCTCTTCGAGTGCCGTTCCCGGCTACCCGCGAAGCCTGGCATCACGCGCGCTTGACCGTCGCGCTCCTCCGTCGCGTGCGCTTGGACCCCCACATCCAGGGCAGTGCGAAGCGACAACGCACTCATCTCTGGAGGCTTGTATGACCCCCGTCGCATGGCTGGTCGTGGTCATCGCCATCGCGGTGATGATCCTGGCGGCGGGTTACGTCGTGATGACCACCCTCAACCGCAGACGCCTCCTGAAAGAGCGCTTCGGCTCGGAGCACGACCGTACGGTGCGGGAGCGGGACGGCCGGAAGAAGGCCGGGCCGGGAGGTACACACCGCGTACGCGAGGAAATCGAGCGAGGTGCAGGAGCGCTCCGTCGACACGCCCGCCCGATCTGACGGCCAGCGCGCCGTTTCCAACATGAGGGAGGCTGATCGCTGATGAAGAAGGACCGTTACGACACCGGCCGGGTCACCACCGGCGAGGAGCCGGTCCGGCAGGACACCGGGTTCGAGGGACAGTCCGAACGGCACAGCAGGTTCGAGGGCCCCGGCCCCGTCTACTCCCCCAAAGAAGCCGGGGCCACGCGGGACACCGGGCGGATCGCGACGCACGAGAAGACGCAGGAGAAGACGCACGAGAAGCAGAAGGCGCGCGACGTCATGACTCCCGATCCGGTGGTGCTTCCCGAGGACACCCCTGTGGTGCGGGCCGCCAAGCTGATGCGCGACCAGGCGATCGGCGACGTCCTCGTGACCAGGGGCGACCGGCTGCGCGGGGTGGTCACCGATCGCGACATCGTGGTGCGGGCGGTCGCCGAGACGCGCGACATCAGCGCGACCCCGATCGGCGCGCTGTGCTCGACGCACGTCGTCACCGTGGATCCGGATCAGGATGCCGACGACGTGGTACGGCTGATGCGCGAGAAGGCGATCCGACGGATCCCGGTGGTGGAGAAGGGGCACCCGATCGGCATCGTCTCCCTGGGCGATCTGGCGGTGGAGTGGGACCCCACCTCGGCGCTGTCCGACATCTGCGCCGCGCCGCCGAACGAGTGACGACGCCCGACGAGCACCCCGGCCTCTCCCAGGCCGGGGACCAGGCGCACAGTGCGGTCAGTGGGTGACGGGCTCGCGGGCGGGCCGGTGCGGGGTGGTGGTGCGGGCGGCGAGCTCGAACTCCTCGCGCGGCCGTTGCAGAGCGCCGAGCGACACGATCTCCCTGCGGAAGAACAGGGCGAGCGTCCAGTCCGCCAGGATGCGGCTCTTCCGGTTGAAGGTGGGCATCCGGGACAGGTGGTAGGTGCGGTGCATCAGCCACGCGACGATCCCGCGCAGCTCCCGGCCGTAGATCTGGCCGACGCCTTTGCGCAGCCCCAGTGCCGCCACCGAGCCCGCGTTCCTGTGCCGGTACGGCTTGCAGGGCCGGCTCCTGATCGTGGCGAGGATGTTGTCCGCCATCCGCCGGGCCTGCCGTACGGCGTGCTGGGCGTTCGGCGGGCAGAACTCGCCGGGGCGGGTGAGGTCCGGGATGGCCGCGGTGTCACCGGCGGTGAACGCGAACCGGGCGCCCTGGATTTGCAGGAACTCGTTGGCGAGGACCCGGTCTCGGGAGTCGAGCGGCAGGTCACCGTATCTGACCAGCGGGTGCGGCTTGACTCCGGCGGTCCACACCAGCGTCTCGGCGTCGAACTCCTCGCCGTCGTCCAGGACGATGTGCCCGTTTTCGGCGGACAGCAGCCGGGTGCGCAGCCGCACGTCGATGCCGCGCCTGCGGAACTGCTCCGCGGTCCAGCGGCCCATGTCGGGCCCCACCTCGGGCAGGATGCGGTCGGTCGCCTCGATGAGGAACCAGCGCATGTCCTGCCTGCGCAGGCCGTGGAAGTACTTCACGGCGTCGCTGACCATGTCCTCCAGCTCGCCGAGCGCCTCGACTCCCGCGAACCCGGCGCCGACGAAGACGAACGTGAGCGCCCGCCGGCGGAGCCGCTCGTCCGAGCTGGACGCGGCGACATCGAGCTTGCCGAGGACGTGGTTGCGGAGGTGGATGGCCTCCTCCACGGTCTTGAACCCGATCCCTCGCTCGGCGAGACCGGGGATCGGCAGCACTCGTGAGATCGACCCGGGAGAGAACACCAGGTAGTCGAAGCCGAGGACTCGTTCCGGCCCCTCATGCGGGCGGAACTCCGCGGTCTTCTCGGCAAGGCTGACCCGCAGGATCGTGCCGTTGAGGATCTCGCACCGCGAGAGCACCCGGCGTAGCGGCACGACGACGTGCCTGGGCTCGATGCTCCCGGCCGCGGCCTCGGGCAGGAACGGCTGATAGGTCATGTAGGAGTCGTAGTTGACGACCGTGACGCGCGCCTCGGCGCGGCGGAGTTTGCGCTGCAACCGCAGCGCCGCGTACATGCCGACGTAGCCACCGCCGACCACGAGTATGCGGGGAACAGTCATGCGGGGCTACTACCCCTGTCAGACCGCGAAACGCATCGTGACGGTTGTCCCGTTGCTCCCCGTTTTGAGATAGATGTCAGTGCTGAGCTTGCGCGCCACCCACAGTCCCATGCCGCTGGTGGCGTTATCGGGCGGGCCGGCCCGTCCGGGCCAGCCCTCGGGATGCCAGTCCTTGCCCTCGTCGTGGATGTCCACGACCAGGCCGTCACGGTCGCCCCACAGGCGCAGCCGGGCCTCGGGTGCCCCGTGGGTCACCGCGTTCGTCGCCACCTCGTTCAGCGCGACGACGAAGTCCCCGACGGCGTCCTCCGGCATCCCCTTGCTGCGCGCCTGTACGGCGGCGAACTCCCGCACCTCGGGCAGGTCGTCCAGGGAGAACGTGAGCTCCTTGGCCGTGTCGGGAGCGGACAGGGGGACGTCGTCCTCGCTCACCGGGTAACGCCTCCCACAGGGCACATCCGCACCGTCCGCCACACGATGCCGGAACTCGAACATACCCCGGGACGGCGACGCCCCGACGCCGCCGCACCCGGGGCGGGGCCGCGCGATCACCCCGCGACGAGTTCCGACCGGAGCTGGTCGAGAACTTTCCGGAGGATCCGCGAGACGTGCATCTGCGATATGTGGAACTCCGCCGCGATCTCCGCCTGGGTCAGGTTGCCGTAGAACCTGAGCAGCAGGATGTGCTTCTCCCGCTCGGGCAGCTCGTCGATCAGCGGCTTGACGGCCTCCCTGTCGACCAGGGTGGCCAGCGCGTCGTCCTCCTCCGGGAGCACGTCCCCCAGCGCGGCCGCGTCCTCGTCCGCGCCCAGGGGCGCGTCCAGGGACAGCGTGCTGTACGCCGCGGAGGCGTCCATCGTGAGGAGCATGTCCTCCTCGGAGATGCGCATCTTCTTGGCCAGTTCGGCGACCGTCGGGAACCGGCCGAGCTCCTGGGTCATGTCCGCGACCAGCCGGTTCAGCTCGGAGCGGCGCTCCTGGTAGAGCCGGGGTACCCGGACCGCCCAGGTCCGGTCGCGGAAGTGCCGCTTCACCTCTCCGGTCATGGTGACCATGGCGTAGCCGCGGAAGCCGTGCCCAAGGTTCGGGTCGTACCCGTTGATCGCCTTCATCAGCCCCACGTAGGCCGCCTGGAGGAGGTCCTCCAGCGGCTCGCCGCGGTGCAGATATCGGCGCGCGACGTCCCGCGCCATGGGCAGGTGCATCTCGACGACCATCTCGCGCAGGCGTTCGCGCCGCTCCTGCGGCAGGTCCTCGCTGGCGAGCTCGGCGAGCAACTCCTCGGCGGTCGGCCGGTCCTCGTCGTGCGTCCGCTCGGCGGGGCGGGCATGCTTCGCCCGCGACGACGGCGACGCCTTGCGTCCGCTCGCCGCTCCGGCCTGCTGGGGGATGGTCGCTACTCGAACCTCGGCAGCCATCTTGGAAATCTCCTCGTACTCGCGTCACGAGCGACGCCGAGCCGGGACCAAGCCCATGCAGACGGCGCGCCTCGCTACAACATCGAGACATGGCCCTCTGCTGGACCTCTACTCCGATATTCCCCCAAAGTCGGAAGTATCACCACCCCCTGAGCGCCAGTAAAGTTGCCGAACAGGCTTCACACGGTGAGGCCTCCGTCCCTCTAGGAGGCGCGAGGTGCCAAAGCCTGAGGCGCTGTCCCTCCACTCCACGGCGCATGCCACGCCCGTGGGCAGCGTCGTCGCGGTCCATGTCACCGGGATGCTCGACGCCACGACGCGGGAGGAGTTCTCCGGCTATCTCGACTCCGTCGCCGACGATCAGGGCCCGAGCCTGATCCTCGACATGGCGGGGGTCACGTTCATGGACTCGCGGGCGCTCGGGCTCATCGTCCACCACTGGCAGCGCGCGACCGCGGCCGGCGGCGACTTCGCTCTCGTCGGCGTGCGATACCCCAGCTCCAAGGTCATGTGGGTGACCGGCCTCTCCCAGCGGCTGCCGCTCTACGACACGCTGGACGAGGCGCTGGCCGCCTTCGCGGCGGCCGGAGAGCGCGGATAGCTCACTCAGCGCGTCCGCCACGGTGCTTGTTCTGGTGCTCGGTGACAAGCAGCCTGGCCAGGTCGGCGACCTTGACCTGACGGTGCTGGGACACCCGCCTCAGCTCGTCGAACGCGGCCTCCGCCGAGCAGCCGCTCGCCGACATGATGATGCCCTTGGCCTGGTCGATGATCGAACGGCCGGCCAGGGCCTCCTGCATCTGGGCGGCCCCCGTCACCACGTCGTCGTACTCCCAGATGTTGGACAGCACCACGGTGACCTGCTCGGCGAGCATGGTCATCAGGGGGCCTCCTCCGGCGAAGGCGCCGGGCCGCACCGCGTACAGGCCGATGACGACCACCGCGCGGTCCACCTCGATCGGCAGCGCCAGCACCGAGCGCACGCCGTGCCGTACGGCGGTGGCGGCGTAGCAGGGCCAGCGCGGGTCGCGCATCACGTCGGCGATCAGCACCGGCCGTCCGGTGGCCAGCGCCTCCCGCGACGGGCCCTCGCGCAGGTCGCGCTCCCTGTCCGTCAAGGCGATCAGCTCGCTGTGAGAGGCGGCGAGCAGGGCACTCCCCTCCTGCCACAGCTCGGCGGTGCCCGCCGCGCATCCGGGGACGCCGCGCGCCACGGCCTCGGTGACGCCGCGCAGCACGCTCTCGTACGAAACGCCCTCGGTCACCCTGCCCAGGGCGGCGAGATCGCGGGCGAGACTCGGAGTCGTCTCCATGACAGGACCCGTCATTCCCCTACTTTCCGCCTTCATACGGACCCCGTCGATCGGCGGAGTCCGGTGTCGTACCGTCGAAGCAGGAAAGGGGGCGAATATTGACCGACCTACCCGAGCTGGAACGCGAGCTGAGCGGCATGGCCGCCCGCATCGCGGCGCTCCGCGAGACGTCCGCGCCCGGCCCCGCGCTCGACGAGCTGGAGGCGGCGGAGGAACTGCTCCGGTCGGCGCTCGCGGAACTCGGGAGGAGCCACCGGCGCGGGGACGGTGGCAACCAGCGCGAGCACAAGCTGCTGCGCCAGATCTTCCGCGCGATTCCCGTCCCAGTGATCATCATGGACACCGGCGGCGTGGTGCGGCGGATCAACGACGAGACCGCGCGCCTGCTCGGCAGCCCGGCCGGTTACCTGCTCGGACGGCCGTTCCCGCTGCTGGTCGACGCCTCCAGCCGCGCCGCCTTCCGCTCCCACCTGACCGCCGTGCTGCACGGCGAGGAGAGCGCGACCTTCGAGACCCGGCTGGCTCATCAGGGCCGCACCCACACGGTGCGGCTCGTGCTCGGCAGGCTGCGGATGCCGGGCGACCCGCGGGAGATGGTCGCGGCGGTCGCGCTGCCGGCCGGCGTGCGGCTCCCGGAGGCGTCCGGCCCGGACGAGCCGGTCCCCGACGACTCGGCCACCATGACCGCCGCGCGGCGGCACGACCTGCTCGCCCGGCTCACCCGGCTGCTCCTGGACGAGGAGAGCCTGCGCGAGCCGGTCGCCCTCATCCGCGCGGCCCGGCTGCTCGGCGCCGAGACCGCGGACTGGGTGATCGCCGACGTCGTCCGCGACGGCTCCCTGCACCGGGCGGCCGTGGTCCCGCCGGCCAGCGAGCCGGTCACCCGCCTGCAGCGGGCGGTCGAGGCGCTCGACCCGGCGGGCGCGCCGGTCGTGGGCCAGGTGCTGGAGACCGGCAGCGGGACCGCGCACGAGATGCTGGCCGACGACGGGCTCCTCGGGCCCGGCGTCCTCGACGAGATGCGCGCGGGATCGCTGCTCGCCGTACCGATCGGGACCGGCCGGGAGATCCTCGGCGTCCTCACGCTGGTACGGCTCCGCGACCGCGTGCCGTTCGGGCTCGCCGACCTCGCCATGCTGGAGGAGGCGGGGGCACAGCTCGGTCTGGCGATGCGGGCCCAGCGCGACTTCCAGCGCAGGTCGGAGGCGGCC
Organism: Microtetraspora malaysiensis; assembly: GCF_050947145.1. Classification (NCBI taxonomy): domain Bacteria; kingdom Bacillati; phylum Actinomycetota; class Actinomycetes; order Streptosporangiales; family Streptosporangiaceae; genus Microtetraspora; species Microtetraspora malaysiensis. The sequence continues at coordinate 6,230,031 of NZ_CP191998.1, forward strand.
GAGACGCTCCAGACCGGGGTGCTCCCCCGTACGCTGCCGGACATCCCGGGATTCGAGACGGCCGCGGTCTATCATCCGGGCTCCGGGCCGCGCGCGATCGGCGGCGAGTTCTACGACGTGTTCCCGGTCAGGGACGGCTGGGGGTTCGTCATCGGCGGCGCGGCCGGGCGGGGCGAGGAGGCCGCGTCGGTCACCGCCATGGTGCGCGGCGGGCTGCGCGTGGTCAGCGTGCGCGAGGACGACCCCGGCGAGGCGCTGCGCAAGGTCAACGACGCGCTCGTCGCCCAGAACACCGGCCTGTTCGTGATGGCGGCGGTGGGTTTCGTGCGCGACCGCCGGGTACGGCTCGCCTCGGCCGGGCACCACCCGGCGGCCCTGCTGCTCCCGGACGGCGGCGTCCGCTTCGCCGAAGGGGGCGGCGTCCCTCTCGGGTTCGAGGAGGGCGCGGTCCCCGCGACCGAGGAGCTGACCCTGGCGCCGGGCGAGACGCTCCTGCTGTATTCCGACGGTCTGGTCGGCTCCCGTGGACCGGACGGCGAGAGCTACGGCGAGGGCCGGCTCACCGAGGTGCTGGCCCGGTGCGCTGGCCAGCCGCCGGGAATCGTGGTGAAGGCGATCGAGGAGGACCACCGGGAGTTCTCCGGCGACCGCGTCCTCGACGAGATGACCGTACTCACGCTCCGTCGCTCCCGCTGACCCGCGCCGCTGTGGGCTGCCACCAGAGACCGATTCTGGGCGATTTCCACCGATTTGGGGGTTTAGCGCGAGTTGGAGCGCGGTAAACTCAGCGAAGGAGATGGTGCCTAAGACGCAGGTACACCCTTTTTCCAAGCTCTCTAGCTTGAGGTGTGCCATGAATATCGCCATTGTTTCCGCGCAGGCCCTGACGTCCGACACTCCCGCTATCGCCCGCGAACTCGGCCGTGGCCACCGGGTGACGGTTTACACCCGTTCCGCCACCGGCCAGCCGTCCAAGGGCGTCGCCATCGAGCAGGTGGTGGCGGGGCCCGACGTCGAGCTGTCCGAGAGCGACCTGCTTCCCTACATTCCCGACTTCAGCGCCGGGCTCAAGAGCCGCTGGAACAAGGAGCGGCCGGACATCATCCACGCGCACTCCTGGGCGGGCGGCCTGGCCGCCATCGCGGGCTCCGAGGGACTCGGCGTACCGGTCACCCAGACGTTCCACGGGCACTTCCACGAGGGGCAGACGCCGGTACGGCGGTTGGAGTGCGCGATCGGCCGCCACGCCCGCGCTGTGATCGCCACCTGCGCCGACGAGGAGTCCGAGCTGATCCGGATGGGCGTGCCCCGCCGCAACATCTCGGTCGTCCCGAGCGGGATCGACGTCGAGCGATTCCGCCGCCAGGGACCGGCGTTCCCGCACGGCGACCGGCCGCGCCTCCTGCACGTCGGCCTGGGCAGCGACCCCGGCGAGATCGCCGTGAGCGGCGCGGCGACCGCGATCGCCGCGCTGGCCGCCATCCCCGACACCGAGCTCGTGATCGCCGGTGGCGACGACCTCAGCATCGAGCGGCTCCGGGCGATCGCCAGGAACCACGCGGTCGGCGACCGCGTGGACCTGCTCGGCCCGGTCCCGCACACCGCCATGCCCAAGCTGATGCGCAGCGCCGACCTGGTGCTGTCCCTCGCCCCGACCGTGCCCACCGGCGTCGCCGCCCTGGAGGCGATGGCCTGCGGCATCCCGGTCGTCGCGTCCGCCGTGGGCGCGCACCTGGACTCCGTGGTCGACGGGGTCACCGGCTTCCTCACCCGGCCCGGCCGTCCGGCCGAGACCGCCATCCGGATCCGCGAGCTGCTCGGGGACATGACCCTGCGTACGGCGATGGGGTACGCGGCGGCCGACCGCGCCCGCTCCCGGTACTCCCTGGAGCGGATCAGCATGGAGCTGCTCCGCGTCTACGAGCGGACCTGCGCCTGACCCGCCACGTGCCGGAAGGTCCTGGATCCGCCGGGAACGCTGCTCGGATGCCCAACCGGCATGGTCCTGTAATTGACGTGGGAACGGTGCTTTGATGCGTTCATGTCACTTCATGGACCTGGCTTAGCCGTGGCGGCGGCGATGGTGATCGCCGCCGCCACCGCCTGCGCGAGCGCGGAACCCGCGTCGGTCCTCACCGCCGCCGGCGAATCCGCCACCGAAGTGCCCACATCCCCGGCCGCCGCCTCCGCGTCCGGCCGCCACCGCGAGGGGGAACCCGCCGCCGGAGCGGCACGGGCGGCCTCCGATACGCCGTCCTCCCGGTCGAGACCACGGGCCGCGACCGTGGACCACCGGCCCAGACGGGTGCGGGAACGCGACGCAACCAACGTGCTGCCGCCGGAGCCCTCCGCCGGATCCTCCACCGTTTCGTCCTCCGGGTCCTCCGCCGGGGAGGCCGCGCTTCGGCCCCCTTCTGGACGCACCGGCCGGGACGGCTCCTTCACGCTGCCGGACGACCGGGTCACGGTCTATCCGGACTACACCTTCCCGTACGGGTCGAGCACGGACAGCGCCTGGCCGGACGGCTCCCTCGGCTACCCCGACGACCGGCTCCGCGCCCAGGACGACGGCTACCCGTACGGGTACCCGGGCGGATACCGGAGCGGCTACTGGGGCAGCTACTGGGGCGGCTCCGGCGACGGGTACGCGGACCGCTACGGCGGCGCCTACGAGAACGAGTACGCGGACGGCGACGCGCAGGGCTATGGATCCGCGGGTTCCGATGCCTCGGACTCGAACATCGCCACAGGTGCCGACAGGTCGGGCTCCTATGGCTCCGCGGGTTCCGACGCCTCCCGTGTCCGATCCCCGGTTCCGGTGGGCCAGTCGGACAGCTCCTCCGTGATCCATCCCGCTCCCGGCACCGGATCGGGGGGAACGGCCACCGGCGCGGGAACCACAACAGGCACAACAGGAACGACCGGCGCCACAGGCGTCACCGGCGCCGAGGCGGGAGCCGCGGCCGGAGGCGGGACGGGAACCGGCGCGGGAACCACAACGGGCACAGCGGGCGCCGGAGCCGCGACCGGGGCCACGGGCGCGACCGTTACCGGGACCGGTACCGGAACTCTGGCGGGGCAGACGACCGGCCCCGAGTGGGGTGCGCCGATCCTGGTCGAAGACTTCAACGGGACGCGGATCGACGAGAGCAAGTGGGGGGTCTACGACTCGCCGAACGCCCGGACCAACCCCCGTACCGCGCGGGCGACGAGCGTCTCCGGCGGGATGTTGCGCATGACCGGCGGCGTCTACGGCGGCAAGGACCTGTCCGGCGGCGTGGCGAGCACCCTGCTCCAGCAGTACGGCCGGTGGGAGGTGCGGCTGCGGACGGACGCGGGCGCGGGCTACTCCGCGGTGGCGCTGCTGATGCCGGAGGACGTGACCCCGTCCAACTACGCCGAGGTCGACTTCGTCGAGGTCGGCGACATCCCCCGCCAGCTCAGCGGCGTCTTCGTCCACGGCAGCAACGGGCAGCGGGCGGCCGGTTCGATGCGCGCCGACTTCACCCAGTGGCACACGGCCGCCGTGGACTGGCTGCCTGACCGGCTGACGTTCTGGCTGGACGGCAAGATGGTGTGGAACTACACCGGCCCGCTGGTGCCGAAGAACCGGACGATGGGCCTGGCCCTCCAGAACGACGTGATCTGCGACGGCGCCCTGTGCCGGAACGCGTCCACCCCGGCGACGGTCACGATGGACGTCGACTGGGTGCGTGTCTACCGGGCTCCGCGATGAGGGCGGCCGCCTTCAGCGACAGGTGAAGCAGCAGCCGGTTCCGGCCGTCGGCGAGGTCGAGGCCGGTGAGCTGCCCGGCGCGGCCCAGCCGGTAGTACAGCGTCTGGCGGTGGACGCCGAGCGCGGCCGCCGTCTCCTGGACCTGACCGGCCCGGTCGAGATAGGCCTCGACTGTGCCGGCCAGGTCGCCCAGAGAGGCCGACTCGACGGCCAGCTCGGCGATCTCGCTCCTGGGCAGCCGGGCCAGGAACCGGTACACGCCGAGGTCGGCCCAGCTCGCGACCGGCCCGGCGCCCCGCACATGTTCGGCGATCCGGAGCGCGAGCACCGCCTCGCCCCAGCTCTCCCACGCGTCGCCGGGGTCCTCGCGGGTCCCGCCGACACCGGCGGCCGTGCCGTACGCGCTCTGGAGGGTGCCGGCGACGGCGCCGGCCTGCCACGCGGGCGCGAGGACGGCGGTGAGGAGCTCGGGACCGTCGCCGGGCTCGGCGAGCACGCCGCGCGGGAGCCGCCATATCGCCCCGGCCGCCCGGTCCGGCACGGTTCGTACGGCTATCGCCGCGACGGGGCCGGTGACCTGGAGCGCGGCGGCGGCCCGGGTGGCCGGGTCGGTGGAGAAGAAGTCCCACAGCCGGGGCCGTCCGGTGCGCGCCTCCCTGGCCAGGACGGAGGCGGCGCGTTCGACCAGCGGCGCCACGGCGGCGAGCCGGGCGTCGGTCAGCGCGCCGGAGTCGAGCAGCCACAGGTAGCCGTAGGTCACGCCGCCGTGCCGCAGCGGCACGCAGACACGGTCCAGCATCCCGGGCAGGCCGGGGATGCGGACCGGGACGGTGGAGGTGGCGATGCCGTACGCCTCGAAATGGGCCCGGACCTCGTCGCTGGCCCTCCTGCGCAGGATCGACTCCTGGCGGACGGCGTCGATGTCGCCGCTCTGGGCGCCGTACGCCAGGAGCTGGAACGAGCGGTCCTCGATCGTGACCGACGCGTCCAGCAACCGGGCGATCTCATCGACGATTTCCTGCATGCCATCATTATTGTGCATTTGTCTGAAAATGCTGTGACGCCTGTCCGTGGACCGGCTCTGAACTGCGGATCTACGCTTGAGCCATGCTCGGTTCCCTGCTTCTCGCGGCTTCGCGGAATCCGCTGGCGCGGCGCGCCGTCTCGGCTCTTCCGCCCACCCGCCGCGTCGTCGACCGCTTCGTCGCCGGCGAGTCCGCCGGCGACGCGGTCACCGCCGTACGCCGCCTGACCGACGCCGGCCTGACCGTCACGATCGATCACCTCGGCGAGGAGATCCGTGACACGGAGGCGGCCGCCCTCACGGCCAAGGCGTACGTCTCCCTGCTCGACGCGCTCGCCCCGCTCGGCCTCGGCCGCCGCGCGGAGGTGTCGGTGAAGCTGTCGGCCGTCGGACAGGCGCTCGACGAGCCGCTGGCGCTGGAGCACGCGCGGCGCATCTGCGCGGCCGCCCGGGACTGCGGAACCACCGTCACGCTCGACATGGAGGACCACACCACGGTCGACTCCACGCTCTCGATCCTGCGCGCCCTGCGGGAGGACTTCCCCGGCACCGGGGTGGCGATCCAGGCCTACCTCTTCCGCAGCGAGGAGGACTGCCGCGACCTCTCCAGCTCACGGGTGCGCCTGGTCAAGGGCGCCTACCGGGAGCCCGCGTCGGTCGCGCACCAGAGCAAGGCCGAGGTGGACCGGGCGTATGTGCGGTGCCTGCGCATCCTGATGGCGGGTACGGGATATCCCATGGTGGGCACGCACGACGACCGGCTCATCGCGATCACCGAGACGCTGGCCGACCGGTACGGCCGGAGCCAGGACAGCTACGAGTATCAAATGCTCTACGGGATCCGGACGGACAAGCAGGAGGCGCTCGCGGGCGCCGGTGCCACGGTCCGGGTCTATGTACCCTACGGCGACGACTGGTACGGCTACTTCATGCGCCGCCTGGCGGAGCGCCCGGCCAACGTCGCCTTCTTCCTGCGGTCTTTGAGGGGTAAGTGATGGACGCGATCAGCAATGTTCCGGTTCCGGCCAACGAGCCGACGTACGGCTACGCGCCGGGGAGCGCCGAGCGGGCCTCCCTGGAGGACCGGATCAAGGAGCTGAGCGGCGCGCCGCTCGAGCTCACGATGACGATCGACGGCAAGCAGCGGCTCGGCGGCGGCTCGGCCATCGACGTGGTGCAGCCGCACAACCACGCCTCCCTGCTGGGACGGACGTCCGAGGCGACCGCCTCCGACGTGCGGACGGCGATCGACTCGGCGCTCGCCGCGGCTCCGGCCTGGCGCGCGCTGTCGTTCGACGAGCGGGCCGCGATCTTCCTGAAGGCCGCCGACCTGCTGAGCGGCCCCTGGCGTGCCACGCTCAACGCCGCCACGATCCTCGGCCAGTCGAAGTCGGCGCAGCAGGCCGAGATCGACGCCGCGTGCGAGCTGATCGACTTCCTGCGGTTCAACGTGGCGTACGCCCGGCAGCTCCTGGCCGAGCAGCCGGTGTCGTCGCCGGGTGTGTGGAACCGGCTGGAGTACCGGCCGCTTGAGGGCTTCGTCCTGGCGATCACGCCGTTCAACTTCACGGCCATCGCCGGAAACCTGCCGACGTCCGCGGCCCTGATGGGCAACGTCGTGGTGTGGAAGCCGTCGCCGACGCAGCAGTTCGCGGCGCACTTCACGATGCGGCTGCTGGAGGCGGCCGGGCTTCCTCCGGGCGTCATCAACATGGTCACCGGCAACGGCACGGCGGTCTCCGAGGTCGCGCTGACCCACCCGGTGCTCGCCGGCATCCACTTCACCGGCTCGACCGGCACGTTCCAGCACCTCTGGCGCACCGTCGGTGAGAACATCACGGGCTACCGGGGCTACCCGCGGCTGGTCGGCGAGACCGGCGGCAAGGACTTCGTCCTCGCGCACCCGTCGGCGTCGCCGGACGTGCTGTCCACCGCGCTGATCCGGGGCGCCTTCGAATACCAGGGCCAGAAGTGCTCCGCCGCGTCCCGCGCGTACGTGCCGCGGTCGCTCTGGTCGAAGATGCGGGACGACTTCGTCGCCACCGCCGAGTCGCTGACCGTCGGCGACGTGGCGGGCGACCTGTCCACGTTCATGGGCGCCGTCATCGACGCGCGCGCCTTCGCCAAGCACCGCGAGGCGATCGACCGGGCCAGGTCGGTTGACGCGATCAACGTTCTCACCGGCTCGTACGACAACGAGGTCGGATATTTCGTGAAGCCGACCGTCCTGGAGTGCTCCGACCCCACGGACGAGATCTTCGTGAAGGAGTACTTCGGCCCGATCCTCGCGGTCCACGTCTACGAGGACTCGGCGTTCGACTCGGTGCTCGACCAGATGGAGAGCGTCTCGCCGTACGCGCTGACCGGCTCGATCATCGCGCAGGACCGGTATGCGATCGCGTCGGCGTCGGAGCGGCTGCGGTTCGCGGCGGGCAACTTCTACGTCAACGACAAGCCCACCGGCGCGGTCGTCGGCCAGCAGCCCTTCGGTGGCGCCCGCGCCTCCGGCACCAACGACAAGGCCGGGTCGATCTTCAACCTGATCCGCTGGGTGAACGCCCGCACGATCAAGGAGACCTTCGTCCCGCCGACCGACCACCGCTATCCGCACATGGGCTGACCGTCGAGCCCGCCGCGAAGGGATCACCCTCGCGAGCTGTCACCCTCGACAGGCGGCCCCACCGAAGGGGGCCCGGATCTCACGAGATCCGGGCCCGCTTCGTTTTGTTCAGGCGACGGGTCCCGGCCTCTCCCGGCTCGGCAGAAACGGCCTCTCTCGGCTCGGCAGAAACGCACCCGCACCGCCGGTCCCGGGCGGTGGTGCGGGATCGTCGAAGGGGCGTGCGGGGTCGCCCGACGTCGCCTGGTGGAGCGGACTGCGCGTGCCGACCAGGCCGCCGCGGTGGATGGGGTACTCACCCCAGGCCGTCAGATCAATGTCCTGGTCGACCCGGCCGGTTCGGGCAAGAGCCGGGCGATGGGTGAGCGGCCACTACCGCAGCCATTCCGCCGCCGACCTTCAGTTACTCGGTCTCACGGCAGGAGAACGCTTCGGTCCTGGGGTTGGCGCTGGGGCTGGCGCGCGAGTGCAAGGTGTCCAAGCCGGGCAGGGTCAGCGATGCTGGCGGCGGCTGTGCCCCTCTCCGCGTGGAGTCGGGCAGCGATGACGTCGACGGCAGGGAAGCCGACCTCCGGTGGCGAGCCGCTGTGACCTCTGCGCTCGCGAATGCCCACCAATCGGAATGCCGTACGCGATAGTCACAAATAGTGCAAGCGTGATTACTTAGAGTTGCCTATCGAACGCGTGAACGATATCCTCGCAGAGGGTCGACCGTCGGATCGGAAGGGGAGGTGCGAAGAGATGATGCTTTCGGGTGGTGTGCTGCTGTCGCGCCGACCGGAGGACGCTCCTCCGTCCCGGCCGTCCGACACGCCCGCCGCATCCCCACGTCGGCGCGGGCCCAGGCGGCATACGCCGTTCATCGGATCGGATCGTTTCTCCGGTGACTCTTACGGGGCGGTGCTCCTCGACCGCGCTCGCAGTTCCGGGCTCCTCGATCACGCCCGCGGCTCCGGCGGCCGCGAAGGAGCCGCTCATCCCGCCCCACACGACACGACCCGCCCCGAGGGGCGAGCCGCGCGACGCGGTCAGCCGGACGCCACGGCGCGCTCCGACGGGCGAGGTGGGCAACGCGGCGAGCCGAGCGAGACGTCGTGGCCAGGCAGCGTGGCGTGGGGTCAGAGGTCGCCCGCGCTGTCCTGGGCGCGGCGGCTGCTCGGCCTCCCAGACGCGCCAGAAGACCAGAAGCCTGACGGCGGGGAAGAGCCGCAGCGCCTCGGGAGCGATGGCGGTGCCCCTTCCAGTCGGGACGAGCTACCGCGGCCCGGGTGCGACCGTGACGACCTGTCTGCCTGGGATGGGATCTGGCAAGGCCGCCGCCCCAGCCTGGAGGAGCCGTCCGTGAACCGTCCCCTGCGGGCCGGTCGGGATGATCGCCAGCGGAACGGCTCGGGCCGGCAGGACGCGTACGAACAGGGCCGGCGCCGCTGGGACGAGGCTCGGCAAGGAAGTGACGCTCGGCGCGGTGACCGGTGGGCCGGTGGGGATACTGCCGCCGATGGCCGGGGTGCTGATGACCGGGGCGCTGGCCAGGGCTTAGAAGGTGATGGCCCGGCCGCTGGTGGTGCTCGCCAGGGCGCTGGTCGGGATGGCCAGGACGCTGTCGGCCGGGGCGCTGCCACCGACCGCCGAGACGCTGGTGCAGGCAGTGCTGGCGATGACGGCCAGGATGGTGCGGGCCCGGATGCTGCTGGTGGTGATAGCCGGGTAGCGGACTGGCCCGATCTGAACCTGGCCGGACGCGACGTCATCGACCTGCTCGCCCGTGCCGAGCGGCTGGCCACGGCTGCGGGGAAGGTTCTGGGCCAAACCGACACCGACGCCGGGGCTGGGGCCGGTGCCGAGGTCGAGGTGGCGATGGCGGAGATCGTCGCGTTGGCGCGGGCGATCGACCTGGCCGAAGCCGCGATCGCTACCCGCCTCCCGATAGCCGAGGCCGGGAAGGGTCACCAGTTGTTCGGGCGGCGGTCGATCGGAGCATGGCTGGCAGCAGCTACCGGCTCACGCACCGCCCGCGCAGGGGAACGTGTCACACTCTCGCGGCAGCTGCCGCGCCTGCCCCGCACCGCTGGTCTGTTCGCCTGCGGCCGTCTGTCGTTCGGGTATGCGGCGACGATCGCGTCCGCCACCCGGCATCTGGATGACGCCGAAACCGAACTGGCGGAACCGATCCTGGTGCGGTTGGCACAAGCGTCGGCGTCGACGGTGGAGGACGTGGCCCGCGCCGGCCAGACCATCATCGAGACGATCGACCCGGACGGGAGGCTGGCGCGGGCGGCGGCCAAGACCGAACGCCAGCACCTGACGATCTCCGACACCGCCGATGGGATGGGCCGCCTGCGCGGGCTGCTTGACCCGGAGTTGAAGATGCAGCTGAAGACGTGGCTGGAACCGCTGGCGGTGAAGACCGACAGCACCGACCTGCGTAGCCGCCCCCGCCGCATGGCCGACGCCCTCGCCATCCGCCTATCGCAGGGCGGGCGGCGGACCGTGATGCACGTGTCGGTGACCGAGCAGACCCTGACCGGCCAGTCGGAGGAGCCAGCCTTTCTGGAGGACGGCACGGCTATCCCGGCGCAGGATGCGCGCCGGATGGCCTACACCGCTGAACTACGGCGGGTGCTCCGCGACGCGGACGGGATCATGCGGGACTTCGGGCGGGCACGTCGGCTGGCCTCGGCCGACCAGCGGGAAGCGATCCTGGCCATGTACCGGACCTGCTGCCGCGAAGGGTGTGACGTCCCCGCCTACCTGGCCGAGATCGACCACATCGAACCGTGGTATCCGACCGGCCGCACCAACTTGGACAACCTCGCACCGTTGTGCGCCGCGGACAACAAATGGAAGTCCCGCCACCCCGACCGGGTAGAGGTGATCGATCAAGGGGACGGGACCGTCTCAATGCGCTTCCACCGGTATTCCAAGCTCCGCCCCCGACGCTGGACCGACAGACAGTGACCAACAATCCCGCGAACAGCCATCCCGCGAACAGCGAACGGCGCGAGCAGCGCGCGCCACGAGCCATGAGCCACGAACGGTGAGCCGTGAGCCGCAGACGGCGACCGGCGACCGGCGACCGGCGACCGGCGACCGGCGACCGGCGACCATATCGTCGGCGGCAGTGCGATGGAGCGGCTCACATGAGCGGGCGGGCCCGGACGGATGCCGTCCGGGCCGGGGAGTCAGCCCCGCTCCGGCACGGCCATTTCGCCGAGGAGGGACCAGTCGTCCTGCGGGATCGTGGTGTTGACGATCCGGGGCGTCTCGGCGAGGTACGGCGGCAGGGTCCGCTGGGCCTCCCTGAAGTGCTCCGACTGAACGTGCGCGGCCCCGGCCGCGTCGTCGCGGAACGCCTCGACAAGGACGTACTCGTTCAAGTCGTCGACGCTGCGCGACCAGTCGAACCACAGGCAGCCCGGCTCCTGGCGGGTCGCCCGGGTGAAATCACCGCTGATCTCGGGCCACCGGTCGGCGTGCTCCGGCAGCACTCGGAACTTGGCGGTAATGAAGATCATGCAATCCGTCCCCATGAATAGCGGCATCGGCGGCGAGCCGATCTGAACCGGCCGACCATACCAATTCGCGTACGGCCGGGCCGTCCCACGATGCCCAAGGACACTGGACGTCCCGGCAAAGGGACCGCGGTTGCCGGCCCTGGCGTTCGCCCCCGCGGTCGTCCGCGTTTGTCCTGGCCGGTATCCATCCGATCAGACCCCTGAGCGGCGATCGTTCCGGCTGGGACCACCGGGTCGAACCACAGCCGCTCGCGTCCCGGGCGGCCCCGTCCGGATGCCCCCGTCATGCACCCGGCGCGATGAGCGGCATGCCCGGCCACATCTCCGCTGTCAACGAACGGCTATGAGCCGTCGCGCCCCTGCCAGGTCGTCACGCAGGCCTCGTTGCCCTCGATGTCGGCGAGCACCCAGAAGGCGGGGGCACGGGACGCGGACAGGAGTCGGCCACCGGCGGCCAGCGCGGCCTCGATCCGCAGGGAAGCCTCGTCGTGTGGGACGCAGATGTCGAAGTGGATGCGATTGCGTTGTGAGCGTGGCTGATCCATCTGCTGGAACCAGATCACCGGGCCCTGCCCGACCGGGTCGATGACCGGATCCTCGGGGCCGTCTGCTCCCGCCTCGTCGGCGTAGCCCAGCACCGTTTTCCAGAATGGCCGGATCGCCGCGATGTCGAGCGCGTCGATCGCGATCTCCAGGATCTGGACCGACCGCGGTGCCCCCGTGCCGATCTCGGGTTCCGCCCGTAGTCCGCCCTCGTGCATGGCGGCGGAGATCCGATGCGCGAGATCGACGTCGCGAGCGGTCAGCCCCGCCAGGTCCAGCGACTGCAGGGTGAGGACGACCCGGTCTGGCCGGAGGTCGACGCGGAGGTGCCGATCGGCGTCGTCACCGCACACCGCGACCGCACTCGCGGCCACCTCGACCGCCCGAGCCAGCGACCCGACCGGGACCGACGTGCGCAAAGTGCCGAGCAGATAGCGCCATCCCAAGTGGCTGACCGAATCCGAGGCTTCCCGGCGGCTCAACTTCTGTTCCATGCCGGAATTCTCGCGGCCCATCGGGGTTCCGCACCGCCGCCGAAGTCGGGAAAGGGAGCGAGGACCGGAGGGAAGGCCCGGCGAAGCGGGCTTCGCGCGGACCGCAGGTTCCTTCCAGCGAAGTGACCGGCCCGGACAAGGTCCGTGGACACCCCACCAACCACTCAGCCGGCCCGGACACCCGGCCACGGGACCGTGCCGCCACAAGGGCACCGAGATCTACCAGCCCCGCCGGCCCCCACCCGGCCGGCAGACCAGGGGGCCGCCGGAGTGCCAGACCGGGTGTCAGGAGGTCAGGGCCGGCAGGAGCACCTCGTCCAGGACGGCTCGGGCCGCCGCGTCCTGCTCGCCCCCGTTGTACATGCCCGCGGTGACGGCCACGACGAGGTCGAGATCGGGGAAGAGGAAGAGCCGCTGGCCGCCGTTCCCCACGGCCATGGCCCGCCGGAGGGACGGCTCCTCCGGACGGTCGGGTCCCACATGCCACAGGTAGCCGTAGGAGAACCCGTCCCAGGTGGGCACCCGCGGCCGCAGCATGTCCGCGATCCAGGAGGCGGGGATCACCTCCGCGTCGAGCACGGCCTGGCCGATCCGGGCGAGGTCGCGCGGGGCGAGCCGCAGCCCGGAGGCGGCCGACGCCACGCCGTCCTCCCCCGCCATCCACTCGAAGGACGTGATGCCGAGCGGCGCGAAGAGCGCGTCGCGGGCGAACTCCTCCAGCGGACGGCCGACGCCGCGGGCGATGAGCCCGCCGACGAGGGCGGCCGCGCCGCCGCTGTAGGACCACCGCTTCCCCGGCTCCTCGACGATCGGACATTCCAGGACGAACCGGTAACGGTCCTCGGCCACCTCCATGGCGATCTCGGAGTTCTCCGGCCCGGTGTACGGCGCGCTCTCGTCCCATTCGAGGCCGAGGGTCATCGTCATGGCGTGCTCGACGGTGAGCGCCGCCCGCCCGGGGTCGGCGGCGAGGTCGGCATGCTCGGGGAAGTGCCGCAGGATCGGCTCGCCCGGCTCCGGGACCAGGCCCGCGGCGAGGGCGACGCCGTACAGCAGGCCGACGACGCTCTTGGTGACCGAGCGGATGTCGTGGCGGGTCTCGGGGCCGAAGTCCACCACGCCGAGCGGCGTGTTCCAGGCGTAATCCTCGCCTCTGCCGTAGCGCTCCAGGACGAGACGGCCGTGCCTGGCGACCACGACGCCGTGCAGGCCCGGCGCCCGGCCCTCCTCGATGAGGGCGTCGAGCCGCTCGGCGAGATCGGGGGCGAAGCCCGCCGCTCCAGGGTCGATCCGCTGCCACATGGGATGCCTCCAATTCGGGGGAAAACGGAATTTCGCCACCCGATGACCGATCCGGGCGCATCCGTCACAGTGCGGCGAGGAACTCCCGTACGGCGTCGGCGAAGCCGTCGGGGTCGTCATCGTGGACCCAGTGGCCGCAGCCGGGGAACTCGCGCAGCACGGTGCCGGGGCGGCGCTCGGCCATCTCGACGGCCATGGCGGTGGGCATGACGAAGCTGTCCCGCCCGTGGACGAGCAGGGCCGGGCAGGTGGAGGCGAGCCAGTCGGGCCACCAGTCGCCGATCAGCGCCCGCTGGGACTCCATCATGTCGGCGGGGTCGAAGAGGAAGCCCCAGCCGTCGGGGCGCTCGGCGGCGCTCTCCAGGAAGTAGCTCGCGTCGGGGATGCCCCGCGACTCGACCTCCCGGCGCAGCCCGGTGAGCGTGGCCGCGCGCCGGGGCCAGCCGCTCACGTCCAGGACGGGGTTCGGGGCGTCCGGCGGCCGGTTGAGCGCGCCTCCCTCTTCGACGACGAGGGCGCGGACCAGGTCCGGGTGCCGGGCGGCGAGCCGGAAGGCGACGACGCCGCCCATGGAGTGGCCGAGCACGGTCACCGGGCCGAGGCCGAGGTCGCGCAGGAACGCGGCGGCGTCGGCGACGTAGGCGTCGGGTGCGAAGTCGCCGTCCCGCTCGCTGTGGCCGTGGCCGCGCTGTTCCAGGGCGATCACGCGGTGGCCGGGGGCGAGGGCGGCGGCGAGCGGCGCGAACATGCGGGCCCGCCCGAAGTGGCCGTGCAGCGCGAGCACCGGCTCTCCCGGCCCGCCGAAGTCGAGGTATGCGAGGCGTAGTCCGCGCACGGCCGCGTGGCGTTCGGCGGGCATCGCCGTCCTTCCTCTCCCGGGCGTCCCCGATGTCCGCGTCGTCCTGTCCCGCGCGGCCGGAACAGCCCCGAAACGGCCAGCGTAGCGGGCCACGCCACAGCCCACCCGAATTTCTGCCAACTAGGGCGATTTATCCCTCAAAATCCTGAATATCAGCTCATAACAGCAAAAGCGATATAACACGGTGATATCAGGGTGTTGACGGCAATATGTCGCCGATCAAGACTTCTTCCACTCGCGTGCGCCCGCCGGGCTGACCCCCTACCCGGACGGAGCACGCCGGAGAAGGAGTCTCTGATGAGGAGTCCTCTGGACCGCAGGAGGGCGCGCCGCGTCGCCGTCGCGCTCGCCCTGCCCCTGGCACTCACCCTGAGCGCGCTCCCGGCGCTCGCCGAACCCTCCCCCTCCCCTGGCGAGATCGTCCCGGACCGCCAGTCCACCACCGCCCAGAACGGCGTCGCGCTGATGCGGATCGTCGTCCCCGACCAGGCGGACGTGGACCGGCTGAACGCGATGGGCGTGGACCTCGCCGAGTACAAGAAGCCCCTGGACAACGGCATCGAGATCCACGCCGTGCTCAGCCCCGACGAGGCACGCCGCCTGCGCGACGAGGGCTTCGACGTCCAAGGCGTGATATCCGACCAGACCGACAACGCCGAGAACCTGGCCGAGCGGACCGAGGCGCTGCGGTCGGCGGCCGCGGCGACGGCCGAGACCGACACGCTGACCCCGCTGCGCGCCGAGTGGTTCACCAGCCTGGACGACCAGCGCTTCCTGTCCGTCGAGGTGAAGTCGAGCGCCACCGACGCGCAGACCGTGCTCACCGTCACCTGGGACAGCGGCCCCGGCACCGCGCCCGACTCCGGCGGCTCCGCCACGATGTCGCGGTTCACCGACGCCGGGGCGTACATGTACCACCGCTTCAGCACTCCCCTGTCGATCACGCAGGCACCGACGACGGCCACGATCACCAGCAACCGCGGCGGCTCCGTCACGGTCCCGGTGACCAAGTGGCTGGGGCAGCCGCGCAAGCCGCCGGGCAAGCACTACGTCGCGGACTTCGTCGACCACTACATGGACCCGACCGAGGTCACCGACCGGATCACCTCCCTGGCCCGCGAGTTCCCCAAGCTCGCGGAGATCGTGAACCTGCCGTACAAGACGAACGGGTACCGCCGGGCCGCGCAGGCGCAGTTCGGCACGGTCGCGGCGAGCACGCTGTACGTCAGTTCCAAGGCGTTCGGGCACGAGGGCGGCAACGACGTCAGCGTCGCGCTGGCGAAGCCGCAGGCCGCCTCCTCCCCGCTCGGCGTCTCCGTCACGGGCAAGGACATCGTGGTCAACCTGGCCACGGACGCCGCGGGAGCGGTGTCCAGCACGGCCAAACAGGTCGTGGACGCGATCAACGGCGACGCGGCCGCGTCCGCGCTCGTGGGCGCCGCGACGTACCGGGGCAACGCGGGCACGGGCCTGGTGGCCGCCGCACCGGCGACGCGGCTGACCGACAACCTGAAGGCGCCCGCCTCCGTCTCGCGGGAGCCGTTCCAGATGAAGGCGCTGCGCATCGGCAAGCAGCGAGACGGGGCGAAGACCGGCGTGTTCCTCTACTGCCAGGAGCACGCGCGCGAGTGGGTGACCCCGCTGACCTGTGTGGAGACCGCGGAGCGGCTGCTGCGCAACTACGCCGGGGACTCCGACACCAAGAAGCTGGTGGACGACCTCGACATCTTCATCCTGCCGACGGTCAACCCCGACGGCGCGCACTACTCGTTCTACGACTACAACATGCAGCGCAAGAACATGATCAACTACTGCCAGGCCAATTCCGCGGACCCGGCCTCGCGGAACTCCTGGGGTGTGGACCTGAACCGGAACTTCTCGGTCGGGTCGATCTTCGACGGGTACAGCGGCGCCTCGACGACCTGCACCGGCGAGACTTTCGCCGGTCCGGCCGAGCTGTCCGAACCCGAGGCGAAGAACGAGGTGTGGCTGACCCAGAAGTTCCAGAACATCAAGTTCGCGATGAACACGCACTCCTACGGCGGTTACTTCATGTGGCCTCCGGGGGCGTACAAGACGGCCGGGCGTGAGCTGCTGCCGCGGGTGGACTACGGCACCGAGAACTTCTTCTGGAACGCCTCCAGCCACATCCTCTCCGCCGTGCAGACCTGGCGCGGCACCGCGATCTGGCCGGGACGCACCGGGCCGGTCCCGGACGTCCTCTACTCGGCGGCCGGGAACAGCGCCGACGAGCACTGGTACAACCGGGGCATCATCGGCTGGGACTTCGAGGTCGGCGCGGACGTCTACAACCCGGCGACCAAGCGGTTCCAGGCCGTGGGCTTCCAGCCGGCGTTCGGCGAGGGCCATGAGGAGGCGATGGAGTTCTCCTCCGGGCAGGTCGCCATCCTCGAGGTCGCCCGCGGGTACGCGAACGACCACAAGCAGCCGTCGTCCGAGCTGAAGATCACCGGAAAGAGCGCCGACTCGACCTCGTTCACGTTCGCCGTGGACGAGCCGGCCAACATCTACTACACGCTGGACGGCAGCCGGCCCACTCTCTCCTCGCCGAAGCTGACGGCGGCCGGGATGCGTGAGGGGGCGCAGCAGATCACCGTCGGCACGACCACCGAGGTGCACTGGTTCGCCGTGGACATCGCCGGCAACACCGAGAAGAACTACAAGCCGGACGGCAACGGCAAGAACTACAACAAGGCCAGGGTCGTGGTCGGCGACGGCCGCTGACCCCGTACCCGGTACCCACCGGATCTACGGACCCCCGGGCGGCCCTCACCGGCCGCCCGGGGGTCCGCCCGCCTCATGCGCTGTCCGCCGACGTTCACCCGGGATCGAGGGAGCGGAGCGAGCGAAGTGGCCGCCCCGGCCGAGGCACGCTAGACGCCCGCGTCGGGCTCCACGCGGCGGGCCCTGGCGGAGGTGTCGAGGCCGGCGGCCTCCTCGGGGGTGGGGGCGGTGCCGCCGAGGTGGGCGGGCTGCCACCAGACGCCCGGCGGGATCTCGGGGTAGGTCCGCTGGGCCCGGTCGAGCAGCTCCGACATCCGCTGCCGCAGCTCCGCCGTGGTGTCGGCGAGCGGTGTGCCCGGCTCTGGGCGCATCGGCTCGCCGACCAGGATCGTGACAGGCACGTGCCGCTGGAGCAGCCTGCGCGGGCGGCCCTTGGTCCAGAGCCGGTGCGGACCCCACACGGCGACCGGGATCAGCGGGACGCCCGCGTCGGCCGCCATCCGGACCGGGCCGTTCTTGATGTCCTTGATCGTGAACGACCGGCTGATCGTGGCCTCGGCGAAGTTGCCGACGATCTCGCCGTCCTTCAGCGCTCGCACCGCCGCGCCGAAGGCGCCCGCCCCGGCGGAACGGTCCACCGAGATGTGGTGCATCCCACGCATCAGCGGCCCGGCCACCGGGTTGGCGAAGACCTCCTTCTTCGCCATAAACCGGACGAGCCGCCGCGAGGGCCAGGCGGCCAGTCCGGCGAAGATGAAGTCGAGGTAGCTCACGTGGTTACTGGCCAGCACCGCGCCACCGGTTGTGGGCACGTGTTCGGCGCCCTCGATGCGGATCTTGAGATCCAGCGCCTTGAAGAGCACGAGCGCGGTCCGGATCACCGGGGGATACACGATCTCAGCCATGACCGAACGCTAACCTACGCGACCGTAACCTCCTGATCCGGCCCCTCACGAGGGCCCCGCCCGCCGGGGGCGGGGCCGTCCAGTTCAGTGTGCGCGGAACGCCTCCTCCAGCCACCACGCGCCCCGGTCGCGGGTCACCTTCGCGTGGACCACCAGGGGCGCCTCGCGCGGTCCCTTCAGCCACTCGGCGACCCCCGCCAGATCGGCCCGCTCGCGTACGGTCACCGTCTGGCAGCCGAAACCCCTGGCGATGGCCGCGATGTCGGCGGCCGGGAAGGTGACGGTGTCCAGCGGATGCCCCTCCGGGCCGAAGTGGTGGACCTCCGCGCCGTACCCCTCGTCGTCGTAGACCACGACGATCATCGGCAGGCCGAGCCGTACCACGGTCTCCAGCTCGGCGACGCCCATCAGGGCTCCGCCGTCGCCCAGCGCGGCCACCGGCAGGCGGTCCGGGCGGGCGAGCGCGGCACCGATCGCGGTGGCCAGGCCGAGGCCGATCGACTGGAACGCCTGGGTGAAGCAGAAGCCGTTCGCGTCCGGCACCGACAAGAACATCGTCGGATATCCCATGAAATTTCCGGAGTCCACGGAGACGATCCGCTCGGCCGGCAGCAGGTCGTCCAGCTCGATCGTGAGCGTCCGCGGGTCGATGCGCCCGCCCCCGCTCTCGTCCTGGTACGGAACGTCCCGCCAGCGGATCTCCTGCGCGACCCGGACGGCCAGCTCGGGGCTTCGGTACCCGTCGCGGGGGGCGCCGAGGGCCTCGGTCACGGCCCGCGCGGTCTCCGCCGCGTCGCCGATCACGCCGAGATCGACCGGCCGGTGCGCGCCGAGCGCGTCCGGATCGATGTCGACCTGGACGACGGTCGCGTCCGGGCCGATCAGCGAGCCGTGCCGGGTGGTCCACACGTTGAGCCCGCAGCCCCAGGCCACGACCAGGTCGGCGCCGCGGATCAGCTCGGCCGCCAGCGGAGAGGCGAAGCCGCCGCTCACGTCCAGGTCCCACGGGCTGCCACGGAACAGCCCGCGCGCGACCGCCGACGTGGCGAGCAGCGCTCCGGACCGGTCGGCGAGCACCTCGATGTCCCGGCTCGCGCCGCGCGCTCCCCGCCCGGCGACGAAGACCGGGCACCGCGCGGCGGCGATCAGGCGGGTCAGCTCGCTCACGGAGTCGGCCGGGGCCGGCCCCGTCGCCACCGGCTCCGCGAGGTCGGAGGACGCCGGCTCGGACGGCTCGCCTTCTCCGTCCCCGAGGTCGCGCCACGCGCGGTCCCGCAGGTCGCGGACGGCGGCCCAGGCCCGGCTCCCCTGCTCCCCCACGTCGGCGATCCGGCTCGACCGCAGCTCCCGTACGGCCTGGGCGACGTCGTCGGGCAGGACCGCGCCCTGCACATCGAGGGGGAGGTTGAGCAGGACGGCGCGGCGGCCGAGCAGCGCGGTGAGGAAGGCCAGGACCGTGTCCTCGACGACGCTCTCGGCCGAGTCGACCCGGGCGGCGAGGGCGCCCACGGCCGACACCAGGCCCGGCTGGTCGATGCGGAAGTTCGACCGCGGCGCGGTCGCCTCCCCGGCCAACACCAGCAGCGGGGTGCGGCTCTTGGCCGCCTCGGCGATGCCGGTCAGCGCGTTCGTGAGGCCCGGCCCCTGGTGGACGCTGAGCACCGCCAGGGAGCCGCTCATCCGCGCGTACGCGTCGGCCATGGTGGCCGCGCCGCCCTCGTGGCGGGCGGCCACGAAGCGCACGCCGTGCTCGGCGAGCGCGTTGGTCACGTGGAAGTTGCCGCTGCCGACGACGCCGAAGGCGGTGTCGACTCCGAGCGAGGCGAGGACCGCGCCCACGGCCTCGGCGACGTTCACCGCGCCACCGGGGCGACGACGCGGGCCGAGCTGTCGGGGCCGTCGCCGGGCAGTGGGCCGTGCTCGGCCTCCCGGGCGGTGACGTGCTCGGCCTCCACGCCTCCGATGCCCTCCACGAGATCCCGCACCACTGACATGCGCCCGCCTCCCATCCGTCGCAGATCCCCAGAATCCTCCTACACCCGCCGTCGTGAGCGCCAGATCATCCGCGCTTCCGCCCGGTCCGTACGGAGGCCGCGGATCAGCCGATCAGGGCGTAGACGGGCCAGCAGACGGCCGTCCCGGCGACCGCGCCCGCGACGACCTGCGCGGGCGTGTGGTCGCGCAGGGCGATCCGCGACCAGCCGGCCAAGGCCACGAGTGGCCAGCAGGCCCACGCCCACGCGCCGAACTCCGCCGTGAGGATGGACACGGCTCCCGCCACGGCGGCGAAGAGGCCCCACAGGAGCCCGGTGGCGGCCGGATGGGACTGGTGCCAGCCCACCGCCGCGGGAAGCGGGATCACCACGTGGAAGGGGCTGAGGACCTCGGTGACGAGCCGGGCGAGTCGGGACTCGCCGGCGCGAGGCCGCGCCGCCTTCGCAGCCATCGTCACCGCGTTCCTCCTGGGTGCCCCGGTTAACGAACTGGTGCCGGAGGGCGTGCCGCACGGCCACGCCGAGCCGATTGGACACTGGAGTTGCCCGATCACGAGACAGCGGACATCCCGCAATGCGATCACCGCCATTCCGGCCGGCCGGATCGCGATCATCCCGCGTTCGCCGACGCCCGCCGTTCCGCGGAGAGGTTCATACGGCATTACTTCCACCTGGAAGGCGGCCCGCTGCGCGCCTTCGCACGCCACGTCTCCAGCGCCCATGTGGCGGACCTTCCCACAGCGCCGCGGGCTGAGATGCATCGCGGTCGCCCTGCGCCGGGAAATCGAGGCGTGCCGTCCCGTGTGACCGGGCAGGCGTAAAGGAGACGGCCCCCCACACGAGGACGGCGACATGAAGAAGCTCATCAACGATGTCGGCTCCGTGGTCACCGACACCTTGCGCGGTGTCGCGGCGGCGCACCCCTCGCTCAAGGTGGACGTCGAGAACAAGATCGTCTTTAGGGGGGACGCGCCCCGGCCGGGCAAGGTCGGACTGGTCTCCGGAGGCGGCTCGGGCCACGAGCCGCTGCACGGCGGCTACGTCGGATACGGCATGCTCGACGCCGCCTGTCCCGGCGAGATCTTCACCTCGCCCGTCCCCGACCAGATCGTACGGGCGACGACCGGCGTGGACGGCGGCGCCGGCGTGCTGCACATCGTGAAGAACTACACCGGCGACGTGCTCAACTTCGAGATGGCGGCCGAGCTCAGCGGCGACGAGGGCGTGGAGGTGACCCGGGTCCTGGTCGACGACGACGTGGCCGTGCGGGACTCGCTCTACACGGCCGGCCGCAGGGGCACCGGGGCCGCCGTCTTCGTGGAGAAGATCGCCGGTGCGCTGGCGGAGGCCGGGGCCCCGCTGGCCGAGGTGGCCCGGGCCGGCAGGGAGGTGAACGACCGCAGCCGCTCCTTCGGCGTCGCGCTGAGCGCCTGCACCACCCCCGCCGCCGGGAGGCCCACGTTCGAGCTGGGCGAGACGGAGATCGAGCTGGGCATCGGCATCCACGGCGAGCCGGGCCGCACCCGCGCCGCGCTCCGGGGGGCGCGCGAGCTCGTCCGCATCGCGATGGACGCGATCGACGACGACCTCCCGCTCTCCGGTGAGACCCTGGTCATGGTCAACGGAATGGGCGGCACGCCGCTCATGGAGCTGTACATCGTCTTCGCCGAGGTGGCCGCGTACCTGGAGGAGAGGGGCGCGACCGCCGCGCGCCGCCTGGTCGGCAACCACGTCACCAGCCTCGACATGCAGGGCTTCTCGGTGACCACGTGCGCGCTGACCGACGAGCTCACCCGGCTGTGGGACGCTCCGGTGGAGACACCGGCGCTGCGCTGGGGCCGCTGACCGACACCCGACCCTCAGGAGTCCCCCTTGGACACGCGGTTCTTCGTCATCTGGATGGAGGAGATCACGGCCGCCGTACGGGCCGGTCGCGACCATCTCACCCGGCTGGACGCCGCCATCGGCGACGCCGACCACGGGACCAACCTCGACCGGGGCTTCGCCGCCGTCGCCGAGGCGCTGGCTGCCCGCCCGCCGGACACGCCGGGCGGCGTGCTCGTCCTGGCCGGGTCCACGCTGATCCGCAAGGTCGGCGGAGCCTCCGGCCCCCTGTACGGCACCGCCTTCCGTGAGATGGGCAAGACGCTCGGCGACGCCGCCGACGTGTCGGCCGCCGATCTCGCGTCCGCGTTGGAGGCGGGGGTCGCGGGCGTACGCAGGCTGGGCGGCGCGGAGGAGGGCGACAAGACGATGGTGGACGCGCTGGCCCCGGCCGCGCGGGCGATGGCGCGCAGCGTGGGCGGGGGCGGCGATCCGGAGGTGGCGTTCGCGGCGGCCGCGGCGGCGGCCGAGGAGGGCGCGAAGGCGACGGTCCCGCTCGTGGCGCGCAAGGGGCGGGCCAGCTATCTCGGGGCACGCAGCGCCGGGCACGAGGACCCGGGGGCGGCTTCGACGGCGCTCATCGTCGGCGCGCTCAGGGCCGTCGCGACCCGCCGATCGCCGCGCTCGAAGAGCCGCCCCTGAACGGGAGAGCACGACCGTGGGGCAGACCCACGGGAACGCGGAAGGAGCGCACAGGAGACTGCGATGGTGGGCATCGTTCTCATTTCACACAGCCACGGTCTGGCCTCGGAGGCGGCCGAGCTGGCCAGGAGCGTCTGCGGCGTGGACGTGCCGGTGGCGGCGGCGGGAGGCGCGGACGACGGCGGGGTCGGCACGAGCGTGGACAAGGTCGCGGCGGCCGTCGACGAGGTGGACCAGGGGGACGGCGTGGTCCTGATCCCGGATCTCGGCAGCTCGGTGCTGACCGCGCGGCTCCTGGAGAGCCCCGGTTCCGTGGTGATCGCGGACGTGCCGTTCGTCGAGGGGGCCATCTCGGCGGCGGTCGCCGCCGCGGGCGGCGCCTCGCTTGAGGGCGTGCTCGCCGCCGCGGCCGAGGCCCGTTCCTTCCGCAAGCTGTGACCCCGGACCTCCCGGCCCCCGCCGCGAGCCGTTTCATCGGGCGGACCATGCCTCCGCGCGGTCACCGGCAGGGCGCATTCGGCGTGGAGCCGGCTCAGCCGACCTTCTCGGCGACAACCACCGCGATCTTGGCCGCGGTGTCCTCACCGACGTCACCCGAGGTCACGACGAGGGCCGAGACGTCCCCCTTGCTCGCGACGCAGACCGTCGCGGCATCCGTGTCATGGGCGCACCGGGCGCCGTTGACGTTCTTCGGCTCTGCCCCGCCACCGGCGGCGGAGAGCATCGAGGACCCGGTGATGTCGAAGGCCTCGCCCTTGCCCGCGAGGGCCATGGCGAACCCACTGCCCTCCTCCGCGACGTAGCAGTACGAACCGATCCTGCCGTCCTCGGAAACGTCGTTCATCGTGCTCCCTCCGAGGCTGCACGCGAACCCGGTCACGCCCCCCTTGCTGAGTTTGAGACCGTCGATCGTCTGCGGCAGCTTGTCGGATCCGGGCGACCCCTGACCCGCGACGTCGTTGACCTTCTTCGCCAAGAACAGGCCACCGGCGACGGCGCCACCGATAACCAGGACCGCGATGACTCCGGCCACCGCGAGCGCGATCAGGCAGCCCCTGGACAGGCCGCTTTTCGGCCTCGCCGCCGGTGGTGGCCCCCAGGCGTACGGGCCAGGCCCCGGTTGGCCCGGCTGCTGTCCCCAGGCGGGTTGGGCAGGCCCCGGCTGCTGACCCCAGACGGGAGGCGGACCGCTGTCCGGACCGTCCGACCGGCCTGTCGGTTGCTCGCTCATCCGTCTCTCCGCCTTTCTCGTAAAGGAAAGGCCGCCCCCTCGGCACGGCCGAGTATGGCAAGACGCCCACACGGTGAGCAATATCGCCGATCCCCGCTGCGAGCTGACCGACCCTGCTGGGCTGGCCGGGCGTCCCGGAAGCGGGGCTCCCGCCGGGCACCGTGTCCCCGAGCCCGCCGAGCCCGCCGAGGCAAGGGTTACGCCCGGTAGACGCCTCGTGCGCTCATTTCCACTGGAAGTACACGAACAGCCGGCCGTGGTTCTTCGCGTCCTTGTCGATGCGGTGATAGAGCGCCTTGATCTCCTTCTGCTCCAGGAACCGCAGCACCTTCTTCTTGAGCTGGCCCGATCCCTTTCCGGGGATGATCTCCACCTGTGTCGCCTTGATCCGTACCGCCTCCTGGATCACTCCGTGCAGCGCCCGGTCGATCTCGCGGCTGCTGTTGTAGATGTCATGGAGATCAAGTTTGAGCTTCACGAGATCGAGTGTACGACTTGGCAACTTCCACCCAAGGAGCCACATAAAGTCGGCATAAATAGTGATCTATACCTATTTTTGATCTCTAGTTAGACTCCCAGTCAGGCCCAGCCGCCTTGCGGGGCGGCTGGCCGCTCGTCGCCCGAGGGGGAGGGTCGTACGCCTTCCCGCGCGTTCAGGGCGGCGGTGCACGACACCCACCTCACGGGCGGCGATCAGCGCAGTGCCCTCATGGGAGGTGTTCGTGCCAAGGAAGACTTCGTCCACCTACTTACGCCTGGCCGCCGTCGCGAGCGGTCTCACACTCGTCGCGGCCACGGTTCCCGCGGCGTCCGCGACGGCGGATCCCACCCCCGACCCCACCGGATCCTGGTCGGCCACCGCGCTCACCGCGGGTGATCACGTCCAGGGGGCCAAGTCGCCGAGCGGGCGGCTGGCCAAGAGCGACGCGCAACTGCTGAAGTCGCGCTCGTCGGCGCCGGTGAACGTCGTCGTGAAGCTGGACTACGACTCGCTCGCCGCGTACCAGGGTGACCTGCCGGGCCTGCCCGGCACCAGCCCGTCGGTCACCGGAAAGTCCCTCGATCTCAAGAGCGCCGACGCGGCCAAATACGGCAAGCACATCGAGGAGGTCGAGAACGCCTTCCTCGGCGAGCTGTCCAAGAAGATCCCCGACGCCAAGGTGGGCCAGCGGCTCCGCACTGTGTACGGCGGCGTGGCCCTCACCCTGCCCGGCGAGAAGGCCGCCGAGCTGGTGAAGCTCCCCGGGGTCGCGGCGGTGCAGCAGGACAAGCTGGAGCAGCCGCTCACCGACTCCAGCGCCTCGTTCATGGGCGCCGACGCGATATACAACCGGCTCGGCGGGACGAAATCGTCCGGCAAGGGCGTGATCGTCGGCATCCTCGACTCGGGCGTCTGGCCCGAGCACCCGTCGTTCGCCGACCCGGGCAACCTGCCCGCTCCCCCGCCCAAGGCCGACGGCACCCCGCGTACCTGCTCCTTCGGGGACAACCCGCTGACCCCGACGGCGGACGTCTTCGTCTGCAACAACAAGCTGATCTCCGGCCAGCCCTTCCTCGCGACGTACAACGCGCAGGTGGGCGGCGAGGTCTACCCCGACAGCGCCCGTGACTCCAACGGCCACGGGACGCACACCGCCACCACCTCGGCCGGCGGCCCGGTCGAGCACGCGGACCCGCTCGGCATCGACCGCGGCGCGATTCACGGCGTGGCGCCGGCCGCCCACGTCGCGGCGTACAAGGTGTGCGGCGCCGAGGGCTGCTACCAGTCCGACTCCGCGGCCGCGGTGGCCCAGGCGATCGCGGACGGCGTCCGCGTGATCAACTTCTCGATCTCCGGCGGGTCGGACCCCTACAGCGACGCGGTCGAGCTGGCGTTCCTCGACGCGTACGCGGCGGGCGTCTTCGTGTCCGCCTCGGCCGGGAACTCCGGCCCGGGCGCGAACACGACCGACCACCGCAGCCCGTGGGTCACGACGGTGGCCGCCTCGACCCAGTCGCGCACCTTCCAGTCGACGATCACCCTCGCCGGCGACGGCGCGACCGCCACGATCAAGGGCGCGTCGATCACGTCGGGCGCGGGGACGCCGCTGCCGATCGTGCTCGCCTCGGCCCCGCCGTACAGCGACGCGCTGTGCGTGCGGACGCCTCCGGCCGGGCTGTTCACCGGGAAGATCGTCGCCTGTCAGCGGGGTCCGAACCGGGTGCTCAAGGGCGCCGCGGTCAAGAAGGGCGGCGCCGCGGGGATGATCCTTTACAACTCCTCGCCGCTCGACGTGATGACGGACAACCACTGGGTGCCCACCGTTCACATCGACAAGCCGGAGACCGACGCGCTGCTCGCCTTCGTCGCCGCCCACGCGGGCGCGACGGCGACCTTCACGCAGGGCGAGAAGGCGACGTGGCAGGGCGACGCCATGACCACGTTCTCCTCGCGCGGCCCCGGCGGCGACTTCCTCAAGCCGGACGTGACCGCGCCCGGCCTGCACATCCTCGCCGGCAACACCCCGACGCCGGAGTCGGAGCTCGAAGGTCCGCCCGGCAACCTGTACCAGGTCATCGCCGGCACGTCGATGTCGTCGCCGCACGTGGCGGGCGCCGGGGCGCTGATGGCGGCCCTGCACCCGGGCTGGACGCCCGGCCAGATCAAGTCGGCGTTGGAGACGACGGCCACCACGAAGGTCACCAAGCAGGACCGGACCACGCCCGCCGACCCGTTCGACTACGGCGGCGGCCGGGTCGACCTGTCCAAGGCCGCCGACACCGGGCTGACCCTTGACGAGACCGCGGCCAACTACGCGGCCTCGGCGACCGACCCGATGGGCCGGATCGACCTCAACCTGCCCTCGGTGAACGCGCCGATCATGCCCGGTGTGATCACCGCGAAGCGTACGCTCGTCAACACGACGGACAAGACGGTCGTCTACCGCGCGAGCGGCAGCACGGTCAGCGGGGCGAGCATCACGGTGTCCCCGTCGGTGTTCAACGTCAAGCCCGGCAAGAGCGCCACGATCACCATCGTCATCGCCGCGCCGGACCTGCCCGAGGGGCAGTACTTCGGCCAGGTGGACCTCAAGCAGGTCAACGGCGACCGGGCGCAGCACCTGCCGGTCGCGTTCTACCGTCAGCAGGGCGCGGTGCCGATCGACCAGACCTGCGCGCCCGACACGATCGTGAAGAACACCGGCGTCTCCACCTGCACCGTGTCCGTGCAGAACACCACCCTGCAGGACGCCGAGGTCACCGCGGTCAGCACGCTCAGCACGAAGCTGAAGGCCACCGGGGCCACCGGCGCGACCCTGACCGGGAACCGCGTCGTCACGGCGAAGACCACCCTCGCGGGGCGGCAGCCCGACCGGCCGGGCATCGCTCCGGGGACCAACCCGGCGGGCGGCTGGCTCCCGCTGGCGAGCCTCGGCCTCACGCCGACGCCGATCGGCGACGAGGAGGCGATCAACTTCACCGTCCCGGCCTTCGTCTACGCCGGCAAGACGTACACGCGGCTCGGGGTCGTCTCGAACGGCTACACCGTCGCGGGCGGCACGACCGGTTCGGCGGACATCGCGTACGCTCCGCAGACGCTGCCCGACCCGACCCCGCCCAACAACGTGCTCGCGCCGTACTGGACCGACCTGGACGGCCGCGGGGCGCCGGGCGTGTACGCGGGGACGCTGACGGACGGCGTCCACCGCTGGGTGGTCATCGAGTGGCAGGTCCGCCTGTACGGGGACAGCGCCGTACGGGTCTTCCAGCAGTGGATCGGGGTCAACGGCACCGAGGACATCAGCTTCGCCTACAACCCGGCCGCGCGTCCGCCCTACCCGGGTGACGACTACGGCCTGACCGTCGGCGCGGAGAACGCCGACGGCACGGCGGGCGGCCAGATCACCGGTGCGCCCACCAGCGACTACCGAATCGCCAGCACGCCGGGCGCGCCCGGCGGGGCCCTGACCTACTCGTTCACGGTCCAGGGCTCGTCCGCCGGCACCGGCGAGGTGACGACGGCGACCTCGACCCCGCAGGTACGCGGCGTCACCGTGGAGGTGGACAAGATCACCGTCAAATGAGGCCGGTCTCGCGGTCCGGCCGCCCGGCCGGACCGCGAGACCCGACCCGGATCCCATCCGCGAGACGAGGAGGGGCCCGGCACGCGCCGGGCCCCTCCCCTTTCCGATCGGGCCGGGTCAGCCGCGGATGTAGCCGACCAGGGCCTCGTTCTCCGTCTCCAGATCGTCGATGGAGCTTTTGACGACGTCGCCGATGCTGACGATGCCGGCGAGCCGCCCCTCGCGGACGACCGGGACGTGCCGGACGCGGTGGTTCGTCATGGTGCGGCGGAGCTCGTCCACGTTCGCCTCGGGGGTGCAGGTGTGGACCTCGGTCGTCATGATCGCGGACACGGGGAGGTCGAAGACCGCGGCGCCGCGGTCGGCCAGCCGGCGGACGACGTCGCGTTCGGAGACGATGCCGGTGATGGCCAGGCCGTCCTCCGAGACGACCACCGCCCCGATGTTCCGCTCCGCCAGGACGGCCAGCAGTTCGGTGACCGTGGCGTCCGGCGGCACGGTCACCACGTCCGTACCCTTGCGCCGCAGAACAGTTCTGATCAGCATCGGCACCACCTCGGCTCCGGCCCGGCATGTTTTCCCTGACCATTGCCCTCGACACCCTCCCCCTATGCGCGTTGCGGATCAGTGACGCCCGGCCGCTGCGGGACCGAGCCCCCGCCGGAGAGCGGTCCGGCCTCGATGGAGGACAATCGGGTGACCAGCGCCCAAGCAGTAATGTGTGAAATACCACTAATGCCCGCCACCCGGAGACAACGATGACGGACAAGCTCAACACCGGAAGCCACGACCTTCCGATCACCGAGGCCCTCGCGGAGTTCATGGCGACCGACTGGGCCGACACCAGCCGGACCGACGCGCATCCGCTGCCCCTCGCCGCGTACACCGCCAAGCGGCGGGCCGCGCTCGCCTCGCGCTTTCCCGGGGAGCGGCTGGTCATCCCCTCCGGGACGCTCAAGGTCCGCAGCAACGACGACGACTACCGGTTCCGGGCACACAGCGCGTTCACGTACCTGACGGGGGCTCAGGAGCCGGACAACGTGCTGGTGGTCGAGCCGTCCGGCGCGGCACGCCTCTTCATGCGGCCGCGCTCGCCCCGCTCCGCGGGGCAGGAGTTCTACCGCGACCGCCGGTACGGCGAGTTCTGGGTGGGCCGCCGCCCCGACCTCGCCGAGGCCGGGGAGCTCTACCAGATCGAGTGCGTCCACATCGACCGCCTGCCCGACGCGCTCTCCGGGCCCGCACGGGTGCTGCGCGGCGTGGACGGCTCGATCGACGCCCTGGTGACGCCCGGGGAGGGCGACGGCGAGTTCGCCACGTTCCTGGCGGAGATGCGGCTCGTCAAGGACGAGTGGGAGGTCGCGGAGCTGCAGCACGCGGTGGACGCCACCGCCCGCGGCTTCGAGGACGTGGTCCGGGCGCTGCCCGCGGCGATCGCCCACCCGCGCGGCGAGCGGTACATCGAAGGGATCTTCGGGCTGCGCTCCCGGCTGGAGGGCAACGCGGTCGGCTACCAGTCGATCGTGGCCTCGGGCGCGCACGCCTGCGTGCTGCACTGGATCCGCAACGACGGGCGGTTGAACCCCGACGAGCTGCTGCTCCTGGACGCGGGCGTGGAGAGCGACAACCTCTACACCGCCGACATCACCCGCACGCTGCCGCTGTCCGGCCGGTTCAGCCCGCTGCAGCGGCAGGTGTACGACCTCGTCCTGGCGGCGCAGGACGCGGCGATCGCGACCTTGCGTCCGGGCGCCCGGTTCCGCGAGTTCCACCTGACCGCGATGCGGGTGATCGCCGAGGGCCTGCACGACTGGGGCGTGCTGTCCAACCCCGACCTGGAGAGCGGCCTCTACCGCCGCTACACCCTCTGCAGCAGCGGGCACATGCTCGGCCTGGACGTCCACGACTGCGCGGGGGCGCGGGCCGGCGCCTACCTCGACGGCGTGCTGGAGGAGGGCCAGGTGCTCACCGTCGAGCCCGGCCTCTACCTGCAGCCCGACGACCTCACGCTGCCGCCCGAGCTGCGCGGCATCGGCGTGCGCATCGAGGACGACCTGGTCATCACCGCGGACGGCGCGCGTCTCATGTCGGCGGGCCTGCCCAGGCGCGCGGACGAGATCGAGGCGTGGATGGCCGGGCTGCTCGGCTGACCCCCCCGGCCCGGCCGAACAGGACGCCTGCGATTTACGCGTTGGTCACAATGCTCGAATAAGGTGAGGCCGTGCGCTCCCCCCTGATCTTCGCCGGCCACACCGACGAGGTCCTCGACATGGTCGGGGGGACGCTCACGGACGCCGAGCGTGCCCGCGCCGACCGCTTCAACCGCGAGCAGGACCGGCTCGACTTCGTCGCCGCCCACCTTCTCGTACGGCACTGCGCGGCCGAGTTCCTCGGCACCCGCGCCTGCCTGCTCACGCTGGTGCAGCGCTGCGAGCAGTGCGGCGGGCCGCACGGCCGGCCGGGGTTCGCGGAGGAGCCGGACCTGTCCGTGAGCATGTCCCACACCAGGGGGTACGTGTGCGCCGCGGTGGGGCACGGCCGGGTCGGCGTGGACGCCGAGCACGCCACGGAGGGTCCGGCCGACCAGAGCCTGGCCGCCGTCGCGCTCAGCCCGGCCGAGGCCCACCTGGTGGGACGGGACAACCGCAAGCTCATCCGGCAGTGGGTGCGCAAGGAGGCCCTGGTGAAGCGGGGCGAGCTCACCCTCGACCAGCTGCGGGAGACCGACCTGTCCGGCCTGCCGTTCGACGACGACGCCGCCACCCTGGAGTGGGAGGGCAGGCACCTGCTCGAGTGGACGGCGGGCAGCGTCATCGCGGGCGCGATCACCGACAGCCCCGGCCGGCTGCGGCTCCTCGGCGGCCGGGCCGCAGCCCGGGTGTGACCCGACTCCTCGGGTCGTGCCGCGTGTGCCCTCGTCGCGGGACACGGGGCGGCGTGATCTTATGCTGGTCGGCATGGACGACCCTCGCTGGCTCACCCCTCAGGAGCAGCGGGCCTGGCGCACGCACCTGACCGTTCACCGGCTGCTGTCCCACCAGCTCGACCGCGAGCTCCACGAGGCCGGTCTGTCGCTGAACGACTACGAGATCCTGGTCAACCTCTCGGAGAGCCCCGGGCGCCGGATGCGCATGAGCGACCTCGCCGACGCCACCGTGCAGTCGCGCAGCAGGCTCTCCCACCAGATATCCCGCATGGAGGCGGCCGGGCTGGTGACGAGGGAGCACTGCGAGGACGACCGGCGCGGCACGTTCGCCGTGCTCACCGCCCTGGGCTGGGAGACCATCCAGCGGGTCGCGCTGAACCACGTGGCGGGCGTGCGCCACCACTTCATCGACCGGCTCACCGCCGACCAGGTCACCGCCCTTGAGACGATCTACACCCCGATCGTGGCCCACCTCCAGCGGGTCCGCTCCGGAAAGGCCTCCTGACCGTCGCCGCCCGGCGGCATGGGAACGACTGATCGTTCTGCGTGCCTGGCAGGGGGCCTCGGGACGCGACGCGGCGGTGGTCTGAGGGCTTTCAGTCCAGCAGGGCGCGCAGTGCCAAGTCACCGATCTGTCGCAGCTCGTCGTGGCTACGGCCGGCTGCCGCCTGGACAGCGATGCCGTCGGAGATCGTGTGGACGAGTGCGGCCAGGGCGGCCGGTTCGTAGCGGGAGGGTAGATCGGTGGCCCGCTCCAGCCGCCTGCGCAGCGCTGCCTCACCGGCTTTGCGCACCGCGATGGCGTCCTGGCGCACGGCGTGCGCGTCGGGTCCGCAGGCGTGCACGCTGTTGACGCACAGGCAGCCGTGGGGCGTGTTCTCGCCCGCGGTCAGGTCCACGGCTCCGCGGATCAGCCGCTCGATGGCCTCGCGGCCGGTGGGCGCGTCCAGCGCGTCGACGGTGTAGGCGCCGGGGCCGTCGAGGTAGCGGGCGAGGACCTTGCCGAACAGTTCCTCCTTGTTGCCGAAGGCGGCATAGAGGCTGGGCTTGTTGATGCCCATCGCGGCGGTCAGGTCGGTCAGCGAGGTGCCCTCGTAGCCGTACCGCCAGAACACCTCCAGCGCGCGGTCGAGTGCGGTGCCCGCGTCGAACGAGCGTGGGCGTCCGCCGGGCATGCCGTCCTCCGAGCTCTCTCCCAAGTTTTATACCTATCAGTACATTACCTCTTGCGCGGGAGCGTCGCACCACCCTAGTTTTATACCGGAAGGTACATAACTAAGGGGTGACGCATGATCCGAGTCGGAGTTGTCGGGGCCAGCGGTTGGGCGGACGGCTCGCACCTACCCGCACTCGCCGCGCTTGAGGCGTTCGACGTGATCGCGGTCGCGACCACCAATCAGGCCAGCGCGGACCGGGCGGCCGCCGCCCACGGCGTACGGCACGCCTTCGCCGACGCAGGCGAGCTCGCCGCGCACCCCGACGTCGACCTGGTCGTCGTCTCGGTGAAAGCCTCCGGGCATGCCGCCGTGATCAGGGCCGCGCTCAACGCCGGCAAGCACGTCGTGTCCGAGTGGCCGCTGGGCGTCGACTCCGACGAGGCGAACGAGCTGACCGAGGCCGCCACCGCCGCAGGCGTCGTCCACGCGGTCGTCCTCCAGGGCCACCACTCCCCGAGCGCCCGCTTCGCTGCCGACCTCCTGGCCGAGGGCCGGATCGGCACCCTCGAATCGGTCGCGCTGGTAGCGGAGGGCGCGCCCTGGGGCGGCAGTCGAATCTGGCCGAACCTGGTGTTCGGCCTCGACCCCTCGGAGGGAACCAACATCCTGACCATCATGGCCGGCCACTTCCTGGCCACACTCGAACGGATCGCGGGCCCGCTGGCCGAAGTCTCCGCACGACTGCCCCGCACGCACGACCGCGTGCTGGTCGCCGGGACGGAGCGGACCGTGCCCAACTCCACGCCCAGCCACGTGCTGCTGCACGGAGTGCTGACGAGCGGCGCCACCGCCTCCGTCGCCGTGCACGGCGGCAGCGGGCCAACCCAGGGCGGGTTCTTTCTCAAGCTCGTCGGCAGCGACGGGACGTTGACCGCCACCCCGGCCCAGCCCGGGATGTTCATCCACTGGGGCGACTGGGACATCAGGATCGGAGACGAGGTCCTCACCGTGCCCGACACCTATCGCACCGTCCCCGCCGGCGTCCCGTCCGGCCCGCCGGCCAACATCGCGGCCCTTTACCAGGAGGTCGCCCAGGCCATCGCCGAAGCCCGGCAGCCGCACCCCAGTTTCGAGACCGCCCTGCGCCACCACCGGCTCCTCGCCGCCATCGAACGGTCCGCGGCCGATGGAATCGCCCGGGAAATCTCGTAACTCGCCCGGCGCGACGCGCACCGACACCGGCTGGGCGGAGGCTTCCTCATCACTCAAGAACACAACTGGCATAGCCCAAGAAAGTAGGACACCAACCCGAAGACCCAGCTCAGACGCATCGGAACGAGCATCCGCGCTCACTCAACTCGGCCGAGCCCGCCGGCGCGGCTTTTCGTTCCGATGCTGGCCGACCCCCGGTAGGCCCTGCGTGGGCCGTATGCCGGATATGCCGGCCGCAGTCGGGCATGGTGCCAAACCGATACGTCGCGACCCCGCGCCGGGCGCGGCCCCGATCGCTACGATCCGCGTGTGACAAGACTCCTGACACGACGCCTGGCAGGCACCGTCTGGCTCGTCCTCGCCGTCCTCCTGGTGCCGGCCTGCGGGGGGTCGGCGGAGGCCGGCCTGCCCGCCGGGCCCGACCTGATGAAGAAGGCCGCCACGGCGATGGCGGCGGTCAAGACGGTCGCGTTCACCATCGCGACCGAGGGCAATCCGTCTGTGACGGTCAAGCACGCCGAGGGCAGCCTCACCAAAGAGGGCGACGCGAAGGGCATCCTCCAGATCGACATCATGGGCTCACTCCAGGAGCTGGAGTTCGTCCTGGTCGGGGACGCGGTTCACTTCAAGGGCCCGACCGGCGGCTTCCAGCGGATGACCCGCGAGGAGCTCGCCGCGCTCTACGACCCCTCCGCCGTGCTGACCGGGCTGCCCGCGCTGCTGTCCGGCGCCGTCGACGCGCGGACCGAGGCCGTCGAGAAGGTCGCGGGCACGGACGCCTACCGCGTCCCGGTCACGCTCTCCCAGCAGATCCTGGCCAAGCTGATCCCCGGCATCGCGCAGGGCGTCAACGGCACCGTCTGGCTCGACAAGGCCACCGGACGGCTGCTCAAGATGGACCTCCCGCTCACCGGAGGCAAGGTCGTCGTGAACCTCTCCGACTACGACGCGCCGGTGACGATCACGCCGCCGGCGTCCTGACCGCATGACCGCCTCCCCCTCGCCGGACGCCGTGCCCGCCGCCGCCCCCGCGCCCACCGCCCGCAGGATCGCGCTCGGCGTCGGCGGCACCGCCGTACTGCTCGCCGCGCTCGACGCGTACGTCGTGGTCACCGTGCTCATCGACGTCGCCAGGGACGCCGGGGTCCCGCTGAACCACCTGGAGCGGGCCACGCCGATCGTGACCGGGTTCCTGCTCGGCTACGTCGCCGCGATGCCGCTGCTCGGCGGGCTGTCCGACCGGTACGGCAGGCGTCCCCTCATCCACGCCTGCCTGGCCGGGTTCGCCGCCGGCTCGCTGGTCACCGCGCTGGCCGGGGACGTGCCCATGCTGGTCGTGGGCCGCGCGCTCCAGGGCGTCGCGGGCGGCGCGCTGCTCCCGATCACGATGGCGCTCATCGGCGACCTGTGGGAGGAACGTTCCCGCCCCGCGGCGCTGGGCGCGGTGGGCGCCGCGCAGGAGCTCGGCAGCGTCCTCGGCCCCCTGTACGGCGTGGCCCTCGCCTCGCTGATCCCCGCCGGTACGGCCTGGCTGGGCCTGCCGACCGGCGGGTGGCGGCTCATCTTCTGGGTCAACATCCCGCTGGCCGCCCTCGCCGCGGTGGCCGTCCAGCGCGGCGTTCCCAGCGGCCGGGCGCCGTACGGCGGGGCCAGGGTCGACGTCATCGGCGGCCTGCTCCTCGCCGCGGCCCTCGGGCTGCTCGTCGCCGGCCTGTACAACCCCTCGCCCGACAGCGGCGTGCTCCCGCCGTGGGGCGTGCCGTGCGTGGTGGCCGGGCTGGTCGCGGCGGCGGCGTTCGCCGCCTGGGAGGCCCGCTCGCCGGTCCGGCTGCTCGACCTGTCGGGGACGGCGCGGCGACCGGTGATCGCGACTCTCGGCGTGAGTTTCCTCGCCGGCGCCGCGTTGCTGGTCACGCTGGTGGACGTGCAGTTCACCGCGCAGACCCTGCTCGGCCTGGACACGGTGGGCGGCGCGCTCGTCCTGACCCGGTTCCTCGTCGCGCTGGCCGTCGCCGCGCTGCTCGGCGGCCTGCTGGCGGGGAGGTTCGGCGAGCGCGCGGTCGCCGCGTGCGGCCTGGCCGTCGCCTCCGTCGGCTACGTGCGGATCTCCCAGTGGCCGCTGGACCTCGCCTCGGCGGGCTCGCGCATGGACGTCGACCTGGTCGTCGCCGGGCTCGGGCTCGGCCTGGTCGTCGCGCCGGTGTCCTCCGCGGTGCTGCGGGTCGTGCCGGCCGCGCGGCACGGCGTCGCCTCGGCGGCGGTCGTGGTGGCCCGGATGATGGGCATGCTGCTGGGGGTGGCCGCGCTGTCCGCGTGGGGCTTCCACCGGTTCCAGTCGCTCACCGCCCACCTCGACACGCCGCTCCCGATCGGGGTGGACGCCGCCGAGTACGCCCGGAGGCTCGCCGAGTACACGGCCAAGGTGCACTCGGCGCTGCACGCGGAGTACACCGAGATCTTCCTGATCACCGCGGTGCTGTGCGCCGCGGGCGCGCTGTGGGCCCTGCTTCTCCCCCGCCGGGCCGCCAGGCGACCGTAGCCGGCCCCGGACGATCCCGGGACGGCCCGGAATCCCTCCCGGTCCGGAGGGACGTCGCACCCGTGCGGACGGGACACGGCGCGGCGCAGGATGAGCGCGATCGCCCCGTCCGCACGAACCCCCGGGGCCCCGTTCCACTCATCCGAGGAGCCCCATGCGCAAGGTCTACTACGGCTGCACGGTGGTCCAGTTGGTCACCGTGCTCGTCCTCTTCTACCTCGTCACGTTCGGCGCGTTCGAGCGGCCGGCGCCGCTGCCGGGATCGGCCGGCGCGTTGATCGATTACCACATCATCGTCGGCGAGCTGGTCATCCCGCTGCTGTCGCTGCTGACCACGATCGTCGCGGCGATCGCCCGGGCCGGCGCCCGGCTGGTCACCCTGTCGATCACGCCGTTCGCGCTGGTCGCGATCCAGCTCTTCGTCGTCTTCTCACTCGCCGAGATGGCCGGACACACCGACGAACGGAGCACCACGGGCGGGCTGATCGTCCTCGGGTTCCACTCCCTCGTGGGGGTCGCCGTCCTCGGCGTCACCGCCGTCCTGGTCCACCGGGCGCGGGCGCTCGCAAAGGGAGCCGTCGCCGCCACGCCCGCGGCCGCACGCGCCTGACGGCGGCTCAGGAGCGCAGGTAGGCCAGCACCGCCAGGACACGGCGGTGCTGGTCGGTGTCCTCGGCGTACAGGCCGAGCTTCTGGAAGATGCCGCGCACGTGCTTCTCGACCGCGCCCTCGGTGACCACGAGCTGGCGGCTGATCGCCGGGTTGGACCTGCCCTCCGCCATCAGGCCGAGCACCTCGCGCTCACGCGGGGTGAGCGAGGCCAGGGGGTCGTCCCTGCGGCGGCGCACCATGAGCTGGGAGACCACCTGCGGGTCGAAGACGGTGCCGCCCCCGGCGACGCGGCGCAGCCCCTCCATGAACTCCTCGACGTCGACGACCCGGTCCTTCAGCAGGTAGCCGACCGCGCCCCGGGCGTCGGCCAGCAGGTCGTCGGCGTAGGAGACCTCGACGTACTGGGAGAGGATCAGCACCGGCGTGCCGGGCACCTTCTGCCGGACCTCGACGGCGGCCCGCAGCCCCTCGTCGGTGAAGGACGGCGGCATCCGCACGTCCACGACGGAGACGTCCGGCCGCAGCTCGACGACGGCCCGCACGAGATCCTCGCCCGAGCCGACCGCCGCCACCACCTCGCAGCCGAACTCCTCGAGGAGGCGGACCAGGCCCGCCCGGATCAGGACGGCGTCATCCGCCACGACTACGCGCACGGCACCTCCGCGATGATCATCGTCGGCCCACCGGCCGGCGAGTTTACGGTCAGTTCACCCTCGACCACGCGGACCCGGTCGGCCAGCCCGGCCAGGCCGTGCCCCTTGGCGACGTGCGCGCCGCCGACCCCGTCGTCGCCGATGGTGAGCAGCAGCGAGTCCCCGACCCTCATG
Source organism: Microtetraspora malaysiensis (assembly GCF_050947145.1). Taxonomy (NCBI): domain Bacteria; kingdom Bacillati; phylum Actinomycetota; class Actinomycetes; order Streptosporangiales; family Streptosporangiaceae; genus Microtetraspora; species Microtetraspora malaysiensis. Next base: position 6,266,862 of record NZ_CP191998.1, read on the forward strand.
AGGGACACCGCGCAGGTGGTGGCCCGGCTGTGCTTGGCCACGTTGGTGAGCGCCTCGGCGGTCAGGAAGTACACGGTGTTCTCCACCAGCGCCGGGAACCGCTCCTCGACCTGCACGTCCAGCTCCACCGGTACGGTGCACCGGCTGGCCAGGGCGGCCAGCGCGGGGGCCAGCCCCCGGTCGGCGAGGATCGGCGGGGCGATGCCGCGGGAGAGCGCCCGCAGCTCGTCGAGGGTGTCCCGGGTCGCGGTGATCGCCTGGCCGATGGTCTCGTGCGCCGCGGACGCGTCCCGCTGCAGCTCCCGCTGCGCCCGGGACAGCTCCATCGCCAGGTGCACCAGGCGCTGCTGCGGCCCGTCGTGGATGTCGCGCTCCAGCCGGCGCAGCGCGTCCGCCTCCGCGTGGACGGCCGCGTTGCGGCCCTCGGTCAGCCCCTCGATGCGCTCCTGCAGCTCCGCCACCCCGCTCAGCAGCGTCCGGCCCAGCGACGCCTGCAGTACGGCACAGCCGCGCATGACCGGGGCGAGGGTGATCGCGAAGACGAGCCCGAGGATGACGTAGAAGACGCTGTCGGTGACGTATCCCGTCCCGAGCCCGAGCAGTTCGGGGAGCTGATGGTTGCCCGGGATGTTGGAGGTGATCCCGCCGTAGAGGGGGTACAGCAGGCCGACCAGCGCCAACGCCCACCAGACGACGGTCAGGACGAACGTCCCGATCGCCACGGGGAAGATCAGGAGCGCGTGCAGCGCATCCAGCCAGGACTGGCCGCTCAGGATCGGGTTGGCCGTACGGCGCAGCCAGCCGGCACCCGCGGGCGCCTCCGGGTAACGCGGCCGGGACACCGGCTTGCCGAGCACGCCGCTGATCCGCACCCGCTCGATGTCACCGAAAGTGCGGACCCCGAGCAGAGTGACGGCGAGCACCGGGATGCCGAGCAGCGTCACCGCCGTCCCCAGGCCGGCCGAGATTCCGACGATGAGCACGCAGAAGACGGCGACCGCGAGGGGGAAACCGATCAGCAGGTAGGCGGTGTCGGCGGTGAGCCGGCGCAGAGAACGTCGCATGTCAATCAAACTAGGATTTTCCGGACCGGCGGACGAGCCTGCCCACCGGCGTCCGGTTGGTAGGGCCAGCCCTACCAACCGGCTCGGCGCCCCCGCCGGTGTCGGCGGCGGGGCGCACCGAAGGGGTCACTTGCCCTTGCGCTTCTCCCGGATCTTCATCGTGACCTCGATCGGAGACCCGGCGAAGCCGAACTCCTCGCGGATCCGGCGCTCGATGAACCGGCGGTAGGTCTCCTCCAGGAAGCCGGAGGTGAACAGCACGAACTTCGGCGGCTCGCTGGACGCCTGGGTCGCGAACAGGATCTTGGGCTGCTTGCCGCCGCGCACCGGGGGCGGCGTGGCCTGCACCAGCTCGGTGAGGAACTGGTTGAGCCGCGCGGTGGGCACCCGCGTCCCCCAGGAGTCGAGCGCGCGCTCGATCGCCGGAGTGAGCTTCTCGACGTGCCGGCCCGTCTTGGCGGAGATGTTGACCCGCAGCGCCCACGGCGTGCGGACAAGCTGCCGGTCGATCTCCTTCTCCAGGTAGTAGCGCCGGTCCTCGTCGACCAGGTCCCATTTGTTGAACGCGACGACCATGCAGCGGCCGGACTCGATCACCAGGCTGATGATACGCAGGTCCTGCTCGGTCAGCGTGTCCGAGGCGTCGATCAGCACGACCGCGACCTCCGAGCGCTCCAGCGCGGCCCGCGTGCGCATCGCCGCGTAGAAGTCGGCGCCCTTGAGCTCGCGGTCGCGGCGGCGGATGCCGGCCGTGTCGACGAAGCGGTACGTCCGGCCGCCCAGCTCGACCAGCTCGTCCACCGGGTCGCGGGTCGTGCCGGCCATCGGGTCCACCAGGACCCGCTCCTCGCCCGCCACCTTGTTCAGCAGGGACGACTTGCCGACGTTGGGCTTGCCCAGCAGGGCGACCCGGCGCGGGCCGCTCTGCGCGCCGAATGTCTGCGGCGGCGTCTCGGGCAGCGCGTCGAGCACCACGTCGAGCAGGTCGCCGCTGGACCGGCCGTGCAGCGCCGACACCGGTTGCGGCTCGCCCAGGCCGAGCGACCACAGCCCGGCCGCCTCCAGCTCCATGAGCTGGTTGTCCACCTTGTTGGCGGCCAGCACGACCGGCTTGCCGGCCCGCCGCAGCACGGCGCCGACCGCTTCGTCGGAGTCGGTCACGCCGACACTGGCGTCCACCACGAACAGGATCACGTCGGCCAGCTCGGCCGCGATCTGCGCCTGCTCGGCGATGCGGAGCGCCATGCCCGTGGCGTCCGGGTCCCAGCCGCCCGTGTCGACCAGGGTGAACCGGCGCCCCCGCCAGGTCGCCTCATAGGTGACCCGGTCCCGGGTGACACCCGGCACGTCCTCGACGACCGCCTCGCGGCGGCCGATGATCCGGTTGACCAGCGTGGACTTGCCCACGTTGGGCCGGCCGACCACGGCCACGACCGGCAGCGGCCCGGTGTCGGGCGCCTCCTCGGCCTCGTCTGCGGCGAGATCGGCGAGCTCGGCCTCGATCCAGCCGGCCTCGTCTCCGTATTCCCCCGTCACGTCCCTGCTCATCGCTTCCTCTCCCGATCCGGAGAGGATCAGGTTCGCTTCGTGCCCTCCTGCCCGTCAGGGCCGGGGATCCCGGCCCTTTCGGCGATCAGGCTCGTTCCTTGACCAGCCGCAGCACCTCGGCGATCACCTCGTCGAGGTCCAGCGGCGTCGTGTCCAGTTCGACGGCGTCCGCCGCCTTGGCCAGCGGGTCCGCCCGCCGGGTTGAGTCCAGTCTGTCCCGCCGCGCCATCTCGACCTTCTGCGCCGCCACCGTGGTGCCGTTCAGCTCGGCCGTACGGCGGGCGGCGCGGGCCTCGGCGCTGGCGGTCAGGAAGACCTTGACCGCGGCGTCCGGGGCCACCACCGTGCCGATGTCGCGCCCCTCCACGACGATGCCGCCGGAGGCGAGCGCCCCGGCGATGATCTCGCGCTGCAGTGCGACCAGCCGGGCGCGCACCTCGGGGACGGCGCTCACCGCGGACACCGCCCCGGTGACCGCGGCTTCGCGGATCGGACCGTTCACGTCGACGCCGTCCACCGTGACGCCCGGGGCGTCCGGGTCGGTGCTCATGACCAGCCGCGGGTCGCCCGCCCGGCTCGCCATCGCGTCCGCGTCCGCCAGGTCGACCCCCTGCTGGAGCATCCACCAGGTGACCGCGCGGTACATCGCGCCGGTGTCGAGGTAACGCAGCCCCAGCGCCCGCGCGACGCCGCGCGACGCACTCGACTTACCCGACCCGGAAGGCCCGTCCATCGCGACGACCAGACCCGACACGATCGCTCCTCTGCCTCAAGAGCGCGTCAAGATGCACTCTGCCGTTGTCCGCCCCCGAGAGTACCGGCACTCGCCGATCCCCCGCGCATCGGCGGCGAGCGCCAACGATCACGAGGCGGCCACGACGCCGGAGGTCGGCCCCGCGTCAGGGCACCTGCCAGCCGCGGGCGCGCAGCGCCTCGGCCAGCCCGGCCGCCGCCTCCGGCTGGACGTACAGCTCGGCGGCACCGAGAGGCAGCCCCGGCGCGTGCTCCAGCCGGATGTCCTCGATGTTGACCCCGGTCTCGCCCGCGGCCTGCACCAGCCGGGCCAGCTCGCCCGGCCGGTCGCCGATCACGACCTGGACGACCGTATAAGTACGGGCCGGGCCGCCGTGCTTGCCGGGGATCCGCCCGGTGCCCACCACGCCGCGGGTCAGCAGGTCGGTCACCTCGGAGACGGCCGTGCCCTCCCCCGCGTGGCCGCGCAGCGAGCGCGCGGCGGCGGCGAGGTCGGCGGCCACACGTTCGAGCACCTCGGCCACCGGTACGGCGTTGCCGGACAAGATGCCGGTCCACAGCCCGGGGTCGCCCGCCGCGATGCGGGTGACGTCGCGCACGCCCTGCCCGGACAGCCCGAGCGCCGTCTCCGACGCCTCGGCCAGCCGCGCCGCCACGGCCGCCGCGGTCACGTGCGGGGCGTGGGAGATGACGGCCACCGCCCGGTCGTGCTCGGCGGCGTTCACCGTGACGGCGTTCCCGCCGCACAGCGCCACCAGCTCCCGCACGGTCCGTACGGCGTCCGCCGACGTGCCGGAATTGGGGCACAGCGCCCAGGGACGGCCCAGGAACAGGTCGGCCCGGGCGGCGGCGGGTCCCGACCGCTCGCGCCCGGCCAGCGGATGGCCCGGCACGAACGTGGCCAGGTCGCACCCGAGCTCCTCCGCCTCGCTCACCGGGAGCGCCTTGACGCTCGCCACGTCGGTGTAGCAGCGGGCGGCGCCGTTCTTCTGCAGGTCGAGCAGCTGCGCGGCGACGAACTGGGGCGGCACGGCGATGACCGCGAGGTCGGCGGTGACGCCGGGCGTCCACTCCTCACCCGCGCCAAGCTCCCGCGCCAGCCGTACGGCGGCGGGGTCGCGGTCGGCGAGGTAGACCCGCACGTCGTGCTCGCGCAGCGCCAGCGCGACGGAGGTGCCGATCAAACCGGTGCCGACAACGACAACGCTGCCGATCGTGCCGTCCTGGATGGGAGTCATGATGCTGCCCTACCGTGCCGTGTCGTGAGGGCCTCGGCTCGCGGGAGGCCCGTCCAGATCCCTGTCGCCAGGCTCCGTCGTACCCGAGGCGTTCCGTGCCGCCCTCTCCGGCTGCGATACCTGGCCCAACTTATGGTGCTCGCTTCACCCGAGCGGCGTGCCCGCCTCCCGGGGGCCCGGGCCGGCCTCGTCGGCCCGGGCGATCTACTGGGCGATGTCGACCCTGAGGGCGACCGCGCCCCGGAGATAGACGTGCTGGATCTCCTGCCGCGGCCGGTCGGTGGCCACGTGGGCCATCAACCGGACCACGCGCGGCAGGGCGCCCGGCACGTCGATCTCGCTCGCGCACAGCAGCGGCACGTCGTGGAAGCCCAGCTTCCGCGCGGCCAGCGCGGGGAACTCCGCCGTCAGGTCCGGCGTGGCCGTGAAGATCACGCTGATGACGTCGTCGGTGGTGAGCTTGTTGCGCGCCATCACCTCGGTCACCAGCTCGGTCGTCCCGGCCAGGATCGACTCGCGATCGTTGCCGTCGACCTGGATGGCTCCCCGGATCGCCCGCACCATGTCATCCCCTTCTCGTTCCACCGCGCTCCCGCTCCGCCGCTCTTTCCGCCGCTCGGGGGCGCCGCCGTCTTTCGTCCGGTCAGGCTACAGGCCGACCGCCGCGTAGAGGTCGCCGACCTCCTGCAGGGTGAGCGCGCGGACCGTGCCCGGCTTCAGCCGGCCCAGCTTGACCGGGCCGAACTCGATGCGGGCCAGGTCGATCACCCGGTGGCCGGTCTCCTCCAGCAGGCGGCGGACGATGTGCTTGCGCCCCTCGTGCAGGACCACCTCGACCAGCGCCTGCTGGGCGTGCTCCTGGACGATGTGGAACTCGTCCACCTTGGCCAGGCCGTCCTCCAGCTCGATGCCCTTGCGCAGCACCCGGTGCAGGTCGCGCGGGATGGGGCCCGGGACCTTCGCCCAGTACTTCTTCTTCACGCCGTAGCTGGGGTGGGTGAGCCGGTGGGCGAGCTCGCCGTCGTTGGTGAACAGCAGCAGGCCCTCGGTCTCGGTGTCCAGCCGGCCGACGTGGAAGAGACGCGGGGCGAGATCCTGCACGAAGTCCTGCAGGCACGGCCGTCCCTCGGGGTCCTCCATCGTGCTCACCACGCCGATCGGCTTGTTGAGCGCGAAGTAGACGAGGTCGGACGCGGTCGGGATGCGCTTGCCGTCCACGTGGATGACCTGCTTGGACGGATCGACCCGCGCGCCGAAACGGCGGACGACCTGCCCGTCGACGGTGACGCGGCCGTCGCCGATCATCTCCTCGCAGGCGCGGCGGCTGGCCACGCCCGCCTGGGCGAGGACCTTCTGCAGCCGGTCGCCGCCGGGCACCTCGGTGGTGTCGCGCTCGTCGGTGTAGCCGGCCTCGTAGAAGTCCGGGTCCCGGAGCGGCTGCCGGGCGCTCTTGAACGGGTTCTCGCCCGCAGCGGCCCCGCGGCCGCCGGGCCGCCCAGCCGCCGGCTTGGCCCGGAAGTCGGGGCGCCCGCCCTCGCGCAGCTCACGGCGCGAGCTGTCCTTGCCGAAGCGGCCGCGAGAGCCGCCCCGCTCCCCGCCGCCGGTCCGGCCGATGGTCTGCACGTCGTCGCGGCGCTCACGGCGGTCGCGGCGCTCGCCCTCGGGGCGGCCGTACCGCCCGCGCGATCCGGACGGGCGCCCGTCGCGCTCGCGGTCGTCGCGCCGGACGTCCCGCGGCTCACGGTCGCGCCCGTCCCGGTCGCGGCTGTCCCGGTCACGGGCGTCACGCCGGCCGAAGTCGCGGTCACGTGAACCGCGATCGCGGTCACGGTCCCGGAAGTCACGGTCGCGATCGCGGAAGTCGCGGGACTCACGAGAATCCCGATCGCGGACGTCACGGTCACGGTCACGGTCGCCGGCCGACCGGCCGAACCGCCCCGCGCGGAAGGAGTCCCGCTCGCCCCGGCCGGCCCCGGCGGGGCCGCGGTCGCGGGAGAACCCGCGGGAGTCGTCGCGCTCGCCGCCCCGACCGGGCTGGCGGTCGCCCGCGCGGAAGGACCCGCCGCGGTCGTCGTCGTTCCGGCGCTCACGGTCGCCGTATCTGTCAGAACGGGGTGCCTGGGAACGGAACCCGCCGCCGCGTCCGGCGCGGAACCCGCCCTGGGATCCGCCTCGCGTGCTGCCGTCGCGCCCGCCGGTGCTCCGGCTCCGACCGCGTCCATCACCGGACGGGGTACGCCTGCTGTCCACTACTTCTGCTCCTCTAGGGTTTCCACATCGTCGGGGAGGAAGGGGGCGAGCTCCGGCAGTTCGCCGAGGTCCCGCAGGCCCAACCTCTCCAGGAAGTAACTCGTTGTCCGGTAGAGCACGGCCTGGCTCTCCGGATCGGTGCCGGCCTCCTCCACGAGGCCGCGCGCCACCAGGGTGCGCATGACCCCGTCGCTGTTGACGCCGCGGACCGCCGCCACCCTGGCCCGGCTGACCGGCTGACGGTAGGCGACCACGGCGAGGGTCTCCAGCGCGGCCTGCGTGAGCCGCGCCTGCTGGCCGTCCCGGACGAAGCGCTCCACCACGGGGGCGTAATCGGCCCGAGTGTAGAAGCGCCAGCCTCCGCCGACCTCCCGCAGGTCGAAACCCCGCCCGGCCGCGGTGTATTCCGCGGCGAGATCGCGCAGGACGGCCGCGACCTCTACGGTCGGGCGCTCCAGGACCTGCGCGAGCGTCACCTCGGCGACCGGCTCGTCCACGACGAGGAGGATGGCCTCGATCGCCGATCGGAGGGGGCCGGGCTCGGCCGGGGCCGTCGCGTCCTCGACGCGCTCGGACTCACTCGGACTCATCGTCGGCCCTCTTGCCCTCTTCGTAGTCGTCGCCGACGGTCACGTCCCCGTCGGCGGCGCCGGTCCAGGTCACGTAGAGCTCGCCGAGGGGCTCCAGCTGCTCGAAGGAGACAGCTGCCTCCCTGAACAGCTCCAGGACGGCCAGGAAACGCGCGACGACCTCGTACGTGCCCGCGCAGTCGGCGGTCAGCGACCGGAAGGTGGCCGTGCGGGCCAGCCTGAGCCGCTCGACAAGGATAGCGGCCTGTTCGCGGACGCTGGCGAGCGGTTGGTACATGTGGGTCACGGAAACCGACGGCGGGGTCTTCGGCGTGAAGACCTTGACGGCGATCTTGGCCAGCCGTTCCGGGCCGATGCCGAGGATCAGCTCGGGCAGCAGGCTGGCGAACCGCTGCTCCATCGGGACGATCCGGGGGAAGCGCAGCGCCTCCTCGGCCATCCGGGCCGAGAAGATCTTCGCGACCTCCTTGTACGCCCGGTACTGCAGAAGCCGGGCGAACAGCAGGTCACGCGCCTCCAGCAGGGCGAGGTCCTCCTCGTCCTCGACCTCGCCGGTGGGCAGCAGCCGGGCAGCCTTGAGGTCCAGGAGGGTCGCCGCGACGAGCAGGAAGTGGCTCGTCTGGTCGAGGTCCCACTCCGGCCCCCGGGAGCGGATATAGGAGATGAACTCGTCCGTGACCTTGTGCAGGGACACCTCGGTGATGTCCAGCTTGTGCTTGGAGATCAGCCCGAGCAGCAGGTCGAAGGGGCCCTCGAAGACGTCCAGATGCACCTGGAACGCGGTTGCGGGCTGCTCGGTCACGTCGCTCATTGTCCCGTACGGCGTCGCTCCCCGGGGACGGATCGGCCCGCCGGGCCGGGGTTTCGGGACGGGGTCAGACGCGGGCGGGCCAGCGCGCGAGCAGCTCGCGCGCCAGCTCCCGGTACGCGGTGGCGCCCATGGAGCCGGGGTCGAACTGGGTGATCGGCTCGCCCGCCAGGGTCGCGTCGGGGAAGCGGACGGTGCGGTTGATGACGGTGTGGAAGACCTTGTCACCGAAGCCCTGCATGATCGTCTGGAGCACTTCCCGGGCGTGCAGCGTGCGCGGGTCGTACATGGTGGCGAGCAGGCCGTCGATCTCCAGGTTCTTGTTGAGCCGCTCCTGGACCTTGCCGATGGACTCCATCAGCAGGGCGACGCCGCGCAGCGCGAAGAACTCGCACTCCAGCGGGATCATCACGCTGTGCGCGCAGGTCAGCGCGTTGACGGTGAGCAGGCCGAGCGACGGCTGGCAGTCGATCAGGCAGATGTCGTAGTGCGGCAGCAGCGGCTCGAGCGACCGCTGCAGGGCGTACTCCCTGGCGACCTCGTTGACGAGCCTGATCTCCGCGCCGGACAGGAAGATGTTGCTCGGCAGCAGGTCCATGCCCTCGACCGTGGTGTTGAGCAGGACGTCCTCGGTGGTGACGTCGGGCTCCTCCATGAGGAGGTCGTAGACCGTCGCCTCGAGCGGTCGCGGGTCGATGCCGAGGCCGACCGACAGAGCGCCCTGCGGGTCGAAGTCGACGAGGAGGACCCGCTGTCCGACCTCGGCGAGCGCGGCGCCCAGGTTGATCGTGGTGGTGGTCTTGCCGACGCCGCCCTTCTGGTTCACCATCGCGACGATGCGCGCCGGGCCGTGGGTCTCCGGCGGACTGGGCGTGGGGAAGACCGGGCGCACCCGGCCGGTGGGTCCGATCTCACGGCCGGGGGGTCCCGCGGTCCACGTCGCATCGGTGGTCGCAGTCACCTTGATGAACCTCCCTGACGGTCACGAACTCGACCGAATTTAAAGGCTTGGCACGTATGCGGCAAGGCGCCGCGCCCTTGGACGCGATATTCGGCCGCATTTCAGCGCAGGGCGCGCGGGTGGGCGGCCGCGTAGACCTCGCGGAGCTTGTCGACCGTGACCAAGGTGTACACCTGGGTGGTGGTCACCGAGGCGTGCCCGAGCAACTCCTGCACCACCCTAACGTCAGCCCCTCCGTCAAGGAGATGGGTTGCGAACGAATGTCGCAACATATGCGGTGAAACGCCGGAAAGACCGGCGCGCTCGGCGGCCTGTTGCAGGACCTCCCAGGCTCCCTGGCGGGTCAACCGGCCGCCCCGGGCGTTCAGGAACAGGCCCGAGGTCCCCCGGCCGTGCGCGGCGATCTGAGGCCGCGCCCTGACGATGTACGCGTCGAGCGCCTGGCGGGCGAACCGCCCGAGAGGGACGATCCGGGTGCGTCCCCCTTTGCCGCGCAGCCGGACCTGGTCCTCCGCCTCGGCGCCGGGCGACACGTCGTCCACGGCGAGGCCGACCGCCTCGGAGATGCGCGCGCCGGTGCCGTACAGCACCTCCAGGAGGGCGCGGTTGCGGAGGGCGAGCGGCGATTCCTCGGGGCCGGAGGCGGCGATGAGCCGCTCCACCTCGGCGACCGTGATCGCCTTGGGCAGCCTGCGGAGCTGGCGCGGCGGGCGGACCTCGTGCGCCGGGTCGTGGCCGGCCACCCCCTCACGCAGCGCGAAGCGGTGCAGGCCGCGCACGGCGGACACGGCCCGCGCGGCCGAGCTGGCGACCAGCGCGGGGTGCTCGTCGTCGCCCTCCCGCAGCGCTGCAAGGAAGGCGACGACGTCGGACTCGCCCACGTCGGCGAACGTGTCGAGCCCACGCGACCGGAGATGGTCCACGTAACGCCGCAGGTCACGCCGATAGGAGGCAAGCGTGTTGGCGGCCAGGCCCCGCTCCACCGCCAGATGGGCGAGGTAGCTGGACAGCACGGCCTCCGTCTCGCTCAGGACGTCCCCCTACGGACTCAGGCCTCCGGCGCGTCGGCGGGGCGGAGCCCCTTGAACCCGTCGGCGGAGGCGGCGTACGCGGCGAGGATACCGGCGATGGCGGGGGAATTGTGGATCATTCCCGTCATCGCCTTCTCCACCGCCTCCCCCAGGGGAACCCACTCCACCGGCATGCCGATCTCCTCGTGCCGGTGGACGTAGTCGTTCTCCTCCGCGGGGATCGGCGACAGGTCGCGGGCGAGGAAGATCCGGATGCGCTCGTCGCACATGCCGGGCGAGGTGTAGATGTCGACCAGCGTGTGCCAGGTGCGCGCCCGGTAGCCCGCCTCCTCGGCCAGCTCGCGGGCGGCGCACTCCACCAGCGGCTCACCCGGCACGTCCCTGATCCCGGCGGGCAGCTCCCAGAGCAGGCGCCGCACCGGGTGGCGGTACTGGCGGATCATCAGCACCCGGTCGTCCTCGTCGACGGCGAGCACCGCCACCGAGCCCGGGTGCACGACGTAGTCACGATCGGCCGTCTCGTCACCCGGCATGCGGACCGTGTCGGTCCGTACGGAGATCACCCGAGCGGCGAAGCGCTCCTTGGAGTCCGTGACCTCCCACGACTCCGGGACATCCTCGATCTTCACTTGCTCCGGCCCGCCTTCACCGTGGTCCCGCGTGCGTCGGCGTACGCGAGCGCGGCGCCGACCAGCCCCTTGAACAGCGGGTGCGGACGGGTGGGCCGCGACCGGAACTCGGGGTGGGCCTGGGTACCGATGAAGAACGGGTGCTGGTCGTTGGCGAGCTCGGCGTACTCGACGAGGCGGCCGTCCGGCGAGAGGCCGGAGAACACCATGCCGACCTTCTCCAGGCGCTCGCGGAAGGAGTTGTTCACCTCGTAGCGGTGGCGGTGCCGCTCCTCCACCTTGGCCTTGCCGTAGAGCTGGCGGGCGAGCGAGCCCTCGGCCAGCTTGGCCGGGTAGAGGCCGAGCCGCATCGTGCCGCCCATGTCGCGCTCGCCGGAGACGACGTCCTCCTGGTCGGCCATGGTGGAGATCACCGGGGCGGCGGCCTCCGGGTCGAACTCGGTGCTGCCCGCGCCTTCGACGCCGGCCAGGTTGCGCGCCGCCTCGATCACCATGCACTGCATGCCGAGGCAGATGCCGAGCAGCGGGACGGCGTTCTCGCGGGCGTGCCGGATCGCGCCGACCTTGCCCTCGATGCCGCGCACCCCGAACCCGCCCGGGATCAGCAGGCCGTCGACGCCGTCGAGCTCGCGCGCCGCCCCCTCCGGGGACTCGCAGTCGTCGCTCTTGACCCAGCGGATGTTGACCCGCGCGTCATTGGCGAAGCCGCCGGCCCGCAGCGCCTCGGTGACCGAGAGGTAGGCGTCGGGCAGGTCGATGTACTTGCCGACCAGGGCGATCGTCACCTCCTTGGCCGGGCGGTGCACCCGGCGCAGGAGCTGGTCCCACTGCGTCCAGTCCACGTCGCGGAACGGCAGGCCGAGCCGGCGCACGACGTACGCGTCGAGCCCCTCGGCGTGCAGCACCTTGGGGATGTCGTAGATCGAGGCGGCGTCCACGGCGGAGACGACGGCGTCCTCGTCCACGTCGCACATCAGGCTGATCTTGCGCTTGAGGCTCGTCGTGATCGGCCGGTCGGAGCGGCAGACGATCGCGTCGGGCTGGATGCCGATGCTGCGCAGCGCGGCCACGGAGTGCTGGGTCGGCTTGGTCTTCAGCTCGCCGCTCGGGCCGATGTACGGCAGCAGCGAGACGTGGAGGAAGAAGACGTTGTCGCGGCCCACCTCGTGGCGGACCTGCCGGACGGCCTCGAGGAAGGGGAGCGACTCGATGTCCCCGACCGTGCCGCCGACCTCGGTGATGACGACGTCGACGTCCGGGCCGGCCATGCCGCGGATGCGGTCCTTGATCTCGTTCGTGATGTGCGGGATGACCTGGACGGTGTCGCCGAGGTATTCGCCGCGCCGCTCCTTGGCGATCACGTTCGAGTAGACCTGGCCGGTGGTGACGTTGGCCGAGCCGTGCAGCTCGGTGTCGAGGAAGCGCTCGTAGTGGCCGACGTCGAGGTCGGTCTCGGCTCCGTCGTCTGTGACGAACACCTCACCGTGCTGGAACGGGTTCATCGTGCCCGGGTCAACGTTGAGGTAGGGGTCGAGCTTCTGCATGGTGACCCGCAGGCCCCGGAGTTTCAGCAGGCGTCCGAGGCTCGAGGCGGTGAGCCCTTTGCCAAGACTGGAGGCGACGCCGCCGGTGACGAACAGATGCTTGGTGTGTGCGGCGCTGCGCAAAGTGGCTCCCGTGGTCGTTGTGATCCCCAGCCGTCCAGATGGACGGCCGTCATGCCCACGGGCTCTCAGAATAACAAACCTTGTCCACTACGTGCACGAACCCGCCATAGCCCGCACTTCGACCGAGGAGTAACTTGTCCCGTTATGTCGATCGTGAAGCGCGCCGTGGGCCGTTTGCTCCACCGCGGCTGGGCATACGCGAAGGCGGCGGGGGCCGTCAGCCCGCTCTCTCCCGCGGATTATCGGTTCCGCCGCCTCGGTGATGGAGCGTGCCTGTCCTTCCCCGTCGGCGCGATCTTCGGCGAGGCGTGGATCGAGATCGGCGACCACACGCTCGTCGGGGAACGCGTGTCGATCTCGGCGGGCATGGGACCGGGCGTCGACCTCGGCCCCGGCTCCATCGTCAGGATCGGCCGCGGCTGCTCGATCGGCAGGGGCAGCCATATCGTCGGCCACCAGTCGATCGACATCGGCGACGACGTCTTCACCGGGCCGTACGTGTACATCACCGACCAGAACCACGTCTACGACGACCCCGAGACGCCGATCGGGCGGCAGTGGCCGCGCAACAACCCCGTCTCCATCGGCTCTGGCTCCTGGCTCGGCACGGGAGCGATCATCCTGCCCGGCACCCGGCTCGGCCGTCAGTCGGTGGTCGCCGGAGGCGCCGTGGTACGCGGCGAGTTCCCCGACCACTCCGTCGTGGCCGGGGTTCCCGCGAAGCTCGTCCGGACGTACACGCCGGATGAGGGCTGGCACTCCCCGCGCCCCGGCGGCGGCCCGGAGGCGGCGCGGGACGAACCGTCGGTGCACCTCCTGGCCTCGAACGAGTGACCGGCCCCAGGACGCCCGTACGACGGCCCTGAGCCGCCCTTCCCGGGCTCGCCGGCGTCCGGGGTCCGATCGGCCTTTCCGGCGGTGACGGCAGGTCGTCCGGACCGTCGAGCGGCCCGGACGTCCACCGCGGCTCGTCCTCTTGCTCGAGATCGGCCTCGCCGAGGTCAGCGCGTACGCGGCAGGACCTGGATCGTGTCGCCGACGGCACGCTCACCGGCCGCGTCGGAGGGACGGTTGACCAGCTCGCCGTTCACCGCCATCGCGGTGGAGCCGCCGCCGTCCAGGTTCAGCGCCTGCTCCGCGCCCAGGGACTTCATGAAGGCCGCCGCCTCGGCGATGGTGAAGCCCTCGCTGCCGCCGCTGAGCCGGCCGTCCACGGTGACCAGCAGCAGGCGGCCCTGCCGGTCGAGGCCCGCCATCGTGCGAGGCTGGCGGGTGTTCGACCAGGCGTACCCGAAGGACAGGTCGGCCGGGTCGACGATGCCCTCGGCGGCGGCGTCGATGCTGATCTCGCCGTTCTCCACCAGGGTCGGGGCGCCGCTGACGATGGTGTCGCCCGCGCCGAGCTTGGTCTGCCGGCCGTGGGTGTCGCGGACGACCTCCTTCACGGAGATCTTCCCGCCCGTCACGGCGTGGCCGCCGAGCCAGTCGGCCGCCTGGCCGATGCCCTGGAGCACGGTCTGTCCAGGGGCGACGACGCCGCCCCGGTCGCCTACCGCCACCACACGGTCCTTGGCGTCCAGCGTCACCTGCCTGCCGGGACCGGCCGGCAGGCTGCGGCCGTACTCGGAGGTGAACTCGACCAGGTCGTCGGCCATGGCGCAGGTGACGTCCTGGCGCGGCTCGGCGGTGGGGCTTCCGCCGTCCTGGCCGCAGTCACGTACGAGTCCGGGGGTGCGGTTGATGCCCCGGACGGCGTAGGTGGAGCCGCCGGCCCGGGCGGTGACGGTGGTGGTCAGGTCGGCGATCCGGCTGTGCCGTCCGCCGCCGGTGAGGATCAGCGCGGCGCGCGACCCCACCGCCATCGACGCCAGCCTCCCGTCGTGGGCGCTGATGCCCGCCTGGATGCCCTGCGCCCCGTCCGCGTCGGAGGTGACGAAGAAGCCCCCGTTGACCCCCACCAGCGACCCGAGCTTGGCGGCCACCGAGGAGGTCGTCTCCCGCTGGGCGACGTTGCCGTCGTGGGTGGCGGTGACCGAGCCGTCGAAGGCACGCGGGTCGATGATCGCGACGTGGATGTTCTCCCGGTCGGCCGGCTGGTCCGCGTCGTAGCCGGTCCACTCGACCGCGGCGCGGAAACCGGCGGCGGTGACCTTCGCCGCCGCGCTCGCCGCCTCACCCTGGGTCGGGTAGGTGCCGACCCGGACGCGTACGCCCATCAGGCCGTGCGGCGTGTCGGTGTAGCCCGGCCAGTCGATCCTCGTCAGGTTCGGCTCGAACCCTGCGGCGCGCAGTTTGTCGGAGGTCTGCGCGGCCCACGTCTCCGTGCCGACCGCGGCCCATGCCTGAGCGCCGGTGAACCGGGCCGTGACGGGCGCCTGCACCGTGACGGCCCAGCTGGGCGCGGCGGTGGGATCGGTGATGACGCCGGTACGGACCTCCACCCCCGGCGCGACGGTACGCGTCGTCCACTGCGCGGTGGGCGCGACCTTCTCGGCCGAGATGGAGGGGGCGTCCGCGGCGGCGACCGTGGTCATCGACAGCGGTGCCGTGGCGGCCGCCATGGCCGCGACGGCGAGGGTAAGCCGTGCTCGGCGGTTGTTCATTGCACATCCTTGTGACTCGATGAACGGCCGAAGGACCAGACATATGGGGGCTTCCGACCGAAATGACCAAGTCGGGAGTCCAACGTGGCTGGGCGAACGACAGGATCTGATCACGGATGCGCACGTGGACGAATGGATGAACGCTTGGTTCCGGCGACGATCCGCCCGCCCTCCACAACCGCCGACTCTGGACCGAACATCGTTCTGGGCGTAGGTTCGCGGCATGCGCACCAGGCTCACCGAGCGCTTCGGCGTGGAGTTCCCGCTGTTCGCCTTCAGCCACTGCCGCGACGTCGTGGCCGCGGTGACCAACGCGGGCGGGTTCGGCGTCCTCGGCGCCGTCGCCTACTCGGCCGACCGGCTGGACGAGGAGCTGACCTGGATCGACGCCCAGGTCGGCGGCCGGCCGTACGGCGTGGACGTGCTGGTCCCCGGGAAGATCGACGCCGCGGCCGCCGCACCAGGCGCGCGCCTGCCCGACCTCATCCCGGAGGCGCACCGCGACTTCGTGGACCACCTGTTCCGCAAGTACGGCGTCGGCGCCCACAGCGGTCCCGGCGAGATCGGCGCCGCCGGGGCCGGCAGCCCCGGGGACGCGGACGACGTGGGCCGGAGGGTCACCCACGAAGGCGCGACCAGGCTCATCGACGTCGCGCTCAAGCACCCCATCGGGCTGATCGCCAGCGCCCTCGGGCCGCCGCCACCGGAGATGGTCGAGCGGGCACGGGCGGCCGGAGTCCCGGTCGCCGCGCTGGTCGGCACGGTCGAGCACGCGGCCCGGCAGGTGGCGGCGGGCGCGGACATCATCGTCGCCCAGGGCGCCGAGGCGGGCGGGCACACCGGCGAGGTCTCCACGATGGTCCTGGTCCCCCAGGTCGTGGACGCCGTCGCTCCGGTCCCCGTCCTCGCCGCCGGCGGCATCGCCGACGGCCGCCAGGTCGCCGCGGCGCTCGCCCTCGGCGCGGAGGGCGTGTGGTGCGGCTCCGTGTGGCTCACCACGGACGAGGCCGAGACGCCCCCGGCGGTGAAGCGCAAGATGCTCGCCGCGACATCGGGTGACACCGTCAGGTCGCGCTCGCGCACCGGCAAGCCCGCCCGGCAGCTCAGGTCCGCCTGGACGGAGGAATGGGACGGCGCCCCGGACAGCCCCGGGCCCCTCGGCATGCCGCTCCAACTGCTCCTCGCCGAGGAGGCGATGGCCCGGGTGGGACGCGCCGCCGAAGCGGGGGTTCCGGGAGCGCGCGAGCTGGCGAACTACTTCGTCGGACAGGTCGTCGGCCAGATGAACCAGGTCAAACCGGCCCGCCAGGTGGTCTACGAGATGATCGAGGGGTACGCCGACGCGGTCGAACGGCTCCGCGCCGTCACCGACTCCTGACCGCCCGCGGCCTGCGGTTCGTCATCGACGTACCGGCCCACGTCCGTCAGATCCAGCCGGACTCGGCGGCGATCCGCACCGCGTCGGTCCGGTTGCGTGCGCCGGTCTTGGTGATCACGGTGGAGATGTAGTTGCGCACGGTCGCGGCCGACAGGCAGAGCTGTC
The DNA here is from genome assembly GCF_050947145.1 of Microtetraspora malaysiensis. NCBI lineage: Bacteria > Bacillati > Actinomycetota > Actinomycetes > Streptosporangiales > Streptosporangiaceae > Microtetraspora > Microtetraspora malaysiensis. Next base: position 6,283,547 of record NZ_CP191998.1, read on the forward strand.
CGGCGATCTCGGCGGTGGACGCGCCCGAGGCGACGGCGGACAGCACGGCCGCCTCGCGCTCGGTGAGCGGACTGACCCGGCTGCTCACGGCCGCGGCCGCCAACCCGGAGTCGATGGCCTGCTCCCCCGCCGCGACCCTGCGGATGCTCTCGGCCAGCCGTTCCGTGGGCGCGTCCTTGAGCATGAACCCGGACGCCCCCGCGTCGAGGGCGCGCCTGAGGTGGCCGGTCTGCGCCATGCTGGTGAGGATCAGCACCCGGCACTCGGGCAGAGCGCTCCTGAGTCGCATGGTGGCGCCGATGCCGTCGAGGCCCGGCATCTCGATGTCGATGACCGCGACGTCCGGCCGCGTCGCGAGCGCCTGGGACACCACCCGGTCGCCTCGCGCGGCCTCGCCGGCCACCTCTATGTCGCCGGTGAGGTTCAGCAGGGCGACCGCCGCGGACAGCTCCGCCCCGAGGTCGAGGTTCGACCGCGTGTCCACCACGCCCTTCACCTCGGTCTGCGCGTCGCGGGTGATCTCCATCATCGCCTCGAGCTCCGGGCGGACCCGGCTCCGATCCACGTCCACCAGCGCGAGCGCCAGCTCCAACCTCAGCGTGATCGAGGTCAGAGTCTGCCCGAGCAGGTCGTGCAGCTCCCGCGCCACGCGAAGGCGGTCCTGGCAGAGCGCCGCCTCGGCGAGCGAGTTCCGCAGTTCACGCAGTTCCCGTACAAACCGGGCGTAGTGGACGACCCCGAACTGGACGACAGCCGTGGCGAGCACGTTGACCGTGCCGAAGAGCACCTCGGCCGGCCCCTTTCCCAGCAGCGCCAATCCGATGACCTGCGCCAACGTCACTCCCACGAGCATGGCGGCGGCGCCGCGGACCGGCAGCATCAGCATCGCCGCGGCCCCGGCGATGCTCGGCATGTAGATCCACATCTCCGTGAAGACCGGCCAGAGGCCGTAGACGACGGCCACGATCGCACAGAGAGCCCACACCCGCGCCCGCCCCTGGGGCACCCCCGCGACGTGGCGATGGACGGCCCGGCCGTAGAGCACCAGCAGACCGGACAGGATCGCGCCGGCGGCCAAGGCGGGCAGCCCCCCGCCGGCGAGCAGGTAGGTGACGGGCACGGTGCTCCACAGGACCGCGGTGACCGCGATCACCACCCCCGTCAGCCGCCTGATCTGCGCATCGTTCGCGGAGGCGGGCCGTTGTTCCTCTGCCACAGAAGTCTCCGGACGTCCGGGTAGGCCACGACGTATCCCCAATCGTGACAAAGCCCGCCTTCTCGATCAACCGCCCGCGCCGAGGGGGCCGGCCGCGGTTAGCCGCGCCGGGGCTCCCACCTGAACCACCTCTTCCCGGCCCACAGCGCGGCGACCAGCCACGCGGCCAGCACCAGCCAGCCGGACCCCATGACCTGGAATCCCTCCAGCACGCCGACCTCGGGTGGGACGGCCGAGCCTGTCTGGTGCACGAAGTCCCGGCCGACGTAGGCGGTGCGTACCCCCTGCGCGATCGGCGTGATCGGCAGGACGGCGGCGACCGCGCGCAGCCAGCCGGGGAACTCCGAGACCGGGTACGCGAACCCGGAGAAGCCGATCGTGAGGAGCAGTACCGGCATGCTCACCATTACGGTCGTCCCTTGTCCGGGGACGCGGCCGCTCGCGGCGACGGCCAGCGCGGCGAACACCGCCAGCCCGGCGATCAGGGTGACCACGAGCAGGGCGGGATCGGCCGGCAGGTCGATGCCGTGCAGCAGCTTCGCCATGGCGATGAGCAGCACCAGCTGAAGGAGGCCGACCGCGATCACCGTGAGGATCTCCCCGCCGAAGATGGCCAGGTCGGGCAGCTCAGTGCCACGCAGCCGCTTGAGTATCAGCGCCTGCCGCCTGCCGACGAGCGCCTCCACCAGATTCAGGAACCCGGTCATCGCCACCACCATCACGATGACTCCGGTGACCATGTAGACACTCATCGTCGCGCCGCCCACCTCGCCGTCCGGCATGATGAGCGGCATCAACCCCCCGAACAGCAGCGGCAGGCCGAACGCGACGACGACGGAGGCCGGGGTCCGCCAGAAGATCTTCTGGCGGAGCAGGAACTGGGAGAGCGTGTACGCCTTCACTGCCGTGCCTCCCGTCGGGCCGGATCGGCGATGTCGAGGAAGACCTCTTCCAGGGTGGCCTGGCGGACGTCCAGGCCGGTGATCTTGACGCCGTGCGCATGGGCCCAGGCGAGCACGGTGTGCGCCACGGCCTCCGGGTCGGGCGTGACGACCACGCAGCGCCGTCCCTGGCTCGTCAGGGTGGCCTCCAGGCCGAGGGACAGGCCGTCCGGCCGCACGCCCTCGGGCAACTCGAAGGCGACCCGCCCCGTGCCTCGGCCGAGCACCTCGGCCATCGTGCCGTAGGCCACGATCCGGCCCTTGTCCATGATCGCCACCCTGGCGGCGAGGTCCTGCGCCTCCTCCAGATAGTGCGTGGTCAGCAGCACGCTGGTCCCGCCCGCGGCAAGGTCGGCGACGAGGTCGCGTACCCGGTGGCGGGCCTCGGCGTCGAGGCCCGAAGTCGGTTCGTCGAGGAACAGCAACTCCGGACGGCCCAGGACGGCGAGCGATGTCCAGCTTGCGCTTCTCGCCGCCGGACATGTCTTTGACCCTGGTACGCGACCGATCGGTGAGCCCCACCATGTCGAGCGGCTCGTCAGTGCTCCGCGCACCGGAGGTGAACCGGCGCCAGGCGTCCACCGTCTCCGCCGCCGACAGCTCTCCGAACAGACCGGACTCCTGCAGGACCAGGCCGGTCCTGGCGCGCAGCGCCCGGCGGTCGGACGGGTCGTGGCCGAGAACCGTGGCGGTCCCGCCGGATGGCTTGAGGTACCCCTCGAGTATCTCGATCGTGGTCGTCTTGCCCGCGCCGTTCGTGCCGAGCAGCGCGAACACCTCGCCCCTCATCACCTCGAACGAGATCCCGTCGACGGCGGTGAAGCCGCCGTAGCGCTTCCGCAGGCCGGCGACCTCGATCACCGTCTCGCCCATCCTCACCTCCGGGTTCGCGCGGCACCGCCTGCGGCTTCGCCGTCAGGAGCCGCCGGATCCCACGGTCCACGCGGTGAGCGCCGACCCGCGCGAGGTGACAATGATCAAGTCGTCAGGCTCCGCCGCCCCGCTGCCCTTGCGTGACCAGATTCGCGCTATCCGACAATTACCACCAGAAGCAACTAACACTCATATGTCGTGATATTCATCATTTCGGATAATCATCCGTTCCCGATTCCGACATTTGCTCCCGATGCGCGAACTCCCGCATCTCCCGCTGCACGGCACGGGCCAGGGTCAACATGCCGGAGAGTTCCTCGCGCAGCCGCTCGGGATCGCCGTCCACCTGGGCCAGCGCCCGGGCACCACGGGTGCCGATGTCGCCCAGCCGCTCCCCCAGCAGCGCCTGGAGTTCGCCGGCGATCCTGGCGCGCTGGCCGTCCACCTCGGCCGCGACCAGTTCCGCCCTGGTCTCGTACAGCGTCCGCGCCGTCTCCGCGAAACGCGTGAGCCCGTAGAGGGGCAACGCGACCACCACGACCAGGAGAGCCGTGTAGAGGGCGGCGGGCGGAGCGTCGCCCAGGAGCAGCGCCACAGGGAACTCCGCAACGACCACCACGGCGAACACCACGAAGGAGTACGGCCGGCGGAGCAACCCCAGGGCCATCGAGGCCAGGAAGGGCACCACGGTCGTCCACCACGCACCGAGGAACGGCAGCGGGCAGTAGGCGAGCACGGCCATGGCGCCGACCGCCCAGCGGTGCGCCCACCTGGGCGGCACCATGGTGGTGGCCAGGACGTACAGCGTGATGACGGCCACGCAGAGCGCGAGGCCGATGATCCGCCGCGCCGGCGGCCCCTGGGAGACCAGCACGAGCATGGATCGCGAGAAGATGGAAATCACCAGGATCAAAATGGCGATGCGACTCAGCCGTAATTCCAATGGCGCGCCGGGCGCGGGACGTTCCCGCCCACCGATATCCGCCATCGATCCGATTCCAGCCTTCTGCGCCTATCCTGTCGGAGAGCATTGCAACCCGATCCCGTGAGCGCAATACGTGCGGCGTGCGCATTCGCGACCGCCGGAAATTACGGGTCGCCCCCGGGCGGCGCCCACGCGGTACCCGCTTCCGCTACCCGCCCGGTCAGGAATCTCCTTGGCGTGATCGCGTACCGAGTCCGGCCTGGCGGGCACGGACGATGGCCTCGGCCCGGTCGGCGACCCGTAGCTTGGCGAAGATCGCCGAGATGTGGTTGCTGACGGTCTTGACGCTGATGACGAGGTGCCGCGCGATCGCGGAGTTCGAATGGCCCGCGGCGATCAGGTCGAGGACCTCGCGCTCGCGCGCGGTCAGCTCGGGGAAGGGCTCGGCGGCCGGTGCCGGCCGCGGCGCGCCGGCGAAGAAGTCGATGATCCGGCGCGCGACGCTCGGGCCGAAGACAGCCTGCCCCGCGGCGACGGAGCGGATCGCGCGGACGATCTCCTCCTGCCGCGCCCCCTTGACCAGGTATCCGGAGGCGCCGGCCCGCATTGCCCCGAAGACCGACTCGTCGTCCTCGAACATGGTCAGCACCAGGATCCGGGTCGCGGGCGCGCTCCGCAGGATCGCCCTGGTCGCCTCCACCCCGTTGGTCCCGGGCATGTGCAGGTCCATGACCACGACGTCGGGGGCGGCGAGCAGGGCTTCACGCCGGGCGGACGCACCGTCTCCGGCCTCGCCGACCACGTCGATGTCGGGCAGGGAGGCGACCAGGGCGCGCAGCCCCTCACGCATCAGCGGGTGATCGTCCACAACGACGATGCGGATCGTGCCGTCCACGGTCATACGCCCTCCAATGGCAGCAGGGCGTGGACGAGTCCCCCCTGGTTGGTCGGTCCGGCGGTGAGCGTGCCGCCCAGCTCCGCGGCGCGCTCGCGCATCGAGCGCAGGCCCACGCCGTGGGACCACGCGCCGGAGGCGTCGGCGCCGTTGTCGCGGATCTCCAGGTGCAGCGCGCCGTCGGCGCGCAGCGAGACTTCGCAGGTGTTCGCCCGGCTGTGGCGCAGGGCGTTCGTGACCGCCTCGGTGGCGATCCGGTACGCGGCGACCTCGACGGCGGCGGGCAGCGACGGCAGGTCGTCGGGGATGTCCACGGTGACCACGAACCCGGCCTGGTCGCGACGCCAGGACTGCTGGGCGCGCTGCCGCAGCGCTCCGGCGAGCCCCAACTCGTCCAGATCGGGCGGGCGCAGGTCGTAGACCAGCCTCCGGATGTCCGCGATCGCGTCGGCGAGGTCGTCGCGCAGGTCGAGCAGCAGCCGTCCGCAGTGCTCCGGATCGCTCCGCAACAGGTTGTGCGCGGCGTCGGCCTTCAGGGTGACCGCGGCCAGCGCGCTGCCCAGGCCGTCGTGCAGGTCCCGGCGCAGCCGCCGCCGCTCCTCCTCCCTGGCCGCCACGATGTGCCTGCGGGACTCGCGCAGGCGTTCCGACAGGCGTACGGCCTGAAGAGCGAGGCCGACCGGCGCGGCCAGCAGGTCGAGAGCGCGCCGGTCGACGGTGGACAACCGTGCCTCGCCCGCCCGGAGGCCGACGAGCAGGTCGGCCTTCTCTCCTTCGGCCACCTCGAGGGCCACCACGTGCCAGGCCGGCGTGGGGCTGCCGCACGCCGCGATCAGGCGACCGTCCGACCTGACGGCGGCGTAGGGCAGCCGCAGCGCCTCGCAGACCGCGTTGAGTACGCCGTCCAGCCCCGTCGCCAGGCGCGCCCCCACCCGCGCGGCCGCCTCGGCCGGGTCGCGCCGCCGCCCGTACATGAGCCGGTCCACGAAGGACTGCAGGGCGGACCTCGCCGGCGCGAACGTCACCGCGATCACGCCGGTCGCCACCAGCGGGCTGGCCGACAGCCACTCTCGGGCCAGCGGGGCCAGGCCCGCGACGATGCCGAGGTACGCCCCCACCACGCCCACGGTGAGCAGGCCGTACACCAGGGAGCGGTTGACGATCAGCCGGATGTCGTAGAGCTGGTGGCGCACGATCGCCACCGTGGCCGCCGCCGGGACGAGCGGCAGGGTGAGCAGGAACAGGACCGGGCCGTCGGTGGTGACGATGCGCTGCAGGTTCAGCACCACGAACAGCACCACCGCCCACAGCAGCCACATCACCTGCAGCCGCTCCGCGCCGCCCGACCGCCGGGCGCGCAGCCCGAGCGCGACGAGGCTGCCCAGCAGCACCAGAGCCGCGGCGGCGACGAACACGGGCACCAGGGCCGCCGCCACCCGCCCCACGGCCGCGGGCAGCAGCGGGCTGTGATCGGCCGTCGGGTCGCCCGCGTCGCCGCCCGGCCGCAACGTCACCGCCGGGGCGAGCAGGGTCAGCGCGAGCGTCACCGCCGCCAGCGGGCGCCACCGGGGGGACAGCGGGCGACCGTCGGGGAAGAGCTGCAGGATCAGGGGCAGGCAGACCACCGGCGCCGGGATCCACACGGTGATGCCGACGAGGTCGACGGCCCGCTCCCATCCGGGCGACAGCGCGAAGACTCCCGACAGCAGGCCCAGGCAGGCCACGCTCACGGTGTAGCAGGCGCCGTAGGCCACGAAGAGCAGCCCGATCCGATGCCGCGGCCGGTGGGCCAGCACCAGCGCGCCGAAGGCGGTGAACGTCACCGACATGGCGGTGTTGGTCAGCAGGTACGCCCCCGCCGCGTCGGCCACGCTGAGACCGCCCGCGAACCACGCCCCCCAGCTCGCGGTGTCCAGGAGACCCGTGACCGCGACCGCCGCGACAGGTCCGGCTCGTTTCACCGCCATGCGCCAATCATCGGGGCCGCCCGCCCCGATGACCATGGGTGTGTACTCCCATCTCGTCCGGGAGCATCTGGGACCGATCCGGGGGCCGGCGCCCACGACGGCGGGGGCGAGCGCCCGCCAAGCTCCGAAGCGCAGGGAACCGCAGGACGAACGACACCCCTCGGAGGACACCATGCACCCCGGCACCCGGCCCGACCCGGCGACGACGAGCGACCGCACGTCGCCCACCGCGCGGCCGCACGATGTGCGCGGCTTCTGGCGCGTCCTTCTCGCGGTGATCGCGCCACTGCCCATGCTCGCGCAGGCCGTGTACTACCTGCTCAACCCGATCGACGGAGGAGCCTCCTTCGCCGAGACGGTGACGGCCTACGCGGCCGATCAGCAGCTCCTGGACGTCCTCAGGTTGGCCGGGGCCGTCTTCGTCGTCGGACTCCCGGCCGCCACGTTCGCGGTCATCTGGGCGGCCCGTCGCGGCGCCCCGAGGCTCACCTCGTTCGGTGCGTTCATCTCGCTGCTGGGCTCCTTCTCCGGGATCGCGCTGATCACCGGTGGCGGCCCGCTCGCGTATTACACCGTCCGGTCGGGACTCGACGTGGGCGCCATGACCAAGCTCTCCGACGATGTGCTGGAGAACGATCCGGTGCAGATGGTGGCAGGCCTGCTGTTCATCGTGGGCATCGTCATCGGCCTGCTCCTGCTGGGCCTCGCGCTGTGGCGCAGCCGCGTCGCCCCGGCCTGGACAGGATTCGCCCTGGCGGTGGGCGGCTTCACCCACCCGTTCCTCCCCGGCCACGTGGCCCAGGGCGTCGGCCTGCTGGTCGCCGCGGCCGGCTTCGCCGGGGCCTCGTACGCGCTGCTGCGGATGCGGAACGACGACTTCGACCTTCCCCCTTTGCGTCCCGCCACAAGCAGGTGAGGCCCGCTTCGCATCGCGCCACGAGCGGATGAGGCGCCCGCCAACCGCTACGGCCGCCGGCCTCCTGCCGGCGGCCGCGCCGGGTTGTGCGCGGACCGGGGATGATGGACCCCTGCCGGATTTCCGCGCCGCACCAGGCACCGGCACGCGGACACGTTCGTTGGAGGGGTGATGTTCGCCGCACTCACCGGGCTCGGCCTGTCTACCGCCGCGGGGCTGAATGCCTATATCCCGCTGCTCGTCGTCGGGCTGGCCGCCCACTTCACCGACGCCGTACGGCTGCCGCAGGGTTACGAGTGGCTCTCCAACGGCTGGGTCCTGCTGATCGTCGCCGTCCTCCTGGTCGCGGAGATCGTGCTCGACAAGGTGCCGGTCGTCGATCACGTCAACGACATCATCCAGACCGCCGTACGACCCGCGTCCGGCGGAGTGGTCTTCAGTGCCACGGCGGCCGCCGCCGAGCTGGACAACTCGGCCTGGATGGCGGAGCATCCCGCCGTCGGGTGGGTCCTCGGCATCGCCGTCGCCCTCGTCGTCCACGCGATCAAGGCGAGTGCCCGCCCGGTGGTGAACGTCACCACGGCCGGCGTGGGCGCGCCGGTGATCAGCACGGTCGAGGACGCGGGCGCGCTGGGCATGAGCCTCATCGCGATCTTCCTGCCGGTGCTGGTCATCGTTGCGGTCGCGGTGCTCGCCTTCGTCGGCTGGCGCCTGGTCCGCCGGGTGCGCCGCCATCGCGCCTCCCGCCGGGCCGCCCGTGCGGCGCAGCCCACCTGAGACCGCCCCACACCGAACCAGCCGCACCCCGTCGCGGTACGGGTACCGTCCCGCTCTCAGCGCTCGCCCCGGTCGCCCCCAGGGCAACGCCGTGACCGGTCGCGGGCGGCCGGTCGCCCCTGGCAAGGCCGTGGACGGCCGTCCACGGCGTGTCGCACACTCGCAGCCCATCTCGGTGGGGCACCCGCCGGGAGCCGTGGTCGGCCGCCCGGCGGGGCGGCGTGCCGGAGCGGTTACTTCACCCCGGCCTCGCGCATGTCACGGAGCTCGCGCTTGAGCTCCTTGATCTCGTCACGCAGCCGCGCGGCCACCTCGAACTGCAGGTCGGCCGCGGCCGTGTGCATCTGCTCGGTGAGCGACTCGACCAGGGACTCCAACTGGGCCCGGGGCATCTCCCCGGCGATCGCCTTGGCGTGCTGCCCCGCCGGACGCGACGCGAGCCCGGGCACCGGAGCCTTGCCGCGCGACTGCTGGCGCCCTCCGCCGCCGAGCAGCTGGGCGGTGTCCGCGTCCTCCCTGGCCAGGCTGTCCAGGATGTCGGCGATCTTCTTGCGCAGCGGCTGGGGGTCGATCCCGTTCGCCTCGTTGTAGGCCATCTGCTTGGCCCGCCGCCGGTTGGTCTCCTCGATGGCCCGCTCCATGCTGGGCGTGACCTTGTCGGCGTACATGTGGACCTGGCCGGAGACGTTCCGCGCGGCGCGGCCGATCGTCTGGATCAGCGAGGTCTCCGAGCGCAGGAAGCCCTCCTTGTCGGCGTCCAGGATGGCCACCAGCGACACCTCGGGCAGGTCGAGGCCCTCACGGAGCAGGTTGATGCCGACCAGCACGTCGAACTCGCCCATGCGCAGCTCGCGCAGCAGCTCGATCCGCCGGAGGGTGTCCACCTCGCTGTGCAGGTAGCGCACGCGGATGCCGTTCTCCAGGAGATAGTCGGTGAGGTCCTCGGCCATCTTCTTCGTCAGCGTGGTGACCAGGACGCGCTCATCCTTCTCGGTGCGCACCCGGATCTCGTGCATCAGATCGTCGATCTGCCCCTTGGTCGGCTTGACGACGACCTCCGGGTCGACCAGCCCGGTCGGGCGGATGACCTGCTCGACCACGTCACCCTTGCACCGGCCCAGCTCGTACGGCCCCGGCGTGGCCGACAGGTAGACCGTCTGGTCGATCCGCTCCAGGAACTCCTCCCACTTGAGCGGACGGTTGTCCATCGCCGACGGCAGCCGGAACCCGTGCTCGACCAGCGTGCGCTTGCGCGAGGCGTCCCCCTCGTACATCGCGCCGATCTGCGGCACGGTCTGGTGCGACTCGTCCAGGACGAGCAGGAAGTCCTCGGGGAAGTAGTCGAGCAGCGTGTTCGGCGCGCTGCCCTGCTCCCGGCCGTCGATGTGGCGGGAGTAGTTCTCGATGCCGGAGCAGGTGCCGATCTGGCGCATCATCTCGATGTCGTACGTGGTGCGCATGCGCAGCCGCTGCGCCTCCAGCAGCTTGCCCTGCTGCTCCATCCGGCTGAGTGACTCGGTCAGCTCCGCCTCGATGTCGCGGATCGCCCGCTCCATCCGCTCCGGCCCGGCGACGTAGTGCGAGGCCGGGAAGATGTACAGCTCCTCGTCCTCGGTGATGACCTCGCCGGTCAGCGGGTGCAGCGTGGCGAGCTTCTCGATCTCGTCGCCGAACATCTCGATCCGGACGGCGAGCTCCTCGTACTGCGGGATGATCTCGATCGTGTCGCCGCGCACCCGGAAGGTGCCTCTGGTGAAGGACAGGTCGTTGCGCGCGTACTGCATGTCGACGAGCCTGCGGAGGAGCTGGTCGCGCTCGACCTCCTGGCCGACCTTGAGCCGGACCATGCGATCGACGTACTCCTGCGGGGTGCCGAGGCCGTAGATGCAGGACACCGACGCCACCACGACCGTGTCGCGGCGGGTCAGCAGCGAGTTGGTCGCGGAGTGGCGCAGCCGCTCGACCTCCTCGTTGATCGAGGAGTCCTTCTCGATGTAGGTGTCGCTCTGCGGAACGTACGCCTCGGGCTGGTAGTAGTCGTAGTACGACACGAAATATTCGACAGCGTTGTTCGGCAGCATCTCGCGCAGCTCGTTCGCGAACTGTGCGGCGAGCGTCTTGTTCGGCTGCATGACGAGCGTCGGTCGCTGCAAGCGCTCGATCAGCCAGGCGACGGTCGCGGTCTTGCCGGTGCCGGTGGCGCCGAGGAGGACATTGTCCTTGGCTTTCCCCTTAACCCGGCGCTCCAGCTCCGCGATCGCGGTGGGCTGGTCGCCGGACGGCGTCATCTCGGTGATCACCTCGAAGGGTGCCACTTTACGCTGCAGGTCGGTTACGGGCCTCACGTCTGCATAACCTACGCCGGGCCACCGACATTTCTCGCCTCGGGCCCGCCCCACCGCCCGCACGACGACGGCCCCGCCCCGAGTCGACGGCGCGCAGCCCAGGCATGGGCCCGTTCCGCGCCCCCGGGGTCCGCGGGTCAGGCGGCCCTGGCGCGCAGGTCCTCCCACAGCTCGGCGACCCGGGCGTCGAGGTCCTCCAGCGGCCCCTCGTTGGCGATCACCACGTCGGCGACCTTCAGGCGGTCCTCCCGCGTGGCCTGCGCGGCGATGCGCGCCCGCGCGTCCGGCTCGGACATGCCCCGCATCCGCGTCAGCCGCTCCAGGCGGGTCTCATCCGACGCGTCCACGACGACGACGAGGTCGTACATCGGCGCGAGCCCGTTCTCCGCGAGCAGCGGGACGTCGTACACCACGATCGCGTCCCGCGGCGCGGCGTCCTGGAGCTCCTGCACCCGCGCGCCGACCTTCGGATGGACGATCCCGTTCAGCACGGCCAGTTGGCCGGCGTCGGTGAAGACGATGGCGCCGAGCCGCTCCCGATCGAGGCTGCCGTCCGGGCGGAGCACGTCCTCGCCGAACGCCTCGACGATCTCCTTGAGCCCCTCGGTGCCGGGCTCCACCACCTCGCGGGCGACCTTGTCGGCGTCGATGACGATCGCCCCGTGCTCCGCGAGGCGCCGGGAGACCTCGCTCTTACCCGACCCGATGCCGCCCGTGAGACCCACCTTCATCACGCCCGCAGCCTATCGGGACCCCGCCATATCCGGCAGGCGCCCCATATCGACCGCCGGGCCACACGTCGGACGCGCGGGCGCCGGACGGTCAGCACGGCGACGCCGCACGCCGCATGTGGATCAGCGTGAGGTGGTCCTGCACCCGTTCCCGGCGTGTTTCGCGGTATCCCAGGCGGCGGTACAGCCGCAGGTTGCCCTCCGAAAGGTGCCCGGTGAACAGGTCGAAGGCGACGGCCTCCGGGACCGCCTCGTGCAGCGCCTCCAGCAGCGCGGTGCCGATGCCGCTGCCCTGCCGGTCGGGGGCGACGACGAGGCGGGCCACGAGGCACGTGGGGCCGGATAGGGGCGCCTCGCGCCGTCCGGTCCGTGCCTGGACACCCTCCTGCCCAAGGGGGTCCGGCAGCCTGCCGCGCACCGACCCGACGACGCGGGCGCCTTCGACGGCCTTGAGCACCACGCCGGTCTCGATCGCCCGGCGAAGCTGCTCGTACGACTCGACGAGAGGGGCGATGAAGGGGTCGCCGTACATCTGAGCCTCGGTCACGTACGCCGCGCGCTGCAGGGTGAGGATCTCGCCCGCGTCCTCGGGTGACGCCCTCTCTATGTCCATCACGGGGGCACCCTATCGGCCCCGCTCCGGCGGCATCGGGGTGGAGGCTGAGGCGGACCGACCGGTCCTCTGGTGCCGGGTATGCAGACACGAAGCGCGGACGCGAGGGGCACGGACGCGAAAAGGCCCCGCCGAAGCGGGGCCTTCCGTGTGCTTACCTCACGTCCTGAGCGATCAGCTCTGGCCTCCGGCCAGCTTCTCGCGCAGGGCGGCGAGCGCCTCGTCCGAGGCGAGCGCGCCACCGGTCTGAGCCGCGCCGGTGGTCTCGCCGGAGTAGGTCGACGGGGCGGCCTCGCTGGCCTCCGCCTCCTCCGCGCGGGCCTTCTCGACCTGCGACTTGTGGGCCTCGAAGCGGGCCTGGGCCTCGGCGTACTGCCGCTCCCACTCCTCGCGCTGCTTGTCGAAGCCCTCGAGCCACTCGCCGGTCTCGGCGTCGAAGCCCTCCGGGTAGATGTAGTTGCCCTGGTCGTCGTAGGTCGCCGCCATGCCGTACAGCGTGGGGTCGAACTCGACGTCGGCGCCCAGCGCGCCCTCGTTCGCCTGCTTCAGCGAGAGGGAGATGCGGCGGCGGTCCAGGTCGATGTCGATGATCTTGACGAAGATCTCGTCGCCGACCTGAACGACCTGCTCCGGGATCTCCACGTGGCGCTCGGCCAGCTCGGAGATGTGGACCAGGCCCTCGATGCCCTCCTCGACCCGGACGAACGCACCGAACGGCACCAGCTTGGTGACGCGGCCCGGAACGACCTGGCCGATCTGGTGGGTGCGGGCGAACTGCTGCCACGGGTCTTCCTGCGTCGCCTTGAGCGAGAGGGAGACGCGCTCGCGCTCCATGTCGACGTCGAGAACCTCGACGGTGACCTCCTGGCCGACCTCGACAACCTCGGACGGGTGGTCGATGTGCTTCCAGGAAAGCTCGGAGACGTGGACCAGTCCGTCGACGCCGCCGAGGTCCACGAACGCACCGAAGTTGACGATCGAGGAGACGACGCCCTTGCGGACCTGACCCTTCTGCAGGGTGTTGAGGAAGGTCTGGCGGACCTCCGACTGGGTCTGCTCCAGCCACGCGCGGCGGGAAAGAACCACGTTGTTGCGGTTCTTGTCCAGCTCTATGATCTTGGCCTCGAGCTCGCGGCCGACGTACGGCTGCAGGTCGCGGACGCGACGCATCTCGACCAGGGACGCCGGCAGGAAGCCACGGAGGCCGATGTCGAGGATGAGACCACCCTTGACGACCTCGATGACGGTGCCGGTGACGATGCCGTCCTCGTCCTTGATCTTCTCGATCGTGCCCCAGGCCCGCTCGTACTGCGCGCGCTTCTTGGACAGGATGAGGCGGCCTTCCTTGTCCTCCTTCTGGAGGACAAGGGCCTCGACGTGCTCGCCGACTTCGACGACGTCGGCAGGATCGACATCGTGCTTGATCGAGAGCTCACGCGAAGGGATGACACCCTCGGTCTTGTAGCCGATGTCGAGCAAGACCTCGTCTCGATCGACCTTGACGACGGTGCCTTCAACGATGTCGCCGTCGTTGAAGTACTTGATGGTCTCGTCGATCGCGGCGAGGAAGGCCTCCTCGGAACCGATGTCGTTGACCGCTACCTGCGGGGTGCTCGAGGTGGCCTCAGTGCTGCTCGTCATGTGTGGAATTGCTCCGAACCGGACAGATGTCGTTGTGACCAAGGCGCGGTGGGCTTTTTTTCCGTTCAACCATGGCGATGGATGATCGAGTGTGAGCCCGCTCCGTCCGAGGCGCACGCGAACCCACAGCGCAGCGATCAGCATATGAGACGACGCGTCCCAGGTCAATCCGGCCGCAGCACTAGTAAGCGATGACCTTTTTCGCCGCCTTTGAAATGATATTACCTCGAAGCCTCTTCGGTATGGAGATGTGCTCAGGATCCCCATCCGACGTGTAGCGCTCCTTGGGGTGTTCGTTCAGCCACCCCAGCCAGTAGGCCGAGCACCAGCGGCGGCATTCTCCCTGCTTGCCGTTGGACTGGATGCGCCAGATCGCGGTGCTGTCGAAGCTCTTCGCGTACGGCGGAACCGACGGCTCGGCCCCGGCGAGGAAGACGCCGTCGAAGCGGTAACGCGTGCCGTCCCACTTCCCCTCGCGGGCGATCTTCGCCTTGCGCGGGCGGGAGCCGTACGGCAGGGCCATCGTGGTGGACGGCGGGGCGCCCAGCTTCTTCAGCAGCCGCTCCTGCCTGACGATCTGCTCGGCCGCCCCCTTGGTGGACAGCCGGCGCAGGTCAGGATGCGTATAGGTATGGTTGGCCACTTCGAAACCGTGGTCCACCAGCCACTTCACCGCCGCCTCCTGCTGCGCCCGGTCCGGCAGCCCGAACGGCGCGCGGTTCACCCAGAAGGTCGCGACGGGACGGAAGTCCGGGTACTTCTCCGCGACCTCGTAGATGACCCCGACCGCGGTGTCGCGCTTGGGTCGGCCGTCGGCGTCCAGCGCGAAGTGCGAGGGGTGCCCGTCGTCGAAGGTGAGCACGACCGGGTGCGCTCCGGCCGGGATGTCGATCCTGCCGCTGGCGAACTCCGCCGCCGTGACCGGCACGTAGCCCGCCTTGGCCAGCTTCACCAGCTCGGCCCGGAGCTGGGCGGGCGTCCGGTCGATGGACGCGATCCGCTTCTTCAGCAGCCGGTGATACATGATCACCGGCACCAGGCCGAGCTCGTTCGCGCCAACCGCGCGGGCGGACTCCACGGTCGCGACGACCGGCGGAGGCGGGTCGGGTTCACTCGCCGGCGCAGGGGCCGCCCTGGCCGGGATCCTCCTCTCCCCGGACTCGTCATCTCCTGCGGGGGGCAGCAGCATCAGCGCCACCAGCCCCACCGCGATCACCGCCGCGTTGGCGACCACTGTCACCCGAGCAAGTTTCCGCACAATGATTTGACCATACTGCGGCAAAATCGCAGAAGGTCATCTCTGCCCGAATTCCGGGTGAATCGCAGGCAATCTCAGGCCGCGAGGAGCCTGTTCAGTGACCGGCGTCCTCCCAGGTCGGGCCGACGCCCACGGACACGTCGAGCGGGACGCGGAACTGGAACGCGCCGCACATGTGTTCGACCACGACGCGCTTGAGCTCCTCCAGCTCGCCGGGGGCGACCTCGAAGACGAGCTCGTCGTGCACCTGGAGCAGCATCCGCGAGCGCATGCCCTCGATCGCCCGCTGCACGTCGAGCATCGCCACCTTGATGACGTCCGCCGCGGAGCCCTGGATCGGCGCGTTCAGCGCCATCCGCTCCGCCATCTCGCGGCGCTGCCGGTTGTCGCTGGTCAGGTCCGGCAGATAACGACGCCGCCCGAGGATGGTCTCGGTGTACCCGTCCGTGCGGGCCCGGGAGACGACCTCCTCCAGGTAGTCGCGGACCCCGCCGAACTCCTGGAAGTACTCGTCCTTGAGCGCGCGCGCCTCCGCGACCGGGATGCCGAGCTGGCCGGACAGCCCGAAGTCGGACAGGCCGTAGGCCAGCCCGTAGTTCATCGCCTTGATCCGGGCGCGCAGGTCGGCGTCCACCTGCTCGGGCGGGAGGTCGAAGACCCGCGCCGCGGTCGCCTGGTGGAAGTCGTGGCCGGACTCGAAGGCCGCGATCAGCGACTCGTCGCCGGACAGATGCGCCATGATCCGCAGCTCGATCTGGCTGTAGTCGGCGGTGAGCAGCGTCTCGTAGCCCGCCCCCACGACGAAGCCCTTGCGGATCCGGCGGCCCTCGGCGGTGCGGATCGGCACGTTCTGCAGGTTGGGCTTCTCCGAGCTGAGCCGCCCGGTCGCCGCCTTGATCTGGTTGAACGTGGTGTGGATGCGCTCGTCGTCGCCGATCTCCTTGATCAGGCCCTCGACGGTGATGCGCAGCTTCATCTGGTCGCGGTGCCGCAGCATGATCGTCGGCAGCTCGTGGTCGGTCTGGCCGGCCAGCCAGGTCAGCGCGTCGGCGTCGGTGGTGTAGCCGGTCTTGGTCTTCTTCGTCTTGGGCAGGTTCAGCCGGACGAAGAGGATCTCCTGGAGCTGCTTGGGCGACCCGAGGTTGAACTGCTCGCCCACCGAGGCGTGCGCCGCCTCCACCGCCTGCTTGACCGCCGCGCCGAACTCCGCTTCGAGCGCGGCGAAGTACTGCCCGTCGGCCGCGATGCCGGCCCGCTCCATCGAGGCGAGCACCCGCATCAGGGGCAGCTCGACCTCGGTGATCAGGCGGGTGCCGCCCCGGCTCGACAGGCGCGCCTCCAGCTCGTCGGCGAGGTCGCGTACGGCGTGGGCCCGCAGCGCCAGCTCGGCCGCGGCCGCGTCGTCCTCCTCGAAGAGGCTGGTCTGGCCGTTGGTCTCGGCCTCGCTGCGCAGCTCGCGGTGCAGGTAACGCAGGACGAGGTCGTTGAGCGGGAACGAGCTCTGCCCCGGCAGCGCCAGGTAGGCGGCGACGGCCGTGTCGCAGGTCAGCCCGCGCAGGTCCATGCCGAGCTCCCACAGCGCGAGCAGCGGGCCCTTGGCGTCGTGCACGGCCTTCGGCCGGGACTCGTCGGCGAGCCACGCGCTGAGGGCCGCCTCGTCCTCCGGCGTGAGCTGGGTGGGGTCGATGTAGGCGGCGCCCGTCCCGTCCGCGATGGCGATGCCGTCCAGCCGCCCGGTGCCGCTGCCGTAGGAGCCCCGGAACTCCAGGCCGGCGCGGCCCTCGGGCAGCGCGGCCAGCCACCCGCCGACCTCGCCGGGGCCGAGCACGGTGACCTCGACCTCGAAGCCCTCGCTCGTCTCGGGCTCGGCCGTGCCGAGGGTCTTGAAGAGCCGATCACGCAGCTCGCCGCGGATCTGCAGCGAGTCGAGCAGCTTGTTGATCTCCTCGCGGTCCCACTCGCCCATGGTGAGCGCGTCCGGGGTGGCGTCGAGGGGGACGTCGCGCCGCAGCTCGGTCAGCATCCGGTTGTGGATCACCTGGCCGAGGTGGTCGCGGAGCTTCTCGCCGACCTTGCCCTTGACCTCGTCGGCCCGGCGGACCAGCTCGTCGAGCGAGCCGTACTCGGAGATCCACTTGGTGGCGGTCTTCTCCCCCACGCTGGGGATGCTCGGCAGGTTGTCGCTCGGGTCGCCGCGCAGCGCGGCGAAGTCGGGGTACTGCGCCGGAGTCAGACCGTACTTGTCCACCACGGCCTCGGGGGTGAACCGGGTCATGTCGCTGATGCCGCGCCGCGTCATCAGCACCGTCACCTTGTCGTTGACGAGCTGCAGCGCGTCGCGGTCACCGGTGACGATCAGTACGTTCATCCCCGCGCCGGACGCCTGGGTGGCGAGCGTCGCGATCAGGTCGTCCGCCTCGAAGCCCGCCAGCGACAGGTGCGGGACGCGCAGCGCGTCGAGCAACTCGAAGATGAGCTGCACCTGACCGCGGAAGTCCTCCGGCGTCTCGGACCGGTTCGCCTTGTACGCCTCGAACGCCTCGTGCCGGAAGGTCGGCTCGCTCCTGTCGAAACAGACCGCGACGTGGCTCGGCCGCTCGTCGCGCAGGACGTTGGTCAACATCGAGGTGAAGCCGTACACCGCTTCCGTGTGCTGACCGTCCGTCGTCATCAGATTCGCGTCCTTCAGGGCGTAGAAGGCGCGATAGGCAAGGGAATGACCGTCCAGGAGCAACAGGCACGGACGGTCGGGGGTCGCTTCGGTGTTCGGCACATCCGCAGCCTAGTCTCCATCTACGACAGAAACCGCAGGCTCTTGCGTACAGGAGGCATCCCCTTGACCCTGACCAATCCCGACGACTCCGTGACTTTCCTCAACCAGATCAGCCGCGGGCACCTTCCGGAGCGGATGGGCATCGAGCTCCTGGAGGCGACCGCCGAGAAGGTCATCGGACGGATGCCCGTGGAGGGCAACACCCAGCCGTACGGCCTGCTCCACGGGGGCGCCTCCTGCGTGCTGGCCGAGTCGGTCGGCTCGATGGGGGCGGCGCTGCACGCGGGGCCCGGACGGGTCGCGGTCGGCATCGAGATCAACGCCACGCACCACCGCTCGGCCACGTCGGGCCACGTCACGGCGGTGGCCACCCGGGTCCACGGAGGACGCAGCCTCGCCACCTACGACATCGAGATCAGCGATGACGAGGGCCGCCGCGTCTGCACCGCGCGACTCACCTGCATGCTGCGCGACGCCGGCTGACCGACGGCCGTCCCCGATCCGATCGGAACGGATCGCACCGTTTCTTTGCACGACGGGCGGTGCCGTCGCTAGCCTGGTCCGGCTCGGAGCCCGTGGCGAGCTGAGTAGACAACGTGCGGAGCCGGGGAAGCTGCGCACGGTCCCAAAGGCCGCCACGGGCTCGACGAGACGAAGCGGCGCCGCCCCGCCCTCCCCCGCCTGCGACTCCGGAGACGCCCGGGTCGCGTCGAGGAAACGATCCGGATACGCCTGATCACATGCCGGTGCGCCGACGCCGGGCGCGGATCTATCGTGCGGTAATGCCGTGGTTTGCTCGGGCCGGACTGCTCGCGGTCGTCGCCGTGACCACAACCGCCCTCACGACCGGATGCTCGGATCCGCCGGCGAAACCAGCCGCGACCCCGCACACCTACTCACTCCCGGCCGAGACCGCCCGCCCCGGCGAGAGCGTGCTCCGCCCCTCCCTCGTGACAGACGGCGCCACCCGCTTCTGGCTCATCGGCTTCCAGGACGGCATGTCGAGTCTGATCGGCAGCCACGCGGAGTGGAACGCCAAAGGGCAATTCGCCAGCGCCAGGATCGTCGTGCAGAACGTCGACCGGACCAATCAGAAGTTCGAGGCCAAGCGCCAGCTCCTCGTCGCCTCCGACGGCCGCGTCTTCCACGTCAACTCCTTCACGCAAGCGATGAAGCGGCAGCCCGACGAGATGATGATGGGCAGCTTCGTCCGCACGGAGTTCGACCTGTGGTTCGACGTGCCGAAGGACGCGCGGATCACGAAGGTCCGGCTCTTCGGCGCGCCGCCGTTCGGCTCGGTCACGCCGTCCGAGGGCGTCGAGCTGCCGGTCCGTTGAGCGCGCGCACGCGTAGGGCCGGCCGGGTGAGCGTCCCCCGGCCGGCCCGCGCCGCGTCGCGTCGTCAGTGCTGCCCGAGCGCCCCGCCCAGGTACGCCTCGCGCACCTGCGGGTCGTCCAGGAGCTCGGCGGCCGGGGCGGACTTGACCACCCTGCCGGTCTCCAGGACGTACGCCCGGTGGGCGAGCTGGAGCGCCTGCTGCGCGTTCTGCTCGACCAGCAGGACCGTGGTCCCCCGCGTGTTGATCTCCTTGATGATCGAGAAGATCTGGGCCACCAGCATCGGCGCCAGTCCCATCGACGGCTCGTCGAGCAGGAGCACCTTGGGCTTGCTCATCAGCGCCCGCCCGATGGCGACCATCTGCTGCTCGCCACCCGACATCGTGCCGCCGGCCTGGTCCTTGCGCTCGGCCAGGCGCGGGAACAGCTCGAACACCTCGGCCAGGTCCTTGGAGAAGTCGCCGCGCCGGGCGTACGCGCCCATGAGGAGGTTCTCGGTGACCGTCATGCCGGGGAAGACGCCCCGGCCCTCCGGGGACTGGCCGATGCCGACGAGCACCCGCTTGTGCCCGGGCAGGCGGCTGATGTCCTTGCCGTCGAACGTGATGCTGCCGGACGACAGCCCGCGCAGGCCCGAGATGGTCTTGAGCGTGGTGGTCTTGCCCGCGCCGTTGGCGCCGATCAGGGTGACGATCTCACCCTCGTCGACCTCCAGCGAAACGCCCTTGAGAGCCTCGATCTTGCCGTAATGGACGTGAATGTCCTTAATCTCAAGAAGCATCTGCGGGAGCTCCCAAGTACGCCTCGATGACCCGCGGGTCGTTCTGCACCTCGGCCGGGAGGCCGTCAGCGATCTTCTGCCCGAAGTCCAGCACCGCGATGCGGTCGCTGATGCCCATGATCAGGGCCATGTCGTGCTCGATCAGCAGGATCGTGCGGCCCGCGTCGCGGATGGCCTTGATGAGTGTCTGCAGCTCGATCTTCTCCGCCGGGTTCATGCCGGCGGCGGGCTCGTCGAGCAGCAGGAGCTGGGGCTCGGTCGCGAGTGCCCGGACGATCTCCAGCCTGCGCTGGTCGCCGTAGGGCAGGTTCTTGGCCGTCTCGTCGGCGCGGTGGGCGATGCCGGCGAACTCGAGCAGTTCCATCGCCCGCTCGCGCCCGCGCTTCTCTTCGCGGCGGTGCCAGGGCAGCCCGAGCGCCGCGCCGACCGCACCCGTCCGGTGATGCGCGTCCGCGCCCACCAGGACGTTCTCCAGGGCCGACATGTTGTGGAACAGCCGGATGTTCTGGAAGGTGCGCGCGACGCCGCGCTTGGTCACCTGGAACCGCTTCATGCCGCTGATCTTCTGGCCGTCGAAGACAACCTCGCCCGAGGTCGGCCGGTAGACACCGGTGATCGTGTTGAAAACCGTGGTCTTGCCGGCGCCGTTCGGGCCGATGAGCGCGAAGATCTCCCCTTCCTTGACGGCGAGGTCGACTCCACCGAGCGCCTGCACGCCACCGAAGCGCATGGTGACCTGGCGGAGCTCCAGGAGCGTCTTCGCCGGCGAGCTCGCGTTTTCCGGCAGGCTCACTTGGCCACCTCCTCGGCGGGCCGGTCGTCGCCGGCCTCGTCACCGCCCGCGGGGGGCGTCTCGGGCTTCGTGACGGATCCGCTGATGGAGCGGCGACGGCGGGGCGGCAGCAGGCCCTCCGGGCGCAGCGCCATCGTCAGCACGAGCGCCGCGCCGAAGATGAGGATCCGGTAGTCGGCGAAGCCCCGGAAGCGCTCGGGCAGCCAGGCGATCAGGAACGCGCCGATCATCACGCCCGGCAGGTTGCCCGAGCCGCCGAGCACCACGGCGGCCAGGATCGTGGCCGACAGGATGAACGGGAAGTTGGGCGGCTGGATCGCGATGACCTTGCTGGCCCAGATGACGCCGGTGAGTCCGCCGATCATGGCCCCGATGAAGAAGGCCAGCAGCTTGAACTTGAACGTCGGCACGCCCATCAGCTCGGCGGCGTCCTCGTCCTCGCGGATGGCCTCCCAGGCCCGGCCGACCCGGCTCCGTTCCAGCCGTTTCGCGAAGATGACCACAAGGATGATCGCCGCGAGCAGCAGGTAGTAGTACGGGAGCGGGTCGAGGAAGAACTCCACGCCGAAGATGGGCTCCGGGTGCGGGATGTTGGTGATGCCGCGCGAGCCGCCGATGGACTCGGTGTTCTGCGCCGTGACCCGAACGATCTCGCCGAATCCGAGCGTGACGATCGCCAGGTAGTCACCGCGCAGCCGCAGCGTCGGCGAGCCCAGGATGATGCCCGACACCGCCGTCATGAAGATGCCGACCACGAGCACCGGCCAGAAGTTCCAGCCGTACTTGGTGCCGAAGATCGCCATGGTGTAGGCGCCGATGGCGTAGAAGGCGACGAATCCGAGGTCCAGCAGGCCGGCCTGCCCAACCACCACGTTCAGGCCCACCGCCAGCAGGACGTACGTCCCGATCGGGCTGAACAGCAGCGACGCCCAGTGCGAGTGCGGGGACATGAACGACCCGATGGCGTCGCTGGGCGCGACGATCGCGAGCGCGATCAGCAGGGCGTACACAGTCCAGCGGGCCCAACCGGGGGCCGTCGCCCACCAGTCGCGCACGCCGTCGGTGTAGCCGCCGACGGTCCGCCTGAGGGCCGTCAGCGGGTTTCCTGATCGGACGTTGGAGTTAGCGTTCATGCGCGCGCTCGCTGGAGGGATTCACCGAGGATGCCGGTGGGACGGAACAGGAGGACGAGGACGAGGACGGAGAAGGCGATGACGTCCTTCCACTCGGAGCCGAAGAAGATCGAGCCCCAGTTCTCGATGAGACCGAGCATGAGCCCGCCGAGGAGCGCCCCACGTAGGTTGCCGATGCCGCCCAGCACCGCCGCGGTGAACGCCTTGACGCCGAGCAGGAAGCCCACGTTGAAGCGGAGGTTCTCGAACTCCATGGCGTAGAGCAGCGAGGCCACGCCGGCCATCGCGCCGCCGACCAGGAAGGTGGTGCGGATGATGCTGTCGATGTTCACGCCCATGAGCACGGCGGTCTCAGGGTCCTGGGAGGTCGCCCGGATGCCGCGGCCGATCCTGGTGCGGTTCACGAAGATGTCGAGCAGGACCATCATCACCACGGCGGCGACGATGATGAACAGGTGGTCGTTCCTGATGTCGGTGTTGCCGATCGAGAAGACCGTCTCACGGTCGAAGAGCCGCGGGACGGGGACCTGGTTGCGGCCCTGGGAGGGGCGGTCGAACACCTCGGGGATGATCACCAGGGCGAAGAGCTCCTGGAGGAAGATCGAGGCGCCGATCGCGGAGATGAGCGCCGCGAGCCTGGAGGCGCCGCGCCTGCGCAGCGGCCGGTAGGCCACCCGCTCCAGCACGACGGCCGCACCGCCCGAGGCGGCCATGGAGGCCAGCAGGAGCAGGAGCATCGTCCCGACCAGCGCGATCCCGCTGAGCGGGCCCGTGACCCCCATCAAGTTGATCACGAACAGCGCCGCGAAGGAGCCGATCATGAAGATTTCGGAGTGGGCGAAGTTGATGAGGCGCAGCACGCCGTACACCATCGTGTAGCCGAGGGCGATCAAGGCGTAAATGGCGCCGCTGGCCAGACCTCCGATTGTGGACGGCCCGACCTGGCTGATGAAGTCGTTGAGCACGGTGGTCGCTTTCGAACCGGGGCAACCGGGGTCGCCGGGCAGTGAGGAGCGGGAGCCGGGGGGTCGCTCCCGCTCCTCAGCGTTCTCAGGTCGCTACTCGTCGCCTCAGCTCAGCTGAGCCTTCGAGGTGTCGCCCAGCCAGGTCACCTTGCCGTCCTTCACCTCGTAGATGTGAATGACGCTCGCGGCGATCTCACCGTTCGGGTTGAACTTGATCTGCTTGGAGACACCCGGGAAGTCGATCGTCGAGAGGTACTCGTTGATCTTCTCGGAGGTGGTGTTGCCCGCCTCGATCGCCTTCAGGAAGGCCGACATCGCGTCATAGCCCTCGGTGGCGTAGATCAGCGGGTCGGTGCCGAACTTCGCCTTGTAGTTGTCGCTGAAGGTCTTCAGCTCCGGCACGTCCGAGCCGAACGGGATGAGGCAGGGGCAGCCGAGGACCGCGCCCTCGGCGGCGCCCTTGCCCGCGCCCTCGACGAGCGCCTGGTCGACCGAGCCGTCGCCGGAGGAGACGACCGCGGTCACGCCGCCGTCGCGGAGCTGCTTGAGCAGCCGGCCGAGCGGAGCGTAGTAGCCGCCGAAGAAGATGACCTCCGGCGCGGCCGCCTTCACCTTGGTGACGGTCGAGGAGTAGTCCGAGCCCTCGGGGTCGATCTTGTCGCGCTCGACCTTGACGCCCTGGGACTCGAAGCCCTTGGCCACCGCGTCACCGAGGCCGGCGCCGTACTCCTGAGCGTCGTCGATGACGAAGGCCTTCTTGGCCGACTTGGCCTTGACCAGGAACTCGGCGACGGCCGGGCCCTGGACGTCGTCGTTGGCGACGACGCGGTGCCAGAACTTCCAGCCGTTGTCGGCCAGCGCGGGGTTGGTCGCCGACGCGGAGATGCTCGGGATCTTGGCCTGCTCCAGGATGGGGCCGACGTTGCGCGACTCGCCGGAGAAACCGGGGCCGACGAGGGCGGTGATCTTGTCCTGGGTGATGGCCTGCTGGACCTGGGTGACGGCCTGGTCGGGGTTACCCTGGCTGTCGTACTTCACCATCTCGACCTTGACCTTGGTCGACTTGGCGTTGAATTCGTCGACGGCGAGCTGGGCGCCCTGGGACGGCGGGATCATCAGCGCGGAGTTGGCCCCGGTCAGGTCGCCCATGAAGCCGATCTTGAGGGTGGTGGCACCGTCACCGTTCTGAGCACCGGTCGGCGAAGCCTCCTCAGTGCCGCTCCCACAGGCCGCGAGGCCGAGGACAAGCGCTGTACCGGCAGCGACGACGCCACCGAGGCGAGCGATCGTGGATCGCAAGGTTGCCTTCCTTTCGCTTGATCCCACCATTGGGGATCGGATACGCGTCCGCCCCAAGACAGTGGTCAGCCGAGGGGTCGTGAGCGGTAGTACAACCTCGCGAAGTCACAGGTCGGTACAGAGCCCATCACAGTTATGGCTTTGTTATGTAGATCGCTCCAGCCCAAAATCAATCTGGTAACAAACCCGACAAAAAACGTTAATTACGCTTTTTATCGGGGACGGGCGGTCGCCAAGATGGTGCTTTTATGCATGTACAGACCCGTCTGTGGCGCAGCGTACGACCCGACGCCGCGTGAAGCGCCGGGCGGAGCCTCCCCCGTCCTCAGCTCCCGGCCGCGTCGTCGACGACGATCTGGGCCACCTGCCGCATGCTCATGCGGCGGTCCATCGACGCCTTCTGGATCCAGCGGAACGCCTGCGGCTCGGTCCAGCCGTGCTGCGCCATGAGCAGGCCCTTGGCCCGCTCGACCAGCTTGCGGGTCTCCAGCCGCTCGGAGAGTCCGGAGACCTCCTTCTCCAGTGCGGCGATCTCCTCGTGGCGGCTGACCGCCATCTCGATCGCGGGGATGAGGTCCCCCTTGGTGAACGGCTTGACCAGGTAGGCCATGGCCCCCGCGTCCCTGGCCCGCTCCACCAGGTCGCGCTGTGAGAACGCGGTGAGGATGAGGCAGGGCGCGATGCGCTCGGAGACGATCCGCTCAGCGGCCGAGATCCCGTCGAGCACGGGCATCTTCACGTCGAGGATCACCAGATCGGGGCGCAGCTCGATGGCCTTCTTGACGGCCGTCTCACCGTCGCCGGCCTCCCCCACGACGGCGTAGCCGTCCTCTTCGAGCATCTCCTTGAGATCGAGGCGGATCAGGGCCTCGTCTTCCGCGATCACCACTCGCCGCTGCGTAGTCACGCACAAGAGGTTACCGATGTCCACTACAGTAGGACCACGCACGGGGCTTGTGGTTGATCGTTCATCCGCTAAGCTCCGAGCGACGGGTTCGGACATGTCACACAGTGTCCGGATTGAAGCCCCGGTACCCCAATTGGCATGAGGGAGCGGATTCAAAACCCGTACAGTGTGGGTTCGAGTCCCACCCGGGGCACTTTTTCACCAGTCACCGAGCCGGGATCGCCGGCTCCATCCGCCTCCGGCTCTCCCGTACGGCCGCCCAGGCGCGGCGCGTACGGTCAGGCGAGGCTCTCGACCCAGGCGCGATGCAGGCGGGCGAATCGGCCCGCTCCCGCGATCAGCCGCTGCGGCGGGCCGTCCTCGACCACGCGGCCACCCTCCATGACGAGCACGCGGTCGGCGATCTCCACGGTGGACAGCCGATGCGCGATGATCACGGCGGTCCGGTCCGCGAGGATGGTGCGCAGCGCCCGCTGGACCAGCCGCTCGCTCGGCACATCGAGGCTGGAGGTCGCCTCGTCGAGGATGAGGACGGCCGGGTCGGCGAGGAACGCCCGCGCGAAGGCCACGAGCTGGCGCTGCCCGGCCGACATCCGGCCGCCGCGCTTGCCGACCTGGGTGTCGTAGCCGTCCGGCAGCGCCGCGACGAACGCGTGCGCCCCGATCGCGCGGGCGGCGGCGACCACCTCCTCGTCGGAGGCGTCCGGACGGCCGAACCTGATGTTCTCGGCGATCGTGCCGGAGAACAGGAAGTTCTCCTGGGTGACCATGACCACCGAGCGGCGCAGCGCGGCCTCGTCGAGGTCGCGCAGGTCCACCCCGTCGAGCAGGACGCGGCCGTCCACCGGGTCGTAGAACCGGGAGATCAGCTTGGCCAGGGTGGTCTTGCCCGCGCCCGTGGTGCCGACCACCGCCATGGTCTGCCCGGCCGGGAGCTCCAGGTCGAGCGCCGGGATGATCGGAGGCCCGTCCGGGTAGGCGAACTCGACCGCCTCGAACCGCACCGCCCCCTTCGCGTACGGCAGGGCCGCGGGGTGGCGGGGCTCGGCGACGGCGGGCTCCTCCTCCAGCACCCCGGACAGCTTCTCCAGCGCCGCGCTCGCCGACTGGAGCGTGTTGTAGAACTGGCTGATCTCCTGCATGGGCTCGTAGAACTGGCGCAGGTAGAGCAGGAACGCGGCCAGCACTCCGACAGTGACGGCATCGTGCAGCGCGAGCCATCCGCCGTACAGCAGGACCGCGGCCACGGTCACGTTGCCGATCAGTTTGACGCCGGGCATGAAGGCCGCGACGAGGCGCATGCCCCGCATGTTGGCGTCGCGGTAGTCCTGGTTGAGCCGCTCGAAGATCTCCTGGTTGCGGGGCTCCCTACGGAACGCCTGGACCGCGCGGATGCCGGTCATCGACTCGACGAAGTGGACGATGACCAGGGCGACGGTCTCCCTGGTCCTGCGGTAGGTGACGCTGGACTGGCGCCGGAACCAGCGGGTGAACAGCAGCAGCAGGGGCAGCGGCAGCAGCGCGACCACGGCGAGGTGCGCGTCGAGCAGGAGCAGCATGGCCGCGGTGCCGACCAGCGTGAGCACCGCCGTGACCAGCCCGTCCAGGCCGGACGCCAGCAGCTCGGCGATCGCCTCGACGTCCGAGGTGAGCCGCGAGATCACCCGCCCGGAGGTGTACTTCTCGTGGAACGACAGGGACAGCCGCTGGAAGTGGTCGAAGACGCGGCGGCGGAGTTCGAGCAGGATGTCCTGGCCGATGCGGCCGGACAGCCGCAGGAACGCCTGCCGGGTGAGCGCCTGGGTCAGCGCGGCCGCGACGACCGCGGCGACGATGACGAACAGCGTCCCGGGCCCGCCGCCGCGCAGCATCGGCGGGATGCCGTCGTCGATGCCGACCGCGACGAGGTACGGGATGGCCAGCCCAGCGGCGCTGGACAGCACGATGATCGCGACCAGCAGCGCCATGCCGCGCCGGTGCGGGCGGAGCAGGTCGCCGAGCAGCCGGCGTGAGCGGGTGCGCAGCAGGAGCGACACCCGGTCGGAGAGATGGTCCTGCTCCTCCGCGGCGACTCCGCGCCAGCCGTCCCCGGTCGCTTCCACGCTCACCGCAGTGCCTCCTCCTGGTCGAGATCGGCGTCCTGCGCGAGGAGCGCCCGGTATTCGGGGACCTCGGCCAGCAGGTCCGCGTGGCGGCCGACGTGGGTGATGGTGCCGTCCTGCAGGAGCGCGACCCGGTCGGCGAGCAGCACGGTCGAGGCCCGGTGCGCGACGACGAGGCCGGTGGCGTCGGTGAGGACGGCGCGCAACGCCTCCTCGACCAGGGCCTCGGTCTCCACGTCGAGCGCCGAGAGGGTGTCGTCCAGGACGAGGATCCGGGGCCGGCCGAGCACCGCGCGGGCCAGGGCGAGCCGCTGCCGCTGGCCGCCGGACAGGGACATGCCCTGCTCGCCGATGCGGGTGTCCAGCCCCCAGGGCAGGTCGTACGCGAAGGTGGCCTGGGCGATCTCCAGCGTGGCGCGGATCTCCTCGTCGGTGGCGTCCCCGCGGCCGAGGGTGAGGTTCTCCCGGACGCTCATCGAGAACAGCGTGGCCTCCTCGAAGGCGGTGGCGACCACCGAACGCAGCGAGGGCAGGGACAGGTCGCGCACGTCGTGCCCGTCGACGGTGACGCGCCCGGCCGTGACGTCGACCAGCCGCGGCACCAGCGCGGTGAGCGTGGTTTTGCCCGAGCCGGTCGCGCCGACGATGGCTATGGTCTCTCCCGGCTCCACCTCAAGCCAGACGTCGCGCAGCACGGGCCGCTCGGCGCCGGGGAACCGGAAGCCGACGCCCTCGAAACGCAGGTGGCCGCGCGGCTCGGCGACGACCTGCGCGCCGCCGGCGATCTCGGGCACGGTGTCGAGCACCTCGACGACCCGGTCCGCCGACGTCATGGCCTCCTGGCCCATCGCCAGGATGTACCCGAGCGAGGTGACCGGCCAGACGAGCTGGAGCACCAGCGTGGTGAAGGCCACCAGCGTGCCCAGGGTCAGCCAGCCGCCGCCGACGGCGAGCGCGCCGAGGAGCAGCACCATGGCGAGGGTGACGTTCGGCACCACTTCCAGGAAGGTGAAGAACCGGGAGGACAGCCGCACCTTCTCCAGGGAGGTGCGGTACACCTTGCCCGCCAGGCCGTCGTACGTCGCGGCCACGTGGCGCCGCCGTCCGAACGCCTTGATCGTGCGGACGCCGAGGGCGCTCTCCTCGACGAAGGTGGCGAGGTCGCCCTGCTCGTCCTGCACCTGGCGGGAGATGCGGATGTACCGCTTCTCGAAGCGATTCGACAGGATGATGACGGGGATCGCCGAACCGGCGACGAGCAGGCCGAGCGGCCAGTACATCCGCAGCAGCACCACGGTCACGGTGGTGAGCTGGAGGACGTTCATCACGAGGAACAGCACGCCGAACCCGAGGAACCGCCGGATCGTGGACAGGTCCGTGGTCGCGCGGGAGAGGAGCTGACCGGACTGCCATTCGTCGTGGAAGCGCATCGGCAGGCGCTGCAGATGGCGGTACAGGTCGTCGCGGATCGCCGTCTCCAGACCGAGCACGGGAGCGGCCTGGGACCAGCGGCGCAGGAAGGTGAGCAGGGCCTCGGCCACACCGAGCGCGAGCGCGAGCAGTCCGAGTGGCAGCAGCGCGGCCTGGTCTCCGTGGGCCACCGGACCGTCGATGATCTCCTTGCCGACGAGCGGGGTCAGGATGGCGGCCGCGATGCCGAGCACGGCCGCGGCCCACATGAGGACCACCGGCCGGGTATAGGGGCGCAGATACGACTTGAGCCGCCACAGCGAGGACCAGGAGGGTTTTCGAGCGTCTGAGGTGGGTCCTGATCGTGACGGCATGACCGGGCGTGACACTCCTCACCTAAGGGGGGACGGCTCGCTCCCGCCATGGTTCCCTACGGCTCACGTCTGATCAACCAGATTTTCGCCACCTACAGTTATGACTTCATAACGCGACGTAATGGAAATGTGGCGTGACCAGCCACTTCCCACCGGAAGGCCGACGAGAGTGTCCGGCACGCCGACGACCCGGCGGCCGTGGGCCACCGGGTCGGATCGGTACGGAGCCGCCGGTCAGCGGGGGTGCGCGACCGCCGAGCCGATCGTGTGCACGCGCAGGAAGTTGGTCGAGCCCGGGATGCCGGTCGGGGACCCCGCCACGATGACGATCTTGTCGCCCTTCTCGAAGTTGCCGAGGGTGAGCAGCGAGGCCTCGACCTGGCGCACCATGTCGTCGGTGTGGTGGACGAACGGCACCTCGAAGGTCTCGACGCCCCAGGTCACCGCGAGCTGCCCGCGGACCTGCGGGTTGGAGGTGAAGGCGAGCAGCGGGATCGGCGAGCGGTAGCGCGCGAGCCGCCGCGCGGTCTCGCCCGACATCGTGAACGCCACCAGGGCCTTGGCGCCGACGATCGCGCCGACCTCGGCCGCAGCCCTGGCGATGGCGCCGCCGGTGGTCTCGGGCAGCCGCTCCAGGGTGTGCGTGGCGTGCAGTGTGGCGCTCTCGGCGGCCGTCGCGATGCGGGCCATGGTGGAGACCGACTCGACGGGATAGTTGCCGACGGAGGTCTCGCCGGACAGCATCACCGCGTCGGCGCCGTCCATGACCGCGTACGCGACGTCGGAGGCCTCGGCCCGGGTCGGCCGGGGGGCGCTCATCATGGAGTCGAGCATCTGGGTGGCGACGATGACCGGGTGCGCCTTGTCACGGCACAGCTCGATGATGCGGCGCTGAACGATCGGCACCTGCTCGAGCGGCAGCTCGACGCCGAGGTCGCCGCGGGCGACCATGATGCCGTCGAAGGCGTCGACGATCTCCTCCAGACAGGCGACGGCCTGCGGCTTCTCGATCTTGGCGAGCAGCGGGAGGTGGACACCCTCCTCTTCCATGATCCCGTGCACGATCTCGGCGTCGCCGGGCGAGCGCACGAAGGACAGCGCGATCATGTCGAAGCCGGTGCGCAGCGCCCAGCGCAGGTCGATCTCGTCCTTCTCGGTGAGCGCGGGCGCGCTGACCGCGACGCCGGGCAGGTTGAGGCCCTTGTTGTCGGAGATCATGCCGCCGATGACGACGCGGGTGACCACGCGGGGGCCGTCCACGGCGGTCACCTCCAGGTGGAGGCGGCCGTCGTCCACGAGCACGGTGTCGCCCGGCCGCACGTCGCCGGGCAGCCCGGCGTACGTGGTGGAGACGATGTCACGGTCGCCGGGGACGTCCTCGGTGGTGATGGTGAAGACGTCTCCGAAGCCGAGCCGTACCGGACCGGACGCGAACCGGCCCACGCGAATCTTGGGCCCCTGGAGGTCGGCGAGCACGCCTACGGCACGCCCTACCTCGTCGGCGGCGGCCCTGACCCGGTCCAACACCTCCTTGTGCAGCTCGTGGCTGCCGTGCGAGAGGTTGAATCTGGCCACGTCCATGCCGGCGGCGATGAGCTCGCGCAGCCGCTCCGGCGAGGAGGTTGCGGGGCCAAGGGTACAGACGATCTTTGCTCGACGACTCACGGTCCTAGCCTAATTGGTACAGACCACTTGATTGTGACGGCGCATGGAGCTGTGGCCAAATTGTCGATGACGTATCGGGCTCATCCGGGTGTCCTTCGCACCCCGCCGTGCGGGGTGGCGCGGGCCCGGCGCCCGCCGTCGCGGCTTCGCGCGCCCAATTCAGGCTACCGAATCCGCCGGACCGCCAGCAGGGCATTCCCCCAGCGGAGACTCAGCGGGTGAACGTCGCGGCCCGGGCGGCGCTGACGATGCCGTGGCCGAAGAAGCCGTTGTGATCCCGGCCGCCCTCGCAGGTCTGCACGTCGTTCTTCGCGTACTTGTACGCCCGGGGCTCCGGGCAGGGCCGGGGCACCGCCGTCTCGTACAAAATGCGTTCGACCTCGGCGGGGTCCATCGTCAGGCCGTTCTTCCCGGGGGTGCCGAAGCGGCCGACGATGATCGCGGCGACGCCGGCGGCGTGCGGCGAGGCCATGGAGGTGCCCTCCAGGTACTGGTAGTAGGCACAGGTCCCGCCGGGCGGGCACTCCCGGACCACGGACGGGTCCTGGGGCACCCCGCGGGCGTCGACGAGGCCCTTCTGGCGCAGCGCGCGGGCCGGGGCCGCGGCCAGGATCTCCCTGCCCACGCCGGTGAGCCGCCCGTCCTTGGCGAACAGGTCGCCGCCCGGCGCGGCGATGTCGGTCTGCTCGACGCCGTAGTCGGAGTAGGACGCCTTGCGCTCGGTGGGGCCGACGGCGGAGACCGAGATGACGTGCTCCAGCTCCGCCGGCACGTTGATGCAGGTGTTGTCGACCTTGCGCTCGTGTTCGGCGCCCAGCGGGTAGTCGGGGCTCGCGGTGTCCTTCGCCGGGTGGCCGAGGTCGGTGCCGCTGTTCCCGATGGCCGTGATCAGCGTGACGCCGTGGGCGTGCGCGTACGCCACGGCGCGGCGCATGCCCTCGATGATGCCGCGCTGTTCGAGCCGTTCGGCGGGCGTGTCCTTCGGGTTGTTCGGGCAGTTGAACGTCCAGGGGTCCACGTAGAAGCTCATGTTGACCACCGCGACGCCGATGTCGGCGGCGTACGTGAGGGCGTCCAGGGTGGGCTTGAGGAAGAAGTAGCCGGAGTCGGTGCCGGCGCGGATGTTCACCAGCGACACCTCGGGGGCGACCCCGGCGACCCCGATCCCGTTGAGCGGGGAGCCGATCGTACTGGCGACGTGCGTGCCGTGGCCGTCGTCGTCCACGTCCACGGGGTCCTTGCAGTCCTTGGCCTCGCAGGGACCGTCGAACGTCTTGCCGTTGGCGTCCTTGGGCCGGTCGGTGACGAAGTTGCGGCTCAGCTCGCGGTTGAAGTTGGGCGCGATGTCGGGGTGCTTGCCGTCGATGCCGGTGTCGATGACGCCGACGAGCACCCGCCTGCCCCGCGCCGAGGGGTGAGCGTAGGAACCGGTGGCGGTGGCGCCGATCATCTTCATGTCCCACTGGCGGCCGGACAGCGGGTCGGCCAGCGCCGCGGGCCCCGACGTGGCCGCGGAGGGTGCGGGGGTGGGCGACGCCGGCGGCGAGGCGGCGGGCGGCGTTGGCACGCTCGCCGCCTCGCCGATCCTGCGGTCGGGGGTGACGCCGGCGATCGCCGGGGTCGTGCCAAGCTTCTCCGGCGCGGACAGCTCGGCCACGAGGTAGCCGAGCCGCGGCTCGTCCCCGGTGACCACGCCGCCGCTGGCGGCGACCGCGCGGGCCGCCGCGTCCCGACCGCCTTGGGTGTAGAAGACGAGGAACTCCCCGCTCGCCCCCGTCGGCCGCGCCGTCCCGGGCGTCGCCGTCCGCGCCCCGTGGGCGTCCCGGCCCGCGCCGGGATCGCTCGGGCCGGCCGCGCAGGCCGTGCCCGCCATCGCCACCGCGAGGACCGCGGCGGTGAGACGTCCCCGTACGTTCAACGACCCCTCCTCGTTCTGGCCCGCCCGTCCCGGGAGGAGCCTGACAGCGTGAGCACGCCACCGACATACGAGAGGTATTCCCGTTTTGTCGGATTTTCGCCTGGGGGACGTGCGCAGGCGGCTCCGGCCACAACAATAGACGTGACCACGCGGCCGGCGGCCGCGTGGTCACGTCCGTTCACGCAGGTGTCAGACCAGCGGGCGCGCCGTCGGCGGGACCGCGACCGGCAGGGCGGTACGGCCCGAGAGGTACTCGTCCACCGCCGCGGCGGCCGACCGGCCCTCCGCGATCGCCCACACGATCAGCGACTGGCCGCGCCCCATGTCACCGGCCGCGAAGACGCCCTCCACGGCGGTCTCGTACGACGCGCCGCGGGCCACGTTGCCCCGGGCGTCGAAGAAGTCGCGCGAGGCGAGCGACGCGAGGCCGGTGAGCAGCGGGCCACGCTCCGGGCCGACGAATCCCATCGCGAGGGTGACCAGCTCGGCGGGGATCTCCCGCTCGCTGCCCGGGATCGGCCGGAACCCGGCCGCCGGCCCCTCGACGTCGACCAGGCGCAGCGCCCGGACGTTGCCGTGCTCGTCCGCGAGGAACTCGGTGGTGGAGGCGGCGTAGACGCGGGCGCCGCCGCCCGCCTCCAGCTCCTCGTGCGCGCTCTCCATCTTGAACAGCATCGGGTACGTCGGCCACGGCTGGGATCCGGGCCGGTCCGCCGGCGGCCGCGGCATGATCTCCAACTGGGTGACCGAGGCGGCCCCCTGGCGGATCGCCGTGCCGACGCAGTCGGCGCCGGTGTCACCGCCGCCGATCACGACCACGTGCTTGCCCTCCGCCGAGATCGGCGACGCGGCGAGGTCCCGGTTGGCGGGCGGGAGGTACTCCATCGCCTGGTAGACGCCCTTGAGCTCGCGCCCGGGCACCGGCAGGTCGCGCCAGGCGGTGGCCCCACCGGCGAGCACGATCGCGTCGAACTCCTCGCGCAGGCGGGCGACCGGGACGTCCACGCCGACGTTGACGCCGGTGCGGAACTCGGTGCCCTCGGCCTCCATCTGCGCCAGGCGGCGGTCGAGGTGGCGCTTCTCCATCTTGAACTCGGGGATGCCGTACCGGAGCAGGCCGCCGATCCGGTCCGCGCGTTCGAACACGACGACGTCGTGCCCGGCGCGGGTGAGCTGCTGGGCGGCGGCCAGCCCGGCCGGGCCGGAGCCGACCACGGCGACGCGCTTGCCGGTCTTCCTCTCCGGCGGCCGCGGCGCGACCCAGCCCTCGGCGAAGGCGCGGTCGATGATCTCGACCTCGACCCGCTTGATCGAGACCGGGTCGGCGTTGATGCCGAGGACGCAGGCCGCCTCACAGGGAGCCGGGCACAGGCGTCCGGTGAACTCCGGGAAGTTGTTGGTCGCGTGCAGCCGCTCGGCCGCCTCACGCCAGTCGTCCCGGTACACCAGGTCGTTCCACTCGGGGATGAGGTTCCCGAGCGGGCAGCCGTTGTGGCAGAACGGGATGCCGCAGTCCATGCAGCGGGCGGCCTGCTTGGTCAGCGCGGGCTTCGGGAAGTCCTCGTAGACCTCCCGCCAGTCGCGGATGCGCACGTCGACCGGGCGGCGCGCCGGCAGCTCGCGGTCGTGCGTGAGGAAACCCTTCGGGTCAGCCATCGGTGTACCCCCCTTATCGGTGTGCGTCGGTCGAACGGTTGACGGCGAAGCGGACGTCGGTCATCGGCCTCACCCCTGCGCCGCGGCCATGACGGCCTCGTCGATGTCGCGGCCTTCGAGCCGGGCGGCCTCCGCCGCCTGGAGCACCCGCTTGTAGTCGGTCGGCATGACCTTGCCGATCCGCGTGAGCGCGGCGTCCCAGTCGGCCAGCAGCCCCTTGGCCACGGCCGAGCCGGTCTCGGCCAGGTGCCGCTCCACGATCGCCCGCAGGAACGCGGCGTCCTCGTCCGTCAGCGACTCGATCTCCACCATCTCCCGGTTGACCCGGTCGGCGTTCAGATCCAGCACGTACGCGACGCCGCCGGACATGCCGGCCGCGAAGTTGCGCCCGGTCGGCCCGAGGACGACGGCCCGGCCGCCGGTCATGTACTCGCAGCCGTGGTCGCCGACGCCTTCGACGACGGCGGTCGCGCCGGAGTTGCGCACGCAGAACCGCTCGCCCACGACGCCCCGGACGAACACCTCGCCGGAGGTGGCCCCGTACAGGCCGACGTTGCCGGCGACGACCTGGGTCTCGGCCGCGAACGGCGCGTCCGCGGGCGGGCGGACGACCAGGCGGCCTCCGGACAGGCCCTTGCCGACGTAGTCGTTGGCGTCGCCGACGAGCCGCAGCGTGACGCCGCGCGGCACGAACGCGCCGAACGAGTTGCCCGCCGACCCGGTGAAGGTCACGTCGATGGTGTCGTCCGGCAGTCCGGCCCCGCCGTACCTGCGGGTCACCTCGTGGCCGAGCATCGTGCCGACCGTACGGTTGACGTTGCGGATGGGCAGTTCGAGCGTGACCCGGTCGCCGTACTTGAGCGCGCCCTCGGCGAGCTGGATGAGCGTGTTGTCCAGGGCACGGTCGAGGCCGTGGTCCTGCTCGACGAACTTGCGCAGCGGAGTGCCCGCGGGCAGCGCCGGCTGGTGCAGGATCGGCGACAGGTCCAGCCCCGCGGCCTTCCAGTGGTCGACGGCCGCGGTGAAGTCCAGCATCTCGGCGTGGCCGACGGCCTCGTCGAGCGAGCGGAAGCCGAGTTCGGCGAGGTACTCGCGGACCTCCTGCGCGATGAACTCGAAGAAGTTCACCACGAACTCGGGCTTGCCGGTGAACCGCTTGCGCAGCTCCGGGTTCTGCGTGGCCACACCGACCGGGCAGGTGTCCAGGTGGCAGACCCGCATCATGACGCAGCCGGAGACGACCAGCGGCGCGGTGGCGAAGCCGAACTCCTCGGCCCCGAGCAGCGCCGCCACGATCACGTCGCGGCCGGTCTTGAGCTGGCCGTCCGCCTGGACGACGATCCGGTCGCGCAGGCCGTTGAGCAGCAGCGTCTGCTGGGTCTCGGCCAGGCCGAGCTCCCACGGCGTTCCGGCGTGCTTGAGCGAGGTCAGCGGCGAGGCGCCGGTGCCGCCGTCGTGGCCGGAGATCAGCACGACGTCGGCGTGCGCCTTGGACACGCCCGCGGCCACGGTGCCGACGCCGACCTCGGACACCAGCTTCACGTGCACGCGGGCCCGCGGGTTGGCGTTCTTGAGGTCGTGGATGAGCTGGGCCAGGTCCTCGATCGAGTAGATGTCGTGGTGCGGCGGCGGCGAGATGAGGCCGACGCCGGGCGTGGAGTGCCGGGTCTTGGCGATCCACGGGTACACCTTGTGCCCCGGGAGCTGGCCGCCCTCGCCGGGCTTGGCGCCCTGGGCCATCTTGATCTGCAGGTCGTCGGCGTTCACCAGGTACTCGCTGGTCACGCCGAAGCGGCCGGAGGCCACCTGCTTGATCGCGCTGCGCCGGTCCAGGTCGTACAGCCGCTCGGGGTCCTCGCCGCCCTCGCCGGTGTTGGACTTGCCGCCCAGCCGGTTCATGGCGATGGCGATGGTCTCGTGCGCTTCCATCGAGATCGAGCCGTACGACATGGCACCGGTGGAGAACCGCCGGACGATCGACTCGACCGGCTCCACCTCCTCGATCGGCACGGGCGTGCTCTTACGCAGCCGGAACAGGCCGCGCAGGGTCATCAGCCGCTCGGCCTGGCCGTCGACCAGGGAGGTGTATTCCTTGAAGATCTCGTACCGCCGGCCGCGGGTGGCGTGCTGCAGCTTGAAGACCGTCGTCGGGTTGAACAGGTGGGGCTCGCCCTCGCGGCGCCACTGGTACTCGCCGCCGACCTCCAGCCGCCGGTGCGCGTTCTCGGCCCGCGGGTAGGCCCGCTGGTGCCGCTCGGACGCCTCGAGGGCCAGGACGTCGAAGCCGACGCCGCCGAGCCGCGAGGTGGTCCCCGTGAAGCACTCGTCGATGACCTCGGCGCCCAGGCCGAGCGCCTCGAAGATCTGCGCGCCGGTGTACGAGGCGACCGTGGACACGCCCATCTTGGACATGATCTTCAGGACGCCCTTGCCGTACGCCTTGATCAGGTTGTGCACTGCCGCGCGCGGCTCGACGCCGGGCAGCCGCCCGGCCTCGACCATGTCCTCGACGGTCTCGATCGCGAGGTAGGGGTTGACCGCGCTCGCGCCGTACCCGATGAGCAGGGCCATGTGGTGGCACTCGCGGGCTTCACCGGTCTCGATGACCAGG
The DNA here is from genome assembly GCF_050947145.1 of Microtetraspora malaysiensis. Taxonomy (NCBI): domain Bacteria; kingdom Bacillati; phylum Actinomycetota; class Actinomycetes; order Streptosporangiales; family Streptosporangiaceae; genus Microtetraspora; species Microtetraspora malaysiensis. Next base: position 6,320,369 of record NZ_CP191998.1, read on the forward strand.
CCGACGCGGGTGCGCGTCTTCTCCCGGATGAGGTGGTGGTGCACCGCGCCGGTGAGCAGCAGCGCCGGGATCGGCGCCTTCTCGCGGGAGGAGCCGCGGTCGGACAGGACGATGATCCGCGCGCCGTCCTCGATCGCTCGCGAGACCTCCTCGCGGATCTCCCGCAGCCGCCGCAGCAGCGCGTCACCGCCGCCGCCCACGTGGAACAGCCCGGAGACGACGTACGGCTGGAAGCCCGGCAGCGCGCCCTCGTCGTTGATGTGGACGATCTTGGCGAGCTCGTCGTTGTCGATCACCGGGTAGGGCAGCACGAGCCGGCGGCAGGAGGCCGGGCCCGGGTCGAGCAGGTTGCCCTCGGGGCCGATGGTCGACTGCAGCGAGGTGACGAGCTCCTCGCGGATCGCGTCCAGCGGCGGGTTGGTGACCTGGGCGAAGAGCTGGCTGAAGTAGTCGAAGAGCAGCCGCGGCTTCTCGCTCAGTACGGCGACGGGCGTGTCGCTGCCCATCGACCCGATCGGCTCGTAGCCGTGGCGCGCCATCGGCGTGAGGATGACCCGCAGCTCCTCCTCGGAGTAGCCGAAGGTCTGCTGCCGCTTGACGAGCGCTTCGTGCGTCGGGTGCTCGTGCTCGCGCGCGGGCAGCTCCTCGAAGCGGACCAGGCCCGCGTGCAGCCAGGCACCGTACGGCTCGGCCGCCGCGAGCTCGGCCTTGATCTCGTCATCCTCGATGATCTTGCCGCGCGAGGTGTCGACCAGGAACATCCGGCCGGGCTGGAGGCGGCCCTTGCGGACGACCTTCTCCTGCGGGATGTCGGCCAGGACGCCGGCCTCGGAGGCCAGCACCACCAGCCCGTCGTCGGTGACCCAGAAGCGGCCGGGGCGCAGGCCGTTGCGGTCGAGCACCGCGCCGACGAGCGTGCCGTCGGAGAAGGTGATCGACGCCGGCCCGTCCCACGCCTCCATCAGGGTGGAGTGGAACTCGTAGAACGCCCGCCGGGCGGGGTCCATCTCCGTGTGGTTCTCCCACGCCTCCGGGATCATCATGAGCACGGCGTGCGGGAGCGACCGGCCGCCCAGGTGGAGCAGTTCGAGCGTCTCGTCGAAGGACGCGGTGTCGGAGCCGTCCGGGTCGCAGATCGGGAACAGCCGCTCCATGTCGCCCGGGATCACGCCGCTGGCCAGCATCGCCTCGCGGGCGCGCATCCAGTTCCGGTTGCCCCTGACGGTGTTGATCTCGCCGTTGTGCGCGACGTACCGGTAGGGGTGGGCGAGCGGCCACGAGGGGAACGTGTTCGTGGAGAACCGCGAGTGGACCAGCGCGATCGCGGTCGCGTACCGCTGGTCGGACAGGTCGGGGAAGAACGGCTCGACCTGCAGCGAGGTCAGCATCCCCTTGTAGACGACCGTGCGGCTGGACAGCGAGGCGAAGTAGACGTCGGCCTCGTGCTCGGCCCGCTTGCGGAAGGCGAAGGCCAGCCGGTCGAGGGCGATGCCGGTCGCGCCGTTCGGTGCGGTGATGAAGAGCTGCGAGAAGTGCGGCATGACCGCGCGGGCGCTGGCGCCGGGGAGCGCTGCGTCGACGGGGACGTCACGCCAGCCGAGGACGGTCACGCCCTCCTCCGCGGCGATCTCCTCGATCAGGCCGACGGCGACGCCGCGCGCCTGCTCGTCGCGCGGAAGGAACGCGAGACCGGCGGCGTACGCGCCCTCGGGCGGCAGGGGGCTGCGCCATTCCAGGTCGGCCACGACCGCGCGGAAGAACGCGTCCGGGATCTGCGTGAGAATGCCGGCTCCGTCGCCGGTGTCCGGCTCGCTGCCACTGGCCCCTCGATGGTCCAGGTTGCGCAGCGCGGTCAGGGCCTTCGCGACGATGTCATAGCTGCGGCGGCCGGCGACGTCCGCCACCATGGCGACACCGCAGGCGTCGTGCTCGTTCGCGGGGTCGTACAGGCCCTGAGGCTCGGGGAAGCCTCCGGCATGGCCGAGGCGGGCAGCAGGCATGAATCCCTCCCGTCGTCATCTTCTGCTCGAAAACAGAGGGACGACGTTGGCCCTGCTGCGGTGATAGGTACGTCAAACGTTACCGCATCCTGCCCGATTAGTCCCAACCCGGTGCGCTTCGCGAACCTTCGCTGGGGCGAACCGTGGTGGAGAGAAGGGCAGGAGGCGGGACGTATCACCCACCGGGAAACCGCTTCGTCGCGGTGCGGCGAGCGCCCTTTCGCTGCGCTCTTCCTTGAGCGTCGCTCGCCCTACATCCCGGCTGATCCCGGCATTTAACCTACAACATCATCATTCAAGCCGATATTTCGGTATCTGGTGGGAAAGGCAAACTTTGCCCTGGTAGCGGGTGAGCGGGTTCCGGCCTACTGCCCCACGGGGGTCGGAGAGGGCGAGGCCGGGGATCCGGCCCCCTCCCCTGTCCCGGACTCGGTGGGGCCCGGCTCGGCCGGCTGGGCCGTCTCCTCCCCCGGCGACGGCTTGACGGTGATCGAGGGAACGCCCGCGACCGCGACGACGCGCTTGTAGAGCGCCCGTTCCACATCGCGTACGGCAAGGCCGAGCGTGACGAAGTCGTCCTGCGGGGTCGGGTCGGCGCCGTCGGCCCTGCCGATCCAGACCAGTCCGACGTAGTGGCCCATCGCGTGGCCGCTCGCCTCGGTGTACCCGGTGAACCCGGCCTTGGCCGGGTCGAGCGGCAGCATCCAGCCGCCCAGGTAGAGCGACTTCAGCCGCTCGACCAGGCCGTCGGCGGCCGTGACGTCGGCAAGGTTGAGCATGGCGTACTGGGCGATGTACGTGCCGTCGGCGCTGGTGTAGAAACCGCGCGCGATCTGCGTGCACCCCGCCTCGGACAGCTCCTGGACCAGGTCGGCGCCCCAGACGGACTGGCGGCACCCGCTGTCGAGGTGGACACCGACCCGCTTGAGGGTGATTTTTCCTGCCTGCACGGTGCGCCCCCCGAAGAGCTCCTTCAGGGTGAGAGGAGCGGCGTCGGCCTTGCGGTTCGCGATGGGGGCGAACTGCTTGAGCGAGGACCAGGCGCGGTAGTCGCCGGGCCGGGCCCCGCCGAGGGAGCTCGATCCCTGCGCCGGCGGGACGTCACCGCTCCCGATCATGTTGGCCAGGAAGATCAGGGCCACCACGGAGGCGACGCCCGCCACCACCGATCCGATGCCGATGACGAGCCGCTGCTGCAGGACGCTCAGCCCGAACTCGGCCAGGGTGTCGCTGGTCCAGCGCTCCGAGGGCGGCTGCGACCTGCGCTTGCGCTTCGTCACAGACCGCTTGCTCCGACCGCCGTGCCGAGCCCCCACGTGAGCGCCGCCGCCACCGCGCCCACCAGGAGTTGGCGCAGCCCGCTGAACCACCAGCTCCGCGCCGTCACCTGGGACACCACCGCGCCGGCGGCGAACAGCGCCACCGAGGACGCGATCACCGACACCCACAGCCCCTGCACACCCAGCAGGTACGGCAGGAGCGGGATCAGGGCCCCGATGGTGAACGACAGGAACGAGGAGACCGCGGCGAGCATCGGCGAGGGCAGGTCGTGCGGATCGACGCCGAGCTCGGCCCGGGCGTGCACCTCCAGCGCCTTCTCCGGGTTCCTGGAGATCTGGCGGGCGACCTCCCTGGCCGTCTCCGGCTCGACCCCGCGCTGCACGTAGAGCTGGGCGAGCTCGGCCTCCTCGGCCTCCGGATTGCGTTCGAGCTCGCGACGCTCGACGTCGATCTCCGCCTGGGCCAGCTCGCGCTGGCTGGCCACCGAAACGTACTCGCCGCCGGCCATGGAGAAGGCCCCGGCGGCGAGGCCGGCCACGCCGGCGAGCGCGATGATCTTGGTGTCGGCCGTGCCGCCCGCCACGCCCGCGATGAGGGCGAAGTTGGAGACGAGGCCGTCCATCGCGCCGAACACCGCCGGGCGCAGCCAGCCGCCGTTCACGTCCCGGTGCTGGTGATGGATCTCGGCGCGAACCCCCGAATCTGCGCCGGTCATCGCCGGCTTCCTCCCTGTTCTGGTGAGGCGGCCGCCTCACCGGTGGTGTCGGAGCCGGCCGAGCCGCCCTCGGGTGAATCGGCTGCGTCAGAGCCGCCGTCCGCCGCGCCGGACTCGCCCGGGTCGCCTGCCGGGCTCTCGGCGCCGAGCGGCTCCTCGCCGGTCTTGTTCCGCGCGAACCAGAAGTACGCGATCGCCAGCAGGAAGATCACCACGGCGGTCCACTGGTTCAGCCGGAGCCCGAGGATGTGGTGGGCGGGGTCGACCCGCAGGCCCTCGACCCAGAACCGGCCGAGGGTGTATCCCGCGACGTACAGCGCGAACAGCCGGCCGTGCCGGAGGGCGAAGCGCCTGCCCACGAGCACCAGGATGCCCGCGAGGGCGAGGTTCCACAGCGACTCGTACAGGAAGGTCGGGTGGTAGGTGTCGGCGCCGGGCACCGTGCCGGGACGGCCCGGCTCGATCTCCAGGCCCCAGGGCAGCGTGGTGGGCCCGCCGAACAGCTCCTGGTTGAAGTAGTTGCCCCAGCGGCCGATCGCCTGCGCCACGGCGATGGCCGGGGCAAGGGTGTCGGCGACCGCCGAGAACGAGATGCCCCGGCGGCGGCAGGCGATCCACACCCCGAGGGCGCCCAGCGCGATGGCCCCCCAGATGCCGAGGCCGCCCTTCCAGATGAACAGGGTGTCGATCGGCCGGTTCGGCGCTTCGGGGCCGAAGTAGAGCTGCCAATCGGTGATGACGTGGTACAGCCGCCCGCCGACGAGGCCGAACGGCACGGCCCAGACGGCGAGATCGGTGATCGCTCCCGGCGCGCCACCGCGGGCGCGCCAACGCCGCTCCCCTATCCAGACGGCGACGATGACGCCGAGCACGATGCACAGCGCGTACGCCCGGATGGGGAGCGGACCGAGGTTCCAGACCCCTTGTGACGGGCTGGGAATCGAGGCGAGGGGCATGTCAATGGACGTTACCGTAGACGGACGCGACCTCGCGCACAGCTGGGGAGAACGGGCCGCGAAGATCCACGGCCCGTCCCGTCCTACTTGCCGGCATTGATGATTTCCTGGCGAAGCGCGCTCGGCACGAAGATCGTGTTGTTGTCGATGACGGTGCCGTTCAGCTTGAGCGTCGGCGTCCCCTGGAGCTTCTGGTCCTGCAGCGTCTTGGTGGAGGACTGCTCGTGCGCCGCCTGCTGAGTCTGGTCCTTGACGCAGCTCTCGAAGCCGGGCGCGGTGACGCCGACGTCATTGCCCCACTTCACCAGGTCGTCGGTCTTGAAGCCCTCGGCGGTCTCGCTCGGCTGCTCCTTGAAGAGCCGGTCGTGGAAGGCGATCCACTGACTGCCGTCGGACACGCAGCGCAGCGCGGACGCGGCGCGAAGCGAGTTCGACCGGGTCGGCTCCTGCGAGAAGATCGTGAGCGGGTGGTAGACGACCTTGACCTTGCCTTCGGCGGCGAGGTTCTTGATCGTGGGGCCGCTGATCTCCTCAAGCTGCTTGCAGACCGGGCACTGCGGGTCCTCGAAGATGTCCAGGACCGGCGTGGTGACCCCGGGCTTGGCCATCACGGCGGTGCCGTCGCTCTGCACGGTCACGGGGGCGAGCCCGCCGGCGACCGTCTCGGACTTGCTCTGCTGCGCGGCGTACCACCAGCCGCCGCCGATCACGGCCAGCACGACGACCACCACGGTGATGATCGTGGTCAGGCGCTTGCGCTGCTCCTGCTTGCGCTCGGTTTCCCGTTGCGCCGCGATGCGTGCCCGGACCGAGGCGTCCCTCGCCGCCTTGCTCATGCATCTCTCCCTATGCGTCGGGCTCTTCGCCCTGGAAAATGTCGCCTTCAGGCTGGTGCGGCTCGCGCGGCCCGGTCAGGCCGAGTGCGGAGTCCATCGCGAGGCGGCCCGGCGGACGGATGAAGATCCACGCGGCCACGACCACCAGGCCGAAGTCACGGAGGATCTCCCAGAGATAGTTGGGGCTCTCACCCGCGCCCAGCTCGCCGCCGCCGCCGAAGCAGCCGCAGTCGATGCGCAGACCCCGCGCCCAGGCGGAGGCGATGCCAATGACGAACGCCAGCATGAGCAACCCGGAGACCATGGCCGCGACCCTGGTCAGCAGGCCGACCACCAGCAGGACGCCGATGACGATTTCGACGATAGGCAGACCGTACCCGATGGCCGTGGCCAGCGAGTCCGGCAGGAGTTGGTACGCCTGTACCGCCTGCACCGAGAGCGCCGGGGCGCCGATCTTGAGTCCGCCCGCCACGATGAGCACCGCCGCGAGGACCAGCCGGGCCGCGGTCGTCACCCAGGGTAACGCGGGGTGTTCCGTTCGCGGTCGACCAGGTGCGGCCTTCTGGTGAGTCAACACCATTCGTCTCCTCGCGGGGTTGGCCTCGTTGCCGTCACGATGTCCGGCCGTCACCAGCGCGACGGCCGTGCTATCTGCACATTACTTGGAGCCCACCACATCATGGACGGCATAAGCGCCGGTTAAGCGATCGACCCCCCTGTTATCTGGGTAGGGCCGGCCCCGGTCGGCTACCGGCGGACGCCCGCGGCGAGCTCGGCCGCGAGCTCGCGCACCGAGGCGAGCCCGGACGCCTCGTCGGGCGCGTCGAGGAGACGCCGGATGAACGCGGAGCCGACGATCACGCCGTCGGCGTAGGCGGCCACCTCGGCGGCCTGCGCCCCGGTGCCCACGCCGAGCCCGACGCACACGGGCAGGGAGGTGTGCTGCCGGGTGCGGGCGACCAGGCCCTCGGCGGCGGATCCGACCGACTCGCGCGCGCCCGTCACGCCCATCAGGGAGGCGGCGTAGACGAAGCCGGTGCAGATCTTGGCCACCTTGCCGATGCGGTCCTCGGTGGAGCTCGGCGCGACCAGGAACACGGTGTCGATGCCCGCGTCCTTGCTCTCCTGGAGCCAGACCCCGGACTCCTCGGGCGTGAGGTCGGGGGTGATCGTACCGACGCCGCCGGCGTTCGCCAGGTCGCGCGCGAAGCGGGTCGCGCCGTACCGGTCGATCGGGTTCCAGTACGTCATGACGAGGGTCGCGGCGCCGGTCTTGGCGACGCCCTCGACCGTGCGCATCACGTCGGCGATGCGGGTGCCGTTCTCCAGTGAGCGGTGGACAGCGTCCTGGATGGTGGGGCCGTCCATGAGCGGGTCAGAGTACGGCAGGCCGATCTCGATCACGTCGCACCCGGCCTCCACCATGGCGGTGGCGGCGGCGACGGCCCCGTCCTTGGTGGGGAAACCGGCCGGCAGGTAGCCCACGAGGGCGGCCCGGTTCTCGGCGCGCGCCTTCGAGAAGACCGTCTGAAGTGTCGTCATCGGTGTTCCGTTCGTCTGGGTCGGATCCGCCTCACCTGGGTGGGGCCGCCGTTTCGCCGCTCCGCCGTCGCCGGCCCGGCTCCCCCGCTCAGTCGGAGGATCAGCGTAGAGGTGCTTAGAGGTTGAAGTACTTCATCGCGGTGCCCATGTCCTTGTCGCCGCGGCCGGAGAGGTTCACCAGGATGGTGGCCTCCGGGCCGAGCTCGCGCCCGAGCTTCAGCGCACCGGCGAGGGCGTGCGAGGACTCGATCGCCGGGATGATGCCCTCGGTGCGGGCGAGCAGGGCGAACGCCTCCATCGCCTCGGCGTCGGTGATGCCTTCGTAGACGGCCCGGCCGGAGTCCTTCAGCCAGGCGTGCTCGGGGCCCACCCCGGGGTAGTCGAGACCGGCCGAGATCGAGTGCGACTCGATCGTCTGGCCCTCCTCGTCCTGCAGGACGTACGTGCGGGCGCCGTGCAGCACGCCGACGCTGCCCGCGGTGAGGGTGAGGGCGTGCTCGCCGCTCTCCAGCCCATGCCCGGCGGCCTCGTAGCCATACAGCCGGACTCCCTCGTCACCGATGAAGGCGTGGAAGATCCCGATGGCGTTGGAACCGCCGCCGACCGCGGCGCAGATCGCGTCGGGCAGCCGGCCGGTCAGCTCCAGGATCTGGCGGCGGGCCTCGACGCCGATGATCCGGGCGAAGTCGCGGACGATCTCGGGGAACGGGTGCGGCCCGGCGACCGTGCCGAAGAGGTAGTGGGTGCGGTCGACGTTGGTGACCCAGTCGCGGAACGCCTCGTTGATCGCGTCCTTGAGCGTCTGGCTGCCGTTGGTGACCGGCACGACGGTCGCGCCGAGCAGCTTCATCCGGGCGACGTTGAGCGCCTGGCGCTCGCAGTCCACGGCGCCCATGTAGATGACGCACTCCAGGCCGAGCAAGGCGGCGGCGGTGGCCGTGGCCACGCCGTGCTGGCCCGCGCCGGTCTCGGCGATCACCCGGGTCTTGCCCAGCCGCCGGGTCAGCAGCGCCTGCCCCAGCACATTGTTGATCTTGTGCGCGCCGGTGTGGGTGAGGTCCTCGCGCTTGAGCACGATCCGGGCGCCGCCCGCGTGCTCGGCGAAGCGCGGCACCTCCGTGAGCGTGGTCGGCCGCCCCGCGTACGTGCGCAGCAGGTGGTCGAACTCGCGGAGGAACGCCTCGTCGGTCTTGGCCTTCTCGTACTCGGCGGCCACCTCGTCGAGCGCCGGGATCAGGGCCTCGGGCACGAACCGCCCGCCGAAGATGCCGAACTTGCCGTCGCCGTCCGGGTCGTCGCCGTAGACGCCGTTGCCGGCGAGGTCCGCCGCGGTGACGATGGGTCCTTCTGTCAGGCTCACGACTGCCTCTCCTGCCGAGACGATGGGTGGGCGCCGGCGGTGACCAGATCGTTCACGGCGGCCCTGGGGTCCTTTCCGGTGACCAGGCTCTCGCCGACCAGCACCGCGTCGGCCCCGGCCCGCGCGTACGCGAGCAGGTCGTGCGGGCCGCGCACGCCCGACTCGGCGATCTTGATGACGCCGTCGGGGATCTTGGGCGCGATCTTGGCGAAGACGTCCCGGTCGACTTCCAGGGTCTTGAGGTTGCGCGCGTTGACGCCGATGATCCTGGCTCCGGCGGCGAGGGCGCGGTCGAGCTCTTCCTCGGTGTGCACCTCGACCAGCGGGGCGAGGCCGATCGACTCGGCCCGCTCGATGAGCGAGACCAGCGCGTTCTGCTCCAGGGCGGCCACGATGAGCAGCGCGAGGTCCGCGCCGTACGCCCGGGCCTCCCAGAGCTGGTAGGAGGTGACGATGAAGTCCTTGCGCAGGATGGGGATGTCCACCGCGGCCCGGACCGAGGCCAGGTCCTCCAGGGTGCCGCCGAACCTGCGCCGCTCGGTCAGCACGCTGATCACGTGCGCCCCGCCGGCCTCGTAGTCCGCGGCGAGGGCCGCGGGGTCGGCGATCGCGGCGAGCGCGCCCTTGGACGGGCTCGACCGCTTCACCTCGGCGATCACCGAGACTTTGTCGCCGCCGAGTGCGGCGTAGGCGTCCTTGGCCGCCGGAGCGCGCCCGGCGCGCTCCTTCAGAAGCTCGATCGGCACGGCCTGCTGCCGGGCCTCCAGGTCCTCGCGGACGCCGGTGATGATGTCGTCGAGAACGCTCATGAGCCCTCCTCGCCATCGGCTCGGAGCCCGCATGAGTGAACACTGCCGCGCAAACCTGTTCGCTCGCTACGCTCGCTCACGAGAAGCGGTCCCTCCGGTCGCTGCCGTCGCTACCTTGCCCTGCCGATGCTATCGGCCTCGCCGAGGCCGCTCGGCCATCGGGTCTCGTCAGGGGGCTAGAACGCGACCGAATGGGAGGTTTCGCACCACCCAATAAACGATCACGAGGGCGAGGAAGGCCCACAGATATATGGGCCGCGCCAGGGTGGCGCGGGCGGGCCTCCCCTGCCACGAGCGCAGCGTCCAGCGCCCCCACCAGAACAGCAGGAACGGGATGGTGGCCATCGCGAGCGGGTTGAACCCGAGGGCAGTGAGCGGGTCGGCGTGGGCGAGCGCGTGCATCGCGCGCAGCGTGCCGCAGCCGGGGCAGTAGAGCCCGGTCAGGAAGAGGAAGGGGCACGTCGGGTAGTGCCCGGGCTGGTTGGGGTCCACGGAGCCCACGAACGCGAAGGCCGCGCCGGTGACCGCCGCGACGCCGAGCGGCGCGAGCACCGACCGAATCCGGTCCGCGCCGCGCCGCTCATGCGCTGTCTCCGTCATGGCCCTCAGTATGACGAGCTGCTCACGCTGGCGCTGAACACTCCCAGCACGACGACGAGAACGATGTACAGCACGAAGAGGACAGCAGCCGTGATCAAGGATGCGATCCACCACTTCTTGGCCGACTCCGAAGCGGCCATCGCGCCCTGGAAGTCACCCATCGCCCACTTCGAGTTGACCTGGGTGGCGTAGACGATCGAGACGATGCCCAACGGAAGGCAGCACAGGACCGTGGTGATGATGGCCATCACGAGGTGGTTGTTCGGCGGGGTCGGCGCGGCGCCGTACCCGCCGGGCGGCGGGTAGCCACCATCACCGGGAGGCGGGCCGTATCCGCCGCCGGGCGGCGGGTAGCCACCGGGAGGCGGGTAGCCACCGTCACCGGGAGGCGGGCCGTATCCGCCGCCGGGCGGCTGCGCCCCGTAGCCCCCCGTGTCGCCCGGCTGGTTTCCGTAGCTCATTTCACGGCTCCTATATGGTCATGAGTTGCGGACCGGAAGCTTAGCGACACATCGGACTGGTGTTGCGAGAGTATCCACTTCGTCGGCAATTCGTGACGATGCCGCAAAGCGGGAAATGACCACGTCGCGTGCGGTTTCTTTACTATTTCTTGTCATTTCCGGAATGATCATCCAAATCGACAGTGGGGTCCGTCCCCTCGTCGATCGCGTCCCACAACGCCCGGTCGCCGGTGACCCGTCGCGTCGTCTTCCCGCCATCGCCGGAACGACGCTCATACTTGCCGGACATGCCCGGCCAGGCGCCGGCGAGCAACACCGCCGCCACGCCGCAGGCGGCGAGCAGCGCTCCTCCGGCGACCGCCGCCCACGGCCACGCCGTCACCGTCACACGCGCCGCCTGGCCGGAGAGCGAGCGCGTGGTCTCGGCGACCTCCACGGCCCTCTCGGGCAGCCGGGACGGCCACGCCAGCGCCGCGACGGCGGCGCCGCAGCACGTGAGCACCACGCCGACCAGCCGCCGCCACACGCCTCTGGTCGCAAAAACGGCGAGCACGGCGGCCAGGGCGGCCAGGACGAGAGGCGTGAGGCCGGCGACGGCGTCGCCGCCGTTCACGGGAACCGGCGCCCCGCCGTAGCCGACGGCGGCCCACTCTTTGCCGGCCGCGAACAGCACCAGGCCCGCCCCGGCCGCGCAGCACACCAACCAGGCCATCAGCGAGCGCCGCGCGCCACGGGGCCGGGCGTCGGCGCGGGACACGCCGGTCCCGGCGGCCGGACCTCCCGCGCCCGGGGACGACGTCATGACCGCTCGCCGCCCCGCGTCGCGACGTCGTCCCCCGCGTGGCCCTGGACGGCGTCGAGCACCCCGGCGTCGAAGCAGGTGCGGTCGCCGGTGTGGCAGGCGGCGCCCACCTGGTCGACCTTCAGCAGGATCGTGTCGCCGTCGCAGTCGAGGCTCACCGACCGCACCCACTGCACGCTGCCGGAGGTGTCACCCTTGATCCAGTACTCCCCCCGGCTGCGGGACCAGTACGTGGCCCGGCCCGTGGTGAGCGTGCGGTGCAGCGCCTCGTCGTCCATCCAGGCGAGCATCAGCACCTCGCCGGTGTCGTGCTGCTGGACGACGGCGGGCACCAGCCCGTCCTGGGTGCGCTTCAGCCGCGCGGCGATCTTCGGATCGAGGGACATGCGCCAATTCTGCCGCAGGCCGGAGCCGGTCTACCGGCCGGTGCCCTCGACGAGCGACAGCGGAAGGCCCGGCACCCGGCGCACTGCGAAGCCCTCGGTCCCCCGGTACACGGAGCCGGCGACCCAGCGGGCGGTGTTGGAGGCCACCACCCGGCCCTGGGCGTTGACCAGGAACGCCGGGACGGGGATCTCTCTGAGCGCGGGCACCACGGCGGCCTGGAAGCGCCGCACGAACACGTCGGCCGCGGCCACCCCGAGGAAGACGCCGTCCAGCGTCACCGGCACCGAGAGGGTGAGGCTGTACTCGTCGGTGCACAGGTAGTCGACGTACGGCCCGCAGATCGTGTGCTCCGCGCCCGTGGCGGGGCCGGTGTACCAGTCCCAGTGGGTGTAGTCGTAGAAGGCGCTGCTCGACGGGTCGAGGTCGCGCAGGAGCTGCACGGGCGCCCCCGAGGGGCTCTCCTGCCACCACTCCAGGTACCAGGGCGCGTCGGCGAGCAGCCCGGGCGCGGCGATGAACCCGATGCCGGCGATGATCGCGCCGAGCCGGCCGAACAGCAGGGGGCGCAGCGCGGCGAGGTCGGAGCTGACCAGGCCGCGCCCGCCGCGCCGTACGGAACGGGCCCGGCCGGCGGTCGCGGCGCGCACGTCGGCGAGCGCCGCGAAGACCTCCTCGGCGGTGTCGCGGACCCGGGCCAGCGCGGCGGCCACGGCCGTTCCGGCGGGCGCCCCGGCCGATCCAGTCGGCGCGGCGGGCACCGTGGCCAGCGCAGCGGCGGGGCGGGCGCCCGGCGGCGCGACCGATCGCACCGTGTCCGACCGTGTGGTCATCGTCTTACTCCCGCAGCCGCAGCCGAAGCTCGATCAGGTGGTCCGTGGCGTCGAGCACGTGCCGCTCGGCGAGGTCGCGCGCCCGGTCGGCGTCGCCCGCGCCGATCGCCTCGGCGATGGCGCGATGCTGTGCCGCCGTCTCATCGTGCCCTGCGAGGTCCTCGTGCGAAAGCCACAGCAACGGTCCGATGTCGGCCTGTAACCGGATCTCCTCCCGGGTGAGGCGCGCGGACTGGGAGGCCGCCGCGACCTCGATGTGGAAGCGGCCGTCCAGGCGGCGGAGCTGGGCGCTCGTCTCGGCCACGGCCATCTCGTCGAGCGAGCGCCACAGCGGCGCGACGTCCGAGGGCAGCGAGCGCTGCGCCGCGAGCCGGGCCGCGGCCCCGGCGACGGCGGCGTAGTGGTCGCCGAGGTCGCGCAGCTCGTCCACGGCGAGGTCGCCGAGCCGCTCGGTCACATCGGGCTCCGAGGGGGCGCGGGCGAAGCTGCCGCCGCCCCGGCCGCGCCTGGTCTCCACCAGCCCCCGCTCGCGCAGCGCCATGAGCGCCTCGCGTACGGTCACGGTCGAGACGCCGAGGCGGCCCGCCAGCTCGGCCTCGCTGGGGAGCTGCTCGCCGTCCGCGAGCAGGCCGAGGGCGATCGCGTCACCGAGCCGCCGGACCACGAGGTCGACCCGGCCGGTGCTGTCGACCGGGGAGAAGACCGCCAGCCGCGCGACGCTCACGGCCATGCCCAGTCGGTCACTCGCCCGCCGGATCCGGTGTGTCGCGCCGCCAACATGCCGATCTGCCCGCTTTCCTGGTCTTCGATCACTTTCGTCGGATAGTTAACACAGTGATACCGGATCAGGGCTTTACCGGGAAATCTTTAAACCCATATGTTTCCGGTCATGCCACAGCAAGAAGTGACGTCCGTCACCTCCACGGTCTCCGACCGCGACGGCCGCGCGGTCAGCCTGCGCGGACTCCGCAAGAGTTTCGGGAGCGTCGTCGCGGTCGCCAGCGTGGACCTCGACGTGGCCGACGGCGAGTTCTTCGCGATGCTCGGGCCGTCCGGCTCCGGGAAGACCACCGTCCTGCGCATGATCGCCGGGTTCGAGTCCCCCACCGCCGGAACCGTCGAGCTGGGCGGCCGGGACGTCACCCGGCTCGCGCCGTTCGAGCGGGACGTGAACACCGTCTTCCAGGACTACGCGCTGTTCCCGCACATGAGCGTGCTGGAGAACGTCGAGTACGGCCTGCGGGTGAAGCGGGTCCCCAAGGCGGAGCGGCGCGCCCGCGCAATGGAGGCACTGGCGTCGGTCCGGCTCGACGGCTTCGAGAAGCGCCGCCCGGCGCAGCTCTCCGGAGGACAACGCCAGCGGGTCGCCCTCGCCCGCGCCCTGGTCAACCGGCCGCGCGTGCTGCTGCTCGACGAGCCGCTCGGCGCGCTCGACCTCAAGCTGCGCGAGGAGATGCAGGTCGAGCTGAAGGCCATCCAGCGCGAGGTCGGCATCACCTTCCTGTTCGTCACCCACGACCAGGAGGAGGCGCTCACCATGAGCGACCGGATCGCGGTGTTCAACGCGGGCGCCATCGAGCAGATCGGCACCCCGGCGGAGATCTACGAGCGCCCCGCGACCGCGTTCGTCGCCGGCTTCGTCGGCACCTCCAACCTCATCTCGGGGGCGACGGCGCGCGCGGTGCTCGGCAAGGAGGGCACGTTCAGCGTCCGCCCGGAGAAGCTGCGGGTCGTCCTCGACGACGCCGACCCGCCGGGCTCAGACGAGCACAGCGCCGAGGGCACCGTGTCCGAGGTCGTCTACGCGGGCCCGGCCACCCGGTTCGTGGTTGACCTCGACACGGGCACCCGGCTCATCGCGTTGCAGCAGAACCAGGAGGTCTCGTCGATGGACGTGACGGGCCTGCGCGGCCGCCGGGTGCGGCTCGTCTGGCAACGCCGCCACGAATTCGCCATCACCTCCTGAATCCGCCGTATCCGGGGCCTCTTCAATCGTCTTGAGCCCCGTCGACGTTCCGTCCGTCACACATCGCTACGACTCGTCCACGAAACGCAAGGAGAGACACCATGCGGTCCACCTCCCACCGGCCGGTGCTCCTGACCCGCGGCCTCGCCGTCACGTTCGCGCTGGCCCTCGCCACCCTGACCGCCTGCGGCGGCGACGCGACCGGCAGCGGCGGCGGCGCGCCGGGGCAGAGCGGCTTCAACCCGCCCGCGCTGAAGGCCGCCACGTCCGTCGGCGCCGGAGAGGGCCAGGTCAACCTGGTCGCCTGGGCAGGGTACGCCGAGGACGGCTCCAACGACCCCAAGGTCGACTGGGTCCACCCGTTCGAGAAGGCGACCGGCTGCAAGGTCAACACGAAGGTCGCCGGGACCTCCGACGAGATGGTCAACCTCATGAAGACCGGCGAGTACGACACGGTGTCGGCCTCGGGCGACGCCTCGCTGCGGCTGATCGCCTCCGGAACGGCCGCTCCGGTCAACACCGACCTCATCCCCAACTACACGGACGTCTTCGACGGCCTCAAGCTCAAGCCGTGGAACTCGGTCAAGGGGGTCGCGTACGGCGTCCCGCACGGCCGCGGGGCCAACCTCCTCATGTGGCGGACCGACGCGGTCAAGCCCACGCCCGACTCGTGGGGCGCGGTGTTCGACCCGGCCTCGCCGTACAAGGGGAAGGTGACGGCGTACGACTCGCCGATCTACATCGCGGACGCCGCCCTCTACCTGATGTCGGCCAAGCCGGAGCTCGGCATCAAGGACCCGTACGCGCTGGACGACACGCAGTTCCAGGCCGCGGTGGACCTGCTCAAGCAGCAGCGCCAGATCGTCGGCGAGTACTGGTCCGACTACACGAAGGAGATCCAGGCGTTCAAGGGCGGCGACACCGTCGTCGGCACCACCTGGCAGGTGATCGCCAACCTCGCCAAGGCGGAGAAGGCCCCGGTCGAGGTGACCCTGCCCAAGGAGGGCTCGACCGGCTGGTCGGACACCTGGATGATCGCGGCCCAGGCCAAGCACCCGAACTGCGCCTACAAGTGGCTCGACTGGATCATCTCCCCCACGGCGAACGCGCAGGTCGCGGAGTGGTTCGGCGAGGCCCCGGCCAACGCGAAGGCGTGCGCGAAGACCTCGGACGCCTCGTTCTGCGACACGTTCCACGCCACGGACGAGGAGTACTTCTCCAAGGTCCGCTTCTGGACCACGCCGATCGCCCAGTGCCTGGACGGGCGCACGGACGTGAAGTGCAAGGACTACTCGGAGTGGACCCGCGCCTGGACCGAGATCAAGGGCTGACCGTTCCCGGCTTCCCGTCCCCGGCGCGGCGGCGTGCCGCGCGGGGACGGGGCGGAGGGTTTTGGGAGAAGATCACATGACTACTTCGGCCGTCGTCGGCCGTACCGGCCCGCGCGCGCGGGCCGCCGCCTTCCTGCACCGCCACGCGCGGACGCGGCTGGCGCTGCTGCTCTCGGCGCCGCTGGCGTGGCTGGGGCTCGCCTACCTGGGGGCGCTCGCCGCACTCTTCGTGACCGCGTTCTGGTCGACCGACACGTTCACCGGCGACCTGGTCAAGACGTTCACCTGGGCGAACTTCCACGACCTGGTGACCGGGGAGGTGTACCTGACGATCGCGCTGCGCTCCCTGGGCGTCGCGGTCGCGGTCACGCTCATCGACCTGGTCGTCGCCTTCCCGATGGCGTTCGCCATGGCCAAGCTCGCCTCGCCGCGGGCCCAGCGCTGGCTGGTGATCCTGGCGCTCACCCCTCTGTGGGCGTCCTACCTCGCCAAGGCGTACGCGTGGCGGGTGATGCTCTCCTCCGGGGGCCTGCTCGGCTGGGGCTACGGGCTGGGCGCCACCATCGCGACGCTCTCATACCTGTGGCTGCCGTACATGATCCTGCCGATCTACGCCGGGCTGGAGCGCCTGCCGAACTCGCTGCTCGACGCCGCCGGCGACCTGGGCGCGCGCGGCTGGCGCACCTTCCGGACCGTGGTATGGCCGCTCAGCTTCCCCGCCGTGGTCGCGGGGTCGATCTTCACCTTCTCGCTGTCGCTGGGCGACTACATCACCGTGAAGATCGTGGGCGGCAAATCGCAGCTCATCGGCAACGTCGTCTACGACAACATCGGCGCGGCGAACAACCTGCCCTTCGCGGCGGCCGTCGCGACCGTACCCGTCGTGATCATGCTGGTGTACCTGGCGGCGGTCCGCCGTACCGGAGCCCTGGAGAACCTGTGAGAGACCGAAGCGAACCCGTCGGGAGTCACGCGGTCCGCGCGCCGGCGAAGGAGGAGGCACGGTGAACCTGTCGCGTACGGCACGGGCGGCGCTGTGGACGGCGCTTGTCCTGGGGCTCGGCGTCGTCTACGTCCCGCTGGGCGTGGTGGTGCTGAACTCCTTCAACTCCGACCGGACGTTCGGGTGGCCACCTCCGGGGTTCACGCTCCAGTGGTGGGGCGCGGCCTGGCGCTCCACCGGCGTGCGCGACGCGCTGTGGACGTCGGTCCAGGCGGGCCTGGGCGCCACGGCGATCGCGCTGGCGCTCGGGACCATGGCGGCGTTCGCGGTGCAGCGGTACCGGTTCTTCGGCCGCGACACCGTGTCGCTGCTGATCGTGCTGCCGATCGCACTGCCCGGCATCGTGACGGGCATCGCGCTGAGCAACACGTTCCACTCGGTGCTCGGCGTCCCGCTCGGGCTCTTCACCGTGATCGTCGGCCACGCCACGTTCTGCGTCGTGACCGTCTACAACAACGTGCTGGCACGGCTGCGGCGGATGGGCCTGAACTTGGAGGAGGCGTCGGCCGACCTGGGCGCGGACACGTTCACCACGTTTCGCCTGGTCACCTTCCCGATGATGCGCTCGGCGCTGCTGGCGGGCGGCCTGCTGGCGTTCGCGCTGTCGTTCGACGAGATCATCGTGACCACGTTCACCGCGGGCGCCGGGGTCAGGACGCTGCCAATCTGGATCTTCGAGAACCTGTTCCGGCCCAACCAGGCCCCGGTGGTGAACGTGGTCGCCGCGGTGCTGGTGATCGTCTCGGTGGTGCCGATCTATCTCGCCCAGCGGCTGGCGGGCGGCGATCCCCAGACCCGTTGAGCCCGGCCGCCTCTCCTCAGGAGCGGGTGGCCGAGGTCCACGAGGCGTACAGGTCGGCGTAGACGCCGGGCTGGTCCACCAGCTCGGCGTGCGGGCCGCGCTGGATGATCCGGCCGTGCTGGAAGACGATCACCTCGTCGGCGGCCTCGGCCGTCGAGAGGCGGTGCGCGATCGACACGGCCGTGCGGCCCCGGGTGATCCCGTCCAGGGCCCGCGCCAGCCGTACCTCGGTGGCCGGGTCCACGGCGGAGGTGGCCTCGTCGAGGAGCAGCAGGTCGGGGTCGGCGAGGTAGGCGCGGGCGAGGGCGACGAGCTGCCGCTCCCCCGCCGACAGGGACTCGCCGCGCTGGCCGACCGGGGTGTCCAGTCCGGCGGGCAGCCCCTCCAGCCAGTCGGTGAGCCCGAGCTCGGTCAGCGCCAGCCGGATCTCCTCGGTGGTCGCGGCCGGCCGGCCGAAGCGGATGTTCTCCTCAAGGGTGGCGTCGAAGAGGAAGCCGTCCTGGGGCACCATGACGATCCGCTCGCGCAGCGAGGAGAACCGCACCTCCCGTAGGTCGACGCCGTCCACCAGGACCTGGCCGGACACCGGGTCCATGAGGCGGGTGAGCAGCTTGGCGAAGGTCGTCTTGCCCGAGCCGGTCTCGCCGACCACGGCGACGCGGGTGCGCGGCGGGATGTCCACCGTCACGTCGTGCAGGACGGGCGCGCCGCCCGGGTAGGAGAAGCCGACGCCCTCGAACGAGACGGAGATCGGCCCGCGCGGCAGCGTGACGCCGTTCTCCGGGTCGGCCACGTCGGCCGGGGAGTCGAGCACGCCGAGGACGCGCCGCCATCCGGCGATGGCGTTCTGCGCCTCGTTCAGGACCTCGGTGGCGGTCTGCAGCGGGCTGATGAACAACGTGATCAGGAAGAGGAAGGCGACCAGCCGTCCGGCGCTGATCGTGCCGTCCAGGCCGAGCCGCACGCCGAGCAGGACCACCCCGGCCAGGGCGATCGCGGCCACCAGCTCGGTGATCGGGAAGGTGAGGCCGACCACCTTCTGCGCCCGGGTCTGCGCCTCGCGCTGGCCGTTCACCGCGGCGTCGATGCGCGCCGACGTGCGGTCCTCCGAGCCGTACGCCCTGATGACGGCGCTGCCGACGACCGACTCGCTGACGGCGGCCAGCACGTCGCCGGTGCGCTCGCGGACGGCGGTGTAGCGCCGGGCCACCAGCCGCTGGAAGCGCGGCAGCAGGAACACCAGCGGGAGGAAGCAGGCCCACACCAGGAGCGTGAGCTGCCAGGAGTAGACGGCCATGACGACCGTCGCGATCACGAGCTGCCCGCCCGCGACGACGATCATCAGCCCGCCCCACTGCATGAACGTGCTGATCTGGTCCACGTCGCCGGTCACCCGGGAGACCATCGAGCCGCGCCGCTCGCTGTTCTGGGTGAGCACGGACAGGTCGTGCACGTGCCGGAACGCCTTGGTCCGCAGCGTGGCCAGGCCCGACTCGGTGGCCCGGTAGAGCCGGATGTTCATGAGGTAGCCGGCCAGGGCGGTCAGCACCACGGCGACCGCGCACAGCACGACGGCGTTCCTGATGAACGGCACGTCGGGCGCGCTGCCGCGCAGGCCGCGGTCGATGACCTGCTGCACCGCGATCGGCACGATGACCTTGCCGAGTGTGGCGAGCACGGCGAGGACCATGGTGCCGGCCAGGCCGCGGCGGAACTCCGGCGACAGCCGAATGCCGTGCCGCAGGGTCTCCAGGGCCGACCGCTCGGCCGCCCGTATGCCGCCGCCGGGCTCGTCGCCCTCCCGCTCGCCGGCCTCTCGCTCGCTTGTCACGGCGGTCACGCCACGACCTCCTCGTCGCTGTCGATCGCGGCCCGCTCGGCCTCTTCCCTCTCGTACGCGGTGACGAGGACGCGGTAGCCCTCGCAGCGGCCGAGCAGCTCATCGTGGGTGCCCTGGTCGACCACGGCCCCGTGTTCCAGGTAGACGACCTCGTCGGCCAGGGCGATGGTCGCCATCCGGTACGCCACGACGATCACCGTGGAGCGGGCCGAGCCCTCGCGCAGCCCGTGCAGGATGCGCTTCTCGACCTGCGGGTCCACGCTGGAGGTGGCGTCGTCGAGGATGAGCAGGCGGGGCTCGCGGACCAGCGCGCGGGCGAGGGCGACCCGTTGCCGCTGCCCGCCGGACAGCGTGGCCCCGCGCTCGCCGACGTGCGTGTCGAGTCCCCCGGGGAGCGCGGCGATGAAGCCGTCCGCCTGGGCGAGCCGCAGCGCCGCCCAGACCCGCTCGTCGGGGACGTCGCGGCCGAGCGTGATGTTGCCGCGCACGCTGTCGTCGAAGAGGAACGTCTGCTGCGGGACGAACGCGACGGACGCGCTCACCTCTCCGCGCGCCACGTCGCGCAGGTCGGTCCCGTCCACCCGCACCGCGCCCCGGTCGGGGTCGATCAGGCGGGCGAGGAGCTGGGTGAGCGTGGACTTGCCCGCCCCCGTCGGGCCGACGATCGCGACGGTCCTTCCGCGCGCAATGTCGAAGCCGACCTCGCGCAGCACCGGGGCCTGCGGGTCGTAGCCGAAGGTGACCCCGCTCACCTCGATCTCGGCCGGATCGCCGTCGTCCAGCCTGGCGGCGCCGTACTCCATGGAGCCGGTGGCGTCGAGCACGTCCTGGACGCGCCGCCAGCCGACGACGCTGCGCGGCAGCTCGGCGAGCACCCAGCCGAGCGCCCGGATCGGGAAGGCGAGCAGCGTGAACAGGTAGGCGACCTGGATCAGCTCGCCCGCGACCATGCCGCCGCTGTCCAGCCGGATCGCGCCGACGAGGAGCACGGCGAGCACGCCGAGGGTGGGCAGGGCCTCCAGCATCGGGTCGAACAGGCCGCGCACCTTGCCGACGGCGATGTTCGCGTCGCGCAGTTCGTCGGCCTTGGCGCGGAACCTGGCGGTCTCGGCGCCCTCCCGGCCGAGGGTCTTGACGACGAGGGCGCCGTCGAAGCTCTCGTGCGCGATCTCGCTGACCTCGGCGCGGAGCTGCTGCGCCTGGGTCGCCAGCGGGGACAGCTTGCGCTGGTAGACCAGGTTGAGCAACGCGATGGCCGGAAATATCAGGAAACCGACGATGGCGAGGACCGGGTCCGTCATGAGGATCGCCACGGCGGCCGTCACCAGCATCACGACGACGCCGACGGCCATGGGCAGCGGCGCGAGCGGCGCCCAGGCGGCCTCGGCGTCGGAGCTGGCGTTGGAGAGGAGCTGGCCGGTGGGGTGCCGGTGGTGCCAGGCGAGCGGGAGCCGTAGGTATTGCCGGGTGACCGCGCGCCGCGACATCGCCTGCATGCGGTACTGCATGACGCCGGCCAGGATGCGCCGCCCCATGACGCCGAGCGCCTTGAGCATCGCGACCCCGACGATCAGCAGGGCGGCGGTCGCCAGGGCGCCCGCGCTCGTCCGGCCCTCGCGGAAGGCGGGCAGCACGACCTGGTCGGTGGCCCGGCCGAGCGCCCAGGAGGAGGCGACGGTCATCACGCCGTAGAGGCCGCTGGAGAGCACGGCGGCGATGAAGACGCGCGGCTCCGATTTGATGGCGACACCGATGACCTTGAGACCCTGACGCATGACGGCGGTTGACACCTGAGACGGCACGCGGTGGGTCCTCTCGATCGTGGCGGCGCGGTACGACCTG
Organism: Microtetraspora malaysiensis; assembly: GCF_050947145.1. Taxonomy (NCBI): domain Bacteria; kingdom Bacillati; phylum Actinomycetota; class Actinomycetes; order Streptosporangiales; family Streptosporangiaceae; genus Microtetraspora; species Microtetraspora malaysiensis. Next base: position 6,341,732 of record NZ_CP191998.1, read on the forward strand.
CGCGCCCTGTGGCTGATTCCAGTCGGAATCTGGTCTTCCCGGACGGGCATCCGAGACGTTACCCGCCCGCGCGGCGCCCCGTATCCGTCCCCGGACCGACACCTTCCCCGGCATTTGGTCCTAGATACTCCTTATCATCCTGATCAACCGGAATATTCCGGGCGGCGCGATGATCCGTGTCATCCGACGGCATCAGGGGCGGGATGATCCGTGTCGTCCGGCGGCATTAGGCTCGGGGCCGTGACCCACTCCCGCTCCGAACGCGCCGCGCTCTGCGACCTACTGGACGACCTCGGCCCCGACGCGCCGACGCTCTGCGCGGGCTGGACGACCGCCGACCTCGCCGCCCACCTCGCGGTGCGCGAGCGCCGCCCGGACGCGCTCCCCGGCATCGGGATCGGCGCGCTCGCGCCGTACACCGCGTCCGTGCAGGAGCGACTCAAGGCCCGCCACTCCTACCCCGAGCTGGTCGACCTCGTACGGCAGGGCCCCCCGAAGTGGACGCCGTACGGCCTGATCCCGGGGATCGACGAGCTGATCAACACGGTGGAGATGTTCGTCCACCATGAGGACGTCCGCAGGGCGCAACCGGACTGGGAGCCCAGGGAGCTGCCCGCCGGCCTGGACGACGTGCTGTGGCAGCGACTGCGCTCGATGGCCCGGCTGTTCTTCCGCGGGTCGCCGGTGGGCGTGGTGCTGCGCCGTACGAACGGGGAGAAGGCCGCGGGCCGCATGGCCGAACCGGCCGTCGTGGCGATCGGCGACGCCCAGGAGCTGATGATGCTGGCCTTCGGCCGCCAGGCGCACGCCCGGGTGTCCTACGAGGGCGACCCCGCCGCCGTGACCCAGCTCCGCGAGGCGCGGCTCGGCATGTGACCTGAGACCCGGGCTTTCCGCTCCGCTCCTCCGATATCCGGCGACTCCTCAGGAAACACGCACATGTCACGACGTGATGCGGCAGCATGAGGGCCAGCGATCGGAGAAGAAAGGAGGGCGGCGCCTCCTCCCCCGCCCCGTCCGGGGTCGCGCCGTAACTCTGATGAACGTGAAGAAGCTCCTGACCTACGCCGCGATCGCTTTCGTGGCCTTCTACCTGTTCACCCAGCCCGCGGGGGCCGCCGCCGCGGTCCGGGGGGTGTTCGACAGCATCGGCACCGGAGCCGAGCGGCTGTCGGCGTTCTTCACGTCTCTGTTTTCTGGCTGAAGAGTTAGCCCCCCGGAAGAGCCTCCTGGCCTCCCAGCTAGTTATGATCATTCCCGTCGCTGGGTATGTTCCGCCGGGAAACTGACTGCAGGAGGCCCCCCTATGCAGGTCAAGAAGGTTCTTACGTACGCGGCTATCGCGTTCGTGGTCTTCTACCTCTACAGCCAGCCAGCCGCCGCCGCCGGCGCCGTGAAGGGCGTGTTCGACACGGTGAATACGGGAGCGAGTCGATTGGCGACGTTCTTCACGACAGTTCTGCGGTGAGGCAGGACCTCACGGTGACACCCGGCCCCTGACGACGCGGCCGGGACGGCGCGGCCGGACTTCTCCGGCGGCGCCTCCACCGGCGGTGATTCCGCGGCGACGCTCGCGGGACCGCCCGTGCGCGACGGTGTCTCGTCGCGCCCTCTCTCGTCTTCGTCGTGCCCTCTCAGCAGTCGGCGGCGCCACGCCCGCCGACGCTCTCATCGGCATCGACGCTGTTTCCTTCGGCGACGGCGCCTCCGCCCAGCCCGCCGGCGGGCGCCGCGGCGCCCCGGTTCCCCCAGCAGATCAGGTTCCCGCCGGAGGCCGCGATCCGCGAGTCCGCCCGCCGGCCGTCCGGCGGGCGGTGTGACACTGGACGAATGACCTCTGATCTCATCGCTGTGACCGGGGCGACCGGTCAGCTCGGACGGCGCGTGGCGCACCGCCTCGCCGCCGCCGGCGTGGACCAGCGCCTCGTCGTCCGCGACACGTCCCGAGCGCCGGACCTGCCCGGCGCCCACGCGGTCGCCGCGGCGTACGAGGACGCGGACGCGCTGCGGGCCGCGCTCGACGAGGTGCAGACGCTGTTGCTGGTCTCCGCGACCGAGACGGCTGGCCGGGTGGCGCTGCACACCTCGGCCGTCGACGCCGCGCTCAACGCGGGCGTGTCCAGGATCGTGTACGTGTCGTTCCTCGGCGCCGCCCCGGACGCGACCTTCACGTTCGCCCGCGACCACTGGCACACCGAGCAGCACATCCGGGAGAGCGGCGTCAGGTTCACGTTCCTGCGCAACAGCCTGTACATGGATCTGGTGCCGTACTTCGTGGGAGAGGACGGCGTCATCCGGGGTCCGGCCGGGCAGGGCCGGGCCGGCATGGTGGCGCGCGACGACATCGCCGACGTGGCCGCCGTCGTCCTGCGCGAGCACGGCCACGACGGCGTGACGTACGACGTGACCGGGCCGCGGGCGCTGACGATGGCCGAGGCGGCGGAGACGATCACCAGGGTCACCGGGAAACCGACCCGCTACCACGCCGAGACGATCGAGGAGGCGTACGCCTCCCGGGCCCGCTACGGCGCGCCCGAGTGGGAGGTGGCGGGCTGGGTGACGTCGTACGCCGCGATCGCGGCCGGAGAGCTGGACGTGGTCACCGACACGGTGGAGAAGGTCGCCGGCCATCCGCCGATGAGCTTCGCCGAATACCTGAGCACGACCTCGGCCGTCTGACCGGCCGAGGTCGCGGGAACAGGGGCGGGTCCCAGGTCAGCGCACGGGGTGGCCGGCCGCACGGAGGGCGTCCTTCACTTCGGCGATCTTCAGCTCGCCGAAGTGGAAGACGCTCGCCGCGAGCACGGCGTCGGCGCCCGCGTCGATGGCGGGCGCGAAGTGCTCCAGCTTCCCCGCGCCGCCCGAGGCGATCACCGGGACGGTGACCGCGGCGCGTACGGCCCGGAGCATCTCCAGGTCGTAGCCGTCCTTGGTGCCGTCGCCGTCCATGGAGTTGAGCAGGATCTCCCCCACGCCGAGCTCCTGCCCGCGGCGTGCCCACTCGACCGCGTCGATGCCGGCGCCGCGGCGGCCGCCGTGCGTGGTCACCTCGAAGCCGGAGGGGGTGGGCGGCCCGTCCACGACGCGGCGGGCGTCCACCGACAGCACGATGCACTGGGCGCCGAACCGCCGGGACGCCTCGGTCAGCAGCTCGGGCCGGGCGATGGCGGCGGTGTTGATCCCCACCTTGTCGGCGCCCGCGCGCAGCAGCCGGTCCACGTCCTCGACCGTGCGGACGCCGCCGCCGACGGTCAGCGGGATGAATACCTGCTCGGCGGTGCGGCGCACCACGTCGAGCATGGTCTCGCGGCCGCCCGAGGAGGCGGTGATGTCGAGGAAGGTCAGCTCGTCGGCGCCCTCGGCGTCGTAGCGGCGGGCCAGCTCGACCGGGTCACCGGCGTCGCGCAGGTTCTCGAAGTTGACGCCCTTGACCACCCGCCCGGCGTCCACGTCCAGGCAGGGGATAACGCGAACCGCCACCGTCACGGAGCCTCACCTCCCGGATCCTCGCGCGTCCCGTCGCACAGGTACGCCTCGACCTCGATCTCGACCAGCATCCGGGGGTCCACGAGCCCGGCCACCTGGATGCTCGTACAGGCGGGCCGGACCGCGCCGAAGACCTCGCCGTGCGCCCGGCCGACGGCGTCGAAGTCGTCCGCCTTCACCAGGTATATCCGAGTACGGACGACGTCCTGCACGCTGCCGCCCGCCTTGCCGACGGCGTCGAGCGCGATGCCGATCGCGGTGAGCGTCTGCTGGTAGGCGTCGCCGACGTGCCGGACCTCGCCGTCCACGGTGGCGGTGCATCCGGACACCCATACGCGCGAGCCGGCGACGACCGCGCGGGCGTAACCGTACCGGTCCTCCCACGGGCCGCCGGAGAAGATCCTGGTGCTCATCGGGCGCTCACCGCCGCCAACGCCTCTTCCAGGGTGAACGCCTGGGCGTACAGCGCCTTGCCCACGATGGCGCCCTCGACGCCGTCCGGCACGAGGCCAGCCAGGACGCGCAGGTCGTCCAGCGACGACACGCCGCCGCTGGCGATCATCGGCCGCTCGGTGCGGCGGCAGACCTCGCGGAGCAGGTCGACGTTGGGGCCGCGCAGCGTGCCGTCCTTGGTCACGTCGGTGACGACGTAGCGCGGGCAGCCCTCCGACTCCAGCCGGTCGAGCACCTCCCACAGGTCGCCGCCCTCCTGCGTCCAGCCGCGCGCCGCCAGGGTGGTGCCGCGCACGTCGAGCCCGACCGCGATGCGGTCGCCGTGCTCGGCGATGATCTTGGCGCACCAGGCGGGGTCCTCCAGAGCGGCGGTGCCGATGTTGACCCGGCGGCAGCCGGTGGCCAGGGCGGCCGCGAGGGAGGCGTCATCGCGGATCCCGCCGGACAGCTCGACGTTCACGTCCAGGGCGCCCACCACCGAGGCCAGCAGCTCGCGGTTGCTGCCGCGGCCGAAGGCGGCGTCCAGGTCCACCAGATGGACCCACTCCGCGCCGGCCTCCTGCCAGGCGAGCGCCGCGGCGAGCGGGTCGCCGTACGAGGTCTCCGTCCCCGCCTCGCCCTGCACCAGGCGAACCGCCTGGCCGTCGGCGACGTCAACAGCGGGAAGCAAAACGAGCGACATCAGTCAGGACCTCCGGTCAAATATGACGGTGACGAGCACCGGGATCAGCAGAATCGACAGAACGAGCACGCCGATCCGGGCCGCCCAGCCGTCGAGCAACAGCCAGGCGATGACCTGCGTGAGGAACCACAACACAACGAGCACGGCGTTCTGGTCGCGGCGCCTGCGGGCGAGGAGTCCACCCTGCCTGGCCACGCGTACGCGGCGCGGGAGAACGGCGACCACCCGGCCGCGCAGCTCCCGCCGCCTGGCCGCCCGCGCCTCGCGAGCCGCGTGTTCGGCCGCGCGGCGCTCCCGCTCGGCCTCGCGCTCCGCCCGGCGCCTGGCGCGTTCCTTGCTCACGCGGCCTCCTGACGCGGCGGTCCGGGGCGCGCGCCGGGGAGACCCCGCGGGTTCACAGCGTGCTCAGCCAGTTGGAGAGAAGAACGGCTCCGGCGTCGCCGGACTTCTCGGGGTGGAACTGGGTGGCCATGAGCGGCCCGTTCTCGACGGCGGCGACGAACGGCACACCGTGCTCGGCCCAGGTGACCAGCGGGGCGGGGAAGCCCGGCCCGGGGGTGAGCTGCCACTCGCGCACCCCGTAGGAGTGGACGAAGTAGAACCGGGTCTCGGGGTCGAGCCCGCGGAACAGGACGCTGCCCTCCGGGGCGGACACCGTGTTCCAGCCCATGTGCGGCAGCACCGGGGCGTCCAGGCGCTGGACGACGCCGGGCCACTCGCCGCAGCCCTGGGTGTGGACGCCGTGCTCGACGCCCTTCTCGAAGAGGATCTGCATGCCGACGCAGATGCCGAGGACGGGGCGGGCCGCGGCCAGCCGGCGACCGACCACGCGGTCGCCCTGGACGCTCTTCAGCCCCGCCATGCAGGCGGCGAACGCGCCGACCCCCGGGACGACCAGGCCGTCCGCCTCGAGGGCCGCGTCGTGGTCGGAGGTCACCGTGACGTCGGCGCCCGCGCGGGCGAACGCCCGCTCGGCCGAACGCAGGTTGCCCGAGCCGTAGTCGAGGATGACGACCCGCTTCGCTACTGCCACCACAAAACTCCCGCGGTCAGCGCCAGCGCGGCGGCCGCGCCGGTGATTATGGCGAGGCCTTTCAGGCCCTGGCGTACGGCGGAGATGACCCCGCCGATCAGGAAGAGCCCCACGAAGATCATGCCGACGGACGCGAAGGTCATAGCACACCCTTGGTGCTCGGCACGCCGGTCGCGCGCGGGTCCCGCTCCGACGCCTCGCGCAGCGCGCGGGCGAGAGCCTTGAACTGCGCCTCCACGATGTGGTGCGCGTTGCGCCCGTACGGCACGTGCACGTGCAGGCAGACCGCGGCCTGGGCGACGAACGACTCCAGGATGTGCCGGGTCATGGTCGTGTCGTAGTCGGGGCCGATCATCGGGGCCATGCCCTCGGGCTCGGTGTGCACGAGGTACGGCCGGCCGGACAGGTCCACCGTGACCTGGGCGAGCGACTCGTCGAGGGGGCAGGCCGCGGTGCCGAACCGCCGGATGCCCGACTTGTCGCCCAACGCCTCGCGGAACGCGGCGCCCAGCGCGAGCGAGGTGTCCTCGATCGTGTGGTGGGAGTCGATGTGCAGGTCGCCCTGCGTCTTGATGGTCAGGTCGAACAGCCCGTGCTTGCCGAGCTGCGCCAGCATGTGGTCGAAGAACCCGACCCCGGTCGCCACGTCGATGACGCCGGTGCCGTCGAGGTTGACCTCGACCAGCACGGACGTCTCCTTGGTGGCGCGCTCGACCCGCCCGACGCGGTTCGCGACGGCAACGCGCGCCTCACTCATCCGAGGACCCCCTCCAGCGCGGCCCGGAAGGCCGCCATCTCTTCACCGGTCCCGATCGACACCCGCAGCCAGCCGTCCGGACCGGTCTCCCTGATCAGCACGCCGCGTTCGAGCACGCCCTCCCAAATGGCGTGCCGATCCGGAAACTTACCGAATAGCACGAAATTGGCGTCAGAGTCTGCGACGGAGAGGCCACGTTGCCGTAGCCAGTCCACCGTCGCGTCCCGCTCGGCCCGCAGCGCGTCCACCGTGCCGAGCAGTTCCGTCCGGTGCGCGAGCGCGACCCGGGCCGCGGCCTGCGTCAGCGTGGACAGGTGGTACGGCAGGCGGACCAGCAGCAGCGCGTCGATCACGGCGGGGTCGGCGGCGAGGTAGCCGAGGCGGGTGCCCGCCATGGCGAACGCCTTGGACATGGTGCGCGTGACGATCAGCCGGGGGTTGCCCGGGAGCAGCGACAGCGCCGACGGCGTGCCGGTGCGGGCGAACTCGGCGTACGCCTCGTCCACCACGACCATGCCGGGCGCGGCGGCGAGGATGCGCTCGATCACCCGCAGCGGCAGCGCCGTTCCGGTGGGGTTGTTCGGCGAGGTGAGAAACACCACATCGGGGCGGTGCTCCTCGATCACGCGGACGGCCCGCTCCTCGTCGATCGCGAAGTCCTCCTCGCGCGCCCCGTCGATCCACCGGGTGGCGGTGACGCCCGCGATGATCGGGTGCATGGAGTAGGACGGTTCGAAGCCCATCGCGACGCGGCCGGGGCCGCCGAACGCCTGCAGGATCTGCTGGATGACCTCGTTGGAGCCGTTGGCCGCCCACACCTGCCGGGCGGTCAGGCCGTGGCCGAGGTGGTCGGCGAGGTCCTTGCGCAGGTCGAGCGCGTCCCGGTCGGGGTAGCGGTTGAGCGTCGCCGCGCCCTGCCGTACGGCCCGGGCCAGGTCCTCGACCAGGGCCGGCGAGGGCGGGTAGGGGTTCTCGTTGGTGTTGAGCCGGACCGGCACGTCGAGCTGGGGGGCGCCGTAGGCGGTCTTGCCCCGCAGATCGTCCCGGATGGGCAGGTCGTCGAGTGTCGTCACCGCTGCCGTCACGTTCTCTCGCTGGTCGTCCCGGGCCGTCACGAGGGGATCCCCCAGTCGAACCGGGCGCGTACGGCGGCGCCGTGCGCGGGCAGGTCCTCGGCGTCGGCGAGCACGCACACGTGTGGCGCGGCGCCGGCCAGCGCCTCCCGGGTGTACTCGACGACGTGGATGCCGCGCAGGAACGTCTGCACGGACAGCCCGGAGGAGTGGCAGGCGCAGCCGCCGGTGGGCAGCACGTGGTTGGAGCCCGCCATGTAGTCGCCGAGGGACACCGGGGAGTAGGGCCCGACGAAGATCGCTCCGGCGTTGCGCACCCGGGCGGCCACCGCCGCCGCGTCCGCTGTCTGGATCTCCAGGTGCTCGGCGGCGTACGCGTCGACGACGCGCAGCCCGTCGTCGAGTGAGGAGACGAGGACGATGCCGGACTGGCGGCCGGAGAGCGCCTCGGTGATGCGCTCGGAGTGGCGGGTCGCGGCGACCTGGCCGGGCAGCTCCTTCTCGACCGCGTCGGCGAGCTCGAGGCTGGTGGTGACGAGCACCGACGCGGCGATCACGTCGTGCTCGGCCTGGCTGATCAGGTCGGCGGCGACGTGGGCCGGGTCGGCGGTCTCGTCGGCGAGAACGGCGATCTCGGTGGGGCCGGCCTCGGAGTCGATGCCGATGCGGCCCTTGAGCAGCCGCTTGGCCGCGGCGACCCAGATGTTGCCGGGGCCGGTGACCATGGTGGCCGGCGGGCACTCCTCGGTGCCGTAGGCGAACATGGCCACGGCCTGGGCGCCGCCGACGGCGTAGACCTCGTCGACGCCGAGCAGCGCGCAGGCGGCGAGGATCGTGGGGTGCGGGAGCCCGCCGAAGTCCTTCTGGGCGGGCGAGGTGACGGCGAGGGAGCCGACCCCGGCCTCCTGGGCGGGCACCACGTTCATGACGACGCTGGAGGGGTAGACGGCCCGGCCGCCCGGCACGTACAGGCCGACGCGGTCCACCGGGACCCACCGCTCGGTGACCGTGCCGCCCGGCACGACCTGGGTGGTGGTGTCGGTGCGGCGCTGGTCGCGGTGGACCGCGCGGGCCCGCCTGATCGACTCTTCCAGGGCGGCGCGCACCGCCGGGTCGAGGGTGGCCAGGGCGCGGCCGAGCTCCTCCACCGGGACGCGGGTGGACTCCAGCTCGACGCCGTCGAATCTCGCGGTCAGCTCCCGTACGGCTGCCGCGCCACGATGGCGCACGTCCTCACATATGGGCCGCACCTTCGCCAGGGCGGCCTCGACGTCGAGCTCGGCGCGGGGCAGCACATCGCGCAGGTCACCGGGCAGGGAACCGCGCAGATCGATACGGGAAATCACCCTCACAGTCTACGGACGGCGGCGGAGCGATCGCTTTCGGTCCAGCATGCGGACGGCGCGTCGTGTTGGTGACCGACTATTGACATCTTTCGGTCACTAATCCACACTTTCGGGCAATAGTAGTCAATTTCGGTCATTTGGATGGTGTTCATGCTTCCGGCCCAGCGCCACCAGCGCATCGTCGAGGCACTGTCGCAGGCCGGCACGCTGCGCACCGAGGACCTGGCCGAGCAGCTCGGCGTCTCGCACGAGACCGTCCGCCGCGACCTGGCGACCCTCGAACAGCGCGGCCTGCTGGCCCGCGTGCACGGCGGCGCCACGGCGGTCACCTCCGGCACCGGCGAGGAGTCCTCCTACCTGGAACGCTCCACCACGCAGGCCGAGGCCAAGGCGGTCATCGGCGCGCAGGCGGCCCAGGTGCTCCGGCCGGGCCAGACGGTGATCATCGACGTGGGCACCACGGCCGTACAGGCGGCGCGGGCGATCCCGCCCGGCTTCCGCGGGGTGGTGGCGACGTGCTCGCTGCTGGTCGCCGCCGAGCTGTCCGGGCGGCCGGGCGTCGAGGTGCTCGTCGCCGGCGGCCGGGTCAGGCAGGGCGACCTCGCGGTCTCGAACGCGCAGACCGTGGCGTTCTTCCAGGACCTGCGGGCCGACGTGGCGCTCCTCGGCTCCGGCGGCCTGACCGCGCGTGCCGGGCTGACCGACTACTACCTCGACGAGGTCGCGACGAAGCGGGTCATCCTCGCCAACACGGCGCGCACCTACGTGCTGGCCGACAGTACGAAACACAGCAGGGTCGCCGCCTACCGGGTGTGCGGCCTGGACGGATTCTCCGGTCTCATCACGGACCGGGAACCGCCCCCCGAACTCGCGTCCGCCCTGGTCAGGGCGGGCGTGGAGGTAATCAGGCCGTAAGCTCGGCCCGGCGGCGCGGCCACGCCGCCGGGCCCGGACCGCTCACTTTCTTCGCAGCAGGAGACGATCCATGTCCCATCGTTCCACGCCCGCACCCGGGGTCATGACCGGGAGTGACAGCGCCGCCGACGAGGCGATCTCGCACGCGGGATACTCCCAGCAGTTCAAGCGCACCCTGAAGTCGTTCGAGTCCTTCGCGGTCGCCTTCTCGTTCATCTCGATCACCACCGGCCTGTTCTCGACGTACGGCACCGTGCTCGGCAAGGGCGGCCCGGCCGGCATCTGGACCTGGCCCATCGTGGGCGCGGGCACCGTGATGGTCGCCCTGGTCTACGGCATGCTCGCCAGCCGGATCCCGCTGTCCGGCTACAGCTACCAGTGGGCGAGCCGGCTGGCCTCGCCGGTGCTCGGCTGGTGGTTCGGCTGGGTGTCGTTCGCGTTCCTCGCGATCGTCGCCGTCGCGGTCGACTACGGACTCGCCCAGACGGCGCTGTTCCCGCTGTTCGGCTGGACCTACACCCCGCTCAGCGGCGCGCTGGTCACCGCTGTCGTGCTGCTCGTGCAGATGGTGCTCATCATCTGGTCCACGCCCATCACCACCAAGATCAACAACCTCGCGGTGAGCGCCGAGATCGTCGCGATGATCGGGCTCACCCTGCTCATCGCCGGGTTCGCGATCTTCGGCGGGCACGCCGAGTGGTCCAACCTGACCTCGACCGGCGTCGCGTCGCAGGACGGCTACTTCGGCTGGCTCGGGCCGTTCATGCTCTCGGCCCTGCTCGGCGCGTTCACCCTGGTCGGCTGGGAGTCGGCGGCCAACCTCGCCGAGGAGACCATCAACCCCAAGAAGGTCGTCCCCCGGGCCATGGTCCGCGCGATCCTGCTCAGCGTCGCCATCGGCATGGTGTTCCTGATCGTGGTCACCGCCGCGCTCGGCACGGACGTCGCGGGCATCACCGCCTCCTCCGCCCCCGTCGCCCAGGTCATCGCGAACGTGGTCGGCGCCGGCGTGGCGCGGGCCTTCCTCGTCGTCGTGAGTGTGGCCATCTTCGCCTGCGGTCTGGTCATCATGGTGAGCTGCAGCCGGCTCGTGCACGCCATGGCCCGCGACGGCCGGCTGCCGTTCTCCGGCGCGCTGAGCCGGGTGCCGCGCGCCACCGGCGGCCCCACCTGGGCCACCGTCGTCGCCGCCGGCGCCTCGCTGCTGATCGTCCTCACCTTCTCCGGCAACGCCGACGCCCTGGGCGAGCTGCTGGGCGCGGGCACGCTGATGCCCGCCATCCTGTACGCCGGGACCGTCGCGCTGTACCTCGGCACCCGGCGCAAGTACCGCCCGCAGCCGGACGACTTCCGGCTCGGGAAGTGGGAGAAGCCCGTCGTCGCGGGCGCCGTCGTCTGGCTGGTCATCGAGCTGAGCATCTTCATGATCCCCTCCGACTTCCGCATGGCGCAGCTCTACGCCCTCGGCTCCCTGGTGCTCGGCGCCGCCGTGTTCGCCGTCGTCTGGGTCACCCGCAGGGACCGGCTGACCGCCGAGCCCGGCGTGGGGGTGGAGTCGCTGTGACCACCGTCTTGGCCATCGACCAGGGGACGTCCGGCACCAAGGCCATCGTCGTCGGGCCGGACGGCGCCGTCCTGGCGCTCGCCGAGGTGCCCGTACGGCCGGCGTACCTGCCCGGAGGCCGGGTCGAGCAGAACCCGCAGGAACTGCTCGACTCGGTGCTCGCGGCGGGCCGCCAGGCGGTCGCGCAGGCGGGCCGGCCGATCGACGCGGTGACCCTGGCCAACCAGGGCGAGACCGTGCTCGCCTGGGACCCCGACACCGGGCGGCCGCTGACGACCGCGCTGGTCTGGCAGGACCGCCGCGCCGAGGACGTGTGCGCCGATCTCGCCGACCACGCCGGCCGGGTCGCGGAGCTGACCGGACTCGTGCTCGACCCGTACTTCTCCGCGCCCAAGATGGCGTGGATCCGCCGCAACCTCACATCCGAGGGGATGGTGACCACAACCGACTCCTGGCTGGTGCACCACCTCACCGGTGCGTTCGTGACGGACGCCTCCACCGCGAGCCGCTCGCTGCTGCTCGACCTGGACGCCGTCGACTGGAGCCCCGAGCTGCTGCGCCTGTTCAAGCTCGACGGCGAGCGGCTGCCGCGGATCGTCGCCTGCGACGAGATCGTCGGCACCACCCGGGCCTTCGGCGGGGAGATCCCCGTCGGCGGGCTCATCGTGGACCAGCAGGCCGCCCTCCTCGCCGAGGGCTGCCTGCGGCCCGGCGAGGCCAAGTGCACCTTCGGCACCGGCGCGTTCCTGCTCGCCAACACCGGCGAGCGCGCCGTACGGTCCACCTCCGGCCTGACCACCTCCGTCGCGTGGCGGGCCAGGGGCGGCACGCCGTACTGCGTGGACGGGCAGGTCTACACGGCGGCGTCGGCGGTGCGCTGGCTCGGCGACCTCGGCTTCATCGGGGGCGCCACCGACCTGGACGCGACCGCCGCGCCCGACAGCCAGGGCGCGCTGTTCGTCCCGGCGCTCGCCGGGCTCGCCGCGCCCTGGTGGCGGCCGGACGCGACCGCCTCGTTCCTCGGGATGACGCTGTCCACCCGGCCCGGGCACCTGGTGCGCGCCGTGCTGGAGGGCGTGGCCGCGCAGGTGGCCGACCTCGCCCAGGTGGTCGCCCGCGACCTCGGCGCGCCGCTGACCCGGCTGCGGGTGGACGGCGGCCTCACCCGGTCGGCCACGCTGATGCAGGCGCAGGCCGACCTCGCCCAGATGCCGGTGGACGTCTACCCGTCGCCGCACGCGACCGCGCTCGGCGCCGCCGCCATGGCCCGGCTCGCGGTCGACCCCGCGCTGAGCCTGGAGGACGCGGTGCCCGCGTGGACGCCGTCCACGACGTACGAGCCGCGCTGGACGGGCGAGCGGGCCGCCGAGTTCCTGGCCCGATGGCGCCGGGGCGTGGACGCGGCCATGGACAGGGCGGATCTGACGGGGAGCGAAGCATGAACACGCGGCAGATGAGGTACGGCCCGCTGCCGGTCGAGAGGGTCGACGTGGCGGTGATCGGCGGCGGGGTCGTCGGCGCCGCCGTGGCCCGGGCGCTGTCGGCGTACGAGCTGTCGGTCGCCCTGGTCGAGGCGCGCGCCGACGTCGGCGACGGCACGAGCAAGGCCAACACGGCGATTTTGCACACCGGGTTCGACGCCAAGCCCGGCACGCTGGAGTCCCGGCTGGTGCGGCGCGGCTACGAGCTGCTCGGCGACTACGCGACCAAGACCGGCATCCCGGTCGAGCGCACCGGCGCGGTGCTGGTCGCCTGGACCGAGGAGGAGCTGGCCGCGCTGCCGGGGCTGGCCGCCAAGGCGGCCGAGAACGGCTACGAGCGGTGCGAGATCGTCGACGCCGAGGAGGTCTACCGGCAGGTCCCGGCGCTGGCGCCGGGCGCGCTCGGCGGGCTGACCGTGCCCGACGAGTCGATCATCTGCCCGTGGACCACCACGCTGGCGTTCGCCACGGAGGCGCTGTCCCGCGGGACGTACCTGCTGTTCAACACCAGGGTCGAGGGTGTCGAGCCGCCCTCCGGCACGGCAGGGGACGCGGCGGACACCGTGTTGCGGACCAGCCGGGGCACGCTGCGCGCGGGCTGGGTCGTCAACGCCGCCGGGCTCGGCTCGGACGTGATCGACGGCCTCTTCGGGCACACGCGGTTCACGGTCACCCCGCGCCGGGGCGAGCTGTTCGTGTTCGACAAGCTCGCCCGGCCGCTGGTGAACCGGATCGTGCTGCCGGTGCCCAGCTCGCGCGGCAAGGGCGTGCTGGTCAGCCCGACGATCTACGGCAACGTCATGCTCGGCCCGACCGCCGAGGACCGCGACGACCGGACCGACACCTCCACCTCCGAGCACGGCTTCGGGTTCCTGCTGGAGAAGGGCAGGAAGCTGATGCCCGCCCTGCTGGAGGAGGAGGTCACCGCCTCGTACGCGGGCCTGCGCGCGGCCACGGAGCACGGCGACTACCAGGTGTTCCTGGACGCCGGGCAGCGCTACCTCGTGCTCGGCGGCATCCGCTCGACCGGCCTCACGTCGGCCATGGCGGTGGCGGAGCACGCGCTCGGCCTGCTGGGCGAGGCCGGGTTGCGGCTCGACGCCAAGGCGACGCTGCCGGACCCGCCGCAGATGCCCAACATCGGCGAGGCGTTCCCGCGCCCCTACCAGCGCGCGGACCTCATCGCCGAGGACCCGGCGTACGGCACGGCCGTGTGCTTCTGCGAGCGGGTCACCGAGGGGGAGATCAGGGACGCGCTCGCGTCGCCCATCCCGCCCGCCGACATCGACGGGCTGCGCCGCCGTACGCGGACGCTGATGGGCCGCTGCCAGGGCTTCTTCTGCGGAGCCGAGGTCGAGGGGCGCCTGCGCGCCGGGGTCGCGCGGGAGAACAGGGAGTACAGGGAGCACGGGGAAACCGAGCAGACGGGGGAAGCGCAGTGAGCGGCACGAACGGCGTCGCGCCGGACGTCACGACCGAGAGCCCGGACGTCGCCGTCGTCGGGGCCGGGCCGTCCGGACTGACCGCGGCACGGGAGCTCGCGGCCTCGGGTCTGGACGTGCTGGTGCTCGACCGGGAGTGGGAGGCCGGGGGTATCCCCCGGCACAGCGACCACACCGGGTACGGCCTGCGCGACCTGCACCGGGTGATGAACGGCCCGGCGTACGCGCGGCTGCTCACCGAGCGGGCGGTCGAGGCGGGCGCCCGCGTGCGGACGTCGGCGATGGTCACCGGCTGGGCCGGGGAGCGCTCCCTCGACGTCACCACCCCCGAGGGCCGGATCCGGGTGGACGCCCGGGCGGTAGTGCTGGCCACCGGCGCCAGAGAGCGCCCCCGTACGGCGCGGCTGGTGCCGGGCGACCGGCCGCCCGGCGTGATGAACACGGGCCAGCTCCAGAACCTCGTCCACCTGCACCACCGCGAGGTCGGCACGCGGGCCGTGATCGTCGGCGCGGAGCTGGTGAGCTGGTCGGCGGCACTGACGCTGCGCGAGGCCGGGTGCCGCACCGTGCTGATGACGACGGAGCACCCGCACGCGGAGTCCTACGCCGCGTTCAGCGTGCCCGGCCGGGCGGTGCTGCGGGTGCCGGTGGCGACGCGGACCCGGGTGACCCGGATCATCGGGCATTACGCGGTGGAGGCGGTCGAGGTCGAGGACCTCACCACCGGGGCGCGGCGCACGGTGCCGTGCGACACGGTGATCTTCACCGGAGACTGGATCCCGGACCACGAGCTGGCCCGCGCCGCCGGCCTCGACATCGACCCCGGCAGCAAGGGGCCGCTGGTGGACAACGCCCTGCGCACCAGCCGTCCGGGCGTCTTCGCGGTGGGCAACCTGGTCCACCCCGTGGACACCGCCGACATCGCCGCGCTGGACGGCCACCACGTGGCCCGGCACGTACGCGACTACCTGGCGGGCGTCCTGCCGCAGGGGCCGGGCATCCCGTTGCGGGTGGAGGCGCCGTTCACCTGGGTGTCCCCCGGCCTGGTACGTCCCGGGGCGGGGAAGCCCCCGCGCGAGCGGATCCTGCTGTGGTCGGCCGAGCAGCGGCTCGTCGCCCGGGTCGAGGTGACCCAGGACGGACGGCGCATCGCCCGCCGGACCCTCCCCTGGCCGGTCTCCCCGGGCCGGGTCTTCCGCGTGCCGTCGTCGCTGCTGTCCGGCGCCGACCCGCACGGCGGCCCCATCACCATCGCGCTGGCCTGAGCGGCCGGGCTGGGCTCGCCCCGCCACCGGGGGCGGGCCCAGCACGCGCGGCGGGCCCAGCACGCGCGGCGGGCTCAGGCCAGGCTGTGCCGTACCCAGACGTTTGGGTTTTCCGGTCACGCCCGGGACCGGGCGGCGCGGGCCGTCAGGCAGCCGAGCACGGCGATCAGGGCGAAGCCGAACAGCAGGTAGTGCGCCGAGCGGAGGGTGGACGGCTCGCCGAGGTTGACCAGCACCCCGGCGAGGGCGGAGCCGAAGGCGCTGGCGATGAGCTGCACGGTGCTGATCGCCGTGGTCGCCCGGCCCGCCTCCTCCTGGTCGTCCGTGCTGCCCATCACCGCGGTCGCCAGGTGCGGGAACGCCATGCCGATCCCGGCCCCGGCGATCATGTACGTCGCGACCCAGAGGATCATGGTCAGCCCGCCGGCGTTCTCCGCCTGCAGGAGCCCGGTGAGCGCCAGGCCGGTGGCGAGCACGGCGGGGCCGGCGACGCGGATCCGCCGGATCGCCGCCGGGCGGACGGCGTTGGCGCTGAGGAACTGGGCCGCGGACCAGCCGAGCGACAGCGCGGCGCCGAGGAACCCGGCCGCCACCGGCGCCAGGCCGCCGAGCCGCTGCCCGAACAGGGGGACGAAGGTCTCGGCGGTGGAGCCGATCGCGAGGACGACGATCGTCAGATAGATCCACTTCAGCGGCGAGCCGCCCGAGAACGTCAGGGCGGGCAGCACCCGGACCTCGGCGCGGCGCTCCTGGAGGAGGAACAGCGCGACCAAGGCGAGCGCGCCCGCGACGGCGAGCGCGGTGAGCGCTCCGCGCGGCAGGACGCCGGCCAGGCTGATCAGCGCCGCCGCCCCGGTGAGCAGGGCGAGCGAAATCCCGGGAACCGGACCGGCGGCGACGCCGTATTCGCCGCGCGGCAGCGCCCTGGGCACGATGAAGGCGATCGCCACGGCCAGGGCCGCGAGCGTCCCGAACGCCAGCCGCCACGCGCCGATCTGGGCGAAGAGCCCGCCGAGCGCGGGCCCGACGAAGGCCCCGATCCCCCACATCGCCGACACGAGGGCCGCGCCCCTGGTCCAAAGGTGCGGGGGCAGGGCGGAGCGCATGACGGCGAAGCCCAGCCCGGCGAGGAGCCCGCCACCGAGGCCCTGGATCGCGCGCCCCGCGAGTAGGAGCTCCATCACCGGGCTCGCGGCACAGATCACGGTGCCGAGCGTGAAAGCGCCGAAACCGGTCAAATACGCCCCGACAGCCCCGCGCGACGCCAGAATCCTGCTGACGAGCATCGAGGAGATGACCGAGGCGATCAGGAAGACCGTCGCGTTCCAGGCGTAGAAGCGTTCCCCGCCGATGTCGCGCACCGCGGTCGGCAGCAGGCTGGTGGTCACATAAACGTTGATCGCATAGAGGGCGACCCCGCCGGCGAGGACGACGGACGTCCCGATATGTCCGGGGCCGAGCAGCTCGCGCCAGGTCCCGACCCTGGTGCCGTCATCAAGCAAAGTCATGGCACGGACCTTAGAATCTCAAGCGCACTTGAGGTCAACTGGAGGTCCGGTGAACTGGAGATCCGATGACTTGCTGTCTGTCGGCGACGTCTCGCGCCGCACCGGTGTGGCGGTCTCCGCGCTCCACTACTACGAGCGGCTCGGGCTGATCTCCGCGCAGCGGACCGAGGGGAACCAGCGCCGTTATCCGCGGCATATGATCCGGCGCGTCTCCCTGATCGTGGTGTCGAGGCGGCTCGGCCTCTCGCTGGCCGACGTGCGCGACGCGTTCGCCGGCCTGCCGCACGACCGGGCGCCGAGCCGGCACGACTGGGCACGGATCTCCCGCCGCTGGGACGCCCGGCTGGCGGCCAAGAGGATGGAGATCGAGCAGCTCCGCCGCGAGCTTCTCGGGTGCATCGGGTGCGGCTGCCTGTCGATGACGTCGTGCACCCTCCTGAACGCGCAGGACGTCCTCGGCACGCGGGGCCGCGGACCGCTCCGGCTGGGGGCCGAGCGCCTGGAGCTCGCCGCCGGGGCGCCCGACGGCAGTCCCGAGGGCGACCGGGCGGACGGCGACCTGACCGACGACGAGTGGGCGCGGCTGCGGCCGCTGCTGGCGGAGCCGGAGCCCGGCGGCCGGGGGCGCAGGCCGCGTGACCAGCGGCAGATCGTCGACGGGATCCTGTGGCGCACCCGCACCCTGGCGTCCTGGCGCGACCTGCCCGAGCGGTACGGCCCCTGGCAGACCTGCTACGAGCGGTACCGGCGGTGGGTCGAGGACGGCACCTGGCCCCGCCTGCTGGATCACCTTCACCGGCCCGTGACGCCCGGGGAGGTCGAGGCTGTTTCCAGACAGGACGTTTATTAATTGGAGCCGCCGGAACGGGATGCCCTACCCTTCGAGAGGTGAGCAAGACCAAGAGCAAGGGTGGGCAGGGAACGCCGGCCACCGTGGCGCTGGCGAAGGCCGCGGTGGAGTTCACCCTCCACCCGTATGAGCACGACGCCAGCGCGCAGGCGTACGGCGAGGAGGCGGCGGACGCGCTCGGCCTGCCGTACGAACGGATCTTCAAGACGCTGGTGGCCGAGACCGAGGCCGGGCTCGCCGTGGCGGTCGTCCCGGTCGCGGGCAAGCTCGACCTCAAGGCGTTCGCCGCCGCGCTCAAGGGCAAGCGGGCGGCGATGGCGGACGCGACCAAGGTCGAACGGGTCACCGGATACGTCGTCGGCGGCATCAGCCCGCTGGGGCAGCGCAAGCGGCTGCCCACGGTGGTGGACGAGTCGGCGCTCGGCTTCGAGACGATCTACTTCTCGGCCGGACGGCGCGGCCTGCAGATCGAGACCGCCCCGGCGAACCTGATCGCGCTGACCGGGGCCGTCACCGCCCCGATCGGCAAAATCGGCTGATCCGCCTCGGCGAACCTTGCCATCGCGGAGCGGGGAACGGTTCCGCGAGACTCGGAGGTCCGGCCGCACGACCGTCGATGGGGGCAGCACGATGACCGACCCGCACTACCTGACCGCCACCGAGATGTCGCGGCTCCTGCTGTCGAAGCAGGTCAGCGCGGTCGAGCTGGTGGAGGCGCACCTGCGCCGCGTCGAGGAGGTCAACGGCCGGGTCAACGCGATCGTCACCCTGACCCCTGAGCGGGCGCTCGACCAGGCGCGGCGGGCCGACGAGGCGCTGGCCCGGGGCGAGGTCCTCGGCCCGCTGCACGGGCTGCCGGTCGCGCACAAGGACCTGGTCGACACCGCCGGAGTGCGGACCACGTACGGCTCCCGCATGTTCGCCGACCACGTTCCCGCCGAGGACGACCTGCTGGTCCGGAGGGTCCGCGCCGCCGGCGGCGTCATGATCGGCAAGACGAACACGCCGGAGTTCGGCACCGGCTCACACACGGTCAACGACGTGTTCGGCGTCACCCGCAACCCCTACGACCTGTCCAGGAGCGCGGGCGGCAGCAGCGGGGGCGCCACCGCCGCGCTGGCGTCCGGCATGGTGCCGCTCGCCGACGGCTCGGACATGGGCGGGTCGCTGCGCAACCCCGCCTCGTTCTGCAACGTCGCCGGGCTGCGCCCGACGCCGGGACGGGTGCCGTCCCTGTCACGGCAGGCGGCCTGGTTCACGCTGAGCGTTCCCGGGCCGATGGCCAGGACGGTCGCCGACCTGGCGCTGTTCATGCGGGCGATCTCCGGCTTCGACCCCTGCTCGCCGTACGCGGTGCGTGAGGACGGCGAGGTGTTCGGCGCGAGCCTGGAGATGGACGTCACCCGCGCCAGGATCGCCTACAGCCCCGACCTCGGCGGCCTGCCGGTGGACCCCGAGACCGCGCGGCTCACCGCCGAGGCGGCCGGGACGCTGTCGGAGATGGGGGCCCGGGTGAAACTGGTCGACCTCGACCTGTCCGACGCCGAGGACGCCTTCCGCGTCCAGCGAGCGTGGTTCTACGCGCTCAATTACGGCGACCTGTCCGGCGTCGGCCCCAACGTGGCGTGGAACGTCGAGCGGGGCCGCGAGGTCACCGGTGCCGAGCTCGCCCACGCGGAGCGGCTCCGCACCTCTCTCTACCACCGGATGAACGCGCTCTTCGACGAGCACGACTTCCTGATCGCCCCGGTCAGCCAGGTACCGCCGTTCCCCGCGGACGACCCGTACGTCACGGAGATCGCCGGGCAGCCGATGCCGGACTACCTCGCGTGGATGCGGTCCTGCTACTGGATCAGCGTGCTGTCGGCCCCGGCGATGTCGGTGCCGTGCGGGTTCACCTCCGAGGGGCTGCCGGTCGGCCTGCAGATCGTCGGCCGTCCGTGGGCCGACCTGGACGTGCTGCGCCTCGGCCTCGCGTTCGAGCGGGCCACCCGCTGCAATGAGCGGCGCCCGCCGCTCTAGCCGGCGTCGGCCGGGCCCGCGTCGGCCTGGGCCGGGTCCTCGGCGGCGCCCTCGCGATAGCTCAGCACGAATTCGAGCACCCAGAACACCCCGGCGGCGAGCAGCGCCCAGATCAGCAGCACCCCGTGCGCGGTGAGGCCGAGGGAGTCGCTGGTCCGCAGCCCGGCCGGCCCGGCGGCCTGGATCGTGGTGCCCACCGCCGTCGATCCGACCTGGGAGGCGACGTACGCGCCGAGCAGCCCGCCTCCCGCCAGGCCGAGCACGGCCCCGACCGGGGCCCGGCCGCGCGCCAGGAAGTACGCCACCGCCCCGGAGGCCAGGCCGAGCGCCCCGGTGACGACAGCGAACCAGCCGTCGGCGGCGATGAGCGTCTGCGACTCGGCATCGGCGACGAGCGGACCCGATTCGGTCAGGACGAACCTCGACGTGGGGGCGATCGCCGACCACGCGAACCCGGCCGCCACACCGAACGCCGTCAGCGCCAGCAGCGTCACCACGAACGTGGTCAGTTCCACTCTCAGATGCCGCACCGTCCCGATGGTACCTACGCGGGACATGGGTGAAACGCGGTTAGTCTTGCCACGTGAGTGAAGAGGTGTGGCACATCGAACCGTCCGGACCGCTGCGCGGCGACGTCGAGGTACGGGGTTCCAAGAACGCGGTGTCCAAACACATGGTCGCGGCCATGCTCGGGACCGGTCCAAGCACGTTGCACAACGCGCCCGAGGTCGGCGAGGTCGGCCTGACCGCGGCCATGCTGGAGGCCCTGGGCATCCACGTGGAGATCTCGCCGGGCGAGATCAAGATCGAGCGGGGCGGCGAGATCCGGCCCCGGGTCCCGGAGGAGTACACCGGGCTCAACCGGATCCCGATCCTGATGCTCGGTCCGCTGCTGCACCTCGCGGGCGAGGCATTCGTGCCGCTGGTCGGCGGCGACCCGATCGGGCGGCGGCCGGTCAACTTCCACGTGGAGGCGCTGCGCCTCATGGGGGCCGAGGTCGAGGTCGGCGAGACCGGCATCACGGCCAAGGCGACCCGGCTCCGCGGCAACCGGATCACGCTGCCGTACCCCAGCGTCGGCGCCACCGAGACGATCCTGATGAGCGCGGTGCTCGCCGAGGGCAAGACCGTCATCAAGGGCGCGGCGATGGAGCCCGAGGTGGTCGAGCTGGCCCTGTTCCTCCAGCGCATGGGCGCGATGATCGAGATGAGCCCCGACCGGCGCATCGTGATCGAAGGCGTCGAGCGGCTGCGCGGCGCCTCCACCTGGCTCGCCGGCGACCGCATCGAGGCGTTCTCCTACCTGGTGGCCGGGCTGGTCACCGGCGGCGAGGTCCGGGTGCACGGCTGCCCGCAGGACCGGCTGGTCACCGCCATCACCACGCTGGCGCGCATGGGCGCGCGGTTCGACATCACCGACGAGTGGCTGACCGCCTCGGCCCCCGCCGGCCTGCGCGCGGCGGCGGTGCAGACCGACACGCACCCGGGCTTCATGACCGACTGGCAGACCCCGCTCATGGTGCTGTTCACCCGTGCCGACGGCATGTCCGTGCTGCACGAGACCGTCTTCGAGAACCGGCTCGTGTACGTCCCGGCGCTGCAGAAGATGGGCTGCGAGATCGAGGTGTTCGCGCAGTGCCTGGGTGGCCCGGCCTGCCGCTACCACGACAGCAACGCCAAGCACTCGGCCGTCGTGCGGGGCGGCTCCAAGCTGCGCGGGGCCGACGTCACGCTGCCCGACATCCGCGCCGGGTTCTCGGCGGTGCTGGCGGCGGCGGTCGCCGAGGACACCTCGACGCTGCGCGGCGTGAACCACATCGAGCGGGGATACCACCGGCCGTTCGAGCAGTTCAACTCCCTCGGTCTGAAGATCCGCAGGGGGAACTGACCTTCTCCCCAAGCCGAGCCCACCCCGAGTTTTCGCCCGGAATTCGGTAAAAGCCCCGCGCGCCCTCGTTCGGCGCGCGGCGCGCGGTCGTAGTCATTACCGTGTGACGAATCGACTCGCGTACGCCGGCGCGCTCGGAACGGCCGGCGCGCTCGGCGGCGTCCTGATCGCCACCATAGCCCTCCCGCTGGTGGGCGGCGTCGGGCTTGGGGCCAAGGAGGCGGCGAGCAGCTTCACCGAGGAGCTGCCCATCCCACCGGAGGACCCGCTGCCGGAGATGACCCGGGTGCTGGACCGGCACGGCAAGCAGATCGCCCAGTTCTACACGCAGAACCGGGAGTCGGTGCCGATCAACCAGATCGCCCCGGTGATGCGGCACGCGATCATCGCGATTGAGGACGCCCGCTTCTACGAGCACGGCGCCCTCGACGTCCGGGGCACCTTCCGGGCGCTGGTGACGAACGCCCAGGCGGGCGGCGTCCGGCAGGGAGGCTCCTCCCTCACCCAGCAGTTGGTGAAGAACCTCCTGGTCAACCACGCCG
Source organism: Microtetraspora malaysiensis (assembly GCF_050947145.1). NCBI lineage: Bacteria > Bacillati > Actinomycetota > Actinomycetes > Streptosporangiales > Streptosporangiaceae > Microtetraspora > Microtetraspora malaysiensis. Next base: position 6,364,039 of record NZ_CP191998.1, read on the forward strand.
AGACCGACCAGGAGCGGCAGCTCGCCCGGGTGCAGAACATCGACCGCAAGATCACCGAGCTGCGGTACGCCCTGGCCCTGGAGCGCAAGTACACCAAGGACCAGATCCTCGAGCGTTATCTCAACATCGCGTACTTCGGGGCTGGCGCGTTCGGCGTCCAGGCGGCAGCGCAGCGGTTCTTCGGGGTGGACGCGTCCCGGTTGACGCTGCTCCAGGCGGCGACGCTGGCCGGGGCGGTGCGCGCGCCGTACACCACCGACCCCTCGCTGGGGGCTCCGCAGCGGCAGGCGCTGCGCGAGCGGCGCGACCTGGTGCTGGAGCGGATGGAGCAGCTCGGCGTGATCCGCCCGGCCGCGGCGCGGGCGGCCAGGGCCAAGCCGCTGCGCCTGAACATGCAGTCGGCCGGCGGCGGCTGCGGCCAGAGTCGTTACCCGTACTTCTGCCTGTACGTGCAGCACGAGATCCTGACGAACCCGGCGTTCGGCTACACCGCGGCCGACCGGGAGCGGACGCTGCGGCGCGGGGGCCTCGTGCTGCGTACCACCCTCGACCCGGTGGCGCAGCGCTCCGCCGAGCGGGCCATCGCGGCGCGGGTCGCGCCCACCGACCACGAGGTGGCGGCGGAGGCGATGGTCGAGCCCGGCACCGGCCGGATCCGCGCCCTCGCCGCGAGCAAGCACTACGGCAACAACCCCGGCAACCGCAAGAACGGGCCCAACACCACCTACAACCTGCCGGCCGACCAGGCCCACGGCGGCGGGCAGGGCTTCCAGGCGGGCTCCACGTTCAAGGCGTTCACCTTGGCGACCGCGCTGTCCCAGGGGTGGCGGTTCGGGGAGGGGTTCCAGACGCCGGGCCGGTTCGTCCCCCGCGAGGGGTACACCAACTGTTCCGGCAAGCCGGTGAACGACCCGCGCGCGCGGATCTTCAACGCGGGCGGCGAGGGCACCGGCGGGCCGTACAGCCTGGAGCTGGGCACGTGGAAGTCGGTGAACATCTTCTTCATGAAGCTGGAGCGCCGGGTCGGGTTGTGCAACGTCGTCAAGACCGCGCGCAGGCTCGGGATCGAGCGGGCCGACGGCGCTCCCCTGCGCGAGGTGCCCACCTTCACCCTCGGCGTGAACGAGATGGACCCGACGACCGTGGCCGGCGCCTTCGCCGCCTTCGGGGCCCGCGGGCGGTACTGCCGGCCGGTCGCCATCACGGAGATCGTGGAACGCGACGGCACCCGCGTCCCGGTCCCACCGAGCTGCTCACGGGCGCTGGAGCCGCAGGTGGCCGACGCCGTCAACCACGTGCTGCAAGGCGTCTTCACCCGGGGCACGATGCAAGGTCAGTCGATCGGACGGCCGGCCGCGGGCAAGACCGGGACCAACAACGGCTACACCTCGGCGTGGTTCGCCGGATACACGCCGGACCTGGCCGCCGCCGTCAGCGTCGGCGACATGCGCGGCTCCTACCGGTACCCGCTGACCGGGGTGACGATCGGTGGGGAGTACTACGGATCCGTCCAGGGAGCCTCGCTGCCCGGTCCCATCTGGGTGAAATCCATGATCGGGGCGCTCCGGAAGACCCCGCCGAGCGGGTTCGCCAGGCCGGACTTGGCGAGATTCGGCGGCGGCTTCACGCCCGGCCTCAAGGAGATGCTGGAGGCCGCGCGCAAGAAGGCGCGGGAGGCCCGCCGCAGGGCGGAGTTCAAGGCGCACGGGCGCCGCGACCGGAACCGGGGCCTGCCGGACCTCTTCCAGCTCCTCCGAGGAGCTCAGCAGGCGCTGAACGGCGAGCAGGTGCCGCCGGCCGACCGGCCGGTCCCGGTGCCGCCCGATCCCGCGATCGGAGCGCCCGGCTTGGTCGAGCCGCCACGCCTCATCCCGCGCGGTTAGGGAGTGTCTGACAAATGCTGCCCGTCGCGAGCGCGGATCCGGGTGGATGCATCGCAAGGCGGAGGAGGAGGCCGTAGCGGAGCCTACGGCCGACAATCCCGGGCCCCGCGGAAAGTCCGAGCTTGCGAGGACTTTTCGTGGGTGGGGCGTCAACGCAGCGAGGCGCCGTCTGGGCCGCGCGCAGCAGGGCTTGATTTGTCAGACGCGACCTAGGGAGTGACGGCGCGGAGGTCGTCGAGGGGGAGCTTGAGCACGGCGATCGGGTAGCTCGGCATCAGGTTCCTGAAGCCGAACATCCCGGACGGGTCGACCTTCTCGGCCACCAGCGGCGCGGGGTCCGCTCAGGCCCAGGAGCGCTCCTCTTCGGCGAGGTGGAGACCGGCCTCGATCACGGCGTTCATGACCGGGGCGAGCCGCGATTCTCCCAGGCGGGGGGCGCGGTGCGCCATGGCCGCGACCAGGCGGCGCTCCCGCTCCATGTCCCGTCCGGCGAACCCGCCGACCGGCTTGAGCCGCTGCACCGTGCCGGCCAGTGTGGCGCGCCGCTCCAGGACGGTGGCGAGCGCCGCGTCCACCCGGTCGATGGCGGCCCGCGCCCCGGCGACGGTCCGCGGGACCTCCTGCCGTACGAGCGCGGCCAGCACGGTCGCGGCCTCCGTCGCGGCGGCGACGGCGCCCGGCGGCGCGTCCGGCGCGAGCAGCAGACCGTCGGCCCCGGCCGCGACGGCCGCCCCCGCGAGCGCGGCGTCGTGCCCGAGGGCGGCAAGGACCGGGCGGCCCGACCGCTCCCCCGCCGCGCGCATGAGTGCGAGGTCGAGCACCGCGGCCGAGCCGTGCGTACGGCTCCCGCTCTCGCACAGGGCCACCTGGTCGTTGCCCTCGGCCACGCAGTAGTCGATGATCGCCAGCCACTCGTCCAGGGTGGCGGCGGGGCCGCGCTGCACGACCATGGGGAGGCCGAGCCCGGCCGCCGCGCGGACCAGCTGGAAGTCCTGCATCCAGGCCGCCCCCACCAGCACGCCGTCCGCGCCGGCCGCGACCGCGTCGAGGTCGGCGGCCGAGAACGGCTCGACGAGCAGCGGTCCGCGCCAGCCCGCGCGCGCCTCGGCGATCGCCTCGCCCGCGGACCGGCGGCCGTGGCCCGCGCGCAGGCTGAGCCACCGGGCGTCGCCGCCGCCGATCACCGCGACCGGCAGCCCCTCCCCCACCGCCAGGGCGCCGATCCGTACGGCGGCGCGGTTCTCGGCGCGGGCGGGGGGCCGCGCGGGATGGGACGCGGCGGACTCGGGCGTTGCGGCGGCGGCCTGGGACATGTCGGCTCCTCGGATAGGCCGGCCCCTCGACCGGCTCGTTGACAACGAAAAAGGCAGAGACGTACGTCTCTGCCTTCAGCCGGCTCCGGATGGTCGCTAGATCACGCGCCTGCGACCGGCCCTCCCGGAGCCGGCTGCGTAAACGTGAAATAGTGAGCCATGTATCGACCTTACCAGGCATACTCCGCGAGCCGGACCGATCCGTCTCAGATATCGGACGGCCCCTTATCCGGCCGGGTTGATCCCTTTGTCATCCATGGGACGATCTATGCGTCCAGGAGGGGATTTGATGGCGCATGCGGAAGGCCGGCTGGTCGGCGGCCGGTACCACCTGATCGAGCCCATTGGCCGAGGTGGCATGGGAATCGTCTGGCGGGCCCACGACGAGCTACTTGACCGGGTCGTCGCGGTCAAGGAGGTCCGTTACGACAGCGCGATGGGAGACCAGCTCGACGAGCTCAACCGCCGGACCATGCGCGAGGCGCGCGCGGCCGGGCGGCTCACCCATCCGAATGTCGTCGTCGTCCACGACGTCATCGAGGAGGACGACCGGCCCTGGATCATCATGCAGCTCGTCCCCTCCCGCTCCCTCGGACAGGTCATCAGGGAGGACGGGCGGCTCTCCCCCGAGCGGACCACCGAGATCGGGCTGCAGGTCCTGGACGCCCTCAAGGCCGCCCACGCCCAGGGCGTACTCCACCGTGACGTCAAGCCGGAGAACGTGCTGATCACGGACGACGGGCGGGTGGTGCTGACCGACTTCGGCATCGCGCGCCTGGAGGCCGACAACACCATGACCAGGACCGGGCTCATCGGCACGCCCGCGTTCATCGCCCCGGAGCGGCTGCGCGGCGACCCGGCCCAGCGCGAGTCCGACCTGTGGTCGCTCGGCGCCACCCTGTACGCCGCCGTGGAGGGCAAGCCCCCGCACGATCGCGGCATGCCGATGGCGACCATGCACGCGGTGCTCAACGACGCCCCCGCCCCCGCCGTACACGCCGGGGAGTTGCAGGTCGTGCTGGAGCGGCTGCTGGAGAAGGAACCGGCCGACCGGCCCAGCTACGACGAGACGGCCGAGCTCCTGCGGCGCGGCGCCGCCGGTATGGCACGGCCGAAGGGCGGGTCCGCCGCGCCGTCGAAGGGGGCCGTCGCGGGCGAGCCCGGGGGCCGCGCCATCCCGGAGACGGGCCAGAGCGGCTGGGACGACGCGGGGGCGGCCCAGGCCCGGCCGCGGCCGTACGAGCGGGCGGGTTCCAGGGCGGACGACGCGTTGTCGGACGGCGACACCGAGCCGGATCTCCCGCTGCCCCTGCTCGCGGAGGCGGAGCCGGAGAAGCCGGACGGCAACGCGGCCCGGGGCTCCGGGGCCTCGCCCGGCGTCAAGGGGTCCGGGAGCGCGCCGGAAACCACGGGCGCGTCCTCCGCCGGGTCCGGCGCGGCGAAGCCCGCGCAGGAGACCCGGAAGTTCGCCGGCCCCACGCCCGGAACCGCCAAGCCCGGGATCACCACCTCCGGAACGGGCACGCCGGGGACCGGCGCCTCCCGGACGGCGGCCTCGGCCGGAACGGCCGGGAGCGGTCTCACCGCCGGCGGGGCGGGCTCGTCCGCGCCGGCCGCCGATCGCGGCTCGTTCGAGGCCGCCAAGCCGGCCCGTACGGCACGGCCGTTCCCCGCGGTCTCGCCCACGTACTCCGCCCCCGGCGCTACGGAGGCCTCCGGCGCGGACGGCTCGCTGTTCTCCGCGAACCCGGGGGCGGCGGCAGGCGGCCAGGAGGCGACCCAGCTCAGCTCGTGGAGCGGCGGGCCGGCCGCCCCGGCCCGGCGGTCGCTGCCGATGCTCCGCGCGGCGCTGGTGATCGTCCCCGCTCTGCTGATCGTCGCGGGCGTGGCCGGCTACATCGGCCTGCGGCAGGCGGAGCAGCAGACCCCTCCGGTGGGCGGCGCGGATCGGAACTCCGCCGCCCCCGGGAAGAGCTCCACGGACCCCTCACGCCCGGCGACCTCCCCCTCGCCGTCGCAGACCCCCTCGCCCGTGCAGTCCACCGAGATCCCGAAGGGCTGGAAGCGGTACACGGACAAGACGGGCTTCTCGATCGCGCTGCCCAAGGGCTGGAAGGAGTACAACCGGGACAGCGGCAACGTCTACTTCCGGGGCTCCGACCGGAGCCAGTACCTGCAGATCGGCTACACCAGCACCCCCGGGAACGACGCGCTGAAGGACTGGAAGAACCAGGAGAGAACCGCCCAATACCGCTTCGGCGGCTACAAGAAAATCGGCATCAGGAAGGTGGACTACTTCCTGGACGCCGCCGACTGGGAGTTCACCTGGCGGCCCTGGAGCGGCGATGCGCGCGTGATCAACCGCGGTTTCGTCACCGACAAGAACCACGGCTATGCCATCTTCTGGAAAACGAAGGCTAAGCGCTGGAAGAAGGACTACCACTACTTCGAGACCTTCACGCGCACGTTCACGCCCGCCAAGTGACGTACCGCCCGCCTGCGCCGGCTGGCCCGGCCGGTGGCGCCTGAGGGAGGAGAGGGCGCCGCCGGCCGGGCCAGGTATCTCACCAGGAGGCGGGCTTGCCCTTCTGGAAGGCCCAGACGTCGAAGAAGGCGGTCAGGTCCATGCCCGACGCCTTCTCCGCGCTGCGGATGAACGCGGCCGTGTCCGTGTTGCCGTGCCGGTTTTCGGCGGCCCAGTCCTTGATCAGCTTGAAGAACGCCGTGTCACCGATCTTGCCACGCAGCGCGTGCAGCGTCATCGCACCTCGGTTGTACGGCACGCTGCCGAACATGTCCACCGAGCCGGGGTCGGCCAGCACCGTCTGCCAGAACGACGACGTCGCCGCCCGGCCGTAGTTGCTGGAGTTGTTGAACGTCTGCTGCGCCGTGGCGCCCCCGGTGTGCTCGGTCCAGAGCCAGGTGGCGTACGTCGCGAAGCCCTCATTGAGCCAGATGTCGGACCACTTGGTCGGCGTCACGCTGTCGCCGTACCACTGGTGCGCCAGCTCGTGCGCCATCGTGCCGACGCTCGGGGAGCTGGAGAAGATCGGCTTCGTCTGGGTCTCCAGGGCGTACCCGACGTTCGGCGCCCGGTCGATGATCGCCCCCGTGGAGGCGAACGGGTACGGCCCGAAGATCGTGGAGAAGTACTCCATGATGTCCGGGATCTTGGAGACGGTGTTCGCCGACTGGGCCACCAGGCGCGGGTCGACCGCCGTGTAGATCGGGATCCCGCTCGGGGTCTTCGACTCGGTGACGGTGAAGTTCCCAATGGTCACCGTGGCGAGGTAGGTCGCCATCGGCTCGGTCGAGTCCCAGACGAAGGTGGTCTTGCCGTCCTCGGTCGTCTGCGAGAGGAGCTGACCGTTGCCCACCGCCGTGACGCCCTCCGGCACGGTCACGTGGAAGGTGAAGGTCGCCTTGTCTGTCGGGTGGTCGCTGCCGGGGAACCAGGCGGGGGCGCCCTGCGGCTCGCCGGCCACGAACGCGCCGTCGTCGGTGGGCACCCAGCCCTCGAGGGAGCCGTCCGGGTCGGTGATGACCGGCGGCGTCCCGGCGTACTTGACGGTGACCGTGAAGACCTGGCCGGACTTGAGCTTCGGGCGCGGCGTGACGATCAGCTCCTGGCCGTCCCGGGCGAACGCGGCCGGGTGCTTGTCCACCTTGAGCTCGCTGATCTCCGGGCCCCGGAAGTCGAGGTTGAACTGGTCCAGGTCCTGGGTCGCGACCGCGGTGATCGTCGTGACGGCGTCCATGTGCCGGGTCGCCGGGTCGTAGGCGAAGGCGATGTCGTAGTGCTGTACGTCGAAGCCGCCGTTGCCCTGGTCGGGGAAGTACGGGTCGCCGACGCCCGCCGCACCGGCCGAGTACCGGGGCGCTCCGGGGGCTCCGGGGGCGGCGAGCGCGGGCTGGGCCGCCGGGACGCCGATCAGGGCGCCGGCCGCGACGGCGAGGGCCGCGCCGCTGAGACGGGAGATTCGCATTGAGGGTCCTTCCAGGCGGTTCCGGCCGTTGGGGGGACCGGCCGGAACCGCGCGTACTCGGGGATGCGGGATCAGGACGGTCCTGATCCGGGAGAGGGTGATCGGTCCTCGGGCCGGGATCCCGGCCCGAGGACGGGGGTCAGCCGACGACCGAGCGCAGCGGGATGCCCGCCCCGTTCAGGTCGTGGACCATGTCGCGCAGGAAGGGGTGCTCGTCGGCCGCGAGCCCCTCCGGGTTCGGGATCGTGATGTACGACGACCCGTCCGCGGAGGCCGTCCGCGCGGTGTCGGTGTACGTCCGGACCACGGCCTCGGCCCGGCCCGCGTCGGCGTCGGCGACCTGGATGACGATGGGCCGCCATTCCCCGGCGAGGTCGTCCGCCGGGGCCGCCTTGGCCGCGTCCGCGCGCAGCGCCTCCACCTTGCCGGCCGGCGTCGCCGCGAGCGTCCGCGCGGCCTCGGTGTCAGAGGAGGTCTTCGAGGAGGGAAGGAGCAGCGCGTTGGCGACCAGGTGGATGCCGTTCTCGTTGTACGCGCGGAACAGCGGGTTGTAGGCGAACAGCACGGCGTGCCCGGCGCCGGTCGGCTCGTCCACCAGCGCGACCGAGCCCTTCAGCGCGTTGGCGTTGGTCGTGTAGCCGTTGGACCAGAACGCGCCGTCGGACGGGTAGGTGAGGACGTTCGCGCCGGTGACGCTCGGGTTCAGGATCGGATCACCGTTGTTGAACTGGAAGTCCTCCGCCGGGCGGCCGAGGGCGACCTGGCTCGCGGTGTCCACGTTCACCCGGAAGTGCGAGCCGATGACCTGATATCCCGTCGGCTTGGTCTTCTCCGTGGTGGAGGTCAGCCCCGCCGTCCTGGCGACCCGGGTGCCCTCGTTGCGCAGCCCGACGTACGTGCCGCCCGCGGCCACCCACGCCTTGAGGTTCGCCAGGCCCTGGGCGGTCAGGCCGCCGTTCGCGCTGCTGCCGTCCGGCACCAGCAGGACGCTGCGCTCGGTGAACGCCGGGGTGTTGCCGTTGACGTCCGCGGTCGTGACCGCCTTGACGTCGAGGCCCCAGCGCTCGCCGAGGACGTAGCGCGCCTCGCCGTACGAGCCGGAGGTGGTGGAGACGCCCGTGCCGGCGAACAGGCCGGTGTCGGGGACGCGCAGCGGCGTCCCGGACGCGTCCCCCGCCTGGCCCTCGACCGCCACGCCGTACGAGCGGGCGAGCTTGTCGAGGTCGCCCCGGTTCACCGCGCGGGCGGGCAGGCTGACCACGCCGGTGGCGAGGTCGCGCGAGAGCGCCACGCCCTGGCCGAGGAGGCGGAACGTGAGCTCGGAGGCGGCGGCCGAGTCCATCGGGTAGGAGTAGGAGCCGTTCGCCGGGGCGGCCGAGACGACGCCGCCGTCCATGCCCTTCACCGCGTCGGCCTTCGGCGACAGCGCGTCGCCGGTGGAGACGGTCGCGACGCCCATCAGCAGCGGGTTGCTCCAGGACGACACGTCATAGAAGTAGGGGAACGGCACGTAGGGGTCCTGCGCGATCAGCGCCTGGATCCAGTGCTTCTGCGGCTGGTCCATCGGGATCCAGTACGCCCCGGCCGGTACGGACAGGTTCTTGACCGTGCGGCCGCCGAAGACGTCGGCGTTCGGCACGGTGACCTCCTGCTTGAGGCGGTAGACCTCGACGTCCATCGCGCGCAGCCGCTCGACCAGCCGCCGCACGTCGCCGATCTGGCGGTCCGGCAGCAGGAAGTACGACCGTACCTTGACGTCCGGGACCGGGAACCGGACGGTGTTGGTCGGCTGGACGACCTCGTTGGGCTCCAGCGTGCCCGCCTTGCCCTGCTCGATCGCGGTCTGCCAGATCTTGTAGTAGCCGTCCAGGATCTCGCGCCGGTTGGCGGCGGCCCAGCCGGTCGTGGCCCACTGCGTGTTGAACTGCTGCTGCACGCGGTCCTCGACGGCCGAGGCGCTGCCCTTCTCGAACGTCATGCCCGCCGCGCCGAAGCCGGTGGCCGGCACGGTGTCGCCGTACCCCATGTAGAACATGTCGTACGTGGCGTAGTTGAAGTAGCACTCGGTCGTGACCGCGCCGCCGCAGGCGCCGTTGTAGCCGAAACCGGCCGCGTTGGCGGCGCCGATGCGGTTGATCCAGTCCACCGGCTGCGCGGCGATCTCATGGTGGATCGGGTCGGCGTTCGGCGGGAAGAAGTACTGCCGCCCGCCCATCTCGTGCGCGTCCACGAAGACCTGCGCCGGGTACTCCCGGAGCATTTCGATCTTGCCGCCGGTCTCCGGCTGGGTCCGGGCGAACCAGTCCCGGTTGAGGTCGAAGCCGTACTCGTTCTGGCGGCGGTCGGCGTTCCGGCCGTCGGGGTTCTGGGTCGGCATGATGACGGTGACGAGGTTCTCGTTGCGCGTGGCGACGTCGCAGGAGAGGCCGCCGGCCAGCTCGTACAGCGTGCGCAGCGCGGCGTCGGCCCCGCTCTTCTCGCCGCCGTGGACGTTGCCCGCGATCCACACGATGGCCGGGCCGTCCTCGGCGATCCTGGCCGCCTTGTCCGGCCGCAGCGACCTGGGGTCGCGCAGCGAGCGGATCTGCGCGGCGATCTTCTTGAGCTGTCCCGGCACCATGTGGTGGCTGCTGGACACGATTGCGTAGGGCAGTTCCTGGCCGGTGACGCTGTGCGCGATCGTCCCGGTGACCACCCGGTCGGAGGCCCGTCCCACGGCCTCGACGTACGTCTTGATCTCGTCGGTGGTGACCGTGCGGGGCTGGCCCTTGCCGAGCGGGAAGCCGAAGAACTTCTCGGGACTCGGCACCGAGGTGACATGGGCGTTCGGGTCGGAGACGCACTGGTCGCCGCCCGGGTCCGCGTACGCGGCCGGGCTCACCGGAGCGACGAGGGCGGTCAGCGCGAGGGCCGCCACTCCGGCGATCTTTGCATAGGTGGATCTTCCGCACATCGTCGTGCGTAACCGCATGATCTTTTCCTCCGGGGGGTAGAGGGGCTGCTTCTGCGGGTGAATGGCGCGAAGGAGGGGGTAGTTGCGACGAAAGTGAAAGAGTGAGCGAATCGTATAAGTTTGGAATAAAGCGGGCAAGAGATAACAAAGTTGCGATTCGGGACGCCCGAATGGGTGTAAGGGCCGCCTCCCGCCACCGCGCCCCAGCCCTCGTCCGTGACGCCATCCGTCCTGATCATGATCCAGGCGGCGGCCACATCGACAGGCGTTCTCTTCGACTGCTGACACGCTCCCGAGCTATGGGACGATTCAGAGGTTTCGAGGAGGGAGCCTGGTGGAGGCGGGGCGTCGTGTGGCGGGCAGGTACCAACTGCTCGAACCCATCGGCCGAGGAGGCATGGGCGTCGTCTGGCACGCTCACGACGAGCTGCTCGCTCGCGCAGTCGCCGTCAAGGAGGTCCTCTACCAGCCGATGAGCGAGGAGGACCGGGCCGCCTTCAACCGCCGGACCGTCCGCGAGGCCCGCGCTGCCGGCCGCATCTCCCACCCCAACGTGATCGTCGTCCACGACGTGATCGAGGAGGACGGCCGTCCCTGGATCATCATGCAGCTGGTCCGCTCCCGCTCCCTCGGCCAGGTGATCCGCGAGCAGGGCCCGCTCGTCCCCGAGCGCGTCGCCCACATCGCCCTCCAGGTGCTCGACGCGCTGTGCACCGCGCACGCCGCCGGAGTGCTGCACCGCGACGTCAAGCCGGAAAACGTGCTGATCACGGATGACGGCCGGGTGGTCCTCACCGACTTCGGCATCGCGACCATGCCGGAGGAGGCCGGGCTCACCATGACCGGCGTCGTCACCGGCACCCCCGCGTACCTTCCTCCGGAGCGGCTCAACGGCGATCCCGCCACCCCCGAGTCCGACCTGTGGTCGCTCGGCGCGACGATCTACGCCGCGGTCGAGGGCCGGGCGCCGTTCGACCGGACCTCGTCGATCGCCACCATGGCGGCCGTCCTGCACAACGAGCCCGACCCGGCCCTGCGGGCCGGGCCGCTCGCCCCCGTCATCGAGGGCCTCCTCAACAAGGACCCGGCGCGGCGCATCGACGCCGTCGAGACCGCCGGGCTGCTGCGGGCGGCGGCGTCCGGCACACCGTTACCGGGCGGCGACCGCCACCCGCACCGGGCCGAGCCGTACCCTCCGGCCGGAGGGTCCTCCGCGTCCGGGCCGGCCGCCGTGACCGGGGCGCACGCCCCCTCCCCGGCGGGCGGGGTCCGCCCGTACGCTCCGGGCAACACGCCCGCGCCCTTCGGCGCCGCGACCGGCGTACCGGCCGCCCCGCCGGGCGGCGGGCCCCCGGTGACGGGCGACCATGTCTCCGGCCCCGGCCCCGCGCACGACCCGAACGGCCCCGGCGGCGCGCACACCGCGGCCGCCGTCCAGGAAGGCGCTCCCTGGGCGGGGACGCTTCCGCCGTGGGGCGGGGCGACGACCGGCCATCCGCCGGCCCAGCCCGCCCCGGCACCGGCGTCTCCCCCCGCCCCACGGCGCTCGACCAGGCGGGTGGCCCTGCTCGCCCTCCTGCCCGTGCTGCTGGCCGGCGTCGGCGTCGGCGGGTGGTACGGCTACCGCGCCCTCACGGGCTCCCCCGTCGTGCCGTCACCGTCCCCGACCACACCGACCGAAACGCCGACCGAAACGCCCACCCCGACGTCGTCACCGGCGGCCAGGCTGCCGCGCGGCTGGGCGACGCGCCAAGACCCGCTGGGCTTCTCGATCGCGGTCCCCCAGAGCTGGACCGAGGATCGCACGGCGGCCTCGGTGACCTTCCGTCCCTCCGGGTCCAAGGGCAGCTACCTCAAGGTCGACTTCACGAAGTGGATCGACACCGACGAGGATCCGATGCTCCACCTGCAGCAGCTGGCGGACAATCCGAAGACCACGGCCTCCTTCCCCGACTACGAGCGGCTCGGCCTGCGTTCCGTGGTCTTCCAGCGGCTCCCCGCCGCCGACTGGGAGTTCACCTGGCAGTCGCAGCAGGGGGCGCTGCACGTGCTCGACCGTTCCTTCGTCACCGCCGACGGGCGCGACGTGGCGATCTACTGGCAGACCTCCGACAGCCGCTGGGAGCAGGAGGGCCAGTCCTACTTCGCCTGGTTCACCAAGACGTTCCGCCCGACGGGCTGACCTTCCCCCTGGCGTGCGCCCGCCCAGGAGCATGAGAAAGGCCTGGCCCCCGAGACGATCGGGGCGCCAGGCCGAGAGGAACCGGGCCGGACGGCGCGGACGGGTCAGCTCTCGAAGCCGACGATGTCCAGGCCGCGGGCCAGGTCCTCGGGGTACGGGCTGGTGAACGAGACCCACTCCCCCGTGGACGGGTGCTCGAAGGCCAGCGAGACCGCGTGCAGCCACTGCCGGGTCACGCCGAGCCGCGCGGCCAGCTTGGGGTCGGCGCCGTACATGAGATCGCCCACACAGGGGTGCCGCAGCGCCGACATGTGGACCCTGATCTGGTGCGTACGGCCGGTCTCCAGCTTGATGTCGAGCAGCGACGCCGCGCGGAACGCCTCGACGGTGTCGTAGTGGGTGACCGACTCCTTGCCGCCCGCGACGACGGCGAACCGGCCGTCACCGGAGGGGTGGCGGTCGATGGGCGCGTCCACGGTGCCGCGCAGCGGGTCCATGTGGCCCTGCACGAGGGCGTGGTAGCGCTTCTCGACGGTGCGCTCCTTGAACGCCCGCTTGAGGTGGGAGTAGGCGAACTCGCTCTTGGCGACCACCATCGCGCCCGTGGTGTTCGCGTCGAGGCGGTGGACGATGCCCTGCCGCTCCGCGGCGCCGCTGGTCGCGACGGTGTGGCCGGCTCCCAGCAGCCCGCCGATCACCGTGGGACCGGTCCAGCCGACCGTCGGGTGCGCGGCCACCCCGATGGGCTTGTCCACGACCACGATGTCGTCGTCCTCGTACAGGATGCCCATGCCGGGCACCGGCTCCGCGACGGGCATCGGCGCGGACGGCGGCGGGGGGATCGTCACGTCGAGCCACGCCCCGGCGTGTACGCGGTCCGACTTGGCGGCGATCGAACCGTCCACGAGCACGTCGCCGGTGGCGATCAGCTCGGCGGCGCGGGTGCGCGAGAAACCGAACAACCGGGCCAGGGCGGCGTCGAGGCGCTCGCCCTCAAGACCCTCCGGAACCGGAAGGCTGCGCTGCTCACCCATTGGACTTCTCCTCACCGGTCTGCTCGTCGCCCGTCTGCCGCGTGCCGTCCACCTGGTAGCCGCGCCAGGCGAGGAGGACGGCGAGGATGCCGCCGCACACGATCGCCGAGTCAGCGAGGTTGAACACGGGGAAGCGGGTGGCGGGGAAGACCTGGAGGAAGTCGACCACGTGTCCCTGCAACGGGGCGGGCGCCCGGAAGATCCGGTCGGTCAGGTTGCCGAGCGCGCCGCCGAGCAGCAGGCCCAGCGTGATCGCCCAAGGCAGGCTGCGGAGTTGCCGGGCCGTACGGAGGATGGCGCCGACCACCCCGAGCGCGATCACGGTGAAGACGATCGTCATCCCGGTGCCGATGCTGAACGCGGCACCCGAGTTGCGGATGACGTTCAGCAGCAGCACGTCGGGGATGACCTCCACCGGCTCCTCGCCCTCGAGGAAGGTCACGACCAGGGTCTTGGTCACCAGGTCGAGGGCGTACACGAGGACCGCGACCACGCCGAGGAGAGCGATCCTCCGCGCGCGGACGGCGCCGCCGGCGGTCCCCGCGTCGGTCTGGTCGCTCAGCGGCGCTCCTCCCGCTGCTTGCACGCTACGCACAGCGTCGCCCTCGGGAACGCTCGAAGGCGTTCCTTGCCGATCGGCTTGTGGCACGATTCGCACACTCCGTAAGTCCCTGCGGCGATGCGGGCGATCGCCCGCTCGTTCTGCGCGAGCAGGTCGCGCGCATTCAGGGTAAGGGCGATCTCGCGCTCCCGCTCATACGTCTTCGCGCCCGCGTCCGCCGGATCGTCCCCGGCGCCCTCGCTGGCGTCCCCCGACGCGAGCTGCTCCTCGGCGCGGGAGATGTCCGCGACGAGTTCCTCGGTCTCGTGCCTGAGCCGCTCCCGGACCTCGGCGAGCTCTTCTTCGGACCAGGTCGCTTCACTGGTGGCGGGTCTCGCACGCGTCGTCATGAGGGCCTCCCGTTGTAAGGCGCAGTGATCAAACACATGAGCAGTCCGGGCAGCTTAGGTCGCGCAAAACCGCTCGGCAATCGACGCGCCGGGCGTTTTACCTGCCCCATAAGCGAACGTTGCACCCGTTCCTCCGGTGAACGACGTACCCGTCCGGCGAGCGGGCTCCTCCCGCGCGCGGTCCGCGCGCCCGGCCCGCAGGCGAGCGCCGCGTTCCGCGAACCCGTCATCGTTCCCCTCGATCTCCTCAGCCCTGCCCCGGCCTTTCCCCGCGTGCGTTTCACTTGCGTCCCATGCGTACGCGAGGCCGGCCGGATGCCCCGCGGCGACGGCCCCGGGAAGCGAAGGCGACGGCCGCGAGGGCCGTCTCCGTCGTCCTTTTCACCCCGTCGTCCTGAGGGCACACCCTGACAACATCGCGGTGTCTCGGTATGTTCCGCCCGAGCGGCACGGCCGTACGAAGATCCCCGGGGAAATTGGGGAAGCTGTCATCGGGTCTCTGCGTTATCGTTTTAGTTCGCAAGGCGTTGATGGGGACGAGTACCTCCGTACCCACTCGCAGGAGCGACCCGGGGACGGTGCGAGCCCGGGGCGAGTCACGGAGCGAAGATCACCCCGGAGCCGCCGGAAGAAAGGCGCGAAGCCGAGTAGACCTGGCAGCGACACGAATGAGAGGGCCCGCCCGAGGGGTGGGCCAAGAAGGGTGGTACCGCGGAGCCGGGTCCGGCTTCGTCCCTTCACGCCATGTCAGCCACTGCGTGGAGGCCCGCCCGACGATGTCTTCCCACTATTTCCGCTCTCTTCCCGCGCAGGTCGACCTGCCGGCCCTCGAACGCGAGGTCCTTGAACGCTGGCGGGACGGGAAGGTCTTCGAACGCTCCCTGGAGCAGAACGCCGGCGGCCCGTCCTGGGTCTTCTTCGAGGGCCCGCCGACGGCGAACGGCATGCCCGGCGTCCACCACATCGAGGCGCGCGTCTTCAAGGACGTCTTCCCTCGCTACAAGTCGATGCGCGGCTACCACGTCCCGCGCAAGGCCGGCTGGGACTGCCACGGCCTGCCCGTCGAGGTCGCCGTCGAGAAGGAGCTCGGCCTCTCCGGCAAGCCCCAGATCGAGGCGTACGGCATCGCCGAGTTCAACGCGAAGTGCCGCGAGTCCGTACTGCGGCACGTGGACGCGTTCGAGGAGATGACCGAGCGGATGGGCTACTGGGTCGACATGTCCCAGGCCTACCGCACCATGGACCCCCAGTACGTCCAGGCCGTCTGGTGGTCGCTCAAGACCATCTGGGACAAGGGCCTGCTGTTCCGCGACTTCCGGATCACGCCGTACTGCCCGCGCTGCGGCACCGGGCTGTCGGACCACGAGCTCGGCCAGCCGGGCGGGTACGAGACCGTCTCCAGCCCCTCGGTGTACGTCCGGATGCCCGCCACCTCCGGCCCGCTGGCCGAGATGGGCGCGTCGCTGCTGATCTGGACCACGACGCCGTGGACGCTCGTGTCCAACACGGCCGTGGCCGTGCACCCCGACGTGACCTACGTCGCGGCGCGCACCGGTGGTGAGATCCTCGTGGTCGCCGAGCCGCTGCTCACGCGGGTCCTCGGCGAGGACGCCGAGGTGGTCGCGACCTTCAGCGGCAGGGACCTGGAGCGCACCGCCTACCGCCGCCCGTTCGACCTGGTCGCCTTCCCCGAGGACGGCGCCGACGGGCAGGGCCCCGTCGCCCACTACGTCGTGCTCGGCGACTACGTCACCGTCGAGGACGGCACCGGCCTGGTCCACCAGGCGCCCGCCTTCGGCGCCGACGACATGGCGGTCTGCAAGCGGTACGGCATGCCGGTCGTCAACCCGATCGGCCCGGACGGGCGTTTCCTCCCGGACGTACCGCTGGTCCGCGGGATGTTCTTCAAGGACGCCGACGAGCCGCTGACTGACAGCCTGCGTGAGCGCGGCCTGCTGTTCCGGGGCGGCCACTTCGAGCACAGCTACCCGCACTGCTGGCGCTGCCACACACCGCTGCTGTACTACGCGCTCCCCTCCTGGTACATCAGGACCACCTCGATCAAGGACGAGCTGCTCGCCGAGAACGAGCGGACCAACTGGTTCCCCGGCACGATCAAGAACGGCCGGTATGGCGAGTGGCTGCGCAACAACGTGGACTGGGCGCTGTCGCGGTCCCGTTACTGGGGCACCCCGCTGCCGCTTTGGGTCTGCTCGGAGGACGACTCGCACGTCACCTGCGTCGGTTCCCTGGAGGAGCTCGGCGAGCTGGCCGGGCAGGACCTGTCCGCGCTCGACCCGCACCGCCCCTACGTGGACGACGTCGCCTTCCCCTGTGGGCAGTGCGGCGCCGAGGCGAAGCGGGTCCCCGACGTCATCGACGTCTGGTACGACTCGGGCGCCATGCCGTTCGCCCAGTGGGGCGCGCCGCACGTCGACAAGGAGATCTTCGAGCGCTCCTACCCGGGGCAGTTCATCTGCGAGGCCATCGACCAGACCCGTGGCTGGTTCTACTCGATGATGGCCGTGGGCACGCTCGTCTTCGGCCGCTCCTCCTACGAGAACGTGCTCTGCCTCGGCCTGATCCTCGCCGAGGACGGCCGCAAGATGAGCAAGCACCTCGGCAACGTGTTGCAGCCCATGCCGCTCATGGAGCGGCACGGCGCCGACTCCCTGCGCTGGTACATGGCGACCTCCGGCTCGCCGTGGGCGCCCCGCCGGATCGGCCACGCCTCGCTCGAGGAGATCATCCGGAAGGTCCTGCTCACCTACTGGAACACGACGTCGTTCTTCGCCCTGTACGCCAACGCCGAGTCGTGGTCGCCGTCCATGATGGGCGAGGCCCCGCCGCACGCGGAGCGTCCGCTGATCGACCGGTGGGCGCTGGCCGAGCTGCACCGGACCGTCGCCGAGGTGACGGCGTCCCTCGACGAGTTCGACACCGCCCGGGCCGGCCGCCGGCTGACGGAGTTCCTGGACGATCTGTCCAACTGGTACGTCCGGCGCTCCCGCCGCCGGTTCTGGTCCGGTGAGGCCGCCGCGTTCGCCACGCTGTACGAGTGCCTGGAGACCGTGACGCGGCTGATGGCCCCGATGGTCCCGTTCCTCACCGACTACGTGTGGGACGTGCTGCGCGGGGTGGACGCGCCGCAGTCAGTCCACCTGGCCACGTGGCCGGAGGTGGACGAGGCGGCGGTCAGCCCGGCCCTCTCGGAGCAGATGGCGCTGGTCCGCCGCCTGGTGGAGCTCGGCCGTTCGGCCCGCGCCTCCTCCTCGGTCAAGACCCGCCAGCCGCTGGGCCGCGCGCTCATCGGCGCGCCGGGCTGGGCCGCCCTGCCCGGTGAGCTGCGGGAGCTGATCGCCGACGAGCTGAACGTGCAGACGCTTCAGGACATGTCCGGATTCTCGGCCGATCTGGTGACGTTCACCGTCAAGCCGAACTTCCGCTCGCTCGGCAAGCGGTTCGGCTCGCAGACCAAGCTGGTCGCGGCCGCGGTCGGAGCCGCCGACCCCGCCGCGCTCGCCCAGGCCCTCAGGTCCGGCACGGCCGCCACGGTCGAGGCCGGCGAGCTGGGCACGGTCGAGCTCGGGCCGGACGACGTGATCGTCACCGAGCAGCCGCGCTCGGGCTGGGCCGTGGAGACCGGGGCGGTGGACACCGGCACCGGCGAGACCGTCGCGCTCGACCTGGAGATCACCGACGAGCTGCGCCGGGCGGGCCTGGTCCGCGAGGTCATCCGCCTCGTCCAGGACGCCCGGAAGTCCACCGGGCTGGCGATCACCGACCGGATCGAGCTGTGGTGGTCCGCGCGCGGCGACGACCTGGCCGAGGCCCTCCGTGAGGGAGGCCGGGCCATCGCCGACGAGGTCCTCGCCACCGCGTTCACCGAGGGTTCCCAGGACGGCCTGCCCCGGCACGAGGACGCCGACCTCGGGCTGGTCTTCCAGCTCCGCCGCGCCTGACGGCGCCCCTGTGGGTCCCCGCTCCGGCGGGGACCCACAGCCCGGGCATCTCACCCGCCCATCCTGACAACGGGAAAAACCCGGCGGCGGGGACCCCTGTTCGGGTCCCCGCCGCCGGGTTTTAGATCAGGAACGCCTACGCGGCACAGATGGAGCAGGGGGTGAGCCCCGCGTCCTCCGCCTCCCTCGTGGCCATCGTCTCCAGTCCCCCCTCGGGGGCGGCCTTGATCAACGGGCAGCTCGCGCGGTGATACCTACGGGTGCCCGTCATGACCATCACGACGTCCGACGAAGCCGCGCCGGCCGCCTCGCCCGGCCGTACGGCCGGGTCGAAGAAGGAGCGTGGCATCGTCGCCGTGGTGGAGCCGGCCGGCTCGGCGGACCCGGCGCGCCCGGGATCCGTCGTCTCGGCCGGGTTCACCGGCTCGTCGTCTTCGGTCGTGCTCTCGGCCGCCGGGACGATGTCCTCGGCGTCGTCCGTGGCCGCGGGGTCGCCCGCCGTGCCTCCGCCGGACGTGCTCCGTCCGGCGGCGTCGCCGGGCCGCGTGAGGCCGGGCAACGTGTCGTCCGCCACGGCCGTTTCGGGCGCGTCGCCTCCGCCCGCGTTCTCCTCGGTGTCGGTGGCGACCCGTGCCGCCGCCTCCGGGACGCAGGCGGTGCAGGGCGTGAAGCCCTCCTCGCGTGCCTCCTCGTGCGTGAGCTCCTCGGCCTCGCGGCCCTGGAGCTGACGGCAGTCCGCCAGGTGGAACCGCTTCCTCCCCGGGATGACCAGCACGATGACGTCCGGGCCGAGCTCTCGTCCCGCCGTCGCGGGCCGCGCGGGCGGCCGCTGCTGCGGGAAGGCGTGCGGCACCGGCGCCCCCGAGGGGGGAACGACCGGGACACCCATCATGGGGTGCGCCACCGGATGAGCCGGGGCCCCGCCGAAAGCGGGGTGCCCGACGGGCCCGGGGAGGCCGACCTGCCCCGGCATACCCGGATGCCCGGGGACGCCGGCGTGCGCCATCTGGGGTACGGCCGCGGCTGTGCCCTGAGGGGCCGGAACCGGTTCCTCGGCGGCACGCCCGCCGGCCGGGAACAGTTCATGGCGCCTCAGCAGCGCCCCGATCAGCAAACAGACCGCGGACAGCACGCTGACCACGATCGACCACATCACGAGGAACGGCTTCGCCAAGACCACGCCTGCGATGAGCAGGCCGATCGCGACGAGCACCAGGGCGGCACTGATAAGGATCACGGGGGGAACTCCGAGAAGCGGGACGCGCGGATGACGCGGCCCTTCGCCTTACCGGCGGTCGTTGTGGGGGCCGTCGGGGGTCTGGAAAGCGCCCGAGTGAGGCGAGGGCTCCTGGCCGAAGGGGTTCGGGGAGACCGGCATCGGCTGGGCGCCCGGGGTCACGGCGTGCGCCATGGCCGGGGGGGCACCCACGATCGGGAAGCCGCCGCTGTTCTCGGCCGACACGGTCAGGTCCGCGAGCTGCTGCTCCAGGTAGAGCTTGAGGCGGCTGCGGTACTCCCGCTCGAAGCTGCGCAGCTCCTCCACCTTGCGGTCGAGCTCGTCGCGGTTCTGCACCAGGGTGCCCATGGCCTGGCGGTGGCGCTCCTGCGCGTCACGCTCGAGCGTCTCGGCGCGGGCGCGGGCGTCACCGATGATCTGCTCGGCCTGGCGGCGGGCCTTGCCGAGGATGTCGTCGGCCTCGCGCCGGGCGCGGGTCACGGTCTCGTCCGCCTCCCGGCGGGCGTCGGCGATCGCCTGGTCGGCGGTCTGCTGGGCGAGGGCGAGCACCCGGGCCGCGGTGTCCATGTTGTCCTCGGCGGGCGGCATGCCCATGCCGACGGGGACGGGCTCGGGGCGGACGGGCTCCGGAGGCTTGATGGGCTCGGGCTGCGGCACCATCATCTCGGGCTTCGGCTCGGCGACCGGGGCGGGGGCCATCTGCATGCCTCCGGCCATGTTCATGCCGCCCGGCACCTTGCCGCGCATGCACTCGGCCAGCTTCGCGCGAAGCTCCTCGTTCTCCTGGATGAGGCGGTCGAGTTCCGCCTCGACCTCGTCCAGGAAGGCGTCGACCTCCTCCTCGTCGTACCCAGGCCTCAGCCTGGTGGTACTGAATTGCTTGTTCCGCACATCGGCGGGCGTCAGCGGCATGTGAGTCTCCTTGGCGCGCTTGGAGTCTGTCCGGAGGGACGGTTCCCGATCAACGAAGCGCGGACACGACTTGGATCAAGACCAAGACCACAATGAACAGCACTGTGAAGCTTAGGTCAAAGGCCACCGTACCCAACCTGAGGGGCGGAATGAAACGGCGGAGAAATTTGAGAGGCGGGTCGGTCAGTGTGTAAGTGACCTCCGCCACTACCAGGACGACCCCGGAAGGCCGCCAGGAGCGGGCAAAGAGCTGCACCGTATCAAAGATCATTCTGCCGATCAGCAGAACGAGGTAGAGAGAGAGTACAGCGACCAAGATCTCACTGACGATCCCCACGGTCGAGCCTCACCTCCATCCTGTTCCGCAGTCTCCGGTCCCCATGGGTACCGCTGAGCCGGTCACTGTCCATACATGGAACTCTAGCTCTGGTTGAAGAAGCCGCGTTCCGCGATTCGGGCCTTGTCCTCGGCGGTCACCTCGACGTTGGCAGGGGACAACAGGAACACCTTGTTCGTAACACGTTCGATGCTTCCGTGTAGGCCAAAGACGAGACCTGCCGCGAAATCGACAAGACGCTTGGCGTCGCTGTCGACCATCTCAGTAAGGTTCATGATGACCGGAGTGCCCTCCCGGTAGTGCTCCCCGATCGTGCGCGCCTCGTTGTACGTGCGGGGATGGAGGGTCGTGATCCGCGCCAGATCGGTCGTACGCCGCTCGAGCACCGCGGTCGGGGGACGGGGCGCCGGGATCGACGTGTCACCGTCCTCGTCGTGCTCCTGAGACACCGCTTGCCCGCTCTGCCCCCCGGCGGAGAATCCGCGGCGCGCCGACTCGTAGTCGTCGTCGGCGTAGTCCTCGTCGTTCGCGTACTCGGTCACGTACCTGTCGTCGTAGCGGTCGTCCTCCACGAGACCGAGGTAGACCGCCATCTTGCGCATCGCGCCGGCCATCTCTCGTCGTCCTCCGTGTCACCGGGGCGGGAGCCGTACCACGCCGGTCGGTCCTGCCTGGCAGTCCCGGCCGGTCCGGCCCGGCTTCCTCCCCCTCATGCCTTCTAGGTCCCTTTTGGAAGGCCAGGGCGGTAGCCGTACCCCCGTGGAGCTGACCGCTGATCGACCTCTACCTGGATGCGGACACCAAGGTCCACTTGGGGGACATTACCTGACGAAGGGCTTTCTGCGGCCGAGCAACGCCGTACCGACACGCACGTGTGTCGCACCATTCGCGATCGCCTCGTCAAGGTCACCACTCATCCCCGCCGATACAACGTCCGCCCCGGGGTGATCGTTCCGGAGCGCCCGGGCGATTTCCGCGAGGCGGGCGAAGGCGGGCCCCGGGTCCTGCCCGAGCGGGGCGACCGCCATGACGCCGCGCAGCCGCAGGTTCTCGGCCCGCGCGACGGCCTCGGCCAGCTCGGGGACGGCGGTGGGGGCCACCCCTCCGCGCTCCGCAACGCCTCCCGAGATGGGCGCGGCGGGGTCGAGCGACACCTGGATGAGGCAGCCGATCTCCCGGTCCGCGCGCACCGCCTCGCGGCTCAACGCGTCCACCAGCCGGACCCGGTCCACCGAGTGGACCAGGTCGGCGTAGGCGACCACCGAGCGGACCTTGTTGGTCTGCAACTGGCCGATGAAATGCCAGGTGAGGCCCAGGTCCGCGCATTCGGACGCCTTGGGGGCGGCCTCCTGGTCACGGTTCTCGCCGACGTCCTGCACACCGAGCCCGGCGAGCAGGCGTACGTCGGAGGCGGGGTAGGTCTTGGTCACCGCGATGAGCGTGATCTCGGACGGGTCCCGGCCGGCCGCACGGCAGGCGTCGCGGATGCGCGCCTCCGTCGCGGCCAGGCCCGCCGATAGCTCCTCGCGTCGTGCGTCGTTCACTTGTACTCGCGTGTGGGGAAGGTCACTTAAGGAAGTCGGGCACGTCGAGCTCC
Source organism: Microtetraspora malaysiensis (assembly GCF_050947145.1). Taxonomy (NCBI): domain Bacteria; kingdom Bacillati; phylum Actinomycetota; class Actinomycetes; order Streptosporangiales; family Streptosporangiaceae; genus Microtetraspora; species Microtetraspora malaysiensis. The sequence goes on from NZ_CP191998.1 coordinate 6,386,386, forward strand.
TCTTCCTGCTCCTCGAACACCACCGGCCGGCGGCTGGCCGGCTGGCTGACGCGCGAGGTGATCGGAGTCGGCGGCTCGGGCGTGGGACGCGGAATGGAGAACGGGCCGGTGCCCGACACGCTCTGCTCCGGGCGCGTGCCTTCGGACACGCTCTCCCTGGGGAAGGACACTGGGGGCTCGAGGTCCTCCGGCACGGACACCGGCGTCACCGCCGGCTTGGGCGCCTGCATGCCCTCGGGCTCCGGGGCCGGGGGCGCGACCGGGGTGACCGGCACGGACGGCGCGGAGGCCGGCCGGACCGGGGCGGGCTGCTCCGCGCGCGGCTCGGGCTTGGCCGGGGCCGACGCGGAAGCGGGCCGGGCGGCCGCCGAGGCCGCCGGACGGGCGGGCTCCGGCCGGGCGGGCTGCGAGCGGGTCGCGGCCTGGGGCGGTGCGGCGGGCTTGGCCGGGGTCGGCTCGTCGAAGCCCGCCGCGATGACCGTCACCCGCACCTCGTCGCCGAGGGCGTCGTCGATCACCGTGCCGAAGATGATGTTGGCGTCGATGGCCGCCGCGTTGGACACGAGCTGGGCCGCCTCGTTGATCTCGAACAGGCCCAGGTCGGAGCCGCCCGCGATCGACAGCAGCACGCCGTGCGCTCCGTCGATGCTGGCCTCCAGCAGCGGGCTGGACACCGCCATCTCGGCGGCGGCGACCGAGCGGTCGTCGCCGCGGGCGTGTCCGATGCCCATCAGGGCGGAGCCCGCGCCCGACATGACGGACTTCACGTCGGCGAAGTCCAGGTTGATCAGACCGGGCGTGGTGATCAGGTCGGTGATGCCCTGCACGCCGGACAGGAGCACCTGGTCGGCGGCCTTGAACGCGTCCAGCACGCTGACCTGCCGGTCGGAGATGGACAGCAGCCGGTCGTTCGGGATGACGATCAGCGTGTCCACCTCCTCGCGAAGAGTCTCTATTCCGGCCTCGGCCTGCATCGCCCGGCGCTTGCCCTCGAAGCTGAAGGGCCGGGTCACCACGCCGATGGTCAGGGCGCCGAGCGAGCGCGCGATGTTCGCCACGACCGGTGCGCCACCGGTGCCGGTGCCGCCACCCTCGCCCGCGGTGACGAAGACCATGTCCGCGCCCTTGATGACCTCCTCGATCTCCTCGCGGTGGTCTTCCGCGGCCTTGCGGCCGACCTCCGGGTTGGCTCCGGCGCCGAGGCCGCGGGTGAGTTCGCGGCCGACGTCAAGCTTCACGTCGGCGTCACTCATCAGCAGCGCCTGGGCGTCGGTGTTGATGGCGATGAACTCGACGCCCTTGAGTCCCTCCTCGATCATCCGGTTGACGGCGTTGACTCCGCCGCCGCCGATGCCGACGACCTTGATGACCGCGAGGTAGTTCTGCGGTGCTGCCACGACGAGGGGCCTTTCCGATCGTTTGCGTTGGATGCGGGGGGTACCCGCGCTGGCTCAAAACTCTCACCCTCAAGTTGAGATTTAGAGTTATGTCAACCTGAAGATTGATACGGACAGTAGGGTTGCCCATCCCCCAGGGTCAACTAACCGCGCCGCAAGCACCGTCCGGCGTGTCGCGACGTGTCCGATTCGCACGCGATTTTGATCACGACTGTCCCGCATGATCGCGTGGGTGGTGAGAAATCTCACTTCACCGTCACCACGTCGGGGGAGCTGACGTCGTAGGAACGTGCAGGCCTCCGGAGCAGGGACTCCAGGATCCGCGCCTTCTCCGCGGAGCGCTCCTCATCGCCCCATGTGGCCGTACGACCGTCCGTCAGGCGCAGCGTGACCGACGCCGGCGAGGGCGCGACGACCTCGTCCATCCGCCCCCTCAGCCCGTCGGGAAGAGCCGCGAGGACGGCCAGCGCCGACCTGGTGGCGGGGTCGTCGGCGGCGGGCCGCTGGACACGCAGCAGGGGAAGCCGGACGGCCGGGCCCGCGTCCCCCAGGACGACGCCATAGCGGTCCATCGTCACGGTCCTGCCGTCCACCCTCGCCAGAGCCAAGGGGGTTCGCTCGACGACGGAGACCTGGAGGGTCCCCGGCCAGGCCCGGTCCACCCGCGCCGACTCCACCCGGGTCAGCGCGGCGACCCGCACGCGCACCTTCTCAAGGTCGACCCGGGCCAGCGGGGTGCCCGGCGCGACCCCGGCGGCGCGCCGCACCTCGTCGGCGGGAACGCCCACGGCGCCGCTGATCTGTACGTCGCGCACCCCGAGCACCGGGGAGAAGAGGACCAGCCACGTCGCCGCGCCGACCACGCCACCCGTCAGCAGGGTCGCCAGACCCACTCGCCAGATGGTCGCCCTCACGTCTCACTCCGATCGGCGGGAGGCCGCGCCGAGACGGCGCGCTCGCGTGTCCGGCTCCCCACCTTGGCAGCCCGGAGGCCGTCGCGCCCGGCGACTCGCCGGGACTCGCCGGCCGTCGGGCCCGCGACCCCCGGAACCGCTCACCCCGCGGACAGCTCCTCGACGATCAGCGGGCCGAGTTCGGTCACGTCGCCCGCGCCCATCGTGAGGACGATGTCCCCCTGCCGGGCCCGTCCGGCCACCAGCGAGGGCACCGCGGACCGGTCCGGCGCGTACGCGACGCGATCGGCGGGCAGCGGCACCTTCCCGGCCACCAGCGCACCGGAGACGCCCGGCTCGGGGTCCTCGCGGGCGCCGTACACGTCCAGGACGATCGCCTCGTCCGCCAGGCCCAGGGCCGCGCCGAAGTCGTCGGCGAAGAAGCGGGTGCGGGAGTAGAGGTGCGGCTGGAAGACCGCGATCACCCGGCCGCCCTCCTCCACGACGTCGCGCGCCGCGCGCAGGTCGGCGGCCAGCTCCGTCGGGTGGTGGGCGTAGCTGTCGAACACGGAGACGCCGCGCGCCTCGCCCTTGGCCTCGAACCGCCGCTTGGCTCCGGTGAACGCCGCCAGGCCGTCCCTGATCTCGTCGAACGGCAGGCCGAGCTCCAGGGCCACCGCGAGGACGGCCGCTGCGTTCAGCGCGTTGTGCCGGCCGGGGACGGTGAGCCGGACGGTTCCGTGGCCCTCCACCGTGAACTCCAGGCCGAGCCCCCTCGGGGCGATCCCGGAGACGCGCAGGTCGGCGTCGGCGGCCTCGCCGTACGTGACGACCTTGAGGCCACGCTCCCTGGCGGCCGGCGCGAGGGCGGCCGCGCCGGGGTCGTCGGCGCAGAGCACGAGCACCGACTCCACCCGCTCGGCGAAGCGCGCGAAGGTGTCGTAGACGGCCTGCGGCTCGCCGTAGTTGTCCAGGTGATCGGGCTCGACGTTGGTCACCACGGCGATGCGCGGCGCGAGCATGAGGAAGGATCCGTCGCTCTCGTCGGCCTCGGCCACGAAGACCTCGCCGTTGCCCTCGTCGGCGCCGAGGCCGGTGGTGACGAGCTGTCCCCCCACGCAGTAGGACGGGTCGGCGCCGCACTTCTGCAGGGCCACGGTCAGCATGGAGGTCGTCGTCGTCTTGCCGTGGGTGCCGGCGATCGCGATGCCGGTCCGGCCGACCATCACCGCGGCCAGCGCCGCGGCCCTCGGGATGACGCGCAGGTTCTGCCGCAGCGCCTCACCCAGCTCCGGGTTGGAGTCGCGGATCGCGGTGGAGACGACGACGGTGTCCACGTTCTTGATGTGCGAGGCGGCGTGGCCCACGTGGACGACGGCGCCGAGCTCGCGCAGTTCGCCCAGCATCACGGAGGTGCGGGCGTCGCTGCCGGACACCGGCACGCCGCGCTTGAGCAGGATGCGCGCGATGCCCGACATGCCGGCGCCGCCGATGCCGATGAAATGCACCCGCCCCAGCTCCTTCGCCGGGACGGGCCGTACGAGCTTGACAAGACTCACTGGTGGTTCCCCACTCCTCGCACCGTCTTCTTTCTCATCGGTAGGCGATCTCCAGGACCTTGCGGGCCAGGATGTCGTCGGCGTCCTTGCGGCCCATCCGGAACGCGGCCTCGGACATCATCGCGACACGCTCCGGGTCCTGCAGGATCGGCAGCAGCATCCGGACGATCCACTCCGCCGACAGGTCCGCGTCGTCGACCATGATGCCGCCGCCCGCCTGGACGATGGGCTGCGCGTTGAGCCGCTGCTCGCCGTTGCCGTGCGGCAGCGGGACGTACGCCGCAGGCAGCCCGACCGCGGTCAGCTCGGCGCAGGTCATCGCGCCGCTGCGGCACAGCACGAGGTCGGCCGCGGCGTAGGCGAGGTCCATCCGGTCCACGTACGGGAGAATCACGTACTGCGGGTCGCCGGGCGGCGGCTCCATCTCGACCGTGTTCTTGGGGCCGATCACGTGGAGCACCTGGATGCCCGCCGCCCGCAGCACGGGGGACGCCTCCAGCGCCGCCTGGTTGATCGAGCGGGCTCCCTGGGAGCCGCCGAAGACCAGCAGGGTGGTGCGGTCGGACTCCAGGCCGAAGTAGGACCTGGCCTTGTCCCCGAGGGAGAAGCGGTCCACCGTCACGACCTCACGCCGCAGCGGGATGCCGACGCACTGGGCGCCCGGCAGCGCGGTCTCGGGGTGACCGGTGAACACGTGGTCGGTCATCCGGGCGCCGAGGCGGTTGGCGAGCCCCGGCCGCGGGTTGGCCTCGTGGATGACGATCGGGACACTGCGCCGGCGCGCCGCGAGGTAGCCCGGCGTGGCCACGTACCCGCCGAAGCCCACCAGGACGTCCGCCTGGACGCGGTCCAGGACGCCGGCCGCCGCGTTGATCGCCCCGGCGAGCCGCCCGGGCACGGTCAGCAGCTGCGGCGTGAGCGCGCGCGGCAGCGGGACGGCGGGGATCAGCGCGAGCTCGTACCCTCGGGCGGGCACCAGGCGGGTCTCCAGGCCCTTCTCCGTGCCGAGGCAGGTGATTCCGATCGCCGGGTCCAGTCGGCGAAGCGCGTCGGCCAGCGCGAGCGCCGGCTCGATATGGCCGGCCGTGCCTCCGCCGGCGAGGACCACCCTCATGTCACTCCCTGCCCTCGGGTCGGATCGAGCGCCGGGTCATCGGCGCGCGCGGCGAGATCTCGCTCTCGCCGCCGGACGACCCAGGCCAAGCCAGCTTAAAGCCCGAGCGGCCGGTCCCGGTCCACGGGCGGCGAGGGCTTCGGCGGCTCCCGGCTCCTGCTTGGCGAACGACAGCAACATGCCGAGCGCGGCGAGGGTCGGCAACAGGGCCGATCCTCCGTAGGACACGAGCGGCAGCGGGATGCCGGTGACGGGCAGCACGCCGATCACCGCGCCGATGTTGACGATCGCCTGGCCGGCGATCCACGCGACCGCCGCGGCGGCGGCCAGCCGGATGAACGGGTCGCTGACCCGGGAGGCGATCCGCAGCCCGGCGTAGCCGAGCAGGCCGAACAGCGCGACCACCACGAGGGTGCCCATCAGGCCGAGCTCCTCGCCCAGGATGGAGAAGATGAAGTCGCTCTCCGCGTGCGGTACCCAGTCCCACTTCGCCCGGCTGCTGCCCAGGCCGAGGCCGAACCAGCCGCCGGTGCCCATCGCGATCTGTCCCTGCGCCGCCTGGTAGCCGTCGCCCTGTGCCGAGTCCCACACGTGCAGGAACCCGGTGAGCCGGGCCATCCGGTACGGCTCCACCATGATCATGAAAGCCGTGGCGAGCGCGAGCAGCGCGAGCACGGCGCCGAACAGCCGCACCGGGGCGCCGACCACCCACAGCAGGGTCAGGAAGATCAGCATGAGGACGATCGTCGTGCCGAGGTCGCGGCCCAGCAGGACCAGGACGGCCAGGATGGCGACGCCCGGCATGAGCGGGACCAGCAGATGCCGCCACTCGATCAGGCCGCCCCGCGCCTTGCGCGCCAGCATGTCGGCGCCCCAGAGGACGAGCGCGAGCTTGGCCGGCTCCGAGGGCTGGATGGTGAAGCCACCGATGTAGATCCACCGCTGTGCGCCCAGCTCGCTGGCGCCGATGAAGATCACCATGACCAGGCCGATGATCGAGATCGCCAGCAGCGGATAGCCCGCGAGCTGGAAGAAGCGGCGGGGCAGCCGTGAGCAGCCGTACATGATCGGCAGGCCGATGGCGGCCGCGCCGATCTGCCGCAGGAACAGGTAGAACGGCGAACGTCCCGGGCTCATCTGCATCGACTCGATGCTGGACGCCGACAGGACCATCATCAGCCCGAGCGCGAGCAGCAGCGCGCTGCAGCCGAGGACCAGGTAGTACGAGACGAGCGGCCGCCCGAGGAGCTCCCGGAGCCTGGCCCGCCATCGGAGCGTGTCGTGCGCGTTCGCGGGCTTCTCCGCCGTCGCCTCACTCGTCATATGTGCTTTCGTCCTCGAATTCCCCGGCGTGACTGCTTAGCCGGAAAGCCGGTGGACCGCCCGCGCGAAGGCGTCCCCGCGCGCGCCGTACCCCGGCCACATGTCCAGCGACGCCCCTGCGGGCGCGAGCAGCACGGTGTCCCCGGGTGAGGCGAGCCGCCGGGCCTCCCCGACGACGCGGTCCATGACTCCAGTGTCTTGCCCCGGAACGTCCACGACCGGAACATTCGCGGCGTGTCGCGCCAGAGCCTCCCGGATCCGCGCGCGGTCCTGGCCGAGCAGAACCGCTCCCCTGAGCCGGGGCGCCGCCCCGCGGACCAGCTCGTCGACGTCCGCACCTTTCAACTGGCCGCCGGCGATCCACACCACCGACTGGTAGGCGGCGAGCGACGCCGCCGCGGCGTGCGGGTTCGTGGCCTTGGAATCGTCCACGTAGTCGACGCCGTCCACCGTGGCGACGTGCTGGATCCGGTGCGGGTCCGGGGCGAAGGCGCGCAGGCCCCGCCGTACGGCGTCGGCGGGCACGCCGTACGCGCGGGCGAGCGCGGCGGCGGCGAGCGCGTTGGCGACATTGTGCGGCGCGAACGGCGTGATGTCGCCGAGGTCGGCGAGCTCCTCCGCCTCGCGCACGGGGTCGGCCACGAAGGCCCGGTCGACCAGCAGCTCCTCGACGAGGCCGAGCTGCCCGGGGCGCGGCGTGCCGAGCGTGAACCCGACGGTCCGGACGTCCCCGGCGCCCGCCTCACCGGGAAGGTACGGCCCGGCCAGCCGCGCGCACCAGTCGTCGTCGGCGTTGTAGACGACCACGTCCGCCTTCTCGAAGATCCGCGCCTTGGCGGCGGCGTACTCCTCCAGGGAGCCGTGCCAGTCGATGTGGTCGGGGGCGACGTTGAGCAGCGCGGCGGCCCGCGGCGCCAGGCTCGACGACCAGTGGAGCTGGAAGCTGGACAGCTCGACCGCCAGCACGTCGTACGGCTCGCGCACGGCCGCCGCGATCGGGACGCCGACGTTGCCGACGGCGACGGCGCGGTGCCCGGCCTCGACCAGGATCGAGGTCAGCATCCGTACGGCCGTGGTCTTGCCGTTGGTGCCGGTCAGGGCGAGCCACGGGGCGGCGGAGCCGTCCGCGGCCCGCAGCCGCCACGCCAGCTCGACCTCGCCGATCACCTCGACACCGGACCGTACGGCGGCGGCCAGCAGCGGGTGGCTGGGGCGCCACCCCGGCGAGGTGACCAGGAGCGAGGCCTCGTCGGGGAGGATCGGCTCGCCGAACCGCACCTCGACGCCGAGGGGGGCCAGCTCGGCCGCCGCGGCCCGCTGGCGCTCACCCGGGTTCGCCTCCAGGACGACGACCCGCTCCCCCGCGGCGGCCAGGCCGCGGGCGGCGGCGGCGCCGGAGACACCCAGCCCGGCGACCACGACCACGCTCACTGCTTGGGCATCCATTCGAGGTAGAAGAGGCCGAGCGCGGAGGCGGCGCAGAGCGCGGCGATCAGCCAGAACCGCACCACGATGGTGGTCTCGGCCCAGCCCTTCAGCTCGAAGTGGTGCTGGAGCGGGGCCATCCGGAACACCCGTTTCCCGGTCATCTTGAAGAAGCCGACCTGGATCATGACCGACGCGGTGATGACCACCGGCAGGCCCGCGAGGACGACCAGCAGGAGCTGGGTGCGGGTGGTGAACGCCAGGCCGGCGATGACGCCGCCCAGCGCGAGCGACCCCGTGTCACCCATGAAGATCTTGGCGGGCGGCGCGTTCCACCACAGGAAGCCGACCAGCGCGCCGAGCACGGCGGCGGCGACCACCGCGAGGTCGAGCGGATCACGAACGACGTAGCAGTTGGGCCCCAGCGCCGCGGTGCAGCTGTTGCGGAGCTGCCAGTTGCCGATCAGCACGTACGACGCGAGCACGACGCCGGTCGCGCCACTGGCCAGCCCGTCCAGGCCGTCCGTCAGGTTCACCGCGTTCGAGAAGCCCACGATGATGAACAGCACCCAGATCGTGAACCCCACCAGCCCGATGGAGGGCCCGAAGTCCCGCAGGAACGACAGCCGCGTCTCCGCCGGGGTGATGTCGTACGCGTTGGGGAACTGCACGCAGAGCACCGCGAAGACCGCGCCGACGACGAGCTGGCCGAGCGCCTTGGCGCCGCTGCGCAGGCCCAGGCTGCGCTGTTTGTAGATCTTGATGAAGTCGTCCAGAAACCCGACGAGGCCGAGGCCGGTCATCAGGAACAGCACCAGCAGGGCCGACACCGTCGGCGGTTCCGTCGTCGCGGAGAAGAACGTCATCAGGTGCGCGCTGAAGTATCCGATCAGCGCGGCGATCACGATCACGGTGCCACCCATGGTGGGGGTGCCCCGCTTGTCGTAGTGCCCCGACGGGCCTTCCTCGCGGATGTTCTGGCCGATGCCGCGCCGGGAGAAGAGCCGGATGGCCAGCGGGGTGCCGGCCATGGACAGCAGCAGCGACACCACGGCGGCGATGAGGATGTTCCTCATCGGTCGTCACCTCCGAGCAGGGCCTCGGCGACCCGTTCCAGCGCCTCCGCCCGTGGCCCCTTCACCAGCACCACGTCTCCGGGGGCGAGCCGCGCCGACAGCTCGGCGGCGGCCGTCTCCACGTCGGGCACGTACAGCGCGCCCGGCGCGCCCGCCAGGACCGGCCCGGCGTCCTCCCCGACGACGATCAACCCCTCCAGCCCGGCGCCCGCGGCGAGCCGCCCGAGCTGCTCGTTCAGCGCCGCGCTTTCCTCGCCCAGCTCGCGCAGCGCGGCGATCACCGCGAACTTGCGCCGCCCCTCGCCGATCACGGCGAGGCTGCCGAACGCCGCCCGCATCGAGTCGGGGTTGGCGTTGTAGGCGTCGTTGACGACGGTGACGCCGTCGGCCCGCTCGGTGACCTCCATGCGCCAGCGGCTACGCGGCTCGGCCTCCGACAGCTCCTCGGCGATCGTGCCGACGGGGAGCCCCAGCTCGTACGCCGCCGCTGCCGCCGCCAGCGCGTTCTCCACCGCGTGCGCGCCGTATAGGCGAAGCGATACGGGGGCGGCGCCGGAGGGCGTGCGCAGCGTGAAGGACGCGCGGCCCCGGGCGTCGAGCGTCACGTCCTCGGCCCGCACCTGGGCGTCGGCGGAACGCCCGAAGAAGGTCACCCGAGCGCGGGTGCGGGAGGCCATGGCGGCGACCAGGGGGTCGTCGGCGTTGAGCACGGCCACGCCGTCCTCCGGCAGCGCCTCCGGCAGCTCGCCCTTGGCCCGCGCGATCGCCTCCTTGCCGCCGAACACGCCGAGGTGGGCGGTGCCGACGTTCAGCACGACGCCGATCCGCGGCGGCGCGATCCGGGCCAGGTCGGCGATGTGGCCGATGTTGCGCGCGCTCAGCTCCAGGATCAGGAAGCGCGTCGCCTCGTCCGCCCGCAGCACGGTCAGCGGGTGGCCGATCTCATTGTTGTACGAGCCGACGGGAGCCACGGTGGGGCCCATCCGGGCGGCGAGCCTGGCCAGCAGGTCCTTGGTCGTGGTCTTGCCGGCCGAACCGGTCACCCCGACGACGGTCGTGTCGGGAAGCTCGGACGCCACGGCGTTCGCCAGCGCGGCCAGGGCGGCCTGAACGTCCTCCACGATCACGGCCGGCGCCTCGACGGGCCGGGACGCGAGGACGGCGACCGCCCCGTCCGCGCACGCGCGGGCGGCGAAGTCGTGGCCGTCCGCACGCTCTCCCTTGATCGCGACGAACAGCGATCCCGGCTCGACGGCCCGCGAGTCGATCACGACGGGGCCGCGGATCACGGCGCGAGCGTCGGCCATGCCGGTGAGCGCACCCGAGGTGACCTCGGCGACCCGGGCCAACGGCAACGGGATCATGCGTCTTTCCTGCTCTCTATCACGTTGATCGGTCGGTTCGGCCGCGCCTCACGCACGGTGCGGCGGAGCGTCCCGCCCCGCCTCGTGCCCGGCTCGGCCTCCTCTTCTGGAGATGGCCTGGGCGACCACCTCGCGATCGTCGAAGGGGATGACCCGTCCCTCGACGTACTGCCCCTGCTCGTGGCCCTTGCCGGCCACGACGACGATGTCTCCCGGCGCCGCGCCCGCGATCGCGACTTCGATCGCGGCGGCCCGGTCGGGCTCCACGATCACGTGCGCTCGTTCGCCCTTGGGCACCCTGAGCGCTCCCTCCATCATCGCGGCCAGGATCGCGAGCGGATCCTCGCTCCTGGGGTTGTCGCTGGTGAGGATCGCGACGTCGGCCAGCCGCGCGGCCGCCTCTCCCATGATCGGGCGCTTGCCGCGGTCGCGGTCGCCACCGCAGCCCAGCACGACGACGAGGCGACCCTGGGTCACCTCGCGCAGCGAGCCGAGGACCGACTCTACGGCACCGGGCTTGTGAGCGTAGTCCACGATCGCCTGGAAGCCGACCGCACCCGGCACCCGCTCCATCCGACCGGGAACCCCGGCGAACGCGGAGATCCCGTCGACCGCCGCCTGCAGGCCGACGCCGGCCTCGACGAGCGCGACGATCACGCCGAGGGAGTTGTCCACGTTGAACGGGCCGGGCAGGGCCACCGAGACGTGGGCCTCGACTCCCCCGGGACCGACCACGCGGAAGGCGCTGCCGTCGGCGCCCAGGCGCACGTCCTCGGCCCGCCAGTCGGCCTCCGGGGCGCCCTTGGCGGAGAACGTCGTCGTCGGCACTTTGGCCCGGCCCAGGAGCTCGCGGCCGTACGGGTCGTCGATGTTGACCACGCCGACGCGGGACAGCTCGGGGGTGAACAGCTTCACCTTGGCGGAGAAGTAGTCCTCCAGGTCGCTGTGGAAGTCCAGATGGTCCTGGGACAGGTTCGTGAAGATCGCGACGTCGTAGAAGACCCCGTCGACGCGGCCGAGGGCGAGGGCATGGCTGGAGACCTCCATCGCGGCGGCGGTCACACCCTGCTCGCGCATCAGCCCGAACAGCCCGTGCAGGTCGCTGGCCTCGGGGGTGGTGAGCTCCGGGGTGAACCGCAGGTCGCCCGCGCGGATCTCCACGCCGCCGACCAGGCCGGTGCGGTGCCCGGCGGCCCGCAGGCCCGCCTCCAACAGGAAGGTCGAGGTCGACTTGCCGCTGGTGCCCGTCACGCCGATGACCGTGAGATCGCGGACGGGCCGGCCGTACACCCAGGAGGAGACCTGGCCGAGCACCGCGCGCGGGTTGGGCACGACGAGCACCGGCAGTCCGGTCTCCGCGGCCGCGTCACGCCCTTCCTCGTCGGTGAGGATCGCCACCGCGCCCGCCGCCATGGCCTGGCGGGAGAAGGTGGCGCCGTGGGCGTTGTTGCCCGGCAGGGCCACGTACAGATCGCCACGGCGGATGCGGCGGGAGTCGATGCCGATGCCGGTGACGGCGCCGCGCGGCGCCTTGGCGCCCGGCGCGGGCACCACTGAGGGCGTGCCGAGGAGGGCCGTCAGACCGGACAACGGACGGGCCGGAACGGCCTCAGGACGCATGGAGAACGGGGGACGCACGGCGAGAGCGTACCTTCCTCCGTCACTCTCCGGCGCGAAGGACGGCCTTGGGCGCCTTCGTTCCGGTCGGTGGGATCTTCCTGGTCTTCAAGGCGAAACTCATGACCTCCCTGAACACCGGCGCGGCCACCGCCCCGCCGTAATGACCCTTCTTCGGATCCTGGATGACGGCCAGCGCCATGAGGCGCGGCGCGTCCGCCGGGGTGAAGCCGACGAACGTGGCCGTATAACCGCAGTACCCGCCGCACTTCTGGTCGTACCGCATGGCGGTTCCGGTCTTTCCCGCCACACGATATCCGGGGATCGCCGCCTCCGTTCCCGTGCCGTCGTTGCCGACGGCGGCTTCGAGCATCCCGGAGATCTGCTTGGCGGTCGTCTCGCTGATCACGCGCGTCTGTTTCGGGGTGGGAGCCGGGGCCAGCCGTCCGTGGCCGTCGGTGGTGCCCGCCACCAGCGACGGCGTCACGCGTACGCCGCCGTTGGCGATCGTCTGGTAGACGCTCGCCATCTGCAGCGCGGTGACCGAGACGCCCTGGCCGTACGCGACCGTGCAGCGCTGGCTGCCGGACCAGGTGCGCCAGTCGGGCAGCAGTCCCGCTTCCTCGCCGGGGAGGCCCGAGCCGCTGACCGAGCCGAACCCGAACGCCCGGATGGTGTCGTAGAGCCGCTGGTTGCTGAGCTTGCGCGCGGCCATGATCGTGCCGACGTTGCTGGACTCGGCGATGACCCCGGTGAAGGTGAGCTTCTCCGGCGGGTGCGTGTGCGCGTCCTTGAGCACGCGGTCCGCGCACTGGATCTGATCGGGCACCCGGAAGACCGTGTTCGGCGTCACCCCGGCGTGCTCGATCGCCGCGGCGGCGGTGATCACCTTGTTGGTGCTGCCGGGTTCGAAGACCTCGGAGACGGCGCGGTTGCCCCGGTCCTCGGCGGCGACGGTGCTCCAGTGGTTCAGGTCCACGCCCGGCGAGTTCGCCATGGCGAGGATCTGGCCGGTCTTGATGTCCATCACGATCACGCTGCCGCTGGCCGCCTTGCTGGCCTGGACCTGGCGGTCGATCGCCTGCTCGGCCGCCCACTGGATGTCCCGGTCGATGGTCAGCCGCACGTCCTGTCCCGCCACCGGCTCCTTGCGCGTGCTGCGCGTCATCGGGATGCGTTCGCCACCGCGGCCGATCTCGATGCTCTGCTGGCCGTCCTGCCCCGCGAGGAGCTTGTCGTACGTGCGCTCCAGGCCCTCGAGTCCGTGCCCGTCGTAGCCGACGAAGCCGAGCAGCCCTCCGGCGAGCCTGCCGCCGGGGTACATGCGGCGGTAGGTCGGCTTGGAGCCGACGCCCTTGAACCTCATCCCCATGATCTTCTTGGCGCGCAGCGGGTCGACGTCCCGGTTGAGGGGGATGTACCGCTGCTGCGTCTTCGCGAGCGCGGCGTCCACCTTCTCCTTGGGCAGGTTCAGCTCGCTCGCGAGCGTGCTGCTCACCTGTTCCCGCTTCTTGGGATCCACCTCGTAGGGGTCGACGTAGATCTCTGCCGCATCCTTGGTGAGGGCCAGTTCGTGGCCGTTCGCGTCCGTGATGGAGCCGCGTCTGGCGGGGAGTGTCTCCGGCTGGACCCGCTGCCGTTCCGCCTTGGCCTGGAGCACCTTCGAGTCGAGCCCCTGGAGCTGGACGAGACGCCCCGCGAACAGGGACAGCACGAACGCCATCGCGATCAGCCCGGCGTGCAGCCGCCGCCCGGGGTGGCCCAGGCGCAGCACGGCGGGCGGCCGCGGCGGCGGGTTCCCGGGCGGCTGGCCGGAGCCGCGTAGGCCGCGCGATCGTACGGTCTCGTCCCGGTCGTCCCCCCTCGGGGCACGCGGCCCTCCGGGGCGCGACTCACCGGGCCGCCGCGCCCTGGCCGGGTCCTCGCCCGTACGGCGCGGCCCGCCCGGACGGGGGGCCTTCGGGGAGCCGCCGGTGCGGCCGTCGCTGGAACCGGAACGGACTCCGGCGCCGGACGCGGGCCGCCCGGAGCCCGACGGCGGACGGCCGGAGCCGGTCGCGGGCTTCCCTGGGACGGCGGCGGGCCGTCCCGAGCCGGACGCGGGCTTGCCGCCCGAACCGGGGGCCGGCCGTCCGGAGCCGGACGACGATCTGCCGGAAGAACCGGACGAGCCGGAGGCGGGCTTCCCCGCGCCGGGAACCGGCCTCCCCGAGCCGGAGGCGGGCCGTCCCGAGCCAGATGATGATCTTCCCGAGCCGGAGGCGGGCCTGCCGCCCCCGGGGATCTGCGGACCGCGCCGGCCCGAGCCGCCGCCCGGTCCCTGGGCGCGTCCGCCCGAGCCGCTCCCGGGGCCCTGGCCGCCACGCCCGCCGGAACCGCCGCCCGGTCCTTGACCGCCGCGTCCGCCCGGGCCGCCGCGGCCGGGCCCCGGGTTCCGGCCGCCGCCCTCCCTCACCGGCCCGCGCCCTCCGTCTCGCCGCCGGTACGCGCGCCGGACTCGTGCTCGGCGGAGATGAAGCGCGGAGGGGCCGTCTGGTCGGTGTCCAGCTTGGAGCCGCCACGGGCCTGCTCGTCGAGCGCGCCCGGCTGGGTCAGCATGCGGACCTGGTTGTCGAGCGCGTCCGCCTGCTGGCGCAGCCGCTCGGTGCCCGAACGCAGGTCGCTCAGCTCGAACGAGTCCTGCGCGAGCACGGTGTTCAGCAGCAGCAGGCTGACCAGGCCGCCGCAGAGCAACCCGACGACGAGCAGCACGAACGGCGCGCGCGGCGGCCGCCTGCCGCTCCTCGCGGCCGCGGCGCCGGTCGCCGACGCGGCGGACCGCACCGCACGCCGGGGCCGCCTGAGGGCGACGGGCTCGGCCGTGGTGGTCGCGCCCGCCTCGGGCGCCTCGCGCACGGGGGCCGGACGGGCCGGAGTGGGGCGTGCCGGGGCCGGTCGGACGGGAGCCTGGCGGGTGGGGGTCGCGCCCGACCGCACCGCCGTCGCCTTCGCCGCCGTGCCCTTGACCGCAGTGCTCTTCGCCGTGGTTCCCTTCGCCGCTGTGCCCTTCGCGGCGGCGCCCGTCGTCGGCGCGTTCTTCGCCGCCGGGCGGCCGCTCGCGCTGCTCCTGCCCTTCGGCGTGCTCACGCTCCGCGAGGCGGCGGCCGACGTCGTTGAGGCAGCGGAGGTCGCGGTCCGGCTCTTCGGCACCGTCGCGCTCCTGGACCCGCCGGGGTTCTTCGCGGGATCGGCGGTCGCGCCCCGGACGCCGCGCCGCGCCGGCGGCTCGGCCGGGGGGACGCGCCGCTCGGAGGGGACGCGGGCGCCGCGCGCGGGCGGGTCCGCGTCCTCACTCCCGCGGACCTGCCGTCCGTCGCGTCCGTTCTGGGCGCGGCCGGCGGTGGGCACCGCCGCGCGCCCCCTCGCGGGAACGCGTCGCGCCGCCTGCCGGCTCTCCTGCTCAGTCCTCATCCCTCGCGGATCCTCTCTGCCGCCCGCAACCGGGCCGACGCCGCCCGCGGATTGCGGGCCACCTCGTCTTCGTCCGGGAGCTCCGCTCCCCTCGTCAGAAGGCGGAACCGGGGCTGGTGAGCCTCGAGCGGGACCGGGAGCCCGGGGGGGCTGGTATCCCTGGTTCGCGCCACGAGGACCTGCTTGGTGAGCCGGTCCTCCAAGGAGTGATAGGCGAGCACGACCACGCGCCCGCCGAGCGCGAGCGCGTCGAGGGCGGCGGGCAGCGCCCGCTCCAGAGCGGTGAGCTCCTCGTTCACCTCGATGCGCAAGGCCTGGAAAGTCCTCTTCGCGGGGTTGCCCCCCGTCCGCCGGGTCGCGGCGGGGATCGCCGACCTGACCAGGTCGGCGAGCTGCTTGGTGGAGGCGATGGGCTGCTTGGACCGTTCCTTGACGATCAGGCTGGCCACGCGCGCGGCGAAGCGTTCCTCGCCGTAGTCGCGCAGGATGCGGGTCAGCTCCGCGGCGGAGTACGTGTTGACGACCAGTTCCGCGGTGAGCTCCTGGTCCGGGTCCATCCTCATGTCGAGGGGCGCGTCGTAGGAGTACGCGAAGCCGCGCTCCGCCTCATCGAGCTGGGGCGAGGAGACGCCGAGGTCGAACAGCACGCCGTTGACCCTTGGCCGCCCGATGTGGTCCAGGACGTCGGTCAGCTCGTCGGAGACCGCGCGCACGATCGTGGTGCGCCCGGCGTACGGCGCCAGGCGCGCGGTGGACCGCTCGATGGCGGTCGGGTCGCGGTCGATGCCGACGAGATGGAGGGAGGGGTGGGCGGCGAGCAGCGCCTGAGCGTGCCCGCCCAGGCCGAGGTTGGCGTCGACGACCACCGGATCCGGCCCGGACAACGCCGGGGCGAGAAGATCCAGTACGCGATCGAGCATGACCGGAACGTGACCGGACGACGGCTCGGAGAACTCCGACAACGCTGTAAACCCCCAAAATGCTGCCGCTGCAAAGCTCGCGGATATGCGGCTGCCGCCGGTGATCTTCTTATGGATCCCCCACCCAAAGGACCGCTCCCGTACGGGGAGGCGACCCGCCCGGCCAGGTCCCCATCCGCGTCGCCGGCCGCGGAACCTGACACCGGGGAAGGTGCATCAGGTGCCGCTGGGAGCGGGTGGAGACCTCGCCGAACGTCACCGACGGGTCTTTCCTGATCTCGCCGACGCGAGATCCGATGTCTACGAATTACAGAACTCCGGGCAACACCTCCTCGGAAAGGTCGGAGAACGCCTGTTCTTGATCCGCCAGATAGGCCTCCCAGGCCGCGGCGCCCCAGATTTCCAGGCGGGTGTTGGCTCCAATGACGGCGCAGTCACGTTCCAGACCCGCGTATTGCCGCAGGCTCGGGGGAATCGTGATCCGTCCCTGCTTGTCCGGCGTCTCATCGGACGCGCTCGCGAAGAAGACCCGGCTGTAGTCCCGGACCGCCTTGGCGGTCACCGGCGCGGTGCGCAGAGCCTCGGTGATGCGCTGGAACTCCTCTACGGGGAAGACGTAGAGGCAGCGCTCCTGGCCCTTGGTGATCACAAGACCCTCCGCCAGCTCCTCGCGATACTTCGCCGGCAGGAACAGCCGTCCTTTGTCGTCCAGACGCGGCTGGTGGGTGCCGAGGAACATCGGCTCCACCTCCCGTGCCTTGCGGAGCGCTCAGCGCTTTCGCCCCTGCCCTCCACTGCGCACCACCATACTCCACTTCTCCCCACCGTCAACCGATTCCGGCCCTCGTCGCGGGCTATTTCGTTCGCATTTCCGCAGGTCAATTGAGGTGGTGCGGAGTGGGGCGCCCCGGAGCCCCGCAACCCCGGTGCGGGCGTGTCGGAACCCGCCTCCACGGGGCGGCAGCCCCGGCCCCGCCGGGGTTTCCGGCGACCCCCGGAGCCGGGATGGAGGAAAGTGGAGCGAGTTATGTCACGGGATTCGGACGACCGCGCGACGTCAACGAGAAACGAGCTCATAACACTATGGGCAGTTCACCCGGATTTCCGGACAAAGTCGCCCAGGAACCTGAGGCGTCATAAGGTCGGTACACAGAATGGATAAGGAACGTCAAACGCCCCATTCATGCGGGCGCATCCTCATGGAGGCCAGGTGGCACTAACGAGCGACGTCGCCCCCGACGCCGGAAACCGGCTGGAAGACCTGGTCGACACCGCGCATCGGATCCGCCGGTCGATCGAATCGGTGATCGAGGGCAAGGCGGACGCGGTCCGCCTCACCCTCACCGTTCTTCTGGCGGAGGGCCACCTCCTCATCGAGGACGTGCCGGGTGTCGGGAAGACGATGTTGGCCAAGGCACTGGCCCGGTCCATCGACTGCCCCGTCCGGCGTGTCCAGTTCACCCCGGACCTGCTGCCGAGCGACATCACCGGTGTCAGCGCCTACAACCAGCAGACCCGGGAGTTCGAGTTCAAGCCGGGCCCCGTTTTCGCCAACATCGTCGTCGGCGACGAGATCAACCGCGCCTCCCCCAAGACGCAGTCCGCGCTCCTGGAGTGCATGGAGGAGCACCAGGTCACCGTCGACGGCGTCACGTACGAGCTCGAGTCGCCCTTCATGGTGATCGCGACCCAGAACCCGATCGAGATGGAGGGCACCTATCCGCTTCCGGAGGCGCAGCGGGACCGCTTCACCGCGAAGATCGCGATGGGCTACCCCGAGCCGACGGCCGAGCTGGAGATGCTCGACGTGCACGGGGCGTCCCAGCCCCTCGGCAAGCTGGAGCCCGTGGCGACGACCGCCGAGGTGCGCGCGCTCATCCAGGCGGTCCGCGCGGTCTACGTCTCCCAGGCGGTGAAGAGGTACGCCGTGGACATGGTGACCGCGACCAGGCGGTCGCCGGACCTGCGCCTGGGCGCCTCGCCGCGCGCGACGCTCCAGCTGCTGCGCGGGGCCAGGGCGCACGCCGCGCTGGCCGGCCGCGACTACGTGATCCCGGACGACCTGCAGGAGCTGGCGGTGCCGGTGCTCGCGCACCGGCTGCTGCCCAGCCTGGAGGCGCAGGGGCAGCGCCGCCAGCCGGAGCAGGTGGTGGCCGATCTGGTGCGCCGCGTCCCCGTTCCGGACGCGAACTGACGTCCTCCCCGCGCCGCGGCCAGGGCCGCGGCGCCCCAGGAGAGTGCAAGGAGATTCGATGACGGGGCTCAAGGCGCTGACGTCGCGCGGCAGGTCGTTTCTCGCGTCGGGCGCGGCGGCGCTGCTGTGCGCCCTCATCCTCGGCGAGCAGGACCTGCTGCGGATCGCGGTGCTGGTCATCGCGATGCCGTTGATTTCCGCGATGGTGGTGGCGCGGACCCGCTACCGGCTGACCTGTGCCCGGCGCCTGGATCCCGCCCGCGTCGAGGCGGGCGCCGGCAGCACGGTCACCCTGAGGCTGGAGAACGTGACCCGCCTCCCCACCGGGCTGCTGCTCGTCGAGGACAACCTGCAGTACGCCCTGGGAACGCGGCCCCGGTTCGTCCTGGACCGGGTGGAGGCGCGCGGCATCCGCGAAGTGGACTACAAGGTCCACTCCGATCTGCGCGGCCGCTATCCCATCGGCCCGCTGTCGGTCCGGATCGCCGACCCGTTCGGGATGGTCGAGCTCAACCGGTCGTTCACCATCACGGACACCCTGGTGGTGGTGCCCCAGGTGGTGACCCTCCCCCACGTGCGCCTTTCCGGCGAGTGGAGCGGCGGGGGCGACAGCCGTTCACGGTCGGTGGCGGCGGCGGGCGACGACGACGTGGCCCCGCGCGAGTACCGCCTGGGGGACGACCTGCGGCGGGTGCACTGGAGGTCCACCGCCCGCCGGGGCGAGCTGATGGTGCGGCGCGAGGAGCAGCAGTGGCAGAGCAGGGGCGCGCTCCTGCTGGACACCCGCAGGCACGCCCACCGGGGCGACGGCCCGCGCTCGTCGTTCGAGGTGGCGGTCTCGGCCGCGGCGTCGATCGGCGTACACCTGGCGCACGAGGGTCTCGGCCTGCGCCTGGTCACCGACCAGGGCCCGGAGCGCCTCGCCGACGGCGGCCTGGCGTGGTCGCTGCTCGACACCCTCTCCGTCGTACGGCAGAGCTCGGCCCGCTCGCTGGAGCACGGGGTCGGGGCGCTGCGCCAGGGCAGCGGGGAGGGGCTGATCGTGGCGGTCCTCGGGGCGCTCGACGCCGGGGAGGCCCAGGCGCTGGCCCGTCTGCGGCACAGCGGCGTGACGGGGGTCGCGGTCATGCTCGACGTCACGACCTGGGATTCGGCGCCGGACGAGTCGTTCGAGGTGGCGCGGTCCGTGCTCTCGCGGGCCGGATGGCGGGTGCTGCGGCTTCCCTCCGGGACGTCCCTCGCCGACGTCTGGCCGGAGGCGGCGTACAAGAGGAGCGCGGCGTGACGACGGGTCGGGTTCACGGTGATCGGAGAGGGCCGGTGAGCGGGCGATGAGGCTGTCGGTCGTCGCGGGGCTGGCCGTCGGCGCGGTAACGCTGACGCTCTACTCGCTGTTCGAGGGCGGGGCCTGGTTCTGGGCCTGTGTGGGCACGCTCCTGGTCACGACCGGCGGAGCGGCCCTCGCGTCGCGGTTCGACGCGCCGAAGTGGGCGGTGCCGCCCCTGCTGCTGCTCGCGACGGCGGTGTTCCTGTCGGCCACGTTCGCCAAGGAGCACACGTGGGCGTGGGTGGTCCCGACGAAGGCGTCGGCGCTGCGGCTGGGCGAGCTGCTCGCCGAGGGGTTCACCGACATCCAGCGGTACGCCGTGCCAGTGCCGGCCGAGCCCGGCATAAGCATGCTGACCGCGAGCGGCGTCGGCCTGATCGCCATCCTGGTGGACCTGTTCGCGGTACGGCTGCGCCGGGCCGCGCTGGCGGGGCTGCCCCTGCTCGGCCTGTTCACGGTGCCCGCCGCGGTGCTGACCGAGCCGGTCGCCTGGCCGGCCTTCGTGATCGCGGCGATCGGCTACGTCGGGCTGCTGGTGGCCGACGGCCGGGAGCGGCTCACCCAGTGGGGCCGTGCCGTACTGGTGCGGCGGGCTCGTTCGGTCGGCACGGACAAGGCGGACTCGGGGCGGCTCGCGCTCTCCGGCAAGCGGATCGGCGCGACCGCGATCGCCCTCGCGGTCGTCCTGCCGGCGTTGCTCCCGGCACTGAGCCCCGACCCGCTGTTCGGCTTCGGCGTGGGCAACGGGTCGGGGAAGGGCGGCAACAGCATCGGCATCCCCGACGCGATCGCCAAGCTCAGCGGCCAGTTGTCGCAGCAACGGAACCTGACGGTGCTGACCTACACCAGCGCCGACAACCGGCCGCGCTACCTGCGCATCTACGCGCTCGACGTCTTCGACGGGAAGAAGTGGACGGTGAGCCCGCTGCGCGGCCGCCCGGAGGACCGGGTGTCGGAGGGACCGCTGCCGCCGCCGACCGGCCTCGGGCCCGGCATCGCGACGAACCGGGTGGAGAGCCGCATCAGCGTGAGCGAGGACATCGGCCCGCTGCTCTTCCTGCCCCTGCCCTATCCGGCGGTCGAGGTCGACGTCGACGGCGACTGGCGGGCCGACCAGGCGTCGCGGATGGTGTTCTCCACCCGTGACGAGGCCGCCGGCCTGGACTACCGGGTGGTGGTGAACGAGCCGCGGCCCACCCGTGACCAGCTGGACACCATGGACACACCGACGCCCGACGCGCGCTTCCTCGCGCTGCCGGACCTGGACCCCAAAGTCGTCGCCATGGCCGGGCGGGTGACGGCGAAGGGCGCCACGCCGTACCAGAAGGCCGTCCTGCTGCAGGAGTGGTTCACCCGTACCGGCGGCTTCAGCTACAGCCTGGAGACGAAGGGGTCGGGTGGCAGCGCGCTGTCGCGGTTCATCCTCACCGCGCGCACGGGGTACTGCGAGCAGTTCGCCAGCGCGATGGCGGTGATGGCCCGGGTGATCGGCATCCCGGCGCGGGTGTCGATCGGTTACACGGGCGGCACGAAGATCGAGAAGTCGTGGGCGGTGCGCACCCAGGACGCGCACGCCTGGCCGGAGCTGTACTTCGAGGGCGTGGGCTGGCTGCCCTTCGAGCCGACGCCGGCCGGTGGCGCGGGCCAGGGCACGGCCCGCGTGCCCGACTACTCGCTGCCGCGCCCGTCCGAGGTCACGCCGTCGGCCGACCCGTCCGCCGGGCCGACCTCCGACGAGGAGGACACCTCCTCCCAGGGCCCGACCCGCCGCAATCCGAGGGACTTCGAACGCGATCTCGGGGCCGTCCCGGTCGCGGTGGACCCGGGTATGCCGGTGGCCGCGAAGATCGCGTTGGGGGCGGTGGGCGTCCTGCTGCTCTCGCTGGTCCCGGCGGCGGCCCGGACGCTGGTCCGCCGGCGCCGGCACGCGCAGATCCGGCGCGGCGGGGCCGCGCCCGCGATCAGGGCCGCGTGGGCCGAGCTGTGCGACACGCTGACCGATCTCGGCGAGGCGCGGGAGCCGAGCGAGAGCCCGCGCGCGCTCGCCCGGAGACTGACGGAGATGTACGAGTTCGACGCGGAGGCCGCGGCGGCGGTCACGGCCGTCGCGACGGCTGAAGAGCGGATGCGTTACGCCGCGTCCCCGCCGTCGGCGGGACCCGCGGCGGCCGAGCTGTCATGCGTACGGCGGGCCCTGATGGGAGCGGTGCCGGGGAAGCGGCGGATGGGGGCGCTGCTCGCGCCGCGGTCGATCCTGCTGCGCGTGCGGGCGGCGGGGACGAGGGTGTTGGACGGGTTCGACCGGCTGGAGGGCATCCGGTGGCTGCCCCTGTCCAAGGGCGAGGCGGGCACCAGGTAGGGGCCTGGGGACGTCGGTGGCGGCTCACCCGCGGTGAGCCGCCACGACCGCTCTCCCCCGTGTCGGTCGCCGAAGGCGGAGGTTCAGCGCTCGTCGGTGCGACGGCGCCAGCGCTCCTCCATGCGGTCCATGAAGCCCCGGCGCTGCGGGCGGCGGCCGGGTGCCCGGGGGGCCGGGCTCTCGACGCCGAAGCCGTTCATGCGCTTCCAGCTGGACAGGCCCCAGAGGCAGGTCGCCAGCATCACCACGAACCCGGCGACGCCGAGCCAGATCTCGTTCGCGACGACGCCGACCATCAACAGGACGACGCCGAGCGCGAAGCCGAGGGACGCCTTCAGCAGGCGCCTCTTGTAGTGACTGCGCGGATCGCTGATCCGAACGGCGTTGGCCCACTTCGGGTCCTCGGCGTAGAGACCCTGCTCGATCTGGTCGAGCAAGCGCTGCTCGTGCTCAGACAGCGGCACGGCGCCTCCCAAGGACGGCCCCATTTCGGGGAAAACGGCAACGGACGACACGGGGTGTCCGGACCTCGCGGTCGGTTATCCCCAGAATACGAGGCTGTAGACGTAGACGAAAGAAAACGTCCAACGTGGTCCAAACCGGTGGGGACGTCATAGATCCATTGGACCAGACGGAGGGCGGACGAGCGAAGCCGGGCGGACCGCATCGGGACCGAAGCGCCGGATCGCCTTGTCCATCGCCTGTTCCGCCTCTCGCCAGCCGGTCTCTCTCTCGCCGAGGCTGAGCTGGCGGGTGACCGTGCCGGCCGGGCGGAGGTTTTCCATGCGCACCCCGACCAGCCGCAGCCGGACTCGATCCAGCCCGGCGGCGGCGAAAAGTTCACAGGATGTGGCGAATATCTCCTTGGCGACGTCGGTGGCCTCGCGCAGCGTACGCGATCTG
This sequence comes from Microtetraspora malaysiensis, assembly GCF_050947145.1. Lineage (NCBI taxonomy): Bacteria > Bacillati > Actinomycetota > Actinomycetes > Streptosporangiales > Streptosporangiaceae > Microtetraspora > Microtetraspora malaysiensis. The sequence goes on from NZ_CP191998.1 coordinate 6,409,307, forward strand.
GTGATCGTGGTGAAGTCGGCGCGGCGTAGCTTGACGCTGACCGTCCGACCGACCTGGCCGCTCGCTCTGAGCCGGGCGGCGACCCGCTCGGACAGCCGCAGCAGCTCGCGCCTGATCGCCTCCGGGTCGTCGACGTCGAACGGGAACGTCTCCTCGTTGCCGATGCTCTTGTCCGGGGTGTGCGCCACCACCGGGCGCTCGTCCCGGCCCCAGGCCAGGGCGGCGAGGTGGGCGCCGGCGGCCCCGAGCTCGCGCTGGAGCGTGGACACGGGCACCTGGGCCAGATCGCCGACGGTGCGGATGCCGAGCCGGACCAGGACCTGCTCGGTGCGCTCGCCGACGCCCCACAGGGCGGCGACGGGCAGCGGATGGAGGAACTCGACCACGCCGTCCGCCGGGACGACGAGCAGCCCGTCGGGCTTGCACTGGCGGGAGGCGAGCTTGGCCACGAACTTGTTGCTCGCGACGCCGACCGAGCAGGTGATGCCGTACTGCTCGGCGACCTGCTCGCGGATCATGGCGGCGATGGCGGAGGGACTGCCGAGGCGGCGCCGGGCGCCACCGACGTCGAGGAACGCCTCGTCGGAGGAGATCGGCTCCACCTCGGGGGTGATCGACCGGAAGATCTCCATGACGCCCCGGGAGACCGCGGTGTACTTGCGGTGATCCGGCGGGATGATCGTGGCGCGCGGGCAGACGCGCATCGCCCGGGTCATCGGCATCGCCGAGTGCACGCCGAACCGGCGGGCCTCATAGGTGGCGCTGAGGACCACCCCGCGGGCCCCGGCGGCTCCGACGATGACGGGCAGGCCGCGCAGCTCGGGCCGGTCGAGCAGCTCGACGCTGGCGAAGAAGGCGTCCATGTCCACGTGCAGGATCGGGCAGCCGCTGTCATCGGCCAGCCCGCCGCCGCCTTGGGGGAGCATCTGCTTCCGGGACACGCCTTCGATCCTATCCGAACAGGAGTTCTATCGGTAGGCGATGACGTGCACCTGGGTGGCGATGTCGCGCAGCACGGGATGGGCGGCGGCGGCCCGCTCCAGCTCGACCAGGGCCGCCGGGTCCGCCTCCGCCAGCCGGCTCGGCACGAGATCGGCGAAGACACGGACGCCGTGCACGTCCGCGACGGTGAACCCGGCCTTGGTCAGGAGGCCGGTCACGTCCTCCTTGGTGAACCTGCGCGGGGTGGGGTCGCGGTCGCCCCAGCGCCCGGCGGAGTCGGCGAGCACCTGCCGCGCCTCACCGAAATTGCCGGACAGGGCGCGGTGGATGGCGGTGGCCACCGGGTTCGCGGCCAGCACGCTGACCACGCCGCCCCGGCGCAGGATGCCCGCGGCGGCGGCCAGCGCCGCGGCGGGGTCCTCGACGTATTCGAGGACGCTGTGGCAGAGCACCAGATCGGCGCCGCCGGACTCCAGGAGGTCGCCGAGGTCTCCGGCGTCGCCCTGCACTGCGCGTACGGGAACGCCGGTCTCGGCGGCCCGGCGCTCCAGCGCGGCCAGCGAGTCCGGTGACGGATCGACCACGGTGACGGTGTGACCCAGCCCGGCCAGCGGCACCGCGAAACCGCCGGTGCCCCCTCCCGCGTCCACGATGTCCAGCCTGTCGCGTCCTGTCGCGGCGGTCAGGTCCGCCAGGACCGCGCGAAGCGCCTCCCAGACGACGGTCTGCCGCGTGGCGTCACGCACTTTCGCCCCTCCCTCGTACGGCTCCCGCCAGCCTAACGGCACGGCCGGACACCCCCGCGCGAGGCGGGAGCGGACCGGTCGATCAGAGGGACAGCGACGGCTTGAGCTGCTTGAAACGAGCGAGCAGGCCGTTGACGAAGTGCGGCGACTCGTCGGTGGACAGCTCGGCCGCGAGATGCACCCACTCGCTGATGACGACGCCCTCGGGCACCTCGTCCGACCAGAGCATCTCGTACGTGCCGCCGCGCAGGATGTTGCGGTCGACGGCGGGCATGCGCTCCAGCGTCCAGCCTTCGGCATACGTGGCGAGAAGATCGTCGATGCGGCCGAGGTTCTTGGCCACGCCCTCCACCAGAGCGGAGGTGTACTCGTTGACGGGCGGCTCGGCACGCTGGACGCGCTCGGCCAGGACAGTCAGCGGGCTCTCGTCGCGCGCCTCGGCCTCGAACAGGATGTCGAGCGCGCGTCGTCGGGCCTTGCCCCGAGCTGACACGTCAGGCCCGACCGAGGTATTCGCCGCTGCGGGTGTCGACCTTGACCTTCTCGCCGGTCGTGATGAACAGCGGAACCTTGATCTCGGCGCCGGTCTCCAGCTTGGCCGGCTTGGTGCCGCCGGTGGAGCGGTCGCCCTGCAGGCCGGGCTCGGTCTCGGCGATGGTCAGCTCGACGGCGGCGGGAAGCTCGACGTAGAGCACGTTGCCCTCGTTGATCGCCACCGTGGCGAGCATGTTCTCGAGCAGGTAGTTGGCGGTGTCGCCGACGGCGGCGCGCGAGACGTGCAGCATGTCGTACGTCTCGGTGTCCATGAAGACGAAGTCCTCGCCGTCCAAGTACGAGTACTGCATCTCGCGCTTGTCGACGTTGGCCACTTCAACCTTGACGCCCGCGTTGAAGGTCTTGTCCAGGACCTTGCCGGACATGACGTTCTTCAGCTTGGTGCGGACGAACGCGCCGCCCTTGCCGGGCTTGACGTGCTGAAACTCCACGACGGTCCAGAGTTCCCCGCCGTCGAGCTTGAGCACCAGTCCGTTCTTGAGGTCGTTCGTCGTCGCCACGTGGTTCTCCTGAGTGCGGCTGCCCTAGATGACGAGCAGCTCCTTGGTGGTCAGTGTGAGGAGCTCCGGACCGTCGGCTCGAGCCACCAGCGTGTCCTCGATGCGCACCCCGCCCCTGCCGGGCAGGTAAACCCCCGGCTCAACGGTGAGCGGAACCCGATCGTCTATTCTACCGGTCTTGCCGGGGCCGAGGAACGGCTGCTCGTGGATCTCCAGGCCGACCCCGTGGCCCAGCCCGTGGCCGAAGTGTTCGGCGTGCCCGGCCTCCTCGATCACCGTCCGCGCGGCCGCGTCCACATCGTGCGCCGACGCCCCGGGCCGTACGGCGTGGCGGCCGGCGCGCTGGGCCCGCCGTACGAGCTCGTAGAGGTCGCGGAGCCAGTCGGCGGGGCGGCCGACGGCGACGGTGCGGGTCATGTCGGCGTGGTAGCCGTCGACGCGGGCGCCGAAGTCCATGGTCACCAGGTCTCCGGACTCGATCGCGCGCCCGGACGGCGAGTGGTGCGGCACCGCGCCGTTCGGGCCGCTCGCCACGATGGAGTCGAAGGCCGGCTTCTCCGCGCCGAGCTCCACCATGGCCGACTCCAGCCACCGGGCGACCTCGATCTCGGTGACGCCGGGCGCGATCCGCTCGGTCACCCGCGAGAACGCCGCGTCGGTGATCGCGCAGGCGCGGCGGAGCGCCTCGATCTCGGTCTCGTCCTTGACGGTCCTGACCTCCTCGACCACCCCGGAGACCGCGCCGAGGTCCGGGTGGTCCGCCAGCAGCTTGTGGTAGCCGGCGACCGACATGTCGTGTGCCTCGACGGCGAGCCGTCCCGCGCCCTCCGGGCGTCCGGCCAGCGCGCCGGTGACGTCGCGCGTCTCCACCGTCTCGACGTCGGCGCACTCGCGCCGGGCCGTCCCGATGTAGCGGGAGTCGGTGGCGAGCACGGCCTCCCCGGCCGCGGTGACGAGCACCGCGGCGTTGGAGCTGGACAGGCCGGTGAGATAGCGCACGTTGACCGGCCGCGTGACGAGCAGCGCGGTGAGGTCGTGCCCGGACAGTGCCGCGGCGACCTTGGCGCGGCGTGCGGCGAATGGCATGGGGGGTCCTCCGATCCGATGGGGGGACTCTACGCCGCGCCGCGCCGCGGCGCCTCCCGGCCTCAGTCGCTCTCGGCGGGGGCGGGCCTGCGGGCCTGGGCGGCGCGGGAAGAGCGCAGTGGCGCCTCGCGCAGGAGCAGCACCGCGACGAACCCGAGGAGCGCGGCGGGCACGCCGACGAGGAACACCGTCTGCATACCCCGCGCGTACGCCTCCAGCACCATCGCGTGGACCGGGGCGGGCAGCTTCGCGATGGCCTCTGGGGTGCCGAGGCTGAGGGTGGACCCGCCGCCCGACGGGGTGATGTGCGCGGCCGCCATCATCGACGTCAGCTCGCTCTTGACCTTGTTCGTGAGGATCGCGCCGTACGCGGCCACGCCGATGGCGCCGCCGAGGCTGCGGAAGAACGCGACGCCGGAGGTGGTGGCGGCCATGTCGCGCACCTCGGCGGCGTTCTGGGCGGCGAGGATCAGCATCTGCATGGTGAGGCCGAGGCCGACGCCGAAGACCGCCATGTCGAGGCCGATCACGAGGTCGCTGGAGTCGACGTGCAGCCGGGAGAGCAGGCCGAGGCCGCCGGCGACGAGCAGCATCCCGGCCACGGGATAGGCCTTCCAGCGGCCGGTCCTGGTGACGATGCGTCCGGAGACGATGGAGCCGAGGAAGAGGCTCACGACCATGGGCAGCGTCATCAGGCCGGAGGCCGTCGGGCTCATGCCCTTGACGATCTGCAGGTACTGCGGCAGGTAGATCATCGCGCCGTACATGGCGACGCCGACGAGGAGGGAGGCCAGGCTGGCCAGCAGGAAGGTCCGGTCGCGGAACAGCCGGGGCGGGAGGATCGGGCCGGCCGCCCGGCGCTCGGCGACCACCGCGAGCAGGCCGAGCGCCACGCCCAGCGCGCACAGCCCGTACGTCCAGCCGGAGTTCCACTCGAACTCGTGGCCGCCCAGGGAGAGCACGAGCATGAACGAGGTGGCGGCTCCGGTGATCGTGAAGGCGCCCCACCAGTCGAGGCGGGCGTCGCGGGGCTCGTGGTCGAGGCGCAGCACCTTCTGGATCACGGCGAACGCGACGACGGCGAGCGGGACGCAGACGTAGAAGCACCACCGCCAGCCGAGCCAGGACGTGTCGACGATGAACCCGCCGAGCAGCGGGCCGGCGACGGTGGAGACGCCGAAGACCGCGCCGACGTAGCCGGAGTAGCGTCCCCGCTCCCTCGGCTCGACCACGTCGCCGAGGATGACCTGGGTCAGCGCGGAGAGCCCGCCCGCGCCGAGACCCTGCACCGCCCTGGCCGCGATCAGCATCCCGATGTTCTGCGACAGCCCCGCGACCACCGAGGCGGCCACGAACAGCACGAGGGACGTCTGGAACATGAGCTTGCGTCCGAAGATGTCGGACAGCTTGCCCCACAGGGGGGTCGAGACGGTCATCGTGAGCAGCGTCGCGCTGGCGACCCAGGAGAGCTGATCCTGCCCGCCGAGGTCGCCGACGATGGTGGGAAGCGCGGTGCCGACCACGGACGTCGAGATCATCGAGGTCAGGAGCGCGAGGAGCAGCCCCGAGAGGATCTCCATGACCTCCCGGTGCGTATACGTCCGGCGGCTTCCCGCCCGATTCACGACGTCAGTCACGGATCCCCCAGTTTAGTTAGTTCCTCTAAGAATTAGTAGACGCTTGTTTACATGTCAAACGCGTTAGGGTTGCGCCCCATGAGAGATCGTGCGGCGACCAGCCGGCGGATCCTGGAGGCGGCCAGGGAACTGTTCGCCGAGCACGGCTACGAGCAGGTCACGATGCGCATGATCGCCGCCGCCGCCGACGCCAACGTCTCCCTGATCAACCGCTACTTCGGCACGAAGGCGGGACTCTTCGCCCAGGTCGTCGCGACCGGCTCCACCCTGGAGGCGGTCATCGAGGGGGACCCCGAGGGCCTGCCCGCGCGGCTCGCCGCGCGCATGGCGCGGCGGCTGCACACCGGGACGGTGGAGCAGCTCACCCGCACGATCGACCGTGCGGGGACCAGCCCGGAGATCAGGGCGGTGCTCCGGGCCCGGGTCGAGGACGCCATGATCGGCGCGATCGCCGCGCGACTGAGCGGCCCGCGCACGAGGGAGCGGGCCGCGCTCGCGGTGACGTTCATCCTCGGCGTCAGCTCGCTGCGCCGCCTGCTCGGGCCGGAGCCGCTCCGCGACTCCGATCCGGCGGCGGTGGAGGCCCGGCTGACCGCTGTCTTCACCGCCTGTCTCCGCCCTTGAGTGGGGATTTGTTCCGTATGCACGGATAAGTCATGCCCCCTGCTTCCGCAGTCTCACCGGCACCGCCCGCATCGGCGGGGAAAAGGGCCGTGCGAGCGGGAGCGCTATGAGGGGGCGGGCCGGGTCAGCCGGCGATGTCCCTGATCTTCTCGATCAGCGCGAGACGCTCCTCGTGGGTGCGGCCGATCGGCGCGACGTTGATCGTGGTCACCCCGGCCTCCCGCATCGCCGCCACCCGGTCGCGGACGAAGCCCTCCGAGCCGATCAGCGACATCCGCTCGAGCAGTTCGGCCGGGACGAGCGCGGCGGCCTCGTCCTTCTTCCCCTCCAGGTAGAGGTCCTGGATCCGCTCGGCCTCCTTCTCGTAGCCGTAGCGCCGGGCGAGGTCGTTGTAGAAGTTCTTGCCCTTGGCGCCCATGCCGCCGATGTACAGCGCGGCCATGGGACGGCCCAGCTCGCGCAGCCCGTCCACGTCGTCGCCGATCGCGAGGAACGCCTGGGCGATGACGTCCAGCTCGCCGAGCGAGGGGTCACGCTTCGCCTTGCCCGCCGCCAGAGAGTCGCCCCAGACGTCGGCGGCCTTCTCCGGCATGAAGAAGATCGGCTCCCAGCCCTCGGCCAGCTCGGCGGCCAGCGCGACGTTCTTCGGTCCGATCGCGGCGAGGACGATCGGGATGCGGTCGCGCACCGGGTGGTTGATCAGCTTCAGCGGCTTGCCCAGGCCGGTGCCGCCCTCATAGGGCAGGGTGTAGTGCTTTCCGGCGTATTCGAGGCGTTCGCGCCGCCAGACCTTGCGGCAGATCTCGATGACCTCGCGGGTCCGGCCCAGCGGCGCGGTGTACGGCACGCCGTGGAAGCCCTCGATGACCTGCGGGCCGGAGGCGCCCAGCCCGAGCGTGAACCGCCCGTCGGAGACGTAGTCCATCCCGGCGGCCGTCATCGCCAGCAGTGCCGGAGTGCGGGAGTAGATCGGCAGGATGCCCGAGGCGATCTGCAACCGCTCGGTCCTGGCGGCGATGTAGCCCATCTGGCTGACCGCGTCGAAGCTGTACGCCTCGGCGACGAAGACGATGTCCAGCCCGGCCTTCTCGTAGTCGGCCAGCTCGGCCACGGTCTCCTTGAACCCGCCCGCGTAGTTCAGGGCCATCCCGATCCGCATCCTGTACGTCCTTCCGCGCGCAGCACCGGAACCGAATGATGTTCCGTTTCTTTGGGGTCCCAGGCTAACGACCGGACCGGCGGCGGCCAACCCGGAGGGTCAGCGGGATCCGAGCGCGCGCAGGTCGTCCGGCGTGTCGAGGTCGGCCGGGTCGCCCACCCCGTCGCACTCCACCCGGGTGACCAGCTCGGGACGCGCCCGCAGGAAGGGCCGCGCTCCCACGTCGCCCTGGGCCAGCGCGGCCACCTCCGCGAAGTGCTCGCGGGTGATGAGCACGGGGTTGCGCGGCGCGCCGCCGTAGCAGGCCACCGCGACCGCGGCGCCCGCGCGGTACGCCGCGATCAGGCGGCGCACGGCCTCCGGCCGGACCAGCGGCTGGTCGACGAGGGCGATCACCGCGGCGCGGGCGGAGGCGGGCAGCGCGGCGAGGCCCGCGCGCAGCGACGAGCCCATGCCGGTCGCCCACTCGGGGTTGTGCACCGCGACCGCGCCCGGGACTCGCACCTCCGCGGCGCCGAGCACGATCAGCACCGGGTCGCAGCCGCCCTCGGCGAGCAGCCGCACGCCGCGATCGGCGAGCCGCTCCCCCTCGAACTCCACCAGCGCCTTCGGTGTGCCCATCCTGCGGCCCGAACCGGCCGCGAGCAGGACACCCACGACCTCGTTGGGATCAGCCGTCGCCATCCGCACGCTCCTCACCCTGACTCGCCGCGACGGACGCGCCCGAAAGCCCGGCGTCGCCGTGGATCCGGCCCGTCGTCTCGGTCAGGGCGCGGCCGGTTCCGCCCCACCGGAGCTGGATCAGCTCGGCCGCGATCGACACCGCCGTCTCCTCGGGTGTGCGCGCGCCGAGGTCCAGCCCGATCGGCGAGCGCAGCCGGGACAGCTCCGCGTCCGTGAGCCCCGCCTCGCGCAACCGCCGCAGCCGGTCCTCGTGCGTGCGCCGCGACCCCATCGCCCCAACGTACGCCGCCGGGGTGCGCAGCGCGACCTCCAGCAGCGGGACGTCGAACTTGGGGTCGTGGGTGAGAACGCAGATCACGGTGCGCTCGTCCACCTCGGCCGTCGCCAGGTAGTCGTGCGGCCACTTCACCACGACCTCGTCGGCCTCGGGAAACCGGCGGGAGGTGGCGAACACCGGACGCGCGTCGCAGACCACCACGTGGTAGCCGAGGAACTTGCCGATCCGCGCCACGGCCGCGGCGAAGTCGATGGCGCCGAACACCAGCATCCGCGGCGACGGCGCGAACGACTGCACGAAGACCTGTAGGTCGTCCAGCCGCCGCTCCCCCTCGGGGCCGTACCGGCGGATGCCGGTGAGCCCCTGGGCGAGCATCCCGTGCGCGTCGTCGTCCACCGCGTCGTCGAGCCGGGACGAGCCGAGCGTGCCGGAGGCGCGGCCGGGCCGTACGACGCGGCGCGCCCCGATCGGCCCCGGCCCGGCGACGATCGTCGCCACCGCCACCGGCTCGCTCCGCTCGATGGAGGCGGCGACCTCCCCCAGCTCGGGGTAGGTCGCGCGCGAGACGGGCTCGACGAACACGTCGATGACGCCACCGCAGGTCAGGCCGACGGAGAAGGCGTCGTCGTCGCTGACGCCGTACCGCTGGAGCACGGGCGTGCCGTCCGCGACCACCCGCTGGGCCAGGTCGTAGACCGCGCCCTCGACGCAGCCGCCGGAGACGCTGCCGGTCGCCTCGTCCCGGAGCACCGCCATGGACGCCCCGGGCGGCCGGGGCGCGCTGCGGAACGTGCCGACCACGGTGGCCAGGCCGAACCGCTCCCCCGCCTCCCACCAGCGCACGATCTGGGCCAGCACGTCACGCATCCGGCCTGCCTCTCCCCCGATGAACCGCACCGGGGACCGTGCCGCCGGCCAGGCGGAGCGCGAGCTCCTCGTACGCGGCCAGGCTGTGCCCGGCGACGAACTCGGTGACGTACGGCAGGGCCGCCCGCATCCCGGCGGTCAGCGGCCGATAGGCCGGGTCCCCCTTGTGCGGATTGACCCAGATCACCCGGTGGGCGAGCCGCGACAGGCGTTCCATCTGGCGGCCGAGCAGGCTCGCGTCGCCCCGCTCCCAGCCGTCCGAGGCGATCACCACGATCGCTCCCCGGGGGTCGGACAGCCGGAGCAACTCCTTCAGCTCCTCCCCCAGCCGGGTGCCGCCGCTCCAGTCGGGGATCGCGGCCGAGACGGCGTCCATGGCGACGGCGGGGTCGCGGTGGCGCAGCTCCGCGGTCACCCTGGTGAGCCGCGTACCCACGCTGAACACTTCCGTGGCACGCGGCTCGGCGCGGACCAGGGCGTGCGCGAAGCGCAGCAGGGTGTCGGCGTAGGGGGCCATCGAGCCGCTCACGTCCACGAGCATGACGACCCGGCGCGGCTTCTCGGTGCGGTCGCGGAACCGCAGCCGGGCCGGCTCACCGCCGCGGCGGACCGCCTCGCGCACGGTGCGGCGGCCGTCGAGCGCGCCGCGGTGCGACGGCGCGCGGCGACGCGACGTGCGCCGCTCGCGGGCGCTCCTGAGCATCCCGAGCAGCCGGGCCACCTCCTGCCGCTCGACGGCGGTCATCCGGGCGACGTCCCGGTGGCGCAGCACCTCGATCTCGCTCGCCGTGGCCGCCGCGCTCGCCTCGCCTCCCTCGCCCGGCTCTCCGGCTCCCTCGTCGGGGCGCAGGACGAACCGGGTCACGGTCGCCGCGGGCGGCACGCGGCGGGCGGCGGGCCGCGCGCCGCCGAAGTAGGCCGCGAAGCACCGGTCGTACCGGTCGAGGTCGTCGGGGCAGGAGCAGAGCGTCAGCCGGCCGGCCCAGTAGACGTCGCACGGCTCGCGCGCGCCCAGCTCGCGCAGCGCGGCCAGGAAGCCCTGGGTCCGCTGGTGGTCGGCGGCGACCCCGGCCGCGCGCAGCGTGCGGGCGAAGCCCGTCATCGCCCGGACGAGGGCGGCGCGGTCGTCGCCCGCCGCCGCCCCGTGTCCCTCACGTGCCTCGCGGCGCGGCTCAGGCACGGCCGCCGCCGCCTCCCGTGCGCGCCGCGAGCCCGTCACCCAGCAGGCCGCCGCGCCGTACAGTCTCCTGGTCCTCGCGGTATTTGAGCAGCGCGCCCAGGGTGACCGCGGCCAAACCGGGGTCGAGGCGGGCGGCGCCGAGGGTGAGCAGCGCCTCGGCCCAGTCGAGCGTCTCGGCCACGCCGGGCGGCTTGACCAGGTCGGCCTCGCGCAGCCGCCCGGCCGCGCCGGCCACCTCGGCCGCGAGCTCCTCCGTGCAGGCGGGCAGCCGCCGCAGCAGGATCGCGACCTCGTGCTCGAAGGAGGGATGCTCGATCCAGTGGTACAGGCAGCGCCGTTTGAGCGCCTCGTGCACCTCGCGGGTGCGGTTGGAGGTCAGGACGACGACCGGCGGCGTCTGCGCCCTGATCGTGCCGAGCTCGGGCACGGAGATGGTGAAGTCGGAAAGAACCTCGAGGAGGAACGCCTCGAACTCGTCGTCGGCCCGGTCGATCTCGTCCACGAGCAGCACGCAGGGCTGGGTCTCCAGGGCACGCAGCAGCGGCCGGGCGACCAGGAACCTGCGGTCGTAGATCTCGCCTTCCAGCGCCTTGACGTCGGTGGCCCCGGCCGCCTCGGCGGCCTTGAGGTGCAGCAGTTGGCGGGCGAAGTCCCAGTCGTAGAGCGCCTGGGCGGCGTCGAGCCCCTCGTAGCACTGCAGCCGGATGAGCGGGGCGTCGAGGATCGCCGCGAGCGTCTTGGCCAGCTCGGTCTTGCCGACGCCCGCCTCGCCCTCAAGGAAGAGCGGGCGCCCCATCCGCAACGCCAGGAACGCGGCCGTGGCCAGGCCCTCGTCGGCCAGGTAGTCGTGTTCTTCCAGCAGCGCGGACAGCTTGGCGGGCGAGTCGATCCCCGCCGCCGGGTCCGGGTTCGTCCTCTGGGACACACAGTCAGGCTACGTCCACCGTCCCTCGCCTGACTGTGGTCAATTTCGCCAAACAGCGGATGGATTCGTATAAGTTGCTCGGCGTTCGCGGCCCTTCTCGCCTAGAGCGCCACCAGCCGTCCGCCGCGGCCCCGCAGACGTACCGAGGCCAGGGCGCCACAGGCCAGAGCCACGGCGAGCAGCGTGCCCGAGGCCGCGACCGACGTGCGGATGTCGCCCGCGAGGGCGGCGCGCAGGCCGCGGACGGCCCAGTAGCCGGGGGAGATCGGGGCCACGGCCGCGACCCAGTGCGGCAGGACGGCAAGCGGGACGAGCGCGCCGCCGAGGCTGCTGAGCAGCATCCCGCCGATGTCGTAGGCGGCCGAGAGCTCACCCATGCTGCGGACGAGTACGCCGGCCAGCGCGCCGAGGCCGAGCAGGGTGGCGCTCCAGCTCAGCAGGACGCCGAGCAGCGGGAGCGGATGCGGAACGCTCACCCCGAAGGCGCACACCCCGAAGCCGATGATGATCAGTTGCTGGGCGAGCAGGGCCACGAAGACGGGGACGGCCTTGCCGACGAGCATCTCCGCGGGGTGGACAGACGTGCCGCGCAGCCGGTCCCAGGTGCGGCCGAGCCGTTCGGTGAGGATGGCGCCGCCGGAGATGCTGAGCGCGAGCAGCGAGAAGGTGACCAGCGTGCCCACGACGGCCTGCTCGGTGCCCGCCGTCCGGCCCTGCGCGGCCACGTAGAGGGGGCGCAGCAGGGTGAGGAAGACGAGCGGCAGGATCACCCGGCTGAGCAACGGGCCGGGCTCGCGCAGCATCAGCAGCAGGTTGTGGCGCACCAGGGCGCTCGTACGGGTGACGGACTCACGCACGGACATCACGGGCATCACGGGTATTCGTGTCCTCCTCGGTTGCCACCGCTTCCAGTGAGCGGTAGAGGTCGTCCAGGCTGGGGCGGCGCACGTCGACGGAGGCGGGGGTGCGCCCGGAGGCGAGTAGCGCGGCGAGGTCGGCGCCGGGGTCGGTCGTCGGCAGACGCAGTTCGGGTTCGGCCGGGTCCGCGAAGGCGACCTTCAGTTCGCCGGGCAGGCCGCGGGTGAGCTCCTGCTGGGTCCCGCGCGCGATGACGCGCCCGGCGCGGGCGAGCGCCACCGTAGCGTCGAGATCGACGAGTTCCGGCAGGTAGTGAGTGGTGTAGAGGACGGCGGTCCCGGCTTCGGCCCGTGCCTTGACGGCGGCCAGCAGGGCGGATCGGGTTTCCGGGTCGGCCCCGGCGGTCGGTTCGTCCAGGAGCAGCAGCCGGGGGGAACCGACCATGGCTGTGGCCGCCTGGACACGGCGGCGCTGCCCCCCGGACAGGACGCCCACGGGCCGGTCCGCGAGCGCGGCCAGCTGGAGCTCGTCCAGGACGCGGGCGATCTCCGCGTCTCGGCGCCGCCCGCGGAGCCCGGCCAGCCCGGCGAACAGCCGCAGGTTCTCCCGCGCGGTGACGCGGTTGTACAGAGCGAACTCCTGCGGGGCCACGCCGAGCAGCCGCCGTAGGGCGCGACCGGCGCGCAGCGCGTCCCGCCCGCCGACGCGCAGCCGCCCCGCATCGGGGCGGACGAGACCACTGACGATCTCGACGAAGGTGGTCTTGCCCGCGCCGTTGTGCCCGATCAGGCCGACGATCTCGCCGGCCGCGACCGCGAGGTCGAAGCCGTCGAGGGCGCGCCGCCGACCGTACCCCTTCACCAGGTCCTCCGCGAGGAGCATCCTGCCTTCATCTTCGATCTACACCGTATACGTATACACTGTATATCCATGGGTGGGAGGCGGGAAGAGATCCTGGACGCGGCGGTGGCCATCGCCGACGAGCACGGCCTCGACGCGGTGTCGATGCGGGCGGTGGCCGATCGCGTCGGGGTGACCCCGATGGCGCTGTACCGGCATGTCAGCGACAAGGCCGCACTGCTGGACGGCATGGTCGGGCGCCTGCTCACCGCGTTCCTGCCGCCCGAGGCCGGCGGGGATCGCCCCTGGAGTGAACGGCTCGGTACCCTCGCACGGGCCTGCCGGGAGGTGATCCAGCGCCACCCCTGGGCGGCCCCTCTGCTCTTCTCACGGCCCGCCCTTACACCGGACGCCGCCCGCGTCGTGGACGTCGTCTACACCGCGCTCATCGAAGCCGGGGTCCCGGATCGCGACGTACCCCGGCTGGAGCGCCTGATCAGCACCTTCGTGATCGGGTTTGCCGCCTCCGAGGCGGGGGGCCGCTTCACTTCCGGCATCCTGGACCCGCGTGGCCGGCGCGGACAGCTTCCGGACGGCGACCTGCCCGGGCACAGGAGGCTCGCGCCGTGGCTGGACCTGCCCCTCGACCTCACCGCCGAGTTCGAGGCCGATCTGGCCGACCTCCTGCGACTGATCGAGGCAGCCGCACGACGCGAGGACTGAGGGCGGCCCCCCGCGATCCGACAGGACGGCGACGGCCTGGTCCGGCGTCCATGTGGCGTGGCAGACCGTCCACCACCGTCGCGGCGAGATCCGGCGATATGGTCACGGACATGGAGCAGCCCGCCCTCCGTCCTCCGGCACCCCTGGACCTCGCCGCCTCCCCGTGTGCGGACGCGCTGCGCGCCGAGCTGATCGCGCGCTGGGCGGAGCCGCACCGGCGCTACCACACCACCGCGCACCTCGCCGCCGTCCTCGCCGCGATCGAGCCGCTCGCCGGGCACGCCGCCGACCCGCGGGCCGTACGGCTCGCCGCCTGGTTCCACGACGCGGTGTACGAGGGACGCGCGGGGTGGGACGAGGAGCGCAGCGCCCAGCTCGCGCAGGCCCGCCTGGCCGCATGCGGGGCGCCGGACGGCCTGGTCCGTGAGGTGGCACGGCTGGTCCGGGTGACAGCGTCACACACGTACGAGCCCGGCGACGCGGACGCGGCGGTGCTGTGCGACGCCGACCTGTCCGTTCTGGGCGGGGAGGGGGCGGCCTACGCGGCGTACGCGCGGGCGGTCCGACAGGAGTACCGGCACGTGCCGGATGAGCTGTTCCGGGCGGGACGCGCGCAGGTCCTGCGGCGGCTCCTGGACCGGCCCCACCTGTACGGCACGGCCGCCGGCCGGGCGCTGTGGGAGGCGCGGGCCAGGGAGAACCTCACCGGGGAGCTCGCCTCACTCGCCTGAGGGGCCACCGGCCAGGGGGCGCCACTTGGGGTTGCGCAGCCCGGCCGCCCGCAGGCGCGACACGAGCTCCCGGCTCGACACCGGCTCGGCGCCGAGCAGGACGGCGCGGTCGTAGATCGTTTCCGGAACGTCATAGTGATCGCGGTCGAAGGCGCGCGGCGGCACGCCGAGGAGCTGGGCGAAGCCGTGCAGCTCGTCGTACGAATGATCGCTGACGAGGTGCGACCAGAGCAGCCTGCGGGGCCCGGGCCAGTTGGGCCAGTCGATCAGCACGCTCACTCTGGACCTCACCGGGCTCGACGACCGTTCCAGTGGAACTTTACGGCGAAACCCGGCACCTCCCTTGGCCGGGCGCGAACGGCGGGCCCGCTCCCCCGCCTCAGTCGCGGTCGGGGGCCTCGCCGCGGGCGCGGATGAGGGCGCGCAGCTCGGAGACCGCCTTACGGGAGCGCTCCTTCTCGGAGCCCTGGATGCCCATGGCGCCGACGCTGTTGCCGTCGGCCAGGTCGAGCTTGGGCCAGGGGTCGCCCTCGACCAGGTTCACGTCGAGCACCTGGGCCCATTCGAAGTAGTGGGTCCGCAGCGCGTTGACGACCTTGATGCCCCGCTCGTCCGCCTCCACGCGGAGCCGCCCGAGCAAGTGCAGCACGGCCGCCACCGCGCCGCCGAAGGCGATCATGCCGAGCCGGTCCGGCAGCTTGAACTGCTCGGGCAGGATCACCGCGAGGACCACCGAACCCACCACCATGATCGCCGCCATGGAGTACGCGATGATCCGCGCCTGGCGCGGGCGCCAGGTCACCGGCAGCGGGGGCGGCGCGGCAGCCGTCATCGCGCACCTCCGCGCTCGTCGACGACGTGGCGGCCGGCCGGAGGGGTACCTGTGAGCGTCTGCATGATCACCGAGATGCGTTGGACGTACGGGTCGCGTGCACGCTACCGCGCGGGCACGAGCGCCGGGTCGCGGAGCAGGAGCGCGGTCTCCAGCGCGGCGACCGTCGCCTCGTACCCCTTGTCCTCATGGCCGCCCGGCACACCGGAACGGTCGAGCGCCTGATCGAGGGTCTCACAGGTGAGCACCCCATTCCCGACCGGGGTGGACTCGTCCAGCGCCACCCTGGTCAGCCCGGCCGTCACCGAGTCGCAGACGTAGTCGAAGTGGGCCGTATCGCCGCGGATCACCGCGCCGAGCGCCACCACCGCATCGCACCGGCGCGCGAGGGCCTGCGCCACGACCGGGATCTCCAGCGACCCGGCCACCCGCAGCACGGTCGGCTCGGCGCCGCAGTCGCGCGCCGCCCGCACGGCCCGCTCCACCAGCCGGTCGGTGATCTCGGCGTGCCAGCGGGCCGCCACGATGCCGACGGTCAGCCCGGCCGCCTCGACCGGGGCCGCCTGGGGACGTCCGATGCCGCTCATGCCGCCTCCCGGGTCCCGTGTCCGGACGGGCCGCGCCCGTCGATCCGCTCGCTCATGCCGTCTCCTCCTCCTTGGGAATGTCGTGGCCGAGCCGGTCGCGCTTGGCCGTGAGGTACTTCTCGTTGTACGGGTTGACCGCCATCGGCATGGGCTCGCGGCCGAGCACCTTGATGCCGTAGCCGTCCATGCCGCGCACCTTCGCGGGGTTGTTGGTCAGCAGCCGCACGGACTTCACACCGAGGTCGGCGAGCATCTGGGCGGCGTTGGAGAACTCCCGCGCGTCCACCGGCAGCCCGAGCTCCACGTTGGCGTCCACGGTGTCGCTGCCGTTGTCCTGCAGCCCGTACGCCTGAAGCTTGGCGAGCAGGCCGATGCCCCGGCCCTCGTGGCCGCGCAGGTAGACCACGACGCCTCGGCCCTCCTCGGCGATGGCCCGCATGGCGTGGTCGAGCTGCACGCCGCAGTCGCAGCGCAGCGAGCCGAGGACGTCGCCGGTGAGGCACTCGGAATGGGCGCGCACCAGCACGTTCTCGCCGTCGGCCAGGTCGCCGTAGACGAGCGCCAGGTGCTCGCCGCCGTCCAGGGCGCTGGAGTAGCCGTAGGCCCGCCAGACGCCGTACCGGTTGGGGATGCGGGTCTCGGCGACCCTGGCCACCATGCGCTCGGTGCGCTTGCGGTGGTCGATGAGCTGCTCGATCGTCACGAGCGCGAGGTCGTGCTCGTCGGCGAACTCGCGCAGGGCGGGCAGCCGCTTCATGGTGCCGTCGTCGTTGACGACCTCGGCGAGCGCGCCGGACGGGGCGAGCCCGGCCAGCCGGGCCAGGTCCACCGCCGCCTCGGTGTGGCCGGGACGGACCAGCACGCCGCCCTCCCGGTACCGCAGCGGGAAGATGTGCCCCGGCCGGACCAGCTCGTACGGCTCGGTGGCCGAGTCGCAGAGCGTACGGATCGTCAGCGCCCGGTCGGCGGCCGAGATCCCGGTGGACACCCCGTCCCTGGCGTCCACGCTGATCGTGTACGCGGTGCGCATGCGCTCCTTGTTCTCGTGGACCATCAGCGGCAGTCCGAGCCGGTCCAGCTCGCCCCCCTCCATGGCCACGCAGATCACGCCGCTGGTGTGCCGGATCATGAATGCGACGAGCTCGGGCGTGGCCTTGGCCGCGGCGAAGATGATGTCGCCCTCGTTCTCGCGGTGCTCGTTGTCGACCACGACGACCGGCCGGCCCTCGCGGATGTCGGCGACGGCCCGTTCGATCGGGTCCAGACGGATGCTCATGTGGTAACTGCCTCCAGTGCGCGGGATTCGCGCCGCCAGTCGCGGAACCCGATCAGGACCAGGACGAAGAAGACGGCGTAGACCGCGCCGGAGACGACCAGCCCCGAACGGAACGCCAGGGGGACGCCGACCAGGTCGACGGCGACCCACAGCAGCCAGAAGTCGACCAGCGCCCGCCCCTGCGCCCAGGTCGCCACCGCGCTGCCGACGAAGATGTACGCGTCGGGCCACGGCGCCCACGACACGTTCAGGCCGCGGGAGTTGAGGAACCCGAAGAGCAGGGCGACCGCGACGGTGCCGGCGGCCAGTACGGCGACCAGCGCGACGCGCTCGCGCCCGGTGGCCGAGCGGACGGCCAGCGGCGCGCCGCCGCGGCTGCCGCGCGACCAGCGAACCCAGCCGTAGATCGCGAGCGCGCCGAACAGCACCTGCTTGAGCGCGTTTCCGGTGATGTGCGCGCTGATCGACGCGGCGAACAGCAGCACCGAGCCGGCGAACTGGACCGGCCAGGTCCAGATCGTCCGCTTCATCGCGAGCCACAGCGTGGCCAGCGCGCACACGTTGCCCACCAGGTCGGCCCAGGCGACGTGCCGGCCGAGGACCTCGAACCCCGCCTCCGCCCAGTTCACGGCCGGACCCCGAGGCCGTGCGCGCCGATGAGCTTCTCGACGTGCTTGGCGAGGATGTCGACTTCCAGGTTGACCGGGTCGCCCGGCTGCTTGCGGCCGAGGGTGGTCATCTCCAGCGTGGTCGGGATCAGGCTGACGGCGAAGCCGCCCGTGTCCACGCCGGCCACGGTCAGGCTGACGCCGTCCACCGCGATCGAGCCCTTTTCGACGACGTAGCGGTCCAGTTCGGCCGGCAGGGAGATCCGCACGACGTCCCAGTGCTGGGCGGGCTCGCGGGAGAGCACCACGCCGGTGCCGTCCACGTGCCCCTGCACGATGTGGCCGCCGAGCCGCTGGTCGACGCGTACGGCCCGTTCCAGGTTGACCCGCGAGCCCGGCACCAGCACGCCGAGGCAGGAGCGGTCCAGGGTCTCCTTCATCACGTCGGCGGTGAACACGCCGTCCGCGACGCCGACGACGGTCAGGCAGACCCCGTTGACCGCGATCGACGCGCCGTGGACGGCGTCGGCGGTGACGATCCCGCCGCGCACCGACAGGCGGGCCGAGTCAGCGAGCGGCTCGATCGCGACGACCTCGCCCAGTTCCTCGACGATTCCGGTGAACATCTCAGTTCTCCTTCGATGGTGCCGACCGGTGGGACGCGGCGGCGTCCCCGGAGCCCGGGGAGGCTCCGGGGCGGAGCACGACCCGCAGGTCCGGCCCGATGGGGGTGACATCTTCGATTTCGAAGCGGTGGATGTCGGCGATCGTGGCGACACCGGCCGGGCCGAGCGCCGCCGCCCCCGCCCCCAGCAGCGCCGGGGCGAGATAGCCGACGACCCGGTCCACCAGGCCCTCTCTGACGAAGGACCCGGCCAGCCGCGGCCCGCCCTCCACGAGCACGCTCACGATCTGCCGCCGGCGCAGCTCCTCCAGGAGCACGCGCAGGTCCAGCCCGTACGGCGTGCGCGGCAGCCGTACGACGTCGGCGAGGTGCGCCGGCACGGCGGTGTCGGCGGCCACCGCGACCAGGGTGGGCGCCGGCCCCGACAGGACGCGGGCCGCCCGCGGCGTGCGCGCGGCCGAGTCGACGACGACGCGCAGCGGCGCCCGCTCGGGGCCGGCTCCCTCGGACATCCGGACGGTGAGCAGGGGGTCGTCGGCGAGGACCGTGCCGATCCCCGCCACGATCGCGTCGCACTCGCCGCGCAGCCGGTGGACGTCGGCGCGGGCCTCGGCGGAGGTGATCCACTTGCTGGTGCCGTCCCGCGCCGCCGACCTGCCGTCGAGCGTGGCCGCGAACTTCCAGGTCACGTACGGCCGGCGGGCCCGGACGGAGGTGAGCCAGGCGGTGTTGCCCCGCTCGGCCTCCTCGGCCAGCACGCCGACGTCGACCCGGACACCGCGCTCCCTGAGCCGTTCGACGCCTCCGGCGGCCACGGGGTTGGGGTCCGCGACGGCGACCACGACCCGGGCGACGCCCGCGTCGAGCAGCGCCTGCACGCAGGGGCCGGTCCGGCCGGTGTGGCTGCACGGCTCCAGGGTCACGTAGGCGGTGCCGCCCCGGGCCCGATCCCCCGCCTCGCGCAGCGCGACGACCTCGGCATGGGGCCCTCCGGCGTAGGCGTGGAAGCCCTCGCCCACGACGGCGGAGGCGGCGTCGAGCACGACGCAGCCGACCACGGGGTTGGGGCTGGTGGTGCCGAGGCCGCGGGCCGCGAGCTCGACGGCCCGCCGCATGTGCGGCACATCCCCGGGGGCCGCGTCGTCGGGGGCCGTGGGAAGCGCCGCATCGGCACGCGCGGGGATTTGCTCGCTCACCCCGGTCAGTCCTCCTCGCCTGTGTCGCCAGGCGGGCCCCGGGGTGTGGAAAGGACGCGGCCACATGGGCCACGTCGCACGGGTGGCGTACGCCGCCGGCCAGCCCGGCTACGCCGGACCGCCGAAAGACGGCTGTCTCCCGTTCGCGCGCTTCCTCCCATCCGGACTATGACCGTCGGTCCTGGAATCACACCAGGTCCACCGGCCGATGGCTTCGGCCGGGTCGCGGACTTCACCGCGTCCCCGAGAGGGGACGGATGTCACCGCCGGTTCGGAATTTCACCGACCCCGGAGCACGCTTGCTCTTTGTCTTATGAACGGTCGCGGACCCGAGTTCCGGGTTCGCTCCCGCTTATCAGTCTGCCATGGCCCGGCAAACCGCGCCCAACCCGCCCCCCAAGGGGGTTCGAGTCAGGCGCGGAGCGCGTCGTACGCGGCGACGGCCTCCCTGGCCCTGAGCGCGGCGGGCGAGTAGCGCATCTGTGCGGGCACCAGGCCGAGGCCCCGGTGCAGCGTCCTGAGCGTGGCGCTCGCCCACAGGTCACCGATCGGCGTGGCGGGCAGGCCGTACAGGCGGCGCGCCCATCGGGGCAGCGACGCGAACGCGAGCGCCATGATCATCGGAAGCGCGGCCCTGAGCGGGGCCAGGCGCAGCGGCAGCGGCGCGTTGAGCGCCAGCAGCAGTGGGTGCGACGCCTCGGGGACGAAGTAGAGGTCCGGCCGCCGCTCCTCCATATAGTCGCGCAGCTCGGCGAGCGTTCCGGGCACGTCGTCCGGCCGCAGCCCGACGACCTCGGCGGCGCGCCGCCACTCGGCCACGAACCGGTCGGCGTCGGCGTCGCTCAGCGAGACGCCCGCGCGGCGGGCGACCGACAGATAGGAGTCGACCTCGCCGACGTGGACCCAGCGCAGCGCGTCGGGGTCGTCGAGCCGGAACCGCTCGTCCCGGTCCGGGTCGAACGCCGTCAACGCGGCGTGAATGCGACGCACCCGGGCTCCGGCGGCGGCCACCTCGGCCGTGGTCCCGAAGGTCCGCACGCGGACGAAGTCGGTCGTGCGCTGGAACCGGGCCCAGGCCTCGGCGGGGTCGAGGAGCGCGGAGTTCTGCAGGACACCGCGCATGGCGCGCGGGTGCAGGCCCTGCATGAGCAGCGCCCGGAAGCCGCCGACCATGAGGATCGGCTCGCCCATCACCCGCCAGGTCACCGACTCGGGACCGAAGATGCCGTGATCGGCGTGCCGCCCGGCCGAGCTCCGCCTGCCCTTGCCCGTGCCGACTTTGCCCGTGCCGACCTCGCTCTTGCCGACCTCGCTCTTGCCGCCCGCCCGGACGCCCGTGCCGCTGCTGCCGCCCATGCCGGCCTCCTGCCGCCGTGCCGAGAACACCGAGAACACCGAGAACACCGAGGATGCCGAAGACGGGACCGCGCCCCCGGGCGGCCGCCGCGATCGGCCTCCGGTAGGTACCCCGCGTGGACCACGACACCACACTAAATCCGAAAATCTAACACCATAAGTCAAAATGTCTTGGTTCTGTCATGATCACGTCACGATCCCGTGAGCTGCGACGATCGAGTCGTGATAGATCATGACAAACCCAACAAGGCGGTGTGATTCAGGCATCAGATCCGCAACGTTCTGTTACCTCCCCCTTCCGTCAAGAATCGAAAAGGTGCTAGTTATCCGGGAGAGTTGTGACAGCTCATGCCTTTGAGGAGAAAATTCGTGTCATACGCACGGAGGACCGGAAGGTTCCTCGCAGTCGCCACCGGAGCGGCGATCCTGCTGACCGCATGCGCCAGCGGTGAGGACAAGCCCGCCGCCAACGAGTCCGGGTCTGCGAGCAGCGCCCCCGCCGCCGCCGACACCACCGTCACCCACGCCTTCGAGCAGGAGCTGAACTCCTACAACGGTTACACCGCCGAGGAGTACTCCTCGCAGAACCACATCGTGGTCTCCAACCGGGTCCTGCAGGACGTGTGGGGCTACAGCACCGAGGGTGGCGTGCGGCGCAACACCGAGGTCGCCACCTACGAGAAGGTCTCCGACGACCCGCTGACGGTCAAGTACACCCTCAACCCGAAGTCTGTCTGGTCCGACGGCGCCGACCTCGGTTGTGCCGACGTGATGCTCACGTGGGCGACCGGCTCGGGCAAGTTCACGGACTTCTCCTACATCAGCACCGACCAGTGGGGCCGGGTCGAGCTGCCCGACTGCAAGGTCGGCGACAAGGAGATCACGCTCAAGTACAAGCAGCCCTTCGTCGACTGGGAAGCCCTCGATGTCCTGACCATGCCGGCGCACATCGTCGCCGAGCAGGGCGGGCTCACCGTCGAGGAGTTCGTCGACGCCATCAAGAAGGGCGACAAGGCCAAGCTGAAGAAGGCCGCCGAGTTCTACAACAAGGGCTGGCTGTTCAACGGCAAGATGCCGGACAAGAAGCTCATGCCCTCGAACGGCCCGTTCGTGATCGACTCCTACTCCCCCGGCCAGTCCATCACCCTGGCCAGGAACGAGAAGTACTGGGGCGAGCCGGCCAAGGCGGCCAAGGTCGTCATCCGCTTCATCCCGCAGGACGAGCAGGTCCAGGCGCTGCAGAACGGTGAGACCAACATCATCGAGCCGCAGTCGAACCCGGACGTCGTCGCCCAGCTCGGGGGCCTGAACGGCGTCACGGTCAAGACGGGTGACCAGTTCCTGTACGACCACCTGACCTTCAACTTCAACAAGGGCCCGTTCAAGGACCCGAACCTGCGCAAGGCGCTCGCGCTCTGCGTGCCGCGTCAGCAGATCGTCGACAACCTGATCAAGCCGCAGAACCCTGAGGCCCAGACGCTGGACGTGCGCAACGTCGTCGGGTTCCAGCCGCAGTACGCCGACACGGTGGCCTTCGCGGGCGGCGACAAGTGGAACACCGTCGACATCGAGGCCTCCAAGAAGCTGCTCTCCGAGTCCGGCAAGGGCAAGCTGAAGGTCCGGATCGGCTACAACCAGCCGAACCCGCGCCGCACCCAGGTCGTCGAGCTGATCAAGGCCTCGTGTGACCAGGCCGGCTTCGACATCGTCGACACCGGCAGCGAGAAGTTCTTCGCCGACGGCGGCGACCTCGCCAACGGCAACTTCGACGTGGCGCTCTTCGGCTGGTCGGGCTCGGCCCTCAACAGCGGCTGGACCTCCACCTACCACACCGTCGAGAAGTGCACCCCGTCCGGCAAGGGCAACAACAAGGGCTGCTACTCCAACAAGGAGCTCGACAAGGTCCTCGACCAGATCCTCAGCGAGACCGACCCCACCAAGACGGTCGACCTCGTCAAGCAGGTCGAGAAGACCCTCTGGGACGACCTGATGAGCATCCCGCTCTACTCGCAGCCGGCACTGACGGCCTGGAGCGAGAACGTCCAGAACGTCGTGCCGAACGCCTCCCAGGCCTCCGTCACCTGGAACATGCACGAGTGGGCCATCCAGTAGTAGGCCCACTGACCGTCTGACGCCCTCGGGGCCGGGTATGCGCCCGGCCCCGAGCGGTGCCTGGCGGCACTCTCACATCTGATCTACACGGGGCCGCCGCTCTGCCTCACCCCGGGCGGGCGCGGCGGCGCCCGACCTACCCGGGTCGCGCCCCGACACCCCTCCATGGCCGGCCCGTCACCGCAGGAGGTCGGGGGAATGCTCGCATTCATCGCGCGGCGGCTGGCCATATCAAGCCTCGTTCTGCTCGCCGCGACTTTCATCATGTTCGTCCTGGTCGCCCTGTCGGGGGACCCGCTCGCCGACCTGCGTGAGCAGTCGACTCCGCAGGCGCAGGCGCAGATGGCGGCCCGTATCAAGTCCCTGAGACTCGACGTGCCGATCCCGGTCCGCTATTTCGGCTGGCTGACCGACCTCTTCCGAGGCGACCTCGGCGTCGACAAGAGCGGGCACGCCGTGAGCTCCCAGCTCGCCCTGGCGACCACCGCCACGCTCCAGCTCGTCGTGATCGCGACCCTGCTCGGCGCCTTCATCGGCATCATGATCGGTGTCGTCTCCGCGCTGCGTCAGTACAGCAGCTTCGACCACGGGATCACTTTCGCAGCGTTCGTCTGCTTCTCGCTACCGGTTTTCTGGGTGGCGACGATGCTCAAGCAGTACATGGCGATCGAGTTCAACGACTGGCTGCGCGACCCCGTGATCCCGCTCTGGGTCATCGGGCTCGTCGCCGTGTTCGCCGGGCTGGTCTGGGCCTCGATCTACAAGGGCCGGTGGAAGGGGAAGCTCACCACCTTCGCCATCGGCTTCGCCGTCACCGCCGTCGTCCTGTACGCCCTGTCCGCGAGCCACTGGTTCGCCGACCCCGGCCTCGGCTTCCCCTTCATCCTCGTGGTGTCGCTGGCCGCCGCGGCGGGCGCGAGCGCGCTGGTCGCCGGCTGGGAGAACCTCCAGCCGATGTACGCGGCGCTGGCCAGCGCCGGAGTGGGCGCCCTGCTGTACCAGCCGCTCCAGCCGGTGCTCTCCGACGCGAACCTGCTCTCCATCCTGGGGCTCGCCCTCCTCACGATCGTCGTGAGCTGGGTGCTCGGCCACACGCTGGGCGGGCTGCTGCGCCGCCAGGCCATCCCGCTGGCCGTCTTCAGCGGACTGCTCACCGGCGGCCTGATCTTCGTGGACCGGATCCTGCAGGCGTGGCACAGCTACACCGTCTCGGTGCGCAACCGCCCCGTCGCCACGATCGGGTCGGAGACCCCCAACTACACGGGCGACTTCTGGCACGTCTCGCTGGACTCGGCGATGCACCTGCTGCTGCCCACGCTGGCGCTCATCCTGATCGGCCTGGCCGGCCACTCCCGGTACAGCAGGGCCAGCATGCTCGAGGTGATGAACCAGGACTACGTCCGCACCGCGCGCGCGAAGGGCCTGCCGGAGCGCACGGTGATCATCAAGCACGCGTTCCGCAACGGGATGATCCCCATCACCACGATCCTCGCGCTCGACTTCGCCGGGGTGTTCAGCGGTGCGGTCGTCACCGAGCACGTCTTCGGCTGGCGCGGACTGGGCGCGATGTTCACCAAGTCGCTCAAAGAGGTCGACCCCACCCCGGTCATGGGCTGCTTCCTGGTCGCGGGCGCCGCCATCGTGATCTGGAACATGGTCGCGGACATCGCCTACGCCTACCTCGACCCGCGCATCCGGCTGTCGTGACGGAGCGGAGACACTTTCGATGACACTGAACACAGAGCACGCCGAGCCCACCGCCGCCCCGCAGGGGATGGCGGTCACCGCCCGCACCCAGGGCCAGCTCGTCACCCGCAGGTTCTTCCGGCACAAGGGTGCGCTGTTCGGCCTGGCCCTTTTCCTCTTCGTCTTCGTCCTGGCCTTCACCTCGATCGGCTTCGGGCCGCTCCCGGGCTGGTGGGACAAGCCGTGGACCGGCAGCGGCACCCTCCTGGACCGCGGACGCCCCACGCTCAGCGTGATCCCCGAGTTCCTCGGCGGTTCCGGCATCCACCTCGGCGAGCACCCGTTCGGCCAGGACAACCTGGGCAAGGACTACTTCGCCCTCACCATGCGCGGCGCGCAGATCTCGATCATCGTCGCGCTGGCCATCGGCCTCGTCTCCACCTTCGTGGGCACGGTCATCGGCGCGCTGGCCGGATATTTCCGCGGCTGGATCGAGTCGGCGCTGATGCGGCTCACCGACGTGATGATCACCATCCCGGTCCTGATCATCGGCGCCGTCGTCGGCCAGATCGCCGGCAACCTGGGCCCGTACTTCCTGGCCCTGATGCTCGGCGTCATCACCTGGACCAGCGTCGCCCGGCTGGTGCGCGGCCAGTTCCTGTCGCTGCGCGAGAAGGAGTTCGTGGAGGCGGCGCAGGCCGTCGGCACCTCCTCGCGCCGGATCATCTTCAAGCACATCATGCCCAACACGCTCGGCGTGATCATCGTGAGCGCCACGCTCGCGGTCTCCTCGGGCATCCTGCTGGAGACGGCGCTGTCGTTCATCGGGTTCGGCGTCAGGCCCCCGGACACCTCGCTCGGACAGCTCATCCAGACCTACCGCAGCGCCATGGTGACCCGGCCGTGGCTCTTCTGGTGGCCGGGCATCTTCATCATCGCGATCGCGCTGTCGGTCAACTTCATCGGCGACGGCCTGCGCGACGCCTTCGATCCTCGACAGAACCGGGTGCGCAACTGATGACGACCAACACGCGGGGTGTCCACATCGGCCGGCGCCTGTCGGACTCCAAGCGCCCCGGCGAGACCGAGATCCTGAAGGTCGAGAACCTCCAGGTCAGCTTCCCCACCGACGACGGCCTCGTGCAGGCCGTACGCGGGGTGTCCTACACGGTGCGCGAGCGCGAGGTGCTCGGCATCGTCGGCGAGTCCGGCTCCGGCAAGTCGGTCTCGTCGATGGCGGTCATGGGCCTGCTGCCCAAGAGCGCCAGGATCAGCGGCAGCATCCGCTACCGGGGCGAGGACGTCCTGGCCATGAGCGAGCGCAAGCGCCGCGGGCTGCGCGGCCGCAAGATCGCCATGGTCTTCCAGGACCCGATGACCGCGCTCAACCCGGTGCACACCATCGGCGACCAGCTCGCCGAGGCGGTGCTGGCCCACGACCTGATCCCGCGCAAGGACGCGCTGGCCCGCGCCAAGGAGATGCTCGACCTGGTGGGGATCCCCCAGGCCGAGGCCCGGCTGCGCAGCTATCCGCACGAGTTCTCCGGCGGCATGCGGCAGCGCGCGATGATCGCCATGGCGATCATCAACAACCCGGACATGATCATCGCCGACGAGCCGACCACGGCGCTCGACGTGACCGTCCAGGCGCAGATCCTGGAGAAGCTGCTGGAGGTCAAGGACGCGGTGGACGCCGCGATCGTGCTCATCACGCACGACCTCGGCGTCATCGCCGGCATGGCCCACCGCATCCTGGTCATGTACGCCGGCAAGCCGGTGGAGATCGGCGAGGTCGACCAGGTCTTCGCCCGGCCCCGCATGCCGTACACGGTGGGTCTGCTCGGGTCGATCCCGTCGGCCGCCGTCTCCGGCGAGCGGCTGCAGCCGATCAAGGGCACGCCGCCCTCGCTGATCAACCTGCCGGCAGGCTGCCCGTTCTCCCCCCGCTGCCCGCTCGCCGACGACCAGTGCCGTACGGCGGAGCCGCCCATGGCGGAGACCGAAAGCGGCACGCAGCTGGCCGCCTGCCACCACTGGCCCAAGCTGGCCGAGGCCACGGACCCGACCGCGTTCTTCCGCACGAACAGCGAGACCTCATGACCGAGAACACGCCTCTGTTGCAGGTCGAGGACCTGGTGATGCGCTTCCCCGTCAGGGGGACCGGCCTCATCCGCCGGGTCGTCGGCCACGTCCAGGCCGTCAGCGGCGTCTCCCTGCAGGTGGACAAGGGCGAGACGCTCGGAGTCGTCGGCGAGTCCGGCTGCGGCAAGTCCACGACGGGTCGCGCCATCCTGCAGCTCCACCGGCCCACCTCCGGCTCCGTCCGGTTCGAGGGCAAGGAGCTGACCACGATGACGGCCAAGCAGATGCAGGCCGTACGGCGGGACGTCCAGATCGTCTTCCAGGACCCCTACGCGTCGCTCAACCCGACGATGCCGGTCAACGACATCATCGCCGAGCCGCTCAAGGTCCACGGCCTGTGGAAGTCCACGGGGCCGGAGAAGGTCGCCGAGCTGCTCAGCATGGTCGGGCTCAGCCCCGAGCACGGCAACCGCTACCCGCACGAGTTCTCGGGCGGGCAGCGCCAGCGCGTCGGCATCGCCCGGGCGCTGGCGCTGGAGCCGAAGCTGCTGATCCTCGACGAGCCCGTCTCCGCGCTGGACGTGTCGGTCCAGGCCGGCGTGGTGAACCTGCTGGAGGACCTGCAGGACAGCCTCGGCCTCGCGTACGTGTTCATCGCGCACGACCTGTCGGTGGTCCGGCACATCTCGGACCGGGTCGCGGTGATGTACCTGGGCAAGATCGTGGAGATGGCCGACCGCGACGACCTCTACGAGCGGCCGATGCATCCGTACTCCCAGGCCCTCCTCTCGGCGGCCCCGACGGCCGATCCGGCGGTGGAGCGGCGCAGGGAGCGGATCATCCTCACCGGTGACGTGCCGAGCCCGATCGACCCGCCGAGCGGCTGCCGGTTCCGCACCCGCTGCTGGAAGGCGCAGAGCATCTGCATCAGCGAGGAGCCCCCGCTGACCGACCGCGGCGACGGCCACCACGTGGCCTGCCACTTCGCCGAGATCAACACGGCCGTCGGCTAGGCAGTTTCCGGACACGACCCAGACACGGGCCCCCGGCCGCCCCACGCGGCCGGGGGCCCGTCCTGTCTCCGCCCGGAGCGTCAGGGCTCACACACCCGGCGCGGCAGGGGGTCGATGCCGTCGGCCAGGCCGCGCATGACCACGGCCAGCCGGTGGCGCACACCCCCGAGGAGGCTCGCCGCCATCCGATCGTCGTCGTCGCCCGCACGGACGCTCCGTGCCGCGCGGAGGCGGCGGCGCAGGTCGGTCTCCGCGACGAGCTCGGCGTGGGCCCGGTTGATGTCGGCCAGCCCCATCTCGGCGGCCTTCCGCATGTCGTCCATCGTGCTCATCTGCTCTCTCGTTCAGGGGTGGATGAGAGCGGCCGCGGCGCGTCTCGCCTCGCCTCGCCCGCGGGGCTGCGCCGGCGGGTCACTCCGTCCCGGCGTCCTTCTCGGGGCCGTCCTTTTCGGTGCCGCGCGCAGCTCGCCGCCGTGGCGGGTCCGACCCGGGCCAGCAAGTCGAGCAGATCCAGTCTCAGCGGGTTCGCCATCGCCCGCATGGCGCGAGGGTCGGTGTCTCGCATATGTCAAAGCTATCTTTGACGATTTGAAGTGTCAAACACTTCTTTCATACCTACGCTCCAGCCCCCCTCGCGGGACGTCCACGGACCTCGGCCGGGTCGGTCGCTTCGCCTGAGGGAACCCGCGGCCCTCTCTCATGGGGCCTTCACTCCGCCCCGGCTGCGCCCCCCCGACCCCGGTGAGCGGTTGCGGTCAGCACACTCGCGAGCCCGGGCCACCCGGCCACCACGCGGCGCCGAGCCCAAAAAGGGGCCGCCCGAAATTGCGGTTAAATCACCAAGTTCCGACCGCGACAATTCCCGAAAGTCGCGTTATCCGACATATTGCGCCGCGATACTGTCCGGATTGTGTCACAGAATCGTGACACGGGCGCATACGTATAGTCGACATGGTCGCCCTCCCATCCGTCCAGGTCAACGCCTTGCCTCAACACAAGGTGATTTACTTTGAGGCACGAACCAAGCAAGAAATAAATGGCGCCCGTCGTCTCATTGACCTACGGAAAATAACTTGCCAAAGTTCCCTCAAGTCGGGATTTCTGCCGACCTTTGATGTCCCTCTCGGGAGCTCCTGCGCGATGACGATCCCTTCAGAGACCACCGCAGAACCGACAACGGCGATCGCACCCGCCGCGCCCGGCGGAAGCCTGGTCGGCCGGTCCCCCGGCCAGCTCATGTGGCGGCGCTTCCGCCGGGACCCGACAGGCATGATCTCGGCGGTCATCGTCCTGTTCTTCATCCTGGTCGCCGTCGGCGCCCCGCTGATCTCCCTGCTGTACGGCAAGGACCCGTACACGACCTACGGTCAGGACCGGCCCGGCCTGCTGAACGACTTCGGCTTCCCGCTCCTGCCCAACGGCGGCATCAGCTCGGAGTTCTGGTTCGGCATCGAGCCCGGCCTCGGCCGCGACGTCTTCATGCAGCTCGTGTACGGCATCCGGACCTCGCTGCTGATCGCCCTGACGGCCACGCTCGCCACCACGCTGATCGGCATCGTGGTCGGCATCGTCGCCGGCTACGTGGGCGGCAGAACCGACTACTTCATCGGCCGCGTGATCGACGTCCTGCTGTCGTTCCCCTCGACGCTCTTCATCATCGCGTTCATGCCGGTGCTGGAGAACATCATGGTCAAGCCCGAGGAGGAGACGCCGGTCTGGCTGCGCGCGGCCACGCTGATCATCTTCCTGACGATCTTCGGCTGGGCCGGGCTGGCGCGTCTGCTGCGTGGCAACGTGCTCTCCCTGCGCGAACGGGAGTTCGTCGAGGCGGCCAAGGTCACCGGCGCATCACCGGCCCGGATCGTCTTCAAGGAACTGCTGCCGAACCTGTGGACCCCGATCCTGATCCAGTCCACGCTGCTGCTGCCCGCCCTCGTCACCTCCGAGGCCGCGCTGTCCTTCCTGGGCGTCGGCATGATCGAGCCCACCCCGGACTGGGGCCGCATGTTCCTGCGCGGCACCGAGGTCTACACCGACGACATCACCTACCTGATGTTCCCGGGCATCGCCCTGCTCATCTTCGTCATCGCGTTCAACCTGCTCGGAGACTCCGTACGGGACGCCTTCGACCCCAAGATCAGACGCTGACCACGTCTCCCGCAGATCCCCCAGATTAGGAGTGACATGTCCATCCGAAAGCGGTCGACGGTGGCCGTTCTCGCCGTCGGCGTCCTGGCTCTCGCCGGCGCCTGTGCCAAGGGCGGCGGAGGCGGAACGCCCGCCGCCGCCGGCAACCCGTCCAGCGCCGCGTCGGACCGGGGGCCCTCCGCCGACACCGCGCCGAAGATCGCCATCGGCACGGCCGACGACTCCAACGGACCCGCGATCGCGCCGGAGGGCGTCGTCAAGGGCGGCACGATCAACATGATCGACCGCGACGACTACGCCCACCTCGACCCGGGCCGCATCTACACCAACGTCGAGAGCACCTTCGCCCTGATGTACGCCCGCCAGCTCACCGGCTACAAGCGGATCGCGAAGAACGACTACAAGCTGGTCGGCGACCTCGCCACCGACACCGGCCAGGCCTCCGACGGCGGCAAGACCTGGACGTTCACGCTGAAGGACGGCGTGAAGTGGCAGGACGGCACCCCGATCACCTCCGGCGACGTGAAGTGGTCCATCGAGCGCCTCTTCGCCTCCTACAGCACCGAGGGCGCCCCCTACGTGCAGCAGTGGCTGACGCAGGAGAACTACAAGAAGTCCTACAAGGGCCCCTACGACGGCAAGCACCTCGACAACATCGAGACGCCCGACGACAAGACCGTCGTATTCAAGTTCAAGGAGCCGCACGCCGACGCGAACTTCGCGCTGGCGATGACGACGTACGGCATCGTCCCGAAGGCGAAGGACACCAAGGAGAAGTACGACAAGGAGCCCTTCTCCAGCGGCCCGTACATCATCGTCAACCACGTCACGGACAAGTCGATGGATCTGGAGCGGAACCCGAACTGGGACCCGGCCACCGACCCGATCCGCGGCGCGTATCCGGACAAGTGGCACATGGAGTTCGGCTACCAGAACCTCCAGGCCACCGACCGGTTCATCGCCGACGCGGGTGACGACAAGAAGACGTTCAGCTTCTACCGGCAGGTCGCGCCGGAGCGGCTCCAGCAGGTGCTGTCCGACCCGGCCTTCAAGCCGCGCCTGATGAGCCAGCCGTCACCGTACGCGGACTACTACTACTTCAACCTCGACCGGGTGAAGGACATCAAGATCCGCCAGGCGATCAACTACGCGTGGCCGGCCAAGCAGCTCCAGCAGATCGGAGGCGGCCCGGTCTCCTCGGTGATCTCCACCACGATCCTCAACCCCACTCTGGCGGGCTACCAGGAGTACGACCTCTTCAACAAGAAGGCCAAGCCCGAGGGTGACGTCGAGAAGGCGAAGGAGCTGCTCGCGCAGTCGAGCAACCCGCACCCGACCATCGTGTACGCCTACAACCAGACTCCGGTCCAGGAGCGCATCACCGTCGCGATCAAGGCCGGGCTGGAGAAGGCCGGCATCAAGGTCGTCGCCAAGCCGCTCAACCCGAAGACCTGGTACGACTCGATTACCAAGATCGATAACGGGTTCGACATGTACTGGGGCGGCTGGGGCGCCGACTGGCCCAACGCGGCCACGGTCTTCCCGGTGATCTTCGGCCCGGTCGTCGAGGGCGGGCAGAACGTCTCCCACTTCAAGGACCCGGAGATCCAGGCGGAGATCAAGCGCATCCAGGGCATGAGCGACGCCGACGAGGCGAACAAGGCCTGGGGCGCCCTCGACAAGACCATCATGGAGAAGGTGACGCCGCTGATCCCCGACGTGAACAGCATCGCCAACTCCCTGCACGGCTCGCTGATCGGCGGCGCCGAGATCGACCCGATCAGCTGGGTCGTCTCCCCGAACACCATCTTCGTGAAGCAGCAGTAGGCCACGTCTCCGGGGCGCCTCACGAGGCGCCCCGGAGCCCCGCACAGGAGCTCCGGTGCTTCGTTTCCTGACTCGCAGAGGTCTCAGCGCGGCGTTCATCTTGTTGATCGTCTCCGCCGTGACGTTCTTCCTCTTCTTCGCCGTGCCGGGCGACCCCGCCCGGCTCGCCTGCGGCAAGGTCTGCCCGCCCGAGACCCTCGTCCAGGCGAGGCACAACCTCGGCCTGGACCAGCCGATCTTCGTCCAGTTCGTCGAGTGGGTCTCCGGGATCTTCGTCGGCCGCGAATACGAAGGGCTGGGGCACTGCCCGGCCCCCTGCCTGGGCTATTCGTTCGTGAACCAGGAGCCGGTCTTCGGCACGATCGTCGACCGGCTGCCGGTGACGCTCTCGCTGACCGTCGGCGCGGCGGTCGTCTTCCTGTTCTTCGGCGTCGGCACCGGCATCATCGCCGCACTGAACCAGGGCAAGGCGCTCGACAAGATCGCCAGCGTGTCGTCCCTGATCGGCGCGTCGGTGCAGATCTACTTCATCGGCACCCTCGCCATGTACTTCCTCGTCTTCCAGTGGCAGATCATCGAACGGCCCCGCTACGTGCCGATCACCGAGGACCCGATCGGCTGGGCGTACGGCCTGCTGCTGCCGTGGATCGTCCTGGCGATCATCTTCACCGCCAACTACACCCGCATGACCCGCTCGACCATGGTGGAGCAGCTCAGCGAGGACTACGTCCGCACGGCACGCGCGAAGGGCATGTCCGCGCGGACGGTCGTGCTGCGGTTCGCGCTGCGCGGCACGCTCACCCCCATCGCGACGATCTTCGGCATCGACCTCGCCAGCCTCATCGGCGGCGCGATCATCACCGAGACGACCTTCAGCCTCCAGGGCATCGGCCGCCTGTCGATCCAGTCGGTCAACAACGACGACCTGCCGATGCTGATGGCCACCGTCCTGCTCGCCGCCGCCGCGATCGTCGTCTTCAACGTCATCGTCGACGCGCTCTACGCCGTCATCGACCCGCGCGTCCGCCTCAGCTAGGAGCCATCGCTTGACCGCCGTCACGATCACCGAGACCGGCCGGGGCCGCCGGAGCGACTCGTTCCTGTCCGTCCAGGACCTGCACGTCTCCTTCCAGACAGAGGACGGGGTCGTCAAAGCGGTGGACGGGCTCTCCTTCGAGGTCGAGAAGGGCACCACCCTCGGCATCGTCGGCGAGTCCGGCTCCGGCAAATCCGTGACCAACCTGACGATCCTCGGGCTGCACAGCAGCGAGCAGGCCGAGATCCGCGGCGAGATCTGGTTCGAGGACCAGGAGCTGGTCGGTGCGAGCCGCGGCACCCTGGAGCGGCTGCGCGGCAACCGCATCGCCATGATCTTCCAGGACCCGCTGACCGCGCTGTCGCCGTTCCACACCGTCGGCCGGCAGATCGGCGAGGTGTACCGCAAACACAAGGGCGCGAGCAAGCGCGAGGCGCGCGACCGGGCGGTCGAGATGCTCGAACGCGTCGGCATCCCCAACGCCCGGGTCCGGGTGGACGACTACCCCCACCACTTCTCCGGTGGCATGCGGCAACGCGTGATGATCGCGATGGCGCTGGTCTGCGACCCCGCGCTGGTCATCGCCGACGAGCCGACCACCGCGCTCGACGTGACCGTCCAGGCGCAGATCCTCGACCTGCTCAAGGACCTCCAGGACCAGATGGGCACCGCCATCATCCTGATCACGCACGACCTCGGCGTGGTCGCCCAGGCGGCGCACAACGTGCTGGTGATGTACGCCGGCCGGGCCGCCGAGCGCGGCACGGTGCGCGAGGTCCTCGGCACGCCCCGGCACCCGTACACCTGGGGGCTGCTGTCCTCGGCCCCGCGGCTCGGCTCGTCCGTGGACGTGCCGCTCAAGCCGGTGCGCGGGACGCCGCCGAGCCTGCTCACCCCGCCCCCCGGCTGCCGCTTCCACCCCCGCTGCGACTATCGCAACCAGGTCGGCCCCGACCTGTGCTCCACGGAGCTTCCGGAGCTGTCGCCGGAGCACGGGCACGGCGACGCGTGCTATCTCACCCTGACGCAGAAGCAGGAGATCTTCACCCAGCTCATGGAAGGCCGCTGATGCAACCGCTGCTGGAGCTCAAGGGGCTCACCAAGTACTTCCCGGTGATGGGCGGCTTCATCGTGAAACGCCAGGTGGGCAACGTCCACGCGGTGGACGGCGTCGACCTCAAGATCGGCGAGGGCGAGGCGGTCGGCCTGGTCGGCGAGTCGGGCTGCGGCAAGTCCACCCTCGGCCGGCTGGCCGCCCGGCTGTACGAGCCGACCTTCGGCAAGGTGCTCTACCGGGGCGAGGACATCAGCCACGCCTCCCGGCGGGCGCTGAAGCCGGTCCGGCCCGAGATTCAGATGATCTTCCAGGACCCGTACAGCTCGCTGAACCCGCGCCAGACGGTGGGCACGATCATCAGCGGCCCGATGCGGATCAACGGCATCAACCCGCCCGGCGGCCACGAGAATCGGGTCAGGGAGCTGCTGGAGACCGTCGGGCTCAACCCCGAGCACTACAACCGGTTCCCGCACGAGTTCTCCGGCGGCCAGCGGCAGCGCATCGGCATCGCCCGGGCGCTCTCGCTGAACCCCAAGCTGATCATCGCGGACGAGCCGGTCTCCGCGCTGGACGTCTCCATCCAGGCCCAGGTCATCAACCTGCTCCAGGAGCTCCAGCGCGACCTCGGGATCGCGTTCCTGTTCATCGCGCACGACCTGGCCGTGGTCCGGCACTTCTCCCAGCGCGTGGCGGTCATGTATCTGGGCAAGGTCGTGGAGGTCGGTGACCGCGCGTCGATCTACACGCGGCCCCGGCACCCGTACACGCACGCGCTGCTGTCGGCCGTCCCCGAGGCCACGGTGGACGAGACGCCGCGCCAGCGCATCCGGCTCGCGGGCGACGTGCCGTCCCCGATCAACCCGCCCACCGGCTGCCGGTTCCGCACCCGCTGCTGGAAGGCCCAGGAGCGGTGCGCCACAGAGGCGCCACCGCTGCTCCAGCTCGCCGGGAACCGCGAGGGCCACCTCACCGCCTGCCACTTCCCCGAGGCGCCCACGACGCACGGCGAGGACGTGGTGCTCGACCCCGCTCTCGCCTGACCGACCTTTTCCTGAGTACGGCCGGGCCGCGGACTGTCCGCGGCCCGGCCGTACTCTCACCACTCGTCACCGCAGCGGCGGCAACTCCGGCGGGGTCGCCGGACCCCTCTCCTCCAGCGCCGCCAAGGCGAGCTCCACCGCCCGCGTCAGCTGCGGATCCCGCCCGGCGACCAGGTCCTGCGGCGTCACGATGACCTCGACGTCCGGGTCGACGCCGTGGTTCTCCACGCCCCACCCCCCGCCCTCCAGCCAGAAGGAGTACCGCGGCTGAGTGACGATGGTCCCGTCCACAAGCGAGTACCGCGAGTCGATGCCGATCACGCCGCCCCAGGTCCGCGTGCCCACGAGCGGCCCGATGCCGCGATTCTTGATCCCGGCGCTGACGATGTCCCCGTCCGATCCGGCGAACTCGTCGGTGACGGCCACGATGGGCCCGCGAGGTGAGTCGTTCGGGTACCGCATCGGCTCGTACCCCCGGGCCCGCATCCACCCGGTCACCCGGCGCTGCAGCTTCTCCAGCACCAGCTCGGAGACATGACCGCCGCCGTTGTCGCGGACGTCCACGATGAGCCCGTCGAAGCCCATCTCGGCATGCAGGTCCCGGTGGAACTGCGCCCAACCGGTGGCCACCATGTCCGGCACGTGCAGGTAGCCGAGCCGCCCGCCCGACGCCGCACGCACGAACGCCCGCCGTCCGGCCACCCAGTCGTGGTACCGCAGCGGCGTCTCGTCGGCGACGGGCGTGACGACGACCCGGCGGGTCTCGCCGCCGGAGCCGGGCTGGACGGTCAGCTCCACGGGCCGCTCCGCCGCGCCGGACAGCAGGGCCAGCGGCCCGCGGACCGGATCGACCCGGCGCCCGCCCACGGCGACGATCGCGTCGCCCTCCCGGACGGCGACGCCGGGCGCGAGCAGCGGCGAGCGGGCCTCGTGGTCGGAGGACTCCCCGGGCAGGATGCGGCTGATCCGCCACACTCCGTTCTCGTCCCGGGCGAGGTCGGCGCCGAGCTGGCCCTGGCGGCGTTTGGGATCGCGGGCGACGCCATTGGGCCGCGCGTAGGCGTGGGAGGTGGCCAGCTCACCCTGGACCTCCCAGAGCAGGTCGATCAGCTCGGAGTAGGTGCCGATCCGCTCCACGAGCGGGGCGTAGCGGTCGAGCGTGGCCTGCCAGTCGACGCCGTTCATGTCCGCGCGCCAGAAGTGGTCGCGCATGAGCCGCCCGGCCTCGTTGTAGGCCTGCCGCCACTCGGCGACCGGGTCGATGGTCACGGCCACCCGGTCCAGGTCGATGGTGACGACCTCGCCGTCCTCTCCGGTGGCGCGGGTCTGCAGGCCGTTCTTGCCGGTGGTCACCAGGCGCGTGCTGTCGCCGCTGACCTCGAAGGCCCGGAACTCCCCGCCCAGCTCGCTGACCTTGCGCTTGGTCAGGTCATAGCGCTCCAGGATCGGCGTGCCGGGCTCGGTACCGTCGCCGAGCTGGCCGTTGAGCGGATGGCGCAGCCACAGCAGGCCGTCCTTGGCGGCGCGCAGGTTGGAGTAGGTGCCGGCGGGTACCGGCACGGGCACGATCCGTGCCGCCAGCCCGTCGGCGTCCACCTCGGTCACGGGCGGCGTGTCGGACGTGCCGTCGTTCCCGGCGTCCGAACCGGCGTCGGCCTCCCCATTGAAGCCGCGGCCCGCCAGCGAGGGGTCGAACGGCGAGGGCGTGGTCGCCTTGAGCGGCACCAGGTACGGCCGGCAGCTGCTGGGGAAGGCCAGGTCGAAGACGTGGGCGTCGTAGACCGGGTTGAACGTACGGTCGGACAGGAAGGCCAGGCACTTGCCGTCCTTGGTGAAGGACGGGCTGTAGTCGTTGAAGCGCGGCGGGGTCACCTCGATCGCGGTGCCGCCGTCCACGCGGGCCAGCTTGAGGTGGCGGCGCTCGGCCTGGTAGGGATGCGCCCACGCGAGCCAGGCCGAGTCCGGCGAGAACGTCAGCTGCTGCACGTCGCCGTGGGTGGTGCGGTCCAGCTCGCGGACATTCCCGTGGTCGAGGTCCACCACCAGGAGCCGCCCGTCGTGAGTGGCGACCGCGGCGTGCCTGCCGTCCGGTGCTGCGGCCAGGTCGAGCACCCGGCCGAGCTGACCAGCGCCCAGCGTGCGAATCTCACCGCCGGGTGCGCCGATCTCCAGCGCGTCCTCGCCGGAGGCGTCCGACACCCAGACGACCCGGCCGGCGTCGTCGAGGGGCCGCGGCAGCCGTACCCGGACGCCGGGCTCGGCGCGCAGCACGCCCGCGGGGCCGTCGCGGTGGGTCAGCCAGTGGGCGGTGCCGCGGATCTCGACCACGCTGGCCCGCCCGGTACGGTCCGGCGCGAAGCTGCCGACCTTGCTCGGCGCCGGCCGCTTGGCCCGGGCCGGGCGCGGCCCGCTCAGGGTGATGTCCAGCTTGTACGGCTCCGCTGCCAGGCTCTCCAGCAGCCACAGCTCACCGCCGACGCTGTAGACGACACGGGAGCCGTCGGATGCGGCATGGCGCGCGTAGAAGCCGCGGTGCGTGGTGTGCTGCCGCAGGTCCGAGCCGTCGGGCAGGCAGGAGTACAGGTTGCCGTCGCCGTCGGTGTCGGCGAGGAAGGCCAGGCGCTCCCCCACCCACATGGCCGACCAATGCTGCGCGGGGTTGTCGGCGAACAGGCGGGTGAACTCGCCGTCGCCCGTGGCGTCCACCCAGATCTTGGCCGCGGTGCCTCCGCGGTAGCGCTTCCACTGCGACGGTTCGCGCCACATCGCCGAGACGGTCGCCACCTTGGGGCCGCTGACCGCGGCCTCGCTGACCCGGCCGTACGGCAGGGCCTTCGCCTGGCCGCCGTCCAGCGGAACCGCGTAGGCCCACAGCCGGGTGCGTGAGCCGTGGCCCGCGGCGGTGACGGCCAGTACGTTCCCGTCCTCGGTCCAGCCTCGCACGCCCGTCATGGCGTTGCCCCAGTGCGTGAGCCGCTCGCTCTCGGCGCCCTCCAGATCGGCGGCGAACACTTCGGGCTCGCCCTCGCGGGCGCTGGTCCACGCGATGTGCGTGCCGTCGGAAGAGAACCGGGGGTGGGAGACCGCGGCCTGGTCGGCCGTGAACCGCCAGGCCCTGCCGCCGCCCACGGGCGCCAGCCAGACGTCGTCGTCCGCTACGAAGGTGAGGAGGTCGTCATGCAAGTGGGGGTATCTCAGATATGCACCATTTGCCACATCTGCACCCTACGTTGACCAAGCCCTTCCTGCTTGGGGATTTCCAGACCGAGGCTCCGGACCTGGTGGAGGTGTATCCGTGCCTGGTCAGGCCTGCTGGGCGGCCGCGGCGAGGGCCCGCAGGTCGTGTACGGCCTTGGCCGCGTCCTCCGCGCCGTAGACCGCGCTGCCGGCCACGAAGACGTCGGCCCCGGCCTCCGCGCAGCGCTCGATCGTCTCGGCGGAGACGCCGCCGTCCACCTGCAGCCACACCTCGCCGCCGTGCTTCTCGATGAGCGCGCGGGCACGCGACAGCTTGGGCAGCATCACGTCGAGGAACTTCTGGCCGCCGAAGCCCGGCTCGACCGTCATCACCAGAAGCATGTCGATCTCGGGCAGCAGGTCCTCGTAGTAGTCCACCGGGGTCGCCGGGTTGAGCGCGAACCCGGAGCGCGCGCCCGCGGAGCGGATGGCGCGCAGCGTCCGCACCGGCGCCTTGGCCGCCTCGGCGTGGATCGTCACGCTGCCCGCGCCCGCCTCCGCGTACGACGGCGCCCACCGGTCCGGGCTCTCGATCATGAGGTGGCAGTCGATCGGGAGCGACGTCGCCTTGAGCAGCGACTCGACGATGGGCAGGCCGAGCGTGAGGTTGGGCACGAAGTGGTTGTCCATGACGTCCACGTGCAACCAGTCGGCGATGCCCTCCACCCGGGTCGCCTCGTCGGCGAGCCTGGAGAAGTCTGCGGACAGGATGCTGGGCGAGATCTGTACGGCCATGATGCCCGAGTTTAGCCGGGTCGTGTCCCGGGCCCGCCGCGGGTTCCCCCGGCGGCGAGCCCTGTCCCGGCCGCGTCCGCGGCCCGTCTCACCTGCGGCGCAGCAGCGCCAGGAACATCGCGTCGGTGCCGTGGCGGTGCGGCCAGAACTGCGCGTACGGGCCGTCGCCGAGACCGGGGACCTCCGGCAGGTACTCCCTGGCGTCCAGGATCTCGGCCCTCCCGTCCCCGGCGAGGTCGCCGACCACCGCCCGGGTCTCGGCCAGGTGCGGCGAGCAGGTCACGTACGCCACCACCCCGCCGGGCCGTACGGCGTCGAGTGCCACGCCGAGGAGCCGCCGCTGCAGGGCGGTCAGCTCGGGGATGCTGCGCGGGTCGCGCCGCCAGCGTGCCTCCGGACGGCGGCGCAGCGCGCCCAGCCCGGTGCACGGAGCGTCCAGCATCACCCGGTCGAACGCGCCCGGCCGCCACGCCGGCTCGGTGCCGTCCGCCACGACGATCTTGGCCTCCGCGGTGGCCTGCCAGGCCAGCCGGGCGCGGTGATACTGCACGTCCGCGCCGAGCAGGCGAGCGCCCCGCTGGGTGGCCACCGCGTCGAGCAGCCCGGCCTTGCCGCCCGGCCCGGCGCACATGTCGAGCCAGCGCGCGTCCCCCTCCAGGGGAACCCGGGTGAGGGCGAGCGCGACGAGCTGGCTGGCCTCGTCCTGCACGGCTGCCCGCGCCTCGCCGACCGCCCGGATGGCGCCCGGGTCGCCCTCGCGCAGATAGGCCCCGTACGGCGAGTACGCGGCGGGTTCGGCCCCGGCGGCGACGAGCTCGTCCAGCGAGCACCGGCCGGGCCGCGCCACCAGCGCCACCCTGGGCCGGTCGTTGTCGGCGGCGAGCAGGGCGGCGGTCTCCTCGACGTCACCGCCGAGCGCATCCCGCAGGGCGGCGACGATCCAGGCGGGGTGGCTGTAGCTGACCGCGAGGTTCCCCACCGGGTCGTCCTCGCGCGGCGGGGCGACGATGGGCAGCCATTCCTCCATCGTCCGGGTGGCGACCTTGCGCAGCACGGCGTTGGCGTACCGGGAGGGGCCGCTGCCCACGCGGAGCCGTACCAGGTCGATGGTCGCGCTCACCGCCGCGTGCGCGGGGATGCGGGTCTGCAGCAGCTGGTGGACGCCGAGCCGGATCGCGTCCAGCAGCGGCGGGTCCACCTCCTCCGGCGGGCGGTCACTGCACATTGCGATGATCTCGTCGTACGTGCCGAGCCCGCGCAGCGTGCCGTACGCCAGCTCGGTGGCGAGCGCCGCGTCCCTGCCGCCGATCTTCCGCTGCCGCAGCAGTGTCGGCATCAGCAGGTTGGCGTACGCGTCACGCTCGTCGACGGCGCGCATCAGGTCGTAGGCGGCGTTGCGCGCCTCGTCCCTGACCGGTTTACCCGGACCGCGCCGGCCGGCCTGGCTTGCGCCGCCGCGCCGCTGCGGGCCGCCTCGCCCGGCTCTGTCCTGCCCGGCTCTGTCCTGCCCGCCGCGGCGCTGCCCGGCGGGGCCGCCTCCGGCGCGGTTCTGCTCGGAGCGGTTCCGGCCGCCGCGGTTGTCGCTGTTCATGATCGCTCAGCCCAGCCGATCCTCGCCGGAGACGCGCACGCCGCGCGCCCACTCCGCCGCCGTCATCAGACGCTTGCCCTGCGGCTGCACCTCGCTCAGCTCGACCGGGTGGGACGCGGTGCCGACCAGAACGCTGTTCTTGGCCGCCCTGATCTCCCCGGGACCAAGCCGGTCCGCGTCGGGCGCGAGCTTCACCGGGCCGACCTTGACCCGCTGGCCGCGGAACTCGGTCCACGCGCCGGGGGCGGGCGTGCAGGCGCGGATCATCCGGTCCACCCGCAGGGCGGGAGCCGTCCAGTCCACCCGGGCGTCGTCCACGTCGATCTTGGGGGCGAGGCTGACGCCGTCGTACGGCTGCTCGCGGGCCTCCAGCGTGCCGTCCTCGATGCCGTCCAGGGTGGCGAGGAGCAGCTCGGCGCCCGACTCGGCGAGGCGGCCGAGAAGGTCGCCGCTGGTGTCGTCGGGTCGTACCGGCTCGGTCACGACACCGAAGACGGGGCCCGCGTCGAGCTCCTTGACGATGCGGAAGGTCGCGGCGCCGGTGATCTCGTCGCCGTGCAGCACGGCGTGCTGGACCGGCGCCGCGCCGCGCCAGGCCGGCAGCAGCGAGAAGTGCAGGTTGACCCACCCGTGCCGGGGGATGTCCAGCGCGGCCTGCGGCAGCAGCGCGCCGTACGCGACGACGGGGCAGCAGTCCGGGTCGATCTCGCGCAGCCGGTCGAGGAAGCCGGGGTCCCCGGCCTTCGCCGGCCTGAGCACCTCGATGCCGGCCTCGTCGGCGAGCTGGGCCACGGGGCTGGGATGAACCTTGCGCCCCCGGCCCGACTGCGCGTCCGGACGGGTGACGACGGCGACGACCTCGTGCCGGGGCGAGTCCAGCAGCGCGCGCAGCGAGGGCAGCGCGGTGTCCGGCGTGCCGGCGAAGACCAGGCGCACTACAGGGCCCTCCCCCGCGTCGCGTGCGGAGAGAACCTGACGGTCGGGGCGGACAGCCCGCTCCACTCGGCCTCGCGGATGGCCCGCATCGCCTGCTTGCGCTGCTTGGAGTCCATGCGGTCGATGAAGAGCACGCCGTCGAGATGGTCGGTCTCGTGCTGGAAGCAACGCGCCATCATGTCGGTGCCCTCGAGCACGACGGGCTCGCCGTGCATGTTGACGCCCTTGGCCACGGCCCTGATCGCGCGGGGCGTCGGGAAGGACAGGCCGGGGAAGGACAGGCAGCCCTCCTCGCCCTCCTCGTCGAGCTCGGAGGACAGGTCAAGGTCGGGGTTGATCAGGTGACCGAGCTGATCGTCCACGTAGTAGGTGAACACGCGCAGCCCGACACCGATCTGCGGCGCGGCCAGCCCGGCGCCCGGCGCGTCCATCATCGTGTCGGTGAGGTCCTTGACGAGCCGGCGCAGCTCCTTGTCGAAATCCACCACCGGCTCCGCCGGGGTGCGCAGCACCGGGTCGCCGAACAGGCGGATCGGCTGAATGGACAACAGAGGGCTCCGTTCACATCAGGTGACGTCAAGTTCCAGGGATCAGCCCAGTTTACGGCCCTTCGGCACCGGGCCCGAATGCCGAACGCGGCCGCGCGCCCCGAACGCCCTGATCGCACGCGTGCCCCGGACGACGGTGGGCGCGACCCGGGCGGCGGCGGCAGGCGGGCAGGCGGGGACGCGGATCAGGCGATCTTGGAGCGCACTTTCATCGCGGTCTTGCGCGCCGATTTGGCGATGACCACGTCGGGGTGGTGGCGGCCCAGCATCTCCAGGACGGCCAGGGCGTCGGGGTGCTCGGTGCGGCCCATCTCGGGGACCAGCGTGCGCAGGTCCTCCCCCAGCATGTCGATCTGGCCGACCGACTCGCTCCCGGAGCCGATGTACAGCAGGGCGGCGAGGGTGTCCACCGCCACCCAGG
Organism: Microtetraspora malaysiensis; assembly: GCF_050947145.1. NCBI lineage: Bacteria > Bacillati > Actinomycetota > Actinomycetes > Streptosporangiales > Streptosporangiaceae > Microtetraspora > Microtetraspora malaysiensis. The sequence goes on from NZ_CP191998.1 coordinate 6,451,590, forward strand.
CGCCGTCGCTCTCGCTCAGCGCGGGCGCCTCCAGGTCACGGACGCCCAGCCAGGCCGCGGCGTACCGCCACATCATCGGCTCGGACAGCGCCTCACGGACGGCCGGCTCGGCCTCGGGGCCCAGCTCCTCCAGGACCGTGCCCGCCGTGCCCCGCTGCGCGGCGTTCCCGGACGCCGCGATCTTGATCAGCTCGCGCGCGGCGTCCTCGGGGATCCGCCGCTCCAGCCACAGCGTGGCGACGCTCGACGACGCCTTCCCCTCCAGCATCGCCTCGATCAGCTCCGCCGCGCCCAGCTCGGCGAACCCCGCCACCTCGTGCAGCGAGGGCGCGTCGTGCCCCTCCCTGAGCAGATCACGGCGCACCGCCCACACGCCGAGCGGCGTCAGCGGTACGACCTCGGCGACGGGCTCGATCAGCCCGCAGTACTCCAGTAAGCCGAGCGCGTCGGCCAGTTCGCCGGGGAGCGTCATCCGCAGCCGCCGCAGCTCCGCCGGGCGGGCCTCGCAACCGACCTCGTGCGCCTGCAGGATGCCCGAGGCCAGGGCGGCGACGGGCATGCCCGTCCGGACCGAGTAGATGGTCGCGAGGATCTCGGTCAGGTGCTCGTCGATCACGCTGGAGCCGGTCAGGCCCTCCTCGGTGCGGTCGAGCACGTCCATGACCACGCCGTCCCAGAACTCCAGCAGGTCGTGGATGGGCGAGCCGGGCCGGGCGCCGGCCTTGGTGATCTCGATGAGGCGGCCGTTCACCGCGACGATCCAGATGAGACGGAGCCGGCGGGCCTCCAGGCCGAGCTCGCGGACCGCGGCCGCCGCGTCCTCCTCGGTCAGCAGCCCGCCCTCGGTGACCTCGCGCACCCCGGTCCACCGCGCGAGCCGTACGGCGTCGCGCACGAGCGGCACCAGGGGCACGGCACGCACCAGTTCCTCGTCGAAGGCGAGGTCGACCGGCGGGAAAGTGAGGGCGTCGCTGTCGGCCATTACAGCAACTTACTCCACATACGACGCCAGCTGTGCCGTTCGCCGCTTCCTCCTCGCCGGTCTCAGGAGAGCGTGCGGGCGGGCGCCGGTGCGCACCCGTGAACGGCTCGCCGATCTCCCCGGAGGAGCCGCTCCGTTGACCCGCCCCGCGGGGCGGGTCAACGGATGCCGCGCGAGCGCGCCTTGAACGCGGCCTTGCGGGCCGCCTTGGCGGTGATCTTGTCCGGGAGCGTGTTGCCGAGCAGTTCGAGCACCTCGACCACGTCCGGGTGCTCGACCCGCCACATGTCCTCGATCAGGTGCGGCGGAGGTCCGGAGACCGCCATGTTCTCGGCGAATCCGTCCGGGTCGATCTGGGCGGCGGGCAGCGCGAGCGCGAGCATGTCCACGCTGACCCAGAGCAGCTCGTCCTGGGTGAGCGCGGGCGCGGGCAGGCCCCGGGACGCCAGCCAGTGGATGGCGTGCGGCCGCAGCTCCGGGTCGTCGAGGCAGTGGGTCACCGCGGACTCCGCCTCGGCCGGGAGCCGGTCCACGATCGTGACGGCGATGCCGCGCATCTCCGCCGGCGCCCCCACCACCGCTCCGAGCAGCTCGGCCGCGGCCTGCTTGGGCGTGCGCTGGGCCAGCCACCGGTCGATGTCGCCCTCGGCCACCTCGGCGGGCAGCCCGCTGGTGATGAGCCCCGAGACGAGGCCGCTCGCGTCGCCCTCGGCCAGGTCGGCCGCGATGGGCGGCTCCAACCCGATCTCCAGGTAGAGCTCCCGCAGGCCCCACAGCCCGTGCGGGGTCAGCGCGACGCCGCCGTCCACGTGGTGGACCGTGCCCGTGTAGACGAGCCGCTCCAGCGCCTCGTCGACACCCTCCACCCGCTCGCCCACGGCCAGCTCGCGGAGGTACTCTCCGACGCTGTCCGGCGGCACCGGCACCTGCAGCCGGTACAGCAGGTCGTGGACCGCGTAGACGGACTCGTCCACGGCCTCGTTGCCGGTGATCTCGACGGGGGCCTCGATGAGGAACTCCACCGTCGCCGCCCACAGGTCGAGCAGGTCCTCCTCGTCGCGGGACTCCAGCGGGACGAATCCCTCCTCCAGGAGCACCGCCGTGCCGTCCAGCCGGACCAGGCCGAGGTCGAGGGCCAGCCGCCAGGCCAGCCCGGGGCGGCCCACGCCGAGCTCCCGCTCGACCTCGCGCGCGTCCTTGACCCGCAGCGCCTTCTTGACCGTGGCGGTCCTGCCGCCCTCGGTCATCCACATCACGAGCTGGTGCGCGTCCCGCAGCAGCGGCACCTCGCGTACGGCATGGGCGATCTCGGACGGCGAGGCGAGCCGCACCGCCGGGAGCGGCGCGCAGCCCGGACAGTCGCAGGCGTCCTCGTCGAGGCCGTCGAGCTCGTCAACCGCCCGCTGTACGGCGAGGGGGTCGGCCAGGTCGAGCGAGTCGGCGTCGATGGCGCTGAAGATGCTCTTGGCCATGCCGAACTTGCTCGTGTCGGCGAGGGCGGCGGGCATCTCGGGCTCGATCTCGTCGAGCGCGACCCGGATGCGGTCCGCCGTCTTCGCGCCGATCTCACCCGTGTCGACGAGAAACTCGACGAGGGTGCGCGCGGCTGCGACGGTCTCGCCCGCGCTTTCGGGCGGCGCGATGACCTTACGCGGATAGATCTCCAGCAGCAGCTCTTCGAACGTTCCCGGCCGGAAATCGCCGAGCTCGTTCACCTCCAGGTAGTCACTGGCGTAGTCGCACAGCAGCCGCACCTCGTCGACGTCGACCTCGACGTCCTTCTCTTGCCCCCAGGCGCGCAGGTCGTCGACAGCGCGGTTCACCCATTCGATCGACACAGGGAGACGCTAACGGGTTACTGACAGCATCGCGAATCGGCGGCGAACACGCAGGAAACCGCAGCTCCCGGACGTGCGCCGCACCGCCGCCGGCCAAGCCGCGTCGCCGTCACACCGGGTCGAGCGGATCGACGCGCACCCGCACGAGGTCGGCCGCCTTGCGCGCCGAGCGCACCCCGCTCGCTCCCTTGAGGGCCCGCGCCAGCGCCGCCCCTTGGGCGCGCGGCACCCGGATCATCGCCCGTTCCTGCTCGCCCTCCCGGTCGCCGCCGGGGCGCGACCCCTCGACCGGTACGGGACCGAGGACCTGGGCCCCGGCCGGAAGCTCCACCGAGGTGAGCATCTCCCGGACCGCTGACGGCGGCCCGGTCAGCGTGGCGACGCGGGTGACCGGAGGGAAGCCGAGCTCCGCGCGCTCCCCCAGCTCGCGCTCGGCGTGGGTGACCGGGTCCCATCGCACCAGCGCCTGCACGGCGGGCACCGACGCGTCGGCCAGCACCACCGCCTCGGCCCCCGGCCGCAGCAGCGCCGCCGCGTTCATCCAGCGGCGCAGCGCCTCCTCGGCGGCGCGCAGCTCGGGGCGGCCGAGCAACGCCCAGCCGTCCAGGAGGACGGCGGCGGCGTATCCCCCGTCCGGCACAGGCTCGGCTCCGGGGGTGGCGACGACCAGGGCGGGCCCCGCGCCGATCGTGGCGAGGACCTCGTCCCGCCCGGACGTACGCACCGTGACGGAGGGGAACGCGCGGCCGAGCTCCTCGGCGGTGCGCCGGGAACCGGTGACGACGGCGCGCACCCGGCGCCCGCCGCACGCGCCGCAACGCCACTCGCCCGCGATCCGCCCGCACCAGCGGCAGTATGGCGCGGCGTGACCGGAGCGCAGCGCCAGCGGCCCTGAGCACCCGGCGTGGCCGCACCTGGCCAGGGCGCGGCAGTTCTGGCAGGCGAGCACCGGCAGATATCCCCTGCGCGGCACCTGGACCAGCACGGGACCCTGCTCCAGCCCCCGCCTGAGCGCCCGCCAGGCGAGGCTCGGCAGCCGGGCCGCGCGGGCCGCCTCGTCCCTGCCCATCTCGGCGTCGTCGCCCGCCGGACGCACCCGGGGGGCCCGCGCCCTGACCTCCTCGCGCCGGGCCACCAGTGGCCTGGCCCATCCCGAGGCGATCAGCCGGGTGGCCTCCACCGTCCGCGCGTACCCGCCGATCAGCATGGCCGCGCCGGCGCGGTGGGCGCGCAGCGCGAGCACCTCGCGGGCGTGGGGGTAGGGCGCGTGCTGTTCGTCGTGCAGATCGTCCCCGTCGTCCCAGATGACCGCGAGGCCGAGGTCGGCCACAGGAGCGAAGGCCGCGGCCTTGGTGCCGACGGCGACCGGCACCTCCCGCCGCAACACCCTGAGCCAGCGGCGGTAACGCTCCGCCGGGCCGAGATCGGCGGTGATCGCCACATGCGGGGTGTCCCCGAGCGCGCGGTCGGCCAGCGCCACGTCCTTGCCGTCGGGCAGCACGACGACCGCGCCGCGCCCGCTCGCCAGGGTCGCCCGTACGGCCGCCGCGATGGCGTACGGCCAGGAGAGCCCCTCCTGGCCGGTGCCCGGAAGGGCGGACCAGACGGCCCGTGGTGAGCGCCCGTCGGCGAGGGCGGCGAGGAAGGACTGCCCGGTGGGATAGGCACGCCAGTGGCCCGCGTCCGCGTCCACGGCACCCGTCTCGGCGCCCTCTGTCTCCGGCCGGTCCGTGCCGCCACCGTCGGCGCCGCCCGGCCCGCTGCCCTGCGCGCCGGACCCGCCGGTCGGAGGCTCCTGGGACGGCCGGGGCTCGGCCTCGACCTTCGCGTGCCGGGGCGGCACGGCCAGGCGCAGGATGTCGGACATCGTCCCGGCGTAGCGGTCGGCGACGGCCCGGGCGAGACCGGCGATCTCGGCCGTCAGCACGGGCTCGGGTGAGATCACCCGCTCAAGGAACGCGAGCTTGCCCTCGTGGTCGGTGTGCTCGGCCCGTTCGAGCAGGAAGCCGTCGGTGAGCTTCCCGGCGAAGCGCACCCGCACCCGGCAGCCCGGCACGGCGTCCGCGTCCATGGACGCCGGAACGAGGTAGTCGAACGGCCGGTCCAGGTGGGGCAGGGGTGTGTCGACCACGACCCGCGCCACCGGAGCCTGCCCGGCCGGATCGGGAGCGCCCTTGGCCGGGCCCGGCTTCCTCCCGGCCGGCCCTGCCGCCCCGGCGGTCCGCCGCGGCCCGCGCTCCGGCATCGCGAGCAGCGCCTCCTGGCCCTCGGGCGATGTCGGAACGGTCACTTTCCTGTCCTACCAGATGCCGTCGGCCCCGCCGCCGGGCCGTACGGAGGGGTGGGCCGCCGGGACGGGAGCGGCGCCGGAGGAACGCGAAGCGGCACCCGCCGGAGACGACGGGTGCCGCTTGCTGGACGTGTCAGAGGCCGACGGCCTCGCGCAGGGCGTCGGCGCGGTCCGTGGACTCCCACGAGAAGCCCTCGCGGCCGAAGTGGCCGTACGCGGCGGTCTCGGAGTAGACCGGGCGCAGCAGGTCGAGGTCGCGGATGATGGCGGCCGGGCGCAGGTCGAAGACCTTGAGCACCGCCTCCTGGATCTGGGCGACCGAGACCTTCTCGGTGCCGAAGGTCTCGATGAACACGCCCACCGGCTGGGCCTTACCAATCGCGTACGCCACCTGGACCTCGGCGCGGTCGGCGAGGCCGGCCGCGACGACGTTCTTGGCGACCCAGCGCATGGCGTAGGCGGCCGAGCGGTCGACCTTCGACGGGTCCTTGCCGGAGAAGGCGCCGCCGCCGTGGCGGGCCATGCCGCCGTAGGTGTCGACGATGATCTTGCGACCGGTCAGGCCGGCGTCGCCCATCGGGCCGCCGATCTCGAAGCGGCCGGTCGGGTTGACGAGCAGCCGGTAGCCCTCGACCTCGATGTCGAGGTCGGCGAGCACCGGCTCCACGACGTGCTCGCGGATGTCGGGCGTGAGCATCTCGCGCAGGTCGATCTCGGGCGCGTGCTGGGTCGAGACGACGACCGTGTCGAGCCGCACCGGACGGTCGCCGTCGTACTCGATGGTGACCTGGGTCTTGCCGTCCGGACGCAGGTAGGGGATGGTGCCGTTCTTGCGGACCTCGGACAGGCGGCGGGCCATCCGGTGCGCCAGCGTGATCGGCAGCGGCATCAGCTCGGGGGTCTCGCGGCAGGCGTAGCCGAACATGAGGCCCTGGTCGCCGGCGCCCTGGCGGTCGAGGTCGTCCACGCCCTCGCCCTCGCGGTGCTCGTAAGCATCGTCAACGCCCTGCGCGATGTCGGGCGACTGCGCGCCGATGGACACCGAGACACCACAGGAGGCGCCGTCGAAGCCCTTGTGGGAGGCGTCGTAGCCGATCTCGAGGATCTTGTCCCGGATCAGGGCCGGGATGTCGACGTAGGTCTCCGTCGTCACCTCTCCGGCGACGTGGACCTGGCCAGTGGTGATCAGCGTCTCGACGGCGACACGGCTCTTGGGGTCGTCCTTGAGCATGGCGTCGAGAATCGCGTCACTGATCTGGTCAGCGATCTTGTCCGGGTGGCCTTCGGTAACCGACTCGGAGGTGAACAGGCGACGGGACAACTCGTGGCTCCTCATGCAGCGGCTGCTGACGTCAACAATGCTCCGCTGAGTGTAGCCCCACCAGGTACGGCCCCGCGAAGCCCCGCCACCCGCGAAAGATCCAGAAAGTCCGTCTTATCCGGTCTGAATAGGGGAAAAGCGCCGGTCAGGCGAGGCGTGCGGCCACCAGATCCCACACCACGTCCGCGAGATCCTCCTTGGGCCCTCGCGGGATCTCGACGGGGTCGCCGCCCGCCACGAGCACGACGGCGGCGTTGTCGGGGGTGCCGAACGCGAGGTTCTCCCCCACCTGGTTGACCACGAGCAGGTCGCAGCCCTTGCGCTCGAGCTTGGCCCGGCCGTTGGCGAGCACGTCGTCGGTCTCGGCCGCGAAGCCGACGATGACGCGGGGGGACGGCGCGCGCCCCTCGCGGCGGATCTCGCCGAGCTCGGCCAGCACGTCCGGGTTCTTCACCAGGTGGATGGGGTCCGGCTCGGCCGCCGACTTCTTGATCTTCGTGTCGCTGTGCGTCGCCGGGCGGAAGTCCGCCACCGCGGCGGCCATAACGACGGCGTCGGCGTGCCCGGCGGCGGAGACGACGGCCTCGCGCAGCGCGGTGGCCGTCTCGACCCGCACCACCTTGGCTCCGGCCGGGTCGGGCAGTGCGACGTTGGCCGACACCAGCGTCACCTCCGCGCCGCGGGCCACGGCCGTACGGGCGAGGGCGTAGCCCTGCAGGCCCGACGAACGGTTGCCGATGAACCGGACCGGGTCGATGGCCTCGCGGGTGCCCCCGGCGGAGATCACGACGTGCCGGCCGGCGAGGTCGGCGGGGCGTCCAGCGAGGACGCGGCGGCAGACCTCGAAGATCTCGGCGGGGTCGGGCAGCCGCCCAGGGCCGCTGTCCGCCCCGGTGAGCCGTCCGACCGCCGGATCGATGACGATCGCGCCGCGCTCGCGCAGCGTCGCCACGTTGGCCCGGGTGGCGGGGTGCTCCCACATCTCGGTGTGCATCGCGGGCGCGAACACCACCGGACAGCGGGCGGTCAGCAGGGTGTTGGTGAGCAGGTCGTTCGCCAGGCCGTGCGCGGCCCGGGCGAGCACGTCCGCGGTGGCGGGCGCGACGACGACGAGGTCGGCGTGCTGCCCGATGCGCACGTGCGGCACCTCGTGGACCGAATCCCACACCTCGGTGGTCACCGGGTTGCCCGACAGCGCGGCCCAGGTCGGCTCGCCGACGAACCGCAGCGCGTCCCGGGTCGGGACGACCCGCACGTCGTGGCCGGACTCGGTGAACAGGCGAAGCAACTCGCACGCCTTGTAGACCGCGATGCCGGCGCTGACCCCAAGGACCACCGATCTCACGTGTGAAACCTCCCGCGCGCCTCCCGCGCGAGCGGGGCGGGCGCCTTGAGCGCCGTCAGCCCTCGATGGGCTCGGAGGTGAGCAGGCCGTCGCTGACCTCGCGCAGCGCGATGGACAGCGGCTTCTCCTGGGCGTGGGTCTCCACGAGAGGCCCGACGTACTCCAGCAGGCCCTCGCCGAGCTGGGAGTAGTAGGCGTTGATCTGGCGCGCCCGCTTCGCGCCCATGATGACCAGGCTGTACTTGCTGTCGACGATGTCGAGCAGCGAGTCGATCGACGGGTTGGTGATGCCTTCCGCATAGGTGCCGCTGGTTGCCACGTTGATGCTTCCCCTAGCTAGGTGGACGTCCGTTCGTCTCGGAGTCCTAAGCCTCCGTAGTACCGGCCAACAAGGCTATCAGGCGACCGCATACGTCCTGGACGGACGTGTTGACAAGAGTGAGATCGAATTCCTTCTCGGCGGCCATCTCCACGCGACCGGCGTCGAGACGGCGCTCGATGACGTCGGGGGGTTCCGTGCCGCGCCCGCGCAGCCGCCGCTCCAGCTCCTCCCAGCTCGGCGGGGCCAGGAAGACGAGCAGCGCCTCGGGCATGCTCTCACGCACCTGCCGCGCGCCCTGGAGGTCGATCTCCAGCAGCGTCGGCACTCCCGCGGCCAGCCGTTCGAGCACGGGCGTGCGGGGCGTCCCGTACCGGTTGCCGGCGAACTCGGCCCACTCCAGGAGCTCTCCCGAGGCGATCATGCGATCGAACTCGGCGTCGTCGGCGAAGTAGTACTCCACGCCATGGGTTTCGCCAGGGCGGGGTTTCCTGGTTGTCACCGAGACCGACAGCCACACCGCGGGGTGCGACCGCCGGAGCTCGGCGACGACCGTGGACTTCCCGACGCCCGACGGACCGGAGAGGACCGTCAGGCGGCGGTGTGGAGGCATGGAGTCACCGGCACATGTCCCGGACCCGCCGGAAGCGGCTGCCTGGCGGGCCCGATCCTCGCCGGGCCAGGACGTATCGGTCACTCAATATCCCCCGTAAATCTTGCTAGCGAAGCCGAGATCAGCTCTCGGCGCCGCCGAACTCCCGCTCCAAGGAGGCGCGCTGGTTGGCACCGAGACCCCGCACGCGGCGGGACTCGGCGATACCAAGGCGCTCCATGAGCTGCTTGGCGCGGACCTTGCCCACGCCAGGGAGCGACTCCAGCAGAGCCGAGACCTTCATCTTGCCGATGACGTCATCGGTCTGCCCATCCTTCAACACCTCAGCCAGAGAAACCGCGCCGTGCTTGAGCCGGTTCTTGACCTCGGCACGCTCCTTGCGAGCCTTGGCAGCCTTCTCAAGTGCTGCCGCGCGCTGCTCGGGAGTCAGGGGAGGAAGAGCCACGCCGGGTCACCTCGAATTTCTGTCGATGTACTCGGACGGGAGGGGAAACTAGCTGGTCCATGCCCCCTCCGGCAACGTCAAGCCACGTTTCTCTCACCACAAAATTGAATCTATTACTTTGAGTACCTGGAAAATCACACTCTGTCGATGAAAACCGCCTCATCAGCCACGGAGGAGAACCCTCCCCCGGACCGCCCGTGACGGGCCTCGTACGGGCCTCCCGGACCGGCCGGCGGCCGTACGCCGACGGGCCGCGGAAGGCCGGAAAGGGCTCGACGGGGCGGGCCCGAGAGACCGGCGAGCGGACCTCCATGACCGGGGAGCGGCCCCGGCGCGCCCGCGCGCGGACCCCGGACGGGCCCGCGGAACGGCATCGGCGGGGGGGTGTGGCGCGAGCGCGGGAAAGATCTGGGATGATCTTTGCCACAGGATCCGGCAACGGCCCTCCGGACCCCGCCGGGCGCCTTTCAGCGTGCGTGCGAGGCCGCGCCCGCCGAACGGGACACGTCCACCTTGCGGAGCGCCGCGGCGATCGTCGCGGCGGCGGCACCCGGGTCCGACGAGCCCGTGATGGGCCGGCCGATCACCAGAAGATCGGCCCCGTCGACGAGCGCGTCCTCCGGGGTCGCTACTCTTGCCTGATCCTGGGTGTCGGCGCCGGCGGGCCGAACACCGGGGGTGATCAACGTGATCCCGGGCCCGACCTCGGCGCGCACCGCGGCGACCTCACGGGGCGAGCAGACCAGGGCCTGGGCTCCCGCGCCCACGGCGAGAGCCGCCAGGCGGCGCACGGAGTCGTCGGGACGTCCCTCGAAGCCGATCGCGGCGAGATCGGCCTCCGAGAGCGACGTGAGGACCGTCACGGCGGCGATCTGGGTCTGCGGGCCCGCCGCGTCGACGGCGGCCCTGATCATCGCGGGCCCGCCCGACGCGTGCACGGTGAGGATGGACGGCTTGAGCCGCGCCACGGCGCGGGTCGCCCCGGCGACTGTGTTCGGGATGTCGTGCAGCTTGAGGTCGAGGAAGATCTGAACGCCGCTCGCCCCGCGCACGGAGTCGATCACATCGGGTCCGTAACGGAGGTAGAGTTCCAGCCCGACCTTCACCGTCGAGACGTGGGGCGTCACCAGACTCGCCCACCGGGCCGCGGTCTCCAGGTCGGGCGCGTCAAGGGCGACGGCGATGGGTGCGGGGGTCACAGGGAGCTCTCCTCCAGTTCGATGCGGTTCCGGGGACCTGCCCCGGCGGGTCTGTGCGCCAGCCCGACGGCGTCGGCCAGGCGGTCGAAGCCACGCGCCTGCAGGAGCTCCTCAAGCTCCCTCAGGATGCGCTGGCAGGCGTAGGGGTCGTGGAACAGGGCGGTGCCCACGGCGACGGCGCACGCGCCGGCCAGGACCAGCTCCAGGGCGTCCCTTCCCGTCATCACGCCGCCCATGCCGACGATGGGCACGCCCGGAAGGGCCGCGTGGACCTGCCAGACACAGCGGACCGCGAGCGGCTTGATCGCGGGCCCGGACAGGCCGCCGGTACCGGCGGCGAGCGACGGGCGCATGGTGTCGACGTCCACGCTCATGCCCAGCGGCGCGTTGATCATGGAAAGCGCGTCGGCCCCGCCGTCCACGCACAGGCGGGCCAGCGAGACGACGTCGGCCACGTCCGGCGCGAGCTTCGCGATCACCGGGACGTCGTAGCGCGTCGCGGCCCGTACGGACGCGACGACCTCCGCCGCGGCCGAGCCGTCCCGGGCGAAGACCCGGCCCCGGTCCTCGACGTTCGGGCAGGACAGGTTCACCTCGACGGCCGTGATCCCCGGGGCGTCGGCCAGCCGCCGGGCCAGGGCGGTGTACTCCGCCACACTGCCGCCTCCTATGGAGACGATCGTGCGCACTCCCCGCTGGGCCAGCCAGGACAGCTCCCGCTCCGCGAACACCTCCACGCCGGGCCCCTGAAGGCCCACGGCGCTCAGCATGCCCGACGGCGTCTCCGCCATCCTCGGCGTCGGACGCCCGGCTCTGGGAGCCATCGTGATCGACCGGGTCACGAACGCGCCGATCCGCGTCACGTCGAAGAACTGCGCCAGCTCCCGGCCGGTGCCGCCGCAGCCGGAGGCCGTCAAGACGGGGTTGGGCAACTCCACATGGCCCAGGTAGCTCCTCAGGTCAACGGCCATGCCGCTCCCCGTCCCGGCCGAAGACCGCGGCACGCGAACCCGTCACACCCGCGTCTCGCGCCGCCTCCGAGAGCGACACCGTCACACCCACGCCCCGCGCCGCCTCAGGCCCGGAGGCGCCGCGCGCCGCGCGGCCCGGGACACCCTCACGCCTACCCATGCCGCCCTCCAGGAGCGCCCAGAGCGTCGAACGGGATCGTCCCGACGTCGTCGAAGCGGACCCGCTCGCCCAGGAACACCGGGCCGTCCGTGCAGGCCCGGACCATCCGCGTCACGCCGTCCTCGTCGATGACCGGGACGACGCACGTCATGCAGATGCCGACACCACACGCCATGGACTGTTCCACCGACACCTGCGCCGGGATGCCGAACTCGACGCACACCGCCGTCACCCCGCGCAGCATCGCCATCGGCCCGCACGCGTAGACCACGTCCGCCCGCGCGTCCGCGATCACGCCCGCGAGTACGTCGATCACCTCCCCGCGCATACCCAGCGAGCCGTCCTCGGTCGTCAGCGTCGTCGTCTCGCCCATCCGGCGGGCGCGCAACGCGCCGAACACCCGGTCGGCGCTGGAAGCGCCCAGCACGAAGTCGACCCGGCACCCCCGCCGCTGCAGGACGTCCGCCAGCACGAAGAGAGACGCGGAGCCGTACTCGCCGCCGACCAGCACGCACGTGCACGGATCGCGCGGCAGCGGGAACGGACGCCCGAGCGGCCCGACCAGGTCCAGCGTGTCCCGCGCCCTGCGGTCCGCCAGCCACGCCGTACCCGGCCCGCGCACACTGAACACGAACTCCACCGTGCCGCCGTAGTCCGGCTTCACGTCGTGGATCGCGAACGCCCGCCGCGTCAACATCGACGTGTACGGCCCGCCCACACCGACGGTGACGAAGTGGCCCGGCCGGAACCGGTCGGCGACGGCCGGCGCCACGACGGTCAGCGCGTGGTAAGCCTCCACCCGCCGAGTCGTCAGCACCGTTCCCGTCACCTGCACCGGGGAACCGGCCACTCCCTCACCTCCGCCGTGGCACGGGCCCGCCGTCCCGCGACACTCAGTCCCACAGCCGCATGCCGACGGCCGGCCCCGCTCCACGCCGCGCCGGGAGCGCCTCCCCGGCACCGTACCGGCGGGCCGCTCCGCTCGCTCAGTCCCTCAGCCTCGCACTCACGGTCGGCCTCGCTCCCTCGGTCACTTCACGGACCCCGCGTCGTGCCGGAGGCGCGCCTTCAGCACCGTACTCGCGGGCCGCTCCGCTCGCTCAGTCCCTCAGCCTCGCACTCACGGTCGGCCTCGCTCCCTCGCTCGCTTCGCGGACCGCCCGTGCCTCGCGGGCCGCTCCGCTCGCTCAGTCCCTCAGCCTCCGGGCATGCTCCTGGAGCGACCGTACGCCCACGTCGCCGCGGACGATGTGCTGGATGCCCTGAACGGCGGCGGCGAGTCCCTGAACGGTGGTGATGCACGCGACACCGCGCAGGACGGCGGCGGTGCGGATCTCATACCCGTCCAGCCGCGGCCCGGACTGCCCCGGGCTCCCATACGGCGTGTTCACGATCAGATCCACCTCCCCGTCCAGAATCCGCCGCACGATCGTCGGCTCACCCTCCGGACCGGCCCCGTCACTGTGCTTGCGCACGATCTTGGCACGGACACCGTTACGGCGCAGCACCTCCGCCGTACCCTCGGTCGCGAGGATCTCGAAGCCCAGATCCGCCAGCGCCTTCACCGGGAAGATCACCGAACGCTTGTCCTTGTTCGCCACCGACACGAACGCCCGGCCCTTGGTCGGCAGGTCCCCGTACGCGGCGGCCTGGGACTTGGCGTACGCGGTGCCGAAGAACTCGTCGATGCCCATGACCTCACCGGTCGAGCGCATCTCCGGCCCCAGGACCGTGTCCACCCCGCGGAAGCGGTTGAACGGCAGCACCGCCTCCTTCACCGCGATCGGCGCGTCCAGCGGCAGCGTCCCCCCATCACCTGAGGCGGGCAGCATCCCCTCGGCGCGCAGCTCGGCGATGGAGGCGCCGAGCATGACCCGGGCGGCGGCCTTGGCCAGCGGCACGGCGGTGGCCTTGGACACGAACGGCACCGTGCGGCTGGCGCGCGGGTTGGCCTCCAGCACGTACAGGACCCCAGCGGCCATCGCGTACTGCACGTTCAGCAGCCCGCGCACGCCCACACCGCGGGCGATCCCCTCGGTGGCGGCGCGGATCCGCTTGATGTCGAACCCGCCCAGCGTGATCGGCGGGAGCGCGCAGGCCGAGTCGCCGGAGTGGATGCCGGCCTCCTCGATGTGCTCCATCACGCCGCCCAGGTACAGCTCCTCGCCGTCGAACAGGGCGTCCACGTCGATCTCGATCGCGTCGTCGAGGAACTTGTCGATCAGCACCGGGTTGTCCGACGCCTGCACCGCGCTGGCCATGTAGGAGGCCAGGGTGTCGTCGTCGTAGACGATCGCCATCCCGGCCCCGCCGAGCACGTACGACGGGCGGACCAGGACCGGGTAGCCGATCTCGGCGGCGATCGACTGGGCCTCCGCGACGCTCAGCGCGGTGCCGTGCTTGGGAGCCGGCAGGTTCGCCTCGGCGAGCACCCGGCCGAACGCGCCGCGCTCCTCCGCGAGGTGGATCGACTCGGGCGACGTGCCGACCACCGGCACCCCGGCGTCCTTGAGCGCCTGGGCGAGGCCGAGCGGCGTCTGACCGCCGAGCTGCACGATCACCCCGGCGACCGGGCCGGTCGCCTGCTCGGCGTGCACGACCTCCAGCACGTCCTCGAGCGTCAGCGGCTCGAAGTACAGCCGGTCGGAGGTGTCGTAGTCGGTGGAGACCGTCTCGGGGTTGCAGTTGACCATCACCGTCTCGAACCCCGCCTTGGCCAGCTCGAAGCTGGCGTGCACACAGGCGTAGTCGAACTCGATGCCCTGCCCGATCCGGTTCGGCCCGCTGCCCAGGATGATCACCTTGGGCCGGTCCCCGGCCGGGACCTCGGTCTCCTCGTCGTACGTGGAGTAGAGGTAGGGCGTCTTGGCGGCGAACTCGGCGGCGCAGGTGTCCACGGTGTTGTAGACGGGACGCACGCCGGACTCGTGCCGCGCCTCGCGTACGCGCGACTCGGCGACCCCGAGGATCTCGGCGATCTGCGCGTCGCTGAAGCCGTACCGCTTGGCCGTCAGCAGGGCCGGCCGGTCCAGCGTGGTGATCGAGCGGGCCACCTCGTCGATGGCGTACAGCTGGTCGAGGAACCACGGGTCGACCTTGGTCGCCTCGAACAGGTCCTCCGGCGTGGCCCCCGCCCTGATGGCCTGCTGCATCGTGCGCAGCCTGCCGTCGTGCGGCGTCCGGCAGGCCTCCAGCAGCCCCCGCAGGCCGCCGGGCTCGCCCGTCCAGGAGAACGACGAGCCCTTCTTCTCCAGCGACCGCAGCGCCTTCTGCAGCGCCTCCGGGAAGGAGCGGCCGATGGCCATCGCCTCGCCGACCGACTTCATGTGCGTGGTCAGCGTCTGGTCCGCGCCCGCGAACTTCTCGAACGCGAACCGCGGCACCTTCACCACGACGTAGTCGAGCGACGGCTCGAACGACGCCGGGGTCTCGCGGGTGATGTCGTTCGGGATCTCGTCCAGCGTGTAGCCGATCGCGAGCTTGGCCGCGATCTTCGCGATCGGGAACCCGGTCGCCTTGGACGCCAGCGCCGAGGAGCGCGACACCCGCGGGTTCATCTCGATCACGATCATCCGGCCGGTGTCCGGGTTGACCGCGAACTGGATGTTGCAGCCGCCGGTGTCCACCCCGACCTCGCGGATCACCGCGATCGCCACGTCCCGCATGTTCTGGTACTCGCGGTCGGTCAGCGTCATCGCCGGCGCCACGGTCACACTGTCACCGGTGTGCACGCCCATCGGGTCGATGTTCTCGATCGAACACACGATCACCACGTTGTCCGCGCGGTCGCGCATGACCTCGAGCTCGTACTCCTTCCAGCCGAGGATCGACTCCTCCAGGAGCACCTCGGTGGTCGGAGACGCGTCCAGACCGGCGCCGGCGATCCGCCGCAGGTCGGCCTCGTCGTAGGCGAACCCCGAACCTACGCCGCCCATCGTGAACGAGGGCCGCACCACCAGCGGATAGCCCAGCTGGTCGACGGCGGCCAGGCAGTCCTCGATCGAGTGGCAGATCACGCTGCGGGCGGACTCGGCGTTCAGGCCGTGCTCGGCGGCGACCTTGGCGACGATCCCCTTGAACCGCTCCCGGTTCTCCCCGGCCTGGATCGCGTCGAAGTTCGCGCCGATCAGCTCCACCCCGTACCGGTCCAGGACGCCGGCCTCGTGCAGGGCGACCGCGGTGTTGAGCGCGGTCTGCCCGCCCAGGGTGGGCAGCAGCGCGTCCGGCCGCTCCTTGGCGATGATCTTCTCGACGATGTCCGGAGTGATCGGCTCGACGTAGGTGGCGTCGGCGAACTCGGGGTCGGTCATGATCGTGGCGGGGTTGCTGTTGACCAGGATGACCCGGAACCCCTCGGCGCGCAGCACGCGGCAGGCCTGGGTGCCGGAGTAGTCGAACTCGCACGCCTGCCCGATCACGATCGGCCCGGAGCCGATCACCATGATCGACCTGATGTCCGTGCGCTTAGGCACCCTTCTCCCCCGTTTCGCTCGTCGTCTCCGGCCGGCCGCCGTCAGTCCGCTCCATCAGCTCGCAGAACTCGTCGAAGAGGTATGCGGCGTCGTGCGGCCCGGCCGCGGCCTCCGGGTGGTACTGCACGCTGAAGCCCGGATAGTCGAGCAGCCGCAGCCCCTCCACGCAGCCGTCGTTCAAGTTCACGTGGCTCACCTCGGCCCGCCCGTACGGCGTGTCGAACGGCCCGTCGAGCGGGGCCTGGACGGCGAAGCCGTGGTTGTGCGCCGAGATCTCCACCTTGCCGGTCCTACGGTCCTGGACCGGCTGGTTGACGCCCCGGTGGCCGTACCGGAGCTTGTAGGTGCCCAGCCCCAGCGCGCGGCCGAGGATCTGGTTGCCGAAGCAGATGCCGAAGAACGGCCGGCCCGCGTCCAGCACGCCGCGCAGCGCCTCGACGGCGAAGTCGGCGGTGGCGGGGTCGCCGGGGCCGTTGGAGAAGAACACGCCGTCCGGCTCGATCGCGAGGATGTCCGCCGCGGTCGCGGTCGCGGGCAGCACGTGCACCTCACAGCCCCGCTCGGCCATCCGCTCCGGCGTCATCGCCTTGATCCCCAGGTCGACCGCCGCGACCGTGAACCGCTTCTCGCCCACGGCCTTCACCACGTACGGCTCGGCCGTGGAGACCTCGCCGGCCAGGTCGGCGCCCTCCATACCGGGCGACCGTCGTACCCGCTCCACCAGCTCGTCCGCGTCGGCCAGCGCCGCGCCGGAGAACACCCCGGCCCGCATCGCGCCACGCTCACGCAGGTGACGGGTCAACGCCCGCGTCCCCGCCATCGCGATCCCGACCACGCCCTGCTCACGCAGGTACTCGTCCAGGCTCTTGGTGGACCGCCAGTTCGACCGGACCCGCGCGGGCTCGCGCACCACGTAGCCCGCCACCCAGATTCGGCCCGACTCCGGGTCCTCCTCGTTCACGCCGGTGTTGCCGATGTGCGGCGCGGTCATCGCCACGATCTGCCGGTGGTACGACGGGTCGGTCAGCGTCTCCTGGTATCCGGTCATCCCGGTGTTGAAGACCATCTCGCCGAACGTCTCGCCGACGGCCCCGAAGGCCGTCCCCTCGAAGACCCTGCCGTCCTCCAGCACGAGCAGCGCCGTGTTCACGGTCTCGCTCTCCTCACTCATCGTCACACCAGCTTCCCTTCAAGAACGGTCGGGCGGCCGCGCAGCAACGTGGCCACGACCCGGCCAGGAAGCGTCATCCCCTCGTACGGCGTGTTGCGGCTCTTGGACGCCATCGCCGCCGGATCCACCGCCGTGCGGACCGAGGGGTCGTAAAGCGTGATGTTGGCGGCCGCGCCCGCCTCCAGCGGGCTGCCGTGGCCGCTCAGCCTGCCGATCCTGGCCGGGCGGTACGACATGCGGTCGGCGACGCCGGCCCAGTCGAGCAGGCCGGTCTCGACCATGGCCTCCTGGACCACGGACAGGGCCGTCTCCAGTCCGATCATGCCCATGGCGGCCGCGGCCCACTCGGTCTCCTTGTCCTCGACCGGGTGCGGGGCGTGGTCGGTGGCGACACAGTCGATCGTCCCGTCCGCGAGCGCCTCGCGCAGCGCGAGGACGTCCTCGTTCGTGCGCAGCGGCGGATTCACCTTGTAGATCGGGTTGTACGGCCCCACCGGGGAACGCTCCACATAACTGTCGGTGAGCAGCAGGTGGTGCGGGGTCACCTCGGCCGTGACGTCCCAGCCCTTCGACTTGGCCCAGCGGATGATCTCGACCGATCCCGCGGTGGAGACGTGGCACACGTGCAACCGGGAGCCGACGTGCGCGGCCAGCAGGCAGTCGCGGGCGATGATCGCCTCTTCGGCGACGGCCGGCCACCCGGTCAGGCCGAGCCTGCCGGAGATCTCGCCCTCGTTGACCTGGGCGCCCTCGGTCAGCCGCGGCTCCTGGGCGTGCTGGGCGACGACACCGTCGAACGCCTTGACGTATTCGAGCGCCCGGCGCATCAGGACGGCGTCGGAGACGCACTTGCCGTCGTCGGAGAAGACCCGGACCCGGGCGGCGGAGTCGGCCATGGCGCCCAGCTCGGCGAGCTGCCTGCCCTCCAGGCCCGACGTCACGGCGCCGACCGGCTGGACGTCGCAGTGGCCGTACTCCTGGCCGAGCCGCCAGACCTGCTCGACGACGCCCGCGGTGTCCGCGACCGGCGAGGTGTTGGCCATGGCGTGGACGGCGGTGAACCCGCCGCGCGCGGCGGCCTGGGTGCCCGTCTGGACGGTCTCGGCGTCCTCGCGGCCGGGCTCGCGCAGGTGCGTGTGCAGGTCGACCAGGCCGGGCAGCGCGATCAGGCCGGTCGCGTCGATCGTCTCGGCCGGGCCCGCCTTGCCGGCGGCCGCGCCGACCTCGGCGATGACGCCGTCCCTGACGAGGATGTCGCACGGCTCCCCGCCGAGGACGCGGGCGTTCTTGATCAGAATGGTGCTCACAGGTCTCCCCCGATCGCGGGCTCGGACCCGCTCAGCAGCAGATAGAGAACGGCCATGCGGACGGTCACCCCGTTCGCCACCTGCTCCACGATCGTCGAGCGCGGCGAGTCGGCGACCTCGGCGGAGATCTCCATGCCTCGGTTCATCGGGCCGGGGTGCATGACGATGGCGTCGTCGTGCAGGCGGGCGAAGCGTTCGCGGTCCAGCCCGTAGCGGCGGCTGTACTCCCGGGCGGACGGGAAGTAGGCGGCGTTCATCCGCTCGAGCTGCACGCGGAGCATCATGACGACGTCGGACTTCGGCAGCACCGCGTCCAGGTCGTAGGAGACCTGGCAGGGCCAGGTGTCGACGGCCACGGGCAGCAGAGTCGGCGGGGCGACCAGGGTCACCTCGGCGCCGAGCGCCTGCAGCAGCAGGACGTTCGACCGGGCGACCCGGCTGTGCAGGATGTCGCCCACGATGGCGACCTTGAGCCCTTCGATCCGGCCCATCCTGCGCCGCATGCTGAACGCGTCGAGCAGCGCCTGCGTGGGGTGCTCGTGGGTGCCGTCGCCGGCGTTGACCACGCTGCCGCGCACCCAGTTGGCCAGGCGGTGCGGGGCGCCGGAGGCGGCGTGCCTGATGACGACCGCGTCCGCGCCCATGGCCTCAAGGGTCAGCGCCGTGTCCTTGAGCGACTCGCCCTTCGACACGCTCGACCCCTTGGCCGAGAAGTTGATGACGTCGGCGGACAGCCGCTTGGCCGCGGCCTCGAACGAGATGCGGGTCCGGGTGGAGTCCTCGTAGAAGAGGTTGACCACCGTGCGGCCCCGCAGCGTCGGCAGCTTCTTGATGGAGCGCTCGGAGACCCGGGCCAGCTCCTCGGCCGTGTCGAGGACGAGCAGGGCGTCGTCGCGGGTCAGGTCCCCCGCCGAGATCAGATGCCGCTTCATCGTGCTCACCGCTCCCCGTTCGTCTCGCCGGCGCCGGGCCGGTCGTCTCCCTTGATGAGCAGTACGGCGTCGCGTCCGTCGATCTCCTGGAGGTAGACCTTCACCTTCTCGCTCTTGGAGGTCGGCAGGTTCTTACCGACGTAGTCGGCTCGGATGGGCAGTTCGCGGTGGCCACGGTCGACCAGGGTGGCGAGCTGGACGGCCCGCGGGCGGCCCACGTCGTTGAGCGCGTCGAGCGCCGCGCGGACGGTCCGGCCGGAGAAGAGCACGTCGTCGACGAGGACGACCGTCCTGCCGTCCACGCCCTCGGCGGGAAGGTCCGTACGGCCGAGGGGACGCGCGGGACGCAGCCGGAGGTCGTCGCGGTACATCGTGATGTCGATGGTGCCGACGGGCACCTTCACGCCCTCGAACTGGGAGATGCGCTCCGCGATCCGGAAGGCGAGCGTCGCGCCGCGCGTCGGGATGCCGAGCAGCACGACTTTCTCCGCACCCTTGGTGCGTTCGAGGATCTCGTGCGCGATGCGGGTCAACGCCCGGTGGATGTCGGGACCCTCTAGGACCGCTCGGGCCTGATTTCGGGCATCGGACATGGAGATATCACCACCTTTCCCGCCTCACAGGACGGGGCTTAAAGGGTGTCTGGCGGCCCCAGGTTACCAGTCCGGTTTCGGCGCGCCTGACCGGGTCACCCCCTCCTGCCAGCGGCGATGGCCGCAAAAGGGCCCGCGTTCGCTCTGGGCGTCACTCGCCGGAAACGCCGAGGCAGTCTCGGATGGGGGGATTGAGGGGAGAACACTGTTTGGGGCTCTTTTTTCCAATCAGCTTGACCTTTGCGAGTGGCGGCTTTACCGTCACTGTCCGTAACCACAACACGCGACCTTCCTGGGTAAAACCCGACGCAGCGGTCACCGAAGGTGCCTGCCTCAGGCGCCCGCCCCGGTGTTCTGTGCATACGGGACAAGGAAGGAGAATCAAGTTGAGAACAGACATAGAGAGCCGGGGGCCCACGATGCCGTCTGACTACGCCAAGTCGCTCGGCGCGCGACTGCGCGCGATCCGCACCCAGCAGGGGCTCTCCCTGCACGGGGTAGAAGAGAAGTCACGTGGCCGGTGGAAGGCCGTCGTGGTCGGCTCCTATGAGCGCGGCGACCGCGCGGTGACCGTGCAGAAGCTGGCCGAGCTTGCCGAATTCTACGGTGTTCCGGTGTCTGAGCTGCTCCCCGGGGGTGCCGCTCCCAGCCCGTTGGCGCCCGCGCCGAAGCTTGTCATCGACCTGGAGCGGCTCTCGCAGCTTCCGAAGGACAAGGCGGGCCCGCTCGCCAGGTACGCCGCGACCATCCAGAGCCAGCGTGGCGACTACAACGGCAAGGTGCTGTCGATCCGCCAGGAGGACCTGCGCTCGCTTGCGGTCATCTATGACAAGTCGCCGGTGGAGCTGACCGAGGAGTTCATCAGCTGGGGCGTGCTGGACGCGGAGGCCCGCCGGGCCGTGGAGTCCTTCTGACCGGCGACGCCGCCGTTCCTTACTGAACACGCGCGATCGTTATGGGCCCCGAGCCGGCCGGTCCGGCCGCTCGGGGCCCTGACCATGAGAACCGGCGTCGTCGTAAGAACTGACGCCGTCATAAGAGACACACCGAAGAGACACACGGACCGCGCCGACCGCTCTGGGCTCAGGCGCGACAGCCGCCGCTCATCCCGCCATGGGCAGGGCCGACTGGCCCGGCACCCCGAGAAGAGTCTCGATCTCGCCGACGAACCTGTCCGCCTCGGCGATGAGCTCCTCGGCGTCGCGCTGACTGACCACGCGGGTCATCCCCGCCTCCGCCGCCGCGCGCTTGGTGGCGCTCACCGCGAAGAACGCGGCCCAATCCGCCAGCTTGGGCTCGGCCTCGGGCAGCAGCTCCCAGGCGCTGCGCAGCCGACGCCGCCGACCGTCCATGGGCCGGGGACGAGCGGCCAGCACGGCCGCCGCCGCCTTGAGCGCCGCAAGATGGGCCGACACGTACCTGTCCGCCGGCGCGGAGCCTCCGATGGCGTCCGCCAGGCAGGCACGGGCGTCCGCGAGATGCGCCAGAACAGCCTGTGGGACTTTGGGCCCGCTCCTGCGGTCATCGACCTGTCCAGTCACGCCCGCCTCCTTGAGTCGTGGCTTCCGGCGCTGCTCGCCGGTGAGATCACCTTTGCAGACGGCACCGACAATCTGTCACGGCGACCGGACGAGGAGCTTCCCCTCTCCCCGTCCGGCCCACGCCGTGGACCGCACCGCGCTCGTCTCCGCCGACGACGAAGGCACGGCATCCAACGGGGTGAGTGCGAGCCGCGAGTCCCGCACTCACCGCCTCGAACATAAATTCGACCAGGTTCACTGTCAAGCATCGTGGCGAACAAGGGTTCGACTGAGTCATGCGGCCGCGGCACGATCGCTGACCACCGGAAACGCGGAAAGGCCTACCGGCAAGGGCTTTCGAGAGTGGACGGTCGTCGTCAGGGCGACCGGAAATCCCTCCGAAGGTTGACGCCCCGGCGCGGCTTCCCGGGCGGCGCGCGATCCGGAGCACGACGCGGGCCCGGGGCGAGACGCCCCGGGCCCGGTGATCGACCTGGACAAGCAGGACTCGCGCGTCAGCGGACGAACTTCCCCCGCACGTGGACGGGAACGCCGGTGCCGAGCATTCCGGGCAGGATCTCGGCCACCTTCATCGGCAACCGCACGCACCCGTGGGACGCGGGATAGAGCGGCACGGACAGCGCGCCGTGGAGGGCGATGCCGCCGTTGAAGAAGATCGGGTTGTAGAGCTGCCCCAGGTAGGACCGGTGCCAGCCGCTCCGGCGCCAAGTCGTCTTGTAGTCGCCCGTCGGCGTCCTGGCGCTGCCGGTGAACTTCGTCCGCTTGCCGTTCCACATGGCGTACTCCGTGTACGGGATCCCGCTTCCGGAGGAGACGTGCGAGATGAGCTTCGCCTCACCGCCGGAGTACAGCACCATGATCTGCTTGGCAAGGTTGACCTCGACCCGGTCCGGCTTGCCGCGCGGTACCAGGACCTTGGGCGCCTTGGGGTTCTCCAGCGCACGCCAGGTGCGGCTCGCCACCGTGCTCGTCGGCGTGATGCCCTGGACTTTCTGGAACGCCCACACCGCCATCTGGGTGGTCCCGCCGTACTGGCCGTCGAGCGGGCCGGGCACGTAGCCGAGCTCCTTCAGCCGCGCCTGCAGCGCCTTGACCTCGGTTCCCCTGGAGCCGGGCTTGAGCGTCCGGCCGGGCGCGGTGAACGGCGCGAACCCCGCGGCGGCCGCGCGTACTCCGGTGCCGGTCGTCACCGCCACCGGCGTCACGCGCGTGGGCTCCATGCGGACCGGCGCCGATACCGGCACCGAGACCGGCGCGGTGGCGGCCACCGGCCGTGTAGCGTCCGTTTTCGCCTGTCCTGTTCCAGCCGTGCCGCAGCCCGCGACCGTCACGGCCCCCACCGTGACGAGCGTCGCGGCGGCAGCCCACCGTCGAGCCCCCATTCGGACCAACCCTTTCAGTTGTCTCCCAGTGTTCGATCAATGGACATTAACCCACGGAAGCGATAATCCCGGGTACTCGCCATTGGGTGGTAATGCGTGGCCCATGGCGTGTCCACCTGATTAGAGTTGCCTGATGCTCGAAAAGTTGCATCCGAACGTCGCCCGTGTGACAGAGGTCCTGCGCTCCCATGACGTCGAGGGTGATGTCGTGGTTTTTCCCGAATCCGTGCCGACCGCCGCAGCCGCCGCCGAGCAGCTCGGCTGCGAGGTGGGGGCGATCGCCAACAGCCTGATCTTCGACGCGGACGGCGCGCCGCTCCTGGTCCTCACCAGCGGCGCGCACCGGGTGAACACGGAGCTGATCGCGGGACTCGTGGGCGCCGCCAAGGTACGGCGTGCCACGCCGGAGTTCGTCCGCCTTCACACCGGGCAGGCGATCGGGGGCGTGGCGCCGGTGGGCCATCCGGCCCCCATACGCACGCTGGTGGACACCTGGCTGGCCAAGCACGAGGTCGTCTGGGCCGCCGCCGGCCACTCGCACACGGTCTTCCCCACTTCGTTCGACGAGCTGATCAGGATCACCGGCGGCACCGCGGCCGAGGTGGAGTGACCCGCTCCCCGGCCTGAACGCCGGAGCACCGCGGACGACGCCGATGGCGGCGGCGCTCCTGGATCGTCGCCGGCGCCGCCGCCACGCGGGCCGTCAGCGGAGTTCTCGCCGGACGGCGGCACGGGAAACGGCTTTGCTAATGTGCGGAAATCGGTGTCCTTCCGCGGCTGAAAGCCGGGGAACAGCGCCCGGCCCTCCCGCCGAGGCCGTCGCGCGCGGTTCGCAGAAAGGCGGTCGGAATCGCGGCGGCCCCGATTCCTTCCGCCACGGACACGGTGCTCCCGCCGGGTTCCCGACCAGAAAGCAGACGTGCGTTGGCCATCGCGGAATCCCCTGAGCCCACGGGACCGGACGGGTACGACGAGGGCGCTCCCCTCGCCCGGAGGGGCGGGGCCTGCGCCCCGGATGCGCGATGATCGAGCTGCGGCGGATCGGCCCTGACGAGTTCGTCGAGGTGCTCGACACGGTCCTCACCATCTATATGGCCGCCATGCGACCGCCTCCCGACCAGTTCTCCGGCCGCCTCGGCATTATGCGCAACCACGCGACATATCCAGATTTCATCTGCGTTCTCGCGGAAAATCCGGAAATCATTGGCTTTGCTTATGGATTCCACGGGATGCCGGGGCAATGGTGGCACGACATCGTGGCGCGATCCCTGGCCGACCAGTCCGGCGGCGCGACCACCGAGGAGTGGTTCGGCGACGCGCTGGAGATCGCGGAGATCCACGTCCTCCCCGGCCACCAGGGCAAGGGCGTCGGCCGCCGGCTGATCCACACCATCTGCGAGGGCCGGCCGGAGCGTACGGCCGTGCTCTCGACGCACGACGCCCCGACGGTGGCGCGGCGGCTCTATCGGAACATCGGCTTCGTCGACCTCATGACGGAGTTCGCCTTTCCCGGCAGCCACGAGAGCTACGCGATCGCCGGGACCAGGCTCCCTCTCCCGCCGAGGGGCCGGGCCTGACCGCGAGCCCCCAACTCTGCGCACCGGCCGCACACCACGAGAACGCGCGGGCGGCCGCCGCGTGATCGGCCGCCGGGAGCGGGCCCGGCCTGGGCCGGGAAAGCAGGAAGGAAGTCAGGCGGTGAGCGCGGTTGGGCTCGCGGCGAGCGCCTGGAAGACCTCGCGGGTCGCGCTCGACCTGTTGAAGGTGATGAAGTGGATGCCCGGCGCGCCCTCGTCGAGCAGCGTCTGGCACATCTCCGCCGCGTGCTCGACGCCGAGGCGGCGCACCGCCGCCGGGTCGTGCGCGACCTTCTCGAACCGGGCCGCCACCTCCGGCGGGAACGGGGCGCCCGACAGCTGCTCGGAACGGGCGATCGTGCTGATCTGGGTCACCGGCATGACGCCCGGGATGATCGGCGTGGCGCAGCCCTTGGCGGCCACCCGGTCCCGCAGGCGCAGGTAGTCCTCCGCGCGGAAGAACATCTGCGTGATCGCGTAGTCGGCGCCGGCCTGGCACTTGCGCACGAAGTAGTCGGTGTCCGACTCGATCGTGCCCGACCGGGGGTGCTTGTACGGGAAGGCCGCCACGCCCACGCAGAAGTCGCCGGACTGGCGGATCAGCCGGACCAGTTCCTCGGCGTACGCCACGCCCTCGGGGTGCTTGACCCACTCGTCCAGCGGGTTGCCGCCGGGCGGGTCGCCGCGTACGGCCAGGATGTTGCGCACGCCCGCGTCGGCGAACCTGCCGATCAGGTGGCGCAGCTCCTTGACGGAGTGGTCGACCGCGGTGAAGTGCGCGACCGGGGTCAGCGTGGTCTCGTGGGCGAGGCGCTCGACGATCTCGACCGTGCGGTCGCGCGTGCTGCCGCCGGCGCCGTACGTCACGGACACGAAGGTGGGCCGCAGCGCCTCCAGCTCGCGGATCGCGCGCCACAGCTGCCGCTCCCCCTCGTCGTTCTTCGGCGGGAAGAACTCGAACGAGAACGACCGCTCCCCCTTCGCGAGCAGCTCGCGGATCGTGGGGACGCGGTCCGGAAGTCGTGACGGGAGACCCAAAGCCATGGTGACCAGGCTACCGTCCTGGTCTCCGGCTGCCGCGTGGCCTCTCACGATGCGGACGAAACGCGGTTGCTTTGTTACCTTTCTCCACTTATGCCTCCCAGGCCTCTACTGTTCGGTCTATGCCGGTTACGCTCAAGGGCATGACCACGTCCGCCGCCCCGCTCGACCTCGTACGTTCCGAAGTGGATCGATCCCTACGAAGGTTCCTCGACGAGCAGCGACCGTTCTTCGACGACCCCCAGTTCGCCGTACTGCTGTCCACCGTGGACGACTTCATCGCAGGCGGCAAGAGACTGCGCCCGGCCTTCTGCCACTGGGGGTGGCGGGCGGCCGGCGGCGGTGACGACCCGGCGGTCTACCGCGCCGCCGCCTCTCTCGAACTCCTGCAGGCCAGCGCGCTCATCCATGACGACGTGATGGACGCGAGCGACCTGCGGCGCGGCATGCCCGCGGCGCACCGCCGCTTCGAGCGGCTGCACGCGGAGTCGGGGTGGCACGGGTCGGCGGAGCAGTTCGGCGAGGGCGCGGCGGTGCTGCTCGGCAACCTCCTCCTCATCTGGTCGGGGCAGATGTGGCGGACCAGCGGCGTGCCCGACGAGGCCCTGGCCGCCGCGCAGCCGGTCTACGACCACATGCGCACCGAGCTGATGTTCGGGCAGTACCTCGATCTGCTTGAGCAGGCCAAGGGCGAGAGCACCTTCGAGAGCGCCCTGCGCGTGGCCCTGTACAAGAGCGGCAAGTATTCGGTGGAGCAGCCGCTGCGGCTCGGTCTCGTCCTCGCCACGCGTGGTGTGACCCCGTGGATCGACCGGCTCTGCGTCGAGTACGGCCAGAAGGTCGGCATCGCGTTCCAGCTCCGCGACGACGTCCTCGGGGTCTTCGGCGACCCCGCCGAGACGGGCAAGCCCGCGGGCGACGACCTGCGTGAGGGCAAGCGCACCATGCTGATCGCGCGGACGCTCGCCGCCGCCACCGACTCCCAGGCCGAGGTCGTACGCACGTTGCTCGGCGACCCGAAGCTGGACGGGGAGGGCGTGGCGCAGCTCCGCTTCGTCATCGAGGAGACCGGCGCGCTGGCCCAGTGCGAGGACATGATCAAGCGCTATCTCGACGACGCGCTCCGATCCCTCGAACACGCGCCGATCGAGGCCGAGGCGCGCGACGCGCTCGGCGCGCTGGCCGTCGCCGCCACCACGCGCCGCACCTGACGGCAGGCCGGAGGGCCCTCAGAAAGGGACGGCGTCGAGGCGGGCGCGCAGCTCGGCCGTCGCCGCCGCAGGGTCCTCCGCCTCGGTGATCGCCCGTACGACGACGACCCGGCGCACGCCGTGGGAGAGGACCTCGCCGAGGTTGCCGAGGTCGATGCCGCCGATGCCGAACCACGGCCGGTCCGTGTCCAGCCGGGAGGCGTGCTCCAGCAACGCCACACCGGGAGCGGGACGGCCGGGCTTGGTCGGCGTCGGCCAGATCGGGCCGCAGCAGAAGTAGTCCACGCCGGGCTCGGCCGCGGCCGCGGTCGCCTCGTCAGCCGAGTGGGTGGACCTGCCGATCAGGATGTCCGGCCCGAGGATCTCCCGGGCGACGGGGACCGGCAGGTCGTCCTGGCCGAGGTGCAGGATGTCGGGGCGCGCGGCGCGGGCGACGTCGGCGCGGTCGTTCACCGCGAGCAACGCGCCGTGCCGATCACAGGCCTCGCGGAAGACCTCCAGGAGCGCGAGCTCCTCGCGCGCCTCCAGCCCCTTCTCCCGGAGCTGGACGATGTCCACACCGGCGGCCAGCACGGCGTCGAGGAACTCGGGCAGATCGCCACGGCCACGCCGGCCGTCGGTGCAAAGGTAGAGCCGGGCGTCGGCCAGCCGCTTTCGGAGATTCACCCCACTACCATGCCACGCCCGGCGAATCGGTCAGAATCCGAGCGCCTGCGCCCTGCGCTTGACCTCGGTGTGCCGTCCGGCGCTGATCGCGTCGATCGGCGCCCCTGGAAGCGAGTCGTCCGCTGTGAAGAGCCAGCGGATCGACTCGACCTCGTCGTATCCGGCGTCCGCCAGCACGGTGAGGGTGCCGGGCAGTCCCTTGAGCACGTCGTCCGGGCCCAGGAACCTCACCGGGATCTGTGGCTCCCCGGAGCCCCTGCGGGCGCCGACGAGCTTCTTGTCCTTGATTAGCTGCTTGGTCCGGCCGATGCTGAGTCCGAGCTTCTTCGCAACCGCAGAGAGGGGGAGCCACTCCCCGACGAGCTGGTCGGTCTCTCTGTCGATCTGCGCAACAGTAAGCGTCACAAATCCACGATTACCACAGGTGGCCGCCGCAAAACACCTCGATTGCGGAGCGCCCGGTAAAGCCTGGCGCGCCTCATGGCCCGACGCGACGGCCATTTGGCGTTCTCTTCCCGTCCGCCGACCGTACTCCTTCGGCCCGGCGCGGATCAGCCGCCGGGCCGCCGGAAAGCCTCCGCGGCTAGGGCAGGACGCAGTCGCGGAGGGGGGCGGCGAGGTCGGAGATCCGGGCCACGTCCATCCGTCGCGCGGCCTCGATCAGCCGCCGTCCCTGCACGAGGTCGCGGGGCCGGTCGACGGTCAGCACGGCGGCGAGCCTATCGTCATCGGTGAGCCAGCAGGCCGCCCACTTCCGATCCGATTCGGGCTTTCCTCTCAGGATCAGGCGGCCGCCGTCGCGGCATCCGGCGAACTGCACCATCCGTCCGAACTGCTCCGACCAGAAGTACGGGACGGGGTCGTACACCGCGTCCTCGCCGAGCAGGCTGGCGGCGGCGGTGTCCGGGGCGCCGAGCGCGTTGTCCCAGTGTTCGACCCGCATCCGCCTGCCGGACCTGCGCGACCACCAGTTGGCGCAGTCGCCCACGGCGACGACGCCGGGCACGGAGGTGCGCAGGTGCTCGTCCACGACGACGCCGTTGTCGAGCTCCACGGCCGAGCCCTTCAGCCAGTCGACGGCGGGACGTACGCCGACCCCGGTCACGACGACGTCCGCCGGGATGCGGGTGCCCGACATGAGCGTCAGGCCGTCGGGATCGACGGAGCCGACCACGGCGCCGAGCCGGAGCTCGATGCCCGCCTCGGCGTACCAGCCGGTGGTGTACGCGCCGGCGGTGGCGCCGAGGGCCGCGGCGAGCGGGGCCTCGCCGCCCTCGACGACCGTGACGGCGCACCCGGCCTTCGCCGCCGCGGTGGCCACCTCGGCGCCGACCCAGCCGGCGCCGATGACGGCGACGCGGGCGCCGGGCACGAGCCGGGAGCGCAGCTCGATGGCGTCGTCGATGGTGCGCAGGACGTGTTGCCTGCCCTCGCCGCGCAGCCGGATGGGCGTGGCGCCTGTGGCGATGACGAGCCCGTCGAACGCGAGCTCCCCTTCCGTGGTCTCCAGCACGCCGGCGCCGAGCCCCTTGGCGGCGGTCCCGAGGAGCAGCCGCACGTCGAGGGCGTCCAGGTCGGAGTCGACCACGGTGGAGTCGGTCTCTCCGAGCAGCACCGCCTTGGAAAGGGGCGGCCTGTCATAGGGGCGATGACGTTCCTCGCCGATCAGCGTGATCCGGCCGGCGAACCCATGGGCTCGCAGGGCCTCGATGCTCCGTATCCCGGCCAGGCCGGCACCTACCACCACGACGTGATCCACGCCCTGACCCTAGATCGGCCACCGGGGCACCCGCCAATGGAGATTTGGTAACGAGTTGAGCAAGTAGCCCGCACGAGCGGCATCGACCGTGTTGTGCGTGACACTCCCGATCAAGACTAGTCTTGAGGCGTAAGACGCGCGGGAGCCCGGTGAGCCGGGCTGAGAGGAGAGCGTACGGAGCGGCGAGGGCCGCAGTGAGCGAAGTGGCAGGCGAGGAACGAGCCTCCCGCGAAGCGAACGAGGACCCCGAGCGCGACCGTGTGACAGCTCTCGACCGCCAGAACACCTGATCCGGGTAATGCCGGCGAAGGGAGCGCAAGGTGCGTGGCTACGAAGTGGTCGTCGTGGGCGGTGGCGTGGTGGGTCTGTCGGCGGCCTGGCGTGCCGTCCGGGGCGGCCTTTCCGTCGCTGTTGTGGATCCGGATCCGGGGGCAGGGGCGTCGCACGCGGCGGCCGGGATGCTCGCCCCGGTCAGCGAGGTGACGTACACCGAGGAGCCGTTGCTGCGGCTGGGGCTGGCGTCGCTGGAGAAGTGGCCGTCCTTCCGGGACGAGCTGCAGGAGGAGAGCGGTGTCGATATCGACTACCGCGCCGAGGGCACGCTCGAGGTCGCGTACGGCCCGGACGACATGGCCTACCTGGAGGATCTCGCGGCGTTCGAGGAGACGCTCGGTCTGCCGGTGGAACGGTTGACGGGCCGCGAGTGCCGGAAGCTCGAGCCGATGCTGTCGCCGTCGGTGCGCGGCGGGCTGCTGGCCGCGGGCGACGCGTGGGTGAATCCGCGTCTGGTGATGCGGGCGCTGCTGGCGGCGTTCGAGCGGGCGGGCGGCACGCTGGTGCGTGACCGGGTGACCGAGCTGGTCGTGGACGGGGGCGAGGCCCGCGGCGTACGGCTGGCGTCGGGTGAGGAGCGGACCGCGGACCGTGTGGTGATCGCGGCGGGGTCCTGGTCGGCGTCGCTCGCGCCCGGTCTGCCGGTGCGGCCGGTCAAGGGCCAGATCCTGCGGCTGCGCGGCCCCAAGGACTTCCTGAGCCGGTGCGTACGAGGGAAGGTGCACGGGTCGCCCGCGTACCTGGTGCCCAGGGGCGACGGCGAGATCACGCTCGGCGCCACCGTCGAGGAGCTGGGGTTCGATGATCGGGTGACCGCGGGCGGCGTCTACGAGCTGCTGCGCGACGCGCGCGAGCTGGTCCCGGGCATCACGGAGCTGGAGCTGGCGGAGACGACCGTCGGTTTCCGGCCCGGCACGCCCGACAACCTGCCGCTGATCGGCCCGGCGGTCGCGCGGGGCGTGATCGCGGCGACCGGTCACCACCGTGGAGGCGTACTGCTCGCGCCGGTCACCGCGGAGGCGGTTACGGCGTTCCTGACCGGCGGCGACGTGCCCGACGCCGTCCGGTCCTGCGATCCGGAAAGGGGCCTGCGATGAAGGTGACGATCAATGGAGACGCCGGTGAGCTGCCCGACGGCACGACCGTGGCACAGGCCGTGCGTACGCTCACGGCGATGACCAGCGGCGTCGCCGTGGCGGTGAACGACGTGGTGGTGAGCAGGGGCGCCTGGGAGTCGACCTCGCTGACCGAGAACGACCGGGTCGAGGTGCTGACGGCGGTGCAGGGAGGATGACGGTGAACGACGAGGACGATGTGCTGGTCATCGGCGGGGAGAAGTTCTCCTCCCGGTTGATCATGGGCACCGGCGGCGCCCCTTCCCTGGAGGTGCTCGACCGGGCACTCGAGGCGTCCGGCACCGAGCTGACCACGGTCGCCATGCGGCGGCTGGACCCGGCGGTCCAGGGGTCGGTGCTCGACGTGCTGCGCCGGCGCGGCATCAAGGTCCTGCCGAACACGGCGGGCTGCTTCACCGCGGGCGAGGCCGTGCTGACCGCGCGTCTGGCCCGGGAGGCCCTGGAGACGAACTGGGTGAAGCTGGAGGTCATCTCCGACGAGCGGACCCTGCTGCCCGACCCGATCGAGACGTTCGACGCCGCCGAGCGGCTGGTGGCGGACGGCTTCGTCGTGCTGCCGTACATCGGGGATGATCCGGCGCTCGCCCGCAGGCTGGAGCAGGCGGGGTGCGCGGCGGTGATGCCGCTGGGCGCGCCGATCGGGTCCGGTCTGGGCATCCGCAACCCGCACAGCATCGAGCTGATCGTCGAGGCGGCGTCGGTCCCGGTGATCCTCGACGCGGGTCTGGGCACCGCGAGCGACGCCGCGCTGGCGATGGAGCTGGGCTGTGACGCCGTGTTGCTGGCGACGGCGGTGACGCGCGCCCAGCGGCCGGAGCTCATGGCCTCCGCGATGCGCTCGGCGGTCGAGGCGGGACGGATGGCGCGGCTGGCGGGCCGGATCCCCCGGCGGCGGTATGCGGAGGCGTCCTCCCCCTCGCTGCCGGGGTTCGCATAACGTTCCGCCCCAAGGTCCGCATTACGGTCCAATTCGGTCACAGTCTCGTAGCCGAAAGGGCCTACCCGTGACAAAGGACCCGTAAACTCAGGCGGGTGGACACGTCGTTAACCGACCCGTTGGTGGGGCAGCTGCTCGACGGACGTTACCGCGTCGAGTCGAGGATCGCCCGGGGCGGCATGGCCTCCGTTTACCTGGCGCAGGACACCCGGCTCGACCGGATGCTCGCCCTCAAGGTGATGCACCGCTCGCTGGCCGAGGACCCGAAGTTCGTCCAGAGGTTCATCGGCGAGGCCAAGTCGGTCGCGAGCCTGTCTCACCCCAACGTGGTCCAGGTCTTCGACCAGGGCATGGACGGATCCACCGTCTATCTGACGATGGAGTACGTGCCGGGCAAGACCCTGCGCGACGTGCTGCGCTCGCGCGGTCCGCTGCCCGCCCGGGAAGCGCTCGAACTCATGATCCCCGTGCTGGCCGCCCTCGGCGCGGCCCATCAGGCGGGGCTCATCCACCGGGACGTCAAGCCGGAGAACGTGCTGCTCTCCGACGACGGCCGGGTCAAGGTCGTGGACTTCGGCCTGGCCCGGGCCGTCGAGGCGAGCAACCAGACCAAAACCGGCATGATGATCGGCACGATCGGTTACATGTCGCCCGAGCAGGTGACCTCGGGGGTCGCGGACGCCCGCAGCGACGTCTACGCGGCCGGGGTCATGCTGTTCGAGCTGATCACCGGGCGTCAGCCGTACGAGGGCGAGACCCCGATGTCCATCGCCTACCGGCACGTGCACGACAGCGTGCCCCCGCCGTCCTCGATCGTCGCCGGCATCCCTCCGCAGGTCGACGCCCTGGTGGCCGCGGCCACCGCCAGAGACCCCGCACGCCGCCCCGCCGACGCGACCGCCATGCTGGTGGCCGCCGTCGAGACGCATCGCACGATGCCGCGTGGGCCGGCCGGGCGGGGCGCGGCGCCGGGCGCTCCGGGAAGGACGGCCGGCGGCGCGCACAGCATGCCGGGGACGCACAGCCATCCCGGGGTGTCCAGGACGTCCGGCGTGCACAGCGCACCCGGAACGCAGAGCATGCCGGGCACGCACAGCATGCCCGGAACGCACCCCTCGTCGCCCGGAAGGCACAGTACGCCTGGGATGCCGGCATCCGGGATCCAGGCGTCCGGGATGCAGACGCCTGGGATGCACGGCTCGCCCGGGAGGCAAGCGCCCGGGATGCACGGTTCGCCGGGGATGCACGGCTCGCCGGGCGCCGCCACGACGTCGTACGCCACCCGCGGATCGGACCTGGCCGCGCACACCATGATCCAGCCGAAGCACGAGATCGCGACGACGGAGACGCGCAAGCCCCGACTGCAACGGCGATCGACCTGGTTGCTCGTCGGCCTCGTCGTGGTGATGCTCGGCGGCATCGCGTTCAGCGGCTGGTGGTTCTCCCGGGTGGAGACCAAACGGGTTCCCAACCTGCTGAACCAGCAGATCGTGGCGGCCCGCCAGCAGGCGGAGAACGCGGGCTTCGTGGTCAAGCTCGGGGAGCCCAGGTTCGACGAGAAGGTCGGCAAGGACCTGGTCCTGGAGATCTCGCCCGCTCCCGGCAGCGAGGTCGAGGAGGGGTCGCAGCTGACCTTCGTGGCGTCCATGGGCCCGGAGACCGTCCCGGTGCCGAACGTCGAGAAGCTCAGCGTGGGCGACGCCAAGGTCAAGATCGCCGAGGCCGGCCTGGAGGTCGGCCAGGTGAGCACCGTCTCCAACAACGCCGTCGAACGCGACGCCGTCATCGGCACCAAGCCGCCGGTCGGCAGCCGGGTCAGGAAGGGCGAGACGATCAACCTGGTGGTCAGCGCCGGCCTGCTGATGCCGGACGTCTCGAAGATGATGAAGGACCAGGCGGTGCAGTTCCTCCAGGAGCGGGGCTTCCAGGTCCAGGTCGACGAGGCGGCCGACGCCAACCCGCCGGGTACGGTCATCGCGCAGGATCCGGCCGCGGGTGCCCCGGTGGCCGGAGGTGCCGGCGTACGGCTGACCGTCTCCAGGGGGCCGGACAACGGCTGGCACTGGCCGTGGGAGACCGACCCGTCGATCTCCGCCCCCGACTTCGTGACCGTCCCCAACGTGCTCTTCAAGGACGTGGGCGAGGCAAAGGGCGAGCTGGAGGCCGCGGGGTTCGCGGTGGAGACCCGCGCCCTGGCCGGCGGGCAGCGCGTCCTCGGGCAGAACCCGACCGGTGACCAGCCTCGGGGGACGACCGTCATCCTCTGGCACTGACGCCCACCGTTGAGGAGCCCGTCCGTCCCGCGAAGCCGGGGTGGGCGGGCTCTTCCGCTCAGGAGAGCAGGGAGCCGAGCAGCCGCAGCCGGGCCAGCCCTCCGTCGGGGAAGATGTCGATCCGGGCGTGGGTCAGCGGTCTGTCGTCGTCGAGGCGGAACCGGTGCCGGGTGTCGGGCTGGAGCCGCGTCTCCGGCAGCAGGGTGAACCAGGCGTGCTCGTCGTCGAGCGCGGCCGACCGGCCGTCGATGCCGCGCAGCGCGGCCGCGCCCGGGGCGTTGTACAGGAGGTTCGTGGTGTCCAGCTCGGCCACGGCGACGGTGCCCGGCCCGGCGAGGGCGACGATCAGCCAGTCGTTGCCTCCGTCGCGCCGGCGGGCGGTCTCCCAGCCCTCGGCCTGGTTCCTGGCGAGCCCCGGCGCGAGCACGTTCTCGGGCGAGGAGTAGAACTCGTCCGAGCAGGCGACAACGCGCGCCCCGTTCTCCAGCGCGGCCAGATCGACGGTCAGCCCGGACAGGAGCCGCGGATCCGGCACCACCTCCCCGTGCACGCGCAGCCGGGCCACACCGCCGTCGGGGAAGACGTTCACCCGCACGTGCGTGAACCGCCGCGGGTCGGTCACCTC
The DNA here is from genome assembly GCF_050947145.1 of Microtetraspora malaysiensis. Lineage (NCBI taxonomy): Bacteria > Bacillati > Actinomycetota > Actinomycetes > Streptosporangiales > Streptosporangiaceae > Microtetraspora > Microtetraspora malaysiensis. The sequence continues at coordinate 6,486,029 of NZ_CP191998.1, forward strand.
GAACTCGTGCACGGTGTCGCCCGTGAGAGCGGCGCGCGGCACGATCTCGACCCACCCGGTCAGCTCGTCCGGCGCCGGGTAGCCGTCCGCCGTACACGCCTCGACGGACGCGAACGGCGGATAGTTGCCGGTGAACCAGGCGGTGTCGATCACGAGCGACCTGATCACACCGGGCAGGCCGAGCCGTACCACGGCCCATTCGTGACCGGGCTCGCGCCGCCTGCGGGTCTCCCACCCGTCGTAGACCTGGCCCTTGGCGCCGAACGTGCGGGGACGGAACTCCGGCCGCCCCGGCCTGATCAGCGCCTCCTTGGCGGCGAACGACTCGTCGCTCGCCGCGACCACCGAGCCTCCGTACGTGCGGAGCGCGAGGTCGGGGAGCCTGCCGTGCCCTCTCATCCCATCCCCTCCCGGGCGAGGAGCCGGCCGCGCGGGGCGCCGCCGCCGGCCGGTCGGCCGCGCAGCCACGTGCGGACGACGACCCCCGTCAGCGTCCTGCCGTCGTAGGGCGTCACCGGGTGCCGGTGGTGCAGCGCGGCGGCGTCCACGGTGAACCGCCCCTCCGGGTCGAAGGCGACCAGGTCCGCGTCCGCTCCCGGCCTGATCGCCCCCTTGTACGGCAGGCCCACCAGCGCCGCCGGCCCCTCCGCCATCCACCGTGCCACCTCGCTCAGGCCATAGCCGCGTTCTCGCGCGGACGTCCAGACGACGGGGAGACCGAGTTGCAGCGAGGAGATCCCGCCCCAGGCGGCGGCGAAGTCGGGCGCCTTGAGGTCGGGCGGGGACGGCGAGTGGTCGGAGACGACGCCCATCAACAGCCCGTCGGCGAGTCCCCGCCAGAGGCCGTCGCGGTTGGCGGCCTCCCTGATCGGAGGGCAGCACTTGTAGGCGGGCCCGCTGACCTCCTCGGCGGTCAGGGTGAGGTAGTGCGGGCAGGTCTCCGCGCTGATCCGCACGCCGTCCCGGCGCGCCGCCCGCAGCACGTCGAGGCAGGACGCGGACGACACGTGGACGATGTGAGCGCGGGCGCCGGTCTCGGCGGCCAGCTCGACAACCTGCGCGACGGCCCTGCGCTCGGCTTCCGCCGTACGGGATGCCAGGAAGTCCCGGTACGCCGGGCCGGGCGGGTCGGTGAGGAGGGCCGGATCCTCGGCGTGGACGATCATCAGCCCGTCGAACGAGGCGAGCGTCCGCAGGGCCTCCCGCAGCCCGGCGCGGTCCAGGGCGGGGAACTCGTCCACGCCGGACGGCGAGAGGAAGCACTTGACGCCGAAGACCCCGGCCCGGTGCAGCGGCTCCAGCTCACCCTCGTTGCCGGGAACCGCTCCGCCCCAGAAGCCGACGTCGACGTGGCACCGGCCCTCGGCGGCCTGCCGCTTGATCTCCAGGGCGGCCACGCTCACCGTGGGCGGCAGCGCGTTGAGCGGCATGTCGACCACGGTCGTGACTCCCCCGGCGGCCGCCGCCCTGGTGGCCGAGGCGAACCCCTCCCAGTGCGTACGGCCCGGCTCGTTGACGTGGACGTGGGTGTCGACCAGGCCGGGAAGCAGCGCCACCTCCCCCAGGTCCACCGTCTCCCGCGCCGCCCCTTCCCGCCGGTGTTCGAGCGAGTCGTGCGGGAGCAGCGCCGCGATCTTCCCGTCCCGTACGGCCACCGCGAGCGGCCGCACGCCCTCCGGGGTGACCACCCGCCGGGACCGCACGACCAGGTCGAACTCGGGCTCGCCGGGCAGTGGGCCCCCGGGCGTTCCCGGCGCGGGAACTTCCGCCGCCCCGGGAGCGAGGGGCTCAGTCATGGCGGGACGGACCGGGTCGGATCATGCGGAACCTCCGTTGGCTTCGTCGTGACCGCCGCGGCCGGCGGACGGTGGCAGGTGGTCGGACGCGATGAGCGCGGCCAGGCGCTCCAGCAGCGGCCCCGGCTCGGCCATGCACCTCTCGACGTCGGGTTCGAGGTCGGTCAGCGCGTACGCCCGGGAGATACCCGCCGAGCGCAGGTCCTCGTCCGAGATGGACCGGCGGCCGCAGACCGCGACGACCGGGACGCCGTGCTTGGCCGCCGCCGCGGCCACCCCGAGCGGGGCCTTGCCACGTAGGGACTGCGCGTCGAGCGCCCCCTCGCCGGTGATGACCAGCCGGGCGCCCTCGACGTGCCGGTCGAACTCCAGCAGGCCGAGGAGGTACTCGATGCCGGGGCTGATCTCGGCGTGGAGGAAGGCCAGCGCGGCGAAACCGACGCCTCCGGCCGCCCCGGCCCCGGGCCGTCCGGCGACGCCCATCGCGCGGACGACCCCGTCGTGCTCGCTCGCCCCCACCACGCCGTGGGTGTGCGCGGCGACGGCGGCGAGCCGGGCCAGTCCGGCCTCCAGCACCGCCACGTCCTCGGGCTCGGCGCCCTTCTGCGGGCCGTACACCGCCGCGGCTCCGTGCGGGCCGAGGAGGGGGTTGTCCACGTCGCTCGCGACCACGAACTCGACGTCCGCGAGCCCCCGCCCGGAATGCCGGTGATCGTGCCCGTGCTCATGCCCGTGCTCATGCCCGTGCTCATGCCCGTGCTCATGCCCGTGCTCATGCCCGTGCTCATGCCCGTGCTCATGCCCGTGCTCATACCCGTGGCCATGCTCGTGGCCATGCTCGTGTTCATGCCCGTGTTCATGCCCGTGAGCGTGGCCGGAGCCGAAGGCCGAGATGTCGATGGTCGCGAGCCTCCGGAGGGCGGCTCCGCCGGGCGGCAGCTCCTCGCCGTTCTCGTCCAGCAGCCGGGCGCCGAGCGCCTGGAGCATGCCCGCGCCGCCGTCCGTGCATGCGCTGCCGCCGAGGCCGAGCACGACCTCGCGGGCGCCGTGCCGTACGGCGTGGGCGATCAGCTCGCCGGTTCCGTAGCTCGTGGCGGTCAGGGGCGCGGGCCCGCCGGGCAGCCGCCGCAGGCCGGACGCCTCGGCCAGCTCGATCACGGCGATGCCGTCCCGGACGGCGTAGGAGGCGCGGACGGGATCGCCGACGGGGCCGGTCACCTCGACCTCGACCCGGGTGAAGCCGCAGGCGACGACCGCGTCCACGGTGCCGTCACCGCCGTCGGCCACCGGGATCCGCAGGGCCGGCACGTCGCCCAGCCCCGCGGCCACCCGCGCGGCGACCTCGGCGGCGGTCAGCGACCCCCTGAACTTGTCCGGCGCGATGACGACGTGGTCCCTCATAACTGCTCTCCAAAGTCCGGCGAAAGATAGCAAACGTTGACGATCCATCATCGTCGAACGGCGGCGCCCGGCGATGACCGGCGGGTGCCCGTCACAGGATCGCGGCCGTCAGGCGCCGATGCGCCGCCGCCCCCGCCCTGGCGGCCTCCGCCGCGGGCACGGTGCGGAGTTCGCCGTCCTCGACCAGCGTCCGTCCGCCGGCCAGCAGCCGGGCCAGGGGCGGCGAGCCGCCGTACGCGAGGGCGACCACCGGGTCGTCGATCGCGGCGAGGAAACCGTCCATCCGCCACAGGGCGACGTCGGCCAGCTTGCCCGGCTCCAGCGTCCCGATCTCCGCCGCGCGGCCGAGGCAGCGCGCCCCGCCCAGCGTGGCGAGTTCCAGCGCCTGGCGAGCGGTCAGGGCGTGCGGGCCGTGGCGGGCGCGCTGCGTCAGCATCGCGGTCCGCATCTCACCCGCCATCGTGGTCATCTCGCTGGACGCGGCGCCGTCCACGCCGAGGCCGACCGGAACTCCGGCGCGCAGCAGGTCGGGTACGCGCGCGACGCCCGAGCCGAGACGGCCGTTCGACGACGGGCAGTGCGCGGCGCCGGTGCCGGTCTCGGCGAACCGCCGGACATCCTTGTCGGTCAGGTGGACGCAGTGCGCCAGCCAGACGTCGGGCCCGAGCCAGCCGAGCTGGTCGAGGTACTCCACCGGCAGGACCCCGAACCGCTCCTTGCAGTGGTCGTCCTCGTCCAGGCTCTCGGCGATGTGCGTGTGCAGCCGTACGCCGTGGGAGCGGGCGAGCTCGGCGGAGCGGACCATCAGCTCGCCGCTCACCGAGAACGGCGAGCAGGGCGCGACCGCGACCCGGAGCATCGCCCCGAAGGACGGATCGTGATATTTCCGGATCGCGTCCTCGGTGGCGGCGAGGATCTCGTCGATGTCCTCCACGATCTCGTCCGGCGGCAGACCGCCCTGTGACCGGCCGAGATCCATCGACCCCCGGCACGGATGGAACCGCAGGCCGACGGCGCGGGCCGCCTCGACCTCCGCGTCGAACAGGTCGCCGCGCCCCTTCGGGAAGATGTAGTGGTGGTCGGTCGTCGTGGTGCACCCCGACGCCGCCAGCCAGGCGAGCCCCGCCGTGGCCGCGCCGTGCATCACCTCGGCGTCCATCCGGGCCCACACCGGATAGCTGGCGACCAGCCATTCGAACAGCGTCCCATCAGGGGCGATCCCCTGCGCGGCCCACTGGTAGAGGTGATGGTGGGTGTTGACCAGACCGGGTGTGGCCAGGCAGCCGCTCCCGTCCACGCGCACGGCGCCCGCCGGTACGGCGTCCGCCCGGCCCGGCCCGACGGCGACGATGCGATCCCCTTCGATCACGATGTGGCCGCCGGGGATCTCCGCACCGGCCACCGGAGCGATGTACGCGTTCTCGATGACCACGCTCGGCCGTCCCCGGTCAGTCATCGGCCCCTCCCGGCACGGCTCGCGCGTCCTCCGCGGCGGCGCGGGCGTGCACGCGCTCCGCGGCCAGCCGTACGGCGTCGAGGATCTTCTCGTATCCGGTGCACCGGCACAGGTTGCCGGCCAGCGCCTCGCGGATCTCGGCGTCCTCGGGCACCCGCGAGGCGCTCGCGATCAGCGAGTGAACCTGCACGATCAGCCCGGGCGTGCAGAACCCGCACTGCACGGCTCCGGCCTCGACGAAGCAGCGCTGCACCTCGTCCAGCCCGTCGAGCCGCGGCCCGGCGACGCCATCGGCGTCCGGGTCCGGCCGCGGGTTCCGGTCGTGAGCGCCGCCGCGCCGTCGGGCGCGTCCCTCGGAGAGCCCCTCGACGGTCACCACCTCGCGCCCCTCGGCCTGGCCCGCCGCCACGAGGCACGCGCAGACCGTGATCCCGTCGAGGTAGACGGTGCACGATCCGCACTCGCCCTGCTCGCAGGCGTTCTTCGCGCCGGGCAGGCCGAGCCGCTCGCGCAGCACGTACAGCAGGCTCTCCCCCTCCCAGAGGTCGTCGGCGACCATCGGTTCACCGTTGACGTGGACGTTCACCCGCATCAGACCTCCCGCTCCGCCCACGCCCAGCCGAGCGCCCGGCGCGCCATCACGGCCAGGGCGTGCCTCCGATAGTCCGCCCGGCCGCGCACGTCGTCGATGGGCGCGGCCGCCTCCGCGACCAGTTCGCCGAACCTGCGGGCCAGCGCGGGATCGACCGGTCCCGCGCCGTCCCAGTCGAGCTCTCCGGCGAGGAACTCCTCGGCCGCGTGGGCCCTGCGCGGGGTGGGGGCTGCGGAGCCGATCCCGGTGCCCGCGCGCCGCGCCCGGAGGTCGAGGGCGACGGCGAAGGAGCAGACCGCGATCACCATCGCGTTCCTCGTGCCGACCTTGGCGAAGCACTGCGGACCGGCGGCCGGGGGGACGTGGACCGCGCGGATCAGCTCGTCCCCCTCCAGCGCGTTGCGCTTCACGCCCGTGTAGAACTCGCCGATCGGGATGAGCCGGGTCCCGCGCACCGACTCGGCCTCGACCAGCGCGCCGGACGCCAGCAGCGGCGGATGGCCGTCTCCGGCGGGCGAGGCCGCCCCCAGATTGCCCGCGAGCGTGCCCCTGTTCCTGATCTGCGGCGAGCCGACGGTACGGGACGCCTGGGCGAGCCCCGGCAGCCACCCGCCCAGTTCCGCGATCAACCGCGTGTACGTGACACCGGCGCCCACGCGGAGCATCGGGGCGGGACCGGCCGTCCAGGACCATCGGGACAACTCGGCGACGGGGTTCAGGTCGAGGAGCGCCGTCGGGCGCCCCTTGTCGAGGTTGATCTCGACCATGACGTCCGTGCCGCCCTGGATCGGCGTCGCGTCCGGCCTGGCGGCCTTCATCGCCAGGGCGTCCTCCCAAGTGGCGGGGCGCAGGAAGTCCATGGCGGTCACTCCCAGGCCGGGCCGGCCGGGGGCGCGTCGTCACGCAGGACCGTCCCCTCGATCAGCCCGTACGGCCGGTCGGCCGCGAGGTAGACCTCGTCGGGATTGTCCAGCCCGAACGGCGCGAGATCGACCAGGAAGTGGTGCCTGTTCGGCAGCGAGAGCCGTACCTCGCAGATCTCGGGGCAGTCGGCGAGAACGCGGGCTCCCATGGCGTACAGCGTCTGCTGCAGGGAGCGGCTGTAGGTCCCGGCGAAGGCGGCGAGCAGCGCCTGGCGAGCGCTCTCGTACGACTTGTCCCAGTCGGTCGGGGCCTCTTCGCCTGCCGCGCCGGTCCCGTCGGGCGGCGTCGCCGTGTGCCGCCAGGACGCGTCGACCGCCGTGGCGAGGATCCGGTCGCCTGTCTCCGGAAGCGTCGTGTACGCGTCCTTGACGAACCCCCGGAACTCGGAGTTCGTCGTGTTGAGCACGACGAGGTCACGCAGCCCGCACACCATCCAGGCGGCCGATCCGTCGTAGTGGGCGACGCAGGTGCGCACCTCGCCGCCCGAGCGGAGGAACGAGTGCCCGGAGCCGGCGTTCCGCTCCCAGGCGTACTCGTCGATCGCGACCCGCGCCCGGTGGACGGACGGCTGGGAGTCCACGAAGTGCCTGGCCAGCAGCAGGGCGAAGTCCTCGATCGCGCCGATGCCGTGCTTTCTGGCGAAGGCGTACACCGTGTTCTTCTGCGCGTCGGTGGTGAGCACGGCCGAGTTGTCGCCGGTCAGGTGGACGTCGTCCATCGCGCCGGACAGCGACGTGCTCACGTTGAGATCTTTCAGGCGGTGGGCGTCCCCGTTCCGGGTGACCCTGACCACCCTGGTCTCGGCCTTGCCGTACCGGTTGGGACCCAGGACGATCACATTAGCTCCCGCGATAGGTCGAGTAGGCGTACGGACTGAGCAGCAGCGGCACGTGGCAGTGGCCGTCGTGCTCGCGAATCGTGAAGACCACGCTGACCTCGGGGAAGAACGCGTCCTCCCCCAGGTACTCCCGCGTGTGGAAGACCAGGCGGTAGGTGCCGGGGCGCGGGTCCGTCCCCTCGACCCACTCCGCGCTCACCGGCGACCACTCCCGGATCCGGCCGTCGTCGTCCGTACGGCCCTCGGCCGCGGCGAGGAAACCGTGCACGGTCATACGCGAGAGCCGCACGAGCACGCCGGTGGCCGGGACGCCCTTGGCCAGATCGAGCACATGAGTGGAGAGGCTCACCCGCCGGTCACCGCCTTCTCCAGCCGGAGCCGGACGATCTCGCCCAGCTCGGCGCGGACGATCTCCCGCTCGGTCTCGTCGTCGTTCCCGAGCCGGGCGAGCAGCAGGCCGAGCATCTCCTCGGCGCTCCTGCCTGTGGCGCGTACCAGGTAGACGTGCCCGAATCGTTCCTCGTAGACGGCGTTTCCCCTGGTGATGGCGTCGAGCACGGCCGGGGACGCGCCGGCCGCGCCGGACTGCTCGGCCCGGGACCACGCCTCCGCGCGCCCGCCGTCCGCCGTCCGCTCGGCCAGGGCGCGCTCTCCGATACGGGGATGCGCCCCGAGCGCCTCCACGATGTCGGCCCAGTCCAGCGCCGCGACCGCGGCCTCGCCGGCCTCCACCAGCGCGGCGAGGTCGGCGTACGGCTGCCGCGCCGCGACGGCGTCCATCCAGGTCGTGGACGCGCAGCAGGAGCGCAGTTCCTCCTGGCTGAGTTCTCGCATGCATGCAGTCAACATCGCCGCGGAGGACGGGTCTAGCAGCGCGGACGGACAACCGCTCAGTCGTGTCCCGGCCGGGGTGCGCCCGTTGCCGCAAATGCTCGGGAACCGGCGGCGGAGCGTCGCGCGACGCAGCACCCCGGACACCGCCCCTTCCGGGCAAATCTTGCCGGCCAGGACACTAAGTGCCCCTCCCGTCAATCTTTGCCCCGTCGCGTCGCCCAGGGCGGCACCTCGCGGCGTTGTCGTCGTCGGCCGTAGGCTCCGCTACGGCCTCCTCCTCCGCCTTGCGATGCACCACCCCGGACACCGCTCCTTCCGGGCAAATCTTGCCGGTCAGGACACTAGGCTGGAGCCATCATGACCTCGAGAAATGCGATTGGCGCGCACGTTTCCGTCTCGGGCGGTCTCGCCACCGGCGGGTTGCGCTACGCGGCCGACGTCGGCGCCGAGATGGCCCAGGTCTTCGTCACCAACCCGCGGACCTGGGCGCTGAACGACGGTGACCCGGCCGAGGACGCGAAGCTCGCCGCGTCCGAACTGCCGGTCTTCGCGCACGCCCCCTACCTGGTGAACTTCGGCTCGCCCACCCCGGCGACCCTGGACAACTCCGTGGCGGTGATCAGGCACACGCTCCGGCGTGGCGCCCAGATCGGCGCCCTCGGAGTGGTGGTGCACACCGGTTCCGCGGTCAGCCAGTCGCGGGACGACGCCATGCGCCAGATCCACGAGCATCTCCTCCCGCTGCTGGAGGAGATCCCCGAGGGCGGCCCGGACCTGCTGCTCGAACCCATGGCCGGGCAGGGGCAGATGCTCTGCGCGACCGTGCAGGATCTCGGGCCCTACCTGGAGGCGCTGGAGCACCACCCCAAGGTGGGCGTCTGCCTGGACACCTGCCACGCCTACGCCGCCGGGCACGACCTGGCCGCGCCCGGCGGGGTGGCGGCGACGCTCGACGCGCTGCACGCGACCGCTCCCGGACGGCTCAAGCTGATCCACGCGAACGACTCGAAGGACGTGTGCGGCTCGAAGAAGGACCGCCACGAGAACATCGGCGCCGGGCACATCGGCGCGGAGCCCTTCGCCGAGATCATGCGCCACCCCGTGACCGCGGGGGTGCCGCTCTGCATCGAGACGCCCGGCAAGGCGGACAAGGACCGGGAGAACATCGCGCTGCTGAAGAAGCTCCGGGAGTCGGCGACCAGCGGCTGACACCGCCCGGCGGTCCCCGATACACGGACCGCACGGGAGCCCGCTCGCGGTCCGGCGCCCCCGATGGCCGGACCGCTTTCGCGGATCCCACGACAAGCCATATCCGACGAGTGCCGACTTATACGGCATTTTCGGATATTTCCCAGTGCCCTCATCCCCAATGAGGACTCGCCCGGCATCCGCGCGGCATGGTCACGAACTTCGTTCAGCTACGCGGCGTGGCCTTGCAATGACGGAGAGATTACGGCGGCGCGCCGTGCTCGCGACCGGAGTTCGGACGAGCGGTCCTTGTTTCGCGACGCGCGGCCATCCCCGTCGGGACCGGCGGCACACCTGGCGCGACGAACGGTCACCCTCCCTCGCCGCCGAAGAGCTCCCGGCGGTCACATCGAGCCGAGCGTCGAGGTGGGCACCCGGAAGCGCCGGACGAGCTGGTCGCGCACCTGGCGGGTGTGCCGCCTGCTCACGGGAAGGACCGCACCGCCCACCTGGAGCACCATCCGGCCGCCGTCGTAGCGCAGCTCGCTGACATGCCGCGCGTTCACCAGCGTGCTGCGATGGGCGCGGACGAAGCCCGAGCCGCCCCAGCGACGTTCGAGCGCCGCCAGCGGCATCCGTACGAGGTAGGTGCCGTCCACGGTGTGCAGCCGCACGTAATCGCCGTGCGCCTCGGCGTACCAGACGGCCTGGCGCTGTACGAACTTGGTGCGGCCGCCCAACTCGACGGGTATGACGTCGATGCCCTCCTCCTCACCGCCCACCGCCTCGGCCGCCGAAGAGAGTCGCCGCACGGCCTGCGCCAGCCGTTCGGGGCGTACCGGCTTGAGCACGTAATCGACGGCCTCCAGCTCGAACGCGCGGACCGCGCAGTCATGGGCGGTGACGAAGACCAGCCGGGTCCGCCCGGGGAAGCCGGCGATCATCTTCGCCAGCTCGAACCCGTCCAGCCCGGGCAGCCGGACGTCGAGGAAGACTCCGTCGAGGCGCTCACCGGCGCCCAGCATCGTCACGATCATGTGGAGCGCGGCCAGCCCGTCCTGTGCGGTGGTGACGTGCTCGATCCGCTCGTTCCGGCGCAGGAGGTAGACGAGCTCCGACAAGGCGGACGTCTCGCCGTCGACGGCCATAACACGCAGCATGGCCACCACCGTGCCGCCTCGCCCGCCGGACCCGCAAGGGATTCAACGACGAACAGTGGTCAGGCGAACACGAAGCGGAGCGCCACCTGGCCCGTCAGGGAGGACCCTCGCCCGGTTCCTCCTGGTAGGAGTACCGCTGCTCGCGCCAGGGGTCGGCGAGGTTGTGATAGCCGCGCTCCTCCCAGAAGCCGCGCCGGTCCTCCGTCAGGTACTCGATCCCGCGCACCCACTTCACGCTCTTCCAGGCGTACAGGTGCGGGACCACGATGCGTACAGGGAAGCCTCGCTCAGGGGTGAGCGGCTTGTCGTCCAGCGCGGTGGCGAACAGCGTGGTGTCGCGGTCGAAGTCGCTCATCCGCATGTTCGCGCTGTAGCCGTACTCGGCCCAGATCATGATGTGCCGTACGCCGGGGGCCGGGGGGACGTGCTCCATCAGCGTCCGCGCCGCGATGCCCGACCACTCGTTGCCCATGATCGAGAACTTGGTGACGCAGTGGAAGTCCGCGATGACCGCGGTCCTGGGCAGCGCGGCGAACTCCTCCCACCCGAGCATGTGCGTGTCACCCGACGCCGTCGCGCCGAAGACCTGGAAACGCCAGCTCTCGGGACGGAACGCCGGGACCCGGCCGTAGTGGATGACGGGCCGGCCGCGTGGGATGTACTGCCCCGGGGGCAGACGGTTCTCCTCTTCGGGCATCTCCGGCACGTCGCCATCCTGCCACCAGCCGTTCACCTCACCGGCACCGGGACCCCGCCAGCGACCGGAAAGCCATTCGCGATCATGAACGGTCTCACCCGCTGCCGGGCATGCGCTATATTGCGTGACATGCGTACCGCTGAGTTTTGGTATGGCGACGGACCCGCAGGGACCGCTCGCCCCTTAGCGCTGCGCTGACAGCCAAGGCGAACGAAAGGCCCCGGGTCCACACGGACCCGGGGCCTTTCGCGTTTCGCGAGGAAAACGACAGCACCCACTAGGAGTGACCATGGTCATCGTCATGGGGTCCGAGGCGACCCAGGGCGACATCGAGTCGATCGTCGGGCTCGTCGCCACGGCCGGCGGCGAGGCGTTCGTCAGCAGCGGCGTGAGCCGGACGATCATCGGGCTGGTCGGCGACGTCGAACGGTTCGCGACGCTGAATCTGCGCGGCATGTCCGGCGTCGCGGACGTCATGCGCGTGTCCGTGCCGTACAAGCTGGTCAGCCGGGAGAACCACCCGGAACGGTCGACCGTCAGGGTGGGCGGGGTGCCGATCGGCCCGGACACCGTGACGCTGATCGCGGGCCCGTGCGCCGTCGAGACCCCGCAGCAGACCCTGGAGGCGGCCGAGATGGCCAAGGCCGCGGGCGCGACCCTGCTGCGCGGCGGCGCCTTCAAGCCGCGCACCTCGCCGTACGCCTTCCAGGGGCTGGGCGAGGAGGGCCTGCGGATCCTCGCCGACGTACGCGAGAAGACCGGCCTGCCGATCGTCACCGAGGTGGTGGACGCCCACGACGTCGAGCTGGTCGCGTCCTACGCGGACATGCTGCAGATCGGCACCCGCAACACGCAGAACTTCGCGCTGCTCCAGGCGGTCGGCGCGGCGGGCAAGCCGGTCATGCTCAAGCGCGGCATGAGCGGCACGATCGAAGAGTGGCTGATGTCGGCCGAGTACATCGCCCAGCGTGGCAACCTCGACATCGTGCTGTGCGAGCGCGGCATCCGCACGTTCGAGACCGCCACCCGCAACACCCTGGACGTCTCCGCGGTCCCCGTCGCGCAGCGGCTCTCCCACCTCCCCGTGATCATCGACCCGTCCCACTCGGGCGGCCGCCGTGACCTCGTCCTGCCGCTCACCCGCGCGGCCATCGCGGTCGGCGCCGACGGCGTGATCATCGACGTCCACCCCCACCCCGAGCAGGCGCTCTGCGACGGCCCCCAGGCCCTGGTCAACGGCGACCTGCGCGAGCTCGCGCGGGTGATGCGCCAGTTCCCCCCGCTACTGGGCCGTACGCTCGCCGACGCCACTCACGCGGTCCCGGTGCCCGCGTGATCTCCGACTCGCCTCGGGGCGCGGCCCGCCACCGCGTGGTCTCGCGCCCCTGACCTTCCGAATGTGCGACCGTCCGGCCGCGGACGAGCGGGTACGGCTTGCGCCACAAGCGGCGAGCCGTACCGACCGGCGGGGCACATTCGTCGCGAAATCCGCATATAACCGCAGGTCGGAAGGGTTTCCTGGAATCCCAGCGGACGGCCGAGCCGGGAAAATACGCTGCCCGCATGTTGCCCAAACCTGACGACATCGTTGACCGCGACGAGGACTGGGAGATCCTGGAGCGGTTCGCGCGGCCTTCTCCCATCGGAACCCCGGGCTCGGGGGTGGCCGCACTGGCCGGCCGCCGCCGTACCGGGAAGTCCTACCTTCTCAAGCACTTCACCGTCGCGACCGGCGGGTTCTACTTCGAGGCGCGCCTCGAGGAGACGCTCGCCGAAGCCCAGGAGCGGTTCCGCAAGGAACTGATCACCTACGACCCCTCTCGGGCCGCCGAACTGTCGGCTCTGTCCGTCGCCGCGTACGACACCTGGGACTGGCTACTCAAGATCGCGATGGACGCGACGTTCAGCAGGAGCGAGGGAAATCGGATACCCCCCGTCGTGATCGACGAGTTCCCCTATCTGCTGCGGGACACCCCGGACCTGCAATCGATCGTGAAGTCGATCTACGACACCAGCTCGTTCCGGCGCGGCGAGCCCGGCAAGCCCGGCCTCTGGATCGGCTACTACGACCGGCTCATCGAGGGGCGCATGTTGCTCTGCGGCTCGGCGATGTCGGTGATCCACGAGCTCGGTCACGGCTCCCGGCCGCTCTTCGGCCGCCTCACCTTCAAGCTGACCATGGACCCATTCGACCATGTCGACATGGCGCGGTTCTGGGGGATCGAGGATCGCCGGGTGGCGTTCACCCTCTTCGCGGCGCTCGGCGGCGCTCCGGGCTATCGGAATCCGCTTCTGCAACTGACGGGGCTCCCGATTCCGCAGACGATGGAGGAACTGGACGCCTGGCTCGCCGACGCACTGCTCCGGCCACGGCCGGACTTCTTCACCGAGGACGAGATCGATCGCCTGCTCCGCGAGGACCCGCGCATCACGGACAAGGACATCTACCGGCAGGCGATGAAGGCGATCTCCGAAGGCAACACCACCCTGACGAAGATCGGCGGGGCCATCGGCCGTTCCAAGGACGAGACCGACGGGATCGTCGCCCGGCTGGTGGCCATGCGGTACGTCGAGGAGTGGCGCGACCTGCTACGGCCCCGCGACTACCTGTTCCGGCTGAACGACCCGATCGTCCGCTTCCATCACGCCGTGGTCGAGTCGCGCATGCGCGATCTGGTGCGCGGGGTGACGACTCCGGAGGACGCCTGGCGGGACGCGCAGCAGAGCTTCCGCTCCCAGGTGATCGGCCCGGCGTTCGAGCAGACCGCCACGTGGAGCGCGTTCCGCCTGCTGTACAACCGGACCGACCTCGGCTCGGACGGCTGGGCGCTGGTGCCCGACCCGGCCAACCGGACCACCCACGAGGTGGACTACATCGGTCTCGCTCACAACACCAGTGGCCGCCCCAAGGGTTCGACGATCACCGCCATCGGCGAGACCAAGGCGACCGAGCGGCCGCGCGGCCTGAAGGACCTGGAGCGCCTTCGCCACATCCGGGCGCTGCTGGCCAAGGACCACAAGGCGGAGAACGCCATACTGGCGATCTTCTCCATGCACGGCTTCTCGGAGCACCTGCGCCAGGCGGCGAAGGAGGCCCCCGACGAGATCGCGCTGTACGACCTCGACGACATCTACAGCTATCGGGAGCCGTCCTTCTGACCCGGACGACCGGGCCACCGCACCGGCCCGGTCAGACGCCTTCGAGCTTGTACTCCTGCAGGGAGTCGGCGAGCTGGACGGCCAGCTCCTCGGCGTCGAGCCGCTTCTCGATCTGCTTGAGGTCCTCGATCTTGGCCCGGGTCTCGGCCGTACGCGGAGCGAGGAGCGTGCAGCAGTCCTCGTCCGGCAGCTCGGAGATCTCCAGCGTGCCGATCCGGCGCGCCTCGGCCATGATCTCGGTCTTGTCCAGCCCGATCAACGGCCGCAGGATGGGCATCGCGACCGCGTGGTCCTGGGCGGTGATGTTGGTCAGCGTCTGGGACGAGACCTGCCCGAGCGAGTCGCCGGTGACCAGCGCCTCCGCGTGGATGCGGTGGGCGACCTCTTCCGCCGTCTTCAGCATCAGGCGCCGCTGCGCGATCACGGCGAGCCGGTCCTGGCCGGACGCCTTGATCGACTGCTGGGCCTTGCCGAACGGCACCACCCACAGGCGCGACTTCCCCTGGAACCGGTCGAGCCGGCGGACCAGCGCGTACGCCTTGTAGATGGACTCGGACGTGGTGAACGGGATGCCGGAGAAGTGCAGGAAGTCCACCCGGAGGCCGCGCCGCATCATGCGGTAGGCGGCGACCGGCGAGTCGATGCCTCCGGACATCAGGACCAGCGCCCGCCCACTGGAGCCGACCGGCAGCCCTCCCTGGCCGGGCAGGCCGTCGGTGAAGACGAAGACCTCGTCCCGGTCCACCTCGATGAAGACGGTCAGCTCGGGCTTGCTCAGATCGACCGGCAGGCCGTACGTGTCGTTGATGTTGCCGCCGACGAGGCGGTCCAGCTCGTTGGAGCGCAGCGGGAAGCGCTTGTCCCTGCGCCGCGAGCGCACGGCGAAGGACGCCTTACGCGCGACCTCGTCCCTGTCCCTGATCAGCTCGATGGCCGCCTCGGTCACGGCCTCGGGGGTCTTGGCGACGCGCCAGGCGAGGTTGACCCGCACCAGGCCGGGCACCTCGGACACGCGCTGCGCGACCGCCTCGGCGACGTCCACCGACGTGCCCTTCGGCAGGAACAGCGCGATCACGCCGTGCCGCTGCCGGATGTCGACCGTGAACTCCTTGAGCGCGGCCTTGATGTTGGAGCGCAGCCGGCTCTCGAAGAGCTCGCGGTTCCTGCCCTTGAGGACGACCTCGCCCAGCTTGAGCAGCACGCAGGGCTCACCCAGGGCCGACATGGCCGTCACGGACATTGTGTTACCTCCGGCGAAGCGGTTCGAGACAGTACGACTACCGCAAGTGTGGCGGGTACGGGCGGCTGCGGCGAACCGGAATCCGGCCCGGCAAGGGACAACGCCGCGATCCCGCTACTTTAGTCCGCGCACGCCCCTCGTCCGCCCTCGGCGAGACGACCGGTCCACGGGCACGGTCCCCGGCGGCCCGCGTCTCCGCCCTTCCCCGGCACGTACATGACGGCGCGCGTTCGTCACGGCGCCCCTCTGCGGCGCATGAGTGCGCGCGGCCAGGCCGAGGTCCGTAGGCGCTCCGGCGGGGGCTGCTCCGGCCTCCGCAAACCCCCTCCTCCGCGCCGCACTCTCCCGCCACCCCACGCCCCGAGGTGATTTCCGGGCAGCCGGATCAGGTCGGCGGAGCCCGGTCGCGCATTTGGCCGGGGCAGGCGCGGATCGTCCGATCAAACGCGCATTCACCTACCAGAGGCCGGCAGCTCGCGACTCATCGGTCGGCGTCCTGCGATCGAACCCGAACCCGGAATTCGGTGCGGCGAGAGCGGGTTTCCCGTCGGCATTCGAGGACCGGATCCGCTGAATCGTCGCCCCTGCCAGCCATCACCGCACGTTCGTCGCCGACCGGTCGACGTGAACCGGGCACCATCGAATGTGAGAGAAATTCGGGCTTCCCCTACCGGCCGGAGCCGGGCTTCGCGATCACCGCACGAGAAATGTGAACCGAACCTCACTCGGAGTGCGCATTTATCCACACGCGCGAAACTCCTTCTCCCTCAGAACAAAAGTTCTCCCTCCCCATCCCCCTAAATATCCCCCTATAGATTCGCAAATGCCGCCCCGTTGCCATACTCCCGGTGTCCCGAATTACCGAAAGGTGAATTCATGGCACACATAAACCACTTCGCGTACGGGCTGCTCACGCCGGTGCTCGCGTACGTGATGTCCAGCATCGGATCGATGCTCGGGCTGATGCTGACCGCGCGTGCCCGTTTCGCGATCGGCGGCGCCCGGGTGCGCTGGCTGGCCGGGGGCGCCGTGTCGATCGGCGGCACCGGGATCTGGGTCATGCACTTCATCGCGATGATGGGGTTCAACGTCGGGAACGTCCCGATCCGTTATGACATCCCACTCACCGTCGCCTCGGCCCTCCTCGCCGTGGCCGTGGTGGGCGCCGGCCTGTTCCTCGTCGCGTACGGCGGCGTACGGCTCGGACCGCTGCTCGCGGGCGGGCTGCTCACCGGAGGCGGCGTCGCCTGCATGCACTACGTCGGCATGGCCGCGATGAACATGCCGGGGCACGTCCGCTACGACTTCGGCGTCGTCGCAGGCTCGGTGCTGATCGCCGTCGCGGCGGCGACGACCGCGCTGTGGTTCACGACGCGGGTACGGGGCGCGCTCCCGACCGCCGGGGCAGCGCTGATCATGGGGGTGGCTGTCAGCGGGATGCACTACACCGGCATGTTCGCGATGAGCGTGCGGCTCGACCCCGATCCGGGGATGGTCCCCGGCGCCCCGGCCATCGATTTCCTGGTGCCGCTGCTGGTCCTCATCAGCATGTTCACCCTGGTGATGCTGCTGTCGGCCATCCTCGCCCCCTCCGAACGCGAGCTGCGCGCGGAGGCGAAGCTGCTGGAGTGGCTGGCCGAGCGGCGGGCCGGATCGACCGCGCCCCTCCCCCGCGAGCCGCAATACCACCAACACCGCCTACACGACTGACGGCGGCCGCTCACCCAAGAGCGTCACGGTCGGAGGCCTACCCCCGGGAAGACGCGGGCTTGCGGACGCGAGCCTGGAGGGGCCCGGCGCCCGGACAGGCGAAGGGCCGCCCCAGAACCCCGGGGCGGCCCCTCTTGCCAGACCGGTCACCTCTCACCAGGACCGGCCCGCTCGTGAGACCGGCGACGCGCGACCGCTCGCCTGGACTGTCGGCCCGGTCAGCCGAAGAAGACCTCGGCCTCCTCGTAGCGCGAGGCCGGAACGGTCTTGAGCTCGGCGGTCGCCGCGTCGAGGCCGACCCGCACGATGTCGGTGCCGCTCAGGGCGATCATCTTGCCGTAGTCGCCCTCGTGGACGGCGTCGATGGCGCCGAGCCCGAAGCGGGTGGCCAGGACCCGGTCGTACGCGGTCGGCGTGCCGCCGCGCTGGATGTGGCCGAGGACCGTGGTGCGGGCCTCCTTGCCGGTACGCTTCTCGATCTCCTGGGCGAGGACCTCGCCGATGCCGCCGAGGCGTACGTGCCCGAACGCGTCGAGCTCGCCGGCCTGCAGCGCCATCTGGCCCTCGATCGGGTGGGCGCCCTCGGCGACGACGATGATCGGCGAGTAACGGGTCTTGAAGCGGGACTCCACGTAGGCGCAGACGCGGTCGATGTCGAACGGCTTCTCCGGGATCAGGATGACGTTGGCGCCCGCGGCCATGCCGGCGTGCAGGGCGATCCAGCCCGCGTGACGGCCCATCACCTCGCAGATGAGGGCGCGGTGGTGGGACTCGGCCGTGGTGTGGAGGCGGTCGATGGCCTCCATCGCGATGTTCACCGCGGTGTCGAAGCCGAACGTGTAGTCGGTCGCGTTGAGGTCGTTGTCGATCGTCTTGGGCACGCCGACGACCCGAACGCCCCGGTCGTAGAGCTGCTTGGCGACCCCGAGGGTGTCCTCGCCGCCGATGGCGATCAGGGCGTCGACGCCCGCCGCGGCCAGATTGTCCTTGATCCGCTCGACGCCGCCCTCGATCTTGATGGGGTTCGTGCGGGAGGAGCCGAGGATCGTGCCGCCGCGCGGCAGGATGCCGCGCACCGCCGGGATGCCCAGCTCCATGGTTTCGCCCTCCAGCGGGCCGCGCCAGCCGTCACGGAAGCCGACGAACTCGTATCCGTAGACTCCGATGCCCTTGCGGACGACCGCGCGGATAACGGCGTTCAGGCCGGGGCAGTCGCCGCCTCCGGTCAGCACTCCGATACGCATGACGGGTTCCTCCAGATGGATTCACGGCCAGACCGATGCCGGCTCTCCAGCACGTCAATGCAAGGCATTCTGCCCGAGGCGGCAGGAATGGTCTAGACCAAACGTCCAGTTCGATGATCAAGCGTAACGAGTGGATCCGCGCCACGCCGGGATTCCGGCGACCGGCCGCGCGCCGCTCCTCTGTCAGCCTCCCCGGCGCCTCCGGCTCGCGTCGGATCGGCGTCACGCCGCCGCCCGCACCGGGCCCCACGCGGGCGTCCGCGTATGCGCGCGCTGCCCGGGCGGCGGACCCGCGGGTTACTATCCGCCCAACATCCACAGTAGCCAACGTGCCGGTGAAGGAGGCGCGGTGAGCGTCCTGGCGATCGACGCGGGAACGACCGGGGTCACCGCCCTGGTGGTGTCCGAGGACGGCCGGATCGAGTCACGGGGATATGAGGAGTTCGCGCAGCACTTCCCCCGGCCCGGCTGGGTCGAGCACGTCCCCGAGGAGATCTGGCAGGCGACGCTGGCCGCCTGCCGTACGGCGCTGGACGGGGCCGCGACGCCGCCACGGTGCGTCGGCATCACCAACCAGCGGGAGACCGCGGTGCTGTGGGACCGGACCACCCTGGCCGCGCCGCGCCGGGCGATCGTGTGGCAGGACCGCCGCTCGGCGGACGTCTGCGAGCGGCTCCGCGAGCACGAGCCGCGGGTGGCGGAGCTGACCGGCCTGCGGCTCGACCCCTATTTCACCGGCACCAAGCTGGCCTGGCTCGCCGAGAACGACCCGAGGGCGTGGAACGCGGGCAACCTCGCGATCGGGACGGTGGACTCGTACCTGATCGCGAGGCTCACGAACGGCGAGCGGCACGTCACCGATCCGTCCAACGCGTCCAGGACCCTGCTGTACGACATCACGCGCGGCGCCTGGTCGCCGGAGCTGTGCGACCTGTTCGGCGTGCCGGAGAAGGCGCTGCCGGAGCTCGTCCCCAATTACGGAGAGATCGGCCGCACGTCCCCGAAGGCGTTCCTCGGGCTGGACCTGCCGATCAGCGGGGTCGCGGGCGACCAGCAGGCCGCGCTGTTCGGCCAGACCTGCTTCTCGCCCGGCGACGTGAAATGCACATACGGCACCGGCTCCTTCATTCTGGTCAACACCGGGGACGAGATCGTCCGCTCGGCGGCCGGGCTGCTCACCACGGTGGCCTGGCAGGCGCCCTCCGGCGCCATGACGTACGCGCTCGAAGGGGCGGTCTTCGTCACCGGCGCCGCCGTCCAGTGGCTGCGCGACGGCCTGGGCGTGATCCAGAGCGCCGCGGAGACCGAGGCCGTCGCCCGGACGGTTCCCGACTCGGGCGGCGTGGTCTTCGTCCCCGCCCTGACCGGCCTCGGCGCGCCGTACTGGGATCCGGACGCGCGGGGCACGATTCTCGGCATCACGCGCGGCACCATGCGGGCGCACCTCGTGCGCGCGACCTTGGAGGCGATCGCCTTCGAGGTGCGCGACATCGTGGAGACGATGGACCTCCCCGTGCCCGTGTTGAAGGCCGACGGCGGGGCCAGCGCGAACGACCTGCTGATGCAGCTGCAGGCGGACCAGATCGGCACCCCGGTCGAGCGCCCGGTCGTGCGGGAGACGACGGCCCTGGGCGCGGCGTTCCTCGCCGGACTCGGCGCGGGCGTCTGGTCCTCGCAGGAGGAGTTGCGCGCGACCTGGCGGCTCGACCGCCGCTTCGAGCCCGGCCCGGGCGACGGCGCGGCCTACGCGCTCTGGAAGAAGGCCGTCGACCGCGCGCGTGACTGGGCGTCCTGACGCCCGCCGCCGGCCTTTGCCCGGTCGGCGGGCGCGGCGACGCGATCAGCGGCGGAAGCGGCCGGTGATCTCGTAGGTGACATCCGCCGCGGACGAGCCGCCGCCGTGCCGTGCCGAGAAGTACAGCCGGGCGCCGTCGGGTGAGAAGGCCGGGCCGGTGACCTCCGGCCCGCCGTGCCCCAGGATCCGCAGGAACGGCGTGCGGGCGCCGTCCTCCCCGAGGATCGCCATCTCCGTGCCGTCGCCGTGCTCGGCGATGACGAGAGCCCGGACGCGCCCCGCCGCCAGCCCGTCCATGTCACTCCGCGGGTCCGCGTTGTGGAGGATGGTGATCTGCTCGTTCTCCGCGTCGTACGCCCAGACGCGGCCGTCGCCCGCCGTGGCGAAACGGCAGAGGCCGCCGGAGTAGTGGCAGTCGCCGCTCCCGGCGAACCGCTTGGCCCCCTCGACCTGCTCGCGGGTCGGCTCGAACAGGGCGGCCGGGTTGGGGACCCGCCGCCAGGTGACCGGGCCGAGCCCCGGCCCGCCCACCATCACCTCCAGGACGCCGGTCGTCAGGTCACCCCAATCCTCCGGGCGGAAGCGGTAGAAGCAGCCGTCCCGCTCGCCCTCGGTCAGATATACGGCCGTCCTGGACGGATCGAACGCCGCTCCCGCGTGCCGGAACAGGCCCATCGCGAGGCGGGGCATGGCCGCGTGCTCACCGTACGGATCACACTCGAAGATCCGGCCGCGGCTGGTCTCCTCGCAGGACAGCCAGGTGTCCCAGGGGGTGGCTTCGCCGGTGCGGTTCCGGTCGGTCCCGGAGAGGATGCGATACGCGCTCCTGACGGCGCCGTCCGGGCCGAACCGGATCGCCGACACGCCGCCGAGCAGCGGGACGTCCGAGTTGGAGACGTAGATCCATCCGTCGCCGTCGGGGAAACAGGCTCCCGCGCCGGGTTCGGCGTGCCAGGTCAGCCCGCCCACACGTTGACCGGAACGGCCGACGACCCTGCCGGTGAACCCGCGCGCGAGCGTGATCGCGTCGCCGTCCGGCGGCTCCAGGTCCCCGCACCGGCTGAGGGACCCGGGCAGCGCGGGGCCGCCGCCGCCCGTCCGGAAGGTCGCCTCCGCGGAGGCGGACGACCACAAGGGGCCGGTCAGCACGGGGATCGCCTCCGGCCGTACGGACGTATGACGCGACATGATCGTCTCCTTGGCCTGCTCGTGGCACGCGGCCCGGTCAGGTTCCGGACCCGTTGCCGCCGCCCGCCTCCGGGCCGTGTCCGCTGCGTCTCGTTGGCGCGCTACGCACGGTCGGTCCGGACAGCCGATCAAAAAGTGGTGAACGCCCGGGGGATCCCCGCGCTTCGTCCGCGCAAACTTTGCGCGAGAAGTACGTAATCGGCGCCGCCCGTCGCGATCATCTCCGACACGCCCGGGGCTACATTGAGGCCCCCACCGGCCCTCCAGCTGACCACGGTGATCGATCCATGAGGCACGGCACGGTAGACGCCCCGGCTCCAGGCGCCCGCCCGGCGCCCGAGCGGGCGACCGGGCCGCTCCACGCGCGCAAGGCGCTGGTGTTCCTCGATCCCGAAGATCGGGACGTCGGCGGAGCCGCGGTCCGGGACGCCGCCTCCGCCCTGCCCGCCCGGCGGCTCGTCCACGCCCTGGCGACCAACGGGTACGTAGTGGAGTCCGTGCCCGGCGAAGCGTCCGGGGACCATCGCCACCTGGGCCGGTTCCTCGACGCGGCGGAGCCGGGCGACCTGCTCGTCGTCCGGTGGCCGACGGGACGGGGCTGGACCTCGCGCGACTTCGCCGCCCTGATCAGCGGCTTCGCGCGCCGCGCGGGCGACTGCGCGGCAGAGGCCATCGTGATGATCGTGGACTTCGGCTGGGTGGTGGACAGCGACCCCGGTGACACTGCCGGTTCGCGGCCCGATGTCAGTGTTCTCCCCGTACGCGGTGATCCGCCCATCGTGGCGGCGGCGCTGACGACCGGCCTGGCGATGGGCGAGCGTCCGCCGCGCCGCGGCTTCTCGCTCACCGGCGTGATCGCCGACGGGCTGCTCACCGGAGCGGCCGACGCCGACGGTGACGGCGTGGTCACCGTCGCCGACCTGCACCGATACGCCGTCACCGCCTCTGCGGGCAGCTCGCTGCGCCCCCTGCTGAGCGTGTACGGCGACGCCCCCTCCGTCCCGCTCGTGCGTACCGGCCGGGCCGGGAGCGCGGCGGCCGGAGGAGCCGTGCCCGACGAGCTGAGCGCGGCGGCCGGCGAGCTCCGCAGGCGCGGGGAGAGCTCCGTCCCCTCGGCCGCCGGGGAGATCGTCGCCCGGGTCTACGACGTGTACCTCGGCCCGGTCGCCCAGGACCTGCTGCGGTTTGCCGCGCTGCTCGAGGACGGCGAACCGCTGACCTCCGACCTCGCGGCCCTGCTGCTCGCGGACCGCGACCACGGCGATCCGGCCGGCGGCACGGCGGGCCGGGTCGCGACGCCGGCGCTCGCGGAGCTCGGCACGCCCTGGGAGCTCGTGGACGCCTCGGGGCTGCTGGTCCACCCCGCCGTACGAGAGGTCGGGCGGGCGCGGCTGACCCGGGATGAGCACGCCCGCGCCTCCGCCGTGCTGCGTCGATGGCGGGCCGCCCGCCGCGCCGTACGGCCCCGGGCGAGGCTCACGCCGGACCGCTGGACGACGGACGACCAGCTCGGGCACCGGACCTACGCGGAGGCGGTCGCGGCGTTCGTCCGCCATCCCGAGACGCTGCCGCCGCTGACGATCGGCGTCAAAGGCCCGTGGGGCACCGGCAAGACGTCGCTGATGCGGATGATCCAGGACCTGCTCGACCCGGGCACGGCGGACGGAAATCCGGCCGAGATCCACCTGGCCCGTCCGGGCTCGTCGCCGCGGCGGGCGGGGCGGAGGCGCCGTGCCGGCCTGCGCCGGAAGGCGCGGGGGTCGTCCCGGGTGACCATCGCCGAAGTGCTCTCGTGCGCTCGGAGGCGCGGCGGCGACCGGTGCCGCGAGGATCCCCGCCTCTCCGCACCGGAACGGGCGGCCCTGCGCGCCTCCGACTGGCGCCCGACGGTGTGGTTCAACCCGTGGATGTACCAGAACGGCGAGCAGGTCTGGGCGGGCCTCGCACACGAGATCATCACACAGGTCACCGGCCGGTTGCCCCGCGGCGAGCGCGAACGCTTCTGGCTGAAGCTCAACCTCGCCAGGATCGACCGCGAGGCCGTGCGGCGGCGGGCCTACCGGATGGCGATCACCCGGCTCACGCCCGTCGCGCTCGGGCTGGCCGCCACGATCGTGCTCACCTGCGCCTCGCTCGCCGCCGCGGCCCTGGTGCCGGCGCTCGGCCCCGCCCTGCGCGCCGCCGCGGCGGCCCTCGGCACGTGCGGCTCGGTGGCCGCGCTCGCCGGCGGCGCCGTACGGCTCGCCCGGTTCCTGACCGAGTCGGCGGACACGGCGTTCGGCAGGCTGATCCGGCCGCCGGACCTGCTCGGCCCGGCTCCCGGACTGGCGGGCGACCTCGTCGGGGACCCCGGGTACGGCGCGAAAACGGGGTTCCTGCACCTCGTCCAGACCGACATGCGCCGGGTGCTGCGGCTGGTGGCCACTGAGGAGCGTCCTCTCGTGGTCTTCGTCGACGACCTGGACCGATGCGGCTCCGGGACCGTCGCCCAGGTGATCGAGGCGATCAACCTCTTCCTCGCCGGGGAGTTCCCGAACTGCGTCTTCGTCCTGGCCATGGAGCCGGATGTGGTGGCGGCCCATGTGGAGGTCGCCTACCAGGATCTCGCGGAAGCCATGCCGGCGGACCTGCGTTCGGGGCTCGGGTGGCGTTTCCTGGAGAAGATCGTCCAGCTTCCGCTCAGCCTTCCGGCGCTGGAGGACGCCCATCGCCTGCCCGGATACATCGGCGCGCTGCTCGGAGTCGACCGTCGCCGCGAGCGCCCGCGTCCGCCTTCGGACGGTACGGACAGGGGGCCGGGGGCGGAGGACGGCGACGCGCCCGGGGCGGGGGCCGCGAAGGACCCGGGCGACGACGGCGTACGCGGGAGCCGCCACCGGCGGCATGCCGAACGGGGCCGCGACCAGGCACGGGCCGCTTGGGGAGCCGGCGAACATGCGGCCCCCCGCTGGGGAACGGATGCACGTACGGCGCCGCGCTGGGAGGCGGATGCCCACTGGGGAGCGGATGCGCGTTGGGAGGCGGATGCGCGTCCGGTTCCGGCCGGGCGATCCGGCGATCACGGGCACCGGTCCCTCGGGGCCGATGTCCACGCCGCTTCCGGGACGACCGGGAGCGCCTCCGGCGGCGGGCTCTCCCCCGGAAGGCGTCCCCTGGACCCACGGCTTGTCGAGATCCTCGAAGCGACGATCCGGGCCGCCGCGCCGACCGCCGACACGCTGGACGCCGCGGCGCGCGAGGCGCAGGAGGCCGTGGCCGCGGCGCCGGACACGGCCGCTCTCCTGGAGGCGCCGGGCGCGGCCGGTCTTCTGGAGGCGCCGGGCGCGGCCGGTCTTCTGGAGGCGCGAGACGCGGTGGCCGCCGCCGAGCCGCCGGCCGGTGAACCGGGAAGTCCGTCGGGCGGCGCTGTACCGGACCTGTGGCCGGAGACGCGGCTCGCCGCCGACCGGGTGTACGACGATCTCTACACGGACGAGAACGCCTACCGGGCGATCGAGGCGGCGCTTCCCGTCCTCTCCTCCGCCAATCCGCGCCAGCTCAAGCGCTATGTGAACGTCTTCAGGTTCTACTCGTTCGTGACGTACCGGCAGAGCCTGGCCGGCGCGGACCGCGCCGACGACGCCGCGGTGGCGAAGGTCGCGGCCCTGGCCGTCCGCTGGCCGCATCTGCTGTCCGCGCTGGCGAAGGAGTGCGGCTCCGGCGAGACGGTCCTGGAAGTGCTGGAGAAGGCGGCGTCCACGGGGAGCGTCGGCGCGTGGGCGGAGGCCCTCGCCCGGCTCGGGCTGGCGCCCGCCGCTCCGCTGTCTGACGTGCGCGGCCCGAGCACGCCGGAGACGCACGAGGGCGCCCCGAAATGGGACGCCCTCCGCGAGTTGCTGGCGAGCCGGCCGCCTGTCGCCGGTCTCGCCCGCAGGCTCCTTTGACGCGCGGCTCCGCGCCTCCCAGCGGTGTCGAGGGTCGGCCACGGCTTTCACCCGCACCCCCGATCCGCCTGACCTTCCCCCTGCGAATGCTCCGGGGCACCGGCACAGCAGCGGACGATCAGCGCTGAGCCTGCATCATCCAGTGGTGCTTCTCGAGGTCACGGGTGATCCCGATGAAAAGGTCCTGCGTGACGGGGTCGGCCGTCTCGGTCGCGTCGATGCGCTCCCGCATGCGGCGGATGATCGACTCGAGAACGTCGGTGAAGATCGCGACAACCTTGCCGTCCTCGATGTAGCCGCTGTCGACCCTTGTCACGTGGCTGTCACGCGCAACGGTGCCGGGACGGCCGTCGGGGTTCGCTCCCAGCGCCACCGCGCGCTCGGCGACGAGGTCCGAGCTCTCGCGAGCGAAGTCCACGATGTCGTCGAGCTGCAGATGGAGCGGACGGAAGTGGCGGCCGATGACATTCCAGTGGGCCTGCTTGCCCTCCAGGGACAGGTCGATCAGATCGATCAGCGCGCCCTGCAGGCAATCCGTGGCGATCTTCTTGTTGTCGGGCGAGAGCGGACTGCTTATCGAGGTCATGAAGGTACCTCCCCCTCGATCAGAGTCGTTCGTCATTGCCAACGGACTAGCTGGCATACCCCTTCCACGCGGACTAAACGTTGACAGTGTCACAATGACAGTGTCACCATGGCGGCATGGACGGCACGTGGACCATCGGAGAGCTGGCCGAGCGCGCGGCGGCGCTGCTCGGCGCCGGGCCACGCCCCAACGGGCGGGTCCGCGACGTTCCGAACGCGCGGCTCATCCGGTGGTACGCGACGATCGGCCTGCTCGATCCCCCGCTGGCCCGGCGCGGCCGGGTCGCCCTCTACGGCCGACGTCATCTGCTCCAACTTGTCGCGATCAAGCGCCGCCAGGCCGAGGGCCGGTCGATCGCGGAGATCCAGACCGAGCTCGCCGGCGCGACCGACGAGATGCTGGAACGCGCCTCCGGTTTGGCCGGCCTCCCGGTCGTCCCGCCCGCGGCCGACGCCTCGGCGGCCCCGCCGGGCGGCGTCGCCCCCGTTCAGCCGGGTGACGCTCCGGACGTCCGCACACCGCCGCCGGCCGACGCGGGCCGACCGGGACGAGCCGAGCGCTTCTGGACGCGCTCCTCCCCCGGACACGACATGACAGCCGTCACCGCCGGAGCACCGGGCGCGTCCCCCTCCGTGGCCGCCTCGTCGAAACCGTTCGACGCGATGGACGCCCGGTGGGCCGCCGGCCTCACTCACGCCTCCGCGGCCGACCGGGAGGACGGCCATGCCCGCGACGCCCTCCCACCCCGCCCCGCCGACCTCGTCCACGGCGTACGACTGGCTCCCGGCGTGACGATCATGCTGGACCAGGCGACGCGCCCGCCCACCGAACACGACCTGGCGGCGCTCCGCGAGGCCGCCGCGCCCCTCATCGCCGACCTTGTCGCCAGAGGACTGGCCGCCCGGCCTGAGTCCGCCATGGAAGGGAGCTGACCGATGTCTGTCCCGATCATCACCCCCCTGCCGCCCGAGCGGTGTCATCCCGTACCGGACGCCGGGCTGGGCGCCTTGGAGACCGCCAGAGGCAACCTTCCGCTGGAGAGCGTCGACATCGCCGCCCGGGTCGCGGGGCTCCTGGCCGATGTCGAGATGACGCAGGGGTTCCGCAACCCCTTCGACGTCACCTTGGAGGCGACGTACGTCTTCCCGCTGCCGCCCCGCGCCGCGGTGACGGCCTTCCGGATGACCGCCGACGATCGGGTGATCGACGGCGTCCTGAAGGAGCGCGGACAGGCCAGAGCCGACTACGACCGCGCGCTCGCCGAAGGCCGCCGCGCGGCGATGGCCGAGGAGGACCGTCCCGACGTCTTCACCATCCGGGTCGGCAACATCCTGGCCGGCGAGCGGGTGCGGATACACCTCACGCTCAGCCAGCCCCTTCCCTTCGAAGACGGCGCGGCCGAGTTCCGTTTCCCGCTCGTGGTGGCGCCGCGCTACATCCCCGGCACGCCGCTGGACGGCGGCCAGGTCGGCGACGGCACCGCGCCGGACACGGACGCGGTGCCCGACGCCTCGCGGATCACACCACCGGTGCTCCTGCCCGGCTTCCCCAATCCGGTCCGGCTTTCGCTGGTGACGACGATCGATCCCGCCGGCCTGGGGCTCAAGGAGATCCGGTCCAGCCTCCACGAGGTCATCCAGGAGGGCGACACTGTTCGGCTGACACCGGGTGAGCGCCTGGACCGCGACTTCATCCTGCGTCTGGGCTTCGCGCCGTCCACCTCGCTGGCGCTTGTCCCCGACCCTCCGGCCTCATCCCCCGGGGCCCGTACGCCGGCCGAGACCGGGTCACGCGGATCCGGACCCGTCGGCGAGCCCGGTGGAACGGGCGACGCCGGTTCCGGGCCGGGGTCTGCCATGTCCCACCAGGGGCGGGCCACCTCTGAGGGCACCCCGCCTTCCGCCGAGGGCACGTTCACGCTGACCGTCGTTCCACCGGCGGAGAAGCCGGGCGAGACCGTTCCCCGGGACGTCGTCCTTCTGCTCGACCGATCGGGCAGCATGGCCGGGTGGAAGATGGTCGCCGCCCGGCGGGCCGCGGCGCGCATCGTCGACACACTCACCTCCCGGGACAGGTTCGCCGTGCTCGCGTTCGACACGGTCATCGAGCGCGCCTTCCCCGATGGGCTCACCCCGGCCACGGATCGCAACCGCTACCGCGCGATCGAGCACCTGTCCCGGTTGGAAGCGCGGGGTGGCACCGAGATCCTCGCCCCGATGGAGGAGGCGCTGCGTCTGCTCGCCCCGTCCACTCCCCCGCCGTCGGCAGAGCTGCCGACGCCTCCTCATCCGTTGTCCGGCGACCAGGCGTCCGGCCGTTCCCCTGACCACTTCCCCGGCCAGGGGCCGGCCCGCCCGGTCCCGTCCGAACCGGAATCCTTGTCGCCCCTCGGCTCGACACCTGCCGCCGGGCCCGATCGCGTGCTTGTGCTGGTCACCGATGGGCAGGTCGGCAACGAGGACCAGATCCTGGAGCGCACCGGGGCGCGACTGAGCGGGGTCCGGGTGCACGCCGTCGGGATCGACCGGGCCGTCAACGTCGGATTCCTCGGCAGGCTGGCCGTTCTCGGCTCCGGGCGGTGCGAACTGGTCGAGTCGGAAGACCGCCTCGACGAGGCGATGGAGCACATTCATCGCCGCATCGGCTCTCCCCTGGTCACCGGCATCTCGCTCCGGACGGACGGGTTCGACATCGTCCCCGGCACCGTCACGCACGCCGGCTCGCTCTACCCCGGCGTTCCACTGACGGTCTCCGGCCGCTATCGCGTCGGCACGGCCACCGGCGAGCCGGCGCGGCTCTTCCCATCTGACATGGGGCGTGCGACAGATCCGGTCGCCTCCCCAGACGCGGTCGGCACCGGTGACGAGAGGGCGCTGACCGTCCACGGGCTGACCTCGGACGGCCGGCCGTGGGAGGCCCGCGTGCCGGCGATGATCGTGGGAGGCGACGCCGCGGGTGGCGCCGCCCGGGCCGTGTGGGCACGGGCCCATGTGCGCGACCTCGAAGATCGGTACGCGGTCGGCGACCGGTCGCTGGAACACGAGATCGTCGCGACGTCGCTGCGTTTCGGTGTGCTCTGCCGATTCACCGCGTTCGTCGCGGTGGACACCCACGTGGCCGCCGACGGCAGGCCGAAGCACCACGTGATCCAGCCGGTCGAGCTGCCCAGCGGCTGGGAGCCGCCTCAGCCGGTCATGGCGGCCGCCATGAC
This sequence comes from Microtetraspora malaysiensis, assembly GCF_050947145.1. Taxonomy (NCBI): domain Bacteria; kingdom Bacillati; phylum Actinomycetota; class Actinomycetes; order Streptosporangiales; family Streptosporangiaceae; genus Microtetraspora; species Microtetraspora malaysiensis. The sequence goes on from NZ_CP191998.1 coordinate 6,514,971, forward strand.
CACGATGGCCTTCTCCGCCAAGAGCGCTCCCGCGCCGGGCCGCCCCGCCGACACGCCCATCGCCTGGATGGACGCCGGCGTCGGCCCGCCCGCGGCCCCGGGAAGCGCGGCATCGCGACCGCCTCGGCTCGGCAGCGGGTTCACCGGCGGGCAGGGCTGGTCTCCGGGCGGGGGGACCGCTCCGACGACGAGTCTCGACGGCATCCGGCCGCACCTGGCCGAGGAACTGCGGCGGCTCCGCGCGGTGGAGTCTTCCCCCGAGCCGGTCCGCCGTCGCTACCTCGCGGATCTTGCCAGCCGCCTGCGGGTGTTCGATCACCTGGTCGGCGGCCATGCGGAGCTGTCCGCGCTGGGAGAGGCGCTCGATCAGGCCGAACGTGCCGACGTCGACCTCGCCGATCTGTGGCGGCGAGCGGTCGAGGTCCTCAGCCGGCTTTCCGCCGGCTCCCCTGAAGAGACCTCCGCCACGCCGTCGCTCCCGCCGGAGCAATCATCCACGGCAGCGGATGCCGGGGAGGGGCGCGCCGCAGCGGAGCCGCTCACCGAAGAGCCGCCCCGCTCCGAACGCCGCCCCTTCTGGAAGCGCCAGTGAGCCTCGGTCGGGGTCGCCGGCCGTGGCTCACGGCGCTCGTGGGGGGATCAGTGAGGTTCGTTCAGACGGATGACGTCGGACGGTGGGTGAGGCGCGGGACGCCTGGGTTCCCGCACTCCGCCCGTGTCGGGCCGGTCGTCGCGTCCCCCTGCGGGGACGGGAGATCGGCGGCGCAGCACACGGAGAATGAGCCGTTTAAGCCCCATATGCCACGAACGCATAGGGTTGCCCGGTGAGTTCCACACTGATCCTCGATGGCGGCCTCGCCACCCACCTTGAGGCCCTGGGCTGCGACCTTTCCGACGACCTCTGGTCGGCCAAGCTGCTGATCGAAGATCCCGGCGCGATCCGGCAGGTTCATCTCGACTACTTCGCGGCCGGTGCGGACGTCGCGACGACGGCGAGCTACCAGGCCAGCATCCCTGGCTTCGTGCGGCGCGGCCTGACCTCGCGGGAGGCGGCGGATCTCATCCGCCTGTCGGTCAAGCTGGCCGTACAGGCCCGGGACACCGCCGGGCATGGGCTGGTGGCCGCGAGCGTCGGGCCGTACGGCGCCTATCTGGCCGACGGCTCCGAGTACACCGGCGACTACGACCTCGACGAGGCGGGGCTGACCGCATGGCACCGGGACCGCCTGGAGATCCTGGCGAACGCCGGAGCGGACCTGCTGGCCTGCGAGACCATCCCGTCGCTGGCGGAGGCTCGAGCATTGGCCACGCTGCTGGGCGAGCTGCCGTCGGTGCGGGCCTGGGTCAGCTTCTCGTGCCGCGACGACGAGCACATCAGCGACGGCACCCCGCTGCGCGAGTGCGCCGCGCTGTTCGCCGAGTTGCCCCAGGTCATCGCGGTCGGTGTGAACTGCACGGCCCCGCGCCACATCCCGGGCCTGATCGGCCGGATCGAGGGCAAACCCGTCGTGGTCTATCCCAACTCCGGCGAGACATGGGACGCGGCCGGTCACCGCTGGCTCGGCCTCACCGATCCAGTGGAGTACGGCGAGGCCGCCGCCCGGTGGCACGCCCTGGGCGCGGTGTACGTCGGCGGCTGCTGCCGCACCACGCCGGAGCACATCCGCCAGATCCGCGCCCGGGTCTGAGCCCACGGAGGGCCGCACCCGGGCTCAGCCGGCGATCAGGAGTCGGGCGCCCCGGGACGAGATCCTCGATCCGGGGCCGCTCGCCTCGAGGAATGGGCGGTCAGGACTTCGACGCGGCCGCCCGGGCGGTGCGGACCATCTCGACCTTGGCGCTGGCGGCGTACTTGTCCACGTACTCCTGGCCGGACAGCTCCATCAGCGCGTACATGATCTCGTCGGTGACGGCGCGGAGCACGAGGCGGTCGCCTTCCATCCCGTAGTAGCGGGAGAAGTCGAGCGGCTTGCCGTACCTGACACCGGGACGGATGCCGAATTTGGGGATGGGGTGCCCGGGGGGCATCATCTCGAACGTGTTGACCATCGCCCAGGGGATGACCGGGGCGCGGGCCTCCAGGGCGAGCCGGGCGACGCCGGTCTTGCCCTTGTACAGCCGGCCGTCCGGAGAGCGTGTCCCCTCCGGATAGATGCCGAGGACCTGGTTGTCCTTGAGGACGCGCAGGCCGGTGCGGAGCGCAGCCTCGCTGGCCTTGCCTCCGGAACGGTCGATCGGCACGGTCCCGACACCGGAGAAGAAGGCCCGGCTGACCAAGCCCTTGATCCCGCGGCCGGTGAAGTACTCGGCCTTGCCGAGGGAGATGACCTTGCGCGGTAGAAACCCCGCGCCGAAGAAATGGTCGGCGAACGACAGGTGGTTGCCCGCCAGGATCACCGGACCTTCGGCCGGCACGTTCTCCATCCCCTTAGCCCAGGGGCGGTAGATGAGCCGGAGCAATGGCCAGATGGTGTACTTCACCACCCAATACAACACCGTGGGCGCTCCTTCGATCGGATGTGCAAGTCATCTTCCCATGTCTTAAGGTGCTCGCACTAACCATGGCCAACGTGCGACTATCGGGCGAATCTGGAGGAGCACCCGACACGGAGGTTCTCTCATGCCGCTGCTTTCCGGCGCCGAGCCGTACCAGCATGATGGGGGCGAGATCGGCGTCCTGCTGTGCCACGGGTTCACCGGATCACCCCAGGCGTTGCGGCCGTGGGGCGAATACCTCGCGGAGGCCGGGCTGACCGTCGCCCTTCCCCGGCTTCCCGGCCACGGCACGACCTGGCAGGAGATGAGCCGGACCCGCTGGGAGGACTGGTACGCCGAGCTGGACAAGTCGTTCGCCGATTTGCGCGGCGCCTGCGCCGAGGTGTTCGTGATGGGCCTGTCGATGGGCGGGTGCATGGCGCTCCGGCTCGCGGAGGTGCACGGCGAGTTGGTGCGCGGTGTGGTCGTGGTCAATCCGTCCGTGGTGAACGACGTGCCGATCCTGCGGCTGGCTCCGGTGCTGAAATGGTTCCTGCGGTCGGTTCCGGGCGTGGCGGGCGACATCAAGAAAGAGGGTGCGACCGAGCTCGGCTACGCGCGGACGCCGGTCCGGGCCGCCGCCACGCTGCCACGTTTCTGGAGGCTCGTTCAGCAGGACCTGAACCGGATCACTCAGCCGGTGCTGGTGTACCGGAGTCCTCAGGACCACGTGGTGAAACCGGCGAGCGTGGAGTTCCTCCGGGAACGGATGGGGAACAATCTGGAAATCAGAGAACTACCCGACAGCTACCACGTCGCCACGTTGGACAACGATGCCCCCACGATCTTTGCGGGGAGCCTCGACTTCATTCGCACGCATGCGTCGGTACCCTTGACGAAGGACTCCTGACCCGGGATCGAAGTGACGCCACAGAGTGACGAGGACGAGGTCTGGCGTCAGATCGTCGCCTCTTTCAATGAGAAGGCCGAGGACACCTCGGCCGGTCAACCATGGCCCGACCGGGAGAACGTCCCGGACGAGCCCCCCGCGGAGAAGAAAGAGGAGGAGGACACCGAGCCGGTCCAAGCGGCCGTCCAAGAGCCTGTCGACGACGAGGACCACTACATCCCTCCGCCTCCTCCCCCGTTGCCCAAGGCGGACGGCGTCGCCAAGCTGGCGTGGGCGGCCCTCTTCGGCGGCCCCGCGTACCTGCTGCTCGCGGCCCTGCTGAGCTGGCCGATGGACGGCTGGATCGTCTTCGCCGCCGTGGCGGCGTTCATCGGCGGGTTCGTGGCCCTCGTGGTGCGGATGGGCGACGGACCGCCCGCCGACTCCGGCTGGGACGACGGCGCCGTCATCTGACCTCCTGCCTGTCCTCCGCCGCCCGGCCGCGGCCGGGCCCTGCGCCCGACCTCCGGGCGGCTTCGGGACGACGGCCAGGCGACCTCCGTTCCCGGCGAGATCCGTACGCACAGGGCAGCGCCGGAGGTGCGTCCCACCCGGCTCGATTTCGGGGACGGGCGGCCGGGATGCCCCGCGACCGGCGCGGAGCCGAAAGCGACGGGAGACCGACCGCCACGATGAGCGGCCCCGTGGTCAGACGCGGCGCACCGGTCAGAGGCGGCGCACGCGCTATTTGGCCGAGGCGCCGAACGTCTCGACCACGTCGTGGTAGCGGTCGTTCGCGTCGAGCGTGTGCCCGACCGCCATGGTGGTCGCACCGACCCGGGTCACCGCCTGCAGGCGGACCGTGCGGTCGGGCACCGAGTCACCGTGCACGACCTTCCACTTCGAGCCGGTGTAGGTGAGCAGGAAGGCCGTCCCGGGCCGCCCGGGATCGTAGCCCGACACCCAGAACGCGCCGGCGCCGTCGCCGGCCACGCCGTACAGCTCGGCCTGGGCGACGGGCAGCTTCTCCCTGGTCCAGCTCTCGCCATCCCAGGACAGCACGAGCGGCGTGATTTTGCCGGAGGGCTGGTAGACCCCGCCGACCGCGACCGCGCGCTTGCGGCTCTGGACGTAGATGTCGCGCAGGAAGCCGCCCTTCACCACGGGGACGTGGGACACCTTCCAGCCGGTCGTGGTGAGCCGGAGGATCAGCGGCCGGGAGCCGGAGTCGCCGACCGCCCAGCCCTCCGACTTGCCGGTGAGGCCGACGCCGTACAGGGCGCCGGCCGGCCCCTGCACGGTCTCCCAGCCGGTCCAGGAGGGAGCGGTCGCCTCGGCGACGAGCGTCCGGCCGTCCCGGCTGCCGACCAGCACCACCCTGCCGGTCGTCGCGGCGACCGCGCCGATCCAGTCGCCGCCGCGCAGCTGCGGCACGGTGAGCCGGTCGAACCCGTCGCGGTTTCCCCTGGCGACGTACGGCAGGCCGTCGTGGCCGTCACCGACCGCCCACACGTCGTTCTTGGAGGCGGCGGCCACGGAGCGCAGGTGCCCGGCGCCCGTGGTGTCGTTGCGGACGCCCACCTCCGTCCAGGAGCTGCCGTTCCAGTGCGTGATGACGCCCTGGTTCTGCCAGAAGTCCCAGACGTCCTGCTGGCCGACCGCCCACACGTCCTTCTCCGAGAGTCCGGCGACGTCGGAGAGGGAGCCGTCCGCCTGGAGTTTGGCGGAGGACGTACGGCTGCGCGTGGCCTGGTTGCCCGACTCCGGGCTCCCGGGTTCGGCGTAGGCGGGCGCCACCGATGTGGCGCACAGAAGGAAGCCGGCCACGAGACCGGCGAGGAGCACACCAAGCGGTGCCGCGCGCCGTCTGTGGCGGCGGGTCATGAACAAATCGTACGGTGGCGGGAGTGACCCGTGTGCGCGAGGTCACGATTCCGGTCCCGAATGTGACCTATTAGCCCGATTTCCCGGCAGGTCCGGTCACCGCGCCGCCGAGCGTGTCTCCGTACAGGTCCGCGACCACGGGGCGGTGGTCGCTGGCGATCACGAGGTCGGCGGGGTCGGCGTCCGCGGCTCCGCAGCACGCCACGGCGAGGCCGGGGGCGGCGAAGATCCCGTCGATCCGCTTCGCCGGCCGCCTGGCGCTGAAGGTCCCGCCCTCCCCCTTCGGCGACTCCCCGTAGCAGTCCGTGAAGCGCCGGTCGAAGTAGCCCCAGGTGGGCCCGCCGGGCTCCTCGTTGACGTCCCCGCACAGGACGGCGCGCGCCTCGAAGACCCGGGCGAGGCGCTCCACGATCGGCACGATCTCGGCGGCGTGCCGGAGCCGCGCCCCGGGGTGCAGGTCGAGGTGGAAACAGCACACCGCGAGCCGCAGGCCGTCCTTCTCGACGACCGCGAACACGACGACGCGCGGCTCCAGCGCGGGGAACCAGCGCAGCCGGTGCTCCGCGGCGTGCAACACCCGTACGGCGGGCCCGGTGAGCACCGCCGTACCGGCCAGGCGCGCCCCGGAGGCGCGGCCGCCCGCCGCGATCGTCAGGCCGGTCTCCCGGGCGAGGCGGCGCCGCCTGCCGGGGAGCCGCGGGGCCTCCTGAACGCACAGCACGTCGGGCCGCATGGCGTTGACGACCCGCACGAGCGCTCGGCGGTCATCACGCCCCGCCCGCACGTTGTAGGTGGCGATCCTGATGGCTGCCAGCGCTCGCTCCCGACTCCCGTCCGTACGTCACATGCCCGGCGCGGTCCCGCACCGGCGGTGTCAGCGGAGCCGGGCGAGGTCGGCGGCGCCCACCATGCCGGCGGCCGGTCCCAGCTCGGCGGCGCGGATGCCGGCGAGCGGGCGGTGCCCACGCCCGGTGAGGCGGGCCGCGTAGTCGGCGCGGACCCGGTCGAGGAACAGGTCCGCGGCGCCGGAGACCCCGCCGCCGATGATGAAGCAGCCGGGGTCGAGGACCGCCGCCAGGTCGGCCAGACCCTGGGCCAGCCAGTCGGCGAGGAACTCGAACGCGGCGAGCGCGGCGGCGTCTCCGTCCCTGGCGGCGTCGGTGACGTGCTGCCCGACGACGGCGTCCGCGGAGCCGGCCAGCTCAAGCAGGCGGGCCGCGGAGGACGGGTCGGCGGCGGCGTTGATCCGCGCCTGCCGCACGAGCGCGTTCCCGCTGGCGTACTGCTCCCAGCAGCCGTGGTTGCCGCACCCGCAGGGCAGGCCCTCCGGCACCATCTGCATGTGGCCGAGCTCGCCCCCCATGCCCCAGCGGCCCCGGTAGAGCGCGCCGCCGAGGACGACGCCGCCGCCGATGCCGGTGCCGAGGGCGACGCACACGACGTGGCTCTCGCCCCGGCCCGCGCCGAAGCGGTACTCGCCCCAGGCGGTGGCGTTGGCGTCGTTCTCCACCACGACGGGGAGGCCGACCAGCTCGGCGACCTTCTTGCGCAGCGGCTCCTCGCGCCAGACCAGGTTGGGGGCGAACCGGACGATCGACCGGGTCTCGTCCACGAACCCGGCGGCCCCCAGGCCGACGGCCTCGACGGCGTGCCGCCGGGCCAGCTCGGTCACCGCGTCGGCGATGGCGTCGGCCACCAGCTCGGGGCCGCCGGCCGGCGTCGGCCGCAGGGCGCGGTCGAGGATCCGCCCGTCCTCCGTGACGACACCCGAAGCGATCTTCGTGCCGCCGATGTCCACGCCGATGGTCAAGGCCATTGCTCGAAACCTCTGTCAGCCCAGGTCGATGTGCTCTACACGCGGCTCGTCCGGCCGCTTGGGCGGGGTCGCCCGCTGCTGCAGGGCGTCCACCGCCTGGCGCAGCGCCGTGACCAGCTCGCCGCCCGCCGCGATCAGGTGGTCGGTGACGTCGCCGCCGGACTCCTTGCCCGCGGCGATCACCCGGCAGACCGGGCAGGCCCGGCAGATGTACTCGTCGTGCTCGTCGGCGGCGACCGCCTCTCCCCACACGTCGTCGGTACGGCCGGTGCCGAACGCGCCGCCGAGACCACCGCCCAGGGCGTCACCGAGCCCGCTCACGCCGCCCTTCACAAAACCCTTGCCCAGCTCGCGGCCCACCCGCCGCTGCAGGGTGTCAAAGAGCTTCATGGCCTCCTCCGCGATCGACCCGAGCGGGTCCTGTCGCGGGGATCCGTTGGTGCCCTGGGTGTCGTTGGACCCGTTGTTGGCATTGTTTTCTGTCATTTCGCCCCTCCTGTCTCGAACCGTACCCGGAGGTGCCCGTCGCGGAGCACGGCACCGGCGATCCCCCTGCGGGCCAGTGCCGCGGGAAGGGCGATCACCCGCCGGTAGGAGCCCGCCGTGACGATCAGGTCCTCTCCCTTGCGAGCCAGATCCACGGCCTCCTTGTCGGCCAGCGGGAGGGCGAGGACCAGTTCGTCGGCCTCGACGCGCATCGGCGGCTCGGCGCTCGGTGGGGCGAACGGGTCGGCCGTGCCGTACAGCGCGGCGGCGACCTCCGCCAGAGCGCGCGGGCCCACCGGCTCGGCCGGGAGATAGGGGACGGTGTGGATCGGCAGGGGCGCGAACGAGTGGTGGATCTCCGCGAGCTGCCTGGCCTGCGCCTCCACCCAGCCGCGCCGCCAGTCGTCGGCGTCGTCGGCCGGGAAGACGCGGTTGGCGACGACCCCGTCCACGCGGTAGCCGTACAGGCTGAGCGAGGTCAGCGTGCGCCGGGCCTCGGCGACGACCACGGCCTCGGGGGTGAGCACGAGGCGGACCGAGGCGTTGTCGCCGGTCAGCAGCTCACGGACCTCCATCAGGCCGCGGTGCAGCCGCTCTCCGGCGGAGATGACGGCGCCCTCGGGGGCGCTCACCTTGGCGATGTGCCTGACCACCGGCGAGACCGCGCGCAGCACCCGCCGCAGGCCCGGGAGCAGCCGGTTGACGTGCCAGTCGAGGGCCTCGGGGAGGGCGAGCAGCCGCAGCGTCTCGGCGGTGGGCGCGCAGTCGACCACGACGACGTCCCAGCGGCCGTCGCGGGTCTGCTCGCGCAGTTCGAGCAGCGCGATGATCTCCTCGGCGCCGGGCAGGACCGTGATCTCCTCGGAGGTGACCTCGTCCAGGCCCAGCTCCTGGAGCACGTTTCTGGCGTACGCCCGCAGCTCGCCCCAGTGGCGTTCGAGCGCCTTCTGCGTGTCGACCTGCTGGAGGTAGAGCCCCGGCGCCGCCTGGACCGGCTCTCCGGAGGCGGGCACGGCGAGCGCGTCGGCGAGGGAGTGGGCGGTGTCCGTGGAGACGACCAGCGTCTTCAGTCCGCGCTCCGCCGCGAGGGTCGCGGTCGCCGCCGCCGCGGTGGTCTTGCCGACGCCGCCCTTCCCCGTGAAGAGGAGGACCCTCATCGGCCTTCGACGCGCTTCTTGAGCCCCTTGAGGGCCGTGTCGACGATGACCTTCTCGGCCTTGCGCTTGATCATGCCGATCATCGGCACCTTGAGGTCCACGGCCAGCTCGTACGTCACCTCGGTGCCGCCGGAGGTCTCGGTGAGGCGGTAGCTGCCGTCCAGACCGGAGACCATCTTGCCGGGCTCGACGATGTGCCAGCTCACGGCGGTGTCGTCGATCCACTCGTAGCCGAGGACGTAGTCGTCGCTGATCACCCCGGCGTCGAGGGCGAACCGGACGCGTGCCGCCCGGCCCTGCTCGGCGGTCTCCAGGACGCTCGCGGACTTCACCTGGCCGGCCCACTCGGGGTAGGCGGGGAAGTCGGCGATCACGGTCATGACGGACGCCGGGTCGGCGTCGATCGTGATGCTCGACGTGGTTCGATCAGCCATGGGCTAACCGTACTTCACCATTCCAGGGCGAAAGGTGTGCCGCGCCCGCGGAAATGACCAACGTTGACGCACTCGGTGCGACCCACCCGGGTCCTGCTCACCAGGGGCTGGTGGACGTGCCCGAACAGCGCGTATCTGGGCTGCGTCCTCCTGATCGCCTCCAGGGTGGCCTCGCTGCCGCGTTCCAGCCGGCGGGCGACGACGTCGTAGAGCAGCTCGGGGATCGCGGGCGGGATGTGGCAGCACAGCACGTCCACCTCGCCCAGCGCCTCGACCTTGCGGGCGTACTCCTCGTCGTCGATCTCGTACGGCGTGCGGTAGGGGGTGTGCAGCCCGCCGCCGACGAAGCCGAACCTGAGCCCGCCGATCTCGGCGGTGGCGCCGTCGAGGACGACGTGGCCGGGGCGGACGAACTCCGGCCACAGCCGCGGGACGTCCACGTTCCCGTACGTCATGTAGGCGGGCGTCGGCATCGCCTGGAAGATCTCGGCGTACTGGCGGCGGACCGCGGCCTCGATGTGGTCGCGGGGGTCTCCGTCGAGCGCGGCCCACAGCGCGGCCGACATGGCCCGCGCCTCGTCGAACCGGCCCGCGGTGCGCAGCCCGATGAACTCGGAGGCCTTCTCCCGTCCGAACAGGTCGGCGAAGATCCCGCGCGAGTGGTCGGCGTAGTCGACGAAGAGGATGAGGTCGCCCAGGCATACGAGGGCGTCGGCGCCGTCGCCCGCCCGAGCCAGGGCGTCGGCCCGGCCGTGGACGTCGCTGACGACATGCACCCTCATGCCGGACATCGTAGTACCGGCGCCCGAGCCGGTCCGGCGCCCGCCCCGATCGTGTGTTCGAACCTTCGGATCGTGCCGGCGAGTAAGGAGCGAGTCCGGTCTCCCCCACGGAACGCCCGGTCCCACGAGCCCCGACGACCGCCCTGATAGCGTGCGAATGCGCAGATAACGCCTCTGTGACGGATCTACCCACGCGTAACTTCGCACGGTAGCGTCCGGTGAAGCCGATGCCCGCTCCAGCCTCGGTCAAGAAGATGTCAGGAGCGCGCCCGAAGGAGTGACCGTGCGCGAGTACAGCGTTCCCGTGCTGGTGGACGTCCCGTTGTCCGCGAATTGCACAGATACGGTGTTCCAGCGCGGCGTCGACGAACCGGACGCCGTGGTGATCCGCCGCAAGGAGGGCGACGCCTGGGTCGCGGTGACCGCGCGCGAGTTCCGTGACACGGTCGCGGGCGTCGCCAAAGGGCTGATCGCCGCCGGCGTCGAGCCCGGCGACCGGGTGGCGCTCATGTCCCGTACGCGGTACGAGTGGACGGTCGTCGACTACGCCATCTGGGCCGCGGGCGGGGTCGGGGTGCCGATCTACGAGACCTCCTCGGCCGAGCAGGTGAAGTGGATCATCTCCGACAGCGGGGCCAAGTGCGCCGTCATCGAGATGGAGTCGCACGAGCAGACGGTCAAGGAAGCCGTGCCCGACCTGACCGCGCTCTGGCGCATCGAGGGCGGCGGGCTGGAGGAGCTGACCCGGCTCGGCGCCGACGTCTCCAATGACACGCTGGCCGAACGGCGGGCCGCGCGGGGCGGACACGACCTCGCCACGATCATCTACACCTCCGGCACCACCGGCCGGCCCAAGGGCTGCATGCTCAGCCACGACAACCTGCTGTTCACCGCGCGGAACGTGGCGCAGGGCCCGCTGGAGCTGCTGTTCGACGTACACGACCGGGCCGCGCTGCTGTTCCTGCCGCTCGCGCACAGCTTCGCGAGGATCATCCAGATCGTCCTCATCGAGACGGCCACCGTGATCGGGCACACGCCCAACATGAAGAACGTCGCACCGGACCTGCAGACGTTCAAGCCGACCTTCCTGCTCGGGGTGCCCCGTGTCTTCGAGAAGGTCTACAACGCCGCGGAGCTCAAGGCCACCTCCGAGGGCAAGGGCAAGATCTTCCACACCGCCGTGAACGTCGGGATCGAGTGGAGCAAGGCGGAGAGCTCCGGCGGCGCCTCCCTCGGCCTCCGCCTCAAGCACGCCCTCTTCGACAAGCTCGTGTACGGCAAGCTGCGGGCGGCGACCGGCGGCGCGCTGAGCGCGGCCGTCTCCGGCGGCTCCGCCCTCGGCGAGCGACTGGGTCACTTCTTCCGCGGCGTCGGCATCGAGGTGTTCGAGGGCTGGGGCCTCACCGAGACGAGCGCGCCCTCGTCGGTGAACATCCCGGGCGCGAACAAGGTCGGCACGGTTGGCAAGCCGTTCCCCGGCGTCACCATCGGCATCGCCGACGACGGCGAGATCCTGGTCAAGGGGCGCCACGTCTTCGGCGGCTACTGGAACAACGAGCGGGCCACCAAGGAGGCCATCGACGCGCAGGGCTGGTTCCACACCGGCGACGTCGGCGAGCTCGACAAGGACGGCTACCTGCGGATCACCGGCAGGAAGAAGGAGATCCTCGTCACCGCGGCCGGGAAGAACGTCGCCCCCGGCCCGCTGGAGGACAGCATCCGGGCGCACCGGCTGGTCAGCCAGGTGATGGTGGTCGGCGACGATCGGCCGTTCGTCGCCGCGCTCGTCACGCTCGACCCGGAGGCCATGGAACAGTGGAAGTCGGCCAACGGGCGCACCGGCGCCTCCATGGCCGAGCTCTGCTCCGACCCGGCCGTCGTGGCCGAGGTGCAACGGGCCGTGGACAACGCCAACCTCTCCGTCTCCAGGGCCGAGCAGATCAAGAAGTTCGCCATCCTCGACATCGAGCTGAGCGAGGACTCCGGCCACGTCACGCCGAAGCAGTCGATCAAGCGTCACGTCGTGGCACGCGACTTCGCCAAGCAGATCGACGACCTGTACGCGTAACTCCACCTGGCGGGACGCCACCCGCCAGGTCCGGCGCCTCCTCGCGTATGTGCCGCCCGCTGTACGCCGCCCGCGCAGGGCCGCGGGCGGCACGATGGGCGTGGCCCGGGTGCCGCGGACGGACTTTCCGGCCACCGGATACCGGTCGCCACTGCTGAACGCTTCCGGCGGCCGCTAGGACTGCGCTTCCCCGGCTTCCGGGAGCGCCCGGCCCCGTGGGGCCTCCTCCACCCGGCCGGGCGCGAGCAGGCCGGTGAACCGGGCGGCCACGAGGTCCCAGCGCCACTCCTCCTCGATCCACGCTCGGCCACGCTCCCCCATGGCGCGGGCACGCGCGGGATCGCTCAGCAGCTCGACGAGTGCGGCCGCCACCTCCTCGTGCGACGTCCCGTCGACCATCAGTCCGGTCTCGCCGTGCCGTACGGCGTCGGGGGCGCCGCCGGACGCGCCCGCGACGACCGGCAGGCCGGTCGCCGACGCCTCCAGGTAGACGATGCCGAGCCCCTCGACGTCCAGCCCGCCCAGGCGGGTACGGCACGGCATGGCGAAGACGTCGCCGGCGTCGTAGTACGACGGCAGGTCGGCCCAGGGCACGGAGCCGGTGAGCACGACGGAGTCCGCGAGCCCGCTCCCCTCCGCCATCCGCCGCAGTGCGCCGCGCGAGGGGCCGCCCCCGACCAGCAACAGCATCGCGTCCGGGATCCGGGCGCGGACCAGCGGCCAGGCGCGGACCAGCGTGTCCTGGCCCTTGCGCGGCACCAGCCGCGAGACGCACACGACCACGGGCCGCTCACCGAGCCCCAGCGACATCCTCACCCGCGCTCCCCCGGCGCCCGGGTGGAAGGTCGCGGTGTCCACGCCCGGCGCGAGCCGTACGAGCTTGGCGTCGGGGATGTGCGGCGCGAGGTGGCCGCGCGTGTACTCACCCAGGTAGGTGACCAGATCCGCGCCCTCGCCGATGCGGCGCAGGAGGTCGCGGGCGATCGGCAGCCGGGCCCAGGACGCCTCGTGGCCGTGCGTCAGCATGACCACGCGCCGGGCCCCGGCCTCACGCAGGGCGGGGGCGAGCAGGCCGAGCGGGGCCGCGGCGCCGAAGACGACGGTGCGGCAGTCCCGCGCCAGCTCGGCGGCCCGGCGCGCCACCGACGGCCCCGGCAGCATGAGCGAGGTCGGGTGCCGCACCACCTCGTACGGCTGCCGCGCGTCGAACGCCTCGCACCCCTTCCAGCGTGGGGCGTAGACCACGACCGACGCCGGGTCGAGGCGGGAGGCCAGCCCGTGGACGAACGCCTGGATGCCCCCGGGCCTCGGCGGGAAGTCGTTGGTGACGAACAGGGTCCTGTCCACGGCCCCTCCTCCGGGTCCGCCGCTCTGCACGGTCGTCGCGTCACGGCCGGGGCACGCCATTGAGGCGCGCCCAGGACCGTGCCATCGCGATGCGCTCGGCGGTCGAGGGGTGTGAGGCGTAGAGCATGTAGTCCAGGGCGCTCGGCGACAGGTCCGAGATGTTGCGCAGCGCCAGGCTCTTCTGCATGGCGATGAACGGGGCCGGGTCGCGGGTGAGGTCGAGCGCGTGCGCGTCCGCGCGGGCCTCGATCTGCCGGCTCACCACGTTCTGCGCCGGCCCGGAAAGCACGGTGCCGAGGGAGATGAGCCCGACGAGCAGCGCGACGGCCCGGGGGTCGCCCGCCGAGGAGACTCCCGCGCGGCGGCGCAGCGCCTGGAACACGAGGAAGAGCAGGCAGGTGCCCGCCGCTGCGCCGAGGGCGCCCACCAGCGTGCCGTACAGGACGTCGTCGTTCTTGGCGTGGCCCAGCTCGTGCGCGACGACCAGCTCGACCTCCTGCTCCGGCTGACTGACCAGCGTGTCGTAGACGACGATGCGGCGGGTGGCCCCGAACCCGGAGACGTACGCGTTGAGCGCGGTGGTGCGGCGGGAGGCGTCGGCGACCAGCACGTCCTTGACCGGGACGCCGTCCCTCTGGGCCATGGCGAGCAGGTCGGTGCGCAGCTGCCCGGCGGGCAGCGGCGTGAAGTTGTTGAACATCGGCTCTACCACGACCGGGTACGCGAAGGACACCACGACGGTCAGCGCGAACGCGCCCACGGAGGCGGGGATCCACCAGGCGCGCGGCCACTTGCGGGCGAGTGCGACGATCACCAGCACGGCGATGCCGGAGAGCACGATCTGGAGGGCGAAGTTCTTCAGCCGGTCGGCGGACCAGGAACCCCAGGTCTGCGTGGACAGGCCGTAGTCCCGCAGCACGCCCTCCATCCACATGCCGAGCGGCCATCTGAGCACCAGCGAGACGACGTAGACACCGAGCAGGCCGATGATCGCCTTGATCCACCAGGGTCCCCTGAGCCGCCCGATCAGCCGGGCGCCGACCGGGGTGAGGACGAGCACTCCCCCGATGAGCAGGGTCAGCGCGAGCGACAGGTAGCCGGGAGGCGACGTCGCCGCGTCGAAGGCGTCGGCGCGGTCGAGCTGGGCGCGGGTGAAGTCCAGCGCGGGCTCGGCGCGCACGTCCGGAGCGTCGGGGCCGAGGGGCCGCCACGGGGTCGTGACCGCGACGACCGCCAGCAGGGCCGCGCCCAGAGCGAGCAGCGTGATCGCCGCCGCCCGGCTCCCGGAGTAGCGTCCGGCTCTGGAGCGGCCGACATGTCCGGCGACGTCGCTCTGTGACATCCCCATCACCCCTTCGCAGTCCGCGGCGGTTCTCGTGCGGGCGGGCCATATCAGGCGAGCTCGCGGCGCAGGTATCCTCGCCAGGCCGCGGTCAGCTCCGCCAGATCGGTGCCTAACGTTTCTACCAGCGCCGTGGTGATGCCGTGGCGACGCGCCGCCCGATAGAGAGCCACCAGGGCGTGCTCCCCGTACCGGTCGGCAATGTACCGGCAGGCCAGCCATGCCTCCTCGTACGCCTGCGGGAGCCGCGGCCCGCCGGGCCGGAACGCCTCGCGGCCGGGCAGTGCCACGGGCGGCGTTCCGGAACGGACCTCGGCGGTGAGCTCCGCCGCGACCGCCCGCGCCGTGAGGCCGCTGCCGTGATAGCCGACGTAGTCGGCGAAGCCCTCCACCAGCCAGGCCGGCATGTCCCCGGAGAGCGCGGCGCCGGTGGCGACGTGGGTCAGCTCGTGGGCCAGCACGACCCGGCGGCCGGTCGGGGAGAGCCGGCCGAACCCGGACGGCGCCACGATCACGTGGTCGACGTCGGCCAGGGCGGCCAGGCCCGCCACCCCGGAGGGCGACGCGAGCACCTCCGCCTGCTCGTCGGTCGCCGGGACGAGGATCACCGCGTCCACCTGCCCCCAGACCCGGGCGACCGTACGGCGAGCGGAGTCGGCCACGTCGGCGAGCCCGGCTCCGGCACGGGCCCCAGGCGTGGAGAGGGACGGCGGCGTGGACGCCGCATGCCCGGTGACGACGACGGCGTGCTTCCCCCTGGCGATGGAGGCGCCGACCCATATCTCGGGGTGCTCCCCCATGACCGTCCGCGCCGTGGCGAAGGCCCGGTCGGGTGGGGCGTCGGCGGCCAGGCCGGTCACCGACGCCACGACCAGCACGGCCGCCGTGAGGCGGGCCAGAGCGAGCATGCGGAAATCGTACGGGTCGCCGGATATGCCGCGACCCCGCCCCTCTGGACGAGGGACGGGGCCGCGAGGCGTGTCCGGTCAGACCCCACCCCGGCCGGGGGGCGTCCCGGGCGCGCCCGGGATGGGGTCTTCTTCTGCCGGACGTACCCGGCCGATGGGCGGGGACGCTCCTGGGGGCACGTCGGGAGCGTCAGGTCCGACAGCCCGGGGGAACGGCTGTCGGCATCGGACGCTCACCGCCCATCGGCGGGCGCTCCTGTGTTCTCAGCTGCCGGGGCGGACCGCTCCGACGAAGCTGCTCTTGCGGTAGGCGTCGAGCTTGTCGATGCGGACCACCGCGCCGGTGTGCGGCGAGTGGATCATCTTGCCCTTTCCGACGTACATACCGACGTGGCCGCCGCCGCTCGTGAAGATGAGGTCACCGGGCTTGAGCTTGCTCCAGGCGACCTTCTTCTTCACACCGCTGCGCTGTGACCAGGTGGTGCGCGGGATGTCCACGCCGGCCTTCTGCCAGGCGTACTGGACGAGGCCCGAGCAGTCGAACGCGCCGGGGCCGCTGGCGCCCCATCGGTACGGGTCGCCGAGTTGCTTCTTGGCCACTTCGACGGCCTTGCGGGCCAGCTGCTGCTGGCGGGCCGCCTTGGACTGGCGGCTGGAGGTCTGCGCGGTGGCGACCGTCACGGTGGCCGACATTTCGGCTTCCGTCAGGGCCGTCGCACTCGTGGTCGTGACCTTCTCCATGGTGAGGCCGTCCGTCACGGGGTCGGCCGAGGCGGGGGAGGCGCCGACGGCCCCGAAGGAGACGCCGATCGCGGCGCCGCCCAGGGTGACGCGGGCAAGGCGGGACAGACGTGCAGGGGTGCTGGACAGGATCGCTCCTAGGGTCTTCCGCTTGCGCCTACCGGGTTAGCTGACGGGTTCGGGCGGGGAAGTCGCCCTACGGCGCGAAGCGCGCCGATTCACCCCGGACCTTCGGCAGAAGGTCGATGGTTCCCCGGCTCCGTGCCTCCTGACTGCACGGACTCGGCATGTCGCTTCACCTCAGGAAGTCCCGAAGCTGGCGACGGATGCTGCGCGAACACGGCGTCGGACCGTTGTTCGCGGCGGTGGCGTGGCGCTCACCGCGGCCCAGAAGTTACCGATTCGTGCCACAAGACGGCAAAGGCCTAACCAAGAAATAAAGATCGAATAAACGATCCGGGCAAGCGGAAACCCCTGGGTAGCCGATATTTCCGGACAGTCGATGTGACCCTGCTCACATTTGCCGCATCACACCACAAATTGGCCACATCGGCCACATCGATCACTCCGATTGCGAGATCGATTCCGGCGTTCGCCTTTACGCCACGAAGATCGTCAACGGCCCCATTTTGATCCACTTCGGTGTGAGAGTTATCACATTTCTCACTAAAGATCGGAAGTCATAATCCAGCCCTGCGCGAGCCGGCGTACTTCGCGATGGATCTTTTGTCTCCATCGCCTTCCCAGCCCGCGCTTCGGCGAATGGGCGAGGGGCACCGCACGCGCCGACGACACGCCGTCATTGTTCGCGCGCCGGGCGGACGGACGGCGGGGCCTCGGGCGAGGCCGCGTGGGTGCGCGCCACGCAACGGAGTCCGCGTGGGGCCGGTAACGGCCCTCCGGGCGACGTGACGGGCCCCTGGGGGCGGGCAGGGCACGTGAGCCGGCGCGCTGTCCGCATACGTATCACCAGGATCGCGGGCGCGGAGCGGTAGGGAGCGAGGACCGCAGCGTTGGCCCGCGGGCGTCGCGAGGACCGCGGGTTCCTTCCGGCGAAGCGCCCGACCCGGCCAAGCCGGAAGAGCAAGGCCGCATACGCGAAGCGGGACACCGGTCAGCCGGTGTCCCGCCAGATCGAGAGTCCGCTATCCAGCGGCACGGATCAAGGGCGCACCGCCCCCATCGCGTTGTACTGGGCCAGCGTGACGACCTTCACCACGTCACCCGTCTGCGGAGCGTGGACGACCTTGCCGTTTCCGGCGTAGATGCCCACATGGCCGAGCCCGGCATGCCAGAGCAGGTCGCCGGCCTGCAGCGCGTTGAGCGGGACCTTGCGGCTCGCCCCCCACGCCCACTGCTCATAGCTCGTCCGTGGCAGCGACACCCCGCCGGCCGACCACGCGGCCTGGACGAGTCCCGAGCAGTCCCACGAGCCCGGCCCGGTCGCGCCGTACCGGTACGGCTTGCCGATCTGCCGGTAGGCGAACTGAAGCGCGGCGAGCGCGTTACCCGAGGCGGGCCCGGAATACACGGCACCGGCGCTGTTGGTGTTGCCCGGGTTGTACGCCCCGATGCGGCGCAGCAGCTCGGTCTGCTCCTTGACCAGCTGGTCGGCCTGCTTCTTCTCCTTGAGGAGGTCGGCTTTGACCTTGGTGGCCTCAACGTAGACGCCCTTCTTCTGATCCCGCTGTTTCTTGAGATCAGCGATGGCGCCCTGGTACTCGTTGAGCTGCCGGGCCCGCCCCTGCGAAAGCTGGTCGAGCGCGGCGAGGCCGCTGAGCATCGATTCGGGGTTCGGGCTGTAGAGCAGCCCCATGGAGACGATGTCTCCGGTCTGGTACGTGCTGGTGGCGACCGTCACCAGACTCTCGCGCAGTACGTCGACCCTCTCGGCCTTCTTGGTGTAGCTGGCGTTGATCTCGGCGTACTGCTTCTTGGCCTTCTTCCACTTCTCGTTGGCCGCGTTGTACTGGTCCACGACCTTGTCGGCCTGCTCGTTCAGCTTCTTCAGCTTGGCCTTGGCCTGCGCGACCGTGGGCTTGGGGTCGGCCTGGGCGCCAGTTATTGGCAACAGCAGCGCCACAGCTGCCAAGCCGACAACGACCGCGGGTACACGCCCTCGCACTGACGTCCCCTTCGATATAGACAAATCTGGGGCGCGACTTTACTCAGGCGATCATGGTGATTCAACCTATTCGCAGGTATTCGCACCGCTCATCACCTATGGCGACCAGCAGGGAACCCTCAGTGATCACGCACGGCCGAGACGCCGGAGCAACAGCAGCGACGGCACCGGCCGCGCCCCCATCCGGCGTACGGAATCGGCCACCTCGCGGTCGGAGGAGACCACCGCGATGGCGCGCCCGGCGGGCTCCGCCTTGACGAGCTGGCGGATGAGATCATCGGCGATCTGACCCGGGGCGCTGAACATCACCCGGACCCCGCGCGGAGCCGACACCTGCACCGGCCCGTTGAGCTCCGCTCCGTCGAAGACGCAGGTCACCTCCACCCTGGCCTGTACGGCGAGGCCGCCGAGCCCGGTGAGGAGCCGGGCCCGCTGGTCCGCCAGCGTGAGCGTCGGATAGCCCGTCTTGGTGACGTTGTAGCCGTCGATGATGACGTGCAGGTTGGGAATGGCGAGCAACTGGTCGAACAGCTGGGGATCGTCGTCGGCGAGCGCCCTGGCGGGCACCGCGCGCACGCTCGGCGCGCCCGGGACCACCGCCGACACGTAGTCGGCCGGCTTGCTGATCATCGTGGGCAGGGCCAGCTCCTTGCGCAGCCCGGCGGCGGCGTCCTGCAACGCGTCCATGAGCACGCGGATGCGGGCGTCCTCCACGCTGCGTCCCTCGCGGGCCGCGCGGCGGCTCGCCTCAAGCTGCCGCTCCGCGTCCGCGAGGCGCTCCTTCAGTCTGCGGATCTCCGTCTCGGCCGCGCCGCTGGCGTTCGCCACCCTGGCCCTGGCCTCGACCGTCTCGGTCTCCAGCTCGGCCGCACGCTGGTCGGCCGCCTTGGCCCGCTCACGCGCGTCGTGCAGCTTGCGCCGGAGGTCGGCGTTCTCCCCGCGGGCGGCTCTGATCTGCTCGCGCAGCCGCTCGGCCTCCTCCTTGGCGGCCGTGCGCTGGGCGGCGAGCTGCTCGCGGAGCCGCGCCTCGACCTGGTCCCGCTCCGCCTCGGCCGACGTGGTCAGCTCCAGGTCCTCACGGGCGCGCTCGACCAGATCCGGCCAGTCCTGAGGGCGGATCAGGTACGCCGCGGCGGCGACAAGCACAGGATCGGCCGCCGCCGGGACCACGCCTTCGGCGAGGCCCGTCGCCAGGTCCGGCCAAGCGGACCTGAGCGTCTCCGCGACCGTCTCGCGGAACTCCTTGTCCGACTCGAGCAGGGCGGCGATCGGCGCGCCGCCGAGGCGGGCGCGCTTGCGCGGGTCGAACTTGGCGATGCCGCGCAACTGAGGCGGGATCGTGGCTGCCGGCATGGACCCCAGAACCTGAGCCGCGAGCTCCACCACGTGTAAACGCACCTGCTCCGGCAGCGGACGAGACAGGCCCTCTCCGGCTGAACTCATCCGCTTGCTCCTCATCCTTGTCCTTTTTAAAGGGTACGGCCGCCGTGCCCCTGGCCGGGTCGGGGCATCACCCTGGCCCGCGCGTCCGCCGCCCGGGCCTTCTCTTGGCATCGCGGGGGGCTCCCTTACGATGCACGAACTGCGAGGTTAACGGACTTCAGCCAACCGGTTGGTTGCGATAAGGACTCAGGACGGACCCGCCGACCCGTGACTGTCGCTCCAGAGGACACCCCCTTACCGGACGTCCCGCCAGTCCTCCGGCACCTCCCCCGCCAAGCACACGGTGTTGCCGTGTATCCACACCTCCCCCCGCTCAGGGAAGCCGACGATGCCGAGCTCAAATACATCGGCATCCGCATATATCTCGGGATGTTTTGGAGCGCCCGAATTTTCCTCTTGAATGCGGTAGCCCCGACTGCGCCAATGAGCGCCGACGGCCTTGACGACAGAGCGAGGATCTCTGGCCTTGACATCGTAGCTAGAGCTGAATGACCTCTTTTGTGCTTGATCACATTGCCAGGGCCTCCTGGTCTTCAGATAGGGCTCCGCTCCGTCAAGCCCGGCCGCCACCGTTTCATCCAGTGCCCCGAGCATCATGCGCAGCCCGTCGGCCAGAGAAGGCAGCTTCTTATCCACCATCACGCATCCTTGGGCAAATACGACAATAATGACGACGAGAGGGACAAACATCTTACGTTTCATCGGTCCCGTCCCTCCCAACGCCGAATGGCATCGGTCTCTGATCTCCGGCGATCACATGCGCGATGTTCTTGGTCGCAAGCTTGCTTCTGCCTGTGGTCGTGAAGTAGTCGCCGTGGGCGTCGATGTCGAGGCCGAGTTGCACGAGATCGCGGTCCGTGCCGGTCGCCAGACGGGTGACGCCGTCGAGGAGGATGGGATCCTGCCCGTGGCCCGTCCAGGCGGTGGCCAGCAGGCCGAGCAGCCCCGCCTTCGACAGCAGCGACACCACGGGCGCGATGCCGATCACGTCGTGGGGGTGACGCAGGGCGTACAGGCGGATGCCGGGAGCGCGCAGAGCTGCCGCCGAATAGACCCCCCACCCCGGGCTCGCCACGGCGACGAGGTTGCCGGGACGCAGCCCGGCGGTCACGGCGTGGCCGGTCACCGTACTGCCATACGAGTGGCCGACCAGGGTGGTGCGGACGTCGTCGCCGAGGCGCAGGCCGGTCACGAAGCCGCGGAGCAGGGGCCCGCCGGCCTCGGCGTAGGACGTCCAGGCCGCCTGTGGCAAGGTCTGCGGCAGGTCGCATCCCATCCAGGCGATCGTGGCCGTCCTTCCCCCGGAGAAGCGCTCGGCGAAGTCGTGCAGGGCCAGCGCGTTCGCACCCGGGCCGTCGGCATAGGTCGCGAGATTGTTCCCGGTGCCGGGCACGGTGACGGCGACGGACGCCGCGGAGGCGAGATCGCCGAACACCTCGGCGACCCGGCCCTGCCCGTTCGGGTCGAACAGCAGGAACTGCCGGGGCACCCGCAACGAGACGACCCGCCCGTCCCGCATGGCCGGCACCTCGCGGGGTTGAAGCAGCCGGGAGAACAGGGCGACCCGGTCGGTCAGCCACAGAGCCTCCGCCTCCGCGCGAGCCTGCCGGATGAGCAGCCGGTTCGCCGCGTACCGCAGCTCGTACGGCACGCCGCCGAGCGGGCCGGTCAGGGCGGCGCTGGCGAGGGCGACCGCGAGCGCGGTGTCCGGCGCGAGCGTGGCGAAGAACGCGGCCACCGCTTCGTCACGCCCGGGCCCGGGGCCCCGGGCACCGACGAGGAGCCGTAGTTCGGACAGCGCGGCGTCGGCCGCGCCGGACGCAACGGCGACCAGCGCGCTGCGCACCGCGGGCGGCTCCACCGGGTCGAGGGCCAGCGCGTCGGCCTGTTCGGCGATCGCGGCCCTGCGCCGCAGGTCCGCCGAGGTCTCCTCGCACCAGCGCCGCAGCGCGCGCAGCCGCTCGGCGTAGTGCGCCAGCTCGGGGTGGCGCGCGATCTGGTCGGCGCCGAACACCGGTGAAAGGGCGCCGCCCACCCTCGGGGCGAGGCGGCCCGACACGTCGTCCAGGCGGGCGGCGAGCGCGCGCAGGGACGGCGCGTCGGCCAACCACAGCTTGGTCACGTTGCGGATCGTAGGGCATCGGTCACACACTGTTCCCGCTTCTGTCAGGCTTGGGCGCGTGACGTTCGAGAGCGACGCGATGCGCAGGGCCGCGCCCTGGTTCGACGATCTGCTGGATCCGGTGGCCGGGCTGCGCCGATCCCCGGGGTGGACCGGCCCGGCCTCCGAGCGTTTCGACCGCGAGTTGTACGGCTGGCGCGGGATGCTGCACCTGTTGGCCGAGGACCTCAGGAGCGTCGCGGCGAGACTGGACCGGGACGCGCGGCAAGCGGCCGGGCCGCCAATAGGATGATCCGGTGCTGAACCCGTCCTACCCCATCAAAACCCCCCGACTGCTGCTCCGCCCGTTCACGATGGACGACCTCGACGAGCTGTACTCCTTCCACTCGCGTCCCGACGTCGCCCGCTACGTCTACTGGGACGCCCGTACGCGCGACGAGACCAGGGCCGCACTGGAGAAGAAGATCGGGTACGCCGTCCTGAGCGACGACAACGACACCCTCAACATGGCTGTCGAGCTGCGCGAGACGGGAACATTGATCGGCGACATCTCCCTGTTCTGGCGCAGCCGTGAGCACCGGCAGGGCGAGATCGGTTTCGTCTTCCACCCCGCCTACCACGGGCGCGGGTTCGCCACAGAGGCGTCTCAGGAGCTGCTCCGGCTCGCCTTCGCCGACCTGGACCTGCACCGCGTCTACGGCCGCTGCGACAACCGCAACACCGCCTCCTCCCGCATCATGGAGCGTCTCGGCATGCGCCGCGAGGCCCACCTGGTGGAGAACGAGGTGTTCAAGGGCGAGTGGAGCGACGAGGTGATCTACGCCATGCTGCGGCGGGAGTGGACCCCTCAGGCGTAGCCCTGCCGTGGGGAATGTCGGTGCCCGTCTTTAAGGTCAGGCGCGTGGAAGCGGTACAGGGCACTCTGGACGAGCTCGGCACTCCCCTGCGGGACGTGACGTTCGTGGTCTTCGACCTGGAGACCACCGGCGGCTCGGCGGCCGAGCACGCCATCACCGAGATCGGCGCGGTCAAGGTGCGCGGCGGCGAGGTCCTCGGCGAGTTCGCCACGCTGGTCGACCCCGGCGGACCGATCCCGCCGTTCATCTCCGTCCTCACCGGCATCACCGACGCCATGGTCATGGCCGCGCCGAAGATGCCCGAGGTGCTGCCCGCGTTCCTGGAGTTCGCCGCCGGCGCCACGCTGGTCGCGCACAACGCGCCCTTCGACATGGGGTTCCTCAAGGCCGCGTGTGCCGCCGGGGGGTACCCGCCGCCGGCCAACCCCATGGTCGACACCGCGGACCTGGCGCGGCGGGTCCTCACTCGGGACGAGACGCCCAACTGCAAGCTGGCCACCCTCGCCCGGTTGTTCCGCAGCGTCACCGACCCCTGCCACCGGGCGCTCTCCGACGCCAAGGCGACGGTCGACGTGTTGCACGGCCTGATCGGCCGGGTCGGCTCGTACGGTGTGCACACCTTGGAGGACCTGCGCTCCTTCGTCCGCGCCCCGACCACGGAGCAGCAGCGCAAGCGGCACCTGGCCCAGTCGGTGCCCGGCGCCCCGGGCGTGTACGTCTTCGAGGACGCCAAGGGCGAGGCGCTCTACATCGGCAAGAGCTCCAACCTTCGCAACCGGGTCAGGAGCTACTTCACGGCGAGCGAGACCCGCCCGCGGGTCCGCGAGATGGTCGGCATCGCGGAGAGCGTCCGTTCGATCGTGTGCGCGACCGCGCTGGAGGCGGAGGTCCGCGAGCTGCGCATGATCGGGGCGGCGAAGCCGCGTTACAACAAGCGGTCCCGGTTCCCGGAGCGCGTGGTCTGGCTCAAGCTGACCGACGAGCCGTTCCCCCGGCTCAGCGTCGTCCGCGATCTCAAGGACGACCACGGCACCTATCTCGGGCCGTTCTCCAGCAGCAGGCTCGCCGACGAGGCGCGGGCCGCCCTGCACGAGGCGATCCCGCTGCGGCAGTGCACGCAGCGGCTCTCTCCCCGCGTCCGCCGCTCCGCCTGCACGCTGGCCGGGCTCGGCCGGTGCGGCGCGCCCTGCGAGGGCCGCGAGAGCGAGGGGGATTATTCACGGCACGTGGAAAGCGCCCGGCACGCGATGGAGCGCGACCCCGAGGTGGTCGTCTCCGCGATCGAGACGAGGATGCGCCGCCTGTCGGCGGAGCAGCGGTACGAGGAGGCGGCCGTGGACCGCGACCGGCTCGCCGCCTACGTCCGCACGGCCGCCCGCATGCAGCGGCTGCGCTCTCTCACCGCGATCCCGCAGATGGTGGCGGCCGCCCCCGCGTTCGACGGCGGGTGGGACATCCACGTAGTACGGCACGGGCGGCTCGCCGCGGCGGGGGTGATGCCGCGCGGCGCCCATCCGGTGCCCTACGTCGACGCCCTGGTCGCCACGGCCGAGACCGTCTCGCCGGGTCCGGGCCCCATCCCGGCGGCCAGCGCGGAGGAGACCGAGTGCGTGCTGCGCTGGTTGGAGGCCCCCGGCGTGCGGCTGGTCCGGGTGGACGGCACGTGGAGCCTCCCGGCGTACGGCGCGGGCCGGCTGCGCGCCCGGATGGAACGCGCCTACCAGGGGCTCCCCGGGCATCAGCCGCGTGAGGGCAAGCCCCTACGATGAACCATCGATCCCGCCCCCGCGTCGCCGGGGCGCGGGCCGTACGCGATGAACCCCGACTGACACAGGAGAACGCGAATGGTCACCGCGATCGTGCACATCAAGGCTGATGTCGACCGGATTCCCGAGGTCGCGCAGACGGTCGCCGAGCTCGACGGGGTCAGCGAGGTCTACTCGATCACCGGCGAGTACGACCTGCTCGCCATGATCCGCGTGGGGCGGTACGAACAGATCGCCGAGATCGTGCCCGGCCGGATCAACAAGGTGCCCGGGGTGCAGCAGACCGAGACGCACATCGCCTTCCGCACCTACTCCCGCCACGACCTCGACGCGGCCTTCTCGATCGGCCTCAGCGAGGCCGACTGACCGCACAGCAGGCGGACCCGGGTCTCGGCAGCCGCCGGGCACGACGCGCGCCGGCACCGAGCCGCCGAACAGCGCCGCTCGTTCCCACGCGCCGCGCGGCCGCTCCTCGGCGCGCCGTCGTCCCGTCCGGTCAGGCCGAGTAGGCTCCGGGTCCGCCGCGGCGTGACCGAGGCCGAGCGGGCCGCGCCGGGGCGCTGCGCGGCGCCGTACGGGGCGAGCCTCCGCCGGACCTCGGAGAGGGCGGGTGGCCACCCACGGGCGAGACAAGCGAGGCGGGCGAGCAGAAGGCGCGGCAGGCGCGCACGGTACGGCTCACGCCCCTGGCACGCGTCATCTCCGCGGCGAACCGGGACTCCCTCGTGGGGCGGATCCCCGCCCGCGCGGCTCAGGAGGCGAGGGAGCGGCTGACCTCGACCCAGCGCTTGAGCGAGGCGGCGGCCTTCCCGGTGTCGACCGCCTCGGCGGCGCGGGCGTACGCGGCGCCGAGATCGGCGACCAGGTCGTCGCCGGATCCGTCAAAGGCGACCAGGGCGGCGGCGGCGTTCAGCAGCACCGCGTCGCGCACCGGACCGGTCTTGCCCCCGAGCGTGTCATGGACGGCCGCGGCGTTGAACGCGACGTCGCCGCCGCGCAGGTCGTCCGGCCGGGACCGCGACACGCCGATGTCCGCCGGATCGAAAAGAATCTCGGCGGCGGCGCCGTCACGGACGACGAAGACCCGCGAGGGCCCGGCGGTGGAGAGCTCGTCCAGCCCGTCCTCGCCCCGGAAGACCAGCGCGGACACGCCGCGCTCGGCGAAGACGCCCGCGACCACGGGGAGCATGCGGGCGTCGAAGACGCCGATCGCCTGGGCGGTGGGCCGCGCCGGGTTGGTGAGCGGGCCGAGGAAGTTGAAGACGGTGGGGATGCCGATCTCGCGGCGCGGCGGCCCGGCGAACCGGAAGCCCGGGTGGTAGACGGGCGCGAAGCAGAACGCGATCCCGGCCTCGGCCGCGAGCCGGGCGGTGGCCTGCGGCGACAGGTCGAGGACGACACCGAGGTGCTCCAGGACGTCGGCCGCGCCGCACAGGGAGGTCGCGGCCCGGTTGCCGTGCTTGACGACCCGAGCGCCCGCGGCCGCGGCGACGATGGCCGACATCGTGGACACGTTGACGGTGTGCGCCCGATCGCCTCCGGTGCCGACGATGTCGACGACGGGCCCCTCGATGGACAGCGGAACCGCCCGCTCCAGCATGGCCCTGGCCAGGCCGGACGCCTCGGCGACGGTCTCCCCCTTCGCCCGCAGCGCGACCGCGAACGCCCCGATCTGAGCGGGGGTGGCGTCACCGGACATGATCTCGCCCATGGCCCACGCCGTCTCGTCGGCGCTCAGGTGCTCGCCGGCGAGCAGGGCGTTCAGCAGGGACGGCCAGGTGGTACGCGAGTCCATAGGGAGAGGCTCCGTTACGAGACGGGCTGGGCGGGGAGGTTCGATCCGGTCAGGTTCAGCCGGCGCCGCATGAGGTCGGCAACGGCCTCGGCGACGGCCATGGGGTCGAGCGGCTGGGCGACGACGGCGTCGGCGCGGGACCAGTTGGCGAGCCAGCGGTCGTCCTTGCGCGCGATGATGAGCAGGATCGGCGGGCAGTTGTGCACCTCGTCCTTGGCCTGCCTGCTGACCCCCATGCCCCCGGCCGGGGCGGCCTCGCCGTCGAGGACCGCGATGTCGATCTCGCCGGAGTCGAGATGCTTGAGCACGGCCGGCTGGGTGGCGCACTCGACGATCTCGACGAGAGGCACGTCCGCTGCGGGACGCCGTCCGATGGCAAGCCGCACCTTCTCACGGGTGCCTGCGTCGTCGCTGTAGACGAGAACCCTCATGTCACGCTCACTGTCGAATCGCTGGGTATGGTCATCGTGATGGTACCGGCGCCCCCGCCGTACGCGTAGCCCAGGGTTCTTGCCAGGATTCTGAGGTTCTAAACCGAGCAAAGCGGCCTCTAACGGGGGGCCGTGCGGCGACCCGACCAGGGGAGCCGCAATAATGCTGCCCGTGGCGACAGCATCCGCAATTACAACGACGACGACGCCCTACGGGACCCGCCGACCGAATCTGGTCCAGGTCGGGACCATCGTGTGGCTGTCCTCTGAGCTCATGTTCTTCGCGGCGCTGTTCGCGATGTACTTCACCATCCGGTCGGTCAGCCTCGGCCAGGGCCAGCCCTGGCCGGACACCCATCTCGACATTCCGTACGCCACGGCGAACACGATCATCCTGATCCTCTCCAGCGTGACGTGCCAGTTCGGTGTATGGGCCGCGGAAAAGGGCCAGGTCAAGAAGCTCAGGTTCTGGTACATCTTCAGCTTCATCTTGGGCGCGATCTTCGTCGCGGGCCAGCTGAACGAGTACCGCACCCTGGTGGAGGAGGGCATGACCCTCGCCTCCAGCGCCTACGGCTCCGTCTTCTACCTGACCACAGGCTTCCACGGTCTGCACGTGACGGGTGGACTGATCGCGTTCCTGTTCATTCTGGGACGCACGTACGCCGCGAAGCGCTTCACCCATGAGCAGGCCACCAGCGCGATCGTCGTGTCCTACTACTGGCACTTCGTCGACGTGGTCTGGATCGGCCTTTTCGCGACCATCTACATCATCAAATGATCGGAACGGGGAGATCGGTGAAATCCATCACCGCGCGACGGCGGCATCCCCTCGCGCGTTTTGCCGTTGTGGCACTCGCGCTGGGCCTCCTCGGCGGGGGATACGCGCTCGCCGCGCCGAACGGCAGCACCGCGGACGCGGCGGTCGCGTCCGGCAAGGCCGATGACGTGGCGAAGGGCAAGGACCTCTTCGTCGCCCACTGCGCCAGCTGTCACGGGCTGAACGCCGAGGGCACCAAGTCCGGCCCCACCCTGGTGGGCGTGGGCGCGGCGGCCGTGGACTTCCAGGTGAGCAGCGGGCGCATGCCTGCGGCCGACCCGGGGGCCCAGGCTCCGCGCAAGCCCCTTGACGAGTGGGTGACCCCCGAGGCCATCGACCAGCTCGCTGCGTACGTGCAGTCGCTGGGCGGCGGCCCGACCCGGCCGACGGCCGAGCAGGTGGACCCGGCCAAGGGCGACCCGGCGAAGGGTGGCGAGCTGTTCCGCGCGAACTGCATCCAGTGCCACAACTTCGTCGGCGCGGGCGGCGCGCTGACCTACGGCAAGTACGCACCCCCGCTGCACGAGTCGTCGCCGACGCAGATCTACGAGGCGATGGCCACCGGTCCGCAGGCGATGCCCGTCTTCAACGACTCAGTGATCACTCCCGAACAGAAGCGGGACATGATCGCCTACATCACCAGCGTCCGCGGCCAGGTGGACCCGGGCGGTGCCGGCCTCGGCAGGATCGGTCCGGTGACCGAGGGCCTGGTGGGCTGGGTCGTCGGCATCAGCCTGCTGGTTCTCGCCGCTATCTGGATCACCGCGAAGAAGCGACAGGCTCACTAATGACAGACAACACCATCGACCAGCCCGAGGATCGCGTGCCTAAGCGCGTTATCGGCACCCCCCCGCCGAGCGAGGCCGTCCTCAAGGAAGAGCCCGCCCACAAGCCCGAGGCCCTGCTTGGGGTGAAGCTCCAGGATCCCGACAGCGCCCGTAAGGCCGAAAGGGTGGTCGCGCTTCTGTTCGCGATCGCCTTCCTGGCGGGCGTCGGCTTCATCGCCTCGTACGTCATCTTCCAGGTGGGGACGCTCGAGAAGACCTCGGCGTCCAACTTCGCGCTCGGCGGCACGCTGACGCTGGCGCTGCTCGCGCTGGCGGCCGGCATCACGACGTGGGTGCGCAGGATCATGCCGAAGTACAGCATGATCCAGGAGCGCCACCCGATGGCGTCCGACTCCGAGACCCGTGAGTCCGTCAAGGAGACGTTCCTCGCGGGAGCCAACGAGAGCGGCTTCGTCAAGCACAAGCTGCTCCGCCGCACGCTGCTGCTGGCGGCGGCGCCGCTCGGCCTGGCTCCGATCGTCCTGCTCAGGGACCTCGGCCCGCTGCCGGGCACCAAGCTCCGGCACACGGTCTGGGGCGAGGCCACCAAGAACGGCAAGCCGCGCCGCCTCATCACCGAGGGCACCGGCCAGCCGATCCGCGCCGCCGACTTCAACTCGCCCGGCGGCATCCTCTCGGTGGTGCCCGAGGGTTACGAGCACGACCTCAACGCCCTGGCCAAGGCCACGCTGATCCTGCTCAAGTTCCGTCCGGAGGAGCTCAAGTCCGGCACGAACCTGAACTGGACGCACGACGGCATCGTCGCCTACTCGAAGATCTGCACCCACGTGGGCTGTCCCGCGGCGCTGTACGAGCAGACGACCCACCACATCCTCTGCCCGTGTCACCAGTCGACCTTCGACGCCGCCGACGGCGCCAAGGTCGTCTTCGGTCCCGCGGCGCGGCCGCTGCCGCAGCTTCCGATCGGGATCGACGAAGAGGGCTACCTCATCGCCAAGGCCGACTTCAACGTGCCCGTCGGTCCCAGCTTCTGGGAGCGCGGGGACGCTGAGAAGGAAGCCCGGGAGAAGGCGGAGAAGGCGTAATGGACACTCCTCCGAAGGCAATCGCCGGCGTTTCGACCTTCGTCGACGACCGGCTCGGGGCGGGCAGCTTCCTCAAGCGCAATCTGCGGAAGATGTTCCCCGACCACTGGTCGTTCCTGCTGGGTGAGATCGCGCTCTACTCGTTCGTCATCCTGCTGCTGACCGGTACGTTCCTGACGTTCTGGTTCAGGCCCACCATGGGCGAAGTGATGTACAACGGGGCGTACGAGCCGCTCAAGGGCGTCATGATGTCCGAGGCGTACGCCTCGGCGCTGAACATCTCGTTCGACGTCCGCGGCGGTCTGCTCATCCGGCAGATCCACCACTGGGCGGCCCTGCTGTTCATCGCCGGCATGGTGGTGCACATGCTCCGCGTGTTCTTCACCGGGGCATACCGCAAGCCGCGCGAGCTGAACTGGCTGATCGGCATCCTGCTGCTGAGCCTCGCCCTGTTCGAGGGTCTGACCGGTTACTCGCTGCCGGACGACCTGCTGTCCGGTGCCGGTCTGCGCATCACCCAGGGCGTCATCCTGTCGATCCCGCTGATCGGCACGTACATCCAGTTCTTCCTGTTCGGGGGCGAGTACCCCGGCGAGGACATCATCTCCCGGTTCTTCACGCTGCACATCCTGCTCATCCCGGGCATCCTGCTGGCGCTGATCACCGCTCACATGATCCTCATGTGGGTGCAGAAGCACACGCAGATGCCGGGCAAGGGCCGGACCGAGCGCAACGTGGTGGGCGCGCCGTTCTACCCGGCCTTCATGGCCAAGGCGGGCGCGTACTTCCTGTTCACGTTCGGCGTGCTGGCGCTGCTGGGCACGTTCGCGCAGATCAACCCGATCTGGCTGTTCGGGCCGTACACACCGGCGGACATCTCGGCGGGCTCGCAGCCCGACTGGTACATGGGCTTCCTCGAAGGCTCTCTACGTCTGATGCCCGCGTGGGAGATCAACCTCTTCGGCACGTCCGGAGGCACGATCCCGCTGAGCGTGCTGATCCCGGCGCTGCTGCCGCTGGGGCTCATCATGACCGGCCTGGCGCTGTATCCGTTCCTGGAACAGTGGGTGACCGGCGACCGGCGCGAGCACCACATCGTCGACCGGCCGCGCAACAACCCGCACCGCACCTCGATCGGCATCTCCGCGATGACGTTCTACGGTGTCCTGTGGCTGCTGGGCGCCAACGACGAGATCTCGGCCAACTTCCACATCGGCCTCTACGAGACGACGATCTTCGGCCGGGTGGCCGTCTTCCTCGGCCCGGCGATCGCCTACTTCGTCACCTACCGGATCTGCCTCGGCCTCCAGCGCAAGGACGCCGAGATCGTGTCCCACGGTGTCGAGTCCGGTGTCATCAAGCGGATGCCGAACGGCGAGTACATCGAGGTCCACACGCCGCCGGCGGACGACATCCTGGCGCACATGCGGGGCAAGAAGGAGATCCCCGTCATCGAGAGCGCAGCCGACCGTGAGGGGATCCCGCCCAAGGGCGCCCGCTCGCTGATCGGCCGGCTCCGCGCCAAGATGAGCAAGGCGTACGGCACCGACCGCGTCCCCCTTGAGGAGGGCCACGGCGAGGAGCACGTCGCCGTCGGCGCCGGGGAGCACAAAGAAGGTCACTGAGTCCGGGTGAACCGCACGTGAGCGGCCCGGGTGGGGATTCCCACCCGGGCCGTTTCGCTTTCTCCGGCCCCGTGGGGGCCGCACGACGCCTTTGGGCGCCGCACGGCGACCTACCCTCAGGGACGGGCCCCTACGGCTCGCCGGGGCGGCGCGGCGCCGCTGAGCCGCCCTGAGCGGCCGCCCGCGACGCGCGCACGCCACCACAAGGGCGCCTCTCCCCCGAATTGGCTGTCCGGCCCTCATTCGGCCGCAGACGGCGGACTCCCGCGCCCCCGAGAAAGGGGGACACGGGCCGTCGTCGCGGCGTTCAGCGGCCGTCAGAGCGGCTCGGTGCTGGCGCCGCGGAGCCGGCTCCACTTGAGCCACTGCTTCCAGGATTCCTGCCAGTGCCCCCAGCCGTTCGTCGGGTCGAGCGGCCGCGGCGATCCACTGATGACGATGGGGTCGCCGATCAGGGTGTTGATCCTGAACCACTTCGCGTTCGCGGGGCTGACGTTGACGCAGCCGTGGCTCACGTTGGAGTTGCCCTGGTCCCCCACCGACCACGGGGCGCCGTGCACGTACTCGCCGGTGTCGGAGATCCGTACGGTGTCGTAGACGGTGGTCTGGTAGTAGCCGGGGCTGCCGGGGCCGATCCCGGGCGAGGTCATGACGGTGACGAGCTCGCGGTCCATGGCGAGATGGATGCCCGAGGTCGTGTAGTACTTCATCGCACCGCCCATGCCGGCGCTGATGGGCATGCTCCGGATGACCTTCCCGTCACGCTCCACCTTCATGTAATGCGATCCGGTGTCGGCGTGGCTGATCTGAGAGCGGCCGATGGTGAAGTCGCGGACGTAGTCCTTCGTACCGTACGTGCCCTCGCCGCCGCGGACACCGGCGAGCCGGGCCACCAGCCGGACCTTCGTGTGCGCCGGCCAGTACTCCTTGGGACGGAACGTCACCCGGCGGTTGTCGAACCAGTGCCACGCGCCCTGGATCGGCTTGGACGCGTAGACCTGCAGGTTCTTCTCCACCGAGACGCGGTCGGTGACGTCGTGGTCGAATGTGATCATGATGGGCATGCCGATGCCCACTGTCAGACCGGTGATCTCCTTGTTCGGGAGGATGGTCTGGACGTCGAACGTCTTGGCCGCCTTCTGCGTCGAGAAGACGCTCCTGGTCTCGGTGGTCTTGCCCGCCGCGTTGACCCCCACGGCGGTGACCGTGTAATCGGTGCCCGGTGTCATCGGCCGGGCGCTCCGCCACCTCGTCCGGTCGGCGCTGAACATCCCGGCCACGGGCTTGCCCTTCGCCTCGGCCGTGACGCTCTTCAGCGTCCCCGCGGCGGCCGTGATCATGATGGGCAGTTCGGGCGCGAGGCCCTGGGCCCCGTTCTCCGGCGTGATGCCCACCGCCGCCGCAGGTACGCCGGCCTCCTTCTCGCGATCCGCCACGGCGGCGGAACATCCGGTCGCCATGAGTATGGCAAGCAGCCCAGCACCAGCTCGCACGTCGGCCTCCCCCCGCCACGTACCACTTGCAACGGGTTAGTACCCGATTACGTTGGGTCTGCGCTCAGGGCAGGGATGACACCTGGCAAAGAAAAGCGTCGCGGCCGGCCAACGAGATCGTTGGCCGGCCGCGACGGAGTCGGTGGAGACGCGCTCCTCCGGGTCAGTGCGAGAAGTTGCCCCGGTAGTACTGGAACACGAAGCCGATCATGCTCATGACGGTGGCGAAGACACCGATCAGGAAGAGCCACATCCCGACGGCGAAGCCGAAGAACGTCAGCGCCGCGGAGAGGCAGACGAACAGCGGCCACCAGCTGTGCGGGCTGAAGAAGCCCAGCTCGCCGGCGCCGTCGCTGATCTCGGCCTCCTTGCTGTCCTCCGGCTGCTCACCGATGCGGCGAGCCGTGAAGAGCAGGTAGTAGCCGACCATGAAGGCGAGGCCGACGGAGATGGCCATCACCGCGGTGCCGGTCGGCTCCTTGGACCAGAACCAGTAGACCACGTCCACTGCGGCGAAGAAGAGGCCGCAGATCACGAACACCCAACCCTGGACCTTCATCGGCCTTCCTCCAGTGCAGGCTGCGCGGAAAGGTGCGGGTACTTCAGGTCGAACGCGGGACGCTCAGACCGGATGCGCGGCAGCGACGTGAAGTTGTGCCGCGGCGGCGGGCAGGAGGTCGCCCACTCGAGCGAGCCGCAGTAGCCCCACGGGTCGTCGACGGTGACCTTCGGCGCCTTCTTCCACGTGATCCACATGTTGTAGAAGAACGGCAGCAGCGAGGCGCCGAGGAGGAACGCGCCCACCGACGAGACCATGTTCAGGTCGGTGAAGCCGTCCACCGCCGCGTAGTCGGCGTAGCGGCGCGGGAAGCCGATGACGCCCAGCCAGTGCTGCACCAGGAAGGTCAGGTGGAAGCCGAAGAACGTGAGCCAGAAGTGGACCTTGCCCAGCCGGTCGTTCAGCATCCGCCCGGTGAACTTGGGCCACCAGAAGTAGAAGCCCGAGAACATCGCGAACACCACGGTGCCGAAGATCACGTAGTGGAAGTGGGCCACGACGAAGTAGGTGTCGGTGATGTGGAAGTCGAGCGGCGGCGAGGCCAGGATGACGCCGGTGAGACCGCCGAAGAGGAAGGTCACCAGGAAGCCGATCGCGAACAGCATCGGCGACTCGAACGTCATATGGCCACGCCACATCGTGCCGATCCAGTTGAAGAACTTCACACCGGTCGGGACCGCGATGAGGAACGTCATGAACGAGAAGAACGGCAGGAGCACCTGGCCGGTCGCGAACATGTGGTGCGCCCACACGGTGATCGACAGGCCCGCGATCAGGATCGTCGCGCTGACCAGGCCGATGTAACCGAAGATCGGCTTGCGGCTGAACACCGGGATGACCTCGGTGATGATGCCGAAGAACGGCAGCGCGATGATGTAGACCTCGGGGTGCCCGAAGAACCAGAACAGGTGCTGCCACAGCATCGCGCCACCGGTGGCGGAGTCGAAGATGTGGGCGCCGAGCTTGCGGTCGGCCTCCAGCGCCAGCAGCGCGGCCGCGAGGACCGGGAAGGCCAGCAGCACCAGGACGCTGGTGAGCAGGATGTTCCAGGTGAACATCGGCATCCGGAACATGGTCATGCCGGGCGCGCGCATGGTGATGATCGTGGTGATGAAGTTCACCGCGCCGAGGATCGTGCCGAGCCCGGACAGCGCCAGACCCATGATCCACATGTCGCCGCCGAGGCCGGGCGAGGTCACCGCGTTGGACAGCGGCGCGTACGCCGTCCATCCGAAGGCGGCCGCGCCGCCCGGGGTGATGAAGCCCGCCACCGCGATGGTGCTGCCGAACAGGTAGAGCCAGTAGCTCACCATGTTCAGCCGGGGGAAGGCCACGTCGGGCGCGCCGATCTGCAACGGCATGATCGCGTTGGCGAAGCCCGCGAAAAGCGGCGTCGCGAACATCAGCAGCATGATCGTGCCGTGCATGGTGAAGAGCTGGTTGAACTGCTCGTTCGTCACGAACTGCAGGCCCGGCTGGGCCAGCTCGGCGCGCATGACCAGCGCCATGACGCCGCCGATCAGGAAGAACACGAACGACGTGATCAGGTACAGGTTCCCGATGACCTTGTGGTCAGTGGTGGAAAGCCACTTGGCCACGACCGAGCCCTTGGTGTACGGCCGGGCCGCGAGGGCGGCGGGTTGGTGGATGGCGGTCACTGTGCACTCCCCGCCTGGCTCTGGATGTACTGGTCGAACTCCGCCTGCGGCACGAGCTTGACGGAGAACAGCATCTTGCTGTGGTCGACGCCGCACAGCTCGGCGCACCGTCCGACGAAGACGCCGGGGCGGTTCAAGGTCTTGATCTGGAACTTGTTGTGGACCTGGCCGGGGAACACGTCCTGCTTGAACAGGAAAGCCGGCACCCAGAACGAGTGAATGACGTCGGGCGAGTGCAGCTCGAACTCGACCTCGGCGCCCGTCGGCAGCACGAGCTGCGGGCCCTCGGGGTTCTCGACGCTCTGCTTGGCGAGGTCGACCGGCACGCCTTCGACCTTGGCGGTCTTGTCCTGGTACTCGGTGGTGAAGCGCCAGCTCCACTGGAAGCCGTCGACCTTGACCTTGACCGGAGCGGTGCCGGTCACCTTCATGATCGTGGTCTCGTCACGCGAGGTGAAGTAGAAGAAGACCGAGACCATGATGATCGGCACCACGGTGTAGAGGATCTCGATCGGCAGGTTGTACCGCACCTGAGGCGGCAGCCGGTCCGGCGAATTCTTCTTCTTACGGTGGAACGCGCACGCCCAGAGGATCAGGCCCCACACGACGATGCCGGTGGCCAGTGCCGCGATCCAGGCCCCGTTCCAGAGCGACTGGGTAAGGAGTGACTGCTCTGTAACGCCCTCGGGCATACCGCCACGGGACCACTGCTCAGTCGTCTGGGCGCTACACGCCGTCGCAGCAGCCACGAGCACCGCCAGAGCGGCGACGCGTGGC
The DNA here is from genome assembly GCF_050947145.1 of Microtetraspora malaysiensis. Lineage (NCBI taxonomy): Bacteria > Bacillati > Actinomycetota > Actinomycetes > Streptosporangiales > Streptosporangiaceae > Microtetraspora > Microtetraspora malaysiensis. The sequence continues at coordinate 6,550,644 of NZ_CP191998.1, forward strand.
AACCGGCGGCGGGCCAACGGTCGCCGTGTCGTACGGCGGGTCGGACTCACGGATTGCCTACCCCACAGGTGAAGCCCAAGAGTCCTTCTCCTGGGCGAATCTTCCAACTTGCACGTTCAAAGGGACCAGGGCCGTCTCGGACCGGTCACCCCTTTACTTGATTGAGTTCACGCTGGGGGACACATTAGCGCGGACCGGGACCGCCCCTCTGAGCAGCCCCCGTTAATGTCCTAACTGTGGTCTATCTGGACGCTGCCTCGACTGAACCCCTTCATCCCGCGGCGCGGGACGCCCTGCTGTCCGCCCTCGACTCCGGCTGGGCCGACCCGGCACGCCTTTACGGCGCCGCGCGACGCGCGCAGATGCTGCTTGAGCAGGCGCGGGCCGACGTCGCCGAGGTGATCGGCGCCCGCCCGGACGAGGTGGCGTTCACCTCGTCGGGCACCCAGGCGGTCCATCTCGGCGTCCTCGGCACGTTGAACGGCCGCAGGCGCGTCGGAGATCGCCTGGTGACCGGCGCGGTCGAGCACTCCAGTGTCCTGCACGCCGCCGAGGAGCACGAGCGCGGGGGCGGCACGGCCGAGGTCGTCGGCGTGAGCCGTTCCGGCCGGGTGGACGCGGAGGCGTTCGCGCGGGCCGTCTCCGCGCCGGGGACGGCGCTGGCCTGCCTGCAGACGGCCAACCACGAGGTGGGGACCCTCCAGCCCGTCGAGGAGGCCGCCGCGGCCTGCCAGGAGGCGGGGGTGCCGCTGCTGGTCGACGCCGCGCAGTCGGCGGGGCGGCTCCCGCTCCCCCGCGGCTGGTCCGTGCTGACGGCGAGCGCGCACAAGTGGGGCGGCCCGGCGGGGGTCGGGGTCCTCGCGGTGCGCAAGGGGACCCGCTGGCGCTCGCCGTACCCGCAGGACGAGCGGGAACGGCGCCGCGTGCCGGGGTTCGAGAACGTCCCGGCGATCGTGGCCGCCGCGGCGGCGCTGCGCGCGACGGCCGAAGAGGCCGCGGCGGAGAACGCTCGGCTGTCGGCCCTGGTCGATCGGGTCAGGACCGAGGTTCCGCGCCTGGTTCCCGATGTGGAGGTGGTCGGCGACCCCGTCCTGAGGTTGCCGCATATCGTCACCTTTTCGTGTCTTTACGTGGAGGGCGAGGCGCTGCTGACCGAGCTGGACCGGGCCGGGTTCGCCGTCTCATCCGGGAGTTCCTGCACGGCGAGTACGCTTCGTCCATCGCACGTGCTGGAGGCGATGGGGGTGCTTACGCACGGGAACGTCCGGGTATCGCTGCCTCGAGGCGTGTCCGAGGGCGACGTCGACCGGTTCCTCGCCGCACTACCGGACATCGTGCGACGCATCCGAGCGAGTTTGGGAGTGCGCTGATGTGGCGGAGGCGTTCGGGGGCCGGCGGGGGCGAGACCGGGGAGCCGAGGGCGGAGGCGGTGGCCGAGACACAGGCCGGGACGCGTGAGCCCGCCGCTCTGACGATCGACGCGCTCGGGCGCAAGTGCCCGATCCCGATCATCATGCTGGCCGACCAGATCAACCAGGTGCCGATGGGCGCGGTGGTCGAGGTCCTGGCCGACGACCCGGCCGCGTACACCGACATCCCCGCGTGGTGCCGGCTGAAGTCCCACGCGCACGTGGGCAGCGCCGAGATCCCCCAGGGCGGCTGGGCCATCCAGGTGCGGCGTAACTACTGACCGCCCATCTTCTGGGTAGAGGGTCCCCGGAAACGCACATCGAGAGATCTCGGGGGATTTCATGACCACCGCACGCAACGTCATGCACTTCGGCGTGCAGTGCATCGGGGAGAACGAGAACCTGCTCACCGCCGCGCGGATGATGCGCGACCTCAACGTCGGATCGCTGCCGGTGTGCGGCGAGGACGACCGGCTCAAGGGGATCATCACCGACCGCGACATCGTCATCAAGTGCGTCGCGGCCGGTAAGAACTGCGCCGAGGTGAAGGCGAGGGAACTCGCGCAGGGCACGCCCGTGTGGATCGACGCCGACGCGGATCTGGACGACGCACTCCAAACCATGGAGGAGCACCAGATCCGGCGGCTGCCCGTGCTGGAGAACCACCGACTGGTCGGGGTGATCAGCGAGGCCGACCTGGCCGCCCACCTGCCCGAGGACAAGCTCGCCGAGGCGGTCACCAGGATCTACGCGGAAAGCACGCCGCGTCGGTAACCGCGTGCCGCGGCTACGCGTAGTGGCACTTCACGTGGACGGCGACCTCGCCCGCGGCGTCCTGGCCGTAGACGGCGCCGAACCGCTCCAGGAAGACGCGCTGGCTCAGCTCGTACTCCTGGCAGCCGACCTGCTCCAGGACATGCGTCGCGGTGAGGTTGCCGACCTGCGCGCAGCGCTCGAGTGACAGGTCCCAGGAGAGGGCCGAAAGGAAGCCGGCCCGGAAGGCGTCGCCGACGCCGGTCGGGTCGGCTTTACCCAGCTCGGGAGCCGGGGGGACGTGCAGGCTCGGCTCGCCGACGCGGTCGATCCGCGCGCCCTTCGGGCCGAGCGTGGTGACGCGCACGCCGACCCGCTGCAGGATCTCCTCGTCCGACCAGCCGGTCTTCTGCTCGATGAGGCCCTTTTCGTAGTCGTTGCCGAACAGGTAGGCCGCGCCGTCGACGAGCTGGCGGATGTCCTCGCCGGGCATCCGGGCGAGCTGCTGGGAGGGGTCGGCCGCGAAGGGGATGCCCCGGCCGCGCGCCTCGTCCGTGTGCCGCAGCATGGCATCGGGGTCGTTGGGGCTGATCAGGACCAGGTCGAGGCCGCCGAGGCGGTCGATGATCGGGCCCAGCTCGATCTCCCTGGCCTCGGCCATCGCCCCGGTGTAGAACGAGGCGATCTGGTTGTGATCCTCGTCCGTGGTGCACAGGAAGCGCGCCGTGTGGTGCAGCTCGGAGACGTAGACCGACTCGCAGTCGACGCCGTGGCGCTCCAGCCACGATCGGTAGTCCGTGAAGTCCGTTCCCACGGCGCCGACGAGGACGGGGCGCTGCCCCAGGCATCCCATGCCGAACGAGATGTTCGCCGCGCACCCCCCGCGGCGGATCTGCAGTTCGTCGACCAGGAAGGACAGGGATACCCGGTCGAGCTGTTCGGCGATGAGCTGGTCCCCGAAACGGCCGGGGAAGGTCATCAGGTGGTCGGTCGCGATGGAGCCGGTGACGGCGATGCGCACGGGGTCAGTCTCCTCGTTGTCAGCATCTGGACGAACGTTTCGAGGGTCTCCATAGGTCTTCGCGGACGCCTCGATGAACGTTCCGACAAACCCCGCAAGAATACGCGACCGGAGTCCAGGTGGGATCTCCACCGGCGCCGGTGCACGCCGACGCCCCGCACGGCAGGGCCGTACGGGGCGTCCATGTCGCGGTGCGCGGCCCGAGGGGATTGCTCCGGGGCCGCGGGCGGCCGCTAGTTGAACGAGTCGCCGCAGGCGCAGGAGCCCGTGGCGTTCGGGTTGTCGATCGTGAAGCCCTGCTTCTCGATCGTGTCCACGAAGTCGACTGTGGCGCCGATCAGGTACGGCGCGCTCATCCGGTCGGTCACGACGCTGACACCGCCGAAGTCCGACACGACGTCGCCGTCCATGGAGCGGTCGTCGAAGAAGAGCTGGTAGCGAAGGCCGGAACAGCCACCCGGCTGCACCGCGACGCGCAGCTGCAGTCCTTCCTCGCCCTGCTGCTCCAGCAGGCTCTTGACCTTGGCGGCGGCCGCGTCAGTCAGGATCAGACCCTGCTGGGTGGTCTCGCTGCTCTCAACCGTCATGTGCTGACTCCCGCGTCTGCGTCAACCGCCCTCCGGGAGCGGTCGATGGATTCTGACGTCTCAGGGTGGGCCCAAAGGGATGGTTTCCGCCTTTGCCGAAGGCCACACCCCTGAGCTCTCCCCAGATAGACGCTACCAACACCGCTTCGGCGCCACACATTCCCGGCCGGGCCCTCCCCGCGGCACCCGGGCTCGTGATCGCCGGTGAGCGCGGACCGGGTCGGGTCGGGGGCAGGCTGGCGCGGAGACCGGCGACCCCTGGCACGAAACGGACGAAGGATGTGTAATTATTAGTCGTCAGTTCGACGATAAGTCCCCGAAGGGGGTGTGGTCGTGACGACCACCGAGACCGGGATTCCGCTCTTCATCCTCGGCCAGGACGCCGACCCGCACAGCGAGCGTGGCGTGGAGTGTCCGGGTGAGCTGCCCCTCGCCTCCGATCCCGCGCTGGTCGAGCGCGCCCGCAAGGCCAAGGAACGGCTCGGCGACAGGCTCTTCGTGCTCGGCCACCACTACCAGCGCGACGAGGTCATCCAGTTCGCGGATGTGACCGGCGACTCTTTCAAGCTCGCCCGCGAGGCCGCCGCCCGTCCCGAGGCCGAATACATCGTCTTCTGCGGCGTCCACTTCATGGCCGAGTCGGCCGACATCCTCACCTCCGACGCCCAGAAGGTCGTCCTGCCGGACATGGCGGCCGGCTGCTCGATGGCCGACATGGCGACCTTCGACCAGGTCGAGGAGTGCTGGGACGCCCTGGAGGACGCGGGGCTCGCCGACCGCGTGGTCCCGATCACGTACATGAACTCCAGCGCCGACATCAAGGCCTTCTGCGGGCGGCACGGAGGGGCCGTCTGCACCTCGTCCAACGCGCGGCGCGCGCTGGAGTGGGCCTTCGAGCAGGGAGAGAAAGTCCTGTTCCTCCCCGACCAGCACCTCGGCCGCAACACCGCCGTGCTGGAACTGGGCATGTCGCTGGACGACTGCGTCGTCTACAACCCGCACCGCCCGAACGGGGGCCTCACCCGGGAGCAGCTCGAGAACGCCCGGATGATCCTGTGGAAGGGCCACTGCTCGGTCCACGGCCGGTTCACCGCCGAATGCGTCGACGACGTACGCGCCCGCATCCCCGGTGTGAACGTGCTGGTCCACCCGGAGTGCCGGCACGAGGTCGTGACCAAGGCCGACTTCGTCGGCTCCACGGAATACATCATCCGCAAGCTTCAGGAGGCCCCAGCCGGCTCGTCGTGGGCGATCGGCACCGAGCTGAACCTGGTCAAGCGGCTCGCGGGGATGTTCCCGGACAAGGACGTGACCTTCCTCGACCGGACCGTCTGCTACTGCTCCACCATGAACCGGATCGACCTGCCGCACCTGGTGTGGGCGCTGGAGTCGCTCGCCGACGGCGAGGTGGTCAACCAGATCACCGTCGACCCCGACACCACCCACTGGGCCAAGGTCGCGCTCGACCGCATGCTGGCGCTTCCGTAGTGGGGCCGGGGGCGCCGCGCGACCGGCTCACAGGCCGGGGGCGCCCCAGACCGGGAACCAGCGGGCGAGGTCGGGTTCGATCTTGAGCTCGCCCGCGAGCACCCCGCGCATCTGCAGTTCGAGCGCGTTGTCCCGGTGGGTGCCACCGGTGGGCGCGAAGGGGTAGAAGGTGCCCTGCTTGTACAGGTAGACGATGGCGAGCCGCCGGCCGCGCGGGTCGGCGAAGGTCACCAGCGAGCACAGCAGGGACGGCCCGAAGCCGTTCGCCTCCAGCGTCGAGTTGACCGCGTGCAGGTCGGTGACCAGCGACGCCACGTCCTCGGCGGGGCGGCGGACCACCAGCCAGGTGTAGCCGTACGAGTCGGGCGCCAGCTCGGTGCCCGTGCCGAGCAGGGCCTGGATCTCCTGTTCGAGCCGGACGAAGGCGCCGCCCTCCGCGGCGCGGAAGCACACCGACCCGACGCCGGCGGGGGTGAACCCGGTGGCCGCCTGCAGGGTCACCGCCGCCGACGGCAACGCGAACAGCGCGTCGAGGTCCGGCTTCGCCGGTTTCGACCTGCCGAGAAGCGCGTCGAACCAGCCCATCAGCGCCCCAGCTCGGCCGAGATGCCGGAAAGCTGCTCCAGGCGGCGCTCCAGCGACGGGTGGGTGGAGAACAGGGACGCGACGCTCTGTCCGGAGAGGGCGGGCGCGAAGTAGAACGCGTTGAACGGCTGCGCCTCGCGCAGATCCTGCGTCGGGATCCGCGCGATCTCGCCGCTCACCTTCGTGAGCGCGCTCGCCAGTGCGGACGGCTGCTGCGTCAGCAGGGCGCCCGCGCGGTCGGCGGCCAGCTCGCGGTAGCGGGACAGGGCCCGGGTCAGCAGGAAGCTCACCGCGTAGACGATGCCGGACACCAGCAGGATGATCAGCCCGACGGGCGGGCCGTTGTTGTTGTCCCTGCGGCCTCCCGCGAGGCCGCTGTAGAGCGCGAACCGGGTCATCAGCCCGGCCACCACGCCGAGGAACGAGGCGATCGTCATGACCGCCACGTCGCGGTGCGCGACGTGGGACATCTCATGGGCGAGGACGCCTTCCAGCTCCCGCGCGTCGAGCCTGCGCAGGATGCCGGTCGTCACGCAGACGACCGCGTTCTTCTGGTTGCGCCCGGTGGCGAACGCGTTCGGCACGTCCGAGTCGGCGATCGCCACCCTGGGTTTGGGCATGTCCGCCATCGCGCTCAGCCGGTCGATGATGCCGTGCAGCTCAGGGGCTTCCTGAGGGGAGACCTCCCGTCCGTGCATCGCGAACAACGCGATCTTGTCGGACAGGAAGTACTGCACCAGCAGGAAGCCCGCGGCGATCACCAGAACCACGACCGCCCGCACCCCGACCGCGATCAGGATGGCCATGAACGCGACGTAGAGCAGGCCGAGCAAGAACATGGTCGCGACCATCCGGGTGGTCAGACCACGATCAGGGGCGAACCTGGTCCGGGACATCAGCCCGGGATGAGCCCGGTGTCGCCGAGCATGTCCCGCACTTCCTCGATCGAGGCGTCGGCGGGAGGCAGGATCAGCTCGGACGGCTCGAGCGAGTCGTCGGGCAGGGACTTGCCCACCTGACGGACCTTGTCCAGAAGCGCGTGCAGCTTGACCCGGAAGACCGCCTCATCCTCTGCCTCGATGGCGGCCTCAAGCTCGTCGTCCAGGGCGTTCAGAACGTCGAGGTCGGCGTCGGCTATCTGGATCTGGCCTTCTCCCATGATTCTGACGATCACAGGCCCTCCCCCGGCTGCCGAATCTGCTGGGTCTGCGGCGCCTGCTGGGCCGCCTGGCCAGGCTGCCCGGCCTCGATGGCGCTCTTGGGAGCCGGACCCTGCCCGAGCTCCGCCTTCATCCTGGCGATCTCCAGCTCGACGTCCGTGCCGCCGCCCATGCGGTCGAGCTCGGCCTGGATGTCGTCGCGCTGACCGGTGAAGTCGTCGAGCGCGCCGCTGGCGAGCAGCTCGTCGATCGCGCCGGCGCGCGCCTGCATCTGCGCCGTCTTGTCCTCGGCGCGCTGGATCGCGAGGCCGACGTCGCCCATCTCCTCGGAGATGCCGGAGAACGCCTCGTTGATCCGGGTCTGCGCCTCGGCCGCGGTGTAGGTGGCCTTGATGGTCTCCTTCTTGGTGCGGAAGGAGTCCACCTTGGCCTGGAGCCGCTGGCTGGCGAGGGTGAGCTTCTCCTCCTCGCCCTGCAGGTTGTTGTACTGGATCCGCAGGTCGGCGATCTGGGTGTTGAGGCCGTTGCGGCGGGTCAGCGCCTCACGCGCCAGGTCCTCCCGTCCGACGGACAGCGCCTGCCTGCCCTGGTCCTCCAGTTTCTTGCCCTGGGCTTCGAGCTGGTTGATCTGCAGTTCGACCCGCTTGCGGCTGGTGGCGACGTCGGCCACGCCCCGGCGCACCTTCTGCAGCAGCTCAAGCTGGCGCTGGTAGGAGTAGTCCAGGGTCTCCCGCGGATCCTCCATCTTGTCCAGTGCCCTATTGGCCTTCGACTTGAAGATCATGGAAAGTCTTTTCATCACGCTCATGCGCGTCGGCCGTCCCCTTCTCAAGGTTGCGTGGGTAGCCCCAGCCGTATTCAGTCGCCCAAAAGCGGCCAAGCCGCCTTGGTTCACCCTACGCATAACGCGTGAGGGCGTCACTAAGTTGCACTCCCGGTAGGCTGGGCGACGTGTTCGGACGTCGTAACCAGGCCACCACGGACGAGACCCCCATCTCCGTCCAAGATCCTAAGCCTCAGGGCAAGGGCCGTCCCACCCCTAAGCGGAGCGAGGCGCAGGGGCGCCGCCGCTCGCCCGTCACCGCACCGGCCAACCGCAAGGAAGCCTACCGCCAGCAGCGGGACCGGGACCGGGTGCAGCGGGCCCGGCAGCGTGAGGGCATGCTCCGTGGCGAGGAGAAGTACCTCCTCCCCCGTGACAAGGGTCCCGTGCGCAGGTTCGCCCGGGACTGGGTCGATTCCCGGCGTCTCCCCGGGCAGTACTTCCTGCCCGCGGTGCTGGTCATCATGCTGCTGTCGGTGGTCCCGTTCCCGCCGCAGATCCGCGTGGCGGTTCTGACGGTCTACACCCTGGCCCTGCCGATCGTGATGGTCGCGGTCATCGGCAACTCGTTCTACGTCGGGTACCGGGTGAAGCAGGCCGCCGCGCAGAAATTCCCCGGCGAGAACCTGAAGGGCATCGGCTTCTACGCCGCGATGCGCTCCTCGCAGATCCGCCGCCTGCGCTTCCCCAAGCCGATGGTGCTGCCCGGCGGCAAGCCGGTCACCCCGCCGTCGAGCTGAGGGCGGGCGGGTTCCGGTACGGCCACCGCGACGCGGTGGCCGTACGCCGTTCCGCCCCTTCCCCTCCTCCTACGGCGTCGTACCGACGGTCACGCCCGGGTTGCCCGTTTCCCGGTCGTCCACGGCGACCCATCCGAGCGCCCCATCCGTCACCTGGGGGGCGAGCCGGCCCTTGATCGGCTGTCCCGAGACCAGCGCGTCGGCGACGGTCCTGAGCAACGCGTAGTACGAGGTCCAGTCCGGCCCGCCCGTGAAGGTTCCGCCGTTCTCGGCGATCGATCCCGCGACGTCCCTTCGTACTGAGTCGACCAGCAGGTACTCACCGTTCCGGTCGTCGCCGACGGGGATCATCCGCCCGCTCCACCACTCGTCACGCGGATCGTCGGTGTAGTCGACGCCCTCCTGCCGGCACAGGTGCCGCCAGGTGTCGCGGATCTCCTTCACGCCGGACATCCCGTACCGGTAGAGCCGCAGGCCCCCGGTCTCCGGCGTGACGCGGGAGCCGTTGTGGCGCAGCAGCGAGGCGCGCAGGTCGTCGGGGAACCGCACGCCCATCTGGGCTTCGGCGACGGCGATCGTCCCCGCCCTCGCGGGCGGGCGCAGCGTGCGGAACGTCCGGGGCGCGTTGGCCTTGAGCCACCTCTCGATGCGCCGCCACTGCCGGTTCACGGCGCGGGTCACCCGGGGCCGCACCGGCCGGACCACGGGCCTGCCCACGGTGGGCGCGCACGCCGGGTCCGGCTTCTCCTCCGGCTGCACATGGTCCTCGGGATCCGCCCCACCGGTGGCGGATGTCACAGCGCCGACGCCGCTGCCCAGGCAGCCGTCCCCGACACAGGGGACGCTGTCCGGGTGCCGCGCGTCCGCCGAGGTCAGCGGATCTTCGTGGAAGGTCGTGGCCTCGACGTAGCGGACTCCCAGCGCGAGCAGGCAGACGACCACCGCGGCCCCCACCAACCGGTGCAGCCGCCTTCGGCTTCGGACCGGCTCGGGCGGGAAGGACGCGACCTCGGCCGTGCCGGTGCCGGGTTCGCCCCCTCTCCGCGGGACCGGACGGCTTTGGTCAGGACGTGCCAAACCGCCGATGGCGCCGTCCGCCGCATGACCGGACGCACGCCCTGAAACACGGCCGGGCACGCCGCCGGAGGCAGGGTCCGCGCGGCGCCGGAACAGGAGGAACACGGCCCCGACGATGGTCGCGGCCACTGCGGCCGCGAGCGCGAGCCGTATCAGACGAGAAGGGATCAACCGCCGCACCGGGGCACACTACCGCCAATCCGTCCCAGGTCTGATCCGCTCCCGCGCGACGGCGGCGGTCCCGATCCGGGCTCCTGCGCGGCTTCCCGGGCTGTACGGGCGGGTCGTGGCACTATGGCGACCGGCGTCGCGCCCGGGGCGGCCGCGGGAGAGAGCCGTACCGGTCGCTTGGGGGGCGGCGAGACGATCGCGAAGACGGAGCGGGGATGAGGACCAGCAGGCGGGGATTCTGGACCGTGGCCGCGGGGCTCGCGGCGACCGCGGTGGGCTGGGGCGGCGGCAGGGTGGTGGCGTCGGTCCGCGGGGAGACTCCGGGGAGGATCGCATCGGGAGACGACCCGCACGGAAGTTCGGCGCACGGCCCGCAGCGCCCCGGCTCCTCGCCGACCGGCAACGTACCCCCCGCCGCGGCGGACATCCCGCAGGGCCGCGGGATCACCACCACGCTGACGCCCTTCCTGGACGCGCTCCGCGTCCCGCCGGTCCTCCGCCCGCAGGAGCAGCGGCTGACGATCGAGCTACGCTCGGTGAACCGGCGGCTGCACGCGCAGCTCCCGCCGACCCGCCTGTGGACCTACGGCGGGCATTTCCCCGGCCCGACCATCGAGGTGCGGCGCGGGCAGCGGCTGGAGGTGGCCTGGCGCAACGTCATCGACGACCAGCGGGTGCCGGTCACCGCGGTGGAGGTCTACGCCCCGGTGGGGGTGCAGCCCAACCCGTACGTCGTGCCGGGGCGCAGCGGGGGCACGCCGCGCGCGGACGTGGCCGCGATCCCGCCGTGGCTGGTCGTGCACCTGCACGGCGCCGTCACGGGGGCGGGCCAGGACGGGTGGTCGGAGAACGGGCAGTTCCCCGGCGAGACGCAGATCGTGGAGTATCTCAACTCCCAGCCGGCGTCGACCCTGTGGTACCACGATCACTCGATGCACGTCTCGACGTGGACGCTCTTCGCCGGGCTGATCGGCATGTACCTGATCAGGGACGATGAGGAGGACCGGCTCAGGCTCCCGGGTGACGACCGCGAGATCCCGCTGGTGATCACCGATCGCAACTTCGAGGTGGACGCGGACGGACGGCTCACCGGCCGCCTGCTGCACAAGGTGACCTACGCCGACGCCGCGCCGCCGCACATCACGGCCGGGTTCCGCGGGCCGTACACGCTGGTCAACGGCACGATCTGGCCCTATCTGGACGTGAAGCCCGCCTGGTACCGGTTCCGGATCCTCAACGCCTGCAACACCCGCACGTACCACATGATGATCATCGATGAGGAGACCGGGCGGCCGGTGAAGGGGGCGGTGCGGCAGATCGGGACGGACGCCGGGCTCCTCCCCGCACCGGTTACCGTCGACTCACCGCTCATCCTGTCGCCCGGGGAGCGGGTGGACATCCTGGTCGACTTCTCGAAATCCGGCGGGCGGCGGCTGCGGCTGGTGAACGTGCTGGACGACAACCCGCCCGCCCCGCCCATCTCGCGGGAGTCGTCTCCGGGGGTGCCCACGCCCGGCCTGCCGTACCCGCAGATGATGCAGTTCCGGGTCGCGGCCGGGGGCGGAGCCGACTCGTTCACCCCTCCCGCGGTGCTCTCGTCCTCGTTCGCCCGCCTGACGTACGGCGCGCTGCCAGCGGACCGCTATCACCGGATCGTCGCCACGAAGGTGCTCGGCGGGCGGCACGCCGAGATGTGGGAGATGGCGGAGGTGGACGCGGCGTCGGTGCGGATCCCGTCGGACGGCGTGGTGCAGCTCCGGGGAGCGGACGGCCGGCTGCGGACCTTCAAACGGATCTCCCGTAACCCCGACGACACCGTGAACTTCTACAGCGAGCTGGGCAAGTGCGAGCAGTGGACGTTCATCAACGTCGCCACGGCGCTGCACCCGATGCACATCCACCTGATGCGCTTCCAGATCCTGTCGCGGGAGGTCTACGACGTCAGCGGGTTCGACATGAAGCTCTGCGGCACCACCCGGCCCCTCGAGTTCAAGGAGACGGGCGTGGTCGAGGAGGGAGAGAAGGGCTGGAAGGACGTGGTCCGGCTCGGCGACGCGGAGGTCGTGGAGATCGCCGGCACGTTCGTGGGCGGCACCGGGCGGTACGCCTACCACTGCCACCTGCTGGAACACCAGGATATGGGCATGATGCGGCCGATCATCGTCTTCCCGCCGGGGATCGCGGCGATGCGCCTGGCACACCAGCGCACCGCCTGATCGACCGGGTGTTCTAGTGTTCCGCTTATGGAATTCCGCCATCTCGGCCGGAGCGGTCTCATGGTCAGTGAGATCAGCTACGGCAACTGGATCACGCACGGTTCCCAGGTTGAGGAGGACGCCGCGCACGCGTGCGTGCGCGCGGCCCTGGATGAGGGCATCACGACCTTCGACACCGCGGACGTCTACGCGGGCACGAAGGCCGAGGAGGTGCTCGGCCGGGCGCTGAAGGGCGTGCGCCGCGAGTCTCTGGAGATCTTCACGAAGGTCTACTGGCCGACCGGGCCCGGCCGCAACGACCGCGGCCTGTCACGCAAGCACATCATGGAGTCGATCAACGGGTCGCTGCGGCGGCTCGGCACGGACTATGTGGACCTCTATCAGGCGCACCGCTTCGACTTTGAGACTCCTTTGGAGGAGACCCTCCGGGCCTTCGACGACCTCGTACGGCAGGGCAAGGTGCTCTACGTCGGTGTCAGCGAGTGGAGCGCCGACCAGATCTCCCAGGCGTTGAAGATCGCCGAGTCGATGGGCTTCGACCGCCTCGTCTCGAACCAGCCGCAGTACTCGATGCTGTGGCGGGTCATCGAGGCCGAGGTCGTGCCGCTGAGCGAGCGCGAGGGGCTCAGCCAGATCGTGTGGTCGCCCATCGCGCAGGGTGTGCTGACCGGCAAGTACCTGCCCGGGCAGCCGCCGCCCGCCGGCTCGCGGGCGACGGACACCACCGGGTCGCGGTTCATGGACAGCCTCATGTCCGACGAGGTGCTGCGCCGGGTGCAGGAGCTGAAGCCGGTCGCGGCTGACCACGGGCTCACCATGGCCCAGCTCGCCGTGGCCTGGGTGCTGCAGAACCCCAACGTGTCGTCGGCGATCGTGGGCGCGACCCGTCCCGAGCAGGTCCGCGACAACGTGAAGGCGGCCGGGGTCAAGCTCGACGCCGACACCATGCGCAAGATCGACGAGATCCTCGGTCCGGTGGTCGAACGCGACCCGGCCAAGACGGTGAGCCCGGCGAGCCGGCCGTAGCGAGCCGCGCTCCGGAAACGAAGGCGCGGCGCGGATCCCTGCCGGTAGGGGATCCGCGCCGCCCCGGTCAGAGCCCGGCGCCGTACCTCGCGTGGCGCCGGGTCAGAAACGGTCCCAGTCGTTGTCGGCCGCGCGCCACACGTCGATGTTGCGCGGGTCGGCGACCATGCGGCGGGCCCGGTGCGTCTCGTGCTCTTCGGGCGTGAAGACCCGGTGGCCGTCGCACAGCTCGTACCGCGGCCCGTGCTTGGGCTCGAACATGTAGAACGCGATCGACGTGGACGCGGAGTGGTTGACCAGGTCGGAGGGGATCGGCACCTTCTTGTGCAGCGCCCGCGCCCGCCCGCGCATGACGTGGTCGAAGCTCTTCATCATGAAGCACAGGTGCGCGACGAAGTACTCCTTGTTCCGCTGCAGCGCGAGGCTGTGGTGGAACCGGTCCTCCGAGCGGAGGAACGCCGAGATGTCGCCGACGTAGTCCGAGACCTGGAAGCCGAGGACCTTGGTGTAGAACTCCAGGCACTCGTCGTACTTGTCCGTGGCGAGGAAAGGGTGCACCAGCTTGCGCGGGCGCAGCTCGATCGTCGGCGGCTCGGCGTACTCCTGGAACTCGGTGAACAGCTCGATGATCAGGCCGTTCGGGTCGCGTACGGCGAAGCCGTCCTGGCACAGGCCCTTCATCCGGTCCTGGAGCGCCAGCACCTCGAGACCGGCGGCGGTCACCCGCTCGCGCAGGTCGGCGAGCACCTCGGCGGACTCGACGCTGAAGCCGATCGCGACGGTGTGCGACGCCGAAAGGCTCGGGTCGCTGATCAGCTCGATGCAGTGGTGCTCGATGTCGGCGCGCAGGTAGGCGTACTCGTCGGTGTGCCGCTCCAGCTGGAGGCCGACGTGGTAGCGCAGGAACTCGATGGTCTCGGCCATGTCCGGGACCAGGATCCGCGCGTACTCCATGCTGTGGGGCCCCCTGCGGCGGGCGCCGTCAGTCGTCATGTCAGTTCCTCATCGGTCGTGGTCGTAGGGGGGCGCGCACGTCAGTACGCGAAGGTGACGATCGCCTGCCGGTCGATCACCGGGCGCCAGCGCTCGCGTACGAACTCCTCGTGGGAGTCGCTGCCGAGGTAGTCCAGGAGATCCTGCTCGGTGTCGAACTCGACGACGAACCCGTGCGTCATCGTGGTGTCGCGGGTGCTGATGTTGCGACCGCTGGCCCAGTTGCGCATCGTGGGGTACTTCGCCGGGAAGGTGTCCAGCTCCGCGAGGACGGCGGCGACGGTCTCGTCGGGGACGTCGGCGCGGAACCGGAACACCAGCGTGTGCCTGATCATGGACGCCGCCTCAGAGGATGAAGCTCAGCCGGGCGCCCGGGGCCATCGTCTCCATGGTCGGGATCGACCTGCGGAGCCGGAACCTGAGCCCGTCGTCGTCGACCAGCAGGACGTGCTCGTAGCGGCCGACGTACGAGAACGCCTGGTTGTCGCGGTAGCGGTGGATGATGAAGTTGGCGGCGACCCAGACCGTCTCGTCCCCCTGCTCCAGGATGATCACGTTGGAGATCATCCGGTGGGTGCGGGAGTGCGGGTTCTCGGCGTGCGCCTTGCGGCTCTTGAGCCGCTTCACCCTGGCCTTGAGCAGGTCGTGGTCGTCGCACATGAAGGCGCCGGCCGTGGAGCTGTCCCACCCGTTCCAGTCGGTGGTGGTGACCTCCATGCGGCCGCCCTCCTCGAAGAGGGCCAGCCACTCGTCCAGGCGCCACTCGTCGAGCAGCATCGCCTCCCGGTAGAGGAAGTCCTCGGCTTCCGCCCTGGTCACCGTGCGGCGGCCCATGGTGCTCTCCTTACGCTGGTCCATGCTCTCCACCTGTCCCGGCCGCTCAGGCACCCGGGGTTCCGTCACCCTCGACGCGACGCGACCACTGCCGCCAGAAGCTGCGCATCGCGCCCTCGTCGATGGAGCGGCCCTGGTTGCCCTGCTTCTCGTTCGCCATGCCGCGCGACATGTCGCTCCAGTCCCAGGCGGGGTCGGCCGAGTCCGCGGTGGCCTCGATGCCGCGCTGCACCGCCTCGTACGCCTCGATGTCGTCGGGGGTCGCGAGCCCTCCGGGGCCGACGAAGCTGACCATCGTCTTGATGCGCAGCGCCCGGACCTCGTCCGGCTCGCCGGTCTCGACGAACTGCCAGGCCCGCACGTCCGTGCGGCCCGCCTCGACCGGCTCGATCTGCCGGATGGTCAGCGCCTCCAGGTCGAACAGCAGCAGGTTGGGGAACACGTACAGGATCCGGCTGGCGTCGGCGACCTCGGCGGCGAGCTCCTTGCCGAGGCGCTGCTCCATCTCCTGCCGCTTGGCGGCGATGCGCTCCTTCTCCTCCGGGCCGAAGCGCGGCTCCCACACCATGCCGATGCGGCCGTTGTGCCCGGTCAGGATGAGCAGCCCGTGGCCGTCGCCGAGGTCGTAGGCGTACTGGTCGTCGTCGGTGACCGCGAAGCCGGTCTCGCGCAGATAGCCCACGAAGGTGTTGTGGGTGGGGGCGAAGTGGTAGCCGTCCATGGCGTTCTCGACGGCGAGCTTCCAGTTGCCCTTGACCGAGTAGAGCTGGACGCCGGGGACGGTCTGCATGCCCTGCGGACCGATCTTGGCGGTGAGCGACATGTAGTGCGCGGCCTCACCGAGGTGGGTCAGCAGGTCCGGCACGTCCGGGTCGAAGGAGATGAAGACGAAGCCCTCGTGGCTGTCCACGCGCGGGACGGAGCGCAGCCGGTGCCGCTCCTTGAAGCCGGGGACGTCGGCGTACGCCTCGTCACCGGGCAGCGCGGCCAGCTCGCCGGAGTTGCTGAACGCCCAGGCGTGGTAGAAGCACTGGAAGAACTTGGTGTTGCCCTCGTTGTGCCGGCACAGGATGGTGCCGCGGTGGGTGCAGGCGTTGAAGAACACCTGGATCTTGCCGGAGGAGTCGCGGCAGAAGATGAGCGGCCGGCCGCCGAGCGTGCGGGACTTGAAGTCGCCCGGGTTCGGGATCTCGGTCTCGTGCCCCAGGTACAGCCAGGTGTGGCCCCAGATGCGGGACGTCTCCTGCTGGAACAGGGCGGGCGACCGGTAGGCCGACCTGTGCACCTTGAACGTCAACGCGTCCCAGTCCTCGTGGACGAGGGAGCGGTTGGGCGTTCCACCGGGGTCCGTATGTGTCAACTGCGTCATCGCCGCGGTCTGGCCCTTCTTGCGATTTGAGCGAGAATTCGAGATACCGTCTCGCAATGTGATGCTGGCCCGGAGCCTTGTGGAATGTCAAGAGGGTCCGGCTCATCCCTGTTCAGGGGAAATCCGCCCCGCGACGCGCGGGCACGCTCGCGCCGCCCTGGCGGGGTCACCCGACGGGCACGTGGCGCCCCGGATCGGCCCCGCGCCGGACGGCGGGCCGGGCGGGCCGCCCCGCCGGCCGGTCGAATGGTACGCACGGGCGGCCGGTCACCTACCGGTCAGGGGCCTTCCGGGAGCCAGACGGCGTCACGGAAGTCCGCGCGCGGCGGCGCGAAGACGTCCACGTTGACGCACGGCCCCTCGACGGGCTCGATGTAGTGCTCGGCCCCCTTGGGCACCAGCAGCATGGAGCCCGGCCCGAGGTCGTGGCCCACGCCGTCCACGTAGTACGTGCAGCGGCCCTGGTGGATGAGCACGAGCTGGTCGAAGTCGTCATGGTGGTGCGGGTTGAGGGTCATCCCGACGGCCAGCTCGTGCCAGGCGAGCATGATCTCGTCGGTGGAGTACACCTTGCGCCGCACTCCGGGGCGGATCTCGGTCGCGGGGATGTCGTCCCAGTTCACCGCGACGCCGTACAGGTGCTGGTTGAACATGGTCGTTCCTTTCTCGGCGTCCTTCACCGGGCTACCGATTCCGGACTGGGCAGGTCGCGCGCCACGGCCGCGGTGGCGCGCAGCGCGGATCCGAGGAACTGCAGGTCGGACCCGGCGATGACGTACGCGGCCGAGCCGAGCCCGGCCGCGGTGATCAGCGCGGCCTCCGGGCGGGCCACCCAGCCGCCGAAGGCCGTCCCGGTCGCGCGGGCGGCCGCGGCGATCTCGGCGACCCGCGCCGCGAGCGCCGTCTGGTCGGCGGCCCCGGCGAGGCCGAGGCCGACCGCGAGGTCGGTGGTGCCGACGAAGGCGACGTCGAGGCCGCGGACGAGGTCCGTGAGCGGGTCGCGGGTCGTCGCGGTCTCGATCTGCCCGACGAGCAGCGGCGGGGCGAGCCCCTCGGCGGCCAGGTACGCGGCCAGGTCGGCCGCGCCGAAGCCCGCCGCCGGGTGCGCCAGGCTGACGCTGCGCTCGCCGTACGGCGCGTACCGCGTGGCCGCGACCAGGGCGGACGTCTCGGCGGCGCGGGTCAGCATCGAGAGCTGCACTCCGGCAGCGCCGCTCTCCAGCACGCGGTTGATCCACGCCGGGTCCACCGAGGGCACCCGGACCAGGGCGGGCAGCCCCGTGGCGGCGGCGTGCCGTACCAGCGCGAGGACGGTCTCGTCGGTGAGGGCGGAGTGCTCGCCGTCCACCACGACGAAGTCGAGCCCGGCCTGGCGGGCCAGGTCCACGCAGTCGATCGTCGGCAGCTTGACGAACGTGCCGGTGACCCGGCGCCCGGCGGCGAGCGCGGCCCGCAGCCGCCGCCGGGCGTCCGTCACCGGGGTGGTCCAGGTCACCGGGAGCCGGCCGGCTCCGCCGCCAGGCCGCGCCACGGGGTCGGCTCGACCTTGCGGCCCTTGTGCAGGATGAGGGCGGGTTCGAGCCGGGGCGCGACGATCGAGTTGCCCGCAGCGTCGGGCAGCACCGTCTCGTCGGTCTCGGCGAGCACCGTGACATGGGCGGGGCCCCCTTCGACGAGGGTTCCGTACCCCTCGGCGTCGAGGCCGAGGACGCGGGCGGGGGCGATCGTCATGCGCGGCGCGATCTCGTCCATCGGCATGCCGAGCGCGAGCAGCTTGGCCGCACTGGTGACCAGGTCGAACACCGGTCCGCGCCAGTTGCGTCCGCTGGTGTCGGAGGTGAGCAGGTCCGGGAGGAAGCCTTCGGCGATGGCCTGCCGGGCGACCTCGAAGCTGAGGTTGCTCTTGCCGTGCGCGCTGTCGAACAGCACGCCGCGCGCCCTGGCCTCCTGTACGGCGGGGATGACCTTGCCGTCGTCGAGGATGCCGTGCGGCTTGCCGGTGTAGCAGTGGGCGACGATGTCGCCGGGGCGGAGCATCGGCAGCACGTCGGGCAGCGGCTCCTCGGTCTCGCCGATGTGGACCATGAGGGGCAGGCCCGCCTCGTCGGCGAGTTCGAGCGACGTCTTCAGAAGGGACCGCCAGGCCGGGCCGACGACGTCCTCCGACAGCCGGATCTTGAAGCCGCGCACCACACCCGGGTTCTCCCTGGCCACGGCCAGCGCGTCCTCCGGGACCAGCGTCGCGGGGTTCAGCAGCTCTCCGAAGCGGAAGTCGATCAGGCCGAGCACCGACACGTTGAGGAAGTTCACCAGCCGCATCTCGGCCCGGCCGACCACGTACGCGTCGAAGGCGGCGAACGTGGACGCGCCGACCGTGCCCGCGTCGGCGGCGGCGACCACTCCCCTGCGCAGGTGGGCCTCGTCCGGCGGCGCCCCCACCTTCGACACGTGCTCGAAGATGTGCGTGTGGCCCTCCACCAGGCCGGGGAGCACCCAGCGGCCGGAGCAGTCCACGACCTCCCGCGCCCGGTCCTTGGCGCCCTGGTCGAGGGACGGCGCGATCCGCGCGACCCGGTCGCCCGAGATCGCCACGTCGGCCACCGCGGACGTCCCCGCCTCGGTGTCGAAGACGGTGCCGTTCGTCAGGACGAGATCGTAGGAAACATCTGTCTCGGTCATCGAATCTCCTTGAGCGTGGAGACCCCGGCCTGTGGACGGGGGAGCCGCCGCGGCACGGTGCCGCGCGGCGGATGCGGACAAAGCGAGTGCCCCGACGGGGTGTCGGGAAGAGGGGTGAGGTCAGGAGTGGCCGGGAAGCGCCCGGTATCGGGTGCGCAGGGGCAGCACCCCCGGCACGGTGATCTCCACCTCGTCGCCCGGACCGAGGAAGACCTGGCGGTCCTGCCCTGTGCCCGCCGGAGTGCCGGTCAGCACCACGTCTCCGGGCTCCAGCACGGCGAAGTGCGAGATCCGCGAGACCAGGTCGGGCACCGGGAAGATCAGCTCGGCCGTGCTGGAGTCCTGGTGGACGACGCCGTTGACGGTCGCGCGGACCGCGATGTCCCCGGGGTCGGGCACCCCGGACAGGTCGAGCACCGAGGCGCCGAGCGCGCCGAAGCCGGGGAAGCTCTTGGCCAGGGACGGCGTGCCGGTGGCCGCCATGACGTCGCGGGCGGTCATGTCGTTCGCGGCGGTGACGGCGGCGAGGTGCTCCCACACCTGCTCGGGCCGTACGCGGGACATGCGGCGGCCGACGACGAAGGCGACCTCGGCCTCGTAGTCGACCTGGCTGGACCGGTCCTGCGGCAGCTCGACCTCCGCCCCCGGCGCCGGCACGGCGGACGGGGCGCGCAGGAAGAGGATCGGCTCCTTCGGCACCGGCCGTCCGGTCAGCTCGGCCTTCGAGCGGTAGTTCAGCCCGACGCCCCAGATCGCCCGCGTGCGGGCCAGCGGCGCCAGGAGCTCTCCTTCGAGGTCGGCCAGCGGAAGTCGGCGCAGCTCGCGCGCCCGCCGGGCGGGCGCGAAGCCCTCGCCCAGGGCGAGCAGTTCGGCGACGTCGCCGCACGACAGGTCGAGGAGGACGGCCTCCCGGCCCTCGACGCGGGCCAGCCCGCCGGGGGTGGCCACCAGGTTGAGCGCGGTCATCGGGCCGCCACCGCAGACCGGCCGTACGCCGGGGTGAGGGGGACGGTGGTCAGGGCCGCGAGGGTGCCCACGCGTCGGGTTCGCATGCAGGCTCCTTGGTTCCCGTCGTCGCCCACGCCCACCGCCGGGGGGGTCGGCGGTATGGGCGTGGGCGACCGGGAGGGGGGTTGGAGGGATACGCACGAACGTAGGAGGAAGATTCCACCCATGTCAATATGCGAAACAATATCTCGTATTACGTCACACCCCACGGGAAGCCGGTGCGGCGCGGAGCGGAGTGGAGTGCGGGTGGTTGTGGAGGCGCGCGTAGGACCGTGCCCCTGTACCACCGCGCCCACGCCGGCCGCGGGAGCGGCATCGCCGGAGGCCCGCTGTCACGGCGCGCCGGAACAGCCACCCGCCGCAGCGCAGCGGCACTCATCCGCCGGGCGGAGGTGGATTCGGTGCGGGTGGATTCCGTGCCGACCGGCGGGCCAGGCGGACGTGAATGCGCGGACGTGAAGGCAGTGCAGGCCGGTCAGGCGGGTGAGGAGGTGGCGCCGCCCAGTTCGACGGACAGGCGGCGCGAGAGGGCGCGCAGCGCCTCTGTCACCTGGTGCTCGGTCTCTCCGGCCAGGGCGGCCACTGTGCTCACCACCGCCATCGACGCGACGATCTGGTCGCCCTCGAAGATCGGCGCGGCGATCACGCGTACACCGTGGTCGGCGGGCGAGTTGACCGCGATGCCGGTCAGCCGCACCTCGTCGATCAGGTCGCGCAGGTCGGGAGCGGTGCGGAGTTTGCGCGCCAGCCCGGGGACCTCCCCCACCGGCAGGTACGCGCAGAAGACGCGGCCCTGCGCCGAGCGGAGCAGGTCGAGCGTGGAGCCGGTGCGCACGCTGAGCCGGATGTCGCCGTCGGTGTTGTCGACGCAGCGCACGACGACCGGGCTCTCGCCGTTCCAGACGCTGAGCACGGCGGTCTGGTTGGTCTCGCGGACCAGGAGGTCGAGGTACGGCCCGGCCGCGGCGGCGATGGGCAGCCCGGCGCGGGCGGCCGCCTCCAGGGCGAGGATCTCGGGCCCCAGCGTGTAGGTCGCCTGCTGGGCGTCGTACCGGAGCAGGTTGGCCGCCCGCAGCGCCCGCGTGTAGCGGTGCGCGGTGGGCTTGCTGGTGCCGAGGCGGGCGGTGATCTCGCTCAGGCTGAGCCGGGGATGTTCGACGGTGAACGCGCTCAGGATCAGCGCCGCGCGGCGTACGGTCTGGATCGCGGGGGCCTCGTCGCGTGCTTCGGGGGACGCATCGGACTGGTTCGCGTCGTCGCGCCGCCGTGGCCCCGGCATTCCGTCTCCTCCGTCGAGTACCCCTTACGTCGGATGGGACTCTATCCAGGGACGCGCCGGAACGCATGCCACTTGACGTTCAACCTCGGAATCAACGCGACATTCACACGGCATCCGACGAATGCCCCGGAACCGTGCTGAGCGCCGGGTTGACGAGCGGCGCCAGGTTGTTGACCGCCGCGGCGGCCTCTCCGAACCCGACGGAGATCAGCCGGACCTTCCCGTCGTAGTCGCTGATGTCGCCGGCGGCGAAGACCCGTTCCAGGTTGGTCCGCATGGACCGGTCGACCAGGACGTGCCGCTTGCGCAGGTCGAGGCCCCACTTCTGAACCGGGCCGAGGTCGGCGATGAAGCCGAGCGCGGCCACGACGGTCTGCGCGGGCAGGGTGACCCGCTCGTCGCCGCGGACCCGCTCGACGGTCACCTCGCCGATCGCGCCGTCACCGGTGATGTCGGCCACCTCGAACGGCGTGAGCACCCGTACGGAGGACGCGCGCAGCCGGGCGACGCTGTGCTCGTGGGCGCGGAAGGCGTCCCGGCGGTGGACCAGCGTGAGCGAGCGGGCGATCGGCTCCAGGGCGAGTGCCCAGTCGACGGCCGAGTCGCCGCCGCCGACCACCACCACGTCCTGCCCGGCCAGCTCGTCGAGCTTCCGGACGAAGTAGCGCAGGCCGCGCCCGAGGTACTCGCCGCCCACGGGCAGCTCTCTGGGGGTGAAGGTGCCGATGCCGCCGGTGAGGAGCAGCGCCTTCGCCCGTACCCGGGTGCCCGCGTCGGTGACGACCTCGACCGCGTCGGCGTCGTGCCGCAGTTCCAGGGCGCTCTCCCCCAGCAGGTAGAGCGGCTCGGCCTGGCTCGCCTGGGCGACCAGGGCGTCGACCAGCGCCTGTCCCTTCACGGCCGGATAGCCGGCGATGTCGAAGATGTCCTTTTCCGGGTACAGCGCGGCCACCTGGCCGCCGGGCTCCGGCAGGGAGTCGATCACGGCGACGGACATGCCGCGGAACCCGGCGTAGTAGGCGCCGTACAGCCCGGAGGGGCCGGCGCCGACGATGACCAGGTCCACCTCGTGAAGCGGGGGCGGCCCGCCGTTCTCCGCCGGCTCGCCGAAGCCGTACCCGTCGGAGGCGGCGGTCACGACGCGTCCCCGGAGACGGCGGGATGGTCGGCCCCGGTCCGGCCGACCTTGCGCGCGCCCCCGGGGGAACCGAGGCCGGCGAAGAACTCGGTGTTGATCTGGGCGAATCCGGCCAGGTTCGGCGGTAGGTCCTCGTGGTGGTAGATCGACGTCACCGGGCAGACCGGTTCGCATCGGCCGCAGTCCACGCACTCGTCCGGATGGATGTACATCATCCGGTCTCCCTCGTAGATGCAGTCGACCGGGCACTCCTCGACGCACGATTGGTCCTGTACGTCCACGCACGCGTCGGTCACGACGTAGGCCATCAGTCCTCCTGGGATGGGCGCCCGCGCGGGAACGGGGGGACGCGCGAGCCATTGGCCGGAGGCCCGCCACCAGAAGGGCGGGCCGGGAGCGGCGGGAGCCGTGGGAATCCGGTTGGCCTGCGGAATCGGCCTCTCCACCGACGTGAGGGAACAGTAGGTTCCGGCCGAGAACGTTGTCAAGATACGAGATGCCATCTTGGATTGAGTTACCATCAGTGTGATGCGGGCCACCCGCCCCATCGCGGAGCCCGAGCGGAACTCTGGAGAGCCCGTGACGACCGACCCCCTGGAAGGCCTGCGGAGCGCCGCGCACGGCGCGATCGACGGCGAGCGGATCGTCGAGGCGGTGCGGCTGCTCGCCGCCGGCCCGAGCCCGCGCGGAGCCGAACGCGCCGCCGCCGATCGGCTCGCGGAGTGGGCGCGGACGCGGTGGCCCCAGATCTCGTGGCGGCGCGACGCGATCGGGGCCGCGGGCGCCAACCTCGTGGCCACATCGGCCCAGGGAGATGCCGACCGGCCCCGGGACGTCCCCGGGTCCCGCGCTCTCCGCGGCGCGCCAGGCGGCGGGGAACTGCTCCTCTACTCCCACCTGGACACGTCCCTGCCCGGCGATCCGGAGCGGGACCGATGGACCACGGGGGTCGACACCGCCCCGGCCCCGCTGACCGTGGACCGCGAGTCGGGCACGCTCGCCGGGTTCGGCCTCGGCGTGGCGCGGGCCCCCGCCGCCGCCGTGCTGGCCGGGTACGCGGCCGCCGTGACAGCGCTGCGGAACGCGGGCGTCCCCCACCGGCTCACGCTGCTGCTGGCCGGCGGTGGCACGCACGCCTCGCCGTTCGCGGCGACCCCGGAGTCGGCCGCGCCGGTCGGCGTCGAGGAGTACCTCCGCTCCGGCCCGCGTCCGGACGCCGCCGTCGTGGCCAAGTGCGGCCCGCCCGGGATCCTGTACGAGGAGCCGGGGGCGGCCTTCGTCCGGGTGCGGCTGGGCACCGGGTACCGTCCGGTGCTCGCCAGGGACGCCGCGCCGCCGGCCGGCGGGCTGATCGCGCACCTCGGCGAGGTGATCGGCGTCCTGGAGCGGTGGCGGGAACGGCACGTCGCCGCCCGCGCCGGAGTCGGCGGCCAGATCGCGGCGGAGGCCGGAATCGGCGCGGTGCGCGGCGGCCTGGCGGCCAAGCCGGATCTGCTGCCCGGAGTCGTCGAGCTGCACCTCTATCTGGTCACCGTGCCCGGGGACGACGTCGCGCGGATCGCCGCCGACATCCGGGCCGCGCTGGAGACCGGCCTGCGCGGGGGCCCACTGGAGGGTTGCGCGCTGTCCGTGACGGCCCGGACGGCCCATCCCTCGGGCGCGACGCCGCCGGACGCACCCGTCGTACGGCACGCCGCCGCCGCCTGGACCCGCGAGCACGGGGCCGCGCCTCCGCCCATCTCGGGCTGGAAGGGCTCGACCGACGGCGTGGTACTGCGCGGCCACGGCGTACCCACCGTGCGGGTCGGCCCCGCTGTACGCGCCGATCCGGCGGACCCGCGGAGAGATGTCATCGAGTTGGACACTTTGCTGCGATTCGCCCGGATTTATAGCGAGATCGTCGTGCGGCATGTCGTTTACGGCGAATCAGTCATCGAAGCGTCTCACTCCTGAGAAGATCGTCGTCGCCGGACAGCTCCGCTCCATCCCGTGGAACACATCTCCGATGCCAAGACGATGTCTCGGAACATGGAACACGAGCGTGCCCCCGGGCCACCACCCCGACACAAAGGAAGCCATATGGGTGACGAGACCACGCCTGCCGTTCCTGGCGCAGGGGCCGAGCGGGCGGCCCCGGCGATCCAGACCGTCCAGCGCGCGGCCATGATCCTCAGTGCGTTCACGGTCAGCCGTCCGCAGCTCAGCCTCAACGAGCTGACCGCCAGCCTGGGCACCAGCAAGGCGACCGCGCATCGGTACACGAAGGCGCTGCGCGAGAGCAACCTGCTGCGCTACGACGACCGTGAGGCGCTTTACTCCCTCGGCCCGCAGATCCTGACGCTGTCGGCCGCCGCGCGGGCCGGGATGCCGGTCATCGGCATCGCCGGGCCGTACATGCAGCGGCTGGTGCGCGAGATCGACGAGACCGTGGTGCTGAGCGTCTGGGACGGTGACAGCGCGGTGGTGGTGCGGGTGGACGACAACACCGACCGCGTCATCCGGGTCAGCGTACGCACCGGGACCCGGCTGTCACGGACCGAGTCGGCCCAGGGCCGGGTCTTCTGCGCGTTCCTCCCGGAGGGCGAGGTGCCGGGGCTGGCCGAGGAGCTGGCGGCGTCCCCGGAGCTGCGGCAGGAGCTGGAGCGGATCCGCGAGGAGAGGATCTCGGCCAACACACCGTCGGTGAACGGCGTGCGCACCATCGCCGCCCCGGTCTTCCGGGACCGGATCCCGGTCGCGACGATGGCCGTCGTGGCGACCACGGACTCGGTGCCGCCGGGCAGCGGCTCCCCCGCCGCCGAGGCGCTCAAGCGCGTCACCGACGAGATCACCGCGGAACTCGGGCGGGAGAGCCACCTCCCGGACGGCACAGCGTGAGCGGCGTCTCGGCTACCTGAACGGTGTCACCGCCGGCGTCTGCGACACCGTCGCCGGCGGTCCGGGGCCCTGGGTCCGGCAGCGGAAGGACCGTCGGGCAACCCTCGGGCAAGGCGCGGCCCCCATTGAGGGTGTGGGCATACTGATCTCCATGACTGATGCGGAACTCCGGGAGAGATTGGCCGATCTGCTGACTCGGGACCAGAGCGATCCCGAGGTGCTGCGGCAGATCGCCTACACCAATGACGCGCTGGGCAACGAGCACGAGGCGCTGCCGTACTACGAGAAGGCGCTGGAGGTGGGCGCGAGCGATCGGCTCGGCACGTGGACCGGCTACGGCAGTACCCTGCGCGTGTGCGGCCGTTATGAAGACGCGTTGGCGGCCTTTGACAAGGGGCTTGCGGAGTTCCCCGGCGATCCGGGCCTACGTACGTTCCGCGCGATGGCGCTGCACAACCTGGGCAGGCACCGTGAGGCCGTACAAGACCTGTTGAAGATCATTGCCGAGACCAGGCAGGTCGGGGGATACGAGCGAGCGGTGGAGTTCTACGCGGAGAACCTCGATCTCACAGTCTGAGCGAAGGCAGCCTCGGCGAGTGCCTGCGAGTCGCGGCTGGTCAAGGCACTCCGCACCGGCCCCGACCACGAGCTTCTCCCCGTACTTCGACGGGGAGAAGCTCGGCGTCCAGTAAGGTCCGCATACGTTCACCTGGCCAAAGGATCTCCGGCCGTCACAGGTCCAGGACGAGCTTCGGCGACGCCGCGCGGCCGACGCAGATCATCATGGTCCGGCCGGACTCCCGCTCCTCGGGCGTGAGCAGCGAGTCCCGGTGCTCCGGGGTGCCGGCGAGGACCCGCGTCTCGCAGGCCCCGCAGTACCCCTTCTCGCAGTCGTAGGAGAGGCCGGGGACGGCCTCGCGCACCGCCTCGATGAGGCGCTGGTCCTCCTTGACCCGCACCGTGCGGCCGGTACGCGCGAGATGGACGTCGAACGCGGTGTTGGCGGCCGGATCGAACGCCGCCTCCAGGTCGTCACCGGCCGCGAACCGCTCGATGTGCAGCCGGTCGGTGAGGCCGCGATGGGCGCAGGCGCGCTCGACCGCCTCGATCATCCCGGCGGGGCCGCAGCAGTAGATCGCGGTGCCCGGCCCGGCCGAGGAGAGGATCGCGCCGAGGTCGGGCAGCCCGTGCTCGTCCTGCGGCAGCAGCGTGACGCGCTCCCCCGCGTGCTCCACCAGCTCGTCCCGGAACGCCATGGACGAGCGGGACCGGCCGCCGTAGACGGCGCGCAGGGCCGCCCCGTCGCGGGCAGCGGCCCGGACCATGGCGAGGATCGGGGTGACGCCGATGCCCCCGGCGAGGAACAGGTAGTCCTCGGCGGGCACGAGCGGGAAGTGGTTGCGCGGCCCCTTCACCGTGAGGGTCACACCCGCCGCGGCGAGGTCGTGCAGCTCGGCCGAGCCGCCGCGCCCGGCGTCCTCCCGGAGGACGGCCACGCGATAGGTGGCGCGGTCGTCCGGGTCGCCGCAGAGGGAGTACTGCCGGATGCGGCCCGAGGGGAGGCGGAACTCCAGGTGCGCGCCGGGCGCCCACGCGGGCAGTTCCGCCCCGTCCGGCGCGGCCAGTGTCAGCGACAGCACTCCGTCGGCGACGGTGTCCGCCGCCGTGACGACGACGTCGAACGGCGTCGCCTGCTGGAAGGCCGCCGGCGCGACCCCGGAGGACGGCGCGCCCAGGCGGGCGCCGGGCGTGAAGACGGCGGGGATGGCGTCCCAGCCGGACTGGTTGCCCCGGGTGGGGTAGGCGATCAGGCCCTCTTCCAGGACCGTGAAGTCGGGCAGCCGGGTGAGTACCTGGATGATCATCTCCCGGAACATGGCGCGGGCCAGGTGGGCGCCGGCGCAGCGGTGCGTGCCGATGCCGAAGCTGAGGTGGCGGGTGGCGTCCCGGTCCAGCCGGATCTCCTCCGGCTCGGGGAAGACGGCCGGGTCGTGGTTGGCCGCCACCCACGGGATCAGCACCCGCTCGCCGGAACGCACCGGGCAGCCGCCGATCTCGGCGTCGGTCAGGGCCGTACGCGCCATCGACTGGGAGGGGGCGAACGCGCGGAGGAACTCCTCGGTGGCCGTCTCCAGCAGGTCGGGCGACTCGATGAGCCGGCGGCGCTGGTCGGGGTTCCGGCTGAGGTGCACGAGGACGGAACCGGTCAGCGACGTGGTGGTGTCCACGCCGCCGGCGACGAGCAGGCCGATCACGGAGACGAGTTCGTCCTCGCCGAACGGCTCCCCGTCCGGGCGGCGCTGCGCGACGAGGTGGCTCACCGCGTCGTCGGCCGGTTCCTCGCGGCGGAGCCGTACCAGCTCGCGGATGCGGCGCTCCATGTGGGCGAGGCCCTCGGCGCCGCGGCGGGCCCGCTCGCTGTCGGCGGGCGCGGCGAAGATGTCGTGGATGGGACCGGCCAGCGGGGCCCAGTCCTCCTCGGGGAAGCCGAGCCAGTCGAGGGTGACCGCGGCGGGCAGCGGGTTGGTCAGGTCGCGGACGAAGTCGGCCGAGCCCAGCTCGACGAACTCGTCCACGATCCGGGTCGCGTGCCGGGCGATCATCGGCCGGAGCCGCTCGACCGCGTCGGGGGTGAGCAGCGGGTTGATGAGGTCGCGGTACCGCGTGGACTCCGGCGGGTCCAGCTCGATCGGGTACTGCTCCAGGCCGGGTCCGCTCGGGATCACGATCGCGACGCGGTCCGGGCCGGCGGCGGCCCGCGAGGAGGAGAAGGTCCCGTCGTCGCGGGCCACGCGGACCACGTCGGCGTAGCGGGTGGTGTAGACGTAGCCGCCGTGGACCTCCGTACGGCCGACCGGGCACGCTTCGCGGAAAGACGCGTAATAGGCGACCGGGTCCTCCGTGCAGAGGGCGGAGTGGTGGTCGAAGTCAACCTGTCGGGTCATGATGCACAGGCCCCACATACATGGACGACGCGCGGTGTTTCCCAGCCGCGCCACTGGGTGTCTGTGGTCCCGAGAGTCTAACGGCGCTCACAACGCGAGACAATGTCTCGTTTTTCGCGACAGGTCACGAAAAACGAGACTCGGGAAGGATTCGCGCCGGCCAGCCCCGGGAGGGGCGGCCGGGACGTCAGAACGTCAGGACGGCCTTCGCGACCTCGCCCGCCCGCACGGCGGCGACGGCCTCGTTGATCTTCTCGAACGGGAACGCCGTCATCATCCGGTCCACCGGGAAGCGGCCCGCGGCGTGCAGGTCGAGCAGCTTCGGCAGGAAGACCTGCGGGACGCTGCTCCCGGCGATGATCCCGGTGATGGTCCGGCCGTTGAGCACGCTGCGCCAGTCGAAGCTCATCTCGGGGCTCGGTCCGACGCCGATCACGCCGCATCGGCCGAGCGGCCTGAGCGCCTCGACCGCCGTACGCAGGACGTCCTGCCGCCCCGTGGTGTCGATGACGTGGTCGAAGCCGTGCGGCGCGATCTCGCGGAGCGCGGCGGCGGCGCCCGTCGCGGCCGAGTTCACGACGTGCGTGGCGCCGTAGGAGCGGGCCGCCTCCAGCTTGGCCGCGTTCACGTCGACCGCCGCGACGACGCCGCAGCCGCTCACGGCGGCCGCGATGATCGCGGCGACGCCGACCGCGCCCGCGCCGAAGACCGCGATGGACGAGCCGGCCTCGGGGCGCAGCACGTTGAACACGCCGCCCGCTCCCGTCTGGAAGCCGCAGCCGAACGGGCCGGCGACGGTCAGGTCGACCGCGTCGCCGACGGGGACGACCGCGCGCTCCGGCACCACGGCGTGCGTCGCGAAGGACGACTGGCCGAGGAAGTGCCCGTTGATCTCGGCGCCGTCGAGGGACAGCGCGGAGGAGCCGTCGGGGCGCCGGCCGCTGAAGTTGACCGCGTCGAAGGCGTGGCAGTACGCGGGCGAGCCGGTCCGGCAGGTCGGGCAGCGCCCGCAGGAGGTGAAGCTCATCGCCACGCGGTCTCCCGGGGCCACGGAGGTGACCTGCGCGCCCACCCGCTCGACCACGCCCGCACCCTCGTGACCGAGCACGGCCGGGGTGGGGAAGAAGGTGGCGAACTCCCGGTCGGTGCCGCAGATGCCGGTGCCGCTGAGCCGGACGAGCACCTCGTCGGGGCGGGGCTCGCCGAGATCCACGTCACGGAGGGCGAAGGGGCCTCCCGCCGTCTCCAGAACCGCTGCGGTGATGCGCACGGAGCCTCCTCAGAGCGTTTTCATAAAACGAGATGGCATCTTGACATGCAGAATATTGGGGGTCAAGGATTCCGTGCATGGCCGAACTCCTGATCCCTCCCGCCCAGCAGCTGATCGACGGCGAGTGGGCGCCCGCCCGCGACAAGGGCGAGCTTCCCGTCACGGATCCCGCGACCGGACAGACGATCCAGGCGGTGGCCCGCGCCGGACGCGCGGACGTCGACGACGCCGTGGCCGCCGCCCGCCGGGCGTTCCCCGGCTGGGCCGCCACCTCGCCGTCCGAGCGCGGCGCGCTGCTGCGCCGCTGGGCCGAGCTCATCGGGCGGCACGTCGAGGAACTGGCCGCCCACGAGGCCCGCGACGTCGGCAAGCCGCTGTCCGGCGGCCGGATGAACGGCTACATCGCGCAGGGCATCGTCGACTACTTCGCCGGCGCGGCCGACAAGCTCACCGGGGTCACCCTGCCCACCCGCTCCCCCGGCTACCTCGGCTACACCGTGCAGGAGCCCTACGGCGTGTGCGCCGTGGTGATCCCGTGGAACGTTCCCTCCGTACTCACGGCGGCCAACGTGGCGCCGGCGCTGGCGGCGGGCAACACCGTGGTGCTCAAGCCGTCCGAGGTGGCGCCGCTCGCGCCGCTCGCCCTGGCCGAGCTGGCCCGGCGCGCCGGATTCCCCCCGGGCGTGCTGAACGTCCTGACCGGCGAGGGGGCCGAGGCCGGCGCCGCGCTCACCTCGCACCCCGGGGTGAACCACATCAGCTTCGTCGGCTCGACCACCACCGGCCGCGCCATCATGCGCGCCGCCGCGGAGAACCTGGTGCCGGTCAAGCTGGAGCTGGGCGGCAAGTCGCCCAACGTGCTCTTCGCGGAGGCGGACATGGACGTGGCGATCCCCGCGATCGTCGGCTCCATCACCGAGAACGCCGGGCAGAACTGCTACGCCGGGTCCCGGCTGCTGGTCGAGGCGTCGGTCAAGGACGAGGTCGTCGAGCGGATCGCCGCCGCCATGCGGGCCGTACGGCTCGGCCCCTGGGACGCGGACCTGGACATGGGCCCGCTGATCAGCGAGGCGCAGTACCGCCGCGTGCTCGGATTCCTGGAGGAGGCCCCGCGCCAGGGCGCCCGCCTGGTGACCGGCGGCGGCCCTGCCAGAGAGCGGGCCGGGGGGCGGCCGGACGGCTGGTTCGTCGAGCCCACCGTGTTCGACGACGTCGATCCGGGCTCCCGGCTGTACCGGGAGGAGGTCTTCGGCCCCGTGCTCGCCGTACAGGCGTTCTCGGGCACCGCGCAGGCCGTCGAGATGATGAACGACACCGACTTCGGCCTGCTGGCGTGCGTCTGGACGAACGACGTGTCGCGCGCGCTGCGGCTGGCGGGCGAGGTTCGCTCAGGCCAGGTGTCGGTGAACCAGTTCGCCGACGCCGGGGTCATCGGCTTCCCGTTCAACATGCAGG
The DNA here is from genome assembly GCF_050947145.1 of Microtetraspora malaysiensis. Lineage (NCBI taxonomy): Bacteria > Bacillati > Actinomycetota > Actinomycetes > Streptosporangiales > Streptosporangiaceae > Microtetraspora > Microtetraspora malaysiensis. The sequence goes on from NZ_CP191998.1 coordinate 6,581,547, forward strand.
AGGACAGCGGCTTCAGCCGGGGCGGCGGCCACGGCGCGATGCGGGAGTACACGCAGGAGAAGGCGGTCGCGATCCGCCTGCTCGACCGCTGACGGCGGCGGGCGCGGGTCCGGGGCGGTGTCACTGTGTAATCCGCGCGGACCCGCTCCGACATGCGTGTATCCGCGCCCGGAAGCGCCGGATAACAAGCGCATGACGCGCGGCGCGAGATCCCGCGGAGGCATTGACACGCTACCGGCGCGGTAGCAGAGTACGTCGCATTGCGAGCCACCGAATCACAATGCGAGATGGCATCCACATTCGCGAACCGTCGGAGGGTAAGCGTGCGAGCACTGGTCCAGACGGCCTTCGGAGGCCCCGAGGCGGTGGCCGTCCAGCGGGTCCCGGACCCCGAGCCCGGCCCGCGCGACGTGGTGGTCGAGGTGGCCGCCTGCGCGCTCAACCGCCTGGACCTGCTGCAGCGGCGTGGTCCGGGGATGCTCCCGGGCTTCAGCCTGCCGCACATCGCCGGCATGGACATCGCCGGGCGGGTGGTGGCGACCGGCGCGGCCGTCACGTCCCGGTCCGTCGGCGACCGGGTGGTGATCGACCCCACCGTCGGCTGCGGCTGCTGCCCGTCCTGCGCCGCCGGTGAGCGGGGACACTGCGCCGCGCTGCGGGTCATCGGCGGCAACGCGCCGGGAGGGTACGCCGAGTTCGTCGCCGTCCCGGCCGACCTGGCCTACCCGGTGCCCGACCGCGTCCCCCTCGACGAGGCCGCCGCGCTGCCCACCCCGTGGAGCACCGCCTGGCAGGCGACGTACCGCGTGGGCGAGGTCGGCGCGGGCGACTGCGTGGTCGTCCAGGCGGCGGCCAGCTCGGTCAGCATCGCCGCCATCCAGCTCGCCAAGCGGGCCGGAGCCCGCGTCGTCGCGGTGGCCAGCACCGACGAGAAGCTCGCCGTGGCCGCCGGCCTCGGCGCCGACCTGCTGCTGCGCGGCGACGCCCCGATCGCCGCGCCGGTGCGCGACTTCACCGACGGGCGCGGCGCGGACGTGGTCCTCGACCACGTGGGCGCCGCCACCTGGCAGCGCTCGCTCGACTGCCTGCGGATCGGCGGGCGGATGGTGATGTTCGGCAACACCACCGGGGACGAGGTGTCGTTCTCGCTGGCGAGCGTCTACCACCGCGGCCTGCGGCTGCTCGGCTCGGGCGCCTACGCCTCGGACGACTTCGGCCTGATGCTCCAGACGTACTTCTCCGGCGGCATGCGCACCGTCACGGCCGCCGAGTGCGGGCTGGAAGACCTGCACGCCACCTTCGGCCTCGACAACTCCCGGGCGCTGGTCGGCCGGGTCCTGGTGCGGCCATGACGACGCCGGCCGACGCGCCCGCGGCGCCCGCCGACCTGCTGGTCGTGGGCGGCGACGTGGTCACGATGGCGCCCGGACGCGAGGTGGTCACCGGCGCCGCGATCGCCGTCGCGGACGGGCGGATCGCCGCGATCGGCACTCCCGGCGAGCTGCGGGCCCGCTTCCCCGGCAGCCCGGAGCTGGACGCCCGCGAGTGCGTGGTGATCCCCGGCCTGGTCAACGCGCACCAGCACACCACCGCCGACCCCCTCGTGCGGAGCATGATCCCGGACGACATCTCCTCCCAGGAGGCGATCTTCGACTGGATCGTTCCGCTGCACGACCAGGTCACCGGCGACGACGACGAGCTGTCGGCGGCGCTCACGGCGGCCGAGTCGCTGCTGCGCGGCGTCACCACGCTCCTTGAGCCGGGCACCGTCGCCCACCCGCTGCGGGTGGCGGCCGGCCTCGCCTCGGCCGGGATCCGCGCCCGGGTCGGCCGGTGGGGCTGGGACGTGCCGGGCGCCGCCCACGCCCTGCCCGCGGCCGAGACCCTGGCCCTCCAGGAGGAGACCGTACGCGCGCTGCCCCCGGGCGGCACCGTCACCGGCTGGGTCACCCTCGTCGGGCACGACCTCGCCAGTGACGAGCTGTTCACCGGCGCCGCCGAGCTGGCCGAGCGGCTCGACGTGGGCCTGACCTGGCACGTCTCCCCCAGCGCCGCCGACACCCGCGCGTACGCGGAGCGGGCGGGCACCGCGCCCGTGCTGCACTTCCGGCGGCTCGGCGTGCTCGGCCCCCGGCTGCTGCTCGCCCACGCCGTCTGGCTGGACGACGCGGAGGTCGACACCGTCATCGAGTCGGGCACGGCGGTGGCCTCGTGTCCCGGGGCGTACCTGCGGCTCGGACAGGGGTACGGCCAGGCCGGGCGGCACGCCGAGCTGGTCCGCCGAGGCGGCAGGCTCGCCCTCGGCTGCGACTCGCACAACGCGGGCGACGCACCCGACGTGCTGGGCGCGGCGCGGCTGCTCGCCGCACTCGAACGTGACCGGGACGAGACGCCGGTCCTGCGCGCCGACCAGGTCTTCGCCCTGGCGACGATCGACGGCGCGCGGGCGGCCGGCCTCGGCGAGCTCGTCGGCTCCGTCGAGGTGGGCAAGGCCGCCGACCTCGTGGTCATGGACACCCGGGACCTGTCCTGGACGCCCCGGGGCGACCTGGCCACGCACCTGGTGTGGGGCGCGCCCGCCCACACGGTCCGCGACGTGCTGGTGGACGGCAAGGTCGTCGTACGCGACCGCCGGCTGACCACCCTCGACGCGGACGCGCTGCGCCGGGAGGCCGCCGAGCGGTCGGCCGCGCTGCTGCGCCGGGCCGGCCTCGACGTCCCGCACCGCTGGCCGGTCGTCCCGGCCGGCTCGTACGCCCGAAGACCCTCCTGACCCCCCGTCCCGGCCCGCGGATCCCAGCACCCCTCAGAACTCCCCCGCTGGTCACCGCCCGGGACCCACCACCCGACAATCCACCGCGAACTCCAGAAGATCGAGCCCCCAGAAGATCGAGAGGATCGTTATGGCCGGAAACTACCGCGCGGGCACGGCCGCCGGTGCGATGATCGCCTGCTTCGGCGCGATCGCCCTGACCGGTTGCGCGAGCAACGACGCGACCGCGGTCAAGGCTCCGGCCGCGGCCGGCGACAGCACCGCCGACGCCGGCGGCCAGGCCGGCCAGCCGGACGTCAACGGCGACGGCAAGGTCGTCATCGGGGTGCTCAGCCCCGGCGACATCAACGACGGCGGCTACTACCAGAGCTTCGTGGACACGGCGGAGAAGTTCGCCACGTCCCAGGGCTGGACGCTGATCAAGCGTGGCAGCGTCAACACCAGCGACGCGCTCAACGCCGCGCGTGCGCTCTGCCAGCAGAAGGTGGACCTGATCGCGCTGGGCGCCTCGGAGCTGCGGGACGCGATCCCCGCGTCCGAGGAGCCGGTCTGCGGCAACACGGCGTGGTACGTGCCGTCCTCCGACAACATCCCGCAGACCCCCAAGATCATGCTCTCGGTGGACGACGCGAACCAGAGCCTGCTGGCCGCCGGGTACGCCGCCGGGCTGCTGCTTGAGGAGCGCGGCGACAGGAAGGCCGGGTTCCTCACCGGCCCCGAGGTGGACTTCACCCAGTCCGCCGTCAGGGCGTACCGGGCGGGCATCCGCCTGGTCATACCCGACGCGACCGTGGTGACCACCTTCACCGGCGACCTCAACGACTCGGCGAAGGCCAAGGAGGCGATGCAGGCGCAGATCAGCCAGGGCGTCAAGGTGGTGTACCCCTACCTCGGGGGCGCCACGAACGCCGCCACCGAGCTGGCCAACTCGGCCGGCGTGTACACCCTCACGCCGGGCACCGACCAGTGCGCCTCCACCAAGCCGAAGTTCGACGTCTCGGTGATGTTCAGCCCCGGCGACTACTTCGCCTCCGCCCTGGAGAGCTTCGCCGAGGGCAAGCTGCAGATGGGCGTCAAGAAGGTCTGGCAGCTCGGCGTCGACCCGTACCCGACAGTGAAGCTGTGCGGCGACAAGCCCGAGGTCAAGAAGAAGCTCGACGCGTTCATGGCGGACGTCGGCGCCAAGAAGTTCGACCCGGCGGCCGAGGTCAAGAGGCTCGGATCCTGACATGACGACAGTTGACGAGCGGGCGAGGGAGCTGACCCCGCCATCGACACCCGCTCTGCGGCTGCGGGGCATCAGCAAGCGCTACGGCCCGGTCGTCGCCTCCGACAACGTGGATCTCGACGTCAACCACGGCGAGATCCACGGGCTGCTCGGAGAGAACGGCGCGGGCAAGTCGACGCTGATGAAGATCCTTCTCGGGCTGGTCCAGCGCGACTCTGGAACGATCATGCGCGGCGACACGCCCGTGGACGTGCACGACCCGCAGGACGCCGTGGCGCTGGGCATCGGCATGGTGCACCAGCACTTCAGCCTGATCGACGCGCTGACCGTCTGGGAGAACGTCATCCTCGGCGACACCGGGCGGATCGACCGCGCGGCGGCGTGCCGCCAGGTGGAGGAGGTGGCCCGCAGGTACGGCCTGCCGATCGACCCGACGGCCCGCGTCGAGCGGCTCTCCGCCGGGGAGCGGCAGCGGGTCGAGCTGATCAAGTGCCTGCGCCGGGACCCGTCCGTTCTCATCCTCGACGAGCCGACGTCGGTACTGACCCAGGCCGAGTCGGCGGAGCTGTTCACCGTCCTGCGCCACGTCGTACGCGCCGAGAACCGCGCGGTGATCCTGATCAGCCACAAGCTGGCGGAGATCACCGCGGCCACCGACCAGGTGACGGTGCTGCGCAAGGGGAAGGTGGTCTTCCACAGCGCCACCGCCGAGACCACGCCGCCCGAGCTGGCCCGCCAGATGGTCGGGCGGAACGTCTCGCTGCGCGCGGAGGGGGCGGCGCTCGGCATGCTGCCGGTGGACGGCCCCGCGCCGTCCGGGGAACCCCCGGCCGAAACCCCGGCCGCGTCCTCGGACGCGGCCCCCGCGACGACCGGGACCGCGCCCGCCCTGCGGCTGCGCGACCTGACGGTCGTGATCGACGGCGTGACCGTCCTGTCCGACCTGAGCCTGGACGTCGCCCCCGGCGAGATCGTCGGCCTGTACGGCGTCGAAGGCAACGGCCAGTCCACGCTCGGCGACCTGCTCTCCGGCCTCGTCCTCCCCTCCTCCGGCGCGGTCGAGCTGGCCGGGCGGCCGGTGGAGCTGGAGCGCCCAGGGGCGCTGCACCGGGCCGGGCTCGGCATCATCCCCGAGGACCGGCACAGCTCCGGCGTCGTCCTGGACATGAGCGTCGCCGAGAACCTCGTGATGAAGTCCATCGGCGACGTCAGCGGGCGCGGCTTCGTCAGCCGCCGGAAGATGCACGCCGTCGCCCGCCGCCTGGCGGCCGAGTTCAACATCGTCGCCCCGTCCCTGGACGCCCCGGTACGGAGCCTCTCCGGCGGCAACCAGCAGCGCGTCGTCCTCGCCCGCGAGCTGTCGGCCGGGCCCGGCGTGCTCGTCGCCGCCCAGCCCACCCACGGGCTCGACGTCGGCGCGATCGAGGACATGTACCAGCGGCTCCGGGACGCGGCGTCAGGAGGCGTGGCGGTGTTGCTGATATCCACCGAATTGGAGGAGGTCATGGCTCTGGCGTCCCGCATCGCGGTCATCTGCTCGGGCCGGATCACCGGCGTCCTGCCCGCCGCCGAGGCCACCGCCGAACGGCTCGGCATGCTGGTGGGAGGGGTGGCCGCGTGACCGCCCCCTCTACCGGCGCCCCGCCGGGGACCGGCCGCCGCCTGCTCGGCCTGCTGACCCCGCGCCCGTACGGCTGGCAGACCCCGGTGGCCACCGCGGTCGGCGTGGTGGTGGCGCTGGCCCTCTCCTCGGCCCTCATCACGCTCACCGGCGGCTCGCCGTCGGCATCCGTCCAGGCCCTCTTCCAGGGCAGCATGGCCGACTGGACGGCGTGGAGTTCGACGCTGCTCTACGCGGCGCCGCTGCTGCTCGTCGCGGTCGGCGCGTGTGTCAGCGCCCGCTCCGGGTCGTTCAACATCGGCCAGGAGGGCCAGGTGCTCATCGGCGCGCTCGCCGCCGCCTGGGTCGGCCTGCGCCTCGCGATCAACGGACCCGCGCTGATCGTGATCATGCTGCTGGCCGCCGCGCTGGCGGCGGGCGCGTGGGCCGGTCTCAGCTCGCTGATGCACCGGCTGCGCGGGGTCAACGTCGTCGTCAGCACCATGCTGATGACGTTCGTCGCCCAGCAGGTCGTCGCGTACGCGGTGAACATGCCGTGGCTGCTGCAGGAGTCGCGGGTCGGCAACGCGCCGGTCTCCCCGCAGTCGAACCCGCTGCCGCCGTCCGGCCTGCTGGGCTCGTTCGGCGAGTATCCCGGCCTGCAGATCAACGGCGGCCTGATCCTCGCGGTGGCCGCCGCCGTGGTCATCGCGGTGGCCATCACGCGCACTCCCTGGGGCTTCCGGCTGACGATGCTCGGCCGCAACCCCCTCGCCGCCAAGCACGCGGGCGTACGGGTCAACGCGTTGGGCGGCGCGGCCCTGGCGATCTCCGGCGCGCTGGCCGGCCTGGCCGGGGCGGTGCTGCTGGCCAGCCCGGTCGGCGTCAACCGGCTCCAGCCGGGCATGGCCATGAACATCGGCTGGGACGGCCTGCTGGTCGCCCTGGTCGCGCGCAACCGGCCGCTGGCCGCCATGCCGGTCGCGCTGCTGTTCGGCGTACTGCGCTCCGGAGGCGGCTTCCTGGCCGCGACCGGGGTGCCGTCGTTCCTGGTCGACGTGGTCAAGGCGCTGCTGGTGCTCGCCTTCGTCGCGCCGCCCGTGGTCGTCGCCCTGGCCAGGCGGCGCCGTTCCGGAGGCCGTACGGCGGGAGCCCGCCAGGAGGCCGCGCCCGTCGCAGAGGAGGCCATCGCGTGAGCGCAGCCGACAACATCTCGACGATCCTGTCCAGCGGGATCAGGCTCACCGTGCCGCTGGCGTTCGCCGCGTGCGGCGAGTACCTGGCCGAGCGGGCCGGGACGATGAACATCTCCCTTGAGGCGATGATGCTCGGCGCGGCCTTCGGCTCGGTGGCCACCGCCTCGGCGACCGGCAGCGCCACCGCCGGCCTGGTGGCGGGCGTGCTGATCGGCCTGCTGATCGGGCTCGTGCACGGCAACCTGGCCCACCGCCTGGAGGTCAACACGTTCGTGGTCGGCCTGGTGCTCAACGCCCTCGTGCTCGGCCTGACCAGCTACCTGATCACGATCAGCTCCTTCGACTCCCACCAGGTGTCGCAGGTGAGCGTCCCCTGGCTGCGGGACATCCCCCTGATCGGCCACCCGCTGTTCGTCGAACGCTGGCCGGTCTACCTGCTGCTCCTCGTCGTCCCGCTGACCTGGTGGCTGGTGGAGCGCAGCAGGTGGGGCCTCGAACTGCGGGCCGTCGGCGAGCAGCCGCAGGCGGCCGACGTCACCGGCATCCGCGTCAACCTGCGCCGCCGCCAGGCGCTGCTGTGGTGCGGGGCGCTGGCCGGGCTCGGCGGCGCCTACCTGGCGGTGGGCGAGGTCGGCTCGTTCAACCAGAACATGACGGCCGGGCGCGGGTACATCGTCATCGCGGCGGTGATCTTCGGCGCGTGGCGGCTGGGCCGCACCCTGCTCGGCTGCGTGCTGTTCGGGCTCGCCGACGCCATGCGCCTGGCGCTGCCGGCGCTGGGCCTGACGATGAACTCGCAGCTCCTGGTGGTCGCGCCGTACCTGCTGGCGCTGGTCGCGATGCTGGTCTTCACGACCAGGAACCGCGAACCGAAGTCCCTCGGGCAGCCCTTCGTACGGGGCTCGACCTGACCCGATCCACACGTCCATCCCTTGATTGATCACTCAAAATCGGAGGAGAACCATGAGCGGTCTGACCCAGGCACGCTGGACGCACGTCGCGCTGCCGACCGGCGACCTCGACAAGGCCATCGACTTCTACACCTCGCTGACGCCGCTGGTCGTCGTGGAGCGCTTCCGGGACGACGCCGGCGAGAGCGCCTGGCTGTCCAACGACAAGCAGGTCGAGACGCCGATGGTGCTGGTGCTGGTCTCGTTCAACAAGGACAAGGGCGGGCAGCTCGGCCTGCTCACGCCGTTCGCGCACATCGGCATCGAGGTGCCCGAGCGCGGTGACGTGGACGCCATCGCCGAGCAGGCGCGCGAGCTGGGCTGCCTGCACTGGGAGCCCCGGGACATGCCCGACCCGGTCGGCTACATCTGCGCCCTGAAGGACCCGGACGGCAACGTCATCGAGATCTCGCACAACCAGCAGGTGTTCGACACGGTGCGCAAGCTGTGGGCGAACCCCTCCTGAGCGCCGAGCTCACCCGGGCCGCGGTCGCGCGGTACGTCGACGCGCTCAACGCGCACGACGCCGACGCGATCGCGGCCTGCGTGAGTCCGGACTTCGTCAACGAGCACACCTCCCCGCTCGGCCGGAGCGTCACCGGGCGGGACGGCTACCGGGCCAACCTCACCGGCTTCCTGGCCGACTTCGCCGACCTTCACTACGCGGTCGAGGACCTGATCGTGGAGGACGGCCGCGCCGCGCTCGCCTACCGCATGTCGTTCCGGCTGCTCTCCGCGGGGGGCAAACCGGTCGAGGTGCGCGGCGTGTTCCGCTTCCGGGTCGGCGCGCACGGCCTGATCACGCACCGTACGGACTACTGGGACAGCGGCGAGGTGCGGCGCCAGCTCGCCGACCCGGCGCCGTAACCGGCGAACGGGTACCGCCTGAACGGACGATGCCCTGGGGACCGGGTCCCCAGGGCATCGTCGTGTTCAGGTGTCAGCCGTGCGCCGTGCCGAGGTCAGTTGCCCCAGTCCTGGTTCGGGACGACCGCCGCGGCGATGCGAAAGGCGCCGCCCTCGACCGGCTTCCGCTCCTCGGCGCCACGCTCCTTGACGACGTTCTTGCCGAAGCCGTCCACGAGCGGGCGGCCCACGTCGCGCTTGAGCCACAGGCGGAGCAGGTGGCGGCGGCGCTCGGGCTCCGGCCAGTCGACGTACTCGGTGCGCGAGTGCAGGGCGGCGTAGTTCAGGAGCCACTGCACGTCACCCGGCTGGAAGTCCATGTCGAGCGCGAGCCCCTGCTCCTGGCTGATCTCGTCGTAGAGGTGCAGCAGCTCGACCTGGGCGTCGGTCAGCTGGGGCACGCCGTCGTACTTCTGCGCCGAGAAGATCATCGAACTGCCCGCGTACGTGCTGAAGATGCCGTCCACGTAGCTGCAGATCGGGGACACGTAGGTGTCGGCGGGCGCGTCCGGGTCCTGGCCGCGCCAGTCCCAGTGCCAGGGCTCGAACAGCAGCGGGGCGAGGTCGGGCCGCCGGCGCAGGATCTCGTTGTAGATCGCGGTGCCGCTCACCAGGCTGCTGGCGCCGCCCTCCTTCGACGCGCGCAGGCACATCAGCGCCACGACGTCGGAGCTGTCGGAGTGGAACGGCAGCCGATCGCGGACCCGGGACGGCAGCGCGCCGGGGTCGTCCAGCGTCTTGTTGGACGTGGCGATGACGTGGTCGAGCACGTCACCGAGCTGGTTCTGCTCCATCGGCATGCCGAGGTGCAGGCCCATCACGAAGAAGATGGCGCCCGCGAGGGCGTCGCCGTACTCCTCCGTGCGCAGGCCGCGCACCAGCACGAAGCCGCGCCCGGCGTCCATCTGCCGCGCGCACTCGTCGATCAGCCCGCGCGCCGCGTCCAGCGGGTAGTCGGCGGCGTTCACCGTCCGCAGGTCGGGGTCGTCGGCGACGAACTTGCGGCCGGCCTCCTCCAGCTCCACGCGCTCGGCGTCGCCGAGAACGTAGATCCATTCGGTGGAGCCGGCCAGCTCGTCGCCGCGCCATGCGGAGGGACCGGAGATCGGGGACAGGGAGACTTCTGTGGTCATGATGATGCACTCCGAGTACTTGGGGGTCGCGTCTCAGAAGGCGATGACAGCTCGGAAGGGCCGTCACGGCCGGGATGCGAAGGTCCGGACAGGCGAGGACGGCGGACGACGCCGCGGGACCGCCCGATGCGGCGCCGCTCACCTCCGATGGAGGGATCAGAAAGGAGTCTGCGGAGCTCCCGCGGCGGTGCCGGGGCGCATGCCCTTCCGCGGCGGGCTCACTCTCATCGGGTCCTCCCAGCCGGACAGGGTCGCCGCGAAGCCGGGTACGGCTACGTGGATCATGGCGCTCTCCTGCGGTGGTCGACTTTCCGCCACGCTAGACCGGCACAGATAGTTCCGTCAATAGAGACATCATCTCGCTATCCGTTATGCCAGCCGGTCGGCCCACCGGTGGGCCTCACCGAGGGCCGCCCCGACTGATCACCTCAGCGACGGGCGGACGAAGCCGCCGATCGAGCACCCCCGCGACGGGCGGGCGGCGCGGTCGGCGTTCCGCCCAGGCCCCGTCGATCCGCCCGTCCCGGCCGCCCGCACGTCGCTGTGGGCGGCACATCGATGTGGACGGCGCGTCACTCCGCGCGCAGCGACATCCCGCTGTACTCGACCCGGTCCTCATCAAGCAGGGACACCTGCTCGACACCGGATTCCAGCAGCTCGCGCCAGTTCTCCCCGAGCCAGGACTCGGCGTCGGCCTGGCTGGTGAAGATCTCCCTCGGCAGCTCCCGGTTGGTCACCTCTCCGCCGTTCGCGTCCTCGTACCGCCATCGCCACGTCATGACTCACGCTCCCCTTCCGGTGCGGCCGACGCCCGCCCGGCCGCGATCCGGCGGTCCGCGACTCCGAGCAGGTCCCGCCGACCATACAACCGCCCGGAGCGCCGGTCTTTCCAGTACGCCCCGAGCCTGCGATCGAATGCCGGGCCCGGAAGGCCCGGCATCGGACGGGAACACGCGCCACGGAAAGATGACGTCCCGAGAACCCGGGCCGCGTGCGGAACCGGTGGACGGGATCGCGCAGCGGGAGGGGCGGAATGCGGATCGTTCTGGAGGGCACAGCCGGACCCGAGGGGTGGCCCTCCCCCGGCTGCGGTTGCGCCTCCTGTGGGCGGGCTACCACCCTGCGCCGCCCGCTGTCGATCGTCGTCGACGGCCGGATTCGGCTCGTGCCCGACGGCGTCCCCGCCGCCGGAGACCCGCTTTCGTGGCCGGAGGGCCACCTGGTGGCGCGCACCCTGGACGGCCTCGCGGTGACCGGTCCCGATGGGGGGCGGCTGCTCCACGCCGGGTCCGGCCTGACCGCGACCGCCTCTCCGCCGCCGGAATCCCGCGAGGAGGAGCCGCCGCCGAGGCCGTACGACGTTGTGCTCATCGACCCGCTCGATCGTCCCGAGCGCCTCGGCGGCCTGCGGCGGCGCGGTCTGGTGACGCCCCGGACCCGCGTCGTCGCCGTCGGTCTCGACCATCGGGTCCCCTCGGAGGGAGAGCTGGCCCGCAGGCTCGCGTTCTGGGGAGTGGAGGCCGTACCCGACGGCACCGTGGTGGACACGCGGGACCGGCCGCTCCCCACGCGTACGGCGCCGCGGCGCACGCTGCTGCTCGGCGGCACCCGCTCCGGCAAGTCCGAGGAGGCCGAGCTGCGCCTCGCGGCGGAGCCTCATGTCACTTATGTCGCGACCGGCCCCTCCGGCGGCGACGATCTCTCCTGGCTCGCCCGTGTGCAGGCGCATCGCGACCGCCGGGCGGCGCACTGGGGCACGGTGGAGACGACCGACCTCGCCGAGCTGCTCCGTACGTCCTCGGGGACCCTGCTCATCGACGGTCTCGGCACCTGGATCGCCGCCGTCTTCGACGAATGCGGCGCCTGGCCCGGGTACGGGCAGGACGACACGCACGCGCGGGGCGCCGTGCCGGAGGGAACCGAGCAGAAGACGGACCTCTCCGCGCCCGACACCGGCCGGGCCGTGGCGGGGCCGTCACCGCTCGACCGGGTGGCCCTGCGATGCGACGAGCTGGTCGAGGCGTGGCGGGCGACGGCGGCGGCCCGGGTCGTGGCCGTGAGCGACGAAGTGGGGCTCGGCGTGATCCCGGCCACCGCGAGCGGCCGCCTCTTCCGGGACACGCTCGGCCGCCTGAACCAGCGCCTCGCCCGCGAGTCCGAGGACGTCGCCCTGGTCGTGGCCGGTCGCGTGCTCTCCCTTCCCGTCTGAGCCCCGCCCGTCACCGGCCGCCTCCCACGCCGAGGGGACAGGGCGGGATGCTCCGGGCTCCGGCCCGCGGCTACGATCACGGTCTGTGCCGGGAACGCCAGAGCGAGAGACCGCCGGGGCCGCGGAGGCGTGGCTGTTCACGCTGGGAACGCTGACCGTCTTCCCCGTCCGCGCCATCGAGGTGAACCGCCGGATCGCCGGGCGCGGGATGGTCCTCGCGCCGTTCGCCGGGGCGCTCCTCGGGGCGACCGCCGCCGCGGTGTCGGGCGCGGCGATCTGGCTGAGCGGCTCCGCGCTGCTCGCCTCGGTGCTGGCGGTCGGAACGCTCGCCTGGCTCACCCGGTGCCTGCATCTCGACGGCCTCGCGGACCTGGCCGACGGCCTGGGCAGCGGCAAGCCCGCCGGTCAGGCGCTGGACATCATGAAGCGTTCCGACATCGGGCCGTTCGGCGTGGTCACGCTCGTGTTCACGCTGCTCGCCCAGGTGGCCGCGCTGACCCGGCTGGAGGGCCTCGGACCGCCCGCGCTGATCGCGGCCTGCGCGGCGGGGCGGCTCGCGATCACCTGGTCGTGCCGGGACGGGGTCCCGGCGGCCCGCCCCGGAGGCTTGGGCGCCTTCGTCGCGGGCACCGTGCGGCGCGGTCCCGCCCTCGCCGTGACAGCCGCCGTACTCGTCTTCGCGGCCGTCCTACTGCCCGCGCTCGGGTCGGCGCTCCAGCCTCACCTCACCAACGCGCCGGGTCCAGGCGTCAGTGCGGTGCATCCACCGGATGAACAACCGGCCGAGGCCCCGTACTCGTACGAGAGTTACTCCTACGACACCTCCCCCTATGCCGTGTCACTGGTGGACGAGACACCGTTGCGGTCGTCGGCCTGGTGGGCTCCGGTGACGTTCCCTCTGACCGTGCTGGCCGGTCTCGGCGCCGCGACGCTGCTGCGGCGGCGGGCGGTGCGCAGGCTCGGCGGGATCACCGGGGACGTGCTCGGCGCGCTGGTCGAGTGCGCGACCACCACGACGCTGCTGGTCTGCGCGTTCCTCCTTTGAGGCCCGGGGCAGCCGCCCCCGAGCCGCCCTGCCCCCGTACGCGCCGGGTCAGCCGGAGACCGGCGACCCGGCGTCCGCGGCGTCCCCGGCGGCCTGCCCGCGCGACCGGTACGGCGAGCGCAGGACGGCCACGACGACGGCGAGGACGGCCCAGCCGACGACACCGGTGGCGCCCGCGAGCGCGAGGTTGGGCGGGTGGGCCGCGTCGCCGACGAGCAGGATCAGTCCTGCCGAGGCGTTGAAGGCACCGTGTCCCACCACCGCGGGCCACACGCTGCCGGTGCGCAGACGCACCCAGCCGAAGATCGCGCCGAGCAGGACGCAGGCGCCCACGAACATCAGCGCGGCCCAGGGCCCGAGATTCGGGTAGTTGTACCCGAGCAGCGTCAGCGGCGCGTGCCAGAGCCCCCAGATCACGCCGGAGACGAGCATGGCGCGCCACACGATCCGGGTCGGCCGCGGCGCGGCGTCGAGGGCGGCTCCGCCGAGGAGCCGCGGCAGGAGGTACCCGCGCCACCCCCATTCCTCGCCGAGCGACGGGATCGCGTTCAGCAGCGGCGCGACGACGACCGCCGAGACGAGCTGGGCCATGGCCAGCGTCTCGGGCGGGAGCGGCGCCCCGCCGGCCACGTCCAGCCCGGCCCGGAAGAGGCTGAGCCCGCCGAGGTCGAGGCGGACCACGCCGACCAGGGCGCTCACGGCCAGCGCGGCCAGCACGAGCAGCGGCGTCCCCGCCCAGGTCGCGGCGAGGACCTTGAAGGTCCGGCCGCGGGCCGGTCCCAATCCCAGGCCGGTACGGCCGGCCCACTCGCCGAACGGCGTCCCGCGACGGCAGATCAGCCACACGGCGAGCACGCCGAGGGAGGGGGTGAACATCATCGCGGCCGCGACGGGCATCAGGGCCGGCGTGGCGAGGCCGGATCCGCCCAGCCACAGCGGCAGCGCCACCAGCCACGCGCCTCCGAAGGCGACGGCGAGGAACACGGCGAGATCGTTGACACGGCGCATCGGACGGATTCCTCAGTGCTTCCCGGAGACGAGGGCGTTGATCAGTGCGGCGCCCCGGGTGGCGTCGTCGACGCTGATCCCAAGCTCCCCGCCGGAGGTGTAGCGGACGACAAGGCACTCCCCACCGCGGATCATGATCGTGTTCCGGCCGGGCAGCCCCCGGTATCCCCAGCCGCCTACGTCGGCCGGGTGGCGCTCCTCCGTCCAGGCCCGGTCGAGGCCGCCGATCGGCACCGACCTCGACGGCCACCGCAGCGGGCCGTACGACACGGTGAAGGCTTCGGGGCTCACCTTCACCCTGATCGAGGTGAGCCAGAGCCCGGCCAGCCCGGCGATCGCGAACACCGCCGCCCCGATCCACAGCTCGGGCGGGAGGCCGAGGAACGCGCAGACGCCGAGCGACCCGGCGGCGGCGAGGGCCACGAGGGCCACGCCCGCGCCCACGGGAGAGGCCGCGGCGGAGACCCACACGGGCCGCTCCCCCTGATGGAGCACGAGGGCCTCCGGAGCGGATCCGGCCGCGACCGGCCGCTCGTCGGGACCGGGACGGCCCGCCAGCCAGCCGAGCCCGCCGACCGCGAACGCCGCGACGATCACGACGACGGCCTGCCAACCGAGCGACGCCGCGTCCTCCCAGCGCCGCCGGTCCAGGTTGGCGGCGACGGTGGTGGCCTGCAGGCCGATCAGGAGTGCGCCGATCCAGCCGAGCGGGGCGGTGATCCACCGGCGCGCCGCCCGCCTCAGCGCGACGCGTCCGGCGGCCGCCGCACCCAGGACCACGCCCGCGACGAGAACCCACAACAGGGCGGCGAGGGCGAACACGGCGAACGGCATCGAACCGTTGGGCTCTCCGGACGGCCCCCAGTGCGTGGCCAGCGGGTCGGGCAGGCGGCTCTCGAACATGAGCGGCACAACGACCAGCACGGAGGCGACGAGAACGGCCCACGCGCCGGTCGCCAGGAGGAACCGCCGGCGGAAGGCCGCGTCGCGTACGGACGAGTCGTTCATGACATTTCCTTGATCAGTTCGATGACGTCGTGGGCGCCGTAGCCGTACCGGCCGGCCTCGTCGAGCAGGTCGCGCGCCAGGGACCTGAGCGCCTCGCGGGGGTCGGGCCGGCGCAGGACCGAGACGCCCCGGCCGCGACGGAACTCCAGCAGCCCCTCGTCCCTCAGGTCGCGCAGCGACCGCAGGACCGTGTTGGCGTTGACGCCCAGGGCGTCGGCGAGATCGCGCGCCGGGGGCAACCGGTCACCCGGCGCGACGTCGCCCTGGACGACCGCGCGCCGGATGGCGTCGGCGACCTGCTCGTGGAGCGGCCGCGGATCGTTAAGATCAAGCTTCAACAACATGGTGCTAGCGACATTAGCACCAATTTCCACCGAATGGTGCTGTCGTCATCAGCACCATTCGCTCCCATCATTGGTAGGACGAACCCTCGTTTATGCGTACGCTCAAAGCAGAGCTAGCATCGGCTCACGTGACCACAGTGCGCGTTCTCGCATCTGACACGGTCTCCATCGAGACCGGTGCTCTCGTAGTCGGCTTCCATGCCTCGCCCGGCGGCCCACAGGTCGCCCCAGGCGCCGACGACCTCGACTCGACCCTGGGAGCGTCCCTCGCCACGGCGCTCGGCGCGGTCGGGTTCACCGGAAAATCCGAGGAGATCGCCAAGATCCCCAGTCTCGGCGCCGTTCCCGCGCCGCTCATCCTCGCCGTCGGCCTCGGCGACCGCCCCGAAGGCGGATATGACCTGGAGTCGCTCCGCCGCGCGGCCGGCGCCGCCGCCCGCGCCCTCGCCGGCACGGCCTCCGCCGCCTTCACCCTCCCCGCCTCGACCGCCGAGCAGGTGGAAGCCGTCACGCTCGGCGCGCTGCTCGGCGCCTACGATTTCACCCGCTATCGCACGGGCGAGCGCAAGGATCCGGTGGCCGAGATCTCCGTGCTGTCCGGCGCCGAGGGCGCGGCCGCCGCCGCCGAGCGGGCGTCCACCGTCGCCGACGCGGTCGCCCTGGTGCGCGACCTCGTCAACATGCCGCCGTCAGACCTGTGGCCGGCCAAGTTCGCCGACATCGCCGAGGACGTCGCCACCAAGGCGGGCCTGACCGTCGAGGTGCTCGACGAGACCGCGCTCAAGGAGGGCGGATTCGGCGGCATCACCGGCGTCGGCCAGGGCTCGGTCAACCCGCCCCGGCTGGTCCGTCTCGCCCACACCCACCCGGATGCCGCGCGCACCATCGCCTTCGTGGGCAAGGGCATCACCTTCGACTCCGGCGGCCTGTCGCTCAAGCCCGCCAACTCGATGGACTGGATGAAGTCCGACATGGGCGGCGCGGGCGCCGTCCTGGGCGCGCTGATCACCATCGCCAGGCTCGGCGTCCCGATCAACGCCGTCGGCTACCTGTGCCTCGCCGAGAACATGCCGTCCGGCACCGCGATGCGCCCCTCCGACGTGCTGCACACCTTCAGCGGCAAGACCGTCGAGGTGCTCAACACCGACGCCGAGGGCCGGCTCGTACTGGTCGACGGCATCGCCCGCGCCGCGCAGGACAACCCCGACCTGATCGTCGACGTCGCCACCCTCACCGGTGCGCAGATCGTCTCGCTCGGATGGCGCACCAGCGGCGTGATGGCGAACGACGACGCGCTCCGCGACGAGGTCGTCGAGGTCTCCGTCGCCCAGGGCGAGGGCGCGTGGGGCATGCCGCTCCCCGCCGAGCTGCGCAAGGGTCTCGACTCACCCGTCGCCGACATCGCCAACCTCAACCCCGACCGGTGGGGCGGGATGCTCGCGGCGGGCATCTTCCTGCGCGAGTTCGTCCCGGACGGCGTCCGCTGGGCGCACATCGACATGGCCGGCCCCGCCTTCAACAAGATGGAGCCGTACGGTTACACGCCGAAGGGCGGAACCGGCGCGACCACCCGCACGCTGGTCGCCCTGGCCGAGCGCTACGCGCTGCGCGCCGCCGACTGACCCACGAACTACGCGGACAAGTGAAAAGATGCTGTCGGTCCGTCCGGCGGCGTGGCAATCAACTGTGGCAATCCAACGAGGAGCATTCCTGTGGCAGACGGCAGCGGCCCCTATGACATCGTCGTCCTAGGCGGCGGCAGCGGCGGATACGCCTGCGCCCTTCGGGCGGCCGAGCTCGGCATGAACGTCGTCCTGATCGAGAAGGACAAGGTCGGCGGCACCTGCCTGCACCGCGGCTGCATCCCCACCAAGGCCCTTCTGCACGCGGCCGAGCTGGCGGACCAGACTCGCGAGAGCGAGGCGTTCGGCGTCCGCGCCCGGCTCGACGGCATCGACGTCCCGGCGGTGCACGCGTACAAGGACAAGGTGATCAGCGGGCTCTACAAGGGTCTCGCGGGCCTCATCAAGAGCAAGAAGATCACCATTGTCGAGGGCGAGGGACGGCTGGCCGGCCCGGGCCGCGTCGTCGTGGGCGACCAGGTCATCGAGGGCCGCAACGTCGTCCTGGCCACCGGATCGGTGCCCAAGTCGCTGCCCGGCCTGGAGATCGACGGCGACAAGGTCGTCTCCAGCGACCACGCCCTGGTCCTCGACCGCGTCCCCAGCTCGGTGGTCATCCTGGGCGGCGGCGTGATCGGCGTGGAGTTCGCCAGCGTGTGGCGGTCCTTCGGCGCCGAGGTCACCATCGTCGAGGCGCTCCCCCACCTGCTGCCCCTCGAGGACGAGTCCAACTCCAAGCTCCTGGAGCGCGCCTTCCGCCGCCGCGGCATCAAGTACGAGCTGGGCGTCCGGTTCGAGAGCGTCAAGACCACCGACACCGGTGTCGTCGTCACCCTGGAGAACGGCAAGACCCTCGACGCCGAGCTGATGCTCGTCGCCGTGGGCCGCGGCCCGGTCTCCGCCGGGCTCGGCTTCGAGGACGCGGGCGTCACCGTCGACCGCGGCTACGTCAAGGTCGACGAGTACTACCGGACCGGCGTTCCCGGCGTGTACGCGGTGGGCGACCTGATCCCGACCCTCCAGCTCGCGCACGTCGGCTTCGCCGAGGGCATCCTCGTCGCGGAGCACATCGCCGGGCTGAACCCGGTCCCGATCGACTACGACGGTGTGCCGCGCATCACCTACTCCGAGCCCGAGGTGGCATCGGTGGGCATCAGCACCGCCGTGGCGCGCGAGCGCGGCCACGACGTGGTGGAGCTGAGCTACAACCTCGCCGGAAACGGCAAGAGCAAGATCCTGCAGACCCAGGGCGAGGTCAAGGTCGTCGCCGAGCGCGACGGCCGGGTCCTGGGCGTGCACATGGTGGGCAGCCGCGTCGGCGAGCTCGTCGCCGAGGCCCAGCTGATCTACAACTGGGAGGCCACGCCCGGTGACGTCGCTCAGCTGATCCACCCGCACCCGACCCAGTCCGAGGCCCTCGGCGAGGCGATGCTGGCCCTCGCGGGCAAGCCGCTTCACGTGCACAACTAAGGCCCTCACAGAAAAACGCGAGAGAAGAGAACCATGCCGGTCTCCGTATCCATGCCCCAGCTCGGAGAGAGCGTTACCGAGGGCACCGTCACCCGTTGGCTGAAGAAGGAAGGCGAGCGCGTCGAAGCCGACGAGCCGCTGCTCGAGGTGTCGACCGACAAGGTCGACACCGAGATCCCGTCGCCGTCCGCGGGTTACCTGACCAAGATCCTCGTCGCCGAGGACGAGACGGTCGAGGTCGGCGCCGAGCTCGCCGTCATCGACGAGAGCGCCGCCGCCGCGGCTCCGGCCGCGCCCGCCGTCGAGGCGCCCGCCCCGGCTCCGGCTCCCGAGCCCGTTCCGGCCCCGGCTCCGGCCCCGCCGATCTCCTCGATCCCGCAGCCCGCTCCGGCCCCGGCCCCGGCGCCCGCTCCGGTGGCTCCGGCCGCTCCGGTGGTCCCCGCGGCCGAGGTCGCCCCGGCCGGCGAGACCCCGTACGTCACGCCGCTGGTCCGCAAGCTCGCCGCCGAGCACGGTGTGGACCTCGACGCGCTGGCCGGCACCGGCGTCGGTGGCCGCATCCGCAAGCAGGACGTCATCGAGGCCGCCCGCGTCCAGCGCGAGCAGGCCGCGGCCCAGGTCGCCGCTCCGGCCGCTCCGGCCGCTCCGGCGGCTCCCGCCGCGGTGGCTCCGGCCGCCCCGGCCGCCGCGCCGGAGCAGGTCCAGGTGGACACCACGCTGCGTGGCACCACCGAGAAGATGTCCCGCCTGCGGCAGACGATGTCCAAGCGCCTGGTCGAGTCGCTGCAGACCGCGGCCCAGCTCACCACGGTGGTCGAGGTCGACGTCACCAAGATCGCGCGGCTGCGCGCGCGGGCCAAGGACGAGTTCTTCCGCCGCGAGGGCGTCAAGCTGTCGTTCATGCCGTTCTTCGAGATGGCGGCGATCGAGGCCCTCAAGCAGCACCCCAAGCTCAACGCGACGATCAACAACGAGACCATGGAGGTCACGTACTTCGACGTCGAGCACCTGGGCATCGCAGTCGACACCGAGCGCGGCCTGATCGCGGCGACGATCAAGAACGCCGGTGACCTCAACCTGGCCGGCCTCGCCCGTAAGACGGCCGACCTCGCTGAGCGGACCCGCGCCAACAAGGTCACGCCGGACGAGATCACCGGGGCCACGTTCACGCTGACCAACACCGGCAGCCGCGGCGCCCTGTTCGACACGCCGATCCTCAACCAGCCGCAGGTCGGCATGCTGGGCACCGGCGCGGTCGTCAAGCGTCCGGTCGTGCTCGACACGCCCGAGGGCGAGGTCATCGCGGTCCGCTCGATGGTCTACCTCGCGCTGACCTACGACCACCGCCTGGTCGACGGTGCCGACGCCGCCCGCTTCCTCACGACGGTCAAGCGCCGTCTGGAGGAGGGCCGCTTCGAGAACCAGCTCGGGCTCGCCTGACGCGACCCGCGCAGGAGGCCGTCCCGCGTACGCGCGGGGCGGCCTCCGCCGTTTCCGGGGCCGCCGCCTACCGTGGGGGTCATGACCATCGTTGTGACCGGCTCGTCGGGGTTCCTCGGCTCGGCCCTCGTCCAGGCCCTGCGCGCGGACGGCGCCCGGGTCCTGCGGCTCGTACGGCGCGAGCCCACGGCGGCGGACGAGGCGTTCTGGGACCCGGAGCGCCACCTGCTCGACCCCTCCGTCCTTGAGGGCGCGGAGGCGGTCGTTCACCTCGCCGGAGCGGGCATCGCCGACCGCAGGTGGACGGATCCGTACAAGCAGGAGCTGGTCGACAGCCGCGTGATCGGCACGCACACGCTCGTCGAGGCGCTCGGCCTGCTCAAGAACAGGCCGCGGGTACTGCTGTCCGGCTCGGCGGTCGGCTACTACGGCGACACCGGGTCACGCGAGGTGGACGAGTCCGCGCCTCCGGGAGGCGGGTTCCTCGCCGACCTGGTGCGGGAGTGGGAGGAGGCGGCGGCCCCGGCCGAGCAGGAGGGCATCCGGCTCGTACGGCTCCGCACAGGCGTGGTGCTGAGCCGCCGCGGCGGGGCGCTGGCCAAGGTCCTGCCGCTCTTCAAGGTGGGCGCGGGCGCCGTCCTGGGCGGCGGCCGGCAGTACGTCCCGTGGATCTCGCTGCCCGACTGGCTGGACGCGGTGCGGTTCCTGCTGGCCAGTCCGGAGGTCTCCGGCCCGGTCAACCTCACCGCTCCCGAGCCGGTGACCAACGCCGAGTACACGAAGGCGATCGCGCGGGCGCTGCGCCGGCCGGTCATGCCCCTCAGCACGCCCGCGTTCGCGCTGCGCCTGGCGCTGGGCGAGTTCGCGGACGAGGGACTGCTGAAGGGGCAGCGCGCCGTCCCCCGCCGCCTGCGGGACGCCGGCCACCGGTTCTCGCATCCCACACTCAAAGAAGCGCTGGCCGCCGTACTCTAGTGACTTCCTGTTTCCGTTTTTGGGAGTGTCCGATGAGCCGCATGGGGCAGTCGCACATCGTCGCCATCGGTGGCGGATCTTTCCGGCAGACCGAGCGGTACGGCTTCATCGAGCCGACCGGGCTGCTGCGCTACGTCCTGGACCTGACCGGCCAGGACCGGCCCAAGCTGGGGCTCCTGGCCACCGCGACCGGGGACGACGCCGACTGGCTGCTGAAGATGTACGGGGCGTTCCGCGAGTGGGACGTCGAGGTCAGCCACCTGACGGTGTTCCCCATGCCGAACGTCGCCGAGCCGGGCGAGTGGATCCTGGAACAGGACGCGATCTACGTGAGCGGCGGCAGCGTGGCCAACCTGGCCGCGCTGTGGCGCCTGCACGGCCTGGACGAGGCGTTCGCCGAGGCGTGGCGCTCCGGGGTCGTGCTGTCCGGCCAGAGCGCGGGAGCCCTGTGCTGGCACGTGGGCGGCAACACTGATTCGTTCGGGCCGAAACTCCGGCCGTGGGCCGAGGGGCTGGGCTTCCTGCCGTACTCGTGCGGCGTCCACTACAACTCCGACTCGCAGCGCAGAGAGCTGCTGCACGCATCGGTGGCGTCGGGCGAGCTGCCCGACGGGTACGCCGCCGACGAGGGCGTCGGGCTGCACTATGTGGGCACCGAGTTCATCCAGGCCGTGACGGTCGACCCCCGCGGCTACGCGTACCGGATCGAAAAGGACGGTGCAGGCGGTGTCAAGGAGTTCCGTATCGAGCCGCGGCTGCTCACCTCTACCCTGGACGGGTGAACGAGCCGAGCATGATCCCGAGGTTGACCGGGCGGGAAGCCGTGAGCGCCGCATGACCGGGCTCGCGGTCGTCCGGCTGGGCGTCGACGTTCCGTACGAGCAGGTGTGGGGCCTCCAGCGCCGGGCGCACCGGCGGCGGGCGGCGAACGAGATCTCCGACCTGTGCCTGATGTTGGAGCACGCCCCGGTCTACACGGCGGGCAGCCGCACCCAGCCGCACGAGCGGCTCTCCGACGGCACCCCCGTCATCGACGTGGACCGCGGCGGGAAGCTCGCCTGGCACGGTCCCGGGCAGCTCGTGTGCTACCCCATCCTGCGGATCGCCGACGTCGCCGGGTACGTCCGGCTGATTGAGGACGTGCTGATCCAGATCTGCGCGGACTTCGGGGTGGTCGCGCGGCGGATCGCGGGCCAGGGCGGAGTGTGGGTCCCCGGAGACGCCGCGAGCGGCCTGCCCGACCGCCGGGTCGCCGCGATCGGCATCAGGGTGGCGGGTGGCGTCAGCATGCACGGATTCTCGCTCAACTGCGTCAACGACCTGAGTTGGTACAACCGCATCGTCGAGGGCGACGCGGGTGTGACCTCCCTGTCCGCCGAGACCGGCCGCCGCATCACGGTGGACGAGGTCATGCCGCTCGCCGAGAAGCGCCTCGCCGAGGCGCTCGGCACCGAGCCGTACGACATGTACGAGGAGGACCTCGCCTGACGGCACATCCGACGTCTGGTAATAAGCTGGACGGCGTGTCCGTTGCCCCTGATGGCCGTAAGCTCCTCCGCCTGGAGGTGCGCAACAGCCAGACCCCGATCGAGAAGAAGCCGCCGTGGATCAGGACCCGGTTGAAGACCGGGCCGGAGTACACCGAGCTTAAATCGCTGGTGCGGCGCGAGGGACTGCACACGGTCTGTGAGGAGGCCGGCTGTCCCAACATCTATGAGTGCTGGGAGGACCGGGAGGCCACCTTCCTCATTGGTGGCGACCAGTGCACCCGACGCTGCGATTTCTGCCAGATCGACACCGGCAAGCCCGCCGAGTACGACAAGGACGAGCCGCGCCGAGTGGCCGAGTCGGTCAAGCAGATGGGCCTGCGCTACGCCACCGTCACCGGTGTCGCCCGTGACGACCTGCCCGACGGCGGCGCCTGGCTGTACGCCGAGACCGCCCGCCAGATCCACGCGCAGCTCCCCGGCTGCGGTGTCGAGCTGCTGGTGCCCGACTTCAACGGGATCCAGGAACAGCTCGAGGAGGTCTTCTCCGCCAAGCCCGAGGTGTTCGCGCACAACATCGAGACCGTCCCGCGGATCTTCAAGCGGATCCGCCCCGCGTTCCGCTACGAGCGCTCCCTCGGAGTGATCACCGCGGCCCGCGAGGCCGGGATGGTCACCAAGTCCAACCTCATCCTCGGCATGGGCGAGGAGCGCGAGGAGATCACCCAGGCGCTGCGCGACCTCCACGAGGCGGGCTGCGACCTGGTGACGATCACCCAGTACCTCCGCCCGAGCCCCCGCCACCACCCCGTGGAGCGCTGGGTGAAGCCCGAGGAGTTCATCGAGCTGCAGCAAGAAGCCGAAGAGATCGGCTTCGCCGGCGTCATGTCCGGGCCGCTCGTCCGCTCCTCCTACCGGGCCGGCCGCCTCTACCAGCAGGCGATCGCGGCACGGCAGGCGCTCTAGAAACACCGTCCCGACCCGCCCTACGGCTCCTCCGGGAGCCGTACGGGCGGGTCTCGTTTTCATTAATTCACCCTGGGATTTGTATCCTGCAGAGCATGGCGAAAGACCCTGCGACTCCGGGACGGCTCAAGCAGATCCGGATGGTCGCCCAGTTCGTTAAACAGGCCAACCCCAAGGGCATGCCGATCGTCTACGGATCGGCGCTGGGCACCCTCGCCGTCTTCGTCGTCCTCGGTGTCCTCTTCGGCTGGACCTGGTACGTCTTCGGTGTGCTGGCCGCCATCCTGGTGGGCCTGATCGTGTTCAGCCGGCTGGCACAGCGCGCGCAGTTCAGCATGCTCCACGGCCAGCCCGGCGCGACCTACGCGATCCTCCAGGGCATGCGCGGCAACTGGTACGTCGAGGAGAAGCCGGTGGCGGTCAACCGCGAGCAGGACCTCGTGTTCCGCGTGGTCGGCCACCCCGGTGTGATTCTCGTCTCCGAGGGGCCGAGCAACCGCGTGCAGCGGATGCTGGTCGCGGAGAAGAAGCGGGTGCAGCGGGTCGCGATCGACGTCCCGGTGTACGACATCCAGTGCGGCGACGGCGAGGGTCAGGTGCCGCTGGCGAAGCTGCAGCGCCACCTGATGAAGCTCCCGCGCAACCTGAGGAAGCCGGTCGTCTCCGAGGTGAACAACCGGATGCGCGCGCTGACCCCGGCGATGCCGATGCCCAAGGGACCCATGCCGAAGAACGTCCGGATGCCGCGCGGCCCCAAGGGGCCCCGCTGAACCCCGGGGATCAGACGTGAGCGTCGCGAAGCGCCCGGTCACCCGGGCGGAGACCTCCCGGGCCAACCGCGGCTGGTGGGACGGCGCGGCGGACGAGTACCAGGCCGAGCACGGCGGCTTCCTGCGCGACGACGGGTTCATCTGGTGCCCGGAGGGCCTGGACGAGGCGGACGCCCGGCTGCTCGGTGACGTGTCCGGCCGCCGCATCCTTGAGGTGGGCTGCGGCGCCGGGCAGTGCGGCCGGTGGCTGCTCAGGCAGGGCGCGACCGTCGCGGCCGTGGACCTGTCGCACCGGCAGCTCCAGCACTCCCGCCGCATCGACGACGCGACCGGCCTCTCGCTGCCGGTCGCGCAGGCGGACGCGGAGGTCCTGCCGTTCCTGGCCGATTCCTTCGACCTGGCCTGCTCGGCGTTCGGGGCGCTGCCGTTCGTCGCGGACCCGGGCGCCGTGCTCGCCGAGGTGCGCCGGGTGCTGCGTCCCGGCGGGCAGTTCGTGTTCTCGGTCAGCCACCCGATCCGGTGGGCGTTCCCCGACGATCCCGGCCCGCGCGGGCTGACGGCGGACCGGTCCTACTTCGACCGCTCGCCGTACGTGGAGCTGGACGACGGCGGGGTGCCGTCCTATGTCGAGCACCACCGGACGCTGGGCGACTGGGTGGGCCTCATCGCCGGCGCCGGGTTCGTTCTGGCCGGGCTGGTCGAGCCGGAGTGGCCGGACGGCCACGAGGGCGTGTGGGGCGGCTGGAGCCCGCTGCGCGGCCGCCACTTCCCCGGCACCGCGATCTTCACCTGTCGGAATATCTAGCCGCCATGGCGTGGAAGACCTCCCGCGGCCGCCACCGCACCTCGTCGATCATGCTGACCACGCCGTACGAACCGAGGTCGGCGTCCCCGCGCCGCTCATAGCCGGCGAAGGTGAACCAGAACGCGCTGTCCACGCCTTCCGCCGCGAAGACGTCGAGCAGCTCGGTGAAGTACCGCACCTGCTCGGACTCGTCCGGCTCCGGCTGGTCCACCTGCTCGATCGCCCATGCCATGCCGCCTCGGTCGCCGGCCCCCTTGTAGGGGCAGGTGCCGAACTCGGTGACCGCGACCGGCTTGCCGTGCCGGAGATGTCCGCGGATCTCCTCGTGGAAGTTCGCCGCGTTGTAGGCGGCGCGGTAGGCGTCGACACCGACGATGTCGAACGGCGTCCAGTCGATGAACTCCCAGGGCGCCGACGCGTAGGTCACCCGTCCGCCGAACCGGGCGCGGGCACCGTCCGCGGCCTCGGCCAGGAAGGCGTTCAGCCGGGCGAGGGTCGGCCCCATCGACATCCAGTCCTCCGCGGTGAAGGACCCGAGGGCGGTCAGCCGGTCGTAGAGCGTCTCCCCCGGCAGGAAACCGGGCGCGAAGCCGCTGATCTCGCACCCCATGACGTAGACGACCTCGGCGCCCGCCGTACGCAGCCGCTCGGCGCGGGCGGCGCAGTCGGCGAAGAAGGGCCGCATCTCGTCGGTGGTCAGCTCGCAGGGGAACGGCGCGAACCAGACCTCCAGGCCCGCGTCGGCGGCGTGCTCGGCGGCCACGCTGAGCCGCTCCGGGTCCCCTCCGGACACGCGTACGGCGGTGCAGTGCAGCTCGTCCGCGATGACCCGCATCTCGCGCCGGACGACCTCGGGGTCGAAGTGCCGCCGGGAGGCGGCTCCGGGCAGGAAGCCGGTGTCGTAGTTGATGCCCACGGCTCTCATGTCGTCTCTTTCTCTCCGAGCCAGGCCAGCCCGTTCTCCAGCAGGTCGAAGGCGAGATCGACGTCGCCGCGCAGCAGCTGTCCGGCCTCGGCGGGCGGCATCCCGGCCGCGACGCGCTGGAAGAAGGTCTCCTGGAGTGTCAGGACGGCGGCGCTGATCTGCGCGGCCGCCAGTTCGGCCGCCAGTGCGGCGGGGTCGGCGCCGGGGGTGCCTGCCGGCGGCGGGTGATGTCCCGCGGCCCCCGGGGCCGCGTCGCTCCGCGGAGGGGTCCCGTCGCCGGCCTCGCACGGCGCGGACGATCCTTCGCCGGCCTCGCACGGCGTGGGCGAGCTTTCGCCGGTCTCGCACGGCGTGAGCGGTCGCCCGCCGGGCAGCAGGGCGCGGGCCAGGGCGCGCCGGCTGCCGTACTGGAGGCGGTTGACGGCGGCGGTGAGCGCGGGGCTGTCCACGATCACCTTCATCCGGGCGATCATTTCGTCCGCGTCGCCGATGGGCGCGGCGGCGAAGGCCAGCAGGTGCTCGCGCAGGGCGCGCAGCGGAGATCGGCCGGGCGGGCGGGCGATCACCACTCCGGCGAGGTCCTCCTCGACCGCGTGCAGGACGAGGGACTCCTTGGACGGGAAGTACTTGAACAGCGTCACCTTCGCGACGCCCGCCGCCTCGGCGATCTCGTTGACCGTGACCGCCTCGAACCCGCGCTCGGCGAACAACCGCATCGCCATGTCGCCGATCGCCTGCCGCGTGCGCCGCTTCTTGTCTTCTCTGAGACCGGCCATACCGGCACAATAAATGAACCGGGTTCAGAAGCAAACCCGGTTCATCTTTTAATCTGGCGTCGGAAGACCCGTTCAGAGGCGGACGACGACCGTGTTGGAGGCCCGATCATGCAGGCCGCGGCGGTCCCGGTCCCAGATCAGCGCGGGTACGGCGAGGCAGAGCAGGAAGGTCCGGATCAGTACGGCCAGGAAGGGGGGCCGACCGCCGTCGAGCGTGGCGACGCGCAGGCCGAACAGCCGCATGCCGAGCGTCATGCCGAGGGTGCCGAGGAGAAGGACGTTCTCCACCGCGAACACGGCGAGGCCGACCCAGCCGACGTCCGGGTTCTGCACGCGGAAGATGCCCCCGGCGATGGCCCAGGTGCAGAGCAGCCAGTCGACGAAGACGGCGCCGACGCGGCGCCCCCACCCGGTGACGGAACCGCTGCCTTCGGCCGGAAGGCCGAGGCGCTCGCCCGGATAGCCGAGGTCGAAGCCGGCCGACCGGACTCCCCCCATCCAGGTCTGGGTCCACCGGGGCTGCTGCTTGCTCATGACTCCACAGCGTATCCGCGCCTGTCACCGGTCTTCCGCTTGGAGGTCAAGACGACCATGATTAATCCCACCATCTCCCGAAATTTCAGCTATTGGAGTGAACTTTGCGCTCGGCGGACCCTGACGACATCGACGCGCGCTTCGAGGCGCTGGTCGCGCAGTTCGGCGAGGACGAGATCAAGCGGATGGAGGCGACGGCGGCGCGTCTCCCCCGCTCGGGGCGACGCCGTACACCGGTGATGATGCTGGCCATTCTGGGAGTGGTCGCTCTCGCGGGCGCGATCCTCAGCCTCCGGCCGGACCTGCTGGCCGGGGACACCGATCCGGCCCCGACGCCGCGCCCGCCCTCACCCGCGATCATGCGCCCGGCGAGGGAGGCGACCGACCCCCCGGTCACCGATCCGCCGGCCGACACGGGCACCCAGGCCGCCTCGACCGCGCCGGACGCCGTGCCGTCGTCCCGCCCCTGAAACCACCGCGACACCTCCGCTCCCAGAAGTCTCGATGAGCCGAATTTCCGCAGGCGCATCATCACACCGTGATATGCCGGGCCGATCGCAAAGATATTCGGTGAATGGGCAATTTCTGCACAGGAAATGCCGCCCCGAGCCCCGCCGCCCCCATGATGGAAAACGATCCGGCGCGTACGAGCGGTCGGGAACGGCACGCCCCATCGCATGGCGGCGCGCTCTGTCACGACCCGGCGGCGCCACGGGCGGATCCGGCCACGCATTGACGACCGAGGCACAACTACTGTCCTGACCTGCACAAACGCATGATCGGCCGCCGGTTCGCGGCTACCGCCCGAGCACGTTCCCATTAACACGGGCGAAACAAACGAGACATGGGGTGGAAACGGCCGGGACTTATTTTCGGGATGCTGGCCCATGCCCCTGGGAGGTTCAAGAGTGTTCAACTCTGCCGATGACGTCCTGAAGTTCATCCGGGACGAGGGTGTGCAGTTCGTCGACGTCAGGTTCACTGACCTGCCGGGGACGACGCACCACTTCACTTTCCCCGTCGAGAACTTCGGCCCCAATGTATTCACCGACGGCCTCATGTTCGACGGCTCATCGATCCGCGGTTTCCAGGCCATTCACGAGTCGGACATGCTGCTGCTGCCCGACCCGTCCACCGCCGTGCTCGACCCGTTCCGCGTCCACAAGACGCTGAACATCAACTTCTTCGTGCACGACCCGCTGACAGGTGAGGCCTACAGCCGCGACCCGCGCAACGTCGCCCGCAAGGCCGAGGAATACCTCAAGGGCACGGGCATCGCCGACACGGCCTACTTCGGCCCCGAGGCGGAGTTCTACATCTTCGACGACGTCCGCTTTGAGACCAAGGCGAACGCCGGTTACTACTTCATCGACTCGGTCGAGGGCGCCTGGAACACCGGCAAGGCCGCCGAGGGCGGGAACCTGGGCTACAAGCCCCGCTACAAGGGCGGCTACTTCCCCGTCCCGCCGATGGACCACTTCACCGACCTGCGCTCGCAGATGGTCCGCAACCTCATCGAGGCCGGCATCGAGACCGAGATGCAGCACCACGAGGTGGGCACCGCCGGCCAGGCCGAGATCGACTTCAAGTTCGGCACGCTGCTCAAGACCGCCGACAACCTGATGCTGTACAAGTACATCATCAAGAGCACGGCGCTCCAGCACGGGCACACCGTCACATTCATGCCCAAGCCGCTCTTTGGCGACAACGGCTCCGGCATGCACTGCCACCAGTCGCTGTGGAAGGACGGCGAGCCGCTCTTCTACGACGAGGTCGGCTACGCGGGCCTGTCCGACATCGCCCGCTACTACATCGGCGGCCTCCTCAAGCACGCCCCGTCGCTGCTCGCGTTCACCAACCCGACGGTGAACTCCTACCACCGCCTGGTCCCGGGCTACGAGGCCCCGGTCAACCTGGTGTACTCGCAGCGCAACCGGTCGGCGTGCGTGCGCATCCCGATCACCGGCTCGAACCCCAAGGCCAAGCGCCTGGAGTTCCGCGTGCCGGACCCGTCCTGCAACCCGTACTTCGCCTTCGCGGCGCAGTTGATGGCGGGGATCGACGGCATCCGCAACAAGATCGAGCCGCCGGAGCCGATCGACAAGGACCTCTACGAGCTTCCCCCGGAGGAGGCCCGCCAGGTCCCGCAGGTGCCGGGCTCGCTGCCGGAGGTGCTCGACGCCCTTGAGGCCGACCACGACTACCTGCTCGAAGGCGGCGTCTTCACGCCCGACCTGATCCAGACCTGGATCGCCTACAAGCGGGAGAACGAGATCGACCCGATCCGCCTCCGCCCGCACCCGCACGAGTTCGAGCTCTACTACGACTGCTGACCGGTGGCCGCGCGGTGAACTGGGTGTTCATCGCGCGGCTTCCGTCTGGTTCTGCCTCAGTTCCGTCCGGGCGACAAGTACCGCATCGATCGCGGCCCGTGTTGACTCATCGGAGTCGGGCCATTGCCGTACTGTTCACCCGGAAAGTGCACTCTCTTCTGCTTGGGGTTGATCTTCAGCAAATCGCATCCTTGCAGACCAGATGCACCTTCTCTAACTTTTGATCACCAAGAGCCCTTCGCGGGTGAATACCCGAGGTCAATGTAGCCGCGATCCTCGATTTGGGTCGTGCTCGCCCATGCCAGAGAACGCGAGCACATGCTCAGGCAGCGGCGGCCACGCCTGCCGACGGGCGCCGCGTTCTGAGGGAGTAGCGACACGCGCGTGAGCGCGAACCTTCCTACTTATCGTGCTGTCGGCGCACCATCTCGGTGATCCAGATGGGCGCGAACGGAGATGTGCAGCCCGGGGAAGTCGGGTAGTCCTTGAGCACCTCCAGGCGCTCACCGATGTCGATTGCACGGGCGCGGTGCTCGGCGTGCTCGATCCCGATCTGAGCCAGGCAGTGGTTCATCGCCCACTGCAGGCGATCCGGAGCGTCTTTCATCTCCGCCTCGATGACGTCGAGCAGTCCCGCGAGGTCGAGGCCCTCGGGCTTCTTCGTCACGCGTTCGGTGGTCAGCGCCCAGCCGGCACTCGCGACCACTGGATCCGGATCGGCGGACCAGGCCAGGCGCAGTTCTTCGGAGTGCGGGTTCTTTTTCACCACGTAGTTCACGAGCCAGTCGTGCACCTTGGGTATGCGCGCCTCGCGCATCATGACGTCCAACTCGTCACGCTCGAACGCCTTCGGGCGGCAGATCAGGATCGCCAGCAATCTCGCCGTGGTGTCATCCGTCTCCCAGAGCTGGCACGCGAGTTCCTGCTGAGTCTTCAGCCGCTTCGCGAGCGCGCGCAGCTTGCTGAGGTTCACACCGTGATCGTCACCGTGTTTCTCGTTCACCTCGCGTATCTTCGGGTCCTCGAGCTCGGCCAGCTCGGCCATCACCTCGGCCACCATCGTCTCGGTCAGCGTCGTCTCCGCCACCTCAGCCTCCTGTCCATCACGTGCGAGATTCAGCCTACGAGTCCAGTCCGGGTATTGCTTCGCGATCTGGACCGAGGGTGGACGGTCGAGGGGTAGAACACCCGTAGGGCAGGCTCCCCAGTTCCGTTCCAGTTCCGTCCGAGGCCGCAAAACGCCGGAAACCTGCGGGAGACGTTGAGAGCTGCATTGCCTGGTCAAGGCACTACTCGACGTGATCGGCGCAGGTCGGAAAGGGGTAGTTGAGAGTTCGAGCTCTACTGCGACTGCTGACCGGTGGCCGCGCGGTGAACCGGGTGTTCATCGCGCGGCTTCCGTGCCGCAAGTCGTAGAACCGAAAGCCCGCGGGAAGGTCTCCACCTTCCCGCGGGCTTTCGCATCGGGGCCTGTCGAGCCAACGCCTCTGTCTCTCTTCATAACGCCGTGGACATTCCCGGCGCGATCGTGTACCTGGCCCCTTGCTCCTCAGTAGGGTGCATACATGACGGAAGTGGGGAAAAGCCGACGGGCATTGCGGGCACCGAGTGAGCTGAACGATGTCTACGAGTTTCTGGACAAGGTTCGGCTCCGGCCAAGCATGTGGGTCTGGCGCGGTTCCCTACAGCACCTGTACTCGATGCTGGCCGGTTATGCGATCGCTCAGGAAATCCACGGCATCGATGAGTCGTTTGACTTCGACAACGACGGGCCCTTCGCGGAGTGGCTGTGGCCACGGCTGGGCATGTCGTATTCCAGCGCTTTGGGCTGGGCTGCGGAAATCGAAAACGCGGCCGAGAAGTCCAGCACCCCGGCGATGGAGCTCTTCTTCACCCTCCTGGATGAATTCCGCGCCGAACGCGATCACGCGCAAGATCCTTCAGCGAAGTAGCTCCCCCGCCCATCGGGACTGTGGTCGAACCGACCGTGGGGCCCCAGCCGCACAGCCGGCCGGTTCTGGAGAAGGGTTTCGCCGACTGGGCGGCGTAGGGGAAACCATTGTGGAAGGATCCCGGATTTTCGCGAATAGAAGGGTTCGTGGGATGACGCATCCGCCGCGCTCCTATCTACCGGCAATCCTGCTGGCGGCAGTGGCGTTGCCTGTCATGACATCTGGCTGCTCGGCGGTCGGCAGACTTACGGGCTTGGACTGCATAAACGATCCAACCGATTCAATGGCTGAGCGCGCCCAGAAGGAATCTATTTTGGACAAGATTCCGCCTGGCGCTCACGACGCTTCGGATGTGATGCCCTCGCTGGCGTGTACCGACGCCAACGGAATCGGTGAGGTTGACCGTCTCATCAGATTCGACGGAACGCCTTTCGACGTCGCCTCCTACTATGCCTCCGAAGCGAAGCTGTCAGGATGGCGAATGACGAAGGATGGCACTCGCGAGCTGAAAAGAAAGGTGGGAACAACCGAGTATTGGCCATCCGACACCTGTTACTCCAAAGATCTCGGCGGATTCGTTGCCGATCTTGTGGTGGCCTTTGATTATTGGTCAGGCGATGCAGCGGATAAGCCCTCACTGTCGCAATATTGGCTCCAGATATCCTTTTCCCCAACCGGCGGAAATTGCAAGAATGGGGTCGATATTGATTATTAGCCTCGGTCCTTCATGTGCCCAGCAGGACAGGAGGTGGCGCTGCGACATAGCGGCGGACCCTAGGTTCGTAAGCTCGTCATGGCCTGCTGACGGAAGTCCGGTCCGGGTAGTACGGCGGCCGCAGCTCGTGATCCGGCCCCCACGTTCATGATCGCCCGACAGCGCCGGCCGAGTGGCTAGGCTGAACTTCATGATCCTGCGCCATGTGACCGTCGACAGTGCCGATCCTTATGAGCTCGCGAAGTTCTGGAGTGCCGTAACCGGATGGCCGGTGTCCGATGAGGACGCGCCGGGCGACTCCGAGGTCCTCGTCGAGGCTCCCTCGCCCGTGCCCGGGATGCTGTTCATTCAGGTGCCCGAGGGCAAGACGGTGAAGAACCGGATCCATTTCGACTGGATGCCCACCGAGCGGACCCGCGACGAGGAGGTGGAGCGCATCATCACCTTGGGCGCGAAACTGTACGAGGATCACCGCACCGCCGAAGGGCTCGGCTGGGTCACATTGCTCGACCCCGAGGGCAACGAATTCTGCGTTGAGCGGAGCACGGCCGAACGTGGCCTCTGATACGCCGTAGATCGCCGACTTTCCTCCGCCCCGCTCCGATAGCCGATGCCGTCGAAGACGGCGGGTACGCGGCCGGCGGGGCGATGTGCAGGTGTTTCGATCAGCACGAGGTTCGTCAACCGCATACGGTGCGCTTGCATGACCAGCGAGCCGACTACGCGTAGAAGGGCCGCGTCATCGGCGGCGAAGCGCCCCCATGATCTGCTCCCCTGACGAGGCAGTGCGCGCCGGGCGAACGCCGAGCGACTGCTCGCGACAACCGGGCACGGCGCCCCGCGATGCCGGCGGCGACCCCGTGGGCGCTCTGCGGTGGGGGCGACGGTAGACGGGATGAACAGGGGACGGGCGTGGGCTGGAGCGCCGTCCAATCCTTCACATGGTCATCCGGCTGTCCCACCCCATTCGGTTCGCAAATACCGTCACCGGGAAGGATTCGCCAGGCACTGCTGGAAACGCGGATCCTCTCTGTCAAATGGCGCGCCCTCGTAGCCGCGCCTTCCGTCGGCTTTGGAGGACTCGCCGGAATATCCCTTCGGCGCCAGGCCCTTTCGAACGAAGCATGCGGCGCGAAGGTCATCCACGTCGACGTTGTTCGGATTGGTCACGATCCCCGTATAGAGGGTCTCGATCAAGAACGTGGTCCCGCGCCGGCACACGACGTGCGCCGCGTCGTGGTTCGGGCTCGTCGGAGTTTCCACATAGGTGTAATAGCCGTAGCCGCTGTCGACCGCCTCGAGGCCGAGACCGCGCGCCTTCATGCACGAGACGTACTGGCGCACGGCCTCGTCGTACTCTGTCCGCGTTATCTTGCGATCCGCGAGCACCTGCTTCTCGAAATCCGACACCGCCTGTTTCTGTGCGCGTTCGAAATCCTCGGCATACGGTTCCCCTGGACGCGCCTCCCCGGAACAGGAGACCGCGACGAGGGCCCCGACCACGAGTGCCAGCACAGCCCGCACCGAGCCGCTCACCGTCCGGCGGATCAAACTACGCATCCGTGCCAACGCCTCCACGGGTCAAGGGTCAGCGAGCAACCTCGTGCGCCACTACGATCAGAACTTGATCCAGCTGGTCCAGTGCTTGCCGGGATCGCCGGAATTCGCCACGTAGTACCGCGCGTAGTTGCCGATCAGAGTGCCGTCTGATGCCGTAACGTTGGAGTCCTTCCCCTGCGGCCCGTAGTAGGACCTCGGCACCCCCGCGTAGTACCGGTCGATTCGGGCCTGAGTCGAGAAACACCCCCCCATGTACGAACTTGTGGACGTCGAGGTCTTGGTGGCCCCTCCACCGCAGCTCGGGTAGAGCACCACCGCCGAGGCGGATTCCGGCAGGGCGATTGTGATGGCGGCCAGTATCCCTGCCGTCAGGCCCACGCTCATGAAGGTCTTGCGGGTTAATCCGGTCACGTTTCCTTCTCCTGTTCCTGTGGCATCTCATGGATTTCGGGACGACTCGGTCGTCGGGCAGTCGACTATGTGAAGTAGAACCGCGAATACGTCCTCAAAACAGTCGTACGGCCATACTGTGCACCATCGGTCAAGCAGTGTGCGTTCGCAGTCAATGCGTCGCCGGTCAACGCCTCATGGTCAACCGTCGATACTCGGTGGGCGAAACGCCGTAGGCGGCCCGGAAGGCGCGGCTGAAGTGGGCGGCGCTGATGAAGCCCCAGCGGGTCGCGATGGCGTTCACGGACCGCTGAGCCAGTAACGGGTTGGCGAGGTCACGGTGGCAACGTTCGAGCCGCCGTGTGCGTATCCAGCCCGCCACCGTCTCGCCCTGCGCCTGCATGACCTTGTACAGCTGGCGGACCGAAATGTGGTGCGCCGCGGCGATCATCGCGGGCGACAGCCCGGTGTCGCCGAGTTGCCTCTCAACGAACGCCTGGATGCGCAGGAAGAGGGCCGTGTGCCGCCCATCGCGGCTGTCCGGCGAGGGAACGTCGAGCCGATCGACCAGTACGGTGGACAGCCCGATCATCGTGCGGCCGCCGGTACGCGACGAACTCATCGAAAACCCCTTTCTTCGCGACGGGAAACGGCATTTGACTTTCATCGACCAAGCATGCGGGCGATGTTGCACATCGGTTTGAAGTTAATCTCCGAAATGCCGACACGGGACCGGCACTTCGGCCCGCCACGCCGAATTCAGGGAACCAGCGGAAACAAGTACCGACGAATTAATAGATAGCCGATCCAAGGAAATCGTGCACCCTATAAGCTGCGAGGGTGCCGCGGCGGCCGCTCTTCCTTTACGTTCGGCCCGTTGCCGTGCCACCGATCCGCGTCCGTCCGCATGGCTTAACGCCGAATTTCGGATTCCGCCACCCGCCGACCAAGCGCTGTGCCACCGCCGCGCGCAGGGGAAACGCTCACAGCAGTTGCTCCAGGGAACGCTTCATCGGCAGGAAGCCCGAGGCCTCGTAGAACGAGCGTGCTTCGTCGTTGAAATCCCAGACCTCGGTGACGAGGCGGCGGCAGCCGGCCGCCCGTCCCGCCTCTCGAACGGCATCGAGCAGGGCGGTCGCGGCTCCGCGCCGTGTCGCCTCCGGCGCCACCGCGAGCTGGTTCAGAACCATGAACGCTTCAGGCTGCAGGAACGCGCTGGGGGCACGCTGATGGAGCGCCGCGGTCGCGTATCCGACGCATCCGCTCCCCGCGAGCTCGGCGACGAAGCCCCAGACGGATGCGCGACCGAGTTGCTCTCTGTAGATCGGCGCCAGCTCCTCCAGCGGCGGCTGCTCGTTGTAGATGTCCGGCCGATGCCGCGCGTGCAGATCGTGCACGTGGCGGTTCATCTCGGCGAGTAGGGCGGCATCCTCGGGAAACGCTCGACGCACTGTCAGGGCTGTCATCGTGTGGCTCCGCTCGCGCTGGTGACAAGGAGTGTGACTCTAGATCAAGACGGAACGAAGAACACCGAATCAAATCCGGCGAACCATCACCGCAGTGCGGTCTCGTCACGTCCAGCCCGAGCGCCGGGCGGAAGGCCGGTGAAATCGACGACGGCGGGGGCGCCCGCACCACAGATATGACGAACGGAGACCACTGCGGCTCCGTATGACCGCCTGTGACGGGAGGCGTATCGATGTCCTTTGGCCCGCGTAGGCAGGTCCGTTCCAGACGGCTGCCCCGCCGATTATGACGTCGCTCCGACCGCGCCGTACGGCAGGCGATCGGAGCGTAAGGCGATGCCTGCCCCCCGACGAAACAAATGCTGCGAAGTATGCTCAACGGCGATTGATCAACGCGTGACGACGGGAGCGACCATGCCCGAGACCATCGAGTCGGCGGAGTTCGTGGAGGTCACCTCGGAGGCCGAGCTCCGCGAGTTGCTGGGGGCACCGATGCCGAGGGCGATCACCAAGGAGCGCGTGCGGCTGCACGAGCGCGACCGGGAGTGGCTGGCGACCTCTCCGTTCTGTCTGGTCGCCACAGCCGACGCGGACGGGGCCTGCGACGTCTCCCCGAAGGGCGATCCCGCCGGGTTCACGCTCGTCCTGGACGACACCACGATCGCGATCCCCGAACGGCCCGGCAACCGCAGGGCGGACGGCTTCCTCAACGTGCTGTCCAACCCGCACGTCGGCCTCATCTACCTCGTCCCGGGCCGGAACGAGACGCTCCGCATCAACGGCAGGGCCCGCCTGGTCCGCGAGGCGCCGTTCTTCGACCGGATGGTCATCAAGGGGCACCGGCCGAGTTTCGCCCTCGTCGTCGAGATCGAGCAGATCTTCTTCCACTGCGCCAAGGCGTTCCTCCGCTCCGAGCTGTGGAAGCCGGAGACGTGGAACCCCGACGCCCTGCCGTCGCAGGCGCGCATCGTGAAGAGCCTCCAGCCCACGGAGGAGACGCTGGAGGAGCTGGAGCGCTACTACGGACCCGAGTACGCCACCCGCCTCTACCAGTCCGCCCGCCCCACCACCAAGTGATCGCCGGGCCCGGTCTCCGCGTTCCGCGAAGAGCCCCGGGGCAGCGCCGCCCGTGATCTCGGCCGGGGAGATGCCGTACGGCCGGGGAGGAAGACCGCCCCGGCCGTCCCGCCCAGGGCGGCGGAGCGTGGGGTCGTACGGGCCACGCCGTTCCAGGCCGGGGGCGTGGCCGGGCGGCCGGATATAACGGTTGGACACCCGGGTCGCGCGCCTGAAGGATGCCAGCCATGACACGCACCGACATGCCCTCGTCCTTCGACGAACGCGCCATGCTGACGACCTTCCTCGACTACGCGCGTGCCACCGTCCACGCGAAATGTGAGGGGCTCTCGGACGAGAACGCCCGCAAGGCCCCCCTCCCCGGGTCGCCGCTCATGACGATCTCCGGCCTGGTCAGCCATCTGCGCTGGGGGGTCGAGTACTTCTGGATGCAGGTCGTGTTCCTCGGCGAGGAGGACCAGGGACCGTGGACGGATGAGGACCCCGACCGCGAGATGCGGATCGGCCTCGACGTCCCCCTGGCAGAGCTGCTGGCCGACTACGAGGCCCAGTGCGACCGCTTCCGGAAGCTGGTGGCGTCCCTCGATCTCGGCACCGTGGCGAAGCGCAAGATCCGGGGCGACAAAGAGGTGGAGCTGCGCTGGATCATCATGCATCTGATCGAGGAGACCGCTCGCCACAACGGGCACATCGACGTCCTCAGGGAGATGGCCGACGGCGTCACCGGCGTCTGACGCCGCCGCACCACGCCGATCACGCTGCCGAGATGGTCCGCCGCGGCGGAGAGCCCTACTCCTCCGCGGCTGCCAGGCCGGTCAATGCCGGTTTCCTGTGTTCACGGATGAACGCGAGCACGGCCACCGAGCCCGTCGCGGCGACCGCGGCGGCGACGAAGAGAGCCGAGCGCAGGCCGTCGACCGTGGCGGCGCGGAGCGCCTCACCGGTCAGGCCGGCAGTGTCGTGGCCGGCCACGACCACCAGGATGGCCAGGCCCGCGCCGGCGCCCGCCTGCAGGACGGTGGAGGAGAGGCCCGAGACCGCACCCTGCTCGTGCGGGGCCACACCGGTCGAGGCCACGATGAACATGGTGGCGAACGACAGGCCCGCGCCCAGGCCGAAGCCGACGACCCTGGCCAGCAGACCGAGATAGGACCCGCTGACGGACAGGCTCGCCGCCAGCACCGCCGTACCGGCCGCACCCACGACCAGGCTGAGCACCAGCGTGCGGTACGTCCCGAGGCGCGGGATCAGCCGCTCGGCGGCCAGATTGCCCACCGTGATGGCCAGGGTCGGCCCGAGGAAGGCCAGGCCCAACCGCAGGGCGTCGTAGCCGAGCACGTCCTGGAAGTGCAGCGTGAGGAAGTACGGCACGCACTGCAAGGTCAGTCCGTAGAGCAGGATGGCGCCGGCGCCGACGCTCGTGTGCCGGTTGGCCAGCAGCCGCAGCGGCAACAGCGGGTTTCGGCTGCGCGCCTCGATCGCGAAGAATCCGGCGAGCGACGCGGCGCCCGCCGCGAAGGACCCGAGGACGCCCGGGGAGGCCCAGCCCCAGTCGG
Source organism: Microtetraspora malaysiensis (assembly GCF_050947145.1). Lineage (NCBI taxonomy): Bacteria > Bacillati > Actinomycetota > Actinomycetes > Streptosporangiales > Streptosporangiaceae > Microtetraspora > Microtetraspora malaysiensis. The sequence goes on from NZ_CP191998.1 coordinate 6,619,766, forward strand.
CACCGTGCGCGATGGCGAGCACGAGCACCGTGATCCCCACGGTGCCGGTGAGCGCGCCGGGCAGGTCGAGCCCGCCCGGCCTCCGCGCGCCGTCCGGCGTCAGTACGGCGAACGCGGCGGCGGCGCCGGCCACGGTCAGCGGCACGTTCACGAAGAAGACCGCCTCCCAGCCGAAGGCACTGGTGAGCACTCCGCCGAGCAGCGCGCCCAGGCTGAGACCGGCGGCGCCGCACACGGCCCACACGGTCATCGCCCGGTTGCGCGCGGGCCCCTCGTCGAACATGGTGACGACCAGCGAGAGGGTCGCGGGCATCAGCACCGCGCCGCCGATCCCCTGCAGCGCCCGTGCGCAGATCAGGAGCCCCGGGGAGGTGGCCAGCCCGCCGAGCAGCGAGGCCACGCCGTACAGCAGCATGCCGCAGACGAACATCCGCCGTCTGCCCACCAGATCGGACAGCCGGCCGCCGAGCAGCAGGAAGCCGCCGAAGGGAACCGCGTACGCGCTGACCACCCATTGCAGCGCGTACGGAGAGAAGCCCACGTCACGCGCGATCCACGGCAGCGCGACGTAGACGACGGTGAAGTCCAGGGCGGTGATCAGGCTGCCCAGGCCGAGAAGGACAAGAGGGAACGCGTATCGCATGCCGGACAGCCTGGTGGCGCCTCCGGAGGCCGGCCAGCTCCGCGTTTTGACTACTCAAAGATTGCCTATGCTGGGGCGGACATGGATCGCGCGGTTGAGTTGAACGAGTTCCTCAAGTCCCGCCGGGCGCGGCTGCGGCCGGACGACGTCGGCCTGCCGTATCGGGGCAACGGAGCGCGGCGGGTGCGCGGGCTGCGCCGTGAGGAGCTGGCGCTGCTCGCCGGGGTGAGCGTGACCCACTACACGCGGCTGGAGCAGGGCCGCGGTCAGAACGTCTCGGCGGAGGTGCTGGACGCCATCGCCGGGGCGCTGCGGCTCTCCGGAGACGAGCGGGCATACCTGCACGCGCTGGCCCGCCCGGCGCGCGGGAGTCAGGAGGTCACGTCGGCCCCGCTCAGGCCGGGGCTGCGGCGGCTGCTGGACTCCCTGGTGCTGACGCCGGCCCTCGTCCTCGGGCGGCACGCCGACGTGGTCGGCTGGAACACGCCGGCCGCCGCGGTCTTCGCCGACTTCGCCGCGCTGCCCGAAGAGCGCAGGACCATCGGCCACCTGATCTTTCTGGACGAGGAGATCCGGCGCATGCACGGCGAGGGCTGGACGCGGCTGGCCCGCGAGCACGTCGCCCAGCTCCGGGTCCTGGCCGTACGTCACCCGAAGAGCCCGCAGATCATGGCGCAGGTGGACGCGATCTGCAGGGAAAGTCCGGAGTTCCGCCGTCTGTGGCACGAGCACCACGTGGCCGTCGCGACGCACTGGGACTATGTGCTCGACCACCCCGTCGTGGGCGAGCTGCGGCTGTCCGCCGAGCTGGTCGCCCTGCCCGGCGATCCGGAACTGCAGGGGATGGACCTGTTCGCCGCCGAACCCGGTTCGGAGTCGGAGGACAAGCTGCGGCGCCTGGTCGCCACGACCACGCGCCGGCCGTCCCCGCGCTAGCTCTCCACGCGAAGCCGGGGTCCGCGCGGCCCTCACATCGCGATGCGGCGGCGTACGGCGGCGGAGAGCAGGTCCACACCGATGACGAGCACGAGCACGATCAGCAGGTGCGTGGCCATCTGGTCGAACCGGAAGAGCTTGATCGACTGGTTGACCAGGAAGCCGATCCCTCCGGCGCCGACGAGCCCGAGCACCAGCGACGAGCGCACGTTGACGTCGAACCGGTAGAGCAGCAGCCCGATGAACTGCGGCACGACCGCGGGCAGGATCGCGTGCGCCACGACCTGGACGCCGCCCGCGCCGTTGGTGCGCAGCGCGTCGCGGGGGCCGAGGTCGATCTCCTCCATCGCCTCCGACCACAGCTTGCCCATCACGCCGGTGTTGTGGAAGATCAGCGCGAGGACGCCGGCGAACGGTCCCAGCCCGACGGCGGTCACGAAGATCAGCGCGAATACGACGTCCGGCACCGCCCGCAGGAACGACAGCAGCGACCGGGCCGCCTGGTAGACCCACCGGTTCGGCGTGGTGGTCCGGGCGCCGAGCACGGCGAGGACGAGCGCGAACGGCACCGAGAACGTGGTGCCGAGCAAGCCGATGTAGAGCGTGACGAGCGCCGCCCGGATCCCGGACCCCAGCACCGGCCAGGACAGGTCCGGAGGGATCGCCTCGCCGACGAAGTCGGCCATCCCGTGCCAGCCCCGTACGAGCTCGGCCGGGGAGAAGCCGGTCCCCTGCCAGGCCAGGACGTGGAGCGCGACGAGCACGGTGACGACGGCCGCTCCGAGCGCCGAGGGCGAGCGGCGGCGGGACGGCGGGGCCGGCACCGCTCCTCTCCGCCCGCCCGGGTTGCCCGCCGTCTCCGCGACGGCGACCAGGCCGCTCCCCCTGCCCGGCGTGCGGTGGTCGCGGGGTGTGTCCCAGGTCATGACGCCCCCTCCCCGGCGGCGTAGAGGTCATCGAGATCGCGGTCCGAGAGGTGCGCGGGCGCGGTGTCGAACGCGAGCCGGCCGCGCGCGAGCCCCACCACCCGGTCCGCGTAGCGCCGCGCCAACTCCGGCTGGTGCAGCACGGCCGCGACGGCGAGGCCCTGGCCGCGGGCCAGGTCGGACAGCAGTTCCAGGACCTGCGTGGCGGCGGCCGGGTCGAGGGCGGCGACGGGTTCGTCCGCGAGCACGACGTCGGCGCGCTGGCACAGCGCGCGGGCGATCGCGACGCGTTGCTGCTGCCCGCCGGAGAGCCGGCCCACCGTGTCACCCGCCCGGTCGGCGAGGCCGACCCGGTGCAGGCACTCCATCGCCTCCTCGCGCAGCTCGCGGGGGAACAGCGCGGGAACGAGCGAGTGCCGCAACGGCAGCCGCCCGAGCGCCCCGGCGCAGACGTTGTCGAGCACGGTCCGGCGCTGGACCAGGTGGATCTTCTGGAAGATCATCGCGGCTCTGCTGCGCCGCCGGGCGAGTTCCCGCCCGGACAGCCCGACGATCTCTTCGCCGTGGAGCCGGATCGACCCGCCGTCGGGCTGCTCCAGCCCGACCACGCAACGCAGCGCGGTGGACTTGCCCGAGCCGTTCGCCCCCAGCAGCACGACCAGCCCGCTCGCGGGGATCCGCAGGTCGAGCCCGGCCAGCACGGTACGGCCCGGGAAGGACTTCCGCAGCCCGGTGATGGCCAGCGACGGCACGGCCTCGGGGGACGGCCTGTCGGCGACGGCGGTGCCGCCCGTTGAACGTCCCGGCGACACGCTCATACGTCCTTCTCACTCAGGCCGAGCGCGGCGGCCAGCTCGAACAACGGCCGGTAGGTGTCCTGGGTGACCTCGGCGAGCGGGCCGGGCGGGTCCACGTCCAGGAAGGCGCCGACCTTGGCGACGTCGCCGGGGTCGAGGCCGAGCAGCGCGTCCTTCAGGGCGGTGCGGAAGGCCGGGTCGAGCGTGCCCGCCACGGTGATCGGGTCGTTCGGGATCGGGTCGGACGTCCAGATCTTCCGGTAGCGGGAGGGGTCGAACGTGCCGGCGGCCTGCGCGACGGCGAGCTGCTGGCTGTTGATCTCGGCCGCGTCCACCTTGCCGTTGGTCAGCGCGAGCAGCGCCTCGGGGTGCCCTCCGGCGTAGTCGATCTTCACGTCCGCCTCGGCGACGCCGGCCGTCTTCAGGGCGTAGCGCGGCAGCGCGTCGCCGGAGGTCGATCCGGTGCTGCCGAGGGCGAGAGTGCGGCCCTTCAGATCGGCGATGGACGTGATCGGCGAGTCCTTGGGCACCCAGATCCCGGCGGTGTACGTGGTCAGCCGGCCGGAGGCGTCGGCGAAGGAGACCAGGGCCTGTGCCCCGGCCTTCTGGCTGGCGAAGACGTAGCCGAGCGGGCCGAACTGCGCGATGTCGAGCTTCCCGTTGCGCATGGCGAGCACCTCGGCCGAGTAGTCGTCCACGACCTGCAGCTCGACCGGGCAGTTCAGCTTCTTCTCCAGCGCCGAGGCGAGGACCTCGTACGCGGGCTTGAGCTTGGCCGGGTCCTCGTACGGCTCGATGCCGAACCGGACCTTGCCCTCCGGGCAGGTGGCCGAGGCGGAGCCGGCGGCTCCGGTGGCCGTGCCCGTGTCTGTGCCGCCGCAGGCGGCGAGGGCGAGACAGAGGGATGAGACCGCCGTGACGAACGCGATGGGCCGCTTGGCGCGCATCCGATTCTCCTTCAGCTTTCGACGAGTACGCGGTGGGGGTGACCGGACCGGATCAGCCGGGCCGGTCGGATGAGAGGGCCTCGGCCGGAGCCGGCCGAGTCGGGTGATCTGGAAGGGGATCTGGAGGGGGATCTAGGCGAGCAGGTCGTCGAGGACGCGCGGGGCGAGCCCGAGCGCGGTCGTCATGCCGACGCCGGAGGTGACCGCGACCGCCCGAACACCGGGAAGGGGGGCCTCGACGAGGAAGTCGCGGTCGGGCGAGGCGGCGTAGACGCCGCGCCACCGCTCGACCACCCGCAGCGGTCCGGTCCCGAGGAGCCGGGCCGCCTGGGCGAGCACCGCCTCGTCGAGGACCTCGACGTTGAACGGGTCGAGCGTGCGGCCGTACACGTGCGTGTCACCGAGGGTGAGGTCGCCGTCCGGCCGCTGGGTGAGCATCAGGTTCAGCCCGGCGGCGACCAGGTCGGGGTGCTCGGCCTCCAGCCGCGCGCGTACGGCGGACAGGGCCGGGCAGCCCCCGAAGCCCCGGTAGCGCAGCAGCGAGAAGCCGCTGAAGACGGCCGGATCGACGGCGCGGTCCCACGGCGCGCGCACCCGCAGCATCTGCAGGGCGCAGCGCTCCACCTTCGCCTCGTCGGCGAGGTCGGGGAAGTGCCGGTCCAGGTCGTGGCCGGCGGCCAGCACGACCGCGGTGGCCGCCACATCGCCCCGGGCGGTGCGGACCAGCCCCTGCTCGATCGTCAGCGCCGCGGTCCCCCACAGGAAGCGCACGCCCTGAGCCGCCAGCCAGGACGCGAGGGCGTGGACGGCCTCGCGGGGATTGACCCGGATGTCCAGCGGCAGCCACGCCCCTCCGACGGCGTCCGGGCCGACCGGAACGCGGGCCTCGACGTCGGCGCGATCGAGCAGCCGCACCTGGTCGCCGCGCCGGTCGCGGAACTCCTCGAGCACGGCGCGCTCGTCGTCGGCGCGGGCGACCACCACGGTGCCGCACTCGCGCGCCCAGAAACCGGCCTCCTTCGCCAGCCGGATCCACGCGGCGCGGGCATCCAGGGCGTATTCGAGCGCCGGGCCGTCCTGGGCCGTGACACATCCGTGGCCGAAGTTCCGCACCGAGGCTCCGACCGCGTGTTCGTCCCGTTCGACGACCACGACGGACAGGCCACGGCGGACGGCGTCCACGGCGTGGGCGAGGCCGACGATCCCCGCGCCGACGATGACGATGTCGGCGCGTTCCCGTGGCCTCGCAAGCAGCGGTGCACTTGTCATGACAAGTAAGGTGGCCGACTCCTCCGACGCTCGTCAACACGTCCAAGCGAGTTGTCGCACCTTGTTCGCCTTCTATTAACCTCGCAGGTCAGAGGGATTATCGAGCGGCCGAACCCGCTTGCGTCGACGACGTCGAGATGTATAGTCAACTGCCGTGGAGCAGGCAATTCACGAGCGCATCGCCGACGACCTACGGCGCCGCATCGCCGGCGGCGAACTCTCCGTCGGCGCGGCGCTGCCATCGGAGTCCCAACTGTGCGAGCAGTGGTCGGTCTCGCGCGGTCCCGTACGCCAGGCACTGAGCGCGCTGCGCGCCGAGGGGCTCGTCGGCGGCGGCCGCGGACGCCCGCCGGTCGTGCGCACGGGCCAGGTGTCGCAGCCGTTCGAGACGTTCCTGTCGTTCTCGCTGTGGGCGCGCGGCCTCGGCCGTACGCCCGGCCAGCGCACGGTGGAGATCGCGCGGCGGCCCGCGCGGCCCGAGGTGGCCGACGCGTTGGCCATCGACGAGGGCGACCCGGTCGTCGAGCTGCTGCGGCTGCGGCTGCTGGACGGCTGGCCGACGATGGTGGAGCGCACCGCCTTCGTCGAGCCGGTGGGCCGTCTGCTCTTCGACTTCGACACCGACTCGGGGTCGGTCTACGCCTACCTCGCGGAGCGCGGGGTCGATCTCTCCGTCGCCCGGCACGTCTTCGACGCGGTCGCCGCCGACGAGACGGACGCCTCGCTCCTCGACGTCCCGCCGGGCGCGCCGCTGCTGCGCGAGCGCCGGAGGGCCGGCAGCGCGGCGGGCGAGCCGTACGAGTACTCCGACGACCGTTACCGGCCGGACGTCGTCACCTTCACCATCGAGAACGCCCAGCGGGCCCGCCCCTCGGTCGGCCGCACCTGGCGGCCGGGCCGTGACGACGACATGCGACCCGCACCTGCTGAGGAGGAACCGTCTTGACGATCGAACTCGTGGTCCTGGACATGGCCGGCACGACCGTGGAAGAGCACGGCGCCGTGTACCAGGCGCTGGCCGAGGCCGTCACCGCCGCCGGGGGCCGCCCCACCGAGGCCGACATCCAGCGCTGGATGGGCGCGAGCAAGCGCGAGGCGATCACGCGCCTGCTCGCCGAGAGCACCGGGCACGACCCGGACGAGGCGACGGTGGACGCCGCCTTCGCCGACTTCCGCGCCCGGCTGGACAAGGCGTACCGCGACCGGCCGCCCACTCCCCTGCCCGGCGTCCCGGAGGCCCTGGCCCGCATCCGCGCGGCCGGTGTCAAGGTGGCGCTGACGACCGGATTCGACCGCGAGGTCACCACCGCGCTGCTCGCCACCCTCGGCTGGCGGGTCGCGCCCGGCGCGGCCCCGGTGGACGGCGCGGTGGACGTCGCGGACGGTGTGGTGATCGACGCGTCGGTCTGCGTGGACGACGTGCCCACCGGCCGTCCCGCCCCCTACATGATCTTCCGGGCGATGGAGGCGACGGGTGTCTGGGATGTCGCGCGGGTCGCCGTGGCGGGCGACACCGTACGCGACCTCCAGGCCGGGACGAACGCGGGGGCCCGCCTCGTCGTCGGCGTGCTGACGGGGAAGCTGGACGCCGTCGGCCTGGGCGCGGAGCGGCACACCCACCTGCTGCCCGGCGTGGCCGACCTGCCCGAACTGCTCACGCTGTAGGGCCTCCGCCGGCGGCGGGACTACTTGTCCGGCGTCGAGACGCGTGAGCGGATGCCGGTGATCCGGCGGAAGACGTCCCACCAGAACGGAGCGCCGAACAGCAGCGCGAACAGGGTGATCAGGAAGCCGGGCCAGTGGGACGGGGACGCCACCCGGCTCCACCAGTCGCCGCCCTGCCACGACCAGGACGGCCCGGCGGCCGCGGCGCCCATCTCGACCGTCACCGGCGCGTGCGTGAAGATCTGTGCGAACGCCGGGGCGCTGAGCACGTCGGTCACGCAGGAGTAGGTGTTCTCTCCGGACGCGCACCGCTCCTTCAGCGGCGCCAGTGCCTCCGCGCCGGACTGGGCGAACGCCGCGACCGAGCTGCGGTAGGCGCTGTCGTTCAGCAGCGACTTGCCGTACTCCAGGGAGTCCATGCCGAAGAGCGCCGTGACGAGCAGGGCGAGCGCGGCGATCACCCAGCGGACGTACCTCCGGTACAGCATGGTGAGCCGCTGCATCTCACCGTCGAACCAGTCCGCGACCCCGTTGCGGAACGCCTCGGCGTCGTGGGACGCGCGGTCCCACACGGCCTTGAGCGGCCGGTAGAGCGGGCTCCTGAGCGTGTCCAGCTCGCGCATCATCCGCTCGACACCGCCCATGTCGGTGGCGATCTCCATCAGCGCGACGGCGAACCGGGCCGGGGGGATCTGCGCGATGTTGGTCCGGCCGCGCGCCGAGTGGTCGATCTCCTGCAGCCGCTCGTGCAGGAGGTCGGCCAGCGACTTGCCCCCCTCCGGCCGGCCGGCGAGCGGCGGGCTCTGCACGGGCGCGGGCCGCGCGCTGAACGCCGGTCGCGGATCCCGCCCGAACGGCAGCTTCGCGAACACGCCGAGCACGGTCGCGGGCAGCCGGGACCGGCCCTCTCCGGACGGCGGGAGCAGGTCGGCCAACCGGGCCCACAGCCAGCGCCCCACGCCCTTCAACCGGTCGAGCACCCCCGTCAGGACCCGCAGTGCCACCGGGGCCCGCCGCGCGACCTCCGCGCCGTCGAGGGTGTCGCGCAGGTACGCCCACAGGAACTTGCTGCGGATGCCGAGCAGCCGGACGATGCCCTCGTTGACGCCGCTGACCAGCAACGACAGCAGCAGGAAGGCGAGCACCAGGCCGAGGGCGAAATCGGTGTAGTACGAGATCACAGGATCACCGCGAATCTACGCGCGGCCCCGTCCAGCGGATCGGGGCTCACCGGGGGACGTCGATCGCACCGTTGATACACCGGGACGCCGGGCCGCGGCAACGGAATCGGCGCGGGGGTGGTGTCAGTCCTCGTAGAAGACGCGCTCCACGACCGTCCTGGCCCGGCGGGTGACCCGGCGGTAGTCCTCGATGAAGTCCTCGGAGCCGTCCGGCGGGTAGCCGAGCGCCCGCGCGATCAGCGACCGCTCCTTGACCGCCGTGGGGATCGTGTCCCCGGCCCGGCCCCTGACCAGCATCACGGCGTCCCTGATCCGCGAGGCGAACCGCCACGCCTGGTCGAGCACGGCCTCGTCCTCGGCCGCCAGCAGGCCCTCGTCAACCGCGGCGCGCAGCGCGCCGAGCGTCCGGGTCGTGCGCAGCGCCGGTACGGCTCCCGCGTGGCGGAGCTGGATGAGCTGCGCCACCCACTCCACGTCCGAGAGCCCGCCCCGGCCCAGCTTGGTGTGCAGGGCGGGATCGGCGCCGCGCGGCAGCCGTTCGGCCTCCATGCGTGCCTTGAGCTTGCGGATCTCCCGTACGGCGTCGCCCGGGATGCCGTCGGCGGGGTGGCGCACCGGGTCGATCATGGCGATGAACTCGGCGCCGAGCTCGGCGTCCCCCGCGCAGAACCGGGCGCGCAGCAACGCCTGCGCCTCCCAGTGGGACGACCAGCGGGCGTAGTACGCCGCATAGGACGCGATCGTGCGGACCAGCGGCCCCTGCCTGCCCTCGGGCCGCAGCCCGGCGTCCACCGGCAGCGGCGGATCGGGGGCCTGGAGCGCGAGCAGCCGGCGCAGCTCCTCGGCGACGGCGTGAGCGGCGTCGGTGGCGTCCCGGTCGGCCGCGCCCGGCAGCGGGGCGTGCACGAACATCACGTCGGCGTCGCTCGCGTACGAGCTCTCCAGGCCGCCCAGCCGGCCCATCGCGATCACGGCGATCCGGGTCGGCATCGGCCCGCGCCGCTCCGCGCTCACCTTGTTGACCGCCGCGTCGAGCGCGGCCTGGATGGTCACATCGTTGAGCGCGGAGAGCGCCTGCCCCACGCCCTCGATGTCGATCAGCCCGGCCAGGTCGGCGCACGCCGTACGCAGCAGCTCGCGGCGGCGCAGCGCGCGGACGGCGGCGACGGCGGTCTCGGCATCCCCGCCGTGCCGGCCGACCGCCGCGGCGGCCTCGGCCGCGAGCGCGGCGGCGGGCCGTACGGCGAGGGCGGCGTCGGAGCCGAGGATCGCGACGGCCTCCGGCGCGTGCAGCAGCAACCCGGTGACGTAGCGGCTGGTCCCGAGCAGGTGGGCGAGCCGTTCGGCGACCGCCGTCTCGTCGCGGAGCAGCCGCAGATACCACGGCGTGGCCCCGAGCTTGTCGCTGATCTGGCGGAACCCGAGGAGCCCGGCGTCCGGGTCGGGCGCGTCGGCGAACCAGCCGAGCATGACGGGCAGCAGCGTGCGCTGGATCGCGGCGCGGCGGGACACCCCGCTGGTGAGGGCGGCGATGTGCCGCAGCGCGCCCTCGGCGTCGGTGTATCCGAGCGCCTCCAGCCGAGCTCTCGCGGCGGCCGCGGACAGCCGGGTCTCGGTCTCGGGCAGCCGCGCGACGGCCTGCAGCAGCGGCCGGTAGAAAAGCTTCTCGTGCAGCCGCCGCGCCTCCAGCGCGTGCCGCCGCCACGTCCTGGTGAACTGGCCGACGGGGTCGCTCGTCATGCCGAGCGCCCGCCCGAGCCTGCGCAGGTCGGCGGTCTCCGACGGCACGACGTGCGTACGGCGCAGCCGGTGCAGCTGGATCAGGTGCTCGACCCGGCGCAGGAACGTGTACGCCTCGGCGAGCGACTTGGCGTCGTCCCGGCCGACGTACCCGCCCCTGGACAGGGCGGCGAGCGCGGACAGCGTGGCGCGGCGGCGCAGCAGCGGATCGCCGCGCCCGTGGACGAGCTGGAGGAGCTGGACGGCGAACTCGATGTCGCGCAGCCCGCCCGGCCCGAGCTTGATCTGGCGTTCGGCGTCGCCGGCCCTGACCTGGGCCTCCACGCGGCGGCGCATCGCCTGCACGTCCTCGACGAAGTTCTCCCTGGCCGCGGCCTGCCAGACCAGCTCGTTGACGGCGGCGACGTACTCCTGGCCGAGCTCCAGGTCGCCGGCCACCGGCCGGGCCTTGAGCAGCGCCTGGAACTCCCAGGTCTTGGCCCAGCGCCGGTAGTACGCGAGGTGGCTGTCGAGCGTGCGGACCAGCGGGCCCAGCCTGCCTTCGGGGCGCAGTCCCGCGTCGACCTCCCACAGCGCGCCCTCGGGGGTGCTCTCGGAGCAGGCCCGCATCATCGCCTGGGCCAGCCGGGTCCCGGCCTGCAGCGCCTTGGTCTCGTCGGCGCCGTCCCTCGGCTCGGCCACGAAGACCACGTCGACGTCGGAGATGTAGTTGAGCTCCCTCGCGCCGCATTTGCCCATGCCGATGACGGCGAGCCGTACGTCGCCCGCGTCCGGGACCTCGGTGCGGGCGATCTCCAGGGCGGCGTCGAGCGCGGCCCCGGCGAGATCGGACAGCTCGGCGGTGGTGTCGGCGAAGGCCGATTCGCCCACCAGGTCGCGGGCCGCGAGGTGGAGCAGCCGTCCCCGGTAAGCCACCCGGAGGGCGTCCAGCGCGGCCCGGCGGTCCTGCGGGAACGCGGTGACGGCGGTGGTCAGCTCTTCGCGCAGTTCACGCTCGGTCGGCCGACCGGCCCTTCCCTGCCCGGCGGCCCCGGCCCCGGCCCCGGTCGCGGGTGGCTCGGCCCCGTCGTCCCCGGGCTGCTCCAGCAGCCGCAGGTGCTCCGGATGCCGGACGACGTGGTCGCCGAGCGCGGCACTCAGGCCGAGAACGCGCAGCAGCCGCGCGCGCAGGGCGGGATCCGCGCGGAACGCCCCGAGCACACTCGGGTCGCGTTCGACCAGGCGGGCCAGCGCGGCGAGCGCGAGGTCGGGGTCGGCGGTCGCGAGGAGGTCGTCGAGCAGCTCGACATCGCCGACCGCCTCCGGGCCGAGTTGGTCCAGCAGCCGCTCTGCCCTGGCTCCGTCGGTGAATCCGAGCCTGGCCAGGCGCCCCGCCGTGGTCTGCATCCGGGAGTCGGCGTTCACGTGCCTTCTTCCAGCTCGACGTCGATCACATCGGCCATCGTGGAGAGGCCTTCGCAGCAACGGTACACACGACGGGAGAGGCTCCCCCGCGGAGATCGACTCCGGCGCGCCGCACCGGACCACGCCGGCCGCTAGCGCCGGTGCCGTTGTTCGGATCGACGAGAGCCGGGCACGCTGTGCGCCCGGCTCCTATCGGTGTGACCGCGGCGGATCGCTGAGTCGTCCCGCGGTTCAGGCGGGTGTGTAGACGGCGTTCATGACGCCGGAGGGGAAGGTGGTCGTCGCGGTGACGGCGAGCGGCACCCGCGGCCAGGTCTCGGGCGCTTCGACGACGCCGTCGAGCGAGATGAACAGGCCGACGACGAGCTTGCGTGCGGTACTCATGCCGCCACCTCCGCTCCTGCCGGGGCGACGTCGTAGCAGAGCTTGGTGACACCGTTGGGATAGGTCGCGGACTCCCGCAGATGCAGGCGCTGCGTGCCGTGCTCCGCGCTGCCGAAGGCGCTCTTGCCGGGGCCGATGAGCACCGGGAAGACGAGCAGGTTGTACCGGTCGATCAGGCCGGCGTCGGCAAGGCTGCGCGCGAGTTCGGTGCTGCCGTGCACGAAGATCGCTCCGCCCGCTTCGCGCTTGAGGGCCGCGACCTCGTCGAGGGAGCGGAGGATCGTGGTCGGTCCCCATCCGTCGACGAGGGCGTCTTCGCCGAGCGTGGTCGAGACGACGTACTTCGGGATGTCCCGGTACGGCTCGTGCTCGGCGGACCCCGGCCAGAAGGCCGAGAACGCCTCGTAGCTGCGGCGGCCGAACAGCAACGCGGAGGTCTCCGCGAGCTCCTCGTCCTTGAGAGAGAACGCCTCGGGGACGAACTCGGCCTGGAGTACCCAGCCGCCGTTGCGGTGCCCTTCGGACGAGGCGCCGGGCGAGTCGAACACGCCGTCGAGCGACATGAAGCCGGTGTAGACCAGGTCACGGGTGGTGGTCATGATGATGCGCTCCCTTTCCGGGGTATCGGGTCATCGGTTTGGGTTGGTGGCGGCGCCGTCGAGCCAGAGCATGTCGCTGGCGTCGGCGTGGGTGCCGGTGGTTCCGACGTGCTTGCCGCTGATCTGCGGACCCTTGGTGATCACGTGCACGAGCGCCATGCCGTGCCCGCGCCCGAGGTCGTAGTCCTGCTTCAGCCAGTCGAGGATCGGCGTGGCCTTGGCGGTCTCATCGAATCCGCGCTCACGGGCGAGGTCGAGGAACTGACGGGGCGTGAGGCCGGTCTTGGCCTCGATGCTGTCGAGGTAGCTCTGAAACGACATGAGACGTTCTCCTTGCCGGGTTCAGGAGACGCGGGCGTCGCTGGTGGCGAAGATGTTCCGGATGACGGACGGCTCCGCGGGTGGTCAATGGTCGCGGTGGAAGGTGAGGTGGATGGTGCCGCTCGGCGCGGTTTCGGCGGTGACCTCGTAGCCCGATTCCAGGCCGCGCAGGTCGTCCCAGAGCCGGATGCCCCGGCCGAGCAGGATCGGCGCGATGGCCACGTGCAGCCGGTCGATCAGGCCCGCCGTCAGGAACTCGCGGACGACCGTGGCGCCGCCGCCGATCCGCACGTCCTTCCCGGCCGCGGCGGCATGCGCCTGTGCGAGTGCTTCATCCGGGGTGGCCGTGAGGAAGTGGAAGGTGGTGCCGCCGGCCATCTCGATCGAGGCTCGCGGGGAGTGGGTGAGCACGAAGACCGGGACGCGGAAGGGTGGCTCGTCGCCCCACCAGCCCCGCCAGTCGGGGTCGTCCGGATTGTCGTGCAGCCCAAACATACCGGCGCCCATGATCTCGGCGCCGACCTCGGCGAAGTACGCCTCCGCGTACGCGTCATCCACGCCGGTCGTACCCGCCCCGCTGGTCTCGCCCAGCACACGGGCGCGGAACGTGCGGGTCGCGGCATACGCGGCGACCAGGCGAAACCAGTCCTTGCCCATCGGGTTCTCGGGGGTCTGGTCGGTCGTGGTCGCGAAACCGTCGAGCGAGATGTTCAGGTCGGCGCGCACCGCGCCGGTCGAGGTCGGGATGGACATGGGGTTCTCCGTTCTTTTGCGGGGTTTCGGGCGCGTTCGACCGCCCGGAGAGGCGCCGAGTTCGGCCCCTCGGGTATGAGTGCGAATCGGGCGGGCCTTAGCCGAACTCCTGCCCGATCTGCGGCGATGCGTGGATGCGGACCATCCGCAGCCGGTCGGGACCGGTGGCGGTGAAACGGTGTGCGACCCCGGCGCCGACGACGAGGACATCCCCTCCGCGGCCGCCATGGAGGCCGCGTTCCTCGGCGACACGCACCGTATCGTGTTGCTATGAAGGTAGAGGACGATATCCATTTACGCAACACGCTACGTATCGTGTACTTTAAGGGGGTGAACAAGGCGCCCGATCCGACGAAACGTAGCGAGGCTGCGCGCCAGGCGGTGCTGGAAGCCGCCCTGGCGCTGTGTGAAGAGGACGGCTATCCGCGCCTCACGATCGAGGGGATCGCTGCCCGATCCGGGGTGAGCAAGAAGACGATCTACCGATGGTGGCCGTCAAAGGGTGCGGTGCTACTAGAGGCGGTCATCGAAGAGGCCGCAGACACGGCTGGCCATCCCGACACCGGCAACCTCGTCGAGGATGTGCTCGCGCAGCTCAAGGCCGTGATCGCGCTGCTCACGCCCCATCAGACTTCGGCGCTCACGGGCATCATCGCCGAAGCGCTCCGCGACGATGACCTTGCGGCCAACCTGCGTGAGCAACTGATCATGCCGAACATCGGGCTCTTCGACGAGCGGATGCGCTCCGCCCAGCGCCGTGGCGAGATCCCCGAAGGCGCCGACCTGGAGCTCCTCAACGACCTTCTGCACGGCACTCTCTACCACCGCCTCGTCTTCCATCTCGGCATGCCCGACGATGACGAACTCCGCGAACGCATCGAAGTTGTCATCGTCGGCCTCAATGCCCGGTCTCACTGATCCGCCGCTTTGAGGGCGGCGATTCGGACCGGAGCCATCTGGATCTGCACCCTGACTGGCAGGAAGATCCCGGAGATTCGGGCTGTCAGCGACCGCGTCAGCGGTGGTTGCGGACGACCGCGGCGAACGCCTCCGCCAGGGGACGCCACGCGGCCCGGAGCCCGTCCTCCGCCTCCTTCACCTCGCGGTCCAGCTCCGCCACCTCGTGATCGGGCGGATTGCCCTCGGCGGTCCAGCTCGCGAAGATCTCCGGGGTCGCCTCCGGGTGGAACTGCACCGCCCACGCGGAGTCGCCGAGCCGGTACGCCTGGTTGGGATAGCGCGACCCGGTCGCCAGGCGCACCGCGCCCGGCGGCAGCTCGGTCATCGCGTCGTAGTGGTACTGCACCGCGCGCGGCTCCGGTACCGCCGCCGCGACGGGGCCGAACAGGCGGTCGCCGTCCGCCTCGGGCAGCAGTTCGATCGAGGTGAGGCCGATCTCCAGGCCGTCGGCGCCGCGCGCGACGGTGCCGCCGCAGGCGATGGTCATGAGCTGCGCGCCCAGGCAGATGCCGAGCGTCGGAACGCCGCTCTCCACCGCTTTGGCGATGAGCGCGCGGGCGTCCGGCAGCCAGGCGCAGCCGTCGTCGTCCCACGCCGAGGGCGATCCGCCGAGCACGAGGAGCCCGGCTCCGGGGTCGGAGGGCACCGCCTCTCCCCTGTGCGGCCGGACGATCTCGTACTCGATCCCCGCGTCCTCCAGCCAGCCCGCGAAGAACCCCAGGCCCGCGCCGACCTCATGCTCCACCACGACGACACGCTCGCTCATGCCGACGAGCATAAAGGGGGAGTAATTACACGTCTGTCACTGGACGTACCTTTTGCGGCGCCGCTGGCGTACAGTGCCGGGCAACAGCACGGAAAGATCGTTCATCCCAGGAGGAACCGATGCGGCTCGACGAGGTCAAGGTACCGGGCGGCAGGCTGCGGATCGCGACGTTCGGCACCGGCCCGCGCCTGATCATCGCGGCCCACGGCATCACCGCCTCCCTCATGGCCTGGCGGGCGGTGGGCGAGGCGCTCCCCGAGGGGTGGTCGCTGGTCGCCGTCGACCTGCGCGGGCGCGGCCACAGCGCCGACGTGCCCGGCCCGTACGGGCTGCCCCGGCACGCCGAGGACCTCGACCTCGTCGCCGACCACGTCGGCGCGGACGAGACGTCCGTCCTCACCGGCCACTCCATGGGCGCGTACATCGCGGCGCTGCACGGCGCGCGGCGCGCGTACGCCAGGGCCGTCCTGCTGGACGGCGGGCTCCCGCTGCCGATGCCGCCGGGCGCCGATCCGGACGCGGTGCTGGAGGCCACGCTCGGCCCGGCCATCGCGCGGCTGAGCCAGACCTACGCCGGCGTGGACGACTACGTCGGCTTCTTCCAGGCGCACCCGGCGTTCGCCGGGCACTGGTCCCCCGTGGTGGACGAGTACGTGCGCTACGACGCGACCGGCCCGGCCGACGCCGTACGCTCCCGGGCCCAGGAGGACGCGGTGCGGCAGGACGGCCGCTGGCTGCTGACCGGCGCCGAGGAGATCGGCCGGGCACTGGAGGGCGCCAAGTCCCCGCTCAGCCTGCTGCGGGCGCCGCGCGGCCTGCTCAACCAGGAGGTCGGCATGCAGCCCGACGACCTGGCCGCGCAGTGGAAGGCGCGGCTCCCCGGACTGCGGGACGAGGTCGTCGAGGACTGCAACCACTACACGATCATCTTCGACGAGCGCTGCGTCCGCACGGTCGTCGATCGGCTGACCGCCGACTGACCGCGGCGGAACCGTCGCGCCGCACAGAGAGCCGGTCCGGAGCGGCCGGCGCGCTCCCCCGGCTCGACGGCGTACCACCGTTCCACGACGCGCGACGGCCCGTGGCCGCGCCCGCTCTCGCGGGGGCCACGGGCCGTCGGACGTGGGTCGTCGCGCCCGTCGTCGCGGGCTCAGCCGCGCGGAACGATCCAGGTGGCCTTGGCGGCCGCGACCAGGGTGCCGTCGACCTCGTAGACGGCGCTCTCACCGAAGAGCTTGCGGCCGTCGCGGCCGGAGACGCGCCCGACCACGGAGTAGCGGCCGAGCGGGTAGACCCGGCGGTAGACCTGCGCGGTCAGCCGGCCGAGAAGCGCGGACTGGCCGGGCTGCGGCTGCGGCTCGGCGGGCGCGCCGGGGCCGCCGAAGTGCGCCCAGAAGGTCACGCAGTCGAGTGCGGCCCAGACGATCGACTCGGGGACGACGCCGTCCTCATCGGTCACGTTGGCCGGGACCCGCCAGCCCGCCGCCACCGCGCCCGCCTCCGGCACCGGGCCGGGGAAGATGCGCAGGCCGTCACCCGGCTCGCGCAGGCCGCACGCGAAGCACCCGGCGATCGCGTGCCCGCGCAGGCCCGCGAACCCGGCCTCGGCCCGCGCGGCGTCCGTGAACGGCACGAACGGGGGCGGGGTCAGGGACTCGGCGACCGGGATGGCCTCGGCGAGATGCCGATCACCGTCGCCGAGAGCGAGGGTGTTGCCGACCTGGGCGACCCCCAGCTCCTTCTCCAGCGGGACGGGTTTATGCAGGGTGACTTCGACGGCCGAACCGTCACTCGCACCGGTCAGAACGCCGGCCAGTGTGCCCGAGATCCACCCGCCGTTGGCGGTCCCCTCGGGCCCCCGGAAACGCTCCGGAACGGTCAGAACGGTCTGCAGCCCGGCAGCCGTCGTCATGCAACACCCTCCAACGTCACGCCCAATTGCGGCCCATCCGCATCAGTCGTAACCAACCCGCCGATTTTACGCTTCTCCGCTTAAGAGAAGTTAAACAGACCCGGATGTCAGCCACGTTCACTATGCGTGTCTATTTGCGCTCGCTCCGCTCGCGCGGGCTCGGGGCGCCCTCAGGCGATGTCTTCCCTCGTCTCTCGGGGCTTCGTTCCTCAGCCCGCTCGTTCCTCAGTCCAGACACCGCCACGCCCCGAGCGTGTTGGTTCGAAACCATAGTGATCGATGGTGCCCGGGGCGGGTGATTCGGCCTGTGGGGAAGATCACAGGATCGGGAGGTAGCGCCCCAGCTCGAACTCGGTGACCTGGCGGCGGTACTCGCGCCACTCGGTTCGCTTGTTACGCAGGAAGAAGTCGAAGACGTGCTCGCCCAGCGTCTCGGCGACCAGCTCGCTGCGCTCCATCACGCTTATCGCCTCGTCGAGCGACTGCGGCAGCGGCTGGATGCCGAGCGCCCGGCGCTCCCCGCTGGTCAGCGCCCAGACGTCGTCCTCCGCGCCGGGCGGCATCTCGTACCCCTGCTCGATGCCCTTCAGACCGGCGGCGAGGATCACCGCGAACGCGAGGTAGGGGTTGCACGAGGAGTCCAGCGAGCGGAACTCGATGCGGGTCGAGCCGCCCTTGTGCGGCTTGTACATCGGGACCCGGACCAGCGCGGATCGGTTGTTGTGGCCCCAGCAGATGTAGGAGGGGGCCTCGCCGCCCTGCCCGGCGATCGCCTCGGCGCCGCCCCACAGCCGCTTGTACGAGTTCACCCACTGGTTGCAGACCGCCGTGATCTCGGCGGCGTGCCGCAGCAGGCCGCCGATGAACGACCGGCCGACCTTGGAGAGCTGGTAGTCGGCGCCCGGCTCGTAGAAGGCGTTCCGGTCGCCCTCGAAGAGCGACATGTGGGTGTGCATGCCCGAGCCGGGGTACTCGGTGAACGGCTTGGGCATGAAGGACGCCCAGATGCCCTGTTCCAGGGCGACCTCCTTCATCACCAGCCGGAAGGTCATGATGTTGTCGGCGGTCGTCAGCGCGTCGGCGTAGCGCAGGTCGATCTCCTGCTGGCCGGGGGCGCCCTCGTGGTGGCTGTACTCCACCGAGATGCCCATCGACTCCAGCATCATGATCGCCTGGCGGCGGAAGTCGTGGCCCGCGCTGTGCGGCGTGTGGTCGAAGTAGCCGCCCTCGTCGATCGGGCTGGGCCGCTCCCCGCGCTCGGGCCGGTCACGCAGCAGGAAGAACTCCACCTCGGGGTGGGTGTAGAAGGTGAACCCCATCTCCGCCGCCCTGGCCAGGGTGCGCTTGAGCACCCAGCGCGGGTCGGCGTGCGACGGCGAGCCGTCCGGCATGAGGATGTCGCAGAACATGCGGGCCGCGCCCGGCGACTCGCTGCGCCACGGCAGGATCTGGAACGTGGACGGGTCCGGCTTGGCCAGCATGTCGGACTCGTAGACGCGGGAGAAGCCCTCGATCGCCGACCCGTCGAACCCGATGCCTTCGGCAAAGGCCCCTTCGAGCTCGGCGGGCGCCACGGCCACCGACTTGAGGAAGCCGAGCACGTCGGTGAACCACAGCCGGATGAACCGGATGTCGCGCTCTTCGAGCGTTCGGAGAACGAATTCCTGCTGGCGGTCCACGGCGTACCTCTCGGGAACTACACGTCTGGTCTCGTACCAGTGTGCCCTCTGCGTGTTTCACCTGCATTACGAGGGAACGCGTCCTCCGTGACCGGACCAGGGGCGACCGTCACACCCCGCTGACCAGCGCGTCCCCCATGGAGGTGCGCCGGTAGAGCACCTCCCTGCCCATCCGCTGCCGGGCGACGAGCCCGCCGCCGGACAGCACGGTCAGATGCTGGCTCACCGCTCCCGGGGTGAGATCCATCCGGCGGGCCAGCCCGGAGGTCGAGGCGGGCTCCTCCAGCGCGGTGAGGATGCCCGCCCTGGTACGGCCGATGAGCGCGGTGAGCCCGCCGGAGGTGCACGGCCGTCCCGTCGTCCACAGCGTGCCGACGCCGTGCGCCGGATAGCACAGCAGCGGCTGGTACGGCTCGCACACGACCGCGACGTCGGGCCAGTGGAACGCGCTGGGCACGAGCAGCAGGCCGTCCCCCGTGATCGGTCCGGAGTGGTTCCACTCCTTGGCCGTGACGAGCCGGTCTCCGTGCCAGGTCACGGAGTCGTGCAGGTCGGTGAACACCGCCTGCACTCCTCCGGTCGCGAGGATGCGGGAACGCCGCATGACGTCGGCCTCCAGCACGCCGTAGACCTGCGGCCAGAACTCCTCCATGGCGACGGTCCACAAGCTCCACAGCGTGTCCGACACGCGGCGGATGCCGGCCTCCGGGTCGTCGGCGAACCTGCGCTGCGCCTCCGGGTCGGGGGAGCGCACGTGAGCCGCCTCTTCCAGCGCCGTCTCGGGCCGTGTGTGCCGCACCCTTTCCAGCTCGGCTGCGAAGTCCGGAAGCGTCGTGTCCGGCGGCGGCGTCAGGAAGTCGGGGAGGTAACCCCGCATCGGGACGAGCGCGTACAGCTCGGCGAGGTCGAGCCCGGCCACCCGGGGCCGCACGGCGCGCAGCCATGGCAGGTGGACCGAGTGCCGCCCGGGCTGCCGCAGCACGCGCAGGCTCGACACCAGCTCCCACAGCGGCGAGAACGCGAACCGCAGCCGGGCCACGTCACCGGGGGCGAACCACCACTCGATGCTCACCGGCCCTCCTTTCCCCGCAGGAGCTTTTAGCGACAGCTAAATCGTTCGCATCGTAGCGAACACCTGTCCGAAGCTTTCCCCGTGACAAGCACGACCATCGCCAGAACTGGCTTCCTCCGGTCGCGGATCGGCGGCCTTCCCCGCCCCTTCTGGGCCCTCTTCGGCGGCACCCTCGTCAACCGTCTCGGCACCATGGTGGACCCGTTCATCGGCGTCTACCTGACCCAGTCGCGCGGGATGTCGCTCGCGGCGACCGGCCTGGTGCTCACCGTCTACGGCGCGGGGTCGCTGGCGTCCCAGCCGGTCGCGGGCTGGATGGCCGACCGCTTCGGGCGGCGGGTGACGCTGGCCGGATCGATGCTCATGACGGCGGTCGCGTTCATCGCGCTCGGGTACACGACGAGCATCCCGGGGATCGTCGCCGGGATGTTCGTGCTCGGGATCGTGATCGACGCCTACCGCCCCGCCTCCCATGCGCTGGTGGCCGACCTGGTCTCCCCCGAGGATCGGCCCCGCGCGTACGGCCTGATCTACTGGGCGCTCAACCTGGGCTTCTCCGTCGCGATGATCGCCGGCGGCTGGCTGGCCAAGGGCGGCTTCACCACGCTGTTCTGGATCGACGCGATCACCTGCGCCGCCTTCGCCGTCCTGGTGTGGCGGGCGATCCCCGAGACCCGCCCGGCCAAGAGCGAGGTGTCCGAGGGCGGGTTCGGCGACGTGCTGCGCGACCGGCTGATGGTCGCTTTCACGCTGATCAACCTCGTGTACGCGTTCGTCTACCTCCAGGGGTTCACCACGCTGCCGCTGGCGATGGCCGGTCAGGGCCTCCCGACCAGCGCGTACGGCAGCGCGATGGCGGTGAACGGCGTGCTGATCGTGGTCATCCAGCCGCTGACGAACGCATGGCTCGCCCACCGCGACCCGAGCCGCCTCCTGGCCCTCGGCTTCGTCGTCGTGGGCGGAGGGTTCGCGCTCACCACCCTGATGTCGTCGGCACTCGGCCACGGCGCCGCGATCGCCGTCTGGACGCTCGGCGAGATCGCCCTGGCGGGCATCCCCGGCACGATCGTCGCCGCGCTCGCCCCGCCGCACCTGCGGGGCCGCTACGCCGGCCTGAACGGCTTCGCCTGGTCGGCCGCCTCGCTGCTCGCGCCGCTGCTCGGCACCCGGCTGCTGGATGTGGGCGCGCCGGTGCTGTGGATCACCTGCGGCGTGCTGGGGGCGCTGGCCGCCGCGGCGATGCTCGCCATCGCCCCGGCGATCCGCCGCCGGGCTGGCGCCGACGGACTCCTGGCGACATAATCCGCATTCACCATGAACGAACGACGCGGCCGGACGGTCGCCGCCGTCATGGCGGTCGCGTCGGTCGCCCTGACGGCAATCGGCCTGCTGGTCCAGCTCCGGCTCCCTCCTGACTGGCAGCCCAGCTTCCCGGTCTCCCCGGACCTCGGCGTCGGCCTCGCCTTCGCGCCCGTCGGCGCCTTCCTGGTCGCGCAGCGCCCACGGCTGAGCCTCGCCTGGCTGATGTGCGCGGGCGGGCTGCTCGGCGCGGGCAACGTGATCGGCGGCGCGTTGCTCCTTCACGCCGCCTCGCGGGGCGACCTCGACGTCGCCGGGGTGCTGCGCTGGCTGGAGGTGACGTGCTGGGCCGTCGCGGGACTGCTGCTCGCGATCGTGCTGCCCCTCTACTCGCCGACCGGCCGGCTGCCCTCGCGCCGGTGGCGGCCGGTGGTCGTGGCCGGCGTCGTGGCGACGCTCGCGGAGATCGTTGTGATCGTCGCCCGACCCACTCCGGACCCGGCGCGCTACCGCCTGCCCGCCGTCATCCCCAACCCGCTGGCGATCGAGGCGCTCGCGCCGTACTACGACCAGGTCGTCTCGGCGCTGGCGTACGCCATCGCGGTGTGCGTGGTCGCCGCGCTGCTCTCGCTGGTGCTGCGGCTACGCGGGGCCGACCCGGTCACCCGGCGGCAGATCGCCTGGCCGCTCATCGCCTTCGCCGGATATGTCGTCTTCTATCTGTCGGGCCCGTCCATGGTGGTGCCGGCCTCGGCGTGGACGGCCGCCATCCCCATCGCGATCCTCTTCTCGGCGCTGCGCTACCGGCTGTACGGCATCGACACGGTCATCAGCAGGACCTTCGTGGCGGCGGGCCTGCTCGCCGTGGTCGGCGGCGTCTACTTCGGGGCGAGCGGGCTGGCCGGCCTGCTGGCATCGGGATACCACCAGGTCGCCGGGGTCGCGGCGGCGGTGCTGTCCGGCGCGTTCTTCCAGCCGCTGCGCGGCGCCCTCCAGCGCGCGATCGACCGGATGCTCTACGGCCCCGTCGGCGACCCCGCGGTCCTCGCCGACCGGCTCACCCAGGAGGTGCGTCTGGCCGGTCCCGCCGACGCGCTCGCCTCCGTCGTCGCGGTCGTGCGGGACGGCCTGGCCGTCGATGGCGCCGCCGTCGAGGTGACCGGCGGGCGGCCCGGCTACGTCGCGCGCGGCGACGTCGGCGGCTCCCCCAGGAAGATCGCCCTGGTCTGGCACGGCGAGCCGGTGGGCCGCCTGCTGATCGGCGAGCCGGGGCCACGGCGGTTCGCCGCCGCTCACGACGAGCGGGTCATCGCCACGCTGCTGCCCCACGTCGCCGACGTGGCGCACGCCGTACGCATGGCCTCGGACCTGCAGCGATCCCGGGAGCGGATCCTCGCCGCCCGTGAGGAGGAGCGCCGCCGGCTGCGCCGCGACCTGCACGACGGCCTCGGCCAGACCCTGTCCGCCATGGCGATGACCGTCAACATGGCGCGGTACAGCCTCACGCGCTCCCGCTCCGCGGCCGACGAACTGCTCCGCGACCTGCACGCCGGCATGGACGCCGTCACCGGCGACATTCGCCGGCTCGTGTACGGCCTGCGGCCCCCGGCGCTCGACGACCTCGGCCTGGCGGGAGCCGTACGGGCCCTGGCGGAGGAGGCGCCGCCGCCCGCGGAGGTCGTCGTCGAGGGCGAGACGTCGGGGCTGCCCGCCGCGGTGGAGGTGGCGGCGTACCGCATCGTGCAGGAGGCGCTGACCAACGTCCGCAGGCACGCCCGAGCCGAGCGCGTGAGCGTGGCGCTCTCCCGGGACGCCGAGCTGCGGGTCACCGTCACCGACGACGGGATCGGCCTGCCGGAGGACCGGCGGGCCGGGGTTGGGACGTCGTCGATGCGGGAACGCGCCGCCGAGCTGGGCGGGAGCTGCGTCATCGCCGCCGCTCCCGGCGGGGGCACCACGGTGGAGGCCCGGTTCCCGCTCGCCTCCCCCGGCGAGCCGCCCGCGCCGGACGGCTCCACCCCGGCCATCCCGAACGGCCCCGCTCCGGATTCCCCCACCGGCTCCACCACGAGCGCCTCCCCCGACCCCGCTCCCGGCCGCTGACCTCTCTCCTGCCGGTCCCGGCCCGCACCGCGCCGGTCGCCCGGCGGGGAAGAACGCGGGTGAGGACGGACGGCAGGAGACAGCTCGCATCGGGCACTGCTCTGGCGCATCGGATAGCCCTACGCTTACCAGTGCGATGGTGAAATTTCGTGCTCTCGGACCGTTCCAGGCGGAATCTGATGGTCAGGTCCTCGACCTGGGAGGTCAGCGGCAGCAGGCCGTGCTGGCCCGGCTGGTCGTCGCGGGCGGCCGGGCCGTACCCGTCGGCGTGCTCATCGACGAGCTGTGGCCGGGCGAGCCGCCCGGCCAGGCGCTCTCGACCATCCAGGGATACGTGTCGCGGCTGCGCCGCGCGCTCGAACCGCGCCGCGCGCCCCGCGAGCAGGCCGGGATCCTGGTCTCGGCTCCCCCGGGGTACGCACTGCGCGCCACGGTGGAGCAGGTCGACTCCTGGTGGTTCGAGAAGCTCGTCAAGAGCGACCACGACAACGATCCGGCGCGCACGCTGGAGCGGATGGAGACCGCGCTCGGCCTGTGGCGCGGTCCCGCGCTGGCCGAGTTCCTCGACCTGCCGTGGGCGGTGGCCGAGGGGCTGCGGCTGGAGGAGCTGCGCCTGCTCGCGGTCGAACGCCGAGGTGACGCGGCCATCCGGCTGGGCCGGGCCGGCGCGCTGGTCCCTGATCTGGAGGCCCACGCGTCGACGTACCCGCTGCGTGAGGAGGCCTGGCGGCTGCTCGCGCTGGCGCTGTACCGGGAGGGACGGCAGGGGGACGCGCTCGGCGCCCTGCGGCGGGCGCGCGAGGCCCTCCGCGAGGAGCTGGGCCTGGACCTGGGGCCCGCCCTGCAGCGGCTGGAGCAGGACATCTTCTCGCAGGCGCCGCACCTGGACGGCCCGAAGTCCCGCGCCTCGGGCGCGCCGACGGCCGGACCGGCGTCGTACGCCCCGCCGGCGGCGATCCGCGTCCTGGTCGCCGACGATCAGGCGCTGGTACGCACCGGCCTGAAGATGGTCCTGGACTCGGAGCCCGGCCTGGAGTTCGCCGGCGCGGCCGAGAACGGCGAGCAGGCGATCGCCCTCGTCCGGACGGCGCGGCCGGACGTGGTCCTGATGGACATCCAGATGCCCCGGCTCGACGGCCTGGCCGCGGCACGGCGGATCCTCGCGGACGGCGACCCGCCGAAGGTGATCATGATGACGACCTTCGGGACCGACGAGAACCTCTACGCCGCGCTGCGCGCGGGGGTGAGCGGCTTCGTGCTCAAGACCTCCCCGCCGGAGCAGCTCATCGCGGCGATCCGGGCCGCGGTCGCGGGCGACGCCCTGCTCGACCCGGCGGTCACCACGCACCTGATCGCGGCCTTCGCCGGGCGGCGCGACCCGGCCGCCCCCGCCGGGCTCTCGGACTCCGACCTCGACCTGGTCAAGCTGGTGGCGCGCGGCTTCACCAACCGGCAGATCGCCGTCACCCTGGCCGTGCCGGAAAGCGAGGTGGCCGAGGAGGTGGCCGCGCTGCTCGACCGGCTGGAGCTGCTCGACCGGGCGCAGCTCGTGGTCCTCGCGTACGAGAGCGGCCTGGTCAGTCCCGGATCATCCGAACGATGACTTATCGTCGCTTTGACGACAAATAACGCGGGGTTCTACGCTGGGCCTGTGGCACAACTGCGTATCGCCCTGGCCCAGACCAACCCCGTCGTCGGCGACCTCGCCGGGAACGCGAACCGGCTCGTCGAGTGGACCCACCGCGCCGCCCACGAGGGCGCGCACCTGGTGGTCTTCACGGAGATGTTCCTGACCGGATATCCCGTCGAGGACCTGGTGCTCCGCTCCTCGTTCGTGGACGCCTCCATCGCGACCCTCGAGGCCGTGGCGCGCCGCCTCGCCGACGAGGGGCTCGGCGAGCTTCCCGTCATCACCGGCTACGTCGACCGGGCCGACCTCGAACCCCGGGTCGGCCAGCCGAAGGGCGCACCCCTCGACGCCGTGGCCGTGCTGTACGGCGGGCGCGTGGTCGCGCGCAGCGCCAAGCACCACCTGCCCAACTACGGCGTCTTCGACGAGTACCGCTACTTCGTGCGCGGCGACCGGATGCCCATCGTGCGGGTGCGCGGCGTGGACGTCGCCATCGCCGTCTGCGAGGACCTCTGGCAGGACGGCGGGCCGGTCTCCACGGTCGCCCGGGCCGGCGCCGGCCTGCTCGTCGTCCCCAACGCCTCGCCGTACGAGGTGGAGAAGGACGACGTGCGACGGGAGCTGGTCGAGAGGCGGGCCCGGGAAGCGGGCTGCGCCCTCGCCTACGTCAACCAGGTCGGCGGGCAGGACGAGCTCGTCTTCGACGGCGACTCGATCGTGGTCGACGCCTCCGGCGCCCTGATCGCGCGCGCCTCGCAGTTCAAGGAGGAGCTGCTCGTCGCCGACCTCGACCTCCCGCTCGGCACCGGCGAGCCCGGCGAGTTCCCCGTGGACGCGCAGGACGGCACCACCATCACCGTCGAACGGCTGGAGCTCACGGGCGGGCCGGTCGAGCCGTACGCGCCCGTGCCGCCCGTCGTGGCCCCGCGGCTGGACGACCTCGCCGAGATCTACCACGCCCTCGTCCTCGGCGTGCGCGACTACGTCACCAAGAACGGCTTCCGCTCGGTGATCCTCGGCCTGTCCGGCGGCATCGACTCCGCCCTCGCCACGACGATCGCGTCCGACGCCATCGGGCCGGAGCGGGTGAACGTCGTGCTGATGCCCTCGCGCTACTCGTCCGAGCACTCGGTCGGCGACGCGGAGGAGCTGGTACGGCGGCAGGGCGTCACCGCGCGGACCGTCCCGATCGCCGACATCGTCACCGCGTTCGAGAAGGAGATCGACCTGGACGGCCTGGCGGCCGAGAACCTCCAGGCCCGCGTGCGCGGCATGCTGCTGATGAGCCTGTCGAACGAGCACGGCCACCTGGTGCTGACCACCGGCAACAAGAGCGAGCTGGCCACCGGCTACTCCACCCTCTACGGCGACTCGGCGGGCGGGTTCGCCCCCATCAAGGACGTGCCGAAGACCCTGGTCTGGGAGCTGTCCACGTGGCGCAACGCCCACGGCCCGGACGACTTCTTCCTGCTCCGCACGGACGAGCCGCCGATCCCGGAGAACTCGATCACCAAGGAGCCCAGCGCCGAGCTGCGGCCCGACCAGCGCGACACCGACTCGCTCCCGCCGTACGACGTGCTCGACCGGCTGCTGGACGAGTACGTGGAGAAGGACATGGGCGCCCCGGAGCTGGTGGCGGCCGGGCACGACAGCGAGCTGGTGAGCCGGATCATCCGGCTGGTGGACCTCGCGGAGTACAAGCGGCGCCAGTACCCGCCGGGGCCGAAGATCACGCCGAAGAACTTCGGCCGCGACCGGCGGCTGCCGATCACGAACCGGTGGCGGGAGACCACCCGCTGACCGTCCGGCGCCGACCCGGCTTCCCCCTCAGCGAGGGATGGCAGCCGGGCGGCGCCTCATCGTCCACCATGGGCGGAAGCCGCGCAGCTGCCGCGTTCGGCGCGGGCGGAAGCCGGACAGTGCCCGCGTTCAGCGGGGGCAGAAGCCGCGCAACGCCTCGTCCACGATCCGCTCGGCCAGGTCGTCGGGCAGATCGGTGGCGCGCTGCGACCACTTGGTGTGCCACAGCATCGCGCCGGTCAGTATGGCCATCGCCATCTCGACGTCGAGGTCGGGGCGCAGCTCCCCGCGCTCGACACCGCGCCGCAGCACCTCCGCCATGACGGCGCGGCGCGGCTGGATGGCCAGCTCGTCGAAGCGGGCGGCCAGGCGGGGGTGCCGGTCGGAGTCGCTCATGGCGATGTTCATGATGCAGCGCGTGCGGCTGTGCCGGGACTCGTCCTGGATGACTCTGAGATAGGCGACCAGGTCGTCCCGGACGGAGTCCCCCCGCAGCGGCGGGAGCGGCGGTTTCAACGTCGCCAGGGCGTCGACGACGAGATCTTCCTTGTTGGACCAGCGGCGATAGATCGTCGTCTTGCCGACACCCGCCCGGGATGCGATGCCCTCGATGGACAGCTCGGACACCGCGATGCCCTCGCCGATCATTTCGAGAGTGGCCTCGATGATCGACTTCTCCGCCTTCTCACTGCGGGGGCGCCCCGCGGCGCGAGCCGCCCCTTCCGCCATCTGCCGCGTCATCATCGTGCGCTCACACTACCGCCGCCTCGCGATCCACCTCCGGAATACCGTCCGGAGCGGCCGGAACGGGCTTTCCGGGCATCCAGCGGGCCATCAGGAGGGCGCCGACCAGCGCGACCGCGGCCGAGCCGAGGGCCGCCCAGTGGATGCCGCCGACGAACGCCTCGCCGGCCGCCTTCATCAGCCCGGCGCCCTGCGCGCCGAGACTCTCGGCGACACCGGCGGCGCCGGAGATCGACTCGGTCACGACGTGGTGGAGCTGCTGCGGGACGCCGGTCACCTTGCCCTCCATGCCGTCGCGGTACACGGCGGAGAGCACCGCGCCGAGGATGGCGATGCCGAGGGTGCCGCCGACCTGGCGCACGACGTTGCTCATCGAGGAGCCGACACCGGCCTTCTCACGGGGCAGCGCGTTCATGATCGCGGTGGTCGCGGGCGGCATGATGTGGGCCATCGCCGCCCCCTGGACGAACGTGAGGACCAGCAGGATCCAGATGGGCGTGTCCACACCGACGAGGGAGTAGGACGCGAGGCAGGCAGTGATCACGAACATGCCGACCGTGCCGACCGCCTTGGCGCCGTACTTCTCGACGACCTTGGAGCTGCGCGGCGCGAAGATGAGCTGGGCCACCGCGAAGGGCAGCACCAGGGCGCCCGACTGGAGCGGCGAGTATCCCCGGACGATCTGCCAGTAGAAGGCCATGAAGAACATCACGCCCATCGCCGCGAAGAAGACCAGGCCGACGCTGGCGATCGCGGTGGAGAAGGCGGCGTTCCTGAAGTGGCGCACGTCGAAGGCCGGGTGGTCGATGCGCCGCTCGTACCAGAAGAACACGCCGAGGATGGCGAGGCCGAGCAGCGACGGGACGACGACCGAGACGTCGGCGACGGTGCCGAGGTCGCTGATCCGCACGATGCCGTAGACCAGGGCCACCAGGCCGACGATCGACAGCAGCACGCCGACCGGGTCGAGGCCGGTCTTGCCGGGGTCCTTGGAGTCGGGCACCACTGCCCCGATCAACACCAGGCCGATCAGCACGATCGGGATGTTGACCAGGAAGACCGAGCCCCACCAGAAGTGCTGAAGGAGCAGGCCGCCGGTGATCGGGCCGATCGCCACGGCGATGCCGACGCCGCCCGCCCAGATGCCGATCGCCTTGCCCCGCTCGTGGATCGGGAAGACGTTCGAGATGATCGCCAGCGTGGCCGGCATGATGGCCGCGCCGCCGAGACCCATCAACGCGCGGGCCATGATGAGCTGCATCGGGTCCTGCGCGTACGCGCTGACCAGCGACGCGATACCGAAGATGACCATGCCGACCAGCAGCATCTTCTTACGGCCGTACCTGTCGCCCAGCACGCCGAAGGTGAACAGCAGCCCCGCGAAGACGAGCGTGTAGGAGTTCATCGCCCACTCGAGCTCGCTCTGGGTGGCCCCCAGACCCTGCACCGGGTCGGCGATCGTCTTGATCGCGACGTTGAGAATGGTGTTGTCGAGCACGACGGCCAGCAGGCTGAACACCATGACGCCGAGAATCTGCCATCGGCGTGGGTGCCCGGTACACGCGTCCAAAGGGTCCCCCAGTGAAGTTTCGATACGCATTAGTTTCGGAACGGTACCGTAGCGGAACGAGATTCGATACGCAACCGTCTCGTTTCATAATGTGGACGGCCAGGCCCTCGGCCGTCAGGCCCGGCCACGCCGCGCTCACGCCCGGGTGACGGATGGAGCGGCCCGGCCGTGGATACGGCAACGCCGCCCCCGTCCCCGTGCCTCCTCGGAGACGAACACCGGACAGCCTCGCAGCGTTCCCGGAACGACCTCAGAACGACCTCAGAACACCCCCGGGACAGCCTCGGAACGTTCCCCGAACAGCCTCGGAACGTTCCGGAAACGAAACCCGGCGGATCAGCACGTCAGAGCGACGCCGACACCGACGCCGACACCGGCTCGGCGGCCGCCGGCCGCCTGGCGTCCCGCCAGAACGGGAAGGCGATCAGGACCAGCACCAGCCCGAGGCAGCCCGCGGCCGCGAACGCCCAGACCGGACCGTGCGCGTCGACCACCGCCCCGGCCGCCGGGCCGGCGCAGGCGCCACCGATCAGCAGCGCGGTGCCGTGCAGGCCCATCGCCTCGCCGCGCGCGCCCGCGGGCACCCGCCCTTGGATCGCTCCCACGGTGGCCGACATCGCGGGCGCGCACAGCAGGCCGGCCGGGACCAGCGCCAGGCAGAGCCACCACCACCCGCCGCCGACGAGGCCGATCGGCACGGTGAACACACACATGGCGCCGGTGAGGAGCAGGGGCGAGAACCCCCGGGGCAGCCCGCCGTACACGAACCCGCCGATGAGGGAGTATCCGCACCAGAGCCCGATCACCAGCCCGGTCCACTGGGTGGCCGCCCCCGCCTTGAGCATGGCGACGACCGACAGCTCGGTGGTGGTGAGGACGAAGGTGAGCGACGACGCGACGCCGAGCAGCGTGAACAGCCCGGGCCCGAGCCACCTGCGCCGCGGCACCCTCTCGGGGCTCTCCTCGCCCGGGGACTGTGTCGGCGGGTTCAGCGCGTACAGGGCGACGCCGGTGCCGACCAGTCCGACGCCCACCGCGTACATCGTCACGGTGGTGCCGAACCCGGTCGAGAGGGCGACCGCCAGGGCCGGGCCCACCATGTACGACAGCTCGACGGCCATGGAGTCCAGTGCGAAGGCCGACTGGTGGCGCTCC
Organism: Microtetraspora malaysiensis; assembly: GCF_050947145.1. NCBI lineage: Bacteria > Bacillati > Actinomycetota > Actinomycetes > Streptosporangiales > Streptosporangiaceae > Microtetraspora > Microtetraspora malaysiensis. Next base: position 6,650,021 of record NZ_CP191998.1, read on the forward strand.
GCGGGGACCATCGCGCCCAGGCACTGCCGGAGCGCGCCGAAGACGGGCTGGGCGAACAGCCCCGCGACGATCGCGCCCGGGATCAGCGCCTCGTACGGGAGCAGCGGAGCGGAGCACCAGAAGGCGAACTGGACCGCCGTGGTCACCGCGAGCACGGGACGCAGCCCGCGCCGGTCGACGAACCGCCCGGCGAGCGGCGAGCCGATCGCGGCCCCGATCAGGTTGCCCGTGCCGACCAGCCCGGCTTGCAGGAAGCCCATGCCGAGCCCGTTGACCACGTGCAGGGTGAGCGTGATGCCCGTGCCCGTCAGCGGGATCCTGGCGAGCATGCCGACCAGCAGCAACGTGCGGACTCCCGGCAGGGCGAGAACCCTCCGATAACGTTCGAGTGCCATTTTGGTGCGTACCTCCGGGATGGCATTGTGCCGTGCCGCACCGACAGGATTTCCACCGGATTACCGTCCACCCTTCGGGTGTTCTATTTGCGGGCACCATGCGATGATCTGACTGTCCGGGGACGCCACAGGGGCGCCACGAGACCTGGAGGTAGCCATGTCCTCTGTTTCCGCTGCACCCACCGCTCTTTACGGCGGCACGTCGGGGCGCAGGGTGACCGTCCGCGATCTCGCGGCAGCGAAGGAACGCCACGAGAAGTGGCCGATGGTGACCGCGTACGACGCGATGACGGCGAAGATCTTCGACGAGGCGGGCATCCCCGTCCTGCTCGTCGGCGACTCGGCCGCGATGGTCGTCTATGGGTACGACTCGACCTTGCCGGTCACGGTCGACGACCTCATTCCGCTCACCGCCGCCGTGGTACGCGGCTCCAGCCGCGCGATGGTGGTCGCCGACCTGCCGTTCGCGTCCTACCAGGCGTCGCCGCAGCAGGCGCTGGAGACGGCGGCCCGGTTCATGAAGGAGGCCGGGGCCCACGCCGTGAAGCTGGAGGGCGGCCGCCGCGTGCTGTCGCAGGCCGAGATGCTCGTGTCGGCCGGCGTGCCGGTCATGGCGCACATCGGCCTGACCCCGCAGTCGGTGAACGTCCTCGGCGGCTACCGCGTGCAGGGCCGGGGCCAGTCGGGCGACGAGCTGATGGCCGACGCCAAGGCCCTTGAGCACGCCGGCGCGTTCGCCGTCGTGCTGGAGTGCGTCCCGGCCGAGCTGGCGGAGCGGGTGACCGCGTCGCTGAGCATCCCCACCATCGGCATCGGGGCGGGCGGGGGCACCGACGCCCAGGTCCTCGTCTGGCAGGACCTGATGGGTCTCACCCCGCGCCCGGCGAAGTTCGTGAAGAAGTACTTCGACCTCGCGGGCGAGATGAGCCAGGCCGTCCGGGCGTACGCCGACGAGGTCGTCTCCGGCGTCTTCCCCGCCCCCGAGCACAGCTACCACTGACCGCGACCGCGGATCGGCCCCGTGTCCCGCGGGGCCGGCCCGCCGGTGAACGGCGTCAGCCGAGCGCCTGCGCGAAGTCGGCCCACAGATCTTCCGGGTGCTCGATGCCGACGGATACCCGGACCGTCCCCTCGCCGATCCCCGCGGCGGCCAGCCCGGCCGCGTCGAGCGACCGGTGCGACGTCGTGGCCGGATGCAGGATCAGCGTCTCGACGCCGCCGAGCGAGGGCGCGAGCAGCGCGAGCCGTACGGAGCTCATGAACGCCTCGCCGGCCGCGCGGCCCCCGTGCAGGTCGAACGAGAACACCCCGCCGAAGTCCGGCAGCAGCTTGGCCGCCACGTCGTACGACGGGTGCGACGGCAGGCCGGGCCAGTGCACGGCCGCCACGGCGGGGTGCTCGGCGAGGCGGGTGGCCAGCAGGCGCGTGTTGGCGCAGTGGCGCTCCATGCGCAGCGGCAGGGTCTGGATGCCGCGCAGGGTGAGCCAGGCGGCGAACGGGTCCGCCGTGGCGCCCAGCTCGATCGCGTACGACCAGACCTTGCGATGCAGCTCGGCGGAGGCGAAGACCGCGACGCCGCCGAGGACGTCGGTGTGGCCGGAGAGGTACTTCGTGGTGGAGTGCACCACCACGTCCGCCCCGTGCTCGATCGGCCGGCACAGGACGGGCGATGCGAACGTGTTGTCCACGACGGTCAGCACCCCCGCCTCGCGCGCGGCGGACGCCATCCCGGGCAGGTCGGCGACCTGGGTCATCGGGTTGGCGATCGTCTCCAGGTAGAGCAGCTTCGTCTCCGGCCGCGCGGCCGCGCGCACCGCCGCCGGGTCCGCCTCGTGGACGTACGTCACCTCGACGCCGAACCGCGCGGTCAGGTCGGCCAGCATGTGGGCGGTGCCGCCGTAGAGCGGGCGCTGGGCGATCACGTGGTCGCCCGGGCTCAGCAGCGCGAGCAGCACCGAGTTGATGGCCCCCATGCCGGAGCCGGTGGCCACGGCCGCCTGTCCGCCCTCCAGGCCGGCGACGGCCTCCTCCAGCGCGCGGACGGTGGGGTTGGAGAGCCGCCCGTAGACGAAGGCGCCGTCCGGGCGCCCCATCCCGTCGGCGAAGACCTCCGGGCTGTCGAACGCGAAGCCCGACGTCTGGTAGATGGGGATCGTGATCGGCGTGCTGCCGTTCAGATCGGGTCGGGGCAGGTGGACGGCTCGCGTCTCCGGGCGCAGGGTCATCGAAAACCTCCAAGGAAACCTCCGCCTTCGGGCGGAGGAGGAATCGGACTCCCTGCAGGGCAGGGCAAAGGTAGACGATTCGCCATAAGTCGAATACGCGTTCGATTTTTGGCTGATCGCGTGGCATGATGTGCGGCATGGTGCGGATCGTGAAGCGGGCCTACAAGTACCGCTTCTACCCGACCCCCGGACAGGCCGCCGAGCTTGCCCGGACATTCGGGTGTGTGCGCCTGGTCTACAACAAGGCTCTGCAGGAGCGGACCCGCGCCTACAAGCTGGACGGCCACCGCGTCTCCTACGAGCAATCCTCGGCTGCTCTGACCGCGTGGAAACAGACGGAGGAACTCGCCTTCCTCAACGAGGTGTCGTCGGTGCCATTGCAGCAAGCGCTCCGGCACCTCCAGTCCGGGTTCGCGAACTTCTTCGCCAAGCGCGCCAAGTATCCGGCGTTCAAGTCCCGCAAGAAGTCCCGCGCGTCGGCGGAGTACACCCGCTCGGCGTTCCGGTGGCGGGACGGTCGGCTGTGGCTGGCGAAGATGGACGGTCCGCTGGACATTGTGTGGTCGCGCCCCCTGCCGGAGGGATCGGAGCCGTCCACCGTGACCGTGTCGAAGGACGCGTCCGGGCGGTGGTTCGTGTCCATCCTGGTCGAAGAGAAGATCCGCCCGCTCGACCCGGCTGGCAGCGCGGTGGGGGTGGACGCGGGGATCACCGCCCTGGTCACCCTGTCGACCGGGGAGAAGGTCGCCAACCCCCGGCATGAGCGGGCTGAGCGGCGCAGGCTGGCCAAGGCACAGCGCTCGCTGGCCCGCAAAGCCAAGGGCAGCGCGAACCGGGCCAAGGCCCGATTGAAGGTCGCCCGCGTCTATGCCCGGATGGCCGACCGCCGCCGGGACCACTTGCACAAGCTTTCGACTCGGCTCGTCCGTGAGAACCAAACGGTCGTGATCGAGGACCTGACCGTCCGCACCATGGTCAAGAACCACAGCCTGGCCCGCGCCATCTCTGATGCGTCGTGGCGCAAGCTGCGGTCGATGCTGGAGTACAAAGCCCACTGGTACGGGCGGGAACTGGTGGTCGTGGACCGATGGTTCCCCTCCTCCAAGTTGTGCTCGGCGTGTGGAACCTTGCAGGACACGATGCCGCTGAACGTCCGGCAGTGGACGTGCGCCTGCGGTGCCGTCCATGACCGGGACGTGAACGCCGCGAAGAACATCTTGGCCGCCGGGCTGGCGGACAGGTAAAACGCCTGTGGAGCCGGTGTAAGACCTCAACGGAGACCTCCGAGCGGGCAACTGGCGGTGAAGCAGGAACCCCAACCGGCGACGGTTGGGATCCTGGTCCTTTAGGGCCGGGAGGATGTCAAGCCCACAAGGATTACCTGGCCGGTGCGGCCCCGGCCCCCGGATGTCAGATCCAGGGGCCGCCATAGACCCGTACAAAGCGCCAGAAATCCGCCGCCGCTCTCGCTGACGGCCTGAGCGCGGGTGACCGCCGTCGGACGGCGCCGCGCCTCCCGCGCCCCGGACCCCGTCAGACGTCGGTGACCCGGAACCCGGCGTGGGCCTTGTACCGGCGGTTGATCGCGATCAGGTTGGCGGTCAGCGCCTCGACCTGGCCCGCGTTGCGCAGCCGTCCGCCGTAGATGCCCCGCATTCCCGAGATGCGCGACGCGAGCGCCTGGACGATGTCCGTGGCCTCCCGGTCGTCGCCGAGAACGAGGACGTCCAGGCCGACCTCGGCCACCTCCGGGTCGAGCAGGATGACCGCGGACACGTGGTGGAACGCCGCGACGACGCGGCTGTCCGGAAGGACGGCCGCCGCCTGCTGGGCCGCGCTGCCCTCCTCGACCGGCAGCGCGTACGGGCCCTGCTTGTCGAACCCGAGCGGGTTCACGCAGTCGACGACGATCTTCCCGGCCAGCTCGGCGCGCAGGGACTCCAGGGTCGCCCTGTGTCCCTCCCACGGCACGGCCACGATCACGATGTCCGCCTCGGCGGCGACGACGGCGTTCTCTGCGCCGCGTACGCCGATGCTCTCGGCGGCCTCGCGGGCGCGCTCGATGCTGCGCGAGCCGATCAGCACGGTGTGCCCGGCGAGGGCGAACCTGCGCGCCAGGCCCTTGCCCTGGTCGCCGGTGCCGCCGAGGATGCCGATGGAGAGGCCGGAAACGTCCGGAAGGTCTTTCAGCTCAGCCATAGGCAGATCATGCCAGGGCGCCGCAGGCACGCCGCCGCCTGGGGCGGCGCCTGCCGTACCGGCCGGGCGGCCACGCCCCGGGGTTCCCCGTGGCTGAGGAGCGACATCACCCGTGACGGACATCACGTGTGGCGGACATCACGTGTGGCGACGGCGGAATGTCCCGGCGGGTCAGGAGCGACATTCGCCGGACCGCGCGCGGACATGTCAGGCACGATGGGGCGCATGGATGCTGACTCGGTGAGCCTCCTCCGCGAGGTGCTCGCCTCGACCGACTGGCTGGAGCGCACCCGAGAGCTGGGACGGGCGCTGCGTACGACCCGGTCCCCCGGAGGGCTGCTCCTGGTGGGAACGCCCGACGACGAACCCTGGCACCTGACCGCCCACCTGTCGGACGAGGCGCGGCTGTCCGGGCTCTCCCAGCTCACCCCGACCCTGCTGCGCTGGTCGCCGCCCGCGAACGCGCCCACCCACCTGCGGGTCGGGCTCGACCGGCTGCGTGAGGCCCGGCGCGGCGAGACGCTCTTCGTGGTCGCCGAGGAGCAGGCCCCCGTGCCGCTGCTGGAACGCGTCGACGACGCACGGCGGACCGGGGCCACGATCCTCGCCCTCGACGGCGGCGACCCCTCCCTGGAGTCGCTGGCGCACGACGCGCTGGCCATCCCGCGCCTGGACGGCCCGCTCAGCTTCGACGGCGCCCAGCACCTGGTGAGCAGCGCGGCGGGCGACGTCCGGCGGCTCAGCCTGCGCGAGCGCCTGGCCCGCCTCGTGGACCGGGTCAGCGGGCCGCGCGTTACCGACTGACGCGCGCACGCGGGGCGCCGGGCACCGGGGACACCGGGCACCGGGGGCACCGCGACGCCGGTGCGGCCGCCCGCCCGCGGTTCCTACGCGCTCGCGTCGTGGTCGTTCTCGTGAGTGAGGTCGTAGCCGTCGCCGATGACCCGCCACCCGCGCAGCACGTTGCTGTGCGGGACGGCGGTGAACCAGCGGACGCCCGCCTCGGCGGCGGCGCGGCCCAGCCCGGTGCCGCGGGCGTCGATCACGGCCCGGTCCGCGTGGCGGGCGGCACGGCTCAGCGCCATCGTGACCGCGACGCCGGTGTCACCTTCGGTGAGCACGGCGAAGTCCGTGGGCCGCCCGTCCACGAGGGCGTCCGGACGGCTGGCCCGAGACGGGACGCCGGGACGCCGCTCGCTGACGGGGGCCACGGCGACGACACGATGTCCCTCGGCCGCCAGCAGTGCCGCGACCCTGCGCTCCGGACCGGACAGGCGACGGGCGCGTTCGTCCACGCCGCTCAGGGCTCCCGGCTCGCCGAGGTCCGTCATGAGTCACCTCCCGCCCCAGGCCAGCTTCGCAGGCCATCGGCGGGCGTGTCCCCCAATATCAGGTCAAGGCACTACTCGTCCCATTCCTCGTCCTGGACCTGCCACGCCTCGTTCCGATCGGAGGCGGTCTGCAGCGCGTGCGCCGCCTCCGCCTCCGTCGCGTACGGACCCATCCGATCCTTGTCGGGACAGCCCTTCTCCGGCTCGACGCGCATGTGTTTCAGACAGAACCACCATTGACCGCTCACGGGCTAATCCTCCCCCTCCAGACCGCATCTAGACTTGGCCGCATGACAACACTCCTCCGGCCAGGGCGAGTGTCGCCCATGCGTAAGGTCCCCGCCCACATCGAACGTCCGGAGTACGTGGGGAAGGCCGCCCCGAAGAAGGGCGCCACCGACGTCCAGACGCCGGAGACGATCGAGAAGATGCGGATCGCGGGCCGGATCGCCGCCCAGGCCCTCGAGGAGGTCGGCCGGCACGTCGCGCCCGGTGTCACCACCGACGAGCTCGACCGTATCGGCCACGAGTTCCTCTGCGACCACGGCGCCTACCCCTCGACCCTGGGCTACCGCGGCTATCCCAAGTCGCTGTGCACCTCGATCAACGAGGTGATCTGCCACGGCATCCCCGACGACACGGTGCTGAACGACGGCGACATCGTCAACGTCGACATCACCGCGTACATCGGGGGCGTGCACGGGGACACCGACGCGACGTACCTCGTCGGCGACGTGGACGAGGAGTCCCGGCTGCTGGTCGAGCGCACCCGCGAGGCCACCATGCGCGCGATCCGGGCGGTCGCGCCCGGGCGCCAGCTCAACGTGGTCGGCCGGGTGATCGAGGCGTACGCGAAGCGGTTCGGCTACGGCGTCGTCCGCGACTTCACCGGCCACGGCATCAGCACGTCGTTCCACTCCGGCCTGGTCGTCCCGCACTACGACGACCCCTCGCTCGCGGTCACGCTCGTGCCCGGCATGACGTTCACGATCGAGCCCATGCTCACGCTGGGGACGATCGACTACGACATCTGGCCGGACAACTGGACCGCCGTGACCAAGGACCGCAAGCGTACGGCCCAGTTCGAGCACACGATCCTGGTCACCGACTCGGGCCACGAGATCTTGACGCTCCCCTAGGGTCGCGCCCGCTGCGTCGCCCGGTGGGCGTCAGCGGGAGCGGATCACTCCGGTGACGGTCGTCCCGCCGCCGGGGACGCTGTTGATCGTCAACGTGCCCCCGGCCTCGGCGAAGCGGGCCCGCATGGCGGCCAGTCCCCGCCCCGAGCCGGGTGCGACCCCGTCCACGCCGAACCCGGCTCCGTCGTCGCTCACGGTCATCCGCAGGCCCGCCTTCCCGACGGTGACGGCAACGGAGACCTGCCGCGCGCGGCTGTGCCGTTCGACATTGGACAGCGCCTCGACGAAGGTGGCGTACACGACCTGCGCGACCCGCCGCGACACGGCTGCGGCGGGCAGCGCCCAGATCTCGACGGCGACGCCGCAGCGCCCGGACCACTCCGCGAGGTAGTCCCCCAGGGCCGCGGCCAGATCGCCGTTCGGCCGGATCCGCAGTTCCTCCGCCACCCCGCCCCTCCTCAATCGTCGCGCCGCCTTCCGGCGGACGGGCGACGCGGACGCCGGCGGCACGGGCTTCGAACAGGTTCGCCACCGTGACCCGCCCCGCTCCCGGGGCGGGCGTCACCTGCGGTTATGCCCACCGCCCGGCAGGTCACGCGCTTCAACCGTACCCGCGGGCGGCATCGCCGGGCGGGTCATCGCGCGACTCCGCTCCGCCCGGCCCGGCGGCCCCTGCCGGTGAACAGCCGGTATGGCACGGCGAGCGGAACGCCGTCCGCACCGAGCGGCCGGACCGCTCGCGTCTCTTCGGCGAGCGGGTCCGGAGCCGCTCACTGGGCGGTGTCGCGCTTGTTCAGCTTGGCGAGGTAGTCGTTGTAGGCGTCCATTTCGGCGTCGCCGGTGCCGCCCACCTTCGCGGCCCGCTCCTCGGCCCGGCGGTCGGCGCGGCGGGCCTGCCGGTCGTCGGCCCGCCACCACTGCAGCGCCAGCGCGAGGACCACGATCAGGGTCGGGATCTCGCCGAACCCCCAGGCGATCGCCCCTCCGGTCTGCTGGTCGGACACCGACGACGCGCCCCAGGTGCGGCCGAGCTGGCCGTACCACTCGGGGGCGAGGATCGTGGTCATGCTCATCAGCGCGATGCCGAAGAACGCGTGGAACGGCATGGTGATGAACAGCAGCAGCAACCGGCCGATGTGAGGCAGCCGGTGCGGCCCCGGGTCCACCCCGATGATCACCCAGAAGAACAGGCAGCCGCTCACCAGGAAGTGGACCGACATCGCAATGTGCCCGAGGTGCTCCTGCATCGCCGCCGCGAACAGCGGGGTGAAGTACAGCGCGTACGTCGACACGATGAAGATCGCCGTCGCGATCGCGGGGTGCGCGATGAATCTGGCGTAGCGGCTGTGCAGGAGCACGGTCAGCCACTCGCGGGGGCCCCGGTCGCCGCGTCGTACGGCGGGCTTGAGCGCGCGCAGCGCGAGCGTGATGGGCGCGCCGAGCACGAGCAGGATCGGCACCAGCATGGCGAGCACCATGTGCTCGGACATGTGGACGCTGAACAGCACCGGCGCGTACTTGGCGACGCCGCTCTGGGTGGCGATGACGAGGACGATGACGCCGAGGAACCAGGCGGCGGTCCGGCCGTGCGGCCAGGAGTCGCCCCGGCGGGTCAGCCGCACCAGACCGGCCGCGTAGAGGCCGGCGAGGGCGGCGGCGACGACCGCGAAGAACAGGTCGAACCACCACAGCGTCACCAGGTTGCCCACCGAGATCGGCGGCGGCACGAGGTAGCCGAGCAGCTCGTAGGCGCGGTCGATCGGCCCCTTGATCTCCGGCGGGGCGGTGCGCGCGAGGGCGACGGCCAGGCCGACCGTCGCGGCCATGAGCAGGATCTCGCCGAGGGCGAGGCGCAGGAACGCCCCGGTCTTCCCGGCGGCCAGCGCGGGCACCGTGCGGCCGCGGTGCCACCAGCCGATCACGCCGAGCCCGGCGAACGCCACCGTCTTGGCCACGATCAGCAAGCCGTAGGACGTGGTGAACAGCTCCTCGACCGACGCGAGCCGGGCGAGGACGCTCGCGACACCGGACAGACCGACGCCGGCGAAGCACCAGAGGGCCATCCGGGAGAAGCGCGCGGCGGCGACGTCGAGCCGGTCGCCGCCGCGGTAGGCGTGCACGCACAGCACGCCGAGGCCGCCCACCCACAGCGCCAGGAAGATCACGTGGAAGGCGACCGAGGTGGTGGCGAGGCTGTGGTTGGGCGAGGAGGACGAGTGTCCGGTCAGCGCCGGCGGCAGCAGCGTCGCCACCGCGAAGAGCAGCAGCCCCGCCGCCGCGCCGACGGTGATCGCGCCGCGTGCGAACAACGCGACGGCGACCGCGAAGAGCACGACCAGCGTGAGCGCGATGCCCTGCGGGACCTGGCTGGCGTAGCTTGTCAGCTCGTTGCCGCCGAGGACGTCCGCGACCGGCATGCCGAGCGCGTCGGACAGGTTGAAGACGAGGGCGGCCGCGGCCGCGGCCGCCCAGACCAGCGCCGACCAGGAAGCGGCCTTGACATATTCCTGGGCGGGCTTGCCGAGCACTCCCTTGTCGCTCGGGAGGAACGCGACGCTCATCACGAGCAGGCCGATCGTGACGAGGCCCGCGCCGTCCATGGCGAGCTTGGACAGCGGGAGCATCCACCGGGTGAACGCGCCCTCGTCGGGCAGCCCGGGGATGATGCGCGGGCTGGCCGCGCCTCCGGCCACCATCGCGATCACCAGCGCGACGACCGCCGCGCAGACGGCGGCGATGCCCAGACGCGCGGCGCGGCTCATGGCTTCTTCCGCATGCTGATGGCCATCCCGATGCCGACGCCCCCGATGCCGAAGACCACGATCCACACCCAGGCCGGGACGCCGCCCTTGCCCGCGTCCGCTTCGGCCTGATCGTCCGCCGCCGGCGTCGCCGCGACCGGCGCGGCGCTCTGCTCGGGGGCCGACGTGCCGCCGGAGGCGGCCGGGGTGGAGGGCGGGGTGGCGGCGGCTTCGGTTCCGTCCTGGCCGGCCGCGGCGGAGCCGGTCACCGTGAACGGGATCTCCCCCTCGATCGGGTGCCCGTCACTGGAGACGACCCGCCAGGCGACGCTGTACTTTCCGGCGGGCAGGGAGCCGGACACGGCCTGGGTCACCTCCGAGCCGTGGACGGCCGGGGTGCCCGACTCGTACCGCCGGCCGTCCGGGCCGCGCACCAGCACGACCGGGTAGCGGACCGATTCCGAGAAGGTCAGGTTCACCTCCGTGAGTGCGTCGACCCGGGAGTTCTCCTTCGGGTCGCTGCTCCGGAGCGAGGTGTGGGCCAGCGCGGGCATGGCGAGAGCCGTGCCGAGCAGGAGGGTCACAACGAAGGCGACGACGGCCGCAAGCGGAGATTTTCTCATGGCAGCAACAAGGCTACCGACGCATGTGCCCGGTCCTTACCCCGCGTGAGGCACCGGGACGGGACACTTCGGTAACTCCACGTAAAGGCCGCCGCAGGGGACTCGGCGGCCCCACACGTCCGGCTCACCTGTCCGACTCACCGGGGCGGTTCCGCGCCGCCGCCCGCCCCCGGAAGGAGGCGGGCGCTCGGCGCGCTCTGACGCGGGGGCTACAGGCCGACGCAGGCGAGCGCGCGCTGGTAGGCGGCGGTGCTCGCGGAGCCGTCCTCGATGCGCTGGAACGCCTCGGCGGCCTCCAGCCAGCCCTGCGCGGCAATCCTGATCTTGGGGGAGCGCTCCAGCCACTCTCCGGCCGCGGCCAGCTCGGCCGCCGCCTCCTCGCGCCTGCCGAGTTGCTCGTACGCCTGGCCGAGCACGAGGTGCGCCTCGGAGCGCAGCTCGCCGTGCGGCTCCTCCATCAGGCCCTTGGCGGCGAGGGCGTGCTCGGCGGCCTCCTCCGGGCGGCCCAGGGCCAGCTCGGTGCGGGCCAGGAAGACCGAGCAGCGGGCGATGTCGGCCCTGCTCGCCGCCGACTCGCCGAGCTCCCGGTGGGTGCGCGCCAGCAGGTCGCGGGCCGTCTCCAGGTCGTCCGGGCGGACCCGGAGCAGCAGGATCGCGTACGCGAGGCGGAGCCGGGCGAGGTTGCGCGAGTCGCCGTTCTCGCTCTGTACGGCCAGGGCACGCTCGGCCAGCGCGATCGACTCCTCGCCCCGGCCGGTCAGCTCGGCGATCCTGGCGGCGTTCCAGTTCGCGGCGACGGTCGCGCGCGGCGTGCCGAGCAGGTCGGCGGCGGCGAGCAGCTCGTTCGCGAACTGGGTGGCGCGCAGCAGGTCGCCGCGCACGCCGTACGCGGCGAGCAGGGTCGCGGCGAGCTCGATCAGGTCGTCGGTCCAGGTGGTCCGGTTCATGTCCTTGAGCATCGTCTCGCCCACCTCGACGGCCGGGCCGAGGTCGCCCTTCTCGCGGTAGCACCGGCACAGGGCGACGGCGATCGCCACCCGGCGGTCCTCGGGCATGATCCCGGCCTCGGTGTCGAGCAGGCGGTTGAGGATCGCGATGGCCTCGCCGCGGTGACCGCACGCCTCGGCGGCGAGCGCGTAGCCGAACTCGGCGTCCTGGTGGAGCTGGGAGAGCCCGATCAGGCTCCGGTCCGCCAGCAGCTCGCCGAAGCGGCGCCGGGCCTCCTCGACCTCGCCGTTGTCCAGGGCGAGCCGGGCGAAGCGCAGGCCGATCTCCAGCTCCTCCATCTGCTCGGCGGTCACGCCATTGATCAGATAAGTGAGCGAGCAATCGAGCTTCTGAGCGAGCAGTTCCAAAACGGCCGGAGTGGGCGTCCGTTTTCCGCTCTCGATCAACGAAACATAGCTGTCCGAAAGCTCCGGATGTGCGAGCTGAGCTTGGGAAAGACCACGTTGACGGCGGATCATCTTGATGCGCTGGCCTACTAGATCTTGACTCGTCACGGGCTCCCCCTGCAAGAATGGTGTAAATCAGACGATTTTCCGACAGGAGCTGATCATGCGCCGCCGACTCATCGTCTCTGCCTTGGCTGTTCTCTTCTCAACCAGTGTGGTTCTTGCGGCAAATGCTACGGCTGCGAACGCCGCGACGTCTTCCCCTGGGCACTCAGCCAGCGACTGGTGCTGCTGAGTCGTTATCAATCCCCGATCTCATCCGCTTCGAGCCCATCTGTCCCCCCAGCGGGCCACCGCCCGCAGCGCGAGGTAACAGATCCACCCGGTCCGCCATCGAGGAGAGATCCACTGAGCTCCTCGATGCGGCGGATCCGGAACCGCACCGTGTTGACGTGGACGTACGGCCGCTCATCGCACGCGTTCCACGAACGGTCCGAGAACATGCCGCGGGTCAGCGGCAGCTCCCCCTGGTGGCGCCGGTGGTAGCCCACGAGCGGGTCGAGCGACCGGCTCCCGCACTTCCCGCGTACGCCGTCCGGCACCGTCGTCGACGGCAGCCCGTGCGCATATGGCTCAGCTCTGTCTCATCGCCGGACGACCCCATCTCCGCGCCGCTCATCGACGGCCAGTGGGTCCCGCAGAAGCGTGCGGATCGCATTATTTGGGGAGATCTCCACTCGACCTGACCCGGAGCCCCGGACGTGCGGAAGTGGGGAGCGACCGTTGAAGACCGAGACCCGCACCAACCTGGGCGTCGGCGCGAGCGCCCCGCGCCCCGACGGCGCGTTGAAGGTGGCCGGCGCGTTCGCCTACGCCTCGGACCTGTGGCTCGACGGGATGCTGTGGGGCGCGACGCTGCGCAGCCCGCACCCGTCGGCCTGGATCCGCTCGATCGACGTCGGCCCGGCCCTCGCCCTGCCGGGGGTCTTCGCCGTGCTGACGCACGAGGACGTGCCCGGCGCGAAGTTCTACGGCCTGGAACACGCCGACCAGCCGGTGCTCGCCGTGGACCAGGTCCGCTACCAGGGCGAGCCGGTGGCGATCGTCGCGGCCGACCATCCGGAGACGGCCCGCAGGGCGGCCGCCGCCGTCGTCGTCGAGTACGAGGTCCGCGAGGCGGTCACCGACGCCCGCCGTGCCGCCCTCGATCCCGCCTGTCCCCACGTGCACCCCGGCGGCAACGTCGTACGGCACCAGCCGGTACGGGTCGGATCGGCCGGATCCGGGGCCGAGGTCGTCGTCACCGGCGAGTACGAGGTCGGGATGCAGGACCAGGCGTTCCTCGGCCCCGAAGCCGGCCTCGCCGTGCCGGCGGACGACGGAGGCGTGGATCTCTACGTCGCCACCCAGTGGCTGCACGTGGACCGGGACCAGATCGCGCCCTGCCTCGCCCTGCCCGAGGACAAGGTACGGCTCACGCTGGCCGGCGTCGGCGGCGCCTTCGGCGCCCGCGAGGACCTGTCGATGCAGATCCACGCCTCGATGCTGGCGCTGCGCACCGGCCGCCCCGTGAAGATCGTGTACGGCCGGGAGGAGTCGTTCTTCGGGCACGTCCACCGGCACCCGGCGTGGATGCGCTACGAGCACGGGGCGACCGCCGACGGGCGGCTCGTCTACGTGAAGGCCGAGATCGTGCTCGACGGCGGCGCCTACTGCTCCTCCTCCCCCGCCGTCGTCGGCAACGCCGCCTCGCTCGGCGTCGGGCCGTACGAGGTGGAGAACGTGTGGATCGACGCCTACGCCGCCTACACCAACAACCCGCCGTGCGGCGCCATGCGGGGGTTCGGCGCCGTCCAGGCGTGCTACGCGTACGAGTCGCAGATGGACCGGCTCGCGGCGGCGTGCGGCCTCTCGCCGGTCGAGATCCGCGTGCGCAACGCCGTGTCGCAGGGGTCCCGGCTGGCGACCGGGCAGGTCATCGACACTCCGGCGCCGCTCGCCGCGATGCTCGGCGAGCTCGCCGCGATGCCCCTCCCCGGCCCCCCGGCGTACGCGCCGTCCGGTTCGCGCGGGCCGGGCGGGAGCGGGGCGCGTGCGAGCGGGATGATCGGCACGCGGGAGGAGCCCGACCCCCGGCGGCTGCCCGGCGGCGTCGGCCGGACCACGCGCGGCGAGGGCGTGCGGCGCGGGGTCGGCTACGGCGTCGGCATCAAGAACATCTGCTTCTCCGAGGGCTTCGACGACTACTCGACGGCCCGGGTCCGGGTCGAGCTCCTCGGTGGCGAGCCGCACGCGCTCGTCCACACGGCGGCGGCCGAGGTCGGGCAGGGTCTCGTCGCGATCCAGGCCCAGATCGCCCGCACCGAGCTGGGAATCGACCGGGTCACCGTGGCCCCGGCGGACACCACCGTCGGGTCGGCCGGATCCTCCTCCGCCTCCCGCCAGTCCTATGTCACGGGAGGGGCGGTCAAGGCGGCGTGCGAGGCGGTGCGGCGACGCCTGGAGGCGCTCACCGCCGCCGACCCCGGGCTCTCGCTCGGGGAGCTGCTCGACCGGTACGGCCCGGTGGAGGAGACGCGGGAGTACCGCCACCGGCCGACGGTCCCGCTGGACCCGGTGACCGGCCAGGGCGACTCGCACACCCAGCTCGCGCTGTGCGTCCACCGGGCCGTCGTGGACGTGGACGTGGAGCTCGGGCTGGTCAAGGTCGTCGAACTCGCCGCCGTCCAGGACGTCGGCCGGATCTTGAACCCGCTCGCGCTGGAGGGGCAGATCCACGGCGGTTCGGCGCAGGGCCTCGGCCTCGCCCTCCTGGAGGAGATCCAGATGCGCGACGGCAGGGTGCTCAACCCCTCGTTCACCGACTATCTGATCCCGACCATCCTCGACATGCCGCCGATGCGGCTGTCGATCCTGGAGAATCCGGACCCCAACGCCCCTTACGGCCTGCGCGGCGCCGGGGAGCCGCCCACGCTGTCCTCCACGCCCGCCGTGGCGGCGGCCGTCCGCGCGGCTACGGGGCTCGCGCTGCCGCGCGTCCCCATCCGCCCCGAAGACATCGCCCTCGCCCACACCGGCTGATCGGGGGCCACGCCCGGCGCCCGGCGCGCCGGGCTCAGACCTCCTCGGGGAGATCGAGCATCTTGTTGAGGATGGGAACCAGCTGCTCCTCCTCGTAGTCCAGGTGGGCCTCCAGCTCGGTGGCGAGCCGGTCGAGTTCCGCGCCGATCCCCGTACCGCCGTGGTCCAGGAGCCGCCTGATCCGCTCCAGGAGCCGTGCCACCACCTGATGTTCTGAGCGGAGCCGGACCAGGGTCTCGGCCAGCTCCGGGTGCTCGGTCCCGAGATGAGGGAAGAGCGCGTTGTCCTCGCCCTCGTGGTGGGCGTGAAGGGCGTCGCAGAACGCCAGGCAGTGTGTACGTAAGTCCGCCGCACCCGCCCGTGACGACCGGAGGTCCGCCAGGTCCCGGCGAAAGCCGTCGTGCAGTTTGATCAGCTCGTCGCCCCAGGCGACGATGCGCTGTTCGTCCGTCATGCCCGTTCCTTTCGCGCGAGATTTCCATAGACGGCGGCGAAGAGCGCTGCCAGCAGGGCCGCGCCGGCCGCGACGCCGAAGGTCCACACGGCGCCTCCGCTCGACAGCAGCGCCGCGCCCACCGACCCCGCCACGCTGCTGCCCACCAGCCTGACCAGCGCGTTCACACCGCCGGCCGCCGCGGTCTTGGCGGGCTCCACGTGCTCGACGGCCATCGTCCCGAGCGCCGCGTAGCCGAGGCCGACACCCAGCCCCAGCAACGTCGCGGCCCCGTACAGGTCCGCGCCCGAGGAGCTGGACACCGCCAGCCACAGGGCGGCGGCCGTCACCAGGGCCGAACCGGCCACCACGAGCGCGGACGCGGTGAAGCGGCGCATCAGGGAGCCCGCGAGCACGGACACCACAAGCATCAGCACCGTCGTCGGCAGCAGGTAGATCCCGACCTGCAGCACCGAGGCCCGAAGCGCGCCCTGGGCCACCGCCGACACCGTGGTGATGGCCGCGAACAGGGCGAACCCCAGCAGGAACGACGCCACGGTCGCCCCCACCGTCGCCCGGTGCAGCAGCATGGGGATCTCGATCAGCGGCGACGCGGTACGGCGGGCGGTCGCGACCCACACCACCGCCACCACCACCGCCGTGGCGAACAGGCCCAGCGTCAGCGGCGAGGTCCAGCCCCAGGCCGCGCCCTTGCTGATCGCCAGCAGCAGGCAGCCGAGCCACACCGCGACCAGCGCCGCCCCGGCCAGGTCCGGCCGTCCCGACCCGCGCGCGGGCGCATCCCGGACCACGGCCGCCACCAGGACGAAGCTCAGCGCGGCCAGCCCGGCGAGCGTCCAGAACACCGTCCGGTGGTTCCCGTCCAGGAGCCCGGCGAGGATCATGCCGCCGCCGCTCCCGACGCCGATGGTGGCGCTCAGCACCCCGATCGCGCTTGGCAGCCGGTGATCGGGCACCGCCTGCCTGACCAGCCCCATGGCCAGCGGGAGCAGCGGCGCCGCCGCTCCCTGCAGCACCCGGCCGACGATGAGCAAAGGCAGCGTGCCCGCCACGGCGCTGAGCGCCGAACCGGTGATGAGCAGTCCGATCGCGACCAGCGACACCGTGCGCCGGCCGTACATGTCGCCGAGCCGGGCCAGCAGCGGTATCGAGACCGCGCCCGACAGGAGTCCGGCGGTGAGCGTCCACGAAACGGTGGTGGACGAGGCGTGGAGCTGCCGTTCGAGGCCCGGCAGCAGTGGTACGACGACGGTCATCTGGAGGGTCCCCACGGCCACCGCGAACGCGAGCACGGCTACGACCCATAAGTTTTTATACATGTATAGAAAGTAACATGGCAGGATGCCGACGCGTACAGGAAGACCGCCCAAGATCTCCCGGGCGGAGATCGTGGCCGCCGCCCTCCGGGTGATCGAGGAAGAGGGAGTGGGCGGGCTCACCATGCGCAGGCTGGCCAGGGAGGTCGGCAGCACGGCGATGGCGATCTACCACCACGTGCGCGACAAGGAAGAGCTGCTCCTGCTGCTACTGGACGACTACGCGGCCGGGATCCCGCGGCCCGAGCTGCCGGAGGAGCCGGGCGAGCGCATGGTGGCCGCCGCCACGGCGATGCGCGAGGCGGTGTCCGGGTGCTCGTGGGCCGTGGACGTACTCAGAGCCGACGACCTGATGTCGGTGGGGGCGCTGTGGTATCCGGAGCGGATCGTCGACGCCGCCGTACGCGCGGGGCTCACTTTGGAGGAGGCCGTGGACGCGTACCGGATCATCTGGCACTACACGGCGGGCGAGATCGGCGGCCGGGCGGCGGCGCGCAAGCGGCGCCAGGAGGATGGGGACACCCATCGGGAACGGGTGTTCGCCGAGCTGGACGCCGAGGAGTTTCCCCGGCTGAGCGAGGTGGCCGGACGCTGGGAGGAGCTGACCGCCCGCGACACCTACGCCAAGGGCGTGCGCGCCATCGTGAACGGGCTCCTCCCGTGAAGCGGTGGCCTCCGGGGACGGGCCGTCGCGGTCAGGCGGCGTGGCCTGGGGTCAGAGGTCGCCTGAGTCGCAGGCGACGCCGTTCTGGTTGACGTCGGTATACCAGGCGTATTCCTTGTGGACGCCCCGGGTGTACGGCCCGTAGCCGGCCTCCCGGGCCTCCTTGCAGGTCGCGAACCGGCCAGGTTCGGTCGGCTGGGTGCGGCTCCGCGTGGTGACGGTCCCGTCGGTGGCACCCGTACCCGTCGCGCCCCCGGTGGTGCCGGTCGCGCCGCCCGTCGTGCCCCCAGTCGTGCCACCGGTCGTGCCCGTGGTGCCGCCGGTGGTTCCCGTCGTGTCTCCCGTGCCTCCCGTGTCGGTCGTGCCCCCGGTGGTCCCGCCGGTGGTGCCGGTCGTGTCTCCCGTGCCTCCCGTGGTGCCTGTGGTGTCGGTCGTGCCGCCTGTACCGCCCGTGGTGTCGGTCGTCCCGGCGGGATTACCCGTGGTGTCGCCGCCGGTCGGGCCGGTGCCGCCGTCACCCGCGCCGCTGCCGAGGAGGCGGGCGATCAGGGCGTCGGCGTTGGGCTCGGTGAAGCCCGCGATGCTGAGGCTGTCCTGGGTGATCTCCTGCGCCACCCGCGGCGCGGCGATGACCTGGTCCCCGACGACGATGGCGAGCTGCTGCTTCACCGTCTCCCGGGTCAGGTCGGCGACCTGCTCCCGCGTGGCGGGCGCCAGGACGACCCGGACGGAGAAGGTGCCGTTCTGCTCGGCCACCCGCTCGATCTTCTGGACACTGGTGACCGTGACCCCGGGATCGAGCTGGTAGCAGGTGGTCCCGGCGTCGTCGGGCACCGCGTCGGTTCCCGTGCAGGGCGCGGCGCGCACACCGATGACCGGCGCGAAGTGAATGGACGTCCGCAGGGTGCGGAGTGGCGCGCGGGAGAGCGGAGGAGAGTCCGGGTCGCGGGTCATCAACACGGCGACCGCGCCCAGCACCCCGGTCATGACGACGACGAGGACGAGCGCCACCGCCAGGACGATCGTGGTGCCGCGCGTCGCCTGCGGCGGCCCCGGAGGCGTGGCCGGACCGGACGCGGGGTCCGAGGAGGCGGCGCCGGAGGCGCCCGCCGCAGCCGTGGCGTCCGCGGGCGCGGGAGCCGAAGAGTCCGGCACGCCGGACGAGGAAGCCGCCGGACCGGCCGCGCCTGCCGGACCTGCTGAACCTGGGGTACCTGCCGAGCCAGGTCCATCTGCTGAACCTGGGAGCCCGGCCGGACCGGAGCCTTCCGCCCCGCGATCGGATCCCTGGCCACCTGGAACCGGCGTGTTCTGCATCCCGACCTCGATCCCTGACATCGTCGCAGAGCCTATCGAGCTATGCCATGCCGAGGTAATCGGAAGATCAGTGACTTCCCCTCGACAGGCATTGATCACAATTTGTCACGAATGACAGGCAATTGGTTGCATCTGGGGCCCTCCCGTCCGCGCTCCCCCGAAAGGAGAGTGAAGGGATGAAGGTCGGAGTCCCGCGCGAGATCAAGAGCCAGGAATACCGCGTCGCCCTCACTCCCGCCGGCGCCCACGAGCTGGTACTGCACGGCCACGAGGTGCTCGTCGAGAAGGGGGCCGGGGTCGGGTCGGCCATCACGGACGACGACTTCACCGCGGCGGGCGCGCGGATCGTGGAGTCGGCCGAGGAGATCTGGGCCCGCTCCGAACTCGTCCTCAAGGTCAAGGAGCCGGTCCCCCAGGAGTACCACTGGATGCGCAAGGGGCAGGTGCTGTTCACCTACCTGCACCTTGCCGCGTCGGAGCCCTGCACCAGGGCGATCCTGAACTCGGGCGTCACCGCCATCGCGTACGAGACCGTGCAGACGGAGATCGGGGCGCTGCCGCTGCTGGCGCCGATGTCGGAGGTCGCCGGACGGCTCGCGCCCCAGGTCGGTGCGTACCACCTGATGCGCCAGGGCGGCGGGCGCGGGGTGCTGATGGGCGGCGCCTCGGGCGTCTACGCGGCCAAGGTGGTGGTGATCGGCGCGGGCGTCACCGGCATGAACGCCGCCGCGATCGCGGTCGGGATGCAGGCCGAGGTCCTGCTGCTGGACGTGAACATCGACCGGCTCCGCCAGGCCGACATCATCTATCAGGGGCACTGCCAGACCGTGGCGTCCAACGCGTACGAGATCGAGCGGGCGGTGCTCGACGCGGACCTGGTCATCGGCGCGGTGCTGCTGCCGGGGGCCAAGGCGCCCACGCTGATCACCAACGACCTGGTGGCGCGGATGCAGACCGGTTCCGTCCTGGTCGACATCGCGATCGACCAGGGCGGCTGCTTCGAGGACTCGCGGCCGACGACGCACGCGAACCCGGTCTACCGGGTGCACGACTCGGTGTTCTACTGCGTGGCGAACATGCCGGGCGCGGTGCCGCACACCTCGACGTTCGCCCTGACCAACGCGACGGTGCCGTACGCGCTGGCGATCGCCGATCTCGGCTGGCGGGAGGCCCTGCTCGCCGACCCCGCGCTGGCCAGGGGGCTCAACGCGCACGAGGGGCACCTGACCAGCCGGCCCGTGGCCGAGGCGCACGGGCTGGAGGCGGTGCCCCTGGAGCGGGCGCTCGCCTGACACGGAAGCCGCGGCGCGGAACCGGTCAGGACGCGGCCGGGCTGGGCGTGGCGTCCGGCTCGGTCGATGACTCGGTGGAGGGCTGCGGCGTGGGCGCCGCCGACGCCTCGGCGTGCGGGTCGAGCTCGGGGTCGGGGGTCGGGAGCGGCTGCTGGCCCGCGGTGGTGCCGACGCCCCGGTCGCAGGCGGAGCCGAACTCAGGGGTGAAGGTCGGGTTCTGCTTGTACTTCTTGATGTACGCGGGGAGCCGGGGGTCGTCGGCGCCGTTGAGGACGAGCTGGTGGTTCCACGAGCTGACCATGACGTCGGCCTTCAGCCCCTCGTACGGGCTGAGCAGCATGAAGTCGCTCGACGCGAGGGTCTTCAGCTTGTCCACGTCGGCCTTGGGCAGGCTCGGGCGGTAGGTGATCCACACGGCCCCGTGTTCGAGCGAGTGCACGCCGTGCTCGCTGTGGATCGGCTGGTCGTAGATGCCGCAGTTCTGCCAGTAGTAGTTGTGCGGGCCGCCCGTCGGGGGCGTCTCCTTGTACGCGACCTTGTCCCAGGTGTGCTCCGACCCCTTGTAGGCGAAGGTCTGCACGCCGTCCAGCGACTTCTGCGACCGGTCGTTGATCACGTAGAACCCGACGAGGCCGACGAGCACGACGATGACCAGGCCGCCGATGCCCCACATGAGCAGCCCGGCGCGCCGCTCCTTACGCTTCTGCTCCGCCCTCATGCGGGCGAGGTGCTCGCGCCGCGCCTGCGCCTTTTCCTTGCTCATCGGTCCTCCAGCGACTGGTCACCAAACTCCCCGCATTGCGTATGGAGAATAGTGGGTTCGTCCGTATAGATGACGTTCGCACGATGGCCCTTTCCGGCCATGAGGCCAGTAGCCTGGGTGGCGATGAGCACCGAGACCGTTCCCTCCGCCGCCGAGCCCATCGGCGAGGTGGCGGCGCCTCCTCGGCGGGGCGCCCTCCTGGTCGTCCTGATCGCCCTCGTGGTCGCGGCGGCCGCGTTCCTCCTGCTGGTCGTGGCACGGCCGGGGACGCCCGGCGACACCTCTCCCGAGGCCGGGTTCGCCCGGGACATGGCCGTCCATCACGCGCAGGCGGTCGAGATGGCGTTCGCGGTGCGCGACGCGAGCACCGACGGCCCGATCCGCAATTTGGCGTACGACATCATCACCACGCAGTCCACCCAGCGCGGGATCTTCATGGGCTGGCTGCAGCAGTGGGGCCTCGACCAGGCGTCCGACCGTCCGCCGATGGCGTGGATGGCCGGTCACGGCCACGGCGGCCCGAGCACGGGCGCGGCCACCGGGACGCAGGGCGTGATGCCGGGGATGGCCACGCCCGAGGAGATGGACCGGCTGCGTGCCGCCAAGGGGCGGGACGCCGAGATCCTCTTCCTCCAGTTGATGATCCGTCATCACGAGGGCGGCGTGGACATGGCCAGGGGCGCGGTGCGACTGTCGGACCGCACCGAGGTCCGCGAGCTGGCCCAGCACATCGTCGACGGCCAGACCGCCGAGATCACGTTGATGAAGGGCTTCCTCCAGGCGCGCGGTGGGCAGCCGCTCCCGTCGATCCTCACCCCGTGAACTGGCTTCCGGTGCGCACCCCCTCAATCGCACCGTGTCCTAGTGCGCGGAAACGCGCCTGCCAGGGCAACATGAGGGGAAGTGTCCGGAGGAGAGGCGAACATTGATTGACGAGCCGGAGAGCCGCCTTGAGGTGACCATCTCACCTGAGGTGGAGGCGGGGCAGTACGCCAATTTCGCCTCGGTGTGGCACACCCGTGATGGGTTCATCCTGGATTTCGCAGTGATCACCCGGCCCCCGGCCATGGCGGACGACCCGCAGTCGGGCACGCAGTACGTGAGCGTGCCGACGCGGATCGTCAGCCGGGTCCGGATCCCTCCCGCCCAGGTCTTCGAGCTGATGAAGGCGCTGGAGCAGCAGCTGACCGCGTTCGAGAAGGAGACCGGTCACAAGCTCTGAGCCGCCCTTCCCGGACGACAGGTGCCCGGCCGGCGTGCCGGGCACCGCGTACGCCGGCCGGAGCTGTCGGACGCCTCTCTCAGGCGTGCATCTCGGCGGCGAGGGCGGCCGCGAAGGCGTCCACGTCGGCCTCGGTGGTGTCGAAGGCGCACATCCAGCGGACCTCGACCCGGCCGCCGCCGACCTGCTCGTTCCAGTTGTAGAAGCGGTAGCGCTTGCGCAGCCGGTCCGCCGCGTCGGCGGGCAGGATCGCGAACACCGCGTTCGCCTCGACCGGCCGTGGCACCTCCACGCCGGGGATCTCGCGCACGGCGCTCGCCAGCCGGGCCGCCATCGTGTTCGCCTGGCGGGCGTTGCGCAGCCACAGGTCGCCCGCGAGGAGCGCCTCGAACTGCACCGAGACGAACCGCATCTTGGAGGCGAGCTGCATGCTGGTCTTCCGGAGGTACGGCAGGCCGCGCACGGCCGCGGGGTTGAGGACGACCACCGCCTCCCCCAGCAGCAGGCCGATCTTGGTGCCGCCGAACGAGAGCACGTCCACCCCCGCGTCGGTGGTGAGCGCGCGCAGCGGCACGTCCAGGGCGGCCGCCGCGTTCGTGATGCGGGAGCCGTCCAGGTGGACGATCATGCCCAGCTCGTGGGCGTGGTCGCAGATCGCCTTGATCTCGGCGGGCGTGTAAAGCGTGCCCAGCTCGGTGGCGTTGGAGATCGAGACGACCCGCGGCTGCGCCCGGTGCACGTCGCCGAAGCCCCACGCCTGCCGGTCGATCAGCTCCGGCGTGAGCTTGCCGTCCGGGGTCGGCACCGTCAGCAGCTTGAGCCCGCCGGTCACCTCGGGCGCGCCGCCCTCGTCGGTGTTGATGTGCGCGCTCTCCGCGCACACCACGGCCTCCCAGGGGGCGCACATCGAGCGCAGCGAGATGACGTTGGCCGCCGTGCCGTTGAAGACCGGCCACGCCTCCGCCCGCTCGCCGAAGTGCCCGCGGAAGATCTCCTGAATCGCCTCCGTGTAGACGTCGTCGCCGTAGGAGATCTGGTGACCTCCGTTCGCGAGGGCGACGGCCTCCAGGATCTCGGGATGCACGCCCGCGTAGTTGTCGCTCGCGAACGTCTTGATCTCGGGATCGTGCCGCCGAACGGCATCCGTGGTCACGGAAGCTCCCCCATGTTTCTCGTCGTGATAGTCCAGCCGGGCCCCGGGCCGGTCTCTCGGCCCGGCACCCGGGTCACCGCTCAGCTCGCCGTGAGGTCGATCCGCTGCCCGTTGACCTCCTCGGGGCGGCGGTCCCACAGGTCGGAGACGGCCTGAGCCAGGGTAGCGACGTCGGTGTACCCCTTGAACGGCCGCTCCGGGCTGGCCGCCCGCATCGCGTCGTTGACCAGGGCCATCACCACCAGGATCGTCGCCGCGGACGCCGTGCCCTTCAGAGCGTCGGCGAACGCGAGGGTCCACGCCTCCGCGGCGGCCTTCGCCGTCGCGTACGCCGCGTTGCCCTGGGTGGGCTTCTGCGCCGCCTTGGCCGAGACGATCACGAACCGGCCGTCCTCGCTGGCCCGCAGCAGCGGCTCGAACGCGAGCGAGACGTGCTGGAGCGTGCGGACCAGCAGGTCGTGCAGCAGGTCCCAGTCGGCGAGCGAGGTCTCGGCGAAGGTCTTGGACCCGCGCCAGCCGCCGACGAGGTGGACGATGCCGTCCACCCGGCCGTGCTCCTCACCGATCCGCTCGGCCAGGTCGCGTACGGCCTGCTCGTCGAGCAGGTCGACCGGGAGGCAGCCGTCGGCTCCGGTCCGGTCGACGCCGATCACCGTGTCGCCGAGCTCCTCGAACCGGCGGACGACGGCCTGCCCGGCGGGTCCCGCCGCACCGGCGACAAGGATCACTCTGCTCATCGATCACTCACTCTCTCGCGTACGGCTCGTGTGGCTGGACGGGGTCACGCCCTGATCCCACGAGTGGACTCGACGACATCGGTGAGCTTACGGCGCAGCGCCTCGTAGAACATGCTCAGGGGGAACTCGTCCGACAGGACGGCGTCCACGACGGCCTTGGGGAAGCCCTCGACCGGCAGCGCGTCCGCGCCCTTGTGCCAGACCGAGGCCGGGTGCGGCTCGACGTAGGCGGCCACGAGCTGGTGCGCGGCGAGCCAGTGGGCGAGCTTGGCCCGGTCGATGCCGTCGCGGTAGAGCTTCTCGACCTCGCCGCGCAGGTCGGCGATGCCGTCGGCGATGCGCTCCCAGTCGACGGTGAGCCGGTTGTCGGTCCAGCGCACGATGTCGTTCCGGTGCAGGTACGCGAAGAGGAGCTGGCCGCCGAGCCCGTCGTAGTTGCGCACCCGGTCACCGGTGATCGGGAAGCGGAACAGCCGGTCGAACAGGATCGCGTACTGGACGTACTTGGCCTGCGGAACGCCGGCCTCCTCCAGCTTCACCGCCTCGCCGAACGCCGTCAGGTCGCAGCGCAGCTCCTCCAGGGCGTACAGCCAGTACGGCATCCGCTGCTTGATCATGAAGGGGTCGAACGGCAGGTCGCCGTGGCTGTGCGTCCGGTCGTGGATCAGGTCCCACATCACGAACGTGTCCTGGGCGAGCTGCTGGGAGGCGATCAGCCGGGCCGCGTCCGGCGGCAGGGCCAGCTTCAGCGTCGCGGCCGCGGCGCCGCTGACGACGCGGAACCGGGCGGCCTCGCGGTCGCAGAAGATGCCGCCCCAGGTGAACGCGGGCGGCGTCCGCCGCACGGCGACGGTCTCGGGGAACAGCACCGCGGAGTTGGTGTCGTAGCCCGAGGTGAAGTCCACGAACGCGATCGGGACGAACATCGGGTTGTCGTAGCCGCCGCGCTCCAGCTCGGCCAGCCACTCCGGCCAGACGGTGCGGATCCAGACGGCCTCGATGTTGCGGTCCAGGTTGCCGTTCTGGGTGTACATCGGGAAGACGACGAGGTGCTCCAGCCCGTCCACCCGCTGGGTGTCGGGGTGGAAGGCGTCGAGGGAGTCGAGGAAGTCGGGCACGCCGAGCCCGTCGGCCACCCACTTGCGGAAGTCGGCGACGACCGCGTCCAGGTACGCGCGGTCGTGCGGGAAGCGCGGCGCGAGCCGTACGACGTGGTCCACGATGTCGCCGACGAGCGCGACGGCGCGGTCGCGGTCGCCGGTCACGGAGCCGTCCTTGGCCTGGAGGCCGCGCAGTTCCTCGACGGCCGCCTTGAGCCCGGCGAACACCCGGACGTACTCCTCCTCCTGGGCGTCCTGCGCGCCGGCCACGTGGGAGGCGCGCTCCCCGGCGGCGTCGGCGGGGTCGCGGGCGACCCAGGTGACGAGGTTCTCCCAGAGGCGCTCGTGGTCGTAGTCGCCGATCGAGTCGTCGCCGAAGAGGTCGGAGTCGGCGAGGACGACGATCCGGCCCCGGCCGTGCCGTACGGCGAGGGCGAGGGGGCGGCGGGCGGGGTCGGCGGTGCCCGAGGTCGCGAAGAGCACGGTCGCGCCGTCCGGCGGGACGAGCGTGCCGGAGCGGTAGAAGCAGGCCTGGCGGGCGCCGGCGAGCAGGTCCTGCGCGGGGGCGGCGTCCGTACCCGCGGCCGCGGCGCCGGGCACGACGGCGGTCTGCGGAGCGCCGAGGACCCAGGTCGCGACCTTGTTGTGGCAGTTGGCCGGGTCCTGGACGGTGAGGTGCTCCACGCCGACGCCGAAGCGGGCCAGCAGCTCGGTCAGGTTGCTCCCGTACTTCTCCTGCTCGCACTCGGCCAGCACGATCAGCCCGCCACCGTCGGCGACGTACGCCTCGATCGCGTCCAGCTCCTCGACCGGGAAGACGGGGCTGCCCAGGCCGGTGGTCCGCTCCCACAGCTCCGCCGACGGGTGCGCGACGACGAAGACGTCGTGGGCGCTCAGCAATGACGGCGTGATCGGTCCTTCGGTGTGGGCGGCGACCGCGTGGCCGAGCGCGCGCAGCGCTCCCGCCGCCCTGGCGTAGCTGTTGTCGTCAGGATGCGCCGGGTTCATGGCCTCAGCGACGTCGCGCCGGATGGTCCATGCCTCGCTGTGTGCCTCGTCAAACAGGATCGAGGGGAACGTCGTCATGAAATATCTCCCGATTCAGGACCTATCTACAGGAAAATATACACATAGGACAGCCTGTTACCACAAGTCCCCCAAGCGGTGGATGGCGAATCAGCCCGGCGGCGGACGTGCGCCCGCACGCGGGCCGCCTAGGGTCCAGCGCGATCGGAGAACGATCGGAAGGCCCCAATGTGAGGAAAATCCCATGCTCAGGAACACGACCAGGTTCAGGCGCGTCGCCACCGGCACGCTGCTGATCGTCGCCCCGCTGCTGCAGCTCGTCGCCGTGATCGTCGACCCCGGCACCTGGGGCGACGACCGGGAGGCGGTCAGCTACGGCGACAACCCGGCCCTCGCCCAGCTCCAGTCCGCGCTCTACCACTGGAGCTGGCTGCTGATGGCCGTCGCGGCCGTCGGCATTCTGCACTTCGTCCGGCGCCGCGCCGTGGCGTTCGGCCACATCACCGGCGTGGTGACCGTCCTCGGCTACATGAACCTCTCGTCCCTGCTGATGACGGACCCGGTCGAGTGGTGGCTCGGGCAGCGCTACCCGCCGGAGCAGGCGCAGCGCATGCTCGACGAGATCATGGGCCTGCCCCACTCCACCTTCGGGTTCATGCTGCCGGGGATGATCGGGATCGCCGCGCTGCCCCTGCTGCTGACCGCCGTGTGGCGGGCCGGGGCGGTCCACTGGTGGGTGCCGGCCGCGGTGGCGGTCGGCTACGTCGTCTCGTTCCCCGTGCCGTACAGCCCGCTCACGATCCTCTTCTGGACGCTGCCCGTCGTCGCCCTCGGCGCGTTCGGCGTCAAGGTGCTCCGGATGGGCGACGGCGCGTGGGCCGCCTACTACCCCGCCGCCCCCGGCCTCACCACGCCCGACTCGTACGCGAAGACGACCGCCTGAGCGCGGTCGCGGAGGTTCAGCTTCATGAGCACCCGCGCCACATGGGTCTTCACCGTGGCCTCACCCACGAAGAGTTCCCCGGCGATCTCGGCGTTGGTGAGGCCGCGGGCGAGCGTCCGGAGCACCTCCAGCTCGCGCGGCGTCAGCTCGGCGAGCTGCGGCGGGCGGACCGGTTCGTGCCGTCCCGCGAAGGACGCGATCACGCGCGTGGTCACCGCGGGGTCGAGCAGCCCGTCGCCTGCGGCCACCACCCTGATGGCCTCGACGAGCTGCTCCGGCGGCGACACCTTCAGCAGGAAGCCGCTCGTCCCGGCGCGCAGCGCGGCGTACAGGTTCTCGTCGGTGTCGAACGTCGTCAGCATGACGATCTTCGGCGGGTGCGGGGCGTCGAGCAGCTGCCTGGCCGCGGTCAGGCCGTCCATGCGGGGCATCGAGATGTCCATGAGGACGACGTCCGGCCGGCACCGCCGGACCACGGCGACCGCCTCCACACCGTCGGCGGCCTCGCCGACGACCTCCATGCCGGGCTCGCTCTCCACGACCATGCGCAGCCCCACGCGGATCATGGCCTGGTCGTCGGCGACGACGACGCGGATCGGGGACGCCTCGCTCATCACGCGTGCTCGCTCATGGGGACTCCTTGGGACAGGGGAAGCTGGGCGTTGACCTGGAAGCCGCCCTCAGGCAGCGGCCCGGCCTCGATCGAGCCACCGAACAGCTCGGCCCGCTCGCGCATGCCGATGAGTCCGTTGCCGGTGGACAGCCCGGCCGCGGACGGGCCCGGCGTGCCGTTGTCGGCGATCCGCAGCTCCACGACGTCGTCGCGATAACCGATCGTGATCCGCACATCGGCGTCGCCCGCGTACTTCACCGCGTTCGTCAGCGCCTCCTGCACGATCCGGTACGCGGACAGGTCGAGGCCGGGCGGGAGCCGTACCGGCTCGCCCTCGACGGCGAGGTGGACCCGCACGCCGGACGACCCGAGCGTGGCGATGAGGTTGCCCACCATGTCCAGACCCGGCTGGGGCAGCGCCTCGTCCTGCGGCATCCGGAGCGCGCCGAGCATGATGCGCAGCTCCTCGACGGCCTCCCGGCCGGCCTGCTCGATGCCCGACAGGATCTCGTTGTCGCCCCCCAGGCCGCGGCGCAGCACACCGGCCTGCATGACCATCATGCTCACGCTGTGCGCGACCACGTCGTGCAGCTCCCTGGCGATGCGGGTGCGCTCGGCGGCGACCGCCTCCGCGGCCCGGCGCTCGCGCTCCAGCTCCAGGCGGGCCGCCCGCTCGGCCATCCGCTGCGCGTGCGTCTGGTAGCCGCGCAGCGCCAGCCCGGTCAGGTACGCGGAGCCGAAGACGACGGTGAGGAAGATGACCTCGTCGAGCGGCAGCGGACGGTGGTCCACCGCCCCCGAGTCGAAGATGAGGATGCCTGCGATCACCCACGACGCCCCCGGCTTCGGCGGCAGCTTCGCGCCGATCGTGTGGAAGACGATGAGCAGCGAGGCGAGCTGCCACACGGGACAGCCCTCGTTGCCCTGCCGGTGCCAGGCGTACTGCGCGAGCAGCATCAGGATGAAGACCGCCACCGGGAACCTACGACGGTAGAGGACCAGCACGCCGGTGACGACCGCCTGGGCCACCCACCAGAACTGCGGGTTCTGCGCCGACCCGTAGGACGTCGCGACCGTCATCGCCTCGAGCGTGCCGAGGGTGATCACGGCGGCGCCGATCAGCACGTCCACCAAAGGGAGTGATCGGAAATGACGGGTCAGGGAGGTCATGACGCGCACATTAATATGCCGCTCCGGAGAGCGGCACCGTCCCGACCGGGGCGTCAATCAGACGACAAGTGGATGACAAGTGAGCGCGCGACCCGGCGCCGGTATCAAGTGGATGTCGGTCACCGTACCGGCTCTTGAACATCACTCTCCGCGCTGGGACTCTTGGACTGTTCCCACCGGGTCGTAGGAGGCGGCGATGCCTTCCCTGCACTCCCTCATTGCGGGGCTGGGCGCCCTCGGCCTGCTCTCGCTGCCATTCCACCCCCACCCCAGCGGCTCCACCGACCGGGTCACTCCCGGTGTCGTACGGGTCGAGTCCACCTCACACGTGTCGATCACCCTGCTCGACGACCGCAGCGTCATCCAGCAGGCCGTCCGCGAGTACGACATCGACCTGGCCGAGGGCAGCGGGTTCACCGTCACCCCTGACGGCGTGGTCGTCACCGCGACCGGCGTGGTGCAGGCGAGCCGCGACCCCCGGATCTACGCCGCGAACCGGATCTTCTCCGAATACTTCAAGGTCAAGGTCCCGGCGGACTTCTCCCGGCACACCCTCGACGACCCCGACCTCAACCGGCGATTACAGGCCTGCTATCCCCCGCAGGGACAGAACTCGACCTGCATCGCGACGGTCACCACCGACGTCACCGTCTTCCCCTATCTCGATCCCCCGCTGCCGGACGGGCTGCCCGCCCAGATCCTCACCACCGGCGCCTCCCCCGCCGCCCCCGCCGTACTGAAGGTCACCAAGGGCGGCGAGAAGCAGACCCTCCCCACCGTGCCGGTGGGCGTCTCGCTCGGCCCGTCCGTCGTCGCCCTCGACGTGATCTCGTTCGCCGGCCGCCCGTCGGCCAAGCAGCCCGCCAAGGCCGATACCGCCCACCTGGACCCGCCGGGCACCCGCACGTTCAAGCAGGAGGACCGCGACAAGCTCGCGAAGCTGCTCAAGAACGGCGCGACCGGCGGCGCGCTCATCGACGACGAGAAGAGCGAGGTCGTCGGACTGCTGGCCGGCGACTCCGGCACGCCGCTGACGATCACACCGGTGGACGAGATCCGCACCTCCCTGGTCGCCGCCGGCGTCACACCGCGCCGCGGTCCGGTGGACGTCGTGTACGAGAGCGCGCTGGCGTCCTACCACAACAAGCTGTACGCCGAAGCGGTCCCGGTGCTGCTCCAGGTGCTCAACCTGCGGCCGGACCAGGCGGTCGCGCTCGACCACCTCAAGGTCGCCAGAGCCAAGACGGGGACCGCCGAGGACGCGGGCGCCCGGGCCACGGCCTCGCCGGTGGCCGTGGCGAAGAAGTCCTCGGCGATCTCGCCGCTGCTCTGGCTGGGCGGCGGAGCGGCGGTCGTGATCGTGATCGCGGCGGGAGCCGTACTGGCCCTGGCCCGCCGTCGGCGGCGGCGATCCGGCGTGGAAGGCGGGAGCGCCGCCGAGCACGCGCACGATCCGGCCCCCGACGGGGTGGCCTCCGGGCCGGCGGTCCCCTCCTGGCCGCCCGCCGCGACCCAGGTGTTCGAGGCCGCGCCGTACGAGGCTCCTGCCTCCCCCGAGCGGGACGTCACCAGGGAAGCCGGGGCGGCCGCTCCGGCAGCCGCCGCGCCGCCCGCGCCGGACCCCTCGCCGCCGCGCGGGCAGGCGCAGCTCAAGTTCTGCACGCAGTGCGGGATGCGGCTCGGGCCGGGCCACCGGTTCTGCGGCTTCTGCGGACATCCGGCGGACCCGCGATGAGCGAGGGAGCGCAGACGCCGTCCGGGCTGGTCGGCCGCACGCTGGGCGACTACACGATCGAGGCCGTCGTCGGACGCGGCGGCATGGCGACCGTGTACCGCGCGCGCGACCGGCGGCTCGGCCGCGCCGTCGCACTGAAGATCCTCGCCCCGCAGCTCACCCACGACCACCGGTTCCGCGAGCGGTTCGTCCGCGAGTCCCGGATGGTCGCGAGCATCGACCACCCGAACATCATCCCGATCTACGAGGCGGGCGAGCGGGACGAGCTGCTGTTCATCGCCATGCGGTACGTCGAGGGCAGCGACCTGCGCCGCCTCCTGCTGTCGGCCGGGCCGCTGCCGGTGGCGCGGGCGTACCGGCTGTTCGCGCAGATCGCCTCGGCGCTGGACGCGGCGCACGCCGACGGGCTGGTCCACCGCGACGTGAAACCGGCCAACATCCTGGTGGCGGACGGCGACCACGTCTACCTCACCGACTTCGGGCTCACCAAGAGCTCGTCGGCGGAGGCGGGGCTGACCAGCCACGGCCACTTCATGGGCACGCCCCGCTACGTCGCCCCGGAGCAGATCCGCGGCCTGCCCGTGGACGGGCGCAGCGACCTGTACGCCTTCGCCTGCGTGGCGTACGAGGCGCTCACCGGGCTGCCGCCGTTCCAGCGGGACAGCGAGCTGGCGCTGCTGTACGCGCACGTCTCGCACGAGCCGCCGCCGGTCACGCCGTACCGGCCGGACCTGCCGCACGCGGTCAACCACGTCATGGCGCGGGCGCTGGCCAAGTCACCGGACGAGCGCTACCCGACCTGCCAGGCGTTCGTCGCCGCGTTGCGCGACGCGATCAGCGGGCACGGCGCGGAGATCGGCGGCGGCGCGCCATCTCCGGTGACGCTTTCCCTGCCGCACCCCGGCGGGCGTCCCGCGCCGGTTCCGGGAGCGGGGCCGGCCGGATCCGGCACTCCCACGTCGTATCCCCCGACGCCCGCTCCGGCCTCGAATCCCCCGGGGTACGCCGCGTCATCGGGTCCGACCTCGAATCCGCCCGGGTACGGCGCGCCGTCCGGACCGACCTCGTACCCCCCGGCCCCCGGGCGCGCCACGCCCCGGACGCCGGAGCCTCCCCGTTCCCCTGAGGCGACGGTCGTGGGCGCCGGGCGACGTCGGCGGCTGCCACTCGGGCCGCTGATCGGCGGCTGTGCCGTACTGGTGTCCGTCGTGGTGGCGGCCGTGCTGATCCTCACCCGGGGCGGCGATACGGCGGCGACCTGGAACACCTATCCCGGATCCGTCGCGGCGCCCTTCACGATCGCCTACCCCTCGACCTGGGGGACCGCGAAGACCAACGGCGACCAGTGGATGATCGCCACACCCGCGACCGACGACTTCAACGCCCTGTTCGCCATCCCGGGGAACACCGACTGGTCCAAGGTCAACCCGGTCATCAACGGGCAGCCGGAGCGCGCCTCGGGGATCTTCGCCCAGGTCAACAACGCGCTGAGCACGTCGGACTCCCCCGTGGAGCTCCAGCAGAGCCTGCCGTCCGCGCTGCCCGGCACCGTCGCCTTCACCGGCGCTCCGATGGCGGCCACGGTAGGAGGCCGCCCCGCCGTCAAGCTGTCCGGCGTGGCGGGCGACCCCGGGCAGGGCGGCCGCCTCGACTTCTCCGCCTACGTCGTACGGCAGGGCTCCGGAGAGTCGTCGGTGTTGATCACGTTCTTCTGCACGAAGTGCGACCCCGACCTGATCGACCACATGATCAACACCGTGCGGTTCACCTCCTAGCAACGCCTGGCGCGGGGCATCGTCGAGCGGGCCGCCTACCGGGCCGCCGTCAGCATCGGCATCCGGCTGCCCGCCGGCCCTCGCCACCCAGCCACGACGCCTGAAGCGCCGTCGTTACCAGCCGGTCACATCCGCGTTGACTAGCCATCTGACACAGTCTATGTTGACTGACACAGGCGCCTATGGAGGCGACGCATGAGACAGGTGACTTTTGCCGGTCCGGCACCGCAGCCGGCGCGCAGGCCCGGCCCGGACCGGCATCTGCGCGACCACGGTGGCGACGCCCGGCCGGGTGCTCCGGCCGGCCGCGCCGCACTTCGCCACTCCGATGATCGACACGTCCATACGCGTGTCGAACACCAAGACCGAACCGGGCTGGGCGCCGGTGGCTCTGCCCACCTATCGCCAGGGCGTACGAGCCCCCACGGAGCCGAGCTGACAGCAGTGCGCTGATTGGCAACCCGAATCGAAATGGAAGAAGTCATGACCACGGACATGAACGCCGGCCGGATCGAACAGCTCGAACGCAAGCTCGCAGAATTGGAGGACCGGGAATCCATTCGCGACGTGCTGTACCGCTATGCGCGCGCGGCGGACCGGTGCGACCTCGAATTGTTCAAGTCCTGCTACCACTCTGACGGCATCGACATACACTGGTTTTTCAACGGAAACGCGCACGAGTTCGCAGAGTACGTGGTGCCGCTACTGGCGGAGGTTTCTAACTCCCAGCACTCGATCACGAATCCGATCATCAAACTCGACGGTGATCGCGCGTTTGTCGAGAGCCAATGGTATGTGCTGCACCACATTCCGATGGAGGACGGCTCGGGCGATTTCATCGATCAGCAGTTGGAGGGCCGCTACGTCGACGTATTCGAAAAGCGCGACGGGCTGTGGCGGATCCTGCACCGGCAGACCGTTGTCGAGTCCGGCCGCGAGTTCGTCGTCCCGAAGAGCACCGACGTGCCGCAAGATCACGTATCGGTGGGACAGCGCGCTCCCCACGACCTCGTCTACGCGGGAATGGCGATTCTCGACGTGCCGATCATCCCGATCAACGGGGCTGACCTGTGGGGCGCCGCCCGTGCTCGCCATGCTCACGCAGCCGGGCAGTGATCATCAACACCGGCTCCATAGCGGGGTTCGACGCACCTCCGGGAATGGCGGCTCACGTCGCGTCCAAATCCGGTCTGGCCGGGATGACATTGACCGCGGCGCGCGATCTCGCGCCCACGCTGATTCGCGTGGTCACCGTCGCCCCGGGAATGTTCGACACCCCGATGTTCGGCCGGCTTCCGGAGTTCGCGCAACGAAAGGCGCTGTCCGGTGCACAGCATCCGTATCGTCTCGGCGCCCCCGCCGAGTTCGCGAACCTGGTCGCGCACGTGATTCAGAATCCAATGATCAACGGTGAAACCATCAGAATCGACGGCGCCTCCCGTTTAGGTGGTCATGCGCACAGCTGACCACGCCGCGCTCCCGCCAATGTGAACGTCCCCGTTCTCGGTGGTTTCTCGTCCCAAGGCGCGATCCCGAGGGTTCCCCGTCCCCGGGATCGCGGATGCCCCTGATGGCAGGGGCAGCCTGGTTACCTACTGGAGAGCGGGAACCGACGGCTTGTCGTCGGTCCAGCCGACCTGGAGCACGGTCTCGGTCCAGGTCTTGTCCAGGAACGGCTTGCCGTTGATCGTGGACGTCAGACTCTCGGCCAGCAGCAGCATCGCGTCGGTGTCGACGATCAGCTCGGTCGTGGACGCGATCGTGCCGGCCTTCTGGCGGGTCCGCCCGTGGTCGACGGACAGGCCCTCGCCGGTCCTACCCTGGGAGTCCTTGCTCGCCCCCAGGGAGCGGACGCCGGGCATCGTCGGCAGCGCCTTGTACGCGGAGGCCCGGACCTCCTTCGGCGCCGGAAGGTCGCGCAGCAGGGTGGTCAGCGCCTGGGTCACGTAACCGTCGACGGCGTCCGCGTTCACCTTGGCGGCGCGCGCGGCCTTCTCGAGCCAGGTCTTCAACCCCGCCGCGTCCGCGGGCAACTTCTGGAGCTGCTCATAGGACAGCCGCTGCCCGGCCAGCGAGAACGTGGCCGGGGCCTTCACGGGAAAGACTCCGCCTTTGTCCGGCTCGCTGGACAGCGACACGGTCGAGCCGTTCACCGCGCGCTTCCACGTGGCCGGGGAGCCGTCGCGACGCCACGCCTCCTCGTCCGCCGCGCTCTTGGGGTGGACCCCCAGGTTCCGCTGCCCCACCCAGACCTTGCCATCGGGCGAGGTCCACATCTCAATGACTCGTTGCTGCTCCAGCCGGTAGCGGTTCGTCCCCTTCCCGAACTGCCAGGGGAAGGTGGCCGTCCGCAGCATCTTGGTATGCCAGTAAGCGCCTTGCGCGGGAGCCGTCGCCGACCGGGTGGCGGCGGTGAGCCGCAGGTTCAGCGTGTCCGCCGAGACCGGCAGGGCCATGGCGCCCACGGTGGCCAGGCCGAGCCCGAGCGCGATCAGCGACCGGGCGGGGGTGGTCACGAACTTCATCTGGTTCCTCCGGAACGTCCGATTGTGTGCCCCCTAATACGGCTGGACCGCCTGACGGGTTGCCCGCGTACGCCCCGAGGTTCCGGACAAGGCGCGGGCTCGTTGCCGCTTTCCTCCCGGGATTCGCGGTTCCAGGAAACGTGGGGGGTCGTCCACTGATGTGGGCAACGCGTGGGAAGCCCCGTACGTATTAGGGGTCATGGAACTGGACGAACCGGCGTGAGCAGCGCCGAAGACGACGAGTTCGCCGCGTTCGTGGCCGCCCGCGGCACGAGTCTGCTGCGGGTCGCCTACCTCACGAGCGGCGACGAGGGGGAGGCCGAAGACCTGCTGCAGACGGCGCTGGAGCGCGCATATCGGAACTGGGATCGGGTGCGGTACGACAATCCCGAGCCCTACGTCCGCCGCATCATCGTCAACACCTCCATCGACCGTGCCCGGCGCCGGGCGATCCTGCGGATCATCCCGATGCACACCCCTCCCGAGCCGTCGCCGTACGAGACAGACGTCGACCTGCGCCACGTGCTGATGGACACCCTGCGTGCCCTGCCTCCCCGGCAGCGCGCGGTGATCGTCCTGCGCTACTGGGAGGACCTCAGCGAGGCGCAGACCGCGGAGATCCTCGGCTGCTCGGCAGGCACGGTGAAAAGCCAGGCATCGAAAGCGCTCGCCAGACTCCGCACGGCCCTCGGCGGGCGATCATCGGAAGGAATGATCAGGAATGTCCATGCCTGAAGACGACATCCGCCAGATCATGGCGGACGAGACCGCGCGGCTGTACGCCCCGCCGGACCTGGTGAACCGGGTCATCCGCTCCACACGCCGCAAGAAGACGAACCGAATCAGGCTCGCCACGCTGGCCACCGCGGTTGCCGTCGCGGGCGTCGCCGCCCCCGCGTACCTGATCCTCAGCCCGGGCTCCGCCTCCCTGCAGGGATCCGGGGCCGGCGCGCCCGGCGCCGTCTCCGCGACCTCGCAGCCGGACACCACCGATCAGGCCGCGCAGGAGCCCCCCGCCATCGTCGTCCCCGCCGACGACGATCCCGCGCGGGAGGAACGTGATCTCGGGGACCTGGGCGACGGGAAGGCCTTCGGACACGTAAGGGTGGGCTACCTGCCCGACGGCCTGCAGTGGTCCCACTGGTCGCTGGACTTCGGCGACAAGTACACGACCGCGTGGAACTACGACGGCGACGAGAAGGGCTTCTACTGCGTCCAGATCTACGTCTATGAAGGCCAGGCCGTCCAGGCGGCCGACACGCGCCTGCGGGCCTACCGCGAGGAGGGGAAGGGCGCGGAGGTGACCATCGGCGACCGGACCGGCTACCTGATCACCCAGTGGGTCGGCGAGGACGGCGGGAAGGGCACCCCGACCCTCATCCTGAACATGGGCGAGAGGCGACGGGCCGAGATCATGTTCAGCCCTGTCTACGCCAAGAAGTTCACCGGCGCCAAGGCGATCGACGCCGAACTGAAGAAGATCGCCGAAGGGCTCACCGCCGACGACTGAATCCGCTCGTCACGCGCGCCCACGCATCCCCCGCCCCTCGGCCGGCAACCCGATACGGCGATCCGGTCACGGGGCGGGGGCCAGGTCCCGGCCTTGACCGCCCAGATGGGGCACTTGCCGACTTGCAAGACTTTCTGCATGCCCTGATCAAGGGAGCTGAAAGCGCCCGGTCGTTTCCTGAACGCGCACCGCAGGGAAGCACCCCGTCAGGAGATCACCATGAAGCGCACCACGCTCGGCCTGGCCGCCGCCGCGATCGCCGGCCTCTCCCTCACCGTCCCCGCCGCGATCCTCGCCGCGCCCGCGTCCGCCGCCGCCCCCGACCCCGGTCCCGAGACCTGCCTTCAGGGCTACGTGTGGCGGGAGGCGCGCCCCTCGGACCTGGTCTGCGTCACGCCCGAGGTGCGCACCCGGACCGCTCAGGAGAACCGCACCAAAGCCGCCCGCTGGACAAACGGCGCGTACGGCCCGCACACCTGCCTGACCGGTTTGGTCTGGCGCGAGGCGTTCACCGGAGACGACGTCTGCGTCTCTCCCGAGCTCCGCGACGAGACGCTGGACGCCAACAAGACCTCCTCCGACCGCAAGGTCCTGGCCCGCCTCTGGATCAGCACGTACCGGCCGAACGGGCCGGGGACCATCCCGCGCATCCAGGTCAACGGCGACCACTACAACTTCGGCACCGTCTCGATCGTCTTCCGCTACACCAACGGGCAGATCCACAAGAGCGGTTACGTGAAGGCCGTCGCCAACGCCGATTACGCCGGGGGAAGCTTCGGCAAGAAGCTCGACCTCCTCGACTGCTCCGGGTCCAAGAAGCCGAACGGCTATGTCCAGGCGTACGACCTGAAGTCCGGCCGCGCGTCGGCGCGCGTCCCGGTCAACGTCGGGTGCGCCACCTACTGACGGCTCCGACGCACGTCCCCTGTCCCCCGCGACGGCCGCCGTCCGGGCGCAGCGGGCCGACGGCCATCGACAGCGTGGTGGTCTTGCCGACGCCCTCCTTACATCCCTTGCCGGGCAGCGTCGATCTCCCATCACGCCACGCGCTGCAGCCGCCCTGCCACATTTCGGTAATGGTCCTCCTGGAGACGGGTGATCGCCAGGACGACCGCGACGGCCAGGGCGGCCGCGCCAATGGAGAGCGCGTTGCCGACGATGTCGAAAACGGCCGCATTCCGTAAGTCCGGCAGCTCCTCGACATTCACGTATTTGCGGCCCACCAGTTTTGTGACCCACGCGGTGACCAGCCACGCCAGCCACCAGGCCCAGATCAGGCCGGAACGGCGGGCGGTCGCGAAGTTTCCGGTCTCCGCCAGGGCGCCAGTGTTTGAAGACGTCCAGATGTCATCAACGATTTGCTTCGGGAACCACCAGCTGACGATGGGGACGAACCATCCGAAGATCAGCCATGGTCTGGCGCGTCGATGCGGCCACGGGCTCAGCACCTCCGCGTTCGTCCGGGCGCGAAACAGCCAGATCAGGAACATGACAGCTGTGGCGACATAGACGATGATCTCCACCAGGCCGGACCCGGCACTAAGCGCGTCGCTGGCCTCGACCTCGCTCATGGAGACGGAGTCGCTGTCGGCCAGCATCCTGTCGATGAGAATGGCCCTTTGCGCGCTTATGACGGACGCGATCACGCTCACCAGAGAATCGACGGCCAGCATCACGACGGCCGCCCTCCCCAGGCCACGTATCGGCCGCAGAGGCGTAGGCGATTCGGTGGGATGCATGAGACTCCTCGAAACAGGGCGAGGAGTCATCTTCTAATGCCGGCGCAGGGCACCATTGTTCACGTTTCCCACTTGGAATTGATCCGTGATCACGCCGGGACCGGTGAATGCCCGCCCCAGTTCGCAAAGCAATGGATTCTCCTCGGACCGTCACCCGCGTCTTCGCCCGCCACTGGCCCCACGCTCCGAACCCCTGGCCTCGGACTCGACCGTGGGCGGCAAGATCAGCGCTCGGCTACTTGCTCCAGCGCGTCACCGAGGATGATGATTCGAGACTGTCCAGCCACACCCCGAGGCGCCCCAGGACCTTGGCGGCGATCGGGGGCGAGAGAAGGGACAGTCCGCGCACGCGGCGAGATCCCGGCCCGCCATGTCTGACCTCCGATTCGTCGCCTCGTCATGAAGTGCTTACATTGGCTGTATAGTCGATTACGATACTTTTGCGACACCCGGGTAGCCGCAGTTCTGTAGCTTTCCCCCAAAGAGGCGCCCAAGGAGGAGCGTGTTCCACTCACTTAGGTCGAGGACATCCCTGTGCGGTACGACCAGGACCTGAGCTTGGAACACGTCGACGGCCATCTGATGCAATGGCGTCACCCAGTGGAGCGCGGGAGTCCCGCGAAAGCGTGACCGGGCATGGATAACGCGGAGTAGTGCCCTCTCAAAGGTTGCCGAGGCCGTGGTCATGGCAGTTTCGGCCGCACGGCTCCACCGCCCAGGCGACGCTCACGCTTCAGCGGTTTTCGTCGCGATGAGCCGCCCGGGGGCCCTGTCCTGCGTGAGTTATCTCCTTTTCCTCGTGACGCCCGGACACGGATAAAGGGACCGAACTTTCCCACGCGGCCGCCAGGATCTCTCTTTCCCCCGTACCAGGAGACCGATGTCTTTCGCTTCGCCGATCTTCCTCTGGTTCTTCATGCCGGTCACGCTCACTGCATACTTGCTGCTCCCCGGCCGGTGGCGTAACGCATTGGTGGCCGTGGTCAGCCTGGTCTTCTATACTTGGGGTGCGGGCGCCTACACAGGTCTCCTGTTATCCGCCATCGCGGTGAACTACGCCGTCGGCATCGCGATCGACTCCGATCGGCTACGGGAACGCTCCCGATTACGCCTGTATCTACTGATCACGACCGTGCTGTGGAATCTGACGATCCTGGCCGTCTGGAAATACGCCGGATTCGCCAGTCATCAGATCGATGCGCTGTCGAGCGCACTGGGACTGGGACACACCCCGATCATCAGTCTCGCCCTGCCGATCGGCATCTCCTTCTACACCTTTCACCATCTGTCCTATGTGGTGGACGTCTATCGGCGCAGCCGGCCCGCGCAGAAGAGCCCGGTTCAGTTCGTGACCTATATCGCGATGTTCCCGCAGCTCGTGGCCGGACCGATCGTCCGCTACCACGAGATCTCCGAGCAACTCGCCGACACCCGCCGCAGGAAACTGGACGACCTGGCCGTGGGCTTTCCCCGCTTCGCCCTCGGGCTGGCCAAGAAGGTGATCGTGGCGGATTCGATCGCACCGATCGCGGATGCGGCCTTCGCTCATCCGGGCGGGCAGATGACCACGGCGACAGCGTGGCTCGGGGCGCTCGCCTACACCATCCAGATCTACTTCGACTTCTCCGGATACTCGGACATGGCCATCGGCCTCGGCGTCATGCTCGGGTTCCGGCTACCGGACAACTTCGACCGCCCGTACTCGGCATACTCCATCACCGACTTCTGGCGCCGTTGGCACATGTCGCTGTCCCGCTGGTTCCGCGATTACGTGTACATCCCTCTTGGCGGGAACCGCGGAGGCCGGTTGGCCACCTACCGGAACCTGTGCATCATCTTCATACTCTGCGGCTTCTGGCACGGCGCCGACTGGACGTTCCTCACCTGGGGCCTTTATCACGGCGCCCTGCTCGTATTCGAGCGTGCATCCGGATTCGACCGGATGCCGGGGAACGTCATCGTCCTGGTCGCGCGCCGGGCGGCGACCTTCCTCCTGGTGGTGGTCGGGTGGGTGTTCTTCCGGGCGGAGAACATGACGGAGGCCGTGCACATGCTCGGTGCGATGTTCAGCTGGCAGCCGGGCGCTCCCGATGAGTTCGTCGTGTTCGCGCTCGACCATCAGCGGTCCCTCATCCTTGTCCTCGCACTGACCGTCGTACTGCTCCCCTCCTCGTTCTCGCTCGGCCGGTTGGTCGAGTCCGGACGGGGGCCCGCAGCGAAAGCGGCGCGGGCGGTGATGACGTGGGTGGCGGCCCCGTACGCCGGGGTGCTGGTCGCCGCCGGCACGTTCAGCCCGTTCCTCTACTACCAGTTTTGAAAGAGATGACAGATGACGTCGACCGACAGCACGCGGCGCCGCGAGGACGCCGGCTTTCGCCGGGTACGCGGCCGACGTGCGGCCGCCGTTCTCGCTGCGGGGCTGCTCTTCTTCAGCCCCATGGTGGCGTTCGCCGCAGGCGAGCGGGCCATCGAACTGGAGAATCGGAAACTCCCCGACTTCCCGGACCTCGCCGAGGGGTGGGCGT
Organism: Microtetraspora malaysiensis; assembly: GCF_050947145.1. Taxonomy (NCBI): domain Bacteria; kingdom Bacillati; phylum Actinomycetota; class Actinomycetes; order Streptosporangiales; family Streptosporangiaceae; genus Microtetraspora; species Microtetraspora malaysiensis. The sequence continues at coordinate 6,690,728 of NZ_CP191998.1, forward strand.
TCATCCCCAAGCTCGAATCCTGGGCGATCGCCCATCTGCCGCTGCGGCAGCACGCGGTGAGCGGGAACGCCGCGCTTTCCCAACTGCTCTTCCAGCAGCCTCCGACGTACCACACCGGCAGAGAACCGACGTACCCGCGAGTGATCGAAGGCCGGGACGGGTGGCTCTACTTCGGGGACGACGTGGCCGAGGCGTGCCGGCCGGAGTGGTCGATCGACGAGACGCTGGACCGTGTCCGCCGCCTCGCGAGAATGGTCCGGAAGTCCGGCAAGAGGTTCCTGTTCACTGTGGCTCCCGACAAGACCACCATCCATCCTGAGCATCTGCCGGAGCGGTTCCTCGGCAAGGACTGCCTGGAGAGGCGGAAGCGGGAGTTCTGGGCCGCGCTGGCACACGCCGATCTGGACGGGTACATCGATCTCCGCTCGGCCCTGCTGAAATTACGGAACGAGGCAGGGAAACCGGTCTACTGGAGTACCGACAGCCATTGGAACGATCGCTCCTCCGCCCTGTACGGCATGCTGCTCGCCGAGGCCGTCCAACCGGGTCTCACCGAAAGCAACGATCTCGCCCGAACGGGAAGCCAGACCAGGACGGGAGATCTCGGCCCGCTATTGGGCACCCCTCGGGAGGAGATCGTCGAGCAGTGGAGTCTGAAGCGGGAAGGGGTCCGCCAGCTCAGGTGGGACGACAGCGGGACGCCCCTGTGGTTCAGGGTCACCAACACCTCTGGGAAGGCGCCGCTGTTCACACCGAGGACCATCCTCATCGGCGACTCGTTCACCCGAACCTCCGTCCCATGGACCACGCCGTACTTCGCGGATCTGACTGTTATGCGTAGCGACGCGCCGGCCAGGGCGGGAGCACGGCAGGTGGCCGATCAGATCGCGGCGAGCGACGTGGTGGTGTTCGAGATGGTGGAGCGCTATTTCGTCGGGGGCCACGGCGAGATGCTGGACGACGCCACGCTCCAGGCCGTTGAGAAGGCACTGCAGGAAGGAGCTCGGTAGAGGTACCCGCGCGACGCCAACCCGGCGACGTCGCCGCGCTCTTCGGCTGTTCGGTCCGCGCTTGGGCCGCCTCACAGGAGATGCCACGTGGCCAAGCACGCCCACAGCGCGCAGTGAGGGTTTTGAAGGGGCGTTCGCCATTTCCGGGATCAGCGCGACCACACACCGAGCCCTCGCCGAAACAGCGGAGCTACTCTTCTGGCGCTATCTCGTTGCGAACGCTATCGGCAAAGCGGCATCGCAGGGAGCCGATGAAGCGGCGCAAGGATCGCTCACCTCGGGCCGATTCTCGGTAGTTTCGATCTTGTTTCGATATCATCGCCGGGCAACCTGACGGAAGATCCCAGGAGATGGAAATGGGCGACGGACTGTTTCACATCGACGAGGCAGGTCGTCTTGTGGCGATGCGGGTGGCGCCTTACGAAGCTGAAGAAGTGCTCCAGGACTTGCTCGCCACTCACCCGGACCTGCTCGCCGGCGGGCAGATGACACCCGGCGCTCCTCGCCGGTGGCTGTTGGTGCGGCGCGAATTCGGCATCCCCGACCGTGACGGCGGCAGCGGTCGGTGGAGTCTGGATCATCTCTTCGTCGATCAGGATGGCGTTCCCACCCTGGTCGAGGTGAAACGCTCAAGCGACTCTCGAATACGCCGCGAAGTCGTTGGCCAGATGCTCGATTACGCCGCCAATGGCGTTCGCTATTGGCCGTCCCAGGATCTGCGTGTGCACTTTGAGCAGACGCAGCGTGAAGCAGGCCAGGACCCACAGGAACTGATCAGCCAGCTCTGCGGTGACGAGATGGTCACGGTGGAGGAGTTCTTCGCCAAAGTCGCGGAGAATCTGCGTACGGGCCGGATCCGTATGGTCTTCGTCGCTGACGTCATCCCCGATGATCTTCGCTGCATCGTGGAATTCCTCAACGAGCAGATGAACCCTGGAGAGGTTCTTGCCGTAGAGGTCAAGCAGTACCTTGCTGAGGGCTATCCGGGGAAGACACTCGTCCCAGTTTTATACGGACGTACCGCTGCCGCTTCTGCGAAGACTGCTACACAACGGCCTGACCTGCGGGAAGTTCGACAGAACGCCGATGACCACGTTCGTGCACTGTGGGACCTGCTCGAACGATGGACGCAGCGGCAGGGGGTCGCACTTCAAAGTGCCCCGAGCGGGATCCGCGTCTTGAGCCGGAGCGACCTGAGAGTAGCTCAGCTGTATCCCTCGGATCGGGTTCTCTGCTTCAATCTTGATCCCATGCGAAAGCGTGGACACGAATCGCTGGCCGCATCTTGCCTTGAATCTTTGCGCCCCCTTACCACGAAGGCTCTTACGTCGGCCTATCCGAGCCTGCCGGCACGCGATGCCGTGGCCCGATGGGATGACGTCGAGACTATTCTTGACCGGCTCGTCCATGTTTAGGCGCCGCGTAAGCAAGCATACATTCGCCGCCTCTGCAAACTGACGCTCGTATGTGCTTCGGTGATAGATGCAGGAGGCGAGATTGATTCGGTCGGCACTCATCTTGCTTCGCGATGGCCGTCATGCTCTGCCCGGCCTGGTCGGCTGCGACAGCTGGTTGCGGTTCAGCGCAGCGGCATTCTCGATTCGGCTCCAGCCGGGATGGCACAATGATGTACATGATTGATAAAGCTTCACCGAAGCAGCTGCTAAATTCGCTTCGCCTCTACGCCACCGTCAAACAGCAAGTATTCGATGGCCAGGATCTCGCCTCGCTGCGACCGCGGCAGCTGTGGTTCGTGCGCTGCTCGTTCGTCGGGGTAGACCTACGTCACTCCGTCTTGGATGGCTGCTCCTTTAAGCTGTGTGACCTCAGCATGGCGCACCTTCGCGGCGCATCACTCAGAGGTGTTAGCCTGGCCGGCTGTAACCTGCGGGCGGCCGACCTGCGAGACACCGACCTGACCGCGGCACAATTCAGCAGCGTCAACACGGGCACCCCGCCGCACGGCCTAACCGATGTCACTGACGCCAAGTTCGATAACGCCATCACTCGTGACATGCAACTCGAGCAAATAATCGGTATTCCTTCATGGAATATCTAGAGTCCTGCCCTGACGTTCGTCGGCAATATCGGGTGATGGATTCGACGACCTCCTCCAGTTCGATCAGCAATCCAGCCCAGCTGGAGTACTAGATCTCCGTTCTCGCCTGCTCGATTTGCCGCACGATGGCATGGGCACCATGCGCCTGTGCGATGGCGTGCGCCTCGTCGAGTGTCGCGAGCGCGTCCGCCCGCCGGTCCTGAGCGGCGGCGATGTAGGCCAGCCCGACCATGTTGGCGGCCACACCCGGCAGGGCCCCGACCTCCCGGCGCAGCCGCGACGACTCTTCCAGCCGCTCGCGCGATTCATCCAGCCGACCGGCCATGTGTGCCGCGATGCCCAAGTGCCGAAGGGCCTCGGACTGGGTCGGCTTGTCGCCGACCTGCGCCGCCAGCCGGCAGGACTGCTCCAGCTCCGGAACCGCAGTCTCGTTGTCACGCCGGATGACCTGATGGAGGCAGCCGATCCAGAACAACGCCTCGGCCTCGCCGCGCGCGTCGCCCAGCGCCCGGTACAGCTCGAGCGCACGCTCAAACAACGGCAGTTCAGCCGGGTCCTCGACGGGTGACGAGCCAGCGCTGGCGCGCTCGTTGAGAAACCGCGCATGCAGGATCCGCCCACGGGCCAACGCGGCATCGGCCTCCACCGCGTCCAGGCCCCATTCGGCGTTGGCCAGCACGCTGGCGTCGCCGCTGAACACTGCCTGTTCATAGAGCGTCTTGGCCCGTTCGATCCGGTCTTCGGCGCTCATCGCCGCCTCCGCCCTGGCATGGCCACTACGTGCTAGATCAGCAGTAGAGTACTCCGGCCCAGGATCGTCATCTGGACGGTCAGCGATGAGTGGGGTGGCCGGCTCTTCGCCCAATCGACCCGGCCGGCCCCGAGCGAGTGTCACATCAGCAACTCGTCCCGATGTGCGGAAAACGGAGCTAGCCCAGGTGGGTCGCCGTCCACTGCCGGGATCCGGCGAGGACGGCCCGGTGGACGGCGCGCGCGATGCGGGCGCCCCAGATCGATCTCGGGCCGCCGAAGAGTTCCGGTCCGGCCTCCGCGCCGTGCCATGCCGCACGGCCCGTGCCGGGGCCGTCCCCCGTTCCGTGGTCCCGTACGGCGACGCAGACCGCGTCGGACGCGGTGCCGGTGCCCGGGAACCCGGCCTCGATCAACGCCTGGGTCTTCGCCTCCGTCACCGTCATGACGGCGTTGACCAGGGCCGCGTCGGTGAAGGCGACCGGAACCGCCACGACGATGTTGATCGTCCCCGGTGCGGGGAGGCCGGACGGCGCGGAGCCGCGCGGTGCCGGGTCGCCGGGAGCCGGGTCGAGCGGTGGGTGATCGGGCAGGGCAGGCGTGTGCGGGGCCCGGTCAGGCGGCAATGGATCGAACGTCGCCGGGTCGGCGAGCGCGGGACGCAGTTCGGGGTCGGGCCTGCCCTCGGGCGACGCCGCCCAGGTGGGGACGCGCAGCCCCACCGTGGCGACCGCCTCCACTCCCCCATCCGACGCCTGAACGTACCGGTCCACGGACGCCGCGGTGAGCATCCCCACCCCGGCCCCGGGGCCCGGCGGCGCGAGTTCGGCCAGGTGATCCAGTGGGTCCATCCGCGCGTAGGCGGCGACGACCTGGGCGTTCAGCACCCACGCGCGGGGGCCGATGCCGCCGCCGAGCATCGCCGACGAGATCATCCGCCACCCCGGGCCGAACTCCCACAGCAGCGACGCGAGCCGTGCCCCGTCCTCGTGCCGGTACCCCAGCGTCATCTTCATGCCGGGCAACCTATCGATCATCGGGGCGGAGCAACCGCACGAGAGGCCGTCCGTCCTCCTCGGCGTCCACGCGTACGCGGGCGCCGAAGTGCCGGGCGAGCAGCGGCTCGGTCAGCACCTGCGCGGGAGGGCCCGACGCGACGACCCGGCCGCCCGCGAGCAGCAGCAGCGCGTCCGCGTACTGCCCGGCCAGGCTCAGGTCGTGCAGCGTCGTCACGACGGTGAGGCCGTCGCCCGCGCGCAGCCGGTCCACGAGTTCGAGCACCTGCTGCTGGTGTCCCAGGTCGAGGGCGGTGGTCGGTTCGTCCAGCAGCAGGACCGGCGCCTGCTGGGCGAGCGCCCGGGCGAGGACGACGCGCTGGCGCTCGCCGCCGGACATGTGCGCCAGCGGGCGGGCCGCGAAGCCCGCGAGGTCGAGGCGCTCCAGCACCGCGCCGGCGATCTCCCGGTCCGCGGCGCTCTCCCGCCCCAGATAGGGGATGTACGGCGTGCGCCCGAGCAGGGTGTAGTCGAACACCGTCATGTCCGGCGGCAGCGACGGGCTCTGCGGCGCGTACGCGATGAGCCTGGCCCGCTCGCGCGGCTTCAGGTCCCGGACCCGGACGCCGCCGACGACGACCTCGCCGGTGTGCGGCAGGAGTCCCATCATGGCTTTGAGCAGGGTGGACTTGCCCGCGCCGTTCGGACCGACGACGGCCAGCCACTCCCCTCCGGCCGCCGAGACGGCGGCGCCGGAGAGGACCTCGCGCCCGTCCAGCCGGACGCCGAGGTCGGTGACCTCAAGGGGGTAGGTACGGCGGCCGCTCACGTGCCCACCCTCCGGGTCATGCGCAGGACCGCGACGAAGAACGGCGCGCCCACGAACGCCGTGACGACGCCGATCGGCAGCTCCGCCGGGGCGAGGATCGTACGGGCGACCGTGTCGGCGAGCACCAGGAAGGCCCCGCCGCCCAGGAAGGAGATCGGCAGCACGATGCGGTAGGACCAGCCCGCCAGCCTCCGCACCACGTGCGGAACCACGATCCCGACGAAGGCGATCAGCCCGCCCACCGCCACCGCGGCCGCCGTGGCGAGCGAGGCGGCGAGCAGCACCACGAACCGGACCCGGCCCGCGCGCAGCCCCAGCCCGGCGGCCTCCTCGTCGCCGACCGACAGCACGTCCAGCAGCCGCCCGTGCAGCAGGAGCACGACCGTCGAGACCACGACGTACGGCGCGATCATCCACACCTGCTCCCAGCCTCCGCCGACGTCGCCCAGGATCCAGGAGTAGATGCGCTGGAGCTCCTCCAGCTTGAGCTGCTGCGCGAAGGTCTGGATCGCGGTCAGGAACGACGTGACCGCGACGCCGGCGAGCACCAGCGTGGCGGTCCCGCCCCCGCGACCGGCGGTGTTCCCCACGGCGTACGCGAGGAGGACGCCGCCGACCGCGCCCACGAACGCGGCGACGGGGACGATCGCCACTCCGGCGTCCCCGCCGAGGAACACGACGACCAGGGTCACACTGAGCCCGGCGCCGGCCGCCGCGCCGAGCAGGTACGGGTCGGCCAGCGGGTTGCGGAACACCCCCTGGTATCCCGCGCCCGCGATGGCCAGCAACCCGCCGACGAGGGCGGCGAGCAGCACGCGCGGCAGCCGGAGCTGGAACAGCAGCCCTTGGTCGACCGGCGCGAGCCCCGAGTCCAGGTGGACGAACGGCAGCCGGTCGAGCAGGGCGAAAAGGATCCCCTTGGGCGAGATGTCGGCCGCGCCGACGAGCAGCCCGACGGCCATACTCGCGAGCAGGAGGGCCACCGCGACCAGCAGTGTCTCCGTCCGGAGCCGCCCCGGCCGTGACCGCGCCGCCTCGGACGGCCGTGTCTCGGACCGTCTTGCGCCGGAACGGCTGGATCCGGGCCCGTCGCCCTCCTGGTCCACGTCGGACCGCGGCGAATCCGCACAGAGCGGATCAGCACAGAGCGGATCAGCACAGAGCGGATCGGCGTGGGGCGGCTCGGCACTCATGACGCGATCAGCTCGCGGCCTTCTGGACGGCCTCGCCGATCGCCTTGGCGAGATCCACCACGCGCGGCCCCCAGCGGGAGGCGATGTCGTCGTCGAGCTCGATCACCCGGTCGTTCTTGATCGCGGATAGGCCGGACCAGCCGGGGCGCTTGGCGAGCGCGTCCTTGTTCTGCCCGCAGCACTTGGTGTCGCCGAGGAAGATCAGCTCCGGATCCGCCTTGACGACGAACTCGGCCGAGAGCTTGGGATAGCCGCCGGCCGCGTCGGGCGCCTTGTCGGCCACGTTGACCAGCCCGAACAGGCCGTAGACCTGCCCGAGGAAGGTCGTGGACGTCGCCGCGTAGGGCGTGGTGTCCAGCTCGTGATAGTAGGTGAGCTTCTTGTCCTTGGGCGCGGCGGCGGCGAGCTGGTCGATCTCGCGCTTCATGTCCGCCACCACCTCGGCGGCCTTCTCCGCGTTGCCGGTGGCCGCGCCCAGGTCGATGATCTCGTCGTACGCCTCGTCGAGCGTGTTGGCGGCGGGCTCCACGATGACGGGCACGCCCACCTTCGTCAGCCCGGCCACGACGTTGTCGATGTCGTTGGAGAGCACGACCAGGTCCGGCTTGGCCTCGACGATGGCCTCGACGTTGGGCTTGAACCCCGACAGCGACGTCTTCGGCACCTCCGCCGGGTAGTTGGACTGGTCGTCCACGGCGGTGACCTGGCTTCCGGCGCCCACGGCGTACAGGGTCTCGGTAGCGGTCGGGGAGAGCGACACGATGCGCTCGGGGCGCTTGGCGATGGTCACCGCTCCGTTGCCGGCCTGGACCGTGACGGGGAAGGCGGAGCCCGCGGCGGGCGCCGAAGCGGTAGCGCTCTCGGAGGGCGCGGCTCCTGTGGTGCCGTCCGTCTGGCCACAACCGGCCAGGACGACGACACCCAGCAACGCGCCCGCGAAGGTCGTGCGTAGCGGCGACACGAAGTCCTCCAGGGGGATCACCGGGAATTGGAGAGACCCGTGTCAATTGACGGATCACCCTTTTCCACGAGGGTCGATGGCGTCGGCGCACGGTGCAGGCGACCTGGCTCGCCCCCTGGGGACAGGGGCTCACAGTTGCGGGACAGCGCCGGTCTCTCACCGGACTTCGCTACGCCGTGCGTCGGGATGAACGGTATCAACCGGACCACTGACCAAATAGTCTTGCCCCCGTGGGAGGCATCGTTCAGCGCGCGAGACTGGCCGCGCGGGCGACCGGCCACCTGCTTCTCAGCCTGCTGCTGGTCCCTCTGTGCGTGCTGGCTCTCGTGCAGTTCCTCCTGTCGCTGGTGCTCAGCGTGACGTTCGTCGGCCTGCTGCTGCTGCCGGTGACGACGCGGGTGAACCGGGCCGTCACCGGGCTCGCCAGGAGGCTCGCCTCCCGATGGCTCGGCCGGCCGGTCACGGCGCAGTACGGGCCCCGCTCGGGCCTGCTGAACCGGGCCCTGCAGACCCTGAACGACCCGATGACCTGGCGGGACATCGGCTGGCTCGCCCTCCATCTCGTCGCCGGCATGGTGCTGCCCATCCTGGCGATCGCCCTGTGGGGCGCGCTCGGGTTCGACCTGGGCCTGCCGTTCTGGTGGTGGGCGGTGCCGGCGGAACACACCGTGAACCTGACCGGCGTCCCCATCGACAGCTGGTTCAAGGTGATCACCGTCGTGCCGGTCCACTTCGCGGCCTTCACCGCCATCGCGCTGTGGGCGATCCCCCTGCTGGCCACCGCCGACGCGCACCTGTCCCGGCTGGTCCTCGCCACCCCCGAGCGCGTACGGCTGGCCGAACGCGTCGCCGAGCTGACCGAGACCCGGGCGGCGGCGCTCGACGCGCACGGCGCGGAGCTGCGCCGCATCGAGCGCGACCTGCACGACGGCGCGCAGGCCCGGCTGGTGTCGATCGCGATGCGCCTCGGCATCGCCGAGCGGATGATGGCGAACGACCCCGCCAAGGCGGCCGAGCTGGTCTCGGAGGCCCGGCGGAGCACCGAGGAGACGATGACCGAGCTGCGCGGCATCATCCGCGGCATGTACCCGCCGATCCTCGCCGACCGCGGACTGCCCGGCGCGGTGGCCGCCCTCGCCGCCGGATGTCCGGTACCTGTGACGACCGCGACGGACGGCGTCGATCGGTTACCCGCCGCCGTGGAGGCGGCGGCCTACTTCGTCGTGGCGGAGGCGCTGACCAACGTGGCCAAGCACAGCGGCGCGTCGTCCGCGTCGGTCCGGCTGAGCGAGACGGACGGGCGACTGACCGTCGTGGTCACCGACGACGGCCGGGGCGCGGCGGACGAGACCGCGGGCACCGGCCTGAGGGGGATCCGGCGCAGGGCGGCGGCCTTCGACGGGGGCGCCCGGCTGACCAGCCCGCCCGGCGGGCCGACGACCTTGACTGTGGAGCTGCCGTGCCGGTGAGAGTGCTGATCGTCGAGGACAACGTGCTGCTGGCCGAGGGGCTGGCGCTGCTGCTCCGCACCGAGGGGCACGAGGTGACCGGGACGGTCGACACAGCCGAGGCGTTCCTGCGCGCCGTCGACGAGCAGCGGCCCGACATCGCCGTGGTCGACGTGCGACTGCCGCCGACCTTCAGCGACGAGGGCGTGCGCGCCGCCGTCGAGGTGCGGCGCAGGCACCCGGGCCAGCCGATCCTCGTGCTCTCGCAGTACGTCGAGCGGACGTACGCGACCGAGCTGCTGGCGAGCGGCGAGGGCGGCATCGGCTACATGCTGAAGGACCGGGTCGGCCGGATCTCGGAGTTCGTCGACGCGCTGCGGCGGGTGGCCGGCGGCGGCACGGCCATGGACCCGGAGGTCATCTCCCAACTGCTGGTACGGCAGGGCCGCCATCCGGTGGACGCGCTGAGCCCGCGCGAGCGCGAGGTGCTCGCCCTCATGGCCGAGGGCAGGTCGAACGGCGACATCGCGGCGCACCTGACGGTCACGGAACGCTCGGTGCACAAGCATGTCGGCAACATCTTCGTCAAGCTCGGGCTGCCGCCGAGCGACGGCGGGCACCGCCGGGTGTTGGCCGTGCTCAGCTACCTGTCGCACTAGTGCCGTGACCGGCAAGGTTTGCCCGGACGGAGCGACGCGACGGGGCAAAGAGTGCCGGGAGGGGCACCTGCATGGTCGGGTCTTCCGGAGGGCGATGGTGTAGCTGGCTACACCCCCGGTGGTAGTCCTGGCCGAACGATCAGAACGGGGGACTGCACCGCTGCGCCCAGCAGGGGTTTTTCGCAATGCTTGAGGAGTTGATCCCCAGCGGAGGCGAATTCCCCCATGTCACTGACCATGCTCCCCCCATCCCGTGCCGGCGTGCCGCCGAGCCCCGCGCACCGGGACAGGTTCGTCGACATCCTGCGCGTTTTCGGGATGGTCCTGGTCGTCGTCCAGCACTGGACCATGCCGGTGCTCGTCTACGCCGGCGGGCGGCTGTCCACGGGGAACGCGCTGGCCGGGGTGCCGATGATCACCTGGATCAGCCAGGTGATGCCGCTGGTGTTCTTCGCGGGCGGCGCCGCGAACGCGATGAGCTGGCGCTCCGCCCGGAACAAGGGGCGCGCGCCCGGGCTCTGGGTGGCGGGACGGCTGCGGCGGCTCGCCTGGCCGGTGTTGCCGCTGGCGTTCGTCTGGTTGCCGCTCCCCTACGTTCTCGGGGCCTTCGACGTGCCCGAGCAGCCGGTCGCGGTCGCGGCCCGGACCGTGGGGCAGCTCCTGTGGTTCCTCGCGGTCTATCTGCTGGCGGTGGTGACCACGCCGTACCTGTCGCGGCAGCCCGCCCGCCGGGTGCTTCCGGCGCTGGCGGCGGGCGCGGTGCTGGTGGACGTGGTCCGGTTCTCCGGGCTGGAGCAGGCGGGCTACCTGAACGTGCTGTTCGTCTGGCTCGCCGTCCACCAGGTCGGGTTCCTGTACGCCGAGGGCCGGCTGGAGTGGCTGCGCGGTGGGCGCGCCCTGGCGCTGTCGGTCGCGGGCTTCGGCATGGTCGCCGGGATGGTGGCCGCGGGGCCGTACCCGCCGCACATGATCGGGATGCCCGGAGCGGTGTCGAACATGGCCCCGCCGAGCGCCTGCATGCTGGCGCTGTTCGTCGGGCAGCTCGGGCTGGCGATGCTGCTGCGGCCGGCACTCGACCGGATCACCCGCGGCGGCCGGGTGGACACGCTGCTCCGCGTTCTCGCCCCCCGGATGATGACGCTCTACCTCTGGCACATGACGGCGCTGGTCATCGTGTCGGGGATCGCCATCCTGGGGTTCGGGGCGGACACGCCCGAGGTGGGCACCGCCTCCTGGTGGGCGCGGATCCCGCTCTGGCTGGCGGCGCTGACGGTCGTGCTGCTCGCGCTGGTCGGCCTCTTCGGCCGGATGGAGGAGCCGCCCGGCACCGCCTCGGCCCGCATCGTGGTCGTCGGCACCCTCATGATCGGCGCGGGGCTGACCACCCTCATGGTCACCGGGTTCACCGTGGGGCTGCTCCCGCCACTCGCCACCTGCGTGCTCATCACGGGCCTGTTCGTGCTCACCCGTAGGGGCGCGGCGTGGTCGGGCAACCCGGCCCTGACCGTTCCTGGGCGTGACCCGGCGACGGCGAGCGGCGCCCTGCCGGGATGATGCCCATATGGATGTCATTCTGCTGAGGCACGGCGAGACGGAATGGAGCAGGGACGGACGGCACACCGGCCTGACGGACCTGCCGCTCACGGAGCGGGGCGAGGAGCAGGCGCGCGCGCTCGGCCGGGTGGTGCGGGGGCGCGCGTTCGCCCTCGCCCTCTCCAGCCCCGCGCGGCGGGCCCGCGAGACCGCCCGGCTCGCCGGGCTTTCGGCCGTCGAGACCGATCCCCACCTGTGGGAGTGGGACTACGGCGGCTACGAGGGGATCACCACCCCGGAGATCCGCGCGACGCGCCCCGGCTGGTATCTCTGGCGCGACGGCGTCGTCCCGGGCGACGCGGCGCATCCCGGGGAGAGCGTCACGCACGTGGGCGAGCGGGCGGACAAGGTGATCGCCCGGATCCGGGCCGCCGACGGCGACGTCGTGCTCGTCTCGCACGGCCATTTCCTGCGCGTGCTCGCCGCCCGCTGGCTGGGCCTGCCCGCCGGCGACGGGCGGTTCTTCCGCCTGGACACCGGGACGTACTCCGCGCTCGGATTCGAGCACGGCGAGCCCGCCGTCCTGCGGTGGAACGCCCCGGTTCCCTGACGCTTCCGGCTCCCCTGAGGACGCGGCGCCGTTGACGCGTCTCAGGCGCCCGGCCGCGGCGCGAGCTCAGCCGGTCGCGACCTGCTGGGGCCGGGGGCCGCGGCCGGTCAGCCATTCGAGGACTTCGCGGTGGCCGGTTCGCGCGTCCTCGAAATGACCCCAATGCCAGTATCTGGGTTGGTCCCGGACCCCGGTGACCCACGTCCGGTAGGCCACCGGCCGGGGTCGCCCGTCGGTGGACCCCGCCGCCGTGGCGACGCCGTATGTGCGGATCACGACGCGGCCACCGGGTGCGAAGAGCACGTCGTCGGCAACGGGGTAGAAAGTCATCTGATCCAGCATGGCGAGCCCCCTGATCTCACGATGGTGTGGGACCCAATCTGCCGGACGCGTGTTACGCGGTTCCGCACGAGCCGGTTAAGGCCGTACGTGGTCGCGTAAAAACGGCGTTACACCAGAAGCCCGTCGAACTCCCCGTCTTTGACTCCGAGCACCAGCGCTCGAATCTCGTCCCGTGTGTAGATGAGCGCCGGCCCCTCGGGGAATCGCGAGTTCCGCACGGCCACACCGCCGTCGGGAAGCTCGGCGAGCTCCACGCAGTTGCCGGTCGAGTTGCTCCGAACGCTCTTTCGCCAGGTGACCCCGGTCAGGTCAGTGGCCGGCATCCCGTTATATGTCTGCATTTACATCTCTCTGAGAAGATCACCGATGATCTCGGCGGTACCCCCGGGCGTGGTGCTCTCCACGCACAACTGCTCCATGGCGGTGAGGTAAGGATCGATGTCCTCACGCTTGTCGAGGTACAGCGCACCCCACAGCTGCTCGACGTAGACCACGTCCGAAAGATCGGCCTCGGGAAAACGGAGGATCGTGAACGCCCCTCCCTCCGCCGCGTGCATGCCGAAGCGGAACGGCATCACCTGGACGGTGATGTTGGGCAGCATCGACACCTCCAGCAGGTGCTGGAGCTGCTCCCGCATGATCCCCTTGCCACCGATGGGGCGCTTGAGCGCGGCTTCGTCGATGACCGCCCAGAGCCTCGGCCCACCCTTCTGCCGCAGCCGTTCCTGGCGCTGCATACGCAGATGGACGCGGTGCTCGATCGACTCCTCCGGGTCGTCCGGGTAGCCGAGTCGGATCACCGCGCGGGCGTACGCGGCCGTCTGGAGCAGGCCGGGCACGAACTGCACCTCATAGGTGCGGATCACGCTCGCCGCCTCTTCGAGTCCGATGAAGGTGACGAACCAGTTCGGCAGTACGTCGCCGTACTTGTGCCACCAGCCGGGCGTGTTGGCCTCACGGACCATCTCCAGCAGGCCACGGCGTTCGGCGTCGTCGTGGACGCCGTACAACGTGAGCAGGTCTTCGACATCACGTGTCTTGAATCCGACCCGGCCGAGCTCCATCCGGCTGATCTTGGATTCTGAGGCGCGGATATGGAATCCCGCGACCTCCCGGGTCAGTCCCCGGTCCTCGCGCAGTTTGCGAAGGCTCGCACCAAGCATGATTCGCCGAACGGTGGAGCCGGATCCAGGCGGATCTATCGACACGTGCTATTCCTCCGGTATGTGGACTGAGTCACAGTCTGTCAAAGATCGCCCCCTTCGTCCCAGAGGTGTATTGGGGGTAACCGTAGCGCGTGCATCCCCCAAATGCACGTGCATCCGCTCTTGCACATGCACGCGACCGTGCACCATCATGATCTCGTGCAGTCCGCGAACCTGACTCGTGGCCAAACCCAGTGGTCGGCGCTCGATTGGTGGCCTCCCCTCGGCTGGTGGCCGGAACCCGCGCGTGATCTTCTCGCCCCCGGATCCGCCGCCGCAAGCGCCACATTCGTCCTGCTTCCGAGCGCGGAGTCGATCCACTCGGCCCGCAGTTTCGCCGTGGGGACGCTGGCCGGCTGGAACATGGGCGAGCTGGCCGAGGGCATGGAGCTCGTCGTCTCCGAACTCGCCACCAACGCCCTCCGGCACGGGCTCATGCTCGGTGCCGCGCCGCGCCACCGCGACCGCGAGGTCGTACGGCTGTCGCTGATCCGCCGCGGACCCCTGGTCACCTGCGCGATCACCGACCCCGGCTCGGCCGCCCCGGTGCTGCGTGATCCGTCTCCGTTCGAGCCGGGCGGGCTGGGACTGCACATCGTCGAGTCCATGAGCCTGCGCTGGGGCTGGTCTCCACTCGCGCCCCAGGGCAAGGCCGTCTGGGCCGTCCTCTCCGCCTGACTCCGTCGCGACCGGTTCACCCGGTCGCGCTTCCCCATCGCCGCGTCCGCCCGCCGTGCGCGCTCCGACTTTCTCTCCCCGGCCCGTCCCCTCCCCCGCGCTCGTGCACGACGCCGAGACGCCGCTACGGCCGCGCCGGAGCGGGGCGCGGCCGGGGGCGCCGTGCCTCCGGGCCGATCTCGTCAGGAGTCAAACAGGGGCTCATATTTCTGTCGCCCGGCCCCCCGCGGCCCGCGATCTGGATTACGGTGGCCCTCCCGAGACTCCCGAGAGAGCTCTGTCTGATGGACGATCACCTGACCGGCTGGCTGGCCGCTCTCGACGAAGAACGACTCACGCGCGTGCTGGGCAACCGCCCGGACGCCCTCATCCCGCCATGGCCCCGCACGCTTGACGCCCTCGCCGAACGGCTCGCCGGCGACTTCGCCGTCATGGAGGTCATGCGCACACTTCCCCTCCCGGCCCTGGAGATCGTGCAGGCGTGCCTCGCACTCGGCGACCGTCCCGGCGAGGACCGGCTCGCCCGTTTCCTGGGCGTGAGCGTCTCGGAGACGATCCCCTGGCTGGACCGCCTGTACGACCACGCCCTGGCCTGGCCGGAGGCCGACGGCAGGATCGGGCTGGCCGGAGCACTCGCCCACTGGTGGACGGCCCCGTGCGGCCTCGGCGAGCCGCTCGCCGCGTACCTCGAATCATGGACGCTGAACGCCGAGGGCCTGCGGCGGATGTGCCGCAACCTCGGCGTCCCGCCCCAGGGGACGAGACGCCAGATGATGACTCGGATGTCGGCGGCTCTGAGCGACGCCGAGCTGCTGTCCTCCCTGGTCGCCGAGGCGCCGGAGGGCACGATCGGCATGCTCGACGACTTCGCCTGGGACGGCCCGATCCGCAGCGTGAACGGCGACCTGTTCATCACGCCGGGGACCCCGGAGAAATGGGCCGTCGAGCGCGGCCTGCTCTTCCGTACGCAGTGGGGGGTCGCCGGAATGCCGCGGGAGGTGGCGCTGGCCCTGCGCGGGCCGGACTACCACCCGCCGTTCACGCCGTGTCCGCCCGACCTCGCGACCGTCGCGGTCGACGCGGAGGCGGTCGAGTACGAGATGTGCCTGGCCGCGCCGCGGCTGCTCGACCGCGCGACCGCCGTCCTGGAGAACATCGACAAGACGCCGCTGCCCCTGCTGAAGGGCGGCGGCGTCGGCGTGCGCGAGGTGAAGCGCGTCGCCAAGGAGACCGGCTGCGCCGAGGCGGAGGCCCGCCTCCTGATCGAGGTGTCGGCCGTGGCCCGGCTGATCGGCCTGGACGAGGAGGCGGGCGGGCTCGTCCCCACCGACAGGTTCGACCGGTGGCGGCTGTCGGAGGGCCCGGCCCGGCTCCGCGTGCTGCTGGCCGCCTGGTGGCGGATGGAGCGGTCGTCCCTGCGCCGCGTCCAGGAGCGGTACGCGACCGTGCTGGGCGACGACCCCGAGGGCGAGACGATCGCCCGGATCCGCCGGGCCCTGCTCGGCGCGCTCACGGAGATCCCCGAGGGCCAGGGCTTCGCGACGTTTCCGGAGCTCGTGCAGGCCGTCCACTGGCGGGCGCCACTGCTCGACAGGGAGCTGCTCGCCGAATGTGCCCCGGCCGTTCTGGAGGAGGCCGCGCTGCTCGGGCTGTGCTCCGGCCCGGCCCTGACCGCGCTGGGCCGGGCGCTGGCCGCGCTCGGCTCGGTCGCGGGCGGCGAGAACGACAGCGCCGTCGCCGAGGTCGAGCACGACCCGGCCCTGGCGGAGCGGTCGGCCAAGGCGCTGGCGAGCGCGCAGCGCACGGCGCTCTTCGGCGCGGACCTGACGGCCGTCGTCACCGGCCCGCCCTCCGCCGAGCTGGCGTCCCTGCTCGACCGCACCGCCGACCGCGAGTCCCAGGGAGCGGCGTCGGTCTGGCGGTTCGGCCCCGCCAGCGTTCGGCGTGCCCTGGACGCCGGGGAGAGCGCCGACACGCTGCTCGACGCGCTCGCCGAGGTGGGCACGCTGCCCCAGCCGCTCGTGTACCTCGTCCGGGACGTGGCCCGCAGGCACGGCGAGGTCACCGTGGCCTCGGTGGGCTGCGTCGTCCTCGGCTCGGATCCCGCGCTGCTGGCCGAGATCAACGCGCATCGCAAGCTCGGCCGGCTCGGCCTCCGCCTCCTGGCGCCGACCGTTCTGGCGAGCGGCGCGACCGCCGAGCGGACGCTCGCCGCGCTGCGCGAGGCCGGGTACGCCCCGGTGCCCGACGGTTTCGGCGGGCTCGCCGTCCGCCGCGGCCCGCGCCCGGGCCACGACACCCCGGACCGGACCGGTGACCGGGAGGGGAAGCGCGACGGGGAGCGCGAGCCGGACCCGCGCGACGGCCGGTTGATCCTGTTCCCCGGCGGGCGGACCGCCGAGGCCGACGTCCCTGCCCACCCGTACGGGCTGCTGGACGGCCTCGCGAACCTCCCGCCGGACGTGCCGGACCCGCGTGAGCACGCGCGGAGGCTGCTCGCAGCAAGCGGGGCCCGCCGTGGCGGCGAGACGCCCGACCGGGCGCCGGGCCGGACGTGGGCGGTCATCGGGCGCCGGGCGATCCGGTTGCCGACCGCGCAGCAGACGCTGCTCGGCTTCGTCGTCGACCGGGGCGTACGCGCGCTGATCACGCTGACGGACGGCGTGACCGCCACCGTGAGCCACGGCGAGCTGCGCGACGGCGTCCTCGACGCGTGGTGCGAGGAGGCCGGGGACTACCTCGACTTCCCGCTGGGCGAGATCACCTCGGTCGTCGCCGCCCGCTAGTGCCGTGACCGGCGCACGGCTCTGCTTACGGCGAGGAGCTGCAAGCTCGGCCCTTCACTTCAGGGCCGAGAAGCTGACGGAGTCAGCGTGAGGGTGTCCACCGCCTCCCGGCGTACGCCCTGCTCGGTGAAGGGCCAGGCGGTCAGGCGGCCGTCGGCCCACAGCTCCGCCTGGTCGTCGTAGTTCGAGTGGAAGGCGTGCCCCGAGGCCCCGGTCAGGTTGATCCAGCGCGAACGGTCGAGGTCCGCGAGGTCGACGACCATCCGCATCGAGGGGACCCAGACGACCTCGTAGCCGCTGTCGCTGTCCCAGCCGGTCGCGTCGACCGCGTCCTTGCCGCCCGCGAGGTGCAGCGGGCCGCGGTTGAACAGCCACTCGACCGGGCCGATGCCGGAGGTGCCGAACGTCTCGTTGGTCAGCTCCAGGGTGTGCAGGTCGCCCCAGCGCCAGGCGTCCGGGTCGTCGCCGAGCCGTTCCCGCAGGTCGGCCCCGGCGTCCTTGATCGCCGCCGCCAGGATGTCGTCGCGGGTCTCCGTCACATCCTTCGTGCGCACGTCGTCCCACCAGGGCGAGTCCGGCTCGTCGAGCAGCTTCGCGACGATCTCGAACCACCGGTCGCCGCCGCCCGGCCGTACGCTTTCCGGCAGCTCGTCGTCGAACGTCCGCATGAGCAGGTGCCGCCAGATCGCGTTGTGGTACGCGGCCGCGGCGGAGTCCCGGGTCTGGGTGAAGTCCCACCCCTTCAGCAGCCGGGTGTCCCCTCCCCCGATCCGCAGCAGGTGCGGGACGAGCACCTCGGCGAGACCGTTGCGCGAGTCCATCTGGATGTCCCGCATCGTGTCCGCGGTGATCTTGCCCGCGCCGATGGCCTGCGTGATCCGGTCCACGATCCGCTGCGAGCGGTAGCCGTACGACCAGTCCGTCGTGAGGAACGGGCCGTAGTCGGGCTTGATCGCGGCGTTGTTCGCGGTGACGATGAAGCCCTCGGGCGGGTTGTACGAGTGCGGAAGCTGCTCGAACGGGATATAACCGGTCCACTCCTGTGCGCCGGTCCACCCCGCGGCCGGCCACGTGCCTTCGCCGTCGGCGCGGACCGGGATCTTGCCCGGCGCCTGGTAGCCGATGTTGCCCTCCAGGTCGGCGTAGATCAGGTTCTGGGCGGGGGCCTCGAACTTCGCCGCCGCCGCGCGGAACTGCTCCCAGTTCTCCGCCCGGTTCAGCATGAAGATCGCGTCACCGGTACGGCCGGGGTCGAGCGCGGTCCAGCGCAACGCCACGGCCATCCCCTTGTCGATCTTGCCGAGCTTGGCGGCGGCGCCCGGCAACGCCTCCCCGGCGTTCCCGAGGACCTCCGAGATGATCGGCCCGTGCGCGGTCGAGCGCACCGGCAGCTCCACCGTCTTCCCGCCCGCGACCTTGATCTGCTCGACCCGTGTCTGCAGCGGAACCTGCGAGCCCTTCACCTCGTACGTGTCGCCCTGCACGCGCTCGACGTACAGGTCGGTGACGTCGGGCCCGAGGTTGGTGAACCCCCAGGCGATCTTGCTGTTGTGCCCGATGATCACTCCGGGGACGCCGGAGAAGGTGTAGCCACTGACGTCGTAGGGACAGACCGGCCCGCGGGTACGGCAGTGCAGCCCGGCCTGGTACCAGATCGACGGCATCCGGGGCCCGAGGTGCGGGTCGTTTGCCAGCAGCGGCTTGCCGCTTTCGGTGTACTTGCCGCTGACCACCCACGAGTTCGAGCCGATGCCCGCCTGATCGCCGCCGGACGTGCCGAGCAGGTTGGGGACGGCGTCGAGCACCTTCGCGACGCGGGCGAGCGCCTCGGTCGCGGACGGCTGGGCGGGCTGGGCCGGGGTTCCGGCGGTGGGCTTCTCGTCCGCGTCCTGGCTGAACTTGCCGTCGCGTACGGCTCCTCTGGTCACGATCGGCCGGTGCCGGTCGAAGGGGTAGTCAGGGAAGAGCTCCTCCACCCGGTCCAGCGGAAGCGCGGACGCGTCGATCGCGCGCTCGATCTCCGTACCCATGTTGGAACGCAGGTCCCAGGCCAGGGCCTTGAGCCAGGAGAGGGAGTCGGCGGGGGTCCACGGCTCCGGCTCGTACGAGCGGTTGGTCAGGGCGAGCACGCCGTACTCCAGGCTCCGGGCCGCGAACCCCTGGTTCTGCTCCATCCAGGCGTTCACGCCGGCCGCGTAGTCCTCCAGCGCCGTGCGCGCCTCCGGCTCAAGCAGCTCGATCTCTTTCTCCGCCGTACGGCGCCAGCCGAGCGTGCGCACCACCTTGTCGATGTCGAGCGTGGACGACCCGAACAGCTCGGAGAGGCGGCCCGCCGTGGTCTTGCGGCGGAAGTCCATCTCCCAGAAGCGGTCCTGGGCGTGGACATAGCCCTGCGCCTTGAAGAGGTCGGCCGAGGTGTCGGCGTAGATCTGCGGGACGCCGTACCGGTCACGCAGGACGCTGACGTCCGCCGCCAGGCCGGGCAGCCTGATCTCACCGTTCACCTGGGGGAACGACCGCCGCACGGTCCACGTGACCACGCCCGCGAGCACGAGCGCGAGGACCAGCAGAACGGTCAAAACACGGAGCAGCCATCGGAGCGGCCAAGGGAACCGAGCATAGGGGGCGAGCCTGACCATCAACCGACCTTTCCTCTGGAACGCGCAACACAGTATGAAGGTCCGGCACATAAGATCAATCCCTGCCTTCCTCCGCGGTCGCTCGCTCAGGTACGGGAGAGTGCGTTCAGATGTCCGATCCGCGATCTGCCGAGGCCCTTCCGGGAGACCAGGCGAAGCCGCTGCCGGCGGCCCGACCGGCCGAGTCGACACCCACGTCCGGGGCGGCCTGCCCGAGCGACGCGACGCCCGATCCGCGTTCCGGGCGTCGGCGGACACGGCGGCGGTGGGCCGGCGTCCTCGTCTGGGCGTCGATCGCGCCCTTCGCGGCGTGGGCCGTGCTCCGGCTGATCCCCGCGGACGTGCACTTCGAGTGGATCCGCGCCGTTGCGTTCACGCCCTACGTGGCGCTCGCCTCGGCGGCCCTTCCGCTGCTCACGCTGCTGACGCGCCGATGGGCCGCCCTCGTGGTGAGCCTGGCCGTGGCCGCCACGCTCGCGGCCTGCGTGCTGCCCCGCACCGTCCCGGGCGGTGACCCGGCCGCCGCCGGTCCCCGGCTGAGAGTCCTGTCCGCCAACCTCAAGAAGGGGGCGGTCCCGCCGGAGAAGCTCGTCGCCCTCGTACGGGAGCTCCGTCCCGACGTGCTGGCCCTGCAGGAGCTCACTCCCTCGGCCGCCACGGGCCTGCGCGCGGCCGGGATCGACGCGCTGCTGCCGTACAGCGTGGACGTGTCCGAGCCCGGCGCGCACGGGTCGGGGATCTACAGCCGCCACCCGGTCGCTCCGGGCCGGCACATCCGGTTCGGCGACTTCCGGCAGGGGGTGGCGACGGTACGCGTGCCCGGCGCTCCCGAGGTCGCGGTGGTATCCGTCCATCCCTGCGCGCCCCGGTACGCGGCGAAGGCCCCCTGCTGGGCGGAGGGGCTGGCGGCCCTGCCCCTGCCCGTGCCCGGCGGTCCGGTGCGGATCCTCGCCGGGGACTTCAACGCCACCCTCGATCACGCGCGGATGCGCCGTCTGCTGGATGCCGGCTATCGGGACGCGGCCGCCACGACGGGCAACGGCCTGGCCGCCACCTGGCCGTACGAGCCGTGGCGCTTCAACGGGTGGAGCATCCCTCCGGTCACGCTGGACCACATCCTCGTCGCTCCTGACGTGGCGACCCGGTCCTTCGGCGTCCGCCCGCTCCCGCGTACGGATCACCGCGCGGTGTTCGCCGAGCTCACGCTCCCCGCGCGCTGAGCAGCGCCGTCTCCGAGTGGGCCGTCTCCGAGCGGAAGGTGTGCCCGAACTCCCGCCCGAGGCCGAAGTAGTGCCGAAAGCTGTAGATCAGCGGGCTCCAGGCCGCGGGGTCGACGTGCTGGGTGCCCGGCACGACGATGCGCGGATCCGCGTGTACGCGCAGCACGTGGGCCTCGATCACCCGGAACTCGCCGGTCACGTCGGGCTGGACCCGCGCGGCCCGCGCCTCCATCTGGATCGGGCAGCTCGCCACCCGGGGCGGCCGTACCGTCTCCGACGGCTCGGGACGCAGCCCCGCCGCCTCGAACTTGGCCGGTTCGTACCGGAAGGCGCCCTGCTTGTGCGCGGGGACGGGGTCGCGGCCGGTGAGCGGGGCCAGGCGTTCCACCGCCGGCCATTGCGCCGGCTCGGGGAGGTTGATCACCAGGTCGGGACGGGTGGCGAGGTTGTGCGCGGTCTGGCTGTCCTTCCCGAGACCGAGCACGATCACCTGCCCCAGCGCCCAGGCGGAGGACATGGGTGCGAGGTTGAAGGAGCCGTCCTCGTTCTCGGTGGACAACAGGGCGACCGGCGTCCCGAAGTAGAGGACGCTCGGCGTGATCGTCAGATGGTCGGTCGTCATGGGCGTCAACGTAGGCGGCCGACACTTCGGCGGACGCCGCACTGTTACGCGGTGCGCCGGCCGGCGCGGGAGGCTCAGGTGAGGGACACCGGTCCGAACCGGGTCTCGAAGCCCTTCCCGGTCGGAGCGGCGCACATCACTCCGGCGAACGCGGGGACGTCCGGCGGGAAGTAGGCGAGACGCAGCATCCGCTCCGGCGCCGCGCCGTCGAGCCCGTAGCGCACGGTCACGGTGTCGCCGGTCCGTTCGAGGTCGACGGTGACCGAGCGGAAGCCGTCCGGCGCCGCGACCACGGACCAGTCCGACCAGCCCCGCGTGACGACGGCGCTGACCAGCGGCGCGCCGTCGACCAGCTCGACCCCCGCCTTGATCCAGTTCTCCTCGTCGATCCGGAGGGCGACCCCCGCCTGGTCGTACTGCTCGCTCCAGTCGAGCTCGAAGGTGGCGGTGATCCGCAGGTCGCCGTTCATGACCCGCCCGAAGATGTGGCCGTTGTCGTGCGTGAAGCCGTAGTGGGTCTTCTGCCAGAAATCGGTGCCGGGGTCGGCCACGACACGGAGTGCCTCTCCCGCCGCCCAGTCGCGGGGCTCGTTGATCCATTCCCAGCCCGTGTACGGCATGACCGCTCCTTCGTCCGAGTGGACTCGATCATGCCAGGAAGGCGCTCTTCGAGGCGGAACTCGCAAAGGAAGATCTACCTCCGGTTTGTGCTGGTTTGTCCGCTTTACCTCCTGATTGCCTATACTCGTGCCACGCAAAGCCCTCTTGCGAACTTAATCCCCAAAAATCGCAATGCCGTCGCAAACCTCCTGAGATGACGTGTCCCTCCGTCCCCCCGGAGTCCCCCCAGTCCACACCTCGCCGGGCCTCTGCTTTGGCCTGCCCGGAACCAGGTCCGCCGTCGATCCCCCGATGGCGGCCCGCACGTCCTCTCGCGGCGGCGCTCTTCCCCGGCCCCCTCCGGGTCCGAGTCGCGATCCAGCGAAAGGATGCCCATGCAGAAGCGAGCTCGCCAGGCGATCGTCACCGTGACCGCTGGTCTCACGCTCATCGGGAGCGTGACAGCCGCCGCAGTGGTGATGTCGCCGGGCCAGGGCGCCGACAGGGCGCATATCGCCCAGTCGCCGTCCGCTGCCGAGACCTCCTCGACCCCCCAGGCCGATCCGTCCGCTGAGAGCCGGAGCACCGGCGAGTCCGGCACCGAGACCGGCACCGAGACCGGCGGCGCGAGCACCGCGGCCCCCACCACGACCGGTGAGGTCACCGCCGCCCAGGCGGATCAGCCGGTGAAGTTCGTTCCGAGCGAGACGAGCGCCGCCACCGCCACCGAGACCACGACCCCCGAGACCACGGCCGCCAAGGCCACGACCGCCGAGAGCGCCAAGACGGCCAAGGCCAAGCCGAAGCTCCCCTCCGGCAAGTCCACCGCCACCTCCTTCTGGGACGCGCAGACCGCCTCCGGCAAGCCGATGCGCTACGAGACCATCGCCAGCCCGTACTGGCCGCTCGGCACCAAGGTCAAGGTCACCTACAACGGTAAGAGCGCGATCGGCGTGGTGGAGGACTTCGGTCCCGCCGAATGGGCCGTCAGACAGCACGACATCCCCGCGATCCTCGACCTGTCGGAGAAGATGATGGCCGACCTGACCGGCGTCCGCTCCAACAGCGTCCACGTGAACTTCGAAGTCCTCAAGTGGGGCACCGGGCGGGTCTACCGGACCTCCGGCACCGGCTACAAGCTGGCCATGGGCCGATAGGCGCACTTCACTCCCGATGCTCGAGCCCGCGTAAACTGCGAGAGTGGCTGACCCCAAATTCGAGATCCAGATGCTCCACGACCGCGTCATGGTCAAGGCGGACCCCGAGACCGAAGAGCGGCGGAGCAACGCGGGCATCGTCATCCCGGCCACCGTCAAGATGGCCAACCGGCTCGTCTGGGGCGAGGTCTACGGCGTCGGAGCCAACGCCCGGGCGGTGAAGGTCGGCGACAAGGTGCTGTTCAACCCCGAGGAGCAGTCCGAAGTCGACGTCCAGGGCCAGGTTTACCTCGTGATGCGTGAGCGGGACCTGCACGCCGTGGCGACCCCGCAGACCGACCACGGCACCGGTCTCTACCTCTGACCTCCTCCGCGCGCCACCCGGCATCGTCCTCCGCCGGCGCGCGCCGACGCCGGCCACCGGCCGAAGTCCCCTGACCAACCGGAAGGCGGGGCGCCTGGCGCCCCGCCTTCCGCCGTCTTCCCCTCCCCTCGGCCGCCCCCTTTTCCCGCGTTCGTGCAGCCGAGCCCTTCGCCCGTACGGCAGGACCGATCTAAGGTAAAGCGGGGGCAAAAAGGGGAGGGTTCGGCGTGGAGAAGCCGCTGCTTCCGGACGACCCGCGCGAGGTCGGCGGATACGCGCTGCAGTCCCGGCTCGGCGCGGGAGGTCAGGGAGTCGTCTACCTGGGCCGCGCGCCCGACGGAACGAACGTCGCGGTCAAGGTCCTGCACCGGGGATGGGCCGGCGGCGAGAGTCGCGGGCGGCTCGTCCGCGAGATCAGCGCCGCCCGCCGGGTGGCGCCCTTCTGCGTCGCGCAGGTCCTCGACACCGACGTGGACGCCGACCTTCCGTACATCGTGAGCGAGTACGTCGAGGGCCCCTCGCTCCAGCAGGCCGGGCCGCGATCGGGGACGGCGCTGCACCGGCTGGCCGTCTCGACCGCGACCGCCCTGGCGGCCGTCCACGAGGCCGGGGTCGTGCACCGTGACTTCAAGCCCGCCAACGTCCTGCTCGGCTCGGACGGTCCCCGGGTCATCGACTTCGGGATCGCCCGGCACCTGGACGCGACCACGAGAAGCAGCGGCCTGGTCGGCACCCCCTCCTACATGTCCCCCGAGCAGATCGGGGGAGCCACGGCGACGCCGGCGAGCGACGTGTTCGCGTGGGGGTGCGTGATCGTGTTCGCCGCCACCGGGCGGCCGCCCTTCGGCGACGACTCCGTACCCGCCGTGATCAACCGGGTGATGAACCGCGAACCCGACCTCGGCGATCTGGCCGAGCCGCTGCGGTCGATCGTCACGGACGCGCTGCGCAAGGATCCCGCGCAGCGCCCGTCCATCCTCGACATCCAGATGCGGCTGCTCGGCCGACCGGCCGAGGAGAAAGCGCCCACGGCGGACGCACCGCCACCCGCCACGGCCGCCCCGCCGTCCGCCGCCCCGGACGCGCCCCAGCTGCCGCTCCCCCGGGCGCACGCGGAGCCGTCCGCCGCTCTTTCGGGCACCGCGCCGGCGCCCGACTCCCGGCAGCGGGGAGCCGGCGACGGCCGTGCCACCGTCCCACCCGCCGGTACGCACGACGGCGGGACACACGACGGCGCGGTCACCGCGCCCGGCGGGTACGGCGTGCGCCGCCGGAACGCGCTGCTCGCCGGCACGGGAGCCGCCGCGCTCGCCGTGGCCGTGGTGGCGGGCGTGCTGCTCTGGCCGGGCGCGGGGAACGGGGACTCCCGCGAACCCACCGGCGGCGGGAACGGGACGACCGCACTCGGCCCGACGGGGCGGGAGATCCTCGACACGACCGGCTCCCCGACGCCGCACGCTTCCTCCGCCTCCGCCGATCCGCCGCTCCCGTCTCCGGGAATCTCCCCCACGTCCAAATCCGGACCGGGGGGCAAGCACGCGAACGAATTCCCGGCGAGCTACGCGGGAGTGTGGCGCGGCCAGGTCGACTACGACCCCGGCGCGCACGACCGGCTGGTGCTGACCATAAAGAAACGAAGCAGGACCGCCACGGAGCAGTTCCTGGACTACCGCTGCACCGGCACGTCCGAGCTCAACGAGATCGCCGACTCGATCGCACGGCTCGAACGGAAGAGCATGCGCGGCAACTGCGTACGCAACGGCGAGATCTTCCTCACGCTCAACGAGGACGGAACGCTCGGCTTCGAGTACGCCGGACACGGCGAGAACAAGGTGACGAAGGACTCGCCGTTCTTCATGCACGCCACGCTGACGCGCGACCGCTGATGTCCTGCGCCTGAGATCCGTGCGCTGATCCGTCCGCTGATTCGGCGTCGCGCCATGTGCGCGGCTCCCCGGCCGATGGTCAGGGTCGCGCGGCGCGCGGATCGGGTTCGGCGGTCCCCTTGGCTCCGCCCGCGACCGTCCGGCCGTCGCGGGTTCGCGCTCACCCCCGACATCACGCTCGCCGCCAACGTGGTCGACACGGTCCGGGCGTACGTCTTCGGCGCGGTGGCCCGGGACCTGGCCGAGGAGCAGGCGCAGCGGCGCTCCGGCCTGACCGAGGATCAGTGGCGGGAGAGCGTGGCCCCCTACATCCGCGAGGTCATCGACAGCGGCGCCTATCCGCAGTTCGCCCGCAGGGTCGCCGAAGCCGAGGACGCCGACCCCGAGGAACGCTTCGAGTTCGGCCTCGCGTGCGTGCTCGACGGGATCGCGACCAGGGCGGACGCCGTCTCCTGACGCCGAGGCCGTCCGGTCGTGTACGGGCGGACGGGTCAGGACAGGACGCCGACGCCGCCTTCCACGACCACCTTCGCACCGATGGCGGGCTCCTCGGGGGACGGCCGCCACTCCTGGACCGGCACCAGGCCCGGCGCGACCAGGGCGAACCCATCGAAGAAGCGGGCCAGTTCGTCGTGGGAGCGGATAGTCGACTCGGCCGGGCTGCCCGCCGTCGCCGCCGCGAGCCGGGCCAGCGCCTCGGGGTCGCTGTCCGCCGCCAGGTTGGAGATGATCACGTGGCTGCCCGGCGCCATGCAGCCACGCCAGGCGGCGACGATGTCATGGGCGCCCTCGTCGTCGGAGACGAAGTGCAGGACGCCGAGGAGCAGCACGGCCACCGGCTCCCCGAAGTCGACGACCGCGCGCAGATCGGGGTCGCCGAGGATCGCCTCCGGGTCGCGGACGTCGCGCCGCAGGGTGATCACGCCCTCATCGGCGGCGAACGTCGCGTCGTTGCGGATCTTGACCAGGGGGTCGTAATCGACGTAGACGACGCGCGCGTCCGGGACCGACTCCCTGGCCATCTCGTGAACGCTCGGCGAGGTGGGCAGGCCCGCGCCGAGGTCGACGTACTGCCGGATCCCCTGCGAGGCGACGTAGCGGACGGCCCTGGCGAGGAACGCCCGGGTCGCCCGGGCGACGGTGCGCGCGGCCGGTGCGACCGACAGCAGCTTCTCCGCCACCATCCGGTCCAGGGCGGAGTTGTCCGTGCCGCCCAGGAGGTAGTCGTACACGCGCGCCGAACTCGGCACAGAGGTGTCGATCCCGTCGGGAACGCGCTTCAGCTCCGACATCTCGCCTCCGACGAATACCCCTATGTCAGGCCATCGCGATCATAACGACGGGGGCGGAAGCCGTACAGACCTCCCCGCAAGGGCGTCCGCGGAACCGCTTCTTTAGACATCGATCGCCTGCTTTACCCGGAATGCGTTGACATCCCGGGTAAATGCCAGTGACCGGTTATTCCACTCACCATTGAGAGGTCGGGGAACGGTCGCGAAATGCCGGGCGAGTCCGACACTTCCCCCTTGCCCGATACCGGACACCGGCGAGCACCTGCCGCACCCCCGCGACACACCGACCGACGGGGGCGACCATCCCCGTCAAGCAGGGGCAATGCACCCGCGCACCCAAACAGGATGAGCAAGATTCTTTGCTGACACTAAATCAGAATAATTCACATTCGGCCGCCAGTTAAAAGCTGGTCGATTCGACCGCATTTCAAATGATTTGCTGCGCTAAGGGTGGTAGTGTCGCATTTGAAAGATCACGGAAACCAGTCTGAGGGAGGCACCTATGAGCCTTACCAAAGTCTTTCCGACGGGGCAGTTCAGCTCCTGGGGATGGGGCGGCTGCGGAGGCGGCTGCGGAGGCGGCTGGGGCGGCGGCTGGGGCTGCCGCCGTCGTCGCCGCTGCGGCTGCCGTCGCCGGTGCTGGCGCAGATGCTGGTAGGCCCTGGCTGATCTGAAGAAAGAGAGCCGGCGGGTTTTTCCCGCCGGCTCTCGGCCATCACAGAGGCAGGTATCTCACGTGGAACTGAACCCATCGTCCGACGAGGAGTACGCGCCGCACGCCGACGCCGGGCCCCCGGCATCCCCCGCACCGGCGGCCCGCCCCGACAGAACGACCGCGGAACGGCGTGTGGCGATCACGACACCTGACCCGAACCCGAACCCGAACCTGACGGCGACCGACACGTCGCCGGGCGACGCGGTCGCGGACCACACTGCGGACCGGCGAGGCCGCGACCCCGCGTCCGACGACACGGTGGAATTCATCCGGCCCGACCACCAACCCCGGCGGCGAGATCGCGCGCGGTCCGCACACGTTCACCGGGACCGAGGGAGCGGAGCGGAAAGGAGCGAGGACCGCAGTGTTGACCTGGCGAAGCGGACTTCGCGAGGGCCGCAGTCTCCTTCCGGCGAAGTGACCGACCCGGCCAAGGTCCGTGGGCACCCCACTGGAGAGAGCGTGTCCCGTTCCGGGGACGGCGCGCCCGCACCTGGACACAACGCACCCCCGTCCAAGGAGAATGCGTCTGCCCCGGAGGACGAGGCGCCCGGCATCATCGCGCCGATCATCTCGATCCGCACAACCTTGCGAGAGTTCTGGCCGCAGACCCGCGGCGTACGCCGGCTGTTCGTCGCCGGCGTGGTGGCCGCCGTCCTGGCGTCGGTCTGCGAGGTCGGCGTGATCGGCCTGTTCGGGGTCATCACCGACGAGGTCCTGGCCAGCGGCAGACTGAGCGCCTTCTGGATTCCGGCGGGAGCCTGGATCGGGGTCGGCGTCCTGGCCGGGCTGCTCTCCTTCTCCAGCGCTTACGCGACGGCGCTCGCGGGGGAACGCTTCCTGCTGCGGCTGCGCGACAGGGTGTTCGCCCACCTGCAGACGCTCACGCCCGACTATTTCGAGAACCGCCGCCTGGGCGACCTGATGGCCCGCCTGACCGACGACATCGAGGCCATCGAGGAGCTCGTCGGCTCCGGCCTGGTGCGGATCATCACCACGACCGCGGGCGCGGTGCTCTTCTCCGGAGCGGCGTTCTTCATCCGGTGGGATCTCGCGCTGGTGACGTTCGCGATGGTCCCGCTCTTCCTGCTGGTCTCCAAGGGGTTCACGTCCCGGCTGCGCAACGCGTCCGCCCGCGAACGCTCCAGCAACGGCGCCATGAACAGCGTCATCGAGGAGAGCCTGGCCAACCAGTCCCTCGTCCAGGCGTACAACCGGCAGGACGCCGAGGCGGCGCGCCTGCACGAGGAGGGCCGCAAGTGGCTCCTCGCCAACGTGACGCGGGCCCGGCTCTCCGCCCTGTACGGCCCGGCCGCGCAGATCGTGGAGACGCTCTGCCTGCTGGTGATCATCGGCGTGGGCGCGTGGGAGATCGCCTCCGGCCGGCTCACCATCGGCGGGCTGCTCGCCTTCGCCGCGTACCTGGCCTATCTGTATCCGACGTTCCAGGGGCTCGGGGAGTTGGCGCTCAGCGTGTCGTCGGCGGCGGCCGGCGCGGACCGCGTGATCGAGGTGTTGCACGCCAAGCCCATGGTCACCGACCCGTACGACGGCCTCTCCGAGGCCGGGGAGGACGGCGCGGCGGGCAAGGGAGCGGCCGCCGGGGGCGCTGAGTCCGCGACCGCGTCCGGAAGGACGGCCGTCCAGGCGAACGGCACCGCATCCGGAGACATCGTCGTCGTGGACTCCCGTGCCCACGGACGGATCGAGTTCGAGAGCGTCGTGTTCGCCTATCCGGGCCGGACCAGGCCGACGCTGACCGACCTCTCCTTCACCGCCGCCCCGGGCGAGCTCGTCGTCTGCACGGGGCCGAGCGGCGCGGGTAAGACGACGATCGCCAAGCTGCTGCTCCGGTTCTACGACCCGACGGCGGGCCGCGTCCTGCTCGACGGCGTGGACATCCGCGAGATGCCGCGCAGGTCCCTGCGCGAGAACATCACCATCCTGCAGCAGGAGAACCTGCTCTTCTCGGGGACCGTACGGGACAACATCGCCTACGGGCGTCCGGAGGCCGACCCCGACGAGATCGTGCGGGCCGCGATCACGGCGGACGCGGACGGCTTCATCCGCACGCTGCCGGAGGGGTACGACACCCCCATCGGGCAGCGGGGGCGGCTGCTGTCGGGCGGGCAGCGGCAGCGGATCGCGATCGCCCGCGCCATCCTGCGCGACGCGCCCGTGCTGATCCTCGACGAGCCGATGACCGGCCTGGACGCGCCGACCGCGGCACGGATCATGGAGCTCCTGCGACGGCTCATGGCCGGGCGGACGACCATCCTGATCACGCATGATCTCCGGCATGTGCCCACGCCCAGCCGGAACATCGTGCTGGAGCCTGCCCATCCGCCGTTCGCGGTGGAGCGCCCGTACCTGGACGGCGATCCGGTCGTCCTGTCCTGAGAGACGCCTTTCCGGTGCCGGGCCGCGTGCTCGCCGTTCGCCGAAGCGCGAACCGCGACGGCGGCCCGGTCTCGGTCCCGATCCCGGTCGTGGTCGTGGTCGGCGCGTCAGCCGGACGAGAACCCCCGCCGGCCGGTGAGAGTGTCAACCGAGAAGACGCCCGGCCTGCTCGATCAGGTCGATGCCCAGGGTGAGCTTGAGAGAGATCCAGACGATGGCGGCCGCGAGCGCGGCCGTCAGCAGGGCGGCCACGATGCGGACGAACCAGTTCTGGCGTTTGAGCCAGTCGGTCGCGGCCGTGACCGTTCGCTTGGCGAAGCCGAGCAGCCGGTGCGCCCACGCGAACTCCGTGGCCAGTACGGCCAGCCCGGCGAAGACGACGAGCCAGCCGGGCCCGGGGAACGGCACCATGATGAGGCCGGCGACGACGAGCGCCGCGCCGAGCACACCGACGACGATCTTCAGAGTGAGGCGGCCGCCGGGACGGGCCCGTATCGGATCGAGCCAGCCCAAGGGCTCGGCCGCCTGCCGCACCGCGGCCGCCGCCTCACCACCCTCGCCGTCGCCGCCCAGCGCGTTCTCGGTCATCGCCACCCGGTCACCTCCTGCGCACAGAATAGACAGCCGGGCGTGCACCGATCTCGTCCTTCCGGACGAAACGGACTCCTCCTGCGGGTGTGCCCCCGACGGCGAGACGGCCGGGGCCCGGCAGCCCAGGCCCCGGCCGTCCCTGGTCATGTGTTTCCGCCGATCAGGAGGCCGTACACGTGACGGAGGCGGGAGCCGCGTTCGTGCCGGACCAGCCCGCGCCGAAGCAGCTCCGGCCTCGTGACGACGTGGGCGGGCGGCCCTCGGATGGCCGCCCGCCCTGTCATCGAGCAGAACCGCGGATCAGGGTTCCCCTGACCGGAGCCCCTTGATCAGATCGGCTGCCAGAGGGCGGGAACGTTGGGCGGCTCCCAGCCGGGCAGCGACGTGTGCGCCTGGAGGCACCGGTAGCGCACGCCGTTGTAGGTCACGACGTCGCCCGCCTTGTACGAGGTCCAGGTCGCCCAGGTGGTCTCCCCACCGCCACCGCCGACAGTCAGGGAGAACGCCGCCGAGTGGCCGGCCGACGCGCCGGCCGCGTTGAGGTTGATCGTGTAGGTCCCCGCCGTGGTGGTCGAGGACGTGGCGATCGTCACCGTCGAGGTCTGCCCCGCGGTGATGGTGGACGGACTGAAGGTCACGGTCACCCCGGCCGGCGCGTTGCTGACCGACAACCCCAGGGACTCCGCGTTGCCGGTGACCACCTGGGTGCCGAGGGTCGCGGTCGCCGATTGGCCGGCCTGCACGGAGGCCGACGACGGGTTCACCGAGACGGAGAAGTCGTTCGCCGGAGGCTGGTCACGGCCGACGGTCAAGGAGAACGTCGCCTCGTGGGTGGTCGATCCGGCGGTGCCGACGACGGTCATCTGGAAGGTGCCGCCCGTGGCGGTGGAGGAGGCGGACAGGGTCAGCGTGGAGGACTGGCCGGCGGTGACCGTGGCCGGGTTGAACGACGCGGTGACGCCGTTGGGCAGCGAACGCGTGCTCAGAGTGACCGGCTGGGCGGTACCGGAGATCACGGCGGTGTTCACCCGGGTGGTGGTCGACTGGCCGGTCTGGACGCTGCCGGAGGTCGGGCTGAGGGAGACCGAGAAGTCGTTGCCCGGGACGGCCGTGCAGGTCGGCTCACCCGACTGGGCGTTGACGCTGACCGCGGCCCAGGCCGCCTTGACCGCGTTGAACTCGGTGCAGCCGTTCGGGAACAGCGACTTGGCCGCGTTCAGGGTGGCCACGCGGGCCTTGGCGTGGGTCCACGGAGTGGTCTTCAGGTTCAGGCCACCCATGAAGATCTGGCCGGCCTTCTGAATGCCGATGCCCGTCACCGTGGTGCTGTTGCAGGTCGGACTGGTCGGCTTGCCGCCGCCGGGGTTGTTGCCCTCCGCGAGGAGGTAGAACCAGTGGTTCTGCGGGCCGGCCGCCGCGTGCACCTCGGTGCTGGGGATGGAGGCGCTGTAGCAGTTGGGGTCGCCCAGCGCGCTCGGGTTGTACATGTTGCGGATCGGGCCGGTCCCGGTGAGGTTGAGCTGCTCGCCGACCAGGTAGTCCGGCGTGTCGTACGGGGCCGGCTCGTTGGCGAAGTGCTCGGTCAGCGCGCCGAAGATGTCACCGGTGGACTCGTTCAGTCCGCCGGCCTCGTTGCCGCTGCCCGCGCCACCGGAGCCGGAGAACTGGAAGATCGCGTGGCCGTACTCGTGCGCCACCACGTCGTACGTGGTCGCCTGCTTGTTGTTGGCCTGGTTGTGGCCGAAGTTGGTGTAGGACCCGTTCCAGTAGGCGTTGACGTCGTTGAGACCGACCCGGGCAGGGAAGGAGCTGCCCGATCCGTTGTGGCCGTTGCGGCCCAGCCAGTCGCGCAGCATGTTCCACTCGACCTGCGCGGCGTATATCGCGTCCACGCAGGCGGTCTCCAGGTCGGTGCCCGAGCCGTTGCCCCAGCTGTCACTGCTCTTGGTGTAGGCGGTGCCGCCCTGCCCGCCGCAGCGCAGCCCCGGCCGGTTCGGGTCGGTCATCGAGTACGAGCTGCCGGACCCGGAGGTCGCGAGTGTGACGGTGCCGTGGTAATTGCTGCTGCCGGTGCCGTCCCGCACCTCGTCCCAGGCGTCGATCACCTTGCCGCTCTTGGCGTCCACGTACACGTGCTGCACGCTGGGGCCGCCGTGCTTGGCCGTGCCGGTGACGACGACCTCCCAGGCCAGGCGCGGCCGGGCGGTGGTGGCGTGCACCACCAGCTCGGGGGTGGCGACGCTGTCGGCGGCGGCCAGTTGGGCGCGGGCGGTGCCCGCCGCGGCATCGGCGGTGACGGTGGCCGTCACGTCGAGCTTCAGCGTGGTTTCCTGGCCGGTGGTGACGGTCTCGATGACCTGGCCGGAGGAGTCGGTGGCCACCACCACGTCGCCGCCGTAGACCGGCACGCCGCGGTGGGAGCGCTGGTAGGTCAGGTACTGCAGGCCGCGGGTGCCGGCGATGTCGCGTACCAGCTGGAAGGTGTCATCGGCCGAGGCGTGCAGCGCCGCCGTGTCGGCGGCCAGCGCCTTGCCGGCACTGGCGACGGCGTTCTTGCGCTGCTGGGCGTCCGGCTGAGCGAACGCCGGCGACGGCGGCGGGGCGGCCTGGGCAGCGGCCTGGGAGCCGTCGGCCCCGGCCGCTGAGGCGGCGGGCATTGCTGTGAGCGAGGCTGTGGTCAAGGCGACCGCCGCCAGCAAGGCGACGGCCCCCGACCTCATCGTGGGATTCACTCTCGGTGACTCCTCTGCATGGGGGGTGAGCGGTCCGAGCAATCGGACTGGCCCCCAAGCTGACACCAAGAGCGTCGCCGGAATACCCTCCAAATTTGCATAATTCTGAGATATGGACAAATCTCCAAGAAGGCACCGCTAAGCGCGAAAAGTGGCGCTAGATGGCGAAATTCGGCATGTAGTCGTTCTCCCGCTCGACCGCCTCACTCCGGTCGGCGACCGGCTTGGCCAGATCGGTGTATCGGCACTCCGAAAGCGAAACGCGCCCGGCCGCGTCCGCTCGCCGCCGTAGGCCGAGGCGCGCTGGACGGCTCATCGTGGCGCGCGTTCGGAGCGACCCAGGCTACGGTGGCCTGCTGAGCAGAGAGGAGAAACGATGCGGAGCAGACTGACCGCCGCGTTGCTCCTTCTGCTGCCCGTGTTCCTTCTGGCGGGCGCGACCCCGACGGACGCGCTCACCTCGGCCCACCGGGCCGCCTCCGTCGCGGCCCTCCACGCCGGGCCCGCCGACCCGGCGCACAAGTGGCACGACCTGTCCACCCCCGGGGTGGACCAGCAGCACAGGATGCCCCGGCTGCAGGCGCGGACCGGCCCGTACGCCGTGTCCGGCGGCGTCGCCGTACTTGCCGGCGCCGGGCCGCACCGCGCTCTCCTCGCCATGGGGAAGCACGGTATGGCGGGCCCCGGCCTGCCCGTGCCTCCGGGCACGTCGATCGCCCCGGCGCGCGCGCCACCCTCCACAGCGCAGTGACACGTTTCCCATAACGACAAGCCTGTGGAGGCTCGAATGTCACGTGCGCCCTTGTGGCGTGCGCTGGCGGCGCTTGCCGTCATCGCGACCTCGCTGTCGCTGGCCCTGACCCTGGCTCCGCGCCTCGGTCTGGATCTGCGCGGCGGGACCCAGCTCGTCTTCGAGACGAGGGACTCTCCCACGGTCAAGGCGGACTCTGAGGCCACCGACCGTGCTCTCGACGTGCTCCGGCGCCGGGCGGACGCCCTCGGAGTCGTCGATCCCACCTTGGTCCGTTCCGGCGAGAAAAGGATCATCGCCGAGTTGCCCGGCGTGCTCGACCCGCGTGAGGCGGCCGAGGTCATCGGCAAGACCGCGCAGCTCAATTTCCACCCCGTCCTCGGCGCCGCCGAGGACGGCGACAAGGACGCCGTCGCGGACGAGAGCGGCCAGAAACTGAAGCTCGGCCCGGTCGCCATCAGCGGGGCCGACGTCACGGACGCCTCGGCGTACACCGATCCCCAGATGGGGTTCGGCTGGTTCGTCACCATCGATTTCAAGGAGGCGGGCCCCTGGCGGGAGCTCACCGGGAAGGCGGCCTGCGAGCCGATCGGCGACCCCAAACGCAGGGTGGCCATCGTGCTCGACAACGAGGTCATCTCCTCGCCCCAAGTGAACGACACGGTGGGCTGCAACGCCGGCATCTCCGGCGGCACCACCCAGATCACCGGATCGTTCACCATGGAGGAGGCGCAGAACCTGTCGGTGCTGATCAAGGGCGGCTCGCTCCCGGTGCCGCTTGAGCTGGTCGAGCAGCGCACGGTCGGCCCGACGCTCGGCGCCGAGGCGATCGAGGCCAGCGCGAAGGCGGGAATCCTCGGTGTGCTCCTCACCGCGCTGTTCATCGGCGTCATCTACCGCCTGGTGGGTGTGCTCGCCGCAGTCGCCCTCGGCTGCTACGCGCTGATCTCGTATGCGGGGCTGGTGCTGCTCGGGGCCACCCTGACGCTGCCGGGCCTGGCCGGCTTCGTGCTGGCGATCGGCATGGCGATCGACGCCAACGTGCTGGTCTTCGAACGGGCCAGGGAGGAATACCACGAGTCGCCCCGCAGGGGCCTGCGCGCCGCGCTCGAGCGGGGGTACAAGAACGCCTGGAGCGCGATCGCGGACTCCAACATCACCACCCTGCTCGCGGCCGGTCTGCTGTTCTGGCTGGCGTCGGGACCGGTCAAGGGATTCGGGGTGACGCTGGCCATCGGCGTCATCGTCTCGATGTTCTCGGCGATGGTCATCACTCGGATGCTCACCCACCTGGTGATCGGCCGGATCGGACCGAAGGCGTCCGGTCTGGCGTCGGTCGGCCGGGTGCGGACCTGGCTGACCCGGCGGAACCCGAACCTGATGTCGCGCAGGCGGGTCTGGCTCGCCGTCTCGGCCGGGCTGCTCGTGGTGATGGCCCTGGGTGTCTTCACCCGTGGGCTGAACTACGGCGTGGAGTTCACCGGCGGCCGGATCATGGAGTTCGCCACCAGCCGGACCGTCGACGCCGGGGCGGCCAGGCAGGCGGTGTCGGACGCCGGGTTCCCCTCGGCCGTCGTGCAGATGTCGGGCGACGCGATCTCCGTACGGACCGGGCAGATCAGCGCCGACGACGTGGTGCGCATCGAGAAGCAACTGGACGAGCGGGTGGGTGACGTCACCAAGCAGCGTGACGAGCTGATCGGGCCGAGCATGGGTGCGGAACTGCGCAGGAACGCGCTCATCGCGCTCGGCGTCGCGCTGGCGGCGCAGCTCGTCTACCTCGCGTTCCGGTTCCGGTGGACGTTCGGCGCCGCCAGCGTGGCCGCGCTGTTCGTGGACACCTTGGCCGTCGTCGGCGCGTTCGCCTGGCTGGGCAAACCCATCGACGGCGTCTTCCTGGCCGCCCTGCTCACGATCGTCGGCTACTCGGTCAACGACAAGGTCATCATCTTCGACCGGGTCAGGGAACTGTGGCCGGCGAACCGCAAGACGCCGTTCGACCGCATCGTCAACACCGCGATCCTGCAGACGGTGCCGCGCACGGTCAACACCGGCGGCAGCACGATATTCGTCGTGGCGGCGCTGGCGGTGCTCGGCGGCGACTCCCTGCGGGACTTCGCGATCGCGCTGCTCATCGGCATCTTCGTCGGCACACTGTCGTCGATGTTCTTGGCCGGGCCCGCGGCGATCGAGCTGGAGCGGTTCAGCAAGCAGCCGCCTCCCCAGCAGAAGAGCAAGCGGCGGGCGCCCAACGTCCGCGAAGGGTCGGGCGCGGTGGTCTGAGCCGTTTCGTGGCGACACGCCGGTCGAGGTCTCCCCTCGACCGGCGTGATCGTCTCACCTCTGGTCGCGACGGAGCAGATAATCTTCCGGCGTCCGCCGGAGAGCCAGATCGAGACGCACTCGATCACCTGTACGTGCCATTCGGACTTCGACGGCGCCTTGCCGGCCCACGCACTCGATCACGACGTCGTCGGGAGACGTGGCGCCGATCACCGCGGCCGGGCCGACGGGAGCGATCAGGTCACGGGCACGGCTGAGCTCGTCGACCAGCTCCTCCGGGGTCGTGTCCCCGGCCGGGGCGACATGCTCGGGCCAGTCCGGTCGTTTACCGGCCAGGGCCTCGACGACGCACTCGATCACCGGGGCGAACTCCGGCGAGGGGTCCGGCACCGCGTCGACCTGCAGACGCTGCACCTTCGCCGGCACGGTGGGGGTCAGCCACATCTCGTGCCGGATCCGCCCATGCTCAGCGGGCCGCCACCACACCAGATGCCCCGGAGTCGCGGCGCTCAGTCGCTCGGCCGGACCGGTGAGCGCGCCGACCTGCTGGTGCGCCTCGTCGAGCGCCGTCAAGCGTGCCGCGGCCGGCTCGTCCTGGAAGAGGGTGGGCGAGAAGACGGGATCGCGCACCGCGGACTCGTCTCCGTCGACGAGGCGATCGACCACCTGCCGCGCCTCATGCACGACCGGCCACGACACGACGGTGCGTGACGGAGGGGCGACCGCGTCCAGGACCTGGCGCAGCGCCGCGTCCGCCGGCTCATAGACGGGGCAGTATCGGGCGTTTCCGAAGGCCACGACCCCGATTCCGGTCTCCCGGTGCCATCGCATGTGCGAGCCGAACCCGGGGTAGCCGCCGATGTGGTGCACGAACTCCCCCCACCTGGGGTCGTACTCGACGAACAGGCCGTAGCCGTAACCGGACAGCCCCCAGGGGAACTCCCCGGTGCGCGCGTCGGGCAGGCCGTGCCCGTTCATCGACACCAGCGGGGTGATCGCCCGGTGCTGTTGCTGCATCGACCGGCGGGTGGCCCTGGCCAGCGGGTGGCCGCCCTCGGGCTCGTCGCGTGCGGGGAACGCGCTCGCGAAGCCGTGGACCCAGACGGCGAGGTCCTCGACCGTACTGAGCACACCACCGATGGCGGAGAACATGCCCGGGGCCGTGAACGCCTGGGGCTCCCAGCGATCGCCGACACGGTGATAGCCGGTGGCCAGCCGCTCCCCCGCCACGTCCCGGTAGTCGTAGGTCGTCGAGGACATCCCCAGGGGCTGAAGAAACCTGTCGGACACGACCTGCGTGAACGGTCGCCCGGTCAGCGACTCGACCACCTGGCCGAGGAAGACGTAACCGAGGTTGGCGTACTCGAAGCGGGTGCCGGGGGTCGCTGTGTACCCGATCCCGGCGGACAGCAGCGCGCCGAGCGCTTCCTCGGTCAGCTCCTCCTGCCGGTCCGCCCAGGCGTCGTCGGTGGGGAGTCCGGCGCTCATCGTGAGGCAGTCCGCGACAGTGATCGGCGGGGAGTCGCGGGTGGCCCGCGGCAATCGCGCGAGCATCGGGACGTGCTCTCCGACAGGATCGTCGAGCCTGAGCACGCCCTCGTCCCGCAGCGAGAGGATGGCGGCCGCGGTGAAACTCTTGCTCAACGACGCGATGCGGAAGACCGTGGCCGGTCCCGGTGTCCCCGGGGATTCGGAACCGACCAGGCCGTAGCCGCCGCCGTGAACGACCCGACCACCGTGGACGATCCCGTACGCCACACCGGGAGCACCGGCGCCATCGGCGTGGAATCGCGCGAAGATCTCATCGACCGCGGTGAAGTCCACGGCGTCGAACCCAACGGATCCGTGGTGGGCCAGGGTATGGCCCCGAGCCTCGCTCAACTGGTCTCTCCCTAGTTCTGCGAGATGTGTGTGGTCTGCTGCGCGCTACCCGATGACTCGGTCGACCCCTTCCCCTCGTCATAGAGGACCGGGTCGAGGGTGAGCATGTGGGTGTGCACGCGCGGACGCAGGTAGAAGACGTAGTACAGCACCGCGATGAGGACCAGCCCTCCGGCGACCGCGAGGTCGCTCGGCTCCTGCTGGGTGAGCACGCCGATGGACATGACGATCGCGACGACCGGCGCGATCGGCCACAGGGGCATGCGGTAGGGCCGGTCCTGGTTCGGCTGACGCACGCGGCCGACGATCGCCGACAGCGCCACGAGGATGAACTCGATGGCGAGGACCGCGCCCACCCATGTCGTCAAGGTCTCGACGTCGGTCACGAGAATGATCAGTGCACCGGCGACCCCCACGGCAATGGTGGCGACCACCGGAGTGCCGTACTTGGGGTGCACCTTGGCCAGTGATCGGCTCACCGGTCGCGGCCACGCCATGTCCCGCCCGGAGCTGTAGAGAATCCGCGCGAAGAACGGCATCAGGGCGATGACCGCGTTCAGAACGGCGACGGCGATACCGAGGCTGATGATCGTGTTGAAGGTGTCGCCGCCGATCGCCGTCAGGAAGTACTGCCACGGGTTGGCGCTCGCGACGAGGTCGGGGACCGAGGGCGCGCCGAGGAGCGCCGCGGCCACGGGAAGCACCTCGCACGCGATGGCCACGCCGAGCGCGATGAAGACCGCACGCGCGACGTTCTTCCGCTCCCCAACCGTCTCTTCCGAGTAGAGCAGTGCTCCCTGGAACCCGTTGTAGGCGAAACTCGCTACCGCGATACCGGCGATCAGCGCTCCGAAGGTCAGCGGCCGCGTGCCCCCGTCTCCGATCACCTCGGGACTGAAGAGCACCGACACGCTGCGGTTCGCCTTGACGAACCCGAGGACTGACACGAGCACGACGGCCAGAAGCTCGATGACGAGGAGCGCCGCCACCGCGAGCGCGTTCAGCCGCACCCCGAATATCGCGATCACCATTCCGCTGAGAAGGATGATCGCGCCGAGGACGTTGGCGTCGATGTCGATGACGACCCGCAGATATTCGGCCATGCCGAGCGCGACGACAGCGGGGATGAGTACCGCCTGCACCGGTCCGCTCAGGACCAGGGAGACGAACCCGGCTCCCCGGCCGAGGATCCGGGAAACGAAGGTGTAGTCACCGCCGGCGATCGGGTAGGCGCTGCCGAGCTCGGCCCAGCAGAAGGCGAGCGAGATCCCGAGGATGGCGGCGATGACGAAGGTCAGCGGGGCGCCGGTACCGTTCAGGCCGAACAGGACCGGCGCGATGATGAAGGCCCCGGTCGCCGGGGTGACTGCGGAAACGACAAGAGAGACGTTCTCCCACAGTTTGAGGTCTCTCTTGAGTTCCTGGGTGTACCGCTCTGGTGCGGACGCGCTCATGCGCATCGACCTCTTTCCTGGCGGCCGCAACGTCGCGGGCCGTATTAAGTCACTGCGGGTCAGCAGGACGCGAGCCTCGCATGCCCCAATATCGATGTCAACGGTGTTGACATCAACAGCGTTGACACCTATGTTCACCGGAACTGAGTGCCGCTCCGGCTCGGCACGACCGCACGAGAGGGAGATGGGATGCTGTGCTGCATGAGTCAAGATGCAGCCCCTTCACCCCCGGCCGAGACGCGTCGTGGAACTCGCCTGGACCGCGGGATGATTCTTCGCGCGGCTCAGCGGGTCTGCGATGAGGAGGGCCTGGCCGCGCTGACGCTACGGCGCCTCGGCCGGGAGCTGGGTGTGGACGCGACCGCGATGTACCGCCACTTCGCGTCGAAGGCCGACCTGCTCTCCGCGCTCATCGACGACCTGTTCCTTCGCGAGGTCCGCGCGCCGGAGCCCGGACGCGCCTGGCGCGACAACCTGCGGGACATCATCGTCGACTGGTGGAAGCTCTACCGGCGTCACGAAGGGCTGTCCCAGGCGATGGCCGGTCAGCCTGACGACGAGCCACAGCTGTTCCACATCACGGAGTGGACCGTCCGTGAACTCATCCGGGCCGGCATCCCCCAGGACCAGCTCGGCCTGTTCTATCAGACCATCTACAACTTCACCGTCGGGAACGGGCTCGTCGCGGCCTTCTCCCCGTGGTTGACGGTGCCGGAGCTACGGGACGAGCAACGGCGCGTGTACGCCGCGCTCGACCCCGTCCGATTCCCCAGCGCGACCACGGCCGCGCCGTCCATCTATCCGGAGACCGAGGAAGTCTTCCTCTTCTCCGTGGAACTCATCCTCGACGCTGTCGCGGCGAAGGGGCCAGCGCAGGACGCGAAGGCCGGAAGGATCACATCCGCCGGCTGACTCGTGGCCCGCGGGAGGCCTGACCGGCGCGAACGCACGGCCGGACACCGCCGATCGACGACCGCGGAGAGCCGCGCCGCAAGGGCGTCAGATCTCGGGGAGGCCGGAGGCGGCGCGATCGGCGTCGATCAGGCCGGTGATCAGGGTGCCGGTGGCGGCGGCGAGGTCCCGCAGTGTGGCGTCGGGGATCGCCGGCTCGCTCTCGAACGCGCGCTGGACGGTCCGCGCGAGCAGGTCCGCCCGCTGTTCCGGGCCGCCCGCGGCAGCGGTGCCTTCGGCTCGCAGGAAGCCCTCGAATGTCGCCTGGTAGGCGTAGCCGATCTCATCGACGCTCATGTCGTCGCGGAGCAGGCCGTGCTCGGCGAGCAGCTCGAAGTAGTCGCGCGCCATCGTGATGTGCCGGTCATCGCGGGCGGCATCGGGCGAGCCGGTCAGTTTGCCGAGCAGGTGCGGGTCGGCCAGGAGGAGCCCGCGCATCAACGGGCGGTTCGTGATGGCCAGGAAGTAGACGCGCGCGAAGTTGTGCAGCAGGCAGGTCCGCGGGTCCTGCCGCAGCGCCTGCCGTAGCTCGTCCATCGCGTGCAGCACCTCGCGCGCGAAGACCGCGCCGAACAACTGCTCGCGGGTCTTCCAGTGCAGGTAGACAGTGCCCTTGCCGATGCCGACCTCGGCGGCCACATCGTCCATGGTCACCCGCCGGTAGCCGTGGCGGACGAGCAGGTCCGCCGCCGCATCGAGGATCCGTGCGGCCCGTTCGGCTCGCTGTCGCGGTTCGCGAAGTCGTTCCATGGTGGCACTCACGCACGAACCGTATGACCAGATACGAGATTTCGTCAACCACAACTTGTAGTTGACGAATTTTCGAGAATCGTCATATCGTCACGATCAACGACAGCGGCACCACCTCCGACAGGAGCACGACATGGACACCATGGACATTCACCGCAAGACCATCCTGGTCACCGGCGCGACCGGGAACCAGGGCGGCGCCACCGCCCGCCACCTCCTCGCCGCCGGCTGGCGCGTCCGCGCCCTCGTCCGGGACGACACCACGCCGGCGGCCGCCGGCCTCGCCGCCGGCGGCGCCGAACTCGTCCGCGGCGACCTGGACGACCGCGCCTCCATCGACGCGGCGGCACGCGGCGTCCACGGCATCTACAGCGTCCAGTCCGCCAACGACAACGAGCTCGCCCAGGGCAAGAACGTCGCGGACGCCGCCAAGGCCGCGGACGTGCGGCACCTCGTGTACTCGTCGGTCGGCGGAGCCGAGAGCCAGAACCGGTTCTACGTGGAGCGCGGCTGGGGTCCCATCGAAAAGTGGCAGATCGAGGAGCACATCCGCGACCTCGGCGTTCCCGCCACCATCCTGCGGCCCGCCGTGTTCATGGAGGACTTCACCAGCCCGGCCCGGTTCTTCCAGAACGGCTCGCTCACCGTGCCCTGGCGCGACGACCTGGCCATGCACCTCATCGCCATCGACGACGTCGGGGCGTTCGCCGCACTGGCCTTCGCCGACCCGGACACCCATGTGGGCCAGGCCATGGAGATCGCCGGCGACAGGCTGACCACACCACAGATCGCCGACGCGCTCGGCACCGCGACCGGGCGTCCCATCCCGCACAGCCGCGTCCCGCTCGACATCGTCTGGAAGCACAACCCGGAGGTCGCCAAGGTCTACACCTGGGCGGACGAGGCCTACTTCGACAGCGACCCGGCATCCGCGCGCATGGCCCACTCCGGCCTCATGGACTTCGGCACCTGGCTGGACCGATCGGGCAAGGCGCGGTTCCTGGCGCAGGTCACCGCCTCGCGGGCGTGACACCCTCCGGCTTCCGGCAGAAATCCATCCGCTCAACAGGAAGGGTTGCCATGAGCAACCAGACGGTGCTGATCTCCGGAGCCGGCATCGCCGGGTCGACCCTGGCGTACTGGCTGGCACGGCACGGCTTTCGCCCCACCGTGGTCGAGCGCGCGTCGGGGCTTCGCTCCAGCGGGAATCCCGTGGACGTCAGGGGGCCGGCGATGAAGGTGGCCGAGCGGATGGGTCTCATGCCGCGGCTGCGCGCCGCCGACTCGAATGTGACGGACATGCGTTTCGTCAACGCCGCGGGCCGCCACGTCGGGCGGATCAAGCTGCGGGCCTTCCAGGTGTCGGCGGGCGATCGCGAGCCGGAAGTGCCGCGCGCGGAGCTCGCCTCGATCCTGCTCGAGGCGAGCAGCGACGACGCCGAGTTCTTGTGGGACGACACCATCGTCGCCCTCGATCAGAACGAGAACGGGGTGGACGTCACCTTCGAACGCGCCGAGCCCCGTCGCTTCGACCTGGTGATCGGAGCCGACGGGCTCCACTCGGCGGTCCGCCGGGTGGCGTTCGGACCCGAGAGCGACTTCGTTCGCCACATGGGGATCTATGTCGCGACACTGCCGATCGACGGTCCGATCGACGACGACCGTGAAGTGACCCTCTACAACGCCCCTGGCCGGCTGGTCTCCGCTCACCCCTCGCGCGGCCACGCCGTCGCCGCCTTCATGTTCCGCAGCCCGGCGCTGACCGGCTTCGACCATCGCGACACCGAGCAGCACAAACGGCTGGTGACCGCCGCCTTCGCCGACGATTCCTGGCGAGTGCCCGAGCTCCTGGAACGCGTACGGGCCGCCGACGACATCTACTTCGACTCCGTCAGCCAGGTCCGCCTGCCCCAGTGGTCGAGCGGACGCATCGCGGTGCTCGGTGACGCCGCTTCCTGCCTGTCGCTGTTCGGTGACGGCTCCACTCTCGCCATAGCGGGCGCCTTCACCCTCGCCGAGGAACTGGCGGCCGCCCGCACCGACCCCGAAACAGCGTTCCGCCGGTACGAGAGCCGGCATCGCACCCTTGTGGAACCCAAGCTGCGGGGCTTCGGCTCGGCCACCGCCCTGCTCATACCCGCGACCCGGCGCGGAATCGCTGTCCGCAACCTGGCCACTCACCTGTTTCCCATGATGGCCGCCGCCGGATCACTGCGCCGCCGCCTCCAGTCCGCCTGATCCAGACCAGCGGCCCGGGGTCATGGACGCAGTCTCCCTTGCCAAAGGAAGCGCCGTGTCCCACTTGTCCTAGGACGAGACGCATCCCTCCGCCACGCCGGATCGCCGGCATGCCCCGGCAGGACGCCACGGCGGCCGTCGGGTGGCACAGCGGTCACCGGGGGGTGAGCCCATCGAAGACGATCTCGAGTGCCCGGGCGCGGGCCCGCTCGTCGAGGCGAATGTGGGCGACGGCCCGTGAGACGCCGACGAGGAGCGCGTGGACCTCGTCGAGGCCGGCGTCCGTACGGACCGCGCCGGCGTCCTGGGCACGCCGGAGCAGGACGCCGACGGCCTCGCGCAGGTCCCGCGGGCCCTGGGCCGCCTTGCCGCCGACGTCACCGCCGGCGTCGGTGAACGCCTCGATGATGGCGAGCTTGCCCGCGGCATCGGCCACGATCTGGCCGAAGAAGCCGAAGAACGCCGGACCGGGATCATCCGATTCGGCGAGGGCTCGCGCCCGCTCGCACAGGCGGTCGAAGTGCCTCACCAGAACCGCCTCCAGCAGGATCTGCTTGGTGGGGAAGTGGCGAAAGACAGTGGCGATGCCGACCCCGGCGAGGCGCGCGACCTCCTCGGTGGAGGCCGCCGAGCCGCCCCGGCCGAAGACCTCCTCAGCGACCTCCAGGATCCGGGCCCGGTTTCCG
The DNA here is from genome assembly GCF_050947145.1 of Microtetraspora malaysiensis. NCBI lineage: Bacteria > Bacillati > Actinomycetota > Actinomycetes > Streptosporangiales > Streptosporangiaceae > Microtetraspora > Microtetraspora malaysiensis. Next base: position 6,734,998 of record NZ_CP191998.1, read on the forward strand.
CGGGCATCGGCGCGCGTCGGTTGTGTTGCCATCCGAAGTCTCCACTCCGTATATTCGAAGTCCTCACTCCGTATATACGGAGTCTCCACTTCGGACATTACCGTGTCATCAGGAGGCATCATGGCGCTCACTCCCCGCGAGGTAGACCCTGGTGGTTAATTTGTGACACACGGGCGGATGTTGATGATCTGGGGCTGTCTGGCCGGGATCATGCGGTGTGCGGCTGTTCCCCCGTCCCGGCCGCGAATATGGAGCAGTCGTGTCGATGCAGCCGCAGCCGTGGCCGCAGATTCCGGAGATGACCGCGCGGGTGGCGCGCGCGGCCTCGGCGAAGGGCGCGTATCCGCTGGCCATGCGGGTTCGAGATGAGCTAGGCGAACTGTTTGCCGATGCCGAGTTCGCTGAAGCGTTCGGGACGCGGGGCCGCCCGGGCCTCTCCCCGGGCTTGCTCGCGCTGGTCACGGTTTTGCAGAAGGTGGAGAACCTGACCGACCGGGCCGCCGCTGACCGGGCCAAGTACGCGATGGACTGGAAGTACGCACTATCGCTGGAGCTGGACGATCCCGGGTTCGACCACACCGTGCTGAGTGAGTTCCGTACCCGGGTGGCCGAGCACGGCCTGGAGGAGAGGGTCCTGGATCTGCTGCTGGCCAGGCTGGCCGCAAAGGGCCTGGTGAAGGCTGGTGGTATGCAGCGAACTGATTCCACGCATGTGATCAGTGCGGTGCGGGATCTGAACCGGATCGAGCTGGCGGGTGAGTGTGTGCGGGCGGCGCTGGAGGCGCTGGCCGCGGCGGCTGCGGGCTGGGTCGAGCAGGTGCTGGAGGTGGGCGGCTGGTCGCGGCGGTATCACGCCCGGGTGGACTCCTGGCGGCTGCCGACCTCGGCCACCAAGCGAACCGAACTCGCCCTCGCGTACGGCGCGGACGGATATGCGCTGGTGGAAGCCGTTTATGCGCCGTTCTCCCCACCCTGGCTGCGGCAGTTGCCCGCCGTGCAGGCGCTGCGGGTGATGCTGATCCAGAACTACACCCGGGTGACTGGCAAGGACGGGCGGGAGGTGGTCAAAAGGCGGCAGGCACTCGATGAAGGCGGAGAGGGACTGCCGCCGGGCAGATGGCGTCTGACCTCCCCGTATGACACCGACGCCCGCTGGGCGGCCAAGGGCGATGACCTCGTCTGGAACGGCTTCAAGGTCCACATCAGCGAGACCTGCCACACCATGGCCCGCAGTTCGGCCGGCAGTTCCCACTCGATGGAGGCAAGCGACGGGCGCGATGTCACGAACAGGGACCCGGGCAACACAGACCCGGTGAGCGAGGAGCCGGAGAACGGGGAGGATCGCCTCCCGCCCAACCTGATCACGAACGTGTCGACCACGGACGCGACCGTGCCGGACGTGGCGATGACCAGCATCATCCACCAGGCGTTGCGGCGGCGCGGCCTGCTGCCGGCCGAGCACTACGTGGACTCGGGGTACGCCGCCGCGGAGCTGCTGGTCACCTCTCGCACGGTCTACGGCCTGGCGTTGATCACCCCGGTCCTGCTCGATCACTCCTCGCAGGCCCGTGCCGGTGCAGGGTTCGACCGCACCGCGTTCACGGTCGACTGGAAGAGCGAGCAGGTCACTTGCCCGCAGGGCCAGGTCAGCGCCTCGTGGAGCCCGTGCACCCAGCGCGGTGCCGAGGCGATCGTGGTCAAGTTCCCCGGCGAGAGCTGTCGGGCATGCCCGGTCCGGGCTTCGTGTACCACGGCGCGGAAGGGTGGCCGTCAGCTCACGTTGCGTCCGCGTGAGCTGCAGCGAGCCCTTGATCAAGCGCGCAGCGAGCAGAACACCAAGGATTGGCAGGCCAAATACGCTCTCCGCGCGGGAGTCGAGGGCACTATGCATCAAGCTGTCGCGGTCACCGGGATGCGCCGGGCCCGCTACCGGGGTCTGAAGAAGGTCCATCTCGACCACGTCTTCTCCGCGGTCGCACTCAACCTGATCCGTCTGGATGCCTGGTGGAACGGCCATGCGCTGGACCGCACCCGCACCAGCCACCTCGCTCGACTCGAACTCACCCTCGCCGCCTGATCGAATTAGCCACCAGAGTCGAGGTATTCCTCAAACTCGTGTGGGGCGTCTCGGAGGGGCGCTGGGACGAACTGCCCGATCTGTACGCGGAGCAGACCTACGTCGAACATCCATTCGCGCCCTCCGGCGACAAACCGCTGCGCACCCGCGAGGAACTGCGCGAGCACTTTTCGGCCGGCAAACGTCTGCCGCCGCTTCGCCAGGAGCCGGCCAACATCACCGTGCACGAGACCGCCGATCCCGAGGTGATCGTCGCCGAATTCGAATACCGAGGGACGACCGAGGGGGGTGAACCCTACCGGGTCCCCTGCGTCTTCATCCTCCGCGTGCGGGACGGGAAGATCGTCAGCTCTCGTGACTACATCGACCACATCTCCTCGGCTCGCCGCCGAGGAGGTCTCGATGAGCTCATCGAGACCCTGCGATCATGACCGAAGGGCGCCGGGCGGTTCGGAGACACCCAAGCGTGGCGGGCACACAGCCGACGCGGCTCCGCCGGTAGGCCATGCGGCGAAGATCGCCGCGCCTATGCCGTCACCTCCTCCGTTCCGGTTGCCGGAAGGCTCCGGGCGGGGACCGTCCACCCCGCTCAGATCAGCCCCTCGGCGCGGCAGGCCGTACGGACCGGCGGGGGTGCGCAGATCTCGGCGGCCGTCCAGTAGCCGTCCTTGATCACGGTCTCCTTGACGTTGCCCCTGTCGACCACGACGGGCGCGATCATGGTCGAGGGGATCGACACGACCGTCCCGTTGGAGAGCGCGGCCGTCCCGGACACCGTCCTTCCCACACCGAGATCGACGGCGATCCGGGCCGCGCTCCGCGCCACCGACCTGATCGGCAGGTAGACCGTCATCGTCTGCGCGCCCAGCAGGATCCTCCGTACCGCCTCCAGTTCCGCGCCCCGGCCGGTGAGCGGCGTGCCCGGTGTGACGCCCGCGTACCGCAGGACGGTGGCGATGCCGTCCGCCATGGCGTCACTGGCCGCGTAGATGCCGATCACCCGGTCGGCGCCGAGCGCGGTGAACGCGCCGTTCACCGCCACCCCTGCCCGGTACGGACTCCAGCCGGGCGCGTCGTACTCCCTGCCGATCGTCACCTGCCCGTCCAGGACCTGGTGCGCCCCCTTCTTGAGGTCGCCCGCGTGCTGGTCGGCGGGCGAGCCGTTGACCATCACGATCTCGCCGCGCCTGGGGTCCCCGCCGATCCTGATCGCGTCGAGGAGGGAACGGCCCTGCATCCGGCCCGCCTGAATATTGTCGAACGAGGCGTAGGCGTCCACCGGACCGCTCGCGAGCCGGTCGTACGCGACGACCCGCGCCCCCTGATTCTTGGCGAGGGCGACCCAGGCCGCGATGCCCTTGGGCTCCACCGGATCGAGGATCAAGACCTTCACGCCCGCCGCCAGCATCGAGGCGAGCTGCCGCTGCTGCCGCTTCGGCTCTCCGCCCGCGTTGCGGTACACCACCTCGCACTTCGGGCACAGCTCGGCGACGCGCTGGACGATGTACGGCCGATCGAACTTCTCGTAGCGCGGCGCCTTGGCGTCGGGCAGCAGCAGGCCGATCGAGAAGCCTTCGCTCAGGGAGCCGACGGCGGTGCTGGCGGGGTCCCCTCCTGATTGCCAGGTCGTAGCGCACGATTCCAGACCCATGAGAACAACCACGACTCCCGGCATGAGCCGGCGAACCAGATTTCTGCCCACGGCGAAACCCCTTCAGCCTGTTCGGCCCTGCCGTACCCGGACATCATGGACATAACGCCTGATGGCGGGCGGCGCGGAGCTGTTCTTTGCGACCGCCGTACCGGGCACCACACAGGCCATGAACAGGAACGGGAGTGATCAGGACCGGCGGACCGTTCCGGAACGAGGCGCGCCAGGCTCCGCCTCCGGCTCGATTTCGACGTGATCGACTGATCCACTGAGGCGCTAAGTTGTGAGAGACTCCACCATTGCGGGGCGGTAGCTCAGCCGGTCAGAGCATCGGACTCATAATCCGTGGGTCGTGGGTTCAAGTCCCACCCGCCCTACTCAGTTTGATCAGTGAATATAGCCCCTGACCTGCGATTTCTCGATGCGCGCCGATCTCGGCCCGAGAAGCAGGCTCCTGTTGGTTGCTCGCTGTTTGCTCGCGTGTACGCCGCCGGGAAGCTCAACCAGCGGACTTTCACGGGCACCGGGCACGTTCCGGGCACACGGTAGATCACCCAGAGATCGATCTTCAGGTCAGACCAATGTGACGATCAAGGCAAGGCCACAACCGAACGCCCCACAGGGCTCCTCTGCCCAGTTGCGGCATTTCGGCGGTCATGGGCGTTCCAAATGCGCCGACTCCGACAAATAGGCGAAATCCCGGCAGTTGAGGCTGGTAATTCGGCAACCAGCGGACGAATAATCTGCTGGTTGCCGCAACTCCTCCACCCGGAAACTCGGCTGGTCTTGGGACGCAGCGACGCGAACCAGACGCGCACACCGGGCCGATGAGCTTCACCTCACTAGTACCTGCGTGCCGGCCTGGACCTGCCCGCCGCCGCTTCAATGTCAGGGATCCGGGCGGTGGCCGAGCGCCGCATGGACGACGTCGTGTTCGTCTCGGAGAGTGCTGTCAGGGGCGCCACTCCGGGCGGTAGTCCTCGTGCCCGTCGTAGGCGGCGGCCTCCAGGCGCAGCAGGTGCTCGGCCTGGGCGTGCACCGGACGGGCGACCGCCGCCGAACTGGCCAGGGTCGTCCGTTGCGCGTTCGACCCTGCCGCCCGCGCCGACGCCGTACGGGCCGAGGATCTGACCTGGGCGGACGCGGGTCCGATCGGAGCCGAAGAGCACATGGACCACTACCGGCACGACAGCGGTGTCAGCGTGAGCTGGGCCTGGCACGAAGCGCCCCGGCAGAAGGTCCCCGCCGACGTGCTCAGCCGCCTGGTCGCTCCCGGTCCGTTCCCCAAGCGGGTGAGCGTGCAATACCGGCCGCTGCCCGCCGCCGAGGCCACCCGCGTCCTGGAGGACGAGGTCAACGCCGCCGCGTTCCGCGAGCACTACCGCCGCAGGACCGGCCGGGACGAGACCGCCCGCGACGCCTTCGACCAGGCACGTGCCCGCCAGGCCGCCGCCGAGGAGGCCACCGGAGCCGGGGTCACACTGGTCACGCTCTACGTCACGACCACCGTCACCGATCTCAACGACCTGCCGCGCGCGGTTGCAGCGACGGCTCATTCAGCTTCTCGGACACACCCGAAGTGGCTGGCAAGTACACGTATACCTTCCAGTGGGCCGGCGACGAGGCGACCCTGTCGGCCGTGTCCAGACACGAGGTCACAGTGGACCAGTAGGCATGGAATCAGTCCCGATCAGCAGGCCGGGAAGCGCCCTGAGATAGCAGCACGAAGGCCCGGAGCATCAGCTCCGGGCCTCTTCGCATGTTGGGCACCGCCGTTCTTTGCCCGCATTCCGCTGGAGCGGCCAGCGCCCTGGGCGCTGGCCGCTCCAGCGGGTGACGGTTATCGGGTCACGACGGCCGGATCCGGTAGGCGCGGATGATCGTCTGTTCCGCCGTGCTGCCCGCCTCGTCCACCGCTTGGGCGCGCAGGGAAACGAATCCGTCACCGGCCGGGTGGCGCAGGACGGCCGCTGACCCGTGGATCTCGGCCTTGGTCCAGGTGGCGCCGTCGTCGTAGGAGACCTCCACCGACAACCGCCTGACGGGACGGGCGGCGCTTCCCTCCAGCGGCTGAACACTCACCGGCACGGTGAAACGCCGTCCGGACGGGGCGGCGTTCTCGGTGTCGAGGGTGGGGCTGAAGCGCACGACCGACACGGGCAGCCGCGTCGGCGTGTCGTCCGCGACGTGCCCGGACCGGAACGTCCACACGCCGGACACGCGCGTGGACAGCGTCGCGGGTGCTCCGCGCTCGCTCTCGACAACGAGACGGTAAGCGGCCTCCTGCGCGGGCACGGTGAAGCTCGTCACGATCTCCGGCTGCTCGCCCACGAGGGTGCCGTCACGGTAGAGGGCGGTCCGCTGCGTCGCCCGGGAAGAGTAGCCGAGCGATCCTCTGGCGTCGCCGTACATGAGCAGGCTGGTCGAGATGACGTCACCGGTGCGGCTGACGCCGTCTGAGTCCGGGTAGCCCGCCCAGGGCAGGGTGGGCGAGAATACGCCGCGGTTCCAGGCCTCCGTGTACGCCCGCCCGGACCGGTAGACCGCGAAGGGTGACTCGAAGCTGTTGACCCGGCCGTCGGGGGCGTACTCGAACAGGTAGCGCTGCCAGCGGATGCCGTCGTCGGTGTTGACGTACTCGACCTGCTTGAACGGCGTGCCGAACGTGGTGTGCATCAGGAAGGAGAAGACGGCGCCGTCACGCGGCCAGGCGCGGCTGGCCGCGTTGGCCTCCGCGTCGGGCAGGTGGCGGGCATAGTCGGTGTGGATGGTGGCCAGGTCGCGCTGCGCCACGCGCCGCTCGAATCCGTTGACCATGCCACCAGAATGAAACCAGGTCAGGCGGTAGGCGTACGGGCTGCCGACCCGGGCGGCGGCCCACACCCCGGCGACCTTGGTGCGCACGCCCGGATAGGCACGGGCGGGGCCGAGCTGGGCGGTGAAGGTGCTGTTGTAGGAGTTGCCGAGCCAGCCCCAAATACGCGACGACCCGGCGGCCACCTGATACTGGTAGACGATCTCGGCCAGCAGCGGGACGGCGTCCGCCCGGGGCAGCGTCAGCGATATCGGCCGGCCCAGCCGCGCGTCGGCCTCCACGGTCTGCGATCGGTCCAGGTCGAGGCCCGGGTGGACGAGGAGCGTCCTGCTCTGATCGTCGCGGATGGTGGTCCTGATCAGCCATCTGCCCTTGGGCAGCCGTAGCGTGACCGGCCCCTCGGGCTCCACCACGTCGATCGGCGTCTGGTCAGTGTCCAGCGGGTACAGAGTCGTGAAACTCTGGGCGGTCGGCCCGCCGTTCCTGCCGGTGAACCTGAAGGTGAGGTCGTAGCTCTCGACCTCCTTGTTGACCCCGACCGGCGTGCTGACGGTCAGGTCACCGTCGCCGGTAGCGACGACGTGCCCGCCGAGGGGCCCGTCGGGCCCGCCGGCGCGGGTGTCGGAGGTGACGACGGCCTCGGCCTGCCCGCCCGCGGGGACGGTCAGCGTGGCGGGTGTGACACTGAAGGACTTGTCGCCACGCACCTCCAGGCGCAGGGTCACCGGCTGCTGCTGGTGGTTGCGATAGACGATCTTCTTGCTCGCTGGCTGGTCGTCGTCGTGCGGCCACCGCTGTTGCCCGAAGCTCAGCGCGGGCGGCTCGACCGTCACGGCCTGGCTCGTGCCGCGGGCCGCGTCCACGAGCCCGGCGCCCTGCGCGAAGACCCCGATCCCCGGCAGCGGCCGGGCGGTGCCCATGAGGACCGCCTTGAGCGTGTCGCCCTTCCAGCCGGGGTGCGCCCCGGCCAGCAGCGCGGCGACGCCCGTGACGTGCGGGGTGGCCATGGAGGTTCCGGACATGGCGACGTAGGAGCCGTCGCCGGGACTGTCCTTGCCGCGGGCCGCGGTGATGTCCACGCCGGGGGCGGTAATGTCCGGCTTGAGGCCGTCATCACCGGCGCGCGGCCCGCGGCTGGCGAATTCGGCCTGCTCGCCGGACTTGCTGACAGCGCCGACCGCCAGCGCGGCATCGGCCGTACCGGGCGAGACGAGCGTACGATCGGCACCTTCGTTGCCCGCCGCCGCCACGAACAAGGTGCCGTAGCGCTCGCTGAGCGTCTGCACGGCCTCCTCGAGCGGATCGAGCCCGGAGGTGTCCGGGGACCCGAGGCTCAGGTTGACGACTCTCGCGCCCTGCTCGGCCGCCCACTGCATGCCCGCCAGGATGGCCGAGTCCGAGCACCACCGCGACTCGCACACCTTGCCGTCCAGCAGCGCCACCCCGGGGGCGACGCCACGGTACCTGCCGTCCGAGGCGGCGCCGCTACCCGCGATGGTGGAGGCCACGTGCGTGCCGTGCCCGATCACATCGCGCTCGTCCTGGACCTCGGTGAAGTCGGCCCGCGCCACGACCCGCCCGGCGAGGTCGGGATGGGTCGCGTCGATCCCGGTGTCAAGCACCGCCACCTTGACGCCGGCACCGGTATACCCACGCTCCCACGCCTGCGGCGCGCCGACCTGCTTGACGCTCACGTCGAGCAAGATCTTCCGGCGCCCGTCGAGCCACACCTTGCCCGTGCCGCCCGCGAGTGCCTGCCACGTCCGCGCGGCCTCGCCCCTGCGCTGCCGTACGGCGAAGCCCCGCACCGCGCCCAGCGACCTGAACCCGCTCATCGCGCGGACGGCCGGCGCGGGACCGGAGGCCCCGGTCACGAGCAAGGGGAGCTCCTTGCGGCTGTCGTCGTACCCGAGCTCCAACAGCCCCGTCACGTCGAACAGCCGAGGGTCGAGCCGTCCGGCCGCGACCAGCGGTGCGGCGTCGCTGGGTAAGACGCGCAGCCGCCCCCGCGTCTCGTCGGTGAGGAAGGTTACCTTCTCCCTGCCCTCGCCCGGCTCCACCATCGCGCTCGTGGCGCCGGTCACCGTCACCTTGTCACCGGTAACCAGCGTGACCGTCCGCACGCCGGCCACCGGCTGATCACCAGCCTGCGCGACCGCCGGAGGCGGGACGGTCACGGCCGCGGCAAGCACGGCGACACCGGCCCACCATGTCGTTCTCTGCACGCAATTCTCCGATCATCAGGGGTGCTGGGGCTGACGCCTAGCCGGTTGGGGATGAGGCGTCGAATCATGCCGACGGCGCCCCTCAGTTCTGCTCGTCGGTTGCTGAGGCGGCGGTCGTCACGCCGCGGCCACGGATCACTTGGCAACACCGACACCACACCCGGGCTGACCGCACAAGCGCAGATTGCATCGTGGCTAGTGCGGCCAGTGCCGCCAACGCGCGCTCGCTGGAGAACAGCCGGGGCGGGTCCCTCGGTCGTGGGGGTTTAGCCGCGGGCGGGGGCGGTTCGCTCTGGTTCGGGGACCACGGGAGGCAGCGTGTCGGTCCACTCGGAGACTCGAACGGTGGTCGTCCCCTCCTTGTAGATCTTGCCGCCCTTGCCACTGCGGTAGCTGGAGCCTAGGACGAGCGAGGTTTCGGGGTCGATGATGACCTTCAGATCCACGCCGAGGTCGGAAATCTCCAGGCCGTCGCCGGCGCGGCCCAGGCTGTCCTTCATGGTGCCGATGCTCTTCACGATGGGAATCGTGGCCAGCGCCCGGAAGGCCGCGGCGCGGACCTGCGGTGGAGCCGGCAAGTCGCCCAGCAGGTTGACCAGGGAATTGGCCACGAACCACTCGCGTGCGGTGGGATCCGCATCGCCGTCGCCGTTGTCGACCTTGTTGGCGATCCACGCCTTCAGCGCCTCCGGATCGGTCGGCAGCTGCTCAATCTGGGAGAAACTGACGTGGCTGTCGGCCAGGGAGAATGTCTTGGGGCCCTTGGCCTCGTAGACGGTGTCGCCCTGGTCGGAGAGCACCCATGGCTGCCCGTCGCGCCTGACCCAGCTTTCGGAGGACTTCGTGGGAAGTGTCTGCTTGCCGGCGCGCACGCTGTAGTCGGCCTTGACATGCCAGTAGGTCCCTGAGTCGGACCTGGTCTGCGCGGTGGAGGCGGCCGCGAGCAGGATCTGAGTGCTGGACAGCTGCACCGGCACCGCCGACGCGCTGTGAGGCGTGCCGTTCGGCGATCCGGTGGTCACCGCCACAGGCGTTCCGCTGGTGGTGACCACCACGGCCACAGCCACAGCCGCGGCAGCCGTGAGGCCCATACCTCCGGTCAGCCAAACGAAGCTCCTGCGCCTCGGTCGTGCCTGGGCGTTGTGGAGTCGGCGCCGCCCCTCGCGTACGACGGTGTCCGAGGGATCGGGCTTGTGCAGCATCTCGCTGATCATCTCCAGTTCGTTCATGGTTCGATGTCCTTCAGTTCGGTGCGGAGCTTCTTTCGGGCACGGCTGAGCCGAGAACCGACGGTGCCGTACGAGATCTGCAGGCTCTGTGCGATCTCCTCGTGGCTGAGTTGGCCGAGCGCCATCAGCAGCAGCACGTCCCGCTCGCCTTGGGTCAGCCTCATCAGCGCCTTGGCCAGCTGAGGCTGCAGCCGTTTGGCGCTGACCGCGTTGACCACCCGGGTCTCGTGGCTGTCGGCATCCGGTTCGGCCCACATGCGAGCCAGGGCTCGGTAGTGGCGGGCCTCCTTGCTGCGGTGCCGTGCCACGAGGTTGGTGGCGATCCCGAACAGCCAAGGCCGTAGGCCGCCACGCTTGGGATCGAACTTCTGGCTTCCGCGGAGGGCGATGAGGAAGGTTTCGGCGGCCAGGTCGTCGGCGGCCTGTACGTCCAGCCGTCCGGCGATGTATCGGTAGATGTCTCGGAAGTGCCGGTCGTAGATGGCCGAGAAAACGGCGGGATCACGACCGGCCTGGGCGGCAAGCTGGGCATCAATGAGGTCCTCGACCGCGCCTGGTCCAGGGGTCACGTATTGGTCTCCGTCATGCGGGTGCCTCTCGGGATCGGCGACACTCACCTGAACTTCTCCCAACCGCCCGATCGCTTTCCCGCATGATGCCGTACGGTCCTACGCTCACCGTGGCTCAGGTCTCCGGGTCGGCGGACCCGGATGGCGGGTCGGCGGTCCCGGGCGCTGATCCCTTGACGACCTGCACGACTCTGCTGGCTAACTCGATTCAGGCGGTCAGGGCTGGTTCGAGTCGGGCCAGGTGACTGGTGCGTTTCCGGTTCAGAGGGCGGCCGTTCCACCAGGCGTCCAGGCGGATCAGGTTGACGGCGATGGCGGAGACGATGTGTTCGAGGTGGACTTTCTTGATGCCGCGGTAGCGGGCGCGGCGCAGGCCGGTGGCCGTGACGGCTTGGTGGATGGTGGCCTCGATACCGCATCGGATGGCGTATCGATCGCGCCAGGCGGGGGTGGCCTGTGCGGTGCGGGCGGCGTCGAGGGTTTCCTGGATCGCTCGTGGGTGCAGGGTGAGGTGGCGGCCGCTGTGGTGGGCGCTGGTGCATAAGTCCCGGACGGGGCAGGGTCGGCAGGTGCTGGGCGAGAAGGCGGCCACGATCATCGGGGTGTTCTTCTGCCGGCAGGGTGTCCAGGAGGTGCTCTTCTGTCCTTGCGGGCAGGTGACCTGCCGGCGGTCCCAGTCGCTCGACGACCGCGACGGCCGCCGCGTAACCACGGGCTGCGTCCTCGTTGATCGCTCGCCAGGGGCCGACGGTTGCTCGTGTGGTTGCCCCGTTGGTTGCTCGGTGATTGCTCGTGTGTACGCGATACGGGGAGAAACGGTCCGTCACAGCGCGGCACATCAGCAGGGCCAAATGGGGGCCGAAGGATAGAAATCGGCACGCCGAGGCACAGGGTGGCATTCATCCAGGAAACTCATGATCCGTGGGTCGTGGGTTCAAGTCCCACCCGCCCTGCTCAGTTTGATCAGTGAATATGGCCCCTGACCTGCGATTTCTCGATGTGGGCTGATCTCGGCCCGAGAAGCAGGCCACCGTTGGTTGCTCGTTGCTTGCTCGCGCGTACGGGTTCTGTGCGCCCAACCAGCGGACTTCGGCCTGGTTCATGTAGGGGGCCGCGCACGTGGTAGATCGCTTGATCGCCGATCATCAGGTCAGACCCCAAAGACGATGAAGAAGTCCACAGCCGAACACCCCACAGGGCTCCCCTGCCCCGTTGTGGCATACCGGCGGTCACGGCGACTCTGGTGGCTAATTCGATCAGGCGGCGAGGGTGAGTTCGAGTCGAGCGAGGTGGCTGGTGCGGGTGCGGTCCAGCGCATGGCCGTTCCACCAGGCATCCAGACGGATCAGGTTGAGTGCGACCGCGGAGAAGACGTGGTCGAGATGGACCTTCTTCAGACCCCGGTAGCGGGCCCGGCGCATCCCGGTGACCGCGACAGCTTGATGCATAGTGCCCTCGACTCCCGCGCGGAGAGCGTATTTGGCCTGCCAATCCTTGGTGTTCTGCTCGCTGCGCGCTTGATCAAGGGCTCGCTGCAGCTCACGCGGACGCAACGTGAGCTGACGGCCACCCTTCCGCGCCGTGGTACACGAAGCCCGGACCGGGCATGCCCGACAGCTCTCGCCGGGGAACTTGACCACGATCGCCTCGGCACCGCGCTGGGTGCACGGGCTCCACGAGGCGCTGACCTGGCCCTGCGGGCAAGTGACCTGCTCGCTCTTCCAGTCGACCGTGAACGCGGTGCGGTCGAACCCTGCACCGGCACGGGCCTGCGAGGAGTGATCGAGCAGGACCGGGGTGATCAACGCCAGGCCGTAGACCGTGCGAGAGGTGACCAGCAGCTCCGCGGCGGCGTACCCCGAGTCCACGTAGTGCTCGGCCGGCAGCAGGCCGCGCCGCCGCAACGCCTGGTGGATGATGCTGGTCATCGCCACGTCCGGCACGGTCGCGTCCGTGGTCGACACGTTCGTGATCAGGTTGGGCGGGAGGCGATCCTCCCCGTTCTCCGGCTCCTCGCTCACCGGGTCTGTGTTGCCCGGGTCCCTGTTCGTGACATCGCGCCCGTCGCTTGCCTCCATCGAGTGGGAACTGCCGGCCGAACTGCGGGCCATGGTGTGGCAGGTCTCGCTGATGTGGACCTTGAAGCCGTTCCAGACGAGGTCATCGCCCTTGGCCGCCCAGCGGGCGTCGGTGTCATACGGGGAGGTCAGACGCCATCTGCCCGGCGGCAGTCCCTCTCCGCCTTCATCGAGTGCCTGCCGCCTTTTGACCACCTCCCGCCCGTCCTTGCCAGTCACCCGGGTGTAGTTCTGGATCAGCATCACCCGCAGCGCCTGCACGGCGGGCAACTGCCGCAGCCAGGGTGGGGAGAACGGCGCATAAACGGCTTCCACCAGCGCATATCCGTCCGCGCCGTACGCGAGGGCGAGTTCGGTTCGCTTGGTGGCCGAGGTCGGCAGCCGCCAGGAGTCCACCCGGGCGTGATACCGCCGCGACCAGCCGCCCACCTCCAGCACCTGCTCGACCCAGCCCGCAGCCGCCGCGGCCAGCGCCTCCAGCGCCGCCCGCACACACTCACCCGCCAGCTCGATCCGGTTCAGATCCCGCACCGCACTGATCACATGCGTGGAATCAGTTCGCTGCATACCACCAGCCTTCACCAGGCCCTTTGCGGCCAGCCTGGCCAGCAGCAGATCCAGGACCCTCTCCTCCAGGCCGTGCTCGGCCACCCGGGTACGGAACTCACTCAGCACGGTGTGGTCGAACCCGGGATCGTCCAGCTCCAGCGATAGTGCGTACTTCCAGTCCATCGCGTACTTGGCCCGGTCAGCGGCGGCCCGGTCGGTCAGGTTCTCCACCTTCTGCAAAACCGTGACCAGCGCGAGCAAGCCCGGGGAGAGGCCCGGGCGGCCCCGCGTCCCGAACGCTTCAGCGAACTCGGCATCGGCAAACAGTTCGCCTAGCTCATCTCGAACCCGCATGGCCAGCGGATACGCGCCCTTCGCCGAGGCCGCGCGCGCCACCCGCGCGGTCATCTCCGGAATCTGCGGCCACGGCTGCGGCTGCATCGACACGACTGCTCCATATTCGCGGCCGGGACGGGGGAACAGCCGCACACCGCATGATCCCGGCCAGACAGCCCCAGATCATCAACATCCGCCCGTGTGTCACAAATTAACCACCAGGGTCCACGGCCGCCCCAAACGCGCCAACTCCGACAAATGAGCGCAACCCGGCAGTCGAGGCTGGTGGCCAGCAACCAGCGGACGAATAATCTGCTGGTTGCCGCGGCTCCTCCATCCGGAGACTCCGCTGGTCCAGGGACATGGCGACCGGACTGAACGCGCACGCTGAGGCTGATGAGCTTCGCGTCAGCGGCATCTGCGTTCCAGCCTGGATGCGCCCGCCGCCGCTCTCAGCTCGAGCTGCTCGCGGACCTCGGCGGAGACGGCCACACCACACCAACGAGTCCAAGATCAGAAATCGGGGGCCGATCGTGGCCATAACGTGGGCCGCCTAGTCCGGCGGCTGGTGCGCACCGGCTGGCGCGGAGGCCTCCGTCCCGGCAGGTGAGGGCGCTGTCCTATGCCGCGGGCCAGCCAGGTGAAGTCGAGGGCGGTCGGTGCTCCGGATCAGGCGCGGTTGTAGGTGGCGGCCCAGGCGATGGCCTGCCTCGGGATGGCCAGGAGCCAGATTGCGGAGGCATCGTCCAGATGCAGAACGCTCAGGGCGGGCAGATAGAGGTCTTCCTCGAGACGGTCAGCGATCAGGCCGCGGGCCGGCAGGCTGCGCCAGCAGGCCGGACGCTCAACCTTGCCGTGGGCTTGGCCTTCCTCACTCTCCCTGCTGATACCTGGTGCAGAGCACCCTGACCTCCTGCCCTGCCCGCTGGGCGCAAGACGGCGTTGGTGCGGACGGCAAGGTGCCCGACGGTGGCGGTCTCCTTGTCCTCGTGTACTTCACTCACCCGGCCGGCACGCGGAGCCTGTGCCGGCGCATCCACAACCGCGTCCCCTTGCCGGGCTAGGACCACCCGGTTCGCGGACCTCGATGAGGGTCCGGGACGAGTGGGCCACGAAGGGGCCCGGCCTCGATCTTCTCGTGCCGTTCGTGCAGCCGGTCGCGATAGCGTTCGACGGTGAAGTGGGGCACCGTCCAGATCACCTTGTGCAGGAAGTAGACAACCGCGCCAACGCCCATGATCTTCAGGCGGCCGCCCGCGCCTGTGCGGCTTTCTCGTCCGGGTGCCGTCTGCGGCACAGCTCGCGCGGCAGGGGGGCCGAGGAAGAACTCGATCAGCTCGAACATGGTCTTGGGCCCCACGTACTGGGCGAAGTACGTGCCGCCTGGACGGAGCACCGGGCGATCTCCTGCCATCACACGGTCGCCGATAGGTCCTCGTCGGCGAAGGGCAGCGACGGCTCGTCAGGGTGGCCCCTGATGACCACGCCGCGCGGGTGCAGCAGCGTGGTGGCCCGCGCGAGGTTCGGCGGCCACGACTCGGTGGCCGCCATCTTGGGCAGGAACTTCGCGGTTCTAGCCAGCACCTCGCCGCTACCCGTCTGGACGTTCAGCCGGGTTGTGGCCATCGCAAGTCGCTCGCTCATCAGGCGCTGGCATCCCCCAGGAGGGCCCATGCCTCCGTCGCCCGCCCGTCCAGCAGGAGAAGTCCCAGCGGTCCACGGACACGGAGCCCGCTTCGGCCACAAGCTCATCGACCGTACGCGACATGCCGCCATCTTCGCTCGTGCCGTAAAATCACCGTCCTGCCAGTTGGGCGTACCCATCGTCGGGAATGAAACGCCGACCTTACCTCGGGGGCCAGCGTATGCGGCGCCGACGGCAATACTGATTTCACTCTCTAGTCGTTATGTAATTGCTGTAATCAGCCATTACATTACCCTCGGCGTCCCGTGCAGACGTGATCTCGATGCGGTATTTTGTGGCAGGGCAGAGCGGGCTGGTAGGGGTGAACGCCCATCCTTGACTATCGCCCGTTGTGGCATAAGTTTTGATATCGACTCTGTTGCCGGCTGGATCTATCAGAGAGAACTGCGGATCCGTAACAGGAACCAGAAAGCCTACCCTGACCTCCGGGACGAGATCGACGTTCCCATGTTCATTTACGAAGCGGCATCCAATGAAAGGGACGAATGTCGCCATCTCTTCTCCTTATCTCAGATTCTCGGGAATGTGAAGGGCGTATGGCAGGCTGTCGATGACATGTTCGTCGAATCGCAAACCGGTTTCGGATTCTAGAACCGCTAGCATTACAGTCTCCAAATATGGGGCACCTGCCTCTGCATCGTCGGCCTCCTCAGCCCACAGGCCACTCTCGAAGAGACCGGCATATGCTGAAAGAGAACTATCCCGCAGCAGTCCGATCATGTCGATCGACTTGTCTCTAACGCGCACATCTTCATCCCAGCTGCCGCCGTTCCCGCTGGGATCGATATAGCTGAACATTTTGTCATAGAAATCCCACTGGACCACCCCGCGATGCCGCCCCTTGGCGAGAGCAGCATCACCTCGAAGAAAGCGACCGATGCCGGCCTCATCGAACGTGACCACCGTAGGCCCGACTTGCCCGATGAGCAGACAGCCTTCCTCCTCCAATGTGTCATGTCCCGCGGCAGGAAGAAGATCCGCCTCATGCATCCCGATACAGCGAACGGCTTCGGCAAGCAGGATTGGCATGGTTATCGTGTAACAGAAGTGTTCGCGCGCCTCAACCAGTTCTTGATAGATCTGGGCGACTGCACGGTGAACTGAAGAGCTCTCGCTACGCATGCATCAACCTCTTTTGCGGAAGAAGGAAGAACTCTGGCGTATTAGCGAACACTGCGCCTGCCGAAAACTCCGTCCGCGCAGTTCAAGCCGCATGTGAGTATTCGTGAAGGACGCCACCGAGCCGGTCTCGTCGGCGTATGTTCAGGTTGATGATTCGCTCGGGATCCGTGATCGGATCCGGGACGGTACGCAGCGGGGCCGCTTGGGCCAGGGCCTGGTGAGCTCGGTGCTGGTTGTAGAACCGTTCGTACTCGCACAGGGCGTACCGTAGGTGGCGTTCGTTCCAGATCAGGCAGCGGTCCAGTAGCTCGCGGCGGCACGACTGCACCCACCGCTCCATGATCGAATTCATGCGCGGCACCCGGATACCGGTGAGCACAGTCTCGATGCCGGCGGTCAAGGTCCGCCTTGGAGGAGCACTCTGATGAACGGGCTTGGCCGTACTGGATGGGTGCCTGGATGAACCCTCCAGGCCGGTGGCGCGTCCCTCAGGTATGAAGAGATCGCGTTTGACCGTCATCGCGGTGCTCGCGTCGTTGTGCGCCTGCGGCCAGTCTGGTGCTGGTCCGGTATCCACTGTGGCCGGGACCGAGACGATCGTGTTGCCGCGGGCCGATCAGCCCAAAGCGCATCGGCCCACCCTGGAGCGGCTCATGCGAGAGGCGGCGTCGTCGGGCCGCCCCCTGGAGGAGGTCGTCAAGCGGTACGCGACCCGGGTGGCTGCTACCTCATCGCCCAAGCCGACGGACTTCGAGGGTTACGACCCTGCGGTGGCCGACCCGGACGTGGCGATCGACGGCATTCCCTACGCTGAGCTGGTCGACCTCGGGGCCATCGCCAAATCGGAGGGCATCTCCTACGAGGAGGCCATCGACCGCTTCGGCTCACAGTCGTCCAACAGCCGGGTGATCGACAAACTTAACGTGGAGTTCCCCGACGAGATCTCCGGCGTCAGATACGTCGACGACCAGCGGGGGCTGCGCGTCGGCTTCAAGGGTCCCATCCCGACTCGCGCGATCGAGCTGGCCAGGACTCTCCCCATGGAGGTCACCCTGATCGGCGGCAAGGGATTCTCGGCCGCGGAGCTCCGGCAGGCCCAGGACACGGTCGTCTCCTGGCTCCGATCCCGTTCTGAGGTGGCCACGATGATGGCGCACCCAGATGACGAGACCGGACAAGTCAAGGTCACAGTTCAGCCGAAGATGATGCCGGACGATGCGGAGGAGTTCAAGCGCGGGCTTCAGCTTCCGCAGCTGGACAATCCGCACATCACCGTCGAGGTCACGCTCTCCGCCGACTCGATCGCCGTTCGGCCGCAGTGAGGGCCACCGAAGCCCCCGGCGCGCACACGGCTGGGCCCGAACCGCACCGAAACGATCACGAACCGCAAGCGCGATCCCTCACTCCGCTGCCTGGCGGCTGGGGACATGTTCGGGAGCGGAGGGCCTTCTAGATGCCGACTAAGGCCCCCGCGCTGCTGCGTCTTTCGGCAACTGCCTGAGACGACGAAGCGGCCCGCGTTCGTCACCGTGAGGTAGGCCAAGCTCGCCACCACGGCCGATCTTCATGCCCGCCCTGAAGCGCTCGGGACACCCACTAGGACCGAGATCGCCCACCGTGCCTACGACCTGCGTGGATGCAGACGCGAGGATGCCCCGGCTTGATCTCCTCCACGCCGAGTGGCGCAAGAGCACCCGCAGCGGCGCCAACGGCGACTGCGTCGAGGTGGCCGTCATCTCGGCCACTGACGGCCACAACACCGGCGAACGCCTGTACGCGGTTCGGGACTCCAAGGACCCCGACGGCCCCGCCCTCATCCTCACGCCCAGCGAGTGGGAAGCCTTCATCGCCGGCGTCAAAACGGCGAGTTCGACTGAACTCCCTGCACCAACTCTGGGGCTGTGCGGCTTGGTCTGAGCCCGCGCGTCATCAACCCAAGCGACCCGCTACAGCCCTACGCTGTGGCACCCCCACCATCCGTCCCGGCTCTGCTCTGACACTCCGTGCCTGGCGCGAGGCGCCGTAGCGAAGGCAGGCGTTACATGGAGCCCTACCTGATGAAGCAAACGGCAAGGGCGTCAGACAAGTCCTCACCTTTGTAGTCCGACCAGTCCGCGCCGCCCGTGTAGCGGGCCCAGTCCGCCTTGCTGATCTCCGTGCCGGGGTTGACTCCGCAAGCAGCCCGCCCCGGGTCGGCGACGATCTCGGCGAGGTCCCCGAGATCCCATAGGGAGACCCCGCCGGGGCCGGCCGCCAGGACGACGCCGGCATCGGCGCCGAGAGCCACGGAGTTGATCTCCCGCGTGTATCCCTTCAACGCGGCCAGCCGGGCCGGCCTGGACCGGTCGGAAAGGTCCCAGAGGATTGCCGAATCGCTCGGTCCGGCAAGCAGGGCGGTCCTCCCATCGGGGGCCAAAGCCATGCCATACATATCATTGAAGGGCACATCAAGCGCAGCCGCGCGAACCGGACGCGACGGGTCATCGAGGTTCCAGACCTCGGCCCAATGCTCGCCCCCGACAAGGACGACGCGCCCGTCCGCGCTCATCGCCGTCGCCCTCAGATACTTCCCGGCAGGCAGGGCCAGATCGGCCGCCTTGACCGGACGCGAGGGATCGGAAAGATCCCAGACCGCCACCGCTCCATCGTCGTACAAACCGCCGTACGAGATGACGGCGATCCCGCCGTCCGCGCTGAGTCTGAGGTCGCTAAAGATGGCGAAGGTGAGAATTCTCGTCACCGACTGCACCGGACGAGACCGGTCGGTCAGATTCCACACGGTCAGGTCGCCGCCGAGGTCGGCGGTCACCGCCGTGCGGCCGTCGCGCGACAACGCCATCGCCCGCACGCTGGCGTCGTCCTCGTCGTTCTTCCCGCCCGCCAATACGGCCGCCCGGATCGGCTTGGCCGGATCGGTGAGATCCCACACGATCGTGTCGCCGACATCGCCGCCGGTCAGCGCCGTCCGCCCGTCGCCGCTCAGCGCCGTCATGCTCATGCCTTCCCTGCGGTCCTTCAACACGGCGACCCGATCGGACTTATTGACGATCTTGGGATCGAGCCAGGTCGTGAGGTCCCAGACGCTCATTTCGTCGCCGCCGGTCAAGGCGATCCGCCCGTCGTCGCTCAGCACCACCTCGCCGGAGGGGTCCGAGGTGAGCTCATCGCCACGCATCCCGACCATCGTGTCGATCAGCCCCGCCCGGGTCTGCTCGTCAGAGTGGATCTCGACTGCGGCCAGGCCGAGGTCTAGGGCCATGCCAGGGGCGGCGTCACGCAGCTCCGCGGCGTGGAGCGCGAGCCCATGAGCCAGTGCGATCCGTTCCTGAGCCGTCGCCCTGTCGTGCTCACGCTTCCACGCGAGTCCAGCCACGACCAGGGAGACGGCCAGGAGCACGGCAAGCATTAACGCGCACGTTCTCCGGCGAGGACCGCCGCGTGCATCCGCATGGCGGGCTCCGGCCAGGTCATTCATCTCGGCTCCAGTCCATCCGGATCACAGCGGCGCGTATTCCGTTTGGTAAACGTGCGCGTAGAGACTGAGTCACAGGAACTACTCAGCAACGTTGGAGCGATCTTTAAGAAAGTGATCACACAGTACCTGTCGACGATCTTTACGTAAAGAGTGGACAGAAGCGGCAGGTTGTTCGGCCGCTCTCGTGCGGTGCGCTTTCCACCGTCCAGCGGGGCCGCTGCGCGTTCGGGGTCGCGAAGGCTCAGTGCGGCACCGCCCGCACTTGTCTCGTCGGGATGACACCCGCCCCGAACTATCCCCGGAGCGGCGCCGGTGGGCGCAGTAAACGCATGGTTGCTCCGTGGCTGCTCGCGGTACACGGCTGGGGTTGCAACGTCATCCAGGCATACATTGCTCATGCCATCGCCGGGATGGTCGCTCGTTGTTTGCTCGCGTGTACGCGGCACGGGGTGGAATCAGGGCTCCGGCAAAGTCGGTTGAGCCGGTCTGATCATGTGATGCCAAGTAGCGCGAGGGGACGGGTGGCGTCTCGGCCGAGTCGGCGGAGGGCCTGGGCGATGTTGGTCTCGCCGGCCGGGCGCAGAGCGCTGATGGCCAGGTTGCGCAGGGTGGCTAGCGCGGGGTGTGCTGCCGGTCCGGGTCTGGGAGTGGTCCTCGCCGTAGGCGACATCGCGGACATAGTGGAGCTTGTTCTCGATGGTCCAATGGCCGCGGATCCAGGCGGCCAGGTCGGCAGGGCGGGCTTGATGGGCCGGAAGGCTGGTGATCGCGTAGACGGTCACGCTCCGCCATTTCGTGCCCGGGCCGAGGCCGCGGACCTGGCGTTTGAGCTGAATGGCCTGCACGGCGTAGGGGAACAGCAGACCGGCGGCCACACTGACTACCTTGATCGTGCGCCGCTCTTCGCGGCCGTGACCGCGGTCTTTGCTGCGGTGGTGGATCTCGACCTGGCGCCAGGGCAGGCCGGTGAGCTGCCGGTACTGGCTCGGCTGGTTCTTCTTGACGATCAGTAGGTAGTGCGCGTTCTTCTCACCGACGAGGAATTCGGCGTGGTCGCGCTGGGTGTGCAAGGCGTCCGCCGTGATCACGCAACCGGTCAGGTCCATGTCGTTCAGCAGCGGCCGGAACCGGGTTATCTCGTTGGTCTTGCCGTCCACGTCGGTCTGGGCCACGTCGGTGCCGGTGGCGTGGTCCACGGCGGACAGCAGGTGGACGGCCTCGCCGCCGCCCGAGCGGGTGCCACGCAGGCTCTTGCCGTCCACCGCGAGCGCCCGCCTGGGTGCCTCGGCGATCCCGGCGGCGAGGAGCGGGGTGGTGATCCATGAACAGATGGCGGCGTCGAGTGCGTCGGCGTCCACGATGGCCAGGGCACGGCGGATGGTGGCTTCGTGCGGGAGTTGAAAGTCGCCGGTCAGCGGGTCGCGGCGTACGCCGAGCAGTGCCAGGACCTGCTGGGGAGCATCGGCCGCCCACTCGGCGATGGCGGTGAGCGATCGTGCTCCGGCGACAACGGCCACCGCGGCGATGGCCAGCAGCGTGCACCATGCGTGCCGGATTCCACGGCGACGGCGAGGGTCGGGGACCGCAGCGAGGTGATCGAGCAGGCTCACGCAATCCACCGATGGGAGCGTGGATACGTTCTCGGCCACGCTGGCGAGTTGGCTCAGGGCAGGGGAGATCGGGGATGATGAGGGGGCAGGTACGGTCTTCTCTGATCATTTGGCGTCGAGAACCTCATGATCACGCGGATCGTGCCTGTTCGCATGTCGGCGGCCGTCCGCCCCTCATCGGCCTCTACTCCGCGGAAGCCAGCCCTGAACCGGACATCAAGCCACTATGCCGAGGCCCTGCACCCCACATACTTCCGCTGGGACCGATACCCGAGGTTGGAAAGCTGGGAGGCATGGTGGCCCCGAGGACATACACCCCTGAGATGCGTGAGCGCGCTGTAAAGATGGTGTTCGAGCTGCGCAAGAGCGCCACCACCCACCCCGCTGATGCCGCTCGCTGAAAATTCGCAGAGCGCCAACACACCCCTAGGGTAGATCAGATGCCCCCCGCTTTCCGTCGTTACGTCACCGCCGACGGCTTCAGCCAGTTCGGCACCCAGGTCACGCGCGTGGCCCTCCCGCTGGTCGCGCTGCTGGTGCTCGACGCGGGCCCGTTCCAGCTCGGCCTGCTCAGCGCCGCCGAGATGATCGGCTTCCTCCTCTTCGGGCTGCCCGCCGGTGTGTGGGTCGACCGGTTGCGCAGGAAGCCCATCCTGGTGACGGCCGACGTGCTGCGCGCGGTCGCCCTGGCGTCGATCCCGATCGCCGCGCTGTTCGACGCGCTTACGCTGGCGCAGCTCTACGCGGTCGCCGTGATCGTCAGCATCGGCACGGCCTTCTTCGACGTCGCCCACCTGAGCTTCCTGCCCTCCATCGTGACCAAGGAGCGCCTGCCCAAGGGCATCGGAACCCTGGAGTCCGTGCGCAGCCTCGCCGTGCTCTTCGGCCCCGGGCTCGGCGGCTGGCTCGTGCAGGCGCTCACGGCGCCCATCGCCATCGTGGCCGACGCGGTCAGCTACATGATCTCCGCCACCCTGCTGACGACCGTCAAGGCCGAGGAGACCCCCTCCGGGGGGCGCGTGAGCCTCATGGAGGGCCTGCGCTACGTGCTCGGCCACCCCATCCTGCGCCTGATCGGCCTCGTCGGCGCCATGAACATGTTCATCAACGGCATCTGGGCCATCGTCCAGCCGTTGTACCTGGTCGACGAGCTGGGCGTGAGCGCGACGGCCTACGGCCTGATGATCTCGGGCGCGGGGGCCGGCGGCCTGCTCGGCGCGCTCCTCGCACCACGCGTGATCGCCCGCTTCGGTCACGGCCCCACGATGTACGGCACAGCCGTCCTCATCATCCCGCTCAACGTGCTCGTCGCCTTCACAGGACCAGGCTGGCGGCTCGCCCTGTACCCGATCGGCATGGCGCTCATCTTCCTGGTCGCGGTCATGTACAACGTCGCCCAGGGCAGCTACCGCCAGGCGATCTGCCCAGAAGCCCTGCGCGGCAGGATGAACGCCAGCCTCCGCTTCCTCATGTGGGGTTCGCTGCCGCTCGGCGGTGTCGTCGGCGGGCTGCTGGGCGAGGCCGTCACCGTTCACCAGCTCCTGTGGATCGCCTGCCTCGGCACCGCGGCGGCCAACCTACCCTTCGTGCTGGCTCCCGCCGTACGAAAGCTCAAGATCACGGACGACGGCGGCCGTGTGGACGCCGACGCCAAGGAGGACAGCCGCGCGTAGGTCGTCGGGGGTGTCAACGTCGCGCCTGACCGAGTCGATGCCGTCGAGGCACAGCTCCTTGGCGCCGCCCGCCAGATGCTTGGCCCTCGACTCTGCGCCTGCCGAAAACTCCATCCATGCAGTTCAAGCGGCATGTGAGTATTCGTGGAGGACTCCACCAAGCCGGTCTCGACGGCGTATGTTCAAGTCGGCGATGCGCTCTGGATCAGTGATCGGATCAGGGACGGCGCGCAGTGGGGCCGCCTGGGCCAGGGCTGGGGCGCGGTGCCGGTTGTAGAACCGTTCGTACTCGCGCAGGGCGTGCCGTAGGTGGCGTTCGTTCCAGAGCAGGCAGCGGTCGAGAAGCTCACGGCGGCACGACTGCACCCACCGCTCCGTGATCGCGTTCATCCGCGGCATCCGGATGCCGGTGAGCACGGTCTGGATGCCGGCATCGGCGAGGATCTCCTCCATGCGAGTGGGAAACTTCCCATCCCGGTCGCGGATCAGATAGCGGACCCGACAACTGGCGTCCTCCAGATCCATCACCAGATTCTTGACGGCCTGCACGACCCAGCCCGCGGTCGGGTGAGCGGTGGTGCCCAGCACACGGACGTGCCGGGTGGCGTGCTCGATGACGGCCAGGATGTACTGACGCCGCCCATCAAGCGTGACGGTCTCGATGAAGTCGCAGGCCAAAATGGCGTCGGCTTGCGAGCGCAGGAAGTCGGCCCACGTGCTGGACGCCCGCTCGGGAGCCGCCAGCGCAGGATGGTGTCTGGGCGGACCAGGAGCTGCAGGCGGCGTAGGAGCTCACGGGGCAGCGACGTCAATAGGGCGGCGAGAAAGGCTCGGTCTTCGGGGGCGAACCTCACCCTCGTGCCGGCGCCGAGTTGCCGTTCAAGGACGGTGATCTGGTGGCGCAGGGCGAGAATCTCGACATCCTTGTCACGATCGCCCATCGGCAGCAACCGCAGCGCCGCGAAGGTGTTCGTGACGGCGAGATAGGCCAGGCGAAAGAGCATGGCCGAACATCATGCCGCACTCCCACCCCTCCCTGTCAGCCGGAGATCACGTACGTCAGGCGAAGTCATGGCCAAGGCCATGACCTGGGCGGATGACATTATCGGCAGGCGCAGTGCCGTCACCACCGAATCTGCGGCAGAGCCGTTCTTCTTGCAGTCGCGTTGCGCTGGTCACGCAGGCCAGGGAAGCCGTAAGGGCCAGCCGGGAGAAGCGGCGGCCGATCTTGTTCTTGGGTGCCTTCCTCTACTCCACTGACCAGAAGAACCATTCTGGTCAGTTTATTCGATAGGTTCGTCGTGACTGACAGGAAGGGAGTCATCATGGAGAACGCAGCTGGGCGTGGCCGTGCGCTGGTGGTCGGACTCGGGATCGCCGGCATCGCCACCGCGCTGCGGCTACGGCAGGTGGGCTGGGAGCCGGTTCTGGTGGAGCGGGCCGCCGCCCGCCGCTCGAGCGGGTACTTCATCATGTTGTTCGGCACCGGCGTCGCCTCCGCGCGGCGGCTGGGCATCCTCGACGCGATCGGCGACCGCAGCAGCCCGCAGATGGTCTCCTACGAGGTGAACCGGGCCGAGCGCCGCACCCCCGGCATGAGCCCGGCCCACCTGCCCGGCAGACCCCGGCAACTGCTGCGCGGCGACATCGAGCAGGCACTGTTCTCCGCGCTGCCAGCAAACGTGGAGATCCGCTACTCCACCGTGCCCACCCGCATCACCCAGGACGAGTCCGCAGCCGAGGTCACGCTGCAGGACACCGCCACCGGCGCCACCGTCACCGAGCGCTTCGACCTCGTCGTGGGCGCCGACGGGATGCGCTCGACGGTGCGCAGGCTGGTCTTCGGCCCCGCCGAGTACCTGCATCCGCTGAACTACATGATCGGCGCCACCGTGCTGAACGAGCCCCTCGAGGGCTTCAGCCAGGACGAGGGCCTGGTCCTGGCCGAGCCGGGGCGCTCGGCGTGGATCTTCCCCTTCCACGACCACACGCCGGGCCTGCTGTTCTCCTACCGCACCGACGACATCGACGCCGAGTTCACCCGCCCCGCCATCGAGTCCATCCGCGCCGCCTTCGGCCCCCAGTCCACCGGCGCGCTGCTGGAGAAGTTGTTCACGGCGTTCGAGCAAGCCCCGGAGCACCTGTTCGACTCCGTGCACCAGGTCAAGATGCCGCGCTGGCACCGCGGCCGGGTCGTCCTGGTCGGCGACGCCGCCTGGTGCGTGACCCTGTACGCGGGCATGGGCGCCTCCAGCGGCATCGCCGGAGGCGAACTGCTGGGCACCATGCTGCAGCGCCACCCCGGCGACCTGCCGGCCGCGTTGCGCACGTGGGAGGCCCGGATGCGGCCGTTCATCCATACCGAGCAGATCAGCGCCCTGACCATGCGCAGACTGTTCACCCCGCACGACCGCAAGGAACAATTCATGCGCACCGCGATGCTCCGCCTGATGCGCGCGCCAGCCATCGGGCCGGCCATGCGCAAGATAATGAACGGCCCAGACATGAAGAACAAGGAATTCGACGTCGCCGCCGTGTGACCCGTCGTCGCATGCAAGAAGAGGACAGCCCAGGTGAGCCAGCTGATCGAACACCACTCGCGCAAAGCCGCCCGCATCCTGGACAGCACACGCGCGCTGGTGGCCGACCACGGCGTGCGCAAGGTCACCGTCAGCGAGATCACCCGGGCGGCCGGGGTCGGCAAGGGCACTGTCTACCTGTACTGGCCCACCAAGGAGGACCTCATCCTCGGCCTGTTCGCCCGCGAACTGCTGAGGTTCCTGGACGAGGTCATCGCCCGCATCACCGCCGACCCCGCCGCCGTGCTGCCGCGCCGCCTGGCCCCGCTGCTGATCCGCACCGGGCTGGAATCCCCGCTGGCGCGCCGCCTCAACAGCGGTGACGCCGAACTGCTGCGGCTGCTCACGGAGCAAGCCGGCGACCGTGACCTGTTCGACCGCACCCAGCCCAGTGCCCTGTGCGAGGCGGTCATGCCGATCCTGCGCCGGCACGGCCTGATCCGCCACGACCGCCCGCTGGCCGACCAGGCCTACGCCATGCACGCCGTGCTCGTCGGGTTCGGCACCGCCATGTCCGAGCCGGCCACCGCCCCGCCCAGCGCGGGCGACCCCGGCGACGTCCTCGCCGACACCGTAGCCCTGCTGCTCGACCCCCCGGATGCACCCGGTGATCAGGCCGTCACCGCAGCCGCCGGCCAGACCATCGCCGTCTTCCGCGAGGCCAGGGACGCCGTACTGAACATCATCGAGCGCAGCCAGACTGCGGGTGCCGATTAATCATCCGGCCAGGTCAAGCCGCATATCGGCACCCCTGAGGACACTGCCGAGTCGATCACGTCGACGGGCGTCGAGCAGCGTGACTAGTGGACAGACCCAGCTCCTCTCCGGCTTTCAAGTCAAGCAAGCTCAGTATCTCGTTGGCTGCTCGGCGGTCGCTCGTTGATCGCTCGCCGGGGTGCCCAATGGTTGCTCGTGTGGTTGCCCAGTTGGTTGCTCGGTGATTGCTCGTGTGTACCCGGCACAGGGTGAATGGGCCGTCACAGCAAGGCACGTCAGCGGGGTCAACGGTGGACAGGAGGATAGAAATCGGCACGCCGGGACACTGACCGGCATTGATCAAGGCGACGAATAATCTGCTGGTCGATGAAACTCCTCCACCTCGAAGCCCCGCTGGTTGAGGGCTTGTAGCGTGCTGCGGGGCGAGCCCTGCGCCGGACCATCTCCGTCTGCATTCCGATCGAGATTCCGCAGGTCGACCCTGGTCATGACATGCTCCGCCGGACCTTCATATTCGGCACGATGGATACTCCCCCCATCTGCTTGACCCATGGAAGGCACCCGTGGACGACGACCTCCCGTACACCATGACCCTCAGCCCTGCTAGCGAGCCGATCGACGAGTTCGTGACCAAGCTCAGCGGAAACCCCGTCTGGCTGGAGGCACCGCAATGGCCTGTCTGCGTCCGGCACGATCGCCCGATGGCGTTCATCGGCCAGTTCCGCCTCCCCGGCAGAGAGCCCCGCATGGCCTACCTGTTCATGAGCGAGCGCTGTGAGGGATCATGGGATCCAGAAGCGGGCGAGAACGCGCTCATCGTCCAGCCCGGCCGTCTCCCGCCCTTCATCCAGACACTGCCCGGCTTCACCGGCCCAGACGGAGTCCATGGCGATGTCCACGTCGATCTCGACGAGGTCGACCCCAAATGCCTAAAACCATGGGAGTCCCGAATCATGGGGCAACCTGAGTGGCTGCAATCCGAGGAGTATCCACCCGGCGCCTGGTCGTTCTTCTTCCAGCTCAACGAATCGGACTGCACCTGCGCCAACTTCGGCGGCGGCATGGGTTACGGGTTCCTCAGCGCAGACAAACGGGAGGGCCGTTTCCTCTGGCAGTGCTGAATCCCGAACCGTCCGGACGCCATCCCGCTGTCGCGGCACTCAAGGTGTCCACACTTAGGGGGAGGCTCCGTGGTCTGGGCATCGATAGTGTGCTCATTCCATGGCGACGGCGCTCAGCCCAATCGGGGCGATTCATCTCGATAACTTGCCCACCCCGGCCACGCAGGAAGCGGCTCAGTGCAGTGGGCTTCCCCCCGGGGCGTGGACACCCGGTTTCATGCAGCCAGTTCGGCCACTCTAACAAGCCGATCTTCATAGACGGCCGGGGGTAGGTTCCCGGTCGCCGAGTGCCTTCTCCGGTGGTTGTACCAGGCGATCCAGCGGAAGATCTCGGTACGGGCCTCTACCTCGCTCGACCAGCGGCGCCTGCCCCGGCCGTGCAGCAGTTCACGCTTGAGCGTGGCGTTGAATGCCTCCGCCAGGGCGTTGTCCAGGCACGTCCCGGTCCTGCCCACCGATCGGCGGATCTCGTACTTCTCACACAACTTCGCGAACTCGGCCGAGGTGTACTGACAGCCGCGGTCACCATGAAAGATCACCCCGTCGACCTGGCCGCCTCGCGCTCCGACCGCCGCCGTCAACGCGTCGCTGACCAGCTCGGTCCGCAGATGGTCGGCGATCGACCAGCCGACCAGCCGCCGTGACCCGATATCGATCACCGTCGCGAGATACAGCCACGCGTCACCGACCGGCAGATAGGTGATGTCCCCGCACCACCTCCGGTTGACCTCACCGGCCGTGAAGTCGCGTTTGAGCAGGTCAGGGACCGGCGGAGCGAGCTCGTCAGGGATCGTGGTCCGCCTGCCCTTACGCAGATGCAGCCCGACGATGCCGTTCACGCGCATCAACCGGGCCACCCGCTTGGCGTTGACGCGCTCACCGTCATCACGCAGGTCCGCCGTGATCCGCGGGGAGCCGTTCGTCCCACCCGAGGCGCCATGAAAGCGCCGGATCTTCTCCACGATCCGCTCGTCCTCAACGACACGCGCCGCTCGGGCCGGCTCCCGCCCCAGCCAGGCATAGAAGGCGCTACGCGCCACGTTCAGCACCCGGCACAGCCGCTTGACCCCGTAGACGAGGCGGTGGACGGAGATGAACTGCAAGCGGCCGATCAACGATCCATCTCCTTCGCAAAATACGCGGCTGCCTTGCGGAGGATCTCCTTTTCGATCTCCAGCTCGGCCACCCGCTTACGCAGCCGCGCCAGTTCCTCGCGTTCACTGCGGGCCAGCCCGACTCCGGCATCGGACTCCTGCTGTTCGGCCTCACGCACCCACACGCGCAGGGTCTCGCGGTTCATCCCCAGTTCCCGCGCGACATCCGCGCAGGTCCGGCGCGACTCGCGGACCAGCTTTACCGCGTCCTTCTTGAACTCATCGCCGTACTTCGACGGACGTGCCACCCGACAGTCTCCCCTTCATGGAACGAGGTCCAATTGTCAGGGGTGTCCACGCCGAAGGGGGAACCTCACAGCTCCATACGATCCGGCCCCTTCCACACCGGCCTGTCGCACGACACCAGCCGCGCGTGCCCAGACCAGCAGATCCCGATGCGGCAGCCGTGGCTGGAAACAAACAGGTCGTCAAGGTGGCACCCGCCGTGGTAAACACCGCGGCCGTGGTGCCACGCCAGCAGCGTCCGCGAACGCTCAGGTGAGCAGCAGGGCCAGCGCGAGTGCGACCAGCAGGGAGTCAAGCCGATCCAGCAGCCCGCCGGCCCCCGCCAGCCAGGACGCGGAGTCCTTGACGCCGGCTCCCCGCTTGACCATCGACTCCAGCAGGTCGCCCAAGGGGGCGCCGAGCACCACAGCGACCGTCAAAGGAACGGTGAACGCGTCCAAAACGGCCAGCGCGCCCAGACCGGCGGCGGCCCCGGCCAGAACGCCGCCCCAGCGCTTGGCCGGCGACAAAGGTGACAGAGGTGGCCCACCCAGCAGACGACCGCCGAAAGAGGCGGCGATGTCGGTGAGCGAAACCGCGACGAACACTGGCAGAGCAGCCGGGCCGAGCAGGACCACCCCGACCAAGGGCGCGAACCAGACAACCCCCAGCACGGCCAGCGACAATCTGCGCAGCCCACCAACCGCATCACCAGTCAGCAGCGGGACCAGCGCGACCGCCACAACAGCCGCGATCAGCACGCGGGGCAGTTGCGACGGGACCCACCAGGCAGCGGCAGGCAGGACGGCCACGACGACGGTGAGCATCACACGGTCGGGCCGGGGAAGAGACGTCAGTCGGCCGTACTCGATGGCACATACGATGCCTGCGGCCGAGGCGAGGGCAGCGGCCCCGGCCGGTCCCGCGTACAACGCGGCGACGACCACGGGCACAGCCACCGCCCAGGCGCACCACCGCAGCATGAAGTCCCGCCGCCCGGACAGTGTGACGGCAATCCCGCCAACCGCGAGTGCACCGGCGACATAAGGGATCGCATCACCGAGAGAGGTCATGTCGCGGTCTGCAGGTCGTGCAGCGCCGCGCCGACGGTCGCGGCGATGCGGGCGTTGGCCACGGCCTCGCGCACCGCGATCCGTACTGTCCTCCCTTCGAAAGCGGGCGACATCGGCGACAGGTCACGCAGGAACACTCCTTGCTGCCGGCATGCCCGCACCAGGCTCGCCGCGCCGGGACCGTGCTTGGGCAGCGTCAGCAGGACGGAGTTGGCCACCGATTCCTGGACATGCAGGTCCTCGTTGATCGCGGCGAGCGCCCTGGCGAGGGCAGCGCGCAGGATCCGGGTCTGCGCCCAGCGCTCGTCGTAGTAGCCCGGATCACGCAACGCGTGCACCGCGGCGATCTGGGCGGGCAGGCTCACCCCCCAGGGTGGAGTCCAGCGGCGTAGCTCGGCGGCGATCTCCGATTGCCCGGCCAGGTAGGCCACGCGCAGACCTGACAGGGCATACATCTTGGACAGCGACTTGCACACCACGGCGTTACTGGCGGCCACAGCGTACGGCTCCAGCGATTGGCCGGGCCCGGCATACCCGACGTAGGCCTCATCGATCCAAAACCGGGTCTGCGCCGGCGCGTCCGCCAGGACCTGTCGCAACTCGCCCGCGTCGACGTGCACTCCCGTCGGATTGTTGGGATTGACGACGACCACCAGGTCGTAGCGCTCGCGCAGAGCGTCCCGGAAGCGGTCCAGGTCCATCCGCCAGCCCTCCTCGCGGCACACCGGGAACCGGTCAACGCGACAGCCGATCAAGCGCTCGACGACATGGGCGTACTCGCCGTAAGTGGGCTCGACCAGGAGTACTCGGGCCGATGAGTCCAGCCAGCCGCGAAATGCGCGGAAGATCAGGTCCGATGAACCGGCGCCGACCGCGATGGCCTCTACCGGAAGGTTTCGGGCGGTTGCGATCTCTTCGATGAGCCCCTCGGCTTCGGCAGGCGGAGAAGTGCGCGTGATCCAGTCCTGATGCTCGTTCAGCGCCTCGACGACCCCGGGAGCGGGCGAGAACCAGGCGTCGAGTACGTCGGCGGGCACGACGTCGCTGTGCGCTCCCAGGGTGCGGAACCTGCGGCCCAGCGCTCCAATCGAGGCACCGCCGTGCTCACAGGCGTCCGCGTCCGGCAGGAACGGTACGTCCAGCTTCCAGCGCACTCGCGACTCGAGGCGGCGCAGCAACCGGCCGTAGTTCCGTACCGCCCGCTCGGCGAGGTCGGCTACGCGACCGGTCAACACCTCGAACGTGACGGCGCCCGAGCGCACCGACGTTCCCGTGGTCGACATTCCCGCAGCCAGATACATCGCGAGGATCTCGGAACGGCCCAACGCCACGACGGTGCGGCCGCCATGCGCGCGGATCCAGCGCAACGCAGCGTGCATCAGCAGCGCTGCGGTCGATGTGCCCCTCCAGTGGGGGGCCACCGTAAGGACGCGGATCTCGAACAGGCCGTCCTCGTCCAGCGCCGGGTGCTCCTCCCGGCGGAGGTACTTGTCGATCGCATAGCGCCCTGTCCAAGGAGGCGTGACGCTGATGAACCCCATAGGTTGAGTCCCGTGGGCCGCCACGAGGTAGACGTTCGTCTCGTCCAGCACGTCGGTGAGCCGCCCGGCATCGTTGGGAAGGTGCTGGCCGAGTTCGTGTGCGTACACCTCGTGCCGCAGCCGGTAGATCCATTCCCTGTCGGCCTGCGACGCCAGACGCAGTTCCGGCATGGCCACACCCACGGTGCTCTCCCATACAGCCGACTTTCTTCCGTTATGGGCGCCCAAGCCTAGACGATCTCTCAGATGGGTTGCGCGACTTCCGGAGGGTCGTGCAGCCGGACCGGCGGTAGACCTGCCCGGGATGCGATCAGGTGGAACTGGTCACTGTCGTGCTGCGGATGCAGCAGCCGCCCGAGTTCGGATCCATTCCAACGTGGCCGTCCGCCACGCCCTGGACAAGCTCATCACCAAACATGGCTGGACCACCCGCAACCAACCCCGCTGACCACGGGCAGCGACGGCGCTGCCGATACCGTCCAAGGTGATGATCTCGACCGACACTGTCCAGGAGATCCCTGCACGAGCGAACCCGGCGGCGGCTGACGATCGTGTTGCTGCTCAACCTCGCGCTCATCACCTGCCTGGTCATCGTCGGGCTCACCGCGCACACCCTCGGCGTCCTGGCCTCTCAACGACTTTCAGCTGGATCGGCGCGTATCTCCGTCTCCAGGAAGTTCGAGATCTCGTTCGCGACGACGTCGGGCATCTCGAGACCACACAGATGTCCAAGCTCGCTCAGCAGGACCGCACGGCTTCCAGGGATGCGCCGAACGTCGTCAAGCTGGTTGGCTTGATCTACGACGACGTCCTTTCCGCCGAGTATGTAGCAGGTCGGTATGCGTATCTCAGACAGCTCGTCGGCCTGGCTTGTCAGCGCACCGCCGACCAGCCAGCCGTGCCACATCTGTTCGGTGACGGTCAGCATGCTTCTCGTCAGACTCGAGGTCTTCGACGGGTCCAAGGAGATTGCTGCCACTGCTTGCGTGAGTGCCTCGACATTGCCGTACGCGGCATCGAAGCCGGCGATCACCTCGTCGCGCTCCCTGGCGACCGCACTCGGACATGGCCGCCACGATCGCCGGCCGTGCCCGGAGCTGACGGCGGGCCGGCATCTCAGGTCACCAGGCCTCTGCGGTAGGCGTAGACCACCGCCTGCACGCGGTCACGCAGGTCAAGCTTGGTGAGGATGCGGGACACGTACGTCTTGACGGTCTCCTGGCTGATCACCAGCGTCGCGGCGATCTCGCTGTTGGACCGGCCGTCTGCGATGAGGCGCAGCACCTCCAGCTCGCGCGGGGTCAGCGCGGTCTCGTCCGGCGTGGCCTGGGCGGGGCGGATCCGGGCCGCGTACCTGCCGACCAGCTGCCGCGTCACCTCGGGTGCCAGCAGCGCGGCGCCCGCCGCGACGGTGCGGATGCCGTGCAGAAGCTGCGCCGGTGGGGCATCCTTGAGCAGGAACCCGCTCGCCCCCGCACGCAGCGCCTCGTACACGTACTCATCCAGGTTGAACGTCGTCACCACGAGCACCTTGATCGGACTCTCGACCCCGGCGCCGGCCAGCAGGCGGGTGGCCTCGATGCCGTCGAGCACCGGCATCCGCACGTCCATCACCACGATGTCGGGGCTCAGCCGGCGGGCCAGATCGACCGCGGCGCGACCGTCACCGCACTCGCCCACCACCTCCAAGTCGGACTGCGCGTCGATGATCGTCGCGAAGCCGGTGCGGATCAGCGCCTGGTCGTCGCAGACCAGGACCCGGATCGGCGCGGTCACGATGGGCTGCCCGCGGGGATGCGGGCCCGCACCACGAAGCCGCCGCCCGCCTGCCGGTCGGCGCTGAACTCGCCGCCCAGGGCGTCCACCCGCTCGCGGAGCCCGGCCAGGCCCCGCCCGCTCCCGCCGGGAGAGGCGGCCCTGGAGCCGGGGCCGTCGGTGCTGACCTCCACGCTGATCTCCTTCTCCCCGTAGCGCACCAGGACCACGGTCGGGCTGCCGTGGGCGTATTTGAGGGCGTTCGTCAGGGCCTCCTGGACGACCCTATAGGTCACGAACTCGGCGCTACCGGCCGATTCCGCCGGACTGCCCTCCTCGGTGAACTCCACCGGCTGCCCGGCCTGGCGGGTCTGCTCCACGAGGGTATGGAGCTCGCCGGCGGAGGGCATGCTGACGTCGACGTCGTGGTCGGGGTTGAGTAGGTCGAGCATGTGCCGCAGGTCGGCGATCGCCCGTCGGCCGGTGTCGGTGACGGCGCTCAAGGTCGCGTCGAGGTGGTCGGGGGCGGTGGTCAGGTAGCGTGCGGCTTCGGCCTGCACGACCATCGCCGTCACGTGGTGCGTCACGACGTCGTGGAGTTCGCGGGCGATCCGGGTGCGTTCGGCGGCGCGGGTGGCCTCGGCGACGTGGCGGCGGCGTTCCGCCTCGGCGGCGCGGGTGGAGCGCAGCCAGGCCCCGATGCCCCACGCGAGGGTCAGGGCCAGGTAGAACGTCACGTATCCCTCCGGCCCCTCGGTTGAGCCGGACCGGTCGAGCGCGAGCGCCAGCGGCACGTACGCCGCGGAGAGGAGAACCACGGTGACGCGCCGGTGACGTTCCAGATGGGCGCCTGCGCTGATGAGCGCGATAGGCAGTGCGGTGCCCGCCACCGTGTGGTAAGCGCGGAGCTGGTCGAGGGCGAAGCCGAGCGACACCAGGACGAGACTGACGGCCGGCCACCGCCGGCGCACGGCGAGCGGGAGGCACTCGAGGGCGAGCACCAGGGCGGCCAGCGCGTCGAAGGGTCGGGGCGACAGGTCGCCGAGTTGCGTCCCGTTGCCGTGCAACGCTGGCAGGAGTGACGCGATGACCAGCAGCAGCGCGAACGGCAGATCCCGGACCACGACGTCGCACCGCCGCCACAGGTCCGTGACCCGCCGTAGATCGATCACTGGGCGAGCGTAGCGGTCGCGCCGCGCCGGAGCGGGACCACGTTGCCGCGCCGGCGGGCCAGCCACATGAACACGACCGTCAGCAGCAGGCCGAACACCACCGCGTACGGGCTCGCCTCCGGCCCGAACTCGCCGCCCGTGAGCACCGCGGGGCCCGACGTCACGCCGTGCAGCAGCCCCTGCGTCGCGCCGTTGCCCGAGACCTCGGTGCCGAAGATGCCGGCCGCCGCGAAGTTCCAGCCGAAGTGCACGCCGATCGGCACCCACAGGGTACGGGTGGCGGCGTAGGCGGCGGCGAGCATACCGCCCGCCTCGATCGCGATGGCGATCGCGCCCCACAGGTCGGCATGCGGGTTGAACAGGTGCGACAGGCCGAACAACAGGCCGGTCAGCGCCAGCGCCGTCCACGTCCCCATGCGTTCCTCGACGATCCTGAACAGGATGCCGCGAAAGAGCAGTTCCTCCGTCACCGCGGCGGCGGCCATGAAGCCGAGCAGCCCGACCGCGCCCGTCAGCGAGCCCAGGCCGTCGATCCGGTAGCCGCCCACGAGAGCGATGTTCACGATGACGGCCGCGAACAACGCGACACCGATCAGCGCCCATCGTGCGATGGCGCGGGCGGCGCCTTGCGCCGCCACCTCCACCGGTGCGCGGCGCTCGGACCACCGCACCACGCGGGCGTACACGAGCACCGCGAGCACGGCCGTCGCGACGCCGAGGAGCAGGGTGAGGAGCGAGTTCCCCTGCACCGCGCCCACGATCGCGCTGCCGGCGAAGGCGACCAGCGCGACAGGCACGAGCTGTTTCAACAACCGCATGACGACTCCCTTACGTGGGGACTCCGCGACGGGGCACCGCCGCTACGCCGAGAAACGCTAGGGATTCGGCGGTCTGGAATCGTCCCCGTGCGGTGGACACTCGCGGGTAGCTCGCACGGGGGACACGCACATGCGATTCGTCGTACGACGCCGCTGCGTTCGACGTCGCCGCGGATGGCGTACATCTCCGGCGGCATCCGTATCGCACGACAGAGCGGGGCGATCGCGTCCCTCTCCCACAAGCCGCACTTGTCCCCCGCACGAGCTACGGGCAATGTCCACCGTGGGGGACGATCCCGGACCACCCGCTCCCTAGCGTTACGGCGCAGCCACGGACGGCTTCGATCCGCCACCTAACCGAGGGACTTCTGGGGCTACTGGGTGAGCATGGAGCACCATGAAGTCCACCACGACACCCTCAAGATGTTCGGGGTGGACCTCGCCGCTTACATCTACAAGGCCCATCCTCCCCAGGGATGCCGAGAGGCGGGCTGTCAGTAGCGTCCGTGGGGAGAGCCCTGTGACCAGAGGGCGTGACGGGCCGGGACGGCTGCGGAACTCCCTCATCTCCATGCCTTCATCCGCGGCCTTGACCAGGACCGCGATGCCGTCCGGGCGGCCGTCACCTTGCCGTTCCACAACGGCGGCACCGAAGGCGTGAACACCAAGACCAAGCGGATCATGCGCCAGATGCACGGCCGGACCGCCTTCGCGCTGCTCCGCCACCGCATCCTCTTGGCCTAACTCTCGGTCACCACCGATCCGCATGCCCGACTCGGGTTCCGGTTCCCGAGCGACTTCGAGGCGTCCGGCTAGCGTCCGGGGGCGATTCGTTCTTGGACGCCCCCCTTTGAGTCGGCGGCGAGCGGGACGCGCGCTCGCGCAAGCGCCCCAGAAGCGTAGATTTCTTGCGGCTGCGATCTCTTCGATGAGCCCCTGGGCTTCAGCAGGCGGAGAGGTGCGCGTGGTCCAGTCCTGATGCTCGTTCAGCGCCTTGACGACCCCGGGGGGCGGGCGAGAACCAGGCATCGAGTACGTCGGCGGGCACGACGTCCCGTGCGCCCGCAGGGTGTGGAACCCGCGGCCCAGCGCTCCGATCGAGGCGCCGTCGTGTTCACAGGCGTCCGCGTCCGGCAGGAACGGTACGTCCAGCTTCCAGCGCACTCGCGACTCAAGGGAGCGCGCCTTCCGGAGGGTCGTGCAGCCGGAAACGGGCAGATGACCCACGCCGCGAGGCCTGACCCACCAGGTTGACAGCTGAACTCGCCCTTGGCCCGTCAACCCCGGAGGAACCCCACCGTCGGCCCCTGGAACCGACGCCCACCCTGCGCGACAGCCGGGCAAACAGACTGCCCAGCAGCTTGACAACATGATCGAACTCAGCCGAAGACCGGCTTCTTGCTCGGGAGGCCACCTCGCGCCTCACCGACGACTGATCAAGGTTGGCGGCACCGATCCGGCATCACCCGGGCCCGGCGGCACCGACCCGACATCATGAAGAAAGTTTTCGCTAACTGTTGTCAATATGAAGAAACTTATTGACATCGCGATCTCCGCTTCGCAGGCTGTCTGCACCGGATCCCCAGCCGAGGAGCGTTCGTGCGACGATCGTCCCCCCTCCGCCTGGCGGCCGCGGCCATTGTGGCCGTCGGCAGCCTCTCCCTCCCCCAATCCGCCTCGGCGGCGCAGACCGCCCCAGACGAACGGCAGGCCGCCTTCGCCGAGGCCGCCAAGGCCTACAACGTGCCCGAGAGCGTCCTGCTCGGCGTGTCCTACCTGGAGTCACGCTGGGACGCCAACGCGGGCCTGCCGAGCAACTCCGCGGGCTACGGCCCGATGCACCTCACCGACGCCTCCGCGCTGACGACGGAGAACCACCACGTCGACGGTGTCGAGGACCCCCGCGGCGACGACAGCCGCCCCCTTTCGGCCCCCGAGGAGACCCCGGCACCCGCCGAGATCCCCATGTCGCTCAAGACCCTGGAGAAGGCGGCCGAGCTCACCGGCGCGAGCCGCGATGAGCTGCGCGCCGACCCGGCCACGAACATCCGCGGCGGCGCGGCCCTGCTGGCCGACTACCAGAAGCAGCTCGGCGCGCCACTCAGCGACGACCCGGGCCAGTGGTACGGCGCGGTGGCCCGCTACTCGGGCGCCACCGAGGCCGACGCCGCGAAGTTCTTCGCCGACGAGGTCTACGCCACGATCGAGACCGGCGCCGAGCGGGTCACCGACGACGGCCATAAGGTCGCGCTGAAGGCGGCGCCCGGTCTGCGGAAGATGGACAGCTGGCTGGACAAGCTCGGCCTGCGCCGGCCCGTCCGCGACGGCGTCGAGTGCCCGCCCACGATCTCGTGCGAGTGGATCCCCGCGCCCTACCAGGCCCTGCCGAACGGGAGCTACGGCAACCACGACCTGTCGAACCGGCCGGTCAACCAGCAGATCGAGTACATCGTCATCCACGACATGGAGGGCTACTTCGGCCCCTCCGTGAACCTGGTGCAGGACCCCGCGCGACCCGCGAGCTGGCACTACTCGCTGCGCTCCGTCGACGGGCACATCGCCCAGCACGTCAAGACCAAGGACGTCGCCTGGCAGGCGGGCAACTGGTACGTCAACGCCAAGTCGATCGGCCTGGAGCACGAAGGCTTCCTGCGCACCGGCGGCGCCTGGTACACCGAGGCGATGTACCGTACCTCGGCCAAGCTGGTGCGCTACCTGGCCAAGCGCTACGGCGTCCCGCTCGACCGGGCGCACATCATCGGTCACGACAACGTGCCCGGCACGATCGCGTCCACCGTCCGGCAGATGCACGAGGACCCGGGCCCCTTCTGGGACTGGGCACACTACTTCCAGCTTCTCGGCCACCCGCTGCATGGCACCGGCGGCCCGACCACCGAGTCGGTGATGATCCTTCCCGACTACGACAAGAACCAGCCGTACTACTACGGCTGCGACAAGGACAACCCCGAGGCCGCCTGCCTGCCGCACGGCTCGGCGTCGATCTGGCTGCGCACCGAGCCGCGTGAGGACGCCCCGCTGGTCAAGGACATCGGCAAGCACCCGACCGGCGACTCGCTCTACAGCGTCTACGACCACAGCGCCCGCGCCGTCACCGGCCAGCGCTACGCCGTGGCCGACCGCCAGGGCGACTGGACGGCGATCTGGTACCTCGGCCAGAAGGCGTGGTTCCAGAACCCCGCCTCCCAGCCCACCGCGGTGCCCTCCAAGGGCCTGGTGGTGACGCCCAAGCCGGGCCTGGCGAGCGTCCCGGTGTACGGCAGGGCGTATCCGGAGGCGGAGGCCTACCCGGCGGGCGTGCCCTACCAGGCGATCTCCCCGCTGCAGTACACCTTCCCCGCGGGTCAGCGCTACACCGTCGGCCTGACCGCGGTGGGTGAGTACTACCAGGCGGTGACGCTGGACCCGTCCCAGCACACGGTGGTCCGCGGAAACCTGAAGTACTACCAGATCCAGTTCGGCCACCGCGTGATGTTCGTCAAGGCCGACGACGTCGTGGTGTCCGCCACCTGACGGCCACCCGCCGGATCCGCGGTCTCCGCCACCTGACGGAGCGCCGGAGAACCATCCAGGGAGCCGGGGCATCCGCCCCGGCTCCCCCTTGTCCGATGTCCCGTCTCATGACAGGAGTCGCCGCTGCCGTCGAACCCGCCATGGGTCCAGTACGCTGCGGCGGATTCGAGCTCGGACGTGACTTCGAGTTCATTTCGCTCCGAACACGGCCGGGAAAGGTCGGGTTTCGATCCTGAGACCAGGATGCGAGTCCGCTCGCATCATCGCCGAGTGCACCCGACTTCGGCCTGGTTCATGTAAGGATCCGGTGCATGTGGTAGATCACTCGATCGCCGATCATCAGGGCAGACCACAAGACGACGAAGAGAAGTCCACAACCGAACACCCCACAGGGCTCCTCTGCCCGGTTGCGGCATTCCGGCGGTCACGGGCGTTCCAGATGCGCCGAATCCGACAAATAGGCGAAATCCCGGCAGTTGAGGCTCGCAATTCGGCAACCAGCGGACGCACAATCTGCTGGTTGCCACGACTCCTCCATCCGAAAACTCTGCTGGTCCAGGGACGCAGCGACGCGAACCAGACGCGCACAGCGGGCCGATGAGTGTCCAGGCCGGCACGCAGGTACTACCGAGGCGGCCCGCCTCTCTGGAGCGAGGGGGGCGGGCGCTGGAGATCGTCCCGAACTGTGACTTCGACGACCTCTACCCCACCTAGCTGAGGGCCTTTTCCAGCTGCGCCTTGGTCATCTTCGACCGCCCCAGATGTTGCAACGCTTGGCCTCGGCGTACAACTGGTCGCGCGTGCGCCCCTTCGCACCGGAGTGCGACCGCAGCCCGCCGCGTCGACCGGAAGAGATGTCGTTGATCGAGGTACGGCTGGCGGTCTTGGATTCCCCGGCCCGGGCGCGCTCTTTGTTCACCGTGCGAGCCGCGATCTCCTCGGCGAGGTCCTCGCTGCGGCCGCGCTCGCGCAGGCTTTCCTTGATGTGCTCGTACTGGCGTTCCCGCTTCGGGCTCGAACCCCGAGGCATGTCTCTTGTCCCTTCGCGCGTCTCCTTCGCGAGGGCTCCGGGCCGGAGCCCTCGCGAATGCCCCTGCCCCCGACGCGACGGTTGTCACCAGCGAGTCACCCAGCACGTTTGAGCATCCACTCCCGCTGTCCAGCCGACATGCTGAAGCGCTACGCCGACGGCTTCCAGGTCGATCTCTGTCGCTGCCTGGGTCACAGTACTAATCAGGTGCGTTCCTCCTTGATCAGGAGTTACACCAGTGACCGGGCTCTGACACGAATGCGGTGCTGATGGAATGTGAGAGCTGGCGGGGTGATCTTGATGTGCGTCGGAGATCTTGAAGACGCTGTTCCCGCCGATCAGTCTCTCCGTGCCACTCCGGCGGCAGGTCCGTCAGCAGCCGGGCCACTGAGCTTCCTGCGGGCTGTGGTCGATGTCGATGCTGGATACGAGCCCGCGCATGACCTTCCTCCTATGCGGTCCTGCGGGCGAAGCCGACTGCATCAAAGGTCGCTGGAAGTACCCCGCCCGTTGTCCGAGCGGTTCCCGTTGGCGGCATTACGGCAGCGTTCATACCTCGCCCGTCCCTCACCGTGACTCCAGGAGTGCCTACCGGTCCAGCGAGGTAGCGGCACTGAAGAGCAGCGAGCGAAGCGATCGTCCGCCCGAGCCGGGCGGCCTCGCCGGGATCACCGACGCCCTCGCGGCAGGTCTTCGCGGTACTCAGGAGCGGGACTCCTTGAGCGGTTGATCGATGCCCGCGTCAGCGGGGCCGAGGGATCGATCGAAAGTTCGAGTGAACAGGCGGGCGCCCCGGCGGCGTGCAGCAGGCCGCCCACGGCGGCGATCATCGCGCCATTGTCGGTGCACAGCCTGGGCGGTGGGACGCGCAACGTGATCCCGGCCGCGGCGCAGCGCTCGGCGGCCAACTCGCGCAGCCGATGATTGGCGGCGACCCCGCCGACCATGACGAGGGTGTCGATCCCATGCTCACGACAGGCGGCCACCGCCTTGCCGGTCAGCACGTCGACCACGGCCTCTTGGAAGGAGGCGGCCACGTCCGCCACCGAGACCAGACCGGTTTCGACATGTCGGGCTACCGCCGCCTTCAATCCGGAGAAGGAGAAATCGTGACTGCGCGGCATCGCCCGAGGAAATGCGATCGCGTGCGGGTCGCCGTCGAGCGCGGCCCGGCCCACCGACGGCCCTCCCGGATAGGCCAGACCGAGCAGTCTGGCCACCTTGTCGAACGCCTCACCCGCGGCGTCGTCACGGGTGTCGCCGAGATGGGTGATGGAGTCACGAGCGAGGTCATCCACACGCAGCAGGGACGTGTGACCCCCCGAAACGATCAGTGCGACACAGCGCTCGGGGAGCGGGCCGTGTTCCAGGGTGTCGGCGGCCACATGGCCGGCCAGATGATGCACGCCGTACAGCGGAACATCCCAGGCCAGCGCGAACGCCTTGGCCGCCGCGACTCCGGTCTCCAGCGCGGTCGCCAGGCCGGGTCCGGCGGTGACGGCCACCGCGTCCACGTCCGAGGGGGCCAGGCCCGCGACGGCGAACGCCTCGTTCACGCACGGCATGAGTGCCTCCAGGTGGGCCCGGGCGGCGATCTCGGGCACGACCCCGCCGTACCGGGCATGCTCGGCCATGCTGGAGGCCAGCGCGTCTCCGGCCAGTCGGCCGTCCACGACGATGCCCACGCCCGTCTCGTCGCAGGAGGTCTCGATCCCTAGAACGACCGCCACACCGCCACGTCCTCTTATTGCATATGATTGGCAACTAAAATCCTATGGCGATTGAGCGGGAACTGGTCCGGTGGCCGCCCTGTCGCGTCACCGCGCCGTGCTGCTTCCCGCAGACCGCGAACCAGGGAGGCGACGCGGAACGTGGACATTCGCAGCCGGGGCACCGTCCGGCCGATCCGCCATGTAGGGGACCCCGTGCTCCACCGCCCATGTGCGCCGGTCACCCGGTACGACGAGGAGCTGGGCGAACTGGTGGAGGACATGTTCGCCAGCATGTACGCCGCCGAAGGGGTCGGGCTGGCGGCCAACCAGATCGGCGTCAGCCTGAGCCTCTTCGTCTACGACTGCCCAGACCAGAGCGATAAGTTCTGCAAGGGCGTCGTGGTGAACCCGGTGCTGATCATGCCCAGGGTTGGAGAGCGCCATATCGACGCTCATGACGAGGGCTGCCTGTCCGTGCCGGGGCAGCGAGCCACGCTCGGCCGCCCGGACCGCGCCACAGTGCACGGTTTCGACACCACCGGAAACCCGGTCACGGTCGAGGGCACCGGCCTGCTGGCCCGCTGCCTCCAGCACGAGACCGACCACCTGGAAGGCCGCCTCTATATCGACCGCCTGCCAGCGAAGCAGCGCAAACGGCTGCTGGAGGGCTACCGGGGAGCGACACGGTCCCCAGCAGCTGGATGACCCGTATGTCGTATCCAGACGCGACCGCCTGTCGCTTCGCGGGATGGACCGTCCACACCGGGCCGGATGCGGTGTCACGCACCGCCACACCACCGTCGGCGAGCGCGATCCGCAGCGCGTCCGCGACCTCGTACATGCCCCGCTCGCGCAGCCGACCGCGTAAGGCGAGCAACGGCTCCACCAGCGGGGCCAGCCGCTGCCGGGGCTCGCTGAAGTCGGCCGGGCCGCCCAGCCGTACGACCAGACGGCGTACCGTCGCGCGGGCCTGGTCGACCCCGCCCTCGTCCTCCTCCGTGTCGGCGGACCACATGGCGATCGCCTCTTCCAGATCGAGTACCGCCCGCGTCACGCCACGGCGATCGCCTGCGCCGACGGCGGCCTCGAAGCGCTGCTCGCATTCCTTGATGAGCGCGCCGAGCGTCACCAGTTCAGGGGCGGTATTCGCCCTCTCTTTCACGATGCCGATCGGCATGCTCCCGCCCTCGACCAGCCCCCGAAACTTAGCAAGGGCAAGCGAAGTCCGCGTGGGAAGGACGGTCTGCGAACCGCGCCTTCGGATCGTCAGCCCTCCGCGGCCCGCCACCTCGACGGTGCGAGCGACCAGGTCGAGCCCTTCTTCCCAGTACGGCTCGGCTCCCACCTTGTAGATCTCGTACACACGCCATGCCCGCCGTGCAGGCGGCGTCCGAGGCCAGGACCGTGACGCCGTCGCGGGCGCGTACGCGGGCCCGGAGCTCGCCGGCCACGCTCGACGCCTGCCAGCGGCGCAGAGCGTACGTGGGGCTTCCCGGCCCCGAGAAGACCCAGCCTGCCTGCGCCTTCTGAGGCGCGGCAACTCGTGCTTACCTGTGAAGTGCTCCGAGAATCTGCCGGCACATGTCGGCACAGCGGCGCGTGACTTCCGCGCACATCTGGCAGTGCGCGTGGTGGGCCGCGTGCTGGCTGCACAAGGCGTAGCTGCGTTCGCAGGCCAGCAGGCAGGCTTCAAGCTGCGCGCTGATCAGGCTGATGTCGGGACCGCTGCCCCGGGTCAATACGCGGCGCGTCGTCCCCACGACGTCAGCGCAGTCCAGGTCCCGGCTGATCGCCGGTGCCATGTCGAGCGCGTCCTGTTCACCCAGCATGCCCATGGCGCAGGCGGTCACCACTTCCTCGCATTCCTGGAGGGTGTCCACGGCGTTGGCGAGGACGTCACTGCTCAGTCCGGCCCTGGCGGTCATCGTGTCGAACAGTTCGCGAGTGTGAGGCATGGTCGCTCCTCGTCGAGGCGTCGTCCGCCTTCCACGCTAGTCCCGGTTTCGATGCATAAGGGCGATCGGGATGGTCCCGGTACACGCTCTTGATTCGGGATTGCGGTCACATTACGAGCCAATGCCCGAGTCGGGATGCGTGATGCCGGACGCCAACCGACGCGCCCAGCGGGTGCCATAGTGGTTGAGCAGCCTGTTCGTCTCATACGGATGCATATGCACGGTCTCCCTCAAAAGGGAGGGAACATGCTCTCCGTCTTACTCGCCGAAACACAAGCCGACAACGGGGCCATCACGTGGCCGCTGCCCTCGGCCGAAACGCTTGCGGCCGTGCTGCTGGTCGCCCTCGCGACGGTCACGGGTGCCTGGCTGG
This sequence comes from Microtetraspora malaysiensis, assembly GCF_050947145.1. Classification (NCBI taxonomy): domain Bacteria; kingdom Bacillati; phylum Actinomycetota; class Actinomycetes; order Streptosporangiales; family Streptosporangiaceae; genus Microtetraspora; species Microtetraspora malaysiensis. The sequence continues at coordinate 6,778,868 of NZ_CP191998.1, forward strand.
CCCGGCGTGGTTCCGGTCGATCCACTCTGCTGCTCGCCGCCGCTTCGGGCGTCCTGCTCATCATCGCCGCCCTGGATCTCCTGCCCGACGCCTGGGCCGAGGCGCACGAGGCTGGTGTGCCGCTGTGGGCGGTGCCGGTGACCACGCTGATCTCCTACTGCGTGATGGGCGCCGTAGTCCGCCTCGGCTGTCCTTGTGAGCCAAGCCGCACCGGTGGCATCGGCGCGGCGTGCGGTCTCGCGCTGCACCGCTTCCTGGAGGGGGCGACCCTGGCCTTGACCGCCTCGATCGTCGTGGTCGCTGCTCTGTTCGTCCACGCGGCCGGCGAGGGCCTGGCACTCGCCGCGTTGCTGGGAGCGCAACCGCAGCGACGCATAGCCCCGTGGATCGGGCTGGCCTGTCTGAGTCCGGTCATGGGCGCCTTCGTCACGACCGCGCTGCCCATCCCGGCAGTCCTCATGCCATTACTGCTGGCCTTCGTCGCCGGTGTGCTCGCCCGGAGCTCCTGGGTCGCCATCAAGGTCGCCCACCAGCGATCGCCCTACGACAGGCGATTGCTCAGATCCCCGGTGCCCCTGGCCATGGCTTTCGCCGCGCTCCTCACCGCGCTCGTCGTCCTCATCGGCTCCGCCACCCACTGAATGCAGGGCCCCTGCATGGTCGGCCGAGTAACCAATGGGCCCCTTCGCCCTCCGGCCCACCAGTCGAAACGTGGACGCCCAGATTCGTGTATCGCCTGGGTCCGTCTTCTCACCGCGCCACCCTGCTGAAAAGATGGCGATCGTGTCCCCCGAGGATCCGGCCCTGCGACTGGCACGAGCCGCCGCTTTCGCGGCGGTGTGCGTGCTCGTCTCCGCGGCCGGGCACATCTTCGCGGGAGGCGGTCCGGTCGCGCCTGGGGCGCTCCTGGTGGGCACGTTCGGATCAGTGGTCCTGGCCTACGCGCTCAACGGACGCGAGCGCGGTCCCGAGGTCGTCCTGACGGCGACAGTGGGCGCGCAACTCTTCCTCCATGAACTTTTCGCCAGCACCACACCGGCTCCGATACCCCATCACGAGGACGGCCACGGCCACCTCGGCACGGGCATGGTGCTCGCCCATCTCGTGGTGGCGGTGCTGACCGGTTGGTGGCTGTACCGGGGCGAGAGCGCGGTTTGGCTCATGCTTCGCCTGTGGGGCGCGCCAACCTTTCCCGTGCTACGCCTGCTGCTAACCGTTCCGGAGGAGACCCTCCGTCCTGTGTGGCAGGCCGTTCCGGCCTCCGATCCTGAGCCGTACGGCCGCCGCGAGATCGCGGTATCGATCCATCGGCGCGGACCTCCCATGGCACATCCCGCCGGCTGAGGAACCAGGAAGACCAGGAATTCCGACGCCGGTGTGCCCGGTGTCCAGGCGCTCCGCATCGCCGCGGCGGCGCCGTTTCCGACTGTGCCCGGCATGGTCCGGGGCTTCCTCCTGCCTGGAGTTCACGATGGCATCCTTGCCGCGATTCATCCGCAGCACCGTGGTGGCGGTGTTGGGCTGCGGACTGTTCCTCACTCTCACCGCTCCCGCCGCGTTCGCCCACGACAGCCTCAAACACAGCTCACCCGCCAAGGACGCCCAGGTCTCCGGCGTCAAGGAGATCGAGCTGGAGTACAGCGCCCAGGTCCGGTATCCCGTCGTCGCCCTGCGCGACGCGGCGGGGCAGGTGATGGAACTCGGCGCTCCCCGCCTCGACGGCTCCAGAGTAGTTATTGACGTCACTCAGCCGCTGACGCCCGGCGGGTACGTGATCGCCTGGCGCGTGGTCTCCTCCGACGGCCACCCGATCGAGGGTGAGATCCCCTTCACCGTGACGGCCCCGGAAGCCACAGCCTCCGGCTCGCCGGACCCGACCGGCACGCCACTGGTCTCTCCGTCGGTTTCTCCGTCCGCCGCGTCGGAACCGCTCGTTCAGGTGTCCGCGACCGGCACCGCTTCCGCGGACGTTGAGAAGCCCGCCGAGGGCGTATCGGGATGGCTGTGGGCCGGACTCGTCGCTCTGGCCGTGATCGGAGGATTTGTTTTGCTGAGAGGCGGTCGCAGGAGCCGTAGCAACAACAGGGAGTGATTCCCTCAGCCATGTCCGCCGGATTGATGTTACAGCTTCCTCCTCTGCGAGGAATGCGACGCCACCTGGACGCCTGAACAGCAACCCGAGCGCGGCACCTTTCGCGATCTCAGCAACCGACTGAACGAAGCCTTCGGGACCACCGGTCAGAACATCAATTGGTGGGCGCGAATAGAAGAACCGCCAGAGCAAACCTGATCCAGGGCGCGCCTCTCCTCTCCCTGCGGACGAGCAACACCCTAGCGAGAATGCGGTCCGCTCCGTCCCCTGCCTCTCCATGCATACCCCGGCAACTTCCGTTCCATTGACCCGGGTGAATTCCGATCCTCCTATTCAAAAATACGCGAGGAAGAACGTTCGGCCTGCTGAACCGGCAGGCCGAAAGGACCGCCCGCACGGGGTAGCCGTCTGGGTACTCGGCCGCTCCCGGCGGCCCCAGGACGGACCCCGGGAGCGGCCGCACCGGCGCTGGCGCCCACCCCCCTTCCTACTTCCGGTGCAGCGCACGACGCGGTACACGGGGCGGGACAGGGCGCGGAGCAGAGGCAGAACACGGGGTGGGGCACGGAATTCACGCGAAGTCAAACAACAGGATCAGAAATTGACAGAGCGCTTGGCGGCATGCCCACGGGAGCGCACCGAACCGCAGGCCCGCTCACATCTTCAAGAATTGACAGAACACTTGGCGGCATGCCCTCGGAGGCGCCGGAAAATCGCCGACCGTTACCGGCCGTCCGGGAATTGACATACGCCCGATGGTTGCCTACGGTCCGCTCGTCAGCTTTTCCAGACCGCATCCGAAAGTATTCATGACTACATCCACGTTGCCGAAGTCCAGGCAGCAGTTGATTCTTGCCGTTCTCATGGTGTGTTCACTGCTGATCTGGCTGGACAACACCGTCCTGAGTACCACCCTGGAGACCCTCGCGGACCCGGTCCGTGGGCTGAACGCCGGCCCGGCCGAGCTGCGGCTCGTCGCCGTGCCTGCGCTGATCGTCGCGGCGCTGACCATGGGCGCGTACGGGCTTTTCGGACTGGGCACGCCCCTCGTCTGGATCGAGGTTGTGCTGCTGGTCCAGGGCCTGTCCATCAGGATGGTGCTCGGCCCGGTGACCGCGGCGCTGATCAGCACGCTGCCGCTGGAGCGGGCCGGTGCCGGGTCGGCCGTGCGCCAGACCGGCAGTGTGATCGGTATCGCCGTCGGAGGCCCGATCATGTCGATCGTGTACCGACGCGCGATCGAGCCCGCGTGGGACGGCGGTCCGACCGCGGACGAGACGGCCCCCGGGGCTGGGGCCGAGGACCTGACCGCCCGCGAGGGCGACGACGTGGGCACCCGCTGACGCCATGGGAACCAGGCAGAAACTCCCCGAGGCGCGGTCGGACAGTCAGGCCACGTACCTGCCCGACCGGCACATGTTCGCCCTGTGGACCTGGGCCGACGGCGCCGTGGGGGCGGCCCCGGCGGTCGGTCACGTCCAGACCGTCCCCCTGGTCGTCCCGACGCCGGACCTCGGCACGCTCAAGGTGTCCGACGTCGACTGCGTGCTGATCGAGCCGGACCGGCTCGTGGCCGTGTCCCTCGACTCGCCCGGCCGGTCGGTGGACGTATGGCGGTCGTGGATCGCGGGCGGCGAGTCGGCTCTGCCGATCGCCGCGCACGCGGTCCCCGACGCCACGGGTATCGCCGTCACGACGGCGGAACACGCGAGCGGCGTCTTCCGCCGCACCACCGCGGTGGGGGCCGAGATGCGCACGGCGCTCACCGCCAAGCTGCGCCCGTATCAGGTGCGCGGGGTGAGCTGGCTGCGCGAGACCATCGAGACGCACAGCGGAGCGGTGCTGGCCGACGAGATGGGACTCGGCAAGACCCTGCAGACCATCGGCTGTGTCGCCGGGCGGGCCGAGAAGGGGCCGCAACTGGTGGTCTGTCCCACGTCGTTGGTGGGGAACTGGGCACACGAGATCGCGCGGTTCGCACCTGGCCTGCGGGCGACGATCTGGCGCGGCGGGCCGCTGCCCGCGGTGGACAGCGGCACGGTGGTGCTCACCGGCTACCCCACGCTGCGCACGCACAGCCCGGCCGTGGCGGGGATCCAGTGGAGCACCGCGGTCTTCGACGAGGCGCAGGTCCTGAAGAACCCCCGTACGCAGGTGTCGAAGGCCGCGCGCACCATCGCGGCCGACGCGCGGATCGCCCTGACCGGGACGCCCGTCGAGAATCACCTCGACGAGCTGTGGGCCCTGCTCAATCTGGTCGCACCGCACCTGTTCGGGAACCGGACGCAGTTCCGCCGTCGTTTCGTGCGGCCGATCGCGGACGGCTCCCTGGCCGCTTCCGCCCGGCTGCGCGGGGCCATCGAGCCGGTCGTGCTGATGCGGAAGAAGTCCCAGGTCGCGGGGTCGCTCCCGCCCAAGATCCATGCCGATCTCATCTGCGACCTCACCGAGGAGCAGGAGAGGCTGTACGACCGGCTGCTGGAGCAGGTCATCGACGACGGCTTCGGCAGTGGCGCCCAACGGCAGACCAAGGTGCTCGCAGCCCTGACCTCGCTCAAGCAGGTCTGCAACCATCCGGGCCTGATCACGGACGACCTCGGTGAGCTGTCGGGCAGGTCGGGAAAGCTCGACCTGTGCACCGACATCGTGGCCAACAACCTGGAGAACGACTCTCCGACCCTCGTCTTCACCCAGTACCGGCAGACCGGTGAGCTGCTGGTCCGGCACTTCGCCGAACAGTTCGGGGTGAGTACGCCGTTCTTCCACGGCGGCCTGAACCAGGAGCAACGGGCCGACATCGTCCGCCGGTTCCAGTCCGACGACGGTCCGAAGGTGCTCGTCCTCAGCCTGAAGGCCGGGGGCACCGGGCTCACGCTCACGCGCGCCGCCGACGTCATCCACTTCGACCGGTGGTGGAACCCGGCCGTGGAGGCCCAGGCATCCGACCGGGTCCACCGGATCGGTCAGACCCGCACGGTCACCATCACCACCCTGACCACCGGGACCACCGTCGAGGAGCACATCGCGGCCATGCACAACCGCAAGTCCGCGCTGTCGGACATCGCCGACATGTCCAGCGTCGCCGAGCTGACCCGCCTGGACGACGACCGTCTCATCGAGGTCCTGCGCCGGAAGCGAGTCAACTGACCATGGCCGACCACGACTACGGTTACACGAAGTGGGGCAAGGACTGGGTCCGGTTCGCCGAGTCGTTGCGCCAGACCCGTCCAGATCCCCAGCTGCCGAGTGCGCGGCGCATGGTGCGCGACGGGAAGGTGCAGATCACGTTCGACGGCCGTACCGTGCGCGCCGCCGTGCACCGAGGTCGCGGCACCGCGGTGGTCACGATCGAGGTCGCGCCGATGTCCGCGGGGGCGACGGCCGAGATCTCCCGTCAGCTGAGCGGCATCCAGCCCCTGCTCACCGACGATCTGTACCGCGCGATCGCCGACGCGGGCCATCCGCCCGCGCCGGTCCTCGAAAGCGTCGACTGCTCCTGCCCGGCCGCCACCCCGCGGTGCGTCCACGAGCTGGCCGTCTACTACGACATGGCGCGGCGCATCGACGACGATCCCCGCATCGCTCTCGACGTGCAGGGCTTCTTCCTCGCTTCGGCGGGCGGCGGCCAAGCGCCCGCCGAAGCGACGGCGCAGCGCTGGATCGCACTCAACTCCCTTGATCCGGCCGTCTACTTCACGGTGGCCGAGTGACCCGGCGCGTCCGCCCCGCAGTGCACCTCACTGTGACACCCGCGACTGGATCGGCCGGCGGCCTGAACACGGTCGCCTCCCGCTCCCACGGCAACAGCGCGTGCAACGCGATCTCGGGACCCGGTTTCTTTCACGCACCCCCATGCGGGAAGACCAACGGTGTGCCCACGGGGGCACACCCTTCCGGCAAGACCGAGGCGACGGCCACTGAACCCGGCACAAGCCCATGGTCATGAACTGCCGAAAGGCCAAACCCCAGGCGAGAACATTGTTGCCGGTCCGGTGCCGATTCCCGCCACCCGCTCCACTCGTGAACGGCCAGGTCAGGAGTCGGACCCTCGCCCTGGCCTTGATCATTTTAGCGAGTTTGTCGAGCTTGTGTCGCGGGCGTTCCCAAAGGCAGCACATACTGGAGGGGATGAAACCAGCTAGCGGCGCGTCCCGCCGTCACCTGCCCACAAGTCCCTTCAAACCCCCGCCCCCCGCCCCGCCTGCCGAGCGGTTCAGCGTGAACGACCGGGTGACCCACGATCGGTACGGCCTTGGCGTCGTCATCGGTGTAGAAGACGAGGTCGCCGTGGTCATCGATTTTGGATCGCGGCAGGAACGAATCACGACACCATTCAACAAGCTGTACCGACTCTGAGACCACCGCACTGCGGGGAGGCACGCAGCGCGGGTTCGATTCCCGTCACTCCCTCTCATCATGAAGGCCCAGGCCAGGATGGTTGCAGGGTCGGCTTCAGCTTGCCTCACGCGGCGGCTGGAACTGGGCGGTCAACCGCATCTCCAGATCCTCCGCGAGCCTCTCCAGCGTCGGCATGGTCCACCCGTTTCGAACTGTGCCGCCGCCGGCTGCTTCACCCCTGTGGTCTGATGCGCGCCGCCTTCCGTCTAGGGGCTGTACGGAGTTGAGATCAGAAGGATTCGCCTGCGCCTCGGTCTCTGATGCTGATAGGCCATCGCCATGGCGCGTGGAGACCTCACCGACGAGGAATGGCCCTTGATCGAGCCTCACCTGCCCCTGGGTGAGCGAGGCCCGATCCCGAACCTGCGACAGCAGTTCAACGCCGTGATGTGGCGGTTTCGCACCGGCAGCCCGTGGCGGGATCTGCCCGCCGAGTACGGGCCGTGGTCCACCGTCTATGACAGGTTCCGCTCCTGGGCGACGGCGGGCGTCTTCGAGCACCTGATGCAGGCCGTGATCGCCGAAGCCGCGGCCCAGGGGCAGGCCGACCTCGGCCTGGTCAGCGTGGACTCCACCACGGCCCGTGCCCACCACCACGCCGCCGGGATGGCCCTGGACGGCGAGCTGGTCACGGCGCTGGTGGAGGCCGCCGAGCAGGAAAAGGGGCTTCGTCAAAGGGGCAAAACCCCCAAGATGGCGACGACGGGGACGAGGAGCGAGGCGAACAGCGGCGATTACGACTGCGGCGCCGGATCCGGCTGACGGCAGCCAAGCTGGGCCGCTCACGGGGTGGGCTGACCAGCAAAGTCCACCTGTCCGCCGACCGGCGCTGCCGCCCTCTGTCCTTCGTCCTCACCCCGGGCCAAGCCGGAGACAGCCCGCAGTTTCACGCCGTGCTGGCCCGTATCAAGGTCCGCATTCGCGTCGGGCGCCCGCGTACCCGCCCGGACGCGGTGGCCGCCGACAAGGCGTACTCCTCTCGCGCCAACCGCGCCTACCTGCGCCGACGCCACATCCGGGCGGTGATCCCCGAGAAGGCGGACCAGGCGGCCAACCGCAAGAAACGCGGCTCGCGTGGCGGCCGCCCGGTCAGCCATGACGCGGATCTCTACAAGGAGCGCAACACGGTTGAGCGCTGTATCAACCGGATCAAGGACTGGCGTGGGCTGGCCTTCCGGTTCGACAAGACCCCTGAAAGCTATCTGGCCGGCCTTCATCTACGTGGAGCCATCTTGTGGATCCGAAGCCTCCGGCCTGCCTGAAGATCCGAACTCCGCACAGGCCCTAGTCGCTCATGCACCATCGACCCCACGAGAGGAGGCTGGGGTCTGTCCAATCGACCTCCCCTGACGACCTGTCGGTGTACGGCACGCTCCTCCTACGAGGAGCCGTCGCCGCATCCCTCCACGCCAACCGGCACACCGCGGCCGAACTGCTCGATGAGGCCGAGCAGGCCGGCGACTCGGTCACGACGGCAACCACATGTGGACCGCGTTCGGCCCGAACAATGTCCTGTGCCACCGCGTGAACATCGCGCTTCCGCTTGGCGACGCCGGTACAGCGATCGAGAACGCCTGCAAGATCGACCTGAACGCTCTGCCGATCAACGAGCGCAAGGCCACGTCCTGCTCGACACCTCGCGCGCGTTCCTCGCCTGGGGCAGGCACGACCGCGCCCTGTACGTTCTGCGTGCCGCCGGAGACATCGCCCCCGAGGAGATCACCGGCTGCCCGGCCGCGCTTAGGCTGGTCCGCGACATCCTCGCCACCGCGCCCATCAGCGTCCGGCGCGAAGCGCGAGAGTACGCCGAAGCCCTGGGAGTCAGCACGTGACCGAACCCGGCAAGGTCCTCTACGTCATCGTGTGCGCCGCAGGACCGGCCGGCGACGTCGGCCGCCTCGTGACGATGGCGCAGGAGCGGGGTTGGACGGTCCAGATCATCGCCACCCCGTCCGCTCTCGACTTCATCGACGTGCCCGAACTGGAGAAGCTGACCGGCCGCCCGGTCCGCAGCCAGTACCGCAAACCGGGCGAGCCCAAGTCCCCGAGGGCAGACGCCATCGTCGTCGCCCCGGCCACGTACAACACCATCAACAAGTTCGCCCAAGGCATCTGCGACACCTACGCCCTGGGCCTCTTGGCCGAGGCACCCGGCCTTGGCATCCCCGTCGTCGTCCTACCGTTCGTGAACAGCGCCCTTGCCTCACGGGCACCATTCCGCCGCAGCGTAGAGACGCTTCGCGCCGAAGGTGTTCACGTCCTTTTAGGCCCCGGCCAATTCGAGCCCCACGCCCCCAATAGCGGGGATAGCCGTATAGAGACATACCCTTGGCATCGCGTGTTGGCCGGGCTCAGCGATGCAAAGACTGCTCACACATAGGGAGCACTCGCCTCCGCAGCAGTGCCCGCACAGCGACGCCGCCAACGCCCACCGAGCATGGCCCCAATCCTGATGTTCCCGGCCGGGGATCAACGCCCGTGCGCTACCACGAAACCGTGATCTCACCGTTGAGCACCTTCATGGCGTCGTACGGATAGACGCGCATAGCATGATGGTGTTGTAGTGCCTCTGCCAGGAACGGCGAGGCGAGCTCGACGGTGAGGCTTCTGATCTGCGAGGGATTCAGCGGCGAGGGATGGCGCTGGGGCTGGAAGCCCTCGTGAAGCTCATGTCCATCCAGTGCCGCCAGTTTGAGCCGTTGTCAGTGCGCTCCCATTCGGCCGTCATGGAGTCGCCGTCTTCGGCGATCACCAGCGTCGCCCGCTCCGTCTCACCGGCGAACGTCCAGACACCCTCGTCGTCGACGCTTGCCCGCATGGTGACGAAGTTGCCGTGATTGTCGAAGGAGCGCATGGGGTAGGTCCGGCTCGCTGGATCGTAGGGCCCGATCATCTCGATGACCTCGACGTGCTCCTCGTTCATGCGCACGTCCACACGGTGAATGAGGAAGTGCTCGCCCGCCAGCCACTCGTAGGTGTCCGACCCGGCGATGCGGATCGCCGGGTCGATCGCGGTTGCCGCTATACGCCCCTGCGAACGCCAACGGCCAACCAGCGCATTCAGGCGCTGGTTCTCCGATCGCGGGGCACGGGTGTTGTCGTCTCCTGACATGGCGGATCCTCGTCATCGATAGAGTGTAAGATATTGCTTAAACACTTACATGCTGTCCCGGCAGTGCGCAAACGAAGGCGGTGGCCCATGGACGACGCGCTTCGCGCTGTGGCGGACCCGACCCGCCGCGCCATCCTCGTCCTGGTGCGGGATCGCGAAGTATCGGCAGGCGAGATCGCGGAGCGCTTTCCCGAAATCAGTCGCCCTGCGGTATCCCAGCATCTGCGAACGCTGACAGCAGCCCGCCTCGTCGACGTCCGCCGCGCAGGCAATCGCCGCTTCTATCGGCTACGTCCGGAGGGGTTGGCCGAGGCGGTGACGTTCCTGGAGACAATGTGGTCCACCTCGCTCAGCCGCCTCCAGCACGAAGCCGAGCGAGAAGAACACGCGCACACTGGTGACCAGGACGTGAAGGGATCGTTGTGAGCAGGACGATTGAGCAGACGTTGCACATCCGTGCGCGTCCCGAGACGGTCTGGCGGTTCTTCACCGACCCGGCACGCCTGGCGCGATGGTGGGGAACGGCCGAGCTGGACGCCCGCCCCGGTGGCACCTTGCAGGTTGCGATGCACGAGGGCCCACGCCCGGTGATGCGCGGACGGTTCGTGGAGCTCGTGCCGTACGAACGTCTCGTCTTCACCTTCGGCTGGGAGGCCACACCGGGAGCGCCCGACATGGCACCAGAGGCATCCCGAGTCGAAGTCACCCTGACCCCGGACGGTGATGGCACCGAGCTCATCCTGCGCCACAGTGGTCTGCCGGCCGTACTCGAAGAGGAGACCAGCGACGGCTGGGCGCACCTGCTCCATCGTCTGGGCGAAACGGCAGAACGCCAGGAACTCCACTGAACCTGGTCGAACATACGCGTACGTCGCACCCCTGCTGCCGCCTCACGAACCCTGGCCGCCGTCAAAGCCACATCACCGCCACCGGCTAACCGTCCTCGGGCTGTGCACGTTTACGCGTACTCGCCTCCGCAGCGGGAGGTGTACGCCGACAACACTCACACAGCGTCACGAGAGCCATGCCCCAGGCCCACTGGCATGGCTCTCTTTTTCACTAACACTCCAAGGCAGTTGATCAGCAAGTGGCTCTCAAACCGACCGACACATGGCTCTCGGATCCACCTTCATAGCCACGGAGAAGACGTACGCGGGCCGGATCGAAATCATCGACTACACATAGTGACGTTCGCCGAGCCCTGGTGGTGTCCGGATCTGCCGATGAGCGCGCACCCCTGGCTTCCGGAGCGACGTCACGTGACGAGCACGGCGGTGAGCATCGAGAGATACGACTCGTGGGCGAGACGCAGGCTGTCAAGGTCGGACGTCTCGAACCACGCCACAGCGTCGTGCTCGTCCGGCGCGGCGTTGACGGGTGTTCCGGTCCACCTGTCGACCAACCAGATCTGCATGTCGAACGTCGTGGTCCGGATCTCATGCATCGGCGGGCTGGACGGCTCCGATGCCGTGATTCCCAACTCCTCCCGAAGCTCGCGGACAAGGCTCTCTTTCGGATCCTCCCCCTCCTCAACATGACCGCCCGGCAGGTCCCACACGTCGGGATACCAACGGCGTCCGGCGCTTCGATGACACAGCAACACCCGATCGCCGTCGCGAAGAACGGCCGTCACAATCTGGACTGGACCGGAGTCGTCAGCGGAGATCGTCATCCGCACATTCTGACCCATGCGGATCTGAGTTCGGTCAACTTGACCTACGTGAAAGAAGAGATCATCATCCTCTGACCTGCTGGAAGGGTCCGACAATCCTAGATAACAGCCGCCTCGTCACGACCAGCAGGTAATGTGCGCTCTTCTCGGCGACCAGGAACTCGGCGTGGTCGCGCTGGGTGTGCAGCGCGTCAGCGATGATCACTCTTCCCGCAAGGTCCAGCCCCGCCAGCAGCGGCCGGACGCGAGTGATCTCGTTGGTTTTGCCGTCCACATCGGTCTGTGCCAGCACCGTGCCGGTGTGGTGCTCGACGGCTGACAGCAGGTGGACGGCCTCACCATCGCGAGAGCGGGCACCGCGCAAGGTTTTGCCGTCTATCGCGATCGCCTGACATGGGCGGTGCCCTGCGGGCGGAGTGTTCGATGTGGAGGGCATCCGGCTGAGGATCCATGAACTGACCGCGCGGTCGAGGGCATCGGCGTCCACGTGGCCCAGCGCACGGCGGATGGTGGCCTCGTGTGGGGCCTGATGTTTGCCGGTCAGCGGATCGCGCCGGACTCCGAGGACGGTCAGGACGTGTGCGGGAGCGTCGCTGGCCCACTCCGCGATCGCTGTCAGTGAGCACGCTCCGGCCGCGACAGCCGCTGCGGCGATGGCCAGCAGCGAGCACCAGGAATGTCGCACTCCACGGCGTTGCCGGGGGGCGGGAACCGTGGCCAGGTGCTCCAGCAGACTCCGGCAGTCGGTACCGGGAGTACGGCGACGTCCGCGGGTAGATCGGCGAGTTCGCCCCTCAACCGGACATCACGCGACTATGCCGAGGCCCTGGAGACCGCTGTCAGAAGCTGTCTCATAGCCCGTGATCTCGGGGGTTACGACTCCTCGGGCGCGATGCCGCTGCGCCGGGCTAGCACCCTGGTCCCCGGTCCGGAGGCGGCGCCCGGACCGGGGAGCGCCGTCACGTTGGCGGTGGTCACCGGTTTCCCGCACTCCGAGCAGCAGACCTGCGGCGTGAATTCCACACCGCATTCGCGGTGCACCAGGCGTACCGGCGGACCGCCCGCCGGTGTCACCCATTTGTCGCCCCAGGCCATCAGCGCCATCAGGACCGGCACGAGATCGCGGCCGGCCTCGGTGAGGTGGTACTCGTGCCGCAGCGGCCGCTCCTGATACGCCTGGCGCTCCACGATGCCGTCGGCGACCAGCGTCTCGAGTCGGCGGATGAGCAGGTTGCGGGAGATGCCGAGGTTCTCCGCGATGTCGTCGAACCGGTGCAGGCCCAGGTGGATGTCCCGCACGATCAGCGGTGTCCACCACTCGCCGACACGTTCCAGGGACTGCCCGATCGAGCAGTGCATCTCCGCGAAGCTGGTCCGTTGCATGACTTCAGTGTAGAGAGTTGATTCATTGAACTCACCACTGCTACGTTCGGGAGAGAGTTCAATGAAAGGACTGACTGATGCCGTTCGTGGAGTTGTTCGTTCCCAAGGGCTCGCTCGACCAGGAGCTCCGTGAGAAGATCGGTGGGCAACTGGTGTCGGAGGTGATGATCGCCGAGGGCGCCCCGGATACCGAGGCGGCCAGATCCATCTCATGGCTGGTGGTGAACGAGATCGACGCCTGGTTCGTGGGCGGCCGGCAGCTGCCCGCCGGGGAGAAGCCGAAGTACGTCGTGCGGGTCGGGGTTCCGGCCGGTTCGATGAACGACGACAAACGCCGTGACATCGTGCGGCGCGTCACGCGCGTGCTCGCGGACGCCGACGCGGATCCCGGACGGTTCACCCAGGCCGCCGCCGCGTGGGTGCACATCAACGAGATTCCGGAGGGCAACTGGGGAGCGCGCGGAGAGATCGTCCGCATCGAGGACATCGCGGCCTTCGTGACCAGCGGTTAGACCCTCGACCGGGACCACGCTGCGGATCCGGCTACGCTCCTGCGCACAACCAGCGGCGACGGAACGGTGACACCCGTACACCAACCCCCCGGAGCCCAGGGCCACCTACCACCAGAAATGAATGGCCACCAGCAGGACAGGAACGGTACGGCCGGCTCGTGACTGAGGGGCGAGAGCTGGCTGATGTCCAGACCCCTGCCGGTTCGCGCTGGGGGACAAGGCCCTGGAGATCGAACCGATGCAGCCGCACGACGGCGCTCACCCGGACCGGAGCGGGACGCTGCTCAGCGTGCACCCACTCAGGGGCGCCACCTGCACGAACGCGATCAGGTCATCCACCAGGGACTCGGACCTCATCACTCGCGGGGGAGAGTTACGTGTCCATGATGAGCCCGTACGGCACGGCACGTGGCGGCAATCCCCGAAACACGCCTGGCGGCCGAGGGCCAGGGACTGGTCGTAGTGCCCGGTTCATGACGGGCGAGACAGGCCCGCTGGAGCTTCCAGCGGGCCTGTCTCACCTGAGGATCAGGGGTCGGGCACGACGGACAGTCTCGCGGACGAGTCCGTACGCCGACCCCTCTCTGGCCTGCAGCGACGCCGGAACGCTCTGCTGCCAGGATGTAAGCGAATGCAATTTCATCCGAAATTACATCACGGGATTCGCCTTGGGCAATCGTTCCCAGGCCGTGACACATAACCCGAAGATGCTCTGGCGCTGTCAATATGGCCGCATCGACGTGATTGAATTCCTTGACGCACCGGCCTCACGGCAGCACGACGACTTTCACCCACTCGACCCAGGCTGCCACTGCCCAATTAAGCAACGTTAGGCCATTTCCAGCAGATGGGCAGTGGGGCTGTAGTCAATCTTCCAGTCTGCGTACACGCCAAGAGTTCCGTCTCTCAGACACCGCAAGCCAATGCTGACCCAGCGCACTTCACCATCATCGCAGAAAGCAAACCCGACAGCTACTGCGAACTCCTCGCCCCCACATGGGCAGACGCATTCACTGGGATCCGTATCCTCCCAATAATCGGCGCTATCAGCAATATAGAAAGGCTCCTTGCACGCGACACAGACACGCTGCCCGCATCCTTCATCGTCATCGACCAGAACATTGAAAGACCTTCCATTACACTCCAAGCACACCGCCTCGATCACCCGGTCGACGGCATAACCACCTGCCCGGAAATCGCGGATCAGATCTGCGAGATCCTCAAAGTCCTCACCGCGCCACAGCACGCCCGACTTATCGATCGCCATAGCGCCTGAGTGTATGACCATAGGGCTACGGCCTGGCTACATTTGTCCTGGTCGATGCGCATTGATCTACCGCGCGTAACGGGTTGTGGCTGTCAGGCCACCGGACAGGTGGCGGCCACCGGCTCATCGTCGGGTTGTCGAAGATCCGAGAAGAGGCGGTGGCCGTGGTACCCGGGCTTCATCGGCCAGACACTCACCCTCGACCAGCAGCGGCGCCTCTTCCGGAGATGGATCACCGACCCGGCTGTCCACCCGCACGAGGCTCTGCTGGGCATCCTCGCCCTGCTGCTCGGCGCCTCCAGTGCTGAGGCCCGCCACTTGCGCCTGGACGAATGGCCAGGACGGCGCGGATGTCCCAGGGCCCTCGGGCGGGCACGAGAAGGGCGGTCACTTCGGCCAGACGCCGGAGGAGCCGCGACGGTGCGAACCGATGAGGTGGGTGTCGATGATGCCGATGGCTTCCATGAGGGCGAACATGGTGGTCGGCCCGACGAATGCGAAGCCTTCGGTGCGCAGCGCCCTGGACAGTGCCTCGGACTCGGGCGACCGGGTGGGGATCTGATCGAAGGTGACCGGCTCGGGGGTCACATCGGGCTGGAACGACCACACGAAATCGGCCAAACCTCCCCTGTCGCGCAGGCGGATCGTGGCCTGGGCGTTCGTGATCGCTGCGCGGATCTTCGCGCTGTTGCGCACGATGCCCGGGTCGGCCAGCAGCCGCTCCACGTCCGAGTCGCCGTATCCTGCGACGACGTCGGGGGCGAAGCCGTCGAACGCGGCCCGGAACGCGGGGCGCTTGCGCAGGATCGTCGCCCACGACAGGCCGGCCTGGAACGCCTCCAAGCTGATCCGCTCGTACATGCCCTGCTCGTCGCGCACGGGCATGCCCCACTCGGTGTCGTAGTAGTCGCGCAGCAGCGGGTCGACGGATGCCCAGGCGGGTCGAGGCAGGCCGTCCTCGCCGATCACCACCCCAGGATCGGGCTGCGCGGCGTCCAGGGCTGACTGTTCGGCGGTGGGTGCGTCGGTCATGCTCGTGCGGGTTCCTCGTTCTCGAGTCGATGCGGGCCGTCAGCCGGCGAGGCCGGTGACGCGCATGGTGATGTTGATCCGCCCGGTGTCCAGACCGCACCCGTCGGGGGCGGTGCGGGGATGGACCTTGGGGATGCCGTGGTAGGCGAGCCGTGAGGGCCCGCCGAAGACGAACAGGTCGCCGGAGGCCAGGGCGATGTCCTCGTAGGGCCTGTTCCGGTTCTCGGTGTTGCCGAAGCGGAAGGTGCAGGTGTCGCCGATGGACAGTGACACCACCGGGGCGAGCGAGCGCTCGTCCTTGTCCTGGTGCATGCCCATGCGGGCGGTGTCGTCGTAATAGTTCACCAGGGCGGTATCGGGAGTGTAGTCGTCGCCGGCGTGCGGGTCGCCGGTCGCCTCGACCAGTGCCCTGCGGCCCAGGCGAACCATCCAGTCGGGAAAGCCGAGCACCCGGTTGCCGTTCACGTCCACGGCCTCGCGCGTGTACTGGTAGGGCCGCCAGTGCCAGCCCAGACACACCGTCTTCACGCTCATCTCGTGCCCCCCGACCATTGCCGCCCGCAGCGGCACCGGGCCGCGAGTCCACTCGCGGAACCGGGCGACGATCCACGCCTGCTGCTCAAGCGTCAGCCAGCCCGGCACCCACACCGCCCCGGGTGCGAGCTCCCACCGTGGGCGAGCCACAAGGTCATCGCCGAACAATGTGCTCATGCGTGCCTCCGTCCACCTCGCGGCGTGGCCGCCTCCGCCCACGTGATCGTGGTGGCCAGGCCGTCGCGGATGCACCAAAAGGTCCCGTCTTCACCGGCGCCGGCGAGGCCGTCGAGAACGCCGAGCCCGGCCAGACGCGCCGTCTGGTCGATGCCGGCGCGGGCCGCGAGGGTACGGCGCGGCGTCCATGGGGTCGACCACACGAGGCGGCGGGTCATCTGGGCGAGCCCCACCGGGGTCCCGGCGAACACCCACAGGTCCGGCTCCGAGCGAGTGAGCCGGTGCGCCTGCCGCAGCCAGGACGCCGCCTGCTCGGGCCAGTCGACCACTGCAACCACCTGGCCGCCCGCCTCCCTCCATGCGGCGGCGAAGCGGCGCCCGGCATCCACGGATGCCGGGTCGCGGCCGGTGCCGACGGCGACCGTGGCCGCCCGTCGCGCCTGCGCCATCCGGACGAGCCCGGCCAGCTCGTCCTCATTCATGGACGAACCTCGGTGCCGGCTCCATGCGGCGGTCGTGCCGTTGGGAAGTCGCGGCGATACCAGGGCGGTGTTCATCGGTGCTCCCGCTTCCAGGCCTGGTATTTCTCGGGTAGGCAGGCGCCGCAGGGGCGATAGCCTGCGGCGATGGCGGTGGCCTCGTCGGCGAAGAACACCCGGTGCTTCACGTACATGCCCTTGGCTATCGCCCGCAGCGCGGCGGGGCAGTCCAGGCGCCCGTAGACCTTCGAGCAGCTGTGCCCGCCCAGCTCGCCGGGCATGGTGGACGAGTAGGGGCGCCGGTCGGCGTCCAGGAGGGTGTAGACCTTCCCGGCGCCGACCGGTGCTCCCCCGGTCTCGTCCGTGCCGCTCGTGTCGTGATCGGTCATGCGGCGTCGTGGAAGACGAGCGCGAGCGTGTGCCGCTCACCGGACCGGATCGCCGAGACACCGTGCCTCACCGGCGCGGCCGACCAGCCTCGCGTGGACTCCACCGGGCGGTCGCGCGTGGTGAACACGTAGCCGTGGCCCTGGGGCAGCAGGAACGCGGTGCCACGCGACTGAGCGCGGGGACGCTGCTCCAGCAGCAGGAACTCCCCACCGGTGTGGTCCACGCCCGGGTTGTTCAGATTGATGACCACCTGAAGAGGGAACACCAGATCCCCGTACAGGTCGCGGTGCAGCGCGTTCCAGTCCTTCTCCCCGTACTTCAACAGGATCGCGGTCGACTTCGTCTGTCCCGCCTTATGGCACATCTGAAGCCACTCGTCCAGCGTGTCCGGCCAGACCTGCTCCCGGCCAAGCTTGCCCCACCAGTCCCGGGCGATCGGCAGCAGCCGCCGGTAGAGGGCCTGCTTGAGCCGTTCGATCGGCTCCGGGTAAGGCGTGTTGAAGTACCGGTACTGGCCCTCGCCGAAGCGGTGCCGGCCCATGTCGACCGTGCTGCGGAACACCCCGCCCCGGTCGTCGTACAGGGCGCGGATGGCGGCGGCCTCCTCAGGGCTGAGCAGCTGCGGCAGCAGCGCGCCGCCGTACTCGTTCACCTCCTGGGTGATCGCCTCCCAGTCCCCGGACGCGACGCGTTCCGCGTACACGTCCGGACCGGCCGTGGACGGGGTGTCCGCCGCCTTCGAGGTCTTCGTCATCGTGCTGGTCGTGGTCATGCCGCCTTCTCCAAGGTAAGCAGGCTGGTCTTCGCGTCCAGGCCGCCGATGTAGCCACCCAGTCCCCCGTCGGTGCGCAGCACCCGGTGGCATGGCACGACGACCGGCAGCGGGTTGGTCGCGCACGCCGTGCCGACCGCGCGGACGGCCTTCGGGTTGCCCACCTGCTCGGCGACCTGCTTGTAGGTCAGGGTGTGCCCGTAGCCGATGCGGGGCAGGTAGTGCTGCACCGTCTGCCGGAACCCGGCCGACAGGGCGTAGTCCAGCGGCACGTCAAAGGCACGCCGGGTGCCGGCGAAGTACTCCTCCAGCTCCCGCGCGACGGTGTCCAGCCGCTTCGGGGCGGCCAGGACACGCGGGCTGATCTTCGCCGCGAGTGTGTCCAGGACCTGGTCGAAGCCCTCACGTTCGAAGGCGACCCGGACCAGGCCGCGCTCGGTCGCGGCCAGCAGCAGCTCGCCGACCGGAGTGGCGACGGTGCGGTAGGCCACGTCCAGCAGGTCGCTGTCGGACGCCGCCTGCGCGAGGCGGGCCTGCAGGGCCGCGAGGTGCGTCTCCGGCACGGGCAGCAGGGCGGTCACGTCCGGCTCCCCGGCCTCGCCGTCCCAGTCGACATCGTCGATGATGATGTTCATCGGGGTGCTCCTTCCTGTGTCCCGCCCGCGTGATATCTCTTCCGCAGCGTCTTGACCCCATCTGCCGCGGCCCGGCGCACCGCCTCCGGGGTCCCGCCGATCAGCTCCGCCGCCTCGGTGTGCGGCAGCCCACCCAGGTAGTGGTACGCCACCGCGAGACGCTGCCGCTCCGGCAACGACCGGACCGCTCCCCACAGCTCCACGGCCTCCGCGTCGGGGATGTCGGCGGTCGAGGCCTGCTCCGGCAGCTCGTCGGTGGGGATCGCGTGCCGGGCTCGGGCTCGGGTGATGTCGATCGCCTTGCGGTGCGCGACCCGTACCAGCCACGCCTGCACGTTCGTATCCTCGTCCAGCCCCGGCCACGCGCGCAGCGCGGCCAGGAACGTCTCCGACCAGGCGTCATCCGCGTCCGGGCCCGGGCCGAGCACGGCACGGCAGACCCGCAACACAGTCGCGCCATGCCGCTCCACGGCCTGCTCAAACGGTGCTCTCATAGTCATCACCCCGTAGACGCCCCAACCCCGCCGAACGTGAGATCAGGGCGGCAAATCAATCCCGTCGTCCCGCGCCCGGCGGCACAGGAGGTTGCGTAGCACTCGCCCGCGGCGCCGATGACCTGCCGCATTGCGCTCCGGCTCTCGATCCACTCCTTGGTGATCGCCGAATCGGTCGCGCCCTGCTAAAACAGGCGCCCCGCCCGCGCCTCCTCGGGCTCCTCCAGTTCCAGGAGCCGCCGTTTGCGTTCCAGCCCACCGGCATATCCCGTCAGTGCCCCACTGGCTCCGATCACCCGGTGGCAGGCCACGAACACGCACAACGGATTCCGCCCGACCGCCTGCCCGACTTTCTGCGCCAGGCGCCGGTCGCCGAGCTGCTCGGCCAACGCCCCGTATGTCGTCGTCCGCCCGTAGGGAATCTGCCGCAACAGCGCCCACACCCGGGCCTGGAACTCGTCACCGCGAGCGGCCAGCGGTACCGCGAACTCGCGCCGCAGCCCAGCCAGATAATCGTCCAGCTCATGGGCGGCCTGCGCCAAGAGCGGATCCGAGGACGCGTCGACCTGTTCGCCGAAGGTCGAGGCATCCGGCCGACTCCAGTGGTGCGGAAAATGCAAGCCCACCAGTTCGCCTCCGTCGGCGACCAACGTCACATCGCCCAGCGTGCTCACCACCGGTGCGTACCGTCGTGCGCTCATCTCAGCTCCTTCCATCACCAAGTAGTCGCGACAGAGAGCTGAAACGTGAGCCTGTCGCGAGTCCGGCGGCACCAGGGCCGGTGGTACTGGCGGGCTCGCCTATTCAAGTGTCGCGAGCTGCGGATGGTCGTGAGCTGGTTCGTAGAACGTAGGGGTCAACCGGCGCGCCCGGGGCGGACCAAGCCGGACTCGTAGGCGAACACGACCAACTGCGCGCGGTCGCGCGCGGTGAGCTTCACCATGGCCCGGGAGACATGCGTGCGGGCGGTCGCCGGACTGATCACCAGCCGCTCGGCGATCTCATCGTTGGACAGGCCCCGGCCGACCAACGCGACGATCTCCCGTTCTCTGCCGGTGAGCAGGCCCAAAGATCGCGCGGCAGGCCCCGTTGGCGACGCGCCGGACGCGAAGGCCGCGACCAGCCTGCGCGCGGCTTGCGGAGCGAGAAGGCTGTCACCGGCCGCGGCCACCCGGATCCCGCGTAGCAGCTCGGCCGGTTCCGCGTCCTTGAGCAGGAATCCAGCCGCGCCCGCCTTGATCGCCTCGAAGACCAACTCGTCCTCGTCGTATGTGGTGAGCACAAGCACCCGTACGTCGGACATGTTCGGGTCCGCCGCGATCGCTCGAGTGGCCTCCAGCCCGTCCATCACCGGCATCTGGATGTCCATCACGATGACGTCCGGACGCTGGGCGCGAGCGGCGGCAACCGCCTGCCACCCGTCGCCGGCCTCGGCGACCACCTCCAGATCCCGCTCGGCGGCCAGCAGCGCGCGCAGCCCGGCGCGGATCATGATCTGGTCGTCGGCGAGTACGACCCGCAGCACGCTCATTCCGTCCCCTTCAGCGGGAGACGGGCATGGAGGGTGAACCCGGTACCAGGTGTCGCTCCCGCACGCATCGTCCCGCCCACCGCGCTGACGCGCTCGGCCATTCCCCGCAACCCGTGGCCAGGAGGGCCGACCGGCCCCGTGGCACTCACGCCGTCGTCTGTCACATCGATCTCCAGCCAGCCGTCGACACACCTGAGACGGGCCCGAGCGTGAGCACCGTCCCCCGCATGGCGCATCACGTTGGTCAGCGCCTCCTGCACCACTCGATAGGCGGTGGAGCCGATCACCTCGGGAACCGCCCGGTCATCGAGATCGATGTCCGCTTCGACGCTCAAGCCGCTTCCCCGCACAGTCGCGATCAACTCCTCCAGGTCAGCCAGGCCCGGTGCGGTCTCCTCGCCCGGCGTCCGGACCACGGCCAGCGCGGCCCGGGCCTGCGCCAGAGCGTCGGTGCTGATCTGCCGGATCCCTCGCAACGCTTCACGCGCCTGCTCCGGCTGCCGGTCCACCAGATGCAGCCCGACGCCGGCCTGCAGGCTGATCGAGGCCAGGCTGTGGGACAGCACGTCATGCAGCTCCCGGGCGATCCGCAGCCGCTCCTGCACGACCCGAGCCGCGGCCTCCCGTTCCATGAGCCGTCGGCGGGTGTGTGCGAACCGTGCGGCGACCACCGCCACAACCGTCCACACCGCCGCCACAGTGAGCATCCTGACCGGGTCCCAGCCCTCCGGCGGCCCCGTAACGACTGCTATCGCCGCACCGCCGACCGCGGCGAGCGGAACCCACAACCTCGTCCTGCCGACCTCCGAGACCAATACCAGCAGACCGGCGAACGCGCCCAGGTACACCGGCCAGCCGGCGAACCGCATCCCCAGGTAGGCCGCCGCGGCACCCACCGCGAGCGTGAAGGACACCAACGGCGCCACCCGCCGTACGGCGAGCGCGGCCCCGGAGAGCACCAGCAGCGCCACTCCGAGAGTGGTTACCGGCCGGGCCTCGGGCTGGACCACACGCGCCGCGGCCGACACCGCGACCATGAATGCGGACAGCATCACCGCCGCGGCCACATCCCAGGCGGGCACACGCATAGCAGAAGAATAGATCTTCCGCTCCTCCGGAGGACACCCTCGCCGTCGTCTGCGTAACTCGGGCAAATGCGCACGCCCAGGATGACTTCCCTTGGGTTGTCAGTCCGCAACCCACGTCTCGCGGGCAATGGTCAGACTCGCCGCCCGCGATCGCGTGCAACTACGTCGTCTCCGCCGGCGAATCCGGCCTCGTCCACCCCCGGTGGTACCGCTGACCTGCGCGGTTCCCTTCTGGATACGTTCAGCGACGTACGACGGGATCCCCGGATACCCGGGCGCACGTAGGTGAAAAGCCGCTGGGCGGCCGACGACGCGGCCCATGTCCGAGCCGGAACCTAATGGCAGGACACGAGCTCTCCCATCGTGACGTCAGCGGTTTCCCAGGAGGTACCGGAAATGATTCTTTCCGCGTCCAGGCGCTCATCCCGGCCAGCAACCCTGAATGAGCACACATTGGATTCATCCATCCCGGATGAGAATTCTTCCGAGAAGATGCCCGGATACGAGCGGCTATGGCGGCGTGTCCTGGCGGTGGCGATCGTCGGCGGACCGCTCGGTTACGCCGTCGGAAGCATCCTCATTCCGGCCGTCCACGAGGACGGAGCGACGAGCATCGCGGCGAACGCCACCGCGAATCCGATCACCAACGCCGTGCACCTGGTCGCGTACGTCCTCGCCTCTTTCCTGCTCCCTCTCGGAGCGGTCGGCCTCGCGTATCTCGCCTATGCCCGGGCGCCGTGGCTGGCCACGATCGGTGGGCTGCTCGCGGTGGTGGGCTGGCTGCCGTTCTCGGCCCTGACCGCGCTGGACGACGTCAGCATGGCCATGGCCGCCCTACCCGACAGCGGTTCCTACGCCACGCTGTTGGACCGGTTCGCGAACGACGCGGTGATGGGCGGCTACCTACTCGTCTACATCGTCGGGCATCTGGTGGCCTACGTGGTGCTCGCTGTCGCGCTGCGCCGAGCCGGAGTCATCCCGAGATGGGCGGCCTGGTCCATGCTGGCCAGCAGCCCCTTGACGGTCGCCGCCTTCGTGGTGCCGGGCCGTCCCATTGTCCTGGGTGATGTCGCGCTGACCCTGCTCGTGATCGGCAGCATCCCCGCAGCCCGAGCCATGGCCACTCGCAGCCGACTCGCCAACTCGTAACGGGGATGTGCACGACATCCACGCGCAGCGTGCGGCAGGGACTGCGGACCCTGCGCGGGCGGTGATCCCGCTGCGCCTGTCACGGGCCGCCATCTGGTTCGATGCCGTCGCGCCGTGACCTGGCCAGGTAGTAGAGGCCGATGCTCAGTCCGGTGGCCAGCAGGACGAGCCCGAGGGCGATCATGGCGATGATGGCGGGCCACTGGAGATGCTGCGGTAGGTACAGGGCCAAAAACCACGATCGGGTGACCTGGCCGGTGGTCAGCATGAGCGCGGGCACGATGCCCTGAGCCGCCAGGGGCACCCAACACAGGGTCAGGCTCGCGATGACGTAGGCGCGCCGGCCCGCCGGAGCCAAGTCGAGGCCGAGCTTGTCCAGGCCCAATCCGGGCTTGGACAGGTGCAGCCGCTCCAGATCCAGGGCCGGGGCCGGTCGCCTCCGCTTCGGTGAGACACCAGTGCGTAGCTGCAAGAGCAACTCGGGCGCGCTCGATTCCAGCCTGGTTGCGGCGAAGCGTCCCAGCGCCCAGGCCAGCGCGATGCCGCCGGTCAGGCCCACGACCGGTCCCGCCCAGACCGGTCCCAGCCGGACCGCGAAATAGGCAGGGGCGGCGGTCGTCGCGGTGAGGATCAGCACCAGCAGCACCTGGGCGAAGTCGGTGCCGTGCAGGTTGCCGCCTCTGCGGTGCGGGTCGGTCATGGGCGACGGCCGCAGCACCGACACCAGCACGATCACACCCGCGCCGCCGCCCAGAAGCGCGGGCACGAGCGCCGCCAGCCAGGGCCACAGGCCGTACTCGCCGGTGAGGATGACCATGGCGGTGGTCAGGACGAGCGTCGGTGGCGCGGTGACCAGCAGCCAGGCGAGCTGACGGCCGCGCACGTCGTGGCGCTCGGCACCGGGGACCATCATCTTGGCCCACAGCTCGGTGCCGTCCTCGCCGTAGAGGTTGGCGGAGATGGCCGCGACCCACAGAGCGAAGACTGCTCCGGTCCAGGGCAGGAAGATCGGCGCGTCGATGGCCAGCGGCAGCAGGCAGAACACCATGGCGTAACACAGGGCGAAGACCAGGTAGTGAAAGCGCGACAGGTCCCGAGACCAGGTGCGCAGCTCCCGGGCGGCGACCGCCGTCGTCGGGCCTTTGACCCACCCGCTGGAGGCGACCCGGGCCGGACGGCCACTCGCGCGCCGGGTGGTCAGCCGCCGGTTCAGCAGGGCCGCCCAGCCGTACCAGCAGACCACGCCGAGCACGGCCAGCCCCGCCAGGGCGGCAGCCACCGTCGGCCAGTGCCCCTGACCGGCCGCCCGCACCGCCACCAGACCCCAGCCGGAGGGCAGCGCCACAACCCAGGCGGAGAAGGGGTCGGGAAACCCGGTGCGCAGGGCCGCCTGCACCAGGGGTGAGAGCACCCAGCTCGAATGCAGGCCGGCCAAGATGGCGGCGCTGATGAAAGCGGCCAGGGCCGCGCCCGCCTTGGACCGCATGACCTGGCCGAGCGCCGCGGTGACCAGCCGAGAGGCCAGCACGCACACCACCAGCTGGAGGACGACAGCGAGCACGCCGACCACCGTGGCCGCCGTGCCGAGCCCGGCCTTGACGGTCACCACCACGAGCGCGGAGAAGGCCACGAGTGTGACCAGGGGGGCGACGCCGACGAACGCGGCCCCCGCCAGCCCGGCCGCCAGCCGGCGCGGCGTGAACGACAGCAGCGAGAAATGTTCGGGACGCAGCGTCTCATCGCCGCCGGCGAACAGCGCCGGGCCCAGCAGCCAGCCTGCCGTCCATAGGGCGAACCCCACACCCAGCAGGTCGAATGGCAGCGACGCGACCGGGTAGTCGCGGCCCGCGAGTACGATCAGGCCCGCCGCGAGGACCAGCCCGACCAGCGCGCCGGTGGCCATCTGGGCGGCGCGCCGGCCGGTCACGGAATGCCGCAGCACGGCCAGTTTCATCTGGATCAGGACGACAGCCACGCCAGCTCACCTACCTCGGGGATCTGGCCGCCGACCAGGCTCACGAACCGCTCTTCCAGGCTCAGGCCCGCCCGTACGGTCTCCACCGGCCCCGAGGCCACGACCCGGCCGGAGGCGATCACCGCCACACGGTCACACAACTGTTCGACCACGGCCATCACGTGGCTGGAGAACACCACCGAGCCGCCGCCGCGCACGAACCGCTGCAAGATCACCTTGATGGTGGCGGCCGAGACGGGGTCGACGGCCTCCAGCGGTTCGTCCAGCACCAGCAGCCTCGGCGCATGCAGCAGCGCCGAGGCCAGGCCGATCTTTTTGCGCATGCCGGTCGAATACTCCATCACCAGCGTGCGCTCGGCCCCGTCCAGCTCCAAGATCTCCAGTAGCTCACCCGCCCGCCGCTCGACCTGCTTGAGGTCCATGCCGCGCAGCAGGCCGGTGAAGCGCAATAGCTCGCGGCCGGTCAGCCGCTCGGACATGGACAGTCCGTCGGGCAGTACGCCGATCAATTTCTTGGCCCGCGTGGGGTCGGTCCATACGTCGAGGCCGAAGATCTCGGCCCGCCCGCCGTCGGGGCGTAGCAGGCCCACCGCCATCGACAACGACGTCGTCTTGCCCGCCCCATTGGGGCCGACCAGGCCGAAGAAGGACCCGCACGGCACCTCCAGGTCGAGGTGGTCGACCACCGGCTTTCGGCCGAAGGTCTTGGTCAGACCGGCGAGCCGGAGCGCCGGATCTGTGCTTGATGGCCTCATGGTGACCTCCCAGGACTACACGACACGTGACGTGCCGTGCCGTTTTGGAGCATGGCGGAGACCGGTCAATGCTGTCAACACGGCACGTGCCGTCCGTTACGGTGGTGGGATGAGTGACAAGCGCGGCAGCCGCGCCGCCGACCGGACCGAGGCCATCATGCGGACCGCGCTGGAGTTGGGCGAGGAGATCGGCTACGCCAAGCTCAGCATCGAAGCGGTCGCCACCCGCGCCGGCGTCGGCAAGCACACGGTCTACCGCCGCTGGTCGTCCAAGGGCGCCCTGTTCCTCGACTCGCTCCTGTCGCTGAACGAGGCCCATCTGGACTACCCCGACACCGGTGACGTCATCGCCGACCTGCGCCAGCAGATCCACGCGGCCATCAACCTGCTGGACCGGGCGCCCGTGGGCCCCCTATATCGGGCACTGATCGGCGAGGCCCTGCTCAACCCCCAGGTCGCCGCAGCACTCAACGACCACTTCATCACCCCGCAAGCGGAAAAGACCGTCGCCCGGCTGAAGGCGGCCCGCGACCAAGGGCAACTGTCGCCTGATTTCGACCTGGACCTGGCGATGGGCATCTTGTCAGGCCCGCTGTACTTCCAGGCTCTGATCATCCAGAAGCCGCTGACGCACGAATACGTCGACCGCGTGATCGATGCCCTCTTCACCGGGATGGGGCCCAGGCCCTGATACGGAGTGGCAAGCCTCGGCCCAGCTCAGGCTGGGCGGACGTGCATACCGCGCCGGGGCGAGTGGCCGTCATCAAGCCCCCGTTCCGTGGTGCGTGAATCACATCGATAACGGATCGAAAGACGTCACGCCTAGCGTCTCCCTGGACATGGCAGTTTCGAACGAGGGGGATCTGGAATGCGACTACACACGAAGATCGCGGTGGCGGCCGGGGGGCTGGCGCTGATCGGCACGTGCGTGCTGGTGACGGCTCCGGCGCAGGCCCAGGGCAACCCGCCCTGCTACGCCAAGAGCGGGCACCTGTACTGCGGGAACAAGGCGGGGGTGAGCGTGTGGCGCAGCCCGCGCTACAGCGAGTACGACCAGGATGCCGTGGACACACTGAAGTCGAACCCCAGCTACTTCGAGTGCTACGTCTCCGGGCAGAAGCACGGAGGCGGGAACAGCATCTGGTACCGGACGTACGGCGACGTCAGCGGGCGCACCGGCTACGTCGCGGCCGAAAACGTCTACACCTGGAAGGACCCGTTCCCGGGCGTCAACCACTGCTAGTGCGCTTCTAGTGCTGCGTTCCTCAATGCGGGTGGGATTGCCTCTGGCCAGGAGCTCTGGGCAGGGGCATCCCTGCATGACAGGAGCGTTTCCGCGTCTAGAGTTGCTGCGAGATGGCGTCGGGGGGTTCAGGATCAGGGTCGAGTTCGATCGCGCGGGCTTCGTGGTAAGTGATCAGACCCAGCTCGTGGAGGATTGCCGCTGACTTGTTCAGGCAGGCACGGTCACCGGTTGCCTGGCCGAGCCCCCACAGGTGCTCTGCCTCCCAATAGGTGTCGGACAAGCCGCGCTGCCGATCCAGTCGGAGGGCCTCCCGGAAGCAGGTCACCGCCTCATCCGCCTGCCCAGCCAGCCTGTGTGCCTCCCCGAGGTTGCCCAGCGCCATCACCTCGGTGACCCTGGCATTCGACTCTCTTGCCAGAGCCAGAGCCTTCCGGTGAGCGGCGATCGCCTCGCTGTAGCGTCCGAGTCGTTGATGGGTCAGTCCGATGCCGGTCAGACACGATGCCTCATGCCGGGCATGGCCCAGTCGGTGCCACATCGCGCTCGCCTGTTCCAGGGCAAGAAGCGACTCCTCATGGCGCCCCAGCGAGCGAAGAGCCGCACCTCGTCCGTTCAGGGCCAAAGCCTGGCCGGTGTCGTAGCCGATCGGTCTCCAGGATTCGAGAGCACGATCGAAGGACGCCAGAGCCTCTGCGGGCTTTCCCAGCGCGTGCAATGCCCAACCGAGATCATTGTTGCCGAGCCCCGCCTGGCGGAGGTCACCGGTGGAACGCGCCGCCTCCAGAGCGAGGTGTCCCAGAGCCAGTTGCTCGCGCCATCGCGCTCGCTGTTCCAACGGCGTGTTCAAGCACGCGGACAGGTAGGCCGCGATCGCCGGATCAGCACCGGCCACGGCCTGACGGGCGGTGGCGACAAGGTTCTCGATCTCCGTATCGAGCCATGCGTTGACCGCCTCAACGGAGTCCAGTGGCACCCCCGAATGGGTGAGCACCTCGGGTACGAAGTCGATCCGCCAGGCGATCAGCGGCTCGACCGACAGCGCCGCGCGTCGCGCCGTGGCGAGATAGCAGTGGAAAGCTCCTTGGACGGCGAGGGCTCGGGCTTCCTCGCTCTCCTGTTTCATCGCGAGTTCCTGGGCGAACAACCGCAGGAGGTCGTGCATGCGATATCGCCCGGGAACGTCGGACACCACGAGCTGGCTCTCCAGCAAATGATCGAGAAGCTCAGCCGTACGCCGCTCCGGCAGCCCCGCGAGAGCTGCGGCGACAGGAACGCCGATATCCGGCCCGCCCAGGAGGCCGAGCAACCGGAACAGCCGGGCCGCCGGTCCATCGCCCAGGTCCTCGTAGCTGACCATGAAACTGGCGCGTACCGCCTGGTCGTCGATCTCGAGCTCGGCCAGCCGCCGCTGCTCGTTGGCGAGCCTGTCGGCGAGGGCGCGAACTGACATGTCCGGACGCCCGAGCAGTCGCGCTGCGACAATGGACAGCGCCAGTGGTAGTTCGCCGCACAGGGGTATGACCTCAGCCACCGCCTGGGCTTCGCGGTCGAGCCGGTCAGCACCGAGGAGCCTGGTGAGAAGTGCGCCGGCCTCCTCTGGCACCAGCCCTCGGAGCTGAGAATGGCTCGCGGCGTCGATCGAGCTCAGCATCCGCCTGCTGGTGATGAGCACGCAGCACGTCGCGCTGCCGGGGAGTAGATGGCGTACCTGCTCGGCGCTCGCCGCATTGTCCAAAAGGATCAGCAGGCGCTTCCCGTGTGTCAGCGAGCGGAAGATGGCGACCGCCTCCTCCGGCTCGCTCAGGATCGCCGGGGCGGCGACACCCATGGAGCGCAGGAATCGGCCGAGCACCTCCGCAGTGGGCAGGGGGTCCGTATCGGGAGTGGATCCCTGCAGGTTGACGTAGAGATGCCCATCAGGGAAGAGATGGGAGATGCGGTGGGCCACCTGGAGAGCGAGAGCCGACTTGCCGATGCCGGCCGGTCCGGAGATGGCCACGGCGCGTTCGGAGCCATCGGTCAGCAGCGTGCACAGCCTCTCGACCTCTGCCTCACGGCCGGTGAACGTCGCGACGGGGCTGGGCAGCTGTGCGGGTATCGGTCGTTTGAGTGCCGTGAGCTGGGCAACGACCTGCGACGGGACACCCCGGCTCGGCTCTGGCCGGCCTTCCGGTTGGCTGGACTCCCCCACTATGAGCCCTCGCGGGCAGTGGCTACGCCGTTCCACGGGCCCACGACCACTCGGCCGGCGGCGGTGCTCAGCAACGCTGCGGCCGACATGATTTCCAAGGCGACCGGCCGACCGGCTGATCCGGCAATCAGGAAATCCACCCCACTACCCATTAACCCTCATTTTAGGGACCAGGCATCGTAGCGGAGTGTCCGACAGAAAACGGGCCCGGCCGATGTTCAGACGCTCACCCGCGCAACCGCCCTGACGGCCTCGTCTTGCCAGCGTGCGGCACCGATGGCCGCGAAGGTCTCGGCAGCCTGTTGGAGATGGAAGGCGCTGTCATCGCTTTTGAGGTGGCCGAGAGCGAGCAGGACCCGGCCCTCGATCATCCTGTCGCCCACCCGGCGGGCGATGCGCAACGCCTTCTGTTCCAGCTCCCGTCTCCCCCTGTCGAGGTCTCCCTCGGAGAGATGCAGCATGCCGAGGTGGCGGAGCACGATGGCCTGGCTGGGCGCGTCTCCGAGCCGCTGGAACAGCTCAAGAGCTGCTTCCAGCAGGTCTGAGGGCCCGGGTGGCGGCCGACCGCCAGTCGTCGAAGTACGCCCGTGACTCAAACATGTGCACGAAGCCGGCCGCGAGGTCGCGGCACAGATCGGCGAGCTGCAACTCGGCGCTCTGCGTCACCGCGGAGACGAGGTTCAGTCGCTCGCTCTCCAGCCACGCCAGCGGGTCGCTCAGCAGCGCCGCCTGCGATGCGTCTTCCGGTAACCAGCGCGAAGCATGACCGCGGGGGACCATCGGATAGCGGTTGCCGTATCGCGCGTCGCGGGCCTGCTCCGCCAGACCCAGCAACGCGCCGAAGGCCCGGCTCAGCACGGCCAGCCTGGCGTCAGGCGGCTCTGCGGCCTCCGCCTGTTCACGGGCGAACAGACGGATCAGATCATGGAACCGGTAACGCGGTTGGCCGGCTCCGTCCCTGCCGAGCGGCTGCAGCAACTGGGCATCGACCAGTTGCTCCAGTAGCCGCTCACCGTCGTGCACCGTCGTGTCAAGCAGCGCCGCCACCAGCCAGGGCGCGAATCCGCCGGGGGCATCCACCAGCCCCAGCCGCCGGAACGCCAGGGCCGCCCGCGTCGACAGTTCGCGGCAGGACAGCTCGATGCCGGCTCGTACCTCCAGCCCTCCTCGGCTGAGCTGATCCAACCGGCTCCGCTCGTCGGCCAGCCGCTCGGCCATTTCGGCGACCGGCCACTGCGGCCGCATGACCAGCTTCGCCGCCGCGACGCGCAACGCCAGCGGCGACCCGTGACACAGCGCGGCCAGTTTCGCCACCGCCTCCCGCTCGGCGGCCGCTCGCTCAGCTCCCAGCACACGCGCCAGCAGTTCCGCCGACTCCTGCTCGGTCAGAACCTCCACCGGAACCGGCAGCGCACCACCACCCACCATCAACCCTTCCAGCCGCCGCCTGGAGGTGATGATCACGGAACAGCCCGGCGTCGCCGGCAGCAATGGCCGCACCTGTGCCGCCGACTCGGCGTTGTCCAGTACTACCAGCACCTGCCGCCCGTCCAAGATGCTGCGGAACAACGCGGTCCGCTCCTCCACCCCGGCAGGAACCGCCGCCCCGTCAACTCCGAGCGCTCGCAGGAACCGTTCCAGCACCGCCGCCGGCTGCGCCGACTCTCCGTCGAGGTCATAGCCACGAAGATTGGCGAACAACTGGCCATCGGGGAACCGGTCGACCACCTGATGAGCCCACTGCAGGGCCAACGCGGTCTTGCCCACCCCGGCCGCCCCGCTGATCACGCCCATGGGAAGGTGTCGCCCATCCTGCCCCAGCAATCGATCCAGCGTCCGCATCTGCGTCATCCGACCCACGAACGCTGATATCACCGGCGGCAACTGCGCCGGCCGTACCGTCACGACTGGCCCTGAACCCACCCGAAGAGGCTCATCGTCCGGGTTCCCGCCACGGCGCGGCGCCAGCAGCCTGGGAACCTCCGGTTGCGTGACTTCACAGGCAGGCGGTCCGGCCAGGATCGCCTGCTGGACTTCTCGCAGCCCTCTGCCCGGTTCCACGCCCAGTTCTTCCAGAAGATGTTCGCGTCCCTGCCGATAGCTTTCCAGCGCGTCGGCCTGCCGTCCCGAGTGCCACAGCGCCACCATCAACTGCGCGCGCAGCCCCTCACGCAGCGGGTGCTCCTCCACCAGCCCTGCCAGCCGTGTCACCACCTCGCGAGGACGGCCACAGGCCAACTCCGCCTCGGCCCATTCCTCCGCGATGCCCAGCCGGGCATCCTCCAGGCCGCGGGCCACCGCGGCGATCTCGGTGGTGTCGATCTCGGCCAGCACCGGCCCCCGCCACAGCCCGAGCACCCGCCCCAGCATCGCCGCCGCCTGCTCGCTCTGCCCGGCCGCGGCCGCCCTTCGGGCCGCTCCCGCCTGTTCCTCCGCCTCACGCGTGTCCAACCACACGCCGTCGGTGCGCAGGCGATAGCCGGCCTGCTCAGTGACGATCACCTGCACGCCGCAGCCGGCGGCCTTGAACGCCTTGCGTAACGCGTGCACGTGGATCGGGATCTGGGTGCGTACCGATTCGGGCAGGCGCTCGCCCCAGACCGCGGCCGCCAGCCGATCGACCGACACGACCCGCCCGGCATCCAGCAACAGCGCGGCCAGCAGTGAACGTTGCCGAGGCCCTCCCAACCGGACAGGGCGACCCCTGACGCCGACTTCCAGCGGACCAAGAACTCGAAACTCTATGTGAGTTGTCATGAAATCCCCCGTCGATCACCCAGTGTCCTGCGTTCGAAACTCGTCGGCAACAGGCGGGCAAGGGATTCGAGGGTCATTTCGGTGGTCTGTCCCACAGATGGGTGGGATCGTGTTCGACCGAATCGGTGTCGGCCACTCGCGGGTGCCTCTCCCTCGCCCGGGACGGACCCCCAGGTGAGGCACGCTGACGGGTGGTGGATTACGCGTCATCAGGGTCGTGCACGGCAGCGCACAGCGGGTTGATCTGCATCGACTTGAAATCAAATCGCTAACGCGCCTGGCCGGCATCCCCAAAACATCTGCCCATAAGGGAAATATCACAACAAATGCCCACCAGTTCCGGCCCGGCGGCCAGTGAGGTGGTAACGGCGCTGTGCGCCGGGTTACCGGCCGCCTGGTGCTCACCAGTGGTCAGTCACCGGTTAGGTCCAAGCTCGATCACGTGACCTGCGCCCCCGGACCTTCGGCCGCCCCGGACGCGCCGGACGAACGATCGCAGAATTGAGCAGGTCCGGCCCGGATGAATCTAGTCGATGCGCACGCCGAGGCCGATGAGCTTCACCTCAGTGGTACCCGCGTGCCCGCTTGGACCTGCCACAGGCCGCGGGGCCCATCCCGTTCGCCGCAGGCGTTCAGCCTTTGATCTCTCTGCTTTCTCCACGAGGGTGGTCGGCCACCGCTGCCTGCTCGATAGAGTTGGGTCTCCTCCAGCGCCCCACCCGCACCACACCGGAAAGGCCAAGATCACCCGTGGCTGATTCGTTCGTTCACCTGCACGTTCACACCGAGTACTCGATGCTGGACGGCGCGGCGAAGATCGGCAAACTGGCCTCGCGAGCGGCCGAGCTGGGGATGCCCGCCATCGCGATGAGCGATCACGGCAACATGTTCGGCGCCTACGAATTCCAGGCGAAGATGAAAGCCGCCGGGGTGAAGCCGATCATCGGGATCGAGGGCTATGTCAGCCCCGAGTCCCGCTTCCACAAACAGTCCGTGTTCTGGGGGGAGCCCCACCAGCGCAAGTCGGATGAGCGGACCGGTCTGGGCGGCGACGTGTCCGCCAGCGGCACCTACCTGCACAAGACGATGTGGGCGATCAACGCTCAAGGTCTGCGCAACCTGTTCAAGATCTCTTCACTGGCCTCCCTTCAGGGCCACATGAAGAAGTACCCGCGCATGGACGATGAGCTGTTCGCGGAGTATCACGAAGGGATCGTCGCCACCACGGGCTGCCCGTCCGGCGCGATCCAGACCCGGCTCCGGCTCGGGCAGTACGACAAGGCGCTGGAGACCGCGGCCAAGTACCAGGAAATCTTCGGGCGGGACAACTACTTCCTGGAGATCATGGATCATGGCGGGATCCCGATCGAGACGGGAGTCCGCAAGGACCTGCTGCGGATCGGCGAGGCTCTCGGCATCCCTCCCCTGGTGACGAACGACTCCCACTACGTCACCGCGGACCAGTCCACCGCGCACGACGCGCTGCTGTGCGTCGGCACCAACTCCCAGATCAGTGACCCGAGTCGGTTCCGGTTCTCCGGAAACGGCTACTACGTGCGCTCCGCTGAGGAGATGTGGGCGCTCGACAGCTCGGAGACATGGGCGCAGGGCTGCAAGAACACCCTGCTGATCGCCGAGCGTGTCGAGCCCTATGACGAGGTGTTCGCCCACCGCGACCTTGCCGCCAAGTTCCCGGTCCCCGAGGGCGAGACCGAGATGAGCTGGCTCCGCAAGGAGGCCTACCGCGGTGCCGTCCGCCGTTACGGCGACCCCGTGCCGGACGATGTCCGGGAACGGATCGACTACGAACTGCGTGTCATCGAGGACATGGGGTTCCCCGGCTACTTCCTCGTCGTCGCCGACATCTGCCAGTACGCCCGCGACAGCGGCATCTGGATCGGCCCCGGCCGAGGATCGGCCACCGGGTCCATGGTCGCCTACGTCACCGGCATCACCGAGCTCGACCCCATCGAGCACTCTCTGCTGTTCGAGCGGTTCCTGAACCCCGAACGTATCTCCATGCCCGACGTCGACCTCGACTTCGACGAGCGTAGGCGCGGTGACATGATCCGCTACGTCACCGAGAAGTACGGCGAGGACAACGTCTCGCTGATCATCACCTACATGACGATCAAGTCGAAGGCGGCCGTCAAGGACGCGGCGCGCGTCCTCGGCTACCCCTTCGTGGTGGGCGAAAAGATCACCAAAGCGTTCCCGCCCGCTGTCATGGGCAAGGAGATCCCGCTCACCGGCATCTTCGACGAGAAGCACCAGCGATACCCCGAGGCGACCGAACTCCGCAAGCTGTATGACGAAGACCAGGACGTCAAGCAGGTCATCGACACCGCGCTCGGCCTGGAAGGACTGACCCGGGGCACCGGCGTGCACGCCGCGGGAGTCATCCTGTCCTCCCAGCCCCTGCTCGATGTGATGCCGATCTTCATGCGGCCCGACGACGGCGCCCGCATCACCGGCTTCGACGGGCCCAGCAGCGAGAACATGGGCGCGCTGAAGATGGACTTCCTCGGCCTGCGCAACCTGACCGTCATCGGCGACGCCGTCCAGAACGTCAAGGACAACCGCGGCATCGACCTGGACATGCTGTCCCTGTCTCTGGACGACAAGAAGACCTACGAACTGCTGGCGCGCGGCGACACGCTTGGGGTGTTCCAGCTCGACAGTTCGATGATGCGCGACCTCACCAAGCTGATCGCCCCGGCCCGATTCGAGGACATCTCGTCGGTCCTGGCGCTCGGCCGCCCCGGCCCCATGGGAGCCAACGCCCACACCAACTACGCCCTCCGCAAGGCCGGCCAGCAGGAGATCACACCGATCCACCCCTCCCTTAAGGAGGCGCTGGAGCCGATCCTGGGCACCACCTACCACCTGGTGGTCTACCAAGAGCAGGTCATGGCCATCGCCCAGCAGCTCGCCGGATACACCCTCGGCGGCGCCGACATCCTGCGCAGGGCGATGGGCAAGAAGAAGAAGGAGGAGATGGACAAACAATGGGCCACCTTCTCCTCCGGAATGACCGACAAGGGGTACACGGAGGAAGCGGCAAAGGCCGTCTGGGACGTTCTCGAGCCGTTCAGCTCCTACGGATTCAACAAGTCCCACACCGCCGGCTACGGGCTCGTTTCCTACTGGACCGCCTACCTCAAGGCCAACTACCCGGCCGAGTACATGGCCGCCCTCCTCACCTCAGTCGGCACCAACAAGGACCGGATGGCGCTCTACCTCGCTGAATGCCGCCGCATGAAGCTGAAGGTCCTCCCGCCCGACGTCAACGAATCCGGACTGCGGTTCAGCGCCGTCGGCGATGACGTCAGGTTCGGGCTCGGCGCGATCCAGAACGTCGGGGAAAACGCCATCAATGGCATCATCAGCACCCGCACCACGAAGAGCGCCTACACCGACTTCAATGATTTCCTGACGAAGGTGCCACAGGTCGTCTGCAACAAGCGCACCATCGAATCGCTCATCAAAGCCGGTGCGTTCGACGGGCTCGGCCACCCCCGCCGGGGCCTGGTCCACATCCACGAGCAAGCCATCGACGCGGTCATCGACGTCAAGCGCAAAGAGGCTTTGGGACAGGACTCGCTGTTCGGCGCGTTCGACGACGATGAAGACAACGGAATGAGCAGCGTCTTCCAAGTCGCGGTTCCCGAAGGCGAGTGGGACAAGAAGACCAAACTGTCATTCGAGCGAGAGATGCTCGGCCTCTACGTCTCCGATCACCCGCTCAACGGAGCGGAACGCGTGCTGGAGCGCAACCGCGATCTGACGATCGCCCAGGTGCTCGACGG
This sequence comes from Microtetraspora malaysiensis, assembly GCF_050947145.1. Taxonomy (NCBI): domain Bacteria; kingdom Bacillati; phylum Actinomycetota; class Actinomycetes; order Streptosporangiales; family Streptosporangiaceae; genus Microtetraspora; species Microtetraspora malaysiensis. Next base: position 6,814,318 of record NZ_CP191998.1, read on the forward strand.
CCAGGCGGGGGCCGGCAACGTCCGCATCGCCGGAATCATCTCCGGCGTCGACAAGAAGGTCACCAAGAAGGGTGACGTGTGGGCGATCCTCAAGATCGAGGACCACGACGCGTCCATTGAGGTTCCCTGTTTCCCTCAGACCTACCAGCTGTACGGGACCAACCTCGCGCCCGACCTGGTCGTCTCCGTCACAGGACGTATCCGCTCGCGTGGTGACGGTGACGAAGCGACCATCTCGTTCAACGCCACTGACATCACGTTCCTCGACATCTCCGGGATCCAGGCAGATGGCCGCGAGCCAATCGTGCTCTTCCTTCGCGAGGAACGCGTAAACAAGGATGTCGTCAGAGAACTCAAACGAATCCTCACGCTGCATAACGGCGACACCCCCGTTCTTCTCCGGGTGGAGCGTCTCAACCGCAGAATCAACGTCGTCGAACTTCCTGACTATGCGGTGAACCTCAAGAATGGAGCATTCGCAGGGGACATCAAGGTCCTTCTCGGCGCGAACGCACTGGTCGCCCCGTGACCGGGGACAATACCCACCGTTTTGGGGCCGTAGAGGTCGAACCGTCCGAACGGCAACCCGAATGCGGACGATGCACGATGGCCCGGAACTCCTTTAGCTACGGTGAGCCGCCACCCGACGGTCCAGCGAAGAGGCGCGGGGATGTCATTCGTCGTCTGGATCTGCCGGCGCCACGATCGGTGCGATCTGCAATGGTGTAGCAACCCCGCCAGCGATCTCGCGCTCGTGATTCAGGGTGTAGTCAAGCTGCCTGGCCAGGAGTGGGAGGGTCGCCGGAGGTAGATACGCGTCAGCGCCAGCGTCGAGCAGGCGTCGGACCGGGCCGTGGTACTGAACTCCGAGCTCGTGGTCCTCGATTTCGGTGACGACGACGCGAGCTTTCGGGAACATCGACCGGAGCGCTGCAATCAGCTGCGGGCTGCCTGGGGGTACCAGCAGCACATCGGTTGTTGCGGGAGCCGCATGCATGTCGAGCACTACGTAGTCCGCCCCGAGCTGTGTCGACAGCGCAACCCGAGCCGCGGTCGACAGCTCCATCGCGGTGGCCACGACTGTCACGCCCTCGTAGTCCATCGGTGCTTGATCGTTGGCCTCATCTGACGCGTCGCGATCGACGATGGCGCCTTGGACCACGTCAATGGTGCTGGAGATTGTGGCTATCGACGCGCCGTCACGTGTGACGACCAAGTTCTCATCAGGCCCGAGGGCGTCGATGAGCGCCACGACGTCTTCGGGAAGGCGGGCCACGTCGATTCGCTGCATCGAGCGTGGGGCGCGTTTGCGGGTCACCATGCCTGGGACACGCTCACGGCTGCGAGAGCACCCTGCGTCATGAGTAACCCCGGTTGCTTATCGAAAGGCCCATCCGCGGTGACATGGTCGCTGCCTTGGAGGTGCCGTTCAACCAGCTGATCACATGAGTCCCTTCCGATAACTGTGATCTTGTTGGACTCCGCTGAACACTCATTGGTTCGAGCCGCGCCGGAGATTCCCTTCATCGACCATATCCGCGCCCATCAACGGCGACGACCTTCCGAGATCCTCACCTTATGAGCTGGTCGACGTTGATCTTCACCTCGTGTCGCTCACGGTACGGGCTTCCTCCGCCACCAGATAGAGACCACAGGTAGGGCAGCGGCTGGGTCAGGTCGAAGGCGATGGCCGGCGTCGTCGGCTGGCCGCAACCCCACCGTGGTACGCGTGGTTTTTGAAGTCCCCCAGGAAATATCGCGGTGGGATGTCGAGAACCCGCGTGTGGCTTCGTCCCCGCGGTGAACATGGCCACACTGGGCCGTACCGCGCAAAGGAGAATCTGATGGCCAAGTACCTGCTGCTCAAGCACTACCGGGGCGCGCCGGCATCGGTCAACGACGTACCGATGGACCGCTGGACGCCGGAGGAGGTTTCGGCCCACCTGCAGTACATGCGGGACTTCGCCGCGCGGCTCGAGGAGACCGGCGAGTTCGTCGACAGTCAGGCGCTCTCCCCGGAGGGCACGTTCGTCCGCTACGACGGCGAGGGGCGGCCGCCCATCACCGACGGCCCGTTCGCCGAGACCAAGGACCTGATCGCCGGCTGGATGGTGATCGACGTCGAGTCCTACGAGCGGGCGCTCGAGCTGGCCGGCGAGTTGTCCGCGGCTCCGGGTGCGGGTGGGAAGCCGATCCACGAATGGCTCGAGCTGCGCCCGTTCCTGACCGCGTGCCCGACCATCACGGAGTGACGCACGGTGGACGAGACCCTGCTGCGGCGCCTCACCCCCGCCGTGATCGGCATCCTCGTCCGTCGCGGAGCCGACTTCGCGGCGGCCGAGGACGCCGTGCAGGACTCCCTGGTCGAGGCCGTGCGCGTGTGGCCGGGCGGCCCGCCGCAGGACCCCAAAGGCTGGCTGGTCACCGTGGCCTGGCGTAAGTTCCTCGACGCCGCCCGTGCCGACACCTCTCGACGGCACCGCGAGGTACGCGTCGAGGTCGAGCCCGTGCCCGGCCCGGGCGAGGCGGTGGACGACACGCTCCAGCTGTACTTCCTGTGCGCGCACCCGTCCCTGACACCGGCCTCGGCCGTCGCGCTCACGCTGCGCGCGGTCGGCGGCCTGACCACGCGTCAGATCGCGCAGGCCTACCTCGTGCCGGAAGCGACCATGGCCCAGCGCATCAGCCGGGCCAAGCGCACCATCTCGGGCGTCCGGTTCAACCAGCCCGGCGACGTCGCCACCGTGCTGCGCGTGCTCTACCTGGTTTTCAACGAGGGCTACTCCGGCGACGTCGACCTCGCCGACGAGGCGATCCGGCTCACTCGCCAGCTGGCGGTCAAGACCTACCATGAGGAGGTCGCGGGCCTGCTCGCGCTCATGCTGCTCCACCACGCACGGCGCCCGGCCCGGACCGCTCCCGACGGGAGGCTCGTGCCGCTTGCCGAGCAGGACCGCAGCCTGTGGAACACCCGTCTGATCGCCGAGGGCGTCGACGTGCTCCAGACAGCCCTCACCCGCGACCGCCTGGGCGAGTTCCAGGCCCAAGCCGCCATCGCCGCGCTCCATGCCGACGCCCAGACGGCCGAGGAGACCGACTGGGTGCAGATCGTCGAGTGGTACGACGAACTGGTGCGCCTCACCGACAGCCCGGTGGCCCACCTCAACCGGGCCGTCGCCGTCGGTGAGGCCGACGGCCCGCGGGCCGGTCTGGCCGCCCTGGCGGGGCTCGACCCCGCCCTGCCACGCCACGCCGCCGTCGCGGCGTACCTACACGAGCGTGACGGTGACCCGGTCACCGCAGCACGGCTCTACGCCGAAGCCGCCCGATCGGCGCCCAGCCTCCCTGAACGCGACCACCTCACGCGACAGGCCGCACGGCTCAACGCGCGGCTGCGCCGTTGAGCGGCAAGACGGTGGGGTCACGCAGCAGTGCCGCCCAGGCAGTGCCTGACTGAACATGCCTGCCACGCGTGGCCCGCACCACGCGTCACCGCCTTCCGCGAAGCCGGGCGTTCGACGCGCGGCGAGACGGCCAGGGTCTGCTACAACGAGCCGGCGGCGACGAACGCGCAGATGGCGGCCACGAGAATGAGCGCGTGGAGGATCATGTGCTCGACGTTGGGGCGCGGCCGATCACCGATAGGGGGAAGGATGATGATCGTCTTGGCGTAGGTCCGGGCGTGCAGCTGCGCCCAGCTCTCGCCCGTACCCGCCGTCGCCCACGGGACCGCGACCCCGACCAGGTACGGAAGCCACCAGAGCGCCAGACCGCTCAGGACGATGAGCAGTTCGACGGCCGCTCCGACGTAGGCGAGAACGGGCAGGTGTGCGGCGGCGGCCACGGCGAGGAGCACGGCCGGGACGAGCAGGATCGGCCCGTTGATGGCCACCTCCGCGCGTTTCTCCGACCTCGTCGCCTCGCGCACGTTGTTGAGCGGGAAGACGTCCACGAGGGTGGTGAAGAGAAAGTAGGCGTCGGCGAGGATCAGTAGGACGAGCGCGACGGGGAGCATGATTTCGTTTCCTCGGGTTCTGTGGGGATCTCAGTCCGGGTCGCCGGTGCCGTACCGCGCCTGGACCCCGTCGAGGAAGGTCGAGACTGCGATGTCGAACCAGGCGTCGTAGTAGGCGGCCGGGGCGGCCGGCGGTTCCGGCGCGTTGCCGAACTCGGCGAGAGCGAGGCCGGTGACGAGGACGTACAGCGACTGCACCAGGTGAAGCGCCACGTCATCGGTGAGGTGCAGGCCCGACCGCATCGAGAGCAGCACAAGGGGGACGGCCTCCTCGAACACGTGGGGCGACGCGTTCTGTACGGCCACGACCGCGGCGGCGCCGGGGTGGGCCCGCAAGGTTCCCCGCAGGTTGTGGGCGATGCCGTCCAGCAGCTCGCGCCAGGCCCGGCCGGGGGTGATCGTCGCCACGATCTGCGTGGCGACCCGATCCGCGACCATCTGGAGCAGCGCGGCCTTGTTCGGCACGTGGTAGTAGAGCGACGCGGCCTTGACGTCGAGGCGTGCGGCCAGCGTGCGCATCGAGAGCGCGGCGACGCCTTCCCTGTCGAGGATGTCGAACACGGCACCAAGGATCGAATCGGCGTCGAGGCGTGCGGCCGGGCTCATGACCTTCCTTTCTAACATCGTTAGGCAGAACCTAACACCGTTAGAAAGAGCCGGCAAGCGCCCGTGGCCGGCCGCCTTGGCTCGTCGATTCCGCACGGTGGGGTCCGTCCAGGCCGTCGTCATCGAGTCGCAGCGTCATGTCGGCGAAGGCTCGAACGTGCTCGCGGAGAGCGGCCAGGGCCGGGATCTCATTTCGGCTCGGCTCCGGCGGACGAAATCGATCAAAAATCGCGCGCACATAGCGTGCGCCGCAGACAGTGAGGTGGAGCCCGTTTGGTTCCCCGGTCCCCCAGCATCCCTGACGAAAGGCAGAAGCGAATGAGCAACGACGCAGTCCGGCTCACGGCGGTGAGCAAGACCTATGGAACGGGCGACCACGCGGTCACCGCCCTCCACGAGGTCTCGCTCTCCCTGCCCCGGGGTTCCTTCACCGCCATCATGGGCCCGTCCGGCTCCGGCAAGTCCACTCTCCTCCAGTGCGCGGCGGGGCTGGACCGGGCCGACTCCGGCAGCGTGAAGCTGGGCGACACCGAACTGACCGGACTCTCCAAGACGGCGCTGACCCTGCTGCGCCGGGACCGGATCGGCTTTGTGTTTCAGGCCTTCAACCTCCTGCCGATGCTCACCGCCGAACAGAACGTGATGCTGCCGCTGCGGCTCGCGGGACGCCGGCCCGGCCGCGACGAGGTGCGCGAGTCGCTGGACCAGGTCGGGCTCGGCGACCGCGCCCGGCACCGGCCGGCGGAACTGTCCGGCGGCCAGCAGCAACGGGTCGCGCTCGCCCGCGCGCTGATCACCCGCCCCGAGGTGCTCTTCGGTGACGAGCCGACAGGTTCCCTGGACTCCGCCACCAGCCGTGATGTCCTCTCCCTGCTGCGCGGGCTGACCGACAGTGAGCGGCAAACCGTGGTCATGGTCACCCACGACCCGGTGGCCGCCTCGTACGCGGACCGCGTGGTCTTCCTCGCCGACGGCCGACTCAGCGGAGAACTGGTCTCCCCGACCGCCCAGGACGTTGCCGAGCGGATGACCAAGCTGGAGGCGGTCGCATGCTGAGCATCAGCCTGAGCACGGTACGGGCCCGCTGGACGCACTTCGTCGGGGTCTTCCTCGCAGTCGCGCTCGGCGCCGGACTGACCGCCTCCATGGGGCTCGCCCTTGCCGCGACTCTCGACGCCCCGCAGCACCTCAAGGAACAGGACCCGGACGCGGTCTTCACGGTCAACGCTTTGCTGGCCACGGCGGCCACCGTCACGACCTTCACCTCGGTGTTCATCGTCGCCTCCACCTTCGCCTTCGCGGTGGCGCAGCGACAGCGCGAGTTCGGGCTGCTGCGCACCGCCGGGGCCACACCACGGCAGATCCGTACCGTCGTGGTCGTCGAAGCTCTGCTGGTCGGCGGATTGGCAGCGCTGGCAGGCTGCCTGCTGGGACGGCTGGGCGGCCCGGAACTGGTGGCCTGGATGATCGACGAGCGCCTGGCGCCTTCGTGGTTGACCGTCGGTGACCAGTTCTGGCCGTACCAACTCGCTTTCTGGTCAGGACTGCTGGTGGCGATCATCGGGGCGCTCGCCGCCTCCCGCCGTGCCTCGCGCACCAGCGCCGTGCAGGTGCTGCGTGAGTCCGACGTGGACCGGCGCATCATGACCGGCGGCCGTTGGGCGTTCGGTGGGCTGCTGCTCGCCGTCGGTGTGGTGCTGCTCATCCAGAAGATCGCCGCTGACCCGGCCGACCTGCTCAAGCGCAAGACGTACACCACCCAGCCGCTGCTGCTGATCGGTGCCTTCGCGCTGCTCGCGCCCGTCGCGGTACGCCCTTTCGTACAGCTGGTCGCCTGGCTGCCATCCCGGCTCCCCGGAGCCATCGGAATGCTGGCCCGGGAGAGCGCTTCCGCGAGCCTGCGGCGTACGGCGGCCGTGGCTGCTCCGGTCCTGGTCTCCGTCGGCCTGGTCGGCTCACTGCTCGGCGCCTCCGGCACGGTCGCCGCAGGCCGTGCCGACGACATCCGCAACCGCACGACGGCCGACTACGTCATCACGGCGAGCGGCGGCGGGCGGGCGCTGCCCGACAAGGTGACGAAGGCAGTCCGCGCGGTTCCCGGCGCCCGTTCTGCGATCTCCGCCCCGACCACGGTCGAGTACCTGCTGGAGGGCGTCGCACGCGTCCCCAACCCGGGGCGCGTCGTCGACCCCGCCTCCCACGCCGAACTGGCAAGGCTGCCGCTGGTAGAGGGCTCCTTGGAGAAGCTGGACGACCGCTCCATCATCGTCAACGAGGAGTGGCCTGCCGCGGCCGTCGGACAACGGGTCGACGTCTGGCGAAAGGACGGTTCCAAGGGCCGGCTGACCGTCGCCGGCGTCCTGCGGACCGGCATCGGCTCCGACGACGTGTACGTCACGGCCGCCAATGCGCCCGGTGCCGCGCCGGATCGCATCGAGGTGCGACTCGAGCCGGGCGCGGATCGCGCCGCCGTCGCCGCCGGGCTGCGAGAGGCCGTACGCGGCACCGGCGCCACCCTCGCCGGCACCGAACAGTGGATCGCCGCCTCACTGCCGGACACGAAACGGGAGAACCGGCTGGCCGTGACGGTGGTGATGGGTCTGGTGGTGCTGTACACGCTCATCGCCCTGGCCGCGACGATGGTGATGGCCACCTCCGACCGGAGGCGCGACCTGTCCGTTCTCCGCCTCACCGGTGCCACCGATGGCCAGGTACTGCAGATCGTGGTGTTCGAGGCCTTGACCGTCGTCGTGACAGGTGCCGTTCTCGGAGCCCTCGTCAGCGGCGTCAACGTGCTGGGCGTCTGGTCCGCCGTCTCCGTCCTGGCGGGGGGCGCCGCCCCGCTGTCGGTGCCGTGGGGCGCCATGGGGCTCGCCACCGCCGCGGGCACGCTGGTCGCGGTGTCGGCGGCGGTGCTGTCCGCCATGGCGGTGGTACGGCGCGCGACGCAGACACCACAGGTGGTGTGACGCGGGGCCCGCCCGCGCGGCGCCGTCACCGGCTCTCCATCAGCACCACCAGGTCTCCGGCCGACATCGCCGGCCGGAGACCTGACCCGTCCGGGTCCCCATCCGCGTCCACCGCGGCGAGGATGCGGGACGTCCGCTGCCGCCAGGTCCACGCCCCCAGTTCCTCGAACACCTCGAGGGCCGACCGCAGCAGGTCCACGGCCGCCCGCGGCTCCCCACCCACCAGCCGTGCGCACCCGAGGTCGGCCTGGATCCGCGCCCCCAGAAAGCGGTCTGCGACCTCCTCGGCCGCCTCCAGCGCCTGCCGGAGCACCGGCTCCGCTCCCTCCGGATCGCCCAGCCGCCAGCGCGCCTCCCCGATGCCTCGCAGCGCATGCCCCTCCCCCAGCCGGTCGCTCTCCGCTCTGGTCAGCGCCAGCGCCTCGAAGCAGGCCCGTTCCGCGGCCGCCGGGTCGCCCTGCCGCATCAGAGCCTCGGCGAGCCGGTAGACGTTCTGCATCTCGCCCCGCGTCGAGCCGGCCTCGCGGCTCTTGGCGATGGCCTCCCGGCACAGTGCGATCCCGCCCGGCACATTGCCGAGCTCCAGTTCGATCTGGGCCGACAGGCCCAACAGATGTGACTCGCCCGCGAGATCCTCGGCCTTCCGGAAGCCCTCCAGGGCCTGCCCGGCTTCCCGCCGCGCGGCCCCCAGATCCCCCGCGAACCGGGAGCAGATCGCGAGATTGCGCAGCACCAGCGCGTGACCGTGCACCTCCCCGCACTCCTCGAACAGCTTCAGCGCGAGCAGCAGCGAGGGCTGTGCCTCCTGATACTTCCGCTGGTAGATGGCGAGGGTGCCGAGCGAGCGCAGCATGTTCGCCTCGCCCAGCCGATCCCCGGCCCGCCTTGCCGCCACCAGGGCACTCATGGCGCACGAGTGCCAGTCCTCAAGGTAGTTGTGCGCCTCGAAGAGCACGGTGCCGCTGAAGGTCAGCCCCCACGCGTACGCCGAGTGGTCGCTCTCGGCCGCCTGGTGGATGACATCAGTGATGGCGGTCCGTTCCGACTCCAGCCACGCCATCGGGTCTTCCAACAGTTCGTCGACCAGCTCCTCGGGCAGCGGGAACCGCCGCACGGGCCCGTACGCCATTGAGTGGCTTCCGCCATAGACCCGCTGCCGGGCCGCGTCCACCAGCGTCAGCCAGCCGCTGTACGCACGCTCCAACGCGGCGGCGCGCTCCTCCTCACCCTCCTCCGCCTGCGCGCACTCCCAGGAGAAAAGCCGCAACAAATCCAGGAAGCGGTAGCGAGTGGCCGGCCCCGAACCCCAGGCCACCTCCAGCAAATGAGCGTCGACCAGCTGCTCAAGCAGGTTCTCCGCCTCCACCGGATCGGTGATGTCGAGCAACGCCGCTCCCACCCAGGCCGCGAAATCGGGCACCGTCAACAGGCCCAGCCGCCGGTAGAGCCGCTGGGCGGCAGGCGGCAGGTCGCGGTAGCTGAGCCGGAAGCTCGCCCGTACCCCGCCCTCTCTGGGGCTGAGCTCGTCCAGCCTGCGCCGCTGGTTCTCCAGCCGGGACACCAGGCTCCGCACCGACCAGTGCGGCTTGGCGGCCAAGCGGGCACCGGCGATGCGCAACCCCAGCGGAAGCCGGTCACACAGCACGCCGAGCCGGGCCGTGGCCGCCGGATCCGCGCCGATCCTGGCCTCGCCCGCGACCTCCGCGAGCAGCGCTGCCGCCTCGTCGGGGGCCATGACGTTGAGCCCGATCTGGAGCACGGCGTAGTCACCGATCAGGTCGTCGATCCCATCCCGTCCGGTGATCAGCACACAGCAGCGTCCGCTGCCCGGCAGCAACGGCCGGATCTGCTGGAAGGAGCGGGCGTTGTCCAGGACGATCAGCACTCGCTTGCCACTGAGCACGCTGCGGTAGAGCGCGGCCCGGTTGTCCAGGTCGGCGGGGATCTGCGGCCCCGCCACTCCGAGGGCGCGCAGAAACCGGTCGAGGACGGCTGCGGGAGGAACCGGGTCGTCCTTCTCGTCGTACCCGCGCAGATCCGTGAACAGCTGCCCGTCCGGGAAGCGGCCGGCGACCTGGTTGGCCCAGTGGACGGCCAGCGCGGTCTTGCCGACCCCACCCACCCCGCTGATCGCCGCCACGGCCAGCGGCGACCGGCCCAGCCGCTCGTCCAGCATCCGGTCCAGCGCCCGTAGTTCGCCCGCCCGCCCGGTGAACGAGGCAGAGTCGACCGGCAGCTGCGCCGGAACGTCGGTGGAGGGGGACGGCGCTGGGTTGGCGAGCGGTTGTGTCAGCTCTGGCGAGTCCCGCAGTACCAGGTCGTGCAGTCCCTGGAGGACCGGACCGGGCTCTATGCCAAGCTCCTCCACAAGCAGATCACGTCCCTCCCGGAAGACCGCGAGCGCTTCGGCCCGCCGCCCCGAGCGGTAGTGCGCCAGCATGAGATGCGCCCTGCTCTGTTCCCGCAGCGGATGCGCCTTGACCAGCGCCGACAATTCGGACAGCAGTGCATGATGACGCCCGAGCTGGATTTGCAGGCCCGCATGTTGCTCGTAGGCGTCGAGCCGCGCCTCCTCCAGCCGCGCGGCTTCCTCCTCGATCCGGCTACCGGTCACCCCGTCCAGGGCCCGGCCCCGCCACAGGGTGATCGCCTCGGCGAACAGATCGCACGCCTCGGCGGTCCGGCCGGCACCTGCCGCGTCCCGTGCCCGGGCCACCCGCTCCTCGAAGTCGACGACATCGATACGGTGACCAAGCGAACGCAAGGTGTAGCCCGGGTGCGAGGTGACGATCAGATCGGCCGTCCCGACGGCGTCCTTGAAGACCTTGCGAAGACCGGCCACGCAGATGGCTACCTGGTTGCGGGCGGTGGTGGGAGCCCCCTGCGGCCAGACGGCCTCGATCAGGCTGTCGACCGACACGACCCGGTTCGGCGCCAGCAGCAGCATCGTCAGAATGGTCCGCTGACGCGGACTGCCCAGCTTGAGCGCTCTCCCGTCCGCCCGTATCTCCAACGGCCCCAAGAGCATGAACATGATCTGACCCATCGACATCCCCCCGACCCTGCCGGTGCCCGACTTCAGCCCCGTTGCCTCACATTGTGATCGCTTGTCGGCCACGGGTGTCCCACCGCTCGGCGGCGGGGCAGGCCGCCGGCCACGAGGGTGAGCGAACTCGGCTGCTTCGACAGGCGGCGGCGCGATGCTCGCCGAGCGCACCGGGAAGCGTTGAATTACGGATGCTGTGCGGATTCTGGGCGTTTGTCGCTTTTATGACGAGGTCACGGGTGATCACTGATGAGGTCTCTGGTTCGACGATCAACGACCCGGCAGAGTCGTGGACATCCGCAGAACCGAAAGGATCCTGATGAAAACCCCCGCCCTCTTGTCCGCAGCCGCCCTGACGACCGCACTGCTCGCGGCCCCGGCGCACGCCGCCGTCACGCAGTGGGGCGCCTGCCTGCCCGGCGAGGGCATCGATCCCCGGCAGGAGTGCACGACGATCGAGGTGCCGATGGACTACTCCGCCCCCGGCGGTCCGTCGGTCACGCTGGCGGTGTCGAGGATCAAGACGGCTCGCCCCGAGGTCCGCCGTGGCGTGTTGCTGATCATCCCGGGCGGTCCCGGCAGCCCGGGGTTGAACCGTCCGAGCACCCTGGTCAAGAAGCTTCCCCAGGAAGTGCTTGACCGCTACGACATCATCGGGTTCGACCCGCGTGGCGTGGGAAAGAGCTCACCCGTCTCCTGTGGGCTCGCGCCCGCCGACCTCTCCCTCACGCGGCTCAAGCCGTACCCCGACGCAGCCGGCGGCATCACCGAGAACGCGGCGTGGTCGCGCCGGATCGCCGAGGCCTGCGCCCGCAACGGCGGGCCGCTGATCCGGCACATCAGCACCCGCAACCACGCCAGGGACATCGACCGGATCCGCGTGGCGCTCGGCGAGGACAAGATCTCCTACTGGGGCGTCTCGTACGGCACCTACGCGGGCGCCGTCCACGCCACGATGTTCCCCGGCACCACCGATCGAGTGGTCCTCGACAGCAATGACGACCCCGATCCGCACAAGGTGTCGCGCCAGTGGCTGGCCAACTACGCCATCGGTGTGGAGGACAGCTTCCCCGACTTCGGAGCCTGGGCGGCGGCGCGCGACAGCGACTACGGCCTCGGTGCCGACGCGGCCGCCGTGCGCCGGACCTTCCTCGATCTCGCCGCCCGGCTGGACCGCGAGCCGCTGGCGTGGCCGGGCGCCAAGCCGGAGCAGCAGTTGACCGGCAACCTCCTGAGGGAGACCCTGCTCAACGCGCTCTACTCCACGGCCAATTACCCGATGCTGGCCGGGCTCATGAAAGCCGCGCTGAACCGCGCCGAGCTGCCCACTCCGAACCAGCCGGAGGAGGCCGCTCTCCAGAACACCGCCGCGCACGCCGGTGCCACGATGTGCAACGACATTGAATGGCCGAACTCGATCGCCCGGCACGAGCAGCAGGTCAAGCGCAACCGGGTCGTCTACCCGCTGACCGCGGGCATGCCGGTCAATCTCGGGCCGTGCGCGTACTGGCCGTTCAAGCCTGCGGAGAAAGCCACCCGGATCAGCTCGCGCGGCCCGGCCAACGTCCTGCTGATCCAGAATCTGCGCGATCCGTCCACGCCTTACAGCGGGGCACTGAAGATGCGCGAGGCGTTCGGGCAGCGGGCTCGCATGGTCGCCGTCAACTCCGGCGGTCACGGCGTCTACCTCGCCAACGGCAACGCCTGCGGCGACCGGACCGTCACCGACTTCCTCGTCACCGGCCACCTGCCCGCGCGCGACCGGAAGTGCTGATGACTCGGCCATGACACACGCCGGCTCGGTTCGGGCGGAAACCACGGCACCAATGTGAGGAATATCGCCCCCATGTGGTGACATAGCGATCCGTCATGATTCTGGGGGGTCGCTGTGTCGCGTCGTGCACGCTGGATCGTCGTCGCCGTGCTCGCCGGATTCTCCAGCATCTACGCGTTAGCCACCCCCTATGGCGTCCTTCTGGCGGCCCCGATGTTCGCCATGCAGCTGCCGTACGTTCTGCGGCTCTCCCGTCCCGCTCGTCTCCTTCCCGCCCAGGCCGTGATCGCCTACGCCGCCACGGCCTGGCTGGACGTGCCGGTTGGCCTGCTCGGCTTCCTCGGCGGCTCGCTGCTGCTGACACGGCTGTGGCCGCTGGCGATTCCCGTCGCGGTGAGCGCCGCGATCATCGATCGTGAATCATTCGACTCCACGATCTCCATGATCCTCATCTCGCTGATCATCTATGGTCTGACGCGGCTCATCGAGCAGGTCGACGAGGTGCAGGCCACCAGGCGCGCCCTGGCCGCCACAGCGGTGTCGGAGGAACGGCTGCGCATCGCCGCCCAGCTCAACGACGGTCTTGGCCGGGCCCTGGCAGGAATCACCCAGGGGTTGTCGGCCGAGGATCCCAGCCGCGAGTCCATCGCCGAGGTTGTCGGCACCGCGCGCCTGGCCCTGGCCGAGGCCAGGTCAGCGGCCTCCGGCTACCGCGCCACCTCGCTGGCGCCCGAGATCACCACGGCTCGGGCGATGCTGAGCGCCGCCGGCGTCCCCGTCGAGGTCCAGATCGGCCACACCGAACCGCTCGGCCCCCCGGGGGCGCTGCTCGCGGCGGTGTTGCGGGAGTCGGTGACCCAGGTCGTACGGCACGGCGGCGCCACCTTCTGCGCCATCGAGACCCGCGTCCTCGCCCATGAGGTACGGCTCCGCGTGACGAACGACGGCGTGCCCAACGCCGGCGAGGAACTCCTCGGCGACCTGCCCGCCCGGCTCGCGGAGGCAGGCGGCACCCTCACCACCAGCCTGTCACCCCAGGGCCACCACATCGTCGAGGCCATGCTCCCGCAGCTGGCCGAAGAGAGCGCCACCCTGTACGACACGGAGCACGCCTACGCTCTGTCGATCAGCCTCCTGACCGCGATCCTCGTGGGCTTCAGCGCCAAGGCACTGCTCCAGGCCCCCTCCAACCTCCTCGTCCCCGGCCTCGTCCTGCTGGCGGCGATCGTCTTCATGCACCTGAGCTTGTTCAGGGGACGGCACACGGTGGGACTGCTGGTCATGGCGGCGCTGGCGTACGCGCCGATAGCGTTGTTCGGCCGGGCCTGGCTGGGTATCGCCGGGTTCCTGGCCGGGCCACTGCTGCTCACCTTCCCGTGGGCATGGGGGCTGTCCCTGGTGGCGGCGGAGATGGCCAGCGTGGCGGTGATCGGCTTCCTGCTCAGGCTGCCGGTGCCCGTCGTGGTCAACTACACGGTGAGCACGCTGGTGACGGGGCTGGTCATCTACAGCCTGAGCAGGCTCGCCCAGGTAGTGAAGGAGTTGCGGGAGGCCAAGGAGGAGCTGGCCAGGACCGCGGTCGTCGAAGAGCGGCTGCGCGCCGCCCGCGACCTGCACGACCTGCTCGGGCACAGCCTGGCGGCAATCTTGCTGAAGTGCGAGCTGGCCAGGCGGCTCGACGCTCCGCGGGCGCGCGTGGAGCTCGCCGAGGCTCTGGAGATGGCCGAGGGGGCCAAGGCTGACCTGCGCGCCGTGTCCGGTGGACAGCTGGAGTTGGAGCTCGTCGCCGAGGCGGAGTCCGCGCGCTCCGTGCTGACGGCCGCGGGGATCGAGGTGTCGTTGTCGCTCGGGCATGAGGCGCTCGCCTCCGACGCCGAGACCGTGCTGAGCGCGGTGCTGCGTGAGGCGGTCACCAACGTGCTCAGGCACAGCTCCGCACGGCACTGCGCGATCGCGACGGTGACGGAGGCGAAGGGGATACGGCTGCGCGTCCGCAATGACGGGGTGGCCTCGGTGAAGGGGCGTCCTGGTTCGGCGGGGGTGGGGAATCTGACCACCCGGCTCGAGACCCTGGGCGGGCGGCTCGCCACCTCGCACGGGGAAGGGCGGTTCGAGCTGACCGCCTGGGCACCGTACGAGGTCGCCGCGGTGGGCAGCCGTTAGAAGGCGTTCGGGCCGAAGCGGCCCCAGGCGATGAGGACGGCCAGCGCGAGCAGCACCGCGTTGACGGCGACGGCCGCCGGCTCCTTTCGGCGGACGTGGGTGACGGCGGCGCCGAGCATGGTGATCGCCAGACCGACGGCGGCCAGCGGGGTGAGGATCAGGGCGATGCCCGTGGCGGCGGGCAGGATCAGACCGAGGGCGCCGAGAAGTTCGACCACGCCGATCAGGCGGATCCGGGCCGGGGTGAAGTCCTCCACCCAGGGCAGCATGGGGCGCAGTCTCTCCTTGGGCAGGGTGGAATGCATGACCCCGGCCAGGCCGAAGACGGCGGCCAGGACGGCCTGCGCCACCCACAAGAACACATTCACGTCGGTTGCTCTCTTCCTTCAGGTTCTTGGCCTAGTAGCGGCCGAGGGTGCCGCGGTGCCGGGCGAGGTGTTCGAGCCGGTTGAACAGGATGACCCCGGCGGCGGTGATGAGCAGCGGCTGGGCCAGCAGCCAGCCGAGACCCCAGCCGGTGGGGAGTGCGGCCAGGGAGTGCCCGCCGAGCAGGATGTCGCGCATCGCCTCGATGCCCGGCGCGATGGGGACGACCAGCCGGCTGAGGAAGGCGATCGGGTCGGGCAGGGCGGCCAGCGGGACCAGGGTGCCGCCGGCGATGGCGTAGAGGGCCACGGACAGCTGGGTGATGATCTCGATGCGTTTGAACACCAGGGTCAGCCCGCACAGGATCAGCGCCAGCCCGCAGGTGCCCAGCACGATGGCGGCCAGCGGTACGATCACCTGCGCGTCGAAGGGCAGTTGCCCGCCCTGGATGCTGATGGCGACCGCGCCGGTGGTCAGGACGGCCAGCGCGGTGGGTACGGCCGCGATCACGGCGGCGACCTGCCGGCCGAGGATGCTCGCGGCCGAAGGCAGCGGGGTCAGGTAGGTCTGTTCCAGCACGCCGGACTGGATGTCGCCCAGGTAGCTCCAGAACACCCGGTTGACCTGCTCATGGATGAAGGTCAGCGCCACCATGCCGAGCAGCACCGGCAGCAGCAGGTCCGCACGCAGCTGCCCGCGTCCCATGAACAGCACGATGAGCAGGTAGAACAGCGGAAACGTGATCATCTCCATGAGGACCTCACGCCATCCGGCGAGCAGGTTGAGCAGGCCCTTGCGGACTTCGGCGGCCAATCCGCGGGCGAAGGTCATGACGACTCCAGGGCTCGGCGGTGGTTGCGGACGAACAGCAGGCCGGCGACGGCGGTGAGCGCGAGGGTGTGGGCCAGTAGCCAGGGCAGGGTGCCGCCGCTCCAGAGCTGTGTCAGGGTTCGGCTCTCGAACAGCGCCTGAGCGAGCGCCTCGATGCCCAGCGTGGTGGGCAGGACTCTGGCCGCTCCGGCGAGCCAGTCCGGATACAGGTTCAGCGGCAGGAACGAGCCGTTGAGCAGGAGCACCAGCGACGTGAACAGCGACTGCAGGGCGCCGATCATCGGGGAGACCAGGGCGAGGCCGGCCAGCAGGAAGGTGAAGGCCAGCGCGTTGATCCCCAGGAGCGCGGCGGGCAGGAGCGCGGCCCAGCGGAAGGGGATGGTGATCCCGGCCGCCAGCATCGGGACGAGGGCGGCGACGGCGGCCACGGCCAGTCCGAAGATCGAGGCGGTGATCAGCCGGCCGAGCATCGGCAGCCACGGCGGCGCCGGGCTCATCTGGGATTGGGCGAAGGTGCCGGCGCGTTTCTCCTCGATGAGGTCGGCCACCATCACCAGGCCGGCGTACTGCAGGAACCAGTAGCCGCCGATGGCGACCAGGGTTTGCGGCAGCAGGTCCTGACGCAGTTCGCCCTGGCCCAGGACGAACTGCAGGCCGAGGTACATCATGGTGCTGATCAACAGCGTGATCACATGTCCGACCGGGTGAGCGAGCTGAACCCGCAGGCCTTTGCCGATCTCCGCTCGCAAGACCTCACGCATGGGACGGCTCGTTCACCAGAGCGAGGAACACATCCTCCAGATCGGGCTGCACCTGCGTCAGCGACTCCAGCACAACTCCCTGTGCGCGCAGCCGCACAACCACCTCATACACCTCGCTCGGATCGCTCACCCGCACACTGATCGTGGTGACGCCCTCCCGGGTGACGGCGTCGAAGCCGGGCGGCGCCGCTCCCTCGACGCGGATCTCGTACCGGTCGCGTTCCCGGAAGCGCGCCAGCAGTTCCCGCGTGGGCAGGTCGGCCACGAGCCTCCCTT
Source organism: Microtetraspora malaysiensis (assembly GCF_050947145.1). Taxonomy (NCBI): domain Bacteria; kingdom Bacillati; phylum Actinomycetota; class Actinomycetes; order Streptosporangiales; family Streptosporangiaceae; genus Microtetraspora; species Microtetraspora malaysiensis. The sequence continues at coordinate 6,831,125 of NZ_CP191998.1, forward strand.
GGCGCATGACGGCCACCCGGTCGCACAGTTCTTCGGCCACATCCAGCTGGTGGGTGGTGAGCAGGATGGTGGTGCCGAGCTCGCGGGCCTGCTCGGCGATCCAGTTCTTGACGGTGCGGGTGGCCTCGACGTCCAGGCCGAGGGTCGGCTCGTCCAGCAGCACGATCGGCGGATCGGCGATCAGCGCGACGGCGATCGCGACCTTCTGCTGCATGCCCCGGGAGAAGCCGCCCACCTTGTCGTGGCGGCGCTCCCACAGGCCCAGATCCGTCAGGAGATCCTGGGCGCGCTCGGCGACCCGGGCCTTGCGCATGCCCTTGAGCCGGCCGAAGTACATCAGGTTCTGCCAGGCCGACAAGCTCCAGTAGACGTTACGCGAGCCCTCCAGCACGGCGCCGAACTGCGCCATCGCGGCCGAGCGCTGCCGGGTCACGTCGAAGCCGCCCAGCCGGACCTGACCGGAGGTGGGGGTCAGCAGGCCGGCCAGCATCTTGATGGTGGTGGTCTTGCCGGCCCCGTTGGGGCCCAGAAAGCCGAAGACCGATCCGGCGGGGACGGTCAGCGACACCTCGTCGACCGCCCGGACCTGAGCCGAGCCGTACACCTTGGTCAACGCGTCGATTTCGATCATGTCATGTCCTTGAATCGGGGATCCCGGCCCCGGGTTCCGGGGCCGGGACAGGCGGTCAGATCTCGGCCAGGACCTCGATGTCCTCCGCCGTGACGTCGCGGACCACCTCGAACGCCGCGACGGCGGCGGGGGTGCCGGGCGCGGACTGGCGTGCCGCCTGGAGGCTGGCGGCCGAATCCCAGCGCCAGACGCCGACCCACGTCTCGTCGTTCAGCCGGCCGAGGCGTGCCTCGGTGAGGCCGGGCAGGGTGGCTCTGATCGCGGTGACCAGGGCGGCGTGCCGGGCCTGAACCTGCTCGGCGTCGGCGGGATCGGCCTGGAAGCGAGTGACGCTGATGACCGGCATTAGCTGGACCTTCTCTCTAGAGTTGACTTCTATTGAACAAATCTAGAGATAGACTCTAGCCATGAGCGATGTCAAGCGGCCGAACAAACGAGCACAGAAAGCCGGGGAGACGCGTCGGCGCATCCTCGCGGCGGCACTGGAACTGTTCGTGCAGGACGGATACGGCGCCACGAACCTGCAGGACGTCGCGGACAAGGCCGGCGTGGCGGTGCAGACGATCTATTTCGTCTTCGGCAACAAGCGCGCCCTGCTCAAGGAACTGGTCGACGTCACGATCGCCGGAGATGACGAGCCGGTGGCCACGATGGACCGGCCGTGGTACACCACCGCACTGGCCGCCGGCACCGCCCCGGACATGCTGCGCGCCTACGTCGCGGGCACGACCTCGGTCCTGGAGCGGGTCGCGCCGATCGGCAAGGTGCTGGACGGGGCGTGCGCGAGCGACCCCGAGGTCGCCGCGCTGTGGCCCCACGACATCGATCCCCGGTACGTCGTCCAGCAGGGCGCGGCCAAGGCGCTTGTCGGCAAACCCGGGGCGCGAGCCGAGATGTCCGTGGAGGAGGCCGCCGACCTGCTGTACGGCCTGCTCAGCCCCGAGCTGTATCTGCTGTTCGTCCGCGAGCGGGGGTGGACACGCGAGCGGTGGGAGCGATGGGCCGGCGACACCCTCTGCGCCCAGCTCTGCTCCATGCGAGGTGACTCATGATGGACGACGCCATCCTGAGCCCCGTCGCCCGCGTCCTCGGCGGGCGGCCGGAGATGTACGAGGACAACTGGTACGACGTCAAGGCCGTCATCCGGCTGGAGGACCGCTTCGAGCCGTCGGCCCTGCAGGGCTTGCAGGAGTTCTCCCACCTGGAGATCGTCTTCCGGTTCGACCGGATCGACGAGGCGGACGTGCAGAGCCGCCCCCGGCCGCCGCGCAAGAATCCCGACGGCCCGCTCGTGGGTGTCTTCGCGCACCGCGGGCCGTACCGGCCCAACCGGCTCGGTGTCTCGGTGTGCCGGCTGCTGGCCGTCGATGGCCGCGACCTGCATGTGGCCGACCTGGACGCGCTGGAGGGCACCCCTGTGCTGGACATCAAGCCCTATCTGGTCGAGTTCGCGCCCACCGACCCGGTCCGGCAACCGGCATGGGCCACCCGTCTCATGCGCGAGTACTACAAGGCTTGATCAGGCCTGGCGGCGGCTGCGGTAAGCGGCGGTCTTCGCCGCCGCGCTCGTTCGCTACCGCGGCCTCATCTATGAGACGACGTCTCAGATTCCGAAGCGAGAGGTCGCCCGGCCAGGTGAGCCGCCTCGTCACCGGACGGCAGGTCGCGCATCTTCCGCAGGGGTGAGAACAGCAGCCACAACGGTCCCAGCAGGCCCGCCAGCGCCGCGACGAAGGTGAAGACCAACAGCGACCGGGCCTGGCCGATCCAACGGGCCATGCGCGTGGCCATCAGTGCGCCGACTACAGCGCCGATGCCGCTGAGCGAGAAGAGCAGGCAGCCGACCCACAGGCGAGAGGCCATGGCCGCCCATCGAGGAACGTGCTCCCCCGCGTCGACCCGGCTCCCGCCGACCACGTGAGCCAGGTACTTGAGACGGTCCTGCTCGGCGGCCAGAACGCCTGAGCGATCACACGGTCATGCTGTCTCGATCCACCGGCCGGCTGATGGAGTCGTCTCGCGCCCGGGGAGCGGGTACTGGGATCATCCACGGTCCGGCGAGGAGCGCGACGGCGACTTGTGCGACACCGGCGACGACCAGCGTCGGCCCCGCGCCGGCCAGTCCGATGATCGCTCCGCCGCCGAGCAGGCCGAGTGACACTGCCCCGTCGTGCACCAGGCTCTCGGCGGCGAAGGCCGCTCGCCGTTCCGCGCCGTCGGTCCGAACGGTGATCAGCCGGTTCATCGCTCCGATGCCAAGCGGCATGGCGAAGCCGCCGACTGCGGCCAGGCAAGCGATCAGCGTGAGCGACGAGGTCACCGCGGGCAGGGCGGCGAAGGCCATCCCGAGGACGATCCATCCGGTGGCCATGGTGCCCAGTGACGGCAGTCGGGGGACGACCGTCGGCGCCATGAGCGCGCCGATGAGGGAGCCCACTCCGTACCCGGTCATGCCGGCCGAGATGAGCAGCCCGGGCCGGCCGGTCTCGGCGCCGAGGATCGCCAGCCCGAGGGTGAAAGCGAACCAGACGAGGCCGCCGACGCCGGACATGGTCACGGCGCGGCGTACCTCCGGGTGACGGGCCAGTACGTGCCGGAGGGCCGGCGCGTCCGTCACCTCGCCGCCGGCGGTGGCCGTCGCATCGCCTCTTACTGTCAGCAGTACGGCCGCGCCGAGGCCGACGCCCGCCGCCTCCGCCCAGAGCAGCTCGAACGGACCGCTGACGCTGATCGCCCACCCGGCCAGCGGCGGCGCCAGGATCATCGTGCTCCGGTGGGCGAAGTCCTGCCAGGCGAGCATCCGGGCGGCGACGCCGGAACCCAGACCGTCGCAGATGTCGGCGAGTAGTGCCCGCTGGGCCGGTGCGCTGACGGCGGTGGCGCAGCCGGTGATCAGCCCGGCAGCGGCCAGGTGGATCGGGCCGACGGTGCCGAGGGCGGCGCCGATCGGGACGACGAGCAACCCCACCACCTGGACGGCGAGCACGCCGGCGAGAGCGCGGCCGGTCGTCAGTCGTTGTCGTAGTCCCCGGGCCCACCACGCCGATGTGAGCATGGGCAGCCCGACAGCCCCGCCGACCAACCCGGTGGCCCAGGCGGATCCGGTCTCGGCGAGAGCGACGAGAGGGAGCGCCACGGCGGTCGTGCGCTGTCCCATCCAGGTCAGGAACGTTGTGATCAGCATGGCGGCGATATCGCGGCGAGCGGTCATGGAGCCAATCCTGAAATCAGGTGGGATTCCCGGGTAGGTCGCGGATTGCCCTGTCGGCTCATAACGTGGACTTATGAGGTCATTACCCACGGTCGAGGATCTGCGGCTCGTCGAGGCGCTCGCCCGGCACGGCTCGCTCGGCGCGGCCGGGCGGGAACTGCTCATCAGTCAGCCGGCCGCGAGCAATCGGCTGGCCGCGCTGGAGCGGCGGATCGGCGAACGACTCTTCGACCGGGACACGACCGGAGCACGACCGACGCCGGCCGGGCGGGCGCTCGCCGCGGAGGCGGCCCACGTCCTCGAGCACTTGGAGGCGATCTTCGATCGGACCCGGGCGGCGGCGCGCGCGGGCACCCTCACCGTCGGCACGTTCGGCAGCCTCGCCCCGTGGCTGTTTCCGGCGTTGGAGGGACTACTGGGCGACGTGACGGTGCACCAGGTCACCGACCACGGCGATCGGCTGGTCGAGTGGGTCGGCGAGGGTTCATTGGACGTGGCCTTCGTCGCGATCGCCGATCAGATGCGGTTGCCCAGTACGGTCGGGGCGTTGCCCGTGGCCCGCGATCGGCTCGCCGTCCTCATCCCACCGGGCGTGCCGCTCGGCTCCGGGCGCAAGCCGTTCGCCGGGCTCGATGTGGTCGCGTACACCTACGACGCGTCCACCGCCACGCTGCACCGGCGGCTCTCGGAGCTGGGCGCCCGGCCCCGTACGGCGGCCACGGCGGAAACGGCCGTACGGATGGGCCGCCTGCTTCGCTGCCCGATCGTCCTGCCCCGCGGGATGGGCATCTCGTACGCCGAGCGGGAGGAGCAGGTCTCGACGGTGGCCGTTCCGGGCAGGCTCACCCTCTTCATGGTGACCCGTCGCCCTACCCCGCCTCAGTTGATGGCGGCCGCCGACCGCCTGTCGGCTCGCATGGGCCTGGAGCCCGCGTTGGAGTCACCTGTTGACGCCCAAGAGTGGGTACAGCGGTGAGTGACACCCAAGGGAGCGTCACCACGGATGCCGGGGATCGGCGTGCGACGCGACCACCAGGGGAAACGGTGGAGGTTCGGATGACGACAACCGGTGAGGGGCCGGCATGAAGGCGGTCGTCTTCGCCGGCACCCGCTCCGTCGCGGTCGAGGACGTCCCCGACGCGGTGCTGGAGGAACCCGAAGACGTCGTCGTCAGGGTCACCTCGAGCGCGATCTGCGGGACCGATCTGCACATGTACGACGGGCGCACAGGAGCCACCCGAGGGCTGGTCCTGGGGCACGAGCCTCTCGGGATCGTCGAGCGGGCCGGTTCGGCGGTCGAGATGGTCAAGCCCGGGGACCGGGTGGTGATCCCGACCCATGTGTATTGCGGGGTGTGCGTCAACTGCGCGCGGGGGCTGTCCGCCGCCTGCCTGCGAGTGCGCCCCGGCGGCTTCGGCGCGGCCTACGGCTACGCGGGCATGGGTCCGTACCGCGGCGCGCAGGCCGAGCTGCTGAGGGTGCCCTTCGCTGACGCCAACTGCGTCCCGGTGCCCGGGGAACCGGGCGACGCCCATGAAGACGATCTGGTGTTGCTGGCCGACGCGTTCGTGACGGGCTGGCACGCGACCGTGTTGGGCGAGGTGACCGCGGGCGCGACGGTCGCGGTGTTCGGCGCGGGGACCATCGGCCTGCTCGCGGCTTACAGTTCCCTGCTGAAGGGTGCCGCCGAGGTCTACGTCGTCGACGCGGTACCCGAACGGCTGGACAAGGCCGGCGAAATCGGTGCCGTTCCCGTCGACTACCGGCAGGGGGATCCGGTCGACCAGATTCGCGAGCTACGCCGGGCCGGCGGCCTGGCGCCCGGCGAGACGGCGATGAGCGGGGTCCAGGTGGGCATCGACGCGGTGGGATTCCAGGCCCACGACCGCCTGACCCCCGGAGCGGAGAACCCGACGCAGGTCGTTTCCGATCTCGCCAGGCTGATCAACCCGACCGGGCATCTGGGCATCATCGGTGTCTACGCCGAGAAGGACCTGCACCCGGCCCCCGAGGGGCACGCCGACGGCCGCCTGACGGCGCCGTGGGCGACCTTCTTCTCCAAGGGGGTTTCGGCGAGGTTCGGCCGCACGCATGATCGTCGCTACACGGTGTTGCTGCGTGATCTCGTGTTGTCCGGCCGGGCCCGTCCCAGCGTGGTGGTCACCCATCACGGCAGGCTCGATGACGCGCCCGGCTTGTACCGGGCCTTCGACCAGCGCGCCGACGGAGTCATCAAGGCCGTCCTGCGGCCGTGACAGCGGCCTCGTAGTTGCGCGCGAGCGGTACTCCGGCAGAAATTCGTCACGCTCCGGCGGGAATGGCGGCTAACGTGTGAAGGTCGCCGGGAACCTTCCGGACATCGTCGCGATCCGTGACTGCAAGAGTCCCGAGCTGCTTTTCCGTCCTGCCGAGTGGCGAGCCTCCATCAGTGGCGTCAAGGACGGCGATTCGACCGAACACCTGAATCAGAAACTGCCGACGGTGGCCATGTCCGCCTTACGGCTTCGCCATTTCGTGGAGTGAACCCAACGTGATTGATGGATGGCAGTGGGACGGTTCCCTCTTCAAGGGCGCTTCCGCCTATTACGAGCGCGGGCGTCTTCCGTACGCTCCGGGCTTCGTCGAGACCCTGGCCAAGGTTCTCGGCCTGGACGGTGGCGGGAGGCTCCTCGATGTCGGCTGCGGTCCGGGGATCGTGTCCCTTGCGCTGGCACCGCTCTTCGCCGAGGTGGTCGGCCTCGACCCGGACCAGGACATGCTGACCGAGGCGGAGCGGCAGGCGGCGCGCCGCGGGGTGCCGAACGCACGCTGGGTGGCCGCCCGTGCCGAAGATTTGCCCGCCGGTCTGGGTGAGTTCCGGGCCGTGCTGTTCGCCCAGTCGTTCCACTGGATGGACCGGGATCGGGTCGCCGCGACCGTGCTTTCGATGCTGGAGCCCGGCGGCGCGTTCATCCATATGAGCGAACTCAAGGACCAGTTCGGGGAGTCAATCCAGCAGCCGCGACCGGTCTCGCATCCGGTTCCGCCGTACGACGAGATCCGTGAACTGGTGCGGCGGTATCTCGGCCCGGTCCGCCGTGCGGGCCAGGGAACACTTCCCAATGGCACGCCGGGCAGGGAGGACCTGGTCCTCGCGCGGGCAGGATTCGAGAACTTCCAACGGCACACTGTTCCGGCCGGACAGCTGGTCGAACGATCCGTGGACGACGTCATAGCGTGGGTTTTCTCTCGATCCGACTCCGCCCCACACCTTTTCGGAGAAAGGCTGGCGGATTTCGAACAGGACCTGCGGGCACTCTTGCAGGAAGCATCACCCGACAAAGGCTTCGCCGAGCATCTTCCGGCGACCGCGATCATGACATGGCGCAAACCGCAGGGTGACCGCTGACGACGGAGCGCGCCCCGCACGAGACAGCAGCGGACCACCGGCATCCGCCGTTGATCCGCTGCGGCAGATGTTCGCAGGCGCGGTGCTGCCGGCCCGTTCCGAAGTTGAGGCCGGAATGGTACGGACATCAAGCCAGGTGTCCGTCCCTGGCAGGTTCGTGCAGGAGGGCACACAGGTGGGGTCCGCCACCGGATCCCGGGAACCCCCTGCCGGCCACGGCCGGGCGCCGGGACGGCGCGTTTCTTGTCGGCCGGCGCTGTTATGGTCGCCGCCATGGCTAACCGCTCCTACCTTTACTCCGCGGACTCGCTGCCCAGCGTGGAAGACATTCCGAAGCCGGTCCGGTGCATCTCTGAGCACAATTGGAGCATCCCGCTCGCGCACAAGTTGCTGGTCGGGCGTGAGACGGCCGTCGTTCCGTCCATGATCTGGAACCCGCGCATCGGCATCGCCGCGGATTTCGCCGGTGGCGCGAGCCTGCTCGGCGACCTCCTGCGGGTGGTGGGCCAGGGGCTCGCGGACCGTGACTTCACCGCATGCGTTGACAAGACCATGGCCCACCTGGACAAGCAGCGGGGAAAGTTCTTTCTGCTGGAGACAGGGGAGATCATCTCGCTCGGCGGCAATGATCCCGAGCAGGAGGTACGCGATCTGGTCGCCCACGACATCCCCACCGCCGTGGCCCAGGCCGAAGCGGCGCTCGCCGGCGAAAACGATGAGTGGCTCGCGTCCGTACGGGCCGACTGGCAGGACCACTTCGGGTCCTTTTACAACGAGTGGCTTTACTTCTCCTTCCCGGTCGACCAAGCCTGATCGGCGCATAACCGCACCCTGCCGCAGCCGTCCAGGCGCCGCGGCGGGCCGGTAGATCAACGGAGCCGGTGTTTGTCCGCCCAGTCGGCGACGGCCGACGCGATGGCCTGGGGCTGATCCTCCGGAGTGTGGTGACCGGCGATCGCCTCATATCGTGAGATCTCAATGCCGGCGATGTTGTCCGCGCACCACTCGATCAGCTCGGGGCCCATCATGGTGCCGGGGCCGGGCCGGAAGGTGACCAGCAGCTTCGGCACCTCGGCGCTGGTGGCCAGCCACTGGTCGTAGGCCTCGACTCTGGCGACGACGTCGGCGGGGTCCCCGCCCAGCGGCATCGACCGCGGCCACTGCAGCAGCGGCAGGCGGCTTTCCCTGGTGGGGTACGGCCGGCGGTACGCCGCGAAGTCCTCCTCGGTGAGCGGCTTGGCGACAGTGCCAGGCAGGGCCTGCTCGATGAAGGCGTTCTCGTCGAGGATCATGGCCTCCCCCACGCCGTCGGCCTTGATCGCCTGGAACATCTGACGACCGCCCTCGGGGAACTCCTCCCAGGACATCGGCTTGACGATGGTCTCGGTGAAGGCGATGCCACGCACCCGGCCGGGGTGACGGGCGGCCCAGTCGAAGGCCAGGGCGCCTCCCCAGTCGTGGCCGATGAGCACCACGTCGTCGAGTTCGAGGGCGCCGAACCAGGCGTCCAGGTAGCGGGCATGGTCGGCGAAGGTGTAGTCGATGGCGGGTTTCCCCGACTCCCCCATGCCGATCAGGTCGGGAGCCAGACGCCGGCCTGAGCCGACGGCGGGCAGGACATGCCGCCACAGGTGGGAGGAGGTCGGGTTGCCGTGCAGGAAGACCATCGGCGTCCCGGCGCCGAGCTCTCGATAGAACATCGTGGAGTCGAGCACATGCTGGACAGGCATAACGAAAATCCGTTCACGTGTTGAGTTTCATCGTTCGGTCCACCGCGATCTCAAGCACGACCCGGCCCGGCGGGTCGGGAGGCGGTGAACCGTAGCGCCGGGTGTAGCGGCGGGCGGCCTCGGCTACCCTCCGCGGATCGCTGGACAACGTGGCGGCGCCTTCGAGGGTGACCCAGCGAAATCCCTCGGCTTGACAGAGCGCGGCACGTCCGCCCGGGCGGACGGCCACGTTACGGGCCTTGCGTGAGGAGGCGACGGTCAGGACTCGGACCAGAGCCGCGGCGCCGTCCCAGGTGAAGCGCACCGCCACCAGGTGTGGGGAGCCGTCCGGTCGCAACGTGGTCAGGGTGGCCACGTGCGATTCGTCCAGGAACGCCTCCGCCGAGTTCGGCAGACCGATCATCGGAAGGCGGCGATGTTCCGCGCCGCCCAGTCGGCGAAGGTGCGGGGCGCGCGGCCGAGGATCCGCTGCACGTCCGGGCTGACCTTCTGCTCGGCGGCGGTCGGCTCGCCCAGGATGGCCAAGGTGCCTTCCGCGATCGGTTCGGGCATGAACTGCAGCATCTGCGTGCGTGCCTCCTCGCGAGTCTGCTCGACGAATCGCACCGGCGCGCCCAACGCCTCCCCGATCATCGCGGCACGCTCGCGCGGGGTGACCAGCTCCGGGCCGGTGAGCTCATACGTACGTCCGGCATGTCCGGCTTCTCGCAGGATCACTGCCGCGACCTCGGCGATGTCGGCCGGATCGATGGTCGGCAGCCCGACATCGCCGAATGGGGCGGCGGCCGTACGGTCCGCGCGAATCTGCTCCGCCCAGGCGAAGGCATTGGAGGTGAAACCGCCCGGCCGCAGGATCGTCCAGTCCAGCCCCGAGCCGTGGACGGCGTCCTCGAAGGCGGCGGCGTGGCGGTAAGCCTGCGGCCGGGTTCCCGCGCCTTGGGAGGACAGCAACACCACTCGCCGTATCCCGCCCGCCTTGGCCATGTCGAGGATGGCCTGCGGCTCCTCCCCCGCGACGAGCAGGAACAACGCGTCGGCCCCGTCGAAGGCCGCCTTCAGGCCGGCGGGCTCGGCCAGGTCGGCCGCGCTGTGCCGGACCCCCTCCGGAAGCGGCGCCGGCTGCCGGGAGAGCGCGGTCACCTGCTCCCCCGCCTCGCTGAGCAGGCGGACCAGCTCGTGCCCGACTTTGCCGGTGGCGCCGGTTACAACGATCATGAAACTCGCTCCTGAGTTAGTTAGCTGACTGACTGACTTGATTGGAGACCATAGCCACCAGAACAGGTCCGTGTCTATAGTGAGTCAGACAGCTAACTCAAGAGGGGCGGATCCAGCTCGGCCAGAGTCGCACGTTCTTCGAAGCGTCTACGCGGCTCAGTGGTACTCGTGGATCGACCCAACGAGTACGGAAGTGCCAGCCCCGCCGCGGCTTCGGGATCGCGAACTCGACGGTGCCTGCCCAGGTGTCCCAGGCGCGGTGCCGATATCCCTCATTTCACGACGCCACGCACGTCCACGCTCGGGGACGCAGACTGCTCGGTCAGGGCACCCGCACCAGTACGTCGGGGCTCAGGTCGGCGATCGACCGGTAGCCGTTGAGTCCCATCGTCAGGTCGGCCTCGGCGAGCAGGCAGCGCAGCACGTGCTCCGCGCCCGCGGCACCGCCCAGCGTGATGCCCCAGCCGTAGGGGCGGCCGACCGCGACCGCGGTGGCACCCAGCGCCAGGGCCCTGACCACGTCGACGCCGGTACGCACGCCTGAGTCGAAGATGACCGGCATGCCCTCGGCCGCGGCGACGACGGCGGGCAGGAAATCGAGCGCGGGCGCGCTGGCCGCCTGCCGACCGCCGTGGTTGGAGCAGTAGATGCCGTCGACGCCACCGTCGCGCGCCCGACGTACGTCGTCGGGGTGGCAGATGCCTTTGAGGAGCAGCGGCAAGCCGGTGAGGCCGCGCAGCCAGGCCAGGTCGTCCCAGGACAGGGCCGGATTGCCGAACGTGAAGGCCCAGGCGAACGTCGCGGCGGCGGGGTCCTTCTCCGGCGTCTTCTCCAGCCGGCTCCGGAACACAGGGTCGCTGAAGTAGTTGGCCAGGCACAGTCCCTGCAGCTGGGGCATCGAGGCGTGCCGGAGGTCGCGCGGGCGCCAGCCCAGGGACCAGGTGTCGAGCGTGACCACGATGCCGGCGTACCCGGCGGCCTCGGCCCGGCGCACGAAACTCTCCGCGAGCTCGCGATCATTGGGCGTGTAGAGCTGGTAAAAGCCCGGGGTGTCGCCCAGTGCGGCTGCCACGTCCTCCATCGGGTCCTGGGTGAGCGTGGAGGCGACCATGGGGACGCCGGTCGCGGCCGCCGCCTTCGCCACTTCGAGGTCGCCGTGCCGGCTCTCATGCATGATGCCGACTACTCCGATCGGCGCCATCATCAGCGGCGTCGGGTAGCGACGACCGAACAGCTCGACGGACAGGTCGCGCTCGGCGGCGCCGGAGAGCATTCGCGGCACGATGCCCCAGCGCTCGAACGCGGTGACGTTGCCGCGCTGGGTCGCCTCGTCGCCGGCGCCGCCGGCGACGTAGTCGTAGAGGACCGGGTCGAGCTTCTCCGCCGCGAGCGCCTCGAGATCGCCGCAGGTGACCGGATACCTCGGCTTCTCGCCGTTCAAGCCGTTCAGGTAGATGTTCAGGTTGAAGTCGGAGAAGTTCGGCATGTTCCGCCTTCTGAGGTCGAGTCTGGCGGGGGGCGGGTGGGCGAGCTCGCGCTTCAGGATCTTCCCGGTGGCGGTCATCGGCAGGGCGGACACTACCTCAACAATGCGCGAGCACTTGAACGCGGTTGGCTCGGTTGGCCGGCATGGTGGAACAGCAGCGCGCCAAACGACCCGGCGGACGCAGCGCCCGCGTCCGAGCCGCGGTGCACCAGGCCGCGACCGAGCTGATCGCCGAGCGGCGACCGGGCCGATTCGAGGGGCCCCGGTTCCTTGGAAGCCGCCGTCGAACCCCTAGCCGATCTCCGTTCGCATCGCCTTCGCCCTGGTGGCGACATGCGATCAGATCGCGGACGCCGCGAGCGTTTTGATCGTGAAGTCGATAGCCGTGGCCAGCCGCTGGGGATCGTGCCCGGCGCGTTCGCGCACGCGCAGCCCCAGCACCGTCGTGAACAGCGACTCCACCGCGGCGTCGACGTCCAGCGTGGCGGGCAGGTCGCCGTCGCGGATGCCGCGGCGCAGTAGCGACGCCAGAGTCTTCTGAGTGACTTCGAACGCGGCCTCGGTCCTCTGCCGGACTTCGGGGTCGGCGGCGCCGAGCTCGGTGGCCGTGTTGACCACGAAGCAGCCGCGGCCGGACTCGTGGCCGACCATCCAGACCAGCCATTCCCGCAGGACCTCGAGGCTGGGGCCCGGGGCGTCGAGCTGCTCTTGGGCTTGGGTGGACTCGGTCGCCCGATAGTGGTCCAGCGCCCGCAGGAACAGTGTGTGTTTGTCGCTGAAAGCCCGATAGAGGCTGCTTTGCTGGAGCCCGAGTTCGGCGCCCAGATCGCGGACGGACGTGGCGTTGTAGCCACGACACCAGAACAGCTGAGTCGCCTTGGCGATCACGTCCTGCTCGTCGAACTCCCTGGGTCGTGCCATGGTCGCCACCCTACCAACGTTGTGGAGCGATCGCTCCCGTATTAGGGTGTGCCGCCGTTAGGGAGCGATCGCTCCCTAATGAGACAAGGGAGATTCGACGTGACGACAACGGGCCCCACGATGACCGAGCGAGACACGTCAGCGAGGAAACATTGGATCGCGGTGTCCGCCGTGGCCCTTGGCACATTTCTCCTGGTGACGGCCGAGCAGCTCCCCATCGGGCTGCTCACCCCCGTTGGATCGGCACTGTCGGTGTCGGAGGGCGCGGCAGGGCTGATGGTCACGGTCCCCAGCATCGTCGCCGCCGTCGCGGCGCCGGTGGTGCCGATGCTCGTCGGCAGGATGGACCGCAGGCTCTTGCTCGTCACCTTGATGGCACTCATGACGCTCGCCAACCTGGCCTCCGCCCTGACCCCGAACTATCCGCTCCTGATCACCGCCCGCGTGCTGGCCGGGGTGGCGATCGGCGGGTTCTGGGCCATCGCCGGCGGTCTGGCCGTGCGGCTCGTCCCGCCCTCGCGCGTGCCGCAGGCCACCGCGATCATCTTCGGCGGCGTCGGGGCCGCGAACGTCTTCGGCGTCCCCATCGGCACGATGATCGGCGAGCTGGCGAGCTGGCGGATCGCGTTCGGCGCGCTGAGCGCCCTCGCGCTTGCCGTGCTGGTCGCCTTGCTGGCTGTGCTGCCACCGTTGACCGCCGCTCAGCCCGTCGGCCTGCGGCGGCTGGTCGGCCAGTTCAGCAACCAGGGTGTCCGGGTCGGCATCCTGGCGACCTTCCTGATCGTTACCGGCCATTTCTCGGCCTACACGTTCATCAGCCCCGTGCTGCAGGAACTGTCCGGCATCGACGAGCACCTCATCGGGCCGCTGCTGTTCGGATTCGGCATGGCGGGCATCGCGGGAAACTTCATCGCGGGTGCCACCGTGGTGAAGCGGCTCCATCGCACCGTCCTGTCCATCGCCGCCGCCTTGGGGGTGACCGTGCTGCTCTACCCCGTGGCAGGTCTCACCACTGTGGGCGGAGTGACGTTGCTCGTCGTCTGGGGCCTGGCGTACGGCGGGGTCTCAACCAGCCTCCAGACCTGGATGATCAAGGCCGCACCGCAAGCGGTCGAGGAAGCCTCCGCTCTGTGGGTGGCGGTGTTCAACCTCTCGATCGGTCTCGGCGCACTGGCCGGCGGCGCGATCGTCGATGCCCTGTCACTGCAGGGCATCCTCTGGCTCGCCGGCGTTCTCCTCCTGGCGGCCGGGCCGGCCGTGTGGAGCGCACGCCGGAACGAGAGCCTGCGATGACCCACCTCCCCGCATCGGCCACGGCCATCACGAAATGTGACAACCCCTGGCAAGCGAGGTCTTCTGGTTCGCGTCCCGAGATGCGCGAAGATCACTTACCGGTTGGAGAACACCTTCTTACGGACGGGAGCCGGCCGTCACGTCGTTGACCGGCCAATGGGCCGGCTGCCCGGTCAGAACCCGCACGGCCTCTTCGGCGGCGATGTGCCGCACCATGGTGATGGACTGCTCGGAGTAGTAGGCGGCGTGCGGGGTGACGATCACGTTGGGCAGCGTGAGGAGCGGGTTGTGCGGGCGCCAGTCGCGTTGCTTCGCGGGCTCCTCCTCAAGGTCGTCCAGTGCCGCGCCGGCGATCCATCCTTCGGTGAGTGCCTGGTAGAGCGCCGTATCCTCCACGATCGGGCCGCGCGCGGTGTTGACGAGGATGGCGGTCGGCTTCATCCTGCGGAGCGTCGCACGGTCGAAGGTGTGGTGTGTCTGCGGGGTGAGCGGCGCCTGGACCACCAGGTAGTCGGCACCTTCCACAAGCTCGTCGAAGGACACCGGCCGCACCTCGCACGATCGGATCTCGGACTCGTCGAGAAACGGGTCGTGCGCCCAGACCTCGACGCCGAACGCCCTCGCGCGTTCGGCGACGAGCTGGGCGATGGAGCCGAAGGACAGCAGCCCGAACACCCGTCCTCTCAGCCGCCAGATCGGCTCTCCGCTCTGCCACTGCCACGTGCCCTGCCGGGTCGCTCGGTCGTATGCGCAGATCTTGCGGGCGGCGGCCAACCAGAGCGCGACGGCGTGATCGGCGACCTCGTCGGCGCACCACTCATTCGGCGCGTTCGTGACCTGGATGCCGCGTCGGGTGGCGGCGTCGACGTCGACGATGTCCACGCCCGTGCCGTAGCGGGCGATCACCTGGCAACGGGTGAACGCGTCGATGGCGCGGGAACCGACCCGCGCGTACTGGGTCAGGACGCCATCGACGTCCCGGCCCTTTTCGATCACCTCGTCCTCGCTCTTGCACTGTGCGGCGAGGAGCTCGAACCCGGCGCCCTCGACAATCGCGCGTTCGATGTCCACATCGCCGAAGTCGAAGTCGGCGATCAGAATCGTCCCTCTGGCGTCAGTGCGAGTCACGGGGAATCCCCTTGGTGTGGACGAGATCCTGGTACGACACGGCGAGCTCCAGGCAGCCTCCGGTATCCAACTGCCCGACCGTGGAGCGGTAGATCTCCTGCCACGGTGTCTGGTTCTCGAACACCGGCGGTGTGTATCGGGCCCACCGCGCGGCGATCTCCTCATCCGGCAGGAGGACGTCGACGCGCGTGTTGTCCATGTCGATACGGATGCGGTCCCCGGTGCGCAGAATGGCGAGATTGCCGCCGACCGCCGCCTCGGGGCTGGCGTTGAGAATGGACGGCGCGTCCGAGGTGCCGCTCTGGCGGCCGTCACCGAGCGTCGGCAGCGAGGTGACGCCGAGCCGGAGCAGCGCGGTGGGGACCTCCATGTTCACGACCTCGGCCGATCCCGGGTAGCCGATCGGCCCGGTGTAGCGGATGACGAGGATGCAGTTCTCGTCGATGCCCAGCTCGGGATCTTGGATCCGGGCGTGGTAGTCCTCAGGCCCGTCGAAAACGATGGCGCGAAGGTCGAACACCTGCGGAGCGCCGGGATGCGGCAGGTAGCGGGCGCGGAAGTCGTCGGTGATGACCGAGGTCTTCATGACCGCGGAGTCGAACAGGTTGCCGGTCATGATGAGAAGTCCGCCGCGAGCGGCGAGCGGCTCGTCGAAGGGACGGATGACCGTCGGGTCGGCGGGCGGGACATCGGCCAGGTTCTCGGCCACGGTACGGCCGGAGACAGTCACGGCGTCGCCGTGCAGGCGTCCTGCCCTCAGCAACGACCGCATGATGGCGGGGACGCCGCCGGCGCGGTAGAAGTCCTCGCCGAGGAACTCGCCGGCGGGGGCGACGTTCGCCAGTACCGGGATGTCGGCTCCGACTCGCTGCCAGTCCTGGAGGGACAGTGGCACCCCGACGTGACGCGCGATGGCGTTGATGTGGATGGGCACGTTGGTCGAGGCGGCGATGGCCGAGGCGACCACGATCGCGTTCTCGAAAGCCCGCAGGGTCATGATCTTGCGCGGGGTGAGGTCCTCGCGCACGAGGGATACCGCTCGGCGGCCCGTTTCGTAGGCCATCTGCGCCCGCTGGCGGTAGGGGGCCGGGATCGCCGCGCAGCCTGGCAGGGACATCCCCAAGGCCTCGGCCAGGCTGTTCATCGACAGCGCGGTGCCCATCGTGTTGCAGTGACCGACGCTGGGCGCGGAAGCGGCCACGCGCGCCATGAACTCGTCGTAGTCGATCTCCCCGCTGGCGAGCAGCCGCTTCGACTGCCAGATCACCAGCCCCGAGCCTGATGAGCCGGTCCGCTTGCCATGGTGATAGCCGTTGAGCATCGGCCCTCCGGACAGGACTATCGCCGGGATGTTCACCGTCGCCGCCGCGGCGAGGCACGCGGGCGTGGTCTTGTCACAGCCTGTCGTGAGGACGACCCCGTCGAGTGGATATCCGTAGAGCACCTCGACCAGCCCGAGGTAGGCGAGGTTGCGATCGAGCGCGGCAGTCGGGCGTTTACCGGTCTCCTGCAGCGGATGGACGGGAAATTCGAACGGGATGCCACCGCCGTCGCGGATCCCGTCCCTGACCCGGTCGGCGAGGGCGAGGTGGTGGCGGTTGCAGGGAACGAGGTCGCTCCCCGTTTGGGCGATGCCGATGATCGGTCGGCCCGACTGGAGTTCCGTCGGGGTCAGCCCGAAGTTGAGAAAGCGTTCGAGATAAAGAGCCGTCATCTCCGGATTGCCGGCGTTGTCCCACCAGGCCTGGCTGCGCAGACCGCCTGCGGTGCGCTTCGTCGATGGCATCAGGCACTCCTCATGGGCCTACCGGGGCTCCCGCCGGCCGGGCGCCGCCGTGGCGTAGGAGGTGCCGTACGCACCCACCGTTTCGGGCGCATCCGCACAGATACCCACAGCTCACCCGCACTAACTACGCTCCAGCCGGGCAGCCGGACGCGGAAGCCGCGCGGCCTACCCAAAAATTTCCGCAAGGCGTCCGATCGCGCACCCGTGACCAGAGAACCAGACAGACAGCCCGGTGATCGAGGCGTTCGCCCTTGCCCATGGCTTTCCGTGTTACCGCCCGAGCTGGTGAAAGACTGATTCGACGCACGCCGGTCACACAGCGGGAGTGCCGATGACGGACGGAAAGACGTTTTCCACGTAATCGTGATAGGTGCCGGGCCCGTCGGGAAGAACGCCACGAAGGGCGCCATCTCGCCGTTCCCGACCGTCGTGAGCGAGATCTGACCTGCCGGAGGAGTACGGCCGGTGAGGTTCGCGTAGCGTCCCGGGGTCGGTCGGGCGTGGCATTCCCCGCCCGGGCAGGCGTCCTTGGGACCGAGTGGGGGCATCTTGAACGTACCGCGGGGGCAGGTCCTGGTGCTGTACGGCATCACCGGGGATCTCGCCAGGAAGATGATCATTCCGGCGCTGTACAGGCTCACCGCCCGCGGTGTACTCGACGTTCCGGTTATCGGCATGGTTCGCCGCGATCTGGACATCGCCACGCTGCGGAACCACGTCCACGACAGCGTCGCGACCGCTTACGGGCGGGTCGACGAGGACGTGTTCGGCGCACTCGCCGACAGGCTGGCGCTGGTCCACGGCGACGTGACCGGACCGGAGGTCTACACCGAACTCGCGCGGCGAATCTCCGACGAGACATTCGCCGTCCACTATCTGGCCGTGCCACCCCCACTGTTCGCGCCGATAGCCGAACGCTTGGGCGCCTCGGGCCTGAACGCCCGGGGCCGGCTGGTGGTGGAGAAACCATTCGGTGAAGACCTGGCCTCCGCGCGGCGGCTCAACACGCACCTGCACCGCTACTTCCCGGAGGACCGGCTGCTTCGCGTCGATCATTTCCTTGGCAAGGAGCCGGTCCAGAACCTCATGATGTTCCGCTTCGCCAACACCCTGCTGGAGCCCATCTGGAACCGCGACCATGTCGCCACCATGCAGATCACGATGGCCGAGGCGTTCGACGTCGCCGGCCGCGGGGCGTTCTACGACGCGGTGGGTGCCGTCCGCGACGTCGTCCAGAACCATCTGCTGCAGGTCCTGGCGTACTTGACGATGGATCCTCCGGCCGACAGCAGCGCCGAGACCGAACGCGATGAGAAACGTCGGCTGATGCGCGCGATACGGCCGATCGAGCCCGATGATGTCGTCCGAGGCCAATACGCCGGCTATCTCGATACGCCGGGGGTGGCCGCCGGGTCGACCACCGAAACCTACGCCGCGGTGCGGCTGTGGGTCGACAACTGGCGCTGGGTCGACGTTCCGTTCCTGATCAGGACGGGTAAGGCACTCGCGGTCACCAGCACCGAGGTCGCCGTCCGGCTTCGCTGTCCGCCCTGCATGTTGTTCTTGTCCGCCGACGCCGGCCGCCCGCGCCCCAACATCGTCCGGTTCAGGCTGGACCCCAACCCCGGGGTCACCCTCGACCTGCTCGCCAAGGCTCCGGGTGAGGTCGACGCGATCCGGGAGGTGCCGGTGTCGGTCGACTTCGAGGCGCAGCAGGGACAACCGGAAAGCGCTTACGAACGAATCATCACGGACGCGCTCTCCGGCGACCCCCGCCACTTCGCCCGCCAGGACACCGTGGAAGAGGAATGGCGCATCGTCGATCCCATCCTCGACTTCGAGACGCCACCAGAGCCGTACGAGCGCGGCGGGTGGGGGCCGTCCAGCGCCGACCGCCTC
Organism: Microtetraspora malaysiensis; assembly: GCF_050947145.1. Lineage (NCBI taxonomy): Bacteria > Bacillati > Actinomycetota > Actinomycetes > Streptosporangiales > Streptosporangiaceae > Microtetraspora > Microtetraspora malaysiensis. Next base: position 6,849,813 of record NZ_CP191998.1, read on the forward strand.
ACCGGCGACGGCCGCTGGATCCCCACATACGTACGTGCCCGACCGTGAATCAGGTTCGCCCCCGAACGGGTGTCGGAGGTCGCCCGCGAACACATGGCCGCCGAAAGGGGGAATGTATGCGGGCGACCATCTCCGTCTCGCCGATTATCGGAGGAACCGATGCCGACCGTCCCGCTCCGTGACCGAGCCTCGTGGAAGGCACTCGAGCAGCACCACACCGACATCGGCGGGCGGCACCTGCGTGAGCTGTTCGCCAAGGATCCCGACCGTGGCGAGCGCATGTGCGCCGAGGCCACGGGACTGTACCTGGACTACTCGAAGAACCGCGTCACCGACGAGACGATGCGCCTGCTGGTCGAGCTCGCCCGGGAATCGGGGCTTGAGCAGCGCAGGGACATGATGTTCCGCGGCGAACCGATCAACACCTCCGAGCATCGGCCGGTGCTCCACGTCGCACTGCGGATGCCGGAAGGTGCCTCGCTCGTCGTCGACGGTGCCGACGTCGTCGCGGAGGTCCATGACGTCCTCAACCGGATGACGGCCTTCGCCCGGCAGGTTCGCTCCGGGCAGTGGAAGGGATATACCGGCAAGCCGATCAAGAACATCGTCAACGTGGGCATCGGCGGCTCCGATCTCGGGCCGGTCATGGCCTACGAGGCACTGCGCCACTACAGTCGGCGCGATCTGGGGTTCCGATTCATCTCCAACGTCGACCCCACCGATTTCGCCGAGGCGACCCACGACCTGTTCGCCGACGAGACGTTGTTCATCGTCTGTTCCAAGACGTTCGGCACGCTGGAGACCCTCACCAACGCCCATTCGGCGCGCGACTGGGTGATCGGCCAGCTGGGCGACGAAAGCGCGGTCTCCCACCATTTCGTCGCGGTCTCGACCAACGCCGCGCGCGTCGCGGAGTTCGGCATCGACCCCGCGAACATGTTCGGCTTCTGGGATTGGGTCGGCGGCCGTTACTCGATGGACTCCGCCGTCGGGCTGTCGACGATGATCGCCATCGGCCCCGAGCATTTCGGTGAGCTGCTCGAGGGCTTCCATGAGATGGACGAGCATTTCCGCACGGCCCCGCTCGAGGCGAACCTGCCGGTGCTGCTGGGGCTGCTCACCGTGTGGTACGTGAACTTCTTCGGGGCCCAGACCATCGGCGTCATGCCGTACGAGCAGTATCTGACGCGGTTCCCCGCCTATCTGCAGCAGCTGACGATGGAGTCGAACGGCAAACATGTCAGCCGCGACGGCCGCGTCGTCGACTACGACACCGGCCCGGTCTACTGGGGCGAGCCGGGTACGAACGGCCAGCACAGCTTCTACCAGCTGATCCACCAGGGCACGCGGCTGATCCCGCTCGACCTGATCGGCTTCGCCAAGAGCCTCAACCCGTTGCGCGACCACCATGACCTGTTGTCGGCGAACGTCTTCGCGCAGGCACAGGCACTCGCCTTCGGCCGGACCGAGGAGGAGGTGCGGGCCGAGGGCACCGCGCCGGACGTCGTGCCGCATCGGGTCATGCAGGGCAACCATCCCACGAACGTGCTGCTCGCCGAACGGCTCACCCCGCACCGGCTCGGCACTCTCGTGGCGCTGTACGAGCACAGCGTGTTCACCCAGGGAACGATCTGGGGGATCGACTCCTTCGACCAGTGGGGCGTCGAGCTCGGCAAAGTGCTCGCGGGACAGATCGCACCCGAGCTGACGGCCGATACCGAGCCCGAACTCACCCACGACTCGTCAACCAACCGCCTGATCCGCCATTACCGGAGGCTGCGGAAGAACTAGAGGGATGCGCTGACGACACGCCATCGGGATCCCGGCCCGGCAAGTGGTGCCGCGGATCGGGGCGCCGCCGCGCGTGAGCGGTGCCAGACATGAGCCGTACGAGACAGATTGAATAAATCTACAGATCGGTCTATTTTTGCCGCCATGGGGCAGAAGGGGACGGCGACGCGGGCCCGGATACTGACCGCGACACAGGAGCTGGTCGAGACCGGGGGATACTTCAGCGCCGGACTCAACCAGGTGATCGCGGTCAGCGGCGCGCCCCGCGGCTCGCTCTATTTCCACTTCCCCGACGGCAAGGATCAGCTCGTCGGCGAGTCGATACGGCGTGCCGGACAGGCGATGGGCGACGCCTTCGCGGGCCTGGCCGAGTCCAGCGCGTCCGTGGCGGACTTCGTCGAAGGCGTGTTGCGGCACCTGGGCGATCGGCTGGAGGAATCAGGCTGGCAGAAGGGGTGTCCGGTCGCCACCGTGGCGCTCGAGATGGCCGGCACCAGCGACCCGCTGCAGCAGGCCTGCTCGGAGGTGTACACCTCATGGGCGGCCGCTCTGCGTGCGCGGCTCGACGGGCGGCCGGACGCCGACGACCTCGCGGTCACGATCTTGGCCCTGATCGAGGGGGCGCTGCTGCTGGCCAAGGCGCACCGCAGCAGAGAGCCACTGGATCGCGTCACCGGCCCACTCGCCGCCCTGCTGCGCTGACCCGGGCCCGCCGCACGAGGCGGGCCCTCTTTCTGGCCACAAAAATATGTAGACCGATCTATTAAGGAGTGTTCATGGACGCGATCGTCTTCGGCGCGACCGGTTTCATCGGCCGTTCCCTCGTCGCCGAGCTGCTCGGCCGGGGACAGCGGGTGGCGGCAGCCGTACGGAACGACACCCTCACCGCCTGGCTGAACGCACAGGATGTCGACACCAGCCGGCTGGCGGTCGTCGGCGCCGACATCACCCGGCCGCTCACGGGACTGCCCCAGGTGCGCGACGTCTACAACACCGCGGCGCGCTTCGCGTTCGGCCTCGGCGTGGAGGAGGCTCGGGCGACCAACGTGACCGGGGCGCTCAACGTGCTCGAATGGGCCGCCACGCTGCCCGGATTACGACGGTTCGTGCACATCAGCGGGTACCGCGTGAGCAACGCTCACCCGGACTACGCCAGGCTCGGCGCGTACGAGGCGTCGAAGGCCGAGGCCGATCTCGCGGTGCGAGCCAGGGCCCGTGAACTGGAGGTCCCGCTGACCATCGCCAATCCCAGCACGGTGATCGGTCCCGGCCAGCACATCGGCCTGGCCTCTCTCGTCGAGGACCTCTGGAACGGGCGGCTCCCCGCGCTCCCGGGCGGCCCCGACGTCTTCCTGCCGATCGTCACGATCGACTACTTCTCGCGGTTCCTGGCGGAGCTCCCCACCTCGCCCACGGGGCAGGACCACTGGGTGCTCGACGACACGACGCCGCGCCTCCCGGAGCTGGTCGGCACGATCGCCGACCACATGGGCGTGCGCGCGCCGCGCCGTACCGTCCCCGTCGGCCTCGTGCGCCGCCTGCCACGGAAGATCACCGGCGCCGACCCCGAGACGCTGTCGTTCCTGTCGACCGACCGCTACCCGACGGCCTCCGCCCGCGCTCTCGCCGAAGCGGCCGGCCTGGAGATGCCCCCGGCCCCGGGCGCCCTGCGCGCGTGGGCCGACGACCTGGTGGCCGCCCGCTTCGGCGCCGCGTCGCCGTGGCTGAGCCCGTACGGCTTCCGCGACGGCACCTGGACGATGGGAGACGCGCACCGGCCCGCCCACGTCCTGTTGCACGGGCTGCCGATGAACGCCGACCTGTGGGCGCCCCTCGCCGCGCACCTGTCCGGCCCGATCCTGGCCCCCGACCTGCCCGGGCTGGGACGTTCGGCTCCCACCGCCCGCCGATGGACGCGTGGCTCGCCGACCTGACGCGCCCGGTGCGGACCCGCCCCGTGCTGGTCGCGCACTCGCTGGCCTGCGGACCGGCGCTCCGCTTCGCCGTCGAGCATCCCGGGCGCGTCAGCAGGCTTGTGCTCATCGCCCCCGCGTTCCTGCAGGCTCCGAGCTCTCGGCTCACCCGCTCAGCCCTGGCCGTACCCATGTTGCGCCGCATGTCCGCCGCTCGCCTGGCCGCTGCGCTCGGCGTTCCCGAGGGGCCGGAGGTGGCGAGCGCCGCCGCGGACCTGCGCCGTCCCGGGGTGGCGCGCCGCGTGATCGCGGCGATGCGCACGGCCTTCGCCGAACGCGAGACGTCCCGGTCGCTGCTGGAGCGGGTGCGCGTCCCGGTCGAGATCCTCGTGGGCTCGACCGACCCGCTGACCGTACGCGTCGACCACCGGGTGACCGAGATCGCCGGCGCGGGGCACTACCCACAGCTCACCCATCCGGCTCAGGTCGCCCGCCACCTCGGCCTGGTCTCCGACACGATCGGATGAGTGGCGATGATCAAGCATCGTTGGCCCTAGGGAGTGTCTGACAAATGCTGCCCGTCGCGAGCGTGGATCCAGATGGATGCATCGCAAGGCGGAGGAGGAGGCCGTAGCGGAGCCTACGGCCGACGACGACAACGTAGCGAGGCGCCGTCTGGGCCGAGCGCAGCAGGGCTTGATTTGTCAGACACGACCTAACCGGCGGTGTGAAGGGTATCCATCTCTCGGATTATCTGGCAGCTCCATGGTCTTGGGGCGTCACGACCGTTCTCGATGGGAGCCGCCCGTGTCCGAGATGATCGCCGGGGTCGCCATCCCCGACAGCCCGATCGCCGCCGAAGCGACGTCGCTCGTCCGGGAGACGACGACCCCGCTCCTCTTCCACCACTCGCGCCGGGTGTTCCTGTTCGGCAGCCTGCAAGCCCGTGCCCTCGGGATCGCCCCCGATCCGGAACTCCTCTACGTCGCGGCCCTCTTCCACGACACGGGTCTCGTACCGCCCTGCCGGAGCGACTATCAGCGTTTCGAACTTGACGGGGCCGACCAGGCGCGCGCGTTCCTCCGCTCCCACGGCTTCTCGGAAGCCGACGCCGATCTCGTGTGGACGGCGATCGCCCTCCACACCACGCCCGAGGTCCCGTACAAGATGGCCCCGGAGATCGCCGCGACCACCGCGGGTGTGGAGACCGACGTGCTCGGCATGCGCCTGGACAACCTGAGCCGGGAGGAACTCGACGCCGTGACGGCCGCGCACCCGCGGCCCGACTTCAAGCGGGAGATTCTTCAGGCGTTCAAGGAGGGGTTCGAGCACCGCCCGGACACGACCTTCGGCACGGTGAACGCCGACGTGCTCGAACACTTCGTCCCCGGATATCGGCACATCGACTTCGTCGAGGTCATCAAGAACTCTGCCTGGCCCGAGTGATCGGGGCGGCCGGTGCCGCACCCCGGCCCCCACCCGCGCCTGTCCAGATCGTTTCGGCGCCCGGCCACGCGGTGCGCTCCAGGCGAACCGACGCCCTGAAGGGCGCGGCGATCACCGTTTGGGCTTCACGCGTCGCCGCCGCGGCACACCCAGCACCCAGAGCCCGACAACGACGGTGACCACGCCGATGGCCAGCCAGACGGGCGATCCACCGGTGACGGGTTGGCACTCGGCGACGCACAGGATGGGCCGTATCCGTATCAGGTCGGCCCCCTGAAGAGTCCACAACAGGCCAAGCAGGGTCAGGACCGTACCGCCGACGATCCTCGCGGCCTTACGCCAGGTCATGGCTGCTCCCCCTCCCCGGTGAGCGCCGGGTTGACGGCCAGGGGCATCCCACATGATGGGCGTCGCCCTCGGAACGGCGACAAGGGCGGGGCTGGGGCATAGCGCCTCCTTCGGTTACGTCCTAAAGTATTCAGGCAACCTAAGAAGGTGAGGTTATAAGGTGGCCGAAGGATCTACAAGTGCGGTGCCGTTCCTGCCGCAGCTCATCGGTCAGGCGTTCAACCTGATCCTCGACGAGCTCTACCACCGCCTTGTCGAGAGCGGATACGAGGATCTACGCCCCACCCATTGCCTGAACGTGTTCCGGTTCATGGACTGCGACGGCACCCGGCCCACCACGCTGGCCCGCCGAGCCGGGATGACCCCTCAGGCGATGAGCGAACTCGTGGGCTACCTGGAACAGCGCGACTACGTGCGACGCGTCCCCGACCCGACCGACGGCCGGGGCCGTGTTGTCGTCTACGCCGACCGTGGGACACGCGCCGCCGAGATCAGCGCCACCTACTTCGCCGACATGGAGGCCCGCTGGGGTGCCATCGTCGGCCCCGACCGCCTCCAGGACGTCAAGTCCGCGCTCGCGCAGATCCTCGGCGCCTCCCCCGCTCACGGCACCCAACCACCGAAGGTCTCGGCACCATGAGCCGGTCATCCAGAGAACTCGTCGGCTACTGGGACCGGCAGGCGGCCACCTACGACAGAAGGTTGGCCGGGGTCGAACGCCGGTTCCTGGCAGACAGCCGCCGCTGGGTCTGTGGCCGGGCCCGCGGCGCCACTCTGGAGATCGCCATCGGCACCGGCGCCAACCTCCGGCACTACCCCGACGACGTCGACCTGACCGGCATCGACTGGAGCCCCGCCATGGTCCAGGCCGCACGCCGGCAGGCGGACCTGATCCACCGGGCCGTCCGGCTCCACCAGGCCGACGCGACCGCGCTGCCCTTCCCCGCGGCGACGTTCGACACCGTCGTCAGCACCTTCGCCCTGTGCTGCGTCCCCGACGAACGCGCCACTCTCGTCGAGGCGCTCCGCGTGTTGCGGCCCGGGGGACGCCTGCTGCTGGCCGACCACGTCGCGGCGTCCTTCTGGCCACTACGTGCGCTCCAGCACGCCGTCGATCTGGTCAGCGTCCCTCTGCAGGGCGAGCACTACACCCGCCGCCCCGTCACCATCCTGCGTGGTCTCGGCATCGTCATCGAGGAGACCGAGCGCCTGACCATGGGCGCGATCGAACGCGTCGACGCCCGCAAGCTCCACTGACCCGAGCTCCCCGAATATGGGCCTTGACCTGCCGTTCTCCCCGTCCGCCGTGGCGGTTGTGCACAAATTGTCGGTATCGAAAATGCGAACGATTGTATGATCGACACTAATGGGGTGGATGAGGCAGTTGAGGCTACTGGGACGAATTGCTCCCGGTGATTGCCTTGCTGACCGAAGAGTCCAGCAATGCGGTCATGGCACCGGGGGCCGCGATATGGCGCGCTATGCCGATCCCGAAGGTGCCCCGCCTAATGACATGTTGAGGTGAAAAACGGGTGCAAAAAGCGAACACGCCGACGCTGGCCGGGTATGTGGTGACGGCGGTCCTGGCGGGCCTGCTGACCGGCTGCGGGATGCTTACCGCGCAGCAAGGCGGCGGCGAGAAGCAACCCGTCGCGAAAGAGAAGCAGGCCGTCGAGCTTGCGAATTCCGCCGACTCCGCCGAGCCCGCCTCCACCGGCGACGGCGGTGACTCCGAGACCGGCGGGCAGGCGGGCGCACCCGCCGAGCAGGGCACAGTGATCGCCGGCAGGGAGGTCAAGACCGGCGGCGCCGACCTGACCGTGGAGATCACCGGGCTCAAGCGGCAGGGCCGGTTGTCCACGCTGACCTTCACGGTCACGAACAAGGGGGACACGCGCTGGGAGATGTCCAGCAACATGGGCGACACCCCGGCCGGTCTCGGCCTCACCGTGGCGGGGATCAGCCTGGTCGATCCGGTCAACGGCAAGCGGTACACCGTCGCGCGTACCGGGACCCCTCCCACCAAGGCCAAGTGCCTGTGCTCGGACTACGACGTGTGGACCGAGCCCGGCGAGGTACTGCCGCTGCACGCCACGTTCGCCGCCCCGCCGCCTGATGTCACGAAGATCAACGTGGACCTCAAGGTGCTGGGTGTGTTCACCGATGTCCCGATTTCCTGAACGTCTCGCGGTCCTGGCGGTCGCGGTCGCCCTGACAGCCGGCCCCGTGACCGGTCCCGCGGCCGTCGCGTGGGCGGACCCGGTGGACGTCACGGCCGAGGTGGAGGATGTCGTCGCGACCGTCGAGGACATCACCGCCGAGGTGGAGTCGCTCGACGGCACCGAGAGCGAGTCGAAGCAGGGCGAGCAGGTCACCGTGGCGCTCACCAGCGACGTGCTGTTCGCGCTCGACAAGGCCGTGCTGACGGCCAAGGCGAAGGCGCGCCTGCGTCAGATCGCCGGGAGGATTCAGGCCGAGTCCGCCGGCGGGGTCATCAAGATCGAGGGACACACCGACGACCAGGGCAGCGACGCCTACAACAGGGTGCTGTCGCTCAAGCGGGCCCAGGCCGTACGGCAAGCTCTGCAGGGGACGTTGTCCGGCGTGACCTTCCAGGTCAGGGGCTTCGGCAAGAGCAGGCCCAAGCTGCCCAACTTCGTCGACGGCAAGCCTTCCGAGGAGAACCGCGCCAAGAACCGGAGAGTGGAGATCGTCTTCACCGCGAAGTAGTCAGCTCCGAACTCTCCGCCGGTCGGCCGGGCGGGATGGCGCGCATGGCGCATTCGGGCCCGGTCGGCCGATGACCGCTGTCGGATCGCCATCGCGCTCCCAGCCTCCCTCCGCGCCATGGCCGGTGCCGAAATTTCCGATGAGGGGTCGGTAATCGGAGGGCTCCGGGAGGGACTTCCTCATGTGAACGATCCCTACAAGCGCTTCACGGACCTCTACGACCGGCACTACCGGGCGGTATTCGGATACGTCGTGCTGCGCGCGGAACCCGGGACAGCGGAGGACGTCTCCAGCGAGACCTTCCTGGTCGCGTGGCGACGCCTGGACGACGTCCCCGATCCACCGCTTCCGTGGCTACTGGGCGTCGCCCGCAACAAGCTCGCCAAACATCGTGGCGCACAGCACCGCCGGCAAGCGTTGGTCGACCGGGTCGCGGCCCTCATGACCGCCGACGACAAGACGGGCCGCGATGTCGCCGAGCGTGTCCTGGACCGGGAAACCGCACTCACCGCGTTGCGCTCCCTGCGCGAGAAGGACCTGGAGGCATTGGCGCTCACGACCTGGCACGGCCTCACTCCGGACCAGGCGGCAGCCGTCATGGGTTGCGCGACCCGCACCTACAACGTGCGTCTTCATCGTGCCCGCGCACGCCTGAGCAAGGCGATGCGAACCATGTCGCCGGACCGGACCGTCGCTAGGAATCAGCTTCTGGAGGAGATGTGATGGATTCCCGCAACCCACCGTCCGAGGGAACCGACATGGCCGACCTCGTGATGGCCCGGCTCACGCCCACTCGGCTGGATGACCTCGCCGAGGACGCCTATCAGCGCCGCCGCTCAGCCGACCTGGCCCGCGCGTTCGAAACCCCACGAGTCTCCCGCCGCGGCCGTGGAACCGTGTCCCGGCACCGCCCGTTTCCGCTGATCGCCGGTGCGGCCGTCGCCGGCCTCGCCGCCGCGATCGTCGTTCCCGCGATGGTCTCCCCGGACACACCGCCCGCCCGGCCCTCCTCCACAGCGGCTCATCCCCCGGCGACGACCCCGGTGGACGCCCATTCGTTCCTGCTGGCCGCGGCCGAAAGCGCGGCTCGCGAACCGGCCACGACCGGCCGCTACTGGTACACGCTCGAACGGACCATCACGCGGGTCGACCAGTCGGAGAACAAGAGGGAGCGGGGCGATACCAGGAAGGTGCAGGCGGGGAAGAGAAACCCGTTGCCATTCACTGCCTCTGTCGCCACATCCCAGGAGTCCTGGATGGCGCGTGACGCACGCGACCGCACTCGGACGATAACCGGCGTTGATTACCAGGTCATCTTTGATTCGCCGGACGACGAGGCGGCGTGGAAGAAGATGGGGTCGCCGCGCCTCGGCCACGGTCCCGTCGAACCCCAAGTCAACAACTACAACATACGGATGCAGTTCATGATCGGTTCGCGGCGGCTGAGCATGGACGAACTCGGGAAACTGCCCACTACGCCGGCCGCATTGGACAAATATCTGCGGCGCGGCTATCAGGCCGACGCCGATGATCCGGAAAATCCGCTTCAGGGCAGCTACAACCAGTACGTATGGGGCACCGCACATGACCTGCTCGCAGGGCCGATCACACCAGGCACCAGGGCGGCTCTCTACCAGGTACTCGCCGACCAACCTGGGGTCACCATGGTGGGGAAGGTGACCGATCCTCTCGGCCGCCAGGGCGTCGCTGTTTCCGTGAAAGGCGAAAGCCGGTACTCCTCCGACGTGGAGGGCGTCTCTCAGTTTCGCCTGATCGTCGCTCCTGACACGGGCAGGCTCCTCGCGTACCAGGTGATGCGGCTCGGGGATGAGCCCCAGCTGTCGGTGGCCTACCAGCAGATGGGCTGGACGAACTCACTTGGCCAACGCCCCTGACACTCCGAGCCGAAGCCGTACGGCGGGACAACAGGGGCTCCGGCCGTACGGCTTCCCCAGCCGCCGCTCGGTGGAGAGGCGGTCTAGCCTTTCACGTTCGCTTCCAGCCAGGAGTTGATCAGGGCGGCCACTTTGTCGGAGTTGCGGTCCATCATGATCATGTGGGAGTTGCCGCGATAGCCTTCGGCCGGTAGGTCGATCCAGGTTGATCGTCCGCCGGCCTTGCGCAGAGCGTCGTGGAAGCGCCTGGTGGAGGTGTACAGCTCGGCCCAGGAGCCGTCGGCGTCGAGGTGGTCGCCCCAGATAACAAGGTGCGGGATCCGGCGAAGCCGGCTGAAGTCCACGGTGGACGGGTCGGGAGCCCCTGACGGCTCGATCGCGACGTGGGCGCGGACGTGACCCGGGGCGGCGATGGTCGCGGCGAAACCGAGCGGCCCGGCGGCGCTGTGGGTGAGGATCACGTTCGGCCCGACCTTGGCGACCAGCGCGTCGTACCCGGCCTGGGTGGACTGGTCGTAGGTGCGGAAGCGCGGCACCACCTGCTTGACGAACTCGTCGAACGCGGCGACGGGGAACAGCGTGTCAGGGTACGGCCGGCGCTTGGCCGGGTCGGTGGCGTACGAGCCGGGAGGGCCGATGCGGAACAGCTCCCAAAGCTCCTGCTTGGTACGGAACAGCGGTTCTGACTGGGAGATCTCCGGATAGCGCTGCCACGGGGCGCGGCCACCGCCGAACCCGTCGGCCACGTGGACGTCATGGCCGCCGGCGAGCAGGTGCTGTTGCCATCCCGGCCGTCCGTCCGGCGTGGTTTCGAAGGAGGCGCCGGTCAGGCCGCCGCCGTGCCACATGAGCACCGGCAGCGAACCGCGGGGGCGCGCGAGGCGTACGTACTGGACGTATACCTGGCCGGTCTCGAAATCCCCGTTGGGGTTCACCTGCACCGGCGGCTGCCCCTGGGCGGCGAACGCGTCCCGAGACTCCGCGTTGTCCAGAGTGATCGATTTACCACCGACGTAATAGCTGCCCACCTCGCGGACACGGATGCCATCGTTGTCCGGCAGCGCCCAGCCGCCGGCGGCGACAGCGACCACACCGGGCACAGAACCTGCCAGCAATTCGCGACGCTTCACTTTTGCCGTCCAATCTGACGAGCCGAAGGCCGATGAGGTCAGGAACCGAGCGCCTGCCCCACCCACGCATCCCCGATCAGGCGATGCCGGTGGCGGTCATGCAGACGGTCGGGGCGGCCCGCCTGCAGGAACTCGATCTCCGTCGGCGTGATCACGTACCCGGCCCAGTACGGAGGTACCGGAACGGCTTCGCCCTCGGGCCAGCGGCGGGCGGCCGCGGCCATGGCCGAGTCCAGTACGCCCCGGTCCGGGATGGGCGAGGACTGGTGGCTCGCCCAGGCCCCAAGCTGGGCCGGCCGGGAACGGCGGCGGAACTCCCGTTCGGCCTCCGCCGTGCTCATGGGTGCCGCGTCACCGCGCACCGTGACCTGGCGGCGCAGCGACAGCCAGGTGAACATCACCGCCACCCGAGGGCAGGCGGCGATGTCGCGCGCTTTCGGCGAGCGGCTGTCGGTGACGAAGCCGATGCGGCGGCTCTCCAGCAGTTTCACCGAGACGGTGCGCACGCTGGGCTCACCGGCCGGGCTGACGGTGCTCAGCGCCATCAGCCCCGCCTGCGGATCACCGGCTTCCTGCGCGGCCGCCTGCCATTCGAGCAGGACGGCCATCGGGTCGGAGCGCGTCATCGGATGACCTGCCCGTCACGCGCCACCGCGTGCAGCCGGTCCAGCGCGGTGAGGTCGTCCACGGGATCGGCGTCGGCCGCGATGAAATCCGCCTGGTAGCCAGGCGCGATCCGGCCGATCCGGTCTCCCATCCCGAGTGCGGCGGCCGCGTCGGTGGTCGCCGCGGCCAGGGCCTCCCGGTTCGCCATCCCGGCGCCCGCCATCATCCGCAGCTCGCCGGGCAGCGCGTCGAACGGCGTGAACCGCCAGCCCGCGTCCGTGCCGCTCACCATGCGTACACCGCTTTCGACCAGATGCCGGAAGTCCTCGAGGTCGTAGGGGTGGCGCCGTCGCCAAAGCGCGGCGGCGTCCCCGGAGACCTCGGGTGGTGCTGCGAGGACGTGATGGCCCACGGACAGGGTCGGGCAGATGACAGTGCCGGTCTTCGCGAGCAGGTAGGCGACGGCGGCGTCGAAGCCGCCTCCGTCTTCGGCGGCGGTGCGGAACTTCCCGTGCTCGATCAGCGTGACGCCCGCTGCGACAGCGGTCCGCATCGAACCGGCGGACAGGCAGTGGACCTTCAGGGGGCGGCCGAGCGACGCGGCCGTCTCGACGGCCACGCGGAGCGACTCCTCGGGAAAGCTCGGCTCCCACGGGGGCGCCCCGGGTGTGCCCCCGCCGGAGGCCATGACCTTGATGAAGTCGGCCCCGGCGAGGGCGAACCGCGTGACCAGCTCTCGTACGGACGCCGCGTCGGGCGCCTCACCGCCCAAGCGCCAGGAGTGGCCGCGCACCGTGGTGATCGGCGCCGCCGCGACGAGGATCCGGGCGCAGTCGGGAAGGGCGGCCGCCCGGGCACGCACCTCGAACACGGCCTCCGGCGGGCCGCCGCAGTCCGCGACGGTGGTGATGCCCGCGCGCAACGCGGTCCGGGCGTTCCTGACGCCCAGTTCCACGCGCTCCGAGACGGTGCGTGCCGCGGAGACGTCCTCGCCTGCCCCGTCCCCGGACTCGGTCAGGTGGACGTGGGAGTCCACCAGCCCCGGGAGCACCACCGCCCGGCCCAGATCCAGGCTGGCGCAGGTGTCGGGCCACTCCCCCGGCCGGATCCGGCCGGGTGCGATCTCCGCGAAGCGACCGTCCCGGATGAGCAGCCACGCGGGACCGATGTCACGCGCCCACGGATCCACACGCAGCCGACCCGCGTACACCACCAGTTCGTTTCGCAGCCGGTTCATGGCCCTCCACCTCGCTTGCCGCCGTCACCAGGGGTTTAGCGCGCCGGCTTCCACAGAACCTCGGGCGTCTTCGCGGTCGCGGCGACGTCGTCCCGGTGGACCAGGCCGCCCTTCATCACGAATCCGACCCGCTTGAGTGCCTCGATGTCCTGGAGGGGGTCGCCGTCGACGGCGATGAGGTCGGCGTGGGAGCCGGCGGCGAGGGTTCCGATCTGCCCCTCCTTGCGCAGCACCTCCGCCGCCACCACGGTGGCCGACCTGATCGCGTCCAGCGGCTTCATGCCGTACTGCACCATCAGGCTGAACTCGTCCACCTGCTCGCCGTGCGGGAAGGAGCCGACGTCGGTGCCGAACGCGATCTTGACACCGAGTTCGAGCCCGCGCTTGAAGGCGCCCTCGTGCCGCTTGACGAAGCGGCGGTCGAACTCGGTGTGCTGGCGCTTGTAGTACGTGCCCATCGTCGGCACCCAGAAGGTGCCGAACTCGAGCATGGCCTGCAGGTCCTCCTCGGTGAGCAGCGGGCCGTGCTCAAGCGTGCGGACGCCGCCGCGGATCGCGGCCTGCGCGCCGTCCTTGCCGTAAGCGTGCGCCGCGACATCGCGCCGGTACCGCTTGGCCTCGGCGACGACGGCGGCGATGTCCTCCTCCGTGAACTGGTGCAGCGGCTCCAGCTCCTCCGGCTCGACATCCTTGCGGGTGCTGGTCGCGTAGATCTTGACCCAGTCCGCGCCGATCTTGATCTGACGGCGGACTTCCTTGATCAGCTCATCGCGGGTGTCCACCATCCCGGCGACGTCGGGGAGGTTGAGTTCCGGGTTCACCTTGTCGTCGATGCGCATGTCACCGCCGGTGATGGAGATGCCATCGGACGCCACGGCCATCCGCGGGCCGGGGATGATGCCGGCCTCGATCGCGTCCCGGAGCGCGGTGTCGCCGTGCCATACCTGCTCGTTGTCGGTGTCCCGGGCGCTGGTGAAGCCGATCTGCAGCGCGCGGTCACACGCCGCGACACCCTCGATCATCCGGTAGACCTGCGTCTTGAACAAGATCGCCGGCGGCCACACCTGGTCCTCGGGGCGCAGCAGCATGTGCGTGTGGCAGTCGACGAGCCCGGGCATCAGGGTCAGCCGGCCCACGTCGATGAGATCGGCCCCGGCGGGCGGGGTGTCGACGACCGACACGATCCGGCCGTCGGCGATGACAACACTCGCGTCCTCGTAGTACTCGCCGGTCGCGGGGTCCAGAACACGAGAGGCACGTACGGCGAACTGGCGGTCGTTCGTGGACTGAGTCACAGTTTCCTCCAAAATTCTGTGTACAGAATACAGTAATGCCTAGCCGTCCACTTGGACAGAGGCAGCGGGGGCGAAATGGCAGGCGGTCAGATGGCCGGAGGCCGCACCCTCCACGAGCGCGGGCTCATGTACGGCGCACACCTCCTCCGCCTTCCAGCAGCGGGTGCGGAATCGGCACCCGCTGGGAGGCTCGGCGGGACTGGGCGGATCGCCGTTGAGCATGATCACTTCCTGCTCGCGGGCCATGTCGGGGTCCGTGGGCGGTGCGGACGACAGCAGCGCCTGCGTGTACGGATGCCGCGGTTGTCCGTAGACCTCGCCCTCAGGGCCGACCTCGATGACCTTCCCCAGGTACATCACGGCGACCCGGTGGCTGATCTGGCGGACGACGGTGAGATCGTGCGCGATGAACACGTACGAAAGGTTCAGCTGTTCCTGCAGATCGGCCAGAAGGTTGAGAACCTGCGCCTGGACGGAGACGTCCAGCGCCGAGACGGGTTCGTCGCAGACGACGATCTCGGGCCCCAGGGCGAGCGCGCGGGCGATGCCGATGCGCTGGCGTTGCCCACCGGAGAACTCGTGCGGGTAGCGGTTCACATGATCGGGGTTGAGGCCGATCAGTTCGAATAGCTCCCGGGTACGGTTCCGCCTTTCGGCGGGCGTTCCCTCGCCGTGTACGGCCAGCGGCTCGGCGACGATGTCCCCGACCGTCATCCGCGGATCGAGGCTGGTGTACGGGTCCTGCAGGACGATCTGGATCTTGCGCCGCAGGGCTTTCAGCCCGGCGCGGCTGAGTCGGTGAATGTCCTCACCGCGGTACCGGATCGTCCCCGACGTGGGCCGGTCGAGGGCGACGAGCATCCGGCCGAGCGTGGACTTCCCGCAGCCGGACTCACCGACGAGGCCGAGTGTCTCCCGCTCCCCCAAGGTGAACGACACCTTGTCCACGGCGTGTACCCGCGACGCGGAGCCTAACGGCCACCGCCGTCCGGACGCGTAGTGCCGGGTGACGTCGGTGACCTCAAGAATGGGCGGTGAGCACACCGGCGATCACGTCCTTTCCCAGGTGGCAGGCGCTCCAGCGGCCCTGCGCGTGTTCACTGAGCACCGGCTCCCGCTCCTCGCACACGGTTTCGGCGAGCGGGCATCGGAACCGGAACGGGCAGCCGCTGGTCTCCTTGCCGAGCACCGGCGGCTGCCCGGGCAGGGCGGCGAGCTGTCCGGCCCGGCGATCCGCGCGGGGAACCGCGTCGAGCAGCGCCTTCGTATAGGGGTGGGCGGGACGGCGGAAGATGTCGCGGACCATGCCGGTCTCCACCACGCGGCCCGCGTACATCACGGCCACCCGGTCGGCGATCGACGCGGCCGCGCCGAAGTCGTGGGTGATCAGGACCAGTCCCATGCCGGACTCTCCCTGGAGAGTCTGGAGCAGCCGGAGTATCTGCACCTGGACGGTGGCGTCCAGTGCGGTCGTCGGCTCGTCGGCGATCAGCACGTCCGGCGACAACGCGAGCGCCATGGCGATCACGGCGCGCTGCCGCATACCGCCGGAGAATTGGTGCGGGTACTGGCGGTAGCGCTGTTCGGCGTCCGGGATCCGTACCTGCCGCATCAGTTCGACCGTGCGGTCACGAGCCTCTCCACGGGAGAGGCCGAGGCGGGTCCGCAGGGTCTCGCCGATCTGTGGCCCGACGCGCAGGACGGGATTCAAGGCGGACAACGAATCCTGAAAGACCATGCCGATGCCCTGGCCTCGGACCTCGCGCCTGGCGGTTTCCGGAAGGCCGAGCAGATCGCGGCCGTTCCAGCGCACGCTTCCGCCACCGATCCTGGCCGGAGGGGTCTCCAGAATCCCCATGATCACCTGAGCGGTCATGCTCTTGCCCGACCCGGACTCTCCGAGGATCGCGAGCGTCTCCCCGCGATCCACGTGCCAGCTCACCCCGCGCAACACCGGCACGGGGCCGTCGTCGCCGCCGAACTCGACCTGCAGATCGTGAACTTCCAGCAGGTGTTCGGTCGCCATGGTGTTCCCCTTCCGCGTCGTGTCGCTCACGAGTGGATCCTTGGGTCGATGGCGTCTCGGACGACGTCGCCGAGCAGGATGAAGGCCAGGACGGTGACGCTGAGGAACAGAGCCGGGCCCAGAAGCGGCAGTGGCGCCTCCAGGAACCGCGCCTGAGCGTCGTGAATCATCTGCCCCCAGGAGATCGTCGGCGGGCGCAGGCCGATCCCCAGCATCGAGATGATCGACTCATAGGTGATGAACACGCCGAGGTTTGTCGTCACGACCACCAGCCAGGGGCCGAGACTGTTCGGCACGACATGGCGGGCGAGGGCCCTCAGCCGCGAACACCCGACGGCGGCCGCCGCCAGCATGTAGTCCTGCTGTTTCGCCTCCATGACCGACGACCGGGTGATGCGGGCGACCTGCGGCCAGCCGTGGACCGACAGAGCGATGATCACCGTCCACGTGCCGCTGCCCGACGTGCCGAACAGCGTCAGCAGAACGCTCGCCCCCAGCAGCAGCGGAATGGCCAGGAAGATCTCGGTGATCCTGGACAGGGCCGCGTCGACCCAACCGCCGAAATAGCCGGCGGCCGCGCCGACGACCCCGCCGAGCAGCCCGGTCAGCAGGGAGACGGCGATGCCGATGCCGAGACTCGCGCGAGCGCCGTACACGCTGCGCGAGAACACGTCGCAGCCTTGGAGATCCCTTCCGAACCACTGGCCGGCGCCGGCGTCGGCCAGTGTCCGCCCGAGGTCGCAGTCGTACGGATCGGCCATCGCGAACAGGGACGGAGCGGCGGCCATGCCCACCATCACCACAAGCAGGGCGGCGGAGAGATAGAAGAGCGGGCTGCGGGAGAGCCTTCGCCAGACCGCCTGCCAATGACCGCGCCGCTTCCTCTGCGGAACCCCCCGCCGCTCCACGACGCCGGCGGCCGAAGCGAGTTCAGGCATAGCGGATCCTCGGGTCGAGTACGGCGTACAGCAGGTCGACGAGCAGGTTCGCGACAACGTAGACGAACACGAAGACGGTGACCACGCCCACCACCGTCGTGCGTTCTCCCAGGTAAACGGCTCGCGCCATGGCTTGGCCCATGCCGGGGATGTTGAAGATGCTCTCGGTGATGACGGCGCCGCTGAGCAGCGCGCCCACTTCGAGGCCGAGGAACGTGACGACGGGGATCAGGCTGTTGCGCAACGCGTGGTGCGCCACAACTCGGACTCGAGTCAGGCCCTTGGCTGTGGCCATCCGGACGTAGTCCTCGCGAAGCGACTCGGCGAGCTGGCCACGGGTGAGCCGGGCCACGTAGGCCGTCGACAACGACCCCAGCACGAACCCGGGCATGATGTAGCTGAGAAGGCCGTCCTCGGTTCCGGCTACCGGGAGCCAGCCGAACTTCACGCCGACCACGAGCTGGAGTACGAACGCGGTCACGAAGAACGGGATCGAGAGCCCCGCGAGGGTGAAGATCCGGACCCCGGTGTCGGCGACGCCGTTGCGGCGCAGCGCGGAGAGGACTCCGGCGCCGACACCGATGATGATCTGGAACGCCAGGGCGAACGCCGCGAGCTGGGCACTGACCCAGATCCGTTCACCGAGCATCTGGGCCACGTCCTGGCCGCTGTAGGTCTGCCCCAGATCGCCCTGGAGGGCCCCGGCCAGGAAGCGGACGTACTGCTGCAGGAGCGGCTCGTCGAGGTGGTAACGAGCCCGGATCGCCTCCGCGAACGCCGGATCGGCGGCTCGCTCACCGGCCAGGGCCTGCACCGGGTCGCCGGGCAGGGCGAAGGTGATGACGAAGATAACGAAAGTCGCGCCGACGAAGACCAGCACCGCCTGCAGGACTCGGCTCATGATGTAACGGGACACTGGTGCGTCCTCCGCCGGCTATTTCACGACCACGGATTCGATCCGCAGTCTGCGGAAGGAATCCACGATCACGTCGCTGACCCGCTTGGAGTGCCCCGCCATGACGCCCTGGTACCAGAGCGGCACGTACGGCATGTCGTCGAGAAGCACCCGCTCCGCCTCCGCGTATTTCGCGTCGGCGGCCTCCGTGTCCTTGGCCGCCGCGCCGTCACGCAGCAGCGCCTCGAACTTGTCGTTGCGGTATCGGGAGAAGTTCTCCCCGGCGTCCTGAGTGAACAACGGCTTGAGGTAGTTCTCGGGGCTGGGGAAGTAGAAGGTCCACGCGGTACGGAAGGCGGTGTCGACCTTCCCGCTGCTCAGATCTCCCAGCAGCACCGCGAGCTTGGGATAGGCCTTCGTCTCGACGTTCACGCCGAGGTCCTTCGAGATCTGCCGCGCGGCAGCCTCGACCCACTCCTTGTTCTCCGGGGCGTCGCTGTTGTAGCCGATGGTGAAACTGCCGCCGGGGATGCCCCCCGCCGCGTCGAAGGCCGCCTTGGCCGCGGCGGCGTCATGAACGCACAAGGCTCCACACGCGTCCGCTGCCGCACCCGGGACCACGGGCGGCACGAAACCGGTCGCCGGTGTGCGCGTGCCCTTGAAGATCGCCTTGGTGATCGCGTCCCGGTCGATCGCCATCGAGATGGCCTTGCGTACGCCAGGCGACGTGAACTTCTCGCCGTTCACGGGGAACCCGAGGTATTCCATGCGCCCACTCGGCGACTCCCCGAACCGGTCCCCCAGCAGGCTCTTGGCCTCGGTGCTCCTCGCGGTCGGGATGGCGGGCAGGACGTCGAGGTTGTTGGCGAGCAGATCGTTGTAGGCGGTGTCGAAGCTCTGATAGATCTTGAACTGGACTTCCCCCGCCTTGGCCTTCGTGCCGGCGTAGGAGTCGTTACGGCGCAGCGTGATCTGCTGGTCGTGCTGCCAGGCGCCCTCCATGACGAACGGGCCGTTCCCGATCGGCCGCTGTTCGAAGGCCTTCGGGTCCTTGTAGGCCACGGAGGGGAGCGGCGAGAACGCGGGATACCCCAGCAGTTGCCTGAACTGCGACCAGGGTCTCACCAGCGCGATCTCGAAGTTGAGGTCGTCGACGACGCGCAGGCCGGACATCGTCTCCTCGGCTCCGGAGGCGACCTCGCGATAGCCCTTGATGTCCCCGAAGACGTACGCGTTCAGCTGGGCGGACTTCTTGTTCGCGGCGAAATTCCACGCGTCCACGAACGACCGCGAGGTAACGGGTTCGCCGTTGTGGAACGTCCAGCCGGGTTTGAGCCTGACCTTCCACACCTTGTTGTCGGTGCTCTCGACGCTCTCGGCGACCTCCAGACGGGTCTCGTTGGTCTTGATGTCGAACGTCACCAGCGGAGTGAAGAGCGCGGACACCACCTGCGCTCCGTAGACCTCGGAGTAGTTGGCCGGCATGAGCGAGGACGGTTCGAGGATCGCGGCGGAGAACGCCCCCGTCTTCTTGCCGGCTTCGGAACCGCCGCATGACGCGACCGAAACCAGCAGGACAGACGCCAAACCGATGGCCACCATGCCTCTGATGTGTAGGAACACGGTCATCCCACCTTTTGTGAATCGTCAATGACGCCGGACATCCGGCAGTCGTGTGACGCAGGCAGCCGAGGCAGTTCCCCCACGCGCTTCCAACTGCGTGCTGAACACAGAATGCAGAGGTGGTGCAAGAGGTGTCAAGGAGACGAATACTCAGAGACTGAACTAAAAGTCCGGCCAGGGAACAAGTTCGGGCCGGACCGATACGGCCCGACCCGAAGCGTGATCTCCGGTTGTGGAGGCGTCAGCCGTTGGCCGCGCTCAGATCTCCCACGATGCTGCGATAGCTCGCAGGGTCGCTCGCACCCTCCGTGTTCAGGAGAAGGATCGTGCTGTCCTGTGTCAGCCCGAGCCCCTCACGGAACTCGCGGTCGGCGGAGACGAGCAGCGCACCCGCGAGCGAGGCCGCGCCGCTCTCCCCCGACTCGATCCCACAACCGGCGAAGACCCTCATGGCCTCTCGCACTCCGTGGTCGTCGACAGTGATGGCCGCGTCCACCGTGCCGCGCAGGATCGGCCAGGCCACCACGCTCGTTTCGCCGCAATTCAGACCGGCCATGATCGAGCGATGCGGCCCTTGGACGGTCGTACGGACGCCGGCGGCGAGCGAGCGATGTACGCAGTCGGCGGTGTCGGGTTCGACGGTCGCGATGCGCGTCGCCGCACGGGAGCCGAAGTGGAGGCCGACGGCGGCGGCGAAGGCGCCCACACCCGCAGGGACGATCACCAAGTCCGGGGTGTCCATGGGGTCGAGACCCATCTCGGCCAGCTGTTCGTCAACCTCATGAAAGATCGTCGAATAGCCGTCGATCACGCGTCGCGGCACCGTCTCGTACCCGGGCCAGGCCGTGTCGGACACCAGGATGGCGTGGGGGTCGCGTTCGGCCTGAACGGCCACGTAGCGCACCGCGTCGTCATAGCTCGCGTACACCCGGACGACCTGCGCCCCCTCGCCCTCGATCGCCGCCGACCGCGCCATCGACACCTCGTTCGGCACGTAGATGCGGGCGCGCATATCGAGGAGACCGGCCATGTGCGCCACGGCCCTTCCGTGGTTCCCGTCGGTGGCGCAGGTCAGCACATGGTCGCGTAGCGGCCCGACGGCGTGACGCAGTTCCTCGAACGAGATCGCCGGGTCGAGGCCCAGACGTTCGCACAGCGTACGGTGGATCCCCCAGGATGAGCCGAGGATCTTGAACGACGGCAACCCCAGGCGGTGCTGCTCGTTCTTGACGAGGACTCGCCCCGTTCCCGTCCGACGCGCCAGTTCAGGCGATTCGACGAGAGGGGTGCGGGCGTAACCCGGCATCGATCGGTGGAATCGTCGTGGCGCGTCACATGGGTCATCACTGAACGCGTTCGGGTAGGCGGTTCTCAGTGACTGGATGATGGCGCAGCCAGGCATGGCGCGACCTCCAGAGGTGTGGGGATGGGGTCGCCAGCCTAGCGCTTCTGCACTCTGAGTTCAGTATGTAGTATGCTCTGGATCTGACATCATCAGTAGCTTTTGCCGGAGGCGGAACAATGGCGGTCGATCGCAGACTCTTGCGCGAGCAAGTCAGGGACGAGGTCCTTGACCGCCTTCTCCGAGGCAAATATCCAGTGGGCACCCGCATCAACGAGGTGCACCTCGCGGCGGAGATCGGCGTCAGCCGGACGCCGCTGCGTGAGGCGCTGGCGAGCCTGGCACAGGAAGGCATTCTCGACGCCCGCCCGAACCGGGGGTATTGGGTCTCTCCCCTGAGCGAGCAGGAGGTCCGCGAGACCTACCCGATCATCGCCCAGCTCGAAGTGCTCGCGATCACGCTTTCCGATCCCGCGGAACTCGCCCGGCATGCGCCGCAGCTCATCGAGGCCGCAGAGAACATGGCGGCAGCCGAAGACGTCCGCGAGGTGCAGCGCGCCGACGACGAGTGGCATGCGGGCCTGCTGGCGGCCTGCCCGAACAGCCGGCTTCTTGAAATGATCGGCGACACCAAACGCATCGTCCATCGATATGAGCATGCCTATCTTGGCGACCCGCAGATTGTTCGTGAGTCCATCGAACAGCACAAGCGTATCGCCGCGGCCCTTCAAGAGCAGGATCTGGCGACGGCGACCCGCGAGCTGGAAAGCAACTGGAAAACGTCCATGCAGCGCCTTGTCGCGCGTATCACCGGATCACAAGACACAAGCGGAGATTGAATGCCCGCCCTACCTGTCCGGGACGACCTGCGTACGGTCCGCCCGTACAACACCCGGCCGTTTTCCTCGCCGGTCGACCCGGTCGCGCTGCTGAACAACAATGAGAGTCCACGTCCTCCCGAAGGACGTCACCTTGAGGTGTTGCGTTCGGCGGCCTCCCTGGCGCTGGCGACCGCGAACCGTTATCCGGACACCGACCTCGGCACGCTGCGAGCCGCATTGGCGCGGTATACCGGACATGGCGTGCGAGCCGAGATGGTGTGGCCGGGAAACGGCTCCAACGAGGTACTGCTGCACCTGCTCCTGGCGTACGGCGGGCCCGGCCGTACGGCCCTTGGATTCGGGCCCACGTATTCGATGCACGAGCAAATCGCGACGATAACCGGAACTCGATGGATATCAGCTGACCGCGGACCGGATTTCGGCCTGACCCGTGAGGCGGCGGCCACCGCGGTCGAACGGCACCGGCCTGACATCATCTTCCTCTGCGCGCCCAACAATCCGACGGGGACGCCTCTGGATCGGGCGACGCTGGACGTCGTCCTGCGGACCGCGCCGGGGCTGGTGGTGCTTGACGAGGCATACGTGGAGTTCTCCGCCA
Organism: Microtetraspora malaysiensis; assembly: GCF_050947145.1. Taxonomy (NCBI): domain Bacteria; kingdom Bacillati; phylum Actinomycetota; class Actinomycetes; order Streptosporangiales; family Streptosporangiaceae; genus Microtetraspora; species Microtetraspora malaysiensis. The sequence continues at coordinate 6,872,468 of NZ_CP191998.1, forward strand.
TCGGCAGCCGGGCTGGCCTCCTCGCCGAACATCCACGGCTGGTGATCTCCCGGACCATGTCGAAGGCGTTCGGTTTCGCGGGGATACGCGTCGGGTTCCTGCTCGCCTCACCCGACGTGCTGGCCCCTTTGCGTATCGTCGCCCTGCCGTACCATCTGTCGACGCTGACGGCGGCGGTCGCGCTCGCCGCCCTCGAACAGGCCGATGAACTGCTCGCGCATATCCCGAGCGTTCTCGCCGAGCGCCAGAGAATGCGCGACGCTCTGGTCGGCGCCGGCCACGCGGTCGTGCCGAGCGACGCGAACTTCCTGCTCTTCGACACCGGCGCCGACTCTTCCGCGGTGGCGGCGTGGCTGGCCCGGCAAGGCGTGCTGGTACGCGACGTGGGCCCGGCCGGATGGTTGCGCGTAAGCGTCGGACATCCCGATGAGAACGACATCTTCCTCAAGACCCTGGCCGAATTTTCGTCGAAGTAAGAGGAGAACCATGTCTATCGGATTGAGTGACCGAGCGAGCGCGATCGCCGGATCGGCGACCATGGCGGTTTCGTCCCGGGCGGCCGAGCTGCGCGCGGCCGGATACCGCATCGTGAGTTTCGGCGCGGGTGAGCCGGATTTCCCCACCCCGGATTACATCGTCGAGGCCGCCCAGCGGGCTTGCCCGGATCCCGTCAATCATCGATACACGTCGGCGGCCGGACTGGCGGAGTTGCGCCATTTGATCGCCCAGACCGTCCTGGCGGATACGGGCCTTGCCATCAATGACACGGACGTGCTGGTCACCAACGGAGCGAAGCAGGCCGTGTATCTCGCCTGCATGGTCCTGCTGAATCCCGGCGACGAGGCACTCATTCCGGCGCCCTATTGGACCACCTATCCGGAGGCCGTACGCCTCGCCGGCGCGACCCCGGTCCCCGTGCACAGCGACGCCGACCAGGATTTCAAGGTGACGCCCGAACTCCTTGAGGCGCACGTCACTCCGCGAACCAAGGTGCTGTTCTTCGGCTCCCCCGCCAACCCGACGGGAACCGTTTACACACCCGAGGAGACCCGGGCCATCGGAAACTGGGCGGCGCAGCGGGGAATCTGGGTGATCAGCGATGAGATTTACCAGCACCTCGTGTACGACGGCGCGACAGCCCAATCCATGCCGGTAGCCGCTCCGGACATCGAGGATCGGTGCATCGTCATCGGCGGCGTGTCGAAGACGTACGCCATGACGGGCTGGCGGGTCGGCTGGCTGTACGGTCCCACCGCGGCGGTCAAGGCGGCCGTCAACCTGCAATCGCATATGTCATCCAACGTCGCCAACGTCGCCCAGGTCGCCGCTATCGCGGCCCTGCGCGCGGGCCGCCCGGGTTTCGACGACGTTCTGGCCGCCTATGATCGCCGCCGCCGGCTCATGGTCGATGTGCTCCAGGGGATACGCGGAGTCGACTGCCCCACCCCCACCGGGGCCTTCTACTGCTTCCCCTCGGTCAAGCGCCTGCTCACCCGGTCAATCCTCGGCCACTCCTTCACCACCACCGCCGAGCTGGCGACATTCATCCTGGACGAGGCCTCCGTGGCCCTCCTCCCGGGCGAAGCCTTCGGCGCCCCCGGCTGCCTCCGCCTCTCCTACGCCCTGGACGACCAGAGCCTGCAGACGGGCCTGGAGCGCCTTCAGCGACTCCTCAGCTCCCAGGACATCCCCCGCGCCCACGTGCACTGATGTAGGCGGGGTTCCGGTGACGGCCCTCTCAACCAGACGGCGAGCGGCTCGGTGCGGTCACCGGAGCCGCCGCCGCGGTGCTCTCACTGCGTCATCGAGAGCGACCGGCCGGTCGGCGGCACCGCGCGCCGGCCTCGCTCGGTAGCGGCCCTGCGCGCGGTATCGGATCTGACGTCGGGGCGGCAGGCTCACCGCTCGCTTGGAGGGGATCCCGGGTCGGGCGCCGCCGGCCGGGTGAGCGCGTGCAGGGCATGCGCGATGAGGGTGTCGAGGTAGGCGGGGTCGGGCATGCCGCGGTGGAAGGCGAGCCGGTGGTAAAGGGGACCGTACAGCAGGTCCAGTGCCACATCGAGGTCGGCGTCCGGGCTTAGCTGTCCCTGCCGCTGCGCTTGGCGCATGCGGTTCTTGAACTCGGCGATGCGCGGCTCGATGAGCCGTTCGCGCAGGTCATGGGCGAGGGCCGGATCGTGCAGCGCCTCGGCGATCACCCCGGCGAGGGCGGAGGTCTGCGGCGGCGCGAGCATGCCGATGACCGCGGTCAACTGAGTGCGCAGATCGGCGGCGAGGTCGCCGGTGTCGAGATGGTGAGCTTTCATGGTCGCGGCTTCGTCGAGCAGTTCCAGGATGACCGCGCCCTTGGAAGGCCACCAACGGTAGATGGTCTTCTTGCTCACGCCCGCGCGAGAGGCGATGGCTTCGATGGTGAGGCGCCCGTACCCCCGCTCCACGCAGAGCTCACGGGCGGCAGCAAAGATCGCTTGACGGCTGCTTTCGCTGCGGCGCGCCACGTTCGGTGTGTTGCCCACGAGAGCACCCTACAGGAAACGACACGTATCGTGTTGACAGCCAAGACGATCTTCGTACACTGTCTCGGGGACACGACCCGTGTCGTGTCCATTCGGAGTAACTGATCCGCGGTGCGCGAATGAATCGCGCCCAAGCAGAGGGGGAAGCGGATGGCCGATGCCCGCAAAGTCGTGGCCGGACTGTTCATGTCGCTCGATGGTGTCGTGGAAGCGCCGGATCGCTGGCACTTCCCGTACCTCAACGACGAGATGGCCGCGGCGGTCGGGTCGATGCACGCCGCGGCGGACACTCTGTTGCTGGGCCGGGTGACCTATGAGTCGTTCGCCGCGGTCTGGCCGCATCAGACCGGCGAGCTGGCCGACCAGATCAACAGCATTCACAAGCTGGTCGTCTCGACCACCCTGGACAGAGCCGACTGGACGAATTCGACCCTGATCGCCGGGGACGTCATCGGCAGCCTGGTCGAACTCAAGCGGCAGCCGGGAAAGAACATCCACCTGACGGGCAGTCTCACCCTGACCCGGATGCTGCTGTACGCGGGCTTCATCGACGAGCTCCGCCTGCTGATCCACCCGATCGTGCTGGGCACCGGAGAGCGGCTCTTCCCTGAGGGCACCGACCGGGTGTCGCTCGAACTCGCCCGGTCCGCCACGTTCACCACCGGCGTGCTGGACCTGACCTACCAGCCCGCCCGGCCCCACTCCCGGCGCTGACCTCGTCCACGCGGCCCTAGCCTGACACCCCGACGAGCAGAACGGACCTCCCGACATGGCCACTCCGCCGAAGGGCGACCCCACCAGCTACTTCCCCTCGATCGAGAAGAAGTACGGGCGCCCCATCCAGGAATGGATCGACCTCATCGACTCCTCGCCCCTGACCAAGCACATGGAGCTCGTCAGCTGGCTCAAGACCGAGCACGGCCTCGGGCACGGTCACGCCAACGCCCTCGTCGCCCACACCTTGGCAGGCAGGAAATAGCCCGAAGGTGAACCCCGGCTGGTGGGCGCGTGTGGGCGCGTACCGCCGGCCGCTGTGCGCGCCCAGGCCGTCACTGTCACGTCGGTTCGCGGATGTCGGCGGTCCCCCGGTCGTGTCGGGGCCGCGCCGGTCGTGCCCGCGAACCGGCCGTGCAACGCCCGTGACTTTTATCATCCTTTGGGGTTGAATGGCATGATCACATGGCCTGCATGACGATCAGGGCACGGTGAGAGATGCGCGGCTGGTGCCGGTGAACGACCCCGAGGCTCTCGGCAGGACGGTGTCGCCCCTCCTGGTCGGCCGGGATCGAGAGCTGGAAAGGATCGTCGCCGCGGTGACCGCGGCCCCCTCGGTGTCCGTCGTCGAGGGCGAGGCGGGCATCGGCAAGTCACGACTGCTGGCCGAGCTGGCCACCCGGCCCGAGCTGGCGGATCGCCGCCTCCTCAGCGGCGGCTGCGGCCAGATCAGGGAACCGTTCCCGCTGGGCCCGATCGTGGAGGCGATGCGCGGCCGCGCCGCCGACCTGACCGGCGCCGCCCTCTCGCCGGTGGCGGGAGCGCTGCGCGGACTCCTGCCCGAACTCGAAGCGGTGCTCCCGGAACCGCCGCCGCCGCTGGAGAACCGGGCCGCCGACCGGCACCGGCTGTTCCGCGGCCTGGTCGAGGTCCTGGCCGCGCTTTGCCCCGCCGTCCTGGTGGTGGAGGACCTGCACTGGGCGGACGAGCAGACCGTCGAGTTCCTGGGCTACCTGCTGGGAACTCCGCAGCGCGCGCTGTCGGTGGTGCTGACCTACCGGGGCGACGAGGCGGCCGCCCCCGTTCGCGCGCTGACGGCGCGCCCGCCCGACTCGGTCACGCACGAGCACCTGGCGCTCGCTCCGCTCGACACGGCGCAGACCCGCGTGCTCGCCGCGGCGATCCTGGGTGTGAACGAGGTGACGGAGGAGTTCGCGGAGCATCTGCGCGCGCGGGCCTCGGGGCTGCCGCTGGCCGTACAGGAACTGCTCGCGCTGCTGCGCACGCGCGGCGCGCTGATCAAATGGGAGGGCGGCTGGGCCCGCCGCGCCCTCGACGCGCTGGACGTGCCCGTGGGCGTGCGCGCCTCGGTACAGGAACGGGTGTCCCGGCTGCCCGCCGAGGCACGGGCCGTGGTGGAGACCGCCGCGGTGCTCCAGCTCGCGGTACCCGTCTCAGTGTTGGCGCACGCGGCCGGCCGGCCCGGGCCCGAGGCGATGGACGGCGCGCTCGACTCCGGGCTGCTGGCCGAGCAGGAAGGGACGGTGGGGTTCCGGCACGTACTGGCGGCGCAGGCCGTCTACGAGGCGATCCCGGTGGGACGCAGGCGGGTGATGCATGCGGCCGCGGCGGAGGCCGTACGGGGACTCCGGCAGGCGCCGCTCGGACAGATGGCGCACCACCTGCGGCAGGCGGGCAGGATGCCCGAGTGGGCGGACGCGGCCGCCAGGGCGGCCGAGCAGGCGGACGCCCTCGGCGACGAGGCCGAGGCCACCCGACTGCTCGAAGACCTGCTGCGCAACGCGGAGCTGGATCCGGTACGGCGGGCGCGGCTCACCGTGCGCCTGGGCTGGGCGGCCCTGCAGGTGCTGCCTTTCCCGCAGGTGCGCGAGCTGATCACCGAAGCGCTCCGCCACGAGCTGCCGACCACGCTCCGCGGCGAGCTGCGTTTCCTGTCGGGCATGCACGCCGAGGTGAGCCGGGAAGATCCCACTCAAAGGAACAGCGTTCTGGCCGCGGCCATCGAGGACCTGGGCGACCGTCCCGACCTGGCCGCGTGGGCGCTGGTTCTGCTGGGACTGCCGATCGTGCCGGACGTCCCGCCCGAGGTGGAGCGCGACCGGCTCAACCAGGCGCTCGGCCTCCTGCCCTCCATCGAGAACCGCACCATGCGGCTGTTGATCCTGAGCAAGTTGGCGATGGTGTTCGCCCTGATGGGCGACACGCGCTGGGTCGAACTCACCGAACAGGTCCGCGCGGAGACGCACGGCCGCGCACGCGACTACCAGGAGGCCAACGCGTACCGCTCCATCGCCGAGGACGCCTGCTACGCCGGTCACCACGACCTCGCCCGCAACCTGCTGGAGACGGCGCTGGACACCACCGACCCCGACCTGCAGGGCGTCAGCGAGCAACGGACCAGGTCGAGGCTGGCCATCGTCGACTACTGCCGCGGCTCGTGGGGCAGGCTCCGCCCGATGGTGGACGCTCTGCGCAGGCAGGGCGACGCCCCTCCACACGAGAGCGTCCAAGTGGACATGGTGACGGCGTGCCTGGCGCCCGCCCCGGGACGCCTTGATCTCGCACTGGACGCCCTGCGCGACGTCGTCGGGCGGGCGTTCGTGTTCGGCGACTTCGACCTGCTGCCCCTGCCCGTCTCGATGCTGCTCCGGCTGGCCACCGCCCGCGGCGAGCACGACGCGGCGATCACGGAGACGGCCGCCGCGGTACGCGTGTGGGAGGACAAGGAGATGTGGCCGGCGGGCGTGCGCGCGGTACCGGCGCTCGTGGAGGCGTTGCTCGCGGCCGGGCGCGCGAATGACGCCGCCGAGCTGGTGGACCGCTATGACGGGCGTCTGCGCGGACTGGACGCGCCGCTGGCCGCTCCCGCGCTGGGGCAGGCCCGCGGACTCTTGCGGGCGGCGGACCAGCGGTGGGCCGAAGCCGCCCGGTCACTCTCCGCCGCCGCGGAGGGTTTCCGCGCGCTCCCCGCGGCCTACGACGCCGCGCAGGCGGACGAGCAGGCGGCGGCCTGCCTGCTCAGCGCCGGGGACCCGGCCGGCGGACCGATCCTGCGGGCGGCGACCGCCGCGTACGCGGAACTCGGCGCCCGGTGGGATCTCGACCGGGCCAGCCTCCTCGGCCGGACGTGGGGGGTACGCCTCCCGCAGCTCACCCAGCCGCGCGAGGGGCGGGGTTCGGCATTGTCCTCGCGGCAGGAGCAGGTCGCCCGGCTGGCCGCCACGGGGCTGACCAACCAGGAGATCGCCAAGGAGATGTTCCTGTCACCGAAGACGGTGGACAAGCATCTCAGCGCCGCCATGCGCAAGGTCGGAGCCCGGTCGCGCACGGAGCTGGCCCTCTTCTACCGGTGAATTGGGGAGTTTTCCCCAGGGATTCCCCATAACTCCACCTGCCCGGCAGCGACGACGCTTGCTCCATGCCCGAGCCAGACCCCGCCCCCGAACCAGAGACCGAAGCCGAGCCGGACGCGGAGTCGGAACCCGCGCCGGACGCGGAGTCCGAACCCGCGCCTCCTGACGGCTTCGAGCCGGTATGAGCGTCACCCCCCGCGGAAAGGCAGTCCCCCTGTGTCCATGAAGAACTCGCTGTGCGCCGCCGCGACCGTGTTCGCGCTGCTCGCGGCGCTTCCCCCACCGGCCGCCCAGGCCGAGCCGGAACCGGCCGCCACCGCTCCCCCGTCCGCCCCGCCGTCCGTCTCGCTGTCCGGCTTGGGGGCCGGTGTCCACGCCATCACCCTGATCACCGGAGACAAGGTCAAACTCACCGACACCGGCGGCGGCAGGTACGCCGTCGACACCGAACCGGTCCCCCGGCCGGACGGCGACCTGCCCACGCTCGCCACGCTGAGCGGCCCCGACGGCGTCTACGTCCTGCCGAGCGACGCGATGCCGGCCGTCGACGCGGGCAAGCTCGACCGCCGGCTGTTCAACGTGAAGTACCTGGCCGAGAACGGCTACACCGACGACGCGACCGCGCAGGTCCCGGTCATCGTGCAGTACCAGGGCACGCCCCCGGCTGCCACGCTCAAGGGCTCGGCCGACGCCCTACCGGCCAGCGCGCCCACTCACACCCTGGAGAGCATCCACGGGGCGTCGGTCGAGGTGACCAAGGGTGAGTCCGGCACGTTCTGGCAGGCCGTACGCGGCTCCTTCGCCCCCGGCGCGGCCAAGCTCAGCGGCGGGATCGCCAAGATCTGGCTCGACGGCAAGATCAAGGTGGACCTCGCGGAGAGCGTCCCGATGATCGGCGCGCCGGAGGCCTGGGCGGGCGGCCACGACGGTTCCGGGGTCAAGGTCGCGGTGCTGGACACCGGTGTCGACGCCGGACACCCCGACCTGAAGGGGAAGGTCGCCGACTCCCGGTCGTTCGTGCCCGGCGAGGCCGTACAGGACCTCGGCGGACACGGCACCCACGTGGCCACCACGATCGCGGGCAGCGGGGCCGCGTCAGGAGAGAAGAACAAGGGCGTCGCGCCCGGCGCGGACCTCCTGATCGGCAAGGTGCTCAGCAACGGCGGCAGCGGCCGGGAATCCTGGGTCGTCGAGGGCATGGAGTGGGCGACCGCCGGCGGCGCCAAGGTGATCAGCATGAGCCTCGGTGGCGACGTCACCGACGGCACCGACCCGACCAGCCAGGCCGTCAACGAGCTGAGCGCCGCGACGGGCGCGCTGTTCGTGATCGCGGCCGGCAACGACGGCAAGGTCGGATCGATCGGCTCCCCCGGCGTGGCCGACGCGGCCCTCACTGTGGCCGCCGTCGACAAGGACGACAAACTGGCCGGCTTCTCCAGTCAGGGCCCGCGCTTCGGCGACATGGCGCTGAAGCCCGACATCGCCGCCCCCGGCGTCGGCATCGCGGCCGGCCGCGCGGCCGGCACCTCGATGGGCACCCCGGTCGACGAGTACTACACCAGGGCGAACGGCACCTCGATGGCCACCCCGCACGTGGCCGGAGCAGCGGCGATCATGGCCCAGCAGCACCCCGACTGGAAGGGGCCGCTGATCAAGACGGCCCTGATGTCGACGGCCAAGGACGACGGGTTCGCGGCGTACGAGCAGGGCGCCGGTCGGGTCGACCTGGTCCGCGCGCACCGGCAGACGGTCTTCGCCACAACCTCCGCCGCCGACTTCACCTCGGTGAGCGATCCGGGCACGAAGCTCGAACGGAAGATCAGCTACGTCAACCTGGGCTCGGAGCCGGTCACGCTCACGCTGACCGGCGCGCTGCGCGACGTGCGCGGGCCGGCGATGGAGGGCTCGCTGACGACGGAGTCCTCGCTGACCGTCCCCGCGTCCGGCATGGCCACGACCACCGTCACGCTGGACCCCGCCGACCTGGAGTACGGCCGCTACACCGGGGCGGTCGTCGCGCAGGCCGGCGACGTGCGGGTGACCACGCCCGTGGGCGCCGTACGCGAGGCCCCGACGCATACGCTGACCGTGCACACCATCGGCAGGGACGGCAAGCCGCTCAACCCGAGCGACCAGTTCGTCATCGACGTGGACGGGAGCCGGGGCCTCCTCGAAGACCAGGCGCTCGTGGGCGAGGGCACCGTCGCCGTCCGCGTCCCCGAGGGGACCGTGAGCGTGACCCAGCTCGCCTCCTGGGCCGACGGCGACGACAGGAAGAACACCGCCTGGCTGATGAACCCGCAGGTCGCCATCACAGGCGACACGGAGATCACGTTCGACGTCAGGAAAACCTCGCAGGTGAGCTTCGGCACCCCAAAGCCGGCCGAGCCGCTCAACAACACCCCATACGGCTACTTCCAGCGGACCGTCGCCGGCGGCGAGACCTGGGCGGGATCCTTCCCCTCCGGGCCGTGGGACAAGATGTGGGTCCTGCCGACCGAGAAGGTCACCAAGGGCGCGTTCAGGTTCGCGATCGCGTGGACGCTGGGGCAGTCCGAGGTGGCCATGCGCGTGACCGGGCACAAGCCGGCCACGCTGCACCCGGCCACGCCGCAGCACGAGCGCCGCGGCCAGCAGAGCTACCACCCCGGCTTCGTGCCGTTCACCGGAACGCGGGACCTGCAGGTCGTCGACGTCGGCCGGGGCGGGCCCGAGGACCTCGCCGGGCTCGACCTGCGCGGCAAGCTGGCGCTGCTGGAGACCGGCCTCAGCGACGGCGTGTTCGGTGCGCTCTGCGGCCTGCCGGTCGAGCTGGTCGGCCCGATCAGGGACGCCGGCGCCGCCGGCATCGCCGCTTTCCCCGGGAAGGGCACGAACTGCACGATCCCGCTGGGCATCACCCAGAAGCCGCTCACCGGCGACCCCAAGCCCGTGGGTATCAGCAACATCTCGCTGTCCAACAAGGAGGCCATGGACCTGCGCGAACGCCTCGCCTCCGGGCCGGTCACGGTCAAGGTGACCGGGACTCCCGAGACTCCCTACACCTACGTGCTCAAGCCGTACGTGGAGGGCAGGGTCCCCGCCTCGATGCGGTACGAACTCGGCACGAGGGACCTGGCCCAGGTGGATTTGGACGTGCACTATTCCGAGCCGGCCACCTTCGAGGACTTCCGCTACATCTGGAAGCAGGACGACCTCTTCGTGACGGCGACGATGGTGTCCGATCAAGGCGCGACCGCCTTCACCGGGCCCCTCAGCCGGCCGGAGTGGGTCGGCCCGCTCGATCCGGAGATCACACACCTGCACGGCATGACCGCGCGCGGCCTCGACGAGGTCACCACGTACGGGACCCGGTACCGGGTGGAGGCGTTCGACCGTCCCGGGCGCACCGGTCAGCAGTGGTTCGCCACGCCCAGCACGCTCGGCGCCGCGTCGGCTCCGGCGAAGGCGCTGTCGATCCCCGACCCGAAGGCGGCGCCGGGAACGCGGCAGGGCACCACCCTGCGCTGCGCCATCTGCGTGGAGGGCGACGTGCTGTGGGCCGAGATCGGCGTCACGAGCGGGGTGCTGGAGGACAGGGACTTCAGCGACCGGTTCTGGAGCCCGGGCCTGCTCAACCCGGCCTACGAGGTGAGGTTCTACCGGGACGACGTGGAGCTCCCGCGGGCTCCGCTCAACCCGGCGCTGAAAAACGCGCCCGCCTTCACCATCCCCGAGGGCGCCGGCACCTACCGGCTCACCGCGAAGAAGGACGGGGAAGAGGCCGAGTGGACCTTCGCCTCCCGGCCCGTCAAGGGCACGCCGCAGCCCGGGCTCATCTGCGTCAGCCAGGTCGTCCAGGGCTGGGCCAAGGAGTGCGGGCCGACGCAGGCCGTGTTCGTCGGCTACGACCTCGGCCGTGATCTGGGGATGGACAACACCGTGCCGGCCGGCAGGACCCACCACTTCACCGTCGATCCCTATCGCTCCCCGTCGGGGGGCGCGATGCCGAAGATCGCCGGGATCAAGCTGTGGGCGAGCACCGACGACGGCGCCACCTGGCAGCCCGTCGATGTGAAACGGCAGAACGACGGCACCTACCGGGCCTCCGCCAAGTACCCGAAGCTCGCCGACACCAAGGGAGCGGTCGGCCTGAAGGTCGAGGCGTGGGACGAGGCGGGCAACCGGCTCAAGCACACCGTGACGCGCGCCTTCGGCCTGCGCTGACGGGGCCGGACCCGGGGCGGCGGCCATCCGCCGCCCCGGGTCCTGGTGCCTCGGCGTCTGGCCGCCGAGCGTCGAACCGGCGGTGATGCCGAGGTTGAAGGCGATGATGATCAGTGAGTAGCCGCCCACCAGCCAGCCGATCCGGTCCTGCGACGCCCCAAGGCCGTGGCTCATCTGCGGCAGCAGACCCATCGGAAGCGTCTCGGTGGTGATGGTGGTCAACGCGACCGTGAACAACACCGCCAGCCCGGCAGCGGGACGCCTCACGGTCGGCCCCACACTCGGTCCAGGAAGTCGGCGATGAGCGGGGCGATCCCCGGGAGGTGGTCCTCGAGGGCGAAGTGGCCGGTGTCGAGGACGTGGAGTTCGGCGTCGGCCAGGTCGCGCAGGTAGGCGTGTGCGCCGGGCTCGGGGAAGAACGGGTCGTTCGCGCCCCAGGTGATGAGGGTGGGCGGGGTGTGCGTGCGCAGCCACTCCTGCCAGGTGCCGTACCGCTCAACGTTGGAGTGGTAGTCGAAGGCGAGCGCGACTTGGGCCTCCTTGCGGCCGGGCAGGTCGAGGAAGTGCTGGTCGAGGGTCCAGCCCTCGGGGGCGAGGAGTTCGGGGTCCGCGACGCCGGTCTCGTACTGGCCGCGCGTGCCGGGCAGGGTGAGCAGGTCGCGGATGGTGTCCTCGGCACCGGGCTGGTCGGGGCGCAGCGCGATGAAGTCGCGGGCTCCGGCGGACAAGCCCTCCTCGTAGAGGTTGCCGTTCTGCACGACCAGGCCCGCGATCCACTCGGGGTGCCGCTCGGCGAGCCGGAACCCGATGGGCGCGCCGAAGTCGAAGACGTACATCACGAAGCGGGTCAGGCCGAGCTTCTGGACGAAGCCCTCGGTGATGTCGGCGAGCCGGTCGAAGGAGTAGGTGAAGTCGGCCGGGGCCTCGGTGTGCCCGAAGCCGGGATAGTCGGGCGCGATCAGCCGGTAGCGGGTGCCCAGCACGTCGATGAGGCGGCGGAACTGGTGCGAGGCCGATGGGAAGCCGTGCAGGAGCAGCAGGACCGGCGCGCCAGACCGCTCGGGCAGCGACTCGCGGTAGAAGACGCGGACACCATCGACGTCGAGGTGGCGGTGGGTGGTGCGGGCGACCAAGGAGAACGTCACTTCTAATGCCTTTCATTGAAGATGATGCGTTAGTTATAGCGATGAGTAATCTAACGCGTCAACACGATGATGTAGCATTAGGACATGAGTGAGCCAGGCCCCCTGACCGGGGAACCCCTTGCCCTGGACCTGGTCGACACACGCCCAGTCACGGGTGCCGCCGCCGGCCACCCCCGCCGAAGCCCGCCGACACTGCTTGATCAGATGAGGGATCTGCTCAACGAACGTCTTTGCCGGGCAGTGAGAGTTGTCGCAGAAGAGCCGGCGGCTCCTCGCCCGGATCAGTCACTTCCCCCCGGGCCCGGCCCGGAAGGAAGCCGGGCCCGGGGAAGCGTGACGCGATCGTCGGTCAGCCGACGGCGTAGGCGCGAGTGATCGTCTGGGTCAGGCCGGTGCCCGCCGTGTCGGTCACCACCGCACGGAGGGAGACGAATCCGGCCGTACGCGGGTTCGGCACCATGGCGGTCCAGCCCGAGCCGGTGCGGACGATCGGGATCTGGCGCCAGTGCGCCCCGTCGTCGGAGGACACCTCCAGCCGGACCGACGTCGTCTCCGCCCCGATGAAGCCGAGGTTGCGCTCGATCCACATGGGCAGGCGCGTCGTGCTGCCCGGCTTGGCGCGATTCGATTCATCCAGGCCGGCGGGGCTGTAACGGACCGCCGTCAGCGGCAGCGGCTGTTCCTTCGCCTTGGTCGCGGACCGGAACTTCCATACGGACTCCACCCCGGTGGAGAGCGTCGAGTACGGCACCTGCCTGCGCATCGACGCGGTCAGCGTGTAGGCACCGGACCCGGCGGGAAGGTCGGCGCGGAGCTCGCACTCTTCCGCCTGGTAGACCTCACAGTTGTCGATGTCGGTCGTGACCAGTACCTTCCCGTCTTTGGCGAGGGTGGCGGTGCCGGTGGCGGCGGCGTCCGCGCCCGTTCTGCCCGCGCCCGCGTCGGCGAACAGCCCAAACGCGGAGAAGGTCAGCGTGTCGCCGGTACGGCTGCCGCCCGGCAGCAGGAACGACGGACCGGTGACCGCGGCGTTCCAGACGTCGCTGGTCTGTCCGCGCTTCATGAGCGTTCCGCCGTCGAAGGTCACGGCGGTGCCGACCTGAAGACCGCTTGCGTAGGTCAGCCCGGGGGTCCGGTACTGGATGAGCGTGCCGGGCAGGGGAAGGTCGCCGACCAGTGGTATCAAATTCATGGCCGGGAATTCCTCGTAATGTGGTCCAGCCATCGGCGTCCCCGTGGCCGCCACTCCCGAGGCCCGGTAGGTCGTGGAGACCTTCGCCAGATCCTGCTGCCTGGCGTCGTAGGTGGGATTGTCAGGAATGCCGCCGGTGCGATAGTCAACGAGGTCGTAGACGTAAGGGCTGGGAGACACGTCCTTGCTCAGCCACAGGGTTCTCAAGGTGTAGGTCAGACCTGGCTGCTGAACGGGAACGACAAAGAACCTGTTGGTGATGTCCACGCCGCCCCGCGACCCGAATGAGTTCCATGCGCCATGGAACAGCCCGAACTCGAACGAACTCGGAAGTTCGGCACTCGGATCGTCGACGGTGATCTTGGCCGCCTTGCCCTGGCGGGCGTCCACCGTCAACTGAAGGTCGCTGCCATCGACCCGCAGCGGGAAGTCGGCGATGGTGTAGGTGAACCTCCCATCGACCTTCTCCCCGATCTCGGTGTAGAAGTTCCAGTCGCCCTTGGCGAGCCGTACTGTGGCCACACCGTTCTCGAACATCGGGTCGACGATGGCCCCGGTCTTCGCGTCATAGACCTGAGCCATCATGGGGTCGACCGGTTCGCCCTGCTTGCCGATGACGGTGATGGTGACGTTGTAGGACTCCGGCTCGACGTACGCACCCGCCAGGGTGCGGATCACGGTATCGCCCGAGGTGGCGGTGATCGTCCCGACATAGTCGCCGGGGGCTTTGCCGTTCGCGTCGATGGTGAGCGTGACCGACGCCTGTCCGGCGGCGGGCACCTCGATCCGCTGGGTGGAGAGCTTCAGCACGTCGCCCTCGGCGGTCAGGTCGAGGCTGACCGGGGCGTCGCCGGAGTTGGTGTAGGTGATGGTCCCGGTCTTCGTGCGTTCGTCCGGGCCGTCCCAGGGGAAGGCGGCCCAGGTGTCCGCCGTCTGGGCCACGACCTGCTGCTTCAGGGCGCGGACCACATCCACCCGTCCGGTGCCCTGCTGGTACGGCGTGGCGCCCGGCGAAGAAGCGGCGCTGCCGGCCAGCGCGGCCTTGAGCTGCCGGCCGGTCCAGTCAGGATGCCGTTGGGCGAGGATGGCCGCGGCCCCGGCCACGTGCGGCGCGGCCATGGAGGTGCCGCTCTTCGCGACGTGTGTGTCGTCGGCGGTGCCGGCGGCCGCCGCCGCGACGATGCCGACGCCCGGTGCGGTGAGGTCCGGTTTGACGGCGTGGTCGCCCAGGCGGGGGCCGGTGCTGGAGAACGGGGCCACCCGGTCCTTCCTGTCGACGGCGCCGACGGTGAGGGCGGCGTCCGCGCTGCCGGGGCTCATCACCGGGTCCCGGAAGGTGTTTCCCGACGCCACGATGAACAACGTGCCCGTCCGCTCGGACAGCGTGTTCACCGCCTGTTCCACGGGGTCGATCTCGGGGGCGTCCGGCTCACCGAGACTTATGTTGACGACCTTGGCCTTGACCTCGAGAGCGGCCCATTCCATACCCGCGATGATCGCGGAGTCGGCCGCACCCCAGGCGTCGCCCACCTTTCCGACGGCGAGCTTGGCGCCCGGGGCCACGCCCCGGTACTTCTCCCCGTTACCTGCGACGATCGAGGCGACATGGGTGCCGTGGCCGATGGGGTCGCGGATGTCGGGGTCGTCGCTGAAGTTGCGCTCCTGCGCCACCACGCCCTTCAGATCCGGATGGTCGGGGTCGTAGCCGGAGTCGAGAACGGCGACCGTGACGCCCTCGCCGGTCATGCCCTGCTTCCATGCCTCGGTGGCGCCGATCTGTGTGGTGCTCTGGTCGAGGCTGTAGGAGAGGCGGCCGTCCAGCCAGATCTTCGTCGTGCCCGCGGCCAGAGTACGGGCGCCCGCTGTCAGATCCTTCCAGGTCTGAGCCGCGCCGCTCTTGGGCACGTGAAGCGTGGTCATGCCGAGGCCGGCGAGCTGCCGGGAGCCCTGCGCGCCCCTGAGCGCAGGGGCCGGGCCCGTGCCCGACTGCGTGATCAGCGGGATGTCCGGCGTGTCGGCGTCGCCGTAGTGCCATTCCAGGAGCTGGGTGACGTCGAACAACCGCCGGTCGAGCAGGCCCTGGGCGACCAGGGGCTGGGCATCCGACGGGATCACGTACAGGTGTCCTTCGCGTACCTGGCTCGTGAAGCCGACTTCCCGCCGGCCGGGTCCGGGATCCACCCGGTAGCTCTTGCCGGTGACCACGACCCGGTCACCGGTGATCAGGGTCACCGCGTTCGCCTGGCGAGAGGGAGCCTGCGGGGCCGGTGCCGCCGCCGCTGCCGGTGTGATGCCTGCGATCGTTCCTGCCATGACAGCGGCAAGGAGCGACTTACCTAAAATCATGATCTGCCTTGCGTGCGAGGGGAAATGGTCTCTTTCGCGTTCGCCCACGGCCGCGACCACGCGCCCGCGAGATGCGAAACCTGCCGAGCCGCCGCGCTCGACCTCCGTCTCTGAACGCGGCGGCACTGCTCAGGAGACGGCAGAGTCGCTCTGCCGTCTCCGTACGGGGTGGTGGGAGTCTTGGGCCGCTCGACCAGCCCCTACTGAGGGGGCTGGTCCGTCCATTCGGCGGTCACGGAGACGGGTCCACGGCCGCTCACCATCACGCCTCCGTCGTTGGTTTCGAGGCAGTTGGTGCGAGTCACCTGAGCGGTCTCGGGATCGACGACCATTTTGATCTCCGCCCGGTCAGCAGGATCGCTATCAGGATCGTCATCAGGATCAGGGAACCGCAGTTCCTGCCCGCCTTCGACCGCACCCGCGCTCTCGATTCCCGGCATCGCGGCGAGTGCCCGGAACGCCGCGGAACGGACCTCTGAAGGCGCCGGCAGCTCCGAGATCAGCGCGACCAGGGTGCGGGTGGGGTCACCTCGCTGCTCAGATGCGGCCATGTCGTCGTCACGCCCCTGAAGCTCGGCGATCCGCGTTTTCAACGCCTCTGGATCTGTCGGCAGCCTTTCGAGGTCCTCGAATCCCACCTTGGCCCCCTTGAGCATGAACGAGGCCGAGTCCGGCACGACGACGCCGGGAGGGTGGCCGGGCTCGCCCTTGGTCCAGCGCCGGCCGTCGCGCGTGGTCCAGATCTCCATGATTTCGCCCAGATGCGGCCACTCACGTTTGACGTGCCAATAGGTCCCGGAACCTTGGGGCATACGTTCCGCACTGGCCGCGGCCATGAGCAGGATCTCCTTGCCCGAGGCCGGTGCGCCGGCGGGCGCGGTCACGCCCGTGGCGAGTACGGCGACGGCCGCCGCGGCGGCGGTGGCCAGGCTGAGTGCCGGCATGAGCCACCCGATCCGCCGTCGCGCGCGGCCGCGCATCCTGTCCTGGAGCCGACTCCTGCTGCGGCTGATCGCCTCGGTGGACGGCTCGGGCTTGGTCAGCAGGTTGGCGAGCGCGTTCAGGTCATCCATGGACCTTCTCCTTGTCGATGAGGGCGAGCATCTTCGCGCGCGCCCGGCTGAGCCTGGAGCCCACCGTGCCGGAGGCGATGCCGAGCGCCTGGGCCACCTCGTCGTAGTTGAGCTGGCCCAGGGCAACGAGAATCAGAACGTCGCGCTCGCCGCCGGACAGGGCGGCAAGCGCCTTGGCCAGGTGCGGCTGCATACGCTGAGCGGCGACGGAGGTGACGACCCGGTTCTCGTGGCCTTCCATGACGGGTTCCGGACCCAGCCGGGCCAGCGCCCTGTAGTGGCGTGTCTCCTTGCGCCGGTGCCTGGCGATCAGATTGGTGGCGATGCCGAACAGCCAGGGCCGCAGGGTCCCCCGTTCCGGGTCGAACCGGTCGCGCTGGTCGAAGGCCAGCAGGAACGTCTCGGCCGTGATGTCCTCGGCGATCTGTGTGTCCAGCCGGCCGGCCACGTACAGGTAGACGTCGCGGTAGTAGCGGTCGTGCACGTCGGTGAACAAATCAGGGTTCCGCCGGTACCGGGCGACGAGTTCGGCGTCGGTCGCCTGTTCGCACACTCCGACGATCAAGTTCTCAGCTCCGGCATTGGCCTGCCTTCCGGGTGATGGATACGATCACTCACCCTTCGCCGCAAGCCAGGATCGTCTTCCCTCGCGTGCGCTACCGGTGTGGTCCCTACAGCAGGGTCAGCATCCACGTCGCCTGTTCGGCCAGAATGTCCGTTCGATCACCCGGTTGCCTCTGGCTGTGAGCCGGAATCCTCAGCAGCCAGTAGAGGGCCAAAAGTCGGCGGCACTCTCTGAATCTGCGCAGCTCGGCGGCGCTCAGCTCGAAACGATCCAACACGCGTGTCATGCCTGAACGACTGGCACGTACGGAGATGTGCTCGACTACCTCCGCCAGTTCAAAGGCGCGATCGCTTCGACCGGAGTATTCGAAGTCCACCAGGCGAAGATCGGTGCCATCCCAAAGGTAGTTCGCCAGATTCCCGTCCCCCGTGCCGAAAACAGGAGGGGCCGGCCGCATGAGCGACTTCTCCAAGGTGGGCCGGCGCACCCAGTCGGCGCCCGCGGCCAGCGCCTCACTCAGCACGGCATCCCCATGGGGGTCTGGCGGAGCCACCGACCACCCTCGGACCTGGTTCAGGAGCTCGACCGGATCGCCCGCGCGAGGAGGCAAACCAGTTAGGGCCGGCTGAGGGATCGCCTCGTGAATTCGCGCCAGGGTCTCGGCTATCGCATCGGCCAGATCCGTCGTGACAGGACCTTCCAGTCCCGCCCCACTCAGTCGGGACATCACCACGGTGGGCGGGTCTTCATCAAGATGCGCGCTCACCGGCACCGGCGCCACCCCCGGCACATGCTCGTGGAGCAACTTCAAGGCCCGCCACTCGCGTTCAGGCTGGCCATAACTCCATGACCGGTATCGCTTGACCACGACATCGGCGCGCATCTCAACGACGTGGGTATTTCTCCTGTCGCCCACGGGCTCTCCCGACTCCTTGCTCCTCGCCGCTTCGCATCAAACCAGCCCCACTGTCGGGAGTGCCAGCTCGCGCCTCCGGCAAGGGCCTTCCGGCTCCGGGACGATCGCCGGCGTGCGCGCTCACCCGTGAAACGCCTTGCGCGCGGTGGCGAGGAGGAAGATCAGAGCCACCGCGGCCAGCGCGGCGCCGCTCAAATAGACGAGGGGCGTCCCGTGCGGCAGGGCGAGCCCGCCCAGCAGGGTGCCCGCGCCGATGCCGGTGTAGATCGCCGAGGAGTTCAGCGAGACCACCAGCGGGGCTTCCTGCGGCGCCGTGGCGATGAGCCGGTGTTGCTGCGGTGGCGTCTGGCACCGGCTGCTCCCGCCCCAGGCCAGCACGAGCAGGCCCGCCAGTGCGGGAAGCGCGATCCCGGAGGCGGCCATCCAGGCCAGCAGCGCCAGCGCGGCGGCCATGGTGAGGTATCCGGCGCTCAGGACGCGGACCGAGCCCCACCGGTCGGTGGCGTACCCGGCGGCGAGGTTGCCGAGCACGGCGCCGGCTCCATACAGGAACAGCATCCACACCGTGGAGGATTCGCCGATGTCCATCGCGCGCAGGGCGGGCACGATGTAGGCGTAGGCGGTGTAGGCGGCGGCCATGCCGAGCACCGTCAGGGGCAGCACCGTCAGGACGGCGGGTCGTCGCAGTACGGCCAGCCGGGTGCGCAGCGGAACCCGCGGGCCACCCGGCAGCATCGGCATGATCGCGGACACGGCGACGGCCACGAGCAGGCACATCGCGGCCACCGCGCCGAGGGCGCCGCGCCGAGGGCGCCGCGCCGAGGGCGCCGCGCCAGCCCAGCCACCTGCCGATGACGTCGCCGAGTGGGACGCCGAGGGCGGTCGCGACGGCCAGTCCGCCGACCACCACGGCCAGGGCGCGGGCCCGCACCTCGGGGCGGACCAGAGTGGCGGCGACCGCGCCCGCGTTGGGTGTGAAGACCGTCAAAGTTCCCTTTGGCGGACGGGATGAGCGGCGGCCATGACCCCGTGCACGGCCTGACTGATGCGCTCAGCGGCCTGATCGGGATCGGGCCGGCCGGCGTCAAGCCACGCGATGACGGCTTCCAGGGTGAAGGTGGGGAGCAGGTTGGCGGCCCAGTCCAGCCATGGACCCTCCGGAATGCGGCGGGCGAGGGTGCGGCGGGCGACCTCGTGGGAGGCGGCGGTGATGGAGTCGATCATGTCGCGGAAGTCGGGCTCACGGACGGCGTAGCGGAACAGCAGCCTGAAACCGTCGGGGTCGACCGCGGCGGCGCGTAGCAGGGCGGGGATGGCGTCGCCGTCGAAGTCGTCGGTGCCGACAGCCTCGGCCAGGCGAGTGCAGGCGCGGTCGAGTACGGCCCGATACAGGTCGGCCTTGGAGTCGAAGTGCCGGTACAGCATCGCCCGGGTGAGTTCAGCCTCGGCGGCGATGTCGTCGAGGCCGGTGGCGGTGTAGCCGGAGCGGGCGAAGGCGCGGGTGGCGGCGTCCAGGATCTGCTCGCGCCGTTCGGCGCGACGCAGCCGCCGCACCGGCTGGGCTACCACGGCCTTACCGACGCCTTCTTCGGGGTTGTCCATCCCACCTCCGCTTGTAGAAGCAGGAGTATACATATAGCGTTTTAGACGCCAGAGTATACAAATGAGTGTCTACCTCATGGAGGAGCCATGTCCGCCCCCGCCCAGCTGCCGCTCGAACAGCCCCACCCCATGCGGCCCGCGCCGCTGCTGCGCGAGCTGCAGGCCAGCGGCCCCATCCACGCGATCCGTACCGCGGTCGGCCACCCGGCGTGGCTGGTGACCGGCTATGAGGAGGTGCGCCAGTTACTGGATGACGACCGTCTCGGCCGGGCCCACCGCGAGCCCGAGCGCGCCTCGCGTACCGGGGAGTCGGCGATGTTCGGCGGCCCGCTGGGCGACTTCGACACCGAACAGGCCGACCACCACAGGATGCGCTCGCTGCTGCAGCCGCACTTCTCACCCAAGCGGATGCGCGCGCTACGCGGCCGCGTCGAGACACTGACCGCGAGCCTGCTGGACGACCTGGATGCCGCCGGGTCGCCCGCTGACCTGCACGCCGCGCTGGCGCTGCCGCTGCCGATCGCCGTCATCTGCGAGCTGCTCGGGGTGCCGTTCGGCGACCGCGGCCAGTTCCGGCAATGGACGCAGGCCGCCGCGGACACCACCGATCGGGCACGCTCCGAGCAGGGGCTGGCCGAACTGTTCGGCTACGGGCAGCGGCTGGTGGCGCGCAAACGGGCCGAACGCGACCCCGAGGCGGACGTGATCTCCCGGCTGGCCGCCACTGACGGGGTCAGTGACGACGAGGCCGCCGCGATGGGCATGTTCCTGCTGTTCGCCGGGCACGAGACCACGGTCACCGCGATCGGCATGGGCACGCTGTGGCTGCTGGCCACTCCCGGCCAGTGGCAGACCCTGGTGGACGACCCGTCGCGGATCGACGCGGCGGTGGAGGAGATCCTGCGCGCGCCCCGTCTGGGCGGCGGTGGCATCCCCCGCTACGCCCGCACCGACCTGGAGATCGCCGGAGTCCACATCCGGGCCGGCGATCTGGTGCTGCTGGACACCGGCGCCGCCAACCACGACCGGGCCGTCTTCGCCGACCCCGACCGCTTCGACCTCGTCCGCCCGGCCGTGCCGCACCTGACCTTCGGCCATGGCGCCCGCTACTGCGTCGGCGCCCCTTTGGCCCGCATCGAGCTGCAGACGGTCTTCGCCCAGCTCGCCGCCCGCTTTCCCACGCTCAAACTCGGGTGCGCGGTGGACGAGCTGACGTTCAACACGAACGTGCTGGCCGGCGGCCTGACCGCCCTGCCCGTCACCTGGTGACCCCTGAGCACCCCCAGCGATCTCGCCCTCCGGCAATCGGCCCCGTGATCATTCGTGCGGCTCAACGGGTGCGCTCCTCCGAGGCGTCGGCGGTCGCGACACCGCGTGCGTACGTATGTCGCGCGCGGCAGGATCACCCCGTTGGCCACCAGTGGCGCCGGGCGCACACCCGGCCGCTGATCATGGCTGCCGCAGGAGAGCCTCCACCGCCGCGTTCAGCTCGTCCGGCCTGGTCGCGCCCATTGTGCGCACAACTCCGTTCGCGTCGACGAACACGTTGGTGGGCACTCCATGGATTCCGAGTCGTGCCGCATATTCACCGGTCTCGTCGAGGAGCACGGTGCCGTCAAGGCCCCAGACATCGGCGAAGTGGCGCGCTTCGGTGGCGGCGTCCACGCTCTCCCATACATTGATCATGATGACGTCCAGCCCCGACCGGGCTGTACGGCGGCGCAGTTCCTCAAGAACCGGCGCCTCCGCGTTGCAGGGGCCTCACCAGCTGGCGAAGAAGTTGATGACGTACTTCTTCTCCGCCCACTCCCGCGTGGTGCGGATCCGCCCGGTCCGCAGGTCCGGGAGCGCGAACTCGGGCAACGGGTGGCCGACCACCGGATGGAAGGCGCGCGCCGGCGGCCCGGGCAGCCACGGCCGGTCCACGATGGTCAGCGTGCCGCTGCCGGCGTTGGACACCAGCAGCCGGCCCGTAACCGGGTCCAGCGCGCAGTCCCCGGGCCCGTCGCCCACGGTGATGCGATGCGATTCCGTCCCGCGAAGCGTGTCGAGCACGCTGACGGTGCCGGCCCCTCGATTGCAGACGTACAGCCACCGGCCGTCCGGTGACACGCACATCCCGACCGGGGCCCGCTCGACCACCAGTTCGCCCAGGTTCGCGCCGGTCCGCAGGCAGATCCGGGTGATCGTGCCGTGCAGCGAGCCGGCCACGTACAGCCGGTCGGAGACCGGGTCGACGACGACCTTGCACGGCCCCTCGGGCACCGCGATCCGGCCCAACGGCCGGAGCGTCGCCGCGTCGAAGACGGTGACCGAGGCGGACATGAAGTTGGCGCAGTACGCCCGGTCGCGGCTGGTGTCCACCGCGATGCTGCCGGCGCCGAGTTCCGCGGGGACGGTCCTGATCACTCGTGCGTGATCGGCGTCGAGCGCGGTGACGGTGCCGGCGGCGGTGTCTCCGCTGAAGACCCGGCGCAGCCCGGGATGGTGGCCGAGCCCTGCCGGATAAGCGCCGACGGGTACCTGAGCGAGGCGCGTCCCGCTGTCCGCGTCCACGACGGTGACCGTGTCCGAGCGGGCGTCGGCGGTGAACAGCCGCCGGGCCGGCAGGTCGATGACGACGGGGATCGGTTCCCGGCCGACCGGGGACCGCCATTCCGTCCGGCGCCGGTCGAGGTCCACCGCCACCACGGCGTTGCTGCGGGAACAGGCGACGAAGGCGCGCCGCGCGGCCGCGTCGACCACGACCGCCTCCGGCCCTCGCCCGATGGGTATATGGGCCAGGACCCGGTGCGCGAGGTCGACCTCGCACGCGCCTCCAGGAGGTTCCCCCGTTTCCACATCGTCTGCGTGCCCCCGACAGCCAGCGGGAAACGGGGCGGCGGATGACGGCCGGGGCCTTGATCACCGGAGCTGCCCGGTGACGACTCAGAAGAGCAGAAGGTGGTAGCCGAGGGCGACCGCGAAATAGGCGACCGCCGCCAGGGCGAGCAGGGTGTAGGCGATCCGGGAGGGCAGCCTCCACCAGCGGGCGCGCCAGGCGACGACGGTGGCCGGGACCATGGGGACGGCGAAGGCCAGGGCGAGGGTGGCCAGGACGGGAAGCGCGGCGAGGCGTGGGGAGTTCAGCGGCAGGGCCGCCATGAGGACGTTGGGGTCGGCCATGAGGAGGGCGAACCCGGCGAGGAAGACGGTGGCCAGGGCGGCGCTGATCCAGGCGGCGAGGGCGGCGAGGCGGGCCGGGAGCGGTGGGCGGACCTTGCGGATACGGCGGACGGCGGCGGCCAGCGGCAGTCCGAGGGTGGCGAGGAGCAGAGCGAGGGCGCCGGTCACGAAGAGCGGCAGGTTCAGGGTGGGGGCGTCGTACCAGGGGACTTCCTCGTAGACCTCCGAGGGGAGAGCGGAGGAGACGAGGGTGCCGTCGCCGGGGAAGGAGATGCGGGCCTGGCCGTCGCGTTCCCGGAAGAGGCCGGGGGCGATCTGGATCCAGTGCTGGGTCCACCGGTCGGGATCCGGGGAGAGGCCGGTGGTGGTGAGGGTGCCGTCGGGGTTGGCCGTGACGGTCGGGACGACGAACAGGGTCGAGGCCTTCATCAGGCTGCTGCGGCTGGTACGGGCGGACCGGTAGGAGCCGGCGTACCGGGAGACGTCCGCGGTGAGCGGGGTGGGCGCGGGGAAGCGCCGGTCGATGATCTGGGTGAGGAGCTTCTGCGCGTCCCAGGCGGCGGCGCCGGATGTGCCGTCGCCGTTGAAGACGACGTAGACGCCGAACCTCTGGTCCGGCATGAGGGCCATGGCGTTGTGATAGCCGGGGACGTCGCCGTCCTTGTAGAGGATCCGGCGGCCGTTGCGCGGTCGTTCCTCCAGCGTGTAGCCCATGCCGGGCATGCGCCGGTCAGCGGTGAAGTGCCGTGCCTGCATCTGCCGGGCAAGGGGATCGCCCTTGAGCTGGTCGATCATGTACCGGGCCATGTCGGCGGGGGTGACGGCGGGGCCGGTGCCGGAGGGCGTCCAGGGGCTGTACTGGCCCTTCTGCTCGGCGTAGCCGTCGCCGTCCGGGCGGTAGCCGCGGGCGAGCCGTGCCCCGATCGCGGCGGGGTGCGGGAGGGCGGCGGTCGAGCCGGTCATGCCGTGTGCGGCGAAGACGTGCTCGGCGACGTACTGCGCGTACGGTTCGCCCGACGCCACCTCGACGAGGTGGCCCGCGAGGGCGAGGGCGTAGTTGTCGTAGGCGATCAGTGTGCCCGGTGGCCGGACCCGGCGCGGCTGGTGAGCCTTGAGGCTCTCGGCGAGTGAGGGCAGCGTCGCCGGATCCTCACGGGCGAGACCGACGATGTCGTCGTCGAAGCCCGCTGTGTAGGTGAGCATGTGCTCCAAGGTCACCGGACGGCCCGGATAGGTGTCGTCGATCTTGAACGCCGTCAGGTAGCGGTTCACGTCGGCGCGCAGGTCGAGCCTGCCCTCCCCGACCAGGCGCAGGACGGCCTCGGCGGTGAACACCTTGGCCAGCGAGCCGGTGAGGAACGGCGTGGCGGTGTCGACCGGCCGGCCCGACCCCACGTCCGCCAGCCCGTAGCCCTTGCTGAACACCGTCCTCCCGTTCTCCACGACGACGACGGCCGCGCCTGGGATCTTGTCTTCGGCGAGAAGGGCGGGGACGGCCCGGTCGATCGCCGTGCCGAGGTCGTCGCCGTACGCGGAGGCGGAGCGGGCCACGACCGCGCCGAGCTCGTCACTGTGCGCGGCGGCGGAGCGGGCCGCGATCGCTCCGAGGTCATCGGCGTGGGCGGGGGCGGCGTGGAGGGCGAGGACGGCGAGGGCCGCGATGATCGCTTTCTTCATGGCCGTCAGTGTGCGGCGCGGGCCTCGCACCTCGACAGTGTCTGACACATGGGCCGGCATGGAGAATGCACGATCACGACATATGGTGCGTGACGTGCTGATCGTTCTGGTGGTTCTCCTGGGCGTCGCGGTGGATCCGCTCCATCCGGTGCCGAGCCCGCCGTTCGCCCTCGTTCTCGCACTCCAATTGGTGTACTGCCTGACTCCGTGGCGCAGCCGCTGGCCGTTGGCGGCCCAGACCCTGCTCCTGCCGTGGGCGGGGCCGGCCGCGGCGGGCATGGTCGCGGCGTCGGCGCTGCTCGTCCTGCGCGGAGCGGCCCGCTGGTGCCTGTTCGGGGCGGTGGTCGCCGCGGCGGCCCTTCTCGCGCCCGCGACGCCGTTCGGGATCGCGCTCGCGGTGCTCAACGCCGCGTGCCAGGGGCTCGTCCTGTTCGGGGTGACCCGGCTCGGCGACACGCGCGCCGCCGTCCACGCCGCACGCGCCCAGTTCGCCGCGAGGGCGGTCTCCGCCGAGCGGTCACGGGCCGCGCGCGAGCTGGAGGCCGCCCTCGGAACGATCCTGTCCACGATCATCGCTCTCGCCGGGCGCGGCGACACGGCGCGGATCGCCGAGGTCTCCCGGTCGGCGGCCGCGCGGGCGCGTGCCGTCCCGAGCGCGACGGGCGAGCCCGCGCCCGAGCCGGATCTCACCCCCCGGCTGGCGCTGCCGATCCTGGTCGCGGTGCACGCCGGGTACCTCGCGACCTCGCTGATCTACCTTCAGGGGCGTCCCGCGCCCTCGCTGCTGGCCGCGGGGATCCTCGGGTTGCAGCTGCACCACGCGCTGCCGCGTCCGCCCGGCGCGCGACCACGGCACGCCGCCTGGACGGCCGCCGCGCTGGTCCTGCTCACCGCCGTCACGCTGCTGTATCCGGGACAGGCCTATCCGCAGCTCGCCGGGTTCGCCGCGGCCGGGTTCCTGATCTTCGGGCGGGCCTGGTGGCCGCTGGCCGGAGTGGTCGTCGCGTCGCTGTCGGCCGTACTCGCCCTCCGCGGCTACTCCCCCGCCGAGAACCTGTACTGGACGTTCAACGCCGTCGCCATCGCGGCCATGTTCTACGGGCTGTCCACGCAGACCGCGCTGGTCTTCGAGGCGAGGGAGGCGCAGCGCGCGCTGGCGGCGCTCGCCGCGGCCGACGAGCGCAGGCGCATCTCCCGCGACGTCCACGACCTCCTCGGCTACGGGCTCTCCGCCATCACGGTCAAGGCCGAGCTGGCCGGACGGTTGGGGCCGGAGGGCTCCGGAGAGCAGCTCGCGGAGATCGCCGCGATCGCCCGCCGATCCCTGGCCGCGCTGCGCGCCATCCCGGCCGAGCCCGACCCTCGGCTGTCGCTGGCCGTCGAGCTGGACTCGGCCCGCTCTGTCCTTGAGGCGGCGAGCGTCGAGGTCACCGTACGCCGGGAGTCGGGGCGGGACGACGCGCTGCTCGCGATCGTCCTGCGCGAGGCCGTCACCAACGTGCTGCGGCACAGTGACGCCACGTACTGCCTCATCGACATCACCCCGACCGGACTGCGGGTCGTCAACGACGGCGCCCGCACCGCCCGGGGAACCGGCAGCGGAACGGCCAATCTCACCGCACGGGTCTCCGCCGCGGGGGGCACCCTGACCACAGAGAGCGACGGTGGCGAGTACCGGCTGACCGTCCTATATCCAGCCGTTCTCGGCGGCGATGCGGACAGCGTCGAGCCGATTGCGCGCGTCTAGCTTTGTCACGATCGCGCCGAGGTAGTTCCGCACCGTCCCCTTGCTCAGGAACAGGCCGGCCGCGATCTCGGCCAGATCGGCGCCTTCCCCCGCCCGGCGCAGGACCTCGGCCTCGCGCGGGGTCAGCGGGTTCGGCCGCTCGGTGATGGCCGCCGCGGCCAGGCTCGGATCGATGACGGACTCGCCCGCGGCGACCCGCCGGATCGCCTCGGCCAGCCGGGCGGGCGGCGCGTCCTTCACCATGAAGCCACGCGCCCCGGCCGCGAGCGCCCTGCGGAGCGTCTCGGTCCTCCCCGCCGAGGTCAGCATGAGGAGCGCGCACTCCGGCGCCCGCGCCCGCAACTCCTCCGCCGCCGCGATGCCGTCCAGCCGCCCTGGCATCTGGATGTCCAGCACCACGACCTCGGGACGCAACTCGACCCCCCGCGCGACCGCCTCCTCCCCTGTGGCCACCTCGCCGACGACCCGCATGTCGTCCTCCAACTCGATCAGTGCGGCCAACGCCCCCCTGATGAGATGCATGTCCTCGGCCAGCAGCACGTTGATCACGTCCGCCCCCCTCCGCTACGCAGATGTCCGTCCCAATGATCCCGATATCGGAGCCGTGCGGTACGGCCGGGACGGGGCCCTCGTCGCCGCCGGCGATCCGCGAGAACAGGGAGGCACCCGTTCCCTGTCGCAGCGAGGTCACTGGAAGATCGCAGAGGGCGGCATCCGTCCATGGTGGCCTGGGCGACACAGCACCGGCGGAAATGTCAGTGGCATCTGAGACAGTCACGCAGAGCAATTGACTGACCGCATTCCGTCGCCGCAATGGGAGGTGCCGCACCCATGCACGCCCGCACAGCCGGCTCGCCGAATCGGCGCAACCGCTCCGCCGAGCCATGCGATCCCTTCCGCCAGAGCATGCGGCGCTGCCGGGCGCCGCCCACGGGACGAAGAGCTCCTTGCCCGCGAGACGTACCCGCGTGTGGCTCCTCCAGCAAGATCGTGCTTCCGTCCAGGAGGGCAGTGTGTGATGACCGAACCTCGCGTGCACGCGTTCAAGGCTGCAGGGCCCTCCTGCCGTTCCTTCGCAACATGGTTGTCCGACAGGGGTGGGAGGCCGGCGAGCGAGCTGGTACGGAAATTCCGGGTGTCGCCAATTTGCGTGCATCCGCGGATCGGCTTGAGCATCGTCTCGTCCGCGACCCGGTTGGCCTTATAGGAGAGATCGGTCTCCTTGCGGGCGGCCGAGCCGTACTCACCGTCGAACACGACGATCACCTCGGGCGGATCGGGGATCTCATCCCGAATCGCAACCCTGAGCAGGGCGAAGAACCCGAAGACACCGGTGAGGTCACGCGTCTTGTCATGTGAGTGGATCGGGGCGGGGAACCCGAACGCGGCCCGCCAGACCAGGTTGTGGCCGTCGACCAGCAGCAGCGGAGCGTCCGTCATGAGACCGCCTTCAGGAACGCGCCGGCGATGGCGGTGTGCCGAAAGTCCCGCGATCGGGAGTACACCGCCGTCGGCCATCCGCTCGTGCGAGGGCAGACAGTCGACCCGCGCCCGGGCAGCACGCAACGGCTTTCATATCGCCCACCAGTCCATCAACCAACTGCCGAACCATCACGGCGAGAACGCGGCAGAAACAGCGACACCAACTGTGGCACGTCGCGGCTACGGCGACCCCGGCATCGTTGCATGGTGGCCGCGGAAAGCCGCCTCCAGGGAGATGCGCCAGTGGCGGTCGGCCTGGGGGCGGGGGCCGAGGGAGCCGAGAAGTTCGAGGCTGGCCAGGCCGTGCGCCAGGGCGTTGAGGTGCGCGGCGACGTCGTGGGGGTCGGCCGGGGCGAACCGGCCCGAGTCGATGCATCGCGCGACCGCGCGGATCAATGTGTCGAACGTGCCCTGGATCTCGGCCAGGGCCACTTCGTCCGGCCGGAAGTCGGCGATGGGGCGGCCGAACATCAGCTCGTACAGGTGCGGGTTGGCCAGGGCGGCGGCCCGGTAGGCCTGTCCGAGGGCCATCAGGTCGGCCTCCGGGTCGCCGTCGGTCGGCACCGCGGCGAACGCGTCGGCAAGCCGGGCGAACCCTTCGAGGAACATCGCGCGCAGCAGGCCGGCCTTGTCGCCGAAGAGGTTGTAGACGGCCGTGGTGGAGGTGCCGACCTCCTGGGCCAGGCGTCTGGTGCTCAGCGCCTGCGGGCCTTCCTGGGCGAGCAGCCGTCCGGCGGCGTCCAGGAGGTCTCGGCGTAGCTCGTCGTAGTCGCGGGTACGTGGGCGGGCCATGTTGACAACCATACCGTAACGCTGTTTCATAACAGCGTTCTCAAATTCGCGAACGGGAGGCCACCGTGCCCGCTGAATCCGATCTGCATGTCGTCCTCGGTGCCGGAGGGGCCATCGGCGGCTCCGTGGTTCGCGAGCTCGCCTCCCGGGGGCACCGCGTCCGCGCGGTCAACCGCAGCGGCCGGATGCCGGCGCCGCACGGTGTCGAGGTCCATCGGGGCGACATCACCACCGTCGAGGGCGCCACGGCCGCCTGCGCCGGGGCCGAGGTCGTCTACCACTGCGCCGCCCCTGCGTACGACCGATGGGTGGAGGAGTTCCCCCACATGACCGACACGGTGCGCCAGGGCGCGGCCGCCGCCGGCGCCAAGCTGGTCTTCGCCGACAACCTGTACATGTACGGCCCCATCGACGGGTCCCTGACCGAGGACCTGCCCTACGCCGCCCGCAACCCCAAGGGGCGGGTACGCGCCGAGATGGCCGAGGCGCTGCTGGCCGCCCACCGCTCCGGCGAGCTGCGCGTCGCCCTCGGCAGAGCCTCCGACTACTACGGCCCCGGCGGCGTCAACACCATCGTCGGCGCGACGGTGTTCGGCGCGGCGCTCGGCCGGAAGACCGCCCGCTGGGTGGGGCCACTCGACCAGCCCCACACACTCAGCTACCTGCCCGACATCGCCAAGGGCCTCGTGACGCTCGGCTGCGACACGCGGGCGGACGGACAGGCCTGGCACCTGCCGACGGCGCCGGCCGTGACGGGCAGGGAGTTCCTCGACCTGGTGCTCGCCGAGCTTGGCCGGCACGGCAGGACTGCGGCACTCGGACGCCCGATGCAACGCCTGATCGGCCTGTTCAACCCGACCGTCCGCGCCCTCGGCGAGACGTGGTACCAGCGCGACCGGCCGTTCGTGAGCGACACCTCGAAGTTCACCACCACGTTCGGACCGTTCGCCGCGACACCGCACACCGACGCCATCGCCGCCACCCTCGACTGGTACCGCGCCAACCCCACCCCGTAACTGGCCGGCAGAGGTCCCGGCGGCGGCCCGCCGAGTTCACCTGGCCCCTCGCGATTGCGCGGTGACCACCTCGCGGGCCGGATGAAGGGCCATCGCGGGTCCGAACCCAGTGCGGGCGACGACCGGAGCGAGCACCACTCGCGCTCACTCGCGGGTACACACCCGGGCATGAGCAAGCACACGCCGACGGACAAGACGACGGCCGCACGCATCCAGCCCGCGGCGACCAAGAATCCAGACAGCGCCACCGCCCAAGACGGCTGGGACCGGCGAGAACAGTCCACCGCACACCGGCGGGAGAATGACGACCGCTCGCCGCCCACCCGTAGAGCGACGTGCGGCGCCGTTGCCGTCGGAGTCGCAGCCTTCGACGAAATGGGACGGATCCTTCTGCTACGCCGGGCGCCGGACCGTGCCCTGCGGGGCTTGTGGGAGATTCCCTGCGGGCAGGTGGAAGACGGCGAGCCGCCGGAACTTGCGGCAGAACGCACATTCTTCGGGAAGACTGGCCTGACCACCACCGACCTGGCCCGATACCCGGGACATTTCGACTATCCGGCCGTCCATGGCACGGCGCGACACCTGGTGTTCGCAGCGCACGTCGAGCGGGCGGACGTCGTTCTGTCGCCCGAACACGATGACCACGCCTGGCGGTACGCTGACGCCCTTCCGGCGGTCAGCGTGGAAATCCTGGACCTGGTCCGCCGTATCGGCCCCGCGAAGCCGCAATTGGACGCCGACGAGTGGCAGCACAGTTTGCCCCGCTGGCACGTGGGCGCCAATGCGCTGGTCCAGGACCAGCACGGGCGGATCCTGCTCGTCCGCCCCGGGCGAAGCCGCACGTGGCAGCTCCCCGGCGGCCAGGTCGACGCCCACGAGACTCCCCTGGATGCGGCGGGCCGTGAATTGCGTGAGGAGACCGGCCTGGACCTCCCCGTCGGACCGCTGATCGCGATCTCCTTCGAGCACCCGAGCCCGGGCTGGGACCACCCGACCCAGATCATGCTCTTCCACCTCGGCATCGTGGATTCGACCACGGCCCGGCTCACCACCCACGATCCCGACATCGTCGAGCATCGCTGGGCCTACCCCGAGGAGGCAGAACGGCTCCTCGGCCCGGCCCGCACGGAGCGGCTACGAGCCGGATTGCTCGGCCTGCGTCAAGGTTGTCCAGCTCTGATCACTGTCACCGTCCCGGAAACCTGACCCGGCCACGATCCGGCCGGCCACCTCGCCTGGGCGTCACCCGCTCTTCCTGGAGCGACACACGACCCGACTGCCCGCTCACACCGTCGGCCGGATCGACGGCCCTGACCCCCGGCAACGTGCTGACCTGGGCCGGCAAGGCCTATCCCGGCGCAGGTGGCACGATCCGCACCTCGCTCGAGCGCCATCGCAGCGGGCGCGGCTGTCGGACGTTCAGAACGCCGTCAACCGCGCCCGCTTCCGAGCCCTGGGCGGTGGACCGCGCGATCAGGATCGCGAAAGCGGGAGAAGCACCGTCGAAACTCCACTGCTCCCCCGCCGCGCCACCACTCGCGTGCCGGCCATCCTCGACACGACGTCGCCGTCGTGGCCGACCGGCCTATCCGATTCGGTCAGCTGCCGCGGACGCCCGCACTGGATCAGCCGCGTTTCGCCGGCGTCCAGCCGTGTCCCCATCCCCCTTGCACCATCGTCTGGAATGCCCATCCGTCCTCGGTGCGCACCAGCAGGTCGGCGTAGCGCATGCTTTCCCGCCGGCCCTCGATCGTCATCGTCGCCGTGGTCTCCACGAGCACGAGGTTCTGGCTGATGAAGTGCGGCGTCCTCGTGGACTCCAAGCCGAGGCCCGCCGTACCCCCGCCCATGGCCTCCTTCATCGCCTCGATGTACTCCTCGCGCGTCCACTGCTGGACCGCCGCGAAGGCGCCCGGCACGTCGGTGGCCAGGTTCATCGGGAAGACCGCCAGATCGGCCAGCTTCTCGACCTCCCCCTGTTCGGCCAGCGCGTCGTACTGGCCGAACCAGTCTTCGACACTCTTCAGTTCCTCATTGCTCGGCTCGTACAAGCCCAGACCCCTTCCTCTTCCGTACGCCGTACCGTACAGCATACGGCGAGCGCGGCCAAACGAGAGGCGCACATTCGGCCGGGGACGATGACCGCTGACGCACGCCCCGTGTCGGCGCGGGTGGCAGAGCGGCGCCCACGGTCCTCAGGATGGGCACGGCTCATGGGCGTAACCGGCGGCGGAACACGGCCGGAAGCAGCCGCACACCATCGTCCGCGAAATATATGCGGAATGCTCGCAACCTCACCCTCAGATGAGCCGGACCGTTTTCACAGCTCCCACGGAGCGATTCCACCATTACGCCCCGAAAAATATCCTTATTAAGGGGTAATCATCACAGGCGTTGACGCGGTGCCAATGAGGGCGCGAGAACGCCCGAAGCGCGGAAAGTCCGCCCCCGCCACCGTCGCACCGGACCCCGATGGGATCTTCGCTCGCCTCATCGGCCAGGCCCGAGGCCACGCACCACCCGATACCGGAACACGCAGGCCAGAGGCCTCGGGCCAGCCCTTCGAGCCGAAGGTCCAGGGCGACGGCCGCTTCTCCCCCACGTCGGCCCGCTCACGTCACAGCATGGACGACAGCCTGCCACGGCGGCGTACGACACAGCCCGAAATAAGAGCGATAAGAGTGACATTTCGACTGATCGACGGCATTCGGAGGAACCGTCACATGATGCAGCTCATATTCACCAACAAACGAAAACAGAATCGGCAAGATCTGCCGATCTCCGTTTCGATTGCCTCCGAAAGGGAGAGGCCAAGCGGCGTTCGGATAAAATCTCGAGCGGTTATCAAGGTTGAGTATTTTCCACCATCGACCGATTCGAGGATTATTACGCCGGGACACGAGACCTTTCCAAGGAGAACCAAGTTGCTCAAGTCCAGCAAGCTGGCCAGAGTACTCATGATCAGCACTGTGGCGATCGGGGGTGCCGTGGCCGCGGGTGGCGTGGTCACGCCCGCATTCGCGGACGGTGTCCCCATCCCCGTCCCCGTGGTCACCGGCCACCATCATGGCTCCACCGGTCCTTCCGGCGGCACCGGCAGGAACAGGAACCACAACCGGAACCACAACCGGAACCGCCAGCACCAGCGAGAGCGTCAGCACCAGCGCCAGAAGCAGCACCAGAAAGTGCGGAACATCATCGTGACGCCGCACAGGCCGCGGGTCCGTACGGAACCGACTCCGCTGGTACTGCCCCCGCCGCCCCTCGTGCCGCCAAAGCCCAAGCCCACGCCCTCGCCCACGCCCACGCCCACGCCGACAGTGACGACGCCGGTGCCTCAACCCTCGCCGGTCCCCTGCGATCGGTGCGACAAATGCGATCGGTGCGATCGCTGTGACAAATGCCATCGATGTGACAAGTGCGACCGCTGTGACAAATGCGGCGACAAGTGCGATCGATGCGACAGGTGCGATAGGTGCGACACCGACAGGTACGACACCGGCAAGTACGACACGTACGACACCGGCAAGTACGACACGTACGACACCGGCAGGTACGACACGTACGACACCGATAGGTGCGACAGGGACACCACCGACAGGGACGCTACAGAGACCGTCACCACAGAGACCGTCACCACCGAAACGGTCACCACGAACGTCGGCGCGAGCTGCGCGTGCGGGCTCGGCATCGCCTGGCTTTCCCTCGGGACGAACTCGGGGCTTCTCGTCGGCGCTCCCCTCGATGCGAGCGCGAACGTGAACAGCGCCTGGGTGCCCGTACCTCTCCTTGTTGGAAACTCCACGGTCGCGGCCACGACGGACGTCAACGCCAACCTCTGGGCACTTATCAGGGCGCATGTCAGCGCCGGTCTTGGACTGGGTCTCGGGACGAACGTCGGTGTCGCCCTCGCCCCCTGACCCTCGCACCGCATGCGGCGGCCGTCCGATCAGTCGGTACGGCCGCCGCATGCGGTCACTTTGGAACACGTCCCGGCCTGCAGCCGACTCGACGCGGAGCGGCAGCGGACCTCAGGCGCCCGCAACCCGCCGCGGGTGCGCGATCGGGCCGGAGGGCGTGCCGCGCGGATCACCGGTTCCTTGAGCCGACGCCCGACGAGAACAGCCCGACGAGAACAAGGGCGGCGCGTCACCGGGCGGACCGCAGCATCACGCACACCCCCGAGACTCCCGCCGCTGCCGCCCCGCAGGCAGGGATATTCGGCACCGTGCCGCCGACCCCCGGCGGGATCGGATCACCGGGGAGGCGCGAGGAAGCCGTCGACCACGTGACCGACCTTGTCCCCGGCGTCCTTGTCGCCGAGCCGTAAGGCGGTGTTGGCGGCGCAGAGCACCGCATCGATCTGGAAGGCGGCGAGGTCGGCGTCCAGGTCGGCGATCTCGCCCGCGTCGGCCGCGTATCGCAGTTCGCCGGCGATGAGGCCGCGCCAGTCTCGCTGGTGCCGGAAGAGCGCGTCATGGACCTGCCCCGGCCTGCTGTCGAAGTCCGCGAGGTTCGCCGCCCAGAAGCAGCCGCCCGGGAACAGCGGCGTCTCGGCGTAGGCGATCCATCGTTCGATCAGCGCCCGCAACCGGGCGACGCCGCGGGACGCGGCCTCCGCCGGGCGGACGACCGCGTCAGTGAACGCCTCACGCGCGGCCTCGACCGCGGCGACCTGCAGGTTCTCCTTGGTCGCGAACAACGTCTGAATGCCGCTCTTGCTGAGCCCGAGGTCGGCGGCCAGCCGGCCGAAGCTGAGGCCGTTGAGCCCTTCCAGCGAGGCCACGTCGACGGCATGACGGGTGATCGTCCGCCTGGCCCGCGCGCCGCGGAGGAGGCGTTGGTCGGACACCGCCGCGCCTACCCCATGGGAGCGGGTGTCCGCGTCTGCCCCCGATCGCTGCGCCGGCTCGTTCATCGACTCCATCCTTCCACAGCCCGCGTTGCACAATACGTACGATCGACCGTACGTTTTCTTCGTGACCATGAATCCCACAGAGGAGTCCGACCCCTTCTGCCTGTCAGCGGCGAGCGCCACACGGCTGCTGACCGACGCGCCCTGGCGACGGTTCGCGTCGATGGGCGACAGCCTCGCGGCGGGAACCGGGGACCCGAGCCCCGGCTACGCGAACCTGGGATGGCCCGACCGGCTGGCCGGCATCCTTCGCCGGGTACGTCCCGACCTGGCCTACCTGAACGCCGCGAAGATCGGAGCGACCACCACCAAGACGTTGGCGAACCAGGTGGGCCCGGTCCTCGAATTCGGCCCCGACCTGAT
Source organism: Microtetraspora malaysiensis (assembly GCF_050947145.1). Taxonomy (NCBI): domain Bacteria; kingdom Bacillati; phylum Actinomycetota; class Actinomycetes; order Streptosporangiales; family Streptosporangiaceae; genus Microtetraspora; species Microtetraspora malaysiensis. The sequence continues at coordinate 6,907,274 of NZ_CP191998.1, forward strand.
CCACATCTCGTGTGGCGCGAACGACATCTGGCGGCCGGATCCCGACCTCGCCGAGATCGGGCGGAACCTGCGGCGGATATTCGAGCGTGCCGCGGAGACCGGCGCCCAGCTGACGACGTTCACCCTCGGCTCGGCCTTCGTGGTGCCGGGGTTCCCGGACTGGCACGACCGGGTGCGCGCGCTCAACGACATCACCCGCGAACTGGCGGCCACCCACTCCGCCGTGCTCGTCGACATGTGGAGCCACCCGGTCAATTCCCGGCCGAACCTGTTGAGCGCGGACCGCGTCCACTTCGCGACCTCAGGTCAGGCCGTGATGGCGTCCGAGCTGGTCAAGGGACTCGTGGACGTGCTCCGCGCACATCCCGTGACGAGCGACCGAGCGCCTGAGTGACAGGGAAAGGCATGAGACCGCCGCCGCGCCATCCGGCGCGCCCGGCGGCGAACAGAACAGGCGAACGGAACAAGGGAGACAGCCGCGTGACCGACATCGACGGATCCCTCCGGGCGCGGCGGGACCACCCCGACCTCCAAGCGCGAGGGGCCGCTCAGCCGACGTCCTCCCCTACGCCGTGGCGCGCCGTGGCCATCGTGATGGTCGGCACGTTCATGGCGATTCTGGACTCGTTCATCGTCGTCGTCGCCGAGCCGGCCATCAAAGCCGACCTCGGCGCGTCCAGCGGCCAACTGCAGTGGATCATGGCGGGCTACCAGCTCACCTATGCGGTGTTCCTCATGACCGGAGGCCGCCTCGCCGACCTGTACGGACGCAAACGGATCTTCACGCTGGGAATGGCGCTCTTCACGCTGTCGTCGGCCGCCTGCGCTCTGTCCGGTACGGCGATCACCCTGATCGCGGCACGGCTCGCGCAGGGTCTGGGCGCCGCGCTGATGGTCCCGCAGGTCTTCGCCGTCATCACATTGCTGGTCCCCGGGAAGGACCGCCACCGCGCCTTCGGCGTCCTCGGCATGGTGATCGGACTGGCCACCAGCGGCGGTCAGCTCATCGGCGGCCTGCTGATCGGCGCCGACCTTTTCGGCTCCGGCTGGCGGCCGGTGTTCTGGATCAACATCCCGATCGGGCTCGCCACGGTCCTGCTGGCGGTGCGGTACGTCCCCGAGTCACGGGCGACCCGCGCACGCGGCATCGACCTGCCGGGAGTAGCGGTTCTCACCGTCGCGTTGTTCCTGCTCGTCTTCCCGCTCATCCAGGGTCACGAGGCCGGCTGGCCGTGGTGGACATGGGCCGGCCTGGCCGCGAGCGTCGCCATACGGAGCTCCGGCGCGCCCGGCGGCCATTGTGGTCGGAGACATACGTCAGGTCGCCGATCCTCGAGGCGAGAAGCGTGCCCTCCATCTCCCCCGCCGGCGCCGGAGACGGGCGAAAGCGGGATCTTCAAGAAACGACGGCTTCCTGAAGATCCCGCTCGGCGGATCACCACGGCAGTCGGCTCAGTGGAGGAACTCCAGGAGCACCGGCACTATGGCATCGGGCGTGGGCCCGTGGCCCTGGCCGGGCAGGGTGCGACGGGTCGCGTTGGGAAGGGCCGCCGCCACCGCGTCGGCGGCCTCGGGCATGCCGGGGAAGGTCTGGTCTCCCGAGTACACGATCGTCGGCACGGTGATCGAGGACCAACGGCCGGCCCAGTCGGGATCGATGTTGATCTCGTGGACGGCTGCGAGGTCGTAGACGAGCGTTGGGGCGACTGCCACCAATTCGGCCCATCCGGGTGCGTGAGCCACGCCATCGACGGCATCGGACGGCATCCCGATCACCGCCTTCAGGTTGTAGCGCATCGCTTCGTCGTTCTTGCCGGCGGCCAACAAGGAGCGCAGCGTGGCCAGGTGCTCGGCATGGTCGACACCGGCGAACAGGGGTGGCTCATAGAGCGCCAGCGCGGTGACACCGATGCCGGCCTCTGCGGCTGCCAGAGCCACGGTCGCTCCTGACGAGCTGCTGTAGAGGGTCGCGGCCCCTCCCGCTGCCTTGATCAGCGAAGCGAGATCCTCCACCTCTCGCTCCAGTGCCCACGGTGCGGTGTCGCCGGACTGTCCGCGTCCACGCCGGTCGTAGTCGATCGCCGTGAAGCCCTCGGCCGCGAGCCGCTGCGCGACCTGCCCGGTGTTCTTGTCGATGGCGCGGTGCTGCGTTGCCCCGCCGATGAAGATGATGGCAGGCCCGTCACCGTAGAGGTCATAGTCGATGACCGTGCCATCCTGCGAGGTGACTGTGCTCAAGATCTTGCCTCGATTCGTGGAGATGGTTGATTGATCGTTTGGGTGCGGAACACATCTCGTCCTTGTCCGAGGACGGGAAGGCCGGGCCTCCCGCTGCGGTCAACGGTAGGGGCAGGAGCCGACATTTTCGGCTCACCGCTGGGGCCATCGGCTCGTGAGAGCGCCCGGCCCTACTTCTGACACGCCCTACTTCTGACACAAAGTGCGGGAACGCCGAAGGGGCCCGTTGTCCTCCGGCTCGCCGCCGACGCCGGTCAGATCATCAGGCCGCCGGAGACACGCAGGTTCTGACCCGTGATCCATTGCGAGTCGGGCCCGGCCAGGAAGGCAACGACGTTGGCGATGTCCTCCGGGCGTCCCAGCCGTTGCAGTGGCGTCAGGGACACGACGTGCTCGATGGCCTGCTCCAGATTCTCCCCGGCTGCGGCGCGCATCATGTCTGTTTCGGTGGCACCAGGGGTCACGCTGTTGACCGTGATGCCCCTGGGGCCGAACTCGCGGGCGGCGACCGCGGTGATCGACTCCAACGCCGCCTTGCTGGCGAAGTACAAGGCCAGACCCGGCACCGCACCGGAAGAGGAGATGTTGACGATCCGCCCACCCTCGCCGAGCCTTTCGGCTGCGGCTTGGATAACGAAGAACGGCCCCTTGGTATTGACGGCCATCACCTCGTCGAAGTCACTCTCAGTGGCGTCGCAGATGTTCCCCATCGGATTGATCGCCGCGTTGTTGACCACCACGTCCAAACCGGCCAGATTCCGGTCGACCTCACCGAAGAGGTACTTCAGGTCCTCCAAGCGCCCCTGGTCCGCTCGTACCGCGATCGCCTGCCCGCCGAAGGCCGCCACTTCAGCCACCACGTCGTCAGCCGCCGCCTGGTCGCGGTTGAAGCTGAACATCACTGCCGCGCCCTCACGAGCCAGCCGCACCACGATCGCTCGCCCGATCCCCCGCGACCCGCCGGTCACCAGTGCCGTCTTCTTCTCCAACGTTCCCATGTCAGCTCCTTGCCATCGGCCGCTCCCTGATGGGAGCGCCTCACAGCAGAGTCGGAACGACATCGTCAGTCTTTACATCCGTGCCGAAGAAAATCCAGGAATGCCGGCGTCGGCTCACGGCACCGCCGGCCGGGCGGCACGATCCGGCGCTGAGCTGGAGGTTCTCCCCGGCGTTCTGGGATAGCGAAGCGGATCACTCGGCGGTCTGCCAGGATTTGACCTTCTTGACCATCGGCGTCCCGTACGCGGGACCCGTCCTGTGCTGACCGGAGGAGTGCCCGTATGGACCGGAGACATTTTCTCAGCCTGACCGCCGCCACCGGAGCCGGCGCCGGTCTGGCCGCTGTGGGGTTCGGCCAGCCGGCGTGGGCGGCGAGCTACCCCTACTTCAACCGTCGTGTACCGGACGAGGCGCACACGAAGATGGGCGAGCTGGCGCCCTATGGCATCACCTCGTTCGCGTTCACGCCGTCCAACGGCTGGGTCATCGTCACCCAGGACGGCCGTTTCTTCGCGCGCGGCGTCCCCGACGCGTGTTACGCCGAGCTCGGGAAGCTGACCAAGGCCGGCCGGAAGATCCATTGCGTGGCCTTCCCGCCCGAGGGCGGCGACCGGTGGGTGATCACCACGGACAAGGGGGTGTCCGCGCGCGGCATCCCCGCGGAGTGCCAGCAGCGGATCACCGCCTCCTACGGCGCGGGCAAGCAGGTCGTCAACGTCGCCTTCCCCCCGGCGGGCGGCAATCGCTGGTCGGTGGTCGACACGGACGGCTTCTACGTCCGGGGCATCGACGACGAGTGCTACCAGATGATGCGCAACTTGACGCAGGGGGGACGCCGCGTCACCTACGTCGCCTTCCCCCGCGGCGGCGGGTGGGCGGTCGTCGCGCAGGACGAGTTCCACGCGCGCGGCATCGACGACGAGTGCTACCAGCAGATGGGCAAGCTCTCCGCGGGCGGCTGGCAGCTGCACAATGTCACCTTCTCGCCGACCGGCGGCTGGTCGCTGTGCTCACGCGGCAAGGTTCCGGCCCTGCCCGCCGACCGGGTGCGCCAGGTCGAGGACTCGGTGGGAAGCGGGGGCATCTGGCAGCGGATGGGCTACTGGAAGACGCCGGGCGTGGCGATCGCGGTGGTGACCGGCAACCGCATCACCTGGTCCACCGGCTACGGCTGGCTGGAGGCGGGCAGCGGAGCCGCCGCGCACCCGGAGACCGGCTTCCAGGCCGCCTCCATCAGCAAGGCCGTCGCATCGGTCGGCGTACTGCGCCTCATGCAAACGCTCAAGAAGCCGCTGAGCAGCGACATCCGCCCCTTCCTCGGCTGGACCCTGCCCAGCCGCTCCTGCGTCTCGCCCGACGCGGTGCCCACGATCGACCTCATCCTGACCCACCGGGCCGGTGTCATCGGGCGCGGCTCCACCTCTCCCGCGGACGTCTGCTCCGGCTTCAACGCCTCCGCGGGTGGCGGCTTCGCGGGCTACGGGCCGAACGCGACCGTGCCGTCGCTGCTCCAGATCATGAACGGCGAGGGCAACTCGCCGAAGATCGAGCTCACCACCGACCCGGGCGCGGAGTACCACTACTCCGGCGCGGGGTTCGTGCTGTTGCAGCGGATGGTGGAGCAGCAGACCGGCCTGTCGCTGGCCCAGTACATGGACAAGGAGGTGCTCGCGCCACTCGGCATGAAGACCAGCTCGTACGCGCTGGCTCCGACGTTCGAGCTCGCGTCGGGGCACACCACCACCGGCGCGGTGATCTCCGGCAAGCGGAACCGCTATCCGGAGTCGGCCGCCGCGGGCCTCTACTCGAACGTCCTCGACCTGTCCCGCCTCGTGTGCTACCTCAACAAGGCGTGGACCGCGTCCGGTGACATCGCGGGCCCGCTCAGCAAGGAGTCGGTGCGGACGCTGCTCAGCAAGGGGGCGCAGCCCGACATGGGCCGCGGCCTGTTCATCGCCGGGTCGGGGACGAAGAACTTCTCCTTCACCCACGACGGCTCCAACTACGGCTTCAAGTCCGTGTTCAAGGGCTATCCGGAGCTGGGAGCCGGGTACGCCGTCATGGTCAACGGCGACAACACGAACCTGGTCAATGAGATCGCCGCGTCCATCAGGTCGACCTACGGCTGGGCCTGATCCAGGCTGCCGCCGGTGCTCACCGGCGCCCGGTCGCCGGAGCGTACGGCGAGCGGGAGCGTGACCTCCACCTGCGTCCCCGGCCCGGCGTCCGCGCCGGTCGCCGGGGCCCGGGTGATCAGGCAGGTGCCGCCCAGCTCGGCGGCGCGCTCGCGCATCGACGCGAAGCCGATGCCGGAGCGCCGACGCTCGGGCAGCCCCTTGCCGTCGTCGCGTACCCGTACGACCAGCGCGTGGTCCGAGCGGGCCAGCATGACGGTCGCCCGGGTGGCGTCGGCGTGCTTGCGCACGTTGGTCAGCGCCTCCTGCGCGATCCGGTACGCCGCCACCTCCACCGCCGCGGGCAGGTCGCGCGTCTCGCCCTCCACCTCGACGTCGACGGCCGGCCCCGGCGCGGCGGCGAGCGCGCGCACCGCACCGTGCAGGCCGAGGTCGTCCAGCATGGGCGGACGCAGGCCGTAGACCAGCTCGCGGACCTCCTGGCTGACCGAGTCCATGCTGCCGCGCAGCTCCCCAAGCATCCGGTCGGCCGAGGACGGCGCCTCGCGCAGGCGCATCCGGGCGATGTTCAGTGACATCGACATGGCGGCGAGCGCCTGACCGAGGCCGTCGTGCAGGTCGCGGCGGAGCCTGCGCCGCTCCTCCTCGCGCGCGCTCAGGATGCGCTCCCGGGAACGCTGCAGGTCGGCCGCCGTGAGTACGGCGTGCGCCACATCCGCGACGTACGGGGTCGCCGTCCGGATCAGCCGCTCGGTGTAGGCGGCCGAGAATCGGCGCGGTCCGGGCGGCCCGACCAGCATCCGGCCGACCGGTTCGCCGTGCCACACCAGCGGCACGACACGCGGGTCCGGCCCGGCCGCGCCGCGCTCCACCCGCATGCCCGCCGTGCCGACCTCGACGACGACGCCGGTGACGCCGAGGCCGTCCTGCACCACCGCCGTGACGGCGGCGAGCGCGTTGCCCGGCTCGGTCTCGCCGACTTCATGGGCCAGCCTCCTGGCCAGCTCTTCGGGCCGGCCGTGCTTGCCGTACAGCATCACGTCGGTCAGGCGGCGCAGGCGCGTGCGCAACGGCTCGAAGAACGCGCCCGCCGCCAGGGCGGCGGCCAGTCCCGCGACCTGGTCATAGCCGGAGACGAACATCCCGGCCAGGGCGCCGGTGCCGAAGTACACCGCGCCGACCGCGACGATCAGGCCGGTCGCGACGACGGTCCGGCTGATGACGGTGTCGATGCCGTACAGGCGGTAGCGCAGCACCGCGAAGGCGATCGCCACCGGAATCAGCCCGGTCCAGATCGTCCCCGGCAGCCAGTAGTCCTCACCGAGCAGCACGAACAGCGCGTAGACGGCGAACGCGACCAACGGCCAGGCGAGCTGCCGCCGCGCCGCCGGGGTCGCGTGCCGCAGCCGTACCAGCAGGGAGAGCACCGTGAGCACCACGAAGGCGTTCACCAGCAGGGTCAGTGCCCCCTTCACCGCGGTGTGATGGGGAGCCAGGGCCTCGATCGCCAGCGGGTTCGGAATGACCTGCGGCCAGCGGTACGTGCCGGCGGGCGGCGTCGGCCGCACGATGTTGTACGCGCCGTACACGACGCTCGCGGCCAACCCGGCGATCGCCACCGGCAGCCAGCGCCGGGAGGGCAGGCGGTCGTCCGGTGAGAGCAGCGGCACGAGGATCGACAGCGCGCACGCCCCGGCCGTCCACCCCGCGATGGCCAGGAAGCGCAGCCACCCCGCGCTCTCCAGGTGGCCGGCCGACGCCTGCATGAACTGCAGCCCGGTCGCCATCACGTTGACCGCGCAGCCGAGGCCGCCTGCGCACATCAGCCAGGCCAGCCTCAGGCGGGGACGGTACGCGATCACGAACGCGCCGACCAGCGGGAACATCAGGCCCGAGCCATGGTCGGGCGCCGTGGGCGGCCAGGGCGCCCACTCCTTCGGCAACGACAACTGGATCGCGGTGCCGGCCACGGTCAGCGCCACCGACAGCACGGCCAGCGCGGCGGCGGTCCCCCGCACCACCGCCACCCGGCTCCCGTCGGCGTCCTCGCCTGCCCTGACCGCTCGCATCCTCTGCCCCCGTAACGACCTTGGTCCCCCGGGGAATCTTCTATCGGAAAGTCGCAGAAACGGAAGAATTCGGATCCCGGTCCGCGCCGGCCACGGGAGCCGGCGCGGACCGGGAGGGGTCAGGCGCCGACCCGGACGATCGTGCCCGAGATGTCGTGCGGGTTCCGGATGAGGTTGAGGATGGGGCAGACCCGCTCGACCTCGGCGTGCAGCCGGGCGAGGTCCTCGTCCGAGGCGGGCGAGTCCAGGTGGACCTCGTAGCGGAAGTTCTGCGGGTAGACCGGGATGTCGGTGTTGTCCGGCGACTGAGCGCGCGGGTCGTACTCGGCCCGCACGTCCACCGACAGCGCGTCGATCGGCACCTCCAGCTCGGCCGCCTTGATCAGGAAGATGTGCGTCACGCAGCTTCCCAGCACGCCCGCCTGCAGCTCCGGTGAAGCGGGCCCGAGGTCGTATCCGGCGAAGTCGGGACCGCTGTCGCTGAGGATCTGGAAGTCGCGGATCCTGATCCGCCGCACGCCACTGCGGCCTTCGGCGGTCACGGTCGCGCGCAGCGGCACCGGGCCGCCGCCGCTCTCCGCCGTGGCGGCGCGGCGGGCGAGGAGCGCGGCACGCTTCTGGACGAGGTATTCGCGAAGGGTGCTCATGCGAGCGTCACCTGTCCTTCCGGAGTGTCGAGCACGGCACGCAGTCCGGGGGCCGGGCCGCGTTCAACCGGGACCGTGGCCCCGAGGGCGTCCAGGGGTCCGCGCGCCGACGCGGGCTCCGGATGGATCACGGCGAAGGAGGCCAGGGAGAGGGCCGGGATGCCCGAGGCCGAGGGGTGCCCGGTGCTCCCCCAGTCGATGAGGAACGGCGTGGTACGCACGGCGGCCGGGTCGTCGCGCCTGGTCAGCCGCCATTCGAGGAGCGTGCCGCCGGGCGTCCGCCGCGAGAGCGGCTCGATGGAGCCCGGGTCGTAGCCGGCCTCTCGGGCCTGCCGTACGGTCTCCTCGATGTCGTCGGTGCGTACGGCCCACGCGGCGAGCGTCGGCTCGGTCAGCGCCTCCAGGCCGAAGGCGCGCGGCCGTGCCCCGGGCTGGGACGGGTCCGGGCCGATGATCTCCAGGTAGGCGCCGGCGCCGAGGCCGACAAGGTAGTTGGCCGTGCCGCCGGGGTGCGCGCCGCCCGCCGAGGGGACGACGCCGGTCAGCGTGGCGAAGGCCGCCACCCCGGCCTCAAGGTCGGGGACGGCGTACACGAGGTGGTCCAGTGCGATGGTCACGCGGGTTCTCCCAGGGAAATCATGAGCCGGTTGGCCCAGTTGAAGAAGGCGGCGGCGTGGATCACGTCGCTGATCTCCAGGTCGTCGAGCCCGGCGGCGCGCAGGGCCGCCAGATGGTCGGCGCCGAGCGCGCCGGGGGTGGCGGTCAGCGCCACGGAGGCGTCGATGATCGCTCGCCACCGCTCGTTCTGCGGGGCGTCGACACCGTCGTCGAGCAGCCGCTGCACGTGGTCGGGGTGCTTGGAATAGTGCGCGGCGAAGCGGGCGTGCACCGAGGCGCAGAAGACGCAGCCGTTGTGCCGCGAGGCCGCGGTCGCGGCCAGCTCCCGCTCAGCGCGCGGCAGGCCGCCGTCGGCGTTGTAGAAGATGTCGTTGTCGGTCGTGGTCCGCGCGTGCAGCACGCGCGGGTCGAGCGCCAGCAACCGGAAGTACGGCGAGGCCGCGCGCGCCTTGTCGACGAGGGCGTCGCGGTGGGCCTCGGTCAGCTCGTCCTCGGCCGGCGGCTCCAGCCAGGGGTCCCAGCCGAGCTTGTCCTGGGTGAACTTCATCGGTCGGCTCCCAGGAGCGCAGGCCCGCGACCACGCGGACCTGGAAGGCGAGAAAGGCGACGAGCTGCGAGATCGTCACCACGCCCGCAGTGGTCCAGCCGGCGTCGACGAGCGTCTTGAGCGCGTCGCGGCTCGACTCGCGGGGACGGAAGACCAGCAGGTGGGCGTGGTCGAGCGCGGCGGCCAGGCGCTCGCCGAGCGCGTCGCGCCGGGCCGTCCGATAAACCGGGCCGATCAGGCTCTCCCGGGCGAGCGCCGGCTCGTCGTACACGCCGTACGGGCCGGCGGTCCGGGCCTCCTCGATCTCACGTTCGACGGTCGCGACGAGGTCGGGGGCGTGCTCGGCCAGCCGGCCGGCGTAGTGGCGGGCGGCGGCGGGGTCCTGGTGGAGACCGGCGACGAAGGCGGCCACGGCGACGCGCTCGATCAGCGTCACCTCCTTCTCCGAGTCGGGGGCGAACAACGCGTCGTAGGCGCGCTGGGCGTGTTCACGGGCGTCGGGACGCCGGTCCCGCAGCAGGTCCAGGCGGGAGCCGGGCCGGACCCCGGCCAGCGCGTCGATGACGTCGGCGGTCATACGGTGGTTCCTTCCAATATCCCTCCCAGCGCGGGAACCACCTCGGTCGCGAGCAGCTCGATGGAGCGCAGGATCCGCTCGTGCGGCGGGTCGATGGAGTGCACCTGGAAGACCAGGTCGGTGGCGCGTTCCAGCGTCGGGTCCGCCTTCAGACTGGCGATGACGTCCTCGGGGGTGCCGACGTGGGCGTCCCAGGCGGCGATCAGCGCATCGACGCCGGCGCCGTCCGGCTGCCGCAGGCCCGGTTTGGCCAGCCCTCGGGCGGCCCAGCGCAGCGCCTCCTCGCGGGTGTCGGCGACGAACGCGGTGCGCGAGGCCATGACCCGTGGGGCGACGCCGGAGGGCAGATTGGCGTAGTAGGCGTCCACGATGGGTTTCTGGATCTCGGCGAGCGTGGCGTGCGGCGCCTCCTCGGGCCTGGGCTGGGTGCGCGCGAGCATCAGCCCGTTGCCCGCCCGTCCGGCGCGCGCGCCGCCGTAGGCCGAGAACGTGGCCTCCCAGATCGCGTCGAGCAGCGCCGGCGCGGCCGGGTAGAGGTGGTTGCCGCCGCCCAGATCCTTGCCCGACCACGCGTCCACGAGCACCTGGAGGTGCTCGGCGTAGATGGAGCCGCGCTGGGCCGGGTCCTGGCCGAACGCGGCGAACGCCGTGGGCGTGCCGCCGCCGCCCACGCCGACCTCCAGCCGCCCGCCGGACAACAGATCGAGCACGGCGGCGTCCTCGGCCACGCGCACCGGGTGCTCCAGGGGCAGCGTGATGATGGCGGTGCCGAGCCTGATCCGGCTGGTGCGCGCGGCCAGGTGGCTGAGGAAGACCAGCGGCGCGGGCAGGCCGCCCTCGCCGCCGTCGAAGTGGTGCTGGGCCACCCAGGCGGTGTCGAAGCCGAGGCGTTCTGCGTGCTCGATCTGCTCGGCGGCCAGGCGGTAGCGCTCGCCGGGCGGGGCGTCGTCGAGCAGCCGGGTGAAGAAGCCGATCCGGGTCATCGCACCGGCTCCGCCACGGCGGCGAGCAGCTCGCGGGTGTAGTCCTCCCGTGGGCTGTCGAAGATCTGATTCGTCGTTCCTGATTCCACGATGCGTCCCTTGCTCATTACGGAAACGGTGTGCGATATCTGCCGCACGACGGCGAGGTCGTGGGAGATGAAGAGATAGGTGAGTCCGAGGTCGCGCTGGAGCTCTTCCAGCAGCGTCAGGATCTGCGCCTGGACGGTCACGTCCAGCGCGGAGACGGCCTCGTCGAGCACGACCACCTCGGGCTCGACGGCGAGCGCGCGGGCGATCGCCACTCGCTGGCGCTGCCCGCCGGACAGCTCCGCGGGCCGGCGCCCGAGCAGCGTCTCGGGCAGCGCCACGCGCTCCAGCAGCTCCCGCACCCGGGCAGGGCGGGCGGTCCGGTCGCCGAGGCGGAAGTTGCGCAGCGGCTCCTCCACGATCGCGGCGACCGTCTGGCGGGGGTCGAGGGAGCCGTACGGGTTCTGGTAGACGAGCTGCACCCTGCGCCGGAAGTCGCGTGGGCCGGCCGGATCGCCGCCGATCACGACCTCGCCCGAGGTGGCCTCGGCGAAGCGGGTCACGACGCGGGCCGTCGTTGTCTTGCCCGAACCCGACTCGCCGACCAGGGCGTGGGTGGTGCCCCGCCGTACCTCGAAGGAGACGCCGTCGACGGCGCGGAAGGAGCCGAACTCCTTGACGAGGTGGCGCACGACGATGGCGGGCTCGGCCGCGGCGTCGAAAGGCTTGTACGGGCGCGCGGTGAGCGCCGGGGCGTCCTGGAAGAGGCGGCGGGTGTACGGCGAGGCGGGCGCGGCGAGCACCTCGCGGACGCCGCCCGACTCCTCGATCAGGCCGTCCTTCATCACGACCAGGCGGTCGGCGCGCGCCGCCGCCACACCCAGGTCGTGCGTGACCAGGAGGACGGCGGTGCCGTACTCCTTCCTGAGGTCGTCGATGAGGTCGAGGATGCGGCGCTGGACGGTGACGTCCAGCGCGCTGGTCGGCTCGTCGGCGATGATCAGGCCGGGGCGCAGGGCGATCGCGATGGCGATGAGCACACGCTGGCGCATGCCGCCGGAGAGCTCGTGCGGGTACTGGCCGGCGCGGCGCTCGGGGTCGTCCAGGCCGACGCGGGTGAGCAGCTCGATCACCCGCCGCCTGATGTCCGCCCTGTCGCCGTAATTGTGGATCTTGAGGATCTCGCCGATCTGCCGGCCGATCTTCATGACCGGGTTCAGCGAGTTCGACGGGTCCTGCGGGACCAGGCCGATCCCGTGTCCCCGGATCGACCGCAGGCGGCGCTGCGACCAGCCCGCGATGTCGACGCCGTTGAGCAGGACCTCGCCCGACGCCGCCGGATGCAGGCCGATGATCGCGTTGGCCGTCGTCGTCTTGCCGGACCCGGACTCGCCGACCACGGCGACGACCTCTCCCTGCCCGACCGTGAACGAGACGCCCTTGACCGCGACCTGCCGGCCGTACGCGACCGTGAGATCCCGGACGTCGAGGAGGCTCATCTGATCTCCTTCGAGATGCGACCGGCGGCGAGCACCACGGCGACGACGACCGCGCCGGGCAGCGTGGTGAGCCACCACGAGGTGGCCAGGTAGTTGCGGCCCTCGGCGATGAGCAGCCCCCACTCGGGGGTGGGCGGCTCGGCGCCGTAGCCGAGGAAGCCGAGCGTGGAGATCGCCAGGATCGCCACGCCGAACTGCAGCGCCGACAGCGCGATGACCGGGCCGAGGGAGTTCGGCAGCACGTGCCGCCAGAGCACCCCGGCGAAGGTGCCGCCGCTGCCGAACGCCGCCTCGACGTAGTCGGTACGGCGCACCCGGACCACCTCGGCCCTGGCCAGGCGGGCGAAGGAGGCGACGGAGCCGACGCCCACCGCGAGCGCCACGTGCACCGTGCCCGGCCCGAGCAGGATGATCACGGTGAGCGCCAGCAGCAGCCCCGGCACCGACAGCAGCACGTCCATGACGCGCATGACGATCTCGTCGACCACCCCGCGCACCGAGCCGGCGATCAGACCGAGCAGCGTGCCGAGGACCAGACCGACGGCGACCGCGACGAGCGCGCCCGAGAGCGAGTGGACCGATCCGTGCACCACCCGGGCGAACAGGTCGCGCCCCACGGCGTCCGTGCCGAACAGGTGCGCGGCGCTCGGCCCCTGGAGCTTCTCGGCCGGGACTCCGGCCAGCGGGTCGTACCCGGTGAACAGCGACGGCATGGCGGCCCAGAGCACCACCAGGGCGATGACCGCCCATGACGGCCACCTCATGTCGCCAGCCTCGGGTCGAGCACCGGGAACAGCACGTCCACCAGCAGGTTGACCAGGACGAAGGCGGTCGCGGCCAGCACCACCACGGCCAGGAGCACCGGAGTGTCCTGGGCGTTGACCGCCTGCTCGGTGAGGCGGCCGACGCCGGTGCGCCCGAAAACGGTCTCGGTGACCACGGACCCGGCGATCAGCTCGCCGAACACCAGGCCCGCCACGGTCAGCGTCGGCGGCAGCGCGTTGCGTGCGACGTGCCGCCACAGGATCCAGGAGCGCGAGGCGCCCTTGGCCGCCACCACCGGCACGAACGGCTGGGTGAGCACCCGGTCGATGCTGCGCGCGAGGACCTGCGCGATCGGCGCGGAGATCGGGACGGCCAGCGTGAGCACCGGCAGCACGAGCTGCTGAAGCTCGGTGCCGCCGATGACGGGGACCAGCCGGAGCCGGAAGGAGAAGACCTGGATGAGGAGGATGCCGAGCCAGAACGCCGGGACCGAGATGAACAGGGAGGGCACCGCCAGCAGCAGGCCGCGCAGCCTGCCGCTGTACGCGGAGCCGAATGCGATCAGCACGGCCAGCAGGACCGCCAGGACGAAGGCGCAGGTGGCCAGCTTGGCCGTCTCCGGCAGGCCCTCGGCCAGCCGTTCGACGACCGGGGTGCCGGTGTCGACCGAGTAGCCGAAGTCGCCGTGCAGGAAGCCGAGCACCGTGTGCAGGTAGCCGCCCGCGTCGTAGTACTCGCGGATCTTGGCGATCTGCTCCGGTGACAGCCCGAGTTCCGGGTCCTGGAACTTGATCAGGATGGAGTCGCCGGGCATGGCCTGGAGCAGGATGTACGCCGCGGTGAAGGCGGCCCACAGGACGAGCAGTGCCTGTCCTGCCCTTTTGAGCAGATATTTCGTCACTTACTGAGCCAGACAGCGTAGAAGCTTGGCCGGCCGACCGCCTCGAAGGCCGCCCCGTGGACGTACGGCGCGATGCCGTAGACCTGGGGCTCCTCGAAGAGCGGGATGGCGTACCCCTGGTCGATGACGTACCGCTGGATCTCGGCCACCTTCTCGTTCCGCTTGGTCTCGTCGGCGAGGGCCGACTCCTCCTCAAGGAGCTGGTCGAGCTTCGTGTCGTTGGACAGGATCACGTCGCGGTTCTTGGTGTGGAACTGGCTCTTGATGACGTCCTGGTCGGCGCGGCCGACCATCGAGTGGTTCACCGCCGTCTTCTCGGCGTCCTTGATGTCCACGGCCTGGGTGCCCGCGTCGGCGGGGCGGATCTCGAGCTTCACGCCGATCTTGGCCCACTGCTGGGCGACCAGCTCCAGGGTCTGCTTGGACAGCGGCTGCGGGCCGGCGACGAAGACACCGAGCCGCAGCTTGACCCCGTCCTTCTCCCGGACGCCGTCGGCGCCGCGCGTCCACCCGGCCTCGTCGAGCAGTTCGCCGGCCTTGCCGGGGTCGTAGGCGAGCTTGTCCGACAGGTCGACGTACCCGGCCGCCTGATGGCTGAGGACCGAGGTCGCCACGGGGTAGTTGTCGGTGAAGAGGGTGTCCACGACCTCCTTGGCGTCCGTCCCGGCCTGCAGCGCCTTCCTGACCCTGATGTCCTTCAGGATGCTGTTGGCGGGGCGCAGGTAGAGGCCGTTGTTGACGCCGCGGGTGGGCTCGCCCTTGACGACGAAGCCCGCGCTCTTGACCGTCGCCTCGTCGTAGGCCTGCACGTACCGGACGTAGTCGGCCTGCCCCGAGGTCAGCGCGCCCACGCGGACGTTGTCCTCCGGCGTGACGATGATCTTGACGAGGTCGAGGTAGGCCCGGCCCTGGTGCGCGGAGGAGGGCGGCGCCCAGTTGTAGTCCTTGCGCGCCTGGAGGTCGATCTCCTTGTCGACGACCTGCTTGGCCACCGTGAACGGCCCCGAGCCGATGATGTTCTTGAGCTGGCACTGCTCCTCGTACGGCAGGCCGATCGTCTTCTTGGACACCAGGCCGGCGCCGATCACCGAGGTGCCCTGCAGGAAGCCGGGCGACGGCTTGTTGAAGTGGAAGCGCACGGTCCTGGCGTCGATGACCTCGCTGCGCTCGTAGTTGTTGACGAACTCGGCTGGGGGCAGCTTGAGCTTGTCGTCGCCGCGGCCGTACACGTCGAAGTTGGCGGCCACGGCCTCGGCGTCGAGCGGCGTGCCGTCGCTGAACGTCACGCCGTCCCGCAGGTGGAAGGTGTACTCCGTGGCGTCCTCGTTGATCTCCCATTTGGTGGCGATCCACGGCTCGATCTTGAGCGTCTCGGGGTTCTGCCAGGTCAGCTTGTCGGTGAGCTGGTTGAGCACGCCGCCGTTCGGATAGAAGCCGGCCGCCGGAAGGTAAAGGCACGTGGGCGGCTGGTGTTCCAGGTAGGTGAGCGTGCCGCCGTACACGGGTTCGCCGTCGCTCTTGGCCTGAGCGCCGGTGCCGGAACCGCCACAGGAGGTCAGCAGCCCCACGGCGGCGAGCATGGCCACGGTGACGACCGCAGGTCTGAAGGAGGACATGTTCCGAACAACCCTTCGCTTTCCGGGGGATCTGAAGATAAACCGTAATACCTACCTGAATAGTAGGCAAATCAAGCGAGGTGCGCCCTTACCAGGTGGGGCGCCCGTTCGGGGTGTGCAGGCGCAGTCGGTCGACGCCCCACGCCGTCAGTTACCAGCGGGGATCACCGTGGACACGGCCAACCGGCCCCAGGGCCGCGAGTACGACGTGACCATCGCCCTCCACCCGCTGTCCGGACGGCGCGACGCCACCGCGTTCCACCTCGAATCCGGGCGCCTGTGCGTGCTGGCCTCACGCCACCGCCACGCCTGCGTCGTCGTCGCCCGTGCCGGGATCCCCGAGCTCCTCGACGCCCACCCCAGCACGGGGCGGGTGCGGCTCAACGTGCCGATCAAGTTCCCCGACGGCTGGGAGGCCAACCACGCCGTCCTCGCCCACCTCGCCGGCCACCGCGTTCCAACCTGATCGTCGGGCTGCTCAAGCGCAGCCTCCGCGACTCCGGCGCCGCTCAGCCGTCGAGGTCCGGCGGGCCGTCTCGCTCAGGTCCGGTAGGCGGCGAGGAACACGCGGACCCCTTCGTCCGCGAAGTGCTGGAGTTCCGCGGGGGTGTACTGCTGTTCGTCCCCGAAGAACATGGCCTTGTCCATCGGCTGGGACAAGATCAGCCAGGCGAAGTGGCTGGCGGCCAGGGACGGATCGTCGATCCGCAGCAGCCCCCGGTCCGCCAGGTTCTGGAAGCAGTCGGTGAACGCGTCGATCGTGCGTCCCGGCGCCCGCTGGTAATAGTCACGCGCCACCGCCGGGAAGCGGCCCGCCTCGGCGATGAGAAGCCTGCGCAGCTGCAGCGTTCGCGGCTGGATGACCACGGTGATGTATCGGCGGGCGAGCTCACCCAGGTCCTCCTCCAGGTCCTCGGTGCCGGCGAGCTGGGCGACGACCTCGGTGAACTCGCCGACTCGGTCGGTGGCGCCGAGGATGATGTCGCGGAACAACTGTTCCTTGTCGGTGAAGTTCTTGTAGACGGTCTGCTTGGACACCGCGGCGAGGGCGGCGACCTCGTCCATGCTGGTGCCCTGATAGCCGTTACGCAGGAACAGCCCGGTGGCCGCCTCCATGATCGCCCTGCGCTTGCGGGCTGAACGGCCCTCCACCTGCGGCGTCGTCTGTGCCACGTCTGTCATCGTCCGCTCCTCTCCTCATTTTTCAGTTTAGTACTAGACGGCTCAGTACTCAAACAAGTACTGTACGGTCCAGTACCGAACGAACTCGAGAGGAAACGCCATGAACAAGGTCATCTCCACGGACGGGACCCCCATCGCGTACGACCGGATCGGCTCGGGACCGGCGGTCATCCTGATCGGCGGCGGACCCACCGACCGATCGGCGAACGCGCCGGTGGCCGACCTGCTTGCGGGCGACTACACCGTGTACAACTACGACCGGCGCGGCCGGGGCCAGAGCGGCGACGCCGCGCCGTACTCAGTGGACCGCGAGTTCGAGGACATCCAGGCCCTGATCACCGAAGCGGGCGGATCGGCGATGGTGTACGGGACCTCCGGCGGCGGGATCCTCGCCGTCCAGGCCGCGGCTCGCGGTCTGGCCATCACCGGGCTGGCGCTGTGGGAGGTGCCCTACATCCTCCCCGGCACCCGCCCGGCCGTCCCCGCCGACTATCGCGACCAGCAGTTCGCGCTGCGCGAGCAGGGCCGTCACGGCGACATGCTCGAACTGTTCTTCCTGGAGGCGGTGCTCATGCCCGCCGAGTTCGTCGCCGGAATGAAGGCCGGCCCGTTCTGGGAGGCGATGGGCTCCACCGCGCCCGCCCTGGCCTACGACGCCGAGGTCGCCGGTGACTTCTCCCTGCCCGCCGACCAGTTGGCCTCCATCACCGTTCCCACGATCGTGATCGACGGCGGGACGATCCCCTGGGTCAGCGCCGCCGCCGAGGCGATCACCGCGGCCCTGCCCACCCCCCAGCGCCGCACCCTGCACGGTCAGCCCCACAACGTCGACCCGGCGGCCATCGCCCCCGTCCTAGCGGAGTTCTTCGCCGCCTGAGACCGCGTCGCCAGGCATCCCCAGAGGCACCCCCCCACCGAGGAGAGGTCATGAGGAAGATCGTCGCGCAGCTGTTCGTGTCCGTGGACGGTGTCATGGAAGCACCTGAGGACTGGCACTTCCCCTACTACAACGAGCAGATGGGCGAGGTGGTAGCCGCACAGTTCCACGAGTCCGACATCCTGCTGCTCGGGCGGACCACCTACGAGGTGTTCGCCGCCTCCTGGCCGCAGCGCGGCAGCGAGGTGCCGCTGGCAGAGCGGATCAACACGATGCCCAAACTGGTCGCCTCCACGACCTTGGACACGGTGCGGTGGCACAACACCACCTTGCTCGGCGGCGACGTAACCGCCGAGCTCACCAAGCTCAAGGAGGAACCCGGAAACAACATCACCATCAGCGGCAGTCCCACCCTGGTCCGGTCACTGCTGCGTGAGGGCGTCCTGGACGAACTCCAGCTGCTGGTCCACCCCATCGTCCTGGGCCGCGGCCGGCGCCTTTTCGACGACGACCGGCAGACGCCGTTGCGGCTGATCGACTCCGCGACCTTCAGCACCGGTGTCGTTCATCTGACCTATCAGCCCGCGCTCCACCCGTAGAGAAGCGACAGCGATGAGATTCCGAGTCACACTCGAGCTGGCCGGCAAAACCGCCACAGGGTTCCAGGTGCCCGACGAGGTCGTCGCCGACCTCGGAGCGGGCAAGCGGCCCCCCGTCCGCGTCACGATCAACGGTCACACCTACCGCTCGACCGTGGCGTCCATGGGCGGCAGATACATGGTCGGGATCAGCGCGGAGAACCGCACACACGCGAGAGTCTCCGCGGGCGACGACGTCGTGGTGAACCTCGAACTCGACACCGAACCCCGCGAGGTCACCGTGCCGGCCGATCTCGCCGAGGCCCTCGACCGCGACGCCGAGGCCAAGAGGTTCTTCGACACGCTCTCCTATACCAAGAAGCAGTGGTTCGTTCTCTCCGTCGAGGGAGCCAAGAAGCCCGAGACCAGGCAGCGACGTCTCACCGAGACGATCGCCCTGCTCCGGGACGGGCGTACCCGCTGACGGAGCAGGGCGCCATGTCAGTCCTGAGGCCTGACGAAGTCCGGCTCATCGATGATCATCCGCCATGTCCCGTCGGCCTGGCGGCGCGCGACCTCGGCCGTCTGCCCCGTCGCGCGGAAAGGCCGACCATCGGGCCCGGCGATCTCCATGGTCCACACCCCCGAGGTCAGTGCCAGGTCACCGGCGAGGACCGCGCTGACGGGCTCGGCCGTCATGAGGGGCTCGGCGGCCAGGAAATCCCTCAACACCAGCCGGATCTCCTCGATCCCCTGGGCAATGTGCCCGGCCGGATAGTGCAGTGCCGCGTCAGGCTCGTAGAGCTCTTCGAGCCCCTCCAGATCGCGGGCGTTGACCCGCTCGACGAAGAGCGGCTGGAGATCCTGCGGCCGCAGGGCCTTCTGCCGCACCTGCGAGTTGACCGGGGACAGGGATTGAGCGTGCTCAGCCATCATCACGCGCTTATTCCTATACCTTTGCCGCGATTCGCCGCCCGAGACGGCCTGGCCTGTCGCCGGGATGCTGGCGCTGATCACCGTGTTGCAGAAGGTGGAGAACCTGACTGACCGGGCGGCGGCTGAGCGCGTCAAGTACGGGATGGACTGGAAGTACGCGCTGTCGCTGGAGTTGGACGATCCGGGGTTCGATCACACAGTACTCAGTGAGTTCCGGGCGCGGATGGCCGCGCATGGGCTGAAGGAGAAGGCCCTGGACGTGCTCCTCGCGGCCTTGGCCGACAAGGGCCTGGTCAAGACCGGCGGCAAGCAGCGGACCGATTCCACACACGTGATCGCCGCTGTTCGGGACTTGAATCGGCTGGAGATGGGGAATGCGTTCGTGCCTGTCTTGAGGCTTTGTCGGCTGCCGCACCCGGGTGGGTGGAGCACGTCTTGGAGGTGGGGGCTGGGCCGACCGATACCGGGCCCGGGTCGACTCCTGGCGGCTGCCGACCTCGGAAACGAAACGGGCTGAGCTGGCCCGCGCCTACGGAGCCGACGGCTACGCCCTGTCAGGCGCAGTCGGTCGACGCCCCACGCCACCAGTTACCAGCGGGAAGGACAGAAAGGCGGGGAGCGGTGGCCGAGTACTACAGCGACCCCCGGTGGGTGGTCAGGATCGCGTCCAGGCCGGGGATCACGACCGCGCGGAACGCCGCGTCCATCTCGGCGGGTGTGGCGACGAGCTCACCGTCGGCCCACCTGCGCATCAACGCCATGAACGCGCCGGTGACGCACGTGACGATCATGTCGAGCGAAGCCGGCGGCGGGATCTCCGAAGGCAGCGCCGCCATCAGCTCGGCACGCACGACTGCCGCCATGATCTGCTCTCCGCGCAGGCGCACGACCGCTCCCCCGCGCCGGCCGAGCAGCGCTCGCGCCAGACGGCGCTGCTCGTGGAGATGTTCGAACAACGGCAGGGAGAACGAGAGCAGCGGGCCGGAGCGTGTGGCGGGGACGAGGCGGAGCAGCTCAGCGAGCTCGTCGAGGCTGCTGAAGAGCACCTCTTCCTTGTCCGCGAAATGCGCGTAGAAGGTCGAGCGGCCGACGTCGGCGCGGTTGATGAGATCGGTGACGGTCACCGCCTCGTAGCCCTTGATCAGGATCAGGTCCACCAACGCCTGCCGGATGGCCCGGCGGGTGCGCCGCACGCGCCGGTCGGGGCTCTCCCGCCCCCGGTTTCCGAACACATTCCCACCTCTGTTCAGTACGGCACGCCCTCGCGAATGTGCTTGTTGACCCATTCACGCCAACGAACGGACGATTCATAACTGAACAGCGTGTACCGAAAAAGGGAGCAGCGCCATGAAAATCGGACAGTCCCTGCACAACCCTTCAAAACACGAAGAGGGGGGCGGCGCGATCCACCATCCGCGCGCCTATGAGGTCATGGCGGAAGTCGGCTTCGCCGGGCGTCGTCGCCGAGTTTTCACTCAGGTGGCCGCGCTCACCGGCGCCCGGCTGGAGGATCGGATTCTGGACGTCGGCTGCGGTACGGGTTACCTGAGCCGGGTGCTCGCACCTCGCGTGGGGCCCGACGGGCACGTGACCGGAGTCGATCCGTCGCCGCCGATGGTCGGCCATGCCCGTGGCCGGGCGCCTCGCAACTGCTCCTACCGGGTGGGCGAGGGCCAGGATCTCCCGTTCCCCGACGCCTCGTTCGACATCGTGGTCTCGACCCTCGCCGTCCATCACATGCCGTACGCCGCCCGCGGCACCGCCATCGGGGAGATGTTCCGTGTCCTGCGGCCGGGCGGACGGCTGCTGATCGCCGAGTTCCGCCCGCCTACCAACGCCTTCTTCGCCCACCTCGTCGCCGTGGCGGTCGGGCCGGCCATGCACCCCAGCATGCCGGAGCTCCTCGCCGACCTCGTCCCCGCCGCAGGCTTCCGGGTCGAGGGCACGGAACACGTGAAACCCCTGCTGCACTGTGTCCGGGCCGTCCGTCCGGAGTGACATCGCCGGGGTCACCCCGGCGCTCGTCCGCGGGGGCGCCCCAAGGGGGCGGGCGCGACCGTTCAGGCGGGTGTCCGGCGGTGGATCGACTTGTACGTGATGTACTGCGCCAACCCTTCGACGCCGTACTCGACACCGAGCCCGGAGTCGTGGCGCCCGCCGAACGGTGCCGCGTGGTTGGAGGCGAAGAAGTTGATGCCGACCGATCCGGTGTCGATTCGCTCGGCGACGGCCTGCGCCTTGCGCGGGTCCGAGGAGAACACGATGCCGCCCAGGCCGAAGTCGGTCGCGTTCGCGATGCGGATCGCCTCGTCGACATCGCCGTACCGTTGCACGGTGACCACGGGGCCGAATATCTCCTCGCGGGCGACGCGCATCTGAGGTGTGACATCGGCCAGCACGGTGGGCTCGATGAAGAAACCGGGGCGATCAGTGCGGGCGCGTCCCCCCGTGGTGACGCGCGCCCCTTCGGCGCGAGCCGACTCGATGAACTCGGACACGGTCTCGAACTGGCGGCGCGTGGCGACCGGCCCGAAGACCGTGTCCGGGTCGAACGGATCGCCCTGAGGCGCGGCGGCGATCGTGCGGGTCACGCGGTCCACGATCTCGTCGTACCGCGTGTCCGGCGCCAGGATCCGGGTCGAGATGTAGCAGGTCTGGCCGGTGTTGCGCATGCAGGACCGGATGAGCGCCTGAGAGAAGAGGTCGAGGTCGACGTCGTCGAGGACGATCGCCGCGGACTTGCCACCGAGTTCCAGGGTGACGGGCCGGAGCAGCTCACCGCAGGCGGCCGCGATGCGCCGGCCGACGTCTGTCGATCCGGTGAACGCGACCTTGTCGACGCCCGGATGCCGGACGAGGGCGTCGCCGGTCAGCCCGGTCCCGGTCACCAGGTTGACGACGCCGGGGGGCACACCGGCTTCGGCCGCCGCCTCGACGACGAACCGGATCGACAGCGGCGTGGCCTCGGCGGGCTTGATGACGGTCGCGCAACCGGCCAGCAGCGCGGGAGCGAGCTTGATCGCGACAAGGTTGATCGGGAAGTTCCAGGGGGCGATGAGCGCGCAGACGCCGATCGCCTCCCGGCGGACCAGCGTCTCTCCGACGCCGGACGGGAAGGGGCGGACGTCCTCGCGCTCCAGCTCCGGGGCGAGGGAGGCGAAGTAGCGGAAGATGGCCGCGGCGTTGGCGGCGGCTCCGCCGGTCTCGGAGATGGGCGAGCCGTTCTCGCGCGTGTTGGTGATCGCGAGAGGTTCGGCGCGCTTCTCGATCGCGTCGGCGATGCGGCGGAGTACGTCCGCTCTTTCGCTCGGGCGGAGCCCCGGCCACGGCCCGGAGTCGAAGGCACGGCGCGCCGCGGCGACCGCGGCGTCGAGGTCGTCCCGGGTCGCGGCCGGGACGCTGCCCCACATCTCCTCGGTCGCGGGGTCGATGATCCCGACGCGCTCCGAACCGGTGGACGGCACCCACGCTCCGTCGATGAAGTGGTCGTCCACGTGCGTCCAACCGATCACCGCAGCACGTCCGTCTTCAACAGGGCTTCGGAGCGGGCCAGTGAGGCGAGGGCCATCTCGATGGCCGCCCGGGTGAGCAACTCGGGCACGATCTCCGCGCGCAGCCGGGCGCAGTAGGTCGCCGGGTCCATCGAGAACCAGCCGGAGGCGAGCGCGATGCCGACATGGTCGAATCGCCACAGACGGTCGGCGTCCCGCACCAGCGCGTCTTCCAGCGAATACGCTTCGGCGCGCGTGTCGTGCCCGTCGATGATCGCGGTTACCCGCTCGATGAAGGCGTCGTCGTACCCCAGCGGCGGCAGCACCTCGCGGGCGATCTCGCACCCCTGCTTCTCGTGCTCGTAGCGGATGGCGGCCTTGCGCCAGTCGCCGGTGAACCCTTCGGCGATGATCCGCGACTCGTCGACCCGCCCCCAGCCGACGTCGTGCAGCAGGATCGCCACTCTGACGAGCAGCGCGTCGGCCTCGGGATGGGCGTCGCAGAGCCGCTCAGCGTACGCGAGGGACACCGGCAGGTGGATGTCGTTGGACCGCACGCGGGTCTCCGGCACGACCGCCGACCAGATCGCGTCCAGGTCGGAACCGCGGGCCGGGGTGAGCACGATCGGCGAGGTGTCGACCGGCCCGTTGGCCGGGACCGGGGCCGCGGGGAGGGGCGTGGTCATGACAGGTTCCCTTCGTGGGGGGCGGCGGCTTCGGCGAGCAGCGACCTCAGTGGCACGGCCGGATCGGCGACGGCGTCGGGCGGCAGCGTCACTCTCCTGGTGAGCGCCTGTTTGACGGCCATGAAGTCGAGTGGGACGTTGACGCAGTCCGCGGCGATCAGACGGTCGCCGCGGTAGTACAGGACCGAGTGTTTGAGCGGGTCGGCGGGGCTGCGGACGACGGTGCGGTCGTAGCCGGACGAAAGGCCGGCGATCTGCAGTTTGAGGTCGCCCTGGTTGGACCAGAACCACGGGATGCCTCCGTACTCCTCCTGCCGGCCCAGCAGGGCGTGCGCCGCGACCTTGGCTTGTTCGATGGCGTGATTGACGCTCTCGAAGCGGACGCGCTCCCCCGCCCATGAGCCGGGCACGGGGTTGGGGAGGTTGGCGCAGTCGCCGACGGCGAGTGTCGTGCCGTCGGAGGCGACGGCATGGTGATCGACGACGATGCCGTTGTCGCAGCGCAGCCCCATCTCCTCGGCGAGTTCGGTGTTCGGGATGACGCCGACGCCGACGAGGACGATGTCGGCCGCGATCTCCTCGCCGCCGGCCCGGACGGCGCGCACCTTGCCGTCGTGGCCGACGATCTCGTCCACGGCGCTGCCGAGCCGGATGTCGATGCCGGCTCGGCGGTGGTGGTCGAGGAGGAAGCGCGAGGTCTCGGCTCCGACGGCACGCGCCACCAGGCGGTCGGCGAACTCCAGGAGCGTGACCCGCTTGCCGAGGCCGTGCAGGCTGGCGGCGGCCTCGATGCCGATGAACCCTCCGCCGATGACGACCACGCGCTCGGCTCCCGCCGTACGGGCCTTGAGCTCGAGCGCGTCGTCGGCGTTGCGCAGGTAGAGCACGCCGTCCAGGCCGGCGCCGGGAACGTCGAGCCGCCGGGCCCGTGCCCCGACGGTCAAGGCGAGCCGGTCGAACGGGAACGCGCGCCCGCTGGCCGACCACGCGGTGCCCGCGCCGCCCGGTGCGGTGACGATCTTCTCGATGCGTTCACCCTTGACGACGGTGATGCGATGCTCGTCCCAGAATTCCTGGCTCCGGAAGATCAGGGATTCCTTGGTGATCTTGTCTTGGAGGAAGTCCTTGGACAGGGCGGGCCGCTGGTAGGGACGGTGGTTCTCATCGCCCAGCAGAGTCACCGGTCCGGCATACCCCAGCGCGCGCGACGACACCGCCAGCTGCACCCCCGCCTGGGAGGAGCCGACGATCAACAGGCCGTTCTCGCCCATGTCAGACCTGTGTCTCGGGCAGGGTGACGCGCAGGTCCATGTCCTCGGTCACCCGGATCTGGCACGACAGCCGCGACGTGCCGGTGCGGTCGACGGCCGTGCCCCACAGCATCTCGTCCTCCATCTCCTCCATCGGCGGGAGGGAGGCGAAGTCGTGCTCGTCGACGATGACGTGGCAGGTCGCGCACGACAGGGACCCGCCGCACTCGGCGACGACGCCGCCGATGCCGTTGCGTACGGCGGTCTCCATCACCGAGTCGCCGACGTTGGCCTCGATGGTTCGCGTGTCGCCGTCGGCGGCGGCGAAGGTGATCTTCGGCATGCTGCTCCTGGTGGTGGTCTCAGATGAACTGGCGGCCGCCGTCGACGACCACGGTCTGTCCGCTGACGTAGGCGGCGCCGGGTCCGGCGAGGAAGAGCGCGGCGCCGACGATGTCGTCCGGCTGCCCGGCGCGCCGCAACGCTCCCCGGTCGACGCCGTAGGACTCGGCGTTCTCGATGAGCCCGTAGCTGGCCTCGGTGAGCGTGAAGCCGGGGGCGATCGCGTTGACGGTGATCGATCGGCGGCCGAGCTCCTTGGCCATGACCCGGGTCATGGCGATGACCGCGCCCTTGGAGGCGACATAGTGGGCCCACTGCTCCGAACCGGAGTAGACGGTGGCCGAGGACAGGTTGACGACCCGGCCGCCCTCGGGCAGGTACGGGCTGGCCGCCCGCACGACCAGCCACGGTCCCTTGACGTTGACCGCCATCACCCGGTCCCACTCGGCGGGATCGATCTGCTCCAGCGGTGCGCGGCTCACGGTGGCGTACAGCGCGGCGTTGTTGACGAGCACGTCGATCTGTCCGCCGCCGAAGTCCGCCACCGCCGCGACGAGCGCTTCGGTGGAGTCGACGGAGGTCACATCGACGTGTCCGTGCCAGGCGGCGGCGCCCGCTTCCTTGACGAGCCGGGCGGTCTCCTCGGCTCCGGCGGCATCGATGTCGGCGACCGCGACGGCATATCCGTGGGCGGCGAAGCCCAGGGCGAAGGCGCGGCCGAGGCCGCCGGCCGCGCCCGTGACGAGGACGGTGCGGCCGGCGCCCACGGCGTCACGGGTGGTCGGCATGGTCGGCACGGTCTCAGTCCTCGAGGATCTCGACGCGGCCGGCGTTGCCGTCGACCCGGATGAGCTGCCCGGTACGGATCGTCGTCGATCCGTTGCCGGTTCCCGTGACCGCGGGAAGGCCGTACTCGCGGCAGACGATCGCGGCGTGGCTCATCATGCCGCCGATGTCGGTGACGGTCGCCTTGATCTTGCCGAAGATCGGCCCCCACGACGGCGCGGTGATCGTGGCGACGAGGATCTCGCCCTCCCGCACCTCACTCAGCTGGTCGGCGTGGTGGACGACACGGGCGCGCCCCTCGGCGACGCCGGGCGAGGCGGACATGCCGGTGATGGCGGTGTCGTCGCCGGAGTCGTCACCGAGCCACTGCTGGACCTGCTCGGTCGTGATGCCCCACAGCATCATCGTGAACGGCTCGGTGATCTGGGCCGGCGGCGTGTTGAGCGCGGGCTGCGGACGCCGGCTGCCGAGAGCGTCGATGATGCCGCGGCGGCGTTCGATCTCCGCGGGCCAGTAGCTCGGCCCGGTCGGCTCGGCGCCGACCGCCCACCCGGTCACGAGGTCGAACAGGGCGTCGCGCACCTCGCCGCGGGTGAGATACAGCAGGTCGCCCTCGCCGGCCCAGAAGCCGGCCGCCACGAACACCCTGCTGAGCTCGCGGACCTTGCGCCAGAACACCCCCATCGTCCAGTGCTCGATGTAGAAGTTGTGGTTCTCGACGTACGGGTACGCGGTCACGGCCAGACCGTGCTTGACGTCGAAGGCGGCCAGGTTCTCCCCGTCGATCAGCGACCGGTACTCGGCCACGATCCGGTCGCGCTCGGCGACGAGCTCGGCGATCGGGCGGAGGATCTGCTGCCCCTCGTCGACCCGGCGGATGTAGTCCTTGATGTAGCCCAGGGGGATCTCCTGGTGCTCGATCCAGTACTTGTCGTGCGCGTAGAAGCCGTTGCCGACGGTGAAGTTGAACCAGGGGTCCTGGGCGGCGCGGTAGGCGTCCAGCCACTGCCGCCCACCGGAGAGGTCACCGACCCGGGCCAGGGTCCCCTCGACGTCGTCGGTGTTCTCGAACGCGGACTGCAGGCCGAGCTCGACCGCGAGCGTGGCGAGCTTCTTCAGCTCGTCGTCGGGACGGAACAGCTCCATGTCGACGCCCTGGACCATCTTGGCGATGGCCTGGTCGGGGATGCCGGGGAAGACCTGCTTGGCGAAGGTGAAGAAGTCGAGGTAGGCCAGATAGCCGAGGTTGAGGAACTCGAAGTGGTACTGCCAGTTCTGGTAGACGAGCTGGATCAGCCGGTCGTAGTTCTCCATCAGGACTTCGGAGCCGTCCTTGGCCTTGCCGCTGACGATGTCGTCGAACGGCACCATCTCCGGGAGGCTCGTGAAGGTCAGCGCCTCCAGCTCGTCGATGGTGGCGCGGACCTTGAGCTTCCACTGCTCCAGCAGGCTGTCCCAGTTCTGGAAGTAGTGGCCGACGCGCCGCTCGAACTCGGGCACCCGGGCCGGGATCTGCTCCTCGGGCACCGGCACGGGGCTCATGTAGAGGTAGCCGAGGTGGATCTTGAACTCGATGCCGTTGGCCGGCGGGATGAGCAGGTGCCTGGTGTTGTACTGGCCCAGGCACTTGACGGCGAACTCGCCGCCGATGGTCTCGAACGGCTTGAACACCGTCGGCCAGTGCTGGCTGTCGCAGAACCAGAACTTCTCGTCGTCCGAGCCGCTCAGGTTCTGGAACACGAGGTTGTAGGGGTAGAGCTTCTCCCAGCCTTCGGCGCCCGGAGGCACCGGCAGCTCCGATGGCCGCGGGAAGGACTTCACTGCGGGTTCGACAGTCATGGCTATCGGGGTCCTTGTCGTGAGGGGGGTGGTCGGTTCAGTTCGTCACGCCTGCGGCGCGGCCCGCGGTCAGATGCGCGGTGATGCTGCCGAGGCTGAAACCGACGCTGGGCGGGGACGCCTTCGCCGGCGCGGTGACCGGCTTCGGCTTGGACGAGTGGACGGTCTCCGGTCGTGACTGCAGCAGGAGCAGGTTCTGTCCGTCAGGAAGGTCCGCGTCGAGCGCCCACTCGATGTCCTGCGGGCACCCGTAGTGCCGTTCGGCACGCTTGGCGAGCTCGGAGACGGCCCTGACCTGGTCGTCGGTCAGGCTCCGGACCGCCCGCCTGTCCGCCTCCACGTCACGCTCGACGAGGCGGCCGCCGGCGCTGTCGGGCACCAGCTCGATGTGCTTGTCGCCGACGTGCTCCTCGACGATGCACAGCAGCACCTTGTCGACGACGATGTTGTCCGGTGTGACGTGGCCGGAGACGACCGCCTCGCCCACTCCCCAGGACGCGTCGATGGTGATCTTCGAGCGGTCCCCGTTGCGGGGGTTGAGCGTCATCGCCACCCCGGCGACCCGGGCATGGACCATCTTCTGGACGGCGACGGCCATCGAGAGTCCGTCTTCGGAGATCGCGTTCCGCAGCCGGTACGTGATGGCGCGGCTGGTGTAGAGCGAGGCCCAGCACTTGCGGATGTGTTCGTGGACATCGCGCTCGTCGACGAGCCACAGGTAGGTGTCCTGCTGGCCGGCGAAGCTCGCGTCCGGCAGGTCCTCGGCGGTCGCCGACGACCGGACGGCCACCGGCACCGGCCGCTCGAACCGCCCCTGGAAGTCCGCCCACGCCTCGATCACCGGGCGCCGGAGCCGCTCGGGCACCGGGCGCGAGCAGATCTCGTCGCGGATGGCCGCCGACACGGCGTCGACGCTGGCCACGTCGTCGGGGTCGAGCCGGTTGAGCCCGCTCGTGATCACGTCGCGCAGCCCGGACTCCTCGACGAACGCGTCGTACAGCGCGGTGGTCACCGCGAAGCCCGGCGGCACGGGCATGCCGGCGGCGGTCATCGTGACCAGGGAGGCGCACTTCCCGCCGAGGAGGGCGTGGTCCGGCGCGGTTCCGCCGTCGAAGAACTGGACGTACCGCGGGTCGAAGCCGCTCATGCGCGGGCCTCCCACTTCACCGGGACGCTGACCGGAGAACGGAACGAGAGGTTCGAACCGAAGACGATCTGCTCGTCCTCGCACAGGCGGACATCCGGGATGAGGCGGGCGATCTCCTCGATCGCGATCCTGGCCTGGAGTTTGGCGAGCATGTTGCCCAGGCAGTAGTGGATGCCGAATCCGAACGAGAGGTGGTCACGCGCGTTGGGCCGGTCGATGTCGAAGACCTCCGGATCGTCGAACTTGACGGCGTCCCGGTTCGCCGACCCCATGACGAGAAGGATGTCGGCTCCCTTCGGGATGGCGACGCCGCCGATCCGCGTGTCCGCCAGCGCGCGTCGCCGCCACGCCACGATCGATCCGCTGTAGCGCAGCACTTCGTCGATGGCCGCGGGGATGAGCGAGGGACGGTCGACGACGCGCTGCCACTGGTCACGATGCGACAGCAGGACACGCAGGGCGTTCCCGATCAGAGTCGTGGTCGTCTCGTGGCCGGCGAACAGCAGGCTGTAGACGACGGAGGCGATCTCGTGGTCGGTGATCTCGTCTCCGGCGGCCTGGGCACGCACGAGGTCGCCGACCAGGGAGCCGCGCTCGTGCTCGTGGGCGTCGGCCACCAGGCGAAGGCATTCCTGCCAGTAGTCGACGAGGTTGTGCGCGTGCGGCACCTGTTCCTGATCGCTCAGGTCGCCCCAGGTCATCGCGGCCCGCGAGTCCGACCAGCGTTTGAAGGTGTCCACCTGGCCGGTGTCCGCCCCGATCAACGTGAGGATGGTGACCGTCGGGACGTCGTAGGCGAGGTCGCGGACGAAGTCCCCGGTGGCCTCGGGCCGGGCGAGCATCCTCTCCAGCAGGGTGACGACGTGCTGCCGGATGCTCGGCTCGAGCGCCTTGTAGCGGCGAGGCGTGAAGGCCTTGGCGGCCACCTTGCGGATGCGGGTGTGCTCCGGAGGGACCCGCGCCGACAGGCCCGAGTAGGCCGTGAATCCGCCGTCGAGCATGATCTGCGTGGCTTCCGGCCCGCGCTCCCGGACCGGTGCCTGGGCGTTCTCGCTGCTGAAGGTCTTCCAGTCCTCGAAGACCGCCTTGACGTCGTCGTACCGCGTGACCACCCAGCATCCGATGCGCTCGTCGAACATGACGGGCTCTTCGGAACGCAGCGCCGCGTACGCGGGGAAGGGGTCGTTCTGGTCGAACGGCTCATACCCGTGGTGAACGGGACACGATCGCGGGGCGGCGGTGAGGTTTGCGGTCACGCTCAACTCCACTTCATTTCGGGCATTACCGAAGTTTCATCAGTGTGAGGCCGCATCGCGACTGGTCACAATGCACGGTTTCCATTCAACGGAAACGAGCGTGCGTGACGGTTCCGTGGAGAGTTTTCGCCGATGCGCGCGGGCCCACGCGGCGATCGCACGCGTTCCGGGGGGCGCACACGTTCCGGGGGCCCACACGTTCCGGGGCCCACACGTTCTGGGGCGGAGCCGGCGCGGCCGCGTCCCGGAACCGGTCAGCCGCGCTGCCGCAGATACCCGGACGGATAGCGGGCGATGGCCGCCTCGATGCGGGACGCCACCCCGCGCAGGACCGGCAGGTGCCGGGTCAGCGTCTTGCACTGCGTCGACAGCAGGACCAGGCCCACCGCCGCCTCGACATGATCGGATCGCCCCGCGACCGGCACCGCGATGGAGCAGGCGCCCGCGCGAGCCTCCTCCAGCGTGACGGCGTACCCCTGCTCGGCGATCTGCCCCAGCTCATCGGCCAGGGCCGCCGGATCGATGTGCGTCCGCCTCGTCCGCGCCTCCAGGTCGCCCTGGAGATAGGCCTCGCGAAACCACGGCTCCTCGTGGGCCAGCAGCACCTTGCCGACGGCCGTCGCGTGGAGCGGCAGCCGCCCGCCGATGCGGGACGCTCGCGGCACCCGCTTGGAGCTGTAGACCCGGTCGACGTACAACGCCTCGTTGCCTTCACGGATCGCGATGTGCGACGTCTCCTGGGTGAGCGAGAACAGGTCCTGCAGATAGGGCCGCGCGGTGTCGCGCAGCCGTCTGCCCGCGCTTTGCGACAGCTCCCACAGGCGCAAACCGACCTGGTAACGCCCTTGTTCGTCGCGCGCGAGGGCTCCCCATGCGTGCAGTTCGCCCAGGAGCCGGTGCGCCGTGGAGACCGGCAGGCCGGTCAGCTCCGCCAGCTGCGACAGCGACAGGCTCGGCCCGTGGGTTTCGAAGGCTTCGAGGATCGACAGGACACGTGACGTGACCGTTCGTCCCGTCTCATTCGCACGCACGCGGCCCCCGTCCCGTGTCACTCCCGTCCTCGGCGTCAGCCGGATGTGACGGGCTGCGCCGCATATCCCATGTTTACCAGGCAAATCATCCGATACCTCGGGCGGAGTGCGCTGGTAGGTGGGCATCCGCTAAAGGAGCCGCCTGATCTCGCCGTACGTGCGGTAGAAGCCGCCCCGGCCGGAGGGGCGTACGCCCTCGACAAGGTAGCGGGCGCCGGCCTCGCGGATCTCCTTGGGGAACTGCACGTTCCAGGTCTCGAAGCCGGGGCTGACCACGCGGACGCGCAACCGCTCGCCCTCGCGTACGCACTCCACGACCACGCCGTCGCCGGCGTGCGTGACCGTCTCCAGTACGACCGAAGGCTCCACCACCGGAAGCGACGCGGCGGCCTTGACGTCGACGGGCTCGGGCACCGTGCCCGCGCACGCGGCGGCGATCGCCGCTTCGCTCGCGTCGATGCAGGCCAGGGTGCCGTCGGTGGTGACGATGTAGAGGCGGTCGTCGCGGAACTGCATGGAGAAGGCCGATCCGCAGCCGGTGGCGAGCTTCCACAGCCGCTCCCCCGACGCGGCGAAGCAGTACACCGAGGAGTGGCTGTCGCCGGCGAAGACGTAGCGGCCACTGGGCGAGGTCGCGCAGGAGTAGACGGGCCCATCGCACCGGTACACGGCCTCGACGCGGCCGTCGCTCTTGGCCAGGCGGTGGACGGTACGGCGGGCGGTCGCGGCGTAGACCGCGTCCTCCTCCTGCCAGCCGAACAGCACATGGTCCGCCGACGGGGTCTGCCAGACGAGGGCGCCGTCGGAGGCGTCATAGCGCGCCACGCCGCCGGAGTGGCCGTGGTAGACCGCGTCCTCGTCGCACCGGACCATCCAGGCGTAGTCCCCCTGGCCCGTACGCGCCCACTGGAACTCGTCCTCGTAGTCGATCGTGGTGATCCGTCCGGCCCGGTCGGAGACGCCGAGGATGCCGTCATGGATGTCGAGCCAGTAGATGTCCACGTCGGCGGCGATCTCGTAGGCCGCCCTCGGTACCTTGCCGCTCAGGTCGTACACCTTGCCGTCGTCGCAGCCCGCGTAGATCCAGAAGTCGTCGGCCACGATGCACTTGACGCCGTCCGGCAGGCGGAAGCGACCGGTCACGGTGCCGGAGTGGGTGACGGTGTACACGTCGCCGCGCTGGTTGCCGACCCAGCAGCGCTCCTCGTCCACGAAGATGCCGAAGGCGGAGGCGCCGCTGTCGAAGCGCCACAGGACCGGCGCCTGCCGGGCGGTGGAACGGGTGCTCGCGATGGTCCTGCGGGTGACCGCCCTGCGCTGGCGCACGCCGCGCACCGCCGGGGCGTAGCCCTTGCGCATCTTCTCGTTGATCTTCTTGGTCGCCGCGGCCCGCGCCTTCTCCACTGTGGGGAAGTCGGTGACCTTGATCTGCCCCGTCTCGCCGATGCGCCCGTAGGTGATGGTCACCCGCGTTCCGGAGACGACGGTCTCGTAGAACTTGTGCGCTCCGCCGCCGTCCTCCGACAGCTCAAGGTAAGTCATGTCCGCCTTCTCCAGATAAGACCGGCCTGATCGATTGATCGGGAGGCTAGAGGACAGCGGTGACAATTCACGGTCGGGCGAGTGGCGATCAGGGCCGCATGATCCGGGCGTGCAGGGCGTCGGGGTCGGGCACCAGGTCCCGGGCGGCCAGCCACGCGGCGGCGCAGGCCGCGTCGCCCGCCACCGTCACCGGGGCGTCCCAGCGCCGGGCCAGCAGGTCCCGTACGGCGTGGCCGACCGGGCCGCCCCCGGTCAGCACGCTCCCCGCCAGCACGATCGGGCTGGTCGCGTCCTTCTCCCGCACCCGGGAGACCGTGTCGACCAGATGTCCGGCCGCCTGCGTGACCAGACGCGCGGCGACGGCGTCCCCGGCCTCGGCTGCGGCGGTGACGAGCGGCGCCAGCTCGGCGAGCGCCAGGGGCGCGCGGGCGTGGACCGCCCGGATCACCCGGTCCACCACACCCGGGCCGAGCGGTTCCTCCCCGGTTCCCAGCAGCCGGTCGGCCACGGACTCCACCAGCTGCCCGTACGGCGGCGCCCCGTGGCGCAGGGTGTCGAGCACCCTGCCGACCGCCTGGCGGCCGAGCCAGAAACCGGATCCCGTGTCGCCGAGCAGCCAGCCGTACCCGTCGGCGACGGCGGCGAGCGAGCGGTTCGCGACGGCCGCCGCGATCGCTCCGGTGCCCGAGATCAGCACCGTGCCCGAGGGGGCCGCCGTTCCGGCGCTGAAGGCGATCTCGGCGTCCCCCACGACGCGGGGTGACACGGCGAGCCCCAGCGCGGACCAGAGTTCGGCCAGGTCGCCGGGGGTGGTCCCGAACCCGGCCACTCCGGCCACGGCCGCGCGTACCCGCGCCGGGTCGCAGGCGCCCAGCGCCTGCCGCACCGCCGACGCGAGGTTCGACCGCGCGGTGGCCGCGCCGTGCGCCGTGGGGTTGCCACCCCCGGAACGTCCGTAGCCGACGGGGTCGCCGTTGAGGGTACGGACCGCGCAACGGGACGATGTGCCGCCGGCGTCGATGCCGAGAACCAGGTCCATGTCCGAAATCTTGGGGCTTGACGCCTCCTTTGGGCAATACTAATTTTCATCATCACTTCGCCGAAGTGAAAGGTTCTATCATGATCGTTGGTCGGATCCAGGCCGAGCTGGACCAATTACCCGAGGCGCTGCGCCGGATCGGGCAGACGATACTCGCCGATCCCGGCGCGGCGACCAGGGACACCAGCCCGGCGCTGGCCGAGCGGAGCGGCACCTCACCCGCCGCGGTGACCCGCTTCTGCCGCCAGTTCGGCTTCGCCGGCTTCGCGGAGCTGCGGGTGGCGCTGGCCACCGAGACCGGCCGTGCCGAGCAGGCCAAGTGGGACGTCGCGGTCGGCCACGAGATCGGCCCCGACGATCCGGTGGCGAACGTGATCCAGTCGGTGGCCGCCGCGGACACCCGCCTCATCCAGGAGACCGCCGCTCAGCTGGAGGCGGACACCGTCGCCGCGGTCGCCGACGCCATCGTCGCGGCCGGCCGGGTAATGCTGTTCGGCTCCTCGTCCAGCGGCCTCGTGGCCCAGTTCATCGGCGGCCACATGCGCCGGATCGGACTGTCCTGCTGGGCGCACGCCGACCCGCACGAGGCGCTGGCCGACGCCGCCATGCTGCGGCCGGGTGACGTCGTCATCGGCGTCTCCCACCAGGGCCGCACCAGCGAGGTCCTGGAGATCGTGGGGGAAGCGGGCGACCACGGAGCGACCACCGTCGCGGTCACCTCGTTCCCGCGCTCCCCGCTCGCGACACTGGCCGACCACACGCTGATCACCGGCAGCCGCGAGGTGGCGCTGCGCCCGGTCAGCCTCTCGGCCGTGCACTCCCAGATGTTCGTGCTGGACACGCTCTTCATCGCGGTCGCCCAGCGCACCTACGAACGCACCAACGAAGCCTTCCGGCGCACGATCCAGGCGCTCGAAGGTCACCGAGTCGAAAGGAACTGATCTTCTTGTACGCCCAGCGCATCGGCGCCCTGATGGACGAGGTGATCGAGAGCCAGGCCGCGGCCGTACGCGCCGCCGCCGACCTGCTCGTCGACTCCCTCAGCAGGGACGGCGTGATCCAGGCGTTCGGCACCGGCCATTCCGAGGCGATCGCGATGGAGATCGCCGGGCGCGCGGGCGGCCTGGTGCCGACCAACCGGCTCACGCCCAGGGACCTGGTCCAGTACGGCGGGGCCTCGCCCGACATCCTCACCCCCGAGCTGGAGCGTGACCCCGAGGTCGCCCATCGCGTCTACGAACTGGCTCCGGTCGAGCCGCAGGACGTCTTCGTGATGATCTCCAACTCCGGCGTGAACGGCTCCACGGTCGAGCTGGCCACGCTGGTCAAGGAACGCGGCCACCCGCTCATCGCCATCACCTCCGTGGCGCACAGCAGCCGCATGACCTCGCGGCACGCCTCGGGGCGCAAGCTCATGGACCTCGCCGATGTGGTCCTGGACAACCTCGCCCCCTACGGCGACGCGGTGCTGCCGCTGCCCGGCGGCGGCGCCTTCGGCGCCGTCTCCACCATCACCTCGGCACTGCTCGCCCAGCTGGTGGTCGAGCAGGTGGTCGCCGACCTGCTCGACCGAGGCCAGGAACCTCCCGTCTACCTCTCGGCCAACATGGCCGGCGGCGACGAGCACAACCACGCGATCGAGGCGCGTTACGCGGGCCGCATCCGCCGTGGCGCCTGACAAGGAGCGATCCCCCCATGA
Organism: Microtetraspora malaysiensis; assembly: GCF_050947145.1. NCBI lineage: Bacteria > Bacillati > Actinomycetota > Actinomycetes > Streptosporangiales > Streptosporangiaceae > Microtetraspora > Microtetraspora malaysiensis. The sequence goes on from NZ_CP191998.1 coordinate 6,942,576, forward strand.
AGAACCTCACCCGCCGCGACATGCTGCGTACCGCCGTCCTCGCCGGGCTCGCGCTGCCCGCACTGAACGCCTGCGCGCAGCCGGTCGCCTCCGGCGGCTCGCCGGCGGCCCCCGTCCCGACCAGCTCCACCAACCCGCTGGGCGTCGCCCTTGACCGGCCGCTCGAGGTCTGGATCTTCGACGGCGGCTTCGGCGACGCGTACGCCCGGGACATCCACGAGCCGATGCTCAAGAGCAGGTATGCCGGCCTGGAGATCAAGCACAACGCGGCCAAGGAGGTCGGCAAGGCGCTGCAGCCGAGGTTCGCCGGCGGCAACCCGCCGGAGCTGGTGATGAACTCGGGCGACGGCAAGATGGACCTCGGCGCGCTGGTCCAGGACAGCCAGCTCGCCGACCTGACCCCGCTGCTCGACGCGCCGAGCTGGGACGACCCGTCCAAGAAGGTGCGCGACGTCGTCGACCCGGGCGCGATCGCCCAGGGTTCGTACGACGGCGTCCCCCGCGTGATCAACTACGTGAACACGGTCTGGGGCATCTGGTACAGCACCAAGCTGTTCGAGGAGAACAGCTGGCAGGTGCCGAAGACCTGGGCCGACTTCATCGCACTCTGCGAGACGATCAAGAAGTCCGGCAAGGCCGCACCGTTCACCTTCGCCGGCAAGTACCCCTTCTACATCTACGAGACGATCCTGACCCTGGCCGCCAAGATCGGCGGCGCCGACGTGCTCAAGCGCATCGACAACCTGGAGCCCGGCGCGTGGACCGCCGAGCCGGTCAAGCAGGCGGCCAAGGCCTTCGCCGACCTGCAGCCCTACCTGCTGTCCGGCACCGCCGGCCTGGACCACGTGCAGACCCAGACCGCGCACAACAAGTACCAGGTCGCGATGCTGCCCTGCGGATCGTGGCTGGAGAACGAGCAGAAGGACGCCACCCCGGCCGACTTCGGGTACGCGATGTTCCCGCTGCCCGACTTCTCCCCGTCCGACGCCCTGCCGTACGGCACCCTGCACGCCCAGCCGGGCGAGCCGTACGTGGTGTCGGCCAAGTCGGCCAACGTCGGCGCGGGGCTGGAATACCTGCGGGTGATGCTGTCCAAGGAGGGCGCCGGCCGGTTCACCGAGCTGGTCTCCACCCTCACCATCGTGAAGGGGGCGACCGAGGGCCGCTCGCTCAAGCCGGGCCTGGCCAGCGCGGCCAAGGCGTTGGACGCGGCCGGGGACAACACGGTCTACTTCCTGTTCAACTCCTGGTACAAGCCGCTTGAGGACGAAGTGGTCGCCGCCACCGGCCAGCTCATGGCGGGCAAGCTCGCCGTGGACGCGTGGGCGGAGCGGATCGACAAGAAGGCCGCGGAGATCAAGTCGGACTCCTCCGTGCGGACATTCACCCGATGACCAGCGGCAGAACACGCTTCATCATCGGGTTCCTCGCCATCCCGGTGACGCTCTACCTGGTCTACGTGATCGCCCCATACGGCCAGGCGTTCTACATCGCGCTCACGGACTGGCGCGGGGTCAGCGCCAGTCCCCGGTTCGTCGGCCTGGACAACTTCGCCAGGCTGGCCGGCGACAGGGTCTTCCTTAAGGCCCTCTGGCACAACGCCCTGTTGCTGGTGCTGCTCCCCTCCGTCACGGTGTCCCTGGCGCTGGTGATCGCCTTCCTCACCCAGCGCCACCGGTTCTACCGGGTCGTGTTCTTCTTCCCCCAGGTGCTCTCGGTCGTCGTCGTCGCGGTGCTGTTCCAGCAGGTGTTCCGGCCGGACGCGAGCGGCATGCTCAACGCACCGCTGGTGGCGCTGGGGCTGGAGCCGATCGGCTTCCTCTCCGACACGTCGGTGGCCTTCTGGGCCGTACTCGGCGTCCTGATCTGGCAGGCGGTCGGCTTCTACGTGGTGCTGTTCACCGCGGGCATGGCCTCGATCCCGGCCGAGGTGGTCGAGGCGGCGGAGATGGACGGGGCGAGCCGGGCGCGGATCTTCTTCCGGATCACCCTGCCGCTGCTGCGTGACACCGTCCAGACGGGCTGGGTCTACCTGGGCATCACCGCGATGGACGCGTTCGCGATCGTCTGGGTGATGACGGCGGAGCGGGGCGGTCCCGACTCCTCCACCACGGTGATCGCCGCCGAGGTCTACCGCAACGCCTTCGAGTACTTCAAGTTCGGTTACGCCTCGGCCATGGGCGTCGTGCTGTTCTTCTTCACGATCGGCTTCTCGGCGCTGACCCTCCGGCTGTCACGGCGCGAACGGATCGAGTTCTGATGTATCGCAGACTGAGCCATCTCGCCCTGCTGGCCTGGCTCGTCCTCACGGTCGTGCCGATCGCCTGGACCTTCCTGGCGTCGGTGAAGACCGAGGACGAGATCTTCGGCAACGCCTGGTCGCTGCCCGCCGTCCCGAGGTTCGACAACTACCTCCGGGCCTGGGAGCAGGCGCACATCGGGCAGTACATGCTCAACAGCATCGTCGTCGTGTCCCTCAGCACGTTCGGCACGATGCTGTTCGGTGCCATGGCCGCGTACGTGCTGGCCCGCTACCCCTTCCGCGGCAACCGGCCGCTGTACCTGCTGTTCGTCTCCGGCATGGCGTTCCCGACCTACCTGGCGCTCACCCCGCTCTTCTTCGTCGTGCAGAACGTGGGGCGGGCCGTCCCGTTCCTCGGGCTGAACACCCACGGCGGCCTGGTCCTGGTCTACATCGCCTACTCACTGCCGTTCACCGTGTTCTTCCTGGCCTCGTTCTTCCGCACGCTGCCCACGGCCGTGGCCGAGGCGGCGTTCGTGGACGGAGCCTCGCACGCCCGGGTGTTCTTCCGGATCATGCTGCCGATGGCCAAGCCGGGTCTGATCAGCATCACGATCTTCAACGTGCTCGGCCAGTGGAACCAGTACCAGCTCCCGCTCGTGCTGCTCAGCGGGGCCAGGGACAAGTGGGTCCTCACCCAGGGCATCGCCGAGATCTCCACCGCCGCCGGCTACGACGCGGACTGGGCCGCGCTGTTCGCCGCGCTCAGCACGGCGATCCTCCCCGTGATGATCGTCTACACGCTCTTCCAAAGTCAGATCCAGCGCGGCCTCACCGCTGGCGCGCTCAAGTAAGGAGCACACCCCCCTTGCGACTCCTTTCGTCCCTTCTACTCGCCGCGGGGCTGATGGCGGGGCCGCTCACGGTCCCCGCGCCCGCCGCCGCGGTCGCGGCGGAGGCCGTGGCCGATCCACTCAAGCTGATCCCCTCGCCCTCGTCCTGGACCGCCGGCTCCGGCTCGTACAGCTACACCGCGAGCACCCGGGTCGTCGCCGAGACCGGTTCGCCCGCCGTGCAGCAGGTGGCCCGGACCCTGGTAGAGGACCTGACCGCGGCGGGCCGGCCTCCCGCGGGCCGCGCGCCCGTCACCCAGCCCTCCGGAAACGCGGGTGACGTGTCGCTCGCGATCGACCCGGGCCAGAGCGCGCTCGGCGCCGAGGGATACACGATCTCCATCACCGACCGGGTGCGGATCGTCGGCTTCTCGGAGCTCGGCGTGTTCAACGGCACGCGGACGCTGCTGCAGATGCTGCACCAGGGCGCCACGCTGCCCGGGGGCACCGTCCAGGACACCCCGAAGTACGGCGAGCGCGGGGTCACGCTGTGCTCGTGCCGGGTCAAGCACTCCATGGCCGCGCTGGAACGCCTGATCAGGGACATGGCGTACGTCAAGCTCAACCACCTCACCTGGGTGGTCTACGTCAGGGACGAGACCATGCCCACGACCGACTGGGCCTGGTACACCCCCGAGGAGATCCGCCAGGTCGTCGCGCTGGCCGACAAGTACCACGTCGCGGTGTCCCCCGAGATCAACCTGCTCGGCTTCCGGGCGCCCGCCGGCTTCACCGAGGACCAGATCGCGCTCAAGGACCGGAACGGCAAGGTCGACTACGAGCGGGTCGACGTCAGCAAGCCCGCCGTGCTCGACGCATACAAGAAGATGATCGACGCCTACGCGCCCCTGTTCGGGCCCGACTGGCACATCGGCTCGGACGAGTACATGCTCGCCCGCAACCCGGACAACTATCCGCAGCTCAAGCAGGCCGCCGAGGCGAAGTTCGGGCCCGGGGCCACGTACGACGACCTGGTCACCGACCTGATCAACCAGATGGACGAGTACGCCGCCGAGCACGGCAAGCGGCTGCGCATGTGGAACGACGGCCTGCACGCCACCGCCAAGGTGAAGCTCAACTCCAGGGTGGTCGTCGAGCACTGGACCACGCTCGCCGGCACGCTCTCCCCGCAGCAGCTCATGGACCGGGGACACCAGGTCATGAACAGCACCAGCGCGCTCTATCTGGTCCGCGGCGGCTCCTGGATGAACCCGCGCTGGCTCTACGACAACCGCTGGATGCCCACCACGTTCGCCGGAGACCTCAAGGTCGGCGACCAGCCCGGACTGTCCGGCGCGAAGGTCAGCCTCTGGCCGGACTACTCCGCGGCGCAGACCGAGCGCGAGGTCGAGGACGAGGCGTTCGGGCCGACGCGGTACATCGCCCAGCTCACCTGGCAGGCGACCTATCCCGAGCCCACCTTCGACGCCTTCCAGGCCCGGGTCGCCGCGCTCGGCCGCGCCCCCGGCTGGGAGCAGGGCCGGGGCACCCCTTACCCGGACGGCACCTACACCCTCGGTTCCGGCTCCACGTACCTGACCTACACCGGCGTCGGCAAGAAGCCCTCTGTCTGGAAGCTGACGGCGACCGCCGACAACTACTACACGATCTCCGACTGGACCGGCGGCCAGTGCCTGGCCGTGCCGTACCCGGGTGACGTGACCGATCCGCGCATGCACCAGCAGCCGGGCACGAAGGTCGAGCTGCGGCCCTGCGCGGCCGGCAGCAAGCTGCAGCGCTGGGAGTTCCGGGACAAACAGCTCGTCAACGCCATCACCCAGCTGATCGTGGTGCCCTCGGGCGAGCAGGCGGTGCAGCAGACTCCGCCGCAGCGTGCCACCTGGGCGGTCTCCGCAGTCGGCGCCCCGGCGAACCTGGCCCTCGGCCGTCCGGTCACCGGCGACTCGCACCCGGGCTACGTCCTGGCCAACGCCGTCGACGGCGACCCGGACACCTACTGGGAGAGCAGCGGCCTGCCCGGGGAACTGACCGTGGACCTGGACCGGCCCCGGCGCGTGGCGGGGCTGATCCTGCGGGTGCCGCCGAGTAAGGAGTGGGCCGCCCGCACCCAGAACATCACGGTGCTGACCAGCATCAACGGCAAGACCTACAGCACCGCGGTCGCCACCCAGGGCTACACCTTCGACCCCGCCTCCGGAGGGATGGTCAGGATCGGCCTGTCCAGCCCGGTCCTCACCCGGAAGGTCCGGCTGTCCTTCACCGGAAACACGGCTCGGCCCGCCGGTCAGCTGTCGGAGGTCGAGGTGTACAGCGAGGGCTTCCCGCCGGACGCCCCCACCAACCTGGCGCTGGGCAAGGCCGCCATCGGGCAGGCCAACGGGCCGTACGTCCCCGCCAAGGCCGTGGACGGCGAGGCCAACAGCTACTGGGAGAGCCCGGCTCACGCCTGGCCGCAGCCGATCACCGTCGACCTGGGCGGCACGCTCGGCGTCAAGCGCCTCGTGCTGCGCCTCCCGCCCAGCCCGGCCTGGGGCGCCCGCACCCAGACCCTCTCGGTCCAGACCAGCGTCGACGGCACCACGTACGACACGGTCGTGGACAGCGCCGACTACACCTTCGATCCGGCGTCGGGCAACGAGGTGACGATCACGCTGCCGACCTTGGCGACGGTCAGGCACCTGCGCCTGGAGTTCACCGGCAACACCGGTTGGGCGGCCGCGCAGCTCTCCGAGCTGGAGGCGTACAGCTCCTGAGCGATGACGGCTGGAGACGGCGCCGGCGCGGAATCGGCGCCGTCTCCAGCCCACGCGGCCGCGGCGCCCGCCACGTCACCGGGGCGTCCCAGCGCCGGCCACCGGAAACGGGCGGGAAACTTTCGCCATGGATCGGGCCTCGCCCCTCGCCCCGGCGAGCCGTCGTTCCAGTGCCGGGTAGGAGTGAGGCCATGCTGATCGACCTCACTGGCAGGACGGCCTTCGTCAGCGGATCGACCCAGGGGATCGGTCGCGTGATCGCCGCGCGGCTGGCCGCTGCGGGCGCACACACCGTGATCAACGGTCGCGACGCCGAACGCGTCGAGGCGGTGGTCGCGGAACTACGCGCGGAGCAGGCGCCGGGCACGCGGCTCGACGGTGTGGCGGCCGACGTGTCCACACCGGAGGGGGCCGCCATGGTCGTCGATCGGCTGCCGTCGGTGGGCATCCTCGTCAACAACCTCGGCATCTTCGCTCCACGGCCGGTGCTGGAGGTCGACGACGCCACCTGGCAGAGGTTCTGGGACGTGAACGTCATGTCGGCCATCCGGCTGACGCGCCACTACCTGCCGGGAATGCGCGACCGCGGCTGGGGTCGGGCACTGTTCATGGCCAGCGACTCCGCCCTGGTGATCCCCGAGGAGATGGTCCACTACGGCGTGACGAAGACGGCGCTGCTCGGTGTTTCGCGGGGCTTCGCCAAGACGATGGCCGGTACGGGCGTGACCGTCAACGCGGTGATCGCCGGGCCGACGCACACCGGGGGCGTGGAGGACTTCGTCCGCGCCCTCGTCGGTGACGAGCTGCCCTGGGATCGGGCCCAGACCGAGTTCATGAAGCGGCACCGGCCGGGATCGCTGATCCAGCGCCTGATCGAGCCGGACGAGATCGCCGCCATGGTCGTCTACCTCAGCTCGGACCACGCCTCGGCGACCACCGGCGGTGCGCTGCGCGTCGACGGCGGCTACGTGGACTACATCGTCCCCTGATTCCACTGATCCCACGGGCTCAGTGGAAGACGATGGCGTGGCCGCTGAGGACGCTGACTCTGCACGCCTCGAACAGCGTCAACCACACCATCGTCTCGGTGGCGAAGTCCTCGAGCGGCAGGGTGAACACGCGGGCCGCCTCCGCGTCCGACAGCACACCGCCGGCGTCCGCTCCCGCCGCCGAGGCGGACGGGTCGAGGCGGATGCCGAGCGCTGGAGCGCATCGGCACAGCTCGCGCAGCAGCCGCACGCTCGACCCGACCATCCCGCCGCCGTCGACCCCCGAGGACTCGGGCAGGAACACCACATCCTCGAAATCGACCGGCACGTAGTACCCCGCGCAGTCGGAATGGCACAGCAGATGCGAATCGAACAGCACGGAACTCGACTCGACCCATCGCTGGTCCCGGTCGATGTCGTCCGCACCGCGCGCCGGGGTGACCGGCTGGTCGTTGTCGACCAGCGCGAACACCCGCCGCAGGTAGTGCAGGAAGGAATAGGGGAAGCCGCCGATGTGCGGGCGCATCCCCACCCCAGGGGGACCGTCGGGCTCACGCCACACGATGCCCTCGCCGGCCAGCGCCGCGCTCAACCCGTCCAGCCGCGACTGGAACTCCACCACGCCCTCATCGTCGAGGCCGACGAGCCCCGCGATGATCCCCACCGATACCGCCAATCCCATGCGGGCCAACGTATCGGCCGGTTACCCCACAACGAGCATCGCAGGCAACCGCCGGCTACCTTCAGGGGACCTCTCACCGGCGGCCGCCTCAGCGCAGCCCGCGCAGTCCGTCGGCGAATCTCCGTGCCCTGGCGGAAAGAGTCCCCGGTGCGGTCGCGAGGAAGGCTCGGGAGCTAGATAGGCCGATAGGCCCCATGGACCTACCTGACGTGGCCGGGCTGGCGGGATGGCTACAGGTGTGCCTGGTTGGGCGGAACCCGTAGGTGCATGCCCTCTTGCCGCATGAGCTGAAGGACCTTGTAGCCGTCGTTCCGCGAGCAGTACCCCTCGCTCACGCCCTCGCTGATCAGGTCCGCGGTATCTCGTGTCGTGATTCCCACGTTTCGGGCATACTCCTGGGCGTCATAATCGTCGGTGATCCAGTACGCGCCGGTGAACTCGGGCCAATGCCGGATAACATGGCACGTCTGCGCCTCACCAAGATGCTTCAACGGCTCCTGCCGCGTGCCGCCGAAGACCGCACGTCGCACGCGTTCAACCACATGCGCTTCCTCGATGTCGATCTCGATCGGCTCCCCGAGCCACCCCTCCACGGCGACCGTCCGCAGGTCGGGGTAGTAACGCGCGGATCTGTCCGCCTCGAAGGCGATCGCTTCGGTCCAACGACCACGCTCGCGCAAGATCTGTCGCAGGAGCGGCAGCTTCCTGACGACGGCGAAGTTGCAGAGCACTGTGTTGTCGGGAAACCAGTACCAGGTCATGACGCGAGGGGAGAGTCCTCTCTCGTGCCGCTGATCGCCTGTCGAAGCGTGGCGGTATCGACGTCGAGCAGGTTCGCAAACGGACGGAGTGTGGACTTCTTCTCGACGTACGCCTGGAAGGTGTCGCGGACCAGCGGAGCGGGGATCCGCGTGTGGGACGCGTTCTGGATCCACTCGCCGAAGGACTCCCACTCCCCCGCGAGAGACGCCGCCTCCCCTGCCGTCATCCCGCGGAAGGAATCGCAGAGGCCGCGGTCTATGAGGTCGAGATTGAACAATCGCCATGCGAGCGTGCTTGGGGAGACCCACAACCGACAGGTCAACGCGGCGAAATCATGGCGGCTCCACCTTGTACGGCCGGCTTCTTCCCGGAGCATCTGTGCGGGGAGAAGAAGTTCCGCGGCGAACGCGTTCGCACGCTTCTCCGACGGCTTCCTCTTGTGCTCGGCGTCGTTGATGTTCACGTCCACGTTGAGCTTCTGGTCGTCGCGCGCGAGGAGATGACCCAACTCGTGCGCGATCGTGAATCTCTGGCGGGCGGGAACCTCGGAGGTTCCCACCACGATCAGCGCGGAGTCGTCGTCGGACCAGGAGAGCCCGTCGAATCCGTCCGGCTGCTTGTGCACTCGGACGTCCACTCCGAACACTGTCTCAACGGCTGCCGCGAGGTCTCGGCACTTCCAGAGCGTTACGTCCCTACTGAGAGCATGCTCGGCGGCGGTGGCGGCGAGATGCGTCCCTTGGTCCACGAAGGACCCGCCACCGAGCTCGAACCTCGGCACGTCCTGCCGGAATCCGAGGAACGCGAGGTCGGCCCGCATCTGCGCGAGGCGTTCGGCTTCGCGGATGGCGGTGTCAGCCGAGGTCGACGGGGATGCAGCCGTTCGTGCGGCCAGGGACGGCGAGATGGGATCCGCACCGAGGAGCCAGTCGACGGTCACTCCGCAGAGGTCCGCGATCCGAGCGAGGTCGAGTGACGTGAATCGCCGGACACCCGAGAGCGACTTCGACATCTTGGAGGCGTCGAAACCGGCCCTTCCGGCGAACTCGGCTTGTGTGAGACCGCTTTCCGCGATCAGTTGCCGTACTCGCGCTGCTGTCTTCTCCCCTGCCATGACCTGCAGCCTATGCTCGCGATTGCGAAAATCGCAATAGTTGCCGACCTGCAGAAGACCACCTTCGCACGCGCGACCGGTAATCCAACGAGCGATCGATTGCGCGCCCGGCGGGGGCGCGACCAGACTTGAGTCATGGAGACGAGCGAGGAAGACGCCGGAGCGCCCCGCGCGCGCCGGCGCGGGCGGCCGCCACGTGACCTTTCCGCACCCGCCACACCCGAGCGCATCCTCCTGAAGGCGACCGAGCTCTTCGCCGTCCGCGGGTTCGACGGCGTCTCCATGCGCGACATCGCCGGGCAGGTCGGGATCGACGTCTCCAGCGTCCACCACCACTTCCCGTCCAAGGCGGAGCTGTGCGAGGCCTGCTTCGCCCGGGTCTTCGCGCTGGAGCGCGCGACCCTCGAACCCTCGGTCCGCGCCGTCGCGGAGGCGGCGCGCACGGCGTCGCACTCCGACCTGGTCGGCGCCATGCACCGCCTCGTGGACACGTTCGTCGACTTCCTGGACGAGCATCCGCACACCACGTTCCTGTGGTTGCGCCGCTGGCTGGACCCCACCCGGCACTCTCCACTGGACGAGGCGTACGCGCTGCCGATCTACCACGAGATCGAGCAGGCCCTGCTGGACGCGGCCGCGCGCGGCCTCATCGGCGAGCCGACCCCTCACGTCACCGTGCGGAGCCTCGTGTGGGCGGCGCACGGCCACGTGGCGGCGCTGACCGCCGCGGGAGCCGGGGCGGTCGCCGTCGCCCGCGAGAGGCGCGAGTTCCGCGCCTACGCCCACCGTCTCATCGATCTCCTCTACGCACCCCCTGGCGCGCACGGCTCATCCCACCAATAATTCCATCAGGCGATGGATTAATCGGAGGGTGCGCGATGGACCCCATGAAGCCGGGCATGACCGCCGTCGTCGGCGGCGGAGCCGCCGGGATAGCCGCGGTCAAGGCGCTGATCGAGGCGGACGTGCCCGTGCTGGGCATCGAGCGCGCCGACGGGCTCGGCGGCCTGTGGCGGCTGGACGACGCCACCGCCTCCTACGAGGGGCTCTGCCTCAACACGAGCAAGCCGCGCACACAGTTCTCCGACTTCCCCATGCCGGAGGAGTGGCCGGACTACCCGACCCGCGCCCAGATGCTGGAATACCTGCTCGCGTACGCCGACCGTTCCGGGGTGGCCGAACGCTTCCGGTTCGGCACGACGCTCGAGTCGGCGCGGCGCACCCCCGACGGGTCGTGGGAGCTGGTCCTGGACGGCCCGGACGGGCGAAGCCGTGAGGTGGTCGAGCATCTCGTGGTCGCCAACGGCCACAACCACGTGCCGCGCTACCCCGACCCGCCCTACCCCGGGTCGTTCACCGGCACCCAGTCCCACGCGCACGGCTACGTCACCCCGGAGGAGTTCGCGGGAAAGCGTGTGCTCGTGGTCGGTACGGGCAACTCCGCGATGGACATCGCCTCGGAGCTGACCGACCATGCCTCGGCCGTGCTGCTGTCGGCCCGGCGAGGCGTCTGGGTGATCCCGAAACGGCTGCTCGGCCGTCCTTCCGACCAGCTCAACGGCGCACTGGCCGCACTGCTCCCCTGGCGGGTGCGGCAGGCGATCTCGCAGACCATGCTCCGGATCCTCGACAGGAGGCCCGCGGGACCACGTCTCCCCACCCCCCGGGAGGGCCTGCTCCAGGACCACCCCACCCTGAGCGACTCCGTACCCGCGCTGGTGGCCGCGGGGCAGGTACTCGCCCGGCACGGCATCTCCCGGTTCGACGGGTCGCGGGTCCATTTCGCCGACGGCCGGGTGGACGAGGTCGACCACATCATCTGGTGCACCGGATACCGCGCGGTGGTGCCCTTCCTCGACGCTGACACGGCGGGCGATCCGGCGGGCCTGCTGCTCTACCGCCACGTCCTCCCCGTCGACGACACGTCCATCAGCTATGTCGGGCTGATGCAGTCCACCGGGTCGGCGCTGCCGGTCGTCGAAGCGCAGGCCCGGATGGTGGCCGGTCTCCGCGCCGGAACGTACCGGCCGCCCGCGCCCGACACGGCCGTGAGGATCGCCTCCGCGGAGCTCGCCGCCGCTCGGGCCCGTTGGGGCGAGCGGCGCCCGCACATGCGGATCGACATCGACGCGTACCTCCGGATCATGAAGAAGGAGCTGCGCCCCGCCTCCGGGGGCGGCCTGGCCGGACGCAGGATCCTGGTCACCGGGGCGGCCGGCACCTTCGGCCGGGCCATGAGCGAGCGCTTCGTCAGGGAGGGCGCGCAGGTGGTCGGGCTGGACGTCGCGTGCCCCGAGGACTCCGGCGTACCGATCGTCGCCTGCGACATCACGTCCCAGGAGTCCGTGGACGCCGCGGTCGACGAGGCTGTCGCGCTCCTCGGCGGCGTCGACGTGCTGGTCAACAACGCCGGGCGCGGCGGGCCGGCCCCGGCCGAGCTCGCTCCCGACGAGGAGGTGGACGCGCAGCTCCGGCTGAACCTCGTCGGCGCCTGGCGCGTCACGGCCGCGGTCATGCCCCATCTGGTGCGCGCGAGGGGGCGGGCGGTCTTCGTCGCCTCCCGGATGGCGGTCCTGCCGCTGCCGCTCGCCGCCGCGTACGGCGTCTCGAAGCGCGCGCTCGCCGCCTACGCCGACGCGCTCCGGCTCGAGGTCGGGACGCACGTCGGCGTGACGACGATCTATCCGAGCATGGTGCGCAGCCCGATCCACGACAGCACCCGGCGGGCCGGCCTGTCCCTCGACGCGGTGTCCCGGCCGGAGCCCGTGGAGGGCGTGGTCGACGCGATCGCCCGCGCGCTGACGGCGCGCCGCGCCCCGCGGGATGTGGCGACCACCGCCCGCGGACGTGTCGAGATGGCGGTGGCCAGGCACGCCCCACGCCTGGCCGACCGGCTTGTCCGCCGGACCGTGGCGGCGCGGATCACCGCCGGTGACTTCGCCGGGGCTCCCCTCGCCGCCGGCATGGTGCGCAGGCATCGGGAGTGAACGGCCCAGGCGGTGGTCGGCGGATCGCCGCTCTGGCGGAACGAGGCCATGGTGCGGTCGTGAGGAAGGCTCGGGAGCTAGAAGACCAGTAGGCCCACTGGGGCCTACCTGGATTCGAACCAGGTAAGAAGGAAGCCCTCGAATGGCCTCACGACCGGAACGCGAGGAAAGCGGGAGAACTAGGTTCTTTAGGGTTAAGAAGGAAGCTCACCCATGGCCTCGCAGTGTCGCCACCGTATCAGGCGGGGATCAGTTCGTGCAGCGTCGCGGGCGTGTACGCCCGCGACCCCGCCGGCAGGTCCTCCGGAGCCTCCAGCCCGATGTACGTGGCGTGCCCGGCCGGCGACGCTTTCGCGCGCAGCAGGTCGGCCAGGTAGCGGACCCGCAGGTAGTCGCGCTCCACGATCGAGCGCACCAGCAGGGAGGCGGTGCCCCGGTTGCCCTCGACCTGGTTGAAGCCGGGAAACCCCTTCAGGTAGAGGTGCAGCCATTTCACCCGCCAGTCGCCGTCGTCACCGCGGAGGAAGACGAGCGGCAGCGCGACCCGGCCGGAGCCGCGCAGGTCGGACTTCATGCGTACGGTGCGCGGCTCGAACGGCCGGCCCTCCTGCTCGGCGTCCCGCGTCATGTAGCCGAAGAACGCCTCGGCGGCCTCGTGGAACTGCTCACCCGCGTAGACGTTGACCTCGGGGATGATGATCGGCTGGGTCGCGTCGGCGAGACGGATGTCGATGAACTCCGAAGCGCCGTGCGGCGCGGGCGCCTCGGTGAGGTCGCCGGAGTACGTGGCGAAGCCGTTGGCGTAGTTCGTCCACGAGATGTGCGTCGGGTTGTCGTAGGAGGCGTCGAGCATGAGCGCGGACAGGTCGTAGTCGGTGCGCCGCCCGGCCTGGCGCCAGTGAACGAAGAATCTGAGCAGCTCGCCGTCCACCCGCGAGAGCGAGCCGCGGGGCAGCATGCCGAGCCCGGGCGCGACGGCCTTGCCGGACAGCGGCAGGGCGACATCGAGCACGCCGGGATCGACGATCAGCTCGCCGGGGTCGGGGAGGCGGCGGGCGATCTCCTCGTCCAGGACGGCGAGCGCCCGCGACAGGAACTCCTCCTCAAGCGGCGGGCGGGAGTCGGACGCCACCCACGCCCTGCCGTACCGGTTGGCGAAGACGCGGCCGGCGGCGGGGGCGAGCCGGTTCTGCAGGTGCTCGCGCAGGGACAGCAGCACGCGGCCGGAGGCGCCGGCCGCCGCGCGCTCCGCGGCGTCGAGTACGGCCGGCCCGGACCGGCCGCCGGTACGCAACAGGTGGTCGAGGCGGCGCAGCAGCGCGCCGGGCGCCTTCTCCAGCAGTTCGACGGCGTCGGCGGTACGGCCCGCCGACAGGGCGGCCTCGACGCGGCTGTCGAAGCCGGCGGCCTCGCGTACGCCCCTGGCCACCTCGAACACGCCGGCGGCACGCGGGAACTGCGGGTACTCGTGGGGGTGCAGCCGCTCGCCGAGCCGCTTCCACTGCTCCCGGTGCCGCGACACGTCGCCGAGCTTGGCCGGGGTGGCGACGGCGTCCAGGGCCCGCAGGAGGGCACGGCGCTCGGCGCGGCGGAACGAGCGGAACCTGGTGGGCGTGGCCAGCGTGACGTCGCCCCCGGAGCAGCCGCAGGCGAGCCGCAGCACGTCGGTCACCGTGTCGACGAGCAGCGGCTGCCCGGCGGCCAGCCGTACCTCGTTGATGACGGCGCGGTTCTCACGAACGGGGACGCGCTCCGGCTGGTCGGCGCAGAACGCGGCCAGGGTGCGCAGGGCCGCCAGGTCCTCGGCGGCGAGCGGCGTCTCCGCGCCCGCCAGCGAGAAGTAGAGGTCGCGCGCCTCGGACTCCAGGCTCCCGCCCAGCTCCAGCACGGTCACCCGGTCCCCGGCGAGCGGGATCAGCTCGGCGTGCGCGGCCAGCAGGTCGGCGTACGCGTGCTGGTAGCGGCCGTAGCCCGGCAGCGTCAGCAGGTCGAGCGTGGACGGCTGGACGCGCGCGGCGGCGACCGGGTCGAGCAGCGCCTCGCGCAGCAGACCGGCCCAGAACTCCAGGGTGTCGGGCACGTTCGCGGGAAAGTCGATGAAGTAGGCGTTGTGCCGGACATGGTCGCCGACCAGGCGGCGGACGCCGGCCAGGATCCGTACGCCGAGATCGACCACGGTCTCGCCGGGCAACCGCGACAGGCGTTCGAGCAGCGCCGCCGAGCAGGTGAAGCCGACGCTCAGCAGCGCGGCGTCGAGCTGGCGGGCGGCCACCTCCCCCCACCCAGATGTGGAGTCGGCCGGGGCGTCGACCGGAACGCGCAGCCGCCTGGTGATGACGAAGTTCTCCAGAGTGTCCACGAGCGCACCCTAATGGCCGAGACGTCCCCGCTCACGGCGATTTTCGGTTATGCCGATCATCATCCGATCCCGGCCGCCGGCTGCGGCCCCGCCGACAGGTATCGGGGAACGGTGGGACACCAGCCGTTGTGCCACCGGCATGGTTGACTACTGCGGTGGCTCATGACCGAGAGATTCTCTTTTTTCCATCGGCCGAGGCGTTCGAGACGTGGCTCGCCGCCCACCACGACTCTCCGTCCGGAATCTGGCTCAAGCTCGCCAAGAAGGCGGCGGGCGTCGATTCGGTGGACTACGCGCAGGCGCTCGACGTGGCACTGTGCTACGGCTGGATCGACGGGCAGAAGGCCACGTTCGACGATGGGCACTGGCTGCAGCGCTTCACTCCCCGCCGCCCGAGGAGCAGGTGGTCGAAGATCAACCGCGACAAGGCCGTCGCGCTGATCGAGCAGGGCCGGATGAAGCCGCAAGGTCTGCTCGAGATCGAACGCGCCAAGGAAGACGGCCGCTGGGACGCCGCGTATGACGGATCGCGGACCGCCACGGTGCCGGACGACCTGGCCCGCGCGCTGGCAGAGAATCCCACCGCGGAGGCGTTCTTCGCGACACTGGACAGCGCCAACCGTTACGCGGTGCTGTACCGCGTTCAGGACGCCAAGAAGCCCGAGACGCGGGCGCGCCGCATCGAGCAGTACGTCGCGATGCTGGCCGAGCACAAGAAGATCCATTCCTGACGTCCGCGACGCCGGCGTGTCCGTCAGGGCGCGACCACGTCGGCGCCCGTCCGGGGCCTGCGAGGTGACCGGTCAGCCGCGCTTGTCGGCCGCCTTGCGGGACGGCACCGTCGGGACGACGCTCCGCAAGTGATCGCGAGCCACCTTCATGATCGTCGCGAGCTGCGCCACCTGCTGCTCACTCAGTAGGTCGATCAAGCCCGCCCTGATGGTCGCCACATGCCCTGGCGCCGCGGCGAGGAGTACGGCACGCCCCTGCTCCGTGAGAGAGACCAGGATGCCGCGCTCGTCCGAGGGGTCGGAGTCGCGCTGGACGAGCCCTCTCTTGACCAGCCGCCCCACCTGGTAGTTCAGGCCGCTCGGCGAACAGACCATGAGCGAGGCCAGCTCGGTCATGCGCACGCTCTCGGGGCTCTCGTTGAGCCGGTGCAGGATCTCGTACTGCACGCGGGTCAGCCCGCCGGCCTCGCGCAGATGAAGTTCCACCAGCCGGTTGAGCAGGTCGGACGCCTCAAGGAAGCCGGCCCACGCCTGCATCTCGGTCTGGTTCAGCCATCTGGGCTCATCCATGGGCGACACTCTATCGGTTGCTTACTTCGAATTCGAAATACGTGTGTTATGTTGCTTCGAATTCGAAGCAACATCGAACAGGGAGAGGTCTCGTGGAGATCTGCGTCATCGGAACGGGCAACGTCGGCGCTGTCCTGGCAGAGCGGTTCGCCGAGGTCGGCCACAGTGTCACCGGGGTCAACACCTCGACGCCCCCGGAGCGGGCGACCGCCCAGGCCGCCCACGCCGACGTCGTCGTACTGGCCGTGCCCTACCCGGCGGTGCGGGAATTCGGCGGCGAGCTGAAGGCGTCGCTGCACGGGAAGGTCGTGATCGACGCCACCAACCCGCTGTCCCCCGACCTCATGTCCCTGACCGTGGGCCACGAGACCTCGGGCGGCGAGCAGGTCGCGGCCGCACTGCCGGGCGCGAGGGTCGTCAAGGCGTTCAACACCGTGTTCGCGGCCACCATGGCGACTCCCGTACTGGACGGCCGCCGGCTGCTGCTCCCGGTGGCGGGCGACGACCCCGAGAGCAGGAAGGTGGCCGTCGAGCTGGGGACCCAGTTGGGGTTCGACGCGATTGACGTGGGACCGATGACCAACGCGCGGTACCTGGAGCCGGTGTGCGAGCTGCTGGTCCAGCTGGGATACGCCCAAGGGCTGGGCGAGCGCATCGGCCTCGTTCTCGCCCGAGGCCAGTGACCCGTCACGCGACCATGGCCGGGTGACCGGTCCCGCTTCTCATGGGCGAGCCGGCGGCGACGTCCGTCCGGGGGCGGACCCGGGCGTCGCGCCGGCGCATTCGACACAAATCGCCGCGTTCCGCTCGCCCTGGCGGTCGGTGCCATTCAGCGCGTACAACAATTGCCGCTTAAGTCGTGGAACTTCCTCGGCCGGACCCTGTTATCTGGATATCGTGATATTCAGCCGATGTGACGGCGAATGCTGTTTCGATCCGGATATGAAAACGCGCCGACGGAACGGGAGTACCAGCTTTGCAGCAAAAACTGTTGGACGCCGGGGAAACGGCCACCCGTTCGGGCGGGACCACTCTCGACGCGATCCGGCGTTCGGTCGGAACGCTCCCCCGGAAGTGGCTGGTCGCGATCACCCTGCTGGCGGGCCTGTCCGCCGCGTTGGCGGTGGCCGTGGCGGCGCCGTCCCCCGACTGGACGTTCGCCGCGCTCTCCGGTCCGGTGCAGAGCGCGATGTCGGTGGCGGTGCCGTTCTTCGGCGTCCTGCTGGCTGGCGATCTGCGCCGGGCGCCGCGCCCCGTACGCGCCGCGCCGACCCTGCTGGGCGCGCTGTCGGTGGCCGCCGTCGCCGGCGTCTTCGGGGCTCTGATCTGCGCCGTCATGCTCGCGGTCAGTGAGCCCGACGCCGCTCACACGCCGTGGAGTCACGTCGGGACCATCGCGGCGGGTGGCGTGCTGGTGCAGATGACCGCCCAGCTGGCCGGCACCGGGCTGGGCCTCCTGTTGCGGCCGCCCGTCGTCGCGTTCCTCGCCACCATCGTTCTGCCGATGGGCCTTTGGGCCGTGCTCGGCGCCGTCGACGTGCTCCGGCCCGCGCAGGGCTGGCTCACGCCGCACCCGTCGGTTCAGAACCTGCTTTCCGGGCCGATGACTCCTTTCATGTGGGGGCAGTGGCTGACCGTCCTCCTGATATGGGGTGCCGGCGTGAATGCCGTCGGCGTCATGCTGATGAAGCGTCGGAATTTGACTGACAATTCACCCCAAATACCCTCAAACAATTCCGAGCGCTGAACGCGCTGTTCGCGATATCACCCTCGAAGACGGATTCACCCCATCGCCCCCCGAAGAGACCCACGGCGTGCCGGGCGTCAACCGCGTAGGTAGGTCACGACCGCGAGGACCCGGCGGTGGTCGTCCTCGGCCGGGGGCAGGTCGAGCTTGGTCAGGATGTTGCCGATGTGCTTGCCCACGGCGGCCTCGGATATCACCAGGCTCCTGGCGATGGCCGCGTTGGACCGACCCTCGGCCATCAGCGCGAGGACCTCCCGCTCGCGTGGCGAGAGCCGTTCGAGCGGGTCACGCCGGCGGCGCAGCAACTGCCGCACCACCTCGGGGTCCACCACCGTTCCGCCCGCGGCGACGCTGAGCAGCGCGTCCACGAACTCCTCCACGTCGCCGACCCGATCCTTGAGCAGGTAGCCGACCCCGGTGCCGTCGCCCGAGTCCAGCAACTCACTCGCGTACGTCTGCTCGACGTACTGGCTCAGCACGAGAACCGGCAGCCGCGGGTCCGCCGCACGGAGCGCCACCGCGGCCCGCAGTCCCTCGTCGGTGAAGCCGGGCGGCATCCGCACGTCGGTGACCACGATGTCGGGGGCGTGCGCGCGCACCGCCTCGACGAGCCCGTCGGCGTCGCCCGCGGTGGCCGCCACATGGTGCCCGAACCGGTTGAGCAGCCCGGCCAGCCCCTCGCGGAGCAGCACGCCGTCCTCGGCGAGGACTATCGAGAGGGGGCGATCGAGGCGCAAGGGATCTCCACTCGTAGCAGGGTCGGCCCGCCGGGCGGGCTGGAGAGCATCAGTCTGCCGTCCGCCACCGAGACGCGGTCGGCGAGCCCCGCCAGGCCGGTGCCCACCGAGGCGTCCGCGCCGCCCACGCCGTCGTCGCGGATCTCCACGACCAGCCAGTCGCCGTCCAGACGCCCGGTGACCGACGCGCCGTGGGCGCCGCTGTGCTTGGCCACGTTCGTCAGCGCCTCGGAGATCACGAAGTAGACGGCGGATTCCACGAATTCGGGCAACCGTCCGGGAAGCTCCATCGAGACCTCGACGGGCACCGGGGAGCGGTCGGCGACGTCGGCGACGGCCGCGGGCAGCCCCCGGTCGGTGAGAATCTGCGGGTGGATCCCCCTGATCAGGTCGCGTACCTCGGCCAGCGCGAGCTTCGCCTGCTCGTGCGCCTTCGTGACGAGATCGGCCGCCTCCGCGCCCTCCGACAGCTTGGCCAGGCCGAGCGTCATGGTCAGCGCGACCAGCCGTTGCTGGGCCCCGTCGTGCAGGTCCCGCTCGATCCTCCGCCGTTCGATCTCGAACGCCTCCACCAGCCGGGTCCTGGACCGGGTCAGCTCCTCAAGCCGCTGCCCGCTCTCGGCGTCCCGGGACACGAGGAGCAGCCGGGCCAGCGAGCCGTGCGCGGCGGCGAGCAGCGTCAGCGGATAGAGGGCCAGGGCGAGCCAGATCAGCCCCAACGCGAGCGCCGCGAAGGCCCCCAGGTCCGTGTCGACCAGCCAGAACTTCAGCACCCTCACCTCACCCATCTGGGCGCGCAGGACCGGCGTGAGGATCATCGTCGTCGGTACGCCGAGGCCGAACGTCACCGCCAGCAGCTCGATCGGCCAGAGCACGGTGATCATCAGGATCACGTAGGCCAGCTCCCGCCAGGTGGCGGACTCCTGCAGGCGCGACCCCACCCACCCGCGCAACCCCGGACGGTCGAGCCGGCGGTGCGGTGTGTCGGCCGGCTCCGCATCGATGATCCGCAACCGGCGGCGTTCCAGCGCGGCCACCGGTATCCCGCTGAACCCCAGCACCAGCAGCAGCGGGATGCCCACCAGCAGCAACGCCAGGAGCGTGCTCACGAACAGCGCGAAGAGGAAAGCCACCAGGACGACCTCCCCGAGGAGGACGCCGGTGATCAGGTAGGCCACCGAGCGCCACGGCCAGGCGGTACGCAACAGGTCCCACCGAACAAGGGCCCGCCAGGCCGCCGATGACTGCATTCCCCGACAGTACGGCCCGTGCCGTCCGACCGGCCAACCGCCTGGACCCACCCGGGAGGTATGGCCAGACCTACCCCGAGGACTAGGTTCTGGCGCCCTGCGGACGGCACCCCCGTGACGATCTCATTGACTCCATGAAGACAGCCTTGGCCCCGGACCTGCGGGCGTTCATGTCGGCCGCGCTGCGCAGGCAGGGGGTCGTGGGTGCGATCGCGCCGAGCTCTCCCTCACTGGCCAGGGCCCTGACCGCGGTGGTGCCCACGAGCGGCACACCGGTGGTGGTCGAGCTCGGCCCGGGGACCGGCTCGATCAGCGAGGCCATCCGGGAGCGACTCTCCCCCGGCGCACGGCACCTCTCCGTCGAGATCGAGCCGGACCTTGTCACGCACCTGCGCCGGACCAAGCCGTGGATGGAGACCATCCACGGCGACGCCGCCGACCTCGGCGCGCTCCTGGCGCGGGCGGGAGCGGACCGTGTGGACGCGATCGTCAGCACGCTGCCGTGGTCGCTGTTCCCCGGCCGACGTCAGGAGCGGATCCTCGGCGAGGTGAGCCGGGCGCTCGCTCCGACCGGGGCGTTCACCACCGTGACCTACCTGCACGCCCTGCCGCTCGCCGGGGCCAGGGCGCTGCGGCGGAGGCTGCGGGCGGCCTTCGACGAGGTGCTGACCACCGGGCCCGTCTGGCGGAACCTGCCGCCGGGGATGGCGTACGTCTGCCGCAGGCCGGTCGCCGGTGTCTGATCTACTCGGCCGGTTCTCCCCGCCACTGCTGCTCGCGGTCGCGTGGCTGTTGCTGACCGCGGAGGCCGGGCTGCTGATCGGCGTCGCCCTGCCCGGGACGAGCGTGCTCGTCGCGCTCGGCTACTTCGCCCATCTGGGCGTGGTGCCGCTGGGCGGGGCGATCGGGGTCGCGGCCTGCGCGGCGGTGACCGGCACCCAGATCTCCTATCTGTGGGGACGGCGCCGCGAGGGCGCCCCGTCGTTTCACCGGTTCGCGCCCGGCCGCTGGGACCGGCCGCGCGAGTTGCTCGGACGGCATGGCCGCTGGGCGGTGGTCGCGGCCCAGTGGTTCGGCAGCGCGCGCACGCTCACCCCCCGGCTCGCGGGCTGGGCCGGCATGCCGTACCGCACCTTCGCGACGGCGAGCCTGCCCACGGCCTGCGCGTGGGCGGCGACCCTGGTCACCGTCAGTTACCACGTCGCCCCGGAGATCGTTCAGCGGTTCACCGCCCATCTCGCGGTGGCGGGGCCGGCGACGGTCGCGATCGCGCTCGTCGTCCTCTGGGTGACCCGGGGCCGGCCCAAGGTGCTGGGGAGGCGCCGACGCTGAGCCGGCCGTGTTCAGGAGCCGGGCGCGGAGGCTGCCAAGAGCTTCGGCATCGCGCAGCAGGCCGGGCAGGATCGCGGCGATGTCGGCGTAGCGGCGGGCAGTTGCGTCGGCCGCTCGCGCGCCTCGTAGGGGACCCCTACGCCCTGCGGAAAGCGCCCTTCAGGCGGGCGGCGGCGGCCACGGCGGGCCACAGGCGGGTGGCCAGGTTCCGCGCCAGGATGCCGCGCCGCGTCGCGGGGACCATGAGCGCCGACACCTGTCCGATGTTCCCCTGCTTGGCGTCGACCAGGGGCCGGTGCGCGGCGTCGTACCGGCGGAAGGCCGCTTCTGGGTCGCCCGGACCGGCGGCCAGTTCCTCGGCGAGAGTGAACGCCCCCGCCATGGCCAGGGTGGAGCCGTCCCCGAACAGCGACACGCAGGACGCGGCGTCCCCGAGGAGCACGACCCGGCCGTTCCACCAGCGCGGCAGGCGCACCTGGCTCACCGAGTCGAAGTAGAGGTCGTCGGCGGCACGCACCCGCTCCAGCAGTTCGGGCGCGCGCCAGGAAACATCCGCGTACGCGCGCGTCAGCAGCCGCTTGTGCTGCTCGATGTCGCGGTGGTCGAAGCCGGGCTCCGCCGGACTGCGGTACAGGAAGAACGCGCCGCTGGGCGTGGAGCTGACGGCGACCGCCTTGCCGGGGATGTTGTGCATGAAGATGTCCCGGCCGGGCCCGGACCGGCCGCCGAGCGGCATCGTCGCGACGTAGAGGCCCATGTGGCGCACGAACCCGCTCTCCGCGCCGAACGTCAGCCGGCGGGTCATCGAATGCAGGCCGTCGGCGCCGATCATCAGGTCGAAGCGGCGGGGCCCGGCGCGGTCGAAGGTGACCTCGACCCCGTGCTCGACCTGGTCGAGGGTCGCGATGGAGTCGTCGAAGAGGAACTCGACGTGGTCGCGGCTCGCCTCGTAGAGGATCGAGGCGAGGTCGCCGCGTGGTATCTCGACCTCGTCCGGCTGTTGGAAGGCGCGCATGTCCATGCGGCCGACCCGCCGGCCCGCCGCGTCGACGAAGGTGAGGCCCGTCGTGCCGGTGGCCGCCGCGCGCAGCCGGGACAGGACGCCCATCCGTTCGGCGACGCGTACGGCGGGGCCTCGGACGTCCACCGGGTTCCCGCTGGAGCGCGGCGTTCCACCGCGTTCGACGACGGTGACACGGAAGCCGTGCCTGGCCAGCCAGTAGGCCGCCGTCGGCCCGCCGACGCCGGCTCCGGAGATCAGCACTGTCCGCTCGGTCATGGCGCCTCACTAACCGGTGGAAACTCCTCTGCTTATCTGCACACGGATGCCGCGTCGTTACCAGCCCCCGCGACGTCGCCGTCCCGCGGGCGAAAGAGGCGACGCCGTGAAAAACCGTTCGCGGGCCGGCGCGGGCCGTTGTTATGCTCGCCGGGCACTCTGTCAGTGAACTCCGGGCCGTCGCGCCCTAGAAAGCAGTTGATTTATGCCCCGGTCCGCGCCGAGCGCGCCTCTCTGTGCCCTGGGCGGGTCCTGCCACTGACGTGTCACCTGTCGGTCAGGCCGGGCCCCGGTGCACCGACATTTCCGTGTGTTCGCGTACCCGCGTGAACACCGTCGGCGGATGAACGCCTCCCAAGGCCCGCTCGGCGCTTCCTTGCTGCCCTCGTAAAGACATTCAGCGTGATCTAGTGCCGTGTCAGGCCACGTTTGCCTTCTTCACGATCCGGCGTAGGCGGGGGTTATCGACGTTGCGGTTACGCCAGGCGATGTAGCGGCGGATCATGCTGCCCTGCTCGCGGTGGCTGGCATGGTCGGTGCCGTTGAGGGTGAACTCGCGCAACGCGGTGAACTGCGCCTCGATCCGGTTCAGGTAGGAGGAGTTGGTGGGCGTGTAGGCGATCTCGACGTTGTTCGCCTCCGCCCACTGGCCGACTCGCTTGTCCTTCTTGGTCGTCAGGTGCGGGCTGAAGTTGTCACACACGATCGCGATGCGAACCTCGGCCGGGTGAAGGCTGCGCAGGTAGCGGCAGAACTCAAGGAACTCGCCGCGTCGCTTGCGTTTCTTGATGTGCCCGTACATCTTGTTCTTGCCCACGTCTAACGCGGCGAACAGGTGCCGTACGCCTTGGGTGCGGGTGTAGGTGGCGCGCATCCGCGGCCGGGGTTCCCGGTTGGGGTCCTTGCCCTTGCCGCCGACGTCGGTCCACTGCCTGCCGGGGCGGGGTTGCAGGTTGAGCGGCCCGAACTCGTCCATGCAGAAGATCACAGCGGGTTCGCCGGGGTCGGGGACGACCTCGCCGTCGGCGATGGCATACAGGTGCTCGATGCGGGCCTTCTTGGTCGCATAGTCCGGGTCGCGGGAGGCCTTCCAGGTCTTTATGGCTTGAAAGGAGACACTTTCCGCACGTAGAAGCTCGCGCAGGCCCTCATGGCTGATGTCCTCGACCACCCCCTCGGCGACCAGGAAGTCGGCCAGCTTGGCAAGGCTCCACCGGGAGAACGGCAACCCGTGCTCGGCAGGCTTGGACTTGGCGATCTTCTTGATTTCACGGCGTTGCGGCAGCGTGAACGTCGGTGCCCGGCCGCCCTTGTACTTGGGGTACAGGGAGTCGAATCCATCGGCGTTGAAGTTGTGGATCACGTCCCGGACCCGGTCTTCGCTGGTGAACGCGACCTGCGCGATCTTTGCGACAGGCATGCCCTGGGCCGACAGGAGCACCATCTGCGCCCGCCGCCAGGTCACCACCGACCCGCTGCCGCGCCGTACGATCCGCAGCAGCCGGTTGCCTTCATCGTCATCGATCTCACGTACGCGAACCCGTTCAGCCACACGCAGAGTGTGAAGCGATCACGCCGACCGTGGTGGGACCTTGATCGGCGTGTCACCACGAAACAGGGCAAACCCAAGCTGATGCAGCACTAGCGAGGAATCCTGGGCGTTCACGCCCGGGAGGAATCGCTTCCGGCCTAGGGCTTTGAACCTCCGGACGCTAGCCCGGACGTTTCCGGCCTTCGATGTACTCCTTGATGATGCTCAACGGCGCTCCTCCGCAGGAGGCGGCGAAGCAGGACAGTGACCAGAAATGGCCGCTCCACAGATACGTGCGGACACGAGCGCCGTACTCCTTGCGCAGCACGCGTGCCGAGACACTCTTGAGGGAGTTGACCAGGGTGGATGCGCCCAACGGTGCGCGACCATGCGGCGACGTCGCGGCCGCAGCGTTCCCGCCAAGTGCGGATGCACCCTGCCGCCGCGTATGCAGCTCACCCACAAGGTCCTGGGACGTTTCGTCGCGTAGGCCCGCCTCGCCAGGACCTACCTACTTCAGCGTGATCCAGGGAGTAACCCCGGGCGTTGACGTCCGGGAGGAATCGCTTCCGGCCTGGGGTTTGGATTCCCACCGCGGCGACATCGACCAAACGTTAATGTGTTCGATTGTGAAGCTGGTGATGCAGGTGAGACTCCTGCCAACGCCCGAGCAGGCGGCGGCGCTGGAGGCGACGCTGCACGCCTGCAACGACGCGGCGAACTTCGCCTCGGCGACCGCGTTCACGACCGGGGACCGGCGTGAGTACGCGTTGCGCAAGCACACCTATCGCGAGGTGAAAGCACGCGGGCTGGGGGCGCAAGCCGCCCAGCATGTGATCAAGAAGGTCGCCGACGCCTACACCACCCTGAAAGCCAACATCCGGGCGGGGAACCTGGGACCGAAAGGCTGTGCGCGCCGCGCGCGGGCCGAGAGCAAACCGGTCACCTTCCGCGCCGATGCCGCCCAGCCGTTCGACGACCGCTGCCTGTCGTGGGACCACACCGCCCGCACGGTGTCGATCTGGAGCACGGCAGGACGGCTGAAGAACATCGCGTTCACCGGCTCGCCCGGCCAGCTCAAGACGCTCGCGGAGTACCGGAAAGGCGAATCCGACCTGGTCTGCCGGGACGGCATGTGGTTCCTGTACGCGACCTGCGAGATCCCTGATGTTCCGGTCACCGAACCGGACGGGTTCATAGGGGTGGATCTGGGCATCGCCACCACCAGCGACGGCACCCGCCACTGCGGCAAGGGCCTGAACGCGGTCCGCCACCGCAACCGGGAATTGCGCCGCAGGTTGCAGGCCAAGGCCACCAAATCCGCCAAACGGCTGCTGAAGAAGCGCCGCCGCACGGAGGCACGGTTCGCCGCCAACACCAACCACACCATCGCCAAACGCATCGTGACCGAGGCAGAACGCACCGGACGCGGCATCGCCCTGGAAGATCTGGGCGGGATCCGTGACCGGGTACGGCTCCGCAAGCCCCAGCGGGTCACGCTGCATTCGTGGAGTTTCCACCAGCTCGGGTCGTTCATCGCTTACAAGGCTGCCCGGCACGGGGTCGCCGTGATCCATGTGGATCCGGCCTACACCTCCCAGACCTGCTCGGCCTGCGGGCACGTGGACAAGGCCAACCGGCCGAGCCAGGCAACCTTCTCCTGCACGTCGTGCGGCTTCGCTGAGAGCCTGTTCACAGATGCTTAAGTGCGGGTCCGTAGAGGGCAGGGCCGATCTTGTTGATGTGGCCTTGGCGTGACCATTGGGACAGCTGGACGCGGAAGCTGTTGACGTTGTCGATCCCGAGGATGGCGGCCAGCTCGGTGCCCTTCCATGCCCGCCAGGGCTGGGCAGCCAGGAGTTCGAGGACCTTGCCGCGCCGGTCGGGGCTGGTCGGCGCCGGCAGCGGTGGAGGGTCGCTCCAGCGGCCGTGGGCTGGCAGTCCTGCCAGGTCACGGGTGAGGCGGCGGGTCATGTGGTGGACGGTGGCCCACAGCACCATGGCTTCGTGATGCTCCGGTTTTCGTTCATAGCAGCGGACCAGACGGCGGTAGCGCATCAGCAAGGCGAAGGACCTCTCCACCACCCACCGGCGGGGCAGCACGACGAACCCCTTCATGTCGTCATTGCGCTTGACGATCTCGATGGTGCAGGCCAGGACTTGCTTGGCCCAGGTGACCAGCCGTCCGGCGTAGCCGCCGTCAGCCCACACCAGGCCGATGGTGGAGAACTTCTCCCGCAGCCGGGCCAGCAGCGGAGCGGCACCGTCACGGTCCTGCACTGAGGCCGCGGTGCTGATCACACAGATCAGCAGGCCGAGGGTGTCGACCGCGATATGCCGCTTCTGTCCCTTGATCTTCTTGCCGCCGTCGTACCCGCAGGCGGCCGAGCCGACGGTCTCGGCCGCCTTCACGCTCTGCGCATCGATCACCGCCGCGGTCGGCGCCTCCTTGCGGCCGGCCGCGACCCGGATCCGGCCGCGCAGCCGATCCACCAAGCTGTGCGGCATCCCCCGGGCGGACCAGCGTTCGAAAAACGCGTACACCGCCGGCCATGGCGGGAAGTCCACCGGCATAGCCCGCCACTCGATCCCGTACCTGGTCACATAGCCGATCGCGTCCAGCATCGCCCGTAGATCATGACGTGTCGGTGCACCGCCTGGGCCCTTGCGTAACCTGGCCATCACCGCCTCGGCCTCCGGCCGCAGCACCTGCCACTGCTCATCGGTCAGATCCGACGGGTACGACCGGATCCGATCCCGGCACAGGCAACCGGGCACAACACAACTGGCGCTGACGCCAGGAAACCGGTAGACAGTCATCCAAGGGCTTCTGGTGGGCGAGTGATCTAGACACTCCCTCGACTATCAGAAGCCCTCTTCTGTCTCCAGAGCCGACACGCCAACCCACCCAAACCGATCGCTAACAGGCTCTGAGCACGCCGACGTCAACGCAGCCCGCAACATCGCCGCGCGCGGTGTCGCGGGCTGGGCAGTGAGTCACGCTGCCGACGACGCGGCCTGACCCGTACCCGCCAGGTACGGCGAGGAGCTGCAAGCTCGGCCCTTTCAGGGCCGAGAAGCTGACCAAGGAGTTTCTCCCCGAGTTCTGTTCTCAGGGCCACGACCTTCCAGTGCGTGCGCTGCGGCCTTACCGTGGCCGCGTTCGCCCCGGACGGCCGTCGGCGCAACCACTGCCCGCACTGCCTGACGAGTCTGCACGTCGATGGCCGGATCCCCGGCGATCGACGTGAGACGTGTCGCGGGCGCATGGCGGCGGTGGGCGTGACGGCCCGGCGCAACGGGGAATGGCTGCTCATTCACCACTGCCTGGCCTGCGGGAAGTTGAGCGCCAACCGGATCGTAGGAGACGACAACGCGCTCACCCTCCTGCGCCTGGCCATGCGACCGCTGACCGCCTCCCCGCCCTTCAACGCGCAACTCGCGCTCTGAGCCCGGCGGGAACACCCGGAGCCTTCGTCTCCGCCCGTCACGGAGGCGGCGGGGCTCCGCTCCCTGAGCCTTCGTCTCCGCCCGCCTGCGCGGCTGGGGCTGGCCCGCAACGGCAGCTACTTTTCGCCGTCGGTCACGCGGCCTACCGTGGAGAGCACCCCCTGTCTGCGAAGGGAGAGCCTTGGCTACCCGACGTCCTCCGCTCACCCCCCAGTCCGCCGAAATCACCACTGCTACCGTGGAGATTAAGGCGATGACCGTCAACGGCAAGCAAGTCACTCTCGCGGTCTTTCGCCAGCTCTACGAAGAGCCGATGTATGACTCCCGCACCTGGGAGGCGTTCGGGACGCCATGGTGCTGGATCAACTACCACCCAGATCGATGCGATCGCGACCAGGTCGTCCACGAACACGTGGTGTGGCAGAAGAGCGCTGAACTGCGCCGCACCCGGGTCTACCTGCCGTCAGGCAAGGTGGATGCGGTTCCCCGGTTCGATGAGCACTCTGACGACGAGGTGGCAGCCTGCATGGCCACCGACAGCATCGGCAACGCCTGAATCACATCCGTCAAGGGTGTCCGAAACTACTCCCGCACGCCCAAGTCCGCAGCCGAGGAGCCAACAGCGTATGTCACGGGGGAATTCGACGCCGGCCAGATCACTGCCAAGCTCTTCCTCTCTTCACCCGAAGTGGCCAGCATCGTGGGGGGCTATGGGAGCCAGCCCCACCCCAGACTGGAGAGCGAGCACACGCCTTCACCCGGACGTGGAGGGATGCAGACGCTTGTCCCAGTTCCTCGGACGGCGACTCATTTTGACCGACACGTGGCTGCGCCAGGCCCAGGAACGCTGGGACAAGGTCCGAGACCTCCCGCAGGTATTCATCGCCCCGTGACCAGCTGCCGACCGTGGAAGGGGGTTGAGGAACGTCTTGGCGAGATCGCGCTAAGCCATGCTGTCCCTGGTTGGCCACCATGTGGTTCCCTTTTCTGTATCTCCAGGTACCCCAGCGGCGCGCATCCTATGGCGCGTCGGGCAAGGCGAGGCAGAGGGCGTCCAGCGCGGCGGCGATCGCGTGCTCGCGTGGAGTGCCGTACCCGATGACCAGACCGTCGCGCGGCGGCATCGTGCTGCCGGGGTGCCGGTGGGGGCCCAGGCCCTCCACGGCGAGGCCCAGGCGGCGGGCGGCGCGGAGCGTCGCCTGCTCGCTGCCCGCGGGAAGATCGAGGACGGCGTGCAGGCCCGCGGCGATGCCGCTGACGGTGATGTGCGGGGCGCGTTCGGCGAGCGTGGCCGTGAGCAGGTCACGACGGCGCCGGTAGATCCCGCGCGTGCGGCGCAGGTGGCGGTCGTAGGCGCCGCAGGTGATGAAGTCGGCCAGGGTGAGCTGGTCCGTGACGCCCGACCAGAGCTCGCGCGGGCCCTTGGCGGCGACGATGTCGTCCACCAGCCGGCCGGGCAACGCCATCCAGCCGAGTCGGAGCGCGGGTGACAGGCTCTTGCTCGTCGAGCCGAAGTAGACGACGCGGTCAGGGTCGAGGCCCTGGACGGCGCCGATCGGTTCGCGGTCGTAGCGGAACTCGCCGTCGTAGTCGTCCTCCAGCAGCAGACCGCCCGTGGCACGCGCCCAGTCGATGACCGCGGCGCGGCGTTCGGCGTGCAGGGCGCCTCCGGTGGGGTACTGGTGCGCCGGCGTCAACAGGACGGCCTTCGCGCCCGTGGCCGGCAGCTCCTCGATGCGTGCGCCGTGGGCGTCCACGGTGAGCGGCACGGTCGTCAGGCCCGCCCCGGTGAGGATGGAGCGGTGGAAGTCGAGCCCGTACGCCTCGACGGCGACCGGGCCGCCCAGCACCTGACACACCAGCCGCAGCCCGTGCGCGTAGCCCGAGCAGATCACGATGTGCTCGGCCTTGGTGCGCACGCCTCTGGTTCGCGCCAGGTAGTCCACCAGCGCCTGGCGCAGCTCCGGCCGGCCGCGGGGGTCTCCGACGCCGAAGGCGTCGCTGGGCGCGGCGGCCAGCGCGCGCCGGGCCGAGGTGATCCAGGACGAGCGCGGGAAGGCGGCGGCGTCGGGGGAACTGGGCATCAGGTCGTGGATGACGCGCAGGCGGGACGGGCGATCGGGGAAGCGCCGGCGGTCGGGTTCGAGGGGTGCGGCGCGATGCGCGACGTACGTGCCGGAGCCTTGACGTGAGGTGAGCCAGCCTTCCTCGACGAGCTCGGCGTACGCGGCGGCCACGGTGTTGCGGGCGATTCCCAGGTCAAGGGCGAGGGCGCGATAGGGCGGCAGCCGGGTGCCGGGCGCCAGCAACCCCGAACGGATCGCCTCGCGCAGCGCCCGCATCAGCCGCACGCGCGCGCCACCGCCGCCGGTGAGCTCCAGGTGCAGGTCGCTGCCGCCGTCCGGGGGCAGGCCGCTCACCGCCACATCCGGTGTCGGAAATTGACCCACAAAACATCCATGAGAATGCACCCTATCTTGGGCCGCTCACGCTTCTAGGGTCGAAGACATGACGAACGTTGCAATTCCCGCACGCATGAACATGTCGACCGTCGCCCCCAAGGTCTTCAAGGCCGTACTGAGACTGGACGCCGCAGCCCGCGAGGGGCTGGACCCGGTCCTGGTCGAGCTGGTGCAGATCCGCGCCTCGCAGATCAACCGATGCGCGTACTGCATCGACTACCACACCGGCGACGCCCGCCGGGCGGGTGAGACCGAGGCGCGCATCTACCAGCTGAGCGCCTGGCAGGAATCCAGCCTCTACACCGCCAAGGAGCGCGCCGCGCTGGCACTGACCGAGGCGGTGACCTTGCTGCCCCAGGGGGTCGAGGACGAGGTGTACGACGAGGCCGCGCGGCATTTCGACGACGAGGAGCTCGCCCAGCTCATCGCACTGATCTTCACGGTCAACGCCTGGAACCGCATGAACGTGACCACGCGCAAGACCCCCGGCACCGAGTAGTGCTGTGGATCGGTGGCGTGCTGGCCGTCCTGGTGCTGCCGATCGTCGGCAGCGCGCGTGGCCGCAAGGCCCCGGGCGGCCCGAGTAGGAGCGCGGCGGCCACCGGCGATTGAGTTCGGCCGCCTCGCGCGGGGCCGGCGGTCGCGCATCGCCTACTCGCCTCGGGGTACCCGTGAGACATGACTAAGTGGGACAAAAGGGATGACATGCTCGTTCACACGGACGAGCCGTTCAACGCCGAACCGCCCACGTCCGCCCTGGCGGAGCGGCTGACCACGCCGCTCGACACCTTCTACAGCCGCAACCACGGGCCCATCCCCCGCGTCGACCCGGCCACCTGGCGGCTGGAGGTGGACGGGCTGGTCGAGCGCCCGTCGCGGCTCTCGCTGGAGGAGCTGCGCTCCCGCTTCCCCGCGTACGAGGTGATCGCGACGCTGCAGTGCGCGGGCAACCGCCGTGCCGAGCTGATCGAGGTCCGCGACATCCCGGGCGAGGACCCCTGGCGGTCCGGCGCCGTGTCCACGGCGTCCTGGACCGGTGCGCGCCTCACCGACGTGCTCACCGAGGCGGGCCTGCGTCCCGAGGCCGCGCACGTCGCCTTCGCGGCGCCGGACATGGCGCGGGAGGCGGACCCGCCCCAGCTCTACGGCGGCTCCATCCCCGTGGTCAAGGCCACCGCGGACGAGGTGCTGCTCGCCTGGGCGATGAACGGCCATCCGCTGCCCGCCGTCCACGGCGCCCCGCTGCGCGCGATCGTGCCGGGCTGGATCGGCGCCCGCAGCGTGAAATGGCTCGACCGCGTCACCGCCCGCGCGGAACCCTCCGACGGCTACTTCCAGGCCGTCGCGTACCGGATGCTGCCGCCCGGCGCCGATCCCTCCCGGTGCGGGCCGGGGGCCGGCATCCCGCTCGGGCCGGTCGCCCTCACCTGCGACATCCTGCGCCCCGAGCACGGCTCCCGGGTGCCGCCCGGACCGACCGAGATCATCGGGTACGCGTTCGCCGGCGACGGCCGCGGCGTCGCCCGCGTGGACGTCTCCCCGGACGCCGGGCGTACGTGGACCCAGGCGAAGCTGGACGCGCCGGCGAGCCCCTGGGCCTGGCGGCTCTGGCGCACCGCCCTCGTCCTGCCCGAGGGCGAGGCGGAGATCGTGGCCCGCGCCTGGGACGGCGCGGGCGCCACACACCCCGAGTCACCGGCGGCGCTGTGGAACCCCAGAGGTTACGCCAACACCTCCTGGGGGCGGCTGCGCCTCACCTGCCGCCGCTGACCGTCACAGGCCGTACTCCTCCAGCAGGTGCAGCCAGATCTCGCTCACGGTCGGGAACGACGGGACCGCGTGCCACAGCCGGTCGAGGGTGACCTCGCCGATCACCGCGACGGTGGCCGAGTGGAGGAGGTCGACCACGGCCGGACCGACGAACGTGACGCCGAGAAGCACGCGGCGGTCCTCGTCGACGACGATCTTCGCCCGGCCGGTGTAGCCGTCGGCCTGCAGGTACGCGCCGGAGACCGCGCCGATGTCGTACTCCACGGCGCGTACGGCGAAGCCGTCGGCGCGGGCCCGCGCCTCCGTGCGGCCGACCACGCAGACCTGCGGGTCAGTGAAGATGACCTGGGGGGCGCCCTGGTCGTCGGCGATGTCGCGCGTCGCCCGCAGGTTGTCGGGCCGCCCCTGGGCGCGGGCGGCGATCACGTCGCCGCAGATCCGGGCCTGGTACTTGCCCATGTGGGTGAGCAGGTTGCGCCCGTTGACGTCGCCCACGGCGTAGAGCCAGCCGTCGGGGACGCCCGTCGCCCGCATGCTCGCGTCCACCTCGATCGGGCCGACCGCAGGCAGGCCGATCGTGTCCAGGCCGATGTCACCCACGGCCGCCCGCCGTCCGGTGCCGACGAGGATCTCGTCGGCCTCGATCACCGAGCCGTCGTCGGTGTGGACGGTCACCGGGCCGCCCGGGGCGGACCGCTCGACGCGGATGCACGAGCGGCTGAAGCGCACGTCGATCCCCGAGTCCTGGAACGACTTCGCCAGCAGCTCGCCGGCGAACGACTCGGTCCGGGCGAGCAGGCGGTCGCCACGCACGAACACGGTCGTCTCCTGGGCGCCGAGGGAGTGCAGCGCCTGGGACATCTCGCAGGCGACCACGCCGCCGCCGATCACGACCAGGCGCTTGGGCACCTGCTGGACGCTGGTCGCCTCCCGGTTCGTCCACGGACGCGCCTCCCGCAGTCCGGGCGTGTCGGGGATCCACGGGTCGCTGCCGGTGGCGATGACGACGGCGTGCCGGGCCCGCAGCGGCCGGACGCCGCCGTCCGGCGTCGTCACCTCGACTTGCAACGGCCCGGCCAGGCGTCCGCGGCCCCGGACGAATGTCGCCGGGACGTTCTCGATCCAGCTCACCTGGCCGCTGTCGTCGAGGTTGGACACGGTCTCGTCGCGGCGGGCCAGCACCGCGGCGGCGTCGATCGGGCCGCGCAGCTCCAGCCCGGGGACCCGGCTCACCTCGGCCGCCAGTCCCATCGGCCGCAGCAGCGCCTTGCTCGGGATGCACGCGTAGTAGGCGCACTCGCCGCCCGCCAGGCGCTCCTCGACGACCGCGGCCGTCAGGCCGCCCCGTACGGCGCGCTTCGCCGCGTTCTCCCCGACGGGTCCGGCACCTATCACGATTACATCGAAAACGTCGTTTCCGTCCGCCATCGGCACTCCCATCGCCGCAGGTCAGAGCAGGTATGACCGCTGTGTGGACAGCGCTCGGACCAGTCTGTCACCGCCTCGGGCGGCAGCACGGAAAGCCAGGGAAAAGGGCGAATGCTGCGATCGCCCGAGTTGTTCCCGGGTTGTTCCAGATGGAAGCCCGCACGGGGGCGCGTCGGGTCAACGCGATCCGCCCGCGGCGTCCCCGTCACCGGCCTCGGCGACTCCGGGGCGGGTGAGGTTTTCCGGGACGACGACGCGTTCGTACAGTTCGCGGCTGACCCCGGACTTCAGCGCGGCCTCCTCCAGGGTCAGGTCCTCGTCGAGGGCGCGGTGGGCGATCCGGGCGGCTCTGTCGTAGCCGATGACCGGGCTGAGCGCGGTGACCATCATGATGGAGCGGCGCAGGTTGTCGGCGAGTTTGCCGCGGTTCACGCGGGCACCCTCGACGAGGAAGCGGCGGAAGTGATCGATCATGTCCGCGAGGATCCGCACCGAATGCAGAACGTTGTCGATGATGATCGGGCGGAACGCGTTGAGTTCGAAGTTGCCCTCCCCGCCGGCGATCGAGACGGCGGTGTCGTTGCCGATCACCTGGATGGCCACCATCAGCATCGCCTCGGCCTGGGTCGGGTTGACCTTGCCCGGCATGATCGACGAGCCCGGCTCGTTCGCGGGGAGGACGAGCTCCTGAAGGCCGGTTCGCGGTCCGGACGCCAGCCAGCGCAGGTCGTTGGCGAACTTGAACAGCGGCGCGGCCAGGGCGCGCGTCGCCGCGGACACGCGGACGAGCGCGTCGCAGGAGGCCTGAGCGGCGAACTTGTTGGGCGCGCTGGTGAAGGGGCGGCCGGTCAGCTCGGCCAGCCGCGCGGCCACCTCGTCGCCGAAACCGGGCGGCGCGTTCAGGCCGGTGCCGACCGCGGTCCCGCCGATCGCCAGCCGGTACAGCTCGCGCGCCACATGGCGCAGGTGGTCGGTGGCGTCGGCGAGCTGCGCGACATATCCGGACCATTCCTGACCGACCGTGAGCGGGGTGGCGTCCTCCAGGTGGGTTCGGCCGATCTTGACCACGTGTTCCCATTCACGGCTCTTCGCCTCCGCGGCGTGCCGCAACCGGTCCAGGGCGGGCAGCAGCCGGGCCTCGATCATCTGGACGGCGGCGATGTGCATGGCGGTGACGAAGGTGTCGTTGGAGGACTGACACATGTTCACGTGGTCGTTCGGGTGCACGGGGTGCTTGCTGCCGAGCTCGCCTCCGAGAAGCTGGATCGCCCGGTTGGAGATCACCTCGTTGACGTTCATGTTCGACTGGGTGCCCGAGCCGGTCTGCCAGACGTACAACGGGAACTCCGCGTCGAGGTCGCCGCCGATCACCTCGTCGGCGACGCGCGCGATGAGGTCGGCCTTCCAGTGGGGCAGCCGCCCGGCGGCGCCGTTGACGATCGCCGCGGCCTTCTTGATGTAGCCGTACGCGTGGTAGACCTCCTTCGGCATGCGGTCGTCGCCGATGTCGAAGTGGATCAGCGATCGTTGGGTCTGCGCGCCCCAGTAGTGGTCGGCCGGCACCTGGATCTCGCCGATGGAATCGGTCTCGGTGCGGGTGCCGGAGCCGGTGAGCCCGATGGGCACGTCGTGTACGGGCGGCCCGGAGCCGGCGCGTCGATCGTCCGCGGTCACGGCTACCGCCCCCTGACCCGCCGGTACACCGGCTGCCACATCGCGTCCTGGACCTGCTGGACCGGGTCCTTGAGGTCGGCGCGGGCCAGGCCCTCCCGCGCGGCCTGCTCGGCGACCGCGACCGCGACGGTCGCCGACACCTCCCGCAGGTTCTCCACCTGGGGAAGCAGCGACGCGCCCGGCGCGGACACCTCCACCATGCCGCCCACGGCCTCGGCCGCGGCCTGCAGCATGCCGTCGCTGACCCGCCGCGCGCGGGCCACGATCGTGCCCAGTCCCAGTCCCGGGTACAGCAGCGCGTTGTTGGCCTGCGCGATCACGTAGGTCACCCGGCCGTAGGTGATCGGGTTGACCGGGATGCCGGTGGCGATCAGGGCCCGGCCGTCGGTCCAGCGCAGCAGGTCGGCGGGCATCGCCTCGATCCGTTCGGTGGGGTTGGAGATCGGGAAGATGACGGGCCGGTCGACGCCGGCCGCCATCGCGCGGACCACCTGCTCGGTGAAGGCGCCGTGCGCGGTCGAGGTGCCGAGCAGCATCGTCGGCTTGACCCGCTCGACCACCTCCAGCAGGCCGATGCCGCCGTCCCGCTTCCAGTCGCGCGCCTCCTCGGCGGGCCTGGCGTACGGAGTCTGGAAGTCCCGCAGGCCGGTCATGTCGTCGAGGAGCAGGCCCTGCTTGTCGACGGGCCAGATGCGCCGGGTCGCGGTGTCCGGATCCAGGCCGTCCCGCACCATCGCCGACCGCAGTTGATCGGCGATCCCGATGCCCGCGGTGCCGGCGCCGAAGACGACGATCCGCTGGTCGCGCATCGGCGTCCCGGACGCCCGGACGGCGCCCAGCATGGCGGCCAGCACGATGGCGCCGGTCCCCTGCATGTCGTCGTTGAAGGTAGGGATGCGGCCGGTGTACTTCTCCAGGATCCGCCGCCCGTTGGAGGGGCCGAAGTCCTCCCAGTGCAGCAGGGCTCCCGGGAACATCCGGGTGGCGGTGGTGACGTACGCGTCGATGAAGTCGTCGTACCGTTGCCCGCGCACCCGCGTGTGCCGGTTGCCGACGTAGCCGGGATCGTTCAGCAGGGCCTCGTTGCCGGTGCCGACGTCGAGCGCCACCGGTACGACGCGTGCCGGGTCGATCCCGGCCGCGGCGGTGTAGACGGCGAGCTTGCCGGCCGTGATCCCGGCGCCGCCGCCGACCCCCCAGTCGCCGATGCCCAGGATCTCCTCGGCATCGGAGGCCACCACCAGGTCCACGTCGTCCGGGCCCAGTCCCAGGTCGGCGAAGGCGTGCTCGATGCCGTCCACGTCGTCGACGGACAGGTAGACGCCCCGGGGCCGGCGGTATTCGTGGCTGTAGTTCTTGATCGCCTGCGCGACGGTCGGGTCGTAGACGATCGGCAGCATCTCCCGCAGGTGATCGGACAGCAGGCGGTAGTACAACACCTCGTCGCGGTCGCGCAGCGCCTCCAGGTAGATGTTCTTCAGCAGGTCGGTGGCCTGCGCCTGGTACTGGGCGTACACCCGGCGCGCCTGCTGGTCGAGCGTCTCCACCGCCGTCGGCAGCAGACCGTGCAGGTGGAGTTCGTCGCGTTCCTCGGCGGTGAACGCGGTCCCCTTGTTCAGCAGCGGCTCGCGCAGCACCTCCAGTCCGCGCGCGGAGGTGCGGTACCCCTCGTCCGTCTCTTCGAAGACCCGGTTGGCGGCGGCCGGCCGCCGGTTCTCCTCGCCCGCCATCTCGCCGTCATCCTCTCCCGCAAGGAGCATGTCCGTCTGGTCCCTGCCCGCGCGGAACTCCGGCCGCGCCAAGCCGCCCCCAAACCTGCCTATGTATTGATTTGAGGCCCACCGCCGGAAATATGCGGGGTTGACTGCGTTTGGCGGCTGGATGGCGCGTTCGTTGCCGACGGCTCCGTGTGGTGTCTCAGGGCCGGGGCATTGCTCGGTAGGTGACCGGAGCTCCCACCACGACGCATCCATCGCGTACCACGAGGTGAACGCGATGGTGGAACCGCTCCCGCAGGAGGTGCTGCGCCCACTGACCAGGTCGGCGCTCTTCCTCGTCGTGACGATCGACCCGGGCGGCGAGTCCCGGGTACGGGATCTACTGACCGAGCTGTCGGGCCTGCAGAAGGCGGTGGGTTTCCGGGCGCAGGAAGGCCGGTTGAGCTGCGTCACCGGGATCGGGTCGCAGGCCTGGGACCGGTTGTTCGCCGGGCCGCGCCCCGCCGAGCTGCACCCGTTCCGCGAGCTGGCCGGGCCCGTCCACCGTGCCGTGGCGACACCGGGCGACCTGCTGTTCCACGTCCGGGCGCAGCGGCCGGACCTGTGCTTCGCGCTGGCGTCGGAGATCATGGATCGGGTGCGCGACGCGGTGACGGTCCGCGACGAGGTGCACGGGTTCAAGTACTTCGACGTACGCGACCTGCTGGGCTTCGTCGACGGGACGGAGAACCCGGTCGGCCCGGCGGCCGGCGCGGCCGTCCTGGTCGGCGCGGAGGACCCGCGATTCGCCGGCGGAAGCTACGTGATCGTGCAGAAGTACCTGCACGACCTGCGGGCGTGGAACGCCCTGCCGGTCGAGGCGCAGGAGATGGTGATCGGCCGTAGGAAGCTGTCCGACATCGAGCTGGACGACGCCGTCAAGCCGCCCGACTCACATGTCGCCCTCAACACGATCGTCGACCCCGACGGCACCAAGCACGAGATCCTGCGCGACAACATGCCCTTCGGCACGGTGGGAAGCGGCGAGTTCGGCACGTACTTCATCGGCTACGCCCGCACCCCGGCGGTGACCGAACGGATGCTGGAGCGGATGTTCCTCGGCGACCCGCCGGCCAGGCACGACCGGCTCCTGGACTTCTCCACCCCCGTCACCGGCGGCCTCTTCTTCGCCCCCAGCGTCGGCTTCCTCGACGATCCGCCCGACCTGCCCGCCGTCGCGGCCGCACCCCGGGCCGAGGACCGGGCCGAGGATTGGGTACGCGGCGACGCGGGCGTGCCAGATGACAGGGAGAGGCCGCCCCAGCAGTCCCTGGGCATCGGCGATCTCAAAGGGAGCGACGTTCGATGAACAACCTGCATCGGGAACTCGCGCCGATCTCCGACGCCGCGTGGGCGGACCTGGAGGAGGAGGCGCGGCGCACGTTCCGCCGGCACGTGGCCGGCCGTCGCGTCGTGGACGTCGTGGGGCCGGAAGGGGCGCGGCTGTCGGCGGTCGGCACCGGGCACCTGCAACCGGCCGAGCCTCCCGTGAACGGTGTCGTCGCCCGCACGCGGCGCTCCCAGCCGATCGTCGAACTGCGCGCGCCCTTCACCGTCGACCGGCAGCAGGTCGACGCCGTCGAACGCGGCGCCAAGGACGCCGACTGGCAGCCGGTCAAGGACGCCGCCCGCCAGATGGCCCTCGCCGAGGACCGCGTGATCTTCGACGGCTACCCCGCGGCCGGCGTCATCGGCCTCCGCGCCGCCTCCTCCCTTCCGGCGATCCCGCTCCCCGCGGACGTACCCGGCTACCCCGGCGCCGTCAGCCGGGCGATGAGCGCGCTGCGGCTGGCCGGCGTCGACGGCCCGTACAGCCTGGCCCTCGGCGCCGACGCCTACACCGCCGTCAGTGAGGCGACCGACCACGGCTACCCGATCCATGATCACATCGCCCGCGTCCTCGGCGGCGAGATCATCTGGGCGCCCGCCATCGACGGCGCCTTCCTGCTGTCCACCCGCGGCGGCGACTTCGAGCTGCACATCGGCCAGGACGTCTCGATCGGCTACCTCGACCACGACGACGCCGCCGTCCAGCTCTACTTCCAGGAAACGCTGACCTTCCTCGCCTACACCGCCGAGGCCGTGGTGGCGCTCTCGCCCACCTCGCCCCCGCCCGCCTGACCGCCCGCGTGCGCGTACGCGCCGCGAGCCGCACCGACGCGAGGTCAGGGCAGCCGGTCGCCCTCGGCGGAGTAGGTGACGCGGCCATCGGCGAGCACCGCCATCCCCCCGCAGACACGGAGCAGGCCGTCGTCCATCGTGCGGGAGCTGACCATCACCATCCGTTCCTCGCCCAGGGCGGCGGCCAGCTCCCACAGGCTCGCCCGCTCGTCCGGGGCGAGCCGGCCGGGCAGCTCGTCGATCACCAGCAGCCGGGGATCGGTGATCAGCGCCGCCGCGACGGAGACCCGCCGGAGCAGTTCGCCGCCGAACTCCGCCATGTTCCGGTGCGCCGCCTCGGCCAGCCCGACGAGCTCCACCACCTCCGCGATGCGCCGCCGCCGGAGGGTCCGGTCGTCCAGCCCCCGGGACAGGCCGACGTAGTTCAGGTACTCGGGCACGGTCAGGTCGGGGTACCGTCCGGGCGCCTGCGGCACGTACCCGACCATCTGGAGCCCCACGTCCCGGCCGACCGGGCCCACGAGCTCCCTGCCGTCCAGCTCGACCTTCCCGCTGGTCGGGCGGACGAGCCCGGCGAGGATGCGCAGCAGTGTGCTCTTCCCGGCTCCGGTGGCGCCGAAGAGGCCGAACACGCCGCTGGGGACGCTGAGCGTCACTTCGGCCAGCGCCCGCACTCGTCCCTGGAACACCTTCGTCAGGCCGCGGATCTCGATGGTCACGCCGAACTCTCCAAGGCACCCGGGGGCAGGGACGTGCTGCGATTACGTCGTGTTTCTTGGATCACCGGCCGGAGGCTCGGCTCCGGCCGGCTCTTGCGCCTGGCGAGGCGCCCGTCTGGGCCCGAAGCCTCGCTAGAGAGAAAAGTAGGAGGACCTTCACTAAGGGATCAAGTAGGGGGAACCCCGTAGGGATTTCCCCGAGGCTGCCGATCCGCCGCCTGGCCCAAGCTGACGCCATCTGTTCGATCTGTGCTTGGGAGTCAGTTCATGTCGGACACCACGGTCCCGGCGATCGATCCCCTGGCGTCGGCGGGCCTTCCTTTGTGGATCAGTGCGCTGACCCTGGCGGAGCGCGCCACGGCGGGAGCACCCGAGGTCGCGAACGAGGCCGACGAGCGGGCCCGCAGGCGGCTGGAGCGGTGGAAACGGGCCCACGGCCTCGGCGACGGGCCGGCGTTCGCCGCGCGCCTGGCGGCGTTGCCCGCCGGCTGCGGGAGCGAGGCCGGGCTGCTGGCGCTGCTCGCCGAGCCTCCCGAGCGGTTGAGCGCCAGGGTGGACACGGTCCCGGACTGGAGCGAGACCCTCGGCCGCGTCCTGTCCGGCGAGCGCCACGACCGGGCCGCGCCGGAGGCCGACTGGCGGCAGGGCATGGCGGCGATCGTCGAGCCGTTCACCGACGACGCGCTCCGACGCCTGGAACCGGACATCCCCCGGGAGCACGGCGACGCGTTGCGCTCCGGCATCGCCCAAGCGCTGAGCGCCGCGCTGCTCAGTCTGGCCACGCGGACGCTGGTGCTGGAGCTCAACGTGCTGCGCGTCGAGGGACGGCTCACCGGGGACACGCCCGAAGCGCGGTTCGCGTCCTTCGTCGCGTACTTCGCCGCTCCCGAGGGCCGGCGCGCGCTACTGGCCGAATACCAGGTGCTCGGACGGCTGCTCGCGCAGCGGGCCGACCAGACCGTCACCGCGGTGCGGGAGCTGCTCCGGCGCTGGACCGCGGACCGGGAGGCCGTCGTCGCCGCCCTCTTCGGCGCGGCCGACCCCGGCCCGATCACCGGGCTGACGCTCAACGACGGCGACACCCACCAGGGCGGCCGGGCGGTGGCCATCCTCCGCTTCGCCTCGGGCGCGCGGCTGGTGTACAAGCCGCGTTCCGTCGCCGTACACGCCCGGTTCGCGACGCTGCTGCGATGGTTCGACGAGCGGGCGGGCCACATGGGCCTGCGCGTCCCCGAGATCGTGGAGCGCGAGGGATACGGCTGGATCGCGTTCGTGGAGGCCGCCCCGTGTCGCTCGGTGGAGGAGGTGGATGGCTACTACCGGCGGCTCGGCGCGCTCCTGGCGCTGTTGCACACCATCGAGGCGGCGGACTTCCACTTCGAGAACCTCATCGCCCACGGCGACCAGCCGGTCCTCATCGACCTGGAGGCGTTGTTCCACCCGCAGCTCCCCCACCCCGTGCTGGAGGAGGGTGAGGACCCGGCGCTGACCGTGCTGAACTCGTCGGTCACCCGGGTGGGGGTGCTGCCCATGCTCCTGTCGAGCGAGGACGGCGAGCTGGACCTCGGCGGGCTGGGCGGCGACGCGGGGGCGATGTACCCCTTCGCCCTGCCGACGCTGGAGGCCGGCGGCACCGACACGATGCGGATGGTGCGGCGGCGGACGGCACTCGGCGGCGGCAACAACCGACCGACGCTCGACGGAACCCCCGCCGAGCCGGCGCACCACGTCGACCAGCTCGTGCTCGGCTTCCGTACCGGCTACGACGCGATCCTGCGCCACCGCGAGGAGCTCACGGCGGAGGGCGGCCCGCTCGCGGCCTTCACCGAGCTGGAGGTCCGCGCCGTGCTGCGCGCCACCCAGGTGTACGGCACGCTCCTGGACGAGGGAACGCATCCCGACCTGATGCGGGACGCCCTGAACCGGGATCGTCACCTGGACTTCCTCTGGTCGGTGTCGACGGTCGGCGAGTCGATGCTGCGGGTGGTGCCGTACGAGCAGGCCGATCTGTGGGCGGGCGACGTCCCGCTGTTCACCGGCCGCCCCGGCTCGCGCGACCTGTGGGACAGCCACGGCGAGCGGATCCCCGAGTTCTTCCCGGCCAGCCCTCTCGACCGGGTGCACGCCAAGCTCGCCGGCATGGCCGCGGCCGACCGGGCCCGACAGGAATGGATCATCCGCTCGACCCTGGCGACGCGACCCGCCGTCACGGGCGCGGCTCCCCGCGAGGAACCCGACCGCCCGCTGGTCCCGCCGGAGACGGCGGACCGCTGCCTGGAGCAGGCCGTACGGATCGCCGACCGGCTGAGCGAGCTGGCGATCCGCGACGGAGAGCGCGTGTCGTGGCTGGGGCTGCAGCCGGTCAGCGAAGCGGGCTGGCGGGTCTCGCCGCTCAAGACCGACCTCTACGGCGGGCACAC
The DNA here is from genome assembly GCF_050947145.1 of Microtetraspora malaysiensis. Taxonomy (NCBI): domain Bacteria; kingdom Bacillati; phylum Actinomycetota; class Actinomycetes; order Streptosporangiales; family Streptosporangiaceae; genus Microtetraspora; species Microtetraspora malaysiensis. Next base: position 6,984,296 of record NZ_CP191998.1, read on the forward strand.
GGGCATCGCGGTCTTCCTCGCCAGGCTGGGCACAGTCACCGGCGAGCGCCGCTTCGTCGATCTGGCGCGGCGGGCGCTCTGGATGATCCCTCCGCTGCTCGACCGCTACCCGCTCATGCCGGCCGAGCAGCGCGGGCGGCTGTTCGGCCTGGGCGGGTTCAGCGGGATGCCGGGGCTGGCCTACGGGCTCCTCCACGTCGCCGCCTGCGCCGGTGAGGACGCCGCCCCGTCCGTGGTGCAGGCCGTCGAGCACGTCGCCGGGCTGCTGGACGAGGACGTCCCCGACCCGCTCGACATTCTGAGCGGCAGCGCGGGCACGATCGGCGCTCTGCTCGCCGTCCACGCCCACACCGACTCGGAGCGGGCGCTGGACATCGCCGTCACGTGCGGCCGTCGGCTGGTGGACCGCGCCGAACCCCAGGAGGACGGCGTGGCCTGGCCCGCCGACGGAGCGAGCCGGCCGCTGTCGGGCTTCTCGCACGGGGCCGCGGGCATCGGCTGGGCGCTGATCAGGCTCGGCGCGGTGACGGGCGAGGCCCGGTTCACCGAGACGGGGCTTGCCGCGCTCGCCGGGGAGCGCGCCGACTACAGCCCGGAACTGGGCAACTGGCCCGACCACCGCGTGGACCGGCGCGGCGACACCGAGAGGTTCGCCTCCCACATGTACGCCTGGTGCCACGGCGCGCCCGGCATCGGCCTGGCCAGGGCCGGCGTGCTGGACCTCCGCGACAACCCCGGCCTCCGCGCCGATGCGGACCTGCGCGCCGACCTGGACCTGGCGCTGGCCGCGACCGTACGCGGCGGGCTGTCGCTGCGCGGCCACAGCCTCTGCCACGGCGTCTTCGGCAACGCCGACCTGCTCCTGCTGGCCGAGGAGCGCGGCGCCCGCCTCGCCCCGGAGGCCCGGAGCGCGCTGGCGCGTGCGGTGGACTCCCTCGACCGCGACGGTCCGGTGTGCGGCACACCGGGAGAGATCGAGACACCGTCGCTCATGACGGGCCTGGCCGGGATCGGCTACGGCCTGCTGCGGCTGGCCTCGCCCGGGACCGTCCCCTCCGTGCTCCTCTTCGAGCCGCCGAAGCGGGTGACGGCGTGAGCCGGATCCGCGCGGCCCTCATGGCGGTGCTCGCCCTGGTGCGCCGCCGCACCCGGCGCGTTCCCCTGCGCCAGCAGCTCACGGCGACGGAGTGCGGGATCGCCTGCCTGGCCATGATCGCCGGCTACTTCGGACGTCACACCCTGATGGCCGAGTGTCGCACCTTCCTCGCCGCAGGACGGGACGGCCTGTCGGTCGGCCGCCTCATGGACGCCGCGGCCCGGCTCGGCCTGGCCGCGGACGTCGAGCAGGTGGCCCCGGCGGATCTGCCCGACGGCCCGCTGATGCTGTTCTGGCGGGGCCGCCACTTCGTGGTGCTGGAGCGACGCACCCGCCGGTGGGTCCGCATCGCCGACCCCAGCGGCGGACGCCGGCGGCTGTCCCACACCGAGTTCGCCGAGGATTACAGCGGGATCTGCCTGACCCTCCGCCCCGAGCCGGACTTCCGGCGGCGGCTGGGCCGCGCCCGCGACTGGCCGATCCCCCGATATCTGCGCGAGGTGCTGGCCGTACCGGGGACCCGGGGGCCGATGGCCGGCATCCTCCTGGCGTCGGCCGCGTTGCAGGGCGTCGGACTCGCCCTGCCCCTGACCACGGCGTACGTCGTCGACACACTGCTGCCGCAGCGCCAGGCGGGACTCGTCCCGCTGCTGGCCCTCGGGGTCGCGGTGACCGCCATGACGCACGCCGGCGCGGCGCTCATACGGGGCTGGGTGGCGATCACCCTGCGCACCCGGGCCAACGCCGTGCTCACCCGCGGCTTCATGGCGCATCTCCTGCGGCTGCCGCTGCTGTTCTTCCTCCAGCGGTCCCGGGGCGATCTCCTGATGCGCCTGGCCAGCGTGATGAGCGCCCGCGAGGTGCTGACCGGCCAGCTCTTCATGATCGTGCTCGACGCCTCGATGCTCAGCTTCTACCTGGTCGGCCTGGCCGTGCTGGCCCCCGCGTATCTGGCGCTGACCCTCCTGCTCGGCCTGGTCCAGGTCGGCCTGATCGTCGTGACGTACGGCAGGCAGGGCAGGCTGGCCAAACGCGAGCTGTACGCCATGTCGGAGGAACAGGGCTACCTGGTCGAGACGCTGGACGCGGTGCTGCCGCTCAAGGCGAACGGCGCGGAGACCCGGGCGCTGAGCCACTGGGGCACCCTGTTCGAACGCCACCAGGAGGCCGGCCTCCGGCGCGGCCGCTCGTCGGCCGTGGTCGAGGCGGCGCTGAGCACGATGCGCGTTCTGTCGCCGCTGGCCATGCTGGTGCTCGGCGTGAGCCTCGTGCTGGACGGCACGATGACCGCCGGCGCGATGCTGGCCGCCAACGCCGTCGCGGTGTCGGTCCTGACCCCACTCGGCTCCCTCGCCACGGCGGGCCAGTCGCTGCAGTCGGTCCGGGCGCAGGTGGAGCGCATGCACGACGTGCTCGACTCCGGGCAGGAGCCGGTCGGCCCGACCGGCCTGCCCGGCGGTGGGCCCATCGACGTGGAACTGTCCCGGGTCACGTTCGGCTACGACCCGGAGGCCACGCCCGTACTCCAGGACATCTCGCTCACGATGCGGCCCGGACGCAAGATCGGCGTGGCCGGCCGTACCGGATCGGGCAAGAGCACCCTGGCGCTGATGGTCCTGGGCCTGCTGCGCCCCGACAGCGGCGAGATCCACCTCTCCGGGATCCCCCTGGAGGAGCTCGACCTGCACGAGTTGCGGGCGAACTGCGGAGCGGTGCTCCAGCACCTGTCGCTCTTCAACGGAACCATCGCCGACAACATCACCATGGGCAGCTCAGACGCCTCGCAGGCCGACGTGGAGTACGCCGCCGAGGTGGCCGGACTGCACGACGACGTCCAGCGGATGCCCATGCGCTACGCGACGCGGGTCGGCGAGGGCGGCCTGGCCCTGTCGGCCGGGCAGCGCCAGCGGGTGGCGCTCGCCCGGGCCCTGGTCCACCGTCCCCGGCTGCTCATCCTCGACGAGGCGACCAGCCATCTGGACCCGGCCACCGAGCGCAGGGTGGACGCGGCGCTCAACCGGCTGCGGGTCACCCGGCTGGTCATCTCCCACCGCCTGTCCGCCATCGAGAACGCCGACGAGATCGTGGTGCTCGACACCGGGCGCATCGCCGAGCGCGGTACCCACGCCGAGCTGCTCGAACTCGGCGGCCACTATGCCGCCATGTTCGGCCCCCTGACCTCCGGAGAGGCCGCGGCCGCCGCCGAGCGGCTGCCCGGCCTCGTCCGGTGACGCCGCGCCACGGCGCGGCACCCCCCGAACCCCACGAACCCCAGAAAGGAGGTGAACTCCATGGACCATGACCTGATCCGCGCCTGGAAGGACGAGGACCACCGGGACAGCCTTCCGGCGGGCCTCGGCCACCCGGCTGGTGACATCAACCTGAGCACGGCCGCCGACGCGAGCAACACCTGGTGGATCACCAGCACCGCTCCCTGCACCTTCATCACCATCATCTTCGGCACGTTCCAGAAGGACAGCTAACGCCGCTTCCCCTCACTCACAGGAAGGAACCCCCCTCATGAACCACGACATGATCCGCGCCTGGAAGGACGAGGACCACCGCGAGGACCTGGCCGGGATGGCCCACCCCGCGGGCGACATCGACCTCACCTCCGCCACCGGCGCCGACGCGCAGGTCACGAGCTGGCTGTGCGTCACGGTCACCATGTCGCTGCTGCTGCGCTGCTTCCCCGGTCAGCCCCAGGAGACGTGATACCGATGAACGAGATCCGCGCATGGAAGGATGAGGACTACCGGGAGATCTTTCCCGGTCTGATTCACCCGTCCGGACAGATCGACCTCAGGTCGATCAGCGCCGCGGACGGGGACTCCTTCAACCTCACCAGGATCCTCACCTGGTGGTTCTGCGGCCCGGTCGGGACCGAACACCCCAACTTCCCGACTGAACAATAGCCGCCCCAGTATGGCCCGCCCGGGCGTGCTCCCGGGCGGGCCATCGCCGTTCTCTCCCTTGTCGCCCGCAGGTCAGGATGACCTTCACATGCTGTGAGGTGATCGCCTACTTTGGAACGAGATCTCGCGTCTCGGATGGTGAGCATGCACGATCCTTTCTCGGCGTCGCCCGGGCTGATCGGACGCGCGGCCGAACTGGGGCGTCTCGACCGGGCCGCTGGCGACGTGGCCGCCGGGCGGTTCCGCACCGTCTCCATCACCGGAAGCCCCGGCATCGGCAAGACGCGGCTGCTGGCCGAGCTGAGCCGGCGCGCCGGCGAACGCGGCTTCACCGTCATGTCCGGCAGGGCCACGGAGTTCGAGAGGAGCTTCCCGTTCGCCGTCTACATCGAGGCGCTGACGCCGTGGTCGCCGCCCGAACCGGACGACGCGGAGGCGCGGACGGCGCTGGAGACCCTCGTGTCGATCTCCAGGGGAGACCACGAGCCCGAGGCGAGCACCGACCGCTACCGGTTGTACCGCGGCATCCGGCGCCTGCTGGAGGTGGCGCCCGGCTCGATCGCCCTGCTCCTGGACGACCTGCACTGGGCCGACCAGCCCTCCCTGGAGCTCACCGAGTACCTGCTGCGCAAGCCACCGCGCGGCGGCCTGCTCGTCGCGGTGGCGTACCGGCCCGCGCCGCTGCCCACCGGCGTCGCCGCCGCCCTGCCCCAGGCGGACGACCAGGCCGTGTTCCTGGATCTGCGTCCGCTTGAGGAGAAGGACCTCGCGGAGCTCTTCCCCGGCGCCGGCCCGCATCGGCGGCGGTTGCTGCACCGGGCCAGCGCCGGAAACCCGCTCTATCTGCACGCGCTCGCGGACGCCGGCGACTCGGTCCTGGCCGGGTTGACCGGCGGCGAGTACCCCGTGGGCGGGCCGCGGGCGCTGCAGGGGCTGCTGCTGGCCGAGCTCGACGTCCTGCCCGACGACCTGCGCCGGGTCGCCCAGGCGCTGGCCGTCGCCGGCGACCAGGCCTCCCTCGACCTGGTGGCCTGGATCGCCGAGACCGGCGAGGAGGAGACCGCCGACGCGCTGGACCGGCTCTGCGCGCACGGCGCCGTGGTGCCCACCGACGCGTTCTTCACTTTCCGGCACCCGCTGCTGCGCGCGGCCGTCTATCGGGACGCGGGCATGGGCTGGCGCACGCGGGCACACGAACGCGCCGCGGCCTACCTCGACGCCCATCGCGGGCCGGTCACGCTGCTCGCGCATCACGTCCAGCGGTCGGCCCGGCAGGGCGACGAGCGGGCGGCCGCCATCCTGCACGAGGCCGCGGCGGGACTGCTCGACGTTGCGCCGGCCACCGCGTCCCGCCTGCTGCGTACCGCGCTGCGCGTCCTCCCCGCCCGGAAGGACCTGACCTCGCGGAGGATGACCATGCTCATGGCGCTCGCCCGCGCGGTCGCCTCGGAGGGCGAGCTGGCCGAGGGCCGGGAGATCCTGGAGGCGGTGCTGCCGGGGCCGGAACCCACGTCCCTGGAGGCCGCGGCATTCGCCTCCGTCCTGTCCCGCCTGACGGGCGACCTGGACGCGGCCAAACACCTGCTGGTCAGGATGCTGAATCGGGGCGCCGACGCCTGTCCCCACACCGCCAACATCCTGATCGAGCTGGCCGCGCTCGACTCGCTCCGGCTCGACAGCGACGAGGCGTGGCGACACGCGCTGGCGGCGCTGGAACAGGCCGGCGAGCTGGGGCATGAGGCGCTCGCCGCGACGGCGCACAGCCTGCTCGCGCTCAACGCGGCGCAGCAGGCCCGTACCGGCGACGCCGAGGTCCACGTCGAACAGGCCACCCGGATCGCGGACGGCGTCGCCGACGCGGAGCTGCGCCCGCACGCCGCGCTCTTCGCGCCCCTCGCGCTGGTCGAGGCGCAGCTCAACCTCCGGGATCGGGCCGCCCGGCACCTCGCCAAGGGGCTGGAGCTGGTCGGCAACCAGGGGCTCGACCCCGGTTTCCCCTTCCTGCGCATCGTGGAGGTCGTCCTGCTCACCCGCGAGGGAAAGCTCTCCGCGGCGGTCGCCGCCGCCGAGGAGGCGGCCGAGCTGGCGGCCTTCCCCAACAGCCATGAGCTGACCGCGACCGTGTGGGCCGCGGCACTGCCCGCGCTGCTGTGGCTGGGCGGCCCGCAGGCCGCCCTCACCGCGGCCGACCGGCTGATCGGCCCGGCGCTGCCCCGATCGGCGTGGTGGTCGGAGCTGACCCGGCTCAACCTCGCCACCGTGAACTTCCACGCCGGCCGGGTGGCCGCCTGCCTCGCCCAGCTCACCGCCGGCCCGTGGTTTCCGCAGACGGCGGCCGGCGCGGGAATCTACCGGCAGGCGCTGCACGCGGTCTCCGCGGCCCGCTTCAACGACCTGCACAGCGCCCTGCTCCTGTCCGACCTCGGCCTCGCCGACGCCAAGGGCCTCGGCATGGACCACCAGCTCGGCGCCGCGCACCACGCACGGGCGGAGGTCCTGCTCCAGTACGGCGAGCTGGAGGAGGCCCTGCCGCACGCGTCGGCGGCGGCCACCTACTTCGCCGACGCGGGCGCGGCGATCGACGAGGGCCGGGCGCGTCAGCTCCTCGCGACCTTGCACTCCCGGAACAGCGACCCGACGGCGATGCGGGACGAGCTGGCCCGGGCCAAGGCGCGCTACGCCGAATGCTCGGCCGCCTGGCTGGAGAAGCAGCTCGCCAAAGCGGAACTGCGCATGGCGGCGAGCCTCACCCGGCAGGCCGAGGAGCCGGCGGGACTCAGCGAACGCGAGCGGCAGATCGCCGCGCTGGCCGGTTCCGGCCTCACCAACCGCGAGATCGCCCAGCGGCTCTACCTGAGCCCCAAGACGGTGGAGGCCCACCTGGCCCGCGTCTTCGCCAAGCTGGACGTGCGCTCCCGGGTCGAGCTGACCCGCAGGCTCGCAGCGGACACATCTCCGGAGCACTCGCCGTAGACGACGTGCTGGACGAGCCCCGCTCACGCGGTCCCGCCTCGGTGTCGGGACGGCCACGCAGCCGACGCGGCACCGGAGCGCGTCGCCGACATCAAGGACTTCCTGGCCGCGCTCGACCGGATCGCGGCCGGCGAGACCGTCCTCGACCCGGAGGTCGTCACCCAGATCATGGGCGCGAGCAGGCGCGCGGAGTCTCTGGGCACGCTCACTCCCAGAGAACGCGACGTGCTGGCCATGATGGCGGAGGGGCGCTCCAACAACGCCATCGCCAAAGCGCTGTTCCTGTCGTCCGGCTCGGTGGAGAAGCACGTGACGCAGATCTTCACCAAGCTCGGTCTTTCTCCATCAGAAAGCGACCACCGCCGGGTACTCGCCGTCCTGCGCTATCTCCAGGCCTGACCGACGCGATACGCCCGCCCCCGGTCGCACCCGTGGGTTCTTCTTCGAGTCAGGGGGCCGCTACCCCCTCCTCCTGGCGTGCGGTCACGACCGGGCCGGGCAGCGGTGCGGCGTGATCATCGGCGGTGCGCCACTCCACGGTGTGGATGCCGGGCTCAAGGAACATCCGGGCGACCAGATGCTCCAGCCGCGCCGGGGCGTCCCCGTCCAGCAGAAGGTGGGCGGTGAACCGGGTGTCGCCGGTCGGGTCGGTTCCGATGCTGTCGATGCCGCGGAGGATCACCTCGCCGCCGCTCGTGCACTGGACGAGAAGGGCGCGGATGTGCTTTTCGGCCTCGGCCAGGCAGGTGAGGTTCAGCAGGTACGGGTGCAGGTCCTCGACCGCGCCGGGCGTGTCGTGGTCGATGAGCCGTCCCAGCGGCCGGCCGAGCAGGTGGACGGCCAGGACCACGATCGTGGCGATCCCGGTGAAGACGAAGTGCCCGGAGGCGGCGAGCACCCCGACGGCGGCCGAGCACCACAGGGTGGCGGCGGTGTTGAGCCCGCGGACGTTGAATCCGTCGCGCAGGATCACCCCGGCCCCGAGGAAGCCGATCCCGGACACGACGTAGGAGGCGACCCGGGTGGGGCTTCCGCTGTCGCCCACCGCGTCGGAGTAGAGCACGAAGAGGGTGGCTCCGGCGGCGACGAGCGCGTTGGTGCGCAGACCGGCCATCCGGGCGCGCCACTGGCGCTCCAGACCGATCAGCGCGCCGCACCCCACGCCGACGGCCAGGCGTAGCACGAACTCGACGGTGGTCAGAGTGTTCATGATCGATTACCTCCTCGCCGTCGAGGCACGCATCGAGGCCGCCGTGTCGCGGCCATAACCAGTCTAATTGACTAGTTGCGCGAATACGCAAATAGTACACCGCCCGCCCGGGATCCTGCCCCGGCACCGAGCGTCCGGCCAGTTCACGGGGTATTCCGTAGGGGTGTCAAGCTCGCAGCGGCGAGCAAGGAGGCGGCCGGCGGACGACGATCCCGACAGTCCCGGCCGCCTCGCGCCCGCCGCCTGACCCGGGCCCTGCGAGGCGGCTTCCGGTGTCGGTCTCTCGCAGGAAGGTGTCGCGGCATGGGTGTCCCACGCTCCCCGGCGAATCGCCTGGCCCCGTCGCGCCCGCTTTCGCCACGACTGGGGTGGTTCTCCTGGGTAGACGCGGTCGTCGCCGCGGGACTGCTGGTTCTGCTGTACGTGGTGATCCGCCTCGGCAAGGACGTCACGCTGTCGTTCGTGCCCACGCAGGTCAGCGGCATCGACACCGACCCGGCGCACCTGCCGTACTACGCCGGCCGCAGCCTGCTTCGGATGTTCGCCGCGCTCGGGGTGTCGCTGGTCTTCGCGCTGGTGTGGGCCTACGCGGCGGCGCACTCACGGCGGCTCGAACGCGTGCTGATCCCCGCGCTCGACATCCTCCAGTCGGTGCCGGTCCTGGCGTTCCTGACGGTGGCGGTGACCGGGTTCGTCGCGCTCTTCCCCGGATCACTGCTCGGCCTGGAGCTCGCCTCGGTGTTCGCGATCTTCACGTCCCAGGCGTGGAACATGGCCTTCGCCTTCTACCATTCGCTGATCACCACGCCCCGCGAGCTGGACGAGCTGTCCCGCGGCATGGGCTTCTCCCGCTGGATGCGCTTCTGGAAGGTCGAGCTCCCGTCGGGCGCGATCGGCCTGGTGTGGAACGCGATGATGAGCTTCGGCGGCGGCTGGTTCTTCCTGGTCGCCTCCGAGCTGATCAGCGTGTCCAACAGGGAGTACACGCTGCCCGGGGTCGGCTCCTACGCGGGCGCGGCCATCGTCGCCGGGAACCTCGGCCACGTCGGCTGGGCCATCCTCACCATGGCGATCCTGGTCATCGGGGTGAACTTCCTGTTCTGGCGTCCCCTGACGGCGTGGGCCGAACGGTTCAAGGTCGAGCAGTCGGAGGCCGCGCAGGTGCAGCGGTCGCTGGTGCTGGACTTCCTGCGCCGGGCGAACTGGCCCCGCCTGCTCGGCCGGGCCCTGGCGCCGCTGCGGGAGGCCGCCGGCCGGGCGGGGCGGGTGTTCGGCGTCGACGACCGGCCGTTCCTGGTGGACGCACGGCGCAGGCGGGCCGGAGACGTCCTCTTCACCGTCGTGACGCTGGCGCTGATCGGCTGGGGCCTGGTCAGCCTGGTCGGCTACCTCGCCGGACAGCCCGCCGGGCTGTCCATCTTCGTCGAGCCGCTGCTGCTCGGGCTGGCCACGCTGGCCAGGGTGATGGTGCTGGTCGCCGTGGCCACCCTGATCTGGGTGCCGATCGGCGTGAAGATCGGGTTCTCGCCGCGGCTGACCCGCATCGCGCAGCCGGTTGTGCAGATCCTGGCGAGCTTCCCGGCGAACTTCCTGTTCCCGCTCGCGACGTGGCTCTTCCTGCGCACGGGGTTGTCGCTCAACATCGGCGGCATCCTGCTGATGGCGCTCGGGGCCCAGTGGTACATCCTGTTCAACGCCATCGCCGGGGCCATGGCCATCCCCACCGACCTGCGCGAGGCGATGGACGACCTCGGCGTACACGGCCGGCGCCGCTGGAGGCGCCTGATCATCCCGGGGGTCTTCCCGTCGTACGTGACCGGCGCCATCACCGCCTCCGGCGGAGCGTGGAACGCCTCCATCGTCGCGGAGGTCGTCACCTTCGGCGGCACCACGCTGACCGCCACCGGCCTGGGCGCGTACATCGCCCACGCGACCGCGGCGGGCGACCATCCGCGGCTCCTGGCCGGAGTCGCGGTCATGAGCATGTATGTGGTGCTCATCAACCGCCTCGTCTGGCGCCGCCTGTACCGGCTCGCCGAGCACCGCTACTCGTTGTGACCGCGGGAGAGCTCATGACCCTGCTGACCGTGACCGGCCTGACCAAGAGCTACGCGGGCGCCGACGGCGATCTGCCGGTCCTGGCCGGCATCGACCTCGACATCGACGAGGGCGAGATCGTCGCCCTGCTCGGCAAGAGCGGCTCGGGGAAGTCCACGCTGCTGCGCTGCCTGGCCGGGCTGATCCCGCCCAGCTCCGGGACCATCACGTATCGGGGCCGGCCGTTGACGGGCGCCAACCCCGGCACCGCCATGGTCTTCCAGACCTTCGCGCTGCTGCCGTGGCTCACCGTGCGGCAGAACGTCGAGATCGGCCTGGAGGCGCGCGGCCTGCCCGCCCGCGAACGCCGGGAGGCCGCGCTCAAGGCCATCGACCTGATCGGTCTGGACGGGTTCGAGTCGGCCTATCCCAAGGAGCTGTCGGGCGGCATGCGGCAGCGTGTCGGCTTCGCCCGCGCCCTGGTCGTGGAGCCCGACGTGCTGCTGATGGACGAGCCCTTCTCCGCCCTCGACGTCCTGACCGCCGAGAACCTGCGCGGCGAGCTGCTGGAGCTGTGGGAGTCCGGCGAGTTCCCCACCAAGGCCATCGTCGTGGTCACCCACAACATCGAGGAGGCCGTCCTGCTGGCCGACCGGGTCGTGGTGCTCGCCGCCCGCCCCTACGGCACGATCCGCGCCGCGTACGACATCCCGCTGCCGCGCCCCCGTGACCGCGACAGCACCGACTTCACCAAGCTCATCGACGTCATCTACCAGACCATGACCGGCCGGGACCACGGCACCCCGCTGCCGCCGCCGGGCGTGCGGGCGCCCGCCAAGCGCACCCCCGCCAACACCCCGCTTCCGGCGGCCGGCGTGGACGGCCTCTCCGGTCTGGCCGAGATCCTCCAGCGGCACGGCGGCCGCCTGGACTTCGCGGAGCTGACCGACGAGCTCAGCCTGGAGGTCGACGACCTGCTCCCGCTGATCGACGCGCTGGAACTGCTGGGCTTCGCCGCCGTCGAAGGCACCGAGGTCCGGCTCACTTCGCAAGGGTGCGCGTTCTCCGAGGCCGACGTGCAGACGTCCAAGGAGATCTTCGCTCCCGCCGCGATCGAGATCCCGCTGGTGCGCTTCATCGCCACCAGCCTGGCCAACAGCGTCGGCGGGCGCCTGCGCGCCGGATTCTTCCGCAACGTCCTGGCCCACCACTACACCAGCGAGCAGGTCGCCGAGCAGCTGAACGTCGCCACCGACTGGGGCCGGTACGCGGAGCTGTACTCGTACGACACCCTGCACGAGGAGTATCGCCTGGACCCGCCGCCCGGCTGACGGTCAGGAACTCGCCGGACGCAACCGGCTCGGCAGCAGCTGCCACCCCACGCCCGCCGCCGCCTCCCGGGGCGGCGCGGGGCCGTCGTCCGGCGGCTCGATCACGCCCGTCACGTATCCGGTCAGCAGCCCGGCCTCCGCCATCAGGCCGGCGACATGCTGGTTGGCCGCACGGTAGAAGATCCGCGTGCCGTCCCTGCGCGAGCTCACCAACCCCGCCGCGCGCAGCTTGGCCAGATGCTGGGAGACGGAGGCCACGTGCGCGCCGACGATCTCGGCCAGCTCTCCGACGCCCCGTTCCTGGCTGGAGACCGCGTACAGGATCTGGAACCGGGTCGGATCGGCGATCGCCTTGAGCACCTCCACGATCGCCTCTACCGGAACGACCGGAGAACCCTTGGGAACTTGCGCGACCATGCAACAAGTCTAGGTCGTTTGACAAGTCAAGCCCGGGGCAGCGTTTGTCAGACACTCCCTGGCCGCGGAAAAACAGCAGCCCACCGGACCTTCTCACGAGCATCCACGCTCTTCGTGCCCGCGCTCCAGGTGACCACCTCTGGTGACCGGCCCTCTGGTGACCGGAGCGGACGCCGCTGCCCGTACGCACCGGCGCTCCCTGACGGTGTCCTGCGGAAGTCATGACCGATGATCCGCGCGTGTCCCTGCCAAACAGACCCCTCGCATGTTACTTATTGTGACCAAGCAATCACCTACAGCGATCTACCGGGAGATGCCCATGAACGCTCCTCGATCCCGCGCCCACGTCGTCGGCGGTCTCGCCGCCGCGGCCGCGGCCGTCCTGGGAATGGCCCTCGTGGCCGCCCCATCGGTGGCCGAGGGGATGTCGAGCGGCGCCGCCAAGCCCGCCACACCGGTCGCCGCCCCCTCGCCCAGCCAGCCGGGCGGCCACACGGTGCTGACCTGCACCATCAGCACCAACAGCGGCCAGCCGATCACGTTCAACCCGCCGGTGAGCCAGGAGGCCCGCACGGTGACCGTCAAGGGCCCCCTGACGCTGACCAACTGCGCCTCCCCCGACAACAGCTTCCCCAACCTGCGTTCCGGGAAGATCACCATCCAGGGCAGCGGGCAGCTGTCCTGCGTCGGCGGCGCCCAGAACGTCACCGGCACGGGCACCATCACCTGGAGCGACGCCAAGGGCCAGGCGCTGGGGACCTCCACGATCCGTCCCAACCTCAACGCGATGAACTCCTACAACGCCGGCGACATGCTGCTGATCGGTGAGGTCACCGAAGGGAAGATGAAGGGCAAGCGGATCGCCGGGAACGCGACGCCCACCTCGGACATCAGCCAGTGCTCCAGCAAGGGCGTGAGCAGTCTCCAGGCCGGCGGCACCGTCGCCTTCGTTGCCGTCGACACGCCGAGGTAGTCCGGCCCCGATCGGGAACAAAGCGGCCGCGGGGCGGCGGACGGATCGCCGCCGCCCCGCGGCCGTCTTCGGGCAGGAGGGGGCTCGTTCGGTCCCGGACCGTGGGCTGCCCGCCGGGGACGCCCAGGGAACTCGGCTCGCTCACCTGTCCGCGAACAAGCGTTCTTCCGCGGATCCGGACGTGCCAGACTGCGAGGCATGGCAGCCTCGGGCCGATCAGTGGTCATCGACATCCGGACGCGCCGGGCCGGCAAGGAGCGCGGCCCCGAGATCCCCGACGACCCGGACCCGTTGCTGCGCAACGTCTACGGAGAGATCCTCCGCGACGAGCGGCTGGACCAGGACCGCACGCTCGACGACGTGGCGCGTACGGTCGGCATGTCGAAGCAGTATCTGTCGGAGGTCGAGCGCGGCCGCAAAGAGCCGTCGTCGGAGATGCTGCATTCGGTGTGCGACGCGCTCGGGTTGCCGATCGAGCATTTGCTCACCCGCGCCGTCCGGCGGATCACGGCGTCGCGCCGGATCGCGACGCACAGGCCGTCCGGTACGCCGCGGGTGGAGCTGCTGGCGGCATGAGCGCTACAACGTCTCGCGGGTGATGATCAGCTCGTCGACCAGGCCGTACTCGATGGCCTCGCGAGCGTTGAAGACCCGGTCCCGGCTGGTGTCCTTGCGCAGCTGGGCGACGTCCACTCCGGTGTGGGAGCTGAGGATCTCCTCGGTCTGCGTGCGCACGCGCATTATCTCGGCCGCCTGCAAGGTCAGGTCGGAGATGGTGCCCTGCCCCTGCGAGGACGGCTGGTGCAGCAGCACGCGGGAGTGGGAGAGCGCGAACCGCCGCCCGGGGGCTCCGGCGGCGAGCAACACCGCGGCGGCGGATGCCGCCTGGCCCATGCAGTACGTCGCGACCTTCGCGCGGATGAACTGCATGGTGTCGTAGATCGCGAGCATCGCGGTCGTCGAGCCGCCGGGAGAGTTGATGTACAGGTTGATCTCCTGGTCGGGGCTCTCCGCCTCCAGGTGGAGCAACTGTGCCATCACGACGTTCGCGACGCCGTCGTCGATCTCGGTTCCGAGGAAGATGATCCGCTCGTTGAGCAGCCGGCTGAAGATGTCGAACGACCGCTCCCCCACCGGGGTCCGTTCGACCACGTACGGGATCGTGTACTGCGTCATGACGAGAATCCCATCGGGTGAGCCGCGTACGGCGCGAGGCTGTGGAAGGAGTCGACGATCTCGTCGATGATCCCGTAGTCGCGGGCCTGCTCCGGTGTGAACCAGCGGTCCCGGTCGCTGTCGGCGGCGATCTCCTCGATCGTGCGTCCCGTCTCCGCGGCGAGGATCTCCTCGGACTGCCGCTTCATGTACCGGAGGTTCTCGGACTGGATCGCGATGTCGATCGCCGTGCCGCCGATGCCGGCCGACGGCTGGTGCATCATGATCCGGCTGTGCGCGAGGCTGATCCGCTTGCCGTGTGTGCCGGACGCCAGCAACACCTGCCCCATGCTCGCGGCGAACCCGAGCGCGACGGTGACCACGTCGTTCGGGACCAGCTTCATGGTGTCGTAGATCGCCAGCCCGGCCATCACCGACCCTCCGGGCGAATTGATGTACAGGATGATGTCGCGTTCGGCATCGGCCGAGGCGAGCAACACCATCTCGGCGCACGCCCGCTCGGCCATCTCGTCGTCGACCTCGCCGGTCAACAGCAGGGTCCGTTGCTGGAACAGCTTCTCGTTCAGCCGATCCCGATAACTCATGCTCGGTGAAACACGCATGGCGCCTTTGTATCCGCCGCATCCCCGCGACCTGCCGATATGTCTGCTGAGGGCAGACCGCTCAACGGCTCGCGCCGCGCGCCGAGGGCCGGACGAGATCCTCCTGCGCCTCCTCACCTATGGCTTGGGGCCCAGGTAGGCGAGGACCGCCGCCACCCTCCGGTGCACGTCCCCGCTGTTCTCCAGCCCCAGCTTCGTGAAAATGGCACTGACGTTCTTCTCCACGGAGGAGATCGACAGATGCAGCGCGTCGGCGACGGCCGAGTTGGAGCGGCCGTGCGCCATCTCCCGCAGCACATCGCGTTCGCGTCCGGTCAGCGCCTCCTGCCGGCCACGGAGGTCGCGCCGGGCCAGCATCCCCGACACGCCCGCGGGCAGGCAGGTGCGCTGGCTGCTCGACGCCGCCACCCGCCCGCCGATCGCGGAGAGCGAGCTGCGGGAGCACTTCGCCGCCGCGTTCCTCCAGAGCATCCCCGCTGACCAGCTCAACCAGACCCTGACCGCTTTCACGGGCATGCGGCTCCAGGAGCTCACCCGCTCGGAGAGCACCCTGCTGACCGCCGTGGTCGAGGCGGCCGGCGCCCTGTTCAACCTGTCGCTCACGACGGACGGCGCCGGCCTCATCGACGGACTGCTGTTCTACATCGCCCCCGCGCCCAACGACTGGGCGGAGCTGGACCAGCGGCTGAGCACGCTCGCGCCGCAGGCGGGGTTCATCGCCGCGGAGGTGACCAAGGACGGAACCTGCCGCCCCGTGCACACCGTCGCCCCCGGTACGGCGCGCCCGCTCAGCTCCATGTTCAAGCTCTATGTGCTGGGGACCGTGGCCGAGCGCATCGCGAGCGGGGCGTTCAGGTGGGACACCCAGCTCACGATCACGCCGGAGCTGAAGAGCCTGGGGTCGGGCGAGCTGCAGAACCGCCCGGACAACAGCAAGGTGTCAGTGCTGGAGGCCGCCAAGCTGATGATCTCCATCAGCGACAACACCGCCGCCGATCTGCTCATCCACAAGGCAGGCCGCAAGAACGTCGAGCGTACGGCGCGGGCCTGGGGAGCCCGCGACAAGCGCGACACGCCCTTCCTCACCACGCGGGAGATGTTCGTGCTCAAGGGGGCCGACTATCCGCGGCACGCCAAGAAGTACCTGTCGCTGGAAACGGCCAGGCGACGGACGTACCTGGACAAGGTGGTCGCCAAGGTGCCGCTGTCCGGCATCGCCGCGTGGACCGCACCACGCGAGCTGGACACGATCGAGTGGTATGCCTCCCCGGCCCAGGTGTGCCAGGCCTTCGCCCGGCTGTCGAAGCTGCCCGACAAGCGCGTCGGCGAGGCCCTGTCGATCAACGACGCGGGGCTCGCGCTGGACAAGGCAGAGTGGCCGTCCGTCTGGTTCAAGGGCGGGTCGGAGCCCGGGGTGCACGACCTGGGCTTCCTCGCCAGGACGGCGGACGGGCGGGCGTTCGTGGTGACGACCCTGGCGAGCGACCCGGAAACTCCGTTCGACACGGGACGGACGGCCTCGGAGCAGCTGGGGCTGACCCGTGGCGCGTTCACACTGGTCAAGGGCTCCTGAGCGGATCTGCCTTCGGGGAGGGCCGGTCAGGTCGCCGCATTCTCGCGGGAGCGGGGCCGGGTGCGGATGTGCATCCGCTCTCCTTGACGGCCGAACAGGTTGAGGACCTCCACGGGAGAGTCGCCCGCGGGGCCGAACCAGTGCGGCAGGCGGGTGTCGAACTCGGCGGCCTCACCGGGGCCCATGACCAGATCGTGGTCGGCCACGATGAGCCGCAGGCGTCCGGACAGGACGTACAGCCACTCGTAGCCCTCGTGCGTGCACAGGTCCGGCCGGTTCTGCTCCGCCGGGATGATCGACTTCCAGGCCTGCAGCGGCCCGGGCTGGACGGTCAGCGGGATCACCGTACGGCCGTTGCGGACGCGGGGTGTGCAGCGGACCCGGGGGTCGCCCACCTCGGGCGCCCCGACCAGCTCGTCCAGCGACACCTGGTGGGCCTGCGCGATGGGCAGCAGGAGCTCCAGGCTCGGGCGGCGCTGTCCCGACTCCAGCCGGGACAGCGTGCTCTTGGAGATGCCGGTGGCCTCGGCCAGCGCCGTCAGGGTCACGCCGCGCCGGGTGCGGATGCGCCGGAGCCGGGGGCCGACCTGGGCCAGCGCGGCGGCGATCGGAGATTGCTGTTCCACGCTCCCATTCCACCGCGCCCCTCCCGGAAATCGCAACTGGTGTTGCCGGTTCGGCACCGGTCCTGCGCCGCCCGGTTGAGGACGTGTCCGGTTGCCGGTGGCCCCCTACTCCTCGACGCGGATGGCCCGCGCGGGGCACACGGCCGCGGCCTGCCGGACGGCGGCGGCCAGGTCGGCGGGCGGGGTGGGGTCGAGCAGCACCACGACGCCGTCCTCGTCGCGCTGGTCGAACACCTCGCCGACGGCGGACACGCACTGCCCGGAGGCGATGCACCTGTCCTGGTCGATGACTATCTTCACGGGTTCCTCTCACCTTCCGCCGATGGGGATGCCGGGCCGGCGACGTCGGTCACCAGGCCACGGGGAGCTCGTAGACGCCGTAGACCTGGCCGTCGTGCTTGAACGGGATCCGCTCCAGCTCCGTAGCCAGCCGCAGCGTGGGGGCGCGCCGGTAGAGCGTGCCGTAGGCGACCTGCAACTCCATGCGGGCCAGCGGCTGGCCCAGGCACTGGTGGACGCCGAAGCCGAAGGCGACGTGGCGGCGGGCGTCGCGCCGCAGGTCCAGCCGGTCGGGGTCCGGGAAGGCCACGGGGTCGCGGTTGCCGATGTCGTTGGCCAGGATCAGCCCGTCGCCGGCGCGGATGACCTGGCCGCCGATCTCGATGTCCTCCAGGGCGACCCGGCGGCGTCCGCTGTGCGTGATGTTGAGGTAGCGCAGCAGCTCCTCCACCGCCCCGGCGATCAGCTTCGGATCGTCCGTACGGCGGAGCAGGTCGAGCTCGTCGGGGTGCTCCAGCAGGGCGAGCGTGCCGAGCGCGATCATGTTCGCGGTGGTCTCGTGTCCGGCGACCAGCAGCAGCACCCCCATCCGGGCGGCCTCCGGCCGGGTCAGCTCGCCGGCCTTGATCCGCTCGGCCAGCCGGGAGAGCAGGTCCTCGCCGGGGTGGTCGAGCTTCTGCCCGACCAGATCGTCCAGGTACCCGACCAGCCGGGCGAACGCGGCGGCGCGCTCCTCGGGGTCGGCCTCACGCCTGATGAGAATCTTGCTGTTGTCCTGGAAGAACTCGTGGTCGGCGTAGGGGACGCCGAGCAGTTCGCAGATCACCAGGGACGGCACCGGCAGGGCGAACGCCTCGACCAGGTCCACCGGGTTCGGACCGGCCAGCATGTCGTCGATCCGGCCGTCCACGATCTTCTGCACGGCCGGGCGCAGCGTCTCGATCCGCCGGACGGTGAACGGCGCCTGCACCATGCGGCGCAGCCGGGCGTGCTCGGGATCGTCCATCAGGATGAAGCTGATGGCCGAGCCGTTCCTGGACACGACCGGGGCCGATCTCGGGTAGCCGGGGCGGGTGACGTCGGCGCTGACCCTCGGGTCGGCGAGCAGCGCCCGCTGCTCCTCATAGCGGGTCACCAGCCACGGCGTGCTGCCGTCCCACACCTTGACCTTCGCCAGCGGTCCCTGCTCCTGCAACGCGTGCAGGACCGGTGGCGGGTCGAACGGGCAGCTCGCCGCCCGGGCGCCGGGGAACTGCGGAACCTCGGCCGGATTCACGGTTTCGGTCATCGCTTGCGTCCTTTCACAACGGGTCGGCTCACAAGGGGTCGGCACGGAACGAGGCCGGACGGCATGGCTCCGGTCCGCCCGCGACGGTGGAGGGAGCGCTCAAGCGCTCTCGGCTGCCTCGTCCACGCTGATCTTCATGTCGGTTCCTGGCCGCTTCGGGGCGTCTCCCCGCCCAGGGTGACGGGCGCCGCCCACAGGCCGGTGATCGCGTCGATCAGGCCGGTCGCGGCGTCGTGCCAGCTGGAGCGGGGGGTCGGCCGTCCCTCGGCGAGGGCGCGCTCGCGCTCGGCGCAGATGTGCACCATCAACTGGCTGGTCATCTCGCCGCGCTCGGCCCGCACCTCGACCGGCAGCCTGGGCAGGCAGGCGTTCAGCCCATCGAGGATCCGGAGCAGCGTGGGCGAGGTGAGCGCCTCGACGATCATGATTTCGCGCAGCGCGGGGTCGGTCATCACCTGGGCGCCGAAGCGAGCGAACCAGGTGGGGTTTCCCAACGCGGCCAGATGTTCGGTGAGCGGGCGTACCAGGCAGGCCACCCAGTCCCGCACCTCGGTGGAGCCGTCGATCTCGGCCAGCATCCGGCGGCGGACGGCCTCCATCCGCTCGGCGTGCCCGCGTACGATCGCGCGGACCAGATCCGCCTTCGTCCCGAAGTGGTAGCCGACCGCGGTGTTGTTGCCCTGCCCGGCGGCCTCGCTGACCCGCCGGTTGGACACCGTGAACACCCCGTGCTCGGCGAACAGCCGCTCCGCCGCCGTGAGGATCTGCTCGCGGGTCGCGCTGACCCGCTCGGCCCGGACCGCCATGGTCACCACCGCTCCGGGACGTCCCGCGGCCCGCCGACGATCAGGCCGTCGTCTTCGCTCACCTGGAACCCTCCCGATTTGACCACTTATGTGTGATGAGTAAATCCGTCGAGTCAGCTTAAGTCAATCAATTGATTTAAAACTTTCCTCCTGCGCTTCCGAGATTCCCGCCGAACGGCCGCCGTCGCGAGGGGCGCCAAGAACGCGTATGTCACCCACGTCACCCACGTCATCGGCGCACGCGCGCCCGGCCTGTCGTCAGCCGGGGTATGTACCCGGCGTCACGACGCCGCGTGCGACGTCAGGAGCGCTTCCATCCGCTGACCGGACGGCGGAGCGCCGCGGCAACACATGATCGTTTCGGCGAGGGGCAGACGAGGAGCAGGCGATGTCAGCGATCTCCACCGCGTCCGCGCACGGCCCGGCTCTCCGCGCCTCCGCGTCCCGTCCGGACCCCGCGGGATGACCGGGTGGCCGCAGGCCGCGTTCGTCGTGGTGGTGATCGTCGCGCTGCACGTCCCCCTCGGCGACTACCTGGCCCGCGTCTACACCGACGCCCGGCACTGGCGGGTCGAGAGGGTGATCTACCGGCTGTGCGGGGTCGATCCGGACAACGACCAACGCTGGCCGCACTACCTGGGGGCTCTTCTCGCGTTCTCCGGCGTCGGCGTACTGCTGCTGTACATCGTTCTGCGGGTACAGCCGGTGCTCCCGCTGTCCCTCGGCCGCACCGGGCTCTCCCCGGCGGCCGCGTTCAACACCGCCGTCAGCTTCACCACCAACACGAGCTGGCAGAGCTACTCCGGGGAGGCCGCGATGGGCCACCTCGCGCTGGCGGCCGGCCTGGGCGTGCAGGCGTTCGCGAGCGCGGGCGTGGGCATGGCCGCCGGGGTCGCGCTCGTCCGGGGGCTGGACCGGCAGCGTACCGACCGCATCGGGAACTTCTGGGTCGATCTCGTACGGAGCGTCGTCCGCGTCCTGCTGCCCCTGTCCCTGGTGTTCGCCCTCGTCCTGGTGGCGCTCGGCGTCATACAGAACCTCGACGGCACGCTGGGGACGGTGACCACACCGGCCGGCGGCCGGCAGACGATCCCGGCCGGTCCGGTCGCCTCCTGGGAGGCGATCAAGCTGATGTCCGGCGACGGCGGCGGGTTCTTCAACGCGAACAGCGCCCACCCGTTCGAGAATCCCACCCAGCTCAGCAACGTGATCGCGATCGTGCTGATGGTGCTGGTGCCGGCCGGTTTCATCCGCATGTTCGGCCGGTTGGTCGGCGATCGGCGGCAGGGCTGGACGCTCCTCGCCGTGGCGGGCGTCCTCTTCCTGCTCGCGACCGTCTGCGCCGGAGTGGTGCAGAACGCCCACCCGGGCACGGTCCCCACCGCGGTGGGCGCGGCGGCGGAGGGCACCGAGACCCGTTTCGGCGTGCCGGGAAGCACCCTGTTCGGCGTCACCGCGACCTCCTCCGCCGACGGCGCGGCGAACTCCGCGTACGGCAGCTTCACCAGTCTGGGCGGCGGGGTGCTGATGGCCGGCATGATGCTCGGCGAGATCAGCCCGGGCGGCTGCGGCAGCGGCCTGTACGGGCTGCTGATGATCTCGCTGATCGCGGTCTTCCTGGGCGGTCTCATGGTCGGGCGCACTCCGGAATACCTGCGCAAGGAGATCGGCGGCCGGGAGATGAAGGCGGTGGTCCTCTACCACCTCGTCACCCCGGCCGCCGTGCTCGTCGGGTCCGCCCTCGCCGTGGGCACGTCGAACGCGCGCACGGCGGCGGGCAACCCGGGCGCGCACGGCGTTTCCGAGGTCGTGTACGCCTTCACCAGCGCCGCGGCCGGCAACGGGAGCGCGTTCGCCGGGCTGAACTCCGGCGGCACCTTCTTCCAGATCGCCCTCGCGATCGCCATGCTCGCCGGCCGCTACCTGCCGATGATCTTCGTCGTCGCCCTCGCCGGGATGCTGGCCGGCCGGCCCCGGGGGATCGCCACGGCGGGCACGCTCCCCAGCCACGGCCCGGTGTTCGCGCTGATGACCGTCACCGCCGCGCTGATCGTCGGCGCTCTCGGCTACCTGCCCGTCCTGTCACTCGGCCCGCTGGCGGACGGACTGCGCCACGCGCTCGGTTGATCGCCTGGCCGCCGTGCTAGACAGAGAGAGGGGTGATGACCCATGCCTCGCTTCCTGAACCGGGACCTCGCGGCGGTCGTCGCCGCGGTGCTGCTCCCCCTCGTCGTCGCGGCGATCATCGTGCCCTTCCGCGGGGCCCTCTCCAACACGAACGTCGCGCTCATCCTCGTCGTGGCCGTGGTGGCCGTCGCCACCACGGGGAACCGCCTCGCCGGAGCGCTCGCGGCGGTTTCGGCCGCCGTCTGGTTCGACTTCTTCTTCACCCAGCCGTACGAACGGTTCACCATCGTCAAGGCGGCGGACGTCCAGACGGCGGTCCTGCTGCTCGTCGTCGGGCTGGTGACCTCACAACTGGCCGCCTGGGCCCGCCGCCTGAAGGTGATCACGGTCACCGACGCCGACTACCTCGCCCGCGTCCACGAGGTCGCCGCGCTGTCCCAGTCCGCCACCTCGTCCGCCGCCGTGGTCACCGCCGTGCAGGAGCACCTCACCGACCTCCTCCATCTGCGCGACTGCCGGTTCGAGTACGGAACCCTGCTCGGCCATCCGCCGCGCCTCGAACAGGACGGCACCGTGACCGTGGGCCGCAGGCACTGGGACGTGGAGCGGAAGGGGCTCCCCGATCAGGAGATCGAGCTGCGCACGTTCGCCAACGGCCGTTTCTACGGGCGGTTCATGCTCCGGCCCGCGCCCGGCAGCAGGCCTTCGCTCCAGGCGCGGCTCGTCGCGGTGACCCTGGCCGACCACGCCGGCCACGCGCTCGGCGTGACCGCCGAACGGGGGACGCGCTGAGCTCCGGCCGGCGAGTTCGGCGGTCCGGCGTTCAGCGCGACCGGGCCAGGCGGAAGCCGAGGTCGTCGATGCGGAAGGTGGGGTGGCTCTTGCGGCGGCAGGACGCCCGGCATCCACGGGGGTGGTCGTACACGCCGCCCCCGCGGAACACGCGGTACGGGCCGTAGACGGTGGGGTCGTAGACGTCCCAGCACCACTCCCACACGTTGCCGATCATGTCGTGCAGGCCCCAGGCGTTCGGCGCCCGGGTGGCGACGTCGTGGACCTCGCCGCCGGAGTTCCCCCGGTACCAGGCGATCTCGTCCAGCTCTCCGTACCGGACGCCGGAGGTCCCGGCCCGGCAGGCGTACTCCCACTCCGCCTCGGACGGGAGGCGGTAGCCGTCGGCCGCCCAGTCGCAGACCACGTCCTGCCCGTCGGGATCGCTCCCGATCGTGTAGCAGAGGTCGAGCCCCTCCGCCCGGGAGAGCAGGTTGCAGAACCGGACGGCGTCCAGCCAGGAGACGTCGGTCACCGGCGTGCGCGGCCCGGCCGGGCTCTCGGGAGCCTCGCCCACGACCGCGTGGTACAGCTCGCGGGTGACGGGGTGGGGAGCCAGCCGGAAGGCCGCGACCTCGACCGTCCACCGTGTCTTCGTACCCTCATCCCGCAGAACGATCTCCCCGGCGGGGATCCCGATCAGGCGCCCGGCGATCGCCTGGTCCGGCATCGCTCCACGATTCATCCCCGCTCCTCCGCGTCGGTCCACGCCGAAGGGTACGTGAACCGACGCGGTGTGATCGGCGAGGAGGATCAGAGCTTGGTGATGCGGACGGCGTCGGCGATGACGTAGCCCGTGGTGGAGGTCCACCGGCTCACGCCCACCACCTTGTACGTCCCGGCGGCGAGGGTGAACGTGCCGAGCGAGCGCCATTGGCCGCCGCCCGTGCGCTGGTCCACCGGCACCGTCTGGTTGCCACCGCTCGTCGCCACGATGTACGGCGTCGCGCTGTTGTAGCCGGAGTTGGCCGGATACCAGACCTCCACGCGGTAGCTGCCCGCGCCGGGGATGGCGGCGGTGAACCAGGCCGGGTCGCTGGCGGCCACCGGGGAGGCGAAGCGGTAGTCGGCGCCGTACGCCTGGGAGGAGTAGGCCGAGGTGCCCCAGGCGGAGCCGGCGGCGAAGGACGGGTCGGAGTTGTCCACGACGACGCTGAACGCGCCGGAAGAGCCGACCGACTTGCCCGCGCTGGGCGCGCTCTCCTGCTGCCACCGGTCGAGGGCGGTGACGTAGTAGGTGGCGGTGTCCCCGGGCGTGGTGTCGGTGTAGCTGGTCTGCCGGGTCGTCGCGATGAGGTTGCGGGCGTCCGCGAAGAAGCACGGATCGGTCGTGGTGGGGGCGCCCGCGACCCGGTAGACCGCGTACGAGGTCGGCGAGCCGGTGGCCTGCCAGGAGAGGGCGACGGCGTTCGACGTCCGGGTGGCCGAGGTGATCGTGGGGGCGGCGGGCGCGCTTCCGGTGCCGCGGGCGGGCAGGAGCGCGGGCTTGGAGTAGTGCGCGGAGGCGAGGGCGGAGAAGCCGCCGATCCGGTCCGCCTTGACGTCCTTGGCGCTGAAGTACACGTCGCCGGCGACCTCGGGGTGCTTCCTGTTCTCGTAGAGGTGGTTGCTGAGCTCGGCGGGGCTCTGCCAGGCCGCGTCCTGCCCGCTCGCGCCGACCCGGTAGACGGCCTGGCCGACGACGAGTTGGACGCCGGTCCCCTTGACGACGTCGGACCACCACCCGGTGAGCACGTCGTAGGCGGCGGGGGCGTACCCGATGTGCCAGTAGATCTGCGGCGCGATGTAGTCCACCCAGCCCTGCTTCACCCACTGCCGGCTGTCGGCGTAGATGGCGTCGTAGGACTGCAGGCCCGACGTGCGGGAGCCGAGCGGGTCGGTGGACGAGTTGCGCCAGATGCCGAACGGGCTGACGCCGAAGGCAGCCCACGGCTTGGCCGCGTGGATGCGCTGGTCCAGCTCACGCACGAGCCGGTTGACGTTGTCGCGGCGCCAGTCGCCGATGTCGGAGAAGCCCCCGCCGTACTGGCTGAAGGCGGCGGCGTCGGGGATCGTCTCGCCGCTCACCGGATAGGGGTAGAAGTAGTCGTCGAGGTGGACGCCGTCGATGTCGTACCGGCTGACCGCGTCCATGATCGCGTCCTCGATGAACGTGCGGACCTCCGGGATGCCCGGGTTGTAGTAGAGCTTGCCGCCGTAGGCGAAGCGCCAGCCGGGGTGCTGGCGCGCCGGGTGGGTCGAGATCAGCTTGGTCGGGTCGTCGTGGTTCGCGACCCGGTACGGGTTGAACCAGGCGTGCAGCTCCAGGTTGCGCGCGTGCGCCTCGGCCACCATGAACGCCAGGGGGTCGTATCCGGGGTCGCCGCCCTGTGTGCCGGTCAGCCATTGCGACCACGGTTCGTACGACGAGGGCCAGAAGGCGTCGGCGGTGGGCCTGACCTGGATCATCACGGCGTTCATCCGCCTGCTGACGGCCAGGTCGAGCCAGGAGCGCAGCTCGGCCTGCTGCGCCGAGACGCTCAGGCCGGTCCGGCTGGGCCAGTCGATGTTGGCCACCGAAGAGATCCACATGGCGCGGAGCTGTCGCTTCGGGGTCGCGGGGTCGGTGGCGCAGGCCGCGGCGGCGGCGGGGGTCACGGCTGAGGTCGGGACGACGAGGTTGACGATCGCGACGGTGAACACCGCCAGGAGGGTACGCAGCAGCGCGGTCACGAAAAGAAGTTTCAATAAATTGCAAAGCGAGCGCAATAGTCTTCACAGGATCCGTGGACCCAAATCTCAGGGGGCCCGCGTGAAGGATCAGCACGCTCGGCGGCGATGAGGGCGAAAATTTTCACCTAACACAGATCGTTTGTCAATTATCGACATCGTGTCAGGAGTGACATACGGTGCAGCCGTTACCCCCGGACAGGAGCTCCACATGACACCCCCCATTGCCCGGTTAACCGCTGTCGCCGCATCCGCCGTCGCCGCACTCGTCGTCCTCGCCGGCCAGCCCGCGGTGGCGGACCGGGAGACCCCGCTCCCGGCGGCGTTCGACCGCGCGGCCGCGGCGCGGGACGTGCCGCGCGACCTGCTCGTCGCCGTCGCCTACGCCGAGACCCACCTGGACGCCCACGAGGGCAAGCCGAGCGCGAGCGGCGGCTACGGCGTCATGCATCTGGTCAGCAACCCCACCACCCACGCCCTGGAGAAGGCCGCCGAGCTGACCGGACTGCCGTCCGGGAAGCTCCGCACCGACACCGAGGCCAACATCATGGGCGGCGCCGCCGTGCTGCGCGCGTACGCCGACGAGCTCGGCCTCGACGAGGCGGCCAGGAAGGACGCCGGCCGCTGGTACCAGGCCGTCGCCAAGTACGGCAACGCGTCCACGCCGGAGGTCGCCCGCCTCTACGCCGACGCCGTCTACGAGCAGATCGGGCTCGGGATCGACACCCGCGGCGTCAGCGTCAAGCCGCAGGAGGTCACCGCCGACCGCGGCGAGTACGCCAAGGCACGCGACCTGAACGCGGCGGTCGACCCGAACGCGGCGGCGGGCATACTCAGCGCCGACTATCCGCCCGCGAACTGGGTCGCGGCCAGCTCCAGCAACTACACGGCCTCCAGCCGTCCGTCGGCCTACGCCATCGACCGCGTGGTCATCCACGTGACCCAGGGCTCGTACGCCGGCTCCATCTCCTGGTTCCAGAACCCCAGCGCGCAGGTGTCGGCCCACTACGTGGTCAAGTCGTCGAACGGCGAGATCACGCAGATGGTCCGCGAGAAGGACGTCGCCTGGCACGCGGGCAGCTGGTCCTACAACACCCGCTCCATCGGCATCGAGCACGAGGGCTACATCAGCGAAGCCTCGTGGTTCACCGACGCCATGTACCGCGCCTCGGCGGCCCTGACCCGCGCCATCTGCGACAAGTACGGCATCCCGAAGGACCGCGCGCACATCATCGGGCACAACGAGGTGCCTGGCGCCACGCACACCGACCCCGGCTCGTACTGGAACTGGACCACGTACATGAACTACGTGACCGGCGGCGGCACCCCGCCGTGGTCGGCCACGATCGACAACTCCAGCGCCGGGTTCTCGGCGAGCGCGAACTGGGGCACCTCGGCGTACTCCAGCCAGCGTTACGGCGCCGACTACCGCTTCGCCAACCCTGTGGCGGCGAGCGACCCGGCCTGGTACCAGGCCAGCATCCCCAGCGCCGGCACGTACAAGGTCGAGGTGTGGTATCCGGCCGACCCCGGCTACAACTCCTCGGCGCCGTACATCGTGGCGGCGTCGGGCGGTAACCAGACGGTCTACGTCGACCAGCGTTCGGGCGGCGGCTCGTGGCGCAGCCTGGGGACGTTCTCCCTCAGCGCCGGCACGTACAACGCCGTCGGCGTCAGCCGCTGGACCTCGGGCACGGGCTACGTCATCGCCGACGCCGTCCGCATCTCCCGGGCCTGACCTCCTCTCCAAATGGCCCGCGCCGCGTCACGCGGCGCGGGCCATGCGCCTTTCATCGGGACGCGGCACACATTGACCATACTCCGTTGAACGGAGTATGGTCCTTCGCGCGCCCAAAAGATCATTCCCGTTTTGGGCGGTTCTTGTCCCCAGAACGGGACGATCGATCCCCATCCCCGAAAGGCAACCCATGATCTTAGGCAATGGCCTCGTCGCCGCCCTCCTGGCAGGGACGCTCGGCGTCGTGCCGGTACACGGCCCGCAAGCCGACACCGTGCAGCCGAGGCTCGGAAAGGCGGGCGGCGTAACGCTGATCACCGGCGACCGGGTCGTGGTCACCGGCAAGAGCTACCGGGTGGAACCCGGCCCCGGCCGGCAGGTGGCGTTCATGAGACAGGTCCGCGGCGATCACCTGTACGTGATCCCGTCGGACGCCAGGCCCCTGGTCGCCCAGGGCCTGCTCGACGATCGGCTGTTCGACGTCACCCAACTCCTGGAATGGCACTACGGCGACGCCGACACGCCGGACATCCCGCTGATCACCCAGTCGGGCACGGGCCCGACCCCTGCGCTCAGGGGCGCGCAGGGCGCCCGGCAGCTCGCCGGCCTCGGCATGACCACGCTTCGCGTGCCCAAGAGCGGCGCGGCTCAGACCTGGAAGGACCTGACAGCGGGCCCCCGTACTCTGGCCGCGGGCACGACGAAGATCTGGCTGGACGGCCGCCTGTCCTACAGCCTCGACCAGAGCGTCAAGCAGATCGGCGCCACCGAAGCGTGGAAGCAGGGCATGACCGGCGAGGGCGTCACGGTCGCCGTTCTCGACTCCGGCTACGACCCCGACCATCCCGACCTGAAGGGCGTGGTGGCGCAGGAGCGCAACTTCAGCGACGAGCCCGACATCCGAGACAACGTCGGCCACGGCACCCATGTCGCCTCGATCGTCGCAGGTAACGGAGAGAAGTACCGGGGCGTGGCCCCCGGCACACGGCTGGCCATCGGAAAGGTGGGCGGCAGCTTCGGCGCCTCGGAGTCCGCCATCATCGCGGGCATGGAGTGGGCCGCCGTCGAGGTCAAGGCCAAGGTCGTCAACTTCAGCATGGGCTCCCCCGACACCCCCGAGATCGACCCCGTGGAACAGGCGGTGAACACGCTGTCCGAGCGGACGGGCACGTTGTTCGTCGTGGCGTCGGGAAACACCTTCCGGGACCCGGTGATGAGCCCCGGCAGCGCGGACGCCGCCCTCACCGTCGGCGCCGTCGACAGGAAGGACCGGGTGGCCCCGTTCTCCAGCACCGGCCCCCGCCTGGGCGACCACGCCGTCAAACCGGACCTCACCGCACCGGGCGTCGGCATCGTCGCGGCGGCGGCCGCCGGCACCGCCGACGACACACACGTCGCGAAGAGCGGCACCTCCATGGCCGCGCCGCACGTGGCCGGGGCCGCGGCCATCCTCGCCCAGCGGCATCCTGACTGGACCGGCCGGCAGCTCAAGGCCGCGCTGGCCGGCAGCGCCGCTCCTTCGCCGGGTGCCACGCCGTACCAGCAGGGGACCGGACGAGTGGACCTGGTGCGCGCGCTCGCCCAGAACGTGGTGGCCCAGACGGCGGACACCTGGGCCGCCTTCCCCTGGGACGGCCCGGACGAACGCACGAAGACCGGGACCATCACCTACACCAACTCCGGCGACGCCCCGGTCAGCCTCGACCTCGCCAGCGAGGGCGACGTGCTGAAGCTCTCCGCCCAGCGGATCGAGGTGCCCGCCGCCGGACAGGCGTCGGTCACGCTCACCATCGACGCGAACGGCAAAGCCCCCGGCGACTATGTCGGGACGATCACCGCCACCTCGGGCGATACCGTGATCCGCACCCTGGCGGGTGCGTACGTCGAGCCGGAGTCCTACAACGTCACCATCAAGACCATCGACAGGCAGGGCGAGCCGGCCGACGCCTACGCTCAGTTCTACGACCCGAAGACGGGCGTCGTCCGTGACGTGTTCTCCCAGGACGGCGTCGCCGAGGTTCGGCTGCCCAAGGGCGAGTGGAATCTCTACGCGGAATTCTTCCAAAGGACCATCACGGTCGCCCATACCGCCCTGAAGGTCGACAACGCCGACCAGGAGCTGACGATCGACGCGCGTCGCGGCAAGCGGGCGCAGACCACGCTGGACGATCCGACCGCGGCGCAGCAGAGCGGCTTCGATTTCCGGCTTGACTACGGGCCGTGGAAGATGGCCTGGTCATCGTCCAACCCCGAATCAGAGTTCTACGTCGTCCCGGCGCGCCTGGCGGGACTGCGCTTCATGCTCAGGACGCTCTGGGGAAGCAAGGATGTTTCCCCGAGCCCCTACGTCTACGACCTCGTCAACCGCCACGCCGACGGGCTGCCCGAGGATCCCACGTACGCCGTCAGGCAGAAGGACCTCGCGAAGGTGACCGTGACCTATCGCGCATCCGGCGTGGCGGCCCAGGGCACACCGTTCGCCGGGCCACGATTGGGCGACCTCAGTTTCATGTCGTGGCTGGGTCAGGATGTGAGCCTGCCGGGCACGCTCACCCATTACCGGACGCCGGGCCTGGTCTGGGACAGCGGGCTCGAGGTCGGATCGGCCTACCTGGCCGATGATGGCAGGGCAAAGAAGCGCGGGCACACCCAAGAGGTGTGGAACACCGCGGTGACCGGCCCGTCCTTCACCGTTTCCGGCGGCAGCCGTATCGGCGAAACGCTGACCTTCTTCGGAGGCACGCTCTTCTCGGACGGCGCCGAGGGAAGGGTCGGCGGGGACAACGCGGCCACCGGAACCGCCACCCTCGCCAAAGACGGGCAGGTGCTCGCCAAAACGGATCTCGCCGACTGCGCGGTCTTTGAGCCGGAGTCGTGCTCGCTCAACGCCGAACTGGCGCCGGAGCCCGCCTCGTACACGCTGAGCGCGTCGATGCGCAGGCAGGTGCCGCACTCCACGCTCTCCACCGGTGTGGAGTCCGTGTGGACGTTCCGGTCCGCGAGCACGGCGAAGGAACAGGCGCTTCCGCTGATGGCGATGCGCTATGCCCCCGCCGGGCTCGACGACCTCAACCGTGCCAAGCCGGGTTCACTGACCCGGCTGCCCATGTGGATCGAGCGCAACCCGGGGGCTCCCAAGAGCGCAGTGAAGTCCGTCCGGCTGGAGATGTCCTCCGACGACGGGGCGAACTGGCGCCGTATCCCGGTCGTCCCCACCGCTTCGGGATGGACGGCCATGGTGCCGAACCCGCGTACGGCCGGATTCGTCTCCCTCCGCGCGGTGGTGACCGACGCGGCGGGCGCCGGTCTGACCCAGACGATCACTCGCGCCTACGCCATCGGATGAGAACCCGCCACCTCGCCCGGTAGCCCGAACCGTCCGGGCACGGCGCGGAGCTCGGCTCCGAAGCTGCCGTGCCCGGACGGCGAGGGTCAGCGGAAGGCGGGGGTTCCGGTCAGCGCCAGCCCGAGGGACAGGGCGTGGACGTCCTCCGTCCCCTCGTACGTGGCGACCGATTCGAGGTTGACCATGTGCCGCATGACCGGGTATTCCAGCGTGATGCCGTTGGCGCCGTGCATGCCACGGGCGAGCGCGGCGACGCGCTGCGCGGCGCGCACGTTGGCGAGCTTGCCGAAGCTGATGTGCGAGTGGTGGGCCAGGCCGTCGTCCTTGAGGCGGCCGATCTGCAGCGCGGTGAGCATCGCGTGGTTGACGTCCACCAGCATGTCGGCGAGCTTGCGCTGGGTGAGCTGGAAGGCGGCGATCGGCCGGCCGAACTGGACCCGGTCGCGGGCGTAGTCGAGCGCCGACTCGTAGCAGGCGCGCGCCGCGCCGGCCGCGCCCCACACGATCCCGTACCGGGCCTCGGACAGGCACGACAGCGGGGCCTTGAGCCCCTCGGCGCCCGGCAGCATGGCCTCCGCGGGCAGCCGGACGCCCTCCAGGACGAGCTCGGAGGTGATCGAGGCGCGCAGCGAGAGCTTCTTGTGGATCACGTTCGTCGAGTAGCCGGGGGCGCCCCGCGGCACGAGGAACCCGCGGATCCCGTCCTCGGTGGCGGCCCACACGACCGCGATGTCCGCGACCGAGCCGTTGGTGATCCACATCTTGGTGCCGTCGAGCACCCAGTCGGAGCCGTCGCGCCGGGCCCTGGTCCGCATCGAACCGGGGTCGCTGCCCGAGTCCGGCTCGGTCAGCCCGAAGCAGCCGATGGCGTCGCCGGACGCCATCCGGGGCAGCCACTCCTGCCGCTGCTCCTCGCTGCCGTACCGGTGGATCGCGGTCATCGCCAGCGAGCCCTGGACGGAGACGAAGCTGCGCAGCCCGCTGTCGATCGCTTCCAGCTCGCGGCAGGCGAGGCCGTAGCTCACCGCGTTCGTGCCGGCGCAGTCGTACCCGTCCAGGTGCATGCCGAGCACGCCGAGCGCGCCGAGGCCCTTGGCGATCGCGCGCGGGTCGGGGATGGTGCCCGCCTCGAACCAGTCTGCGACGTACGGGAGCAGCTCGGCGGCGCCGTACGCGCGCACCGTGTCGCGGATCGCGCGCTCCTCCTCGGTGAGGTCGCGGTCGACGGCGAGGAAGTCGTGCGGGTCGGGGGTCTTCACCGGTTTATACCTTTCTGGGCGGGGTCCGCGGCGTCGCGGTCATGGGGGTGTTGGCGGTGTTGGCGGGCCACGCCGTCTGCCTCCAGACGGCGGATCTCGTCGCCGGTCAGGCCGAGCTCGGCCAGCAGCTCCCTGGTGTGCTCGCCGTGCAGGGGCGGGGGCTGGGTCGGCGGGACGTCACCGGTCAGCGTGAATCCGGTGCGCAGCAGCTCCAGGAGCCCGGCCGTCGGATGCTCGACCGTGACGGTCGCTGGGTCCTCCGCGGCCCGGATGCCCTCAAGCACGCCGCGGATCTTCCCGACCGGCACGCCCGCGTCCTGCAGCAGCCGGGTCCACTCGACGGCGGGGCGGGTGCGGAAGACCGCGCTCAACTCGGCGACCAGCGCCTCCCGGTGCCGAACCCGCAGCGGGTTGGTGGCGAAGCGGGGGTCGGCGGCGAGGTCGTCGCGTCCGATCGCCGCGCACATGGCGCGGTAGAGCGCGTCGTTCCCGACCGCGACGGTGACGCCGCCGTCGGCCGCCTCGAAGGTCTGGTACGGCACGATCGTCGGATGCGCGTTGCCGTACGGCTTCGCCTCCTGGCCCGAGATGAGCGCGCTCTGCGCGACGTTGGTCAGCGCCGACAGGGCGGAGTGCAGCAGGGACACCTCCACCCGCGCCCCGGTCCCGGTGAGCGCCCGCCGGTAGAGGGGGCCGAGGATGGCCACCGCCGCGTTGAGCCCGGCGAGGATGTCGACGATGGCGACGCCGACCTTGCTCGGGGAGTCGCCGGTGATGTGCATCAGCCCGCTCTCGGCCTGGACGGCGGCGTCGAAGCCCGGCCGGTCCTGCCGGCCGAAGCCGGTGATCGAGCAGTAGACGACACCCGGGTTGCGCGGCCGTACGGACTCGTAGCCGATGCCGAGGCGGTCGGCGACGCCGGGCCGGAAGTTCTCGATGATCACGTCGGCGCGCTCGCACAGCAGGGCGGCGACCCGGCGGCCCTCCGGGTGCTTCAGGTCGAGGGCGATGTCGCGCTTGTTGCGGTTGACCGACAGGTAGTAGGCGGCCTCGCCGCCCGCGTACGGCGGTCCCCACGCCCGGGTCTCGTCACCGTGGACGGGGTGCTCCACCTTGACGACGTCGGCGCCCATCTCGGCGAGCAGCATGGTCGCGTACGGCCCGGCGAGCACGCGGGAGAAGTCGGCCACCAGGACGCCGGCGAGCGGTCCGCTCATCGGGGCTCCTCGTGCGGTCGATGTCGGAGTCTCATGCTGACGATCTGCTCCAGGGGTGAGGGTCGCAAGGGGTGCTCGGCCGTCGAGCACCGCCCGGCAGCGCTCCACAAAAGCTTGACCGATTGTATTTTGGATCCAGTATTACTTGTACGGTCCCGCGCGTCCAGCCTCGGGGCGAACGGCGTCGAACACGTGAGCCCCTAAAGTCGGACGTGCAGCGGCCCCTGGTGCGCTGTCCGCAAACGTTCATCGGGATCGAGGGAACGGAGCGGAAGGGAGCGAGGACCGCAGGGAAGGCCCAGCGGAGCGGGCTTCGCGAGGACCGCAGGTTCCTTCCGGCGAAGTGACCGACCCAGCCAGGGGGTCACGGGCACCGGCGGGCCGATCGGGTGAGACCACGAGACGGAGTAGGACAGGGTGGACATCGAAGCCAGGCCTCCGCAGACGACCCAGCAGTACGTGCTGGAGCAGCTGCGCCGGGCGATCCTCACCGGGCAGCTCGCGCCCGGCTCGGCGATCCGGCAGGACGCGCTGGCCGAGCAGCTCGGCGTGAGCAGGGTCCCGATCCGCGAGGCGCTGAAGATCCTCGAGGGCGAGGGCCAGGTGATCTACCGTCCCCGGCGCGGCTACATGGTGGCCGAGCTCGCCCTGGAGGACTTCCTCGAGGTCTACCGCATCAGGCAGATCCTGGAGGAGGAGGCGGTGCGGCGCGCGATCGAGCGGATCACCGACGAGGACATCCAGCGGCTGCAGGACGCCCACGCCGACGTCGTCGCCGCGGGACAGGCCGGGGAGATCATCGCGATGGCCGCGGCGAACCGGCGCTTCCACTTCACCCTGATCGACGCCGCCGGGATGCCCCGCCTGCGTCGATTCCTGAGCATCCTGTGGGACGCCAGCGACGTCTACCGCTCCCTCTACTACAGCGAGGAGAGCAACCGGGAGCGGGTGGAGCGCGAGCACCAGGGCATCATCGACGCGGTACGCGCGCGGGACACCGAGGACCTCATCCGCCGCCTCGGCGAGCATCGGGCGGGCACGGTGGCGACCTTCCGCGAGTTCATGGCGAAACAGGACAACCCGGCCGCCGTCCGCCGTACCCCTTGACCAAAGCTGCAAATCTGGATTCACTGCTTGGTATGCCCTACCGGCGTACGGAGAAGACCGAGCGGCGGCTCGCCGAGGTGCGTGAGCGGATCGTCTCGGCGGCCTGGGACGTGGTCGCGGAGAGCGGCTTCGAGGCGGCCGCCATGTCCGCCGTCGCCGAGCGGGCCGACCTGTCCGCGGGGGGCATCTACCGGCACTTCCCGTCGCGGGGCGACCTCCTCACCGAGGTCTTCCGGCGCGCCTCCGGCCACGAGCTGGACGTGCTGGCCTCCGTCGCGGCGGCGGACGGCACGGTGCGGGACCGCCTCGCCCGCGTCGTGGTCACGTTCGCCCGCCGCGCGCTCGACGGCCGCCGCCTCGCCTACGCGCTGATCGCGGAGCCGGTGGACCCCTCCGTCGACGCGGCGCGGCTGGACTACCGGCGGCGCTACCGAGACCTGTTCGCCGACCTGGTCCGCGAGGGCGTGACCCGCGGCGAGCTGCCCGCCCAGGATCCGGAGCTGACCGGCGCCGCGCTGGTGGGCGCCGTCGCCGAATGCCTGGTCGGCCCGCTCGCACCGGACCACGACCACGCCGACGACGAATCACTGATCGCCAATGTGACGGCGCTCGCCTTGAACCTGACAGGAGTGACGACCGATGCCGGCTGAGCGGTACGAGATCGACCCCTTCGTCCAGGACGCGCCGCGGGTCGCCAACCGGTGGCGGGCCGACCGGGCGCTGCGCCAGGCGGTCCAGCGGATCCTTCCCCCGGACGTCTTCGAGAAGGCGGCCGGGGAGCTGGACCACGCCGCCGAACGCTGCGCGACCGAGATGCCGCCCCTCGCGGCCAGGGCCGAGGCGAACCCGCCCCGGCACCTGCCGTACGACGCGTGGGGGCGGCGGATCGACCGGATCGAGATCGACCCCGCCTGGACCGAGCTGGTACGGCTCCTGCAGGGCCTCGGCGCGGTGGCGATCCCCTACGAGGAGACATACGGAGCCTACGGCCGCGTGGTGCAGGCCGCGCTGTACCAGATGGTGCAGGCCGTGACCGCGACGGCGCTGTGCCCGCTCGGCATGAGCGACGGCGCCGCGGCCTGCCTGCGGCAGCACGACGCGGAGCTCGCCGCCCGGTACGTTCCCCTGCTGACCAAGCGGGTCGGCGGCTGGACCTCCGGCCAGTGGATGACCGAGAAGGAGGGCGGCTCCGATCTGTCGCGCTCCGGCACCGTGGCGACGCCTCTCGGCGACGGCACGTGGGCGCTGCGCGGCACCAAGTGGTTCACCTCGGCGACCACCGCCGACATCGCCGTCGCGCTGGCCCGGCCGGAGGGCGCCGAGCCCGGCAGCCGCGGCCTCTCCCTGTTCGCGCTGGAGCTGCGCGGGCCGGACGGCGGCTGGAACGGCCTGCGGGTGCGCCGCCTGAAGGACAAGTACGGCACCCGCGGCCTGCCCACGGCCGAGCTCGACCTGGACGGGGCGGTCGCCGTCCCCGTCGGCGGGATCGGCGGCGGCATCGCCAAGATCGCTTCGGTGCTCCACGTCGCCCGCATGGCGTCGGCGCAGGCCGGGCCGGGCGCGACCGGCCACCTCCTCCAGCTGGCCCGCGACTACGCCCGGCGCCGGACGGTGCGCGGCGGCCCGCTGGCCGACTCGCCCCTGCACCTCGGCTGGCTGGCCGAGCTCGCGGCCGAGCACGAGGCGATGGTGCAGATGGCGCTGCGCTCCGCGCAGCTCGTCGGCCGCCAGGAGAACGGTGACTCCGGCGACAGCGGGGACACGACCCCGCTCGCCCGGGTCGTCGTGCCGCTCGCCAAGATGGTGACCGCGCGCGAGGCCGTACGCGTCTGCTCGGAGCTGCTCGAATCGTTCGGCGGCGCCGGCTACCTGGAGGACACCGGCATCCCGCAGGTCCTGCGCGACGTGCAGGTGCAGTCCATCTGGGAGGGCACGACGAACGTCCTCGCCCTCGACGTCGTCCGGGCGCTGGGCGCCCCCGGCGTCGCCGCGGCGTTCCGGGACGACGTGGAGGCGCGGCTCGCCGCCCACCCGCATCCCCGCACCGAGGCCGCCGCGCGGATCGTCCGGGACGCCGCGCGGGAGGTCGCCGCGCGCGAGCCCGACCCCGCGACGGCCCGCGAGCTGGCCTGGAGCATGGCCCGCACCTACCAGGCGGCGCTGCTCGCGGCCCAGGCCGGCTGGGCGCTCACCGCGCTCGGCGACGAGCGCACCGCCGTCGCGCTGGAGATCTTCACGGCGCGCCCCCTGACCATCCCCGTGGCGCACGAAAAGTCGAGGTTGCTCGGATTGGAGTGAGATGACCGATCTCCCACCGCCCCGCTCGATGCCCGACACCGTCGGGCTGAACCCCTTCACCGCCAGCCCCGTACTCCCCCGCATCCTGCACCGCTGGCTCGACGACGACGCGGCGCGGTGGGCGGCCGAGCACTGCACCGGCATGGGCGAGCTCGCCGCCGGGCCGCTCGACGAACTCGCCGCGACCGCCGACCTGAACGGCCCGCGATTACGGCCGTACGACCAGCGCGGCGTGCGGGTCGACGAGGTCGAGTTCCATCCCGCCTGGGACGGCGTGGTCGACGTCGCCTACCGGCGGTTCGGCATCGCCGCCATGTCGCATCGCGAGGGAGTGCTCGGCTGGCCGGGCCGCGCCCCCGAGGTGGCGAAGCAGGCGCTGTTCTTCCTGCTCGCCCACGCCGACCGCAACGTCGTGACCGGCCTGACCATGACGGACGTCCTGGCCCGCGTCCTGCGGCTCTACGCGCCCGAGCTGGCCGAGCGGTACCTGCCCCGGCTCACGGCCACGGACGGGGACCTCTGGCAGGCGGCGATGTTCCTCACCGAGAAAGCCGGCGGCTCCGACGTCGGGGTGAACGAGACCGAGGCCCGTCTCGACGCCGACGGCTCCTGGCGGCTGTACGGCGACAAGTGGTTCTGCTCCAACTGCCAGGCGGACCTCATCCTCACCCTGGCCCGGCCGCAGGGCGCCGGTCCCGGCACCGACGGGCTCGGGCTGTTCCTGGTCCGGCGCACGCTGGACGACGGGTCGCGGAACGCGTACGTGATCAACCGGCTCAAGGACAAGCTCGGGACGCGCGGCCTCGCCTCCGGCGAGGTGACGTTCACCGGCGCGTACGCCGAGCTGGTCGGCGGCCCGGGGGTGGGCTTCCGGCAGATGACGGAGATGCTCAACCAGACCAGGGTCGCCAACTCCGTGGTCGCCGCGGCCCTCGTCCACCGCGCCTACCTGGAGGCGCGCGAACACGCGACGGGCCGGGCGGCGTTCGGCCGGCGGCTCTCCGACCACCCGCTCATGCGCGAGGTACTGGCCGACCTCGCGCTCGCCGCCGAGACGTCCACCCGGCTGGCCTTCTACACGGCCGGGCTGCTGCAGCGCTCGGACGCCGGCGACCGGGTGGCCGGGGTGCTGCTGCGCACCCTCACCCCGCTGGTCAAGTACCACACGGCGCGGCAGGCGCAGTGGGCCTGCCACGAGGCGATGGAGGTGCGGGGCGGGAACGGCTACATCGAGGACTGGCCCAACGCGCGGATGGTCAGGGACGCCCACCTGCTGTCCATCTGGGAGGGCAGCGGCAACATCATGCTGCTCGACTTCGCGCGGGCGCTGCGCCGTACCGGCTCCGGGTCGACGCTGGTCGAGGCGCTGGCCGCGCCGCTCGGCCCCACCGGCCACACTGCCGACAACACTGCCGACCACACTGCCGGCGCCTTTGCCGGCGACCCGCTCGGCGCGGCCGTACGGGAGAAGGCCGCGGCGTGGGCGCGGGAACTCGCCGACTGGGAGCGGCTTCCGCCCGAGGAGGCCCAGTTCGCGCTGCGCGGGCTGGCCGAGCGGTGCCTGCACATCCTCTCGGCCGGGCTGCTCGCCGCCGACGCCGCCGAGGATTTGCATGGCGGCGACGCGCGCCTCGCCGTACTGGCCCGTCGCCACGAGCGGGCCTGGAGGGCCGCGCCCGAGCCGCCCGACCGGGCGCTGTCGACCGGCTTCCCCGGCCTGATCAGCGGAGCCGCGGTCGACCCCTCCGTACTCGAAGTGGAGACGCTGCATGGGTGAACACATGGATGAATACGCCGTCCCGCTCGACATCCGGTTCCACGACATCGACGGGCAGGGGCACCTCAACTCGGCGGTGTACCACTCGTACGCCGAGCACGCGCGGTGGTGCCACCTGCGCTCGCTCGGGGTGCTGCCCGAGGACCTGCGCGGGGGCGGCGTCGGCCCGGTCCTGCTGGAGTCGACGATCCGGTTCCGTCGCGAGGTGCGGGCCGGGCAGACCATCCGGGTCACCGTCGCGTACGAGTGGGGGGAGCCGCACGGGCGCACGTTCGTGCTGCGGCAGGCGTTCCTCTTCGAGGACGGCGCGGTCGCGGCCGAGATGGAGAGCGTGTGCGGTCTGCTCGACCTGAACGCCCGCAAGCTGATCGTCGACCCGCGCGGCTATCTCGCCGGCCTGTCGCCGGCCGCCCACGACGCGTTCGGCGCGTTCGACGTGTTCGACGGGGGCGCGGAATGACCGGCGTCCTCGACTTCGACGAGCTCTTCTACAAGCACGAGCGGGTCCGGTGGTCGCCCACCCACGACCTCCCGCCGTTCAGCGAGATCGACCGTTCGAAGATCGACGGTGACATGGTGGACGGGCTCGTCGTGCTGGCCCGCACCGAGTTCTCCTCCATCCCCGCGATCCTCGACCTGGTCCGGATCTTCCGGAACGACGCGGACCTGACGGCCTGGCTGTCCATCTGGTTCGCCGAGGAGGTCCGCCACCACCTGCTGCTGCGGCAGTGGGCGGAGGCCGCGGGCCGCGACCCGGAGGGCATGGTGCCCGAGCTGACCCGGCCGGAGCTGGGCGACCCGCCGGCCATCGCGACGCTCGCCGTCAACGTGCTGGGCGAGGTCCGTACCTGCCGGCTGTACGGGGCGATGGCCGCCTCCTGCGAGGAGCCGGTGCTGGCCGCGCTGCTCAAGAAGATCGCGGGTGACGAGGGACGGCACGCGCAGGGCTTCGCGCACTACGCGCGCAAGCTCGCCACGGCCGACCCCGACGGCGCGGTGCCGGTGCTGCTGCGCGTCGGGCAGTTGTGGTGCGACCCCGACAGCGGGCTCGCGGACGCCAACCCGGCGGCGGAGAACTACCAGGAGGCCGAGACCGCCGCGGCGATGGCGGAGCTGCACCGCCGGTGGGTGGACCCCGAGCGGGAGGCTCGCGCCATCTGCTCGCTCTTCGGCGACATCGCGGGCCTCCCCATCTCGACGCCCTCCGATTTCGCGACCCTGAGGAAGCAGGTCCGAGCGTGATCGACTTCGACCCGCTGGAGAAACACCTCGCCCGGCTCCTGGAACGGCACGACCGGTCCCGTACCCCCTGGACGTACGACGACCTGATCGAGCGGATGCAGGATCGCCGGCTCGACGCGATGGTCCGCCGCCTCGGCGACGGGCCGGTGGACCTCGCGTCGGTGCGGGCCGCCTGGGCCGCGGGCGCGGGGCCGCTCCACCCCGACCACGCCAAGGCGCTGGAGACCGCCTATCTCGGCGAGACGAACCTCCCGTGGTACGCCGAGAACCTGTACGCCCACCTCGGACGCGGGCATCCTCTGCTGGCCGACTTCTTCCGGCGGTGGGTGGCCGAGGAGGACCAGCACGGCCGGGCGTTCGAGATCTATCTGCTGATGGACCGGGCCGTGCCGTCCGCGGAGATGCTCGACGCCAAGACGACGATGCTGCGCGCCGGTCGCCCCGCGCCCGCCGTGGACCCGTTCGAGATCATGGTCTACACGTCCATCCAGGAGCTGTCGACGCGGGTCTTCTACGCGCGGCTCTCCCGCGTGGTCGCCGACCCGCTGCTGGCCGACCTGCTGCGCCGCGTCCAGGCCGACGAGTCGCTCCACCTGGCCTTCTACCGGGACGCGGTCCGGCTCGCGCTGCGGCAGCGGCCCGAACTGGCGGAGGTGGTCCACCGGGGGCTGATGGGTTTCCGCGAGCCCGTGACCGTGCTGCCCGACTACGAGGAGCGCAAGGCGCTCATCTGGGACACGGGGCTCAGCAACCTGCAGGTCTTCCGCACCGAGGTCGTCGAGCCGCTGCTCAACTACTGGGGCCTGGAGGACCCCGCCGCGCGGGCCCGCTGGGCCGGCTGACCCGTCCGTCCCGATATCCGGCCGCGGGACGTGGAGATCCAAGGGAGGCCGCGTGCCGGAGGCGGCCGGGGCAGCCCGGCCGCCGCGTTCCTGGAAAGTTTCAGACCGTCAGCTCGTCCTTCTTGCCCTTGTCCAGCTCAGCGCGCCGGAGCGGACCTTCGACCCGCACAGGTCTTGTCCTGCGAAACATTTCGACAAAGGCTCGGAATGTTTCAGATCCGCATGCCCCTCCACGCGGACGCCCCCGAGGCAGGAAGGACAACCGATGAGGGTGAAAGCTCAGGCGCTGGGCGCGATGATCGCGACCGCGCTACTCATGCTGGCGGGCCTGGTCATGGCCGTACCGGCCTCCTCGGCCTCGCTCACCGAGGTGACCGGGTTCGGCACCAACCCCACCAACCTGCGGATGCACCTCTACGTGCCGGACCGCCTCCCGGCGCGCCCGGCGGTCCTGGTCGCGATCCACTACTGCACCGGCTCCGGCCCGGCCTTCTACTCCGGCACGCAGTTCGCCTCGCTCGCCGACCAGTACGGCTTCATCGTCATCTACCCGTCGGCGACCAGGAGCGGCTCCTGCTTCGATGTCTCCTCGCCGCAGGCGCTGCGCCACGACGGCGCCAGCGACCCGGTCGGGATCGTCTCCATGGTGAGGTACGTCCAGCAGCACTACACCACCGACACGAACCGGGTCTACGCCACCGGCGCGTCCTCCGGGGCGATGATGACCAACGTCCTGCTGGGCGACTATCCCGACATCTTCAAGGCGGGCTCGGCGTTCATGGGCGTGCCGTTCGGCTGCTTCGCCACGACCGACGGATCGAGCTGGAACGGCACCTGCGCCAACGGCGCCCTGATCAAGACGCCGCAGCAGTGGGGCGACCTGGTCCGGGCGGCGTACCCCGGCTACAGCGGCGCCCGGCCGCGGATGCAGGTCTGGCACGGCACCGAGGACACGACGCTGCGCTACCCCAACCTCCAGGAGGAGGTCAAGCAGTGGACCAACGTGCACGGGCTCGGTCAGACCCCGGCTCTCACCGACCAGCCGCAGCCGAGCTGGACCCGCACCCGGTACGGCGACAGCGGCATCACCCCTCCCGTCGAGGCGATCAGCGTCCAGGGCGTGGGGCACAGCCTGCCCACGAGCGGCATGGAGCTGGCCGCGATCCGGTTCCTCGGCCTGACGGACACCTCCGGCCCGTCGCCCAGCCCCTCCCCCAGCGCGTCGGGGAGCCCTTCAGCCAGCCCGTCCGCCTCGCCGACCGCGCCGGGCCCGTGCCGGGTCACGTACACGGTGAACGCCTGGAACACCGGCTTCACCGCGAACGTCACCGTCACCAACACCGGAAGCTCCGCGATCAACGGGTGGGGCCTGTCCTTCACCCTGCCGGGCGGACAGAGCGTCACCTCCGCCTGGAACGCCACGGTGTCCCCGGCCGGCGGCCAGGTCACCGCCAGGAACGTCTCCTACAACGCGAGCATCCCTCCCGGCGGCTCGACCGATTTCGGCTTCCAGGGCACCCACACCGGCGACACCGGTAAGCCGGCCGCGTTCGCGCTCAACTCCATGAACTGCGTCATCGGCTGACAGTGCCTGGTCAATGCGGCGTGGCGCCCGTCCGGTCGCCACGCCCCTCCGGCACATCACTCCCCGTCCCGCCCCCGAACTGGTTGGCTGTCGCGTCCGCGCCGACCGGCAACCAGGTGCGCTCAGCGGCGGTCACGCCTTGGCGTGCACCCGGCGGGCGGCGACCAAGGAGGCCACAACGAGAGCGGTGAGCACGCTCCAGTACAGGAAGCCGCGGACGCCGGTCGCAAGCAGGTTCTCGGCCAGGTAGACGAGGCCGGGAAGCAGGTAGACGGCGGCCGCCAGCGCCCAGCGGCCGTCCCTGGCGGCCAGCGTGGCGGCCAGCACCAGCAGCAGGGCCACCACCTCGACGCCGGCCCGCGACACGACCCAGATGGGTTCGTGCATCGGCACCTGCGTGAGCTGCAGCGCCCAGCCGACCAGCGGGACGAGCAGCCACCGCGGCGACCGGACGGGCATCGTCGCACCCCACCACCGGGTCTTCCCGGACGCGCGGCCCGCCCCCGCCCGCCGAACGGCGAGCACCGCCGACGCGGCCGCGACCACCCAGTAGGGCGCGACCGGCGCGAAGTCTCCGTACAGCGGACCGACGTCGAGCACCGGGGTGTGGAACCCCAGGATTATGGGCCAGCTCGTCGCCACCGCGGCGACCGCCGCAAGAGGAGCCGCGACACGCATCCATCCCCGCACGAGCGCCACCATCAGGACGATCCCGAGCGCCGTCCACACCGGGAAGATGACATACGGCAGGACGGGAAGCTGCGCGAAGGTGACAGCCGCCACGATCAGCGCGCCGAGGTGCAGGCCGTCGGTCCACGGCGGCACACCGGACGCGCGGGTGGCCCGGACGCGGACGGTGAACCCGCCGGCGAGGAGATGCAGCGTCTCGCGGAGCGACGGCCGACGGGCCCCGGGCCGGGCCGCCTCCATCAGCGTGCCGATCAGCTCCTCGCCGTGCTCGGCGCGGTAGTCCTTGGGGTAGGCGCGCAGGAGGCGGCGGTACCGCAGTTCGAGAACGTGGTTCATACGCTCGTCACCCCGCTCGGCCGCAGGATGAGTGCGGCGGCGCGCTGCAACCGGGCCGCCTGAGCACGGACGGCGCACACGCCGTCGTCGGTGATCCGGTAGTAGCGCCGCGGACGCCCGTTGACGGTCTCCTCGCGGTCCAGCCGCACCCAGCCGGTCTCCGAGAGCCGGTCGAGCGCGCTGTACAGGGTGCCGACGGCGAGGTCGACCTCGCCGAGCGACTGGGTTCGGGCCTGTTTGATGATCCCGTATCCGTGGAGCGGTTCTTCCATCAAGGCAACGAGGATGAAGTACGTCGCCTCTGTCATTCCGGCCATGGCTCCGACCATATATCGACCGTCGCAGTATTGGGCAGGATGCGCGTATCGTCCCCGAACTGGTTGGCTGTCGCGTCCGCGCCGACCGGCGATTACGGGCGCGCGGTTCCGCATCGGGTTCACGACTCAGGAGTTCACGTGCCGGAGAAGCTCACCGCGGAGAAGGTCCTCTGCTACATCGTCCGCGACGGGCGGCTGCTGGTGTTCCGGCACGCCGACTACAGCTACGAGGAGGTCGGCATCCAGGTCCCCGCGGGGAGCGTCCGTCCCGGCGAGACCCCCGAGGCGGCGGCCCTGCGCGAGGCGCGCGAGGAGACCGGCCTGCATGGCTTCACGGTCGTGCGCAAGCTCGGCGAGACCGAGTACGACATCAGCCCGTACCGGTTCGAGGTGCAACACCGGCACATCTTCCAACTGGAGCCGACCGAGCCCACGGCCGAGCGGTGGACCAGCCAGGAGGACCACGACGGCGAACGGGAGCCGACCCGGTTCGAGTGCTTCTGGATTCCGCTGGAAACCGCGCACATCCTCCAGTCCGGCCAGGGCGCCCTGATAGGCCGCCTCTTCGACTGACGTCCGTAGAGTTGCGGCAGCACGAGGAGGCGATACGCAGTAGAGCCTTGGCTATCGAAAGCCGCCTAACCGGTTTGGAACCATTTACCGATCCTGCTAGTTATGTCGGCATGGCACGGATTTTTGGGCATATTAAGGGCCAGCCCGTTGGGACGACGTACAACAATCGGCGAGAACTGCACGATGCAGGAGTGCATGCTCCACTCCAGGCGGGCATCTCGGGCACGGGAAAGGAAGGCGCCGACTCGATAGTGGTCTCTGGCGGCTACGTAGACGACGAGGACTATGGCGACACCATCGTCTATACCGGTCACGGCGGTCGTGACGCGAACACCGGCCGGCAGGTCCGCAACCAAGAGCTATCCGATCCCGGCAATGCCGGCCTGGTACGCAGTGAGCTCGAAGGGCTTCCCGTTCGTGTCATCCGCGGCCGTAACCCCGACTCTCCCTATGCTCCGACCTCAAGACTCCGGTACGACGGTCTGTTCCGCGTGGAGTCGCACGGGGCGAAGGTCGGCATTGACGGATATCGAATCTGGCAATTCACCCTGGCCAAGATCCCCGAGGAGGGCTCTACGACAGCAGCGCCACGCTCGTCCCAAACTACGCTCGAAGGGTTCGCTGACACCCCTGGCCCTCCCTCCGTTATCGAGACCGTCGTTCAGCGGATTGTCCGCAGCACCAAAGTCGTCCAGCAGGTCAAGGCTTGGTACAACCACGAGTGCCAAATATGCAGACTCACGCTGAGCGTAGCCGGGGGCCTCTACAGCGAAGGCGCACACATTCAGGCACTTGGTAGTCCTCACTACGGCCCCGACGTCGTCGAGAACGTTCTCTGCCTCTGCCCCAACGATCACGTTCTGTTTGACAACGGCGCTATCTACCTCTCGGACGAACTCAAGGTAATTGACGCGCCCACAGGGGAAGCCAAGAGCGCCCTGTTCATTCATCCGTCACATCGAATTGATCCGAGATACGTCGCATACCACCGAGCGCGATGGACAACAGGAACGGCTCGGGGCTGAAGCGCTTGCTCGGCATCGCGGGCGGCCGGGTCGTCGGCACCGGGGCGTGGGCGGGTGTGCTCAGGCGCTGGACCCCGCGTGACTCGGCCTACGGTTCCCGTGGTCACTGTCGGTGTCGAGGCGGGCGTGGATGTGCACGTCGTGCCAGCCGTCGAGATGGCGTTGCTCCCGGCGCTTGGTCCCCTCGGCGGCGAAGCCCGCGTGGTGCGCCACCCGGCAGGACGCCGCGTTCGCCGTCGAGTGGTACAGCTCGACGCGGTGCAGCCCCAGCGTGGCGAAGGACCACGCGGTCAGGGCGATGAGGGCGCGCGGGGCGACCCGGCGGCCCCGGGCGGCGGGCAGCACCCAGTACGACACCTCGGCGAGCCCGTGCGCGAAGTCGAGCCGGCGCAGGCTGATCTGGCCGACGAC
Organism: Microtetraspora malaysiensis; assembly: GCF_050947145.1. Taxonomy (NCBI): domain Bacteria; kingdom Bacillati; phylum Actinomycetota; class Actinomycetes; order Streptosporangiales; family Streptosporangiaceae; genus Microtetraspora; species Microtetraspora malaysiensis. The sequence continues at coordinate 7,029,028 of NZ_CP191998.1, forward strand.
CTCAGCCGTGTCGACCACGGCCCATCCGGCGCCGGTCTCCTGCCGCCATCGGTCCGGCCAGGCGTCGATCCAGTCGCGGGCCTCGTCGTCCGTCATCGAGCGGCAGTGCCAGCGCTGGATCGCGGGGTCGGCGTAACCGGTGACGACGGCGGCGCGGTCCGACTGCCGCCATGGCCGTAGCCGGACGTCCCCCGCGTCGATCTCGGGCTGGATGAGCGACGCCATCCGGCCCGGCGGCAACGAGGCTTCTATAAGAGCCTGCTGACAAAGGATTTGGCCGCTGAGGCCGGGACCAGGGATGCCCTGGTAGAGACCTTCTTCACGTGATACGCCTGCGGACGAGAGCGGGCTCCTGGTAGCTGAGGTGTTGTCTACGCATCTCGGCGGCCAGGAGCCCGTGGTTGTCTGTTTACACGCCCGCGTCCGTGGGCGCCAGTGGTTGCGCCTCACCGGGGTGCCGATGTCATGGACGGAAGCCGTCGTATCCGTCGGACCTGACCAATGCCGAGTGGGCGGTGCTGGCAGGCGAGGCACGGGCGGTGATGGCCGAGTTGGTCGCGACCACGGGCAGGCCGATGGTCCATGACCTGCGCGCGGTGCTGGACGCGATCAACTATGTGACCCGATACGGGATCGAGTGGCGGGCCCTGCCGGTCGACTTCCCCCAACACGAGGCGGTGTACGCCTTCTTCCTGCGGTGGTCCCGGCGCGGTCTGCCCGAACGGCTCGCCGGGCGATTACGCGGCCGCCTGCGGGTCATGGCCGGACGCGGAGAGCTACCGACAGCCGGCTGCATCGACTCCCAAACGGTCAAGGCCGCCGAGACCGTCCCGGCCGCGGCCTGCGGTTATGACGGGGGCAAGAAGCTGAAGGGGCAGAAGCGGCATATCGCGGTCGACACGCTCGGACTGCTCCTGTGCGTGATCGTCACCGCAGCGTCGGTCCAAGACCGTGACGGCGCACACCCGCTGCTGGCCCGGCTGCGGGAGAAGTTCTCCACCATCACGCTGGTGTGGGCGGACGGCGGCTACGCCGGACGCCTGGTGACCTGGGCCAAGCAGGTCCTCGGCCTGGCTGTCGCCATCGTCAAGCGCTCGGACGATATCCGCGGCTTCGTTGTCCTGCCCCGCAGGTGGGTGGTGGAAAGAACGTTCGCCTGGCTGGCCCGTTACCGCCGGCTCGTCCGGATCTACGAGCGCAAGCCCGAGCACCACGAAGCCATGGTCTGGTGGGCCACCGTGCACCAGATGACCCGCCGCCTGACCCGTGAACTGGCAGGCCAACCGCCCCATGGCCGCTGGAGCGACCCGCCTGCGCTTCCTGACCTGTCCAGTCCCGACCGGCGCGGCAAGGTCTGCGAACTCCTGGCCGCCCAGCCTTGGCGGGCCTGGAAAGGAGCCGAGTTGGCCGCCGTCCTTGGAATCGAGAACGTCAACAGTTTCCGCGTTCAGCTGTCCCAATGGTCGCACCAGGGCTACATCAACAAGATCGGGCCGGCCCTCTATGGCCCCATGTCCACGCGCACTTAAGCCTTCGTCAGCAGGCTCTAAGTGACGGCACCTGCCGATTATGGCGACATCGGCTCGGTGCCGGAGTGGGCAGCTGCTCGGGCGGCGGCGACCGGGACCAGTGAGACGGTGGTTCGGCCAACGTCAGCGTGTTGTCGCAGCGTGCCGCTACGATCGCCCGCATGTTGGCTGACAAGTCAGTAAACGAGCACTCTTTCCAGGTCGACTTGCGCGGCCTGGTCGACCTTCTTTCCCACCACCTGTACTCCAGCCCCCGGGTCTACCTGAGAGAGCTGCTGCAGAACGCGGTGGACGCGGTCACGGCGCGACGGCAGGCCGACCCCTCGGCACCGACCGCGATCCGCATCACGGTGGACGAGACGGGGCTGCGCGTCGACGACCCCGGCGTCGGCCTGACCGAGGCGGACGTCCATCGGTTCCTCGCGACGATCGGCCGCTCGTCCAAACGCGACGACCTGGAAGGCGCCCGCCGGGAGTTCCTCGGCCAGTTCGGCATCGGCCTGCTCGCCTGTTTCACCGTGGCGGAGCGGATCCGGGTGGTGACGCGGTCGGCCGCGGACCCTGAGGCCCCGCCGGTCGAATGGGCGGCGACCTCCGACGGGACGTACTCCGTCCGCCGGTTGGAGCCGGACGAGCGGCCGGCGCCGGGAACCTCGGTGTTCCTGACTCCCCGCCCGGGGGCCGAGCGCTGGTTCGCCCCCGACCTGGTCGTCGAGCTCGCCCGCGACTTCGGCTCGCTGCTGCCGTATGAGGTGACGGTGGACGGTGGCGGGCACACCGTGCGAACCACGGACAGCCCCGCCGTGTGGGACCGCTCGTACGACTCTCCCGCCGCGCGCCGGGCGGCCCTCCTGGCGTACGGCGAGCGCGTGCTCGGCTTCAGGGCGCTCGACGTCGTCGAGCTCGACATCGAGCTGGCCGGCATCCGCGGCGCCGCCTACATCCTGCCGCAGCCGGCGAACCCGTCGGCGGGCGGCCGCCATCGCGTCTATCTGAAGGGCATGCTGCTCGGGGACGCCACCACCGGCCTCCTGCCGGATTGGGCGTTCTTCGCGCGCTGCCTGGTCGACACCGACACGCTGCGTCCGACCGCCTCACGCGAAGGGCTCTTCGAGGACGAAACCCTCGGCGCCGTGCGCGAGGCACTGGGCGGCCGGCTGCGGGACTGGCTCACCGGGCTCGCCGCCCAGGAGCCGCACCGCCTCGCCGCGTTCCTCGCCGTACACAGCCTCGGGGCGAAGTCGCTGGCCAGACACGACCTGGCTCTGTTCAAGATCATGCTGCCGTATCTCGAGTTCGAGAGCACCGACGGCACGGTCACCCTCGCCGAGTTCGCGAGGAGGCACCCGGTCATCCGGTTCACGACCTCCGTCGACGACTTCCGCCAGGTGGCGTCGATCGCCGCGGCCCAGGGCGTCGGCGTGCTCAACGGCGGTTACGCGTACGACGCCGAGCTGTTCGCGCTGCTCCCGGCCGTCGCCCCCGACGTCGTGGTGGAGGAGCTCGACACCGAGGTCGTCACCGCCGCGCTCGACCCCGTCGACCAGGCGGACGAGCTGGCCCTGGCCGGGTTCCTCGCCGCCGCCCGCGGCGCGCTCGACCCGCTGGGCTGCGACGTGATCCTGCGCTCCTTCCTCCCGGCCTCGGTGTCGGCGCTCTATCTGGAGTCCCGGGCGACGCGCGGCGAGCGCACCCGCGCCGAGACCGCCGCCGAGGCGGACGGGGTGTGGGCCGAGATCCTCGGCGCGCTCAAGTCCGAGGCGCCCCGCGCGCGGCTCGTGCTCAACCACCGCAGCCCGGTCGTCCGGCGACTGGCGGGGGTCCGCGACCGGGCCCTGCTGGTCACCACGATCGAGGCGCTGTACGGCCAGGCGCTGCTGATGACCCACCGGCCGCTGCGGCCGGCCGACGTGGCGCTGGTCAACCGCGCGTTCGACGACCTGCTCGGCTGGGCGTCACGCAGCGCGGCCGGGCTCGACGGACGCGAACGGCTCGACGGACGCGAACGGCTCGACGGGCTCGATGAAGGCGAGGAGACGAAGTGAACGTGACGGACATCCAGGCCGCCCTCGACGCGATCAGCGAGCTGCCGCGCGGCCAGGTCAAGATCGAACGCCTGGAACGACTCGCCGCCGACGCGAGGGCCACGGACGACCGGGCGCTTGAGGGCGAGGTGCTCCTCGCCTTGATCGAGGCGCAGGAGTGGGGCGGCGAGCGCGACCGTATGCCGATCGCGTTCGGACGGCTCCTGCGGATCCTCGACGACTTCCCGGACCAGCTCGGCGAGCAGGCCGACATGATCCACTGGCAGCTCAAGTGGATGACCTACAACCTCCTGAGCAGCCCGACCGTCCCGCTGGAGACGACCTACCGCTGGCTCGACGAGTTGCAGAGCCGCTACCGGCAGCGCGGATACAGTCCCCGCCCGATCCTCGCCCTGCGCTCGTGCCTCGCCGGCGACCTCGGCGACCACAGGGCGGCGTCCGCCGCGATGGAGGCGTCCCTCAGCGCCCCGCGGGATGAGATGGCCGACTGCGACGCCTGCGAACGCAACGACTGGGGGACGTGGCGGGCCGACATGGGCGACGACGCGGGCGCGCTGGAGCACTGGGCCCCGCTGATCGACGGCGAGCGGTCCTGCGCGGAGGAGCCGCACCGCGTGCTGGCCAAGGCACTGCTCCCCCTGGTGCGTACCGGACGCCTCGACGACGCGCGTGGCGCCTACCTGCGGGGGTACCCCATGGTCCGCCGTGACGGGAACCTGCGTTCGTCCGTGGGGTACCACATCGAGTTCTGCGCGCTGACGGGCAACGAGGCGCGCGGCCTGGAGATCCTGACCGAGCACGCGTCCTGGCTGACCGGCCCGCGCGACGACGTCTCCGAGCAGCTCGGCTTCCTGAGCGGCGCGGTCGTGCTGCTGCGCCGCCTGGTGGCTCTCGGGCACGGCGACCTGCCGGTCGGCGGGCGGAGCGTCGACGAGCTTCTCGCCCCGCTGGAACGGGAGATCGCCGACGTGTGCGCCCGTTACGACGCCCGCAACGGCAGCACCGTCTTCAGCGAGCGCGTCGCCGCACGGCTCGCCCGCGATCCCCTGCTGGACCGGCTCCCGCTCGGGGCGTCGGCGGTGCTGCCGCGGCCGTCCGCCGTGTCCGTCCCGGCCACTCCGCCGTCCGCGGAGCCGACCCTTGACGAGCTGGTCGCCGAGGCGCGCCGACTGTCCGCTATCTGGCACCCCCACGCCGACAACGCGTGGCGGCGGGTGGCGGAGGCCGGCGAGCCGCTTTCCGAGGAGCTGGCCGCCGAGGTCGCGTACGCCGAGGCCAGGGCGCTGGTGGCCGGCGACCCCGCGGCCGCCCACGAGGCGCTGCTCGCGGTCGCCGAGCGATTCGCCGCCCTGAACGACCAGGCGGCGGCGCTCCGTACCCGGGCGGGCGCCGCCCTGGCCAGGTTCCACATGGGAGACCCGGCCGTCGCCGGAGAGCTCGCCCGGGCGGTCAGCGCGGACGCGGGCGACGCGTACGCCGCCGGGAAGCTCACGCCGGACGACTACCTGACCGCGCGCCGGGCCGTACCCGTCATCGCGATGGGGGCGCTCGCCGGGCGAGAGGATCCGCCTCGCGCCGAGGTCGAGGCGGTGATCGTCCTCCTGGAGGCCGAGCACGCTCTCGCGCTGAAGCACGACGTGCCGCTGCGCGCGGCCGCCTACGAGGACATGCTGGCCCGGGTCCGCTTCCAGTTGGGCGACCAGGAGGGGGCCCGCGCCCACCTCGTCGCGGCGGCGACGCGCTTTGCCGAGGCCGGGGCGGGCTGGCACGCCGTCGACGCCCTGCACATGCTCGCCGGGGTCACCCTGGACGAGAACCCGAAGGAGGCGGAGGAGCTCGCGGGCCGGGCGATCGAGCACGGCGGCGCCCTCCTCGCGCCCGACCGGGCCGCCCAGTTGAGCTCACTGATCGTCGACGCGATCTCCCGGCAACCCGAGCGAGAGCTCGATCTCGCCGGGGCGGCGCTGGCCGCGGCGGCCCGCTGGCAGGGGATCTCCGAACCCGACACGCTCCACAACACCTTCACCGCGGCCCGCGCTTACCACACCCTCGACCGCCCCGCCGAGGCCGCCGCGCTGTTCGAGGAGGCGATGCCGAAGGTCGAGGTCCCGTACGCGCCGCCGATGGTCGCGATGACGCGCGCCCAGTTCGGCGAGTGCCTGCGTGAGCTGGGACGGCATCGCGACGCGGCCGAGCAGTTCGTCGAGGCGGCGCGGCTCGTGCAGGACGACCCGGACAGCACGCGCACGCACGCGGAGCTGGCCTGGTCCGCCGCGCTGGCGCTGGAGTACGCCGAGGAGACACCGCAGGCGCTGGCCGCCTACCGGCGGGCGGCCGAGCTTTGGGGCGATCTCGGCGAGGTGGTGCCGCGCGTACGCTGCCTGCGGTCGGCGGCCTGGCTGATCCATTGGGAGGAAGCTTCCGACGATCCCGGCGACGGCGGCGACCCGATCGACCCGATGGAGCGGCCGGGCCCGGTCGCGATGCGGGCGGTGCTCGCCGAGCTTGAGTCGCTCGCGGAGCAGGACGCCTCCGAGGAGGTCATGGCCGAGCTCGCCACGACCCGCGAGCAGCTCGAGTACATGATCCCCGACGACGACGAGGACGATTGACGCGCTACGCGGTGTCGCGGGCTGGGCAGTGAGTCACGCTGCCGACGACGCGGCCTGACCCGTACCCGCCAGGTACGGCGAGGAGCTGCAAGCTCGGCCCTGAAGCTGAAGGGCCGAGAAGCTGACCCCGTGTCTCGGTTACGAGACACGGGACGCGCCGGTCTCCGTCCTTTCCGGACGGGTGGGGGCGGCGCACGCTGCCGTTCGAGTGGTCGCCAAGCCATTCACAAGTAGGCCTCACTAGACAGATCCCCTGTATGTCCGCTGTCCGGTATGGGGGTTTTGGTGATAAGGCAGCGATTACTCAATGTTCTATGCGTTCTCGGGGTGCTGGCGGGACTGGTCACGGGGGTGCCGGAGACCGCCGCGGCGGCCGTGCGAAAGGACGCGGAGACCACCGCGTTCCTCTCCGCGGTCGAACGCTTCGCCGCGCTCGGCGAGGGGCTCGCCGGGGTCGGCCCGATGGGCGAGCGACTGCCCCTCGTGGGCCTGGTCCCCGGGGGCGAGGACGGCCTGGGGCTGGCGGACCTGTTCCGGGTCGCGATGTACGACCGGCTCAAGGACCTCACCAGCCTCGACGATCTCAAGGACGAGTACGAGATCACCGGCCCGCGCGCGGGCCGGCTGCTGGCGAAGGCGAGCACCGAGGGCGGGACGAGGCGCCTCGACCTGACCCTGGAGGTCGCGCGGAACGTCGCCGACCGGCCTCTCTCCATCGAGAGCGCGCAGCCCAAGATTTCGCTGGCCACGTCGGGCGGCGTCGACGTCTCGCTGAAGCTCGGCGCGAAGCTGTCCTTCGGCTACGACCCGGCGACCACCGCGGTCTGGCTGAGCACCGGCTCCACGCTGACGGTCCAGGCGGACGGGAGGCTGGTCGCGGGGGCCAAGCCCTCGGCCGCGTTCGGCATCCTCGGCGTCGACCTGTCGCCCGGCTCGGCACTGTCCTTCACCTCCACCTTCACCTCCACGTCCTCCGACCCGAGCGGCGACGGCCGGCTCGACCTGCGTGAGCTGGGCGCGGACGGCGCGGCGGCCGGGTTGTTCGCCTTCGCGAAGAAGGGGGCGGCGAGCGCCGGGCTGGGGGTCACCGCGCAGCCGTTCGCCGGCGCGCAGGTGGAGGGTGCCACCGCGACCGTGAACGTGAGCTGGCCGGACATCGCGGCCGGTGCGCCGCAGGTGAGCGTGAGCCAGGCCGACCTGGACCGGCTCGGCCGCTTCCAGTCGCTCACCCCGAAGGACCTGCTCGACGGCCTGGCGCACCTGGCCAACGCCATCACCGCCGTCCAGCGGGCCCGCTGGAACGGCCAGGGCGACGTCGACCTGCCGTTCATGCGCGGATCCCTGGCCGACGCGGTCCACGTCTCCGAGTCGCTCGACGCGTTCGTCGCCGGCAGCGTCGACCGGAACACCGGCCGGCCCACCTTCACCTCGATCCAGGACATGTTCGCCGCGCTCGCCAAGGCGCGCGGACTCCCCGGAGGCGCGATCATCAAGGTCGCCGACGCGGGGTACGACGACGCCACCAAGAAGATCGTGTTCACGCTGGTCGTCGATCGCACCGTCAACCCCGCGCCCGAGCCCCTCAACCCCGCCGGGCAGAGCAGCAGCGGGTCGGGCGCCGGCGTCACCTACACGGCCACGACGCTCAAGCACGCCGGCCAGAAGTGGACACCCGGCCAGTTCGCCGGCCGAATGGTCACCGCGGGCACGTCGACCGGCGTCGTGGCGGACAACACCACCGACACCGTCACCGTGGCCCAGGACGGGTGGCGCGGAGGAATGCCCGCCGCCGGCACGCCGTACCGGATCGCCGCCACCGACCCGATGATCGGCCAGGTCTCCTTCGGCGACGTCTTCGCGTCCCGCGCGGGGCTCGCGCAGGCCAACGCGGCCACCTCGGTGGCCGGTGTGATGCGCGGCTACCACGCCACCGCGACGGTCGTGCTCGACCTCGGCGACGCGGCCACCGGGCAGGCGTGCGCCGCCCGGCCGGACGGCCAGGGGAAGGCCTGCCCCTACAAGCACACCAACCCGGACGGCACCTCGACCGTGGTGACCGAGCTGCCCAGGCCCGCGGACCGGGTCATGCTGCGCACCGGCCGCGAGCTGTTCGGCGCGAGCGTCTCGGTCCGCAGCTCCGTCGACGTCGACGCCGTCATCGGCTACCTGGGCGTACGGCTCACCGGCGACCTCTCCATGTCCAGCGCCAAGGGCGGCGACCTGGTGAAGGTCGGCCTCAAGGACGTCGGCGACATCCCGCTGACGCGGCTTTTCGAGCGGCTGGCGAGCGACCCCGGCGCGGTCGTGACGTCCCAGGTGAACGCCGCCGCGCAGACCAGGCTGACCCTGGGCGTGCCGGGGATGGCGGACTTCTTCGGCGGCAAGGTCACCGGCGACGTGGAGATGCCGGACATCGGTAAGCCGGGCGAGCTGGCCTTCCACGGCTTCGACCGGCTGGGCAAGGTCAAGGACTTCGCGTTCGACCCCGACAACCCGCGCGCGCTGTTCGGCACGCTGATCAAGTCGCTGGGCGCGCTGGCCGCCTACCTCGAACAGGTCAAGGGCAGCGGGCAGGCCGGAAAGGCGATGGCGACGAAGCTGCCGCTCCTCGGCCGCTCGGTCTCCGACCTGGTGGCCGCCGAGGAGATGGGCGCGGGCCCCGGCGTCGTGTACGGCGACGGCGCCTGCGGAAGCGAGAACGGCTTCGTCACCGACCCCTCGCGCACGTTCACCCAGGCGCACATCGGGCGCGGCGTGATCGTCGGCACCCGCCTGATGACCGTGTCGGCCGTGTGCGGCGAGCACACGATGGCGTTCACCGCGAAGTTCGGCCAGGCACGGCCCGAACCCGGCGCCGCGTACGCGCTGCGCTCGCCCCTCAGGGACGCGATCGACCGGCTGACCGCGGCCCCGCCGGACACGGTGCAGGCGCTGGTCGCCGAGCTGAACAAGGCGCTGGGCGGCCAGGCCCGCATCGGCTACGAAGACGGCCGGCTGCGCCTGTCGCTGGCGTACGACAAGAAGGCGGCGCTGAAGGAGCCGCTGCGCTTCTCCTTCGGTGAGCGCAGCCTGGTCGCCGCCTCGGGCTCCGGCACGCTCGACGCGGCGATCGACGGCCAGGTGCAGCTCGGGTTCGAGGTGGCGCTCCGGCGCGACTTCGACCTATCCCGCGACCTGCTGATCGACACCGGGTCCAGCCTGGACCTGGAGGCGAAGGCGCAGCTCGACGGCGTCGTCAAGGCCGACGTCGGTCCGCTGCCGCTCTCCATCGGGAAGGCGGGCGACGACCCGCTGCAGGCGAGGCTCGACTACGGCGTGGGCCTCCGGTACGGCGGCGAGTCGCAGGAGGCGGCGGTGCCGGCGGCCGACTTCTTCGCCGGGCTCGACCTGGCGCTCAACGAGACGAGCGAGCCGGTCAGCTGTGATCGGGACCCCCGGCGCGACGAGACCGACCTGGCGCTGTGCGCGGTGCTGCCCGCCTACCTGGCCGGCAACCCGATCACGGCGGACGGCAAGCACGCGCTCGTCCTGCGGCTGCCCAGGATGGCTCCGCTCGCCGAGATGTTCGACCTGACCGCGAAGCTGCCCGGTGACATCGACCGGCTGGAGCTGCCCTCGTTCGACTTCTCCACTCTGCCCGCCGGGCTGGAGCTGGACTGGAGCAACCTGGGCGAGGGCATCGACCGCTACCTGGTCGCGCTGGAGACCGGCATGCGCGTCGCCGCCTACGACGGCAGGCTGCCTCTGGTCGGCCACGACCTGCAGCAGGGCGCCGACTTCATCGGCGCCAGGCGCGCGGAGATCAAGGCGGCCATGGGCAAGGTGCCGAGCGGCACCGGCAAGAGCCTGCGCGAGTGGTACAACGCCGAGCTGGCCCCCAAGATCGGTCCGGGCGTGCAACCGGTGATCACCTGCGTTCAGGCACCGAACCCCGACAAACCCGAGGCCTGTGACGAGGCCAAGGGCGCCGAGCTGACCGGCATCACGTTCAAGATCAGTGTCGGCAAGGGCGTCGTCGATCCGGCGAAGGGCTGCGTCGAGGGCTGCGAGAGCCTGGAGCGGCGGCTGGACATCGGCATCCCCGGCCTCGCGCTGCGCCAGGGCCCCGGCAAGGGCGTACGGGCCCAGGTCGGCTGGCGGATCGAGGCGACCGTCGGCCTGGACCGGACCAGCGGATTCTTCGTGGACGCCACGCCGGACAACCGGCCGCGGGCCGAGATCGGCGTGAACGTCTCGCTGCCCGAGGAGATCAACGCCAGGTTGGCCATCCTGGACGTCACCGTGAAGAACCGTACGCCGCAGTCGCCCGACCTGTTCGCGGGCACCTTCGGCGTCGGGCTCAAGCCCGTCGGCCGGATCGGGCTGGCGCAGCTCGCCGACGCCGGCGACCTGGTGGAGACCTCGCTGCACGCCAACGCGGCGATCGACTGGCGCTTCACCGTGACGCCCGGCTCGCCGATGCTCCCGGGGCTGTTCGGCGACTTCCACCTCGACTGGGACCTCACCAAGGGAGGCTCCCCCGACCCCGCGAACCTGTCCATCGCCTTCACGAACGTGAACCTGGAGGCCGGCGACTTCTTCCGTACCGTGCTCGGCCCGGTGGTGACGCAGGTCAAACGGCTCACCGACCCAGTCCGGCCGGTGGTCGACCAGCTCTACGCGCCAATCCCGGTGCTGTCGGACCTGAGCCGGGCCGCGGGCGGCGGCGACGTCAACCTGATGACGATCGCCGAGAAGTACAACACGCTGGGCGGCGGCAAGGCGACCCAGTTCCTCGAGCGGGCGGTCGAGATCGTGAAGCTGGTCTCCTCCCTTCCCGACTGCCAGGGCGAGCTGCACATCCCGATCGGGGACTTCACCGTGGCCGGGGACCGGGCGCTCACCACCGAGAACTCGCCGGACGTGGCGGACTCCCTGATCAAGGATGTGACCCCGAAGACGGCCGACCTGCTCGCCGCGCTCGACCAGGGGGCCAGGAGCTGCGCCAAGAGCAAGGCCGCGGCCGGCGAGCAGGGGCCGATGACGCGCTCCAAGACCGCCGGCTTCAGCTTCCCGGTGCTCGACAACGCGGGCCGGTCGATCTTCAGCCTGCTGATGGGCAGGGACGTGGAGCTGGTCGAGTACGACTCCGGCCCGCTGCGTCTCGGCTTCACCTACAGCCAGTCCTTCGGTCCCGTCTACGCGCCGCCGCCCGTCATGGTGGTCATCTCCGGCACCGCCGGGGTCGAGGCGCGGATCAAGGCGGGCTTCGACACGTACGGCATCCGCAAGGCGATCGAGCAGGGCGAGGCCGATCTCCAGATCCTCGACAGCCTCTACCTGAAGACCACCGACGAGCGGGGCCGGCCCCTGCCCGCGATCACGCTGTACGGGCGGTTGGAGGCCGGGGCAGCGGTCGACCTGCTGCTCGTCAGGGCGGGAGTGAGCGGCGGCATCTCGCTGACCGTCTCGTTGCTCTGGGCCGACCCGAACAACGACGGCAAGTTCAGGTTCTACGAGTTCTCCGGCGTCCTGCTGCGCAACCCGGTGTGCCTGTTCAGCATGGACGGCAAGCTCAAGGTCTATCTGAAGGCCTGGGTGGAGATCGGATTCTCGATCTTCAAGAAGCGTTTCGACTGGACCGTCGTCGAGGCCACGCTGCTCGACTTCTCGGCCAAGCCGAAGTGCGACGAGGATCCGCCCAAACTCGCGACCGAGAGCGGCGGCGCGCTGGTGCTGCACATCGGCCCGATGCGCGCGGCCCGGGGCGGCAGCACGGCCAAGCCGAGCGACGACGCCGAGCAGTGGACGGTCAGCCAGCTCCCCGGCGACGAGGGCTTCGTCGTCAGCGCGCTGGGCGTGCGCGAGGAGCACCGCGCGGGCGGCCTCGACCGGGTGCTGGCCGACGGGCGCGGCGCGAAGGGCTCCCTGCGGCTCGTCTTCCAGGGGTACGCGGACGACTCCGGCACGCCGTACCCGTTCGACCGGAAGGTCGTGGCGTTCGGCGGCGACGGTGACGACATGATCCTGGCCGGTTCCGGGACCAACGTCGTGGACGGCGGCCCCGGCAACGATCAGATCACCAGCGCCGACCAGTACGACGAGCGGGGCACGCGGGTCGCGATCGTGGCCGGCGGCCCCGGCGACGACCAGATCACCGTGGGCGGCGCGGGCGGCTGGGTGGCCGGTGACGGCCGCCTGACCCCCGGCAGCCGCCGGGTCGGCACCGTGGAGGTCGCCGACTGGGACGTCGACGGGCTGCCCGGGGCGCCCGCCGACGGCCCGGACGACGGCGACGACCGGATCGCCGCCGGGCTCGGCCGCAACCACCTGTGGGGCAACGGAGGGGACGACACCATCGGCGTGGCCTCGGACAGCCCGCTGGCCGCCACCGACCCGTCGCCCCGCTACCGCGCCCAGCCGAGCCTGCTGGTCGGCGGGCCGGGCCGCGACACCCTCACCGGCGGCTCCGCCGACGACGAGATCTACACCGGGCCGCGCCAGGAGTTCGGGCCGGACGCCGCGGGACCGGCCGACTCGGGGCCGAACTACGTCGACACCGGCGCGGGCGACGACAAGGTGTACGGCGGGCAGGCCGTCGACCTGGTCGCGGGCCGCTCCCGGCCCGGCGAGGTCGCCCGGATCCTCGGAGGCGGTGGCGACGACGTCCTCGCCGGCGGGTACGGCAAGGACGAGATCTTCGGCGGCCCCGGTGACGACTGGGTCGTCGCCGAGCCGTCCGACGTCGGCGAGGCCGACGGCCGCGACGACTACGGCCCGCTCAGGCAGGTTCGGCACCTGCCGCTGCCCGCGGGCGTCGAACCCTCGGCCAAGCTGCTGGTCGGCGGCGACGGCGACGACCACATCGTGGGCGGCGACGGCGGCGCGACGATCTTCGGCGACCGGCTGCGGGACGAGCCGTGCGAGGAGCACGACGGCGACGGCGACGGCCGCGACCTCATCCTCGGCGGCGCGGGCAAGGAGACCGTCTCGGCCGGTGGCGGAGCGGACCGGGTCGACGCGGGCGGCGGCCAGGACCGCGTCTGCGGCGAGCGGGGCGACGACCGGCTGTCCGGCGGCGCGGGCGACGACTCGGTCAGCGGCGGCTCGGGCGACGACATCGCGTTCGGCGACGACGGCGCCGACGAGGTGACCGGCGGCCCCGGCGACGACACCCTGTACGGCGGAGCCCAGGACGACACGGTCGTGGGTGAGGCGGGCGAGGACACCGCGTTCGGCGGCGCCGGAAACGACCTGGTCATCGGCGGCAGCCGTACGGCCGGCAAGGCCGACGGGGGCGACGCGCTCTACGGCGACGCCGGGGCCGACCGGCTCATCGGCGACAACGGCGACGCCGGCGGACCCTTCGACCTGGACGGGACGCCGGAGGAGGCCGGCGGCCCGGACGTGATCCACGGCGGAGCCGGCGACGACACCGCCTTCGGCGGGATCGGGGCCGACGAGGTCCACGGCGACGACGGCGACGACCACCTGGAGGGCGGCGACGGCGCCGACCGGGTGTCCGGCGAGGCCGGCGAGGACGAGCTCGTCGGCGGCGGCTCCGGGCCGTACCCGGACGCCGGGGACACCCTGCTCGGCGGCGACGGGCCCGACGTGATCGCCGGTGACAACGCGATCCTGAGCACGTCGGGCGCGGCGACCGCGGTCGCCGTACGGACCGGCCAGGTCCACACGCACCGGGTCGAGCTGCTCGCGGGCGGCTCCGGCGCCGACGTCGCCGACGGCGGCGCCGGGAACGACGCGATCTTCGGGCAGGGCGGCCCCGACCGGCTGCGCGGCCAGGACGGCGACGACTACGCCGAGGGCGGCCCGGGCGTGGACTGGGTCGAGGGCGACCGGGGCGACGACGACCTGGTGGGCGGCTCGCACGTCGCGTCCGACTCCACCGACGACAGCGCCGACAACGGGGCCGACGACGCGCTGTTCGGCGGTCCGGGCGACGACGTCGTCCTCGGCGACAACGCCCTGGTGACGCTCGCGGGCGAGCCTGCCCGGCCCACCGTACGGGCCGGGTCCGACGGAAAGCCGATGACCCCGCGCGCGGTCACGCTCCTGGGCGGCGGTTCCGGCGACGACCGCGTCTCCGGCGGCTCGGGCGTGGACGTCCTGTGGGGGCAGGGCGGCGACGACCACATCTCCGGCGGTGCCCAGGGCGATTACGTCGAAGGCGGCGGCGGCGCGGATCAGATCCGCGGCGACCTCCCGCTGTCGGCCGAGTCCTCCCAGACCACGACGAAGCCGCTCGACGACCCCGGTTGGAAGGGCGTCGCGAGCGAGCCCGCGGAGCTGGAGGGCGACGACGCCACCCCCGGCCAGGACGACCTGATCGGCGGCTCGGCCCGGCCGGGCGCGGCGGACAAGGGCGACGCGATCGAGGGCGGCGGCGGAGCCGACATGCTGCTCGGCGACAACGGCTCGCTCGTCCGCACGCTCACCGCGACCGGCGAGCGCGTCTACACCGAGCGCTATCCGGCCGGGCAGGCGCCCGCCGACGCGACGCGGAGCCGTACACACGACCCGGCGCTGCCCGGCGACTCCACCAGGTTCTGCACGGAGGCCCAGCCGACGTGCGAGCCGGAGGGCGCTTTCGGCGACGACCGCCTGTACGGCGACGCGGGCGACGACGGACTGTGGGGGCAGGACGGCGACGACCGCCTCTACGGCGGCCCCGGCGACGACGACCTGTTCGGCGAGTTGGGCGACGACGAGATGTACGGCGGTGAGGGCGAGGACGCCATGCTCGGCGACCGCGGCGGCGTGGTGAACGAGCGGATCGACGCCGGGGACGCGCAGCAGCTCGGCTTCACGGTCAGCCTCAACGCCCCGCCGAAGGAGACCTACCGCGGATTCCCGCTCGGCTCCTACGACCGCCGTACCGACCTGCTGCACGACGCGGACGGCGACGCCTGGGTGAGCGCGGCCCTGCCGCACGACGGCTTCGCCACCGGCGGCGACGACCGCATGCGCGGCGGACCTGGCCGCGACAGCATGCACGGTGGCGCCGGCGACGACCTGGTCAACGGCGACAGCGGCGGCGACGAGGTCTTCGGCGACGACGGCGACGACATCATCTGGGGCGGCAAGGGGTGTGATCCCGTCCTGGACGCGGCGACCGCCGACTGCCTCAGCGGCGGCGCGTTCGACCCGGCCGCCCGGGGCACCGGGGACCGGTTCGTCGACCACCTCTTCGGCGGCGCCGGGGCCGACCTGCTCGACTACAACCCGCGCGGCTCCTACCCCGACGCGTGCGCCCCGGGGCGCATGCCGGACGGCACGCTCACCACTGTCGTGGATCCCTGCCAGTGGTTCCGGATGACCGACAAGGACAACGCCTCGACGGCCGACGACCAGCACCACCAGGGCGTCGACTGGCAGTACGGCGGCGCGGGCCGGGACGTGCTGCAGGGCGACCGGACCGCCAACGGGCCGAACCCCGGAGACAAGATGATCGACTGGAACGGCTCGTTCAACCTCTACACCCACTGCGGCCCGGCCAACGGCGGGCACAACATCGTCCGCCAGCACTCCCCCGCGATGCTCGACTTCCTGGCCAAGGTGGCCTGGGGAGCGGGCGCGGGCCGTGCCGCAGACGACCCGTCGGCCCAGCGGGAGCTGGCGATCCCCGCCAATGACAGCGGCTCGCCGTACCCCACCTCACCGGGACACTTCGACTCGCCCGTCGCCTGCGCGGGCTGATCAGGAGACACGAATGTCACGCCGACCGACGGCCGCCGCCCTGGCGGCTGCGCTGATCGTCGGGGGGATCGCCGCGGTGCTCACCGCGGCGGCCCCCGCCCCGGCCCACGCGGCCCCTCCCCCATGTACTCCGGGTGACTGCTTCACCGTGACCGTCGCGCTCGACCGGGCCCCGGCCGTCGGGCAGGACGCGACGCTCGCGGTCGAGGTCACCGCGAAACAGGACATTCCCGACGCCACGACCATCATCGAACTGCCGGACACCCTGCGCTGGGTGCGCCCGCCGGCCGGGCTCTCCCACGCCGCGGCGACGATCGGGCGCAGCCCCGTGGACCGCGCGAGCCGTACGGAACGGGCCCGGCGCGGCACGCCGGTCCGGTACGAGGGCGTGGTCACGGCGGTCGCCCCCGGCCCCGCCTCGATCCGCGTTCACGCCCGGGACGGGCGGCCCGGCCCGAGCAGCGAAGGACTCGCCTACCTCACGATCGGGGAGAAGTCGTCGATCTTCGGTATGCGGCGGGAGCGCCTCAGCCGTCCCGCGCAGACCCTCGCGCCGGCGGCGACCCCCGCCGGCGACACCTGCGTGCACGGGCGCGTCACGCACGTCGAGGCGGACACGGGCACGGTCAGGGGCACGCCCAGCGTCTCCGTGGAGGCGTGGGACAAGGACGAGGGCGAGGGCGAAGCCCCCGACCTGCTCGGGAAGGTCGTGACCGACGCCGCGGGCGGCTACAAGGTGTGCTTTCCCGGCACCGACGAGGACGGCAGCGGCCAGGACGTCTATCTCACCGTGTCCACGGTGGCCCCTCTGTGGACGGTGGAGGAGCCGGGCACCGGTGCCGGCCTCGACTACTTCGCCAACAGCACTGTGATGAAGGACGTGCCCAAGGGCACCGACACGACGACCATCGACTATGCGGCCGCGCCCGGCGACGAGATGGAGGGTGCCTTCCGGATCATGGCGGCCGTCTACGACACGTGGAAGGCGTACACCGGGTGGCTGAACCAGCCGGCTGACGACTGCTGGAAACCCGGCGAGGCCGCCTGCCGGCGGGTGACCGTCAAATGGAAGCCCGACACCGTGCTCACCCACTCGTACTACTGCCCGGCCGTCAGCAGCGAATGCGACAGCCGCTTCCAGGTGCGCCTGGACGCGTCGGCCCAGATGCAGAAGATGACGATCGCCCACGAGCTGGGCCACTTCATCATGGACTACACCCACGACCGCATGCCGCCCCACGCCCCCTCCTGCCAGGAGCACTTCATCACGGACCCCGTGGAGAGCCCGGCCTGCGCCTGGACCGAGGGGTGGGCCGACTGGGTCGCCGTCCAGACCTACGGCGACACGCACTACCGGTGGGGGCCCACCGACACCCCGGTCGACCTCGAGAGCCCGACCTGGTTCAGCCAGGGCTGGTCCAGCGGGGACACGGTCGAGGGCCGGGTGGCCGGCGCGCTCCTCGACCTGGCCGACGCCGGCCCGCGCAACGAGAAGTACTGGGACGTCGCCGGCTTGGGCCCCGCCGCGGTGGTGGCCGCCTTCAGGAAGGCGCCCGCCGACGACATCGACCAGTTCCTGACGGGGCTGAGCGAGGATGACCGCTTTCTCGCGCGGTCGGTGCTCTTCCAGAACACCATCGGCGGCCCGCGCTACGACGACATCTTCGACCGGAAGATCGCGCGCTGGCCCGCCAACGTCCCGCTGCTGCCGGTCTTCACCACCACGGCCGGCAAGTGGTCCGTGGTGGCGGCGGTCGCCAATCCGGCGACCGGCGCGAACGTCGACCTCGACGTGTACCCTCCCGACCACGCCAAGGTGCCTCTCGCCAGCTCGGACGGGGTCGCCGCCAACGCGGACTTCATCGCCGTGCAACCCGCCTCCGCCGACGACGCCTACGTGGCCGGCGCCGCTTCGGACGCCGACTATCAGGAGTACGCGCTGGAGGTGGCCGAGGCGCCCGACGGCGACCTGGAGAAGAACGCGTTCACGGAGTTCACGATGGGCGCCGACCGGCTGGTCGAGATCCGTACGGCCCGGCTCGAACAGGGCCAGCCCGCGACGTTCGTCGTCACGCCCCGCAACGGGCAGGACGTCGACCTCTTCGTGATGACACCGACGTCCGGCGTGTGGGGCCTGCCGCGCTCCCGCGCCCTCCGCTCCGCCGTCGGAGGCCCGGGCAAGGCCGAACGGCTCAGCATCTCGAACCCGAAGGTGTCCGGCGTCTACGCCGTCATCGTGATCAAACGGAGCGGGGAGGGAGGGCTCAGCCTGGCTCGCATGTGACGTCGGCCGATGCCGTCGCGTGCGGCGGGCGGAACAACCGGCGGCGCTGTGGGGCTTCGCCGGGTCATGCCATCACGGCGACGAACCTCCAGTCGAGGACGGCACGCGGGTCGCCGTCGCCAAGGGCGGCGACCCGCGAGCGGAGGTGGACCAGCCCGCCGCCGGGCAGCGGGGCGCGCCGTTCCACGACGACCTCGCTGGAGAGCGTGTCCCCCTCGTGGACCGGGCCGACGTGGTCGCAGCCGTGCCAGGCCACGACGGTGACCAGGTTCGGCAGCGCCCGGGCGGCCTGGGACAGCGCGACACC